>CAVYMN010000004.1:0-84497 GCA_963769635.1 uncultured Actinomycetota bacterium | reverse complement strand
CAAGGACGGCAAAGGGGGCCTGCGCGACCTGCACACATTGTTCTGGATCGCAAAGTACGTCTACCGCGTGCGCGAACCGGACGAACTGATCAAGCGCGGCGTTTTCGACAAGCACGATACCGAACTGTTCCGCCGCTGCGAGGATTTCCTCTGGTCGGTGCGCTGCCATTTGCACTTCGTCACCGGCCGCGCCGAGGAGCGGCTGTCGTTCGACATTCAGCGCGAGATCGCGGTGCGGCTCGGCTACACCGAACATCCCGGGCCGCAGGATGTCGAGCGCTTCATGAAGCACTACTTCCTCAATGCCAAGGACGTCGGCGACCTGACCGCCATCGTCTGCGCCGAACTGGAAGAGAGCGAAGCCAAGACCGTGCCTGTGCTGTCGCGGGTGATGGCCAGGCTGCGCCCGGTCAAGCGCAAGGCCATCGCGGGCACCGAGGATTTCATCGCCGAGAACAACCGCATTCGCACGGTTAATGGCAGCGTGTTCGTGCGCGATCCCGTCAATCTGATCCGCATCTTCGAGGTGGCGCAGAGAGCACTCTGCGCTGCACCCGAATGCGATGCGGCTGATGCGCGCTCGCTGAGGCTGATCGATCCGACGCTGGCGACAACGATGAAGCCAATCGCTTTTCCTCGACATCGTCCCTCGAGAAGCGAACCGGAAACGGTGCTGCGACGGATGAACGATGCCGGCGTGCTGGGCCATTTCGTGCCGGAGTTCGGCAAGGTCGTGGCGATGATGCAATTCAACATGTACCACCACTACACAGTGGACGAGCATCTGATGCGCGCACGGTTGACGAGATCGAACGCGGCGACAACGAGGATACCTCGCCGCCAACGGAAATGTTCCAAAGATCGCGCCAACCAGCGCGCGATATTGATCGTCGACGAGTTCCTGCACGACATCGCCAAGGGCCAGACAGAGGACCATTCGATCGCCGGCGCGCGCATCGCGCGGCGCTTCTGTCCGCGGCTTGGACTTTCCGCGGCCGACACCGAAACCGTCGCCTGGCTGATCGAACAGCATCTGGTGATGTCGAGCGTGGCGCAGTCGCGCGATCTGTCCGACCGCAAGACCATCGACGATTTCGCCGCCGTCGTGCAGTCGCTCGAGCGGCTGAAACTGCTGACCATTCTGACCACCGCCGATATTCGCGCCGTCGGCCCCGGCGTCTGGAACGGCTGGAAGGCGCAGCTGATCCGCACCTTGTATTTCGAGACCGAGCCGGTGCTGACCGGCGGCTTCTCCGAGGTCAATCGCGCGCAGCGCGTCGCCGCCGCGCAGGCCCAATTCCGCGACGCCATGAAGGCGACCGACTGGCCGCCCGAGCGCGTCGAGGCCTATGCCGCGCAGCTTTATCCGGCCTATTGGCTCAAGGTCGATCTCGAACACAAGCTCGAACACGCGCATTTCGTGCGCGCCGCCGAGGACGCCGGAAAAAATCTCGCCACCACCATCCGTTTCGCCGCCGACCGCGCGGTGATCGAACTCACGGTCCTCGCGCCCGACCATCCGTGGCTGCTGTCGATCATCGCCGGCGCCTGCTCGATGGCCGGCGGCAACATCGTCGATGCGCAGATCTACACCACCACCGACGGCCGCGCGCTCGACACCATTTCGCTGTCGCGCGAGTTCGAACGCGACGATGACGAGGAGCGGCGCGGCAACCGCATCGCCGATTCGATCAGAAGGCGCTGCGCGGCGAGTTACGGCTGCCCGACGTGGTGGCCAAGCGCGTCGCGCCGAAGGGCCGCATCAAGGCTTTCGCGCTGGAGCCTTCCGTTGCCATCAATAACCAGTGGTCGCACCGCTACACGATGGTCGAAGTCACCGGGCTCGACCGCACCGGCCTGCTCTACGAAATGACGGCGACGCTCTCGAAACTCAACCTCAACATCGCCTCGGCCCATGTCGCCACCTTTGGCGAACGCGTGGTCGACGTGTTCTACGTGACCGACCTGATGGGCGCGCAGATCACCTCGCCGACGCGCCAGGCCGCGATCAAGCGGGCGCTGATCGCGCTGTTCGCCAAGCCGGAGAAATCGGGCAAGACCGCCGCCTGACGACTCAGACACGAACGGTCTATAATCGAGGTATGCGCTTGCGGACCCAAGGTTCGGCTCTCTTCTCGATCGCCTGTCTGGCGCTTTGCATCGGCCACGCCCCGGCGCGCGCCGAAGCGCGCCTCAATGCGCATTTCAAGATTTCGATGGTCGGGGTGTCGATCGGCCAGTTGACCTGGGCAGTCGATATCGGCGCCGGCAGCTACACCACCTCGGCCAACGGCAAGGCCAGCGGCGCGCTCAGTGTGCTGGTAAACGGCGAAGGCCGGGTGGCGACGCGCGGCATTATTGAAGGTGACCGGCTGCGGCCGACCTTTTTCTCGGCCAACCTGACCGAAGACGGCGAAGTTGCCGGCTTGCAGATGACGTTCGAGAGCGGCGGCGTGAAGACACTGCGGATGGATGCGCCGCCGAAGAAGGACGACCGCATTCCCGTCACTGAGCCCGACCGCCGCAACGTCGCCGATCCGCTCAGCGCCATGCTGATCGTGGCGCCGCCGGGCGAGCAGAACACGCTGCTGCCGTCGCATTGCGACCGCGTGCTGTCGATTTTCGACGGTCAGCGCCGTTACGATCTGATGCTGTCGTTCAAGCGGCTCGATGTGCTGAAGGTCGATGCCGGCTATGCCGGGCCGGTGCTGATCTGCGCCGTCGTGCTCAAGCCGATCGCCGGCTACCGCGCCGACAGCGCGCTGGTGAAATATGTCGGCGGCAAGAGTGATATGGAAATCTGGTTCGCGCCCGGCGAAGACCTCCCGGATCACCTCGATGGACTCGCGCATGTGGGCCACCGGCCTGCCGTAACCGGGCACGCCGTGGAAGCCTTCGACGCAGTCCGCAGTCCGCGGTCGACGTGCCGAGGCCGAGCACCACGCGGCCGCCGGACACGCGGTCCAGGTCCATCGCGGTCATCGCGATCTCGAATGGGTTGCTGGCGAAGGCGATCTTGATCCCGCTGCCGATCTGAACGCGCTCGGTCACGGCCGCGCAGAACCCCATCGCCATGAAGGGGTCGCTGTACACCTGCGGGACGAAGATCCCCGCCATCTGCGCAGCCTCGACCTGGCGCGCCTGTGCGGCCAGGACCTCTCCCGGCACCAACGGGGGAAGAACGCCCACTGGCGGCTGATGTCGTTGTGCATGCTCACTCCTCGAACACCGCGGACCACCGATCATCCCCGACGTTCGGTCGGCTGCCGGCATCCCCGCGTCGCCGGATCGACGGACGCGGACGTACGTAGCGCTCCCTGATGCAGCCTGCAACAAGAAGGAGGGCGCCCGCAACGATCCCTACATCTGGCGCACATCTGTCTGACGTTCCGTCAGCGGGTGTCGATCCCTGCCCCAGGACGCACTTTGTTCACGCGGTCCAACACGCCGTGGCACAGAGTCTGTTCAGCGTGGACCGCGGCGACGTTTAATGGCTCGCGGGACGCGTCCTGCGCGTTTCGACCGGAGAGGTCCTGGCCCAGTCGGGCCTTGGCGCACCGGCAACCCGAGGGCGAGGAGCAGGCATGGTCGACAACAGCGAGACCGCGGCGGAGCACGAGGGCAAGGCGGACCCGCGGCATGCGGCACCCCAGCCGCGGGCGGTCCTGGCGATCTCGACGGAGGGCAGCGTGCGGCCGCCGGGCCTGGCGTTCGATGTGCCGGAGGGAACGGTCATGCCTGGCGTCCCGATTGGCTCGCAGTACCCGACGAACGAGAAGCGGTCCTGACTTCCGGTTGACGCGGCGGACGGTGCCGACGACATCGGCGCCGTCCGCCGCCTCGGCGGCAAGGCGTGGGTGCGCTTGCCGTCCGCCGCCGATCGACAGCCGGACGGCTCGGCGCGTCGCATTGATCGACCCGTGGAGCGGTCAGCTCGTGCGCCCGCTGATCGTGGACGTGCCGTTCTGAACGGTTGACGAGGCCGACCCGAAAATCCGATCGCCACCGTGACTGGCGTACCTCATCCTGACTGCGGTTCAGATCCGGACTCGCGAGGGGAGGTCGCCGTGCGCAACCACGACGAGAAGCTCGAAAACATGTCGGAGTCGGTGCTGCCGTCGACCGAGCGGGAACGCGCGCGCCGCACCCGGCAGGCGATCCATCGCCAGCACCGCAGCCGCGAATGTCAGCAGTTGGTCGCGGTCCGCCGCGATGTCGAGGTCGCCGACATCGGGCCGGAGATCGAACGCCGCCGGCGCCAGGAGATCGACTGGACGATCGGTTCTCGCCGTGGCGCCTACAAGGTCGGGTCCCTCCTGCGTTGGGCCCGGGCCCGCGTCGACGCCGACCTCGCGCTCGCGGCCGCCCCGATCGACGAGCAGGTCGCGTCCTTCCGTGCGCTGCTCCCGGACAACACGATCGGCCGGCACGCCCTGCAGAACATCCGCTGGGACCTCGAACGCCGCGCCGGCGTCGGCCGGTGGGACTTCGCGTCCTACGGCCCCGACACGTCTGCCCGCCTGCAGGCCGCGCACCGGGACCGCGTCGCCCACCAGGTCCGGTGCATCGTCGCCGCGGGCAACCACGGCGTCCTCAACGAGGAAATTCGTGCTCTGCTGCGTAGCCAGGAACCGGCCCCTTACAAGCCCGCCCGGCCTAGGCGCGCCCAGATGTGCCCGCGGCGCTTTCTCCTCGGCGCCGACGACGTCGGCTCCTTCGCGGACGACGTCGCCCGCTACCCCTGCATCACCGAGATCGTCGCCCGGGTCGCAGACCGCTTCTCTGCCCGCCCAAGGCGCTGAGGGTGTGGCCGTCCTGCTGTCGTAGGGCGGTCGTAAACCGGCGTTCGTCCGGCCGCGGGCCCTCAGGTTCGTCGTCTCGCGAGGCCGTAGCCTGCCGTCGTGGCAGGGCGCATCGTGGTGCTGGGAGCTACCGGCTATACGGGCCGGTTGGTCGTCGAGAAGTTGGTGGCCGCCGGTCGTCGGCCCACGCTCGCCGGACGCAGTAGCGAGCGACTCGCCGAACTGGCGGCCCGGCACGGCGATCTGCCGACCGTACGTGCCGATGCGAACGACCCCGGCACCGTGCGCGGGCTCGTTTCTCGGGGTGACGTGCTGGTGACTACGGTCGGGCCCTTCGGCCGGTACGGCCAGGCAGCCCTGGACGCCACGATTGCGGTCGGCGCTCACTACGTCGACACCAGTGGCGAGAGCGAGTTCGTCCGCCGGGTCTTCGAGGTGCACGGGCCGCGCGCGGAGAAGGCCGGCTGCGCCCTGCTCGCCGGCATCGGCTACGACTTCGTCCCCGGCAATGTGGCGGGGGCGCTGGCGCTGCGCGAGGCGGGCGAACGCGTACGTCGACTGGACATCGGCTACTTCATGCCCGGGGTGGGGGTCAGGTCGGTGATGCGCGGCCTGACCCCGAAGGGCAGAGCGACGAGCCCGCTGAGCAGCGGCACGGTCGCCACCGTGCTGCGGGCCATGCTCGAGGACGCACCGAGCCTGAGCGGCGGCCGCGTCGTCAGCAGGCCCCTCGGGCGGGAGGTGCGCTCGTTCCCGACCCCCGACGGCCGACGCGTCGCCGGCCTCGCCGGCGGGACCGAGCCGCTGGCGTTGCCGCGGTTGGCCCCCTCCCTGCGCGACGTCGTCGTGTACATGGGCGGGATCGTTCCGGTCCGGGTGCTGCAGGCCCTGTCCTACGCCACCCCGCTGCTGCGTGGCCGTCCGCTGGTGACCCTGATCCGCCGACAGGCCGATGCCGCGCTGACCCGGACCGGTCAAGGTCCGGACGCTCAGGCGCAAGCCGCCACGGGAAGCCTGGCGGTCGCGGTTGCCTCCGATGCCGCCGGCCGCGTCCTGGCCACCGTGCGCCTGCTCGGCCCGAACGCGTATCTGATCACCGGTCACCTGGCCGCCTGGACTGCGGGCGAGCTAGCCCAGGGAAACGTCAGCGGATCCGGCGCACTCGGCCCGGTGGACGCGTTCGGCCTCGGCCGAGTGGAGACCGCGTGCACCGACGGGGGTTTCCGGCGCGTGTGAGCCCCGGTCCCGTGCCTGCCTCTCTTGACAACATCTGCGTCGTAATGAACTATTCGGTTATCTAACCGATTGGTTCATACAGCTGATGGCCACCGATCCTCTGAGTCGGACTTTCGCCGCCCTCGCAGACCCGACGCGGCGGGCGATCCTCGCCCGCCTGTCCGAGGGCTCTGCGACGGTGACCGAACTTTCCGCCCCGTTCACCATGAGCGGGCCGGCGATCTCCAAGCACCTGCGGGTGCTCGAGACGGCGGGTCTGATCTCCCGCGGCCGCGACGCCCAGTGGCGTCCGTGCCGACTAGAGGCGACACCGCTCAAGGAAGTCAGCGAATGGGCCGACGGTTACCGCCGAGTTCTGGGACGCGAGCTACCGACGACTCGACGCCTATCTCGACCACCTGCAGGCGACCACCGACGCAACCCCTCGAAAGGAATCCTGACCATGCCTCACACCCTCGACGTCGCGACACCGACGGACCTGACGATCGTGCTCACCCGCGAATTCGACGCACCGCGCGAACTCGTCTTCGCCGCTCACACCGAGGCCCGCCATCTCCAGCAGTGGATGCTCGGTCCCGAGGGCTGGACGATGCCGATCTGCGAGATCGACCTCCGGCCCGGTGGTCGCGTGGCGGTGCGTCTGGCGCGGCGAGGACGGCACCGAGATGGCGATCACCGGGGTGTACCTGGAGGTCGACGCGCCGGCTCGCGTGGTGCACACCGAGACGTGGGGCGAGGGCTGGCCGGAGACCACGAACACCCTCGAGTTCGTCGAGGTCGACGGCCGGACGACGCTGATCTCGACGATGGCCTTCCCCACCCGCGAGGCGCGCGACGCCGCGCTCAACCGGCGATCGGTGGCGTCGACACCGGCTTCGCCCGACTGGACGAGTACCTGACGGACCTGCAGAACTGATACCTCGTCAGGGGCGCGGATCGAACAGCCAAGCGCGGCGTGGTTGTTGCTTTCGTACGCACCGTTCGGGAACCTGGCCGCCACTTTGGTCCCCATCTCGGAGGCGAGCGTCTTGGCAGAGGTCATCTACACCGAGATCGGGAAGTCGTTCACCATCGACCCGGGGACGACGTCGCCGTCGTCAGCGTCTGGCAGACGTCGATCGTCTGATCTGCCGTTAGCCGGCCTGGCGACCCGGTGACCGGCCGGGTCTCGGCGCAAATGCAGGGCGGTCACAAACCGCTTTCGGCGGCGACGAGCTTGTCGATGATCTTCTCGACCTCGCGGGCGAAGGGTGCTTGGCCGGACGCTTCCGCGATCCTTGCCTTGGCGTGCTTGTGGTCCGAGGGTGCGGGCGCGACGCGCTCGAGGAGGCGGCTCGGCCCGGCCATCGCCAGCAGGATCGCCTCCCGGTCGGTCAACGGCTCGTCGCCGCGGGCCGCGGCCTGCGCTGAGCCGAGGACGTCGGCGTGCAAGGCGACGTCCACTGCGGGGTACTTCGTCGACGACAGCCGGCCGCCCTCGACGACCCTGAGCACCCCGGCTTCGACCAGCCTCGTCGAGAGCTGCTTGCGGACGCCGTCCAGTGCCTTGTCCAGCCGTCTCAACGCGTCCTCGGAAACGAAGCCCTCGGCCTCGTCGGCGAGGAAGGCCTGCGCCGCGGCGAGCACCGGGTCCGCGGGCGCCTCGCCAGGCACCGCGACGACCGTGCCGTCCCGAATCTCGGCCGCGACTAGAAGGACGAGCTCCGCGAACAGCGCGCCGGACAGGCCGATCTCGAGGTACTCGGACGTCCGGATCGGGAGGCTGCCCTTGGTGGGGTCCAGGCCGATCAGGAGGAGCTCCTCTGCGATCAACATGCCCGCACCGTACGGCGGTTCGCCCGGCGGCGACCGGGTTAGGCGCGTACTGCTTGCCGTCACCGGTCGGCGAGGAATGCGCCGACGCTGATGCCGACGCGACCTGCTACCGGCCGTCCTCGACGGCTTCGGCCGCGGCGGTCTGCCGATGCATCTCCTCGAATGGGTCGCCAGCGCACGGCAGGTCTCCGCGGCGGGATGAAAGGAGGCATGGTGATGCAGGCTGAACCGCTCAGCCGGACGAGGCCGCCAGCGCGCGCGAGCTGACTGGGGCGGCCGCGGGTGACTCCCAGTCGCAACCGGGGGTCACGGGCAGCCCCACCGCCGCGGAGCCCTCCGCGGACTGCGCGGCCCTCGCTGCGTACATGCGCCCGCTAGCCGAGCGCGAGTTCGCCCGCCCGCGCTTGCAATTGGTCGGACTGAGTCCCGTCCGGGCCGCGTTGCTCGACCGTCCGGCAGCCAAGGTTCGGAGTGCGTTGCCGACCGACTCGCCGCCGCTCGCGCCTGCCGACGATCCCGTAGGGCAGCGGGCCGACCTCGTCCAGGTCGACGGTGAGCGCGTCCTCACCTTCAGCGCCGGCCAGCTGCGGATCTTCGACACCTCCCGCGGCAAGCTGAAGCTGCTCGGCTCGCTGCCGGCCGTCGGCGGTGCCGACGATCAGAGGGTGTTGCTCCTCCCCGGGCAGCGCGCGCTGCTGCTCGGCTCCTACGCCGACGACGACAAGGCCCCCGCGGACGGCCCTGGTCCCTGGACTCGGTAGGACACCCAGCTGACCCTCGTCGATTTGTCCGACCTGGCGCACCCGGCGGTCCTGCGCTCGGACCGGATCGCCGGAGAGGCGCCGTCTGCCTATGAGCGCGACGGCGTCGTTCGCGTCGTCTTCGCCAGTCCTGGTGGCGTGCGCTACTCCCGTGCCCGAGACGGCGAGACGCAGGACGAAGCGCGCGAGCGCAACCTCGCTGCCGCGCGCACGGCCTCCGGGGAGAATTGGTTGCCGACCCGCCTCACCCGCGACAGCTCGGGCACCGTCATCCTCGACGGCCCCCTCCTCGGATGTTCCGACGTCGCGATCCCCGAACGTCCCGCCGGGCTGGGCTCGCGTCCGTGCTGACGATCGATGCCGCCGCAACCGGTGTCGCGACGGATCGCGGCACAGCCGTCGGCGTGGCGGTTGCCGGCGAAGTGGCCTACTCCTCTGCGCGTCGGGTCTACGTCGCTGCGACGGAGCACGGCGAGGACGTCGAGACGAGGCGCGTCGTCGGCGAGACGACCGTGTACGCGTTCGATGCCACGGGGCGGGACGCGAGCCCGCGCATCGCGTCGGGCACGGTGCCGGGCCTTGTGTCCGACCCGGCGGCGTTTTCGGAGCGGGGGACGGGCGCCTGCGCGTCGTCCTCGGACCCGACGCCGGCCAGGGGGCCAGCAGTGCCGGAAAGAGTGCCGACCGGCGAGGCGCTGCCGTCCTCGCCGAGGAGGGCGACCGACTCCGCTTGCTGGGGGCCGTCGCCGGCGCAGGGAAAGGCGACGCTGTCGACGACGTGACGTGGCTGGGCGACGTCGCGCTCGTGCGCGTTGGTTACGACAAACCGACGTACCGCGTGTTGGACCTCGCCGACTCCGCGAACCCGAAGGGCGTCGGCAAGCTGCCGTCCTGGGTCCGTGTGCTCCAGCCGGCGGGCGAGCACCTGCTCCTGGCCCGGGGCTTCGCCGCGTCCGGACTCTCGACGGACCGTGCCCGTCTCGGCTTCCTCGACCTGCGCGACCCGGCGAAACCGAGGCTCGTGGGCGCCGGACAGGTCGATACTGCGCTCGAAGTCCGCAGCGGCCCGCCGGACACGTTCGCCTGGTTTCCAGACCTGAGGCTGGCGTTCGTGCGCGTTCCCGAGTTCGAGCTGGTCGGACCGCCCACCTGCCCGCTGCTGAACGGCCGGCCGAGCTGCAGCCGCGAGATTCACTACGTGGTCGCCGTCCGGGTGGACGCCGAGGGGTATCTGCGCCGCGCGGCCCGCTTCGACGCGGGCGACTTCCTGCGTCGCCTGATCGTGGTCGGGGACGACCTCCTCGCCGCCGGCGAGGGCTCGCTCGCTCTGGTCGACGGTGCGAAGCTGAGCATCCTCGACCGGACGGACTTGTCCTGCGGGGCATTCGGCGAGGGATAGCGGGCGCGAAAGGATGAGGTATGACAGGACCGGTTCAGCAGCGATACCTCGATTTCCTCGGCTCCCACCGCAACGGGGCCCTCGCCACGATCAAGCGGGACGGTCGGCCGCAGCTGTCGACGATCGTGTACCGGTACGACGCCGAGTCCGGGCGCGTGCTCGTGTCGGTGACCGCGGACCGCGCCAAGACCCGCAACGCGGAGCGGGATCCGCGGGTCAGCCTGCACGTGTCGTCCAAGGATCTCTGGTCGTACGTGGTCGCCGAGGGCGACGCCGAACTCACAGCCGTGGCCACTGATCCGGCGGACGTGGTCGTCACCGACCTGGTCGAGTTGTACCGGGCGCTGGCCGGTGAGCACCCGGACTGGGACGACTATCGGTCCGCGATGGTCCGCGAACGGCGGCAGGTCCTGTCGTTCGTCGTGACCTACGCGTACGGGCACCTGCCCGGCTGAGGGCCGTGACTCAGGCGAACGCTGCGCGCGTCGCCGAGGTTGCGCTGGTAGCCCCGCGGGGGGAGCCGCACCGGCGCCGCGGCCGAGGCGCTGATCGACCCGGCGCTGCTCGCGAGGGCGGCCGGGCTCGGCGGCGGGGGTTGCGGCGGCTGCGGTAGTTGACTGGGCGCACCACCTGGGGCCTGCATCCGTCCCGTGCAGATCAGATCGAACGAATCGGGTAACCCGCACGTCTTTACTTGGCTCAGAGTCCTACCGGGCACGCTCCGAAAGGCGGCACGTGGTGCGAGGGACGACGGCGAGCCGAGCCACGTTGGCCGGCCTCGTCCTCGCGCTGCTGGTGGGGGTCGGCGGGTGCGGGGACCCGCCGACCCCGTCCCCGTTCACTGCCGCCACGACGCAGGACGCGGCGGACCTGCGCGAGGTGTCCGGCGGGTTGGAAAAGTTCCGCGACTGCGCCGAGTTCGTCGCCCACATGCGCTCGGCCGCGCTGGCCCGGATCGACAAGGACGGCCTGCACCTCAACGAGGGAGCGGACCTGGTCGAGCTGACGTCGGACACGGCGGGCGCGGTGTTCGGCCCGGCGGCCGGCCCCGGTTTTGCTGCGACCTCGTCCACCTCGGGGCCGCACTTCCCGACGCCGCCGGGTGCGGAGTCCGCGGCCACCGACGGTCGTGTGCTTGTCACCGCCCGGCTCGGGAGTTTGGAGGTCGTCGACGTTTCCGCCCATGAGCCCCGCCTGCTCGGGCACCTCGACCTCGACGACGTGGGCGGGCGCGGACGGTACGTCGTCCTGGCCGGCACGCGGGTCCTCGTGCTGGGCCCGGCCGACGACCCGCGCCTCGGGTACTCCTCCGCAAGAGGGGGGCGGTACGTCCCCGAACGGCGGACGACGATGTCCGTCGTCGACCTGAGTGACCCCGCGCGTCCGCGGGTCGTCAGCTCCCAATCCGTGACCGGCCGTTTCGTCGCGGTGCGGGGCACGGGTGATCTCGCCCGGGTCGTGATCGTCACCGACCCCGAGACCCGTCCGGCCGGGGCGTACCGCACCGACTCCGCCGACGCGCGGGCAGCGGTGGCCGCTGCGCCGGCGGCCGACTGGCTGCCGGACCGTCAGATTCACGACGAGAACGGCAAAGTCACCCGCGGTTCGCTGCTGGATTGCGCAGCGATCCGCTATCCACCCACCGACGCCGGGCTCGACGTGGTCTCCGTGCTCACCGTGGACCTGGCGGGGGAGCGGCCGTTCGAGGCCTTCGGCGCGACCGGGGTTCTCGGCAGCGGCGATCTTGTCGCCGCGTCGGCCGAACGACTCGTCGTCGGCACGACCGCCGGCTGGCCGGACCAGAACCGGCGCGGCAATCGAAAACTTGCCGCAGCCGACCCGCGCACGCTGCTGCACACCTTCGACCTGACCTCGAGCGGCACGCCTCGCTACGTGACGACTGGCGGGCTGGCCGCGTACGTCGCCGGGCAGGGTGCGCTTTCTGTACGTGGCACGGACGTCCGAGTCGTCACTTCCGCGTTCGCCCCCTGGTACGCGCCGCGGAACTCCACCAAACGCCGCGAGGACGCGGGGGTCGCCGTCCTGGTCGAGCGCGCCGGTGCCTTGCAGCTCGCCGGCGCTGTGGCGAACCTGGCCGGGGGTCGTCCGCTGAAGGTGATCCGCTGGACCGACGACGTAGTCGCGCTCGCGCCGATGCCCGAGGGGGAGGAGTCGTTCTTCCCGAACCCGAACGCCGGCCGGACGGACCTGGTGCATCTGCCCGCGGCCGGGGGCCCGCGCCTGCTCGGCGGCTTGGCGCTCCCGACCCCCACGGCGAAACTCTTCGGCGTCGGCGGTGGGTTCCTGGTGGGCACGGGTCTGCGCGCGGGCATGGGCAACATACAGACGAGCCTCGAGGTGGCCGCCGTCAGCCTCGACACCGCAAACCAACGCGGTGACGCTCTGTCCTACGGTCAAGGCGACATCGCTTACGGGGGTGCGACTTGGTTGCCGCGCACCCGACTCCTCGTCCTCGTCGGCTCGATCGGCGGCAGGCGCGGATGCCCGGGCGGGATCCGCTGCGTCGAACCGAGCGAGAACGCGGGCGCGGTCGTGGTGCGTGTCGGTGACGACGGCGCGCTGCACCCCGTGGGCCAACTCGAGCCTTCCGTCGAGGGCCGAACGCCGGACATTCTCGAGCTCGGTGACCGGCTCGCGGTCGTCGGCGACCAGCTGACCCTGTTGAACGCGGAGAACCTGCGCGCGACGGCCTCGGTCGAGCTGCCGTACCGAGGGCAGTGAAGGCGACCCAGTGCGCGAGGCCTACTCGGCGATCACCGCGAGGTGCTCGAGGGAATTTTCCAGATGGCTGGGGTCGAACGGCGGAAAAGGGATCTCCTTGCGGACGGGCGGCGGCACCGCGGACCAGTCGTAGGAGAGCGTCACCTCGGTCTCGCCCGGGCCCGCGGCGGCGAGGTCGTACCGCCAGATCCAACCGCCGCACTCGAGTTCGCCGGCAGCGTTTTCCTGGCCCGGCTCCCAGGAAATGGCGTGGGGCGGGTCGAAGACCTCGACGCGGTTCGCGATCTCGTACGTGCCGTCCGGGTGGTTCTCGTGGAACATGCCCATGCGGAAGATCTGGCCTTCGCGGGTCAGGGGTTCATTGTCGAGCGGCGCGCAGACCCAGCCCGTGCCGTCGATCGCCTCGTGCGTCGCGGGATCCGCGAGCACCGCGAACACGTCCTGGGCCGACGCCTTGATCGTGGTGCTCACGCGGAGAACCTCGCTCGTCATGGCAAATCTTCCTTCCTGTCGTTGCTGCGGAGCATCTGCCCGCTCCCTCCCAATTCAGACCGGATCGACCGGCCGGACTCATCGGTCGAGCGTGGGGTAGTTCGGACCGGGTGGAAGGGAGCCCGCTGACATGGCCTCGTACTCGGTCAACAAGCGCGCCGTCGCGCGAGCACGGAAGCTCATCGACGCCCGTCAGTACGTGCTGGACAGCGTGTGGGCCGATGCCCAACCCAGCACCGAAGACGAGAACGCGTTTTTGGAGGCGAACTCGTGGGACGACTACGCCGACTGGCATCTCGGGCTCGTCGACGGGGCGACGGACGAGACCAAGGGCAGGTACGGGTTCGTCTTCGGGGACTTTCGCCGCGTGCACCGCAAGGCGCTGATTGCGTGTCAGTTCCGGGCGGCCGAGTGGGGCCACAAGGACGTCGAACTCGCTGCGCACGAACTCCTGCAGCGTCTCGACGGCAAGCGGGCGTGACCGCGTGCCGACCCGCGTCGATCCTGGCCACCCGGCGGCCAGGTTCAGCGAACTGTCGGTGAGTGAACATCGCGGTTAAGGTCGGTGCGTGACCCGGACGGACCGAGCCTCGCGGCTGATCCACGCGCCTGTCGACCGCGTTTTCGCCGCCCTCGTCGACGCGGACGCGCTGGCCACCTGGTTGCCCCCGGGTGGGATGAGCGGCCGTTTCGATTGGTTCGACGCGCGTCCGGGCGGCGGGTACCGGCTCTGCCTGACCTACTCCGACACCTCGGCCGCTGCCGGTAAGACGACCGCCGAATCGGACGTCGTCGAGGCCAGGTTCGTCGACATCGTCCCCGGCGTTCGGGTCGTGCAGGCTGTCGACTTCGTCTCCGACGACCCTGCCTTCGCGGGCACCATGACGGTGACGTGGACGGTCGTCGCCGCCGACGGCGCCACGCATATCGAGATTCGGGCCGACGACGTCCCGAGTCGGATCTCCGCACACGACCACGCGGTGGGGCTCGCGTCCTCACTCGCCAACCTTGCGGCGTACGCGGAGCAATAGCGTGCCGACCGGCGACGCGAGTCGCAGCCTGACGGCGTCGGAGCAGGAGTGGCTCCGCGTGCGGGTGCACCTGCGGGAGCATCGCCATCGGCTCGCTGTCGCCGCGGCCGAGTTGTACCCGGACGCTGTCAAGGTCGCCGACTCGCCGCTGCTCACGACTAGCGCCTGGCTTCCGGACGAGCCCATCTCGCTGCAGTCGATCGAGCTCACCTGGACGCCCGAGGCTGACCGGCCGGGACTGTTCCCGCCTGACGAGCTGACCGCGCAGGTGCGGCCGATGAAGTCGGACGGCACGCGCCATCCGAGCTACTCGGCAGCGATGGCGGAGCTGGCCGCCCCGTCGGTCTTCGAGAACCGCACGACGTATCGGCTGCGGTCGGCTGACCTTCGCGGTGCCCCGCGCATGGTTTTCGAACCCGGCCGTTACTTCGACAACCTCGACGTCGGGGAGGCGTGCGCGCACGAGTTCGCAGCGAACGAGCTGGGGCTGCTGGACGGAACACCTCTGCGCGACGCGATCGGCGATCCTTGCGACCCTGGGCGGCGCCCGATGAGCATCGCTGTAGCAACTCTGACGCTCCGTCACGAACGACGGACGGGTGAGGCGTCCTTCCCGCTGCACTGGCGTGACCCCGCGAAGGTCGGCCAGGCGGGCGGGACGTGCATGGTGATCCCGGTCGGAATCTTCCAGGCACGTGACGAGGACCAAGGTCGCCAACTCGCCGACTTGTCGTTGTGGGACTGCCTCGTCCGCGAGTACGGCGAGGAGATGCTCGGCCTGCCGGAGGAGGTCGAGCAGTCTGCGCGCACGGAGGACTTCGCTCGGTCGATGAGGGAAGCCTTGCAGGACAGGCATTTGACCGTCTCGGCCCTCGCCCTCGGAGTCGATCCTCTGACGCTCGGCGCAGACTTGTTGACCGTGGCCGTCATCGACGCGGACTGCTACGACGACCTGTTCGGCGCGTTGGTGTCGGCGAATGCCGAGGGTTGCCTGGTCCAGGACCCGCGGGCGCGGGCCGGGCAGTTCAGGTTCGCCTCCGACGACATTGGGTTACTGGTTGGCGAAGGACGCTTGCAGGCTGCCGGTGCCGCGTTGTTGCAGGTCGCCCTGGGCCGCTCGAGCGAGCTCCTCCTGGGAGTGAATGCCCCCATATGACTGCACGTCAGGTGACGATCTCAGCGGCCGTGGGTGCTTGCGACCAGTCCGTGTGGCTCCCAGGCCCAGGTTCCGAGTAAGGTGACCCTTACCTGCCGCCTCGACGGGACGTTCCGCCCGAAGGGAACCCGCCCATGCCGACTCCAGTCTCTCCGCCCGCGCCGAACCGTCGGCCCGTTCTGTGGCGGTTGCCCGACGTCGACGAGCTCACCCGCCGGCGCCTGTTCGGCGTCGGTGCCCTCCCGTTGGCGCCGTGGATCGCCGAGTGCGTGTGGGGCCGTCCTGGCGATCTCGGCCCTCGGGCCTGACCTCGGACCGACGAATCTGCAGTTGCGGATAGTCCTGCGCCCGCATTCTTCCCAGACTGGACGTGGCCGTCGGCCCGTGTCGGCGGGTCCCGTGAAGCGGGAATGTGGGAGAAGCGCAGGTGCCGGACACACGTCGCTACGGAGATGACCGCGCGGTATCTCGCACGGAGTTGACGCCGCTGTCGTTCCTGCGTCGAAGTGCCGCTGTATATCCCGAGGCGACGGCGGTGGTTTACGGCGCACTGCGCTATTCCTACCGCGAATTAGCGAAGCGCGTCGGCCGCGGCCGCGAAGGCCTTCTCGCTGCAGGGCTACGTCCCGGCGACAGGGTTGCGGTTCTGGCGCCCAACTGCCCGGCCGTGTTGGAGGCGCATTACGCTGTCCCCGCGGCGGGTGGTGTCCTCGTCACAGTCAATACGCGGCTGAGTGCCTCCGAGGTGGCCTATATTCTCGACCACTCGGGGGCGCGCGTGCTGCTGGTGCACCATTCGCTCGCCAATTTGGTGGACGCGGTGCGAAGCGACCTGAAGGTCGTCCTCGTCGCCGATGCGGGGGATCCTGCCGACGAGTACGAGCAGTTCCTGGCCGACGCCCCGGCGACCGGCAATGCCGAGATCTGGGACGTCGGAAACGAAGACGACCCGATCTCGATCAATTACACCTCCGGCACGACGGGCGAGCCGAAAGGCGTGGTGTACAGCCACCGCGGCGCGTACCTGAACGCCCTCGGGCAGGTGGTCGAAATGGGCTTGGGCCCGGAGTCCGCCTTCCTGTGGACGCTGCCGATGTTCCACTGCAACGGCTGGTGCTTCACCTGGGCGGTCACAGCGGTCGGCGGGACGCACGTCTGCCCGCGCAAGGTGGACCCCGCGGAGATCTGGGACCTGTTCGAGCGCGAGGGCATCACCCACTACAACGGGGCCCCCACCGTCCACACCTCGGTCGTGACCAGCCCGGACGCGCGTCGGCTCGACCGCCGGATCACGGTGGCCGTCGCGGGCGCGCCGCCGACGCCGACGCTGCTGGCTCGGCTGGACGAGCTCAACTTCCGCGCCGTCCACGTGTACGGCCTGACGGAGACTTACGGGCCGCACACCGTTCGGGAGCGGCAGCCGCAGTGGGCTGTGCAGTCGCCCACCGAGCAGGCGGCGCTGCTGTGCGCTCAGGGCCACGAATACGTCACCGCCGACCCGGTACGAGTAGTCACCGGAGAGATGGACGACGTGCCGGCCGACGGCGAGACGATGGGCGAGGTGTTGATGCGCGGCAACAACGTCGCGCTGGGCTATTACGACGACCCGGTCACGACGGCCGCGGCTTTCCGGGACGGCTGGTTCCACTCCGGTGACCTCGCTGTGCGCCATCCCGACGGCGGGATCGAGGTGCGCGACCGCAAGAAGGACATCATCATCTCGGGCGGGGAGAACATCTCCACCATCGAGGTGGAGCGCATGTTGTGTACGCATCCCGCAGTGCTCGAGTGCGCAGTGGTCGCCGCGCCGCACGACCATTGGGGGGAACGGCCCGTTGCGTTCGTGGCACTGCATGCCGGCGCGGACGTCGAAGCAACTGCCCTGATCGAGCACTGCCGATCGCGAATGGCTCATTTCAAGTGTCCGTCGGGCATCGTGTTCGGCGAGCTCCCGAAGACGTCGACCGGCAAGGTCCAGAAAAACGTGTTGCGCGAACGGGCGACGGCCGCCTGTCGTGACTAGCTGAGCACTCGAGCCGAAAGCAGGAAGAGCACACAATGGGCACGGTCACCTTTCACGAGAAGGACGCTGTCGGTGTCGTCACGCTCGACAACCCGCCGCTGAACTTGATGACCCGGGCCTACTTGGCCGACCTGGACCGCGCCATCTCGTCTGCCGCCGCGAGCGGCGTGCGGGTGCTCGTCGTCCGGCCCGCCGGAGGCCACTTCGGCGCCGGGGCAGACGCCGGCGAGCTGTTCGGCGGGGTCGACGCGGCCGCCGCTCGCCCCCAGCTCGAGACCTGGCTGCACACCCTGCGCGCGCTGGAGGCCCTGCCCGTCCCCGTGATCGCGCAGGTGCAGGGCGTGTGTGTCGGCGGCGGGCTCGAGTTGGCGCTGTACTGCGACCTGATCGTCGCGGGCATGTCCGCCCGATTCGGGTCGCCGGAGGCGAACCTCGGGACGGCGACGCTCTTCGGCGGCGCCCAACGCATCGCCGAGCGCGCGGGGCCCGTCCGGGCGCGGATGTTCGTCTACACCGGGGATCTGTACGACGCGGCGACGTGCCTGGACTGGGGGATCATCGCCCAGGTCGTCCCGGACGACGAGTTGACCGCGGCCGTGGACGCGCTCGCGGCGCGCATCGCCGCCGGACCCACCCGGGCGCATGCGCTGACCAAGCGACTGATCGGCGCCTACCGCGATCACGGGACGGCCGCGGCCGACGCCCTGCTGCTGGAACTCGGGCCGGCCCTGTACGACACGGAGGACATGCGGCACGGCGTGGCCGTCCTCGTCGAGCACGGTGCCAGAAACCTTGCCGCGAACACCACCTTCGTGGGGCGGTGAGCCTCGTGGCGACGGCGCGGGTGCTTCTCGTGGGCACCTACGACCTCGGGCACCAGCCTTTCGGCCTGGCCTCGCCCGCGGCGTGGTTGACCGAGGCCGGCATCGCGGTCGACTGCCTGGACCTGTCGCGTTCTGGGCTAGACGTGGAACTCGTCGCCCGGGCCGACGTCGTCGCGTTCTACGTCCCGATGCACACGGCGACGCGACTGGCGCTCGACGTCCTGCCGCTGGTGCGCACGGCGAACCCGAGCGCGCGCGTCTGCTTCTACGGCCTGTACGGGCAGGCGAACGCCGAGCACCTGCGCGCAATGGGTGCGGACGCGGTGATCAGCGGGGAGTTCGAGGCCGAACTCGTCCGCTACGTCGCGGGCTTGGCCGGGCCGGCCCACCCGACGGGCGCGCCCCTCATGCTCTCCTCCCTGGAGAAGCTGAAGTTCCGGGTGCCGGACCGATCGGGGCTCCTGCCGCTGGCGGACTACGCCCAGCTCGCGATCGGGGACGAGCGACGCGTCGTCGGGTATACCGAAGCCAGCCGCGGCTGTCGACACCTGTGCCGGCACTGCCCGGTGGTGCCGGTGTACCAGGGCCGAGTCCGGGTCGTGCAGGCCGACGTCGTGCTCGCCGACATCGACGCTCAGGTCGCCGCCGGCGCGGAGCACATCACCTTCGGCGACCCGGACTTCTTCAACGCCTCGGCACACGCGGTGCGCATCGTGGAAGCCCTGCACGACAGGCATCCCGGCCTTACCTACGACGTGACCATCAAGGTCGAGCACCTGCTGAAACACTCCCGCCTGTTGCCGGTCCTGGCCGCGACGGGCTGCCTGTTCGTCACCAGCGCGGTGGAGTCCGTGGACGATCGGGTGCTCGGCTTCCTGGCCAAGGGGCACACCCAGGCCGAGTTCGTCTCCGCCGTCGCGCTCTGCCGAGCGGCGGGCGTCGCGGTGAATCCGACGTTCGTGACCTTCCACCCGTGGACGACGCGGGCGAGCCTGCTCGAGACCTTCGCGGTGCTGGACGAACTCGACATCGTCGCCTCGCTCGCCCCCATCCAGCTGACGACCCGTCTGCTGGTGCCCGAAGGCTCGCTGCTGCTGGACCTTCCGGAGCTGGCGGGCGCCTTAGGCGAGTTCGACGCGGACCGGCTCGTTTACCCGTGGGCCAACCCCGATCCGGGAATCGACGCCCTGCACGCCGAATTCGAGGCACTCGTGGCCGAAGCCGGCCGCGGCGGCTGGGACAGGCACACCACCTTCGACCGCCTGCACGTCCTGGCGGGCGGCAGCCCGCAACCTCGAGCGGCGTTCACCGGACCCGCCGTCCCGCAATTTCTCGAACCCTGGTTCTGCTGCAGTGAGCCGGTGGGCGAGCTGCTCACCGGCTGGGCTGACCCAACGTCAGTAAGCACCCTCGAAAGGAAAATCCGATGAGTAACGCCAAGCTGGTCGTCCTCTACCCGATGCCCACGGACACGGCCGAGTTCGACCGCGCGTACAACGACGAGCACATCCCGCTCATGCAGGACAAGATGAAGGGGATGAAAGCCGCGGTGACCAAGATCGAGGCGCCGGCCCCCTTCTACCTGATGGCCGAGATCTGGGCCCCGTCCATCGACGCGATCAAGGCCTTCCTCGGGTCGCCTGACGGGCAGGAGGTCGCGGGCCACGCAGCCCGTATTTCCACCGGCGGCCCGTTCGTTGCCCTGTTCACGGAGGAAGACGTCTACCAGCTCTGAACCCGCGGGGCGGTCTCGGTCGCGCTGACCGAGACTGTCCGTGCTCCACCTGACGGGAGCTCTAACTGACGAGGCCCCACTTACGCGCCTCGGCGACTGCTTGGAGGCGGCTTCTGCAGCCCAGTTTGCAAATGGCGGCCTGGATGTACGTCCTGACCGAGTTCACGGTGAGGAACGTTTCTGCCGCCATCTCGCGAGTGGAGAGCCCGCGGCTCAGCAGGGCGACCATCTCCAACTCCCGCGGCGACAGGGCCGGGGGAGCGCACGGACTCTCGCGCGGGACGTCCTCGGCCGGAGGCCCGACGCTGGGTGCCACCAACTGGGCGACCATCTCCAGCGCCGACAGCGGGCGGTCGCCGATCGGGCCGCTGTCTCGGACTCCCCCGTACAGCACGCCGACGATCGTGCCGCCGCTGCGCAGGGGCACGGCCGCCAGGGCCGAGGCGCCCTCCCCGCCGCAAAACATGTCGATCAGCCACGGTGGGCAGCCGGATTCGGTGGCGTAGTCGGACAGGGACTGGAGCCGGCCGGTGGCCCGCACCTTGTGGGCGATGCTCCTGCCGTCCGGGATGACGAGGTTGCGAAACGTATGAGTCCGGTAGCCGTGCGCGGCCTGCATGCGCAGGGTGTGGGTGTGGTCGAAGAAGGCGACCCCGGCGAGATGGACGCCGGCGGTCTCGGCCGCGAAGTCGGCCGTGCACTGGGCGAGGGACGCCGTGAGGCGGGCGGGCCCGTGCGCTGGGGCTCGGCCGCCGCGCACCGCCGAGGTCCCGTTCATGGCGTGAGAGTAGCAGCTACTCGCTCGAACGACTAGTTGGGTGTACGGTGAGGTGATGGTCCCCCGCGGTGACACCCGGCAGCGATTGATCGAGAGCGCCTTCTGGCTTTTCCGCGAAAAGGGATTTCACGGGACCAGTCTGGCGGAAATCACCGAGCGGCCCGGCATTCCGCGCGGTTCTTTCTCGTTCCATTTTCCTGGCGGAAAGGACGAGATCGCCGCCGAAGTCGTCAAATTTGCCGACAGCCGAATTCTCGCGTCCCTCGCGGAGTTTGCCGGCGCGGGCACCGCGCCCGAGCTCGTGGCTGCTCTCTTCGACGCCGCGCTTGCGGACCTGGTGCGCAGCGAGTTCGGCCGCGGTTGCGCGGTCGCGGCGGTGGCTCTCGACATGCCGTTCCACGGCGCCGGGTCGCTGCAGCACCAGTGCGGAGCCGCTTTCGACGCCTGGGCAGGCGCCATGCAGGCCGTCCTCGAGCGGGACGGAGTCGCGCCGGCTCGGGCAGCCCGGGTGGCGTCGATGGCCGTCATCGCGCTGGAGGGCGGGCTCGTCGTGGCCCGCGCGAGTGGGGACCCGGCACCGCTCGCCCTGGCGCGCGACGAGATTGTGCGCATGTTCCGGAATGCCGTCGAGCTGAATGAGAAGGACGCCGTCGAGTAGTTCGCCAACCCCTCTGCGCCTGCAGATATCCGACCGCGGCTGGCCGCGATTAGTGTCCGGACGCAACCGAGACCGGTGCCGCCATCGCGCAGCTCGCCGGCTCTCGGCGGGTATCTGTCCCGACGATCTGAGGTGTTGTCCACGTGACCGCTGGAACGAATTCTTCTCCCGTGCCGCTGTCGTCCGTTCACCCGGACGACTATCCGAAGCTGACCCGTGAGGGCCTCGGCGCGCTCAAGTTCAACTGGCGCAAGTCCCACGTCCAGGACGACTGGACGAAGGGTGGAGAGCTTTCCGGCGCCTGGGACCGAATCAGCGGGTGGCCGTACTGGAAGAAGCCGTCCTACGACCTCGACTACGGCCTCCGGGTCATGGCCAAAATCGCGCAGGAGGTGCCGGCCTGGCGCGACATGCTCGGCGGCTGCGCCCACCGCCTCATGGAACGCATGGGCCAGTACGCCGCGTGGTTCGACTGGGTCGAAGAGACCGGGCAAGACCCGAACCGCGGGAACTACTCCCACGTTCAGTACCGCAGTCTGATTCCGCCCGGCTTCGCCGGCGTCTACAACTCGCCGGGTTACATGGGCAACGGACTGAGCACCAGCCTCGAGCAGTTCCACGCCGCGCTGGTGTTGGTTCCAGGGATTCAGACCCCGGCCCACCCGTACTATCCGAGCCTGGCGACCCCCGTCGGCCGCACGATCGACAACGACCCGATCTACGGCAACGGCTCGTCGAACATGAACTACCGGGGCTACTTCGCCCACCAGCTCATGCTCAGCTACGTCATCTCGGGCGACAAGTCGTTCCTGGACAAGCAGCAGCTCGTCTACGACGACGAGATCCACTACGAGTACGGCGTCGAGGACATGGTGCGCATGCTGTGCGAGCACCACCTCGGCGACCGGGACTCCAACGGGTCCCCGCTGATCTACGGGATCGACTGCGAGGTCGGCAAGATGTTCCCCGTCTGCGTGTCCGTCGGCGGGCTGGCCGCCCACCTGTACGACCAGGCGTTCGGCACCGACTACCGCAAGGGTTACGACCGCTGGCTCGGCTGGGCCAAGGAGAACATCACCGGCGGCAACGACGAACCTGACGGCCCGTTCGCCTGGTGCGCGCCCTACGTCGACCGGGACATCCCGTACGTCATGAACGAGCCGCACCAGCAGATGGGCGCCTTCTTCGTCGGCCCGGCGATGCAGCTGATCCCGAACGAGCCGGAGTGGGCGACCCAGATCTACGAGGGCATGTTCCAGCAGTTCGGCCGCCAGGACGACGACGGCCTGCACATCGTGTGGCCGCCCGCTCTCACGGGGACGAACCTGAGTGGCGGGGACCTCCCCGACTTCATCGGCACCGCCGGCGCCCTTACCTACGCCCGCGAGGTCGGCGACGTCGAGCGGGCCGAGGCGCTCGAGAGTTGGATGAGCAAGCACGGCGGCCTCACCTACGAAGACGGCGAGTTCTACGTCACCTTCGGCCTCGAGGAAGAGTGGCCGCGCGGGATTCCCAACGCGTGGGCCACCCTCGGCTACATCGGCGGCGCAGGCAGCATCCGCAAGATGTACAACGAGCCGAACTTCGCCAAATTCGACCAGCCGAGCATCGTGGGCGTCGACTACCCGGGCGTCAACGTCACCCAGGCGTCGTACGACCCGGTTAAGGACGCGCTGATCGTCAGCATCGCCCCGGGTGCGGCGACCCCCGGCGCGGAGACGACGTTCACCGCCACGCAGTTGACCCCGGGCAGCACCCGCGAGGTCCTGCTGGACGGTCAGCCGTTCACCGACTGGAGTGCCGCCGGGCCGGGCCAGATCGTCATCCGGACCACGGTGGCCGAGCGGACGTTCGTCATTCGCTAGCACGTACTCGGGGCGGCCGGAGGAGGGAGCAGGCCTCCTCCGGCCTCTTCGTCCACGAAAGTGCGCGTCTCGAAGGGAAAAACGCTCATGGAGCGCCGGACTTACCCGTTCACCGCGATCGTCGGCCAGGAACGGATGAAGCACGCCCTCGTCCTCAACGCCATCAACCCGGCGATCGGCGGTGTGCTGATCCGCGGCGATCGGGGCACCGCCAAGTCCACCGCCGTCCGCGCGCTCGCGGCCCTGCTGGCGGACCAGGTTGTCGTCGACGGGTGTCAGTTCGGCTGCGACCCCGATGCGCCCGAGGCATTCTGCGACGAGTGCGACTCCCGGCGTTCGTCCGGCGGCGGCGCACTACCGCGGTCCGCGCGCCGCATGCGGGTGGTCGAGCTTCCTGTCAATGCGTCAGAAGACCGCGTGGTCGGCACCATCGACCTCGAAGCCGCCCTGACTGAGGGGGTCAAGCGGTTCGAGCGGGGGATCCTCGGCAACGCGCACCGCAACGTCCTGTACGTGGACGAGGTCAACTTGCTCGACGACCACATCATCGACGTCCTGCTCGACGCGGCGGCCACGGGCGTGAACGTGGTCGAGCGCGAAGGGTTGTCGATGGTCCACCCGGCGCGGTTCATCCTCGTCGGGACGATGAACCCGGACGAGGGCGACCTGCGTCCGCAACTGCTCGACCGGTTCGGGTTGTGCGTCGAGGTGACCGGCATGACGGACGTCGAAGAGCGGGTCGACATCGCCGACCTGCGGACCCGCTGGGACGCCGACCCGGCCGCCTTCGACGCCGAGTACGCGCCGCGCGAGGCGGAGCTGCGGGCGAAGGTGTCGGCAGCGATGGTGCGGTGCCCGAGCGTGGAGATCCCGCGTGGCATCCGGCGCATGATCGCCAATTTGAGCATCATCCTGGAGGTCGACGGGCACCGTCCGGACCTCGTCCTGGCCCGTGCCGCGCAGGCGACGGCCGCGTACGAAGGCGCCGACGTGGTGGACGCCGCACACCTCGGCGTCGTCGCCGACATGGTGTACCGGCACCGCCGGCCGAAGGGCACCGAGGGCGGGCCGACGATGGCGGCGCTGGTCTCGCGTGTCGTGAGCGCCGAGGCCAAGCGGCAGCCCGGTCCGCAGACGGCGGCGGGCATGCCGTCCACCCGCACGATCAAGATCTAGGCCCTGCCGTGGCGGTGCGTCAGAACTACCCCTTCAGCGCGGTCGTAGGGCAGGACGACCTCAAGCTCGCGCTGTTCCTCAACGCCGTCGACCCCCTCGTCGGCGGGGTCCTGGTCCGTGGCGAGCGAGGGTCGGGCAAGACCACGCTCGTCCGCGCGCTCGGCGGGATCCTGCCGATGCAGCGCGTGGTCGCCGGATGCCCGTACCGCTGCGACCCCGACAGCCGCGACGCCATGTGCGACACGTGCAGGGCGCGATCCGACGGCGCCGGGCCCGCGCTCGAGGTCGCCACCGAACGGATGCGCGTCGTCGAGCTGCCGATCAACGCTTCTCTCGAGCGCCTCGTCGGCGGGATCGACATCTCCGCCGCCCTGCGGCACGGGGTGACCCGGTTCAGCCCCGGAATCCTCGCCGCGGCCAACCGCAACATCCTGTACATCGACGAGGTCAACCTCATCGGGGACGGCGTGGTCGACGCGCTGCTCGACGTGGCCGCCTCCGGCGTGAACACCGTCGAGCGCGAGGGCGTCTCTATCGCGCACCCCTCGCGGTTCGCCCTCGTCGGCACGATGAACAGCCAAGAGGGGGAGCTGCGCCCGCAGTTGCTCGACCGATTCGGCGTGTGCGTGGACGTCCGCGCGCTGACCGACGTGGAGACCCGGGCGGACGTGGCGGAGAGCGATTTCGCCTTCCGGACAGGCGATCCGGCGTTCGCCGCTCGGTACGCCGAACAAGACCGCCTCCTCGCCGAGGAGATCGTGGCCGCGCAGCGCGGGCTGGGTGGCGTCACGCTCTCGGCGGAGATCTCCCGGCTCATCTGCCGAACCTGCGTGGACGCGAACGTCTCCGGGCATCGCGCGGACGTGGTCATGCACCACGCCGTCGCGGCCCTCGCGGCCCTGCGCGACCGCAAGCGCGGCACCCCGGCCGACGTGGACGACGCGGCATTCCTGGCCCTCGCGCACCGGAGCCGGAACGCCGTGCTCGGCCGCAAGCCGGACCCCGCTTGCGCGACCGATGCATCCGATACCTCCGATGCTTCCGACGACGCGAGCGAGGACGAGACCGCCCCTCAGGCCGAGGCCGACACCCAGGCGCAGCGGCCCACCTCGGCGCAGCCGTCGCCCGACGGCGAGGACTCCGCGCCGGACGACGGCGGGGACAGCGACGACGACCAGGCCCCGCCCCCAGAGGACGCGGCCCAGCCCGACGGCGAGGCGCACGGCTCCGACCGGGCAGCGGACGGCGGGGACGGCCCGATGGTCGTACCGGTCGCCCGGGAGGTCGCCCCCGACGTCCCGTTGATCGAACTGCCGCGGACCCGGCATCCCCGATCCGCGAGCGGGAAACGCATGCGCAGCGAGGCGGTCGACACCCGTGGCCGCTACGTGTCGGCGCGGATTGCCGACCCCGTCACCGACATCGCCATCGACGCGACCCTACGTGCCGCGGCGCCCCACCAGCGCAGCCGCGGCTGGTCTCCGGGTGCGCCGTTGGCGCTGCGCCGGGACGACCTCCGCCAGAAAGTTCGCCAACACAAGGTGGGCAGCCTGGTCATCTTCGTCTTGGACGGTTCGGCCTCCATGGCGGCAGAACAACGCATGGCCGTCACCAAGTCGGTCGTGCTGTCGCTGCTGCACGACGCGTACGTTCGACGCGACCGGGTCGCCGTCGTCGTCTTCCGGGGCCGGTCGGCGACGACCGTCCTCGCGCCGACGTCGAGCGTCGCGGTCGGCGAACGCGAACTCGCCGCGCTCGCGGTCGGCGGCAGCACCCCGCTTCCGCACGGCCTGTTCACTGCCTACCGACTCGCCGAGCGCGAGCGCCGGCTGGATGCGAGCCTGCGCCCCCTGATCGTCCTCATCTCGGACGGGCACGCCAACGTCGCGCTCGGCACCGGTAATCCGAAGGCCGAGAGTCTCGACATCGCCGACCAGATCGGGCGCGACGGGTTCGACTGCCTGGTCGTGGACACGGCGAGAAAGCCCGACCCACAAGCAAAAGCCCCGATGTACCACGATCTGCGGCCCTCCGCGTGCCCCGCGCTCGCGGAACGGATGGGCGCCGCCTACTTCTCCATGGCCGACATGGACGCCTCTCAACTCGGACGGATTGTCGTGCGCCTTCGCACGCATCACGGGCCTCGCTGACCTGCGACGCCACATACGGAAAGGCCGCACATGTACGAGAACAACGGAGTTCAGGCTGGCCGCCCGGCCGCAGTGCCGAGCCGTCGGCGGATTCTGGCGGGCGCGCTCGCGGGCATCGGCGGCAGCGCGCTGCTCGCCGCGACGGGGTCCTCGGCCTCGGCGCAGACCGTCGGCGGGGGCCTGCCCGCCAAGCGGAGTTCGCTGCGCAACGCCGGGGTCGGCATGCACGTAGGCCCCGACACGGCGATGGGCATCTCGACCTTCACGCTCAACCCGGTCTCGGTGGTCTGCGGGGTCGGCTCGCTCGGCAACTCCCCCGGCGCCGTCCCCGGCACCGCCGCAGTCCCGACCGGGCTCGCCACCACGGGCCCGTTCACGATGCTCATGTACTCGACGCGGATCGACAGTTACAAGCTCGACACCGACGCCCGCACGATCACCGCCCGCGGGGTCATGCGCTCGATCACGACAGCCGGAACGGTGACGGTCGAGGACATCTTGCACCCGTTCGTCGCCGTCGGCCACGACAAGCGCACGACCATGCGCGACGAGTTCTACCTGCACTTCCAGACCCCGTTCTGGATGCCGGACGGCAATCCGATGGCGACCCGGTCGACGCTGCACGAGACCTGGGCGATGTTCGGGTCGGCCATCCTGCTCGGCGAGATCAACGTAGGCTGACGGGGCGTCAGGTCGAGGAAGACGCGCATGGCAGGCACCGATCTGACCACCGCCCCGCCCGACGGGCCGGCGGAGCGGTTCCTTGCGGGCCTGGACGCCGACGGCCTGCGGCCGCTGCGGGCGAACCGCGTGTGGTGCGACGCGGACCTCGGCGCCGTGGTCACCGCGGAGGCTCCGTTCGTCAGCGTCGGCGGCGGCCTCGCCTCCTTCACGCTGGTCGACATGCTGCGCAGCAACGCCGTTCCGACGGCGGACATCCGGGTCGTCGCCCCCGAGGCGTCGCCGATGGACGGGTTCCGCTACCTGGCGCGTACGTCGCAGATCGCGGACAGCGACCGGCTGCGCTCGGACTCCTCGGCGCGACCGGACAACGTCTGGGGCTTTCCTGGCTACGCGTTGGAGGAGTCGATGTCCCGGCGCTCGCTCGGGCCATTGTGGAAGGTGTTCGCCGAGCCGGTGGGCTCGGAGTACTTCACCCCGCTGTCGCGGCACGTCTACGACGGCGCCGAGCGGGAGGCCGACGCGAATCGGCTGGTCCGAGATGGCGGTGCGGGGTCACGCGGCGCTGGTCCGACCACGCCGCGAGGGCGGGTTCTTCACCCTTGTCGTCGCTGACGACCAGTCATGTTCGGTGATCCGCAGCCGGTACGTCCACCTGGGTCTGGGCTACCCGGCCCTCCGGCTGGTCGCCGACCTGGCCCGGTACCGCGCCCTGCAGGGGGATTCGTTCTCCGCGGTCAGCGCGTACGAACCGCACGAGCACGTCTACCGCCTCCTCGCCCAGTCGGGCGGGACCGTGCTCGTGCGGGGCGCCGGAATCACCGCGTCCCGCGTGATCCAGCGCCTGATCGACGAACGCGACGCGTCCGGCCGCGACATCCGGATCGTCCACCTGGTCCGACAGGCGGGAGCCGAAGCCTCGCGTCGTCCGCGTCGGCGGGACTCCGCGGCAGCCTTCGACTACCAGACCTTCAACTTTCCCAAAGGTGCCGCCGGCGGGCAGCTGTCGCAGCGCATCCAGGACCTCGACGACAGCGAACGACCCGCCACCCTCGCCGCCCTCGGCGGGACGACCAGCCCGCGACGGCGCGCTGTGGCAGCGCCAGTTCCGCAGGGCGACCGCCGGCGGGCTTCTACCGCCTCCTGGTCGGCACGGTCACCGAGATCGACGGCCTGCCCGGGCTAGGCCTGCGGATCTCCCTCACGGACGCCGCCTCAGCAGCGATCGGCGTGACCGTCGACGCCGACCTGATGATCGACTGCACCGGCCTGCGCGGCGACGCCTGCCGACCACCCCTTGCTCGCCGACCTCCTCGGCCACGACCTCGCGCGGACGAACCCGATGGGCCGCCTCGAGGTCGACGACCATTTCGAGGTCCGGCAGGCACGCAACGGCCCTGCACGCCTTTATGCCACCGGGGCGATGACTCTGGGGTCCCGGATCGGACCTGTCGACTCGTTCTGGGGACTCACCCAGGCCGCGCTCTACGTCTGCGACGACCTCGCCGGGCAGGACTTGTGTGCCCGGATGGGGATTCTCCGCTCGGTCGCGGGCTGGTCCCGTTGGATGACGGGGCGTCAGCCATGACGGGGCCGGACAGATGACGATGTCGCTCCGCGGGCGGATCGAGACGCGGATCTTCCTGATCGTGACGGTCGGTCTCGTCTGGACGCTCGCGGTGACTGTGGTGAGCCGGCCCGCCGCGTTGCGGTCGAACCTCACGGTGCTCGCGCTGACGGGGGCCTGCGGTCTGGTCTGGGAACTCGGGTACCACGCGCTGCAGCAATTGCGCTGGGACAAGGACTGGCCCTCGGTGTTCGGCGTCGTGACGGTGCTGAACGAGGGCGCGCTGCTGTGGGCCCTCGCCGGCGCCTGGCCGTGGCTGCGAGTCGACCGCGGTTCTGCCTTGTCCTTCGCCGCGCTCGTGGGCTCGACCTGGCTCGTCATGTGGTTGTTCGTGCAGGGCCCGATGCGGGTGGTCTTCCTCCGTTGGCGCCTGCAGGGCGGGCGGATCCTATGCCCGCGCTGACGGACCGCCGGCTCGACCCCGCGACCGATACCGTCCGCGGAATTCTGTGCGCAGAGCGGCATTTCAACCATCCGAGCTGGCGGCACTGCCACGCGTGCGGGGCTGCGCTATTTACCCGAGGGGCGCATCAGGCGGTCGGACCGCGACCCGTCGTCGGCATGCTGATTCGCGACGACGGACTGCGCATCGCCGTGTCGGAGCCGTTTCTGATCGTGCTGCGGGAAGCCGGGCAGGCACCCACCTGCGTCCCGTGGCGCGACCGTGGCAAGTCCGTCCTGCGGATCCGGGTCTACTTTGCCGGCTGGCAACCACTTCTCGTGGCCGAGTCGCCCGGCGCCCGTCTGCTGGGCGCGGGTTCGGGTCCTTCCCCGCTGACCCCCGCGGTCCCCGTCCCGCTGTGCGGGGGGCGGCGGATCCGCGTGGGTCGCGGTTCCTTCACCTACGAATCCCTGGTGTCCAGCCCGGAATCGCCTGCGCCTCGGGCGATTTCGGCCACCGGGGGACGCCATCGAGCGCGCCGGTCCCGGCTGCCCGACCCCGCAATCTTCCCGGCAATCTTCCCCCGGAGGAGCCCCGCGTGACCGAACTTGCCGAACGCTCCGCCCCCGGCGGTGTGCACCGCGCGCTCAACGGGCGGCACCACCTCACTGCGCTCATGGTCTTCACGCTCGTCGTCTTGACCCACTGGGCCGAGCACGCCGCGCAGGCCGTCCAGATCTGGGTGCTACACGAGCCTGTGACGGAGGCGCGCGGGGTCCTCGGTAAGCCGTTCCCGTGGCTCGTCACGTCCGAGTGGATGCACTACCTCTACGCCGTGGTCATGCTTGTCGGCCTCCTGCTGCTGCGGCAGGGATTCACCGGCCGCGCTCGGAGGTGGTGGACTGCCGCTCTCGTCATCCAGTTCTGGCACCACGTCGAGCACCTTCTGCTGCTCGTCCAGAAGATGTCCGGTCACTTCGTCGGCGGGCAGCCTGTCCAGACCAGCATCGCGCAACTCGCCTTCCCCCGAGTCGAGTTGCACCTGTTCTACAACACGATCGTCACCGTCCCGATGGCTGTCGCGATGGTGCTCTACATCCGGAAGGCACGCCGTGTTTCGTAAAGCTGCTGTCCTCGTCCTCGGGGCGCTCGTCCTTGCCGGTTGCGGCGAGCACGCACACGGGCACGACGCCGAGCCCGCTGCGCAGGTCGTGACCGCACAACCTGACGTGCTCGACTTCTCCGCCGAGACCGTGGCCGGTGCGGCGTTCGACGGCTCGATGTTGACAGGGCAGAAGACCGTCTTCTGGTTCTGGACGCCCGGCTGCATGGACTGCGTCCGCGAGGCCCCGCACGTGCTCGACACGGCCGAGGCGTTCCGCGGCGACGTCACGTTCGTCGGCGTCGCCGGGCTGGGCGACCTCGCTGCGATGAACGCGTCCGTGAAGCAGATGAAAGTCGGCGGGTTCACCCAGATCGCGGACGCCGACGGTGCGGTCTGGAAGCGCTTCGGCGTCGTGGCCCAGCCCGCCTACGCCTTCGTGGATGCCGCCGGAGGCGTGCAGGTCGTCAAGGGCGCCCTCGGGGCAAAGGGGATGAAGACGCGCGTCACCGCGCTGGCGGGGAGCGGGCCCAGAAAGTGACGGTGCGTCCGTGCTGAGCGGCGACCTGGCATTCGCCGCTGCAGCGGGGACGCTGGCGGCCGTGAACCCTTGCGGGTTCGCGATGCTGCCGGCGTATTTGGTGCTGTTCGGCCGGACGGACACGGTCTCACCCCTCGCGGCCGTGGGCCGGGCGCTGGAGTCGGCAGCGGTGCTGACCGCCGGATTCGTCGCGGTGTTCGGGGCCTTCGGCCTGCTCCTGACGCCGGTTGCGGGCACGGTCCAGCGGTGGGCGCCTGTACTCACGGTGGCGATCGGCCTGTTGCTGGCGGTCCTCGGCGTACTGACCCTGGCCGGCCGGAAAGTGTCCCTGCGCCTCCCCGGCGTCCGCATACCGGGGCTGACCGGGGGTCAGGCAGAGGACGGGCGGCTCCCCGCGCGGGTGATGTTCTCGTACGGAGTGGCGTACGCCGTCACGTCCCTGGGGTGCGCGATCGGCCCGTTCCTCGCTGTCGTCGCGACGACCCTGCGCTCCGGCGACCTGGGAACCGGAATGGCTGCCTGTCTCGTGTACGCCCTCGGCATGGGATCCGTGGTCGCCCTTCTGGCCGTCACGTTGGCGTTGGCTAGGCAATCTGCGGCCCGGCCGCTGCGCAGGCTGGCCCCGTTCACCCGGGCTGCCGGCGGCGTGCTGGTCGTGACGGTCGGCGCGTACGTCACCTGGTTCGGTGTCTACGAGATCCGCGTGCGCGCCGGCGCGGACGCAGACGACCGGGTTGTTGCGGGGGCCGGCTCGGTCCAGAGCGTCCTCGTCCGCTGGATCGATGCACTCGGTCCGCCGGTCGTGGTGCTCGCGCTCCTCGCCGTCGTCGGCCTGGCTTTCGGACTTCGGGACCGGAGAGGGTCACCGCGGTGACCCGATCGTCTGCGTCTGAACGGGCCTGCTCGACTGCCGATGCCACGTTTCTCTTGCGCTACCCGAGGAACCTGACCGACTTGACCTGCACGATTCCGTCCAGCGTCTCGCGATCCCCAGCCTTTACGTCCTGCGGATTGGGAACGACCCGGCCGCCCCCTAGCTTGCAGTCGCTCGTGTAGAACACCCGGATCGGGGCGGACGTCTCGTTAGAGACGCGGATGTGGCGGTACTGGTACGTGTTGTCGACCGCCAAGTCGACACACTGGCCCTCAGGGCGTCCGTCGATGACCTGGACGGCGTTGTCGGCGGTGGAGAACACCACCTTCCCCGGCGCTGCCGGCGCTGGCCCCGCTTGTAGGAGCAGCGCGGAGCCTGCCGTAGCAGTCACGATTCCAGCCTTGGTCAATCGGCGCCTCAACCCCACCATGAGATCCTCCCCGTTTCAGATCATCCACCGGCCCGCCGGGGTTCTCCGTATGGCCGGAATCGTACGACGCCAGAGCGCGGGGGCAGCGGGCCAGGCCGCGGCGCCCAGCTGCGGGCCGCACGTTCGGGCCTTGTCCAGGTCCCTTGCGGCGCGGGATCATCGCGGCGATGAACACTGCCGTGCGCGTGATCCTCGTGGACGATGCGACGTTCGTCCGGGCGGGGATCGCCCGGCTCCTGGCGGACGAGGGTGTCGACGTCGTCGCCCAGTTCCCGGACGCGACCGGGTTGCTCGAGGCAGTGCGGGACGAGCGTCCGAACGCGGTCGTCATCGACGTCCGGATGCCCCCGACGCACACGACGGAGGGCTTGCGGGCGTCCCTCGAACTCAAGCGCGAGTTCCCCGACTTGGGCGTGCTGGTGCTGTCCCAGCACGTGGAGACCCGGCAGGCGGTCGAGCTTCTGGCCGGCGGCCACACGGGCGTCGGCTACATGCTCGAGGAGCGGATCACGAAGGCGTCGGAGCTTGTCGACGCGGTGCAGCGCGTCGCCGCGGGCGGGACGGCCGTCGACCCTGAGGTGGTGCGCACGGTCTTCGAGACACCCCGCCGCGCGGACCCCTTGTCGGGCCTGACCGCGCGGGAGCGGGGGGCGTGCTCGCGCTCGTCGCGGAGGGTTTCTCCAACGACCGGATCGCCCAGCGGCTCGCGGTGACGACCCGGACGGTCGAGACGCACACCAGTCGGATCTTCGCCAAGCTCGGCCTCGCGGAGGACCGGGCGACACACCGGCGCGTCCTGGCCGTGTTGGCCCATCTGCGCGCGGGCGCCGCCCTGCCTTCTGCCGACTGACCGCAGCCCACTTCTGGTCGGGTGCGCCTTGACGTGCGCCGCCCCGGGAACGTTCGACCGCCGCAGCTACACTCCCGCCGCGGTGAAGGCCTCCGTGCCGGGGACCAGGCGCAGGCCCTCGATCCCGGAGTGGCGCTGGGCGTACGCGAGCGCGGTCGCCAGGTTCGTCACGGAGTTGCTGCCCGCGAGCGGCGCGATCGCCAGGGAGGCGACGACGCCGACGGCCGAACCGTCGCCGTCGAGGTACCCGGCGCCGGCGTCACCCGGGATTCCCGGCAGGACGGTGTAGACGGAGTAGGACCAGTCGCCTGCCTCGGGGCCGAGGATCACGCCGCGTTTGGCGGCAGCCGGGCCCGGGCCGCCGTAGAGGGGCGAGGCGCCGACCGCGAAGGTCGGGGTTCCCTCGCCGGCGACGTCGGTACGCAGCTTGACCGGGCCGCCGAACGTCGGCACGGACGGGTTCGTCTGCGCCATCGCGGCGTCGGGTAGGCGGATCAGCGCGAAGTCGTTGGAGTTGCACGCGTCCGTGTCGCGCTCCCGGACCTTCTGCATGCTCAGCCACGAGCTGTACGCGAGGGTGCCTGTGGCGCCGCCGACGGACACCGGCGTCCCCAGCGGGAGGGACTTCGTCGAGCACCCGTCCGTCTCCGGGTCGTCGCCGGTGGCGGCGCAGTTGGCGGCCTGGGCCAGGTAGGCGTGCCCGGCGGCGTCCAGGAAGGCGAAGCCCGCGGTGCAGGTGGTCTCGCCGGTGACGGTCTGGATGCCCGGGTGGATCGTGGCGCTGCCCGCCGGGGCCCACGTGGTCGGGGCGGCCGCGCCGGCCGGTGTCGGGCTCAGCAGGACGGTTCCGAGCACGACCGCCGCGCTCGTCACGGGACCTGCGCGCATCGTCTTCTCCTTCGTCGGGTACGCGCCTTGACCCGGCGGTACGTCGACCTCAGCGTGTCCGAGTTGCGCTCGATCGTCCAGGGTCGGGCGGCAGTGACGGTCAGAGCAGGTCGGGGTAGTGCCGAGCGGCCACCTCGGGGTGCGAGCGGAACCAGCCCTTGAGGGCGTTGTCGCCGAACCGGGGGAGCAGCGCGTTGTGCTCGTGGACGGAGACGCCCGGTGCCTGCGCGGCCAGGTCGGGCGGCAGGGTGACCAGATCGAGGGCGACCTCGAGCCGCGGCGACCAGAAGAAACCGATCGACTGCCGGGTGGTGCCGGGCGCGCACGGGAGCACGCGATGCTCGGTGGCGACGAGGTAGCCGTGCGTCGCGACCTCCAGCATCTCGCCGACGTTGATCACCAGGGCACCCCCGAGCGGCGGGACGTCGACCCAGCGCTCCGTGCGGGACGGTCGCGCCTGCAGGCCGCCCGTGCCGTCCTGCAGCAGGAGGGTGAGGAAACCCCAGTCCGCGTGCGGGCCGACGCCCTGCGCGTCCGGGCCGTCGTCGTCGCGGCCGACGTAGCGGATGAGCTTGCCGAACCAGTGCGGGGCGTCGCCGAAGGCGTCCGCGAAATGGTCCTCGGGCAGGCCGAGGCAGGCCGCGAGCGCGCGGTTCAGCTCGCTCGCGACGCCGCTGAGCAGGGCCGCCCACGCCGTGACGACCGGCCGCAGCTCGGGCAGCGCCGCGTCCGGCCACTGGTTGGGGCCTTCGAGCAGGCGGAACGGCGCGTCCCACTCCTCGCGCGGCACGGGCACCTGCTCGGGGGCGAAGTCGATCTGCTCCCGCGCGTCGGGGCGGCCCGCGGTGATCTCGTGGCCGAGGCGGGTGTACCCGCGGAAATGTGGGGAGAGCCGGTTGTCGATCGCCATCCGCTCGGCGAGCGGGAGCTCGAAGAACTTGGCAGTCGTCGCCGCGAGTTCGTCGACCTGGCCGGGCGCCGCGCCGAAGTCCGTCAGCTGCAGGAACCCGATCCCGTGCAGCGCGGTGCGCAACGTGTCGAGGAACGCAGGATCGAAGGTGCCGGCCGCGGTGCGCGCGTCGTCGAACCGCAGGACGGGAATGGAGAGGACGGTACTCCCGGTCATGCCGTCATTCTGCGCGACGCACGGTCGGCAGGAACAGGGCTGCGGCTCGCCGTCGAACGATCGGTGTCCCAAGGCCGGGACAGGCCGCTCTGGCAATTTGCCAGGTCCGTTCTGGCGCCGGGGGAGGAGAGCCCCCGCAGCAGAGAGGTACCGCCTTGACCCGCATCCTGCACCTGATCTCCTCCCCCCGCCCCGACTCGGAGTCGGCCAACATCACCAAGGCGTTCGTCGACGCGTACGTCGCCGCCCACCCGGACGCGGAGGTGGACACCCTCAACCTCTGGACGGACCCGGTGCCCTCCTATGACGGTGACCGCGTCGCCGCGAAGATGACGATCCTCGGCGGCGGGACGCCGGCCGGGGTCGAGGGCAGCGCGTGGGAGGGGATCTCGGCGGCGTTCGAGCGCTTCGCGGCGGCCGACCTGTACGTGATCGGCGTGCCGATGTGGAACGCGGGCATCCCGTGGATCCTCAAGCAGTACATCGACACGATCACGCAGCCGGGGATGATCTGGGGCCTCGACGAGAACGGCTACAGCGGGTTGCTCGCCGACAAGGGCAAGCGGGCCGTGACCGTCTACACCAGCGGCGTCTACGCCGAGGGCGTCCCGCCGTCGTTCGGCAGCGACTTCCAGTCGACCTACTTCCGTGATTGGCTGAACTTCGCCGGCATCACGGACATCCACGAGATCCGGTTGCAGCCGACGATCCTGCCGGGGGCCAAGCCCCTGGACGAGCGCCGGGCCTACGCCCTGGACGAGGCCGCTGAACTCGCCAAGCAGCTCTGATCCTGCACTGTCCCAGCAGTTCCCACGCCCACCAGAGATGAGATTTCCATGGCTAGGTTCCTGATCGAGCGCAACTTCGGTGCCATCACTCCCGAGCAGATCGGCGAGGCCGGCTCCGAGTCCAAGCGCGTCGCCGCCGAGCAGTTCCCGGACATCACCTGGGAGCACTCGCACGCCATCCCCACGCCCGAGGGCCTGCGCACCATGTGCGTGTACGGGGCGCCGGACGAGGCGTACGTCCGCGCGCACGCCGCCGCGGCCGGCCTGCCGTGCGACAACGTCCAGGAGATCGGCGACACCGTCGGCCCGGCCGACTTCAAGTAACTAGCACGCGCGCACTGCGGTACCCACCGCCACCGGACTGCTCGGCACGGTCGTCTCGGGTGGCGGTGGGTACGCTCGCAAAATGCCGACGGCCGTACGTGCGGGAGTTGGGCCGCGTTCGCGGGGCGCCGACCTGCGCACGGCCCCGGCGCTCCTGACCCCGTTCGTCGGTCGCCGGGGCGAGGTCGCCGAGGTGGGCGCGCTCCTCGCCGGCACCAGGTTGCTCACGGTCATCGGGATGGGCGGCGCCGGCAAGACCCGGCTGGCCCTCGAGGTGGCGGTCGCGGCCGCGGCCGGCACCGCGTTCTCCGACGGCGTCGTTCTGGTAGAGCTCGCGTCGGTCGCGGCCCCGGCGGGCGTCCCGGCTGCCTTCGTCGGCGCGCTGGGGCTCGAGGTGGGCGCCATGCTCGACGCGACGGCGACGGTGGACCGGGTCGGGGAACACCTCGCCGGGCAGCAGTTGCTCCTCGTGGTCGACAATTGCGAGCACGTGATCCTCGCCTGCGCCGAACTGATCGCGGCCCTGCTCCTGCGCTGCCCGGGCCTGACGGTCCTCGCGACCAGCCGCGAGGTTCTCGGCCTGGGCGTCGAGGTCGTGTGGCCGATCCCGCCGCTGTCCCTGCCCGGGCCCGATGCGGCGTCCCCGGCCGACCTCGAGGGTTCGGACGCCGCCGCCCTCTTCTGCGGCCGGGTGGCCGCCGCGGCGCCGGGGTTCGTCCTGGACGCCTCGACCGTCCCCGCGGTGGCGCAGATCTGCCGCCGCCTCGACGGGATCCCGCTGGCGCTGGAACTGGCGGCGGCTCGCGCCCGCGTTCTCGGGGTCGGGGAGATCGCCGCGCGCCTCGACGACCGGTTCGACCTGCTCGGCGGGGGGTCGCGCCTGGCACTGCCGCACCATCAGACCCTGCGCGCGGCGATGGACTGGAGCCACGACCTGCTGGCGGAGGACGAGCAGGTCGCGCTCCGGCGCCTGGCGGTTTTCCCGGCCACGTTCGACCTGGGCGCCGCGGGGGCGGTGATCGACGCGGCCGGCTCCGAAGGGGCGCGGCGGCCGAGTACGGGCGCCGTGGACGTCCTGGCCCGGCTGGTCGACAAGTCGCTCGTCACGCCGGCGTCGACCGGGTTGGATACGCGCTACCGGCTGCTGGAGACCGTCCGCGAGTACGCCGCGGAGCGCCTGGCGGCGGCGGGCGAGACCGAGGACGCCGGCGGCCGCCACCGCGCGTGGTTCGTCGACCTGGCAAGGGAATGGCAGGCCCGTTCGGGCGACCCGTGGTGGTCGCGGAACGCCTGGCCGTCGCGGCTGAGCGCGGACGAGTCGAGCTTTCGCGCGGCCGTCCGGCACGCTCTCGAGGCCGGGGACGACGAGGCGGCGCTCGATCTGGTGGCCGCGCTCTGGATGTTCTGGCTCATGTCGTTCAGCACGGAGGGCATCGATTTGCTCGAGCGCGCGGTGGCCGCGACCGGCGACGTCGCGACCCCGTCCCGGGTGCGGGCCCTGTACGGGTTGGCGTACCTGCGCAGCTACGACGAGCAGGTCGACATGCCGCGCGTGCTCGGGCTGTTGGACGAGGCAGTTGCCCTCGGCGAGGCGCTGCACGGCGAGCACTCAGACTGGATGGCGCACCACGGGCGGGCCGATCTCGCCTTGCGCAACGGCGATCTGACGCGGGCTCAGGCGGATGCGGAGGCGGCCCTCGCGCGGGCGGAGGCGCTCGACGTCCCGGTCGGGATCGCCTACTGTGAGAGGCTTCTCGGCTGGGTCGCGACCGCGCAGGGCGACCTCGACGCGGCGCGGCGGCGTTTCGAGCGGAGCCTGGACAAGGGCTGGCACTGCGACCTCGCGACCGCGCACGCCGCCGCAGCCCTCGCCCCGTTGGTGGCCAAGGCGGGCGACGCCGTCCGGGTCCGCTACCTCGTCGCCGAGTCGCTGAACCGGTCCCGCCGCTCCCCGCTGCGGCTCGTGGAGGCGATGGCGCTGGTGCAGGCCTGCAAGGTGGCCGTGGTCGCCGGTCGGCCGAACGAGGCGGCCGGCCACGCCGCGGACCTCATGGCCCTACTGTCCCGGACGGGCGCCAGAGCCTGGGTGGCCGACGCGTTCGACGCGGCGGTCCTGGTCTTGGCGACCACCAACCGGCCGGCCGCGGCCGCGCGCCTCGCGGGCGCCTGCGACGGGCTGCGCGAGGCGCGGCACGAGTACGGGATGCCCGACCTGGCCGCGGAGCGCGCCGCCGCCCGGGCCGGCTGCGCGGACGTCCTCGGCGATGCGGGCTGGGCGGCCGAGGTGGCCGCCGGTCGCGCGCTGTCGCTCGCCGAGGCGTTGGCGTTCGCCCGCTCGGAACTCGGCGCACGGGCGCCGGCACCCGAGCCCGCGCGAGCGCCGGCCACCTCGACGACCGCCGTGCTGCGCCAGGTGGGCACGTCCTGGGAGGTCGCCTTCCGTGGCCACCAGGCGTTTCTGCGGGACGCGAAGGGTCTGCACGACCTGGCCGTCCTCGTCTCGCGTCCGCTCCAGGACGTGCACGTCCTCGAGCTCGCCTCGCCCGACCCGCGCCTGGCGGCGGCGGCCGCGCCCGGGGCGCCGGTGCTGGACGCGGCAGCCCTGGCGTCGTACCGGAGCCGCCTGGCGGAACTGGACGAGCAGGAGGCCGCCGCGGTGCATCGGGACGACCCGGCGCGGCTGGGTCGCCTGGACGGCGAGCGGGCGGCCCTGCGGGCGGAGCTGCGGACCGCCACGGGCTTGGGCGGCCGGCGCCGGGTCCTGGGCGCCGACGCGACGGAGCGCGCCCGCAAGGCCGTCTCCGCGCGGCTGCGCGAGGCGACCAGGCGGATCGGCGAGGTGCTCCCGGAACTCGGCGCCCACCTGGACCGCTCGCTGGTCACGGGGACCTCGTGCCGGTACGCCCCGCAGGAGGCCGTCACGTGGGTGCTGGGCGCAACCTGAGCGCGGAGACTGTTGACATCTCCCGGTAACGAGTCTAATTATTAGACCCACTCGCGGTGGCGCTCGCGACCACCGCCGTCCGAGCCCCTGCCGACCTCGTCGAACCCGGAGACAGTCATGCCCCTGTGGAAGATCTACCACCCCGCCGATGCCTACACCGACGAAGACCGGAAGGGCCTGTCCGAGCGGATCACCGGTCTGTACGCCCAGGTCCCGATCCCCAAGTTCTACGTCGTCTGCGTCTTCGAGGAGATGCCCGCGGGCACCTGCTACGTCGGCGGCGTCCGCCACGACCAGTTCGTGCGTTTCAAGGTCGACCAGATCGCGCGCACGCTGCCCGGCCCGGTCATCCGCGAGTGGTGGATGAACATGCTCGACAGCCTCGTCGCCCCGTACGTCAAGGAGCGCGGGTACGACTGGGAGATCTCCGTCGACGAGACCCCGTTCGACCTGTGGTCGCTGCAGGGCGAGATCCCGCCGCCGTTCGAGTCGATCGCGGAGAAGAAGTGGGTCGAGGAGAACAAGGCGACCCCTTATTCCCAGGCGGAGAAGCTGCCGGCGAGCATGACGCTCACGTCGCCGGGCGTCACCGGCTGACCTCGTCAGACCCGTCGAAACGTCGTTGCCGGCCCCCGAGGTTGCCTCGGGGGCCGGAATGCGTGCGGGCCGGTGGGCCGGTGACGTGTTGGGTCTCTCGTGACAGACACTGGCGAGACCCCTGGTGCCGGGCTTCCGGAGTCTGGCCGAGGGCTACTTGGTGCTCGACACGCGCTGACGGCTCACCCCGCGCCGGGCAGGCACACCTCAAGGATCCCGCCGCGAACGCGGGTTTGGAACGACGGGGCCGGTGCGGTCGCCGGCCCGTGCACGACGGTGCCGTCCGAGAGCCGGAAGACGCTGCCGTGCCACGGGCACGTCACGCAGCCGTCCTCAACGTCGCCGTCCGACAGCGGCGCGGACAGGTGGCTGCAGTGGTCGGCAAGCACGTTCACCTCGGAACCCGACCGGTGCACCAGGACGGGAACCTCGCCGATCATCCGGCGGACGCCCTTATTGTCGGGGATGTCCGCGAGCGGGCCGATCTCCTGCCAGCCCGCGGGGACGAGGTGCCGGACTTCCTCCGTGTGGTTCGCGCCGGCGGCCTGACGGAACGCCAGATGACCGCCGAGATAGCCGCCGAGGCTGACGACCCCGAGCCCGGCGAGGCTCAGCACGCGTCCGCTGATCCGCTGACCGCGGGCGCGCGAGATCAGCGACGCCGTGTAGAGGCCGATGGCGACGGCGTTGGACGCAGCGTGCACGAGGCCCACCCGCTGCTGCTGGGGGTGCAGGTCGGCCCAGTCGACCCACCCGGACCACGCGGTCGGCGCCACGCAGGCCAACCCGGAGACGATGAGGCGGCGCGCGGCGACGTCCTGATCCCCCGTGAGATCGAGCACGCTCGCGGAGACCCACGCGCCCATCGTCGCCTGGGCGAGCATCGGGTGGAGCGGGTGGCCGAGCCAGACGCCGTGCAGCGCGTCCTTCACCGGCCCCGGCACCTTGTGGACGAGGTCCCGCAGCTTGGCTGCCGGGCCGTCCAAGAAGGTCAGTTCTTCCAGGCGATCGGGCGAGATTGTGGGCTTGGGCATGCCCGAAGGATCGCCTGAGGCGGCCGTCCCAAACCTTCAGGATTCAACGATGCCACGCCGGGTAGGTCGCGCGGTCGACGCACGCGCCCCGCCGCAGGAGGTATCCCGATGGACATCACGCAACTTGTCCTGGACGACCACCACGAGCAGCGACGGCTCTTCGCGATCATCGAGCAGATTGACCGCAGCGATGTCGCGAGCCTGTCTGTCGTGTGGCAGCAGCTCGCCAGATTCCTCGAAGTGCACGCGGAGGCAGAGGAGCGCTTCTTCTACCCGGCGCTGCTCAAGCTCGGCCGCGGCACCGGGGACGACGACGGGCCGGAACCCGAGACCGTGGACGCGATCGAGGACCACAACGACATCCGGGACGCCGTCGCGGCAGCCGGCAACTGCGAGGTCGGCACCGACGAGTGGTTCGAGGCGGTTGCCGCCGTCAACAAGGCGAACGGCGACCACATGGCGGAGGAGGAGCGGGAGGGCCTGACCGACTTCCGGATCAACGCCGACCTCCAGGTGCGGCACGATCTTGCGGTGTCGTTCATCGCGTTCGAGGCCGGCCACGTCACCGGCGTCAAGCCCGTCGACAAGGACCCGCAGGAGTACGTGGCGAAACACGAGTGACGCCTCAGGGCTGGTTCAACCGGTTCAGGTGGTAGTCGAGCAGGGCATTCACGTCGTCCTCGGTCCGCGCGCCCAGGAGCATGTCGACGCCGGCGCCGATCGCGAGCGACACGAGCGTCTCGGCCTCGCGGTCGAGGTCGACGCCGGCCGTGACGGTGCCGGCGTCGCGTCCCTGTCGGAGGAGGGTCGCGACGAGTTCGGTCAGCCCGGGCGAGTCGTCGCGCAGGATCGCAGCGACCTCGGGATCGCGCAGGGCGCGGGTGAAGTAGGCCAGGTGGACGCGCAGCATCGTCCGGCGCTCGGCGTCGAGCGGGAGCAGTTCGGCGAGGACGGCGCGGACGAGGTCGCGCAGGTAGGTCGGTGACGCGGGATCGGTGCCGGCCGCCACGCGGGCCTGCGCGCGGACGGCCGAGTGCTCGGCGAGCGCGCTCAGGGCGAACCGCAGCATCGCGTCCTTGGACGGGAAATAGTGCTGCACGAGCGGCGCGGACATGCCTGCCTCGGCGGCGACCCGGCGGACGGACACGTCCTCCAGCCCGCCGGCGGACGCGAGCCGCCAGAGCGCCGCGGCGATCTGGCCTCGCCGCTCTTCGTGGTCCACCCGTTTCGGCACTTTCACCTCCGCGGCTGGTAACTATACGATCGTATGGTCACGGTCACGGTCACGGTCACAGTCGGAGGAGGACGCGGTGCGGCAGGCGGAGTCGAGCGGGCAGGACCTGGCGCAGTTCGCGCTGCTGGTTGTCGGTGTCTGGGAGGGCGTCGTCCCTCTGATCTGCGCTCTCGTCCGGGCCGACAAAGAGCCCTGGCTCGCGTTGCCGCTCCAACTCGACCGGCCGGGCGCGATCGTGGTGTCGATCCTCATGATCCTGCTGACGGGCGGGCTGATCGTGTGGCTCGACGGGGTCAAGCGCCGAGGAAAATCTGCGCCATGACCCGATCGGTGGCGGCGCGGATGGCGGAGGCCGCGCGGGCGTTCCTGGCGAGCCTGGGCGACGCGCAGCGGGCGCGCGCCTCGTGGCCCTGGCCGTCGGACGACGAGCGGCACCGGTGGTACTACGTCCCGACCGACCACGGCGGTCTCCCGCTGGCGCAGCTGCGCCCGGCCCAGCAGCGGCTGGCGATGCGGCTGCTCTCGGCCGGGCTGTCCCGGGCCGGCTACGTCACCGCCGCGACGGTGATCGGCCTCGAGAACGTGCTGGACGAGGTCGAGGGCTGGTCGGCCGGGCTGGGCCGCGAGCGCGGGCGGGACCCGCAGTTGTACTGGGTGCGCGTGTTCGGCGAGCCCGGCGAAGGCCCGTGGTCGTGGCGGTTCGGCGGGCACCACCTCTCCGTCCAGCACGTGATCGTCGACGGCGAGGTGGCGGCGAGCACGCCGTGCTTCCTGGGCGCCGACCCCGCGTGCTCGCCGCTGCTCGGAGGCGTGCTGCGTCCGCTGGGCGGGGTCGAGGACGTGGCGCGCGACCTCGTCCGCTCGCTGGACGCCGAGCAGGCCTCGCGGGCCCTGCTCACGCCCGTCGCGCCGGTCGACATCGTCAGCGCCAACCGCCCGCGGGCGGGAGAGGGCGACCTGCCGCTCCGGCTGCCGGACGTGTGGCGCGGACACTTCGCGGACCCCGCGCTCGCCGCCGGCGTGGAGGCCGTCGCGCGGGCGGCGGAGGAGAGGACCGGTGCTTCCCCTGCGGATTTCGAGGCCGTCCGGCTCACGGCAGCGCCGAAGGGCATCCCCGCCTCGGACCTGACGGATCCTCAGCGGGCCCGGCTGCGTTCCCTGCTGGACCTCTACCTCGGCCGAATCCCCGACGAGCTCGCCGAGCTCGAGGCCGCCGAGTACGCGGGCGGCGGCCTCGACGCCGTCCACCTCGCCTGGGCGGGCGGCGTCGATCCCGGGGAACCGCACTACTACCGGCTGCAGGGCCCACGCCTGCTCGTGGAGTACGACAACACCCAGCGGGACGCGAACCACGTGCACTCCGTCTGGCGCGACCCGGAGAACGACTTCGGCCACGACGCTCTGCGCGCGGACGTCCGGGGGCGTCGGTAGCCGAGGATTGCACGTGCCCTTCACCGCGTCGCAACGTTCCCAGGCGCGGCGCGTAAGACATGCCGAACGAACCCGGGTTCGATCGTCCGGGCCTAGTGACATTGCATCAGATACTTCAGTCGGCCGACGTATCGGCCCGTCTGGTTACGGGTCGGGGTCGGTGGTGAAGTCGCGGAATTCGCGGTCGGTGATCCAGTACTGGTTGCGTCTGGGTTTCTGGAGCGGGTCGACCCAGGGTGGGGGGAGGAGTTCGACGTACCCGTCGGGGTGCATGCGGGCGGTCCAGCCTTTGTCGTGCAGGTAGTGGTGGTGGACTTGGCAGAACAGGGCCATGTCGTCGACGTCGGTGTTCCCGTTTTGGGCGACCCATTCGGTGAGGTGGTGCGCCTGACACCACGACGCCGGCCGGGTGCAGTTGGGGAATTGGCAGCCGGTGTCTCTGGCGACGAGCGCAATCCACTGCCAGGGGCGAACGGTGCGGTGGGTGCGCCCGACCCGCAACGGTCCGCCTTCGGTGTTGAGCAGGATCCCGGTAATCGAGGCGTCGCACATGAGCCGCGCGATGGTGGCGGGTGAGAGGTCTTCGCCGGATGCGGTGCGCCCGGACGGTGCGCCGGGTTCGCCGCGCAGGGTTTCTTCGGTGAAGGTGACGTGCAGGTGCGGGCGGATGCCACGGGAGGTGGCGAGGTCGCCGGCGTCGAGGATGCGGCGGACGAGTTCGAGGAGGGCGTCGGCGCGTCGTTCGGATGCGGCGCGTTCGTCGCGTTGCCCGTCGGGGCCGGGGATCGGGGCGGACAGGGCGTCGATGGCGGCTTTGACCATCGCCATGTGCTCGTCGATCTCCGTCCACGTCAACGTCTGGGTGCCGTCGTGGTTGTCGCGGATGTTCGCGGCGCGCTTCTTGCGGGCGACGTCTTCGCGTTCGCCGACGCCGTCGGGGTCGATGACCTCGTCGAGCTTCTTGTGCAGACCCTTGAGGTCTTTGGCGTTCAGGGCGTCGGCGTGCGAGAGCAGGAACTGCTCGGCACGGTGGCGGTCGTCCGCGGTCGCTTTCGACGGCAGCCCGGAGACGGTGTCGTAGATCGCCTTCGCCTGCTCGTACGAAATCTCACCGGCGGCCAGCGCAGCACCGGTGTCGGTGAACCGGGTCGCGAACGCCTCCGCGAGCTTCGCTTGCTCGCGGGCCAGCCCGGGGGACATCCGCAGCGCCCCGTCGAGGAACGCCGGCGTGGACACCGCGCCCAGGGTCGAGGGGACCCCGCGGGTGTCGGCCTCCCGCACGACGGTGAGTTGGAGTGACTGCAGGCGGGCGTTGACCGCGTGGACGCGGCGGAGCACGTCGAGGATGTCTGTTTCGGGCAGCCGCCACAGCCCGCCGCCGAGCACTTTCCGGGCACCGTCGACCGCGGACTCGAGTGCCGCGAGGGCGTCGAGTTCGTCGAGGGTGCCGGTGTCCATGACCCCGAACCTACGCAGGCCCTCCGACAGTTTCCGAACCCCGAAAATGCCTATTTGCAAAGGAAAATGCAAGGATTTAGGCGGCAGATCCGACCCCGGTGCGAGAGTCGCGGACGCCCGGGAAACTGGTCGTTATAGCGACCACTTGCCCGGACGTTCGGAAAAAGTGACGGGAAGTCACCCTCGTTGCCTGAGATACTGCGAAAGTGGGGCGACGAGGACGGCCGGAGAGTCGCGGCTTCCGCGCGCGGCTGCGGGGGGTCGTCGCGGATCCCGAGAACTGGGTGATGGGTTACTGGCCTCAGGAGGGCGAGCCGGCCCGAGAGCGGTTCGGCAGCATCGCCGGCCTGTGGGCGCTGCCGCTGGTTGCGGCGGTGTTCCTCACGCCGATGATGGTCCAGGACCTCGGGCCGGCCTGGTCGGCGGCCCACGGCGGTGGGGTGCACGGGACGTTGCACGTCGAGTCCAGCGAGTGTGCCGGCCGCGGCCCCTGCCAGCCGATCGGGACGTTCACGGCGGACGACGGCGCGTTCGTACTCCAGGACGTCCGGATGACCGTGGCGTCGCTGCGGACCCCCCGTGTCGGGTCGGACGTCCGCGTGACGTATCAGGGCGGCCGCGATCCGCAGGTCGTGTACCGCGCGGACAGCCCTCGCGACTGGATCTTCCTCACCGCGGTCCTCGGCTTCGCCGTCCTCTGCGCGTTGTGGTGCGTAGCTTGCCTGGCGAAGGGGGCCGTCTGGGTGGCAGGACGAACGGGTCGGGCTAGCTCGGACGAGCAAGGGGAGCCGTCGTGAAAATTTCTGTGAACTCGCCGGGAACCAGACAGGAGTCTCGTTCGACTCTTTGTTTTGGACGCTTCGTATGGTCCCGCCCTCGGCTGCCCGGGGGTGCCGGTTGGGCGAGGAAGGCTGATTCATGGTGCGGTGGCGGCGCAGTCGACTGGCGGGCGTAGCGGTGAGCGGTGCGCTGCTCCTGGCCGCGTGTGGCGGGACGACGGAGAAGATCGCCGAACCGGCCGCCACGGGCGCGGCCGAGGCGAAGGACTCGCCGGTCGAGGTCGTCCAGGCCATGGCGAAGGTGCAGGTCCCGGCCCAGACGGCGGCGCTGTCCGTTGCCGACCAGAAGCAGGTGTTCGCGGGCGGCGCGGGCCAGACGCTCATCCGTGACACCAAGTCAGGGGCCGTCTACATGTCGTGGCTGCGGCACGTGCCCAACCAGACGCCGGCGGCCGGCGAGGACCCGGCCGGGCAGATCGTGGTCGCCACGTCCACGGACGACGGCAAAACCTTCGGCGAACCCGTCGTGGTGAGCACGCCGGAGCAGAAGGCGTTCTACACGGCCACCGCCAACCCCGCCCAGGGCGCGGTCGGGCAGGACGGGAAGCTCTACGTCACCTACACCGGCGTCGAGAAGTCCGAGTGGTCGGAGTTCGGCGCGAGCTACTCCTACATCGTCCGGTCGGAGGACAACGGCAAGACCTTCTCCGCGCCCGTCCGCATGATCACCGACGAGGTCGAGAAGCTCGAGAAGGGCATCGGCACGTCGTACATGAACGGCCTGTACGTGGCCAAGGACGGCGACCTCTTCTACTCCTTCCTCGACGAGCGCGACGTTTTCGCCGCGAAGAAGAAGGCGAAGGAGAACCCGGGCGAGCACACCGGCGGGCACGGCGATGCGCCCGCGGGCGACACGCAGCTGCGGATCACCCGCTCGTCCGACCAGGGCCGCACGTGGTCGCCGAGCGTCCTGGTCGGCAAGCCCGTCTGCGGTTGCTGTGGCACGGTTCTGGCCGAGAACGGCAAGGGCGAGCTGTTCGCCGGCACGCGCTCGGCGTTCCTGGAACTCGAGGGGTCCTACGACGCGGTGCGCGACCTCGTCCTGGCCCGGTCCAGCGACGACGGCGCGACGTGGTCGAGCCTGGCGAAGGTGCACGACGACGGGTTCAAGGTCAGTGGCTGCCCGGACGTGGCGCTCGGTCTCGCCTCGGACTCGAAGGGCGTCCTGCACGCTGCCTGGTACACCGGCACCGAGGCGCACCCGGGCGTCTTCTACGCCAAGTCCGAAGACGGTCAGACGTGGACGAAGCCGCTGGCGCTGCTGCACGGCAAGTGGGCGCCCTACGCGGACGTGCGCCTCGTGGTCGACGGCAAGGACCAGCCTTGGGTCGCGTTCGAGGACCGCAGCGGTGACGTCGACCAGGTTCAGATCGCCCGGGTCGACCCGAGCGCTATGTCGGTGTCGTTCTCCTCGCCGGTGCCGGGGCGCGGCCCCGCGCTGGCCGTGGGCGACGGCTGGGCCCTGCTCACCTTCGAGTCCAACCCCGCGAACGAGGACGACGAGGGCCCGACCGCGTTGAACTCGCTGCTGGCGCGCCTTCCGGTTGCGTGACCACGTTCGCGCCGGGTCCGCAGACCCGGGAGGGAGCCCGCCCGCCGGCGCCTAATCGGTTCTGGCTGGTGTTTGCGCGCGTCTGCTTCGCGCTCGCGGCGCTGGTGAGCATCGGCGGGCTGGCCGTGGTCGCCGGCGTCGGCGACGGGGTGAAGGTCACCGCCCAGACGGCCGTGCGGGACGCCCCGGCCTACGACGCCCGGGTGCTGGGCTCCGAGGACCGGGTGGACATCGCCGCGGTCCCGGAGAAGGCCCTGCTGCTGAACACGTGGGCGACCTGGTGCAAGCCGTGCCGCGACGAGATGCCCGACTTCGAGGCCGTGCACAAGAAGTACGCCGCCGAGGGCCTGCGCGTGGTGGGCGTGAACATCGACGAGGGTGCCGGCGACGAGACGGTCCGCCGGTTCGCCGACGACATCGGCGTCAGCTTCGAGATGTGGCGCGACCCGAACAACAACTTCGCCAAGAAGTTCCGCGTCCTCGGCCCGCCGGAGACCTTCCTGGTCGCCGACGGCAAGATCCTTCGGCACTGGCGCGGGCAGATGGACCCGAACGCACCCGAGAACCTGCCGACGATCGAGGCCGCCCTCGGGTTGGGCGGCAGCCTCGACACCGGCAGCACGGTGGCGACCGCCGGCCTGCTGGTGGCGTTCGCCGCGGGTCTGCTCAGCGTCCTGTCGCCCTGCGTGCTGCCCCTGATTCCCAGCTACGCCTCGGTGATCGCGGCCGTCCGGCTGCGCTCGAGCCGCCGCCGTCAGGCGCTGCAACCTGCGGGCGGCGGGGGCGGTTTCGTCGACAACGAGGCCGCCGCGGACCGGGGCGTCGCCGTCCGGGCCGGGGTGGCGTTCGTGCTCGGCTTCAGCTTCGTGTTCGTGGCGCTGGGGGTGCTGGTCAACCGGGCCGGCGCGGCGCTGGCCGACAACCGGATCTGGCTGGCCCGCGCCGGCGGCGTGGTGCTCATCCTGCTGGGCCTGCACTTGATCGGGCTCCTGAAGATGCGGGCCGCGGACCGCGAGCGGCGGATGTTCAAGATCGACAGCGGGCGTAGCGGGTACGTCGGCGCGTTCCTCGTGGGCGTCGCTTTCGCGGCCGGGTGGAGCCCGTGCGTAGGACCGGTGCTGGCCGGCATCCTCACCATGGCGGCCTCCGGGGGGTCCAGCCTGGACGCCGGCGTGCTAATGGGCGCCTACTGCGCCGGGCTGGCGATCCCGTTCCTGGCCGCGGCGTTCGCTCTCGACCGGTTCCTGGGCTGGTCCGCCGGTCTGCGCAAGTCGTGGTTGCCGATTGCCGAACGCGTCAGCGGCCTGCTCGTCGTGGCCGTGGGCGTCCTGCTGGTGACGGGCATTTTCTCGAGGATGGCCGAATGGCTCGCGTAGCTGCTGGGGCAGCGGCCCTTCTGGTTCTGCTCGCGGGGTGCGGATCAGCCACGACGGAGCCCGCTGCGGGTGACCAACCGGTCACGGCCGCCGCGACAGCCACCGCCACCAGCTCCGCCACGCCGTCACCTGAGGCCTCGTCAGGAGGCTCCGCAGCGGCCGCGTTCTGCACGGCGGTCACCGCCGTGGACACGGCGACCGCAACCGCACCGAGCGGGAGCGACGTGGCGGCCGCGGCCCGCGCGGAGTACGCGGCGAAGGTCCAGCCGCTGCTCGACGCGATGAAGTCCGCGGCGCCGGAGGCGCTCACCGCCGACGTAGCGACGTTCACCGAGCTCGCGAAGAAGGGCGCGTCCGGCGAGGAAGCGGCCCTCGACTCCACGGACTACGCCCAGGCCGACTCGGCCGTCGACGCTTACCTGCTCAGCTCGTGCGGCTATCCGGAGATCCCCGCGTACGCAGTGGACTACGAGTTCGACCGCCTGCCCGACTCTGTCCCGGCCGGCCCGACCGCGGTCAGCCTGACGAACGACGGCCAGGAACTGCACCACCTCGTCCTGCTGCGCGTCGACGCCGGCGTGACCGAATCGGTGGACGACCTCGTCGAACTGTCCGCCGCCGACCTCGTCGCGAAGACCGAGCGGGTCGCGGTGGTCCTCGTCAAGCCGGGCCGTACGAACACGTCCCTCGTCGACCTCGAACCGGGCCGGTACGCGGTGGTCTGCTTCATCCCCAAGGGAAGTAAGGGCGGTGCGACCGGAGACGGTGTGCCCCACCACGCCGACGGGATGCTCACCGAACTGACCGTCACTTAGGGCGTTTCCGTATCTCGATCGGCGCGGTCTCGATCAGCTCCGCCTTCGGCTCGGCCGACGGCCGGTACCAGCGCTCGCCCCCGCCTCCGGCGAAATGCCAGGTGGGGATGCGCTGGACTTTCACCGGGAACAGCCGCAGGTCGCCTTCCGCGGTGATGTGGATGCGCAAGAAGCACTTGTAGTCCTCGACTGCCATCGCGGAGAACAACTCGTTGACGTTGACGCGGAACAGTTGCGCGACGAGCAGGTAGACGCCGGTGACGAACGGCCCGACGACGAGGCCGGCGACCCCGCACGCGAGGACCGCGCCGGCGACGTCGTCGCCGAGCGGGAAGCGGTCGAACTCCCTGGTCTGCCAGACGACGAGCGCGAGGACGGCCGCGACCAGCGTCAGATGGAACAGGGCGGCGAGTAAAGCCCGCCACGTCGCCGGCCGGCTGCTGAAGGACGCCAGCGCGCGCAGCCCGAACCCCAGCAGGACAGTCGTCGCGGCGAGGGCGATCGCCGGCCCGATCGCGTCGCCGACGCCACGGTCGCCGGCGGTTTCTCGCGCGAACCATCCCGCGGGTGCGGCCAGCATCGCGTACAGGAGACCGAGCACCAGCCACAACCGCCACCCGTTGCCGTAGATCGCGCCGAGGACGTTCCACGTCAGCTTCCTCGACGTCGCCTCGTCCGGGTAGCGGGTGACCAGTCGATGGCGGTCGGTGGCTGTGGAGTCGCGCCCCGACGGGAGGTCGAGCGGGTCTTTCAATTGGTGCGTGGCCGACAAGTACGCCCCGCCGCCGCCGACGGTCAGCTTCTCCGACAGGCCCGAACCCTCTGGCGGGACGTAGCGCGCGTAGTGGTGCTTGTCGCCCGCGAGGCACAGCCGCACTCGGGACCTGTCACCGACGACCGTGTCGACGAAGTAGTTCAGATCCTTCGTCACGGGCGGGTCGTCGTCGTGCACCTCGTCCGTCCAGGTCGGTTTCGCCCAGCACAGGATGATGCGGTCGTCCGCCGCCATGAGCCCTCGCATCTCCTGGAAGTACGCGAGCTGCGGCGGGTCGATGTACGAGCCGAGTTGAATGTCGACGCCCCACAGCCACCAGCCCTGCGGCAGCCGGACGGCCCAGTAGCTGCGGCTCTGCGCCGTTTTCCAGCCGCCGATCCAGCGACCGTCCGGGCGCCGGCAGAACAGGCGCAGGAAGCTGGTGAGCGCGTCGTACCAGTCGTGGTTGCCCGGCAGGGCGACGACGTGGCGCGGGGTCGCGGTCCACGGCAACGCCATGCGGAACGGCCCGACCAGGCGGTCCTCGTACGCCTGCTCGCTCGCCGCCGGGTACACGGCGTCGCCGCCGAGGACGAGGAGCGAGCCGCCGTGGGTCAGCTCGCCGCCGAGCTCGAGCGTCTCCCGCGCGAGCACGCTCGCGATCGTGAGGGTGGCGTCGAAACCGTCGCCCGTGTCGGCCACGTAGTCGACCCAGAACTCTGTCGCGCCGTCCTCGGCGACCTCTACCGGCCCGCCGTCGAGGCCACTTTGCAGGTCCCGCCGGTCCAGCAGCTCTGAGAACTTCCCGGCGACGACGACCTGGATCGCCGTGCGGAACAGGACTCCCGGCGCGAACCAGCGCACCCGCTCCTGCGGGTGGAAGCCGAGGTCTTTCGGGTCGGCGGACTTCGGGGGCTGCGGGGGTACGCCCGGTGGTATTGGCGGTGCCGCCATATCGCCTCCCCAGGTGCCGGCTCGGCATGATCGAGGCGAGCATACGGATGCCGCGAATACACCGCCCGCGTCCGGGCAGTACGCGGTCATGACGAAAATTGACGCTCCCGCCAAGGCCCGCGACCTGTCCGACGTCCTGGGTGACCTGCGGTTCGCAATGGTCGGCACCGCCGACCACGGCACGTGGAAGTCGCGTCCGCTCACCCTCAACGAGCTCGACGGGAACGCGATGCGCTTCCTCGTCTCCAGCACCGCCGACTGGGTCGGTGCGCTCGAGGCCGAGCGATCCCCGACCACCGTGACGTTCAGCGACCCCCAGAGCAACACCTATGTCGCCGTCCAGGGGCAGGCCCGCACCATCGACAACCGCGCCATGATCGAGCGCCTGTGGAGCCCCGGCGCCGCCGCGTTCTTCGACGGCAAAGACGACCCGACGGTTCGCGTCCTGGAGGTGAACGTGACCTCCGGCGAATGGTGGGACGGGCCCAGCGGCCGCGTCGGCCAGATGCTCGCGATGGTCAAGGCGGCGGTAGGCGCCGACGCCGGGGGCACGGGCCCGATCGCCACCTGACCCCCTTGTCCCGGACGTTCTGAGGGTGACTTCGGGGTTTGGGTTCGATGCCCGGAGTGGGTGGAAGACCTAGGCAGCGCGGTGCGGTTCCGCACCCCGCGAACCTGCTGGGAGGCGCGCTCATGGGCATCGACGACAAGGTCACCGGCGACACCGACGTCAAGATCACCGGCGACTTGGTCACTGGCGACACCGACGACAAGGTCACGGGCGACACCGACGACACCGTCTCTCACGCCAAGGTCACGGGCGACACTGAGGACAAGGTCGCGGGCGACACCGAGGACAAGGTCACGGGCGACACCGAGGACAAGGTCACGGGCGACACCGAGTCCTATTAGGTCGAGGACCGGTCTCCTTCGTTCGGCTTCGGGAGGTCCTGCCGGCACCTCCGGGCGGCGGCGGACCCGGCCCCGGCGCTCACTGCCCGGCGCCCTAGGGTCCCGTCCGCCAGGGCGGGGGCGGCGTGCGGATCAGCGGGAGCGCGGAGTCGACGGGGCCGAATCGGTCGTCACCGACGTCCCATGACTCGTGCGCCGCGTCGATCTCGGCACGGCTGCGGGCGACGAAGTTCCACCACATGACGAGCGGTTCGTCGAGCGGAACCCCGCCGAGCAGGACGGCCCGGGTCGGCTCGCGGGCGTCGAACCGCAGCTCGTCGCGGCCCCGGCCGAGGTAGCCGAGCAGGCCGGGCGCCAGGATCTTGCCCTGGATGCCGACCGCGCCGCGGAGCACGACGACGGCGTACTCGAAGTCCGCCCGCAGCGGGACGGTGGCGCGCGCGTGCAGCGCGAGGTCGACCCCGACGAGCGGGCTGTCGTGCCGGGCGGGGCTCGCGGCCCCGGCGAAGTCCCCGATCAGGACGGTGGCGACCGCCCCGTCCAGCTCGGCCTGCGGGAGCGCGGTGTGGTGCTCGAAGGCCGCCTCGCCGTGCCGGGTTGCCTCGGGCTGGGCCACCCAAAGCTGAATTCCTTCGAGCGTCCCGCGGTAGTGGCCTGTGTTCTCCTCGGCGTGCGAGACGGCGTGGCCGGCGGTCATCAGGTTGAGCTGCCCGGGCCGGATCACCCGCTCCGAGCCGAGGCTGTCCCGGTGCAGGGCCTGCCCGTCGAGGAGCCACGTGACGGTCTGCAGGCCGATGTGCGGGTGGGGACCGACGTCGAGGCCGTCGTCCTCCGTGACCGCCGCGGGCCCCATGTGGTCGGCGAAGCACCACGCCCCGACCGTCCGGCGGCCCCGGCGGGGCAGCGCGCGGCGGACCCGAAACCCGCCGACCTCCGACATGCGGCTCTCGCCGACCTGGATGCACGGCGCGCTCGGCCGACCCGCGTCCGCTTGCGTGGGCGTCGCGTCGACGGAGGTGACTGGTCCGCTCATCCCCGCATCGTCCCGCGCGGCGGGGTGCGGGACCAGTGCCGCCCGTCGCGTCCGGCCCTGCCGCGGCACTTGTTTATTGACACTACGTGCCATTAATGTGCAGTGGTCGCGCCGGACGTCCGTGCACGAGAGGAGCGCCCGATGAGCTCAGCGTGGTTCGAAACCGTCGCCGAGGCACAGCGGCGCGCGAAGCGGCGACTGCCGCGGTCGGTGTACGGCGCGCTGATCGCGGGCTCCGAGCAGGGCCTGACGATGCGCGACAACCTGGCCGCCTACGCCGAACTCGGGTTCGCCCCGCACGTCGCGGGGGCGTCCGCGACGCGCGACCTCGGCGTCCGCGTGATGGGTCAGGATCTCTCGCTGCCCGTGCTGCTCTCGCCGACCGGCGTGCAGGCCGTCAACCCGGACGGCGAGGTCGCTGTCGCCCGCGCGGCCGCCGCCCGCGGCACGGCGCTGGGGCTCAGTTCCTTTGCCAGCAAGCCGATCGAGGACGTCGTCGCCGCCGGTGCGCCCACGTTCTTCCAGGTCTACTGGTCGGGCACGCGGGACGTGATCGCGGCCCGGCTCGAGCGGGCGCGCGCGGCCGGCGCCGTCGGCCTGATCGTCACGCTCGACTGGTCGTTCTCCCACGCGCGCGACTGGGGGAGCCCGCACATCCCGCAGAGCATCGACCTGAAGACGGCGCTCAGGTTCGCGCCGGAGGTCCTCGCCCGTCCGGCCTGGCTGCTCGACTTCGCCCGCGCCGGCCGCCTCCCCGACCTGGCCGTGCCGAACGTCGCCCCCAAGGGGCAGGCCGCCCCGGGGTTTTTCGCCGCGTACGGCGAGTGGATGCAGACCCCGCCACCCTCCTGGGACGACGTCGCGTGGCTGCGGTCGCAGTGGGACGGGCCGTGCATGCTCAAGGGCATCATCCGCCTGGACGACGCGCGCCGCGCCGTCGACGCCGGCCTGAGCGCGATCTCCGTGTCGAACCACGGGGGCAACAACCTCGACGGGACGCCGGCGGCGATCCGGGCGCTGCCCGCCATCGCGGAGGCTGTGGGGCACGAGATCGAGGTCGTCCTGGACGGCGGGATCCGCCGCGGCAGCGACGTCGTCAAGGCGGTCGCGCTCGGCGCGCGCGCCGTCATGATCGGCCGCGCCTACCTCTGGGGCCTGGCCGCGAACGGCCAGGCGGGCGTGGAAAACGTCCTCGACATCCTGCGCGCGGGCATCGACTCGACGCTGCTGGCGCTGGGCCGCCCGTCGGTCGCCGACCTGGACGTGTCTGACCTGCTCGTGCCGGAGGGCTTCGTCCGGGCGCTGGGGAAGCCGACCGTCCCCGTGCCGGTCTCTGTGCCCGTCTCTGGCGCCTGACGCCGCCGCCGGGCGAGGACGGGGCGCAGCGGGGCGAACGTCCGCGCCGCCGCGGCGCCGCGAACGACGCCGAGTCCGTAGGTGACGTCCTCGACGACGTGCGCGGCCGCGAAGGTGAGCGGGTGCACCCGCTGCGGCCGCCCCCGCAACCACGAGGCGACCGGAGGGGCGAGCGCGAGGACTAGAAACGCCTTCCTTGTAGGGTTTTTCGCGGCGACAGCGAGGACGGGCCCGCCGAACTGCGTCACGTAACTACCTGTGGCCTGCCAGACCCGCCCGGTCCGGCGGACCGCCGCTTCAGCGGCGCCGCCGCACGGGATCCCCGCCCGCCGGCGGGCGAGCGCCTCGTCCACGATGGCGGCGGCGAGCCCCGCTGCCGCGAGGCCCGGGCGACGGGCGGCGATCCCCGCGACGGCGAGGGTCGACCAGGGCTCCAGGACGAGCGGTACGACAGTGCCGGGGTGACGGACCGTCAGAGGTCCCGCAGAGGTGCCGTACCGGAAGCGCCGGGCCAGGAGCGCGGACCAAGTCCGCGGCTCCGTGTGCGCCATCCGGACCGACGGGTCGTACCGCACGCGCCAGCCCGCCGCGTCCAGTCGCCAGACGAGGTCGACGTCCTCGCCGTAGCGCAGGTCCGGGTCGAACGCACCGACCTCGTCGAGGGCGGTGCACCGGACGACCAGAGCCGCCGTCGGCACGTACGCGACGCGTCGGCGGGGCCCGACGAGCCCCGGTCGCGGTCCGAGGTCCAGCGCCCCCCGCCCGGCGGCATACCGCCCGGGCCCGCCACCCCGTGCGTCCGGCGATCGGCTCGTTATAGGACGCTGATTGCCGGACGTACGGGGTGGGGTTGCGGCGACGATCCGGGGGGCGGCGGCGGCGACCCGGGGGTCGGCGAGGTGGGCGGCCAGGGCACCGACCCAGTCGCCGGACGGCACGCAGTCGCTGTCGACGAACGCGACGAGAGGGGTGGTCACCGCACCGAGTCCCGTGTTGCGCGCTGCGGGCGGCCCGCCACAGTGCTCACGTCGGAGAAGCGTCGCTCCGTGCCGGTCCGTCACTTCGGCTACGCCGGCGGCGTCCACGGACCCGTCGTCGACGACCACGACCGGCCACCGACCGGCGAGCCCGTGCAGGCACGCGTCGAGACCGGAAACCCTGTCTCGGACGGGGATCACGACCGTCACGTCCGGTTCGGTCACGAGTGCGGGCGGACGAGGATGGGCCAGCCCCGCGTCGCTCACCCGGCGCGCGAGCAGCCCGCCCGCTCGCGTGCGAACGACTCCGACGGCGAGTTCGGCCCACGCGTCTGCCCCCCGGGTGCTCAGGCGCAGCACCCGCAGCGGCGCTCCGCCGACCAGCGTGGACGCGTCTATCAGCCGCGTGCCCGGGTCGATCGCGATCCCGAACCCGACCGGCAGGGGCTCCGCTGCGTTCAGAGCCCGAGCCCGCCGTCGACCGGTACGACCGCCCCGGTCATCCCGGACGAGCCGGCGCCGGCCAGGAAAGCCAGGACGGCGGCGATCTCGTCCGCCCGCAGGAGCCGTCGGATCGGCTGCTGCAGGGCGAAGGACTCGGCGCCCCCGAGCCCGTACAACCGGGCGGACTCGGCGAGCATCGCGGTGTCTGTCGAGCCGGGGCTGACGGCGTTCGCGGTGACGCCGGTGCCGCCGAGCTCGACGGCCAGCGCCCGGACGAGTCCGGCGACCCCGGCCTTCGCCGCGCAATATGCCGCCAGCAGAGGCAGACCGCGCGTCGCCGCCGTGGACGCGACCGCCAGGAACCGCCCGTTTCGCGGCGCCGGCCGGCGGAGCAGCGCCGGGATCGCCCCCCGGGCCAGGTTGACGACGCCGCCGAGGTTGACGTCGAGGACCGCCCGCTCGGCCGCGGGCGACGACGCCCACAGCGGTTGCCCGCCGGCGATCACTCCCGCGCACGCGATCGCCGCGTCCAGCCCGCCCCACCGCGCCTCCGCCTCGGCCACCGCCGCCGCGAGCGCCGCCGGGTCGCGGACGTCGGCGACGAACGCCGCCGCGGACGGGCCCGCGGCCGCGACGACGGCGTCCAGCTCGGCCCTCGTCGCCATCGGGTAGGGAAGTGACGGATCGTCAGCCGCGGCGTCCACCGCGAGCACCGCCCACCCGGCGGCGGCGAGCGCGCCGACGGTCGCCGCGCCGATCCCGCGACCCGCGCCGGTGACAAGGGCAACGCCACAACAGCCCGGGACGTCCGGGTGACTGGTCGTTATAGCGACCACTTCCCCGGACGTTGGGGGAAGAACGCGTCGGCGTCGCGGGCCAAGTCGGCCGCGAGCCGGTCGAGCAGGGCGGCCCCTTCGGCGGCATTCGCCCCGCGCGGGTCGCCCAGCACGCCGGACGGGCTGACGGCGCGGACGCCGTCGGCGCGCAGCGCAGGCAACAAGTCGGCGAGGGGACGCGTGTCCCCGGCCGCGGCCAGGTCCATCCGGACGTGCGCGGGGGAGAGCGCCAGCGACATGGACGTCTCCGTCCGACCGGCGTGCGGTTCCCCGTCCCAGCAGGGAAAGTGGGCACGGACGTCCCGGCCCTCCGAGCGCAGCCGCGACACCGCTCGGGCGACGGGCGAGGCGTTGCCGCCGTGCCCGGAGACGAACAGCACCCGGGTGAAGGTGAGCGTCGCCGACCGTCCCAGCTCGACCAGCACGAACTCGAGCGCCTCGCAGCCCATCGACAGCGTCCCGGGGAACGCCGCGTGCTCGCCGCTCGCGCCGTACGGCAACGCGGGCGCGACGACGGCGTCCGCCCGCAGGAGCGCGAGCCGGGAGCACAACGCGATCGCCACGTCCGTGTCGACGGACAGCGGCAGGTGCGGCCCGTGCTGCTCGGTCGCCCCCAACGGGACGACCAGCAACGAGTGCTCGTCGACCTGAGGCCACGTCAGGTCGGCGAGGGCGGAACCAGTCACCCCGGCGTCGCCATGCCGGCCAGCGGATGCGTGTCGCACGCTCTGTCCGGCGGTCGGACGGCGGCCGCGTCCGGCGGACGGCGGCCGATGCTGATCGGAACCGGATTCCGAGCCGGCCGCGAGTGGTCCACCGGCGAACGCGGCGCGCCTCCCCGGTCGGCGCCGGCGAGGGCGAGTTCACCCTGCCCGCGGACGCATTCCGGGTCCGGCCCGGCGAGCGGCAGGCCGGTGAAGAACTTGGCCGCCATGCACCCGCCGCGGCACGAGTCGAAGGCGGAGCACGACCCGCAGCTGCCCGGGTCCTGCGGCTCGCGGAGCGACGCGAACAGCGCGGAGTGCCGCCACACGTGGGCGAACCCCCCTTCCGAGCGGACGTTGCCGGCGAGGAACGACGGGTGGATCGCGAAGGGGCATGCGTACACGTCGCCGACCGGGTCGATCAGGCAGACGACCCGCCCGGCGCCGCACAGGTTCAGCCCCGGCAGGGCCGTGCCGTACCCGGCGAGATGGAAGAACGAGTCGCCGGTCAGCACCTGATCGCCATGCGAGAGCAGCCAGTCGTACAGCTGGCGTTGCTGGTCGGCGGTGGGGTGCAGCGTGTCCCACACGTCGGCCCCGCGCCCGGACGGTCGCAGTCGCGTCAGCCGCAGCTGCGCGTCGAACCGCGCGGCGAGCGCGGCGAAGGCGTCCAGCTCGGGAATGTTCTGACGGGTCATCACCACGGAGATCTTGAACCCGCGGAACCCGGCCTCGGCGAGGTTGGTCATCGCCCGCAGCGCGGTGTCGTAGGACCCCACCCCGCGGACGGCGTCGTTCACCGCGGCAGTGGCGCCGTCCAGCGAGATCTGCACGTCCAGGTAGTCGTCGGCCGCCAACCGCGCGGCCACCGCCCGGGAGATGCGCACGCCGTTGGTCGAGAACTTCACCCCGACCCGACGCGAGCCGGCGTAGTCGAGCAGCTCGAAGAAGTCCGGCCGCACCGTCGGTTCGCCGCCGCCGATGTTGACGTAGAAGATCTGCATGGCCGACATCTCGTCGATGACGGCCTTGCATTCCGCGGTGCTCAGCTCGCGCGGGTCACGCCGGCCGGAGCTCGACAGGCAGTGGACGCACGCGAGGTTGCAGGCGTACGTCAGTTCCCACGTCAGGCAGATCGGGGCGTCGAGGCCGAGGGCGAACTCGTCCACCAGGGTCGCGGTCACGCGCACTCCCGTTCGCAGATCATCGACGACGCGGCGAGGGTGCCGAGCGCCGTGGCGTAGCGCGGCAGCTCGGCCGCACTCACCCCGGCGAGCTCGCACGCTGCCCGCGCGGAGGGCGCGGAATCCAGTTGGCGCAGCACTTCCAGCATCGCCGGGCTCTTCAGGAACGACAGCTTGCGCGTGTCGAAGTGGTAGAGCAGGGCGCCGAAACGCTCGGGCCGGACGGCCACGCGGGGGTGCACGCGCCACGCGCCGTCCAGAGTGAACGCCGGGCGCGCGAGGTCAGTAGACACCGCACATGCCGTCGATGGAGACCTCCTCGACGAGCAGGTCCTCCGTCACCAGTTCCTCGACGTCGTCGTGTGCGACAGGCTCGACAGGCTCCATCTGGGGCTCCTCCGGTCAGGAATTATGGCACCCGATGACGATAACGACCCGAGGCTCGGTTCCTCAAGAGCTCAGCAGATCGAGCAGCGCCCCGGGAGCCGCGGCCGCGCCCGCGATCGGCGCCCACCGCGCCCCGGCCCGGGTCGCAAAGTCCGCCGCCGCCTCGCAGTCCTCCGCGGGGGCGAGCACCACCAGCTCCTCCAGCCGCCGCGCGGCCAGGGTCGGGTCGTCCGCCTCGGCGTCCGTGGCGCGGCAGTCCGAGAGCAGGACGACCACGCGCCGCGCCGCCCGCGTCGATGCGAGCTCGTCGGCGGCGGCCCGCAGAGCGCGCGCCAGGGCCGTCGTCCCGTGGCCGCGCAACGCGAGCACCGCGTCGACGAGTTCGCCCGGCGGGCGCGGCGCCGTCATCCCCCGCAGCACGCGGACTTCCCGGGCGAACGCGAGCACCGCGTGGTCGCCGGGCGCCCGGTGGCTGCAGGCGGCGGCAGTGAGCGCGGCGGTCGCGAGCCGCTCGCCGGCCATCGACCCGCTGGCGTCGATCAACAGGCAGAGCGCCAAAGTGGGGCGCGCCCACGTCCGCGCCGACAGCTCGTCCAGGGCGGGCGGACGACCTAGGGCGCGGGCCTCCGCGATCGTGCCGAGCGAGGCGTCCAGGTCCAGATCCCCGCCGCGGTCGGCGGGAACCGTCCGCAGCCGGCCGATGCCGCGCCCGCGCGGGGCGCCCGTGCGGACGCGGTCGAGCACCACGCGTCGGGCCAGGGCCCGGGCGGCGAGGCGCAGCTTTTCGTCCGTCGCGCCGGTCAGCTCCGCGAGCAGCGCGAGCGTCTGGGAAGGGTCTTCGGCGAGCGCGTTCGCGAACGCCTCCGCGTCCAGAACCCCTACCTCCGGGGAGATCTCGGCGAACCGCGGGCGGTGCGCCAGCTCCGACCGGGGTGTCGTGCGGTCCGCCGGCCCCGGCCTCGGACGTGGTCGATTGCGACCGTCCGCCGCCTGCGGAGCGCCCGCCGGCGGCGGGCTCAGGCTCCCCCCGGGGCATCGCCTCCTGAGGGGTCGTCAGAAACCGGCTCGGCCCCGAAGACCGCCTCGTACAGCTCGCGGACCACGGCCTCGGGAGTACGTGGGCTCGACTCCTGCAGGCGGATCCGGCCCGAGAGCGCGACGAGCGCTGCGTCCAGCCCGGTCTGCCAATCGAGAGCCGCAACGGCCCGGCGCGCCCGCAGCGCGACGGCGACGCCGACCATGTCGATCGCCCCGCGCACGGACGACCCGACCCGGACGTCCGGGTGCGCGCGCGTCCGCCGGACGAGGTCGACCACCTGGTCCCGCCACTCGTCCGGAACCGAAGGTGCGCGCAGCGCGACGATCGACGACTCGTCGGGCGCGTCCTGATAGCCCATCGCGATCCGGCATACCCGGTCGTAGATCGCGCCGGAGATGCGCGCGGTGCCGACGGTGTCGAACGGGTTCATCGCCGCGACGAGCCGGAACCCCGGCGCGGCCTGGATCCGGCCGAGCCGCGGCACGTGCAGTTCGCCTTCGCTCATCACCGTGATGAGGACGTTGAGCGTCTCTTCCGGGACGCGGTTCGTCTCCTCCACGTACAGGAGCGCCCCGGCGCGCAGGGCCTCCGTCAGCGGCCCGTCGACGAACGTCGCCGGGCCGTAGCCGGACTCGAGCACCTGCGCCGGGTCGAAGTGCCCGACGAGGCGCGCGGGCGTGAGCTCGGCGTTGCCCTCGACGAACACGAACTCACCGGGCGCTACCGCGCGGAGCAGGGTCGTCTTGCCGGTGCCGGGCGGGCCTTCCAGCAGGACGTGCGCCCCGCTCTCCAGCGTCGCCTGGAGCAGCTCGACCTCGCGCGCCCGGCCGACGACTGTCGGCCGGGCCGTTGCTTCGGTCAAGTTCAGTGCTCGTGGACGATGATGCCGCGCACGTTCTTACCCGCCAGCAAATCGTCGTAGCCCTCGTTCACCTCGTCGAGCGTGTACGTCCGGGTGATCAGCTCGTCGAGCTTGATGTCGCCGCTCTGGTAGAGCCCGAGGATCTTCGGGATGTCGGTCGTGGGGTTGCAGTCGCCGAACAGCGAGCCCTTCACCGTCTTGCGGAACAGGGTCAACAGAGACGCCGGCAGCTGGATGTTCATCTCGTCCAGCTTGTTGAGGCCGGTGATGACGATCATGCCGCCCTTGCTGACCGCGTGGAACGCCGCGGTGACCTGAGGCTCCGTCACGAGGTCGGTAGTGATGATCGCCTTGTCTGCGCCGACGCCGCGGGTGAGCTCGAGGGCGAGGTCGTGGGCCTCCTGCGCGCTCGCGACGGCGTGGGTCGCGCCGAGCTCGAGGGCCTTCTCGCGCTTGTTCTCCAGCGGGTCGACGGCGATGACGTTCTTGGCGCCCGCGTACCGCGCGCCCTGGACGGAGTTGATGCCGATGCCGCCGACGCCGATGACCAGGACGGTCTCGCCCGGCGCCACGGCGGCGGTGTTGACGGCCGAGCCCCACCCGGTCGGGACGCCGCAACCGACGAGGACGGCCTTGTCGAGCGGCATGTCGTCGTCGACCTTGACGGCCGAGTTCTGGTGGATCACCGAGTACTGGCTGAACGTGCCGATCATGCACATCGCGCCGTACTCGCCCCGGGGGCCGGTGAACGGGAAGCGCGGGCCGGGCAGGTATCCCTCGAGGATCGCCGCGCCCCAGTCGCAGATCGACTGCCGGCCGGTCGCGCACCAGCGGCAGGTGCCGCAGTTCGGGATGAACGAGCAGACGACCTTGTCGCCCGGCTTGACGCGCGAGACGCCCGGCCCTACCTCCTCGATGATGCCCGCGCCCTCGTGCCCGAGGACCATCGGCAAGCGCGCCGGCAGGTCGCCGTGGGCGATGTGGACGTCGGAATGGCACAGCCCCGCATGGGTGTACCGAATGAGGACCTCGCCCTCCTTCGGCCCGTCGAGATCGAGTTCCACGATCTCGATCGGCTTGCCGGTCTCGAAGACCACTGCGGCTTTCGTCTTCACGAGAACTCCCTACTCTGTACCCACCAAACTCGCGGATCGCGCGGCCTCCGGGGGCCGCGGCGGTAGCGTCGAGAGCCGGTGCAGGGGCGAATGGCCGACCTTAACGACACCCGGTGCCTAAATTCAAGACCTCCCGAGGAGGTGCCCGTGGCTGTCCCGTCCGAATCGTTCTCCGAGCCTGCGGCAGCCCGCCGCGGGCGTCCGCCTGGCACGAGCGCCCGGGCGCTGGAGCTCGTCGCGCTGGGCCTGTTCGCCGACCAGGGTTTCGAGGAGACCACGGTCGAGCAGATCGCGTCCGCCGCCGGGGTGAGCCGGCGGACGTTCTTCCGGTACTTCGACAGCAAGGCCGCGGTGGTCTGGAACGAGTTCGATGCGGAAGTCTCGGAGCTGCAGGCCGCGTTCGCCGCCGTGGACCCCGACGTCCCCCTGATGGACGCGATCCGCGCCGTGGTCGTGGGGGTCAACCACTACCGCGCCGAGGACGTGGCCGAGCTGCGTGTGCGGATGAGCCTCATCGCCTCCGTCCCCGCTCTGCAGGCGAGTGCGGCGCGGCACTACGACGACTGGGAGCGTGCGGTCGGGGAGTTCGCCGCGCAGCGTCTGGGCACCGAGCCCGACTCGCTGTACCCCCTGGCCATCGGGCGCACCACCCTCGCGGCCTGCCGCGCAGCCTTCGACCGCTGGGCCGCCCGTGCGGACGCGGATTTGCCCGTCTACCTGGACGCCGCGCTCGGCGCGCTCGCCTCCGGCTTCGCGCTGGCGGAGGCCGGCGAGCCCGAGCCCGCCCGCTCGCGGCGTCGGGCCGGGCATACCTGACGGAACATCGGATATCAACGGGAGCGGGGATCTCGTGGAATTGCAACGGGTCGAGTCGAACGGGCTGTCCTTCAACGTCGCGGTGGAGGGCGAGGGCCCGGCGGTCCTGCTGCTGCACGGCTTCCCCGATTCGCACCGGCTGTGGCGCCACCAGATGGGGGCGCTCGCCGCCGCCGGCTACCGGGCGATCGCGCCGGACCTGCGCGGGTTCGGTGACTCCGACCGTCCGTCCGAGGTCGAGCGCTACGCGATGCCGCTCCTGCTCGCGGACGTCCTGGGGATCATGGACTCGCTCGACGTCCCGGCCGCGTCAGTCGTCGCGCACGACTGGGGGGCCGCGCTCGGTTGGGGCCTCGCGGCGTTCGTCCCCGACCGGGTCGACCGCCTCGCCGCCCTCACCGTCGGGCACCCGGCTGCGTACGGCGACGCGGGCATGCGCCAGCGCGAGCTGAGCTGGTACATGCTGTGGTTCCAGTTCGTCGGGGTCGCGGAGGAACAACTGCCGCGGGACGACTGGGCGCTGATGCGCGCGTGGATCGGGTCGGTGGGGCCCGACGTCGACGACCGGATCGCCGCCCTCGCGCGCCCGGGCGCCCTCGTCGCGGCGCTGAACTGGTACCGCGCGAACATCACCGCCGAGTCGTACGTCGGGCTGCGCGCCACGCCCGTCCCGCCCGTGTCCTGCCCAGTGCTCGGCGTCTGGGCCGACGGCGACAAGTTCCTGACGGAGGAGTGGATGCTCGCGTCCGAGGGGTTCGTGAAGGGCCCGTGGACGTACGCGCGCGTGGGCTCGGACCACTGGATCCCGACCTCCGCGCCGGACGAACTCAACCGCCTGCTGCTGGACTTCCTCGGCGCGACCTGACCCCGTGTGTTGGGTGCGCCGGTTCCGCTCGGCTTAGCGCGTCGGCGGCCCACCTTCTGCGCCGACAACCCACTTCCTGCGGTGTGCGCGGCGCACGAGGTGTGCTTTCAACGCGTGAAGTCCGACGGGGAGCCGGGCACGCGGCGGGTACAGCTCGGCGCGGGCATGGCCGTCTCACTGCCCGGACGGTTCGGCGCCTTGTCGGCCGTTACCGGGCCCTGTCGGCCGTCAGGGCGGACGACACCGCCCGCTAACGGCTGACAAGGGCTCGACCGGCAACTCTGGAGCGAGATTCGCCGGAGCACTTGACGTCGTGCCGGCCGTCGGCCAACATACAACCTTATGGTTGTAGATCTGTCCGACGCGGAGGTCGACCGGCTGTTCCACGCGCTGGCGGACTCGACCCGCAGGCACATCCTCGTCCGGGTGCTGGGCGGGGAGTTCTCGGTTTCCGAGCTCGCCCGCGAGTACCCGATGAGCGTCACGGCGGTGCAGAAGCACGTCGAGGTGCTCGTGGCGGCGGGGCTGGTGCTCAAGCGCCGGCAGGGACGGGAGCAGCGGGTGACCGGGCAGTTGGACGCGGTGGCGCGGGCGCGGCACCTACTCGACCAGTACGAGCAGATTTGGCGCGGGCGCGCGGACAGGATGCGCGACCTGCTGGCTGAAGAAGGAGAAGACTCATGAGCGTGACCAGCGTGACGAAGAACCCCGAGGAGCTCACGATGACCGTGGTCTCCGAATACCCCGTGACGGTCGAGCGGGCCTGGCAGCTGTGGGACGACCCGCGCCAGCTCGAGCGCTGGTGGGGCCCGCCGACGTACCCGGCGGCGGTGTCCGAGCACGACCTGACCCCGGGCGGCAAGGTCACGTACTCGATGACGGGCCCGGAGGGTGACACCCACGGCGGCTACTGGCGCGTGCTCGAGGTCGAGGCGCCCACCCGCCTCGTCGTCCAGGACGGCTTCGCGAACGACGACGGCACGCCCGACGCCAAGATGCCGTCGATGACGATCGCGGTCGAGCTCTCGGCGACGGACGCGGGCACCAACATGACCGTCCGCACGACGTTCCCGTCCCTGCAGGCGATGGAGCAGCTCCTCGCGATGGGCATGGAAGAGGGCATGGTCGCGGCGGCCGGCCAGATCGACGAGATCCTCGGGGTGGGGGCCGCTCGCTGACCCGGTGGTTTCCCGAACTCCGGTCGAAAGTCGGGGCTAGCACGGGTGTCCGGTCGTTGTCGACGCGAGTACCTCCACTCCGCGCAATTGGGCGCGGAGTAGTCAGGACGTGGCGATGAACGACTTCCGGCCCCTGGTCGACTGTTGTGCGGTGGACGAGGAGGACCGGGTGTTCCGGGAGGGGGTCTCCCCGTTCGCCATCGACCCGAACCCGCTGAAGCGGCCGGTCAGCCGCCGGCGGATCCTGCGCCGGGCGTCGATGCTGGGCGCGGCGGCGTTCGCGACGGCGTGCGGCAACAAGAGTGACGACGAGGCGGTGGCGGAGCCGAGCGCGAGCGGCGACGCGTCCGCAGGGCCGAGCCAGTCGGCGGCGCCCGGGACGGGTTCGAGAGGAACTACCCGGCCCAGCTCTCCGGCGGGATGCGCAAGCGCGCGTCGATTGCGCAGACGCTGATCTGCGACCCGTCGGTGATCCTCATGGACCTTCGCCCACCTGGACGCCCAGGCTCGCTACCTCAGGCAGATGGACCTGCTCGAGCTGTGCGCCGACCGCAACCGCACGATCCTGTTCGTGACTCACGACCTGGACGAGGCAATCGGCATGGCCGACACCGTGGTCGTCCTGGGCGCCGGGCCGAACAGTCGCGTCTGCGCCGTCGAGGAGGTGGGTATCCCGCGGCCGCGTGACCTGCTCGAGGTCCGCCGCCATCCCCGGTTCGGCGAGCTGTCGGCCCTGCTGTGGCGGACGCTCTACGAGGAGGTCCGCGGGTCCTACGGCCGCGAGAGCGCGCCCGCGGAGCCGGCATGACCACGGGCGTGAGCACGAAGGTCAAGAAGCGCCGGCGCGTCGGCCTCGTCACGGTGGTGCGTTTCGCGCTGCTCGCGGCGTTGCTCGGCTTGTGGGAGCTGGGCTCGCGCACGGGCCACGTGGACCCGTTCTCGTTCAGCTCCCCGACCCTGATCTGGGAACGACTGGAGAAGCTGTTCCGCTCGGGCACGATCTGGCCGCACATCGAGGCCACCGGCCGGGAGTCGGTGATCGGTCTCGCCCTGGGGTTCGTCGCCGGGGTCGGGCTCGGGTTCGTCGCCGGGCTGAACAAGTTCGTCGGTCAGCTGCTCGAGCCGGTGATGCTGCTGCTGAACTCGGTGCCGCGCATCGTTCTGGCGCCGATGTTCATCCTGTGGTTCGGCATCGGCGAGAAGTCGAAGGTCGCGTCGGCGTTCTTCCTCGTCTTCGTCGTGATCTTCTTCGCCGTGGCGACCGGGCTGCGGGAGGTCCCGCCGAACCTGGTGGCGCGCGTGAAGGTGCTGGGCGGCGGCCGGGCGGCGCTGGTGCGGGAGGTCTACGTCCCGTCCGTCCTGACGTGGGTGTTCTCGAGCCTGCGGATCACTGTGGGCTTCGCGTTCACCGGGGCCGTCGTCGCGGAGGTCATCTCGTCGACGCAGGGGCTCGGTTACCTGCTCAATCAGGCGCAGAGCTCGTTCGACGCGTCGCTGATGATGGCCACCGTCGTGGTGATCATGGTGATGATCATGCTGATCTTCGCCGTGCTCGGCCGGATCGAGGCGCACCTCATGCGCTGGAAGCAGACCGGCTAACTGGGGTACGCGGCGGTCTTGACCAGCTCGACGTCGTCGAGCGGGACCTCGCGGCCGGACTCGTCCACGAACCCGATCCGGACGGATCGGCCGGTGTGCCGCTCGCGCCGCAGGACCGACGGGCCCTCGGGCCACGGCAGGTGCGCGTCGCCCCACTGCTGGAGCCCGCCGAGGACGATGCGCAGCTCCTCGCCGGCGGGGGTCAAGCGGTACTCGTACCGCGTCCGCGACCCCGGCTCCTGGTACGGCTCGCGGGTGAGGACGCCGTAGGAGACGAGCGTGCCGAGCCGGTCGGTCAGGACGTCGGGGGCGACCCTGAGCGCGTTCCGGAACTGGGCGAATCGCGTCGAGCCGAGGCAGGCCTCGCGCAGGACGAGCAGCGTCCAGCGCTCGCCGAGGACGGCGAGGCTGCGCCCGATCGCGCAGGGGGTGTCGAGGTCCATAGACACATGGTAGCTGGCTCGGAAACTCCTACTCAGGCAGAGTTTGCTTTCCCCACTCAGGTAGCTAAGTTGGATGAACCAAGTCAGCTATCGAGGAGAACTTCTATGCAGATCGCCGGCACCACCGCCCTCGTCACCGGGGCCAACCGCGGGTTCGGCCGCGCCCTCGCGGCCGAGTTGCTCGCCCGCGGCGCGACCGTCTACGCCGGCGCCCGGAACCCCGACCTCGTCGACCTGCCCGGCGCGAAGGCGATCGCGCTCGACGTCACCGACCCAGCCTCGATCGCGGCAGCAGTGGCGAAGGCGGGAGATGTCACGCTCCTGATCAACAACGCGGGCTCGGCGCCGCTCGCCGACCTGCTGACCAGCGAGTTCGACGCGATCCGAACCGAGTTCGACGTCCACTTCTTCGGGACGCTCGCCGTCACCCGGGCGTTCGCGCCGCGGATCGCCGCGAACGGCGGCGGGTCGATCCTCAACATCCTGTCGGTCCTGAGCTGGCTGAGCTTCCCGCATTACGGCGCGTACTGCGCGGCGAAGTCCGCGGCGTGGTCGATGACCAACTCACTCCGGGCGCAATTGGCCGGGCAGGGCATCCGCGTCAGCGGCCTGCACGTCGGCTACATGGACACGGACATGGTCGCCAGCGTCGACACGGCCAAGTCCGACCCGGCCGACATCGCCCGGATCGCCGTGGACGGGCTCGAGGCTGACCTCGCCGAGATCGTCGCCGACGAGATCAGCCGCCAGGTCCGGGCCGGTCTCGCCGGCGGCGTCTCGGCCTTGTACCCCGACTTCGCGGTCGGCTGAGCAGACAAATCGCCGGGGCAGTGTCTCGCGGCGGCCGAGGGCGTTATCTTGCGAACGCAACGTCGGGCTCCAGCAGCAGGGTCCGCGTCGTCGACGTTCGGCGCGAGGAGCTGCGGGTGGCGTTCGAGACGGCCGAACTGACACTGGGCCCGGAGCTCGACGCCGTGCCCCGGGCCCGGCGCTTCGCTGTCGCCTGCCTCGCGGACGTCGATCCCGGCCGGGTGCAGGACGTCGAGCTCGTCGTCACCGAGCTGGTGACCAACGCGCTCCTCCACGCGGGGCTGCCCGCGATGCTGCGGGTCAGCCACGACGCGGTGTGCATCCGGCTGGAGGTCACCGACGCCGGCCGGCAGATGCCCGTCGTCACGCCGCGCAACACGGAGACGATGACCGGCCGCGGCCTGTCCCTCGTGGGCACGCTGGCCGACGCGTGGGGCATCGACCCCAGCCCTGTCGGCGGCAAGGTCGTCTGGGCCGAGTTGCGGCACGGCCCCGACTACGCCGGCGCCGCGAGCTCGACCGTCGACGGGCCGGAGGTGGACGTCGACGCGATTCTCGCCTCCTGGAAGGAGCAGGCGCCCGACGAGCAGGTCTTCACCGTCCGCATCGGGGCGGTGCCGACCGATTTGCTGCTCGAGGCCAAGGCTCACATCGACAACGTCGTCCGCGAGTTCACCCTGGCCCGCGCGGGCGGGGAGTCGACCGGCGAGGACCTGCCGATCCCGCTGACCCGGCTGATCGAGACGGTGACGAGCGGGTTCGCGGGGGCGCGGGCGGAGATCAAGCGGCAGGCGGTCGAGGCGGCCGGCCGGGGTGACGTGGAGACGGACCTCGTCCTGACCCTGCCCGCCGCGGCCGCCGACGCCGGCGAGAAGTACCTCGCCGCGCTGGACGAGGCCGACCGGTACGCCCGCGCGGCCCGGCTGCTGACCCTCGAGACGCCGCCGGCCCACCGGGTGTTCCGCCGCTGGTACGTCCAGGCTCTGGTCGACCAGCTCCGGGCGCGGGCCCGCGGCGAGACCCCGCCCCCGGTGCGGACGCTGCCGCAGGTCCTGGCCTCGGAGGTCGCCGCGCTGTCGACGATGCGCGAGGCCGCGGACCGCTTGGCGCTGCTGCAGAAGGTCACCGCGGAGCTGACCCGGGCGCGCACGGTCGAGGAGATCGCCGCGACGGTCACGCACAACGCGTCAGAGTTCCTCGGGGCGCTGTCCTGCCGCGTCTACCTGCTGGGGGACGACGGCATCCTGCGCGCGTTGGCGACACACGGCGGATCGGCGCCGTGGGCGGAGAGGTACCGGGAGATCGCGCTCGGCGACGACCTGCCGGGGCCCGTCGTGCTCCGGACGGGCCGCCCGATGGTGCTCCGCGGTCTCGCCCAGATCGCCGAGCGCTTCCCGGTGCTGGCGGAGGTCTACCCGTCCGAGCGCACTCTGCACGTCTCGCCGCTGGTCGTCGACGAGCACCGGATCGGCGTGCTGTCGGTGGCCTTCCCCGTCCTCGGCGTGATCGACCAGAAGACGCAGGCGACCTTCGTCGGGGCGCTCGCCGACTCACTCGCTCAGGCGCTGGAGCGGGCGCTCGCGCTGCAGCGGGCCTCCGAGGCGAACGAGAAGCTCTCCGCGGCGAACGCCCGCCTCGGGTTCCTCGCCGAGGCGTCCGTCGCGCTGTCGGGCAGCCTGGACTACGAGGCGACGGTGCACGCGGTCGCCAAGCTGCTGGTCCCGCGGTTGGCCGACTGGTGCGTGATCCAGATGCTCGAGGACGGCGAGCTCGCCACCGCCGCGCTGCTGCACGCGGACCCGGCGAAGGTGGCCTGGGCGGAGAAGCTCCGGGACCGCTACCCGCCCCGCAAGAACGCGCCGAACGGCGCCCCCAAGGTCGTCCGGACGGGATGCAGCGAGCTGTACCGGGTGATCACCGACGAGCTGGTCGAGCAGTCCGCCTTCGACGCCGAACATCTCGAGCTGCTGCGCAGCCTCGGGTTCACCAGCGCGATGGTGGTGCCGCTGATCGGCTGGAAGGGCGTGATCGGCGCGATCACGCTGGTCTACGCGGAGTCGAGCCGGCACTACTCCGAGACCGACGTCTCCTTCGTCGAGGACGTCGCCCGCCGGGCCGGCCTGGCCGTGGAGGCGGCCGCGGCGTTCCGCGACCAGTCCGGGCGCCTGGCGACGATCCGCCGCGTCGCGGAGGCGGCCCAGCACGCCATCCTCGCCGCACCGCCGGCCCGCGTCGGCCCGATCGCGCTGGCCGCCCGCTACGCCAGCGCCGCGACCGAGGCCCTCGTCGGCGGTGACCTGTACGAGGTCGTCGCCCGCGACGGCGGCGTCCGGCTGCTGATCGGGGACGTACGCGGCAAGGGCCTGGCTGCGGTCCGGACCGCGACGGTCGTGCTCGGCGAGTTCCGCGCCGCGGCCGCCGACATCGACGACCTCGGCGAGGTCGCCCGCCAGCTCGACCGCCGCCTGCGGCCGTACCTGGGCGACGAGGACTTCGTGACCGCGCTCCTGGCGGAGATCCACGACGACGGGCGCTTCGCCGTCGCGTCCTGCGGGCACCCGCCGCCCCTGCATTGCGACGGCGGTCGCGTGCACCGGATCGAGATCGAGTCCAGTCTGCCGCTCGGCCTCGGCGCCGAGCCCGTCGTGACGCACGGCCGGATGGAGGTCGGCGACCGGCTGCTGCTCTACACCGACGGCATCGTCGAGGCGCGGGACCCTCGGGGCGAGTTCGTCGACCTGGTCTCCCTGATCGGGACCCTCGCCGGCGGCAACCTCGCCGACGTCCTCGACGACGTGCTGCGCGAGCTCGCGGCGGTCGCGGGCGACAACCTCGGCGACGACCTCGCCCTGCTGGTCGCGGAGTACCGGGGCGGCCCGCGGGGAACAGGAGCACAGCTCGCCTGACCCGCCATGTGGAGGTGGCGGACGGCACGAGCGGGGCGCACGATGGCCCGAGTGCCCACGTGCCGAAGGGCCGACACGAACGGCGGATCTGATGCACAAGGTGACCGTGGAGCCCTTCGGGGAGAGTTTCGAGTGCGCCGAGGACGAGAGCATCCTGTCCGCGGCACTCCGCGCCCGCCTGTTCCTGCGCTACGGCTGCAAGCACGGCGGCTGCGGGACGTGCAAGGTCCAGGTCGTGGACGGGGACATGGACGTCACGGCCTCCACGTACGCGCTGCCGCCGAACGAGCGGGACGCCGGGATCACGCTGGTGTGCCAGAGCTTCCCGCTCGAGGACTGCACGATCGACGTCTCGACGATGAATCTCGACGAGGACGAGTTCTACGCCGGTGACGCCTCGCAGACGTACACGGTCACCGTCGAGGCGGTCGAGGCGCTGACCGCCGACATCCGGCGCGTCCGCCTGCGCCATGCCGCCGGGGTCACCATGCCGTTCGTCGCGGGCCAGTTCGTCAACGTGACCGTGCCCGGCACCGACGCGGCCCGGTCGTACTCGATGGCCAACGGCTCGGCCGACGCCGACTGCATCGACCTGATCTGCAAGATCCTCCCCGGGGGCCTGTTCTCGGCGTTCCTCGAGAGCGCGCCTCCGGTCGGCAGTGAACTCGCGGTGACCGGCCCGTTCGGCATGATGGCCGTACGGCTCTCGCACCGCGGCATCGTCATGGTGGCCGGCGGGTCCGGCCTGGCGCCGCTGCTGTCGATGCTGACGGACCTCGCGCGCAAGGGCGTCACGCGTCCCGTCGTGCTGTTCTTCGGCGCCAGGACGGCCGAGGACCTCTACGCCCAGGACGTCGTCGCCGAGCTGGCGCAGCAGCTGCCGAACTTCGTGTTCGTCCCGTACGTCGGGCTGGTCACCGAGGCGATCGCGGCGCACGCCGACAGCTTCGCCGGCAACGACGCGTACCTGTGCGGCCCGCCGCCGATGATCGACGCGGCGACCGCGCTGCTGGTGGCGCGCGGCGTGCGGCCGCAGAACATCCACTTCGACGCGTTCGTCTCCACCGGCGGCCAATAGTGGCTGTCAGCAGCGCGCTGGTTCACGCCAAGGCCAAGTCGCTCGGCTGGGACAAGCCCGGGCGGCGCTCCGACTACCCGACCCGCTACACGATCCCGGCCACGACGAAGGACCCGTTCCGCCACCTGCTCGGCGAGTACTACGCGATGGAGCGGGCGAAGGACAACACCATGTACGGGGCCCTGGCCAACGCGCGGCCGCCGGTGGCGGCGCTCGGCGCCGGCGGGTCGCGCTGGATGGAGATCCTCAAGCCGCTGCTCGGGTTCGCCGTCAACGGCGAGTACATGGCGATGAAGTCGATGGCGATGCTGATCGACGCCATTCCGAACGCGGAGCTGCGCACCGGCTACCTGGCCCAGATGCTGGACGAACTGCGCCACGTGAACCTCGAGAACCACCTCATCCGGCACATGACGAAGACGGCGCCGGACCCGGCCGGCTTCAACGCGGCGCATCGCTACCGCGCCTCGGACCCGATCCTGCGCGCCGGGCGCGCCCTGTTCGAGACCTTCCTCGCGGACGACCCGGTGGCCTGCGCGGTCGGCCTGCAGGTCGTGACCGAGACGGCGTACACGAACCCGCTGTTCGTGGCGACGACCGAGATCGCCGCCGCGAACGGTGACCTGATCACCCCGTCGACGTTCCTGTCGATCCAGTCGGACGAGGCCCGCCACATGGCGAACGGTTACGCGACGCTGGCCGCGGTGCTCTCCGAGCCCGACAACGTCCCGGCCCTGCAACAGGACCTCGACCGGTGCTTCTGGCGCCAACATGCCTTCCTGGACCCGTTTCTGACGGTCGTTTACGACTACTTCTGCTCGACTCGGCTGCGCTCGTACGGCGAGAACTGGGAGGAGTGGGTCTGGCAGGACTGGGTCGGCGCCTACATGGACCGGCTCGCGCCCTACGGCATCCGGCGGCCCGCGACGGCCGAGTACGCGCGCGAGAACGTCCGCTGGGTGGGGCACGACCTCGCGATCGTCACGGCGGCCAACTGGCCCGTCCACTTCTGGCGGCAGGACCCGATGACACCGGCGGACTTCGACTACCTCGAGGGAAAATACCCGGGGTGGTACGACCGCTACGGCGCCTTCTGGGAGCGGTACGCGGAGGTCTCCGACCGCTCCGCCGGCGGGCTCGCCGTCGAACTGCTCGCCCAGACCCCGCTGATCTGCCGGGTGTGCCAGATGCCGGCGCTCGCGGTGGCCGACACCTGCCTCGCCCCGCGGGTCGTCGCCGACGCCACCGGGGCACGGCACGCGTTCTGCTCCGAGATCTGCGAAGAGATCTACGTCGAGTCCCCGCACCGCTACACCAGCCGGACCTGGTCGGAACTCAACGACGGCACGGAGTTGTCCGAGTACGTCGTGCGTGAAGGGCTCCGTGCGGTCGGACGGTGAGACGCTCATCCCGCAGCCGCACCTGTCGACCGAGCCGGACAAGCTCTGGACGGTCGCCGACCTGCGCGCGTTCGGCGTGGAGATCCAGGACCCGCTCCGCCGGATCCCGGCAGACCAGGTGCGGCTGCTCTAGCGGTCGTCGAGCCCCAGCAGGTCCGAGCAGACGGTGAAGCGCCGCTCGTCCATGATCACCCGGCCGACGTAGGTCGTCATCGTCCCGAGGAAGTCGGACATCGTCAGGTAGCGGCCGACGCGGTGGCCGATCGGGTCGAGGTCGAACCACGACCCGGCCGGTGCCGGTCACCTTGAGGAACGCGAGGTGGTCGTCGACGGTGACGTCGGCGCCCGAGTCCTCGAGCCAGTCGCGGGTCGCCTCGGCGAGGGGTCCGGCCGACAGGCAGACGACGACGATGTGCGGTCACGGCGCCAGGGCGGCGGGCAGCGGCCAGGCCGAGGGAGACGAGCAAAGTCTGACATTCCGTCAGAATTGCGTCTTTACAGGCCGAAGCGGTGTCCGGACGCACGGCCGGCAGGTCGAGCAGGGGGGCGAGGGCGTCCACCGCGGCCAGGATGTCGCCGGCCCACGCGTCCAGCCAGCCCTGGACGACCTCGCGGTTGGCCTCGTGCGGCACCTTGTCTCCGGCCGCGCTCTGCTCGGCCAGCAGCATGCGGACGAGTTCGCCGGCCGACTCGCGGAAGCGCGCGCGGTCGCGCTCGACCGCGGCGACCCCGAAGGGGGTGAGCAGGTCGCCGTTCGCCGGGGCGAACCGGCGCAGGAACCGGCTGAGGAAGAAGTTCGCGACCAGCGGGTCGAACAGCAGAGCGACGACGAGGACGACCTCGACCCAGTCGCGGGTGTACCAGCAATCGCTCCACGAGCACGGCGAAGGGGCGCCACGAGCGGATCGCTCGCCCACACGTCCGGGCCGAGACCGTCGACGTAGGTGGGGATCTCCGCGACGAGCGCGAGGCTGGCCGCCGCGATGTCCTGCTGGTGGCGCGAGCGGTCCGCGCTGGCGAACACGAGCGACATCGACAGGCTGTCGGACAGGGCCTCCCGCACGCAGCGGGCCAGGGCGATCGACAGGCCGGACTCCGCAGCACGCGTACGCCTCGTAGTACGGCCCGAGGACGTCGCGGCACCAGCGCGGGTCGATGTCCTGGTAGCCGCCGTTGTCGTGGCTGCTCTGCCGGTTGCGGGCCAGCCCGCCCTCCTCCTCGGCCTGCAGGGCGACGTACGTGCGCTGCCAGAGCAGGGACGGGTCGCGGAAGTCGAACCAGTCGGGGTGCGCGACGGCCGTGCTGTCGTCGGCATAGATGCCCGGAACCGTCCCGGCGCAGGACGTACCAGCCGCCGGTGTCGAAGTGCCCGAGGTCGCTCTGCGCCTGGCAGATCGCGACCTCGTAGTCGGTGAGCCACCGCCCGGCGGGGGTGATCGAGGTGACCTCCCGGACGGAGTGGAACGGCCCTTGCGGTTCGGCACCACGTTTCTGACGACCAGTCACAACGACACCGTCACAGGAGGCCCGCCTCGCCGGCCTTGACGATCGCGTCCACCCGGTTGCGGGCGCCGAGCTTGTGCAAGGCGGACTGCAGGTACGTCTTCACGGTGTTGCGGGACAGGTGCAGCGCTTCCGCGATCTCGGGGTTCGTCTCGCCCATCGCGACGCGGCGCAGGATCTCGTACTCACGCCTGGTCAGGTCCACCGTGCTGTTGGCGGGCGCCCGCCACGCGGCCGGGTCCTGCTCGAAGCGCGAGTCCAGGACGCGCTCACCGCCCGCCGTCCGCAGGATCGCGTCCGCGAGGTCGGCGTCGGCGACGTCCTTGAGCAACGCCCCGCGGGCGCCGGCCGAGAGAGCGAGCTGCAGCGCCGGATGCTCCGAATGTGCCGTGAAGATAAGGATCTCGACGCCGGGACGGGCGTCGAGCAGCACGCGGGTCGACTCCGAGGCGAGCATGTCGGGCAGCCGCAGGTCGAGCAGGATGACGTCCGGCTCCAGCTCGCGGACGGCCACTAACGCGTCGGCGCCCGACCGGGCGTCCCCGACGACGGTGATGCGCGGGTCGTCGCGGACGAGCATCGAGACCCCCTGGACGACCACGGGGTGGTCGTCGACGACGAGGACCCGCACCGGCCCGTCGCCGGGGGTGCCGCCGGGCGCGCTCATGCCGGGATCCACGCGCGCACCGTACAGCCGCCCTCGTCGCCGGCCGTGACCTGCAGCCGCCCGCCGAGGCGGGACAGGCGCTCGCGGGCGGCCATCAGGCCGAGCCCGTCGCCGGACTCGCCGCGCCCGTCCGGCCCGACGCCGTCGTCCGCGATCACGACGGAGACCCCGCCGTCGCTCGCGTACGCGCTCACCACGACCGAACGCGCCTGGGCGTGCTTTTCGACATTCAGCAGGGCCTCGCGGGTGGCGTGCAGGAGTTCGCGGGTCTGCGTCGGGGCGAGGTTCGGCAGCGTGCCCATCGCCAGCGCCCGCGACTCGATGCCCGTCCGCTCGGCGAAGGCCCGGCAGTCGGACTGCAGGGCGACGCCCAGCGCGATGTCCGCGGGGCTCGTGCTCAGCGCGAGCAGGGTGCGCCGGACAGTCGCGGACGCCAGTGCCGTCTGCTCCTCGATGTAGGCGAGGCGGTCGGCGATCGGCCCGTCAGGCCCGACATCGGCCCGCAGGGTACGGACGGCCGCGCCGATGGTGAACAGGGTCGCGCCCAGCGAGTCGTGCAGGGTCAGCGCGACCCGGCGGCGCTCCTCGTGGACGGCCACGTCCGCCATGTCCTGGGCGCGGTCGGCGACCCCGAGCGCGACCCCCGCCTGGCGGGCCAGCTTGGCCAGGACGGCGAGTTGCTCGGGTGCGATCGCGCCCGGAGTGCGCGACCCGGCGTACAGCACGCCCTGAAACTGGTGACCGTGCGTGATCGGTGCGGCGGCGAGCGCGCGGATCCCCTCCTGGGCGACTTGGACGTCGAAGTCGTGCGTGATCTCGGGGGCGGCCGCGTAGTCGTCCAGGCACACGGGGTGACGAAGCATGGCGACCCGGCCGCCGAGGCCTCGCCCCGCGGGCACCAGCAGATCCTCGAGTGCCCAGGTCCCGGACGTGGCGACGACCTGGAGAGTGTCCAGGTCGTCGACGACCAGCGCGGCGAACGCCACGTCCACCTCGAGGGTGTCCGCCGCGATCGCGACGACGCGGCGGATCGTGGCATTGCGGTCGAGCAGCGCGAGGGGCAGCGCGGACTCGCGGTCGAAACCGTCGCTCTCCGGCACCGGGCGAGCATAAGCCGAGGGAAGTCCCATCCATGTGGAGGTGTTGCAGGTCACCCCCGGCCCGCAGGATGGTGGGCAAGCGCCGCCGCCACCCCGGTTGCAGCAGCCCGCTTAGTTCTGGAGGCCCTCCCGATGCCCTCTGTGGTCGAGACGCACGATCGCGTCAAGCAGATCGACTGGACGCCCAGCTACGTCCAGCCCGAACCGCGCTTCCCCACCCGGTACAAGATGCCGAAGAAGACCAAGGACCCGTTCCGGACGCTGGTGCGCGAGTACCTGACGATGGAGCAGGAGAAGGACGACCGCCAGTACGGCGGCTTCGAAGACGTCCTCTCGCGCACGGCGTCGGTCAAGGACGCGGCCCCGGGTTGGCTGGAAGCGCTGAAGTTGGCGCTGCCGATCGTCATCTACGCCGAGTACGGCGCGGAGAAGTGCCAGTCGATGCTGACGGACACGATCGACAACGCCGAGCTTCGCCAGGGCTACATGGCCCAAGCGATGGACGAGCGCCGCCACCTGAACCAGCAGATGTACCTGCTGCGGTACATGACCAAGAATGCGCCCGACCCGGCGGGCTTCGACCGCGGCATGAAGGTCCGGGGCAACAACATCTTCGCCCGCGCCGGCCGCGTGGCGTTCGACAACTTCTACGTCAACGACCCGATCGAGTGCGCGATCAGCCTCCAGGTCGTCGGCGAGACCGCGTACACGAACCCGCTGTTCGTGGCGCTCACTCAGGTCGCCGCGCTCAACGACGACCACGCGACGCCCGGCGTGTTTCTGTCGATCCAGTCCGACGAGGCCCGGCACATGGCCAACGGCTACTCGACGCTGGCCGCGGTGCTCTCCGAGCCGGACAACCTGCCGATGCTCCAGCAGGACTTCGACCGCTCGTTCTGGCGCCAGCACGCCTTCCTCGACCCGCTGATCGCGGTGCTGTTCGACTACTTCGGTGGCGGCAAGATGAAGCAGGGCTACGGCGCGCTGTGGGAGGAGTGGGTGGCCGACGACTGGGTCGGCAACTACATCGGCACGCTCGAGCCGTTCGGCCTGCAGGTCCCGAAGTACTTCGCCCACGCCGCCGACCGGATGAAGTGGGTGGGACACACCGCCGCGATGGTCGGCGCCGCGTCCTGGCCGCTGCACTACTGGCGCTTCCCGCAGATGACGCCGCAGCACATGGAGTGGATGGAGGCGCAGTACCCGGGCTGGTACGACGTCTACGGCCAGTTCTGGGAGGCGTACGCCGTCCTCGCCGACCCCGGCATGGAGATGTTCCCGCTGCAGGCCCTGGCGGAGCGTCCGTGGCTGTGCCGCACGTGCTCGATGCCGTGCGTCTTCCCGCGGATCGACGAGCCGACCGCCCGCGTGAAGTCCTACAACGGCCGCACGCACGCGTTCTGCTCGGAGCCCTGCGAGGAGATCTTCTGCCAGCAGCCCGAGCGGTACGTCGGCGTCATGCTCTGGGACGAGATGTACGACGGCGTCGGCCTCGAGGAGTTCATCGTCACCAACGACCTCCTGCGCGCGGACGGGCACACGCTGATCGCCCAGCCGCACGTCGACTCGGACAAACCCATGTGGACGCTCGACGACGTCCGCCGCCTGAACTTCGAGATCACCGACCCGCTGAAGGGCGTCGAGGCCCCGGAGCTCGTCATGAGCGCCGACGGCACCCTCGTCCCCAAGACCGACCCGGCAGCCGAGGCTGCGGCGTTCGCGGCAGCCGCCTCGTGACCCCGATCGCCGAGGCGCGCGACTTCACCTACATCAACTCGCGCAAGCGCAAGGTCTCGGAGTACGAGGCCGTCAATCTGCACGTCCAGCCGGCCATCGAGGGTGGCTGGGACATCGGGCCCCACTACCTGCGCACGCCCGAGGGCCGCGAGTCGTGGGAGCTGGAGTCCACGAAGCTGCGGCACCCGGACTGGCACGACTTCCGCGACCCGGCGGCGCTCTGGCAGCGGCCGTACATGCGGATGCAGGCCGAGCAGGAACGGGCGATCTCGCGCCTGACCGAGGACGTCGCCCTGACCGACGTCGCGGCCGAGATCGACCCGACGTGGCTGACCGAGATCCTCAGCGAGCACTACGCGGTCTGGTCGTTCGTCGAGTGGGGCCTGTTCCGGGCCCTGTTCCCGGCGACCCGCGAGGCGCTGTCCGACACCATCGTCGCGGCCATGCTGTTCGAGACGTTCGACCGCGCGCGGCACTCGCAGGACATCGTCCACTACCTGCTGATGCTCGAGGAGAAGGTCCCCGGCTTCGACGCGACCGGCGCGAAGCAGGTGTGGCTCGACTCGCCGCGCTACCAGCCGATGCGCAAGCTGATCGAAGAGGTGATGCACACCGTCCGGGACTGGGCCGAGACGTTCGTGATCATCAACCTCGTTCTCGACCCGATCCTCACGGACGTGGCGATCAGCAAGCTCGTCGGCAAGCTCGCCCCGATCCACGGGGACGTCGTCTCGCGCGTCATCGTCTCCTCCGTCGACCGGGACCGGCGCCGCGACCTCGCCTGGACCGAGGAGTTCGTGCGGATGGTCACGGCCCCGGAGATTCCGGCGGCCGCGGAGAACCGGGCGCTCATCGCCGGTTGGATCGAGCGCTGGCGTCCCGACGTCATCGCTGCCACGGCTGAGCTCGCAGGGCTGTACGAGGCGTTGCCGGCCGCGAAGATGCCGTTCGCGGAGGTCCTCGCCGCGGCGGTCGCCCGGCAGGAAGAGATCGTCGCCGCACTGGGCCTGACGGGGGGTCAGGCGTGAGCGACTCGACGAAGCGCCGTACTGCCCTCGTCATGAACAAGAGCCCCGTCACCGACGCCACGATCGAGTCTCTCGCGGGCGGCGGCGTCACCGTCGTCGACGGCGGGACCTTCTGGAAGCTCGAGAGCCACGACGAGATCCGGGTCGAGATGTCCGCGGTCGAGGACGAGCTCGGCGAGTCGATCAACCTGGGCAAGTGGCTCGTGTCGATGTCGTCCTACGTCGGACGGGTCGAGACGGGCGACGACTACTTCTCGGTCGCCCCCAACGCCGGGTAGTTCCAACCCCGTGCGTCCGGCAAACTGCTCGTTACAGGACGCTGTTTGCCGGACGCACGGGGTCAGCCGGCGCCGCAGGCGCCGCAGTAGCGGGCGCCGACGCGTCTCGGGTTCGAGCAGGACGTGCACGCGCCGACGGTCGGGCGGCTGCAGCCCTGGCAGTGCGTGCCCTCGCGGACGGGGTAGCCGCAGAACGGGCACTCGTTCTTGCGGACCCGCCGCTCCGGCAGCCGGCGCGCGAGCCAACGCTGGTAGACGACGAACGCCGCGACGGTGACCGCCGTTCCGGCGACCGCCAGGACGATCGGGCCGACCTCTTCGATCTCGATGTAGTCGCCGGTCATGACGATCGCGAGCGCGGTCGCGGCCCCGACGGCCGACATGCCGAGGAGCTCGAAGCGCGGGCGGCGGCGGTGCAACTGATGGAGCATCAGGACGGACAGGCCCAGGCTGCCGACCGTCAGCGCGAGCCGCAGCAGGAACGTGTCGCGGGCGAGGTCGTCGTAGCGGTTCTCGTCCGCGTGGGCGAGGCGTTGCCGCGCCTGCTGGCCCGGCCCTTCCGCCCGGTCGTAGGCAGACTGGGCGTTTGCCAGGGTCGCCTTCGCGTCCGCCAGCGCTGTCTCGGCTTCGGAGAACGCGCGTTTGAACTCGTCCGCCGGTTCGCCGGCGTCCAGTCGCGTCCGGTAGGCCTCGCGGGTGGACTCGACCTCCTCGGTGCGGACCGTCACCTGCCGCTGCGCCTCCCCGAGGGCGCGACCCGCGGTGTCCATCTGCTGGACGAGCGCTTCGTCGCCGGGCCGCGGTTCGCCGACCGGGCCGGATGCGAGGGGCGCAGCGTTCGGCGCGGGCGCGACTGCTGCCTTCGGGGGTGCGGGAGCGGCGGTGGCTTCCGCAGCCTCGGGTGGGCTCGAGCCGGGTTGCGGCCCCGCCCCGTAGGCGTCGTCCTCGTAGTAGGTGTACGAATCTTGGTAGCGGTAGTCGTCGGTGCGGTCGAGCGGCTGCGCGTACGCCCACAGCAGGCCGATCAGGAGGAACACCGCCAGGATCAGCGCGAGGAACCGCTCGAACCTGGTGGTGGTCATCTCCTCGCGGCCGACGTCGGTGGGACGAAGCGGCGCGTCCTTCTTCATGCGGGTCCTTCGGGGCGGGTGCGCGGGTCGAGGCGCACGATCAGGGCACAGTCGAGGGCGGTGGCGATCCGGGCGAGGGTGTCGATCCGCGGCGGCCGCGCGCCGCGCTCGAGCCGGGCGATCGCGGACTGCGTCGTCCCGCACAGTGCGGCCAACTCGGCTTGCGACAGCCGGCGGGCGACGCGCTGCTCGGTGATCTGGCGGGCTATCTCCCAGCTCAGCTCGTCGTCGCTTCGGTGCCCCACGGACCCCTCCATAGCAGTGTTGCTATGAATCTATAGCAACACTGCTATGGCTTGCGGTCAAGCGCCTACGTCCCCGCTGTGGCGCCGGGCACAACGGCGGCGCGCTCTTTCGTTCCGCCGGCACGAGGCCGGTTTGCTCCCGGCTCGGTTACCGTCGATTCGGTAACACCCACGACGAGGAGGCCCGCATGGACGTAACGCCGGAAGCCGAGGTGGTCGCCGCCGCGCAGCCCACCCTCGTCCCGCCCGTCCAGCTCGCGGTGCGCTGCCCGAGCTGCGGCCACGAGCGGACGAACCTCGCGCTGAACCAGAAGGCGCTGGACGAGGCGCTGCGCTGCGAGCGGTGCAAAACCCCGAACGTCGTCCTGGGCCACTGGGCGAACGCCGGCTGCAGCTGCTGCCTCTGAGCGCTCCGGTCGGCACCTCCGCTCACCGATGGTCAACCTGGTGAAGGAGGTCTTTCGTGGTCGACGTTTCCGCGAGCAGCGGTTCCCCAGCCGTGCCGGCTCAGGTTGCCGGGGGATCCGCGCAGCGGGAGTTCGAGCGCCGGACGCAGCGGCGTGCGGTCGACGTGCGGTCCAGGCATCCCAGGCTGGGCGGGCTGATCCTCGCGCTGTCGGACGATCCGGTGACGACCCGCGTGTGGGCGCAGGGCGCGCGGGGCGAGCGGGCGGTCGCGGCGAAACTCGACGAGCTCGCGGGCGAGCACGTCGTCGCCCTGCACGACCGGAAGATGTTGCGCCCAGACGGCCGGCCCACGCGGGCGAACATCGACCGCATCGCCGTGTGCGCGTCCGGGGTCTGGGTCGTGGACGCCAAGACGCACAAGGGTGCGTTGCAGGTTCGCCGCTCCGGCGGGCTGTTCGGCCCGCGCGTGGAGAAACTGTTCATCGCGGGCCGCGACCGGACCGCGCTGCTCGACGGGCTCACCGGCCAGGTTGACGTCGTGCGTGCTGTGCTCGCCGAGGTGCAGGCCGACATCAGCGTCCGCGGGGCGCTGTGCTTCGTCGGCACCGATCTGCCTTGGGTCGGCGAAAGCATCGGCGGGGTTCCGCTCGTCGGGCGTCGGGGCCTGGCGAAGCTCGTGCAGCGGCCAGGCGACCTGGTGCCCGCAGACCGGGCTGCGATCGCGGACTACCTCGGCCGCAGGTTCGTGCCCGCCTGACGTGAGCGGCCAACTGACAGGTACTCAGGACGAGTCGCCTCCTCGCCCGACGTGTTCGCCGAAGGCGCGCGGACTCGACGGTCAGAATGGTGGTACCTCGTCGGTCGTCGGCCGCGGGGGCGGCGGTGGCGGCTCCGGCGCTGGGGGTGGTGGTTGATACCAGCTGACGGAGTCCTGCCAGGGGGTGCCGTTCAGGTCGCGGGCAGGGTCGGTCCGGGGCTGGTAGATCGGGTCGGGGTCGGGGTCGTGGTGGGGCTCGGGGAGCTCTTCGATGATCTGCGGTATCGGGACGCGGTATTCGATGCCGAGGCGGCTGCGCCAGAGGTAGGTGTTCTCCTCGGGCAGGAAGCGCAGGGTCCATCCGCCCTCGTGTTTCATCCGGTGGTGATGGCGGCACAACGGCTCGAGGTTGATCCCGATCGTGTCGCCGCCGCGGGCGTGGTCGAGGGTGTGGTCGATGTCGGTGGTGCGGGCGGGCGCGCGGCAGCCCGGCGCCATGCAGCGGCGTTTACGGATCTGGACGTCGCGGCGCAACGCGGCGGCGGGTGTCCGCCGGCGGGGGTCGAGGGGTTTCGGGCCGGTCGGGGTGTTCGCGCCGACGCCGCCGGGGCCCTCGATGCGTCGGGCGATGTCGGTGATGACCGGTGCCCAGGCGGCGAACATGGCGGGGTCGCGGACCTGACAGGCAGTCAGTTCACCCGACCTGATGGCCCTGAGTAACGTCTCGGGGACTTGGAGTTCGACGATCGCCCGGCACGCCCAACGCCGCAATCGGACCCCGATCGGGCGGGCGGGGGTCAGCCCGGCGGTGATGAGGTAGCCCTGGCCGTCGGTGAGGGCGTATCTCCATTGGGCGGGGCCGAGTTCGGCGCACAAGTCGCGGGCATAGGTGGGGTGGATCGGGCCCCACCCGGCGAGCTCGGCGGGTGCTTCGTCCAGGCCGAGAAGGGTCGACAGGCGCACTTGCAGTTCCAGGCCGATCCGGGGTGGTTCGGGGAGGTCGTGCTCGCGTAGCCACCAACTGCCCGGGAGGCCGTCGACCCGACCCGCAGGAGCCTCGGTCCCGGTCCCGGCCGCCGCCTCGGGCTCGGTCTCGACCGCCTCGGGACCGGTCTCGGTTGCCGCCTCCCCCTCCCGCGCTGCCGCCTCGGCGGCTTCCGCGTGTGCGGTTGCGTCGGCCTCGCTCCGTTCCTCCGCCGCCGCCCGCGCGGATTCCTCGGCCCGGGCGTTCTCGGCCGCCGCCTGTGCTTCTTCGGCCTCAGCGTGTTCGGCTGCTTCGGCGGCCGCCTGTGCTTCTTCGGTCTCGGCGTGTTCGGCTGCTTCGGCGGCCGCCTGTGCTTCTTCGGCCCCTACGTGCTCGGCTGCTTCAGCCGCCGCGCGTGTTGCTTCGGCTTCCGTCTGCGCGGCTGCTTCCGCCTGCGCGGCAGCGGCCGCTACTGGTTCTGCTGCTGCTCGCGCTGCCGCCTCCGCTGCTGCCTCGGCCGCCAGCTCTTCGTCGGTCGGGCGGGTAAACGCCAGACACAGCAGGATCTCCTCGTCGCTCAAGCCCTCGAACGTCCCGTCCAGCAGCCCGGCGTACAGCTCCGCGCGCAGGAAGTCGATACCCCGCGGATCACCTGAGCGTTTGGCGGACTTCGCCAACTCGTCCATCCGCCCCATCGCCGCGATCACCCGCTCCGGCGGGAGGCTGTAACCGCACAAGTCCGCCGTGCCGTCGTCGTTCATCGACCCCACCACCCGGCGTTCCTTCAACGTGGCCTTCTGGCGGGCCTCCTGCCAGGCCGGGTCCAACGCGATCGCGGTCTTCGCGATCTTCGCCTTCAACTGCCCCGACGTCCACGTGTGGCACTTCGGCAGCAACTTCGCGCACACCGCCCGCGCGTGCGCCTGCGACATGTGCTGGGTCATCGACCACAAGAACCACGCCCGCGTGCGGTCGACACGCCCCGAGAACATCGCCGCGTGCAACTCCGGCAGACGCACCACCACACCCTCGGCCAGGTTCATCTCACGCACCGCGCTCACCCGGTCAACACCAGCGCCGCCCGGACCTCCTCGACGCCCCACTCGTCCGCGAACTGCGCCGGAGCGCCCTCGTGCTCGTTCCGCCGCCCCACCTCCACGATCGCCGCGAACATCGCCGCCTGCGCATAATTCTGCTGCGCCTTCGTCGACCGCAACACCCCGACCGCGTCCACCGACGCCAACCCCGGCAAGTCGATCCCCGCCAGGACAGCACACAGCTCCGGACCCGGCGCCATCCCCGCCGACCCCTCCGAAACCCCCACCGTCACCGCCACGCCACGAACCTACGGAAAGGCTCCGACAGTTTCCGGACCGACGAGAATACCGAGGCAGGCGAGCCGATCCCGGCCAGGACAGCACACAGCACGAGACCCGGCGCCGTCCGCGCCGTCCGCGCCGACCCCTCCGAAACCCCCACCGTCACCGCCATG
>CAVYMN010000003.1:0-1277231 GCA_963769635.1 uncultured Actinomycetota bacterium | reverse complement strand
AAGAGCCACATCCCCGGGGGGCTGACGAGCTACGACGGCGCCTACTGCAAGCACGACTGGTCGACGTTCCTCGGCGCGTTCGCCCCACCGGTGCGTGAGACGATCCCGATCTGGCTCGCCGCGAACCAGACCGGCCTGACCCGGTTGGCCGGAGAGGTGGCCGACGGGTTCATCGACCATCCCATCCACGGACCGGAGTGGGCGGCGAGCCACGGCCGGGACGCCCTCGCGCAGGGCCTGACCAAAGCCGGCCGCACCCGGAAGGACATTCACTGGAACTGCTGGCTGTGGGTTGCCGTCAACCCCGACCGAGCCGAGGCGCTCAACGACGCGAAGGCGACGGTGGCCTTCTACGCGAGCATGCGTCAGTACCAGCCGATGTTCGCCACCATGGGCTTCGACCGCGAGTCCCGCGCCCAGTCTGGAATAGCGCGTTCGTCAGTGACCACGGTGATCAGGCGTCCTGCAGCGAGCCGAACCAGTCACGCATCGCGCCCTCGTACCGATCGGCGTCCGCGGTGGCGACTTCGTTGCCGGTGAGGGTGAGCGCGCGCGGACGGTGACGCACGATGGCATCTGACGAAAGGTCACCTATGGGCGAGCAGCAGCTGATCGCCTGGGCGCGGTGGGCTAAGACGCCCCGCCGATGCGCTATGCGCTGGACGCGTCCCTGGTCGCCGGTCGCCGAGTCCGCCGCTGGCACCGGACCGCGTGTATGCCCGCGTCCGGGATGTTCGCGACCGCCGCCGCCGTGGCCCTCGTGGTCGCGCCGGGCGGCAGCGGCATCCAGGTGGTGGACTCGCCTAACGAGCCCCAGGACCGGAGGCTGTAACTAGCCTCTGACGCCTGACCTGGGGCTTTATCTGAGCCGCCCCGCCTTGGGGAATCGAACCCCAGACCTACGCATTACGAGAATCCACCGCCGCGTTCACCATGGCCTCTACCTGCATCTGCCCTCGCGCCAGCTCTCTTGACATCAGAATCCACGTGGTTCTCTCCGATTTCGCACCACGGTTGATGTGATGCCCGGAGGTGCAGTGTCCAGCGGCTGACCGGTCCCACCGCCCGACCGTCAATCTGAAATGTGCTCGCGGAGAGCTCCCGTCCTACCAGGGGATCGCCCGGGCTGCGGTTTACCTGAGTTTGCTAGTACCCTTCACTATCTACAGGCAATTTCTAAACTCCGGAGAAACCATGGCACTGTCGGACCGCGTACGCCAGGCCATGGACGCGATCTGGTCGGGCGCCAGGCCGGCGACCCTGGAAAGTGTGTCGCTGGACTTCAAGGAGGACTCACCGTCCGCGAAGGAGTCCCATCGGGTCGCGCTGGACGCAGCCCTCTGTCTCGCCAACACAGCGGGAGGTGTCGTCGTGTTCGGGCTTGACGACGACGCCACGGGGTCGGCCGCGTTCGTCGGCACCGGGCTGGATCCGGGCCGAGTCCGCAAGTACATCCATGACAACAGCCGGCCCAGGCTTCTCGCCGACGTGCTCGAGGAGCTCTACCGCGGGCACAAGGTCGTCACGATCACCGTGCAGGCCGATCAAGAGATCTACGCGGACGCGAAGGGGCGAGCGCCGTACCGGATCGGAACCGACTGCATCGGCATGGACCCTGCGACCCAGATGAGGGTCCGCGAGGAACGGCGAGGCTTCGATCGTTCGGCCCTCGTCGCCGCGAACCAGTCGGTCGACCTCGGCGCGCTGGCGCGCGCCCGCCAACGGCTGACGGCCTCCCTGCGTCCGATCAGCAACGGTCTGGCGAAGCTGTCCGACGACGACTTGATGCGCGCGCTCGGCATCAAGGACGGCCACGGGAATCTCCTGGTCGCCGGTCAGTGCCTACTCGGCACGGGTACGTCCGTGCACTACATGTACCGGGACTCTCCCGGGGGCGAGCCGAGAGCCGTCGAGCGGCTCGACGGACCACTGTTGACGGTCTATGACCGGGTCCTGGATCTCATCGGCGCACGCCGCCAACTCACGCCGGTGACGCTGCCCGACGGGCAGCAACTCCAGGTGGAGGACTTCCCGGAGGCCGCCGTCCGCGAGGCGATCGGCAACGCCCTGATGCACCGCGACCTCGGCCTCGATGCGCCCGTGGTCATCGAGCACTCGCCCTCGGTGTTGGTCGTGACCTCACCCGGTCCTCTTGTCGCCGGGGTCACGGTCGACAACATCCTCACCCATCCCTCGAAACCACGGAACAGGGCGCTCGCCACCGCCGTGCGAACGCTCGAACTGGCCGAGGAGATCGGCCGGGGGGTGGATCGCATGTACCGCGAGATGATCCGGTCCGGACGGCCGACGCCGTCGATCGAAGCCAGCGCCGACCAGGTACGCGTGGCACTGGTGGGTGGAGCACCGAACATCAGCATCGCCCGATACGTGGCGACCCTCGACGGATCCGTGCGGGACGACACCGACGCGATGCTCATCCTGTTCCGGCTTTGCGGCACCCGGATCGTCAACGCAGGATCCGTGGCCCGACTCCTGCAGAAGAGCACCGACGAAGCGGAGGCCTCGCTGCGGCACCTGGCGTCCGAGCGGGTCGCCATGGTCGAGCCGACACGACAGACCATCCGCGCCGCGCACCCGAACTACCGACTTCGCGAGGACGCGCTCAAGCTTCTGGGCAGCGCCGTCCCCTACGTGCGCCACACCTCCGACGAGATCGACCGGCGTGTGGCCACCCACGTCCGGGAGTACGGCCGGGTCACCAACGCCACCGTGCAGAACCTGTTCACCGTCAGCATGTCTCGCGCCCGGCAGATCCTCGCCGGCCTGGTCGAACGAGAGGTCCTGGTCAAGACGTCGCAGGCGCAACGAGGTCCGGGCGTGGAATACGGCCCCGGCCCTCGCTTCCCACCAGCCCCCGCCCGCCGCGGGGCAGCCCGCCGATCCGGGCCCGCCCCCGACGGGCCCTGAGGCCCGGCACCCCACGGCTCATGTTTGTCGACAGTTTGCTAGCACCCTTCACCGCGTCGAGGGTCCTGACCAATTAGGCACCGCCGATGCGTTCGCCCGCGCATCGGGGCGACCTGTCCCGCGTGGGGCAGGCGCCCAACTCGCGCATGATCCTTGCTCACATCGACCGGCTCCGCGCAATCCGTTGCGCTTGCGGAACCCGCGACGGTCTTCGCACCGCGGCGACCTACCGGCGCAAGCTGGACCAGATCGCGGCCGACCTCGGCCCGCCCGCCGAGGACCGACGCTGGTCCTCGCCGAACTTCACATGGACCGGTTGTGGGCACCAGTGCGAGGTGACTCGCACGGATATTTTCTTCGCGCCCATAACTCGCCGCAAGCGAGCTTTCGCAAGCTCCCGGAAACAGCGTCGGGCGCCCCGACTACCAGCGACCCTCCATCGCCGGCTACAACACCGCGATCGCCGTTCGTGCCGCCGGCTTCAGCTGAGCGGCCGTGACCGAACAGAAATGACTTACCGTCAGACTGACGTAGGGGGGCACCCGGCAGGGGCCTGACCGGGTCAGGCATGCGTTCTTAGAGCACGGCGCAAGCAGGCGCGAGGCACCCCAACCGGATTCCTACTCGGTGATGCGGGCGAGGTAGTCCGGCCTGCCGTCGTCGGCACGGACGGCCTTGTGCAGCTCACCGTGGGCGTAGGGCCGGCAACGATCGGCGAGATGGACAGGGATGCCGTTGCGCTCACAGAGCCACACGACCCAATCGGGAAGCAACGCGACCAGGTCGGCGGCGAAGTCGTCCTCGTAGAAGTTACGGATGTGCTCCACGGCGTGCGCGACCCGGTGCGGGGAGCAGGTACCGAACAAAGCGGCGGGTCCGTCGATCTGCCAAGAGTCGGCCAGTTCGGCCGTGCGCTCGTCGAGATCCGCCGACGCGGGCCAGTCCGGCCGACGTTTCCGCAGCCATGCGGCGAAGAGTCCCGCGGCGGCGGACGGTGTGTCCAGGTCTGCGGGTGCGTCAGGCCACCGTGACGCACCCGCAGCCTCGTCGGTGACGGCTTCGGCCAGCCGCCTGCAGCGGTGATACTCGGCGAACTGCGCGACGCTCTCGCCACCAGGCCGGATCCCGGCCCCAAGGCGCGGCATCAACTCCTCCAGCAGCATTGGGTCCTCGACCGGCGTGAGGGCGGACCCGTCCGCGCCCGGCGAGCCGGCACCAGCCCGCCAATCGCCCAGCGCCTCCTCCTTGGTGGCGTGGTACCGGCTATGCACGGTGAAGGCGGCGTACCCGCAGGCGTCGATGTCCCACAGGTACCAACGGATCGGTCCGTCCCCAGTAAGTAACGGCGCGAAAACCCCGAACCGGCTGCCGTAAACGTCCCGGCACCACAATGGGGCACCGGCCAGCGTCGGACCGGCGGGCGGCTCGGGCAGCATCCTGTCGGGGACCCCTTCGCACAAGTCGCCGATCAGTTCCGAAGCCGTACCGCGGAGCGGGAACGGGAGGATGTCCCTCACGGCGATCAACACCCGCCACGCAGAGGTCCAGGCATCTGCCGGGCTGTCCACCGAGCCGCCCGCAGGCCCCGAGACCGTCCCGGACACCGCCGCCACGGCTGCGTCGAGAACGGCCATCACCAATGTGTCCGGATCGACCTCGCCCTCCAACGGCGGGTCCTCCAGCTCGCCCAATGCCCGCCCGATCCGGATACACAGCTCGTCCTCGATGTCGGATCCGGCCCGGATACCCGCCGTCCGGACCAGGTCCGCGATCATGGGTCCGGCCACCGTGGCCGCGCGCGCACGCCGGCGGTCGTCCAGCTGCCGCCGGTGCTCGAGGAGCTGCTCCCACAGGCTGGCCGGCTCCGGGTGCCGGTCGCCGCGCCCGCCAGGGCGCTCGGGCATCGTCGGCGCAGGCCTCCGGCCCGACTTGCTCGGCTTACTCGGTTTCTTCCGCTTCCGCGAGACCGGCACCCGGTCAGGGTAGGGACACCGGCGAGCGCGACCCGGGGAACACGCCGGACGCCCGCCGCGGCGAGGCACGTCGCCTTCCTGCGCCACGACAGCGCCGACGAGTTGCCCACCTGCGCGATGCCCGCCCCGGGTGCGCCCGGCGCGGCCGGTCACGAAGATCGATGCATCGTCGACCGCGGGTGCAGGCATTCCCGCAGACCAGGCCGACCTGTGGCTCAGGAGATGGCTTGGGCATTCGTCCGCTCGCCGCTCTTCCCGGTGAACCGGGCCACACCTCGCGTGGCCAGGCCAGCACCCCTGACCCGGACACGCCGTCACGCACCCCTTCGACCCGGGCCGGCCCGTGGCGACCGGCCGCACGGGCTCGACCGGTCAGACCGGCGCAGTAGCGCACTCCTGTCGGTTCCTGCGATCAGAAATCATCACGAGCGACGCACATCATTGATGTCACGACTCGTTGCGTCGACAACTTCCACTCCAAGCCTCTGACCTGGGGCTTTGCTGGAGCCGCCTTGGGGAATCGAACCCCAGACCTACGCATTACGAGTGCGTTGCTCTGGCCAACTGAGCTAAGGCGGCAGCGCGCGGGCGAACCACGTCGCGGCATCCGAGCTTACGGCATCGCCGAGGCCCCCGCGCCCACGGGCGGCGGGGGCCAGGCGGTCAGCCGCAGCGCTTGCCGTCCTTCGGCTCGTTGCCCTTGAGCAGGTACGCGTCGACGGCGTTGTCGATGCACGTGTTGCCACGGCCGTAGGCGGTATGACCGTCGCCGTTGTACGCGAGCAGGACGCCGGACTCGAGCTGCTCGGCGAGGCCCTCGGCCCAGGCGAAGGGGGTCGCGGGGTCGCGTGTGGTGCCGACGACGACGATCGGGGCGGCGCCCGCGGCGGTCAGTCGCTCGGCGGACTCGTCGGACTTCTCGGGCCAGTAGTGGCACGGCAGGTTGCCCCAGCCGATGAACTCGCCCCACAGCGGCGAGACCTCCGTCAGCTCGGGCAGCTTGGCCTTGATGTCCTCGGGCGAGTCGTCGCCGGGGTGGTCGAGGCAGTTGACGGCGTAGATGACCTCGTTGGCGTTGGTCTTGTACTTCCCGTCCTCGCCGCGCTCGGTGTAAATGTCGGCGAAGGCCAGCAGGGTGGAGCCGTCGCCGTCCTGCGCCGACTCGATCGCCTCGATCAGAACGCCCCAGGCACCCTCGTCGTACATCGCGACGAGGATCCCGATCATTGCCAGCGACTCGTTCAGCTCGCGCCCGGTGTTGGTCTCGATGGGGTCGCTGTCCAGCTCTTCGAGCAGGTCGTCGACGCCCGCCATGACCTCCTTCTTCGTGTCGCCGAGGGCGCACACCGGCAGGTCGAGGCAGCCCTCGACGAAGTTCTCGTACGCGATCTGGAAGCCCTCGGCCTGGTCGAGCGTGATCTGCTCGGAGCTCAGGCTCGGGTCGATCGCCCCGTCGAGCACCACCCGGCCGACGCGGTCGGGGAACAGCTCCGCGTACACGGCCCCGATGTACGTGCCGTACGACTTGCCCAGGTAGTTGAGCTTCTTGTCGCCGAGGACGGCGCGCATGACGTCGACGTCTCGGGCGACGTCGTACGTCCCGATGTGCGGCAGCAGGTCACCGGAGCGCTTCTCGCACCCCTTCGCGAGGCGCTCCGCCTCGCGCTCGAGGATCGCGACCTCCTTGTCGCTGTTCGGCGTCGCGTCGGCCTCGATGGTCACGTCGAGCTGAGCGTCCGTCAGACAGTCGATGGGGGCGCTCGTTCCGACACCGCGGGGGTCGAAGCCGACGACGTCGTACCGGCCGCGCACGGCCGCAGTGATGTTGTCCTTCGCGGACTGCGCGTACTCCACGCCCGACCCGCCGGGCCCGCCGGGGTTGATCACCAGCGACCCGAGCCGCTTGCCCGCACCCGTCGACTTCAGCCGGATCAACGACAGTTTGATGGTGTCGCCCTCGGGATCCGCGTAGTCCACCGGGACCTTCAGCTTCGTGCACTGGAACCCGCTGTTGCAGGCCTTCCAGCTCAGCTTCTGGTCGTAGAACTCGTCCATCGCCTCGTCGTCGGCGGGGTCGGCCGGCGCGGCGGACGCGGACGCCTCCTCGGTCGGCTCCGGCGACTCACTCGAGGACGCCGACGCAGACGCCGAGGCCTCCGGGTCCGCGTCCTTCGCGCCACAGCCGCCTACCAGCAACGCCAGCGCGGTGACGCCGACGGCGACGCGCGCGGCGCCCCCCACCCGAAGTGTGATCATCAACCGACCTTAACCATCTCCGGGCGCACAGACGCCCTCATCGAAGTGCCAACGTCATGGCCTCGACGGCGAGCAGCGGCGCCGCATTCGCCTCGAGCGCCGTCCGGCAGGCCAGGACGGCCTCGATCCGGCGCAGGGTCGCCTCCGCGGTACCGGCCCGCGCGAGCGACACGATCGTCGAACGAAGTTCGTCGTCCGTCAGTGCCACCCCGGACCCGAGCTGGACGGCGAGGACGTCCCGGTAAAACGCGACCAGGTCGACGAGCGCCCGGTCGAGCGCGTCGCGCTGGTGCCGCGTGGCCCGCGTCTTCTGCCGCTTCTCGAGCTCCTTCAGCGCGCCGGCGGCACCGGGCGGCTGCTTGGCCCGCCCGCCGATGCCGAGCTGCGCCTTCAACGCCTCCATCTCGGCGGCGTCGTTGCGCTCGGCGGCCGCCTTCGCGTCGGCCTTCACCGCCTCGACCAGCGTCTCGGCCGCCTTCAGGCACGCGCCGACGTCCCGCAGTTGCAGCGGCAGGGCGAGCACCTCGGACCGGCGGGCCCGCGCCTCCGGGTCGGTCGCGAGCCGCTTCGCCCGGCCGATGTGACCCTGGGACGCGTGCGCGGCGAACTCCGCCATCGCGGGCTCGACCCCGTCGCGGCGGACGAGCACCTCCGCGACCGCGCGCGCCGTCGGCGTCACCAGCCGGACGTGGCGGCAGCGCGACCGGATCGTCGGCAGGACGTCCTCGGCGGACGGCGCGCACAGGATCCACACCGTCCGCGGGGACGGTTCCTCGATCGCCTTCAGCAGGACGTTGGCGGCCTGCTCGGTCAGCCGGTCGGCGTCCTCGGCGACGATCACCTGCCACCGCCCGCCGGACGGGGACAAGCGTCGCCCGCCGGACCAGCTCGCGCGTGTCCTTCACGCCGATGCTGAGCAGCTCCGTGCTGAGCACCTCGACGTCGGCGTGCGTGCCGCCCAGCGCCGTGCGGCACGCCTGGCAGTCCCCGCACCCGCCGGCCTCGCACTGCAACGCCGCCGCGAACGCCCGCGCGGCGACCGAGCGGCCCGACCCCGGCGGCCCGGTCACGAGCCACGCGTGGGTCATCCCGCCGGCGCGGCCGCCCGCCATCGCCTCCGCGGAGCCTTCGACGGCGTTCCGGAAGATCGCCACCACCCGCTCCTGCCCGACCAGGTCGGACCACACCCCGTCGACCCCCGGCGCCGTCATCGGCCCTCGTCCCACGGGCCGAGGAGCTCGTCCGCGAGGAGGAACTTGGTCGTGTCCTCGTCGGGACGCTTCCGCGGAGCCGCCCTTGTCGCCGGTGGCCCCGCCCGGCGCCTGCTCGGGCCAGTCGACCATCAACTCGTCCCCGAACTCCCCGGCCTCCGACGGCCCTGGACGCTCCCGCGTCGGAGCCTCGCCCGTGCCCGCCCGCCGCGCCGCCTCTGCCTTCGCCTTCGCCGCAGCGGCCCTCGCCGCCTCGATTTTCGCCGCCTCGGCCTCCGCCGCCAGCCGGGCCCGCTCGCCGGCGGCGCGCAGCGCCTCCTCTTCGGCGGCCCGGCGGGCCTCGGCTTCGGCCGCCGCCCGTGCCGCGGCGGCCCTCGCCTCCGCTGCCGCGCGCCGCCACCGCTTCGTCCTCCGCCTTGCGCAGCGCCGCCGCCTTCGCGGCCGCGGCCGCGCGCTCGGCCGCCCGAGCGGCCACCTCCGCGTCGGCCTTCGCCTTGGCCTCGGCGGCGAGGCGCGCTTCCTCCGCCTCCCTCGCGAGCCGGGCCCGCTCCTGCGCCGCCGCGATCTCGGCCAGCTCCGTCGGCGAGAGCGGCACGACCGCCCCGACCCGGGCGGCGATCTCGGCCGCGACCTCCGTGGCGGGACGGGTCGCGTCGACGACGAGGTAGCGCGCCGCGTCCCGCTTGGCCAGGTCGAGGAAGCCCTGGCGGACCCGCTGGTGGAACTCGTCGGGCTCGGACTCCATGCGGTCGGCCGGCTCGGCGGAGCGGTGCAGCCCGACCGCCGGGGTCGATGTCGAGGACGATCGTCAGGGCCGGGCGGAGCCCGCGCGTGGCCCAGCGCGAGAGCTTCGCGACCTCGGTGTGCGACAGCGCGCGGCCGGCCCCCTGGTAGGCGACGGAGGAGTCGGAGTACCGGTCGGTCAGGACGACCTTGCCGTCCTCCAGCGCCGGACGGATCAGCGACTCGACGTGCTCGGCCCGGTCCGCCGCGTACAGCAGCGCCTCGGTGCGCGGCGAGAGGTCGGTGTTCCGGACGTCCAGCAGCATCTCGCGCAGCTGGCGCCCGACCCGGGTCGCGCCCGGTTCGCGCGTCACCACGACCTCGTGGCCCTTGTCGCGCAGCCACGTGGCGAGCAGCGCGATCTGGGTCGACTTGCCGGCCCCGTCGCCGCCCTCGAACGCGACGAAGAACCCGCTGCCGGGGGGCGCCGCGTCCAGCCCCTCGGACTTGAACGCCGCCACGAGGTCGCGCACCAGCGGCACCCCGGGCCGGTCGTCCATGTGGCGGAACGACACGATGCCCGACGCCGATCGCCAGCAGGCCCGAGGCGAAGAACACGATCGCGGCCCCGCTGTAGGTCAGCTCGACGTCCTCCGTCGGACGGATCGTGTGCCCGCCGATCGCTCCGGACAGCAGCGGCGCTGCCGCCAGCACGGCCACCAGCGTGATCCGCACCATCGACTGGACGAAGGCGAACGTGCGCCCGCGGACCTCGTCGCGCACCTCGAGCCCGATCAGCGTGTAGCCCGTCACCCAGGCGACGCCGGAGCAGACCCCCAGCAGCAGGGTGAGCATCACGACGACCGGCAGGTGCGGGATCAGCGCGATGGACGTCAGCACGACGCCCGCGCAGAAGATCGCGAGCGCGAACATGCGCCGCCGGCTGAGCTGCGCCAGCAGGCGCGGGCCGAGCATCATGCCGGACGCGAGGCCGACGAACACCGCCCCGAACAGCAGGCCGTAGCCGGGGTTGCCGGCGCCCAGCCCGCGGACGAACGTCGGCGCCAAGCCGATCACGGTGCCGCCGGCGGCGAACGCGCCGAGCATGCCGAGCACCAGGCCGCGGACGACGGGGGTGGACCCGACGAACTTCCAGCCGTCGACGATCGTGCGCAGGACCCCGGTCTGCTCCTCGCGCGGCGCCTTCGTCTGCGGGATCACCAGCGACCAGATCGTCGCGGCGGAGACCAGGAACGTCAGCGCGTTCAGCCACAGCGCCAGCGCCGCCGGGTTGGCGATGAAGTAGCCGAACTCGGCGCCGAGCACGCCGGTCACCAGCGACAGCAGCGTGAACAGGCCGGCCGCGACCGGGGCGGAGCCGTAGGCGGTGATCAGGCTGAGCTGGTTGGCCGCCTCGAGCCGCTCCTTGGGGACGAGGTTCGGCACCGACGCGTCCTTCGCCGGGATCCAGAACAGGCTCAGGATCTCGATCAGGAACGTCGCGACCAGCAGCCACCACAGGGTGCCGACGATCGGGATGGAGGCGAACAACCCGAACCGCAGGACGTCGGTCACGATCATCGTGCGGCGCCGGTCGAACCGGTCGGCGACCACGCCCGCGAGGGGGCCGAAGATGACCGCCGGGATCAGCCGCAGGATGAACACGCCGGCGACTGCGTAGTTCTGGTCGGACGCGCTGGACGTCGTCAGCTGCGCGGCCATCGCTGTCGTCGCGAGCAGGCCCAGCCAGTCGCCCAGGCTGGACAGCGTCAGCGAATACCACAGCCGCCGGAACGCCGTAATGCGCAGCACGCCGCGCAGATCCAGGTCCGGGACCACCGCTTGCTCGCTCACACCTGCACCCTAACGAGGCCTCCCGACGGTCCGGACCAACCGCGCGGGGCCTACCCCCGGCAGCCGGAGCCGAACCGGGTCAGCTCTTCGCGGCGGCGGTCTTCTTGGCGGCGGACTTCGTGGCCGTCGTCTTCTTCGCGGCCGTCTTCGTGGCCGTCTTCGTCGCGCCCGCCTTCTTCGCGGGCGCCTTCTTGGCCGCCGCCTTGCGCACGGTCTTCTTCGGCGCCGGGCCGCGGGCGCGCCGGTCGGCCAGCAGCTCGGACGCGCGCTCGTCCGTCAGTTCGGCGACGTCGTCGTCCTTGCGCAGGCTCGCGTTCGTCTCGCCGTCGGTGACGTACGGGCCGAAGCGGCCGTCCTTGACCACCATCGGCTTGCTCCGACACCGGGTCGACGCCGAGCTCGCGCAGCGGCGCCGCGGTCGAGGCCGTCCGGCCCCGCTTCTTCGGCTCGGCCAGCAGCACCAGCGCGTCGTCGAGGGTGATGGTGAGCAGCTGCTCCTCCGAGCCGATCGACCGCGTCTCGGTGCCCTTCTTCACGTACGGGCCGTAGCGCCCGTTGGCGGCGAGCACCTCCTGCCCGTCCGAGTCGCCCAGGGTGCGGGGCAGCGTGAGCAGGCGCAGCGCCTCCTCCAGCGTGACCGTGTCCAGCGACATGGACGCGAACAGCGAGGCCGTCCGCGGCTTGTCCTTCGCGCCCTCGGCCAGCACCTCGGTGACGTACGGGCCGTAGCGCCCGCTCTTCGCCACGATCGGCACGCCCGGTCTCCGGGTCCGTGCCGAGCGAGCGGTCGCCGGACGGCGCCGCGAGCAGCTCCTCGGCCTTCGCCACGGTCAGCTCGTCCGGTGGCATGTCGTCGGGGATGTTGCCGCGCTCGACGACCCCGTCGACCTCGCGCTCGACGTAGGGCCCGTAGCGCCCGACCCGGGCGAAGATGCCGTCGCCGATCGGGACCGAGTTCACCTCGCGGGCGTCGATCTCGTTGATGTGCTCGGAGACGAGCTTCTTCAGCCCGGTGACCACCTGAGGCCCGGTCGGCGGGGCCGCGCCGTCGGCCGCCGCGCCCTCCGGCGGGCCGAAGTAGAACCTCGACAGCCAGTCGACCATCTGGGCCTCGCCGTTGGCGATGTCGTCGAGGACGTCCTCCATGCGCGCGGTGAAGTCGTAGTCCACCAGGTGCGGGAAGTGCTTCTCGAGCAGCCCGACCACCGAGAACGCCAGCCACGCCGGCACCAGCGCGGTGCCCTTCTTGAACACGTAACCGCGGTCCAGGATCGTCCCGATGATCGAGGCGTACGTGGACGGGCGGCCGATGTCGCGGTTCTCCAGCTCCGAGACCAGCGAGGCCTCGGTGTACCGGGACGGCGGGCGGGTCTCGTGGCCTTCGGCGGACATCGCCAGGACGGACAGGGCGTCGGCCTCGGCGAGCTGCGGGAGCCGCTTCTCGCGGTCGTCCAGCTCCGCGTCCGGGTCGTCCGCGCCTTCGACGTAGGCCTTGAGGAACCCGTGGAAGGTGATGGTCTTGCCGCTCGCGGTGAACTCCGCGTCCTCGCCCGAGGTCGAGGACCCGGCGATGCGGACGGTGACCGACTGGCCCGACGCGTCCTTCATCTGGGACGCGACCGTGCGCATCCAGACCAGCTCGTAGAGCCGGAACTCCTCGCCGCGCAGGCCGGTCTGGGCCGGCGTCGCGAACGTGTCGCCCGCCGGGCGGATCGCCTCGTGGGCCTCCTGCGCCGTCCGCTGCTTGGACTCGTACCGCCGGGGCGTGTCGGGGACGTAGTCGGCGCCGTAGAGCTCGCGGGCCTGGTTGCGGGCCGCGGTGATCGCCGTCTCCGACAGCGTCGTGGAGTCCGTACGCATGTAGGTGATGAAGCCGTTCTCGTACAGCTTCTGGGCGACCTGCATGGTGCGCTTCGCGCCGAAGCCGAGCTTGCGCGCGGCCTCCTGCTGCAGCGTCGTCGTGCGGAACGGGGCGTACGGCTTGCGGGTGTACGGCTTGCGCTCGACCTTGCGGACGGCGAACGCCGACGATTCCAGGCGGGACGCGAGCCCGCGCGCGGCGGCCTCGTCCATGTGCAGGACGTCGGCACCGTTCTTCAGGCCGTCCTTCAGCCCGCCGGTCGAGGCGAAGTCGCGGCCGTTCGCCACGCGGCGCCCGTCGACGGCCACGAGCCGGGCCCCGACGGTCGTCGGCTCGTCGGAGTTCGGAGTGCGGCCGGTGTCGAAGGTGGCGTCGAGGTCCCAGTAACCCGCCGTACGGAACGCCATACGCTCGCGCTCGCGCTCGACGACCAGGCGCGTCGCCACCGACTGGACGCGGCCGGCCGACAGCCGCGGCATGACCTTCTTCCACAGGACCGGGCTGACCTCGTAGCCGTAGAGCCGGTCGAGGATGCGGCGGGTCTCCTGCGCGTCGACGAGTTGCTGGTCGAGCTCGCGGGGGTTCGCGACGGCGTCAAGGATCGCGCGCTGGGTGATCTCGTGGAACACCATCCGGTGCACCGGCACCTTGGGCGCGAGGATCTCGCGCAGGTGCCAGGCGATGGCCTCGCCCTCGCGGTCCTCGTCTGTCGCGAGGTAGAGCTCGTCGGCGCCCTCGAGCAGGTCCTTCAGCTTCTTGACCTGCGCACGCTTGTCGGCCGCGACCACGTACAGCGGCTCGAAGCCGTTGTCGACGTCGACGCCCAGCCGGGCCCAGGGCTCCTTCTTGTACTTCGCGGGCACCTCGGCGGCCCCGTTGGGGAGGTCGCGGATGTGGCCGTACGAGGACTCCACGACGTAGGACGAACCCAGGTAGCCCGCGATCTTCTTCGCCTTCGTCGGCGACTCGACGATCACCAAGGCCCGGCTGCCCGCAGGCTTCCGGCCGGACTTACCGGTCGCGTTCTCTGCGGCCACGCGTGAACTCCCGAGATCGATCGTTGCTGCTGGTGATGCCTGAACGCGCTCCGCCGGCTCCCGTGGAGCCCGGGCGCACCGGGGTGCGGTGCCACCCCGCGCCGAACCGACACCATAGCCCGCGCTGCCGCGGAGTGCGGGCCCGCGGGCCCGGCCGGGTCACCCCGGCAGAGCCCCCGTTGCTGGCTTCCGGGGTCAATGCCCCTTGCTGAGCGGGTCACCGGTGACGTCGCCTGCGTATCCGTCACCCGGGCCGGCGCCGGCCCCGGAGGGCACCGCGGCCGGGGTGCCGGCCGCGGGCGGCTCGACCCCGACGGAGATCGGCCGGCGCTTCGAGATGAGCACCGACGCGACGATGACCAGCACCGCGGCGATCGCGATGGCGGCGCGGGCGCCGTCGTTCTGGTCGTCGCCGATGCTGAGCTGGACCACCGCAGGCGCCACCAGCAGCGCCACCAGGTTCATGACCTTGATCAGCGGGTTGATCGCCGGGCCGGCGGTGTCCTTGAACGGGTCACCGACCGTGTCGCCGATGATCGTCGCATCGTGCGCCGGCGAGTGCTTGCCGCCGTGGTGACCGTCCTCGACCAGCTTCTTCGCGTTGTCCCACGCGCCACCGGAGTTGGACAGGAACACCGCCATGAGGACGCCCGCGGCGATCGCGCCGGCCAGGAAACCGGCGAGCGGGGCCGTCCCGAGCCCGAAGCCGACGGCCACGGGGGACATCACGGCGAGCAGGCCGGGGGTCGTGAGCTCGCGCAGCGAGTCCTTCGTGCAGATGTCGACGACCTTGGCGTACTCCGGCTTGCCGGTGCCCTCCATGATCCCGGGGATCTCGCGGAACTGGCGGCGCACCTCGAACACGATCGCGCCTGCCGCCCGGGTGACGGCCGTGATGGCCAGACCGGAGAACAGGAACACCACCGAGGCGCCGAGGATCATGCCGACGAGGATGTTCGGGTTGATGACGTCGTAGCCCAGCAAGGCGAGCTGGGTCAGCAGCGACGGATCACCGATCTGATCCCCGAGTTCCTCGATGGCCTCGTTGACGGCCGCTTGATAGGAGCCGAACAGAGCTGTCGCGGCGAGCACGGCTGTGGCGATCGCAATGCCCTTGGTGATGGCCTTCGTCGTGTTGCCGACCGCGTCGAGCTGGGTCAGCACGACCGAGCCCTCGCCCTTGACGTCGCCGGACATCTCCGCGATGCCCTGCGCGTTGTCCGAGACCGGGCCGAAGGTGTCCATCGAGACGATGACACCGACCGTCGTCAGCAGGCCGGTGCCTGCGAGGGCCACCGCGAAGAGCGCCAGAATCAGGACTCCGGTGCCGAGCAGGTAGGCCGCGTAGACGGCGAGCGCGATGAGCACTGCGGAGTACACCGCGGACTCGAGGCCCACCGAGATGCCGGCCAGGATCACCGTCGCCGGACCGGTCAGCGACGTCTTGCCGATGTCCATGACCGGGCGGCGGTTGGTCTCGGTGAAGTAGCCCGTGAGCTGCTGGATCGCCGCGGCGAGCACGATGCCGATGAGGACGGCGACGATCGCGAACGTCTGCGGGTTGCCGCTGACGATCGCGTGACCGTCCGTGCCGCCGTCGAAGAGCTGCGAGGCCTTGGACAAGCCGTCGTACGAGTCCGGCAGGTACGCCACCGCGGCCGCACTGCACAGGATCGCCGAGGCGACCGCCGAGATGAAGAAGCCGCGGTTGATGGCCGTCATGCCGCTGCGGTCGTTCTTGCGCGGCGACACCGCGAAGATGCCGATGATCGCGGTGAGCACGCCGATCATCGGGACGATGAGGGGGAAGACCAGCCCGTCGTTGCCGAAGGCCGCGACGCCGAGGATCAGCGCGGCGACCAGGGTCACCGCGTACGACTCGAACAGGTCCGCCGCCATACCGGCGCAGTCACCGACGTTGTCACCGACGTTGTCGGCGATCGTGGCGGCGTTGCGCGGGTCGTCCTCGGGGATGCCCTGCTCGACCTTGCCGACAAGGTCCGCGCCGACGTCGGCGGCCTTGGTGAAGATGCCGCCGCCGACACGCATGAACATCGCGACCAGGGCGGCACCGAAGCCGAAGCCCTCCAGGACCTTCGGCGCCTCCGCCTTGTAGACGAGGACGACGATCGAGGCGCCGAGCAGGCCCAGGCCGACGGTGAACATGCCCGCCACGCCGCCGGTGCGGAACGCGATGCGGGTCGCCTTGAGGTTGCCGGCCTGACCCTCGCGGGCGGCCGCGGCGACCCGGACGTTGCCGCGGACCGCCAGCCACATGCCCATATAGCCGGTGATGGCCGAGAAGGCGGCCCCGACCAGGAAGAAGATGGACCGGCCGAGGCGTTCCTTGTCGCTTTCCGCCGGCAGCAGATACAGAAGGAAGACGGTGATGACCGCGAAGACGGACAGGGTCTTGAACTGGCGCCTCAGGTAGGCAGCTGCGCCTTCCTGGACCGCGCCCGCAATTTCCTGCATCTTCGGCGTGCCCGCGTCGGCGGACAGGACCTCGCGGACGAGATACCCCGCGACTGCGAGCGCCATGACGGAGACGAGAGCGACCACCATGACGATGGTCAGGTTCCCGCCCGTCAGGGAGACCGACTCGCTGCTCTCGGCAGCGAGAATGAACCCGGACATCGAGTCCTCCTTGGCGATTAACAGCGTGCCCCGGTGCCCCCCGGCCGCGGACGAGACGCCGGCGGGAGCCGGCACGTACCTCGGCAGGAACCCCCAGGGGCAGGGTTACCGCGGCGTAAATAACCACGGTGTCATCGGAGCCGCACGTTCCGGCGGGGGGAGTCTACGCACGAGTTCTGGCGGAACCCAACTCGTAGCCCACAACCGACACCCGGGCGCGCCGCGGCGCCCCAGCGGACTATTGACGGTCCCTCAGGACTCCTGAGCCGGCCAGCTCATCCGCACGACGGCGCCTCCGGCGCCCGCGCTCACCACCACGTCGTCGACCAGCCCGGTGATCAGCGCCAGGCCGAGCGAGTCGCCCATCGAGTCCGGGTCCGCGTCGAGGATGTCGAGCGCGCTGCCCCCGTTCGCATCGCGCAGCGCCGCCTCGGCGGCCGCCGCCTGGGGGTCGCCGGGCACCCCGTCGGCCACCTCGACCGAGAACCGACCGTCGCCCGCGTGCAGCAGCACCTCGACGGGCAACCGCAGGCCCGCCCGCTGGTGCAGCCCGACCGCCCGGGAGCAGGCCTCGCCGACGGCGAGGCGGACCTCGTCCAGCAGGGCGTCGTCCACCCCCGACCGGCGGGCCACGGAGGCAGCCACCAGCCGGGCGGTTCGGACGTGGACGGGCAGGGCGCTGAAGCGCAGCTCGACGGTGGTCACGGTCAGTCGACCGCGGCGATCGCCTCGTCGACACTGTCGTGGATCGGGAACACCTTGGTGAGCCCGGTGATGCGGAAGATCTTGAGGATGCGCTCCTGCGTGCACACCAGGCGCAGGGAGCCCTCGTGGGCGCGGACTCGCTTGAGCCCGCCGACGAGGACGCCGAGACCGGTCGAGTCGAGGAACTCCACGCTCTCCATGTCGACGACCAGGTGGTACTGGCCGGCGTTGACCAGGTCGACGAGCTGCTCGCGCAGCTTGGGCGCGGTGTAGACGTCGATCTCGCCGCCGACCTGCACCACGGTGCGGTCGCCCTCGGGCCGGGTAGTGAGGGACAGGTCCACAAATCCTCCTGCGCTGCGTGCCCGGCGTCAGCCTGCCGGGACCGACCGGCAGTCACCGGCCGACGGGCGGTTCCAGTCGCCTGGCATTCAATCACTTCAGGACGTCGGCGACGACGCCCTCGGTGCCGAACATGCCCGAGGCCGCCTGGTCGAACCCTGCGGGCGGCCCTCCGAGTGCCCCACCGGGCGACCTCCCGGAGCATCCCGAGGCGCGGCGCAGCGTGGCGTTGTCGGATGCGTTTGTCAGACTCGGCGCCATGCTCACTCCCGTGGACGCCGGCGCCGACGCCGCCGAGCGACTGCTGGCCGGGCTCGCGTCCACGCCGTCGCGCCGGGAACGGGTCACGCACGTGGAGCGGGTGCCGGCTCGCTCGGGGCGGACGGCCGACTGGCCCGGCTGGGTCGCCCCCGTCCTGCGCGAGCGGCTCGCGGCCCGGGGAATCGAGCGGCTGTGGGAACACCAGGTCGCCGCCGCCGAGCACGCCAGGGCCGGGCGCTCGGTCGCGCTGTCGACCGGGACGGCCTCGGGCAAGTCGCTGGCCTACCTGCTGCCGGGCCTGTCCGCCGTGCTCGCGGGCGCGCAGCCGGGCGGCACCCCGGCGACCGTCCTCTACCTCGCCCCCACCAAGGCGCTCGCCGCCGACCAGGCCGCCACGGTCAACGGGCTCGACCTGTCGGCCCACGGGGTGCTCGCGGCGACCTTCGACGGCGACGTCCCCTACGCGGAGCGCGACTGGATCCGGGCGCACGCCACCTACCTGCTGACCAACCCCGACATGCTGCACCGCACCCTGCTGCCGGGCAACGCGCGGTGGAACCGGTTCCTGCGCGCCCTGCGGTACGTGGTGGTGGACGAGAGCCACACCTACCGCGGGGTGTTCGGCTCCCACGTCGCCCAGATCCTGCGGCGGCTGCGCCGGGTCTGCGCCCGGCACGGCTCGGAGCCGGTGTTCGTCGCGACCTCCGCGACGATCTCGGCGCCGTCCGTCTCCGTCGGGCGCCTGACCGGGGTGCCCGTCGTCGAGGTCACCGACGACGCGTCGCCCCGGGGCGCCACCGCCTTCGTGCTGTGGGAGCCGCCGCTGACCGGCCTGGTCGGGGAGGCGGGTGCCCCCGTCCGCCGGACGGCGCTTGCCGAGACGGCCGACCTGCTCGTCGACCTCGTCGTCGACGACGCGCAGACGGTCGCCTTCGTGAAGTCCCGCCGGGGCGCCGAGGTCGTGGCGATGCTCGCCCGTGCGGATCTCGCCGAGATCGACCCCGCCCTGGCCGACCGGGTGGCCTCCTACCGCGGGGGGTACCTGCCGGAGGAACGGCGCGCGCTCGAGCAGGCGCTGCGCTCGGGCCGGCTGCGCGGCGTCGCGGCGACCACGGCACTCGAGCTCGGGATCAACGTGACCGGCCTCGACGCCGTCGTCATCGCCGGCTACCCGGGCACCCGTGCGTCGGTCTGGCAGCAGGCCGGCCGGGCCGGCCGCGCCGGGCAGGGCGCGCTCGCCGTCCTCGTGGCGCGCGACGACCCGCTCGACACCTACCTCGTCCACCACCCGGAGGCCCTGTTCGGCCGCCCGGTCGAGGCCACGGTGCTCGACCCCGACAACCCGTACGTCCTCGCCCCGCACCTGTGCGCGGCCGCGGCCGAACTGCCCCTCACCGAGGCCGACTGCGAGCTGTTCGGCCCGGGCACGGCGGCCCTGCTCGCCGTCCTGGAGCAGCGCGGGCTGCTGCGGCGCCGGCAGGCCGGCTGGTTCTGGACGCGGCGCGACCCCGCCGCCGCCCTGGCCGACATCCGTGGCTCGGGCGGTCCCCCCGTCCGCCTCGTCGAGGTCGGCACCGGCCGGGTGCTCGGGACGCTGGACGCGGCGGCGTCCCACACGTCCGCGCACGAAGGTGCCGTCTACCTCCATCAGGGCCGCACCCACCTCGTCCGGTCGCTGGACCTCGCAGACTCCGTCGCGCTCGTCGAGCCGGCCGAGCCCGACTACTCGACCTCCGCGCGGGAGGTGACCGACATCCGTGTCCTCGACACCGGCCTGGTGCGCCAGTGGGGCGCGGCGACCGTCTCGTTCGGGACGGTCGAGGTGACCAACCAGGTCGTCGCCTTCCTGCGCAAGCGGCTCGTCACCGGCGAGGTGCTCGGTGAGACGCCACTCGACCTGCCGCCCCGTCACTTGCGCACCCGCGCCGTCTGGTGGACGGTCACGCCCGACCAGGTCGACGCGGCCGGGCTCGGCTGGGGCGACCTGCCCGGTTCCGCGCACGCCGCGGAGCACGCCTCGATCGGCCTGCTCCCCCTGTTCGCCACGTGCGACCGGTGGGACATCGGCGGCGTCTCCACCGCCGTGCACCCCGACACCGGCCTGCCGACCGTGTTCGTCTACGACGGTCATGCCGGCGGCGCCGGTTTCGCCGAGCGCGGGTTCCAGGCAGCGGCCGCCTGGCTGGGCGCCACGCGGGACGCGATCGCGTCCTGCGAGTGCACGGCCGGCTGCCCGTCCTGCGTCCAGTCGCCCAAGTGCGGTAACGGCAACAACCCGCTCGACAAGGCCGGCGCCGTCGCCCTGCTCGACGTGCTGCTCGCCGGCCGCGACCCGGACGTGGCGAACCCCGACGTCCCGGTGGAGTCCGCGGCCGGGCCCGCCCGCGCCCTCGCCCGGACGGCGTGCGACCTGCCGACCGGCCCGCGCACGTGCGCCTCGACCACAACCTCCGTGATCTGACCCGAGACCTCGCACGCGGTCAGGCGCGCACCGTTCGCCTCGGCAACTCGCGCCGCCGCCGCGCACGCCGAGCCCGGCCCGCCGAGCACGGCCTCCGCCGCCGCCAGCGCGGCCAGATCCGCTGCCGCCGCGACCTGGTGACGCACCGTCAGGGCCTGGGTCACAGCTACCCCGGCGAGGCCCGCGAACCACACCAGCAGGACGACGACCAACACCGTGATCGTCGCCGACCCCCGCTCCCCTCTCACGGCACCACCCCCGTCGACTCGACGGCCGAGACCGCCCGACCGGAGACCGTGAGCCCGGGCAGGTGCGCGAGCAGCGACCCCCCGGGCGACACCGTCGCGCGGACGACGACGGTCACCAGCCCGCCCGAGCTGCTGACGTCGACCACCGCGCCCGCCGGGCCGACCGAACGCGCGGCCGCCTCGACCGCGCCCGGGACCTCGCCCCGCGCCGCCGCCCGCGCCCCGGCCCGGGCGGCGTCGACGCAGCGCATCGTCGACTCGGCCGCGGACAGGGCCCACAGGGAGGCCGCCAGCGCGAGCACGACGGCCGGGAGCGCCACCGCGAACTCGGCCGTCACCGATCCCGCGGTCCCCGGCCTTTCGCGTTCTCACCTGACTGCCCGTCAGAAGAAGCTGGTCAGGGCGCGCTCGATCAGCCCGGCGAGTAAGGACGACGCCTTGTCGCCCGTCAGCACCTTCATCAGCACCGCCGCGAACGCGCAGGCCGCCAGCGTGCCCGAGCGCGTACTCGGCCGTGCTCATCCCGCGGTCGTCCCCGCGCAGCGGCCGCCACCAGCGGTGACTCGACACGCGCTGCCGGCAGAGCGCCTGCCGCTGCCCGAAAACCCTGTGCTGCATGGGAATCCCCCTTCCGGGCCGGAGGCCACAGCGGTCGCCGGCGAGATCCCCACCCTGGCCGGGCGCGGCCGGACGCGCGCGCCCCGAGGACCTTCTGTGGACGGATTCCCGGCCGCCGCGACCTGTGGACGACGCGTCCCGTGGTCCGCGGGGCATCATGGCGAGATGGACCCACGCCCGCCCGCCGACCCGCCTGGCGGCGACGACGCCTGCTGGCTGCACCGGGTCTGCGCGGAGTGCGGCGCGTTCCGCCCGCAGGACCCGCCCGCCCCCTGCGAGCGTTGCGGGGTCGTCCCGGAAATCCCGCCCGCGTAGGCCCGGCCCGACGACACCGCACGCACGGACACAGCTCCATCAAACCGGCCCGCGCGGACGACGGGCGGGGCACGAACGCGCCCCAGGGGGACCCGGGGGCCTAGGCCCCGGCCGGCGACGGCCACGGATGCGAGGTGAAACCAGGGGGGCGCCGGCGGGCGAATCCACGCCTCAGGCGTTGCAACGTGCATCCCTAGCTGCCGGACGGCACCGGCCGGTCGGGCCTGCGGGCCGCCGACGGCAGGCGCAAAGGAACCGGGTCAGAGGTCGAGGATCGCCTGGATGACCGGCGCCATCGTGTCGACCAGGTCGGCGGCGTCCAGCTCGGCGAGCAGCGGGAGCTCGACCACGTACCGGCACAGGGCCGTCCCCAGGACGTAGGAACTGAGCCGGACCGCCCGCTGCCGCCCTTCGGGGGTGGCTCCGGCCGGGCCGGCCAGGGCGAGGACCTGCCCCGCGAACACAGCGCGGATCCGTTCGGCGGCGATCTCGTGGGTCGACGCGGAGCGCAGGAGGACGCGCAGGATCCCTGCGGTGGGCTCGTCGTCCCAGAGCCCGACGAAGTGCCGGGCCAGCACCTTTCCGCGATCTTCGGGGGCCACGCCGGCCAGGCGCGGCAGGTGCAGGTCGACCTCGACGGCCGTGGCGAACAGGGCCTCCTTGCTGCCGAAGTAGCGGATCACCATCGCCGGGTCCACGCCCGCGTCCGACGCCACGGCGCGGATGGTCGTGCGCTCGTACCCCTCCGTGGCGAACGCCCGGCGGGCCGCGGCGAGCACCGCCTCGCGGGCGGGACGGGAACGTTCGGTGAAGGCCATCCTCGAATAGTAAGTCAACACCCGTTGGCAAAACGCTCTCGCCTGCCGTACGGTGAGTTTGTCAACAAACGTTGGCAAACTTCTCCGGGAGGCAGAGATGGCCGCAGGAAACGCACGAACCGACGTCCTCGTAGTCGGCGCGGGCCCCACCGGCCTGGCCGTGGCCTGCGTGCTCGCGGCCCGCGGGGTCGACCACCTCGTCGTCGACCCGGCGCCGCTGTCCGCGCACACGTCCCGGGCGGCCGTCGTGCACGCCCGCACCCTCGAGGTGCTGGACGGTCTCGGCGTGACCGAGCGGCTCCTCGCCGCCGGCGTCCCCGTCCCGACCTTCGCTGTGCGCGATCGCGACCGCGTCCTCGCCCGGATCGACTTCAGCACCCTGCCGACTCCGTACCCCTACGCGCTGATGATCCCCCAGCAGGACACCGAGCGCCTGCTCGCCGACCGCCTGGCCGAGCTCGGCGGGACGATCACCGCCGGCTGCGAAGCTGACGGGCCTGGCGACCGGCGCGGACGGTGTCGAAGCCGTCCTCACGGACGCCGACGGCAGCCGCAGCCGGGTCGACGCCCGCTACGTCGTCGGCGCCGACGGGATGCACAGCGCGGTGCGCGAGCTGTCCGGCATCGCGTTCGAGGGGGGGGCCTACCCGCACTCGTTCGTCCTCGCCGACGTCCGCCTGACCTGGGACCTTCCGCAGGACGAGGTGCACCTGTTCGCCTCTCCCGCCGGCCTCGTCGTCGCGGCTCCGCTGCCGCACGGCCGCCATCGCATCGTGGCCACGGTGGCGGACGCCCCCGAACACCCCACCCGGGACGACATCGCCCGCCTCCTCGCCGACCGCGGCCCGGCCACCACTCGCGCCGCGGTGGACGAGGTGGCGTGGAGCTCGCGCTTCCGGGTCCACCACCGCCTGGCGGCCGCCTACCAGTCGGGGCCGGTGTTCCTCGCCGGGGACGCGGCGCACGTCCACAGCCCGGCCGGGGGCCAGGGCATGAACCTCGGCATCCGCGACGCCGTCGCGCTCGGCGACCTGCTCGCGGGCGCCCTGGCCGGCGGCGAAGGGCCCGCCCGGCTGGCGCAGTACACACAACTGCGCCGGCCCATCGGCCGCAAGATCGTCGCCGAGACGGGGACCATGACGAAGGCGGCGACCCGGTCCGGGCTGCCCGCCCGTGCGCGCAACGTCGTCATGCACGCGGCGGCGAGCCTGCCGCCCGTCCGGCACGCGCTGGCGATGCGCCTCTCCGGCCTGGCGAGCGACCCGCCGGCGGCCTCGCACCCGGCGCAGACGGGAGCTGGCTCGACCGTCAACTGAGCACGTTCGCGCCGAGCGAGAGCACGACGGGCACCACCCCGATCAGGACGAAGGCGGGGAGGAAGCAGAGGCCGAGCGGGGCGGTCGCGAAGACGCCCACCCGGGCCAGCGCGGCCTCGCCCGCGAGCCGGCGCCCGGCCCGGCACTGCGCCGCCTCGGCGGCTACCACCGGCGCGAGGGGCGTCCCGGACTCGACCGCCCGGGCGATCGCCCGCCCCAGCGCCGCCAGTTGCGGCTCGGCGCCGAGCCCCTGCCAGCACCTGACGGGGTCGCCGCCGAGCCGCAGCAGCGCCACCACGCGGCGCAGGCTTTCCCCCGCCGGCCCACCGACGGCGTCGGCGACCGCCTCGGCGGCCTCCGCCGGTGGGCTCCCCGCGGCCAGGCAGGCCGCCAGGAGGTCCGCCGCCGCCGGCAGGTCGGCGCCGATCCGGGCCCGGCGCGCACGCGTCGCCCGCGACTGCGCACCCGCCAACCGGCGGTCCAGGACGGCGAACGCCGCCCCGGCGACGCCGGCCGCCGCCACGCCGCCGAGCACGAGGGCAGCGAGGACCACCGAGGCGCCGGCCGCGATTCGGCCCGCGGGCCCCACCGCCCGCCCTGCGGACCGCGACCCCGGCCGCACGCTCGGCCGACCCCGAGCCGCAAGCGCCGGTCCGAACACCGGCCCGAACGCCGTGACCCGTCGCCTTCCTGCGGCCGTCCCCGCGCCGCCCACGTGGACCGCGAGCCCGGCCAGGACGCCCGCCGTCAGAGCCACGACCGGCCTCATCGCGCGCTCACCCCGCGGCCTCGGCGGATCGGGCGAGCCGGGCCAGCCAGGCCACGCCCGCGACGTCCAGGGCGAGCCCCGCGGCCAGCGCCACGTTGCCCGCGGTGCTCGTGAGCAGCACCTCGACCGGGTCGGCACCCAGCCCGCAACCGAGCAGCAACCCGAACGCGGGCAGCGCCGCCAGCAGGTAACCGCTCGCCCGGACGCCCGCGAGCTGCGCCGCGAGCTGCGCCCGGTGCGCCTCGCGGTCGCGCAGGCCCTGCGCCACGAGCGCCCAGCCCGGCGGCCAGCCCCGCGCCGGTGTGCTCGGCGACCCGCCAGCACGCCGCGACGTCCCGAAGGCCCTCCGCGCCCGGGGCCACCGCCGCGGCCGCCAGCACGCCCGCGGGGTCCGCCCCGGACGACGCCGCCGCCGCCACCGGGCCGGCCCACTCCGCCCCGGCGCCTGCCGCTCCGACAAACCGCGCCCACCCCGCACCGGCCCACCCCGCAGCGCCGCCGACCGCAGCCCCGCTTGCCGACGAGGCGCTCGCTCGCGCCTCCGATGCTGCGGCGCCCAGCGCCGCGCGGGCGGGGCGCCCGGCGCGCAGCTCCGCGGCGAGGACGCCGGCGAACTCCCGCACCAGCGCCCGTTCGGCCGCGGCCCGGCGCTGCGCCACGGCCGCCTGCCGGATCCGGACGAGCACGACGGCCAGCCCGGGAGCCACGAGTACGAGGATCGGCCGCTGGGTGACCCAGGCGGCTAGCCCGGCGGCAACCCCGCCCGCCACCCAGCGGGCCGCGGCGGCCGAGTGCACCGGCGCGACCCGCGTCGACCCCGCCGCCGGGCGCGTCCGGCGCAGGAGCAGGCCGCCGGCCCCCGTCGACAGCCCCACCCAGCACGCCCCCGCGGCCAAGGCCGCCGACGCGACCGCCCCGCTCACCGGCCCGCTCCGACCGCGCCGGGCTCGACCTCGCCCGACCCCAGGCCGCCCGACCCCAGGCCGCCCGCCCCCAGGTCGTCCGCCCCAGGACTGTCCGCCCCAGGACTGGCCGCCCCAGCACCGCCCGACCCAGGGCCGCCGCGCCCGGACTCGCCCGGCACGACGACGCCCCTCCTGCGGAGCAGTTCCGCCAACCGCGTGGCGCCAGGCTCCGAGCGCTCCACGCCGCCGGCTTCGAATACCAGCGCCGGCACCAGCGCGGCCGCGCCGCCGCCGCTGCGGGCGAGCACCCCGACCTCGGCGACCCGCCGCCCCGCCCCGTCGCGGACGAGGTGGACGGCCGCGTCGACGCCGGCGGCCAGCTGGCTGTGCAGCGCCGCCCGGCCCATCCCGGCGGCAGCGGCCAGCGCCTCGAGCCGGGCCGGGATCTCCGCCGCCGCGTTGGCGTGCAGGGTCCCGCAACCGCCCTCGTGGCCGGTGTTCAGCGCGGCGAGCAGGTCGACGACCTCCGGGCCGCGGACCTCGCCGACCACGAGCCGGTCCGGCCGCATCCGCAGGGCCTGCCGGACGAGGTCGCGCAGCGTCACGGCCCCGGCCCCCTCGACGTTGGGCGGCCGGGCCTCCAGCCGCACCACGTGCGGGTGGGCCGGCCGCAGCTCGCGCGAGTCCTCCACCAGGATCAGCCGCTCGCCGGGGTCGACCAGGCTGAGCAGGCTCGACAGCAGCGTGGTCTTGCCGGTGCCCGTGCCGCCGGTGACCAGGAACGCGAGCCGGCCGGCGACGAGCGCCGACAGCCACGCGGCGCCGGCGGGCGGCACGGACCCGGCGGCCACGAGCTCCGCCAGCGTGAACGCCCGCCGCCGCGGCACCCGCAGCGAGACGGCGGTGCCGCCGACGGCGACCGGGGCGAGCACGGCGTGCAGCCGGGTCCCGTCCGGCAGGACGGCGTCGGCGAACGGGCACGCGTCGTCGAGGCGGCGCCCCGCCGCGGACACCAGCCGCTGGGCCAGCCGGCGCACGGCGGCGTCGTCGGCGAACGACGCGGCCGCGCGCTCCAGCCCGCGCCCGCGGTCGACCCAGACCTCCCCCGGCGCGTTGACCAGGACGTCCGTCACCGCCGGGTCGCGCAGCAGCGCCTCCAGCGGGCCCGCCCCGGCGAGCTCGGCGCGGAGCGTGCCGACCACGCCGAGCACGGCCGCGTCCCCCAGCACTCGCCCCTCGGCCCGCAGGGCCGCGGCGACCCGGGCCGGCGTCGGCTCCGCGTCGGCGGTCGCGAGCCGGGCCCGGACCCGGTCGAGCAGGTCGCGCGCCTTCCGCGGCCGCGGGAAGCGTTCCCGCGGCGTCATGCGCAGTGCTCCCAGGACGGACCCGCGTCGAGGTCGTCGAGGAAGCCGCGGCAGAACAGCGCCAGCGGCCCCCGGCCGCGGGCCCCCGGCGCCTCGCCGCGCTCGAGCGCCTCCGCCGCGCCGCGTTCGGCCCGGACGTAACCGGCCAGCGGCAGGCCCAGGCTGGCCGCCACCCGGTCGGCAGTACAGACCGGACGGGGCCGGCCCCCGGACCACGACCTGGATGTCGGCGGTGAACTCCGCGAGGGCGGTGGCGACCCGCGCGGCCGCCGCGGTCGCCCGCACCTCGGCCGGCACCACCAGCAGCGTGTGGGTCGCCTGGGCGAGCGCCTCCTCGGCGGCCGCGTCGGGGCGCCGCGGCAGGTCGACGACGATCAGGTCGAAGCTGCGCCGCCCGGCGCCCAGAACGCTGAGCATCGCGTCGGCGGGGATGCTCAGTAGGTCGCCGCGGTCCCACGACAGGACGGTCAGGCCGTCGAACGCCGGCAGCGCGTCGCGCAGGGCCGCGCCGTTGACCCGGCCGTGCGCGTCGGCGAGCTCCGGCCAGCGCACGCCCAGCTGGTCTTCCCCGCCCAGGACGAGGTCGAGCCCGCCGCCGAGCGGGTCGGCGTCGAGCAGTAGGCACCGCAGCCGCCGGCTCGTGGCCGTCAGCGCGAGGGCGACGGCCAGGGTGCTGGCGCCTGCCCCGCCGCGGCCCCCGACCACGCAGACGACCTGCGCGGCCGCGCCCGGGGCCTTCGACCGCGTCCGCGATGCGCTCGGCGAGCCACGCCTCGCCTTCCGGCACGAACGCCACCTCGGCGGCGCCGAGGTTGACGGCGAGCTGCCACACCCCTGCGTCGTCCAGGTCGCGACCGACGAGCACGGTGTTCGCCCGGCGCGGGAGGCCGCGGCGCACGACGTCGGCGGCGGCGTCCGCCCCGACGAGGACGAGCGGCGCCCCGACCCAGGACCGGCGGGCCCCGCCCGCCTCGGTCACGCACCTCGGCGTCGGCTCCCGCGGCCGCGGCGACGCGGAGGAGGTCGTCGAGCAGGTCGGGGTCGCCAGTGACGATCAGCGGGCGCCGTTGCCGGGCCGGTTCCTGCGGACGGGTGTAGTGGCTGGTGGGCACGGGACCTCCCGGGTGCGATGCGGACCCGAGCACCGTGCCGCGGTCCGCCGCCGGGCGGGGCCCTCGCGGGCCTGCCTGTGGACGACGGGACCCCCCTGCGAGGCTGTGGAAAGTTTTCGGTCAAGTGTTCAGAGCGTTTTCAATTCTGTGAAAACGAACAATTCCCATGTGATTGCACGTGCACGTACCCTGCGCGACCGGATAGTGACGGTGCGATAGGTAAGGGCTCGTCGACGATCCGGTAGGGCCACTGACCGGACGGGAGCAAACCTCAGGAAAACCCCGGGAGCCCGGCCGCCTCGAGAGGCGACCGGGCTCGTGACCTGACCCTAAGCAGAGGACGGCCCCCGCCGGGGGGGAGAGCGGGGGCCGTCGCCACGGTCCGACTCGGGGGGGAGGAGCCGAACCGGGTTGGCGCGGTCAATATCGACCGGCACGTCCCATGGTGTACCCGAACGCCCCTTCTCGTAAACAGGAGGCGGCCGGAGTCCGTAAAAACTTCGCCGCCATTATCCTCGGCAGCGTGCCCGACCAACCCGTCCAGCCCCGACCGCTGCGTGCCGCCGCCTTCTTCGACCTCGACAAGACGGTCATCGCCACCTCGAGTGCGCTGGCGTTCTCCCGGCCGTTCTACCAGGGCGGACTGATCAACCGTCGCGCCGTGTTGCGCAGTGCGTACGCGCAGTTCGTCTACCTCGCGGGCGGGGCGGACGCGGACCAGATCGAGCGGATGCGCAAGTACCTGTCGTCGCTCTGCGCGGGCTGGGACGTCCACCAGGTGCGCGAGATCATCGCCGAGACTTTGCACGACCTGATCGACCCCCTCATCTACGACGAGGCGGCCGACCTCATCGAGGAGCACCACCTCGCCGGCCGGGACGTGGTCATCGTCAGCACGTCCGGCACGGAGGTCGTCGAGCCGATCGGCGAGATGCTCGGGGCCGACCGCGTCATCGCCACCCGGATGGCCGTGGACGACACCGGCTGCTACACGGGCGAGATCGAGTTCTACGCGTACGGGGAGAACAAGGCGACGGCGATCCAGGAGATGGCCGTCCGCGAGGGCTTCGACCTGTCCCGCTCGTACGCCTACAGCGACTCCTCGACCGACCTGCCCATGCTCGAGGCGGTCGGCCACGCGTTCGGCGTGAACCCGGACCGGACGCTGCGCAAGGAGTGCCAGACCCGCGGCTGGCCCGTGCTCGTGTTCAGCCGGCCCGGTCTCGATGCGCCAGCGGATGCCCTCCATCCCGCGGCCCGAGCCGCACGGTCGTGGCGGCCACCGCAGCCGCCGCGGGAGCCGCCACCGCGGCCGCCGTGTGGTGGGTCGCCCGCCGCCGCGAGGCCTGACCGGCACCGTCCGGAAGCACGTTCGCGCACCAATTTCCAGCTACTGGCGGGTTGTTACTCCATGCGGGGCAACACGCCGCCGACGAGGGTAAAGAACTGCGGCCAGGTCTTCCGCGCCGTCCGGAAGGGCTGTTAGACCTGATCTCGGTAGGGAGAAACGGGCACCGTTCCGCGGTTACCGGGACACCCACACCGAACGCGGCAATCGGGTACCCACGCGGCTATCTGCCCATGTACGGGCCGTCGAGACAGGCTTGACCTGGTCCGACGAAATGAACTGGACGCTTGCTACCCCGAACTGACGCGTCCTCAGCGGCGGCGCTCCTTCGGGAGCGCCGTTCGCGCGTCCGGACCCTTCGGCTCGAACCGCACCGTCAGATATCGCTTCGACCCGTCAGATTCACCCGGCCCCGCGCAGCGACGAGCAGACCGCGGTGCCCTCGCGGGCCCCGAGCAGCAGCGCCCGCGCGCAGTGCCGGACCCAGCCGGCGACGCCCTCCGCGGTGCCGCCCGCGTAGCCGGCGAGCGCCACCTGATACTCCGTCAGACCGAGTTCGACGTGACCGGGTTCCGGCGCCGCGAGGCCCTTCGGGTCCACCCCGCGCCCGACCAGGACGAGGCGTGCCCGCCGCTCGCGCGACCAGGCCGTTGCCCCAGCCGAACGCGTTCGCCGCGAGGATCTCGCCGTGCACGAGCGCGGCCACCACGATCGCCGGCGCGGTGGTCGGCACCAGGAGCAGGTCGGCCAGTTGGTCCAGCCGGGCGGCGGCCGCCGCGGAGGACGGGCGGCCCAGCGCGTCGGGGTCGACCGCGTCCGCGCCGGCGACGACGTGCAGCCGCGCGAGGGCCTGCCGCGGCGCGCGCGCCCACACCGCGGTGAGCAACCCGTACTCCGTCGAGATCCGCACGGCGGCCCGCGCGGTCGGCCCGGCGACCGGGTCGTCGAACGCGGCACCCGAGCGCAGCGCGTCCAGTTCGACGTCCGCGCCCTCGAGCGCCGCGGACGCGCGCGCACCCCGCAGGGCCGTCTCGGCGGCCACGTCCGCCTGCCTCAGCCGCAGCACGCCGTGCCCGCTCAGCCGGTCGACCGCGTCCCGCGCGGCCGCCACCGCGTCGGCGACGCCGGGCAACGCGGCCACAGAAGCGAACGGGTCCTCACGTGTGGTCATGCCCGGAGACGCTAACGTCCGGGAGGAAGCGGCTGACAATCCCACACGACTCACGTTTTTACGGACACTACGGGCGGGGTCCCACCTCATGGGCGAGCTGGCAAGCGTGCTGATCGCGGCGCTCGTCGCCGCCGTCGGCACCGTCTGCCTCGTCGCCCTGTGGCGCCTGACCGGCAGCCGCCGCGACCTCGGCACCCGCGCCGACCGCGCCACCTTCGACACCCTGCACACCGCCTCGCTCGCCTCCCCCGGGCTGCGCGGCGGCCTGACCGCGGTCGGCACGGCCCGAGCCGCGAAGCACCTGCGCGACCTGCTCGGCTCCGAGGCGGTCGCGATCACCGACGGCGTCCGCCTGCTGACCTGGGACGGCGCCGGCGAGACCACGCACGGCCCGCACGCCCTCGAGCACGCCGCGGAGGTCATGCGGACCGGGCGCACCCAGGTCCTCGAGGCCCGCGCCGACCCGCAGGGCAGCATCCGCGACGTCGTCGTCACCCCCCTCGTCACGGGCGAGGTCGTGATCGGGACGCTCGCCGCCTACGTGGACGGGACGTCCGCGAGCCTCGTCCGCGCGGTCGACGAGACGGGCCACTGGGTCTCCGGCCAGCTCGAGCTCGCCGAGCTGGACGCCAGCCGCACCCGGGTCGCCGAGGCCGAGGTGCGCGCGCTGCGCGCGCAGATCTCCCCGCACTTCATCTACAACTCGCTGACCGCGATCGCCTCGTTCGTCCGGACGGACCCGGAGCGCGCCCGCGAACTGCTGCTCGAGTTCGCCGACTTCACCCGGTACTCGTTCCGCCGCAGCGGCGACTTCACCACGCTCGCGGACGAGCTGCGCTCCATCGACCGGTACCTGCTGCTCGAGCGCGCCCGGTTCGGCGACCGCCTTCAGGTCACGCTGCGTGGTCGCGCCGGAGGTGCTGCCCGTGGCCGTCCCGTTCCTGTGCCTGCAGCCCCTCGTGGAGAACGCCGTGCGGCACGGGCTCGAGACCAAGCCGGGCGTCGGCCACGTGACGATCCTCGCCGAGGACCTCGGCAGCGAGTGCCTGATCAGCGTCGAGGACGACGGCGTCGGCATGGTGCCGGAACGCGTGCGGGCGGCGCTCGCCGGCGAGCCCGGCTCCGACAGCGTCGGGCTCGGCAACGTCGACGAGCGCCTGCGGACGTTCTTCGGCGACGCGTACCGGCTCAGCGTGGCGACCGCACCCGGCGCCGGGACGAAGGTCAGCATGCGGGTTCCGAAGTTCCATCCGGGGGTGCGGGCGTGAACTCGAGCGGGCACCAGAAGCGGGGCGGCCTGACCGTGCTGGCGGTGGACGACGAGGCGCCGGCCCTCGCCGACCTGGCCTACCTGCTGCGGCAGAACCCGCGGCGTGAGCCGCGTCCTGACGGCGACGAACGCCGACGAGGCCGAGCGCCTGCTCGCCGACCCCGAGCTCGAGGTCGACGGGGTGTTCCTCGACATCCGGATGCCGGGCAAGTCCGGGGTCGCGTTCGCGCAGGAGCTGGCGCTGGGCGAACGGCCCTGCCCGTCGTGTTCGTGACCGCCTACGACGACCACGCGGTGTCGGCCTTCGAGCTGGCGGCCGCGCACTACCTGCTCAAGCCGATCCGCCAGGAATGGCTGGACGTGGCGATCTGCCGGGTCGTCGCGCAGCTGGACGCTCCGCCGCCGGCCCGGGTCGGCCGCCCTCCCGGCCGAGGACGAGACGATCCCGATCGAGCTGGGCGGGGTCACCCGCTTCATCTCCCGGGCCGACATCCGCTACGTCGAGGCCCAGGGCGACTACGCGCGCCTGCACACCGCCGACGGCGGGCACCTCGTGCGCGTCCCGATGGCGACGCTCGAGGAGCGCTGGGCGGACGCGGGCTTCATCCGCATCCACCGCAGCTACCTCGTCGCGGTCGCGCACGTCGTCGAGGTGCGCTTCGCCCCGGGGCGGTGCAGCGTCGTGCTCGGCGACGAGGAGCTCGCCGTCAGCCGCCGGCACACCCGGCAGCTGCGGGACGTCCTCGTCCGCCGGTCCCGGCCGGGCGCGCGCCGGCCCGGCGAGCCGCGGGTGAGCGCGCCCGAACCGCCGGCGGACCCCGCCCCAGCGCAGCCGGAACCGCCGCAGACCCCGCTGGACGCCCCGCCCCGCCGGGTCGTCGTCACCAGCCCGCGTACCCGCACGACCCCGGGGGTCGCCGCCCGCGGCGCCGTCCGGGACCTCGACGAGCAGACCGCGGTCGGCGAGGTCTACCTGCGCTCGCTCGTGCGGGCTCAGCTCGGCCTCGCGCTCTCGGTCTGCGCGGTGGTCGCCCTGGTCATCGCGGGCCTGCCGCTGCTGTTCGCGCAGATTCCCGAGCTGCGCGAGACCCGGGTCGCCGGCCTCGCGCTGCCGTGGCTGACCCTCGGCGTGCTGGCCTACCCGGCGCTCGTCGCCGGCGGCTGGGTGTACGTGCGCGCGGCCGAGCGCAACGAGCGCAAGTTCGCGGACCTGGTCCGCCGGTGAGCCCGCGGTGATCAGCGGGTACGCGGTCGGCGCCGTCGTCCTCGTCGTCGTCGTGACGACCGTGATCGGCGCGTTCGGCCTGCGCTTCTCCCGGACCACGTCGGACTTCTACGTCGCCTCCCGCAGCGTCTCGCCGCTGTGGAACGCCTCCGCGATCGGCGGGGAGTACCTGTCGGCGGCGAGCTTCCTCGGCGTCGCCGGGCTGATCCTGACCTTCGGCGCCGACCTGCTCTGGCTGCCCGTCGGGTTCACCGGCGGCTACCTGATCCTGCTCGCCCTGGTCGCGGCGCCGCTGCGCCGCTCCGGCGCGTACACGCTGCCCGACTTCACCGAGGCGCGGCTGCAGTCCACCCGGATCCGCGGCGCTCGCCAGCGTCCTCGTCGTCGGGATCTGCTGGCTGTACCTGATGCCGCAGTTCCAGGGCGCGGGCCTGACCCTGCGGACGATCACGGGCGCCCCCGTCTGGGTCGGCGAGCTCGTCGTTGCGGTCGTGGTCGTCGCGAACGTGGCCGCGGGCGGCATGCGCTCGATCACCTTCGTGCAGGCGTTCCAGTACTGGGTGAAGCTCACCGCGATCATGCTGCCGGCGATCTTCCTGCTGCTCGTCTGGCGGGCGGACGCGGAGCCGGCGCTGACCGGCGACACCGTCCCGCGCTTCCGCGAGACGACGACGGTGTCGGTGCAGGCCGACGTGAACGTCCGGGTCGGCGAGCTGGCGATCGTCAAGGTGCAGGGCCAGGTCGACGGGCTCCGCTACGACGGCGCGTCGGTCTCGCTGGCGCCGGGCATGCACACCGTCCGGGACGGGGCGGAGCTGACCTTCGAGGCCGGCGCCGCCGTGCCGGTCAACGCGGAGCTCGCCACCACGACGAACGCGGAGTGGGCCCAGCCGCTCTCCGGCGGCCGCGAGCATTCGCTCTACATCACGTACTCGCTGATCCTCGCCACGCTGCTGGGCACGATGGGGCTTCCGCACGTCCTCGTCCGGTTCTACACGAACCCCGACGGGCGCGCCGCGCGCCGGACGACGCTGGTCGTCCTCGCGCTGCTCGGCGCCTTCTACCTCGCGCCGGCGGTGTTCGGCGCCCTCGGCCGGCTCTACGCGCCCGAGCTGTTGATGACTGGGCGGACGGACGCGGTCGTCCTCGTCCTGCCGGAGAAGGATGATCGACGGCCTCGGCGGGGAGCTGCTCGGCGCCCTCGTCACGGCCGGCGCGTTCGCGGCGTTCCTGTCGACGGCGTCCGGCCTGATCATGTCGGTCGCCGGCGTCCTGTCCCAGGACCTCTTCCACGGCGGCATCCGCACGTTCCGGATCGCGGCCGTCGTCGCCACCGCGGTGCCGTTCGGGCTCGCCGCGGCGGCCGGCGAGCTGTCCGTCGCGGACGCCGTCAGCCTCGCGTTCTCCGTGGCCGCCTCGACGTTCTGTCCCGCTGCTGGTGCTGGGGATCTGGTGGCGGCGGCTGTCCACGGTCGGCGCGGCCGCGGGCATGCTCACCGGCGGGATCCTCGCCGGCTCGGCCGTCGTCGTCACGATCGTGGGCGGGCCGGGCTCCGGCTGGCCCGGGGCGCTGCTGGCCTACCCGGCCGCGATCACCGTGCCCGCCGCCTTCGCGGTGATGATCGGGGTCTCCCTGCTGACGCCCGCGCCGGATCCCGACCGGCGTCAACCGGATCATGGTCCGGCTGCACGTGCCCGAGAGCCTCGACCTCGACCGGGACGACTGGCGCCGCACCCGGCGAACCTGACGGTGCGTCAATAACGCGTGTCGATAAGGGAGATCAACCGTCGAGACGACGCGCCATCGTCAGGCCGTCGGCGAGCGGGAGCATGACCAGCTCGACCCGCTCGTCGGCGGCCGCGTGGTCGTTGAACGCCCGCAGCGCGACCGTGTCGTCGTCGATTGACCGTCAGCGTCGACGACCTTCCCCGACCACAGGACGTTGTCGACCAGCACGACGCCGCCGGGCCGCAGACGCGGGACGATCTCGTCCCAGTACGCGGCGTAGCCGGTCTTGTCCGCGTCGACGAACGCCAGGTCTATCGACGGGTCGGCCGGCAGCGCCCGCAGGGTCTCGAGCGCGGGCGCCAGGCGCAGGTCGATGCGGTCCGCGACCCCGGCGCGGTCCCAGTACCGCCGCGCCACCGCGGTCCACTCCTCGGAGACGTCGCAGCACAGGAGCCGCCCGCCGGGGGCGAGGCCGCGCGCGACGCAGATCGCCGAGTACCCGGTGAAGGTGCCGACCTCGACCGCGAACCTCGGGCGCAGCAACCGGGCGAGCATGCCCATGAACGCGCCCTGCTCGGCCGCGATCTGCATGGACGAGATCGCCCCCGAGCGCCGCGGTCTCCGCCGCGAGGTCGGTGAGGATGTCGTCCGGGGCGCTGGAGTGCCCCGTGACATACGACTGCAACGGCGGTCGTGAGAAATGCCGACTTCGACGTCATGGCGGGACGCTATCCGCCGCGGGGGCGTAAAGATCACCCCTAGTGGGCACAGGGCGTCGAGTCGGCTCCAGGCGCGAGCGTCCGACCGCTCGGCGCACGGGACCGACAGCTCGTCCCGGGCCTGCCCGCCCGGCGCGAGTCGCGGCCACTCGGGGCGGCGGGAGGTCACGACTCTGCCAGGGCCGCAACTCGCTCGTCGCGCCCAGTTTGCCCTTCTCCCGAGAGGTGCGCCCGTGAGCCAGCCACCCGATCCGGCGCCGCAGGACCCGGCCCCACAGGACATCCCCTTCGGGGCCCGGCGCGCCACCGAGAACGAGGTGGCCTACGCTCGAGATCTACGACAGCCCGGAGTTCTCGGAACTGCGCCGCCGGTTCCGCCGGCTGGTGCTCCCGCTGGTGCTCGGCTTCCTCGCCTGGTACTTCCTCTACGTCCTGCTCGCGACGTACGCGCACGACTTCATGGCGCACGAGGTCGCGGGCCGCGTCAACGTCGGCCTCGCTGTTCGGGCTGCTCCAGTTCGTCAGCACGTTCGGGATCGCCTGGTACTACTCCCGCCGCGCGGACCGCGACGTCGACCCGCTCGTCCGCCGAGCTGCGAGCGCGCTACGACGGCGCGAGGTCGCCGGCTCCCCGAAGGAGCCGACCGCATGAGCTCCCGCGCGCTGACGATCGTCCTGTTCGGGATCGTCGTCCTGATCACGCTCTACATCACGCTGGTCGCGAGCCGGCAGAACAAGACCGCCGCCGACTACTACGCGGGCGGGCGCTCGTTCACCGGGTTCCAGAACGGTCTCGCGATCTCCGGCGACTACATGTCGGCGGCGAGCTTCCTCGGCATCTCCGGCGCGATCGCGCTGTCGGGCTACGACGGGTTCCTGTACTCGATCGGCTTCCTCGTCGCCTGGCTGGTCGCGCTGCTGCTGGTCGCGGAGTTCATGCGCAACTCCGGGCGCTACACGATGGCCGACGTCCTGTCGTTCCGCATGCGGCAACGCCCTGTCCGGACGGCGGCGGCGACGTCCACGATCGTGGTCTCGATCTTCTACCTGCTCGCCCAGATGGCCGGCGCGGGCAAGCTCGTCAGCCTGCTGATCGGCGCGGAGAGCGACCTGGCGAAGAACCTGACGATCGTGATCGTCGGCGCGCTGATGATCGTCTACGTGACCGTCGGCGGCATGCGCGGCACGACCTGGGTGCAGATCGTCAAGGCCGTCCTGCTCATGGGCGGGACGATCATCGTCGTCACGCTCGTGCTGATCGAGTACAAGTTCAACGTCTCCACCATGCTCGGCGAGGCGGCGAAGGCCAGCGGCAAGGAGGCCGCAGGAGTTCCTCGGCCCGGGCCTGAAGTACGGGGCCACGGCCACCTCGCGGATCGACTTCATCAGCCTCGCGCTCGCCCTCGTCCTCGGGACGGCGGGCCTGCCGCACATCCTGATCCGCTTCTACACCGTGCCGACCGCGAAGATCGCCCGGCACTCGGTGCTCTGGGCGATCGGCATCATCGGCTCCTTCTACCTGATGACGCTGGTCCTCGGCTTCGGCGCGGCCGGCCTGGTCGGGCCCGAGCGCATCAAGGCGGCGGACGCGGCGGGCAACCTGGCGTCCCCCCTGCTCGCCGAGGAAGTCGGCGGCGGGCCGGGGTCGAACGGCGGGGCGATCCTGCTCGCGTTGATCTCCGCGGTGGCGTTCGCGACGATCCTCGCCGTGGTCGCCGGGCTGACGCTGACGTCCTCGTCCTCGTTCGCGCACGACCTGTACGCCAACGTCATCAAGAAGGGCCAGGCGACGGAGGCGCAGGAGGTGCGCGTCGCCAAGATGTCGGCGTTCGTCATCGGCGGCATCGCCATCGTCCTGAGCCTGTTCGCCCAGAGCCTGAACATCGCGTTCCTGGTGGCGCTCGCGTTCGCGGTCGCGGCGTCGGCGAACCTGCCGCCGATCCTGTTCAGCTTGTTCTGGCGGCGGTACAACACCCGCGGCGCGACGTGGGCGATCTACGGCGGGCTGGTCACGTGCGTGGGGCTGGTGTTCTTCTCCCCCGTCGTGTCCGGGACGCCGACGGCGCTGTTCACCGGCCACGACTGGAGCTGGTTCCCGCTGTCGAACCCCGGCATCATCTCGATCCCCGCCGGCTTCCTGTTCGGCATCGTCGGCACGCTGACGTCGAAGGACCCGGAGGCCGAGGCGCGCTACCCGGCGATGGAGGTCCGGTCGCTGACCGGCGCCGGCGCCGAGGAAGCCACCGCCCACTGAGGTCTGACGTAGGGTCAAGTCGCCGCTGCCGATGTACGAGCTACGAGGAGTTCCGACGTGAACGACGCCCTGTCCAACCTGCTCCACGAGAACCGCCGGTTCGACCCGCCCGCCGAGCTCGCGGCGAACGCGAACGCGAAGGCCGAGCTCTACGAGTACGCGGCGGCGGACCGGCTGGCGTTCTGGGCCGGCGCAGGCCGCCGAGCTGAGCTGGGACCGCCAGTGGGACGACGTGCTCGACTGGTCGAACCCGCCGTTCGCGAAGTGGTTCGTCGGCGGCAAACTCAACGTCGCGTACAACTGCATCGACCGGCACGTCGAGGCCGGGCACGGCGGGCAGGTCGCGTTCCACTGGGTGGGCGAGCCGGGCGACACGACCTCGCTGACCTACGACGACCTGCTGCGCGTGGTGTCCAAGGCGGCGAACGCGCTGACCTCGCTGGGAGTGAAGGCCGGCGACCGGGTCGCGATCTACATGCCGATGATCCCGGAGACGGTCGTCACGATGCTCGCCTGCGCGCGCATCGGGGCGCCGCACTCGGTGATCTTCGGCGGCTTCTCGGCGGACGCGCTGGCGTCCCGCATCCTCGACGCCGACGCCCGCGTCGTCGTCACCGCCGACGGCGGGTACCGGCGCGGGTCCGCGTCGGCGCTCAAGCCCGCGGTGGACGCGGCGTTGGAGCAGTGCCCGAACGTCCGCAGCGTCCTGGTCGTGCGCCGCACGGAACAGGACGTCGCCTGGACGGAGGGGCGCGACGTGTGGTGGCACGACGCCGTCGAGAACGCGAGCGCGGAGCACGCGTGCGAGTTCTTCGACGCCGAGCACCCGCTGTACCTGCTCTACACGTCCGGGACGACCGCGAAGCCGAAGGGCATCCTGCACACGACCGGCGGTTACCTCACCCAGGTGGCGTACACGCACCGCACCGTGTTCGACCTCAAGCCCGACACCGACGTCTACTGGTGCGCCGCCGACGTCGGCTGGGTGACCGGGCACAGCTACATCGTCTACGGGCCGCTCGCCAACCGCGCGACCTCGGTGATGTACGAGGGCACCCCCGACACCCCGCACCAGGGCCGCTGGTGGGAGATCGTGCAGTCCTACGGCGTCACGATCCTCTACTGCGCCCCCACCGCGATCCGGACGTTCATGAAGTGGGGCGACGAGATCCCGGCGAAGTACGACATGAGTTCGCTGCGCCTCCTCGGGTCGGTCGGCGAGCCGATCAACCCCGAGGCCTGGATGTGGTACCGCTCGGCCATCGGCGGCAACCGCGCCCCCGTCGTCGACACGTGGTGGCAGACCGAGACCGGCGCGATCATGATCAGCCCGCTGCCTGGTGTCACCTCGACCAAGCCCGGCTCTGCGATGAACCCGCTGCCCGGCATCTGCGCCGACGTGATCGACGACGACGGCAAACCCGTGCCGGACGGGCACGGCGGCTACCTCGTCCTCACCGAGCCGTGGCCCGCCATGCTCCGGACGATCTGGGGCGACGACGAGCGGTTCAAGGAGACGTACTGGTCGCGCTTCCCCGGCCTCTACTTCGCCGGCGACGGCGCGAAGAAGGACGAAGACGGCGACCTGTGGCTGCTCGGCCGGGTCGACGACGTGATGAACGTGTCCGGGCACAGGATCTCCACGACCGAGGTCGAGTCCGCGCTCGTCTCGCACCCGAAGGTCGCCGAGGCCGCGGTCGTCGGCGCCGCGGACGCGACGACCGGCCAGGCCATCGTCGCCTTCGTGATCCTGCGCGGCAGCGTCGCGGACGGCGGCGGGGTCGACATCGCCTCCGAGTTGCGCAAGCACGTCTCGACCGAGATCGGCCCGATCGCCAAGCCGCGGCAGATCATGGTCGTCCAGGAGCTGCCGAAGACCCGCTCGGGGAAGATCATGCGCCGGCTCCTGCGGGACGTGGCCGAGAACCGCGCGGTCGGCGACGTCACGACGCTCGCCGACTCGTCCGTCATGGACCTGATCGCCGCCAAGCTCCCCGACGCGCCCTCGGAGGACTGAACCGCCCGCACCTCAGCTGCGAGTGAGCGCCAAGATCTCGTCGGTCGTCATCCGAGCTGTCCCGCGGCCGCGCAAGCGCTCGACCAGTCGCACGCCCCGGCCGGCGTCCGCCGGTCGAGCAATTCGCACGGTGTCGCCATCGACGACGAACTCGATCGCCGTACCTGGCACCAGGCCTAGCTGCTTTCGGACGGCCGCCGGAATCGTCACCTGGCCTTTGGCGCCCACCCGCCTCACAGCGACTCCTCTCGGCACGTGCGAAATCTACCTCGGTTAGCCCCGTCATAGTGCCTGCTCGAGGCGGGCCGCGACCTCGCGGTAGCGGCTGACCGGGACGAGGTGGACGCCCGCGAACGCGCCCGTCTCGCGCAGGGCGAGAACCTGTTCGCACGCCGCCTCGACACCGGCGGCGGGGTCGCGCCGCACGCGCTCGACGAGCTCCGCCGGGATCTCGATGTCGGGGATCGACGCCCGCAGCCGTTCCGCCATACCAGCGCTCGCCAGGACCATGACGCCCGCGAACACCGGCAGGTCGACCGGGTTCTCCTCGCGCCAGCGCAGCAGAGCGTCGACCGAGTAGCAGACCTGGACGAACGCGAAGTCCGCGTCCTGCTTCCAAGGTGGCAGCCGCCGGCCGAGCCCGGCCGTGACGCCGACGCGGAACGGCCCGACGCCGGCGAACGCCGGGCGGTCGGTGGCGGCGCGCGCCTCGTCGATCATCGCCCCGACGGTGAGCTGGCTCGTCCGGTCGCCCGCGGTCGGCTTGTCGCCGTGCACGAACAGGAACTGGTCGACCCCGTACGCCGCAGCCGTCAGCAGGTCACGCCGGAACCCGAGCAGGTTGCGGTCACGCGCGTTGACGCACGCCACCGTCCGCCCGCCCATCAGCTCGACCTCGTGCGCGACCGCGATGCTCGACACCGTCGCCCGCCCGATGTGGTTGTCCGGGACGAGAAACGACTCCGCGATCGGGGTCAGCACGCCGATCTGGTGGCGCACGTGCTTGAGGTCCGGACGCGTCGGCGGCTCGATCTCGCAGATCAGGCGGAACGGTTGAGTCACGCGTCCGACTTAACCATCTGGTGAGACGAATCGCCTCTTGTCATCCGCTAACGGGCGGTGTCATCCGTCAGGACGGATGACACCGCCCGGTAACCGATGACAAGGGTGGGCGATCGGAGCCTCCCCCGGTCGGAGGGGCGGGGACTGCCGCACGTAACCCCGCGCCAACCCGCGGCGATATGTCGACATGAGAGGACGCGCGGGACGGACGACGGTGGCCTGCTGCGCCCTCGTCGCGGGCCTCGGGAGCGCCCCAACCGCGACCGCCGCCGAGCGGTACGACTTCCGCGGCAGCGAGTTCGTCCTCCGCCTGAGCGCGGCGGCGGTCCAGGCGCAGACCGACGTCCCGCAGGCGATCCCGACCAGCCTCGGCTACAGCGCGGTCGGCTTGGCCAAAGACCTCGATGTCCCGTACGCGCAGTGCCGAGTCGTCGGCGCCGGCGTCCACCTCCCCGAGTACAGCCCACCCGGCCTGATCGAGAACAACGGCCCGCCGGACGCGGGTGGCGGCAGGCGGGCCGCCCTCTACCCGATCGAGGCCAGGGACACAGCGCCCAACCTCTCCCCCGGCGAGTGGCATTCCCGTCGCCCACAACTACCCGACCAGAACGACGTCCGCGGGATGCTCGACGACGCCGGGCTCGGCGAGGAGCGCCTCCCGTGGGCCGCCCATTGCGAGACGGACGCGGCGGGCACCGCCCGCGGCAACGACGGCGACACCACCGGCGCCGCCGGGAGCACCACCACCGGAGCCCTGGACAAGATGACCGGCACGTACGTCGGGACGTCGCGGGCGTTCGTCGCCAGCGTGACCACGCCGTCCGGCACGGTCACCGCGCTGTCCTCGACGGTGAGAGTCACCCACCGCGCAGGGAAGACGCCGGTGCTCGACTACCGGATCGCCGCGAACGGCGGCACACTCGCCGCCGGGTCGGGCGTGCCCGTGCAGGATCTGACGCGGCAATTCAACGAGCAGGCCCGAGAGAACGCGGCCGCCGTCGCCGCGGTCGGGACGCTCGGGCTCACGCTCGTCGGCCCGACGGAGAGCGAGTCGGACGACCACGCCCACCGCATCGTCCACTTCCCGTTCGTCGAGGTGAGCGCAGGCCTGAAGGCGCGGGAGGGCGGGATCGGGCAGGGCCAGCGCGTCCGCTTGCTGACCGTCGCGTACGAGGGCGCGCACCACAAGGGCACTGTCGGAGGTCTCGGTTAGCGTCCGGTCCATGAAGTTCGAAGACCAGCGGCCGATCAAGCGGCTGGAGGCGTCGCCGCTGTGGGGCCAGTACGTGCCGGACGACACCTGGCCCGGCACGTTGCCCGCCGTCGCGGCGCTGCGCGACGGCCTCGACTTGGGCACGGTCACCGTCCTGGTCGGGGAGAACGGGTCCGGCAAGTCGACGCTGATCGAGGGCATCGCGATGGCGTTCGGGCTGAACGCGGAGGGCGGCTCGACGCACGCGAACCATCAGACTCGTGTGAGCGAGTCGGCGCTGTCGCGGGCGCTGCGGGTCGTCCGCTCGCCAGGGGCGTCGCGCTGGGGGTATTTCCTGCGCGCGGAGACGATGCACGGCCTCTACACCTACCTCGAGGATCATCCGAGCCCGCACGACGCCGCGTTCCACGAAATGAGCCACGGCGAGTCGTTCCTCGAGGTGCTGCGCCAGCGCTTCGACGGGTCGGGGCTGTTCGTCCTGGACGAACCCGAGTCCGCGCTGTCGTTCACGTCCTGCCTGGCGCTCGTCGCGGTGCTGCACGAACTGGCCGCGACGGGGACAGCGCAGATTCTCGTCGCGACCCACTCCCCCGTCGTCGCCGCGCTGCCCGGCGCGCGGATCCTCGAGGTCGGCGCGCACGGCCTACGGGAGACGACGTGGGACGAACTCGACCTCGTCCGCCACCACAGGACGTTCCTGGACGATCCCGGCCTCTACCTACGGCACCTGTTGGGCTGACTGCCGCGAGCCCGTTGCCAGGAACGCGAGTTCCTCGCCGCCGGCTCGGGCGAGCGCGCGCACCTGCTCGGCCTCGGCCGGGTGGGCGACGGTCAGCGCGTGGGCGAGGTCCATCGCGATCGCGAGGTTCGCCTCGCGCACCACCGGTGTGGCCGCGAGCTTCCCGCGGTCGTCCGCGGCGTCCAGGTCGGGATGTCGCTGCTCCGCGGCGTGCGCGGCGACCTCGGTCACCTGCCGGGCCGCCCGGACGGCGTCCTGCAGCGAGCCGGTTTCGGCGGTCCGCAGCGCATGCAGGACGGCGGAAGCCGCGCGCTCCGCGTAGTCGGCCAAGCTCGGAGTCCTGCTCGCCGGGGCAGAGATCCTGCACGTCCGCGAACAGACGCGGTCGGTTGGTCCGGTAGTTCGGCAGGACGGTCGCCCAGACGGAGTCGAGCGCCTTCGCCAGCGCGGCCGGGTCACCGCCGAACTCGTCGGCGTACGCCCGGTACAGCGGCAGCAGCCGCTCCCCGCACGCGGCGGCGAACAGGGCCGGCTGCGGGAACGCGGCCATCCCGAGGCGCTGCAGGATCGCGATTTCGTCGATCGGCTCTTCGGAGTTCCCAGTCATTCCGGGGACCTTGCCGCCAGACGCGAGGCAAAACCCGATGGCGCGCGCCGCGAGTGTCCGACGGGACCGAAGCCCGCAATGGTTCAGAGCAGATCGAGACGGCGGTTGACCTCGTCTACGGAGAACCGGGCCGGGTCGAAGCTCGCCCCGTCGTCCAGCGCGGCGAGGTAGGTCTCGTGTTCCGGATGCGCCTTGTCGGCCAGCGCGGCGACGAGCAACTCGTACGCGTGCGAGGCCGCCGACGTCCTCGATCGGGTTCGCGCGCTCGCCGGCGACGCACCGCGGGTACCGGACGCCGGGTTCTGCGTCGAGCGCCGCGACGACGACCAGCGTGTGCTCCCAGTCCGAGTTGAAGTCGTACGTGTAGCGGAACGTCCCGCCGACTTCGGCGGCCTCGTGCACCTGGACGAGGGTCGAGTCGACGACGTCGAACTGGCCCCAGTCGGGTCGGCCGAACGCCCCGAACGCGGTCTCGAACGCGTGCAGGTGGCAGTCCTGCCAGCCGAAAGCCGCCTGGAGGACCTCGTGCAGGTGGTCGAGCGTGGCCGTCCCCGCGCACCTGGAGCCGCCGCCAGATCCGGGGCTCGGACCAGGCGATCTCGACCTCGAGCGCGCGGACGGCCCCGGGGTTCGCCGCGCCGTCCGCGGGGGTGGCCGTCATAGCCGGAGATCCTCCCACGCTGCGGGCGGGGACCGCCTCCGGCGAACCTCACACCGCACCCGTGGCCGGAGCATGCCGCCGGACGGGGCAGACTGGCGCCCGGCGAAACACTGCAGAACCCTGAACGCGCGACCGCAGGAGGACCCCATGGCCACGGAGACCGAGGCGCCGGCTGCCGGCGGACCGTCGCTCGGCGACCTGGTCGCGAGCGCCAGCAAGGACCTCTCGATGCTCGTCCGCAGCGAGATCCAGCTCGCGAAGATGGAGCTCGCGACCGAGGCGAAGAAGGCCGCGATCGGCGGCGGGGCGTTCGGGGGCGCCGCGTTCCTCGGCCTCTTCGCGCTGATGATGCTCTCGTTCGCGGCGGCGTACGGCGATCGAGTCGCTGGGCCTCGCGACGGGCTGGTCGTTCCTCATCGTCGCCGGGGCGTACCTGCTGATCGCGGGCATCCTCGTCCTAATCGGCACCGGCGCGCTGAAGAAGATCGGCCCCCCGAAGCGCACGATCAAGACCACCAAGGACACAGTGGCTGTGCTCAAGAAGGCCGGCCGCCCCGGAAACTGACGCCCCATCATGAACGTCGACCCTTCGGTCGTCCTCCCGGACGGGCCCTGGACGCACCGCGCGATCGCCGCGAACGGCGCCCGCTTCCACGTCGCGGAGCTGGGCGAAGGCCCGCTCGTCCTGCTCCTGCACGGCTTCCCGACCTTCTGGTGGACGTGGCGCCACCAGCTCGTCTCGCTCGCCGAGGCCGGCTACCGCGCCGTCGCGATGGACCTGCGCGGCTACGGCGGCAGCGACAAGACCCCGCGCGGTTACGACCCCTTCACCCTGACCGGGGACGTCGCCGGCGTGATCCGCTCGCTCGGCTCGGCCGACGCGACGCTGGTCGGGCACGGGTGGGGCGGATTCCTGGCCTGGACGACCGCGGTGATGGCCCCCAAGGCCGTCGACCGCCTCGTCGTCGTGTCCGCCCCGCACCCGCGGCGGCTGCGCGCGGCGGTCGCGGCCGACGGGAAACAGTTCGCCGCGTCCTCGCACGTGCTGGGGTTCCAGCGCCCGTGGGTGCCGGAGCGCCAGCTGGTCCGGGACGACGGGCGAGTTCGTCGAGCGCCTGCTGCGCGAGTGGAGCGCCTCGAACTGGCCGGACGCGGCAACCGCGGCGCGCTACCGGTCCGCGATGCAGGTCGAGAACACCGCCTACTGCGCGATGGAGTACTACCGCTGGGCGGTCCGGTCCCTCGTCCGCCCGGACGGGATGCGCTTCGCCCGCCGGATGCGCACGCCGATCCAGCACGCCGTCCTGCAACTGCACGGCGGGGCCGACCCGGCGATCCTGCCGTCGAGCGCCGCCGGCTCGGGCCGGTACGTGGCCGGGCCGTACGCGTGGTCCGTCATCCCCCGGGTCGGGCACTTCCCGCACGAAGAGGCCCCCGAGGCCTTCGACGCCGCCCTGCTGCACTGGCTCGCCGCGCGCTGACGTGCGGGTGAGAACCCCGTGCGGGGTAACCGGTACCGGCGCGTTCAGACGCAGGAGTGGGTCGGGACGCGTTCGGTCGCGGTCCGGCCGGCGACGGCGTCGGAGCGGATCTCGTCCGCCGTCAGCGCGTAGCCCGTCTGCGAGTCGGTCACCGACTTCGCGAAGATCAGCCCGTAGACGTCGCCGTCCGCGGAGAGCAGCGGACCGCCGGAGTTGCCCGGCTCGACCTTCGCGAAGATCGAGAAGACCTCGCGGTCGACGGTGCCGGAGTCGTAGATGTCCGGGCCGCGGGCGTTGATCTGCTGGCGGATGCGGGCCTTCTCGACGTGGTACGGGCCGTTGAGCGGGAAGCCCGCGACGACCGCGGACGCGCGCCGCGTCCCGTTGTAGTCGAACTCCAGCGCGGGCGCGCCGAGACCCGGCGACGTACAGCACCGCGACGTCCCGGTCGGAGTCGAAGAGCACGACCCGCGCCGGCACCTTCGGGCCCGTGCCGCCGACCGACACCGTGGGGTCGCGGACGCCGGCGACGACGTGCGCGTTCGTCATCACGTGCTCGCGGGCGTAGACGAACCCGCTGCCCTCGAGCGCCTTGCGGCACGACAGCGCGGCGCCCTCGACCTTGACGATGCTCTGCCGCGCCGCCCTGATGGCGGGCGCGGCGAGCGGGCCGGAGTCGGGCTCCTCGACCTTGACGATCCGCTCGTTGTCGAACGGCTGGAAGACCTGCGTCAGCCCGTTCTTGTCCAGGACGCGGCGAGAGCTGGCTGTAGAACCGGTCGGCCCCGCTCGGCATGAACTTGTCGACGAAGCCGAGGACCTCGGACTCCTTGACCTTCTGCGTCACGTTCGGGATCGGCGCGGCCGCGAGTGCCGAGCCGACGAACCACGAGACGAGCAGCAGCGAGACCACGCCCAGGACGGCGCCGGCGCCCGCGTCGATCGCGTGGCCCGGCTGCCAGGTGACGAGGCTGCGCAGCGACGAACCGATCGCCGACCCCGCGAGCTGGCCGATCGTCGCGAAGCCCAGCACGATGCCGACGGCGAAGATCGCCTGGCCGAGGTCGTCGGAGACGACCGTGACGATCTTCGGCGCCGCCCAGATCCCCACGACGCCGCCGAGCAGGAACCCGGTGAACGCGAAGAACCCGATCAGGAAGCCCTGCCGGTAGCCCGCCCAGCCGAACGACGCGCACGCCAGCACGAGCACCAGGTCGATGATGCTCATCGCGGCACCGGCCTCATGGCGGGACCTCGCCGTCCGCGGCCGTGATGCCCGACGTCGGGCTCGGCGGCGGGCGGGAGCAGGCGGAGCACCTCGTCCGGCAGGTCCTCGACCCGGTCCCGCGGCCATGGCCGCTCCCAGCCGGTCAGCGTGAGGAGCCGGTCGAGGACGCCGGCGGTGAAGCCCCAGACGAGCATGCCCGCGACCAGGAACCCCGGCATGACGCGGCCGGTCGGGGAGTGGCGGACCATCAGCGGTTCGCCGGGTCGACCAGGTCGGCGACCGGGACGCGGTGCACCGCCGCCACCTCGCCGGGGTCGACGACGCCCACCGCCGAGGGCTCGCGCCACCACGCGAGCACCGGGCTGACCACGAAGCCGCTGTGCGGGATGAACAGGTCGGGCAGGACGGCGAAGACCTCGACCCCGTCCGCGTCCAGCCCCGTCTCCTCGACGGCCTCGCGCAGCGCGGCGGCGGCGGGCCCCGCGTCCCCGGGTCGAGCGCGCCGCCCGGGAACGCGGGCTGGCCGGCGTGGCTGCGCAGGGCGTCGGACCGCTCGATCAGCAGGACGGAGACGCCCGCGGACTCGTCGCTCCCAGAACAGCAGCAGCACCGCGGCGGCCCGGCCGCCGGTCGGCGGGGGCGGGACGGGGCTCAGGTCACTCCCGCGGACGGTCTCGGCGACCCGCACCAGCGGGTCGAGCCACGTCCGGAAGAGCGGCATCCGAAAGGCACTCCGGATCCTCCCCGGAGGCCTCCGCGTTGTGCTGTTCACCCTCGTCCTCTCGGGCACCCGCGATCGACCCTCAGGACCGCACCCCAAGGTGCTCGGCTACCGCGGCCGACACCTCCTGCGCACTCGTGAAGGCACCATAGTGCGTTTCGGCGAGCGTGCCGTCGGATCGGACGAAGAGGGTCGCCGGCGGGCCGGGCACCTTCAGCGCGGCCCGGACGAGCCCCTTCGGGTCGGCGTACGACGGGTAGGTGACGCCGTGGAAGCGCAGCCACTCGACGGCCGCGTCGGACTGGTCGCTGAAGTCGATGCCGAGGAAGCGCACCTGCGAGCCGAGAGCCGCGCGCGCGGCCAGCAGGAACGGCATCTCCTCCGCGCACGGGCCGCACCAGCTGGCCCAGACGTTGAGCACCAGCGGGCCGCGCAGCGCCGAGAGCTGACCCTCCGGCGCCGGGGCCTAGGCACTCCAGCGTCAGCTTCGGGCAGGCCGCCCTGCGACCGCGTCCGCGGGCTCGACGGCCGGGCACCGCACGGCCCCCGTCGCGGTCGTCGCCGGTCGTCGCCGCAGCGCTCTGCTCGCTCAGGGCCGAGACCGGCCCGTCGCTCTGTTCGGGCTCCGGCGTCGCCGGACCCGCAGGCCGCGAGGGCGAGCGCGGCCGCGAGCGTCAGCGCGGCCCGCGCGGACCCGCGCCCTCATCGGCCGGCCGGCGCGTCGACGAGGGCCGCGGCGGCGGCATCGCGCGCAGCGGCCGCCTGCGGCCGCCAGCACCGTCTGCGGCCCGGACTTCACCAGCTTCGCGGCCTTCACCGGGTCGGTCTCGCCCTCGCCGTACGCCGGGCACATGCGACGCGAGCGGGCACGCCCCGCACGCGGGCTTGCGCGCGAAGCAGATGCGCCGGCCGTGCCAGATCATGCGGTGCGACAGGTCGGTCCAGTCCGCCTTCGGGATCAGCGCCCCGACCTCGTGCTCGACCTTCACCGGATCGTCCTCGCGTCGTCCAGCCGAAGCGGCGCGAGAGGCGGCCGAAGTGCGTGTCGACGGTGATGCCCGGGCTTGCCGAACGCGTTGCCGAGCACGACGTTCGCGGTCTTGCGCCCGACGCCCGGCAGCGTGATCAGGTCTTCCAGCTTCGCCGGGACCTCGCCGCCGTACCGCTCGCACAGCGCCTGCGCCATGCCGATCAGCGAGTTCGTCTTCGCCCGGTAGAACCCCGTCGACTGGACGATGGTCTCCATCTCCGCGCGGTCGGCCGCCGCGTACTCGGCGGCCGTCGTGTAGCGGCGCGAACAGCACCGGCGTGACCAGGTTGACCCGGACGTCCGTCGTCTGCGCGGACAGGATCGTCGCCACCAGAAGCTGCAGCGGGTTCGGTGAAATCGAGCTCGCAGTGCGCGTCGGGGTACGTCGCGGCGAGCTCGCGGTTGATCCGACGCGCCCGGCGGACGAGCGCCAGTCGCGAGGTGTCTTCGGAGGTGCGGGGCGGCATCCCCGCAGCGTACGTCCGGCCCCCGACAACGCCGCGCGGGGACGTCCGGTACACCCACCTGAGCACGCGTAGGGCCCGGGGCACTACGCTGTCGCGCGCCTGCTCGGTATCGGCGCAGGCGGTTGGCCCTCGCGCGGACCTGGGAGGAAGCGCATGATGGACGACGTGATCAAGAGGGCACCGCTGTTCTCGGCGCTCGACGACGAGGCCGCGGCGGCACTCCGCTCCTCGATGACCGAGGTCAGCCTCGGGCGCAGCCAGGTGCTGTTCCGTGAGGGCGACTCCGGCGACCGGCTCTACGTCGTCGCCGAGGGCAAGCTCAAGCTCGGGCGCACCTCCAGCGACGGCCGCGAGAACCTGCTGGCCGTCCTCGGCCCGGGCGAGATGTTCGGCGAGCTCTCGCTGTTCGACCCCGGCCCCCGCACGGCCACCGCGACCGCCGTCACCGACACCCGCGTCCTCGCCCTGAGCCACCCCGACCTCAAGCCGTGGCTCAACAGCCGCCCCGAGGTCGCCGTCTCCCTGCTCCAGCAGATCTCCCGGCGCCTGCGTCGCACGAACGAGGTCGTCGGCGACCTGGTCTTCTCCGACGTCCCCGGCCGCGTCGCCAAGGCCCTGCTCGACCTGTCGAAGCGCTTCGGCGTCCAGGCCGAAGACGGGCTGCACGTCGGCCACGACCTCACGCAGGAGGAGCTCGCCCAGCTCGTCGGCGCCTCCCGCGAGACGGTCAACAAGGCCCTCGCCGACTTCGCCGGCCGCGGCTGGCTCCGCCTCGAGGCCCGCGCCGTCGTCCTGATCGACATCGAGCGCCTGCAGCGCCGCGCCCGCTGAGCTCGGGTCCTCCACCGCCGCGTCCGCGCTAGAAGTTGCCGCCCCTGACGAACTTGCCGGTGTTCGGGTCCAGGTATGCGGCCATGTCCGAGACGTAGGTGTCCGGGCCCGTGCGCCCCGCCGGACCGATCACCGGGTAGGTGACGTCCTCCACGATCAGCAGCCACAGCAGCTGATTCTGGTAGGAGGCGACCCTGCGCCGGGCGTCCGCCAGCTCGGCGGGCGTCATCTCGTCTTCCAAGATCTCGCCGGTGTACGTCCCTGGCGCACCAGGGCCATCTCGACGGGCGGCTCGGCGCGCACGCGCGGGAGGGCCAGGATCTCCGCGGCTGACAGTTTCGGTCGCTCCCGCGCCTCGTCGACCACCTGCACGTGCCAGATCGTGTCCTTGCTCAGCCGGCGCAACGTCTTTGCGGAGAGCCCCGGGACGGCGTCGGCGGCACCTGGCGTCACCCTCGGCGCAGGTGTGGCGCCCCGCGCGACGGTCACCTCGGCCGCGACGGTGCCGTCCGGCGGGGCGTCGATCGTGGCGGTGACGTCCGGCGGCGGGGCGGCGGCGGCGACGACGTCAGCGCCGGTCCCGCAACCGGCCAGCACCGCAAAGGCGAGCGCAACCCGTGCCGCTGCGCCCGCCCTGCGGTGTGTTCCCACGAGACGAGGACGCGGGACCCGCCCGAAACGTTCACGCCTCTCCGTCCCCAGCCGCACCTCCCCCGCTGGAGCGGAAGATCCCCTGGTTCCGGGGCCCGGGTGACCCTCGACCCGGGCGGGGGACGCTCGTTCCTGGGCAGAGGGAGGCGGGCTACTTCAGCAGCGGGCAGACGTCGGACTTCAGCACGCTCAGGATGAGCCTCGCGTTCTCCGCCTCGAGCGAGGTGGCGCCGACGCGGTCGAAGCGCTCGCGGACCTCGTCGATCTGCTTGGCCTTGCTCGAGTTGTTCTCGATGAACACGCAGGTCTTCTTGGCGGCGTTCAGGACCTCGACGGGGTGATTCGCGAGCCGATTGTCTTCCTTCACGATCGCGGCGATCGCCGTGGCCTCGTCCTTCGCCTTCTTCGCCGCGTCGCCGACGTCGGACGCGGCGCCCTTCGCCTGGTCGACGGCGTCCTTCACGTCTTCGCCGCAGCCCGTGAGCAGGACGGCGAACACAACGGCGAGAGCGGGCGCGAGCCGGCGGGTCGTCATGCGCGACAACCTAGCCGAGCCGACGTCAGACGGAGGGCGATCGCACGCCGAGATGCTCGAGCTGTGCCCGAACAGACATCTCAGCGGCCGGCCATAGTGCCGGGTCGACGTCGGCGTAGACGGCAGCGACGACCTCGGCGGGCGTCCGAGAGCCGGCCGCGACGGCGTCCGCAACCTGCGCCAGCCGCGCGGCGCGGTGCGCCAGGTAGTAGTCGAGCGCGGCGGTCGCGTCCGGCAGGACGGGGCCGTGCCCGGGCAGGACGCGCTCGATCTCCGCGGAGCCGGCGAGCGCGCGGAGCCGCGCCAGGGAGTCCAGGTAGGCGCCGAGTTGGCCGTCCGGGTGGGCGACCATCGTCGTCCCGCGCCCGAGGACGGTGTCCCCGGTCAACACGGACCGCTCGGCGGGCAGCAGGAACGACACCGAGTCGGACGTGTGCCCGGGCGTCGCCAGAACAAGCAGCGAGAGCCCGCCCACTGAAAGAGAGTCACCCTCCGCGAGGCCCAGAGAGCCGACCCGGTACCAGGGGTCGACCGACCGCACGGGCGCCTCGGCCATCGCAGCGAACGCCGCGGCGCCCTCCGTGTGGTCCGGGTGCCAGTGCGTGAGCAGGACGAGCCCGACCGACCGCCCGCCGTCGGTAGCCGCGGACAGCACGGCGGCCAGGTGCGCCTCGTCGCGCGGCCCGGGGTCGATCACGACGGACGACGAGGAGCCCGGCTCCGCCAGGACCCACGTGTTCGTCCCGTCCAGCGTCATCGGTCCGGGGTTCGGCGCGAGCACGCAGACGCGCCCGCTCGGAGACCCGACCGCCGGCCCAGCTCACGAGGGCCAGCCAGGGTCCCCCGGCAGGACGAGGTCCGCGTGGTCCCCGTCCACGACGACCTTCGGCTGGATCGGCGTCACCCGGCGCGCTGCCGCGGCGGTCAGGACGTCCGCGACCGACGCGTGCTGCGCCATCTCCGCGATCGTGATCAGGGTCGGCGGCATCAGGGCCATCGTCCCGGCGGTCCAACGGTCGACGGCGGCCCCGGCCGGCACCCACTCGACCTTGTCGGCCTCCTCGAGCAGGTCGCGCGTGACCTGGCCGGCGGGCAGCCCGGCGACGAAGAACCGCGTGTCGAAGCGGCGGGGCTCGACCTCGGGGGTGATCCAGTGCGTCCAGGTGCGCAGCAGGTCCGCGCGCAGGACGAGCCCGCGGCGGGTCAGGAACTCCCCGAACGCGAGGTCGCGGGCGATGAGCGCGAGGCGGTCGGCCTCCCAGTCGTCCGCGCTGGTGTCGGCGACGACCGTGTCGGCGTCCGAACCGGCCAGCAGGACGCCGGACTCCTCGAACGTCTCGCGGACGGCCGCGCAGACGAGCGCGCGGGCCAGCGGCTCGGACGCGGTGAGCGCCGCGGCCCAGGCGGACGGCGGCGGCCCGACCCACCCGTACGTGTCGGTCTCCGCGTCCCGCGGGTCGACCGAGCCGCCGGGGAAGACGTACATGCCGGCGGCGAACGCCATGCTCTGCTGGCGGCGCAGGCAGTACGCCTCGAGGCCGGCGGCGCCGTCGCGCAGCAGGACCACGGTCGCGGCGTCGCGCGGGCGCACCGGCGTCGCCTCCCCCGAGAGGTACTCGAGGGCGCGGGCTGCGAACCCGGCGGGGAGCCGGCGCGTGCCGACGAGGTCGTACAGCGCGGCGGGGACGGTCATCCCGCGATCGTATGTGGGGCCGCTCGCGAGTGCCGAAGGCCAGGACGACCCCGTGCGTCCGGCAAAGCGCGCGCAATAGGACGCTGATTGCCGGACGCACGGAGTGTCGGGGAAAGGCCCGCCCGCTAGGACCCTGGCGCGGGCTGGTGCGTGACGGGGCAGACGCCGGGGGTCTTGGCGACGGGGCACGCCCCGCCGCGCGGGACGAACGCCGGGCTCTGCTCGGTCGTGTCGTAGTACCGGTGGAACACCGCCGTCGCGGAGCCGGACATCGGCGGGACGAGCCAGGACCAGTCGCCCGGCACCGTCCGCCCGGCCCGCTCCTCGCGCTCGAGGTGCAGCATGAAACGCGCGGCCTCGGTGTGGTGGTCGGTGATCGTCACGCCGGCCTCGGTGAACGAGTGCAGGACGGCGACGTTGACCTCGACCATCGCGCGGTCCTTCCACAGCGACCGCTCGGAGGACGTGTCGAGGCCGAGGCGCCGCGCGACGGTCGGCAGCAGGTCGTAGCGCTCGACGTCGCCGAAGTTGCGTGCGCCGATCTCCGTCCCCATGTACCAGCCGTTGAACGGCGCCGCGGTGTAGACGATGCCGCCGATGTGCAGGTCCATGTTGCAGATCGCCGGGACGCCGTGCCAGCGCAGCCCGAGGTCGGCGAACCAGGCGTGGTCGGGATGCGTGATCGGCACCTCGAGGATCGACTCGTCGGGCAGCTCCATGACGTGCGGCGGTCCGGACGGCATGTCGATGCACCAGGGGCAGGACGTCGAACGCGCCGCCCTCGCCGCGCCAACCGAAGCGCTCGGCGACGCGGGTGAACTCGACCTGGCTCGGGTCGCCGACGACGGAGCCGTCCATCGCCCGGTATCCGGCGTAGCGGACGAGCTGGTCGTTGCGAATTCGCAGCCCCGCGGGCGCCGGGGGCGGGCGGGGCGAAGATGGTGATGGTCGCCCGGATCCGGCCGCCGTTGGTGGCCTGGCGCAGGTGCTCGACGCATTCGTCGAAGACGTCCTCGGCGCTGGTCACGTTGCGGCAGTCGCGGACGACGAGGCTGCGCCAGTACAGGCGCCCGATGCAACGTCCGCTGTTGCGCCAGGCGACGCGCGCCCCGAAAGTCAGTTCCTCTTCGGTGTGCGTGTAGGTGCCGGTCTCGGCAATCTCCTCGCGGACCTCTTCGATCCGCTGCGCGAGGCCGCCGAATTGCGGATTCTCGGCGTGAAACAAGCGGACAAATCGGACAGCTTCGTCCATATCGACCGGATTAGCCGGCTGCAGCGAGGGCCGCGACTCCTGCTCCGGGATGACAGCGGACCGGAACAGCCGGGTGATGCGGGCGCCGCGGCGGCGGGAGTCCGCAGTGGTGGTCATCTTCCGAGAATAAGAATGTTCGCCGGGTCCCCACGGGGCTTCGCGAGAACCCGAGGCCGGACGAGTCGGAATTGTCGGGACAGCCCAGCGGGCCTCGCCCGAAGGGACGAGGCCCACTCCCCCGAGCGCCCGATCCGTGACCCGGCGCGTCCTGCTAGACGATCGCGCCGTCCCAGGCGATCTCGACGATCAGCTCGATCTCGACCGGCGCGTCCATCGGCAGGGACGCGACGCCGACGGCCGAGCGGGCGTGCACCCCCGCGTCGCCGAGGACGGTGCCGAGCAGCTCGCTCGCGCCGTTGACCACGCCCGGCTGCCCGACGAAGTCGGGGGTGCTCGCCACGAAGCCGACGACCTTGACCACCTGGACGATCGCCTCGAGGCCGCCCGCGGCCTCCGCCGCCGCGGCCAGCGCGTTCAGCGCGCACCGCTGGGCCAGCCCGTGCGCCTGCTCGGGGGTGACCTCCGCGCCGACCTTGCCGGTCATCACCAGGCGCCCGTCGACGAACGGCAGCTGGCCGCTGACGTAGACCAGGTTGCCCGTGCGTCACCCACGGGACGTAGGCCGCGACCGGCGCCGGGACGTCCGGCAGGTGCAGCCCGAGCTCGAGCAGCCTCTCCGCTCGCGAGCTCATGCCAGCGGCCGCTTCAGGTAGGCGACCACGCTGCTCGGGGTTCGGGCCCGGGGACGACCTGGACGAGCTCCCACCCGTCCGAGCCCCAGGTGTCGAGGATCTGCTTGGTCACGTGGACCAGCAACGGCACCGTCGCGTACTCCCATTTCTGCATGGACGGCGAGCCTAGACCCGGACCCGGACAACCCGGGTGGGGCGACACCAGGGCGCGGGCGCGCCCGGCCGGCTACGCTTCGACGCGTGACCCCTCGAGCGCAGTCGCCGGCCCCGAAGTGGGACGGCGTCCAGCTGCATGTGGTGACGGGCAAGGGCGGCACCGGGCAAGACCACCGTCGCGGCGGCGCTCGCGATGGCGCTGGCCGCCGGCGGCAAGCGGACGCTGCTGGTCGAGGTGGAGGGCCGCGGCGGCATCGCGCAGCTCTTCGACACCCCGCCGCTGCCGTACGAGGAGCGCCGCATCGCCGTCGCGCCGGAGGGCGGCGAGGTCTACGCCCTGCCGATCGACCCCGAGGAAGCGCTGCTCGAGTACCTCGAGATGTTCTACCACCTGGGTCGCGCGGGCCGTGGCCTGCGCAAACTCGGCTTCATCGACTTCGTGACGACGATCGCGCCGGGCCTGCGCGACGTCCTGCTGACCGGCAAGGCGTACGAGGCGGTCGGCACCCGCCGCGGCGGCCGGATGACCTACGACGCGGTGATCATGGACGCGCCGCCGACCGGCCGGATCAACCAGTTCCTCAACATCAACACCGAGGTCGCGGGCCTGGCCAAGGGCGGGCCGATCCACAAGCAGGCCGAGTCGATCATGTCGCTGCTGCGCTCGCCGCGCACCGCCGTGCACTTCGTGACGGTGCTGGAGGAGATGCCGGTGCAGGAGACGCTGGACGGGATCGAGCAGATCTCCGGCGAGCGGCCTGCGGGTCGGCGGGGTGATGGTCAACATGGTCCGCCGCGCGGCCCTGTCCGACAGCGACCTCGCCGCCGCCCGCGAGGGCCGGCTCGACCGCGACGCCATCGCCGGCGCCCTCGGCAAGGTCGGGCTGAGCGTGGACGACGCCGTCGTCGACGGCCTGCTCGACGAGGCGGCCGAGCACGCCGAGCGGGTCGCGCTCGAGGCCGCGCGAGCGCGCGCGACCTCGCCGCGACCGGGCGCCCGGTCTACGAGCTGCCGGCGCTCACCGAGGGCATCGACCTCGGCGCGCTGTACCGGCTGGCGGACGAGCTGCGCGAGCAGGGGGCGTGCGACATGAGTCGAGCGCCCGCACCGACGCCCTCGAACGATCGACGCACTGCTCGACGACCGGGCCGTCCGGATCGTCGTGTGCTGCGGCTCCGGCGGCGTCGGCAAGACGACGACCGCGGCGGCCCTGGGGCTGCGCGCGGCCGAGCGGGGGCGCGCACGTCGTCGTCCTCACGATCGACCCCGCCCGGCGCCTGGCCCAGTCGATGGGCCTCACCGAGCTGGACAACACCCCCCGCACCGTGGCCGGGATCGACGAGAGCGGCCGGCGGTTCGCTGCAGGCGATGATGCTCGACATGAAGCGGACGTTCGACGAGATCGTCATCGCCCACTCGGAGCCCGGCCGGGCCGAGGTGATCCTCGCGAACCCGTTCTACCAGTCGCTCTCGTCCTCGATGGCCGGGACGCAGGAGTACATGGCGATGGAGAAGCTCGGCCAGCTCCGCAAGGCCGGCACGTGGGACCTCATCGTCGTCGACACCCCGCCGTCGCCGCTCGGCCCTGGACTTCCTGGACGCCCCGAAGCGCCTCGGCTCGTTCCTGGACGGCCGGGTGATCAAGATCCTCGCGGCGCCCGCGAAGGCCGGCGGCAAGGCCTACCTCAAGCTCGTCACCGCGAGCTTCGGCGTCGTCGTCAACGTCTTCACGAAGGTGCTGGGCGCGCAGTTGCTCAAGGACGTGCAGGCGTTCATCGCCGCGTTGGACACGATGTTCGGCGGCTTCCGTGAGCGGGCGGACGCCACGTACCGCCTGCTCAAGAACCCCGAGACCCGGTTCCTGGTCGTCGCGGCGCCGGAGCGGGACGCGCTGCGCGAGGCGTCCTACTTCGTCGAGCGGCTCTCGGAGGAGTCCATGCCTCTGGCAGGGCTGGTCTTGAACCGGGTGCACCGCTCGGGGGCCGCGGCGCTGTCTGCCGGACGTTCGCTGAGCGCGGCGGAGGATCTGGACGCGCTGCCGGACGGCGACGACCTCGCGCTGCCGGCCGCGTTGCTGCGGCTGCACGCGGACCGGATGGCCGTGATCGCCCGCGAGGAACGGATGACCGAGCGGTTCACCAGCGCGCACCCGTCCGTCGCGGTCGGGGAGGTCGCGGCCCAACCCGGCGACGTGCACGACCTGGACGGGCTCCGCCTGGTCGGCGCGGGCCTGGCCGCCGGCGCCGCCGGACAGACGGAAAGAGCCCCGCGGCCTGTAGGCCCCGGAGCTCTTCTCGGTTCGCACACCCCCGTGTCGAACCCCCGTGTACCGCACCCCCGTGCACCCCCGTGCACCCTCGTCGCCGGACTCCCCCGAGACCGGCGGCGAGGAGGTTCTAGATCGCTTCCGACAGACCCTTCGGAATGCCGACGTGCTCGTCACGTGCCGTCTCCAGCAGCGTGCGCCACGACGTGACGTTCGGGCGGCGGCGAAGAAGCGCGCGACGCTCCCTTTCCGTCATTCCGCCCCAGACACCGAATTCCACGTGATTGTCCAGCGCGTCCGCAAGGCATTCCGTGCGGACTGGACAGCCGAGGCAAACGGCCTTTCGCGCGGTTCTGCGCTGCACCCTGAACGAAGAGCTCGTCTGGCTGCGACTTCTTGCACTTGGCCCTACTGGCCCACTCGATATCCCACATGGCGCGTCCTCTCCCCCTGGCCAAGGCGACTCGACGGGCCCGAGTCGCGCTGTGCGCCGCACGGTGACCGTACGGACCCACAGGCCGCGGGCAACAGCTCCTTGCGGACCAATGTGGAGTAGTCCGTTCGGGCTAGTGGCCCACGCTTCGTTCGTGCTGGCTTGGACGCATCCCCCCCCGACCCGGTTCCACCCAATTTTCGGGACGTGGGCGCCCGTTTGCTCCACAGATGTCGGGTGCGGCACCGCTGATACCCATGCCTAGTTCAAACCTGTCCCGAGCGCCCGTTACCGAGGCGTGACCATGCGCGTCGCAGTCATCAGATAGTCACCCCTACCTGTTACGCGAAGTAGCCAGATCCGCCCCGGTTGCGTCGTACGCTTTTGGTCATGAAGATGCCTCGGGCCGGACGTAAGTCCGGAACGCCCACCGCTGTGTCGGCCCTGACCTCGTGGCCACCTCGAGACCAGGCGCGGCGTCAGCTACGTCGCGACCTTCCTCGGGGTGTGCTTCCTCGCCGGGGCCCTGGTCGCCGGCCTCGCCCTGCCGATGATCGGCGGCGGCGCGGTCGCGGCGAAGATGGCCGCGCAAGACTTCGCCGCGCTGCCGTCCGACATCCAGAGCCAGCCCCCGGCCGAGGCGTCCGTGGTACTGGCGGCCGACGGCCGGCGCATCGCGACCTTCTACGACGAGAACCGCTCCGCGGTCCCCCTGTCGAAGGTCTCGGCGATCATGAAGAAGGCGATCCTCGCGATCGAGGACGTCCGCTTCTACGACCACGGCGGCATCGACCTCAAGGGCACCCTGCGCGCACTCGTCAGCAACTCCGGCGGCGAGGGCGGCCGCCAGGGTGGTTCGACGCTGACGCAGCAGTACGTCAAGAACCTGCTGATCCAGCTCTCCGACGGCGACCCGGACAAGATCGCGGCCGCGCGGGCACCGACGATCAAGCGCAAGCTCCAGGAGCTGAAGTACGCCCTGGAGATCGAAAAGCGCATGAACAAGGACGAGATCCTCGAGAACTACCTGAACATCTCCTACTTCGGTTCCGGCGCCTACGGCGTCGAGGCCGCGGCCCGGCGGTACTTCTCGAAGAGCTCCAACAACCTCACGCTGACCGAGGCCGCGACCCTCGCCGGCATCGTCCGCAGCCCCACCAAGAACGACCCGACGCTGAACCCCGACATCGCGAAGGAACGCCGCGACGTGGTGCTGACCCGCATGCGCGACGTCGGCTACATCTCGAACGACCAGCTCGAGAAGGCGAAGGCGGAGGACCTCGGCCTGCGCACGTCGCCGACGTTCAACGGCTGCACCCGCTCGCCGGTCCCGTTCTTCTGCGACTACATCACCCGCGTGATCATGAACGACCCGATCTTCGGCGAGACCGAGCGGGACCGCAGCGACCTGCTCTCCCGCGGTGGCCTGACCATCCGCACGACCCTGGACCTCAAGGCCCAGGAGGCGGCGGACGAAGCCATCCAGAAGAAGACCAACCCGACCGACAAGGTGGCCTCGGCGCTGGCCTCGGTCGAGCCCGGCACCGGCAAGATCCGCGCGATGGCGACTGAGCCGGGAGTACGGCACGGAACAAGGGCAAGACCATCCTCAACTACGCGGTCGACTACGAGTACGGCGGCAGCCGCGGCTTCCAGGACGGCTCGACGCACAAGGCCTTCACCGCGGCCGCGGCCGTCCTCGAGGGCTACGGCACCGAGTACAAGATCGACTCCCCGATGCGCGTCGGCGGCTTCGCCTCGCAGCGCAACTGCCAGGGCAAGCGCGTCCCGGCGGACGGCTGGCGTCCGAAGAACTACGAGAACAAGCCGAAGGAGTACGGCCCCGTCGTCACGATGCGCGAGGGGCTGCGCAAGTCGGTCAACACCTACTTCGCGAAGCTGGAGGCGATGGTCGGCCTCTGCGACACCGTCACGATGGCGACCGCCGCCGGCATCCACCGCGCGGACGGCCTGCCCCAGCGCGAGTTCCTGCCCGTACACCCTGGGCATCAACGAGGTCTCGCCGCTGACGGTCGCGAACTCGTACGCGACGTTCGCCGCCCGCGGCCTCCGCTGCAACCCGATCGCGATCGAGTCGATCACCGGTCGCGACGGCAAGGAGGTCCCCGTCCCCAAGGCCGACTGCAAGCAGACGATCAAGGCCGAGGTCGCGGACGTCGTCACCGACATGATGGTCAGCGTCATGCAGCCCTCAGGCTTCGGTAACAAGATGCGCCTCGACAGCGGCCAGGTCGCCGGCGGCAAGACTGGTACCACCAACGGCGCCGTCGCGGTCTGGTTCACCGGCTACACCCCGCAGCTGTCGACCTCCGTCTGGGTCGGCAACCCCGACGACTACTCCTTCAAGATGGGCGACATGACCATCGGCGGCGAGTACTACGAAGAGGTCTGTGGCTCCTGCGTCCCCGGCCCGATCTGGAAGCTGATGATGGACAAGGCCCTGGACGGGGTGGCCAAGAAGGAGTTCCACAAGCCCGAGGCCAAGTGGCTGCGTGGCACGCAGGGTCAGGGCGACCCCCGCAAGGCGCACGTGACCTACAAGGTCGCGAAGGAGAAGAAGGAAGACAAGAAGGACGAGGACAAGAAGAACGACTGACCTCGCCCGACTGGTCGAACGGAGGCGGTGCCCGGAACGTCGGGCACCGCCTCCGTCATGTCACCAGGGACGGTTCAGCCGCCGGCGGCGAGCTGGGCGCGGACCTCGGCGGCGATGCGCTGGCCCTCGGCGCGCCCGGAAACCTTCGCGTTGACCGCCTTCATGACCTGACCCATCGCGGACGGGCCCACCGCCCCGCCGGCCCCGGTCGCCTCGATGGTCGCGGCGACCACGGCGCGCAGTTCGGCGTCGGTCAGCTGGGCGGGGAGGTAGGCGTCGATGACGGCCGCCTCGGCGAGCTCACGCTCGGCCCGCTCGGGCCGCCCGGCGTCGGCGAAGGCGGCGGCCGCCTCGCGCCGCTTCTTCGCCTCCTTGGCGAGTACCTTGAGTACCTCGTCGTCGTCCAGGACGCGGGCGGACTTTCCGGCCACCTCTTCGGTGGTGACGGCCGTCAGCAGCAGGCGTAGCGTGCTGGAACGGAGTTCGTCCCGCGCCTTGATAGCGGTGTGCAGGTCGGCCCGGAGGCTCTCCTTGATCGTCGTCATAGTGGCCAAGTTTGTCAGGAGGCGCGCATGAGTCCCGCCAAATTCCGGCCAGGTGACCATCCCGTGGTCACCGCCGCGGCCGGTCTGGTCGGGCTCGGCGCGGCGACGCTGGCGTACGGGGCCGGGTACGAGGTCCGGGCGTTCCGCCTCCGGCGCATCCAGGTGCCGGTGCTGCCGGCCGGGCAGCGTCCGCTGCGGATCCTGCAGATCTCCGACCTGCACATGACGCCGAGCCAGGACCTCAAGCGCCGCTGGGTCCGCAGCCTCGCCGCGCTCGAGCCCGACATCGTCGTCGACTCGGGCGACAACCTGGCCCACGTCGACTCCGTCCCGCACCTGCTGGACGCGCTCGGCCCCCTGCTCGAGCGGCCCGGCGTGTTCGTGTTCGGGTCGAACGACTACTACTCCCCGACCTTCCGCAACCCCGCCGGTTACCTCGTCCGGCGGGGGCCGCGGGGCCCGATCGTCAAACGCTCGCGCGACCTGCCGACCGCCGAGCTGCGCGACAAGCTCACCGAGTGCGGCTGGGAGTACCTGGGCAACGCGCGCACGCGGGTCAAGCTGGACGGGCGGACGATCGACTTCGTCGGCGTCGACGACCCGCACATCGCGCTGGACCGCTACGACACCGTCGCCGGGCCGGCCGACCCCGCCGTCGATCTGAGCATCGGGCTCGTCCACGCCCCGTACCGCCGCGTCCTCGACGCGATGGCCGCCGACGGCCACCAGCTGATCCTCGCCGGCCACACGCACGGCGGGCAGCTGCGCGTGCCGTTCTACGGCGCGATCGTCACCAACTGCGACATCGACCGCGCCCGCGCGCGCGGCTTGTCCCGCTGGCCGGACTTCCGCGACCCCCGGTCCTCGTGGCTGCACGTCTCCGCCGGCCTGGGCACGTCCCCGTACGCCCCCGTCCGGATCTGCTGCCGTCCCGAGGCCACCCTCCTGACGCTGACCTCGCCGGCCTGAGCCGCCGCAGACAACCCGTTTCTGCGTTCGGCCCTGCCCTGGGTACACTCGCGGGGCAGCACTCGGGGTATAGCGCAGCTTGGTAGCGCGCTTCGTTCGGGACGAAGAGGTCGTGGGTTCAAATCCCGCTACCCCGACAGAGAAACCGCAAGTGAGAGGCCCTTTCCCCTCGGGGATCGGGCCTCTTTGCGCGGCAGCACAGCAGAGAAGCACAGCAGCAGTCACGACCGGTAGGCACGTTGTCCAAGGCCGCCGGGGCCACATCCATCGACTGCGGCCCTACGGTGGGCCATGTGACGATCTCGGGGGACGAAGCCAGCGCGATCCTGAAGGCGCATCTCCAAGAGACGGCCGGACCTGATCCGGATCTTCGCTTCCGGGCGGCGCCGATCCCGAATACGTCGATGTGGTCCGTCACCGCGTACCACGATGCCGTGCACGCTCGCCCAGGCGCGATGGCCGCCTACATCGTCGGGCCGGACCGGAAGCTGTGGGTGTTTTCCGACCCGCAGGTCCACGATCTGGAACTCGCGATCGAGATCCTCAGGAGCATCTACAGGAAAAGACTTTCAGACCACGTCGACCCCGAACGATTCGCGACGCGTCTGGCCGAGGCTACTGACCAGCGGCGCAAACTCGTGGACAGCGTTGTGGCCGACGCACGCAGCGGGGCGCTTAAGTCCCAGCACCGAGTTCTGCCCTAACCGCTCGACGGTTTGACGATAATTGTTGTCAAGACCCAGAGTGGCTGTCATGCGGGACATCGAAGTGATCGAGAGCGCGGCCGCGGCGGCCGTCGCGCTCGACCCGGTCCGGGCGCGGTTGCTGGCCCAGCTGGCCGAGCCGGGCTCCGCGACTACCCTCGCGGCCCGGGTGGGCATCTCGCGGCAGAAGGTCAACTACCACCTGCGGGCCCTCGAAGCACACGGCCTGGTCGAGCTCGCCGAAGAGCGTCGCCACGGCGGGATCACCGAGCGGGTGCTGCAGGCGACCGCAGCGACGTACATGGTGTCGCCGGCCGCACTGGACGAACGGGCTGCCTGTCCGGAGCTCGCCGCCGACCGGCTCTCGGCCCGGTACCTGGTGTCGCTCGGCGGCCGACTGGTGCGCGAGGTCGGCAGCCTGTCGCGGCGCGCGGGCGAGGCCGGCAAGCGGTTGCCCACGATGGCCATCGACACCGAGATCCGGTTCCGTTCGGCCGCGGACCGCGCCGCGTTCGCGGACGAACTCACCGCAGCCGTCCTGGATCTGACGGCCCGTTATCACCACGACGACGGACGAGCGCATCGCCTCGTCATCGCTGCCCACCCCACCCCGAAGGAGACCCCATGAACTCGCCCGACGTCCCGCTGCGCTTCGAGCTCTCCATCGAGGTGCCGGGAACCCCCGCGCAGGTCTGGGAGGCCATCGCCACGGCCAACGGCATCAGCTCCTGGATGATGCAGACCGAACTGGAGGAACGCGAGGGCGGCGCGGTCGCGTTCCACATGGGTCCCGAAATCAGTTCGGAGGGCACCGTCACGGGCTGGGACCCGCCGCGGCGGCTGGTCTACGAGGAGCCGGCCTGGGCCGCGCTCGCGGGCCAGGACCCGGCCACCGTCACCCCGCTGGTGAGCGAGTTCCTGGTCGAGGCGACCTCGGGCGGCACCTGCGTCGTACGCGTGGTCAGCAGCGCGTTCGGCGCCGGCGCGGACTGGGAGCGGGAGTTCTTCGACGAGATGAGCACGGGCTGGGCGCCCATGTTCGACCTGCTGCGGCTCTACCTCGCCCACTTCCCGGGCCAGCAGGTCACGAGGTTCGAGGCCGGCGCTGACCTTCCCACCAGCCCCGAGGCGGCGATGGCCGCGGTCCGCACTGCGCTGGGGGTGGAGGAGGTCGGGCAGACCGTGGACGTACGCGGCGCCAAAGCGCAGGTGGAGCGCGTGGACTGGCTCGTGTTGCGCCTGACCGGACCGGTCGCCGGGATGCTCGCCTTCTACTCCTGGGGCGCCGGTGCGGACACCGCCACGGTCCGCGTCGCCGGCTACCTGTTCGCCGACGACGCCGCGGCCTACGCCGAGCGAGAGACACCGCAGTGGCAGGCGTGGCTCGCCGCGTTGCCTACGACCACCGCCGGGGCGACCTGAGCTCTCTCGCTAGAACGCACTCCGCCGCGGCGAGGGCGGCGTAGCATCCGTTGCATGGAGATCGGTCTGATTGTGGGGCTCGGGCTCATCATGCTGGGCTTCGTGTATTACGGCGTCGGGGCGTGGCTGCGCGACCGGGAGCAGACCCGGCGCCACCGCGAGCAGCAGTCTGAGGGCGGTCGGCCCGGAGGCGGCCAGGCCTCAGGTGAGCGCGGAGACCACCACCAGCACCACGATCACTAGCAGCAGCGGGACGAGCGCGAGCAGCCTCAGCTTCAGGAATCCCACGAAGATGTCGTGCATCTGCCGAGGGTAACCCCGGCGGCGCGGCGGCGTCGGAGACCAGTCCGGCCCACTTCACGCGCTGACGGACCACTTCCTGCGCCGTGCACAGCGCACCAGGTGGTGCCTGCGCGCTGGAAGTCGATCCTGCCGCGGCCGCCGTCGCACGACGTTGTGGAATGGCTTCATGCATCTCGACAAGGACGGCCGGGCCTGGCGCATCGGCACCGCCGCGGACGTCGACTGGATCCAGGGCCGCCCGCCGGGCTGCACGATCGCCACCGCCGTCCCGCAGGTCTTCGACGCGTACGCGACGTTCCATCAGCCGGACGACACGACCGTCACCGCGCACGAGCAGGCCGTCGTCGGCGAGCTCGTCCGCAACACCCCCGAACAGAGCTGGTGGCTCGGCTTCCTCGACACGGGCGCCCACGACGTCGTGCTCCCGTCCGCACCGAGGGTGGACCTGTACTGGCAGTGGCCCTACGTCCTGGTCGCGGCCGGGCCCGAGCAGGCCCTCACCTGGCGGACGGGGCACATGCGGCACGGAGCGGGAACCCTGCCGGACCTGTTCTTCCCCGAGGACCGGTCGTGGCTGGTTTCCGCGCTTTGGGACGACACCTGGACCTGCTTCGCCGGCCCGGCCGCGCTTGTCGAGGCCCTCGAGCGCAACCCGCTGGCGAACGCGCGCCGAGTCGAACCGGACCAGGACGCGCTCCCCCCAGGCCTGACGCGCGAATGACGGCTCGGGCGCACTGGTGCTCGACGCCGCCCGCACACATCTCGCCATCTCTGCCTGAGCCCAGAGCCTCACTCGTCAGGACCGCGCCTCACTCGCTCCACCAGACGAGTGAACAGCGGCGCCGACGAGTGCGGCCCGAACCGCAGAGGCGGGGCAGGTCAGGCCGGCGTGATCGACAGCTCGACGGGCGCGGTCAGCGTGTGGCCGACGGGCGAGGACGCGGCGACGCGCGCGTGCAGGGCCTCGAGCGCGGCCGGGTCGGCGTCGGACTTGAGGTCGACGACGGCGCGGATCGCGTTGAAGCCGGCGTGCCCGCCCGCGAGGCCGAGGAACGAGCGCAGGTCGATGTCGCCGTCCAGGGAAATGCTCAGCTCCTCGATGGCGATGCCGGCGACCGAGGCGTTCGCCGCGTAGCCGACGGCCAGGCAGTTGCCGAGGGCGGCGAGCAGCTGCTCGACCGGGTTGGGCGCCGCGTCGCTGCCGCCGAGGCCGGCCGGCTCGTCCGAGGCGATCGGAGCGAACTCGCGGACCCGGGCCTCCGAGCTGAATCCACCGGTCCAGCGCACCTGGGCGCCCCAGGTGGTCTGGGCCTTGCCGGCGTCGTCGGTGATGGCCTGGACGAGGCCGCCGACGGCGGCGAGGTCGACGTTGTTCAGGTGGGTCTCGACGGTGGTCATTCCGGTGCTCCTCGGGATCGCGTAAGCAGAGTGGACCCAAACATATGCAACGCGATCGACTTTGACTAGGATCCCGCCGTCTTTTTGTCCTAGGATTCCGATCGACCCACGGCTGAATTTCAGAGGAGTCCAATCGATGACTACCACCGGTGCGCCCGTTGACAACGGCGTCAACGTCGAAGCCCTGCTCGGCGCGCGAGCGGCGCTCGCTGACGCCCCCGAGATCGGACAGTTCCAGTGGCGCTCGACCGTGACGTGGCTGAACGGCACGCACAGCCGCTCGGACGTCGAGACGTTCTACGGCTTCAGTGACGAGCAGGTCCACAAGAACTCGTTCAGCTTCGACGCCGACCACCCGCTGCAGTTCGCCTCGGAGGACAACGGCGTCACCCCCGTCGAGTTCGTCCTGGTCGCGCTCGGCAGCTGCCTGACGGCCGGCGTGGCCGCGGTGGCCCAGCAGCGCAGCATCCAGCTCCGCTCGGTGAAGGCGACGCTGACCGCCGACATGGACCTGCACGGCATCCTCGGCGCCGACCCGGAGATCCGCAACGGCTTCAGCGGCGTCACCGTCGACTACGACATCGACGCGGACGGGACGCCCGAGGACATCGCGGCCCTGGTTGCCCAGTCGCAGAAGCGGTCCGCGGTCTACGACATCCTCACCGCGCCGACCAACGTCACGGTGAACGTCAACAAGAGCTGAAGGACGCGAACATGCCCGCCGTCACCACCGTGGTGGTGGGGGCGGGCCACAACGGGCTCGCCCTCAGCCGCTGCCTCTCCGGGTACGGAATCGACCATGTGGTGCTCGAGCGCGGCGAGGTCGCGAACTCGTGGCGGACGCAGCGTTGGGATTCGCTGCGCCTGCTGACGCCCAACTGGATGACCCGGCTGCCGGGCCAGGCCTACGAGGGCAACGACCCCGACGGCTACCTCAGCGCCACCGAGTTCGTCGGCTTCGTGACGGGCTACGCGGCCACGTCCACCGCACCGCTGGTGACCGGCACGACGGTCACGGCGGTGCGGCCCGACGGCGCCGGGTTCGAGGTCTGCACGGACCAAGGGACGTGGACGGCCGCCACCGTCATGCTCGCCCCGGGCCTCACCGTGCCGGCGCTGCCGCCGGTCGCGGCGGCCGTGCCGGCGGGTCTCGTCCAGGTCCCGGTCACCGACTACCGAAACCCGGGCCAGCTCGCGCCGGGCGGCGTGCTCGTCGTCGGGGGCTCGGCGAGCGGACTGCAGATCGCGGAGGAAGTGCACCGGTCGGGCCGGCCGGTGACCCTCGCGATCGGCGAGCACGTGCGGATGCCGCGGCGCTACCGCGGGCGCGACATCCTCGAGTGGCTGGACGTCACCGGCATCCTCGACGAACGGTGGGACGCGTTCGACGACATCGTGCGCGCGCGCCACCTGCCGTCGATGCAGTTGATCGGCGACCACCGCACGCTCGACCTCAACGCCCTGCAGGACCTCGGGATCCAGATGGTCGGCCGGCTGGCGGGCTTCCAGGGGAACACAGCGCAGTTCGCCGGGTCGCTGGCGAACGTCTGCGCACTCGCGGACCTCAAGCTGAACCGCCTGTTGAACACGATCGACACCGTCGCCGGCGGCACCGGCGAGCGGTTCGCACAGACCCGCATCCCCCCGTCGACGCTGACGCTCGACCTCGAGCGGCAAGGGATCCGCACGATCGTCTGGGCGACCGGGATCCGGCCCGACTTCTCCTGGCTGGACGTCCCCACCTACGACGGCCGCGGCCGCCTCGTCCACGCGGGCGGTGTGGCCCGCCACCCCGGCCTGTACGTGAGCGGGCTGCCGGTCCTGCGGCGGCGACGGTCCAGCCTCATCGACGGCTCGGCCGGGGACGCCGCCGAGCTCACCGCGCACCTGGCGGGCTACCTCGGCCTCGTCCCCGTCGAGTCCACTCCCTAGCCGTGGACGAGCACCCGCGTTCCGCGGCGGTCGCAGCCGCGGTGGCCGAGCGCGACCTCGACCGGCTGACCGCGCTGCTCACCGAGGACGTCCGGCTGCGGGCCCTGCTGCCAACCGGGCTTCTCGAGGTGCACGGCCGCGACGAGGTGGTCGGGACGTTCCGCGACTGGTTCGGCGAGTTCCGCTCCGTCATCCTCGACGACTCCGCCGGGGACGACGTGGGCGACCGCCTGCTCGTGCACTACCGGCTGCTGTTCGACACCGACGACGGGCCGAAGGTCCTCACGCAGACGTGGGTATGCACCGTCGCCGCGGACGGCCGCCTAGCCCGCGTCGACCTGGTCTGCTCGGGCTACCGGCGGCCCGCGCCTGACCAGATCAGGTAGCCTGCCCGGATTTTCGGAGGCTCCCCCATGACGGTGACCGGCGCGCACGCGGACGCGTTCTTCGGCGAGGCCCTGGCGCAGCGCGTTGTATGGACCATCCGGGACGCCGAGGGCGTCGCCGCGGCCGTCAACGACGACGGGCGGCGCGCGATGCCGTTCTGGTCGTCGGAGTCCCGCGTCCGGACGCTGATCGCGACCGTCCCCGAGTACGGGAGCTTCGACGTGCAGTCGATCCCGCTCGACGTCTGGCGCGGGCGGTGGCTGCCCGACCTCGACGCCGAGGGCATGCTCGTCGGGCTGAACTGGGGCGGCGAGAGCGCCGCCGGGTACGACGTCCCGCCCGCGGACGTGCTCGCGCGCTTCGCGGCGGGCGAACTCGCCCCGCCGGTCGACCAGCCGCAGCGGCGGGGCGGTCTACGCCGCCGTCGCGGATAGCTCGTGAATCGACTGGAACCGATTGACAGTCGATAGGTATTGACTGACACTCGATGCATGTCCTTAGCGCAACGGCCCATCGGCCCGCTCCGGGGTTTCCTCGTCCTGCTGTTCGCCATCCTCGTCCTGTTCCAGACCGTCTCGCTGCCCGGCCAATTCGCCCACATGGCCGAGGAGGAGCCGGACCAGGCCTATCTGCGGTGGCCGTTGACCGTGGTCTCCGTGTTCTGGCTGCTGTGCATCCAGGTCGTCATCGTGTCCCTCTGGAAGCTCCTGTCCCTGATCAGGAGCGACCGCATCTTCAGCTCCGACTCGATGGACTGGGTGGACGCGATCGTGTGGGCCGTCGGCGCCGCCTGGGCCGGGCTCATGGGGCTGGCCGCCTACTTCGTCGTCGTTCGGGGCACCCCCGACGACCCCGGGACGCCGCTCCTTCTCCTCGTCGTGTCAGTCGGCATCTCCGTCCTCGGGCTGCTGATGGTCGTCCTGCGGACACTGCTGCAGCAGGCCACAACCCTGCGGACCGACATGGAAGCGGTCATCTGATGCCGATCGTCGTCCGCATCGACGTCGAGTTGGCCAAGCGCAAAATGAGCGTCGGCGAGTTCGCCGACCGGATCGGGCTGACGCCCGCGAACGTCGCCGTCCTGAAGAACGGCCGCGCCAAGGCCGTCCGGTTCAGCACCCTGGAAGCCATGTGCCAGGTTCTCGACTGCCAGCCCGGCGACCTGCTCGAGTGGGTCGAGGACCCGGGCGCGACAGGCGCCGCCGTCGTCGAAACTCACAGCCGCACTGAATGAGGGCGCCGCGGGATCCGTCCGGCTGGAACTGACGGTCGTCGACGACCCCGCGTCCGGACGGCGGCCGTCGCAGAAAGCTGATGCCCCGTCACCCACCTTCCAGCGGAACGTCCCTCGCCGGCGGCGGCCATCCCCCTGGCTCCGGAGCCCGGGGATCCTTCAGGCTGGCGAGGGAGGCTCCGCTCTGGGCGGGGACCAGTCGGTCCGGTGGAAATCGCTGCGTTGCGGGGTCCTTCGCTTCGACTACGTGGTCAGCCCATCGCCGCGAGCGCATGCTCGCCGAGTGCGCCGACGCCCACACCTGACGGTCTTTCGCCGTCGTTGCCTCGATTCTCGCCGTGAGCCTGACGGTCCTCGCTTTCCACACGCGGGACCAGCTGTGCTTTCAACGACGCGGGCGATCGACGGGTGCCAGCAGGACGGGTGGGGAGGTCGCCGTCTTGGTCCAGGCGGAGCCGAAGCTGCGGGAGCGGATCATCGCCACGATCCACGGCATCACCGTGGACGCGAGCGGCTGCCCCGTGCGTGACGGCGTCACCGCGAAGCCGACCCTGAAGCCGTCCCCGCGATCGCGCTGAAGAAGCTCAGAGGCGTCCGGTCGGTCGCCGCCTGCCTCTACGACTTGGCCGAGGGCGGCCGCGCGTTCGAAGGCGCGTCCCTGTTCTCGTCCGACCGGCTTACCGACAAGACGGCGGCGAAATCCCTTGCCGCCGTGGCGAAATCGCGAAAGGCCGGCGGCCAGGACGCCCCCGATAACTGCACCTACAAATACGGCAGCGAGATGCTCGTTCTGTTGATCGAGTCGGCGGGGGCCCGTCGCGCGTCCACGTCCGCTTCTCCTGCTGCGACCACAACGCCGTGGACGACGGCGTCTCGCCGCGCCGCCTCACACCGGCCCTCCTGCCGTTCTTCTCAGGCCCCAACAGGCCCGGCGGCGGGATCAGCGGCGGCGCAGGTAAGGCCGAGGCGGTCTTCGGCGCGAAGAACGGACGGATCCCGCCAGCGACCCCGCCGCCCTCCTGAAACCCGTCCCCAAAGGGCGTTGCCCCCGCGGCCGACGGCGTAGAAGTCTGAGCCCGAACCAGATACTTCGACCGAACGAGGTGCGCGATGGCTTTCGAGGAACTCAAGACCCGACAGAGCGTGATGTGGGCGAACGGGCCGTACCAGAGGGTCACGGAGACGCTCACGGACATCCACGAGCTGGTGGTGGCGCGTCTCGGGGCCGCGCCCGGCGTCCGTTGGCTGGATCTCGCGTGCGGCACGGGCGCCGTCGCGGAGGCGGCGGCCGCGGCCGGGGCGGACGTGGTCGGCATCGACCTGTCGCCGGGCCTGATCGAGACCGCGCAGCACCGCGCGAAAGAGCTCGACCTGACCATCGACTACCGCGTCGGCGACTGCGAGAACCTCGACGTCGGGGACGCCTCCTTCGATGCCGTCTCGTCGACCTGCGGCATCATGTTCGCGCCCGATCACGAGGCGACCGCGCGGGAGCTCGCGCGGGTGACGAGGCCCGGCGGGCAGATCGCCCTCGCCAACTGGACGCCCGCGGGCGGCATCGGCGACATGTTCCGCGTGATGGCCCCGTTCCAGCCGGCGCCGCCGCCCAGCAGCCCGTTCGACTGGGGCAAGCCGGACAGGGTGCGCGAGCTGCTCGGCGACGCGTTCGACCTGGACATCGTCGAACACACCTCGACGCTGACCCTCGGGTCGGCCGAGGAGTACTGGGACCTGTTCTCCACGAGCTACGGGCCGACGAAGACCCTCGCCGACAACCTCGGCGAGCGCCGCGGCGAGCTCCGCCAGGCGTGGGTCGACATGTTCAACGACAAGTACGCGGTGGACGGCGGGATCGCCCACACCCGCGAGTACCTGCTGATCGTGGGCACCCGCCGCTGAGTGCGGCGAAGGCGTCTTAGCGGCGTGCACCGACCTCGCCTCGCCGCCCTGACCCTTGCCGACGTTCGGGCCGATCCGCGACGGCAAGATCCCGCCGCCGAAGCCGCCGCCCGCGTAGCGGTCAATCCAGGACGTCGGCGACCGGGAGGTCGAACCGGCTCAGCACGAGAAAGACCCGTTCCGGCGCGGGCCCGGACCAGTCGGCGGACGCGAGCTGTGCGTAACTCCGCCGGCCGACGACGGCCCGGACGAACTCGTAGCTCGTCGCCCGCAGGGTGAGTTCCGGTTCGCCCGGGCCGAAACGGAGGCGCTCGCCGTCGACGACGACGTCCACCGAGGGCGCGTCGGGGTGGTCCGCCCAGCGCTCGGTGACGAGGGGGACGTAGTTGCGGGCGAGCGCGGCCGCCGCCCAGTCGTCGCGAATCCCCCGCAGCCCGACCGCGGCCCGGACGTCCTGCTCGTGGTTCCAGACGTCACCGGCGATCCGGACGCCCGTCGGGCCCGCAGCGGCGAGTTTCGCGTCGAACGCGGGCGCCGCGGCCACCCAGGCTGTGCACACGTCCGCCAGGGTCCGATCGCGGAAGGCCTCGACCTGGGCCGCGGTCCAGGCGGGGGTGCCGACGCCCTCGAGCCTGCCGGTCAGGACGTCGTCGGCCAGACCGGCGAGGTGACGGTAAACGTCGGTGACGTGCCACAGGGGGGTGGGCCCGACGGGGGCCTCGGCCGCTGCGGGGTCGAGCCCGGCGGCGAGGTCGATCAGCCGCGCGCGCGAGGCGGCGTAGACGGCGCTCAGGTTCGGCACGTTCTGCTCTGGGGGCATCCGCGGGACCTTAGACGAGAGCCGCCGGCCAGCCGCACAGCCGTCCTACTCCCCCGGCAGGCGATGGATCGCCATAACCGAAATTTCTTCCCGATTTACCCCACTTTGGGGTCCTGGGGCGGGAGGATATTACCCGGTGGGGGTTTCCTTCACCCGTCCGGGCGACTCGTTCGGAACGGAAAGGCGAGATCATTTCAGCGTTTCACCCGGAGGTCGGCGTCCAGACGGCGCGCCGCCGTCCCGCACGTGTGTCCGCCGCCTGCTCGAAATTCCTATCGGATGCATGTGGGGAGAGGGTTGTGAACGCACATCGAGTGGTTCGACGCGGAGTACCGGCCGCACTGGTGCTCGGAGCCGTCATGTTCGCGTCGCCGGCGTACGCCGACGTCGACGCGGACCTCGCCGCCTTGAAGAAGGCGACCGAGAAGTACAAGGACGAGAAGGCCGCCATCGCGGACGGCTTCATGCGGGACGACATGTGCGTGTCCTCGCCCGACGGCAAGGGCGTCATGGGCTACCACTACGTCAACCCCAAGCTGATGGAGTCGGGCAAGCAGGAAGTCACCAAGCCGCCGATCCTGGTCTACCAGGACGGCGAGCACGGTGCCCGCAAGCTCGTCGCCGTCGAGTACTTCCAGGTCGACAAGGACCAGGACCTCAAGACGGACGACGACAAGCCGACCCTGTTCGGCAAGCCGTTCGACGGGCCGATGGAGGGTCACAGCCCGGACATGCCGAGGCACTACGACCTGCATGCCTGGGTGTGGGAGACCAACCCCTCCGGCACCTTCGCGCAGTACAACCCCAACGGCAAGTGCCCGGCCGCCCCCGCAGACGGCGAAGGCAAGCCGATGGACCACTCCTCCGGCGATCAGGTCGGCCATGTCCCGGCCGGCGGCGCGGCGACGGGCGGCGGGTTCGCGCCGGCTGCCGACGGCGTCGACACGGCGTGGCTGCTCGGGCTCGGCGCGGTGGCGGCCGGGGCCGTCCTGATCACGACCGGTCGCGTGGTCGCGAGCCGCAAGCACTGAGAGCCGGCACGGGGGCCCTCTCCACTTGACCGGGGAGAGGGCCTCCGACTGCCGTCAACTCAGGGTTGACGACACGGAATCGTCAACCTAGAGTTGACGCATGACGGAACCCGTACGCATGACGAACCCGGTCCGGCTCGACGATCTGATCGCGGCCATCAACAAGGCCCGCACCGACCCGTTGGACCAGCTCTCGGACGCGGTCATCGCCGCCGACAGCCTCGGCGACGTCGCCGACCACCTCATCGGTCACTTCGTCGACCAGGCACGGCGTTCCGGCGCGTCCTGGACGGACATCGGCCGCAGCATGGGCGTCACCAAGCAGGCCGCGCAGAAGCGCTTCGTGCCGAAGGGGCCGGCGCAGGACCTGGATCCCGACCAGGGCTTCAGCCGGTTCACCCCGCGGGCGCGGGACGTCGTCGTGACGGCGCAGAACGAGGCCCGGGCCGCCGGCAACCACGAGATCTACCCAGCACACCTGGTGCTCGGGCTTCTCGCCGACCCCGAAGCGCTCGGCGGGCGGGCGATCGTCGCCCAGGGCATCTCGCTGGACGCGCTCCGCGAGGCCGCGGTCGCGGCGTTGCCACCGGCCGTCGAGCCCCTGCCCTCCCTCGTCCCGTTCGACGCCGGGGCCCGCAAGGCGCTGGAGCTCACCTTCCGCGAAGCCCTGCGCCTGGGCCACAACTACATCGGGACGGAGCACATCCTGCTGGCGTTGCTCGAGCTCGAGGACGGCACGGGCGTCCTGTCGGGCGTCGGCCTGGACAAGGCGGCCGCCGAGGCGTCGATCACCGCCGACTTGGCGGTTCTGACGGCCGAGCACGCGAAGAGCAGCTAGCAGGTCGCGCCGGCCGCGTGTGCAGCCTCGAGGCTGCGTACGCCCACCCAAGCCTCGCGGGCCCACAGCGCGTACCGCTCCGGGTAAGCCGAGCGCTGGACGGCCTGCGCGGCGACGCCGATCGACAGGCGTCGCCAGCCGCGGACCTCGACGAGCCCCTCGTAGAACTTGCGGGTGGCGTAGTGCGGGTTCGTCAGTTGCTCGACAGAGCCCCAGTCCATCGACGGACGCTGCTGGAACATGCCGACCGAGTCGGCGAGCCCGTACGACAGATTGCGCAGCCGGGTCTCCTGCCAGGCGGTCGCCGTCGCAACGACCGCGGCCCGGGGCGGCAGGCCCATCCGGCGGGCCGTATTCGTGATGATCCGCAGGTTTCTCCGCTGCTCGCGGTCGAGATCGAGGCGATCGAGCGTCTCGGCCGTCCGGCGGCACGCCTGGCGGTCGAGGTGCGCCTGGCGGTCGAGGCGCGCTTGGCGCTCCTCGGCCGCCTTGGCCTCGCGCTCGCGCTTTCTCTCGAGCGCCTTCAACCGGGTGCGCTCCTGACTGCGGGCCGCGCGCGCCTCGGCCTTCCGCGCCTCGACCGCGGCGGCGACCTCGGCGGCGGCGACGGACTGCACCGACGCCGTGTTCGCCGCGTCCGCCTCTCCCGAGGGTCCGAACGACACGACGGCCACCCCTCCGGACGTCGCGACGGCGACCACCGCCACGCCGATGGCGGCCGTGCCGAACGGCGAACGGGAGGGCTGATTCGCTCTGTGTCGGCCCTGGCTGCGGGCTGATCGGGATTGCTTGGGCTCGGGCGGACGGGCATGGCGGGGTCCGGACATGGGGGAAGACCTTAGCCGCCGGACCAGCCGTGGCCTCGGCCGACGGGCCACCGCCAAGGCCAATCTGCCCGTCGGCAAGGCGCTGACCGGCGTCGACACCAGCCTGGACGCCGGGCTCGAAACGTGACGAACACGGCATCCCGCGCGTCCAAGCAGTGTGCCGACACCCCGCCGCCTCGCCTTGCTCCTCGCCGCCGCCGGCGTCCTCGTCGGCTGCGGCTCACCGACGGTGGTCGACGCAGCGCCGGCCGACGGCATGCCGCCGGAGACGGCCGCTCCTACGGCCGCACCGCCGGGCTCCCCCGCACTACCTGACGGCTGGCGGTGGGCGTCCTACCGCGACGTCCAGGTCGCCGTGCCCGGGGACTGGAGCTGGATCGGGGGCTCCCAGCGGACGTCCCAGTGGTGCATCGGTGAGGGCGAGAAGGTCACGGGCGTCGGACGGCCCGGCTTCGCGACCCAGGTCGGCTGCTTCGAGGTGGACTCGGACGGCGTCAGCCCCGGCGAAAGGATCTCGACGAACGGGACGTTCGTGGCGTTCGGCCAGGCCGAGTTCGACAAGCCGGGAACCGTCGGCGACCGGACGACCGTCGCGGTCGGCGACGTGTCTTTGTCGGCGCAGGCGGAACCGGCCCTGCGCGAGTCGATTTTGGCGACCGTGCATCAGATCGCGGTGGACGCCAGCGGGTGCCCCGTGCGGGACGAGGTCACGGCGACCCCGTCGCTCGTGCCGGCCCCGGCGATCGCGCTGGCGGAGCTCAGCGGCGTCCGTTCGGTGGCGGTGTGCCGGTACGACCTGGACGAGGGCAAACGCGAGGTCGAGGGCCCGTCCCTCTCGTCCTCGGTCCACCTGACCGGCGAGACCGCGATGGGCGCCCCTCGCCGCGCCCGCCGACGCCCCGGCCGCCGGCGGTCAGGACCAGCCGAGGTCTTGCCTGTACTCCTACGGCGGCGAGATGGTCGTCCTGCTCGTCGAGTCCGCCGCCGGGCCGTCGCGCGTCCACGTCCGGTACTCCGGGTGCGACCACAACGGCGTCGACGACGAGGTCTCGCCGCGTCGCCTCACGCCGGCCCTGCTCCCGTTCTCCTCCGGCCCGAACCGCCCGGACGGGCTCAGCAGCGGGGAAGGCAAGTCGGAGGCAGTCGTCGGCGTCCGGAACGGGCGCGTCCCGCCACCCACCCCCCCGCCCGCCTGAATCTCGGCACGCCTGTGCGTGCGCTGGGCGCATAATTCTCTGAAACCGAGGAGGTCTCATGAAGCACGCCCGACGTTCGACCGCACCTTGGGCCGTCGCCGCCTGCCTCGCCGCGACCGTCCTGAGCGGGTGCGGGGCCGTCACGAACGCCGACTCGACCGTCGCCACGCAGTCCGGGGGTGACGTTCTCAGTGGTGGGGGCAACGGGGGCAACGGGGGCAACGGCGGGGACGGTGGTTCCGGAGGCATCGGCGGTCGCGGGGGCGACGGCGGAGACGGCGGCGATGGTGGTGCGGGCGGGAACGGCGGCGACGGCGGGAACGGCGGCGACGGTGGTGCCGGCGGATCCGGGGGCAACGGCGGGGATGGCGGCGACGGCGGCGACGGCGGCGACGGCGACGGCGGCGACGGCGGCGACGGGATCAAAGGCGCGGACGGGCGCGACGGGGCCAACGGGCTGGACGGCGCGTCCGCCCAGGTTCGGGAGTGCGTGACCCGCAACGACGACTTCGCCGACGAAGACGCCCCCGACGACTGGCAAGCGCGCGGCGCCCAGCACATCGTGCAACAGGTCCGGGCCAAGCTCGGATTCGGTGACTCCGAGCCCACGAACGGGACCCCGCTCGCCCGCGGCTACATGGACATCGGCGCAGACACGAACGGCAGCCGCGTCGTGGTCCTCGCCGACCCGACCCTTGTCGACACGGACGCCGTGAGCCGCGAACTGAACGAGTTCGCGGACCGCGTGTACAAGGAGACGAACGCGAGCGGGCCCAAGGTTCGGGTCGAACTGCAGGAGACCTGCTTCAGTGTCGCGGAGATTCGACGACTGCTGGACTACGTGACCAAGGAAGTCGGCAGGCGCGCCTTGGGCGCCCTCATCGCGATGCCCGAACTCGACTCTCGCGTCCACGTCTCGATCTCCGAGACCGAGCGCGAGTTCGGGGACGCACTCGTGCAGCGATTCGGCCCGATGATCGCGATCGGATACGCCGAAGACATCGGCTTCCTCTAGATCGCGCTGTCCGTGCCGCCGCGGCTCGGCACCGCGAATCGAACCTGCAGTAGATCAGGTCTCCCGCGAGATTTCGCCTGTCCTACTGCAAGTTCGACGGCGAAGGACCAGGCGCTCAGCGGTCCCGGGTAGGCGGGAGTTCGGCTAACCCGTCGGACGGAGGCTGGAGATCAAGGTCGTGTCTGGTGGGGCACGAGTGAGTCCCAGGCGTCCCGTACGTCTCGCACCTTGTTCCGTGGCCCACGTCGAGCCACCTTCCACTGACGATACGTCAGATATCAAGCCTGGGTTGTGATCTAACCGTGATCTGGCTAGACGATCGGGCCTCGTTCCCGTACGGAAACTGTCGGCGGCGGGTCGTAGATTGCGGTCATGACGACGACGGCGCGGGAGCTTCCCGAGGGGTTGAGCGCGATGGCGCCCGGGCCCGCGCTGACGGCCGCGCTCGCGGAGGTGGACCTGCCGTCGGTGTCGGCGTTCGACTCGGTAGTGGTGCTGCAGGCCGCGGTCCGGGCGTTGAACTACGCCCAGGCCGCGGTGTTCGCCGCCTGCGCGGACGTGACGGTGCGCTGGCCGATGTGGGACGACGAGCTGGGCCGCAAGGAGTACCCGCACGAGTTCGCCTCCGACGAGGTACGGGCGGCGCTGGGGCTGACTCGCTACTCGGCCGACAAGCTCGTCGACTTCGCGTGGGACGCGGTGGATCGGCTCCCACAGGTGCATGCGGCGATGGCCGCCGGGGATCTGGACGAGGCCCGCGCGTACTACCTGTGCGAGTGGACCCGGAACCTGTCCGACGAGCACGCCCGCGCGGTGTGCGAAGCCCTGCTCCCGAAGGCACGGAGCATGACGACCGGCGAGCTGCGCGACAAGATCGCCGCAGTCGCGCACTCCCTCGACCCGGCGTGGGCGAAGCGCGAGCAGGCCGAGGCGCTCAAAGAGCGGCGGGTGATCGGCTCGCGCAATCCGGACGGGACGGCGAACCTTGCCGGCTACAACCTGCCTGCCGACCGCGCCGCCGCGGGGTGCGGGCGCCTCGACGCACTGGCCCGGTCCGCGAAGGCGGCGGGCGACCCGCGGCGCATCGACCACCTGCGCGCGGAACTGTTCCTCGGGTTCAACGACGGCACGTACGAGGGGCTGAACGAGGCAGCGATCCTCGCGCACCTCGCGGGCAGTCGGCCCCCGACCACCGATCCGGACGACGGCGCCCCGGCTGCCCAGCGCCGCCGCCGGCGGCCCGCGGACCGGCCCGACTACGGCAGACCGGCCGACCCCGACCGAGACGCCGCCGAGGCGGAATCAGCCGACACAGACGGCGATGTGGCCGGCCCGTTCGAGCCAGACACCGCCGATCCCGAGGTGGCCGACCCCGCGGCGTCCGAGGACGCGGCGCCCGAGGAAGCGGCGCCCGAGGAAGCGGCGCCCGAGGAAGCGGCGCCCGAGGAGCCGGCGTCCGAAGCGGGTGTGGTGTCGCCGGAGCGGCGGCGGGAGATCCTCGACCGCGAGCCGCCGCGGTTCGGCGTCGAGGTCCAGGTCCGCCTGTCCACGATCCTCGGGCTGGACGACCACCCCGGCGCCCTGGCCGGACACGGGCCGATCCATTGCGGAGACGGCCGCGACCTCGTCGCCCGCCTCGGCGGCGGGCAGTGGCGCTACGCCCTCACCGACGACCACGGCCGGCTGATCACCGCCGACCTCGTCCGCGCCCGACCCACCGGGGCCCGCGCACGCTCGTGGCGCTCGCACGCGATCGTCGAACTCCAAATCCCCGCCCACCTCCTCGCCGCGCTGCTTGCGTTCGACCCCGAACTGCACGCCCGCATCGACCCCGACCTGCTCGCCGCATGGCTACCGGTCTTCGTCGACATCGACCGCCGAGCCCGCCGCACCGACATCCCGACCACCCCGACGACCCGAACCGCCGATCTCCCCGCGCGGCGCTGCGCCGCGACGTCCAGATTCGCAAACGCCGATGCGTCGGCCCAGGCTGCCGCGCGCCCGCGTCCAGGGCCGACCTCGATCACACGCGAGACCACGCCAAGGGCGGCAAGACGATCCGGCGAAATCTCGGCCCAAAGTGCCGCCACGACCATCGGCTCAAGCACGACGGCGGCTGGATCGTGTGCGCCCCCGACCCGTACAGCTACACCTGGACCAGCCGCCTCGGACACCTCTACACCGTCGAGATCCCCAAGATCATCGACGACCTGCCCGACCCCGACCCGACCATCCCCACGCCACGCGAGTGGAACCTCTACGAGAACCCCGACACCGACTTCTTCGGCGACCCCTGGCGACAATCGGACAGCTGGCGAACCCGGCCGGAACCCGAAACGGCTCCCGAACCACCCCAGCCGCCGCCGCGGCTGCCCCCCAGAACTCGACATCCCGCCCTTCTGATTGTGCATCAGAAAGGTCGATGGCGACGACGAGCGGGGGGGGGCTACCTGCGACCCGCGCCCCGGGTCCCGAACGAAGCGACGAGGTCGTGCGTCTTACACCCATGAGAGTTTGGAAACGCAGTGGGAACCCACGGGCTGGCCTGATCGCGCGTCGCCGCGTCACCACCGCCGTGTGCGTAACCGCCCTGCTGGCGGGCTGCGGCGGGACGCAACCGGGCGACACGGTGACCGAGGCAGGTTCACTGCAGGCGACGGCTGAGCCCACCGCACCGCCGACGCCTGTCGCCCTACCGGACCGGGCGAACGCGGCGCCGGCGAAGCACCCCAACCTCTGCGGCGTGGACCCCGGCCGCGATCGGGAACCGGCGAGCCGCGTCAGGAAGGCGGCGAAGAGGCCGTGGCGACCGCTTCCTCGGCGTCTACACCGCCAACGTCGTCCAGCAGTACGGCGTCGGCGTCGGTGTGCACCGGCTGACTCCCGCGGACGAGGCCGCCTTCTTCGACGCGACCTGCTTCCGGCCAGGTGACGTCATCTTCGCGAACGGGCCGGTCTCGAACACCCAACTCCAGGCGTGACGGGCGGAGGTCAAGAGAATCAGCGGCGAGGACGACTGCTACCTCGACCACGAGTGGCGCACGGGACTGATCAAGGTCGGCATCAGGGACGATCGCGCCGAACTACGACAGAAGTTGGAGAGCGCCATCCCGCCCGAGCACCTCGCGATCGAGGAGGGCAACTGCCCCAGGCCCGTGTGACGGTGGTCATGCCCCTAATACGCCGGCGCCGCATTCCTAATCCCACAAGCAAAACGGACATTCCGGACGCAACGGTCAGCCTTCCAACTCCCGCGCCATCCCGTCCATCCCGGCGGAGATCGCGCCGTGCAGGAACGCGGCCAACTCGTCGCGGGCGGCGTCGTCCACGTCGGTCTCGATCGTCCAGGTGACGTCCGTCCCCTCGCGCACCTCGACGGTGCCCACGTAGCGGGTGACGGGGAACGGGTGGACTGTGCGCAGGTAGCGGAACCGGCGGGCTTCGTCGTCGATCTCCTCGACGCGGTCGTGCAGTTCACCGCCGCCCTCGAGACCGAGGACGCGCATCGCGCCCACACCGGTGCCGTCGACCTTGCACGAGGTGATGATCGGGAACCAGCGGTCGAGCCCGTCGATCGCACGGACCGCGGCCCAGACGTCTGCGGCTGGCGCCTGAATCGTCTTGTGCACCACGACCGTTGTGTCCACGCGAGCCTCCCGGGGTTGACCTGCCGGGAGGTTACGACAATTCCTGCCCTAAGTCGAGCGACGTCGGTAGAGCTCCGCCGGACGGTGGCTGACGTCCGTCTGCAGTTCGCCGGTCGGCTCGATGAGCGCGAGCGACTCGCGCACCAGCCGGCGAAAGGTGACTCGGTTGAGCGCCTCCCCGAGCACGGTCTCGTACGCACTCTGCAGCCCGGACAGCGTGAATTCCGGGGGCACGAGCGCGAGCGCGAGGCCGGTGTAACGCAGCTTGCCGCGCAGGCGTTTCACCGACGCGGCAACGATGTCTGCGTGCGTGAAGGCCAGCGGGACGGCCCGGCCGCCGACCTCGACGGTCACCGCGCCGCCCGTCTCCCCCGGCCACGGCACGACGACCCGGCCGAGCGCGACCTCGCGCCGCTCCCCCAGCGCGGCCGCTACGACGTCCGCGCGGTCCAGGGCCAGGTACGTGACGCACCCGACCCAGCCGCGCGAGTCGCGCTCCGGCTCCCACGACCAGTCCAGCTTCTCCAGATGACCGCCGAACTCGAGACCGGCCTTCTCCCGCAGGGCCCGCAAGGCCGCGTCCTCACCGGTCTCGGGGTACGTCACGAACACCCCAGGCAGTGCCCATTCGCCCGCGTGCGGCTCGTTCGGGCGCCGGTACAGCAGGACGAACAATTCACCCTGAGCCACCGTCAGCAGGACGGCGTCGGTGGCGAGGGTCATCCGGTCCCAGTCGTCCAGCTCCGTCCACGGCTGGCGGCGGAACCGACCCCAGCCGGCACCGGAGTCCGGGCGGCGGGAACGGGACGGAGCCATCGCCGGGTCACGCTACCCACCGCCACGCGAAGATGGGCGCTGAGGCTGTCGATTCGGGGCGGTCGCGTTCGTCTAGAGGGTGAAAGCCGACCCCGACAAGGAGGATCGACCATGCAGCAGTACCTGCTCAGCATCTACCAGCCCGACGGTGACCCGCCGTCTCCCGAGGTCCTCGGCCCGATCATGGCCGACCTGGCGGCGGTGAACGACGAGATGCACGCGGCGGGAGCGTGGGTGTTCGCCGCCGGGCTGCACGCGCCGAGCACCGCCACGGTCGTGGCCCTGAAGGGCGACGACCTGCTCCTGACCGACGGTCCGTACCTCGAGGGTAAGGAACACGTCGGCGGGTTCACGGTGATCCAGGCCGAGGACCTCGACGCGGCGCTCGAGTGGGGCCGCAAGCTGGCCCGCGCGATCACGCTGCCGATCGAGGTGCGGCCGCTGCAGGACGGGCCGTCCTGCTGAACCCGCTCGCCGCCGAGATCGAGCGGGTGTTCCGCGCGGAGCACGGCCGCGCGATCGCCGTCCTGGCCCGGTTCTTCGGCGACCTGGACATCGCCGAGGACGCGGTCCAGGACGCGTTCGCGACCGCGCTCGAGAAGTGGACCACCGTCCCGCCGAACCCCCAGGCCTGGATCGTCACGACCGCGCGCACCCGCGCGATCGACCGGTTGCGCCGCGAGGCGTCCCGCGCGAACCGGCAGGCGCAGGCCGCGCTGCCGCACGCCCGCGACGGCCGATCCGAGGAGGGGCCCGTGCGCGACGACCGGCTCCGCCTGATCTTCACGTGCTGCCACCCGGCGCTCGCGCCGTCGGCCCAGGTGGCGCTGACGCTTCGGCTGCTCGGCGGCCTGAGCACCGCCGAGATCGCACGGGCGTTCCTCGTGGGCGAGGCGACGATGGCGCAGCGCCTGGTGCGGGCGAAGGGCAAGATTCGGGACGCGCGGATCCCCTATCGGATCCCCACCGACGCCGACCTGCCCGACCGGTCGCGCGCTGTACTGGCCGTCGTCTACCTCGTCTTCAACGAGGGCTACGCGGCGAGCGACGGGGAGAGCCTCGTCCGCGCGGACCTGTGCGCCGAAGCCCTCCGCCTCGGGCGCCTGCTGGCCGACCTCATGCCGACGAGCCGGAGATGACCGGGCTGCTCGCGCTCATGCTGCTGGCCGAGTCGCGCCGGCCGGCGCGCACGGACGCGGACGGCCGCGTCGTCCTGCTCGCCGACCAGGACCGCGGGCGCTGGGACCGGGACCTCGTCGCCGAGGGGCAGACCCTGGTCCGCCGGTGCCTGCGGCGCAACCAGCCGGGGCCGTACCAACTGCAGGCGGCGATCGGGGCCGTCCACAGCGACGCGGCGAGCGCCGCCGCCACCGACTGGGTCCAGATCGTGGCGCTGTACGACCACCTATTCGCGCTCACGCCGAGCCCGGTGGTCGCCCTGCACCGCGCGGTCGCGGTGGCGGAGGTCGACGGGCCGGCCGCGGCGCTCCTTCTCGTCGAGAGGCTCGACCTCGACCGCTACCACCTGTTCCACGCCGTCCGGGCGGACCTGCTGCGCCGCCTCGGGCGTGACGGCGAGGCGGATGCGGCCTACGCGGCGGCAATTGCGCGAACGTCGAATGCGGCCGAGAAAGATTTCCTGGAAAGCCGATTATCGAACAATTCGACCAGAAACGGGTGAGGGCCGAACGCAAATCGCGCCCGGCCCTCCACAATCCCCCGAGAAGATCAGGCGCAGTTGGCGCCCTGGTGCCAGTCCCACAGGCTGGCGGAAGCGCGGTCGACCATCACGGCGGAAGTGACGGTACCGACCTTGGTGAACACGACGCGGTCCGCGGTGGTCTGAACGAGGTTGAAGTCGCTCGCCGCGGCCTTGGCGGTGCTGCCGGTCTCGGCCAGGTAACCCTCGAGGGCCTTCCACGGCGAGGCGCCGAACGTGCTGTTGCCGTTCAGCGCAGAGGTGCCGAAGTGCTTGGTCACGTCGGTGCGGATGACCGCCGTGCCGCACTTCAGCGCCGCGACGGCGGGCGTGACGACGGCACCGGCCGGCGCGACGGCCGGGGTGTTCACGGGCGAGGACGCGGACGGCGAAGCGGCACTGCTGGGGATCGCGAGGATGACGCCGAGGGCGACGGCGCCGAGCGCCGTGGCGATTGCCGCAGTCTGACTGTTCTGCATAGCTTCTTTCCCCTCCGAGTAATGTGGTGAGCCTTGGGAAAGCGTAAAGGCCGCACACGGAGGGTGTACTCATACTTCCGGACGGTATCCGCCGATCTTCGGCCCTGGGGGTACCAATCCTCCGGCCTGCGTTATATCTGGAGAATTCACCGAAAGTCGGACGAAAATGCCTACCGCTTCGGGTCGGTGACGAGCAGCGGGGAACCGACCGCGAAGACGTCCAGGACCTCACGGGTGGAGGTCGCCTTCATCCGCTCGAGTTCGGCCTTGGTGATGCCGACGACGGCGAGGAACTCGACCCGCCCGTTCGGGGTGTCGATGCCGTCGAGCTGCGGGTCGGGGGCGAAGGCAAGCGCGCTCAGCCGGGTGTCGCGGGCGCCGGTGATCGGGCCGCCGGGATCCATCCGGTGCCCTGGCGCGAACGGCGTCCCGGTGCCGAACACGTACGCCCCGAGCTTGCAGAGCAGGTCGACCGACCAGTCGGGCGGCGTCTCGCCGCCGTCGTCCGGCACGCGGAGGGTGAACTCGAATCCCCACCCGCTGAAGCCCGCGTCGTCCGTGACCTTCTCGAACAGCTCGGTGAGGCCGAGGGAGACGAGCAGCCAGCAGCCGTCCTCGCGGAAGACGTTCAGCCCGACGATGCCACCGGTCTCGGGGGCGTCGCTGACGCCGATCCGCAGGGGCTCGACACCGGGGCGGAACTCCCGCATCGCCGCCTCGATCGCGGCCCAGCCGACGGGTTCCTGGTCGTCCTCGGCGGTCACGAGTTCTCTCCTTCGTCGACGTACAGGCAGAACGGGTGCCCGACCGGATCCAGCAAGACTCGGACGTTGGCCTGCGGCTGGTGCTCGGCCTCGCCGGCCCCCAGCTCGAGGGCGTGGCCGACCGCGGCGTCCAGGTCGTCGACCTCGAAGTCCAGGTGCATCGTCATTTGCGGCGACCCGTCCCGGGCCGGCCAGACGGGGCGCAGGAAGTCCGGCGAGGTCTGGAAACCCAGATACGCGACCCCGCCCGGCGGGGCGATCGCCGCCTCGTCCGAGCCCTGTTTGGCGATCTCCCAGCCGAGCAGCTCGGCGTAGAACTGTGCGAGCTCGCGCGCGTCCGGCGCCTGCAGCACCACGCCCCACCAGTCCGACCTGGACCAGCGCGACGCGGCCTCGTCACCGTCGTCCCGTCCGCGCATCGGCCAAGGTTTCCAGACGAGCGGGGGCGCGCGACCCGCGGCCCCTTCGGGTCAGCCCGCGGACGGGGACGCCGAGGCGCTCGGCGAACTCGTCGCGCCCGGCGCGGCGCCCTCGGGGGCGTCGTCCCGGAGAATCAGCGACCCGGCCACCACCACGATCGTCGACACGACCAGCACCACGAACGCGAGGACGATCGGCCCCCACGTGTTCTGCTGGCGCTCGGGGTTGGGCGTCTCGCCGGCGGGCGGGCTCTTCTGGGACGGCACCGCGGGATTCTGTCAGCCCGCCCGAAGCGCCCCTCGACGGGCCTTCCGGCCCGCCCGCACGCTCAGTCGATCTTCACCGATTTCTCCCGTGCCCGAGTCTGTGAATTCGCCCTGCACGGCCGTGAAAGTTGCCGCACCCTTGATGAACGTCGCGGCGCTATGAAGTGGACATCAGGTGAACTTCGATCTTCTCAAGACGATCAACGGCTGGTCGGGCAACAGCGTGCTGGACGCGATCATGAAGATCGCCGCGTCGGATCTGATCTTCCTCTCGTTCGGCGTCGTCGCCGTCCTGTGCCTGCGTCACCTGACGGCCCGTGAGATCGCACCCGTCGTGATGGTCGGCGCCTCCCTCGCCGTGGCGTTCGGGCTCGGCATCGTCGCCGCCGGGCTGCACCCCGAGGAGCGGCCGTTCGCCGCACACCCGGGCCAGCTGCACCAATTGATCGCGCACGAGCCCGGGCAGTCGTTCCCCAGCGACCACTCGACAGCGGCGTTCGCGCTTGCGTTCGCCACGATCGTGTTCGTCTCACAGCGCTGGGGTGCCGTGCTCCTCGGCGCGGCCGTGCTGATCGGCTTCTCGCGCGTCTACGGCGGCGTCCACTACCCGGGCGACGTCCTCGGCTCGATCATCGTCGCCGGCATCGCTATCGGCGGGGTGGCCGTGTTCGTCCACTCGGTCAGCGCGCCGGCCCCGGTCGGGACCCGAACCTCCTGACGACCCGTCAGGTAGGCCGTCGGACAGATCCGCACCCGGCCGGTAGGACCGCCGCGGACGCGAGCGTCCACCCCGACTTCCTGCGCCGGCGACCCACCTCCCGCGCCGTGCACGGCGCAGGAAGTGTGCCTTCAACGCGTGAAGTGGGGCCCCGGGAACGCGGCCGTCACGGGTTCGTCGAGAAGTAAGGGGAACGGTTCGGCGGACGCTGGAACGGCGCGGACGCGTCGGTCTGGATGCGCAGGGACACCCCGTCGTCGAAGCCGTTCCACCGGCAGCCGGCGTAGCGCAGCAGGATTCGCGACAGGCCCTGGTCCGAGCTGACGCGCAGGACGATCGCCTCGCCGCCGAACGGGTCTGCGTCCCCGCACGGCGGCACCGGGGCCTTGCGCGGGGCAGCCGCGACGGCGACGACCGCAGCGGCGGCCGCCGCACCGTCCAGGCGCACAGACGACTTCAGCATCTGCGGCCAGCCCGTCGGGCGGATGTCGTAGCGGCACGCGGCGACGGACGTGACGCCCGTAAGCGTCCGCACGTCCACGGCGACGGGGCGTGCCTCCGGGCGAGTGATCACCGGGTCCAGCACCGGGCACCCGTGCGCGTCAGTCTCGATCGTCCGCAGGGAGGCCAGGATCCGCTCCCGCAGGGGTTGCGCCGCCTGCACCGTGACCGTGGCGTTCCCGAGCACGACCGTCGTCCGGTCGCCGCGGGTCTCGGCGACGCTGGTCCGGTGGACGTTGCCGAACGCGACGAACTCGCCTGACGCCGCGACGGTCGGCGCGAGCGGCATACACCCCGCCAGGGATCCGATCTCAGGCCGGGACACCTCCGGCGCCGTGTCCGCCTCGCAGCTGACCCGGTCGGACGACGGCGTGTGCCCCCACCAGCCGGGCACGGCGATCTCGACGTCGCGGAACGACTCCCAGCGCCACCAGTCCGGCACATCGGTCGAGGCGGACGCGCCCGCGACGACGGCCGCGGACGTCAGGACCGCCACGGACAGCGTCAGGGCGGCGCCGAGCACCACGGCCGGCCGCTCGGCGGTCCCCCGTACGGGTCATGGGAACGAGAGATTTGCCCCGGTAAGGTAGGACATACCTGGGTCTCTCTCCCGTCGGCGCCGCCGGCTCGTTCCGGGCGTTCGGACGAACACCGGGCCCGCCGCCCGGAGAGACGGGCCCTGCGATGACGCTGTCTCCTGCCCTGACCCTCGACGATGACGGGCCGGAGGAGATCGCGGGGGCCTCGAGCACGGCGACCCGGGGCAGCGACTTCACACCGCTGATGGCGGCCATGCGCAGCAGCGGCCTGCTGCGGCTGCGGCGGCGGCACTACGCCGCGACGATCACCGCCGACCTGCTCGCGTTCTTCGCGGTCTGGACGGCCGTCGTCCTGGTCGGCGCCACCTGGTGGGTGCTGTTCCTGGCGCTGCCGGCGGCGATCTTCACGACGCGGCTGATCTTCATCGGGCACGACGTCGGGCACTCGCAGATCGCGCGGACCCGCACGGTCAACCACGTCATGGGCCTGGTGGTCGGCGACGTGATCGTCGGGCTGAGCGCACGCTGGTGGGTCGACAAGCACTCGCGCCACCACGCCAACCCGAACCACGTCGGCCGCGACCCGGACGTCCACGACGCCGCCATCGTCTGGAGCCCCGAGCAGGCGGCGGCCCGTACGGGCCCGATCGGCATCTGGTTCGCCAAGCACCAGGCCTACATGTACCTGCCGATGCTGCTGCTCCAGGCGCTGAACCTGAAGGTCGGAACGATCAAGAGCATCCGCCGCGCGGGCAGCCCGCGCGACGCGGCCCTGCTGGCCCTGCACGTCCTCGCGTACGGCGGCGTCCTGATCTTCGCGCTCGGCCCGATGCGTGCCGCGGTGTTCTTTCTGATCCACCAGGCAATCCTCGGGCTGCACCTCGGCTGCGCGTTCGCCCCGAACCACAAGGGCATGGCGATGCCGCCGGAGGGCTCCCGGTGGGACTTCTTCCGCAAGCAGGTCCTGACCAGCCGCAACGTCAGTGGCGGGCGGATCGTGGACTGGTTCCTCGGCGGGCTCAACTACCAGATCGAGCACCACCTCTTTCCGAGCATGCCACGCCCGAACCTGCGCTTCGCCCAGGGCCTCGTGCGCGCGCACTGCGTGAAGCTCGGGGTGCCGTACGTCGAGGCGTCGCTGCGGGCCTCGATGGTGCTGACGGTGCGCCATCTGCACGCTGTGGGTGCCGCGCGCAGGGCCTGACCACGGGCTCGAAGATCGTCGGTACCCCCGATTTACAACCGGCAAACACGCTCTGACGTGCTGCATCGCATTCGTTCAGGTCTGGTCAGCGGCCCGCAACGCGGGCCAGAATGGCCCAGACCGCACCACCCGTAACACCGACCGATTCGTCTGGCTGGCTCGTGTCCGAGACCTTGTGGCTACAGCCCAGCGCGCAAGCACCGTCGCGCGCTCGTAAGTGGCTGGCCGAATGGTGCTCCGACTGGGGCTGCGAAGACGTCGGGGACGACGCGGCCCTCCTGCTGAGCGAGCTGATCACCAACGCCGCGCTGCACGCCCGCACGACGATCACGGTCTCGGCCCGCTTCTCCGGGCGCGAACTCAAGGTCGCCGTCGCCGACCGCCAGCCGGGTCACCCGCAGGGGTCGATGCCCGGGCAGAGCGCGGAAGGGCGGCCGGGGCCTGCCGATCGTGGCGGCGCTGGCCGACCGCTGGGGCGTCAACAGCCACCGCGCCGGCAAGGTCGTCTGGTTCGTCCTGCGGTCGAAGACCCCGCTCGAGGGCGACAAGGCCGAGCTCGCGCTGCAGTCCTGATCCTCAGCGCTCGAGTCCCAGCGTCGCGAGCGCCTCCGCGAGCGAGCCCTGCCCCGAGCACGACGAGTGGATCAGCCACTCCGCGACCTCGCGTGCGGTGAGGCCCGACCTGTGGACGAGCTCGTCGAGGACGTCCGAGGCCACGCCCGCCGAGCAGCCGCACGACGCCATGATCACGCCTTTGGCCTGACCGGCGACGTCCGAGTCACGTAAGGCCTGCCAGAGCAGGTCGCACTTCGATGCGCAGCTCGAAGACCTCGTCCTCGGTGCTGGTCGGGCGCGGCGACACGAGGTCGAACACGTACCCGCGCAACCCGGTGAGCGGGCCGGCGCCCTCGCTGTCGTCGTCGCTCTCCGCGAGGACGAGGACGTCGCGGTCGTACCCCTCGGGGTCGGTCACGGTGCCGCGGTAGACGACGGGGCCGCCGCAGATCGACGCCGCGACGATGCCCTCGAGGTGCTCACGGGCCTCCCCGTGACCGTCCTCGCCGAACATGGCGGCGGAGGCGCACAGGTCGTCGACGTCCGCGCCGTCGACCGGCGCCCAGGACCAGCGGTCGTCGGGGAGGTCGTAGACGAAGGTGGCAACGAAATGGGGCTCTGCCGACCATTCGCCGGAACTTGCCGGCAGGGAAAAGGGCATGTCGGGTTCCGGAGACAAGACGACTCCACGAGTCAGCACGGATTCCGGGCCGCTCTGTTGGACCCAGGGCCACGCCCCCTGGAGGCGCTCCGGTCACTATTCCACAACCGGATGTCGCCGCCGGAGTGCCGACCGCCTATCGGGTGGCGGCGACCTTTCCCCGCGCCTGACGAGTCGTCCGCCACAACGGGGGGTACCCCGATGGAGTGATCCGCTTGACTTGATACCCGCCCGGGGTATCGTTACCACGAGGTCCCGAAGGGGGCCCTTAAGGAGGCGATGGCTATGACCACCGAGACCGACGGCGGCTGCACCTGCAACCCGTGCAACTGCGGCGAAAAGTGCACCTGCGGCTGACCTGAACCGCGAAGGAGCCCCCGGTTGCCACCCAGGCAGCCGGGGGCTTCGCACGTCCGAGGTGAATTCCGCGCTGTTGAGCCTGCCGTGATATTCGGGCGGTTGACTGACCCGACCGTGGCCCCGACCGACCGGGCCCGCGAGCCGAGTTGGCCGGAGGAACCCGTGAGCGCATCGATCGACGCCGTCCTGCAGGCAGCCGTGGACAGCGGCGCCGTACCCAACGTGGTGGCCGTCGCTGCCGACCGCGACGGCGTCATCTACGAAGGCGGGGCGGGTCCGCTCGTCATCGGCGGCTCCGACACCGTCGGCCCCGACACGACGTACCGCATCGCGTCGATGACCAAGATGATCGGCACGGTCGCCGCGCTGCAGCTCGTCGAGCGGGGCGCCCTCGACCTGAACGCCCCGGTCGAGCAGTACCTCCCCGAGTTCGCGAATCTCCAGGTGCTCGAGGGCTTCGACGGCGACACTCCCCGGTTCCGTCCGCCGGCGTCCAAGGCGACCGTCCAGCACCTGATCACGCACACGTCCGGCCTGGCGTACCACTTCTTCAACGCCGACATCTTCCAGTGGGAGAAGGTCACGGGCGCGCCCGGCATCTTCGCCGGGTCGATGGAGACGTTCACAGTCGCCGCTGGTCGCCGACCCCGGCACCAAGTACGAGTACGGCGTCAACACCGACTGGCTCGGCCGGGTGGTCGAGGCGGTCAGCGGCCAGTCGCTGGACAAGGTGCTCGACGAGCAACATCCTCGGCCCGCTCGGCATGAGCTCCGCGACGTTCCTGATGAGCCCGGAGCAGCGCGCCACGTCCACCCCGATCCACATGAAGGGCGAGGACGGCACCTGGGCGGCGACCGAGATCGACCTCCCCCAGAACCCCGAGTACTGGACGTCGGGGCACGGCTTGCACTGCACGCCGCGCGACTACCTCAAGTTCCAGCGCATGCTGCTCGGCGGCGGGGAACTCGACGGGACGCGGCTGCTCGAGACCGCCACGGTCGACGCGGCCTTCAGCCACCAGATCGGCAACCTGACCTTCCCCGAGCTCATCTCGTCCGCCGACCCGATCTGCACGTGCGACTTCGGCGTCGGCCCGGGCTGGACGTTCGGGCACGGCGTCCTGATCAACACCTTCGACCTGCCGGGCATGCGCGCCGCGGGCACGGGCGCCTGGGCCGGCCTGTTCAACACGCACTTCTGGGTCGACCGCGCCAGCGGGATCACCGGCTCGATCTACTCCCAGTTCCTGCCGTTCGTCACCCCCGAGGCGATGGGCATGTACATGGGCTTCGAGCAGGCGGTGTACGCCTCGCGCACCTAGGCGGGTTCGCGGTCGCCGTGCCGCTCCAGGCTCCGGACGCTGCGCGTGCTCACCGCGGCCAGGGTCGGCACGACGATCAGCACCGCGCCGCCGAGCAGCGTCGCCCGGAGCCCGGCCTCGGATGCGATCGGGCCTGCGGCGAGCTGGCCCACCGGGATCGCGACGAACGAGCCGAGCGCGTCCAGGGAGTAGACGCGGGCCAGCCGGTCCGCGGGGATGTTCTCCTGCATCGAGACGTCCCACGCCACCGTGAACTGCTCGGTGGCTACGCCGATGACGAACATGGCCGCGAGCAGGAGCGGGACGCTCGCGTCCACGGCGAGGCCGAGCGGCAACAGCGCGGCGGTCAGCATGAGCCCGACCCCGAACGCCAGCGCCCGCCGGGGCTGGTGCCGCATGGCCAGGTACCCGCCGACGAGGAACCCGACCGCCTCCGCAGCCACGATGAAGCCCCAGGCGCGGCGGCCGAACGTCTCGTCCGCGATGACCGGGCCGAGGACGGTGAGCACCGCCGACCCGACCGCGTTCAGCAGCGCGAACTGCAGCACGACGACCCAGAGCCAGGTGCGGGAGCAGAACTCCGACCACCCCTCGCGGACCTGGCGCAGGAAGCCCTCCTGGGCCTGCGCCGGCGGGGCCGCCCGGACGAGCCTGACCCGCGCGTAGCACCCCGCGGCGACGACGAAGCTCGCCGCGTCGACGACGAGGCCCCAGCCGGGCCCGACCGCCACGACGATCACGCCGCCGAGCGCCCCGCCGGCGACCAGCGCACTGTTGGAGAACAGCCGGGCGAGCGCGTTGGCCTGGCGCAGCATTGCGACCGGCACCGTCTGCGGGACCATCGCCATCGAGCACGGCAGGGAGACCGCGCTCATCGTCCCGCTCAGGGCGGCGAGCCCCACGAGCAGCGTGATCGTGGCGCGCCCGCTCAGGATCGCCGCAGCCACCACGCCCTGGATCAGTCCGGCGGCGGTGCAGGAGCCGACGAGCAGCAGGTGGCGCGGCAGCCGGTCGGCGAGCACGCCGCCGAGGAGCAGGAACACGACCCGGGTGATCGACTGCGCGGCGACCACCAGGCCGACGTCCCGGGCCGAGCCGGTCAGGTCGAGGACGGCGAACGCCAGCGCGACGGGCGCGATCGCGTTGCCGAGCATCACGGCCGTCCGCCCGGCCACGTACCAGCGGAACGACGGCAGGTGCAGCGGCGACCCGGGACCGACGCCGGCGCTCGGGTACGGAGGCGCGGCGGTCACCGCGTCATTCTGGACGCCCCCGCCCGCCAGGCACCCGCGAATTAGCCCGTGGGGACGGCGAGACCCACCCCGTGCGTCCGGCAATCGGCTCGTTATAGAGCCTGTCGCGATTTGAATCGGGCGGGGTGCCGGCGTCGCGGTCAGGGTCGGGGATTCCCGGCTGGTGTTCGCGGTCCGGGCCCTGGCCGGGGCTTTTCAGGCGGTGGTGGCGACCCGGACGGTGGCCAGTCGGCGGATGTTGTGGGCGATGGCGGCGACGGCGAGTTCGTGTCTGGCGGCGTCGAGGCCCCGGCGGGAGAATCTGCGCAGTTCGATGCGGTCTTTGAGGTGTCCGATGACGGGTTCGGCGGTGGCGCCTCGGCGTTTGTAGAGCTTGCGCCCGGGTGTGTCCGGGGCCAGGCGCTCGGCCATCGCCGCCAGGACGGGGTCTTTGGCGGGTTTGGCGGGATCGCGTCCGGTGGCGATGAGCCGGTCGGGCCCGGGGGCGGTGATCGCCTCCCGGCTGCAGTAGCCGTTGTCGGCCAGGACCATCCCGATCGTCTTGCCGGGCATGTGCCTGGTGACGTTGGTGACGGTCAGGTTCATCATCGGGACGAAGCAGCGCAGGTCGTTGACCTCGCCGGTGACGTCGGTAGCCAGGATCAAGTGGTCGTCGCTGGCGGTGATCTGGGCGTTGAACGCCTGGACGTAGCCGCGGTTCGGTGCCCGCATCATCCGACTGTCCGGGTCGGTCAGGTTGCACCGTGCCTTCGCGCCCGCCTTCGCTCTGGGGCCTTCGCCGGCCTGCGCGAGGGCCTGTTCCTGGCGGGCCGCAGCCGCTTTCGCGTCGGCCTCCCGCACGTTCTTGTGTTCTTCGGCGGGTCTGCGGGTTCTCCTGGCAGGGCGGGCGGCGTGGCGCTTGTTCACGACGTTGCGGGCGTGCTCGGCGACCCGGTCCGCGCGGTCGGCACGTTCGGTGGCGGTCGCGATGTCGGCGGTGACCCGCTCGGCCTGTTCTTCCTTCAGCTTGTCCAGCGCGGCCTGGATTCGCCGGGCCCGGTCCGGACCCGGCGCCAGACCCTCGGGCAACTCGTCCCCGCGCGCCTCGCCGAACAGGGCGTCCTCGTCCTCGTCGACCTTCTGCGCCTCGGCGACCAGGTCCGCGGCCAGGCGGGTCAGCCGCTCGGCGGTGTAGTTCTTGCGCGGCGAGGCGCTGGCCTGCACCTTCGTCCCGTCGATCGCGACCACCCCGACCCGGCCCAGGCCCGCCTCGTGGCAGATCGTCAGGACCTGCCCGAACAGCTCCGCGAGCGCTTTGGCGCGCGAGGACCGGAACCGCGCGATCGTGGAGTGGTCCGGACGCTGCTGCGCGGTGATCACCCGGAACGCCACATCGCTCACGCAGGCCCGCTCGATCTCCCGCGAGGACCGGACCCCACAGCAGAACGCGTAAATCACCAACGCGGTCAACATGCCCGGGTCGTAGGCCTCCCGCCCCGCCGGGCCCTTGCGCTTACGCCCGTCCGCACGGACCGCGGACAGATCCAACCGGTCGACCACCTCGATCACCAGCCACGCCAGATGCCCATCAGGGAGCCACTCCCGCAGATCCGGCGGCAACAACATCGACTCGTCCCGACGCACCGGGCGATATCCGTAAGCCATGACCGAAGTCTTCCGAACCCGGCCCAGCCACGCCCGGCAGGACCCGCCGGATTTTGCGACAGCCTCTATAGGACGCTGTTTGCCGGACGTACGGGGTGCCGGGGTGAGGCCCTCAGGAGCCGTAAATTTCCGGGTCCGGGCCGATCCGGCGGTCGTCGCCGAGTCCCGTCAGCGCGGCCATGTCGGCGGGGCTGAGCTCGAAGTCGAAGACGTCCAGGTTGGCGGCCATGCGCTCCGGGCGGACGGACTTCGGCAGCGCCGCGACCCCTAGCTGGACGGCCCAACGCAGCACGACCTGGGCGGCGGTCCGGCCGTGGGCCGCGGCGATCCCGGTGATCACCGGCTCGTCCAGCAGGCCCTTGCCCTGCCCGAGCGGGCTCCAGGCCTGCGTCGTGATCCCGAGCTTGCTGTGCAGGTCGCGCAACTCGGTCTGCGGCAGGCCCGGGTGCAACTCGATCTGGTTGACGGACGGCGGGACGCTCGCCTCGCCGAGCAGCCGCTCGAGATGCGCCGGGTTGAAGTTCGAGACGCCGATCGACCGGGCCCGGCCGTCCGCGTGGACCCGCTCGAGCGCCCGCCACGTCTCGACGTACCGGTCGCGCGAGGGCAGCGGCCAGTGGATCAGGTACAGGTCGACGTAGTCGAGCCCGAGGTTCGCCAAGCTCACGTCGAACGCGTGCAGGGCCTCGTCGTACCCGTGGTCGGTGTTCCAGAGCTTCGTCGTGACGAACAAGTCCGCGCGCGGGACGGCGGACGCCGCGATCGCCGCGCCGACGCCGGCCTCGTTCGCGTACAGGGTCGCCGTGTCGACCAGCCGGTACCCGGCCGCGAGCGCCGCCGTCACGTGCGCGGCGGTCTCGTCCGGCGGGAGCTTGTAGGCCCCGTAGCCAAGCTGCGGCATCGCCGCGCCGTCGGACAAGGTCAGCGTGGGCACGGCGGTCATCTCGCGCATCCTGCCCGACGGGCGCGGTAACACGACAGGCACCCGGCTGTGCCAGGGTCGGCACATGCGCAAGTACGTGATCATGGGGATCCAAGGCAGCGGCAAGGGCACGCAGAGCAACTTGCTCGCGCGCGGGCTCGACCTCGTCCAGATCAGCGTCGGCGACATGTTCCGCTGGCACGTGCAGAACCACACGAAGCTCGGCGCTCAGGTCCGGCGCATCATGGCGGCCGGCGAGCTCGTCGGCGACGAGCTGGTCGAGGCCACGTTCCAGGAGCGGCTCAACCAGCACGACTGGAACTACGGCTTCGTCATCGACGGCTTCCCGCGCAACCCCCGCCAGGCCGAGTTCCTGATGGAGAGCTACGACATCGACGCGGTCGTGCACCTCGCCCTGCCCGACTCGGAGGTCCGCCGCCGCGTCCTGGCCCGGCGGCTGTGCGACCGCTGCGGCATGGACTACAACCTGATCGCCTACCGGCCGAAGCGGACGGACACGTGCGACGTCTGCGGCGGCAGCCTCGTCGCCCGCGAGGACGACACCGAGGAGGCGCTCGCCGCGCGCGTCCACGACTGGCACACCAAGACCGACCCCGTCCTCGACATCTTCCGGCGCAAGGAGTTCGTCTACTCCATCGACGCCACTCCGCCCGAGGCGGAGATCCAGCAGGCGATCCGCGACGCCCTCGGCCTGCCGCCCTACTCCCCAGCTTGATCGAGTGACCAGCTTGAGTCGCCGCTCGACCTGCATGAACTCACCGTTCGGCCGACCCGCAGAACGGCCACGACGGACCCGTCACGGTCTCGTCGGAAATTTCTTCTTCCGGGTGTCAAGTCCGCGTATCGGCCCGCCGAGAATGCTTGTGTCGCCACACCGCAGCAACGCCGGCCGCCGCCGGACGGAGCGGGTGGGGCAGCGACCGAGCCGGTCCGCACTCCCCCCGTAGACCGGCACGGGACGCGCGCTTCACCCCTCGGGCCGGCCGCCGCCGGACCGAGGAACGGGCCCCAGGGCCCGGGCAGAGGACGTGGAGGTCCTCCGCCCGGGCCCGGGCCTCTCCCCTGAACACCGCTCGCCCCCAGCGAGCGGCCCAGCTTCCCCCTGAAGTGCAAGACCCCCCTCCCCCTGGCAAGACCCCCTGGCAAGACCCCCTGGCAAGACCCCCTGAGTGCAAGACCCCCAAGTGCCCGATCTCTCCCCCACTACCCCCCTTCGGACCACCCCGGCATCGTCCTTCCGGACGACACCGGGGTCGTCCGGCTTTCGGGGCAGACCGCCGAAGCGGCCGATGCACAGGCCCGGCGAACCCCGGCACGATGGTGAGAACGATCAGGCGCCCGGACGGTCCTCCGGTCGGCGGTCGCTCACCACGTGAGGGAGAGCGTCATGCGTATGCGACGCCAGAAGCCCGCCAAGACGTCGGCCAGCGTGCTCGCGGCCGTGGCGACCGCGATGGTCGGTGCCGTCGTCGCCCTCACCACCGGCCTCGGTCACGGCATCAGCAGCGCGAGCGAGGCGCCGAACACCGCGCAGATCTCGCACGTCACCACCGTGCCGCAGCCGCAGCACTTCTTCACGCCCTAGCTGGAGCCGCTCAGCTCGGCCGCGATGAGCTCCGCAATCTGAGCGGTATTCAGAGCCGCTCCCTTGCGCAGGTTGTCGCCGCAGATGAACATGTCCAGCGAGCGCGGGTCGTCGATCGCCCGCCGCACCCGCCCCACCCAGGTGGGATCGGTGCCCACGACGTCGGCGGGGGTCGGGAACTCCCCGTTTCCCGGGTCGTCGACCAGGACGATGCCGGGCGAGTCCCGCAAGATCGCCTGCGCCCGCTGGACGGTCACCGTTCGCTGGAAAGTCGCGTGCACGGCGAGCGAGTGCGTCGTGATCACAGGCACCCGCACGCACGTCGCCGAGACTCGGAGGTCGGGCAGGCCGAGAATCTTGCGTGACTCGTTGCGGACCTTCAGCTCCTCGGAGGACCAGCCGTCCTCCTTCAGGGAGCCGGCCCACGGGATGACGTTCAAGGCCAGGGGCGCCGGGAACGGGCCGAACTCGCCGACCGCCCGCCGGATGTCGCCCGGGTGCGTGCCCAGCGTCTGCGATCCGGCGACCTTGGCGATCTGCTCGCGCAACGCGTCGATGCCGGGCTGGCCGGCGCCCGACGCCGCCTGGTACGACGCGACGACGACGGCCTCGAGGCCGTACTCGGCGTGCAGGGCACCCATCGCGACGATCATCGACAGCGTCGTGCAGTTGGGGTTCGCGATGATCCCCTTCGGACGCTTGCGCGCCGCTGCCGGGTTCACCTCGGGCACCACGAGCGGGACGTCGGGGTCCATCCGGAACGCGCCCGAGTTGTCGACGGCGATCGCACCGCGCGCGACGGCGACCGGGGCCCACTGCAGCGGACACCTCGTCCGGGACGTCGAACATCGCCACGTCCACGCCGTCGAAGCACTCCTCGGACAGCGCGATCACCTCGACCTCGCGGCCGCGCACCATCAGCTTCTTGCCCGCGGACCGCGCGGACGCGATCAGCCGGATCTCGCCCCACACGTCCTGGCGGGTGGAGAGCAGGTCGAGCATGACGGTGCCGACGGCGCCGGTGGCGCCGACGACCGCCAGCGTGGGCTTGGTGGGGCTCATCGTCCGGTACCTCCGTAGACCACGGCCTGCTCGCCGTCCGGCGGGCCGTCGAGCTCGAATGCCTGGTGCACCGCGCGGACCGCGATGTTGACGTCGTCCTCGCGGACGACGACCGAGATCCGGATCTCCGAGGTGGAGATCATCTCGATGTTGACGCCGGCGTCGGCCAGGCAGCCGAAGAACCTCGCCGAGACGCCGGGGTGGGAGCGCATCCCCGCGCCGACCAGCGAGACCTTGCCGATCTGGTCGTCGAAGCGCAAGCTCTCGAAGCCGCTGTCGTTCTGGATCTTGCACAGGGCCTCCATCGCCGCCGTCCCGTCGGTGCGGGGGCAGGTGAAGGAGATGTCCGTGCGGCCCGTCGAGACCGTGGAGACGTTCTGGACGATCATGTCGATGTTGATGTCGGCGCCGGCCACGGCCGAGAAGATGCCCGCCGCCTGCCCCGGCTTGTCGGGCACGCCGACGACCGTCACCTTGGCCTCGCTCCGGTCGTGCGCGACGCCCGAGATGATCGGATCTTCCATGTCGTTCCTTCCGGTTCGTTCGACGACCCAGGTGCCCTCGCGGTGGCTGAACGAGGAGCGGACGTGCACCGGCAGCGAGAACCGCCGCGCGTACTCCACGCACCGCACGTGCAGCACCTTCGCACCGCACGCCGCCATCTCGAGCATCTCCTCGTACGTGACCTCCGGCAGGCGCCGGGCGGTCGGCACGATGCGGGGGTCGGCGGAGAAGACGCCGTCGACGTCCGTGTAGATCTCGCACACCTCGGCCTGCAGCGCGGCGGCCAGCGCGACGGCGGTCGTGTCGGACCCGCCGCGGCCGAGCGTGGTGATGTCGTGCGTGTCCTGCGAGACGCCCTGGAAGCCGGCGACGATCGCGATCGCGCCCTCGTCCAGGGCCGTCGCGGATGCGCCCGGGGGTCACGTCGATGATGCGCGCCTTGCCGTGCGCGGAGTCGGTGATGACGCCCGCCTGGCTGCCAGTGAACGAGCGCGCCTCGTGGCCCATGCTCGCGATCGCCATCGCGAGCAGCGCCATCGAGATGCGCTCCCCGGCGGTCAGCAGCATGTCGAGCTCGCGCATCGGCGGCAGCGGGCTCACCTGGCGGGCGAGGTCGATCAGCTCGTCGGTCGTGTCGCCCATCGCCGAGACGACCACGACGACGTCGTGGCCGGCCTGCTTGGCCTCGACGATGCGGCGGGCGACCCGCTTGATCGATTCGGCGTCGGCGACGGACGAGCCACCGTACTTCTGCACGAGCAGGCCCACTCGGGGCTCCTCAATCGACGATCGGATGCGGGCTGGCACGAAGGTGTTCCGGGGGAAAATTCTAACTTCCCTGCCTCGGGCACCCCGCAGATGCTTTCAGATGGACGAAACCGGAGAAGTCCTCCCGCCCCGCGACCCCTCGGGCGCAGGATCTCCGCCCGGCGACCTGCCCTGCAACGGGACGTCCAGCCGAGGGCGCCGCTCCCGCCGGACGAAGATCACCGCGGAGTCGGTGACATATCTCCCGATTCCGGCTCCAGGTGCGTACCGTGGTCCCGCCCCCTTCGCCGGATGACACGAGGTCGGACCGGCACGGAACCAGGCGGTGCGGGTTTGACGAAGAGCCGACAGGCGTCGCCGGGTCGACGGGCTCGTCGGCCTGGTCTCCGCCGCGGCCGTGGTGCTCGGCACCGCCGGCGCGGGCTGGGCCGGCGACACCGTCCTCGAGGCCGGGCAGCGTCCCGCCTCGGCGCCGCTGGACCTCGGGCGACTTCATCCCCGGCCGGGTCGTGCCGCTCGCCCACGGGCACGCCCACAACGACTACCGCACGAGCTTCCGCTCGCCGACGCGCTCGAGCACGGGTTCACCAGCGTCGAGGTCGACGTCTTCCAGGTCGGCGACCGAACTGCTCGTCGGGCACGACCTGCTCGACGCCCTCCTGCGCGACGAGACGCTCGACCGACCTCTACCTCGGCCCGCTCAAGGCGCTGGACGATCGAGAACGAAGGCAAGGTCTTCGCCGACCCGAAGATCGGCTTCACCCTCGTCGTCGACGTGAAGTCCGCGCCGGCCTCCACGTACGCGGTGCTCGACCGGGTCCTGTCGAAGTACCGGTCGATGCTGACCCGCTTCTCCGGGAACTCCGTTCCACCACGGGCCGGTGACGGTGGTGGTCTCCGGCTTCCGGGCCGAGGCGGTGATGGCGGCGCAGGACGTGCGCTACGCCGCCTACGACGGTCGCGCCGCCGACCTGGACTCCACGCCGGCCCTACCGGTCGCCGAGATGCCGCTGGTCAGCGAATCCTGGACGCGGCTGTTCTCCTGGAACGGCATCGGGGATCATGCCGGAGGACCAGCGCGCAAAGCTGCACGCGCTGGTCGCGCAAGGCCCACCAGCAGGGCCGGCGGCTGCGGCTCTACGACACCCCGGCCCAGTCGGCCGAGGCCCGCGAGGCGGTGTGGCGCGCCGAGATGGCCGCCCAGGTCGACCTGCTCAACATCGACAGCCTCGACGCCGGGCAGGTGTTCCTGCTCGGCTTCGAGAACCCGTCGCGGCACTACGTGCGCTGGTAATCCCCGCTCAGGGGACGGGCTCGGGCTCCAGCTCGTCGAGCTCGCCGCTCGCGATCGACGTGGACGCGTCGAGGCGGTCGTGCGCGACGACGCTCTGCAGCGCGCGCAGCGTCTGCGAGGCGTGGCTGCCCCAGTGGCTGAGGTAGGAGAACTGCCACCACCACAGCGCCTCGGACTCGCGGCCCGCCTTGTAGTGCTGCAGGCCGTGCAGGAGGTTCGCCGCCACGTCCGACAGGTCGTCGGAGATCCGGCAGATCACGAGCTCGGGCCGCGGCTCGTACGGGTCGAACACCTCGGCGTACTCGTCGATCGGGTCGAGCAGGGTCGCGAGCGCCACCCGGAGCTCGTCGATGTCGGGGTCCGCGCCCGCGTCGGGTTCGAACTCCTCCTCCGGGACGACGTCGGAGATGGCGCCGAGGCGACCGCCCGCCGCCAGCAGTTGGGAGACCGAGAGCAGCAGCATCGAGACCGCCTCCTCGGGCTTGGCCACGCGCGCGACCTCGCGGAGGGCGATGAGAAAGCCCTCGACCTGGTCGGCGATCTGCGTAGCGAATCCCGCAGGATCCTCAGACATCGAGCAACCGCCTTCCCTCGAACGCGCGACCCAAGGTGACCTCGTCCGCATATTCCAGATCACCACCGACAGGCAGTCCACTAGCCAGGCGCGTGACTTTCAAGCCCATCGGCTTGACCAGTCGTGCGAGATACGTCGCCGTCGCCTCGCCCTCGAGGTTCGGGTCGGTGGCCAAGATCAGCTCCGTGACGACGCCGTCGGCCAGGCGCATCATCAGCTCGCGGACCCGCAGGTCGTCGGGACCGACGCCCTCGATCGGGCTGATCGCCCCGCCGAGGACGTGGTAGCGACCGCGGAACTCCCGCGTCCGCTCGATGGCCACGACGTCCTTCGCTTCCTCGACGACGCAGAGAATCGCCAGGTCACGCCGGGGGTCCCGGCAGATCCGGCACCGGACCTCCTCCGCGACGTTGCCGCAGATCTCGCAGAACCGGACCTTGTCCTTCACCTCGGCGATCGCCGAGGTGAGGCGCCGGACGTCGGCCGGGTCGGACGGAGCAGATGGAACGCGATGCGCTGCGCGCTCTTCGGGCCGATCCCGGGCAGGCGGCCGAGCTCGTCGATCAGATCCTGGACGACACCTTCGTACATCGCGTTCCGGCCGGCTCAGCGGCCGGGCGGAAGGCCGAAGGGACTGCCGCCGTCGCCCGCGCCGCCGCCGAGGATTTCGTCGAAGCCGCCGCCGAAGCTGCCCATGTCGAAACCGCCGCCGAGGCCGTGCGGTGAGCGGGCCCATCGTCTGCGCCTGCAGTTCCGCGACCGCGCGGTTGCCGTCGCGCACCGCCGCGAGGACGAGGTCGGCCAGCGTCTCCGTGTCGTCGGGGTCGACCGCCTCCGGGGAGATGACCAGGCCGATCAGTTCGCCGTCGCCGGAGATCGTCGCCTTGACCAGGCCACCGCCCGACGAGCCCTCGACCTGCGCCGATGCCAGCGCCTCCTGAGCCGCCAGGATGTCCTGCTGCATCTTCTGGGCCTGCATGAGCAACTGCGCCATGTCGGGCGCACCGCCAGCGGTCATCGGGGCTCCTCCCCTCGGCGGCGGGCCTGTGCCCGCGCTCGTCCCGGCGAGCCTATGTCCTGCCGCCGACAGTCCCGCCGCGCCGTCCCCGTCGGTTGACCCGCTCGCCGCCGGGGTCGGAGGACTGCGCGGATGACACAGACGGAGATCGCCGCCGACTGGCGCGTGCGCGGCTCGTACTTCGAGGGCTGCAACTGCGAGGCGATCTGCCCGTGCCGCGCGGTGAACGGGCAGCCGGGCGGGCCGTCGTCGTACGGGGTTTGCTACGGCGCGGTGTCGTGGCACATCCACGTCGGCGAGTTCGGGTCGCGTCGACCTCACCGACCTGCGCGTGGTGCTCTCGCTGCGGTACCGGGACGACGTCGTCCCGACCACGCTCTGGGAATGCGTCCTGTACGTGGACGACCGCGCCGGACGCCGCGCAGGTCGACGCCCTCGCGGCGATCTTCCTCGGCCGCGCGGGCGGTAGCGTCGCGAACCTGTACGGCCCGGCGATCGGGACGGTGCACGCCGTCCGGCAGGCCAGGATCACGCTCGAGCACGTCGCAGCCCGCAAGCGCATCGACGTCGTCGGGTACCTGACGATCGAGGCGGAGGGCGCCGCGTCCGAGCCCGGGACCGTCCAGTGCGGCATTCCGGGCTTCGAGCACCCCGGCACGGAGATGTACGCGGACGTCCTGCACTCGACGGACGAGATGCTTCGCTGGGAGATCCGCGGCGGGCGGAACGCCTCGTTCGCGACGGACTTCGCCTACACCTCGGGAGATTGACCGTGCCGAACCGCGAGATGGACGTCGTGATCATGGCCATGCGCGCGCTGCGGGCCGGCGGCGTCGCTTTGGCCGGCACGGGCGAGACGGCCGCGGATGCGCGCGGGGCGCGAGCGGCCTTCGACGCGGCCGTGGCCGACCTGAAGGCCGCGAACCGCCCGGAGCTGATGCTGCACGTCGCGGCGATGCTGGCCGTCGTGGGCCTGTCGGACAGCGGCGAGACGCCCCGGGCGGACTTCGTGGACGCCTACATCGAGAACGCGCTGTTCAACGCGACCACGGACGACCTCACCGCGCGCTGAGCTACATCCTCTGTGGAGTAGTGGGGTTATGGGGGTCGTTCAGGAAGTGGGAATCTCGGGGGCGACTTGTCGTAGGGCGCGATTAGTCTGGTTGTCATGAGTGCTGATCCGGTCTCTTCGCCCCAGGCCGGCGGCGGCTTGCCGCAGCCCGCGGCGATCCGGAGCCAGCTGCCCCCCGGCCTCGCCTCGATCTTCGACCGCGAGTGGGAGATCGTCCTCGACAAGGCGAAGGGGACTCAGGATCTCCTGGGGGTTCAGGACCTGCTGCTCAAGTGGCGGCACACGGTCGCCGCCGAGGCCGCAGAGCCCGGTTGGTACTTCCGGCTGCAGGAGGACGCGGCGCGCATCCTGGAGCGCGGCACTCCTGATCCCGACTACATCAGCGGCGACGAAGTCCGGGCGCTGATCGCCGCGCGACTGCGCGACTCCGCTCCCGGCGACTGAGACAGGCGGTTGTACGACTTCGAGTGGCCCCGGAGGTCACCGCCACAATCGCTGTCCTACCGAATAGCGTCCTGCCATCGCTCGGCGAGGTCTTCGACGTCCTCCGGATCGCGCCGTGGAACGGGCTCCCGTACAACGACGACAAACCTGACGGAGCGATGCGCCATTGGGCCTTCGGTCCCGGAGCTTTGGGCGACGTCGTCTACCCGATCCTCGAGAATGCACGCAGGGTCGAAGTCGTCCGCCTCACCTGGCTCGGCGACTGACAATTCGCCCGGGCGACCGGGTCGTGCCGCTCAGCGGCAACACGCCGCACCCGCGATTGCCTTTCATACCATGTCCATGTCTCCATCTGCATGTCGGCGGGCTGGTTCAGCGCGGGGGCGAGGCCCGGGTGGGACGGGAGCAGGGCCGCGACGACGAGGAAGCCGACGCCGACGGCCTGACCGAAGCGGGGGCCGAACCGCCAGAGTTTCTCGACGAAGATCACCGCGGCGATGCCCGCCATGACGGCGACGTTCATGACCCCGACCGCGACGAGAACCAGCATCAGCGCCCAGCAGCAACCGACGCAGTACGCGCCGTGGTGCAGCCCGATCCGCAGGTCGCGCAGCCGCCCGGTGTAGGCGCCGTAGCGCAGGAGCTGGCCGAGCGGCGAGCGGCAGTGCGACAGGCACACGTCCTTGAACGGGGTCAGCTGGTAGACGCCGGCGACGCGCGAAGATCCCGACGGCGAGCCACTTCGCCGTCTGCGGGCTCGGTGTCGACGAGGTGCCCGGCGCCGCTCAGGGCCACGAACGCGCCGGCGCCGTAGGCGGCCCAGGCGAGCAGGTAGCCCGAGACGAACTGCGTGATGCGCCCGAACCGGCGCCAGCCCGTCGAGCGGGCGGTGATCGAGCGGGCCACCGCGATGGCCACCGTCGCGATCGACGGGAACATCATCGCGGCCATCATGGCCGTCCACATGACGAGGAACGCGGGCAGCTCCATGCCCATCGTCCCCGGGTGGGTGGTCATCCCGCGGGACTGACGGACCGTCAGGACCCAGGCCAGGACGGCCAAGATCACCAGCGCGCCGCCGGGGATCGCGAGGTGCCGCAGCGGGACGCCGCCGAGGCGCCGCTGCGGTTGCCTGCTCTGCGCGGGGAGGTGCGCCGCCGCCGGGCGTCACGATCGGCGCCCGCCGCCTCAGTCGTGGACGATCTCTTCGATGACGCTCGCGCCGAGCTCGCGGACGAGCAGGTCGCGCCCGCTCAGCCCCGCGTCGTCGGCGTCGAGATCGTCACGCGCGGCGGTGTTGTCGACCTCCGCGGCGTTCGGACTCGCGGCGGCCGGGCCCGTCCGCATCGACGTCGCCATCGCCGCCCGCGCGCGGGCAGCGCCGTTGGACGCAGCGGCCGCGCTCGGAGCGGCGGCACCCGGAGCGACCGGTGCGGCGGCACCCGGAGCGACCGGTGCGGCCGCGCTCGGAGCCGCGGGCGGGGCCGCGGCGGTCGGCGCCGGGGGCGGTGCCGGCACTGCCGGAGCGGACGGTGCAGCGGCGGGCGGGGCAGCGGCGGGCGGGGCAGCGGCGGGCGGGGCAGCGGCGGGCGGGGCGTCGGCCGGTGGGCGCTGGGCCGCGTCCTGCGGCCAGGACGGGTCGGGCTCCGCGGCAGCGGGGTCGGGCACGCTGTCCCACGGGTCGCCGGCGGGTCGGTTCGTCGGCGGCGTCCGGCTCCGAGAGCGGGCACCGCGACCAGGTGCCGGAGCGGGCACGGGAGCGGGCGGGGGGCCGCGGCGCGGGCCGCGGCGGGGGCCGGCGGCGCGGGCTGGTCCGGGCGCGCGGCAGGCGACGGGGCCGCGGCATGCGCCGGGCCGGACGTGGCGCCCGGGTCACCGGGGCGGGCGGTCGCGCGGGCGGGGTCGAGGACGGCGTCAAGGCGCCAGTCGACCCGGAGGACCTCCTTGAGCGCACCCCGCAGGACCTCGTCGCTGCCGGAGCTGGCGAAGTTCTTGCGCTTGCCCTCGTCTGCGAACGCCAGGACGAGCACGCTCGAGTCCAGGCTGATCACCTGAACACCGTCCATCAGCAGCATCCAGGTGAACCGGCGGCGGGTCTTGACGACGTCCAGGACGTCGGGCCACATGCGCCGGACAGTCGTCACGTCCGTGCCCGCGGGCGCACCGGACGCCGCCGGGGGCGCGGGCGGCTGGGCCGCCGGCGCCGGCATGGCGGGGGCGGACGGGGCGGGGGCGGACGGGGCGGGGGCGGACGCGGCGGGCGTCACAGGCGCAGGCGGCGCGGCCACGGGGTCGGGCACTGCCGCCAGCGGCCGGGGCGCGGCGGCCGGCTGTGGGCGCTGGGCGGCGGGGCGGTCCTCGACGTCCGGACGGGGCGGAGGGGCCAGAGTCAGGGCGGGGCCGGCAGGGCGGGCCGCCGGAGCGTCCCGCTCGGGTGCCCGGCTCGGCTCGGGCGCGCTCGCGCGGCGGCTCGGGAGCGCCGGACAGCCCGGTCGGCGCGACCCCTGCCGTCACGCGGCGCTCGAGCCGGTCGAGGCGGGCGTGCAGGTCGCGATCGCCGTCCCCCGCACCGGGCAGCAGGACGCGCGCACAGATCAACTCGAGCTGCAGCCGGGGGGCAGTCGCGCCGCGCATCTCGGTCAGGCCGGCGTTGACGAGGTCGGCGGCCCGGGACACCTCGGCCGGGCCGAACTGCGCGGCCTGGGCGCGCATGCGCTCGAGCCGGTCTTCCGGGGCGTCGATCAGGCCCTTGCTCCCCGCGTCCGGAACCGCCGCGAGGATGACGAGGTCACGCAGGCGCTCCAGCAGGTCCTGGACGAAGCGGCGCGGGTCGTGCCCGCCCTCGATCACGCGGTCGACGAGCTCGAACACCGCCGCGCCGTCGTGGGCGGCGAAGGCGTCGACGACATCGTCCAACAGCGCCGCGTCGGTGTAGCCGAGCAGCGCCGTCGCGCGGACGAGCGTGACGCCACCGTCGGGCGCACCGGCGATCAGCTGGTCGAGGACGCTCAGACTGTCGCGCACCGACCCCGCCCCCGCCCGGACCACCAGCGGAAGGACCGCCGGCTCGACGGACACGTTCTCCTTCTCGCACAGGGTCTGCAGGTAACCGCGCAGGACCCCGGGCGGGACGAGACGGAACGGGTAGTGGTGCGTGCGCGAGCGGATCGTCGCGATGACCTTCTCGGGTTCGGTCGTCGCGAAGATGAACTTGACGTGCTCCGGCGGCTCCTCGACGACCTTGAGCAGGGCGTTGAAGCCCGCCGTCGTCACCATGTGCGCCTCGTCGATGATGTAGACCTTGTAGCGCGCCGACGCGGGGGCGAACGCCACCCGATCGCGCAGGTCACGGGCGTCGTCGACGCCGCCGTGCGACGCCGCGTCGATCTCGATGACGTCGAGCCCCCCACCCCCGCCGCGGGCCAGGTCGAGACACGAGCGGCACTGCCCGCACGGCGTCGGCGTCGGGCCCTGCTCGCAGTTCAGCGCCCGCGCGAGGATCCGCGCGCTGGTCGTCTTGCCGCACCCCGCGTGGCCCGCTGAACAGGTAGGCGTGATTGACGCGGCCGTTGCGGATCGCCTGCTGGAGCGGATCGGTCACGTGCTCCTGCCCGATGACCTCGGCGAAGGTCTCGGGACGGTAGCGGCGGTACAGCGCGAGCGACACGTTGCGACCCTAACCGCCCACCCGGACAGTTCCCCCAACGAGGGCGCAGGCGGGGGTAAGGCACGCCGCCCGCGGCGGAGAGCGGCACCCAGGCGCCGAGGGAGTTTCCGCGCAGCGGAAACGACAAGCGACCCCCCGCGCACCTACCAGAGCCCGCCTACCCTTACTGCCTTCCGGCCCTGGGGGAGTTCAGCAGGATGGCACCACGCGGGGGGCCGGTCGGGAGTCTAGCCGCTGCGGGACCGGCTGCCGAGTCGGGCAGGGCCAGACCTCCGCTACGCTTGGGGACGCTCAAGGAGGATTCGCCTAGTGGCCTAGGGCGCACGCTTGGAAAGCGTGTTGGGGGCAACCCCTCACGAGTTCAAATCTCGTATCCTCCGCCGCTCTGAGCAGCACGAACGCCGGGTCGCCCTCTCGAGGGCCACCCGGCGTTCTGGCGTTCCGCATGGTCCAGTCCCTGCGGCGAGCCGGATCGGCAGGGACAAATAGGACGCCAGGGGACCGAACGTTTCGTCCGGACCGTCCGTCCTCGTCCTGCACGTCAGGCCGATGGAAGGTTCGATTCGTCCCCGCTCCGCTGCCCACGGAGTGTTCCCGCGGAGGCATCTCACATGACACGGAAGATCACTCGCCGTTGGCAGGCCGCCGTTCTGGCCGCGGCCCTGGCGGCCACCGGATCCGGCGCGGTCGCCCAGGCGGCCGACAGCGCTGCCGGCAAGCCCACGGACACCGACGCGCTCGCCCGATTCTCCGACTGCGGGGATCTGACCGAGCGGATGCGCGACGCCGCCCTCCCGCACGTGACCGGCTTCGGCCTGGGCCGCGACGGCGGCAATCGCGAGGCTGGCGGCGGCTTCACCCGCCAGGCTCCGCGCCTCGCCTCGGACAGCGAGACGGACAAGGCCGTCGCGGCCCGCAAGGCCGCCGAGGAAGCGAAGGCGGCCAAGGGCAGCGTCAAGGAGGACGTGCTCCAGAAGGGCGCCGCACGCACAGGCAAGGCGAGCGGCTCGGCAGCCGCCGCCGCCGATCGTGGCGGCGGCACCGGGACGAACCTGCAGGAGCAGGGCGTGGACGAGCCCGACATCGCCAAGACCGACGGGAAGACGCTGCTCTCGCTCAAGGGCCGCCGGTTGCAGGTGTTCGACGTCTCCGGCCCGCAACCCGTCGCGCGCGGGTCGCTGGACCTCGGGGTTCTCGCCCCGTCAGAACTCCTGCTGGACGGCGATCGCGCCCTGGTGATCGGCCGCGTCGACGACAAAAAGAAGAACGCCCGCTGGCATCGCCTCGGCCTCGGGCTCGTCGACCTGGCCGACCTGGACTCCCCGCAGATGCTGGCCATGCAGGCGATCACGGGCAAGCACGTGTCCACCCGCCAGGTGGACGGGGTCGCCCGCGTGGTCCTCACCAGCAGCCCGTTCCTGCTGTTCCAGCACCCGTCGTACCGGGACTACAGCAGCCCGACCGCCCGTGCGCGGCTGGCCGAGGAGAACCGCAAGGCCGTGAAGAAGGCCACGGCGGCGGACTGGCTGCCGTCGCTGCGCTCCGTCGACGCCGGCGGCCTGCTCGGCCCGGCCCGTCCGCTGCTCGACTGCGCGGGCGTCCTGCGACCCCAGTACGACTCCGGGCTGGAGCTGCTCACCGTCCTGACGTTCGATCTCGCCGCCGAGACCCTCGAGGACGCCGCGACGACCTCGGTCGTGACGTCCGGAGACCTGGTCTACGCCTCGCCGGACAAACTCTTCGTCGCCACGACGAAGTACCACTGGCCGAACCGCTCGGGGCAGGCACCGAAGGTCCGCACGTCGATCCACTCGTTCGACCTCACCGACCGCCTCCGCACGCCCTACACCGGGTCGGGCAAGGTGGACGGTTTCCTGCTGGGCCGCTGGGCCATGTCCGAGCACGAGGGCGACCTGCGCGTCGTGACCACGACCTACAACGAGAAGTGGCGCACGGAGAGCGGCGTGGAAGTGCTGCGCCCGCAGGACGACGGGAAGCTCGAGACCATCGGCAAGGTCGGCGGCCTCAGCCACAACGAGCGCGTGCAGGCCGTGCGCTGGTTCGACGACATGGCAGCGGTCGTGACGTACCGTCAGGTTGATCCGCTCTACATCATCGACCTCAGCGACCCGAAGAATCCGGTGCGCCGCGGCGCACTGAAGGTCCCCGGGTTCTCCCAGTACCTGCACCCGATCGGCGAGGGCACGCTGCTCGGCATCGGCCAGAGCGCCGACGGCTGGGACCGCAACGGCCTGCAGGTTTCTTCCTTCGACATCAGCGATCCCGACGCACCCACCAAGACCGGCAACATTCAGTACGGCGTCCGCGGCTCGACCTCTACCGTCCAGAACGACGCACGGCACTTCATCTACCTCCCCGACACCAGGACCGCGGTCATCCCCGCCGACATCCCCGCAGAGTGGCGCTGCGAGTCCGACATGACCTGCGAGGAGCTCTACCCCCGCTTCTTCGGCCTCGTCTCCATCCGCGTCGCCGACGACGGCAAGCTCACCTCGGCCGCGTCCTGGCGCTCCGAGCAGGCCTCGTCCGCACGCATGGAAGGGCGCAACGCCAACGTCAAGGCCCTGCCCCTGCCCGGCAACCGCCTCGCCGCCCTCGACGCCAGCGGCCTGACCATCCTCGACTCCACGAATCTGACGGTCCGTGGATTCGCGGAATACCCCAAGGCGCCGAAGGCCTGACGTGGCACCACTTCCCCGGCGGGCGGCCGCCGCAAGCGCGCTCGCCCTCGTGCTCGGCGCATGCGCGGCGGCCCCGGCCGGGGAGCGGACGTCCGCGAACGGGCCGTCCGCAGGTTCGGGTCTCACGCGCTTCGGCGACTGTGCCGGCTTTGTCGAGCACATGCGGCGCACCGCGCACGACGCGGTGACGCCGGACGGCCTGCGCGGGTACGCCGTCCTCACACCCGACGGCCTGGTCCACCGAGGCAGGGCGGGCGGTCCGGTCCTCGACCGGGACGTGGAAGCGGCGCGGTGGCGGGAGCCGGGCGTCGGCCACGTGCCGGGCGGCGAGGTCGCCGTCACGGACGGCCGGTGGATCGTCCTGACCGACGGCGGGATCAGCGTGAACGTCGGCGACCTGCGCTCCGGCCGGCCACGCAAGGCCGGGGCGACCAACGTTGTGGGCACCCCGCAGGCGCTGGCCCTGGACGGCGACCGGTTGCTGGTCGTGGGCGAGTTGATTCCCACGGCGGACGAGCCGGTCCACCAGGCGCAGCCGAGCGCTCCGGAGCCTGGACCGGGCCAGCCTCCGGTCGAAGCGGGCGATCCCCCAGGGCCTCGCCCCGAGCAGGCGGGCACGGCGCTGAGCCTGCTCGACCTGTCCGGCGGGGGCCGACCGCGGTTGCTGGGAACCGCGCACCTGAGCGGACGGGTGGTCAACGTGCGCTCCGACGGCGGCATCACTCGCATCTTCATGGCCACCCAACCCGGGCTGGAATTCCCGGCGCCCGCAGCAGGCGAGCGGGAGCGGGCAGGCGCGCTCGCCCGCAACCGAGCGACCATCGACGAGGCCGGGTCGGCGGACTGGCTGCCGCTCCGGCGGGTCCTCGACGCCGAGGGGAACGTGCGCGCCGAGGGACCGGCCCTGCACTGCACAGACGTGCTGCGGCCCGCCGAGGCCGCCGGCGTCGACCTCCTGACGTTCCTTCAGGTCGACCTGCGCTCTGCGGACCCGCTCGCAGGCATGACCGGCGATGCCGTGGTCGCCAACGGCGACCTCGCCGGCTTCAGCACGGACGGCACGCGCGCGTACGTCGGTACCCAGCCCGACCGATGGTGGCGGACGCGATCCCTGTCGGCGCCTCGGGCGACCGAACCGCGCACCGCGGTGCACGCACTGGGGTTGGCCGCGGGAAGCCGGAGCACCTATCTGGGCAGCGCCACGGTCGCTGGGTACCTGCCTGGAACCGGCGCGCTGTCCGGCCGCGGTGCCGCCCTGCGGGTGGCCGCGGTCGTGCCACCGACCACGGCCGGCGGGCGCGCCGTCCTGCGGGTGAGCCGGTTCGACCTCCGCGCGGACGGCCTGCTGGCCCGTCCGCGTTCGGCCGTCCTGTCCTCGGCTGCGAAGATCCGCGCCGTGCAGTGGTTCGACGGCGTGGCCGCGGTCGTCCCGGAGGCCGAGGACGGGCGGTGGCGCCTGGTCGGCCTCGACAACCCCGCCGGCCCCACGCTCGGCGGGTGGTTGCGCGGCCCCACCGGTCCGGACGCGTACCTGGCGCACCTGCCCGGTGATCGGCTGCTCGCGTTCGACGGTGACCCAAACGGCGGGCGGCCCCGCGTCGACACCTTCGCCGTCGCGGCCGCCGACCAGCCGCGGCTGCTCGACACCCTGACGCTCTACAGCGACATCGCCGGCTCGCGCTCGTTCGCCCATCTGAGAGATGGTCAGCTGGTCGTGTTCAGTGGTGCGCGGGTGCGCCACGTGACTCCCGAGCAGGCCGAAGCCGAGGAGCAGCAGGTCCTGGCGCGCTGCCGCGCCCGGGACCGTAGGGAGACCGGCTTGATCAGCCACTGCGTAGGCCCGGGCACGACGCAGGTACAGCGCCTTGCCCAGGCCCTGCAGGTCGAATCCGACGGGTCCCTGCGGCTCGTGGGCACCAGCAGCGGCGATGCGTCGCCGCATTCCGTTCTGGCCGCCGGGGACCGCGTGTTCGTGGCCGACAACGGCTGGCAGGTGTGGGAGATGCGGGCGCCGGAGCTGGCCCCCCGGGGCCGGGTCCAGGTCGCCGAGGACCCCTGACCGACCGCACGATACATTTCTCCGCACCGGGTGCGGGAAAAGGTATACATTACTCCGCGCCCCATACGGAAAAATGTATACGTTGTCCCGCAGGAGTAACCGTGAAGCCCGGCGACATCACGCAACGCCTCACTGCCGGCAATGCCTGGTGGCGCGACCCGACGTCATGGGCAGACGACGACGTTCAGCTGCGTGCCGCCGACACGGCCGGGTTCAGCTACGCACCTGCGGTTCTCGCGGACATCCCTCGGGGCGCATTGGTGCTGCTCCGCGGGCCACGCCGTGTGGGGAAGAGCGTGGAACTGAAACGCTTCGTGCAGTCGACGCTCTCTTCGGGAGCGGCGCCACGCACCGTGATCCACGCGGCGGTCGACGGGTGGCGCGCCGCCGACCTGCGCTCGTTGGTCGAAGCGGGGAAACGGCTGGCACCCCCGGGCGCCGGACACCGCTGGTGGCTCATCGACGAGATCAGCGGTGTCAACGGATGGCACGCAGAAATCAAGAACCTCCGCGACAACGACACCCAGTTCGCCCGCGACACGGTCGTCCTCACCGGCTCGAGTGCCCGCGACCTGACCAGCGCCACCTCCAGTCTCGCCGGCCGCCGCGGTGACGTTGCGCGACCCGACCGAACGTTGCTTCCGATGGGCTTTCGCAGCTTCGCCGAAATCATGCTGAAGGCCTACTCGCGAAGCGCGCCTGGGACACCGCCGCTGGCCCCGGCAGATCTCCGTTCGGCGCAGGCGGCCCGGGTATTCGACGAACTGCTGCCGTGGGCGAACGACCTGACGGCGTGGTGGGAGATCTATCTGCAGGTGGGCGGGTTCCCGCAGGCAGTCTCCGCTCAAATCGGTGGGACGGATCTCGCCCCGATCGTGCAAGCCCTGTTCGATGTGGTGCAACGGGACGTGTTGGGCGCAACCGCAATGTCGGAGTCGCAGATTGGCGCGCTGCTCGCGCGGCTCAGCGCCAACCTCACCAGCCCGGTGAACCTGAGTGCCGTTGCCGCCGACCTCGACATCAGCCCAGACGCGGTTGCACGCAGATTCGACGACCTCGTCGCCTCGTACACGCTTTGGCCGTGCCCTGTCGGCATCAACTCGAAGCCTCAGCTGCGATCCCAAGCGAAGCGCTATTTCACTGACCCGCTGCTGGCTCGGCTCGCGCACCTCCGTAACCCGGTACATCGGGCCCCGGACAGCACGCAGTTGACCGAGCAGCAACTCGGCGTCGCGTTGCTCCGTTCGGCCGAGGCGAAAGCACCTGGCGCGTTCGCCTCGTTCGACCAGGTGCTGTACGAGCGCACACCCACACGTAAGGAGATCGACTTCGTCGGTCCGCGGCTCACCCCCGTAGCCCTCGAAGGCAAGTACACCGACGGGGGCAGATGGGCCGGCGAAGCAGCCACCGTCAACGCGAGCGAGCACCTGGGCGTCCTCGCCACCCGCGCCGTACTCGACACGAGCGCGACGACAGGGCGAGGCGCGTGGGCCGTTCCGGCGTCCTTCCTGGCGTACTGCATCGACGTCTGAGCGTCCTCATTCGCCGCGGTCAGCGGCCGGTCGTTGGCTCCTCTACCGCAAGGCGACCCCTTGACGCCGCCCCGGCCGCGCCTCACCCTCGGGTTCGGAGCGCGGGTCACCGGTGCCCCTTCACCTGGGCAAAGGGGCCGGATGCGGTACGCGAGAGGGCGCCTCCGGCGTGAGGCGAACCGCTTCGTCCTGGCGGGCGGGCTGGTCTTCGCCGGCGTTGCCGGGCTGCCGCCGGCGCCCGCCGCCCAGTGCGCGGCCGCGAAGCACGCCGGAGGCGAGTGGACCTCGCTCAACCACGACCTGTCCAACACGCGCTTCCAGAGCGAGGAACACACGATCGGGCCCGCCCAGGTGCGGTCGCTGAGCCCGGCCTGGACGTTCCAGGTGCCGGCGGAGGCGGGACGCGACGGCGGGATCCAGTCCACGCCGATCGTCGCCGGCGGGTGCCTCTACTTCACGACGAGCGGCCAGGGTCTCCTGGCGACGAACTGGTACGAGGGGCTCTCGGAGGACGCCGCGTTCCGCGGTGGGGTCGTGTACGCGCTCAACGCCGACACGGGCGCGCTGGTCTGGAAGACCCCGGTGAACGGGTACGTGCTCGGCCTCGTCCGCGGCGAACGGCCTCGTGTACGCGCTGCCGTCGGCCGCCCCGGTGTGCCGCCGCGACGCCGAGGCCAAGGGCGCGCATGCGGTCGCGCTCGACGGGCGGACCGGCAAGGTCGTGTGGACCAGCGAGCGACTCGACGACGACGACCCGCGCAACGGGGGCGTCATCAACGCCAGCCCGGTCGTCTTCACCCCCCGCAGCGGAGAGCCGCTCCCTGCTCTTCGTGCCCATGAGCGTCGGCGGCGGCGACGGGGCGCGCGTACCGCTGCACTTCCTCGACGCGAAGACCGGGACAGGTGGTCAAGCGGTTCTTCGCGCTCTCCGGCGAGGACTACGCGGCCGGCTACGGCGGAGTCGGGATCTGGAGCACCGCGGCCTTCGACCCGGCGACGGGCCACCTCTACGCGGGCACCGCGGACTCCGAGGGCCACACCATGCAGCACCCCTACAACAACGCCATCCTCAAGATCGACGCCGATCCCGCGCGGCGGACCTTCGGGACCGTGATCGACGCCTACTCCGGAACCAGCGAGCACTACAACCTGGACCGGGAGCTGCCCTCCTGGCAGGACAACGCGATCTGCCGGACCGACCCGACCCTCATCCCGAACCAGGACCGCTCCCAGTCCACCGGCTGCCTCGAACTCGACCTCGACTTCGGCTCCTCCCCGACCCTCTACACGGACGGGCGGGGCAGGCGCCTGGTCGCCGAACTGCAGAAGTCCGGGGTGCTGCACGCCGTCGACACCGCCGGCATGGACGCGGTCTGGACGAAGGTGCTCGCCGGCCCCGACGAGGCGGGCCACGGCGCGACCGGGGCCAGCGACGGAACCGATCTGTACATCAGCGTCTCGCCGAACATGCTGTGGTCCTTCGAGCGGACCGCCGGTGCTCGCCAGGTGGACGACGCCCACCGGGGCGAGCGCCATGTCCTACCAGCCCGTCACGGCCGCGAACGGCGTGATCTACGGGATCACCGACGTCGGCGTCCTCGTGGCCGTCGACGCGGCCAGCGGACTGATCCTCATGCAGCGGCCGATCTCGCTCGACGCCGGCCTGCGGTCGTGCATCGGCACGGGCGCGGGCGTGGCCGTCGCGCGGAACACCGTCTACGCCCCGTGCGACGCCGCCGCCGTCACCACCTTGGGCTCACCCGGCGCGATCGTGGCGTACCGGGCGGGGTGACAGCATCGCCGGCGTTCCTCCGGCACAAGTCGCGATGATTGTGGAGATTCGGGCCGATCCTGACGCGCCTTCGTCGAGCATGGACTTCTTTGCTTCACGCCGAAGGGGTGCTTCGGCCTTCCCAGCAAGTTCCACGGAGGAACGACCATGACTGGCTCGCTGCGTCGATCAGCGCGAACCGCGCCGCGCGCCGCGGCGCTTCTGATCCTGCCTGTGCTGGTTGGCCTGACAGCCTGCGGCGACAACACCCACGTTGAGGCTGGAGGAGCCAACGCTGCGGCCCTGCTCGCAGCCACGCCTGAACCTGAACAAGAATCGTCCGTCTCCCCCGGCTCGGATCCTGATCCCGCCCCCACCGCAAACCCGTCGACCCTCAAGGGAACCGGTTATGGTGCGCGCACAGACCCCGCCGGAATGGAGCTGGGCCGTGCCGAGTACAAGCGGCTCAAGAAGGCGGGAAAAACCGGGAAGCCGGGTCGCATGATCGTCTGTAAGTTCCCGGACGGACGCCTGGCTGGCGTTGTCTATCGGAGCTTCAAAGATGCTGACTCCGAGACCTCTGCTCCTAAAATTTCGGCCGAGGAGTATGCCCAGAGCCTCCGAGACTTCTGTGCATCAAAATACAAGGGCACGTGGGAGGACGAGGCCCCCAAGTGACTATCCAGTCGAGGTCGCAGCTGCGGCTCGACAAGTTGTCCTGGCGCAGGTCCAGCTGCCCGAACGGACTCCGCGCCGGCTGCTCCAGCCTCGACGCGTACCGGGCGGGGTGACACCGGATCACCTGTGTTCCTCCGGTACAACACCTACATTGATCGTGACCCTGATGGACGCGATCGAGAGGCCAGCCGTGCGCTGCGGATCCGCCGTCCCAATCGCCGTGATCGCAACCCTCGTCCTATCAGCCTGCGACAGTGGAGGCACTCAGGTCGTCGAGACCGAGGCGGCACCTGCCGTCGCCTCGACCCCGTCGCCGACCCCGTCCATGAGCGCCGAGTGCCTCGCGGCCGCGCCGCCGCCGATCGACAAGCAGAAGCTGCCCCGCCCTCCGGACGAAGGCCTGAGCCACGCCGAACGGACCGCCCGCGACAACGCGCACTTCGATCAGGCCATGCGCAATCTTGCGGAGTGGGAAGCCTCGGCCGCCGTCCAATCCCAAGACCTCAGGGCGCTTACTCGAATCGAATCTCTGAGCAGCCCCATGCCCGGCGAGGCGACGCTCGAGGAATCCGTCCGCCGCGCCGACCTGGCGGTGCTCGGCACCGTCGTGCACACGAAAGCCGTCGACCACGGCTTGCTCACGGAGTTTCGCGTCGAGCGCACAGCTAAAGGCCGCCACCAGGACCAGGTGACCTTCGGCCAGGATTCGGCGGTCACGCCGCTGTACGGCTTCGCGAGCCCGTGCGCTCAATTGAGTTTCGTCGGCGCGTACCCCCCGCTGCTGGTCGGCGACCGCGCCGTGTTGCTGTTGCAGAAGGTCGAAGGCGACTTATACATCACGCAGCCGTGGAGTGGTCAGTACCGCAGCACCGCGGGCCGGGTCGCGTCCACCGAGATGAACCAATTCCACGACGTGGACGGGCACACCGAGACCCAACTCATGGACCGCATCGCCGACACGTGACCAATCCGCCAAGCAGCGCGACGAAATGGCCCGCCGAACCAGTGGGCCAGGTGTGTTCTGCCGAGAAGGGGTCATTCCCGATGGCTGCTCTCCGGACCAGCATCGGGGGTCTGACGCTCGCCGCCGCCGTCTCGACGGCCGCCGCCTTGGCGTGGGCTCCCGCCGCGGTGGCAGCACCGTCTGAGACGACGTGCCGGGACGTCGAGGTCCCCGTCACCGTCGGCTCGCACGCAGGAGCCGTCGCCGGGACGCTGTGCGTCCCGCCGGGGGCGCGGACGGTCCAGATCCTCGTGGCGGGCAACACGTACGACCGCTCGTACTGGCAGGCGGACGTCGACCCGGCCACGTACAGCTACGTCCGCCGGGCGAACCTGGCTGGCTACGCGACGCTGGCGCTCGACCGCCTCGGGACCGGGGCGTCGTTGCACCCGCCGAGCGCGGCGATGACGTTCGCCAACGGCGTTCGGACGGTGCACGACGTCGTCACCGCGGTCCGGGTCGGTGCGTTCGGACAGTTCGACCGCGTCGTCGGGGTGGGGCACAGCCTCGGTTCGATCGTGGTCAACCAGGTGGCCGGAGAGTACGCGGACGACTTCGACGCCCTCGTCCTCACGGGGTTCAGCCATTCGATCAACTTCGTCAACGCGGCCGCGCGGGTCGCCCCCGGCTACGCCCTGGCCACCGGGCTCGACCCCTTCTACGTCACCACGCAACCCGGGGGCCGGAGGGGCTTCTACGCCGCGGACGCCGTCGCGCCCGACGTCCTCGCCTGGGACGACCGCACCCGCGACACCGCGAACCTGGTCGAGATCGTCGGCTTCGGTGGCTTCCAGTTCCCCAACGCGAGCGCGGCGGTCGACCTCCCGGTGTTCGTCGTGGACGGCAGCGACGACGCCGTCGCGTGCGGCCTGCTCTCGGGCGACTGCGCGACCAGCGAGCAGCTCGCGGACGCCGAGCGGCTGTGGTTCGGTCCGGACGCCGAGGTCGCCGCGTGGGCGGTGCCCGGCCTCGGGCACGCGGTCACCCTGCACCGCAACGCCCCTGCAGTGCACGCCGGCATCACCGCCTGGATCGACGACGCGGTCGGTGCCGGTGCCGGCACGCGGGGAAGCGCGCCGGGCGCGATCCCCTCGTCCGCCACGAGAACGACGGCCGCCGACCCTGCCACCGAAGCCGCGAACCAGGTGCTGCTCGCAGGCACGCCGCTGCTGGTCGACGCGTACGTCGACGCGGTCGGGCCGGTGCCGGGGCTAGGCGACGGCAGCAACCCCGTCCCGGCCTACAACGAACTGCTGCGCACGGCCGCGAACCTGGGCGGCCCGCCAACGGGCTGACCGGCCTCCCAGCGGGGTACGGCATCCTGACCAGCGGACGGCCACGCACCGACGCGTGCCGACCGGCGATGCCGGGCCTCATCGGCGCGATCGACCCGCAGGAGTGACCGATGGCCCCGCCGCAAACCCCGCCGACCACGACCCGCGGCAACACGCGCCGAGCCCAGGTCGCCGCGGCCGCCGTTGCCGTCCTCGCGATCGCGGGGGTCGGCTGGGCGATGCAGCGCGACGCCGACGCGCCGCCGACGCCGGTCGCCCAGGCGCCGGCCGATCTCGCGTCCGTGAGCGAGCAGGGCTCGACCGCGCCCCCGCCGTGGCCGGCGCCGACGGACGTGCCCGCGCGCGTCCAGGCGGCGGGGCTGACGCTCGGCGCGATGGGCATGGCCGAGCACTACCACGTGCACCTCGACGTCTTCGTGGACGGAGAACGCGTCCCCGTCCCCGCCAACCTCGGGGTCGACACGGCGTCCGGGAGCATGGCCTACGTCCACACCCACACGCCGGACGGTCTCGTCCACATCGAGGCGGGCAAGGTGGGCCAGGCCTTCAGCCTCGGCCAGCTCTTCACCGAGTGGGACGTCAAACTGACGCAAAGTCAGATTGGCGCCCTGGAGGCGAAGGACGGCAAGACCCTGACCCTGTACGTGGACGGCAAGGCAGTCCCCGGTAATCCCGCCACCCTGCGGCTCGCCCCGCGCCAGCAGATCGCGCTCGTGTTCGGGTCGGCCGAGGTGGACGTCCCCGCCAGCTACGACTTCGCACCCGGGGACTGACCGCGAGGCGTCCGCGAAGGGGAGGGACGATGCAGCATGACGGTCGTGCGAGTTCTGGCGCTGTTCGCGGTCGCCGCGGTGGCGGAGATCGGCGGTGCCTGGCTGATCTGGCAAGGCGTCCGCGAGCACCGCGGGGTCGCGTTCGTCGGCGCCGGGATCGCCGCGCTCGCGGCGTACGGCTTCGTGGCCACCCTGCAGCCGGACCCGCACTTCGGCCGGATCCTGGCGGCGTACGGCGGGATCTTCGTCGCCGGCTCGCTCGCGTGGGGCGTCGTCGCCGACGGTTTCCGGCCCGATCGCTACGACTTGACCGGTGCGCTGCTCTGCCTGCTGGGCGTCGCGGTGATCATGTTCGCGCCTCGGACCTGACGAAAACATGATGTCGCAAAACTGCTAGTCATTTAGTCGCATCGTTCGAATGTATGTTCTATAATGTGAGTGTGTCGATCGACCAGACGTGCACCTCGCACCCAGCCCTGCAGGCCGCAGCGGTGATCGACGACGCCCTCACCGACCTCCTGACCACCTCCCCGTGGACGCTCACCGAACGCGAACTCCTCGACCTGATGACCCATCAGGAAACCCTGCTCGCCCGCCTGCACGCCGCCGTCCTGGCCACCACCCGAGACTTCGACTCCCGCGGCATCGCCGCCACCCAAGGCGCCGCCAGCACCGCCGCCTGGCTACGCGAACGACACCTGATCACCCCCGCCGAAGCGAAGAAACGCGTCAAACTCGCCCACGACCTCGACACCGACCTCCCGGGCGTCAAGGAAGCACTCGCGACCGGGTCCCTCAGCGCCGACCACGCCCACGTCATCGCCACCGCCATGCACCGCATGCCCAAAGACCTCGACCAGAACACCCGCGAGGTCACCGCCGAACAACTCCTGGGCCTGGCCGAACTCAACGACCCCGACCAACTCCGCGACATCGCCAACCAACTCCGCGACCTGCTCGACCAAGACGGCGCCGAACCCCGCGAACGCGACGCCCTCACCCAACGCACCCTGACCCTCACCGACCGCGGCGACGGCACCCACCGCATCAGCGGCATCCTCGACAACCTCGCCGCCGCCACGCTCAAAGCCGGCATCGACCCCCTCGCCGCCCCCAAACCCGCCGAAGACGGATCCCTCGACCCCCGCCCACCCGGCCGCCGCCGCGCCGACGCACTCCTCGAACTCCTCGACCGCGCCCTACGCCACGGCAACCTCCCCCGCCGCCGAGGCGCCCGCCCCCACCTGATCATCACCGCCAGCCTCGACACCCTCCTGAAACTCGAAGGCGCACCCCCAGCGCGGACCACCACCGGCGAAACCGTCACCGCCGAAAACCTGCGCCGCCTCGCCTGCGACGCGAACATCACCCGCATCCTCACCGACCCCGCCAGCATCCCCCTCGACGTCGGCCACCGACACCGCCACATCGGCCACGGCATCTGGATCGCCCTCCTCACCCGCGACACCGGCTGCGTGTTCCCCGGCTGCACCCGCCCCGGCGCCTGGACCGACGCCCACCACATCCAGCACTGGGCCGACCACGGCCCCACCGCCCTACACAACCTCGCCCTGCTCTGCCCCGTCCACCACGACGCCGTCCACCACAACGGCTGGGACATCCGCATGGGCGACGACGGACGACCCGAACTCATCCCGCCCAGCTGGATCGACTCCGAGCGAAAACCCAGACGAAACACCTACTGGCAAACATTTTCCGAGCAACGCACCTAACTCGCACGGCCGATCGACGCATCGTCAGGTCTGGCAGTGAGACTCGGATTGTGCACGGGCCCGCCGGACCTCAGCCTCCTCCCGAAGATGGCGGGCGGGCTTCGGCGTGGAGTGTTCCGGCCGCACGGGGAAATGGCTGACGGTCCGTCAGGTCGGCTCTGCGGGGAGATGGAATCCGTACGGGGGCTCGGACTGCCACCTCGAGACGACGTCGATCGCCTCGGCCCGGGGCGCACGGTCGCGCCGGCATCGACCGACCGGCAGCGACCGGCCGGCCGAGCATGACCCCTAGGTTGACGTTCCTCGTCATCGTGATCCCACCGGCGAAGTCGGCGCGCGTGCAAGTCGCGAGCACCGCTCGTTCCGGACGGCTTTGGCCCGGGCGATCGACTGGCGCGACAGCGGGCCGCTCCGTGGTGGAGGCGCCCACGACCTGCCCGGAGCAGCCCCGCCTCCTACGCCGATCTCCCCGGCGAGTTCGGTGAGGCGTCGGAAGGAGATTCGCGGTAGACGTCCGCGAAACCTCGCCCCGGCGAGTGGGATGCGCAACGTCCTCGTGTTCGCCCTGGAGGTCGGTGGCAACATGGGCTGACACCGACAGCCCCCGGGAGAGTCCTATGCGCGTTCCTCTCACCGTCTCCGACTTCCTCGCCCGCGCGGTCACCGCGTTTCCGGACGCGACCGCGGTGGTCGACGAGCCGAACCAGCCCGCGGCGGCCGTCCCGACGACGACGTTCCGCGAGTTCGGCCGCCGGGTGGGCGCCTGGCAGGCGGGCCTCGACGCCCTGGGCATAGAGACGGGCGCGCGGGTCGCGGTGGTGAGCCAGAACTCGGCGCGGCTGATGGAACTCCTGCACGCCGTCCCGGGCACGGGGCGGGTGTGCGTGCCGATCAACTTCCGGCTGCGTCCGCACGAGGTCGCCTTCATCGTCGAGCACAGCCAGGCCGACGTGCTGCTGGTCGACCCGGAGCTCGACGAAGAGCTGAAGACGGTCGCCGCGACGCACCGGTTCGTCCTCGGCACAGAGACCGACGAGACGCTGATGCGCTTCGACGCCGAGCCGCGGCCGTGGGCGGATCCGGACGAGGACGCGACCGCCACGATCAACTACACCTCGGGGACGACCGCGAACCCCAAGGGCGTCCAGCTCACCCACCGCAACCTGTGGATCAACGCGGTCACCTTCGCGATGCACATGCGCCTGTGGGAACGCGACGTCCTCATGCACACGCTGCCGATGTTCCACTGCAACGGTTGGGGCATGCCGTTCGCGACGGTCGGGCTGGGCACGCCGAACATCGTCCTGCGCAAGATCGACGGCGCCGAGATCCTGCGCCGGGTCCAGGCGCACGGCGTGAGCATCATGTGCGGCGCCCCGGCCGTGTGGTCCGCGGTGCTGGACGCCGCCGAGTCCTGGGACGGACCGATTCCGGGGCGCGACAAGATTCGGATCGTGGTCGCGGGCGCGCCCCCGCCCACCCGGACGATCCAGCGCATCGGCGAGGAACTCGGCTGGGAGTTCACCCAGATCTACGGCCTGACCGAGACCGCACCGCTGCTCACGATGAACCGGACGGAGCAAGCCGACGAGGCGCACCCTGCCGAGGAGCAGGCTCGCCGGCTCTCGCGTGCGGGCAAGCCCGCCCTCGGCGTCCGGCTGGCGATCTCGGACGAGGGTGAGGTGCTGGCCCGCTCCAACGTGGTGCTCGAGGGGTACTGGCGCAACCCGGACGCGACCGCGGAGGCCCTCGACGGCGGCTGGTTCCACACCGGCGACGGCGGCTCGATGGACGACGGCGGCTATCTCACGATCGCGGACCGTAAGAAGGACATCATCATCACCGGCGGCGAGAACGTGTCCTCAATCGAGGTGGAGGACACCCTGTTCTCGCACCCGGCCGTCGCGGAGGTCGCCGTGATCGGCGTCCCGTCGGAGAAGTGGGGCGAGACGATCAAGGCCCTCGTCGTCCTCGCCGCAGGGCAGGACGCCGGCGAAGCCGAGCTGATCGCGCATTGCAAAAAGCATCTAGCCGGCTACAAGGCGCCGACCTCGGTGGAGTTCCGCGCGGAGATCCCGCGCACCGCGACCGGCAAGATCCAGAAGTTCAAGCTGCGCGAGCCGTACTGGGCCGACCTCGGGCGCCAGGTCAACTGAGGCTCAGGCGGCCACACCCAGGCAGTCCCGCATGCGGATCAGCCCGTCCCGCATGCGGGTCTTCACGGTGCCCAGCGGGGTGTCGAGCTGTTCGGCGACCTCGCGGTAGGTCCGGCCCCCGTAGTAGGCGAGGTCGACGGCTTGGCGTTGCAGTTCGGTCAGGGACTCCAGGCACTTGCGGACGGCCTCGCGCTCGAGGCGGAGTTCCACGTCCTCGGCGACTGAGTCGAAGCTGGTCTCGACGTCGCGGGTGGCCAGGCGGTCGTTGCGCCGGGACGCGGACTCTTCGGACCGCACCCGGTCCACCGCGCGCCGGTGGGCGATCGTCATGACCCAGGCCGTCCCGCTGCCTTGGCTCTCGTCGTAGCGGGTGGCCTCGCGCCAGACCTGCAGGAGCGCCTCCTGGGCGACCTCCTGCGACTGCGCCGGGTCGCGGAGGACCCGGAGAACCAGGCCGTAGACCGGCCCGGACACCCGCTTGTAGACGGCCTCGTAGGCGTTCTGGTCGCCGTGCCCGACCTTGACCAACAGGTCTTCCAACCGCTCGGGCATCGAATCGCCCGAGGGTGCGAGCTGCAGGGACCTGAATTTCGAGGACATGAAGCCGGACCTTACGCCTCGCCCGCCGTCACCGCCTCCCCCGCCCGGCGGACGACGAGCCCCGCCCGGCAGACGAGGAGGCCGCCTTGCGCCCGGCCAGATTGCCGGCCTTGTGCAGGGCGTCGGTCGCGGCGGACCTACCCTTCTTACGCTCCAGGGCGTCGCCTGCCTTGTGCGCGACGCCACCGAGGACGGGCACCGCAACCGTCGTGAACAACCACCGACGCAAGCGTGTGGAGAAGAACCACATCGTCCGGCCTCCCGACCTTTGGTACCCGAATCCCGAGATGAAGGGGATTTCACCGACGGCGCTCCGCGAAACGCGTTGAGTCCCAGCTCACCCGGTCGATGAGTGTGTACCGTGCGGATCGACCCCGACGGCAGGAGCATGGGATGGCCCCGCCTCGGACCGCCCTGTGCGTCGTCGTGGGCAGTCTCATGCTGAGCGCCTGCGCGACGGATCCCGGGGCCCCGCCCGCGCCGTCCGCATCGGCGACCCCGACCCCGACCCCGACCTCGACCGCGTCCGCGGGGTCGGCCAGCCCCACCCCGACCGCGGCGGGCGGCGACCCGGGCGCGGTGGCGGCGAACGAACTCGGCCGCGTCCCCGTCCTGATGTACCACCAGATCATCGCGAAGCCCGGTCGGGACGACCGGACGCCCGCCCAGTTCCGCGCGGAGCTCCAGATGCTCTACGACGAGGGCTACCGTCCCGTGACGGCGAGCGACTTCGTCGCCGGCCGGATCGACATCCCGGCCGGGACACACGCGGCGGTCCTGACCTTCGACGACTCGACCGTCAGCCAGGCCCAGATCGGCCCGGACGGCGAGCCCACGCCCGACTCCGCGCTCGGCATCCTGGAGGCCTTCGGCGACACCCATCCCGACTTCGCGCCGACGGCGACGTTCTACGTCAACACCAGCCCGGAGCCGTTCGTGGACGACAAGGTCATGCCCTGGCTGGCCGCCCACGACTACGAGATCGGGGCACACACGAAATCGCACGCCGCGCTCCGCAAGCTCTCCGACGCCGGGGTGCAAGCCGAGATCGGCGCGAACATCACCGAGATCCAGGCCGCCGTCCCGGGCTACACCGTCACCACGCTGGCCGTCACCTACGGCGTGCACCCGGTCAACCGCGAACTCACCCACGCGGGCGTCCACGAGGGCACGGCCTACAGCCTGGCGGGCGTCCTGAGCGTGGACGCCGTCGCCGCACCGTCCCCGTTCGCGGCGCGGTTCGACCCGTTCCGGGTCCCCCGCATCGGCTCCGGGCTGGCGGTCACCGACGTGGCGTTCGCCTCGCTGCGCAAGAAACCGGCGACCCGGTACACCTCCGACGGCGACCCGGGCGCGGTCTCCTTCCCCGCCGCGCTCGCAGCCGACCTCGACCCGGAGTGGCAGGGCAAGGCGCGCCCGTACTGACCCGGACCGGGCGGTTCAGCCGGGCGGTTCAGCCGGGCAGTTCAGCCGGGCGGTTCAGCCGGCCGGCCCGTCGGGGGCGGCGTGCCACGGCAGAGTCGGACGCGTCGGACGCGGACTGCCGGTCAGCGCCAGGGCGAAGGTCGGACCGGGCAGGCCGGCGACGAGCCCGAGGTAGGTGTGGCCGGTCAGGTGACACCAGGCCGGGAGGTCGAGCGGAGCAGCGGGGTCGGTGGCGATCACGTGGACGACGGTCCCGTCCGGCAGGTCGGCGATCCGCGCCCGCAGGCGGAGCAGGAGGCGGGCACAGGACAGGCCCGCACCGTCCACGGTGATCTCGGCAGGGCCCTCCGGCATCGTTCACCTTTTCTGAAAACCTCGCTCGGAGGGAGAAATGGCAGGATCTGATCACCCTAGGGAAGCGATTGGCGCCTAGCCTTTGCCAGGTACCGGCCAGGCCCGAAGGTGGGGCTCCGCGCAGTACGGACCCGTGGAGGCGAGATGTCCGCACCGCAGCGAGCCCGGCACGAACTGCTGCAGGGGGCCGCTCGCCTGTTCGAGCGCAACCTGATCACGACCGGGACGACCCGGTACCAACTCGTCCACAAGGCGCAGCAGCACCGCTTCGTCGGCGGCACCGACATTACCTACCTCGCGTGCATCAAGAACCAGTACAAGGGCGCCGAGGTCATGCCGCGCCTCTGGGAGGACGTCCTGCGGCTGGCCCGCGCCGGCGAACTCGAGATGGCGGACTTCGCGCAGAGCAGGCTCACGAGGGTCCTGGCGGAGGTTCGCCCGGAGGTCGCCGAGATCCTGGGCCAGCTCAGCGCTGCGGCCTCGCGCGCGGGCGCCGCCCGCACGACGTACCTGCGGACGGCCGCGGACACGCTCGTCCGCAAGAGCGAGAAGTCGCCGGCGGTGCGCGGCCTCGCCCCCCGGAGCCGATCGGCACCGAGCTCGATGGGTCTCGACTCGGCCGCGCTCGCCTGGGTCCTGATCTTCGACGCGTGCATCGCGCCGGAGCCGGGCGACGCCGGGTCGGCGATCCCCGACGAGCGGGCCGGCATCGCACTGGAGGCGCTCGAGCGCGGCGCCTCCTGCGACCAGGAGCACCGGCGCGCGATCGGCCCCCGCGCCAGGGTGGGCTTCCCCTCGCCCCGGGTCGAGGCCGCGTGCGGCGCCGGCACGTGGGTGGCCGCCCGCGCCGTGCTGGCCATGTGCCAGCGGTCCGAGAACCCGCTCGCCGTCGCCAGGTCCTGGGCCGTCGACCACGACGGCTGGCTCCGTCCGCAGGACGAGAGCGGCATGTCCGCCCAGATCGCGCAGACGCTCTTCGAGCACGGCCGCACGGGCGATGCGCTCCGCGCGCTCGAGATGGCGTGCCTGCGCAACGACCCCCTCCCCGTACCGGGGCTGGTCGAGGTCGGCATCGCCCTGTGCACGGCGATGCTCGCCGACGGCAATTCCGAGGGCGCCTCGCGCGCCATCCCACCGGTCCTGCGCACCCTCCTGGACAACCCGGAGTGGGTCCGCCACGCGGGCCCGGACGTCGACGTCGCCCTGTCCGAGGCGCTGCGCCAGGCTCTGGTCGACCCGCGCCTCGGGCTCACCGCGCTGCGCCGGGTGTGGTTCGCGAACTACCGCGACGAGCCGTCCGACTCCTCGACCGGCTGGCTGGTCACGGGGGCGCTGGCCTGGTGCCTGCGCGCCACCGGCACGCCGGCCGAGGCGGGCACCGTCGCCGCGCTGAGCCGGCGCCTGCTGGACGAACCCGGCAACGAGCAGGCGCAACGCATCCGCACCGGCCTGATCGCGGAGGAGGTCCCGGACGCGGAGGTGCCGCTCGCGGCCGAACGCCAGCGTCTGCACTCCCTGCTGGACGAACTCGAGGCGCTCCTGCTGCGCTCGCCGCAACTGGCCTCCGACGAGCGGATGGTCCGCGAACTCACCGGCATCGCCAAGGTGGCCCGACGGGCGCGGCTCCTCGTCCGTCCGGAACGGAACGCGCGGGTCTGAGCCGGAGCCCTAGGTCGCCGGCAGGGTGCGCGCCAGCCAGGACTGCGCCGCCCCGAACGACTCCCCGGACGAGCGGAGCGCGTTGAGGGCGTGCCCGGCGCCTTCGACGACGTGTGCACTAACTGACGGAACGTCAGGACCGAGCCACGGCCGCTCGTTCGCGACCAGTGCCGCCTCGTCGTCGCAGGGCGCGCCGAGATCTGCGGTGGCGAGGGAACAGAAGACCGCGTCCCTGCTGCCGATGAGCAGGAAGACCGGCGCGGCGATGTTCAGCTTCGTCCGGAAGAAGAGGGGGTAGTTGCCCAGCTCCGCGGTCGTGACCGTCCCCTTCGTGGCCTCGTCGGCCGCGAGCACGCGGTCGTCCACGTTGGTGTCCGGCGCGTAGTAGGTGGCGTGCCGCGTCCCGGGTCGGTCCGTGAGGTAGCCCGGGTCGAGCCCGGAGTCGGCGTACTGCGGGTCGAGCACGGCCGGGTAGAGGGGCGAGGCGATCACGAACGGCGTGCCGACCTCGCGGATGTTGTGGGTCGCGCCGGTGAGCACGACCGCGTCCACCTCGGGGTTGTCGGACGCGGCGAACCAGCTCGTGATCGACCCGTACGAGTGGCCGACGAGCGCGACCTTGCGCACCGGGACGGCCTTGCCCGGCGCTGCGATCTTCCCGGCGCGCAGGGCGGAGATCACCGCGCGGACGGCGGCGGCGTTCGAGTTGACGTCGACCTGCACGCTCGGCGGGTGCGAGCTCGCGCCCGAGCCCAGGCGGTCGATCGCCAGCGTCGCGTACCCGGCCTTCGCGGCCGCGGCCTCCCAGGAGTAGCGATCCGTACCGTCCGGGTCCGGGACGTTCCAGTAGCGGTGGTCGTACGTGATGCCGTGCACCAGGACCTGCACGATCGACGACGGCCCGGATGCGGGTTGGCAGTGGCGGACGAAGATCTGCTGATCCGTCAGCGTGCCGCTCGAGACGCCGCCCGGGGCGACGGGGTCGACCCCGATCGTGACCGGGACGGAGCTCTCCTTGCACGTCCGGCCCGCGTCCGCGCGCGGGGTGCTCGCGCCCCCCGGAGCGGCGGCGCCGACGAGCAGCAGGGCGGCGGCAGCGCCGGCCGTGAGGGAGCGGAGCAGTGCAGCTGACATGGGGGGCCTCGCCGACTCGGCGCTCGACGGTCGAGCGTCCCGGAAGGGTAGAGCCGGTCTTACTGTCGGTCAATTAGCCCGTTTTGCGGGGGCCTTCGTCGACGCCCGCACGACCGTGCCGGACTTCAGCGTCTTCACGAACACGTCCTGGACGCCGTTCGTGTCCCGCGGGACGAAGTCGGCCACCGAGGACGAGAACGCGATCGACGCGCCGCTCCCGGCCAGCGACGGCTCGTAGCAGGCGCCCTCGATCTGCGCGCCCCGCGCGGTCGTCGACGCCCGCACGACCTTGCGCGTCCGCAGGTTCATGACGAAGACGTCCTCGGTGGCGTTCGTGTCGCCGCGGACGAGGTTCGGCGCGTAGGACATGAACGCGACGAGGTTGCCGTCCGCCGACAGGGACGGCAGTTCGGAGGTGAAGTTGCCGGCTGCGCCCTTCGTCGTCCCGGCGGAGGCGAGGTGGACGGCGCCGCTCTTCAGGTCTTTCACGAACACGTCGCCCGCGCCGTTGGCGTCGCCGTCGACGAGGTTGGACGCGAAGGACGTGAACGCGACCCGGCGGCCGTTCGCCGACAGGGACGGCTCGGAGGACTCCCCGTCCGCCTCGCCGCCGTCCTTGCGGACCGACGCGAGCGTGGCCGTCCCGGCGGCGAGGTTCTTGACGTAGACGTCCCGCGCCTTGTCCTTGGCGCCGAGCTTCGCGGCCGCGTACTGCCAGAACGCCACGTGCGTGCCGTCCGCGGAGAGCGCCGGCCCGCCCGCCGAGTCACCGTCGGACGCCCGGTCGAGCGCCCCGGTCTTCAGGTCCTTGACGAACACGTCGTTCTGGCCGTTCGTGTCGCCCGCGACGAGGTCGGGGGCGGGCGAGGTGAACGCCACCTTCTTCCCGTCCGCGGACAGTGACGGCTCCTTGGCGCCGAGCGCCACCTCGCCACCGGACGCGGTGGTCGAGGCTCGGACGACCACCCCGGTCCGCAGGTCCTTCACGAAGATGTCCCGGGTGCGGTTGGTGTCGCCGGGCACGAGGTTCGTCGCGGTCGAGGTGAAGGCGACCTTGGTCCCGTCCGCCGAGATCGACGGGTCGGACGAGTCGTCGTTCGCGCCCGCGCCGCCCCTCGCCGCGGACGCTCGCACGACGGCGCCGGTCCGCAGGTCCTTCACGAACACGTCGGCGCCGCCCGCGTCGCCCTTCAGGACCGGCGCGCTCGTCACGAACGCGATCTTGGTGCCGTTCGCGGACAGCGACGGGCCCTGGGACGACTGCTTCAGCTGCGCGCCGACCGGCGGCGCGGCATCTACGGCAGCGGCCGACACTGCCGGCGTCCCCGCGACGACGAGCGCGACGACCCCCGCCAGGCCCGTGGCCCGGGCACGTCCCATTCGCCGCCTTCCGCCGAGTTCAGGTTGAAGGGTCCCCGACCGGCGTCCCACCGTCAACGGCACTCACGCACAGCACGACCGCGGGCCGGACGAACGGAACAGCCCGGCAGCCAGGCGCAGGCTCTCCGACATCGTCAGGTACGGCGCCCATGTGCCGGCGAGGGTGTCCACCGTCGTCCCGGCGCGGAGCGCGAGCGTCGCCGCCAGCATCAGTTCCCCCGCGCCCGCGGCCGCGGCGTGTACCCCGAGGAGGCGACCCGTGCCGGCGTCCGCCACCAGCTTCACCACGCCCCTGGTGTCGCGGTCGGCCACGGCGCGCGGGACATCGACGAGGCTCAGCACCCGGGACTCGACGCGCAGCCCCGCCGCGGCGGCCGCGCGCTCGGTCAGCCCCGCCGACGCGAGCTGCGGACGGGTGAAGACCACCGCCGGTAAGCCGGTGTAGTCGACGGTCGCGAGCTGTCCCCCCGGGACGGCGACGGCGTTGCCCCCGGCGGCCCGGCCCGCCGCGGCGGCCACGTAGACGTACTGCGGGGCGGCCGTGACGTCGCCGGCCGCGAAGACCCGCAGGTTGGACGTCCGCTGTGCCGCGTCGACGACCACGAACCCGTGCTCGTCGGTCCGCACCCCGGCGGCGTCGAGGCCGAGCCCGGACGTGCGCGGCGACCGCCCCGTCGCCGCCAGCAGCCGGTCGCCGCCGAGCCGCCGCCCCCCGGCCGTGACGACGACCGGGCACCCGTCCGGACCGCGCTCGACCCGGGCGGCGCGATCCTCGACCACGGCGATGCCGTCGTCCGCGAACGCCGCCCGCAGGACGGCCGCGAGCTCCGGCTCCGCGGCCGCCGACAGCCGTCCGACGAGCGCGACCCGCGTCCCGAGGTGGGCGAAGAGCTGGGCGAACTCGACGCCGACGGGCCCGCCGCCGACCACCACGAGGGACGCCGGGAGCCCGGCCAGGTTCAGCGCCGTCTCCGACGTCAGCCAGTCGTGCGCGTCGAGGCCGGGCAGGTCCGGGCGGGCCGGCTGCGCGCCGGTCGCGACCACGTACGCCCGCGCCGCGACCCGGCGCCCGTCGACCTCGAGCGTGTCCGGGCCGGTGAAGGTCGCCGCTCCGTGCAGCACCGGGATGCCGTGCGCCGCCGCGACGTCGGCGTAGCGGGCCTGCCGCAACGCCGCGACGAGCTCGTCCTTCTGCCCGACGAGTGCGGCCAGGTCCACGTCCCCCGCGGACGTGACGGCTCCGGGGAACGCCCCCGTCCGAGCGCCGTGCCGCGCGTGCGCCGCCGCGAGCAGGGTCTTGGACGGCACGCACCCGGTGTTCACGCACGTACCGCCGAGCACACCGCGCTCCACCAGGACGGCCGATCGCCCCGCCGCGCGGACCGCCAGCGCCGCGGCCGTGGCCGCCGCGCCCGACCCGACGACCGCCACGTCGAACGAGCCGGCGCTACCGTTCACGGCAAGGACCCCCTCGGGACGCATCCGCTTCTGCGGATGGATCGTACGTCTCATCCGCCCAGCCGGATACGTCCACAGGGAACAGGGAGGAGCAACGTGGAGAGTCCCGAGACCGCCGCCCCGCCCGCCCCGCCCGCCCTGGCCGGCGACGAAGTCGACGTCGTCGCGAAGTTCTTCCGCGCCCTCGGCGACCCGACCCGCCTGCGCCTGCTGGAGTTCCTGCTCGCCGGCGAGCAGACGGTGTCCCAGTGCGTCGCGCACGTCGGGCTGTCCCAGAGCCGCGTCTCCACCCACCTCGGCTGCCTCGCCGACTGCGGGTACGTCGCCGCCCGCCGCGCGGGCCGGTTCGCCCACTACCGGGTCGTCGACCCCCGCGTCGCCGACCTCGTCGTCCTGGCCCGCGCCCTGGCCGCGGACAACTGCTCCGCCCTCACCTCCTGCGACCGCATCCCGCCCGGCACCGGGGAGTACTCCCCCGCCGGTTTGAAGTAACCACCACTCGCGTGACCCCGCCCGATGCAGGCCGCCACACTGGACCGACCGCCCGTCGAGAAAAGAACCACCGCACCCTTGTCATCCGGTGTCGGGCCTTGTCATCCGTCCTGACGGATGACGAAAACGAGCGCCTAGTCGGCCGGAATCTCCACGACGACGTTCGTCGACTTCACCGTCGCGACAGCCAGCACCCCCGGCTCGAGCCCGAGCGCGTCGGCGGCCTCGCGGCTCATCAGCGACACGATGCGGTGCGGCCCGGCCTGGATCTCGACCTTGGCCATGACGGTGTCGCGAACGACCTCGGTCACGATCCCGCGCATGCGGTTGCGCGCGGACGCACTGAGGATCGCGCCGGTCTCCGGGGTGTCGGCTTCGGAGCGCGCGAACTCGGCGAGGACGGCCCCTTCGACGACGCGGTGGCCGTGCTGGTCGCGGGTAGCCTCGAGCCGCCCCGCGTCGGTCCAGCGGCGGACGGTGTCGCTGCTGACGCCCATAAGTTCGGCGACGTCGCTGATGCGGTAGGTCGTCATGCGCGGAGCGTAGGACAGAGCGCGGCCGGACGCGTCATCAACCCGCGCAGTCCAGCACGAGGTAGCCGTCCAACCGCACGATGCGGTCGCTGAGCGGCGCTTCCGGCAGCGCGTGGCCGAGGTCGCGGCTGCGGACTTCCGAGATCCACTGGTCGTGCTGGTACTCGTGGTTGACGACGGCGGTGAGCAGCGTCCGGGCGACGATCGTCATCTGCGCAGGGGCGCCGACCTCGCCGGCGGCGATGGTCCCGAGCCGCACGCGGACGCGGTCGGAGACGGTCGCCCGGAAGGCGGCGAGCCGCGCCAGGTCGGGCAGGTTCCCGCGGGTGAACTCGGGCGTCGCGGAGTCCATCATCGCTTCGAGCTCGGAGTCCGGGCTCGGCTCCGCGGCGGTCAGGTTCCGCACCATGAAGTGGGCGACGGTCGCCTGGTGCCCGAGGTGCCAGCCGATCGCGCTGGACTGCTCGTGCGGGCGCCAGTTCACCTCGTCCCGCGTGAGGTCCCGCCAGAGCGTGTCGGTGTAGGCGACCGCCCGGTCGTACTCGGCCAGGAGCTCGGCAATGCTCGGCGCTGGGTTCACAGTCGGTCTCCTTGGCTGGGCGGACGCGTTACGAGTCGGGGTGCTCGACCAGGTGAGTGCGGAGCGTCCCGATCACACCCGGGCGGAGCCGGTCGCGCGCCCACCCGGCGGCGCCGCCGTACCGGGAGTTCAATTCCGCCAGCGTCCCGCGCATGGCGTGCTCCTCGACCCGGTAGAACTCGTCGGCGATCACGCCCATGTGCCCGGCGTAGCGCGGCCACCCGCGCAGGCGCTCGATCATCCGGTCGATGTTGGTCGCCGTCTCCATGTAGTCGGCGACGACGGTCTCCTCGTCCACCCCGACGAGCAGCAGGACGAGGGCGGTGATGACGCCGGTCCGGTCCTTGCCGACGGCGCAGTGCACGACCGTCGGCCGGTCGGTGAGGACGGCGACGAGTTCGACCGCCCGCGGGACCGACGGGTCCTCGGCGAGCTGGCGGACGTACGTCGCGGCCGTCAGCGCGCCCGGCTGGGCGGTGTCGACGCCGGTCGCGTCGACCTCCTGGCTCTGATTGTGCACCGGCGCCAGCCCGAGCGGGACGTTGACGTACGTCAGCTTCTGACCGGGGTGCCCGGTGACGGCGCCCCGCCCCTCCTCGACGGTCTCGACGGGCGAGCGCAGGTCGACGACGCCGGCGATGCCGAGGTCGTCGACGAGGTGCGCGACGTCCTCGGATGTCAGCGCCTGGAGCGTGTCGCTGCGGAACAGCCGCCCCGACCTGATGCGCCCGCCGTCCGTCGTAGGGAGGCCGCCGAGGTCGCGGAAGTTGAACGCGCCGTGCAGACGCGGTGGTACCTGAAGGTCGGTCACGTGAGCAGTCTGCCAAGGACATCGGGGAAGTGCGCCGTCGCCGACGGTGTTGGCCCGACAGATCACCGGCCCCGCCCCGAGGAGAACCGCCATGCCCGCACTCGCAAGCACCCTCGGCCGCGTCGGCGTCTGGCTCAGCCCCCGCTCGCTCGGCGTCGCGGACGCGGCGGCCACCCGCGCCGCCGCCCGCGAGATCGAGTCACTGGGCTACCCGTCGCTGTGGTTCGCCGAAGGCCTGCGTAGCAAGGAGGCGTTCACGCACGCGTCCGTCCTGCTGGGGGCGACGGAGCGCCTCGTGGTCGCCACCGGGATCGCCGGCATCTGGGGGCGGGACGCGACCGCGACCAACGCCGCCGCGAACATGCTCGGCGAGGCGCACCCGGGCCGGTTCGTCCTCGGGCTCGGGGTCTCGCACAAGCCGATGACGACGAACCGCGGGCACGACTACGGCAAGCCGATCGCCGCGACGCGGGCGTTCCTCGACGCGCTGGACGCTGCGCCGTACGACGGCCCGCGGCCCGCCGCACCCGTGCCGGTCGTGCTGGCCGCGCTGCGTCCGAAGATGCTCGAGCTGGCCCGCGAGCGAACCGCCGGCTCGCACCCGTACTTCGTCCCCGTCGAGCACACCCGCCGAGCCCGGGCAGCGCTCGGCGACGGCCCGCTCCTGGCCCCCGAGGTCGCCGTGCTGCTCGAGACCGACCCGACCAAGGCCCGCGCGCTCGCCCGCGAGGTCTACACCGGCTACTACCTCGCGCTGGAGAATTACGCGAACAACCTGCGCTGGCTCGGTTGGGGCGAGGACGACCTCGCGGGCGCCGGGTCGGACGCCCTCGTCGACGCCCTCGTCGCGTGGGGCGACGCCGACACCGTGGCCACCCGCGTCCGGGAGCATCTGGACGCCGGCGCGGACCACGTCTGCGTCCAGCCGCTCGCGCCCGGCAGCGACCTCGGCCTGGACCAGCTCGGTGCGCTGGCCGACCCGCTGCTCGCCCTTTAGGCCGACGCCAACGCAAGGCCGCCCGCCGCGGCCGCGGTGCAGAGCGCGAGCGTGCCGAGGACGTTGTACGCGGCGAGTGTGTGGCTCCCGTCCTGCGCCAGGCGGACACTCGCGAACGACGTGGTCGAGAACGTGGTGAACCCGCCGCAGAATCCGGTCCCGAGCACGGCCAGCAAAGCATCTGACGCCCCGTGAGATTGCACGAGACCGAGCAGGACGCCCAGGACGAAGCTGCCGACGACGTTGATCCCGAGGATCGCGACGGGGAACTTCCCGGTGCGGCGGGCGGTCACCGCGCCGTCCACGACGAAACGCGCGGCTGCGCCGGCCCCGCCCGCGACGGCGATCCCGGTCACGACCGCGGCGCTCACGGGCCGCCCGCCCGGCGCCGGGTCGCCGCGGCGGCGACGGCGATCCCCAGCGCCGCCGCCACGAAGCCCGCGAGTGCGCTGCCGAACCCGTAGCCGGCGCCGAGGCCGCCGTGCCCGTCCCGCCCGAGGACGGTCACCTCGACGGCGAGGGTCGAGTACGTCGTGAACGCGCCGAGGACGCCCGTGCCGAGGGCGAGGCGGGCGAGTCTGCGCCCGCCCTCGTCCGGCCCGAACCGGGCGAGAGCCTCCAGCATGACCCCGAGGGCGAACGCACCCGCCAGGTTCGTCACGAACGTCGCCGTAGGGAACGTGCCCGGCTCCGTGGGCAGCGCACGAGCCACCCCGTACCGCAGCAGCGCGCCCAGCGCGCCCCCCAGGGCCACGAGGGCGATCAGCCCCGGCCGGGCGTGCAGCGGGCGCAGGCCGCGCGGGCGCGATGATGTCGACATGATCTCGCCGCCACTGTAGCGACGCGGACCGGGAGCGCCCGGTCGTGACGGATCATCAGATATCCGGACATGATCTCCGGGCAAGGTCGTTGCATCACCAAGGAATCGTCCGTTTGGTTCACAACGCCCCCGTCCGGCGCGGATCGGACCTGATCATCGGAACCGCCGCCCGGCCGGGCCGGCTCCAGCCTTACGTGCCGACGGGTCAGGTCGACCCGCCTGCGGGGGAGAACCGATGAACAGAGTCCTGACGACCCGCGCCCGGGTCCTGGCCGCCGCTGCCGCCATGCTGGCGCCCGGCATCGTCGTGGTCGCCGCGACTACGGGGCAGGCAGCCCCGACGCCGTGCACGCTCGACGGCGGGACGGGTCCCGGGGTCACCTGCGAGTACGACACGGACGGCACGTTCGAGGTCCCGGCGGCCGTAGGCAGCATCACCATGATCGCCCAGGGCGCCGCGGGCGGGAACAGTGACAACGGCTCCGGCGTGACCCGGACCGGCGGACGCGGCGTCGCCGCGGCCGCCACGTTCAACAATGTCGTCCCGGGCGACGATTTCGACATTTTCGTGGGTGCGCTCAATGCGGGTGGCGCGGGGGCAGCGCTCGCGTCCCCCGCCTTCGCGGGCGCTGGCGGCGGCATGTCGAAGGTCGAGAAGGGCGGCACGATCGTCCTCGCCGGTGGCGGCGGAGGCGGCGCAGCCGCGGCGCGGACCAACGGCAACGGCGGCGAGAACGGCAGGGACGCCGGCACGCCGGACGCGACTGGCGGACGTTCCAGCCTAGTCCCGCCGACGGACGGAATGGCCGGCACGGCCGCGGAGTCCGGCGGCGGCAGCGGCGGCAGCGGCGACGGCTACAAGAAGGGCGGCGGCGCCGCCACCGGGCGCGACGGGGGCCGCGGTGGCGACAGCTTCGGCGGCGCCACCTACGGGCTGGCCGGCCTCGGCGAGCCCGGCAAGGTCCGGATCACCTACACCGAGTGCCGGACGTCAGCCGCCGTGTCGGTCGGGGACGCCAGCGTCACCGAGGGCGACTCTGGCACCGCGGTGATGTCGTTCCCGATCACCGTCGCGAACCCCTCGGGCTGCGCCGCGGTGCAGGTCAAGCTGTCCACGGCCGCGCCGGCCTCCGGCCCGGCCGCGACCGCGGGCACCGACTACGTCCCGGTGACGAACTTGGTCGTGAACATTCCCGCAGGCGCCACGTCGGGCACCGCGCAGGTCACGGTGAACGGCGACGTCTCCGACGAACTGAACGAGAAGTTCCGCCTCCAGGTCACCGACGCGTCGTCGACGACCACCGACGGCTCGCAGCCGACGATCAGCGCCGGCTCAGGCACCGCGGTCGGCACGATCAACGACGACGACGACGACCGGGTCGCGGCGTGCATGACCGGGGCCTCCGTCCCGGCCGGGTACACGGTGCGCATGGGCACCGCCGGCGACGACCAGCTCACGGGCGCCAGCGGCAAGGACATCCTCTACGGGCTGGGCGGCAACGACACGCTCGACGGCGCCACCGGCGACGACATCGTCTGCGGCGGCGACGGGAACGACAAGGTCACCGGCGGGACGGGCGAGGACGTCATCTCCGGCGGGTCCGGCAACGACACTCTCGTCGGCGGCACGGGCACCGACTCGCTCTACGGCGGCAAGGGCACCGACACCCTCGACGGCGGCACCGGCACCGACAAGGGCTTCGACACCGCGGGCACGGCCAAGACGTCGATCGAGACCTTCAGCGCCTGACCTAGCTGTACTGACCTAGCGGGGGCGGCGCACTACTCGAAGTGAGCCGCGTCCAGGTCGGCCAGCGCGTGCAGCAGCCGCTTGCGCATGGTCGGGTGCATCACCAGCTTGTGCGTCTCCGCCGGGTCGAACCAGGCGGCGGCGACGCTCTCGCGCCCGTCCGGGCGGGGTTCGCCGCCCGTTGACCAGCAGTGGAAGCAGACCGCGAACTGCTGGCGCACCTCGCCGTTCGGGTACGCGAGCACGTGCCCGGGGTCGCTGTACACGCCCGCGACGCTGGTGACCTTGACGGTGAGCCCGGCCTCCTCGGCGACCTCGCGGACGACGGCCTCCGCCGCCGTCTCACCGACGTCGATCCGGCCGCCCGGGAGCTCCCAGTTGCCGTCGTCGGCCCGCCGGACGAGCAGGATGCGACCCTCCGCGTCCCGCACCGCGCCGAACGCCGCCGGCAGCAGGGCGTCGGGGCGTGGCGCCGATCGATCGTGGAAGTACTGCCGCCGGCGCGCGGTTGCTGCTCTGGTGTCCGCTTGACCGGGCACTGCACCTCCGGGGGCTCCGATGCCCGGAAGGGTTCCACCGACCCCCGCCCCCGCAGGTTAACGCCGAACGAACTCTGAGTTTCCTTCGTCCCAAGCGGCCTTCCGGCAGCTCAGGTGTCGATGCCGACGACGCCCGCAAAGGGGTCCTGGGCCGGGTCGAACCCGCCGCGGAACCCGCGCTCCATGCCCTGGCCGAAGTCCTGGCCGCGCATGCCGAAGCCCTGACCGTCGAAGCCCGTCCCCGGGCCGAAGCCCTGCCCCATGCCCGGCAGGTATTCCTGACCCGTGCTCTGGCCCGGGGACGAGATCTGGCCGGCGGTGCCGGCGTCGTCGGACGCCGCGACGGCGATCCCCGCGGTGCCCGCGACGACGGCGGCGACCCCGGCCGCGGCGAGGATCCGCCAGCGCGGCCAGGGGCGGGCGACGGACGGGGTGGCGGGCGGCGCGCCCGGCGGGATGTCCGCGGTCTTGCCCGGCCAGGCGCCGGCGTGCGCGCCCGCTGCCCGGACGGTCGCGGTCAGCGTCGCCAGCCACTCGCGCGCGCTCGTCCTCGGCTGCGGCGCGGAAACGACGACGGCCTCGACGACGGGGACGTCGGGCGCCGGGCCGTCCAGCACGACGCCTTCGAGGACGGGTCCGTCGGTCATTGCGATTCCTCCACCCCGCACGGACGGTCGCCGCGCGCTTCTGCACAGAGGTTCGGCTCCGAACTTGTGCCCCCGCTGTGGACGGGCTGGGCACCCGCGATGAGTGGTTGCGACCCGCTACGCGTAACTGCCTCGCGTCTGTCATGGAGCGACCGGCAGACTCGGGGGATGCCCGCGCACCCGATCGCCCCCAGCGGGGACGCGTGCTGATCGCCCTCCTGAGGGAGTACCTGCGCCCGTACCGCCGCTGGGTCCTCGGCGTCGTCGCGTTCCAGTTCCTGCAGACGCTCGGCGCGCTGTACCTGCCCACCCTCAACGCCGACCTCATCGACTTCGGTGTCGTGCGCGGCGACACCGGCTACGTCGTGCGCACGGGCGGGGTGATGCTCGCCGTCACGCTGGCGCAGATGGCGTGCACGATCGCCGCGGTGTACTGCAGTTCGCGCCTGGCGATGGCCGTCGGGCGCGACCTGCGGGCGGCGGTCTTCGACCGCGTCCAGTCGTTCTCGGCCCGCGAGGTCAACCACTTCGGCGCTCCGTCGCTGATCACGCGGACGACGAACGACGTCGCTCAGGTGCAGTCGCTCGCGCTGCTGACCTGCACGATGGCCGTCCCCGCGCCGATCATGTGCATCGGCGGGATCGGGATGGCGCTGCACCTCGACGTCCCGCTGACGGGGATGCTGCTGGCGAGCCTGCCGGTGCTCGTCCTGGCGATCGGGCTGCTGATGCGCCGGATGCGCCCGCTGTTCCGCCGGATGCAGACCCGCATCGACGAGGTGAACCGGGTGATGCGCGAGCAGATCACGGGCATCCGGGTGATCCGCGCGTTCGTCCGCGAGGAGCACGAGTTCGCCCGCTTCGACGGCGCGAACATCGCGCTGATGGGGGTGTCGCTGGGCGTCGGGCGGCTGATGGCGCTGATGCTGCCGGCGCTGATGCTGGTCGTGAACGTGTCGAGCGTCGGCGTCCTGTGGGTCGGCGGGCACCGCATCGACAGCGGCGGCATGCCGATCGGCGCGCTGACGGCGTTCCTGAGCTACCTGATGCAGATCCTCGGCTCGATCATGATGGCGACGTTCACGCTCGCCCAGTACCCGCGGGCCGAGGTCTGCGCCGAGCGCGTCCAGGAGGTGCTCCGGACGCGCCGAGCGTCGCCCCGCCGGCCGAGCCCGTCACGTCGCTGGCGACGCCGGGGACGCTGGAGATCCGCGGGGCGCAGTTCCGCTACCCGGGCGCGGAGGTGCCGGTCCTGCGCGGGGTCGACCTCGTCGCCGTCCCCGGTGGGGTGACGGCGATCATCGGCGGCACCGGGTCCGGCAAGACGACGCTGCTCGACCTCGTCCCGCGGCTGATCGACGTGACCGAGGGCGACGGTCCTGGTCGGCGGCGTCGACGTCCGCCGCCTGGACCGGGCGCTGCTGTCCCGCTCCGTCGCGTTCGTGCCGCAGCGTCCGTACCTGTTCTCGGGGACGGTCGCGTCGAACCTGCGCTACGGCCGCCCGGCGCGACCGAGGACGAGATGTGGGCGGCCCTCGAGACCGCCCAGGCGCGGCCGTTCGTCGAGGCGATGCCGGAGAGGTTGAACGCGCCGATCGCGCAGGGCGGGTCGAACGTGTCCGGCGGGCAGCGCCAGCGCCTCGCGATCGCGCGGGCGCTCATCGCCCGCCCGTCGCTGTACCTGTTCGACGACTCGTTCTCCGCGCTCGACTACGCGACCGACGCCGCGCTGCGCGCCGCGTTGAAACCGTGGACGAAGGGCGCGACGGTCGTGGTCGTCGCCCAGCGGGTCGGGACGATCCGGGACGCCGACCGCATCGTCGTCCTCGACCAGGGCCTCGTCGTCGGGACGGGCACGCACGACGAGCTGATGGACTCCAGCCTCACCTACCGCGAGATCGTGCTGTCCCAGCTGACCGCGGCCGAGGCCGGCGGCCGCTCGGGGAAACAGCTATGAGCAAGCCCACCGCACCCGCCCGCGGACCGACACCGCCCGGCGCCCGCGGCTTCGGCCCGCAGGCCGCCGCGCTGGCTGCGGCGATGCCGGCCGAGAAGTCGATGCACTTCAAGCGCTCCGCCCTGCGGCTGCTGCGGATGATGCGCCCGGAGCGGCTCTTCCTGGTCGTCGTGCTGATCTGCGGGGTCCTCGGCATCGCCGCGTCCGTCATGGGGCCGCGCCTGCTCGGGCAGGCCACCGACCGCGTGTTCGCCGGCGTGATCGGCCGCGACCTGCCCGGCGGGACCGACAAGGCGCAGGCGATGGAGAAACTGCGCGAGGACGGGCGGGACGAGCTCGCGAACCTCGTCCAGACCGTGGATGTGACGCCAGGTCAGGGCGTCGACTTCGACGCCGTCGGGCGGACGCTGCTGCTCGTCCTCGCCGTGTACCTGATCGCGTTCGCGTTCAGCCTCGTCCAGGGCAGGCTCGCCAGCCGGATCGTCCAGCGCCTCGTCTTCCGCCTGCGCGGGCAGACCGAGGGCAAGCTGAACCGCCTGCCGCTGCGTTACTTCGACGACCAGCCGCGCGGCGAGCTGCTCTCGCGGGTGACGAACGACGTCGACAACATCGCGCAAACCCTGCAGCAGACGCTGAGCCAGCTGATCTCCTCGATCCTGATGATCGTCGGCGTCCTGTCGATGATGCTCTGGATCTCCCCGCTGCTCGCGGTCGATCGCGCTCGTCACGATTCCGATTTCCATCCGGCTGGCCAAGGCGATCGGCAAGCGCGCGCAGCCGCAGTTCATCGCGCAGTGGGCCACGACCGGGCGGCTGAACGGCCACGTCGAGGAGATGTACACCGGCCACGCGCTGGTGACGGCGTTCGGCCGGGCGCCGGAGTCCGCGGCGACGTTCGCCGTGCAGAACGAGGCGCTCTACCAGTCCTCGTTCAAGGCGCAGTTCATCTCCGGGATCATCCAGCCGGCGATGATGTTCGTGAACAACCTGAGCTACGTGGCCATCGCCGTCGTCGGCGGCCTGCGCGTCGCGTCCGGCAACCTCTCGCTCGGCGAGGTGCAGGCGTTCATCCAGTACTCACGGCAGTTCGGCCAGCCCGTCACGCAGGTCGCGTCGATGGCGAACCTCCTGCAGTCGGGCATCGCGTCCGCGGAGCGGGTCTTCGACCTGCTCGACTCCCCCGAGCAGACGCCGGACGCGCCCGAGTCCGCGCCCGGCGGCCCGCCCGTCGTCGGCCGCGTGACCTTCGAGGACGTGTCCTTCCGCTACGTCCCCGACGTCCCGCTGATCGAGAACCTCAACCTGACGGTCGAGGCCGGCCGGACCGTCGCGATCGTCGGGCCGACCGGCGCCGGCAAGACGACGCTCGTCAACCTGCTCATGCGGTTCTACGAACTCGACGGCGGGCGGATCCTGCTGGACGGGCGCGACATCTCGGCCATGCCGCGCGCGGAGCTGCGCTCGTGCCTCGGGATGGTCCTGCAGGACACGTGGCTGTTCGGCGGGACGATCGCCGACAACATCGCGTACGGCCGGCCCGGCGCCACCCCGGAGGAGATCGTGGCCGCCGCCCGCGCGACGCACGTCGACCCGTTCGTCCGGACCCTGCCGGACGGCTACGCCACCGTCCTGGACGACGACGGGTCCGGCCTGAGCGCCGGCGAGCGCCAACTCGTGACGATCGCGCGGGCCTGGCTGGCGGAGCGCGCGATCCTCGTCCTGGACGAGGCGACGAGCTCCGTCGACACCCGCACCGAGCAGCAGGTGCAGCACGCGATGACGTCCCTGCGTACCGGGCGGACGAGCTTCGTGATCGCGCACCGGCTGTCGACGATCCGGGACGCCGACGTGATCCTGGTGATGGAGGCCGGCCGGATCGTCGAGCAGGGCTCGCACGACGTCCTCATCGCCCGCGACGGCGCCTACGCCCGCCTGTACGCGGCGCAGTTCGCCCGCCCGGCGACGGAGGACCTGTAACCGCGGGACGTGCGACGGTGACGGTCACCCCCCACCCGTGCGTCCGGCAATCAGCGTCCTATGTAATGGCTCGTTTGCCGGACGTACGGGTGGTCCTCAGGCGGGTAGCGGGATCCGGGCGGGCTTCGACCTGAACGGACGCGGGCGGGCGACCTCGAGGATCGTCCAGCCGCGCGCGACCGCGACCGCGCGAAGCTTGCGGTCCGGGTTGACGGCGACGGCCGTCCCGACACACTCGAGGAACGGCAGGTCGCTGACCGAGTCGCTGTAGGCCGTGCACGTCGCCAGGTCGTACCCGCGCTCCGCGGCGAGCCGCCGAACCTCGGTGACCTTGCCCTCGCCGTAGCAGAACTCGCCGGTCAGTCGGCCGGTGTAGCGGCCGTCGACGATCTCGCCGCGGGTGCCGACGGCACCCTCGAGGCCGAGGGTCTCGGCCAGCCCGGAGACGAGCTCGATCGGACTGGCCGAGACGATCACGCGGTCCTCGCCGCGGCTGCCGTGGGCGTCCAGCGCGAGGCGGGCCTCCGGCAGGACGCTCGCGGCGAGGCCGGGGATGAAGTCGGCGCCGAGGCGGACGACGCGGGCGGCGTCGTGCCCGGCGACCGCCCGCAGGATGCGCCGGCGCAGCTTGGACGAGCGCTCGTCCGACGCCCCGGCGACGACGAACGTCAGCGCGTTGACGACGTCGCCGAGCAGATCGCGCTTGGGCACCATGCCGGCCCGGAACGCGGCGATCGCGAAGGGGAGGTTGGCCGACCCGCGGATCAGGGTGCGGTCGAGGTCGAAGAAGGCGGCGGACGAGGTGGCGCCTGTGTACTGCATGTCTTCCACGGTGCCACGCGGACGCGTGCCGCGGCTCCGCCCGGTGCGTACGATCTAGCTGACAAATTTGTGGTGAGACAACAAACTGGGAGACGTTGTGGCCGGAGATGTTCCGTGGACCACACTCCCGAGACAAATGGGTGAACTTCTGCGGCCGCACTTGCCCGGCGTCGTCGCGGAGGTGATCGGCGCCATCTCCCGCGAGGTGCCCGGGTACGGGCGCCCGTCCGAGAGCGGGTTCGGCCAGGGCACGCGCCAGGGCGTGCAGGTCGCGCTGGAGCGCTTCCTCGACCTGCCGGGCACCAGCGAGCCGGCCCTCACCCCGCACAGCCGGGCCGTCTACGTCGCGATCGGCCGGGGTGAGCTACGTCAGGGCCGGACGCTCGAGGCCCTCCTCGCCGCCTACCGGATCGGTTCCCGAGTGACGTTTCGCGGGTTCGCCGCCCGCGTCCAGGCGGAGAACCTCGACACCGACCTGCTCGTCCCGCTCGCCGAGTCGATCTTCCTCTACATGGACGAGCTGTCGGCCGCGAGCGTCGAGGGGTTCGCGAGCGAGCAGTCCGAGCGGGCCGGCGAAGCCGAACGGATCCGCGCCGACCTGCTCGCGCTGTTGCTGTCCGGCGCGGCCGACGTGCTCGCCGCCGCGGACGAGGCCGCCCGCGTCGGCTGGACCGTCCCCGCGGACGTCGTCGCGATCACGCTCCCCCGCCGGCCGGCCGATCCCGACCGCTCCTCGCCCCGCCACCTCGGCCCGGACGTGCTCGCCGCCCCGTACGGGGACGGGCACGCCGCCCTCGCCCCGGCCCCGCGCTCGACCGCCGACCGCGACCGCCTGGCGGCGACCCTCACCGGCCGCGGCGCGGTCGTCGGCCCCGCCCGCCCGCTCGCCGCCGCGGGGTCGAGCCTGCGCCTGGCCGACGCTCGCCGTCCCGCTCGTCGAGCGCGGCCTGCTCGCCGGCGACCCGCTCTGGGTCGACGAGCACCTCGCGACCCTGATCCTGCACCGCGAGCCCGACCTCGTCCGCGAGCTGGCGGAGCGCACGCTGGCGCCCCTCGCCGACCTGCGCGCGGGCACCCGCGACCGGCTCGCCGCGACCCTCCTCGCCTGGCTGCGGCACCGCGGCGAACGACAGCACGTCGCGGGGGAACTCGACGTCCACCCGCAGACCGTGGGCTACCGGCTCACCCAGCTCCGCGAGCTGTTCGGCGGGACCCTGGACGATCCCGACGAGCGGTTCGCCCTGGAACTCGCCCTCCGCGCCACTGTGCACCCCGTGGTAGCGCCCGCCACGACTCAGATCGCGACGATGACGGGGTAAGCAGGGCGCCACATCGCCTGGTGGATCTGCTGGATCGGGTCGGCGAGGGGCGCCTGGGCGAGGCCCTCCTTCTGCGCAGCCAGGGCGACCGCGATGCCGACTGCGGCGGAGACCGCGCGCAGGTTCTCCACCGGCGGGAGCAGCGGAGCGCCCGGGCCGGATCCGGCGGCGATCTTCGCGACGGCGGCGGCCGCGGCCGCGAGCATCCCGTCGCTGACCCGGCGGGCCCGCGAGACGTTCACGCCGAGCCCGAGGCCGGGGAAGATCAGCGCGTTGTTGGCCTGCGCGATCGAGAACGCCTGGCCCTCGTACTCCACCGGCGGGAACGGGCTGCCGGTCGCGACGAGCGCCCGGCCCTCCGTCCAGCGGATCACGTCGGCGGGCAGCGCCTCGCACTTCGACGTCGGGTTCGACAGCGGCATGATGATCGGCCGGTCGGTGTGCGCGGCCATGTCGCGCACGATGCTCTCCGAGAACGCGGCGGCCTGCGCGGACGTCCCGATCAGCATCGTCGGGTGGGCATTCCTGACCACGTCTGCAAGTGACACCCCGTCACCGGAGGACGACCAGCCCGCAACCTCGGCGGCCGGCCGCGCGTACTCGACCTGGAAGTCGCGGATCAGGCCGGCCTGATCGTCCGTCAGAAGTCCGCGCGAGCCGAGGGCGTAGAAGCGCGAGGTGGCCTCCTCGCGGGAGAGGCCCTCGCGGATCATGACGTCGCGCATCATGTCCGCGATGCCGATGCCCGCCGTGCCGGCGCCGTGGATGACGACGCGCTGGTCGCGCATCTTCGTCCCGGCCGCGCGGATCGCCGCGAAGGCGGCGGCGAGCACGACGGCCGCCGTGCCCTGCATGTCGTCGTTGAACGTGCAGCAGCGGTCCGTGTACTTGAGCAGGACGCGGCGCGCGTTGCCGGCCGCGAGGTCCTCCCAGTGCAGCATCGCGTGCGGGTAGAGCTTCGTCGCCGTCGAGACGAACGCCTCGATCAGGTCGTCGTAGCGTTCGCCGCGGACGCGGGCGTGCCGGTTGCCCAGGTAGAGCTCGTCGTTGAGCAGCGCGAGGTTGTCGGTCCCCGTGTCGAGGATGACCGGCAGGACCCGGCGCGGGTGGATGCCCGCAGCCGCGATGTAGACCGCCAGCTTGCCGACCGCGATCTGCGCGCCGCCGACGCCCCAGTCGCCGATGCCGAGGATGCCCTCGCCGTCGGTCGCGACGATGAGGTCGACGTCGTCCATGCCCATCCCGAAGTTGGCGAACGACTCCTCGACGTCCTCCGGGTGGTCGATCGAGAGGTACACCCCGCGCGGGCGACGGAACTCCTGGCTGAACCGCTCGATCGCCGTGCCGATGGTCGGCGTGTAGACGATCGGCAGCATCTCCTGGAGGTGCTCGGACAGCAGCCGGTAGAACAGGATCTCGTTGCGGTCGCGCAGGTTGCCCAGGTAGACGTGCTTCTCGAGCGGACCGCCCTGGCGCTGGTACTGCTCGTAGACCCGGCGCAGCTGGCCCTCGACGGTCGACACGCAGTCCGGCAGCAGGCCGGTCAGGCCCGAGCGCCTTGCGCTCGGCCACGGTGAATGCCGTGCCCCGGTTGAGCAACGAGTTCGCGAGCACCGCGGACCCCCGCGCGCGGACGCGGGCTACCAACCCGGTCGCGCGTCGTCTCCAGCTCGTAGGGCTGATTGTGCGTCTGCATCTCGTCGTCGGCCACGTGGTCATCTTCACGCACTCGACGCCGCCGGGTCGAACCTCAGGTGTGCGAGGCCCGCCACGCGGCCTTGCACGCGCCCAGCTCGTCGGGGTCCAGCGGGCCCTCATCGAGCAGGGACGGCGCCGGGCGCGCGGCCCGCAGACCGTCCAGCAGGAGGGTCGACGTAGCGGCGCCACAGCTCGGGGCGGACGTCCCGGGTGAACTCCGCGACGGCCGCGACCATGCGCAGCACCATCGGGAAGTCCGTAGGGACGACGTCGGGCCGCAGGTGCCCGTCCGCGGCCGCGCGGGCGAAGACCGCGGTGACGATCGGCGCCATCCGGTCGCGGACGACGTCGTTGTCCCCGCAGCCGCCCGACCGGCAGACGAGAACCTCGTGCAGGCCCTGGTCGGCGGCCATGATCGCGCCGAGTTCGGTCAGCATCCGCACGACCCCGGCCCAGGAGTCGGGCTCGGCCAGCGCGCCCTCCGCGACCGCGACGATGCCGGCGAGCCGCTGCTCGAACAGGGCCTCCACCAGCGCGTCCCTGTTCGGGAAGCGCCGGTAGACGGTGCCGACCCCCAGCCCGGCCTGCGCCGCGATGTCGTCGAGCGTGACCTCCAGGCCGCGGGCGGCGAACAGCTCGGCCGCGGCCTCCAGGATTCGCTCGCGGTTTCGCGCCGCGTCCGCACGAAGGGGCCGCTCGGCAGGCACGGCCGGGGACAACTCGGGTGAAAGGGGGGCCGAACGCATGAGTCGAGGATAGCCCAGAAAGCGGAGGTGTGCACTCCGCTTGAATGCTAGCGTTCAGGTAACCGGAGAGATCACCTCCGCATTACCGTCCGCCGAGAGAAGGCTTCGATGTCCATCCCGACCCAGCGTCCGCCGGCCCAGATCCCCGCCGGCGCCGACGCGGCCGCCGAGCGCGCCCACGCGCGCCGCTGGCTCGTCCTCGCGGTCCTCGGCGTCGCGCAGCTCATGGTGATCCTCGACGCGACGGTGATGAACGTCGCGCTGCCGTCCGCGCAGCACGACCTCGGGTTCTCCGACGGCGCGCGCCAATGGGTCGTCACCGCGTACGCGCTCAGCTTCGGCAGCCTGCTCCTGCTCGGCGGGCGCCTGTCCGACCTGCTCGGGCGGCGCGCCACCTTCGTGGTCGGGCTCACCGGCTTCGGGATCGCCTCCGCGATCGGCGGGGCCGCGCAGAACTTCGAGGTACTCGTCGGCGCCCGCGCCCTGCAGGGCGTCTTCGGCGCGCTGCTCGCGCCCGCCGCGCTGAGCCTGCTCTCCACGACCTTCACCGACCCGAAGGAGCGCGGCAAGGCCTTCGGCATCTTCGGCGCCCTCGCCGGTGCCGGCGGCGCGATCGGCCTGCTGCTCGGCGGCGCGCTGACCACGTACGCGTCCTGGCGCTGGGCCATGTACGTCAACATCGCCTTCGCCGCGGTCGCCCTGGTCGGCGCGGCCACGCTGCTGCCGAAGCACGTCCGCGCCGGGGCCCGCCAGAAGCTGGACGTCAAGGGGACGCTCGCCGTCTCCGCCGGCCTCTTCGGCCTGGTCTACGGGTTCTCGCACGCCGAGTCCGCAGGCTGGGGCGACCCGGTCACGCTGGGCTTCCTCGCCGCGGGCGTCGCGCTGCTCGTCCTGTTCGGCGTCCTGCAGACCCGGGTCGCGAACCCGCTGCTGCCGCCGCGAGTTCTGCTCGACCGCGACCGCGCCGCCTCGTTCGCGGCCGTCTTCATCGTCGGATCCGGGATGTTCGCGGTGTTCCTGTTCCTGACCTACTACCTGCAGGCGACCCTCGGCTACTCCGCGGTGAAGACCGGCGTCGCGTTCCTGCCGATGGTCTTCGCGCTGGTCGTGGCCGCGTCGCTGTCCACCGCCGTCCTGCTTCGCAAGATCGGCGCCCGCACCCTCGTCACGACCGGCATGGTCGTCGCGGCGCTCGGCATGGTCGCAGTTCGCCAAGCTCGACCTGACCAGCAGCTACACCACGCACATCCTCCCCGGCCTGATCATCTCCGGCCTCGGTCTGGGCCTGGTGATGGCGCCGACCATGCAGACCGCGATCTCCGGGGTCGACGCGGCGGACGCCGGCGTCGCCTCCGCGATGGTCAACACGATGCAGCAGGTCGGCGGTTCCGTCGGCGTCGCGCTCCTGAGCACCGTGGCGGGCAGTTCCGCCGCCTCGTTCCTGGACGGGCGGGGCGTCCCGGACGCGGCGCTGATCGCCCAGGCGACGATGCACTCGTACACGACCGCCTTCTGGTGGGCCACCGCGATCTTCGCGGTCGGCGCGCTCGTCGCCGGCGCGATGCTCCGCCCGGGCGTCCCCGCCGCCGAGGCCGCCGGTGCTCCGGCGCAGCCGGTGTTCGCGCACTGATCTTGGAGGGACGGAGGCCGGGCTCGCAGTACGTCGCGGGCCCGGTTTTGCCGTTCCTCAGGTCGTCTGACGGTTACTCAGACTCAGCCCACTACCGGCCGTGAGCGGGGCCCGGAACAACTCGAGGTTCGCGATCGACACCAGCTCGACGCCGTGCGACTCCCGGTCCCGATGCAGCCGACGGAACACCGACGCGGCGCTGTCGATCGCGTCGCGGTTGTCCCAGTACGAGACCGCCGCCATCGTCCCGGCCTCGGGATCCTCGCCCCAGTAGGCGATCCGGAAGCCCGGCTGGCGCCGCAGCACGCGGACGGCGAGTTCGCTGGACGCCTTCATGTACCTGCGCGTGTCGGCGGTTGCGGGCTCCGGGCGGTAGAGCGCGACCCGCAGCCACGTCGCCGCCGTCCGGCCGGTGATCGCGCCCCAGTCCGACTGACTCCAGACCTGGGGGGTGGTGAACAACCGCAGGTTCGCCGTCGACTCCGGCGCGATGCCGTGCGCGTTCCGCTCCGCGTTCAGCGCCGCGAGCTCGCCCGCTGCCGCGTCGATCGCCTCGCGGCTCGCCCAGTGCGTCACCGCCGCCAGCGCCGTTCCGCCCGGCTCGTAACCCCAGTGGCCCGTCCGGAAACCCGGCCGCCGCTCGAGCGAACGCAGGACGCGCGGGACCGTCGACCCGATGTACTCGACCGCCTCCGCGCAGTCGGGCCGCTCGGCCCGGTACGTCACCACCCGCAACCACGTCTCGGCGATCACCGGTGTCGGCTCCTTCCGCGGTTCGGCCGTCGGAGAGCTTTACCCACCCGACGCCGGATTTCAATCTTTCCGGGCCAGCACGAATGCCTGCGGGGTGGGCTCGGGGTCGATCGGCTCGCAGGTAGTCACGGCGACGATCGCCAAGCCCGCCTCGCGCAGCAGGCTCTCGACTTCCTCCGGCCGGAGCCGGTGGAACTCCAGCGCGACCGGCCGCCCGTCCGGCGCCTCGACGTGCCGCGGCTCGTCGCCGACCTGGAACGCGACGAGCACGTGCCCACCCGGGGCGAGGACGCGGGCGAGCTCCTCGGCAACGGTTGGCCGCTCCGCCGACGGGACGTGGATCAGCGAGTACCAGGCGAGGACGCCGCCGAGGCTCGCGTCCGGCAGGTCGAGCGCGGTCATCGTCCCGACCTCGAATCTCAGGCCCGGGTGAGATTTCCGGGCCAACTCGACCATGACGGGCGACAGGTCGACGCCGAACGCGTCCACCCCGGCCGCCGCCAGGAACGCGGTGACCGTGCCGTAGCCGCTGCCGACGTCCGCGACGGCCCGCTGCCCCGATGCGGCGACCAGCTCCGCGAACGCCGTGAGCGCCGCCCGCTCGATCGGTCGAGCGGTCAAGTCCGTCCCGATCCGGTCGCGGTAGTCGACCGCGAGCGCGTCGTAGAACGTCCGCGCCTCGACGAGAAACCCGGAGTCACTCACGACCGAATTCTACCGACCGCCGTCAACCGTCACCTGACGCCGCGTCAGGCGGTGTCCCGGAGCCACTTCACGCGCTGACGACACACCTCGCGCGCCGTGCACACCGCAGGAGGTGGGCTTTCGACGCAGGAAGTCACCCCGCTGGTGCGTGAAGTGCCGGCGATTCGCCGGACGCAAGGGTCAGGCGACGTCGCCGGCGACGACGAGCTCGGCGAGCGGGCGCCGGACGCGCGGCGCGACTTCGCGGGACGCGTACGGCTCCGACAGAGCGGCGGTGGGGTCGAGCCGGCCGATCGCGAGGAGCGACTGTGGGTCCACGCCCTCGCCGAGCCCGAACTCCGCGACCGCACCGTCCGCGTTGAACCCGCCCATCTGATGCACCGTCAGCCTCATCCACTCCGCCTGGACGGTGAGGTGCGCGGCGGCCTGCCCGGCGTCGTAGCGGGCCCACCGCTGTGGCTCCCCCGCGTCGTTCAGCGTCGCGGCGGAGACCATCACCAGCGCGGACGCGACCGGCGCCCACGGCTGGTTACCCGGCGCCAGAAGGGAAACGAGCCGCGCGAACACCTCGTCCCCCCGCCGCCCGACGACGAAGCGCCACGGTTGCGTGTTGGCCGCGGACGGCGCCCACCGCGCCGCCTCCAGCAAGGCGACCAGCTCCGCGTCCCCGATCTCGTACGACGCGTCGAACCCGCGCGGACTCCACCGCCCCGCCAGCAGCGGGTGCAGCTCGGCGGCGGTCACTGCGGCCCGGTCCGGGGCACTGACAGTCATGAGAAATCTCCCTCGGTGAGGTGTAACTCGACGAGCAAAGCCCAAAGCCCGTGCGTCCGGCAATCGACTCGTTATAGGACGCTGATTGCCGGACGCACGGGGTATCCCCGCGCGAACCTCAGGCCGCAAGACCCGCGTGCATCTCCCAGAGGAGGATCTCCGCCGGTTCGACCGCCGTGACCCGCTGCCCGCCGGTCGCGGTGAACCGGACGGCGTCGCCGGGTTCGAGCACCCCGGCCCCCTCGAGCGACACGGTCCCGCGCGGCAGGAACAGGTGCAGGTACGGGGCCTCGGGCAGCGTCACGGACTGGCCGGGGTCGAGCCGCGCGACGTGCAGGGCGGCGTAGCGTGTTGGCGATCCGGATCGCCGCGGCGTCCGCGTGCTCGGGCATCCCGGACGCGACGGGCACGAGCCGCCCGCCCAGCAGTTCGGCGTCGATCTCGAGCTGCTCGTAGCCAGGCGTGATCCCGTTCTCGTCCGGCACGACCCACATCTGCACGAAGTGCACGGGGTCGGCGTGCTCGTCTCCGCCGAGGCGCCAGGAGTCGTTCTTCTCCGAGTGCAGGATCCCGCGGCCGGCGCTCATCCGCTGGGCGAGGCCGGGGTAGATGACCCCGGAGTGCCCGGTCGAGTCCTGGTGGACCAGCGACCCGCGCAGGACCCACGTCACGATCTCCATGTCGCGGTGCGGGTGCGTCTCGAACCCGGCGCCCGCCGTGACGATGTCGTCGTTGTTCACCAGCAGCAGGCCGTGGTGGGTGTTGCCGGGGTCCCAGTGGCCGCCGAAGGCGAACGAGTGCTTGGAGTCCAGCCAGCCGATCGTCGTCTTGGCGCGGTCCGCGGCGCGGCGGACATCTACTTGCGAAGTCAACGAAGTCACGACGCTCATCCTCTCCGATCGACGGGAGCAAACCCCAGGTCAGGCGTTCTTGATCGCCGAGATGTCGAACTCCAGCGTGATCTTCTCGGAGACCAGCACGCCGCCGGCCTCGAGCGCGGCGTTGAAGTTGACGCCCCAGTCCTTGCGGTTGACGGTCGTGCGGCCCTCGAACCCGACGCGGTGGTTGCCCCACGGGTCGTCTGCGGCACCGGTGAACTCGAAGTCGACGGTGACGGGCTTCGTGACGCCCTTGATCGTCAGGTCGCCGGTGAGGCTGAAGTTCTCGGCGCCGACCTTCTCCGCGGACGTGGAGACGAACCGGATCTCCGGGTACGTGGCGGCGTCGAAGAAGTCGTTGGTGCGCAGGTGCTCGTCGCGCTGGGCGTTGCGGGTCTCGACGCTGGCGACCTGGACGGTGACGTCGGCGCGCGACGCGGCTCACGTCGTCGAAGTCGAGGACGGCGGTGCCGGCGAAGTCGGTGAACGCGCCGCGCACCTTGGTGACCATCGCGTGCCGGGCGACGAAGCCGATCGTGCTGTGGGTGGCGTCGAGGGTGTAGGTGCCGGTGAGGGTGGAGTTGGCGGTCGTGGTGGTCATCGGATGCTCCCGAGAGGTTGTTGGTTGATGTGTCAACGACACTAACTGGAACCAAGATGACGTGTCAACTATTCCGTGGGAGGATCCCGTCATGACCGAGTGGCTGGACGAGGCCGAGCAGCGCGCCTGGCGCGCCTACGTCACGATGCAGATGCGCCTGAACGCGCACCTGGCCCGCGACCTGCAGGCGAACACCGACCTGTCGATGGCCGACTTCGGCGTCCTCGTCGCGCTCACGGACGTGTGCCAGGGCCGGGTCCGCGCGTTCGAGCTCGCCGAGGCGCTGCAGTGGGAGAAGAGCCGGCTGTCCCACCACCTCGCCCGCATGGCGAAGCGCGGGCTGATCACCCGCGACGGGTGCACCGAGGACGGGCGCGGGCAGTTCGTCGCGCGTCACCGACGCCGGCCGCGCGGCGATCGAGGCGGCCGCGCCGCACCACGTCGCCACCGTCCGCCGGGTGGTCTTCGACGCCCTCACCCCCGAGCAGGTGGACGTTCTCGGCGACATCGCCGAACGGGTGCTCGGCACGCCTCGCGGCCGAAGGCACCGGCACCTGCCCCCGAGTGGAATAGCCCATACCCCAAGGGGCTAGGGGTACCGCCCCCGCGGGACTAAAGTCTGTCGCCAAACCGGTGGGAGCGGCCCCCGGGCATTTAAGCGAGGTCGACGATGACCACCACGACGATCCCCCAGTGGACCCTCAAGGGCGACTGGTTCGACGTCTGCAGCTGCAACATCGCCTGTCCGTGCGAGTTCGCGCAGGCTCCCACCGACAACAAGTGTCAGGGCGTCCTCGCGTACAAGATCAACGAGGGCCAGTTCGGCGACACCGACATGGCGGGCCTCAACGTCGTCGCGATCATCCGCTTCGAGGGCGACCTCTGGGCCGGCGAGACGAAGGCGACCGTCGGCCTCCTCGTGGACGACCGCGCGAGCGAGGCTCAGCTCGGCGGCCTGCAGGCGATCTTCGGCGGCGCGGGCGGCGGTTGGCCCGGCACGTTCGCGTCGCTCATCGGCGACTTCCGCGGCGTGGAGGTCGTGCCGATCAAGATGGAGGTCGCGGACGACCTGTCCTCCTGGAGCGTCGAGGCGTCCGGCAAGGTCAAGGCCTCCGCCGTCGCGCTGACCGGCCCGACGGCCGACCCGACCAAGCGCGTCCAGCTGCTGAACCCGCCTGGTTCCGAGGTCGGCCCCGGCGAGAACATGGTCGCCACCTGGGGCGTCGGCGAGATGAGCCAGCAGGACGGCGCGCTGTTCGGCGACTTCAAGCTGGACAAGGTGAAGACCTCCAGCAAGCACATCGCGTTCAGCTGGTCCGGGCCCGACAAGGCGTGAGCACGCCCACCGAGGCCCGCCCGGCCTCTGGGCACCACGACCACGGGCCCGGCACCGCGCCGGGCCCGGGTCGACTGCGGGCGACCCTGCGCGCGGTCAACGCGACCCCGATGTCGCGCGCCCGCGCGGGGATCCTCGTCGGCCTCGTCGCGCTGACCGCCGCGTCGTGGGTGTTCCTGTTCGACCGCAGCGGCGACATGGACGCGCACGAGGCGATGACGCCCACGATGGGGATGGGCGCACCGCTCTTCCTCGCCGTGTGGATCGCGATGATGGCCGCGACGATGTTCCCCGCCGTCGCACCGATGGTGCTGATGTACGCGCGCATCGCGGCCAACAAGCGAACGCAGGGGCAGGCCTTCGTCCCGACCTGGCTGTTCGTCACCGGCTACCTGCTGCTGTGGACGGCGCTGGGCGCCGTCGCGTTCGTGCTCGCCCTGGGCGCGGAGAACCTCGCCGCCGAAGTCGGACTGGGTCGCCCGCAACGCGCGCCCGGATCGGCGGCGGGCTCATCGTCGTCGCGGGGGCGTTCCAGTTCAGCAAGCTCAAGGACCGCTGCCTGACGGAGTGCCGCTCGCCGCTGGCCTTCGTCATGCAGCACTGGCGCAACGGGCGCCTGGGCGCGGTCAAGATGGGCGTCCACCACGGCTGGCACTGCGCCGGTTGCTGCTGGGCGCTGATGGCAATGCTGTTCCCGCTCGGCATGATGAACATCGCCGCGTTGGCCGGAGTGACGGCGTTCATCTACGCCGAGAAGGTGCTCCCGGGCGCCAAGTTCCTGCGCTACGGGGCGGGTGTCGTGCTGATCGCGTACGGCCTGGTCGTCCTCGCCGAGCCGAGCGCCCTGCCGGGCACCATGTCGCACCACCTGCACGGGTAGAGTCGGCGCCCGTGACCGAGGTGAACCAGTGATCTTCAAGCGCGTCGGCGACAGGCCGGCCGTATCCGGACCACGCCACCAGCCAGCGAGCCTGGTCGGTGGTCCCGCCGCGCGCCGTCCGGCTCGACCAGCTGATCACCACGAAGAGCCAACTCGACCTCGCGACGCTGCTGTCGGAGGACTCCACGTTCTACGGCGACCTGTTCGCCCACGTGGTCGAGTGGAAGGGCGACCTCTACCTGGAGGACGGCCTGCACCGGGCCGTGCGTGCTGCGTTGCGCCAACGGACCGTCGTCCATGCACGGATCCTGGACCTCGGCTCGTAGGTCGCCGCAGCGGGCGATTCTCGCCCGAACCGATCACAATTTCGCGTCTGCCAGGTGCCGCCCCCCGGGGTCGCCTAGTCTCGTCCTGAGCGCAAATCGCAGGGGGAGACGTGACCATGTTGGGCCCGACCAGACCTGGCGCGGGAGCGCCCCGGTTCCGGCCGGTCAGCACCCGTCGCCGCATGCAGAACGTCGCGACCGCCCTGGTGGTGTTCCTGGTCATCGGCGTGTCCGCATGGGCGTTCGGCGTCAACTCCGCCGGCGGTTTCACCAAGAAGTGCGTCGACATCGTCCCCGACGCGAGCGCCGTCGTGCCCGACAAGGTCGCCGTCAACGTCTACAACGGGACGCCGGAGACCGGCCTCGCCGACCGTGTCGCGAACGACCTGAAGACCCGCGGGTTCCGCATCGGCGACATCGGCAACGACCCCCTTGTGCCGCAAGATCCGCGGCACCGGCGAACTGCGCGCCGGCCCGGCGGGCGAGCGCCAGGTGGCCGCCCTCCAGGCCTGGCAGCCCGGCATGACGGTGGTCATGGACTCCAAGCGCCGTGGGCCGAGCGTCGACTTCGTCGTCGGCAGCAAGTTCGACAAGCTCAACGACACCCCGACGATCGCGGGCGTCGGCCAGGTCTGCAGCTGACTGTAGGGCAGGCTGGGGCGCATGATCTCCCTCGTCGAATACACCGACCCGTGCTGCTTCTGGGCCTGGGGCGCGCAGCCGAAGATCCGCCGCCTCCAGTGGCGCTACGGGACGGCGCTGGACTGGCGCCGCGTCCAGGGTGACCTTTTCCTGCCGGACTGGCACTTCCTCGACTTCGGCCTGCCCGACATCCCGCAGTGGGACGTCAACCCCGAGATCCGCAACGGCATGATCGAGTTTCACGCCGCCATCTCGGCGACCCCGGGTCACGGGCAGCCGTTCGCCGCCGACATGGCCTGGGTCGCCGACCGAGAGCACCGCAGATGTGCCGGGCCGTCCGGGCCGCGGAACTGCAGGGCCCCGACGTCGCGGAACGCCTACTGCGGCGCCTGCGCGAGGACTGGATGGTCTTCGGCCGGCCGTCGGACCACCGCGAGCGGATCCTCGCCTCCGCCGCGGCCGCGGCGATCCCGGGGCTGGACGTCGGACGGCTCGTCGCCGACTTCGACGGCCCGGAGGTCGCGGCCGCGTCCGCGGCGGACTTCGAGGAGGTCCGCAACCCGAACGAGGCGGCCCTGGCCGTCACCGACGAGCGGATCGGGTACGGCAAGCCGCAGCCCCAGCGCGGCCGGACGCGGTACGCGTTCACGACGCTGGTGTTCGACGGGCCGGGCGGGGAGCACACCGTCCCCGGCTTCCGGCCCTGGGAGACCTACGTGGAGGCCCTGCACGCGGCCGCAGGGCCCGAGCAGGCCGCGGCCCTGGAACGGGTCGCCCCCGAGGACCCGACGCCTGCGGAGGCCCTCGAGCGGTTCGGCCTGCTCACCGGGCCGGAGTTCGAGCTGCTCTGCGGCCCGGGCTGGGAACCCCCGGCCGACGCGGTCGCCTTCGACTCGGGCGGCGGGCCGGTGTGGATGAGTCCGTCCGAATCAACCACCCGAACGGAGTACACGCGCTGACCCCGAGGGGGCGAATCCGGACAAACCAAAGAAAAACGGGCCAAAGAAAAACGGGCCCGAGCACGGGCCCGCAAACTGCCTGTGGAAACGGGCAGTCCCGGTAACCCTGTCCGGCGGGGACGGGGTGACCGGGACGTGCGCCACTACTTTCGACCGAGCACCTGGTTGCCAGTCCCGGGGTCCGCGGCGGGCGGATCGGATCTGGTGCGTCGCTCCTCGACGGCGGGTCGGGTGAGCGTTCGCCTCAGGTGCGGACGGTCAGTTCTCGATGCGGTCCCGACCGCGGTCCTGCTGCGGGATGGTCCCCTGCAGGAGCTGACGGACCTCGCTCTCGCGGTAACGGCGGTGGCCACCGAGGGTCCGGATCGAGGTGAGCTTGCCGGCCTTCGCCCAGCGAGTCACCGTCTTCGGGTCGACGCGGAACATCGTGGCAACCTCAGCCGGCGTGAGCAGGGCCTCGGTCTCCGGGCGTACGTGCGTTCATGGCGGGCCTCCTATCGAGCGCCCTTGTGGCGTCTCGTAAGAAAGATGGTGCCCTAGGAGTCGTATGTCCGAAATGGTCCTGACGGATCATTTCGAAGCAAGACGTCTGGCTGGGCGCTGGTCAACCGAACGGATGATGCCTTCCAGATACTGCACTGGCGCGGTTGCCGGCGTTCGGGCTGGAGACCGATCCATGTGGGGCGTGCAGGACCAGAGAATACCTTTGGTATGTGTTGGGTCAACTAGCGTTCGCGTAGTCGCCTAACACTCGCCAACGGGTGACCAAGTCACGATATGTCGTAGCGGCCGTCTCGCTGTCGCCCGACGGCCAGCGACGCCAGAGCCTTCTGGACGTCGGCCGCCGACGTGTCCTCGACCAGGGCCGGCTCGGCCGCCAGGCGGACCAGACCGCCGAAATCCAGCTCCACCTGCGAGTGCGGGTGGAAAGCACTCGAGCCAGCGGCCGAGGTCCTCGACCCCGCTCCGAGAGCGGGGACGAGTCGAACGTCCGGCGCAGGGTCTGCAGCCCGCGCGCGACCCGCAGGCGGGCGTTGGCCATGTTCGTCCGGTACGACAGGCGGGCCCCGGCGCCGTCCCGGGCGGGCTCCACGACGCGGTCGACGGCGGAGAAGGCGACGAACCAGCGCAGCGGCACCTGCCACGAGCTGGTCAGGATGTGCGGGCTCGCGCCCGGGTGCTTCGCCCGCCAGCGCGCGAAGTCGAGGTCGGCCCCGTCGACCACGACCCGCGGCAGGAACGCGTCGAGCACCGGGTCCGGGACGGTGTTACGCAGCTCCTCGAGCGCCACCCAGCAGCGCAGGCGGGTCTCCCAGGGACAGAGGTAGATCTCGCCCTCGACCTCGAGGACGAAGGACTCGCCCCCGTCGTGGGCCGGCACCGCGACCGGCGGCGTCGCCAGCAGGCCGGTCAGACCGCGCTCGCGCTCGAGGGTCGCGCCCGTGCGCACGTCCGACTCCGGCAGGCCCGCCCAGTGCTTCCAGCTGTCGGCTGCCGGGCCGCGTACGGCGGCCACCGGCTCGTACACCCGCAGGTAGGCGACGTACGGGACCGACGCCGACGCCTTCACCGCGTCGTCCTGGCCGGAACGTCTCTCACGCGGGCATCGTCGCACTAATCTGACCGTGCACGCCCGCCCACCCCTAGCGGGCCGGACCACCTGGGAGAGTCACCACCGTGACCAGTTCAGGCTTCATCTCGATGTTCGAGGACGCACCGCACGAGCAGGTCGTCCTCTGCCAAGACCCGGCGAGCGGCCTGCGGGCCGTCATCGCGATCTACTCCACCGCCCTGGGCCCCGCGCTCGGCGGCACGCGCTTCTACCCGTACCCCTCGACCGATGCCGCCGTCTCCGACGTGCTGGCCCTCTCCCGCGGGCATGGCCTACAAGAACGCGCTCGCCGGGCTCGACCACGGCGGCGGCAAGGCCGTCATCATCGGCGACCCGAAGACACTGAAGTCCGAGGCTCTGCTGCGCGCCTACGGCCGCTTCGTGGCCTCCCTGGGCGGGCGCTACTTCACCGCCTGCGACGTCGGCACCTTCCCCGCCGACATGGACATGGTTGCCCGGGAGTGCCCCTTCACCACCGGCCGCTCGGTCGAGCACGGCGGCGCGGGCGACTCGGCGATCCTCACCGCGTTCGGCGTCTACCAGGGCATGCGGGCCTCCGCCGAGCACGTCTGGGGCAGCCCGTCGCTGGCCGGGCGGCGCGTCGGCGTCGCCGGGGTCGGCAAGGTCGGGCGCTACCTGGTCGGCCACCTCGCCGCCGAGGGCGCCGAGATCGTGGTGACGGACGTGTCCGAGGCCGCCCTGGCCGCGATCACGGCCGCGCACCCGGGCGTGCGTACCGTCCCCGACACCGCCACCCTGATCCGCGAGGAGCTCGACGTCTACGCGCCCTGCGCGCTCGGCAACGCGCTCGACGACGACACCGTCCCGGTGCTGACCGCCCGCGTCGTCTGCGGCGGCGCGAACAACCAGCTCGCGCACCAGGGCATCGAGAAGACCCTGCAGGACCGCGGGCATCCTCTACGCGCCCGACTACCTCGTGAACGCCGGCGGAGTCATCCAGGTGGCGGACGAGATCGAAGGCTTCTCGTTCGAGCGGGCGAAGGCCCGGGCGTCGACGATCTACGACACGACCAAGCGCGTCTTCGCCATCGCGGACGCCGACGGCATCCCGCCCGCAGTCGCCGCCGATCGCCTCGCGGAGCAGCGGATGGCCGCCGTCGGGCGCCTGCGGGGGATCCTCCTGCCGGGCGGTTCGGCGCGATAGCGAGTCCGCGTACCGTCCTCGCTCCGGAGGAGGTACCGTAAGCGTCAGAAACGCGACCGGAAGAGCCTGGGGCCCCCCGTTCGCCGTCTTCGTACGTAGACACGGATCCGTACCGAGGCCTTCGGGGCCTCGCCTAAGGGGGTCGAGCCATGGGGCGCGGCCGAGCCAAAGCCAAGCAGACCAAGGTCGCTCGCGAGCTGAAGTACAGCAGCGGCGGGACCGACCTGGATCGTCTGCGCGCCGAGCTAGTCGGCGACGCAGAACCCGCTGCGGCTGCCGCCGAGACCGACGACGAACCCGACGACCCCTACGCGAGGTACGCGCAGGACGACGAGGAGTCGCTCGAGGACAACCGTCGGTCCGGTTGAGGCACTAGCAGATCGTCCAAGTCCGATAGCGGGTCGCGGTGACGCGGCCCGCTATCGGTGCGTCCGCTATCGGTGCGTCCGCTACGGGTGCGAGCCGTGCAGGGTGGCCGTGCCCGTCCCGGGCGTGATCGTGCCGAGCACCCACGCGGGCACGCCGCGGGCCTCGAGGGCGGCGAGCGCGGCGTCCGCGGCGGCCGGGCCCACGACGGCGACCATCCCGACGCCGAGGTTGAGCGTGCGCTCCAGTTCCAGCGTCGGCACCGACCCGAGCGAGGCGACCAGCCCGAAGACGGGCGCGGGCGTCCAGGTCGAGCGGTCGAGGTCGGCGTCGACGTCGGCCGGCAGGACCCGCGCGAGGTTGGCGGCGAGCCCGCCGCCCGTGACGTGGCAGAACGCGTGGACGTCCAGGCCGGCCCGCAGCAGTGCCAGGCAGTCGAGGCTGTACACGCGCGTCGGGGTCAGCAGTTCCTCCCCCAGGGTGCGGCCCAGGTCGGGGACGTGGCGGCCGACGTCCCAGCCGGCGACGGCGAAGAACACCTGGCGGACCAGCGAGTAGCCGTTCGAGTGCAGCCCCGAGGACCCCATCGCGAGAACGACGTCGCCGGCCCGCACGCGGTGGGCGCCGAGCAGGTCGGCCTCGTCCACGACGCCCGTCCCGGCGCCCGCGAGGTCGTACTCGTCGGGGCCGAGCAAACCGGGGTGCTCGGCGGTCTCGCCGCCGACCAGCGCGCAGCCGGCCAGCCGGCAACCCTCCGCGATGCCCGCGACGATCGCCGCGATGCGCTCGGGCACGACCTTGCCGCACGCAATGTAGTCGGTCATGAACAGCGGCTCGGCGCCGCAGACGACCAGGTCGTCGACGACCATCGCAACCAGGTCGATGCCGATCGTGTCGTGCACGCCCATCCGCTGGGCGATCGCGACCTTCGTGCCGACGCCGTCCGTCGCCGTGGCGAGCAGCGGCCGGGACATGGTCTTCAGCGCGTCCGCCCGGAAGAGGCCGGCGAAGCCGCCGATCCCGCCGAACACCTCGGGCCGGGACGCGCGCGCGATCGAGGCCTTCATCAGCTCGACGGCGCGGTCACCCGCCTCGATGTCGACCCCTGCGGCGGCGTACGTTGTGCCCGTCGCGGGCTCGGTCACGAGACGCTCGGCTCGGGTTCGACGGACGGCGCCGGCGGGGGGTTCGCCACCTCGGGAGCGAGCAGGTGGGTCGGACGCTGGATCGCCGGGCCCTCCAGCAGGTGCTTGCCGAGGAACTCCGGGTCGGGCAGGGCGATCGGGTACTCGCCGGTGAAGCAGGCCGCGCACAGCTTGTCGGCCTCGACGGTGGTCGCCCCGACGAGGCCCTCCATCGAGATGTACGCGAGAGAGTCCGCGTTCACCGACGCCCGGATCTCGTCGACCTTCAGGCCGTTCGCGATGAGCTCCGCCCGGGTGGCGAAGTCGATGCCGTAGAAGCAGGGCCACTTCACCGGCGGGGACGAGATGCGGATGTGCACCTCCTTGGCCCCGGCCTCCCGCAGCATCCGGACCAGCGCGCGCTGGGTGTTGCCGCGCACGATCGAGTCGTCCACGACGACCAGGCGCTTGCCCTCGATGACCTCGCGCAGCGGGTTCAACTTGAGCCGGATGCCGAGCTGGCGGATCGTCTGGGACGGCTGGATGAACGTCCGCCCCACGTAGGAGTTCTTGACGAGCCCCTGCCCGTAGGGGATCCCACTCTCCTGCGAGTAGCCGATCGCCGCCGGCGTGCCCGACTCCGGGGTGGCGATGACCAGGTCGGCCTCGACCGGGGCCTCGCGCGCCAACTGCCGGCCCATCTCGACCCGCGCGGCGTGCACGTTGCGTCCGGAGATCGCCGTGTCGGGCCGGGCGAGGTAGACGTACTCGAAGATGCAGCCCTTGGGGTCCGCGGGGGCGAACCGCCGGCAGCGCAGGCCGTTCTCGTCGATCGCGATCAGCTCGCCGGGCTCGACCTCGCGGACCCAGCTGGCGCCGACGATGTCGAGCGCCGCGCTCTCGGACGCGACGACCCAGCCGCGGTCGAGCCGGCCCAGGACGAGCGGGCGGACGCCCTGCGGGTCGCGGGCGGCGTAGAGGGTCGACTCGTCCATGAACACGAAGCAGAACGCCCCGCGCAGCTGCGGCAGCAGGTCCATCGCCGCCGCCTCGAGCGACCGGCTCGGGGTGCCCCGCGAGCAGCTCCGTGACCAGGTCGGTGTCGGTGGTGGCGGCGCGGCCACCGGACGACGCGCGGTGCGCGCGCTCGCGGCCGCGGGCCTCGGAGTCGGCCTCCCCCGCGAGCTTCGCGAGGTCGCCGGTGTTGGTCAGGTTGCCGTTGTGCGCGAGCGCGGCCGAGCCGGTCGCGGTCGAGCGGAACGTCGGCTGCGCGTTCTCCCAACACGAGGAGCCCGTGGTCGAGTACCGCGTGTGGCCGATCGCGAGATGCCCGCGCAGCGAGTTCAGCGTCGCCTCGTCGAAGACCTGCGGGACGAGCCCCATGTCCTTGTAGACCACCACGGACGTGCCGTTGCCGACGGCGATGCCGGCCGACTCCTGCCCGCGGTGCTGGAGGGCGTAGAGACCGAAGTACGCGAGCTTCGCGACCTCCTCGCCGGGAGCCCAGACCCCGAAGACACCGCACGAGTCCTGCGGGCCCTTCTCGTTCGGGTCGAGATCGTGGTTCAGCTTGCCGTCACGGAAGGCCACGGCGGGGAGTCTACGTGGCCCGCACGGGGGCTCGACCGCCCGGCGTCACCAGCCGGTAAGCCCAGAGGCCTTCTGCACACCACCGGGTCGGCGGTACACCTGTGGGACCGGATCTACCCCGAGGAGACGCCATGTCGTTCGTCCAGATCATCGAGTGCCGCACCAAGCGCATGGAGGAGCTGTCGGCCCTCGACCGCGAGTACGAGGCCAGCCTCGGCGACCGGACGACCGTCCGCCGCTCGATGGTCACCCGCGACCGCAACGACCCCGACAAATTCCTGATCCTCGTCTTCTTCGACTCGTACGAGGACGCGATGACGAACTCGAACTACCCCGAGACCAGCGCGCTCGCCGAGAAGATGGGCCCCCTGCTGGACGCCCCGCCGGTCTTCCACGACCTGGACGTCGTCGAGGACCGCACGCTGTAGAGCCAGTCGATCGCACCGAGCGGACGCGGAACACCCCGTGCGTCCGACCAGCGACCCGCTATGCCGGGTCAGCGGTCGGACGCACGGGGTTCGCCGTGAGCTCAGCCACCGCAGCGAGCATCGGCGGCCAGGCGCGGGACGACGGGTCGAGGAACTCGAAGTGGTCGATGCCCTTCAGTTCACGCATGACGACGGGGTCGCCCGCGGCCAGCGCGAGCGCCAGGTAGGAGCGCGGGCAGCCGATCGCGACGGCGCCGTCGAGCTTGCCGTGCAGCAGGATCGTCCGGATGCCCGTCGGCAGCAGGCGGGCCGGGTCGGCGAGGGCGTAGCGGCCGTCGGGGTCGGCGTCCGCGGCGCAGCCCATCAGGTCGACGGTGGCGCCGCTGCCCTGCCCGTGCCGCTCCGCCCAGCCGAGGTCGGCCACGGCGCCGAGGGCGATGACACCGGCGAGCGGCGGCGACGCCGGCAGGTGCCCGGGGGCGCCGGGCGGGAGCCGGTGCCGCGCCGCGGCCCACAGAGCGAGGTGCCCGCCCGCCGAGTGACCCATGAGCACGACGCGACTGGGGTCGACGAGGTCGCCGAACGCCCCCGGGACGGCGTCGACCGCCGCCGCGAGGTCCGTGAACGTGACGGGCCAACCGCCACCCGCCGCCGACCCGGCGGTACTCCACCGCCGCGACCGCGTACCCGGCCTGCGCCAGCGCGAGGCACTGCGGTGCCGTGTGCTGCCGGTCGTACGTGACCCGCCAGAACCCGCCGTGCACGACGATCACCAGCGGCAGACCCCCGGCCGGCGGGTCGGGTCGAGGTCAGCAGGTCCGCCACCTGGTCGGGGTGCTCCCCGTACGCGATCTCTGCGTGCCGGATCCCGGTGCCGGCCGACGCCCGACGGAACGCCTCGCTCATGGGCCGACAGTCTGCCGACACGACGGCGGTCGGCTCGGGCGGGGTACGAGACCGACGGGGACGCGCGCCACGGACGGCGAGGGGGCGGCCCTGCTGAACAAATTGGCATTCGCCGGACATAAGGGACGCTCGCCTTGTACAACGGTGGCGTCCGGAGACGCAGGTCCCGGGCACACGTTGAAGGGGAGAGCATGAAGAGGATCTCGAGCATCGTCGGCGCTACCGTCGCGATCGCCACGGCGGGGGCACTGCTGGCGCCGGCGGCAGGCGCGACCGTCTCGGACAAGAACTCGACACGGGGCACACTGACGGTCTGCGTCGTCGGCACCGGCGACGACGAGGTGGACGTGGAGGCGAACGGCCCGAGCGACCGGAACGCGGAACTCGACAACAAGGAGTGCGCGTCCTGGCAGGTGCGCAAGGGCACTTACACCGTGAGCCAGGACGAGACGTCGGACGACAAGGTCGCGCGTGCGGTCGTGCGCGGCCCCGGCCGGCACTGGGACGTCTCGCGGGACAACGAGGTCAGGGTCACCGTCAAGGGCGGCAAGACCACGACCGTCGTTTTCATGAACCACGGTGACCGCGAGCGGTTCCGCGGCTTCGGAGGCCACTGCCTGTGGTGCCACGACGAGGTCTGATCGACTGGGCCTGATCGACTGGGCCCGATCAGGTCAGCGGCAGGACGCTCGACAGGTCCGACCGGTCGCCGCTCGCCGCCACCCGGGCGGCGGCGACCGCGTCGGCCCACGGGAGCGCGCCGGTAGCCAGGGCGAGCCACGTCGCCGCGTCGGTCTCCACCACGTTCGGCGGGGTACCCCGCCGATGCTTGACGCCTTCCATGCACTGCACCGCCGCGAACGGCGGCACGCGGACCTCGACCGCGTGACCGGGGTGCGCGGCCGCGAGCTCCTCGAGCGTGAACTTCACGGCCGCGGCCAACACCTCGCGCGGCGCCGCGGTCGGGCCTGCCGCCCAGGCCGCCAGCGCCGCCCGGCCGTCTTCCGGGGAAACCCGCCGCCGGGGTGGGATCTGACTGCCCCTCAGTCGAAGGCGGCGGGCAGCGTCGCGCTGTGCGCGGCGCGAAGCTCGTCCAGGGAGATCGTGAAGCCGCCGTCGCCGCGCTGCCCGGAGACGACGAGGGCGGAGCCGCCGACCGTCCCGATCCGCGTCGCGGGGACCCGGTGCGCCGTCGCGAGTTCGACGAAACCGGGGACGTCCTGCGGGCGCACGCTGACGACCGCGCGGGCCGTGGACTCGGAGAACAGCGCGACGAACGGGCCGCCGGAGTCGGGGATCTTCACGGCCGCGCCTACGTTGCGGCGCAGGCAGCATTCCACCAGCGCCTGGACGAGGCCGCCGTCCGAGAGGTCGTGCGCCGAAGCGAGGACCCCCGTCGCCGCGGCCTCGATCAACAAGGAAGCAAGGTCGCGCTCGGCGGCCAGATCGACCCGCGGCGGGCGGCCGCCGAGGTGGCCGTGCATGACGTGTGCCCACTCCGAACCGTCGAGCTCGGCGTGCGTCTCGCCGAGCAGGATCACCGCGTCGCCCGGTTTCACGAAGGCCATCGAGACGCGGCGCGCCACGTCCGGCAGGACGCCGAGGACGCCGACGACCGGCGTCGGCAGGATCGCCGCCGCCCCGGTCTGGTTGTAGAAGCTGACGTTGCCGCCGGTCACCGGGACGCCGAGCCACAGGCACGCGTCGGCCAGGCCGCGGACGGCCTCGGCGAACTGCCACATGACCGCCGGGTCCTCCGGCGAGCCGAAGTTCAGGCAGTCGGTGACGGCCAGCGGCTTCGCGCCCGTGGCGGCCACGTTGCGATACGCCTCGGCGAGCGCGAGCTGCGCGCCGGTGTACGGGTCGAGCTTGGTGAAGCGGCCGTTCGCGTCGGTCGAGATCGAGATCCCGAGCCCGCTCTCGGAGTCCACGCGCACGACGCCGCCGTCCTCGGGCATCGCGAGCACCGTGTTGCCCAGGACGTAGCGGTCGTACTGCGACGTCGCCCACGTCTTGTCGCACAGGTTGGGCGAGGCGACCATCGCCAGCACCGTCGCGCGCAGCTGCGCCGACGTGGTCGGGCGCGCCAGGTCACGGGCGCTGTCGGAGTTCAGCGCGTCCTGCTCCGCGGGACGCGCGTAGGGGCGGTGGTAGACGGGGCCGTCGTGCGCGACGGTCTTCGGCGGAACGTCGACGACCGTCTCGCCGCGCCACTCCACCGTGAGCCGGCCGGTGTCGGTGACCTCGCCGATCACGGTCGCGCTGACGTCCCACTTCTCGCAGATCGCCATGAACGCCTCGACGAGGCGGGGCTCGACGATCGCGCACATCCGCTCCTGCGACTCGCTCATGAGGATCTCCTCGGGGGCGAGCGTCGCGTCGCGCAGCGGCACCCGGTCGAGGACGACGTGCATGCCGCCCGTGCCCGCCGAGGCCAGCTCGCTGGTCGCGCACGAGAGCCCGGCGCCGCCGAGGTCCTGGATGCCGACGACGAGGTCGGCCGCGAAGATCTCCAGGCAGCACTCGATGAGCACCTTCTCGGCGAACGGGTCGCCCACCTGGACGCTCGGGCGCTTCGACGGCTTGGTCGAGTCGAACGACTCGGACGCGAGGACGGACACGCCGCCGATCCCGTCGCCGCCCGTGCGCGCGCCGAACAGGATCACCTGGTTGCCCGGGCCGGACGCCTTGGCCAGCTTGATGTCCGCGTGCCGCATGACCCCGACGCACAGGGCGTTCACCAGCGGGTTGCCGACGTAGGACGGGTCGAAGACCAGCTCCCCGCCGATGTTCGGCAGGCCGAGGCAGTTCCCGTAGCCGCCGATGCCGGCGACGATCCCGGGCAGGACGCGGCGGGTGTCCGGCGCGTCGAGCGGGCCGAACCGCAGCGGGTCCATGACCGCGACGGGCCGCGCGCCCATCGTCAGGATGTCGCGGACGATGCCGCCGACGCCCGTCGCGGCGCCCTGGTACGGCTCGACGAACTCGGGTGGTTGTGCGACTCGACCTTGAAGGTGACCGCGTACCCCTGGCCGATGTCGACGACGCCGGCGTTCTCGCCCATGCCGACCAGCAGCGCGTCGGTTGCGGGCGCCTTCTCGCCGAACTGGCGCAGGTGGACCTTCGAGGACTTGTAGGAGCAGTGCTCGCTCCACATCACCGAGTACATCGCCAGCTCGCAGCTCGTCGGGCGGCGGCCGAGGATCTCGCGGATCTGCAGGTACTCCTCCGAGCGCAGGCCGAGCGCCGCGTACGGCTGCTCGACGTCCGGGGACTTCTCGGCCATCTCGACGGTGTCGCTCATGCCGGCACTCCCCCGGACTCCACCAGGCAGCTGCGAGGACCGAGGCGAAGATGCCGAGGCCGTCGGTGCTCGGGCCGGTGAGCGGCTCGACCGCGTGCTCCGGGTGCGGCATGAGGCCCACGACGTTGCCCGCGGCGTTGCGGACGCCCGGCGATGTCGTTGTACGAACCGTTCGGGTTGCCCTGGCACGTAGCGGAACACCACGCGGCCGGTCGTCCTCGAGCATCGCGAGCGTCGGGACGTCGGCGACGTAGCCGCCCTCCCCGTTCTTCACCGGCACCAGCATTTTCTGATCCATCGTCAGATGCCTCGTCCACGGGGTGTCGACGTTCTCCACCCGCAGCCACTGGTCGCGGCAGACGAAGTGCCGGTGGTTGTTGCGGATCAGCGCGCCCGGGCAGCAGGTGGGACTCGCAGAGCACCTGGAAGCCGTTGCAGATGCCGAGCACGGGCAGGCCGCCCGCGGCCGCGGCCGACGATCGAGTTCATCACCGGCGAGAAGCGGGCGATGGCGCCGGGCCGCAGGTAGTCGCCGTAGGAGAACCCGCCGGGCAGGACGACGGCGTCGACACCGTCGAGGTCGGCCTCGCGGTGCCAGAGCCGGACGGGCTCCGCGCCGGCGAGGCGGACCGCCCGCGCCGCGTCCCCGTCGTCGAGCGTCCCGGGAAACGTGACGACGCCGATCCGGGCGGTCACGGGCCCTCGATGCGCACGTCGTAGTCCTCGATCACCGTGTTCGCCAGCAGGGTCGAGGCCATCTCCTGGACGCGGGCGAGCGCGTCGTCGTCCAGTTCACCGTCCAGCTCGATCTCGAAGCGCTTGCCCTGGCGGACCCCGGACACGGACGCGAAGCCCATGCGGTCCAGCGCCTTCTGGATAGCCTGCCCCTGCGGGTCGAGGATCTCGGGCTTGGGCATGACGTCGACAACGACGCGGGTCATGCGTGCTCCTCGCTATCGTGCTCGCCTGCGGAAATGGGGCAGCTAGGCCCCAGAGGCTACCGTCCGAACAGAAGGGCTCCGAATGAAGCTGCTGCTCACCGGCGGGGCCGGCTACATCGGCGGCGTCGTCACCGCGCGCCTGCTGGAAGCCGGCCACGACGTCACCGTGCTGGACGATCTCTCGACCGGCCACGCCGACGGCGTCCCCGCGGGTGCGCACTTCGTCCGCGGCCGCGTGCACGAGGCCGCCGAGCACCTCGACCCGAGCTTCGACGCGGTGCTGCACTTCGCCGCGAAGTCCCTCGTCGGGGAGTCCGTGGCGCGCCCGGAGCTCTACTGGCACAACAACGTGGTCGGCTCGCTCGCCCTGCTGGACGCCATGCGCGCCTCGGGCGTGCGGCGCATCGTCTTCTCCTCCACCGCCGCGACCTACGGCGAGCCGGCCGTCATGCCCATCACCGAGGACACGGTGCCGGCGCCGACGAACCCGTACGGCGTGACGAAGCTCGCGGTCGACTTCAGATGCTCGCCGCGCGAGGCCCGCGCGCACGGGCTGGGCGCGATCAGCCTGCGCTACTTCAACGTCGCCGGCGCCTACGGCGACCACGGCGAGCGGCACGACCCCGAGACCCACCTCGTCCCGAACCTGCTGAAGGTCGCGGCCGGCGACCTCGAGCACGCGCAGGTCTTCGGCGTCGGACTACCCGACCCGCGACGGCACGGCCGTGCGCGACTACCTGCACGTCGTCGACCTGGCGGACGCGCACCTGCTCGCGCTCGGCCAGATCCGCAGCGGCGAGCACCAGGTGATCAACCTGGGCAGCGGCACCGGCTACACCGTCCGCGAGGTGCTGGACGCGGTCCGCCGCGTCACGGGCCACCCCGTCCCGACCGTCGACGGCCCGCGCCGGGCGGGCGACCCCCCGACCCTGATCGCGTCGAACGCGCGCGCGGCGGACGTCCTGGGCTGGGCACCGACGCGCGGCATCGAGCAGATGGCCGGCGACGCGTGGGCGTACGTGCAGGGGCTTGCGGCCGAAAGAGTCTGAGGGCCGGTCAGCTCGGCGGGCATCGCGAGGGACGACATTGCGTGACCGTTCGTGCTCACTTTCGCGATTCCCTCTCGTCCCACGAGCCCCGTAGCTACATTCGAAGAGCCCGGGGGACCTTTACCGACCGTGCGGATCGTGGGCCTCGGCCCCTGGCATCAAGCGAGCGAAACCATGAAGACGCCTCCTCCGGCGCCGAAATCGGCGACCCCTCCTCCGCCTGCGCCCCCGACCGACGCCGCCCTCGTCGCGGCTTCCCGTCGGGGCGACAACACCGCGTTCGAACAACTCGTCTCGCGGCATCGCGCGGCTGCGGCCCACCTGGCCACCCGCCTCGCGCCGACCGCCCACGAGGACCTGCTGGCCGACGCGATCGCGACCGTGGGCGGCGCCCTGCGCAGCGGCGGCGGCCCCGCCCTCTGCTTCCGCCCGTACCTGCTGACCACCGTCCGGCGGCGCAACTTCGCCCGGGCGAGTGCCGTCGGCCGCGTCCGGCCCATCGACGACCTCGCGCCCGGCCGCACCCTGCCGGTCGCCGGCTCGGCCGTCACGCCGGCCACGCTGCCGTCCGCTGCGGCGGTGTACCGCCGGCTGGCCGAGGACACCAAGGTCGCCCTGTGGCACACCGAGGTCGACCAGGAACCCCTGCGCGACACCGGCCTGCTGCTGGGCATGACCGGCACCGAGGTCGGCGAACTCGCGTTCAGCGCCCGCGAGGCGTTCCGGCAGGCGCACCTGGCCCCCTACGTCGCGACCCTCCGCCTCGGGCCCTGCCGCTGGAGCGCCGAGCGCTTCGGTTCGTTCGCCCGCGAGGGGCTGAACCAGAAGGAGAACGACCGGGTCGGCGACCACCTCGACGACTGCGACGAGTGCCGCGCGGTCTACCCGGGCGTCGAAGCCGTCGAGAACGAGCTCCGCGTCCTGCTCGCCATGCTGGTTCTCGGCCCCGCGGCCGGCTCCTACCTCGGCCGCGAAGGTGCCCCGGCGGGACGGGCCCGCCTCGTCCTGGCCGGCAACCTCGGCGGGCGCGCTCGCGCCGTCGTCGGGACCACCCGCGCGATGGCGGCGGTCGGCGCACTCAGCCTGTTCGTCGCGGCCGGCGGCATCGTCACGGCGATGACCCTCACCGGCAGCGACAGCCCCACCGCCGAGGCCGCGAAGGACCGCGGCTCGGTGACAGAGTCGGTCGTCGACGACTCCGACCCCGACGCCGAGGTCGCGGAGGGCCCGGACTCGGGCTCGGCCTCCGCCGGTTCGGACGCGGTCCTGCGCCCGAAGACCCGGTCCGTCCCCGTCGTCGTCGCAGCCGCGCCGGCCGCGAAGGCGCCCGCGGCCGAGAAGTCGGACTCGACGCGCGCGCTGCGCGCGCCGATCTCCGTCCCGGACGTCCCCGACGTCGAGGAAGAGACTCAGAAGTTGATCTCGGACGACGGCACGGTGCACGCCGACCTCGGCCTGCTGCAGGTCGACACCACCAAGGAGGGCGGGCTGCTCGGCCTGCTCCCCGGCATCCAGATCACGCCGGGTTCGGTGTCGGCCGACACCGCGGAGTAGCTGCTAGCTGAGCTTCTCGAGCGCCTCGAACATCCCGGCGAGGCGCTCGACGAACCGCTCGGGGCGGCACACCGCGTCCAGACGCTCCTCGTCGAGCGCGCGGTCGGCCACGGCCGCGTGCGTGCGCAGGGTGTCCCGGAACGGGATGCCGCTGCGCCAGGTCTCCATCGCCGCACCCTGGACGAGGGCGTACGCGTCCTCGCGGGACATGCCGCCCTCGACCAGTTCCAGCAGGACGGAGCTGGTGTAGATCAGCCCGCCGGTCGAGTCGAGGTTGGCCCGCATCCGGGCCGCATCCACGACCAGGCCGGACATCAGACGGTCCGTCAGATGCAGCAGGTAGTCGGTCGCGGCCGCGGCGTCGGGCAGCGCGATCCGCTCGACGGACGAGTGCGAGATGTCGCGCTCGTGCCAGAGCGGGACGCCCTCCATGATCGGCACGATCTGCGCCCGGACGATTCGCGCCATCCCGCAGATCCGCTCCGACATGATCGGGTTCTTCTTGTGCGGCATCGCAGAGGAGCCCTTCTGGCCCTTGCCGAACGCCTCCGAGACCTCGCGCACCTCCGTCCGCTGCCCGTGCCGGACCTCCAGCGCGATCGCCTCGCACACCGTCGCGAGGATCGACAGAGCGCAGACCCACTCGGAGATGCCGTCGCGGAGCACCACCTGCGTCGACACCTCGGCCGGCCGCAGCCCGAGCGCCAGGGCGACCTGGGCCTCGATCGCGGGGTCGATGTTCGAGTACGTCCCGACGGCGCCGGAGATGGCCATCACCGCGACGGCCTCGCGGGCCCGGCGCAGGCGGTCGCGCGAGCGCGCCATGCCGAACGCGAAGTCGGCGACCCGGTGCCCCCACAGGTCGGGCTCGCCGTGGATGCCGTGCGTGCGCCCGACCCGCAGCGTGCCCTTGTGCGCGAGCGCGTGGTCGCGCAGCGTCGCGACGAGCTTGTCGGCCTTCGCGAGCAGGATGTCGGTGGCCTCGGTGAGCTGTAGGCCGAGCGCGGTGTCGAGCAGGTCGGACGACGTCATCCCGAAGTGGACGTACGCGGCCGCCTCGCGCGGGGTCGTGTTGTCGGCCCACGCCGACAGGAACGCGATGACGTCGTGCTGGGTGACCGCCTCGATCTCGGCGACGGCCTCCGGGGTCGGCGGCGCGGCCGCCCGGACGGCGGGAACCGCGTCCGCCGGGACGACCCCGGCCGCGGCGTGCGCCTCGAGCACCAGCGTCTCGACCTTGCACCACAGCTCGTACTTGTGGGCCTCGCTCCAGACGTGGCCCATCGCGGCCAGGGTGTAGCGCTCGATCACGGGGACCTCTTCGGGGCGGGGTGGGGTGACTTTCGCCCATCCTTTCGCACCGCACGACTACAGTGACTCGCGCCCGAGCCGGGTGATCACGCGCTGGAGGGGACATGGGGCTGCTCGGAAAGCTCAAGGGCGAACTCGTCGACATCATCGAGTGGCTCGACGACTCGCGTACCACTCTCGCGTGGCGCTTCCCGCGCTACAACAACGAGATCAAGAGCGGCGCGCAGCTCATCGTCCGCGAGGGCCAGCAGGCGGTGTTCGTCTACCGCGGCAACATCGCCGACACGTTCTGGCCCGGCAACCACGTTCTCCGCAGCGAGAACCTGCCGATCCTGTCGACGCTGCAGGGCTGGAAGCACGGCTTCAACAGCCCGTTCCGCAGCGAGGTCTACTTCATCAACACCCGCCCGGTCACCGAGCTGCGGTGGGGCACCGCGCAGCCGCTGACGACTTCGCGACCCCGACTTCGGCATGGTGCAGCTGCGCGCCAACGGACTGTGCATCATCAAGATCGCCGACCCCGTCGATGTTCCTGCGCGAGATCATCGGCACCGACTGCGAGGTCGACCTCGAGGAGATCACCGAGCTGCTGCGCCGGCTGATCGCGCAGTCGTTCGCCGACCTCGTCGGCGGCCTGGGGCTCGGCGCGATCGACCTGCAGAGCAAGAACGCCGAGGTCGCCGCCAAGCTGCGGGGCCTCGTCGCCGAGCGGATCGACGACGAGTACGGCCTCGAGGTCGTCGACATCGCGATCACGATGGGCCTGCCCGAGGAGATCACGGCCGCGATGACCGCGGGCGTCGCGCGGGGCGTCGAGACCAAGGGGTACGTGGGCAACGTCGGCGACGTGGGCCGCCTGCAGCAGGTCCGGGCCGCGGACGCGACGCTGGCCGCCGCGCAGAACGAGGGCGGCGGCGCCGGGTCGATGGTCGGCGCGGGCATCGGCCTCGCGCTCGGCCAGCAGATGGCCGGTGCGCTCACCCAGGCCGCTCCCGGCGGGCCGCCGCCGCCCCCGTCCGCGGCCCTGTTCCACATCGACGCGGGCGGCGGCCAGACCGGCGGCCCGTTCGGCATCGCGCAGCTGCAGGCGGGGGTCGCGGCCGGGACGTTCTCCGCGGCCACGCTGGTCTGGTCGAACGGGATGACCGGGTGGGCCGCCGCCGGCACGGTGCCCGCGCTCGCCGCGCTGTTCGCCGGCCCGCCGCCGCTGCCCCCGACTCCCCCGCCACCGCCCTCGGCGTCCTGAGGCCGCGTCATGACCGACGTCCCGCCGCCCCTGCCCGACGCGGCCGCCCCGGCAACCGACACGGCGCAGGGTCCGCCCCCGCCGCTGCCGTCCACCGAGGCGTACGCGGGCGCCCCCCGCGGCGCCGACGGCAGCCCGTGGACCCGGCGCTACCCCTGCCCCAACTGCAACGGTGCCATGGTGTGGAGCGCGAGCGCCGGGGCGCTGCACTGTCCCAACTGCGGCCACGAGCGGGCGATCGAGGCGCAGGAGTACTCCCCCGAGCGCGACTACGCTGCGACGCTCGCCGCGCTGCGCGAGGCGCAGTCGAGCGTCCTGACCCACCAGGCCGACGCCGAGCACGAGATCGTCTGCAAGAGCTGCGGCGCGCACACCACGTTCACCGGGACGCTGACCGCGACCCGGTGCCCGTACTGCGCGACCCCCGTCCAGCGGGACGACGTGCAGGACGCCCCCGCCCGCCTGCCCGTCGACGGCGTCGTCCCGTTCGGGGTCGACGAGAAGGCCGCGCGGGCGAGCGTCGAGAACTGGATCAACGGGCGCTGGTTCGCGCCGAGCGAGTTCAAGAAGTACAAGCAGACCGGGTCGTTCACCGGCATCTACGCCTCGTTCTTCACCTTCGACGCCGACACCGTGACCGCCTACACCGGCGAGCGCGGCGACCACTACACCGTCACGGTCGGGTCGGGCGAGAACCAGCGGACGGAGACGCGCACTCGCTGGCGGCACGCGTCCGGCGTGGTGCAGGACGTGTTCGACGACGTCGCCGTCCTCGCCAACGAGGGGTTCGACGACGACCGGATCCAGAAGCTCGAGCCGTGGCCGACGCAGACCGCGCGGCCCTTCCGGCAGGAGTTCATCGCCGGCTTCCTGTGCCGCACGTACGACCGCGACCTCGAGGTGTGCTGCGGCGACGCGCGCGGTCGGATGGACGGCCAGATCGTCCACACGGTCCAGCGCGACATCGGCGGCGACGTGCAACGCGTCCACCAGCGGGACACGCACTTTCGCTCACTGACGTACCGTCACTTACTGTTGCCGCTGTTCCTGCTCACGGTCGTCTTCGCGGGCAAGCCCTACCAGGTCTTCGTCAACGGGGTGTCCGGCGAGGTCCAGGGCGAGCGGCCGTACAGCAAGGTGAAGATCGCGTTCGCCGTGCTGCTCGGCCCTGATCGTCGTCGGGATCGTCCTCGGGCTGTACACGGCGAACAAGGGCGGCTAGCCCCCGGTCTGCTCGCGGATCTGGTCGCGGATCGCGTCTTTCGCCTCCTCCGGGACCTCGCCGGAGACCTCGATTTCGTCCTTCATCTGGTCCAGGTCGCCCGCCGACATCTCGTCGTCCAGGTCGCCCACGACCTTCTCGGCTACAGCGCCCACCTTGTCCTGCAGCTTCTTGCTGAAGTCGTCGATGAGCTCGGCGCCGAGGGTCCGCTGGGCATCTTCGCTCAGGTCTTCGCACTCCTTCGGGTCCTCCTGGTCGGCGTCCTCGAGCGCCTTGACGCCGCCGGCGATGCCCTTCTCCGGGCCGATGCCCTCGAGCACCTCGTCGAAGATCTTGATCATGGCGTCCTTGCACGCCTTCGCCTCGGAGGAGTCGGCGCTGACGTTCTGGACCGTGTCGCCGCCGCACGAACTGAGCAGCGCGGCGGAGCAGAGCGCGGCGAGCAGGACTGCTGGACGCTTCATGACGAACCCCCGGGAGACGCCCGCACGGCGTAGCCGCGCATCGGCGGACCAGAATCTAGACCCTCCCGCCCGCCCGCCTGAACCATTGGCGTGATCGCGGCGCGGCGAGCTAACCCGGAACCGTGATCTCGCCGCGCTCGGCGGCGAGCGCGATGTCGGTGCGGTGGTGCGAGCCGTCGAGGCCGATCGCCGCGACGCCGGCGTACGCCCGGGCCCGCGCGGATGCCAGGTCCTCGCCGGTCGCCGTCACGCAGAGCACCCGACCGCCCGCGCTGACCGCGTTGCCGTCGGCGTCGGTCGCCGTCCCGGAGTGCACGACGTGGACGCCGTCGAGGGCGTCCGCGGCGTCGAGGCCGGTGATCACGCCGCCGGTGCGCGGGGTCCCGGGGTAGTTCGGGGCGGCGACGACGACGGTCACGGCCGCGCCCTCGTGCCAGCGCAGCGGCTCGGCCAGCTCGAGTCCGCCCGTCGCCGCGGCGTGCAGCAGCGTCCCGAGCGGGTTGCGCAGGCGGGCGAGGACGACCTGGGTCTCCGGGTCGCCGAAGCGGGCGTTGAACTCGACGACCCGCATCCCGCGGCTGGTCAGCGCGAGACCCGCGTACAGCAGGCCCGAGAACGTGGCCCCGCGGTGGCGCATCTCGTCGACCGTCGGCTGGAGGACCCGGGCGAGGACGTCCGCGACGAGCCCGGGCGGGGCCCAGGCCAGCGGGCTGTACGCGCCCATGCCGCCGGTGTTCGGGCCCGCGTCCCCGTCCCCGACGCGCTTGAAGTCCTGGGCCGGCTGCAGCGGGAGCACCGTCACGCCGTCGGTGATCGCGAACAGCGAGACCTCAGGGCCGTCCAGGAACTCCTCGATGACCACCCGGCCCGCGCAGGACTTCGCGTGCGCGAGCGCGGCCTCCCGATCGGACGTGACGACGACGCCCTTGCCGGCGGCGAGCCCGTCGTCCTTCACCACGTACGGGGGGCCGAACGCGTCGAGCGCGGCGGCCACCTCGTCGAGGTCGTCGCAGACCCTGCACATCGCCGTCGGGACCTCGGCCGCCGCCATGACCTCCTTGGCGTACGCCTTGGAGCCCTCGAGCTGCGCCGCCGCGGCGGACGGGCCGAAGCACGCGATCCCGCGGTCGCGGACCGCGTCCGCCGCCCCGGCAACCAGCGGGCCCTCCGGCCCGACGACGACGAGGTCGACCTCGAGCCGGTCGGCGAGGTCGGCGACGGACTCGGGGTCCGCGGCGTCCACCTGCGCGAGTTGCGCGACGGACGCGATGCCGGCGTTGCCCGGCGCGCAGAACAGCTCGCTGACGCCGGGGTCGCGGGACAGGGCCAGGCAGATCGCGTGCTCGCGGCCGCCACCGCCGATGACGAGGACCTTCACGACCGGTGAGCCTAACCGGCGGCCGGAGCACCCCGTGACCCCGTGCGTCCGGCAATCAGCGTCCGATAGCGCGCGCTTTGCCGGACGCACGGGTTCGGGACCCGCAAGGCAACCCGGCCGAGGCGCGAGTCACCGGCAGGCGAGCCCGCCAAGGCTCAAACCAAGGACCGGATCGCGATGGTCTGGTCGCGGTCCGGGCCGACGCCGATGGCGGAGATGGGCGCGCCGCTCATCTCCTCCAGCGTCTTGACGTACGACTGCGCCGCCTTCGGCAGGTCTTCGAGCGAGCGGGCGCCGGTGATGTCGTCGTCCCAGCCGGGGAGCTCCTCGTACACCGGGACGGCGTGGTGGAAATCCGTCTGCGTCATCGGCATCTCGTCGTGCCGGACGCCGTCGACGTCGTACGCGACGCAGACCGGGATCTTCTCGAGGCCCGTGAGGACGTCGAGCTTGGTGAGGAAGAAGTCCGTGAGTCCGTTGACGCGGGTCGCGTAGCGGGCGATGACGGCGTCGAACCAGCCGCAGCGGCGGTCGCGGCCGGTGGTGACGCCGACCTCGTGGCCGACCCGGCGCAGGAACTCGCCGTCGGAGTCCAGCAGCTCGGTCGGGAACGGGCCGGAGCCGACCCGGGTCGTGTACGCCTTGAGGATCCCGATGACGCGGGTGATGCGCGTCGGCCCGATGCCCGAGCCGGAGCACGCGCCGCCGGCGGTCGGGTTCGACGAGGTGACGAACGGATACGAGCCGTGGTCCACGTCCAGCAGGGTGCCCTGGGAGCCCTCGAGGCAGACGAGCTTGCCGTCGTCCAGCGCCCGGTTGAGCACGAGCGTCGTGTCGGCGACGTAGCGCGCGAAGCGCCTCCGCGTACCCGCTCAGCTCGTCGACGACCTCGTCGACGGTGATCGCGCGGCGGTTGAAGATCTTGACGAGCAGCTGGTTCTTGGCGACCAGCGCGCCCTCGACCTTCTGGCGCAGGATCTTCTCGTCGAACAGGTCCTGCACGCGGACACCGACCCGGTTGACCTTGTCGGCGTACGCCGGGCCGATGCCGCGCCCGGTCGTGCCGATGCGGTTGCGGCCGAGGAAGCGCTCGTTCGTCTTGTCCAGCGTCGTGTGGTAGCTGGTGATGATGTGCGCGCCGGACGAGATCAGCAGCCGGCTCGTGTCGACGTCGCGGGCGTTGAGCCCGGCGATCTCGCCGAGCAGCACGCACGGGTCGACGACCACGCCGTTGCCGATGACCGGCGTGCAGCCCGGGCTGAGGATGCCGGACGGCAGCAGGTGCAGGGCGTAGGACTGGTCGCCGATGACGACCGTGTGCCCGGCGTTGTTGCCGCCCTGGTACCGGACGACGTAGTCGACGGGGTTGTGGGGATCGCCGCCGAGCAGGTCGGTGGCCTTGCCCTTGCCCTCGTCGCCCCACTGGGCGCCGACGAGCACGATTGCGGGCATGAGGAACCCTTTCCTGAGCAGCGGAAATGCCCCGGAAGGCTACCGCCCCTCGGCCACCTGCCGTTAACCCAGTTCGGCGGCGGCCGTCGCGCTGCTCTCGGCGAGGAATGCCTGGCAGCGCTTGGCCTCCTCGGTCTCGCCGATCGCGTCGGCCGCGCGGCCCAGCGCGTGCAGCGACCGGAGGAAGCCGCGGTTCGGCGCGTGCTCCCACGGGACGCGGCCGTAGCCCTTCCAGCCGTTGCCGCGCAGCGCGTCCAGGCCGCGGTGATAGCCGACCCGGGCGTACGCGTACGACTCGATGACCCGGCCGCTGGCGAACGCCGCGTCCGCGAGGTCGGCCCACGCCGCCGAGTACGTCGGGAACGCCGCCGCGACCACGGCGGGGTCCGAGCCCGTGTCCAGCCGGGCTCGGGCCTCGTCGTTCTCGGGCAGGTTGGTCGCGGGCGGGCCGGCCATCAGGTTCTCGTGCATGTTCTCCATATAGCTCATGGGGCCATCCTGCCGCGTTATTGCTAACTGACGGACGCGGGCTCCGACTCGATCGCGGGCCTCGGCGGCTCGGCGCCGTCGTACTTGCCGAGCTTGCTCGGCCACCACATGTGCTTGCCGATGTCGAGAGTGAGCGCCGTGACCAGGATCGAGCGGACGATCAGGGTGTCCAGCAGGACGCCCAGCGCGACCAGGAAGCCCATCTCGGCGAACATGACGAGCGGCAGCGTCGCGAGGACCGCGAACGTCCCGGCGAGGACGAGCCCGGCCGAGGTGATGACCGCCCCCGTGGCCGCGAGGCCGATTTGCGCGCCGCGGCGGGTGCCGTGCACGCGGGCCTCCTCCCGCACCCGGGTCATCAGGAAGATGTTGTAGTCGATCCCCAGGGCCACCAGGAACACGAAGGCGAACAGCGGCAGCCCCGTGTCCGTACCGGCGAAGCCGAAGACGTGGGTGAAGATGACCGCGCTGATTCCGAAGGCTGCCACGAACGACAGCACGACGGTCGCGATCAGGATGATCGGCACGATCAGGGCCCGCAGCAGCAGCGCCAGAATGACGAACACCACGGCCAGGACGATCGGGATGACGACCTTCGTGTCCCGCGCCGAGGCCCGCTCGGTGTCCAGGACGACGGCCGTGTCGCCGCCGACGTTGGCCTCCGCGCCCGGGACGGCGTGCACCGCCGCCCGGATCCGGTCGACGGTGGCCTCGGCCGCCTTGCTGTCCGGCGGGTCGGTCAGCGTCGCCTTGACGAAAGTGAGCCCGCCCTGCGGCGGGGCGGCGGTGACGGTCTCACCGGCGATGCCGGCGGTCGCGCGGACGGCGTCGGTGACCGGGCCGGCGGCGGCCTCGGCCGCGACGACGATCACCGGCGACCCGGAGCCGGACGGGAAGTGCGCGTCGAGCACCTTGGCGCCGACGATCGAGGTCGGGGTGCCGGTGAACTGATCCTCGTACTTCAGTCCGTCGGCAGCGATCTGGGTGATACCGAAGCAGGCGACGACGAGCAGCAGGGTCGTGGAGATCCAGACCTTGCGCGGCCGCGGCGCGATGCCGCGCCCGACCTTCGCCCAGATGCCCTTCTCAACCGGGTCCACCGTGCCGAAGGTGGTCCGTGCGGGCCAGAAGACCCAGCGACCGACGATGACGAGCAGTGCCGGCAGCAACGTCAGCATCACGGCCAGCCCGACGCCGATGCCGACGGCCAACACCGGGCCCATGCCGGCGGTGGAGTTCATCTCGGCGAACGACAGGCAGAGCATGCCGATCAGCACCGTCGCGCCGCTGGCGAAGATCGCCGGGCCGGAGCGGTGCAGGGCGAAGGCCATCGCCTCGTGCCGGTCTTCGTGGCGGCGGAGTTCTTCCCGGTAGCGGGCGACCAGGAGCAGGGCGTAGTCCGTCCCCGCACCGAAGACCAGGACAGTCAGGATGCCCTGGCTCTGCCCGTTGACGGTCAGGCCCGCCTCCTTGGCCAGGAGGTAGACGGCGGCCTGCGCGGTGACGAGCGCGATGACCGCGGAGATGACGGGCAGCAACCACAGGACGGGGCTGCGGTAGCTGAACAGCAGGATGATCACGACGACGCCGAGGGCGGCGAAGAAGAGCATGCCGTCGATGCCGGCGAACGCGTCCGCGAAGTCGGCGTTGATGCCCGCGGGCCCGGTGACGTACATCGACAGTCCGTCGCCCGCGGCCGTGGTCTCGCCCATCTTGTCGACCAGCGCCGGCAGCTTGTCCCAGCCGGAGCCGTCGTCGCCCAGGTCGACGGGGACGATGACCTGCAGCGCCTTGCCGTCCGCGGAGTCGATCGGGCCGAGCACCTCGGCGGTGACCTCGGGGTAGTCGCCGTACGTTCGCGCGTCGGCCTTCGCGGCGTCCCGGTCCTGCGCGGTGATGCCCTCGACGCGCTCGTAGACGAGGACGGCGAGCACCTCGTTCGGGTTCTGGAACGCCCCGGACTGCTGGTAGACCTTCGTGGACTCCGCGCTGGCAGGCAGCCAGTTCACCGCGTCGTTCTCCTGGACCTCGGTCAGCTTGCCTGCGAGCGGGCCCGCCACCGCGACGAGGAGCACCCAGAACACGACGACGAACCATTTCGTCACGCGTCCGCACGGGGTCTTCGCGAGCCGTCCCACACCAGTCACGTCCAACCCCCAAGGCAGGCACAAGTTCCCAGCGACCATGCTGCCAACGGGCTCCGTGGGCAACTGGTTTCCGAGGGTAACTTCACGAACTTGTGATCTTGCTGAACGGGGGTTCTCACCGTTCGGCCAGTCGTTTGGACCGAAGGTACGAAACCGGACGTCAGCCGGACTCATCTCATCCTCGAGAGCCCCGCGACGAGGCGGCGGCCGGCCGAGGAGAAATCGATGAGCAGCACACCCGAGGAACCCGACGTCTGGATCCCCGCACCGCGGCCGCACGTCGGGCTCGCCTCCCCCGCCCCGCTCGGCTGGGAGAACGGCGCCCCGTACGGCTGGCAGCCCGTGCCGGTCGCCCGGTCCAGCGCCGAGCGCGTCGGAATGGTGCTCGCGTCGATCGCCGGCATGATCGCCGCCTGGGCCGCCGTGATCGTCGCAATCACCGGTCGGATCGACCCGGCGTCGTACGCGACCTACGCGGAGTACGACCAGGCCCTGAACTTCGGCGTCCTCGTCTCGTACCCGCTGTGCCTGCCGATCATCCTGGCGCTGTACGCGTCACTGTGCCCGAAGGTCGGCTACCGCCGCCGGGACGCGTTCCTGATCTTCGTCCCGTTCTACAACTACTACTTCAGCGTCGTGATCCTGTGGCGCGCGACCGCCCTGCCCGACCGCCCGTGGACCCCGCGGCACGACGAGCAGTTCTTCAACCCGGCCCTCCCCGAGCACAACGTGTGGGCTCGCAGCTGACCTCTTGTTCAGGTTGCCTTCTCCACCACCTTGCAGTCGCCCTCGCGGAAGGTGCAGGTCGCGAGCAGGTGCCCCGCCGCGTCGAACGCGGTGACGGTGCCGGCCTTCGCCGCTCGTCCGCAGCCGTGGAACGGCACCCAGGCGGCGCCCCGGTCGTCGTGGACGGCGAGCGCCACCGGCTCGGCCGACGGTGTCGCCCGGCCACCGTGGACGTCCCGCTCGGAGCGAAGCCGCCGAGCAGGACTTCTCCCGGGCGGAGGTCGGAATCCGTCCAGGCCTCGAGCCGGACCCGGAAGAATTTCTCGCTGAGGTAGGAGGTGTACTCACTCCAGCCCTGGCCCCGCCCGGTGCTGAAGTACCAGTCCCCGATCAGCTACGGCCCCCCGTTTCGCAGGGTGAACACGTGCGCCCGCCCGTCCGGGCCACCGTCGTAGAGCACCTGCGATTCACGCCTGACGGGCGCCGAGCGGTCGGCGACGAAGACGAGCTCCTTGCCTCCCAGCCTGGTGAGGGTGAGGCGGTCACCGTCGCGGTGCCACCAGAAGCTCCGGGCCTCGGAGAACAGAATCTCCTCGACGTGGCCGCGAAGATCACCGCAGGCCGCGAGGGTGCTCTCGCTACCGCTGAATGTGAGCACGCCCCAGCGGACATTGACGTCGCCGTACACGTCGTTGCAGATGTCGGCGGAGAAGTGGCCGCGGCCGTCGAACCTGAGGTACTGGTCGCGGAAGGCCGCGGCCGCCTGGGTCGTCACCCCGTCCGACGTGAGCTCGCTGCCGAAAACCCGGGCGTCTCACTACTCGGACGTTTTGCCGGCTTGTCATCCGTTACCGGGCCCTGTCATCCGTCACGACGGATGACACCGCCCGCTAACGGATGACAAGCGCTTGCGCCTCTTCGCAGCCGCTCCCGCGGGGCGTGCAGGTGGCGAGGCGATGCCCCGCCGCGTCGAACGCCGTAACCGTGCCCGCCTTCGCCGCCGGCCCCCAGCCGTGAAAGACCGCCCAGCGGGCGCCCCGGCCCTCGTGGACGACGAGAGCCACCGGCTCGGCCGTCGGCGTCGCGCGGTACTCCACGGTGGAGGTCCCGGCCGGCGCGAAGCCCCCGAACAGGACCTCGCCCGGGCGGACGTCGCCCTCCGCCCAGGCGACCAGCTGCACTCGCCGCTCCTTCTGGCTCAGAGGCGCGGAACGCTCTGCCCACCCCTGGCCGCGCCCACGTCCGAAATACCAGGTGCCGAACAGGTCGGGGCCGTCGTCCCGCAGGGTGAACACGTGCGCCCGCCCGTCGGGGACCCCGCCGTAGAGCACCTGCGCTTCGCGCCGGACCGGGGCGGATCCGTCGGCGACGAAGACGAGTTTCTTGCCCCAGGGCCAGCCGAGGGTGAGGTGGTCACCGTCGATATCCCAGCGGACGGGGCTGCCGAACGCGTAGAAGGCGTCCTCAACTTGCCCGAGAAGACCGCCGCAGCCCATGAGCGTGCCGCCCATGTCCCCGAAGGAGAGCACGCCCCAACGAACGTTCACGTCTCCGTGCACTCTGTTGCAGAACTGGCCGGAGAAGTGCCCGCGTCCGTCGAAGCGGAGGAACTGGTCGCGGAATCCCTCCGCGGCCGGCGTCGTCACCCCGTCCGACGTGAACTCGACCAGCCGCCAGTCCGTCCGGTCGAGCCCGTGGGACGGGAGCACGCCCGTCTCCGTCAGCCCGACCTGGACGAGCCCGCACGCCAGACCGACCGCCAGGACCCGCCGCCACCACATGCCGCGAAACGGTCCGCGCGAACGATCCTCACGTCAAGTGTTCCGTGCGTACCGGTCCTCAGAGCTCCCAGAGCGCCGGAATCGGTATCGCCCAGAGCCGGTCGCCGAACGGCAGCACCTGATCGCCGGCGTAGAGCACGACTCCCGCGATCATCGACGGGCCGACCTTGTCGCGCAGCAGTTCAAGGTGCCGGAACCAGGACCGGGCGGGCGACTGCCCGGATTTGACCTCGACCCCGACGACCCGGCCGTCGCCCGCCTCGAGGATCAGGTCGACTTCCGCACCTCGGCTGTCCCGCCAGTGGAACAGGCGAGCCTCGACAGCCGACCAGGTCAGCTGCCGGCGCAACTCGGCAGCGACGAAGGTCTCCACGAGTTGGCCCGTCGACGGTTCCAGCGGATCCGCCAGGGCCGCAGGCGTCTTGCCCACCAACCACGCAGCGAGCCCAGAATCGGTGACGAACACCTTGGGCGATTGCGTGACGCGGCCCGTCAGGTTGCGCGACCAGGCCGGCACGGTCGCCACGAGGTGGACGGTCTCGAGCCAGGCGCGATGGTCGTACACCGATTGGCGCGCGAGCGCCGAATCGGCGATCAGCCGCTCCATGACCAGCACGCATCCGGTCCTGGCGGCGAGAAGCCCGAGTAGCCCACGGAACTCCTCGACCTTACGAATCCCCGACAGGGCGACCACGTCGCGCTCGATCGTCGTCCGCACGTAGTCCCGGAACCAGGCGGAGCGCATGTCGGCTGGCAGCGCATGCACCTCGGGATAGCCGCCGGCGCACAGTCGGTCGAGCAGGCCGGCCCGAGTCGTCCCGGTAGGCCGGTAGGCGGCGAGCGCGCCGGCGCCGGCGCCGGCGAACACTACGTCGACGAATCGGTCTGCCCGGCCGGCCAACTCACCCTGGGTGAACGGCCAAACCTCGACGAACGCCGCGCGCCCGGCCAAAGACTCGGAGATACCCGGGACGGTCAGGAAGTTCGAGGAGCCGGTGAGCACGAACTGTCCAGGCGACGAATCCTGGTCGACCTGAGCCTTGATCGCCCTGATCAGCGATTCGCCGCCCAACTGGACCTCGTCGATCACCAGGGGACGCTCGCCGTAGGCCACGAATCCTGAGGGGTCCGCCAGCGCGGCCGCCAGGGCACCTGGATCGTCGAGGAAGCGCACCGTGCCCGCGGGCGCAAGCTTCGCCACGAGCGTCGTCTTGCCCGATTGGCGGGGGCCGCTGACGACCGTCACCCGGCGCGCGGCCACTGTCCGCCGGTATCGCTCTTCCACTGCCCGGGGGATGGTCACCCGGCCATCATACGGTTCACCAAACTCCTACTAGACGGTTCACCAAACCCCTACTAGACGGTCCGCCGAGGTTCTACCATACGGATTGCACGCTCACACACATGAACGTCCGGGCGCCCGGCCGCTGTTCGCGACCAGCCGGCCGGACGTCCCGGGTGGTTTCGAGCGGCTACTTCAGCGTGGTGCCGACGGAGCGGAGGGCCTGGCAGGCCTCGACGATGCGGGCGGCCATCGCGATCTCGCCGGCCTTGCCCCAGGCGCGCGGGTCGTACAGCTTCTTGTTGCCGACCTCGCCGTCGACCTTCAGGACGCCGTCGTAGTTCTTCATCATGAACGCGGCGACGGGGCGGGTGAACGCGTACTGCGTGTCGGTGTCGACGTTCATCTTGATGACGCCGTAGTCGATCGCCTCGCGGATCTCCTCCAGCGACGAGCCCGAGCCGCCGTGGAAGACCAGGTTGAACGGCTTCGCGGTGCCGAACTTCGCCTCGACCGCGTCCTGGATCTCCTTCAGGATGATCGGGCGCAGCTTCACGTTGCCGGGCTTGTAGACGCCGTGGACGTTGCCGAACGTCGCGGCCAGCATGTAGCGGCCGTGCTCGCCGACGCCGAGGGCCTCCGCGGTCTTGATCGCGTCCTCCGGGGTCGTGTACAGCTTCTCGTCGATCGCCCCGACGACGCCGTCCTCCTCGCCGCCGACGACGCCGATCTCGGCCTCCATGACGACCTTGGCCTTCACGCAGGCGTCGAGCAGCTCGCGGGCGATCGCGAGGTTCTCCTCCAGCGGGATCGCCGACCCGTCCCACATGTGCGACTGGAACAGCGGCTCCTCGCCGCGCGCGACGCGCTCCGCCGAGATGTCGACGAGCGGGCGCATGAACGCGCCGAGCTTGTCCTTCGGGCAGTGGTCGGTGTGCATCGCGATGTTGACCGGGTAGTTCTTCGCGACCTCCCGGGCGTACGCGGCGAACGCCGCCGACCCGGTCACCATGTGCTTGATCGTGTGCCCGGACCAGTACTCCGCGCCGCCGGTCGAGACCTGCACGATGCCGTCGCTCTCCGCCTCCGCGAACCCGGCGAGCGCCGCGTGCAGCGTCTGAGAGGACGTCACGTTGATCGCCGGGTAGGCGAACGCACCCTCCTTCGCTCGCGTCAGCATCTCGGCGTAAATCTCGACGGTAGCGATCGGCATGCCGCAACTCCTCAGCCTGAGGTGATCTCGAATCCCACTTGCGGGTCAGTATTCCCCACCCGCTGGGGGGCCGGTCTACCCCCATCTCCGCGGCCCGCCCGCCTGGCAGGGAGCTGCAAGCGTCCAGCAGGAACGCCTCGTTGGCTGCGTACTCCTGCCCCGGCGCACGGGTCAGGGGTGTGAGGCGGTCACCGCTTGCGGGACGCGGCGGAGGCCGCCTGGCCGGCGGCGACGGCGACCGGGTCCCAGACGGAGGAGAACGGCGGGGCGTAGCCGAGGTCGAGGTCGGCGAGGTCGGCGGCGGTCATCTCGTTCCACAGGGCGACGGCGACGATGTCGATCCGCTTGGCGGAGCCCTCGCCCCGGCCGACGATCTGGCCGCCGAGCAGACGGCCGGAGCCCCGCTCGGCCAGCAGCTTCACCCACATCGGCGCTGCGCCCGGGAAGTACCCGGCCCGCGTGGTCGACTCGATCGTCACGGCGACGACGTCGAACCCGGCCTCGGCGGCGGCCTTCTCGCCGAGGCCCGTCCGGGCGATCTCGAGGTTGCAGACCTTGCTGACGGCCGTCCCGAGGACGCCGGGGAACGTCGACGAGACCCCGCCGATGTTCCGGCCGATCACCCGGCCGTGCTTGTTCGCGTGGGTGCCGAGGGCGATCGCGACGTAGCGGCGGGCGAGACGGTCGAAGACCTCGACGCAGTCGCCGCCGGCCCAGATCCGCTCGTGCCCGAGCACGCGCTGGCGGCGGTCGGTGCGGATCCCGCCGGCGTCCCCGATCGGCAACCCCGCGTCGGCGGCGAGCGAGACCTCGGGCTTCACCCCGAGTCCGAGGATCACGAGGTCCGCGGGCAGCGTCCCGGCGTCGGTGTCGACGCCGCTGACCCGCCCGTCGCCGTCCGTGGAGAAGCCCGAGACCCCGGTCGACATGCGCAGCGTCGATGCCCATGCCCTCCATCGCCTCGCGGACCCGCGCGCCCATGTCGGGGTCGAGCGTGCCCATCGGCTCGGGCGCCTGGTCCACCACCACGACCGGGACGCCGCGGCGGACCAGCGCCTCGGCCATCTCGATGCCGATGTACCCGCCGCCGACGACGACCGCGTGGCGCACGCCGGCGTCCAGGTCGGCGAGCACCTTGGCACCGGCGTCGAGGTGCGAGACCCCGTGGATGCCGGCCGCGTCGATGCCCGGCAGGTCGGGACGCACGGCCCGCGCCCCGGTCGCGACGACGAGGTGGTCGAACCCGACCGTCGACTCGGCGCCTGTCTCGAGGTCGCGGACGACGACCGCGCCCGCATCCGGGGTCGATCGCCTCGACCTCCGTCCGCAGCCGGACGTCGATGCCCCGCGCGCGGTGCTCCTCGGGCGTCCGGGCGATCAGGTCCTGGCAGTCGTCGACGTCGCCGGCGACCCAGTACGGGATCCCGCAGGCCGAGTAGGACGTGTACTCGCCCCGCTCGAACGCGATCACCTCCAGGGAGCCGCGCAGCCGCTTCGCCTGCGCGGCCGCGCTCATTCCCGCCGCGTCCCCGCCGATCACCACCATGCGTTCGGTCACGCGGAGCACCTCATTCCCGGAGGGACTGATCGAAGACGTGCGCGCGCACCCACGCGTGCATCGCGATCGCGGCGGCCGCGCCGGCGTTGATCGAGCGGGTCGAGCCGAACTGCGCGATCGACAGGACGGCGGCGGACGCGGCGTGCGCGTCCGGCGAGAGCCCCGGGCCCTCCTGCCCGAACAGCAGCACGCACTCCCGCGGCAGCGGGTACGTCTCCAGCGGCACCGCGCCGGGGAGGTTGTCGATGCCGAGCAGCGGGAGCCCGCGCTCGTCCGCCCACGCCGGCGAGGTCGGCGGGCGTCGCGTGGTGGCGCACGTGCTGGTAGCGGTCGGTCACCATCGCGCCGCGGCGGTTCCACCGGCGGCTTCCCGACGATGTGCACCTCGGCGGCGAGGAACGCGTTCGCCGTCCGCACCACCGACCCGATGTTGAAGTCGTGCTGCCAGTTCTCGATCGCGACGTGGAACGGGTGCCGGCGGGTGTCGAGGTCGGCGACGATCGCCTCGCGCGCTCCAGTAGCGGTACCGGTCGCCGACGTTGCGCCGGTCGCCCTCGCGCGAGCAGCGCCGGGTCGTACCGCGGGCCCGTCGGCCACGGCTGCGGGTGCGGCCCGACCCCGACCTCGAGGCGCTCGACGAACTCGTCCTCGGGCTCCATGCCGCCGAGCGTACGGCCCCGCCACGCCGTGGGCCGGGACGCGGAGGTCACCGCCTAAGCTCGCGTTGTGATCCTCGCCGCGGGTATCGAGCCGACGCTCGATCTGGGCGGCTTCGCGACGGCCGTCGGTCTACCTCGTCGTCATCGGGTTCGTGTTCGTCGAGTCCGGCATCCTGCTCGGCTTCTTCCTGCCCGGCGACTCGATCCTGTTCGCCGCCGGCCTCCTCGCGGCCTCGCCCGACTCCGACGTCTCCGCTCGTCGCGATGGTCGTCGGGGTCACGGTCGCCGCGATCCTCGGCGACGCGGTCGGCTACCTGCACGGGCAAGAAACTCGGCCGTCCGTGGCTGGAGAGGAAACCACGGATGCGGTCGCACGTCGCCGAGGCCGAGGCCTTCTACGAACGCCACGGCGCGCTCGCCGTCGTCGCCGCGCGCTGGTTCCCCTGGATCCGCACGGCCACGCCGGTCGTCGCCGGCATCGCGCGGATGCCGTACCGGCGCTTCCTCGTCGCCAACGTGATCGGCGCGCTGAGCTGGGGCGCCGGCCTCGTCCTGCTCGGGTACTACGCCTACGAGATCGACTGGCTGCGCGCCGCCGCGATCGTCGTCGCGGGGGTGTCGATCCTGACCGCGATCATCGTCGCGGTCGTCCGCTGGGTGCGGCGCAAGCGGGCGGCGAAGCGGGCGGCGAACGGCGCGAATCCACAGGCCGGTCACAGCGAGGACGCCCCGACGCACACGTCCGGCCGATAACCTCGGCGGCGTCGTGACCGTCGCGCTCATGCCGTCCTGGCTGGAACCCGAGCACTTGATCTCCACCGCCGGGTTCGTCGGGCTGCTCCTCGTGATCTTCGCCGAGGGCGGCCTGCTGATCGGGATGTTCTTCCCCGGCGACAGCCTGCTGTTCACCGCGGGCCTGCTGCTCTCCGACGGCAAGTACCTCGACCAGCCGCTGTGGTTCGCCTGCCTGTGCCTGTGGATGGCCGCCTTCCTCGGCAACCAGGTCGGCTACCTGATCGGGCGCAAGGCCGGGCCCGCCGTGTTCTCGCGGCCGAACTCCCGCATCTTCAAACAGCAGTACGTCGACCGGACGTCGGAGTTCCTCGAGCAGTACGGCGGCCGCGCGATCCTGCTGGCGCGGTTCGTGCCGATCGTCCGGACGCTGATCACGTTCATGGCCGGCGCCTGCCGGATGAACTTCAAGGTCTTCACGATCTACAGCTTCATCGGCGGCGGCGTCTGGGCCGCGGGCATGACCGCGCTCGGCTACCAGCTCGGCGAGGTCGACTTCGTCCGCGACCACATCGAGATGATCATGATCGGCGTCGTGGTCGCGTCCTTCCTGCCGATCGTCTTCCACCTGCGCAAGGAGCGGAGAACGCCAGGTCCGCGCTCAGCCCGCCGCGCAGGCGGAGATCGAGAAGTCGCTGTAACTAGAGCCCCAGGTCCGTCGAGCTCGTACGCGGCGAGGTACGTCAGGCCCTCGGCGTCGATCTTCGGCCGCGCGCCCCGCTCGACGATGACGGCGACGCCGACGACCGTCGGCCCCGGCCTCGCGCAGCGCCTCGACCGCGGTCATGACCGAACCGCCGGTCGTCGACGTGTCCTCCACCGCGAGGACGCGGCGGCCCGCGACGTCCGGGCCCTCGATGCGCCGCTGGAGGCCGTGCTGCTTCTCCTCCTTGCGGACGACGAACGCGTCGAGCCGCCGGCCGGACGCGGCGGCCGCGTGCAGCATCGCGGCGGCGACGGGGTCGGCGCCGAGGGTGAGCCCGCCGACGGCGTCGTACTCCAGACCGGCGGTCGCCTCGAGCATCACGCGCCCGACCAGGGGCGCCGCCTCGGCGTCCAGGGTCACCCGGCGCAGGTCGACGTAGTAGTCGGCCTCGCGGCCGGAGGACAGGACGACCTTGCCGTGGACGACGGCCCGGTCCTTGATGAGGTCCAGCAGGGCGTCGCGATCGGTCACGGTTCGTGACGCGTAGGTCCCCGCGACGAACCGGTGGGTAGGACGCCCGGCATGTCCGGGTTGCCCCCTGCCCCGGCGCTCGCTCCGGCGCCGGTGCAGACCACCGTCGAACACGGCACCCGCAACTCCGGCGCCCCGGTCCCGCGACCGAACCGCCGCGCGGACACCGCGTGGATGGACTTCGCCCGCGTCGCCGGCATGCTCGCGGTCGTCACCGTCCACGTGATCTCCCCGGCGATGCTCTACGACCTCACCGACAAGAACTCCGGGCGCCTGGTGGACGGCAGCGGGCGATCAACGCGGTGACCCGCTTCTGCGTCCCGATCTTCATCCTGATCAGCGGCGCGCTGCTGCTGGCGCCGTCGGCGGGATGCCGGTGCGGCACGTTCTACCGGCGCCGCCTGCGCCGGGTCGGCATCCCGCTCGCGGTCTGGTCGCGCCTTCTACCTGGGGCTACGGGCGCTGACCGCACCCGAGGGCCTGACCCTGCGCGAGGCCGCGATCGACGTCGCCACCGGCAAGCCGTACTACCACCTGTACTTCCTGTTCGTCCTCGCCGGCCTGTACGCGATCAGCCCGTTCCTGCGGATCGTCGTCGCTGAACGCCAAGCCCCGGACGGTCGGGCTGTTCGCCGCCGTCCTGCTCGCCGTCGGGGTCGCCGACCAGGCGCTGTCCGATGCTGCTGGAGACCGGGCCAGACCAACGCCGTCACGCAGTTCCTGCCGTACGCGGGGTACTTCGTGGCCGGCTGGTACCTGCAGCAGCTGCCGCTGACGAAGCGCCTCGTGCGCGGCGCGGCGGTCGCCGTCGGCGTCGGGCGTCGCTGTCGACGACCGTCGGCACCTGGGCGCTGATGAACATCGCCCGCTGGGAGATGAAGGACGAGTACTTCGTCATGCCGCTCTCGCCGACCGTGCTGATGACCGCGCTCGGCGCGTTCGTGCTGTTCCGGGCGCTCGGCGCGGCGCAAGGCCGCGCTCGGCGGGGCCGTCCCGCGTCGATCCAGCGGCTCTCCGCGCTGAGCTTCGGTGTGTACCTCGTGCACCCCGCCGTGCTGACGCAGATCCGCGACCACACGGTCTACCCGCCGACGGTCACCGGGGTCTCTGAGCACGCCGGCGGCATCCTCGCCGCCACGCTCGCCGCGTCCGTCGCGATCACCGCGGTCGGACGCCGGATCCCCGGCGTCCGCAACGTGTTCTGACCCGTGCGTCCGGCAGCGAGCGTCCTATATAACGGGCGGATTGCCGGACGCACCGGGTCAGCCGAGCAGGTCCACCACGAAGATCAGCGTCTCGCCGGGCTTGATGACGCCGCCGGCGCCGCGGTCGCCGTAGGCCTTGTCCGGCGGGATGACGAGCTTGCGTCGGCCGCCGACCCGCATGCCCGCGACGCCCTCGTCCCAGCCCGTGATGACCTGGCCGGCGCCGAGGCGGAACTGCAGCGGCTGGCCGCGGTCCCAGCTCGCGTCGAACTCCTCGCCGGTGGAGAACGCGACGCCCACGTAGTGCACGGTCACGTGGTGGCCGGCGTTCGCCTCCGCGCCCGGGCCGACGACGAGGTCGGTGATCTCCAGCTCCGTGGGCGGCTCGCCCTCGGGGAAGTCGATCTCGGGCTTCTCGAGCTCAGTCATGGCGTTCCATTCTCTCGATCTTGATCTCGGTCGGCGTTTCGCGAGCTCTGGGGTTCGGGGGGCACTGGGGGCGGAGCCCCCCGAGTGTCGGCCGACATCTCTGGTGACCCGCAGGAGCATTCCGAGCGGGGCGTGCTTCACGAACGCGGTGATCGCCTTCCACTGCGCCCCCGGGACGGTGACGTCGCGGCCCGGCGGCAAGGGCGCGCAGGGCGTCGGCCGCGACCTGCGTCCGCGTCCAGCCACATGAAGTTCGGGATCTTGGCCAGGTCGAACCCACCCCGAGCGTGGAACTCCGTGCGGGTGAAGCCCGGGACACGTCGCGACGACCCGGACGCCCGTCCCGGCGAGCCTCGCCGGCGAGTGAGCGGCTGAAGCTGGTCACCCACGACTTGGCGGCCCCGTACGTCCCGCGGGGCAGGTAGCCCGGCGACCGACGAGACGTTGACGATCCCGCCCCGGCCGCGCGTGACCATCGCCCGCGCGGCCGCGTGCGAGAGCTGCAGCACCGCGACGACCAGGACGTCGAGCACCTCGGCCTCGGCTGCGTAGGACGCCTCCAACATGCGTGACGGCGTCGAGTACCCGGCGTTGTTGACGAGCAGGTCGACCGGCCGCGCGTCCTCGGCGAGCCGGTCGGCGACCTTCGCCCGGGCGCCCGCGTCGGCCAGGTCGGCCGGCAGGACCTCGACGTCGATCCCGTGCGCGGCGCGGAGCCCGGCTGCGACCTGCTCGAGGCGCGCGGCGTCGCGGGAGACGAGCACGAGGTCCCAGCCGGCGGCCGCGAGCTGCCGCGCGAACGCGTTGCCGATCCCCGAGGTCGGCCCGGTGATCAGCGCGGTGGGCAATCCAGGCTCCCTTGTCTCGCTCGCTCGTTCCTCGCTCGCTCGAGTCGCTCGGGGAAGGACCCTACCCACGGCGTTAAGGTCCACAGCCATGCGCACCCGCATGGCGAGCCGCCTGAACGGCCTGGGCACGACGATCTTCGCGGAGATGTCCGCGCTCGCCGTGGCGACGGGCTCGATCAACCTCGGGCAGGGCTTCCCCGACACGGACGGCCCGGCCGAGGTCGTCGAGGCGGCCGTGGCGGCGATCCGCGGCGGGGCGAACCAGTACCCGCCCGGCCCGGGGATCCCGGCGCTGCGCGCGGCGATCTCCGCGCACCAGCAGCGCTTCTACGGGCTTCGCGTACGACCCGGACACGGAGATGCTCGTCACCGCCGGCGCGACGGAGGCGATCGCCGCCGCCGTCCTCGGGCTCGTCGAACCGGGCGACGAGGTCATCTCGCTCGAGCCGTACTTCGACTCCTACGTCGCGAACATCGCGATGGCGGGTGGGCAGCGGGTGCCGGTGACCCTGCGCGGCCCGGACTTCCGGCTGCCGATCGACGAGCTGCGCGCGGCCGTCACCGACCGGACCCGCGTGATCCTGCTGAACACCCCGCACAACCCGACCGGCACGGTGCTGAACCGCGCCGAGCTCGCCGCGGTCGCCGACGTCGCGATCGCGCACGACCTGGTCGTCATCTCCGACGAGGTGTACGAGCACCTGGTCTACGACGGCGAGCACGTCCCGATCGCGACCCTGCCCGGCATGCGCGAGCGGACGGTGACGATCTCGTCCGGCGGGAAGACTTTCTCGTTCACCGGCTGGAAGATCGGCTGGGCCTGTGCCCCGCCGGACCTGCTCGCCGCCGTCCGCACCGCCAAGCAGTTCCTGACGTACGTGTCGGGGGCGCCGTTCCAGCCGGCGATCGCGCACGGCCTCGGGCCTGCCGGACGCGTACTTCGCCGGCCTGCGCGACGGTCTGCGCGAGCGCCGCGACCTGCTCTGCGACGGCCTCGCGGCGCTCGGCTTCGGGGTCTACCGGCCGGCGGCGACGTACTTCGTGACGACCGACATCCGACCGCTGGGGCTCACCGACGGGATGGCGTTCTGCCGCGACCTGCCGGCGAAGGCCGGGGTCGTCGCGATCCCGACCCAGGTTTTCTACGACGACGTCGAGGCCGGGCGCCCCCTCGTCCGCTGGGCGTTCTGCAAGCGCCCCGAGGTGCTCACCGCCGCGCTCGACCGCTTGGGCACTGCCTTCGGGGCCTGAGACCAGCCTTCGGCTAGGACCAGTCGACGGTGGCGCGCGTCGAGACGAGTTCGCCCGTCGCGGGGAAGGCGTGCCACGCGCTCCACCGGATGCCCGCGGGCACGCGGTCGGAGCGCAGCGCAATGACGTCGCCGCCGTCCCCGTCGAACATGCCGAGGATCGCGCCCGGGCGGCCGTCCAGATCGGTGTGCAGACGGAAGATCGCGTAGGAGAACTCCCACGACGACAGCTGCTGGACGCTGGACTTGAAGGTGTAGTGCAGCCCCGCCCACGGCTCCTGGGCGAGGGTCTCCGGCAGGCCGGCCGTGTGCCCGGGCTGCGCCGCGACCAGCTCGGAGCACCTGCCCCCGGGTGTGGTGAGCACCGCCTGGTGCCCCCCGAACAGGACGTGGAGCTCGAGCCGCGCGGTCTCGTGCGCGACCCGGACGGACGCGAGCGAGTGGGTCTTCGTCGGGCCGGCAGCGAGGTCGACGGCCAGGTCGAGGTCGGCGGCGCGGCCGGGCGGCGCCAGCGCGCGGATGCGGGTCAGCACGGCGACGGCACGCCTCGGTGCAGGACCTGGTGCACGAATCGCCCCCGGGTAGCGGTAGGCCGATCAAGATAGCCCCGGCCGGAGGTCAGGCGCCGGTCGGGTCCGCGGCCGCTCGCAGGTGCGGGCGTTCGGCGACGTCGGCGAGATCGCCCGGATCGCCCGCGGTGCACGCCCCGCCGCGCAGCCGCTCGCGCCAGGCGGCTGCGTCGTGCTCGGCCGGCGGGTTGCAGGCGCAGAAGTCGGCGAGCGCCGCGAGGAAGCGAGGCGGGTCCGAGTGGTGCGGGAAGTGTGCGGCCTGGGCGAAGACCTCGATGCGGGCGGACGGCATCGCCGCTGCCGCGGTGTACGCGTGCTCGACCGGGATCACCTTGTCCTGCGCACCCCACACGAGCATGGTCGGGACGGCCTCGGACAGGTAGCAGCGGTCGAGCATCGTGACGAGCTGCCCCGTCCCGTCCACGACGGAACGCAGGGTCCGGCAGAACGCGCTGCGCGTCGCGTGGTCGGGCAGCGCGTCCAGCGTGCGCGTGACCTCCTCGGCCTCCACACCGGAGTCGACGCCGAGAACGTCCAGCACCCTGGTCATCATCCGGCCGACGAAGCGCGCGGCCGGCGTGCTCAGGAGCGGCAGGACGCGTTCCGCGCCGGGCGCCGCGGCCAGGCGCAGGACGGGGTGCACCTCGCGGCCGGCGCCGCCGCTGCTGACCAGGACGAGCCGGTCGACGAGGTGCGGGAACTGGTAGGCCAGCTGCATCGCGACGCCGCCGCCGAGCGAGTGCCCCACGACGGTCGCGCGCTCGATGCCGAGGTAACTCAGCAGGTCGCGCATGCCGTTGGCGTAGGAGGCGATGGTGTAGTCGGCCCGCGGGGCGGCCGAGGCACCGTGCCCGAGCAGGTCCGGCGCGATGACGGTGAAGTGCTCGGCCAGCGCGGGGATCAGGGTGTTCCACGTGGCCGAGCTGTCGCCGATGCCGTGGATCAGCAGCAGCGCCGGACCCGACCCCGCGTGGACGAACGCGCGGCGGTGGCCGTGGATCGTCGCGTACTGCAGGCCGTACGTCTCCTGCCAGCCGCTGTCGACCGCCCGTAGGCGTGCCTCGCGCATGAGCCCCCACCCCCGTCCGAATCCCCTGGGTTCAGTTCTATCCGGCGGGACCGCGGGGGCGGGTCAGCCGAACGGGCGGACCGCGCTGGGCCGGACGGACGCGAAATAGCGCATCTCACCCTCGGCCGGGGTATGTTCCCGGCCCCGTACGTTCCCGTACCGTTTGCCCTAGCTGCGTGCTTCCTGTCACGCCGAACCCAGAAGGGGACGGGCTCGATGACGACACCCTTCCGTTCGCTCCGCCCCGTCGCCGCCGTGACCTCGGTCGGCCTCGCGCTCGGCGCACTGGCGATCGGTCCCGCGGCAAGCGCTCAGGCCGCGGTCCACGGGACGGCCCTGATCAGCGGCGGCACGGGGGCGAAGGCGGCGAACAACTCGAGCTTCACCCCCTCGGCCAGCGCGGACGGCCGCTACGTCGCGTTCGTCTCGGAGGCCTCGAACCTCGTCCCGAAGGACACCAACCGCAAGGCCGACGTGTTCCTGCGCGACACCGAGACCGGCAAGATCTCGCGGATCAGCGTCAGCACCAAGGGCAAGCAGGGCAACGAGAACAGCTACAACCCCTCGATCAGCGACGACGGCCGCTTCATCGTGTTCGACTCGTTCGCCTCGAACCTCGTCATGGGCGACCTGAACCGCAAGGGCGACGCGTTCCTGCACGACCGTCAGGACGGTTCGACCGTCCGGGTCAGCAAGGGGTTCGACGGCAAGGAAGCGGACGGCCAGAGCGGTTACGCCACGATCAGCGGCGACGGCATGCACATCGAGTTCGAGTCGCTCGCGACGAACATCCTCCCGAACCAGGCGGACTACCCGGCCGACATCTACGTCATGAACCGGGTCACCGGGGCCGTCGAGTGGATAAGCAAGCCGCTGCTCGGGGCGCAGGCCACGGGCAGCAGCGGCAACGCGACCATCAGCCGGACGGGGCGCTTCGTCGCCTTCACGAGCTCCGCCGACAACATCCTGCCCGGCGACTACAACAAGCGGGACGACATCTTCGTCCGCGACCGGCAGACCGGGACCACCCAGCGGGTGACGACCACGAACATCGGCCAGGAGACCAACGCGAACAGCGACTTCCCGTCGATCAGCGACGACGGCCGCTTCGTCGCGTTCGAGTCGGTGGCGTCGAACATCGTGTCCACGGACTTCCTCCAGCTCGACCACGCCAAGCTCCTGCCCCGCGGCACCAACCCCCTCATCGAGGGCGACACCAACTACGAGTCGGACGTGTTCGTCAAGGACATGCAGACCGGGCTGTCCGAGCTGATCAGCCGGTCGAGCGCCGGCGTCCAGGGCACCCAGGGCAGCTACGGCGCCGCGATCAGCGGCGACGGCTCGAAGGTCGCGTTCACCTCGTCCGCCGAGAACCTCGTCGGGGACGACACCAACAGGAAGCGCGAGATCTTCCTGCACGAGCTGGCGTCGAAGAAGACCACCCGGATGAGCGTGAGCAGCGACGGCAAGCAGGGCAACGAGCTCAGCGCGACGCCGGCGATCAGCCGGGACGGCAGCAAGGTCGTCTTCGTCTCGGACTCGTCCAACCTCGTCGCCGGGGACCGCAACCGCGAAGGCGACGTCTTCGTCCGGCACTAGTCATTGCGGGCTCCGCCCGCGAACGCTCGCGCGTGCGCCTTCCGCCTGCCGAGTCAGGCGTCTCGATTTACGGCCGCGGCGCGGAGCTGGGCGCCGGTGATGCGGACCGCCGTCGGGGAGCCGGGGTTGACCTCGAGGTCGTGCCCGACCGGCCAGGCGGCGGCGAGTTCGCGGCCCGCCCGGCGCTGCCAGGCGGCGGTGTCCTCGGGGGCGTGCTCGGCCAGGCGTTCCTTCGAGGACGACTCGGCGTGCTCGAGCGAGCTGAACGCCTGGATGACCCACCCGCCCCGGTCGTCGGCGACGCTGAGCAGGCCGGGGCGGCCGGAGCTGGGCAGCCACAGCTCCGCGTCGAGGACGGCTGCGAGGACCTCCCCCTCGTCCGCCTGGCGGTAGGCCGCCCGTTGCAGGGTCTCGTCGAGCTCGTCAGTCGGCACAGGTAACTCGAGCGCTCCCTCGGACGGTACGTACTCCGGGTTGTGCTTGAACTCGCCAGTGAGGCGGCCGAGCCCGTCGACCCGCCAGGCGCCGATGATCCCGCGGCGCGGGACGGACGCGGACCCGTCGAACTCCGGGTCGACGGCATACACCCAGCCCCCCGGTCGCTTCCGGGCTGCCTCACGGACCTCTTCGGTCAGCGGCGGAAGCGGCCGATGGTGGTCAACCACGGCGCCACCTCGGTCCGGGCCGAGACCCTGCACCTCGCATGGGACGAGTGTGTCGTACCTGGGGCCCTTCAAACGCGGGCAGTGGCCCGAACCACGGGAGGGGTCTGGCGAAACGCGAGAAATGGTCGCCTACACAACGCATACTCGGCGTTATGACGGCATCACGAGGACAGGCCGCGGAGGCCACCCCCCTGGCGGGATTCTGGGGCCCGCAGCTCAGCCCTGTGCCCACAGACGAGCGCCCCACCGCGGCGGGGGGCACCCCGGCGCCGGACGACACGTCCCCGATCAGCCTGGCCGAGGCCGACGTCGCCGAGCCGGCAGCGCCCGCCGCCCGGCTCGCCGCCGTCCTGCGCAGCGTCCAGCCCGCCCAGCCGGCTCCGGTCGACGAACCGGCCGCCGCTTCCGTCGTTCCGGCCAGGGTCGTGGAGCCTGCGCGCCACGCCGCTGCGGCGCCCGCGGTCACGCCGCCGACGCTGCTCCGCCCGGCGACCTACCTGTGCGCGAACTGCGACGGGCGCTTCCCCGCCCGCACGCGCCCCACCCCGTACTGCTCGCTGCAGTGCAGCGCGGAGGCCAAGGCCGTCCGCTACGCCCGCAAGCAGCGCGGCGAGCACGGCGACGTCCTGCCCATGACCGTCCGCATCCTGCTGCAGCGCAAGATCATGCACGCGCTGACCGAGTGCACCTTCGACAAGTGGTCCGGCCAGCCCGAGCCCGACCCGGTGACCCCGCCCGCCGTGCATCCGCTGGCGAGCGTCGTCGACCAGTCGATCCCCGAGACCGACACGTTCGCGCTCAAGCACCAGGAGTTGCGCGCCCGCGCCCTCGCGGCCACGCCCCTCCTGCCCTGCGACGCGGACAGCTGGGACTCGGCCTGGCGCACCTGGGTCAACGTCCAGGCTCGCTGAACGGCAACGGCTTCCGGCCCTGGACGGCTTCCCGCCAGGACGTCCGGTGGATTAGGGTGAGGTGAATCTGACTTAGGTGAGCCTCACCTAATCTACGCCAGGAGGGCGATGTCCAGCGACACCGCCCTGCCCGAGACTGCCGCGACGCCGTCGGTCTCGGCGGCGGTCCGTGCCGCCCCCGCCAGGGCTGCGACGCCACCGGGACGGCGGCCGGGCGCCCCGCGCAAGAAGCGCAAGCGCGCGTCGGTGGCAAAGCAGTGGTTCAATCGCCTGCACCGCTGGACGTCGATGGCGCTGGGCCTGCTCCTCCTGCTCGAGTGCGTCTCCGGGGCGGTCCTTCTGATGGCCCCCGACCTGATGCGCGTCGGCCAGGGCGACCGCTACCACCACTCGGCCGGCCCGAACCAGATGACCGCCCTGCAGGCGCTCGCCCTGGTCGAGAAGCAACGCCCGGATCTGGAGCCCGTCCAGGTTCGTCGCTTCCGCGGCGTCTGGACGGTCTCGGGGGACGACGACGAGGGACCGGCCCTGACCGCCTTCGTCGACCCGGGGGCCCGGGTGATCAACGACGTCGGCGTCATGGAACCGGGCTACCTGCGCTTCCTCGACAACCTGCACGAGAACGCGCTCGGCAGCAACGACGACCCCGGCTTCGTGCCGTTCATGGACGGCACGCTGTGGGGCGACGTCGAGGTGAAGTCGCTGGTCCTCGGCACGCTCGGCGTCCTGCTGACGTTCCTGTGCGTGTCAGGCGTCGTGATCTGGTGGCCCACGATCCGCAAGTTCGCCACGGGCTTCCGAATACGCCGCGGCCGGGGCAGCTACGCGCGCGACCTCGACCTGCACAAGGTGGTCGGCATCATCTCCGTGCCGATGCTGCTCATGTGGGGCGTCTCCGGCGCGAACTTCGAGTTCGACTGGCCGGCCAAGGCGTACTACTGGGCGCTGCCCGGCGCCGAGCCCCCGGACACGGAGGATCCCGAACCCGGCACCGGGAAGCGGCTCTCGAGGGCGCAGGCGCAGGCGGTCGCCGTCGCCCTGCACCCGGACGCACGCATCGTCGGCGTCGACGTGGACGACCCGCACGAGGAGGGCGGGAGCTACGAGTTCCGCATGGTGGAGGGCTTCGACGTCGACAAGGACTCGACCTCTCCCGGCAACGTGGAGGTCACCGTCGACAGCCACGGCGGCGGCGTCCGCGACCGCGGCAAGGTCGAGGGCCCGATCACCGTGAAGTTCTGGGAGAGCTGGCAGGACGGGCTGCACTTCGGCTCGTTCGTCCCGTGGATCCCGCGGTTGCTCGTCGGGGTCGTCTTCGGGCTCGCGCCCGTCCTGCTCGGCATCACCGGCGTGACGATCTGGCTCGTCAAGCGGCGCAGCCGGCGCGCCCGGGCCGCGCGCCGCAAGCTCGACGCCGCCGCCGTCTGAGGGGCGGCCTCAGAGCGACTTCGTCACCACCGCCACCGACAGGGCGTCCTTGCCGTCGGCGAGGTCGACCTCGACCGTGTCGCCGTCGGCGATGCGGCCGGCGAGCAGTTCCTTCGCGAGCCGGTCGCCGATCGCCGTCTGGATCAGCCGGCGCAACGGGCGCGCGCCGTACACCGGGTCGTAGCCGGTCGCCGCGAGCCATTCCTGCGCGGCCTCGGTGACCCGCAGGGTGATCCGGCGATCGGCGAGCCGGGCCGCGAGGCGCGCGACCTGGATCGCGACGATCGAGGTGAGGTCCTCGGTCGTCAGCGCCCGGAACACCACGATGTCGTCGAGGCGGTTGACGAACTCCGGCTTGAAGGAGGCCCGGACGGCGGCCAGAACCGCGGCGCGGCGGGCGTCGTCGTCCATCGTCGGGTCGGTCAGGTAGCTCGACCCCAGGTTGGACGTGAGGACGAGGATCGCGTTGCGGAAGTCGACCGTGCGCCCCTGACCGTCCGTCAGGCGCCCGTCGTCGAGCACCTGGAGCAGGACGTCGAACACCTCCGGGTGGGCCTTCTCGACCTCGTCCAGCAGGATCACGGTGTACGGGCGGCGCCGCACCGCCTCCGTGAGCTGCCCGCCTTCGTCGTAGCCGACGTACCCGGGGGGCGCGCCCAGCAGTCGGGCGACGGAGTGCTTCTCGCCGTACTCGCTCATGTCGATCCGGACGAGGGCGTGCTCGTCGTCGAACAGGTAGTCCGCGAGCGACTTCGCCAACTCGGTCTTGCCGACGCCGGTCGGGCCGAGGAACAGGAACGAGCCGGTCGGACGGTCGGGGTCGGCGATGCCGGCGCGACTGCGCCGGACGGCATCGGAAACCGCCGTAACCGCTTCCGCTTGGCCGATGAGGCGCTCGCCGAGCGAGTCCTCCATGCGCAGCAGCTTCGCCGACTCGCCCTCGAGCAGGCGGCCCACCGGGATGCCCGTCCAGGCCCCGACGACCTCGGCGACGTCGTCCGCGCCGACCTTCTCCTTCACCATCGCCTTGCGGGTGTCGACGGTCTCGGCGGCGGTCGACGCGTCCGCCAGCTCCTTCTCCAGGGCCGGGATGTCCGCGTACAGCAGGCGGGACGCGGCCTCCCACTCCCCGTCGCGCTGGAGCCGCTCGGCCTGCCCGCGGGTGTCGTCCAGGCGCTTCTTCAGCTCGCCGACGCGGTTCAGGCCGGACTTCTCCAGGTCCCAGCGGGCGTTGAGCGAATTCAGCTGCTCCTGACGGTCCGCCAGTTCCTTGTGCAGTTTGACCAGCCGGGCCTTGCTGGCCTCGTCGCCCTCGCGGGACAGGGCCATCTCCTCCATGCGCAGGCGGTCGACCGCGCGCTGGAGCTCGTCGACCTCGACGGGCCGCGAGTCGATCTCCATCCGCAGCCGGGACGCCGCCTCGTCCACCAGGTCGATCGCCTTGTCGGGCAGGAACCGCCCGGAGATGTAGCGGTCGGACAGGGTCGCGGCGGCGACCAGCGCCGAGTCGGCGATCTCCACCTTGTGGTGCGCCTCGTAGCGCCCGCGCAGGCCGCGCAGGATGCCGATGGTGTCCTCCACCGAAGGCTCGCCGACGAGGACCTGCTGGAACCGCCGCTCCAGCGCGGGGTCCTTCTCGATCCGCTCGCGGTACTCGTCGAGCGTGGTCGCGCCGACCATCCGCAGCTCGCCGCGGGCCAGCATCGGCTTGAGCATGTTGCCCGCGTCCATCGAGCCCTCGGCGGCGCCGGCGCCCACGACCGTGTGCAGCTCGTCGATGAATGTGACGACCTGCCCGTCCGAGGCCTTGATGTCGTTCAGGACGGCCTTGAGCCGTTCCTCGAACTCGCCGCGGTACTTCGCGCCGGCGACCATCGCGGCCAGGTCGAGGGAGATCAGACGCTTGCCGCGCAGGGACTCCGGGACGTCACCGGCGACAATGCGCTGGGCGAGGCCCTCGACGACGGCGGTCTTGCCGACGCCCGGTTCGCCGATCAGGACGGGGTTGTTCTTCGTCCGGCGCGAGAGGACCTGCACGACCCGGCGGATCTCCGCGTCCCGCCCGATGACGGGGTCGAGCTTGCCGTCCCGGGCGGCTTGGGTCAGGTCGACGCCGTACTTCTCCAGCGCCTGGTAGGTCGCCTCCGCCTCCGGCGAGGTGACCCGGGCGCCCCCCCGGACGGAAGCGAAGGCCGCGAGCAGCTTCTCCGGCGTGATCTGACGCTCACTCAGGAGGGTGGCGACGTCGCTCGGGCCGGTCGCGAGGCCGACGAGCAGGTGCTCGGTCGCAACGTACGCGTCCCCGAGTTGCTCGGCCCGGTCGGCGGCGGCCTGCAGCGCCGCGTACGCCTGGCGCGAGACGCCCGGCGCGGCGACCGTCGCCCCGCTCGCGGCGGGGATGCGGGCGAGCAGCGCCTCGGCGGCCGCGGCCAGCGCGGCCGGGTCGGCGCCGGCGGCGGCCAGCAGCGGGCGGGCGGTGCCGTCGGGCTGGGCGAGCAGCGCGACGAGCAGGTGGACGGGCTCGATCTGGGAGTGCCCCGAGGTCGAGGCGCGCCGGACGGCGGTGGAGAACGCCTCCTGGGCGCGGGTCGTCAGCTTTTCGGCGTCCATGACAGTCCTCTCCGAGCTGAAAGAGCTAGAAGGGCGGGGGCCGGCGCGTGGGGCGCCAGACGACGAGCGAGGTGCCCGTCGGGGGCGTCATCACCACGGGCAGGTTCATCCGGGTGTACGAGTTGCGCTCGTTCTGCTGCTCGCGCAGCGCGCCCAGGGCGAGGGCGAGGTCCGCCTCCAGAGCGGCGATGTGGGCGGCCATCGCGTCCGTCGCGTTCTCGAGCTCGAGAATGCGCTTGATGCCGGCGAGGTTGATGCCCTCCTCCTGCGAGAGCCGGGCGACCTCCCGCAGGCGGTGCACGTCGCGGGCCGAGTAGCGCCGGCCCCGCCCGGACGCGCGCCCCGGCGAGACCAGGCCGAGCCGGTCGTACTGCCGCAGGGTCTGCGGGTGCAGGCCGGAGAGCTCCGCGGCGACCGAGATGACGTAGACCGGCGTCTCCTCCGTCAGCTCGAAACCGCCCTCGCGCGTCATCTCACGCCTCCGACCCGTCTCCGCCGCCGGCGGCCTTCGCCGCGGCGGACCACAGCTCGGCGCGGGGGTCGTCACCGGCGGTGGCTTCGGCGAACGCGGCCAGGGCGGCGCGCGCGTCGTCGTTCAGTTCCGTCGGGACGGCGACGGACACGGTGACCAGCAGGTCGCCGCGCGTGCCGTCCTTGTGGGAGGAGCCGCGGCCGCGGACCCGCATGGTGCGACCGTTGTTCGTGCCGGGCGCCAGGCGCAGCGTCACCGGCGCCCCGTTCAGCGTCGGGACCTTGATCTCGGCGCCCAGGGCCGCCTCGGCGAACGTGATCGGCACCGTGACCGTCAGGTGCTCGCCGCGCCGGCCGAACACCGGGTGCGGGCGAACGTGCACGACGACGAACAGGTCGCCGGCCGGGCCGCCGCCTTCGCCGGGGGCACCCTTGCCCTTGAGCTTGATCCTCTGACCGTCCGTCACACCCGCGGGGATCCGCGTGTTCATCGTCCGCGTGCTCGCCCCGCGGCCGCTGCCGAGACAGGACGGGCACGGGTTGTCGACGACCAGGCCGCGGCCGCGGCACGCCTGGCACGGCTCGGACACCGCGAAGCCGCCGAGGTTGCGCGCGGCCGACCCGGTGCCCTCGCAGTTCGGGCAGACCCGCGGGGTCGTCCCGGACCTGGCGCCGGTGCCCGCGCACGACGCGCAGGCCCGCTCGCTCGTGAGCCGCAGCGGGACGGTCACGCCGTCGACCGCCGCCGCGAAGTCGATCGTCACCTCGGTCTCGACGTCCGCGCCCCGCCGCGGCGTTGTGCGCCGGCCGGCCGCGGTTGAAGATGCCGCCGAGGATGTCGCCGAGCCCGCCGTCGCCGCCGCCCCCGCCGAACAGGTCGCGGGGGTCGAACGCCTGCCCGCCGCCCGGCGCCCGGCGCGGCCCGCCGCCGGTGCCGAACAGCGCGCGGGCCTCGTCGTACTCCTTGCGCCGGCCCTCGTCACCGAGGATGTGGTACGCCTCGGAGACGTCCTTGAACTTCGCCTCGGCGTCGGGGTTGTTCTTGTTCGCGTCCGGGTGCAGCTCGCGCGCGAGCTTGCGGTAGGCCTTCTTGACGTCGGCCGCCGGAGCGCCCTTGGGGACGCCGAGCACCTTGTACAGGTCCTTGTCCAGGTAGTCCTTGGTGCTCACGGCGTCCCCCTTTCCTGGGCTCTCAAAGCAATCTCACTCGACGATCGAAGCGCCGCCGGACGGGTCCGCCGGCTCCGGCTCGGCCACCTTGACCCGCGCCGGGCGCACGATCCGCTCCCCGACCCGGTAGCCCGGGGCGAGGACCGTCACGCACGTCGGCTCCGAGACCTCCGAGGAGAACTCGTGCATGAGCGCCTCGTGCAGGTGCGGGTCGAACGGGTCGCCCTCGTCGCCGTACGGGGCGAGCCCGAGCTTCGCGACCGTCGCCTCGAGCGACTCGGCCACGAGCTTGAAGCCGCCGGCGAGCTCGCCGTGCGCGCGGGCGCGGCCGATGTCGTCGAGGATCGGCAGCAGCTCGGTCAACGTCCCGATCAGGGCGACGTCGCGCACGACCTCGCGGTCGCGCTCCACCCGGCGGCGGTAGTTCACGTACTCCGCCTGGAGGCGCTGCAGGTCGGCCGTCCGCTCGGCGAGCTGGGCGACCAGCTCGTCGACGGCGTCGTTGGCCGGGGGCTCCGGGCGGCGGCTCGGCGGCCGGTGCCGTGCCGCCCACCGGGTCGACGATGCCCGGCGCCACGTCGGGGCGCAGGGCGCCCGTCTGCGGGTCGAGCCGGCGCTTGTCGCGGATCACAGGAGGAGGCTCCGTGTAGCGGGGGTCGTCGCGGGGATCCGGGCTCACTTGCCGTCGCCCTCGTCCACGATCTCGGCCTCGACCACGTCGTCCTCGGCGTTGCCGCCGCCGCCACCCGGGCCGGCCTCGGCGCCCGGCTGGGACGCCGCGTACATCGCCGCGCCGAGCTGCTGGCTCGCGGTCGCGACCTTCTGCGTCGCGGCCTTGACGGCGTCGTCGTCGTTGCCGTCCAGCGCCTTGCGCAGGTCGACGATCGCGGCCTCGACCTCGGCCTTGTTGGCGGCGCCCGGGCCGTCCGCGAACTTGTCGGCGTTGTCGCCGATGAACTTCTCGGTCTGGTAGATCAGCGACTCGGCCTGGTTGCGGTTCTCGACGGCCTCGCGGCGCTTGCGGTCGTCCTCGGCGAACTGCTCCGCGTCGCGCACCATCTGGTCGATGTCCTCGCGCGGCAGCGCCGAGCCGCCGGTGACGGTCATCGACTGCTCCTTGCCGGTGCCGAGGTCCTTCGCCTGGACGTGGACGATGCCGTTCGCGTCGATGTCGAACGTGACCTCGATCTGCGGCACGTTGCGCGGCGCCGGCGGCAGACCGGTCAGCTCGAAGTTGCCGAGCGACTTGTTGTCGCGGGCGAAGTCGCGCTCGCCCTGGTAGACCTGGATCAGCACGGACGGCTGGTTGTCCTCCGCCGTCGTGTACGTGCGGGAGCGCTTGGTCGGGATCGTGGTGTTGCGCTCGATCAGCTTGTCCATCACCCCGCCCTTGGTCTCGATGCCGAGGGACAGCGGCGTGACGTCGAGCAGCAGGACGTCCTTGACCTCGCCCTTGAGGACACCGGCCTGCAGCGCCGCGCCGATCGCGACGACCTCGTCGGGGTTGACGCCCTTGTGCGGGTCCTTGCCGCCGGTGAGCTCCTTGACCAGCTCGACGACGGCCGGCATGCGGGTCGAGCCGCCGACGAGGACGACGTGGTCGATGCTCGAGATCTTCATGCCCGCGTCGCGTCATGACCGCCTGGAACGGCTTGCGGCAGCGGTCGAGCAGGTCGGCCGTCAGCTTCTGGAACTCGGCGCGAGTCAGCGTCTCGTCCAGGAACAGGGCGTTCTTCTCCGCGTCCTGCGTGATGTACGGCAGGTTGATCGCGGTCTGCTGGGTCGAGGAGAGCTCGATCTTCGCCTTCTCGGCCGCCTCGCGGACGCGCTGCATCGCCATCTTGTCCTTCGACAGGTCGATGCCGTTCGCCGCGCGGAACTTCTGGACCAGGTGGTCGATGATCCGCTGGTCCCAGTCGTCGCCGCCGAGGCGGTTGTCGCCGCTGGTGGCCTTCACCTCGACGAGGCCCTCGTCGATCTCGAGCAGCTGACGTCGAACGTGCCGCCGCCGAGGTCGAAGACGAGGATGCGGTGCTCGGTCGAGTCCTTGTCGAGCCGGTACGCCAGCGCCGCCGACGTGGGCTCGTTGATGATGCGCAGGACGTTGAGGCCCGCGATCTCGCCGGCCTCCTTCGTCGCCTGGCGCTCGGCGTCGGAGAAGTACGCCGGGACGGTGATCACCGCGTCCGTCACCTTCTCGCCGAGGTACGCCTCCGCGTCCCGCTTCAGCTTCTGCAGGACGAACGCCGAGATCTGCTGCGGGGTGAACGGCTTGCCGTCGATCTCCTGCGACCAGGTCGTGCCCATCTCGCGCTTCACCGAGCGGATCGTCCGGTCGATGTTCGTGACCGCCTGGCGCTTGGCGACCTCGCCGACCAGCACCTCGCCGTTGCGCGCGAACGCGACGACCGACGGGGTCGTGCGTGCGCCCTCGGCGTTGGCGATGACGGTGGGCTCGCCACCCTCGAGAACGGCGACGACGGAGTTCGTCGTGCCCAGGTCGATGCCGACCGCACGTGCCATGAGTGATCCTCCACAAGATCATTGAGCTGACTTGGCTCAAGTTTGTGGACTGGGCGGTCGCCCGTCAAATCGTTTGAGTCTGGTCGGCTCAACTCTGGAGGCTCGCCGTTTGTTCCCGAGGGCTACTTCTTCGACGTGGCCGTCCGGGTGGAGGTCGGGCCGGAGCCGCCCTTGGCCTTCGGGACGATCGTGAAGGTGTACTTCTTGCCCTTCTTCAGGCCCTTGAACGTGTACGACCGGGAGGTCTTCGAGACCTTGACGGACGAGGCGCCGCTGCGGTCGACCGTGTAGCCCGTGATGCCGCCGGCGGTGTACAGCGGCTCCTTCCAGCTCGACGGTGACCTTCTTCGAGCCGGCGGTCACGGTCATCGTCGGGACGTTGCTGGGCTTCTTCCCGCCGCAGGCGAACAGCTTGACGTCGTCGATCGTCCAGCCGTCGAACGCGATCTGCTTGTCGCCGAACAGCTTCCAGCGGAACTTCACGATCTTGCCGGCCAGCGAGGTCAGGTCGACCCGGCTGGCGACGTAGCCGTGGCTGTCGCCGCCGAAGGCGGTGTAGGAGCCCGCCGCCCTCCGGCGTGATCTTCTTGCGGGGGCCGATCTGCCAGGGCAGGCCGGTCGCCGACTCTCCAGTCCGCGCCCGTCGACCTGGTACTCGAGCCGGGCGCCGTCGTAGTACGGCCCGAGGCCGATCGGAAGGTCGAGCTTGTCGAAGATGATGCCGCTGTCGAGGCGGTACTGGTGGGCGAAGCGCAGGTACGACTGCACCGTCCTAGGGACGGAGAAGCTCGTCGCGAGGGTGAGCGAACTCGACGTCGCGTAGTCCGGCTCGACGCCGTAGACGCTGTAGTCGCCCTCCTTCGCGTAGTCGCGGATCCGGACCCAGCGGCTGCCGTAGGACCAGCGCTTGGTGATCGGTCTCGAACCCGTCCGCGAAGAAGTTGTCGCAGGTCGTCCCGCTCGGGCAGAACCCGGCCTCGGGCGGCGGCCGCGGCCTCGCGCGGTCGGCTGCTTGGCCATCTCGGTCGCGGTGACCGCCCGCGCAACCGCTGTGCAGTCGGTCTTGGCGATCGCACGACTTGCCCACGAGGTCCGAGCAGGCCTGGCTCGAGCACGCCGCCGAGGTCGGCGTAGTCGGCGCCGGACGTCAGCAGCTGCTGCGCCCGCAGGTAGAGCACCGAGGTCTTGGCGGATGCCGAGGCCGGTGATGGTCTGGCCGTTGAACTTGCCGGGCGTGGACGTCTCGGCGCCGGTGCCCTCGGCGATCAGGTACGCCGCCTTGTTGCCGACCCCGCTGTTGTCGTGGACGGACCCGGAGTCCTGGAAGAGCAGGTCGATCGTTGTAGATCGGGCTGGTCATCCGGTCGGGCTGCGGGCTCAGCGGGGTCTGCTGCGGCTGCGCCATGTTGCGCAGCGGGAACGTGTCGAGCGGGGCGTCCTCCCCGATCGTCCAGGCGACCTGGATGCCGTCCGCGTCGAAGCCGTCGGTGAGGTCGGTCAGCTCGCCGATGACGTCCGACATCGACTCGTTGATCGCGCCGGACTGGTAGAGGTACAGCAGCCGCGAGGTCTTGTCCGTCAGCCCGTGGCCGAGCTCGTGCGCGACGACGTCGTCGCCCTTCTGCCAGCCGCTGCCGTAGAACATGCCGCGGCCGTTCCAGAACGCGTTGTCGAACAGCGTCCCGCCGGTGGCCGAGCACAGCGTCGTCCCGGGGCAGAACCGGACGGTCGAGCGCAGCTTCTTGCCGTCGCCGGTGTCGACGCCGAGCAGCTTCGTCAGGTCGACTTCGAGGTACTTGCTGAAGTACGTCGACGTGCGCGTCGTGTTGTCGTACGCCTCGTCCGCCTGGGACGTGCCCGTGCGTCGTCGACGGGGACTTGCGCGCGTACGAGCGTCTTGCAGTCCGAGCCGGACGCGTTCTTGTCGGGCTTGTTCGCCTTGTCGCAGACGACCTGGTTGAGGGCGTGCGCGATCTGGTTCAGCTGCAGCGGGACGGTTCCGGTGCGCGAGTCGACCAGGACGAGCTCGCGGACGTCCGCCGGGCCGGTCACCTCCGTGCGCCAGACGGGGCCCGCCGGCATGTGCGACCTGGGCCGGGACGCCGATCAGCGGCGGGGTCGAGGTACCAGCGCTCCGGCGTCGCTCGCGGTCAGCTGCCCGGCCGAGTACGCCGGGTGGGCCCGGGCGGTGACCGCCAGCGCCGTCGCGCGCGCCCTCTCGGCGGTGACGGCGGCCGCGGGGGCGAGCGCCGAGCGAGCCGGGCAGGGTCTCACCGAGGACGGAGAGCAGCGCGCCGGCGGCGTCGAGCGACGACGACCAGCTCGCCGCCGAGGACGCGCAGCCCGTCGCGGACCTGCTGGAACTTCACGATCCGGTCCGTCGCCCGCGGCCGGCGCGAGCGCCTCCGGCAGCGGGATCAGCTCGAGCTCGCGGCCCACGTCCGTCAGCCCGAACAGGGCGGCGACGCGGTCCAGGTGCGCGCGGGCCTGCTCGACGGCGGGCGCGGCCGCCGAGACGCCCGCGGGCAGCGGGATCGGCGTGGCCGGCCGTCGTGCCCACCCGGTGCGCGAGACCGCGCACGTCACGGGTGATCACCACGGGCGCGTCGGAGGCCGCCTGCAGGAGCCGCTCCGCGGTCAGCGAGGCCGGCGTCGGCGGAAGTGCGGCCAGACCGGGGCCGCCGCGCGGCCGACCGCTGAGCCCGAATCGCCGGAATCCGCCCGGACCGCCTGGCCGCTGCAGGCCACGGCGATGACGACGGCGAGCGCCGTCAGTCGTCCTACGCGCATGTTTCCCCTCGTCGCCAGGCGACCCCCCGGGCCTGGCGTGCGTCCCAACCGGTCGAGTGGGCCCGACCCAGGTTGTCTTGACTTGCCCTCTTAATCCGAACGCGAAGTCTGGCACAGCAGCCCGCGACCGGTCCGGATACGTGGCGAACAGCGGACCGACCGGTGGCGCGGGACTGACTCGACGGACTGGTGGGACCAGAGAGACTTTCGTGAGCTACCCCTGGATCTCGCCCCAGGGGCGGTTATCCTGCCGAGATGTTGCGCATTCTCCGGTCGTCCGGCGGGGGCCCGGCGACCAGCACCCGACTCCTCGCGGCGGTGCTCGTCGTCGGCATGTTCGCCGCCGCCGCACCCTCGGCCATCCCGGTCGCGCGGTGGGTCGTCGCGAAGGTCGCCGACAACATCGTCTGACGCGCCCCGTCAGAGCGGGCGCCCGTCCTTCCACACTCCCGCGACCAGGGGGACCCCCGGCCGGTAGGCCAGGTGCACGTAGGACGGCGCCGCGAGCACGGCGAAGTCCGCGCGGGCGCCCGGGCGCAGGACACCGACGTCGGTCCGGCGCAGCGCGCGGGCGCCGCCGGCCGTCGCGGCCCACACGGCCTCCGCCGGCGTCATCCGCATCTCGCGGACCGCGAGCGCGACGCACAGCGGCATCGACGTCGTGTACGACGAGCCCGGGTTGCAGTCGGACGCCAGCGCGACCGTGACGCCGGCGTCGAGCAGACGGCGCGCGTCCGGGTACGGCGAGCGGGTCGAGAACTCGGCCCCCGGCAGCAGGGTCGCGACAGTCGCCGAACCGGCGAGCGCGTCGACGTCCGCGTCCGTCAGGTGGGTGCAGTGGTCGGCGGACGCGGCGCCCAGCTCCACCGCCAGGCGGACGGCCCCGGACGGCCCCAGCTGGGCCGCGTGCAGCCGCGGCGTCAGGCCCGCCTGGGCACCGGCCAGGCAGATCGCGCGCGCGGCGTCCTCGTCGAACGCCCCCCGGTCGCAGAACACGTCGATCCAGCGGGCGTGCGGCGCCGCGGCCGCGAGCATCGGCCCGCAGACGAGGTCGACGTAGCCGGCGGGGTCGTCGGTGTATTCGGACGGGACGACGTGCGCGCCGAGGTAGGTCGTCTCGTCGGTGAACTGGCGGGCGATCTGCAGGAGGCGCACCTCCCCGCGGACGGTCAGCCCGTAGCCGGACTTGATCTCCACCGTGGTCGTGCCGGACGCCCGGAGCTCGGCCATCAGGCGGGACGCCGACGCGCTCAGCAGCTCGTCGGGCGCCGCCCGGGTCGCCGCGACGGTCGTCGCGATGCCGCCCGCGGCGTACGGCCGCCCCGCCATCCGAGCCTCGAACTCCGCCGCCCGGTCGCCCGCGAACACCAGGTGCGTGTGCGAGTCGACGAACCCCGGGATCACCGCGCCCCCGCCCGCCGACACCCGCTGGTCGCACGCCGGTGCGCCCGCCGCCGGCCCGACCCACGCGACCCGCCCGCCGTCCAGCGCGAGCGCCGCGTTCGGGATCTCCCCCGTCGCCCCAGGCCCGGCGCTCGGGTCGTTCGTGACCAGCAGCCCGATCTGCTCGACGAGGACGCTCACGACATCGTCCAGAGCGAGGAAATCGGCCACGCTCGCAACCGGTCACCGAACGGCAGCGCCTGGGGGCCTGAGTAGAGCACGATCCCCGCGACCAACCGGTCGCCGAGCTTCCGGGCAAGTTGGCGGACTCCGCGGAAGTCCTCGCTCCGGACGGTCTCGCCCGCCTTCACCTCCACAGCGACGACCTCCCCGCCTGAATGCTCGAGCACCGCATCCACCTCGTAACCGTCGCGGTCCCGGTAGTGGTAGAGCCGAACCGGCTCCTCTGTCCAGCCGAGCTGACGAGCCAGCTCGCCGAGAACGAAGTTCTCCACGAGGGGGCCGACGTTGGCAGTCGGGTGCGCAGCCCGCTTCGGCGTCAGGCCCGTGAGGTGGCCGGCCAAGCCCGAGTCGGTCATGATCAGCTTCGGCGTGCTGACGGCACGAGCCGTCAGATTGTTCGACCAAGCGGGGATCCGCCGAACCACGTAGACCAACTCCAACAGGTCGAGGTATCGCTTGAGAGTGCTCGCGGGTACCTGCAGCCGACCGGACAGGGAATTGGGCACCACCAACGTGGCGGCCTGGGCAGCGAGCGCGTCGAGGAGGCGGCGCAGGTCGGCGGGGCGCCCGATATCGCTCACCTGGCGGACGTCCCGGTTGACGAGATCGGAAATGTAGGACTCGAAGAACCGTGCGCGGCGGCCGGGATCCGTCCGACGGACGGCCTCCGGATAGCCGCCCCTCAACGCACGCTCGACGTAGTCCTCGCGGTGCATGTCGGACACCGGCGGCGCCGACCTCGCCGCACCGGCGAACAGGGCCGCCACGAACCCGTCGCCCGCCCCGGCAAGTTCGCCTTGCGAGAGCGGCCAGAGCTCGATCGTCTCTGCCCTGCCCGGCAGCAAGTCCGGGATCTCGCGCAGCCCAAACAATTGCGCCGACCCGGTGAGGAGGAAGCGTCCCGGGGTCGGATCCCTGTCGACCTGGTGCTTGATCGCCAGCATGAGTTCCGGGACCCGCTGCACCTCGTCGACCACCAAAAGCCCGCCGTGCCGCACAAACCCTGCGGGGTCGGCTTCCGCCGCCGCACGAACGGCTGCATCGTCCAGATATCGAATCTCGCTGCCCGGACGACCTTCCGCGATCATGCGGGCCAGGGTGCTCTTACCGGACTGGCGCGCCCCAGCCACCACGACAACCCGCGTGTCAGCCAGTGCCGCAACCACAGCGGCGTGCGCGTGCCGTGGGAACAATACAGGAACTGACACTTCGACAAAATACCAGGTCATCAGGGCGAATGGTCAGTTTGCCGATCGGTTCGTGGTCATCCTGCCGGCCTACTGCTGGTCATCCTGCCGACGGCTCGACCGCGACGATCGCGTCGGCGAGGGCGCGGCCGACGTCCGGGACGAGGAGGTGCCGCCCGTCCGCGACGATCTGCCGGCCGGACGCGACGACGTCCCGGACGTCCGCGGCGGACGCCGCGAACACCACCGTCTCGGCGGACGCGGGGCAGCCGGCGGTCCGCGGGGAGCCCAGCGCCACCGAGACCAAGTCTGCGTACGCCCCCACCTCGATCCGGCCGGCGTCGCGCCAGCCGAGGCACGCGTGGCCGTCCGCCGTCGCCGCACGCAGCAGGTCGGCCGCCGAGTGGTGCCCGCGGCGCCCGGTCACGAGGCGCTCGCCGAGTTCGACCCCGCGGGCCTCGGCGAACAGGTCGACGGCCGCGTGACTGTCGGTCCCGAACGACAGGCTCACGCCCGCGTCCCGCAGGGCGGAGAAGGGGCCGACCCCGTCCGCCAGGTCCGCCTCGGTTGACGGGCACAGGCAGACGGTGGCCCGGTTGAGCCCGTAGAGGACCACGTCGGCGTCCGTCAGGTGCGTCCCGTGCACGGCCGTCAGGTTGCTGGCGAGCGCGCCGGCGTCGTGCAGCACGCGGGTCGGCGTCCTGCCCAGAGCGGCGACGCAAGCCGAAGTTCTCCGCCGGCTGCTCCGAGACGTGCACGTGCAGCGGCGCGCCGCGGGCGGCCCACTCGGCGACCATCTCGATCGCGGACGGCGGCACGGCCCGTACCGAGTGCACCGCCGCGCCCAGGCGCGCACCCGGGCCGGGGTCGAAGCGCGAGACCCGGTCGAGCCAGGCGTCGACGTCCCCGTCCGAGAACCGCTCCTGCACCCCGGACGGCGGCGCGCCGAACCCCGACGACAGGTAGCAGGTGTCCAGCACGGTGATCCGGATCCCGGCCTCGCGGGCGGCCTGCGCGACCGCGTGCCCGAGGGCGTTCGTCGTCGGCGTACCGGGCGCCGCCGGGGGCGTGGTGCAGGTAGTGGAACTCCCCGACGCACGTGACCCCGGCCAGCGCCATCTCGGCGTAGGCGGCGCGGGCGAGCGCGAGGTACGAGTCGGGGTCCAGGCGCCCAGCCACGCGAGTACATCCGGTCCCGCCACGACCAGAAGTCCCCGGCGCCGCCGTGCGTGCGCCCCCGCAGCGCGCGGTGGAACGCGTGCGAGTGCGCGTTGGCCAGGCCGGGCAGCGTCAGGCCGGCAGCCGGAGCGCGTCCGGCGGCAAAGGCACGCCGCGAGACGACGGACGCGATCCGCTCCCCGGAGACCACGACCGCGACCGCCGAGGCGACCTGCCCCGGCGGCAGCCAGGCGTGCTCGCACCAGTACGTCACCCGCGGGGGTACCCGCCACGCCTCGTCGCCGGCCAGCCGCCCCAGGACGTCGGCGAGGGCGGCGACGCCGGCCAGGCAGTCGGCCTGCTCGGCGTGCTCGGCCGGCGCGTGCGAGACCCCGGTCGGGTTGCGGACGAACAGCATCACCGTCGGGATCCCCGCGGCCGACAGGATCCCCGCGTCGTGGCCGGCCCCCGTCGCGCAGCAGGGGCGCCTCGCCGGCCAGGCCCGAGCCGAGGCGCGCGACCCGGTCGATCAGGACGGGGTCGAACGCGACGTCCGGCGAGAAGGACTCCTCGGTCGAGTCGACCGTGACGCCGTCGCGGGCGGCGCGGCGACGCGCCCCGTCCACGACATCCTCGACCAGCGCGCGGACGGTCGCCTCCGACGGGCGCGCGGGCGTCGAGCCAGGCGACGACCTCGGACGCGATCGCGTTGGTCCCGTTCGGCGCGACCCGGACCCGGCCGATCGTCGCGCGGGCCCCGGTCCGCTCGGCCTGCTCGCGGGCCAGCAGGACGGTCTCGGCGAACGCGAGCATCGGGTCGCGGCGGTCGGACAGCTCGCGTGGTGCCGGCGTGGTCGGCGGCGCCGCGGAAGTCCAGGCGCCAGCGCCCGTGCGGCCAGATGCCGGTGCCGACCCCGACCGCGGCGGGCGGCGGCGTCCTCCGGGCCGGCGGCGAGCCCGCGGCCCTGCTCGACGTGCAGTTCGACGTAGCAGCCGATCCGGGCGAGCAGCGCGTCGTCGCGGCCGAGGTCGTCGCGGGTCCGCGCCGGCGGCGTACATCGCCTCGGCGAGCGAGAGGCCGTCCGCGTCGCGCAGGCCGCCAGGCGCGGGCGGGGTCGAGCACGCCGGTGAGCAACCGCGAGCCCGCGCAGGCGACGCCGAACCGCGCGCCCTCCTCCTCGGCGAACGCCACGATCGCCACGCGGACGGACCGGCGCCCAGCCGCTGGCCCGCAGCTCGTCCAGCGCGGCGAAGGCCGAGACGATCCCGAGCGGGCCGTCGAACGCGCCGCCGTCGGGCACGGAGTCCAGGTGCGAGCCGGTGACGACGGCCTTGCCCGGGCGGCCCGCGCCGTCCCAGGCCCAGAGGTTGCCGTTGCGGTCGTCCTGCACGTCCAGCCCGCGCCGCACGGCCTCCTGGCGGAACCAGGCGCGGCACTCGAGCTCCGCCGGCGTCCAGGTGAAGCGCCGGTACCCGCCGGTCGCGGGCACGCGGCCGACCGCCGCGAGGTCCGCCCACATCGAGTCGAACGTCGGCGAGGGCCGCGGCGGCCAGGCGGGCGACCAGGCAGCGGTCATCCGCGCCGAACCGGGCCCCGGCTCGGGCACGAGCTCCGCGGCCTCCGCCAGCGGCGGCGCGGCCGTCCCGAGGTCGCTCTTCGTCACGACCGCGGCCCGGGCCGGGTAGCGGCCGGTGAGCCCTGGCGAGATCACGCTGCGCCCGACCGTGACGATCGCGAGGTCGACCGCGAGGGCGAGTGCCGCGACGCAACGACCGCGCCCGTGGCCATCTGCCCGTAGCTGTTGGCGGCGAGCCCGTCCACGATCAGCCGGCCGAGCCCGCCCGCCTGGACGTACGCGGCGACCGTCGCCGTCGAGATCACCAGCAGCGCGGCGGTCCGCGCGCCGGAGACGACGGCCTTCGCCGCGCTGGGCAGCCTCGACCTGCAGCAGCACCTGGTGCGGCTGCATGCCCATGCCGCGGGCCGCGTCGACGATGCGCCGGTCGACCCCGCGCACCCCCGCGTACGCGCGCGGCGAGCATCGGCGGGATCGCCACCAGGACGAGGGCGAGAGCTCACCGGCCCGTTGCCGACGTCGGTCTTGAGGACGACGTAGATCAGGATGCCGATCGACGGGAGCGATCCGCCCGACGCCGCCGAGCGCGATCGCGATGTCGGCGCCCTTGCGGGTGTGCCCGATCAGCGCGCCGACCGGCAGCGCGACGAGGGCGCCCACGATCATCGCGGTGACGGTGAACCCGATGTGCTCGAGGATCCGGTTGCCGATGCCCTCGCGTCCGCGACCAGTTCGCGCCGTCGGACAGGAACTCCCAGAACAGCTTCACCGGACCGGCACCAGCCGGGCCCAGGGCAGCAGCGCCTTCTGCAGCCGGACGAAGAACTGGTCGGCGCCGACGGCCAGCCGCACGGTGAGGGCCGCGCCGACCAGGACCTCGGTCTCGTAGCGGCGCAGGAACCCGTCCGTGAACAGCTGCCCGAGGCCGCCGAAGCCGATGATCGCGCCGAGGCAGACCAGCGCGATGCAGCCGACGGTCGCCTTCCGCAGGCCCGCGACGATCGTCGGGCAGGCGATCGGGCAACTCGACCGGCGCGCAGCATCCCGCCGCGGCCGTAGCCCATCGCGTCCGCCGCCTGCAGGACGTGCGGCGGGACCGCTCGCGAGCCCGTCGACGACGCTGCGGAAGATCACCGCCACCACGAACAGGGCCAGCGCGACGATCACGTTCGCCCGGTCGGTGATCTCGGTGCCGAGCACTCCCGGCAGGAAGACGAACAGCGCGATGGACGGGATCGCCAACAACACGCCCGTCAGCAGCCGCAACGGCCGGCGCAGCCCCGGGCGTCCGGTGCGCGAACAGCCCCGAGCGGCAGGCCGAGCAGCAACCCGATCAGCACCGGCGACGAACGCCAGGTACATGTGTTCGGTCGCCAGGTCGAGCAGCAACCCGCGGTGCTCCCAGGCCCAGTTCATCCGTGCTCCACCGCTGTCGCAGCGTTCGGACGGAGTCGGTGGCGGGCTCGACCGGGCCTGCCGGACGTTTCGCTAGCGCCCGGCGCCTGGCCGTACCACCGGCGGGCGGCGGCGGCGCGGGCCGCTCCCGGGGCGCGGACGGCCGCAGCGACGACAGGTGCCGGGCGATCTCGGCGTGGCTGACGACGCCGACGACGTCGCCGTCGTCGTTGATGCAGACGGCGAGGCCGGGCGGGGAGAGGATCGCTGCATCCAGGGCGGCGAGCACGCTCTCGTCCCGGTAGAACGTGCCGCCGAGCGGGTGCACGACGGCGCCGGCGACGATCTCGTCCGGCAGCAGGAGCGAGGTGTCGACCCAGCCGCGCGGGTGGCGCTCCATGTCGAGGACGAGGAGCCAGCGCCCGCCGCTCGACCGTCGGCGATGGCCCGCGCACGCTCCCCCGTCGCCCCCGCCTGGACGGTGCCGACGGACGCCAGCGGCAGCTCCGACGCGGGCAGGAACGTCAGCTTGCGGATGCCCCGGTCGCGGCCGAGGAAGTCGGCGACGAAGTCGGTGCCGGGGTTCATCAGCAAGGTCTCGGGGGTCGCCAGCTGGACGAGGCGGCCGCCCTTGTCGAGGACTGCGATCTGGTCGCCGAGCTTGATCGCCTCGTCGATGTCGTGGGTGACGAACACGATCGTCTTCGGGGCGGCGAGCTGCAGGTCGAGCAGGTCGTCCTGCAGGTCGCCGCGGACGACCGGGTCGAGCGCGGAGAACGGCTCGTCCATCAGCAGGATCGGCGGGTCGGCGGCGAGCGCGCGGGCCAGGCCGACCCGCTGCTGCTGACCGCCGGACAGCTGCGCGGGGTAGCGGTCGGCGAAGACCTCGGAGAGCCCGACCCGCTCGAGCAGGACCTGGGCGACGCGGCGGGCGTCCCGCTTGGACGCGCCGTTCAGCAGCGGGACGGTCTCGATGTTCTCGACGACCGTGCGGTGCGGGAACAGGCCGGCCTGCTGGATGACGTAGCCGATGCCGCGGCGCAGTTGGGAGCGGCGCATCGCCGTGTTCAGCGCGCCGTCGATGAGGATGCGCCCCGCGGACGGGTCGATCAGGCGGTTCACCATGCGCAGGATCGACGTCTTGCCGCAACCGGACGGGCCGACCATGACCGTGATCCGGCCGGTCGGCGCGGTCAGGCTCAGCCCGTCGACCGCGACCGTCCCGTCCGGGAACACCTTGGTCACGCCTTCGAACTCGATCACCGGGCGCACTCTCCGTCGCGGAAGCTTCCTTAGCTGATCAACTTAACGCCCGTCGCGCATCGGGATCGGGATGTCGCGCTCCTTCGCGACCTCCGCTGCACGGTCGTAACCTGCGTCGACGTGCCGGATCACGCCCATACCGGGATCGTTCGTCAGAACCCGGGCCAGCTTCTCCGCGGCCAGCGCAGTGCCGTCCGCGACGCTGACCTGCCCCGCGTGGATCGACCGGCCCATCCCGACGCCGCCGCCGTGGTGGATCGAGACCCAGCTCGCCCCGGACGCGACGTTGACCATCGCGTTCAGCAGCGGCCAGTCGGCGATGGCGTCCGAGCCGTCCGCCATCGCCTCGGTCTCGCGGTACGGCGAGGCGACCGAGCCGCAGTCGAGGTGGTCCCGCCCGATCACGATCGGCGCCCGCACCTCGCCGGCGGCGACCATCTCGTTGAACCGGAGCGCCGGCGCGCTCCCGCTCGCCGTGCCCGAGCCAGCAGATCCGGGCGGGCAGGCCCTGGTGTTTGACCTTCTCGCTCGCGTGCTTGATCCACCGGGTCACGGTCTCGTTCTCCGGGAACAGGTCGAGGACGGCCTTGTCGGTGGCGTCGATGTCGCCCGCGTCGCCGGAGAGCGCGACCCAGCGGAACGGCCCCTTGCCCTCGCAGAACAGCGGCCGGATGTAGGCCGGGACGAACCCGGGGAAGTCGAACGCGCGGGCGAACCCGGCGTCGCGGGCCTCCACCCGGATCGAGTTGCCGTAGTCGAAGACCTCCGCGCCGTCGTCCAGGAAGCCGACCATCGCCTCGACGTGCGCGGCCATCGACTCCCGCGCCCGCTCGATACAGCCGATCGGGTCCTTGGCCTTCAGCGCCGGCCAGTCGTCCATCGTGACCCCGCGCGGCAGGTAGGCCAGCGGGTCGTGGGCCGAGGTCTGGTCGGTGACGATGTCGACGGTCGCGCCGCGGGCCCGCAGCGCCGGCAGGGCCTCCGCGGCGTTGCCGAGCACGCCGATCGACAGCGGCCGGCGGTCGGCCCGGGCCTCCTCGGCCCGCCAGAGCGCGTCGTCGAGGGAGTCGGCCGCCACGTCCAGGTAACCGCCCTCGAGCCGCCGCTCGATCCGGCTCGGGTCGCATTCGACGACGAGGGCGACGCCGCCGTTCAGCGTCACCGCGAGCGGCTGCGCGCCGCCCATCCCGCCGAGGCCGGCGGTCAGCGTGACCGTGCCCGGCGAGCGAGCCGCCGAAGCGCTTCGCAGCGACGGCGGCGAACGTCTCGTACGTCCCCTGCAGGATCCCCTGCGTCCCGATGTAGATCCACGACCCGGCGGTCATCTGGCCGTACATCGTCAGGCCGGCGGCCTCGAGCCGGCGGAACTAGTCCCAGTTCGCCCAGTCCGGCACGAGGTTCGAGTTCGCGATCAGGACGCGCGGGCGCCCACTCGTGCGTGCGCATCACCCCGACCGGGCGGCCGGACTGGACGAGCATCGTCTCGTCGGGTGCAGGTTCGTCAGCGTCCGGACGAGGGCGTGGTAGCTCGGCCAGTCCCGGGCGGCCTTGCCGGTGCCGCCGTAGACGACGAGGTCCTCGGGGTGCTCGGCGACGTCCGGGTCGAGGTTGTTGTTCAGCATCCGCAGCGCGGCCTCGGTCTGCCAGTTGCGCGCGGTCAGCGTACGTCCCGCGCGCTGCCCTGATGGCTGCCACTCAGTACTCCTTCACGCGAGCGGACCGGTCACGTCTTCGACGGCGGCGAGCAGTTCCCCGGTTCGGACGGCCGCGACGGCCGCCTCGAGGTCCGGGGCGAGGTAGCGGTCGGGCCCCGGGCCGGGCACCCGGCGCCGCAGCGCGGCCACCGCGGCCCCGGTCGGCGGGCGCGGGTTGCAACGGCGCCCGCAGGTCGAGCCCGCGGGCGGCGGTCAGGATCTCGATCGCCAGCACCCGGGTCAGCCCGTCGAGCGACCGGCGCAGCTTGCGTGCCGCCGACCAGCCCATCGACACATGGTCCTCCTGCATCGCGCTCGACGGGATCGAATCGACGCTCGCCGGCACCGCCAGCCGCTTGAGTTCGGAGACGATCCCCGCCTGCGTGTACTGGGCGATCATGTAGCCCGAGTCGACCCCGGGGTCGTGCGCGAGGAACGCCGGCAGGCCGGAGTTGCGGTGCGCGTCGAGCAGGCGGTCGGTGCGCCGCTCGGACATGGAGGCGACGTCCGCGACGGCGATGGCGAGGAAGTCCAGGACGTAGCCGACCGGGGCACCGTGGAAGTTGCCGTTGGACTCGACCCGCCCGTCGGCCAACACGACGGGGTTGTCGATCGCGGCGGCGAGTTCGCGCTCGGCGACGGTCTCGGCGTGCGCGAGGGTGTCGCGGGCCGCCCCGGCGACCTGGGGTGCGCAGCGCAGCGAGTACGCGTCCTGGACGCGGGTGTCCTCGGGCCCCCGGTGGGACGCGACGACGGGCGAGCCGTTCAACAGCGCGCGCAAGTTCGCAGCGGACGCGGCCTGCCCGGGGTGCGGGCGCAGGGCCTGCAGGTCGGCGGCGAAGACCCGGTCCGTCCCGAGCAGAGCCTCGACGCTGAGCGCGGCCGACAGGTCGGCATGGGTCAACAGGGCACGCAGGTCGTGGCAGGCAAGGACGAGCATGCCGAGCATCCCGTCGGTTCCGTTGATCAGCGCGAGCCCCTCCTTCTCGGCGAGGGTGACGGGCTCGAGGCCGGCCTCCTGCATGGCCTCAGCGGCCGGGCGCAGCGTCGCCGGCCCGGGTGCGGACCTCGCCCTCCCCCATGAGCGCCAGCGCGACGTGCGCGAGCGGGGCCAGGTCGCCGGAGCAGCCGAGGCTCCCGTACTCCGGGACGGGCGGGGTCAGCCCGGCGTTCAGCAGGCCCGGCGAGCGTCTGCGCGGTGGCGGGTCGGACGCCCGTGCGCCCGGTCGCGAGCGTGTGCAGCCGCAGCAGCATCAGCGCCCGGACGACCTCGCGTCTCGACCTCCGGCCCGCTGCCCGCCGCGTGCGAGCGGATCAGCGAGCGCTGCAGCGTCGTGCGGGCGTCCGGCGGGATGTGCCGGGTCGCGAGCGCGCCGAACCCGGTCGAGATGCCGTACGCCGGGACCGACGAGGCCGCCAGCGCGTCGACCCGAGCGCGCGAGGAGGCCATCGCCGCGAGCGCCTGCCGCCGTCAGATCGCACGGCCGCGCCGCCGCGGGCGACCGCGACGACGTCGGCGGCGCCGAGCGGCGGGGGGCCGACGTCCACGGGCGGCGCGTTGACGGTCACGCGCTCATCCAACACGGCTCGCGGCGACGGGACTGGCCAAGAGCCCGTCCCTCGCCGACAATGCGGCGTGGTCGGGCCGCGCGGTCGGCCTCGCGTGCCCCGACTCGTCGCCACCCCCGAGGAATCCATGTTTCGTCACCGCCCGCCACCGCCCTCGCCGCCGCGGCGCTCGCCCTCACCGTCGCCGTGCCCTCCGGTGCGCGCGGCCCCCGCGAAGCCCGCGCGGCACTTCCTCACGACCCAGGAGTTCCCGGGCCCGCCCGGGTACTACGAGTGGGGCGGCGCGAAGGCCAAGAAGCTGAAGCCCGTGGGGTTGCTGGGAGCCCGTCCTGACAGGGGACGCCGACGTCGTACCGGCTGTACGAGTCCACGGAATTCGCCGGGGAGCGCGCCGACCCCGTCCCGGGCGGTGGCGAGTCCGGCGCGCAGACGCCGGCGGCACGCCGCCGTCGCCTTCGGCGTCCAGTACATCGCGATCACGAAGAACGCGGCCGCGGCGGAGCGCCTCGTGACGGCGATCAAGGACCGGCTCAAGGTGTGCGCGAACAACGACGTCGGGACGCCGAAGCACCCGAAGAAGACGAAGTACCTCTCCTTCGGCGACCAACCGGACGGCGACCGAATTGCTGATCCGCGCCATCTCCCACTCGTTCGCGAAGACGAAGAAGAAGCCCGCCCGCGCGGCCGTCGACGCCTTCGGCATCGGCCGCGACGGCCGCCTCGTCACCGTCGTCAGCCTCACCTCGACCCGCGAGGACTGGGGCCGCGTCCGGCTGGAGCCCCGCCAAGGTCGTCGAGGACCTTCGTCCCGACGGCGAAGGCGGGCGTCGCGAAGCTGCCTGTGAGGCGTCGCCACGCATGCACGTCGACCCAGCCTGCACGTCTCGCTTTGGACGGTAGGACGCAGGCGGCTACCGTCCTTCGCTGAGGGCCGGAACGCGCGCGCCAGCGCCGGACCCGATCGAGCCGGCGCAACTTACGGAGTCGGATCATGATCGTCCGCTTGGTTCTGGGTCTGGCGATGACGGTGGCGGTCATCCCGATCGCCGGGCGTCGTGGCCTGTGGCTCTACCGCCTGGCCATGAAGGGCCAGCCCGCCCCGGACCGCGTCGAGAACGTGACCAAGGCGATGTCGGACGTGCTGATCCGTCAGCTCAAGGAAGTGCTCGCCCAGCGCAAGCTGCTGAAGTGGTCGATCCCCGGCGCCGCGCACTTCGTCGTGTTCTGGGCGTTCCTGATCCTCGGGCTCGGTGTACGTCGAGGCGTACGGGGCGCTGTTCGACGAGAACTTCCACATCCCGCTCGTCGGGAAGTGGGCGGCGCTCGGCTTCGTCCAGGACTTCATCGCCGTGCTGTGCCTGGTCGGCATCCTGACCTTCGCGGCGATCCGCTTCAAGAACTCGCCGGCGAAGCTGGGGCGCAAGTCCCGGTTCAAGGGGTCTCACACGCAGCGGCGCGTGGGTCATCCTGATCATGATCTTCAACGTCCTGTGGACGCTGTTCTTCTTCCGCGCCGTCGCCTCCGCCGCCGGCAACCTGCCCGTACGAAAGTGGCGCCGAGGTCTCGATCGGCCTCGGCAAGCTGTTCGACGGGCTGAGCCACGACACCCTCGAGATCCTCGAGCACGTCGGCCTGCTCCTGCACATCGGCGTGATGCTGGCCTTCCTCGTGATCGTCGTCTACTCGCAAGCACATGCACATCTTCATTGCGCCGCTGAACATCGCGTTCGCGCGCAAGCCGGACGCGCCTGGGCCCGCTGCTGCCGATGCAGTCCAACGGCAAGCCGCTGGACTTCGAGGAGGCCGACCCGGACGTCGACGTCTTCGGGCGCGGCAAGGTCGAGGACTTCACGTGGAAGGGCTTCCTGGACTTCGCGACCTGCACCGAGTGCGGGCGCTGCCAGTCCCAGTGCCCGGCCTGGAACACCGGGCAAGCCGCTGTCGCCGAAGATGGTCATCCTCGACCTGCGCGACCACGCGTTCGCGAAGGCGCCGTACCTGCTGGCGTCCTCCGACGAGGAACGCGCCGCTCTGACGGACGCTCAGAAGGCCGAGGCCGAGCGGGTCCTGGTCGCCCCGGTCGCCGAGGGCGGCGTCATCGACCCGGACGTCCTGTGGTCGTGCACCACGTGCGGCGCGTGCGTCGAGCAGTGCCCCGTCGACATCGAGCACGTCGACCACATCGTCGACATGCGCCGGTTCCAGGTGATGATCGAGTCCGCGTTCCCGCCCGAGGCGGCGGGGATGCTGAAGAACCTGGAGAACAAGGGCAACCCGTGGGGCATGAACTCGAAGGCCCGCACGGAGTGGACGAAGGACCTCGCGTTCCCCGTCCCGATCGTGGGCAAGGACGTCGAGGACCTCTCCGAGGTCGACTACCTGTTCTGGGTCGGCTGCGCCGGTTCGCTGGACGACAAGGCGCAGAAGACCACGAAGGCCGTCGCGGAACTGCTGCACATCGCGGGCGTGAAGTTCGCGATCATGGGCCAGGCCGAGACCTGCACCGGCGACCCGGCGCGGCGCATGGGCGCGGAGTTCGTGTTCCAGATGCTCGCCCAGCAGAACGTCGAGACGCTGAACGAGGCGAAGGCCACCAAGATCGTCGCGACCTGCCCGCACTGCTTCAACACGATCGGCAAGGAGTACGAGCAGCTCGGGGGCAACTACGAGGTCGTCCACCACACGATGCTGCTGAACGAGCTCGTCGAGACCGGCAAGCTCAAGCCCGTCACCCCGTCGAGGGCCTCGCGACCTACCACGACCCCTGCTACCTGGGCCGGCACAACAAGGTCTACCAGCCGCCGCGCGAGCTGATCGCGAAGGTCGGCGGCCTGAAGATGGTCGAGATGGAACGGTCGAAGGAGCGCTCCTTCTGCTGCGGCGCCGGCGGCGCGCGCATGTGGATGGAGGAGACCATCGGCACGCGCATCAACGACAACCGCACCGACGAGGCGCTCGCCCTCAAGCCGGACGTGATCGCCACCGGCTGCCCGTTCTGCAAGGTCATGCTGAACGACTCCGTCCAGGGCAAGCAGGCGGCGGGCAAGGCCCCGGACAACGTCGAGGTGATCGACGTCGCGCAACTGCTGATGCGGGCGATGACCCCGGTCAAGGTCGGCATCGCGGCGGACGGGCCGGCCGGGGACGTCGGGACGGTCGAGCCGCCCGGCCCCAGCAACGCGATCGACTCCGATCCCGGGGCGGGCACGGACGCGGCGGTCCGGACCCGGCGACAGAGCTGAGCACGAATACCATTCGCGACAGCGGGCATTCCGGACGAACAGGTTCCGGCGCCCGGGTCGGACGTCCGCCGACCCCGTTCTGGAGGTGGAATGCACCGCGCCCGTCGCGCCTCCGTCGAGACGCGTCCGTCGTCGCGCTCGCCTGCCTGGCCGGGAGCGCTGCTGGTCCCGGGCGTGCGGCGCCGCGGCGGCCGGCTGCCCCCGGGCGGTGCGCGGTGACATCGACGGGGACGGCCACGCCGACGCCGTCGTCGCCGACCGGGGCGACCCGCGCCAGTCGGGCGCGATCCACGTCATGTACGGGACGGCGACGCGGCCTGACCGCTCAGCGCGAAGGGCCCCGGCCCACGACGACCAGCGATTCACCCAGGACAGCCGCGGGGTGCCGGGCACGTCCGAACGCGGCGACCTGTGGGGCCAGACCATCGCCGTCGCCGACTTCGACGGGGACGGTTGCGCCGACGTCGCCGTCGGCTCCCCCGCAGGAGTCGGACCCCGCGCCCGACGACGAGGCGCGCGCCCTGACTCGACGCCACCCCCGGCGTCGACCGCGCGGTCGGGCGCGTCACCGTCCTGTACGGGGCGCCGGGCGGGCTGAGCGCGCCGCGGCGCGCAGCTGATCAGCCAGGCCCCGCCCGAGCTGCGGCTGCCCGGCGAGGGCGAGTTCAACGCCCCGCCTCGACCGTCGATCCGGCCGCCACGAGGTGTTCGTCCCCGGCACCCGCGAGGAGGAGGACCGCTTCGGCTCCGCGCTGACCACGGGCGACTTCGACGGCGACGGGATCGTCGACCTCGCCGTCGCGGCCGCCGGGGAGGCCCTCGGGCCCGACCGCGGCCTGACGAGCCAGCTCGAGGACACGCTGTTCCCCGTCCAGCTGCAGCAGGGGGCGGTGAGCATCGTCTACGGGGCGCGCGACGGGCCTCGGGCAGGGCCTGCGCGCGTCCCGGACGCTCAGCCACGAGGACCGCCCGATCAGCGGGACCGCCGCCTACAACGACCGGTTCAGCGAGGCGATCGCCGCCGGCGACTTCAACGACGACGGGGTCGACGACCTCGCCGTCTCCGCGCCCGGGGCCTCGACGACCCGATCAGCGGGCTCAAGGGCGCCGTCCAGGTGTTCCCGGGCCAGCAGGCGGTCGGCCTCGGCAGCGTCCCGCCCGAGACGTTCAACCGCGGGACGCGCAACGTACCGGGCGTCTCGCGCGAGGAGGAGTTCGGCTACACCCTCGCCGTCGGCAACCTCGACGGCCGCAGCGGCGACGACCTCGCGATCGCGACGCAGGTGCCCGGGCGGGGCCGGGTCCGTCGTGGTCCTGTACTCGACCGGCACGAACGGCCTGTCGCGGGCGCGAGGTCTCAGGTGTGGGCCGCGTCGAGCCCCGGCGTGCCCGGGCGGGCGAGCGTGAACGACCGGTTCGGCAGCGCGCTCGCCGTCGGCCGCTTCGGCGGGCCTGGCCCCGCCCAGGACCTGGCGATCGGCGCCCAGAACGACGGCTTCGGCGGCCGCAAACACGGCACCGTGACCGTCCTGTTCGGCGGGCCGCGCGGGCTCACGGCGACGAACGCGATGCTCCTGACGTCCGGGTGGGTGGGGCAGCGCGACGGGCGGGCGACGACTTCGGGTCCGCGCTGTCCGCGCTGGCCGATCCGCCGCGCCGGCTTCGACGACCTGCTCGTCGGGGCGCCCAACCAAGGCATCCGGCGGTCGACCCACCGCCGCCGGCCGGGGCTCTGCACGAGTTCCCGACCGGACGCGCGGGACCGCGGGTGAACGGCGTCCGCATCTGGCGGCTGGAGACCGCCGGCGTCGCCGGCGCCTCGTTCCGCGGCGCCCGCCTCGGCACGGCGATCGGCTAGCGGCGCGGGAGGGTTTCGACGTAGCTCACGGCGCGGTCGACCCAGCCGCGCAGGGCGGCCTCGTCCAGCCCTGCCTGCTCGACCAGCACGATCGAACGCATCGGCCGGCCGGTGAAGTCGAATTCGCGGACGCTCGGCTGGACGCAGGCCGCCTCCGCTTCCTGCCGGCCGAGGCGGAGCATCAGGTCGTCACCGAGCACACCGCAACACATGTGACCGGCGACCATGAAGACGAGCGAACCGAACATCTGCTGCTCGCGGACGACGCCGAGATCCGGCAGCGCGTCGCGGACCCGCTCGGCGAGGTGTTCGTTGTAGGTCACTTCTGACTGTGCGTCAGGTGTCAGTGCGGTGGAAGTTCTGGAACGACCTGGACGCCGTCGGCCCCCGCTGCCCCTGGTAGCGCGAGCCGTGCACCGCTGACCCGTACGGGTTCTGCGACGGCGAACTCAGCCGGAAGAAACACAGCTGCCCGATCTTCATGCCCGGCCACAGCTTGATCGGCAGCGTCGCGACGTTCGACAGTTCCAGCGTGACGTGCCCGGTGAACCCCGGGTCGATGAACCCGGCCGTCGAGTGCGTCAGCAGCCCGAGGCGCCCGAGGCTCGACTTGCCCTCGAGGCGGGCCGCGACGTCGTCCGGCAGAGTGACGGCCTCGTACGTGGAGGCGAGCACGAACTCCCCCGGGTGCAGGATGAACGCCTCGTTCGCCTGGCGGCTCGACGACCCGGGTGAGGTCGGGCTGCTCCTCCGCCGGGTCGATGTGCGGGTACCGGTGGTTCTCGAACACGCGGAAGAACCGGTCGAGCCGGACGTCGATGCTGGACGGCTGCACCATGCCCTCGTCGTACGGCTCCAGAACCACCCGGCCGGCCTTGATCTCGGCCTTGATGTCGCCGTCAGAGAGCAGCATCTCGGCAGGCTACCCGGCCTGGCGCGGGGGCCGACCCCCGCCCCGGGCGCGCTACAATCTGCCGGTGATCGCCGCCCTCGGGCTCGCTTCGCGGGTGTAGTTCAATGGCAGAACATCAGCTTCCCAAGCTGACAGTGCGAGTTCGATTCTCGTCACCCGCTCCACACAAAGGCCCAGGTCGGGGCATGATTCCCCGACCTGGGCCTTTCGTTTTCTGAGCTGAGCAGACCGCCGGGCCATTAACGGGCCATTAGCGGGCCCTGGCAGGCACTCCGGCGAGCCCGTCGTCGTCGCCGTCGTCTTGGTCGTCAAGATGGCTGCGGTGCGCTGCCGCCTGATCGGCGGCGTCCCGTTCCACGATGGCGTTGACCGCAGCGGCGATCGCCAGGTCGGCCTCCGCGCTGGCGTGCTGGTAGATCAGCGCGGCCCGCGGGCTGTCGTGACCCATGCGCGTCATGAGGTCACGCAGGCTCGTGCCCGAGCGCGCCGCCAGGACGTTCCCTGTGTGCCGGAGGTCGTGGAAGTGCAGCTCGGCTGCGCCGATGCTGGCCACCGTGTCCCGCCACTCAACCAGCTTGTTGAAGTTGCCCCGCCAGATCGGTCGACCGCTGGGGGTTGTGAAGACGAACGCCTCCTGGCCGGCTGCCACGTAGGCATCGAGGTGAGCAACTACGCGAGGCATCACCGTGGCGGGCAGCGCCACGACTCTCGCCCCGGCCCGGGACTTCGTGGGCCCGAGCACCAGGCCTTTGCCGCGTTGTTCGGTGAACGCCTCGCGGACCCTGACGGTGCCGAGCTGCACGTCGATGTCACGACGCTTGAGTGCCGAGACCTCGCCCCAGCGCAGACACCCGAACGTGGTGACCAGGATCAAAGCTCGGTAGCGTTCGGGAACCTTCTCCGTCAGCTCAAATATCTGACGAATCGTCAGGACAGGACGCTCCGCCGACTTCTCCTGATCGGCGCCGGGGATCCGGCAGGGGTTCTTCCGGATGATCTCGTCCTCCTTGACCGCGGTCATCAGGATTGCCCGGAGGAGCCGATACGCCTTCGCTGCGCTGCTCTGCGAGGCCCCCGCAGCGAGCAGCGCAGCACGCCAGTCGCGGACGGCCGGGGTGTCGAGTTTCCCGAGCGGAACGCGCCCGATGTAGGGCGTGATGTGCTTGCGGAGGATCCACTCGTACAGCTGGACCGTGCGCGGCCGGAGGTTGGGTCGCTGTTCGATCCAGCGCTCCGAGTACTCCTGCACGGTGATCCTGGCCCGCTCGGGCGCGATCCATTCTTCGCGAGCTATTTCGGCCTCGGCCAGGGTCAACCAGCGCTGCGCCTCCTCCTTGCGCGCGAAGGTGTTCGGCGCGGTGCGCATCACCCCGTCCGGACCGAGGTAGCGGGCTTGCCAACGTCCAGACTCGCGCTTGCGGATGTTGCCGAATCGGCGGTGCCCCTCGCGGTTTGCCATCAGGCGACGCTCCTCACGTTGTTGCGAACGGTGGCCTCGGTGATGGGCTCCACGCGGCCGGCGACGATGTGCGCGGCGAGGTCGGCTGGGTCGATCCGCACGGCGCGCCCCAACCGGTACGAGACGATCCGGCGCTCGGCGACCAGCCGCCGCACGTACCGGGCGCTCATGCTGATGCGCTCCGCGGCTTGCTCGATCGTGAGCAGCTCGTCCGGGGTAATCGCTACGGGGGAAGCGGGAACGGGCTTGGGCTTCATTCGCTCTCCTCAAAGGACGGCTGGATCGGGACGGGGACACCTGGGACACCTGGGACAGGCCACGCGCTCTCGGGCGTCGTGTAGCGGCCGGTTGGCGTCGGCGGCGAGCTGACCGTCGCGGCCATTCGGGCGCAGGTCTTGCGCACGACGTCGTAGCCCAAGCCCGTGCCGGTCGGTGATGTCCTTGGGCGTCGTGTCCGGGTGCTCGCGGACGTAGCGCAGGACGGTGGCGCGGGTGTCGCCGAGGGCGTGTTCCTCGGGTGGTCCGTCGAGCAGAGACCAGGCGCCGGCGGCGGGCTGGAAGGACAGCGCGTACTCGGCTTCTTCGATGTCGCGGCCGGTGACGTGCAGGACGCCGTCGGCTTGCCCGCGGCCGCGTTTGAGGACGAGCGTTGCGTCGGCGGCGCCGGCGATGCCGTTGGTCCCGGAGACCTCGGCGAGGAAGTCGTCCGACCCGGCTTTGCGGACGTGGTGGACGAGGACGATCGCGACGCCGTACCGGTCGGCGAGGCGCTTGGCGTGTCCGACGGCGGCGTAGTCGGCGTCGTAGGCGGACATGCCTTGCGGGGACTGGCCGCGCATCTTGGCGAACACGTCGATGACGACCAGGCGGGCGTCGGGGTTGCGGGTCAGCCAGGCCTCGATCCGCTCGGCGCCGCCGGCCGGGCAGGGTCGGGCAGGTCGTGGCGAGGGTGAGCCCGGGCGGGGCGGGTGTCGCCGGCGAGCAGGATCCGCATGCGGGCCTGCAACCGGCGCGGGGTGTCCTCCAGCGCGAGGTAGAGGACGGGGCCGGGGGCGGTGTCGATGACGCCGAACGCCTTGCCGCCGGCGGCGACGACGATGGCCAGGCCGTAGGCCATCCAGGACTTGCCGACCTTCGGTGGCCCGGCGAGCAGGGAGACGCCCTCGGCGAGGATCCCGGGGACGGCCCAGCGCGGTTCGGGGAAGACCATGCCCATCAGCTCGGCCGCGGTGAACGAGGTCGGCAGCGGCGCCGGGCGCGGCGCCGGCGCGAACGCGCCGTCCGCCTCGGGCGGGTGTCGGCGCCGAACGGGTCGGGGCCGGGGGTGATCAGGCGCAGGTTGCGTCATGCTGCGGAGCCCTTCTCGGTCAGGGTGCGGGGTCGGGCGGTCCCGGCGCGCAGGCCGGAGGCGATCGTTCGGGCGGTCTCGCCCGGGTGCCTGGCCGACCGCGGTCGCGGCGGTGGTGAGCCAGGCGGTGACGTCGAGCTCGGTGAGCTGGCCCGCCGGCGACGAGCTGGCCGAGCGCGACCGCGGCCCGGTAGAGCGCGGTGTTCCGCGCCCCGGCCGGGGCGGCGGTGACGCGGGTGATCTCGCCGTCGACCGCGGCCCGCAGGTAGGCCGCCGAGCCGGTCCGGGGCGAGGGGCACGGTGACGGGTTGCTGGGCGGGCAGCCCGGCGGGTGCGAGCAGCTCGGCGAGCCAGCCGGGCAGCGGCGCGGCGGTCGGCGTCGTGCAGCACGCGTGTAGGGGCGGCCGGCGACGATCGACCCGGCGGCGAGGACGTAGCCGCCGTGGGCGCGGGTGTCGATCAGCCACCCGAGCCCGCCGGCGGACCCGGCGCTGTTCCGCAGCTGCGGGCCCGTCGCGTCGGGGTGGCGGAAGTACAGGTGCGCGCCCGCCGCGTCCGGTGGTGACGGTGAACGTGTCCAGCGGCAGGGGTGCGCCGGCGCGTTCGGCGAGGACGGCCAGGACGTCGCGGCCGTCGACGACGCCGGGCCACGCCTCCGGGCGGGACGGTCTGCCCGATCTTGGGGGTGTCGAGGTCGATCACCACGAGCCCGGCGGGGCCGGTCGCGATCCCGACGTTGAACGGCGCCGCGCGCCCAGGCGGCGCGGATCCGGTCGGGGTCGGTGGTGGCGCGTTGTTCCCAGCCCTGATGGGCCGCTCAGACATGCGCCGGTGGCGGGGCAGTCGGTGCGGCCGTGCAGGGCGGGGCGCTTGTCGTCCGGGCGGACGGGGAACACGGGCCAGCCGCGTTCGGCGGCCGCGAGCGCGGCGGTCGAGCGTGCGCGGCGCTGGTCGGGCGAGTCGGCAGTGTGCGGGTGCATTGCGTGGGGTTTCCTCTCACGTTCCGTGATCGGGTCAGGGCGTGGTTGGTGGAGGGAGGGAGTCACCGGGTGGTGTCTCGATCCCGCGTTTTGGGCGTGTTTGTGCTGGTCAGGGCCGGTGGGTCCCCGGCCTCCCTGCCGGTGTCCCTTGGCTGGTCAGGTGGGGGAGGTCGGGCCGGGGAGGTGGGTGGGGAGATCTCCCCTCCTCCCCGGCGCCGGCGGCTTAGCCGGTCCCTCCGTCCGGGCCCCAGTCGCCGTCACCGTCGGTGACCGACCAGCTGCGCGGTTCCGTCGTCCGCGTCGTCGGAGTCGTCGAGCTCGGTTCGTCGCGGTCGGTGAGGGCTTCGGCGACGCGGGCGGCGGAGACCTGGACGACGCCGGCGGTCTTGTAGGGCTTCGCCGCGTCGGGGAGGGCGTCGCGCAGGTCGGTGAAGGTCCACCGGCCGTAGTGGGTGCGGTCGCGGGCGGCGAGGCGGGCGAGGACTTCCTGGGTCCGCATCCGCTCGGCCCCGGCCTCGTCGCAGGACGGCGGCGATGTCGGCGAGCGGGTCGACCTTCGCCAGCACGACGGGCGCGGCCTGGCGGGGGATCAGCCCGGCCTTCGCGCGCAGCGCCAGGGCCCGGGTGCACGATGGGGGTGATCTCGTCGATGCCCTTCTCCCGGCGGATGTGGAACGTCCGCAGCAGCCCGGGGCGGGGGCCGAAGCCGGTCGCCATCGCGGTGCCGACGTCCTCCCCGGGCACGAGCGAGGTCGCGGTGATCCCTGGCCGGTGGGCGCCGGTGCCGAGGATCGCGTCGTTGCCCTGGTGGTCGCGGATCGCGAAACACACCGCGTGCGAGGTGGTCTTGGCGAGGTCGCGGGGCAGCGAGTCGGCCGAGGGGGCGGGGGTGACGAAGACCAGGGTGATCGCGCACTTACGCGCCTTCATCATCACCTTGATCGCCAGTTCCTTGGCCTCCGGCCCGTGGGTGGGGTGGCGGAACAGTTCCTGGCACTCGTCGATCACCACGAGCCGCGGGCGCAGCCGGGGGTCGCGGGCCGCGAGTTCGCGGGTCACCTTCGTCTCGTCCCCGCCGAGTTCGGCGAGGACCTTCCCGCGGCGGGTGACCTCGTCCCGCAGCCCCCGCAGGGCGTCGATCGCCGCGGCGAGGTGGACGTCCTCGTCGCCCTTGACGAGCTTGGACAGGCGGGGGGCGATCGGGTCGTAGTCGACGTTGTAGGCCATGACGTAGACCTCGATGTCGCACAGCGGGTCGAGCATCGCCCCGGCGATCAGGTTGAGCACGAGGGAGGTCTTCCCGGAGCCCATCGCCCCGGCGATGCCGTAGTTGCGACGCCATCAGGCGGCCGGTGACGACGTCCCCGCGCTGGTCGATCCCGACCGGGACGCCGCGGAAGTAGTCGCACACGCCCTCGGTCAGCAGCGGGTACGGCTCCACCGGGCCGGTGAGGAGCCCGGAGTCGGCGACCCACAGGTCCAGGACGCCGGGTTGGCGCTTCGGTTCGGTGGGCCAGACCTCGACGGGGAGGCGGACGAGGTTGTGCGCGAGGACGGTGCGGCGGTCGTTGATCATCTCCACCGTCACGCCGGAGGGCAGCTCGAGCTGGGTGCGCCACCCCTTCCCGTCCCGGCCGGTGGCCAGGACCCAGCGGGGGGTCCAGCCCTCCTTGAACTTGCGGTTCAGCGGGGGGCAGTTCAGGTTCCGCAGCGCGGACATGATCGCGCCCTCGTCCGGCACCAGGTCCCGGCCCTCGGCCATCTCCAGGGGCGCGGCCCACGCCGGCGGGTCGGTGCGGGCGCGCCCGGTAGCCCACAGGTAGGCGACACCGCCGGCGGTGCTGGTCACGAGGAGGGCGGCGCCGTAGGCGGCGAGGAACCAGGTCAGCCAGGCGATCGCGGCGATCGCGGCGAGGATCGGGCCGATCAGGTGGCCGGCGTCGCCGTCGTGGAACATCAGCAGCGCACCCAGCGCGAGGAGCAGCCCGGCGACCGACAGGACCCCGAGGGCGAGGGCTTTGACCAGGGCGATCGGCGCGGCGATCCAGTCCATGATCCGGGTGTGGCGGCGGTGCCGCTCCGCGACGGAGCGGGCCTCCCACTCGAACAGGGCCTCCCGGTCCCCCGCGGCTTCCGCGCCGCGGAGCATCCGCTCGTACCGGGCGCTCCCGTGCGAGTCCCGCCACCGCCCGAAGACCACCCCGACGCCGGCGAGGGTGAACCAGGCGTGCCGGGCGACGCCCTTCGCGACCGCCTTCGTCCGGTCGTGCGTCACGACCGTCTTCGCCGTCACTGCCACGGCCTTGACCGTGGTGACCACGTAGACCGTGCTGTCCGCGGCGACCCGGCCGGCGCGCGACCAACGCCGCCGACCGACCCGGCTCCACCGCGGCCGTCGTCGACCGGCACGGCGTCGACCAGGTCGACGACGTCGTCGGCGTCGTGGTCGGTGACCAGCTCGCCCTCGACGACCCGCGGCGCCAACGCCCGACGCGCCGCCAGGTCGACGACCTCGGCTCCGCCGTGCTCGTCCCGGGCGTCCGGGGCGGGCTCGTGGGTCTCGTCCTCGCCGTTCATGATGGGTTCTCCTTCGCTGCCCTGCTGGTGGTGAGGAAGCCGGGGCGCGGCGCGGTTACCAGGCCACTAGCCGCGCCCCGTGCTGTCGTTCGTGACGCCTTCTGCGTCCGCCGGTGGTGTCACCGTCGGCTGTCGGCGGTCCTGTCGGCGAGCGCCGACGCGAATCTCCGACACCCCACCGACACCGGCCCACCGGCGGCCGCTGCGGGGCGCCGACCGTGGCGCGGTTGCGGATCCGCCACGGCAGGACCCGGGACCCGCGGTCCCCGCGGCCCCTCATCGGTGCCCGCTCTCGCCGAACATCGACGCGCTGACCGCGTCCAGCGACGTCCGCACCGAGGCGACGAACTCGCCGCGACGGGGTTGCCAACGCCCCGTCACTTCCGGCCAGGGTCAGCCCGAGCATCCCCGCGACCACCGCCACCGCGATCGCGCGGCCGCACTTCCAGCACAGCCCGACCAGCACGCCGAGCAGCAGGGTCCCGAACACGGCCAGGCTCACGACGCCACCCCCGCGCCGCCGTCGTCGAGTGCGCGCCTGGCCGGGGTGGTCGGCGTTCTGGCGGGACAGGCCGGCGACGGCCTGCTGGGCCCGGTCCAGGGCGCACGGCCAGGTTCCAGGACTCGCCCCGCCGTCGGCGAGGGCCTGCCCGGCCGCTGCCACCGCGGCGCCCGGGTCCCCCGCGTACGGCAGTCCGGCGTCCGCGGTCAGCCACCCGGTGTCGAGCTGCGCGAGCAGGTACGTCGCGAGCTGCCCACACACCAGCGGGAACCGGTCGACCAGGGCCCGCAGCGACCCGAGCACGTCGTACACGTCCGCCGGGCACGTCAGCGGTGACCCCGGACGGCAACAGCGCGTGGTTCAGCGCCCGGAGGATCTCCGCGGCTTCCTCGGCCAGCACGGCCGGGGTCTTGTCGATCTGACGGCCCGTCACGCCGCCACCCCCGACACGTTTCCGCCGGTGCAGGCGTCCGCGCAGGGCGGGCACTCCCCCAGCGACCGCGGGATCACGTACTCCCGGACCATCCCGCAGGTCGAGCACGTCCGCCGGCCGACCATCGCGGCCGCGAGCGCCTGCAGCTGCGCCGGCGTCGCGGTCCGCTTCGGCGCCGCGAGGTCGACCCGGTAGAGGTAGGCGACCCGCTCCCCGCCGATTCCCCGCCACATCACCTGCGCCGCGACCGGCTGCCCGCCCGGGCGCAGCCCCGCCGCGCGGAGCTGCCGCAGCGTCGCGAACCCCTCCGGGGCGCACCGCCACCCGAACGTCGGCGTCCCACCGAACCGGGCACCGTCCGGGTCGTGGAACCGGGCCATGTAGCGCGCCATCACGCCACCGCCGGCCGCGTCGAGCGGGTTGCCACGACCTGCGCTGCTGCGCGCTTCTCCGCCAGGACCCGGTGCTCGGCCCGGCGCAGCCGGCGCCGGTCCAGCGGCGCCGGACCGGCCTCGTCCCGCACCATCGCGATCTCCGCGTCGACCACGGCAAGCTCGGCGGCGATCAGCGGCCACTCGGCGTCGATCGCCCGCAGCTGTGCCGGGGTCGGCCCGACCAGATCCCGAACCTTGGTCTTCATCCGAACTCCTCAAGCCCGACTTATACGCCAAACGTTTGGCGTATGTCGGAGGATGTACCGACCTGGACCGCCGTGTCAACCCACACGCCAAACGATTGGCGTGTTGCGCCTAGGATGGGCAGGGTCCGGACACGGATGACACAGAAGACCGGCGGCGGCAGGTCCGCACGCCAGGGGCCCGCAGGGCGGGTCAGGAAGGTGATCGATCGTGCAAGAGACACGCAAGCTCGGCTTCCGCGAGATCGCGGACGAACTGCGCCGAGCCATCACCCAAGGTCGCTACCCGACCGGCAGCGTGCTGCCGCCCGAGCCGCAGCTCGCGGCCGAGTTCGGCGGGGCATCCCGCAGCCTGGTCAACCGGGCCATGCAGAACCTCGCCGCAGAAGGCCTCGTCCGGGCCCGGCAGGGCCGGGGCACCGTCGTGACGTGGATGCCGCCGATGCTGCACTCGCCGGCCCGCTACAGCACCGCAGCCCGCGAGGCGGACGGTGCCCGCGGTGCGTTCGACCACGAGGTGCGCGCGCTCGGGCTCGAGCCGCAGCACGAGATCACCACCGAGCACGCGGTTCCGCCGAGCGACGTCGCCGAGCTGCTCGGCGTCGCGGCCGGCGAGGCGTCCTGCCTGGTGCGCCGCCGCCGGCTGCTCGCCAGCGGGATCCCGATGCGCCTGAACGCGAGCTGGTTCCCCCTCGACATCGCCGCCGGCACCGTCCTCGAGGAACCCGGCCCGGTCATCGTCGGCGGGGTCAAGACTGCGCTCGCCGACCTCGGGCACAAGCAAGTCAGCGGGCGCGAGCTCATCATCCCCAGCCGCCTCCCGACCGAGGCCGAGGCGACCGCATTGGAGATCAGTCCCGAGCGGACCGTCGTCGACATCACCCACATCGGTACTACCGCCGACGGCCGGGTCGTCGAGGTCACCAAGACCGTCGCCCCCGCGCACTACCTCGTCATCGAGAACGAGTTCGCGCTCTCCTGACGACAGGAAGGAACCCACCATGCTCACCCCCGCCGCCGAACAACGCGCCCGCCAGCTCGCCGAAACCGGACAGCTCCCCGCCTACATCTACGACCTCGGGGCGCTGCGGGAGCACATGGCCGCCATCCGCGCCGCCCTGCCGGCCGAAACCGCCGAGATCTTCTACGCCGCCAAGGCCAACCCCGACCCCGAGATCCTGCGCACCCTCGCCCCCTACGTCGACGGCATCGAAGTCGCCTCCGGCGGCGAACTCGCCCACGTACGCGGGGTTCTCCCCAACGCCCGGATCGCCTTCGGGGGACCCGGCAAGACCGACGCCGAACTCGCCGCCGGCGCCGAGCACGCCGAACGGATCCACGTCGAATCGCCCTGGGAACTCACCCGCCTCGCCGGACTCACCCGCGCCGCCGGCCGCCAGGTCGACGTCCTCCTACGCGCAAACCTCGCCGCCGAGAACGAAGGCGCCGCGCTCGCCATGTCCGGCCCCTTCGGCATGGACCCCGAACTGATCGCTGAATGCCCCCCGATCCTCGCCGCCAACCCGCACATCCGGTTGCGCGGCATTCACGCCCACCTCGCCTCCGGCCTCGACGCCTCCGCCATGCTCACCCGCGCCGAGCAGATCCTCACCTGGGCCCGTACCTGGCTCGATGAAAACGCCCCTGTCGAGAACCCCGAGTTCAACATCGGCGGCGGCATGAGCGTCAACTACGCCGACCCCACCGACCACTTCGACTGGGCCACCTACGGCAAGCAGCTCGACGAGCTCACCCGCCCCGGCGAAACCCTGCGCATCGAACCCGGCCGCGCCATCACCGTGTACTGCGGTTACTACGTCACCCGCGTCCTCGACATCAAGAAAGCCCACAGTGAATGGTTCGCCGTCCTAGCCGGCGGCACCCACCAGATACGCACCCCCGTGACCAAGAACCACAACCAGCCTTTCACGACCCTTCCGCACACTGCGCTGGGCCCACACCTTGCCGCCGACGCGGTCACCCTCGTCGGACAGCTCTGCACCCCAAAGGACGTCTTCGCCCGTCGTGTGCTCGTCGAGCGCCTAGCCAGCGGTGATCTCGTCGTGTTTGAGATGGCAGGCGCTTATGCCTGGAACATTTCCCATCACGACTTCCTCATGCATCCTGTTCCGAGATTCGACTACGTTGCTTAGTTCGCAGCCGACCTTGGGTGCTTTACAGGGCCTGTGCAACGCCACTGAGGGTCCGCCAGCTAGTCCGCCAGATCCCAGTCCGTCGCTCGCTTAGATAGCTAAGAAAAGAAGAGCAGGGACGCTTCGTGGGCACACGAATCTGGCATTCTGATTTTCAGTCCCTTCTTTTCGGCCGCGTCCAGACTCATCGTTCCCCCGCCCAAAATTGCCGACTCACCAAACTTGTACGTTTCGGTGATGCTGCCGAGTTTGGCCGATAATTTCTTGTCATCCCAGGTGTACCGACGATCATTGAGAACCAGAATTGTGTTGGTCCCATCTGGGCGCCTGATACTTAGGCACCCAGATTTCTCCGCCAGAATACCGTCGGTCATCGAGAGCAAAACGGTGTCAGACTGCCAGGTCGCTATCGCAGGCATCTTATCTGCGCTTGAGGCCCCACTTCCAGCGCATCCCGTTAGCGGCACAAGCAGCAGCGCCAGCACCGCCAAGCGCAGGGGCTGAGCACTGGTAAGACCAGAATTAGACTCAGATTCCTTCATTGATTTAGGCCTCCCAGCATTGGCGTTTCAAACACCGCAAGTCGGACTCAAACAACCTGCATGCGACGTGCACACTATTGCGGAATATGCAGCCAGGGCCTGCGCATGATACCACACGCACGCCCAACCAGTCAGCGGTAGGACGAAGACGCTGGTGGGAAACCGGTCGAGCTGCTAGCCTGCGAGGAAGATCAAAGATCACCTGCCCAGCAGCATCTCTCAGATCCGCGACCCGACTCTCGTCACTTCTCGCTCGAGGAATCGGGCTTCCGACAAAGTCCCGCCATCACTTAACCTTCTGCGGATTTACCACGCTCCAAATCTCGGAGGCCTCAAGTGCAGGTTTCAAAATCCCTTGGACTATTTTCGATTATCGTCGCGATCTCCCTAACAACTGTTGGCGCATCATCTCACGCGTCGTTGGCGACGAAGGGACCTGCTGCCGCTCCCCAGATCGAGGGATCGATCGTCGAGGATGCGGCCTACGACTTCGACATGTATCGAGAAAAGAATCCGGTAAGGGGATACTCGGCCTGGGCGGTTCTCGGCGGGCCGGGCGGAAAAGGAATCATCTTTTATATCTCAGGTGATGTAGAACCGAGTGCGGCGGAAGAGATCGATTCCCTGCGCAAGAAGTACGGCATCGAGATCGAGGTTCGCGACACGCCATTCGAATACAACTATCTAGTCAAGTCTCTGGATGAACTGCTACCCAATCTGCTCAAGATTCCGCAATACGCATCGATCGGCCCGACAAAGGATCGCCAAGCGATTTCGATCGGAGTAGAAGGGGAGCTTACTGATTCAGTTCGGAATCAATTTGAGGAGATGGTGGGGCAGAAGTTTCCTGACATACCGATCTTATTCAAGGCGGACAGACGCACCACTAAGGCACAGTTGCTTAACGGCCCCGGCCGCTTCCAAGACACCACCCCCTATCGCTCGGGGAGCCAGATCGTTGACGCAGGCAACACCAATTCCTGGTGCACGCTCGGGTTCCGGGCGCGGAGAGCCAGCACCAGCTCGTGGGTCTACATCACTGCTGCGCACTGCATGAACGGGAACTCGTCGAACGATAATTGGCTCGCGGGTAACTATCCCTCCCATGTCGTCGGCACCGAGGGTACGGTCGATTACGGCACCGATACCATGATCCTCATTCCCACGTCTTCAACAACCAACTACATGTACTACGGGGCCTACAATGCGACCACCACGCAGCCAGTGCCGGTTGGTTACGACCCTGGAATCGACACTACGGTATATCTAGACGGTGCCATTCGGGGACAGAATTCGTACACCGTGACAGACAAGGATCTGTACAGGGATGCGGGCCCGTTGATGGAGTTGATCGTCACAAACGATCTTTATTGGTCGACTGGGCACGGCGACAGTGGGGGGCCTGTTTACAACATCGCCCAGGGACACGCCGTCGGGCGAGGGGTGATACATGCTGGCCGAACCGGCACGGAGGGAACCTGCTCGCAAGGAATGCCAAATCCACCCGCACCGTACAACGTGTGCTATTGGGACCAGTATGCATCGCAAATTAATGCGGTGGAAACAGCTCTCGGTGTGGCGGTGCAATGAGTGAACAGTGTCCGCTTTGGCATGTGGGCCTCCGCAAACCTCAGCGGCCATCCTGGTGCAGACCGCACCCAGAGCGGACAGAGGGTGTCGGCGTGCCGGGATAATCTCCCGGCGGGGGTGTGCGTCCGCCGTCCCCGGCGTCCCCCGGCGCGGTGGCCTACCGCTGTAACACTGGGGGCAATCCGTCCGAATGTTGCAGCGGGTTACACCGGGTCCTTTGCTGGGAGCCAAGTAGGGAGCCTGAGCCGGACCCATCGGCACCACCTCGAGGCGTCGCCTCAGCTCAGTCGTGGTTTTGGAACCTGACTTTTATCACCGCGGCGGGATCGGATCCGGCGTAGCGCTGTGACCTGCGGGTTCACCTGGTGGGCGGCCCGGATTTGCGCACTAGGCCGGGGCTTCTAGGGTCGGTGCGTGGCCTACGTGCGGACGGTGAAGACGTCCTCGGGCGCGACCGCTGTGCAGATCGTGCATTCCTCGCGTCGGGGCTCGCGCAACATCGAGCACCTCGGTTCGGCGCACGACGAGGTCGAGTTGGCGGCGTTGAAGGCCGCGGCCGCGGCGCGGTTGGCCGCGGGCCAGCACGAGCTCGCGCTCGGGCTGAACCTGGAACCGGCTGGAACCGCGGATCGGCCGTTGGAGATCGTGGCCTCGCGGATGGGGCACCTGTGGGAGGCGTTGTGCCGGGCTTACGACGCGCTCGGGTTCGATACGGCGGCCGGCGGCGACGAGGTGTTCCGGGGCCTGGTGCTGGCGCGGATCATCGAGCCGACGAGCAAGGCGGATTCACTACGGGTGCTTGCCGAGGTCGGTGTCGCGAGCGCGTCCTACCCGACGTTGAATCGGCGGTTGCCGGTCTACGCGAAGGATTCCTGGCGGGATTCGCTGGCGGCGGCGTGTGCTGCGCATGCGGCGTTGGGGCCGGCGTCGTTGGTGCTTTACGACGTGTCGACGCTGCATTTCGAGACCGACAACGCGGACGGGTTCCGGGAGCCCGGGTTCTCCAAGGAACGGCGTCTGGATCCGCAGATCACGATCGGTCTGCTCACCGATGCGACGGGGTTCCCGCTGATGCTGGAGGCGTTCGAGGGGAACAAGGCCGAGACCTCCACGATCCTGCCGGTGATCACCGCGTTCATGACGGCCCATCAGTTGTCTGATGTGATCGTAGTTGCGGACGCCGGGATGATCTCCGCGGCGAACCAGGTCGGGATCGAGGAAGCCGGGCTCTCGTTCATCCTCGGCACCAGGATCCCCGAGATTCCTTACATGGTCGCGCCGTGGCGACGCGAGCACCCGGGCCAGGACATGCCCGACGGGCACGTGCTGACCCAGCCCTGGCCGGCCACCGCCAAGGAGAAAGAGCGTGGCAAGCGGGACAAGACGATCTACTACCAGTACTCGCAAGGCCGGGCCCGGCGCAGCCTGCGCGGGATCGACGAACAGGTCCGCAAAGCCGAGGCGGCCGTCGCGGGGAAGGCGCCGGTGAAGCGGAACCGGTTCATCGCCCTGGCCGGGGCCACCAAATCGGTGAACCGGGAGCTGGAGGCCAAGGCTCGCGCGTTGGCCGGGATCAAGGGCTACACGACGAACATCGTCGCGCCGAACCCGGAGTTTGTGATCGGTGCCTACTCCCAGTTGTGGCGGATCGAGAAGTCGTTCCGGATGTCCAAGCACGACCTGGCCGCCCGGCCGATCTACCACCGCAAGCGCGAGTCCATCGACGCGCACATCAACATCGTGTTCGCCGCGCTCGCGGTCACGCGGCTGATCGAGGCACGGACCGGGTGGTCGGTCAAGAAGTTCGTGCAGACCGCCCGGCGCTACCGCACCGTCCAGATCCGCGCCGGAGACCAGCTGCTCACCGCCGAAGATCCGATCCCGACGGAACTACGCGACGCCCTCGCTCAGATTCTCTGACGGAGGTGCGCACTAAATTGATAAGAGTCAGGCTCAGTCGTGGTTTTGGAATGAACCGGTGCCGCGTGTCGGGCTCAGACCGTCGCTTCGGCAACGCTCTGGTCGAACCTGTCCCAACTGTCCCAACCGTCCCAACCCGGCAAACCGCGCCTCGCTAAGGCCGCAGGATTCGGGTCCCCCGTGTTGCAACAAGGTTGGCTGGTTTCGCCCGCCCGGGCCAATAGCGGGCCATTACGGCAGGCCCACCGGGGTCACACTAGGCCCCTGAGGGCCCGCGCTACCAACGTGCACTCTGAGCGCGGCGGAACGTGTTCGCCTAGTTCCCAAGCTGACAGTGCGGGTTCGATTCCCGCTACCCGCTCCACCCGAAAGGCCAGGTCAGGGGACGATTCCCGACCTGGCCTTCGTCGTTGCAGGGCCTCGCGAACGCCTTCGTGCCCGTTGCGTGCTCGATCAGCACGGGACGAGCGCGCCTGCGAGCCCGTCATCGTCGTCAGTAACTGAATGGCAGCACAAGAGGCTGGCGGGGCTTGTAATGACTGAGTTCTCCAGGGTCAGGAACGGTGTAGTCAACGGCGCCCCTCTCGGCACCCCGGCAGCTGTTATCAACAACGGGAATAGCACGGTTCGCTTGGAACAGGGAATCTGACCCGCTGGCCTGCACCGCATCCCCGACCCAGAAAGTCGTACGCGTGAAACTGGACCAGATCATCCCACCATTGGGCACCGACACGCCCAAGCGGCCCGTCCTCTCGGCGCACCCGACTCCCAGGCGGCCATATGATCGGCGCTCGATAATTCAGGTCACCATCGAGACCGTCGGCGACGAAACAATCAGGGCCCGCAAGATAATTCAGCCTGAATACGTAGATGTTGTCGGCGTCGAAGCTCCTGTTGGTCGACTGCACCAGGATCGCCGGTTGCTGACCCTTCTCGAGCACGTAGAAACCACCGAAGAGATTGCCCGGGATAGCCCAGAGCGAAGTCGCCACAGCTGCGACACTCAGCGCAAACGTGATCGCAAGACGCCTAAACGCCCTCCTTCTTCGTTCGCGCCTAGTGCGGCGAATCTGGTATGCCGGATACCGACGAAGGTCGCTCACAGCCCAATGCTACGCCGACATAAGATCGAAGTAGCCGTCACAGGCCCCCAGCCCGAACCCCTGTATGGACCGGTGAGCGGCTCGTCGTCAGCAGCGCGAAGCTTTACGAGCACTTCGACCTCGTCGAGATGGACATCGGCAAATCGAGTAGTGGGTGGAAGCGTCTTGCTTTGGCCCATAGCCCCTATCCCCGCGAGAACTACGCTCCCCCTGTCGCCATCGCCGGGCGGATTGTGTGGCCCAACCTGGTGTATGACCCCACGACGGGCCGATCGACGCCCACTCCTGCAGCGGTCCGCAAGGTGATGGAAAAACTTGACGGCTCCGACCCTCACGGTGCCGTGCCGAGCATGCACATCCTCGGAGACAAGGTGACCCTCGCCGGCTACGCGTTCGACCCCGTCACGGCAACGCTGACACCCCTACCGTCGAAACCACGTGCGGCAGGGCTGACTACCGGCCAAGCCTGGGCGGGCGGCCCGGGCGGTATTCTCAGCTTCGGCGGCCTGCTAGCAACGGGGGTAGCCAACACGACCACCAACATCTCCGTACGTCTCCTTCCAAGGAGCTGAGAAGACGGCCGTCCACGACGGCACCATGCGGCAGCTACAACGCGCCCACCGGCGGGGAACCGTTGGGAAGATCAGACCCACCACGGTGCGCTCGGCTCGACGGCAACGGTGTTACGGGAGGCTGCCATCAGCCCCGGTCGCGACACCCGAAAACGACCACGACGAGCAGAATGCGGCAATCAGACGGCCCGTTGCCCACGTCTCCAATTCGGCAGGCCCGAGATCACCGATCGTCGGAATACCAGCGAAACGGTAACCGCACGTTCATGCACCTACAAGTCGGCGCTGCTTCCTTCCCTCGGCGAAACTAGAGCTCGGGATCGGCGCCAGAGCGTCACCGTCGCGAGCGAGACGGTGACCACGGCCACTGCCTCACTCCCAACTGCCAGATGGAAGCGATGCTCGCCAGCCTGCCGACATGCCGTCTCAACTTCGCGGTAATCCGCAGGCAGACCACTGGGTTGTTGGTCATTCAGGACGATGTCGTACGGCGCGTAACAGGTGTAATCCCCGTCGCTGTCGGTATGCACCGTCGGGTTGGCGGTCGCCAGCCAGAGACCTACAACCGAGAGCGCCGCTGCGACGCAGACGAGGCACCACAGTATCCGGTCGCCACGAGTCACCGGCAAAGTGTGCCATCGCACTCCCTGGCACGCAGGCGGAATCGAAGGTCGTGGTGGCCTACTGTCACGCTCGGCCCGTGAACGAGGATGATCACCCTGCACGAGGCCTTTCGCGCTGCCTCCTCCTCGTCCTCGACGACCTGCAGGTGCTGGGATCGAAGACGGTCCCGCCGACGATGAACCGGTCTCCGAGCACCAGGCCCTCCGAGACTGTGCGCACGCGGTCGGAGTTGTGCACCTCCTCAGGGGCTAATTGCGTGCGCCCAGTCCGCAAGTCGTATGTGGCGTAGTCCGAGATCAAGTAAGCTTGCCGCCGACGATCGCCTCCATCCCCATGCTGGACTTGCTGGTCGCGCGCAGCAGCTTCAGTTCTCGGCCGGATCCCGTCGCCGAGCGCGGCCCGGCGGGCTCGGTGACCGTGCCCTCGTCGACGGCCATTGGGGCCCCAGCGACGAAATCCACCGGTGCAGGCAGCCGCCCGTCGGGGAAGGCCGCTGCGGTCGCCCAGAGAGCGGCGGCCTCGAACTCCCGACGCTGCGCCGCCGACGGCCGCTTCGTCTCATCGGCGTCGAGGGCGTAGTTGACGACCATCCGGTCCCCGAGGTCGTTCTGACCCGTGCTCAGCTCGGCGTACACGTTTTTGTGATCCCCCAGCGACGCGATCAGCCGGGCGGCCATTTCCTCGAGCTCTTTCGCGTTCGCCGGTAGCCCGGTGAAGAGTCGCATGTCGTAGCCGGTGCTCGCCATCGACCGGGCGGCCGTCGCGGGCGGCTCCTCGGTGAACGCGATCCAGTGCAGCCCTTCCTCGTCGTCGCGGTCGAGCCCCGCGCTCACGAAGATGTCCGGGTACCTGCGATCGAAGGCGCCCGTCCCCGCGCTGATCGCGCCCTGCCCGCCGTGCCGCCGCAGGACGGCGTCGAAATCTTTACCGCTTTGGTCGGCCAACGCGTGCAGGTCCCGGAGCTCGGCCTCGGAGGGCGACGTGGGCTCGCCCTCTCCGGGGATCACGCGTTCCTGGACCGGCCCGGATCGGCGTACCTCGGGCACTGCCGGCCCCTCGCCCGCAGCTTCGGCCACGACGACGCGGTCTTCGTCCTGCGACATGACCGTGGCCGTCACGGTGAGCAGCGCGCACGCGACCGCCGTACCGACGACGAGAACTCTTGCCCGCATGGCCTGCCCCTCTGAATGCCGCCCGGTCGACGGTACGGGCTGAGGACGGAGGGGCGGGCCGGAACGTTCGCCGGGAGGGTGGCCTCTCGCGGAGGGCCTCGCTAGCGTCTGGTCACATGGACTCTGCACACCTACAGCAGGGGCTCGAGTTCTCAGCGGACGAGGACTTCGTCCTCACCGCTTGGCAGTACCGGATGATGCAACGCGACATCGCCGCCTCCAAGGGCAAGCATGTCTCTTCCAAGCGAGCGGTCCGGAACTCGTTCCGCACCGCGGCGGTCGATGCGATCGCTCAGCGCACCGAGGACGCTTGGTCCCCCGCCGTCGCCGAAGCGGTCCGCCTCATCGCCCCCACCGACTCTCCGTTTATGGAGGGGCTCGAAGACGCCGGACCGAAGGTGTCCTCGATCGTGCCGAAGCGCTCGCGCGCGCTGCTCGTCCTCATCGACCTGTACGGGTTCGAGCCGTGGGTCGAGGGCAAGTGGGACAAGGACGCCCGCGCCAAGACCCTTGGTGAGGCGCACAAGGCGCTGAGCCAACTGCACCCCGAGGATCTTGACGCGGTGGAGACCGCTTACCAGGACGCCATCAAGAAGCTGTCGAAGGCGGCGTCTTGGAAGAAGTACGCCCGTCTCGCAGGGGCCGGCCTCGGACTCGGCGTCCTGACCGGCGGCCTCGCGGCGCCGGCAATTGCGGGGGCGTACGGGACGCTCGTCCTCGGCTACTCGGGCGCCGCTGCGACTGCTGCCGGAATGGCTGCCCTCGGGGGCGGGTCCGTCGCCGCAGGTGGGCTCGGGATGGCTGGAGGTGCCGCGCTCATCGGCGGGGTCGGAGGCGTGGCCGGCGCTGGGGCCGCAACGCTCGGAGGCAAGGCGAGCGGGTTCACCGCCGCCCGGGTTGCAGCCGATGCCATCCGATTGCACGTCGTCACGCAACTCGTTCTCCGCGACGTAGACGGAAACGAAGAGGCCGCGAAGGCTGTCATCGTCAGCCTTCGCGAGCGGATCGCGAATCTAGGCAAGACGGTCGCGGCCCTCGCCGAGAGGATCGAACGTCTGCGCGCGCAGGTCGAAGCCAAGCAAGCAGAGCTGGAGACGGAGCGAGAGCAACGGCTGGAGGCCGAGAACCAGGTCGCCCGCTTCCGCGCCGTCGCAGACCGCATCAAGGAGCGGGTCACCGGCCCGGAGGACGAAGGGCTTCAAACGCTGCTCGCCGAACTGGAGGAACTCGAAGGCGGCAAGAAGGCGGCGGCAACCCTCGCGGAGGGGATCACCGTCCTAGCCGACGACCTCGAAGAAGCGGCGTGACGACCAGAGAGGGCGACGCCGCCAAAGGCAAGTCGCCGGTCGATGCCGACTACGTCGAGAACCTCGACGCCCTGAGCCGAGACCTTGACAGCATCGAGGCGCTCGCGACAGCCGCTCTCGCCGACGAGTCCGTCGACTGCGCGTCGGCGGAGCGCATCGCGGAGGCGCCGACCGGGCTCACGTATGACGCGCTCACCGCACACAACAGAAAACGCAGGGAGGTCGAGGCGTGGGGCGAGGCCGACCTCGCCGACCTGCTCGACCCGGCGGCTCTGCGCCAACTCGACGATTGGCGGAAGGGACAGCGGCTCCCGTGGGAACGCGGCGACCTGGTCGTCGTCGGCATCGCCGGGCTGGTAGGTGCTCTCGCGAATCTCTACGACACCCAGATCGACGCGGCCGTCCTAGACGGGCTGTCCTGGCTGAAGAAGAGCGACCTGTTGCGCCAATGGGAGAAGGACGCCGCCCGGCTCTCGATCGACTACACCGGCCCGAAGTTCGGCGGGCCCGCCCACCGAGTGCGGTCCGCCGGCCACGACATCGGGCGGTTCTTCAACGCCCTGAACCAAGTCCGGACCGGAACGTTCGAAGGGACATGGTGGGAAGACGGCGAGCGCTTCGTCGAAGTGGTTACCACCACCCGCTCCGGCAAGCCGTTCGTCGCGGCACCCGAACCGCACCTCGCGCTCGTGCTGCTGCTCAAGCACTGGGCCGCCGACTTCGTGACCCCGATGAGTCTCCCCCTGCCGGGTTGGTCCCTGCTCTACGAGATGCCGAACCGCGACCTACGAAAGTTCGCCCACGACGCCTACGCCGGAACTAACTCAGGCGACGGGCTCAATCTCCGCTCGGGCGTCCTGACGCCGGGCCTGGGGATGATGGCGACCGAGGTCATCGTTCGCACCCACGCCCATCTGTCCGCGTACCGCGGGACCGGCACTCCGCGGCTCACGACGGCCGCTGCCGCCAAGCGCACCGAGATGCTCCTGGGCGCTCACGCCGCTGCAGGTGCAGTGAGCCTGTCAAAGACCGTGGCTGCAGCGATGGCGGGCGAATCAGCGGTCGCGATGCGACATCTCAACGTGCCCGTCGTGATGCGGGTCGGCCTGCTGGCGCTCAAGGTGCGCTCCGATGCTGCCGGCCGCGCGGCGGCCGGTTTCCCCACTTGGGAGCACGTCCTCGCAGATGAGGCGCGCACCTGGGCGCTACCTGAAGCGATCGCCATCATGGAACTGCTGGTACTCGAAGGGCCCGAGAGTTCCCCTAGGAACAGCGGGTAGCTCTCTCGTAGAGAAGGCGGCCTCGCTGTCTCATTCACCTCGACGAATCCCCTGCTCAAGCGGCTCGAGGAACATGTGAGGCTTGAGCTTCGCCCTGTGCGGTGAGGAGACGAGGTCGCTGTGGACGTTTCGTGGAAGGGCTTTCGCGACCGGGCCGCCCACGATCTCGCTCACCGACTGATCCGCCTGCCCTCCTGGCACCCGGATGCACCGGACCCTCGGACGCGGCGGATGTTGCGTGACCGGTTGAGGCTCTGCCTGACCAGCCCGGGGTTCTGCGACTACGAGGACGAACTCGACCGCCGACGAAACGCCGAGACAGAGCGCCCGACCACGGAGTAACGGGACGGCGCCCGCCTCGCGCACGTCCGCCCGCCAGTGGGGCAGGACCGGCACCGCATCCGTAACGTGGGCACATGCATGGGCAGAGCGAGCGCGACGAGATGGTGGCGGCGATCGGCGAGGCGGCCGAGGGCGGGACCGCAGCGGCGTTCGCCGATCTGCGGACACGGGGGTTCTCGTTGGTCGAGAGCATGTACATCGTGGCCCGCGCTTTCGGCATCTCGGTGGACGCCTGCGCGGAAGCCGTCTCGGCCAGCGGGGTCTGGCAGGACTGGGCCCACCACGTGGAGCGCAGCAAAGGCATCGTGACGAGCAGTGAACGTGCGGGCGCGGCTCGCGCGCTCCTGCGGACGCAGGCCCGGCGGGGTAGACGGGGCTGACCGGGATCGGACGCGAGCACGGGAGGCCTCGCAGTCCAGATCGCTGTCCGGCCGGGTCCCTCTGTCGGCGGTATTCGCAGGAGCCGAACATGAACGACCGTGTACGAGTTGTGCCTGCGACCGTAGAGGTGGGCGATGAGTCGGACTCGGGGATTGACCAGCCGCACTGTCGTGCTGCTGAGCGTGTTGGGCTTGTCCGTGCTGGGGGTCGTGCCGCCGGCGGGGGCCTCGACGGCTAAGGCGCCCCCCGTCGCGGTCGACGACGTCTACTCCGGCACCGAGGACGTCCAGCTGCAGATCACCGACCCGACGAACGGCGTGCTCGGCAACGACTACGACCCCGACGGCGACTCCATGCGGGCGGGTCGGATCACGAGGAACGTCAACCACACCTGGGGGACGGTGAATCTCTCGCCGTCCGGTGTCTTCACTTACACCCCGCCCCCGAACTGGTGCGGTACGGACTACTTCTACTACCACGTCGCCGGCGCCCCGGGGTCGCACCCCGGGCAGGGGACGGAGATGTCCGGGCAGGCCGTGGTGACCGTCCGGATCGGCTGTGTCAACGACCGGCCGACCTTCACGCCCGGTCCAGCCCAGACCGTCGCGTCCGGCGCCGGCCCGCAGACCGTCCCGGCATGGGCCACCAACATCAGCCAGGGTTCGGACCAGGGGTTCCAGCGGACGACGTTCGAGGTCACCGTCCCCAACGCGTCCGAGCGGGCACTGTTCGCGTCGCCTCCGCAGATCGACGACTCGGGCGCGCTCCGGTACGAACCGGCCCCTGATCAGGCGGGCAGGGCGACGGTCAACGTCACGCTGCGGGACAACGGCCCGTCCGACGCCCCCAACACCAACGTGAGTGATGTCGCGACGTTCACGATCACGATCGTGGGCCAACCGCTCTCTGTCCTAGCCGACAGTTACCGCATGACGGAGGACTCCGTCCTGAACGTGCCGGCCGCGCAGGGCGTGCTGGCCAACGACAGGCCCGGGGGCGGCAGTTCGCTGGTGGCGTCCGTCCCGAACGGCCTGCTCCCGACCCGCGGAAGGCTGAGCCTCGCCGCGAGTGGCGGGTTCACCTACCAGCCGGACCCGAACTTCTGCGGAGTCGACAGGTTCCAGTACGAAGCGCGAGACGCCCGGACCGGTGAGTCCGGCCGGGCCGCGGTCGCCGTCCGGGTCGTCTGCGTCAACGACCTCGCCGTCGGGATGGCTACCGAGCCCCTCACCTATCAGGCCGGCCCCGCTGCGCAGCCGGTGTACGTCGACCCGAATCTCACCATCCGCGAAGCCGAAGCGACCATCAAGGGCGCGACGTTCACCGTGACCGGCGGGGTCGACGGGCAGGACCTCCTGGAATGGACGACGACCGACCCGGAGATCGCCGCGGCGAGGACGTCGAACGGCCTCACTTTCACCGGCACGGTCCCGGCGTCCTACTACGAGGAACTCCTGCGTGGCGTGCGCTATCGGAACGTGTCCGCGTCGCCGGCCCCGGGGTCCCGGATCGTGACGATGACGGTCACCGACCTCTCTGGTGCGACGGCGACGGTGAAGCGCACGATCACGATTCGGTCCGCGGCGAAGACCGCCGGGCAGCGTGCGTTGTCGGCGAAGGTCCGGCCTTCGTCGTCCGACCACGGAGGCGATCTGGTCGCGCAGTTGAGCCGACTCGCCCGTTCGGACCATCGGAACTGACGCCGCGTCACCGTGCGCTGACTCCGACAGCGGCATAATCGCGGGGTGAGCACCCGCCGACGGATCCTCGACGCCGTCGAGGAGTTGATCGGCACCGGCGGGTTCCGGGCTGTGAGTGTCGCCTCCGCGGCCACTGCGGCCGGCGTCTCCCGCCAGACCGTCTACGCGAACTTCGGCACCCTGGAGGCCTTGATCACCGAGGTCGTCACCGAGGTCAGCACCCGGACGCTGGTCGAGATCGGCGAGCGAATCGACTCGATCGCCGACCCCGGCGAGTACGTGGTCGAGCTGATCGTCGCGGCCCGGGACCAGTTCCGCAGCACGCCGGCCCTGGCCGTCCTGGTGTTCCCGGACAGCGGCAACCCCTTCTTCGACGTCGGCATGTTCGCCACCGCCACCCCGTTGGCCGAACGCTTCGTCGCGCCGCTGTTCGAGCGCGCCCCGCAACTCGCCGACCGTCGGACGGACGTCGTGGAACTGCTGCTGCGGACGGGAATGTCGGTGCAGATGTTCGACAGCGACCTGATCCGTTCTGACGCCGGCCTGCGCGGCTACCTGACGCGGACCCTGCTCCCCGCTCTCGGCTTGCAGTCTCCAGGAACTACTTGACACTTTCGACCAAAAGTGTCCAGTATCGTCTCGACGAGCTGAGATGGTGACGCCGAATGACCGGGCCCACTCCCGAGCCGACTCCCCAGTCGACCACCACACTGGACGCCCCGCGCGTGCGGTGGTCGCGCCGGCACAAGATCACGACCTGGGCGAGTGTCGGAATCCTCGGAACCGGCCTGCTTCTGGTCGGCCTCGACCGCGGCGCCGAGACCCTCATCGAGCGCGTGGTCGCCGGGAAGATCGAGGACTGCCTGGGCACCCCCGACCGGCCGGAGGTCGAAGTCACCGGCTTCCCACTGCTGCCGGGCTTGGTGCGCGGCCGGCTGGACGGGATGACGATGACCGCGCACGACGCGAACGCCCAGGGCGTTCGGGTCTCCGAACTCCACGTCGAGGCGCGCGGGGTGGAGCGCAAGGGAGCCGGCGGCACGATGGATTCGCTTCGAGGCTCGGGGCTGGTGACCTACGGGGCGATGAGCGAGAAGGCCCCCGGCCTGAATGTCTCCTACGGCGGCGGCGACAACATCAAGATCTCCGGCGGCCTGGGCCTGCTCAGCGGGTCGGCGACGGCGACGGCGAACATCGTCGACGGTTCCCTGGTCCTGCAGCCCGGCGAGATTTCGACGCCCCTCTTCGGCGAGATGGATCTGGGCTCGTTCCCCGCGATCACCATGCAGCTGCGGGAGTTGCCCGCAGGACTCGACATCGATCTCCAGCCGACGGAGCGCGGCCTCGAGTTCACCTTCGACGGCACCGACGTGCAGATGCCGGGCAACCCGTGCCAGGCGTGACGCTCCGTCAGATTGTCGACGGATTCTTTGCGTCCGTCGTCATTGTCTTCCTGGCGGCGAACGTCTGCCGATAGGCGGTGGGCGTCATGGACAGCGCCGCGGCGAAGCAGTCGCGCAGTGCGCCTGCGGCCGGGAAGCCGGCGGATTGAGCGACGCGTTCGACGGGGAGGTCCGACGTCTCCAGCAGTTCGCGGGCGCGCTGCAGACGTGCGGCGATCAGCCACTGCTTCGGGGTCTGTTCGGTCTCGGCGGCGAACCGGCGGGACAGGGTCCGTTCGCCGCAGCAGGCGTGAGCTGCGAGATCGGCCACGGTCAGTGGCCGGTCGAGATGCTCGAGGGCCCACGCGCGCGCGGCGCTGGTGCTGGTCCCGGCGTCGTTGCTGACGGGCCGTCGGATGCACTGCGCCTGGCCGCCGTCGCGGTGCGGCGCCACCACGCCCCAGCGGGCGAGCCGACGGATGCCGATATCCCTCGCCCACTGCTTCAGCATCTCATCGACGGCAGGCGACGGCGGGCGCTTCAGCCGTCTCGCTGGGCGCAACGGACGGACTGAGTTGGCACCACGCGTTCAGCAACGTACGCCGAGCCCTCGGCAGTCGACCGGGCATGTGGCCGCAGCTAAGAAGCGCATCCCCGGGCACGGACCGCTCATCGGGATCTCTCGAACGCAATGTGACCCGCTACCGTCACGCGGCCGCATCGCGAAGCGGCAGCTCGCAAGACGTCCGGCCCAAGGCTCCCGTGACCGCCTGGCCAGAGCCTGGCCGGCACGGGGGTGTTGCCGGGCCGGCGCGGGCGTCATTGTGGGTTCCCACAACGTACGTCCTGCCCGAGGAGTGACGATGGATCAGCAGAGCGCGACGCTCGACCGGCAGCAGCGCATCACCCCCCGGCTCGTGGCGGACGGATCCGAGGTCGCATGGCTGGCAGATGACGGCCAGGTCGTCTCGTTCCCCGCCGCCGCCGGGACCGTCCACGTCACCGACCGGCGCGTGGTGGTCGTCGACCGGACCGGCACCGCGCCCGTCGTGACCCAGGTCGACCACATGGCACTCGGCGGCGTCCGTTACGTGAAGGCCACCGAGCCCGGCGGCCGCGGGTCGGTCGAGATCGCCGCCCTCATCGGTGAGCCGCCGCGGCCGGAGGTGACGATCGTGGTCTCCGTCGCCGAGGACGACGTCGAGGCGGTCGCCCACGGCATCTACGCGCGCGCCCGGTCCGCCCAGGTGCGCGAGGACGTCCGCCCCCTCACCGCAGACGCGCTGCGCTGCCTCGAGGAGGTCGTCTTCGTGCGGGACGGCGACGAGTACCACGCCGACTTCACCGGCTCGGGCATCACGCTGACCGACCTTGCCGACCGGACCCGCGGACGCCTCTGAGGGCAGGACTTGCGGCGTTCGTCCGGGCCCGGGCGCGCCGCAATTCGCCCAGCGCACGGTCTCAGCGGAATCTGACTGATCATCAGGCCAGACGGAACAGTTCCAGGACGTCCGGGGGCACCGGCAAGCCCGCTCGGAGTTGTTCGAGTTCCGGCACGGCCGCCAGCCACGACCTGACGCGGTCGATCTCCCGGCGCACGACGCCCGCGCGCTCCGCGGGATGTTCGCCGTCGAACTGCAGGTCGACGAGCTCGAAGATCTGCGCCACCGCGGTCGCGGCGAAGTCCACGCCCCACGTCACGACCGACAGCACTGCGGCATAGCCGGCGATCGTCTGCGGACGGTCGAAGTCGTCCGGCCCGTCCTGGCCCTCGATGTGGTTGAGCGGGCCCGTCAGGAACCCGGCAACCGCCGCGGACAGCGCGCGGTGCTGCGTGACGTCACCGGCGAGGAAGCGCCAGACCCCGTCCACATGCGCGTGCCACTCCTCGCTGACGGCGTTGCCCCACTCGGGCATCTGACGGCTCGAGCGGTAGGTCTCCTCCGCCGCAGCCGCGGCGATCACCGCCGTAACCTGCGCCCGACGTCCGGCGGACGGGACGGCGTGCAACCGTTGCCGGACCTCGGCCACGAGATCGTCCAGCGTGGCCAGCTCCTTGCGAGCTGCCTGGGCCTGGTCGTGAGTCACGCCGGGAGAGTAACCGCGAAACCGGCGGTCGACGCATACTCGCGGCATGAACCGGCGACGGAGCGGCATGGCGCGGAACCGAGCAGCTACCCGCGTCCTGGCCGCGATCGTGGTTGTCGCGGGCAGTTCGACCCCCCGCGTCGGCGGTCGCGGACGGCTACCCGCTCTGGTTCACGCGCTCCGGAATGCCGATGCCGGACGCGGCGATCCGCAGCTATGAGGCCTACGCGCACTGCTGGCCCGACGCGACGATCCTGGCCGTCGGCAACGTCGGCCCGCTCGGCCCGGCGCGTGAACGCCGGCCAGGACAGGTAGCCGAGCACCACGGCTGGACGTCCGGAATCGGGTCTGGCACTCAGCCGGGTTCGTTGCCCGGCTTCCATTTGATCCCGCAGCCGAGGCTCGGCGCGTGCGGCTCGGGGACGGCCCGGCCCGCGAGGACGTGCTCGGCCGCGGTCCGCAGCGTGTCGCCGGTGACCGTCGCCCCGCTGCGGGGACGGGAGTCGTCGAACTGCCCGCGCCACGCGAGCCGCCCGTCGGCGCCGTAGAGGAAGAAGTCCGGAGTGCAGGCCGCGCGGTAAGCGACGGCGACGCTCTGGTCCTCGTCCAGCAGGTACGGGAAGGTGAAGCCCGCGCGCTCGGTCTGTGCGCGGAGCCCGTCCGGGCCGTCGTCCGGGTAGTTGTCGACGTCGTTGCTGCAGATCGCGACGGTCTGCAGGCCGGCCTGAGACAGCTCCGCCAACAACGGGCCGAGGACGGCCTCGATGTGCTGGACGTACGGGCAGTGGTTGCACAAGAACGCGACCAGCAGGGCCGGCGCCTTGGCGAAGTCGGCGAGCGCGACGGTCGAACCGTCGACGGCACGCAGCGAGAAATCCGGGGCGGGGGTGCCGAGCGGCACCATGAACGACGCGATAGCCATGCCCCGATCATGCCCAACCCCCGCGCCGGACGCGATGCCCGGGGCAGTCAGAGCGCCCGCCGGATCCGCACGGTCACCGAGCCTTTGTTGTCCGTCAGCTTCCCGGTGGTCCCGAAGGAGATCGCGTCGGTGAGGGCGGGAAGCACGGTGGCGACGTAGGTGTGGTCTTTGGTGTTGCAGCCCCCGCCAGTGTCGGTCGTCGGCGTCCACCGCCACACGCCGGAGGCGCGGAACACCCGCGAAGGGCGCCACTTCTCGTCCGACCCCTGAAGGCACGCGGCGTCGGCGAGCTGGTGGCTCTTGGTCCCGTAGTGCCAGACGCCCGAGGCGCGGTACGTGTAGACGAGGCCCGCGCGCAAAGCCTTCGAGCCCCACACCTTCTCCTCGGTCGCCGGGACCTTTACCGTGTACGAGCTCGCCGAGCTGTCGAAGAGCGGGATGGGCGGGGGCATTGCCGCGGCGACCTTGTCTGTCCAGTACGAGGTCTTCTTGTACGCGCCCGCCCAGCCGAAGGAAAAGTGCATGTGGTCTTTGTGACAATCCGTCACACCTGAGCAGGAATAGGTTTTCCACGCTCCGGAATAGGACTGCCAGATCTTCTTGTCCCAGATCACGTACATGAGCCCGAGGCGCCGGGCCGTCGCGAACTCGTTGCCGTAGGAGTCCGTGGCCAACAACCACCCGAGCAGTGCTTTCCCTTTGACCTTCTGCGTGGACTTTCGCACGTCGACGCCCCAGTCCCAGGCGCGGCCGTCCTTATGCTCGCTGGTCGCCTCACCGGAACACGACCGCTTCTCGCTCACCGACGCCGTGCCTTCGTACGTCTTCAGCACGAGGTCGCGGAAGGCCTTCACCCCGGGCTGGACGTCCTTGCGGCACAAGAATTGCGCCTGGTACGCGGCGGGCGCCTCGATCGCCGCGGCGACGTCGTTGCGCGGCGGAGCGGTGGCGCCCGCAGAGTTCGTGGACGCGACCGCGGTGGCCCCGGCGACAAGGCACACGGCGGCGGTGCGGCGAAGCGTCGAGAACATCGGCCCTCCTTGCGTCACCCTCCGTCTCGGCTAGTTCACCGAGGGTCTTCACCACGGGACGGGCAAGAAATCGGCTCCGGCAGCGCACCGACGGGCTTGCCCCCGATACGTCCGGCACCGTCGCGGCCGGGGAGGATACGGCCCGTGGCACGATTTCGCGTTCGCGGGGCGACGCTCGCCGGCGGCCCGGCCAACCGGGACCGAATCGTCCGCGCCGACGACGCGGTGATCGTCCTGGACGGGTCCGGGGGCGCCGACCCGGCCGACCCCGCCGGCGGCTGGTACGCCGCAGCGCTCGGTGCCGCCTACGTCGCGGCCCTCGCCGACGAACCCGCAGTCGCGCTCGCGGACGGGCTGGCCCGGGCGATCGCCACCGTCGCCGCAGCGCACGACCTGCGCCCGGGCTCCGCCCCGTCCGCCGCGGTGGCAGCCGCCCGCTGGCGCGACGACACCGTCGAGGCGCTCGTCCTCGGCGACGCGAAGATCGTCGTCGACCCGACCCACGAGGCGCTGCTGTCTGCACCAGGGCGGCACCGGCTGGCCCGCGTCCGAACTCGTCGGGTTCGCACTCGCCACCGACGGCGCCTACCGCGGCTTCTCCCAGTACCGCCTGCACCCGGACCCGACGTACCTCGTCCTGCGCCCCGAACGGTTCGACCCGGCGACCGCGCTCGACCTGATCCGCCAGAAGGAAGCCTCCGACCCGGACGGCCGCCGCTGGCCACGCGGCACGCGCCACGACGACAAGACCCTCGTGATCGTCACCCACGAGCGCTGAGGATGGCGTCCGGCGGGCCCGGATGTCAGGCTGGGACCTGGCGCGGAGCAGTCCGAGCCCCACAGAGCCGAGGTGGACGATGCCGGACCCGAGCGCCACCGGGCCGGTACGGGTGCGGCCCACCGTCGGCGAGCGGCTCGCGTTCGTCGCGATGTGGGCCGTCACGCCGTTGCTGCTGCTGTTCCTCCCCCACGACCCGCTGCCCAGGGTGTGGCTGCTGATCTACCTGGGCGCGATCCTCAGCGCCGACCAGGTGGTGCGGCGCAACGGCATCACGCTGACCGACAAGGAGGCCGTGATCCGCAGCCCGCTTTTCACGACCAAGCGCGTGCGCTGGTCGCAGGTGCGTCGCGTGACCTGCGAAGACCTGAGCACCGGCCGCCGCGTCGTCCTGTGGACGGAGGGCGACACCCCGATCGCGCCGCCGAAGGCGATCCCGGTGTTCCTGAGCCGCAAGCAGCTCGACGAGACCTTCGAGCTGGTGAACGCCTGGTGGCTCGCCCACGGCGGGGCGGGCTGGGCGATCTGACGCCTTGTCAGAGGGCCTTCACGAACACGTCCGAGGTCTTGTTCGTGTCACCCGAGACCAGCGCCGCCGAGGGCGACAGGAACGCGACCTTCCGCCCATTGCCCGACAGCGCCGGGGTGAGGCAGTCGCGGTCGGCCTGCGCGCCGGTTGCCGACGTCGAGGCGAGCGCGACCTTCCCGGACTTCAGCGTCTTCACGAACACGTCCACGTGGAAGTTGTCGTCGTTCGCGACCAGGTCGGGCCCGTCGGACAGGAAGGCGACTTTCGCCCCGTCCGCCGACAGGACGGGGTCGTAGCCGCCGCCGATGCTCAGGATGCCGCCCGTCGAGGCGGAGGCCAGGGTGATCGCGCCGGTGTCCAGGTTGCGGACGAAGACGTCGACCTCGTCGTTGGTGTCGCCCTCGACCAGATTGGACGCGGACGAGCCGAAAGCCACGACGCGCCCGTCCGCCGACAGGGAGGGCCGGCCGAACACGTCGCCCCTGGGCTTCGACCCCCGATACGGCTTCGAGACCCCGACGACCTTCCCGGTCTTCAGCGTCCGGACCAGGACGTCGAAGGCGGCGGTCGTGTACCCGGCGACCTTCGGCGGGTCGTCCGAGACGAACGCGACGGTGCCCCCGTCGGCCGAGACGGCCGGCAGTTCGGCGTTGCGGGCGAGCGCCGTGAGCCCACCCGTCCGGCGGTCCTTCACGAACACGGCCGGGCTCGCGTCATGATGGGTGGACAGCGTCGCGTCCTTCGCCCAGGAGACGAACGCGACGACCTGCCCGTTGCCGGACAGCGCGGGGCGAGCGGACCCGACCTTGGCCTGCTTGCCCGTCTTGGTAACGGACACCCGAGCGAGCGCGCCGGTCTTCAGGTTCTTGACGAAGACGTCGGCCTTGCCGTTCGTGTCGCCCGGCACGACCGGCGCCGCCGATACGAACGCCAGGCGAGTGCCGTCCGCAGAGATCGACGGTGCGGACGACGCCTTCGCCAGCTGCGCGCCCTTCGCCGTGGTCGACACCCGGCGGACCGCGCCGGTCGTCAGGTCCTTCACGAAGACGTCCGCGACCTTGTTCGTGTCCTTCGGGACGAGGTTCGTCGCGCTCGAGACGAACGCCACGAGCCGCCCGTTCGCCGACACCGACGGGGGACCGCTCGACTGCGCGTCGGCCTGCGCGCCCGCGGACGAGAGGGACGCCCGCCCGACCGTCGTGGACAGCGTGCCCGCCACCGCGCTGACCTCCGCGCGGTCGTCGGCCGGGACCGTCCGCACGAACACGTCGTCGACGCCGTTCGTGTCGCCGGCGACGAGGTTGGACGCGCCCGAGGTGAACGCGACCCGACTCCCGTCGCCGGACAGCGCGGGGAAGATCGAGCGCCCGTCGGACTCCCCGCTGCCCGCGGGCACCGACGCCCGACTCACGACGCCGGTGCCCAGGTCGCGGACGAAGACGTCCGAGGTGGCGTTGCGGTCGCCCGGGACCACGTCGGTAGCGGCGGACGCGAACGCCACCGTCGACCCGTCGCCGGACAGCGCCAGGTAGTACGAGTTCGCGTTCGCCCGCTTGCCGTCCGCGGCCGCGGAGGCGTTCACGAAGGTTCCGGCGCTCAGGTCGCTGACGTACACGTCGGAGTTGCGGGACGTGGTGCCGCGGACGCCGGCCGTCGAGTGCGCGACGTAGGCGACCTTCGACCCGTCGTCGGAGAGCGAGAGCCAGTACGGCCGTTCGGGCTGGGCGGACGGGGCCGAGGCGCGCACGACCTTGCCGGTCGCGAGGTCCTTGACGAAGACCCCAGGCACCTGCGCCGTCTCCCCCGGAATGAGGTTGGACGCCGCCGACGAGAACGCCAGCTTGGTTCCGTCGCCGGACAGGACCGGGGCGAACACCGGCAGGTTCGGTGCCTCGCCCTTGGCATTCGTGGACGCGGTGACGGTCTTCTGGCTCACCAGGTCCTTCACCCGGACGACCGCACCCGGCTCGCCGTCGCTTCGCGGAGTCTCGTACACGACCTTGGTGCCGTCAGCGGAGATCGTGGGGCGGTACCCCGCCGCCTTGCCGGTCGAGACGAGCTGAACCTCGCCGGTCGTCAGGTCCTTCACGAAGACGTCGATCTCCTCCTCGTCCTCCGGTTCGCCGGCCAGGCCCTGCGCCCGCGAGTCGAAGACGACCTTCGTGCCGTCCGCGGACAGCCCGACCGTGCGCTCGTCCCGCGCGTAGTCGACCGGAGCGTCACCCGTGCCCTCCTGGACGGACGCCAGCGTGATCGCCCCCGTCGTGAGGTCCTTGACGAAGACGTCGGCCCCCTCGTCCGAGTCGCGCGTGCTCAGGTTCGTCGCCAGCGAGCTGAACGCGACCTTGGTGCCGTCCGCCGACAGCGCCGGCCAGTTCGGCGGCACGGCGTAGTAGGGGTCGTCGCTGCGGGTCCCCTTGTCGGCCTGCAAGCCCCCGGCAGACGTCGACACGCGGACGATGTCGCCCACGAGGGGCGCGGCACTCGCCGCCTGCGGGACGGCGAGGCCGCTCAGACCCAGTACCCCGGCGAGTGCGACGCCGAGCAGGCGCCGCCTCACGGGACGGCGCGGCGGACGCGGCCATGCTCTGGACAAGAACCCACCCCCTGTGGCTCCAAGCCGGACAGGGTGGCCCACATCCGCTCGCGATGTCAACGTGGTACAAACCCGAGCGATATCCCGGTTCCACCCCGACTCGCGCGCCCGCCGCCGAATGTCGATAATTCCTCGGCATGACCACCAAGGCCCGGATCGTGCGCCACGCCGCCGCCGCTGCGGCCTCCCTGGCGGTCGCCGCGGCGACCGCCGCCGCCGTCCGCTGGCGCGCCGCGCTCGACGATCCCGGTCCCGGTCCCGGTCCCGCGCCGGTCGTCGCGCCCGTCCGCACGCGTGTCGTCGCGCCGGTCGTCGCGCCGGCGGTTGCCCCGGTCGTCCCGCCGGCGGTTGCACCGGTGGTCGACGCGGAGCTCACTCAGGCTGCCGTCACAGACGCCCACCTCGAGCGCCTGGGGACGATCGCGGCCCGCGCGCACGCCGACGTCGCGCAGCGCCGGTCCGACCTGGACGGAACCCTCGTGGCCGCGGCCCTCACCCAGGACGCCGCGGCACACCGGGTCGATCCCGCTGCCGGCATCGGCGTGCGGGACCTCGAGGTCTGGCTGTTCTACGCCCGGCGTCCGGGGGTCAAGCCGGTCGCGGCGCGGGGCGTCGTGCAGACCTACGACTTCGGTCCGTCCTCGCTCGGGCGCCGCCCGGACGCGCCGGAAGGCTTCGCCGGCCGGACGGTCGACGTGCTCGCCCGGACGATCGACGCCGACGGCACAGACGCTGCCGCGGCCGTCCGCGCGTGGGTGGAGTTCAGTAAGAACGCGTCGCCGCAGCAGCTGCGCACGCGTCCGGTCGTGCTGGTCTGGCCGGTCGAGCGGGCCGGCGAGGTCGTCTGGCCGGGGCCGGCCGAGTCGGGCCTCTAATACCGCTTGCGGTTCTTGCCGGGACCGCGGCGCTTCTTGCGGATCAGCTCGAGCTCGTCGGCCGTGGCCTTGCTCAGCTTGCGCACCGGCGGCAGCGAGCGGCCGATCGCGAATGCCGCGATCAGCACCTCCTGCTTGTTGCGCCGCCGCACCCACAGCCCGCGCCGGTCGTGGCCGAACGCGTCGACGTCCGACCAGGGCAGCTTCTTCGTCGAGCGCCAGTTCACGATCGTCACGCCGTCGTCGCCCAGCACCAGTTTCAGCAGGAACGAGCGCACGACGAAGCCCAGGATCAGGACGACGATGATCATGCGGAACACCACCGAAACCCCTCCGCCCGACAGGCCCGGGGGGACGATCAGCAGCGCGAGGACGAACAGCGGCAGGCTGCCGACGACGCGCATCCAGACCGGCAGCACGAACGTGCCGTCTGTCTTGATCGCGGCCGGGGGCTCCGGGCGGGGATTCGGCACGAGGGGACCTTAACGTCCCGGCCTGGCAGGCCTGCGGCCTGTCGTCGGCGCACGCCGCTCGACGTCCGCGCGGTCCTCGTGCGTTGACCCGGCCCGGGACGCCGCGCATACTCCGGCGACCTCGTCCCCTCGCCCGCGGAGCTGACGCCATGCGCGCAAGTCAGCTGCCTGGGTGGGCCTCGGTGTGTGCGCTCGCGGTCGTCTTCGTCGGTTCGCCGGTCGAGGCTGCCCCCTCGTCGCCGCAACCGGTGGTCGTCGACGGCATCCAGCCGGGCGCGCGGGCCCTGGACTGCGCGCCCGGCCAGCCGCGAATGCAGGGGATCTTCCACTACCGGCCTCTCGCGCCGGACGCGCCCCTGCTCACGCCGGCGCAGACGCTGCTCGAGCACTTCCAGCACACTCCCCCGCGGGCGCCGAGGTACGAGCAGCGCGCGCCGATCCGGCACCGTTGGACGACTCGTGCCGACCTCCCGAACCACGCGCTGTTCGTCGGGCTTCGGAAGAACGGCACCGTGAAGGAGCGCTTCTTCCTCGAGCGCGCAGATCGAGCCAGCCCCTGGCAGATCTCCAGCACGGACGCGTGCGTGAAGGGCCCTCCGCCGCCCTGACTCTGCCGGCGAAGAAGTCGCCCGCCGCAGCCGAGCCTGCCCCCTCAGCGCAGAGGGTCACCCCGTTCCGGGAGCCGGGTGAAGCTCCATCGCCGAGAGGGACGCTGCGCCCTGAGAGGGGATGCGAACGTTTCGGTCGCCCGAACCGTCCTGTCTCAGGCGACCGGAAGGACGACATGACGCTCAGTCAGCAAGCGACTGCACGGCGGATCGGCGCGCTGATGCAGCCATGAGGAAGGCCTTCTCACTCGCCGCTCTCGCCGTTGCCCTGTGCCTTCCCGCGAGCGGATCAGTCGCGGCCGCATCCTGGACAACAAGCCCCACGGTGTCCGGAACCGAACCTTCGCAGCCGCCGCGGGTTCTTCCGGGGATCCGCAAGGGGCCGCGGGAGCTCCAGTGCCCGCCGGGCCGGGTATCCGTGACGCGCCACCTCGACCCGGCCGCGGGCGCCTGGAACTCCGCACGTGCGGGAAGAAATCCCGCCGTCGCACTGCAGAACTTCCTCCGCGACCGACGCTGGGATCGCTCGGTAACCGTCAGATTCGAGCGCCGCTCGCTGCGCGGCTACGGCGAGTACCCCGACGCGAAGGCTGAGCCCCAGACCGCCGCGCTGTTCGTAGGACTGAGCGAGGACGGCACCGTGTCGGCCGACGCCTGGCTCGAGCGCGGAGGGCGCAGCGGCCGCTGGCTCGTCACCCGCGTCAGCAGCTGCTGAGACTCACCCCGTCGGCACCTTCGCCGGCTCCTTGAGCTTGTAGACGAGCCACGTGCCGAGGTACCGGTCGCGGACCTCGGGGTCGGCGGCGATCTCCGCCGGCGTCCCGCTGGCGAGGATCGAGCCCTGGTCGAGGACGTGCACGCGGTCGCAGCTGTCGAACACCGCGCGGACGTAGTGCTCGACGAGCAGGACGGTCAGGCCGAGTTCGGTGTGCAGCTGGCGGATCAGGCCGAGCAGCGCGGCGGAGGAGGCCGGGTCCAGGCCGGCGGCCGGCTCGTCGAGGAGCAGCAGGCGCGGGCCGGCGAGCAGGCAGCGGCCGATCTCGACGCGGCGCCGGGCGGAGAACTCCAGCGTCCCGGTGCGCTCGTCCCAGTACCGGTCGATGTCGAGCAGCTTGGCGAGGGCGGCGGCGACCTCCTCGGCTGCGCGCAGTTGGGCCCACGCGGAGGGCAGCCCGGCGAGAAACTGCGGCGTCCCGGCGGCGATGCGCTGGTACGCCCCGGCGAGCAGGTTGTCCGCGACGGTGAGGTCGGTCATCACGCGCGTGGTCTGGAACGTGCGGCTCATGCCGAGCCGTGAACGCTTCCACGCGGGCATGCCGGTCGCGTCCGTCCCGAAGATCTGGACGGTCCCGGAGTTGGGTTGGCGCAGCCCGCTGACGACGTCGAACAGCGTCGTCTTGCCGGCGCCGTTGGGCCCGATGAGCCCGACCATCGACCCGGCCGGGACGGTGAAACTGGCCCCGCGGACGGCGTTGACCGCGCCCATCCAGACTCGGACGTCGTCGACGCGGATCGCGTCCACGTCATTCTGATGCGGCATCAGCCAGGCCTGGACGGTGTCGAGCGCCGCCCGGCGGTCCCACGAGTCGGAGCTCGCCCGGTCGTCCGCCAGGCCCGCCGAGGCGCGCAGCATCGCGGTGTCGGTGACGTGGGCGGTGCGCGTCTTCCGATCTCCGTGACGCAGCCTCAGATACAGGTCCCGAGCCCGCCCGCCGGCACCGCGGGATCCCGCGACCGCGCCGAGGCTGAGCCCGATTCCGGCGAGCAGGAACGAGTTGATGTGCCAGGACTCCAGGGCCACCGGGATGATCTGGAAAGCCGTCGCGACGACGAGCACCACGGCGATCGAGTCCGCGCCGGCGAGCACGGGGATCGCGAGCAGCAGCATCGAGGCGCCAGCCCCGTAGTTCAGGAAGATCGGCGGGTTCATGAACAACCAGGCCCCCATGACTCCCCCGACGCCCGCGAGCAGGCCGGACGTCGCGAACGCCTGCACCCGGAACCGCATCGGCGAGATGCCGACGGCGGAGGCGGCCTGACGGTCCGCGCCGACGAGCAGGAACGCCAACCCGGCCGGGCTGTGCCGCAGGCGCACGATCAGGACGAGGACGACCGCGAGCCAGCCGAGCAGGAACAGGTAGAACGCCGTGTCCGACCGCAGGTTCAGGCCGAAGAAGTAGGGGCGGGGGTTGAGGATCGACTCCCCCGAACGCGTGCCGCCCGTGATACCGCCCGTCAGAACGTCGTTCGTGTACACGAACTTCTCGATCGTGATCTGCAGCCCGAGCGTGATGACGACGAGGTAGATGCCCGGCAGTTTCGAGCTTCCGGCGGCGAGCGCGGCCATGAGTCCCGTCGAGATCGCGACCGCCATGACAGCGGCGATCATCCACGGGATGCCGAGCCCGTCGGCGTTGTCCCGCACGAACCAGCCGTAGTAGTAGAGAGACGTCGCGAACAGCCCGGCCGTGGCGAGGGACAGCTCACGCGCCCAGCCCTGCAGGACGAGTAGACCCAGCGCCGCCACCGCGACCGGGATCGCCGCACTCGCGGTGAAGATCATGTAGTCGGGTGCGAGCGAGATCCAGAGCACCGCCGCGACCGCGAGCATCAGCGCGCCGGGGTTGGCCATCGACGTGCGCACGGGCCGGGTCGACGTCGACCGACCGGCGGGGGCACTCGGGTTCATCGCACGTCCTGTCCGTAGGCGAGGACCGCGGCCGCGTCCAGATCGGCGTCGGTGACGACGGTTCCCTTGTCGATGAGGAGGATCCGGTCGCTCTCGTCCTCCCGGACCTGTTGGAACTGCTCGGCGACGAGCACCGCGACGCCGGAGTCGGCGATGCGGCGCAGCGCCTCGTACAGCTCGTCGACGACGATCGGGGCGAGGCCCTGCGACGGTTCCTCGACCAGCAGCAGGGTCGGCATCACCATCAGCGCCCGGACGATCGCGAGCATCTGCTGCTCGCCGCCCGACAGCGTCCCGGCGCGCTGGCCGGCCCGCTCCCGCAGGATGGGGAACAGCGTGAGCGCCCGGTCGAGCCCGTCGTCCTCCTCGGCGCGGGAGCGCGAGATCGCGCCCATCCGCAGGTTCTCACGCACCGTCAGGTTTGAGAACACGCGCCGGTTCTCGGGGCTGAACCCGATGCCCGCGGCGACCCGGCGCCACGCCACGCGGTTCCCGATCGACTCGCCGTGCAGGCGGATCGAGCCGCGGATCACCGGAACCGTCCCGACGACCGTCTTGAGCAGCGTCGACTTTCCGGCCCCGTTGGCGCCGAGCAGCGACACGATCTCCCCGGCCCGGACCTCCATCGTGACCCCGTGCAGCACGGGGTGCCCGGCGTATCCCGCGACGAGGTCGTCGACCTCGAGCACGGCGCTCACAGTGACTGCCTCTCCACCACGTAGAAGCTGTCTCGTCTCGTCTTGGCGACGACGAGGATCGCGGCCAGCAGGGCGCAGTTGATGACGACCTCACGCCAGCCGGGGCTGATCGTGCTGAAGAAGTCGACGACGAGCGCGGTCTCGAGGATCCCGAACAGGAGGGCGCCGGCGAGCGCGATCGGCAGGCTCGTCAGGCCGCCCACGACGGCGAGGGCCAGCCCGCGCAGGAAGAGCGTGAACATGCCGGCCACGTCGGGGCCGACCATCGCGGCGATCAGCGCGCCGGCCAGCCCGGCGACGGCACCCGAGACCCCGTACACGGCGGTGCCGATGCGAGCGAGCTTCGTCCCGACCCACGCGCTGGCCTCGAGGTCGTCGGCCATCGCCCGGATCGCCAGGCCCGTCCGCGTTCGCGTCAGGAACAGCGCCAGCCCGAGGACCAGGCTGGCGACGACGAGCATCGTCACCATCTTGAGGTTCGTGATGGCGACGCCGGCAACCGTCACCGTCCCGTCGCCGAAGGGGCCGGGCGGGAGGATCTCCGCCGGCACGTTCAGCGTCGAGGTGAAGATGCCGACGGCCAGCATCATCGCCGCCATCGACACGACGGTGAGGGTCATCCGGCTCTGGACGGCCACGCGTCTGGACATCACGACGGCCCCGTACAGCGCGCCGAGCAACGCCCCGATCACCACGGTCAGCAGCAGGCCGACCAGGGGGTCGAGGTTCGGCCGCTTGCCGGGCACGAGGGGGTTGTCGAAGACGAGGATCCAGTAGATCAACCCCGACGACATCGCGATCCCGCCGTGCACGAACGCGATCGTGCGGTTGATCCGGTAACTGAGGATCACCGCGATCGGCAGCATCCCGTACATGCCCGCCTGCACGATCCCGAGCACCAGCACCGGCTTGAGCAGGTCCATCTGCACAGGCACTTCACCTCGACCCATGTGGGCGCAGGATCGCGCCGCCGTCCCCGGTCACAGCCAACCGAAGGCCCTGCCCGCCGCCCAGCGACGGGAAAGACATCTACCCCTTGCTTCGGGTCGTTCCTGGCGACTCGACCCATTTACTCTCAATGGGAGTAGTTTGAGAACGTAGGGCGTCCGTGTCAATACGGCGGTACGGTCGGTGGGCGATCAGTCGACCCCGTGGAGGCGAGCGTGCAGCGCGCCGACGAAGACACCAGACAGTTCGGGCTGGCCAACCTCGACGACGTGGCGGGCTGCGTGCAACTCGCCGTCGACCTGCTTGCGCACGAGCCGACCAAGCGCCGAGCGAAGCTGCGGGCCGACATCGCCGCCGAACGCGACGGGCGCGACGGCACCGCCCCCGACAGCAAGGCGCTGTTCGTCGCCCGAATCTCGGGCCGGGTCGTCGCCTACAGCCGCGTCGAACTCTGGACCCCGCCACCGGACGGACCGGCCACCGACGCCCCCGCGGGCTGGTACCTCATGGGCCTGCTCGTCGACCCGGCGCACCGCCGGACCGGGGTCGGGCGCGAGCTGACCCGCCTCCGGCTCGACTGGTTGCGGGCGCGGACGGACCGGGTCTGGTACTTCTCCAACGCCCGCAACCACGCGTCGCTGGCCTTGCACGCCGAGCACGGCTTCCGGGAGGTCACGCGGGAGTTCAACTTTCCGACGGTGACGTTCGAAGGGGGCGTCGGCGTCCTGTGCGTCGCGGACCTGGCCTGAAAACGCCAGCGGCCGGAGCGTCAGGGCACGCTCCGGCCGGTATCGACGGGAAAAGCTGACGATCCGGGACGATTCCTCAGGCTTTTCTCAGGATCATGAAGCCATCCACGCGTCCTTCTTGTCAACCCCCCGGAGCCGAACGAATCTCGGCGGCCTTCGTGCTCCTGCTCGGGGACGGGCGTGGCGGCCTCACCAAGCAGCCGGCGGAGGTCAACGACTACGGGCAGCCACTGAGCGTGCTCGGGTTCGAGCTCCTCGACGTGGACGGGGACAGCGACCTCGACCTGATGGGTCGCGGCGACGAGAACGTCCTGTACCTGCTCAACGACGGCCGCGGCGCCTTCACCCGCGACAGCCGCGATGCGAAGCAGGACCACCTGTCCGCCAGTTTCGTCCTCGGCGACCTCGACGAGGACGGACACCGGGACCTCGCCCACTACGTCCACTCCAGCGGCTTCCCGAAGCACCCGCGGGCGAAGGTCTCCGTCCAACTCGGGGACGGCAAGCTCGGCTTCGGCAAGGCCCGGACCTTCGACACGGGAGTCGCGCTGCGCCCGGCGCCGCCGCCCCCGCCGGAGACGAACTCCGACGCGAAACAGGCCCGGGAAGGCGTTCCCGGCAACGGCGATCTAGCCGCAGCGGATCTCGACCGGGCGGCTACGACTCGGCCCGCCGGTACAAGGTCGCAATGCGGAACACTTACGCCATGAAATCCGCGGACGTCGACGGGGACGGCGACACCGACCTGGTCGTGAGCGACTCGTATCGCAACGACGTCGACGTCCTGCGGGCGACGGTTCGCAGCCTGCCGTGACCGCCACGCTCGACGTCACCGACCACGGGCTGACGCTCGCGTTCCGGATCGAGGACCTGAACCGCTACCACGGCCCGGGGTCGCCGGCCGGGGTCGCGCTGGGGTTCAAGGTCCTCGAGCTCGTCCTGCCGCTGCTCGGCCCGGCCCCCGAGCGCAGGGAGATCGCGGTGCGGACGCCGTTCCGCGGGCCGGGGGCGCGAGACGCGTTCGAGCTCGTCACCCGCGCGGTCACCGACGGCCGCTACGTGCTGGACGCCGCGCTCGAGCGGCCCGAGCGCGGTTGGGTGCTGGAGCAGTTCGTGTTCGTGCTGGCGTACCGAAGCATCGAAGTCACCGTCGCCCTTCGGCCCGGCTTCGTCGACGAGGACTTCGTGACCCTCGCCCGCGCCGACCGCACGCCCGCCGACGAGGTTCGGTTCACCGCGGTCAAGGCCGCAGCGGCCGCGCACATGCTCGCCCGCCCGGCCGCCGAGGTGGTGGAGATCCTCGCCGAGGCAGGCCACCGGTCGGCGACTTTGCCTGATTTGGGGTGATTCGACCGGGATTCTGGCGCATCCTTCGCGTCAGGAACCCGGCTCGAGGAGGCGCCCGTGGACAACCCGCGGCGATCAAAGCTGCTCAGATTCGCGCCGGCGATCGCCCTTTTCACCGTGATGGCCGTGCCGTGGCTGACGACCCAGGCGCAGGAAGCCCAGGACGCGCGCATCGTGCCGTTCACGTCCGTCCCGGCGGTGACGGACACCAGCAGGTAACGCCAGGTAGCGTCGCCCGGGTGTCGGAACAGTCGGGGTCGGGCATCGGGGAGCTGGGCCCGCGGGCACGCGGCTGGCTCAGGTTCGTCCACCGCAAGGCGACGACGCCGGACGACTGGAGCTCGGCCGGTCACCCCGCCCCGTGGTGGGACGACCGCAGCACCCCGCCCGTCCTGAACTTCCCGCGGTTCGATCTCAGCGAGTCGTCGTACGCGCTGGCGCTCATGGCCGACGCGACGCCCGCGTGGCGCGAGGTCTACGCCGCCACACTCGACGGTCTGATCACCCGTCACGTCACGCACTGGGCCGCCCGGGACTGGCTGACGATGCTCGGCCCGGACCCGAGGCGCGGCAACTACCCCGAGGACCTCGCCAAACTCTGGCTGCCGCCCGACCGCATCGGAGACTACGACATGCCCGGCTGGACGGCCAACGGCGTCCCGCCGTGGGGGCTACAGCCCGACCCAATCGGCGCGGACGGCAACCTGTTCTTCAAAGGTTGGCTCAACCTGCTGCTCGGGCTGCACCGCTACGTCTCGGGCAGCGACGCGTGGAATTCGACGTTCCTCGTCACCGGGCTGGACGATGCCGAGTTCGCCTGGAGCCACTCCGCCGTGAACGCCCTGCTCGTCGACCAATGGACCCGCCGCCCCGAAGGTCCGCACTGCGAGAACACCAAGATCTGGCCGTACTGCCTGTCCGCCGCGGGGTTGGGCCTGCGCATGCACGACACCCTGCGCGGCACGTCCGGCCACGCGGTCTTCGGCACCTGGCTCGACCTCGCGCGCGAGCGGTTCATGTCGGTCACGCCCGGCGGGAGCGTCGAGTGGATGGCGCTGTACTACGACCCGTTGATCGACTACGTCCACCGGGCGGGCCCGACCGCGGGGCTGTCCGTCGCGCTGTACGTGCTGCCGCAGGACCCGGCGCTCGCCGCGGTCCTCTACCGCACGGCCGTCGAGCGGATCGGTTGGAGCGACCCGACGCGGCCCGTCCGGACGCTGCCCGACCCGCGGTTCCTGTGCCTCGGCCTCGTCCTCGCCCGCGAGCTCGGCGACGACGTGACGTACGCACGACTGAGCGCGTTCGCGGAAGCCACCTTCGAACCTGCGTTCTTCGGCGACGACGCCGGGGACTTCGGCTGGTGGTTCGGCTTCGGGGAGCCGTGGCCGCGGGGGCAGCTCACCGCTTTGCTCGCCATGCTGGACGCCGGCGAGCCCGGCGGCTGGTGGCGGCTGTTCAACCGTCCGAACCTGGCGAAGTTCGCCGAGCCGACCGTGCTCGGCGTCGACTTCCCGACCCTCGGCGTCTCGCGAGCGGATTACGACGTTGCAGCAACGGTTCTGACGGTCCGTACGTATGCCGCGACGCCGGGCGACAGCGGTCGGCCGACGACGTTCCGCGTCGAGAACCTGGACCTCGACGGCGTACGCGTCCGCTGCGACGGCGGCGAGTTCACCCGGTGGGCCGAGGTCGCGCCCGGCACCATCGAGCTCCGCCTGGACGTGACGGATCATCAGTTCGAGATCCTCGCTCGGCCCCGCGCGGCGTCCGGCGTGGGGACCGCCGCCGACGCGGCCCCGGAGATCAGGCCGGACACCGCGTCCGTCCAGGCGGCCGCCGCCGACCGCGGCGGCTGCCCCTGCTGCTGAAGGGCCGTCACTCCTGGTCGAACGACATCAGCTCCCACACGTGGCCGTCCAGATCCTGGAAACTCCCGCCGTACATCGGGCCCATGTCGAAGGACGGCTTCCACGGCTTCCCGCCCGCGGCGATCGCCTTGGCGACGGTCTCGTCGACCTCGTCGCGACTCTGCGCCGACAGGCACAGCAGCGTCTCGGTCTTGCCCTCTTCGCAGATCTCGCCGTTGATGAAACCCTGGAAGTGCGGCTCGGTCAGCAGCATCACGGAGATGTTCTCCTCGACGACCATGCACGCCGCTTCGTCGTTCGTGAACTGCTCGTTCCAGGTGAAGCCGAGCTCGATAAAAAACGCCTGGGACGCGGTCAGGTCCTTCACGGGCAGGTTCACGAACAGCATGCGCTTCATGGATTGCTCCTCGGTCTCGGTCGGTCCGGGTGTACTACCCCTTCAGACCGGACACCCGCGCGGAACTCATCGGCGAAATCCCGGTTGCGCTGGCGCCGGGTCACCGGCCAGCGTGGGGCGATGACGAGGAACGAACTGCGCGTGCGTCCCCTCACCCTCGCGGACGAGGCCGAGGCCCGGGCGGCGCACGCCGAGATGCTCGGCTGGGACTTCCTCCTCCACCTCGCGGACGCCGACAGCTTTGCCGGCTACATCTCGCTCCTCGACGCGCGGAGTCGCGGCGAGCGACTCACGGGCCGCCTCGTCCCGTCGACGTTCCTCGTCGCCGAGGTGGACGGCACGCTCGTCGGCCGGGTCTCGATCCGACACGAGCTCAACGACTTCCTCGCCCAGTGGGGCGGGCACGTCGGCTACGGCGTCCGCCCCGCTTTCCGCCGCCGCGGGCACGCGACGGAGATCCTGCGCCAGGCCCTCGGCGTCGCCCGCGCCGCCGGCGTCGAACGTGTGCTTGTGACCTGCGACGACGACAACATCGGCTCCGCCCGCGTGATCGAGATCTGCGGCGGGGTGCTCGAGAACGTCGTCCCGGGGGAGGAGGGCTCGCCCACGCCGAAGCGCCGCTACTGGATCGACCCCGTGCGTCCACGGGGGCACCCATTGCGTCCGGCAAACGGCGTCCTATAGCGCGCGCTTTGCCGGACGCACGGGGTTGCGCCACCCGCACCCGGGTCGCGGCCGGGCGGGAGGCATCATGGACGCGGTCGTCGAAGCGAGAGGAGCCCCGATGGACGGGTCGGTGTTGTTCGCAATCCCGTGCGTGCTGATCGGGGTCCCGATGCTGCTGTTCGGCCTGGCGATCACGCTGAACCTCGGCGGGTTCACCGAGCGGCGGACGCAGCGCAGCTTCGAGCTCCTACGCGAGACCGTCCCGAGCCTGAAGGGCGGCACGCCGCCGCCGGACGTGGTCGAGCGCGAGGTGCGGCTCAGCCGCCTCGGCGGCCGGGGTCTCGTCTCGATGGGTTTGTTCATCGGCGTGCTGCTGCCCCTGGCCGTTCGCGCGATGTCGAACGGCACGCTGTTCTGACGGGCCGTCAGCGGCGCGAGCGCGCCGCCACGGCGAGGCCCAGCAGGACGGTCGGGACGACCACCGCGACCGTGTTCTGGAACGCCTTCTTCGGCAGGTGCTCGCGGGCGACGGCCGTGGCAGCGAGGTCCGCGACGTCGCAGAGCGCGCCGGCGAGAAACCAGCTCCGCGCGGAGCGTCCGCGCACCAGCGCCAGCGCCGTGCCCGCCCCGATCACCGCGTCGCGGACGCCCAGCGAGCGCGCCAGCATCTGCGTCTGCGGCGAGGCCGCCGCCTCGTCCCCGACCCACATCGCCGCGAGCGGTTGCGGCGCCGCCGCGAGCCCCGCGCCGACCCCGACCCGACCGACTGCCAGCGTCCAGGCACCAACTCCGAGAATGCTCATGAACGAAAACTAGCGGGTGCTCCAGGCGAGGAACGAGCAAGGAGCACCCGCGGGGGGAATGGGCGCTAGTCGGGGAGCAGAGGCACCGACAGCCCGGGATCCCGGCCGAGCAGGACGGCCCGGGTGACCGCGGTGGACCCGAACTTCGTGCGGACGCCGTCGAGCGCCACGTCCAGCGCCGGGCCGACCGCCGGGTCGACGCCGGCGCCCGAGGCCCGGTCGAACGGCAGCGCCAACTGGACGGCCCCGTCGTCGTCGAGGTCGCCGACGGAGATCCCCAGCAGCGTCAGCCCCCGCGTCGAAACGACCGGCATGATCCCGCGCAGCAGCCCGCGGACGGCGGCGAGCACCGTCGAGGTGTGCGCGGTCGGCTCGGCGAGGGTGTGCGAGCGGGTCGCGCGCGCGAAGTCGTCGAACCGCAGCCGCAGGACGACGGTCCGGCCGAGCCGGCCGGCGGCTCGCATCCGCCGCGTCACCCGGTCGACGAGGGCGACAACGACGGCGTCCAGTTCGGCGTCCGACCGGATCCGCCCGCGCGAGGACCCGAGCGCCCGCTGCGAGCCGATCGACGAGCGGCGGCGTCCGGTCGTCACGTGCCGCGGGTCGCGGTTGTGCGAGAGCGCGTGCAGGTGGTGGCCCGAGCCCGGGCCGAGCATCGCGACGAGGTCCGCGAGAGCAACTTCGGCGATCTCGCCCACCGTCCGGATCCCCCGCTCCCGCAGCTTGCGCGACGTGACCGGCCCGACGCCCCACAGCCGCTCGACCGGCAGCGGGTGCAGGAACGCGGTCTCGGCGCCGTGCGGGACCACGAGCAGGCCGTCGGGCTTCGCGACGGCGCTGGCGACCTTCGCGAGGAACTTCGTGCGGGCCACCCCGACCGTGATCGGCAGGCCCACCTCGGCGCGGACGTCCACGCGCAGCCGCATCGCGATCTCCGCCGGCGTGCCGGCCAGGCGGCGGAGCCCGCTCACGTCCAGGAACGCCTCGTCGATCGAGATCCCCTCGACCAGCGGCGTGGTGTTGCGGAAGACCTCGAAGACAGCCTTGCTGGCAGCGGAGTACGCCTCCATCCGCGGCTCGACGACGATCGCCTGCGGGCACAGCCGGCGGGCCGCGACCCCGCCCATCGCGGTCTTGACCCCGCAGGCCTTCGCCTCGTAACTCGCGGCGAGTACCACCCCGCCGCCGACGATGACGGGGCGGCCGCGAAGCTTCGGGTCGTCTCGCTGCTCGACGGAGGCGTAGAACGCGTCGAGGTCCGCGTGCAGGATCGAAGCCTCGAGGGCCCTCGTCCCGACGTTGACCTCCGGACCGAACATGTGTTCGAATCAACCATGTCTCACGCCCGAGCGGAAGTAGCCTGGCCCGATGAGCACGCGCCCGCTACCCGGCCCCGACGTCCCCCTGACGTACTCCGAGGTCGGCGCGACGAAAGACGCCGTGCTGCCGGCCGGCTACCACCACCTGCGCCGCCAGGAGGCGCTGGGCCGCGGCAAGGAGGAGTTCGCGGCGGCGGCCGACATCGTCATGCGGTGGGGCGTCCAACGTGGGGCGGGGTTCCGCGTCGAGGCGAGCGCCCCGCGGGCCGCGGTCGGAGCGGTCATCCGGTCGAGCACGGGCGTCGGGCCGCTCCGTGTGTACGTACCGTGCCGCGTGATCTACGTGGTCGACGAGCCGACCCGGCGGGGCTTCGCGTACGGGACGCTGCGCGGGCACCCGGAATCCGGGGAGGAGTCGTTCGTCGTGTCCCTGCTCGCCGACGGGGCCGTCCAGTTCGACATCGTCGCGTTCTCGCGGCCGGCGACGCTGTGGGCCAAGGCGGGCGGGCCGCTGAACGGGATCCTGCAGCGGTTCGTCACCGACCGCTACGTCAAGGCTGTCCGCCAGAAGTAGCTCCGGCGTACTCGTCGTGGAAGCGGACCCAGTCGCGTCCCCGGTCCGGCGTCCCACCCCAGCCCTCCTGGCGGCCGAGCGGGGTCAGGTCGAGCCACATGTACGTGTCGAGCAGCAGCTCGACCCCGCGCCCGTACGTCGAGTACGTGTGCAAGATCTGGTCGTCCTCGCCGCGCAGGAACACCGAGATGCCGTTCAGCTCCTCCATCTCGGCGACGTCGCCCAGCCCGGCCGCCCGCAGCTCGTCGGCCGTGCGGTAATTCCACTCGACCGGCGCGATGCGTGCGTCCTGCGAGACGTGGAAGTCGTAGTTGAACGAGCTCCCGAAGGAGGAGAACCACGGGAACGTCCAGCCCATGCGGCGGGCGAACGCCGCGAGCTTCGCCTGCGGGGCCCGCGACACCGCGACCAGCGTCGTGTCGCGGGCGTGCAGGTGCGCGAGCTCGCCGATGCTGTCGGCCTGGTACGCGCACCCCGCACAGGGCGCGTCCCAGCCGGGGGCGAACATCATGTGGACGACGATCAGCTGACGCCGGCCGTCGAACAGGTCGAGCAGGCTCGCGTCACCGTCCGGGCCGGTGAAGCGGTAATCCGCCTCGACGCGGACGGCCGGGAGCGTCCGCCGCGCGAGGTTGAGCGCGTCCCGCGCACGGGTGAGTTCCTTCTCGACGGCGAGCAGGTTCATCCGGGCGTTCTGCCACTCGTTGCGGCTGACGACGCGCGGTCCGTCGACCGTCCGCTCGGTCATGACTCGAAGGTGGGGAGGTTCGCGCGGGCGTTGTCGCTGCGGCCCTTCGGCTCCTCCCACTCCTCCTGGCGCCCGAGCGCCGTGAGGTCGAGCCAGTAGTACGAGCCGCCCGTCGCCTCGGCGCCGCGCGCGAAGTTCGAGTAGGTGTGGAACACCCGGTCGCCGTCGCGCAGGAACACGCTCGCGCCCGGGGCCTCCGACGGGCCGTCGCCCAGCTCGTCCGGCGGCACCTCGCGGTAGTTGTACGTGGTCGCGCCGCGGCTGGGGTCCATCGTGACGCCGAAGTCGACGTTGAAGTCCGTGCCGAAGCTCGAGTACCAAGGGAACGTCCAGCCCCGCTTCGCCTTGTACGCCTCGATCTTGGCGATCGGCGCGCGCGAGACCGCCGCGAACGACGTGTCCCGGATCCGCAGGTGCTCCAGCAGACCCTCGTTGATCTCGGCCGCGCCCGCCGAGCAGCCCGAGCACGCCGCGTCCGCGTCCGGCTCGAACATCATGTGCCCCACGATCAGCTGGCGGCGCCCGGCGAACAGGTCGAGCAGGCTCGCCGTCCCGTCCGGACCGGCGAACTCGTACGCCGTGTCGATCTCGACCATCGGCAGGCGGCGGCGGTCCGCGTTGAGCGCGTCCCGGGCGCGGGTGAGTTCCTTCTCCCGGACCAGGAACGCCGTACGCGCGGCCAGCCACTCCTCGCGGGTGACGACATCGGGAAGGCTCATCAGGGGTCTCCTCACATGGGTTCCTGTTCGGCGTTCCCCGGTGTAGACCACCGACTCCCCCGAAACTCATCGGTCGCCGGGCGGTCCCACCCCGACTTCACGCGCTGACGGCACACTTCCTGCGTTGACGACCCACTTCCTGCGCCGTGCACGCCGCACAAAGTGGGCCTCCAACGCGTGAAGTCGGCCCGACGCGGCCGGGCCCAAACGCCGCGACGCGACGGCCGTCAGGCCGGCGGCACCATCGGCAGGCCGAAGAGCGGGAAGAGCGTCGCAGTGTCGAGGAAGAAGTTCAGCCCGACGATCCGGCCCCCGGAGATCTCGACGACGTGGATGGACCACGGCTCGAACCCGCCGTTCCCGTCGGGCTTCCACTGCGCGAAGGCGGGGCTCGCGCACGCCTGCACGGGGACGAGGCGGGAGCCCGCGCACCCGGCGCCGGGGCCGAGCATCCAGTTGCGGATCTCCTCCGGCCCGCGCAGCCACATCGCGTACGGCGGCATGCAGTGCGTGGCGTCTTCGTGGAGCAGGGCGACGAGCGCGTCCATGTCGTACCGGACGAACGCGTCGACGTAACGCCCGACCAGCTCGCGCTGCGAGGCGTCCGCGGGCTCGACGGTCTCGGTGTCGGCCGGCTTGCCCGCCTCGATCGTCGCGCGGGCGCGCTGCAGCGCGCTGTTCACGGACGCGACGGACGACCCGAGCAGGTCGCCGACCTCGCTCGCCTGCCAGCGCAGGACGTCCCGCAAAATCAGCACTGCCCGCTGCTTCGGCGGCAGGAACTGCAGCGCGGCGACGAACGCGAGCCGGACGGTGTCGCGGGCCACCGCGAGTTCGGCCGGGTCGGCGCCGGAAACGGGCAGCACCCGCGCGTCCGGCGCCGGCTCGACCCACGCCGCCTCGACGGACGGGGGCGCGAGCGCGGAGTCGGCCGTCGAGCACGGACCGAGGTCCATCGGACGAGCCCGGCGCTGCCGAGCCGCCAGCGCGTCGAAGCAGACGTTCGTCGCGATCTTGTAGAGCCAGGACCGCAGGGCGGAGCGCCCCTCGAACGAACCGTGGCTCTTCCAGGCCCGCAGCATCGTGTCCTGCACCGCGTCCTCGGCTTCGAAGCCGGAGCCGAGCATCCGGAAGCAGTAGCCGGTCAGCTCCACGCGGTGCGCCTCGAGCAGGGATTCGAGCTCAGGTGCTGCCACGTCAATCATCGGGAGCCCTCCGTCGTCCGGTCGAAAAACATCGTAAACGCGGCTCAGCCGACGCGGCCTCCGGTCGAAGCGTGCCCAAGCCAGGTGTGCCGGTTGCCCGCCCAGCACCAGCCGAGCTTCGGGGCGCCGCGGTTGGCGCGGCCGTCCTTGCCCGTCCCGCCGCTGATCCACAGGGCGGGCACCCGCCGGTCGGTGCCCCGCGAACCGAGCAGCATGAAGCAGCGGTTCTTCTCCAGCAGAAACGGCGCGACCGTCAGCACGGCGATCCCCTCGGCCACCGTCAGCGGCGTGCGGCCGCGGCCCAGGATCGCGGGGAGCGCCTCGTCGGGGCTCCAGTTCGCGTACTCGTCCCCGCGCTCCACGTCGAGCAACAAATAGGGCTCGTGCGGCACCGTCACGTGCTCGATGGCACCGAAGGTGTCGAGGTCCGTGCTGTCCGCCGAGACGAACCCCGGCAGGCCGCTGCGGCTGACGAACGGCATCGACTCCGCGGCCGGCACGCCCGGGACGACGAGCACGAAGGGGACCAGCCCACCGGTGGCGCACCGCGCGACCGCCTCAGCCCGCAGCCGGTCGGCCACCGGGCCCGACAGCCGCGGGTGCGCCCCGGCCGCCAAGACGGAGACCTGCCGGTCGAACTCCGTTCCGATGTCGAAGACCAGATCAACCGCTGCCGTCATCGCTCTCCTCGGGCCGGGAATCGTCCACAAAACTGACGCCCGGCCCGCGGCGATCGTTCCCCGCGGCTAGAAGCGGTCGTGGTGGCGCCACCATTCCTGCGGGTACGCCAGCCCGTCCTCCTGGCGTCCGAGCGGGGTGATGTCGAGATACCGGTAGGTGCCGATGAAGTCCTCGCCGCCGCGGTCGTGGGTCGTGTAGGTGTGGAAGACCTCGCCGCCGTCGCGCAGGAACACGGTCACCGTCGGGCGCCTGCCCTCGTCCGAGGTGGCGCCGAAGTCGCGGTTGAAGTCACCGTCGACGGAGTACCACGGCACCTTGTCCCAGCCCATGCGCGCGCGGAACGGCGCGGTGTCGGAGTCCGGGGCGTCGGAGACGATCACCAACGTCGTGTCGCGCCCGTGCAGGTGCGCGGGGTGGCCCATGTTGTCGACCAGGAACGAGCACCCGCTGCAGCCCTCGGTCTCGCCCGGAGCGAACATGAAGTGGTAGACGATCAGCTGGCTGCGGCCGTCGAAGAGGTCGGCGAGCTCGACCGGGCCGGCCGGGCCGGCGAACGTGTACTTCTTCTCGACCTTCACCATCGGCAGGGCCCGGCGCTCGGCGGCGAGCGCGTCGCGCCGGCGGGTGAGCGCCTTCTCCTTCGTCAGCAGAGACTCTCGGGCGGCCTGCCATTCTTCGCGTGTTCCGATCTGACGTCCCATCGTGAGCTCCCTCGTCTAGGTCTGACCGAACCTTGTAATAAACAACTATGGTTCGTCAATACAATTTCGGGATACGATCCGATGCATGGCGGAGCGGACGTACGGGCAGTTCTGCGGGCTCGCGCGCGCCCTGGATCTCGTCGGCGAGCGCTGGGCACTGCTCATCGTCCGCGACCTCCTCGTCGGCCCGCGGCGGTTCACCGACCTGCGTCGCGGGCTACCCAAGATCCCGACGAACATCCTGACCGCGCGCCTGAAGGAGCTCGAGCAGGCGGGCGTCCTCGAGCGGCGCGTGCTCCCGCGCCCGGCCGGGTCGGTCGTCTACGCCCTGACCCCGTTCGGCCTCGACCTCGAGGACGTCGTCCTGCGCCTCGGCAGTTGGGGCGCCCGGACGCTGGGCATGCCGCGTCCCGGCGAGATCCTCACGACCGACTCGATGGTGATGGCGCTGCGCGCGACCTTCCAGCCGGACGCGGCGGCCGGCGTCCGCGCGGGCTACGAACTGCGCCTGGGGGACGTGACCGTGCACGCCGTCGTGGACGACGGGCGCCTGGCCGCTGCCGCCGGTCCGCTGGCGGGCGCCGACCTCGTGATCGAGGCCGGGCCGGGCATCCGGGCACTGTTCGCGGGCGAGGTCGGCCCGCGCGAGGCGCTCGCGGCGGGCGCCGCCGCCGTCACCGGCGACGTCGAGCTGTTCGACACCTTCGCGACGCTGTTCCGGATCGAACCGTCCCCCGCCTGGTTCCGGATCGAACCGTCCCCCGCCTGACCCTGCGTTCCCGGGCCGTCGATCTGGGCTTCTACCGGGTCGCGCGGTAGGACCGCCAGTCCGCGACGAGGCCGAACACGGTCGCGACGAGGGCGACCGCGAAGCCGGCGACCGCCAGCCCGACCAGGAGATCGAGGCTGAAGGGGCTCGCGACGCAGGAGTCGAGCGCCGGCGTGGCGCTGCCTTCCAGGCACACCTGGACCCGGTCGGGGTGGACGTAGAACCCGAGCGCGGCGACGAGGGCGACCGCGAACGCGCCGAGGGTGACCTGGGCAGTCCGGTCGGTCCGCAGGCGCGCGCGGAAGCGTCGCGTGATCGGCTCTTCGGGTGCGCCCCACATGGCGACAGGGTGACACCCGAACGGCGTCGATCGGGACGATTCCGCCGACAAACCGCCAGGATGGCCGCCATGATCGACCACTTCGGCGTCCAGTGCGACGACCTCCCTGCCGCGGCCGCGTTCTACGACGCCGTCCTGGCCCCGCTCGGTGCCCGCCGGATGCTCGATTTCGGCGTCGCGATCGGCTACGGCACCGACCACCCCTCGTTCTGGATCGGCGCCGCGACCGACCCCGGGCCCGACCGGCAGACGCACTTCGCTTTCGCCGCGCCGGACCGCGCGGCTGTCGACGCGTTCTTCGCCGCCGCGGTCGCCACGGGCGCGGAGGTCCTGCACGAACCGCGCGTCTGGCCGGAGTACCACCCGGACTACTACGGCGCGTTCGTCCGCGGGCCGGGCGGCCACAACGTGGAAGCGGTCTGCCACACAGCGCCCTGAGCCGTTCTTGAGGTTCGGCAGAGGATCACCAGAGCGGCGAGATCCAGAGTTACCCGTATCCCGGAGGTGCCGGGGCACGGGAGGTTCCAGTGACGTCGTACGGAGCAGGTCGCCACGCCGCAGCTACGCGGCGATCCCCTTGGCGCCCGCTCGCCGTCGCTGCTCTCGGGCTCGCGGTCCTCGCGATCGGCGGCCAAGGCGTGTGGGGCTCCCTCAACGCCACGGCGACGAACACGTCCCCGCAGTCGGTCACCTCCGGGAGTTTGAAACTGACGATGGCCGCCACCGGGGTGGGCGTCGAGCAGACGATCGGCAACATCGCGCCGAACGACGTCGTCAACCGGCACCTGGTGCTGACGAACGGCGGCACGCTGACGGTGAGTGACATCGCGTTCTCTGTCACCGCCCCCGCGAGCTCACCGCTGGTTACGGACGCGGGGACCTCGAAGGCGCTGAAGGTGACCGTGAAGTCGTGCCCCACCCCTTGGGTTGCGACGAGCGGCACCTGCGCCGGCGGCCTCTCGACCGTCGCGATGGCCCAACGCGTCCTCAGCGCGGTGGACACCCCGGTGAACCTGACGCTGCCGGCCGCGGCCACCGCAGTCGACGGCAAGGCCTACCTGCAGGTCTCGGTGACCCTGCCGGACCAGGACGAGGTGACGACCAACGGCACCGCGCCGGCCGGGTCGATCCAGGCCCGCACGGTCGCGCTGACGTACGTCTTCACCGCCACCCAGCGCACCGGCACGACGACCAACAGTTGAGCCTGCCCCGCGACCACGACAGACACCGAGAGACGAGGACGACGGCCATGACCGCGACCCTGGACACCGACCTGGACGCCGTCCCGGCCACCGAGTCGGACGCGACGAGTCCCCGCCGTCGCGACCTGCGGTCGGGCCGGACCTGGCGCGCGCTCACCGGCGCCGTCCTTGCCCTGTCCGCGATCGCCGCCGTCGTCGGCGCGATCCTGGTCGTGACCCTGCGCCTGTCGTTCGCCCCCGTCCTGTCCCCCAGCATGGAGCCGGCCTTCGGGCCCGGCGACCTCGTCGTGACCCGCGCGCTGGACGCGCAAAACATCAAGGTCGGCGACGTCCTCGTCCTGCCGATCCCGGCGAACGGCAAGCTCACCGGGACGGAGGGCGCGAGCGGCGACCGCTACGTCCACCGCGTAGTCGCCGTCACCCGGCAGAACGGCCTGCCGGTCGTCAAGACCAAGGGCGACAACAACGGAGCGGTCGACCCGTGGCAGCTGCGGATCGACTCGACGCAGGTCCCGCAGATCGTCGCGGACGTCCCGAACGTGGGCCGGCTGAGCCTGCTGACCCAGGGCGCGGGCATCCGGATCGTCCTGATCCTCGCGGTCGCCGGCTTCGCCCTCGTCGGGATCAAGCGCGCGCTGCTCGACCCGCGCTGAATCCCGGGTTCGGTTCCGCGCCCGCGACCTGGGCAGAATGGACCGGTGGCCAAAGCTCGGGTGCTCGTCGTGGACGACGCGGCGGAGATCGCGGACGTCGTCGTCGCCGTTCTGACACAGGGCGGCTACGAGACCCGCGTGGCCAAGGACGGCGCCAGCGGGATCGCCGAGGCGCGCTCCTGGGACCCGGACGTGGTGGTGCTCGACCTGACCCTGCCGGACGTCGACGGCGTCGAGGTCTGCCGCCAGCTCCGCACGTTCACCGAGGCCTACGTCCTCATGCTGACGGCGCGGACCGAGGAGATCGACCGGGTCGTCGGCCTCACGATGGGCGCGGACGACTACGTCACGAAACCGTTCTCGCCGCGCGAGCTCGGCCTGCGGGTCGACGCGCTGCTGCGGCGGCGCCGCCCGGCCGCCGCGCCCCCTGAGCCCACGCCGCCGCCCGACGCGGACGCCGGCCGCTCGTTCGGGGTGTTCGCGATCGACCCGGAGTCCCGCGAAGTCCGGGTCGGCGGCGCGGTCGTCGAGACGACCCGCATGGAGTTCGACCTGCTCGACGCGCTGACCGAGGCCCCGAAGCGCGTGCTGACCCGGGCCGCGTTGCGGGAGCGGGTCTGGGGCGGCGGCTGGTTCGGCGACGACCACGCCGTGGACGTCCACGTCTCGAACCTGCGCAAGAAGCTGGCCGCCGCAGGCGCCCCGTCGGTGATCGCGACCGTCCGGGGAGTCGGCTACAAGCTGGCCCCCGACCTGCTCGGCAAGGGCCCCTCGTGACGACGCCCGACCGCACCGCCGCCGCGTTCCTGCGGGACCTCGCCGGCCTGAGCATGGAGCGGGAGGAACGCTTCGAGCGCATCACCCGGACGACCCAGGCGCTGCTCGGCACGAAGGCCGCGTTCCTCGGCCTGATCGACGCGAACAAGCAGTGGGTGAAGGGTTGCGTGGGGATCGAGATCTTCGTGCTGGACCGCCAGGACACGTTCTGCCAGCACGTGGTCGTGCAGGGCCGCCTCCTCGTCGTCCCCGACCTGCGGACGGACCCGCGGTTCTCCTCGCACGAGATCGTGACCGAGCGGGGTTTCCGCTTTTACGCGGGCCACCCGCTGCGCATCCGCGGGCACGTCGTCGGGACGCTGTGCCTGCTGGACGACAGGGTCCGCGACCTGACCGAGACCGACCGCAGCCACCTCGCCGACCTCGCGTGCTGGGCCGAGGCCGAGCTGCTCGCCGTGGAGAGCGAGCTCGACGAGCGGCGGCGCCCGGGGGCGTCCGTTCTGCAGACGGTGCACAAACGCGACGAGCTGATCCTGCAGTTCGTCGCGACCGCGATCTGCGGCGTGGACACCGAGGGGTTCGTGACGTTCGCCAACCCCGCGGCCGCGGAGCTCCTGGGCGACGAACTCGGGAATCTCGTCGGCGCGCACTTCTCCAGCACCTACCAGCGCCTGACCCCCGACGGGCAGCCGCGGTCGTGGGACGACACCCCGGCAGCCGAGGTACTGAAGACGGGCGGCGCCTGCCGCAACGTCGTGGAGACCCTGCTCCGCGCGGACGGCGGCCGCGTCGAGATCGAGTACGCCGCCGCGCCCCTGGTCGTCGACAGCGAGGTGCTCGGCCTCGTCGTCACCTTCTCCGACATTTCCGGGCGGCGCGCGATCGAGCGGCTCAAGGACGAGTTCGTCTCCGTCGTCAGCCACGAGCTCCGCACGCCCCTGACCTCGATCCGTGGCTCGCTGGGCCTGCTGGCCAGCGGGAAGTTCGGCGAGCTGCCCCCGCAGGGCGCGCGCCTCGTCCAGATCGCCCTGGACAACACCGAGCGGCTCGTCCGGCTGGTCAACGACATCCTCGACCTCGAGCGCATCGAGGCCGGCCGGGCCGACCTGCACCCGCGCGTCCAGCCGCTCGCCCCGATTCTCGCCGCGGCGGTGGACGGGGTCGCGGGCGCGGCCGAGCAGGTCGGGGTCACGGTGACCACGGCGTCGCCGCCCCTGTCCGTGAACGTCGACGCCGACCTGCTCGTGCGGGCGCTGACCAACCTCGTCGGCAACGCCGTGAAGTTCTCCCAGCCCGGCGGGACGGTGTGGGTCGAGGCCGTCCGGGCGGGCGACGAGGTGCTCGTGTCGGTCACCGACCGCGGCCGCGGCATCCCGGAAGACAAGCTCGAGCGCGTCTTCGAGCGCTTCGAGCAGGTGGACGCCTCCGACAACCGCGAGAAGGGCGGCACGGGCCTCGGCCTGGCGATCACGCGCAGCATCGTGGAGCGCCACGGCGGCCGCATCGAGGTCGTCTCGCAACTCGGCGCCGGCTCGACGTTTACGGTCACGCTGCCCGGGCCGCCCCCTGCGGCGGCCCGGCTGGGCGCCGGCAACGCCTCCGTCGTGATCGTCGAGGACGACGACGACCTCGTCGAGGTGCTGACCGCGGCGCTGCGCGAGGATGGGATCGAGATCGCCTCCGCCCGCGGGGTGGACGAGGCGGTCGAGTTGGTGACCCGCCTGCGCCCGGCGCTGGTCGTCCTCGACATCCAGCTCGCGGACGGCGACGGCTTCGAGGTCGCGTCCCGCCTGCGCGCGGACCCCGACCTCGCGGACACTCCGCTCGTCGTCGCGACCGTCCAGGACCTGACCGACGACGAGCGCGCCCGGCTGGTGCTGGGGGCCACGACGGTCGTCACCAAGGCCTCGGCGGGCCCGGACCTCGTCGCGGGCGTCCTCGCCGCCGTCCGCGAACACGTGCTGGGTGCCTCGTGAGCGACTCGAGAGAGCGGCCGCGCTCCAAGCCGCACTCCGGCAGGCGCGCCGGCGCGGCCGCGAACGAGACAAGCGAACCGAGGATGACGTGAACCGCCGGGTGGTGGTCGTCGACGACGACGCCGACATCCGCGAGATCGCGACGCTGAGCCTGGAGATGATGCACGGCTGGGAGGTCGTCGCGGTGGCCTCCGGCGCGGAGGCCGTCGAGGTCGTCGGCCGGGTCGAGCCCGACGCCGTCCTGCTGGACGTGATGATGCCCGGCCAGGACGGCCCGGCCACCCTCGCGGCGCTGCGGGCCCAGCCGGGGACCCGCGACGTCCCGGTCGTGTTCCTCACGGCGAAGGCCCAGGTGCGCGAGCGCGCGGAGCTCGAGAGCCTCGGCGCCGCCGGCGTCCTGGCCAAGCCGTTCGACCCGATGACCCTCGGGTCGGACCTGGCCGCCGCGCTCGGCTGGGACGTGTGACCGACGCCGAGTTCGCCGCGGCGATGGCGCAGCTCTGGGCTGCGAACCGGACGAAGGTGTTGGCCCGCGGGGCCCTGGTCCTCGCCGCGCTGGAGGACGCGGCGGCCGGGCGCCCGTTCGACCGGGTGGCGGCGGCGCGGGAGGCACACACGCTCGCAGGGACGCTGGGGACCTACGGCCGGCCGGGTTCGGCGCTGTTCGCGGAGGTGGAGCGCGCCCTGAGCGACGAGGAGGGCGGCGACCCCGAGCCGGAGGCCGACCTGGGCTGCTGCGCGGGACGTGTTCGGCGAGCCCTCGAAGAGATCTGAGCTGGCGTCAGCTGTTGGTGGTCGAACCCGGGAGCGAGACCTGGGTGGACGAGTTCACCGACGTGCTCACGACCGCCGTGATCGTCTGCCCGAGACTGGCGTCGGGCGTGGCTCGCACGCTGAGGACGGAGCCGGCGTTCGCGGCCGTCACGGCGGAAGCCACCGACATCGTCCCGACCTTGTCCAGGCTCGTCCCGATCACGGTCGTGGTGCCGGCGCAGGTGTTGGCGCTCGCGTTCCACGTCGCCCCGACGCACGCGTCGAACCGCACGGACGGCACGTTGCCGTTGTTGCCGGGCCTCGTGACCGTGGCGGTCCAGGTGGTGCCGGTCAGTTTCGCGCTCCCGGTGTTGACGACGGTGAAGTAGCGGGGGGTGGCGAGGGACCCGTCGACCACGCTCCAGGTCAGGGACGGCGATCCGGTTCCGCCGACCCCGGCGGGCTTGATCCCCCAGGTCGCGGAGGTCACCGTCTGCGCGGCGGTCAGCCGGGCGGTCGTCGCGGCGTGGGCCGCACCTGCACCGGCGAGCGCCAGCACGCCCACGACCAGGGCCACCACGAGACGACGCAGCGACATCTCGGGGCTCCTCTCGATCGTGGGAACTGACGGACAATCAGGTTGGTGGGGACAACGTCGTCGGGCGGCGGGCCGGGGGGCCGGCCCGCCGCACACACCGACGGACAGGTCATGCGGTCGTGCTGTGCCTGCCCTTACGCGGTCGCGTCGAAGGTGTCGGTCTCGGTGCGCTGGACCTCGGCGAAGGTGTACTTCAGCGACACCGACTTGCCCTGCACCGTGTCGGTCGGCAGGGCGCCGTTGACCGAGAGCTCGTCCTGCATCGGCAGCGCGACGGTGACCTTCAGGTTCAGGTTGCCGCCGTCCTTCGCCAGGCTGGCGACGCCGGCCAGCGGGTCGGCCGTGCCCAGGTCCCCCAGCTCCACGGAGTTCAGCAGCGTGCTCGGGGCGGCGCAGGCGCCGGCCACCCAAGCCGACGCGCAGTTCTGCACGGTGACCCGGAGCGCGGCGGTCTCGGCCGCGTCGTCGATCAGCGTGGTCGCACCGGTCGACTCGATCCCCATCGTGAGCGACTTGCCCTCGAGGGTGCCGGTGTTGGTCAGCGTGACGAAGCGGCTGACCTTGTCGCCCGGGGCCAGCTTCGAGACGGCCTGGGAGAACCCGACGCCCTTGTCGGCCAGCGCCAGCGTCAGCGTGCCGGAGTCGACGGTCGAGACGCCGGTCGCGGTGGCGTTGAGCGAGGCCCAGACGCCGAAGCCGGTGATGACCAGGACCGAGCCGGCGGCAGCGGCGGCGGCCAGCGGGCGCCAGGCGCGCTTGCGGCGCTCGTCCTCGGTCGGGGTGACGGGGCTGGTGACGGTGGCGCTCATGTGGATCTCCTCGGTGTCTGTGTCGCTGTCGGTGTGAGGACAACTTTGGACACCGGACCTCTGGCGACCCTCCGACCAACCTCAGCGGTTCCTCAAGACGACGATCGGAGCTTCTTGGTCACCTCAGGCGGGCGGGCCGGCGTCGATCCGCGCGCGGATCGCGGCCGTGCCGGCCTCGTCCGGGCCGACCGACCAGTCCGACTCGATCCACCAGGTGGCGCCCGCGGACGCGAACGCGTGCAGCCGCTCGACGTCCCCCGCGTTCCCCGCCCCGGTGACGCCCTCGACCACGACGTCGTACCCAGCCCAGGGCAAGCCCTCGGCCGAGCGGATCTCGCGCACCAGCCCGACGATCTCGGCAAGCTCCGCCGGCCCCTCGGGAGCGCGCGCCCCCTCCGCGCCGAGGACGTTGGGCACAAGCCCGTCCCAGCGCGCGGCGCGGGCCAGCGACGGCGAGGGGACGCCGACGCCCGGCTTCTGCCCGCCCACCACCCACACCGGCGGACGGGGACGCTGGACGGGCGGCGGCGGCGGGAAGAAGTCCGTCGGGCGGACGGTGTAGCGTTCCCCGCCGAACGAGTACGGCTGCCCGCGCATCAGCCCGTCGTAGACCGCGAGGCACTCGTCGAGCAGCAGCGCCCGCTCGCGCCGGGTCGACTCCCCCTCGAACGCGACCCACCCCGGGTGCAGCGCGCCGAGTCCCACGGCGAGTTGGACGCGCCCGCCGGAGAGCCGGTCGACCGTGCCGACCCGGGAGGCGAGGTCCCACGGCTTGACCCGCGACGCGGGCGTCAGCATCGTCCCGAGGCGCAGGGTGGACGTGCGCGTCGCAGCCGCGGCCAGCGCGATCCACGCGTCGACGCCCCATACCGTCTCGGCGAGGAACACCCCAGCCCAGCCGGCCGCCTCGGCGGCGACGGCGGCCTCCGCCGCGTCGACGGCGTCGAAGAACGGCAGAACGATCCCGCAGCGGAGCTCAGTCACGGGGGAAACCTAACCCCGTTGCGTCCGGGTTGGACTCGAGCGGCAACCCGACCGACAACGCGAGTCACCGACTGGCGAGGGGCGAAGGCGCCGTAGTGCCGACGAGCCGCTCCGTAGGGAGCGGACGACCGCGCTCCCGTCAGGGAGCACGGTCGGGAGCGACCGAAGGAGTGGCGAGGAGGTACGGAGGCGGCGCACGCCACGAGCGTTCGCGCGCGGAGCGTGCCTTGACACAGCTAGTCGATGCGGGGGCCTCGCCCCAGGCACCAGACGACCCAGGACTGCGCGAGGCCGGCGCCGGCGAACAGGCCGATCTGGACGAGCGTGTACCCGGACGCGAGCAGCCCGGACGTGTCCGGCAGACCCGGCACCTTCGTGAGGACGAACACGACTCCCGCCGCGCTCGGCAGGGTCACCAGGACGAGGGCGAAGGTGTGGACGCCCTGCGGACCGCCGAGCGCCAGGTCCGCGAGGACGATCACGGCGGCGACGAACACCAGCCCGGCGTAGGCGGTGGCAACGCGTGCGGCGGCCGGGCCGTTGCGGTAGCAGACGGCGCTCTCCCGCATTTCGCGGACGGTGCTGAAGGAGGCTCGCACGTCCTCAGAGTGCCTCGTTAACACCGACGACATAAAGCTGGTCGTGGAGATTTCCCCCTCGATAGCCGCTCCTTGACCCGACCGCGTCCACTTCGTCCCACTACGCCCCAGGCGCGGTTAGGGTGCCCTTATGACTTCTTACGTGGCAATCAACGTCCTCTCGGTACCGACGGAGATGGGCGCGACCCTCGAGGACCGCTTCGCCAAGCGCGCGGGCATGGTCGAGGGCTCGGAGGGCTTCGAGGGCTTCCAACTCCTGCGGCCCGTCGAGGGCACCGACAAGTACTTCGTCTTCACGAAGTGGCGCAGCAAGGACGACTTCGAGGCGTGGCGGACGGGCCAGGGCCAGGCGGCGCACCAGCGCGAGGGCCAGGGCCCGCAGGCGGCGATGAGCGCTGAGCTGTGGGCGTTCGAGGTCGTCCTGGACGTCGCGCCCGCCTCGAGTGAGGGAGGAACGACCGAACGAGACAAGGGCGCAGAAAACACAGTGCCGGCGACCGTGTAACTAACTGACGGCCGACAGTCCGGTCACCCCGACGGACGACCCCTCGAGGAGCAGGTCGGCGACTCCGCGCGGGTCGTCCCACATGGGCAGGTGGCCCCACCCGCGCGGGTCGGGCAGCCAGTTCGTCTGCGCGGGCAACTCCTCCGCCACCCGGCACCCCCGGCCGAGCAGGACGTCCCGGCTGCCGAACGCGATCGTCACCGGAACCGTGATGCGCATGCCGCCGACGAAGCGCATGTGCTCCGTGGCCTCGAGGACGGGCCTGAACCCCGTGCACGTCGCGACCGTGCGGACCTCGTCGGCCATCTCGTCCCCCGACAGCTTCCACGGACGGCCGTAGACGTTCGCGGTGAGCGCGACGCGCAGCGGCAGGATGCGGGCGATCCGCGGGGCGAGCGGGCCGAGCGCGACGGGGAGGTCGTGCAGGGCGCGGATCTGTGCCCGAGACCGCCGGGGGCAGCTGCGCCACAGCCCGGCGGGCGAGAGCCCGGTGACCGAGGCGGCGTGGCCGAGCCGCGCCAGCTCGAGCGCGATCCACCCGCCGAGGGAGTTGCCGGCGACGTGCGGGCGGGAGATCCCGAGTTCGGCGCAGAAGTCGACGACGCTCATCGCCAGGCCGGTCGGCGTCACGTCCTGCCCGCGGCGCATGGGGCTGCGCCCGAACCCGGGCAGGTCGACGGTGATCACCTCGCGGTGCGGCGTCAACAGCGGGACAACCGGCGCCCACGCCTCCTGGTGACTGCCGATGCCGTGGACGAGAAGCAGGGGCGGGCCGGATCCGATGCGCGTGTGCACGAGCTGGCTCATGGGGGTCCCTAGTTACCGGTCAGTATGTTAGTGTCGCCCAGAAGTGTACTCGCGAGTAATACGGTCCTGGCAAGGGACACAGACCGCCCGAGGTGAGGGGTTCGGATGGGCCACTACAAGAGCAACCGCCGCGACATCGAGTTCAACCTCTTCGAGTTCCTCGAGCGGGGCAAGGTGCTCGGGCACGGCCCCTTCGAGGACATGGACGTGGACACGGCCCGGTCCGTCCTGGACGAGGTCGAGCGCCTCGCCGTCGAGGACCTCGCGGACGCGATGATCGACTCCGACCGCAACCCGCCCGTCTTCGACCCGGCGACCCACACCGTCGTCATGCCGGAGCTGTTCAAGAAGGCGCAGCACGCCTTCATGGATTCCGAGATGTGGCGCCTCGACCTGCCCGTCGAGCTCGACGGGACGCCCGCGCCGCTCACCCTGCGCTGGGCCGCGCAGGAGATGATCCTGGGCTCCAACCCGGCGATCCACATGTTCGGCGGCGGCCCCGGTTTCGCGAAGATGCTGTACGCGAAGGGCACCCCCGCGCAGAAGCAACTCGCGCAGTACATCGTCGACAAGCGCTGGGGCGCGACGATGGCGCTGACTGAACCCGATGCCGGCTCCGACGTCGGCGCCGGCCGCACCAAGGCCGTGCAGCAGCCCGACGGCACCTGGCACCTCACCGGCGTCAAGCGCTTCATCACCTCGGCCGAGCACGACATGGCCGACAACATCGTCCACTTCGTCCTGGCCCGCCCCGAGGGCCACGGCCCCGGCACCAAGGGCCTGTCGCTGTTCATCGTCCCGAAGTTCCTCGTGGACGCGGACGGCAACCTCGGCGAGCGCAACGGCGTCTTCGTCACCAACGTCGAGCACAAGATGGGCCTCAAGGCCTCCACGACCTGCGAACTGACGTTCGGCGACGCCGCCCCTGCCGTCGGCACCCTGCTCGGGGACGTCCACGACGGCATCGCGCAGATGTTCCTGATCATCGAGATGGCCCGCATGATGGTCGGCACCAAGGCCATCGCGACGCTGTCGACCGGCTACCTCAACGCGCTCGCGTACGCGAAGGAGCGCACCCAGGGCTCCGACCTGACGCGGGCGATGGACAAGACCGCGCCCAAGGTCGCGATCATCGCCCACCCCGAGGTGCGGCGCAGCCTGATGCTGCAGAAGTCGTACGTGGAAGGCATGCGCGCCCTCGTCCTCTACACCGCCAGCATCCAGGACACGATCTACGCGGACGCCCTCGAGGGCAACCCGGTGAACGCGGACGCGGAACGTCTCAACGACCTGCTCCTGCCGATCGTCAAGGGCTTCGGGTCCGAGCGTTCGTACGCGCTGCTCGGCGACGCGCTGCAGATCTTCGGTGGCTCGGGCTACCTGCAGGACTACCCGCTGGAGCAGTACATCCGGGACGCCAAGATCGACACCCTGTACGAGGGCACCACCGCCATCCAGGGCATGGACTTCTTCTTCCGCAAGATCGTCCGCGACCAGGGCCGCGCCCTGACCGCGCTGGCGACGGAGATCCAGACCTTCGTCTCCGACTCCGGCGGCAACGCGGCGCTGGCCGCCGAGCGCGACCTGCTCGGCCGAGCGCTGGCCGACGTGCAGGCGATCATCGCGACGATGGTCGCGAGCCTGACGAACTCGATGGGCGACTCCGGCGAGATGTACAAGGTCGGCCAGAACACGACCCGCCTGCTGATGTGCGCCGGCGACCTCGTGATCGGCTGGCTGCTGCTGCGCCAGGCGGAGGTCGCGCTGCGCGCGCTGGACGGCTCGCCGTCCGCTCGCGACCGCGCGTTCTACATCGGCAAGGTCGCCGCGGCCCGGTTCTTCGCCGCACAGGTGCTGCCGCAGCTGACCGCGCAGCGCCTGATCGCGGAGTCCGTCGACAACGCGATCATGGAGCTCGGCGAGGACTCGTTCTGACTCCCAAAACGACTGCCGGGAATTCTTAGGTAGCGTGCGACCCGCTGCACGTGTCGCACCGGGGCGGCCGGGTAATCAGCCGTCCAACGCGAGATGGCTCCCGCGTAGCGAGACACACAGGGGTGTGTGGTGCAAGGGAAGATCCCGTCAGGGACTGTGATGGTCACGAGGCGAGGTGCGCAGTGCGGCGCACCTCGCCTTTCCCTTTCTGACGACCTTTCAGCTGACGGTGCCTCAGGCTCCGACGACCGCAGCGCGCGACCCCGGCCACCGGTCCCCTCCACGCCGGAACGACGCCGCCTCACGTTTCGACCGGCCACCCCCGGGCAGCCCAGTCCGTGCCCCCGAATGGGGGAAATCGGACACGCCGTCTCAGATCCGGAGTGACTGCGCAGGCAGTGCGGAATGTGAGGGAGTATGTTGGCGCATTCACGGGAGCGATCATGGGCAGATCCGCAGGCCGAAGAGTCTTCATACCACGGCCAAACACGCATGCTCACTCCCGGTCGATGACCGTTCGACGCAAAGTGACGACCGCTCGGCTCACGCGATGTACACAAATGTTCTTGTAATGACGAGGATCGATCACATGACAACCCAGCAGTACGAGGCCACGTCCTCGGCGGCGATCCATCCGCTGCGCCGGGCCCCCATGCAGCGCCGAAGTGTCGAGCGCGTGCAGCGCATGCTCGACGCCGCGCAGCAGCTGGTGGCCGAGAGCGGATACGACGCCCTGACCACGACCCTCATCGCAGAGCGAGCCGACGTGTCTATCGGCTCGCTCTACCAGTTCTTCCCCGACAAGCAGGCGGTCGTCCGCGCGGTGGCGCTGCGCAACCTCGAGCGCTTCAGCGAGCGGCTCGGCGAGATGGTTGCCGGCCAGCAGTTCGCCGACTGGTGGGACGTGGTGTCGGCAGTCATCGACGAGTACGTCGCCATGCACCACGAGGTCCCGGGGTTCCGCACCATCCGGTTCGGCGACGTCGCCGACCTGCACTTGCTCGACCCGGAGCGCGACAACGACACCGTCGTCGCCGACCGGTTCGTCGAGCTGATCCAGTCGCTCGTCGACGTCGACCCGACCACCGACGTCCGCCTCGACATGGTCATCGCGGTCAAGATCGCCGACTCGCTGACCCGGTTCGCCTTCGAGCGTGACCCGGCAGGCGACCCGGCCGTCCTCGAAGAGACCAAGCGTGTCGTCCGCGGGCACCTGACCCGCAAACTCGGCGAGCCGCGGACGCGCTAGTCGCGTCTGCGCCGCCGCCTGGCGCGTCCTTCCCCGCTGCTCGACCTGGCTGCTACATGCGCCGGTCTGCGAGTGCGGGGAAGGACGCGCGCACTTCCGCCACCCGACCCGGGTCGATGTCGACGTGCAGAACCGTCGCCTCCGTCCCCGCCTCGGCGAGCACCTCGCCCCACGGGTCCACCACCACCGAGTGGCCGGCCTGCATCACCCCGACCTGCTCCCCGCACGCGTCCGCGGCCACGACGTAGGCCAGGTTCTCCACCGCACGGGCCCGATTGAACAGCCGCCAGTGTTCGACGCGCCGCTGCGGCCAGGACGAGGTCACCACGAAGATCTGCGCGCCGGCGTCCGTCAGCGCGCGGAACAGTTCGGGAAACCGCAGGTCGTAGCACGTCGCGAGGCCGAGGACGGGGGCGTCCGGCCCGCTGCGCCAGGTCACGACGTCCTCCCCCGGGCTCATGAGCCGACCCTCGCCCTCGTCGAACCCGAAACGGTGGATCTTGCGGTAGCTCGTCGCGACCGTGCCGTCCGGCGCAATCAGGACGGCGGTGTTGTAGAGCGCGTCCCCGTCCCGCTCGGCGATGCTGCCTGCGTGCAGGAGCACGCCGGCGTCCGCGGCAGCCTTCGACATCGCCGCGACGAACGGTCCGTCGAGCGGTTCGGCGGTCGACGCCCACGCGTCGTAGGCCCACGCGCCGTGCGCCCAGAGCTCCGGCAGGACGACGAGGTCGCTGCCCGCGCACTCCGCGACGAGCTCGGCGCCCTGCACCAGGCGGTCGGGCATGGGGGCGGCGAGACAGACGTCCAGCTGAATCAGGGAGACGCGCATGCCCTCAGTCTGCCTGGACTTCAGAGCGACGGCAGGACGTCGACCGTCGGCTTGGGCCCGTGGTTCGCCCGGGTGAGGTCCCCGTTGTAGTGCGCGGCGACCTTCGGGTCCATGACCCGGCGCCACAACGGCGGCAGGTACGCGACGACGATCATGCTCGCGTAACCCGTCGGCAGCTGCGGCGACGAGTCGAAATGCCGCAGCGCCTGGAACCGGCGGGCCGGGTTCGCGTGATGGTCGGAGTGCCGCTGGAGCTGGTAGAGCAGGACGTTCGACGCGAGGCTGTTGCTGTTCCAGCTGTGCGTGTCGTCGCAGCGCTCGTACCGCCCCGCCGCGACCTGCTTGCGCTTGAGGCCGTAGTGCTCCATGTAGTTCACGACCTCGAGGAGCGAGGCGCCGTAGGCCGCCTGCACCGCGAGCAGCACCGCGACCTGCGGGAGCGAGCCCGGGTCGCGGACGGCGGCGAAGGTCAGCAGACCGGCCATCAGCACGACACTGAGGGCCCACGCACTGAGGACCTGATTTCCCCGACCGAGCACCGGCTTGCGCGCCTTCTGCAACCGCCGCCGTTCCAGGCCCCACGCCGAGCGGACGCTGCCGATCATCGTCCGCGGCAGGAACGCCCAGAAGCTCTCGCCGAGCCGCGAGCTCGCCGGGTCCTCCGGAGTCGCGACCCGGACGTGGTGGCCGCGATTGTGCTCCACGTAGAAGTGCCCGTAACACGTCTGGGCGAGCGCGACCCGGGCGAGCCACCGCTCGGTGCCGGCCCGCTTGTGCCCGAGCTCGTGCGCGGCGTTGATCGCGACCCCGCCGACCGCGCCGAGGGTAATGGCCAGGCCGACGACGTCCACCCAACCGAGGCTGCCGGCGGAGACCCGCCACACCGTCCAGACCACGGAGACGTACTGCATCGGCAGGAACAGCCGTACGCACCAGCGGTAATAGGCCGACGCCTCCAGCGCGGGGACGGCCGAGGGCGGCGGGTTGCTCCGGTCCTCCCCGACGAGCGCCTCGAGCAACGGGACGAACAGCAGGATGAACATCGGCCCGAACCACCAGAACACCCGCGAGCCCGTCACCTCGACGAGCGCCGCCGCCATGAGCGGGAACGCCGGCGGGACCAGCCCGATGAGCCACAGGGCCTTCTTCGAGTCCCGCCACGCCACCGGAGCGGGCACGGCGGCAGTCGTCATGACGGCATCGTCCCGGGCTACTTACCGCTAGTCAACTGGCGCCCGCTCACCGCGACCGCCGTCCCGGCCCTTCGCTCACTTAACGCGCTGACGGCATACCTCCTGCGCCGTGCACGACGCAGGAAGTGGCGCCCCACCGCATGAAGTCCGGGCCCAGCGGGCGCCGAACGGCCGGGCCGCCGAGCGGGCGGGCGCCGAGCGAGCGCGCGGGCGCCGGGCCGGCGGAGCCGTCAGAACATCAGAGCGCTGGCCGGGTCCTCCAGGATCGTGCCGATGTCGACGAGGAAGCGGGAGCCGCCCTCGCCGTCGACGATTCGGTGGTCGAAGGACAGCGACAGGGTCGTGACCTGGCGCGGGACGACGGCACCGTCCACGACCCAGGGCTGCGGCTTGATCGTGCCGACGCAGAGGATCGCGGCCTCGCCGGGGTTGATGATCGGGGTTCCCGCGTCGACGCCGAACACGCCGACGTTGGTGATCGTGATCGTCCCGGCGGACATGTCGGCGGGCGGGGTGCGGCCCTCGCGGGCGGTCGCGGTCAGCTCGCCGAGGGCGCTCGCCAACGCCGGGAGGGACATCGCGTCCGCGTCCTTGATATTCGGGACGAGTAGGCCGCGCGGTGTGGCCGCGGCGATGCCGAGGTTCACGTAGTGCTTGAGGACGATCTCCTGCGCGTCGTCGTCCCAGGTCGCGTTGACCTCGGGGGTGCGCCGGACGGCCAAACACAGCGCCTTCGCGACGACGAGCAGCGGCGAGACCTTCAGCCCGGCCATCGCCTTGTGGCCGCGCAGCCGCTCGACGAACTCGACAGTGCGGGTGACGTCGACGGTGAGGAACTCGGTGACGTGCGGGGCGCTGAACGCGCTGACGACCATCGCATTCGCGGTCATCTTGCGGACGCCCTTGACGGGGATCCGCTCCTCGCGCAGCCCGCTCACGGCGGCCAGCCCGCCGCCCGCGGGGGCGGACTGCGGCGCGGCGGCGGCCGCCACGTCCTCGCGGGTGATCGTGCCGTTCGGACCTGTCGGGCTCACCCGGCGCAGGTCGACGCCGAGGTCGCGGGCCATCTTGCGGACGGGCGGCTTCGCCAGGACGGCGATGCGGGTCGCGGCGCCGTCCTGCTCGTCCAGCAGGATCGTGCGGGACGGCACGGACTCGCCCGCGTACGGCTTCTCGCGGGCCTCGGTGAGCCGGCCGACCTCGAGGCCGCCGTGCCGGACGGGCTTCGTGTCCTCCGTGCCGAGCGGCCCGCCGGGGACGGCCTCGTCGGCGTTGGCCGCCGGCGTGCGGTGGTGCGCGCCGGAGTGGTCCGCGCGGCGCGGGCGGCGCTTAGCCGTCGTCGTCCGCGGGCCGTAGCCGACGAGCACCGCGGTGCGGCCGCCCGGGGCCTCGCCGCCGATGAGCCCGGCGGCGACCTGCGGCTCCTCGCCACCCATCGCGTCGGCGACCGCGCGGGTGGCCTGCGAAGCCGGCGCGGCGGGCGCCGAACCCGGAGCGATCGGCTCCGTCTCGATGGTGATGATCGCGACGCCGACGTCCACGGTCTCGCCTTCGGCGGCGAGCAGCTCGAGCACCTCGCCCGCGAACGGGCTGGGCAACTCGACGGCCGCCTTGGCGGTCTCGACCTCGACCAAGACCTGATTGACCGTCACAACGTCGCCAGGCTTGACATGCCAGGTGAGAATCTCACCCTCCGTCAGACCTTCGCCGACGTCGGGGAGCTTGAACTGCTTGCGCGCCACGTCGATCCTTCCTAGTAGCGGAGCGAACGGTCGACGGCGTCGAGCACGCGGTCCAGGTCGGGCAGGTACTCTTCCTCGACGCGGGACGGGGGGTACGGGGTGTCGAACCCGCCCACCCGCAGCACCGGCGCCTCGAGGGAGTGGAAGCAGTTCTCGGAGACCTTGGCTGCGATCTCCGCGCCCATGCCGAGGTTCGCCGGCGCCTCGTGCACGACGACCAGCCGGCCGGTGCGCCGCACCGACGCGAAGATCGTCTCCGTGTCGAGCGGGGACATCGAGCGCAGGTCGATCACCTCGAGGCTGTGCCCGTCCTCCTGCGCGGCGGCCGCCGCGTCCATGCAGACCTTCACCATCGGCCCGTAGGCCAGCAGGGTCACGTCGGCACCCTCGCGGACGACGCGGGCCGTGTGCAGCGACTCGGGCGGCGGGCCGGCGGCGACGTCCAGCTCGGCCTTCTCCCAGTAGCGGCGCTTCGGCTCGAAGAAGATCACCGGGTCGTTCGAGGCGATCGCCTGCTGGATCATCCAGTACGCGTCGACCGGGTTGGAACACGCGACGACGCGCAGGCCGGCCGTGTGGGCGAAGTACGCCTCGGGCGACTCGGAGTGGTGCTCGACCGCGCCGATGCCGCCGCCGAACGGGATGCGCACGACGACCGGCAGCTTCGAGTGCCCGGCCGAGCGCTTGTGCATCTTGGCGAGCTGGCACACGATCTGGTCGAACGCCGGGAAGACGAACCCGTCGAACTGGATCTCGCAGACGGGACGGTAGCCGCGCAGCGCCATGCCGATCGCGGTGCCGAGGATGCCCGACTCCGCGAGCGGGGTGTCGATCACCCGGTCCTCGCCGAAGTCCTTCTGGAGCCCGTCGGTGACGCGGAAGACGCCGCCGAGCTTGCCGATGTCCTCACCCATCAGGATGACCTTCGGGTCCCGCTCCATCGCCGCGCGCAGGCCCATCGTCAGGGACTTCGCCAGCGTCGTTACCTGACCGGCCATCAGTGCTCCCCTTCGAACGATGCCAAGTACGCGGCGAACTCGTCCCGCTGCGCGGCGATCGGCGCGTGCGGCTCCGCGTAGACGTGATCGAAGATCGACAGCGGCTCGGGGTCGGCCATGTCCAGGCAGCCGGCGCGGACCGTCTTGGCCAGCTCGTCGCTCTCGTGGGCCAGGGCGTCGAAGTAGTCCTGGTCGACCTTGCCGCTGCGGACGAGGTACGCGCGCAGCCGCTCGATCGGGTCCTTCAGCTTCCACGCCTCGACCTCGGCCGCGATGCGGTAGCGGGTCGGGTCGTCGGACGTGGTGTGCGCGCCCATCCGGTAGGTGAAGGCCTCGACGAACGTCGGGCCACTGCCTTCGCGGGCCCGCTGCAGCGCCGCCTTGGTGACCGCGTACGTGGCCAGGACGTCGTTGCCGTCCACCCGGATGCCGGGGAAACCGAAGCCGCGGGCGCGCTGGTATAGCGGGATCCGGGACTGCTTCTCCAGCGGCTCGGAGATCGCCCACTGGTTGTTCTGGCAGAAGAACACGACCGGCGCCTGGAACACGCTCGCCCAGATGAACGCCTCGTTGACGTCGCCCTGGCTGGTCGCGCCGTCCCCGAAGTACGCGACGACCGCCTCGCCGTCTTCACCGACCGCGCCGTCACGCTGGATGCCCATCGCGTAGCCGGTCGCGTGCAGGGTCTGCGCACCGATCACGATCGTGTACAGGTGGAACTTGTGCTCGTCCGGGTCCCAGCCGCCCATGTCGACGCCGCGGAAGAGCCCGAGCAGGTTCAGCGGGTTCACCCCGCGGCACCAGGCGACGGCGTGCTCCCGGTAGGTCGGGAAAACGTGGTCCTTCGCGCTGAGCGCGCGGCCGGAGCCGATCTGCGCGGCCTCCTGGCCCAGCAGGGAGGCCCAGATGCCCAGCTCGCCCTGGCGCTGCAGGGCGGTCGCCTCGGCGTCGATGCGGCGGACGAGGACGAGGTCGCGGTAGAGCCCGCGCAGCTCGTCGTCGGAGAACGAGACCGCATAGTCCGGATGCTCGACCAGCTCGCCCTCGGGCGTCAGCAGTTGGACGAGCTCGGGAACGTTCTCTTCGGGGCTGTCGTGCACGTCCGCTCCTCAGGGAATCGCGATCCGGAGCGGGGTCACCGCGGCCGGGGTCGGGGCCCGCCACACCGGCGCGGGCGGGGTGGGCCCGGGACGCGATGGGACGACGGCTGTGGGTGATCGCCACAGGGTGATCTACGGTAGCGAGTCCGCCCGCCCGGCGCGGCGGAACCTACCCGGACGCACCGCCGGCGCGTGCGAGTTCCGCGCCGGCCACGGCCCCGGCCTCCGTGAGGTGCCGGCCCAGGCGCCGGCCCAGCGCCAGGACGGTGAAGGTCGGCGGCACGCCCCAGGCGACCGGGAGCACCGACGCGTCGCACACGTGCAGGCCGGCGATCTCGGTCGCGAGGTTCGCGTCGACGACGTCCCCGATGCGGGCAGTCCCGCCCGGGTGGACGGCCACGTACCCCGTCCGGTGGATGCCGCGGGCGCCCGCCCGGGCGAGGATCTCCCGGGCCTCCCGCTCGCCGCGGCCCAGCCGGGACCGGTCGAGCTCGGTCAGCGGCTTGTGGGCGACCCCGCGCGCGGACAGGGAGCCGCTGAGCTCGTCGCGGATCTTGACCATCACCGACAGCGTCCGGCGGAAGTCGCCCACCCGCTCCGGGTGGCCGGCCGCCAGCGTGGCGGTCTCGTGCAGCCAGCGCGGGCGGCACAGGTCGGTGAGCATGTACCCGGCGTCGGGGTAGTGGGCCGCCCCGCACATCGGGGCCTCGAAGCCGGCGTCCAGGCCGTCCAGGACGCCGTTGACGGCGATCACCGGGTCGTAGAACCAGCCGTGGCCGGCCCGGTCGATGCCGAGGCCGCGCAGCAGCGGCGGCGTGCCCAGCCCGCCTGCCGACAGCACGACCGTGTCGGCGCGGACGGTGTGGCGGGCCCCGCCGACGGAGACCTCGACGCCGGTGGCCCGCCCGCCGGAGACGAGCACGCGGGTCACCCGCGCCCGCGGTGCGACGACGGCCCCCGCAGCCTTGGCGTCGGCGAGGAAACGCCGGGCGTTCCAGCGCGCCCTCCCGTACCCCGCGGGGCCGGACGCGGCGAGCGCCGCCTGGTCGACGAACTTCGGGACGGGCACCCAGTCGTGGCCCAACGCGGTCGCCGCGGCGCCGATCGCCTGGGCGCGCGGCCCGGTCAGTTCGGGCGGCAGCGGCGCCGGGGCGAGTTCCGCCCGCAGGGCGTCGGTATCGGCCCGCAGGTCGACGCCGAAGGGCTCCAGCAGGGCGTACGGGGGCTCCCAGGCCGTCCCGAAGAAGTACATCGAGCTGCCACCGACGGTGACGCCGCGGACGACCGCCACGGAGCCGGTGACGTTCAGCCCCCGGCCCGGCATCCAGAGCTCGCGGAGCGCCTGCCGGGCCTGACCTGTGGGCGGGTCGTCGGGGCCGCGCTCGACCACCAGGACCTGGACGCCGGCGCGCGCCAACTCGCGGGCCACCGTCGCCCCACCGGGGCCGGAGCCGACCACGACGCAGTCGAAGGAACGCATCTGGGACCCCTTCCGTCCGAGCCGCCCAGACTGCCACGCGGAGTCGGCTCCCGCTTCGGCCGCCGGGGCCAAGATCGGCCCCCGAAACGCGGCACGGCCCACCGGGCGAACCGGCGGGCCGTGTCGAGGTCGTGCTGAGAGGTCAGTCCTGACCGTTGTAGCGGCGACGCAGCGCCGCACCACTCAGGATCAGGGCGAGGCCGAGAATCCCGGCCGCCTCGGTGCCGGAGTCGGCACCGGTGCGCGGGAGCTGCGGCTTGCCGGGGGGACGCGTCTCCTGAACCTCGGCCGGCCGCTCCGGCTTCTGGGTCACGACGCGAACCACGACGGCCTGCTCGGGGCCGGCGTCCGCCCCGTCGGCGATCGAGATGACGCCGGCGTCGCCGCCGTCGCGGGCACCCGCCGGGATGCCGTCGCCGCCGTTGCCGATCGAGACGATCGCGCCTTCGCCGCCGCTGCCGCCCTCGTTCGGGCCGGCACCGTCGCCGCCGTCGCCGCCGGTACCGACGATGGCCACACCGGCCTCGCCGCCTTCGCCACCGTCACCGTCGCCGGTGCCGTTGCCGCCGTCGCCGCCGTTGCCCAGGTTGATCAGGCCGGCGTCACCGCCGTTCTGGCCGCTCTGGCTGCCGCCTGCGCCGCCGTCGCCACCGCCGCCGGTCTTGATCAGCGCGCCGGAGCCGCCGGTGCCGCCAGTGCCGCCGCCGCCTGCGTCGCCGTTACCGCCGTCGCCCGCAGAGATCAGGTCACCGGAGCCGCCGGAGCCGTCCGTGCCGCCGCCGTCGCCGCCGTCGGCGATCTCGACCAGCGTCGGGGAGGGCACCGAGGAGCCGCCGCTGCCGCCGCTGTCGCCGCCGTTGGCGAGGTCGAGCGTGCCCTGCGTACGGCCCGAGCCGTTACCGGTGGGTGCCGGGGCGCCGCCGCCGGACGCGTTGCCGCCGTTGCAGATCGCAACGAGGGGCTCGGCGCCCGAGTCACGCGGGTCCGCGCCGGCAGCGTTGGCGCCGTTGCCGATCGAGGCGATGCTGCCGCCGTTGTAGCCGCCCTTCTTGACCCCGGGCTTGCGGTGACCCTTGCCGGCGTTGCCGCCGTCGCCGCCGTTGCCGATGCCGATGACGCTGGCGTCGCCGGGCGACTGGTTGGTGCCGGAGCCGGTGCCGCCGTTGCCGATCCCGACACCGGAGCCTTCGCCGCCGTTGCCGAGGTCGATCAGGTGCGACTTGCCGTCGTCGGCGCCGTTGCCGATCGCGATCAGCGCGCCGCCGCCGGTGCCCGGGCCGCCGGAGCCGGACGTGGTGTCGGACTGCTTCACCTTGCCGCCCGCGTTGGACGTCTTCTCGGACTTTCCGGGACCGCCGTTGCCGACGCCCGCGATGCTGCCCGCGCCGCCGTCGCCGTTGCCCGAGGAGTTGCCGCCGTTGCCGGCGCTCACCAGGCCACCGTCGGCGGAAGTGCCGCTGCGGTGCTTGCCCTTGCCCTTGCGGGCCTCCTTGTTGGGAGCGTCGCGCTCGCCCGTGCCGCCGTTGCCGGTGTTCAGGACCGAACCCTTGCCGCCGTCGCCGCTGCCGTCGCTGCGGGCGTCGCCGCCGTTGGCGAGGTTGATCAGCCCACCACGGTCGTCCTTGGCGGCCGAGCCGGCGTGCTTGCCGCCGGGCCGGGCGTCGGTGCCGCCGTTGCCGGCGTTCGCGAGGCTGCCCTTGCCGTCCTGGCCGGTGCCCGCACCCGAGTCGGCGCCGTTGCCGGCGTCGACCACCGTGCCGAACCCGCCGTTGCCCGAGCCGCCGCCGTTGGAGCGGCCGGCGTTGCCGGCGTTCAGCAGCGCACCCGTCGCGCCCTGGACGCTGGTCTGCTTGCCCGCGCCCGTGCCGGCCTTGCCGGTGGAGTCGGTCTCGCCCGCGCCGCCTTCACCTGCGCCGACGACGCTGCCGTCGCCGCCGTGGTCCTTGCCGCGGTCGGCGTCGCCGCCCTGGGACACCCCGGCCACGCTGCCGTGACCCGCGTTGCCGGACTCGTCGCCCTCGTCGCGGCCGCCGTTGCCGGCATTGGCCACCGAGCCGTCGCCGCCGTTGCCCTTGGCCGTGCCCTGGTCGTCGCCGCCGTTGCTGACGGATGCGACGTTGCCGTCGCCGCCGTTGGCCGCGCCGCCCTTGGCGTCGCCACCGTCACCGGCCTTCACGACGCCACCCTCGCCGCCCGAGCCGCCCTGCGGGCCTGGCTTGCCCTTGGGTGCGTTCGGGGACTCGAAGCGCTGCATGTCGCCGGGCTTGGCCGGGGTTGCCTTCGCCTGCGGCACCTCGTAGCGCTGGAGCTTCTCGGCGGGCTCGGTGGACTTGGCCTGGGGGGCCTCGAACCGCTCCATGTCGCCCGGGTTCGCCGCGGGTGCAGCGGCCGGGGTGGTGGGCGTGGGGTCCGTCGCCGACGTCGCGATGCGACCGTCGCCGATGCTGCGCCCGCCCGGGTTGTTCAGGAGTGCGACCAGGCCGCCGTCGCCGCCGGAGCCCTTGCTGTGCTTGGGCTCGGTGTTCAGGTTGACCAGGGAGAGCAGGCCGCCGTCGCCGCCGGAGCCCGGGCCGCCGTCGCCGGCACCCGCGCCGCCGTTGAGCAGCGTAAGCAGGCCACCCTCGCCGCCGTCGGCGGTGGAGGAGGTGGTGATGCTCTTCTTGCCGTCGCCGTCGTGCAGGCCGGTCAGGACGGTGGCGAGAGTGCCGTCGCCGCCGGAGTCCTTCGCGTCCTTGCCGCTGCGGTCGCTGAGGATCCGTGCCACGCCGCCGTCGCCGCCGCTGGTGGCGAGCTCGGACGGGGCGACCGAGCGACCGCCGCCGACGCCGTTGAGGAGGTCGATCAGGCCGCCGTCGCCACCGTGGCCACGACCCGGGAACCCGCCGTCGCCACCGTTGCCGAGAGCCACGAGACCGCCGGCGCCACCGGCGCCGGAGCCCTTGGCCGTGCCGGTCTCGCCGTCGGCGCCGTTGCCGAGGCCGATGATGCCGCCGTCGCCGGGGCCCGCGGTCGGGACCTTGGAGAGGGGACGAACCGGGCCGTCGAGCAGCGAGATGAGCTGCCCGTCGCGCAGGTTCGGGGAGGTGGCGTTGCCGAGGGAGATCAGGCCGCCGTTGCCGCCGTTCGGGTTGGAGCCCTTCTTGCCGTCGGCACCGTTGCCGATGACGATCAGGCTGCCGTCGCCGCCACCGTTGCCGTCGGGGCCACCACCGACCATGCCGTTGCCGAGGACGAGCAGGCCGCCGGGGTCGCCGTCGGCGACCGCGACCTTCTTGCCCGGGCCCTTGCCGCCGTTGCCGATCGAGATGACGCTGCCGTCGGCGTCGCCGTCACCGGGGCTGCCGAGCTCGATCAGAGCCTGGTCGGAGCCGTCGCCGATGACGATGAGGCCGAGCACGTTGAGGGGGCCGCCCGCGTCGGACGAGGTGGCCATGCGGGCGTCGCCGCCGCCCACGCCGACGGGGATCGCGTCGCCGCCGGAGCCCGAGCCCTGCCGGTGCGGGCCGCTGAGAATCTCGGCGAGCTCGCCGTCGCCACCCGAGTTCTTGCCGGTGGTGTGACCGTCGGCCAGGAGCCGAGCCACTGCGCCGTTGCCGGCAGCTTTGCCGGTCCCGCCCTGCGCGAGACGGATGATCGTCGCCTCACCCGGGTCACCGGTGGCCTCGGGGTCCTCCGGCTCGTCCGGGATGAGCCCGAGCAGGATGGCCTCGTTCTCGAAGATCTCGTCTTTCTTGAACGGATTCGCCCCCTGCTTGAGGGTGCTGTCCTCGTTCCCGGAGGGCGCCTGGACAGGCTGCGTGCCCTCGAACGTGATCGAGAAGCCCGTGCGCTCCACCGGCTTGACGGCCTTGGACTTGGCCTTCGCCTTCTGCGTCTGCGCACTGGTGTTCTTGTCGTTGGTCGTGGCCTTGCCGGCCACGGCTTCGTCAGTGGTCGCAGCCTGCGCGACACCGGCGGCCTGGAGCATCACAAGGCCGACGCCCGCCGCACACGCGAAGGTTAACTTCCGGACTGCCGGTGTCATCGGCGCCCCACCCGCCCGGTGCTTCCCGGACGTACGACCTACAGCCTTCACACGCATGTCAACCCCATTCGCCTTCGCCGCGGCACAACGCGGCAGCCGTGTGCGGACCAACACGGCGCCGCCCGATTTCTACCAGAGCGCACCACCTTGCCGCGTCCCCGCCTCGAGGGCCGGACGCGTCGCGCAGCCGCTGCTGTACGCAACGTGACCGGGTGTGTACTCGACCGAGGGGGCCCAAGTGCCTTCTAAGCAGGGCGTTTACCGCGGAGTCGTTGCAGGGTGAACCGAAGGTCTAACGGTTGTCACCGAGCGCACGCGGGAGAAATCTTGGGAGAATTCGTTCACATGGTGGTGAAATCCGGGCGTGTCCGGGCGGATGCGGCCCGCGACACGCCCGGGGAAGGTCGGGGCAACTCGTGGCAAAAGATCACTCGGTAGGAGCAATCCTGTCACTGGTGTCCCTGTAGTCCCAAGAACCCCACGGTTACGAGTCAGTTTCCGATCTGAATGTGCGGGCCACCTCGAGCACCACGTCCCCCGCCTCCGGAGTGGCCACCGTCACTCGGGCACCTTCCCCCGCAAACGGCCGGACGCTCACGCCGGCGGCCTCGCAGGCCGCCGCGAACGCCGTCGTCCGGTCCCCCAGGGGGAACCAGACGAAGTTCGCCTCGGTGGGCGGCAGATCGTCCCAGCCCTGCGCGTGCAGTGCCGCCACGAGGCGCGTGCGCTCGGCGACGAGGTCGTCCACCCGCGCCCGCAACTCCGCCTCCGCCCCGAGCGAGACCACCGCGGCGAGCTGGGCGATGCCCGAGACCCCGAACGGGACCGCGCACGCCCGCAGAGCGGCGGCCACCGGCTCGTGCGCGATCGCGAAGCCGATCCGCAGGCCGGCGAGCCCGTACGCCTTGGAGAAGGTGCGCAGGACCGCGACGTTGGGCCGGTCGCGGTAGAGCTCGAGACCGTCCGGGACGTCCGAGTCGCTGACGAACTCCCGGTACGCCTCGTCCAGGACGACCAGGACGTCGCCGGGCACCTCGTCCAGAAACGTCTCGAGCTCGCCCCGGCGCAGCGCGGTGCCGGTCGGGTTGTTCGGGTTGCACACGAAGATCAGCCGGGTCGCGTCCGTGACGGCGGCGGCCATCGCCGCCAGGTCGTGGCGGGCGCCCGCGGCCAGCGGGACGCGCACGGCAGTCGCCCCCGAGATCTGGACGAGGATCGGGTACGCCTCGAAGGACCGCCACGCGAAGACGACCTCGTCACCCGGGCCCGCGGTCGCCTGCAGGAGCTGCTGGGTGACTCCGACAGAGCCCGTCCCGGTCGCCACGTGGCTCGCGGGCACTCCGAACCGCTCGGCGATCGCCGCGACCACACCGGTCGCGAACATGTCCGGGTAGCGGTTCACCTCGCCGCCGGCCTCGGAGATCGCCGCCAGGACGGACGGGAGCGGTGGGTACGGGTTCTCGTTGGACGAGAGCTTGTACGAGGGCGTCCCCGGCGGCGCCGACGGCCCGCGTCCCGGGCTGTAGCCGGGGATGGTCTCGATCGCGGCCCGCAGCCGTGGCTTGCTTGCACCCATGCGAGGCAGCCTAAGCGGGCCGGGTGATCATCGGCGGCGCGGCGTGGCACGATGCCCACCATGCGCGCCATCCTGATCCGCCTCGCCGTCAATGCCGCGGCGTTGTGGGTGGCCACCGCGGTCGTCAAGGGCATCACGATCGACGAGGGCTCCGAGGGCGACGGCAAGTTCACCCAGCGGCTCGTCATGGTCCTGATCGTCGCCGCCATCTTCGGCCTGGTGAACGCCTTCATCAAACCCGTGGTGAAGCTGCTGGCGCTGCCGCTGTTCATCCTCACGCTCGGTCTCATCACCTTCGTGATCAACGCGCTCATGCTGATGCTGACCAGCGGGGTTTCCGACGTCATGGACGTCCCGTTCCACGTGGACGGATTCGGCGCGGCCCTCTACGGCGGGCTGGTCATCAGTTTCGTCAGTTTCCTCATCAACGTCGTCCTACCGGACGAGCTGGAAACGCGCTGAGTTTCTCGCCCGCGGATTAGGGCACCTCTTCCCCCGGGACGCGACGGACCTCCGTCGCACCGAGTGGAAGGGGATCCTCATGGGCCTCAAGGACAAGATCGACAACGCCGCCGAGAACGTCGCAGGCAAGGCGAAGGAAGCCGTCGGGCGGGGGACGGACGACAAGGACATGCAGGCCGAGGGTCAGGCCGACCAGGCCTCGAGCAAGATCAAGACCGCCGGCGAGAACGTGAAGGACGCCGTCAAGGACATCACCCGCAACTGACTCACACGGAAGGGCGTTCGCTATGGACACGAACCCGAGAAGCGGAGAAGGTGTGGGCGAGACCGGGAAGATGACCGACGCGGCCGCGGTGAAGATCGCGGACACGGCGGGCAAATTCTCCGAGAGCAAGCACGAGAACGTCGAGAACCCCAAGATCCAGGGGATCTGAGCACCGAACCCGCACCGCCCAGCGCGTGTGACGAAGGCCGCCCGACTCCCACTCGGGCGGCCTTCGCATGTCGCGGCTCAGTCGACGAGCGGCAGGTACACCCGGTCGCCCTGCTCGCGGAACTCCCGCGACTTCTCCGCCATCCCCGCCGCGAGGGCCTCTGTCTCGGCCAGGCCCTGCTCGGCCGCGTACTTGCGGACGTCGTGGGTGATGCGCATCGAGCAGAAGTGCGGCCCGCACATGGAGCAGAAGTGCGCGGTCTTCGCCGCCGCGACCGGCAGCGTCTCGTCGTGGAAGGCCCGCGAGGTCTCCGGGTCGAGCGAGAGGTTGAACTGGTCTTCCCAGCGGAAGTCGAACCGGGCGTCCGAGAGCGCGTCGTCCCAGGCCGAGGCGCCCGGGTGACCCTTGGCCAGGTCCGCCGCGTGCGCGGCGATCTTGTAGGTGATGACGCCCGTCTTCACATCGTCGCGGTTGGGCAGCCCCAGGTGCTCCTTGGGCGTGACGTAACAGAGCATTGCCGTCCCGAACCAGCCGATCATCGCCGCGCCGATGGCCGAGGTGATGTGGTCGTAGCCCGGCGCGATGTCGGTGACGAGCGGGCCGAGCGTGTAGAACGGCGCCTCGTGGCAGACCTCCAGCTGGAGGTCCATGTTCTCCTTGATCTTGTTCATGGCGACGTGGCCAGGACCCTCGATCATCACCTGGACGTCGTGGCGCCACGCGATCTCGGTCAGCTCCCCCAGCGTGGTCAGCTCCGCGAACTGGGCCTCGTCGTTGGCGTCCGCCGTGCAGCCGGGGCGCAGGCCGTCGCCCAGGGAGAACGAGACGTCGTACTGCTTGAGGATCTCGCAGATGTCCTCGAAGCGGGTGTAGAGGAACGACTCCTGGTGGTGCGCCAGGCACCACGCGGCCATGATCGACCCGCCCCGGGAGACGATGCCGGTCTTGCGCTTCGCCGTCATCGGGACGTAGGCGAGCCGGACGCCGGCGTGCACCGTGAAGTAGTCGACGCCCTGCTCGCACTGTTCGATCAGGGTGTCGCGGTAGATCTCCCAGGTCAGCTCGGCGGCCTTGCCGTCCACCTTCTCCAGCGCCTGGTAGAGCGGGACGGTGCCGATCGGCACGGGCGAGTTACGGATGATCCACTCGCGGGTGGTGTGGATGTTGCGGCCGGTCGAGAGGTCCATGACCGTGTCGGCGCCCCAGCGGGTCGCCCAGGTCATCTTCTCGACCTCCTCCTCGATGGAGGACGCGACCGCGGAGTTGCCGATGTTGGCGTTGATCTTCACCAGGAACTGCCGGCCGATGATCATCGGCTCGCTCTCCGGGTGGTTCACGTTCGCCGGGATGATGGCCCGCCCGCGCGCGATCTCCGACCGGACGAGTTCGGCTTCGACGCCCTCCCGGAGCGCGACGAACTCCATCTCCGGGGTGATCAGGCCCTGGCGCGCGTACGCCAGCTGCGTCACGGGCTTCGCGGGGTCGGCCGCCCGCAGCGGCCGGCGGCCGCCGTTCGCGGACGTCCCGTCGCTGCCGCGGAAGACGGAGTCGACGTTGCGCAGGCCCTGGTTGCGGCGCGCCGCGCTCGAGTACCCGTCGTCGACGGGGTGCACCTCCCGGCCCTCGTAGGCCGCCACGTCCGCGCGCTCCGCGATCCACGCCGCGCGCACGGGCGGCAGGCCGGCGCGGATGTCCGTGGTCACCGTCGTGTCCGTGTACGGCCCGGACGTGTCGTACAGGACGACCTTGTCGCCCGTCGTGAGGCCGACCTCGCGCATCGGGACGCGCAGGTCGTCCCGGGAGCCGACGAGGTAGGTCTTGCGGAACGCCGGCGGCGCGCTGTCTTCCGCCGCCTGCGGCACGGCCTCGGGCTCGAACGTGGTCGACACGGACCTTCACTCCCTACGCCGGAATTACCCGGTCAGGTTCAGGCGGTCGGCGGCGCGTAGCCGCCCTCTCAGCCCGGTCGATTCCCGAGCTCCCGCGGTATGTGGTTGTCCTGGCGACCCTACCCCGCTGATCTCCGCGGCCCTGTTTCCGCGCGGGGTCTATCCGGCGAACAGCCTGCCGGCGGGGGCACCTCGGGGTTAGCGTCGAGGAGCGCCCGCCCGCCCGGGCCGCCGAAGAGGTGAGGTATGTCCGCGTCCGCCGGCCCCGCCGTGGCCGAGCTCGTCGCCGTCCACCGGGTCTTCCGCCGCGAGTTCGCCGTGCTGCCCGCGCTCGTGCGCGGGGTTGGCGGCGGGGACGCCGAGCGCGCCGCCGTCGTCGCCCGGCACGCCCGCATGATTCTGGCGGGGCTGCGCAGCCACGACGACGGCGAGGACGGTGCCCTCTGGCCGCCGCTGCTCGAACGGGCCCCGGACGCCGCCGCTCTGCTCGACCGCCTGCGAATCCAGCACACGGCGATCTCGGCGCTCGTCGAGAGCATCGAGGACCTGCTCGACGGGTGGGACCCGGGCGGCTCCGCCGAGGCCGGGGAACGGGTCGCGACCGCCGCCGGGGGGCTGTACCCGATGCTCGCGGCGCACCTGGACGCCGAGGACACGCAGGTCCTGCCGCTGGTCGAGGCGTACCTGACCGGCCCGGAGTGGGAGGCCGTGGCGCGGCCCAGCCGCGGGGTGATCCCACGGCAGCAGACCCCGCTGATGTTCGGGGCCATGCTCGAGGAGGCGACCGAGGCCGAGCGGGAGCTCCTGCTCGCCCCGGTGCCGCTGCCCGTCCGGTTCCTGCTCCGCACCGTCGGGGCCCGCAAGTACCGTCAGTACGCGGCGGAACTGCGCGCCGAGAACGACCCGACCGAGGCCGCCGGCAGCTGAGCCCGGCAAAATGAGCACCATGCCGAAGCCGTACCGCGTGTGCCTGGTCTGCCTGGGCAACATCTGCCGCTCGCCGATGGCCGAGGCGGTGCTGCGCGCGAAGCTGCGCGCGGCGAACCTCGACGACGCCGTCGTGGTCGACAGCGCCGGCACCGGGGACTGGCACGTCGGGCACGGCGCGGACGCCCGCGCGCGGGCCGCGCTGGCGTCCCGCGGTTACCCGAACGAGCATGTCGCCCGGCAGTTCGCCGCGGCGTGGTTCGCGGACCACGACCTGATCCTGGCGATGGACGAGGCGAACCTGCGCGAGCTGCGCCGCCTCGCGCCCGACCAGCAGACGGCCGACCGCGTCCGGCTGTTGCGCAGCTACGACCCGAAGGCGACCGGCGACCTCGACGTCCCCGACCCGTACTACGGCGGGACGGACGGGTTCGACCGCTCCGTCCCGGCTCCGGACCCAGCTCCGAGAACGCGTGCACCGGCGCATCGTCGACGAGCGTCCGCAACGATCCTCGACCGACGTCATCTCAGGCCGCGTCTTCCGGCTCGGCGCGAGTCCTTCGACGGGTAGGCGTCGAGGAACGTCACGACCGCCTCGCCGGAGACCTTCGAACAGAACTGCCGCCGACCCGTTCCCGCTTCGCCCTGTTTCGGGCCGGCGCTCCAGTGCGAGAGCGCGAAGTCCTTGCCGCCCGCGAACTTGCCCCGCGAGGTGTCCCACGGCGCCACGAGGAACTTGCGGTACTTGTTCTCGTTGCGCAGCTTCTCGGCGAGCGTCCGCAACGGCTCGAGGTCGGCCTCGGGTACGGAGGGCAGGTACCAGACGATCGTGTACCCGTGCTCGAGGTTGTGCACGAGCTGCTCGATGCGGGGCCGGTCGGCGGCGGTGTAGAAGCCGCGGTCGTTGACCTGCGCGGGCGTCACGAAGTGCTCGCCGGACGTCGGCGGGACCGTGTCGTAGGTGATCGTCTTCTCTGGATCCTGGGTGTGCAGGTTCTCGACCGATGCCTTGCTGTCCAGGACGGCGTCGCAACCCGCCTGCGCAGCGGGCACACCGATCGCCGCGAAACCGGCTTCCGCGTCGTCGCTCCCGCCGGCGACGCGGGAGATCGTGAGCCCGATCAGGACGACGGCCAGCAGACCTCCGACCGCACCGAACATGAGCGTCTTGCGGCGCTCCGCGGCCTTCTGGGCCCGCTTGAGCTCCTCGACTCTGGCGCGGCGGGCGGCCTCACCGCCGCCGCTCCCCTTCGACTTCCCAGCCAATGTGACGACCCGTCAAATATCCTGGCGCATCGTCGGGACGGACTTGGTGCGTCGGCCAGAGTGGTGCGGCGTCGTCTCCGAAGGAAACCGCCGGGGACGACGTGGTGATCATGTCGACCTGCTCTGAAGTACCTGGGCGATCGCCCCTGTTACCCCGAATCCTCACGCGCTACGGTGCGAATTCCGCCGATTTGGGCTGCCTCGGCGGGTCGCAGCAAAAGGGGTACGCGCAATGTCGGAGACTTTCGACTTCGTCGTCGTCGGTGCCGGGTCGGCTGGGGCGGTCGTCGCCGCCCGCCTGAGCGAAGACCCGAGTTGCCGCGTGCTGCTGCTCGAGGCGGGCGAGCGCCCTCCGCCCGGCGAGCTGGTCCCGGCCGCGGTCGCCACCATGCAGCTGAACCCCGCCACCGACTGGATGTACACCGGCGACGCGGGCCGCGCCGGGCTCGGGCTCACCGACGGCCGGATGATGGTGCCCCGCGGCAAGATGCTCGGCGGGACGTCCGGGATCAACTACATGGCCTACGTGCGCGGGCATCCGGGCGATTTCGACGCCTGGGCCGCCGGCGGGGCCGACGGGTGGAGCTACGCCGACGTCCTGCCGTACTTCCGCAAGAGCGAGGGCCTGACCCCCAGCGACGACGTGGTGATCGACGCGGAGGCGCACGCCACCGACGGCCCGCTGGGCGTGTCCGTCCGGGCGCCCGTGCTACCCGGCGCCGCCGAGTTCGTGGCCGCGGCGGAGGCCGCCGGCATCCCGCGCGGCGACTACAACGGCCGCGACCGCGGCGGCCCGGAAGGCGTCGCCTCGCTGCTCCAGACCTCGACGCGGGCGGGGCGGCGGTCGAGCACCTTCCACGCGTTCCTCGAGGGGGAAGCCGAGGCGCGGGAGAACCTCACGATCGTCACCGGCGCGCACGTCACCCGCGTGCTGCTGTCGGACGACGCCACCGGGCTCGTCGCGACCGGTGTCGAGTACCGCACCGCCGACGGCGAGCCACGCTACGTCCTCGCGAGCGCGGAGGTCGTCCTCAGCGGCGGGGCGTACGGCAGCCCGCAGCTCCTGCTGCTGTCCGGAGTCGGGCCGCGGGCCGAGCTCGAGGCGCTGGGCATCGCGTGCGCCGTCGACTCTCCGCACGTCGGCAAGCACCTCCAAGATCACCTGCACCTGCCGCTGTTCTTCCAGGCGCCGGGCGTGGGCGTCCCGCTGGCGGAGGTCGGCGATCTCGTTCGGCTCCGACGCCCTGCGCTCCCCCGCCGGGCCGCTGCCCGCCGACCCGGCGGACGACGCGAACCTGCCGCCGGAGCTCGCGGCTCTGAAAGCCGAGTCGGACCGCCGCATCGCCGAGTGGGCGACCACCGGCGCCGGCCTCGTGTCGTCCTCCCTCTACGACGCCGCTGCCTGGTTCTCCACCGGCCTCGGCGACGCGCATACCCACGACGGGCAGCTCGCCTTCTTCCCGTGCGGGTTCAACGCCGACTTCTGGCTGCACGTCCTGCGCACGGATTCGGCCACGTACTTCGCCGACCCCGACAGCGTTCTGGCGCTGGACGCGGAGAACATGGTCGTCCTGGCCAACCCCGTCCAGCCGCGCAGCGAGGGCGAGGTCACGCTGGTCAGTGCCGACCCGGCCGAGCACCCGACGATCCGGCTGAACTACTTCGCCGACCCGCACGACCTGGCCGTCGATGCTCGCGGTCGCCCGCCGGGCCCTGGACGTCGTCGCGCACTGGCCGGCCGGGCGCGAGATCGGCCCGCTGATGATCCCGCCCGCCCTCGCCACCAAGCACGGCCACGTCGAGGGCGCCGAACCGTCCGACGCGCTGCTCGCGGACCTCGCCCTGCACTACTCGCTCAGCGTCTACCACCCGACCTCGACGTGCCGGATCGGCGACGTCGTCGACCCGCGCCTGCGGGTCGAGCGGCGTCGGCCGGCTGCGCGTGGCGGACGCAGCGTGATGCCGAGACATCGTGGCGGGCAACACCAACGCCGCCTCGATCATGATCGGGGAGAAGGCCGCCGAGCTGATCGCCGCCGACCACGGCGTGAAGCTCGCGGCGTTCGTCGGGTGAGCGGCGGCAGGTGAGGCGCGGTAGCTCCGGCGCGGGCTCGCCGGCCGCCGAGCTCGCCGAGTTGTTCGGACGCCCGGTGGACTCGATTCGCCCCGTCGGCGGCGGGGACATCTGCGCGGCGTTCCGGGTCGAGCTCGACGGGGAGCCGCTGTTCGTCAAGACGCGCGCCGACGCGCCGCCCGGCTTCTTCGAAGCCGAGGCCGACGCCCTGGTGGCGCTCAGGGACGCGTCCTGCGGCGGCGGCGCGCCCGCTCCCGCGCCGCTGCGAGCCACCCCCGGCCTTCTGGCCCTCGAGTGGATCGAGCCCGGCCGCCCGGACGCGGCCGCGGCCGAGCAGTTCGGCCGCGCGCTCGCCGCGACCCACCGGGGCGGGCCGGCGGCCCCGGCGCCGGACGGCAGCAGGCCGCACTTCGGCCGGTCGGGGCCGGGCTTCGTCGGGTCCCTCCCGCTGGACAACACGTGGCGCCGCGGCCTGGCCCGAGTTCTACGCCCAGCGGCGGGTCCTGCCGTTCCTGCGCGGCGCGGTGGACCGCGGGGTCGATCGGCGGCCGGGACGCCGCGGACGTGGAACGGGTCGTCGGGGGCCTCGACGCACTGGCCGGGCCGGCCGAGCCGGCGGCCTTCGTCCACGGCGACCTGTGGTCGGGCAACGTGCTGTGGTCCGACCGGAAGGGCGCCGGCAGAGGGCGGGCGTACCTCGTGGACGCCGCCGCGGCCCACTGCGGGCACCGCGAGACGGACCTCGCGATGCTCGCGCTGTTCGGCGCCCCGTACCTCGACCGGGTCCTCGGCGCGTACGACGAAGCGGCCCCGCTCGCCGCCGGCTGGCGTGGCCGGGTGCCGCTGCACCAGCTGCACCCGGTCCTCGTGCACGCGGTCTTGTTCGGGGGTTCGTACGGCGCGCAGGCGGGGGCGCTGGCCCGGGCGGCCTTGCGAGCATGATCCCGACCTGCAGTCGGGCACTTTCCTGACCTTCAGTAAGTTCACTCACATCGGAGCCGGAACCCTACCCTCGGGTATGTTCAGGCCCCATCCTCAGGTCCCATGGACATTGGCCTGATCGCCGACCCGACGCGCTGCCCCGACTGCGCGCTGGTGCTGACCGACTCCCCGGCCGCCTGCGCGGCGTGCGGGCTCCCGCTGCGCGGCCCGCTGGCCGACCAGCTCTGGCAGGTCTCCGTCGCGGCCGCCCGGCTGCTCGAGGACCGCCGCGCCCTGATCGGCGCGCTCCGCGGGGCGCCGCTGCCAGGCCGGGTCCCGGTCGTCGCGCAAGCGCGCCCGTGGCACCCGGGCCCGCCGCCGCAGGTCGGCCTGGCCACCCCGAAGGACGCGTGGGTGCCGCCGCAGCGCACGGCCTGGGTCGACCAGGCGCCCCTGACGCGCGACCCCGCGACCCCCCGCCAGGTCCAGCGGATGCTGCTCAGCCTCGGCGTCCTGCTCCTCGTCGTCGCCGCCCTGATCTTCACCGTCGTCGCGTGGGGCCGGATCGGCATCGGCGGGCGCAGCGCCATCCTCGGCGCCCTCACCGCCGCGGCGGGCTACGCCGGCTCCGTCGCGCGGCGCCGGGAGCTACCGGGCACCGCGGAGGCACTCGCGACCCTGACCCTCGCGTTCCTGCTGATCGATGCGGGCGGACTGCGCAGTGCAGGCGTCGCCGGGCTCGACGAGATCCCGGCCGACGGCTACTGGGCCGCGGTGCTCGCGCTGCTGGCCGCCGTCGCCGCCGGGCTGTGGAAGGCGTACCCGCTCAACCTCGTGCGGTACACCGCCGTGGTCTTCGCGCAGCTTCCGCTGATCGCCCTGGAAGACCGCCTCCCGCTCAACGTCTTCGCGGCCCTCCTCGTCGTCCAGGGCGCGCTCGCCGTCCCGACCGCCCGGCGCCTGGCCGGAACCGGCGTGCGGATCGTCGTCGCCGGCGGCGGCGGGCTCGCCTACCTCACCGGCCTGGGCGTCGCGGCGACGCTCGCGTACGGCGGGCAGAACGTCCCGCTGGACGAGCGCGTGCCGCTCGCCACCTCCGTCGCGTTGCTGCTGTTCTGCAGCCTCGCGGCCGTCTCCGTCGCCTGGGCGGCCCGCGCGGTCGACCTGATCCGCCAGGGCGCCGCCGCGGCAGCTACTGCCTGCCTGCTGTTCGCGATCCACGCCCCGCTGCAGCACCACCTCGACCACCGGGCCGCCACCGCCTGGGGCGCGGCCGCGTTGCTCGCGGCCGTCGCCGTGCTGTGCGCCGTCCCGAGGGGCTGGCTCCCAGGCCCGCTCACGGTGGTCGCGGTCGCTGCAGCCGGCGCGTTCGCCGACGTCGCCGAGCCCGCCGGCCGGGTCGTGAGCGGCGCCCTCGGCTGGGCCGAGCAGGCCTGGACGCAGGACGCCGGCGCGTCCGCGCAGGACCGCCTCACGACCGCCTGGACCGGCACCGGGGCCGTCCCGCTCACCCTGGCCCTGCTCACCGCCGGCGCAGGACTGGTGGCCTGGCGCCTGCGCTCCGCCGCGGTGCTCGCCGTCGCCGCCTGCCTCGGGACGGGCACGGCCGTGGTCCTGCCGGTCGCGCTCGACGCGCCCTACCTACTCGCGGTCTTGCTGTATGTCGCCGTCGGCGGCGCCCTGCTCACCGCTGCCGTCCGCGTCTACACCCGCCCGGCCGAGGCGCCCGCCGCCGAGCACGAGGACCGCCTCCCGTGGTCCGACCGCGACGCCGCGGGTCCGTCCGCCGCCCTCGCGCTCGCCGCGGCCGGCCTCGCCGCCGTCGGCGGGCTGGCGGTCGCGCTCGGCCTCGTCTGGTCGCTCGCGTCCCGCGCCGCCACCGGGTGGGCCCTGGTCGTCGCGCTCGCGGCGGCCGTCGCCGCGCACGCCGCCGACCGCCGGGCCGACCGCCCGGTCACCCTCGCCGCCGCCGTCGCGCTGCTGGTCGCCGAGACCTACGTGCTCGTCCGGCTGGCCGACGCACCGCCGGCGCGCGCCGGGTTCGCCGCCGTCGTCGCGGCGGGGGCGCTGGCCGTCGCGGCCATCTACCTGACCGCGCGTCACCGAGCCGGCGAGGAGGACGCGCTGACGCGGCGTCAGGAGCGCGGCGCCGCCCAGGTCGCGGCGGTGTTCGCCGGCGCGCTCGCCTTCGTGCCCGTCGTCGACGACGCCGGCTGGACGGCGCACGCTCTCCTCGCCGCCGGCACCGCGGCGGGCCTGGTCGCGCTGCGCCCCGACCGCCGGCAGGTCGCCTGGCTGGGCGGGCTCCTGCTCGCCGCGAGCAGCTGGATCCGCCTCGCCCAGGCCCACGTCGAGACGCCCGAGGCGTACACGACCGGGCCGGCGATCGCCCTGCTCGCGGCGGGTTGGTGGAGCCGGCGCACGGCGGGCGACGCGGTTCCGCAGCGCTCGTCCTGGTCGGCGTACACCGCGGGCCTGGTCACCGGGCTGCTTCCGTCCCTCGGCGCGGTCCTGGTCGACGGCGACGACCTCACCCGACCGTTCCTACTCGGCGCGGCGGCCCTGGCCGTCCTGCTGGTCGGGACCCGCGCCCGGCTGCAGGCTCCGCTGGTGATCGGCGGGACGGTCCTCGCGCTCGACGCGCTGATCCAACTCGGCCCGGTCGCGGCGGCGCTCCCCCGCTGGGTGACCGTCGGCGGCACCGGCGTCCTGCTGCTGTGCCTCGGCGCGACGTTCGAGGCGCGGCTGCGCAACCTGCGCCGGCTGCGCGAGAAGTTGGACACGCTCGGCTGAGCGTCGCGAGCTATCGTCGCCGCCAACGCAGACCGGCATCCGGCCGGAGGCAGAGCACCTGGAGTTGGCATGGCTGTTTCGGTTGGCGACAAGATCCCCGACGTCGAGGTTCACACGCTCGGCGCCGACGGTGGGCCCGCCGGGGCGAGCGCCGCGGAACTGCTGGGCACCGGCCGGGTCGTGATCTTCGGCGTCCCCGGGGCGTTCACTCCGATCTGCAGCGCCACGCACCTGCCCGGGTACGTGGCCGGCGCCGAGGCGCTGGCCGGCAAGGGTGTCGACCGGATCGCCTGCATCAGCGTCAACGACGTCTGGACGATGGACGCGTGGGCGAAGTCGGCCGGCGCCGGCGACGAGATCCTGATGATCGCCGACGGCAACCTCGCCTTCACCCGCGCGATGGGCCTCGAGTTCGACCTGTCCGTCGCGGGCCTCGGCCTCCGGTCGAAACGCTACGCGGCCGTGATCGAGGACGGCGTGATCACCAAGCTCGAGGTCGAGCCCGACGCCAACGTGAGCACTTCCTCCTGCGCGAACGTCCTCGCATCCCTCTGAGGCGGGAGCCTGGGGGTGAGCCCGAGGACCGTTTCGGGCCCTGAGGCCGGTCCCACTGTGCGGATCCGGCCTCGGGCCCGAAATCTCAGGAAGCTGCACTTCCGCATTAGTGCATTTATGCACAAGGATGCGCGGATGACCCTCACCAATGGCACTTACAACCTCGGGCCCCAGGTGGGCCACCTGCGGCTGCACACGGGCCGCGCCGGCGCCGCCGCCAAGGCAGGGCACGACCTCGTCATCGAGGCGAAGGACTGGAGCGGCACCGCCAACGTCGACACGGGCGACCCGTCGGCGTCCTCCGTCAACGTCGAGATCAAGACGGCGTCCCTCGAGGTCATCTCCGGAACGGGCGGCGTGAAGGCCCTCACCGACAACGACCTCGGTGACATCAAGAAGTCGATCAACGACAAGATTCTCGAGGTCGGCAAGAACCCGCTGATCACGTTCAAGTCCTCGAAGATCGACGGTTCGCCCGACGGCTTCACCATCACCGGCGACCTCACGATCAAGGGCGTCACGCGGTCGATCACGCTGACCGGCAAGTCCGACGGCGGCAAGGCCACGGCAACCGGGACGATCACGCAGAGCCAGTTCGGGATCAAGCAGTTCTCGGCCATGCTCGGCGCGCTCAAGGTCGCCGACGACGTCGGCATCAGCATCGAGCTGGCGATCTGACCCCTCGGGTCTGAACTGGACTCGCCCACTGTCCCACCTCGAGCTCCGAGCCTGTCCGCAGGCTCGGGGCTCGCTCTCTTGTGCGGGCCGGGCTACCAGCTCGTGGGCTTGCGCGCGCTGACCAGGACGGTCGGGCGCCAGGGCCCTCCGTACCAGCCTTCCCAGCCGAGGCTGCGGGACTTCACGTCCTCCATGCCCAGGTCACTCAGGCGGCGGACGTACTCCCTGGTGTTGTTGTAGTCCGTGATGGCCAGCCGGCCGCCGGGCTTGAGCACGCGGACGGTCTCGTCGAGCGCGTCCTGGCGCTGGTCCGCGCCCGCGAGCGAGCTGATTCCCAGGCTGCAGGTCACCAGGTCGTACTTGTTGCCGGCCATCGGCAGGTCACGCATGTCGGCGAGCTTGAACTCCACGCGGTCACCGACGCCGTCCGCGACCGCGTTCTTCCGGGCGATCGTGTCTTCCGAACCGCCCTTGCTGCTCGTCAGGCGGCTGCGCTTGGCCCAGGTGTCGACGGCCGTGACCTTGCCCTTCGGAAGGCGGGTGGCGGCGAGGGTCGCGACCGCGCCCCGGCCGGTTGCGACGTCGAGCGCCTGCTCGTCGCCGCGCAGCTCGAGGTCGGCCAGGACCCGGTTCCAGATCCGGAACTTGCCCCGGCGGGAGACGTGCAGGTAGCACAGCGCCATCGCGAGCAGGAGCGTGCCCGCGGCGATCACCCACAGCCCCTGGTTGTCTTCCTGGTTGGACCACTGCTTGAAGCCGGTCTGCATCAGGAGCAACGCGATGAAGGACTGGACGGCCGGAACGATGGGCGTGTCGACGCCGTAATTCCCCTGGCGACCCACCGTCGATCTCAGCACGGCGCTCATCCTGCCTGACTGCGCCGGGATCTGGTCACCCGGCGGGCGATCTCCCACCGAGGTTTTGCACGTTCTCAGGAAAGTGGCACGCCACGGCGCGCCCGCCGGCGTCCGCCGTGAGGGCGGGGACGGTGGTCTTGCAGACCTCGCGGGCCTTCCAGCACCGGGTGTGGAAGGTGCAGCCGGGGGGCGGGGCGGCCGGGCTCGGGACGTCGCCGACCAGCCGGACCCGGTCGCGCGCCTCGCGCCGGGCCGGGTCCGGGACGGGCACGGCCGACAGCAGCGCGACCGTGTACGGGTGGCGCGGAGCCGTGTAGAGGGCGTCCGACGGGGCGACCTCGACGAGCCCGCCGAGGTACATCACGGCGATCCGGTCGCACAGGTGGCGCACGACGGACAGGTCGTGCGCGATCACGACGTACGTCAGGCCGAGCTGGGCCTGCAGGTCGTCGAGCAGGTTGACCACCTGCGCCTGGATCGAGACGTCGAGGGCGGAGACCGGCTCGTCCGCGACGATCAGCTTCGGGCGCAGGGCCAGCGCCCGCGCGATCCCGATGCGCTGGCGCTGCCCGCCGGAGAACTCGTGCGGGTAGCGGTTGTAGTGCTCCGGGTTGAGCCCGACCAGTTCCAGCAGGTCACCGACCGCCCGCTCGATCCCGTGGTCGGTCTTCACGTTCTGCAACCGGAACGGGGCCCCGACGATCGTCCCGACGGTGTGCCGGGGGTTCAGCGACGAGTACGGATCCTGGAAGATCATCTGCATCTCGCGGCGCAGCGGGCGCATCTGAGCTGTCGTCAGGTCGGTGATGTCGCGGCCCTGGAAGATGATCCGCCCGGCGGTCGGCTCGAGCAGGCGCGTCAGCAGGCGGCCCGTCGTCGTCTTGCCGCAGCCCGACTCCCCCACGATGCCGAACGTCTCGCCCCGAGCCACCGTCAGGTCGACGCCGTCGACGGCCTTGACCGTCCCGACCTGGCGGCGCAGGACGCCGCGGTACACCGGGTAGTGCTTGCGCAGGCCGGTCACCTCCAGGAGCGGCTCCGTCATAGCCTTGGCTCCACGTCGGTCCGCCACAGCCCCTGGCGCTCGGCGGCGGGCATGTGACAGGCCACCAGATGCCCGGCGCCGGCGCCCGGTTCCAGCTCCGGGACCTGGGTGCGGCCCAGCCCGCCCGTCCGCTTCTCGTACGGGCAGCGGGGGTGGAACGCGCACCCCGGCGGGACGTGGATGAGGCTCGGAGGCGTGCCCACGACGGGCGCGAGGCGGTCGCGCCGCTCGCGGTCCAGCCGGGGGACCGAGCCCAGCAGGCCCCAGGTGTACGGATGCTCCGGGCGGCGGAACAGGTCCTCCGCCGTGCCGTACTCCACCGCGCGGCCCGCGTACATGACGAGGACGTCGTGGGCGAGCTCGGCGACCACGCCGAGGTCGTGGGTGATCAGGACGACCGCGGCGGAGAACTCCGCCTGCAGGTCGCGGATCAGGTCGAGGATCTGGGCCTGGACGGTCACGTCGAGCGCGGTCGTCGGCTCGTCCGCGATCAGCAGTTCGGGGTTGCACGACAGCGCCATCGCGATCATCGCCCGCTGGCGCATGCCGCCGGAGAACTGGTGCGGGTAGTCGTCCACCCGCTGCGCCGGGTTGGGGATGCCGACCCGGCCGAGCAGGTCGACCGCGTGCTTGCGGGCCACCGCCTTGCTCACCTTGTTGTGCACCCGGTACGCCTCCACGATCTGCGTCCCGATCGAGTAGTAGGGGTGCATCGCGGACAGCGGGTCCTGGAAGATCATCGCCATCCGCTGCCCGCGCAGCCGCCGGACCGCGTCCGCCGGCGCGCCCACGAGTTGCTGCCCGTCGAGGCGGATCTCGCCGGACACGCGCACCCGGGCCGCCGCGGCGCCCGCGCCGAGCAGCCCCATGACCGCCAGGCTGGACACGCTCTTGCCCGACCCCGACTCCCCCACGATGCCGAGGGTCCGCCCGCGGACGACCGAGAACGAGAGCCCGTCGACCGCGCGGACGAGCCCGTCGTCCGTCGGGAAGTGCACGCGCAGGTCGCGCACCTCGAGGAACGGCGTCATCGCGTTCTCACGCGTGGGTCCAGAACCGCGTACAGGACGTCGACGATCAGGTTCGCGACGACGACGAAGAACGCGCCGACCATCACCGTCCCGAGCACCTTCGGCAGGTCGTTGCTGAAGATGCCCTCGATGGCGTACTTGCCGATGCCGGGCAGGGAGAACGTGCTCTCCGTCAGCACGGCGCCGCCGAGGAGCAGGCCCAGGTCGAGGCCGAAGATCGTGAGGATCGGGGTCAGCGCCGAGCGCAGCCCGTGCCGCACGACCACCGTCCGCTCGGGCAGCCCCTTCGCGCGAGCCGTGCGGATGTAGTCCTCACCCATCACCTCGAGCATGCCCGCCCGGGTGAGCCGCGCGTACGCCGCCGCGTACAAGAAGGCCAGGGTGATCCAGGGCAGCAGAAGGTCGTACGCCCACCGAGCCGGATTCTCCGTCAGGGGCGTGTAACTGCCGCCCGGCGCAGTCCAGCCGAACTTGTAGCTGAACAGCGCGAGGGAGGCCAGGCCGGTGAAGAAGATCGGCAGCGAGACGCCGGCCAGCGCCACGCCCATCGCCGCCCGGTCGAACACGGTTCCCTTACGCAGCGCGGAAAGGACGCCCGTCCCGACCCCGAAGCCGAGCCAGATCACGGCCGCGCCGAACGCCAGTGACATCGTCACCGGCAGCCGGTCGAGCAGGTCCGGCCAGACGGGTCGCTGCGTGATGAACGAGTACCCGAGGCAGGGCGCGGGGCAGCGCTCGACGCCGGGGCCGTAGTCGTAGTCCGCCCCGGCGACGATGCCCTTCGCGAACCGCCCGTACTGCACGACCAGCGGGTCGTCGAAGCCGAGCTTGTCGGCCATCTGACTGACCGTCGCGGCATCGGCGGTCCTGCCCACGTACCGGGACGCAAGGTCTTCCGGTGTGGAGCCACCGAGCCGCGGGAGCAGGAAGAAGATCATGAACACCGCGACACTGATGACACCGAGGAGCAGGACCGCCGCGGACAGCCGGCGGACGACGTAGGCGAGCATCCGCTACTTCTTCACGCCCAGCGCGACGTAGTCGTACATCTGGTAGCCGATCGACACGAAGACGTTGGTCAGGCTCTCCGGCCGGTACAGCAGGCCCTTCGCCCAGACCCCAGGCAACGCCTGGGCGTCCTCCATGACCTTGCGGTCGATCTTCGGCCAGATCGCCTCGCGCTTGGCGGTGTCCGTCTCCTTCAGCGCGTCGTCGAGCAGGTCGTCCACCGCGTCGATCTCGATGCCCAGGTTGGTGTTGCCGCCGGTGTCCCGGATCACCCGGGAGTCGACGATCTGCTGCAGGAAACCGAAACCGTCCGGCCAGTCGGCGCCCCAGCCGTAGACGATGATGCCGAGGTTCTCCTTCTTCACGAAGTCCGGCTTGCCGGCGTAGAGCTTCGCGTAGTCGTTCTGCGGATACGACTTGAGCGTCAGCTTGATGCCGACCTTGCCCAGCGCCTGCTGGATCGCCTCGGCGGCCGCCTTCTCCTTCGGCCGCTCGATCCGGTAGGAGATGTTGGTCTCGAAGCCGCCCTCCTTGCCGCAGGTCTTCAGCTGCTCCTTGGCCTTCTCGAGGTCGCCACCCGGTTTGCCGGCCGCGTCGTACAGGTCGAACTTCTCGGCGCCGGGAATCAGCGGCGGCAGCAGGCCGGTCGCGATGTCGCCGCCGGGCGGGCCGCCGTACGCGTTCTGGTAGGCCGTCTTGTCGGCCGCGTACTCGACGGCCTTGCGGCAGGCGATGTTGTCGAACGGTGCGACGTTCTTGTTCAGCACGGCGAACCAGGTGCGCGCCAGCGCCGCCGAGTCCGCGTTCTTCTTCAGGTTCTCGTCGCCGAGGATCCGGCCCTGCGCGGCGGCCTGCACCCCGCCCCCGACGACGTCCACGTCGAGGTCGCCGGCGATCAGGCGGTTGTCGATGTCGTCGGCGTTGACGTTGAGGGCCACCTCGTAGCGGTCCGGCAGCGCCTTGCGGATCGGGTCGGACGCCGCGTCCCACTGGTCGTTGCGGACGAGCACGAAGTTCTTGCCGGCGTTGTTCTCCGCGAATTTGTAGGGCCCGCTGGAGATCACGTGCTCCTTGTACTTCGCGCCGGTGTCCTTCTTCTGCGGCACCGGGATCGTCGCGGGCAGCTGGGCGAAGTAGTCGAACCCGCTGAACGGCTGCTTCAGCTTGAAGACCACCGTGCGGTCGTCCGGCGTCTCGATCGCCTTCAGTCCGAGCTTGTCGTCGCTGTCGTCGTCGTACGGGCTCGTGTACCCGTCCAGGTCGAGGAAGTCGTTGAAGTACGTCGGCCCGTTGGGGAACACCTTCTTGTCGAGCGAGCGCTCGACGGCGTACTTCACGTCCTTGGACGTGATCGCGGAACCGTCCTCGAACTTCAGGCCGGCGCGCAGCTTGTAGGTCCAGGTCTTCGCGTCGTCGGAGGACTTGCCGAGCTCCTCCGCGAGGTCGGGGACGAGCTTGGAGCTGCCCGTGCCGGGCGCCGAGGCGAACGTGACCAGGGTGCGGCCGTACAGGCGCACGAAGTTCCAGGCGTACGCGTAGTACATGTCGGCCGGGTCGAGCGAATCCCAGTCGCCGACGTTCGCCATGCGCAGCGTCCCGCCCTTGGCGTCGGAGGCGTTGAAGACCTGGTCCACCCCCGCGTTGTACTCGGCGTCCGACGAACCGCCGGCGGACGTGCTCGCCTCGGTCGGGCTGCCGTCGGCCTCGTCGTCGCTGCTCCCGCCCCCGCAGGCACTCAGAACCAGGATCGCTGCAGCGAAAGCCGCTGTCCTGGCGGTAGTTCTGCTCCGCGTCATCTGCAAGCACCTCTCGTTGGATCGGTTCCGTGCACTCATCGAGCCCTCGGGTCGAGCGCGTCACGCAGGCCGTCACCGAAGAGGTTGAAGGCCAGGACGGTGACGAAGATGGCGACGCCGGGATAGACCATGAAGTGCGGCGCGATCGTGTAAAAGCGCACCGCGTCCGCCAGCATCCCGCCCCAGGTCGCCGTGGGCGGGCGCACGCCGACGCCGAGGAACGACAGCGCCGCCTCGAGCAGGATGTTGGTGGGGATCAACAGGGTCGAGTAGACCAGGATCGGCGCGGCCAAGTTGGGAAGCAGCTCGCGGACGATGATGTAGCGCGGCCTCGCGCCGAGGCTCCGCGCGGCCTCCACGAACTCGCGCTCGCGCAGCGACAGCGTCTGTCCGCGGACGATGCGGCCGATGTACGGCCAGCCGAAGAAGCCGATCGTGAACACCAGCAGGGCAATCCGCAGCGCGTCGCCGTGCAGGCCGAACGCGTCGTCCGGCATCACCCCGACGAGCGCGATCGCGAACAGCAGCAGGGGGAACGCGAGGAAGATGTCCATCACCCGGCTGATCACGGCGTCGACCCAGCCGCCGAAGAAGCCCGCCACGACGCCGAGGACGGTCCCGATCACGACGGAGACCAAGGTCGCCAGAAACGCCACCAGCAAGGAGATCCGGGATCCGTAGACGACCCGGCTGAACAGGTCGCGGCCGTTGACCGGCTCGAGCCCGAACAGGTGCTCGGAGCTCATGCCGCCGAAATTCCCGCGGGGGGTCTGCAGCGACGGGTCGATCAGCGACTGGTGGAACTCGTTCGGCGGGCTGCCCAGCAAACGGACGATCAACGGGGCGAAGATCGCCACCAGGACGAGGAACAGGACCACGATCGCGCCCGCGGTCGCCATCCGGTCGCGGCGCAGCCGGCGCCACGCGATCTGGCCTGGGGACCGGCCGGCGACGGCGACCGCGGCGCCGGGGCTCGCTGCGCCGGGGACCTCGGCCGGCGGCTCGGGGAACGGCACGGTCATATTCGGTGCGCGCTCCCCTCCACCGGCGGCGATTGCCTTGCAGGGTAGACGGCCTGAGGGTCGTTCAGGTCACGGCGACGACACGACCGCGCAGCGGCGCGAAGCTCAGTTCGACGTTAAATTTGCCGTCACGCGGCGCAGCGGCCGCCCACCACAGCCAGGGAGTACACCGATGTCCAGCCCGGCGATTCCAATCCTGATCGAGAGGGTCGAGGGGCCGTACTACTTCAAGGCGACCGGGTTCACAACCGGGCGCGCCGCCGGATCAGAGCGAGCGGCAGCAGCACACCCAGCCCGAGCGCGGAGGTGCTCAGCGCGGCGCTGTCGAGGGCGGGGCGCTTGAACGTCGCCGGGACGCCGAGGGTGCCCCAGTGACTCACTGGCCAGACGCGGACGAAGGCCCGGCCGACGACGTTGTCCTCGGGGATCGTGCCGTTGCCCGGGTCGTCCATGTGCCTGCGGGAGTCGGCGGACCCGGACCGGTGGTCGCCCATCACCCACAGGCGGTTCGGCGGGACCTTGACGTCGAACTCGATCTTGGACGGCTTGTCCCCGGGGTAAAGGTACGGCTCGTCGAGGGGGACGCCGTTGACGGTGACCTTGCCGTCGGTGCAGCAGGCGACCGTGTCGCCCGGAACGCCGATGACTCGCTTGATCAGGTCCTTGTCGCTGGCGGAGGGAAGCAGCCCGACGAAGACGAACACGTCCTTCAGCGGCTTCAGGACCGGGTTGCCGTTGCGCTCCGGCCCGGGGTTCAGCCACCCGCCCGGGTCGCGGAACACGACGACCTCGCCGCGGTCGACCTCGCCGAAGTGGCTGGCGAACTTGTTCACCAGCACCCGGTCACCCTCGAGCAGGGTCTTCTCCATCGAGCCCGACGGGATGAAGAAGGCCTGGACGAGGAAGACCTTGATCAGCAGGGCGAGCGCGAGCGCGACGAATATCAGGACGGGCAGCTCGCGCAGCAGGCCGGAGGAACCTCCGGCCTCGTCGTGGGCCGCGTCGGGCGGCTGCTCCTGGGAGCGACGGACGGATCGGCGCTGCGTCGGCCGCGGCGGCAGCGGCTCGGCGGGCTCAGGCACCGGTGAGTCGTCCAATCGTCAGCCTCTCGAAGCTGTCCGCGATGTTCAGCCGTCCGGCGCCGGGGGTGCCAGGCTGGCGGTCCCGAGGGTCCACGGCGTCCATACTCTCCCGCCTGGACGAGGTCGGTGCGGCGAACGTTCGAAACGAACAGCCGGCGCGCCCGGCCTACTTGGGCGGCGGGGGCGAGCCGAGCCCCATCGCGACGGCGTCGTACATCCCGTACGCCTGGTGGATGAACACGTTCGACAGCGCCGGGCTGCGGTAGGTCAGGACCCGCTCGTGCACGATCGGCAGGACGGCGCCGAGCTCGAGCACGCGTGCGTCCAGGTCGGTCCAGATCTGGGCCCGGGCCCCGGCGTCGGTCTCCTCGCTGCCGTCCTTCAGCAGGCGGTCGACCTCGGGGTCGTCCAGCTGGGACAGGTTCGAGTTGCGGGTCTCGCGGATCGCCTCGGAGTCGACCAGCCGGGACAGGAAGGCGTAGCCGGTCGGCCAGTCCGCCGACCAGGCCATGAACGCGAGCCCGAGGTTGTTGCCCGCGACGTACTCGGGCGACCCGGCGAAGTCCGAGAAGTAGCGCTCGGACGGGTACCGCGCGACCTCGAGGCGGATCCCGACCTTGTCGAGCGCCAGCGCGAGGGCCTGCGCGCCGGCCACCTCTTTCGGCCGGTCCGAGCGGACGGCGACCTTGGTGCGGAACCCGTCGGGCTTGCCGCAGGCCGCGAGCTCCTTCTTCGCGGCGGCGGCGTCGCCCGTCCGCGTCGTGAGGATGCCGTAGCGGTCGGCACCCCGGTAGCCGATCAGCGTCGAGGGGAGCAGCGTGGTCGCGAGGTCGCCGCTGGACGGACCGCCGTAGGCCGCCTGCAGGGCCTCGTGGTCGGCCGCGAGGATCACGGCCCGCCGGCAGTGCAGGTCGTCCAGCGGTGCCATCTTCGTGTTGATCGCGACGAAGGACGCGAAACCGGTCAGCGGGTTGTCCGTGTTCTTGCGCAGGTTGGGGTTGGACGCCGCGCGCGCCTGACCGGTCGCCGCGAGGCCGGTGCCGCCGAGGTCCATGTCGGCGTCGCCGGAGAGCAGCCGCTCGTCCAGCGCGTTCGCCTCGATGTTCGGGGTGACCTCGATCGCCTCCGCGAGGCGACGGCGGACGGGGTCGGTGGCCTGGTCCCAGTGCGGGTTGTGCACGAGCCGCAGCGAGCGGCCGGGGCTGTACTCCTCGACCATGTACGGGCCGGTCGCGATCGGGTGGCGACCGTAGTCGGCGCCCGTGTCCTTGGCCCACGGCACCGGGATCGTCTGCGGCAGGGTCGCGAGGTAGTCGAACTCCGCGAACGGCCGGGTCAGGTGGAACTCGATCGTCCGGTCGTCCGGGGTCGTGATCGCGCTCAGGCCGAACCGGTCGCGGACGTTCCCGGTGTACGGGCCGCGGTAGCCGGTGCCGAGCAGTTCCTTGAAGTACGCCGGCCCGTTGCCCAGGACGGACGAGGCGTAGTTGCTGCGCTCGATCGCGTACTTGACGTCCTGGGACTTGACGACCGCCCCGTCCTCGAACTTCACGCCCTCGCGCAGGGTGTAGGTGACGGTCTTGCCGTTGTCCGAGAAGACGCCGAGGCCGGTCGCGAGGTCGGGCACCAACTCCAGCCCGTCGGGCCCCGGAGCGTCACGGTAAGTAATCAGAGTGCGACCGAAGAGGCGGGCGAAGTTCCAGGCGAAGGAGCGGTAGGTGTTGCCGGGATCGAGGGAGTCCCAGTCGTACGAGGTGCCGAAGCGCAGGGTCCCGCCGGTCTTGTCGGAGGGGTTCACGACGCGGTTGCTGGCGTCGTCGAACATCGCCGTCCCGACCACGCCGACGTCGGGGTTGCCCTTCGGGTCGTCGCCGCAACCGACCAGGGCCAATGCGAGGACGGCGGAGGCAGCGGTCGAGCCGCGGCGGTACCGCATATGCCGAGCACCCCCGTCCGTCCCCGCGAGAACTTAGACGACCGAGACTAGACCGCCTCGAGCGGCGCGCGCGGAGGCAAAGGGCCCAAGCCCAGGTCAACTGGGGGTTAGGGGCTAGCGCACGAAGAACGTAAGGCCCACGGCACCGGCCACGGCGGCCAGGAGCAGCAGGACGATCGCCAGGAGCAGGAGCCCGTCGATCGCGACCCGGCTGTTGCCCAGGTCGACACCCCACACATGCATCCGCGAGGACGGCGGGCGGCGCCGGCGGCCGGGGCGGGGGGCGTCCTCGATTCGCACCTTGGTCAAGGAAATCCCGGGCGTCGCCGGCTCCAGGATGCGGTCCCAGAGGCAGGCCTCGTCGTTCGGCAGGGCTTCGGGGGCGCGCTGGGCGAGGGGAGATGGTTGCGCCGAACGGCTCACGCACTTCCTCCTCTTTGCCAGATTCGCCCCGAGTTCTCTAGAGAGATTATTAGAGGGTCTGTCACTTTAGGTGTCAAGGGACACCCATGAGCGGCCCTGCCTGCCGTGTCCCAACTGTCAGGTCTCGTACGCTTTGTGCCTACGAAAGCATTGCGTCCCCTCGGGGGCCGAGCACGCGGAGGCGCCCCAGCATGACGGCTCCTTCATGACGGGCCCGGACGGGCAGCCCGGAGCCCGCAAGACACACAAGTACCGGCGCATCGCCGACGACCTGCGCGCCGGGATCCAGACCGGCGAGTACTCCCCGGGCCGTCCGCTGCCCGGCGAGAACGACCTGATGGCGCGGTACGCGGTCGCCCGGATGACCGTCCGGCAGGCGCTCGCGGAGCTGCAGCGCGAGGGGCTCGCGGTCGCCAAGCGCGGGTCCGGGGTCTACGTCAGCGACTTCACCCCGATCGTCCGCGACGAGATCCGGCGGCTGTCCTCGATGCCGTGGGTCCGCGGCGAGTCCGTCTGGCGGGACGAGACCGAGGCCCGCGACCTGACCGTCGACGACCTCGACGTGAGCTCCGGCCCGGCGCCCGAGCACATCGCGGAGGCGCTCGGCATCGCCGCCGGCGACCCCGTCTGGATCCGCTCACGGCGGTTCCTGCTCGACCGGCGCCGCGTGATGCTCTCCGTCTCCTGGCTGCCCGCCGAGCTCGTCGAGGGCTCGGCGGTGACGACCCCCGACACCGGGCCCGGCGGCGTCTACGCCCGCCTCGGCGAGCTGGGCTACGCGCCGACCCGCTTCCGCGAGGAGATCAGGGCCCGTGCCGCGCACCCCGACGAGGCCGAGCGCCTGTCCCTGTCCCCCGCCGCGCCCGTCATCGCGCTGACCCGGTGCGCGTTCGCCGGCGACCGCCCCGTCGAGCTCAACGAGATGCTCCTGGACGCGGCCGTCTACGTGCTGCGCTACGACTTCGACGCCGGCCCGGTGGCCGCGGAGGCGACCCCGCGGGTCACCCGAGCGTCCGGCTGAACTCGAACTCGACCGTCTTCGAGCGGTCGTGCAGCTCGCGCGTGCGCGCCCGCGGGTGTAGCCGAGCCGCTCGTACAGGCGGTGGGCGTCGGCGAAGCGGGTGTCGGACCAGAGCGTGACGCGCGGCCGGCCCGCGGCGCGCGCCGCGTCCTCGACGAGTCGGACGAGCGCCTCCCCCAGCCCGCGGCGCCGCGCGGCCGCGGCGACGTACAGGCTCTTCAGCGTCATCGCGCCCTCCCCGTGGACGTAACCGACGCACGCGTCCAGCCCTCGGTCGGCGCTCGGGATCACCCACATCCGCCCGCCCCACCGCTCGTAGGCCGCGGCCGGCGCGCGGCAGCCACGGCTCCTCGCCGTCGACGTCCAGAATGCACCCGAGGTAGGCCGCCCAGCACCCGCCGATCAGCTCGATCAGGGCGCCGGAGTCGGCGTCCGCGACCTCGCGTCCGTCCATCGCGCCAGGGTGTCAGGCGGACCCCGAACCGTGTCAAAGTAGGCGGATGACGACGTCAGGAAACCTCACCCCCGGAACCGACCCGGCGTACGACCCCGACCCCAGCTGCTCGGTCGCGCACGGGACCGCCGAGGCGCCCCCGGTGGCTGCGCGCACGATGGTCCTGGTGTTTGCGGGCGAGACGGCCCGGTACATGGCGCTGCTTCGGCCGCGAACTCGGCTACAGCACCGTCCTCGTCGAGCCCGACCCCGCGCTCGCCGACGAGGCGCGCGCCTGGGCCGGCTCGGTCGTGTCGTCGCCGAAGGAGGCGACGGCCGACGCGAGCACCGACCTCGTCGTCACCGACCACCACCGCGACGAGCTCGGGACCGTCCTGAAGGACGCGCTGGACATTCCCGCGGTGCGCTGGATCGGCGTCGTCGGCAACCCGCGCGTCCGGGCCCCGCACCTCGACCTGCTCGCCGAACTCGGCGTGGCCGACGCCGAGGTCGCGCGCATCCACCGTCCGATCGGGCTGAACATCGGCTCGCGTTCACCCGCCGAGATCGCGCTGTCGACCCTCGCCGGGCTGCTCGCCGACCGGGCGGGCAAGCCGGGCGGCTTCACGTTCCCCTGAGCGGCTGGCTGCCCGCCGGGTTCGTCCCGCCCGATCGGGTCTCGCTGGTGACGGGCCACCACCTGCGCGGCATCCGGGAGTCGGACGTCGACCTCGACTACCCGGCCGTCATGGGCTCCCGAACGAGCCTGTGGGCGCGGTACGGCGAGCCCTGGGGCTGGCCGCCCGAGACGATGACGTACGAACAGGACCGCGCGGACCTCGCCCGGCACGAGCGCGAGATCGCCGCGCTGGAGACGTTCAACTACGCGATCTTCGACGCGGGCGAGACCGCGCTGCTCGGCTGCCTCTACCTCGACCCGCCCGCCGACCCGACCGCGGGCGACGTCGAGACGTCCTGGTGGCTGGTCGACGGTCTCGCCGGCTCCCCGCTGGAGCAAGCGCTGGACGAGTTCGTCCCGCGCTGGCTCGCGGAGGTCTGGGGCTTCCGCGCGCCTATCTGGACGCCGCCCCGCCCCTGACCCCTCCGGCGACCCTGATCGCCCTGGCCGGTCGCCTGCCGCACGCCTACCCCGCACCCGTGCGTGGGGCGAAGGCGACGTAGGGGCGGAGGCCACGAGCGTTCGCGCGCGGAGCGGGCCATGACACTGCGTCCGGCAATCGGCTCGTTATAGGACGCTGATTGTCGGACGTACGGGGTCGGACGCGAGCGGCAACCCGACCGAGACGCGCGCTCGGGGTGGCGGTTTGTCCACAGGACGGCGGCGGGGCCGGGCGGCCGGCTGCGACCCGGCCTAGGGTCGGCACGAGCGCGTCCGGGGGGCTGGGCGCTTGGGTGGCGAGGGGGCAGGCAATGGCGGAGATCCGGGTCGTCCCGGCCGAGTTGGCCGCGCTGGCGCGCTCGTCTGGCGAAGGTGCGAGCGGGCATTGCCGCAGCACCCCCGGTGTCCGCGGGGTCGTTCCTCGGCGACCGCCGGCTGGAGGCAGCGTTGCACGACGTGACGGCGAACTGGTCCCGGGAGCGGGCGCGGCTGGACGAGCTGCTCGCCAAGGTCGCAGCCGGCGCGCAGGGGGCGGCGGTCGTGTACGCGCAGGTCGACGGGGCGGTCGCGAGCGCCTGCCGGGTGACGCCGTGAGCGGGCATGCGGGGCAGCGGCGGGTCCCCCAATGAGCGGGCCCGCGGGGCCGTACCCCGTGACGCGTAACCCGCTGGACTGGCACCCGCTGGCCGGGGCGGACCCCGTGCCCGGCGAGCCGTGGGCGATCCACGACCTCGCCCGGACGATGGCCCTGACCGCCGAGGCCGCCCGGGCCCAGGCGCGCGCCCTCGGCGCCCCGGGCACCCTGGGGTGGCACGGCCCGGCGGCCGAGGCGTTCGCCGGCGTCGTCGTCGAGCTCCCGCCCCTGCTCGACCGGGTGGCCGACCGGTACGCGGGCGCAGCCGAGGCGCTCACGGCCTACGCGGACGCGCTCGCGCGCGCCCAGGACCGTGCCCGCAGCGCCCTGACGGCGGCCCGGGCGCCGGCGCCGGACCTCGCGGCAGCCGCGCGCGTCCTCGCCGAGGCGGTGTCCGAACGAGAGTGCGCGGCGGCTGCGGCGTCGGGCCGGCTGGCCGCCGTCGCGCGGGACGGGCTGCGCGACCAGGCGTCGCTGGGCCGCCTCCTCGGCCGGGTGATGCACGCGGCCGCGGACTTCGCCGTCAACACCGCCCACCTCGACGACGCGTCGGCGATCCTCGGGGTCGCGGCGATGGCCACGGCCTGGTGCCCTCCGGTCGGCGGCACGCTCCAGGTCGGGGCGCTGCTCACCGGCGGGTTGGCCCTCGCCGCGCGCCTCGAGCTGCGGGCGTCCGGCTCCCCGGCGGGTCCGACAGGGAGGTCGCGGCCGCCGCGGCGGGGTTCGCACTGTCGGGCGTCGGCCGCATCTACGGCGCGTCCGCGAAAGCCGGAGCGGCGGTGGGCCGGGCCGAGCAGGCCGTGGCAGCGGCCGGCACCGATGCCGCGGCACTAGCCCAGGCGCACGCCGCCCTCGCGGCCGCCCGCGCGCAGTTGCCCGGCTTTGCCGCTCGTGCCGCGCCTCGGGCACCTGGCGGAGGCGTCGCCGCACCGGCTGATCCGCGACGTGAAGGCGTCGTGGAACGAGCTCGGGACCCCGGGGACGACCTTGGGGAGCCTCGCCCAGCGTTCCGCCCGCGAGACCGGCGACGCCCTGGGCGGCAGGTACGGGGCGGCGGTCGCGATCAACTCCTCGGCCCAACTCGCTCTGCGCGCCGAGTCGTCGCGGTCCGACCTCGTCGACCTGCGGCGGATGTCGCGCCCAGCCCCGGTTCCGGACTAATCCCGCGGGTAACTCTGTTCGTCAGGGACGGGCGGACCGCACCGCCCGCCAAGTTGAAGCAGGGAGCACACAGTGAGCACCCAGGACGTCAAGGACAGCCCGACCGGGTGGGTCAAGGACCACATCGACAGCTACGTCGCGTCCGGCGGCGAGGACGGCCACCTGTGGCGCGGGGCACCGACCCTGCTGCTCACGACCGTGGGCCGCCGCAGCGGTGAGCGCCGCCGCACCGCGCTGATCTACGGCCGGGACGGCGACGACTACGTGGTCGTCGCCAGCTACGGCGGTTCGCCGACGCACCCCGCCTGGTACCTGAACCTCGTGGACCACCCGGAGGTCGAGGTGCAGGTCGGCGACGAGGTGTTCGTCGCGACGGCCCGCACGGTCGACCCGATCGGCCACGAGCGCCTGTGGCCGGAGCTGGTGAAGATCTGGCCCGCCTACGACGACTACAAGGACAAGACGGACCGCGAGATCCCGTTGGTTGTCCTCACACGAATCTGAGGTCTAGTCACTTTTCAGGGTGCAGCCCTTCGCCGCCAGCACACGCCCGGCCGCCTCGCGCACCCGCGTCTCGGCGAGGCGGCCCGCGCGGACGTCCGCGACGAGCTTGCGCACGAGCGGCCCCACGCGGTCGGGTTCGGCGTTGAACAGGGCGAGGTCCGCGCCGGCGCCGATGGCCCGCCGGACGGACTCGCGCAGGCCGAACTTGTCGCTGATCGCCTGCATGCCGGCGAGTTCGTCCGTCACGACGAGCCCGGTGAAGCCGATTTCCTCCCGCAGCACTTTGTACAGCCGCGGGTCGACCGAGGCCGGCAGGCCCTTCGTCGACAGCCCCGGCACGCGCAGGTGCCCCATCATCACGGCGACGCCGGGCCCCGCGAGGTCGCGGTAGGGCGCCCAGTCGACTGCGCGCAGCGAGCCGTCGCGGGGAGTGGTCGCCTTACCGAGGTGGGAATCGCCGCTCGCCCGGCCGTGGCCGGGGAAGTGCTTGAGCGCCGGCATGACCCCCGCCGCGCGCAGGCCGGCGGCGAACTCGCGGGCGTAGCGGGTGACCGCGCCGGGCCGGTTCGCGTAGGCCCGGTCGCCGATGACGGCACCGTCGCGCTGGTCGCTCACGTCGATGACAGGCGCGAGGTCCATCGTGATGCCGTACTCGCGCAGCGCCCGGCCGCGCGTTTCGGCGAGCTTGCGGACCTGCGCCGGGCTCATCGTGTCGGCCTGCTCGCGCGCGCTGGGCATCGAGTACGCGAAGGCGATTCGCTGCACGCGCCCGCCTTCGTCGTCCGCAGCGACCAACGGCGGGAGCGTGGCCCGACCCGCGATGGCGAGCCGGCCGTCGGTCAGCACCTTGCGTCCGTCGCCGTGCAGGAACAGGCCGCCGATCGACCGCGCCGGGTCCGTCAGGTCACGCAGTTCCCCGCGCGACGGCCGTTTCACGCCGATCATCAGCGTCTGCGCGACCGCCGCCTTCAGCGGCATCGTCGCCGCACCGCAGCCCGGTTTCACGGCCGGGACCTTCCCTCGCATCGGCGTCGCCGTCGACCGCGCCGCGGCCTCCACGTGCCCGACGCCGCCGGAAAAGTCGACGACGGCAGGCGCCGAGGCGGCCAGCGCCGCGTCCGCCCCGGGGTCGTCGGCGACCGAGTACAGGCCTGCTCCCGCGACCACCGCGCACACCAGGCTGACGCCGGCGATCGCTGCGAGCGGACCGGGCGGGCGGTCCCGGCGATGGGAAAAGGACAATGCGACGACCTTCCAGGGGCAAGCCACCGACCTTAACCCGAGCGGTCGCGCGGGCCCAGGGCGCGTCGTGACAGGGTGTGCGCGTGATCGAGGACGAGTTCGCGGTCGAGCCCGCGGGCGACAGCCGAGGCCTGGCCGGCGAGTACGCGGCGAACGTCACGGACCGCTGGGACGGGCTGTCCGGCCCGAACGGCGGCTACCTGGTGGCGTTGTGCCTGCGCGCGCTCGCAGTCGAGCTGCCCCGGCCCGACCCGATCGCGGTGTCCGCGTTCTTCCTGCGCCGCGGTGAGCCGGGCATCGCGTGGATCCGCACGGAGGTCGTCCGCGCGGGCCGACGCGTCGCGACGGGGCAGGCCCGTCTGATCCAGGACGGGCGCGAGGCGCTGCGAGTCACCGCGTCGTTCGCGGACCTGTCCGCACCCCCGGCGGACGCCCGCACGCTCACCCTGACGACGCCCCCGGCGCTCCCGCCGCCGGCGGAGTGCCTCGACCCGACGGACGGGGCCGCACTGGCCGGCCTGTCGATCATGTCGCGGGTGCAGTACCGCTTCGCGACCGTCCCGGGCTGGTGGTACGGGCAGCCCGGCGGCGGCTCCCGCGACGAGTTCTGGATCCGCTTCGCCGACGGCACTGCCGCCACCACTCTGACGCTGCCGATGCTCGTCGACGCCGCCGCGCCCGCGGTCATGGACCTGGGCGAGACGACGTCCACCACCGTCCAGCTCACCGTGCACGGCCGCGCCCGGCCCGCGCCTGGCTGGCTCGCGTGCCGCGTCTACACCCACCACCTGCGCGGCGGCTACCACGAGGAGGACGTCGAGCTGTGGGACTCGACCGGCACTCTCGTGGCCCAGTCCCGCCAGCTCGCCATCCTGCGCTGACTGTCAGTCAGATCCTGACGAGTCGTCAGTCGTTCGCGGACGCCGACGGGGACGGGGACGGGGTCGAGTCCTCGGACGACGAGCCCGAAGAGGACGAACCCGACGAGCCGGAAGACGAACCGGACGACGAGGCTGACGGCGACGGCGACTCGGTCGCGTCGCCGTCCGGCTCCTCCGCCCCGCCCTTCTGGTGCGGTGCGACGTAGCTCTTCGCGTCGTCGGACGCGAACAGCGGCTTGACCTGCTTGAGCCCACCCTCCACCGACGCGTCGGGCACCGCCACGTACACCTCGCGGGTCGCGGGCGTGCCCTCCGCGGAGAAGTCGAGGTCTGCGACGAGGTTGGCGGTCGAAAGATTCGTGCTTTGCTCGCGGGCCTTGACGATGCCGTCGCGCGTCAGATCCTTGTTGTCACAGGCCTTCTGCAGGATCTGACCCCAGATTTCGCCGATCGCGTAGCCGTACGGCACACCCGGGTTGGGCAGCTCTTTGTACTCCGCCTTGTAGGCCTTCGCGATCTCGACGGCCTTCGGCACGTCGGAGCCGAACGGCACGGAGCTCGCGACGAGGTAGAGGCTCGACAGCGCGTCCTTGGCCGGCGAGTCCAGCAGCTGCGGGGCGAAAGTCGGGTTGTTGCCGACGAGCGGCACGTCCAGGTTGAGGGCCTTGTTCACACTCGCTGCGGACGCCGTCTGCGCCGGGCTCGTCGTCAGCGCGATGGCCTTGACCTTGTCGCCCTTGAAGCCGGTCACGATGCTCGTCATGTCGTTGTCGGTCGAGGTGATCGACTTCTTCACGATCTTCAGGTCGTGCTTCTTCGCGAAGTACTCCGAGCCGCGCAGGCCGTTCGCCCCGTACTCGCCGTCGATGTAGATGTGGCCGATCGTGTCGCCCTTCTTCAGCTTGCCCTCGTCCATCAGGTAGGACAGGCCGTTGATCATCTCGATGTCGTAGGTCGTGCCCGGGATGATCACGTACGGGTTGTCGAGGATGTCGGACGACCACGACAGCGCGACCGTCGTCGTCTTCTTGTCGATCACGTCCTGCTTCAGCGCCGCGTTGACGGGCGAGCCGAGCATCTGCAGAAACCCGAGCACCTTCGGCTCGAGCTCCGGGAACTGGATCTTCGCCGTGTCCGCCTTGTAGGCGTGGTCGCGGGTCTCGAGCTTAATCTGCCGGTCGCAGACGCCGCCGGCCTTGTTGGTCTCGTCCGCCCAGATCTGGTGGCCCTGGACGACGCCGAGCCCGAGGTTTTTGAACGGGCCGGTGTTGTCGGTCATGACGCCCAGCGCGATCTCCTTGTCGGTCACACCGACGCCGGTCGCCAGGTCGCCGTCCTTGCTGTCCTCGCCGCTGCTCTTCTTGCCGCAGCCGGTCAGGGCGAGGGCACCGGCCAGGAGGACCGTCGGGAACACAGGGATCTTGGGCATCTCAGGGACCTTTCGAGGAAGTGGCGGCCGCGGAGAACCTACGGCCGATCGCGGCGAGCCCGCCGGGCTCGAACAGCACGACGCCGATGATCGCGGCGCCGAAGACGAAGGACGTGACGATCGAGGGGGTAAACGCCCCCGCGCCGGCGTCGCCGAACAGGCCGGAACTGCCGGCCGAGAGCTCGAGCGCCTTGGGCAGCCCGTAGACGAGCATCGCGCCGGCGACCGCGCCGGGCACGGACCCGAGGCCGCCGATGATGACCATCGCGAGGAAGCCGATCGAGACGGTGATGCTGTACGTGCCGGCGAACTCGCTCTCGTCCGGCTTGAGCAGGTCGAACCAGAGGACGGTCATGACGCCGGCCAGGCCCGCGTACCCGGACGAGACGGCGAAGACCCCGCTGCGCACCCGGCGGACGGGAATGCCGAGCGCGGCGGCGGCCGCCTCGTTGTCGCGGATCGCCCGCCACGACCGGCCGGGCCGGCTGCGGACGGCCCCCTGCGCGAGCAGGTACGCCGCCACCGTGAACGCCGCGAACAGGTACCAGAGCCGCTCCGCGCCGCCCATCTCGATGCCGAGGATCGACAGCTCCGGGTCGTTGCGCACGAACGAGAAGCCGAAGAGCTCGAAGTCGGCCGGGCTGCGGCCGCTCGCGGTGCCGCCGGTCAGCGACGGCAGTTCCTGGCCGAGGTACAGGCCCAGGTACACCAGCGAGAGCGTGGCGACGCCCAGGTAGATCCCGCGGACCCGCCCGGCGACCGGCGCGAACGCCAGGCCGAGCAGGGCGGTGCCGGCGACCGCACCCAGCGCCGCGACCAGCGGCGGCAGGCCGAAGCCGACGAGGCGTTCGGTGTCCTCGCCGGCCAGCACGCAGTACCAGGTGCCGCCGGCGAACAGGAAGAACGCGTGCGCGAGGGAGAGCTGGCCCGCCTGGCCGGTGAGCAGCGTGAGCCCGATCGCGCCGACGGCGCCGATCATCACGTACTGCCCGACCCGCAGCCAGGACGCGTCGACGAGCAGCGGGGGGGCCAGCAGCAGCGCCAGCACCACCCCCCGCAGAACCCAGCGCACGCCGCTAGACACGCAGTCTCTCCCGCGTCCCGAACAGCCCGCTCGGCGTGACGACGAGCACGACCAGCATCACGAGGTAGACGGCGCTCTTGGAGAATTCGAAGGAGATGTACTGCGCCGACAGGGACTCCGTCAGCCCGACGATCGCGCCGCCGATCACCGCGCCCGCCGTCGAGTCCAGCCCGCCGATGATCGCCGCGGGGAACGCGACGAGCGCGATCGCGTGGCTGCTGCGGGAGAGCCCGGAGCCGGAGAAGTCCTGCGTCGCGATGAACAGGACGGCCACGCCGGCCAGCGCGCCCGCGACCAGCCACGCGCTCGCGGTCACGCGCGAGCTGCGGATGCCCATCAGCGCGGCCGCCTCGCGGTTCTCGGCCAGCGCGCGCATCGCCACACCCCAGCCGGTGAAGCGGAAGGCGAGGAAGAACGCCGTCACCAGGACGGCCCCGACCGCGAGCGCGACGAGCTGCGTCCGGAAGAAGGTGATCTCGCCGACGCTGATCGGCTTCGCGTCGTAGGGCTCCCCCAGGAACGGCACCTTGTCGCCGAGGCGGCGCACGATCTCCTCGAGGATGATCACGTCGACGCCGATCGTGAGCAGCGCCAGCGAGATCGGGTCGGCGAGCAGGCGTCTCGAGACCAGTAACCGCTCGACCAGCAGCGCGCCGACGCCCGCCACCAGGATGCCGAGGACCGCCGAGCCGGCGAAGCCCAGCGAGTCGTTCGTGCGGAACGCGACGTAGCCGCCTAGCAGCGCGAAACTCGCGTGCGCGAAGTTCAGCACCCCGCTGGCCTTGAAGATGATCACGAAGCCGAGCGCGAGCAGCGCGTACACGGCGCCCTTGCCCAGGCCGTTGACGACGAGCTGCAGGAACGTGGTCATGCGGCGTCCTCCCCGAGGTACGCACGAATGACCTCGGGGTCCGCGCGCACGGCGGCCGGCGGACCGTCGGCGACCACCCGCCCGTAGTCGAGGACGGTGACCCGGTCGGCGATGCCCATGACCAACCCCATGTCGTGCTCGACGAGCAAGACGGCGATGTCCAGCCCGGCGCGGATGTCGGTGATAGTCGTGGCCATCTGCGCGGTCTCGGCGGCGTTCATGCCGGCCGCGGGTTCGTCGAGCAGCAGCACGGACGGCTCCGTCGCGATCGCCCGGCAGATGTCGACCCGCTTGGCGTCGCCGTAGGCCAGCGACCCGACCGGGGTGTCGACGAGATGCCCGATGCCGAGGAACTCGCAGATCTCCAGCGCCCGAGCCGCGTGCCGGGCCTGCTCCTTGCGCATGGACGGGACGCACAGCCCGGCGGCGAGGAAGCCCCCGGACGTCCGGGCGTGCCGGCCGACCATGACGTTGTCCAGCACCGTCGAGTGGGGGGAGAGCGCGAGGTTCTGGAACGACCGGCCGAGGCCGCGGGCGGCCAGCTGGTGCGGGCGCAGGCCGGTGACGTCCTGGCCGCCGAGGCTCACCCGTCCAGAGTCCGCGCGGTAGACCCCGCAGATCACGTTGAAGCACGTCGACTTGCCCGCGCCGTTCGGGCCGATCAGCGCGTGGATCGTGCCCGGTCGGACGGCGAAGGAGACGCCGTCCAGCGCGGTCACCCCGCCGAAACGCAGGATGAGGTTGTCGACGGCGAGCCCGACGCCGGCGTTCTCGGTGCGCTCGTCCCGCTCGCTGGGGTCGGTCACGGGACCCACCGGCTCAGCCGCCGGGGCGGCGGGTCGGGCGTGCCGGCGTCCGCCTCGGGCGCCTGCGCCGCGTGCCCGCCGAGGTAGAGCGCGGCGAGCTCCGCGGAGTCCGCGAACTCGGCCACCGGGCCGGCGCGGGCGACCCGCCCGACCTCGAGGACGACGGCGTGCTGCGCGATCCGCAGGGCCATCGCGGCGTTCTGCTCGACGAGGACGACCGCCGTCCCGCTCGCGTTGATGTCGACGACAATCTTCGCGATCTGCGCGACCATCTTCGGCGCGAGCCCCAGCGACGGCTCGTCCAGCAGCAGCAGCGCCGGTTCGGACATCAGCGCCCGGCCGATCGCGAGCATCTGCTGCTCGCCGCCGGAGAGCAGCCCGGCCCGCTGGCTCCGGCGCTCCGCGAGCACGGGGAACAGGTCGAAGATGCGGTCGCGGGCGGGGCCGCGCTTCGCCTTCGCGACGGACAGGCCACCCGCCCGGAGGTTGTCCTCGACCGACATCGTCGCGAAGACCTGGCGCCCCTCGGGGACCTGCACGACCCCGGCCGCGACGAGGTCGGCCGGCGCCAGGCGCCCCACCGGCTTGCCACGCAGCGTGATTTCCCCGCCGATCACGCGGCCGCGGTGCAGGGGCAGCGTCCCGGAGATCGCTCGGAGCAGCGTCGACTTGCCGGCCCCGTTGGCACCGAGGACGGCAACGACGGATCCCGCGGGCACGTCCAGGCTCACGTTCTCGAGCGCGCGGACGGCCCGGCCGTACCGAACGGAGAGGTCGGTCACCTGGAGCACCCCGCGAGCGTGCGCCTACGCAGCGTCCGCGACCATCCCCCGAGCGGAGGGACCTGAAATTGTGACGGAACCGTGACTACGCGCAGTGATCATGGGGCGACCCTCACCGCGGGACATTCCGGGCGCACCATGGACGCCATGACGTCCCCGACCACCTCGCACTGGGGCGCCTACGGCGTCCGGGTGGCGGCCGGCGGCGAGATCACCGTCGTGCCGCACCCCGCAGACCCGGCGCCCTCGCCGCTGCTCGGCAACATCGCCGGCGCGCTGCGGCACCCGACGCGGGTCGCCGCGCCGGCGGTCCGGCGGGGCTGGCTCGAGCGACGGGCCGGGCCCCGTCGTCCGGGCGCGGGCGGCGAGGAGTTCGTCGAGGTCTCCTGGGACGACGCGCTCGACCTGCTCGCCGGGGAGCTCTCGCGCGTGCGGAGCACCCACGGCAACCAGGCGATCTTCGGCGGCTCGTACGGCTGGGCCAGCGCCGGCCGCTTCCACCACGCGAAGAGCCAGCTGCACCGTTTCCTGAACCTGGCCGGCGGCTTCACCGACGCGCGGAACACCTACAGCGTCGGCGCCTCCCAGGTGCTGCTGCCGCACCTCGTCGGGGACGCGGAGACGCTGCTGCACGCCGCGTCTTCCTGGCCGACGATCGTCGAGCACACCGAGCTGCTGGTGGCGTTCGGCGGCGTCCCGGCGAAGAACGTGTACGTGACGCCCGGCGGCGTGACCCGCCACGTCGTCCCCAGGTACCTGCAGGCGCTGGCGGACGCCGGCGTCGAGGTCGCGCTGGTCAGCCCGCTGCGCGCGGACGTCCCGCCCGGGCTGAAAGCGCGCTGGTACCCCGTCGTCCCGGCGACCGACGTGGCGCTGATGCTCGGGCTCGCGCACACCCTGCTCGCCGAGGGCCTGCACGACCGGGCGTTCCTGGACCGGTACTGCGTCGGGTTCGACGTGGTCGAGGCCTACCTGCTGGGCCGGGCGGACGGGGTCGTCCGAAGACGCCGCCTGGGCCGCGTGCGATCTGCGGCATCCCCGCGGACGACATCGTCGACCTGGCCCGGCGGATGGCCGCCGCCCGGACGCTGGTCACCGTCACCTGGTCGCTGCAGCGCGCCGAGCACGGCGAGCAGCCGGTGTGGGCGGGGCTCGCCCTCGCCGCCCTGCTCGGCCAGATCGGACTGCCCGGCGGCGGCTTCGGTCACGGCTACGGCTCGATGGGCGACGTGGGCAGCGACGGGCCGACGCTGCCGATTCCCGCGCTGCCGCAGGGCACCAACCCGGTGTCCGACTTCATCCCGGTCGCGCGGATCGCCGACCTGCTGCTCGCCCCCGGCGACCGCCTACGACTACGACGGTTCGCGGCGCACCTACCCGGACATCCGGCTGCGTGTACTGGGCCGGCGGCAACCCGTTCCACCACCACCAGGACCTGATCCGGCTGCGCGCCGCGTTCGGCCGCCCCGACACCGTCGTCGTCCACGAGCCGTACTGGACGGCCACGGCCCGCCACGCCGACATCGTCCTGCCCGTGACGACGACCCTCGAGCGCGACGACATCGGCTGCGGCCGGCGCGACACCCACCTGATCGCGATGCACCGGGCCGTCCCGCCCGTCGGGCTGGCCCGCGACGACTACGACGTGTTCGCCGGCCTCGCCGCACGACTCGGCGTTCGCGGACGCCTTCACCGAGGGCCGCACCGCCCGCGAGTGGCTCGAGCACCTCTACGAGCGGCTGGAGCGCCTCCGTCGCCGCGGTGCCCGCCGTCCTTCGAGGAGTTCTGGGCCGCCGGCGAGTGCGAGCTGCCCGCCGGGCCGTCCGCACTTCACGGCGTTCGCCGACTTCCGCGCGGACCCGGCGGGCCGCCCGCTGCGCACCCCGAGCGGGCGGATCGAGCTCGCGTCCGCGACGGTCGACGGGCTTCGGCTACCCCGACTGCCCCGGTCACGCCGCCTGGCTCGAGCCGACCGAGTGGCTCGGCGGCGAGCGGGCGGCCACGTTCCCGCTGCACCTGATCGCGAACCAGCCCAGCTCCCGGCTGCACAGCCAGCTGGACGTGGGCGCTGCGAGTCAGGCGTCGAAGGTCGCCGGGCGGGAGCCGATCCGGCTGCACCCGGCCGACGCGGCCGCGCGCGGCATCGTGGCCGGCGGCGCTCGTGCGGGTCTTCAACGACCGGGGCGCGTGCCTGGCGGGGGCCGTCCTGTCCGAGGACCTGCGCCCCGGCGTCGTCCAGCTCGCCACCGGCGCCTGGTTCGACCCCGTCGACGGGCCCGAGAACCTCTGCGCGCACGGCAACCCGAACGTGCTCACCGCCGACGTCCCGACCTCGCGGTTGACCCAGGGCTGCGTCGGCCAGCACGCCCTCGTCGAGGTCGAGCTCTACGTCGGCGACCCGCCTCCCGTCACCGTCGGCCGGCGGCCCCGCATCACTGCCCGGTAGCCGCCGGTGCGGGCCGGTACCCCGTTGCGTCCGGCAAACAGCGTCCTATCACGTCGGATTTGCCGGGCGCACGGGGTTCCCCGCCTGCGCAGGCCTGAGCGGCGGACGGACTCGGCGCAGTCGCGGTCGGGACCGAAGGAGCGTAAGACGCAGGCGCCGAGGCGCCCAAAGGCGCCTCCGCGCCGGAGTAGCTCCGAGGACCGACCGCGCGGAGCCGAGCCCGTCCGCCGCTCCGGCCGACCCGGGCGACCCGGGCGAACGCCACGAACGGGCGGAGCCCGCCATGACTCAGTCGTCAGTCGAGCGGCGGAGGCGCTTGGTGTCGGAGCGGCGTTGCTTGTCGTCCAGGCGGCGTTGGGTCGCTCCGCGGGAGGGTCGGGTCGGGCGGCGGGGCTTCGGCGGCGGCGCGGTCGCCTCCGTCAGCAGGGCGACGAGCCGCGCGATCGCGGCCTCCCGGTTGCGCAGCTGAGCCCGGTGCTCGGACGCGGCGATCGTCAGCACCCCGTCGACGAGGCGCGGGCCCAGTCGCGCCGCCGCCCGCTCCTTCAGCTCCGGCGGGATGGCCTTGGAGTTCGCCAGGTCGAAGATCAGCTCGACGCGGGAGTCGGCGGTGTTGACGCCCTGCCCGCCGGGCCCGGACGAGCGGGAGAACCGCCAGGCCAACTCCCCCTCGGGGATGACGGCACCCCCGACCCGCACTTCAGCATCCATAACTCACGAGCATGGCAGCGCTCGTCCAGCTAATTGTTCGCCATGTCGACGAAGCGGGAGTAGTGGCCCTGGAAGGCGACGGTCACGGTGGCGGTAGGGCCGTTACGGTGCTTGGCCACGATCAGGTCGGCCTCGCCGGCGCGCGGGGACTCCTTCTCGTACGCATCCTCGCGGTGCAGCAGGATCACCATGTCGGCGTCCTGCTCCAGCGAGCCGGACTCACGCAGGTCGGCGAGCATCGGCTTCTTGTCGGTACGCATCTCGGGCCCACGGTTGAGCTGGCTCAGCGCGATCACCGGGACGTCGAGCTCCTTCGCGAGGAGCTTGAGGTTCCGGGAGAACTCCGAGACCTCCTGTTGGCGGGACTCGACCTTCTTGCCGGACGTCATCAGCTGCAGGTAGTCGATGATGATCATCCGCAGGCCGTTGCGCTGCTTGAGCCGCCGCGCCTTCGACCGGATCTCCATCATCGTCATGTTCGGCGAGTCGTCGATGAACAGCGGGGCGGACGAGACCTCGCCCATCCGGCGGGCCAGCCTCGTCCAGTCGTCGTCGCTCATCGTGCCCGAACGCATGCTGTGCAGGGCGACCCGCGCCTCGGCCGACAGCAGCCGCATCGTGATCTCGTTGCGGCTCATTTCCAGCGAGAAGATCACCGACGTCTGGCCGCTCTTGATCGAGGCCGAGCGCGCGAAGTCGAGCGCCAGTGTCGAGTTGTGCGTCGGGATCATCGCGCGGCCGGCCAGGAACAGGTGGTCGTCGGCCTCGACCTGCACGCACCGGACCGGCACGGGCGGGACGCGGCGGACCGCCACGATCGTCCGCGTCGGCCGCTGGCGCACCCCGCGCCCGCGCCGGCGCTGCAGGACGCGCTTGCGCTCGGCCCGGAACACCTCTTCCGTCGGGCGGAACGCCACGGTGTACACCGTCTCGGACGCCGGCAGGTGCAGCCTCCGCGGCGTCACCGACGCCCCGTAACCGAGGCTCACGACGAGCTCCGCGACGTCGTCGGCCAGGCCGCGCGAGGTCGTCGCGAAGTGCACCGCGCCGTTCGGCACGACCTTGCCGTCCGCGTCCAGCAGGCCCGCGAGCAGCGCCCGGCGCTGGCCGACCGACGCGCGCAGCAGTGCCCGCGGGATGCGGCCCTCGAGGCGGCGGTCGTCGGCCCGGCGCACCGGCAGGCTCTTCTCGGCCAGCGCGAGCGCCCCGCCCGAGGCGGCGTGCACCTGCACGGGGATCGGCGAGACGGGGGCCGGCGCCGGCACAGGTGCGGCGTCGGACGCGTACCGCAGGACGCCGAGCCGCACGCCGACCGCGTAGGGCGGGACGGCGAACTCGCGGGCGGGCAGGTCGAGCGGACGGGTGTTGCGCACGGCGTGGTCGCCCCGACGCCCGGCGCCGTCGGCGCGCATCGACGCGGCGATCTCGGCCGTGGTGCGGATGCCGCCGCCGGCCCGCTGGTAGCGGGCGCGCTCGCTCGCGCGGCCCGCCGGGCGGGCGGTGGACGCCCACGCCCGGGCCGGGCGCAGCTCCGTCAGCCACTGGTGCTGGGCGTCGGCGACGATCACCGAACCGTCGGAGAACGTGACCTCGAAGCAGGGCCGGCCGCGCATCGCCTCGGTCGCCGCGACGACGCGAGTGGGGCGCCCGTCGGCCCCGAGCAGCTCGTCGCCGACCGCGACCTCGCCCATCGTCGTCCAGCCCGTGGGGGTTGCCAGCGGGGTGTCGAGCGCCAGCGCCTTACCGATGGCGGGGCGGGCCGCGACGATGATCATCTGGCCGCCGTGGAAGCCGTTCGTGAGCTGGTCGAGGTCGAAGAACCCCGTCGGCACGCCGACCATCTGGCCGCCGCGAGCGCCGATCGACTCGATCTCGTCGAGCGCGCCCTCCATGATCTCGGAGAGCGGCAGGTAGTCCTCCGACGTGCGCTTGTCGGTGACCGCGTAGATCTCGGCCTCGGCCGCGTCGACGATCTGGTCGACCTCGCCGTCGCCCGCGTACCCCATCTGCGTGATGCGGGTGCCGGCCTCGACCAAGCGGCGCAGGACGGCCCGCTCGCGCACGATGCGCGCGTAGTAACCCGCGTTCGCGGCGGTCGGGACCGAGGCGATCAGCGTGTGCATGTAGGGCGCACCGCCGGTGCGCCCGATCTCGCCGCGCTTGGTCAGCTCGGCGGACACCGTGACGGCGTCGGCCGGCTCGCCGCGCCCGTACAGGTCGAGGACGGCGTCGAAGACCAGCTGGTGGGCGGGCTTGTAGAAGTCGGGGCCGCGCAGGGTCTCGACGACGTCGGCGATCGCGTCCTTCGAGAGCATCATGCCGCCGAGCACGCACTGCTCGGCCGCGATGTCCTGCGGCGGGGTGCGTTCGAACTCGGACGGTACGGAGTGAGCCAGTTCGGTGACGCTCATCGCGCGCGCTCCCTCCCTCTCGGCCCTGGCCTCGCATCGAACATATATTCGATGCTACTCGCGTGGTCCGACCGTGCGACCAGATCGCGCGAGACAACCAGGAGAGGCGGACGTTAGGCACCCGGCGGCGTGCGTGCCAATGCCGTCGTGCACACCCCCCGCCCACACCCTGTGGAAACGCTGTGGACCGGTGCGGGGCTTCGTCCACAGGTGGGGAGAACTTTGTGGACAACGGTGGAGACCGCCCCCGCGGGGATGGCCCACGACCTGCGGATCTCGGTGTACACCGGATGTGGACGGAGAAAATGTTCCAATTTCGTAGATCCGCGGGCGCAACACGCCCGAGGCAGTCCCGGCTGCCCACGATGTGAGAAGGGGGTGGCGTGACCCGCGCGCCCCGCAGGCATCCGGACGACCGCGAGATCCTGCGCCTGGCCGTGCCCGCCCTCGGCGCGCTCCTCGCGGAACCCCTGTTCCTCCTCGCCGACTCGGCGATCGTCGGCCACCTCGGCACGCCCCAACTCGCCGGCCTGGGCATCGCCGGTGCCGTCCTGGCCACGGCCGTGTACCTGTGCGTCTTCCTCGCCTACGGCACCACCGCCGCCGTGGCCCGGCGGCTCGGCGCGGGCGACCTGGCCGGCGCGCTGCGGCAGGGCGTGGACGGCATCTGGCTCGGGTTCGGGGTCGGCGTCGCACTCGCCGTTGCGGGGGCGCCGCTGACCCCCGGGATCGTCGGGTGGCTCGGCGGGGAAGGCGAGGTCGCGGGCTACGCGCGCACCTACCTGTGGACGTCGCTGCCCGGGTTGCCCGCGATGCTCGTCGTCCTCGCCGCGACCGGGGTGCTCCGCGGCCTGCAGGACACCCGCACCCCGCTCGTGGTCGCCGTCGTGGCGGCCGCCGCCAACGCCGTGCTCAACGTCGTCCTCGTGTACGGGATGGGCCTCGGCATCGCCGGGTCCGCGCTCGGCACCGTCCTCGCCCAGTACGGGATGGCCGCCGCGTTCGTGGTGGTCGTCGTGCGCGGCACGCGCCGGCACGGGGTCTCGCTCCGGCCGGACGGCGCCGGCGTCCGCGCCGCGGCGTCCACCGGCGCCCCGCTGTTCCTGCGGACGCTGAGTATGCGCGTCGTCCTGCTCGCCGCGACCGCGGTCGCGACCCACCTCGGGCCGCGGGAGGTCGCCGCTCACCAGGTGGCCTTCGCGATCTGGACGTTCCTCGCCCTCGGCCTGGACGCCCTCGCCATCGCCGGGCAGGCCGTGGTCGGGCGCTGCCTCGGCGCCGGCGACGTCCCGGCGGCCCGCGCGGCCACCCGACGCGTCCTGCGCTGGAGCGTCCTCGCCGGCGTCGGGACGGGCCTGGCCGTCGTCGCGGCCCGACACCTGATCGCGCCGCTGTTTACCCCGGACGCCGACCTCCGCGCGCTCCTGGCCGACGTCCTCGTCGTCGCCGGGGTCCTGCAACCGATCGCGGGCGCGGTCTTCGCCCTCGACGGCGTTCTCATCGGGGCGGGCGACGGGCGCTACCTTGCCTGGGCGGGGCTCGCCACGATGGCCGCGTTCCTGGCCGCCGCCGCGATCCTCGTCCCCGCCGGCACAGGGTTGCTGGGGCTGTGGGCGGCGATCGGGGTGTTCATGGTCGCCCGGCTCGCCGCGCTCGCGCCCCGCGCCGCCGGCGACGCCTGGCTGGTCACCGGAGCGGCCGTGCCGCGTGGCCGTCGATGATCGACGAATCGGGCGATTCCGCCACGCACCGCGCAACCGCGGACTAGCGTGACGCCCATCGGCGACCCGCCTGGCCGGTCGCACCCTGGGGAGGGGCCTCATGTCTGCTCTGCGTCGTTTTGCCATGTCCACCACCGGTCTCGTGCTCGCGGTCGCCGCCCTGTCCGCCTGCGGCGAGAGCTCGCCGAACGTCTCGCCGGCCTCCGTGGGCTCAACCACGCTGAAGCCCGCCGGCGCCGGCAACGCGGAGGCAGGCCCCGTCGCCGAGTCCGCTGAGCAGAACGAGGGCACCGACGACAGCTACGACTTCGACTACGGCGTCACGTCGGTCGACGAGGACGGGGCCGCTTCCGACGGCGCGGACGGGGACGACGGCGGGGACGACGGCGGGGACGACGAGGACAGCAGGCGCCAGGGCGGTCGCGGCGGCGACGGTGGCGACGGCGGGTCCGTGACCTCCGACGGGACCTCCGACGGGACCGGGACGGCCCGCGGTGGGAACGGCGGCAACGGCGGCAACGACCGCGGCGCGGGCCACGACGGGGACGACGGCGCGGACGGTTCTGACGGCGCGGACGGCCAGGGCGGCGGCCGCGGCGGGAACGGCGGTGACGGCGGCGACGGCGGGTCCGCGAGCGGCGGCAACGCCCGGGGCGGGAACGGCGGCGACGGCGGGAACGGCGGCGACGCGGGCTGAGCCCCGGTCACGCACGCAGAGAGGCCCGCAACCCCGTCCGGGGTTGCGGGCCTCTCGCTCGACGCGGGTGTGTCAGCCCTTGACCACGTTGAGCGACACCGTGGCGGTGACCTCCGGGTGAACCCGGACCTGCACCTGGTGCGCACCGACCATCTTGATGGGCTGGCCGATCTCGATGCGGCGACGGTCCAACGACGGGCCGCCGGCCTTCGTCACGGCCGCGACGACGTCTGCCGCGGTGACGCCGCCGAAGAGCCGCCCGCCCGGGCCGGCCTTCGCCGGGACCGCGACCTTGAGCTTCTCGAGCTGCGCCTTGGCCAAATTGGCCTGACCGATGTCGGCGATCTCGCGCACCTCGCGAGCGCGCCGGATCGACACGATCTGCTTCTCCGTGCCGCGGGTCCAGCGGACCGCGAACCCACGCGGGACGAGGTAGTTCCGGCCGAAACCGTCCTTGACCTCGACCACGTCGCCCGGGGCGCCGAGACCGGTGACCTCCTGAGTGAGGACTAGCTTCATCTCTGTCCCCCTCCTCAGCGGGCCGTGCTGGTGTAAGGCAGCAGCGACATCTCGCGGCTGTTCTTCACCGCCGTGGCCACGTCACGCTGGTGCTGCGTGCAGTTGCCGGTCACCCGACGGGCGCGGATCTTGCCGCGGTCCGAGATGAACCGGCGCAGCAGCGACGTGTCCTTGTAGTCGACGTACTTGATCTTTTCCTTACAGAACATGCAAACCTTCTTTTTCGGTTTGCGTACTGGGGCCTTCGCCATCGTGGTGCTCCTCCTTCAAGGAGAGCCCCGCCGGAGCGGGAATGGACGTCTCGGAAATGTCGAATTAGAACGGCGGCTCGTCTGAGTAGCCGCCACCTCCACCGCCACCGCTCCAACCGCCGCCACCGCCGCCGGCCGCCGCACCCGCACCGGCCGGTGTGGCGCTCGCCCACGGGTCGTCGGACGGACCGCCGCCGCCGTAGCCGCCACCGCCGCCGGGACCACCGCGCGTTGCCCTGTTGACCTTGGCCGTGGCGTTACGCAGGCTGGGGCCGACCTCGTCGACCTCGACCTCGTAGACGGTGCGCTTCTCGCCCTCTTTGGTCTCGTAGGACCGCTGGCGCAGCCGGCCCTGGACGATGACGCGCATGCCCTTGGTCAGGGACTCGGCGACGTTCTCCGCGGCCTGGCGCCAGACGTTGCACGTGAGGAATAGGGCGTCGCCGTCCTTCCACTCGTTGCTCGCCTTGTCCAGGAAGCGGGGCGTGGAGGCCAAGCGGAAGTTGGCGACCGCAGCACCGCTCGGGGTGAACCGCAGCTGAGGATCGTCGACGAGGTTGCCGACCAGCGTGATGACGGTGTCGCCTGCAGCCATGTGACCAGTTCCGCTCGGTTGGTGTCGGGGAGGTTCTCAGGTCATTTGGCGTCGGGCCGGATGACCTTGGTGCGCAGTACGGCCTCGTTGAGGTTGAGCTGGCGGTCGAGTTCCTTGACCACGTCGGGATCGGCGTGGAGGTCGACGACCGCGTAGATGCCCTCGGCCTTCTTCTTGATCTCGTAGGCGAGGCGCCTACGGCCCCAGACGTCGACCTTGTCGACGGTGCCACCGCCGGAGCGGATGACGCCGAGGAACTGCTCGAGCGACGGGGTGATGGTGCGCTCCTCGAGATCTGGGTCGAGGATCACCATGAGTTCGTAGCGACGCATAGCACTTCCACCTCCTCTGGACTGGAATCGGTCACGGTCTCTCCGTGACAGGAGGGCTTTGCGTTGTGCCGCCGACACGTGTAGACGCGCGACGACGGGGCCAACCCTAGCGCCGGGGTCCGACAGAACGAATTCGCTGTCCACAGGCAGGGTTGTCGGGGACTTGTCGGGGACTTGTCGGGGACTTGTCGGGCCCTCCGCGTAGGGTCCGGCCATGCTGAAAATCGGTGCCCACGTCGACCAGGCAGACCCCCTGGCGGAGGCGATCGCCCGCTCCGCGGACCTCGTCCAGTTCTTCCTCGGCGACCCGCAGGGCTGGAAGGCGCCGGTGTTCGCCTACCCCGGCGGGGCGCCCGCGCTCAAGGCCGCGGCCGAGGCGGCGGGTGTCGACCTGTACGTCCACGCGCCCTACGTCCTGAACGTGGCGACGACGAACAACCGCATCCGCATCCCCAGCCGCAAGCTCCTGCAGCAGCACGTCGACGCGGCCGCACAGATCGGCGTCAAGGGCGTGATCGTGCACGGCGGCCACGTGCTCGCCGGCGACGACCCGGCCGTCGGGGTCGACAACTGGCGCAAGACGTTCGAGCGGCTCGAACTGCGCGTCCCCGTCCTCATCGAGAACACGGCGGGCGGCGAGCACGCGATGGCCCGGCGCCTCGACGCGATCGCACGGCTGTGGGACGCGGTGGGCGAGTTCGACGCCGGCTTCTGCCTCGACACCTGCCACGCGCACGCGGGCGGGGAGGAGTTGGCCACGGTCGTCGACCGGGTCAAGGCGATCACCGGGCGTATCGACCTGATCCACGCGAACGACTCGAAGGACGCGTTCGACTCCGGCCGCGACCGGCACGAGAACTTCGGCAACGGCGGCATCGACCCGGCGCACCTGCTCGCCGTCGTCCAGGGCGCCGGCGCGCCGGTGGTGTGCGAGACTCCAGGCGGGGCCGCCGGCCAGGGCGCCGACATCGCGTGGCTGCGAGAGCGCCTGCCGGCCTGAGCGACGGTGGGCTGCGTCACGGTTCGCCGCCGGAGGAGTCCCCCGGGCGGATGCCGGGCATGCCAGGAAGATGCCAGCTGCCCCTTTCGTCCCGATCCTGTGCGGGTGACGAGCGCGACGCGCCACGGCGCGCCCGACAGGACGTTCACGCACCGGCCGGCGCTCGACGGCGTCCGCGGGCTCGCCGTGGCAGCGGTCATCGCGTTCCATCTCGGCTACGTCTGGGCGCCGGGAGGCTTCCTCGGAGTCGACCTGTTCTTCGTGCTCTCCGGCTACCTGATCACGTCGTTGCTGCTCACCGAGCACGCGCGCACCGGCCGCGTCGACCTCACCCGCTTCTGGACGCGGCGGGCGCGCCGACTGCTCCCGGCCCTGGCGCTGGTGATCACCGCGGTCATCGTGATGGTCCCCGCCTCGACCACGCCGGACGAGCGCGGCATGATCCGCGACGACACGCTCGCGACGCTGGTGTACGGCGCGAACTGGCGCTTCGCGGCGACCGGCGAGGCGTACTTCGCCCAGTTCCCGGACCCCTCGCCGCTGCGCCACATGTGGTCGCTCGCGGTGGAGGAGCAGTTCTACCTGTTCTGGCCCCTCGTGGTGATCGGCCTGCTCGCGCTCGCGGGCCGCCGGCGTGCGCGCTCGCAAGCCGGCCCGCTGCTGCTCACCTGCGCCGCCGGCGTCGTCGGCTCGGCGTTCGTCCTCGCCGTGCTCTACCAGCCGGGCGGCGACCCGTCCCGGGCCTACTACGGCACCGACTCCCGCGTGCACCAGTTGCTCGTCGGCGCTCTGCTGGCGACGGTGCTGCGGCGCTTCGCCACCCGGCGCACGGAGTCGACGGCCCGCGCCGGGCGGTGGCTCACGCCCGTCTCGGCCCTCCTGCTGGTGGCCTGCTTCGCGACGCTGGACAGCCACGAGGGCGCGTACTACCGCGGCGGGTCCCTGCTGGTCGCGGTCGCCGCCGCGGGCCTGGTCCTCGCGCTCGAGTGGGCACCGGCGACGACCCTCGCGCGGGCCCTGTCCGTCCGCCCGCTGCGCTACGTCGGGCAGCTGTCCTACGGGCTCTACCTGTGGCACTGGCCCGTGCTGATCTGGATCTCCCCGCCCGGTTACACAGGCGCGAGCATCGGCATGGACGCGGCCCGCCTCGCCGTCACGTTCGCGCTCGCGTCCGCCTCGTACCACCTCGTCGAGCAGCCGATCCGGCACGGCCGGCCGCTGCTGCGCGGATTGCGGAGCCGCCGGCCGCACCCGGTCGGCACCCGCCCCGCCCGTGGCGCGCCGGTCGCCGTGATCGCCGACTCCCCGCTGCGCTACTTCTCCTGAGCCGCCGGCGCCGCGAGCGGAATCGGGGCCGCCAGGTGCTCGACCCGCCGCGGCTGCGCGCGGGTGGTGCGCCACAGCCGCGTCGCCCCGATCAGCGCGGCGGCGACCAGCAGCAGGTTCCGGACGGTTACGAGCAGCACCGCGCCGCGCTCGGCCGCGAGCAGCTCCTGGAAGTAGTACGGGTACTCGACACAGCTCAGCGCCGTGGCCACGAGCACCAGGCCGGCGGGCAGCCGCATCACCGAGTCGCCCGACGGCCCGAAGTGCAGCGCGCACACTGCGGCGAGACCGACCAGCCAGACCATGTACTGCGGGCTGATCACCCGGCTGGTGACCACGAACAGCAGGACGGCCACGAACGCCGCGTCGGCGGTCGTCGACACCCGCCACGTCCGCGCGGAGGACCGCCACAGCACCAGCCAGCCGAGGGCCACCACGCTCAGCGCGAGGCAGATCTTCGCGACGAGTTGCACGTGCGGCCCGATGTACTCCATCGAGCCGTAGGACAGCGCGACGCGCCCGCTCCAGCCGTGGTGGACCGCGACCTGGAACGGCAGCGCCCCGATCGACTCGACCTCGATCCCGCGCCCGCCCTGGTGGGACAGGAACGACAGGGCACCCGGCATGGCGAGCATGAACGCGGCCGTCAACGCCACGCCCGAGACGACCGCGCCCGTCCAGGCTTGCTTCCATCGCCGGCCCGGGCCGACGCCCAGCAGCAGGAGCCCCGGCCAGATCTTGAGCAGCGCCCCGAACGCCAGCAGCGCGCCGCCCCACCAGCGGCGCCGGGCCGCGTCCCGGTCTTCCGGGGCCAGGCCCGCCAGCAACACGAGCCCCGACACGGCGACGCCGGTGACGATCAGGTCGTAGCGGCCGTACCCGATCGGGCCGCCCAGCGCGACGCCCGCCGTCCAGATCCACGCCGCCCACGGCTGGCCGGAGGCTCGCTCGGGCCCGTGCCGCCGGCTCGCCCGCACCAGGACGACGAACGTGGCCACGTCGACGAGGAACGACAGGACGTAGAACGAGTCGACATAGTTGAACGGCATGATCCCCGGCGCCAGCATGACGAGGGCGGCCGCCGGCGGGTACTGCCACTTCTCGTCGGACGCGGGGAAGCGGCCCTCGCGCAGGACGTCGAACCAGCCGAGGTAGATGTCGCGCACGTCCGCGGTGACGGACGGCAGTACGAAGTGCTGCTCCCGGACGGTGAGCAGCAGCAGGAAGAGGCGGGTGAGGACGAACAGGGCGCCGAGCGCCACGACAGGGGCGAGCAGGCGCCAGCGACCAGACGCCGCGGCGGACCTGATGTGCACCCCGAGTTCACCCCGATGAAGTCGCGCGCCAGGCTTCGGCCAAGAGATCTGCCCGAGCTTAACGGGCCCATGTGGATCTCCGGGTCGGTAGCCTTTTTTCCGGTGTCGCCGACCGGTGGCGACCGAGCCAGCCAGTTGCAACCCGGAGAGCGCCGATCCATGAGCCTGACCGTCCGTCCGATCTCCCGTGACGAGCACCTGGCGTTCGTGGCCACGCGCCCCTCCGCGAGCTTCCTGCAGTGCCCCGCGTGGGCCGAGGTCAAGAAGGAATGGCGCAGCGAGAGCATCGGCTGGTGCGACTCCGACGGCAAGGTCGTCGGCGCCGGCCTCGTGCTCTACCGCCAGATCCCGAAGGTGAAGCGCTACCTGGCGTACCTGCCCGAGGGCCCGGTCCTCGACTGGTCGTCGATCGGCACCCTGACCGACCTGCGCACGGTGCTCGACCCGATGCTCGCCCACCTGCGCCACCGCAAGGCCTTCGGCGTCCGCATGGGCCCCACGGCCGTGACCCGCCGCTGGAGCGCCGAGACCATCAAGGCCGCCGTCGCGGAGGGCAAGGCGACCAAGCTCGGCGCGCTGACCCCCGACTTCGTCGACCCGGCCGCCCAGCAGCTTGCGAAGAACCTGGAGAGCCTCGGCTGGCTGCCTCCATCGGCCGCCGCCGGCTTCACCGCGGGCCAGCCGCAGTGGGTGTTCCAGGTGCCGCTCGCAGGCCGCACGCTCGACCAGGTGATGGCCTCGTTCAACCAGCAGTGGCGGCGCAACATCCGCAAGGCCGAGAAGGCCGGCGTCGTCGTGGACGTCGGCACCCTCGACCGACCTGCCCGAGTTCCACAAGCTGTACGAGGTGACCGCCGAGCGCGACAAGTTCACCCCGCGGCCGCTGTCGTACTTCCAGACGATGATGCGCGCCCTGTCCGCGGAGGACCCGGAGCGCTTCCGGCTCTACCTGGCCCGGCACGACGGCGAGCTGCTCGCGTCCACGATCTGGATCCGGGTCGGCACGCACAGCTGGTACTCCTACGGCGCCTCCGGCACCCACAAGCGGGAGATGCAGCCGAGCAACGCGATCCAGTGGCGGATGCTCTCGGACGCGCACGCGGCCGGCGCGACCGTCTACGACCTGCGCGGGATCACGGACACGCTCGACCCGAAGGATCACCTGTTCGGCTTGATCCAATTCAAGCTCGGTACGAGCGGCGAGGCCGTCGAGTACCTCGGCGAGTGGGATTATCCGATCAACCCGGTGCTGTTCAAGGCATTCCAGCTCTACCTGGCAAAGCGAGGCTGAGGCTCCGACCATGCTCATGCTCAACATCGACCGCGCACGTTTCGACGCGAACGTGAAGGCCGTGCAGGCCGACATTCCCGGGCTGGTCCCGGTGGCGAAGGGCAACGGGTACGGGCTCGGCATCGAACGCCTCGCCGCCGAGACCGCCGCGATGGGCTGCCGACTCGATCGCCGTCGGGACGTTCGCGGAGGCGCGCACCGTCCTGAACGTCCACGAGTTCACCCGCGTCCTCGTGATGACCCCGCACATGCCGGGCGAGCCCGTCGGCGACCTGCCGCTGGGCACCGCCGGCCTGGTGGTGCACACGATCACCTCCGCGGCTGCGGCCGCCGACCTGCAGGGCCGCCGCTGTCGTCGTGGAGTACCGCACGCCGCTCAACCGGCACGGCATCACGGCGGAGGAGCTGCCCGCCCTGCCGGACGTGCTCGCCCCCGTCCTGTGCGAGGGGTTCGCGCTGCACCTGCCGATGCGCCGCCCGCACGGCTACGACCCGGTCAAGGAGATCACCGCCCTGGTCGAGCTGCTCGACTCGGTGGGCCTGCCGACGAACACGCTCTACGTCAGCCACTTGCAGGGCGACGAGCTCCGGCTGCTGGGCAAGCGCTTCCCGCGCACCAAGTTCCGCCCGCGCGTCGGCACCCGCCTGTGGCTGGGCGACCGCGGGGCGCTGACCGCGCACGCGACGGTGCTCGACGTGATCCCGGTCGAGCGCGGCGAACGCTACGGCTACCGGCAGCAGAAGGCGCGCCACTCGGGCCACCTGCTCGTCGTCAGCGGTGGCACCGCCCACGGCATCGGGCTCGCCGCGCCCAAGGCCGCGACCGGGCCGGTCAGCCGCAGGGAAGATCCTCGCGGAGGCCGGGCTGGCCGCCACGAACCGCTCCCTCAGCCCCTTCACCTGGGGCAAGCGGCGGTGCTGGTTCGCCGAGACCCCGCACATGCAGGTGTCGCTGCTGATGCTGCCGAAGAAGATCGAGCCGCCGCAGGTCGGCGCGATGCTCAACGTCGACACCCGGATGACGACGACGTACTTCGACGCGGTCACCGAATCCTGAGGGCGGAAGGATCGGCGGGGATCGCGGGTTGGTCCCGGTGACCGCGAACGAGGGAGTCACCGCCATGGGATACCAGGCCGCCCCCGAGGGCTGGTGGCAGCAGTTCGTCACCGCCGACCCGCCGAAGACCGCCAAGCTCGCGGTCGTCCGCGCGAACGGCAGCCCGCACGTCGTACCCGTCTGGGTCGACCTGGACGACGGCGAGATCGTCTTCACCACCGGGCTCGACACGGTCAAGGGCAAGGCGATCACCCGGGACGACCGCGTCGCCCTGTGCTGGGACGACGAGGCGCCGCCGTTCGCCTTCCTGAGCATCCGCGGCCGGGCCCGGTTGGTCGACGATCCCGAGCAGGTGTGCGCGTGGGCGGGCCGCCTCGGCGGCCGGTACATGGGCGCCGAGCGCGCGAGCGAGTACGCCGAGCGCAACGGCGTCCCCGGCGAGGTCGTCGTGCGCGTGCGGCCGGAGAAGATCACGGCGATGGTGGACCTCGCCGAATGAGCAGTCCGGTCGGCCGACTGGGCCCTCGGTGCTGGCTGGTCGGCTTCGCGTTCTTCGCCGTCATGGCGGGCGCGACGCTGCCGACGCCGCTGTACCCGCTGTGGCGGGCGGAGTTCGCGTTCTCCCCGCTGACGATCACCGTGATCTTCGGCCTGTACGCCGTCGGCGTCCTCGTGGGCCTGCTCGGCTTCGGGGCGCTGTCGGACGCGATCGGGCGCCGGCCCGTCCTGCTCGCCGCGCCTCGCGGCCTCGGCGCTGTCCGACGCGGTCTTCCTGGCCGCCGGCAACGTCGAGGCGCTCGTGGTAGGGTCGCCTGGTCTCCGGGCTGTCCACCGGCCTGGTCACCGGGACGGCGACGGCGACGATGGTCGACCTCGCGCCGCCGAGCCGCCGCAAGCGCGCGGCCGCGGCGTCCGTCGCGGTCAACAGCGGCGGGCTCGCGGCCGGCACCGGGCTCGGCGGCCTGACGGCCGCAGTACCTGCCGCAGCCCGCTGCACCTGCCCTACTCGTCCACCTCGGTCCTGCTGGCGGTCGCCGCGCTCACGCTGTGGCGGGTGCTCGAGCCGGGCCGACGCGGGTCCGCGGCCGTCTTCCGTCCGCAGCGGCTCGGCGTCCCCGCCGAGGTCCGTGGCGCGTTCTGGCGCGCGGCTGCCGCGGGCGGGGCCGGGTTCGCCGTCCTCGGGCGTACTGAACTCCGTCGCCGGGCTGTTCCTCGTCCAGATCGTCGGCAGTTCCAACCTCGCGCTGGCCGGCCTCCTGGTCGCGCTGTGCTTCGCGTCGATCGCCGGCGGGCAGCTCGCCGGGCAGTTCGTGCCGCCGCGCGCGCGCCTTGCAGCTGACGTGCGCCGGGACTGGTGCTGGCCTCCGCGCTGCAGGCGGTCAGCCTCGCGTTCGGGCAACGTCAGCCTGCTGCTCGCCGGCTCCGTCGTCGTCGGCCTCGGGATCGGCCTGGCCCTCGGGCACGGGCTCGCGAGCATCAACGCCGACTGCCCGCCGGCCCGGCGCGGCGAGACCAACTCGACGTTCTTCGCGGTCCTGTATGCCGGGCTGTGCCTGCCGGTGATCGGCGCCGGCGCGATGGTGAACGCCTTCGGCCTGCGGGCCGGCGGCGAGATCTTCAGCGCCGTCGTCGCGGCGGTCGCGATCGTCGTCGGCGTGAGCTTGTTGCTCCCGCCCCGCGTCCGCACGGGTCCTAACGCTGTGTCAGGCCTGCGGCCCCGCCCGGAACGCGCCGCGGCCGGGAACCCCTGAAGGGTTCCCGGCCGCGGGTTCAGACCTGGAGCGTCAGGGTCAGACAGCCGCGCAGATCGCGCTGACGGTGACGCTGTGCGAGTTGCTGCTGGTGTTCGAGACCCGGACGCGCCAGCCGTTGCCGTTGGTCGACACGCTGGACGACTGCAGGTTGATGTGGTTGTCACCGCGAGCGCCGCCACCGATCGGCTTGAGACCGGAGTCGCAATTGACGGTGTAGAAGCGCGACGCGCCGCCGCCGACGCTGACGACTGCGGAGTTGACGTCGTAGCCGGACACGCCGTTCGTGCCAGCTTCACCCTGGTCACCCTTGTCGCCCTTGGGGCCGGCGACAGTGCTGTCCGCACCCGCGGCACCAGGCTCACCCTGCTCGCCCTTGGGACCAGGGACCGTGCTGTCCGCACCCGGGTTGCCCTGGTTACCGGTGACGCCGATGGGACCCTGCGGGCCGGTGTCGCCCTTGTCGCCCTTGTCGCCCTGCGGGCCGGCAACGGTGCTGTCCGCACCCTTGTCACCCTGCGGGCCGGTGTCGCCCTGGTCGCCCTTTTCGCCCTGCGGGCCGGCAACGGTGCTGTCCGCACCCTTGTCGCCCGTGTCGCCCTTGTCGCCCTTGTCGCCCTTGATGCCGGCCGCGCTCCAAGTGACGGCAGTCTCGCCGCTGGTGCAGGAGCTCGACGGGGTGTCGGAGTTTGCCTTGACCTTGTCGAGGTCACCGACGTCGCCGCCGAATCCCCCGTCAACCGTACGCAGGCAGCCGGCGTAGGTACCCGGCGACGCCGCGGCAATCGCGATGGCCGGCATGGCGACGGCGCCGATCGACAGCGGGATGACGATGGCGAGGGCCTTGGCGCTCGGACGGGCGAAGTACTTGGACATGCGAAAATCCCCCAAGAGATTGACGATTTAGCCGATGCGGGGGGTTCTTCGACCCGTCCGCCGGTCCCGCCCATGTGGCGGAGACAGCAGAGTTTTCGGGTGCGGCCGGGAGCGGGCTGATCGTTCAAACGGCCGTTGCTTTACCATCCATTTGCTTTTGCAAATACTTGTCGTCGATCAAGATCCCGTGATAATGCCCGTGCTGCGGGGTCTTGCGGGCCTTCTAGCCGAAGACGCCGGCCATCCACGCCTGCCACGCAGCCGCCGCCTCGACCGTCTTCCGGGGCCTCGGCGCCGAGCGCCGGGCGCGAAGAGGTGGTGGCCGACGGCGACCGGCAGGCCGAGCTTGGACCGGCCGTGGAAGCGGTACATCGCGTCCGCCGTGCGGATGCCGAGGAAGCCCGGCCCGAGGTAGTCGACGACGCCGATGACCTCCGGCAGCCCGTCCTGAACGAAGCACACCGGCGACCGGTCGGCGGGCGCCGGGTCGAGCTCGAGCGCGGCCAGCAGGTCGGCCCACCGCTCCGGCGCCTTCGACGACGCCGGGCCCTCCGCGGTCACGTAACTCGCCGGCCGCCCCGGGAAGTACCGCAGGTACTGGTGCAGCGTGTGGAAGTACATGTCCCAGCCGTCGCGGGTCGAGGTGTACTCGGCGTCGCTGCCGACCCCGCGGTGTTCGAAGTGCAGGACGCAGGTGCCGTCCGCCAGCGGCTCGATCGAGTAGTCGAACGCGTGCGAGTCCCCTACGACGTCGGGCGGGGTCCGGATCGCGAAGCGGACGGGGGGCTCCCACACCACTCCGGGCCCCGTCGGCGGCCGGCCGTCGGGGCCTGGCCCTACGTCCATCGGCATGAACCAGGCGGTGAGCCCCGCCCGGGTCGTGACCGCCGCCCACACCTCGTTCTGGGTGGCCGGGAGCTCGACGTGCTTGCTGATGGTGAACTCACCGGCCATGTCTCGGGCGTCCTCTCGTCGGTCCTGGTCCCCCGACTCTACGGATCATGAGCCGTGCCGTGCCGAGACGACCCCTGACAAACCGTCAGAAACCCGTCACCGCAGGCTTACGACGGCCAGCGTCTTGTCGTCGTGGCGGACGAGGCGCGGCCAGCGCCAGCCGTCGGGATCGTCCGCCTCCGCTTGCGTCACCGCGACGAGCAGCGCCTTCGGGGCGAGGAACTCGATCCGCTTGTGCAGCATCGGCCACGGCGGGATCTCCTGGTACGTGTGCCGCCCGCGCCACGCCCCGTCCGTGGCGAGCCCGAGGGCGGCCAGGCTCTGGAGTGGCCAGCTCGCCGTCAGCGCCTGCGCGGCCGCCGCCGGGTCGGACGCGGCGATCGGGTAGCCGCCCGGGGTATTGCGCACCCGCGCCCGCTCGGCCTGCAACTCCGCGACGAGCCCGGCGTGGACGTCGTCGAACCCGTGCCGCTCGCGCAGCCTCGACTGGTAGCGCTCCCGCTGCGCCGCCGCGACCGCGTCGACCCGCTTGTCGCAGAGCTCCGTCACCGTCCCGTTCAGCCCGATCGCCGCGACCCGGCTGTCGCCGAGGACCAGCGCATCGGCCGTCTGGGCGTCCCAGCGGGCGATCGCCACCGTCGAGGACGCGCCCCCCGCGGTCTCTGCCGCGTCCGCGATCGCCCGGCCGAGGACGCCGGCGAGGTCGGCCGCCGGGTCCTCGGTGAGCAGTGCCACGAGCGCGCCGCCGAGGGCGTCGACATACTCTGACGCCCCGTCACCTGACCCGTCCAGCACGATCACGGCCTTCGGCAGCGTGAACAGGCGGTCCTGACCGACCGCGCCGCCGGCGCTCTGGGCACTGCGGACACGGGGCATGCCCGCACGCTAGTGCACCCGCCGAGCCCGCATAGGGTGAGCCGGTGGCGCCGTCCAGCACGACCTTCGCCGCCAACATGAGCCTGCCGGTGCACCGCTGGTTCCGGTACTCGGCGGGGTTCTCGGCGCAGTGGGCCGCCGACGAGGTCGTGGCGAACGGCGCAACCCGGGTGCTCGACCCCTTCGCGGGCTCGGGGACGACCCTGCTCGCCGCCCAGGCCGTGGGCGCCGCGTCCGCCGGGGTGGAGCTGCACCCGTTCGTCGCGCGGGTCGCCCGCGCCAAGCTGGCCTGGCCCGCGGACGCCGGCGAGTTCGCCGACCGGGCCGAGCGTGTGCTCGCCGCCGCGGCCACCCTGCGCCCGCGGGCGGGCGCGGTGAGCGCGCTGACCGCCAAGTGCTTCCCGCCGGCCGCGCTGGTGCCGCTGCTCGCGCTGCGCGACGCCGCCGGGGCGCACCGGGCCGGGGACGACGTCGACGACCTGCTCTGGCTGGCCCTCGTCGCCATCCTGCGCCGGTGCTCCCCCGTCGGCACCGCGCAGTGGCAGTACGTCCTGCCCGCCCAGACGAAGTCCCGGGTAGCCTCCCCGCGCGATGCCTTCCGCGCGCAGGTCGCGGCGATGAGCGCCGACATGCGCGCCCGGCAGGCCGAGCAGCCGGCTCCCCCGCCCGCCGCGCTGGCCGAGGCCGACGTGCGCGACGCGTTCGACGTCCCCGACGGGTGGGCCGACCTCGTCCTCACCTCACCGCCGTACGCCAATAACTACGACTACGCCGACAGCGCCCGGCTCGAGATGACCTTCCTCGGGGACGTCACCTCGTGGTCCGACCTGGAGCCGCTGCGCGGCCGGCTGATCCGCAGTTGCTCGCAGCAGATGGCCCGCTACGACGGGGCGGCGGTCCTGGCGGAGTCGGCGGCGCTCGCCCCGATCCGGGCCGAGCTCGCGGGGATCTACGCCGAGCTCGCGGAGGTCCGCCGGGCCAAGAGCGGCCGCAAGGCCTACCACTCGATGATCGTGGCGTACTTCGACGACATGGCCGCGGCCTGGGCGCGGATCCGGACGGCCACCGCCCCCGGCGGGCGGGTGTGCTTCGTCATCGGCGACTCGGCGCCCTACGGCGTCCACGTCCCGGTCGAACGCTGGCTGGGCGACCTCGCCGTCGCGGCGGGCTTCCGGTCGTGGGAGTTCGAGAAGGTCCGCACCCGCAACGACAAGTGGGAGAACCGCAAGCACCGGGTGCCCCTGCACGAGGGACGCCTCCGGGTGCAGGCCTGACCAAACCGGCCCGCATTTTCGCGTGGACCACTCTTCCGGCGTCCTCGTGGAGCTGAGGGGATTCGAACCCCTGACCCCCTGCATGCCATGCAGGTGCGCTACCAGCTGCGCTACAGCCCCGGACCGATCTGCGCGAGCGCGACCGGATGGTGCACGTTAGCAGCCCACCCGGGGGCGGACGAAGTCGGTTCCGGGTCAGCGGTGATCTACGCGTGCCTCCTCGACGCTCTGCTCGAGCGAGGGTCCGCCCGCGTCGAACGCGCTCCACTGCGGGACGGCCAGGTCGCCGTCGGGCTCCGGCGGCCACTGCTCGCCGGCCAGCTCCGGGCGCCCGCCCCGCAGGAGCTCAGACGTCGGCCTGGACTGCGGTGCGCCTTTTGCCGACTCGGCCGTCGAGGACGCCGAGCCGGCGTTCACGCCCTCGGGCTCCACGAGGCCCTCGGCCTCCACACGATGTCGATTCATCCCCGACGGCTACCCCGACCGCCGCCGGGCACGCCTCACGTCCGGGAGTTCGCGACCCAGCGCGCCCAGAGTTCCGTGTCCCCGAACACCTGGTACCGCTCCTCGTCGACGACGCGGCGCCGGCCGTAGACGACCAGGAGCAGGTCGGCGACGGTGCCACGGACGGCGACGGACGCCTTCGAGTGCCCCCGCTCCCAGGTGAAGCCCGTCGGGGTCAGCGTGATCGTCCACTCGCCCGGGGCGTCGGTCGCGTGCAGGTGCAGCGTCTCGCCGGAGCCGTGCAGGGTCGTCTCCTCGCACCCGTGCACCGCGGGCAGGTTGTCGAGGAACTCGTCGATCCCGTCCAGGGCGACGTCCGCGGCGATCTCGGGCTCGCAGCCGATTGCCATCTCGGCGTCCGCGCGGTGCAGGGTCGTCTCGTGCAGCAGTCGTCGCGCCCACCAGGCCCGGGTGTCGCCGCCCCAGCCCCACACGGCGGACGCGGGGTCGCCGGCGGCCAGGGCTGCGAGCAGCGGGGGCGCGCCGCCGGCCAGCCAGGCCACGAGTTCCGCGGGCTCGGTCGGGGACCGCGGCGGCGAGGTCGCCGAACGCGGGCGGCGCCGTCGCGGACGTCTCGAGGATCCGCGTCGCCCACCGGTGCACGACGCCGGTGTGCGTGATCAGGCCGGCCAGATCCCACTCCGGGCACCCGGGCACCGGGGCGGCGAGGTCCTTGCCCTCCACCAGCGCGGCGAAGGCCGCGATCTCGGCGCCGGTCCCGGCGGCGTAGTCCTCGATAGGTCAGCGCGGGAGCGTCAGTCATAGCGGGCCAGCATGCCAGCCGCCCGGCTCAGCCGGCCCAGTGCCCGTTCGTGAACGCGACGGCGACCACGACCATGAGCGGGGCCAGCAGCGCGAGGTACAGCTGAAGACACGACCGGCCTGCGCAGGCTCCAGGCGGCCAGCGCGATCCACAGCGGCCACCACAGCAGCGTCGCCCGCGGGACTGAGAAGAACCACGACGAGGTCGTGAACGCCCAGATCTGCAGTCCGATGTAGGTCGCCTCGCCCCAGCGCCGACGCCACAGCAGCCAGCCGGTCAGCGCGACCCCGACCCCCACGGCAGCGATCTCGGCGCCGAACATCCAGGCGAAGTTCGTCGACTGCTCGTGCGTGAACGCGGCTTGCCACGTCCGCTCGAAGGCCTCCCAGGGCCAGTGGAACGTCGCGGAACCAGCCCTTCTCCTGGGCGTGCTGCCAGGCCATCCAGTCGCCGGTCCGCTCGTGCAAGTAAGCGAAGTACGCGGCCACCGGCAGGCCGGGCACCAGCAGCCACGGCGCGGACCGCCAGCGGCGGCGTCCGTCGGTGGCGGTGAGGAAGTCGACGACCAGCGCCGCGGCGAGGAACACTCCGGTGATCCGGGTCGCGGACGCCCCCGCGGCCAGCACCCCGGCCAGCGCCCAGTGGCCGCGTCGGGCGGCCAGCCAGGCCGGTAGCGCGAATGCCAGGAACAGGGCCTCGCTGTAGCAGGCGGCGAGGAAGATCGCGGTCGGCGCGAGCAGGAACAGCAGGACGGTCCGGGACGCCAGCGCCTCGGCCGTCGCTCCCCGGCCCGGCCTCGAGCGCGGCGATGCGGGCGAGCGCGACGGCGGCGATTCCGCCCGCGACGAACGAGATCAGCAGCCCCGCCGGGACGTACCCGAGCCCGAACGCGTGCCCGACCCGCAGCGCCAGCGGGAAGCCGGGGAAGAACGCCTCGATCGGCGCCGCCGGCCCGGTGACGGGGTCGCCGTCGTAGCCCCAGCGGGCGATGGTGACGAAGTGCACGGTGTCCCACTGCGTCCAGCGGTCGAGATAGCCCACGGGCCGGGTCGCGTCCCGGTCGCCGGCGAGCAGCCAGGCGCCGGCGCTGACGACGACGAACACCGCCGCGCGGGTGAGTAGCCACAGCCGCAGCGCCGCAGCGTCCACCGCGTCCGCGGGCAGGCGCAGGACGGCCAGGCGCTCCCGCCGGGCGGGCACGGTCGAGCTCACGCGGAAGCGCCCGCGTGCCGGCGCAGGACGGGGGCCGCCCGGTCGGGCAGGCCGTCCACCACGCCCCCGGCGGGGTCGTCCATTCCCGAGGCGCGCACCGGGTCCCGGTCCGGCCGGAGGATGTCGCGGACCACGACCGCCACAAGCCACCCCAGCGCAACCAGGCGGACGACGACGGCGACGTGGTAGCCGGACGTGGGCAGGGCGTGCGCGTCGTCGTACCCGCCGAGCAGGTAGTACCAGACCGCGAAGAAGTACACGACCTCCCCGACCTGCCAGACCAGGAAGTCCCGCCACCGGGGCCGGGCCAGGGCCGCGAGCGGCAGCAACCAGAGCGCGTACTGCGGCGACCAGACCTTGTTCAGGACGATGAAGGCCGCGACCGCGAGGAACCCCAACTGCCCGACCCGCGGCCGGACGGGGGCCAGCAGCGCCAGCACGGTGATCGCCGCGAACGAGGCGACGAGCAGCGCGGCGACCACGGTGTCCAGCTTGGCCACCGGGTGCCCGACCTGGTCGAGGACGTACCAGATCGACCCGAAGTCCGCGCCGCGGTCGTTGTTGAACGTGTAGAACGCCTTCCACCCTTCCGGCGCCGCCAGCATGACAGGGACGTTGACGACCGCCCAGCTCCCGACGCCCGCGAGCGCAGCCAGGAAGAAGGCGCGCATCCGGCCTGCCCGCAGGCAGACGAGCACCAGCGGCAGGAACAGCACGACCGGGTAGAGCTTCGCGGCCACCGCCAGGCCCAGCCAGACCCCGGCGGCCACGGGTCTGCCCCGGGCCCAGGCGAGCATCCCGACCGTGCTGAGCGCGACGGCGAACAGGTCCCAGTTGATCGTGCCGTCGAGCGCGAGGATCGGGGCGACGGCGACCAGCGCGGCGTCCCAGGGTCTCGCCCCCGCCAGCTTCGCCGTGGCGACGACGGTCACGAGGGCCGCCACCCCCAGCAGCACGGCGTTCACGTCGTAGAAGTGGACCGCCTCCCGGTCGACCGTGCTGCCCCCGAGCGGCCGGGACAGCTCCGCCGCGACCTCCATGAACACGCCGCTGAGGACGGGGTACTCCAGCGCCGGGTAGTCGCCCTCGTCCAGGTACGGCAGGTTGCCCTCGGCGAACCCGCGCTCGCGGTACAGGTGCGGAACGTCGCTGTAGCAGGCGTGCGCGAACTGGGAGCCGTCGCTGCGCGGCCAGGCGTCGTCCCGGCACGGAGCACGCTCGAGCACACCGATCGCCATCACCAGCGCGGTGAGCGCGAGCAGCACGCGGATCGGCGTCCACCAGCTCCCGCCCGGCCGGACCCGCCGCCCGGCCGGCCCGCCCAGCACCTCGCAGCCGCTGCGGACGAGCCGGTCGTCCTGCGTGGGCGCGACGGGGGGCAGGCGGAGCATCGGGTCATCGTCGCGCATCGGGCAGCACTATCCGGGCAGGCTGGGTCGCGGACCCCTACGGGGTGCCGGTCACTTCCCCGTCGCCCGTGCCGGGCCCACCGTCGTCCGCCGCGGGGCTCGGTGGCGCCGACTGGCTCTCGTCGCTGTTCGCCTGCACCCCCTCCGGCTCGGCGGGCTCGCCCGCGTCGCACGGGAAGACCTTCGTCTCGTCCGGGTCGTTCGGGTCGTTCGTACAGTTCGCCGGGGCCGGTGGTGCCGTGCCCGGGTCGAGCGGCGGGACCGTCGGGTCGGGGGTCGGGGTGGGACTCGGCGCCGGGCTGAAGGTGTCGGGCCCTGGGTCGAACTCCGGGAACACCGGGCCCTTCGTGGCCTCGGGCCCGGCCGGCGGCGCGGTCGGGTCGAGTCCGTCGAACCCGGAGGACGTGTCGTAGGGGTTCTCGGTCGGGGCCGGCGCCGCGGTCTCGTCGCCGCGCTTGGCGACCTTGAACTTCTCGATCGGCTGGCCCTTGAGCGCGGCCTTCATGAACGCGGTCCACGTCAGCGTCGGGTACGTGCCGCCGAAGAACGTCTCCATGCCGGCGGAGCCGTCGAGGGAGTCGGTGCCGTCGTTCTTGAAGTACACGACCGACGCCGCGAGCTGCGGGGTGCAACCGCTGAACCACGCGGTCAGGTCCTGGTGCGTGCCGGTCTTGCCGGCGACGGGGCGGCCGAGCTTCTTCGCCTTCGTCCCCGTGCCGTGGTCGACGACGCCCTCCATCGCCTTGATGGTCTCCGAGACCACGTACGGGTCGAAGACCGGCTTGGCCGAGATCTCCGGGCGGGTGATCGGCAGCTCGCCGCCGTTCGGCCCGAGGACGCGCTCGACCATGTGCTGTTCGGCGTGAATGCCCTCGCCGCACAGAGTCGCGTACGCGTCCGCCACCTCGGTCGCCCGCAGCGAGGCGATGCCCAGGGTGATGCGGGCGTTGGTCGCGAGACCGGGGGCGTCGTTCGGGATGCCCGCGCGGACGAGCGCCCTCCGGACGGTGGACGCGCCGATGCGCTGGGTGGCGTCGACGTAGACGGTGTTGATCGACTGCTCGAGCCCCCTCTTGAGGGTCACGGAGGAGCCGTAGTCGTCGTCGAACTCGTTGTTGACCGGCGGCGAGCCCGGCAGCTGCAGCGGGGAGTTGCCGTAGAAGGTGCTGCTCAGGGTGTACTTCTTCTCCAGGGCCGCGGCCAGGGTGAACGGCTTGAGGGTCGACCCCGGTTGGATCGGCACGGTCGCCGTGTTGACCTGCGCGTACTTCTGGGGGCCGAGGAAGTCGTCGCCGCCGTACATGGCGATGATGCGGCCGGTCTTCGGCTCCACGGCGGCCAGGCCGACCCGCAGGCCCTTGTTCTTCTTCTTCGGGAACTGGCTCTCCACCGCGTCGCGCGCCGCCACCTGGGCGCGCGGGTCGAGGGTCGTGACGATCCGCAGGCCGCCGTTCTCGATGTCTTCCTTCGTCAGGCCGCGGGCCTGCAGCTCCTTGCGGACCGCCGTGAGGATGTAGCCGCGGTCGCCGCCGTAGCGCTGGGGTGCCTTGATCTCCGTCGGGAACTTCGGGAACTTGACCTTCAGGCGCTGCTCCGGCGTGAGCTTGCCGGTCTCGACCATCGCGTCGGCGACGTACTTCCACCGGACCTTGAGGTTGGCCAGGCCGGCCCGCTCGGACGGGTCGTAGCGACCCGGCGAGCGGACGATGGAGGCCAGGACCGCGGACTCGGCGGTATTCAGCGTGCTGACGTCCTTGTCGAAGTACGCCTTCGCGGCCGCCTGCACGCCGTACGCGCCGCGGCCCAGGTAGATGGTGTTGAGGTAGTCCTCGAGGATCTGGTCCTTCGACTTCTCACGGTCGATCTTGATCGAGAGCAGGCCCTCGCGCAACTTCCGCTTGATCGTCCGTTCCTGGGTCAGGTAGTAGTTCTTCACGTACTGCTGGGTGATCGTCGAGCCGCCCTGGGTCGAGCCGCCGCGCAGGTTCACCCACAGCGCGCGGGCCATGCCCTTCGGCGAGACGCCGTTGTCGCTGTAGAAGTTGCGGTTCTCCGCGGCCAGCACGGCGTCGCGCAACGCGAGGGGCACCCGGTCGAGCGTGACGATGGTGCGGTTGGTGTCGCCGAACCGGCCGATCTCCTCCTTGCCGCCGGCGTAGAGGACGAGCGAGGTCTGCTTGCGGGCGCTCTCGTTCGGATCCGGAACCTCGATCTTCGTGTACGCCATCAACAGCAGGAAGAACCCCACGGTGCCGAGAACGAGCAGCGACCACATGGCCTTCTGGAACCGGTGCTTCTTCTTCTTCGGCGGGCTTGGGCGGTGCCTCGGTGACCAGGTCGATCGGACCGGTCTCGGCACCCGCCGCAACAACTGCGGGGGCGACGTCGGCCCAGTTGTCGGGCCGGTGGAACAGCTCGGTCGGCGCGTCCTCGGGCGGGGGCGGCGGCGCGGCGGGGACACCCTTGCCCTTGCGGCCCCCCTTGTCGGCGTGCCTTCTCGGCCCCCTTCTCGGCGGGACCCTTCTTCTCCGAGCCCTTGGCGGGCTTCCCCTTCCCGCGCCCGGATGCAGGCCCGGACGTAGGCGCGGCAGGGCTCGACTCCTCAGGGCGGAACCACTGGTCGTCGCCTGGGACGGCGGGACCACCCTGGGTCGGCTGCTCCTCGTCGCGGTCGTCGCGGCGGAAGGGACTCATACGGTGACTACTCCTCGGCGGCCTGGCGACGGCGGCCCCGGGTGCGAGCAACGCCGTCGCCGAGGACATAAGACGAGCTGAGATGGTTCCAGGCGCAGCTCTTGCACACCTCGACGACGTAGACCCGGAACTCTCCGAACTCCCGGGCCATCGGTTCCAGTTCCCTCGTCGCCTTGATCCGCCCCGAGTACTGGCCGAGCTCGTCGCCGAACACGTAGGTCACGTGCGTGAGCGGCTCTCTCCGGCAGACCGGGCAAGGCGTCCGGGTCGGTTCGCCATGGTATTTCGCTGCGCGCAGCAGGTAGGGGTCAGCGTCGCAGACATCGGTGGGAGTCACCGCGCCGGCTCCGAACAGCGCGACCAACGTCGCTCGCCGCTGCAGCGAGTAGTCGACGTACGCGCGCTGGGACCACATGTACACGAGCGTAGCCGGGCCCGCCGGAGGTTCCGAAGGCTCAGCAGACGACCTGACTCACCCTTTATGCGGGTGGGGAGCATCACGGCGGACGAACCCGGACGAAACGGGACACGACCGGCAACCCGGCGGGGGGTGTCGTTGCGCGGTCCGCGGGGGTGACCTATGGTTCGATGTATCGGAGCGATACATCAGCCCGATAGAGCCAGCCGATACAACACGCCGATACAACGGCTCGATGTATCGAACCGGCCGACAGGCGCAACGTAATGCACCGCAGGCGACGAGAGCGGGAGGCGAGCATGAGCAAGCGCAGCAGCGTCCTCGAACTCGCCGTACTCGGCATCCTGCACGAGTCGCCGATGCACGGGTACGAACTGCGCAAGCGGCTCAACTCCCTGCTCGGGACGCTGCGAGCCATCTCCTACGGCTCGCTGTACCCGTGCCTCAAGCAGCTTCTCGGCGAGGGTCTGATCGCCGAGGAGGTGCCGCGCAACGAGGCGACCGCACCCCTGGCCGGCAAGCGGGCGAAGATCGTGTACGCGCTGACTGCCGACGGCAAGGACCACTTCTCCGCTCTCATGGCCGAAGCGGGCCCCTCGGAGTGGGAAGACGACAGCTTCGGTGTTCGGTTCGCATTCTTCGGTCGCACGGACGCGGCCGTGCGCCTGCGGATCCTGGAAGGCCGGCGCCGCCGGCTCGAGGAGCGCCTCGACGGCGTCCGCGCACATGCCACCCGGACCCGCGAGCGGGTCGACGCCTACACCCTCGAACTCCAGCGGCACGGCCTCGAGTCCGTCGAGCGCGAGGTGCGGTGGCTCAACGAGCTCATCGCCACCGAGCGCGAGATCGGCAACACGGCCGAACTGACGGGGGCCGGCACCCCCGCGACAGGCACCTCCGCGACAAGCTCCGCCGAGCATTCGGCAGGGCACCCTCACACCCCCCAGCACGCCACGCGGACGGACCCTCCGCCCGCGACCGGCAGATAATCCCTTTGAAGGAGCACCCGAACATGGGCTCGGTACGCGTAGCAATCGTCGGCGTCGGCAACTGTGCCGCGTCGCTCGTCCAGGGCGTCGAGTTCTACAAGGACGCCGACCCGTCGCTGCGGGTTCCCGGCCTGATGCACGTCCAGTTCGGGCCGTACCACGTCCGCGACGTCGAGTTCGTCGCCGCGTTCGACGTGGACGCCAAGAAGGTCGGCACCGACCTGTCCGAGGCCATCGGCGCCAGCGAGAACAACACGATCAAGTTCGCCGACGTGCCGCCCTCCGGCGTCATCGTCCAGCGCGGCCCGACCTACGACGGTCTCGGCGAGTACTACCTCGACATCATCGACGAGTCAGACGACGAGCCGGTCGACGTGACCGCCGCCCTGCGGGCCGCGAAGGTCGACGTCCTCGTCTCCTACCTTCCGGTGGGTTCGGAGGAGGCCGACCGCTACTACGCGCAGTGCTGCATCGACGCGGGCGTCGCCTTCGTCAACGCGCTGCCGGTCTTCATCGCCTCCGACCCGGTCTGGGCGAAGAAGTTCACCGACGCCGGCGTCCCGATCATCGGCGACGACATCAAGTCCCAGGTCGGCGCGACGATCACGCACCGCGTCATGGCCAAGCTCTTCGAGGACCGCGGGGTCGAGCTGCTGCGCACGTACCAGCTCAACTTCGGCGGCAACATGGACTTCAAGAACATGCTCGAGCGCAAGCGCCTGCATGTCGAAGAAGATCTCCAAGACCCAGTCGGTCACCTCGCAGATCCCGCACGAGATGCGCAAGGCAGACGTCCACATCGGCCCGAGCGACCACGTGCCGTGGCTCGACGACCGCAAGTGGGCGTACGTCCGCCTCGAGGGCCGCAGCTTCGGCGACACCCCGCTGAACCTCGAGTACAAGCTCGAGGTGTGGGACTCCCCGAACTCTGCCGGCGTCATCATCGACGCCGTCCGGGCCGCGAAGATCGCGCTGGACCGCAAGATCGCCGGCCCGATCCTGTCCGCGTCGTCGTACTTCATGAAGTCCCCGCCGGAGCAGTACGCGGACGACGAGTGCCACCGGCTGGTGGAGAAGTTCATCGCCGGTGAGGTCGAGCGCTGACCGAACGGAGGTAGGGCCCCCCACGGGTTTTCGGGGGACCTGCCGAAGTGAGGGAAGCGGTCGACCGAGCCCGTAAGTACCGGTGAGGTCGAGCGCTGACCGAACGGAGGTAGGGCCCCCCACGGGTTTTCGGGGGACCTGCCGAAGTGAGGGAAGCGGTCGACCGAGCCCGTAAGTACCGGTGAGGTCGAGCGCTGACGCGTAGTCGGAACTGAGAGGGCGGGACGCTTCGGCGTCCCGCCCTTTCGTTTATTCGGACACACCCCATGAGCGACGCCACCACCGTCCGCCACCCCGGCGGATGCGGTACGCGTCAAGATCCGCCCGGGTCGGCGAGCCACATGTTGGTGGGGTCGTAGGCGAGCAGGAACGGGACGGCGCCCGGCCCCTGCACCCGGGCGGAGCGGTACACGGCGACCGCGCGCGTCCGCAGGGGGACGAGGGGCATCCGGGAGGTGACGAGCGTGTCGACCGCCCGCCACAGCGGGCCGGCCGCGGCCGCCGACGGTGCCGCCAGGGCAGCGTCCAGCGCCCGGTTCACCGCGTTGTCGGAGAAGCACGCGTAGTTCACCGAGTCCGCCCCGCACCGGCGCCCGTCGACCAGCGGGCCGAGCATCGACCGCCCTGCCGCGCCGAACCAGTCCGGGCCCCAGCCGGCGAGGGCCAGGTCCCAGCGCCCGGCCCTGGTCGCGGCCCGGTTCGACAGCAGCCCGTCGTAGAACGTGCCGGCGTCGACCGGGGCGAGGGTCAGCTCGATCCCGGCCTCGCCGAGCGCGGTCGCGAGCGCGCGGGCGATCGCGGGATGGTCGCCCGCGTTGCGGTAGACCAGCCGGAGCCGCAGCCCGTCCGGGTACCCGGCCGTACGCAACAAGGCGCGTGCCGTGTCCGCGTCCCCGGCGTGGTCGGGCGAGACCCCCGCCCGGCGCAGGTACCCGGACACCGGCGGGGTGAGCGCCTGCTCGGCGGGCTCGGCCAGCGGCGGCCCGCCGGCCAGCGCCGCCACGGCCGCCTTGTCGGCGGCGGCGTTCAAGGCCCGCCGGACGCCAGGCACCGCGAGCGCCCCCTTCGCCGCCGGTGAGGCGACGTTGATCGCGAGGTAGGGGTCCAGCCCGCCGGTCGGGAGCAGCGCCAGCCGCGCGTCCCCGGCGGCGGCGAGGGCGCGGGCCCGGTCCGCCGGCACCGTCGTGTCCCAGGCGAGGTCGGCCGACCCGTCCTCGAGCCGGCGCTGGACGACGTCGGCGTCCGCCCCCAGGACGATGTCGATGCGGTCGACCCACGCCTTGCGGACGGGGTCGGTCGCCGCGTCCCAGGCGGGGTTGCGCTCGAGGGTGTAGCCGAGGTCGGGGTCGTGACGGCTCACCTTGTACGGGCCGCAGGCAACGGCGGCCGCGTCCGCCGCGGGCGAACCCGGCAGGGCGCCCAGGGCCTCGATCGGCACCGGGGACGCCGCCGGCTGGGCGAGCAGGTCGGGCAGGTCCGCCGCGGGACGCGTCAGCCGGATCCGCAGCGTGCGCTCGTCCACCGCGGACAGGCCCGCCACCTCGTGGGCGGCCAGGTACGCCGCGACCGCCACGGCCTTGCGCGGGACGCGGGCGAGCCCGGCGCAGAACGCCGCGAGGCCCTCGACGACGTCCGCGAGCAGCACCGGCGAGCGGGCGGGGCGGCCCGGGTAGCAGGAGCGCTGGATCCCGCGGATCGCGTCGACGGCGGTGATCTGCCGCTGCGGGACGGTGTTCCAGCGCGCGCCGACCCGGATCCGCACCGTGTACGTGCGCCCGTCCGCCCCGACGGGAAGTTCCTCGGCCAGGTCCGGCACCGGGACCGTCCCGGCCGCACCGTCGGCGGCCGGATAGCTGACCAGCTGACGGCTGACCGCGCGCAGCAGCACCGCCGACGTCGAGCGGGTCGCCGCGGACGGGTCCGCGTGCGCCAGGTCGGACGTGCCGAGCACGATCAGCGTCCCGCCCCGGCTGCCCGGCCCCGAGCCCACGGCGAGCTCGGCGGACCCGCCCGTGCAACCGGCGAGCAGCGCGGCCGCGGCCAGCGCCGCCGCGGCGCTGCGGACAGTTCGGCGGAGCACGCCGCCCCCTCCCTGTCCCGGCGAAGACACCCGGCCGCCCGACGCTACCGGACCGTGCGAGGAGGCCCGGCCCGTAGTGTCGTCCCGTGTCGTTCGGTTCCGATTTCCGCGCCGTCGTGCGGCATCGCGACTTCCGCCGCCTGTACGGAACCCGGCTCACCTCGCAGGCCTCGGACGGGCTGTTCCAGGTCGCCCTCGCGTCCTACGTGTTCTTCACCCCGGAGAAGGCCACGACCGCCTCGGCGGCCGCGGGCGCCTTCGCCACCCTGCTGCTGCCTTACACGATTGTGGGCCCGTTCGCCGGCGTGCTGCTCGACCGGTGGCGCCGGCGGCAGGTGCTCGTGTGGGCGAACGTGGTGCGTGCCGCGATGGTCGGCGTCGTCGCCGCGCTCGCGTGGAGCGGGGTCACCGGGCCCGCGCTGTACGTCGCGGCGCTCGCGACCCTGTCGGTCAACCGCTTCTACCTCGCCGCGCTCTCGGCCGCCCTGCCGCACGTCGTGACCAGGCGCGAGCTGATCATGGCGAACTCCGTGTCGACGACGTCCGGGTCGCTGGCGGCGATCGTCGGCGGCGGGATCGGCTTCGGGCTGCACACCCTCGCGCCAGACGGTGCCGGGCGTGACCCGTCGATCATGCTGGGCGGGGCCGCCTTGTACCTCGTGTCGTCCGCGCTCGCGTGCCGGATGGACGCCGACCTGCTCGGCCCGGACTTCGACCCGGCCCGGCCCGGCGCGCGCGAGGCCGTCCGCCATGTCGCGGCCGGGCTCGCCGACGGGGCCCGGCACGTCTGGGCCCGCACGGCCGCCCGCGACGCGCTCCTCGCGATCGGGGCGCACCGCTTCTGCTACGGCGTCTCGACGATCGTGACCCTGCTGCTCTACCGCAACCACTTCAACGACCCGGCCGACACCGAGGCCGCGCTCACCGGGCTGGGGCTCGTCTTCGCCGCGTCCGGGCTGGGGTTCTTCGTCGCCGCCGTGGTCACCCCCGAGGTGACGCCGAAGCTGGGCAAGCCGCGCTGGATCGTCGGCTGCCTCGCCGCGTCCGCCGTGTTCGGCTTCGCCCTCGGGATGCCGTACGCCGAGCCGCCGCTCGTCGCCGCCGCCTTCGTCCTGGGCATCACCGCGCAGTCGATCAAGATCTGCGTCGACACGACGGTGCAAGAGTCCGTCGACGACGCGTACCGCGGCCGCGTCTTCTCCTTCTACGACGTGCTCTTCAACGTCGCGTTCGTCTCCGCGGCCGCGGCCGCGGCGCTGACCGTGCCGGAGAGCGGGAAGTCGTATCCCGTCCTGTGCGCGATCACCGTCGGGTACGCCGCGACGGCACTCCTCTACCGCCGCTCGGTCGGCAGGTCACGCGGGTCGGCGGCCAGGCCGGCAAGCTGATCGGCTGACCGCCCGGCCCGTCAGTCCGCCGTCGGGACGACGTCGCGCTCCTCGGCGAAGTGGCACGCGCTCGGGTGGTCCGCCACCCGCACGATGAGCTCCGGGACCTGCTCCGCGCAGATGTCCTTCGCTTTCCAGCAGCGCGTCCGGAACCGGCAGCCCGACGGCGGGTTGGCCGGGCTGGGCACGTCCCCCTCGAGGCGGATGATGGTCCGCCGTTCCCGCGAAGGTCGGATCCGGCACGGGAACGGCCGACAGCAGTGCCTGCGTGTACGGGTGGGTCGGGTGGTCGTAGATGTCGAGGTCCGTGCCGATCTCGGCGATGCGGCCCAGGTACATCACGCCGACCCGGTCCGAGAGGTGGCGGACGACCGACAGATCGTGGGCGATGAAGATGTAGGAGAGCCCGAACTCGTCCTGCAGGCTCTCGAGCAGGTTCATCACCTGGGCCTGGATCGACACGTCCAGGGCCGACACCGGCTCGTCGCAGATGATGATCTCCGGCCGCAGGGCCAACGCCCGGGCGATCCCGATGCGCTGGCGCTGCCCGCCGGAGAACTGGTGCGGATATCGGTTGATGTGCTCGGGGTTCAGCCCGACCACGTCCAGCAGGTCCTTGACCTTGCGATCCCGGTCGCCTTTCGGCGCGACGTCGGGGTGGATCTCGAACGGTTCCCCGACGATGTCGGCGACCGTCATGCGGGGGTTCAGCGAGGAGTAAGGGTCCTGCATGACCAGTTGGATGTCACGGCGCAGCCGGCGCTTCTCGGCGGCGCCGAGGGTGAAGATGTCCTGGTCCTTGAAATACGCCGACCCGGACGTCGGGGCCTCGAGGCCCATGAGCAGCTTCGCCACCGTCGACTTGCCACAGCCGGACTCCCCGACGATGCCCAGGGTCTCGCCGCGGTGCAGGTCGAAGCTGACCCCGTCGACCGCCTGGACGGCGCCGACCTTGCGCTTGAACACCACGCCCTTGGTCAACGGGAAGTGCTTCACCAGATCGCGGACCTCGAGGACGACCTCACTTGGCGCTTTCACGAAGGACCTCCTCCCAGTAGTGGCACGCGCTACCGCGGTTGGCCGCCACCTGGTAGAGGGGCGGGGCGTCGCTCTCGCAGCGGTCCCGCCGATAGGCGCACCGGGGGTGGAACGAGCATCCGCTGGGCAGCTTGGTCAGCGTCGGCGGCAGACCCTTGATCACCGACATCTCGTGGCCCTTGAGGTCGAGCCGTGGGATCGACCCGAGCAGACCCTTCGTGTACGGGTGCGCGGGACGGGCGTACAAGTCGTGCACGTCGGCGATCTCCACGATGCGGCCCGCGTACATCACCGCGCACTTGTCGGCCACGTCCGCAACGACCCCGAGGTCGTGCGTGATCAGGATCAGCCCCATCCCCGAGTCGCGCTGCAACTCCTGGAGCAGGTCCATCACCTGGGCCTGGACGGTGACGTCCAGAGCCGTCGTGGGTTCGTCCGCGATGAGGACGGACGGGTCGAGGGCGATGGACATCGCGATCATCACGCGCTGGCGCATGCCGCCGGAGAACTGGTGGGGATAGTCGTTGACCCGGTCCTTGGCCGACGGGATCCGGACCCGGTCCATCAGTTCGACGGCCTTCGCCTTGGCCTCCTGGCGGGACGTGCCTCGGTGCACGCGAAACATCTCCCCGATCTGCCAGCCCACCGTGAATACCGGGTTCAGGGCCGACAGCGCGTCCTGGAAGATCATCGCGATCTCCGCACCTCGAAGCTTTCGCCGGTCCTCCTCCGGCAGCGCCAGGATGTCGTCGCCCCGAAACCGAACCTCGCCGCCGACCACGTAACCGGGCGGGGTGTCGAGAATGCCCATGATGGCCTGGGCGGTGACGCTCTTGCCCGACCCTGACTCGCCCAGGACGGCGAGCGTCTGGCCGGCCTCGACGCTGTAGCTGACGCCGTTGACGGCGCGGGCGACGCCCTCCCGGGTACGGAATTCGACCTGGAGATTCTCGACCTCGAGCAACGGGGGGGGCCCGGCGGAGGAGGACGAGATCTCGAACAGCGACGTGCTGGGTTGGCCCACCAGGGTCAGCCTCTCGGAGGGGTTCGGGTCGTTCCGCGCCGGGGTCATCGGAGTTTCGGGTCGAGGGCGTCACGCACGGCGTCCCCCAGCATGATGAAGGCGAGCACGGTCACCGACAGGAAACCCGCCGGGAACAGCAACATGTGCGGCGAGGACCGGACGTAGTTCTGAGCGTTCGCGATGTCGATCCCCCAGGACACCACCGGGGGACGCAGGCCGATGCTGAGGTACGACAGCGTCGCCTCCGCGCCGATGAACGCACCGAGGGCGATGGTCGCGTAGACGATGGCCGGCTGGATCGCGTTGGGCATCACGTGCGTCCGCAGGATCCGGGGTGAGGTGGCGCCGAGGGCGCGGGCCGCCGCTACGTAGTCGGCGGAGCGCACTTGCAAGACCGTCGACCGCATGAGTCGCGCCATCGCCGGCCACCCCAGCATCGCCAACGCCAGGACGACCTTGGCCACCGGTAGCCAGAAGGCGTTCTCGCTGCCGGACGGGAAGGCGGTCAGCACGATGATCGCGCCGAGCACGAAGGGGATGCCGAAGAAGATGTCCGCGAGCCGCGAGATGACTGCGTCGATCGCGCCGCCGAAATATCCGGCCAGCATCCCGGCCAGCACGCCGATGGCGAAGACCGCGGACGCGGCCAGCACACCCACGACGATCGAGGCCCGCGCTCCGTAGATGGTGCGCGCGTAGACGTCGCAGCCCTGGACGGTGCGGCCGAACCATGCGTCCCCGGACGGCTTCTCCCGGGTCAGCGAGATGTTGCACTGGCTGGGATCCCGGTTCGTGAACAGGCCGGGGAAGATCGCCATCGTCACGAGGATCGCGATGAGGACCATTGCGACGAGGACGACGGGGCTGGAACGCAACTGCTCCCAGGCGTCGCGGCCGAGCGAACGGGGAGCCTCCGACTGGCCGTCGATCGCTCTGTGCTGATCTTCGTCCGCGGCCATCGCGCCGGCGAGGGCGTCGGGGTCACTCATAGCGAATCCTCGGGTCGAGGGCGGCGTACAGGAGGTCGACCAGGAGGTTGACGATCAGGAACACGAGGATCAGGACGGTCACGACTCCTACCACGGTGGCGCCCTCGCGCAGCCCGATCGCGCGATACACCAACCCGCCGATGCCGGGGACGTTGAAGATGCCCTCGGTGACCACGGCCCCTCCGAGCAGCGCGCCGAACTCGGACCCGACGAACGTGACGACGGGGATCAGGGAGTTGCGCAAGGCGTGCACGCCGATCACCCGGTTCCGCGGCAGGCCCTTCGCCCGGGCCGTGCGGACGTAGTCCGCGCGCAGGTTCTCGGAAAGGCTGGTCCGGGTTATTCGCGCGGCGTAGGCGAGAGACAGGGATCCCACGACGAAGCCTGGTAAGACGAGCTGCCCCCACCCGCCGTCACTCGCGGTGACCGGGAAGAGACCCCACTTCACGCCCAAGGTCCACTGCGACGTGGTGCCGATGACGAAGATCGGCAACGAGATCATGAGCATGGTGAGCGCGAGCGTCGACTTGTCGAAGATCCCGCCTCGCCGCACGCCCGAGATGATCCCGGCCCCGACCCCGACGAGGACCACGAAGCAGATCGCGATCAGCCCCAGTCGCAGCGTGACCGGGTAGGCCTCTCGGATCAGGTCGATCACCTCGTCGCCCGCCGACGAGGTGCCGAAGTCGCCCTTCAGAAGGTTCTTCGCGTAATGGACGTACTGGATGGGCAGCGGATCGTCCAGGTGCAGGCGCTCGGTCTCCTGCTTGACGAACTCCGCGGGGCACGGCCGGTCGCCGCACTTGCCGGCCAGCGGATTCCCCGGGAGAGCGAACACCATCGCGAAAATCAAGAAGGTGGCCCCGATGACCACCAGCACCATCTGCAAGACGCGTCTGATCACGTAGCGACCCAACGAGATCTCCTTGCGTTGCAGGTTTCTGGTGCCGGCCGGAGGCGCGCGGCCGGTCCGAGGGGTGGTCAGGCTAGCGACCGGGAGGGGCGCCCGCTCGGTCTCGGGCCGGGTAAACGCTGACGGCCCCCGCCCGCGAGGGCGGGGGCCGTCAGGCCGATTCGGAGTCCGAGACCTTACGGCTCGGTGGGTCAGGCTACTTGACGGTGATCGAGCTGAAGTCGTACGTGCCGAAGGCCGTGATCTTCACGTTGGTCACCTTGTCCGAGTGAGCGTGGATGCTCGTCGGGTACCAGAGCGGGATGGCCGGCATGTCCCGCGCAAGCAGGGCCTCGGCGTCCTGGTACTTCTTGAAGACCTCCTCGGGGTCCTTCTCGGCACGGGCGGCGTCGAGCAGACGGTCGAACTCCTTGTTGGAGTAGTCACCGTCGTTGGAGGACGCGCCCGTCTTGAAGATCGGGTCGAGGAAGTTCTCGATAGACGGGTAGTCCATCTGCCACCCCGTCCGGAACATGCCCTTCATCTCGCGATTGTCGATCGCGGTCCGGAAGGTGGCGAAGTCGACGGACGGCTTCGCGAGGCACTCGACGCCGAGGTTCTGCTTGATGTTGTTGCACACGGCCTCTGCCCACACGTTGTGGGTCGAGTCCGCGTTGTAGCCGATGGTCATCGTGCCGTCGTAGCCGCCGGCCTCGTCGAACAGCTGCTTGGCGCGGTCCTTGTTGAAGAGGCAGTAGTCGCCGCACGCACCCGCCTTGAAGCCGCCGGCGACGGGAGACACCCAGCCCTGCGCGGGCTTGCGCTCCGGGAACGCCAGCTTGATGACGGCCGCGCGGTCGATCGACATCGAGATCGCCTGGCGAAGCTTGGGGTTGTCGTAGCTCGAGTCCGTCTTGGACGGCGGGAACGTGATCGTCTGGATGACGCCCTGCGCGCGGCTGGCGAACCGGTCGCTGAGGTCCTTCTTGAAGATCTCGTCGACGAGGTTGGCGGAGGGGATCTCGTCCGTGAGGTCCAGTTGGTTCGACACGACCTCGGCGTACGCTGCGTCGGCCTTGTTGAAAATCTTGAAGGTGACGCCGTCGATGTGCGGCTTGCCCGCGCGGTCGTAGTCGGCGTCCTTCTCCAGAACCGCTTCCTTGTTCGCGTCGAAGCTGACCATCTTGAATGGGCCGGCACCGATCGGCTTCTTGCCGAAGGCCTTGCCGTCGTCTTTGAAGAACGACTCCGGCAGGGGGGCGAATGCCGTGTATCCGAGGCGCTGCGGGAACGTGGAATTCTCGGCGGTCAGCTTGACGGTGAACTCGGTGTCGCTGACCTTCTTCAGGCCGCTCATGGTCTTTTTGGAGGGCTCCGGTGCTTCCTTCTTGCCCTCCTCGCCGTCCGGGTCGGCCGGGTGGACGTCGTCGTAACCCTCGATCGGGTCGAAGAAGGACGCGGCCTGCTGCGCATTCGGCCCGTAAGCGCCGAAGTTCCACGCGTCGACGAAACTGTCGGCCGTGACCTCGGTGCCGTCGTGGAACTTGATGTCCCGCTTGAGCTTGATCGTGTACGTCGCGGTTGTCCTTGCTGGTGATGGACTCGGCGATGTCGATCTCCGTCTCCGCCGTCTCGGGCTCGTAACGGACGAGCTTCGAGGTGACCGCGTCGAGAATGTTGCCGCCGCAGATCTCCTTGGTATCCGTCGGAATGAGGGGGCGCGCGGCTTGCAGCCGCGGACGGTGATCTTCCCGCCCTCGGTGATGGGTCCGGTCTGGCCGAGCTGCTCGTTGGACGTGTCGGCCGCGGTGGCCGTGGTCGGGCCGTCGCCCTCCCCCTCCGCATTGTCGCTATCCGAGCCGCCGCAGGCGACAAGCGTCAACAAAGCCGCTATACCGACTGGTATCGCTCGCAGCCGCGCATTCGAACCCGCATCCCGTAGCTCCTTCACAGCTGAGTAGACCTCAGTATTGAGTCCTGCCTCGCACCGTACGTGCGTGCGAGTAGCAAGGAGCAAGGGCTGTTACCGCTTCGTAGTGCGAAAGCGCGCAACGAAATCGGATACGGGAACCTCTCGTCGTGCTGCTCACGTCGCGCTCGGCCCACCACGCGAGCAGGGCGTCCCGGGCCTCGTCCGGGGTCATCGGGCCGCGGTCGAGGCGCAGCTCGAGCAGGTACGCGTACGCCTGGCCGACCTGCGGGCCGGGGCGCAGCTCGAGCAGCGCCATGATCTCGTTGCCGTCCAGGGCCGGCCGGATGCTCGCCAGCTCCTCCTCGGCGGTGAGCGCGGCGATCCGCTCCTCGAGCGAGTCGTACGTCCGCGCGAGCGCCGCCGCCTTGCGCTTGTTCCGCGTCGTGCAGTCCGCCCGGGTCAGCTTGTGCAGCGCGGTCGAGCAGGTCGCCCGGCGTCGCGGACGTAGCGGCGCACCGCCGAGTCCGTCCACTCGCCCGTGCCGTACCCGTGGAAGCGCAGGTGCAGTTCGACCAGCCGGCTGACGTCCTCGGTGGTCTGGCGGTCGAAGCGCAGCGCCTTCATCCGCGCCTTGGTCATGTGGGCGCCGACGACCTCGTGGTGGTGGAAGCTCACCCGTCCGCCGGCCTCGTTGCGCCGCGTCCGCGGCTTGCCGACGTCGTGCATGAGCGCCGCGAAGCGCAGGACGAAGTCCGGGCCCGGCGCCGGGCTCCTCCAGCGCGATCGCCTGCTCGAGCACGGTGAGGGTGTGCTCGTAGACGTCCTTGTGCCGGTGGTGCTCGTCGATCTCGAGGCGCATCAGCGGCACCTCGGGCAGGACGCGGTCGGCCAGCCTGGTCTCGGCGAGCAGCTCGAGGCCGCGGCGCGGCCGGTCGGAGTTCACCAGCCGCACGAGCTCCTCACGGACGCGCTCGGCCGAGACGATCTCGATCCGCTCCGCCATCTCGGTCATCGCCGCGACCACCCCGGGGTCGACGCCGAAGTCGAGCTGGGCGGCGAACCGGGCGGCCCGCATCATGCGCAGCGGGTCGTCGGAGAAGGACGCCTCCGGGGTGCCGGGCGTTCGCAGCACCCGGGCGGCCAGGTCGGCGAGCCCGCCGTACGGGTCGACGAAGGTGGTGCCGGGCAGCTCGACCGCCATCGCGTTGACGGTGAAGTCCCGCCGCGCCAGGTCGTCGACGAGCGAGTCGCCGTAGGCGACCTCGGGCTTGCGGGACGCGCGGTCGTACGCGTCCGAACGGTACGTGGTGACCTCGATCTGGAAGCCCGTGCTTGCGGGCCCCGATCGTGCCGAAGGCGGCGCCGACCTCCCAGATCGCGTCGGCCCAGCCGTGCAGGATCGCCAGCGTCGCCTCGGGCCGCGCGGACGTGGTGAAGTCCAGGTCGTAGCCGAGGCGGCCCAGCAGCGCGTCCCGGACGGACCCGCCCACCAGGGCCAGCGCCTCCCCGGCGGCGGCGAAGCGCCGCCCGAGGTCGTCCGCGACCGGCGAGACCCGCATCAACTCCGCGACCGCCCGTCGCTGCGCGGCCGAGAGCTCACCGGCGTTGGGCTCGGTGGGACGGGGGGCGGGCACATGGTCGACGGGCACGAGGATCCACCCTAGCTGTGCTCGCGGGCAGGGGCGCGCCCGTTTCGCGGCGGGCGCGGACGCGGCGGACGAGGCCGTGGGCCGATTCGTCCGGCTTGTCCCGATCGGTCCCCGCCGCAAAGCGATCGCCGGGTACCAACCTGGCCGCGGGATCGCGCGGGTCAGGGCGGGCGACGCCGCCCGCAGCTAGCATCCACCTTGTGCCCGCCTCTCGTTCACCGTCGCCCGACCGGCGGCTGCGAACGGTTTCGGAGACCTCCGCGGGCGGGCTCGTCGTCGACCGGGGCCGTCCCGACCCGCACGGAGCGCTGATCGGGCGGCTCGACCGGCGCGGCCGGCTGCTCTGGTCGCTGCCGAAGGGGCACGTCGAAGCGGGCGAGACCCCGGAGGACGCGGCGATCCGCGAGGTCGAGGAAGAGACCGGCATCCGCGGGCACGTCGTCGCGAAGCTGGGGGTCATCGACTTCTGGTTCGTGGCGGGCGGGCACCGGGTCCACAAGACCGTCCACCACTTCCTGCTCGAGGCCGACTCCGGCGAGCTCTCCGACGCCGACATCGAGGTCGACGAGGTCGCGTGGGTCCCGCTCGACCAGCTGCCGACCCGCCTGGCCTACGACACCGAACGCAAGCTGCTCCGCCGGTTGCCCGACCAACTCGGCACCGGCGGCTCCTCGGGCCACAGCGGCGAAGCGGCAGCGAGGCCGGAACACCCGTGAACACGCGCCGCTCCGGCCGGGGGCGGGCTGTGCCCGCCGTCCTGGCCGCGGTGCTCTGCGCCGCCGGCGGGACCGCGGTCGCGGCTCCCACGCCCCGGGCGGCCGACCCGTCGCCCGACCCCGCACCCGTCCCGGCGGCGGCGACGATCGCGCTGACCCAGTTCGCGCCCACGGCCCCGAAGGCCGCCGACAAGCTGACGCTGCAAGGGGACGCTGACGAACAACGGCACCGAGGCGTGGGGCGCCGCGTCCGTCCGGCTGCGGGTCAGCACCCGGGCGCTGACCAACCGCACCGAGGTCCGCCAGATCGCCCTGGCCGTGCCGGACGTCCGCGACACCACCCCGGTCAAGGGCGCCGAGGACGCGCTGGCCCCCGGCCTCGCGCCGAACGCCGCGGCGAAGTGGGCCCTGAGCGTGCCGATCAAGAGCCTGGGCCTGCCCGACAACGGCGTGTACCTCGTCGAGGTCGAGGCCCGAGCCGCGCCGCAGGGCGGCGACCGCGGTCGAGCAGGTCGGGCAGCTCGTCCACGTTCCTGCCGTACCTGCCGAAGAACAAGCAGTACGCCCCGACGAAGCTGAGCTGGCTCTGGCCGCTCGTCGGCGTCCCGAGCCGCGACGCACGCGGCGCCTTCACCGGTCCTGAACTGGCGCAGTCCCTGGCGCCCGGCGGCCGCCTCGCGGACCTCGCGGCGGCCCCCGGCGCGACCCCGGTCACCTGGGTGGTCGACCCGGAATTGCTGGACGCGGCCGCCGCGCTGGCCGGCGAGCACACGACGGGGACGGGCAAGGAGGCGGAGTCCGCCGAGGGCGATGCCGGCGCGGCGGCCTGGCTGGCGGCGCTGCGCCAGCGGCTGTCCGGCAAGCTCGTGGCGGCGCTGCCCTACGCCGACCCCGACGTCGCCGCGCTCACCCGCCGCGGCCTCGCCGACCGCCTGTCCCCCGCCCTCCTGCAGTCGAAGCGGACGACCGCGGCCCTGCTCGGCCGGGAGTCCGACACCGCGCTGGCCTGGCCCGCGGACGGGCTCGCGGACGAGGCGACCCTCGGCACGCTACGCCGGGCCGGCGCGACGGCGGTCGTCCTGTCCGTCCGACGTGGTGCCGCCGAAGGACGAGCTGATCTACACCCCGACCGGCCGCGCGCTGGTCCCCGCGGACGGCAAGGACCTGCAGGTCCTCGTCGCCGACCGCGGCCTCGAGCAGGCGCTGACCGGCGACCTGACGGTGCCCGGGGCGGCCGCGGTCGCCGCGCAGCTCTTCCTCGCCGACACCGCGATGCTCACCCTGGAGCGACCCAACGACGTCCGGACGGTGCTGGTCACCCCGCCGCGCCGGTGGGCGCCGCCGGCCGGCTGGTCCGCGAAGCTGCTCGCCGCCACCGGCAAGGCGCCGTGGCTCAAGCTCGTCCCACTGCCCACCCTGAGCCGGACGGTTCCGGCGCCCGAACTCGCCGGCGCCGAGGCCGTCTATCCCGAGAGTGCCCCGGCCGTCGAGCTGGGCGGGGACTTCATGAAGCGCGTGCGGGCGACCGCGGAGTCCGCGGCCGAGGTCGAGAGCGTCCTGGCCAAGCCGGGCGGGCTCGAGGTCGGCTACCGGGCGGGGCTGCTGCGCGCGGTCTCGTCCCACTGGCGCCAGGACCGGTCGGGTGGCCGCGCGTACCTGAAGGCGCTCGGCGAGGAGATCCGCTCCGACCGCGGCAAGGTCCCGTGATCGGCCGCCGCCTGATCACCCTGTCCAGCAACCACGGGACGATCCCGCTGACCGTGTCGAACGAGCTCGACCAGTCGGTCCGCGTGCAGCCGGTGGTCCGCCCGAAGGTCGCGAGCCGGCTGAGCATCACCCCGCCGGAGATCGTCACCATCCGCCCCGGCGCCAAGTCGACGTTCAGGGTCGAGGCGGAGGCGGCGGCCAACGGGATCACCCAGGTCGACGTGCAGCTGCGTTCCGCCGGCGGGCGTGCGTTCGGGCCGCCGATCAGCCTGAAGGTCAACGCCACCAGCTACGGCAACGTCGGGCTGGCCGTCGTCGGCGCGGCCGTCCTGCTCCTGTTCGTGGCCGCCGCGGTCCGCAACGTCAAGCGGATCCGCCGCGGCGGGGCGCTGCCCGGCTCGGGCTCCGGCCCCGGCCCTGGCGGGGGCTCGCGCGGCGGGCCCGACGACCCCGCCGGGCCCGGCGGGGCCGATTCCGCGCCCGGCCGACCGGCGAATGAGAAAGTGCAGGCGTGAGCAGCGCGAGCGGGGGCCGGGCGGTCCGTCCGACCCGTCGACCGGCACCCCGCCGGACGAGACCCCCACGGTCGTGCTGGCCGTGCCGGGCGGCGAGCTCGACGCCCCGCCCCCGGCGGCCGCGGCGGAGGACGGCCGCAGCGTCGGCCGGTCCAGCGCGGTCATGGCGGTCGGGACGATCGTGTCCCGCCTCACCGGCTTCGTCCGCGACATCGTGCTGGTCTGGGCGATCGGGACGGCGATCTTCGCCGAGACGTACAACGTCGCCAACACGATCCCGAACGTCCTCTACATCCTGCTCGCGGGCGGCGCGCTCAACGCGGTCTTCATGCCGCAGCTCGTCAAGGCGATGCGCAACGACGCGGACGGCGGCAAGGCGTTCGCCGACCGGCTGCTCACCGCCGTCGGGATCGTCCTGGTCGTCATCACGGTCGCGGCCGTGCTCGCCGCGCCGCTGGTCATCCGTGCGTACGCGACCGCGTTCACCCGGGGCGACTCGAACGCCGACTTCGAGGTGGCGGTGACGTTCGCCCGCTTCTTCCTGCCGCAGATCTTCTTCTACGGGCTGCACGTGATGCTCGGCCAGGTCCTCAACGCGCGCGGCCGGTTCGGGCCGATGATGTTCACCCCGATCCTGAACAACCTGGTCATGATCGTGACCGGCCTGATCTTCCTGTCCGTGGCCGACGGCGGCACCCCGACCACGGCCAGCGTGACCGACGGCGAGATCCGCCTCCTCGGCATCGGCACCACGCTCGGGGTCGTCGTGCAGGCGCTGGCCCTGATCCCGACGCTGCGCGGCACGGGCTACCGCTACCGCCCGCGGTTCGACTTCCGCGGTACCGGGCTGGGGCACGTCCTACCGGCTGGCGAAGTGGACGGTGCTGTTCGTCCTGATCAACCAGGTCGCGTTCCTCGCCGTCGTCCAGGTCGCGACCGCCGCCGGCGTCGACGCGACCGGCGACGGCGACGCCGGCCGGGGCTTCACGCCGTACACGAAGGCGTACCTGATCATGCTGCTGCCGCACGCCGTCATCACCGTGTCGGTGGTGACCGCGCTGCTGCCGCGGATGAGCCGAGCGGTCGCCGACGGCCGGCCCGAGGACATGCGCACGGACCTGGCGGGCGGGCTGCGGCTCACGGGCGCCGCCCTGGTGCCCGCGGCGATCGCGTTCGCCGTGCTCGGCCCCGCGATGGCCGTCCTGATGTTCGGGCACGGCAACACCTCGGTGGCCGATGCCGAGTTCATCGGCTTCGTCCTGTGCGGGTTCGCTCTCGGCCTGATCCCGTTCTCGGTGCACCACCAGTTGCTGCGCGGGTTCTACGCGCTGGAGGACACCCGGACGCCGGTCACGATCAACGTCTGGATCGCGTCCACGAACATCGTCCTGGCGGTGCTCTGTGCGGTGCTCCTGCCGGACCGCTGGGTCGTCGTGGGCCTGGCCGGCAGCTACGCCCTGTCCTACACGGTCGGCGTCCTGTTGTCCGCACGCAAACTCGGGGCGCGCATCGGCCGGATCGGCGGCGGGGTCGTCCGCACGTACAACCAGCTGATCTTCGCGGCCGTGTTCGCAGCGGGGCCGGCCCTTGTCGTCAGCGAGGCCGCGCGGCGGCACTGGGGCACCGGGACGACGGCGTCCGTCGTGGCCCTGCTCGGCGGCGGGGGCCTGATGCTGGTGACGTTCGTGGTCCTGGCGACCCGGATGCACGTCCGCGAGGTTCAGGACCTGCTCGGGACGCTGACCCGACGCCTGCGGCGCTGAAAGACGCTCCGCACGGAGGCCCCGCGCAGCCGTGCGCCGATCCGCGCACGCCAGTAGCCAAGTCCCCGCCCAGGGGCGCGCGTCCGAGCGCCTAGCATGAGTTCGATTGAGGCCTGTCGAGGCGGCTTCGCCGCACTCTGGGTCTCGGCACCCGGTCAGGAGGTGGACACAGTGCTTCGCGCCACCCCCGAAGCCGGTCACCGCCTGGCCGACCGCTACCGGCTGCAGGAGTGCATCGACAAGCACAACGGCACCTCCACCTGGCGCGCCGACGACGAGAAGCTCTGCCGCCCGGTCGGCATCCACCTGATGGCGGCCGACAACGAGCTCTCCGGCCCGGTCGTCGAGGCCGCGATGGCCGCCTCGACCATCGACGACGGCCGCTTCCTGCGGGTGCTGGACGCGGTGCGCCGCGAAGACCTCGCCTACGTCGTGTACGAGTGGGTCCCGGAGTGCCGCAGGCTCAGCGAGGTGCTCGCCGCCGAGGGCCCGATGCCCCCGATGGACGCGCAGATCATGATCACGGACGCGGCCGAGGCGCTGGCCCTCGCGCACGCCGCCGGCCTGGCGCACCTGCGGCTGCGCCCCGACACCGTCCTGCTCAGCCCGTCCGGGCAGGTGAAGATCCTCGGCCTGTGCGTCGAGGCCGCACTACACGGCACCGCGGTGCCCGACCCGGCCGCGGGCGACGCGAAGGGCCTCGGCCGCGTCCTCTATGCCGCGCTCACCGCGCGCTGGCCCGAGGGCGAGGCGTTCGGCCTCATGGCCGCCCCTTTCGAGCACGGCGCGATCTGCACCCCGAGGCAGGTCCGCGCCGGCGTCCCCGACGGCCTCGACGCCGTGGTCGACCGCGTCCTGAACTTCCACCCGCGGGCGGGTGCGCCGCTGCGCAACCCGGACGAGATCGTCGCCGCCCTCCGCCAGCTCCCCCGGCCGCGGCCGCCGTCCGCCCCGGAGGTCACCGGGCCGATGGCCGCGGTCACGGGCATCCTCGCCCCGATGCCGACCAAGGACGGGTGGAAGCCCTCGGCGGCGACCCGCGGCGTCCAGTTCGCCGTCGCGGCGATGCTGGTGCTGGGCCTGGTCCTGCTGGGCTGGCAGATCCCGCGCGTGCTCAATCCCGACGAGAAGCCGGCGCGGCGACGCCGTCCCGCTGGTCACCGCCCTGCGGACCGTCAAGATCAGCACCGTCCACGACTTCGACCCCGCACCCGGCGGCAACGGCGTCGAGAACGGCGACCAGGCCCGGCTCGCGATCGACGGCAAGCCACGCACGACCTGGCGGACCGTCAACTACGCCACTGCCAACTTCGGCCGCCTCAAGCCGGGCGTCGGCCTCGTCGTCGACCTCGGCAAGGCGACGACCGTCCGCCAGGTGCGCCTGCGCCTGCCCGCCGGCACGTCCGTGGAGGTCCGCGCGGCCGACGCGGCGGCGACCTCGCGTCCGTCCGACGTCGGGCTCCTACTTCGTGGCCGTGGCCAAGGACGACACCGAGGCCGGGCGAGACCCTGCGGTTCGCGTTCGCGACGAAGACCCGGTACCTGCTCGTCTGGCTCGTCCAACTACCCCGCGACACCGCCGGCTCGGGTTACCGCGGCGGAATCTCCGAGATCAGCGTCAGCGGGTGAGGCGCTCGCCGCGCCCGGGGGGAGCCGGGCGGGGCACGCAGAACGGGTGGGGACGGACGCCGGGTACGCCGCGGCCTCCGCGAGTGTTCGAACAGCGTGAACGACCGGGCGAGTACGGTAACGCGGGTGAAGCCCCGTACCGGCGGCCGGCAGACCGCAGCGCAGCGCAGCGCGACCCAGGCTCGGGTCGTGGCCGTCGCTCTGCCGCGCCGTCGCCGGCCGGGCACCGACGGGCGCCGAGGCGCCGGCCCCGGGGTCGAGGTTCGTGTCTGAAACCGAGCCTTCCGACAGGGTGCTCCTCGAGCGGCACCGCAACGGCGATCCGGACGCGTTCGGCGAGATCGTGCGCCGCCACCGCGACCGGATGTGGGCCGTCGCTCTGCGCACGCTCGGCGACCCCGAGGAGGCGGCCGACGCCGTCCAGGACGCCCTGGTCTCGGCCTACCGCGCCGCCGAGGGCTTCCGCGGCGACTCGGCGATCACCACCTGGCTGCACCGGATCGTGGTGAACGCCTGCCTAGACCGGGCCCGGCGTAAGAACATTCGACGCACAGTCCCGCTGCCCGAGCAGGATTCGGACGAGGAACGCGGCGGCCGAGACCTCGCCGTGGCAGCGGACCCGACGGAAGGTGCGGACGTCTCGATGGACATTGCGGCCGCACTTGCGACCCTGCCGATCGACCAACGGGCCGCACTTGTGTTGGTCGACCTGCAGGGCTACCCCGTCGACGAAGCCGGCGAAGATCCTCGGCGTACCGCCAGGTACGGTGAAGAGCCGGTGCGCCCGTGGGAGAGCCCGCCTCCTTCCCTTGTTATCGCATTTGAGACAAGGGAACGAGAACGGCTCGGGCTGCGTCGAAGCTGAGGTGAAGGACAAGGTCGTACCCCTGCGCAGAGGTGCGACGTCGGGTACGGGGGGACCGCCGAGCCAGTCAGGCTCTGCGGAGGGAGCGGACCGGCGGACATGACGAACTTAGATCACCTCTCGACAGACACGCTGGCGGACTACGCGGAGGGTCTACTCCGCGAGTCCGAGGCTGCTGCTGTCGCCACACACTTGCGCAGCTGCGCTGACTGCCGGGCCGAGGAACTGCTGCTCGCATCCCTGAGCGACATCCTCGCCGCCGACTCTCCGGGCCCGATGCCGGCGATGTACGCCGCCCGCATCGACGCGGCCTTGGCCGAGGTGGCGATGACCGACCCGTTATCCGGGTCATTTCATTCCGAGGGCTCGGCCTACCAAGGTGCCGCCCTCGACCTCACCCCGTCAGCATTCGCTGCCTCCACCCGCGTCAGGCGGGTCAGACGGCCCGTCCGCGGACGTCATCGACCTCTCCGCCCGCCGGCGACTGGTCGCCCAAGGCCTGAGCCGCGTCTCCACCGTCGCCGCCAGCATCGTGCTGCTCATCGGCGGCACGGTGCTGGGCCTGCAGGCGATCAACTCCGGTGAGGGCGGCAGCCCCAACGCCGACAACGTCGCCGAGAGGCCCGCGGGCGCCGAGGCCACCATCCAGCCCAAGGTCGGCACCCGCGCCACGGCCGTCCCGATCGACAAGGACGCCAAGAAGAACGCCGACGGCAGCTTCACGAACAAGGACGGCACCGTCATCCGCACGGACGGCTCCGCCGTGACGCCCAAGGGCGAGGTCATCAAGGTCGCCCAAGACGCCGAAGGGCCCGGGCTAGGACCCTGCCCAGCCCGGCGGCGGCACGCTGGAACCCGATCCGCCGGTCGAGCTCGGCAGCAAGCGCGACGGCGTCCGTCGCAGACGCTCGCACGACGGCTCCCCGGTCCCGTGTCCGGACGACCCGAGGACGCGAGCCAGTCGACGCGCCCGACGACGCCACGGCGCCGCCCACGGACGGGCGCCCACGGAGCCGCCGACCGCCGACACCGAGGTGACGTCGCCGCCCGCGGCAAGGCCGCCGAGGCCAGCCCGGCCGCGCAGGCGACCGAAAACGCCGGTCGGCCCGACCAGTCCCCCAGCTCGGCCGTGAGCCGACAACGAGCCGTACTTCCGCCAGTCCGGCGACACGTACGACAGCGACAACTTCGCCCGCAAGGTGCTCGACCTGCTCAAGCGCGGCGGCTTCACCGCCAGCTCGACGGGCGAGCCGTCGCGGACCCGGAGCCGGACCCGACGGTCGACCCGGCCGTCGGACCCGGCGCCGCCTCGCAGCCGGCACCACGCCGACGTCGACCCGGGTCTTCACGCCGACCAGCGTCGCGATCGCCATGACCAGCCCCGGCAGCGCCGGTGCGCCCACGGCTCCGGACGCGAGCGCCCCGAAGGCCGCCGCGGCGGTCGGGCCGGCAGCGTTCAAGGCGCGGGCCATCCGCTGCGCGCCGGACTTCGGCGGCGACCTGCTGGCCGCCGACGAGGGCCGCTGGGACGGCAAGGTCGGTCACGGTCATCGTGATGACCGACCCGGCGGACGACAACCAGGTCGTCGGCCGAGTCATCGACGGCGGCTGCAACGACCGCAAGCCGGCCAAGGACAACGTCAAGTACACGCAGTACGTGGTCATCCGGGCCGCGGAATAGCGAGCCGAACCGCCGCACTGGGCACCGTGAGCCCCGCCGAGACCTCTCGGCGGGGCTCAGCTGCGTCCGCCACGGGAATCAGCGCCGCCTTAGGATCCGTTCACTGCAGCGGGAGTTGCATTCGATCCAGGAAGAGGTCCAGGCGTGAGCGACGTACGTAACGTGATCATCATCGGTTCCGGCCCGGCGGGCTACACCGCCGCGGTCTACGCCGCCCGCGCCGACCTCAAGCCGCTGGTGTTCGAGGGCGCGGTCACCATGGGCGGCGCGCTGATGAACACCACCGAGGTGGAGAACTACCCGGGCTTCGAGCACGGCATCCAGGGCCCCGACCTGATGTTCGCGATGCGCGCGCAGGCCGAGCGGTTCGGCGCCGAGCTCGTCACCGACGACGTCACCGCCGTCGACCTGACCGGGCCCGGTCAAGAAGGTCACCGTCTCGGACGGCGACGGAGCACCTCGCCACGACCGTGATCCTCGCGACCGGCTCGAAGTACAAGGAGCTGGGCCTGGTCAACGAGAAGCGCCTGGCGGGGCACGGCGTCTCCTGGTGCGCGACCTGCGACGGGTTCTTCTTCCGCGACCAGGACATCGCGGTGGTCGGCGGCGGCGACTCGGCGCTGGAGGAGGCCACGTTCCTGGCCCGCTTCGCCAAGACCGTCACCGTGATCCACCGCCGCGACTCGCTGCGGGCCAGCAAGATCATGCAGCAGCGAGCGTTCGACAACCCGAAGATCACCTTCCTGTGGGACAGCGAGCCGATCGACGTCCTCGGCGACGAGCAGGTCACCGGCCTCGTCGTGCGCAACCGCAAGACCGGCGAGGAGTCCAAGCTCGAGGTCACCGGCCTGTTCGTCGCGATCGGCCACGAGCCCCGCTCGGAGCTGCTCGTCGGGCCAGGTCGACCTGGACGCCGAGCGGCTACGTCCTGGTCAGCCACCCGACCACCAAGACCAACCTCGACGGCGTGTTCGCCTGCGGCGACGTCGTCGACCACATCTACCGCCAGGCCATCACCGCCGCCGGCACGGGCTGCGCCGCCGCCCTGGACGCGGAGCGTTTCCTCGCCGCCGCGGAGGGCAGGACCGGCCAGACCACCGGCCTGGCCGACTGACTTCCCCGCGAACACGCCCTGCACCGGACATCCCGAACGACAGTCCCGCATCACCCAGCAGTAACCCCGACCGAGGAGTACACCGTGGGATACATCCAGGCCGTCACCGACGCGACCTTCGACACCGACGTGCTGGGCAGTGACGTCCCCGTGCTGGTCGACTTCTGGGCCGAGTGGTGCGGGCCGTGCCGCCAGGTCGCCCCGATCCTCGAGGAGATCGCGTCCGAGAACCCGGAGAAGATCAAGATCGTCAAGCTGAACGTGGACGAGAACCCGAAGACCGCCGCCACGCTACGGCGTCGTGTCGATCCCGACGATGAACCTGTACCAGGGCGGCTCGGTCGTGAAGCAGATCATCGGCGCCCGGCCGAAGCCGATGATCCTCGGGAGCTCGCCGAGTACGTCTGAGCGCGGCACGCAGAGTCCCCCGAGTCGCGCGGAATCGGAACCCGGCCGCGCGGCTCGGTGCGTTCGGGCCCGGCGGGGGATCTTCTTGACTAGGCTCGAACGTCGGAGCCGCCTGGAGGAGAACGATCTGATGGACAGCCACCGGCCGAACCCGGTGCACCGCCGCGGCGACAGCGGGCCGACCGTGGCCGAGATCCGCCGCAAGCTGGCGATCCTCGGGCTGCTGCCGGACGCTTCCGGACGCCCCGAGCGACCCCGAGGACGCGATCTTCGACGACGCGTGCGACCGGGCGGTCCGGCACTTCCAGCAGCAGCGTGGCCTCAACGTCGACGGCCTGGTCGGCACCGAGACCTACGACGCGCTGGAGGAGGCGCGCTGGCGGCTCGGCGACCGCGTCCTGTCCCACCAGGTCAGCCGCCTGCAGCGCGGCGACGACGTGGGCGCGCTGCAGCGGCGCCTGCTCGACCTCGGGTTCGACTGCGAGCGGGTCGACGGCATCTTCGGGCCCGACACCGCCCGCGCGCTGCGCGAGCTGCAGCGCAGCCTCGGCGTCAGCGCCGACGGCACCTGCGGGCCCGACACGTTCAAGGCCCTCGACCGGCTGACCCGCACCGTCGTCGGCGGGCACGCGCACAACCTGCGCGAGACCGAGGCGCTGGCCCGCTCCGGGCCGAGGCTCGGCGGCAAGGTCGTCATCATCGACCCCGGGCACGGGGGGCTGGACCACGGCAACGTCGCGAACGGCCTGACGGAGTCGGCCGATCGTGGAGGACCTCGCCGCCCGCGTGGAGGGCCGGCTGACCGCCACCGGCGTGCAGGCGTACCTGACCCGCGCGGTCAGCGCCCGCCACGCGGCCCGGGTGAACGTCGACGAGGACTCGCGGGCGCACTTCGCGAACGAGGCCCGCGCCGACCTGTTCGTGTCCCTGCACGTGGACGGGGACCGCAACCCGGCGGCCAACGGCGTCGCGACCTACTACTTCGGCACCGACCGGTTCGGGCAGTCCAGCGCGATCGGCGCAGCGGTTCGCCTAGCCTCGTCCAGCGCGAGATCGTCGCGCGCACGGACCTGCTCGACTGCGGCACGCACGGCATGACGTGGGACCTGCTGCGCCGCACGCGGATGCCCGCCGTCCGGCTCGACCTGGGCTACCTGACGAACCCGGGCGACGCTGCCCGCCTGGCCGACCCCTCGTTCCGCGACCTGGTCGCCGAGGCGATCGTCGTCGCCGTCCAGCGGCTGTACCTGCCGCATCGACGACGACGCGCCGACCGGGGCGCTGCGCATCGGCGAGCTGTTTGCGACTGAGCGCGCGGCGCGAGCCTAGGTACGCTCAGACGGGGCGAAAGATCGGCTCCGGAGCCATCGAGCCGAGGAGCCGCTCCAGCGCCACCTCGACGTCCTCGCGCCACGACACGGCGCTCTTGAGGTCGAGGCGCAGGCGCGGGTAACGGTGGTGCGGCCGGACGGTCTTGAAGCCGACGGCGAGCAGGTACTCGGCGGGGACGATGCAGCCTGGCGCGTCCCACTTGGCGTCGCCGAACGCCTCGATCGCCTTGATGCCGCGCCGGGTCAGGTCCCGGGCGACGCCCTGCAGCAGCATCCGGCCGAGCCCGCCGCCGGAGAACTCGGGCAGCACGTGCGCGGTCGTGAGCAGCACCGCGTCGCCGCTGACCGGGCTCGTGGGGAACGCGATCGAGCGCGGGACGTTCACGGGCGGCGAGTACATCGCGAAGCCGGCGGTCAGCCCGTCGACCTGCACGAGCTTGCCGCAGGACCCCCACTCCAGCAGCGTCGAGGAGACCCACGCCTCCTTCTCGAGCCCGGGGTCGCCGTCGTGCACCGCGCGGTCCGACGAAACGGGGTCCAGCTCCCAGAACACGCACGAACGGCACCGCCGCGGCAGGTCGCCGAGATTGTCCAGCGTGATGTTGACCAACCGACGTGTCACGACGTTCACATTCCTCGAAGTGGTGCTCCTGCAGACTACCGCAAGGCGCTGCGGAGGTCGGTCAACTTATCGCGCGGACGCGCTCGCCGCCCGTCGCCGAGGGCGCACCGGCGCCCGCCGGACAGGTCGCACGTGACCTGACGAGAAGCGCGCGCGGGTAGTCCTTTCGCTGCCCGAGACGAAGCGGGCCCCTCGGATGTGCGTAGATGGGGCACGAGTTGTCGGGCTTAGAGCATAGACAGGCTCGCTGATCGTCATCGAGTAAAGGAAAGGGAACATTTCGCCCGCAGAACCGGGCGGTGACAGACAGCCGACGCCGGGCATCCGACCGGGGTCCTGCGGCGACGAGTTCCGGGCCGCGCTCCGGCCTACGTCGAGCCGATGCCGTCCGCGCCGGGAGCCATGAGGGCGACGATGCGCTCCAGATCCTCGACGGAGGCGAAGTCGACGACGATGCGCCCACGCTTCTGGCCGAGTTGGACGCGGACGCGGGTCTCCCAGCGGTCGGCCAGTGAGCTGGCGAGGTCGTCCAGAGCCGGTGCCGGCCGGCGGCTTGCCCGGCGGCTTGCGCGCGACCGGCCGGGAGCGTGTCCCGGATCGCGACCAGCTCCTCGACCGCGCGGACCGACAGCCCCTCGGCGACGATGCGGCCGGCGAGGTGCTCCTGGTCCTCCGCGGTTTCGATGCCGAGCAGCGCGCGAGCGTGCCCGGCCGAGAGCACCCCGGCCGCGACCTTGCGCTGGACGGCCGGCGGGCAGCCGGAGCAGCCGGATCGTATTGGTGACCTGCGAGCGCGAACGCCCGATCCGTGCCGCGAGCGCCTCGTGGGTGCAGCCGAAGTCCTGCAGCAGCTGGTCGTAGGCGGCCGCCTCCTCCAGCGGGTTGAGCGCGGACCGATGCAGGTTCTCCAGCAGCGCGTCGAGCAGGAGCCGGTCGTCGTCGGTCGAACGCACGATCGCGGGAACGGCGTCGAAACCGGCGAGCTGGGATGCGCGCCAGCGCCGCTCCCCCATGATGAGCTCGTACAGCGGCTGCCCGTCCGCGGCGTGACCCGCCTCCCGTACGACGACCGGCTGCAGCAGCCCGACCTCCTTCAGCGAGGTCACCAGCTCCGCCAGCGCCTCCTCCTCGAAGATCTGGCGGGGTTGGCGCGGGTTCGGCATGATCCGGGCGAGCGGGATCTCGGCGAAGTAGGCGCCGGCAACCGGCTCCTGCCCCGCCTGCGGGGACGTTTCCGCAGGTGACAGGGCCGGAGCGGGGTCGACGGCCCGCAGCGGGCGCTCCCGGGTGGCGACCGACGACGAGTCGTAGGCCGGGTCGTCCTCGATCGGTCCCTGCGGGATCAGGCTGCCGAGCCCGCGGCCCAGTCCTCTACGGCGGTCGTTCACGGGTGGCCCTTCGACGGTGCGGATCCGGCTGCCCGGCGAGAGCTGTCAACCGGGACAGCCCGCACGGTTTCACGTGGAACCGACAGTTCTCGGTTCACCGCGCGGGCGGAGGCAGGGGGTCCTTCGCCGGACCGAGCCCGGCGTAGCCGCGGCCGCCGCCGGTGGCGCCCACCGGGGGCCTGAGGGACGGCCCGGACGGAGCAGGCCCCGGGCGCGCGCCCGGCGATCGCGATCTCGCGGGCGGCCTCGAGGTAGGACAGTGCCCCGCTGGAGCCCGGGTCGTACGTGAGCACCGTCTGCCCGTAGCTCGGCGCCTCGGACACCCGGACCGACCGCGGGATGGTCGTCTTCAGGACGGTGTCGCCGAAATGCGCGCGGACGTCGTCGACCACCTGGTGGGCCAGGCGCGTCCGGGAGTCGTACATCGTCATCAGGATCGTGGAGACGCGCAGCGTCGGGTTCAGGTGCGCCTTGATCAGGTCGACGTTGCGGATCAACTGGCCGAGCGCCCTCCAGCGCGTAGTACTCGCACTGGATCGGGATCACGACCTCCTTGCCGGCCACGAGCGCGTTCACCGTGAGCAGGCCCAGGGAGGGCGGGCAGTCGATCAGGACGTAGTCGATGTCCTCGGTCGTAGGCCTCGAGCGCCCGAAGCAGGCGCGATTCGCGCGCGACCAGCGAGACGAGCTCGATCTCGGCGCCCGCGAGGTCGATCGTGGCCGGCACGCACCAGAGGTTCTCGAACGACTCGACCGGCTGCACGACCTCCTTCAGCGGCATGCCCTCGACGAGGACCTCGTAGACCGACGGGACCCCCGCGTGGTGGTCGATGCCGAGCGCGGTGGACGCGTTGCCCTGCGGGTCCAGGTCGACGACCAGCACGTTTGCCCCGTGCAGCGCGAGGGCGGCGGCGAGGTTGACCGCACTGGTCGTCTTGCCGACCCCGCCCTTCTGGTTCGCCACGACCATCACGCGGCGCGTCGGCGGCCTCGGCATCTTCCCGATGCGCCCGCCGAGCACGGCCACAGCCGTCCGCGCGGCCGTCGCGATGGGGGTGTCGTCGTAGGCCGCGGTTTCACGTGAAACATCCACGCCGCCGGGACCATCGGACTCCCCAGCGTGAGACTGCATGTCACCGCCCTGCATGTCACCCGTCCCGTCGTCCGTCGCCGCGGCCATCCTGCCCGATGCCTCGGGAGGAGTCACCTCGGCCCCGACCGCCGCCGTGTTTCACGTGAAGCCTTCGTTCGTTTTCGGTGGCCGTCGGCGCCCGGCCACCACCTCGACAACGATCGTGGGCGCCTCGACCCCCTCGATCGCGCACTCGACGACCCGGGACGAGGTCGCTCCGAGCGCCGCGAGTGCCGGCGCGGCGCCGTCGAGCTCCTCTGCCGCCGTCTCGCCCTTCAGCGCGAGCAGCCGCCCGCCCTCACGCAGTAACGGCAGCGCCCAGCCCGCCAGCTTGTCCAGCGGGGCGACCGCCCGCGCCAGGACGACGTCGTAGCCGGAGGTCGGTGGGTGCTCCTCCGCCCGGGCGCGCAGGACCACCACGTTGGTGAGGCCGAGCGCCTGGACCGCCTCGGTGAGGAACGTCGCGCGGCGAAGCAGCGGCTCGATGCAGCGTGAGCTGCAGGTCGGGCCGCAGCAGGGCCACGACGACGCCGGGCAGTCCCGCTCCCGAACCGAGATCCGCGACCCGCGCGCCGTCCGGGAGACCCGGGAGCGACGGCGGCGCAGTTCAGCAGGTGGCGGTCCCACAGCCGGGGGACCTCGCGCGGGCCGATCAGCCCGCGAACCACCCCGTCCGTGGCGAGCAGGTCCGCGTACCGCACGGCGAGGTGGCAGCCGGTCGCCGAAGAGCGCCGCCGCCGCGGGGGGCGGGGGCGCCGGAACGTCCTGGACGAGCGGGGCGGCGGAGCTGGCGTCGTCCCGCCCGTCGCCGGGCTCACTCGGGATAGACGACCACCATGCGCTCGGGCTCCTCGCCCTCGGACTCGCTGCGCAGCCCGCCCTCGGCCACCGCGTCGTGCACGATCTTGCGCTCGAACGGCGTCATCGGGGCCAGCCGCACCGGCTTGCCCGTGCTCTTCGCCTCCTCGACTGCCTCGCGGCCGTGCTCGGTGAGCTCCGTGCGGCGGGCGGCACGGTAGCCGCCGATGTCGAGCATCAGCCGGCTGCGCTCCCCCGTCTCGCGCAGGACGGCGAGGCGGGTCAGCTCCTGGACGGCCTCGAGGACGGCGCCGTCGCGGCCGATCAGGACCTTGAGGTTGCCGCCCGACGATCGAGACCGACGCGCGGTCGCCCTCGACGTCCATGTCGATGTCGCCGTCGAGGTCGGCGATGTCGAGGAAGCCCTCGAGGTAGTCGGCCGCGATCTCCCCCTCCTGCTCGAGGATCTCGAGGCGCGCCTTGGACGGCTTGCGCGAGCCGCGCCGGGGCGACTGCCGCCCCGACCGGTGGCCTCGTCAGTGCCTTCGTCGTCAAATCCGGAGTCGGCAGTGTCATCTTCCCGGCCATCTTCCCGGCCCTCTTCCCGGTCCTCTCCCTGGAGGTCCCCGGTGGCGTCGACGGCCTCGTCGGACACCGCCTGGGACTCGGTGTCGAGTTCGGTGTGCGACGCCTGCTCAGCGGACGTCTGACCCATACTCACCGCGGGAACTCCTTCGACTGGTCGTGGCGGGCGCCGGGCGGGCGAAGATGCCCGGCCCACCTGGACGTACTAACGCTTTTTGTTGGGGCTCCGCTTGCTGCGCGGCTGGCTCTTCGGCTGTTGCCGCTGCTGCACCGGGCGGGGCGCGGAACTGCCGTTGGCGGACGGTGCGGCGCCCCCGGCTTCGCTGCCCCGGCTGCCCGCGGGCCTTCGCAGCGCCCCCGGTGCCGCGTGCTCGCCGCAGGACGAGGGGCCGGCGGAGCCGCCGCCGTCCCACGCGTCGTCGTCGTCCACGACTGGCGCGCTCTTGCCCAGCGAGATCTTCGGGCGGCGAGCCCTTCTTGGCCTGGCGCTCCTGCAGCGCCTTGTGGGCGATGCTGCCCTCGACCGGCATGCGCCGGATCACGAACAGCTGCTGGCCCATCGACCAGGTGTTGGACACCAGCCAGTAGAGCAGCACGCCGACCGGGAAGTTGATGCCGAAGACGGCGAACATGATCGGGAACAGGTACATCATGATCTTCTGCTGCTTCATGTACGGGTTGTCTTCCGCACCCGGAGGCAGGTTCTTGACCATGAGTTGCTTCTGCGTGATGAACTGCGAGAGCGACATCAGCAGGATCATGATGACCGTGACGACCTGGACGGTCAGGGTCTCCGCGCCGACGAACTTGTCGGCGAGGTTGGCGCCCAGGAACACGGCTTGGGACGCGCTGTCGACGTCGGCCTGGTCGAGCACGCCGACCGGCTTGCCCTTCGCGATGCCGTCCAGCACCTTGAACAGGGCGAAGAAGATCGGGGCCTGCGCGAGCACCGGCATGCAGCTGGACAGCGGGTTCGTCCCCGTGTCCTTGTAGAGCTTCATCAGCTCCTGGGACGTGCGTTCGCGGTCGCCCTTGTACTTCTCCTGGATCTTCTTGATCTGTGGCTGCAGTACCTGCATGTTCCGCATCGAGCGGATCTGCTTGACGAACAGCGGGATCAGGCAGATCCGGATCAGGATGACGAGCCCGACGATGGCCAGGCACCAGGACCAGCTGGCGTTCAGGCCGAGTTCCCGACAGCCCCCGGTGCATCGTGAGGATGATCCACGACACGAGGTCGTACAGCGGATCGAAGATCTTCACCGTGCTGCTCCCTGCCGGGGCTGGATTCGGGGTTGGCTCGGGGCCGGACGTCGGGGTGGAGGGCGGCGGTTCCGGCTCCCGGAATCTACCGGCTCGCCGCGCGCGCCCGTCAGGGCCGCGGCGCGAGCGCACCCGCCGCTCGGGCACGGGGTCGAGGCCGCCGGGGTTCCACGGGTGGCAGCGCAGCAGGCGGCGGGCCGTCAGCCAGCCGCCGCGCAGAGAGCCGTGGACGCGGAACGCCTCGTAGCCGTAGTGGGAACACGACGGGTAGAACCGGCAGACCGGGCCGAGGATCGGGCTGATCGTCCACTGGTACAGCGCGGATCAGCGCCATGAACAGGTACTTCACGGCGCTCCCTCCGCGGCCGGCCCGGGGGCCGGCGAGCTCTGGGCCGGCGGGCCCGAGGACGCGGGCCAGGGCCTTGTCGATGTCGGCCGCGAGCACGGCCGAGCTTGCCGTCGCCGCAGCGGGCGACGCCCGGACCACGAGGAGTGACCCGGGAGGCAGCGCGGCGAGCCGGGACCGCAGCACGTGCCGCAACCGGCGCTTCACCTGGTTGCGGACGACCGACGGCCCGACCGCAGCGACCGACTACCAAGCCTACGCGGGGCTCGCGCCAGCCGGCGCCTCGGGCTGGGTGCGGAGGTGGACCACGACGGTCCGCCGCCCGGCACGACGCCCACGGCGGACGGCGACGGAGAAGTCCTGGCGACGCCGCAGCCGGTTCTCGGCCGGCAGCACGGCGGGCCGGGAACTCAGGCCGACAGACGGTCGCGGCCCTTGGAGCGGCGCGCGGTCAGGACTGCGCGGCCGGCCCGGGTGCGCATGCGCAGCCGGAAGCCGTGGGTCTTCGCCCGGCGGCGGTTGTTCGGCTGGTAGGTGCGCTTACTCACGGGATGCTCCAGGGCGTGGGTCTGACCGGGTGTCGGGACTTCGACCCGGGCGCGAGGAACGTCGCAGCTCACCGGGCATGAAGACGAGCCGCCGCACGGGCGACCGGCCTAAGGTACGCACCCCGCGCCGCCTGGGTCAAACCTCGCCCCCCCGGCGAGCGGCCGCGGGGAGATATCCCCAGCCTGTGGACCACTGTGTGGACGACCCGTCCGGATCTTCCGGGCGAACCGCCATAATTCGGGACCAATCAACCTCGGAGGCTAGCCGTGACGGATCAGGACCCCGACCTGGCCGGCCTCTGGGCGCGGGCGCTCGGCGACCTCGCCCTCGGCGACCTGCAACCCCAGCACCGCGCGTTCCTGCGCCTGACCAGGCCCATCACCCTGGTCGAGGACACGGCCGTCCTCGCCGCGAACAACCACTTCGCGAAGGAGGTCATCGAGACCCGGCTGCGCACCCTGCTCACCGAGGCGCTGTCCAAGCAGGCGGGCCGCGAGATCCGGATCGCGGTGACCGTCGACGAGTCCGCGCCCGCGACCGTCCGCCGAGCTCGACGTTCGCCGACGACGAGCTCTCGCCCGACGCCTTCAACTCCCTCGACAGCGCCGACGACGACGAGACGATCACCCCGGAAGCGCAGGCGCTGCGCGGCGTCAACACCGAGCCCGAGGCCCGGCTCAACCCGAAGTACGTCTTCGAGAGCTTCGTGACGGGCTCGAGCAACCGGTTCGCGCACGCGGCCGCCGTCGCGGTGGCCGAGGCGCCGGCCAAGGCGTACAACCCGCTGTTCATCTACGGGGAGTCCGGCCTGGGCAAGACCCACCTCCTGCACGCGGTCGGGCACTACGCCCACGGCCTGTTCGGCGGGATCCGGGTGCGCTACGTGAGCTCGGAGGAGTTCACCAACGACTTCATCAACTCCATCCGCGACGGCAAGGCGGAGGGTTTCCGCCGCCGCTACCGCGACGTCGACGTCCTGCTGGTGGACGACATCCAGTTCCTGGAGCACAAGGAGCAGACGCAGGAGGAGTTCTTCCACACCTTCAACACGCTGCACAACGCGAACAAGCAGATCGTCATCTCGTCCGACCGGCCGCCGAAGCAGCTGGTCACGCTGGAGGACCGGCTGCGCAACCGGTTCGAGTGGGGCCTGCTCACCGACGTCCAGCCGCCCGAGCTCGAGACGCGCATCGCGATCCTGCGCAAGAAGGCCGCCCAGGAGCGCATGGCCGCGCCGCCGGAGGTGCTGGAGTACATCGCCAGCAAGATCTCCACGAACATCCGCGAGCTCGAGGGCGCCCTGATCCGGGTGACGGCGTTCGCGAGCCTGAACCGCCAGCCCGTCGACCTGTCGCTGGCCGAGATCGTCCTGAAGGACCTGATCCCCGACCACGCCGGTCCCGAGATCACCGTCGCGACGATCATGGCCCAGACCGCGCAGTACTTCGGGCTGTCCATCGAGGACCTGTGCGGGCAGTCGCGCTCGCGCGGGCTCGTCACGGCCCGCCAGATCGCCATGTACCTGTGCCGGGAGCTCACGGAGATGTCGCTGCCGAAGATCGGCCAGCAGTTCGGCAACCGGGACCACACGACGGTGATGCACGCCGACCGCAAGATCCGCCAGCTGATGGCGGAGAAGCGCAGCGTCTACAACCAGGTCACCGAGCTGACCAACCGGATCAAGCAGCAGACGCGGAACGGCTGACCTACCCGGTCGCGGCCCCTCCATGCACTCCGGAATGCCAGCAATTCCCCTATCTCACAAACCCACAGGTGTGCACAACTCTGTGGACGCAGAATTCTGAAGATCCGTCCCGGCGAGTTAGGTCACCCTGGGGACGGCGCGCCGGGTGGCCCATGGACGAGCCTGTGCACGGCCGGGGGATACCGGGAGTACATAACGTTCGGCCGCCGGCGCCGTCCACGACGTGACGGCGACCACACGTGCTCCGCCCACAGCGCCCGGAGGACTGCCGGTAGCCCGGCGACCTGCACGGATGCCCGGCATCCACAGCGTCCACCGCTCCTAAGACCTACGACTCTCTTTTCTTTCTTGGAGAACACGACACCCAAAGACGAGAGCCAGGGCGATCTGGGGAAACCGACGCCTGACAGACTTGGACTCTGAACGCCCGCAGTCGGTTCCCTGTCGAGCGTTCCCGAAGTTTGGAGGCGGTGGCCGGTGAAGATCAGGGTCGAACGTGACGTTCTGGCCGAGGCGGTCGCCTGGACCGCTCGCTCGCTGCCCGTGCGGCCGCCGGTCGCGGTCCTTGCGGGGCTGTTGCTCGAGGCCGGCGACGACGGGCTCGCCCTGTCCGGCTTCGACTACGAGGTCTCGGCCCGCTCCGGGGTCTCCGCCGAGGTCTCCGAGGAGGGCCGCGTCCTGGTCTCCGGGCGCCTGCTCGCCGACATCTGCAAGAGCCTGCCGTCGCGGCCCGTGGAGCTGTCACGACCGACGGCACCAAGGTGATCGTGACCTGCGGCAGCTCGCGGTTCACGCTGCTGACGCTCCCGGTGGAGGACTACCCCGCGCTGCCGGAGATGCCGACCCGCTCGGGCACCGTGCCGGCCGACGTGTTCGCGCACGCCGTCGCGCAGGTCGCCGTCGCCGCGGGCCGCGACGACACCCTGCCGATCCTCACCGGCATCCGGGTCGAGATCGACGGCGACACGGTGACGATGGCCGCGACCGACCGCTACCGCCTGGCGATCCGGGAGTTCACCTGGAAGCCGGAGCAGCCCGGCTCGACCGCGACCGCGCTGGTCCCCGCGAAGACCCTGGCGGACGCGGCGAAGGCGCTGTCCGGCGAGGTCGAGCTCGCGCTGTCGTCCGGGGCATCCGGCGAGGGCATCGTCGGCCTGGCCAGCGGCGGCCGGCGCACGACCTCGCGGCTGCTGGAGGGCGACTTCCCGAAGTACCGCTCGCTGCTGCCGTCGGAGTCCTCGTCCTACGCGACCGTGGCGACCGCGCCGTTCCTCGAGGCCGTCCGCCGCGTCGCGCTCGTCGCGGAGCGCAACACCCCCGTCCGGCTGTCGTTCAGCGCCGGCGAGCTCCTGCTCGAGGCGGGCTCGGGCGACGAGGCGCAGGCCTCCGAGGTGCTGGAGTCCTCGCTGGACGGGCGACGACATCGCGATCGCGTTCAACCCGACCTACCTGCTCGACGGGCTGGGCGCGCTGGACACCTCGCACGCTCGCCTCGCGTTCACGACCTCGACGAAGCCGGCGGTCATCACCGGCTCGAGCGGCGACGCGGAAATTCACTCGGACTACCGGCACCTGCTGATGCCGGTCCGCCTCTCGGGCTGACGGGCCCGCGCGCTCACCGGTCGGGGCCGAGCCCACCGCGAACACGGGGAAGGATCGCCGCATGCAGATCGGATTCGTGGGGCTCGGCCGCATGGGCGGCAACATGGTGGAGCGGCTCCGCGAGGCCGGCCACGAGGCCGTCGGGTACGACCGCAACCCCGCCGTCGCCGACGTGGGCAGCCTGGACGACCTGATCAAGGCGCTGAGCCGGCCGCGAGCGGTGTGGGTGATGGTCCCGGCCGGGCGAACCGACCCGCGGCACCGTCCACGCGCTGGCCGACGTCCTCGACGAGGGCGACCTCGTGATCGACGGCGGCAACTCGCGGTGGAGCGACGACCGCGACGCACGCGGCCTACCTGGCCGACGCGGGGCATCGGCTTCGTCGACGTCGGGCGTCTCCGGCGGGGTGTGGGGCCGGGCCAACGGCTACGCGCTGATGGTCGGCGGAGCGCCGGCGGACGTCGCTCGCCTGCAGCCGATCTTCGCCTCGCTCAAGCCGCCCGGTCGATTACGGCTTCGTCCATGCCGGCGACGTCGGCGCGGGCCACTTCGCGAAGATGGTTCACAACGGCATCGAGTACGGAATGATGCAGTCCTTCGCGGAGGGCTACGAGCTGCTCAAGGCAGCCGACGCCGTGCACGACGTCGCGGCCGTGGTGAAGTCCTGGCGCGCCGGCACGGTCATCCAGTGCTGGCTGCTCGACCTGCTCGACCTGGCGCTGGACCAGGACGACGACCTGTCCGAGCTGCGCGGCTACGTCGAGGACTCCGGCGAGGGCCGGTGGACAGTCGAGGCCGGCATCGAGCACGCGGTCCCGCTGCCGGCGATCACGGCGGCGCTGTTCGCGCGGTTCGCCTCCCGACAGGAGGACTCCCCGGCGATGAAGGTCGTCGCGGCGCTGCGCAACCAGTTCGGCGGCCACCAGGTCCAGGCGGCGGCAGGTTCCTTCCTGAAGGGCGCGGACGCCCCCGGCGCCGACGTGGTGCCGCCGGTCGAGTCCGGCTGAGCGGGCGGGGCTCGGGTCGATGTACCTCGAGCAGCTGGCGCTGACGGACTTCCGGTCCTACGCCGAGGTCGAGCTGAGCCTGGTGCCGGGCCCGAGCGCGTTCGTCGGGCCCAACGGGCAGGGCAAGACCAACCTGGTCGAGGCGATCGGGTACGTCGCGAGCCTGGACAGCCACCGGGCCGGCGGCGACGGCCCGCTGGTCCGGCTCGGGGCGAGCCGCGCGGTCGTGCGCGCAGGTCTGGTCCGGGACGACCGCAAAGCGCTCGTCGAGATCGAGATCAACCCGGGCCGCGCGAACCGCGCGCGGGTGAACCGCGGGGCCGTCCCGCGCCCGCGCGACATCCTCGGGCTGCTGCGCACGGTGTTGTTCGCCCCGGAGGACCTCGCGATCGTCAAGGGCGATCCGACCGAGCGCCGGCGCTACCTCGACGAGCTCCTCGTGGCCCAGGCGCCGCGCTTCGCCGGCGTCCGCGCGGACTACGACCGCGTCCTGCGGCAGCGCAACGCGCTGCTCAAGACCGCGGGCGCGAACGTGCGCGCCGGGCGCGGGGACCTGCGCACGCTCGAGACCTGGGATTCCCACCTCGCGGCCGCCGGAGCCGAACTGCTGGCGGCCCGGCTGCGGCTCGTCGCGGCGCTGACGCCGCTGACCGAGAAGGCCTACGACCAGGTCAGCTCCGGTGGCGGCCCGGCGACGCTGTCGTACAAGTGCTCGCTCGGCCCCGAGGTCGACCTCGTCCCGGACCGGGAGCTGCTGGCCGCGGCAATGGTCGAGGCGCTCTCCCAGGTGCGCGCGTCCGAGCTGGAACGGGGGATCTCGCTGGTCGGCCCGCACCGCGACGACCTGATCCTGACCCTCGGCCCGCTGCCCGCTCGCGGCTACGCGAGCCACGGGGAGTCGTGGTCGTTCGCGCTCGCGCTGCGCCTGGCCTCCTACGAGCTGCTGCGCGCCGACGGCCCGCCCGGCTCGGACCCGGTGCTGATCCTCGACGACGTGTTCGCCGAGCTGGACACGCAGCGGCGAGTGCGCCTGGCGGAACTCGTGGCCCCGGCCGAGCAGGTGCTGATCACGGCGGCGGTCGCCGGCGACGTCCCGGAGGAACTGCTCGGCGCCCGCTACGACGTGATGGCCGGGGAGGTGCGCCGTGTCTTCTGACGGCCCGGACCTTCCCGCCGGCGACCCCGCGCCGCCGTCCTGCCGAGCACCCTCCTGCCGAGCACCCTCCTGCCGAGCACCCTCCGCCGAGCCCTCCGGCATCGACCTCGCGCGCGCGGCGCTCGCCGACGCCCGGACCCGCGCCCGCGAACAGGGACGCGCGACGCGCGCCCCGCGCCGGACGGCGCGGCACAGCGGTTCGGGCCCGGACGCACGCGATCCGCAACCGTTCGGGGCCGGCATCTCGCGGCTCGTCTCCGAGCGCGGCTGGGAGGAGGTTGCGGCTCGCGGCCAGGCGGTCGGCCGGTGGGCAGAGGTGGTGGGACCCGAGATCGCGGCTCATGCATCCGCGGAGTCCTGCACCGACGGCGTCCTGCGGGTGCAAGCGTCGTCGACGGCCTGGGCGACGCAGCTGCGTCTGCTCGCGGGTAGCATCGTCAAGGCATACAACACCGAGTGCGGGCACGGGACGGTCGTCCGGATCGAGGTGCTGGCTCCGGCCGGGCCGACTTGGCGCAAGGGCGCGCTGCGGGTTCAGGACGGCCGCGGCCCTCGCGACACCTACGGCTGACCCCCCGGCGGGGGGTTGCGGGGACCCGGTGCGGGGGGCGCCGGAGGGTCTGTCCCGAGGTTTTTCCACAGCTGGGGACGACGGATTCGCCAGGCGAGGGTGTTCTCGGCGAGATTAGGCCAGGAAGCGAAGGGGCCCGCATCACGTGGGTACCCACGCGGAAGGCCCCTGAGCCCGGCTCTGACGCGTGTAGGGCCCGTCACGGCGATTTCTTGTCGTCCGGACCGGTAGGATGGACAACCAGACGGCCGTGCTGCGCCCCTGAATCTCGGCGCTCGGAGTCTCGAGCCCTGCCGATCATGCTGTGCCGACGAAGGAGAGCTGCGTTTCGTGGCCGACACCACCAGTATGGCCAGCCGGCCGGACGAATCGAGCCTCGCGAACACGCTAGAGGCACTTCCTGCGGACCTGGCTGAGAGCGTGGGTCCGATCATCGGCCACGCGAGCGTCGAGGCGTCCTACAACGCCAGCGACATCACCGTTCTCGAAGGCCTCGAGGCGGTGCGCAAGCGCCCCGGCATGTACATCGGCTCCACCGGCGAGCGCGGTCTGCACCATCTCGTGTACGAGGTCGTCGACAACTCCGTCGACGAGGCCCTGGCCGGGCACTGCGACCGCATCGAGATCACGTTGCAGGAAGACGGCGGCGTCCGCGTCGTCGACAACGGCCGCGGCATCCCCGTCGACGAGCACCCGATCGAGAAGCGCCCGGCTGTCGAGCTGGTCCTCACGACGCTGCACGCCGGCGGCAAGTTCGGCGGCGGCGGCTACTCGGTTTCCGGCGGCCTGCACGGCGTCGGCATCTCCGTGGTCAACGCGCTGTCGTACAAGCTCGAGGTCGAGATCTGCCGCGACGGCTACGTGTGGCGCCAGACCTACGAGCGGGGTGCGCCGGCGGCGCCGCTCGCCCGCGGGGAGGAGACGGCCGAGACCGGCACGACGGTGACGTTCTGGGCCGACCCGGAGATCTTCGAGGCGACCCACTTCGACTACGAGACGCTGCGCCGCCGGTTCGAGGAGATGGCGTTCCTCAACAAGGGCCTGACCCTGCACATGACCGACGCGCGGGAGGCCTCGAAGGGCCCCGAGGGCGAGGTCACCCACCGACACGTACATGGCGCCCGGCGGCATCGTCGACTACGTCCGGCACCTCAACGCGTCCAAGATCGCGTCCCACCCGACGATCCTGTCGATCGAGGTGGAGGACACCGAGCGGCACATGGCGCTCGAGGTCGCGATGCAGTGGAACCACAGCTACAACGAGTCGGTCCACACGTTCGCGAACACGATCAACACGGCCGAGGGCGGCACCCACGAGGAGGGTTTCCGCACCGCGCTGACCACGCTGGTCAACAAGTTCGCGAAGGAGTGGAAGCTCCTCAAGGACGGCAAGGACGAGAACCTCAGCGGCGAGGACGTCCGCGAGGGCCTGACCGCGATCGTGTCGATCAAGCTGGGCGAGCCGCAGTTCGAGGGCCAGACGAAGACGAAGCTCGGCAACACCGAGGCGAAGAACTTCGTGCAGACCACGATGAACGTGCGCCTCGCGGAGTGGTTCGAGAAGAACCCGCAGGAGGGGCGCGAGATCGCGAAGAAGGCGATCGCCGCGTACACGGCCCGCGTCGCCGCCCGCAAGGCGCGCGACCTCGCCCGCAACCGCAAGGGTCTGCTCGGTGGCGGCGGCATGCCGGGCAAACTGAGGGACTGTCAGTTGAACGACCCCGAGCGCTGCGAGGTGTTCGTCGTCGAGGGCGACTCGGCCGGCGGCAGCGCGGTCGGCGGCCGCGACCCGCTGACGCAGGCGATCCTGCCGATCCGCGGCAAGATCCTCAACGTCGAGAAGGCGCGCATCGACCGCGTCTTGCAGAACACCGAGGTCCAGGCGATCATCACCGCGCTGGGCACGGGGATCCACGACGACTTCGACATCATCAAGCTGCGCTATCACAAGATCATCCTGATGGCGGACGCCGATGTCGACGGTCAGCACATCCGTACTTTGCTGCTGACGCTGCTGTTCCGCTACATGCGCCCGCTCGTCGAGGCCGGGCACGTCTACCTCGCGCAACCACCGCTGTACAAGCTGAAATGGCCTGGCGGCAAGGACAAGGTAGAGTACGCGTACTCCGACCGCGAGCGCGATGCGCTGATCCGCGCCGGCGTCGAGGCGGGGCGCAAGTTGCCCAAGGACGACGGCATCCAGCGATTCAAGGGTCTCGGCGAGATGCCCGCGCAGGAACTGTGGGACACGACGATGGACCCGGCGACGCGCATCCTGCTGCAGGTCACGCTCGACGAGGCCGCGCAGGCCGACGAGGTGTTCAGCGTCCTGATGGGCGAGGACGTCGAGTCCCGCCGCAACTTCATCCAGCGCAACGCCAAGGACGTCCGGTTCCTCGACATCTGACGTCCCGCCAGAAGTGCACGACCATAAGTGACGGTTAGTCAGCAAACGCAGCAAGGATGGCGAGCAGCGTGCCCGACGACGTGACCACCCCCCCTCCCCCGCCGCCGCACGACCGCATCGAGCCGGTCGCGCTCGAGGTGGAGATGCAGCGCAGTTACCTCGACTACGCGATGAGCGTGATCGTGGGCCGCGCGCTGCCGGACGTGCGCGACGGCCTCAAGCCGGTGCACCGCCGCGTCCTGTACGCGATGTACGACGGCGGGTACCGCCCCGAGCGCGGGTACAACAAGTGCGCGCGCGTCGTCGGCGACGTCATGGGCAACTACCACCCGCACGGTGACACCGCGATCTACGACGCCCTCGTCCGGCTCGCGCAGCCGTGGTCGATGCGCATGCCGCTGGTCGACGGCAACGGCAACTTCGGCTCGCCGGGCAACGACCCCGCCGCGGCGATGCGGTACACGGAATGCCGCCTCGCGCACCTCGCGATGGAGATGCTCCGCGACATCAACGAGGAGACCGTCGACTTCTCGGACAACTACGACGGGCGCTCCCAGGAGCCCGACGTCCTGCCCGCGCGGTTCCCGAACCTGCTCGTCAACGGGTCGGCCGGCATTGCGGTCGGCATGGCAACGAACATTCCGCCGCACAACCTGCGCGAGATCGGCGCCGGCGTCCAGTGGTACCTGGAGAACTTCGAGGCCTCGAAGGAAGACCTGCTCGAGGCGCTGATGGAGCGGGTCAAGGGCCCGGACTTCCCGACCGGCGCGCTGATCGTCGGCCGCCGCGGCATCGAGGACGCGTACCGCACCGGTCGCGGCTCGGTCACGATGCGCGCGATCGTCCAGGTCGAGGAGAACGAGAAGACCCGGCGCCAGCAGCTGGTCGTCACCGCGCTGCCGTACCAGGTGAACCCCGACAACCTCGCGCAGAAGATCGCCGAGCTCGTCACCGACGGGCGCATCCAGGGCATCGCCGAGCTGAACGACGAGACGTCCGCCCGCACCGGGCAGCGGCTCGTCATCGTCCTGAAGCGGGACGCGGTCGCCAAGGTCGTCCTGAACAACCTCTACAAGCACACCCAACTGCAGGACACGTTCGGCGCGAACATGCTCGCCCTGGTCGACGGGGTCCCGCGGACGCTTCCGCTCGACGCGTTCATCCGGCACTGGGTGACCCACCAGATCGAGGTCATCGTCCGGCGCACGCGGTACCGGCTGCGCAAGGCGGAGGAGCGGGCGCACATCCTGCGCGCGTACCTGAAGGCGCTCGACGCGATGGACGAGGTCATCGCGCTCATCCGCAGCAGCCCGACGGTCGACGAAGCACGGGCGGGCCTTATGGGGCTCCTCGAGATCGACGAAGCGCAGGCCACGGCGATCCTCGACATGCAGTTGCGCCGCCTGGCCGCCCTGGAACGCCAGAAGATCATCGACGAGTACGACAAGCTGATGGTCGAGATCACCGAGTACAACGCGATCCTGGCCTCGCCCGAGCGGCAGCGGCAGATCATTTCGGAGGAGCTCGCGGACATCGTCGAGAAGTTCGGCGACGAGCGGCGCACGGAGATCCTCCCGTGGGACGGCGACATGTCGATGGAAGACCTCATCGCCGAGGAAGACGTGGTCATCACCGTCACCCGCGACGGTTATGCCAAACGCACCAAAACCGACCTGTACCGGGAGCAGAGGCGCGGTGGAAAGGGCGTCCGGGGGGCCACGCTCCGGCAGGACGACATCGTCGAGCACTTCTTCGTCACCACGACCCACCACTGGATCCTGTTCTTCACGAACAAGGGCAGGGTTTATCGGACGAAAGCGTACGAATTGCCCGATTCGGGGCGCGACGCCAAGGGCCAGCACGTGGCCAACCTGCTCGCGTTCGGGCCCGACGAGACCATCGCCCAGGTCATGTACCTCAAGGACTACGACGTCGCGCCGTACCTGGTGCTGGCCACCCGGGCCGGCCTGGTCAAGAAGACCGCGCTGCGCGAGTACGACTCCCCCCGCCAGGGCGGCGTGATCGCGATCAACCTGCGCGAGGACGACGAGGTCATCGGGGCGCTGCTCGTCTCCGGCGAGGACGACCTGCTGTTGGTGAGCCGGCGGGCGATGGCGATCCGCTTCACGGCGACAGACGAGGCGCTGCGTCCGATGGGCCGCGCGACCTCCGGGGTCATCGGGATGAAGTTCCGCGAAGGCGACGAATTGCTCGCAATGGGGCTGGTTCGTCCGGATTCTGACCTGGTCGTCGCGACGGCGAACGGCTATATCAAGCGCACCCCGGTGGAGGAATACCGCATTCAGGGCAGGGCGGGCACCGGAATCCGCGCGGCAAAGACCACCGACGAGCGTGGCGAGCTGGTCGGGGCGACCATCGTCGTCGAGGGCGAGCAGCTCTACGCGATCACGTCCAACGGGGGAGTAATCCGCACGGTTATCACAACTTCCGACCCGAGACGTACCGGCCGTGACACCATGGGCGTGCGGCTAATCAACGTAGCCGACGGCGACAGTGTCGTCGCGATCGCACGCAACGCCGAGGTCTCGGACGAGGCTCCGGAGTCGGAAACGGACGAAAGTCCCGATTCGGCAACGGAAGGCGTGACGGAGGTCGCGGGCGGGGATGACCAGGGCGACTCCGGGGGAGGCGCCGACTTGCAGGAGGACTAGGCGTGAGCAGCCCTACGGGTGATCGCAACCCGATCTCGCATGGCTCGGGCTTCGGGCGGAACGGCTCTCCGGCCGTGCCCGGGGGCTCGTCGGCGGAGACTCGGCACGGGTCGGACTTGTCCGTTCCCGGCAAAAATTCCGTGATCCACCAGGCGCCGATGGCCAAGGCCTCGGACACTTCACCCATGCCCTCGGGTGCGCCCGGGGCCGGCGAGACCTACGCGCCGGCGCCGACCAGCCGAGACACAGCCCCCGCGCCGACTCCCGCCTCTCCTGCGGCCCCGCCGATGAAGGAACCCATGAAAGAGCCTGTGAGGGAATCCGTGAAGGATTCCGCCCCGGCGCCGGGCGCGGCGGCCAAGGAGACGGTCGTCAAGGACTCGGCCCCGGCTGTGCAGGACACGGTCTCCCCGGCGAAGGACCCCGTTCCCGCGCCCAAGGACTCCGTCCCGGCCCCGGCTGCCAAGGACTCGGCGCCCGCTGCTTCGGCTCCCGCTCCTCCCGCCAAGGACTCCGCTCCGGCCCCGGCTGCCAAGGACCAGGCGCCCGCCGCTGCAGTTCCGGCGCCGGCGAAGGCGACCCCGCCGTCGGCCCCGCGTCAGCGTCCGGCCTCGTCCCCGGCTTCGGCGTCGACTGCCGCGGCGGCAGCGAAGTCGGCGACCGAGCCGGAGCCCGCTCCCGTCCCGAAGTCGAAGCTCGGCCGCACCCGCGGCACGACCGGCGCTGTTCCACCGCCCCGCGTCCGCCGGGCCCGGCTGAAGATCGCCAACATCGACCCGTGGTCGGTCATGAAGGTGTCGTTCCTGTTCTCGGTCGCGCTCGGCGTGATCCTGCTGGTCGCGGTCACTTTGCTGTGGGCCCTGCTCGACTTCATGGGCTTCTTCAGCACCGTCGCCGGCACGATCGACGACATCACCGGCAAGAACGGTGGCGGTGGCGGCGGGTTCGACGTCGTGGCCTTCTTCTCCCTGCCGCGTGTGCTCGGCATGGCGACGATCCTCGCGCTGATCGACATCATCCTGATCACCGCGCTGACGACCCTCGCGGCGTACCTCTACAACCTCTCCACCGACCTCGTCGGCGGCGTCGAGGTCACCCTCGCTGAAGAGGAGTAACTCCTCCGCTCTACCGGACGCCCGGGGCCTTGTGGCCCCGGGCGTTCTGCTGTCCGGGGTGGCGCGTCCGCCGGGGCGGGCGTTGTATGCGACCACCTCGGCGGACGTAGTGGGCCTGTCGAGGCGGCAGACGTCCGGGGAAGTGGCAGCTATAGCGACCAGGCACCCGGAGGTCCCGTCGCGGCTCGGCGCAGCCCCGTTCAAACGATGCTCGGCACCAGAGCGCAGCGCCCCCGGGGGGCCGTCCGCCGACTGTCGAGAACGCCCACGGGCCTTGCTGCTGCAGGTGCCGAACCCCGAGGGGTCGCCTCCGAGTGCGTGCACAACCCGGGGCTCCGGCTGGGTGACTCGACCGACCCGCGTGCCCTCCGCTTCCCGAACCCCTCGCCGCGGCGGAGAAGCGCCGCCGAACGTCTCATTCCTCGGACATCTCGCTGCCTTGTCATCCGTTACTGGGCCCTGTCATCCGTCAGGACGGATGACAGGGCCCGTTAGCGGATGACAAGGCAGCCGCGGAGCGCCCGCGCGATCCGAGCGGCTGTCCCGGACGGCCGGGAGGTAGCCGCGCTGGCTCATCCGGGCGTCCTGCGCTCCGCCGAGCGGGCCGCCCGGCGCCAGACAGCGCCGAAGGTGCCTGCCTAGGCCATCGTCTCCGGAGGCTCGGTGGCGCGGCGACGCTGGCTTGGACGCCTCGTAGCTCGAGGTTCCAACTACTGGAACCGAGTTCCAAGCGGTAGTCGAGCGAGCCGTGCGGTTACCGGTTTCGTTCGCACCCGGGGCCTGCGGTAACCTCGACCGGCACGCGGGCCTATAGCTCAGCTCGGTTAGAGCGCTTCCCTGATAAGGAAGAGGTCGATGGTTCAAGTCCATCTAGGCCCACCGTAGATGCCCAGGTCAACGGCCCTTTCCGTGTTATCGGAGAGGGCCGTTGTCGTCTCCGAGTGACTAACTGCGTGACTACGCACCGGCGCCGGCCTCGGGGGTCTCGGGGCGGGGGAAGATCCGGTCCATCGTCTCCGCGCCCTCGGTGATCACGGGGCGGATCTGCTTGCGGTAGACGAGCTCGGTCACGGCGCTGCCACTGTGCCCCCACGAGGCGGGAAATGTTCTCCAGCGGGAGCCCGGCGTCGGAGAGCAGGGACACGAAGCTGTGCCGAAGTTCCCGAGGCGTCCACCCGCCGGGTTCCAAGCTGGCCGAGTCGGTCACCTGACGGAAGGCCCGACGGACGTTCGCGGCGTCGAGCTGCGTGCCCGTCCCGGACGCGAACACCAGGTCGAAGGGTAGCCACCGGCTCCGAGGCCCACCAGCGCGATTGCTCCGAGCCCAACGGCGTCTTTGTGTGGCAACGCATGTAGCAACGTCCCGCTGTGGTGGTGCGCCTGGCGTTCGGGATTGAGTGACCGGCAGGAGTTCGAGTCGAAGCCGAAGCGGACGCCGTCGTCGCCATCGGCGTAGGGACCTTCAGGGCGAGAGGGGCGTAGTCCTGGCCGACGGGCCGAACCAGTGGGACAGTGAACCCAAAGGGGGACGCTTGGACGCGAGCGAGAAGGAGCGGCAATCCGCGGTCGCCCGCGTGCTGCTGCGCGTAGGCGCGGCCGTCGTGGGCGGCTTGCTCGTCCTCTGGGCGTTCGTGATCCTCCGGAACATCTGGGGCTACAACGACTCGGGGACGTTTTTGTACGTGTACGTGGTCGTCTACGGCGTTCCGGGGTTGCTGCTGTTGCTGTTCGCGGCCGGGGTCATACCGCGACGCCGGACACCAGCGCAGGACTCAGCGTAGAGGTCTGGGGCCGAGCCGGCGGTACGGCCGTGCGGGACGACAACGGTGATCCGTGGCCGAATCATATCGCTGGCGCATAACTGACGCATCATCAACATTTACATACCAGTAGCGTCCCGCCCGAGGGCAAGACGCTACTGGTGCAGCCCAGGTACAAGTCTGGCGATCAGCAGGCCGCCATCGCGTCCAGGTTCTTCGCCTGGTCGACGCACGCGCTGTAGCGGTTGAGCTGGTCGCTGGTCTTCTCGAGCTCGGTGGCCGCGCCTCCCACAGCCGCCGTGAAGAGCGCCATCCATACGATGGAGATGGCCAGCCCTGCACCACCGGTCGCGATGCCCGCGATGGCCTGCCCGCGCTTGGAGGAGTTGCGCGCGAGGATCCCGAAGATGATCGCGAGCGGGGCCAGCACGAACGCGATCAGGCCGATGATCGGAATGAACGCGAACACGGCCGCGCAGATACCGAGCACCATCGCCGTGGTGGCGAACCCGGCGCGGTCGGCGGCGACGGGCGCGGCGGGTGTGGTCGCAGGCTGCTGATTGTCGATGGTCATGTCGGTTGTCCCCCCGGTTGGTGTGCTTGGCCGTATGACGGCCAAGCTGAGCCAACGGTTGCGCACCGTGTGGCCCCTTCCGTCTGGTCCGTTCGACAGCCAAGGAGCATTTCTGGACTAGTAGAAAGAGTGACTACCCATCAGAAGAAGTTTGCAGACGAGCCTCAGGCGCAGCCCCAGCCCCTTGTGGTGCGCGGCCAGGCCTCGACGTGGTCGGGGTAGCGGACGTACGCGGCGTCGGGGGTGAAGTACAGGGCCATGCCGTCGCGCCGGTAGCCGGAGTCCTTCGCGGACTTGGGCAGCTTCGTATCCGGACGGTACGGCCCGAGAACGTACGCCGGTTGCTTCTTGCCGTAGGGGTGCAGCTTCGTCAGCACGGCTTCGGGGTACGCAGGTACCAGCGCTTCCCGCTGTCCATGAACAGGAACGTCGCCGACTCCCAGTTGCAGTGCGCCGACCCGACGGAGCTGTGCACGACCCGGGTGTCGACCCGGTCGCCGTCTCGGTCGGTCCAGACCTGGGCCCAGTGGTGCTCGTCCAGCTCGGGCGGGAACTCCGAGAGGTCGCACCAGGCGGCCTCGAGCACGCCCCAGCCCTCCAGGTAGGTCTTCGGCTCTTTGTCGTCGACGGCGATCGCGGCGGACCGGACCCGGCCGCCGTAGGTGTAGGTGAGCAGTGCCCGGTCGCCCTTGCGCGCCGCGAGTTCGTAGCCGTCCCGGGCGATCGGGTGGCTGAACGGCATTGCGTCCTTGTTCCAGTTCACGATCGCGCCCTCGGGTGTGGACGAGCCGTCGATCTCCTCGTACGGGTTCAGGCCCGCGTGGCGCACGGAGACCTTGCCCGCGCACTCCAAAGCCTTGATCGCTGCATCCTTGTCGGCGAGCGACCCGGTGAACTCCTTCGCCGGGGTGTCCCGTCGGTGGAGTCAGGCCCCCACCGTCAGCCGGACGGTCACCACGTCCCCGACGTCGAGCTCCTCGGCCTTCCGCACCACGGTCTTCAGCGGCACGATGTAGCGGCCGTCCTTCGGCCACAGTGACGTCGTCCAGCGGGTCTCGCCGATCTGCGCGGCCACCGGGATCATGCCCCACCCGTAGGAGACGGCAGTGGACATCGCCTCGAGCGCCCCGCACTCGTCGTCCGGGACGGTCACGAAGTGCCACGGCGCGGGGCCCTTCCAGAACCAGATCTCACCGCTGAACTGCAGGTCCATCCGACCAGGGTAAGAGCCGCATTCTTGCCTTGCGGGCGGGAAGAGGGGCACGATCGCCCCGATCATCCCCCTGCCAGGAGGCACACCATGAGCGAATCTCTCACCGTCACCCGCACCGTCACCGCCCGCCCGGCGCAGATCTTCGCGAACCTGGCCGACCCGGCGAAGCACACCGAGATGGACGGGTCGGGCCTGCTGCGCGGTCTCGTCGAGGGCTCGACGTTGACCGGGGTGGGCGACGAATTCGTGCTGAACATGAACAACTCGATCCTGGGCGACTACCAGGTCCGCAACGTGGTCACCGAGTACGAGCAGGACCGCAGGATCGGCTGGGCGCCCCACCTGCACCCCGACGGCGCGTACGCGGACAAGCTCGGCGACATGAAGCCCGGCGGCCACACGTACACCTGGACGCTCGAGCCCGACGGCGACGGCACGAAGGTCACGCAGGTCTACGACTGGAGCAAGGTCGGCGACCCGGCGTTCAAAGGTCTGTTCCCGATGCTCAACGAGGAGGCGCTCGCGGCCTCGATCGAAAAGGCCGGGCAGGCCTGACGCAGCGCGTCAGCCGCAGGGCGACGGGCGGCTGAACTGCTCGGGCACGCCGGGCGCGGTATCGCGCAGCGCCCGGCGCAGGTCCTCGGAGCCCCGGCCGTGCATCTCGTCCTCGAAGGTGAAGTTCGGGTCGTCCGGTCCGCTGGCGGGACGGGTGCGGAGCGCGGTCTGGACCTGCCCGGCCGACTCGCCCGTCCCGACGACGCCCTGGTCGAACGGGACCACCGAATCGTGGCCGAGCGCGCTCCACTGAGCTGGCGACATCGGGTCGCCCGCGCTGCACCGGGCCTCCTCCCAGGCGAGCGCCAGCACGTAGGCGTGCCCGGGCTCCAGGCGCGGGACCCCTTCACCGGCTTGGCGGGCCCGGCCTCCCGAGCCGTCTGAACGCCAACCCCAGCCGTCGACGTCGAACTGGGCGGGGAGTCCAGCCCGCGGCCGGTCGGCGGACCAGAGGACGTCGTCGACGGCGAGCGTCACCCGACGGCTCTGCCATCGGTCGCCCCCTGCGCGCTTCTTGTCCAGGGCAGTCTCCGCGACCACCGTCGCCGAGACGACGTGGTCGGCGTAGGTGACCCAGTCCCGGGCTGACTGGTCCGGCAGATGACCCTCGAGCCGAGCGCGGGAGAGCACCGCGACCTTCTCGGTGGCCGCGGACTCCACGGCGACCGGCTGACGATTTGCGCCCGGGCGAGCGACCGTCGCGGCGCCCAGCAGGGACGCCAAGGTCAGAGCGGCCGCTGCCGCGCCCAGGACCCGCTTCCTCGTCACAGGGTATGAGACGCAGCGAGCACTCACTTCGTTCGCCAGCCTTGGCCGCTCGAACAGGCTCGTCGAACGATCCGCACCGAGGTCGGACGCCGGCGGCGCGTGCTTCGTTCGGCCGAGCGACGATCGGTGCGGCCCCGCAGTTCGGACGATGCCGCCCCGGCCGAACGGCCAGTCTTGCCCCCGCGCGGGAACCCGGGCGTGTCGCGACCGTCAAATCGGATATCGGCGCACGACGTGCGCTTTCAGCCGCCTTCGGAGGCCAACCGTGACGACCGACTCGACGGGCAACAAGCTTGGTGCCGGCCGCCTGGACCTCTCGCGGCTGCAGCCGCCGCACAAGCTGGCGGCCGGGTCGATGATCGCGGTGGCGATCGCGGTGTTCCTGCCGTGGGTGTCGCTGGCGGGCATCAGCGTCGGCGGCCTCAGGGGCGACGGGAAGATCACTTTCGTCTGCGCGACGGCCGGCCTCGCGGCGATCGCGAACGGGACGAGGCTGCGCGGTGCTCCGCGACTGACCCGCCAGCAGTACTTCATGATTTCCGGCATCGCGGCCGGCCTGTCGGTTTACACCGGTTTGCAGCACCTGACGAGCTACTCCGGGATCGGGGTGTACCTGACGCTGTTCGGCGGCCTGGCCTGGGCCGCGGCGCTGTTGTGGGAGCACAACGCAGAGAAGGCCCGCGGCCTCGGGGCCTGACTTCCCGCTCACGCAGCGAGGCCCGGCCAGTTGGTGGCCGGGCCTCGCACTGCTTGCCCTGCTTCAATATTCGAGAGCGCCTGCTGAGTGCGGCGGCCGCGAGTCGATCGCGACGGTCAACCGCAGGTGCAGTTCGCTTCACACGTACAGGGAGTGCAGGTGCATCCCTTGCTTCGGATCGAGGCGTCTGCCATAGGCACTTCCGCTCCTCCCGGCCCTGTGTGGACCGTCCCCTGCACCGTACGCCGATCCGTCGGCCGCGACAAGGCTCGAGGAGATTTTGCTTTACGCGCTGGAACTGCGAACTGACTCAACGTCAGTTCGTAGAGAAATCAGGCCTTCCAGCCCTCCGCCAGCGCGGCGAGGGGCTCTGCCGAGTCGGCGCCGAGCAGCGTGCACAGCGCGCTGACCAGCGCCTCCTGCGGTTCCGGGCGGGCGCTCGCGCCCATGACGCCGACGCGCCAGAGCTTGCCGGCCAGCGGGCCGAGCCCGCCGGAGATCTCGATGCCGTGGTCGAGCAGCAGCGCCGTGCGGATCTTCGCCTCGTCCACGCCCTCGGGCGGCGTGACCGCCAGCAGCGGGTGCAGCTGCTCGCCGTCGGGCGCCTTGCGGACGCACCCGAGCACGCCGAGCGCGTCGCGCAGCGCGTGGTGCGCGACGCGGTGCCGCTCCCAGGTCGCCTCGGGCCAGCCGTCGCCGACGACCAGGCGCAGGGCCTCGCGCAGCGCGTAGACCAGGTTGATCGGCGCGGTGTGGTGGTAGACCCGCGCGGTGCCGCCGGCCTCGGCCGGGTTCCAGTACGCGAGGACCAGCGACAGGTCGAAGTACCAGGACCGGCCCGGCTTCTCGCGGCCGCGCAGCTTGTCCAGCGCCCGCTCGCCCGCGGTGAACGGGGCGAGCCCGGGCGGGCAGTTCAGGCACTTCTGCGTCCCGGAGAACGCGGCGTCGACGCCCCACTCGTCCAGCTTCAGGGGGTGCCCGCCGAGAGAGGTCACGCAGTCGATCATCAGCAGCGCGTCGCGCTCGCGGCACGCGTCGGCCAGGCCCTCGAGCGGCTGGGCGACGCCCGTCGAGGTCTCGGCGTGCACGACGACCATCGCGTCGAGCCGCCGGACGCGGCGGCGATCAGCGCGGCGGGGTCGATCGCGCGGCCCCACTCGGCCTCGACGCGGATCGACCTCGGCGCCGGCGCGGGAGAGCTCGTCCGCCATCCGCACGCCGAACAGGCCGTTGACGCCGCAGACGACCCGGTCGCCGGGGTCGACGAAGTTCGCGACCATCGCCTCCATGCCCGGCGCTGCCGGTGCCGGACACGGGCAGCGTCGCGAGGTTCTCCGTGCGGAACGCCGTGCGCAGCAGGTCGATCGTCTCGCCCATGATCGCGGCGAACGCGGGGTCCATGTGGCCGATCGTCGGCTGGGACATCGCCGCGAGGACGCTGTCGGGCACGATGCTCGGGCCGGAACCCAGCAGAAGCCGCGTGGGCACCTCCGTCAGGGCAGTGCGTCGTGCTCATCGCGCCTCGCTCTCGTCGGGTGGCTTGGATAGATGCTCCCGCGCGCAGCCTGGCGCGGACGAGCCGGGTGCTACACAGGATTTCGGCCGGAGGGCTTGACCCTGACGTGGCGTGAGGCCCCACCGTTGTGCCCATGAGCGAACACACGGTCGGCGAGGTCGCCAAACTGGCCCACGTCTCGGTGCGGACGCTGCACCACTACGACGGCCTCGGCCTGCTGACGCCGAGCGGGCGCAGCGCGGCCGGATACCGCCTGTACTCCGAGGCGGACCTGCGGCGGCTGGCGCAGATCCTGTTCTACCGCGAGCTCGAATTCCCGCTGGACGAGATCGCCGAGATCCTCGCCGACCCGTCGACCGGGACGGACGACCACCTGCGCCGGCAGCACCGGCTGGTCCGCGAGCGGCAGGCCCGGAACGCCGGCCTGCTCGCCGCGATCGAGAAAGAGATGGAGGCACGACGGATGGGCATCTCACTGACTCCCGAGGAGCAGTTCGAGATCTTCGGGACGACCAAGATGGACGAGTACACGGAGGAGGCGCAGGAGCGCTGGGGCGAAACGGACGCGTGGAAGGAGTCGGCGCGGCGGACCGCCACGTACACGAAGGAGGACTGGGTCGCGATCAAGGCCGAGGCGGACGCGAACATCGCGGGCTTCGCGGTCGCGCTGACCGCGGGCGAACCGGCGGACGGCCCGGTCGCCACGGCGCTGGCCGAGGAGCACCGGGCGCACCTTGGTCCGCTGGTTCTTCGACTGCTTCGCACGAGATGCACTGCGGAATCGCGGACCTGTACGTCTCCGACCCGCGCTACATGGAGACCTACGACCAGATCGCGCCGGGCTTCTCGCAGTACGTGCACGACGCGATCTACGCAAACGCCGTCCAGCAAACCTGATTGAGCGTCAGACCGCTTGCTCCGGTGCGGGTTCCGCCCCGTACACTTCGGTCTCGGACATGACCGACGGCGGCGCCTCGCCCCGGCCGACCCGCGCGCGGGCGGTGAAGTGCGACCCGCGCGCGGTCTGGGTCGGGGCGAAGCGGGCCATGCCGACGGGCTTGGCCATGTCGTTGTAGATGGCCTCGAAGCCGCCGCGGCGCAGGTAGGTCTCGTGCCAGAAGCCGGTGCCGCCGGAGTCCTCGAGGAACTGCTGCCACCAGATCCGGTGCGGCTCCGAGCGCGTCCACGCCTCGAGGCTGTCGAGGTCGCGCCAGTACTGGCGCATGCCGAGGTGCGGCGGGACGAGCGACCAGATCATGTCCTCGTGCAGCAGCAGGCCGTCGGGCTGCGCCTTCCACGACTTCGTGATCTGCGGCCCGAGCCCCATCAGCCGGGCGAAGCCGCGCGGCTTGTTCACCCGCATGCCGAGGTACACGACGACGAGGTCGGGGTAGGCGGACAGGTCCAGGGCGCGCCGGTCGACCGTCACGGTGACCTCCGGTAATGAGGGCGGTTCAGGCCGAGGGTAGTGCGGCCTCCACGGCGCCCACCAGGGCCGGATCCTCCGGGGTGACCTTCGGGCGGAACCGGCCGAGCACCTCCCCGTCCGGGGAGACGAGGAACTTCTCGAAGTTCCACGCGACATCACCGGCGGCACCTGCGGCGTCCGTCTTCTCGGTGAGCTCCGCGTACAGCGGGTGGCGGCCGGCGCCGTTGACCTCGAGCTTGGCGAACAGCGGGAACGTGACGCCGTAGGAGGAGGAGCAGAAGGTCGCGATCTCCTCCGCGCTGCCCGGTTCCTGCCCGGCGAACTGGTTGCACGGGAAGCCGAGGACGGCGAAGCCGCGCGCCGCGTACTCCTCGTGGAGCTTCTCCAGGCCCGCGTACTGCGGGGTGAGCCCGCACTTCGAGGCGACGTTGACCAGCAACAACGCCTTCCCGCGGTGCTCCGCGAGCGAGGTGTCGGCGCCGTCGAGGGTCTGCAGCGGGATGTCGTAAAGGGTCATGCGGCGATCTTGCCACTGACGGCCGTGTGGAAGGCCGGTCCCGGCCCGGGGGACGGCTATCGTGGGGGCCCTGACGTCGGAACGTTCCGCAACCGGAGTCGGTGGGGACGTCATCTACGTACTGCCGACCTGGTTGTGGCCCCGCTGACCGCCCCGGCGTTCTCGCGAACACAGCAGGAGAGCCCATGAGTCACCCGCACCCCGATCTGAGCGCCCCGCCGGCGCTGGCAGACGGCGGTCTCCGCATCGTCGCACTCGGGGGGCTCGGTGAGATCGGGCGCAACATGACGGTCTTCGAGCATGCGGGCAAGCTGATGATCGTCGACTGCGGGGTGCTGTTCCCGGAGGACCACCAGCCGGGCGTCGACGTGATCCTGCCGGACTTCACCTGGATCCGACCTCGCCTGAAGGACGTCGTCGCCCTCGTCCTCACGCACGGCCACGAGGACCACATCGGCGCGATCCCCTACCTGCTGCGCGAGCGCGGGGACATCCCGATCTACGGGTCGAAGCTGACCTTGGCGTTCCTCAAGGCCAAACTGACCGAGCACCGGCAGAACCCGCCGCTGACCGAGATCAAGGCGAACGAGCGGCACAAGTACGGCCCGTTCGACTGCGAGTTCGTCGCGGTCAACCACTCCATCCCGGACGCGCTGGCCGTGGCGATCCGGACGTCGGCCGGCATGGTGCTGCACACCGGCGACTTCAAGATGGACCAGTTCCCCCTCGACCGCCGCATCACCGACCTGCGCGGGTTCGCCCGCCTCGGTGAGGAGGGCGTCGACCTGTTCCTGACGGACTCGACGAACGCCGAGGTCCCGGGGTTCACGATGTCCGAGCGCGACCTCGTCCCGGCGATCCAGGAGGTGTTCCGGACGGCCCCGCGCCGGATCATCGTCTCGAGCTTCGCCAGCCACGTGCACCGCATCCAGCAGGTGCTCGACGCTGCGCACGCGCACGGTCGCAAGGCCGCGTTCGTCGGTCGTTCGATGGTCCGCAACATGCAGATCGCCATGGATCTCGGCTACCTGACGGTCCCTCAGGGTCTGATCGTCGAGTCGCGCGCGCTGGAGAAGTTGCCCGAGAAGGAGGTCCTGCTCGTCTGCACCGGCTCGCAGGGCGAGCCGATGGCCGCGCTCTCGCGCATGGCGAACCGTGACCACGTGATCCGGATCGGCGAGGGCGACACCGTCCTGCATGGCGAGCTCGCTGATCCCCGGCAACGAGAGCGCGATCTACCGCGTCATCAACGGGCTGACCCGCTGGGGCGCGACCGTCGTCCACAAGGGGAACGCGAAGGTTCACGTCTCGGGCCACGCCAGCGCCGGCGAGCTCGTGTACTGCTACAACATCGTCCAGCCCAAGTTCGTCATGCCGGTGCACGGCGAGTGGCGGCACCTGGTCGCGAACGCTGCGCTGGCGATCCGCACGGGCGTGCCCGCAGCAGAATGTGATCATCGCCGAGGACGGCGTGGTCGTCGACATGGTCGGCGGCAAGTCCGCGGTCACCGGCAAGGTGCCGGCCGGGTACGTCTACGTCGACGGCACGACGGTCGGCGGCGCGACCGAGGCGTCCCTCAAGGACCGGCGCACCCTCGCGCAGGAGGGCGTCATCACCATCGTCGCGATCGTGGACGCCGACACCGGCGGCCTCGTGGAGCCCCCCGACTTCGTGGTGCGCGGCTTCGTGCACGGCGAGGTCGACTTCGACGCCGTCGTCCCGCTCATCGAGAAGGCCCTCGCCGCGGCCGCCGCCGAGGGCATCGGCGACGCCCACCAGCTCGAACACACGATCAAGCGGACCGTCGCCCGCTGGATCCAGAAGGCGCACCGCCGCACGCCGATGATCATCCCGGTCGTGATCGACGCCTGAGGCGCGTTGAGCGGCCCATGAGAATCCCGGCACGTTCAGTTGAGCGGGCGGGGTGAGGCTTCGACGACAAGGACACGGTCGAGGAGGACTCATGGGTCGGGTACAGGGCAAGATCGCGCTGGTCACCGGTGGTGCGCGCGGGCTCGGGGAGGCGATTTCCAGGACGCTGGCGACTGAGGGCGCGATCGTCTACCTCACCGACATCCTCGACGTCGAGGGCAACCAGGTCGCCGAGGCCATCAACAAGGACGGCGGCCAGGCGAGCTACAGCCATCAGGACGTGACGGACGAGGCCGCCTGGGAGCCCCTGTTCGATTCGATCGTCGCCGAGCACGGCCGCGTCGACATCGTCATCAACAACGCGGGCGTCGTGCACGACGCGAACGTCGAGGACACGACCCTCGAGGCGTGGCGGTTCGTGAACGCGGTGAACAGCGAGGCCGTGTTCCTCGGGACGCGCACCGCGATCAAGTACATGAAGGCCCAGGAGCCCAAGGGCGGCTCGATCGTCAACATCTCCTCGATCGCCGGCCTCGTCGGCATCGAGAACCTCGCCGCGTACAACGCGTCGAAGGGCGCGGTGCGCCTGTTCACGAAGTCCGCCGCGCTGCACTGCGCGAAGGCCGGCTACGGCATCCGCGTCAACTCCGTGCACCCCAGCTACACCTGGACGCCGATGGTGCAGCACCTCGGCGACAACACCGGCGACCGCGACGGGTTCTTCGACGCGCTCGGCGCCGCGCACCCGATGGGCCGGCCGGGCGAGGCGATGGACATCGCCTGGGGCGTGCTCTACCTCGCGTCCGACGAGTCGCCGTGGGTGACCGGGTCGGAGCTCGTGATCGACGGCGGCATCACCGCTCAGTAAGCGCGTTCACGCGAACGCCGCCCGGTGCAGCCAGCGCCGGGCGGCGTTCGCGCGTTCGGGTCAGCGGCGGGCCTCGGAGTACTCCTTGAGGCCCTGCAAGCCGGCGGTGATCGCGCCGAGGATCGTCTCGCCGAGCTCGTCCGGCCTGACGTCGGTGCCGTAGACGACGAGGCTGCCGTCGCCGTCCTCGAGGACGTCGACGGTCGCGAGGTGATGGTCCATCGGGATACCCGACAAGATCACGTACTGCAGCCGGCGGAGCTCGCCGTCGCTTGGTGACGATGCGTTCCTCGAGCGTGGGCCCGCCGTCGAGCTCGACGGTGCGGACGTCGCCGGTCTGCGACGACTTCACGATCGGGCCGAACCAGTCGGCGATATTGCCGGTGTCGGCGACGGTCTTCCAGACCTGGTCGGCGGGGGCGGCGATGCGGGCGTGGGTGCGGACGGAAGCCATGATCTCCCTCGATCTGTGGGCGGCGTTGGGGCTGCCTCTCGATTCGGAACGCTACCCCCGGTTCGTGTCGAATTGCGGGGCGCGGGACGCTGGGCGCAAGTGCGCTAGCCTGCGTGCCCCACGGGGTGACCGACGTCACGCACCCTGGACCACCGCGAACGGGAGGGTCTCGTGAAGAAGATCTTGGTAGCAGCGCTCGCCGCCGTCGGCGGGGCGCTGGCCTTCAAGAAGATCAAGAGTGGCAAGGACGAGCAGGACCTCTGGGCCGAGGCCACCGACCAGGTCGCCCGCTGACCCTTCCGGCGGCCGCCCTCTCGACCCCGAGACGGCGGCAGCCGGGTCTGGGCGGTGGAGTAATCTGACGTCCGTCCGGGGACGTAGCTCAATTGGCAGAGCACTGCCTTTGCAAGGCAGGGGTTAGGGGTTCGATTCCCCTCGTCTCCACCCCGCTGACCAGCACGAACGCTTGTCATCGCTCCACCTCCCTACTGGCACCACTCGGCTGCCTAATTTGGCTGCCTACGGGGCGCGCCGCCGGAGTCTGCTGGACCGGGGCGCCGGGCGAGGAACTCTCGGACGAGCGCGTCGACGACGTAGGGCTGGGCCGGCCCGACCCCCTGTGGTTCCCCGATCTCCTGCGGGGCGTGGCCGGCACCGCGAACTGCGGGTCTGACTCGGTCCGCGGGACGAAGTGTCGACAACTGACGGTCTATGTCGACCTCCATCGGGTCGCTGCGGAATCCGCTGAGGCGGTTTGGGTGCCGGAACGCTTGGACTACCGCGAACTCGCCGCCCTTCCGGTTGCGGTGTGGCTCGACGACGCCGGCCACCTACGGCGGATCCAATTCATTGCCGGACAGGGCGCGAGCCGGTCGCTCGAGCTGTGGCATCACGGCTCCGCTGACGCGGTGGACTGGACTCGACTACCGGGAGACCCGCCGCGTTAAGCAAAAGCCCATAGCGGATGCCTCGCCCTGTTTCGCCGAGCCCGTACCGTGCAATTAGACCTGGGCAACCCGGTGAACGATTTGGAACACCACGCCGTCCTTGTTCCGAGCGCCCATACTCGTGGTGCGGGGAGGGGACGCGATGCGCTGGTGCGGCGCAACAGCGACGTCCTTCGGCGAGCCGATCGACAAGTCCGGGTGGCCCTGGACAGGCGAATCATGGGCGCGGTGCGACGCGGCCGAGTTCCACCCCGCCGCCGATGCCGAGCACGGCACCCAGATCTGGTCGGACGCCGACCGCACCCGCGTCCCGACTGCGGAGATCCAGAGCGGCCCGGAGAACCGACACTGCTCGCCTGGCGCCTCGAACCTCTACGTCAGGCGCGTCGGACATTCCTACGCCCGCGACCCGCAGGGGACCTTAGACGTGCCCGTCGACATGGCCTTCGAAGCGAAGTCCACGTTGCCCGAGAACGCCGTCGACACCGGCTACTTCCGTGACGGCTGGCGCTTGTGGCTGGCGGAGGACAAGCAGGTTGCCTATGTCGTCATGCCCGACCATGTAGAACGCTGGCCCGCGATCGTCGGGCAGGCGGTGTGCGCCTGACCGGGCACGGGCGTCCAGGCGGCGCGCTCGCAACGGCCCCTCGGGGTCGCGCGTTGCGCTGCCCGACACTTGGCCGGCTATCCGCCGGTCGTCCCGCGCGTCCAGGCGCCGGTAGGGCGATAGGCCGAGTCGAGAACGAACACTTCGCCGGACGACCACGAGCTGAAGCAGTCGGCCGTCAGGGGCGCGTCACGGAATACCGGCTGGAGGCGTAGGTGTTCCCTCCTGCCCCCTCGACCAGGTCCCCGACCCAGAACGTCGTGCGGGAAGAAGAACCAGGGCGAGTTCGGTACGGAGACCCCGACGCGGTCGCCGTCCCGCACCCCCTTCGTGCCCGTCGGCCACACGATCGGCGACCGAAAGTCTCGCGAGTCGGGGCTCTCGGACACGAAGCAGCGGCCGGCAGGGCGATAGGCCAACCGGAAGTAGGTGCCGGCGTCCTGTCCGCCGTTTGTGCCTCGGCTGCGCCAGGACGCGCGGGTTGGAGCCGGTAGCCACGACGCCGTCATGCGGCAGGGGCAGCCCGCCCGGCGACAGGGCGAACGCGACGCCGAGGAACAGCAGAGTGCCGAGACTCCGGCGCAAGGCTCGTCGACGCCGCCTCGTCATCGAACCCTCATGGACAGCCCTCATGGACAGTCGGACGCGAGAAGCGGCCGATTCGTTCACATCGCCGCGCTGCACTCGTCCTGCACGTGGACGAACAGGCGGTTCGAGCCACGACCGGGCCTGCGACCGTCTGCTGGGTACCATCGGCCGTTCAGGCGACGACGAGGAGCACCGGCATGACCACGCCTTCGGCAGTGCACTTGCTGTGGCCGACGCCGATCGGCGTACACCGGTATCCCAGCGCGTACAAGGTCAACCCCCTGCTGGTCGAGGCGTTCGCGGAGATCCGCGAGACGCAGGAGCGCCAGCGCGGGCTCGAGCGCGGGCCGTTCTTCGCCAGCGACGACGACCTGCTCCAGCGGGTGAAGACCGCGGAGTGGCAGGACCTGGTCGGGTTCATCGTGTCGAGCATCGGCCAGACCGCGGGGCAGGCGAACCAGGCAGGCGTGGGCGGGTCAGGTCCTCGACATCACCGTCGGCATCGAGGGCATGTGGTTCCAGGTCAGCAGCCAGGGGGCGTTCCACGACGTCCACACGCACGGGAACTGCTCCTGGTCGGGCGTGTACATCGTCCAGATCGACGCGACTCCGAAGCGCGTGACGCACCCGGTCTACGGGCCGGCGAACGGGGTGACCCGGCTGTACGGGCCGCCGTTCACGCACCTGGCCGGCGCGTTCGTGGACGTCGGCAACGCCTACCTGCAGCCGCCGAGCCACGACGTCGAGCCGATCGCCGGGCAGCTTCTGCTGTTCCCGTCCTGGCTGGCGCACCAGGCGCTGCCGTACGGCGGCGAGAAGGACCGGATCATCGTCTCGTTCAACGCGAGCGTCCACGCGACCCAGGGCGACCAGATGCACGGGTACAGCGCGACCTGACCGCTGGCCGAACTGGAAATTCTCAAGCTACGCTGTCCGGATGCGCTCTTACGGCCAGTACTGCTCCCTCGCGCGGTCGCTCGACGTCATCGGCGACCGGTGGACGCTGCTGATCGTCCGCGAGCTCTGGCTGCGGCCGTGCCGCTACAACGACCTGTCCGACTCGCTGCCCGGCATCGCGACGAACCTGCTGACGGACCGCCTGCGCAAGCTCGAGGCGGCCGGCGTCGTCGAGCGGCCGGCGGGCGGGCTGTACGCGCTCACCCCCGGGGGCGGACCTCGCGCCCGTGCTGCGCGACCTGATCCGCTGGGGCAGCCCGCTGATGGGCGAGGCCCAGGGCGACGACGTCTTCAACGCCAACTGGCTCGGCCTGGCGGTGTCGGCGGTGTTCGAGGGGGTCGAGGTGACCGAGCCGTTCACCTTCGCGATGACCGTGGACGGCCAGGACGAGCGGGTGGTCTTCACCGCCGACCCCGACGAGGGCGTCAAGGTGATGCCCCGTCAGGACGACGCGCAAGCCACACTGAACGGCACCCCCGAGGCTCTGATCGCCGCGCTCACCGGCCGCGGGGACTTCGACAACCTCCACGCGAGCGGGTCGATGCTCGCGATCGGACGGCTGCGCGACTTGCTGGCGAAGGCTACTTCCGTCCGCAGTTGAACAGCACCTGCGCGCTGCGCGGGGGGATGACCACGTACCGGCACAGGACGTAGTCGAGGTCGAGGTACCCGCGACCGAGGGGGAAGTCGACGGGCTCGTCGCCGATGTTGGCCAGCGTGACGCCGTGCTCGAACTCCTGGCGGTACACGGTGCCCGTCCGGCTGTACTGCAGCGCGCGGCCCAGGTCGAGACCTGGCGCGTCGCCGCGGCCGTACTGGAACTCTGCGTACACCGCGGCCCGCAGCCCGTCCGCGGTCTGCTCGGTGAGCAGGGCGTCGACGCAGCAGGTCGGGGCGGACGGGCGGGTCAGCGTGGTGACGGTCATCGGGAGCTCCGGAGCTGGAGAGGAGTAGGTCGTACAACTAAAACTAAAGTGGCTTGAGCGGCAGCGTCAAGCTGCTGCCGCGCCGAGAAGCGTGCTCTAGCCGACATTGCGACCGCGGAATAACGGCGGAGGCGTCACGTGAGTTCTTCAAGCCAGGTCGTCTCCGGTCGTCTGCGGGTCGGCCGGTACCGTCCTGGGTATGGATGTGAAGCGCAACTCGCCCGACTCGACGCCCGGTCCGGCGCACATGTTCACCGGTCAGGTGTGGATGGACCCGCTCGCCGTCGGCGGCGACGACGACCACCGCGTCCAGTTCCTGAAGGTCCGCTTCAGCCCGGGCGCGCGCACGGCCTGGCACAGCCACCCGGTCGGGCAGATCCTGCACATCGTGGACGGCAAGGGCCGCATCCAGGAGCGCGGCGGGCACGTCCACGAGGTCGGCCAGGGCGACACGGTCGTCACCGAGCCCGCGGTCTGGCACTGGCACGGGGCGACTCCCACGACGTTCATGACCAATCTCGCCGTGCAGGGGATGGACGAGCACGGCAACGGCGCCGTCTGGGGCGAGCACGTGACGGACGACGAGTACGCGGTGGAGCCGGGTAACTGACGATTTGTCAGTTCCGAAGGGACTGCGGCGTCACGTCCGGCGCCGCCGGAACGGCCGCCACGGGGCCGCGCCGCCCGGCAGCGGGCGACCGGAGGCCGGGCCGCCGGGCGAGGGGCCGTCGGTGAGCGAGGAGATGATCGCCCGGACGCTCTCGTGGACCCGCTCCGGGTCGTAAGGCTCGAAGCGGCTGAACGTCGCGTTCAGCGAGTTCGACGTCGGCTGGGCCGAGCGCAGGTACGGGCCGGCGACGCCCACCAGCCAGCCGTGCTCGGCTGCCCAGTGCGGCTCGCGCGCGCGGAAGCGGAAGACGTACAGGTCGGCCACGCCCTCGGCGTGGCGCATCGGCTGGACGCCGACGGGCTCGATCTCGTCCGGCGGCCGCCCCAGCTCGGTCGGGTAGATCAGCCACTGCACCATCTCGGCCTCGGCGAGCACCGCCTGCGTCCGCAGGGCGACGGGCAACAGGTCGAGCCGGCGGGTGTCCTCCAGCGCCTTGACGAGGACGACGCGGCATTCTGCCTCCGACGCCACCCGGACCAGCACCGACGGCGGCGGGACGTGCCCCGTGCGGAGCAGCGCGGTGCACGCCGACAGCGCGATCCAGGGGTCGGGGTGGCGCAGCGCCGCGTCCAGGAGGGTGGTGGAGTCCACCCAGGCGCAGGCACCCGAGGAGATTGAGCAGCAGGCCGGCGCTGGCGCGCCGGCGGGCGTAGTCGCGACGGTCGTCCCAGCGCACGGAGTCGCCGGCGGAGGTCCACTCCAGGCGCAGCTCGTCGAGTTCGTAGATCACGCGCGGACGCAGGACCTCGGCGACCTCGTGGGAGTAATGGCGGTCCAGCACGCCCGCGAGCGCGTACGCCTGCAGGACGCCGGCGGCCGCGCACATCCACAGCGGGTTGCGCAGCAGGGCGAGCAGGCCGGGTCCGAGGACGTCCGCGTCGTCCGCCCGGTCGTGCAGCGGGAGCAGGACGGGGTGGTCGGGCATCGGCGTCGTCTCCTCCGCCGCGACCCGGCGGAGTTCCTGGCCCAGCAGCAAGGTTGCCTCGGGGCGCGAGTTCCCGGCCAGGAGCCGGATCGCCGCCCAGCGGGCGTCCGCACCCATCCTCGGGCAGGTATCGGGCGACCACGTCGGGGTCGATGCTGGGGGCGTCGTGCCAGAGCACCGAGACCAGCGCCGCATTCGGGCGTGGTCGGGACGGTCTCGCTGACGAGCGGGTAGGTGCCCTCGGCGGCCGCGAGCAGAACCTCGACGACCTCGGGGTCGAACGAGTGCTCCGCCCAGGAGCAGAGCGTCGCGAACGCCGCCTGGCGCACCTCGGGCGTCGGGCGCGAGTAGCCGCGAGACCACGCTCAGGGCTTCGGCGACGGACACCATGCCGGGGAGATTACGGCGTACGGGACGCGACGCGCGAGCGCGTGACGTGGCTCGCGTCTGCGGCAGCAATCTCGCGCAATCCGGCGGCGCCGGGGGCCCCGAAGCGCCTGTGACGGCAAGGCTCGGGTCGATTCCGGGTGAATTCGCGCGACGAGTGCGCTATTCTGTCGTGCCCGAATTCACATGCTCCGCATCGGTTCCACGCACTTCCGAACCGTTACCAATCTGGCCGCGGGCCGGGTGCGAATCACCTCGTGAAAGCGAGAGCGCGAGACCTTCGCGGAACTCCGGCTTACGAAAGCGCGTGAGAGCGCGCGCCATTCATTCCCACACTCGAGGAAGAATCATGCGAATTCCCACGCGTACTGCTGCCAGTCACCTCCCTCGCCGCGTTCCTGATCGTCGGCCTGACGGCCTGCGGGTCGAACGAGGACACCGCGGTCGCCCCGGCGACCGACACCTCCACCTCCGCGGGCGCCAACAAGGAGACCGGCGACTACCCGACCGCGGTCCGCCACCCGGTCGCGCTGAAGGCCGTCTCGCACCGGCAACCCGTTCGCCGACGCCCGCACCGCCGCCTCCCACATGCCGATGACCGCCGAAGCCCTCGCCACCGGCATCGCCGAAGGCGCGAAGATCAAGGGCGACGTCGCCTCCGACGCCGCCGCGCTGCGCGCCGGCCTGACCCACCTGCTCACCGAGCACGTCTACCTCGCCGGCATCGCCGTCGCCACCGCCTACCACGCCGGCGCGGACTCCCCGGAGTTCAAACTCGCCGCCGCGACCCTGGACGAGAACTCCAAGGCCGTCGCCGCCGCCGTCGGGTCCGTCGCCCCGAAGGAGGAGAAAGGCATTCCTCGCCGGCTGGCAGGCCCACGTCACCGACTTCGTCAACTACGCCGTCGGCGCCGTCACCGAAGGCGCCGAGGGCACCAAGATGAAGAAGGAAGCCGTCGCGAACCTGCGCGCCTACTCCACCACCTCCGGCAAGTTCTTCGACAAGATCACCGCCGGTGCCCTGCCCGCCAAGGCGATCGAGAAGGACTTCAACACCCACATCGACACCCTCGCCGGCGCCGTCGACGCCTTCGCCGCCAAGGAGACCGGCGCCTACGACAAGCTCAAGACCGCCGCCGACCACATGGCCATGACCGCCGAGGTCCTCGCCGAGGGCATCAGCAAGGCCGCCGACGATCAAGGGCAACTCCGGCGACGACGCCTCCACCCTGCGCTCCGGCCTGACCGGCCTGCTCACCACCCACACCTACCTCGCCTCCGTCGCCGTGTTCACCGCCTACACCGCCGAAGGCGGCGTCGAGTCCGAGGCCTTCACCGCCGCCGCCGGCGCCCTGGACAAGAACACCGTCGACATCGCCGGCGCCGTCGGCTCCATCGCCGGCGCCGAGAAGGAGAAGGTCTTCCTGCAGGTCTGGCGCTCCCACATCAACGACTTCGTCACCTACGCCAAGGGCGAAGCCACCGCCGACCAGGCCCTCAAGGACACCGGCCTGAAAAACCTCGACGCCTACCGCACCGCCGCCGGCGGCTTCTTCGAGGAAATCACCGGCGGCGCCCTGCCCTCCGACGCCGTCGCCGCCGAACTCAAAATGCACATCGAAACCCTCGCCGGCGCCATCGACAGCCTCAAGGCCGCACTGGTCAAGTAACTCGGAACCCGCCTTTCCGGGACCGCGGCCCCGACACCCACCAGGGTGCCGGGGCCGCGGCTGTTCCGGGCCAGTGGCGTCTCACAGTCGTGTCTCAAGCCCAGTGGCCGGGGCGGGCCAGGACGGGCGGGAGCCGGGTCGCCCGGTCCCCGCGGGCGGAGTTGACCTGGAACTGGGTGAGGAACAGGGCGCCGGACAGGTCGGCGCCGCGCACGTCCGCCCCGCGCAGGTCGGCCCCGATAACGTCCGCGGCGCTCAGGTTGGCCCCGCGCAGGTCCGCGCCGATCAGGTAGGCCCCGCGCAGGCTCGCGGCCCGCAGGTCCGCGCGGCGCAGCTTGCGTCCCATCAGGTCCGCGCCCCGGTGGTCGGGCCGCCTTCCCGGCCGCACCTCGGCACGAGCGAGCTCACTCGCCCGGAGCAGCAATCCGTCGACGTGACGGCGGTGGGCGTCCGACTCGGTGGCGAGCAGTTCGTCGGGCCCGGCGCACGCGCGGCGCTCGGTCTCCTCGACCGCACCGAGCAGGGCCGGGTGTACCTCGGCGGCGGCCCTGAACGTCAGCGCCTCGGCGAGGTACCAGCGCAGCTCGTGCAGGTCCCGGACGACGGGGAACGCCGCGAACATCCGGGCGGCGACCTCCGCGGACGCCCGCCAGTCGAGCCCGCCGAAGGTCACCTGGCTGACCTGCTGGCCGGCCCCGAAGCAGTCGTAGACGGTGCAGCCGGCGAACCCACGCGGCCGCAGCTCGGCGTGGATCCCGCAGCGGAAGTCGGCCTGCAGGTTCGGGCACGCAGCGCCGGCGGGCTTGTCAGGGCGAAGTCGGACGAGGCCGAGAACGCTGGGACGACGCAACACAGGCCGACGCACCGCGCGCAGTCGGCGCGCAAGGCGTCCCGCGGCTCGGTCGGCTGCTCCACTGTCGCACTCCCTCGGCTGGCCATCGGGGAGCGTATGCCGGGTCGTGCCATGATCGGCGCCCACCCAAGGACGGCCCGGCCCAGAGGAAAGGCGCGGCGTGCAGAAGATCGTGGAGGCCCTGGGGGCCCAGCAGGCGGAGCTCGACGGCCTGCTCGCGGGGCTCGACGCGGACGGCTGGGCGGCGCCCACGCGCTGCCCCGGCTGGACGGTTGCCGACGTGGTGCTGCACCTCGCGCAGACCGACGAGCTGGGCACCGCGAGCGCGCAGGGCCGGCTGGCGGAGGTGGCGGGGCACTGGATCGACCCGCGCCCAGGGCACGGTCGACGATGCCGCCGAGATCGCCGTCGGCGCCGAGCGCGGCCTGGCCCCCGTCGACCTGCTGGCCCGCTGGCGGGCCGCCGTGGCCGCGGAGTGTGCGGCCCTGCTCGCGTGCAACGCGGCCGCCCGCTGCAACTGGGTGGTGGGCGACCTGTCTGCCCGGACGCTGGCCACGACGCGGCTCGCCGAGTGCTGGATCCACACCGGGGACGTCGCCGCAGCCCTCGGCGTCGACCTCGCGCCGACCGACCGGCTCTGGCACATCGCGCGGCTCGCCTGGGTCACTCTGCCGTACGCGTTCTCGCGGGCGGGCCTGGAGCCCGCCCGGCTCCCTGCTGATCAGCCTGGACTCCCCGAGCGGGCGCACCTGGTCGTTCGGCGAGGACTACGGCGCGACGAAGCTGACCGGCCCCGCCGTCGACTTCTGCCTGCTCGCAGCTCGCCGGCTCGACCCCGCGCAGGCTCGGCTGAGCGCCGAGGGCCCGGACGCCGACGCGGTGCTCGCTCACGTCCGCACCTACGCCTGACGGGCCTTCAGATGTCCGCAGGTGGAATTCGACGTCGCCGTCGTCGGCGCGGGTGTCTCCGGCTTGCGCGCGGCGGTCGGCCTCGCCGCCGCGGGGCGCTCGGTCGTCGTCCTGGAGGGCCGGACCGCGCCTGGGCGGCCGACTGCTGTCGACGGCTCGCGACGGCGTCGGCCTCGACCTGGGCGCCACCTGGTTCTGGCCGGGCGAGCGTCGGGTCGCGCGGCTGGTCGCTGAGCTCGGGCTCCTGACGCACCCTCAGCACGTGACCGGGTCCGCGATATTCGACGCCGTCGACGCGGTGCACCGGCTGCGCGACAACCCGCTCGACGTCCCGGCGAGCCGGTTGGTCGCGGCATGCAGGACCTCGCCGCCTCGCTCGAGGCCCGGTTGCCCGCGGCGTGCTCCGACTGGGTTCGGCCGCGCGGCGGCTGACGGTACGTCAGGGCGACGTGCTGATCGAGGGGGACGGCGAGCCTGTGCACGCGCGGCGCAGGTGATCCTCGCGCTGCCGCCCGCTCTCGCCGTCAGCTCGATCCACTTCGACCCGGCGCTGCCCGCGGACGTCGTCGCGCTCGCGTCCGGCGACCCCGGTCTGGATGGGGTCGACCGCGAAGGTCCTCGTCCGGTACGCGGAGCCGTTCTGGCGCGCCCTCGGCCTGGCGGGCTGCGGCCGTCAGTCACCGCGGGCCGCTCGGGGAGATCCACGACGCGTCCGGGCCCGGCGGGACGCCCGCCGCGCTGTTCGGCTTCGCGCCGGTCCCGGCGCCGACGCCCGAACAGGTGCTCGCCCAGCTCTGTCCGGATCTTCGGCCCGGCGGCGGCCGCGGCGTCCGCCGTCCACGTCCAGGACTGGAGTGCGGAGACCTTCACCGCGCCGCCGGGCGTGGAACGCCTGCACCGACTACCAGCGCTTCGGCCACCGCCGGTACGCCGACCCGCTGCTGGGCGGCCGCGTCCACTGGGCCGGGACGGAGACCTCGCCGGAGGTCCCTGGCCACGTCGAGGGCGCGCTCGCGGCTGCCGAGCGCGCCGTCCGGGCCGTGCTCAGCGAGCGCTGACCTGGCCCGCTCGGGTTCCCCCGCACCCCGTGCGTCCGGCAATCGACTCGTTGTAGGACGCTAATTGTCGGACGCAAGGGGATTCCCTTCGTCACGCACGGGTGGTCGGATCGGCCGTTCGGACGTTGACGCCGACGGGGTTCGCGGCGACAGTGGAGCGCATGGTCGACAAGGTCGGCACCGCCGAGCCGTGCTGCAGGCCGAGCTGGACCGCTGGCGCTGGGGTGCCGACGCGTGGTCGGCGATCGGCGAGGAGTCCCGGTTCGCGTACCAGCGGTGGGTCCGGTACCGCGCGCACGCGCGGGCAGGCGCGCCGCCGGGCGCGCGTGGTTGTCCGGCGGCTGTGGACGCGGGCCGCCCGTACGCGGGTCTGCTCCGCCGTCGCCGTGACGCCGTCGTCGACCTGCTCGACGGCGGGGTGCCGGACGGCGGGCTCGACGTCGCGCCGCCCGGCTGGATCCCCTGACGAGAGAACTGACGATAACGTGACGCTAGGCGAGACACGCGAGTCGCGGAATGTGCCCGCGGCCCGGCGCTCTGAGAACTCAGCCGACCTCCGCCGAGTCGGGGATCTCGGCCAGCTTGCGCCGCATGATCTTGCCGGTGGAGGTCTTCGGCAGGTCCTCGACGAACCGCACGACCCGCGGCCGCTTGTACGCCGCGAGCTGCCCGCGGGTGGCGTCGATGATCTCGTCGGCGGTCGCGGAGGCGCCCGGCTTGCAGCACGACGTAGGCGCAGGCCAGCTCGCCGCGGATCTCGTCCGGCAGCGGGCCGACCGCGACCATCGCGACGGCGGGATGCCCGGCCACGATCCGCTCGATCTCCGCCGGGTACACGTTGTAGCCGCCGGTGATGATCATGTCCTTGCGGCGGTCGACGAGGTTGACGTAGCCGGCGTCGTCCATCGAGGCGATGTCGCCGGTGTGCATCCAGCCGTCCGCCTCGATGGTCGCGGCGGTGGCCTCCGGGTTGTTGAAGTAGCCCGTCATCACGAGCGGGCCGCGCGCCATCAGCTCGCCCGGGCTCCCCGGTCGGGCGCGTTCTGGCTGCTGTCGGTCAGCGAGGCGATGCGGATCTCCGTCCCTGGCAGGCTGACCCCGATCGAGCCGAGCTTCGGTGGCGCGAACATCGTGTGGGACGTGGCGGGGCCGGACAGCTCGGTCATGCCCCACAGCTCGAGCAGCCGCGCGCCGGTGCGCGCCTCCCAGGCCTCCATCGTCGACACCGGCATCGTCTGCCCGCCGACGACGCTGCGCGTGATCGTGCGACAGGTCCGCGCGCTCGAGCGACGGGTGGGCGAGCATCATCGCGTACATCGCCGGGTACGCAGTCGAGGATCGTCGCCCGGTACCGCCCGACCGCCTCGAGCAGCAGCTCCGGGTCGAACCGCTCGTGCAGCACGACCGTCCCGCCGGCCATGAACGTCCCGTTGATCGCGACGTTGCCGTACACGTGCGGCGCCGGCAGCGCGGTGACGAGGATGTCGTCGGCGGCCCGGGAGTGCACCGTCGCGGTCAGCGCGCAGTTGATCAGGACGGCCCGCTGCGTCTGGACCGCGCCCTTCGGGTGCCCGGTCGTGCCGCTCGTGTAGCCGATCGTGGACGTGGCCAGCGGGTCCGGCGGCGCGGGCAGACGCCGCCGGCGACTCGGCGGTCAGGTCGGCGAGCGAGGAGTGGCCGGGGACGGGGGCGTCCAGGGAGAACACGTTGCGTCAGCATCGGCAGGTCGCCGGTGATCCCCGCGAGCGCCTCGACCTGCGCGGCCGAGGCGAAGATCGCGGTGGCCTCACAGTCGCCGAGGATGAACGCGACCTCCGGCGGGGTCAGCATCACGTTGATCGGGTTGACGACCGCCCCGGCCTTGAGGATCGCCGTGGTACGCGACGATCCACTGCCAGCTGTTCGGCGCGTACAGCGAGACCGGACGCCCGGCTGTCACACCGCGGCGGAGCAGACCGCAGGCGACGCGTGTCGACAGGTCGTCGAGCTCGGCGTAGGTCAGGGAGCGGGTGGCGGTGATGAGGGCGGTCTTCGCGGGGCGGCGGGCGGCCGCGACCGGGAGGATCTGACCGGGTCCGTTCATGTGGCGTCTCCACGGGCTGATCGATCGCGGGAAGGCTGCGCTGCTACCCGCGTGCCGACGTTAGCCCGGCCCGTGCAGAGCGCAACAGGTCCTGTCGGGGGTCTCCGGCCAGGGGCAGGCCGACCTCGGACCAGAAGTCGCAGCGATGGGACGCGGCCGGGTCCGTGCAGGCGCGGCTGCCCGGGCGGTCGGCCACCCACGTCCGCGGGGCGCTCGAGTACGCGCTGCGCGCCTCGACCTCCGCCGTGGGCTCGCCGCACCTCTGCTCGGCGAGACGAGCTGGCCGCAGTCGGCGATCCCGCCGCCGGACTCCCCGAACAGCGTCACGTTGCCCGGGTCGCCGCCGAACGCGGCCACGTTCGGCCCGCACCCAGCGCAGGGCCGCCTGTTGGTCCTGGAGCCCGTAGGTGCCGCCGCCCGTCATGCCGGGCTCGGACGGGTTGGGTGAGGCCTGGGGCAGCGCGGGCCCGACCGCGTCGCGTTCCGGACCCCCTCCCACGGCCGGACGGCTTTGAGCGGCGCCCAACGCAGGGACCCACCGGAGGTCGGGCGCACGGGACTCCGCGGAAGCGCAGAACGTCGCCGTCCGACGTGCCCTGGACCAGGCCGGTCTCGAGCCGCGCCTGCGGACCCGGCCCGGCCGCGTCGGCCGGCGCCGCGGAAGCGACCGCCACGGTGGACGCGCAGAGGGCTGCCGCGACGAGGGTGAGGAGGAGGCGGCGGCGGGGCACGCGGGAGATTTCCCCGAACCGGCACCGCAGAACCGAGCGCGTTACGGACCACCCGGCCCCTGTAGCCGACGCCGCGGCCGACCGACACTACGGACGCCGGGTGCGCAACCGCCCCGTCCGGACGGAGGTGTCGCGTGGGTGCCGCGTTCCAGACCGCCCTCGACCTGGCCCCGGTGGCCGCCGTCCTGCTGCCTCGTGCTGGCGACCTGGCTGACGTGGGCGACGCTCGCCGCCCGCGGCGGCTCCGCGCTCGCGGACGTCGTGACCGACCACACCGGCGCGGGAGCTCCGGCAACCCGCGGACGCCCAGCGAACCGCGCCGCGTCGAGCGCACCACGACACCCACCAGGACGTGCGACGAAACCCGGCCGTAGACACGCCCACGGCCCGGCTCCGACTGTCGGTCGGAAGCGGGCCGTGAGCTCGCGTAACGAGCCGGCGCTCGCGCGTGACGGGGCCGGGCTCGGGCCGGGGTTCTGGCTCGGAGACGGGGTTCGGTGACCTTGCCGTTCCGCGCGCGGAGTTCCTCGGCGAGGGCGTCCGCCGGGGTCGGGGTGCTGCGGTCGGCTCGGCGTTCGTCGACGGGATGTTGCCGCCGGTGTAGGTGTCGGCGTGCACCCAGTCGTCGCTGTCGTGCGGCAGCTTCCAGGCCTTCCAGGCCGCCGACGCGGCGGCGCCGACCGCGACGACGATCGAGCGCGATGCCCGAGGCCCTTGCGGGCGCGGTGCGGCTTCGGCGGCCTCGACGTGGCCCTTGAGCGCGGCGATCGTGCGCGGTGCCGCGCCGCAGCGCTTCCTCGCGGACGGGCTCGGAGGCGGCCAGGCCGGCGTTGACGCGGGGCATGACGTCGTCCTTCAGGGTCGGCGCGCGCCTTGTCGCGGGCGACCGCCAGGTGCGGCGCCGCGGCGTCGCGGGCCTGCCCGAGCACGGGGACCACTGCGCCGCGGGCGTGCCCGAGCGCGGGGCCGACCGCGTCGCGGGCGTGGCCCAGTGCGGGACCCATCGCCTCACGCGCGTGCCCCAGAGCGGGGCCTACCGCGTCCCGCGCGGTCGTGAAGTGCGGGACGACGAATTCCTTGGCGTGCCGCGCCTCTGCGACGGCACTGTCGGCGGCGCGCTTGGCCGTGAGCCGGCTCATGTCGGCCTCCTTCGATCGTGTGGACCAGTGAGTATGCCCCCGCTAGTTCCCCCGACCGGATGATCCACACGTCCGCGACGGCCGTGTGACGCATTCCTCGCGCGTCCCCCGGAGCAGGCGCGCGGACCGCGTGATCGTGCAAGGATGCCCGACGTCAACACCCCGCACGCGACGAGAGGTTCACGTGGCCGAGGAGCTGTACGCCACCATCCACACCAGCCTGGGTGACATCGAGGTTCGCCTGTTCGAGAACCACGCGCCGACCACGGTCAAGAACTTCAGCGAGCTCGCGCAGGGTACGAAGGAGTGGACGGATCCGCGGACCGGCAAGCCCACGTCAGAGCCGCTCTACTCCGGCACGATCTTCCACCGCGTCATCCCCGGCTTCATGATCCAGGGCGGTGACCCCCTGGGCACCGGCACCGGCGGCCCCGGCTACCGGTTCAAGGACGAGTTCCACTCCGAGCTCACCTTCGACCGTCCGTACCTGCTGGCGATGGCCAACGCCGGGCCGAGCACCAACGGCTCGCAGTTCTTCATCACGGTCGCCCCGACGCAGTGGCTGACGATGAAGCACACCATCTTCGGCGAGGTCACCGACCAGGCGGGCCGGGACGTCGTCGACGCGATCGCCTCCGTCAGCACCGGCCAGCGCGACCGTCCCAAGACCGATGTCTCGATCGAGAAGATCGACATCGAGCGCCGCCAGACCTGATCTGTGTCGAGCCAGGACGGCGGGCCGTCCCGCCCGGTGCGCCCTCCTCGGAACCGCCGGTCTGCTTCCGGCACCCCGGGCGGGAGACGCACGTCACGCTGCAGCCGCTGCGTGCGGCCGATCTGCCCGGACTGCATGATCTCGGCGTCCGTCGGGTTCCAGTGCCCGGAGTGCGTCCGGGAGGGCGCCAAGACGATCCGCCAGCCGAAGACGACGCTCGGCGGCAAGATCCACGACGACAGCGGGCTGGTCACCCAGATCCTGATCGGGATCAACGTCGTGATCTTCCTGCTGGTGCAGGTCGAGCCGAACGAGTTCCTCGACCGCTTCGTCCTGCGCGCCTTCACCGGGCGGGCTGGGCGGGGACGGGCGTCGCCGAGGGCGGCTGGTACCGGCTGCTCAGCGCGGCGTTCCTGCATCAGCAGACGCTGCACATCCTGTTCAACATGATCATGCTGTACTTGTTCGGGCGGCCCGCTCGAGGCCTACCTGGGCCGCGCTGCGCTATCGTCGGGCCTGTACGTGCTCTCCGGGCTCGGCGGGTCGGCCATGTCGTACATGTTCAACTCACCCCGAGGTCGGTTCGCTCGGGGCGTCCGGCGCCGTCATCGGCCTGGTCGGCGCCCTGCTGGTGGTCGAGCGTCAGATGCGCAGCAACTCCGCGGGCGTCCTGATCTACCTGGCGATCCTGCTGCTGCCCGGCCTGCTGATCGACGGCATCGACTGGCGGGCGCACCTCGGGGGACTGATCGCCGGCGGCGTGCTCGGCGCGGCGGCGTCCTACGCGCCCGTCAAGAACCGCAACGCTCGTGCAGCGCGGGGGCCGCGACGCGGTGCTGGTCGATCATCGTCGGCCACCGTGGCCTGACCGCACGCACAGCCTGCGGGAGCAGTTCGACGGCTTCTTCTGAGGACGCCGCCAGTTGTCCACAGTGGGGATAACTGGTGTGGAGAACTACAGCTGTGTAACTCGGGTCAACGCCACTGGGTGGCGGTCACGAACCCGCCGGTGATGAAGCCGAACCCGACGAGCAGGTTGTAGTTGTCCAGCGCGGTGATCGGGTACTTGCCCTGCGAGACGTAGTACACGACGACCCAGAGCAGACCGAAGCCGAACAGGCCGATCATCAGCGGGGCCACCCACGAGGGGCTCGGCAGTGCCGCCTTGTTCACCGGGCGCGGGCGGCGGCGTGCGGTCGTCCTTCTTGCGGATTCGCGATTTCGGCACAGCTACTCCTGGGGACTGTCTCGCCGACGGGTGGCCTGTCGTGATGGCGCAGATACCGACCGGCATGTCTTGGGTTAGCGTATCCGCATCTGGCGGGTTCCCAGCGGAGGTGCACGTGGACGGTGACGCCTCCGTGGCCGTCCCGACGTCCTCGACGCCCCGCCGCTCGCCCTGGCGGATCGGTGTCCCCTTGATCTTGGCAGGGGCCGGACTGCTGTTCACGACAACGGCGACGACGGCCCGCGGGACGGACCTGCGCTCCGGCGAGAACGCCCGCCTCGTCGACCTGATCCGGGGCGCGGAGCAGCGCAACGACCGGGCCCGGGCCGCCACCGAGCGCCTCGCCGCGGACGTGGAGCGACTGACGCTGGCGGCCGTCGGACCCGACGTCGGCGAAGGTGCGGGAGGCGGCGGAGGCCGACCCGGTCGGCCGCCGGTCTCGTGGCGCTGACGGGGACCGGTCTGACCGTGACCCTCGACGACGCGCCCGCCGGCGCCCTCGACAAGACCTACCCGGGGCTGCCGCAGCCGACGCCGGACGACCTCGTCGTCCACCAGCAGGACCTGCAGGCGGTCGTCAACGCCCTCTGGTCGGGCGGCGCTGTTGCCGTCAAGCTGATGGACCAGCGCATCATTTCCACCAGTGCCGTCCGCTGCGTCGGAAACGTCCTCATTCTGCAGGACCGGGTGTACTCGCCCCCTTATTCGGTGACCGCTGTGGGCGACGTCACGAAAATGGAGAAGGCGATCGGCCAGAACAAGGCAATTTCCAACTACCTCGAGTACGTCGCAGGCATATGGTCTTGGTTGGCGCCTGAAGAAGCACCCGCGGGTCACCGTGCCGGCGTACTCCGGCTCCCTGGAACTTCGCTACGCGGAGGTGGACGAGTAAGTGACGGCGACCGCGACGGCCCCGTCCGCGCCGAGGCGCCCCGCAGCGCCGGAACTCCCCGGTTCACATGGTGATCCGGGGCTTCGGCGAGCTGATGATCACCCTCGGCATCGTCATGCTGCTCCTGGTGGTCTACCAGCTGTTCTGGACCAACATCCAGGCCAACCGGGCGCAGGGCCAGGTGACCAAGGAGCTCGAGGAAGTCTGGGCATCGGCGCCTGAAGGACAAGGTGAAGCCGCTCCCGGGCAACGCGATCGCCCGCATGTACTTCGAGCGGCTCGGCAAGAAGTGGGTCAAGCCGATCGTCGAGGGCGTCAATCTGGACGACCTGGCCAAGGGCGTCGGCCACTTCCCCAAGAACGCCATGCCCGGCGAGGTGGGCAACTTCGCCCTCGCCGCCCACCGCGCCACGCACGGCGAGCCGTTCAAGGACCTCGACCGGGTCAAGAAGGGCGACCGGCTGGTCGTCGAGACCCGCGACCGCTGGTACGTCTACAAGATCGACACCGACTTCCGGCTGGTCAACCCGGACAACGGCTCGGTGGTGCTGCCCGTGCCGGAGAAGCCCGGCGTCAAGCCGACCGAGAAGCTGCTCACACTCGTGACCTGCAACCCGCGCTGGGGCTCGAGCACCCGGTTGATCTACTACGGGCACCTCGAGTCGTCCAGCAAGAAGGACGGCAAGTTCCCGTCCGCGCTCGACTACCTGAAGGAATAGCCCGATCGGAGGGGTGCGAGAGATGTACGGCTGGATCTGGCGCCACCTGCCCGGTAACGCGGCGGTGCGCACGGTGCTGTTCATGGCGCTGGTCGTCCTGTGCGTGTACGTGCTGTTCGAGTACTTCTTCCCGTGGCTCGACCCGCGGCTGCCGTTCAACAACGTCACCCCGGAGGGCACGGAGTGACGCGGATCCTCGTCGTCGACAACTACGACAGCTTCGTGTTCAACCTCGTTCAGTACCTGCAGCAGCTCGACGCCGAATGCGACGTGCGGCGCAACGACGCGGTCGGGGTCGCCGAGGCGGCCGGCTACGACGGCGTCCTGATCAGCCCTGGCCCGGGCACGCCGGAGAGCGCGGGGATCTGCATCGAGATGGTCCGCCACTGCGCGTCCGCCGGCGTCCCGCTCTTCGGGGTGTGCCTGGGCCTGCAGTCGATCGCCGTCGCGTACGGGGCGACCGTGGGCCGCGCGCCGGAGCTCCTGCACGGCAAGACGAGCCTGGTCCACCACGAGGGCGCGGGCGTACTGGCGGGGCTCCCGTCGCCGTTCACCGCCACGCGGTACCACTCGCTCGCCGTCGACCCGGCCACCGTCCCGCCCGAGCTCGAGGTCACCGGGCGCACCGAGCGCGGCGTCGTCATGGCCGCCCGGCACCGCACGCACGCGGTCGAGGGCGTGCAGTTCCACCCCGAGTCCGTGCTGACCGAGGGCGGGCACCGCATGCTCGCCAACTGGCTCGTCCGGTGCGGCGACCCGGGTGCCGTGGAGCGCTCCACGCACCTGGCGCCGGTCGCCCCGCCAGAGAGTCGGCTAGAAGCCCGAGTTCTCCGACGGTCGCGAAGCCCGGGGAGCACGGCCGGGGCGGGGTCGAGGATCGGCAGCTGCGGGTCCGGCGTTGCCGGCGGTTCCTCGGTCGGCTCGACGACCGGCGGGTTCCGTCTCGACGGGTGCGGCCTCCGGCGCCTTCGCGATGATGATCGAGACGATGCCGCCGTACTCGATCTTCTGACCGGCGGCGGGCACCTGGCTGCAGCACCGAGTCCGGCGGGACGGCGTCGGAGATCTGCGCGATCGGCTGCGGCACCTTGAACCCGGCCTGGGTCAGCGTCGTGTACGCCAGGGAGTACTCCACCCCGACGACGTTCGGGACCTCGACGAGCGCCACGCCGTTGGACACGGTGAGCGCGATCTTGGTGCCCGGCGGCCGCTTCGACCCGGCCTTCGGGCTGATCGCGAGCACCTCGTCCTTGGGCCGGTCGGAGTTCTTGTAGGTCACCTTGCCGGCGGTCAGCCGGGCCGCCTTGAGCTTGGCCTTCGCGTCGTGACGAGCAGTACCCGGTCAGCGCGGGCACCGTCGACTTCACCTCGCCGAGCGAGACCACGATCGCGACCGTGTCGCCCTGGATCACGGTCTCGTTGGCCGACGGGTTCTGGGAGATGACCAGCCCCTCGCGGACGGAGTCGTCGTTCTTCGTCGTGATGGTGGCCAGCGAGGGACTTCGCCTTCAGCAGGTCCTCCGCCGCCTTCTGGGTCAGCCCGAGCAGCGGCGGGACGGTGACCTTCTCCTTGGACGAGCCGAGGACGTTCTTGCCGACGATCGAGCCGATCGACGGCCACGGCGACGACGGCCACGAGGAGCAGGAAGATGCCGAGCCCGCGTCGGGCCTTGCCGCTCGCGCGTCTCGGTGACCACGGGGATCGCGCTCGGTCGGCGGGCCGCCCGCCGCGCGCACCGCGGCCCGCGGCGGCGGCGTCTCCTTCATCACCGGCGGCGCCGACACCGGGCGGCCCTCGATGCAGCGCTCGATGTCCTCGCGCATCTCGGCCGCGTTCTGGTAGCGGTTGTCCGGGTTCTTGGCGAGCGCCTTCAGGACGATCGCGTCCATCGCCGGGGTCACGGCGGGGTCGACCTGCGACGGCGGCTTCGGGTTCTCCCGGACGTGCTGGTAGGCCACCGCGACGGGCGAGTCGCCGGTGAACGGGGGCTGGCTGGTCAGCAGCTCGTAGAGCAGGCAGCCGGTGGAGTACAGGTCGGAACGGGCGTCGACCTTCTCGCCCTTGGCCTGCTCCGGCGAGAGGTACTGCGCGGTGCCGATGACCGCGGCCGTGTTCGTCATCGTGGCGGAGGCGTCGGCGACCGCGCGGGCGATGCCGAAGTCCATCACCTTGATCGTCCCGGCCCGGGTCAGCATGACGTTGCCGGGCTTGATGTCGCGGTGCACGATCCCGTTGTTGTGGCTGTACTCCAGCGCCTGCAGGGTGCCGGCCGTGATCTCCAGGGCGCGCTCGGGCAGCAGCTTGCGGCCCGGAGTTCAGCAGCTCCCGCAGGGTCTGGCCGTCGACGTACTCCATGACGATGTACGGGACCGGGACGCCGTCGGCGTAGTCCTCGCCCGTGTCGTAGACCGAGACGATCGACGCGTGGTTCAGGGACGCCGCGGACTGGGCCTCGCGGCGGAACCGGGCCTGGAAGGTGGAGTCGAGCGCGAGGTCGCCGCGCAGCGTCTTGACCGCGACCGTCCGACCGAGCCGGATGTCGCGCCCGAGCCGTACCTCGGCCATGCCGCCGCGGCCGAGCACTTCGCTCAGCTCGTAACGCTCGCCGAGCAGGCGGGCCTGCTCCATCACTGCCGGTCCCTTCCCTTTTCCTGGTCGGCCCCCATGCTCTGGACCTGGTTTGCGTTACTTGCCGGTACCGCAGGGGCCGACCCGACGACCGTGACGACGACCGGGTCCCCGACAAGGACCAGACCTTGCGGCGTCACGTCGGTTACCGTACCCGGCGCCCCGCCCCCGACGACCCGGCGATCCGTCACACGTCAGCCCCCGGGCTTCCAACCCGGCGCGCACGTCCTGGTAGCGGCGCCCCACCCAGTCCTTCAGTTCCACGCGGACCTTCGGCGGTCCCGACGACACCAGGATGGTCACGCTCGAGTCGGTCGACTGGCGCGTGCCCGGCTTGCGGCTTCTGCTCGAACACGACGCCGGCCGGCACCGTCTGGTTGACCTCACGGACCACCTTGATGCCGAACCCGCTGTGCTGCAGCGCCTGGGTGGCGGCGTACTCCGGCCCGCCCGCGACCGCCGGCACCGCCGCCATCGACGGCCGCGAGTCGAGGAACCACAGGCCGCCGATCAGGACGACGGCCAGCGTCGACAGGGACGCCAGCGCAGCCGGGCGGCGGACGACGGGCGCGGACTGGCGTCGGCGGCGCCCGCGCGCGACGGGGGCGGCGCGCCGACCCGGGCCCGCACCCGGTGCGGCCCGGCGGTGCCCGGAGGTCGGGCGCTCCGCCGGCGCGACCGAAGCGACGGGCAGCAACGGCCGGACGGGCTCGTCGTCGTCCGGCGGGTCGGAGGCGAAGGCCAGAGGCCCGGTCGCGCCGAGCGGGTCCGGGACGAGGCTGCCCGGGCGGAACATGCCCGTGACGGGGGTGTCCCCGAGGACGTCCGCCACGACCTCCGCGACGTCCGGCGTCGGCACGCGAGCGGCGGTGGCTGCCGGGGCCGCGGCGGCGGGGGGCGACGTGGGTGCTGGGGGCGGCGGGCCGCTCCCCGAGCGCCAGCATGCCCTCGGGGTCCGCGAGAGCAACGGCGAGCTCGACCCGCAGCGCGACGAGGCGCCGCGCCAGGTCCGCCGCGTTCTCCGGCCGGTTCGCCGGGTCCTTCGACAGGACGCAGGCGACGAGGGCGCGAACGGGCTCCGGCAGGCCGGGGATCGGCGGCGGCTGCTCGTTGAGGTGGGCCATCGCGACCGTCAGCGGGTTGTCGCCGACGAACGGGCGCCGCCCGGCCAGGCACTCGTACAGGACGACGCCGAGCGCGTACACGTCGCTGGACGGCCCCGCGGCGCCGCGCGTCGACACCATCTCCGGGGCCAGGTAGTGCGCCGTGCCCATGACCGTGCCGCTGCGGGTCAGCGGCAGCGCGTCGCCGGCCCGGGCGATGCCGAAGTCGGTGACCTTCACCGCCCAGGACGGGGTCACCAGCAGGTTCGCGGGCTTCACGTCTCGGTGGATCACCCCGCCGTCGTGGGCGGCCTGCAGCGCGCGGGCCGTCTGCGCGACGAGGTCGAGCGCACGGTCGATCTCGAGGGCTCCGTCGCGCTCGATGATCTCCGAGAGCGGCACCCCGGGGACGAGCTCCATCACGATGAACGGGACGTACGCCCCGCCGGCCCGCGCCTGCCCGAAGTCGTAGACCTGGGCGATGCCGGTGTGCACGAGCGCGGCGGTGTTGCGCGCCTCCGCGCGGAACCGCTCGAGGAAGATCTCCTCGTCCGCGTACTCGGGGCGCAGGACCTTCACGGCGACGGCCCGGCCGAGCACCTCGTCGGTGGCGCGCCAGACCTCGCCCATGCCGCCGCGGGCGATGCGCTGCTCCAGCCGGTAGCGCCCGCCCAGGGCGGGGTAACCGGCCTCAGGCGTGCTCACTCGTCCAGCACCGCCTTCATGACCGAGCGCGCGATCGGGGCGGCGAGCAGGTTGCCGCCGACCTCGATCTGGCGGTCGCTGCCGCCGTTCTCGAGCACGACGGCGACCGCGACGCGGGCGTTGTACTGGGGCGCGAAGGACACGAACCAAGCGTGCGGGTTCTTGCCGCCGCCCACCTGGGCAGTTCCAGTTTTGCCAGCAACATCGACACCGGAAATCTGGGCGTTCGTGGCGGTGCCGTTGCTGACGACCTGGACCATGATCTTGCCGAGCTCGTCCGCGATCTCCGGGGTGAGCGCGCGGGTGAGCTCCTCCGGCTCGGTGCGGCTGAGCACGTCCAGGTCGGGCCCGCGCACCTCCTCGACCAGGTACGGGCGCATCACGATGCCCTGGTTGGCGATGCCGGCGGCGACCATCGCCATCTGCAGCGGGGTCGCGCGGACGTCGAACTGCCCGATCGAGGACTGCGCGGTCTGCGGGGCGTTCAGGTCCTCCGGGAACACGCTGCGGGCGACCGGCATCGGCAGGTTCAGCGAGCTGGCGAACCCGAACGCCGCGGCCTGCTGGCGCACCGCCGTGTCGCCGAGCTCCATGCCGATGGCGCCGAAGGTCGTGTTGCACGACCGCTTCAGCGCCTGGGTGATCGTCGTCTCGGCCTTGCCCGGGGTGCAGGTGCCGTTGAAGTAGTTCGGCAGGTCCGTGCTGGTCAGCGGGAGGTCCAGGCGCGCCGGGCCGGGCACCGGCGAGGTCGCGGTGTAGCGGCCCGAGGCCAGCGCCGCCGCGGCGGTGACGAGCTTGAACGTCGAGCCGGGCGGGTAGGTCTGGTTGAGCGCCCGGTTCAGCATCGGCATGTCTTTGTCGGTCGTGAGCTCGCCCCACGCCTCGGTGACCTTCTTGCCGTCGTGGTCCGCGAGCCGGTTCGGGTCGTAGGACGGCGTCGAGACCATCGCCAGGATGCGCCCGGTCGTCGGCTCCAGGGCCACGACGGCGCCGCGGCGCCCGGCGAGCCCCTTGTACGCGGCCTCCTGCGCGGCCGCGTTCAGCGTGAGCCGGACGTTGCCGCCCTTCGTGGACTCCCGCGTCAGCAGGTCGACGATCCGGCGGACGAACAGGCGGTCGTCCGTGCCCGCCAGGATCGTGTTCTCGTAGCGCTCGATGCCCTCGGCGTTGTAGATGTGCGAGTAGTAGCCGGTCACCGCCGCGTACACCTTGGCGCGCACGTACTCCCGCAGGTAGCGCAGGTTGTCGTTCGTCGCCTTCGAAGTGACGATCGGGTCGTTGCCGACGAGGATCGCGCCGCGCTCGCGGTCGTACTGCTCCAGCAGGACGCGGGCGTTCTTCGGGTTCGTCCGGTAGTCCTGGGCCTTGATGACCTGGATGAAGTTGAGGTTCAGCAGCAGCACGACCATCAGCAGGCCGCACGCCGCCGCGACCCGGCGCAGGGGGCGGTTCACGGTCGCACCACCATCGTGTCGGCGTCGGTGGTCGGGACGGCGACGGGCGCCGGGCGGCGCGCGGCATCGCTCACCCGCAAGATCAGCGCGACGAGGGCCCAGTTGGCCACCAGCGACGAGCCCGCCGTAGGACAGGAACGGCGTGGTCAGGCCGGTCAGCGGGATCAGCCGGGTGACGCCGCCGATGACGACGAACACCTGGAGGGTCACGATGACCGCCAGCCCGCAGGACAGCAGCTTGCCGAACGAGTCCCGCACGGCCAGGGCCGTGCGCAGCCCGCGGTGCACGATGATCCCGTAGAGCACCATGATCGCCATCAGCCCGGTGAGCCCGAGTTCCTCACCGGCCGTCGCGATGATGAAGTCGGTCTTGGGGTACGGCACGGTGCTCGGGCGGCCCTGGCCCAGCCCGGTGCCGAGCAGGCCGCCCGTCGCCATGCCGAACAGGCTCTGCACGAGTTGGTACGACGGCGTCGTTGATGTTGTCGGACGAGAACGGGTGCAGCCAGATGTCCACGCGCCGGTGGACGTGGGCGAAGCTCTTGTACGCGACGAACGCGCCGCTGACGAACAGCAGGAAGCCGAAGAACAGCCAGGACGTGCGCTCGGTCGCCACGTACAGCAGGACGACGAAGACCCCGAAGAACAGCAGCGAGCTGCCCAGGTCGCGCTCGCCGATCAGGATCAGCAGGCTCGCGCGCCCAGGCCACCAGGATCGGGCCGAGGTCGCGGCCCGCGGGGCAGGTCGATGCCGGCGAACCGGCGGCTGGCCAGCGCCAGCACGTCGCGCTTGACGACCAGGTAGCCGGCGAAGAACACGATCAGCAGCAGCTTCGCGAACTCGCCCGGCTGGATGGAGAAGCCCGCGAACCGCACCCAGATCCGGGCGCCGTTGACCTGCGAGTACTGCGCGGGCAGCAGGGCCGGGATCGCGAGCAGCACGAGGCCGACCGCGCCGGCGGTGTAGGTGTAGCGCTGCAGCGCCCGGTGGTCGCGGACGACGACGAGGACGGCGAGGAACAGCACGATGCCCAGGGCCGTCCAGACCAGCTGGATGCCGGCGTCCCCGCGCGGCGCGAGCGAGCCGAACGTGCGCCCCGCCTTGGCCGGGGTCGTCGAAGTCGAGACGGTAGATCAGCGCCAGGCCGAGCCCGTTGAGCAGCGTCACCGCGGGCAGCAGGACGGGGTCGGCGTAGCGGGCGAAGCGCCGGACGCCGAGGTGGGCGACGAGCCCGAACGCGAACAGGGTCGCCGCGTACCCGGCGAGACCGACCGGGACCTTGCCCTCGACCCCGTACCCGGCGTCGGCGTACGCGACCACGGAGATGCCCCACGCGAAGAGCAGGAGCATGCCCTCGGTCGCGCGGCGGCTGCGAACCGGGGCCGAGGTGGAGCTGGACACCGGGCTCGTCATCGCCTCACACGCCCGGGTCGCCGCAGTTGGCGCCCGCCGTTGCCAGGGCCGGGCTCGCGGTGGCCGGGGTCTCGCCGGACTCGTCCAGCGTGGAGGGCGGGGCGGGGGTCGCGGTAGGGCGCGGCGGACACCCGAGGGGACGGGGCGGGCTTCACGGGGAGCGAGCGCCTTGGGTGCCGCGGCGAGCGCGCGCTTGTGCTGGCACTCGGCCGCCAGCGCGCGCAGGTCCGCGACGACCTTGTAGGCCTCTTCGAGATCGTCCGCGATGATCGTGCCCCGGACGTTCAGCTCGTCGAAGCGCGGCAGGTCCGCGAGCAGGATGTCCTGGCGCTCGTACGTCGAGGACAGCTGCTTGCCGAGGACCTTCTGGTGCACGCCCTTGAAGATCGCGACCCGCTCGGCCTCGGCGCCGACGTAGTACTGGCGCTGCGACCACGCGTACGCGCCCCACGTCCCGAGCCCGATGGACAGGACGACGCCGGCGATCAGCGTCCGGACCCACAGGGTGCTGCGCGTCGGTTTCGGCCGGCCGACCAGCGGCGGACCGCCGGACATGTCGATCTCGGACGTGCTGTCGTTCCCGAGAGTCGTCTTGCGCTTCTCCGCGGCCGCGCCCACCACCAGCGGGTGCTCGGACGGGTTCGCGTCGACCTCGACCACGTCCGCGACGATGCAGGTGATGTTGTCGGGGCCGCCCGCGCGCAGGGCCAGCTGGATCAGCGTGTCGGCTGCGGCCTCGAGCTCCGTGCCGGTCAGCGCCTCGGCGAGCTGCGCGTCGGACACGACCCCGGACAGCCCGTCGCTGCAGACCAGGTAACGGTCGCCGAGGTGCACCTCGCGGACGGACAGGTCGGGCTCCGGGTTGCTGCGCCCGTCGAGCGCGCGCAGCAGCAGGGAACGCTGCGGGTGCACGGCCGCCTCGTCCGCGGTGATCCGGCCCTCGTCCTGCAGTTGCTGGACGAACGTGTGGTCGTGGGTGATCTGCTGGATCTCCCCGCCGCGCAGCAGGTAGGCGCGGGAGTCGCCGACGTGGACGAGGCCGACCCGCCGCCCGGACCACAGCAGGGCCGTGAGCGTGGTGCCCATCCCGTCCAGCTGGGGGTGCTTCTCGACCATGTCGCTGATCGCGTCGTTGGCCTGGTTGACGGCGGTGGCGAGCGCGTCCAGCAGTTCGGTGCTGGGCACGTCGTCCTCGAGCGTGGCCATCGTCGACACGGCGACGGAACTGGCGACCTCGCCGGCCGCGTGCCCGCCCATGCCGTCGGCGACGGCGATCAGCGAGGGGCCGGCGTAGCCCGAGTCCTCGTTGCCCTCACGGATGAGGCCGACGTCGGACCGGGCGGCGTAGCGCAGAGAAAGGGGCATGGGTGCGTGCTACTTCCGCAGCTCGAAGGTCGTCTTCCCGATGCGGATCGGGACGCCGAGCTGGACGGGGGTGGGCGCGCTGACCCGGTCGCGGTCGAGGTACGTGCCGTTCGTGGAGCCGAGGTCCTCCACCAGCCACTCGCCGTTCGCCGGGTACATCCGGGCGTGCCGGTTGGAGGCGTAGTCGTCGTCGAGCACGACGGTCGAGTCGGGCGCCCGGCCGAGCGTGACCGTCGCCTCGGCGAGCGTGATGACCGTGCCCTCCAGCGACCCGGCCGTGACGACGAGCTTGCTCGGCTTGCCGCCCTTGGGTTTGACGGGCTTGTTCACCTTCACCGGCCGGCCGGCGGGAATCGGGGCGGGACGGGCCCCGCTGGGCCGCGCGCCGAACAAGTCGGAGCGCATCACCGAGATCGCGGTCAGCACGAAGAGCCACAGCACGGCGAGGAAGCCGAGGCGGATGACGGTGATCGTCAGTTCGGACACAGGCGCCTATCCCGCCGGCAAGCGAAAGACGAGCACGGTCTCGCCGATCCCGATCTGGGCGCCGTCGTAGAGCTCGGCCCGCCCGATCGGGGTGCCGTCGAGCGTGGTGCCGTTGGTGGAGCCGAGGTCGACGAGCAGGACCGGATGCCCGGCCCGGATCTCCGCGTGCCGGCGGGACACACCCGCGTCGTCGATCCGCAGGTCGACGTCCGTGCCGCGGCCGAGCACGGTGACCGTGCGCGAGAGCGGGTGCTTGTCGCCGTTCACCTCGAGCCAGGGGTTGGCCTTCATGACCTCGGTCTCGGCGCGCGCGTGCGACGCCGGCCGCGGCGCCCGCGGCGCGGGAGCGCCGACGGGCTTCACGCTGGCCACGACCGAGCTGCGGATGCGGTGCACGCCGATGTCGAGGTCCTCCGCCTCCGCGAAGCGGACCTCGGGGCGACCCCTGAGCTGGTAGTTCTGCTCCGCGGAATGCTCGCGGACGACCTCGGCGAGCTCCTCGCACAGCGTCTGCGCGTAGATCGCGAGCCGCTCGTAGTCGTGCGAGGACAACTCGACGACGAAGTGGTTCGGCACCATCGTCGCGTCCCGGTTGACGATCGCCGCCTTGTCGTCCAGCTCGCGCTGGAGGGCGCTGGCGATCTCGACGGGCTGGACGTCGGCCTTGAACGCCTTCGCGAACGCGCCGCTCACCAGACCCTCGAGGCGCCGCTCGAAGCGCTGGAGAACTCCCACGTCCACCTCCTGGCCGATGCCGGTCGCCCGGAGTAGACCTCCCGGGCATGTGTCGTCCACGTCCGGCGAGCCTGTCGGATGCGTGCCGATCGAATGAGTGACTGTGCAGGACCGATCGTAGCCGCGTCCACTCCGGCACCGGTGGCATCCGCGTACAGCGGGGTGGCGCCCGAGCGCCGCTCACTACCGGGCGCCCACGGGGCACCTGCCCGTGGTGTTAGCCTGTCGTGCGCTCGCGCGAGTGGCGGAATGGCAGACGCGCTGGATTCAGGTTCCAGTGTCCGAAAGGACGTGGGGGTTCAACTCCCCCCTCGCGCACCGGTAAGGGGCCCCTGACCTGCACCAAGAGGCCAGGGGTTTCTTCGTGCAAGATCAATGGGGGAACGTTTGGGGACCAACGCCCGGCAGGTGAAGGCCCCGTCGGGCGCACGCATCAGGGTGTGAACTCGCCTCAAGTTCGAGCACGACCAGATCCCTAGCCGTCCGCCTGCGCGAGCCACACGCGCAGTTGCTCTTCTGGCACCTTTGTTGGGTAGGCCTGATGGACCTCCGCAAAGCCGTTAGGTCCGAGACCGGGAAGTGACGCCAAGTCGTACGTCGCGCGCGGTTCTCTCAGGAGCGCCGGGGGAGGCTCGCGACCTGGTCGTAGAAGTACCCGATCTGGCTGATGACCTCACCGAACCGATCGAAGTCGACGGGCTTGGTGATGTACGCGCTGCCGTGCTGGCGGTAGCAGGCCAGCACGTCGTCGGGCGCCGCGGAGGTGGTGAAGACGATCACGGGGATGTGGCGCAGGGCCTCGTCGGCCTTGACCGCAGCCAGCACCTCGTGGCCGTTCATCTTCGGCATGTTCAGGTCCAACAGCACCAGGTCCGTCGAAGGGTGGGCGCGCAGGTGCTCGAGGCCTTCCTCGCCGTCGGCGGCCGTGGCCACCTCGTGCGGGACGGGGCCCTCGGTCAGGGCGTCACAGATCAACAGCGTGTCACCGGGATCGTCGTCGACGACGAGGATCGCCAAAGGCGCATGCGCGTGCATGAGTGCCTCCGCAGGGGTCGAGGCTCGGCGCGACCGAGGACGGCGAGCCCCGCTGCTGGAGGCGACCCGCGGGCGACGCGGGACGAGTGAGGAGGTATGCAGCGTAGCCAAAGTTCGACCGATGTGCGCTCGCGGGCGCCTCGGTGACGAGCCCTCGCTCGGCTGCCCCGCCGGCCGAATTTGCTTCGGGGAGCGTGGCGTGAGCCGACCCTGCGGCGGTAGGAGGTACGCATGCGATTCCAACTGGTAGACCAGTGAGCGGGCTTCCCGCCTTCGTCCTGCACCGCCTGAGCCAGGTCCCGCTGACCGGGCGGTCGCTCCCGGAGGTCCTGCAGGAGCTGGCCGGACTCACCGAGGAGGCTCTTCCGGGCGCGGACGCGGTTTCGGTGACCCTCCTGCGCGCCGACCGCGGGCACACCGCCGCCTACACGGCGAAGGTCGCGCTGGAGCTGGACGAGACGCAGTACGCGGTCGGGCACGGGCCTTGCCTGGACGCCGCCCGCTCCGGCACGACGCTGGTGATCTCCGACATGGCGACCGAGGACCGATGGCCCGACTACACCCCGCGCGCAGTCGAGGCCGGCATCGCCTCGTCCGTGTCCGCGCCGCTGCCCCTGCAGAGCGGGCTCGCCGGTGCGATCAACATCTACGGCTCGCAGGTGGACGCTTTCGACAGCGCCGTCGCGCGTGCCAGGGAATTCGCCGCCTGCATGGCGGTGGCGTGCGCGAACGCCGAGTCGTACCACTCCGCCGTACAGGAGGCCCAGCAGATGCGCGAGGCGATGGCCTCGAGGGCAGTCATCGAACAGGCGAAGGGCGTGATCATGGCGCAGAACCGCTGTTCGCCCGACCGCGCCTTCGAGATCCTCCGCTCGGCGTCCATGGGCCGCAACGTGAAGCTCCGTGACCTCGCGTGGCAGATCGTCGAGACGATGAACGGAGACGTCCCGACGCAGTGAGGGCCCGCCCCGTCGACGGCGGACGAGGAGGGGGAGCATCGGTCATGCGCCCCCCGCGGAAGGCGGCACGACGGCCCTGGTCTGGACCGCCGTGCCTGAACCGTCGCCGCGTCCGGACGTTGCGATGGTTCTCGGGCCTCGTTACCCGAGGCATCTCGAACAACACGCTTGCCGTAGACCGGGGCCCTGCCGCGGGTAAGATTCGGCTGGCCGTGCCTCTTCCTGCGGCTGTCTCGGGGCCCAAAAAGCCGCCCCCCGTGTCCGTCCCGGGGGTTTCGCATGTCCGAGGGCCCGCGCACAGCGCCAGCCAAGTTCGACGAGCGCGAGCTTGCCGCGGCCTTCGCGGGGGTCGCGCAAAATCTGATGTCGCGCCGGGACCTCCAACACACCGTGGAGGGCGTCGTCGAGGCCGCTGTCGCCCTCGTCAGCGGCTGCGAGTACGCCGGAGTCATGACGTTGTCGGGCGGCCGCGTCGAGAGCCCCGCGGTCAGCTCCGAGCTCGTCATCGTCTGCGACAAGGCGCAGCTGGACGCGGGGGAGGGCCCGTGCCTGACGGCGCTGCACCAGCACGGGCCGCCGATTCAGGTGGACGACCTCGCCGAGGAGCCCCGTTGGCCGCGGTTCGCGCGGACCGCCGCGCAGATCGGCATGCGCTCCATGCTGTCCTGCGCGCTGGAGGTCGGCCGCCCGGGCGGTGCAGCGCTGAATATGTACTCCACCCGCCCCGCGGCCTTCGACGCCGACTCCGTGCAGATCGGGCGCATCTTTGCGATGCACGCGTCCATGGCGATGGCCCGGGCGGCGCTCGAGGAGCAGCTCAGGCAGGCAGTGGAGAGCCGGGCGGGTATCGGTCAGGCGATCGGGATCCTCATGGAGCGGCACCGCGTCACGTCCGAGCAGGCATTCGAGATGCTGCGGGTCGCGTCCCAGAACATGAACATCCGCCTCCGCGAGCTCGCCGAGCACGTCGTTCGCACGGGCCTGGACCCGGCGCTGGTCCAGCCGGGGGCCCACGGCCGATCACCGAAGGCGGGCTCCGGCTGTACGCCCGCGCAGGGGACATGATGGCCAGGAGCGCGAACGCTCGGCGTCGAAGCCCAACGAGGGAGTCGCGGTGCCCACGCGGGATGTGATCGTGATCGGGGCGTCGGCCGGCGGTGTCGAGGCGCTGCGGCAGCTGGCCGCCACGTTGCCCGCCGACCTGCCGGCCGCCGTCCTGGTGGTCCTGCACCTGCCGGCCGGCGGCTTCAGCGCGCTGCCGGCCATCCTGAGCAGGTCGGGCCCGCTGCCGGCCCAGCACGCGCAGGGCGGCGAGAAGCTCGAGCCCGGCCGGATCCTGGTCGCGCCCGTCGACCACCACCTCCTCGTGACGGACTCGGGCCTCGAGCTCGGGCGCGGGCCGAAGGAGAACGGGCACCGCCCCGCCGTCGACGTCCTGTTCCGCTCTGCCGCGCGCGCGCTCGGGCCGCGGGTCATCGGGGTCGTCCTGTCCGGGTCGCTCGACGACGGCACCGCCGGCCTCGGCTCGATTGCCGCGCGCGGCGGGCGCACCGTCGTGCAGGACCCCCGGGACGCGCTGTACGTGGCCATGCCCCGCAGCGCGCTCGCGCACGTCGCCGTCGACCATGTCGTCCCGATCGCCGGGATGGCGGAGGTGCTCTCCCTGCTGTGTAGGGAGGAGATCCCGGCCGCGGTCGCGCCACCGCCGGAGCCGATGGAGGTGGAGACCGACGTGGCGATGCTCGAACCCGATGCGCTGCTCCGGGTCGAGCGACCCGGCCGTCCCGCCGGGCTCGGCTGCCCGCAGTGTCACGGCGCGCTGTTCGAGATCGACGAGAGCAACGTCGTGCACTATCGCTGCCGGATCGGGCACGCGTGGTCGCCGGAGAGCCTGCTCGTCGAGCAGTCGGAGGCGCTGGAGAACGCCCTGTGGATGGCGCTGCGCGTGCTGGAGGACCGGGCCGCGCTCTGCCGGCGGCTCGGTGAGCCGGCGCGGCAGCGCGGCCACGTCCGGACGGCTGGGCGGTACGAGCAGCGGGAGGCGGAGAGCCGGCGCGCCGCCGAGGTCATCCGGGAGGTCCTCGAGCGGGCCGGCGGCCTCGGCGAGAGCACCGCATGAACGGTCAGGTCCCGGAAGTGCAGATCCCGGCCGGGGACATGCGCGTGGACGTCGAGGTGCACGGGGAGGTGCACCTGATCCGCCTGGCCGGTCAGCTGAACCTGAGCACCGCCGTCGCCCTCCGGCAGGTCGCGCTGAAGAGCCTGGCCGACGGGCCGACGGCGATCGTCTTCGACGCGCACGCCCTGTCGGTGGCGAACCCGGCTGCACTGTCGGTCTTCGCCGTGGTCTCCCGGCACGCGGGCGAGCGCGGGGCCGACCGCTGCGAGCTGGTCGTGTGCGGCGTCGCCGACGACGTCGCGGGAGCCTTGGGCCGCTGGCGGTCCAGCGGGGTCCTGGCGATCGGTCCGCCCGTCCCGGACGACTCGCCCGGTGCCCCGGACGTGCGGCTGGCCCGACTGCCGCGCACCGTCGCGGCTCCGGCCCTCGCGCGGGCGGCGACGGCCCAGGCCTGCCGCGGCTGGGGCCTTGCGGCCCAACCCCGTGCCGAGCTGCTCGCCTCCGAGCTCGTGACCCACGCCCGACGGGCCTCGGACGCGGCGCCGTACCTGCGCCTCGATCGTCTCCCCGACCAGCTGGCGATCTCGGTCACGGCGTACGGTCCGCGCGTGGAGACGCTCGCGGCGGCACAGGACCCGTTGGGTCCCCTGGGTGTCGTCGCCGCAGTCGCGAGAACGTACGGGGCCGCCCCGCGCCCGGGTGGCTGCGTGCTCTGGGCGACGGTGAGCATCACGGCCCGGGTCCTCGGCGAGGAGGTCCCGGCATGGCGGGAGCCCAACTGACCGAGTTCGACCCGACCTTCGAGGCGCTGCTGGCCTACCTCATGGAGAGCCGCGGGTTCGACTTCACCGCCTACAAGCGGCCCAGCCTCATGCGCCGGGTCCAGCGGCGGGTGCTCCAGGTCGGCTGCGCCAGCTTCGCCGAGTACGTCGACCACCTGCAGGTGCACCCCGAAGAGTTCACCGTCCTGTTCAACACGATCCTCATCAACGTCACGGGGTTCTTCCGGGATCCGGACTCGTGGAGCCACCTGCGTAAGGACGTTCTCCCGGCGCTCCTGCAGGCGAAGCCGGCCGATCAGCCCGTCCGCGTCTGGAGCGCGGGCTGCGCCACCGGTGAGGAGGCGTACAGCCTCGCGATCGCCCTCGCCGAGGAGATGGGCGTCGAGGAGTTCCGCGCCCGGGTCAAGATCTACGCCACGGACGTCGACGAGGACGCGCTCGCGGCGGCCCGCCACGCCACCTACGACGCCGCAGCGACGCAGGTCCTCGGCCCGGAGATCGTGGAGCGGTACTTCGACCCCGCGGGCCAGCGGCTGGCCTTCCGCAAAGACCTGCGCCGGTCGGTGATCTTCGGGCGCAACGACCTGGTCCAGGACGCGCCGATCTCGCGGATCGACCTGCTGGTGTGCCGTAACACGCTGATGTACTTCACGGCGGAGGCGCAGTCGCGGATCCTCGGCCGGTTCCACTTCGCGCTCGCCCCCGGCGGGGTGTTCTTCCTCGGCCGCTCCGAGATGCTGCTCAGCTACTCCGAATTGTTCGTGCCCGTCGACCTCAAGCGTCGGGTGTTCCGCAAAGCCGCGGCCCCGACGCGAACGCCCGACGGCGCGCACGTTCCGCCGGGCGTCGAGGCCCCGCGGGCCGAGGTGGACAGCCTGGACCGGCTCCGCGAGGCCGGCCTGCTGACCTCGCCCATGCCGCAGATCGTCGTCACCGCCGACGGCCTCGTCGCGCTGGTCAACCGGGCCGCGGACACCGTGTTCGGCATGTCGAACCGCGACATCGGGCGCCCGCTGCGGGACGTGGAGCAGGCGTTCCGCCCCCTGGAGCTGCGCAGCTACGTGGAGCAGGCGCAGCTGCAGCGGCGGACCGTCCGGATCGAGGGTGTGGAGTGGGGGCGCGGCTTCGGCGGGCCCCTGAGCTTCGATGTTCAGGTCACCCCGCTCGGCGACGGGGAGGGCGGGCTGCTGGGGCTCTCCCTGGTCTTCCTCGACGTCACCGAGGCGCGCCGGCTGCAGCGGGAGGTGGAGGCGGCCAACACCCGGCTCGAGGCGGCGTACGAGGAGCTCCAGTCGATGAACGAGGAGCTCGAGACGACGAACGAGGAGCTCCAGTCGGCCGTCGAGGAACTCGAGACCACCAACGAGGAACTCCAGTCGACGAACGAGCAACTGGAGACCATGAACGAGGAGCTCCAGTCGGCCAACGACGAGCTCCACACGATCAACGACGAGCTCAACCTGCGCACGGGTGAGCTGGACGAGCTGACGTACTTCTTCGAGTCGATCCTCGGCGGGCTGCGCTCGGGCGTCGTCGTCGTCGACCCCGACATGCGGGTGCTCGTCTGGAACCGGGCGTCCGAGGAGGCCTGGGGGCTGCGGCGGGACGAGGTCGTGGGCGGGCACTTCCTCGACCTCGACATCGGTCTGCCTGTCGAGCGGCTGCGGACGGAGGTGCGGGCGGTGTTCGCGGACGGGCAGCCGCGCCGCCAGGAGCTCCCGGCTGTCGACCGGCGCGGCCGCGACGTCCGCGTCTACGTGCTGGCCACGCCGCTGCGTGACGTGCTGCCCGGCCCACGCGGCGTCCTGCTCGTCGTCGACACCGCGCTCGCCCATGACCCCGACGAGTCGGACCGTCAGCTCCCGGCGGGCGACTGACCGTCCACGGTGCCCAGGGCGGAGGCGAGATCACGATGCACCTTGAGCCCGGGGAGGATCTCCGCGAGCACCGACGCCGCCGGGCCGTCGGGCGGGGCGACCAGCAGCAGCGGGACGCCGGCCCGCCCGCACCGGCGATCGAACCGGACGAGGAGCTTGACGCCGATCGAGCCCAGATGCGTCACGCCGCCGGCGTCGACGACCACGGGATCGGGGCCGGAGGCCCGCCGCAGCACGGCGGCGAGAGCGCGTTCGAGCTCCGGCGCCGTCGCCAGGTCGACGTCCCCGAAAATCTCCACCACCGTCGCCCCGCCGACCCGCCGCGCGCGCACGGAGACGGCGCCGTGCCCTGCCTCGTACAGAGGTGCTGCCCTGCCTTCTCCCGGGCTGTCTCCCGGGCTCTCCCCTGGGCGCACCCGCTCGGTCAGGTCGCCGAGCAGTTCGTCCAGGCGGGCGCGCGTGGCGGCCGCCGCCGGGCGCCCGACGGGCAGGGCGGCGACGAGCTCCGCAGCGATGTCGCGGATCTTCATGTTCGACTGCTTCGACTGCCAGGCGAGCCGGCTGAATGCAGCGCCGGCGTCGATGCCGTAGCCGAGCATCAGGGCGCCCTTCGCCTGCTCGATCGCCATGCGGGACGCCATAAAGTCCTCGATCGCCTCAGCCGCGAACTCTGTGAGGGCTGCGGTCTGGCGCGCCGTCACGTCGACGGCGCGGCAGTGCACGGCGGTCACGGCGCCGGAGGTGTCCTGCTGCGGGTCGCCGAGTAGGACGACCCAGCGCCCCGGGCGTGTTGCCGCGTGCGCCCGGACGAGGGTGGCGAAGGGGAGCCCGTCGGTCACGGCGCGGCGGACGCGCGCCGCGAAGCCGTCGCGGTCAGAGGCGTCCAGTGCGGCCAGCAGACGCGACATGTTCAGGCCGGCCGTGCCTTCCGGGACGCCGAGAATCGCGCAGGTCTGCGGGGTGCACGCCCAGCGCTCGGTCCGGGGGTCGAACTGCAGTGTCCCCATCGGTTCCGGCGGGAACGGTTCGCGGCCGAGGCCGACGTTCGGCTGGTCCGACATGGGCATCGCCTCCTTGCCTCCACGCGCGGACGAACGTCAGCGGGCCTTCGTTACGTACCGTTATGCCCGGTATCGACATGGGCGCAACCCTGTCGAGCCGGGTAGCGCTGTGCCGACGAGTGCGTCCGTCGCGTCGGTCCGTGCCCGCACGGATGCACGGTCTGTTCGCTCGGTACAAATATGGCCGATGCCCTTACGCGTGCTCCTCGTCGACGACGACGCGCGGTTCCGCGCCACCGCCGCCCGCACCCTGGTCGCGGACGGTGTCGACGTCGTGGCGGAGGTCGACAACGGCCTGGACGTCGTCGGAGCGGCGGCTCGCTGGCGTCCCGACGTCGTCCTGCTCGACATCGACCTGCCGGACATCGACGGACTGAACGATTCCGGGTCGCCGTCGAGGCCGCCTCGTTGGCCATTGACAACGAGCGGTTGAAGGTCGAACTGCAGGGCCGACTGGACGGCGCGCGGCGCATGGGGGTGAGCCGGGACGTCGTCGACGCCGTCCACCAGATCGTTTTGGACGAAACGGCCCTGCGGCGGCGCAGATACGAGCTGATCTCCGGCCCGATGTTCCTCGCGGCCCCCGTCCGACGAGGCCCCGGTGGCGGCGTCGGGATGGTACGCGCACGTCCGGGCTGGCACGGTTGACCCCGATGCGAAACCTGCTCTAGCTTTCGAGTCGAGCGAGACCCGAGTTGTAAGTCCGATCGGAGCCGTCATGAGCGAAGCGTCCACCCCGCCGACGGCCGACCCGCCGAACCCCGCCGCGATCCTACAGATCGGCTTCGGCTTCTGGCCCGCCAAGACGCTGCTCACCGCCGTCGAACTGGGCCTGTTCACCGTGCTGGCCGAAGGTGGGCTGACGGGGACTCAGATCGAGGAACGGCTGGGGTTGACCTCGCGCGCGACCTACGACTTCCTCGACACCCTGGTCGCGCTGCACCTGCTGGAGCGCGAGGGTTCCGGGCCGGAGGGCCGGTACGGGAACACGGTCGAGACGGCGACGTTCCTCGACCGCAACGCGCCCGCGTACGTGGGCGGGATCCTGGAGATGGCCAACGCCCGGCTGTACCCGTTCTGGGGCGGCCTGACCGACGCGCTCAAGACCGGCTCGCCGCAGAACGAGGTCAAGCACACCGGCACGTCGATGTTCGAGGAGCTGTACGCCGACCCGGCGCGCCTCGAGCAGTTCATGGGAGCGATGTCGGGCATCTCGGCGGGCAACTTCCACGCCCTGGCAGAGAAATTCGACTTCTCGCCCTACAAGACGGTGTGCGACGTTGGCGGCGCGACCGGTCAGCTCTCGATCATCCTGGCGCAGCACCACGAGCACCTGCACTGCATGAGCTTCGACCTCCCGGTGGTGGCGCCGATCGCCGGCCGCACGATCGAGGGCGCGGGGCTGAGCGAGCGGGTCGAAGCCGTCGCGGGTGACTTCTTCGCCGAGCCGCTGCCGAAGGCCGACGTGATCACGATGGGCATGATCCTGCACGACTGGAACCTCGACGGGAAGAAGCACCTGATCCGCCGGGCGTACGAGGCGCTGCCGGACGGCGGGGCGTTCATCGCGGTCGAGAACATCATCGACGACGACCGCCGCGAGAACGTCTTCGGCCTGATGATGTCGCTGAACATGCTCATCGAGTTCGGCGACGCCTTCGACTTCACCGGCGCCGACTTCCGCGGCTGGTGCGAGGAGGCCGGTTTCCGTTCCGTCGAGGTCGTCCACCTGGCCGGGCCGGCGTCCGCGGCGATCGCCTACAAGTAGCGAGCTGCCGTAGCGTCGGTCGGCGCGGATCGGCAGGCGGGTAGAGGGCGTCGTCGACCGGCTCGATGCGCTAGACGCGCTCTGGCTCGGGCGTTGCGGGCGACGGCGGTCATACTGCGGGTGATGATCGAGCTCAAGAACCCCGACCAGATCGCGCTGATGCGCGCCGCCGGGCAGGTGACGGCGACCGCGCTGGCGGCCGTGCGCGGGGCGGCGGCTCCGGGTGTTCGCCTCGACGAGTTGGACGAGATCGCCGCCGCGGTGATCGAGAAGGCCGGCGCCACGTCGCCGTTCCGGGACTACCACCCGCGCTGGGCGCCGACCCCGTTCCCCGCGGTGACGTGCATCAGCGTGAACGACGCGGTCGTCCACGGCATCCCCGGCGAGTACGTGCTCGCCGACGGCGACCTGGTCAGCGTCGACTGCGGCGCGGTGCTCGACGGCTGGAGCGGCGACGCCGCGATCAGCTTCACGGTCGGGACGCACCCGGACCCGGCGGTCGGTGCGGCAGATCTCGCCCTGATCGACGCGACCCGGCGCGCCCTGGACGCGGGCATCGCCGCCGCCGTCCCGGGCGCTCGGCTCGGCGACATCGGGCACGCGATCGGGTCGGTCGCCCGGGCCGCCGGCTACGGGCTGATGGCCGACCACGGCGGCCACGGGATCGGCCGGACGATGCACGAGGAGCCGTTCGTGCCCAACGAGGGACGCCGCCGACGCAGCCTGAAGCTCGAGGTCGGGCTGGTCCTCGCCCTGGAGCCGATGCTCCTCGCGGGCGGGGCGGACGCGTATGTCCGCGACCCCGACGGCTGGACGCTGCGCAGCGCCGACGGCAGCCGCGCCGCCCACATCGAGCACACGATCGCCGTCACGGCGGACGGGCCGCTCGTCCTCACCTGGGTCTGACGGCCCCGCATCGCCCCGGTCTGACCCAGATATCGCCGTATGTCCGGCTCGGCCGTCCTTTTCTTGTTTTCGTCCGAATTGGATGGCAAAACTGCGGTGCAAAATCGTGATTGCGCGGACGTTTAGCTTGACGGTGTGAACAATTGATCTTGCCCGGTCCGATATCCCGCCCGTTCGCAAGGATCACGCAATTGTCATTCTTCGAGTGACAGGTAGCGCGTGAACGTGCTTATCGGACCCCCTGATTGCGCAGGTCCAGACCACTGCCCGCAGGCTGCCCGCTTTCGCGGGGGCCGTTTACCCTGTCAGGAGTTTCGATGACGCACGCCCACGTCCACCCTCATGTGCACACTGCTCGTCGCGCCACCCGCGCGTGTGCTGTTGCAGCTGCAAGTTTCCTCCTGCTGAGCGTGGCGGCCCCGTCGCCCGCCGCCGCGGCGTCGAGTTCGACGGAGCGCCGCGAGGACGTCCTGCACTACACGAACAAGGCACGCAAGGCCGCCGGGTGCAAATCGCTGAAACTCAGCGAGCGCCTGACGAAGGCCGCACAGAAGCACGCCGACGACATGTCGAAGCGCGATTATTTCGACCACACTTCCCTCAAGGGGACTACCTGGGACGCCCGTATCCGGGCGGTCGGATACGACGCTCCGGGTGCAGAGAACATCGCCATGGGCTACAAGAGCGCGAAGGCGGTCGTCGACTCGTGGATGGACTCCAAGCCGCACCGCAAGAACATCGAGACCTGCGGGCTGAAGAAGCTGGGCGTGGGGTACAACAGCGACGGCCGCGTCTGGGTGCAGGACTTCGGTTACTGACGGCGCCGGACGCGGCTGCCCGCGCCGACGAGCGCGGCAGCCGCGAGGCACGCGAGCACGGCGCGGGCCGGGCCGTCCGTCGTGGGCCGGGGTGTCCATCGGACCGCGCGGACGACGCCCGGCTCCGAAACCGTGGCCTGGGCCGTCTCCGGGGCGGGCTCGAAATCGGCGTCGGACAGCGCCACGAGATCCCAGGTCTCGACCAGACGCAACTCGGCCAGGACCCGCGACTCGCCGCCCTTCGGGGTAGCCGTGACGCGGGTCCGGCCGAAGGTCACGGCGGTTTCCCCGATCGCAGCCACGTTGCGCCCCGAGGTGGCCGGCCGGCGGTTCACTTCGCGCAGCCGTCGGTCGAGGGTGACTAGCGTCCCCTGCCGGGGTTCGCCCCAGCCCGTCTCGTACCCGACGCGGACGAGCAGGCGGCCGGCGGCCGTCCAGGCCGTCCCGGCGGTCGAGGCGGGAAGTTTCCACCGCCCGAGCTCCGAACCCGTCCGCGCGTCGACGGTGGCGATGGACCCCGAGCCGACGACGGCGACCGTGACCCCGTCCGGAGCTACGTCCAGCTGGTCGCCGTCGTGCAAACCGGGGGGTGTGGGGAGGTTCGTGGCCGCGCCGTCTGCGTCGATCCGGACGAGCGTCGCCGGGCCGTCGTCGAGTTCGGTGTGGTCGGCGAGAGCGAGGAAACCGCTAGCGATTTCGGCGACCTCCCCCAGCACGCCCGTCGGGACTTCGACCGAGTCGACGCGTCGGCCGTCGACGGTCAGGAGGTGCCGACCGTCCTCTGTCCCGAGCAGCTGGACGACGTCGCCGTCCTCGTCTGTGCAGCGCAGTCCCGCGACAGACGTCATCGGGAGCAGCACGGCGCGCTTCAGCCGCAGGGTCGCCGCGTCATGCACCCAGAGTTCCTCGCGGTCGGCAACGGTTGCGCCGCGCCGGGAGCCGGTCACGACCACGGTTCGCCCCCCAGGGCACACCGTCACTCGCCGCGCGAAGCCACCCCTACGGTCCCAGGCGACGACCGTGCCGCCGGCGTCGAGGCCGGCCAGCGTGCTGCTGCCGTACTCGCCCATCGCAACCGCCACGACTGGACCGCCGGGCCTGGCCACCGGTTCGCCGTAGACGAGGGTCAGGGCTTCCACGAAGTCGGCCTCGGCGCACTCCGCCTGAACCCAGCCCTGGGCGCGGCGCTCGAAGAGCACCGCCGCGACCTCGTCGGGAAAGACGGCCGGCTGGCAGCCCATGCCCGAGTCGACCTCGCCGGCAAGGGTCGCGGGGACGTCCGCTCCGTAGGCCGCGTCCACCCGGAAGGTCGCGTGCGGGGGTTTGCCGTGGTCTGTGCGCGTGACGATCGCGATGGTGTTGCCCCTACGGGCCTGCTCCCGCATGTCCCACGGCGAGTGGTAAGCCGCGGCCGGGGTGGCGGCCAGGACGGCTGTGCCCAGCAGGCCGAGTACCACGACGCGTCCGCGCATGTCACCTCCGCTGAACCGGTGGGTCATCGTGCGCTCACAGCGCCTTCTTGGGAAGACCCCGGAACCTGGGAGGGCCTCGGCGCTGTTGAGGTCGGTGGGGGCCCGGGTGGGCCGGAGGGGTGGTGCGCAATGCCGGATCTGGTTGCAGGCGCCAACATGCTGCTGCCCGCGGGGGCTGTCACGCTGCGGTTGGACGGTCCGTTCGACCTGTGCGCGATCGTCCTCGGCGGCAACGGCACGGTCGGCGGCGACGACGACTTCGCGTTCTACAACCAGCCCAGAGTGCCGGGCGTGCAGGTGCGCGCCGGTGCCGTGGACGTCGACCCGGGACGCCTGCGGCCCGGCGCCGAGCGGGTCGTCGTCACCGCCAGCCCGGACCAGCCCGGCCGCAACTTCGCCGGTCTGTCGCGGCCGATGGCGAGCGTCGAGGGTGGGGGCCGGACGCTTGCCCGCCTCGTCCCGCCGCCGCTGACGACCGAGACCGTCCTGCAGCTCGCGGAGATCTACCGCCGCAACGGCGAGTGGCGCCTCCGGTCGCTCGGCCAGGGCTACGCGGACGGGCTCGCCGGCATCGCCCGCGACTTCGGGGTGGTGGTGGACGACGACGGGACGTCCGCGCCGGCCGCGCCGGGCTCGTCAGCCGGGCCGGCGTCCGCCGGGCCGGACGCCGCGTTCCTCGACGAGGTCGTCCGGCTGACGAACCGGGAGCGGATGTCCCGGGGGCTGGGGGCGCTCGCGGTCGACGCTCGGCTCTCGCAGGCCGCGCACGTGCACAGCGCGGACATGGCCCGCCGCAACTTCTTCGCCCACGAGTGCCCGAGCGGGACGCAGGCCTGGGACCGCGCCGTCGCCGCCGGCTACACGTACCGCAAGATCGCCGAGAACATTGCCGCCGGCCAGCAGACGCCCGCCCAGGTCGTCGAGGGCTGGATGAACAGCCCCGGCCACCGGGCGAACATCCTGGACGGCGAGCTGACCCAGATCGGCGTCGGGTACGTCACCGGCGGGGAGTACGGCACGTACTGGACCCAGGTTTTCGGCATCCCGCGGTGAGGCTGGACGACACCAGCTTCCAGCAGGCTCGTTCAGGCCCGGGACGCGAGGGTTCGACCTGACCGAGGCACGGCCGGGGTCAGGTCGGCCGTTGCCGCCAGTGTGCGCGTTTCAGCTGGTCGAACAATCGTGCGAAATCTCGCACGGTCGTTCGATCCGTCGGCGGGTGCAGAGTGGTCGGTGGCGCCGAGGCTCCAGCGCCAACGTGCTCGGCGAAAGGTGCCAAATGCGTGCGTTCCGTAGCTGGTAACCCGCATTCGGCACCTCTCGGCGCGGGGTCCGAGGCTAGCCGCGGCGGCGCCTGGTCAAGCCGAGGACGCCGGCCGCGGCTACTGCGGCGGCAGCGCCGCCGAGGAGGCCGAGCGCCGGGCCGTCCGTCGAGGCGGGCGGCGGGGAGCCGGCCCGGACGATGCCGTCGCCGGACGGCGTGGGCTCCGCGTCCCCGTCCCCGGGCTCGAATCCCGCGTCCGAGAGGCCGACCAGGTCGACCGTGGCCGCGAGCCGCACCTCGCTGAGGACCCGCGGGAGGCCCGTTGCCGGGATGGCGAGGATCCGGGACTTTCCGTACGTCACGGCCGACTCCCCGACTGTCATGAGGTATCCGGAGCCCGCCGGGTGCCGGGCGCGTTCGTGCAGGGTGCGATCGAGGATGTGCACGGTCCTGGCCGTGGCGCGGGGATCTGTCGCGGTGGCCGGCACCGTGCGGACGAACAACTGCCCCGCGGGCGTCCAGGTGAGAGCGTCGGGGACCTCACTCGTCCGCCATGTGCCCAGCACCCGGCCGGAGCGCGCGTCGAAAGTGACGACCGGCGCGTCCGGGGGGTTCTCCATCTCCGGACCTTCGGGGAAGAGCGTGACCGCGACCGTTACGCCGTCGGGCGCGAGCTCCCACTGGCCGATCTCGCCCGGGCCGTCGAACCGGATCAGCTCGGTTCGGGTGCCGTCGGGCGCGAGGCGGTCGAAGCCGGCGTCCCCGTCCGCGGGAAGAAGGGAGCCGGCCGCGGTCGCCAGGCCCCGCTTGCGCTCAGGGGCCGGGTCGATGTGGATGTCCGTCCCGCGGACGGTCCACTGCTCGAGCCGGTCGGCGTCGTCCTCAGGGGTGTCGTCGTCGAAGGCGACCGACATCCGGACCACGTCGCCGCGCGGGTCGGCGCAGCTCAGGCCGGACACCTGGGCGCCGCCTTTCAACGGGACGGTTCGGCGCAGCGCCAGGGTTGCGGCGTCGTGCACGGTCACCTCGTTCGGCTTCGGCCCGGCCGGATAGCTGTACGCGACCACGGTCCGGGCCCCCGGGCAGACGACCACGGTCTGCCCGGCGCCGGGTCGGCGGTCCCAGGCGACGGCCTCGCCCCGGCGGTCGAGCGCGACCAGGCTGCTGCCGCCGAAGTCACCCGCCGCGACGGCGACAACGGGCTCGGTCGACGTTGCCCTCGGCTGCCCGAACTTGCGGGTCAGCACGTCGCCGAGCGGCGCCTCTGGGCACACCGGCAGGAACCATCCGCGCGACGCGAAGGGTTCGTCGAGCTGTGGTCCCTGGCGCTCGAACATCAACGCGGCAACCTGGCCGGGAGCGACCTGTGCGTAGCAAGAGATGCCGCCGTCCACGGTCCCGGTGAGCGTCGCGGGTAGATCGGATCCGAGCGCGTCCTCGACGCGGAACGTCGCGTCGATGCCGTCCGGGTCTGTCCGCGTGACGATCGCGAACGCGTTGCCGGCGCGCAGTTCCTCGTCCACCTGGCGGGTGTTGCACGAGCACGCGTGCGCGGGCTCGGCCGACACGAGCACGGCACCGAGCACACCGAGGGCCGTCACGAGAGCGGGGACGCAGCGCATCCTCAGGCGCCCCGGTTCCGGCGGCGCAGGACGACGACCCAGGCGAGGGCGGCGGCCGAGACCCCGCCGACGACGCCGACGACGCGGGCATCGGTGGACGGTCGGTCGGCGACGGTCACGTCGGACAATTCCCGCTTCCCGACGTCGAACTCCGCGCCCGGGACCGCGACGAGCTGCCCGCCGACGGCGAGGCGGATCGAGTCGAAGACGAAGGGCCGGCCCTCCCGAGGCGTGACCGTCGTTCGGATCCCGGTCCCGCGCACCACGGCGGCGTCGCCCAGCGTGGCGAAATGCCCGTGGGACGGCCCGGGGACCGCCGGCCAGTCGCCGCGCTCGGTCAGGGCGCGGTCGTAGATCCGGACCGGGCTCTGTCCGGATCCGGAGCGTTCTTCCTCCCGGACCAGCAGTTCGCCGGCGGGCGTCCAAGCCAACCCGGCGTTCGGTTGGTCCAGCTCGCCGAGCCGCTTCCCCGACTCCACGTCGATCGCCACCACGAGCGGGTCGGACCCGGGTTCACCACCGGAGCCGGCGATGGTGGCCGTGCGCCCGTCCGGGGAGACGGTGAGTCCTTCCGCATAGGACAGGTCGGGCAGGGCTGCCACGGTGGACCGGCGCCCGTCCGGCCGGACGAGGGCGAGCGACACCGTCTTCGTTTCTACGCCGTCCAGCACGACGAAGCCGTCGGGGACCGCCCGGGCACTCGACGCGCGCCCTGCGTCCACCGTCTTGGTCTTGTCGCCCCGGACGGTCAGCAGACCGACCGGGTAGCTCTCGTCGTCGCGGTCCCCGACGAGCACCTGGACGACCTCCGCCCGCTCGTCTGCGCACCGCACCGCCAGGCCCAGCAAAAACGCGGACTTCCCCAGCTTGACGGTGCGGAGCACCCGGAGCGTCGCCGCGTCGTGGACGGTGAGCTCGGGCAGCTGGTCCGTCCACTGCTTGCCCGGCGTGCGCCCGAGGACCACGACGGTCTTGCCTCCCGGGCAGAGGGCGGCGTGGTCGCCGTACCCGGGGATCTTGTCCCAGGCCCTGATCCGGCCAGCGCTGTCGAGGGCAGCGAGGCGGGAGCTTTCGTAGTCCCCGGCGGCGTAAGCCACGACCGGCCCGCCCGCGACGGCGACCGGATCGCCTTGCACGCGCTGAAGCGCCGGGCCGAGGTCGAGGTAGCCGCAGGGGGCGAGCCGCCAGGCATCGTCCTTGCGTTCGACGACGAACGCGGCGAGCGTGCGCGGTTCGGTGCCCGACTCGCAGGGCTCCGAGCCGTCCGCGCTGCCGTAGAGGGTGCCCGGGAGTTCCGGGCCGACCGAGTCCTCGACCCGGTACGTCGGCGTCGGGGGCGGCGTGTTCGGTTCCGCGCCCCGGCCGCTGTCCGTGCGCGTGACGATCGCGATCGCGTCACCGGCGGCGAGCGCCTCGTCCATGTCCGCCATCCCGCACGAGCACGCCTGCGCGGGAACGGCCCACAAGATCGACCCGGCGAGGGCCGCGAGCGCGACCCCGCTCGCCGAGAGCGCCCGCGCCTTGTGGCGCCGCTTCCTCACGCGCGGTTCCGTCGGTTGCCGACGAGCCTCGCGGCGACGACGCCCGCGACGGCTGCGCCGACCCCGAGAGCGGTCAGCAGGCCGACGCTCGGAGCCGACCCGTGCGCAGTGTCCTCGGACGGCTCCGTCGTGGCCGTTTTCGAGCCGAACGACTTGTCGGGCAGCGCGATCAGGTGCTCCGCCGCCGCGAGCCGGAAGGAGTCGGCGACGAGCAGCTCGCCCTGCTGGGCCGTCACCGTCGGCCGGACGCCGTAGCCGTACACCACGGCCGCATCGCCGACAGCGCCGAATGTCGCGGCGTACGAGCCATGGACGGAGGGCCATTGGTCGTGTCGCTCGACGAGCTTGCGGTCGAAGACCCGGACCGGGCTCTCACCCTGAGGCTCGTCCCTGCGGACGAGCAGGTCGCCCGAGGCCGTCCAGGCGAGCCCGCTCGCGTACAGCACGCCGGGCGCGAACCGTCCGAGCCGCTCGCCTGTCAGCCCGTCGACCGTGACGACGGCGCCCGAGTCCCCGTCGCGCCCGGAGACCGCGATCGTGCGCCCGTCGGAGGACGCAGCGAGCACGTACACCTCGTCCAGGTCGTCCAGCTGGGCGAGCGTGGTTCGCTGCCCGTCCGGCCGGACGAGCGCCAGGGACGGGGCCTCGGAAGCCGCGGTCTCCAGGACCACGAAGCCGGCCTCGACGGGCTCCGCGTAGGCGCCGCGGCCCACGCTCGCGGTCTCGATCGTGCGGCCTCGGACGGTCGTCAGCGTGAGCGTGTCGCCCTCGTCGTTGCTGGCCCTGCTGACGAGTACGTGCACCAGCTCGGCGCGTTCGTCCTCGCACCGAACCGCGAGGCCGAGCAGAGCCCCTTTCGGCTCGAGCACGACGGTGCGGAGCACGCGGAGCGTCGCCGCGTCGTGGACGGTGAGCTCGGCCCGAGGCTGCGCCCGGCCCGCGCGCGGCGCGTGGCCCGCGACGACGACGGTCTTCCCGCCGGGGCAGGCGGCGACCAGCTCGCCGGTGCCGGCGGTCGTGTCCCACGCGACGGCCCGGCCGGCGCTGTCGAGCGCCGCGAGCCGGGAGCCACCGTAGCCGCCCGCCGCGTACGCCACCGCGGGCCCGCCCGAAGCGGCGACGGGCGTTCCGTGGGCGCGTTGTAACGCGAGCCCGAGCTCGATCTCGCCGCACTGGAGGAGGCTCCAGGCCCCGTCCTTGCGTTCGACGATCAGGGCCGCGATCGCGCCGGGCGCGACCTGGGCTTGGCAGGTGGTGCTGCCGTTGACGGATCCCTCGAGCGTGGCGGGGACGGCCGGGCCGACGGAGTCCTCGACCCGGAACGTCGCCGGCGGCGGTTCGGTGTCGCTGCTCGGCTTACCGCCGCTGTCGGTGCGAGTGACGATCGCGATCGCACTCCCGGCAGCGAGCGCCGTGTCGAGGCCCTCCTGCCCCCGCGGCCCGCACATGCACGCCTCTGCGGGCACGGCCCACAGGATCGACCCGGCCAGCGCTGCGAGTGCGACCGCGCACGCCGAGGTCGCCCGGCTTCGCTTGCTCACGCACGGTTCCGGCGGCCGACGAACGTCGCCGCTGCGACGCCTGCGACGGCAGCGCCGCCGCCGAGTGCGGTGAGCAGGCCGGTGTGCCCCGAGGGCTCGTCGGCCACGGTGACCTCGTCTGACGAAGCGTCAGAAGGCTCCGCGTCACCGCCGAACTCCGCGCCGTCCACGGCAATCAGGTGCTCGGCCGCAGCGAGCCGCAGGGACTCCGCGACGACCGGCTCGCCCTTCCGCGGCGTCGCGGTCGGACGGGAGCCGTAGCCGTAGACGACGACCGCGTCGCCGACGGTCGTGAAGAAACCGGCCCACGGCCCGGCAACGCTCGGCCACGTGCCCTGCTCGGTGAGCGTGCGGTCGAAGGCCAGGACCGGCATCGGGTGGCGGTAGTCCTGCGACTCGCGCAGGAGCAGCTCGCCGGAGGCCGTCCACGCCAGGCCGGACGCGTACAGCTTCTTGCGGGTGTACATCCCGAGATGCTTGCCCGAGTCCGCGTCGACGGTCACGACCGTGCCCCGCTCGTCACCGGAGGAGCCGAACACCGCGGCGGTGCGCCCGTTCGGCGAGACGGCGAACCTCTCGGCGTAGTTCAGGTTGGGCAGTTCCGCGATGGTGTTCTGCCGTCCGTCCGGACGGACCAGCGTAAGCGTGGCGGGGCCACCAGACTGACGGCCGAGCAACATAAATCCCTCGTCCACTGCCTGGGCCATCGAGCCCTGGCCGAGGTAGACGCGGTCGACCTTTCCGCCGCGGACGGTCAGCAGGGTGGCTGCGTCGCCCTCGGTGTAGTCGCTGACGACCAGTTGAACGCGATCCGCCCTGGAGTCCGTGCACTTCATGGCCGCCCTGTACAACGGCCCCGTGTCGCCGAGCGGCACGGTGCGCAGCACGCGCAGCGTGGCGGCGTCGTGGACGGTCAGCTCGACGACCCGGTCCGCGTAGTCCTCGGCTGGGGTCCGGCCGACCGCGACGACGGTGTCTCCGCCGGGGCAGACGGCGACGAGTTGGCCGTTGCCGGGCGTGCGGTCCCAGGCCACCGTCGCGCCAGTTCGGTTGAGCGCCACGAGCCGCGAGCTGTCGTAGGCGCCCGCCGCGTACGCCACGGCCGGTCCGCCCGTCGCCGTGACTGGATCACCCTGGGCCCGCTGGACAGCTTTGCCGAGTTCGGCTTCGCTGCAGGAGCCGAGGAACCAGCCCGATTCCTTGCGTTCGAATGCCAACGCGGCCAAGGCACCGGGGGCGACGGTCGGTTGGCAGCTGCCGCCGGTGTCCATCGAGCCGCGAAGGGTGGCCGGGACCTTGGGGCCGATCGAGTCCAGCACCCGGAACGTGCCCACCGGCAACTTCGCCGGGTCGCCGCCCGCGTTGCTGCCGTCGTCGGTGCGCGTGACGATCGCGACCGCCTGTCCGTCGGTGAGGGCCTCGTCGATGTCCCGGATTCCGCACGTGCACGCCTCCGCGGGGACGGCCCAGAGGATCGAGCCGGCGACAGCCGCGAGTGCCACCGCGCCCGCCGAGAACGCGCGCGCCCCTCGGCGCTGTCTGCTCATGCCTGGTTCCGCCGTCGGCCGACGACGAACGCCGCGGCGACGCCAGCGGCGGTCGCGCCGCCACCGAGGGCGGTGAGCATGCCGGCGTCCAGGGAGCGCTTGTCTGGCTCGTCCGCGAGTGCGACCTCGTCTGACGAGGCGTCAGACGGCTCCGCGTCGCCGAACTCCGCGCCGTCCACGGCGACGAGGTGCTCGGTCGCGGCGAGCCGCAGGGACTCGGCGACGACCGGCTCGCCGTCGCGCGGTGTGGCGGTCGGACGGGAGCCGTGCCCGTAGACCACGGCCGAGTCGCCGATCGTCGTGAACATGCCGGCCGGCGCCCCGGCGACGCTCGGCCACCGGTTCTTCTCGGTGAGCGTGCGGTCGAACACGAGAACCGGCAGCGGGTCGAGGGAGTCCCGCGACTCGCGCAGGAGCAGCTCGCCGGAGGCCGTCCACGCCAGGCCGGTTACGTCCGGCTTCGTGCGAGCTAACGTGCCGAGCAGTTTGCCCGAGTCCGCGTCGACCGTGACGAGGGTGCCTCTCCCCTCGCTGGGCGAGCCGAAAGCGGCGGCGGTGCGGCCGTCCGGTGAGACGGCCAGGCTGCCGGCCAAGCCCAGGTCGGGCAGTTGCGCGACGGTGGTCCGCCGTCCGTCCGGGCGGACGAGGCCGAGCAAAGCTCCGTCCGTGCCGTTGTCGTCGAGAACGAGGAAACCTCCGTCCACGGGTTGGACGGCGGAGACTGGGCCGACGTCCACCCGCTCGATCTTGTTCCCCCGCACGGTAAGCAGTTCGGGTCCGTGGCTCCCGCTCCGATCGAGAATCTGCACCCGCTCGCCGTCGCGGTCTCCGCACGTCAGCGCGCTGTACCCGTACCGCGATCGCTCGAGGTCCACGGTCCGCAGAACCTGCAGTGAGGTCGCGTCGTGGACGGTCAGCGCGGTGACCGGCTCCTCGATCCGCTCGCCCTGCTGGCGCACGACCCGCTCGACCTTCGACGGGGTGCGGCCGACCGAGACCATGGTCTCCTCGCCCGGGCAGACGGCGACCAGCTGCCCTTCTCCGGGGGTGCGGTCCCACGCGACCGCGTTGCCGACCCGGTCGAGGGCGACGAGCCGGGACGAGCCGAACGAACCCGCCGCGTACGCGACGGCCGGCCCGCCCTGTGTCGCGACCGGGTCCCCCTGCGCGCGCTGGACGGCCTTGCCGAACTCGACGTCCGCACACCAGCCCAGGTCCCAGGCGCCGTCCTTGCGTTCGTAGATCAGTGCGGCGAGCGAGCCCGGCGCGACGTAGGTCATGCAACCGCCGCCGGTGTCCATCCGGCCCTCGAGAGTCTTCGGGAGCTTCGGGCCGACCGATTCCAACACCCGGAACTTCCCTACCGGGGTGCCTCGCGGTCCGGTGTCGGTGCGGGTGACGATCGCGAGCGCGTTGCCGGCGGCGAGTTCGTAGTCCATGTCTTTCGGCGCGCACGAGCACGCCTGCGCGGGCACGGCCCACAGGATCGACCCGGCCAGGGCAGCGAGCCCGACCGTCCCGGCCGACAGCGTCCGACGCGCCCTCATGAACGGGGGCTCCGGCGGCGGCCGACGACCGTCGCCGCGGCGATGCCCGCCACGGCTGCGCCGCCTGCGAGCGCGGTGAGTAGCCCCGCGTCCAGGGACGGCTCGTCGGACATGGTGACCGGTTCGGACGCAGCTTCGGACGGATCTGCGTCGCCGCCGAAACCTGCCCCGTCCACAGCGACCAAGTGCTCGGTCGCGGCGAGCCGCAGGGACTCGGCGACGACCCGCTCGCCCTCCCGCGGTATAGCGGTCGGGCGAGAGCCGTAGCCGTAGAGCACGGCCGAGTCCCCGACGGCGGTGAACCGGACGGGCCATTCGTGCTCGACCGAGGGCCAGGTGCCGCGTTGCGTCAGCGTCCGGTCGAAGGCTAGGACGTTCGACGTTCGCTCGCCCTCGCTCCGCGCCTCGCGGACGAGCAGTTCGCCTGAGGCAGTCCACCCCAGGCCGCCTACCTCGAGGCGGTCGCGGGTCCACTCGCCGAGGCGCTTGCCGGAGTCCGCGTCGACGGTGACGATCGTGTGGCCTCGGGGCTCGGCGCGATACCCGTAGAGCGCCACTGTCCGACCGCCGGCCGAGACGGCGAACGGGTTCGCCTCGGGCATGTCGGGCACGGTCGCGATCGTCGTCCGCTTTCCGTCCGGGCGGACGAGGGCGAGCGAGACGCCGCCCGACCGATCCTCGTCCAGCACAAGGAAGCCTTCGTCCACGGGAAGGACCGCGGGCGTGCGGCCGACGTTGACGCTTTCGACCTTGCCGTCGCGCACGGTCAGCAGGTTGGCCGTGTCTTCGTCGCTCCCGTTGCGTGAGAGAACTTGCACGTCCTTGCCGTCCCGGTCACCGCACCGCAGCGCCGTGTGGTGTTCGAAAAATGACTGTCCCAGGTTCACGGTCCGCAGGACTCGTAGCGAGGTCACCTCGTGGACGGTCAACGCAGTGACTTGTTTCTCGTAGTAGGGAGGCCCCTGCTGGCGGACGACGCGCTCGACTCTCTCGCGCGGCGTGCGGCCGATCGCGACGACGGTCTCCCCGCCCGGACAGACGGCGACCAGGTCGCCGTCACCCGGGGTCTGGTCCCACGCGACGGCGTTCCCGAGGCGGTCGAGGGCGACGAGCCGCGAGCTGCCGTAGGAACCCGCCGCGTAGGCGACGGCGGGCCCGCCCTTCGAAGCGACCGGGTCGCCCTGCGCGCGCTGGACGGCCTGGCCGAGCTCCACTTTCGCGCACGAGCCCAGGTCCCAGGCCCCGTCTTTGCGCTCGTAGATCAGCGCGGCGAGCGCGCCGGGCGCCACGGATGGCTGGCAGCTGCCACCGTCGTCCAGCTCCCCCTCGAGTGCCTTCGGGATCCTCGGCCCGGCGGAGTCCAACACTCGGAACGTGCCTACCGGCAGGCCCTCCCGAGCGTCATATCGAGGCGGCTTGTCAGTACGGGTGACGATCGCGAGGGCATGGCCGTCGGCGAGCTCCTCGTCGATGTCACGGCTCGCGCACGAGCACGCCTGCGCGGGCACGGCCCACAGGACCGACCCGGCCAGGGCAGCGAGCCCGACCGTGCCTGCCCCGAGAACCCGTGCCGCCCGACGCCTCATCCGACCTCCGAAGCAGGCAGTGTCACCGACGGGGGCCGAACGTACAAGCGGTACAACTCGTCACGTTCAGTGATTGCGTAGCCGTCCGGCGACGACCGCAGCGGCAATACCGCCGACCGCCGCGACGGCGCCGAGGCCGGTGAGCAGGCCGGTGTCGATGGACGACGGCTCGTCCGCGACGGTGACCTCGTCGGACGGGGCGGCGGACGGTTCCGGCGTCGCCTCACCGGCGGCGAACTCCGCCCCGGGCAGCGCGACGAGGTGCGTGGCCGCCGCGAGGCGCAGGGAGTCCGCGACGAGCGGGGTGCCGTTCTCCGGCGTCGCGGTGAGGAGGGAGCCGTCGCCGTACACGACGGCCGCGTCGCCGACGGCGGTGAACCGACCGCCCCACTCGTCGGCGACGTCGGGCCAGGTGTCGCGTTCTGTGAGCGTCCGGTCGAAGGCTCGGACGGGGACGCTGCGCGGCATGTAGGCGTTCTGGTCGCGGAGCAGGAGGGTGTCCGAGGCCGTCCACGCCAGCCCCGAGGCGGACAGCTCCTTGCGCGTCCACTCGCCGAGGCGCTTGCCGGACTCCACGTCGATCGTGACGAGAGCGTCGACCCGTGGTTCGGATCGCGCGCCGATCACCGCAACCGTGCCCTCGTCGCCCGACACGGCGAACCGGTCGGAGCCCTCCAGCTCGGGTAGCTCCGCGATCGTGGACCGCTTCCCGTCCGGGGTGACCAACGCGACGGAGACCTGCTTCGAACGCTCGGACACGAGGACCACGAAGCCCTTGTCGGTCGCTGTCGCATCGGACCCGGGACCGACGTCCGTGCCGGACACCTTGCTTCCGCGGACGGTCAGGACGTCGGCGGGGGAGTTCTCGTCGCTGCCGTCCCGGACGAACAGGTCGACCCGCTCGCCGCGAGGGTCGGCGCACCGGAGGGCCACCGGCTGCTGTTCCGGCGCCGTCCCGAGCTTCACGGTCCGCAGCACTTTCAGCGTCGCGGCGTCGTGAATGGTGAGCTCAGGAATCCGCTTTTCGTAGTCCTTCGCCGGTGTGCGGCCGACGACCACGACGATCTTCGCGTCCGGGCACGCGGCGACCAGGTCGCCGTAGCCGGTGGTCTTGTCCCAGGCGACGACCCGGCCGGCCTGGTCGACGGCCGCGACGCGGCCGACGCCGTAGGCGCCCGCGAGGTACGCCACCGCCGGCCCGCCCTCGGCGGCGACCGGATCGCCTTGCGCGCGCTGCAGCGCCTCCCCGAGGTCGACCGAACTGCAGGAGCCGAGATGCCAGGCGCCGTTCTTCTTCTGGAAGCCGAGCGCGGCGATCGCGCCAGGCGCCACATACGGCTGGCAGCTGGCACCGGTGTCCATCTGCCCGGTGAGCGGCTCCGGGACGTCCGAACCGATCGAGTCCTCTACGCGGAACGTCGCAATCGGAACGTCGCTGCCCGCGCGTACAGCAGGTCCCGCGTCGGTGCGGGTGACGATCGCGATGGCGCTGTCCGGGGGCAGGGTCTTCGGGATTCCCCCGCCGCCCCCGCACGAGCACGCCTCCGCGGGCACGGCCCACAGGATCGACCCGGCCAAGGCGGCGAGCCCGACCGTGCCGGCCGAGAGCGCCCGGACCGCGCGCCGTCGCATGGGACCTCCGAGGGAAGCAGTCACACCGACTGGACGCATGAGCGGGCCGGATCGTTCGCGGCTCACGCGCGGCGGCGCGGCGTGAGGGCGATCGCGGCGGCGACCGCGACGGCGGCGAACCCGCCGAGCGCGGCGACGAGGCGGACGGTCGTCGACGAGCGGGACGGGACCACCAGGGCCGTCCGGTCAGGCGCCGGCGACTCCCCGCCTGGGGCGAACGCGGCGCCCGGCAGGGCGACCAGGTGGGCGGACGCTGCGAGCCGCAGAGAGGCGGCGACCAGCGGGCTGCCCGCGTGCCGCATCACGGTCGGGCGGAATCCATCGCCGTAGGCGACCGCCGCATCGCCGACGGCCGTGAACAGCCCGAGGTCCGTGGTCGCCGGCCAACGGTCCAGTTCGGTCAGCATTCGATCGACTGCGCGGACGATCGAATCTCGCAGGCGGGGGGCTTGCACCTCGCGGACGAGCAGCGTGCCCGAGGCGGTCCACGCCAGTCCGGTCACGTAGTGCGGGCCGGGCGCGAACTGTGCCAGCCGCTCGCCCGTGGTGGTGTCGACGGTGACGATCGCGTCGCCCTCGGGCCCTGCGCGATCGCCGGACAGCGCGACCGTCCGGCCGTCGGGCGACACCGCGAACGGGATGACGGACCCGAGATCGGGAAGGTCGGCAATTCCGGATCGGCGCCCGTCCGGCCGGATCAACGCCAGCGAGGTGCCGACCTCGCCGCCGGCCAGGACGACGAAGCCGGACGGGACCGTTTCCGCGTACACCGCCTGCCCGACGTCGACGGTCTCGATATTGGTGCCGCGGACAACCAGCAGGTCGACCCCTGGGCCACCGCCCCGGGCGAGGATCTCCACCCTGTCCGCGTGATCGTCCGCGCAGCGCATCGCCAGGGGGCTGTGATCCGGGGTCGACGTGAGCCGCACGGTGCGCAGCACACGCAGCGTGGTCGCGTCATGGACGGTGAGCTCGGGTGCCCCGGACGGATCGTCGGGGCTTCCGGCGCGCCCGAGGGCCACGACGACCTTCCCGCCCGGGCATGTGGCGACCTGCTGGCCGTAGCCCGCGACCTGGTCCCACGCCACCACCCGGCCGACCCGGTCGAGGGCGGCAAGCCGGGAGTTGCCGAAGGGGCCCGCTGCGTACGCCGTCGCCGGCCCGCCTTCGACGGCAGACGGGTTCCCCTGGACGCGCTGGAGCGCCGGCCCGAGCAGGGCAACCAGGCAGGACGCGATCGCCCAGTCCCCCGCCTTGCGTTCGAAGACCAGCGCACCGACCGCGCCCGGCGCGAGGAAGGGCTGGCAGCCGCCCCCGGTTGCCTTGCTGCTGGCGATCGTCTCGGGGAGCTCGGGACCGAGGGAGTCCTCGATCCTGAACGTCGCGCGCGCCGCGCTGGTCCCGTCCGCGCGGCCGTCGTCCGTCCGGGAGACGATCGCGACCGACTGTCCGTCGTCGAGGGCGGCGTCCAGGTCGGGCCGCCCGCAGGAGCACGCCTGCGCGGGCAGTGCCCACAGGATCGACCCGGCCAGCGCGGCGAGCGCACCGGCGCCCGCCGTCGTTGCCCGAGCCAGCCGCCGCATGTGACCTCCGTCCGAGGCAGTTTCGCCGACGCCGGGCGGGAGCGGCGCCGATCGTTCGCGCGAGCAGGCGCGCGCAGCGAGCACGCCCGCGCCCGTCGCGCGAATGATCTGACGTCCCATCGGACCTCCGTCGACGCAGTGTCGCCGACACGTCCCCGCCGTACAAGCGGTACAAATCGCCGGCCCGAACCTCTTGGCAGTTCAGCCCGCAGGGCGCACCATGTCGGATTCGTCCTCGCGTCGGCCGCCGACCGGGGCAGGGCCGGAGGTGGTGGATGCGGGCTCGCAGGCGCCATCCGCTCGCCGCGCTCGCGGCCGGTGCGGTGGCCGCCGGGTCCGTCCTGCTGTTCGCACCGTCCGCGGAGGCGTGCTCGTGTGCTTCGAGGCGCACGCTCGAGGAGGGGCTCGCGGACGGTGACGTCATCGCGATCCTGAGCCGGGTCGACGCGGACCGCAAGTCGCAAACGGCGACGTTGCGGGTGGAGCGCACCCTCGACGGGACCCTGCCCGCCGAGGTCACCGGCGAGATCGGCTACCCCGAGAGATGCGACGAAACCGTAGCCCCCGGGGAGGTCACCGCACGGTTGATCGAGCGGCGCGACAAGGGCTGGCAGGTCGCTTACTGCCATCGGTTCCTCCTCGGCGACATGCTGCAACGGATGGCGGGTGACCCGGCCGTGACGTCGCGCGGGCCCGCGGTCCTGCTCGCGGCGGGCTACTTCGTCGGGGCCCGCCTGGCCGCCGTGGACAGCGCGGGCGACGTCGTCGCCTGGGACGCCCGCCCCGGATTCGGCCAGGCCGCAGCGGCCTGCCCCGGCGCGGACTCCGTGGTCGCGGTGGGTCGCGGCGAGGCAACTCAGGACGAGACCGGTGAATGGGTCTCGGCTCCCACCGAGCTGACGGTGCACGACGCCGTGACCCTCGACGTCCGGCGCACGGTGCGCGTGCCGCTGGAGGAGTACGACCAGGTGTTGGGGTTGCGTTGCCGGGACGCGCGCGGTGAGGGCGTGGACGTGCTGGTGGCCGAGGCGAGGTCCGACGACCCTGCAATGGGGTCACTGTTGAGCGTCGACGGCGACAAGGTCGCTACCGGTCCGTTAGGCGCCGTCGTGGCAGGGGCGGCGACCGCCGGTGGGTTTCTCATGGTGGTCGGGGGGCACCCGGCGTCCCTGGTCCAGCTCGGTTCGGACGGTTCTCGCCGCGTGCTCGGGCAGCTTCCGGACGGACCGACGGAGTGGAGCCAGCTCGTTCTGAGTCCGGACGAGGCGACCGTCGCCGTCGGCGGCAGTCACACCGTGACTGGGAGATCCTTGACGGTCACCGTCGACGTGGTCTCCGGCGGTGTCCTGGCAGATCGGGCGCTTCCCTACGCGGTCGGCTACCCCGCGGTCTGGTCCGGGCCGGACCGCCTCCTGCTCTGGCGCGGGCCCGCGCGGCAGGCGGACGGCCAGATCCGCGTGGTCGACCGGCGACTTCGCACTGTCGAGACGCTTCGAGTGTCCTCGGGGGACGGCCTCACTGCCGTCGGCGGTCAGCCGGTCACGTTCGGCGGGTTCACCCGCCTGACCGCCCATTCCGCGTCGGGCCCGCCGCGGATGGTCGACGAGCTCCGGCTGGTCGGGACGCAATCGCTTGTCCCGCTCCCGGCCCTCGCCGACCACCCGTTCGCGCCGCCGGTCGGCCTGCTCCCGCCGAAGGGCGAGACGGTGAGCCCGTCCGGTACATGGAGCGGTTTCCCGTTCGTCCTCGGGGGCGGCGCGGCGGCCGTCGTCGGTCTGGCCCTGCTCCGTCGGCGCCGGAAGGCCGAGAGGTGACCCGCCTGCGCCCCCCGCTCGCCGCGCTGGCCGCGACGGCGGTGACCGCGGGGTCCGTCCTGCTGTTCGCGCACCCTGCTGAGGCCTGTTCGTGCGGGTCGAGGCGCACGCTCGAGGAGGGCCTCGCGGACGGGGACGTGATCGCGGTCCTGAGCCGGGTCGACACGGACCCGAAGGCGCACACGGTGAGGCTGCGGGTGGAGCGCACGCTAGACGGGACCCTGCCTGCCGAGGTCACCGGCCGGGTCGGCTACCCGGAGTCGTGCGACGTGGTTGTCCCTCTCGGCAGCGTCACCGCGCGGCTGGTCGAGCGGCACGAGGACGGCTGGCAGGTCGCCTACTGCCAGTTCTTCGACCTCGGCCCCACCCTGCAGAAGATGGCGGGCAACCCGGCCGCGACGTCCCGGGGACCGGCGGTGGTCCTCGCGGCCGGCGAGTTCGGGGGCGCTCGCCTGGCCACTCTGGACAGCGCGGGCGACGTCGTCGCCTGGGACGGGCAGCCCGGGTACGGCGCAATGGCCGCGGTCTGCCCGGGAGCCGGCACCGTGGTCGCCGTCGGCCGAGGCCCGTACATCTCGAGTCCTTCCGGACATGAAGAGGCTCCGGCGGAGCTGACGGTGCACGACGCCCGGACGCTGAAAGTCCAGAGGAGCGTGCGCCTCGAGGTGCCGGGCGGTCATAAGGTGCTCGGTCTTCGCTGCCGGGACGCAGGCGGCGTGCGCGTGGACCTGCTTGTGAAGGGCGACACTGTGGACGGGCCGACGCGCGTGTCGCTGGTGAACGTCCGCGGCGCCGAGGTCGACGCCCGCACGCTCGACACCGTCACGGGCGGGACGGCGACGGCCGACGGCTTCCTCGCCGTCGTCGGCGAATCCTCGGCCGGCCTGGTCCGGCTCGGGCCGGACGGATCCCGGCAGGTGCTCGTTCGCCTTCCGGACGGCCGGAAGTGGGACGAGGTCTGGGTGAGCCCGGACGGGACGACCGCAGCCGTCCGCGGGTTCAGCGAGGCGACCTTGATGTCGTCGCTCGTCTCTGTCGACCTGGTCTCCGGGGAGGTGCTCGGCGACCGGACGGACGACGAGGGCTTCGACGATGCGGTCTGGGCGACCCCGGACAGGCTCATGCTCTGGCAGTCAGCCTTCTACGACGAGGGCCGGATCAGCTTCCTGGACCGCCGATTTGTCACCGTGACGACGCAGCCCGCGCGGACCGGGGGCATTCTCACCGCAATCGGCGGCCAGCCCGTGACGTTCGGGGGTAGTCGGGTGACCGTCCACCCGGCGTCCGGCCCGCCACGGCTCGTCGACGAGCTCCGGCTCGTGGGCGCGGCAGCACTCGTTCCGCTCCCCGCCCTCGCGGACCACCCGTTCGCGCCGCCGGTCGGCCTGCTCCCGCCGAAAGGCGAGACGGAAAGCCCTTCCACGACCTGGAACGTCGTTCCAATCGTCCTCGCTGGAGGTGCGGCGGCCGCCGTCGGCTTGGCCGTACTCCGCTGGCGCAAGGCGAAGGCCGTGGCTCGACCGGGCGACGATGGCTCGCTGCCGGCGCGGCCGGTGCGGTGACCGCCGCGGGTCCGTCCTGCTGTTGCGCCGCCGGCCGAAGCCTGTTCCTGCGCCGGACCGGGCATCGACGACGGGCTCGCGGCGGGCAACGTCGTCGCCATCCTGACCCGCGTCGACACGGACCCTGAAGCCCCACACCGTGCGGCTGCCCGTCGAGCGAAGGTCGGCGGGACGCTCTGCCTCGTGGCCTTGGCGGCCGGGGCCGCTGTTCTCAGCCGCGTCCCGCGAGAACGGCGAGAAATTCGCCCCGGAAGGTGAGGTGGCGAAATGAGGGGGTAGGTCCCTATTTGGCTGGAGGTAACCCGTCGCTGCGAGTCCCGGGCGGCGGAGTGGACCGCCGGTCCGGGTCCCGAAGGTCGTCCGGACCTACGACCTTCGGGGCCCTTTTCCTGCCCTCGAGCCGGTCCAGGTCGAGCAGGGCGAGCGCGTCGTCCCGCCGCAGTCCGGACGCGAGCAGCAAGTCGAACGCGACCGACCGGACCTGCGCGACGACCACGTCCGCGGACAGGCTGAGCCCGCCGGACGCGCGAACCGCCGCCACCAGCGCGGCCGCCTCGAGCAGCAGCCGGCGCGACCGGGCGGGCTCGCCTTCGGCATCCAGTTCAGCTCCGAGTTCGGTCACGGCGGCGGCGAGCCGGCGGATGCCGGCCGCGAGCGCGTCCGGGAACGGCTCCGACGACCGCAGCAGCACCGTCGCCCGCCGGGCGAGCACGCGAGAGTTGCGGACCGCGTAGTCCAGCATCGGCGCGGCGTCGCTGTAGGTCGAGAGGCGGTCGCGGCTGCGCCAGCGAGCCGGGGCGATGCGTGCGATCTCGTCGCTCGCGCCGACGGCGGTCGTCATCGCGGTGACCAGCGGCTCGGCCGCGCGCGCCCGGGTGAGGGCCGCCATTGCGGCGTCCGTGTCAGCCGCCGTGAGTGCCTCCGCGACGTCCGTCAGGACGCCCGCGAGCTCCGCCACCACCGGCGACACGTGCCGGCGCGCCACCGAGATCGGGTTCAGGGGGAGCAGGAGCAACCCCACCACGAGCCCGACCGACCCGCCGAGCAGCGCGTCCCGGAACCGGTCGAGCCCGCCGAGTTCCCCGCCGGCCGGCACGAGAGTGGCGACCAGCACGGACGACGTCGCCGCCTGCAGCACGATGATCTGCCCGCCGTCGACGAGCACCGCTGCCGTCATCGCGAGCGCGACGATCCCGACGAGCTGCCAGGTGCCGACGCCGAGGAAGTGGATCAGGAGGTCGCCGACGCCGATCCCCAGCGCGACGCCGAGCACCAGTTCGACCGACCGGCGCAAGCGCAGACCGAGCGCCGACCCGAGCGAGATCACCGCCGCGATCGGCGCGAAGAACGGGACGTGGTCGGGGCCGCCCAACCGGCTCGCCAGGTACCAGGCGCCGCCCGCGGCCAGGGCGGACTGGGCGATCAGCGGCGCAGCGACCCGCAGCCGCCGCAGCCGCGAACGGGCGTCGGTGCGCGAGCGGCGGGCCACCTCGTCCAGCAGGGTTTCCCCGCGCCGGACGAGCTCGCCGACGTCCCGCGGGTGGCGCCCCCGCCCGTCCGTGCCCGGCCCGCTCATGCCCCGATTCTGGTCCGGTCAGGGGCGGATGCGGACCCCCGGGCGCTGTGACTCGGGCCGGTCGCCGCGTGCTTTCGCCCACCGTTCGGAAACGTCGGCAGGCGGCAGGGCAGGTGGGGTCGGGATGCGGGTCAGCAGCGCCGACACCAGCGAGACGAACGCGACGCAGCAGATGTACGCGGACACCGACCACGGCCGGCCGTCGGAGCGGTTGAGCAGCGCCTGGGCGATCATCGGCGCGGACCCGCCGAGCGCCACCGTGGCCAGCTGCACGCCGAGCCCCGCACCGGTCACCCGCAGCTCAGGCGGGAACAGCTCGGTGAAGAACGCGCCCTGCGTCGTGTAGAGGACGGTGCTCGGTCCGATCAGGCACAGGACCGCGCCGACGCCGGCGGCGAACTCGCCGGTCTCGAGCAGCCAGAACGCGGGGAACGCCAGCGCCATCGTGATGAGGGTCCCGGCGATGTACATCGACCGGCGGGCGACCCGGTCGCACAGGACCCCCAGCAAGGGGGCGAAGACCATCGTGATCGCCACGCCCGTGCAGACCACCCCGAGCATCTCGTTGCGTGTGAAGCCCGCGGACTTCACGCCGAACGACACCACGAACGTCGTCGACGTGAACGCGAGCGTCGTGACCGTCAGGTGCATCCCCATGACCCGCAGGACGGTCCACCAGTGCGACCGCAGGACCGCCAGCGCCGGGACGCGGGGCCGCGTTCCGGCCTCGAGGACGTCCTGGAAGACCGGGCTCTCCTCGATCCGCAGCCGGATGAACAGCCCGACCACGAGCAGGACGCCGGACAGCAGGAACGGGACGCGCCAGCCCCACGTGACGAACTGACGTTCCGTCAGCGTCTCGGACAGGATCAGGACGGTGCCGGTCGACATGAGGATGCCGCCGAGCGCGCCGTACTGCACCCACGAGCCGTACCAGCCGCGCCGGTTCGCGGGCGCGTGCTCGGTCGTCAGCGTCGCCGCGCCCGACCACTCGCCGCCGAGGGCGAAGCCCTGGATGAACCGCAGGGCGGTCAGCATGGCCGGCGCCGCGATGCCGATGCGCTCGTACGTCGGCAGCACACCGATCAGGAAGGTAGCCAGGCCCATCACCGTCAGGGACGTGACGAGCGCGGCCTTGCGTCCGACCCGGTCACCGAAGTGGCCCATCAGCAGGCCGCCGACCGGGCGGGCGACGAACCCGGCGCCGAAGGTGGCGAACGAGGCGAGCGTGCCGGCCGCCGGGTCCAGGTTCGAGAAGAACACCCGGTTGAAGACGAGCGCCGCCATCGTCCCGTAGAGGAAGAAGTCGTACCACTCGATCGTGGTGCCGATCAGGCTCGCGAGGGTGATGCGGCGCATGGACGTGCCCGCAGACCGATGCCGGCCGCCCGTCGTCGCGGTCGGTGTCGCCCCCATCGCCGAACCTCCCAGATATGACAATCTCGATTAAGTCAGTGTGCTAAAGCTCGCCCTGCTCCCGTCGAACTCCGGGGCTCGGCGGAGGTACCGTTTCGGACATGAGTGGGTGGACCCCGACCGAGATGCCGGACCAGCACGGGCGGGTCGCCGTCGTCACCGGCGCCAACTCCGGGCTGGGCTTCGAGGTGGCACGCAAACTGACCCAGGCGGGCGGTCACGTCATCCTGGCCTGCCGCGACCAGACCCGCGGGCGCCACGCCGTCGGGCGCCTGCGCACGGTGGTCCCGTCGGCGTCGGTCCGCCTCGTCCGCCTCGACCTCGCCGACCTGTCCTCGGTGCGCGAGTGCGCGGAGGAGATCGCGGCCGACCACCCGAGCGTCGACCTGCTGATCAACAACGCGGGCGTGATGGCGCTGCCGCGGCGGCGCACCGCCGACGGCTTCGAGATGCAGTTCGGCACGAACCACCTCGGGCACTTCGCGTTCACCGGCCGCCTGCTGCCGCAGCTGCTGGTGAAGCCCGGTTCCCGCGTCGTCACCGTGACGAGCTTTTTGATGCACGTCGGGCGGATGCACTTCGACGACCTGCACGCAGACAAGGGCCGCTACCACAAGTGGCGTGCCTACAGTCAGTCCAAGCTGGCGAACCTGATGTTCGCGATGGAACTGCATGCGCGCCTCGTCTCCTCCGGCGTCGCGGCGGACGGGCGGCTGATCAGCGTCGCCGCCCACCCGGGTCTCGCGGCCACGCAGCTGCAGACCGCCGCCCCGATGATGAACGGGCACCGCGCGGCCGCCCAGGTCGTCGGCGTCGCCACCCGGGTGCTCGGCCAGAGCGCGGCGGCCGGCGCCCTGCCGTTGCTGTACGCGGCGACCGCGCCCGGCGTCCGCGGCGGCGAGCTGTACGGGCCGCGCTTCCTCGAGTACCGGGGTGCGCCGGCTCGCACCACCGGGGTCTCCCGCGCGTACGACCCGGCGAAGTCCCGCCTGCTGTGGGCGGAGTCCGAGGCCGAGACGGGCGTGCGGTTCGACGCCCTCGGCGCGACGGCCTGACCCGGTGCCCGAGCTTCCCGAGGTCGAGGCGCTGCGCCGCTTGCTGACCGAGCGGGCCCTCGGGCGGGTGGTCGCCCGGGTGGACGTGGCCTCGCTCAGCGTCCTGAAGACCTACGACCCGCCGATCACGGCGCTCGCCGGCCTGTGGCTGACCGGGGTCAACCGGCACGGCAAGTTCCTCGACCTCGAGATCGGCGGCGAGCCCGGGCAGCCGGCGCCGCTGCACCTGATCGTCCACCTCGCCCGGGCCGGCTGGCTGGCGTGGCGGGAGAACCTGACCCCCGTCCCGCCGAAGCCCGGCAAGGGGCCGCTCGCCCTGCGCGTCCACCTCAGCGCGCGGGACGACGACCCGCCCGACGCCGCCTGCGGCTTCGACCTCACCGAGGCCGGGACGAAGAAGGGCCTCGCCGCGTACTGCGTCCGCTACCCGATGGACGTCCCCGGCGTCGCCCGCCTCGGCCCGGACCCGCTCTCGGACGAGTTCACGCCTGAGGTCCTCGGGGCACTGCTGGCGGCCGCCGGCCGGGCGCAGCTCAAGGGCGTGCTGCGCCAGCAATCGATCATCGGCGGGATCGGCAACGCCTACTCCGACGAGGTCCTGCACGCCGCGCGGCTCTCGCCGTTCAAGCCGGCGTCCGGGCTCGGGCCGGACGAGGTCGCGGCGCTGCACGCGATCATCCGCTCGACCCTGGCGGACGCGATCGAGCGCTCCGCCGGCCTGGCGACGGGCAAGCTGAAGGGCGAGAAGAAGGCAGGCCTGCGCGTCCACGGGCGTGCGGGGCAGCCCTGCCCTGTCTGCGGCGACGTCGTGCGCGAGGTGTCGTTCAGCGACTCCGCGCTGCAGTACTGCGCGACCTGCCAGACCGGCGGGCAACCGCTCGCCGACCGGCGCATGTCGCGCCTGCTGAAGTAGGGCTCCCGGGACGCCGGTGTTTCTGTACGTCCCGGGTGCACCGCTACATCAGGACGTACGGGGCCGTCCCGCCGTCGTTGACCATCGGCTTGCCGGCCTCGTCCCACGCCTTCATCCCGCCGACCATGTTGATCGCCGGCACGTTGTGCTGCCCGAGGAGCTCGGTGATCTTCGCCGACCGGCCGCCGAGGCGGCAGATGACGACGATCTCCGTGTCGGCCGGAAGCTCCGCAAGGCGGGACTCGACCTGGCCCATCGGGATGTGGGTGGCGCCGTCGACGTGACCGGCCGCCCACTCGTCGGGCTCGCGCACGTCGAGGAGGAACGCGCCCGCGGGCACGTCGCTGACACTGATCTCTTTGATCCCAGAATCTGACATGCGCGGCATTGTCCCAATACGTTGGCAATCATGGGAACCGGGAGTGTGGAAGATGCGTCGTAGGACCATGCGCATCGTCAACGTGGTCACCGTCGCGGCAGTGGTCGCGGCGGGGTTCGTGGGGTCGATGAGCGCGGCACAGGCGATGACGGCACCCTCGGGTTCCTTGATCGACTTGCCGCTGCCCGACCTGTTCGGGTCGCCTGCTCCGGACGCTCCGGCTCCGGAAGTGACCACTCCGGCGGCGACGCACCTCACGGTGACGTACAAGGCGGACGCGGACGCGAAGGCGATGGTCTGGCACCTGCAGTGCAACCCGCCCGGTGGGGACCATCCCCGCGAGGCGGAGGCGTGCGCGGTGCTCGACGCGGCCGCAGTGAAGGAGAAGAACCCCTTCGCGGAGCCGCCCGGAGACCAGATCTGCACCAAGATCTACGGCGGTCCGCAGACCGCCACGGTCGAGGGCACCTGGAACCTCGCGAAGGTCGACACCAGCTTCAAGCGCTCCGACGGGTGCGCGATCTCCCGCTGGAACGCGATCGCGCCGGTGCTCGAGCCGGCGGCCGACAAGTAACACCAAGATCTTCGGCGCGGCGCGCTGCCACCCCGGTTCGTGGGGGGCCGGCGGCAGCGCGCCTCGCCGAAGCTACGCGCCTCCGGGCTCGTGGCACGGGGGAAGCGCACGGGGGAAGTACACGGGGAAACTCGCGGGGGCGCGAGGGACCACGGGGGTAACGGGAAGAGGGCGGCACCGGTTCGATCGGTGCCGCCCTTCCTGTTGCTCGGGTCGCTGGCGGGGTTGCCTCCGGCGGGGTCGCCTCCGGCGGGGGCGCCGGAGGCTGCGCGGCTGCGCGCGGTCGTCCTCCGGCGCTGCCTTCCTCGCTAGGGCTCGTCGGCCTTACGCGCCTGCCGGCCGACCGCGACTTCGCCGCTCCGCCTCGGGCGCGCCCGCCTTCACTGTGACAGTGAGAGCACGGGGTACTTCGCTTGCCGCGTATCCGGGCGTCTAGGCCTCACGCTAGAGAGCCGCATACGACCCGAGCGAGCGACACGACCGGGTTCGATGCCGCGGTCTACGGGATTTGATAGAGCGCGCAATACCGTCGAAGGCATGGATCCGATTCGTAATCCGTACGCGCCCGGGGCGGGGCAGCGGCCGCCCGAATTGGCCGGACGCGACCGGGAGCTCGCGCAGTTCGAGGTCGTGCTCGAGCGGGTGGCGCGGGGCCGGCCGGAGCGGAGCATGGTGCTGACCGGCCTGCGCGGGGTCGGCAAGACCGTCCTGCTGAACTCGATGCGGTCGGCGGCGATCGGGAAGCTCTGGGGGACGGGCAAGATCGAGGCGCGGCCGGAGCAGACCCTGCGCCGGCCCGTGTCGGCCGCGCTGCACATGGCGGTGCGGGAGCTGGCGCCGCGGCACCGGGATCCGCAACGGGTCGACGAGTTCCTCGGCGTCCTCAAGGCCTTCGCCCTGCGGGACGCGGAGGCCGTGAGCGCGACGAGGCGGGGCACGCGGAGCGCGCGGCCGTGGGACCCGGGCATCGACGTCCCGGCGGCGCGGGGGCGGGCCGATTCCGGGGACATCGAGATCGACCTCGCCGAGCTGCTCGGCGATGCGGCGTCGGTAGCGACGGACGTCGGGTCGGGGATCGCCCTGTTCATCGACGAGATGCAGGACGTCGGGCCCGAGGACATCTCCGCTCTGTGCGGCGCGTGCCACGAGCTGAGCCAGTCCGGGGCGCCGCTGATCGTCGTCGGCGCCGGGCTGCCGCACCTGCCCGCGGTGCTGTCGGCGAGCAAGAGCTACTCCGAACGGCTGTTCCGGTACGCGCGCATCGACCGGCTCGACCGGGCCGCAGCCGACCTCGCGCTCACGGCACCCGCGGCGGCCGAGGGCGTCGAGTTCGACGACGAGGCGCTCGAGGCGCTGTACGTGATCTCCGACGGCTATCCGTACTTCGTCCAGGCGTACGGAAAGGTGGCCTGGGACGCGGCGCCTCGCTCCCCGATCACGGCCGCGGACGTCAAGGTCGCCGCCCCGGACGCGGAGGCGGAGCTCGCGGTCGGGTTCTTCGGCAGCCGGTACGAGCGGGCGACCCCGGCGGAGCGGGACTACATGCGGGCGATGGCCACCCTCGGCGCCTCGCTGGACGACGGCGCGGTGCCGACGTCGGAGGTCGCCGAGAGCCTGGGGCGCAAGCCGTCCAGCCTGTCGCCGGCACGCGACGCCCTGATCAAGAAAGGGCTGGTGTTCGCGGGGGAGCGCGGGTCGGTCGCCTTCACGGTGCCACATTTCGGGAGATTCCTCCGCGCGCAGCCTGCCTGACGGCTGTTGTTGCGGGGATGTTCCTGCTGTGACGGATTTCCAGTGGCACCATCGAGGTGTGATCGAGGTCGTTGCCCACCGCGGGACGCGGGAGGGAGCCGAGGAGCACACCTTCGCGGCTTACCGGAAGGCCATTGCCGACGGAGCTGACGCGCTGGAGTGCGACGTCCGCCTGACCGCGGACGGGCACCTGGTGTGCGTGCACGACCGCCGCGTCGACCGGGTGTCGGACGGCCGCGGCGTCGTGTCCAACCTGGAGCTCGCCGAGCTCGCGGAGCTGCAGTTCGGCGCGCGCCGCGACTGGCGCCCGCTGCATCTGGAGCACTTCACCCGCGGGTTCGACAAGCACCAGGAACGCGACGCGAAGGGCCGCCAGGTCGGCCCCGACCCGCGCGACACCGAGCGTCCGGACATGGACGCGCACGGCGTCCTCACCCTGCGCCGCCTGCTCGAGCTGGTCGCCGCGACGCCCCGGCCGGTCGGGCTGGCGATCGAGACCAAGCACCCGACCCGCTACGGCGCCCTCGTCGAGGAGCGCCTCGTCGAGCTGCTGGACGAGTTCGGCTGGGCCCACCCACGTCGCGGGGAGATCTCGCCCGTCCGCGTCATGAGCTTCTCGCCCGCGTCGCTGCGGCGGCTGCGCCGGATGGCGCCGAGCCTGGAGCGCGTACTGCTGATGGCGCGGGTCCCGACCCGGCACCGGGACGGGTCGCTGCCGCTGGGCTGCACCGTCGCCGGCGTCGACATGCGCGTGATCCGGCGCCACCCCGGGTATGTGGCCCGCGCGCACGCGCGCGGCAAAAAGGTTCACGTGTGGACGGTGAACGAGCCCGCCGACGTCGACCGCTGCGTGGCGGCGGGCGTCGACGCGATCATCACCGACCGACCGCTCAGCGTGAGTCGGCACCTGCTGGGCATCGTGCCCTCCGTCGGCAGCATGTGAGTTGACCAGTGAGGCCGGTGTGACGTACGACGCGTTTCTCGGTCACGACTAGGCGTTTCCGGCGTGCGCGATACGGGCATTTCGTAAGCGGTCCCGTGTCCTCTTGGTCGGACCGCCGTGACTTGTGGTCGGCCGGAAGGGCGCGAAGTGCCGTACTCAGCGACCCAGACGCCACCGTCTTCGGCGAGCGTGATGTTGCCGCATGCCACGCAGAGCGTCCGCTCCGCCCGCCACCGCCTTGCGGAAGACCTCGCCAACCGGGGCCTCAGTGACGAGGTCATCGGGGACGCCTCGCTGGTCGTCTCGGAGATCATCAGCAACGCCCTCAAGCACGCCCGCCCGCTGAGCTCGGGCGAGATCCGGGTGGCCTGGGACGTGAGCACCACCTCGCTCGAGCTGCAGGTCTCGGACGGTGGCGGGCCGACCCGCCCGTACCTGCAGGCGCCGTCGCTGTCCTCGCTCGGCGGCCGCGGTCTCGGCATCGTCGCGACCCTCTGCTCGGAGTGGGGCGTCCGGCAGGACGCCGACGGCACCACCGTCTGGGCGACCCTCGCGACCGGCACAGCAACCCGGTCTGAGCCCCCCCGCGCGCGCGACGTCGATCACCGGCGCGAGCGCCGGATAGGCTGCCGCGGGCAAGCGCCCGGCCACCTGATGTAGGAGCTTTCTCATGAGCAAGTCCTCGCGCGCGCGGCGGGCCGCCGAGCGCCAGAGCTTCGTGCTGCGGCCCTTCGAGGGTTTCCGGTCGGAGTGCGACCTGATCGCCATGCGCGAGATCGTGCCCGCCGCGACCACGCCGCTGACGCTGGTCGGTGCCGCTGCCGAGTCCGGCCGGACGGTGACGGCCGTGACGGTCCTGCCGCTCGCCCTGCCCTCGCTGACCCGCTCGGACGGGAGCGTGCTGCTCGCGCTGCAGACCCAGATCCCGGCCGGTGACGCGAACCGCCAGGTCGCGGCCGCGCTGCTCGCGACGGTCGACATCGAGGCCGGCTCGACGCCCGTCTCGGTGGAGATCCAGCCCGACACCCCCCGCCTGCAGGACCTCGTCGACCCCGACGTCGCGCTCGAAATCACCGTCCACGACGGCTTCGCGTTCTGGGTCGAGAACCCGGAGGAGATGACCGCCGAGGTGGCCGCCTCGCTGGAGCAGGCCAACGCTGCCGCGCCGCCGACTGTGCGGCTCACCTCGGTCGAGGCCGCGTACTGGAGCCTGGAGAACGGGCGCGCGTACCTGCGCTGGGTCATGCCGCACGAGGAGTCCCCGCTGCTGGACGCGCTGTCCCGACTGCACGCGGCCCGCGCGGACGACCTCGGCGAGGGCACCCGGCTGCTCGGCTCGTTCCGCTGCTACGGTCTGCTCGCTCCCGTGTGGGAGGTCCCCGTCGACCGTGGCGCCGAGGCCTTCGAGGACGCGGCGAAGGTGATGCAGGAGCGGCTCGGCGAGGCGCTCGCGGCCACCGCCCCGCTCACCGATTCCGAGCGGCGAGCCCGCAACGGCCTGGCAAGTCGGCAGCTCACGATTCGCTGAAGGGTCCGAATACCCCTGCGAAAGTCGGCTAAACCGCTTGACCGAACCAAAGTCTGGCAAATCGGGCAGCTTCTGGCGTCCCGACTGAGAATTCGCTGATAACGTCGCAACTCAGGCCCGAGCGCTGTTGTATCCCCCGTCTGCAGCGCTCGGGCCTCTCCACGTCCTGAGTCATGCCCCGGTTAGACCGGGTCCCGCTCCAGCGGGCAGCTCATGCAGCGCGGTCCGCCGCGGCCGCTGCCGAGTTCCGAGCCCGCGATCCGGACGACTCTCGATGCCCGCGTCCTCGAGCCGCGCGTTCGTGACGACGTTGCGCTCGTACGCCACCGCCAGCCGCGGGGCGAGGGCGAGCGTGTTGTTGCCGTCGTCCCACTGCTCGCGCTCGGCGGTGACGGGATCGAGCCCGGTGTCGATGCGGCGCAGCTCGTCGATGCCCATCGCCGCGGCCGCCGCCGGCAGGAACGGCCGCGGGCCGTCGACGCGCAGCTCGCCGATCGCGTCCCCCGGGCTGAGAGCGCCAGGGGTCAGGACGTACGCCGTCAGGTCGGCAGCCTCCGGGTACATGACGACCGCGTCGACGTCGACCATCGTCACGACGGTGTCCAGGTGCATGGTGGCGCGCTGCTGGCGCAGCGGCACGGCGAGGACGGCCCGGGCCAGCCCCGCGGCGAACGCCCGCCGGGCGAGCCGCTCGGCGCCGGCCGCGGACGTCCGCTCGCCGACCCCGACCGCGAGCACGCCCGGTGCGAGGAGCAGGACGTCGCCGCCCTCCAGCGGCTCGAACCCCGGTCCGTAGAGCACGCCCGTCCCCGCGAACCGCGGGTGGTGGCGCCAGACCGCACCCAGCAGCGTCGACTCGCGGGCCCGGGCGGACGTCGCCGGAACCGCGAGGGCGACCTGGTTGCCGATCCGCACGGCCGAGTCGCGGGTGAACATGAGGTTGGGCAGCGGGTCGACGACGAAGTCGCCCGGGGACATCAGCAGGTACGCGAGGCCGGTGGTTCGGTCGTGCGGTCCTTCCTGGCGGCCGCCCCGGTCGAGCTCCTCGCGCGCGAGCCCGGCGGTCAGGACCCCGGCCAACTCGGCGGCGCCGAGCTTGGCGAGGTAGGCCTCGAGGCGTGCCCGCAGGCCCGGGCCGAGGCGCGGATCGGTGAGGACCTCCCGGCTCGCCTCCTCGCGGGCGGCGTCCGAGCCGAGGGTCTCGACGAGCAGGTCGGCGAGGTAGACGACCTCGACGCCGCGGTCGCGCAGGGCGGCGGCGAACGCGTCGTGCTCCTCCTGCGCGCGGCCGACCCACGGGATGCCGTCGAAGAGCAGCCGGTCGTTGTTGCGCGGGGTCAGGCGGGCGAGCTCCGGGCCGGGCCGGTGCAGCAGGACCGACCGGAGCCGGCCCACCTCGCTGTCGACCGTGGTCTCGCCTGTCGGTTCCGTCACCGGGACCCCCTCGCCTCGCGTCACATGGTGCCCGCCCGCGGGACCGGCACGCTCGCGGGTCCGTACGATCGCCTCGCATGACGGCACCAGCTCCCGGGCGCGACGGCGACGGGCCCGGCGACACGGCAGTGATCGTCCCGGCCAAGGACGAGGAGGCCCGGGTCGCGGCCACCGTCGCGGCGGCGCTGAAGATCCCGGGCGTCGACCTCGTGATCGTCGTGGACGACGGCTCGACCGACCGCACGACGTACGTGGCGCAGCAGGCCGGCGCCCTCGTCGTCCGGCACACGCGCAACCGGGGCAAGGCCGCCGCGATGGAGACCGGGGCGAGCGCCGCGCAGACCGCCGACCGGCGGGAGAAGCGCGCGACCCCGCGGTTCCTGCTGTTCGTGGACGCCGACCTCGAGGGGACCGCCGTCGAGGCGGCCGCACTCGTCCCGCCGGTGCGCGAGGGTGCCGCAGACATGACGATCGCCGTCCTGCCGCCGCAGTTACGCAAAGGCGGCGGGCGCGGGTTCGTCGTCAAGCTCTCGCGCCGCGGGATCGCCCGGGCGACGGGGTTTCGCGCGACCCAGCCGCTGTCCGGGCAGCGGTGCCTGAGCCGGCGGGCGTTCGACGCGGCCCGCCCGCTCGCGTACGGCTTCGGAGTCGAGACCGCCCTGACGATCGACCTGCTGAAGGCGGGCCTGACCGTCCGGGAGGTGGAGTGCGAGCTGCACCACCGGGTCACCGGCGCCGACTGGCGCGGTCAGGTCCACCGGCTGCGCCAGTACGCCCACGTCGCGCTCGCCCTCGCCGCGCGCCGCCGCCCGGGCCGCTAGCCGCCGTCCGGCGGGGTCACCCCGTGCGTCCGGCAAACCGCGCGTTATAGGACGCTGTCTGCCGGACGCACGGGGTCGCTCGCGTCCGCCCAGATACCGGCCCACAGCGCGACGATCAGCGGGCCGGCGGCGGTCAGGGCGACGGCCGGGACGATGATCCCGGAGTCGTTCGCGGCGAACCCGATCAGCGCGGTGCCGAGGCACGCGAGCATCAGCGTCCGGAGGGCGGGCTCCCGCTCCTGGGCGCGGGCGAGGCCGGCCATCTTGCACCATCTCCGGCCGGGTCAGAGCGAGGATCACCAGCACCGCGAGCGGGACGGCAGCGGCGACGATGATCGGGGCGTCCGCGAACAGGCCGAGGTTGGCCTTCGCCTTGCGCGCCAGGACGGACCCGGCGTCGCCGTCGATCACGTCCTGGACGAAGTTGCCCAGGTGCGAGCGCTCGTCCTCCGGGCGGGTCCAGTCGGCGACCGCGATGGCGGCGACCACGGCGACGGTACCGAGGACGACCCCGACGACCCGTAGCGCCGTGAGCCGTGAGCCGGACAGCCCGAAGGCCAGGATCGCCACCCCCGGGACGAGGGCGAGGACGCCGCCGAAGTCCGCCCCGAGCGACGGCCAGCCGTCGACGGCCACGGCGAACGCGCCGACCGCGGCGGCGGCGAGAGCGCCGGCCCGCGCGCCTGACCGGCCCTTCACCGTCACGCCGGCCCACACCGCCGCGATCAGCGCCGACATCGCGAACACTCCGAACGCGACGTTGCCGAACCCGTAGAACCGGCCGGCGACCAGCGGCGAGAGGCCGTACAGGCTGGTCAGCTGCAGGTGCGACCCGGCGGCCACGTCCAAGGCGAGGACGGTGACGGTCGACGTGGCGACGAACCCGGCGGACCCGAACGGGAAGCGCCGCCACGGCCCGTACGCGGCTGCCGCGCCGACGAGCAGCGAGCCGGCGACGAGCCCCGCCCACAGGGTCGCCGTCGGGCTGGGGCTCGCCGCCCAGGGCAGGAGGTTCACCAGGAACGTGGCCAGAGGAGCGGCGCCGAACACCAACCCGACGTTGCGGACGGTTCGCCCCGCCCGCGCGCGGCTCAGCTTCCCGCCGCGGTAGCGCCAGGAGAGCGCCGCGTACGCGAGGACCTGGCCCGCGATCAGGATCGCGAAGAACAGGACGAAGTTGGTCTTGACCGCCTGCGCGGCGGCGTCCTGGCGGTCGAGCGCCTGCACCGCGTGGCCCGGGCCGCCGGCCCGCGGGCGCTCCTCGAGCACGGACCCGACCAGCTCGCCGCGGGACTCGCCGAGCAGGTCGAGCAGGGTCGGGGTCAGATCGGTGAGCTGGACGAGGCCGACCTGGCGGGTCGACTCGGCCCGCAGCCAAGCCGGCAGCCCGGTGCGCAGGAGGAGTGCGTTGAGGTGCGTGGCGTCCGGGTCGCTGTCGGCGATGCCCGCGACGACGACGCGGGCATTCTCGCCGGCGAGCGCGAGCGTGTCCCGCGTCAGGTCGTCTGCCCGGCGCAACGCGTCCGCCCGGCCCTCGGCCGGCGGCAGCGCGCCCGCGTCCACGACGAGGAGTTCGCCGCACCCGCCGGGGGGCAGACCGGCCAGGGTGTCCGCGTAGGCGGCACGAACTCGTCCGGACGAGTTCGCGAGCGCCACCGCCGCGCCCCGCCCGAGCGCGCACCGGCCGGCCGGCCCGGCGTCGCCCGCCAGCGTCCCGAACGCGGGGTCGTAGGAGTACCCCTCGTTCGCGGCGAGCAGGTCGTCCCAGCCGGGGATCTGTTCGTCCGCTCCGGGTGCGGGGGCGGGCAGGCACGACCCGCCCGGACGCGGCGCGTACGAGCGCGCGCCCGAATTGAGCGTCAGCCAGCCGTCGAGCGGGCAGGCGCCGGGCAGGGCCGTCCGGACGCTCATGCCCGCCAGCGCCGACTCACCGGCCAGCGTCCACAGGGTCGGAGTGGCCGTCGGCGACAGGTCGTTCCAGCGCAGACCGGGGATGCCGACCAGGGCCACGCCGCCGGTCGTCGGTGCCGGCGCGCCGGGCGCGGGGTCCGGCTCCGCCGTTGCGCTGGGGCTGGGGCTCGGGGTCTGCGCCGCGGCTGCGGTGGCGCCGAGCAGGGTCAGGATCGCGAGCAGGGCCGCCAGGACGCAGGCCCGCGCGCGCCGTGCACCCCGCTCGCCGTCGATCCGGCCAACCCTACGGCGGCGCTCCCGCCCTCCCGCGCCCGCCGCACCCGCTCGCGCCGACGACCACCCGTGCGTCCGGCGATCGGCTCGCTACAGGATGCTATTTGCCGGACGCACGGGTCGGGCGTGACGCCCGCCCACGCCGCGACGCGCCGGACGCGGACCGGACGCTCGGTTACCGGGCGGCGGCGGGTTCGCGCCCTACCCTCGAGAGCGTGAGCGACCCGCTGACCATCGCCGAGACCGGCCTGTGCGCGGGCGCGTTCGTGCTCGCCGCGTCGGCGCACGTACGGTTCCGCCGCCTGCGCAAGGCGTGCACGCTCCTGCAGGGCGACTCGGAGCAGACGTCGTTCATGGTCGCGATGGCTCGCAAGACCGCCGAGGTCGAGCGCCTGCGCACCGAGGTGACCCGCCTCCAGCACGAGTTCACGACGTTCCGGGCGGCGGTCGACGAGTCGCTGCGCCGGGTCGCGGTGCTGCACTACGACGCGTTCGGCGAGATGGGCGGGCGGCTGTCCTGGTCCGTCGCGCTGCTGGACGAGAACGGCGACGGCCTCGTCCTGACCACGCTGGTCGGGCGCTCGGACACCCGCAGCTACGTGAAGTCGATCAACCGCGGGGTGGCCGAGCGGGACCTCGCGCCGGAGGAGATCCAGGTCGTAGAGGCGGCCCTGCGACCGTCCCGCGCCCGCGTGCCCGGCCCGCTCAAGCGGCGCAGCGAGGCGGCTACGACCCCGACCGCGACGACCTGAACGACAGCGGGCCGTCGAGGTCCGGGGCGGTCCGCACGATCAACGCGCGGGGCTCGACGACGATCGTCATCTCGGTGCTCGGCTCCAGCAGGTCCCCGTCGACCTCGCGGGGGTGCGGCTTGTCGGACACGATGTGGATCTTGCGGCCGCGGAAGTGCTCGATCCGCGCGCCCCGCGACGCGGGCCGGCGGCGGATGACGTGCAGCGAGAGCATCAGCCAGTGCCGCATCGACTTGGGCACGAGGACGGCGACGTCGAGGATCCCGTCGTCCGGCTCGGCGTCCGGCATCAGGAGCATCCCGGCCTGCAGGCGCCCGACGTTGCCGATGACGACGCCGCGGGCGCGCAGGTGGACGGGCTCGGCGTCGTCCACGGTGATCGTCACGTGCATGCGCCGGTCGAAGATGTGCCGCGCGCCGGAGACGGCGTAGGCGGGCCAGCCGATCCGCGCCTTGAGCTTGGGCGGCGCGTCCATGATCATCGCCGCGTCCAGGCCCATGCCGGCCATGACGGCGAAGCGGTGCTGCTCGTCGACGCGGCCGACGTCGATCTTGCGGTCGGCGCCGCCGAGGCCGATGCGCAGGCAGGCGTCGCGGTCCTGCGGGAGCTGCAGGTTGCGGGCGAGCAGGTTGCCGGTGCCGGCGGGCAGGATCGCGAGCGGCACGCCCGTGTTCGGCCAGCCCCGACAGGACGGACATGATCGTCCCGTCCCCGCCGCAGGCGAACACGACGTCCACGCCGGCCTCCGCGGCCTGCTGCGCGTGGCCGAGGCCGAGCTCGTCCAGCCGGGTCTCGAGCCACAGCGGCTCGGCCCACCCCGCCGAGGCCATGTACGCGGTGACGGCCCGCCGCTCCTCCGCCATGTCGGCGACCTTGGTCGGGTTGACGATGACGGCGGCCTGGCGGCGCTCGAGCGGCAGCTCCTCCTCGGGCGCCGGCCGCTGCTCGAAGCTCCCGCCGAGCAGGATGAACCGCGTGCTCAGGGCGACGGAGACGAGCCCCGCGATCAGGCTCGCGACGACCTCCTCCGGCCGGTACTCGCGCAGGAACAACTGGCTCGCGGTCACCGCGAGGACGAGCAGCCACGGCGCGACGCTGCCCAGCCGGCGCCGCCACGGCGTCCGGCCGCGACGCCCGAGCACGACCGAGATCGCCCCGTACGTCGCCGCCGCCAAACCCGTCGCGGCGGCCGGGAACGTCGTGCCGGGGACGGCGGCTGTGGCCACGGTCAGCGCGAACGTCGCGATCAGCATCGAGCCGACGAGGAACGCGCTCTCCCGCCAGCGCCGGTAGCCGACCCGCATGCCGGCGATGACGAGGACGGCCGGGGGGACGGCGACGGACGCGGCACCCAGACCCTCGACGGACCGGGCGAGGATCCGCCAGCTGCCGTGCGCACCCGACGGGAACTCCGGGCCGGGCCACGCGTGCATCGCGAGCCCGACGATCGCCAACGCGAACGCGAACCCCGCGACCGGCAAGCTCATCCGGCGGGCGACGCGGCGCAGGTCAGGGTTCACGACTTCACGTGCCCCAGTCCGCCGGGCATCGCCACCGCAGGCGGACTGCCTGCTCGCTCATCTCGCCCACGCCGCTGACGGTACCGGGGTTCACTTCACCCTCGCGTAACCTGCCCCACAGGCAAGCCCCGGCCGACGAAGGTGAGCGAGTGGCGAAGCGGACCCAGGAGGATCGGCGAATCCTGGGCTTCTGCCTGCTCGGCGGGGTGCTCACGGGGGTGGCGGCGGCGATCGGTGCGGCGGTCGTGTTCGACCAGGAGGCCGGGTACGAGGTCTGCGCCCCCGGGTCGTCCCGGCTGTGTCGGCACCTGGAGCTCATCGGGTTCGACCTGCGGTCCGGCAGCAACGCCGCCGCGATCGTCGGCCCGATCGTGGGCTTCGTGGCGTTCGTGTTCTTCCTGGTCTTCGCCCTGTACTCGACCCAGCAGCGGCCGCAGTGAGCGACTCGAGAAAGCGGCCGCGCGTCCCAGCGCACCGCGACGACACGTCGGGCGCGGCCGCGAACGAGACAAGCGAACCGGTGACACAGTGACGGTCGCTCGACCCTCGGTCGTGGCCTGCGATCTCGACGGGACGGTGCTGCACAGCGACCTCACGATCTCCGCGCGGACGCGCGCGGCGCTCGCCGCGGTCGAGAACGCCGGGTCGATGCTGGTGTTCGTCACCGGTCGGCCGCCGCGCTGGATCCACCCCGTCGCCGACCAGACCGACCACCGCGGGCTGGCGATCTGCGCGAACGGCGCGCTGGTCTACGACCTGCACACGACCGAGATCGTCTCGCAGACGCTGATCGCGCCCGACGTCCTGGCCGAGGCGATGCGGATCCTGCGCACGCGCATGCCCGAAGTCGCGTTCGCGGTCGAGTACGGCGCGTCGTTCGCCTACGAGCTGGCCTACCCGATGCCGCCCGAGCACGTCTCCCCGGGCGTCCGTCAGGTCACGGCCGCCGCGCTCGCGGAGCTGCCCGCCGCCAAGCTGCTGTTGCGGCACGAGGTCCGCGACTCGAACGAGCTCCTGGCCGCGGCCCGCGAGGTCGTCGCCGAGCTCGTCGAGGTCACGCACTCGACCCCGGCCGGGCCCGGCCTGCTGGAGATCTCCGCCGCCGGGGTCAGCAAGGCCTCGGCGCTCGCGGCGCTGTGCGCGGGCCACGGCATCGGGGCGGACGGGGTCGTCGCGTTCGGGGACATGCCCAACGACCTGCCGATGCTCGCCTGGGCGGGCCGCGCGTACGCGATGGCCAACGCCCACCCGGACGTCCTCGCCGCCGTCGAGCGCCACACGCTCAGCAACGACGAGGACGGCGTCGCGGTCGTCCTGGAGCGCCTGTTCGCCTAGGGGAACCCCGTGCGTCCGGCAATCGACCCGTTATAGGACGCTCTTTGCCGGACGCAAGGTCAGAGGTACTGGCCCTGGCCGCCGCCGCCCATCGGGTGGCCCTCGGCTCCCATCGGCGGCATCGTGCCGGGCGGGAGCGCGCGACGCATGTTCTCGAGCTGCGCGCGGGCGGCCATCTGCTGAGCGAACAGCGCCGTCTGGATGCCGTGGAACAGACCCTCGAGCCAGCCGACGAGCTGGGCCTGGGCGATGCGCAGCTCCGCCTCGCTCGGGATCTGCCCCTCGCCGAACGGCAGCGACAGGCGGTCGAGCTCCTCGACCAGTTCCGGCGCCAGGCCGTGCTCGAGCTCCGCGATCGTGCTCTTGTGGATCTGCGCGAGGCGGGCGCGGCTCGCCTCGTCCAGCGGCGCGCTCTTCACCTCTTCGAGCAGCTGCTTGATCATGCTGCCGAGCCGCATCACCTTGGCCGGCTGCTCGACCATCTGCGTGATCGAGTGCTGGTCGGTGTCGTCGTCCGGCGGCCCGTCGAACGCCATCCCGGCCGGGGTCACCACGAGCACGCGCTGGTCGGAGTCTTCCTGCTCTTCGGTCATGTCGCCCATCCTTGCCGATGACTGGGCCTGGCGGCGAGACGGTCCCGCGCTCATGGCTGAGCGGGGAGCAGCGACACGCCGTGGACGCTCGGCGTGTCAACGGCCCCAGGGCGTGGAGGAGCGGCTGACCGTTCGAGGAGGGCGTCGTCCATAGAGTTGCCGCGTGGAAGCCTCCTGACGTCGCCGCTCTTGCGCGGATGTTTCGTGAGGCATATTCGCCGGAGGCACTCGATGCCGGTGTCACCGAGCCGACGGTGCAGGAGTTCGAGAACGGGTCTCGGTCGATCACCCTGCCCCGAGGGCAGATGTGGGAGCCGTATCGCAGCTTGCACCTGATCGATGCGGTGGACATGGGGAGCGTCCTCGTCGTCACCTTCGAGTGGCACGACGGCGAGGACGACGACACCGTCTACGTCATGCCGCTGGACGCGCGCGACCTTCAGCTGGACATCGACGACACCATCGCTCGGTGGCCCGCGGGAGAGCTGGGAGGGTGCACGGACGACGCCGTTGAGCCCACGCCTGGTGGTCGTCCGGCCGTGGACGTCGGCCGGCTAGGAGCCCCCGGGTCAGGTCGCCTGCAGCAGAACCTTGCCGACGTGCTCGCTCGCCTCGACGACCCGATGCGCCTCGGCCGCGTCCGCCATCGGCAGGGTCCGGTCGACAACGATGCGCAGGGCGCCGGACTCGATGTGCGGCAGCACGTTCTCCGCGACGGACGCGACGATCGCCGCCTTCTCGGCCGCGTCCCGGGCGCGCAGGGACGTGGCCATGACGGCGCCCCGCTTCCCCAGGAGCACGCCCAGGTTGAGCTCGGCCTTCACCCCGCCCTGCATGCCGATGACGACGAGGCGGCCGTTGACCGCGAGGGCGTCGACGTTGCGCGGCAGGTACAGCGCGCCCATGTTGTCGAGGATGACGTCGGCGCCGCGGCCGCCGGTCTCGTCCTTGATCCGAGCGACGAAGTCCTCGTCCTTGTAGTTGATCGCGATGTCCGCGCCCAGCTTGTGGCAGCGCTCGAGCTTCTCCGCCGAGCCGGCGGTGACCGCGACCCGCGCGCCGGCCGCCTTCGCGAGCTGGATCGCCGTCGTGCCGATCCCGCTGCCACCGCCGTGGACGAGGAACGTCTCGCCCGGCCGCAGGGCGGCGAGCATGAACACGTTCGACCAGACGGTGCAGGTGACCTCGGCCAGCCCGCCTGCCTCGACGAGGGTCATGCCGGCCGGCTTGCGCAGCAGTTGCGTCGCCGGGACGGCGACCTTCTCCGCGTACCCGCCGCCGCCGAGCAGCGCGGCGACCTCGTCCCCGACGGCCCAGCCCACGATGCCCTCGCCGAGGGACTCGACGACGCCCGCGCACTCCAGGCCCGGGTACGGCGGCGCGCCCTTCGGCGGCGGGTAGAACCCCTGCCGCTGCAGGATGTCGGCGCGGTTCACGGCGCTCGCCGCGATCGCGACGACGACCTCGCCGGGCCCGGCGACCGGGTCGGGGACCTCTTCCCAGCGCAGGACCTCGGGACCGCCGAACTCGTTGATCGTGATCGCTCGCATGACCGTCACGCTAACGGGGTCAGGGCTCCCGCGGGGACTCCGGGGCGTACGCCCGGGCGAAGACGCGGGCCCGCTCGGTCAGCTCGGCGACGACCTCGGGCCCGCCCCCGCGCGCGGCCGCCGCGTACCCGACCAGGAACGTCGTCAGCGGCGCGGCCGGGCGGGTGACGGTGTGCGCGGCCACGCCGGCCAGGTCGAGCAGGCCCTCGATGTCGACGTCCAGGTCGACACCGAGCTCGTCGGCCAGGGCCGCCAACCAGTCGTCCAGCACGTCGCCCCCTCCGTCACGTTGTGTCACATGTGGTGCGACCAATGCACCGTGAGTATGGCGCGGGCGTGAAATCCCTCTCGCCGTCGTTACGTCGGCCCGATCCACGGCTAACGTTTCATGCCATGAGCCTCGACGCCTTCCCAGGTGCCCTCCGCGTCGACGAGTACGTCAAACGCACCTACGAGGCGGCCTTGCCGCACGGGCTCGTCTCCGACAACACGCTGGCGATGGTCGGCCTCTGCCGTGACGAGCTGACCGACGCCGTCGCCGAACCCGTCCGCGCGGCCTGGGGGCCCCCGTTCCGGATGAGCGGGATGGCCGGGATGCTCTTCCTCGGCATGGCCGGGATGCGCGCGGCGCAGCACCACGCCCCCGGTCAGGACGGCCGGCAGCGCTTCGTCATCTACGTCATGCCGCACATCGGGATCCGCGACGACGGGACGATCGGGTACGTCCGCCGGCCGGGGCAGGAGAAGGTCACGACGGCCTGCGGGGCCCTGATGGGCTTCCTCGCCGAACTGCAGGCCGGCCGCATGATCAGCGACCTCGACCCGTTCGACCTCGAGATGAGCCTGCTGCGCCAGCGCCTCATCCGCGCCATCCCCTACGGCGACGTGCCCGACATCGCCGCGCTGACCGCGATCGCCCGCGACTGCATCGTCGAGGACCTCGTTCGGACGGCCGCACGCATGCACTCCTGGCGCGACGCGGACATCGCCGTGTTCTCCGGCATCCAGATCCACACAGCCGAGGGCGACTACGTCCAGCCTGGGCACTCGTCCGTCCGCCTCGGCGGCACGGACACCGACCACGTGCTCGAGCTCTGAATCGCTGTAACTCCAGTGGGCTGAGCGCGACCGAGTGTGTATTGTATGCGCATGGCGAGGGTCAACATCACGGTGCCGAACGCGCTGCTGGCGCGCGCGCGGGAGGCAGGTCTAAATGTTTCGGGGGTCGCCTCGGCGGCGCTCGAAGAGGAGCTCGACCGGCGGGCGAAAATCGAGGAGCTGGACGCTTACCTAGCCGAACTCGATCTCGAGTTGGGTCCGGTCCAGGAAGCGGAACTGGCCGAGGCGCGAGCGCTGGTAGACCGGGCGTTACGACGCGGTGAGGCCCGCAGCGCGTGACCCTCGTCCTCGACGCCGGTGGGCTGACGGTCCTTGCCGGTCGCCGTTCGCTCCTCGTCGCGCTGCGTGAACGAGGCCAGTGGCCGGCGCAGGTGCCGGCTGTTGTCCTGACGGAGGCGCTGACAGGGGACCACCGCCGCGATTTCCAGACGAACAGATTGCTGCGCGCGTGCCAAGTTCGGGACGTCGACGAGGGGCTGGCCCGGGGTGCGGCCACGCTGCGCACGGCGACCGGTCGAGCCGGCACCATCACTGTGACGGACGCGGTCGTCGTGGCGCTCGCGGCGCACCTGCCGGATCCAGTGGTCCTGAATACCGACGCTGGCGACATCGGAGCGCTGATCGTCAACGCCGACCTGCCGATCCTGCTCATCGGCGTCTGAAGAATTGTCAGCTCCCTGACGGCGGGAAGGCTTTCGTCGTCCAACTCGTCCGCGCCAGAATCTGACGTCCGGTCAGATGTTCGTTATAGCGGGTCGATGGTCGGACGCACGGGGTGGAGACCTTAGGGCAGGGCGCGCTTGAGCAGGTCGTGGGCCTCGTTCACGGCCCGGCGGGCCTTCTCGACGTCGTCCGCGTCGAGGGCGGAGCGGAGCAGGTCGAGGGCGCTGCGGGCAGCGCCCTCTACGGCCTCGTGCTCGGCCTCGCGGCGCCGGGCGGCGTCGGCCTGCTCGCGGAGCTGGTCGTTCTTCGTCCACAGCTCGACGAAGACCGACACCTTCGCGCGCAGCACCCACGGGTCGAACGGCTTGGTGATGTAGTCGACCGCGCCGGCCGCGTACCCGCGGAACGCGAGGTGCGCGTCGCGGTCCGCGGCGGTGAGGAAGATGATCGGCACGTGCCGGGTGCGCTCGCGCGCGCTTGATGTGCCCGGCGGTCTCGAAGCCGTCCATGCCGGGCATCTGGGCGTCGAGCAGGATCACCGCGAAGTCGTCCGCGAGGAGCTGCTTGAGCGCCTCCTCGCCGCTGGCGACGCGACACGGGGTCGACCGGCAGGCCCTGCAGGATCGCCTCGAGGGCCACCAGGTTCTCGCGCCGGTCGTCGACGACCAGCACCTTCGCGCGGGCGGGGCGGGTCACGACCTCGACCCGCCCTGGCGGCGCGAGATCGGTGCGCCCTCGCCGCGCGCCGCGGCGCCGTCCGCCACTTTGCGGCGCAGGACCCACGCCGCCAGCAGGTCGAGCAGCTCGTCGAGGTCGACGGGCTTGGTGATGTAGTCGCTGGCGCCGGCCGCGAGCGACTTCTCCCGGTCGCCGGGCATCGCCTTCGCGGTGAGGAAGACGATCGGCAGGTCGGCGAAGCGCGGGATCGCGCGGATTGTCCGCGTGGTCTCGTTGCCGTCCATGTCCGGCATCATCGCGTCCATCAGGACGACGTCGATGTCGGGTGTTCGGTCAGCAGCTCGTCACCCCGTCGGCGCCGTTGTCGGAGTACAGCACGTTCATGCCGTGCAGCTCCAGCGCGCTGGTCAGGGCGAAGACGTTGCGGACGTCGTCGTCGACGATCAGCACGGTCGACGCCGTCGAGCTTCTCCGCGGACGCGCCCGCCCGCCGTTCCGCGCTGTCGGGCCGCAGGATCGGCCCGCTCGGCAGGACGGGCAGCTCGGTGGTCGGGTCGCCCGGGCGGACCCCCGACGACCACGCCGGCCGCATGTGACCGGTGCGCCCGTTGCCCTCGTACGACGGCTCGAGCAGCGGCCGGCCGGTCGGCGACCCCGACAGGCCCGACGCCGCGACCATCTCGGGCAGCACGTCCGGCAGGTAGAGCGTGAACGTCGAGCCCTCGCCGGGGGTGGACGAGACGGTGATGGTGCCGCCGAGCAGCTTGGCCAGCTCGCGGCTGATCGACAGGCCCAGGCCGGTGCCGCCGTACTTGCGGCTGGTCGTGCCGTCGGCCTGCTGGAACGCCTCGAAGATGATCGCGAGCTTCTCCGGCGGGATGCCGATGCCGGTGTCGCGGACGGTGAACGCGACGACGCGGTCGGGCCGTGTCCAGCGACGGGTGCGCCGAAGACCGTCCCCTCCGGGCACCGGCGCGATCGTCAGCGTGACCGTGCCCGTCGTCGGTGAACTTCACCGCGTTGGACAGCAGGTTGCGCAGGATCTGCTGCAGCCGCTGCGCGTCGGTGACGATCTCGGTCGGGCAGCTCCGGGTCGACCTCGACCTCGAGCTCGCAGGCCCTTCTCCTCGGCCTGCGGGCGGAACGCCTGCTCGACGTAGTTGCGGATGCCCTCGAGCTCGACCTCGCCGGGCTGGACGGACATCCGGCCGGCCTCGATCTTGGACAGGTCGAGGATGTCGTCGATCAGCGCGAGCAGGTCGGAGCCGGCGCTGTGGATCGTCCGGGCGAACTCGATCTGCTTCTCGGTCAGGTTCTCCTCGCGTGTTGTCCGCGAGCAGCCGGGAGAGCAGCAGCAGCGAGTTCAGCGGCGTCCGCAGCTCGTGGCTCATGTTGGCCAGGAACTCCGACTTGTACTGGCTGGCCAGGGAGAGCTGCTGCGCCTTCTCCTCCAGGCCGCGCCGCGCCGTCTCGATCTCGCGGTTCTTGATCTCGATGTTGCGCTTCTGCTCGAGCAGCAGCGTCGCCTTCTCCTCCAGCTCGGCGTTGGTGCGCTGCAGCTCGGCCGACTGGTCCTGCAGCTCCCGCGCCAGGCGCTGGGACTGGGAGAGCAGTTCCTCCGTGCGCCGGTTGGCGAGGATCGTGTTGAGCGCGACGCCGATGGTCGCGACGAGCCGCTCGAGGAACGCCAGGTGCAGCTCGGAGAGGACGGCGAACGAGCCGAGCTCGATGACGCCGAGCGGCTCGCCCTCGAACACGCACCGGCAGCACGACGATGTCGCGCGGCGCCCCGCTGCCGAGACCCGAACGCACCGTCAGATAGCCCTCGGGGGCGGCGTGCACGCGGATCGTCCGCAGCGAGGTGACGGCCTGGCCGACCATGCCCTCGCCGGGCTCGAACGACAGCTCGTGATCGGGCGTCAGATAGCCGTAGGAGGCGGTCAGCCGCAGCTGCGGGGTGCCGCCCGCCTCGTCGCGGACGAAGAACGCGCCGACCTGCGCGTCGACCAGCGGCGCGACCTCGTTCATGATCATGCGGCAGACCTCGCTGAGGTCGCGCTGGCCCTGCAGCAGGCCGCCGATGCGGGCGAGGTTGGAGTCGAGCCAGCCCTGCTCGGCGTTCTTCTTCGTCGTCTCGCGCAGCGTGACGATCATCTGGTTGATGTTGTCCTTGAGCTCCGCGACCTCGCCCTGCGCGTCGACGTTGATCCGCTGGGTCAGGTCGCCGCGGGTCACGGCCGTGGACACCTGCGCGATCGCGCGCAGCTGGGTGGTCAGCGTCGACGCGAGCTGGTTGACGTTCTCGGTCAGGTCGCGCCAGGTGCCGGAGACGCCGCGGACCTGCGCCTGGCCGCCCAGCTTGCCCTCGGTGCCGACCTCGCGGGCCACGCGGGTGACCTCGTCGGCGAAGGAGGAGAGCTGGTCGACCATCGTGTTGACGGTCGACTTCAGCTCCAGGATCTCGCCCTGGGCGTCGACGGTGATCTTCTGCGACAGGTCGCCCCGGGCCACGGCCGTGGTCACCTGGGCGATGTTGCGGACCTGGGACGTCAGGTTCGACGCCATGAAGTTCACGTTCTCGGTCAGGTCGCGCCAGGTGCCGGAGACGCCGCGGACCTGCGCCTGCCCGCCGAGCTTGCCCTCCGTGCCGACCTCGCGGGCCACGCGGGTGACCTCGTCGGCGAAGGAGGAGAGCTGGTCGACCATCGTGTTGATCGTGTTCTTCAGCTCGAGGATCTCGCCCTGGGCGTCGACGGTGATCTTCTGGGACAGGTCGCCGCGGGCGACCGCGGTGCCGACCTGGGCGATGTTGCGGACCTGGTTGGTCAGGTTGGACGCCATGAAGTTCACGTTGTCGGTGAGGTCGCGCCAGGTGCCGGAGACGCCGCGGACCTGCGCCTGGCCGCCGAGCTTGCCTTCGGTGCCGACCTCGCGGGCCACGCGGGTGACCTCGTCGGCGAAGGAGGAGAGCTGGTCGACCATCGTGTTGACGGTCGACTTCAGCTCCAGGATCTCGCCGCGGGCGTCGACGGTGATCTTCTGCGACAGGTCGCCGCGGGCGACCGCCGTGCCGACGTGGGCGATGTTGCGGACCTGGCTCGTCAGGTTCGACGCCATGAAGTTCACGTTGTCGGTCAGGTCGCGCCAGGTGCCGGAGACGCCCCGGACCTGCGCCTGGCCGCCGAGCTTGCCCTCCGTGCCGACCTCGCGGGCGACGCGGGTGACCTCGTCGGCGAACGAGCCGAGCTGGTCGACCATCGTGTTGACGGTCGACTTCAGCTCCAGGATCTCGCCGCGCGCGTCGACCGTGATCTTCTGCGACAGGTCGCCCCGGGCCACCGCCGTGGTGACCTGGGCGATGTTGCGGACCTGGCCGGTCAGGTTGGACGCCAGCTGGTTGACGATCTCGGTGAGGTCGCGCCAGGTGCCGGAGACGCCGGTGACCTGGGCCTGGCCGCCGAGCTTGCCCTCGGTGCCGACCTCGCGGGCCACGCGGGTGACCTCGTCCGCGAAGGAGGAGAGCTGGTCGACCATCGTGTTGACGGTCGACTTCAGCTCCAGGATCTCGCCCTGCGCCTGGCACGGTGATCTTCTGCGACAGGTCGCCGGACGCGACCGCGGTCGCGACCTGGGCGATGTTGCGGACCTGGGACGTCAGGTTCGACGCCATGAAGTTGACGTTCTCGGTCAGGTCCTTCCAGGTGCCGGCCACGCCCGGCACCTCCGCCTGGCCGCCGAGCTTGCCCTCGGTGCCGACCTCGCGGGCCACGGTGGAGACCTGGTCGGCGAAGATCCGCAGCGTCGCGGTCAGGGAGTTGATCGTGTCGGCCAGCTCGGCGACCTCGCCCTTCGCGGACACGGTGATCTTCTGCGACAGGTCGCCGGGGGCGATGGCCGTCGCCGTGGTCGAGATCGACCGCACCTGGAGGTCAGGTTGGACGCCATCGTGTTCACGGAGTCGGTCAGGTCGCGCCAGGTGCCGGAGACGCCGCGCACGTCGGCCTGGCCGCCGAGCTTGCCCTCGGTGCCGACCTCGAGCGCGACGCGGGTGACCTCGTCGGCGAACGAGGAGAGCTGGTCGACCATCTTGTTCACGGTGCGCCCGATCGAGCGGAACTCGCCGCGCAGCGGCCGCTCCTCGATCTCCAGCTCCATGTGCTGGGACAGGTCGCCCTCGGCCACGGCCGCGATGACGCGCGCGATCTCGATGGCGGGGCGGGTCAGGTCGTCGATGAGCCCGTTGACGGCGCGGGCGTTGGACAGCCACGTCCCGCGCAGCGGCTCCTCACTGAGGCGCTCGGTCATCCGGCCCTCGCGGCCGACGACCTGGCTGATCTTGTGGATCGCGACGGAGCGCATCTCGAGCTGGCGCGCGACCTCGTTGAAGCGCCCGGCGACCTCGCCGGCCCGCCCGGCGCGGCGCTTGAGGCGGACACCGAAGTCGCCGTCCGCGACCTGGCCGAGCGCCTCCATGAGCTCGGTCATCAGCGCGTCGGTGTCGTCCATCTCCCGGGCGTCCAACTGCGCCGCCCGGGACCCCTTGGTGGCAGGGCGGCGCTCCGCTGTCGTCATTGAAGTAGACCTCGCATTGCTGTGCTGCATCAGGGCGGGTACTGGGCTCCGTCGGGTTCATCATGTCCCGTCGGGGCCGGTTGTGACGAGCGCGAACGTCCTCCGATGCACGGATCGGACCGCGGACGGGCCCGCTGTGCGGTCCTCCGGGCGGCCTCGGGCGGCCTTCCGGGCGGGGCTGCGGTGGCAGCCCGCCGAGCCGGAGGGGAGACTGCGGGGGTGCCCCGACGAGCTCACCGCCGCCTCCGGCTGCCGGCCGACCACCGGTCGCCGGCGGCCGCTCGGGCGGCGGTCCGCGAGGTGCTGCTGGCCGGCGGCTGGGGCGACCGGCTCGACGAGGCGTTGCTGCTGGTCAGCGAGCTGTCCACGAACGGCGTCGTGCACGCGGGCACCTCCTTCGACGTCGACGTCCTCACCGACGAGCACGGCGTCACGATCACCGTCTCCGACCAGAAGGTCGGGCTGGTGGGCGGCTCCGTCGGGCGGCCGCGGCGGCCCGTTCGAGCTGACGGCGGGCCGGGCCGGCGGCTCCGGCGGCACTGCCCGGAAGCCGGACCCCGAATCCGATCCGGACGCCGATCTCGAGGCCGTCTGGATGGACGGGGAGGAACTCGAGGAGCGCGGCCGTGGCCTGCTGCTCGTCGACCAGCTCGCGTCCTCGTGGGGCACCAGCCACTACGCGACCGGCAAGAGCGTCTGGTTCCGGCTGGGCCACGTCGAGGCCGGGGCGCCGCGGAGACGCCCGGGCCGAGGCCCGAGGCGACGCGGACGACCGAGGCGCCGCGCCCGGGCCGCTCCTGCCCGTGGACGACTCCGGGCCGGTGACGCCGGCCGCGTGCGTCTGGCTCGTCCACGTCCCCGAGGGGCTGCGCTCCCGGCTGTCGATGCCTGCCCTGGTCAACGAGCTGCTCGTGCGCCTGTGCGAGGTCGCCGGGCGCGGCCGCCGGCGCGGTCTGGCTCGACCGCGGGGACGGGCTCGGCGAGCGCCGCCTGGCCCGGCACGAGTCCGCCGGGGCGCCGCCGGAGCTGCGGCCCGCCCAGGCCGGCCCGGAGGCCCTGGTCGTGCCGCTGCCGGTCAACCGCCCGCTGCGCGGCTCGCTGGTGCTGCAGCCGGTCGTCGGGGCGGCCGCCGGGGCGGTACTGGCCGGAGATCGCGGCCCTGTCCGCCCAGCGGATGGCCATCGGCATCGACGCCGAGCGCCTGCAGAGCGACGACCTGCGCCGGCGCGGCTGGCTGACGTTCCTCGCCGAGGCCAGCGAGCTGCTCGCGAACTCCCTCGACGTCGACCTGACGCTGGCGCTCGTCCCGCAGATCGTGGTGCCCCGCCTGGGCGACTGGTGCGCCGTCCACACGCTCGACCCGCGGCGGGCCGAGCTGCGCCTCGCCCACGTCCAGTGCTCGGACGAGGCCCGCGTGCCCGAGCTCAAGCGGCTGCTGGGCACGGGTGAGGGCTCCGCTCCCGGCCTCGTCGCCCGCCTGGCGGCCGGGCTGCGGGACGAGGCGACGATCACGCTGACCGGGACGCTGGAGGGCGTCGCGGTGCCGCTGTCGGCGCGCGGCAACATGCTCGGCACGCTGTCGGTGGGCCGCCACCCCGACCGCCTGCACGGCGCCGACGACATCGCCGTCATCGAGGACGTCGCCCGCCGCGCCTCGCTGGCGATCGACAACGCCCGCGCGCACGGCGAGCGCACGCAGATCGCCCAGGACCTGCAGCGCGCGCTGCTGCCGCAGGCCCTGCCCGTGAGCCCGGGCGTGGAGTTCGGCGCCGAGTACGTCCCGGCCAGCACCGGCAGCGAGGTCGGCGGCGACTTCTACGACGTCGTCCAGATCCGGCGAAACCGCTGGCTCGTCTCGATCGGCGACGTGTGCGGCAAGGGGACGCAGGCCGCGGCGGTCACCGGGGTCGTCCGCGACGTCGTGCGGGCCCTCGTCGGCGACAACCGCTCGCTGCCCCGGATGCTCCAGGCGCTGAACCGGACGCTGCTCGGCCAGCAGAACTCCGACCGCTACTGCACGGTCGCGACGGCCGTCGTCACCAAGCGGGACGGCGCCGGCGGCAGCCGCCTGCTCGACGTCCAGCTGTGCCTGGCCGGGCACGACCGGCCCGATCATGCTGCGCCGGGACGGCTCGACCCAGCCCGTCGGCGAGTGCGGCACCGCGATCGGCCTGCTCGACGAGATCGAGGTGACCGAGGTGCGGGTGACGCTGCGGCCCGGGGAGTCGCTCGTGTTCTTCACCGACGGCGTGACCGAGCGGCGCAACGGCCCGGAGATGTACGGGACCCGGCGGCTGCGCCGGGAACTGCGCTCGCTGCTCGGCCAGTCCGCCCAGGCGATCGCCGCGCAGGTCCGCGCGGCCGTGCATGTCGTTCTCGTCCGAGACCGCCGCGCGACGACATCGCCGTCCTGGTGCTGCGGAACCCGGAGAGCTAGGGCTTGTCGGGCTCGTTCCTCACTCGCGCGAGTCGCTCACCATCCACGTGTCCGAGCGGCGCGCCGCCGCGTAGACGTGGTTGACGGTCGCGGCCCGGCGCCTCGACCGGGAAGCGCTGCAGCCACTTCAGCAGCAGGCGGCGGTGCAGGACCTCCACGCGCTCCGGCGGCTTGCCGTACACGCGGACGTCGTCGACGCCGAGCACGATCACCGCCGGCGCGGACGTAGACGGGCATGCTCCGCGGCGGCGCTCAGCGCCCGGGCCGTCCGCCAGGCCTGCGCCCGGGCCTCCGCGACCCACGGCATCGTCTCGCCGTGGATGCGGATCGCGTCGCCGTGGACCTGCGCCTCGACCTTCTCGAAGGCCTTGCGACCGGGCTGGAGCGGTAGCGTCCGCGAGGCGAGGGTGAACACGCCGTGCGGGCCGATCAGGAGGTGGCTGACCTCCGGCTGGTCCGGGCCGATCGGGACGGAGTGCAGGATCTTCCACTCCGGGCCGAGGTGGTCGAGGTCGTGCGCGACCTTGCGCTCGGCGATCGCCGTCGCGCGCAGGCTGGCCTCGGCGTTGCGGACCATCAGCAGCCGCTCGGCGCGGCTCTTGAGCGGGGAGGTCGAGCGCATCCGGCGGGCCCGTTCCTCCGCCGCCGACACCGGGCGGGTTCACCGCGAGGTCGACGCAGATCGCCCGTGGCCACCGTCTCCGCGGTGACCGGGACGTCCTTGGTGAACGAGACGCCCTCGACCGGGAGGATCTTGACGAACGAGACACCGCGGCTGTGCGCCGCGTCCGCGGGCTGGGCCTGAAACGTGCCCTGCGACTGGCTTTGGGACTGGCTCCGGGACATGCGGCTCTGCGGGTGGCGCGAGCCCGTAGCGGGTCGCGGGGGGGCCGTCCGGGTGCTCGGGCGTGCGGTCGGGCTTCGACATGTCTGTCGGCATGGAAGGTCAGTCTGCCTCTCCTGCCAGCGATCTTCCAGGGGGCGTCGGGGTCGGACCCGTCACCTGGGGGCGAAGCTCCGCTACTGCGCGTGTCGGTGAACCCTCCGCGTGGGCGAGCGAGAGCGGCAGCATCCACACCCGGACGTCGCAGCGCGTCGCCGGCGGTGCAGCAGCGCCGACAGGTTCGTGAGGTTCTCCGCGATGACGGCCCCGGCGGCGGCGAGGACGCGGTGGGCGGGCAGGGGGTCGCGCCCGTCGTCGCCGCCGTGCGCTCGGGTCGACGCTGGGTGCGTCGATGCCCACCGCGCGGGTGCCGCGAGCGACGACCAGGCGGGCCGCGTCCGGGTCCAGGTAGGGGTGCGCGTAGTACTCCGTCGGTGCCCCAGTGCGCCGAGGCAGCCGGTGGCGAGCAGCAGGACGATCCCGGGGCCCGAGCCGCGGCGCGACCGGGGTGAGGTCGGCGGCCGTGATCGCGCGTCGCGCGGCGCCTTGTGGCGCAGGTCGGCGACGACGGCCCGGCCGGTGAAGCGCTCGAGCGGGACGTCGGCGAGCGCCGGCAGCGCGTCGTCCACGTGGAAGGGGGCCTCGACGTGCGTCCCCGACTGGGAGCCCAGGCGCAGCGCCAGCAGGTTGTAGCCGTGGGTGGCGACGGTCGCCGCCGGGGTGAACTCGACCTCCGGGTCGCCCGGCCACACCGGCATCCCGGTGTGCAGCGGGACGCTGAGGTCGATCAGGACGGCCGGGGACATGTCCGCAGCCTGGCACGCAGCCGCAACACGCCCGCAACCTTCGTGCCCGACCGTGGTGTCGAGGCCTCCACGGGGGAGGCCTCGCTTCAGGGGGGTCGGACGTACGGGTGTAACTCCGGCAGGGGGAGCTTGCGCTTGTTGGAGTACACCCGGGTGGGCGTGACGAAGACGGCGGTGCGGCCCTCGTCGGCCATAACCTTGTCGTAGGTCGGCCAGTCGTCGTGCGTGCCGCCGGCGGCCTGGAAGATCTCGCGGAGCAGCAGGCGCAGCCGCTCGGCGTCGACGGCCTCGTGCGGGTCGGCGGGGCCGATCAGCTCGGCGGGGCCCTCGGCGGCGCACCACTGCCAGCCCGCCCGCGCGACGACGGTCATCTGCGGCCGCGCGCGCAGGTTCGCCAGCTTGCGGGAGTCGCCGTACGCGACGCTCGCGACGACCGGCTCGCCGGTGACGGGGTGGTTCATCACGCCGGCGTTGACGAGGGAGGACTGGATCGTGCCGTCCGCGCGCAGCGTCGAGACGATGCACAGGCCCTGGTCGCGCGACGCCGTGCGGGCGAATTCGGAGAGGTCAGACATGGCGCGAGACTAGCCCGTTGCCGGCGCAACCAACCAGGCGGACGTCAGCGGCGCGCGCGGTCGATTGCCGCGTCGAGCGCGTCCAGCTGCGCCGGAACGCTCGTGTCGGCCGCAGGCACGACCAGCGGGTCGCGGGCGTCGGCCGTCCCGCCGAACAGGAGGATTCCGGTGACCAGGGCGATCGCTCCGGCCGCGACGCTGCCCGCCGCGCGGCCGCCGCGCAGCACCGGTCGGGGCCGGACGGATCGCACCCGCGCGTCCGGCGCGACGGTGGCGGCCGCGAGCCCGCTTGTTTCGGTCGGGGCGCTTGTTTCGGTCGGTGCGTCCGTCGCGCCCGGGGCGGCCGGCGCGCCCGTCGCGCCCGGGGCGGGCCAGAGCCGCGTGTTCTCCAGGTCGAGTTCGTCGTCGTCCGTCTCGGTGTCGAGGATCGCGCAAGCAGCCGCGGCCGAGCCGGGACGGTCCCGCGGGTCCTCGGCGGTGAGGACGTCCACCAGGCGGCGCAGCCGGGGCGGCGCCTGCTCCCCGGCGCACTCGGCGAGCAGGACGCCGCAGGAGTACAGGTCCGACCGTTCGGTCGCCGGCCGGCCACGGAGGAGCTCAGGCGCGATGTAGCGCTGGGTGCCCACGACCTGGCCCGCCGCGGTGATCCCGGTCGCGTCCGAGGGCTGGGCGATGCCGAAGTCGGTCAGCCGCGCGCGGCCGTCGGCGCCGATCAGGATGTTGGCGGGCTTGATGTCGCGGTGGACGACGCCCGCGTCGTGGACGTACGCGACCGCGTCGAGCAGCTCGCGGGACAGCGTGACCGCGTCCCAGCGGTTGGCCCACGGGCCGCGCAGGCGCTCGGCGAGCGTCCCGCCGGCGACGTACTCCATCACCAGGTACGGACGCGCACCGTGGACGCCGAAGTCGAAGATGTGGACGAGGTGCGGGTGCGAGAGCCCGCCCGCGAGCCGTGCCTCGCGCTCGAACCGCGTGACGAACTCGGCGTCGAGCGCCAGGACGTCCGAGAGGACCTTGACGGCCACCCGGCGGTCCAGCCGCGCGTCCGTCGCGAGCCAGACGGACGCCATGCCGCCCGTGCCGAGCAGGCGTTCGAGGCGGTACCGGCCGCCCTCCCCGAACTCCGCCCCCGGTCCGATCTCAGCCGTCGTTCCCGTGCCGCTTCTTGCCCTTGCGCTGGTCATCATCGCCCCCCTTCGCCTTCTTGCCCCACCCGTTGCGGTCGTCGCGGTCGCGGTCGTCGCGGTCGCGGTCGCCGCGACTGCGGTCGCCGCGGTCGCTGTCGTCGCTGTCGTCCGCGCGGCCGTCTTCGTCCTCGTCGGGCTGGGCTGCCTCGTCCTGGGTCCCGGCGCCGGACTCGGCCCCCGGTCGCGCCGTCGTGACCGGAGCAGGCAGCTCGGCGGGCAGGCGGGACGCGATCTGGTCGACCTGGGCCAGCAGAACCAGCCCGTCGTCGCGGGCAAGGTCACCGTCGGAGACCAGGCGGTGCACCGCCGCCCGAAAGTCGTCGACCGCAGCTTCGGCGGCCGCGGGCCTGTTCTCGTCGACCGCGTCCCGGATCGTCTCCACCTGTTCGTGCAGCCCAACCCGGCCGGCGGCAGCGAGGGCCTCCGGCTCCGTGCCGCACGCGGTCAGCCCGCCGAGCAGCAGGGCTGCGAGGGCCAGTGCGCCGCCCGCCGACCGTCGTGTTCTCGCTGTCGTCTCCACCGTCGGAGCGTAGGAAGGGTCGCTCGTGGGCGACGGCAGATCGGGATTTTCCGAGCGGTAGATCACAAAGTGATTCGACTGGCGGAGAGCGGGTACGGCGAACGCTCCTTCAGCGGCCGTAAGCCTCCCGCGGCGCCCCGCTGCGGGTTGGCCCTGCCCGCGCGTGAGGGCGGCGCTGTGGTCGGCCGGCGTTCTCGGTCGTGGGGGTCGCCCTGGCGGCGGCTTCACGCGCCGGCGGGCGATTTCACGCGCCGGCGGCACACTTCACGCGCCGGCGGCACACTTCACGCGCCGGCGGACGGCTTCACGCGCCGGCGGCACACTTCACGCGGTGTGCACGGCGCAGGAAGTGTGCTTTCAGCGCGTGAAGTCAGCGGGCGGGCGGGCGGGCCGGCGTCCTCGGCGGTGGGGTCGCCCTAGCGGCGACTTCACGCGCTGGCAGGCGACTTCACGCGCCGGCGGCGCACTTCACGCGGTGTGCACGGCGCAGGAAGTGTGCTTTCAGCGCATGAAGTCAGCGGGCGGGCGGGCGGGCGGGCCGGCGTCCTCGGTAGTCGGGTCGCCCTGGCGGCGGCTTCACGCGCCGGCGCGCGACTTCACGCGCCCGTGGGCGACTTCACGCGCGGGCGGCGCACTTCACGCGCTGTGCACGCCGCAGGAGGTGTGCTTTCAGCGCGTGAAGTCAGCGACTTCACGCGCCGGCGGCCCACGCGCTGTGCACGCCGCAGGAAGTGCGCTTTCAGCGCGAAGTGCGGGCGGGCGGGCGACTTCACGCGCCGGCGGCACACTTCACGCACTGTGCACGCCGCAGGAAGTGCGTCTTCAGCGCGTGAAGTCGGCAGGTCAGCCCTTGTCGGACGGGACGGGCTGCTCGACCTTGCGGTAGCCGTCCGGGACGTCGGCGTCGAGGTCGGCCAGGTTCGCGTCCGTGCGGGGCAGGGTCCGGTAGTCCTCGCGGATCGAGAGGGTGCCCTGCCCCTCGACCTCGTTCGTGACCTCGCGCCGGACGAGTTCGTAGTTGGCCGCGTCGACCCACACGTCCGCGTCGCCGTAGTCGCGCGCCATCTCGCCGCTCGGGCGCAGGTGCAGGGTCTCGATCCCGTCGATCGTCTCGGGGCCGACGATCGTGAACGCGCCCCCGGACTCCGTCGCCGCGCGGATCCTCTCCGGGCTGTAGACGTACTCGTCGTCGCGCTTCCACGCGGCGCGCTCGTCTGCGGTCGGAGCCTCGAAAGAAGTCACCCACCAGGTGCGAGTGGCCCGGTCGACGGTCGTCTGGACGGTCCGGCCGGCGCGCTCGGCTGAGGAGTAGTCCCGGTACGGGGCGAGCGGCATCTTCGCGCCGAGGGCGCGGGAGGCGTAGTGCGCGTCGTCCCGCCAGGACTGCAGCTTCGAGGACTTGCCGTCCAGCGTCGCGTGGATCTCGAGGTAGCGGATCCCGTCCTCGGTGGACTCGAGCGCGGCCGCGACCTGGTTGGACACGGTCTGCGCGTCCAGGGCGACGGCGCGATCGGGGGACGGGGCCGGCGAGCTTCCCGTCAGGGAGAACACCAGCACCGCGGCGAGTCCGAGCGTGCCCGTGGTCAGCGCCGTCCCCTGCAGCGCCCGACGGCGGTGGTGCCGGCGGCCGGCTGCGGCGAACACTCCGGCGGCAGGGGTGCCGACCCCGGCGGCCCGCTCGGCGAGCCCGGTCTTCAGCTGGTCCTCGAGGTGGCTCATCGCGGGACTCCGTTCAGGGGGTGGGATTCGTCGGACCATTCGCCGGTGAGTTCACGCAGCCGGGCGAGGGCCTTGGACGCGGTGGACTTGACGGTGCCGACGGAGCAACCGAGCGTCGCGGCGGTCTCTGCCTCGGTGAGCTCCTCCCAGTAGCGCAGGACGAGCACGGCCCGTTGCCGCGGCGGGAGCAGCGCGAGGGCGTCGACCAGCGCGCCCCGCAGGGCGATCGCTTCGGCGGCGTCCGGGACGCCGGCCGGCTCGACGTCCGCGAAGACCTCGGGCCGGCGCGACCGGTAGCGGTGTTGGTCGATGGCCAGGTGGTACATCGTGCGGCGCAGGTAGCCCTCGGGGTCGCCGTGCATCCGGCGCCAGTGCCGCATCAGCCGTTCGAGCGCGGCCTGCAGCAGGTCCTCGCCGGCAGCGCGGCTGCCGGTCAGGAGCGTCGCCCGCGCCAGCAGCAGGCTTCCCCGCTCCGCCACGAACGCCGCAAGCCCCTCGAACGTGTCGCTCATGTGCCCCTCACCCTGTTCCTCCGTCGCCACCAAGTACGACGGCGTGCCCTGGGAGGTTGCCTCCGATGGTCGCGGAGTTTCGGCTTGCGCCGCAGGTTCTCCGGCGGACGGCCCGAATCCACAGCCCCGGGCCGAGCAGGTGACGACAGCCCGGTCCGCCGTATCGTGGCGGGCATGACCGGTGCCTCGAAGCCTGACGAGTCGGCGCTCGGCCCGGTGCCGAACGCCGGTGCCTCGCCCGCTGCGGTCCGCGCTGCCCTGTGGCCCGAGTACCGGGACGATTTCGACCGCGCGTACCAGGAGGCGCTCGCGGAAGCCGGCCGCACGCTGGATCTGATCGCGCTGCACAGCACGATCGAGCATTGGCGCATGCGGGCGTGTCTGACCCGCGACCAGGACGAGCACCGTCGGGTCGTGCGCCGGGCCGCCGAACTGCTCTACGGAAGTGCGCCTCCAGAGGAAGAGCCCGTGGCCGTCACCGAAATGCGCTTGTAGTTGCTCGAGACGTGTACCGCATCGAGACGGAACCGCTCGTCGACGACCAGATCGCGCATCTGCCGCGGGAAGCACTCGCGGCGTTTGCAGAGTTGCGGGTCGTCCTCGAAACCAGCCCTTGGGGCGGTGAGGCGTACAAGCCCGGTGTCGCCAATTCGGCTATGCGCGGGCACACATTCGGTGGCGCGGGACTCGCTGTCTGCCTCATCCGGGATGCCGAGCGATTGGTCCATGTGCTTCGTGTGATCTGGCTCGGTTGAGCCGTTCGATCGCCGAGCCGAATCACTCAGCCGCGGGCGCGGTCGATCGCGTCGTCCAGGGCGTCCAGTTGTTGGGTCACGGTCGCGGTCGCGGGCGGGACTTCGAGCGGGTCGCCGCCTTCGCCTCCTCCCGACGCGAGCAGCACGACGACGGTGACCAGGACGGCCACAACGCCTACGCCCGAGCCGATCAGCGCGGCCCGCGGGCGGGCCTTCGGTGAAGGGGGCAGTTCAGGCATCCGCAGCGTCGGCTCGGGGGCCGCGACGGCTGTCGGCGGGGTCTTCGCCCGGGCGGGCTCGGCGGCGACCTCCGTCGGCGGCAGCATCTCGGTACGGACTTCCTGCGTCCGGACCGGCGGCGGGGGAGCCTTGCCCAGCAGGGCGAGCGCGGCGGCCGCGGACTCCGGCCGGTCCGACGGGTCGTCGTTCGTCAGCGCCGCGACGAGCCGGTGCAGCGCGGGGGACGGCGCCGGGCCGAGGCACTCCCGGAGGAGGACGCCGACGGAGAACAGGTCCGAGCGGACGTCGGCTGCCTGCCCGCGCCGGACCTCGGGGGCGAGGTACCGCTCCGTGCCGATCACCGCGCCGGCGCCGGTGAGGCGCGTCGCCTCGGTCGGCTGCGCGATGCCGAAGTCGGTGAGCCGGGCCCGCCCGTCCGTCCCGATCAGGACGTTGGCGGGCTTGACGTCCCGGTGCACGATCCCCGCCTCGTGGACGTGGCCGAGCGCGCCGAGCAGTTCGCGGGAGAGCACGGCCGGGTCCCAGCGGGGGTCGTGCGGACCGCGCAGGCGGTCGGCGAGCGTCCCGCCGGCGACGTATTCCATGACGAGGAACGGCCGCGTGCCGTGCGCGCCGTAGTCGTACACGGTGACGAGGTGCGGGTGGGCGAGGCTGCCGGCCAGCCGGGCCTCGCGTTCGAAGCGGGCGACGAAGTCGGGGTCGAGCGCGAGGACGTCGGAGAGGATCTTGACCGCCACGTCCCGGCGGAGCCTGGCGTCCTCGGCGAGCCAGACGGACGCCATGCCGCCCGTCCCGAGCAGCGAACGCAGGCGGTACCGGCCGCCGTCGCCGAACTCCGCGCCGGCCGCCACCTCACCGGTGTGCACGAGCGCCCTTCTTCTTGTCGTCCTTCTTGCCCTTGCCGGGCTTGCCCTTCGTGTCGTCCTTCTTCGGGGGCGCGGGCTCCGCGTCGACGGGGGCAGCTGTGGGGCTCGGCGCGACCTGGGCGGGCGCGGCGTCCGCGGTGATGCGGGCCTCGAGCTGGGTGACCTGGGCGAGGAGCACCTTCGCGTCGTCGGCGTCGAGGTCGCCGGCCCCGACCAGCTTGTCGACGTCGGCGCGGAACTTTGCGACCGCGGCCTTCGCCTTCGCGAGGTTGCCGGACGCGGCGCGGATCTCGGCGACGCCGGTGTGCAGGGACGTCTTCGCGGCCGCGTCCAGCGTCGGGGCCGAGCCGCACCCGGCGGCGAGCGCGAGCACGGAGGCCGCGCCGACGGCCCGGATCGTGCGTCGGCCGCGAGGGACCGAGAAAGACATTTGCGCCCCTTCGACCCCGCGAGCCTAGCTCGGTCGCGCGGGCGGTCAGGCCACCCGGACCCCGCGGGCGAGCTTGTCGGCAGGCGTCCGCAGTCGCCGGATCGTGATCGCCACGGCGCCGAGCCCGAGCGCCGCGTCGAACGCGAGCCCGTACGGCCAGACCGCGCCGGGCTTGTCGCGGGCCTCGTCGGCCCGCTGCAGCGGGGACGCGCTCGGGAAGTCGATGTACGTCCTGCCGAACTCGCGGTCCCGGTCGCGCAAGTTGCGGACATCCTTGGCGATCTCGCCGAGCGGGTCGAGCGGGCTGTCGATCTCGTAACCCGTGCGCGGGTCGAAGCGCGGCTGCGCGATCGGCGCCGCGTCCGCCAGGATCACGAACGGGTTCGGGGCGGGGAGCCACCACACCTTCTCCGGACGCTGCTCGGAGCTCGTGTACGTCTCGGTCCGCGGTTCGCCGACCGGGTTGCCGTTCTCGTCGGTCTCGCGGCCGATGTCGAAGGTGCGCTCGACCTCGTGCGTCGTCGAGGCGAGCGCCAGACCGACCGCGATCAGCGTCCCGATCGACAGCGCGAACACCACGACGTACGAGAGCACCGCCGACGTCACCGTCCGGACGAGGACGGCCGACAGGCACTGCGCCAGCGCGCACACGACGCCGAGTTCGACGGCGACGACGAGCAGGGTCGGGGCGACCCGGCCGATCCCGACGCCGCCCATCGTCATCGTCGCGGCGACCGTCGGCAGCGCCGAGGCGAGGAACACCAGCGAGACGCCCGAGCATCCACCCCATCCGCACGCGAGCTGGGTGGGGACGTCGGCGAGCTCGAGGTCGTGCACCCAGTGCCGCGGGATCGCGTACGCGCCGAGGCGCGCCCCGAGGAGCTGCCCGCACAGCGCGCCGGTGTGGTCGCTGTCGCCGCCGTGGTTGACGGCTCGCCGGACGCCGTCGTCGAATCCGGTCGCCGCCAGCGCGGCGGCCACCGCGATCGCCAGCGCGGACTCGCCCGTCCAGCCGCCGCCGAGGCTCTCGAGGTCGGCGACGGGCTCGACGGCCGCGTCCAGTGCCGCGGTGGTTTCCTCGTGGCCGTCCCAGCGGGCCAGCTCGGCGCGGGCCGCGGTGACGGCGGCCGGAAGCTCTGCACCGTCCAACACCTGACGGACCGTCACCGCGAATGCCCCCGCCGAGAGGTAACCGGACGGGTGCCCGTGGGTCAGCGCGGCGACCTCGGCCGCGAGGCGGAACACCTCGCGGTCGTCGCTGCTCCACAGCGCCACCGGCGCGACGCGCATGACTCCGCCGCAGCCCTTGGAGTCGTTGACGGGACGTTCGGGCGTGCCCCGTCCGCTGCCGGCGCCGAACGCGCGCAGCGCCTCGAAACACGTCCGGCCGGGGGCGCGGGCGCTGAACAGCGCGCGTTGTTCGACGAGCCAGCCGTCGGGGGCGGGGGCGAGGTCCCCGGCCGCGGCGTCCCACGGCGTCCCCTGCGTGTGCAGCCAGCGCTGGTGCGTGAGTTGCAGTTCGTGGAGCGGGTCGCTCGCGCCCTTCCGGGCCGCGATGCGGGCGCGGATCAGGCCATCCGCGACGAACAGCGTCATCTGGGTGTCGTCGGTGATCGCGCCGCGGCGGCCGAACGCGAGGTCGTAGTAGGCGATGCCGCCGGGCCCGTAGTCCCGGTGGATCTGCTCGAGGCTGCAGAACTCCACCGCAGCGCCGAGGGCGTCCCCCACCGCTCCGCCGAGCAGGCAGCCCAGGACGCGGTCGCACGAACCGGCCCGCGCTCTGAGCTCGTTCCTGGCGACCTGGTCCTACGGGCTGGGCCTGACGGGGCATCAGGTTGTCGTCCTGGCCGGGACGTTGGAGTCCGCGGCCGACGCGTACGACGCCGTCGAGGCGCGGCTGAGCGTCGCGGCCCAGGGTGGCGGCGACGTGGTCTGGCTGTCGGGCGGACCCGTCGCCGTTCCCGTGCCCGAACCCCCGCCCCCGCCGCGTCCGGACGCCGGGGCGCCGTCGCGCTGGCGACCCTCGCGGTGATCGACCCGGAGGGGCACCTCGCGGCGATCCACACGGTGTTCGCCGGGGCGAAGAACGCCGCCGTCAACTGGGACGACACCGCGAAAGCCCTGCTGGACTGGGACACCTGGGTGAGCGACCCCGCCCGCGCGATGGGCCACCTCGCGCCCGACCTCGTCATCGCGCTGTTCACCGCGGGCGCCGGCACCGTCGCCGCCCGCGGGACCCGCGCGGCACACCTCGACGAACTCGCCGCGCTGAACAGGGCCGACGACCTGGACGAGCTCGCCGACGCTGCCCGGCTCGTCGTCGAGGCCGGTCCCCTCCCCGAACTTTGGGATTTGCACCACAAGTACGGCCGCGGGACGGACGAGTGGGCCGACGCGGTCGTCGCGCGCTACCCGCGGCTGATCAAGGACGACGTGCTGGCGTTGTTCGAGTACACCGACGGCGACTACGGCACCGTCAACCACTACCTGCGCGACCCGGACAGCTTCCCGGCCGAGTTCCACGCGGCCAAGGTCGCCCACCTGGAGCAGATGAGCGAGGCGTTGGCGAAGCTGCCGCGGTACGAGGGCGGCACGCTCTTCCGCGGGTGCGAACCTCCCCGACGAGGTCCTGGCGGCCTGGCAACCGGGCGCGCGCATCTCGGACCCGGGGTTCCTCAGCACGACCACCAGCCAGACGATGGGCAACCACTTCGCGTGGGAGCGCAACACCTTCATCCGGATCGAGGACAGCACCTCGGGCGTGGACATCCAGCAGTTGTCCAGCCACTGGAACGAGCAGGAGGTCCTCTTCGACCGGAACACCGCGTTCGAGGTCGTCTCCCGTGACTGGGACACCATAACCGACGCTGGGACATCCACCCTCAGAGAGGCTTTACCTTGAGCGACCTGGAGATGGGCGCGCGCGTCGCGCGGATGCTCGCCGCGCTGGAGAAGCTGCCGCGCACGCGCGGGCTGACCTTCCGCGGGCTGCCGGCGGGGGAGTCGCCGCCGAGCGGGGCGATCGTCACGTCCCTGGTGAACCCGACCTCCCGCGACCCCCGTGTCGCATCCGAGAACTTCGCGCACCCGACGCTGCTCGCGATCGCGACGCGGTCCGGGCGGGACATCTCGATGTTCGGGGCGGACCCGTCCGAGGCCGAGCTCGTCCTGCTGCCAGGGGTGATGCTGCTGCCGCTCGCGGACGTCCGCGTGGAGGAGGCGGACCTGACCGTCGTGCTGGTCGAGGAGGTCGACCTGAACGCCTCCGCACCCGACGAGCCCGCCGGCCAGTTCCCCTCGCTGGACGCGTTCGCCGCGGACGTCACCGCCGTCGTCTTGAGCGCCTACCGCCGGCCCGCCCTGCCCCTCACGAGCCCGGGCAAGTTCACCGGCGCGGTGGAGTGAGGCCAGAGGCGTAAGGGAGGATCGGGGTGGGCGTCGCGCGGTCGCCCGCTTCGAGGAGGTTGTCGATGACGGATCCGACCGACCAGGGGGCCTGGACGCTGGAAGAACTCGAGAAGCTCCCCGGGTTTCGCGGGCTCACGTTCCGGGGCGTCCCGCTCGAGGCCAAGCTCGAGGCGGGCACGCTGGAGACCACCGTCCCGACCGTGACCTCGCGTGACCCGCGGATCGCCACCGAGAACTTCACGCACCCCCGCGTCCTGGCGATCGCCACCCGCACCGGCCGCGCGGTCGGCAACGCGGAGCACGAGATCGTCCTCGCCGCGGGGTCCGCCCTGATGCCCGTCGCGGAGATCCGGATCAAGGAAGCCGAACTCGTCGTCCGGCTCGTCGAGGAACTCGACCGCACCGGGGGGACGCCCGACACCACCGGCCTGCCGCCGACCCTCGAGGAGTTCTTCTCCGAGGTCTCCATGCGCGTCCTGCAGGCGTACCGGCGTGACGAGATCCCCGTTGCCTCGCCGGGGAAGTTCTCCGGCGACCTGGCCTGAGCTCTCGGGTGCCCGTTTGAACGTTTAGGCGGGTTGCCGCGTCCTTCGCCCACACACTCGGACGCGGAGGTGGGCGGTGACGGTTCGGATCGTGCGGGGGGCGGCTTTGGTGGTTCTGGGCGCACCGTCCCCGATCGGGTCGAGGTCGTGCTGGCGCTCGGTGCCGCTCGCGACGTCGAACGGATCCGGCCGGGCCTGGTGTCGATGAAGTCGGTCGCGGCGCTGCTCGCAGGGACGTCCACGCTCAGCGAACTGCGGCTCGCCGCCGAGCGTCCCCGGGCGGTCCGGTGAAGCGGGTCGTCGTCCTACTCGTTCTCGTCTTTGCGGAGCTTCGCCGCCCTGCGTTCGCTTCCGCGGCCCCGACGAGCTCGCCTTCGCCTTCCCAGGCGTGTAACTGATGCATGATCACGAATTTCGGTGTCATCGGCACGCTCGGGGGGCCTCTCGGGCAGCGGCGGTAGTAGCCTTCGTGCTCGCGCTCCAAGGGTGCGGGGGAGGGCCGGACGACGGCTGTCCTTCCGCCCTGCCCGCGATCTCGCTCGTGTCGGCGGCGCTCCCCGCGGACTACGAGCCCGTCGCCGGCCCAGGAGAGCTGTACGACCAGGTGGATCTCGTCGTCGAGGGGACGATCACGAACGTCGCGGACGGTCGCGTCATCGGGGCGTCCAACGACGGGCCGCGGCACCGCTTCGTCGTCACTGTTGCGCCGACGAAGGTCTACAAGGCGCCGAAGGGAACAGTCGCCGAGGCGGTCCATATCGAGTTCCACCGGGCGACCAACGTGCCCGCGTCCGAGTTCCGCGACGTGATCCCGGACGGGACGAGGGTCGTGCTTTTCGGCTACCTGGTCCTTGAGGAGGAGAACGAGCCGGTGCGGAACCAGTTCGCCGGCCGCGCGGCGGGAAGCCCGCTGTACGCGGCCGCGCCGCAGGGTTTGTTCCTCGGGATGGACCACACCGTCCTCGAGGGGCGAGTGAGCCTCGGCGTCGATCAAAGGCTGGACGGGTTCACCGACCTGCGGGCGTTCTCTGAGCTCCCCCGGCCCGTGTCGCCTGCCCCGACCTCGTCGGTTTCGCCTTCCCCCGCGTGCAACTGACGGGTGATCATTACCCTGTCTGGGTCCGTCATGGAAACGAACGGCCCGTCCGCGGCGATGTAGGGATATCCGGCGGAGAGGAGCGTGTCATGGGTTCCGTGGGCGCTGGACCGGTGTGGGGGCAACCTGCTGCGTCCCTCCAGCACCGGCTTCTCGTTCAGCAGGACCGTCGAGTCGTCGACCTGGCACGTCTGCAACGACGACGAGATCGCTAATGCCGTGCTGAACGCGCGGTTCGGCGATTTGGTGGCCACGGAGACAGGCTGCGCGCCTTATCCGGTCAGCCCGCGCCCGGGCGGATAGGAACTCGGCCCGCTCCGGTGGTGCCGCGGGCCGTCTGGAAGGGGTTACGAATGCGTCGGCGGCACACGGTTTCCGCCGCGGCCCTCCTCTCGGGCGGCCTGGCTTTCGCCGGTCCGGTCGGTGCGTCGGCCGGGGCGTCGGCCGGGTCGCACGGCTCGACGAGCCTCCCGCGGACCCGCCCCTCGGCCTCCTGCCCGCGAGCCGCGACGCCCTGGTCGGGCGCTGGGTGCCTGCGCTCGTCGCGACCGAACGACGCCCGGACCACACGTACGTCGACGTGGCCGAAGACGGAACGTGGCTGGGCCGGGACCAGTGCTCCAGCACGAGCGGCCGCTGGGTGTTGGGTGCCGACGGGCGGCTGCTGACGACCGCCAGTGGATCGAATCTGGTGCCGTGCCGGGCGATCCCCGCCAGCCGCTGGACGGCGCGTGCGGCGTGGGCGGGCTTCCTCGGCCCTGTGCTCGTCCTCGTCGACGAGGAGGGCGCCGTCCTCGGCCACCTCCTGCCCGCCCCGCAGGGGCCGCTGGTATGACTCGGGGATGCCCGTACCCGTCCGCCCGGCCACTGTCGCCGACATCCCGGCGCTGCTTCAGCTGATCCACTCGGCCTACCGGGGGACCGCGAGCCGCGCCGGCTGGACGACCGAGGCCGACCTGATCGAGGGTTCCCGCACCACTGCGAACATGTTGGCGGCGGACCTGGCGCTCCCCGAGATGACGTTCCTCGTGACCGAGGACGGCGACGGCCTCCTCGGCTGCTGCGCGGTCACCGACCGGGGCGCAGGCACCGCGTACTTCGGCACCTTCGCCGTCCGGCCCGGAGCGCAGGGCGCCGGTCTCGGCTCGGGGCTGCTCGCCGCCGCCGAGGACCACGCGCGGGCGGCCGGGGCCGTCCTGATGGAGATGACCGTGCTCGCGCAGCGCGTCGATCTGATCGCCTGGTACGTCGGGCGCGGGTACGAGCGAACCGGCGAGGTCCGCCCGTTCCCTTACGGGGACGAGCGATTCGGTCTGCCCTTGCGGGACGACCTCGAGTTCGTGGTCCTGACCCGCAAGCTGACGCCCGAGCGAGACCCCACGCATGCGGCCGGCGGTCCGCGATGAGTTCCGGCGGCGAACCCCGGAGTCCCGGAGGCGGGCCTGCGTGACGGTTCGGTGCTGGACGTGTCGTCCGTGCCCGAACCCGCAGGCCCTCGCCCGCCGGGACCGCCCGGCGCTACCCGGCCGGGCTCTGCGCGCGCATTTCGCGCATGGTGGTGACGATCTCGTCGACGTCCAGGACGTCGACCATCAGGCCGACCTGCTCCTCCCACACCTCTTCCGGGATTGCCGCACGCGGCTCGTCTTCCAGAATGTGATACACCTCGAGGCCCAACTGGACCCCTGCCAACGGACCTGCCCAACTCGGATCGCCGAGCAAAACTGTCTCGGCGGCGATCCCGGCGCTCTCAGCGTCGGGCGCACCCAGCAACACCAGCAACGAGTTGCTGCCGTGCTCGTCCGCCAGGCGCTTGATTCGCTCCTGGGTGGATAGGTCCATGGCTCCGGCCGAGGTTCAAACGAAGCACTCGGTCGACATGAAAGCCACTACGCCACCGGCATCGGTGACGCAGGCCGCGATCGACGTTGCGGCGATTCCGTCCCGTTCGCCGATGATGATGACCTGCTTACCTTCGAACATTCAGTCCCTCCTCTCTCTAGCTCTTCGGGTCTCTCGGCTTACGACTGCTCGCCGTCCAGTTGCTCGACCAGCCACTGGTCCAACTTGGCTCGGGTGAGGCTGGAGTCGGTGAGCCTGGCGGTCTCCTGCCCGTCCCGAAAGATCATCAGGGTCGGCAGCCCGGCGACCCGGTAGGACATGCACAGGCGGCGGGCCTTCGAGGCGTCGAGCTTGACCACCTTGAGCTCCGGCCGTTCGGAGGCGATCTCGTGGATCCGAGGGGCCAGCGCCACGCACGGACGGCAGGACTCCGCCCAGACGTCGACGAGCACCACCCCGGACGCGATGCACTCCTCGAAGTTTTCCTTGCCCGCCTCGACGACTTCGCCCATGTGCGCGCCTCCCATGTGTTGGTTTCGCTGGTCGTAGCGGCCTACTCGTACGGTGCAGCCCATTCCAGCGCCGGCTCATTCTGGGCCTTGCTCAGCCCCGGGTTGGCCTCGAGCAGCACGCTCATGCCGTCCGAGCGTTGCGACATCCGCCCGAGGAACAGGCTGCCCTTCGCCATCAGCAGGACCCGCTGCGCCTCGCCGGAGCGCAGCCGCGCCAGCGCATGGGGGAGATAGCACAGCGCCGAGGCGATGTGGCCCTGGGTCGGCGCGAAGCCCGGCATGCCGTGCTTCGCAGCGAACTCGCCGATCTGCGACTTCTCGATCACGCCGCGGCGCGCGGCGAGCGCGGCCAAGGTCTTGTAGTTCCGTTCGGCGACGTCGCCGGAGCCTTGCGGCTCGGTGATCTCCGGGTTGTGCAGCTCGGTGGCGTAGTCGTCCACGTCGGTCATGGCCAGGCCCAGGGTCTCCAGCGGGCGCACGGCCAGGTCGTGCAGGATCTGCGCGTTCGCCCCGCCGGAGGACACCCGGTGCCGACCGACCGCGTTGAGCCGGATGCGCGGCGAGACGCCGTCGTCGGCGGTGACCAGGAAGGCGGACGCCGCGATCACGTCCTCCAGCACCGGGAGCCCGTTGCGCAGGTGCCCCTCGTACTTCATGCCGAGCTTGGGCAGCGACCCGCCGGCGACCACCGCGACCTGTTCGAACACGCCGGCGGTGACCAGGCTGGCGGCGATCACCAGCGCGGGGATCGGGGCGGCGCAGAAGTTCTTCACGTCGCAGCCGGAGGAGTCGAGGAGCCCGGCGGCGGCGGCGATCGTCTTGCCCATGTTCCCGCCGCCGCGCTGGTAGCGGTCGCCGACGGCCTCCTCGGAGCAGGAGATCGTGTACTGCACGGCGCCCGGGTCCAGGCCGTTGCCGTGCAGCAGCGACATCAGCGCGAGCGTCCCGGTCGCCTTGCACGCCAGGTTCTCCAGCAGGACGGGTGCCGTGAGCGACTCGTCCTCCTCGTGCGCGCCGGACAGGGCGGCCACCAGGGTGTGCGGCGCGACGTGCAGGCCGAGCGCGCCCTTCTCCAGCCTGGCCGCCACGTCGCCGGCCGCGACGGAGATGGCCGGCAGGTCGAAGTGCGCCGCGAGCGGATGGGCGGCGAGCGCTGCCGTGGCCCGCGCCGCGAACTCCGGGTCCAGGGTGAGCAGCCCGAACTCGTCGACGAGCGCCATCACGGCGAGGAACTCGTCCTCGGGGAGGATCTCGCCGAACGGGGCGAAGCGCTGCGCCCCGGGCAGCGTCGTGCCGGCCCACGGCCGGGCGGGCAGGTCGCGCGGATGGCAGCCACCCAGGTAGACCTGGTGCGGCGGGTATCCCATCGCGTCGTCGTAGCTGCGCAGCCCGGCGACGAATGCGGCCGTCGCCTCCGGGTTGCCGGCCAGCGAGCGGGACGGCTTGGAGCCGTGCACGGCCAGGCCCGGGGTGTGCGCCAGGAAGGTGCCGGCGGCTCGGATCACGGCGTCAGGAATCGCTGACCTCCTTCGTCACGGGGCCTCCGTCGACAGGGGTGCAGGTGCGACCTGGAAGACCGTGGGCTGGTCCACCGGCGTGGCGAGTGCCTCGAGGCAGCGGGCCACCAGCCGCTTGCGCCAGGCGCGTTCGGCCGCGGCGGTCATGGTCGGGTCGCCGGACGGGAAGGGAATGCCCCCGCCGACCACGATGCGCGGTGCGCCGACCTGTTCGGCGATCGACACCAGGTTGGTGATGACAGCGGTCGGAATACCGGCCCGCTCTACCTCTTTCGCAAGCGTTGACCCGCAACGCGTTCCGGTTCCTCAAGTGGCTGTGAGGATTGCGGCCTGCACGCCGGCCGCGCGAAGCTTGGCTGCCCACTCGACGCCGAACCGCTGGGCCGTGGCAACCGGCGTGCCGTTGCCGATCGTGACGTACATGTCCTCGTGCAGCGTGCCGATCGACCCTTCGCGCTCCAGCGCGCGAGCCATGTCGAGCGGGACGAGGCGGTTGGGGTCCGCGTTCGCGTGGGTGGTGGCGAACCCGCCGTCGACGCACTCCCACTCGCCGGAGGCCAGGGCGTCCAGCGCGGAGACGTCGTAGGCCACCCAGCGGGTGGCCCGCGCCGCTTCCACCCGGTCGGGGTTGCCGAGGGGAACCATCGCCCCCTCGGTGAGCAGCGCGACCCGGGCGTTCGCGACGTTCTCCACGGGTGCCGCGGGGGTGATCGAGTCGTACCCGCCCAGCGGCACCTCGGTCGCCTCGGTCTCGCCGGCGAGGCGCCGGAGCACCATCGCGACCGCGCGTACGGCCGCCGGCTCCTCCACGAACCGTCCGACGCGGGCGGTGCGGCTGACCCGGCCGTCGGCCTCGGTGAGTGAACCGCCCGCGGCGAGTTTCGCGACCGCCGGCGCCAGGCGCTCCAGCGAGGGCCTCATCTCCCGGGCGGTCGGCCCCGACGCCACGACCGGCGCGGTGCCCGCCTCGCCCAGCCCCGGGTTGTCCGGATGCATAGCGGCCAGCGCCGGCAGGCCGGCGGCGGTGGCCGCCGCCGTCAGCCGCGCGCACACCAGCCCGTAGCGCCCCGAGCCGAACGCCGGGCCGGCGACCAGCAACTCGGCGCCGGCCTCGCGCGCCAGCTGCACCAGGTGGTCGGTCGCGCCCTCGATCGTCGAGGCGTAGTCGTCGCCGCAGACCACCGTGGCGACGATCGAATGCTCGGCACCGAGCAGCTGATCGAGCAACCGGCCGGGCCCGACGGGCCCGTCGATCACCTGCGGGCCGCTGCCCGCGGCCTCCTCGCCACCCAGGCCGGCGTAGAACTGGTTGATGTAGTGGACGACGCGCATCAGGCGGCCCCTTCCCGGGTCGGGGCTGGCTCGGTCAGAGTCGGCAGGGACTCGGTGGCACAGGTGAAGCGGCCGGCGCCCAGCGGGCTGAGCGCGCTCAGGACGGTCGCCACGGGAACCTCGACCGCGGCCGCCGCGTCGGCGCCCGCGACCTCTAGTCGCTTGCCGCCGAGGGCCCGCTCGACGGCGGGCAGGGCGAAGCGCTGGTCGTAGTTGCCGGTGCTGACCACCGAACCCTTCCGCGGCCCCGCGACCAGGGGCGGCCCGGTGCCGTCGGGACCGGACATCTCGGCGTACAGCGCGATCGCCGGCACCCCGGCCGCCTCCAGCGCGTCGACCTTCATCTGCAGGTCGTTGTCCGCGTTGCCCGCGCCCTCCTTGGTGATGATCACCGCGTCGAAGCCCGCCATGCGGCACAACCAGGCGGCGTGCGCGGACACCAGTTCCTTGCCCGACTGCAGGACCGGCTCGGGGCACAGGATCAGCCCGCCGAACGCCACGTCCGGGTCGGCCGCCAACGCCGCCAGCACCGGGTGGTTCTGGTGGATGTACGTCGGGTTGCGCAGCGCCGGGTGGCCGAACTGGCCGGCGACCACGGCGCCGTCGTCGATCTCGCCCGGGTCGATGAAGGTGGGCAGGCTCTCGGACAGGGACTTGCCGTAGACGTAGACGTCCTTGAACGCGCCCTGGCACTGCAGGTTGGTGATCACGCCGACCCGCGGGCGGCCGCCGCTCGACCCGACGGGGCAGGGCGTCAGCGGCTCCTCCTCGGCGTCCGGCGTGGCCTCGAGCTGCGGCGTCCGCGAGGTGCACGGCCAGCCGCAGCAGGCCGCGGCGCACGGCGGCCTCGACGTCCACCCAGGAGGCGTCGGGAACCGGGTCGAACTCCACGACCACGTTGTGGGTGCGGGCGAACGGCGAGAGCTGCGCGGCCGGGCCGGACATGTCGATCAGGCCCTCCTGGTTGCGGGGCAGGTAGCCGGCGGCGAGCACCGCGGCACCGCGCAGCACGTGCACGTCACCCCCGCGGGGGCGGTTGACCGGCGCCATCCAACCGGGGAAGGTGCCGCCCTGCCTGCCGCGCGAGCGTGGTTCGACGACGTCGAGCGGCTTCACGATGCGCACCGAGTCGCCGGGCGAGGCGGTGTGGGCGCGCACTGTGGCCAGCGCCGGGTCCGCGAAGAGCGCCCGGACGTCGTCGGCACCGACGACCAGTCGGCGCTCGGCGTAGGAGGTCCTCGCGCCGATCTCGGCCGCCTCCACGCGATGGACGATGCGTCGCACGCCGGCCATCTGCCTCCTCCATTCTGCTGGGAAGATCAGTGCTCGGGACGAACTCGCGGGGCTTCAGGGCACGCGTCGGTCTCCGGGGTCGCCCGGATGAACCGATGGTGTGGTCGGCAACTCTATGTGATCGGCGACACGAGAGGTAGGCCGGGGTCGGCGGCGAAGACGGTCTCCAGGGGTCCGGAGGCGGGCAGATAACGTACGAGGACGCGATTGACCCCGGCGAAAGGGACGGCTCCCTCGATGACTCTCGTGATGGGCGCGGTCGCGTACGACGCCAAGGTCGTGCCGATCTGGGACGGCTTCCGCTCGTGGCTGCGCGGCCAGGGGATCGACTACGACTACGTCCTGTACTCCCACTACGAGCGCCAGGTCTCCGATCTGATGGCGGGTCACATCCATGCGGCCTGGCACTCGCCGCTGGCATGGGTGCGCACGCGCCGCCTCGCGGCCGCGGCGGGGGTGGGCGTGGTCCCCGCAGTCATGCGCGACACCGACCGTGACCTCACCTCCGTCGTGGTCGTGCGCGGCGACGCCCCGTACCAGCGCCTGACCGACCTCAAGGGTGAGCGGGTGGGCGTCGGCGCGGTGGATTCCCCGCAGGCCACGCTGATCCCGCTCGCGCTGTTGCGCGCGCACGGAGTTGCGACCGTTCCCACCGACGTCGTCCGCTTCGAGGTCGGGGTGGGCCTGCACGGCGACCACATCGGCGGCGAGCGGGACGCGGCCCGAGCGCTCGCCGCCGGTGAGGTCGCGGCGGCCTGCATGATCGACTCCAACCACCTGTTGTTCGCCACCGAGGGCACGCTGCCGCCGGGGACGCGGATCCTGGCCCGCACCGAGCCCTACGACCATTGCGTGCTGGCGCTGCGGGCCGACGCTGACGCCGAGACCGCCGCCAGGTTCGTCGAAGCCCTGCTGGGGATGGACTACGGCGACGCCGCTCTGCGCCCTCTGATGGACCTGGAGGGCCTCACCCGTTGGGAACCCGGCCGCGACAGCGGGTTCGGCCAGCTCGACGCCGCCGTGGACGCCGCCGGCTTCTACGACCGCGCCGGCGCGGTGACCGCAGCGGGCTACCGCCCGTGATGCGGTGCGTCACCGAGCCTGCGAGTGGGACGCCATGTTGGTGCGTCACCGAGCCTGCGAGTGGGACGCCATGTTGGAGCGTCACCGAGCCTGCGAGCGGGATGCCGTGACAGGGCCGCAGGGCACCATCGACCTCGAGCACCTCGGCCTGGACGCGGGCGCGCACCTGTTGCTCGAGCGCGCGCTGCGGGACCTGCCGGCCGGCGGTGCCGTCACGATCGTCGGGACGGACCCGACGCTGCAGGTGCACCTGCCGGCCTGGTGCCGCAAGCGCGGGCACGCCCTGTCGACATGCGAGGGCGGGTGGGTCCTCGCGCGCGGCCCGGCGCAGGCGCAGCGCTGGCACGACGCCGTGCGCGCCGGCGGGCCCGGGACGGACGGCATCGTCGCGCGCCCCGCGGCCGACTGGGGGCTCGCCGCGCGCGGCGCCCTCGTCGAGGCGGGCGGCGCGCCGCTGCGCTGTGCCTTCGACGAACGCGACGTCGTCTGGGCCGACGTGGCGCCCGCGCTGTACGCGGCCGCCGCGGCCAACCAGTGGGACCCGGCCACCGCCGTCGACTGGTCCGCGTACACCCCCGCGGCCGGGCCGGCGTGCGACACCGAAGCCGCGGTCGTGCAGATCATGACCTTCCTCGTGGAGAACGAGCAGGCTGCGCTCCTGGTCCCCGCGCGCCTGCTCACTCAGGTGCACCCCCACTTCCGCGAGGTCGTGCAGTTGCTCGCCGTGCAGGTCGCGGACGAGGCCCGCCACGTCGAGGTCTTCACCCGCCGGGCGCGCCTCGGCGGCGGGACGCTCGGCACCTCCACGGTCGGGGGCCGCGCCTCGCTCGCGACCCTGCTCGCCGAGCCCGACTTCGCGCTCGCCTCCTTCCTGCTCTCCGTGCTGGGCGAGGGTAGTTTCCTGCACCTGCTGGCCTTTCTCGACCGCCACGCCCCGGATCCGGTGACCCGGCAGGTCGTCCGGCTCGCGCACGCCGACGAGGCGCGGCACGTCGCCTTCGGCATCGCGCACCTGGCCCGTCAGGCGCGCGCGGACTCCCGCCTGCTCGGCCGGCTGCGCGCGGCCGCCGAGCGACGGCACGACGCCTTGGCCGATACGGGCGGGCTGAACGCCGACGTGTTCGACGCCCTCGTCGTGCTGGCCTCGCCCGAGTGGAGCGTCGCCGGGATCGCTGCGGGGTATGCCCGCGTCCAGGACCTCGAGCGCGACATGGACGCCGGGCGCCGGCACCGCCTCGAGCACCTGGGGTTCCCGGCCGCCGAGGCCGCCGAGATCTCCGCGATGCACACCAGGAACTTCATGTGACGATTGATCAGATGACTGTGCGTCACCGAGCCTGCGAGTGGGACGCCATGACACCGGATCAGGATTCCCGCAGGTTCTCGATTGCCGCCGCCAGGGCGGCGCCGGCGGCCGCGACCTCGGCATCGGTGGTGTGTCGGCTGAGGCTCAGCCGGACACTGCAGGCCGCCAGCTGCGGTGACAACCCCATGGCGAGCAGGACGGTGGAAGGTTTGTCTGCCGCGTGGCAGGCGCTCCCCGCGGAGAACGCCACCGTCGGCACCGCGGCGGCGAGGGCGCCGGCGGGAACACCGGCCACGGCGACGTTCAAGGTCCCGGGCGCGGTCGGTGCGCCGTTCATCGTGACGCCGCCGCACGCGGCCAGGACCGTCCACAGGTGGTCGCGGCGGGCCGCGACTTCGCGTGAGGCCGCGGCGCCCTCGGTGCGGGCGAGCGCCGCCGCCTCGCCCGTCCCGACGATGCCCGCGACGTTGTGCGTCCCGCTGCGCAGGCCGCCCTCCTGCCCGCCGCCCTCCAGCAACGGGCGCAGCAGTCCCCGGGCGCGGCCGCGGACGAGCAGCGCCCCCGTCCCCTGCGGTCCGTGGAATTTGTGCGCGGACAGCGAGATCAGATCCAGGCCGAGCGCCGCGGCGTCCAGCCCGCCCCAGGCCATCGCCTGCGTGGCGTCGGTGTGGACGAGCGCCCCGACCCGGCCGGCGATCTCCGCGATCTCGGCGAGCGGTGCCACCACGCCCGTCTCGTTGTTCACCGCCATCAGGCTGACCAGGCGGGTGGAGGCGTCCACTGCCGCCGCCAGGGCGGCGAGGTCGACCACGCCGTCCGGCCCTACGCCGACCACGCGGACCTCGACGCCGGCCCGACGCAACGACTCCAGGGGCGCGAGCACCGACGGGTGCTCGGTCGCACACGTCACGACGGAGCCGCCGCTGCCGACCAGGACGCCCTTGAGCGCGAGGTTGTTCGCCTCGGTCGCGCCCCCGGTGAACACCACCTCCGCCGGGTCGGCATGCAGCAGCGCGGCCACCTGCGCCCGCGCGCGGTCGACGGCCGCCTTTGCCCGCAGGCCGTACGCGTGCCCGCTGGCGGGGTTGCCGCCGCGCGCCAGTGCGTCGGCCATCGCCTCGAGCACCCGCGGGTCCAGCGGAGTCGAGGCGTTGTTGTCGAGGTACACGGGGTTGTCCGGGTACTCGCACGAGTCGCTCACGGAGCGAACCTTACGATGCAGGCGCACCCTAGGAGGCGTCAGATGACCGACCAGGCGATCACCCGTCCGCTCACGTCGTTCAGCCACGGCGCGGGGTGCGGCTGCAAGCTCGGCCCGTCGGTGCTCGCCGAGATCGTGGGCACGCTCGCCCCGCAGCGTCACCCGGATCTGCTCGTCGGCACCGAGACCGGCGACGACGCGGCGGTGTGGCGCCTGGACGCGGAGCGCGCTCTCGTCGTCACCACCGACTTCTTCACCCCCGTGGTGGACGACGCGCGCACGTGGGGGCGGATCGCAGCGCAGAACGCCGTTTCGGACGTCTACGCGATGGGCGGGACGCCGCTGCTGGCGCTCAACCTGGTCGCGTGGCCGTCCACCGAACTGCCCCTGCAGACGCTGGCCGAGGTTCTCGCGGGCGGGGCGGAGATCGCGGCCGAGGGTGGGTTCGTCGTCGTCGGCGGGCACAGCATCGACGATCCCGAACCGAAGTACGGGCTCGCCGTGGTCGGCATAGCCCACCCGAACCGGATCCTCACCAACGCCGGGCTGCGCGACGGCGACGTGCTCGTGCTGACCAAGGCGCTGGGGGTCGGGGTGGTGACCACCGCGATCAAGCGAGGCGAGGCCGGCGAGGAGCGGATGCAGGCCGCGGTTTCGTCGATGTGTGCGTCCAACGCACCCGCCGCCCGGGCGGCGCTCGACGCCGGCGCGACCGGATGCACCGACGTGACGGGATTCGGGTTGCTCGGGCACCTCGCCAAGATGGCGGCGGCGTCCGGGGTCGACGTCGATCTCGACGTGGGCGCCGTCCCGCTGCTGCCCGGGGTCCGGGAGCTGGCGGAAGCCGGGAACATCTCGGGCGGGACGCGCCGCAACCGCGACTGGGTCGCGGACGTGGTCGACCCCGGCGGCACCCCCGAGCTGGAGGTCCTGCTGCTCGCCGACGCGCAGACCTCCGGCGGGTTGCTCTTCGGCGTGGCGCCCGAGGCGGCGGCTCGCGTGGTGCGCGAACTCGGCCACCCCGCGGCGGTCATCGGCTACGTGCGGGGCGGCACCGGCCGGATCGCCCTGCGCTGAGATGACTGTCGAGCAGGAGGCAGGACGGGACCCGCGCCGGGCCGTGCCACGCACGGATGCCGTCCTGCGCGCGCCCGAGCTCGCGGCGGCGATCCGCCGGCTCGGCCACGCTCGCGTGAAGGAGGCCGTCGTCGCGGCCCAGGGTCGCGCTCGGCTCGGACATCTGACATCGAGTCAGGAAGCAGTCGTGGCAGCGGTCCTCGCTGATCTCCCGGCCACGGCGGCCAGCCTGCAACCGGTGCTGAACGCCACCGGCGTGCTGCTGCACACCAACATCGGCCGCGCGGCCCTGTCCGCCGCGGCGGTCGACGCGCTCACGGCCGCCGCCGGGACCTGGGACGTCGAGCTCGACCTCACGACCGGGGGGCGTGGCCGGCGCGGTCGGGGCGCGATCGACGCGCTGCTTGCCGCCGTACCTGGTGCGGCGGAGGCGCACCTGGTCAACAACGGCGCGGCCGCCCTCGCTCTGCTCGCCCTGTCGGCAAACCAGCCTGCGGAGATCATCGTCTCCCGTGGCGAGCTCGTCGAGATCGGCGACGGGTTCAGGATCCCGGACCTGCTGACGGCCGCCGGGGTACGCCTGCGCGAAGTCGGCACGACGAACCGTACGCACCTCGCCGACTACGCGGCGGCGGTAAGCGACGCCACGGCCTTCGTCCTCAAGGTGCACCCGTCCAACTTCGTGGTCCGCGGGTTCACCGCCGAGTGCTCGGTGGCACAGTTGAGCGGTCTAGGCGTGCCCGTGGTCGTCGACATCGGGTCGGGCCTGCTGCGACCGCACCTGGCCCTGCCTGACGAGCCGGACGCCGCGAGCGCGTTCGACGCCGGGGCGGCCGTCGTGACCGCGTCCGCCGACAAACTGCTCGGCGGCCCGCAGGGCGGCCTGCTGCTCGGCGCGCCCGGCCCCGGCGCGGAGTTGGTCGCCCGCGCCCGGCGGCACCCGCTCGCGCGGGCGATGCGCGTAGACAAGCTGACCCTGGCGGCGTTCGAGGCGACCTTGCGGGGTCCGGCTCCGCCCGTCCAGGCGGCGCTGGCCGCCGACCTCGAGGCTTTGCGGGAGCGGGCCCGCGCTCTCGCCGCGTCCCTCGCCGCAACAGGAGTCGACGCCCGCGCCGTGGACGCCGAGGCGACGGTCGGCGGGGGCGGCGCGCCCGGCGTCGTGCTGCCCAGCGCTGCCGTCGCCCTGCCCGAGCCGTACGCAGCGGCGTTGCGGGCGGGTCGCCCCGCCGTACTGGGCCGGGTCGAGGGCGGGCGGTGCCTGCTCGACCTGCGGGCCCTGCCGCCCGAGGCGGACGAGGCCCTGCGTGCCGCGGTGCTCGCGTGCACGTTGTAGCCACCGCCGGGCACGTCGACCACGGGAAGTCGACGCTGATCCGCGCCCTGACCGGCATGGAGCCCGACCGGTGGGCGGAGGAGCGCCGCCGCGGGATGACGATCGATCTCGGCTTCGCGTGGACCACCCTGCCCGGCGGCTCGACGATCGCCTTCGTCGATGTCCCCGGCCACGAACGGTTCATCACCTCGATGCTCGCCGGCGTGGGACCCGTGCCCGCCGTGCTGTTCGTCGTGGCGGCGGACTCCGGCTGGATGCCGCAGTCGGCCGAACACCTAGACGCGCTCGTCGCGCTCGGTGTCCGGCACGGCGTCGTGGCCGTCACCCGCAGCGACCTGATGGACCCTCAGCTCGCGGAGGAGGAGGCGCGCGAGCACCTCGCGGGCACGCCGCTGGCGGGGCTGCCCACCGTCGCGGTGTCCGCGACGACCGGCGTGGGGCTGGACGAGTTGCGCGCCGCGCTCGACCGGCTCGCCGGGGAGCTGCCCGAGGCGGACCCCGCCGCCGACGTCCGGCTCTGGATCGACCGGGCGTTCACGATTCGCGGGGCCGGAACCGTCGTGACCGGGACGCTCGGCGCCGGCACCGTCCGGGTCGACGACGAGCTCGACCTCATGGGCGCCGCGGGCATGCAGCGGGTGACCGTACGCGCCCTGCAATGTCTCGGCGAGCAGGTCGAGCAGGCCCGTGGCGTGTGTCGGGTGGCGGTGAACCTGCGGCGCGTCGCGCTGTCCGAGGTCACCCGCGGGGACGCGCTCCTCACCCCGGGAGCCTGGCTGGGCGCGGACGTCGTGGACGTCCGCCTGCACCCGTCCGGACGGCTCGGCACCCCTACCGGGCAGGGAGACCGTCTGCGCCAGCAGCTCAGCCTCCATGTCGGCAGCGCGGCCCGCGCGGTCCGGATGCGCTCGCTCGGCCCGGACGCAGCGCGCCTGCGCATCGACCCGTGGCTGCCGTTGCGCATGGGGGAGCGCGCCGTGCTGCGCGATCCGGGACGCCGGGCGATCGTGGCCGGGGTGACCGTGCTCGACGTACGTCCGCCCGCCCTGCGCCGGCGAGGCTCAGCCGTCCGCCGCGCCCTCGAGATCGCGGGCATGCCGGCCGTCCCGACCGTGGCAGACGAGCTGGCCCGCCGCGGGGTCGCCCGGCGGGCGGAGCTGGTCTCCATGGGCGTGCCGGACGCGGCCACGTGGGCCGGGGCGCCCGAGGTGGACGGCTGGCTCCTGCACCCCGCGTGGGCGGCGGCGCTCGCGGGCCGGCTCACCGAGGAGGTCCGGGCGCACGACGCGACCGCCCTCGACCGGGGCCTGGCGCTGGAAGCGGCCCGGTGTGCGCTCGAGCTGCCCACCCGCAGATTGGTGGAGGCCGTCCTCGACGTCGCGCTCTCCCACGGCCACGACGCCGGGCTCGCCGTCCGCGAGGGCCGCGTCGAGCAGCGGGCCGCCCCGCCCCTGCCGCCCCGGCTGCGGGCCGGACTGGACGCGCTGCGCGCCGACCTCGAGCGGGACCCTTTCGCGGCCCCCGACGCCGGCCGGCTGGCCGAGCTCGGGCTGGGCACGCGCGAGCTGGCCGCGCTCGCCAAGGCCGGCGAACTGTTGTGGGTCGCGGACGGGGTCGTCCTCCTGCCCGGGGCGGACGACCTCGCGGTGCAGGCGCTGCGCACCCTCGACCCCGAGTTCACCGTCAGCGCCGCACGGCAGGCGCTCGGCACGTCGCGCCGCGTCGCGACGCCCGTTCTCGAGCTCCTCGCCCGTACCGGCAGGGCCGAGCGGACCGCGGACGGTTCCCACCGGCTCCTGCTGTGAGCGCCCGTACCCGGCGCAGCTAACCTCGGCACCGGAGGTGTGTGGGCGCCTGGTGGCCCCCGCGGTCTTCAAAACCGACGTGGCCGAGTAGCTCGGCCAGGCGGGTTCGATTCCCGTCCACCTCCGCACACCGTGGGTCGTACTGCCCGATCTGCGGCGCCCAGCACGACAGCCAGCGTCGAACTGCCGCGTCGAGGTAGCGAGCGATGGCCTCTGCCGTGCTCGCTTCGTGAAGTTCGAAAGCGTCGATGCAAGCGCTTCCACACCCGTGCTGTCCGGCGCTGCACCTCGGCGCCGGGCGGCTTCGGCCTGTTCGTGGGTGGCATCTGGTGCTTTCCGGTCGTGCATCCTGCTGGCCCGAGCATCGGACACGCGGGTGTGCGTACAACGTATTTTGCGGATGAAAATCAGCTGATCGAAGTGTCTTCAGCGATGAAGCTGAGCGAATGCTCCGTAGGACCGGAACCTGCGCTCCGCGACACTGCGTGGTTCCCACCGGTACGTCGGCTGTTAACGATCTTGGTCAACGCCTAGTCAGGATCTGGCGAACTTCACGTCCTGGGGCGTCGGCGTCGGCGTGTCGTGCTCGGCGATGGAGTCCCATGACCCCGTGCGGCCGATCACTTTACGTGATTGTGGTTCTACTTTCCGTCTCGGAGGCAGTCGCCAGACCGCCAATGACGCGCCGCAGTCATCCGTGCCTCGTTCTTCCGCAAGGGGTTACCAGCATGGCAAAACACGCACGTCCTTCCCGCTCTTCAGTGGCAGCTCGAACAGGTGCACGCGGCGGGGCCGCGCTGGCGGTTGGTGCAGGCCTGGTCGCGACCGGCTCGCCTGCCTCGGCCGCGAGCGTGCCGGGGGGAGAGTCTCAGTCGATTGACCGGGATGGGGCCGGACCCCAGTTGAGACCAGTCCCGTCTGGACCAGAGTCGTTGTCCAAATCATCACGGTCCGTAGTGACAAAGACGTTCCCGTCACCATCTCGTGTTGGTCGATCGGCCACTCCAATTCGACCCCAGGACGGGCCCCACCGGCAAGGCCAGCCGGCGGCGTCCGGAGCAGGTAGTTACGGCCAACTGTCGACGAAGGCGTCGGCGGGGCAGAAGGGTCAGAACGGGTCCACCATCTACCCCGGTTCGCCAGGGGCCCGTGCGTTCAACGGCGGCGTGGGCGGTTGGGCAGGATACGAGGAATATTCTCCTTTGTGCTGGGTGCGTGGGATCACCTGCGTGAACTGGCACTTCCTGCACCCGACCACGGGTGGCCCGGAGGGTGACGGGGACGGCTTCCTGCGCGTCAACGGCACGTCTCTCGGACTCGCACCGTGTACCCCGCAGGCCGGAAGCGGCCGCTGGTCTTCGCCTCTGTTCACGTATTCGGGAACCACCGACGCAAACTGGGACCTCAGCTTCGATGTGCGCCAGAGCTACCAGCTTTACGGCGACGGGCACGCCGGTTACGCGGTGGAGATCATGGACGATGCCGGCCGGGTCGTCACTACCGCTTCACCCCCCTCACCGACGATGCCGTTGAACCAATGGTTGCACCGGAGTGTCTCCTTCGACGGCAGCAAATTGGTGCACGGAAAGCAGTACCGGATCAGCGTGAAGGTGGCCGCTGTGCATGCCGAGACCGCCGCTTCGTGGGGCAACCTCGATTTCGACAACATCACCCTCACCGCGACGCCGAAGCCAGGAGCGGCGCCGGTCCAAATCTGCAAGGGGACGGGAACGTCCGACCTGGCCGCGCTGTTGACCGGACGAGGAGACCTTTGTCCCACCACCAGAAGGTGGGGCGCGTCGGCCGAGCCGATACTGAAAATAGGTAACGAACTCGCCAAGACCGGTCCCGTTAAGTCGATGCTAGACACCGCTCGCGGTGCGTTCGCGGTCGTGGACCTCGGCACCGGGCAGTTTATCGGATGGGGCTTCCCGAAGGAAGGCATCCCCGGATCCGATCCCCGTGACATCCTCGTCTACACCCGGAACGGCACCCTCGGCGAGGCCGGTAATTATGCGATCCTGTTCTTCACGCGTAACCCGCAGATGATGATCGAGGACGTCACTGGCGGCCCTGGCGGTCTGCCGGGTGCCGTGGCAAGCACCTTTGCGGGGCAGATCACCAATGCCCAGGACCTGCTTGCCGACCCCGGGCGCCTGATCGACATTCACCCCGAGTGGTCTTTCGCTAATCTCCAGTTCCTTCTCGGCACGATCCTCGACCCCATCATGAGCGGGGAGGATGCCCCCGATACGGCGCTCGGCGGCAGGGTTTGGAAGGACGCGAATCGCGACGGCATCATGACGGCAGGCGAGAGCGGAGTGAAAGGCGTGCAGGTTACCCTGACTAATTCCGACGGCGATCTTATCGCCACCCAGCAGACGGGGGCCGACGGCACGTACGAGTTCGAGAACCTCGACCCGACGTCCGATCCAGAACAATATCGTCTGACCTTCGCCCCCGGATCAGTTCCCGACGGCCTGCAGTTCACGACCCGATACGCATCAGGAGGGCCCGCCAAGCACTCCGTCGAGTCGACCGCGGATCCCGAGACCGGAACGACTCCTGAGATCGTCCTGGCCCGCGGTCAGCGGGACCTGACGTGGCACGCAGGTCTGATCGACAGTGCCTCCGATCCGGCCCGCGGCGTCACATCCTCCGCTGCCGCAGGCGCCTCACCGCCACCTGCCAAGGCCTCGCGGCCCCGGACGCCCGCCCCCAAATCCGCCCCGGCCAGCCCGACAGCAGTCAGGGACGCGAAGCAGGAACCCTCGCGCAGGGCAGCGGGGGGCAACCATGCAAGCGGAGCGCTTCCACGCACAGGCGCGTCCTCTGTCGAGACCCCGCTCACCGCCGGAGCTCTTCTTCTGCTCAGCGGCGGCGCTGCTCTGCTGGTGACCTCATCTCGCCGACGGCGAGGCGATGCAAGCGCGTAGTTCGATGCTCCCGCGGGACGATTGACGCCCCCGGGGAGGCCGCGAGGATAGCTGGCCCGGAGGGCGGGTGCGTCGAGGATCCTCTACGCACCCGCCATCGGCTCGCGCTCTCTAATTTCATCAGGCGCCAACGCAAGGTACGTTCATCAGGGGTTCGGTGATGCGACCCCTAGCTCGCAGGAACAGGACCAATGGACCAACATGTCGCGCTATGGCAATCGGTAAGCGCATTCCTGTTACTGGGCTGGGCGGTGGCGATGTGGGCGACTGTGATCTCGTTGGCGTTGTCTCGTCGGCACAGACAAGGCTCCCGTGCCTATCACATTGCTGGGGCCCTCGTCGTGATCGGCTTGTTCGGGCAGGTGGGTCACTTGCAGGAACACCTCGTCCAAGTCGGCTTTTGGGTGGCACACCCGGAATCCCCGGGTTGGATGTCTCCCTGGGCTGCCGGCGCGGCCCATGTCTTTGGTCGTATCGATCCGTCCGCGCCAACTCAGGGAATGGAGATCCTGCACCTCGTTGGCAACCTTATTTTCTTGGCCGGTGTCATGGGCGTTTTGTTCATCACTCGACGAGCCCGGCACACGCGCGCCTACGCCTGGGGCCGGTTTGCCGGCTGGATGCAAGGCCTGCACTGCGTGGAGCATCTTGCGCTGACACTCTCGATCGGGCTCGGCGCCGATCGCGCCATCGGCGTCTCGACGTGGTTCGGGCTTATGGGGCCCGGCCCTGGCCTCTGGACCTACAGGATCTGGTGGCATGTGCTCGCCAACACCATCACGACCGTTGTGTTCGCAACATCGGCCTGGCACGTATGGAGGAGTCGACTCGAGATCGCGTCAACTTTTGCGGGGCCCGCGTTTGCTGGCCCGCGACCTGCCTCTCACCGCGCCCCACCGAGACACTTTGTCCACTTGCGGATCGGGTAGCGGATCACGCAGAAGCGCGGGCGAATCCTGACCGTGCCAAACTGGGCCCGGCCTCGGCTGAAACCTAGGTCGCTCCTGCGGAAGTGCGCGAGCCAGTCGCGAGCCAGCAACACGGCCAGACGACCGGCGAAGGGGTAACCCGCAGACAGGAGGGCTCGCATAGTGGCCTAGTGCGGCGGTCTTGAAAACCGCTTTCGGGGGTGACTCCGAACGAGAGTTCGAATCTCTCGCCCTCCGCTCGGAGCAGGTCATTCGTGGCGCTGACCTGCGGAAACGGTGGTTTAGGCGACTCCCTGGCGAGGTGTCCGTCGCAGTCCATTGGTGACTCCTGTTGGCCGTGTTATCGGGCACGAATCGGGCACGACAGGCTCGATCGGGCACGCAACGGGCACGAAATGGGCGTGCGCGGTCGGTCTCTCGGAGCGGCTGGAGAGGACATCTCCAAGCTGCGCTGACCGTCGGACGCCCGTGCGCGCGCGTCGCGCGTCGCCCGCGCACCGGGGACTGTCGGAGCTGAGGTGTAGAAGGATCCTCGACAGCGTGATCGAGGGGGACGCCGTGCGATTCGTGGAGACAACGCCGCCGACCCCGCCAGCGGCTGCGGGCGGGGCGTGGGATGCGCCGACCATCGCGGCCTTCGTCATTTCGCTGACGCGCTGGTCATCGCGATCGGCAGCTGGGAGTTCACCCGCCGCCGAGACGTCCGCGACGAGGAACGGCGCCACGACGAGCGCGAGCCGAAGATACACGGCGACACCGAGCCTATGAGCGGCGGCGGTTGGTATCGGCTGTGGATCGAACTCGACTCGTCGGAGCCGTTGAGCGGTCTGTCGGTCCTGCTGCCGGACAAGCCGGAGGTCCTCGTATTCCCGGACAGCCAGGACGGTGTCGAGCTGGGCGCGCCGAGGAAGACCGCGGAGTGGGCGAAGCCGCTTGAGGGCGGGCAGCGGACGATGTGGCGCATCGAGACTGGGGAGTGGGGGAACGAGACCGTCCGGATCTGGGTCACCTGCTGGCGGCCGAGGCGAGGCAAGCCCGACCAGACATGGCGGGTGCCGGTCGACATCGAAGGGCCGCACATCGTGCTCGCGAAGTGGGTCTGATCGGGCCGGGGCCGCGCCCACTTTTCTTCTGCAGGAGGGATAGCAGGCTCGCCGCTTGCGATAACTGATCTTCGGGTCGGTCGCTCAGCCGCTCGTCGTGACGTCCAGTCGCTCCGCGGCTCCGTTCGGGCCGCCCCTGCCGACGATCCAGATCGCACCGTAAAGGCCGGCGACCTCGGGCCCGTGCTGGTCGCGGAAGGCCGTGAATACGGCCGGCAGGAAGTGGCGGGGCGTGGCCGTGGCGTCGACCAGCAGGGTGACCCGGACGTCCGCTGCGTGGCGCTTCTTCTCGACGGCGGCGCGGATCGCCGCCGCCGCGGTGTCCACGTCGGCCAGACGCTCGAACCGCTGGCCAGTGCGGATAACCCGTTGTGCCTCTGTCTCCGGAGTCGTGACCTGGATCAGCAGTTGGCGACGGCGGGCAGTCGTGTCCGTGGCCCATGTGTCCACGCCGCGCTCATCCTGTGAGCGGTCGGCCGGCGACCAGTGCTGAGGATCGCCCCACGTCTCTCCCACGGAGCGAAGGTGCTCGACGAGGAGGAGCGAGGCCGCCAGCTCGCCGGCCTTCTTCTCGTGCACCTCGCCGGACATGTGGTCGCTCAGCTCGCCGTCGCTGCTGAGTCGGGCGCCGCCGTGCTTGAGGCCCGGGCCGCTGCTGAGGAAGCCGATGCCCTGTGTGCCGTCCGGGGCGGGGTGAAAGACCGCGACGGCGTTGCCGTCATCGGCGTGGATGTGCTCGGTCACCTCGATCTCGCGGTCGGGGGCCTGCTGCATGGGCGTATTGTCCCGCTCGCTGCGGTGAGCCTCGGTGAACGAGCGACGACCTGTATAGGAACCCTTAGCCGACCTGGTGCCCCTTTTGAATTTGTCTCCCAGTGCAACTCGGGACTCCACCGACGTCGCGCGATGCGAGCTCGGGCGCGTTGGGGTGGGGGTGCGCGCCGCGCCTGCCGGTGCGCTCGATCCGGGACAACCCGCTGATCGCCGCCTCGGCGCGGCCGAGCATCCTGCTGGTGGTGTGCGCCGCGAGGGCCGCTAGATGGAGTTCCGCGGATGCCGCTGCCACGGCCGCCGCCGGGTTGCCCGCATGCGGGAATCCGCGTTCGGCGTGGAGCACACCGCCATCCCGGTGATGACGGAGGTATGTGGCGAGCTGGCTGCAGACCTGCGGAAGTCGGCTGAGCGCCACGTGAAGTTCCATGAGGATCATCGAGACGTCGCTCGGGTACTCCAGGCGCGGGTCATGAGGAAGCGTGGCGTAATTCAGGGCTCGGGTGAACTCGGCGAGCAGGCGGGCAACCCGTACGGCGGTCATATCCGGGTCGTGGACGTCCACCGAGTCCTTGGGTCCAAGGAAGTTCATTGCCCGCTCCCGTCGCAGGGCTCCACCAGGCCAGCGCAGACGAAGGCGTCGAGGTCGCGGCTGTCGAAGCGGACGTAGCGGCCGACCTTGTAGAAGCGCACCCGGCGTTCGGCAACGAGCCGCCGGACGAACCGGACCGGGGTGCCCAGGCGTTCCGCGGCCTGGTCGACGGTGAGCAACTCTCGGTTCGGGCCGGTCTGGGCCGGGATGGGCTGACGGGCTGGGCGGCGGTGGGTCGACATACGTGCTCCCTCTCAACTACGCGGTGCGCGGTGCCTTCTCGCCTCGAGCGAGGTCGTAGCCAGGGTGAACAGAGGTGATTGCCGGGGCGCTTGCCGAGCCGCTGACTCCGGGTAGCCGGTGACTGGGCAAGCGGACTGGCAATCGTTTGACCTGCGGATTCGTGATCTGGGCAAGCGGTTCGGCAATCGGCCGCGACGACGGTCCTCCCATGACGACGACCGTGGGAGAACCGATGACAACGACTAAGAACAACCGGGACGGCCGCACCCGAGAGCAGGTCGGCACGGCCGAACAGCTTTGGGGCGCGCTCGGTCGCATCGATGCCGAGGGTTGGGACGGCGGGGCTGGCCGTTCGGTCCTGGAGTACGCGATGCGCAAGGTGGTGCGGCCGGTCGTGCGGACGGTGGGGTTCACCGGCGCGGAGGCCGAGTACGCGGAGTCGACCGGGTGGGCGGCCGCTTGGGAGGCGCTCCGGGCTCCGAGCCTCCGTGCCGCGGAGTCGCCGTGGGGAGTGGTGAACGCCGCCGTCCGAGCTGCTGTCCTGGGCGAGCGGATGGCCGAGGTGTACGGGACGAGTGCGCGTTCGGCCTGGCGGATCCACCGCTTCCGACAGGCACATGGCACCGCGGAGCCGCGGCCACGGCGTGACTGGAGCGACGTCGCCGACCCGGCGGCCCTCGCGCGGCCACTCAGCCTTTCGGTGCTGATGGAGGCCGGCTACGACCCCGCCGATGACGGGCTCCCGGAGGTCGAGTCCTGCGGGCGGCTGGAGGTGGTGGTCGACCTGCTCGCCCGCCACGGCTGGCGCCCCGCTACAGCCCGTGCCGCGGTCTTGCACGTGTCGGAGCACGCCCGGCAGAACCCGTCGGGGACTCCGAAGGCCCACGGCTGGCGGGAGATGTCCATCGGGCTGGGCATCCCGCCGTGGCAGGCCCGCCGGGTGACGGTCCTGCTCCTGGGGGCGCCGGGCTGGCCGGGCCTGGTCGAGCGGTTGGCGACCGGCGGCGAGGCTGCGCTATCGGGGCCGGCGATCGCGGCGGCGGTACGGGCGACATGCGACGAGTCGATGCGTCCTCCGGCCCGCGCGGCGATGACGGTCGCCGCGCGCAATCCGGCGCTCGCGTCCTGATCGGTCGATCTCGAGCCTCGGCGCGCACACATCAAGAGAGGCGGGCACGTCGGCGTCGACTTCGCTGGCGGTTGCCGAGGAGCACTCGACAATTTGACGAAAGCTCTGCGAACTAGTCCGAACGGGTGATAGACCCTGACTCGGGGATGGGGGGCGAAAGGTGGCTATGTCAACCCGAACTGGCCCCGGGGTGACGGGGCGGATTCCAGTCATCGTCGCAACACGAGACCGTGATTCGACTGTAGCGACAGGGTTTCCGGCCTGAGGATGACGGGCTCGACGGTGGCGATGAGCACTCTGTTCAGGTGGCTGTCGAAGACCGCCGCGGGGGTCGCCCAGTCGAGGATCTTGCGCGGGCGGTCGTTGAGTTGCGCGGCGACGGCGGCCAGGCGCTCGGGGGTGTGGACCCGTAGGTCGGTGCCCTTGGGGAAGTAGTCGCGCAGCAGGCCGTTGGTGTTCTCGTTGCTGCCGCGCTGCCACGGGGAGGACTTCTCGCAGAAGAACACGGCGAGCTCGGCGAGGCGGGCGAGTTCGAGGTGGGCGCTCATCTCCTTGCCCTGATCCCACGTCAGCGACCGACGCATCTCGGGTGGCAGCGAGCTGAAGATCGCGATCAGGGCGTCGCGGAGCGCGGCGGCGGACTTGTCGCGTCCGAGGTGCACCAGGACGGTCTTGCGGCTGGTCCGCTCGACGAGCGTGCCGATCGCGGAACGGTTGCCGGCGCCCATGATGAAGTCGCCCTCCCAATGGCCCGGCTCGAGGCGGTCGGCCGCGCTCTCCGGCCGTTCGCTGACCATCGTCATCGGAGCGGGCAGGGCGTTGGTGCGGCGCGCATTTGCTTGCCTGTCAGGGATCCGACGCCGCCGTCGCGTCCGCAGCACGGCGTCGCAGTCCCGCGTGAGCGCGCACCCGCGGTCGTAGACGGCCCGGTAGAGGCTCTCCGGGACGAGCTGGCGATCGGGCTGGCCGACGAACTGCACGCTCAGCGCCTGGCTGATCTGCTCTGGGCTCCACCGCTGCTCGAACTTGTCCTGCACGAACCCGGCGAGGACCGGGTCACGGTCGACCCGCCGCGTCCGCGGCCGCGCTCGACGCTCTGCGGCCAGCCGCTGGGCCCTCGCTGGCCGGTACCTGCACGTGTCCGGGTCGGCGTTGCGGGTCAGCTCACGGCTGACCGTCGAGGGGCTGCGCCCGAGCTCGGCACCGATCGCGCGGACGGTCGCGCCGGCCCGGCGCAGGTCGGCGATGACGACACGCTCGTCCTCGGACAGGTAGCGCGGAGAGATCGGTCTCGGCTCGGTGGTGATCACCGCCGGATACTGCAGGGGCGGGCCGGAGGTGGCCGGGATGCTGCGCCCGAACCGCCAGCGTGTCCCCGTGCGCCGGTTCACCCCGACCTGCCGGCACGCCTCGCTGTTGGACATGCCTTGCCCGACCAGACGCGCGTACAGCTCCCGCTGCGCCGTCAACGGCACCGGCCCTGGCCGACCTGAACCCGCCATCGCTGCAACCCCTCACCATGTAGGTGTTGCGACGATGACTGGAATCCGCCATGTCAGGGCCACCAAGGCCGTCGCGAAGATCGTCGACGACCTCGACGTGCTGCTGGCGTTCTACGACTACCCAGCCGAGCACTGGGTCCATCTGCGCACGACCAACCCGATCGAGTCGACCTTCGCCACCGTGCGACACCGCCAGAAACTCACCCGCGGCCCCGCCTCCCGCGCCGCCGGACTGGCCATGGCGTTCAAGCTCATGCTCGCAGCACAGGACCGCTGGCGCGCAGTCAACGCACCCCACCTCGTCGCCCTGGTCCGCGCCGGGGCTGTGTTCAAGGACGGCCAACTGGTCGAACGCCCTGACGAGAAGGAAAGTGTGACCTGACTCTTATCAATTTAGTGCGCACCTCCGTCAGAGAATCTGAGCGAGGGCGTCGCGTAGTTCCGTCGGGATCGGATCTTCGGCGGTGAGCAGCTGGTCTCCGGCGCGGATCTGGACGGTGCGGTAGCGCCGGGCGGTCTGCACGAACTTCTTGACCGACCACCCGGTCCGTGCCTCGATCAGCCGCGTGACCGCGAGCGCGGCGAACACGATGTTGATGTGCGCGTCGATGGACTCGCGCTTGCGGTGGTAGATCGGCCGGGCGGCCAGGTCGTGCTTGGACATCCGGAACGACTTCTCGATCCGCCACAACTGGGAGTAGGCACCGATCACAAACTCCGGGTTCGGCGCGACGATGTTCGTCGTGTAGCCCTTGATCCCGGCCAACGCGCGAGCCTTGGCCTCCAGCTCCCGGTTCACCGATTTGGTGGCCCCGGCCAGGGCGATGAACCGGTTCCGCTTCACCGGCGCCTTCCCCGCGACGGCCGCCTCGGCTTTGCGGACCTGTTCGTCGATCCCGCGCAGGCTGCGCCGGGCCCGGCCTTGCGAGTACTGGTAGTAGATCGTCTTGTCCCGCTTGCCACGCTCTTTCTCCTTGGCGGTGGCCGGCCAGGGCTGGGTCAGCACGTGCCCGTCGGGCATGTCCTGGCCCGGGTGCTCGCGTCGCCACTGCGCGACCATGTAAGGAATCTCGGGGATCCTGGTGCCGAGGATGAACGAGAGCCCGGCTTCCTCGATCCCGACCTGGTTCGCCGCGGAGATCATCCCGGCGTCCGCAACTACGATCACATCAGACAACTGATGGGCCGTCATGAACGCGGTGATCACCGGCAGGATCGTGGAGGTCTCGGCCTTGTTCCCCTCGAACGCCTCCAGCATCAGCGGGAACCCCGTCGCATCGGTGAGCAGACCGATCGTGATCTGCGGATCCAGACGCCGTTCCTTGGAGAACCCGGGCTCCCGGAACCCGTCCGCGTTGTCGGTCTCGAAATGCAGCGTCGACACGTCGTAAAGCACCAACGACGCCGGCCCCAACGCCGCATGCGCAGCACACGCCGCCGCCAGCGAATCCCGCCAGGAATCCTTCGCGTAGACCGGCAACCGCCGATTCAACGTCGGGTAGGACGCGCTCGCGACACCGACCTCGGCAAGCACCCGTAGTGAATCCGCCTTGCTCGTCGGCTCGATGATCCGCGCCAGCACCAGGCCCCGGAACACCTCGTCGCCGCCGGCCGCCGTATCGAACCCGAGCGCGTCGTAAGCCCGGCACAACGCCTCCCACAGGTGCCCCATCCGCGAGGCCACGATCTCCAACGGCCGATCCGCGGTCCCAGCAGGTTCCAGCTCCAGCCCGAGCGCGAGCTCGTGCTGGCCCGCGGCCAACCGCGCCGCGGCCGCGACCTTCAACGCCGCCAACTCGACCTCGTCGTGCGCCGACCCGAGGTGCTCAATGTTGCGCGAGCCCCGCCGCGAGGAATGCACGATCTGCACAGCCGTCGCGCCCGAGGACGTCTTCACCGTCCGCACGTAGGCCACGCACCGACCCTAGAAGCCCCGGCCTAGTGCGCAAATCCGGGCCGCCCACCAGGTGAACCCGCAGGTCACAGCGCTACGCCGGATCCGATCCCGCCGCGGTGATAAAAGTCAGGTCACCCGCGGCCCCGCCTCCCGCGCCGCCGGACTGGCCATGGCGTTCAAGCTCATGCTCGCAGCACAGGACCGCTGGCGCGCAGTCAACGCACCCCACCTCGTCGCCCTGGTCCGCGCCGGGGCTGTGTTCAAGGACGGCCAACTGGTCGAACGCCCTGACGAGAAGGAAAGTGTGACGACCAGTCAGGAGGCTGCCTGAATTTCCTCATCCACAGGTCTTGACGATTGATCCATGGGGCTACGGCCCGATGATCACCGCATTCCACACGCCGGCCGCGAGAAGTGGCTTCACCTGCATGTAGTACATGTACAGGCCGCAATCCCCATCGATGGTGGCTTGAGCGTCGTCGCCGCGGACTTCATCCTTAGAGCCCTCTTGGTTGCATGACACGCTGTCCAGGCCATCCCCTACTGCGGAGATTGTTCCGAGCGGTGCCACGAGTTTGGTGCCATCTGTGAGAGTTCTTGTCCTGCCCACCGGCCCTCCGCTATCGCCGACTGCCGAGGCGATCGATGACGGCTCGGTGTGTCGACGCTCCGACTTGACCCCGTCGCAAAATTCGTCTGGGTCCCAATCCTCGTCGCAAGGGAATTCCCACCCCAATCCGTTATCGCTGACCACGAGGAGCAGCTCGCCCGTCCTGGAGCCGGACGTTTTAATTAACTGATCTTGAAGGCTCAGCTCCGCGGTAGATGCGTTGACGCCATCAACCTCTCGAAGTGGTGTACCGTCGTTCCAGTTTCCCCCGTACCACACGTTGTCGATGTCACCGGTGTCGCACGCACCGGGACCATCGATCACAAGCAGTGCCGTATCTCTTCCCCGGATGATGAGCGAACCATTCAAGTTCGCGTTGTCACACACCACTATGCTCTGGCTCGAAACTGGGCCGTTATACCAGTCCGCCTGATTCGGCGCCCCGTTTATGCAATGGGCCGCGCTCATCATCATGTCTTTGTTGTCTTTGCGAACCGCGAAAGCGGCCGTACACCACGGGTACAGACTGCCACTGGACCCATACTCATGGATCCACATGCCGGCACTCCAAGGTTCGGCCGCATCGGTGCGCGTGGCGGGCTGGGGCGCTGTCTCACGAGCGCGGATCACCGGCGTACCAGTGATCTCCTGGACGACCTGGACAACGACTTCAGGTTTCGGCGCTGGCAGCCTTTTGTCTCTCGGCAGATATGTGACCTCAATACCGCGCCCGTCGGACATGTACCCGATCGATGTGATTCTGATGTTTGCTTTTGAGAGTTCGGGTGAAATCTGGCTCTTCTGCTGTTCCCGTGGGTGAGTTGATCTTGGTGTGAACGCGACACGCCGTACTACGTCTAGGTTTCTGAGCTGTCTAGGAACAGGAACCAGGGAGCGGAGTACGGCGTGCGCACGGCAAGGGTATGGCGGGGTTTGCTCGGGGTCGAGCAAACGGTGATCGAATCGGTCGAGCTCGTCGAGGAGGCCGACGAGGAGATCCTGGTCGCTGCGGTTCGTCCAGTGCGGACGCGACGGTCGAGGTGTTCGCGGTGCGGGCGCCGCGCGGGCGGATACGACCGCGGCGATGGTCGGCGACGCTGGCGCACGCTCGACCTGGGCACGGTGCGCGTCTATCTGGAAGCCGATGCGCCGCGGGTGGTCTGTGAGGAGCACGGCGTGGTGGTCGCGGCGGTTCCCTGGGCGCGGCCGGGGTCCCGGCACAGCGCCGCGTTCGAGGACACCTGTGCGTGGCTGGCCGCGAATGCCTCCTTCGTCGTGGTCGCCGAGCTGTTGCGGGTGTCGTGGCGCACGGTGGCCGCGATCGTGACCCGCGTTGTCGCCGACCGAGCGGGCAAGGTTGACCAGCTTGGCGGGCTCACCCGAATCGGGATCGACGAGATCGCCTACCGTAAAGGGCATCGGTACCTGACCTGCGTCGTCGACCACGACACCGGTCGGCTGGTGTGGGCCGGCCAAGGCCGCGACCAGGACGTCGTGCGGGCCTTTTTCGATGCCCTCGGCGACGAGCGGGCCGCGGCGCTGACCCACGTGTCCGCCGACGGCGCCGAGTGGATCCACACTGTCGTGCGCGAACGGGCTCCGCAGGCGGTCATCTGCCTGGACCCGTTCCACGTCGTGGCCTGGGCGACCAAGGCCCTCGACGAGGTCCGCCGCGGCCTGTGGAACGAGCTGCGCCGGACCGGGCGGGGCGATCAGGCCGAGACGATGAAGGGCTCGCGGTGGGCGCTGGTGAAGAACCCAGGTGATCTGACCGGTGATCAGCGGACCCGCTTGGCCGAGATCGCCGCGACGAACAAGGGCCTGTACCGGGCCTACCTGCTCAAAGAACAGCTCCGCGAGGTCTTCGCCGTCAAGGGCCAACGCGGCCGAGCGCTGCTGGCCGGCTGGCTGTCCTGGGCCAAACGGTCCCGCCTGCCCGCGTTCGTCAAGCTCGCCAAAACGATCGAGCGCTACGCCCCGCTGATCCGCAACACCCTCGATCACGGGCTGTCCAACGCCCGATCCGAAGCCACCAACGTCCACCTACGCGTGCTGACCCGACGAGCTTACGGATTCCGCTCACCAGAGGCGCTCATCGCTATGGCAATGCTCACCCGCGGCGGACTCTGCCCGTCCCTGCCGGGACGCCTTCCATGATCAAACCACCCACGGAAACGTCAGTAGGTCCTGAAATCTGGCCCATATGCTCGTTCGTCTTCGGATCTAACCACCTGGCGAGCGGCCGCGTCGACTCCTTGACTTCCACCCGCGAACGTTCCGAAGGTAGAACGTCGATGGGGAATTCTCTTCGCGCCTCCTCGATCATCGCAGCGATGTCGGCGGGCACTTCCCCCTTCCACCACAACCTCATGGGCTGGTCGCCTGACGGCATGGCGACGGACATATATCCAGTATCGCGCTCGGGGCGCTCGTAGGGGCCACCCGAGAACCCGGCCATAACCTGGATTGCGGTACCCAGCGCCACCTGTTTCTCGTTGACGGGAGTACTTTCGTCCTCGGAAGGTTCTGGGGGCGGAGCGTCGGTTATTGGATAGTTGCTCGGGTTCGCCCTCACGTCGGCTGCGGGCATACCTAACGCCACTGCAAGTACTCCGGCCATTGCAGTTCCGAACGCTGCTCTGATATGCATCAGTGATCCCCCGTCAGACTGTCGCGCGTCAGCAATTCCATCGGCGGTGAATTGGGCGCGTACTACCTTCCTAGCAGCTTACGCCCACTGGTACAGCCGTATGCGCCGGACGGGTGAACCTTGGCCTTGCCTGGTTGGCATCTCAGTTGCAGCCTGGTGCTGATATGGGAGTTTCCCCGACTCCTTTGGAAACTATTCGACTATCTCTGACCAACAATGACTTATGCGGATCGGCCCGCACCACCGGCATCGGATGGGTGGAGTGAGCAGGCATAGTCCCCTAGGTGCCTGCCTCATGTGCGGCCCGGCTCCACCACCGCGCGGCGGGGGGAGGAGGGGCCCTGCTGTCTGCCGTCGTGCGCCTGCGGGGCTGCCTCGGGTGCCAAGTGCCTGCCCCTTGTCGACATGGCCTGCCAGCGGACGAAGTGTGGCGGTACTGACGCAGCGGTCGACCCCTTCGCGGACAGGTGCGCGTACGTGGCGTGCTTCGTCAGGCTTGTTTGTCCGTTTACGCCCGTGATGGACGGGACTGGGCTATAGTGCTCGCCGTATTCGGCAATCGCCCCAGTAAAATCCAGATGTAACCTTCTGCGGGCGCTGCGCGTTAGCAGGTTGTGAACAACGTCCCAGCGCCTGAGGGCTTCGCCGAGTTCTATGACGACGCCTACTCGCGCGTCGTGCGCTCGGTCCGAGGGTTGGTTGCATCGATGCATGAGGCGGAGGACCTTGCGCAGGATGCTTTCGCTCGGGCGTACACGAAGTGGGAAACGGTTTCCCAGCACCCGGAACCCGAGGCTTGGGTGAAGCTGGTAGCTCTTAACTTAGGTCGGTCTCGTCTGCGGCGAATTCGTGTAGCAGCCAAGAAGATGGCTACTCGCGATCATGTTAGTGATTCGCATGAGGCCCTAGTTCAAAACATTGATCTAGACCGAGCGCTTAAACTGTTGCCGCCCAGGCAACGGACTGTGCTTGAAATGCATTATTTGGAAGATCTTTCGGTAAAAGAGGTTGCCCAAATCCTTGGAGCAAGCGAGACAAGTGTGAAGACGAATCTTCACCGAGGCAGAACGCGTCTATCACAGGTGATGAAGGAGAGGGCGGACACATGACCATCCCCCGTTCGGACCTATCGCTGGACGCTAGCCAGCCCGAGAGGATGAAGGGTCCGGATCTCATGGATGTGCGTAGCCGCGCGCTGCGCTCGCGCCGCCATCGGGTGGCTGCTCAAGGAAGTACCGCTATCGCGGCAGTGGTTGTGGCGGCCATGTTAACCGGTTCCATGAATCCTGACAGTAATTCTACAGACACGGTCGTTGCGGCTCCGGCGGCTGCGCCGTCCGGGGCGAGTGGTGACCCTGGCGCGTGGGGAGGTCCGGCATGCAACGCACCCAACGGGGCATCTTCGAAACTGATTCCCGCTGCCGCTGAGATCGAACGCCTCGGGTCCAGGAAATTCCCCGCCAAGTACACCGGTTTCCGTCCGTGCTCGCCACCTCAGAGGCTTGTCGTGTTCCGGATGCCGGATGCACAGTTCGACAAGGCTCTGCGAAATATCGGGCGCACGTTCAAGGTCGAGCTTGAAATTCGAGATTCCGCGGTGTCCTCCGACGACTTGGCGAAAGTTGGCCGTGAGGTAAAAGCGCGGGCGAAAGAGCTTCGGATCAACGGAGCGAAACTTACAGGCATTGGCACGTATCCTGAGGGATTCGTTAGCATCGGAGTGAGCGATAATCTTGACGCCGCGCGACGCGTACTCAAAGACTTAGATGATCTGCCGTACGTTGAGGTGCTCGTTCGGGCGGGTACACAGCCGGCTTAGGTGCGCGCTCTATGAGGATGGCTCGTCATCAGGTCCGCTGGGCTCACTCACGGATATCGGCCTCACCGTTCCGCTGCTCAGGTGCCTAGCTGTACTGCCCGGGGAGGTTGGTCAAGCGCGTGACGGGCGGGACCTTGCCTGTGGCGGTGTGGGGCCGGTGGTGGTTGTAGTTATGCGGGTGATCGCGTCAAGGCCCGGTTCAAGATGCCTCGTGGTCGAGTCGGTCGAGGAGTCCGTCGAAGATCTTCTGCCGGGCGACTTGGCCCTTGTTGTGGGCGTCGTCGCGTTGGGCCTGCAGGGTGGGGCGGAAGGCGATGGTGGTGACGAAGAAGGTGCAGCTCTCGCAGATGGACTCGAAGTGGCAGTCGGTCTCGACGGGGCGGGCGCAGTGGCCATTGCCGAGCATCCGTCTGTGCATCTCGGCGCGGAGTTTGCGCATCTCGCTGCCCTCGTCATCGCGGGGCAGTTGACGGGGCTGGCCGTAGAGCGCTTCGACCTTCTCGGTGACCTTGAAGTACTCCTCGGCGACGGTCTTGTCGGCGATGCGGGCGTAGATCATCGTCATGGCGAGGGTCTTGTGGCCGAGCAGCGCGGCGATCGCGTCGATGCTCATGCCGCGGTTGACCGCTTGGGTGGCCAAGGTGTGCCGGAGCTGGTGAGCGGTGACGTGGCCGATGCCGGCCTCGTGGCTGAGCCGGCTGAGCGCGTTGGACACTCGCAGCGAGGTGACGGGGCGGTTGCGTTCGAGGAGGAGCCGCTCGCTGCGGACGCCGGTTGGTCGGTGGTGGTGGATCCAGTCGTCGAGCATGTCCTTGAGCTGTGGGTGCAGCGGGATGTAGCGGTCGTTGTGGAGCTTGCCGACGGGGATCCGCAGCCAGAACGCCGAGCCGATCTGCACGACGGCGTCAACGTTGAGCGCGAGGAGTTCGCCCTTGCGGATGCCGGTGCGCGCGAGCAGCTCGACGATCAGGCGGGAGAGTGGGTCGGGGTCGGCGCGGGAGGTCCGCATGAGCTTGGCAGCGGCAGCGTCATCGAGGAAGCGCGGCAGCGGCTTGTCGATGATCGGAAGGTCGCCGGTGAACATCAGTGGCCGCTGGGGCGGATTGTCGTAGCCCCAGTCGGTGATCCGGTCGAGGAAGCAATGCAGGTTGATGAGCCGATTCTTGATGCTGACCCGGTTGAGGGGCTTGCCGGTGTGCCGGGCGTGTTTCGTGCTGATCCAGACCTTGTAGTCCTCGATGTGACTCCGGGTCAGGTCGGTGCAATTGTCGACGTCGGGATGGTTGAGGCCGAGCCAGACGCCGAACTCGCGCAACGCGTGCTCGATGTGACTGACGGTGCTGGGGCGAAGGCTCAGCTCGACCTGGGCGACATAGCGTCGGGCGGTGTCCGCGAAGCCGCTCGGTGCACCATCCCAGCCGGTGACCGACACGGGCGCCTTGCGAGGTGGGCGGCCGGGATTGTTCAGCTGACCGGCGTGGAACAAGGTGAGCCGGAGGCGGTGGAAGATCGCGGAGAGGTTCCGCCCAGAGCTCGCCATGCCGCGCTGCGCGTAGGCGCTGACGAGGGCATCGCGGGCCCGGTCGAACTGAGCATCGGTAAGGCGCTGCGGCGGGCTGGGGGTGATGGCGGCGGCCTTGCGCAGCGCGTTCCACTGCAGGGTGATGTCGGCCTCGCTCAGGTCGAGGCGGCGGCAGGCCTGCTGGAACCACGTCCAGCAACCGGGGTCGTGGTTGCGGGCGACGATTCCCAGCCGCAGATCAACCCGACCCAGCAGCTCGGCGGTGACGACGAGCCGACCGGTGACGATCAGCCAGGAGGCGAAGGACCGCGCTCGGGTGACGGCCTCGACCTGTTCGGCGAGGGTGAGGCGCTCCCAGCCGCCCGCCCGTTCGAGTTTGGCGCTGAACGAGCGTGCCGCCATCGTGGTCGACCTGCCGGTCTTGAGCTGCAGATGTGCCATCGCGGCGAAGTAGCTGTCGAGCTGATCGGAACTGCGGGCGGCCAAGACGAGGGCGGCGCCCATCACGAGCCGGCCAGATCTTGGGCGTCGATTGCCTCGCTGGCCCGGCGGTACTCGTCGGCGAGCCAGTCGTTGGCCAGGTGCAGGTAGATCCTGGTCGACTCGATCGAGCGGTGACCGGCCTGGGCCTGGATGGCTTCCAGCGCCATCCCGGCCTCCCGCAAGCGCGTGAAGCAGGTGTGACGCAGCTGATGGCAGGTCAGATGTTCGATCCCGGCTCGGCCACGGGCGCCGGCGACGATCTCGTCCAAGCCGGCCGCGGAAAGGGCGCTTCCGCGCCGGGGGCCCTTCAGCACGAGAAAGACGTGGTCATCGGCAGCCGACTCGGGGCGTTCGGTCGCCAGGTAGCGGGCGAGCGTGGTGAAGAAGCGCTGCGAGACAGGGACGATGCGCTGGTGTCCGCCCTTGCCCTCGGCAATGAATAGGCGGCGCTCACCGGGACGAAGGTCACCGAGGCGCAGGCCAAGGACCTCACAACGACGCAACCCACCAAGGAGCATCGCCTCGACCATCGCCCGGTCCCGATCGGTGCGCAACGCGGCGAGGAACGCGTCGGCCTGCTGCGGATCGATGACTCGTGGCAGCGTCCGGGGAGCCCGGATCAGAGGGACGCCGCGCACGGAGCGCTGGCCCGGCCGACGAGTAGCGAGTCCCCGAGGAACCGGGTTCGCCCGGACGTCGGTGTCCCCACGGATGATCAGGTACTCATACAACCCCGCGATCGTGGCGAGGCGCCGTTTGATGGTGCGCGCCGACAGGCCGCTCTCACCGTCCTCGATCCGCACGACCTTCGCGCCACGGCGGGGTTCGCGCTGGGCCTGGATGAACGCCAGCACGTCCCCCGCGTCGACCTCGCCCGGCTCCTTTTCGACGACGGTGAAGAAGACCTTCAAGTCGAAGGCCGTGGCCAGTGCGGTGTTCCACCTCGCCCGGGCGATGACCAGTTCGAGGTAGGCATCCAGCAGTGGATGACCCAGCCGGAGCAGCTCACCGCCGCCAGGTTGAACCGATCGAACCAAGCACGGCATGCGGTCCACGGAGAGCCCCGATTCGCTGCGGTGACCCTCGCTCCGAAGCCCCGATGGCCGAGGAGTGGATCACCTGCATATCGTGACTGGTGGATCCATGCTGGCAGAGCTTTGCGGCGGGCTGATTCCGAGGTGTAGAGCCGGGCGTATGCCCAGCCGTCGGCGAGGGTTCGGTGGAAGCGTTCGATCTTGCCGTTGGTCTGGGGCCGGTAGGGCCTGGTCCACTTCGGAGTGATCCCCAGATCGCGACAGGCCTGCTGCCATAGCCGGCTTCGGTAGGCGGAGCCGTTGTCGGACAGGACGCGTTCGACGCGGACGCCGCGGGCGGCGAACCAGGCGACCGCCCGGGTGAGGACAGCGGTAGCGGTCTCTTTGCGCTCGTCGTCGTGGATCTCTGACACGTAAGCGACCCGACTGTGGTCGTCGATGACCGTGTGCACGAAAGCCGTCCCGATCCGGGGAGAGCTCCCGGGAGCGTGCTGGTGACGGTTCTTGCTGCCTTGCGTGCGCCCGAGGTAGCGCCAGCCGCCGCCGTCGGGGAAGTTGCCGAGCTTCTTCACATCCACGTGGATAAGGGATCCGGGGTGTTTGTGCTCGTAGCGGCGGATCGGTTCGCCGGTGCGCCGGTCGACGTTGGCGAGCCGGTTGATCCGGCACCGGACCAGCACGGCGTGCACCGTGGAGGCGGCCATGTTCAACCGTCCGGCGATCTGTACCGGCCCGAGTCTCTTGCGCCAGCGCAGGTGCACGATCTTGCGCACCAGCGGCGCAGGGGTGCGGTTCGGACTGTGCAGCGGCCGACTCGAGCGGTCCTGCATCGCGGCGGGGGTGACCGGCCCACCCGCCTCGACCTGCTCCCGGTAGCGCACGGCCCAACGCTTCGCGGTCGGCCAGCTCACCCGGAAGTAGTCGGCCGCTTGGCTGATCGACCAGCCCGACTCGACAACGAGCTGGCCCAGTCGCAGTCGTGCGATCGGGGTCAGGGCGGCGTTAGCGTGGGACACGAAGACCTCCTGGTCCGTGGAGCGGTTCCTAGACAGCTCCACTCCACGCCAGGAGGTCTTCGTTTTCCAAGATCAATCAGATCGTGTCGTCACACGTCCTCGACCAACGTGCCTGGTCAGTACACCTAGCTCTCGGTTCCATGAATCAGCACATGGCCCCTGCCGGTGGACTGACGGCTGCTGGTGGTGTGCGCGCGGGATCTCGCGGACCTTCTCGAACACGGTCGTCCTCCGAGTCTGAGCAACGGCACCAGGCGCAGGGGTAGCGACCCGGGGCCTGGACGAGGACGCTACAGATCGCCCCCGACAACCCGACGGGAGTTGGGGGTCGGTCGGCTAGCCGCGGAACCCTTCAGTACCGGACTCCCCGTGGCCGCATCGCGACACCCCCGTCGGTGCGGCACCTGGAGCACGGTCGTCTTGGTAAGCCCGCAACCTAAGGCGACCTGCCCGGCATGTCTGTCCGCGGCGATCCCGAGCGAGCACCTCGTCCTCGCGCGCCGGCGTCATCCGTCGCCTGCGCTGCGGTGGGGGAGTGAAGCGGGTGTTCGGCGACGGAACATGCGCCGAGTCCGATCGTTCGACTTCGGTTGTATGGCCGTGAGGTTCAAATCGAGTTCGATCAGGGCTTCGACAGCGAAATTGAACGGCCGACGATGCCAGCTCCTCCTGGTGAACAGCATCTATTGAGGTCGAGCGCCGCCGGCGGAATCAGACCGATCCGAACCCGATGAACGAAGCGCGCCCGGCAACTCAAACCGCTGAAGCTCACGCACAATCTCCCGTTCCGTCACATCGACCGCCCCCAGTTCGGTCAACGCGGCGATGATCTCCTCAACGAGGACAGGTGGTGCAGACGCACCTGCCGTTAGGCCGACAACCCGGACCCCCCGGAGCCACTCAGGGCGCAAATCGGCCGCGCTGTCCACCAGGTACGCAGGTACGTGGGCACGGCGGGCAAGCTCGACTAGCCGGACGGAATTTGACGAGTTCTCGGAACCAATCACGATGACAAGGTCAGCGTCCCCGGCCATTGCTCGTAGGGCCTCCTGGCGGTTTGTGGTCGCATAGCAGATGTCATCGGAGTCGGGCCCGCGCAAGCCCGGAAACCGGGCCTGCAAAACCTTGACTACCTCGGCGGCCTCGTCAACGGAGAGGGTTGTCTGCATGAGGTAGGACACCCGGTCGGGGTCAAGGACCTCGACAACCGCTGCTTCCGCTGCGTTCTGAACGAGAATCATCTGTTGCGGAGCCTCACCGAACGTGCCCTCCACCTCCTCATGGCCCTGATGGCCGATCAGCAGGATGGTGTCGCCACGACCTGCGAATCGGCGTGCCTCCGCGTGCACTTTAGCGACGAGGGGGCACGTAGCATCGATAACGTGAAGTGAGCGTAATGCCGCCTCGGCCCGTACATCTGGAGAGACGCCGTGTGCCGAGAACACCACCGTGGCGCCAGTTGGCACGGCGTCAATATTTTCCACGAATACGGCGCCCCGCTTGGCAAGGTCGGTGACGACGTAGCGGTTGTGCACAATCTCTTTACGAACATAAACGGGCGCGCCGTGCTGCTCCAGAACACGCTCGACGATCTCGATGGCGCGCTCGACTCCGGCGCAGAACGATCTCGGTCCGGCTAGTAGCACAGAGCGGTCGCCACGGACAACGTCCCACGCGTCCGTTGGGCCTGCGAGCGCGCTGGGATCCTCTTGGTGCCGCTGACCATTAGGAACCGCTGCCGCAACGGATGTGTTATCCAGCGGGGCGTCGGCGGCGAGGGGGCGCGTACCTGACGCCGAAAACCGTCCAAGCGGAGGGCTGGCGCTGGAGCGTGTCGTCACGATCCGTCACTTCCTAGCATCAGAGTAGCTGTGGATGACCTCACCAGCGCGTGTCCTCGTTGCCGAGGATGACGCGTCGTTGCCTCGCAGTAGAGCGGTGACGCTGTCCGCTACCGCGCTACGTTCGCCGTGCCGGGGCCAAGTGAAGTGGCGTGTTGGATGCGGCGCGCGGAGCCAGATCTGCCGTCGGAGGGCGTCGTGGGGCTGACATCGGTTGGCCTAGGCAGGACGCCGTGGTAGCGCACACACAGTTCCTCGGAGATCTCGCCCGCGATGCGCTCCGGCCGGCCTGGCAACAGCACTGCGTCTGCTCCCGCGAGGTAGACGTGATATTCCTCGATACTCGCCCTGATCTTCCATTCCGGGATTGCGCGCAGCAGGCTGGTGTGCCGGTCCGCCACGCCTGGACAGCGCCGCAGGATGCTGTGATGCCATTCGTGGAAGAAGTCGATGCCCGCGGCGTCGAGGAGCTTGAGAAAGCTAATCTGGTCTGGATCGCGCGGGTCGATTCCGGCAGCCGCAGCGGTCCAGGCAGTCATCTCGCGAGCAACTTCCTGCCAGTCGCAGCAATCGCACGCGACCGCAAAGCGGGCCTCCGGCTCGACCGTGGCCAAGTGCCGGTCCTGCGCATCCAACAGCGTCGGCAGCGAGTCGTCGTCGCCCCACGTGACGATGCTGGCGGGGAGTCCTTTGAGGATGAACCGATGTCGCGGGCCGATGAACACGTATGGGCAATACAGCGCCAAGACGTCAGTCTCAGCTGGGGTCCAGGAATCCTGCAACCGCTGGAACGTCCAGTCCAGGATATTTCTCTCGGCCTCCGCGCACAGCGTATAAAAGAGGTTGCGCTCGCCAGCCATTGCCTCGAACACGACATCCACGGCGCTGCTGGCCACCATCACTGCCAGCCGCGCTGTCTGAGCCCGTGCGAACTCGGCAGGGTCCGCGGTCTCCGATTCCAAGCCGATCGAACCGAAATTAATCAACTCCGATCCCAACAACACTGGCCGGACGTCCAACCGACGACTGGCGGCGATGTCGCACAACCACGGCTCGGACAGTCGTCCGCCCCACTCAGACCCACGGCCCAGCGCCAGGCACAACGCTCGTTCGGCGTCGACCGCAGCCTCGCGGCCGCGCAGGATCGGCCACTCCCCGTCACCGTGGCGCTCCCGCCCCAGGTAGTCGACACCCCAGTTTGCCCAGATGGTCGAGGCCGACCACAACTCCTCCTGTGTCGAAATGACTGGGAAGCCAGTCGTCAGCACCACGGCCGCGCATTCCTCGATGTGCTCAGCGACGAGATCCGGGAAGGGGCGCGGGTACGCGTTCTTGCCTAGGACGGCAAGCTCGCCGTGACCGCCTGGGATCGGGGGTGCGCCCTCGGCATGCCAAGCGCCGACCACGTCTCCGGCGACTTTCAAGACCCCCGCCAAGACCGCGCCCTTGACCACACCCACGGCGCCCACGTGCGACCTCGCCAAGTTCATAAGGAACACAGCCGTGTCTGCCTTGCCTGGCACAGACGCGGCGCCGAACGCGGCGGACAGGCATCGGCCACCGCACTGGCGGCACACCGGATCGGTGCAGCACCCGCAGAACCGTTCTGGCAACGTCGGGCTGGCGACTGCGAGAGCGGCGTAGTAGCCGTACGCCCATTCGATCAGGGTCGCCACGTCCGTAACGTAGCTGAGCGGGTCGTGAAACTGGTCGGCGAAAAGCGGCTCAACTGCGCACATACCGTCGCAAAGTGACGTCTCGGGCCAGATGAAGGTTCCTTGGCCGGCGATCCGACCGACGGCTTGAGACCGGATCACGGCTGTGCTTACCCCGGGCGGCAGGTTCATTCGATCTCCTTGCGTCCTGCCACTCGCACTGCGGGCCGGCGAACCAAACCCCGGGCCCTGGCGAATGGCCTATCTCGTGACCTATGGGCGTAGCCGAGTCACCGTCTATGACGGGGTTGTCAATCCACGCAACTCAGTACGTCCATGACGGCAATCAATGCCGACGCATGCTCGGGCTCAAGCTCCGCGAGATCTAATCCCGCTCGAGCGGCCGTGCGCAAAGCTGTGAGCCGATCCTCGCACCAGTCCCGGCTGCCCGACGCGTTTAAGAGCTCAAGCACACGTTCTGGTGAGGCGGGACGGCCGAAAGTCCCCGCGCAGTAGAGAGCGCGAAGCTCATCGGCGGTCGACGTACGGTCCTGCAGGGCAGCGACCACTGGCGCTGACTTCTTCCCAGAACAGATATCCTGCGCATCCTTGTGACCTCGATGCCGCTTGCTACCCCATACGCCGCTCACGTCATCAGCGATCTGAAAGGCTAGACCGAGTGCACGGCCGTAGCGAACCAGCGCCTCCTCGCGGGCTTGGCCCGCACCCCCAGACCGCGCGCCCAATCGGCAGGCAGCTTCAAACAAGGATCCAGTCTTCTGGGCGGCCATGGCCAGATAGTCCTCGACGGCAACATCGGTACGGGTCTCGAAGGCTACGTCGGCGAACTGGCCGCTAACCAATCGCTGCACCGCATCGCTGAGGATCAATTGTGCACCACCACCCCTGGTACTGGGCAGCGCTGCGAAGGCCAGTGCAAGAAGCGCGTCCCCCGCCAAGACGGCCTGATTCTCGCCGAAGACGACCCAAGCCGTCGCCCGCCCTCGTCGTGTCCTGTCCCGGTCGATAACGTCGTCGTGCAGCAGCGAAAAATTGTGGACGAACTCAAGTGCGATCGCACTCCTGACAGCGTGCTCGCATGGAGTAGTAATCGCCTCAGCAGCGAGAAGTGTGACGAGGGGACGCAGCCCTTTTCCAAAGCCAGCGTCGTCCGGGTTGCCGTCTGCGTCTAACCACCCGAAGTGGTAACCGCAGACGCGACGAGTCGGTTCGGGCAGATCGAGAACAAGCCGACGCATATCCGGCTCCACCACGGAATGACTCCAAGCGCAAAGCTCCCTAAGAGAACTTCCGACTAGCGTTGCTCCAGGCGTCATAGTTTTCCCCGTCGCTTTGTGGGTCGACATACAAGATGGCCAGTCTTTTGGCCCCGTCGGCAACTTGAGATCGGGTATTGGAGGACGCCGAAATCGCATGCCGTGGCGAGAAACTTGCTTGTAGGTTGCTCCGCAATCCTTGCCAGCCGCCCTCGAATCTGTCAAGCCCGGATTTCTGAACGGATAGGGCCGGCCGATACCTCTCGGTATCATCAGCGCACACTGAACGTCCAGTGCCTCCGGGTACGTACCTCCGCGAAGGTACGTACTTAGTCGCACAAATTCCAGAGCAAGATTTCTCGGCGTTACTCTTGCCGAACCATGCCTCCGACCGATTCAATGCGGATATAGCACTCCAAGATTCTAGAGGAGCCTTACCGGTCACTCTATGCGTATCTGGGCCGTGCCCGAGCAGCCAAATGTTGCGCCGTGCTAGGGCGGCTCGCCGCGATGCACGTACGAATGCCTTGTTGCGAGGATCCCGAGGAACCCGAACGTAGGACGGCTGGCCGAACCTTGCCCACCGAACCGGCGAGACGGCTTACGTGCGTTCCTTTGCACCGCTGAATGCAGGTACGACTTTCGGTAACAAGCAAGCGGCCCGACATGCGGCCGATGAGACGTAATCGCGGAAGGGTGACCCAGTGACCACTGCATCAGGATGTCCCTACACGCTACCGCCTGGACCCGAGCCCGGACCGGAGGAGCTGTGGCGGCTCGAAGAGGACCCCTCGCTTCTTGAGGCCTACCGAGACGCCTTCGGCGATGTGTTCACGCTGCACCGACCGGGCCGCGCCGCACGTGTCTTCCTCTGTTCGCCGGACCGGATTCGGAGCATCTTGCTTCGGCACGACAGTGAACTTGTGGGTATGGGCACGAGTATCTACAGGGATCTCATCGGCCCGTACAGCATGCTCAAGCTGGCAGGACCCGAACACCGGCGGCTCCGTCGGATCGTTATGGCAAAAGTCGCCGGCCCCGCCCTACTTCAGCAAGCCGATCACGTTCACGGTCTCATCGCAGACGGATTGCGCGGGTTACGGGACCGGCCGCCGCAGCCTCTGGCGAAGGTAACGATCGAGATCACGGCCCACATCATGACATGCCCTATGATGTTCTCCGAACTGGCCAAGGACGTTCGTGGTGGAATCGAACGAGCCCTGCTTGGCGTTCTGGACGCGCTACATGAAGGCCGCAGCGCGGAGGGCGAGATGCGAGTCGACTTCGAGAGACAGTACGAGCGTGACCGGGCAGACCTCGATCAGTTGCTTTTGTGTGAGATCCGCCGCGCTCGCGAAGCGGGACACGGGGAGGATCCGAAGAGATCCCTTTTGTCTGCGCTCCTCGCGTCGGACCACGACTTCAGCGACGAATACATCCGCGATCAAATTGTCAGTGTGCTTGCAGGCGGTGTCACGACGGCTGCGAATGGCATGTCTATGGCGCTTTACTGGGTTTATCACCGCCCGGATGTAGCCGACCGATTGAAGGCCGAACTGGCTGCTCTGCCGTCAAATGCGACTGCACTTGAGATCGGAGCATTGCCGTACTTGACTGCGGTCTGCTTGGAGGCCCTAAGAGTGCCGACAGTTACTCCGACAGGCGACGCGCGACGGGTTAACTCGTCGTTTACGGAAGGCGAGTACGAGTTCCCGGAGGGCACGGAGGTGATCGTGGCCATCCAGCCGGCTCACCATGATGAGAGCACCTATCCAGACCACGCCGAATTCAGGCCAGAGCGGTTCCTCGAGGAGAGCCCTTCTGGGATGGAATATATGCCCTTCGGCATCGGCTCACATTTCTGCGTGGGTGCACAGCTGGCCGAACTGGAGATGAAGCTGACAGTCGCCGAAGCGCTCCGGCTTCCCGGTTTCGGTCTCCTGGGGGCCGACATGGAATTGATTCCGCGATCCCACGGCGTGAACCTGACGACGCCTCACTCCATCAAGGCTTTCTGTCGACCGACAGAGCAGGTGGCACCACCACGCGATTGAGGCTGGAGCGGGCGTGGGCAGGCCGGCTACAGGCATCAGGTTCTGAATGATAGTGGCCCACGGAAGTTCAACGGGAAGGTGTGGTGTCGCCAGCGATCCTGCGTCGACACTCCGACCTCGTACATCCATGTGTTCTAACGTCGGCCACAAGGCAGCGGGACTTCAAAACGATGTGGTGCAGCGGCGAGTCGGAAACTCAATTTGACGGAGGTCCTGTCACATGCGCCAGAGTGAGCGATCTCTTGCTGGAACCCTCGGTTGGGGATGGCTTCTGCTGGGCGCCCACGGCTGCGGACATCTCCACATGCAGGTCGGGGGCCCCCAAGGTTTCGAGCCTAGGCACAGCACGGGCTTGCGTGTCCAGCAGTCCGCCTACCGTCGTGCGGCCTCGAATGGCACTTGAAGCGGTGCGGACGGACGCGGACCAAGGCGAACACGGCTTTGGTCGGCCGGCGCTGGTCGTGGTCAGCATGGCGGTGGCTCTGGTCATGGCTCAACAGCTGATGTTGAGCCTGGCCATTCCCGCGGTGACTGCAGACCTGGGTGCTACCGCGGCACAGATGCAGTGGATCTTGAACGTCTATCCGATCGGTCTGGCTGCGTTGCTGCTAACGGGCGGGGCGCTGGGGGACCGGTACGGCCGGCGGAAGGTCCTACTCGTAGGCCTCGCCATCATGGCAATGGCGAATCTAGCCAACGCTTGCACGGACTCAGTCACCGGCGTCATTGTCGCTCGAGGCGTCTGCGCGATCGGGGCGGCATTGGTTTTCCCTGCCACTCTCTCTACTCTAACGGTAGCCTACAGGGAGTCGCAGCGCACCAAGGCCATAGCTGTATGGTCGATAGCAGCTATTCTTGGGGCATTTGGCGGAATATTCGTGGTTGGGCTGCTCTTAGAATTCTGGACTTGGCGTTCCACGTTCTGGGCGTCCACAGTCGTGTCTCTCGCCCTGCTGCCCGCCGTGCGTTTGGTTGTCCCCGAATCTCGGTCACCGAACAAGGCCAAGCTGGACTTTGCTAGCTCGTCTTTGGCCTGCGTGGGGGTAGGTGCAACTACTTTCGGCATCATCGCCGCGGGAGAACATGGCATATTCGATGCCCGAGTCGTGCTCGGCGTCCTTGCTGGCCTGGCGTCTTGCAGTCTCTTCGCCCGTCGCCAGTGGCGTGCTGAGTCGCCTCTGCTAAACATTCGTGCGCTAACAAGCCCGACTGCGGGTATCGGCTTGATCGGAACCACGGCCATGTATTTTATTGCCTACGCTACAGCAGTGATAGCTATTCAATATCTTTCCGTCGTTCAGGGGCAGACTGCACTCCAGGTAGGTACGACAATGCTCGCCTACGCGACGCTGCTAATTCCGTTGACTTTCGCGTCCACTCGCATCGCCGCGCGATTCGGATCGGGGCCGCCCATCGTCGTGGGGATGGTCGTGGTAGCAGGCTCGTATGTAGGTCTTTCAACACTCGGATCGCGACATGGACTCGCCAGTTTTATACTCTGGGCAATCATGTTCGGGGCCGGATTCGGTTTGATGCAGGCCCCTGCCATCGAATGTATTGTCTCCGCCCTGCCGCCGGCCGAGCAGGGGTTGGCGTCGGCTCTCAACGACATCACGCGGGAACTCGGCGCAGCGTTGGGCATCGCTGTCTCGCTTACGGTGTTCACCGCAAACGTGGACGAAGGCGCTGCTCCGGCAGAAGGTCTGATGGCAGCGTGGATCCCGACCTGTTTTACGCTCAGCGGCGCGGCGTTGCTCGCCGCCGCCGGCATCGGCCTGCTACATCGACGTGTGACAATTCCGGCCAACCCGGGCGGTCGGGGAACGGCTCATAGATATGAGAATCGCCGGACCCGCCGTGCCTTCTGATTGCGGGCAGAGACGCTGGATTAACACGGCGCCCGCATTCGGTGGCACGTGGTGCCGAGCGTGGACGCCACCAACCCGGTGCGCAGTAGCGCACGCCGCGGTGCAAAAGCCCCGTCCGGGGCTGACGAATGAAAATGGGGGCTGCACTCGTGACTGAAACTGCTGACGCCCGGATCGCCCCGATCGCGGAGTATTTCCCTCCGCCCGGTCATGTGTGGAGAACAGGGATATTGGAGACGATCCGCGAGCCAACGGACCTGAAGTGGTTGAGCGGCGATCAGCTCGAAGGCCTGGCAGCGGAAATTCGAAGTTTCCTCATCGAATCAGTGTCACGTACGGGGGGCCACCTAGGTCCAAACCTCGGCGTGGTCGAACTGACGATAGCGTTGCACCGGGTCTTTGATTCGCCAACGGATTCGATCCTATTCGACACTGGTCACCAGGCCTACGTCCACAAACTGCTAACCGGCCGAGCGGTTGGATTCGGGCTCTTCTGCTGTTCCCGTGGGTGAGTTGATCTTGGTGTGAACGCGACACGCCGTACTACGTCTAGGTTTCTGAGCTGTCTAGGAACAGGAACCAGGGAGCGGAGTACGGCGTGCGCACGGCAAGGGTATGGCGGGGTTTGCTCGGGGTCGAGCAAACGGTGATCGAATCGGTCGAGCTCGTCGAGGAGGCCGACGAGGAGATCCTGGTCGCTGCGGTTCGTCCAGTGCGGACGCGACGGTCGAGGTGTTCGCGGTGCGGGCGCCGCGCGGGCGGATACGACCGCGGCGATGGTCGGCGACGCTGGCGCACGCTCGACCTGGGCACGGTGCGCGTCTATCTGGAAGCCGATGCGCCGCGGGTGGTCTGTGAGGAGCACGGCGTGGTGGTCGCGGCGGTTCCCTGGGCGCGGCCGGGGTCCCGGCACAGCGCCGCGTTCGAGGACACCTGTGCGTGGCTGGCCGCGAATGCCTCCTTCGTCGTGGTCGCCGAGCTGTTGCGGGTGTCGTGGCGCACGGTGGCCGCGATCGTGACCCGCGTTGTCGCCGACCGAGCGGGCAAGGTTGACCAGCTTGGCGGGCTCACCCGAATCGGGATCGACGAGATCGCCTACCGTAAAGGGCATCGGTACCTGACCTGCGTCGTCGACCACGACACCGGTCGGCTGGTGTGGGCCGGCCAAGGCCGCGACCAGGACGTCGTGCGGGCCTTTTTCGATGCCCTCGGCGACGAGCGGGCCGCGGCGCTGACCCACGTGTCCGCCGACGGCGCCGAGTGGATCCACACTGTCGTGCGCGAACGGGCTCCGCAGGCGGTCATCTGCCTGGACCCGTTCCACGTCGTGGCCTGGGCGACCAAGGCCCTCGACGAGGTCCGCCGCGGCCTGTGGAACGAGCTGCGCCGGACCGGGCGGGGCGATCAGGCCGAGACGATGAAGGGCTCGCGGTGGGCGCTGGTGAAGAACCCAGGTGATCTGACCGGTGATCAGCGGACCCGCTTGGCCGAGATCGCCGCGACGAACAAGGGCCTGTACCGGGCCTACCTGCTCAAAGAACAGCTCCGCGAGGTCTTCGCCGTCAAGGGCCAACGCGGCCGAGCGCTGCTGGCCGGCTGGCTGTCCTGGGCCAAACGGTCCCGCCTGCCCGCGTTCGTCAAGCTCGCCAAAACGATCGAGCGCTACGCCCCGCTGATCCGCAACACCCTCGATCACGGGCTGTCCAACGCCCGATCCGAAGCCACCAACGTCCACCTACGCGTGCTGACCCGACGAGCTTACGGATTCCGCTCACCAGAGGCGCTCATCGCTATGGCAATGCTCACCCGCGGCGGACTCTGCCCGTCCCTGCCGGGACGCCTTCCATGATCAAACCACCCACGGAAACGTCAGTAGGTCCTGGATTCGACCAGTTGCGGAAAGCGGGCGGCCTATCGGGATATCCGTCGCGAGGCGAATCCGAGCACGACATCATCGAGAACTCCCACGCCTCGACGGCACTGGCGTGGGCAGGGGTCCGGCAAAGTTGATCTGTCCGTTATCTACCGCCTGACGTGATCCGGTCTGGTGTCACGCGATGAGCTGGACGGCGCGGGCGGGGTGTCGGGCGACGTGGCGGCAGGCGGCCGCGATGTTGGTCGCGCCACCGAGGCGATGCCGGCTGATCGCGAAGTTCCGGAACGTGGCCATGACGGCAGGTCCGTGACCGGTGCGGACCTGGGAATGGTCCTCGGCGAAGGTCACGTCGCGGATCCAGTGCAGTCTGTTCTCGATGTCCCAATGCCGGCGCATCGCCTCGGCGATCTCGGCGGGATTGATCTGATGCCAGCTCAGATCGGTGATCGCGTAGATCGTCTCCACGGTCCAACGCCCGGTCCCGACCCGGCGGCGCCGGGTCATCCGCAGGGCAAGGGCAGCGTTCGGGAAGGAGATCCCGGCAGCGACCGCCACCACTTTCAGGGTCCGGGTCTCAGCGCGGCCGTGACCGACCTCGCGGCTCTGTCCCGCGACCGGCACGTCTTTCCACGGCAGCGCCCGCAGGGCGTTGTGCAGGTTCGGCTGGTTCGCTTTTACGGTGAGCAGGTAGTGCGCGCCACGTTCGTGCAGGTAATCAGCGTGGCCGCGTTGGGTGTGCATCGCATCGGCGGTGATCAGCGCCCCGGCGATCTCGATTCCCTGCAGCAGTGGGCAGAACGCCGTGATCTCGTTGCTCTTGCCGTCGACCTGGACCTGACCCAACACGACCCCGTTGGTGACTTCGAACGCGGCGAGCAGGTGCACCTGCCCGGTCTCGGTGCGTGCTCCCCGGACGGTCTTGCCGTCGATCGCGATAACCCGCGGCCCATGCCCCGGTGGCGAGGCGCGCGCCACGAGCCACCGGCTCAACGTCGCGTCCAGGGCGTCGGGGTCGACCCGCTGCAGCACCCGGCGGATCGTGGACTCCGAGGCCGTTCGCCGGCCCAGACCCAGTCGCAGCCGGACCCCCGGCGGCAGGTCCGCGGCCCACTCGGCGATCGCGACGAAGGACCGCGCACCCGCCAACACCGCGCAGACCCCGACCGCCAGGATCGGACCGATCTGATGCCGCACGCCGCGGGCGGCGCGCGGATCGGGCACCGCAGCCAAGGCCGCCAGGAGTTCCTTCGCAGCCCCGACCGGCGCGCCGACACCGGGCGCGTGGCGGACAAGGACATCGAGGACGGGAGAAGATGAACAGGCGGGCACGGTGCGGGCTCCGGTGGTCGGACGGTGTGAGAGCCCCTCTCTGTCAACCTTGGCTGAGGCACCCGCTCCCTGAAAATCATTGACCCGAGGGCGGGGATGGAGACTCCCCGAATCGTGAAATCGAACTCGACTGCGGACGGCAACGGCGTGATCGTCGATGCTGGACCGGTGAGTGATGGCGTAGGACAGCGGCCGGATCCGCAGGTGCCCGAGCGGGCTCGGCGGCGGACGTTCACCGCGAAGTACAAGTTGGAGATCCTGGCGGCCTACGAAGCCGCGGGCGATGGCGAGAAGGGTGCCCTGCTGCGCCGAGAGGGCCTGTACTCGAGTCACCTGGTGGAGTGGCGTCGGGCTCGTGACGCTGGGGCGCTGGCCGGGCTGACCGCCCCGCGCGGGCGCCCGCCGCGCGACCCCGATCGGGCGCGGATCGCCGCTCTGGAGGCCGAGAAGGCGCAGTTGGAGAAGGAGTTGGCCAAGGCCCGCTTCGTGGTGGAGGTGCAGGCAAAACTGCACGCGCTCTTGGAGACGATCTCCGAGGGCGCGGAGCCCGAGGACGGGTCGAGCAGGTGAGCGACGCCGCGGTCGCCGAGCTGGTCCCGGTGATCGGAGTGCGGGCCGCCTGCCAGGCGTTGGGCCTGCCCCAGGCCGGGTACTACCGGCGCCACCGCCAAAGCCCGGCACCTGTGCGGCCGGCGCCCACGCCGCAGCGAGAACGGGTCCAGCCCCGCGCCCTGACGCAGGCCGAGCGCGAGGCGATCCTCGCCGAGCTGCACGGCGAGCGGTTCGTGGACCTGTCCCCGGCCGAGACGTGGGCGATCCTGCTCGACGAGGGCCGCTACCTCGGCTCGATCTCGACCTTCTACCGGCTGCTGCGCGCGGCCGGGGAGAGCCGGGAACGCCGCCGGCAGGCGACCCACCCGGCGAAGATCAAACCCGAACTGCTCGCCACCGCGGCGAACATGGTGTGGTCGTGGGACATCACCAAATTGCACGGCCCGGCGAAGTGGACCTACTACTACCTCTACGTGATCCTGGACATTTACTCCCGCTACGTCGTCGGGTGGATGGTGGCCGGTCGGGAGAGCGCCGCACTGGCGGAAGTGATGATCCGTCAGACCTGCGCCAAGCAGGGCATCGAGCGCAAGCAGTTGACCATCCACGCAGACCGCGGCTCGTCGATGACCTCCAAACCCGTCGCGTTCCTGCTCGCCGACCTCGGCGTGACCCAGTCCCACTCCCGCCCGCACGTCAGCGACGACAACCCGTACAGCGAGGCCCAGTTCAAGACCCTGAAGTACCGGCCCGACTTCCCCGGCAGGTTCTCCTGCATCGAAGCCGCCCGCGTCCACTGTCAGCGGTTCTTCGGCTGGTCACGATATGCAGGTGATCCACTCCTCGGCCATCGGGGCTTCGGAGCGAGGGTCACCGCAGCGAATCGGGGCTCTCCGTGGACCGCATGCCGTGCTTGGTTCGATCGGTTCAACCTGGCGGCGGTGAGCTGCTCCGGCTGGGTCATCCACTGCTGGATGCCTACCTCGAACTGGTCATCGCCCGGGCGAGGTGGAACACCGCACTGGCCACGGCCTTCGACTTGAAGGTCTTCTTCACCGTCGTCGAAAAGGAGCCGGGCGAGGTCGACGCGGGGGACGTGCTGGCGTTCATCCAGGCCCAGCGCGAACCCCGCCGTGGCGCGAAGGTCGTGCGGATCGAGGACGGTGAGAGCGGCCTGTCGGCGCGCACCATCAAACGGCGCCTCGCCACGATCGCGGGGTTGTATGAGTACCTGATCATCCGTGGGGACACCGACGTCCGGGCGAACCCGGTTCCTCGGGGACTCGCTACTCGTCGGCCGGGCCAGCGCTCCGTGCGCGGCGTCCCTCTGATCCGGGCTCCCCGGACGCTGCCACGAGTCATCGATCCGCAGCAGGCCGACGCGTTCCTCGCCGCGTTGCGCACCGATCGGGACCGGGCGATGGTCGAGGCGATGCTCCTTGGTGGGTTGCGTCGTTGTGAGGTCCTTGGCCTGCGCCTCGGTGACCTTCGTCCCGGTGAGCGCCGCCTATTCATTGCCGAGGGCAAGGGCGGACACCAGCGCATCGTCCCTGTCTCGCAGCGCTTCTTCACCACGCTCGCCCGCTACCTGGCGACCGAACGCCCCGAGTCGGCTGCCGATGACCACGTCTTTCTCGTGCTGAAGGGCCCCCGGCGCGGAAGCGCCCTTTCCGCGGCCGGCTTGGACGAGATCGTCGCCGGCGCCCGTGGCCGAGCCGGGATCGAACATCTGACCTGCCATCAGCTGCGTCACACCTGCTTCACGCGCTTGCGGGAGGCCGGGATGGCGCTGGAAGCCATCCAGGCCCAGGCCGGTCACCGCTCGATCGAGTCGACCAGGATCTACCTGCACCTGGCCAACGACTGGCTCGCCGACGAGTACCGCCGGGCCAGCGAGGCAATCGACGCCCAAGATCTGGCCGGCTCGTGATGGGCGCCGCCCTCGTCTTGGCCGCCCGCAGTTCCGATCAGCTCGACAGCTACTTCGCCGCGATGGCACATCTGCAGCTCAAGACCGGCAGGTCGACCACGATGGCGGCACGCTCGTTCAGCGCCAAACTCGAACGGGCGGGCGGCTGGGAGCGCCTCACCCTCGCCGAACAGGTCGAGGCCGTCACCCGAGCGCGGTCCTTCGCCTCCTGGCTGATCGTCACCGGTCGGCTCGTCGTCACCGCCGAGCTGCTGGGTCGGGTTGATCTGCGGCTGGGAATCGTCGCCCGCAACCACGACCCCGGTTGCTGGACGTGGTTCCAGCAGGCCTGCCGCCGCCTCGACCTGAGCGAGGCCGACATCACCCTGCAGTGGAACGCGCTGCGCAAGGCCGCCGCCATCACCCCCAGCCCGCCGCAGCGCCTTACCGATGCTCAGTTCGACCGGGCCCGCGATGCCCTCGTCAGCGCCTACGCGCAGCGCGGCATGGCGAGCTCTGGGCGGAACCTCTCCGCGATCTTCCACCGCCTCCGGCTCACCTTGTTCCACGCCGGTCAGCTGAACAATCCCGGCCGCCCACCTCGCAAGGCGCCCGTGTCGGTCACCGGCTGGGATGGTGCACCGAGCGGCTTCGCGGACACCGCCCGACGCTATGTCGCCCAGGTCGAGCTGAGCCTTCGCCCCAGCACCGTCAGTCACATCGAGCACGCGTTGCGCGAGTTCGGCGTCTGGCTCGGCCTCAACCATCCCGACGTCGACAATTGCACCGACCTGACCCGGAGTCACATCGAGGACTACAAGGTCTGGATCAGCACGAAACACGCCCGGCACACCGGCAAGCCCCTCAACCGGGTCAGCATCAAGAATCGGCTCATCAACCTGCATTGCTTCCTCGACCGGATCACCGACTGGGGCTACGACAATCCGCCCCAGCGGCCACTGATGTTCACCGGCGACCTTCCGATCATCGACAAGCCGCTGCCGCGCTTCCTCGATGACGCTGCCGCTGCCAAGCTCATGCGGACCTCCCGCGCCGACCCCGACCCACTCTCCCGCCTGATCGTCGAGCTGCTCGCGCGCACCGGCATCCGCAAGGGCGAACTCCTCGCGCTCAACGTTGACGCCGTCGTGCAGATCGGCTCGGCGTTCTGGCTGCGGATCCCCGTCGGCAAGCTCCACAACGACCGCTACATCCCGCTGCACCCACAGCTCAAGGACATGCTCGACGACTGGATCCACCACCACCGACCAACCGGCGTCCGCAGCGAGCGGCTCCTCCTCGAACGCAACCGCCCCGTCACCTCGCTGCGAGTGTCCAACGCGCTCAGCCGGCTCAGCCACGAGGCCGGCATCGGCCACGTCACCGCTCACCAGCTCCGGCACACCTTGGCCACCCAAGCGGTCAACCGCGGCATGAGCATCGACGCGATCGCCGCGCTGCTCGGCCACAAGACCCTCGCCATGACGATGATCTACGCCCGCATCGCCGACAAGACCGTCGCCGAGGAGTACTTCAAGGTCACCGAGAAGGTCGAAGCGCTCTACGGCCAGCCCCGTCAACTGCCCCGCGATGACGAGGGCAGCGAGATGCGCAAACTCCGCGCCGAGATGCACAGACGGATGCTCGGCAATGGCCACTGCGCCCGCCCCGTCGAGACCGACTGCCACTTCGAGTCCATCTGCGAGAGCTGCACCTTCTTCGTCACCACCATCGCCTTCCGCCCCACCCTGCAGGCCCAACGCGACGACGCCCACAACAAGGGCCAAGTCGCCCGGCAGAAGATCTTCGACGGACTCCTCGACCGACTCGACCACGAGGCATCTTGAACCGGGCCTTGACGCGATCACCCGCATAAGTACAACGACGAGCATCGCCACTCCGCCCTGGGCCTGCACACCCCCGCCGACGTCCACTACGGCACCGCCGAGGCCGTCCGCGACAAGCGCGCAGCGATCCTCGCCGACGCCTTCGCCGCCCACCCCGAACGGTTCGTCCGCAAGCCCCCGACGCCCCCGCAACTGCCCACGACGGCATGGATCAACAAACCGCCGGACAGCCAGGAGGAAACTCAGTAATAGGCGACTGAACGTGCCTCAAACAGGTTGACAGGTTCCGGCCCCCAATCACAGCAGCCACACCGTGCCCGCCCGTCACTACCGCATCACAGGCGTGTCGACCCTGCACCACGCCCTACAAGGCGACTTTGCCGACCCCCTGGGCCTGGGAGGCCTTAAACAACATTGGCGGCGACAACCGGCCGGTGGTCATAGTGCTCAATGATAACGGCCGCTCGTATGCCCCGACCGTCGGCGGGCTCAGCCACCATCTATCGGAGCTGCGTGGGCGCGGCTCGGCGGACTCACCTGGCGCTCGTCCAAGTGGGAGTGGCGGCGCCGACTTGGCCAGGCCAGGGTCCCTCTTTTGCGATCTTGGTCTGACATACATAGGGCCGGTAGACGGTCATGACATAGCGGCTCTGACCGAGGCTTTAACTCAGGCTCGCGCATGCGGCGCGCCGGTCGTCGTGCACGTCGTGACTGTCAAAGGGTGCGGCTATCGTCCCGCGGAAGATGATGAAGTCGATCATTTTCATAGCGTCGGCGTCAGAGACCCGCGTACCGGTTTGCCCCTACCCGCGCCTGGAATCTCCTGGACGACAGTGTTCAGCGAGGAGATGGTGGCTATCGGCCGCCGGCGCCCCGATGTCGTGGCGATAACCGCTGCAATGCTTCAACCGATTGGCTTACAGCCGTTCGCGAGCGCGTTCCCGGACCGAATCTTCGACGTCGGCATCGCCGAGCAACACGCCGTGACTTCTGCTGCAGGGTTGGCAATGGGTGGCATGCATCCGGTCGTTGCGGTGTACGCGACCTTTCTCAATCGCGCTTTCGACCAGGTGCTGATGGATGTCGCGCTTCACCGCAGCGCTGTCACATTCGTTCTGAACAACGCCGGGATTACCGGGCCCGACGGTGCAAGTCACCACGGTATGTGGGACTTAGCCATGCTGAACCTGGTCCCACGCCTACGTATCGCTGCTCCACGGGACGGCGGACGTCTGCGCGAGCTTCTAGCTGAGGCGGTCGAGGTATCTGACGCGCCTACTGTGGTGCGGTACCCCAAAGGGGACCTTGGCTTCGACATTCCGACTCAGAGCCATGCTGAAGGTCTAGATGTCATCTTCAGCCGCGGCGCTGCCGATGTTTTGCTGGTTTCAGTCGGCGCCCTCGCCCCGATGTGTCTGCGCATTGCCGATAGTCTGAGTGCCGAGGGTATCGGTGTTCGGGTCGTTGATCCGCGATGGGTCAAGCCCATCGACGGCGGGCTGATCCGCTTGGCTTCCGCGCACCGTCTGGTGGTGACCGTAGAGGATGGCATCCTCAGCGGCGGCGTAGGTGCACACATCGCGGGCGCCCTACGTGAGGCCGGTGTAGATACGCCGCTGCGGGATTTCGGGATCGCGGGGCGTTTCCTCGATCATGGTACGCGCCAAGAGGTCTTGGCTTCAGTCGGGCTGAGCGCCGACAGCATCACTAGTGCGGTCATCAAGACCATTTCTTGTCTGAGTGCTGACAGCAATAAGTATCCTCCAGTACCTGCGCGTTAGACAGCGTCGCTGACGGTCAGCTTCTCCGAGGTCTAGGGGCGCCGGCCGCGCTCTCCACGCGCCGGAGCTCAGTCGAAAGGAACAGTCGAATGGCTACAACCCAGCTGGGAATGCCGACGATCCCGGCAGCTTTGCCGGTGAGCCGGCGGCTGTCCAGGAAAATTCGGGTCGGTTCATTGTCGGTAGGCGGCGACGCCCCGGTCTCCGTGCAGTCGATGTGTACCACGCCAACGGTTCGGGTCGACGCGACGCTCCAGCAGATCGCGGAACTCACCGCTGCTGGCTGCCAAATTGTCCGCGTCGCGGTGCCGAGTCAAGATGACGCCGATGCACTTCCGAAGATCGCGGGACGTTCGCCAATCCCAGTCATAGCGGACATTCACTTCCAATCAAAGTATGTGTTCGCGGCAATCGATGCTGGCTGCGCCGCCGTGCGTGTAAACCCCGGCAATATCTTGAAGTTCGACGACAAGGTCGGGGCGATCGCCCGAGCCGCCCGCGACGCGGGCGTTTCTATCAGAATTGGCGTGAACGCGGGCTCGCTCGATAAGAGGCTGTTGGCTAAGTATGGACGCGTGACCTCTGAAGCGCTCGTCGAGTCTGCACTATGGGAAGCCTCGCTCTTTCTGGACCACGGCTTCGAGGACTTCAAGATCTCAGTCAAGCATAACAACCCGGTGGTGATGATCGACGCATACCGGAAACTCGCCGCGAGGTGCGACCATGCACTGCATATCGGCGTCACCGAGGCAGGCCCGGCGTTCCAGGGGACCATTAAATCGGCTGTCGCTTTTGCGGTCCTGCTTGCCGAAGGAATCGGCGATACCATTCGTGTATCACTATCCGCACCTCCCGTGGAAGAAGTCAAAGTCGGAATACAGATTCTTGAGTCGCTCGGCTTGCGAAGTCGGACACTGGAAATCGTCTCCTGCCCGTCCTGCGGCCGCGCCCAAGTTGATGTGTATGCCCTTGCGGATCAAGTCGCCGCCGGTCTAGACGGGCTTAAGGCGCCGCTACGTGTGGCAGTCATGGGGTGTGTCGTCAACGGCCCCGGCGAGGCCCGAGAAGCTGATCTAGGAGTGGCCGCGGGTAATGGGAAGGGACAGATCTTTGTTCGTGGTCAAGTCGTCAAGACCGTGCCGGAGCATAAGATCGTTGAGACCCTGATCGAAGCCGCAATGGTGATGGCTGCGGAGATGGCTGAGAAAGGCATTGAGTCTGGCCTGCCCTCGGTATCGGTGGGATCTCCGAAGTGACCTGTCAGGTGCCTGCGTTGGTCGAGTCGGCTGCGAAGTCTGCGGGCGGTTTTTGCTGACTGCAGACTTGTGCACTCCTATCGGTCGGGACTCATGACTTGAGGATGTAGCCTTAGATGGGATGGTGCGGGCATGGTTGAATGGGCGGCAAGGCAGCATTGGCGTCCTATCTTGGCCTTTCCACGTCAGTATTCAATGACGCGGGAAACGTCCTGGTCTCTCGGCGTGCCCATAGTTGCCTTCTTCTCCCTGCGTGTGTGAAACTCCCGCCGCGGGCACCCCCGGCTTGGGGGACTTCTCGACGCGGGCGTGCGACACGTCGTCTGGTCGGGGGGTACTGGTTCAACACGGCGCCGTCTCCTGCCCGGGCTTTCGAAGTTCTCCTGTCCCTCGAGGCACCTTGGCGTGGAAAGAACACGAGATTTGATAGGGTAGTCGCGCGCAGGTGAACACCTTACGCGAACTAACGGGCGCGAGCTCATGGAATGTTCCTGGGAACTTTCGTTGCTCTTGGCCACAGCCGTCGGTAGTCATCTCTCTTCCGTGTGTACACGCCTAGTCGCCGCTCGTGGAGAGTTGCGGTCACGTAGCACTCTAGGCATTTGGTCGAAGCAAAATCATCGATGGCGATGGCCCGTTGACTTGTTTAGTGCTAGCTGCAGAGGCGGGGAGCCCGTACGGCTACAGCGACCCGTGGTATTCCGCGGCTGCTGCTTCCTGCCCTACGCCCATCGCAGGGCAAGGTAGTGGGTCATCAATGGTCGTCCCGATCCATCTCGGGCTCTCCTGGTACGACAATGCCGGTCTCGTATGCGATCGCGGTGAGGCCGGCGCGGTCTCGACAGCCGAGCTTGTGCAGAACGTTTCGGACGTGGGTCTTCGCGGTCAGTGGACTGATGCGCAGTTGCGATGCGATGTCGAGGTTGTTTTGGCCTCGGGCGACAAGATTGAGAACCTCTCGTTCACGCTCCGTTAGCCCCGATACCAAGTTCGGCGCGGGCAGCGCGGGGCGACGTGCGGCGATTTCGCGGATGAGGCGACGAGTGGTGCTCGGTGCGAGCATCCCTTGTCCGGCTGCAATGACCTCGATGGCGTGCAGCAGATCGTGTGGGCGAGTGTCCTTCAGGAGGAACCCGCTGGCGCCCGCGCGCAAGGCGTCATAGACGTACTCGTCTAGGTCAAAGGTGGTGAGCATTAGAACCCGGGTACTAGCCAGTTCGGGATCAGCGCAGATCTGTCGGGTAGCGGCCAGCCCATCCAGGACGGGCATGCGGACGTCCATAAGGATGACACTGGGCTTCAAACGCCGGGCAAGATCGACGGCCTCAAGTCCGTTCTCTGCCTCGCCAGCGAGGTGCATGTTGTCCTGCGCATCGACGAGGGCGGCGAATCCGTTGCGAACCGCGGGCTGGTCATCGACGACAAGAACGCTGATCACGGCATCACCCGGCGTAGTAAGGCAGTCGCGCTGCGACCAGAAATCCATCAGCCGTCGGGGAGGCCGTGAGGCTTCCGCCAAGCGCTCGCGCGCGTTCGGTCATGCCGAGGATGCCCAGACCGGAGGAGTACTCGCTCAGCGGGCCGTCGGTGACGTTCGGGCGAAGGATCCCGTTCTTGCGCGACAACGCGGTCGAGTTCTCCACGGCTATAGTCACTTCATCCTGGGTGTAGGAGACCTTGACGTGGACGTTGGCGCCAGCCGCGTGCCGCGCCGCATTGGTCAACGACTCCTGCACAACGCGGTACGCAGCGCGTGAGACAGATTCTGGCAGTCGGTCCGGGCGTACGCCGGCGACATCAAGACTCGTATTCAGTCCGGCGGCTCGAGCGATTTCGACGAGGCCGGCGACTTCGTCCAGGCTCGGGGTGGGTTCACGAGGCGCAGCCGTGCCGTCGGACTCGCGGAGGACCCCGAGGATCGCGCGCAGCTCGGTTAGGGCGCCCCGGCTTGCGCCTTCGATCACAGTGAGGGCGTGTCGTGCTTGTTCCGGCCGGTTGTCGAGGAGGTGGCTGGCGACGGATGCTTGTACGTTGATCGTGGTGAGGGTGTGCGCGACGACGTCGTGCAGGTCCCGCGCGATACGAAGGCGCTCATCCTGAACCCGCCGCCGGGTCTCGTGCTCCCGGGTGAGCTTCGCCAGGGCGAGGCGCTCGCCAAGGACGGAGCGGTAGTCGCGGCGGGTGCGCAGCGCCTCGCTCATCAGGATCGGGACGGCCAGCATGGCGAGGTGCTGGGCCGTGAGAAGGGCTCCCGGCCGGTGTTCGTTCAGTGCCTCGGCAGCCACGACGATGAGGGCCGCGCCTGTGCCGGCGAGAAGCTGACGTGCCTGGGAGACGAACAAAGCCCACGAGAAGAGGGCGGCCGCTGGGATGAGCAACGTGTATGGAGCGATTCCGGGATCCACCGCCAGAGCGATGAGCGCCAGGACCAAGGTGACCGTGATCGTCCATACGGGAACGCGGCGCCTGCCGATGAGCGCGAAAGCTGCGGCGATGCTAAGCGCCAAGCCGGAAGAACGCACCTCATTGTCGCTGTGGAAATAGGCCGCGCCGATGACGGTGCTGACCGCAACCAACGGCACGGTGGCATCAAGCAGAAGAAGAAGGCGTCGTCCCACGATGATTGGGACTGTAACCGACAGCACGCCTCCGTGGATATACCTCCAGCGGAGTAGACCCCGTACTTCGCTAGGCCGATGCGCCCGGGCGCCCCGGCATGATGGGCTTCAGTATCTCCACCCCCGGCTAGGGGGGCTCGACAAGGTCCTAGCCGGTAAGGGGGGTCACCGGACGACCCGAATATGACGAGGGGGCGTGATGCTTGAGGCAGCCTGTTCACCTTTAGCGCGTGCTGAGGCGGCGGAGGCGTGATCTTTGATGGGTCACTGTGGAAACAGATACTGATTGTCGGCGTCGCCGAGGCGGGACTGTACGCGCTCTTGCCGATCGCACTAGTGCTGTCCTACCGAGTTAGTCGGACGATCGCTTTCGTCCACGGCGGGATCGCTGCGTCATCAGCCTTGTTGTACTGGCTGTTCGTCTACGACAATCCCTTCCCGCCGGGCAGACGGCCGGAGCTCCCGCCTGCAATGGGCCTTCTTCTGGTTGTAGCTATTGGAGCGGCCCTCGGGGCCTCCTACGGAATCGCGGTGACGCGTCCACGAATCGCGGCTTTGCCCCGAATGACGCTGACCGTGGTTTCACTTGGCGCGATGATGGTCGCAATCGGAATCTTCTCCAGCGTGCTTCGTGTACCGCCGGAGATCATCCCACCCGGACCCTTCGGAAGTGGAAGCGTTACGATCGCCGGTGTCGTGGTCACATCGCTGCGATGCACCACCGCAGCCATTTCGGCGGTGTTGGTAGTCGCTCTCGCGCTCTTCTTGAGTCGATCCCGAACCGGTCGGCATCTACGTGCGATCTCGGATGACCTCGAGGCCAGCGCGTGGTGCGGAGTAAAAATGGCTCGAATTGGAACGGGAGTCCATGCGACGGCTGGGGCGATCGCCGCGCTGGCGGGCGCGTTGATTGCCGCGCAGTCCGGCCCCGACCCGATCAATCTCATAATCTTTCTGCTTCGCGGTCTGGCTGTCGCCATTGTCGGCGGTCTGATGAGCATGCCGCTCGCACTTGCGGCGGCCTTCGTCTTGGCACTGGCTCAGACGGCTCTCGTGGTGGGCATGGTCGCGCCGTCGGCTGTGGGGGCGTACTCGATTGGGGCGCAGGAACTTATCGTTAACATCATCCTGCTTGCGATGATCCTCACCGTTGCTCGTCTTCGTCCCCGTCAATTCTACTTGTTGGAAAGGCAGAGCCTGTGAGTCGATCAGACGAAGCTGTCTTACGCACGGCTGCCCTGCAGGTGGGCTACGGGTCGCACGTTGTCCTGAGTGACATCAACTTCACGGCGTTCGCCGGCCAAATTGTCACATTGGTTGGCCTAAACGGGGCAGGCAAGTCTTCTTTCCTGAAGACCCTGCTGGGCACGATTCGGGCGCTCGACGGCAAAATTGAACTGCTCGGCCAAGACGTGACGATCTGGCCCACCCATCGCCGCGTGGCGGGTGGCATCGGATTTTCACCTGAGAACCGGCGGGTATTCGCGAACATGACCGTAACGGGAAACCTGCTTCTAGGTGCAGCGTCGCTGTCGCGAAAGCACGAGGACTCCAACTTGGCTCGTGTATTGAAACTGTTCCCCGAGCTGGATAAGCGCTTGGACCAGCGAGCCGGCACGCTCTCGGGAGGCGAGCAACAAATGCTTGCTGTAGGACGGGCCCTCATGGCCGCGCCCCGCCTGCTGTTAGTCGAAGAACCGTCGCAAGGACTGGCTCCGGTCGTCGTAGACCGGGTGTACGAAGCGCTTGTCGACATCATGGCCGAGGGTGTGGCAGTGGTTGTGGCGGAACAATTCCAACAGGTGCGCGAGGACACCTCCGAGCGGATTGTGGTGATCGAATCGGGGACATTCGCGGAGTACGGGACTTCCGGATCGTCTGCTAGTTATGACGGTCTACTGTCAAGTGATGGTGTCGGTTATCAGCCAATCGAGATCCGCAAAGTAGGAAGAGCGGCTGGCTCTCGTTGATACGTCGGTACAGGTATTTAACGTTAGTGCCTAACATCGTGAGATTGAATCCTTCAAGCCTACCGCGTTCGGGGTGGACCCATGAGTGCTTATAGCCAAGAGGTTCGACGCGGGGGTGTGCCCGTCAGTCAGCGCACGCGCCCAATCCGTGCAGCGATGACTGCTGGCCCAAGTGCCTGGTGGATCCTGGCGGTAGTGTGGGTATGCTTCTTTCCCGATTACCGAATTCTGACGGTCAGCGCCGCGATCCCGTTGGCGATTGCCGGCCTGGGCCTCTTGGTGCTGCAGGGCTGGGTGCGCGAGATTTCGCTTGCCAGCGCGGGGCTGTGGGGAAGTGCGCTGTACTTCTTCGGATTCCTAGACCGGCCGGTCAATATGGGCCAGAACATGCCCTGGCTGTTCGCGGCAATTGTCGCGATCGGCGCCGCTGCACTGCTGATGGCTTCGGTTGCGGCACTCAGCGGGCGGCTGCCCGGCATCTACCTAGTGGTAATCACGCTCGGTATCCAGATCACACTCGAAAAGACAATCTTCACCCAAGGAAGATTATCTGGCGGGATCAACGGCGGGAGTGACCTCGGAGATCCGATCGTCAACCCGCGACCCTACTTCTTCGGACTCCCTTTGGGCTCCGATCGTGCCTTTTACTGGTTTCTGCTGGGCTGGCTAGCCGCTGTGGTCCTGCTTCTCGTGCGGCTGCGTCACAGCCCCGCTGGCCGTGCGTTCCTGTTGGTGGGGGCCGATCGACAGGCCGCGGCCGCCGTCGGTATCTCTCCGCTGCGGTATCGTCTGACAGCGTTCGCCGTGTCTGGCGCTCTCACTGGCCTAGCAGGAGTCCTTGCTTGTTGGTTGTTCATCAGTACGCCTATCTTCATTCAGTACATCGCCCCCACCTCGCTGTTGCTCCTCGCCATTCCGGTCCTGGCGGGACGGGACTCAATCGGCTGGGTCTTGGCCGTCGCCGTGGCTCTCCAGATCATCCCGGTAGCCCTAGAGCAGTACCGCATCAACACCTTCCTGCTGGCGGGAGTCGGACTGATCGGTGGCGCGGTCATCGGACCTCGGGGTCTCGGAGGCCGTTATTGCGACATGCGTGACCGCATCAAGGGCCCCCGGTCGGTCCACCGGTACGCGTCCGCGGGACTATCCGATCCTGTGGAGGACCTGCCCGCTACCGTTGTCGCGGGCTGGTTCAGCTACCGTCAACAGCCAGGGACCGGGATGGCGCTGTCGGTTTCGAATGTCAGCGTCCGGATAGACGGCCTCACTCTGCTGGACGATGTGAGTCTCAGCGTTCCACAAGGCGCGTTCGCCGCGCTCATCGGACCCAACGGCGCCGGCAAGAGTACGTTGTTCGACGTCATAAGCGGCATCCGGCCGCCGGATGCCGGTACCATTCAACTGTTCGGGCGAGACGTCACCAGGTCACCAGCCTGGGAGCGCCCCAGCATGGGGATGTCTCGAGTCTTTCAGTCAACACGAGTCATCGAGGAACTGACGGTCGCTGACAACCTGTTGCTGGGTGCGCATCACCATCTCGGCTCGTCCACACTGGCGTATCTAGCCGGCTCGCGTAAGGCATGGGATGCCTCGGCTGGCGCAGAGCGGGCTGCGCACGCTGTTGCGACGATGCTTGGCATCGACAATCGCTGGGACGATCGGGCGGGTTCCTTGTCGTTCTCAGGACAGCGGCGGATTGAGATCGGGCGGGCTCTCTTGGCCTCACCGCAAGTTTTGCTCCTTGACGAGCCTGCGGCCGGGCTGGACCCCAACTCTGCCGGAGCCATGTTCGATCTCTTGCGGCAGTTGCACTCTGAGTTGGGTCTGACTGTCGTGCTCGTCGAACACGACGTGAAAACGGTCTTGGCAACTTGTGAACTTGTACACGTCCTTGCCGCTGGAAGGGTCCTTGCGAGCGGTACGCCAGCCGAAATAGCCGCTAACGAGAAGGTCCGCTCGGATTACCTCGGAAAGCGCCTCCAGTTTACCGTTCCGCAGCACGTGTCACAGCAGCCCGCCTCGACGAACTGCTGAAGCGAACATCGCCAATCACTTAAGTCAGCATGCTGGAGGGGCAAGATGAGTAGTGAAATGGCGCCGGCCAGAGTACTTCAGTTGCTTGCGGAACCTAACGGTTGGCAGCCGTCCGGCGGCAGTCGACGGCGCTGGCGCGTGCTGGCGGGGCCGGAAGACTATTTCGGATCCGCCTATGCCATCCTTGCGGAATCCGGTCCTGCAGGGCTGAAGATCAGCACTATGTGCGAGCGAGAGTGCGTCACAAAGGGATCGTTCTATTACCACTTCACGAGTTTCGATCATTTCATCGCCGCGTTCTTGGAGGCCCGAGAAGCTGCCTTCAATCAAGCCTTGACCACTGTGATGGCGGCGCCGTCCGCGATCCAGCGACTAAGCGCGGCGGTGACGGCAATCTCAAATCTGCCCCACGCGGCGGAGGTTGCGATCCGAGCCTGGGCGTGCAGTGAGCCCCGTGTGGCCGCTTCCCAGGAACGTCTCGACCTGAGTGTAGTCTCTGCGGCCGCGGAGATTGCGTCGGAGCTTGATGGTCAGACTGAGGCAGCCGCAACAATTGCGCGCCACACCCTCGCCCTCGTCGTCGGAATGCAGCACTTCTATCGCGACGCGCCTACGGTCGCCGAATCCGTCCTCACCTACCTGTGCGGCGCTCTCAAAGTGACAGCGTCGATCGAACATCTCGGAGGGTCATTGGTGATCACTTTTTCTGGACCGCCGATTTGCCATCCCGTTTCATGATTTGGCGGGCCGGGTCAAGGCGGGAGGCTGAGGCCGATCCGGTAAGGCTTGGTCTAGTCGATTGATTGATTCCGCCATTCCGAGAATACAACCTGACTTTTATCACCGCGGCGGGATCGGATCCGGCGTAGCGCTGTGACCTGCGGGTTCACCTGGTGGGCGGCCCGGATTTGCGCACTAGGCCGGGGCTTCTAGGGTCGGTGCGTGGCCTACGTGCGGACGGTGAAGACGTCCTCGGGCGCGACGGCTGTGCAGATCGTGCATTCCTCGCGGCGGGGCTCGCGCAACATTGAGCACCTCGGGTCGGCGCACGACGAGGTCGAGTTGGCGGCGTTGAAGGTCGCGGCCGCGGCGCGGTTGGCCGCGGGCCAGCACGAGCTCGCGCTCGGGCTGGAGCTGGAACCTGCTGGGACCGCGGATCGGCCGTTGGAGATCGTGGCCTCGCGGATGGGGCACCTGTGGGAGGCGTTGTGCCGGGCTTACGACGCGCTCGGGTTCGATACGGCGGCCGGCGGCGACGAGGTGTTCCGGGGCCTGGTGCTGGCGCGGATCATCGAGCCGACGAGCAAGGCGGATTCACTACGGGTGCTTGCCGAGGTCGGTGTCGCGAGCGCGTCCTACCCGACGTTGAATCGGCGGTTGCCGGTCTACGCGAAGGATTCCTGGCGGGATTCGCTGGCGGCGGCGTGTGCTGCGCATGCGGCGTTGGGGCCGGCGTCGTTGGTGCTTTACGACGTGTCGACGCTGCATTTCGAGACCGACAACGCGGACGGGTTCCGGGAGCCCGGGTTCTCCAAGGAACGGCGTCTGGATCCGCAGATCACGATCGGTCTGCTCACCGATGCGACGGGGTTCCCGCTGATGCTGGAGGCGTTCGAGGGGAACAAGGCCGAGACCTCCACGATCCTGCCGGTGATCACCGCGTTCATGACGGCCCATCAGTTGTCTGATGTGATCGTAGTTGCGGACGCCGGGATGATCTCCGCGGCGAACCAGGTCGGGATCGAGGAAGCCGGGCTCTCGTTCATCCTCGGCACCAGGATCCCCGAGATTCCTTACATGGTCGCGCAGTGGCGACGCGAGCACCCGGGCCAGGACATGCCCGACGGGCACGTGCTGACCCAGCCCTGGCCGGCCACCGCCAAGGAGAAAGAGCGTGGCAAGCGGGACAAGACGATCTACTACCAATACTCGCAAGGCCGGGCCCGGCGCAGCCTGCGCGGGATCGACGAACAGGTCCGCAAAGCCGAGGCGGCCGTCGCGGGGAAGGCGCCGGTGAAGCGGAACCGGTTCATCGCCCTGGCCGGGGCCACCAAATCGGTGAACCGGGAGCTGGAGGCCAAGGCTCGCGCGTTGGCCGGGATCAAGGGCTACACGACGAACATCGTCGCGCCGAACCCGGAGTTTGTGATCGGTGCCTACTCCCAGTTGTGGCGGATCGAGAAGTCGTTCCGGATGTCCAAGCACGACCTGGCCGCCCGGCCGATCTACCACCGCAAGCGCGAGTCCATCGACGCGCACATCAACATCGTGTTCGCCGCGCTCGCGGTCACGCGGCTGATCGAGGCACGGACCGGGTGGTCGGTCAAGAAGTTCGTGCAGACCGCCCGGCGCTACCGCACCGTCCAGATCCGCGCCGGAGACCAGCTGCTCACCGCCGAAGATCCGATCCCGACGGAACTACGCGACGCCCTCGCTCAGATTCTCTGACGGAGGTGCGCACTAAATTGATAAGAGTCAGGCCGGTAAGGCTTGGTCTAGTCGATTGATTGATTCCGCCATTCCGAGAATACAACTGAGAGGGCTCAGCTTATGTACTTCAAGGTCGAGAACACGCAAGGCGGGCTACCGAGCTGGTGGCTCTATGGGGACAACCACAAGATGGTAGCTTGGGCAGGTGAGACATTCGCTTCATCGTCGAACGCCAAACGGGCCGCGGAGTCTTTCAAGGCGGGCGCGAAGACCGCAAGGTATGAGGTGTATGCAGACGGAGGTAATGAATGGCGTTGGAGGGCGTGGCGTTCGAGTGACAAAGTCGCATCTTCCGGAGAATCCTTCTCTAGCCAGTCTGCCGCCAACAGCGCAGCCATCAACGTGCGCGACAATGGGGGCTCTGCCACTGGCCCATGAGGGACCTTCCGCGGGCCGAGATTACGTTCGTCTGGGCGCTCGATGCCGAGCTGCCAAATGGTCAGTGATGCGCACCCAACGCTCGCGCCAGGCGGGCAACGGATGGCAAAGCCACCGCTCATCCGGCTTCATCCTCTCATGTGGGCGTGAGACACGTGAGCTGCCCGACGTCCCTCACGTCCCACCCGGGATCGGCCTGCCTGAAGGACGACGTGTTAATGTATGGGGAGACGTTGCGATGAAACTAAACATTTTTAGAATATCTAAAGCAGAGGTTGATCCTCTCCGTACCAAGCTGACGTCGAGTGGGCTGGAGTTGATTCACCAGTCAACGCAACACGGATGGCAGGCCGACTTCTACTACTCCAAGCAGCCCAATCGATCGATGGTCAAATGGGCAGAGCATTACAAGGCGTACTTTGACAAGGCAACGAAGCCGCTGGCGGTCAATCCCTTTGCGGCCTACGTCTTTACAATGGGCGACACCTGCTATGTAATCAGTCACGGCAAGGCGCACTTCTACATCCGCCCGTACTGTGACTACGACTTCGGCATCGACCTGGCCAAGCGAGTCGCGGACGAGGGGGACTGCCGCCAGACCGCGTCTCGGAGCTTCCAAGGTCGTCGCAAGAAGGATATCCGAAGCTTTGAGGCGAGTACGCGACTCGATGTCCAGAGCGGCGAGTCAGTCGAGTACCTCCAAGCTGGCGTGATCGCAGCCAGCCAGGACACTTTCGGGAAGAGCGGCAAGTTCGGTGCGTCGGCTCTGCTGACCGTCGACGTCATCGCCGCCGAGATCGGGGACTTCCTCAACAAGATCGACAAGCAGCTCCTCAAGGAGGCCCGCTTCACGCTGCCGCGGACCACCATCGTTACAGACGACGCCGAGATCGAGAAGCTCGACGAGCTGCTGCTGGACGAGCTGATGTCAGAGATTGGGCTCACCCAGTTCACCCACGACAGCTATGACCTGTACGGTGTCGACTTCGTCTTCTCCGATCACGGCACGTTTACCCTGAGGTCGCCGAGCGGTCCAAAGACCGGGCTGGAGAATCTTCGGATCGCCGACCTTAAGGCTTACATCATGGCTAACAAGGTTGCTCGTGAGGACATCCTCCGTATACGCGTCACCTTCCACCCTGACGATGCCAAGGCGTACTCGCGCGGCATCAAAGAGACAGTCGACTTCATCGCCGATGGCGACGGCAAGGTTCTGCTGACCGGTGGCAAGTGGATGCGCTTCAACCAGGACTACTTGGATTATCTTGATGGGTACCTGCGCGGGATCCGCGTTGAGGAGACGGAGCTAGAATTCAAGGAGATCTGGGATACCGAACCCGTCTTCAATGCGTCTAAGGCTGTCAAGGATGCGGGATACGAGGTTGCGGACAAGGACTTTTGGACCTACTGACGTTTCCGTGGGTGGTTTGATCATGGAAGGCGTCCCGGCAGGGACGGGCAGAGTCCGCCGCGGGTGAGCATTGCCATAGCGATGAGCGCCTCTGGTGAGCGGAATCCGTAAGCTCGTCGGGTCAGCACGCGTAGGTGGACGTTGGTGGCTTCGGATCGGGCGTTGGACAGCCCGTGATCGAGGGTGTTGCGGATCAGCGGGGCGTAGCGCTCGATCGTTTTGGCGAGCTTGACGAACGCGGGCAGGCGGGACCGTTTGGCCCAGGACAGCCAGCCGGCCAGCAGCGCTCGGCCGCGTTGGCCCTTGACGGCGAAGACCTCGCGGAGCTGTTCTTTGAGCAGGTAGGCCCGGTACAGGCCCTTGTTCGTCGCGGCGATCTCGGCCAAGCGGGTCCGCTGATCACCGGTCAGATCACCTGGGTTCTTCACCAGCGCCCACCGCGAGCCCTTCATCGTCTCGGCCTGATCGCCCCGCCCGGTCCGGCGCAGCTCGTTCCACAGGCCGCGGCGGACCTCGTCGAGGGCCTTGGTCGCCCAGGCCACGACGTGGAACGGGTCCAGGCAGATGACCGCCTGCGGAGCCCGTTCGCGCACGACAGTGTGGATCCACTCGGCGCCGTCGGCGGACACGTGGGTCAGCGCCGCGGCCCGCTCGTCGCCGAGGGCATCGAAAAAGGCCCGCACGACGTCCTGGTCGCGGCCTTGGCCGGCCCACACCAGCCGACCGGTGTCGTGGTCGACGACGCAGGTCAGGTACCGATGCCCTTTACGGTAGGCGATCTCGTCGATCCCGATTCGGGTGAGCCCGCCAAGCTGGTCAACCTTGCCCGCTCGGTCGGCGACAACGCGGGTCACGATCGCGGCCACCGTGCGCCACGACACCTGCAACAGCTCGGCGACCACGACGAAGGAGGCATTCGCGGCCAGCCACGCACAGGTGTCCTCGAACGCGGCGCTGTGCCGGGACCCCGGCCGCGCCCAGGGAACCGCCGCGACCACCACGCCGTGCTCCTCACAGACCACCCGCGGCGCATCGGCTTCCAGATAGACGCGCACCGTGCCCAGGTCGAGCGTGCGCCAGCGTCGCCGACCATCGCCGCGGTCGTATCCGCCCGCGCGGCGCCCGCACCGCGAACACCTCGACCGTCGCGTCCGCACTGGACGAACCGCAGCGACCAGGATCTCCTCGTCGGCCTCCTCGACGAGCTCGACCGATTCGATCACCGTTTGCTCGACCCCGAGCAAACCCCGCCATACCCTTGCCGTGCGCACGCCGTACTCCGCTCCCTGGTTCCTGTTCCTAGACAGCTCAGAAACCTAGACGTAGTACGGCGTGTCGCGTTCACACCAAGATCAACTCACCCACGGGAACAGCAGAAGAGCCGGACTTTTCGAAGGTCAAGACCGGCGCCAAGGCGCCCACCGAAGCCTGGGACCTGCAGCAGGGGGCCAGAGTCTACGCCGTCAAGTTCGGCACTCCACAGAAGCTCAACTATGTCGTTGACCAATCGATCTCTCTCCTCGAACTGGTGCGAAACAACACGGGCGTCAACGAGCTTCCAGATTTTGAGAGTTACTGTCTATGGCTCGGCTATCGGGCGAAAAACCCCTTGGATCACATCACCGCAAACGGGATCGATCATCCTAAAGCAGAAGATCGTCAACTGGGCTCGCATGGCGCGAGAGCTTAATGTGCAGCCGACGTTGAAGCTCAGCCATAAGCTCAAGGTCGATGGCAAGGGGGAAGAGTCGTCCTGATTACTGTAAAAATCGGGGTGGTAATCAATCTAAAAACCATTAATGCCCGGCTCGCCACCACGTCGACCTCCACGCCTCCCGCGCTCTCACCAATTCTGGCTTCGGGATTCCGTCGTGTACGGACTGGTCTCGTCCAAAGAGCAGTTGAATCTGCACCACTACTTTTGGGGCTGCAAGCAGCAGAGGCGCGCGGGTCTTCTTATCCATCGAGCCGACGTCTCAACGTGGGATCCCAGCCGGCTGCACCGAGCCGGTCGTGCGCTTCGTCATCTTGAGAGCAAGTGGTGGCCGCTCGGCCAGGCAACTGTTCCTCGACTGGCGTCTCGCGGGCAAGAGCGTCCAAGCTGCTCGGGGACTCTCACCGTCCTGGCCGTCGTCAACCCCGAGCCCGACGTCGGCAAGTTCTCACCGTCCTGGCCGTCGTCAACCCCTGACAGCGGCCACGAGATCCTGCCCGGAGACGGCCACGTAACTGCCCGCTGGCGGCCATGAGAACTGCCCACCGGCGGCCACGGGATCTGCCCCAACACGACGTCGTTGCCTGACCGCCTCCCGCGGTTCAGGCCCCTCCTCGGGTGCGCTTGCGGTGCTGAAGCGCCCGCGCCTCCCGAGGAGGAACCCGTTAAGTCTGCAGGGGAGATCATGGAAATTCTGGCAGCGTTCGACCTGACCGGATCGTTTCGAGATGCCGCCGAGTTGGCCGGCTGTTCCCATCACACCGTCGCCCGCTACGTCGCGGCCCGGGAGGCCGGAGGCCGGCTGGACAAGGCCGCGGCCCGCCCGCAGTTGATCGAAGAGTTCCTGCCCAAGGTCGAGGAGTGGGTCGACCACTCCCTCGGGAAGATCCGCGCGGACAAGGCCCACGAGAAGCTCCTCGCGCTGGGCTACGGCGGTTCCGAGCGCACCACACGGCGGGCGGTGCACGAGGCGAAGGCCGCGTTCAACCTCGGCAACGGCCGGGTCCACCGCCCGTGGGTGACCGAGCCGGGCATGTGGCTGCAGTACGACTTCGGCGACGGCCCGGTCATCGACGGGCGCAAGACGGTCCTGTTCTGCGCCTGGCTGGCGTGGTCGAGGTTCCGGGTCGTGCTCGCGCTGCGGGACCGCACCGCCCCGACCGTGTTCGCCGCCCTGGACGTGATGTTGCGCCGCCTGGGCGGGGCGCCGACCTATGTGCTGACGGACAACGAGAAGACTGTGACGGTCACTCACATCGCCGGGATGGCGGTGCGGAACCCGCAGATCGTGTCCTTCGCAGCGCACTACGGGGTCACCGTGCACACCTGCGAGCCGGCCGACCCTGCCTCGAAGGGCGGCAGTGAGAACACCGTCAAGCTCGCCAAGGCCGACCTCGTGCCGACCGAGACGAACCTGCTGGGCGCCTACGACACCTTCGCCGACCTCGAGGCTGCCTGCCAGGAGTTCTGCGACATGGTCAACGCCCGCGTCCACCGGGTGACGCGGCGGGCCCCGAACGAGATGCTCGCCCACGAACAAGCCCGGCTGCACCCGGTGCCCGCGAGCGCGCACACGATCGCGTTCGGGGTGACCCGCACCGTCCCGCCCCGCAGCCCGATGGTGTCCCTGGACGGCGGGCAGTACTCCGTCCCGCACACCCTCCGCGGGCAGAGCGTGTGGGTCCGCGTCCACGGCCAGGGCGCCGACGAGCAGGTGATCATCGTGCACGTCAGCGCGGCCGGGCCGGTCGAGGTCGCCCGCCACCACCGCGCGACCCCGGGTTCGCCGCGCATCGACGACGCGCACTTCCCGCCCGCCCCGGCCGGGGCGCCCTGGACCGGGCACCGAAGCCGAAAAACCAGCAGGAGATGGATTTCCTCGCCCTCGGTGACGGCGCCAGGCTCTGGCTGGTCGAGGCCGCCGCCGCGGGCGCGGGCCGGATGCGGGTCAAGATGGCCGCCGCCGTCGACCTCGCGAAACTCCGTGACCCCGTCGCGGTGGACTGGGCCCTCGGGCACGCCGCCGTCAACGCCCGCTTCGGCGAGAACGACCTCGCCTCGATCCTGGCCCACCACGCCCGCACGAACCGCGGGACCGTCCACCAGGCCGGCGAGGACCGCAGCCTGGCCCAGGGCACCAAAGTATGGTCCGCCCTTCCCTGCCAACTGGGCGCCGGCAAACCCGCCGCAGGCCCGGAACTGGACGTGGCCCCGTGACCGCGACGACCGTGACGATCCCGCCCGCCAAGGCCACCCGGTCCTTCCAGGCTCCGCCGACCGTCGGGATCCCGGCGGCGCCGCCGCTGCCCGACGATCTCGAGGCCCTGCTGCGCGGGCTGCGCCTGCCCCACATCCGCCGCCACGCCCCCGACGTCCTCGCCACCGCGAAGGCCCAACGGTGGGACCCCGCCGAAGTCCTGCGCGCACTGCTCGTCGAGGAGGCCGCCGGGCGGGCCCGATCGTCGTTGGCGACCCGCCGCGCGGCGGCGGCGTTCCCCACCGGCAAGACCTTCGACGCCTGGTCGCCGGCGGCCAGCTCCGTGCCGGCCCCGACCCAGCAGGCCCTACGCACGCTGGAATGGATCGGGCGCCGGGAGAACCTCGTCATCTGCGGGCCCTCGGGCACCGGCAAGACGTTCCTGCTCGAGGCCCTCGGCCAAGCCGCCGTCGAAGCAGGCATGAAAGTCGCCTGGTTCACCCTCGAACAACTCGGCGTCCTCGTCAGCCGGCACCGCGCCGACGACAGTGTCAGCAAGGCCATCGCCCGCGTCCTCCGCGCCGAACTCGTCGTCGTCGACGACATCGGCCTGCTGCCGGTCGCCCAGGACGCCGCCGAAGGTCTCTACCGCCTCGTCGACGCCGCCTACGAGAAACGCTCGGTGGCGATCTCCTCGAACCTGCACCCCGCCGCGTTCGACGAGCTCATGCCCAAGACCCTGGCCACCGCCACGGTCGACCGGCTCCTGCACCACGCACACCTCTGCCAGACCACCGGCGACAGCATCCGCCTGACCCAGGCCCTCGCCGGGAAAGGAGTCCGCCCTCTGACCAGCTGAACACGAGCCGCGGTGACGGTCGACCCTGGGCAGATCCCACGGCCGTCACCAGGCAGTTCTCGTGGCCGTCAGTGGGCAGAACTGGTGGCCATCACCGGGCAGATCTCATGACCGCCACTGGGCAGATCCTCGTGGCCATTGACAAACCCCGAGCCCGACGTCGGCAAGTTGGTTCGTGTGCTCATCAGCCTCGCCAGCGAGCGGTGAGTGCCGGGACAGAACTCAGGACAAAAGCCGTCCCTCACTCCGGCCGCTTCACCCCATCCCGCGCCCGCATCTCCACGCCCGATCGCCGTAGCGCCAAGTGAACCGTCGAGTGGTGTCGCCCCATCCGCTTGCCGACGGACATCAGCGACAGGCCTGATTCGTAGAGCCGTCGGGCCTGGGCCAGTTCTTCGTCCGTCAACCCTTGCCGCCGCATCGTGGCGCCGTTCTCATGCAGCAGCCTGATGATCGGGCCCTTCCCGATCTGGTACGTCTTCATCAGCTCCGTGGTGTGAGCACCGGCCTCGTACTCCGCCACGATCTGAGCTACTTCCGCGGCGCTTAACCGCTGGTCGAGCTTGTGCACCGTCGGTTTGGGATCGGGTGCGACCGGCCGTGTTCGCCCAACGTTGTCGGGTGTCGTGATCTTCCGGTGGGAGTCGATCACCGGGCGGTACTTGAAGTAGCGTCGCAGGAGGTCCACCAGAGACGTCCTACTTGAACTGCCTCCCATCAGGGAGGCGACCAGCAGGTGGGAACGTCCCTGATAACCCCCAACAGTGGCCCCCTCCGCAAGGAGGGGTCGCTGTTGTTCCGCCACTCTTCGCCCCGTCCTGCCGGGTCAGGGTTCGCTTCGGCACGTCGGAGGTAGGTCCGTGGCCCCGCGGTGGCCGACTGGGCATCCAGGATCGGTCGGGCGGCAGGCGCGAGGACGTGGCCGGTGATGACCTCTTCCTCGAAGTAGAGCTTGGTGAAGACGACGCGGCTGATGGCCTTCTTCAAGCTCGGGTGGCCCTGACCCGTCACCCCAGGGGGCCACTTCAGGTTGACACGGCCACATCCACAGGGATCCGGTTGGCACACATATCCACAGGACCCGTGGTCTGTCGTCGCTCGGAGCGCCTCGCGGCGCAGCATGCCCGAGGTGTCGGCGGCCGGCGGGATCGCCTTTGGGTGTGTGGAGGTGGCGCAGTGGTCGTCCGGGTTGTCCTTGTGCGACGGCGCTGCCCCCCGGGAACGCGCTGATGGCGGGCAAGCGCAGGTTCGGTCGTGTCCGACAGCTGCCCTCGGGGCGTTGGCAAGTCCGCTACCTCGCGCCGGACGGTGCGGAGCGCTCGGCGCCGACGACCTTCGCGCGCAAGACCGACGCGGAGCGCTGGCTCGTCAGCGTCGAGACCGACATCGAGCGCGGACGTTGGATCGATCCCTTCGCCAAGAACATGACCGTCGGTGTCTGGGGCGAACGGTGGCTGGCAGCCGCCAAGGCGCATCTGAAGATCAAGACGTCCGCTGGCTACGACCTGATCTTCAGGACCAAGATCCGTCCCACGTTCGGCGAGGAGAACCTGGCTGCCCTCTCTGTCAACCTTGGCTGAGGCACCCGCTCCCTGAAAATCATTGACCCGAGGGCGGGGATGGAGACTCCCCGAATCGTGAAATCGAACTCGACTGCGGACGGCAACGGCGTGATCGTCGATGCTGGACCGGTGAGTGATGGCGTAGGACAGCGGCCGGATCCGCAGGTGCCCGAGCGGGCTCGGCGGCGGACGTTCACCGCGAAGTACAAGTTGGAGATCCTGGCGGCCTACGAAGCCGCGGGCGATGGCGAGAAGGGTGCCCTGCTGCGCCGAGAGGGCCTGTACTCGAGTCACCTGGTGGAGTGGCGTCGGGCTCGTGACGCTGGGCGCTGGCCGGGCTGACCGCCCCGCGCGGGCGCCCGCCGCGCGACCCCGATCGGGCGCGGATCGCCGCTCTGGAGGCCGAGAAGGCGCAGTTGGAGAAGGAGTTGGCCAAGGCCCGCTTCGTGGTGGAGGTGCAGGCAAAACTGCACGCGCTCTTGGAGACGATCTCCGAGGGCGCGGAGCCCGAGGACGGGTCGAGCAGGTGAGCGACGCCGCGGTCGCCGAGCTGGTCCCGGTGATCGGAGTGCGGGCCGCCTGCCAGGCGTTGGGCCTGCCCCAGGCCGGGTACTACCGGCGCCACCGCCAAAGCCCGGCACCTGTGCGGCCGGCGCCCACGCCGCAGCGAGAACGGGTCCAGCCCCGCGCCCTGACGCAGGCCGAGCGCGAGGCGATCCTCGCCGAGCTGCACGGCGAGCGGTTCGTGGACCTGTCCCCGGCCGAGACGTGGGCGATCCTGCTCGACGAGGGCCGCTACCTCGGCTCGATCTCGACCTTCTACCGGCTGCTGCGCGCGGCCGGGGAGAGCCGGGAACGCCGCCGGCAGGCGACCCACCCGGCGAAGATCAAACCCGAACTGCTCGCCACCGCGGCGAACATGGTGTGGTCGTGGGACATCACCAAATTGCACGGCCCGGCGAAGTGGACCTACTACTACCTCTACGTGATCCTGGACATTTACTCCCGCTACGTCGTCGGGTGGATGGTGGCCGGTCGGGAGAGCGCCGCACTGGCGGAAGTGATGATCCGTCAGACCTGCGCCAAGCAGGGCATCGAGCGCAAGCAGTTGACCATCCACGCAGACCGCGGCTCGTCGATGACCTCCAAACCCGTCGCGTTCCTGCTCGCCGACCTCGGCGTGACCCAGTCCCACTCCCGCCCGCACGTCAGCGACGACAACCCGTACAGCGAGGCCCAGTTCAAGACCCTGAAGTACCGGCCCGACTTCCCCGGCAGGTTCTCCTGCATCGAAGCCGCCCGCGTCCACTGTCAGCGGTTCTTCGGCTGGTACAACGACGAGCATCGCCACTCCGCCCTGGGCCTGCACACCCCCGCCGACGTCCACTACGGCACCGCCGAGGCCGTCCGCGACAAGCGCGCAGCGATCCTCGCCGACGCCTTCGCCGCCCACCCCGAACGGTTCGTCCGCAAGCCCCCGACGCCCCCGCAACTGCCCACGACGGCATGGATCAACAAACCGCCGGACAGCCAGGAGGAAACTCAGTAATAGGCGACTGAACGTGCCTCAAACAGGTTGACAGGTTCCGCTGCGCTCAAACCGATGATGGTGAGCGAATGGGTGGCTGAGCTGCACGCGCAGGGGCTGAGCCCCTCGCGGGTCCGCCAGTCCTACCGGCTGCTGTCGCAGATCATGCGGTCGGCCGTGGACAACGGGCTGATCGAGGTCACGCCCTGTCGCGGCGTCCGGCTGCCCCGGATGCCGATCACCGAGCCGCACATCCTGACCCAGGACGAGGCCGAACGCATAATCCAGAACGCGAGGTCCCCGCACGACCTGTTGATCGCGACTCTCGCGTACGGCGGGCTGCGGATCGGCGAGGCGTTCGCGCTTCGGCGGCGCAGCGTCGACCTCGACGCGGGGATGATCACCATCACCGAGGGGCTCGTCGAGATCGCTGGCCAACTCACCTTTGACACTCCCAAGAGTCATCAGCACCGCACCGTGGCCCTGCCGTCGTCGGTGGTCGAGCGCCTGCGCCAGCATCTTGAGGGCGATGTTGGTCCGGACGCGGCGGCGCTCTTGTTCGTCGCCGCCCGGACCGGCGGACCGATCCACTACCAGCGGTGGCGCGCCAGCTACTTCAACCCCGCAGTCAAGGCCGCCGGCCTGGAGGACGTGACCCCGCATGACCTTCGTGCGAGCCACGCGACCTGGGTCGCGGAAACGCACGGCGTGATGGCCGCCGCCCAGCGACTGGGGCATGCCCATGCCAGCGTGACGACCCGTCACTATGCCCGGGCGGTGCCGGGCCGTGACGTCGAGGTCGCGGCCTCCCTGGACGCCGTTCGGGCACCTGCGGACACCAAGGGCCAACGCCCCATCGGGCACGCAACGGGCACGCCGTGGCCGCGCCGACGCACGAGCGGCCCAGAAAGGGGCATCTAGCTGCGGAAACGCGGTGGCTCGTGATCTTGCGGAGAAGTCTTGAAAACCGCTATGGCTGGTGACAGTCATCCAGGGTTCGAATCCCTGGCCCTCCGCCGGACCTGCTTTCGCGCGCTCTGACCTGCGGGAACATCCGGCAGCGTTCAGTGCGTCACCCCAGCGGCGGCGACGTTTGGCCCGCGGCCTCGCGCACGGAGGCGGCTCACGAGTTCCGGGACGACCGCCCCGGTCGCACGGGAGAGCTTCTCGATCCACGCGGGGGTTTCGGCAACTCGAGCTGCGGTGCGACGGGAATCCAGACCTGGATGCCTCGCCTGCCGGCGACTTCGGTTGAGCCCGGACGCCGACGTGCTCGAGGGCTGTGCGGTGCAGGCGGGCCAGGACGAGGACGACCTCCCGAGACGTCGCCGGCCCCGGGTCGAGGTCGAGGTCGATCACGCGTACGTAAGTCGGTGCGGGTCCGCGGCCAGCGACGTCCATGGGTGCCACTCCAGCGCGCCGAAGTTCGCCGCCCACACCAAGGCAGCGGGCTCGTCGACCGTCAGGTAGGTGCTCGTCTCCCCCTCGTCCGCTTCAGGGTTGCGCCAGCGGGCGAGCCAGCCGGGGGCGTGCGCCGGCAGTTGCTTGTGCCAGAAACCAGGTCCCGGAATTCCCGAGCCCGGCGAGCGAATCCAGCTCGTCCTCGCCGAGAACCGTGTCGGACGTCGCAGCGGGGTCGGCTTTCACCTCGTCGTTGGTGCGGCCGCTGAGGACCGAGCGCGGGTGGTCCTCCGGGTTCCAGCCTTCGACGGAGTCGTCGTCGCGCTTGTGCAGCAGGAGCCACTGCCGGCCGGCGCCGGACCCGGAACCCCGCCGGACGAGGACGAAGCGCCCCCGCAGCTTCTCGCCGAACATGTCCGCGTGCAGTTCGCCGGCCGCCACCGCCGCTCCCGGGTCGTCCGTGCCGTGGGGTTCCCACACCCCGCGATCCCAGACGATCACGTCGCCGCCGCCGTACTCCCCGGCGGGGATCACGCCTTCGAAGTCGATGTAGTCGAGCGGGTGATCCTCGACGTGCACGGCCATCCGGCGAACCGCCGGGTCCAGCGTGGGCCCCTTCGGAACCGCCCAGCTCACGAGCACCCCGTCGATCTCGAACCGGAGGTCGTAGTGCAGCCGACTGGCCCGATGCCGCTGCACCACGAACCGGCGGGCGCCCGCCCCCGGGGCGGTGGCGCTGCCCTCCGGCTCAGGCGTACGCCCGAAATCCCGCTTGCGGTGGTAATCCTGCAACGGGGCCGACTTTTCGGACTTACCCCGCGCAGGCATGCACACACCGCGTCGTCTCGTGGTTCGCCATCCGGGCGTACTACCCGGTCTTCACCGCCCTGACCGGCGACCTGACGGGTTGTCGTACCCGTGGCGCCGCTCGTCCTGGGTATCCTGAAATGGTTGTGGCCGTCACCGTCGGGTGAGGGCGAACCAGCGTCGAGCAGTGGCGTGGTCCCGGTCCCGTTGAACGCGGCGCCGAACAGCCCCCGGGTCGTGCCTTGCTTCCCGGGTGCCGACGACGCCCTGTGTCCTCCGGATCATGCGGGACGCGACGGGGCGGACGCTAGGACGCCGCCATGCCGGACCAAGATCCCTGCCCGTCGCCTTCGCGGCGCTCGGCACTCTCCGCCCCGGAGGCCTACGCCGAGCTCGCGGCTCTGGATTTCACTCGCTACGACCTGCGGGGCGTTCTCGCCGAGGTCGCCGATATCGCGCGCGCGACGCTGACGGCCGGTGACGTCGACGGGGGAACCGGTCGGCATGCCGACGGAGCGGAGCGGGATTCCGCCGGGTCGGGGCCGGACCGCGGGACCGGCGATGTGCGCGGGGAGGTCTCCCTGACCCTGATCCGATCGGCCCAGGCTTACACGGCGGCCTACACGGGGGAGCCGGCGCTGGCGCTGGACGAGGTTCAGTACCGAGCCGGGCACGGGCCCTGCGTGGACGCCGCGGGGGCGGGGCAGACGCTGCTGGTCGCCGACACCGCGTCCGAGACCCGCTGGCCCGAGTTCGCTGCCGCGGCCGCCGACCGGGGGATCGGCAGCTCCCTGTCGGTGCACTTGCCGGTGCAGGAGACCACCGTAGGCGCGCTGAACATCTATTCCCCCCGTCGTGACGCCTTCGACGGCGCGGCCGTGGAGACCGGGACCGCGTTCGCCGGCTACGCGGCGGTCGCGATTCGCAACGCCCACCTGTACGAGAGCGTGTCCGCTCAGGCGCGGCAGATGCGTGAGGCGATGGAGTACCGGGCGGTCATCGAGCAGGCCAAGGGCATCGTGATGTGCGATCGGCGCTGCACTCCCGAGGAGGCCTTCGACGTGCTGCGCTCGCTGTCCAACGCCACCAACCGCAAGCTGCGGGACGTCGCCTCGATGCTCGTCGTCGAGGCTCAGACCAAACGCCGGTGAACCCGACCGCCGCACCGGCGCGTGCGCGTGCCACGGGTGTCCCTACCGCCGGTCTGCCCGGCCTCGTGCGCGTCGGCCCGGAAGCGGCCGTCCTGGACGTCGGCTCGTGCAGCGCGCACCTGTGGGTCGCCACGCTCGATCCCGGTCGAGGACTCACCGTCTCCATCTCGATGAAGTTCCCGACCCGCCTCGGCGAGGCCATCGGCGCGGACGGAGCGGTCAGCTCCCGCGGGGTCTCTCGGGTCGCCGGCGCCGTCACCGCCGCCGTGCGGGCAGCTGATGATCTCGGGATATGCGACTTGATTCCTTATGCGACCTCCGCCGTGCGCGACGCCACCAACAGCGACGTCGTCGCCGAACGCGTCGAGGTCGAATCTGGTCTGGTCCTGCGTTTCCTGACCGGCGAGCAGGAGGCCCGTCTGAGTTACTTGGCTGCCCGACGTTGGTACGGCGCGGTCGCCGGGCAGCTCCTCGTCCTGGACATCGGCGGGGGCACCATAGAGGTGGCGCAGGGCCACGGCGATGTTGCGCACCTGGCGGTCTCGCTGCCACTGGGCGCGGGCGCACTCACCCGTAGTCACCTGCCCGACCACCCAGCTTCCAAGAGCCAACTCGGTGAGCTGCGCCGGCACATTCGCGAGATCTCCGCCCCGATCGCGGCCGCCGTGCGCGCCCACGGGGGCGGCTTTACCGCCGTGGCCACGTCACGGACCTACGCTCAACTCGCCCGTCTCACGGCCGCTACGAGGTCCGATGCGACCGGCGGGCCGGCGGGGAGCGGATCCTTGCGCCGCGCGGACCTGCCCGCGCACATCACGCGGCTCGCCACCATGTCCCCGACGCGGCGGGCACGGCTACCGGGCATCTCCACCCCCCGAGCTCGCCAGAGTCTCGCCGGCGCGCTCGTCGCGCACACCACCATGGACCTGTTCGGAGTGCGCGAGGTCCAGATCTGCCCGTGGGGATTACGCGAAGGCATTCTGCTCGCCCGCTCGGCCGAAGCCGCCGCCCAGGGACACTGACTGCCGTACCTCGCCCGGTCGTCACCCGGCGAGCTCAAGGTTGGCGACGGTAGAGGAGCGCCATCGCGGCCGCGTGTACCGAGGTGTCCGCGCGCGGCCCGGGCGCGTAGCGCAGCCTTGGCGCCCCGGGGTCGAGACGATGCTCGCCGATGAGAAGGCCGAGCGCACTGGCGAGCGGCGACGTGTTTCGACCCCTCCGCTAGAGGTATCGCACCGCGGACCGATCGACTAGTTGAGGAGACACGATGACCACAGCCCGCGAGATCATGACCACGGACCCCCGGTGCGTACGTGCCGACGACACGGTCGAGTCGGCGGCCCGCATGATGGCCGAACTCGACGTCGGCGCGCTGCCGATCTGCGGAACCGACGACCGCCTCAAGGGCATGATCACCGACCGTGACATCGCCGTCCGGGTGGTCGCGCAGGGGTTGGACCCCGCCACCACCAAGGCCGGGGACCTCGCGCAGGGCGAAGCGGTCACCATCGGCGCGGACGACCCGATCGACGAAGCTCTGGCGACCATGTCGGAGTATCAGGTCCGCCGGCTGCCGGTGATCGACGGACACCGCCTCGTCGGCATCGTCGCCCAGGCCGACGTGGCGCGGGCTCTGCCCGACCCCCCGGTCGGAGCCCTGGTCGAAGCTCTCTCGATCGGCTGACCGGGCAACCTCCAGCAAATTTCGCCGAGCACCGGGCCCCCGCCGTCAGGCGGGGGCCTACCTGCCGTGGACGAGAGAGGCTCGCTGTGAATGACGAAGATGCCGTTGCCGAACGCATCGCGGCGGTCGCCAAGGCCCGAAGCGCGCGCGTTGCCGTCGCCGAGTCCCTCACCGGCGGACTCGTCTGCTCGGAACTGGCTCGGGCAACCGACGCGGGGACCTGGTTCGCCGGTGGCGTCGTCGCGTACCTGTCTCAGGTCAAGTACGACCTGCTCGGCGTCCCGCTAGGTCCGGTGGTCTCGGAGGCCGCGGCCTGTGCAATGGCGGAAGGTGTCGCCCGCCTGACCGGAGCCACCCACACGGCCGCAGTGACCGGGGTGGGCGGGCCGGACAAGCAGGACGGTCAGCCGGTCGGGACAGTCTGGCTCGCCGTGCACACCTGCGGCGAGACCACCGCACAGCGACTGCAGCTGTCGGGCGAACCCGGCACCATCTGCCGAGACGCAGTCGCTCACTGCCTCTCGGCCCTCGAGGAGCTCCTGAGCCGCGCTCCTAGCTAGCCGCCCGTCTGATCGGGCGTCAGTTTTTCGTCGCGGCTTGCTGCGCGCTCGTGTAAGCGAGTTGGAGGAAGTCGGCCCCGGCCAGCGCTGTGAACAACCCGGCCACGATCCGCGTGAGCCTGGGTGCGCCCACCATGCCGAGTCCGAGAATCGTCGCCACCCAGGCGTCCATGCAGAACGGGCAGGTGATCCACTCGCCTGCGGCGTGCCGCAGCGGGCTGTCGCGCCGCGCTTCCTCGTGCAGTTCCGCCGGACCGCCGGGGCCCGCGTACAGCGTGAGGCACGCACGCAACGGGCTGGTCACGGCGGCCTTGGTGATCGTTCGGGAGATCTTCTGCGTGGCAGCCGCGATCAGCGCGACCTCGTACGGGCTGAGCCGCTCGGGCAGCCGGTGCCCGCGCGCAGCGGTGAGCCCGGCGGCCCCGGCCACGCCACCGGCGTAGATGGCCATCATGGCCGCATATCCGCGCAGCGGGCGGTCTTCGCCCGCGCAGTATTCCTGAGCTCGCACACTCGCCGAGGCCTGCGCCTGGGTCAGGGCGTTCTGCATCCGCGGGTCTCCTCGATCGGCACTGCGTGACGGCAGCCGGAGGCGGCTTCCTGTAAGGGGAATTCTCACCGTAGGCGGGCACCACCGAGGCTGGTGGCGCCGGCCTACGGCGCGTTCAGCCGACGGTGAAACGTTCCCAGACTCGGTGCGCGCCGAGCAGTTCGGCCAGCTGACGAACCGCAGCTTCGGCGTCCCCGGCGACGACCACGCCGGGGGCGTCCGCGGCATAGCCCGAGCTCGCTAGGGTGTCGGCGCCACGCCCGGCAGCCCCTACGGCCTTGCCGTGCCGGAACGCCTCGTCGAGCATCAGCGTCACGCGTGGGTCCACAGCTGCCTCGGCGCTGACAGTGCCCGCTTTGGCGTCCCGGGTGGGGAGGGCGTCCGCGGCGGGCGGGACGAATCCGGCGACCAGGATCGCGTCGAACTCGACCGACCGGGCGGTGAGGAACGTGCGCTGGACGTCCAGGGCGGTGGCGCCCTTGCCGATCTTGCCGCCCTTGGGGGCGACGAGGAGCGGCACCATGCCGGCGGCGGTCACCGCGTCCCGGGCGGCCGTGACCGCGGCCAGGTCCGGGTCGTCGCCGACGACGATGCCCACGACCCGCCCCGCCACGGGCCACGGCTCGCCGCCGAGCTGGGAGAGCGCCGGGCTGGGCGGGACGTCCGCGAGAGCCACGGAGGCCTTGGGCGCCGCCAGGCCGAGGCCGTCGGCGACCCCCGCGCACAGGTCGGGGTCGATGTTCGCGAGGACCTGGAGCGTCCGCTCCCGGATCACCGTCTCGAAGCACTTGCCGAGCTCGAACGTGATCGCCGAGACGATGTGCGCCTGCTCTACCGGGGTCATGCTCAGCCAGAACATGCGCGGTTGGCTGTAGTGGTCGTCGAAGGACTCCGGCTTCTCGCGGACGGGAGCGGCGGACGGGATCACCTTGGCCACGTCCACGAACGCGTTGACCTCGCCGTTGCCTGCTAGGAACGGGCAGCCGCCGTCCAGGGAGTTCGGCCGGTAGGGCGCGACCCCGCCGTGTACGGCGTCCTGGTGGAAACCGTCGCGGAACATGTCGTTGACCGGGACGCGGGGGCGGTTGATCGGGATCTGGTCGAAGTTCGGGCCGCCGAGCCGCGTCAGTTGGGTGTCCAGGTACGAGAAGTTGCGCGCCGACAGCAGCGGGTCGTCGGTGGCGTCGATGCCCGGCACGAGGTGCCCGGTGTGGAAGGCGACCTGCTCGGTCTCGGCGAAGTAGTTGGTCGGGTTCGCGTCCAGGGTCAGCAGCCCGATCGGCTGGACTTCGGCCAGTTCCTCCGGGACGAGCTTCGTCGGGTCGAGCAGGTCGATGCCCGCGAAGGTCTGCTCGTCGTTGTCCTCGAAAACCTGGATGCCCAGCTCCCACTGGGGAAACGCGCCACCTTCGATCGCGTCGGCGAGGTCGCGCCGGTGGAAGTCCGGGTCGAGGCCGGCGAGCATCTGGGCCTCCTCCCAAACGAGGGAATGCACGCCGGCCTTCGGCTTCCAGTGGAACTTCACCAAGGAGGTGGTGCCGTCCTGCGCGACGAGGCGGAAGGTGTGGACGCCGAAGCCCTCCATCGTCCGGTACGAGCGCGGGATGCCCCGGTCGGACATGTTCCACAGCATGTGGTGGGTCGCCTCGGTGTGCAGGGAGACGAAGTCCCAGAACGTATCGTGGGCGCTCTGCGCCTGCGGGATCTCGCGGTCCGGGTGCGGCTTGCCGGCGTGGATGACATCGGGGAACTTGATGCCGTCCTGGATGAAGAACACCGGGATGTTGTTGCCGACCAGATCGAAGTTGCCCTCCGCTGTATAGAACTTCACCGCGAACCCACGGGTGTCGCGGACGGTGTCCGCCGAGCCACGAGAGCCGAGCACCGTCGAGAACCGGACGAACACCGGCGTCTCGACGTCGGCACCGAGAAACTGAGCCATCGTCAGGGACGCGGCGGCGCCGTACGAGCGAAATGTGCCGTGGGCGGCTGCGCCGCGGGCGTGCACGACGCGCTCAGGGATCCGCTCGTGGTCGAAGTGCATGACCTTCTCGCGCAGGTGGTGGTCGCGCAGCAACGTCGGGCCGCGCGGCCCGACCCGGAGCGAGTGGTCCGTCTCGCGCAGCGGCACCCCCGTCGCCGTCGTCAGGTAGGTACCGCGCTGGGAGTTGACGGCCGGCGGCGCGCCCGTGTCGTTTCCCGTCGCCGACACGGCCGCAGGTGCGCGCTGGTCGGCCTTCGGCTCCGGCGGCGTGCGAGGCGTCGTCGGTTCGATCGGCGACGGCGCTTCGCTTCCGGGAACGCCCGGGGGCATGGAAACTGACGGCGGGGCCCCGGGCGGCGAGTTTTTGGTCGACATGGGCTCTCCTCGGTTCGGGCGGTGCTGCTCGGCGGACCGGCCGTACCCCCGTTTCGCTCGAAGAATCCTGCCGGCCCTAAGTGCCTGGACCCGCCTGTCTCGCCGAGAAACGCTCAGGAGAGTCCGTGCCGCTCGAGGGGGCGCACCGCCGGACCCTCGAGAACGTCGCCGTCCATGCCGAAACGCCAGCCGTGACACGGGCAGTCCCAGCTGACCTCCGCCGCGTTGAACCGGAGCAGGCACCCGAGGTGCGTGCACCGCAGGGAGACCGCTGGACCGCGCCGGCCGGGTCGCGATAGACGCCGCTGCGCCGAGCCCCCGCCGCAGCACCCGGGCCTCGCCCGCAGGGACGTCCGCGGGATCGGAAGACGGCCGTGGTGAGGCCGTGATGCCGGCGCCGATCACTGCCTTCTCTCCGCCCGTCCGGATCCGCCCGTGCTGCCCGAGTGCCCCAGTGGCAGGGGTTCATGCCGACGGGCTCGAGCGCGACGTCCAGGTCGGCCGCGCGAGGCCGACCTGGACGCCCATAGACGAGCCGGGGGTCTCCGAGTTACGGGTTCGTCACGCTGTCCCTCGCTTGCTTCGCCTGGTCGGTGAGTTCCTCGGCGCCGGCGGTGGCCTCTTCCTTGACCGTGGCCGCGGCCTCGGCGGTGACGTCCTTGATCGTCTCGACCGCTTGGACCGCGGGCTCTTTGAGTTGGTCAACCGCCTCGTGGGCCATCTCGGTCAAGGGTTCCTTGAGCTCGACCGCCTTCTCCTTGAGGGAGGTCCCGGCTCGCTGTTCCTTCTGCGTCACCGGGATCAGAGAGGAGATCAGCCACCCGGCGCCGAAGGCGACGAGGGCGGCGGCGAACGGGTTGCCCTGTGCCTTGTGCTTGACGGCCGTCGGCGAGTGCGTCACCGAGCCCGTCATCGAAGAGGCCGTGTCGGTCACGGAGTCGGCGACCGAGGACACCTTGTCGGTCACGGTGTCCACCGCCGAGTGCGCCATGTCTCGAGCGGCGTGGGTGGTGTCGCTGGCGGTGCCCATAACCTTCTCCTTGACCTCGTTGAGAGTAGTGCGGGCCCGCTCGACCTTGCGCTCGACCATCCGGCCGGGAGTGACTTTCTCGGCGAGGGCGTCCACGTCGCTGCTCAGCTCACGGCGGGTCCGTTCGATGTCCCGGCGGATCTGGTCCGGGTCGGTACTGCTGGTCACGAAGCGTCTCCCTTCAGCGCGGCAGGTACTTCCTTCAAGGTGTCGACGGTGCGCTCCGGCTTCGGATGCACCGCGCGCAGCCGCTCGCGGCCCTTGGCGGCCAAGACTGCGCCGACGATTGCCCAGAGACCGGCGACGATCAGCGCGGCCCAGCCCTCGTCCATCTTGTTGGCCAGGCCCCACCACAGCGCGATCGACCCGAAGAGCGCGACCATGTAGCCCGCGAAGCCGGCGCCGCCGAGCATCCCGGCCGCCTTGCCGGCCTTGGCGCCCTCGTCCTTGAGCTCAGCCTTCGCGAGCGCGAGCTCTTGGCGCAAGAGGACGGACAGGTCAGTGGTGACCTCGCTGATGAGCTGGCCGACGGAAGCGTTCGACACGTCCGGGCGGGCGTCGTAAGCCCCGTCGTTCGGCTGCGGCACGTGGTGAGTGTCCGTGTCGTACCACGAGGTCATCGGGCACCGTCCCGTGTCGTGGCGGTCTGCCCGTACTGGTCCTGGCGCGGGAAGGCGCCGGTGGACGGGTGGTGGCCGTTACCCGTGGGGTCGGACGCGACCGGGCGCGGCGCGGGCGGCGCAGGGGCGCTCGAGGCGGACATGGCGCCGCGGGTCAGCCGTCCGGCGGCGACGCCGGCGAGGGCGGCACCGAGCAGGAAGGCGCCAGGGCGACGCCGCGCGAGGTCCCGGACGTCGTCGAGGATGCGCCCCGGGTCGCGTGACTCGAGCCAGCTCGCCATCTGCTTGGCCTTGTCCGCGGCCTCCTTCGCGAGGTCAGCGGCGACGCCCGGGTTGGGCGCATTGCCTTCCGCCATCGAGCGAAGTCCGTCCGCCAAGGTGTGCAGCCCGGTGGTTGCCTTGTCTTTCTGCGCTGCGGCCTGATCTTTGAGCTGCACCTGCGCCTCGGTGATCAGATCCCTCGCCTGACGCGTGGTCTCGCCGGCTACCGTCCGGGCCTGTTCGGCCACCGTGGAGGCGACCTGGCCGCCCGTCTCCTTGACGGAGTGGCCCAGATCAGCTCCCTGTTCCCTCGCGGCGTCCAACTTGCTCTGGTTCTCGGTGCCGTTCTCGAACATCACCGGCGGCTGCGGATAGCCGCCCATCCCGCTAGTCATAAGGGTTCTCCTGTGCTCGCGCGTGCTGGGATGTGTTGCCGGCTCTACACGGGATGCGATCCCGGAACCCACCCTCTGGTCTCGGGGCGGCCCGGCGAGAGCAGGTTTTCCTGACAGCAGCGCACAAAACAGGGGCGATCTGAGCCGAGTTTCACTCGGGTCTGGAGTTTGGGCTCTCGCGTCCTACGGCCTACGCGACAGTGGGGATCCCTCGAGAGGGTCCGCCGCGGAGGCTTAAGCGGTCGCCGTCTGGATAAGAAGCGGGTGTCGTACTGGTCAAGACACGGCCGGTTGAGCACCCCTCTTCGGAGACGGATCGTGCCCCACGTGTCTGTCGCTTCTCGCGCGGTACTGCCGCCGCGGGTCCGGGTCGGGTGGTTGTCCCCATCTAGTTCGGAGGTTCTCCGTGATCAACTCCGCGACCTCGAAGACAACCGCTTCGACGGTGACGTTCACCTTGGCCCACTCGGGTCTGAACGGGCATCGAGTATCGGTCGTGGGTGATTTCAACGGCTGGGACCCGGGCGCGACCCCGATGGTCGGGGTCGACGGCACCTACACCGCCACGATCGACGTGGAGCCGGGACGGTACCGGTTCCGCTATCTCTCCGAAGACGGGCGCTGGTTCAACGACGCTGCCGCCGACGACTACGCGCCCAACGACCACGGTGGAGAGGACGGCATCCTGATAGTCGCGCCCGAGGCGCAAAACGTGGGCTCGGCGCAGGGCACTGACCGGGCCACCGAGTTGGACCGCGGTGCGGACCCGGCCGCGGCGGCTGGGCCACGGTCCAGCCGTCGACGGGGTCACCCGAAAGCGCGGGCGGGCGAGGGCCTAGCGCGGTGAAACCTCATGCCGTCGGTGTTCGTGGCCTGGACTTGACCGTCACCTTCGCCCCCGGCCGAACCGAGGTGACGATCCGAGGAGAGGTCGACTGCTACAGCGCCCGTGTCCTCCGCGAACGACTCCTGGACCTGGTCCGGGCCGGCCACTACGACCTGGTCCTGGACCTGGACCAAGTCGGATTCCTGGACTCCACCGGTCTGGGCGTCTTCGTCGGCGTCCTCAAACGCGTCCGTCACCACGACGGGTCGGTGCGCTTGGTCTGTACTCAGGCCCGAATCTTGGAGATCTTGCGGATCACCGGATTGACCCAGGTGTTTTCCGTCTATCCCCACCTGCAGGCCGTCGGCTGACAGCCGCTCGAGCACGACGGCATCCCCGTCGAGGATTTCATGCACGCCCTCGTGTGGGCGGTGGATCACGGTCACGAGTTGCTCGACCTGGTGAGTGCCGCGGAAACTACCGAGGACGCTGTCGCGGAGGTGATGCGGCTCGCGGGCGTCACCGAGGTTTGCGCCGTCGCGGTCATGGACGCTCAGATCCGTCGGTGGACGGGTGAATATGTGCGAAAAATCAAGGACGAACAGGCAGACCTGCAGCAGCGGTTGCACGAGTGCGGCGGCCGTAGTGACCGTTCCGGTCCGGTTCGCTGATACGGATCGTTATTCTGACGATACGTCAGTCGAGCCGAGGAGCGGGCATGAGCTGGACGATCGAGCGGCGCGGCCGCGTCGCGGTGGTCACTATGACGACCAACAAGGTCAACGCGCAGACTCGCGCGTTCTTCGCCGACCTGCACGAGGCGTTCGACCGGCTCGAGAGCGACCACGCCAACTCTCCCGTCGTCCTTACCGGCGCCGGCGCCCGGTTCTCCGCGGGGCTGGACCTGGGAGAGCATTTCCGGCTGTTCGCGGGTGACCGAGCGGCCGTCGCGTCCTGGTTCCGGGACTATCGAGCGACGAACATGCGCCTGTTCACCTACCCGCGGCCGACCGTCGCGGCGGTGAACGGCCACGCCTTCGCCGGCGGCCTCATCACAGCTGCCGTGTGCGACTACCGGGTCGCGGTCGATGACGGTGCGCGCTTCGGTCTCAACGAGGTGCCGATCGGAATCCCCATGCCTGCCGTGTACGTCCGCATGCTCGCTTACGCGTGGGGAGAGCCGGTCGCCGCGCGGACATGCCTGCTAGGCGAGATCTTCTCCCCGGCCCAGGCGCACGCGCTGGGCATGGTGCACGAGTTGGCGCCGGCGGAGCAGGTGCTGGACCGGGCCGTCGCCGTCGCCGGTCTCACCCCGGCAGATTGCCTCGACCAGTACGCCGCCACCAAGCGGGCTCTGCAAGCTGCCGCCCTGCGCGACATCGCGCAGCTTGCCGACCCCCTCGACGAGGAGCTACCGGCCGGGATGACAAGTGACCAGGCCCGGCACGCACACCGGAGGTACTGGCAGGACCTTAAGGGCTCGCCTGCGCCCTGGTGAGGCGTGCTCGGGCGAGTCGGCGGAGGCCGACCGCGAGCAACGCGGTCGTCAGGGCAGACGTGACGATAAACGCGACCAAGCCCCCCGTGATCCAAGGCTCACCGGAGGGCCAAGGCTCCCCGCACTCGTAGGAGCCGGCCCCCTGCGGGCAACCCCAGGTCATTCCTGCGGACAGCCAGATGGTGTTGCTCACCAGGGCCAGGAAACCGGTCGCCAGGGCGCCTGCGAAGAGGCGACCGTGTGGCGTCCGCCAGCGCGCCCGCCAGTCGTAGTCGCTCGGCACCGGGGGGACGTAAGGCCTCCGCGACGCGGGCAAGAAGGATAGATCCGGATTCGTCACGCGCCGCCCCGAGTTGGTGCGCCGGGCCAGTTCCCAGCGTGAACCGAGGACGCGAGGACGGCCGAAATCGTTCGGTGCCGTGGGATCGCAGTGTCTTCGCAACGCGCCGGCGGCACGCGCGGCCAGGTGTTCCGGTTCGCCGAGGTGCTCCGGCCGAGCCCGTTTAAGGGCTGGGATCGGTGGTGAAGTCGCGGAATTCGCGGTCGGTGATCCAGTACTGGTTGCGTCGGGGTCGCTGGAGCGGGTCAACCCAGGGTGGTGGGAGTAGTTCGACGTACCCGTCGGGGTGCATGCGGGCGGTCCAGCCTTTGTCGTGCAGGTAATGGTGGTGAACTTGGCAGAACAGGGCCATGTCGTCGACGTCGGTGTTCCCGTTCTGCGCAACCCATTCGGTGAGGTGGTGCGCCTGACACCACGACGCCGGCCGGGTGCAGTTGGGGAATTGGCAGCCGGTGTCTCTGGCGACGAGCGCAATCCACTGCCAGGGGCGAACGGTGCGGTGGGTGCGCCCGACCCGCAACGGTCCGCCTTCGGTGTTGAGCAGGATCCCGGTAATCGAGGCGTCGCACATGAGCCGCGCGATGGTGGCCGGGGAGAGATCTTCGCCGGATGCGGTGCGCCCGGACGGTGCGCCGGGTTCGCCGCGCAGGGTTTCTTCGGTGAAGGTGACGTGCAGGTGCGGGCGGATGCCACGGGAGGTGGCGAGGTCGCCGGCGTCGAGGATGCGGCGGACGAGTTCGAGGAGGGCGTCGGCGCGTCGTTCGGATGCGGCGCGTTCGTCGCGTTGCCCGTCGGGGCTGGGGATCGGGGCGGACAGGGCGTCGATGGCGGCTTTGACCATCGCCATGTGCTCGTCGATCTCCGTCCACGTCAACGTCTGGGTGCCGTCGTGGTTGTCGCGGATGTTCGCGGCGCGCTTCTTGCGGGCGACGTCTTCGCGTTCGCCGACGCCGTCGGGGTCGATGACCTCGTCGAGCTTCTTGTGCAGACCCTTGAGGTCTTTGGCGTTCAGGGCGTCGGCGTGCGAGAGCAGGAACTGCTCGGCACGGTGGCGGTCGTCCGCGGTCGCTTTCGACGGCAGCCCGGAGACGGTGTCGTAGATCGCCTTCGCCTGCTCGTACGAAATCTCACCGGCGGCCAGGGCGGCACCGGTGTCGGTGAACGACGTGGCGAACGCGGTAGCGAGCTTGGCGTGCTCGCGGGCCAGCCCGGGGGACATCCGCAGCGCCCCGTCGAGGAACGCCGGCGTGGACACCGCGCCCAGGGTCGAGGGGACCCCGCGGGTGTCGGCCTCCCGCACGACGGTGAGCTGCAGCGACTGCAGACGGGCGTTGACGGCGTGGACGCGGCGGAGTACGTGGAGGATGTCTGTTTCGGGCAGCCGCCACAGCCCGCCGCCGAGCACTTTCCGGGCACCGTCGACCGCGGACTCGAGTGCCGTGAGGGCGTCGAGTTCGTCGAGGGTGCCGGTGTCCATGACCCCGAACCTACGCAGGCCCTCCGACATTTTCGAGTCCCGGAAAGCCGTACTGGTAAAGGAAAGTACAAGCATTCCGTGGTTGGTCTCGACCCCCGCACGGGTTCACCTCGAGGAGTCCGTCGCGTCGGTCTGCCCGAGCTTAGAGCCGGACGGGGCGTGCCGTCAGAGCGTTTCGCGAAGCTCGCGCAGTTGAGCGGCGGTGACCGCGACGGCGGTCAGCTGGTCGCCGTCCAGCTCGGCGATGACAGCGTCCGCCTCCCGGCAGACCGACTCGGCACGGGCCTGGTCGCCGTTGCGGACGCACAGCTCGGCGAGGAAGGCGAGTGCCTCGACCCGGTCCACAGGGTCCGCGTCCGGATGCCGTTCCACGCCCGCGCCGAGGATCTTCAATGCCTGCGCAGTGTCGCCCTTGGAGTCGGCGAGCACGACAGCGTTCGCCAGGTCGCCTGCGAGGCGGCTGGGGGCAACGGCGGCCACGTCCCCGCCGGACGAAAAATTGTCGGCGAAGACGCGGATCCAGTTGCCGCTGGGGTCGACGAGGCTGAACCCGGACAGATTCCCCGTGTTCTTTCGCCGCCGCGGCCGGGTGATCCGCGGGAATCCCGTGAGCGGCAGTCTGCCGAATTGCGCCCGCAGGCCCGCCGCGAATGCGTCGAAGAGCGGCTCGGTGTCCGGGACGATGACGATGCACGACCCGTACGAGTCCTCGGCCCTGAATCCGTCGAGTCCGAAGTACTGCAGGGCGAGGTCGTCTCGTTGCAACCCGAGGCACGGGTAGGGCCGGAGCTGACGGTAGGTCACCTCGAAGCCCAGCGGGACGTAGAAGTCGCGGATCTCGTCGATCGACGCGCAGGGCAGCAGTGGGATCGTGCGTTCTCCGGCCATGCTTCCGATCCTCTCGCATCCGAGGGCCCACTCGACGACGCGCGCCGCGGCGAAGCATCCGGACAGGTCCAGGACGTCCAGCGGTGGCGGTTCGGCCGGGAGGTCACACCCGAGGTCGACGCGAAAGCGGTGACCACCGGCGGCGCCCAGCACCGCGTGTTCCCAGCCCTCGGGCGCATCTGCAGGCGTGTCCTGCCAACCCGCCGCCAGGAAGCGTTCGAAACTGCCCTCGGCGTCCTGGCCCGGTCGTCCAGGCCCACGCCGCGTCGACGCCTGTGGAGCAGTCGTCGAGGAAGAACGCAGACTTGCACTGCGGCGGTGTCAGCAACGGCAGGACGTGCTTGCGGATCAGGGCAGACTGATCGAGTGGGTCCATCGCGCACGGATCGGCGGCTTTGACGATGCCGAGCTCGCGGTCCGACGGACCGACGACAGATCCGCCTTCGCCGCAGGACCCGAGCGCGACAGCGAGGGTCGCGACCACCAGGATCGACCTCGTAGCCGACACCTGCGCTCGCGCTCCCGCCTCGTGCTGGACGCTCCGTGCGGACAGTATCGACCGCAAGGGACCAATGGACGCAGGCCTGTGGCAAGTCCTCGACCCGATCCTCGGCGACCTGCGCCGGACGGGCGGGCCGGAGTTCACCGTCACGACGTCAGATTCGGTCGGTGACAGCGAAGCGTATCGAAGGCTTTTACACCTGCCCGTCCAGCGGTGTCGCCTGGGGAATTGTCGGTGAACTCAGGAGACCAGGGCTCGACCAGTGAACAGTGGGCGCGTGCAACCTGGCCAGGGGTGCTTGGTCACCTGACACCTAGTCAGTCTGCCGGCTGGTAACGATCATGGTGTCACGCGCGATCTCCAGGCAGCCCACCGACGGGAGGCAGGTGCATGTCGCGAGGGATGCGCGTGGCTGCGGCGCTTGCGGTGATGGCTGCAACCAGTTCCGGCGCGAACGTCGCGGCGGCCGAGGTGCCCCGGTCGTGGTACGACCTGACGCTCAGCGCGGCGGCCGTCCAGCCGTTCCTGCAGACGCTTCCAGGCAACGATCTTCCCCTCGTCAGCGTCGCGTACAGCGAGGTCGCGCTGGCCGGGTGGCCGCCGTGCGAGGCGACCGGCGCAGGCTATTGGCTCGGCGTCCACGAGGAGGACGCGGTGCTGGAGAACGCCGTGCCGCAACGCAACAAGGCCGGCCTGATCGGCGTGCGCAACCCCCTCGCAGCCAGCGAGGTCCGTCCGCAGCCACGGTCCGGCGGATTCTTCGACTGGACCGACGCGGCGCCCGCATTGCCTGCAGACGGCCCAGCGGGCGCGCGCTGGACGTCGTCCTGCGGCCCGAACGGTGCCGCCGGGCGGGCGACCGGGACGGAGCTGGACGGCCCGGGGCCCCGCGTAGCCGGGTCGAGCGTCGCCGCGTCCAGGGAACCCGAGACGGGCCACTACGTCGGTACCGCGCGCGCCTTCGTCCAGGGCCTCGGAGACACTGCCGGTCGGGCGCTCGACGCCGTCTCCACCGTCCTGCGGATCGCCCTACCGGCCGGCGCTCCCGAGCCGACCGTGTCGTACCGGCTCACCCTGGTTCGCGCCGCGGTCGGGGCGAGCCCGACGGCCGCGTTCGACGACGAGGCGCTCACCCTTGCGGGGTCGGATGTGCCTGCGAGTCGCCTCGCCGCCCAGTTCGAGGAGCAGTGCCGGGCCGCCGGCGGCACCCTCGGCGCCCTGGCAGGAGTGTCGATCCTTGCGCCCGCTGTGGTTGAGCGCCTCGGCGGGGAGTACCTGGTCACCTCTCCCGCGGTCCTCTTGACGGTCGGGGTGGGCCCGACGGTGAGGGACGTCGGCGGTCCGTTGGCCCTCAGACCTGCGCCCGTGGCCGACGGAATCGTCGCCGGCCTCCGGATCGGCACGGCGACCTTCACCACCCGCCGCTGAGTCGGACCGGCCGATCCGCGGGCTTGTCCGGCTCTTACCCGCGTGAGCAGCAACGCCGCGCCGGACCCGGGCCGTCCGGGTAGGTAGCGGCACATAGCGGCCAGTTAGCCCGGACGTCAGGGCGCGGGCGCCTCGACGGACGGGGCGTCGGCCGTCCCGGCGCCAGCGGCGTCACCGTCTCCGAGGTCGAACTGCCGGACCTCACCGCCGCTTTCGCTGATGTCCGCGGGGTCGAGGTCGGCGAAGCTCGCTTGGCCGAAGCTGCTCTCGGTCGCCTCCCCAGCGGGTTCCGGGTCGGTCGGCTCGATCGACGCGACGGAGCTCGGGGTCGGCTCGGTCGTCGGGGCGCCGGTCTCGTCCGTTTCCGGCTCTTCGACGGACGGTTCTGCCGCGTACCCGTCGTCGCCGGGGTGCTCGGAGCCCCCGCCGGCGGCGATCCAGTCGGACATCCGCTGTGGGCAGGCCATGTCGATGCGCAGGGAGACCTCGTCGATCATCGCCTGCACGGCGTAACCGGCGTTGTCTTCGCTCGACGCGGCGGTCTTCAACGTCGCCAGGAGCGTGGTGAGGTCGGCAGGGGTGGCCCGGCAGAGGGTCCCGAGTCCGTCGTTGAAGCCGAACTCCCGGGCGACGAGGTCGGGCCGGATGCCCGTCTGGCGCGCCGCGTCGCTGTATTCCAGGTACGGGACGAGATTGAACGCGAACGGGTCGGAACTTACCGTCGCGGACGGCGTGGGCGCAGGCAGATCGGCAGCGTCGGCGCTCTTGCCGCCGCAGCCCGAGAGCGCAGCACAAAGCGCAGCTGTGGCCGCAGCAATGGTGCATCGTGTCCGAAGTCGCATCATCTCTCCCCGGCCGCGACCCTACGGTTCCTGGACATCGTCTGTCCGGGAGAAGACCGAACCTAGATCAAGAGGCAGCATGTCCTTACCGCCTTCGGGCTCGGAATAGGAGGTTTCGGGCGAGATGACCGGATTGCGCACGGCGTTCCGTGCGGATGTACCACGGATCGCCGAACTCATGCGTACTTCAGTCTTGGAGATCTTTCCCGCTTTCTACTCCGTCGCTCAGACGCGTAGCGCGTCCGTCCATATCGCGCGGCTCGACCTCGACCTGATCGACGACCGCACCTATTACGTGCACGAGGCGCGCGGCGCGATCGTCGCCTGCGGCGGTTGGAGCCGCAGGGCCAAGCTGTACGCCGGCCCGGCCGCCACAGACGGCGACGACCGCCTGCTCGCCCCTGGAGTGGAGCCCGCTCGCGTCCGGGCCATGTTCGTCCGCAGCGACCAGACCCGGCGGGGTCTGGGTCGGGCGATTCTCGACGCCGCTGCACAGGCGGCGGCCGCCGAGGGCTTTACCGACCTGGCATTGCTGGCCACGCTGCCCGGCGTGCCGCTTTATCGGGCCTGCGGCTTCGTCGAGACGAAACGGGTGAGCGTGACCTTGCCGGACGGCGTCGCCCTCGACGGCGTCGAGATGAGTCAGAGCCTGTCGTCGCGGACGTCCTCCTGGACGACGCGGCGGCCGGACGGGGCCGGCTCGTAGCCGACCGGCGCGGCGGGCTCGTCGTAGACCGTCGTCCGGCGGCTGTTGCGGCTCATTCCGGCACCGCCCCAACTGCTCCAGAACGCCATCGACAGGACCGCCCCTACGGCGCCGACCACCATCAGGATCGTGCCCACGGTGTCGATCTCGACCGTGCTGCTCTCCACGTTGAGGGCAAACTTCATGATCGCGCCGATGGCGACCAACAGGATGCTCGTGCCCAGACCCATAGAACCCACCCCTTCGCTAGAACGACGTAATCCGTCGGAGTAGAGGGATACCCGTGAACCTTCAAGGCCATTCACTTTTGCTGACATGGCGCTCGTCGCGTTTCGGATGCGGATCAACGGGCATTCGCGCGCGTTTGTCAGTGCAACAATTTTTCGCCTGTTTCCCATGAACAGGTAAAGGGGCCCTTGCAACCCGCCGATCACCGAGCCATGCGGCACGAAGGCCCCCACCCCCACCCCCGCGGAGGTTCACCGATGGCCGAGACCTGGCTTCGCGTGGTGAGCTACGAGACCGCGAAGCTGCACGACGTCGGCGCGCTCGAGTACCTGGCAGCAGGCGTCCAGGGGGTCTACGAACGGCTCAACCGGCACGCCGGGTTCCGCGTGGGCCACTGGGGCTACGACCCCGAGTCGGGTGTCGTCGCGGATATCACCCAGTGGGCGGACCGGGCCGCGATCGCCCTGGCGGCCCGTGACCTCGCTGAAGTCCGCGCCGACCGCAGGGACCACGGCGTCCTGGTGACCTCGCAAACCAACCTGCGCATCCTGCCGACCCCCTGGGCTCCGGACGCCGAAGACTGGGCCGCGCTCACCGTCGGGACGAGGGCCCGCGGCCTGCGGGTCGTCCTCTACCGTACGGACCCGGCGCGTGGCCACGCCCCGCTCGGCTACCTACGCGACAGCACGCCCGCCACGGCGGCGATGCTCCGCCGCCAGCCCGGTTTCCGGCTCGGTTACTGGGCGCACGCCCCCGCCGACGCGTCGATGGCGGCCGTCACCTTCTGGGACGACCGGGACGCGATCGCGCAGGCGTCCGGTCCGCTGCGGTCCCTGCACGACGAGCGCGCGGGTAGCGGCCTGGCCCTCGACCGCGTCCTGAACCTGCAGCTGTTCAGCGAGGCGTCCCGCCCGTCCTGGGAGCGCGAACTCCGCCGCCTCGAACTTCTGATGACCGGCAGGCCATCCGCCTGACGGACCGTCGGTTCCGCGCCCCGACTCAGCCCTGCCCGCCCCTGAGCGCGGACGGCAGCGGCGTCCATGGCGGCACCTCGACGGCGATCTCCTCCGACAGCCACGCGCCGTCCAGGAGTTCGAGCTCGTCACCGCTCCAGAACCTGCCGGGGTCGTACCAGCTGGGGTCCCGCCCGGCGGGCAGCAGCCGCATCGCCTGGTAGGTCATCGCGACGACCTCGGCGCAGTACGTGCTCTCCAGGTCGACCGGCCGGGCCGAATCGCCGCCCGGCCGGGGGAGCCGCCCACTGAGCCAGCGGCCCGCCAGCTTCGCCGTGGTGGGGAACGGCGTCCCGTCCAGCCGTGCGACCGTCTTCAGGACCGCGTCTTCCCTCTCCTTCGTGACGTTCGCGTCGAGCTGGCGCAGCCAGGCGCGCTGTCCGTACTTCTGACACCACACGATCACCGCGTCCCGCAGGTCGTGTAGTTGCACGCCCCGCTGGTGCGTGCCCGTCCACACGTCCGGCAGGGAGCGGCCCAGCTCCGCGTGCCACATCAGCGGCGGCAGGTCCTCGATCACGACCGACATGCCCACGTGGTTGACGGGGCTGTTCGTCGTCACCCGGATCGCCCGGTCCGCCGCCGAACTCCCGCGGAAGAGCCAGACGTCGCCCGTCCGGGTGATGTCGACGGCCTCCTCGAGGCTGATCAGCGCAGGTCCCACCCCGGTAGCCTAGGCAGATGCGCTGGTGGAAACTCCTCGGCCTCGCCGGGATGCTGGGTGTTGCCGCGAGCGGCGCGAAGATCGCCCGCGACGAACGCGCCCGCCGCGCTTACACCCCGGAAGAGATCCGCGCGAAGCTGCACGAGCGCGCCACGCAGGCAGACGCTTAGCGCCGCGGCTTGCGCTTGCCCGGCGGCGGCGGCTTCGGCGGGGCCTTGGGCGGGGGGTTGGTCTTCGGCCCGCCCTTGATCTTCTGGCGCTCCTTGCGGATCTTCTCCGCCTTGGCCACGATTCCCTCGAGCTCGGCCAGTTGGCTGGCCTTGATGGTCTTGATCAGCGAGCCGCCCATGGAAAAGGCCGGGACCTGCGTGTCGAGCCCGCCGACCTGCTTCACGTACAAGCCGCGCTTGTTGAGGTCGAAGCGCTCGATCTCGCGCCAGGGGATCTTGGTGGCGCCGAACCACCCGTGTACGACCACCTCGTCGCCGAGCATCATGCGCATGCGCGCGGAACGCCACGCGATCAACGTGACGATGACGGCGCCGGCGTAGCCACCGATCCGGGCGCCGTCGCTGCGGGCCGAGTTCGCGCCGTAGATGAGGATCAGCGCGACGAGAGCCCACGGGACGGAGTTGGCCAACCGCTGCATCTGGACGGGGGCGAAGGTCTCCACGCCCGGGAGTCTCCCACGGGATGCCTAGATGAGGTGAGCCCGCCGCCACAGAACGGTGGACGGACCGCCGACGAGGCCGGCGTCGGTCAGGAAGCGGACGATTTTCTCCCCCATCCAGCGTCGGTTCTGCTGGTGGTGGGGGTTGGCGAGGGCGGCCTCGCGGCCGTCCTTGGGCCTGATGCCGACGGCGGCGTAGACGTGCGGGTCGATCATCCCGTCGATGATCAGGTAGGCCAGCGTCGCGGTGACGACGCGGTGGAGCTCGAGGGTCGGGCGGCGCAGCCCCACCATTCGCCGCGTCACTTCCTCGCGGGCGTAGCGGACGTGGCGCGCTTCCTCGATGACGTGGATGCGGTTGACGTGGCGGATCAGCGGCTGGATGTTCTCGTCGTCCATCATCAGGCGCTGCATGCGGTCGGTGGTCTCCTCGGCGACGAGGACGGCCCCGAACATGGACGGCCCGCTGAGCGCGGCCTTGGCGACGCGCGAGATCTCGTGGACTGCCCGGTGCGGCCGGTAGCGGGGGACGTCGAGTTTCTCGGCGACCTTGGCGAACATGATCGAGTGGCGGGTCTCGTCGCCGAGTTCGGTGAGCGCGTACTGCGCGTGGGCGCTTCGCGGGTCGAGGTCGTAGGCGTACCGGGCGAGCAGCTGCATGAGGATCAGCTCGAACCAGAGGCCGACCTGCATGGCGCTGGCGATCTCGTGCTTGGACAGCTCGATGCGGTCCTCGGCCGTCATGTCGTTCCACATCTTCGTGCCGTACAGCGACACCCGTTCGAGGGGCATGAACGGCAGCCCGGGAACTAGCTCGGCATTCCAGTCGATCTCGGTCATCGGGTCGTAGGTGTGCTTCGCGGAGGACTCCAGCAGGCGGACCGCGGTGGCCTCGCGGTCGCGGGGCGGCGTCGCCGTCGTCATGGTGTCCTCCGTGGGTGCCCGGTTTGTGCGGTACGCCTCGTACCAGTCAAAGCGAGACGATACGCGGTGTATCACCTAGCTGGCTACACTGCGGGCGTGACGGATGTGGAGACCGAACCCGCGCCCACCGGCCAGGCCGCGCGCTGGGCCGGCCAGCGGGAGCGCCGCCGCACGGAGTTCGTCGAGGCCGCGCTCGAAGCGATCACCGAGTACGGGCCGGCCGCGTCCGTCGAACAGATCGCCGCCCGCGCCGGCGTCGCCCGCACGCGCATCTACCGGCACTTCACCGATCGTGCCGACCTCGAGCAGGCCATCAGCGCCCGGGTCGCGGAGCTGATCGTCGCCGAACTCGACCCGCTGTGGCACCCCGAGGGCTCGACCAACGAGATGATCGCGGCGGTCATCGGCCCGCACGTGCGGTGGCTGGCCGCGCACCGCCACCTCTACGGCTACCTGGTCGCGCACTCCGGGGTCGCGCACTCCGGGGTCGCGCACTCCGGGTATGAGGACGACCCCGCCAATCTGGACGGGTACGTCGGCGTCCGCCACGCCGTCGGCTTGCACCTCACCGGCCTGTTCGGCGGCTACCTCGCCCTGGTCGCGGTCGACGGCGCGGTCGCCGAGTCGTTGGCGTTCGGGGTGCTCGGCCTCGTCGAGTCGACCACCAACCGGTGGCTGGAGCGCGGCGAGCGCGGGCTGCCCGTCGAGACGGCGGACGAACTCGCGGCCCAACTCTCGGCCTGGGTGTGGGCGATGCTCGACCAGGTCCTGCGCGCGGCCGGCGTCGAACTCGACCCGGACCTGCCGCTGCCGCCCCTCGTTTAAGTACCTTTCGGTCGGACGCCGCCGTCCAGCCCGCGCTCGAGGTTGGCGGACATGCGGGCGAGGCCGTCGATCACGGCCTGGTACTCCCTGACGGAGAAACCCTCCGCGACGAGCCGGCGCAGCCTGGCGACCTGGGCCTCGATGGCGGCGTGCGCGGCCTGCCCGTCGGGGGTGAGCGTGTACGTGTCACCGGAGGTGTCGGCCCAGCCGCGGCGGACGAGATCGTCCACGACGTCGGTCTGGGTGACGGATGCGGCGACCCAGAACGGCAGCAGCGCCTCAGTGATCTCCGCGCGGCTGACCGACCCTGCCCGCAGTGCGCTGAGCACCTGCCAGTGCCGGCGCCGGACGCCGTGCTGCGCGAGGACGTGGTCGAAGGTCTTCTCCAGCAGGCCGTCGAGGTGCTTGAGCCAGTACCCGATCGGCTTGCGCGGCTCGTCGGCCATTGACCGCTCCGGTGCGGCGCGGCGCGGGTGACACTGCCTCAGATCGGCAGGCCACCCGGCCGGGCGCGTCGTAGGTGTACCTGGGTGGGACTCAGCCGGCGAGCTTGCGACCCGTGATGCCCCAGTGGACGAGGCGGTTGACCGCGCCGCGGACCTCCGCCGCGCTCGCGCCGGTCTCGCTGCTCTTGCTCGCGGACGTCGCCGCGATCAGCGCCACCAGCGCGGCCGCGTTGGCCTTCGCCTCCTTGGTGTCGCCCGCCGCGGCGGCGATCGGAGTCGCCACGTGGTTGAGCAACGTGGTGCGCACCCGGCGGAACCGGGTGTCACCCTCGAGGGACGCCATGTCGAGCACGCGGAGCACAGCCTCGTGCTCCTTCCAGAACGCGCCGATGCCCTCGACGAGCTTGTCGACCGAGGCGGCCCCGGCCTTGCCCGTCCAGGTAGCGCCCTCGGTGAGGGACTTCAGGGCGGCTGCGTCCTTCGCCGCGTCCTGCGCGAGGGCGAGCACCGCCGTCTCGATGTCGGCGAAATACTGGTAGAAGGTCGCCGGCGAGGTGCCGACCTCCTTGACCACGTCCGTCACCCGGATGTTCCGGTACGGCATCGCGTCGAGCAACTTGCTCAGCGCGGAGAGAATACGTTCGCGGGTCTCCCGGGCACGTCGGCCCGCCGTCCTCTTGTCGACGGTGCGGAGCTTGACTTTCGCTGCGTCAGATCTGGCCACCTCGGCATCGTAGCCCCCTTATCTGACGTCTCGTCATCCTGATGAGGCAATACTTCCTGTGAAACTGCGTGGGGATCACTTTCATCGTTCCTTCACGTGCCCTGCGATATCCGCCCTACCTGGATCGAAACTGACGGTGAGGATGCCTTAGGATCCCTGGCTCATGGGGGTGTCCTGAGGTGCGGGTCGCGCTCCTGTCGTACCGGAGCCGGCCGCACTGCGGCGGCCAGGGCGTGTACGTCGCGAACGTCAGCCGCGAGCTCGTCCGACTGGGTCATTCGGTCGAGGTGCTCTCCGGCCCGCCGTACCCGGAGCTCGACCCGGGGGTGACCCTCACCCGCGTGGAGAGCCTGGACCTCTACCGCGAACCGGACCCCTTCCGGACCCCGGGGCGCGCCGAGTTCCGCGACGCCACCGACGTCCTGGAGTACGTGACGATGCGGGTCGGCGGGTTCGGCGAACCCCGTTCGTTCTGCGCGCGGGCCGCACGGATCCTGTGGGCTCGCCGCGGCGACTTCGACGTCGTCCTCGACAACCAGAGCCTGGGCCCCGGGCTGCTCCTGCTGCCGCGCACCCTGCCCCTCGTCGCGATGATCCACCACCCGATCTCCGTGGACCGCCGCGTCGAGATCGCCGCCGCCCCCGACGCGGACCGGCGGGCGAGCCTGGCCCGCTGGTATCGCTTCGTGCGCATGCAGGCACGCGTGGCCCGGCGCCTGCCCGACATCGTCACGGTCTCGGCCAGTTCGGCCGACGACATCGTGCGCGACTTCCGGGTGCCGCGCGAGCGCATCCGGGTCGTCCCGGTCGGCGTCGACCCTGCCGTATTCTCGCCGGCGGCCGCCCCGGCGCGGGTCCCCGGGCGGCTGGTCTGCGTCGCCAGCGCCGACACCCCGATGAAGGGCGTCCTGGTCCTGCTCGAGGCGCTGGCCAAGCTGCGCACGGAACGCGACGCCCACCTCGTCCTCGTCGGCGCGCCGCTGAGCCCGGCCACCCGGGCGCGGGTCGCCGAACTCGGCCTGCCGGCCGGCGCCGTCCGGGTGACCGGCGGACTCGACCGGGCAGAACTCGCCGCCACGTACGCCTCGGCCGAGGCCGCAGTGATCCCCTCGCTGTACGAGGGTTTCTCGCTGCCGGCCGTCGAGGCGATGGCGTGCGGGACGCCGATCGTGGCCAGCCGCGCGGGCGCGCTGCCGGAGGTCGTCGGACCAGCGGGGGTGCTCGTCGCGCCCGGGGACGCGGGCGCGCTCGCCGCCGCCCTGCGGGCGCTGCTGGACAATCCCGCCGCCCGGGCGCACCTCAGCGCCGCCGGTCGCGCGCGGGTCGCCGAGCGCTTCACCTGGGCGCGGGTCGGCGCCGCGACGGCCGAGCATCTCGGGCGGGCCGTCGAGCGGGCCGCCGCCGAGCGGGCCGCGGAGCCGGCGGCCCGGCGCGGCCGCCGATGCTGACCGTCGACTTCGCGCGACTTCCGCCGCTGGCGGGGGTGCGGGCCCTCGACCTCGGCTGCGGCGCCGGGCGGCACGCATTCGAGCTGTACCGCCGGGGCGCGGACGTCGACGCGCTCGACCAGGACGCGACGGAACTCGAGCGGGTCGAGGCCATGTTCGCGGCGATGCGGGCCGCGGGGGAGGTCCCGCCCGGCGCGCAGGCGGCCGCGGTGAAAGGCGACGCGCTCGCCCTGCCGTACGCCGACGCGTCGTTCGACCTCGTGATCGCCGCCGAGATCCTCGAGCACGTCGAGGCCGACGCCGCCGCGATCGCCGAGATCGTCCGGGTGACCAGGCCCGGCGGGCACGTCGTCGTCACCGTCCCGCGGTGGCTGCCCGAGCGCATCTGCTGGACGCTGTCGAAGGCGTATCACGCGAACCCCGGCGGACACGTCCGGATCTACACGGGCGGCGAGCTCGCCGGCAAGCTCACGGCCGGCGGCCTCACGCCGCCGTACGCGCACCACCACGCGCACGCGCTGCACTCGCCGTACTGGTGGCTGCGCTGCGCGGTCGGGATCTCCCGGGCGCAACACCCGCTGCCGGCGCTCTACCACCGGATGCTGGTCTGGGACATCGTCCGCCGGCCGCGCGTGACCCGCCTGGCGGACGCCGCGCTCAACCCGCTGATCGGCAAGAGCCTCGTCCTCTACCTGCGCCGGCCGGAGGAGTTTCGTGCCGTCAGCTGAGGGGCTGCTGGACGGGGTCCGCGGCTGCGGCCTCGCCGTGCCCGGCGTCCTGACGGAGGCCCAGATCGCGGCCACCGTGGCCTGGCTCGCGTCCGCCCAGGACGCCGACGGCGGGATCCCCGGTCACCTCGGGGACGACGCGTGGGTCGACCCGTGGGACCTCGTCGAGTGCGCGATGGCCCTCGCCGCGGGCGGCCGGGTGGACGCGGCCGAGCGCGGGTACCGCTGGCTGAGGGACCGTCAGCGTCCGGACGGGTCCTGGGCGACGCGCTACGTCGGGGGCGCGGTCGCCGACCCGATGACCGAGGTCAACCAGTGCGCGTACGTCGCGGTCGGCGCCTGGCACCACTGGCTGGTCACGGGCGACGCGGCAGTCGCGAAGGAACTCTGGCCCGTCGTGCGCCGCGCCCTCGACTTCGTGACGTCCCTTCAGACCGCCCGCGGGGAGATCGTCTGGAACGTCGACGCGGCCGGGCGGCCGGGGTCGTTCGCCCTGCTCGCGGGCTGCTCGAGCATCCGGCACAGCCTGCGCTGCGGGCTCGCGCTGGCCGGCGTCGTCGGCTCTGTGCAGCCGTCGTGGACGCGCGCGTTCGACCGGCTCGACCGCGTCCTGCGCGAGTGCCCGTCGGCGTTCACCCCCAAGGACTCCTTCGCGATGGACTGGTACTACCCGGTCCTCGGCGGCGCCGTGCGCGGGGCGGCGGGGCGGGCGCGGCTCTCCTCGCGGTGGGCGGAGTTCGCCGTCGAGGGGCTCGGCGTGCGTTGCGTCCGGGAGAACCCGTGGGTCACCGGCGCCGAGACCTGCGAGCTCGCGCTGGCGCTCGACTGCGCCGGCGAGACCGTTGCCGCCCGCGCGCAGCTGGCGTCGATGCAGCACCTGCGCGACCCGTCCGGCGGTTACTGGATGGGCCTCGAGTTCGAGTCCGGCACGCGCTGGCCGCGCCTGCTCAGCACCTGGACGGCCGCCGCGGTCCTCCTGGCCGCGGACGCGCTCTCGCGGACCTCGTCCGGCTCGGGGATCTTCCGGGACGCAGGCGGGTGACTGACGGTTACCCCGACACCCCGTGCGTCCGACCATCGACCCGCTATAGGACGCTGATGGTCGGACGCTCGGGGTCGGGGGTGACGGTCACGGACGCGCGTGGATCAACGGTCACGGGTTCTGCCGTGGCGGAGGCCCTGGCCCGGGCGGCGGCCGCCGGCGGGTTCTTCGCCGTCGAGCCCGGTCCGGTCGAGCGGCTCACGCCGGGGCAGGCGCCGTGGCGGCCGTGGACGGACCTGACCGACCTCGCGGACGGACCCGGCGTGATCGGCGTCCGGATCGGCGCGACCCAGACCGCGCTCGCCGCCCGGGTCGGCGGCGATCCGAGTGGCATCGAGGCCCGGGTGGCGGCGTCCCTCGTCCAGCTGGGGCTCGCGGCGCGGCTCGTCTCGGTCGGGCTCGGGGCGGCGGTGCTCGCGGGCATCGTCCCGGACCTCGGCGGCGCGGGCACGGACGGCGCCATGCTCACCGGGTCGCCGGTCGAGCGCGGCGGGTTGTGGTGGCAGGACGTCCTCGGCGGCCCCGTCCCGCTCGCGCTGCCGCGGCCCCGCGGCCGCCAGTTCGACTCCGACGACCTCGACGCCCTCGCAGAGGAGTTCGTGGCGGCGATCCTCGACGGCCCGGTCGCCGGGCTGAACCGCGCGGTCGCCGCGCACACGTCCGTGTCGGCGAAGATCTTGCACGGCAACGTCGCCTCGGCGCTCGGCGGCGCAGTCAAGATGCTCGGAGCCGCCGTGCCGGCGCGGGCGTCCGCGGCGCGCGACCTCGTCGCCCGACTCCTGGCTCGCGACCCGCTCACCGGCACGGGCGGGTTCGACTACCGCGCCCCGGACCGTCTGGGCAGCCCGCGCGCGGGCTGGACCTTCACCCGGACTACCTGCTGCCTGTTCTACCGGGTGCCGGGCGGCGGCCTCTGCGGCGATTGCGTGCTGGCGAAGCGTTAGGGAGCGACGGGGTGGGCCGCGTGCGCCGGCACCCGCGCCTGGGCCGGGGCGAGGACGCGCTCGGCCATCGGCGCGAACATCAGGCCGATGCCGGCCCACAGCAGCGCCTGCGCGGCGACCGCGTACACCCGGAACTCGGCCAGGACGTCCGCGGGGAAGCCGGGGAAGACGATGTTGCCCGCCGGGTCGCGCAGCGGCAGCGGGGTCTCCGTCGCGTGCCTGCCGTAGCTGACCAGGTTCGACGGCAGGTGCCCGACGTTCGGCAGCACGACCATCGCGACGCCGACCGCGAGGACGAATACGGCTCCGCCGGCGAGGGAGGCGTTCCACGTCCCGAGCTTGTCCTTCATCGCCTTGCCCGCGACGGTGGCGACGACGGCGGCGAACAGCGAGATGACGAGCATCGCGAGATAAAGGCTCGCCCGGTCGCGGACGGTCTCGTCGTGCCCGACCGCCGGCGGGTTCGCCGGATACTTGACGAACGGCACCAGGTAGATGACGACGAAGCCGGCCAGCGCGACCAGCAGGGCGAGCGGGCGGGGCCGGATGCCGCCGGTGCGGCCCAGGCAGAGGCTGTACGCGACCGCGTACAGCGCGCCCATGACCAGGCCGAAGCCGACGAGGCCGACGCCGATGCCGATGTTCTCCTGGACGGAGCGGCTGACCAGCTCCGCGCCCTCCTCGGGCACGGCGAACCCGGCGGCGCGGTCGAGCGCGTTCTGCGCCTCGCCGCGGCCGGCCTCGTAGTCGATGGCGCGCTGGATCAGCGGCTCGGCGAAGACGCGGGCGAAGCCGAAGGCGAGCAGGCCGCCGAAGACGCCGGCGAGCAGCCCGCGGAGGATGAGTCGTTTCTCCACGGTGTGTTCCCTACCAGAGACTCAGTGGCAGGGGAAGCCGATGAAGTGCCGGGCGTCGTGCACGAACTCGTGCGCCATCGCGCCCGAGAAGATCGACGTCGCGCCTTGCTCGACCCCGATGAAGTAGTAGCCGACCATCGCGGCGACCGTGGTCGCGAACAGCCAGGCCATCGCCTTGGGGACGGCGATGACGACGGGGGTGGCGGCGGCGTCCGGCGACCGGACGTCGGCGGGGGTGATGCTGCTCATGCGGAGCTCCCTCTGGGGATCTTGCGTCCCTCTATGCGGCGGGGCAAACGCGAGAGCCGGTGGCCTGACTCGCCCGAAGCGGGCTCACAGTGGCGCGACCGTGCTGGATTCCCACCAGCTTCCCCGGTGCACTCGCGACTCGACAGTAGAGAGCGCGTCACGTTCGCGTCAATCGCGCTGGCCCGTCCGCGGCACTATCTGCAGCGCGTCAGCCCCCGTGGTGCGGCGGGCGCTCGCGGAGGTACCAGTCGTCGGCCCGGCCGGAGTCGGGGGCGTCGCCCCAGCCCGCGTCGGAGTCGTCGGACGACTGCTCGGGGAGGACGGGATCGCGCACGAGGTCCAACGTACCCGCTCCGGAAGGAGCGCCATCCGTCGCCGGAGGGGTAGCGTGCTGACTCGACGGCGCGGTCCGTCCGGCCTGTTCGACCGTGTCAGGGCCCCCACAGGTCCGGATGACGGACCGGATCAGCGGAGTAGGAGTGGCACGTCCTTGGCCGAGCCGACCCGCCTCGGGTGGCCGGCACTGCGGAGCGCCTGGGTGACGCGGTTCCGGCGCAACCCCCGCGCGCCCCGGTCGCCGGGCTCCCGGCTCGGGCGCACGGTTGCCCGCGGGGTGGTCCAGCCGAGCCGGGCGGTCGCCTCGATGCTTCCCTCTCCGGTCACCGGAGCGCTCTCGATCGGCGCCCGCGCCCGCCTGATGCTCGCGCTCGCGGGCGTCCTGCTCGCCGCGGTCGACCTCTACACCGTCTCCCTCGCCCTGCCGGACATCGGCGCCGGCGTCGGGGTCGCGCCGGGCGACCTGCACCGCGCGATCCCCGTCCTCACGGCGTTCCTGGTCGGGTTCGCGACCACCCTGCCGCTGGCCGGGCGGCTCGCCGAGCTGTGGGGCATCCGCCGGGTCATGCTCCTCGCGCTCGGCGTCTACGCGGCGGGCTCGCTGTGCGCGGCGTCCGCGGAGACGCTCGCGCCGTTCCTGTCCGGGCGCGTCCTGCAGGGCCTCGCGGGGGGAGCCCTCGTCCCGACCACCCTGGCGATGGTCGACGCTTGGTGGCCGCCCGAGCTGCGCGGGTTCCCGCGGCGCCTCGTCGTCGCCGTCCAGGACGCGGCGATCGTGGCCGGCCCGCTCCTCGGCGCGGTGGTGCTCGCCGCGGCGAACTGGCGTGCCCTGTTCTGGCTCGACTTCGTCATGGCCTGGGTCATCGTGTGGGCGCTGGTGGCGAACGACGACCCGCGCGAGCGGGTCCGGCGGCTGCGGCTCGACCGGGCGGGCGCGGCCCTGACCTGGGTGGCCGTCGCCGCCTTCGCGCTGGTCCTGCTGACGCCGGACGTGTGGGCCGACAGCGCCGTCCTCGGCTGGGCCTACGACCCGTTCGTCGGCTCGACCGCGTTCACCTCGCCGCTCGCGGCCGCCGCGCTGCTGGTCGTAGTCGCGGTGGTCGCGCGCGACCTGCGGGTTCCCGGCGGCGTCCGGCCCGTCCTCGGCCTGCGCCGCGTCGCGCGCGTCACCCATCACGTCGACCTCGCGGGGGCGGGCGCCTTCGGGCTGACGGTCGGCCTGGTGGTCGCGGCGCTCGCGGCCGGCGACCCGGAACGCGGGCCGTTCGCGGGCGCCCTGCCCTACCTGCTCGCGGCCGCCGTGGCCGTCGGGGTCGGCGCCGTCTGGTGGGCCCGCCGGGTGACACATCCGCTGGTGCCCACCCACCTGCTCCGCCCGCCCGCCGCCCGCGCGGCGCTCATCGTCAGCGCGCTGCTCGGGGCCGCGCTCCTCGCGATCCTCGTCTACGTCCCGCTGTTCAGCGACACGACCCAGGACCACTACTCGCGCACCGGGGCCGCGCTCCTGGTGATGCGCATGCTGATCCTCGTCCCGATCGGGACGTTCGCCGGCGGCTGGCTGCTGCTGCCGTCCAGCCCGCGGGTCGTGGCCGCGAGCGGGCTGCTGCTGAGCGGGGTCGGCCTGGCCGCGATGACCCAGTGGGACGCGAACGCGCTGCGCGGGATCGGCTCGACGCTGGCGCTGGCGTTGGTCGGGTTCGGGCTGGGGCTGACGGTCCGGCCGGTGAACGCGATCCTGCAGGAGGCCGACCCCGACGCGACGCCGCCGTCCGTCATCGCCACCGTGATGGCGGCGCGCGTGGCGGGCATGGCGCTCGGGCTGGGCGTCCTGACCGCCGTCGGCATGGGCGTCTTCTACTCCCGGATGAACTCGGTCCTCACGCCCGACGAGCTCTGCCCGACCGCGCCGGCGCAGTGCGTCGAGTACGAGCAGGAAGTCCGGTCGGCGACGCTCGCCCAGATCCAGACGGTGTTCGGCGGGGCGGCGCGTGCTCGTCGCGGCGGCCGCGATCGTCGTCCTCGCGATGTTCAGGATCCGCCCCGATCCGGGCGAGCGCCGCCACGTCATGAGCCAGCCGTGACTTCCCCGCCGGACGAGTTGGCGGCCGACCTGCTGCGCGCCGTCCCCGGCGGGGTCTCGGCCGACCGCCGTCGCCTCGCCGAGTACGCGGGCGACGCGTCGAACTACCGCCACGTCCCGCGGGCGGTGGTCTTCCCCTCGGACGCCGGCCAGGTCGCCGCCGCGGTCGCGGTCGCCCGCGCGCACGGCGTCCCCGTGACGATGCGCGGCGGCGGGACGAGCGTCGGCGGCTCCGCGATCGGCCCCGGCGTGATCCTCGACTGCTCGCGCCGGTTCGACCGCGTCCTCGAGATCGACCCCGTCGCCCGGACGGCCCGGGTCGAGCCCGGCGTCGTGCTCGACGACCTGCGCCTGGCCGCCGCCGCGCACGGGCTGACGTTCGGCCCGGACCCGTCCACCCACGGCCGCTGCACGCTCGGCGGGATGATCGGCAACAACGCCTGCGGCTCCCGCTCGCTCGCCTGGGGGCGGACCGTCGACAACGTCCGCACGCTCGACGTCCTGCTGGCGGACGGGACGCGCCTGACCGTCGGACCGACGCCGGACGTGGACGCCGTGATCGCGGGCGGCGGGCGGCGCGGTGAGCTGTACGCGGCGCTGCCGTTCGCTGCGCGGACCGCCACCTGGCCGGGATCCGCACCGGCCTCGGCCGGTTCGGCCGCGAGGCGTCCGGCTACGCGCTCGAGCACCTGCTGCCGGAGCGCGGCTTCGACCTGGCGCGCGCCCTCGTCGGTACCGAGGGGACGTGCGCGGTGCTGCTCGGGGCGACCGTCCGGCTGGTGCCGCTGCCGGGGGCGCGGGCGTTGCTGGTGCTGGGGTTCGACGATCTGGCGCTGGCCGCCGACGCCGTCCCGGCGATCCTGCCGCTGCGCCCGTTGGCCTGCGAGGGGCTGGACGTGGACCTCGTCCCGCCCGGTGTGACGCGGCACTGCCCGACGGCGGCGGCTGGTTACTCGTCGAGTTCGGCGGGTTCGTCTCCGGCGGAGGCCGCCGCCTTCGCGGCGGACGCGGCCCGGACGCTGGCGGGTTCGGCGGGGCTGCGCGGGACGCGGGTCGTCGCGGACTTGGCCGAGCAGCGCGTCCTGTGGCGGATCCGGGAGGACGGGGCGGGGCTGGCGACGCGGTTGCCCGGGATCTCCGGGCGGTGGTGAGGCGTGGCCGGGCTGGGAGGACGTGGCCGTCCCGCCGGAGCGGCTGGGTTCGTACCTGCGCGGGTTCCGCGACCTGATGGACCGTCACGGCCGCCGCGGCATCCTGTACGGGCACTTCGGCGACGGCTGCCTGCACGTGCGGATCGACTTCGACTTCCTGACGGCGGAGGGCGTGCGGGGTTTCCGGGCGTTCCTGACCGAGGCGGCGGACCTCGTCGCGGCGCACGGCGGCTCGCTGTCGGGCGAGCACGGGGACGGGCAGGCCCGCTCGGAGCTGCTTGCCCGGGTGTACCCGCCGGAGCTGCTGGCCGCGTTCGCCGAGTTCAAGGACGCGTGGGACCCCGAGGGCCTGCTCAACCCGGGCCTGGTCGTCCGGCCCCGGCGCGTCGACGACGACCTGCGCGTCGACCCGGCCCACCCGTCGCGGTCGCTGCCGATCGTGTTCGCCTACGGGGCCGACGGGGGCGACTTCGCGAAGGCGTCCCGGCGGTGCGTCGGGATCGCCCGCTGCCGCACGGGTTCCGGCGGCGTGATGTGCCCGAGCTACCGCGCGACGGGAGACGAGCGGGACTCCACGCGCGGTCGGGCCCGCGTCCTGCAGGAGATGCTGCGCGGCGAGCTGATCACCGACGGGTGGCGCTCGCCGGAGGTGCTCGACGCGCTCGACCTGTGCCTAGGCTGCAAGGGCTGCCGCAGCGACTGCCCCGTCGGCGTCGACATGGCGACCTACAAGGCGGAGTTCCTGCACCATCACTACAAGGGCCGGCTACGGCCGACGGCGCACCTGTCGATGGGCTGGCTGCCGGTGTGGGCGCGGCTCGCGGCCACCGCCCCGAGTGTCGCGAACGCGGTCGGGCGGACGCCGTCTGACGGGTCGTCTGATTCGTCGCCTCGGTGGGCTGACCGAGGAGCGGCCCTGCCGTCCTTCGCGCCGCGGCGCTCGCGCCGCGGGCGGCGGGTCCGGCGTCGGGCCCGCCGGTCGCCCTGTGGATCGACACGTTCACCGCCGCGTTCGCGCCGGGGGTGGCCGCGGCGGCGAGCGAGGTGCTGGCCGCCGCCGGGCTGCGCGTCCTCGTCGTGCCCGGCTCGCCGTGCTGCGGCCTGACCTGGATCACGACCGGCCAGCTCGGCATCGCCCGCCGGGTCCTGCGCCGCACGCTCGACGTGCTCGCGCCCGCGGTCGCCGCGGGGCTGCCGATCGTCGGGCTGGAGCCGAGCTGCACCGCCGCGCTGCGCGGCGACCTGCCCGAACTGCTCGCCGCCGACCCGCGCGCCGCGCCCGGTCGCCGCCGCCGCCGTCACGCTCGCCGACGCGCTGGAGCGGTACGCCCCGGCCTGGACGCCGCCCGGCCTGCTCGGCGGTCCCGCTCGTCTCGCAGGTGCACTGCCATCAGCACGCCGTGCTCGGCTTCGCCGCCGAACGCCGCCTGCTCGACCGCCTCGGCGTGGACCACGCCGTCCTGGACGCGGGGTGCTGCGGCCTCGCCGGCAGTCTTCGGGTTCGAGCGGGAGCACCACGACGTGTCCGTCGCCGTCGCCGAGCGGGGGCTCCTCCCGGCGCTGCGCGCCGCCGAGGCCGGACGCTACCGTCCTGGCGGACGGGTTCAGCTGCCGCACCCAGATCGACCACCTGACGGGGCGTCAGGCCGATTCATCTGGCGGAGCTGCTGCGGCCCGCGGTCGCACCGAACCGGGCGGGGGAGTGAACGTGCCAGACGCCTGGGACGCGCTGCGCCGCCTCCGGGCCGGCCCGCCACGTCGCTCCGCCCCCGGGTCCGGGGGCTCCGCGCCCGGGTCCGGGTCGCATCGGCGGCCGGCAGGGGCCACGCCCGAGGACGCCGAGCGGGCCGGCGGGACGGGCACGCACCGTTCAGCGCCGGTGCCCGCCTCGGTCCCCGGCCTGCCGGCGCCGGCCTCGGTCCCCGGTGTGCCGGCGCCGGCCTCGGTCCCCGCCTGCCGGCGGTCGCGGACGCCCGCCGCGCCGCGGTCGCTGCGCTCGGCGTGCTGCTGGGCGAGGGGCTCGCGACGGCGGCGGTGGAGGTGACGACCCCGGGCGGGCGCCCGCTGCTGCCGGGCCTGCGGCTGACCCGGGTCGCGGCGGAGGCCCGGGCGCTGGACGCGCCCGGCCTGGCGCGGCTCCGCGGCGTCCTGGACGGGGCGCCGCCGGTGTTCGCCGCGTACCTGTTCGGGACGCTCGCGACCGGCCGCGGCATCGACCTCGTCGAGTCGCTCGCCGACGCCGTCGCAGGGCACAAGCGGGACGCGAACTGGCTGCACCGCCACCTGGGCGTCCTCGACGGCGCGCCGGGCCCGGCGACGTTCGACGACGACGACGGCTCCAAGCTGAGGCTGCGTCAGTTCTCGCCGGTGATGAGCGGGCCGACCGTCGCTGATCCTGCTGCGGGTGCTCGCGGACCCGGCGTACGCGCTGTGGCTGACCACCGGCGCGCACGTCGACGCGGACCGGCCGCCCGACGGCCTGCCGTTCGAGCACCGCTTTCGGACGCAGCAGGCCCGCGTCCACGAAGCGATCTCGAAGCGCGCGCTCGGCCCGGCGCCGTGGCCCCGTTTCCTCGGCACGCCGCCGTGGGCGCTCGCCCGCTTCGTCAACCGCTTCACCGTCCTCGCCGGCGCGCGGTTCGGCTGGCAGGACGCGGCGCGACGGCGAGCGCGTCCCCGACGCTGGTCGCCGCCGTGCTGGACGCGCTCGAGGCCGGCGTGCCCGTCCCGATCTACCTGGGCCGCGCCGGCGAGCGGCACGTCGTGCTGGCGTTCGGCCGCGTCCCGGACGGGCCCGGCGAGCGCCTGCGGCTCTACGACCCCGCCCGCGGCGAGGTCCTGGACGTCGACGTCGCCGGCATCCTCGCCGGCACCGGGGTCGTCGGGCTGGGAGCGGCTCGAGGGCGTCCTCGTCCCTCTGCCCCTGTCGCCCTGACGGTTACCCCGGCACCCCGTGCGTCCGACCACCGACCCGCTATAGCGGGTCGGCGATCGGACGCACGGTTCGGGGTAGGCCGAACGGACCAGTCCGAATTGGGCGTTCGGCGCCCGTTTGCGGGCCGTTGTACCGACGCGCGGGGGGCGGGCTCGGGGTGAGGGTGTCTCTAGGGTCGCCGGTGCTCCGGCGGACACAACGGGGGGATATCGACATGAAGGCAACGGGACGCAGTCTGGCTTCGGGAATCGGCATCGGCGCGATCGCGCTCGCGATCGGCGCGACGGGTTCGGCGGCCGCGGCCGGCGCCCCGTCCCTCGTGCGGGTCAACGTGAGCAGCGGCGGGGCGCAGGCGAACGACGGACTGATCGACAAGCCGGTCCTCAGCGCGGACGGACGTTTCGTCGCCTTCGCCTCGGGCGCGACCAACCTCGTCGCAGGCGACACGAACGACTACTTCGACATCTTCGTGCGCGACCGCAAGCTCGGGACGACCTCGCGCGTCTCCGTGTCGAGCAGCGGCGCGCAGTCCAACGGCGCGAGCTTCGCGCCCACGATCAGCGCCGACGGCCGGTACGTCGCCTACGACTCGTACGGCACGAACCTCGCCTCGGGCGACACCAACGGCGGGTCGGACGTCTTCGTCTACGACCTTCTCGCCAGGACGACGGTCAAGGTGAGCAAGTCGGCCTCCGGCGGCGCCGCCAACGGTGAGAGCGCCTTCGCCTCGATCAGCGCCGACGGCCGGTACGTCGCCTTCGACTCGACCGCAACGAACATCGTCCCCGGCGACACCAACGCTCACGGCGACGTCTTCCGCTGGGACCGGACGACCGGCAAGTCGGTCCGCGTCAGCCTGCGGAACAACGGCACCCAGAGCAGCGACGGCGCGGGCGGCCTCGCGTCGATCAGCGCCGACGGGTCCAAGATCGCCTTCGTGTCCTCGTCGACGGACCTGATGTCCGGAGACACGAACGGTTACAACGACGTCTACGTCCGCAACCAGACCGCCGGGACGACGACGCGCGCCAGCCTCGGCAGCGACGGCCGGCAGGGTCAGGACGACGTCGACGAGGCCACCATCAGCGCGGACGGGACGCACGTCGCGTTCAATCTGGCGTGGCCGCTCGTCGACGCGGACGAGGGCTGGACCGAGGACGTGTACGTCCGCAACCTGACCGCCGGGACGACCGCGTGGGCCAGCGGCCCGGTCACCGGCGCCCCGGCGAACGACTCTCGGGGCGAGAGCTACGGGGCCGCGCTGAGCGGCGACGGGCGTTACGTGGCCTTCACCTCGTTCGCGAACGACCTGCTCGACGGCGACCTGAACACCTGGCAGGAGGTCTACCTCCGCGACATGACGAGCGGGACGGTGTCGCGCATCGCCGCCAACTCGGCGGGCATCTTCGGGACGGCGAGCAGCTACGGCCCGTCGGTCACCCCCGACGGCGCGCACGTCGCCTTCGGCGCCTCCGCCGACAACCTGGTGAACCTCGACACGAACAATTCGGACGACGTGTTCGTGTACGAGCCGGGCGGCAACGCGTTCCCCGCGCCCGTGGACGTCACCGCACCGAACACGACCGTCACGTCCGGTCCGAAGTCGTCGATCACGACGCGCTCGGCGACCTTCACGTTCACCTCCACCGAGGCCGGTTCGACGTTCCAGTGCAAGCTGGACGCCACCGCCTGGGCCTCGTGCACCTCGCCGAAGTCCGTCTCCGCGCTGGCCAAGGGCAAGCACACGATGAACGTGCGCGCCAAGGACGCGGCCGGCAACGTGGACGCCTCGCCCGCGACGTGGGCCTTCACGGTCAGGTAGCCCCGCTCAGAAGTAGTCGAGCAGGCCCGGTCGGGGCCCTGCGAAGGCGGCGGTGAGGAACGCGTCCGAGCGTTCGTCGCCGCCGCTCTGCAATCCGGCCCGGCGCGCGAGCGGCGGCGTGAGGGCGCCGGCGAACAGGGCGGCCAGCCCGCCCGGACCCAGCGCGACAGTCCCCGAGCCGCCCGGGGTCACGCGCGCCTTCCCGTCGGCCAACTCCAGCCGGAACCGGCCCGCGTTCCACGGCGCCGCCGCGTCGTGCAACTCGAGGTCGACGGCGCCGGTCACGCGCTCCGGCCAACCTCGCGCCGCCAGGGCGGCAGGGGCGTCGACCAGCCGGAACATCCACACCTGGTGGCGAGAGCACCCGGGCCTGCTCCATCCCGGCGACCAGCCACGCCGGGTCAGGCTCGGCCAGGCGCAGGTGGAGCGTCGGCGCGACGCTCCGCCAGGTGCCGAGCTGCGCGAGGAGGGCCCGGGTCGCCGCCGGCGTGCGGCCGACGAGGTCGAAGACGGACAGGGCCGAGTCGGCGTCGTAGCCGGAACCGCGCTCCCAGCTCGCGTAGCCCTCCACGTCGCCGGTGGGTCCGACCGCGACGGTGACCCCGTCGAATTCCGCGAGGAGCTTCGCCGGGTCGTCCTCGAACAGCGGCCCGGACCGGTCGAGCATCCCGGCCCCCTCCCGCGCATTCGCTCGGTAGGTCTCGATCAGCGCCGGGACGTCGGCGGGCTCGGCCGGCCGCACCATCGTGGCGGCCGGCCGCTTCACCGAGGCGAGCGACACCGTCGGCAGCGCCGTCCAGGTCAGGGTGCCCGCCCGCTCCCAGCCGAGCCGCCGGTACGGCACGACCGTCGTCGGGAACAGAGCGCTGACGACCGCACCCCGCTCGCGGGCACCCGCCAGCAGCGCGCCCATCGCCTGCGCGAGCACGCCCGTGCCGCGGGCCTCCGGCAGCGACCGCGACGCCGGCCACCCCCGTCGCCGCCAGGAGCCGCCCGCCGTACCAGTACCCGTGCTCGAGGTCGACGGCCTTCGCGAGCAACCGGCTGCCGTCGAACACCCCGTACGCCCGGACGCCCGCCTTCCCGGCGCCCGGCCTGCCCTCGGGCGGCGGGCCCGCGGGAATCCCGAACGCGACCCGCCCGAGCTGCCAGGCGGCCGCGTCGTCCTCGGCGTTCATCAGCCGGACCGTCAGCTCCACAGGTCTCGCTCCGTCCGTGTCGTGCGGGGGTCGCCCACCGGTGTCGCCGGGCTCGTCCGGCTGATCTTGCCCGGTCGGGCCCCGTCAGGGCCGGCGGTGCCCGACCAACGGGAGGACCGGCCCGCACCCGGCGTCGCGCAGCAGCGCCGCGGCGACCGTGAGCGTCCAGCCCGTGCGGGCGACGTCGTCGACCAGGAGCACCGGCCCGGCGGGCAGCTCTGCGCCCGGCTCCACCGAGAGCCCGGCGAGGAGCGATCCCACTCGCGCGGCCGAGGCCACGTCGTCCTGCGGGCGCGGGCCCGTTCGCGCGGAGCACGTCCAGCAACGGCAGGCGCCCGACCCCGGCGATGTGCGCGGCCATGCCGGCGACCCGCTGCGGACGCGACCGGCTCGGCACGGGCACGACCGCGACGGGCCGTTCGCCCCACTCCTTCGACCACGTGCGCAGGACGTCGACGAGGCCCCCGCGCAACGCCCCCGACGGCTCCGCGTCGGGCGAGGCCAGCTCGGCGATCAGCTCCAGCCAGGCGGGGTCGTCCGCGAACGCCACCGCCCGGCCAGGTTCGACGCCGCTGATCCGCCCCCGCCGGCCCGTGCCGGACGGCCACTGCCGCCGCGGCTCCAGCACGTACCGCCGCCCCCGAAGGTGCGCCTGCGCCGCCGCGACCAACTCCGGTGCCGGGCGCGCGCCCGGGTCGGGCAGCGTGCCCGTGCACGTCGAACACCGCCCGCACGGACCGGCGCTCGGGTCGTCCAGGGCCTCGGTCAGCACCTCCATCAGGCAGCGGGCGCCGGCCGCGTACGTCCGCATGAGGTCGGCCTCCAGCCGCCGGGCCGCGACGATGCGTCCGTACTTGGCCGCGTCGTACGTCCAACCGCGGCCCGTCGAGACCCAACCCGACCCGACCCGGTCGACGGCCTCGTCGACCCGGAGTGTCTTGAGCAGCGCCTCCAGCCGGCCGCGGCGCAGCCCCGTCTCGGCCTCGATCGCCGGCACGGTCGTCGGCTCGGCGCCGCCGTTCGCGTCCAGCAGGGCCAGCACCTTCCGGGCCGCCTCCGGGTCCGGGATCGTCGCGGTCGCGAAGTACTCCCAGATGCGCGGGTCGGACTCGGCCGCCGGCAACAGCACCCCGACCGCGCCCCGCTCCGCGAGGTGCGGGGGCAGCGCGCGGCCCGCGCGCCCGACCTGCTGGTAGTACGCCACCGGGGAGTCCGGCGACCCCACGTGCACACAGAAACCCAGGTCGGGCTTGTCGTAGCCCATGCCGAGTGCCGACGTCGCGACGACCGCCTTGACCTCGTTCGCGCGCAGGGCGGCCTCGATGCGGGCGCGTTCGTCCGGTTCCGTCTGGCCCGTGTAGGCGGCCACCTTGTGCCCGCGGGACGACAGGAACTCGGCCAGGGACCCGGCCTGCTCCACAGTCAACGCGTAGACGATGCCCGAGCCGGGCAGCCGGTCGAGCGCGTCGGCGACCCAGGCGAAGCGCTCGACGCCGCCGAGGCCGGGCACGACCGCCAGCCGCAGCGTCGCACGGGCCAGCGGGCCGCGAAGGACCAGCGTGTCGGGACCGAGTTGCGCCGCCACGTCGGCCGTCACCCGGGCGTTCGCCGTCGCCGTCGTGGCGAGCACGGGCGCGGAGTCGGCCATCGACGCGAGGATGCGGGTCAGCCGCTGATAGTCCGGACGGAAGTCGAAGCCCCAGTCCGAGATGCAGTGCGCCTCGTCGACCACCAACAGACCCGCCTGCGCGAGCAGCGGCAGCGCCCGGTCGGCGAAGCGCGGGTTGGCCAGCCGCTCCGGCGACACCAACAACACGTCGACCTCGTCGGCCGCGAGGGCATCGAAGACCGACTGCCAGTCGTCGAGGTTCGCCGAGTTCACCGTCGCCGCCCGCAGGCCCGCCCGTTCCGCCGCATTGACCTGGTCGCGCATCAGCGCCAGCAGCGGGGAGATGACCAGCGCGGGGCCGCGCCCGGCCGCCCGCAGGGCCGAGGTCGCGGCCCAGTAGACCGCCGACTTGCCCCACCCCGTTGCCTGCACCAGCAGCACCCGTTGGCCGGCGACCAGCGCCTCCACCGCCGCCACCTGGTCGGCCCGCGGGCTCGCCCCCGGCCCCGCCATGCCCGACAGCACCCGCTGCAGATGCTGCTCGCCCACTCCGACCGCTGTGCCCATGACCCCGCCCCTCCGGCCGCCCGCGCGGCCGTCCGCCTCGGGGCCCACTGTGTCACCGGTCGCCGACAGCGGGGCAAGCCGTCCGCGGGGAACTGTGGACGGTCCGGGCCTGTGGACGACGGACCCCGGGGGTCCGCGGCGGCGGCGCCAGGACGTCCGGGAGTTCGGTCGCGACAACGACTGGTTGCCCGGACGTCCGAAGTGCGGCGGTCAGCCCGTCGCGCGGCGCGCCTCACCGCGGGCGCGGGCCTTGGCGGCTTCGACCTCGCGGTCCTTCGGTGGCGCGTTGGTCGTCAGCCCGGCGAGCAGGTCGGCGGACGCCTCGGTCACGGCCGCGACGGCCCGCTCGAAGGCTTCCGCGTTCGCCGCCGACGGCTTCGTCGACCCGCTGATCTTGCGGACGTACTGCAGCGCGGCGGCCGCGATCTCGTCCGGCGTGGTCGGCGGCGCGAAGTTGTGGAGGGTTCGAATGTTCCGGCACATGCGTCCAGCCTAAGTCGAATCCCGCCGCGACTGGGAGTCCGATGGTGGGTGCCGGGGCGACCAGCGAACTGACTCCAGCTGGCCGGACGTCAGGCGCGGGCCGGTCGGTCGGTCCTCTCGCATGCCTGTCCAGGCAGGACACGCCCGACGAGCCCCGGCGTGTCGTGCTGCTCGCTCATGGATGAGCGGGCGACCGGGGAGTGCGGCTTGGCGGCAACCCAGGTCAGGTGGGCGTGACGTCCGTGGCGGGCCCGTCGGCGTCGGGGCGGGGGCGGCCGGACGACGGGGGCTTCTCCATCTTCGGACCGGCGGCGCCGCGGTGGCGGTCGGGGACGATCGTGCCCTTGTCGATGACGAGGATCCGGTCGCTCGCGTCCTCGTGGACCTGCTGGAACTGCTCGGCGACGAGGACGGCGACGCCGGTGTCGGCGATCTGCCGCAGCGCCACGTACACGCCGTCGACGACGACGGGGGCGAGGCCCTGGGACGGCTCTTCCACCAGCAGCAGCTTCGGCCTCGGCATCATCGCGCGGGCGATGGCGACCATCTGCTGCTCGCCGCCGGAGAGCGTGCCCGCGCGCTGGTTCTTGCGCTCGGCGAGGATCGGGAACAGCGAGTACGCGTTCTCGAGGCCCTCGCGCTTGCGGGCCCGGGGCAGCGCCGCCGCGCCCATGATCAGGTTCTCTTCCGCGGTGAGGTTCGCGAAGATCCGCCGGCCTTCGGGAGAGAACCCGATCCCGGCCGACGACGCGGCGGTGCGGGGCCCAGCTCGAGATGCCCGTGCCGTCGAGCCGGACGTAGCCCTGGATGACCGGGACGGTGCCCATGATCGTCTTGAGCAGCGTCGACTTGCCGGCGCCGTTCGCGCCCAGCAGCGAGACGACCTCGCGGGCGGCGACGTGCAGGTCGACGCGGTGCAGCACGGCCTGCCCGGAGTACCCAGCCACGAGCTGCTCGATCTCGAGGATGTGGTGGCCCTGCCGCCGGGCGGACTGCGGGGCGTGCTCGGTGCTGGTGGTCATCGGGTCTCCGGTTCGCTCGTCTTGCTCGAGGTGCTCGAGACGTTATCTGCTCGCTTGTCTCGCTCGCTCACGGCGTCATCTGCTCGCTTGTCTCGCTCCCTCGTTCCTCGCTCGCTCGAGTCGCTCACGGCATTTTCTTGCCCGGTAGCACCAACGGCTCCAGCGACATGCTGACCGCGACCTCGCGCCTCCCGTTGTGATGAGCAGCGGTGTCCTCCGGCTGCGGCTGCGGCTGGGGGTCGGCGGCGCCGGCGTCGACAGGGTCGGGCTCGGGGTCGAGGTCGTCCTCGGCGTCGTACTCGTCGTCCACGGCCACGTAGCGCAGCCGGGTCCCCAGGTACTCGTCCTGGACCTCCCGGTTGGCCGCGATCTCCGCGGGCGTCCCCTCGGCGAGGATCGCGCCCTGGGCGAGGACGTAGATCAGGTCGCACGTGTCGAGCACGGCCTTCACGTAGTGCTCGACGATCAGCACCGTGAGGCCGAGATCCTGGTGCAGCTGGCGGACGAGGTCGAACAGCGACGAGGACGAGGCCGGGTCCAGGCCGGCGGCCGGCTCGTCGAGAAGCAGCAGGCGCGGCCCGGCGAGGATCGAGCGGGCGATCTCGATGCGCCGGCGGGCGGAGAACTCCAGCGTGCCGACGCGCTCGTCCCAGTACCGGTCGATGTCGAGCAGGCGGGCCGCGGCCCAGGCGGCCTCCTCGGCCTCGCGCATCTTCGTCCAGGCCCTGCGGTCGCCCAGGATGAACGCCAGCGGGTTCGCCTTCACCGACCCGTAGACCCCGGCGAGCATGTTGTCGCCGACGGTGAGCTCGGTGATGACGCGGGTGCTCTGGAAGGTCCGCGACATGCCGAGCTTGGCGCGGTTCCACGGCTTGTCGTTGGTGACGTCCTTGCCGAACAGTTCGACGCGGCCGGAGTCGGCGGGGGTGAAGCCGCTGACGACGTCGAACAGCGTCGTCTTGCCGGCGCCGTTGGGCCCGATGAGCCCGACCATCTCGCCGCACGGGACGACGATGCTCGCACCGGTCAGCGCGTGGATCGCCCCGAAGCTGACCTTGATGTTCTCGGCGCGGAGGGCGACGTCCATCTCCGGGCGCGGCGGCAGCCACTCCTCCAGGACGGCGAGGTAGCCGGCGCGCTCGGCCGGGCTGAGCACGGTGGTCCGCTCGCTGCCCAGGCCGCCGGCCTGGCGCAGGACCACGGTGGCGACGCGTTTGCTCCGTGTTCGAACTCGACGTTCGCCGTATTTCCACTTGCGTTGCAGGTCGTGCACCCGGCCGCCGATGCCGCGGGCGCCGAGCAGCGCGCCGAAGCCGAGCAGCAGCGCGGAGATCGTGTTCTGGTCGATGCGCCAGCGCTCCAGCGCGATCGGGGTCACGATCATCACCGACGAGACCACGACGATCGCGGCCATCGAGTCGACGCCCGCGAGCACCGGGATCGCGAGCAGCAGCAGCGACTCCTGCAGCCGGTAGGTCAGGTACAGCGGAGGGCCGACGTAGAGCATCGAGCCGAGGACGCCGGCGAGCCCGGCGAGCAGGCCCGCGGTCGTGAAGGCGAGGATCCGGAACCGCACCGGCGGGATGCCCACCGCGGCGGCGGCCTGCCGGTTCGCGCCGACGAGGATGAACGCCAGGCCGACGGGGCTGCGCCGCAACCGGATCAGCGCGCCCATCGCCAGGCCGAGGAACCCCAGCGCGAAGAAGTAGAAGATCGTGTCCGACTGCAGGTTGATGCCGAACGGGTGCGGCCGCGGGTCGACGAGCGGCGGCCCGCCCGTACCGCCGGAGGTTCCGCCGGACAGGTACGCCGACGTTGAAGACCGTCTTCTCGAGCGTGATCTGCAGGCCGAGCGTCAGGATGATCAGGTAGATCGACGGGAGCTTGCCGCTGACCAGGGCGAGCCCGGCCATGAGCAAGGTCGGGATCGCGAGCGTGATCGCGAACGCGACGATCCAGGGCAGGCCCTGGCCCTCCTGTTCCCGGTGCAGCCAGTTGAAGTAGTACATCGACGTGGCGAACAGGCCCGCCGAGACCAGCGAGATCTCCCGCGCCCAGCCCTGCAGCACGAGCAGGCCCAGGCCGACGAGCGCGACGGGGATCGCCGCGGTCATCGAGAAGATCAGGTAGTCCGGCGTGAGGGTGACCCAGACGACCAAGATCGCCATGAGCAGGAGCGCGCCCGGGCTCGTCATGGCCTGGGTGACCGGCCGGGTGTTGGTGGGCGGGCCGTCCGGCGCCTTCGCCCGGCGTCCGGTGCTCAAAGCTGCTGCCTCTCGAGCAGAAAGAAGCTCTCTTTTCGGTACCGGGCGACCACGACGATGAAGGCGAGCAGCGCGAGGGAGAGCGCGACCTCGCGGACGCCGGCGCTGGTCTGGCCGAAGAAGTCGACGACGAGCGCGGTCTCGAGGATCCCGTAGAGCAGGGCGCCGACCAGGGCCAGCGAGACGCTGCGCAGGCCGCCGACGACCGCGATGACCAGGCCGCGGGCGAACAGGATGAGCGTGCCCTCGACGGCCTCGGCGACGCTGGCGACGAACAGGGCGCCCGTGGCCGCGGAGATCGCGCCGGACAGGCCGAACACGCCAGTCCCGATGTACCGCAGCTTCGACCCGCACCAGACGCTGGCCTCGACGTCGTCGGCGATCGCGCGGATCGCCAGGCCGGTGTAGGTGCGGTTGAGGAAGATCGTCAGCGCCACGACGAGGGTGACGAGGATGATCAGCGTCGCCAGGCGGTTGTTCGTCAGGTAGATCTGGCCGATCTGCGATGGAGCCGTCGCCGAACGCGCTCTGCGAGACCGAGGCGCCGACCGGCCGCAGGAAGTAGCTGGCGACCGCGGTCACGACGAGCATCGCCGAGATCGACACGACGGTGAGCGTGATGGCCGGTAACCCGGCCATCCGTCTGGACATCACCAGGGAGCCGTAGCCCGCCCCGATCAGGGCTCCGCCGAGAATCACGAAGATCAACCCCATCATCGGGGGGACGATCGGGTGAGCCAGGAAGTCGTGGGCGTTGTCCTGGCCGTTGGCCAGCACCTTGTACGCGAGGCCGCCCGCGATCGCGATGCCGCCGTGGATGAAGCCGATGGTGCGGCTGATCCGGTAGGTCAGGACGATCGCGATCGGCAACAGGCCGTAGAGGCCGGCGACGATGATCCCGAGGACGAGGATCTCCGGGATGAGGTCTGTCTTCATCCGCTCCTCCTCCGGTCGGCCCTACGCCCCGGGCTGGGGACGTGTCGGGTCCGACCGTTGTGCCTCGTGCAGAGGGCGCGGCGGACCGATTTCGGCAGGTTAGCCCGATTTCGCCGCCAGAAGTACACCCGTCCGGGGCCTCCGACGCGGCCGTCCTGGGTCCATCTCGTGGAACCTCCCGTCCCAGGCGTCACACTCGGGGCTGTGACGGGCATCTCACGGCGCACGTTTCTGTGCCTCGGCGCCGGAGCCGGCGCCGGCGGCGTGGCGGCCGGGGCCCTTGGAGTGGGCGGGCTGGCTGCGACCGGGCGGCTCGGGGACGCGGTCGTCTTCGTCCGTCGGCAGGTCCAGGGGTGCGGGCCGCGCCCGGCCGCGCCCGCCTGACGTCGTTCGCGACGGTCTGTCACCACGTCCTGTCACCACGTCGGGTACTGGCGCTCGGAAACCGCCGAGCAGGTGCGCTTCCTCGCGGGTCACCTCTCCGCCTGACAGATATTCAGGTCTCGTTCGGCTCCGTTCTCTTGACAATCCCATCCGTCACTTAGTACCCATAAATCACAACTGTCACATCCAAGATCCATTCGGATCTCGGGTGAGGGCCGCGGAGTCGACGACGCCGGGGCTGTGAAATCCGGGCTTGACGACGAAGGAGCAGCCGTGAGTCCCCTGGCGAAGAAGGCAACGCGAGCCGCCGTCACCGCCGGTCTGGCCGCCGGGATGGTGGTCGTCCCGGCCGTCGCCGCGAGTGCCGCGCCCTGCGACGACAAGACCGACGGCTGCCCGGACGGGACGAAGTCGAACACCGTCGTCAAGAAGAAGGTGACCGGCGGCAAGAACGGCCAGCCGCTCACGACGACGACCACGACCACCACCACCACGATCGGGACGGGCGCGGACGCGGTCGCCACCAAGGCCGCGGCCGAGGCGGCGGCGAAGGCGGCCGCGGTCTCGGCCGCGAAGGCGGAGGCGACGGCCGGCGCATGGATGTCGGGGCTGGTCCCCGAGGGCGCGACCACGTCCACCACCGTCACGTCCGAGGTGAAGAAGCTGGAAGCCGCAGCGGAGAAGGCCGCCGAGGCCGCGGCCGCAGCGGCCCTGAAGTCGGCGAGCACCAAGCCGTCGACCAAGAGCCAGACGGTCAGCACCGAGACCGTCGCGCGGACGCCGACGACCTCGGTGACCACGTCGTCGTCCTCGTCGTCCTCGGCCGCGGCCGCGAAGGTCGCGAAGTCCACCGAGGCGTCCGCGCGGGCCGCCGCCGAGGCGGCGCTGAAGTCCGCCGCGCTGTCCGTGGCCGAGGCCGGGGGCGGCTTCGAGCAGCAAGACGAAGGCCGGGTCGTCGTCGAGCGCGTCGGCGGCGGAGGCCAAGGCGGCGGAGGCCAAGGCGGCGGAGGCCAAGGCGGCGGAGGCCAAGGCGGCGGAGGCCAAGGCGAAGGCGTCGGCGTCGAAGTCCGAGTCGTCGTCCTCGGAGTCCTCGAAATCGTCCGAGTCGTCGTCGTCGAAGTCGTCGAAGTCGTCGAAGTCGTCGGAGTCGTCGAAGTCGTCGGAGTCGTCCGGCTCCGCGTCGGCGTCCCAGTCGCAGTCGCAGTCCGGGGAGTCGTCCTCGTCGTCCGCGAGCCAGTCGTCGTCCAGCTCGTCGTCCAGCAGCGCGGCGCAGGCCGCCGCGGTCAGCACGTCGTCGACGGCGCAGTCGGCGCTGACGATCCTGTCGACCGGCACGACGACGACCACGACCGCGGTGAAGAAGGTCGCCGCGAAGAAGGCCCACAAGAAGAAGAGCCACCACTATCACCACCCCACGTCGGCCGTGAACGCCCTGCCGAAGACCGGTGCCGGGGAGGTCGACGGGCTGCTGGTGCCGCTCGGCCTGGGGTTCGTGGTGGCGGGCGCGCTCCTGCGCCGCGGTTTCCGCGAGACCCCCTAGCGGACGGACCGGCATCGACGCCGAGCGGACGGTGAGCACGTGAGGGGTGCGGTGGGCCTGCCCCGGGCGCGTTCCGGCGCGCCCGCGATCAGGGTCGCGCCGGCGTCCCCGCCGGGCGTCCACCCGGCGCTGATCGACCTGCCGTACCTCCCGCGTCCGGCTCTCGAGCGCCGCGTCCTGCGGTTGCTCGGGGCCGGGCACCCCGTCCTGCTCACCGGGCCCGTCGCTCGTCGGCAAGACCCGGCTGGCGGTCGCCGTCGTCCAGGCCCTCGGCCCGGACCGGCCGCTGCTCGTGCCGTCCGGCGCCGCCGGGCTGGCGGAGCTCGCCGAGCGGGACGTCCGCGGGCACGTGCTGTGGCTGGACGATCTCGAGCGTTATCTCTCGGCCGGGCTCGCGCCGGCGGCGGTGCTGCGGCTGGCCGCGGCCAACGCCGTGGTGGCGACGATGGGTTCGCTCGACGCCGCACGCTTTCGTCCCGGCGTCGCGCCCCGGCCCGCCGGCACCGACGTCGTCGCGGTGTTCGAGCACCTCGTCCTGGACCCGCATCTGGGGGACGCCCGCCACTGGGACGCCGAGGTCCGCGAGCGGATCGCCGAACGCGGCGTGGGCGCCTACGTCGCGGGCGCGCAGCGGTTCGCGGACGAGATCGCCTGGCTGCGCGCCCGGGACCCCGAGGTGTACGCGCTCCTCGCGGGAGCTGCGGACTGGCGCCGCGGCGGCCTGGCCCGGCCCGTGCCCGGGCACCTGCTGACCCACCTGGCGACGGCGCACGTCCGGGCCCGTCCGGGCACCGACTGGGACGCGGTCCTCGACGACGCCTGCCGGGAGCTCGCTCCCGGCGTCGCGCTGCTGAGCGAGACCCGCGGGGGCGAGTTCACCGTCCACCCGTACGTGCGCGAACGCCTCGCCGACTGCGCGCGCCGCCCGCTGCCTGCCGCGTCCTGGGAGCTCCTCCTGCGGGCCGCCCGGCCCGACGAGCTCGCGGCCGTGGCCTCCGTCGCCGCCCTGGACCCGGGCGCCGCCCGCGTCCTCGAACGGAGCCTGTCGGCGGCCGGCCACGCCGGGCTGCCCGAGGCGATGGCGGCACTCGCCGCCGTCCTGGACGCCCGGCCCGGCGGCGCCGCGGCCGCCCAGCGCTGGTGGCACCGGGCCGCCCTCGGCGGCGACCCCGCCGCGATGGGCCTGCTGGGCTGCCGCCTGCTCGCCCAGGGCAAGACCGAGGCGGGGCTGCTGTGGTGCGCTCGCGGCGCCGACGCCGGGGACGCCGCCGCGATGAGCGGGCTGGCCAGGTTGGCGGAGGCCGACTGCCGCGCCGCCGACGCCACCGCCTGGTGGACCCGCGCCGCCGCGGGCGGGCACGCGGGGGCGTCCCACAAGCTGGGCGTCGTCGCGGCCGAGGCCGGTGACCTGGCGACCGCCGCGTCCTGCTGGCGGCGCGCGGCGGACCTCGGCGACCCGGAGGCCGCCAACGACCTGGGGGTGTGGCACCGCCAGCGGGGGGAGTCCGAGGCGGCCGGCGTGCGTTTCGCCTTCGCCGCGCGGCTCGGGCACCTGCGGGCGATGGTCAACCTCGGCCTGCTGTTCGAGGACAGCGGCCGGCCGGACGCGGCCGAGCACTGGTACCGCGTCGCCGCCGAGGCGGGTTTCGCGGACGCGAGAAACAACCTGGCCGCCCTGCTGCTCGACAACGGCGACACCGAGGGCGCCGAGGGCTGGCTGTTGCGCGCCGCCTCCGACGGGGACCCCCGCGCCATGCACAACCTCGGGACGCTGCTCGAGGCGCGCGGCGAGGCGACGAAGGCGCGCGGCTGGTGGCGCAAGGCCGTGGCGGCCGGGCATCCGCGGTCAGCGGAGGCGCTAGCCGCGTCCCGCTCGAAGATCGAGGGACGCTGGCGCGTCGCGGCCGAGACCGGCGACCCCGCGGCGATGTACGACCTCGGCGTGCTCGCCGAGCGGCGGGGCGACCTCGCGGCCGCGGAGTCCTGGTGGCGCCGGGCCGGCGCGTCCGGCGACCGGGACGCCATGTTCAACCTCGGTGCGCTGCTCGCCGAGCGGGGCGACGACGAGGGGGCCGAGTCCTGGTACGCCCGCGCCGCCACCGCCGGCGACGCCGACGCCGCGTACAACCTCGGGGTGCTCCTCGCGGACCGCGGCGACGCCGACGGCGCGCGCGCCCGGTTCGAGGCGGCGGCGGCCACCGGGCACCCCCGGGCGATGCTGGCGCTGGGCGCCCTCGCCGCGGCGCTCAACGACGACGTGACCGCCGAGCGCTGGTGGCGCAGCGCCGCCAAGGCCGGGGACGCGTCCGCGATGCACAACCTGGCGATGCTGCTACGCGACCTCGGCCGGCGTCCGGAAGCCGAGAAGTGGTGGCTGCGCGCGGCCGCCGTGCCGGCTGCCCCGCAGGTGTGAAAGTCGCTCCACCGGGCAGTTCCGAGGACCACCCTGATGGGTGTCTTCTGTCTCCCCGGCACATCTTGCACAATCACGTCCATGGAAGAGGCATCGATCCCGATGGTCACCTGGCTCGAACGCGACCAGTGGAGCACCCCGACGCCCCGACCCAAGGAGAGCCGCCCGGGCGCGCTCACTCCGCGGTTCGAACGGCGCGGCTCGGACTTGGTCCTCGTCGTCCCGATCGGCTTCGACGAAGCGCGCAACGGCGCGCTCATCGTGGTTCCGACACCGGGGGCGCCTGTCCGGCTGCGGGTGCCGCCGGGTACGCAGAGCGGCCGCACGTTCCGCGTCCCGCGGACGAACGCGCCCGCGCCCGACGGCGGCGGCGACCTGATCGTCGTCGTCGAGGTCACCCGCGAGATCGACCTGCGCGACCTCGACGAACTCGCGCCGACGTCCGACACGTCGGCCGCCGACGCCAAGCCGGAGCCCAAGCGCCGCTTGGACACCGACCGCCCGCCGCTGCGTTAGGCCCTCAGAGCGCGGGGGTGAGCAGGACGAGCGGGATGTCACGGTCCGTCTTGTTCTGGTAGCCCTCGTAGCCCTTGTACATGGCGACGGCCGCCGGCCACAGCTGGGCCTTCGTCGCGGGGTCGGCCACGCTGGCCAGCATCGGCTTGGCCGTCCCGTCGATCTCGACGGTCACCGACGGGTTGTCGGTCAGGTTGTGGAACCACGCCGGCGAGCGGTCGTCGCCGCCGTACGAGGCGATGAGCACGAGGCGGTCGCCGTCGGTGAGGTAGCACAGCGGGACGGTGCGGGCCTTGCCCGACTTCCGGCCGGTCGTCGTCAGCAGCAGGATCGGCGCCTTGCCGAACTTCGTGCCCACCTTGCCGTGGCTCAGGTGGATGACCGCCGGCATCGCGCGGTTGTTCGCCCAGGCGACGCCGTCCTTGAGGCCGGCCTTGACCTTCGACGGGTCCTTCGCGGCTTTCTTCGCCGTGCCGACGACGGTGTCGACCCCGGCCTTCAGCTTGGCGGTGGTCGCCGGGTCCTTCGCCGTCTTCAGGACCGAGTCGAGGGTCTTGATGGCCACGTTCTTGAGGGGGTTGGGCATGGGATTCTCCGTGAGGTCGTAGGCGTACATGATCGCCCATGTGGGGTGGGCCGCCTACCGTGACCAGGAAGTGCTGCCGCCGGGGAAGAGTGCGCTCGTCGGGACGGTCGCACGATTGTTCGAAAGTTCGCACGGTTGTTCGAAGTGCTGGAGCGCCTATGTCGCCGTGCGGTACTTGTCCAGCAGGAAGCGCTCCCGGTACGCGTAGTGCGCGGCCTCGGCGACGTCGGCGGCGAGTTTGGCGTTGAGCCCGGCGCCGAGCAGCACTCCCGCGACAGGCACGGCCTGCCCCAGCTTCCGTTTCGTGAGCTTCTCGCCGAGGTGAGCGAACAGGGTGCGCGTGAGCCGCACGAACGCGTCTTTCTCGAGTTCGCGCCAGGTCGCGTCGCGGGCGAGTTGGCCGACCAGTCGGTGCAGTTGCGCCCAGGCGGCCTGGCGCGACCCGGCCTCGCCCGCGGCGCCGAGCCCGAGGACGGCCATTGCGAAGGCCTTCTCGCCCTCCTGCCGAGTGTCGTAGCCGTAGTAGGCGCCGGCTGGATCTGCTCCCACGCCACGGGGTCGTAGTCGGTCATCGGTCCGGCGGTCGGGGGATCCAACCGCTCAACAGACACTGAGGTCGACCACCTGGATCGCGTTCCCGCCGTACCCGAGCTTGTTCCACGCGGCGCCTCGGGCTGGGTGCGGCCGGCGAGGTCGGTCGCCCGGGCGCGGACGGTCGTCGGGCCCGCGGTGTCGAGCGTCGTGAGCAGCTCCCACCACTGCCAGCCGTGCCGGCGGCGCTCGCCGACGAGCTGCGCGGCCTGCCACGACCCGTCGCCGACCTTCACGTCGACCTTGGCGATCGGGGCGGCGCCCGACCAGGCGACGCCGCGGACGACGACCTCGCCCAGCGGCAGTTCCGCGGTGCCTGTCGGTTCCGTGATCAGCGCGCGCACCTGCTGCAGCCGGACGGGTTCGCGTTCGATCGTCCCGTCGCGGTCCCACTCGTAGTTGTAGCGGGCCTCCTGGAAGAACCCCTCGAAGTGCGAGCCGATGACCTCGATCTCCGCAAGCCACTTCACCGACGTCACCGCGTACCAGCTCGGGACGATCAGGCGCAGCGGGTAGCCGTGCTCGGTCGGCAGCGGCTCGCCGTTCATCGCGTACGCCAGGACGGCCTCGGAGTTGCGCGCGTCGTCGATCGTCAGCGACCGCTCGAAGGCGATGCCGTCCGGGTGCCCGTCGACCGGGCCGAAGTCCGCGCCGCGCAGCAGGATCTCGACCGCGTCTGCGGTCAGCCCCGCCCGGTCGAGGACCTCGACGAGCGGCACCCCCGTCCACTCGGCGGTGCTGACGGCGCCGAGGCGCCACTGCTCGCCCGGCGTCGGCGGGTCGAACGCGGCGCGCCCGTTGCCCGCGCACTCCAGGGTCGCGACGAGGGTCTGCGAGCGCATGTTCTGCAGCTCGCGCAGGCTCAGCGTCAGCGGACGCTGCACGAGCCCGCCGACCGACAGGCGCCACGTGGTCGCGTCCAGCACCGGGGTCTCGAAGTGGTTGCGGACGTAGAACCGCGCGTTCGGCACGACCACCCCGCCGATCAGCGCGGGGACGGACGTCTCGCAGTTCAGCGGCTCGGTCTTGTGCACGACCAACCCGGCCTGACGGGGCGTCACGACGGGCAGCCCGGCGGCCGCCCAGGCGCACATGCCGCCGGCGAGGTTCACCGCGTCGTACCCCCACGCGCGCAACGAGGCGGTCACCGCGGCGGACCGCCCGCCGGAGCGGCAGACGACGACGATCCGCCGGTCGCGCGGGAGCTGGTTCGCGCAGTCGCGCACCTGGCCCATCGGCATCAGGACGGTGTCGGGCGCGTGCTCGGCGTGCCACTCGTCGGCCTCGCGGACGTCGAGGAGCACCGCTCCGCGGTCGACGAGCGCCTTGCCGGCCCGGGCGCCGACCTGCGGCACGGAGGTCGCCGCGCCGCCCTCACAGCCGGGCTCGGTGAGCGGCATGCCCGCGCCCTCCCAGGCGGACGCACCGCCGAGGACGTCGGACACGTCGTCGAAGCCCGCGTCGAGCAGCGCGCTCGCCGCGATCTGCGAGCGGTAGCCGCTCGCGCAGTAGACGACGACGGGCAACGCGCGGTCGAGGGCGTCGAGCGTGCGGGTCAGCGCCGCCGAGCGGGATCTCGCGCGCTCCCGGGCAGCGTCCCGGCCGCGGTCTCGCCCGGCCCGCGGACGTCGACGAGCTGCAGGTCCGGCTCGAGGCCGCGCAGCTCGGCGAGCTGCTCGATCGTGAGGCGCGAGCTCGTCCGGGCGAGGTCCGCGCCGGCCCCACCGAGAGCACCGACGCGAGGTCGTCGAGCTGGCCGACCACCCGGTCGTAGCCGACGCGGCCGAGCCGCAGCTTCGCCTCCACCGCCAGCGCGGGGTCGCCGACGAGGACGATGTCGCGGTTCGGCGCGAGGACGTCGCCCGCCCACGCCGCGAACCGCCCCTGCAGCCCGACGTTGACGGCGCCGCGCAGGTGGCCGGACGCGAAGTCCGCCGGTTCGCGTGCGTCGAGCAGGACCGCGCCGTCCTCGCGGCGCTTGCGCACCTCGTCGAGCGTCATGCGCGGCGGGGCGTCGACGTCCATCAGCGGGCGGACGGCCGGTTGAGACCCGCGTCGAACGCGAAGTACTGCGGTGCCTGCGGCTGACCCTCCGTCACGGCGGCGACGAACTCGTCCTCGCTCATGGGTTGCAGCGCGTAGTTGGTGGCCCGCTGCTCGCCGAGCGTCGAGGACGTCTCCGTCGACAGGTTGCGCCCGCACGACGAGCCCGCGCCGTGCGCGGGGAAGACCCGCGTCGCGTCTGGCAGGAGGAGCAGCTTGTCGTGCAGCGAGTGGTACATCTGCCGGGCCAGCGACTCGGCCGAGAGCTCGGGGCCCTTGGACGACATCAGGTCGGGCCGGCCGACGTCGCCGACGAAGAGCGTGTCGCCGGTCAGGACGCCGTAGGGCACCTCGTCGTCGGCGTGCTCGTAGACCACGATGCAGATCGACTCGGGGGTGTGGCCCGGGCGTTGCGAGGATCTGGAGCGTCACTTCGCCGAGAGAGATGCGTTCCCCGTCGCCCAGCACCTTGATCGGGAACTCGGTCTCCGCGCCCTCGCCGTACGAGATCACCGCCCCGGTCTGCGCCGCGAGCTCGAGATGGCCGGAGAGGAAGTCGGCGTGCACGTGGGTCTCGATCACGCGCTCGATCGTCAGCCCGTGCTGCGCGGCCTCGTCCAGATAGACCTCGACGTCGCGCCGCGGGTCGACGACGACGGCGCGCCCCGTAGCTCGGGTCGCCGATCATGTACGACGCGTGGGACAGGCAGGCCAGGTAGTGCTGGGTGAAGATCATCGCTCGACCTCTCAGGTCAGTCGGACCGCATTCTCGATACCGGTGAAGAGCGCCACGGCGACCAGGAGGCCGGCGAAGGCGCGGGTGAGGGTGAGGGGTGGCAGGGTGTGCGCCGTCCGCCGGCCGGCCACAGTCCCGACGATCGCCGCCAGCGTGAACGGCACGACCACGACCCAGTGCACGGTCAGGTCCCCGGCGCGCGCGAGCAGCCCCGCCCCGGAGTTCACGGCGATGACGAACAGGGACGTGCCGATCGCCACCGGCATCGCCAGGCCCAGCCCCAGCACCATCGCGGGGACGATGACCCAGCCGCCGCCGACGCCGAAAAAGCCGGTGAGGAAGCCGACGACCGTGCCGCCGACGGCGATCCGCGCGCCGAGCTGACGCTTCGTCAGCGCCGGGGCCAGCGTCGTGACGCCGCTGCCGGCGCGGGCGAGCACCACGGACTCTTGCCGGGCTCGCACCAGCATCGCGGCCGTGGCGAACACCATGAGGACGGAGAACCCGACGAGCAGCACGCTCTCGGAGACCCGGCGGTTGCACGCCGTGCCGGCGAACGCGGCCACGATGCCGACCGCGGCGAACGGGATGCCGATGTCCCAGCGGACGGTGCGGTAGCGCGCGTGCCCGGCCGCGGCGACGGCCGCGGTCACGCCGACGACGACGAGGCTGCCGCTGATCGCGCCCTGCGCGCTCTCGCCGAGGACGTAGACCAGCGCGGGGACGGTGAGGATCGCCCCGCCCCCGCCGAGGGCGCCGAGGACCGCGCCGATGAACAGCCCGAGAGCCAGCGCCGCGAGCAGGGTCACGCGCTGGTCCCTCCCGCCGCCGCGACGTCCAGTCGGTACCCGCGGGCGGAGAACTCGGCCGTCACGCTGAACCGGTCGGCCCGGATCAGCGTGTGGCGCCACTCGACCGGGCTCCCGCCGGCGCAACCGAGCCGGTCGACCGCGAACGCGGCGACCCCGTCCGGCAGTGCGAGTTCGGCCCGCTCCACCTCGGTCGGGATCACCGCGACGATGTGCTCGCGCCCGCCGGTCAGCCGGATGCCGCAGCGCTCGGCGAGTTGGTCGTAGAGCCCGAAGCGTTCGAGGTCCGCGTCGAGCAGGCCCTCCGCGAGGTCGGCGGGGAGCCACACCCGGTCGGTCGCCAGTGGCTCGCCGTCGGCGAGGCGCAGGCGCTCCAGGTGGACGAGCGGGCTGGCCGCGGTGAGTCCGAGCCGCGCGGCGACGTCGGGGTCGGTGCGCACGTCCAGCGCTCGGACGACGCTGCTCGGGACGCGGCCGGTCTGCGACACCGAGTCGAACAGGCTGTAGAGGACGCCGAGCGGCTGCTCGATCTCGGTCTCCGGGACGACGCGCGAGCTGCGCCCCGGGCCCGAGCTGACGACCCCGGTCTCGCGGAGCCGGCGCAGCGCCTCGCGGACGGTCTGGCGGCTGACCTCGTACTCGGCGACGAGGGCGCTCTCGCTCGGGAAGACCGCGCCGAACTCGCCGGACTCGAGGCGGCGGACGAGGTCCGTGTGCAGCTGCGCCCACAGGGGGAGCGGGTCGGCGCGGTCGACGGCTCGCGGGCCGGCCTGCGCCATGCGGTCACCGCCTCGGGAGGGCTGCTGCTGATCGGCTTAATGTACGTACATCCGTACAGTTGAGCAACCCGGGCACGGCAACGCCCGCCGCCGGCGAGCGGCGACGGGCGTGCGAGCGAGGTTCTAGAAGGGGACGGACGCGGCGTTCGCGGCCTTCGCGGCGGCGGCAGACGACCGGAGCAGCCGGGCCAACCTGCCCTTCGCGGGCGGTCGGTCCACCGGGGGGACCAGTTGAGGGGAAACTGAAGTCACTTACTTATGAAAGCACTCGGGGGCCCGCTTGGCCACCCCTGTCGTCAGCTCTCCTTGGCCTTGCCCGCCGCGTAGGCCTCGATCTCGACGGCACCGGTGTTGCCGCCGGTGGTCTTGACCGCGTCGAACCGCAGCGTCCGCGTCTTCAGCTTCAGGTCGATGACGGTGAGGCCGCGCCCGAGCGAGTAGGGACCGTGCACCTTGCCGTCGTCGCCGGTCACGGTGAACGTGTTGATGATCGCCGTGCCGTCGGCCATCGACCGCGTCCGGAAGCCGACGCCGACCAATTCGACGACCTTGCCGAGGTCGATCGTGATCGAGGCCTTGTCGCCGTCGCCCTTGGACGACCATTCGCTCGCCGGGTCCCCGTCGATCGCGTTCGCGGCGCCGAACGTGTCGGAGAATTCCGAACTGAACTTCGTCACCTCGGCGCCCTTCGCGACATTCTCGCCGGGTGCTTTCAGGCTGCTCGCCGCCGCCGTCCGGAAGGTCGCGATCTTGCTCTCGTACCGCTGGCCCTCGGCGCCGTCGCCTTCGACTCGGTAGAAGTACTCGGTGCCGGGTTCGAGGTCGGTCATGACGGCTTTGTGCGTGGTGTGCGGACCGTCCGCCATGTCGGTGTCGCTCGCCGAACCCTCGGAGACGCTCTCGTCCTTACCGAAGACGACCTTGCACGCGACCTTGTCCTTGGTCGTCACGATGAGCGTCGCGGACTTGCCGCCCGCGTCCGCGACGATGTCGGGTGCCCCGACGAAGAGGTCTTCGGCGGCCAGGACATTCCCGGAGCCGGAACTGCCGCTCGGTTCGGGCGCCTCGGCGGAATCCCCCGAACCGCCGCAACCGGCGAGGACGAGGACCGCGGCCAGCAGGGGCGCGACGGTGCGGGACAGGCGGTGGGTGGTTAATTGTGACTGCACGGTGCGAACTCCCCGGTATGGACTGGGCCGGCCGTCACGATACCTGGGCCGGCACTCCGATGGCCGCGAGCCGGACGCGTCGCGACCGGCTCGCCTCGGCCATCCGCTCCCGCGGCGCGGGGTCGCCCGCGACCTGCGACCAGAGTTCCGCGCGCAGCTGCACCTCGGCCGGATCCTGCCCGCGCAGCACCATCGTCCGGACGAAGCCGCGGACCTTCTCGAGTGACGGCTCCGGGCTGCGCTCGAGGGTGTCCAGCAGCTCGTCGACGTCGGCGATCTCGAGGTCGAGGATCGCGACCAGCAGATCCTGCTTCGTCTCGAAGTATCCGTAGAACGCGCCCTTCGACAACCCCGCCCGCGCGCACACGTCATCCACCGTGACACCCCGGTACCCGCGCTCTGCCGCGAGGTCGCGGGCGGCCGTCACGAACTGGCCGTGGCGGGCCGCGCGTCGCTCGGGTCCGATCTTCGGCACGGGGGTCCTCTCGGGTGCGTGAAGCAGCACAGAGGCTAACGGGCCCGGCGGGCCGGGTGGACGGTGCGGATCGACCGAGCCTGCCGGGGTGCCCCGCGGCAAATTGCTCGGCAATTCGTCGGACAATGGCGGGGAAGTCCGCATTGTCTCCGTGAACAGCGTCACATTCCGTGGCGGCCGGTTTGTCGGGACCGCTTTGCGGGAAACCACGCAGCAATACTCTCGACTGTAATGGTGCACATCATCCCTTCCGATAGAAGGGAACCAGGCCGGTCTAGATCCTACGAAAAAGTGGGCCCCATTGTCGTCTGTAGCCTCCAGCACGGAGCCGCCGCGCTGCCCGTGGTGTGACATCTACGTCCGTAGTGCAACCGGGCTGTGCGTCTGTGCCGAAGCCTGCGGTTGCATCACCTGCCCGGCGCGCAACGCGGACGAGTACACCCCGCCGCCCGTGCCCAAGTTCGCGAAGGTGTCCAGAGCGGCCTGACCGGCCTGCTTCACTTCGGTCGTGAGCAAGCAGGCGCGCGTGTCCGCGCTGTACAGGTATCCGGTGAAGTCGATGTCCGGCGAGCGCGTCGAGTCCGTCGACCTCGACGGGCGGGGCTGCGTGGGCGACCGACTCTGGTCCGTCCGGACGCCCGACGACAAGATGGGGAGCGGCAAGAACTCGCGCCGGTTCGCGCACGTGGACGGCCTGCTGGAGTTGCGCGCCACCCGGGCGGACGGCCACGTCGTCGTGAGGTTCCCGGACGGTTCTGTGCTCCACGCCGACGACCCGGACGCCGCCGCCCGGCTCAGCGCCCACTTCGGCCGGCCGCTGACGCTCGTCCGGGAGTCTGACGTCAGCCAGTTCGACGACGGCCCGGTCAGCCTGCTCAGTGCCGCTTCCGTGGGCGCGGTCGGCGCGCTTCGCGGGGTGGACGTCGACCCGCGGCGGTTCCGGGCCAACATCGTCCTCGACGGAGCCGACCCGTTCGCCGAGGACACCTGGGCCGGCCGCGACATTCAGGTCGGCACGGTGGTCCTGCACGTCCGGTCGACCCTGCCGCGATGCGTAATGGTGGACATGGCCACCGCCGACCTCCCCGCCCAGCCCGGCAACCTCGTCGCCGTCGGCCGGGCCAACCGCGCGTGCCTGGGTGTCGTCGCCGTGGTTTTGACGCCCGGTCGGATCTCTGTGGGCGACGCGGTCGTCGTGGCCTGACCCTGGGTCACGGTCTGTTCGGGTAGACGGTCAGGCCGGACCAGCCGGCGGTCACGACGTCGGCCGCGCCGTCGCCGTTTACGTCCGCCACCAAAAGTCGGCGGACGGCCGCGCTGTCGGCGTCGAATCTCCCGGGCGGTGCGAACGCGCCGCGGCCGTTCCCGGCCAGCACGGCGATCTCGTACGACGGCCCGTTCTCCACGATCAGGTCGAGTGCCCCGTCGCCGGTGACGTCCGCGACCGCGAGGCCGCGCGGCTGTGCACCGCCGCTGCCGAAAAAGGTGGGTGCCGATACCCCGCCCTCATGATCCCCACAAAAGACCGCGATCTCGCGGCGGTAGGGGTAGGTCAGGACGAGATCGGGCGCCCCGTCCAGGTCCACGTCGGCGACGGCGAAGGCCCCGGTGGTGTCTAGGTAGCGCTCGCGCTTCGCGTGCGGGGTGAGGTAGGTCGGCCCGGACAGCGTTCCGCGGCCGTCGTTGCGGAAGAGCGCGACGCCCTTGCGGCCGAACAGCTCGCTGGCAACGACGTCGGTGTCGCCGTCGACGTCGAAGTCGGCGAGCACGACGGGCCGCGGGTGCTCCGAGTCCGGCGTCGAATCCGGGAGCATCGTCGAGTTCGGGTCTGCGAACCCGCCGCGCCCGTCACCGCGGACACGCGACCTGACGGGCATTCAGATACGTGCTGACGGTGGTCCTGGTGGAGACGACCGGGTCGGTGGCGCAGTCGGCGTTCAGGTCCCGGAGGAGGACGAACCCAGGCTCCACCCGCGACCCGTACCCCGGGTCGTGCATCGCGGGGAGCCTCAGCTTGGCGGCCGCTCGGTAGCTGCGGCCTTTCGCGGTCAGTACGGTCACGTCGGTGACGTGCGGGTGCGTCACCACGATGTCGAGGCGCTCGTCGCCGTCGACGTCGGCGAGGTCCAGGGCGCCGGCGGCACACGCGTCCCGCACCTTCGACGAGGGGCAGGTGCCGGCGATCCGGGTCGCAGCGCCAAGGCCGCCGCCTTTCTTCCCGCGCAGGACGGCGAGGCCGTCCTTGCCGGCGACGACCACGTCCGGGCGCCCGTCGGCGTTCGTGTCGCCGACGGCGATCTTGTGGTCGCCGTGCGGGAGTCCGCGGAGCGGCTTGCCCAACGTCAGGCGGCCGGTGCCGTCGTTGCGCGCCACGGCCACCCTGGTCACGAACTGGCCGTAGACGACGACCAGTTCGGCGGCGCCGTCGGCGTTCAGGTCGCTCGCGACGAGCGAGCGGGCCTCGGTCACGAACCGGCCGGAGAAGCGGAAGGCGCCCCGGCCGTCGCCGAGGTAGGTCCCGACGTCGCCCGCGCTGTCGTGGGTCACAGCCAGGTCGAGGATGCCGTCGCCGTTCAGGTCGGCGCCGATCAGGTCCGACGACGAGCCGGCGATCGGGTAGTGCACGGGCTTCGAGAACGCGCCTCGACCGTCGCCGAGGAGGACGGCGATCCCGGGGCGCGGGGAGGAGCCTTCTGCTCCGGGCATCGAATCGACCGCCACGACGTCGGCGTTGCCGTCGTTGTCGACGTCCGCGGCCACGACGGCCGTCCCGGCGAGGGGCAGCTCCTTCGACCTGAACGCACCCGTGCCCTCGGACAGGCGCAGTTGGGTCCGCGCGCCCTGCTCCCTCCCGGGGGACGTGACGAGGTCCGTCCGGCCGTCGTGGTTGAAGTCCGCGGCGGCCAGGCCGCTGGGGTGCCGGGCGACCAGCGTGTCCGTCGGCCCGGTGAACATGGGCTTCGCTTTGGCGCCGGCGGCGTGGGGCGTGAGACCGGCTGACAGCGCGACGGTGAGCGCGCCCGCGAGAGCCGCTCGCGCCGGGCTGAACCTGGTCACCCGAGCCTCCTTCGCGTCCGCCGAGAACGGGCAAAGCGTGCGGGCTTTGTAAGAATTTGTCCAGAATTGATCGTCAACCACCGGTACAACTGTGAATCTTCCGGTCGGCACCGACGCATCGTTCGGCAAACGACCGAACGTTCTGGGGTCTTGCGACGACCCTGCAGGTGGAGCAGTCGCGATCGAGCGACGGCAAGTCGAAGGGACGGCGCGGATGCCACGCTCGGGGTTGGGCCGCGGGGCCCTCGCCGGCGTCGCTGTCACCGCTGTGCTCTCGCTGGCGTTCGGCACCGCGGGGGCGACCCAGCCCGCGCCCGCACCGGCGTCTGGAGACCTGTTAGGCGCGACCTGGCACACGTCCACGGGACGGCTCCCGATCGACATCGTCAGCGCGGACTTCGACCACGACGGCGACGCCGACTTCGCGGTCGCGCACGAGCGCAGCGAGGACGAGGCGCACCCGGAGCGCGGCGCGGAGATCGGCCTGCTGCTTGGCGACGGCAAGGGCGGGTTCGCGTTGACGCGCCTGGACGCGCCGGCCTCGGCCCTCGCCGTTGCCGACCTCGACGCCGACGGCAACCAGGATCTGATCGCTCCCGATCCGTTCAGGTCGCGGACGGCGGTGCTCCTGGGTGACGGACGTGGCGGCTTCGCCCCGGCGGTGCACTACTCGACTGGTGCCGGCACCTTCGTCGTCGCGGACCTGAACAGGGACGGCACGCTCGACCTGGCGGCCGGCGGCTCGGGGGCGATCTCGGTGGCGCTCGGCGACGGCCGGGGCGCCTTCGGTGCGCCGACGCTGTTCCGCGCCGGGACGGGCGGCGGCTCCATGACGGCCGTCGACCTCGACGGCGACGGCGCAGCGGAAATCGTGACGGCGGGGTACGAGGGCGTGGCCCTGTATCGCAACGACGGCACCGGCCGATTGGCCGCGGGGGTGCCGCTGCCGCAGGCCGGCCGGCAGGTCGGCTCGTCCGTTGCGGCGGACGTAGACGGCGACGGCAACCAGGACCTGGCGATCGGTGGCCGTGACGCGGTCCGGGTGTTGCGCGGCGACGGCAAGGGGGGACTCGGGGCGCCCGTGGTGACCGCGCTTCGGCTCGCCGAGGTCGCCGACATGGCAGTGGGCGACCTCGACGGCGACGCTGTGACCGACCTCGCGATCGGCGGCGGCCCGCTCTACCAGGTGGCAGCCCTGCTCGGTGACGGTGCGGGCGGGTACGGCCCAGCGGAGCGCACGAGGATCCCCTCCTATGTGCCGTCGGTGGCGATCGGCGACGTGAACGGCGACTGCGCCCCGGACGTCGTCGCCACGCAGCACGGCGACGACCAGTTGGCGATCTTCCTGAATACCCGTCAGGTCGCCTGTCCCGTCGTGTCGTCCGCCGCCGTCCCCGCGATCCGCCGCCTACCGAGCCTTCCGCCGGTACCTCCTCCCGCTGCCAGTTCGCCCGTGTTCGCGGAACCGCGGCGCGTCAAGCTGGACGGGCGCGTCGACGAACTCGCCGGCGGCGACTTCAATGGTGACGGGGTTCCCGACCTTGCGTTCCCGGAGCCCGAAACCAGCACGCTCGGCGTCCGGTTGGGGGACGGGACGGGCGGATTCGGTCCGCGGCGGAGCTACTCCACGGGTGTGCCCGCCCCCCTTTCCGCCGGGCGTGGAATGTCGATCCGGGTGCCGGCCAGCTCGAAGATCAGTTTCGAGGAAGGGCCGCACGGCATCGCGATCGGCGACGTGGACGGTGACGGCGACCTCGATTTGCTGACGGCGATGTACGGGGGCGACGCGATCGCGGTCCTGCCCGGCGACGGCGCGGGCGGGTTCGGTGCGGCCCTGCGCTACTCGACGGGCCCAAAGACCGTCCCGAACTGGCTGATCGCAGCCGACCTCGACGGTGACGGAGACCTCGACGTCGTCACGAGGAACGCGCGTGCATCTGACACGGTGCTGCTGAACGACGGGACCGGCGCCTTCTCGGACAGGTCACGGCTGCCTGACGTGCGCGGCGGAATGCGCGGCCCGCTAGCGGTCGCCGACCTCGACGGGGACGGTGACCCCGACCTGGCCGGACTCACCCGGGACAGGCCCACGGGGCGCGTCCGAGCCCTCGTCGCTGTGCTGCCTAACGACGGCCGCGGGCGGTTCGGCAAGCCCGCCTACATGCTCAGCGGCCGGGCCGACTCAGCGGCGGAACCGAAGGACATCGTCGCGAGCGACCTCGACGCGGACGGGCACCCGGACCTGGTCGTCGCGACCCGGACCCGCAACATCTCGGTCCTGCACTCTGACGGGCGGGGCGGGATCGCTCCGGCTCGCATCGTGAACGCGGGCACGCCGCTGCGGGGCAAGGTGAAGATCGCCGACCTGACCGGCGACCGCATTCCCGACCTCGTCGCTCTCGACGGCGCGAGCGACGTCGTGGTTCTGGCCGGCCGCGCGGGCGGCGAGTGCGACAAGCCCGTGCGAGTCACCCTGGACGGCACGTACACGGACGACTTCCTGCTCCTGGATGCCAACGGGGACGGGGCGGTCGACATCCTCGTCCCGCATCGCGCCGGCCCGGAACTGACGGTCCATCTGAACACCGGGCCGGGGAGCCTGGTCCTCCCCGCGCTGCCGTCCGCCTCGGCGGCCGACGAGACTCGCACTCCGGTGCCAGGGTTCACCGAGCCCACCCGGTACGCCCTCGGCGGCGACAGCGCGGCGCTCGCAACAGCGGACTTCGACCGCGACGGGGCCGCGGACATGGCTGTCGCCCAACCAGGTCTGCTGCGCGTGGCGGTCTCCCTCGGCGACGGCCGCGGTGGATTCGGCCAGGCCGCCATGATCTCCACGGGACGCCGGCACAAGGTCGGTTCCGCCGAGTACCCGAACGAACCGCTGCGGCTGGCCGCCGGCGACCTGAACGGCGACGGGAACCCGGACCTCGTGGTCGCGATGGATCAGCGCACCGGTGACGACGTCCTCGTCCTGTTCGGCGACGGACACGGGCGCTTCCCGGCCGTCCGGCGTGTCTCCACCGGTGCCGGTGCCGCCCCAGTGGACGTGGCCGTCGGCGATGTGACCGGCGACGGGCGCGCCGACGTCGTGACGTCCCACTCGCTCGGCGATCACGCGAACACGGGCGAGGTGCGGGTGGCGGTCCTGCCAGGGGACGGCAAAGGCGGCTTCGGACAGCCCGGCAGATTGGCCGTCGGCAGGGGTGACGCCGGTCGGGTCGCCATCGCCGACCTGGGCGCCGACGGGCGGCTCGACGTCCTGGTGGTGAACAGCGCTTCGAGCGCGTCCGGCACGACGAGTCGCCTCACCGCGTTCCGGTCGGACGGCCGGGGCGGGTTCGGTGCGGCCACGCATGCGGTCGTCGACCGTCGCGGCACGGAGAAATCACCTACGGAGCTGGCGATCGGCGACGTGAACCGCGACGGCCTGCCCGACGCGGCGGTCATTGCCGCTTACCCCGGAGGCGCGGTGGTGCTGCTCGGCACGGCCACCGGCGGGTTCGGCAATTCGATCGTGATCGAGACGCCGGACGAGTTCGGCCACCCTACGGCGATCAGGATCGGGGACCTGACAGGTGACGAGAAACCGGATCTCGTCGTCGCGGCGAACAACACCGACGAGGTTCGGCTCTACGCGGGAGACGGCCGCGGCGGCTTCGCCCCGCCGGTCCGGATGCCGACCGGAGGCCGGGGCCCTGGCCCCGCAGTCGTCACCGACGTCGACGGCAACACCTCGCCGGACCTCGTCGTCCTGCACACAGCGTCCGACGACCTGTCCGTCCGGCGCAGTGCTGCCTCGTGGTCGAAGGGCAGGCCTCAGTGAACCGCCCGCAGGCCCTGACCGGAGTGGCGGCGATCGTCGTCGCCGTATCGCTCGCCGTCGGCGCGCCCGCGGCCGACCGGAACGAACCTGACGCGCCGTCACCCACGACGTCCCCCACTGCCTCGCCTGCCGGAGCGATGTTCGCGCCCGCGCTTCACACGTCCACCGGTCCCCGACCGATCGACCTGGTGAGCGCGGACTTCAACCGCGACGGCAACGCCGACTTCGCCGTCGCGCACGATCACAGTGACGACGACGACCACCTCGAACGCGGTACGGAGGTCAGCCTGCTGCTGGCGGACGGGAAGGGCGGGTTCGCGCTGTCCCGCCTCGACTCGTACGCGGCGGCTCTGGCGGTGGCCGATCTGGACGGCGACGGCAACCCCGACCTGATCGCGGCCGACCGCTTCCGGTCGCGGGTCACGGTCCTCCTCGGCGACGGGCGGGGCGGATTCACCGCTCCTGTGCGGCACAAGACGCTCGGATCCGGGCAGTCCGCCCTCGCGGTCGCCGACCTGGACCGCGACGGCGACCTCGACGTGGTGGTCGCGAACTCGTCCTCCGACGACCTGGGGATCCTGCGGGGGGACGGCCGCGGCGGATTCGCCTACCCGGAGCGGTTCCACGTGGGCTCGTACCCGACTTCCATCGCGGCTCTCGACCTGGACGGGGACGGCGCGGCCGAGGTCGCGACCGTCGGCGACGACGGCGTGCGGCTCTACCGCAACGACGGGACGGGCCGATTGGGGGCGCCCGAAGTCGTCACGAAGGGCGAGACGTACGGGGTTCGGCTCTCGGCTGCCGACGTGGACGGTGACGGGCGCGCCGACCTGATGACGAACGGGGAGGGCAGCGGCGTGACGGTGCGGGGAAACCTCGGCACCGGAGTCCTCGGCGAGCCGATCCTCGTCACCACCGGGCGCGGGGCGGGCGACTTCGCGGTCGGCGACCTCGACGGTGACGGGCGCGCAGACGTCACCGCGGTGGACGACGGTCGCCTGTCCGTCGTCCTCGCCGACGGGGTGGGCGGCTTCGGCAAGCCGCGCCGGCCGAAGGCCGCGGACCGGGGGACGGTCCTGGCGCTCGGGGACGTGAACGGCGACTGCGCCCTCGACCTGGCTCTCGCCGGGGACGACCAGCTCGCCATCTTGCTGAACAAGCGGCAGGTTGCCTGCCCGGCGCGGACGCCCCCGCCGGCGAGTTCGCCGCGACGCAGCGCTCCTGCCGCGCCCGCCGGTCCTCCGGCGGGGGGGCCCGGCACTCCCGCGTTCGCGGAACCGCGGCGCTACGGCTTGGGTGAGCGAATCGGGGCACTCGCGACGGGAGACTTCGACGGGGACGGGGCGACCGACGTCGCCGCCGCCGAGTTCTTCGTCGACCGGATCGCGATCCTGCTCGGCGACGGGAAGGGCGGGCTCGGTAAGCCGAGCCGGTTCTCGACGGCTCCGCCCGCGAAACCCCCGGGCACGCGCGACCCGTCTGCGGGATTGCCGGCGGACGACTACGCCGGCTACGGCGACGACCGTCCGACGGAGATCGCCGCGGGCGACGTCGACGGCGACGGTGACTTGGATCTTGTCGTGGCAACGTACGGCGGCGGCGCAATCGCGGTCCTGCGCGGGGACGGGACGGGCGTCTTCGCGAAGCCTGTGCGGTATTCCACCGGTGACCGAACGGCGCCGTGGCATCTCGCGCTGGCGGACCTCGACGGCGACGGCGACCTCGACGTCGTCACCCCGGATCAGCAGGGCGGGGCCGTCCTGCTCAACGACGGCTTCGGTGCGTTCGGGGTGAGCTCCCGGTTGCCGCTCGTCGGCAACGGTGCGATCTCGGCCGCGGACTTCGACCGGGACGGCGACATCGACCTGGCGATTCTCGTGCATGCCCCGAGCGGCGGGCCGGATCGCGACAGCGTCGCGGTGCTGCGCAACGACGGCCGGGCGCGTTTCGGTTCCCCGACCTACGAAGCCGTCGGCCGGGTCGGGCCGTACCAGCGTGTGGAGGGCGTCGCGGCCGGCGACCTCGACAGCGACGGGGATGTCGACCTCGCGGTCACCGAGTCCGACACGCGAACCGTCTCCGTCCTGCGGTCGGACGGTCGCGGTGAGTTTGCCCCGGCAGAGGCGCTGGGCACCGACGGGGCCGACCCGGGCGCGGTCGCGATCGCCGACGTGACGGGAGACAACCTTCCGGAGATCCTCGTCGCCAACCGGCAGTCGGACGAAATCGTCGTGCTGGCCGGCCTGCCCGGAGGCGGATTCGCCGCACCGGTGAGGGTTCCGACGGAGGGCACGGACCCGGACGCGCTGCTCGTCGCGAACTTCGACGGCGACCGCGCTCCGGACCTACTCGTCGCCAACGACTCCTCGGACGACCTCGGCGTCCACCTGAACACGAACCTCTTGGCCGGTGCGATCCCCGCGATCCCTGCGTCGCCGAGCCCGCGACCCGCGCTGGCCGAAGGCGGCGGGCAGCCGTCCGGTTTCACCGAGCCGAAGCGATTCGCGCTCGGTGAGATGAGCGAGGGCCTCGCCACCGCGGACTTCGACGGGGACGGCGACGCAGACATGGCGGTCGCTCAGCCCGAGGCCCTCGGCGTCGCCGTCTCGCTCGGTGACGGGCGAGGAGGTTTCGCCGAACCTGTCCTGACCTCGACCGGTAAGCGACCGTCCGCGCGGTCGGTCCGCTACCCCAACGAGCCGCAGCGGGTCGCAGCAGGCGACCTGGACGGCGACGGGAAAACGGACCTCGTCGTGGCAATGAAACAGCGTGCCGGCGACGCCGAGCCGGAGGCCCCGGAGAAGGGCGGCGACGAGGTCGTCGTGCTCTTCGGCGACGGACGCGGCGGCTTCGCAGCCGCGCGGGAAATGTCCACCGGCATCGGTATTTCCGTGTACGACGTGGCGATCGGCGACGTGACCGGAGACGGCCGCGCGGACATCGTGACGGCTCACGCCAACGGCGGCACCGTGGACGCGGTGGCGGCCGTGCTGCCGGGCGACGGCGCCGCGGGTTTCGGCCCGACCCAGCGCCTGGCCGCCGGCAGCGGGTACGCGACGGAGGTCGAGATCGTGGACGTGGACGCCGACGGCCGAGGTGATGTCGTTGCCCTGGGATCGGTGATCCGGGGGCAGAATCGGCCGGCGCGCCTCTCCGCTTTCCGCAGCAACGGAGAGGGAGGGTTCGACGGGCCCGTCCACCGCGTCTTCGGGCCGGCGCGAAGGTACAGCGGTAGCGAGCATCTGGCCGTCGGCGACGTGAACAACGACGGTCGCCCCGACTATGCGATCGCGTCGTCCACGCCGGAAAGCCTCACGGTCGTGCTCGGCGTCGAGGACGGACCCTTCGGCCGGGCGATCTCCGTGGCGATTCCGGACAGGTCGCGCTCTCCGTACGGGACGGCTGTCGCGGACCTCACGGGCGACGGCAACGCGGACCTCGTCGTGGCCGTGACGGAACGCGAGCACGTGCTGCTTCTCCCCGGGAACGGGAAGGGCGGGTTCGCCAAGGCGGTCGTGCTTCCCACCGGCGGCCGCGGCCCGGACTCGGTCGTCGTGACGGACGTCGACGGGGACGGCGACGCGGACCTGGTCGCCCTCGACGGCTGGTCCGCCGACTTTGTCCGTACGGCGGAGTTCCCAAGCGGCCGCACGGCCCGGAAAGGCGAAAGCGCAGTGACCCGGTCGAGCGTCTTCACTGGCGTGGTTGCCGTGGCAGCGACGATTTCGCTGGCATTCGGCGCGACGGCGGCGGTCCGGGACGAGCCGGGCGGGCGGCAGCCGACACCGTCCGCCGGGGCGATGTTCGCCGACCCCACCCACACGTCCACGGGCCCTTACCCGATCGACGTGGTCAGCGCGGACTTCGACCGCGACGGCAAGGCCGACTTCGCCGTCGCCCACGAGCGGAGCGACGACGACGGCCACCTCGGCCGCGGGACGGAGGTCGCCCTGCTCCTCGCGGACGGCAAGGGCGGCTACGCGACGTCCCGTCTCGACACCTCGGCGAAGGCGCTCGCGGTCGCGGACCTGAACGCCGACGGCAACCCCGACCTCGTCGCGGCAGACCCCTACGCATCGCGGGTCGCCGTGCTCCTCGGCGACGGGCGCGGGGGTTTCGCGCCGACGGTGCGGCACGCGACGATCGGTTCGGGGCAGGCCGCGGTGGCTGTCGCCGACCTGGACGGTGACCTCGACCTCGACCTTGCCGTCGGCAACGCCGGCTCGGGTGACGTGGCGGTGCTGCTCGGCGACGGCCGGGGCGGTTTCGCATACCCGGTGCGTTCCGCTGTGAAGGGCGCGCCGAAATCGCTGGCCGCGCTCGACGTCGACGTCGACGGGGCGGCCGAGCTCGTGGTGGTGGAGTACGAGGGCGTCGCGCTCTACCGCGTGGCAGGCGGGCGCCTGACGGATCCGACGTCACTGCGGACGGGTGAGTCTTACGGGGTGAACGTCGTCGCCGCGGACGTCGACAACGACGACCGCGCCGACCTCCTGATCGCCGATCGCCGCACCATCGCCGTCCGGCACAATGCCGGGGCAGGCGTTCTCGGGGACCCGCTCGTCATCGAGATCGGCGGCTTCGAGATTCGTGACGTGGACCTCGGCGACCTCGACGGCGACGGCCACGCGGACCTCGCCGTGGCCGAGGGGGCCAGGAACGGGAGTTCGATCGTCCTTGCCGACGGGAAGGGCGGGTTCGGCAAGCCCCAGCGGACGAAGTTGCACGTCACGACGATGGCGGTCGCCATCGGCGACACCAACGGCGACTGCGCTCTGGACCTCGTCGCGGCCGGCTACAACTACGACTACCTGGCCACGTTCCTGAACACCCGTCAGGTCCCCTGTGGGATCGACTCTGCGGATCCTGCCGTGCTCCCCCATCTCCCGCTCGGTGAACCCGCCGGGCCCGCCGCCCCACCCCCGGCGCCGTTGGGCGGGCCCTCGTTCGCGGACCCGCGCCACTTCGTGCTCGGGGAACGTATCGACGAGGTGGTGACCGGAGACTTCGACGGCGACGGCAACCCGGACGTGGCTGCCGGCGAGACGTTCGCCACCGGATCTCCGTGCTGCTCGGCGACGGGAAGGGCGGGCTCGGCCGTCCGCGCAGGTTCGCCCTCGCGCTCCCGACACCTCCAGTTGGCGGGCGCGGCGCGTCGGTCGGCCGCCTGCCTGCGAGTTCGATCGCGACTTACGACGAACGGCCGGCCGGCCTGGCCGTCGGCGACGTGGATGGGGACGGGCATCTCGATCTGGTCGTCGCGACGTTCGGTGGTGAGGCGCTCGCCGTCCTGCTCGGCGACGGGAACGGCGGCTTCGCGAAGCCGGTCCGATACTCCACAGGCAAGGAGACAGCCCCGTCCTGGCTCGCGCTAGCCGACCTCGACAGTGACGGCGATCTCGACGCCGTCACGCGGGACGTGCGCAAGCAGGGCGGGACGATCCTGCGCAACGACGGCGCGGGTGCGTTTGCGGTGAGTTCCCGGCTGCCAAAGGCCGCGGGATTCGCCGGCCCGCGCGCTGTCGCGGACGTCGACGACGACGGCGACCTCGACGTGGTCGGCTTCGCCGGCGCAGGGAAGGACAAAACCCTCCGGCGTGGGTTTGTCGTACTGCACAACGACGGGCGGGCGGGGTTCGGGACGCCCGCGGTGGTCCTCGCGCCAGCCGCGGATCCGTACGACTACCCGGGGGGCATCGCAGTCGGTGACGTGGATTCGGACGGAGACGCTGACGTCGCCGTCACCTATGAAAGTACCCGGGTGGTGTGGGTCTGGCGGTCCGACGGACGCGGCGGTTTTGCGGGGCCTGAGGTCGTGAACACCGATGGCACGCACCCGGGTGCGGTCGAGATCGGGGACGTGACCCAGGACGGGGCTCCCGACCTCCTCGTCGCCAACTGGGAGTCGAACGAGGTCGTGGTACTGACCGGGCGCGTGGGCGGCGGGTTCGGCCCGCCCGAACGAATCTCGACGGGAGGGCAGGCGCCGGGCTCGATCCTCCTGCCCGACCTCGATGGTGACGGAGACTCAGATCTTGTCGTCGGGCACGCCGGCTCGAACGAGATCACCGTCCACCTGAACGAGGGTCCGTCGCTGGGCTTGCAGCTGCCGGGCCGTCCGGAACCCGCGGCGCCGCCGCGCCCGTCTGCCGCCGTGGTCCGTGGATTCACCGACCCGGCGCGGTTCTCCCTCGGCGAGCGGAGCCAGGGCCTCGTCACTGCGGACTTCGACGAGGACGGCAACGCGGACACGGCGGTCGTCCAGCCCTCCGCCCTCGGGGTCGCCGTCTCGCGCGGCGACGGCCGCGGCAACTTCGGGGAGCCCACAGTGGTCTCCACCGGGGAGCGACCGCCCGTGCGGTCGATCCGTTTCCCCCACGAGCCGCAGGGCCTCGCGGCCGGCGACCTGAATGGCGACGGGCACGCGGACCTCGTGGTGACGATGCGGCAGCGGCTGAGCGATCCGGCCCCGACTCCCTCGACGAAGGGCGGTGACGAGGTCGTCGTGCTCCTCGGCGACGGGCACGGGGCGTTTGCTACCGCTCGAGGGGTGTCCACGGGCATCCGCATCCCGGTGGTCGACGTCGCGATAGGCGACGTGACCGGGGACGGCCGCGGGGACATCGTCACCGCCCATGCCTTCAGGGGCACGACCGAAGCGGTTGCCGCCGTGCTGCCGGGTGACGGTGCCGCAGGTTTCGGTGCGCCGAAGCGGCTGAGAGCCGGCAGGGGCTCCGCTGTCGGCGTCCAGATCGCAGACGTCGGCGCGGACGGCCGCGCCGACGTCGTCGTCCTCGGTGCCGCGGTCGACGGGAAGAAGCAGTCGGGTCGCCTTTCCGCCTTTCGCAGCAACGGAAGCGGCGGTTTCGGCAACCCCGTCCATCTCGGTCTCGGGTCTGCCGACGAGTACGGCGTTATGCACTTGGCCGCCGGCGACGTGAACAACGACGGACTGCCTGACCTCGCGGTCACGTCCTCGTACCCGGGACGCGTGACGGTCGTGCTCGGCGCGAAAGGCCGCACCTTCGGTCGGACGATCTCGGTGTCGACCCCCGCGAAGTCGCGCGCCCCGTACGGGACTGCCGTCGCCGATCTCACCGGGGACGGGAACGCGGACCTCGTCGTGGCGGTGTCGGAGGCCGAGCACGTCCTGCTGTACGCCGGCGACGGGAGGGGTCGCTTCGCCAAGCCGGTCGTGCTGCCGACCGGCGGCCGCGGCCCGGACTCGGTCGTCGTGACGGACGTCGACAGGGACGGCGACGCGGACCTGGTCGCCCTCGACAGCTGGTCCGCCGACCTTTCCGTCCGGCGCAAGGAGGGGCGTCCGTAATCCAGCGGCGGCGGCCTCAGGTGGTGATCGCGGGCGCGCACGGCACTGACGACACGTCAGATCGAGAATCTACGGGTCGGGGTCGGTGGTGAAGTCGCGGAATTCGCGGTCGGTGATCCAGTACTGGTTGCGTCTGGGTTTCTGGAGCGGGTCGACCCAGGGTGGGGGGAGGAGTTCGACGTACCCGTCGGGGTGCATGCGGGCGGTCCAGCCTTTGTCGTGCAGGTAGTGGTGGTGGACTTGGCAGAACAGGGCCATGTCGTCGACGTCCGTGTTGCCGTTCTGCGCTACCCACTCGGTCAGATGATGCGCCTGACACCAACTCGCGGGGCGGGTGCAGTTGGGGAACTGGCAGCCGGTGTCTCGGGCGACGAGGGCGATCCACTGCCAGGGGCGGACGGTGCGGTGGGTGCGCCCGACGCGTAGGGGTCCGCCTTCGGTGTTGAGCAGGATCCCGGTGATGGACGCGTCGCACATCAGGCGGGCGATCGTGGCGGGGGAGAGGTCTTCGCCGGAGGCGGTGCGGCCGGAGGGCGCGCCGGGCTCGCCGCGCAGGGTCTCTTCGGTGAAGGTGACGTGCAGGTGGGGTCGGATGCCACGGGAGGTGGCGAGGTCGCCGGCGTCGAGGATGCGGCGGACGAGTTCGAGGAGGGCGTCGGCGCGTCGTTCGGATGCGGCGCGTTCGTCGCGTTGCCCGTCGGGGCTGGGGATCGGGGCGGACAGGGCGTCGATGGCGGCTTTGACCATCGCCATGTGCTCGTCGATCTCCGTCCACGTCAACGTCTGGGTGCCGTCGTGGTTGTCGCGGATGTTCGCGGCGCGCTTCTTGCGGGCGACGTCTTCGCGTTCGCCGGCGCCGTCGGGGTCGATGACCTCGTCGAGCTTCTTGTGCAGACCCTTGAGGTCTTTGGCGTTCAGGGCGTCGGCGTGGGAGAGCAGGAACTGTTCGGCACGGTGGCGGTCGTCCGCGGTCGCTTTCGACGGTAACCCGGAGACGGTGTCGTAGATCGCCTTCGCCTGCTCGTACGAAATCTCACCGGCGGCCAGGGCGGCACCGGTGTCGGTGAACGACGTGGCGAACGCGGTAGCGAGCTTGGCGTGCTCGCGGGCCAGCCCGGGGGACATCCGCAGCGCCCCGTCGAGGAACGCTGGCGTGGACACCGCGCCCAGGGTCGAGGGGACCCCGCGGGTGTCGGCCTCCCGCACGACGGTGAGTTGGAGTGACTGCAGGCGGGCGTTGACCGCGTGGATCCGGCGGAGCACGTCGAGGATGTCTGTTTCGGGCAGCCGCCACAGCCCGCCGCCGAGCACTTTCCGGGCACCGTCGACCGCGGACTCGAGTGCCGTGAGGGCGTCGAGTTCGTCGAGGGTGCAGGTGTCCATGACCCCGAACCTACGGACGCCCACCGACATTTCTGGGGCCTGGAAAACCCTTAACAGCAAAGGAGAAGACAAGCATCCAGGAGACAAACTGGGCCGTTGCGAGGTTCAGTCTTGATCACCCGGAACCGGTTGATCTGACGCGGCGTCAGCGATCGAGAACAACCCGCGGATCGGCCTTCGGGTCGAGCCACCGGACGACCCATTCCATCTCCGCGGGGTTTCCGAGCTGGACGCAACCGAGCGTCGGCTCCCACTCTGCGCCCGGCTTGGACGTGTGGACGAAGATGCCGCTCCCGCCGTCGGCGACGGGCGCCGGCCCCTCGCCTGAAACGAGCCGCGGGTGGTTGAAGTCGACGAGGAAACCGAAGCGCATCGACGGCCGGTCGCCGGTCGTGACGCCGGGAACCTCGAGCCAGGTGTTGTAGTTCTCGCCAGGCGCCTCGCTGACCACCGACGTGGGCAACCGCCGGCGCCAGGGCATCGCGCCGGGTGCCTCCGAACTGGTAGACGTTGTGACCGTGATCGAGTAGGTCCCGGACGGAGTTCGCTCCTCGCCCTCGCGTTCCTTGCCGAACCCGTCGGGGCCGATGGTCGAGCGGAAGGCCGCGGGCGTCCCGTCCGGCCGGGTGCTCACGCGCCACTCGCCGTCCACGCGCTCCCACGCCTCGGTGACGGTGCAGTAGATGTCCGCACACCACCGCTCGCTGTCGACCGTCCGGACGACCTGCGTGGTCGTCTCGGGAAGGTCCTCGGCCCACGACGGCATCATGCACCCGGCGGCGGCCGGGCCGACGGAGCCGAACACGAACATCGACACCGCGGCGACCGTCGATGCAGTCCGGCCGCATCGGACCTTGATCATCTCCACGGTGCCGGATGGTGCCAGTCCCGGGCCCGCACGGCATCAGGCTGGGACCGTCCGGGTGAACTTGGGGTCGCGGGCGGACCACTCAGCCGATCGAATGCCCTAACAGGCTGCCACGCACCGGGTGGCTCACCGAGGGCCGTGGACCCCGCGCGCACGTCGCGCGCATCGGCGATGCGTGGGCCGTCGGTCCCGGTCGGGATGTCCACAAGCGCCTCACCGCTGTCATCGGGCGAGCCGCGGTTCGCTGTCCCGGGGGCACCTACCAGCAGGTCGTCGAACGCGCCGCCTTGGACGGGAGCGGCAGCGAGCCTGCTGCCGAACCGAGCGCCCGCACCGTCGGCCGCCGGGACGACCAGGAGCGCCGGCCCCTCGCCGAGCCCGTGGCCGGCAAGAACCTCGTCGTGGCCGGTGCTGACGTAGCGTCAGGTACATCGCAGGCGCGTGTCGACCGGGACGGGAACTACGCGGGCGTCGCGCGCTGTCACGACACCGGTATCCGGACCGCATCTGTCGTGGGAGCGACGGTGCGGTCGCTCATTCGGGCCGTCGTCGTCCCGGGTGCCGAGCCGCGGATCAGCTACGAGCTTTCCCTCGGCGGCCTCGACACGGCCGACTCCCGCACGCATCTCGAGCGCGACGAGTTCACCCTCAGCGGGACGGACGTGCCCGTATCCGAACTCAGGGCCCAGTTCAACACCGCTGTCCGCGCGAACTCGGCGGCGCTCGCCGCGCTCGGCCCGGCCGGGTTCGCTCTGCTGGAACCCGAGGTCCGCCGCGATCGCGACGGCCTCACGGTCACCGCCCCGGCGCTGACGACTAACGCGGGTCTCGCCCTGCGGCGCGGCGACCTCGGGCAGAACGTGTCGGTGATCTTCGGCTTCGCGAGCGTCCTGATCGGCCCCGCCCCGTCTCGACACACACAGTGACGTCAAGTCAGGCGCGGCGGTCCGCTGCGACCGTCGCCGGCGCTCTGCTCGCTGCGGCGATCGTGCCCGCGCCCGCCGTCGCTAGCTCGCCGGAGCCGTACAAGGTGGACCTGCGGGCCACGGCGGTCGAGGCCGCGTTCGACGGCAGCAGACCGGCGCAGTTCGCGGTGGGATACAGCCGGGTGAGTCTCGGGTCCAGCGACCAAATGCCCTTCTGCTCGGCGACCGGCGCCGGCGCCCACGACGGGGGACGGCTCGAGGAGCCGATCGTGCCGCCGCCGCTGCCGTTCCTGGCCTGGTTCGCGAACCGTCCGGCCGCGCGGAGTTCGCCGGGCGGGAGCGGGGGTCTGTTCAACCCGACGGTGGCGCACGACACCCCCCCAACCTTTCTCCGGGCGAGAACCTCAACCGGCGGCGCCCGCAGGTCCGGGACGTCACCGACGGGCACACCGTGGTCGACATCCCGGCCGGCGGCGACGGCGTGCGCTGGCAGGCCACCTGCGCCGACGGGACCACGGGCAGGGCGGTGTCCACTGCCGAGTTGGGTCGCGGGAGCCCACGTGCTCGGTCCGCGGGGAGCACCTCGACCGCGCATGTCGGCGCCGACGGGGTCTACGCCGGATCGGCGCGCGCTTTCGTCGCCGGCCTCCGGATAGGTGGACAAATGATCGAACTCGTCGACTCTGTGGTGACCGTCCGGCGCACTCCCGGGCATGAGGAGACGATCACCTATCGCCTCGGAGTCACTGGCGCGCCGCCGATTACGGGTACGGACGTCCCGGCGAGTGACCTGGCCAGGCACTTCTCTCGCGCCACGCGTGAGGCTGTCGGCCTCGAGAAATTGGCCCGGCTCGGCCTGACGCTGGTCGGCCCGACGACGTTCAGCCCCGACGGACACGGAGCGGTTCTCCACGCGCCGTTCGTCCAGGTCGATTTCGCAGGCAGCGCGTTCCGCCTGGCGACGGTGGCATTCGCTTCGGACGACTCGTAGACCGGACAGCCGGGAATCCCTTCCGAGGTACTGCTCATTCGCCCGGGCCGTGAGGACTTATTGTCACGATATGAAACCCGTTCGCGTCGACCGGCGCGACGTGCACGCCGCGCATGCCGTCCAGCGGCGGACGCTCGCGGTCCTCGGCGGCGGGCAGGTCCTCGGCGGGATCGGCATCGGCGTCGGCTTCGCGGTGGGGGCGCTCCTGGCCCAGGAGATCTCCGGCTCGGCCGGCCTCGCCGGGTTGGCGCTGACGGTCGCGATGGTCGGCGCGGCGGCGATGGCGGTGCCCCTCGCCCGGCTCAGCGACGCCCGCGGCAGGCGGATCGGGCTCGCCGTCGGGTACGCGCTGGGCGCCCTCGGCTCGGCCCTCGTCGTCGCCGCGTCCGCGCTCGACAACTACCCCCTGTTGGTCGTCGGGATGGCGGCCTTCGGGGCGTGCATGGCGGCCGGGTTCCAGGCGCGCTTCGCCGCGACCGACCTGGCCGAACCGCACCGCGCGGCCCGGGACCTGTCGCTTGTCGTGTGGGCGAGCGCCGTCGGCACGGTGGCCGGTCCCAACCTCGCCGAACCCGCCGAGCGCCTGGCGGACGCGGTCGGGGCCCGCCCGCTCGCGGGGTCGTTCCTCGGCGCGGCGGTGGTCCTGCTCGCCGCTGCGGTCCTCCTGCTGGCCTTGCTGCGACCGGATCCGCTGCTCGCGGCCCGCGCCGAGCGAGGTCCGGTCGTCGCCGCGGCGCCGAGGGCGGGGCTGCGGGACTCGCTGCGCGTGATCCGCGCGTCGCCGCTCGCGCTGTTCGGGCTCGTCGTCGTCACGGCCGCCCACGCGGTGATGCTGTCGGTGATGACGATGACGCCCGTCCACATGCACGACGGGGGCGCCGAACTGCGGGTCGTGGGGCTCGTCATCAGCGTCCACGTGGCCGGCATGTACGGGCTGGCGCCCCTGGTCGGCTTGCTCTGCGACCGGCTCGGCCGGGTGCAGACCGCGGGGTTCGGGGCGGGCGTTTTCGCGGTCGCGCTGACCCTGGCCGGGACGGCCGAGCCGGACCAGACCGTTCAGCTGACCGCCGGGCTGTTCCTTCTCGGCCTGGGCTGGTCGTGCTCCCTGATCGCCGGGTCGACGCTCCTGACCGCCGGCGTCGACGCGGCTGCGCGGCCCGGCGTCCAAGGCGCCGCGGACCTGATCATGCAAAGCGGCGGCGCGACGGGCTCCGCGGTCGGCGGCGTGGTCATGGGCCTCGGTGGCTACCCGGTGCTGGCGGTCGTCGCGGCCGTCCCGGTAGCCGTGGCCGCGCTGGGCGCACTCCGCGTGTGGCGATCGTCTCCAGACCGGGCGTAAACCGTGGCGCCGCTGCGTGCGTCTGGCGGGGAGGGGCGCTCGGGGGAGCCGAACGGGGAACCTGACGACCCGGACGCTGGATTGACAACGGTGCCGGGCAGCTACAGCCTGTAAGGCTGAACCGACGGTACGGCGTCGGAGTGACGGGGAGGTAGTGCGGGTGCGGGTTTCTCGGGGGCTGGCTGCGGGGGCGTGCGTGGCGTGCGTCGTGGGGGTGTCGGCGTCGCCGGGCAGCGCGGCGACCGTGACGGTCGAGCGCGCGTCGACGGCCTCCGACGGCACGCAGGGCGCGAAGGTCAAGGCGGGCGACGACCGGGAGCAGGCCTCGGTCGTCTCGGCGGACGGTTCGGTCGTGGCGTTCGTGTCCCGCGCGAAGAACCTGGTGCCGGGGGGCACGAACGGGCTCCCGCAGGTGTTCGCGAAGAACCTGACGACGGGTGTGACGACCCTGGTGTCGGCGTCCGCGTCAGGGGAGCAGACCTCGACAGGGACCGGGGATCGCCCCGCGATCTCGGCCGACGGCACGAAGGTCGCGTTCACGACCCACGCGCCCCTGGTGCCCGAGGACACGCGCACTTTCGAGGACGTGTTCGTGAAGGACCTCGTCACGGGGAGCGTCGTGCGGGCCAGTACCACGACGGCGGGCGCGCAGGCCGGGAACCACTCGTTCAGCCCGTCGCTCTCGGCCGACGGGACCAAGGTCGCCTTCACGTCGGAGGCATCGAACCTGGTGCCCGGCGACACCAACGGCAAGGTCGACGTGTTCGTCAAGGACCTGCCGACCGGGGCGATCACCCGGGCGTCCGTGACGGCGGCCGGCAAGCAGGGGCTGGGCGCGGACCCGTCCGTCGAGGGCGAGAACACGGGCAAGTACGGGTCGTCCTACGGTGCCTCGCTGTCGGCCGACGGCAGCCGGGTAGCTTTCGTGTCGTACGGGAAACTCACCGACAATGACCGCAACCCTTACGCGGACGTGTACGTGAAGAACGTCGCGACCGGGAACGTGGCCCTGGCATCGCCTGTGCCGGAGGGGATGACGGGGGACGCGGGCTCGGCTTCGATCTCGGGTGACAACAAGAAGGTCGCATTCGTCTCCAACGGGGTGCACGTTCCCGGCGACACGAACAAGACGTACGACGTGTTCGTGTTCACCCCGTCCACCCATAAGCTCGTCCGGGTTTCGACGGACGCCAAGGGCAAGCAGGCTAATCAGCCGTCGGCGTCGCCGTCGCTGTCCGCGGACGGCAGCAAGGTCGCCTTCGCCACGCGCGCCTCGAACCTCGTCCCCGGCGACACGAACGGCACCGCGGACGTGTTCGTCAAGAACCTGACGAACAATCAGGTCGTGCGGGTTCTCGGGAGCGGCGGAGCCGAGGGCAACCTGCCCGCCGCCCTCTCCGCGCTGTCCGCCGACGGCAGCACCGTCAGTTTCACCTCGGCGGCGACCAACCTCGTGCCCGGCGATACGAACACCTCGTTCGACACGTTCGTCGCGAGGCTGTCGTGAAGACGCTCGCCGCGGCGGTGCTGCTGATCGGCGGCTGCGTCGTCGGCCTCCCGGGCACGGCCGTGGCCGCCGGCGCGAAGGGCGATCTGGTGCGCGCGTCGGTGTCGGACGACGGCGTCCAGGGGAAGAAGGGGGCAGTCAACAGGCCGGCGCTGTCCTCCGACGGTGTGCGCGTGGCCTTCACCTCCAGTGCGGCCAATCTCGTCTCCGGCGACACCAACGGCGAGAACGACGTGTTCGTCAAAAATCTGACGACAGGTCATATCGTGCGAGTGACGACGACGTCGAAGGGCAAGCAACTCGAGGGTCCCCCTGTGGGGGATTTCCAGCCGACCTTGTCCGCTGACGGTCGCAAGGTGGCGTTCCATTCCGGTTCCGCGCTCCTGCCTGGAGACAACCCGGGAATCCTCGACGTGTACGTCCGCGAGGTGAGGACGATGAAACTCGTTCGCGCGTCGGCGACGGCGGACGGGAAGGGGGCAAACTCGTACTCGAGCGAGCCCTCGTTGTCCCAGCACGGCGGCAAGGTCTCCTTCACCTCGTCGGCGAGCAACCTCACGGCTGCCGACAAGAACTACCGCCGCGACATCTTCGTCAAGAACCTGGCTAGCGGGGCTGTCGTCCTGGCGTCCTCGTCCGCGGCGGGCGTGCCCGGCAACCAGGATTCCTACGACTCCTCGCTCTCGGCCGACGGGAAGCGCGTGGCGTTCGTGTCGGAGGCGAAGAACCTCGTCCCCGGCGACGACGGGAGCAGCACGGACGTCTTCGTGAAGGACCTCGCCACCGGGGCCATCGTCTGGTCGACGGTGGAGGCCTCGGCGCAGCGTGCGGTCGGCTCCGACCCGTCGCTGTCGGTGGACGGGAAACGGGTGGCTTTCTCCTCCGACGCGACCGACCTCGTGCCGGGCGACACGAACGGCACGACGGACGTGTTCGTCAAGGACCTCGTCTCCGGGGCGCTCACCCGCATCTCGACGAACGCCGCCGGCGTCCAGGCCGTAGAAGGCTCCTTCGCGCCGGCCATCTCGGGCGACGGCAGGCGCGTCGCGTTCGCCTCGTCCGCACCGGACCTGACCTCGGACGACGAAAACTACGAGGAAGACATCTTCGTGAAGACCTTGTCGACGGGGGCGATCACCCTGGTCTCGACCACCACGGGCGGCGGGCAGGGCGACGACGGTTCCAGCTTGCCCGCGGTCTCGCAGGGCGGTCGCAAGATCGCCTTCCTCTCCGAGGCGACGAATCTCGTCCGCGCAGACACGAACAACGCCGGCGACGTGTTCGTGAAGTCCGTGTCGTGAGGCCGGGACAATAACCACCATGCCTCTCTCGTGGAAGATCGTCATCGACTGCGCCGACCCGCACGCCCAAGCCGCCTTCTGGTCCGCGGCCCTCGGCTACACGGTCGAGGACAACAGCGTCCTCGTCGAGCAACTGCTGGCCGCCGGGCACATCGACTCGAGCCTGACCACGACGGTCGCCGGGCGGGCCGCGTTTCGCGGGCTGCAGGCCGTCCGCCATCCCGACGACCCGGTCCAGGAGGCCACCGGCACCGGGCTAGGTCGGCGGGTGCTCTTCCAGCAGGTCGCGGAACCCAAGACCGTCAAGAACCGCGTGCACCTCGACCTGCACGCCGGGCCCGAGAACCGGGACGCCGAAGTCGCCCGCCTGCGCGACCTGGGCGCGACGATCCTGGCGGAGGTCGAGGAGCCGGGCACCCACCACTTCGTGCTGGCCGACCCGGAAGGCAACGAGTTCTGCGTCCAGTAGTGCCTGCCGATACGGCGCCGATACGGCCCGGACGTCCGGGAGATCGGTCGCAATAGCAGCCACTTCCCCGGACGTCCCGTCGAATCCGACTCCCTAGAGGCGGTCGGGCACGCAGACGGAGACCCCGTTGTCGCGCCACCGGGAGTCCGAGTAACGGAGGATCTCCACCACCAAGGCCCAGGAGCCGTCCGCGCGCCGGGCGGCGAAGCGGACCTCGCGGGGGCGGTCGGGGTCCTCGGGCAGGCGGACGAACTGGTCCTCGGTCAGCGTCTCCGTCCCCGAGATCGCGCCGCGGCCGGGGGCGAGGAACGCGTGGAGGGCGTCGACGGCCGTGGCGGACCCCGGCCCGAGATCCCTGTCCGCGAAGACGTGCACCGCCCGGTACCCGGGGCCGCACGTCACCTCCGGATCGAGGCCGGGCGCGGCCGTCGTTTGCTCCGCGCTCGGCGGCGTCCGCCGCACCCCGCGACGCCGCCGATCACTGCCGCCCCGGCGACAGCGCCGCGCCAACGCTTACGGGTCGTCAGGTTCCTCATGTCTCATAGACGGAGTCTGCCGCCGAGACGTTCAGACGAGCGCCAGGCCGGCTCAGGGCGTCGAGTCCTCCCAGACAGTGTCTGCCGCCACGTCCGCGGAAGGCACCTCAGGTTCGGCGCTGTGGTCAGCTGTGTCGAACTGCCACGCGCGCTGCTCGGCGACGTGCCACGCCAGGCGGTCGGCGGCGCCGGGGGTCATGCTCACGGCGAACAGGTTCAGCCCGACGAGCAGCAGGCGAGCCAGCGCGGACGCCCCCAGAACCCGGCGCAGCCCCCACGCCCGCCGGCCGAGCTGGACGCTGACGACGACGAACACGGCCAGCAGGGCGAGCCACTGACTGCTGATGACGACGTACGGGCCGCGTAGGTCCTGCGCGACCATCCATGCCACCCAGGCCCGCAGCACCCACCAGGCCGGTTGAAACGCGCAGAGGAACCCGCGCAGGTCGCCGGGGAATGAGTCGAGAAGGCGGTTCCAGCTGGCGTGCGTCGAATCCAACGCTTCGAGGACGGCCCCGCGCACGCGGCGCTCGCCGCCGGCGGGCCGCCCCGCGGGACCGTGGCCCGCCGCGGTCCGCAGCTCCCGGGCGTACTGGACGGGATCGCCGAGTGCTTCGACCCCACGCTCGGCGACCAGGTCGGCGAGGTCGGCCTCGAGGTCGTCGGTCAGCTCCCGCTGCTCTTCCGGGTCCAGGTCGGCCAAATTGCGGCGGACGCGAGCGACGAAGTCTCGGACCTGCGGTGCGGCGAGCGCGGCCGCTTTCCCGGCGGGCTGGTCGGTCATGCCACGGCTCCCTTGGTCTCGATCAGCGACGTGATGACGGAACTGAACGCCCGCCACTCCTCCGCCTGCACCTTCAACTCGGTGCGTCCGAGCGTGGTGATCCCGTAGTACTTGCGGTGCGGGCCCTCCTCGGAAGCGACGACGTACGACGTCAGCGCGCCGGCCGCGTACAGGCGCCGCAGCGTGCCGTAGACGGAGGCGTCCCCGAGGTCCTGAAGCCCGGCAGACCGAAGGCGCCGGACGACGTCGTAGCCGTAGCCGTCGTCCTCCGCGACCACGGCCAAGACGGCGAGATCGAGCGCTCCGCGAAGGAGCTGAGCGGTTTCCATGCACGCACAGTACCGCGCTTAACGCAGTAGTGCGCGAACGACACTGCTCGCCCGGCGGCGCGCACTCCGGCCGTCGGTAAAATGTCGGCGCGTCTCGGGGACGAGGGGACGATCCGCAAAGTCGCGAGTGCTCGTGCCCGCTCCCAGAGAGGACGTCGTCATGACCCCTGCAGCCTCCCCGCCCGAGGTCCGCACGGCGGCCGGCGCGCTGCGCGGCAGCCGGGAGGCGGGACGTGGCGGTCTTCCGCGGCATCCCGTTCGCCGAGCCGCCGGTCGGTCGCGCTCCGGTTCGCCGCGCCGCAGGCCGGCCCGCCGTGGGACGGGGTGCGGGACGGCCGTCGCGTTCGGCCCGCCGCCGCCGCAGGCCGGCGCGTTCGGCATGGACGCGCTGTCGCGGGACGCGGCGGCGACGACTGGCTGACGGTCAACGTCTGGTCGCCCGACCCGGGCCCGGGCGCGGGGCTGCCGGTCATGGTGTGGATCCAGGGCGGCGCCTACATGATCGGCATGTCCGGCCTGCCCGAGTACGACGGCGCGCCGGCTCGCCCGGGACGGCGGCGTCGTCGTGGTGACGTTCAACTACCGCGTGGGCATCGAGGGTTTCGCGCAGATCGAGGGGGCGCCCGCCAACCGGGGCCTGCTCGACCAGGTCGCCGCGCTGGAGTGGGTGCGCGACAACATCCGGGCCTTCGGCGGTGACCCGGACCGCGTCACGGTCTTCGGCGAGTCGGCGGGCGGCGGGTCGGTCGCCGCGCTGCTGGCCATGCCGCGCGCGGCCGGACTCTTCCGCCGGGCCATCGCGCAGAGCGTCCCGGGCACGTTCTTCTCGCCGGAGCTCGCCGCCGACATCGCCGCCGCCTGCGCCGCCGAGCTCGGGCTGCGGCCGACGGTGGCCGACCTGTCGACGGTGGATCCGGCCCGAGCTGCCGGCCGCCGGTGACGCGGTCACCGCGAAGATCGGCCAGTGGACCGCGACGCTGGGGCCAGGCTGCCACCGGTCGATCCCGTTCTCGCCCGGTCGTCGACGGCGACGTCCTGCCCGTCACGCCGTGGCAGGCCCTGGCCGACGGCGCCGCCCGGGACGTCGACCTCCTCGTCGGCCACACCCGCGACGAGCAGCGGCTGTTCACCGCGCTCGAGGGCATGCTCGGCCAGGTGACCGAGGAACAGGCCGCGACTGCGCTGGATGCCTTCGCCCCCGGCCCGGACGGCGCACGCCGGTACCGCGACGGCTTCCCGGCCGCGGGTCCGGACGAGCTGTACGAGTTGGTCAACTCGGACTGGCTGTTCCGCATGCCCACCCTGCACCTCGCCGAGGCGCAGGCCGCGGCCGGCGGCCGGGTGCACTTCTACGAGCTGACCTGGCCCGCGCCGGGGATGGGCGGCGCCCTCGGTGCCTGCCACGGTCTCGACGTGCCGCTCGTCTTCGGCAACCTGACCAGCGGTCAGACCGCGATGCTGATCGGTCCGGACCCGTCCGCGGAGGCAGAAGCGCTGTCCGCCGGCATGCGCGCGGCGTGGACGGCGTTCGCCACCCACGGCGATCCGGGCTGGCCCGCGTACGAACCGGGCCGACGCCTCACGCAGGTCTTCGACGTCGCGTCGGTGGTGACGGCCTACCCGGAGGAGACGTCGCGGCAGATCTGGCAGGACCACACGTTTTCCGTGTTGCCGTTGCTCGCTTCGTAGCGTCGTCCGGCGGAGGGCGGGGTCGTACCCTGATCCCGTGGTGCCCCCGCTCGGTCCAGGTGCAGCAGGGGATCGTGCCGTCCGGACGGAGGTGACCGCCGTGCTGTTCGCGGTCGTTGCCGCGTTGATCGTGGCGACTGTCGGGGGCTGCGCCGGGAGGGACGACAACCGTCCGGCGGCCGCGGAGCAGGGGCAGGCCTTCGAGCGGGAGGTGGTTGTCATTACCTCCGACGGACTGCGCCTGGCGGCCACCCACCACCAGGTCGACGACCCGCGCACGTCCGTCACCGTGCTCGTCGCCCACGGCAACGGCGGGGACCGCGCGTCCCGGCTACCCCTTGCCGAGGCGCTCACCAAACGTGGGATGAACGTGTTCCTGCTCGAGTACCGCGGTTACGGCGGGAACCCGGGGCGCCCGACCGAGCCGGGCCTGGTGGAGGACGGCGCTGCCGCGTACCGCTACCTCGTGGACGAGGCGGGGGTCCCGCCGAACCGGTTGTTGTACTTCGGCGAGAGCCTGGGTACGGCGGTGGTGGCGCGGCTCGCGCGGGTGCACCCGCCCGCAGGCGTGATCCTGCGGTCGCCGTTCGAGACCTATGCGGCCGTCGGGATCGACGCCTATTACCCCGACGGCAGAGTCCCGGTGTCACCAGGCGACGTCTTCGCCACGGCCGAGCACGTGGCCGCCTTGGACGTGCCGGTCAGCGTCGTCTGGGGCAATTGGGACACGCTCGTCCCGCCGGGCCAGAGCCGCCTCGTCGCCGACAAGGCGCGCCGCCTCGTGGCGGCGGTGGAGGTGCAGGGTGCGGACCACAACGACCAGACCCTGCTGGACGGGAAGCAGCTCGTCGACGCGGTCGTCCAGCTCGCGGAGCACGTCGGTCGCATGCCTCTCGCCGATCCCGCGGCCACGCCGTGACGAGCGCCGGCGCGGCCGCCTCGCCGTCGAGCGCCGCCGGCGAGGTCGCATCGGCGAGCCACGCCACCGACATCGTCCCGCCGCCGGGCGCTCGTCGTGTCCGTCCACTGCCGGGATTCCTCGCGGGCGCCGCCGTCGGGCTCCTGGGCGGCATGATCGGCCTCGGCGGAGCCGAGTTCCGGTTACCGATCCTGCTTCTGCTCTTCGGCTTCACCGCCCTGCACGCCGTCATCCTCAACAAGGCAATGAGCCTGATCGTCGTGGCCGTCGCCATCCCGGCCCGCCTGTTCGTCGTCGAGCCCCTCGACCTGGTGGCCGAGTGGGACGTGATCGTCAACCTCCTCGCCGGCAGCCTGGTGGGCGCCTGGATCGGCGCGACCTGGGCCGTGCGGATGCGGACGGCCCTGCTCTACCGCGTTATCGCCGTCCTCCTCGTCGGAATGGCCGGCATCCTGGCCGCGGAGCACGCCGGAACTCTGAGCCACCTGAACCTCGACACGGCACCGCGCGTCGTCGCCGGGGTCGTCTGCGGGATCGGCATCGGAGTCGTCGCCGCCGTCATGGGCGTGGCGGGCGGCGAGTTGCTCATTCCCACGGTGGTCCTGCTCTACGGGCTGGACATCAAACTCGCCGGCAGCGTCTCCCTCGCCGTCTCCCTGCCCACGATGCTCGTCGCCTTCGCCCGCTACAGCCGCGACCAGAACTTCGCCGTCCTCCTGGCGAACGGACGCTTCGTCGGCGCGATGGCACTCGGGTCCATTGCCGGGACCCTGGCCGGCGGACTGCTGCTCGGCGTCTTCCCGGGCGGTGCCTTGATCCCTCTGCTCTGCGTTTTGCTGATCGCCTCGGCCTACAAGGTCTGGGGACACGCCCGGCACACGTGACGCTGCGTCGGCACCGCGGTTGTTCGGTGGAGCAGTCATTGAGAGTGATGAGTGTGAACCGGTTGTGACATCGCCCCGGGGAGCAGGCTCGGCTCGACGAGGACGGCGAGGCCGTACGCGAGCAGCGCGGCCCCGGCGACGTAGCGCATGACCTGCCAGCCGGGGAGGACCTTCTCGGCGTAGATGAACGCGGTGACGCCGGCGAGGGCGGCGATGTTCATCATGCCGAGCGGGAACAGCATCGCCATCAGGGCCCAGCAGCAGCCGGCGCAGTGCCACCCGTGGTGGATGCCCATCCGCAGAGCGCCGCCGCGGCCGTCCCGCCAGTGCTCCATGACGAACGCCAGCGGCGAGCGGCACTCGGTCAGGCAGCGATCCTTCGAGCTTCGAGAACTGGTAGGCGCCGGCGACGGCGATGAGACCGCCGCCGATGCGGGCTGCGTTGTCGTCGACCCAGCCGATGTCGACGGCGACGCGTTCGGCGGCCACCGCGGCGACGTAGGCGACGAGGCCGAGGCCCGTCCACAACAGGAGGTAACCGCTGACGAACAGCCACACCGGCGTCCAGGCCCTGCCGTTCGTCCGTTTGGCCGCGGCGATGCGGGCGTACATCAAGACCATCGGCGAGACGGCCGGGAACATCGTCGCGGTCATCATCGCCACCCAGACGGCGAGGAACAGCAGCGCGCCCATGCCCATGGTCGGGGTCATCGCGGTCGCGTGCTCCATCGAGGAGCTCTGCGCAGCGACATAGACCCAGGCGAGGACCGTCAGGGCCACGGAGCGCGAGCCCGATCAGCCCGCCGGCGCGGGAGATCGGAGTCGCGTTGAGCTGGGCCGCCCACGTCCGGAGTCGGGAATCGGGGCGGCCGTCGGCCCGAGACAACGTCTCCAGATGGCTGTTCATGCGTCGGGGCCGGACCAGCTGAAGGGGATGTGCTTGCTGGACCGCTTGACCATCTCGACGTCGAAGTCGCCGAACAGGGGCTCCTCGGTCTGCTGCATGTCGCCGACCGCCCACGTCGTGACGCTGTGCTCCGCGGGGCCGACCTCGGAACCCGGGGCGTTCATCAGTTGGACGCGCTTGTTCGGGTCCGAGGTCGGGCCGGTGAGGGCCGTGGACGCGGCCTTGTACTTCCCCGTCACCTCGACGCTCCAGGACGAGAGGTCCTCGGCGATCTCGATCCGGATCGGGACGACCTCGACGCCGCGGAAGTCCCCGATGAGGGACGCGAACGTCGCCGGCCAGCCGCCGCCCGCGCCGCCGAAGATCGTCGCGAGACCGGCCATCTGCGCCTCGTCGGCCCGGTCGTCGACGAGCAGGCCGACGACGGCCTTCGTCTCGCCGGCCCACACGTTGCCGGACAGGCGGACCACGGCGCCCACGTTGAGGCCGGACAGATCGATGTCGCCGAAGGTCCCCTCGGTGATGCGGTAGGCGAACATCGCGGTGCACTTGTTGTCGGTGGGAGCCTGGGCGAACGTGCACGGGCACGGGACGTTGCAGGTGCAGACGTCGAACCAGTCGCCCTTCGAGCGTCCAGGTCGGTACGGCGGTGGTGGTCACCGGGTTCTCCTTCGGTTACGACGAAATAGGGGCCCGGCCGGGGCGTGGTGCGAAGTTATGCGCGCAGCGTCGATGTCGACAAGGACAGGTATCGATGACATCTGGCCACGGCGCCGTGACCTGGCGGTATACCCCGCGGAGGTAGGCGCTGGACCCGGCGACGGCGATGGCCACATATGAACAGCACGTGTCCTTGTGGGCGCTGCTGCCGCCCGCCTAACGTCTGTGCCATGCCCAGACGTATTTTGGTCGTTGCCCATCCGGGAGCTCTCGGGATGGAGATGCTCGGTGTCCGCGACATCCTGGAGATGGCGAACTGGTTCGCCCGGCAACAGGGTGTTCCCGAACCGTTCGTGGTCGACCTGGCCACCCACGACGGCGCGCCGATCCAACTCTGGTCGGGGCTCGAACTCGGCCCCATGCGCGATCTCAGGAAGGTTCGAGCTCCGATCGACACGCTCATCGTCGTCGGCGGCCCCTTTGCCGAGGCCGCAGCCGAGATCCCCGAGTTGGTTGCCGCCGTACGTCGTGCGGCCGCTCGATCTCGACGGGTCGTCGGCGTGTGCACGGGGGCGTTCATCCTCGGCGCTGCCGGACTTCTCGACGGTCAGGCGTGCACCACCCACTGGGCGTACGGGGACGCGCTCGCGGCTCGGCATCCCCTCGCGGACCTGGACCTGGAGCCGATGTTCGTCCTGGGCGCCGAGGTGTGGACCTCCGCAGGTGTCACCTCAGGGTTCGACATGCTGCTGGCGCTGGTCGAGGAGGACGCCGGGATAGAAGCGGCCCGCTACGTTGCGCAGATGCTCGTGCTCTACCTGCGCCGGACCGGCAACCAGTCCCAGTTCCACAGCCCACCGCCGGCGAAGCTCGCTCACCGCGGCCCGATCCGTGACCTTCAGCAGTACATCGCGGACAACCCGGCCGCGGACCTTTCCCTTGCCGCGCTCGCCGATCGACTCCACATGAGTCCCCGTCACTTCGCGCGAGTGTTCCGGGACGAGGTCGGTGTCTCCGCCGGCAGGTACGTGGAACGCATCCGGCTTCAGACTGCGCGGCGACTGCTCGAGGAGAACCCCGAGGGAACCGAGGCCATCGCCTCGGCCGCCGGCTTCGGCAGCTACCAATCGATGAGGCGCGCATTCGTCCTTGCCCTCGGTGTGTCCCCAGCCGAGTACCGGCGCCGCTTCGGTGCCACGCCCATCCCTGGCACGTCGGCCCACATGGCCCTCGCCTCGACGTGACCCGAGTGCCAGCCCTTTGCGCGTCGGTTCGACGCACAGGGGCTTCTCTCGTGTCCGCCACGTGCCCGGCCGACGGCGCGACTCAGGACGCGGCCCGCCGGACGATGCGGTCACGTGACCGAGCACGGGTCAGCGGCGCCGAGGTCAGGCGCCGAGCGTGGGGACGTTGCGGGCGGCGGTGCGCGTGGAGCCCATGGGATTCGAACCCACGGACGCTTTCACATCACGGACGGCCGGTGCAGATTTCAGACATCGACGATGGTGGCCGCCGAATCCGCGGCGTCGAGCAGACGGGAGATATCGGGCCTGTCGCTGGTCACGATCACTGCGGCCTCGGCCGCCGCTTCCACCACGGCGCCATCGACGATGTCCGAACTGGCGCCGCGCGCAAGTACGGCTCCGACGCGGTGCGCCGCCGCCTCGTCGAAGGTCGGAACGTCGCATCCACGGAGCAGGCGTCGCAACTGGGCCTGGCGGGGCGAGCGGCTGACCTGCGCCACGACGGGCGCGGGAACGAACGGGATCACGCCGGCCTCCAGTCGGACTCGATGGTCGGCCCAGAACGCCCGGTCATTGCGGTCCGCCGCGATCAGCGCCCCGGCGTCGTAGATGACCTCGCTCACGCCGACCTGCCGTCGGGCATCCCGCCGACCCGCTTGCGGGCGGCGTCGAGCTCGGCCTCGGTGAGGGCACCGTTCTCGGCCTCCCACTCCGCCACCGCGGCGAGTCCGTCGCGCACGGTCAGGGCTCGTCGCGCTGCCGCGGTCATCCACGCGGAGACACTGGAGCCTTCTGCTTTGGCGGCTTCGAGGACCCGCTCGTAAACGTCGGGGTCAACGGTGATGGCGAGCTTCGGTGAGGGATTCCCGCGGGGCATGCAAACAACGCTACTACTGCCCTACTACCAGGGCAATCCGCCGCGACGCAAAATGCCCAACGTGATCACCAACGCCCTGACGGTGCTGGCGAGGCCTCCGAAATGAGACCGCGCAAATGAGACCGGACACCAGAACGCCGGGTGACCCCGCGAGGGTCGCCCGGCGTTTTCGCTGGTCAGGCTGGTTCCCTTGCCAGGCCCTCAGCGGGCCGGACAAGGCGTCTACCGCGGCGGTGGCGGTGGGATTTGAACCCACGGATGCTTTCACATCACACGCTTTCGAGGCGTGCTCCTTCGGCCGCTCGGACACGCCACCGCCGGAGACGATACCAGCGCGCGGAGGGCCCTCATGAGCCTGTTGCGCGCCTCCGCTTCACGGACGGGAACGGCGTCCCGGTGCGGCCGAGGAGCAGGCCGGCGAGGCCCATGAGCGGCCGCGCCGATCAGGCACAAAACGACCACCCAGGTCCACAGGTCTTGGCCCGCTTCGAAGACCCCGGGCCCGTACCAGCGCAGGTCTTGGACGAACACGATCATGACGACATTGGCGAGCAACTGCCAGAACAGCATGCCGAGGGTGACGGCCATCCCCAAAGCAGCGCCCGTGCAGAAGATGCAGACGCCGGTGACAGCGACGAGGATCGCGAACCACGGCTTCTTGCGCGGCGCCCCAGCCCCAGGCGGAGGGGGAGGGGGAGGCGGAGGGAAGCTCACGACGCCCGCCGGTGCGCGAAGAAGGCCCGCAAGGCGGCGGCGCACTCGTCCGCGAGCACCCCGCCCACGACCTCCGGACGATGGTTGAGCCGCCGGTCCCGCAGGACGTCCCACAACGATTCCACGGCACCGGCTTTCGGGTCGGACGCGCCGTAGACGAGCCGCGCAACGCGGGAGAGCCCGATCGCGCCGGCGCACATCGTGCACGGCTCCAAGGTCACCACGAGCGTGCAGCCTTCCAGCCGCCACTCGCCCCGCACCAGCGCGGCCGCGCGCAGCGCGAGGACCTCGGCGTGCGCCGTCGGGTCCCCGTCCGCCTCGCGGCGGTTGTGCCCGCGGCCGATCTCGACGCCGGCGGCGTCCAGCACGACCGCCCCCACGGGGACGTCCGTGACGCGCCAGCAGCGCCCTCCGCCAACGCCGCCCGCATCGCCGGCTCCCAGCGCGCGGACATGCCCGCGGACAGATCAGCGCACCGACTCCAGCGCGTCGGCCGCGCCCGCCTTCTCGGCCAGGAACGTCAGCACCTCGGACGGCAGCATGCCTTCCTTCGTGCAGAGGTCGACCAGCGAGCTCGCGTCGGTGCCGAGGTCGGAGAGCAGGTCCTGGTCGCCGACGGGCCCGTTGTCCTCCGCCGGGACCTCCTCGTCGGCGTCCTCGGACTCCTCCGCGTCCTCGTCGACCAGGGCGATCTCCGGCTCCGGCGTCGTCGGCGTGGTTCCCGTCGGCCGCCTCGAGCAGCATCTCCGCGTACGCGGAGAGCCCGACGGCCGCACGGTCCGAGACGAACACCCGAGGGTCGTCCTCCCCGTCCACCCGGACGACCGCGAACCACAGGTCCTCCTGCTCCAGGAACAGCAGGAAGGGCCCCTCGGCGTCTTCGTCCGCTGCCGAGTCGCGCATGAGATCAGCCAGGTCGGTCAGGTCGTCGACCTCGTCCAGGTCGACGTCGTTGACATCCCACCCGCCGTCGTGGCGGGTCAGCACGACCGCGAAATACCCCACGTCCTTACTCCCCATGAGACTCGGCGTCACATCGATCTTCGGTCAGTCGGCCAACGCGGAATCCAGCGCGCGACGGAAGATATCTCCGAAGCCCAGCCGGGCCGCGATGCTGTCCAGCATCTCGTCCGGATAAAGATCGAGGTCGTCGCACAGCGCGCCGAGCTCCATCGCCTTCAGACCCAGGTCGGAGAAGATCGTAAGGTCTCCGGCTGGTTGCACGCGCTCGTCGTCCGCTCCCGGCATCGGCAGGTCGAGGGCCTCGAGGACCTCGCCGGCCAACGGGGACTCCCCGGCGGCGGTCACGTCCGAGAGCAGGAGCGAGACGTCGTGCCCCCGGACCCGGATCGCCACGAAGAAGTCGTCCTCCACCGAGATGAACCCGATCGCCCCGCCTTCACCGGACTGGCGGCGGATCGCGTCCACGAGTGAGTCGAGATCCTCACCCACGCGAGCGGGCAGGAGGTTCGCCTCCCACCGGTCGTCCTCTCGGTAGACGACTACGGCGAAGTCGGTCGCACCTGAATCGGGCATAGCGACTCCCTGGCGTGGTTCCACGCCGCATCCTGACAGATCATCGTCAGCGGGGGCAGGGGGTGAGCTGCGCAAATGGGGCAAAACGTCGGTCAACCCGAGCGCCCAGGTCGGGGCCGCGGGGCGTGAACCGTCAGGTACGGAACGTATGCGCGCGAACCGCCGCGCGGGCTCGGGCGATGCGCGTCCGCCGCGGTGCGACTCGCTCCCGGAGGGCGCGGGCCTCCGCCAGTTCGGCCAGCAGGCGGGCGCGCCGTTTCCGGCGGTCGGCCTCATCGACGCGCGACGGTTTCTCGCTGCTCGGCATGGGGGTCACCGTCCCAGACTCGAGGGGTTTTCGCTTCAATTAAGTCCCGTGTTCGTACTCACGTACCCCGGACGGTTGCCCGCTACCGTGTGCCCGCATGAGGATCATGAGCGACCTTTCATGAGAGTCCACGCCGTCGACCACCCGCTGGTCGCGCACAAGCTGACGACCCTGCGGGACGCGGCGACCAACTCCCCGACCTTCCGCCTGCTGTGCGACGAGCTGGTCACGCTCCTCGCCTACGAGGCCACCCGCGAGGTCCGCGTCTGCGCGCGGGAAGTGTCCACCCCGGTGGCGGACGCCGTCGGCGTCCGGCTCGCGGCCCCGAAGCCGCTGGTGGTCCCGATTCTGCGCGCCGGCCTCGGCATGCTGGACGGGATGGTGCGCCTGCTCCCGACCGCCGAGGTGGGCTTCTTGGGCCTCGTGCGGGACGAGGTGACCCTGCAGGCGACCACCTACGCCAATCGGTTGCCCGCGCGGGTCGACGGGCGGCAGTGCTACGTCCTCGACCCGATGCTCGCCACCGGCGGGACGCTGATCGCGGCGTGCCGCTACCTGCTCGACCGCGGCGCGGAGTCGATCACCGCGATCTGCCTGCTCGCCGCCCCGGAGGGCATCGCCGCCCTCGAGGCGGGTCTGGGCGTGGACGCGGGCAACGTCCACCTCGTCGTCGCCGCGATCGACGAGCGGCTCAACGAGGTCGGCTACATCGTCCCGGGCCTGGGGGACGCGGGCGACCGCCTCTACGGCGTGGGCGCCTAACCCCTACTTCGAGGCGGACGCGGCGGGGGCCGCCGAATGCATCCCGTCCAGCGCCCGGAGGATGTCCTCGACCCGGACCTTCGCGTCGCCGAACAACATCTGGGTGTTCTCCCGGAAGAACAGCGGGTTCTGGACGCCGGCGTAGCCGGTCGCCATCGACCGCTTGAACACGATGACCGCGCCCGCCTCCCAGACGGTCAGGACGGGCATGCCGGCGATGGGGCTGTCGGGCTCCTCGACGGCGGCCGGGTTCACGGTGTCGTTCGCCCCGATGACGAGGACGACCGAGGTGGACGCGAAGTCCTCGTTGATCTCGTCCATCTCCAGGACGATGTCGTACGGCACCTTCGCCTCGGCGAGCAGCACGTTCATGTGCCCGGGGAGGCGGCCCGCGACGGGGTGGATGCCGAACCGCACGGTCACGCCCCGTTCGCGCAGCTTGCGGGTGAGGTCGGCCACCGCGTGCTGCGCCTGGGCCGTCGCCATGCCGTACCCGGGGGTGATGATCACCGACGTGGCCGCGGCCAGCAGTTCGGCGGTGCCCTCGGCCTTGATCTCGCGGTGCTCGCCGTAGTCCTTCGCCTCGCTCGACGGCGCCTCGATGCCGAAGCCGCCCGCGATGACGGAGATGAACGAGCGGTTCATCGCCTTGCACATGATGTAGCTCAGGTACGCACCCGAGGACCCGACGAGCGCGCCGGTGGTGATGAGCAGGTTGTTGTTGAGCAGGAACCCCGACGCGGCCGCGGCCCAGCCGGAATAGCTGTTCAGCATCGACACGACGACGGGCATGTCGCCGCCGCCGATCGAGGCGACCAGGTGCCAGCCGAGCGCGAGCGCGAGCACGGTGACCGCGATCAGCAGGCCCAGGCTCGGGCTCGAGACGAACACGATCGTCAGCGCGACGAAGGCCACCAGCGACGCCGACGTTGAGCAGGTTCTTGCCGGGCAGCATCAGCGGTTTCGAGTTCATCCGCGCCGACAGCTTGAGGAACGCGACGATCGAGCCGGTGAAGGTGACCGCGCCGATGAAGACGCCGACGAACACCTCGGCGTGGTGGATCTTCAGCAGCGAGCCGGCGAGTTCGTGGCCCGTCCCGTGCTCGACCTCGTAGTAGCCGTTCCAGCCGACGAGCACCGCCGCCGTCCCGACGAAGCTGTGCAGCAGGGCGATCAGCTCGGGCATGCCGGTCATCTCGACGACCTTCGCCCGCCACAGCCCGATCACCGCGCCGATGCCGATCGCGGCGAACAGCAGCAGCGCGCCGGTCGCGTCGATGTCGCGGGTGGCGAGCCCGATCACCGCGGCGAGGGCGATCACCATGCCGCCGATGCCGAACACGATGCCCTGGCGCGAGGTCTCGTGCTTGGACAGCCCGGCCAGGCTCAGGATGAACAGCAGGGCCGCGACGATGTACGCGGCCTGGGCGATCGAGTCGGCGTCCATATGGGGGTCAGCCCTTCGAGAACATGCTGAGCATGCGTCTGGTCACGGCGAACCCGCCGAACACGTTGATGGACGCGAGCAGGATCGCGACGAAGGACAGCACCCGCGTCACCGTGTCGTCGTGCGCGATCTGCAGCAGCGCGCCGACGACGATGATCCCGGAGATCGCGTTGGTGACCGACATCAGCGGGGTGTGCAGCGCGTGGTGCACCTTGCCGATGACGTAGTAGCCGATCACGATCGAGAGCACGAGCACGGTGAAGTGCTGCGGGAGCGGGTCGGGGGCGAGCGCGTTCACCAGCCACAGGGCCGCCACCCCGACGCCGACCAGCGACATCTTCAGCGAGGACGACATCGCCTTCGCGGGCGGCTTCGATGGCGCGGGCGCCTTCGCCCCGACGGCGGCGGCGGGCGCTGCCGAGACCTGCACCGGCGGCGGGGGCCACATCTTCTTGCCTTCGTGGACGACGCAGATGCCGCGCTGGACCACGTCGTCGAAGTTGAGGACGAAGACGCCGTCCTTGCCCGGCGTCAGCAGCTTCATCAGGTTCACGAGGTTGGTGCCGTAGAGCTGGGACGCCTGCGCGGGCAGCCGGCCGGGCAGGTCGGTGTAGCCGATGATCGTCACGCCGTTGTCGGTGACGACGACCTCGCCCGCCTTCGTCCCGGCGACGTTGCCGCCCTGGGCGGCGGCCATGTCGACGATGACGCTGCCGGCCTTCATCCCGGCGACGTCCGCCGCGGTGAGCAGCTTCGGGGCGGGACGGCCCGGGATCAGCGCGGTCGTGATGATGATGTCGACGTCCGCGGCCTGTTCGGTGTAGATCTCCGCGGCGCGCTTGTTGTAGGCCTCGGACGTCGCTTTCGCGTACCCGTCGGTGGAGACCTCCTGCTCGACGTCGACGGTCAGGAACTCCCCGCCGAGCGACTTGACCTGGTCGGCGACCTCGGGCCGCGGGTCGGTCGCGCGCACGATCGCGCCCAGGCTGGACGCGGCGCCGATCGCCGCGAGGCCCGCGACGCCGGCGCCCGCGATCAGCACCTTCGCCGGCGGGACCTTGCCCGCGGCGGTGACCTGGCCGGTGAAGAAGCGGCCGAACACGTGCGCGGCCTCGATGACGGCGCGGTAGCCGGCGATGTTGGCCATCGAGCTCAGCACGTCCATCGACTGCGCGCGCGAGATGCGGGGCACGGCGTCCATCGCGAGCGCGGTGATCGGGCGCTTCGCGAGTTGCTCGACGAGGTCCGGGTTGAACCCGGGGGCCAGGACGGCGATCAGTGTCGCGCCGTGGCTGAGCATCCCGATCTCGGACTCGGACGGGGCGCCCACCGCGAAGACGATGTCGGCGCTCCACGCGAGCTTGGTGTGGGCGATCTCGGCGCCGGCCTCTTCGTAGGCCCGGTCGACGAAGCCGGACGCGGCGCCGGCCCCCTGCTCGACGATGACCCCGTACCCGAGGCCGATCAGCTGGCGGACTGTCGCGGGGGTCGCCGCGACCCGGGTCTCGCCGTGCGCGGACTCGTTGACCACGCCGATGAACGCGCCGTGCGGCTCCGTCATGAAACGCCCATTCTCACGCGCGCAACTTACCTGCAGCGCGGATGCCAAATCGGGAGGTGGGTCCTTGGCCCGGGGTGACAAACCCCCTGTGGGGCCGGGGAATTTCGGGGCAGTCTCGGACGCCCGGTAGTGGTTTGACCGCGGACGGAGAGCGAAAGAGATCCAAACGGTACGAGAGTATGCGCGTGGGACAACTGTTGCATCTCGCCCGTCTCGCGTATCGTTCGGGGTTGATCAACGGACAGACCCGGGCCAACCGGGCAGTCTGGCGTGAACACGACGGTGGGGTCGACCCCGCGGGAAGGGGGGAACCGTGTCCAAGAAGACAGTCAAGCTCCTTCTCATCTTCTTCTTGCTCGTGGCGCTGACCAAGGAGCCCGGACGCATGGCTGACGCGGTCGAGCAGGCCTGGGACGGCATCTTCGGCGGGGCAGGCTCGCTGATGGGCGGCTTCTTCACCTTCGTGGACAATTTGTCCTCGTGAGCGGCCTGCCGGGCGCCCGGCCGCCCGGCACCGCGCTGGTCGGCAAGTACCTGCTGGCGGCCGAGCGGGTCGTGATCGTCCAGCGCAAGCACTGGGCCGTCCTGTCGATCCCGGTCTCCGTCGTCGTCACCGGCCTGCTGGTCGCCTTCGTCATCGACACCCTGCTGCCAACCTCGGCCGCGCTCGTCCGCGACATCCTCTGGCTCGTCTGGTCTGCCTCGCTGGTCTATCTCGGCTGGCACATCGTCGAGTGGTGGGCCGACCGCTTCGTCGTCACGAACAAGCGGGTCATGATCGTCTACGGCATCATCACCCGCAAGGTCGGCATGATGCCGCTGTCCAAGGTCACGGACATGAGCTACGAGCGTTCGGTGCTCGCCCGGCTCCTGGGCTACGGGGTCTTCGTCATGGAGTCCGCGGGGCAGGATCAGGCGCTGTCGCGGATCAGCTTCGTCCCGCAGCCCGACTGGCTGTATCGGGAGATGTGCGCGCTCCTCTTTACCCCCGACTCGCCGCGGCCGGCCACTCCGGCGGACGGCGACGACGGCACCGGCAGCGGTCCCGGCGGCCTGGCGGGCCCGCCCGGTCCGGTGGGCCCGGGAAGCCCGGGGCGTTGGTCGGGCTTCGGTCCGGACGATCCGGACCCGGACGCCCCCGCTGGAGCTAGATCACCGACTTTGCCTGCGGACAAGGCCCGCTGACTGCGCAGCGTGAGCGGGGCTCGCGTCCCAACCCCTGACCGGCGGTAAGTTAACGCCGAGCATGCGGTTGGTCATGAAAAGTGTTCTGACCTGGCAATTCTCGCGTTTCCGAGCGCCGATCGCGTTCCGTAGGGCACCATCAAAACGTTCCACAGCGACGCCGGGGGCGGTTTCGAGGGCCTTCGGTGGACGTGAAAACCAGTAACTGTGGGTAGTCAAATGCAACACGCACAGTCTGGGCATTTTCTTAGACTTTGAATGGTCATCTCTGTCGTTTGGGTGGCAGGGCCCCTGGGCCGCAGTTACGCTTCCCTCACAGCGCCTCACATGTCCCGTAGATCCCATCCATCCCTGACGACACAGGGTGCGGGGCAAGGGAGGCACCGGTCGCGCAATACGGCGACAGGTAGACGGAGGACAGAGCGTGACGAAGGTGGGGGATCAGAGACGAACCTGTCTCCTGACTCCACGCCTCAGTCCACTCAGGATCCTTCTCGGATGTGGGCTCTTCATGGCCGGCTGGATCGTCCTGGGCACTTCCAATGCCCAGGCCGCCACCGATCTTGGGGTTTCCTCATCCGAACGCACCACCATCACCGGCTCGCCGGCGGTGGAGTACCAGAACTCGTCCCACATACCTCCGAGTGGTGCCAGTCCGGCCACGAAGGGGACCGCGGGGGGCGCGGATGCGAGTGTCGATGCCGGTGTTATCGGCGGCGACGAGGCCAGGGTTGAGGGGGTCGAACCGATGACTTCCTGGCCGGGTCGGGTCTCTGGTGCACGTACGGAGGGCACGTCCGCACACATCGGACATGTTCGCGCAAGCGAGGGTGAATGTTCGTCTCGAAACATGAGTAACGTTCATACCCCCGAGTACGAATGTATGGCCATGAAAGAGGACACGCTGGCGAGCCTTCCGGGGTTCGTCGGCAATGTGGGACGGGTCGTGCAGGACGCCACCACGGCGGTCGGCGACTCGGTGCCTTCGGTCTGGCAAGCCCTCGCGGCTCGTCAGGTCGGTGAGCCCGCCCTCGGTGTGATGGGCGGTCTGATCCAGTCGGTGTCCTCGCCGGCTGAGAGGGTTCCCGGTTTCGAGCCGATCTGGTTCGAACTCGAGTCCCTTCGCACGGTGAGCGAGCTCCACCAGCCCGCCGTGTCGAGATCGGAGGCGGCTGCGCCGTACTCCTTGCCCCCGGTGTCGTCGTTCTCCCCACCGCCCCGAACTGGGACGGAGTCGAGATCGACGGGTTCCAGCGAGAGCCCGGCGAAGACAACACCTGCCCCGAATTCCATCCCGGAGCAGACCCGCGAGCCGATCGGCGTTCACGCCGCCGGCGAACGGATCGCACCGGACCGTGGACTAGACGTCATTCCTGGGGATGTGTCGCCCTGGACCGACGCGGCAACCGCCGCGACGGACGTCGAACCGACAAGCCGAAAGTCGATGACGAACGAACGGGCTCCACGCCCGGGAGCTTCGCCCGGCTGAGCGGCGATGCGGCTGACACGCCGCGTCAGTGTCGGTCCTGCGCTCGGGGCAGGGCCGGAACGTGCAACCCAACCAACACACCTGACCCTGACACGACCCATCAGACATTGAAGGAGGGGCTTCATGCGAGCCTCGAAGAAGGTCAAGGGAGCCGTGCTCCTCACGGCCGGCGCGGCACTGTTCCTCGGCGCCCCGACCGTTTACGCCGCCGGTGGCGGCAATGGTGGCGACGGCGGCAACGCCGGCGACACCGGCTCCAACGTCAGCTCCGGCAACGGCGGGCTGCTCAGCGGCCTGCAGCTGCTCAACAACGTGGACCTCAACGTTCCCGCCACGGTCTGTGGTGTCGGCGCGATCCTCGCGCTCGGCTCCGGTGACTGTGAGACGACCGCCGGTGGCAACTCCGGTGGCGACGGCGGCAACGGCGGGTCCTCCTCGTCCGGCAAGAAGAAGTCCAGCTCGTCCAAGAGCGACGGCGGCGACGGCGGCAACGGCGGCGACGGCGGCAGCAAGGGCGACAACATCAGCCGCAACAACGGCGGGATCCTGAGCGGCCTGCAGGTTGGCAACAACCTCTCCGCCAACGTCCCGGTCACCGCCTGCGGTGTCGGTGCGCTCCTGGCCCGTGGCCGTGGCGACTGTGACGTCACCTCCGGTGGCAACAACGGTGGCGACGGTGGCAAGGGCGGCAGCGCCGCCTCGGGCAAGCGCTCGTCCTCCTCGGGCGGCGACGGCGGCAACGGTGGCGACGCCGGCTCCAAGGGCGACAACATCAGCCGCAACAACGACGGCATCCTCACCGGTGCCCAGGTTCTGAACAACGCCGACCTCAACGTCCCGGTCACGCTCTGCGGTGTCGCGCTCCTCGCGGCTTCGGCGGGCTGCTCGGCCGACGTCACCGCCGGTGGTAGCGGCGGCGGCGACGGTGGCAACGGCGGCGGCGCGTTCGGCCGCAACGGCCGTAGCGCCGACGGTGGCGACGGTGGCGACGGCGGCAACGGTGGCTCAAAGGGTTCCAACGTCAGCGCGAACAACGACGGCATCCTGACCGGCCTCCAGCTGCTCAACAACGCCGACCTGAACATCCCGGTCACGGTCTGTGGCCTGGCGGTTCTGGGTGCGGCCGGGTGCGAGGTCGACGTGGTTGCCGGTAGCCGCGCCGGTGGCGACGGTGGCAACGGTGGCAGCGCGATCACCTGGACCCACAAGGGCGACAAGGACTGGGACGGCGACCACAAGAAGCACTACCAGGCGACCGCCGTTCGTCACGCGACCAAGCTCCCGCACACCGGTGCGGCCGGCCTGGCCCTGATCCCGTTCGGTCTCGCGCTCGTTGCCGGAGGCATCGCCATGCGGCGTCGCGCCGGCGCCGAGAGCTGATCTGACGGTCTGACACCGGAGATCGCTTCCCGGGCCTGCACCCCCCCGGCATGCCCGGGAAGCCCTCCAGTGTCGAACATCTGATGGATCGCCAAGTAGGGCACCAAGGCAGTACCGCAACAGAAGTGGCACCACGCGAGTAATACCCCTGGTGAAGGCCCGGGTCCGCCGCGAGGCGGGCTCGGGCCTTCGTCATGTGGTGGATCTTTCGTCAAGATCGACTACTGACGGAAGATCAGATCTCCAGCGGGCCGAGAACTTGATCCAAGTAGGGGTTGCGGAACCGGCCCTCGGGGTCGACCCGGGCGACGACGCGTCGGAAGTCGTCGAAGCGGGGGCACCGCTCGCTGAGCTCGGCCGCTCCCAGGGAGTGCAGCTTGCCCCAGTGCGGCCGCCCGCCCGCGGCCAGGGCGAGCGCCTCGACACCGCGGAACCACGGGGCGGCCTGCATCCCCACGTACTGGTGGACGGCGATGTAGGCGGACGCGCGCCCGTACGCGGTGGACAGCCACACGTCGTCGGCGGCCGCGAAGCGGAGCTCCACGGGCAGCGGGGTGGACACGCTCGCGGCGAGCTCGCGGACGCCGGCGAATGTCTCCGCCAGGGCCTCCCGCGGGATCCCGTACTCGCACTCGACGAACCGGACCGCCCGCGGTGAGGTGAACACCCGGTCGGAGCGGTCGCTGTAGTCGCGCGCGGTCACCCCCGCGACCGACGCCCGGTTGAGCAGGGGCACGGCCGGCGGCACCCAGCGGGCCGCCCGGCACATCAGGGACAGTGCGGCGTTCTCGACGAGGTGGTCCTCGGCGAGCTCGCGCCACCGCGGCCGCGGCACGGCCGGGGCGCCGACCGGCAGGCGGTTGTTCCGCTTCACCAGGGCCGTCGACGTGTGCGGGAACCAGAAGAACTCGAGGTGGTCGTGGCTGTCGACGAGGGTGTCGAGCTCGGCCAGGAGTTCGTCGAGCGGCACCGGGCGCTCGTCGGCGTGCAGGGCGAACGCGGGGACGCACCGCAGGGTCACCGTGCTGACGACGCCGAGCGCGCCCAGGGAGAGCCGGGCGGCCTCGAACAGCTCGGCCTCGGCGGGGTCGGCGGCTCCGGCGCGGCAGGTCGCGACCGTCCCGTCCGCCAGGACGAGCTCGACGGCGACCACCCCGGCGGCCAGCCCCGGGTGCGTCGCGCCGGTGCCGTGGGTGCCGGTCGCGATGGCGCCGACGACCGTCTGAGTCTCGATGTCGGGCAGGTTGGGCAGCGCCAGCCCGAGCTGGGCGAGCTCGGCGTTCAGCTCGCCGAGGCGCGTCCCGGCCCGGAGGGTGACGAGCCCCGCGCCGGGGTCGGCGTGCAGGACGCCGCTGTAGTCCCCCAGGTCGAGCAGGACCCCGCTGGTGGCCGCCAGCGGGGTGAAGGAGTGCCCGGCGCCGACGGGGCGGACCTGTAGCCCGTCCCTGGCCGCGGCGCGCACGGCGGCGACGACCTCGCCGAGGTTGCGCGGGCGCACGACGCGGGCGGGCCGGGCGCGAACGTTCCCGCTCCAGTTCCGCCACTGCTTCCCCCGCAACGAGGGCGTGAGCTGGTTGAGCACGGACCCATCATGGACTCCGTAGCATCGTTCGGCATGCGTGACCCGATCGAGTCCGAGCGGCTCGTGCTGGTGCCGGTTAGCCCTGCCGTGGCCGCCGCGGTCGTCGCCGGCGACCTGTCGGGGGTCGCCGCCGGGGCCGGGTGGCCGCACGCGGACACGCTCGACGGCCTCCGGCTGGGCCTCGAGTACGGCACCGACCTGGGCTGGTTCGTCACCCTGGACGGGCTCGTGATCGGCGACTGCGGCACGCACGGCCCGCCCGACGAGGCGGGCGCGGTGGAGATCGGCTACGGGCTCGCGGGCGCCTACCGGGGCCGCGGGCTCGGGACGGAGCTGTGCCGCGCCCTCACCGCCTGGCTGCTGGCCCGCCCCGACGTCCGCCGGGTCGTCGCGTGCACCCACGCGGCCGCCAACCCGGCCTCGCGGCGGGTGCTGGAGAAGAGCGGCTTCGCCTTCGACCGGGACTCCGAAGGGATGGCCTGGTACGTCCGGTGCGGCACTGACACGTGAGTGCTACACTTTCGGGATGCCCACTGCCCTCCCCAGGCATTCCGTCACCGAGACAGCCGAAGTGGCCCGCGCGTTGGACGACGCCGCGAAGCGGTGGCCGGCAGACAGCGGCAACCGGGCGAGATTGCTGCTGCGTCTCGTGGCTGAAGGTCATCGCGCCGTCGTAGGGGAGCAGGCCCGACTTGCCGGCGAGCGTCGAGACGCCGTGACTGCCACCCGCGGGGCGCTCACTGGCGTTTACACCGCCGAGTACCTGCGCGAGCTTCGCGAAGAGTGGCCCGAATGATCGTGCTGGACGCGTGCGTGCTCATCGGGCATCTCGATGCCTCCGACGTCCATCACGAGCGTGCGGCCACGTTGCTGACAGGTGTCGCCGGCGAACCTTTGGGTGCCAGCGTCCTCTCGCTGGCGGAGGTCCTCGCCGGCCCCGCTCGGGCGGGGCAACTCGATCGCGCGGCCGCTGCGCTGAACCTGCTGCTGATCGCCGGCGTCCCATTGGACGAGGGTTCGCCCGCGCGGCTCGCGGCGTTGCGGGCAGGTACCGGCCTCCGGCTGCCGGATTGCTGCGTCTTGCTGGCGGCCGAGCAGGTAGGCGGGGCCGTCGCGAGCTTCGACGACCGTCTCGTCGCAGTCGCGCGGGACCGCGGGTTCGTCGTTCACGAGCGGTAGATCCGCTCAGGCGGCCGTACGCAGGCGCGCGCCCAGCTGATGCAGGTGCTACAACCACGAGGCGGCCGCGAAGCTTTCGCCGCCCCGGCGTGACTAGTCGCCGGACGGCCGAGATCCGTAGGCTCCGGGCATGACCGATTCTGCAGAAGGACCCATTTTCGACCGCCAGGACCAGCTCGAGCAGGTCCAGGGCGGGTTGCTCCCGGGGGAGCGTCTCTACGCCGTCTACGACGCGAAGGGGGTCGGCACCGGCTACATCGCGCTGACCGACCGGCGGGCGATCGTCGCCGACAAGTCCTTCTACGGCCGGTTGGTGGCGCTGGTGTCGCTGCCGTACTCGAGCATCTCCAGCGTCGCGGTGATCAGCAACGCGCGCTTCACCGGCAATTACTTCTCCACGTCCACCGTCGTCGTCACCTCGAACAGCGGCGTGCACCACGAGATCGAGTTCCGCGGCGAGGACAAAGCCCGGCACGCGCACGACTTCGTCCTGTCCGCGCTGCTCTCTCGCTAGCCTCTCGCTTGGAGAATCTGATGGGTATTCAGACTGCAATCCACGTCGGCAACTTCAGTTGGCCCGGCGGGCCCGAGGCGATCGCGCCCACCATCGCAGACCTCGGCCGCGCCGCCGAGGACGCCGGCGTCGCCTACGTCTCGTTCATGGACCACTTCTTCCAGATCCCGCCGATCGGCCCCGCCACCGAGCCGATGCTGGAGGGCTACACGGCCCTCGCGTTCCTCGCCGCGCACACGTCCACCGTGACGTTGCAGTTGCTGTGCACGGGTGTGACGTACCGTCACCCGGGCCTGCTCGCGAAGACCGTGACGACCCTCGACGTGCTGTCCGGCGGCCGCGCCGCCCTCGGTATCGGCGCGGCGTGGTTCGACCGCGAGCACCTGGGCCTCGGCGTCCCGTTCCCGCCCGTCGCCGAGCGGTTCGAGCGGCTGGAGGAGACCGTCCAGATCTGCCTGCAGATGTGGTCCGGCGAGGACGGGCCGTTCATCGGCAAGCACTACCGGCTGGAGGAGACGCTGTGCGTCCCGCAGCCGATCTCGCGGCCGCGTCCGCCGATCATGATCGCCGGGCGGCGGGGAGAAGAAGACCCTGCGCCTCGTCGCGCGGTACGCCGACCAGTGCAACATCGTCGGCTCCCCGGCCGAGATCGCGGCGAAGCTCGACATCCTGCGCGGGCACTGCGAGACCGAGGGCCGGGATTACGGGGCCATCGGCGTCACGGTCATGTCGGTGGTCGACCCGTTCGACGACCTGAAGGCGTTTCTGACGACGATGAAGGCCTACGCGGGGCTCGGCGTCGCGGTCGTCGACCTCATCCCGCGCGGGCGACCCCGTCGAGTTCACCCGCCGGGTGGGTGCCGAGGTCGTCCCGGTGTTGTCGGGGCTGTAGTTGCGTGCGTCATAGCGCGGTTTAGCCACCACCGCCGGCGGTCACTCCACTGCCCATGGGATTTCTTATGTGGGTCGTGTCGGTCATCCTCGTCGTCGCCGGGATCGTGCAGGTCTTCCAGGGCCAGATCCTCTTCGGCGTCTTCCTCCTCATCCTGGGCTTCGGCATCGGCCCGGGGGGCTTCTCCTTCTTCAAGAAGTCCAAGTCCAAGTCGCATGCCTGACCGTGAGAAACGGGGATCTTCGGTGACCATCAACCCCGATCAGCAGCAGATCGACGAGATTGTCGACGTCCTGCGCAACCGCTTCGGCGGTGCGGCGTTCGCCGAGCCTGCCCCGCGGGGCCGCGGCGAGCGGGTGGCCGACACCCCGGCCGCCGTCCAGGCGCGGTTCACGGACGCGAAGGCCGCGACGTCCCGCGGGGCCGGCGCGGCGTGGGAGAAGGCGCGCGCCCTGACCGGCCGGCGCGAAGCCCAGGTCGCCGCCGGTGGGGTCGCGCTGGTCGGCGCTGCCGCCGGGGCCGTCCTTCTGCGCCAGCGCTGACGCTCGATTCCCTTCCTCCTCCCGGTCTCGGGCCGCACCCGTTTTCGCGGTGAAACACCCGGGCTCTAGGGTGCGGGCTATGGCTTGGTCTGCTCCCTTCGCGAGGGTTCTCGTTGCCGGCACGATGCTGTTCGGTGCCGCCGCGTGCGGCGGTGGCGACAAGGCTGAGGACGAGGCCGTCCCCGACGCGACGTCCGAGTCCACACCGGAGGCGTCGTCGTCCGCCGGGCCCGGCGCGCAAGCCGGTTCGACGTCCGCGCCGATGGGCGAGCTGCCCTCCGCCGCCCCGATGCCGAAGATCGCGTCCGAGGACTCCGCCGCCGGCGCGCAGGCCTTCGCCCGCCACTGGATCGACCTCGCCAACGTCGCGAGCCTCACCGGCGACACGGACGAGCTGAACGAGCTGAGCGCGTCCTCGTGTGCGTCCTGCACGTCGTTCATCGAGCGGGTGGACACGGTGTACAAGGGCGGCGGCCACCTCATGGGCGGAGAGATCGCCATCGCCGCCACCACCGCCGACCAGGCCAAGAAAGACAAGGCGACCCCCGTCACGGTCAAGGTCACCATCTCCGCGCAGGAGTCGATGGCCGCGACCGGCGAGATCGTCCAGCGGTACGGGGCCGACAAGCACAATTTCGTCTTCGCCCTCGAACACCGCGGTGGGTCGTGGCTCGTAACGGACCTGAAGATCGAGTCGGTCTCTTAGTCCGTCTCGGCATCCGTGCTCACCCGTCCTCAATACCCGCCAGCGGACGACGAGGTTCGCGTCCCGTCCACAGGTTCGCGGGTTGTGGTCGCGCGGTGACGCTGGCCTAGGGTGCGGCGTATGGGTTGGGGTGCCCGATTTGCGGGGGTTCTCGTCGCCGGCGCAGTGCTGGCGAGCGCTGCTGCGTGCGGTGGGGCTGGTCCGGAGGGGCAGGCGCTCCCCGCCGCGACGTCCGGTTCCTCCGCCGAGCCGTCTGAGAGCCCGGCCGCGGGTCCGGTGCAGACCGACTCTTCGAGCCCGACAGTGTCTCCCGACCCTTCCGGCTCCACCCTTGCCGCGCACTCGGTCGAGGGTGCCGAAGCGTACGTGCGGCGTTGGATCACCCTGGCGAACGCGGCGTTCGCGTCAGGGGACGTCGAGTCGTGGACGGATATGGCGGAGCCTTCGTGCAAGGCCTGCGCTGCGCGGGCAGACGACGTGGTCAAGGCCTACGCGGACGGCGGCAGCATCGACGGGGGCAAGCTCGAGATCGCTGACATGGTGTCGACTCCGATCCGCGACGACGCCGTCCATTTGGTGACCGTCGACGCCGATGCGTCGCCGGAGGTCCACCGAGACAGCGACGGAAAGGTGCTGTCGAAGGACGCTGGCGGGCCGGTCAAGTTGGTGTTCTTTCTGCGCTGGAGCGGCTCCGCCTGGTCGATATCGGAAGTCAAGGTCGGGGTCGAGGAGTGAAGCTCCGGCCGGTCGCACTGGTCCTCGCCATCGGACTGGGATGCCTGAGCCCCACGCATGCACAGGCGGCAGACAACGATGACGGCTCTACGTGGGCCGCGCGCGTCCAAGAGACGGGTGGCTCGGTAGTGGTTGGCGCAAAGCAAACCGACCAGCGGGGCGGCACTTCGGGCCGATCGGTCGAAAGGTCCAGAGTCCTCCCCGAGACCAAGTTTCTGCCGAAGTGCCGGGCCGGCGCGGAGCCGATCGTCGCGGCGACGGGTTCGTGCGATCCCGTGGCGTGTGAGGACCCGGAAGGTCGTCCGGGCGAGGCTAAGTTCCGCATGCGAAAGACCCTCGACTCGGTCACCAAGGAGACGTTGAGCCCTTGGACGCTCGGCGTCGAGGTGTGCATACCGACGCCGGGCGAGCACCCCCAGCTCAGTCTCGACGAGCTGGTCCGGCGGGAGTTCAGGGAGATGAAGCTGCCCGGGCTGGAGGTGCGCACGTCCCCGGTCGGCGGGACGTTGGTGAACCTTTCGACGACGTTCTCGGTCGAGGAGCCGGCGAAGGAGCACGAGCTCGGCCGGATCCGGGGGCATCGGGTGACGGTGGTGATCCGGCCGGTGAGTTACCGCTGGGTGTTCGGCGACGGCGCGGAGGACACCACCAAGTCGACGCACGCGCGGCACACGTTCGCGGACTCGGCGACCGTTCGGGCGTCGGTGACGACGCAGTACCGGGCGCGGTACCGGGTCGACGGGGGAAGCTCGCGGGAGATCCGCGGCACGGTGTCGGTGCAGGGCCCGGCGACGGAACTGACGGTCCGGCAGGCGCGGAGCGAGCTGGTCGCAGGTCCGCATTGAGGGTCTTGTCGGCTGTCACCGGGCCTGTCATCCGTCAGGACGGGCGACACCGCCCGTTAACGGATGACAAGGGTCGCGTTCCGTCCACAGGTTCGCGGGTTGTGGTCGCGCGGACGCTGGGAGTCCTAGGGTGCGGCGTATGGGTTGGGGTGCCCGATTTGCGGGGGTTCTCGTCGCCGGCGCAGTGCTGGCGAGCGCTGCTGCGTGCGGTGGGGCTGGTCCCGAGGGGCAGGCGCTCCCCGCCGCGACGTCCGGTTCCTCCGCCGAGCCGTCTGAGACCCCGACCGCGACAGCGGGCCCGACGAAATCGCCCGAGCCGTCCCCGGCCGACTCCTCGATGCCGGTGGCAGCGCGCGACCACACCGCGAAGGGGGCTGAGGCTTTCGTTCGCCACTGGATCACGGTGGCGAACGAGGCTTTCGCCACCGGAGATGTAGGGCCGTGGCGCGCGCTGGGGCTTGCTGCGTGCAAGAGCTGTGAGAAGCGCATTGCCGCGGTGGAGAAGACGTACGGGACGGGTGGGCGAATCACCGGCGGCAAGCTCGAGGCAGAGGACGTGGCAGGTACGCCGCTCAAGGCCGGTGAGACGCCGCAGGTCTTGGTCGAGGTAGCCGTCTCCCGAGAGGTGCACCTCGATTCAGCCGGCAAGACCGTGTCGGAGCACGAGGGGCGCGCAACTCCGGTTCGTGTTCTACCTGGACTGGCGCGAGGGCGAGTGGAAGGTCGCTGAGCTCAAGCTTGGAGTTGACGAGTGAGCCCATGTCGGCCAGCCTGGCCGCTCGCCCTGGCATGCGCTCTTCTCGCTGGCGTCTCGCCGTCAGCCGCGTTTGGATCGAACGACGACGACGGTGTTTCTTGGGAGACAGACCTGCCCGCCAGCGGTGGTTCGGTGCGCATCGGTGCTCAATTCGAACAGCAGACCGATTGAGACAGGTCGGGGGGACACTTCCGCCGGCCGGCCGAAGACCGTCGTCCGGGTGAGCCTTCTACCGAGTTGCGAGGTCGGCGGCGCACCGATCATCGCGGGGACTGCGTCTTGCGAACCTGTTCCTTGTCGCGCATCGGGTGACCGCGACGGCCAGACCATGTACCGGCTGTCGCAAGTCGTCGACGCGATTACCGGCGAGCGAGCCGGCCCGCTGACCAGAGGCGACGAGGTGTGCATCGCGGAGCCGAAGTCGCCGGGGGCCAGTCTCGACGAGCTGGTCCGGCGGGAGTTCAGGGAGATGAAGCTGCCCGGGCTGGAGGTGCGCACGTCCCCGGTCGGCGGGACGTTGGTGAACCTTTCGACGACGTTCTCGGTCGAGGAGCCGGCGAAGGAGCACGAGCTCGGCCGGATCCGGGGGCATCGGGTGACGGTGCTGATCCGGCCGGTGAATTACCGCTGGGTGTTCGGCGACGGCGCGGAGGACACCACCAAGTCGACGCACGCGCGGCACACGTTCGCGGACTCGGCGACCGTTCGGGCGTCGGTGACGACGCAGTACCGGGCGCGGTACCGGGTCGACGGGGGAAGCTCGCGGGAGATCCGCGGCACGGTGTCGGTGCAGGGCCCGGCGACGGAACTGACGGTCCGGCAGGCGCGCAGCGAGTTGGTCGCGGGTCCGCGCTGAACCGTCCGGTCAGAGCAGGGCGGTTCGGTAGCCGGCGCAGGTCTGGCCGGCGGGCTGCAGGCCGCCGGCGTCCAGTTTCCATACCAGCCCGCGCGACGGGTCGGTTGCGCCGGGGTTGGTGATCTGCACGCAGAACCGGTCGGCGCCCTTGTGGAAGAGCCGAGGGACGTTGCCGGGCGCCAGGTTAAGTTTCGCGTCGCCGAGCGTCAGGACGGGGGCGGCGAACCGCGCCTTGACCTTGCCGGACTCGGCGTCCAGCGTCGAGAGCTGCGTGGCGATGGTCCGCAGGTCGGACTTCACGGTCAGGTCGACGGCCTTGCTCTCCTGCGACAGCAACGTCGGGCCGGCGACGGAGACCAGGACGCCGACCAAGAACACGACGACGAGGAGCTCGACGACGGGGATCCCGCGGGTGCCCGCGCGCAGTCGGGAGCTCATGCCGCGATTGTCCGTCCCGCCGTCGCTCAGATGTCGAGAAAGCCGATTTCCCCGAGCAGAGCGAAAGCGTCGACGCGTCCGCCGGCGCCGCGGTTCTCCGCCGAGCGCCCCGACGCGGGGGCTGCGCGCGCCTCCGCGAGCGTGGGCAGGCCGTCCAGCGGGCCGGGACGCTGCAGGGCGAACAGTGCGTACCCGAGCGCGGCGAGGCGCTTCCCGGCCGGCGCGGGCGTCTCGCTGGGCAGGCTGGTGGCGGGGGCCTGGGCGGGGACGCTCGCCAGCCGCGGGACGGTACCGGGCCGCGTGACGGGCGGCTTTACCGACGAACTCACGGACAACTCCTCGACGCTGACTATGCGTCAGTATTGGTTGGCGGGGACGGTCATGGTGGTCTCCGAGCTGGTCAGGTTCCGCAGCCCGGGCAATCGTTTGAAGAGCACCGTCGGGGCCGTTCGCCGGACGGTGAGCTTGAGGCTCCCGTCCTCGAACACCGTGAATGTCTGCGGGTCGACCTCCTGACGGTGCAACTCCGCGACGCTGACCGCGGCGGCGTAGGCGATTTCCGCGTTCTGCGGCGTCGCGGCGGACGTACGGAGGTTGTACCCGATCGCCTGGACTCCGGCGCGTCCGGCTTCGGCTGCGTCGTCCGGCACGGTCATCTGGACGACGACGATCGAACCGAGATCGGCGACAGCCACGATGGGAACCGCGATGATCGACAGGGTGGCGGCCATCCGCGAAAAGCTCATGGGGTCTCCTGCGAATGCTCCGGCGGGGGGACCCTGCGGCCCCAGGTGTCAATCACAAGACGGCCGTGGCGTAGCTGGTGCAGGTCGCGCCGGCGGCCTGAGGTCCGCCGTTGTCGCTCTGCCAGACGAAGCCGGCCGCGGGGCCCGTGCCGCCGGGGTTCGTCACCCGGACGCAGAACGCGTCGGCGTCCGCACCGTCGAGCCAGATCTGCACGACGTTGTCCGGAGACGTCTTCACGAGCTCGGAGCCGACGATCAGGTTGGGCTCGGCCCCACCGATCGAGTCGGGGTAAGCCTCGTCGACGGTGTACGCCGCCTCCATCTGGAGTGCGACCGAGCGCGCGTCCGACTTGAGGGACGCATCCACCGCTTGCTTTCGCTGGTGCAGGAAAATTGGGATCGCGATCGTCGCGAGGATGCCGATGATGTTGACGACCACGAGAAGTTCGACGAGGCTGAATCCCCTGTCGTCGCCGGTTGGGGTGCGCAGGGGGGAGAACATCGGGGATTCTCCTCGGTGGCGGCGGATGCCGGCAACGACCGCTGCTGCGGGCCTGCTGCCTGCGCTGACACCGAATATGTCGGCGTCACCGCCGTAGCCACTTGACGCCGCTGGAGAGAACCCATCAAGGCTTGACCTCTGCCCGTTCGCCTTGGGATTTGGCGTTCGCCCGTGGATAGACGTTGGCGAATCCTTTGGGGCGGGGAGGTCAAGTTGGGGCCTCCGGGTCGCTCAGAAGTCGAGGAAGCCGATCTCGCCGAGCAGCGCGAACGCGTCGGGTCGGGTTCTCTGGCCCCGGTGCTCGGCCTCGCGAGCGGAGGGATTTCCCGCGCAGCCTTCGCTCAAAGTTCGGAGGTCACCTAGCGGACCGGCCTCCTGCAATGCGAAGAACGCGTAAGCAATGGTGCCTAGCGACCCGTCCCGCGAGGTGCCGCGGGCAGCGTTAACGGTCGCCGGCTGCGAAGGGACAGCGTCGCGCTCGGCAGGGCCGGCGGGCGGCCAGCCATTGTATTCGAGTAGCGCTGCGGGCGGCTGGGTGACGGGGTACAGGTTCACGGCGCTCCTTTGGACCTGACGATCCGTCAGTATCGAACGATCGGGACGGTCGCTGTGGACGAGGCCCTGGCGAAGTCGCGAAGTCCCGGAACATGCTCGAAAAGCATGGTGGGCGCGGTCTTGGTGACGGTGAGACGGACGCTTCCGTCCGGCAACACCGCGAAGGTCGTGGGATCCACCTGCTGACGGTGCACGCTCGCAACCTCAGAGGCGGCCGCGAAGGCTGCCTCGGCGTTTGCCTGGGTCGCCGCGGTGGGTGTCACCTTGAAGGCGATCGCCTGGGTCGCGGCTCGGCCGGCCTCCTGGGTGTCGTCCGGGACGGAGAGCTGGACGAGCACGACGGAGCCGAGGTCGGCGACCGCAACCAGCGGCAGCGCGATGAGCGGAAGCGTAACGAGAATCCGCTGGCCGGGGAACGGCACGAACGCCTCCAGGGCGGGTGGTGCAGTGGGTGGGGAGGGCTTCTACTGCCGCAGCTCCGGGGGCGGCGACCTCGCCACCCCCGGAGCGGGGACTACTCGAGCTGGCGGGAGCCCGCCGCCGGGTGGGTCAGGATGCGACCAGGTCGGTGGTCGTGAAGCCGGAGCCGCAAGCGGAGACCGAGCTCTGGAGGCCACCGGCGTTGCTCATCCAGACGTAGGCGCCGGCGGGGATCGCGGGAACCGACTGGTCGCCGGCGACGCCCGGGTCGTCGGGCACCGCGGGCACCGCTGCAGTCCTCGTCGAGTTCGGGTTGGTGACCTCGATGCAGAACGCGTCCCCAGCGGTGTTGAGGAAGATCTTCGGGGTGTTGTTCGGCGACATGCGGACGGTGTCCGCGGGGGAGATCGCCAGGCTGGCGCCGGTGAGCGTGACGGCCGACGCGGCCGGGTAGGCCTGGGTGTCCGTGAACGCGGTCTCCATCTGCGTGGCGATGCTGCGCAGGTCGGACTTCATCGAGGCGTCGATGGCCTTCTTGCGCTGGCTCAGGAAGATCGGGATGGCGATGGCGGCCAGGATGCCGATGATGATGATGACGACGAGGAGCTCGATGAGGGTGAAGCCCTTGTCGTCCTTCTTGTCCAGCGACTTGCGGAGCCAGGTGTACATAGGTGGATCTCCTTGGCGGATAGGAGCGAAGGGGTGCGCCCATTTAGAGGTTTTCTTGGGGGCAGCTTTACTGTGTCGAGAGAGATTTCGGCGACGGCGCGGCTGGTCTTGAGACCGGCCGGAAAAATCTTGCAAGCGGGCAAGGGTCCCCCGAACATGACAGAACTCCGGGGGACGGCGCGTTCGCCGTCCCCCGGAGTCGGGCCCTCTGAGCGGCGGACTGCCGCCGGAATCTACGTGTTACGCGACGTTGGTAACCAGATCGGTCGCGACAAAACCGACGCTGCAGTTCAGGTCGGTGGCCTGGAGGCCGCCACCGTTGCTCTTCCATACGTAGCCACCGGTGGTGCCACGGGTGGAGTTGGTGTTCGTCACCTGGATGCAGAAGGCGTCGCCCGTGGTGTTGAGGAAGACGTGCGGAACGTTGTTCGGGGACATGCGCACGTTGTCCGACGCGGTAACCGCGAGGTTGTGCGTCGCCGCGCTCAACGGCAATGACGCTGGGTATGCCTGGGCGTCCGTGAACGCCGTCTCGAGCTGTGTGGCGATGCTCCGGACGTCGGATTTCATCGAGGCGTCGATGGCCTTCTTGCGCTGGCTCAGGAAGATCGGGATTGCGATGGCGGCCAGGATGCCGATGATGATGATGACGACGAGGAGTTCGATGAGGGTGAAGCCCTTGTCGTCCTTCTTGTCGAGGGACTTGCGAAGCCAGGTGTACATGGTGGTTCTCCTTGGCGGGTAGGAGGGCAGAGCCGCGAGCCCCAATTAATCGGTGCTCTTCGGGGCCGCTAGGTGTCGGCGCTGCTAGAATTTCGGCGCTCGACGGCAGCGTCTTGATGGCCCGAAGAGGGGACTTTCCCGGGCGGGCAGTGACGCGGGTGCAGACAGAATCAGGCCCCGAGGGCAGCGGGCACGCCGTCCCCGGGGCCCGGGGATTCAGAGGGCCGGCGGGGTCACCGTCGGCTCTTCTGCTGGTCAGACGAGGTCGGTCAGAGTGGTGGCAAAGGCGGCACAGTCGGTGTCCGTGGTCTGGAGGCCACCGGCGTTGCTCTTCCACACGTAACCGCCGGTGGTGCGGGTGGAGTTGGTGTTGGTGACCTGGACGCAGAACGCGTCGCCCGAGTCGTTCAAGTAGATGTGCGGGACGTTGTTCGGCGACATCCGGACGCTGTCGGCCGGCGAGATCACCAGGTTCGATGCGGTCAGCGTCACGGCCCCTGCGGCCGGGTAAGCCTGGGTGTCAGTGAATGCCGTTTCCATCTGGGTGGCGATGCTGCGGAGGTCGGACTTCATGGACGCGTCCACAGCCTTCTTGCGCTGGCTCAGGAAGATGGGGATGGCGATGGCGGCGAGGATGCCGATGATGATGATGACGACGAGGAGTTCGATGAGGGTGAAGCCTTTGTCGTCCTTCTTGTCGAGGGACTTGCGAAGCCAGGTGTACATAGCAGGATCTCCTTGGCGGGTAGGAGCAGAAGGTTTCGCAGCCGCAGTTAGTGGTATTCGGTGTGGGCTGCGGGATGTAGTGCTGAAGATTCGGCCGCCACGCCGGATCCCTTGATGACCCTTCGTTAAACTTCAAACTTGATTCTCTTTGCTTTCCTTTGCCAGTTTCCTCACCTGTCCCTGCGGCCCAGGTCGAAAGTTGGATTTCCCGCACCAGACATGCCTATGGCTCCCGGGAGCGGCGATGGTACGCCGCTCCCGGGAGCCGGGAGGTATAGCGGGGAAGAACTACGCAGTCGCTACCAGGTCGACCATGGCGGTGGAGAAGCCGGTGCAGTCCACGTCGGTGCTTGCGGTCTGGAGACCGCCGGCGCTGCTCTTCCAAACGTATCCAGCCGTGCCGGCAGTAATTGCGCGAGTGGAGTTCGGGTTGGTGACGACGATGCAGAAGGCGTCAGCCGCGTTGTTCAGATAGATCTTCGGCGTGTTGTTCGGGGACATCCGCACGCTGTCGGCCGGGGAGATCACCAGGTTGGAGAGGGTGAGCGTCACGGCGGAGGGAGCCGGGTAGGCCTGCGTGTCGGTGAACGCCGTTTCCATCTGGGTGGCGATGCTGCGGAGGTCGGACTTCATCGACGCGTCCACGGCCTTCTTGCGCTGGCTCAGGAAGATGGGGATGGCGATGGCGGCGAGGATGCCGATGATGATGATGACGACGAGGAGTTCGATGAGGGTGAAGCCCTTGTCGTCCTTCTTGTCCAGGGACTTACGGAGCCACGTGTACATTCGGGGGTTCTCCTTGGCGGGTAGGAGCGGCAATCCGGAGGCCCCCAGTTGGTGGGCTCTACGCGAGGGCTGCTTGGCGCTGACTTTGAGAGATGTCGGCGGACCTTCGTGGCCTCTTGATGGCATGTTCAAAAATCTTTCAATGGCTGAGTAATGGTCGGGATTGCCCACTTGTGTCCCTCGGCCGAACGGAGGATCATCGAATATATGTTCGAACACCGGCAAGCGACAGGCGATCCTGAGGCACCGTCAGGTTCCGACTTGAGCGACCGTTCGGGTGAGACGTGGGCGGATCTCACCCCGGCCGACATGGCGTTCCTCGCGTCGGCCCAGGCGGCGTATGCGGGCGCTGGGGAGCTCTCCGTCGTGTTCCCCTGGATGTTCGAGGAGCAGCCGACGGAGCCCCCGGTGACGGACTGGGCGAAGCAGTCGGTCAGCGGGCTGCTCTTCGACCTGCTGGACGCCGCGGATCCAGTGAGCGGCTTCGACGCGGTCGAGCGGATCGGCGCGCGGGCCAGGCTGGTTGCCGCGGCGCAGGGGGAGGAGCTCCGCGAGATCGCGGCGTACGTCCGCGCGGTGCAGGCCGCGCCGCCGGTGAAGCTGAAGGACTACGAGATCTCCCAGTGGGTCGCGGCCGAGGTCGGGGCAATGCTCGGCCTTTCGCCCAGGTCGGCAACGAACCGGGTGGGCGAGGCCGTGACGTTCGCGGAGCGGTTGCCGCGCACGCTCGACGAGCTGTGCGGCGGGTTCCTCACGCTCGCCTCGGCGCGGGCGATCGAGGAGGAGACCTCGCACCTCACGCCGGAGGAAGCCGCGGAGGTCGAGCGCGTCATCCACCCGAAGGCGCGGGAGAAGACGCCGCGGGGCGTGCGGGCCGCGGCTCGCCGGGCCGTCGCGAGGCTTGATCCCGAACGGGTGCGCCGCCGCCGCGAGAAGGCCGTCACGGAGCGGGCGGTGGGGTGGAGCCCGCAGCCAGACGGTATGGGGCTGCTGGAGGCCCTGCTGCCGGCTGAGCGGGTCATGGAGATCCTCGGCATCATCGACACCTACGCGCAGAATACGGGCGGCGGGCCGAGCGACGACCGCACGATGGACGCTCGCCGTGCGGACGCGCTCGTCGACCTGCTCCGCTACCCGGGGCGTGCGCATGTCAGCACCCAGGTCAGGGTCACCGTCTCGCTGACCACCCTGCTCGGCCTCGACGAGCTGCCGGGTGAGCTCGCGGGCTACGGCCCGATCACCGCCGACGTCGCCCGAGCGCTCGCTGCGGACGGCACCTGGCGTCGCCTGGTGACTGACCCCCTGAGCGGAGCGGTCGTCGACTACGGCACGACGCGCTACGCCCCGCCGGCCGAACTGCGCGAGCGGGTCGTCGCCCGCGACGTCACGTGCCGATTCCCCGGGTGCAACCGTCCGGCCTGGCGATCGGACCTCGACCACTGCGTCCCGAGGTCCGAGGGCGGCCCGACGAACGAACACAACCTCACGGCGCTCTGCAAGCACCACCACCGCATCAAGCACATGCCCGGCTGGTCGTACACGCTGGAGCCCGACGGCACAGTCATCTGGACGACCCCGTCGAAGCATCGGTACAAGACGAAGCCCCCGCCGCAAGCAGAACCGAACCCGGCGGCCGGAGCCGAGGCCGGCAAGCCGGCACCGACTTCGCTCGCGAAAGGGTCGAGCGAGCGGGGGTCGGAGCCGATGCCGAAGAGCGACGACTGCGGAGAACGTCCGCCTTTCTGATGATCTGACGCTTCGTCAGCACCCCCCATTTGGGGAAAGGTTGGCCTGACCTGGGCCGACACCCCTTAACTCGCCCTCGCGCGGCACCGACCCTTCACCCGGATCGGAGAATGCCGAGCAGCAGAGGGGCTCGCCTTGCCGCGAAAGTCCGTGCCGGGGTCGAAAACCCCTCGGGACGCAGGCTTCAGCCTGATGGAGATCGTGATCGCCATCGCGATCTTTTCCGTCCTGGCGATCGCCGCCGCCACGATGGCGATCGACTCCCTCCATACCGCCGGCGACAACCGCGAGCGAGTCCGCGCGGCCAACCTCGCGGCCGAGGAGGTCGAGCGCGTCCGGGCCCAGTTCAACGTCGCCCGGGGCGGTGTCAACTCCAACTGCCTCACACGTGCCGCCGAGGTCGACTTCGGCGACGGTCGCTACACCCTCGCCTGCACGGCGACGTGGCTGGACGCCAGTCGCGTCGCCGGGCCCCGCAGGCTCACCGTTCACCGCCGCCACCGGGTCGATCCTGCGGGTCGACGTGAAGGTCGTCTGGCCGAACATGGGCGGCGTCAAGCCGGTCATCAACTCCACCCTCCTGTCGTGATGCGCGCGCTGCGCACCGGCGCGAACGGCCGGAGAGCGAAGGCCAAGAACGGGGACGCCGGCTTCAGCCTCGTCGAGATCGTCGTGGGCATCAGCCTGTTCACCGTGGTGATCGGCCTGTTAGGCACCTTCGCCATCAACATGATCCGGTCGAACGAGGGCACCCGAGGGCGCCTGACCAACGTCGACCAACTGCGCGTGGCGATGGACTCCGTCACCAAGGAGCTGCGGACCGCCGTGCGGCCCGAGCAGCTGAACCCGGCCTGCACCACGGCACCGTGCGAGGCGGCCTTCACCTCGGCCACGGGCGCCGCCGTGACCTTCTTCGCCAACCACGGCGTCACGGGTGGCAAGGCGAACCTGACGACCTTCCTGGTCGAGCAGAACCCCGGCAAGCTCGGGACGGGGCGGTTCGTCGAGCAGGTGCGGCCGGCGGCCGTGCCGGTCGCCGCGCCCAGCACCGCGTGCGGGACAGGCTGCGTCACGCGGGTCCTGTCGACCGGCCTCACCTGGCCGGTCGTCACCCCGGTCTTCACCTTCGCCGACCAGGGGTGCACCACCTTCGGGACCGCGCCCGACCTGGCCGACATCTCCTGCGTCGCGGTGGACCTGCCCGTCGCCGGCGGCCGGGACTACGCCGGAACCAGCGCACGATCGACCGTCTTCTTGCCGAACTCCGTGATGGGGCCCTGAATGCTTACTGCGATTCGCAACATCATGCGAGGCCGCGATCCGCGCACCGGGCGTGCCCCGGCGAGTGACGCAGGCTTCGCCATGATCTGGGTCATCGGGGTCGGCACCGCCATCGTGCTCGGCGTCAGCCTGATCGGCGCCTACGCAATCCAGTCGATGACGAGCTCCCGCCGCGGCCAGGATTTCGGGTCGGCTGTCCAGGCCGCGCAGGCCGGGGTGGACGACTTCGTCGCGCGCCTCAATGCCGGAGCCTCGTTCGCGACGGCCGCCGCCGCCGCGCCCGCGTGGACCGCGGTCCCGGGGTCCAAGGACGCCGACGGCACCGCCTGCACCACCGCGCTGCCGAACTGCCCGCAGTTCCGCTACAGCGCCGTCCAGACCGGGAACCTGATCACCGTCACCGCGGGGGGCAAGTCCCGCGGGATCGAACGATCCGTGCAGGTCACGACGAAGAAGCTCGGCTTCACCGACTACCTCTACTACTCCGAGGTCGAAGCCGCGGACCCGACCGACAAGTTCGCCTACCCCGACCTCCTCGGCGGAGCGCCGGCCAACTGCGGAAACCGGGCCGGGGACGTGCCCCCGCGTCCCGCCGCTTGCAAGGTCCCCGCCTGGCGCACGGGTGACAGCACGGACGGCAGCCGCGTGCACACCGCCGACGTGTTCGAGGCCGTCGGCGACGCGACCTTCGACAGCCGGGTCACCGCGGCGGGCAACACCTGCGCCGCCGACGCCACCGCGTGCGTCATCGAGCGCAACGGCGCCGACCCGGACTTCAACGAGGGCGACCCGACCTGGGCCGACGACCTCACGATGCCCACGGACGGCCTCGCCGACATCCGGACGGCGGCGGCAGCGGCCGCCGGCGGCTGCACGTACTACGGGCCGACGCGCATCAAGTTCGAGAACAACAAGATGCGGGTGTGGAGCCCGCAGACGCCGAACACACCGGCCTGCGGGGGCGGCATCCCCAGCGACCTGCTGAACACGCCGGTCAACGTCGTCGTCACCACCCTGAACCAGGCCGGTGTGTGCAGCCTGGCCCTGATCGGCGGACTCCTGTGCGCGGTCCTGCGACCCCTAGGCAGCGTGGTCACGCTCCCGCTGTCCAACGTGCTCAACAACAGCCTGCTGACCGGCCTCGGACTTCGGGACGCGGTCAACGGGCTCGTCGCAACCGGCACGCTGGTCGACATCCCGACCAGTGGCGCAATCTACGTCCAGGAAAACCCGGCCGGCACCGCCGCGGCACCGCCGGCCGCGATCAACCCGGCGGACCCGACCTTCGTCCAGTGCTTGCTGGGTTCCGCGCTCGGGATGTACTCGACGGTCGACACGAACGTGGTCGCGGGCTTGCTGACCTCCGCCAACGTGGCGGGCTCGAACTGCCGGGCCGGCAAGCTGTTCGTCGACGGCGTGCTCGACGGCAAGGTCACGGCCGGTGTGTCCGGCGACATCATCATTATGGGCAACACCACGTACCGGACGTCCGACAGCGCGGACGACGATCGGCTCGGCCTCATCGCGACCGGTCCGGTCGAGGTCTACAACCCGCTCCAGTGCGTCCTGGCCGTCGGCACGTGCCTGTCCTTGGAGTCCCTCCCGACCGGCCTGCTTACCTCGCTGTCGGGCCTTCGGGGCGCCGTCACCACCGGCGACCTGAGCGACGTGCTGCAGGCGGTGCCGGGCTACGGCGACGACGTCACGGTGGAGGCGTCGATCCTGTCTCGAGACCACCGGTTCGGCATGCAGTTGCCGCTCCTGACGGTAGGTCTGACCGCCACAGTGCTCAATGAGCTCGTCGGCCTGAACATCACCCCGCCGACCCTGACGGTTCGCGGCTCGATCGCGCAGAAGTACCGCGGGGTCATCGCCGCCGACCTGCTCAACGTCAGCGCCGGCGTCGGTGTACTACGCCTTCCTGCGCTCAACCTGGCCGCGGCCGACGTCGACATCGGCTACAAGACCAACTTCGAGTACGACGGGGCGCTGCGCAGCACGCCGCCGCTGTACTTCCCCCAGCCGCTCACCGCCCCGTACGACCGGCTCACATTCGCCGAACTCTGAGTCGCAGCACCGCCGACGTTCGGTGGAGGGGGTCCGAGCCGAACGGCTGGTTCCGGCGGCGAACCGGAACCAGCCGGCCCGACGGCGGGTCGAAGATCGTGACCGGTTTGCGGCCATGACTCACGTGGAGACCGAAATGACGACCGATTCGACCAGCAGCACCGCGCTCGACCTGAAGGTGCTCACTCGTCCCCAGCTCCTCGCGGGCGGCAGCATGGTCGCAGTGGCGGTCGCGGCGTTCCTGCCGTGGATGTCCCTGTTCGGGATCAGCGTCATCGGCTTCCGCGGCGACGGCAAGATCACGCTCATCGCCGCGCTCGCCGGGCTCGCGTCGCTGGCGTTCGGTTCCGACGTCGTCGGTCGCAAGCGGATGTCGGAGAACGCGAGCTTCGCCGTCTCCGGCATCGCCGCGGCTCTGGTCGTGATGATCGGCCTCAGCGACATGAACGCCTTCGCCGCGTTCGGCCTCTACCTGACCCTGCTCGCCGGCATCACGTGGGTCGTCGCGCTGGCGTGGGAAGGCAACCTGCTCAAGAAGGCTCGGGAAAACTCCGCAGCAATCTGAGTGTTCGTCAGTTCGCAACAATAAATTCGAACGGCCGCCGTTGTCCTGACGGGGGCCGTTTCCGTATGTCGCAGACCAACTGAGGAGTCGCCTGACGCAAGTTCTGGGGCGGATGTATGAGTGGTTCAAGATTTCCTCAAGGTCACCGGCGGACATGTCGAAGATTCCCCCTGAACGGGTTGAACAAGCGTCCACTTGGGGGGAGCGACAATGCGCGACGTGTCCGGACTCGACCGACCTCGGAGTGCGGTCGACCGCTCGAGTTGTGCAGGATTCACCCTCGTCGAGGTCATGTGGGCGATGGCCGTCTTCACCGCCCTCGCCGCGATTTCCGTCGGAGGCCTGCATGGCTGGTCTCAGGCGCGCGAGCACTCCGGTACCGCGGCGGGCATCCAGTCCGTCCTGCGCGAGGCCCAGCAGCGGGCCGTTACCGAGGGCCGGGCCACGTGCGTGGACTTCAACGTCGCCGCGCAGACGTACGGGATGTACCGCGGGGCGTGCAACGAGGCCGCCCGGGTGCTGCTCCAGGGCAACCTCCGCCCGGACGCGAACGCGGTCCGCCTTACGGCGCCGGCATTCGTCGGCCCGTCCGGCCCGACGACCGGGGTGACGTTCAAGCCGAGAGGGACGGCCTGGGCCGGTTCCGTCCAGGTCACTCGGGTCGGGGCGAGCAAGGTGTGGACGGTCAGCGTCGAAGGCCTGACCGGTCGGGTGACCCGTGCATAGCTTCCTGAGCGCCCGGCGCGACCGCGGGTTCAGCACGCTGGAGATCGTCGTCGCCGTCATGATCATGGGAATGATCCTGGCGGCCGCGGGGCCGCAGTTCATCGGTTCGTTCCGCGCGACGAACAAGGCGAAGCTGGCCTCCCAGGCGAAAGGTGTCCTCCAAGGGCAGCTGGACGCCATGCGTACGTTGCCGTTCCGCGTCGCGCCGGCGGCCGGTGACCACCTCGACCTGCTCGACACCTACTACCGGAATCTCGCTGCGCCGAGCGCCGCCCCGATCTGCGGCACGGCGGCCGCACCGAAGCAACCGCTCGCGACCTGGAGCGGCTACGTGCCGGCGGCGAGCTCGGCCCGCTGCTCCTACGAGCCCGCCGGCGCGTTCTACCGGTACGTCGTCGCGCCCGGCACCAACTCGGTGCCCGCGAACTTCGCGATCGTGCTCGACACGCAGTTCGTCTCTGCGACGACGCCGTCGACGATCGTTACGCCGGCGGGTACCTACAACAGCCAGACTGCCGGACGCGACCGCGCGCCCGTCCAGCAGGTCGGGGTCACCGCGACCGCGTTCTACAACGACCACGGGAGCTGGCGCCCCGTCACCGTCTACACGCAGATCGCCGCCGCAGACGCCGTCCACCCCGCAGATCAAGCTGGCCGCGGGCTCCACGGCCGTCGAGGTCGGGTCGGCTGCTGCCGCCGGCACCGAGACCTTGACCCTGACGGGTGGTCAGCTGGCTTTGAACGGCTCGCTGTTCAACACCAGCGAAGCGAAGGCGAGCCTCACCTCGATCGGCGCGGCGAGCTCCGCCGCCGGCCTGCAGACGGGTTCGTCCCTCTCGGTGAGCGCGCCGTACACCAACATCGCAAATCTGAACACCGGTCAGGGCGACCTGGTGGCAGGTTGTTCGAGCATCTGCTGGGGCGCGAGCGTCATCACGCCGTTCGTCGTCTCGGCGGCCAACGGGCTCCCGCGGGCGGGCGTCGAGGGAATCCCCGGCCTGATCAACCCCGTCCATACGCTGCTTCCGGACGTAGTCACCCGCGACGGCTTCCGCTTCAAGACCGGCTCGGTGAGCCTGGCGGGCCTCGACACCGACCTGGTCACCCTGGACGCGCCGCTGGCCAGCGAGGTCGGCGACCTGGTCCCGAGCCTCGTCGGCGGGCTCTACCAGTGCGCGCTCAGCCTGACCGGTCCCACGTCGCACGTGACGGCCAGCGGCTATCTCAACAGCACCGACGAGACCGCTCCGACCGGACCGCTGTCCGTGGACGCGTGTGGCGCGGCCAAGAACAACGTGGTCCGCGTCCTGCCCACGAGCACCGCGCCCGACGGGTTGATCCGGATCACGGCCCGATCCTCCGCGCGCTGCAAGGTTTCCGGCGTCGCGCACACTCCCAGCGTGACCAAGGACTACCGCGCCGAGGTGTCGTACTGGAAGTGGACGCCGGCTCTCCTCGACATCTTCGGCATAGTGCTCTTTCCCGGCCACGGTGAATATGTCTCGCTGGGAATCATCGACGAGAACACGTCGACGGACCCGCTCGCCGCGGTGAACCTTTCGACGATTCGAGTCGACGACACGCGATACCTGGACGACTACATCGAGTCCTGGGCGGGCCTGACGACATCGGGGGTGGCGCAGTCCACGTCCGGTCGGGTCGCGTCTCTCACCGTGCCGGCGGTCGTGACCGTTCAGACCAAGCCGGTGCGGGGCGCGGGGGACCCTGCGTCCGCCGTATCGATCGCGGTAGGCGCCTCCAGCTGCTACGCCGAGGACAACCGGTGACGCGGCAGGCACGTCAGGACCGCGGCTTCACCATGATCGAACTCTTGGTCGGGATGGTGCTCCTGTCGATGCTGGGTTCGGTGCTGCTCGGGATGGTGCTGAGTATGCAGCGCTCGACGGTGGCCTCGGAACGCAACTCGGATCTGTTGCACGAGACCCAATTGGCGATGGAGCGTCTCGTCCGGGAATTACGTCAGGCGGGGACGATCGACCGCGTCGACCTGCCGGCGACGCCGACGTCCGCATCGTCCATCACCTTCTTCGCCGACTTCGACAACGACGGCCTGCGCGACCTCGACGCGTCCGACCCGGAGGTGCTCACCTACCGGTTCACCCCCTCGACCGGGAAGCTCACGCTCACGATCGACGACGCCTCGGGCACCGCGATCACGACGCCGATCCTCGCGAGCGACGTGACCGGGTTCGGCCTCGAGCTGCACAGCAGCCTGTGGCAGCACGACGGCAACGCCGACGGCGTCGTGACCTGGGCCGAGCTCGACGCGAAGACGGGGGTCGGGGACAAGGACGGGATCCCCGACGCGGCCGAGCTCGCGCTTATCGACTCCGTCGTCGTGACCGTCTCCGTCGCCGACGGCGCCCGCAACCAGACCTACCGCACGCAGGTCGACTTTCGAAACCGGAATGTGAGCTGACGAGATGAGCCTGCCGACCTTCCGCAACCCGTTCCCTCGCCGGCTGTACCGCGGCAGCGCCGATTCCGGTTCAGGGATGATCGTGACGATCATGATCATGGCCCTGGTGGTCGCGCTCGGGGCGACCGCGACGTCCCTGGCTATCGGCAACCTGCGCGGCTCGACGAGCGCACAGCAGGCGGGCACCGCTCTCGACTCCGCCGAGGCCGGCATCGCGCAGGCGACGACGTACATCCGGACGTACGGAACTCGCAAGCTGCGCTGCAATCTGACGACCTGTACGACGAACCCGTGGAGCCCGACCAACCCGGTGTCGGCACAGGTGGCGGGCGGCGGGCGGTGGGAGGCGTACATCGAGCCGATCCCACCGAACACCGCGTCGGTCCCTGGCAGGTTCAAGATCCGGTCGGCCGGGACCGCGGGTGGGCCGGCACAACGTGTGCTCGAAACTGAGGTGACGGTCGCGCCGATCGACCTGCCGAAGGCAGTATTCGGACGGACGATCAACCTGGTCGGCACCGTCGACATCCAGAACATGAGCGTGTTCTCCACGGGCTGTGTCTACAAACGCGACCATCTCGACATCAACACCGCAGCCGGGCTCGACCTCGCCTACGGCGTACCGGCCGGCGTGCACTCTTCGCAGATCATTACCGAGTCGAACGGGTCCGGGCAGTACTGCCCCAACACCGCAAAGCCCGTCCACAAGGGGCTCACCGGCCTGTTGGGCGGCCTCACCTCGCTGCTCGCGTGTAACGATGACTACCCCTTCGACCAGGACAAGTTCGGCGGCAGCCTGACGAGCGGCCTCCTGCCCGCGCTGCTCGCGCCGTGCGCTCCGGCGACGTCCAACCCGGCGTACCAACAGCACGACTACGACCTCGACGGGTCGTGGGACGTCAACGGATCCTTCATCAAGGACGACCGCGCGTTGTTCAAGTCCTTCGGGATCAAGCGTCCCGCGCTGACCGCCGCGGAGATCGAGCAGTTGCGGGTGACGGCGCAGGCGCAAGGCAACTACTACGAGTCGACCGGCGGGTGGGCCGTGCCGACCAACCCGCACTCCGTGCTGTTCTTCGACCTCAACGGCGGCACGGTCGATCTCAATCCGCTGAGTACGTCGCCGCTGTTCTCCCGCCTCAAGCTCGACGCGACCAACCCGCTGTGCCTCGACGCCTCGCTTGCTGGTCGTGATCATGGGCGGCGACGCGAAACTGGCCAGCAACACCCAGATCGCCGCCTCGCTCTACCTCGGCTCGGGTGCGCCGTTCGGCAAGCTGCAGAAGGCGAACGGCACGTCCAACCACATCGGCATGATGTACGCGGACACGCTGGACCTTACTGGCAACCTCAACGTCGTCGCTCGACACCTGCTACATCGCGAACCCCCCGCCGTCCCTGTTCTCCGTGACGCCCGGCACCTACCGGGAGCTGGACCGATGAGGTGGGCGGACGGACTCGCCCTGGTGGGCTTGTTGATCGTGCTGGTCGCCGTGCTGACGCAGCTCGCCGGCTGGTACGACCCCGAGCGTCGACGTGACCGTCCTGCCGGCAGGAATCCGCGGGGTCGGCGGAACCTGACCCCGCCCGGCTGCGTCGGAGGATGACCAACCCATTGCCGGACACGGGGGACTCCGGCCGAATGACGGACGACCGCGAGCTCGCTGTCGCCGTCGAGCGCGCCCGAAAGGGTGACGAGGACGCGTTCCGCGTCGTCTACCGGACCGTCCAGCCCGGCGCTCCTGCGCTACCTGCGGGTCCTCGTCGCGGACGAGGCGGAGGACGTCGCGTCCGACGCGTGGCTCCAGATCGCCCGTGACCTGGCGTCGTTCAAAGGCGACGCGGACGGATTTCGCGGCTGGTGCGCCACGATCGCCCGAAACCGCGCGCTCGACCACGTCCGCCGGCGTCGCAGCCGCCCGGTCGCGGCGGACGCGCCGGTCGAGGAGTACGTCCACCTGCCGGCGGCCGAGAACACCGAGGCCCTGGCCGTCGAGCGGGTCGACGGCAACGCCGCGCTGGCGCTCATCGCGACCCTCCCGCCGGACCAGGCCGAGGCCGTCATGCTGCGCGTCATCGTCGGGCTGGACGCCGAGGCCGCCGGCAAAGTGCTCGGCAAGCGGGCCGGGGCAGTCCGGACCGCCGCACACCGCGGCCTGCGCAACCTGGCCAAGCAACTGGGCGCTCCCGAAAACTCGTCCGCCGACGGTGTGACGGATCCGCGCGTCGGCGCGCTGAAGGACCCGAGATGACAAATCACGAGCAACTCCCCGGCGCCCGCCTCGAGTCTGTCGACGGGCTGCTGGACGCGGATCTGACCCCGGCCGACGCCGCGGCACTGCAGGCGTTCCTCGCCGAGGCCGCGGGTCCGGCGCGTCCGGAGGAGCTCACCGGCGAGGCGGCGGCGATGGCTGCCTACCGCATCGCGTTCCGGGTGCCCGCTCCCGTCCCGGGCCGTTCCTGGACGAAGCGCTCGCTCGCCGCCCTTTTCACAGTGAAGGCCGTCGTCGTCGGCGGGATCTCGCTGGGCGGGGTGGCGATAGCCGCCACGACCGGCGTCCTGCCGACCCCGCTGCCCGAGAAGGCGCCCGCGACTCAGAAGGTCGAACAGCGCGACGATCGCGCGGAGCAGGCCGACCCCAGCCGGCCGACCGGCTCCACGAGCGGGGTCACGGCCGCCCGGGAGTACGCGGCCTTCCCCGGCCTGTGCACCGCCTACGCGGCGGCCGACCGCTCCGACAAAGCATCGAACGGCAAGAGGTTCTCTCGCCTCGTGCTCGCCGCGGGCGGGGTCGAGAAGGTCCCGGCGTTCTGCGCGAACCTCCCGCTCGACGCGTCCGCGACCGGGCAAGAATCCCCGGCCGACAGCCCCGGAAACGCCGGCGCGATCGACCGGGGCGGCCCGACAGCCCGGGCAAGTCCGGCGACGCACCCGGTCAGAACAAGACGGACGGCAACGACGCATCGCCTGGCGCGGGTAAGTCCGGTGACGCGGGCAAGTCTGCGGACGCGGGTAAGCCTGTGGGCGCGGGCAAGCCCGCCTCTGCGGGGAAGTCTGCCGAGGCCGGTAAGCCGGCCGACACGGGCAAGCCGGCCGACACGGGCAAGCCGGCCGACACGGGCAAGCCTGCCGACTCGGGCAAGCCTGCCGATGCGTCAGGCAAGGCGAAATCCGACAACGGCGCGAAGGGCAAGGACGCTCTCTCCTCGGATTGACCGCGCACCGACCTCGAGTTCGGCCCGCACCTGCTGGTGCGGGCCGTTTTCGTTGTGGGGGTCCGTATTTGCCCTTCCTGCGGCATCCTGAGGGAGCGTCAGGGAAAAAATTTCGTAGGGGTGTGACACGTCCGCCGACTCGTGCGCTGTAGGACATGAGAGAGCAGCCCCCAGTCGCGCGGTGCGAACCGCAGCGGACAGGGGATGCACCACCCCCGATCAGACGGAGTTCTTACGATGAAGCGTTCGCTCGCAGCCCTGTTGACCGTCAAGACCGCGGCCGCGGCCCTCGTCCTCACGTCGATGGGCGGCGTCGCCCTCGCGGCAACCGGCGCCCCGCTCAACCCGCTCGCGGACAGCCCGTCCGTATCGGCAGCCGAGAAGGCCGAACGCGCGGCGGAGAAGGCCGCCAAGGAGGCCGCCAAGGAGGCCGCCAAGATCGAGGCGAAGGCGACGAAGGCCGCCGACAAGCTCGCCGACGCCGCCGAGCGCGACGCGGACAAGGCCGCCAAGGAGGCGGCGAAGGCTGCCGAGCAGGCCGCCGTCCAGAACCCCGCGAACTTCCACGGACTCTGCAACGCCGTCGCCGCCGGCGCCTGGGACAACCCCGGTAAGGCCGCGCAGAGCACCGCGTTCCAGCGCCTGATCGCCGCCGCCGCCCTCGCCGAGCAGGACGTGACGACCTACTGCGCCGCCCTGCCCGTCGAGGTTCCCGTCGAGACCGAGACCCCTGCCGAGACCCCTGCCGAGCAGACCGCCGCCGCCGAGGACGTCGCCGACGAACCCGCGAAGGGCAAGTCCGCCGCGGCGCACGAGCGGAAGGTCGCGCCGCACGGCAAGTCCGCCGACGCTCCCGGCCACGCGGCCGACAAGCCTGGCAAGGCGCACGACCAGCAGCTCACGCACGACGACGAGAAGTCGGACGCCGCCGCCGCCCGGGACGCCGAAAAGGACGCCCGGGACGCCGAGAAGGACGCCCGCAAGGCCGCCGCCAAGTCCTGACCCTCCATCAGTTCTGTGGTCCGAGGGGAGTACGGCGCCGGCCAGGCCTGGACTTCCGCGCCCGGCCGGTTGCTCGCCGCAACGCCCCGCCCGTTGTTGTACGACGCTTAGGAGCCTCACATGCGTAAGTCCCTCGCCGCCGTGGTCGTCGCCCTGGTCGTGGTCGCACCGTCCGCTCCGTCCTTCGCCGCCACCGGTGCGAAGTCCACCTCGACCTGCTCCACCGCCGCTGCGGCCGCCAAGGCCAAGGCGAAGAAGGCCAAGAAGGTCAAGGTCAAGTTCGTCTACGCGGGCATGCTGACGGCCGTCGGTACGGACAGCATCACGTTCACCGTCCACGGCGGCCCGGACAAGGCCCTCCGCGGCTGCCCGCTCACCGTGGCCGTCACCGGGACGACCAAGATCGTTCGCGACGACGTGATCGCCCCACTGGCGAGCCTCGTCGCCGGCGACCACGTCAACGTCAAGGGCACCAAGGTCGGCGTTGCCTACACCGCGACCCGCATCTCCGCCGAGAGCCCGGTCGTCGTCGCCCCCTGACGCCCGTTGGGTAAGACCACCAAAGCCCGCCCGGGGCTCGACCTCACCCCTCGAGCCCCGGGCGTTCCCATGTCCGCCGGCGGCATCCAGCTGGGGTTACCCCGGCACCCCGTGCGTCCGACAAGCAGCGTCCTATAGGCCGTGTTCGACCGGACGTCAGTTTCGATGGCGTCCGGGCGGGGAGGCCCGGCGCAGACGCGAGGTGGCGGACGTCCGGGTATCGGTCGCTATAGCAGCCACTTCCCCGGACGTCCCCCACTCTGCTGGTGCGTCCCTCACCTTCCGAGACGTCCGCCGAAGTGGTCGCTATAACGACCGCTTCGGCGGACGCACGGGGTCGGTGCCGCAGCGGGGACGCTCGGGCTCGGTGCCGCAGCGCGGGTCGCTCGGGGTCGGTGCCGCAGCGCGGTAGGCCCTCGTCCGTCCCGTCCGGCAGGCGCCGCCGCCGTCCCGTGTGTCCGGTCGTCGTCGCCGTGGTGCGGGAGGCGTCGTCCGTCCCGTCCGGCAGGGATGCCGCACCCCTGGCGTCCGACCGCTGACCCGCAATAGAGGCTGTCGCGGAATCGGACCGCTCTCAGCTCATGGATGACCGCAGCGCAGCGCCACGCCGGGAGCCGCCCGGCGTGTCGCGGCTCCCAGGGCGGGGAGGGCGACGGTGGACGGGGCCCGTGCTTCGAACCTGCAGTAGGGCAGGCCAACATCGTCGGGAAGCCTGTTCTACTGCAGGTTCGCCGCACGAACCGACGTCCCGGACGCCGGAGCCCCCGTGCTTTCCGCTCACTGGCGCCCCGTCACTCACCTTCCAGCGGGACGTCCCTCGCCGGCGGTGACCGTCCCCCGGGCTCCGGAACCTGGGGACCTTCCGCGCTGCCGAGGGAGGCTCCGCTCGAGGCGGCGAGGCGGCGAGGCGGGCGGCGTGGCGCCACCGGGCTAGCGCGCCGGGCTTGCGCGCGATCGTGCGAGCGTCCCAGACGCCCGTCGGCCCCAGCCAGCGACAGGTCGCGCCTCCGGGCGGGCCTCCAATGTGCGACAGCCTCTGTAGGCGTTGTCTGGCCGGAGCTCAGCTTCGATAGCGTCCGCCTGGAGCCCCGGCGCGAAATGCGGCGGGCGTCCGGGTAATCGGTCGCAATAGCCGCCACTTCCCCGGACGTCCTCCACTTCCCCGGACGTCCCACCTCGCCGGACGTCCGCCGAAGTGGTCGCTATAACGACCGGTTCGGCGGACGCACGAGGCCGGTGCTGCAGCGGGGACGCTCGGGGTCGGTGCCGCAGCGCGGGGGCCCGTCGTCCGTCCCGTCCGGCAGGGGTCGCCGGCACCCGTGCGTCCGGCAAACGGCGTCCTATAGGCGGTGTCTGACCGGACGTCAGTTTCGCTGGAGTCCGGCCGAGGGCTCTCCCATGCCTGTCCAGGCAGGACACGCCGGGGCGTTCGGCGTGGCGTGACTGCTCACTCATGGATGAGCGAGCAGGCGCCACCGGTCGGGCGCCACCGGTCGAGCGGCACCACCTGGGCGCCACCCTTCGGGCGGGCGCCACACCCCGGCGCCCCGGGCGCCCCGAGCGCCACGCCCGGGCGCCCGGGCGCCACTCCTCGGCCGGCCGCGGGCAGACAGCAAAACACCGGCCGCCGTCTCGGGGGTGAGGACGGCGACCGGTGGTGTGGGGGGACGAACGGACTACTGGATGAGGTCGAAGATCTTGAAGATCGGGAGGTACAGGGCCACGATCATCGACCCGACGACGCCGCCGAGGAACGCGATCATCAGCGGCTCGATCAGGGCGGTGAGCGACTCGGTCGTCGCCTCGACCTCCTGGTCGTAGAACTCGGCGATCTTCGCGAGCATCTCGTCGAGCGCGCCGGTCTCCTCACCGGAGGCCATCATGTGGACGACCATCGGCGGGAAGACAGGGTGCGTGGCCAGAGGGCCGGAGATCGACTCGCCGTGCCGGACGGACTCCTGGACCTCACGCAGCGCCTTGCCGACGACGACGGAACCGGTCGTCTCGGAGGTGATCTCCAGGGCCGAGAGGATCGGCACGCCGGAGCGGATGAGGGTGCCCAGGGTGCGGGCGAAGCGGGCGAGCGCGACCTTCTGGAACAGCTTGCCGAACACCGGCAGCTTGAGCATCAGTGGGTCGACGACGTTGCGGACGCGCTCGGTCTTGCCGTACTTGTGCCACGCCCAGAGTCCGGCCACGGTCACGATCGCCATGAGTGGGGCAATGAACTTCATCCAGTGCGAGAGCGTGACCAGGATCTGCGTCGGCAGCGGGAGCTTGCCGCCCGAGGCTGGCGAACATGTCCTCGAACACCGGGACGACGAAGATGAGCATCGCGGTGCACATCAGGATCGCCATCACGAACACGACGACCGGGTAGGTCATTGCGGCCTTGATCTTGCCGCGCAGCTTGACCTCGGCCTCGAAGTTCTCCGCGATCTGACGCATGCTCATGTCGAGGAAGCCGCCGACCTCACCGGCCTTGACCATGCTGATCATGATCGGCGGGAAGATCCGCGGGTGCTTCATGAAAGCTGCGGAGATCGAGTTACCGGCCTCGACGTCGGACTTGACGACGCGCAGGACGCGCTTGAGCTCGGTGTTCTCCGTCTGCTCCGACAGGATCGTCAGGGTGCGCAGCATGGACAGGCCGGCGGAGATCATCGTGGCGAACAGCCGGGAGAAGACCGCGAGGTCTTTCAGCTTGACCCGCGGCTTCCTGAGCGTGAACTCGCGCTCCAGGCCGGCGTTCGCGAGCTTGATCTCCAGGGGGCGGTACCCCATCGAGCGCAGCTTGTCGGCGACGGCCGCCTCGGTCTCGGCCTCGACCTTGCCCGAGACGAGCTTGCCGCGCGCGTCCTTGACCTTGTAGGCGTACTGGGTGGCGGCCATCAGATCGACATCGGGTAGGCCGAGGAGTGGTTGCCCTGCGCCGGCGTCCGGCGCATCGTCGAGCCGGTGAGCGTGAGCAGGTCCTCGCGGTTCGAGCAGTGCTCCAGCGCCTGCGCCAGCGTGATCTGGTGGCTGCGGACGAGATCGGCGAGGTGCGCGTTCAGCGTCTGCATGCCGTCCTTTGCGCCCGCCTGCAGGGATCCGGGAATCTGCTGCAGCTTGTCGTCGCGGATCATCGCGCGGATGCCGGGCGTGCAGACCATGATCTCGACAGCGGCGACGCGGCCCCTCTCGTCGGCGGTGCGGCACAGGGTCTGGCAGACCACGGCCTGCAGGGTCGCCGCGAGCTGCGTCCGGATCTGGGCCTGCTGCTCGGACGGGAACACGTCCACCACGCGGGTGATCGTGTCCTGCACGGACTGCGTGTGCAGCGTCGCGAAGACGAGGTGACCCGTCTCGGCGGCCGTCAGCGCGACCGAAATCGTCTCCAGGTCGCGGAGCTCGCCGACGAGGATCACGTCGGGGTCCTGGCGCAGCACGTGCTTGAGCGCCTTGCCGAACGAGTGCGTGTCCGACCCGACCTCGCGCTGGTTCACGATCGAGGCCCGGTGCTCGTGCAGGAACTCGATCGGGTCCTCGATGGTCATGATGTGGTCGGCGCGGTTGCGGTTGATCCGGTCGATGATCGCCGCGAGCGTCGTCGACTTGCCGGAACCCGTCGGGCCCGTGACGAGCACGAGGCCGCGCTTGAGCTCCGCGAACGTCCCGATGATCCGGGGCATGTTCAGCGTGTCCAGGTCTTTGATCTCCCACGGGATCACGCGCATGACCGCGCCGATGGATTCCCGCTGCTGGAAGATGTTCACGCGGAACCGAGCGTGACCCGGGAGGGAGTACGCGAGGTCGAGTTCGAGGTTCTCCTCGAAGTTCTTCCGCTGACGCTCCGTCAGCATCGCGTAGAGAGCGTCACGAAGCCGGTCCGGCGTGAGCACCGGCTGGTCCTCGATGCGCACCATCTCGCCGTTCTTGCGGACGGTCGGGGGGCGCCCCGACCGTGAGGTGCAGGTCGGAACCCCCGACGTCGAGCAGGTGGATGAGCAGCTCGTCCAGGTCGACGCGCTTGCGCTCCAGTTCCTGCCGGCGGATCTCGGCTGCCGTCTCGGCCGCGGTGGCGGCGTCGACGATGGCCTGGGCCTGGTATTCCGCGCTCAGCGCGGAAATCGCGAGCTCGTGGGTGTCGGCGAGGGCGTCCGCCGCGTCGTACTGCGCGAGCACGTCCTCCTCGTCGAGCTTCCGCGACGTGTGCACCATAGGCACGATGGGGACGGGCACGACGGGCTGGTCCACGGAACCTCCGAGCTCCTCAGTCGAACGACATGAAAGGTGTCGTCGCACTGAGGAGCCCGCTTGAGGCCCGCCTCTAGGTCATCTCGGCCGGAACGACCGGAACAACCCGAATGGACGGGTCAGGGCGCGGGCGGCGGGACGAACCACTCGCCGCCCGTCGCGGACGTGGACCTCGACGACACCGACTTCGACGACTTCTTCGGCTCGGGGCACTTCTTCGTGTTGATGGTGTCCCCGTACGGCTTGGCCATCTCGCCGGCCTTGGTGATGCACGGCCCGTACTCGACGGGGGAGGCCTTGCCCGTCCACCACGAGGTCCGGCCCATCGCGCCGGCCCACCCGAACGACGTGTGGATGTGCGAGGTGTGCGGGTCCGCGCCGCTGTACGGGCGCCACCCCTCGTCCCGCCGGTACGTCGACCAGATGCGGTGGTTCCAGATGATGTACATGACCCCGAGGCGCCGCGCGATCAGCGCGTCGTCCGCGAGCATCCACGTGATCGCGCGCTGGCCCGCGACGACGTCCGCGTAGTTGGTGGGGTCGAGCATCCAGTCCCAGGCGCGGCCCTCCTTGTGCTCGGACTCCGACCCCGACTTGCACGAGCGCGTCACCCCGCCGTTCGTCCCGCGCCCGTACGTGCTCAGCATCAGCTCGGTGAACAGCTTCACGCCCGGCTTGATCACGGGGTCGCACGAGACCTGCGGGAGCCACGGCGAGTACGCCTCGATCTCCACCGGCAGCGTCACCGTCGACGTCGGGATCGGCGTCAGCCCGATCGGGCTCGAGCTCGCCGCGATCGCGAGGCTCGGCGGCAGCGCGACCGCGCAGGCCGTCAACGCCGCTGCAGCGGCCGCCCGCTTCGCCCGGCTGGGCCATAGGCGACGGCGCGGCCTGATGGGGCCGTCCGGGTGATCGAGTGAACTCGACACGGCGTGCCTCCGCTGATACGTGTGTGACTGGTGGTACTGGACGAGAGCCATATTGGTCCCACCGGCCCCACGTGTGTCAGCCCTTTCCGCCGATCAGGCGATCTTCGGGAAAGATCCAGCACAGAATTTGTGCGATCCACACCGCCCGCAGAGGGAGATCGTCACGAAACGGGCAGGACGACGCCACACGAACGACAGGCGCAGGGCAAACCTCGCGCAGCGGCGGCGCCCTGCGCCGGAGACCCACTTACACGACGACCCGCAGAATCTCCTCGATCGACGTCAGCCCCCGGCGGACTTTCAACCACCCGTCCTCGCGCAGGCTCGCCATGCCCTGGGCGAGGGCGACCTTCAGGATCTCGTCGGTGGAGGCGCGGGAGACGGCCATGCGCTCGATCTCCTCGGAGACGGTCATGACCTCGTGCAGGGCCATGCGCCCGTGGTAGCCGGTGCGCGCGCACGACGAGCAGCCGACGGGGCGGTAGAGCGTCGGCGGGGGGTTCGTCGTGTCCCAGCTGAAGCGGACGTCGGCGAGTTCCTCCGCGGTCGGCTGGTACGCCTCCTTGCACGACTCGCAGAGCATCCGGCAGAGCCGCTGGGCGAGGACGCTGTCGAGGGCCGACCCGACGAGGAAGGGCTCGATTCCCATTTCGATCAGACGCCCGATCGCGGACGGCGCGTCGTTGGTGTGCAGGGTGGTCAGGACGAGGTGCCCGGTGAGCGCGGCCTCGACGGCGATCTTCGCCGTCTCCTGGTCGCGGATCTCGCCGATCAGGATGACGTCGGGGTCGGCGCGCAGGATGCTGCGCAGGGCCTTGGAGAACGTCAGGCCGGCTTTCGGGTTCGTCTGCACCTGGTTCACGCCGGGCAGGCGGTACTCGACGGGGTCCTCGACGGTGATGATGTTGACTTCGGGGCGGTTCAGGATGTTCAGCGTCGCGTACAGGGTCGTCGACTTGCCCGACCCGGTCGGGCCGGTCACGAGGATCATCCCGTAGGGCTTCGTGTACGCGCTCTGGAAGCGGCGGAAGTTGCCTTTGGAGAATCCGAGGTCGTCCAGCCCGAGCTGCGCGGTCGTGTTGTCGAGGATGCGGGCGACGATCTTCTCGCCCCACACGGTCGGCAGGGTCGCGATGCGCAGGTCGATCTTGCGGCCCTGGTGGTTCACCGACAGCCGGCCGTCCTGCGGCAGGCGGCGCTCGGCGATGTTGATGTCGGCCATGATCTTGATGCGCGAGATGACGCCCGCCTGGATGTTGCGGGGCGAGCGGTGGGCCTCGTGCAGGACGCCGTCGATGCGGTAGCGGACTCGCAGGTCGTGTTCGGTCGGCTCGAGGTGGATGTCCGACGCGCGGTCGGTGATCGCCTGGGAGATCAGCAGGTTCACGAACCGGACGATCGGCGCTTCCTCCGCGACGGCGGTGAAGTTCGTGAGGTCGCTGTCGTCCTCCTCGACCGCGAAGTCTGACGTGAGGTCGTCGAGTTCGCCCTCGGCCCGGAAGATCTGGTCGATCTTCGCGGTGATCTCGGCGTGCGGCGCGATCGCGAAGCGGACGAGGCACCGCGTCAGGCGGGTGAGGTCGTCCTTCAGCTCGATGTTGCCGGCCTGCTTCACGCCGACGGCGACGAGCAGTTCGCCGTTCTCCCAGGCCAGGGGCAGGACGCCGTAGCGGCGGGCCAGGTCGGCTGGCAGCCGCGCGGCCGCGGTCGGGTCGACGGGGTACTCGGCCAGCTCGACGAATGGGAGCCCGACGGCCTCCGCGGCGGTGCGGACGACGTCGGTCGGGGTCACCGCCCCGGCGTCCACGAGGACCTGCAGGGGCGGGCGACCGTCCGCCTCACCGATGCGGACGGCCTCCGCGACCTGGTCGGCGGTGACCAGGTGGGCGTCGAGAAGCGCCTGGACGGCATCTCCGGCCGAGGCGCCTCCGTGGGCCGCGAGCATGGTGGTCAGAGTGGCATCGCCGTCAAGGCCGCTGCCGGGTTCTCCCGGTAACGGCTGATCAGGTCGGCGGTGGCCTCGTCGATCCGCTCGAACAGCGCGGTCCGGTACTCGGTCAGCTGACGCTCGGCGTCCTTCAGGCGGCCCATCGCCTCGGCGACGGCCTCGGGGTCGTGCGGGTCGATCTCGGTCACCCACATCTGCGCGGACTGCGGCAGGTCGGGCAGCGGCTCGGCCGGGCGGACGGTCGACAGCGCCGTCCGGGAGGCCCCGGTGCCGGTGTCGCCGAGCACGCGGATGAGCTGCTCGACGGACAGCGAGCCCTCCGTGTGCGAGCCGGCCTCGATCATGTCCATGCGGGCGTGGACGAGGCGCCGCCAGTAGGAGACGCGGTCCTCCTCGTCCTGCAGGCTGCGGCGGTAGGCCCGCAGTTCCTCGAGCGTCATGCCCGCGAGGTGCGGGGACGGCTCGGCCGGGTTGAGCCGGCGCGGCTTGCGTGGCTCGTCCTTGCGTGAGTCGGCGGCCTTCGGTTCGGTCATCGAGAAAGTCTCCCCCGGTCGAGCTCGCGGTACCAGCCCGGCTCCGCTGCTCAACGCGTGACCGCTTCAGCCAGGCTGGCGTCCATGCCGGCGCGCCGGAGCATGACCGCGAGGTCGTGCGGGCGCGTGGCCACCAGTTTGGCATCGGCGAGCCCGACAGTCCCGTCCAGGACCAGTCTCTGCAGGTGTTGGTCGAACGACTGCATGCCGGTGTAGCTGCCGCCGGCGATCAGGTCGGGGATCAGGTCGCTCTTGTCAGGGTCGGCGACGGCCTCGGCGAAGCGCACGTCGTTGACGGCGATCTCCATGACGCAGGTGCGGCCGGCCCCGTCCGCGCGGGGGACGAGGCGCTGGCAGACGATCCCCTTGAGGGACGCGGCGAGGGAGAGCCGGATCTGCTTCTGCTCGTGCTCGGGGAAGAAGTCGACGATGCGGTTGACGGTCTCCTTCGCGTCCGTCGTGTGCAGGGTGGACATGACGAAGTGGCCGGTCTCGGCGGCGGCGAGCGCGGCCTTGACCGTCTCGGTGTCGCGCATCTCGCCGATCAGGATGACGTCCGGGTCCTGGCGCATGGCGGCGCGCAGGGCGGTGGCCCAGTCCTTCGTGTCCGTCCCGATCTCGCGCTGGTTCACCGAAGCGAGCTTGTCGCGGTGCATGACCTCGATCGGGTCCTCGACGGTGAGGATGTGCACGGCGCGGTTGATGTTGATCGCGTCCACCATTGCCGCGAGCGTCGTGGTCTTGCCGGAGCCGGTCGGGCCGGTGACGAGGACGAGGCCGCGCGGCTCGAGCGCCAGCCGGGTGATGACGGCGGGCAGGCCGAGCTCGGAGAGCGTCAGCGGCTCCTCGCCGATGAGGCGCATCACGGCGCCGATTTCGCCCCGGGCGCGGAACGCGTTGACCCGGAACCGTCCGATGCCCTCGACGAAGAGGGCGTAGTCCGCCTCGTTGGTGCGCTTGAAGGACTCCTGAACCTCCGGCGACATGGTCGGTAGCAGGAGGTTCTCGACGTCGGCCGGCGTCAGGGCAGCGCTCTGCAGGGACACGAGCGAGCCCGAAATCCGGATCTTCGGCGGGCCACCCGGCTTGAGATGCAGGTCGGACGCGGCGTTGACCACGACCGACTGCAGGAACGGCGCGATCTGCAAGTTCATGGTCAGTGTCTCGGCGGCTGACCGCCCGAGCTGAAGGCCCGCCGGGAACTCAAGCCACGTGAACGCCACTCCGATAAGGCCTCCAGCGCAGGGTGCGTGGCACAGGAGAAATCGGCAGGGGAGACGCTCGGTGAAACGTCCGATCAATCGGACCGTCGTGAGCCTGGACGTGGGTAGCTCCGGCTTGCGCGCCGCCCAGTTCTCGTGGCGGGGCAGGAAATGCCGTCTGGACCGGTACGCCGTGGCGCCTCTGGCTCCGGGCATCGTCGCTGCCGGCGTCGTGGTCGACCCCGGCGCCCTCGGCAAGGCCCTCAAGGAACTGTGGTCGGTCGGCAAGTTCACCTCGAAGGAGGTGGTCTTCGGCCTGGCCAACGACCGCATCCTCGTCCGCCAGCTCGACCTGGACTGGATGGAGCCCGCCGACTTCCGCAAGGCCCTCGCGTACAGCGTCGCCGACCAGATCCCCATGTCGGTCGACGAGGCGAACCTCGACTTCCACCTCCTGGAGGAGATCCCCGCCTCCGCCGAGCTCGGCCTGGAGCGCGCCATGCGCATCCTGCTGGTCGCCGCCGGACGCGACATGGTCGAGGGCTTCGTCACCGCGCTCGCCGAGGCAGGCCTGCGCCCGATCAAGGCCGAGCTGGCGCCGTTCGCCCTCATCCGTGTCGCCTGCCCGGACGGGCCCGTCGCCGTCACCGACCCGAGCATCGCCGAGGCGATCGTCGACATCGGGGCCGACACCCTGACCGTCGTCGTTCACGCCGGCGGGCAGCCCCGCTTCGTCCGGACGGTCGGCAAGCTCGGCGGCCGGTTCATCACCGGCGAGCTGCAGAGCAAGTTCGGCTGGACGTACGAGGAGGCCGAGGCCGCGAAGGCGCAGTACGGCCTCCCGCGCCAGCGCCCGGCCGGCGACGACCTCGTCGCGCTGGAGCACCCGGCGCAGCAGGCCATCGCCGAGCGGGTCAACGCCGTCGTGGCTGAGATCCGGACGACGCTGAACTTCTTCCTCTCCGCCAGCACGGGCATCACCCGGCTGTCGAAGGTCGTGCTCACGGGCGGCGGGGCGTCCCTCGCCGGCCTGCCCGAGCGGATCGCCGAGGGCCTCAAGGTCGAGGTCGCCGTGCTGCTCCCGCCCGCGGACATGCGGCTCGCGGGTCAGGTCGTGGAGGCCAAGGCCGCCAAGACCGCGGCCGCGAGCGAGGCCAAGGCGGCCACGAAGGCCGCCGCGGCCGCCCCCGCCCCGTCCGAGGGTGACGAGAAGACCGCCAAAGCGGACGCGAAGGCGATCGCCAAGGCCGCGAGCCTCAAGGCCACGGGCCACGCCAAGGCGGGCTCGTCCAACACCCGGCTCATGGACTTGTTCGAGCACCCCGACCCCGCGAAGGCCGGCGGGCACGCCAAGGGCGCCGACGCCAAGGTTCTGTCCGAAACCGCCGGCCTGCCGCTCCTGGCCGGCCTCGCACTGGGGGTGGCGTGATGTCGTTCGTCACTCTGGACAAGGTCAAGAGCAAGGTCCCCGCGGCCCCGTCGCGTAGCGGCAAGTCCTCCCGCGTCCTGCCGTCCGTCAACCTGCTCTCCCCGGCGACGCTCGAGCACATCGCGGTCGCCCGGCTGAAGAGGCAGTTCCTCGCGGGCGGACTCGCCGTCGCGGTCGTCCTCGGGGGCGGCTGGGCCGTGCAGACCCAGCGCCTGCACGCCGCCGAGGACCGCCTCGCGGCCGAGGTCGCGGCCACCCCGCCGCTCACCGCGCAGGTGGCGGCCCTCGAGCCCGTCGCGCAGTTCTACAACCAGGTCGACCAGCGCAAGCGGACCGCGTCCGCCGCGATGGCCGCCGAGGTGCTGTTCTCCCAGGCGCTCACCGACCTGAAGAACCGCACGCCCGGCGGGATGACGATCCAGACGATGTCCGTCACCCTCACCCCGGACGTCGTCACCGCGATCGAGCCGCCGGTCTCCCCGCTCACCGAGGCCGGGATCGGTGCCGACGGCAAGGACACCACCGCCAAGGTGCCCGCCGCTGACACCGTGCAGGAGTCCCCGGTCCGGAGCGCGCTGCAGACCGCGGAGACCCCCGACCCGGCCGCCGCACTCGAGGCGTCCCAGACCGCCAAGTCGGCCGCGTCCGCCGCGGCCGCCTCCGCGGTCTCGTGCGCCCGGCCCGACCCGTTCAACCCGGCGAAGGTCATCGGCTGCGTGACGATCACCGGCACCGCGGACAGCCGCGCCGTCGTCGGGGAATTGATCGAAAAGCTCAAGGCGAGCGACCTGTACGCCGATCCGTTCATCACGACCACCACAGCCGGTGGCGCGGAGGGCGAGGAGTCGGTGACGTTCGCCGGCAGCGTGGGCCTCACGGGCAGCGCGGTCAGCGGCCGCTACGCCGACCTGAGCTGGCTGGCCGACCCGAGCGTCCTGGCGAAGGCCGAGAAGCTCATCAAGGCCGGACAGACCGCGAGCGTCAAGCTGGCCAAGCAGGCCGACAAGGACGCCGCGACCGAAAAGGCCCGCAAGAAGGCCGAGGAGAAGGCGAAGGCAGCGGCCGAGACCGCCGCCCAGGCCGAGGCCGAGGCGGCTGCCGCGGCGCAGATCCAGCAGGCGGCCGCGGCGGCCGCCGCAGCGGCGGCACTCGCCGCAGCCCAAGAGAACGCGGGGGACGAGGAATGAACTTGGGCTCGATGACCCAGACGCGCAAAGCGTCGCTGATCGGCGGCGCCGCGCTGGTCGGCATGCTCGCCGCCGGCTGGATGCTCGTGCTGGCGCCGCGCAGCGACGCGGTCACGGCGACCAACGACAAGGTCACCGCCGCCGTCGCCGCGAACGACTCGCTTCGGACCCAGATCGCCACCCGCCGCGCGCAGGAGGCGAAGCTGCCCGAGCTGCGCAAGGTGTCCAAGGCGCTCGACGGACGCTTCCCGCCCAGCGCGGAGCAGCCCGAGCTCTACCGGATGGTCACCGCGGCCGCCGGCCGCGCCGGGATCGCCCCCGGCGAGGTCACGAACCTGACGGTGAACCCGCCGGTGTCCGGGACGGGCCCGGCGACGTCAGCGCAACTGCCCGGCGTCGCGGCGTCCCCCGCGCAGATCGCGACTCAGCAGATCACGATGGACGTCAAGGGGAGCGCCGCCGAGATTCGCAAGATGGTCGCGAACCTCGAGGAACTTCCCCGCGCCTTCGGGGTCACCACGGTGAGCCTGTCGAACCCGGCCGCGGACCCCGCAGCCGAGACCGACGTGGTCGAGGAAGCGACGGCGACGATCACCGGCCAGATGTTCGTGATGCCGGCCCTGCCCGACCCGACGCTCGCCGCGTCCAAGGCCAAGGAGAAGGCGGCGAAGGCCGCCAAGGCCGCAGCAGCGGCCGCGGCCAAGGCCGCCGCCGCGGCGAAGGGTTAGCCCGTCGGCCTCGTCCCGGGGATCCTCCATGTTCCCGGGACGAGGCCGTCAGCTCTCCCCCTCGACCCGACCTCCCGCTCGACCCGCCAGTCCCTTCCGACCGACGAGGACCGCCCAGATGCCCGTGTTCCGCCGCCAGCAGAGCGTCGTCCCGGGAGCCCGGCGTGCCGTGCAGGAGCTCACCGACCCGGCAGACCAGGACACGCTCGTCAGCGTCCTGAGGGAGCTCGACGAGCTGCGCGCGACCGTCTACCGCCAAGCCGGCCAGCTGCGGGACGACGAGGTGCGCCGCCACCGCGAGCGCGCCGAGGCGCGGGCCCAGGAGCACCACCGGGCGCTGATCGCCGTGCGCGCGATGCGCGACCTCGCGGTCGCCGACCCCACGACGACGGACGAGGTCCGCGCCTTCGCCGCCCGGATCGCGGCCGCCGTTTCCCGCCTCGACCCCGCGCACGCGGCCGAAGTTGCGGGCCCGAGCATTCCGGAGCCGCGCACTTCCTCGGCGGAAGCCTTCGTCGGATTCTGATCTGCAGCACTGTTTGACCCTGTCGCTGATCCCCTGTCGCTGATCCCCTGTCGCCCCCTGGAGAACCCGTGGTCCCGCCCGCCGACGTCGCAGGCCCCGACGAGCTGTACGCCGACGCGGCCGCCAAGACCGCGATGTACGCGCGCCTGTCGCGCAACGCCGCGGCTGCGGGGGACTCCCAGCTCGCCGTCTCCGCCGCCTGGGCCGCCGACATCCACGCCGTCCAGGCCCTGCTGTGGGAGCGCGCCCGCGACTCCGACGCCGAACCGTACGAACGGTTCTTCGCTGTCGGCACGGCGGTCGGCGCGGCCCTCGACCCGGCCGACGCGCCCCCCGGAACCGGGGAGAAACCCCGCACCGCCCGCGGCGTCATCGTGGCGGCCCGCCGCCAACTGCTGGGCGCGTTCGACCCGCCGGCCGCGCTGCTCATCTCCGCCCGCCTGATCGCCGTCGACCACCTCGCCGCGCTGCCCGCCCCTGGCCCGCAGGTGCCGGCCCAGGCGGGCTCGCTCGCGTCGCGGCTGTCCGGCAGCGACGTCGTCGCCGCCGTCGAGGAGCTCTGGACGGCCGCCGCCGACTGCCGCGTCGTCGCGCGCGCCTTCGCCGCCGAGGGGCTCGGCCGCGACGCCGTCCGGCAGGCCCAGCTCGGCGAGATCGCCGCGTTCGAGGCGTACCTGCTCGATTCGTCCCTGGCGGTCGGCGACACCGAACTGCTCTGCGCCGACCTGCGCCGCGCCGCCCTCGCCGACATGCTCCCGAGCGCGGGCCTCCTGCCCGAGGACGTCCCCGCCGCCCGCGCGCTCGTCCGCGAGGCGATGACCACCGTCCTCGGCCCGGCCGAGGCCGACCGGCTGCACCTGCGCCTCGCCGTCCTGGACGAGCGCGACCCTGAGATCGCCGGCTCCGGCTCCGGCGCCGACAGTGCAGGCCGCGACAGTGCGGGCCGCGACAGTGCAGGCCGCGACAGTGCAGGCCGCGACAGGGCAGGCCGCGACAGCGCAGGCCTCGGGATCGACCGCGACGCGGCGCCGGGCGGCGCGCCGTGACCGCCCTGTTGGTCGCGTGGCTGGCGATCATGGGGTTGGCGATCGGGTCGTTCCTCAACGTCGTCGTGCACCGCGTCCCGCGCGGGTTGTCCGTCGTCTCGCCGCCGTCCGCGTGCCCGAACTGCGAGCACGAGATCCGCTGGTACGACAACGTCCCGGTAGCGTCCTGGCTCGTCCTGGGCGGTAAGTGCCGGGACTGCGCCACCCCGATCTCCGCGCGCTACCCGCTCGTCGAGGCCGGGACCGCCGTCCTGTTCGCCGCGGTCGGCCTGCGCTTCGGCCTCACCGCGCTGCTGCCCGCGCTGCTCTTCCTCGCCGCGACCGGCTTCGCGCTCGCGCTGATCGACATGGACGTCCAGCGGCTGCCGTTCGCGATCACCGTCCCCGCGACCGGTGTCGTCATCGCGCTGCTCGCCGTCGCCGGCTTCGCGGACGGCTGGGGCCCCGCGAACGTCGCCCTGCTCTCGGCCGGGATCTGGCTGGCCGTGTACGGCACCATCTGGCTCGCTACGACGGGCCGCGGCATGGGTCTCGGCGACGTCGTCCTCGCCCCGATGCTCGGCCTGACCCTCGGCTGGATCGGCTGGGGCGCCAGCCTCGTCGGCCTGCTCGGCGGGTTCTTCTGCGGCGCGCTCGTCGGCGTCGTCCTGATCGCGGCGGGCCGCGCCGGCCGCCGGTCGAAGGTCCCGTTCGGCCCGTTCATGCTCACCGGCGCCGCCCTCGGCGTCTTCGTCGGCCCGGCCCTCTGGAGCGCCTACCTCGGCGTCGTCCTCGCCTGACGGGGCCAGGAACACCCCGACGCGCGCGAGCACCTACCCGCCCGTCCGTCCACCCGTCCGCCCGCCCGCCCGTCCGTCCGCCCCGCCCAACGTCGGTCGCCCGCTCGTGCCGTCAGTCCGCGACGCCGTAGAGCGTCACGGCGATCGCGTCCAGGACCTCGCGTTCCCTCGTCCCGAGCCCCTTGTGCGCGTGCGCGGCGGCCTCGGCGAGCGCCAGGACGAACCGCCGGTAGTCGGCCTCCTCCTGCGTCGTCCCCACCCGGGCGAGGATCGCGAGCGCCTCCCGCAACATCGGCTCGGGCAGATCCCGGTCCTTGGCCGGCCGCTTCAACGCCGCGGACGGCGACGCCTTCAACAGCTCGTCGAACAGTTCGCCGCCGCCGAAGTCCTTCGTCGCGACGTTGTACGCCTTCGCGATCGCGAGCGTCTCGCGCAGGTGCCCGCCCTTCTCGGCCGCGACGACCATCATCGCCGCGCGCAGGGGCGCCCGCGCGAGTAGCGCCCACTCCTCGTCCGTAAAGCTGCTCCTGGACGTCATCGGGGCCTCCTGCCGCGTCGGGTTCCGGCAGCAACCTAGACGGCCGACCCCTAGCGTCCGGCGATGTGCTCGCTATAGGACCCTCTTTGCCGGACGCACGGGGTACCCCCGCCGCGGACAAGGGCAGGCCGACAGCAGCGGTCCCCCACACGAGTCCCTGAGTGGCGGAGTGCCTACCTCCAGCCGAAATGCGAAGGCCCGAGCGAAAGCCAGCCGGACGGCACGAGGGCGGGGGAGGGCGGCGGTGCGCGTAAGGCGGCAGCGCCGAAGGCGCCAAGGCGCCTTCGCGCAGAGCAGCGCACAGAGCCCACCCCCGCCCTCGGGACGGCCGGCGCAAACTACGCGGCCGCAGCCGCCTTGAGCAGAGCACGGAGCGCGAGCATGGCGCGGGTGTGCAGTTGGCTGACCCGGGACTCCGTAACCCCCAGGACCATCCCGATCTCCGCGAGCGTGAAGCCCTCGTAGTAGTACAGCGCCACGATGATCTGGTCGCGCTCGCGCAACTCGCGGACGTGCCGCAGGAGCATCGCGCGGACGGCGTCGTCCTCGATCGCGTCCCCGGTGCGGGGGCCTCGTCGACGACGACGAGGTCGTCGACGGCCGCGATGGACGTGTACGAGACCTTCGCGTACAGGTCCCGCAGGGCCTTCGGAGTGATCGCCATCTCTTCGGCGACCTCTTCCTCGGTCGGCGTCCGGCCCAGGCGTTCCTGCAGCGTGGAGTGCGCCTTCTCGATCGCCCGGATCTTGTCGCGGATGGAGCGCGGCACCCAGTCCTGCGACCGGAGCGCGTCGATCATCGCGCCCTTGATGCGCGGGACGGCGTAGGTCTGGAACTCCAGCCCGCGGCCGAGGTCGAACTTGTCGATCGCGTCGATGAGCCCGAACACGCCCTCGGAGACGAGGTCGGCGGGGTCGACGGTCTGGGGGAGCCCGGACCGGACGCGGCCGGCGACGTACTTGACGAGCGGCGCGTACTGGAGCACGAGCCGGTTCCGAAGTTCCGGGGAACCGGTCGCCTTGTATTCCTGCCACAAGTCTTTGGTCTCGGTGTTCGACACGGTCTCCTCCGAAATAACACCGCCGACGAAGTAATGCGTTCTCACCTTACGCGACCGATCAGGGACGCTCCGTCATAACACGGTAGCCCCTGGAGCACATTCGGGCCGGTCGGGACGTTCCGAGCAAGTGCCAAGGTCAAGGCCGGGCGGCCGCGTACCGAGAATTGTGCATGACCCCGGGTCTCGCCGTCCTGCTGCGGGCGCTGCCCGTCGCAGCGCTCGCGATGTATCCCGTCCTGGCGGACGTCGAGGCGCTCCGCCGCACGCTCGCGGTGACCGTCGGGGTGGCCTGCCTCGCCGCCGCGACCGCCGGGATTCTGCTGAACCGGCCCGTCCGCCGGGGCATCTGGACGGCGCTGCTCGCCGGGGTGGCCCTGCTCGTCGGCGGCGACCTGCTCGCCGCGCTGGACGCCGCGGTCGGCGGCGCGGCGCCCACGCTGTCCAGCGCCGACGTCCCCCGCCTGACCGCGTACCCCGTCCTGGCCGTCGGGCTGCTGTGGCTCGCCGGGCGCCGCCAGCCCGACCGAGACGGCGGTGCCCTGCTGGACGCGGCGCTCGTCGGCTGCGGGGCCGCCACCGTCGCCGGGATCTTCCTCGTCCTGCCGATCGCCGAGGACGAGTCGATGGGCCTGCTCGCCCGCGTCGTCGGGATCGCGTACCCGGTCGCGGACGTCCTGGTCCTGACCCTGCTCGCCAAGCTGGTGACCACCCGCGGGGCGCGGACGCCGGCGTTCTACCTGCTCAGCGCCTCGATCCTCGCGACTGTCCTGGGCAATGCGGGGACGTCCATGCTGGTCCGGGCGAGGCCGGAGGGCCGGTCCGTCCTGCTGGAGATGCTCTGCCTCGCCGGTTACGTGCTGTTCGCCCTGGCGGCCGTGCACCCGAGCATGGCGACGCTGTCGACCTCCACCCGCGACACCCGGGACCGGCTGACGGCCGCCCGCCTCGGCGCGCTGGGCGCCGCGATGGCGATCACGCCGGTGACGCTGCTACTGCAGGAGCTGGACGGAGGCGTGCGCAGCGTCCCGCTCACCGCGGTCGGCTCGCTCGGGGTGACCGTCCTCGTCCTGCTCCGCATCGGCGGCCTGCTGCGGCAGGTGGAGAACCAGTCCGTGCAGCTCGCGGCCATCGCCCGGTCGGACGCCCTGACGGGGTTGCCGAACCGGCGCAGCTGGGACTACGAGCTCGAGCGCGCCAGCAACGGGGCGCGCGAACGCGGCGAGCTGCTCGTCGTCGCCCTGCTCGACCTCGACCGGTTCAAGGCCTTCAACGACACGCACGGTCACCAGGCGGGCGACGAGTTGCTGCGCAGCGCCGCCGCCGCGTGGCACGACACCCTGGACGGACGCGGCACGCTCGCCCGCTACGGCGGCGAGGAGTTTGCGCTGGCCGTCCCCGTGCACGGACCCCGCGGAGGCCGTCGCGCTGCTCGAGGAGCTGCGCGCGGTCACTCCGGGTGGTCAGACCTTCTCCGCCGGGGCCGCGCTCTGGGACTTCCTGGAGGCCCCCGTCGAGGTCGTCGCGCGGGCCGACGTGGCGCTCTACCAGGCCAAGGACGCCGGACGGGACCGCATCGTGCTGGCGTCCGGCGCGCCTGTACAGGCCCGTCCGCCAGGGGCCAGCGGCCGGCTGAGGGCGGCACAGGGACCCTCCACCGAACGGTGGATGCCCGGCCTCCGAGAGGCCCAAAGTGTGCCGGATGTGCCGGAATCTGAAACCGGCCGGACCCCCGCTGCGTCAATATCGGTACAAGCGGAGGAACCCGCACCGCCCGGCTCCGCCAAGCCGGGCAATCGCGCAGATCCGACATCTCCGGCTTTCGCCGGGCAGCTTGGCGCGCTGGCTCCAATAAGACCCTAAAATTCTGCCCGTGATTTCGGAATGAGGCTTACTGTGAAGGACATGGCAAAGGACGTGGGAACGAGATGGGGAACGACATGGCGAACGAGTCCACGCCCCTCTTCGACCGGGTGATCGCCAAGCTCGGCAACCCTGTGCCGGCCGAGCCGATCGACCGCTCGTACGAGAAGATCGTCGAGATCGCCGAGGCCAGCAGGGGCTGCGGCTCCCGCCGCGGGGGTCCAAGGCCTCGGCTGCTGTACCCGCACCCGCGCAGTCGGCCGACGCCGCCGCGCCTGTCGCGGGCTGAGTCGGCCTACAGATTCCCAGCGCACCATCCGATCAACCGGGTGGTGCGCTGGTGCATGTTCGGGGTGACCTTCCGTGTAGGTGGTGAGAACCACCCCGGCTGCGAGTTGTCGCCCGTCGCCGGGTAGGCGAGACTGACGCGCATGAGCGAGGTACGTGACACGCTGACGGTGACCGACAACCGCACTGGCCAGACCTACGAGATCCCCATCGAGCAGGGCGCCATCCGGGCGAGTGCGATCCGCCAGATCAAGACCGGTCGCCGACGACAACGGGTTGCTCTCCTACGACCCGGCGTTCACGGCCACCGCGAGCTGCCAGTCGTCCATCACCTACATCGACGGCGACGCGGGCATCCTGCGCTACCGCGGCTACCCGATCGACGAGCTGGCCGAGAGCAGCAGCTTCCTCGAGGTCGCCTACCTGCTGATGAACGGCGACCTGCCGAACGCCGACCAGCTGGGCGAGTTCTCGCACACGATCACGCACCACACGTTCGTGCACCAGAACGTCAAGAAGTTCATCGAGGGCTTCCACCACGACGCGCACCCGATGGGCATCCTCGTCGGCACGGTCGGCGCGCTGTCGACCTTCTATCCCGAGGCCAAGAACTTCAAGGACCCGACGTCGCGGCGCCTGCAGATGGCCCGACTGATCGCCAAGATGCCGACGCTGGCGGCCTTCGCCTTCCGGCACTCGCGCGGCCTGCCGTACACGTACCCGGACAACGACCTGTCGTACGCCGGCAACTTCCTCTCGCTCATCTGGAAGATGTCCGAGCCCAAGTACGACCCGGACCCGGTGCTCGAGCGCGCGCTCGACACCCTGTTCATCCTGCACGCGGACCACGAGCAGAACTGCTCGACGAACGCGATGCGCGCCGTCGGCAGCTCGCACGTCGACCCGTACTGCGCGGCGGCCGCGGCCGTCGCCGCGCTCTACGGCCCGTTGCACGGAGGGGCAAACGAGCAGGTCCTGAAGATGCTGCGCGAGATCGGCTCGGTCAAGAACGTCCCCGAGTACGTGAACCGCGTGAAGAAGGGCGAGTTCCGGCTCATGGGCTTCGGCCACCGGGTCTACAAGAACTACGACCCCCGGGCCAAGGTCGTGCGCCAGCTCGCCGAGGACGTCTTCAAGGTGACGGGCCTGAACCCGCTGCTCGAGATCGCCGTCGAGCTCGAGCGGATCGCGCTCGAGGACGAGTACTTCGTCAAGAAGAAGCTGTACCCGAACGTCGACTTCTACACGGGCGTCATCTACGAGGCCATGGGCTTCCCGGCCGAGATGTTCACCGCGCTGTTCGCGATCGGACGGATGCCCGGCTGGCTCGCGCAGTGGGAGGAGTGCCTGCTCGACCCCGAGCAGAAGATCGCCCGTCCGCGCCAGCTCTACATCGGGTACGACGAGCGCAAGTACGTCTCGCTCGAGGACAGGGACCGAGCCGTTCACGACCTGTTCTACCCGCCGGACATGCCGATCGTCGGCGACTGAAGCTTCCCGAAACGAGTCAGCCGGCCTACCCCTTGAGGGGGAGGCCGGCCGATTTCGTTCCGGGGGGTGTGTGCCTGAGGTGAAGCTACTTGGTAATGAGCATCCGCACGTTCTTGGCTCCGGCGGCCTGGATCTTGAACTTCAGGGTGCCGACCTTCACGACCTTGCCGGCCGCGACGGTGCCCTTGGCGGGAGCCGTGACTGCGACGGCCTTCGCCGTCGAGGGGCCGATCGTGACCGGGATGCCGAGGATGGTGGCCGTTCCGCCTGCGAGCGGGAACGTGGCTACACAGGACGGACCGGCAGCACAGGTGCCGCCGAGCTTGACGGCCGCAGCGGCCGGAGCTTCGGCGACCGGCTCGACCGGAGCGGTAACCGGCTCGACCGGGGCAGCGGCCGCGGTGGTGGTCGTGGTCGCCGCAGGCTCCTCGTCCACGGTCTCGCTGTTACCGCCGAACATCGTGCCGACGATGAGAGCGCCGGCGAGTGCCGCGGTACCAAGCGGCAGCAGGGGGGAGGCTGCAAGTGAAGTCATACGCGGGATGTTAGACCAAACCGGGACAAACCCCGAGGGGGAGGCCGCAATCCTCCCGAACCTTTTAGGTGAATCCTCAGCTTTCCCGCGGAGCGTCTAGTCAAGCGTTGATATGACGCAGGTCACCGGGAAGTGCTGATCATGCGCCACGTCCCAGCCAAGACGACCAAGGCGGCGAGCACGTAGAGGGCGGGCGACTCGAAGACGAACGCCAGTACACCGAGCACGAGCCCACCGACGACCACGCGCTCTGCCCTCCGATCGCGCCATGCGGGCCTAGGGCCCCAGCATGTCTTGTCCGGCCGCATAGGGTGGTGACTCGTGACCGACGACGTGACTTTCCGCATCTTCACCGAGCCCCAGCAGGGCGCCACCTACGACGACTTGCTCGCCGTCGCCAAGACCGCCGAGGCGGCGGGGTTCGAGGCGTTCTTCCGCTCCGACCACTACCTCCACATGGGCGACGACATCAGCGGCCTGCCCGGCCCGACCGACTCGTGGGTGACCCTGGCCGGCCTGGCCCGGGAGACGTCCACGATCCGGCTCGGCACGCTGGTGACCGCGGCTACGTTCCGCTACCCCGGCCCGCTGGCCGTCCAGGTCGCGCAGGTCGACCAGATGTCGGGCGGCCGGGTCGAGTTCGGCCTCGGCGCCGGCTGGTTCGAAGCCGAGCACAAGGCGTACGGCATCCCGTTCCCCACGCTGGGTGAGCGCTTCGACCGCTACGCGGAGCAACTGGAAATCATCACCGGGCTGTGGAAGACGCCGGTCGGCGATCGCTACAACTTCTCCGGCAAGCACTACGAGCTGGTCGACTCCCCGGCACTGCCGAAGCCCGTCCAGGAGCCCGGCCCGCCGATCGTCATCGGCGGCGGCGGCAAGAACCGCACGCCGCGGCTGGCCGCCAAGTACGCGTCGGAGTTCAACGTCCCGTTCATGGACGCGGGGCAGGCGCGCATGGCGTTCACCCGGGTCGACCACGCGTGCCGCGAGATCGGCCGGGACCCGCGGGAGATCACCCGCTCCGTCGCGCTGGTCTGCGTCGTCGGGCGCGACAACGGCGAGATCGCCAAGCGGGTCAAGGCGATCGGCCGGACGTTGCCGGACCTGCAGCAGAACGGCCTCGTCGGCACGCCGACGAAGGTCGCCGAGCGCATCGCCGGCTGGCAGGCGTCCACGGACATCACGCGGATCTACCTGCAGATCCTCGACACGTCCGACCTGGACCACATCGAGCTCATCGGCACCGAGGTCATCCCGCAGCTGAAGGGCCGCTGATCTTTTTCTGCGGCTTCGCCGGCACCGCGGGCGTCAGCATCTCGTCGTCGGCGAAGCAGTAGGCCCAGGTCTCGCCCGGTTCCATCGAGGCGACGAGCGGGTGCGCGTCCTCGGTCGCGTGCGCGCGCGCGTGCTTGTGCGGCGAGGTGTCGCAGCAGCCGACGTGCCCGCAGGTCAGGCAGATCCGCAGGTGCACCCAGCGGGTGCCGGCCCGCAGGCAGTCCTCGCAGCCGTACGCGCTGGGCTGCACCGGCCGGATGTCGTCCAGGTGGCGGCACGTCGAGCCGGGCGCGGGCTCGTAGAGGACCACCGTGCTCAGCGGCACGCGCCCGCCGCGCCCGAGCGCCGCCCGGATCGCGATGCCCAGCGCGATCTCGCTGGCGCGCTCGGCCGTCACGACGTGGTCGGCGCCCGCGCGGGCGAGCTCGGTGACCTCCGCCCCGCCGAGCGGACGGGTGACGATCGCGCCGTCCGGGCTGAGCGCGCGGACCGCGACGACGACGTGGTGCGTGCGTTCCGGGGCGTCGTCCGCGACCACGAACAGGCGCGCGGCCGACGCGCCCGCGGCCTGCAGGACGGCGCGCTTGGCGTAGTCCCCGACGACGACGTCCATGCCGTCGTCCGAGGCCTGCTTCGCCCCGTCCGGATTGAGGGTGAGGACGGTGAACGGGACGCCGAGGCTGCGCAGTTCGCCGACGACCGCGCGGGCGGCCTCGCCGTAGCCGAGGACGAGTGCGTGGCCCGTCCGGGTCTCGCCGTGCGCGCCCGGGGCCGGCGGGGTGAAGGTCGGGCGGGCGGGCGCGCGCTCGGCCAGCCGGCCGGACAGCGCGGCGCCGAGGCTGTTCAGTGCCGGCGTCGCGACCATCAGGACGACGGTGGCGGCGATCAGGGCCTGCGAACCGTCCGCGCCGAGGTCGAGCGCGGACAGGCCGGCGTCGCGGCCGACCGCGTCCAGGACGAAGGAGAACTCCCCGACCTGCGCGAGCAGCAGGCCGGTGCCCAGCGCCGCCGGGAGGCCGGTGCCGACGGCGGCGACCGCGAGCGTCCCGGTCAGGACCTTCACCGCGACGATGCCGACGACGAACCCCGCGACCAGCATCGGCCGGTCGGCGAGGAAGCCGAGGTCGAGCAGCATGCCGATCGAGACGAAGAACGTCGCCGAGAACAGGATCTGCAGCGGCATGATCTCGGCGAACGCGTGCGTGCCGTGCCGGCTCTCGCTGACGACCATGCCGGCGAGGAACGCGCCGAGGGACAGCGACACCCCCAGCGCGGCCGAGCCGAGCGCGGTGCCCGAGGCAGACCGCGACGATGCTGAGCAGGAACACCTCGGGCGAGCAGGCGCGCGCGACCACGTCCAGCAGGGCGGGCATGACCCGGCGGGCGACGACGAGGACCGCCACGACCAGGCCCGCGGCCTTCGCGAGCGCGAGCGCGATGTCGCTCGGGCCGCCGCCCACACCCCCGAGGATCGGCACCAGCAGCACCATCGCGACCACGGCGAGGTCCTGGAACAGCAGGACGGCCGTGCCCGCCTGCCCCCGGACCGAGTTCATCTCGCCGCGCTCGGCCAGCAGCTTCAGGACGATCGCGGTCGAGCTCAGCGAGACGAGCAGCCCCGTGAACACCGCCGGCGCGGCCGGGACCCCGAACGCGATCGCCAGCCCGGCCACGAGGCCCGTCGTGAGCACGACCTGCAGCCCGCCGCCGATCACGATCAGCCGCCGGATCTGGTTCAGCCGCTCGAGCGAGAACTCCAGCCCGATCGTGAACAGCAGCAGGATCACGCCGATCTCGGCGACGAGGTCGACGACCTCCGGCTCGGCGACGAGGCCGAGTTGGTGCGGGCCGACGACGACCCCGGCGAGCAGGAACCCGACGATCGGGACCACCCGCATCCGCGAGCACACGTAACCGATCAACGACGCGGCGACGACCATCGCGACGAGCTGCGGCAGGACGTGCGGCACCTCGGTCCCGGACGCGAGGATCATGCGCTCGAGCCTATGCGGCGCACGTGACGCCTGCGTTCGCTGCGGACGTGGGGGCCGCCACGCTCGGGTACTCGCGCAGCTGGGCCAGGTCACCGGGTCGGTCTCCACGGGTTACGAGGTGACGCTGAAGGTGCCCGTCTAGCCCCAAAGCGCCGCACGCGGCGTCGTCGCGGCGGAAGATGAACCTATGTCGCTACCACGGGTGCTGGCGCCGGTCGAGGTGGTGGGCTCCGTGGACGGGATTTCCGTCGCGGTGCTGTTCGTCGAACTCTGGGCGGACGAGGTCCGTGTCGTCCTCGCGGCGGTGCCTGGCGGCGAGACCGACCGGCGGGACGCCGAGTACCGCGCGGCCTTCGGGGCGTGGGCTCAGCGGCGCCGGTCCGGCGAGGACGCGGAGCCGCCCGCCGAGCCGGGCCTGCTCGGGCTGCTCGGCGAGACGGGCGGCCTCGACGTGACGGACGACGTCGGCACGCAGTACGTCTGGACCGCCGCGACGGACGCCGACGGCTGGCACGGCGCCGTGACCCTGCGCCCGGCGCCGCCGCGGGAGGCGCGCAACCTCGTCGTCCGCGCCGCGGCGCACGGCCGGGCGCTCGGGGCGGTCAAGGTCGACCTCGACGACGGTCCCGGCGCCTGGCTCCCCGAGCCGACGCAGGGCCCCCTCGCCCGCGTCCTCTCGCCGGGGACCGTGCTCGGCGCCGTCGACGGCATCCCGATCCTGCTGGCCGGGGTCGAGCTGTGGTTCGGGCGGACGATCGTCACGCTGCTCGCGCCCCGCACGCCCGCCGACTGGTGCGCAGAGCCGGCGCACGCGCTGCACCTCACCGACGACCGCGGCACGGTCTACCGCTGGGCCGCGGGCTCGGCGCACGGCGCGGCCGGCGGGTGGCGCCGGGAGCTCACGTCCACCCGGGCCGTCCCGATGGGGGTGCGCGAACTGACCTTCCGGCTCGTGGACGGCGCCCGCCGCTCCGACCCGTTCCGCCTCGCCCTGCCGCCGGCGTAGAGCCCCCGTGCGTCCGACCGCTGACCCGCTATATAGCGGGTCGCTGGTCGGACGCACGGGTTCGGGGGTGAGCTCAGCCGAGGATCGGGCGGCCGGTGCGCGGGGTCTCGACCTCCGCCCAGGCCTGGGCGAGCCGGTGCAGCCCGGCATCGACGAGCGGGGCCGGACGGTCGACGCAGATCCGGATGTACGGCGAGGCCTCGCGGCCCGTCAGCGCGATCGACCCGGGCGCGACGTGGACGCCGTGGCGCCCGGCCAGCGCGACGAACGGCCAGCTGTCCGCGACCGGCAGCCGCGCCCACAGGACGGACCCGCCCTTCGGCGGGACGATTTCCCACGAGGGCAGGTCGGTGCGGACGCGGTCGAGGGCGTCCGCGACGGAGACCGACAGCGTCTGGCGGCGCCGCTCGCCGAGCTCGTCCAGGCCGGGGATCAGCTGGAGCGCGAGCAACTGCGAGGGCGCCGACGCCCCCAGGTCGCTGCCGAGCCGCAGGTGCATCGTGCGGTCGACGAGGGGGGCGGGGGCGCGCATCCAGCCGATCCGCAGGCCGCCCCAGGCCACCTTGCTGAACGACCCGACGCTGACGACGACGGCCCGGCGGCACAGCTCGGCCAGCTCGGGGCGCGGCCGGCCGCCGAAGGTGAGGTCGGCGAGCGCGCAGTCCTCGACGACGAACGCGCGGTGCCGGTCGAGCACAGCCGCGAGCGCCTGCATGCGGCCGGGGCTCGGCACGCGGCCGGTCGGGTTGTGCGGGCCGGTCTGCAGGTAGACCGCGGCGGGGGCGCCGTCGCGCAGGACCTTGTCGAGCGCGGCGGGCCGGACTCCGTCGGCGTCCGCGTCCAGGGGGAGGGCGCGGGCGCCGACGCCGTCCAGGATGTCGAAGATCCCCGAGTAGTTCGGCTCCTCGACCGCCACCGCGTCGCCGGGGCCCGCGACCGCGTGGAAGAGCAGCGAGATGGCCTGGTGGGCGCCCGCGGTGACGTGCACCTGGCTGGGGTCGGTGATCAGGCCTATCCGGGTGTGTCGGTCGGCGAGCGCCTCGCGCAGGGCGGGCAGGCCCAGGGGCTGGACGCCGGGACCGATCCGCGCGCAGGTCAGCTCGGCGACGTCGATGCTGATCGGCGGCAGGTGGGACGGGTCGGGCGGGTTGCCGACCGCGAGGTCGATGCCCGTCACGGTGCCGAAGTGTCCGGCGATCCGGCTGCTGCCGACGACGCGCTGCGGCGTGCCGTGCACGACCGTGCCGCTGCCCTGCCGGGACGAGACCACGCCGTCGTCGCGCAGGAGGTCGAGCGCCGAGGTGACCGTCGCGCGGCTGACGGCGAGGGCGGTGGCCATCGTCCGCTCGGCGGGCAGGCGGGTGCCGTCGGCGAGCAGGCCCGAGGCGATCGCGCAGCGCAGCCCGTAGGCGAGGCGCTGCGGGAGCGTGCCGTGCGCGTCGGTCCAGCCCGCGAGGACCGAGGCTAGGCGGACGGCCGACGGGTGGTCCGAATTGGCCTGTGAACTCACAGACCGATAGTGGCATATTGGCTCGTGCTTACGGAAGCAAATCTGCCAGGATCGTGCTCATGTTCGCACCGTATTGCGAGACCTGTCAGAGCCGGATCCTGCTCGGTCCCCGGCGCATCGTCCACCTGTTTTCCGCGAGTACCAGCGGCGTCGGCGTGACGCTCGAGTGCTTCTGCGGGACCCTCGTCGACTCCGAGGCGCGCCCTCCGGCGCCCGCTTCGGCCGCCTGGCCGGCGCCCCGCGCGGCGAGCCATCAGGTCTGCTCGGTCGGCGCCGCTTCCTGAGCCCGGGCGCGCGGCGAGCGCTGCGCGAGCGCCACGCCCGCGAGCACGATCACGGTGCCCGCGGCGAGTCGCCAAGTCAGGGCGTCGCCGCGGGTGCCGACGCCGAGCGCGATCGCGACCGCGGGCATCAGGTACGTCACGGTGCTCGCGGCCGTCGGCCCCTCGTCGACGATGAGGCGGTAGCTCAGGACGTACGCGATCCCCGTCCCGCCGAGGCCCATGACCGCCAGCGCGCCGAGGATCGCCCCGTCCACGTGGACGGCCTCGCGCCCGGCGACCGGTAGCAGCACCAGCATGATGGCCGTGGCCGCGATCAACTGCGCGGCAGCGAGGACCAGCGGCGGGATCCCGCTGCCCGCCAGGTGGCGCCCCATGTAGACGTAGCCGACCCCGTAGCTCGCGGCGGCGCCGAGGCAGGCCAGTGAGCCGCCGAGCGCCCCGCCCGCGGTGTGCCACGGGGCCAGCAGCAGGACGGCGCCGGCGAAACCGAGCGCGAGACCGAGCGTTCGGCGGGCGTCCGGGCGGCGTTCGGTGCCCGCGGCCAAGGCGACCGCGAACGTCCAGAGCGGGGTCGTGGCGTTGATCGCCCCGGCGACCGCGGAGTCGACGGTCTGCTCGGCGATGCCGAACAGCGTGTACGGGACGGCGCACGCCAGGAACGCGGCGACCGTCAGCGCGCGCCAGGTCGCCGGGTCGCGGGGGAGGTGCAGGCCGCGCGCGCGGACGAACGCCGTCAAGAGGGCGGCGCCGACCGCCACGCGCGTGAGCGTGATCTGGACGGGGTTGAGCCCCTCCAGCGCGATCGAGATCCACAGGAAGCTCGACCCCCACAGCAGCGCCAGCAGGCCGAGGCGCAGCGCACTGCCTGTCTTCACGGGACCGTCCGGTTCGTCCTGGTTTGCCGTGGTCTCAAAGAAGGGCTCTGAGTACGGTCGAAGTTTCCGATGTCCACCACCAGGAGTCGACGATGACCCCGCTTGACCTGCTCGACGAGTCCCAGAGCATCCTCACCACCGTGATCGAGGGCGCCGCCGACTCGCTCGACGCGCAGACCCCCTGCTCGGACTACACCGTTCGCGGCGTCGTCAACCACACCCTGCTGACCATCGAGTCGTTCACCGCGCCGCTCGACGGCGGCTCCGGTGCGACGTTCCCGGAAATCATCGCAGCCGGTGAGCGCGCCAACCCCGACGTCGTCAGTGACACCAAGTCCGTGCTCGAGCGCTCGCACGCGGCCTGGGCCGGCGTGACCGACTTCGAGGCCCCGGTCGAGACGAACCTCGGCCCGGTCCCCGCCGGCGTCAGCATCTCGGTCGTGACGTTCCAGAACGTGATCCACGCCTGGGACATCGCGAAGGCCACCGGCCAGACGATCGCCCCGTCCGACGCCCTGCTGGACGTGTGCGAGGGCACCGCCGCAGCAGTCCTGCCCATCGTCCCGCCCGGCTTCTTCGCGGCGTCCACGTCCGGCGGCGAGACCCGGGTAGACCGCCTCGCCGCCCTCACCGGCCGGGAGGTCTGAGCTCTCAGGGGTTCTTCTGGCGGCGGGTCGGGCCTACCGGTAACTCGGTAAGCCCGAAACGCCGCCGGAAGTGACGGGCTCGGGTCAGGCCGGGCGGTCTTCTGGCGGCGTGTGGGGCTTACCTGAGCCGCGGTAGCCCCGAAACGCCGCCGGAAGTGGACGGGTTACCTACGCTTCGCGGGACGCTTGTACCGCTGGTGAGGGAGCCGGGTGAGCGTTCGCCGCGTCGTTGCGACACGTGGCGTGCTTCGTCGTGGCGGGCGGGATCCTGGCTCCCGTCGCGTTCAGTGACGACTGGCACGACGACGAGGTCTCGCCCGCCGAGCTGGCCCGGCAGGCCGCCCAGATGTTCGACCTGGCGGGCGTTGCCGCGACGACCGTCGCGTGCGACACCGGACCGCCGAGCGTGTCCGTCGACCCCTCGCTGTTCGGCCCCCACGACACCAGGTCGGCGGCGGCGACGCGGGTGCACGCAGGCGGACAGACGCCCGAGAAGGCCCTCGCGGCGGCGGTCGGCGGCCTGTCCGCCGAGTTCCCGCGCCTGCCGTATGCCCAGCAGCGCTTGTCAGGGGATCGCGTCCTGTTCACCTACGCCGTCGGCGGCAAGGTGAAGATCGCGATCACGGTCGGGCCGAATCCTTCCGAGAAGGGCTACGTCTGGCTGCAGTCCGCCGAGTGCGACCCGGCGGAGTTGCCGCCCTCGGCCGACGCCTTCCACCACGTCGAGGTTTGGTCGGACGCGGCCGGCAAGCGGGTCTCGACGAACGTGGTCTTCGGCCAGCCCACCTTCCCGGGTAGGCCCGACTGCGCCGGCGTCTCGTTCCTGTTTCTCGGCCGTGGGGACCGCTACGTCCGCGACCCGCACAAGACGTTCACGGGCGAGATGCACGGCCGGTACGACGCAGCCGACGCCCTGCCGGACGACGCCGTCGACACCGGGTTCCGCCGGGCCGGCGCTGTCCTGTGGCGGGCCGACGACAGGACGGCCGTGTACCTCGTCCGCGCGGACAGGACGGAACGGCTCCCCCGCGAGAAGGGCGAGCGCGTCCACTGCACGCCCTGACCGTTCCCCTCGCCAGGAGATGGCAGTGTGCTTACCCTGCCGGGAGTTCTGTACCGCTGGTGAAGGAACCGGGTGAGCGTTCGGAGCCTGGCAGCGATCGTGGCGTGCGCCGTCGTCGGGGGCGGGATCCTGGCGTCCGTCCCGTGGCCGGGCCAGATTCAGCCTGCCTGGTCGACGCCCGAAATGCGGCAGGCCGAGTCGGTCCGCGTCCACGGCATCCCGGGCACGCTCGTCGCGTGCGACATCGGTCCTCCGCGCCTGGACGTCCACTGGTCTGTGAACGCGCACATGGTGGGGACGATCCCGGTGGAGCCCGGCGAGGCCACGCCGGCGGAGGCGCTGGCGGCCTACGTCCATGCCGACCCGCGAGTCCCGCGCCTGGAGTACAAGCAGCAACGCCTGCCGGACGACCGCATCCTGTTCACGTACGCGGCCGGCGACAAGATCAAGATCGCGGTCGGCGTCGGCCGCGACCCCCGCGGACCGGGCTACCTCGCGCTGCAGTCCGCCATGTGTGGGCCGGCCGAACTGTTGCCGTCCGCGGGCAACGGCTTCCGCATCCACAAGTGGCGGAACCTGACCGGGACGCATCTGGTGCCGGTCAACCGGGTCTACGGTCAGCCGCCGTTCCCCGGCCCGGCCGGCTGCGACGGCGCCGGGGTCTCGCTCTTGTGGCTCCGCGGCACGCCGTACGTCCGCGACCCGAACGGGACGTTCCCCGGCACGACGAACGGCCCGTACCAGGCCCGCGCCGTCCTGCCGGCCGACGCCGTCGACACCCGCTATCGCCGGAACGAGGTCGCGCTGTGGCGGGCGGCCGACTCGAGCGCGGTCTACGTCGTCCGGCCCGGCGGGGTCGAGCGCCTCCCGCGGGAGCAGAGCCAGCACGGGAACTGCGTGTGAGCATCCGCCGGGTCGCCGCGAGCGTTGCGGGCGCCGTCGTCGCCATCGGGATCGAGACGTCGCTCCCGTGGACCGAATACGTCCCCTGGTCGACGCCCGACGAGCAGTACGCCGAGGTGGTCCGCCTCGCCGGCATCCCGGCGACGCGCGTCGCGGTCTCGGCCGACTCGATCGTCGGGACGCCGTCGGTCCCGGGCCAGGCCGAATGCGCCGGCGTCTCCTTCCTGTGGAACGACGGCGGGAGACAGGTCTACGTACGCGACCCGCTGGGGACGTTCACCGGCAAGACCCACGGCCGGTACGAGGCCGCGACCACCCTGCCCGCCGACGCGAATCAGAGCCCCTACAGGCGCCGCGGTGTGTCGATCTGATGGGCGGCGGATCAGAAGTCGGCGTACCTCGTCGGCCCTGGCGGGACCGAGCGCCTCTTCCGGGAGAAGGGTGCGCACCGGTACTGCATGTGACCTTCGCGATTGGATCAGTGACCCGCGACGACCTAACGTCGGCTGTTCGGCGACGACGGGGCCGCAAGGAGGGGATTCGCATGGGGAAGCTGGTCGTGTCGGAGTTCGTCTCGGTGGACGGCGTGATGGAGGCGCCGGGCGGCGAGAAGGGCTACGTACACACCGGGTGGGTCGGGTCGTTCGGCATGGGGCCGGAGCAGTTGCGCTTCAAGCTGGACGAGATCCTCGCGGCCGACGCCCTCCTGCTCGGCCGCGTCACGTACGAGAGCTTCGCCGGCGCCTGGCCCGCCCGGACGGACGACGTCGGCTTCGCCGCGAAGATGAACGCAATGCCCAAGCACGTCGTGACCCGGCGCTCGGCGGTCCTGACGTGGGAGAACTCCCGCCGGGTCGAGGGCGACGCCGTCGAGGGCGTCGCGGCGCTGAAGAAGAACACCGCGGGGACGCTGCTCGTCAACGGCAGCCGGACCCTCGTCCACACGCTCTACCGCGCCGACCTCGTGGACGAGTACCGCTTGATGGTCTTCCCGGTCGTCCTCGGTAGCGGCCGGCGGCTGTTCCCGGACGACGCCCCGGACAAGAAGGCGCTGCGCCTGCTCAACTCGATCGAGTTCGACTCCGGCGTGGCCGTCCACACGTACGTCCCGGCCCGCTGACCTCGCCGAGTCCTCGGAGCCCGACTTCTGGAGGCGTGTCGGGCCTTCGCAACGCCCGTAGGCCCGACGCGCCACCACAAGTGCTTCGTACGGACAGGCGGGGGGATCGCAGCCCATCGGGCCGCGGCCCGGCCGCGGTGACCGAGTGCCCGCCCGGGGACGGCGAACGGCCACGAGGTGATCGACCTCGCGCCCGGGTCAGCCGCCTGGCGGACGGCCGAGGCGGCGATCGCGCACATGGTCGAGCACCCGTCCGGCGAGCCGTGGGTGCGGAGGGCCGACAATGTCACGTTCACCCGGTCCGGCAAACAGCGAGACGGGACCGCCGTGTACGCCGGGCGCGACCCGGCCGGACGGATCGCGCAGATCTACTGGCTCACCCACGGCGCCGGCGGGGGCTGGGCCGTCGGCAGCGGGCAGTCCTGCCTGTTCCGCGACCACGAACCCGTCCCGTCCGCGGCGGATCGCGCGCGCAAGGGCGCGAAGGTGCCGAGTCGCGTCGCTGAGCGAACCTCTGGCGGCGTTCCGGGGTTACCAGCGCGCCCGTAGGCCCGACACGTCACCACAAGTGCGCAGATCGGGCCGGACGCAGCGGCTCCGTCCGGCACCCGGGTGGACGTGATCACGCCGACCCGCGAGCATGTGCCCCCGAGTCGAGGTTCGCGGAGGTGCGCATGTCCGAGGTCGGTCTGCCGACGAGGCTGGTGGCGATCGCGGTGGGTGCGGCGTCGGCCGTCGCGGTCGAGAAGCTGACGAGCAAGGTGCTTCCGCAGCATCGGGCGAACATGGGGTCGACCGGGCTGGTGATCGCTGCGGCGATCTACCCGGCGGCGCGGCGGGGCAAGTGGGTGGGCCTGGCGACGGGACGCGAGCTTGCTGGCGTCGCGGTCGCCACCGCGATCGCGGTGGCCCAGCAGTCCAAGTACCAGGGCCCCCCGGCGCAGGGCGGGGAGGCGCGCCTCGAGAAGGCGAGCTGGCAGACGGACGACAAGGTCCACCGAGCGGTCGTCGCCGCGGGCTGGGTCGCGCACGCGGCGTTCGACCACTTCCACCACGCGGGCTCGGGCGGGCGCTTGCCGCGCTGGTACCCGGCCCTGTGCGCGGGGTACGACATCGCGTTCGCGGCCATGCTCATGCGGCCGAACCCGCAACGCAGCGACGAGTTCGTCGTCTCAGTAACTGAGAAATGACTCTCACCATGTGAGATGCAAGCGCTAGCCTCGAGCGCATGGCGACCTACACGCACGGCCACCACGAGTCCGTCCTGCGCTCACACCGCTGGCGCACCGCCGAGAACTCGGCGGCCTACCTGCTGCCGCACCTGCGCGCAGGGCAGGACCTGCTCGACGTCGGCTGCGGCCCCGGCACGCTGACCCTCGACCTCGCCGAGCGGGTGCACACGACCACCGCCGTCGAGGTCACCGCCGACGCGCTGGACCTCGCCCGCGCGGAGGCGCAGCGCCGCGGCGCGACCGGCGTCGAGTTCCGGGTCGCGGACGTCCACGCGCTCGACTTCGGTGACGCGAGCTTCGACGTCGTCCACGCGCACCAGGTCCTCCAGCACGTCGGCGACCCCGTGGCGGCGCTGCGCGAGATGCGCCGGGTGACCCGGCCGGGCGGGCTCGTCGCCGTGCGCGACAGCGACTACGCGGCGTTCGCCTGGTACCCGCGGCTGCCCGAGCTCGACGCGTGGATGGCGCTGTACCAACGGCTCGCGCGGGAGAACGGCGGCGAGCCGGACGCGGGCCGGCACCTGCTGTCGTGGGCCCGGGCGGCCGGGTTCGACGACGTCACCGCCACCGCGAGCACCTGGTGCTTCGCGACGCCGGCGGACCGCGCCTGGTGGGGCGGGATGTGGGCCGACCGGATCCTCGACTCGGCGATGGCCCGCCAGGCGCTGGAAAGCGGCGTCGACCAGGCCGACCTGCAGGCGATCTCGGCCGCCTGGCGCGCCTGGGCCGCCGCCGAGGACGGCTGGATCGCCTTGCTGCACGGGGAGATCCTCGCCGGCGTCCGGATAGCAGAACGCCGACCCCCGAGGGGGCCGGCGTCGAGCGTGGAACTGGGCGGAGGCTCGGGGATTTGAACCCCGGATGGGCTTTAGGGCCCAAACCGCATTAGCAGTGCGGCGCCATAGACCGGACTAGGCGAAGCCTCCCAGCGATGACCGCGAACAGATTACCCAGGTGCAGGACGTCGCGGCAAAGGCATGGAAGACTGACCGGCGCGCGGAGGTGATCGCCGGCGAACGGACCGGCCCGCCAGGCTCCCGCGCCGTATGGGAGGTGCGGGTTTTCGTGGCTGCCCGACCCGCCGGCAACACCGAACGACTCGCGGCACTACTCGACCACCTGCCCGACGCGCTGCTGCTCGTCGACGCGCGCGGGACGGTCGTCAACGCCAACGCCCGCGCGCTCGAGGCCTTCCGCGCGGAGCGCGTCCGCGACGCCGCTGGTCGGCCGGATCCTCGGCGAGCTGATCCCGACCTTCGGGCACGGCGTCCGACGACCCGGTGCGCCGCTTCGACGAGCGGCCGCCGCGCGGCGCCCGAGCGGATGCTCGCCAAGGCGCTGGACGGCACGACCTTCCCCGTGGACGTCACGCGGGCCCTCGTCCCGTGGGGCACGGCGGACGTGGAGCACCTCCTGCTGGTCGTCCACGAGGCGGTCGAGGTCCTGGCCGACGCCGAGCTGCACCGCGCGAACCAGCAGACGCAGGCGGTCCTGCGGGCCACCGAGGAGGCGGTCTGCGGCGTCGACGCCCAGGGCCGCGTGGTGCTCGCGAACCCGTCCGCCGCCCGGCTGCTCGGCGCGCGGGTCGGCGACGTCGCGGGCAAGGACCTGCACACGCTGGCCCTGCACACCCGGCTGGACGGGTCGGCGTACCCGTCCGACGAGTCGCCGGTCACCGACACCCTGCGCACCGGCCGCCGCCACCAGCACCGCCGTGAGGTCGTCTGGCGGCGCGACGGCAGCCCCGTCCCGGTCGACATGAGCACCGTCGCGATCAAGGAGGGGGAGGAGATCGTCGGCGCGATCGCCACCTTCACCGACGTGACCCGCCTCGTCGAGGAGGAGCGCCGCCGCGCTGCGCCTGACCGACGTGCTCGACCGCGAGGTGCGGGCCGGGTCTCGCCGCGCTGCGCGCGCCCGGGGCGACCGTCGCGGCCGTCGAGGACCTGCTGGCCGTCGTCGAGGACGCCGTCGACTACGAGCGCCTGATGAACGGCCAGGCCCAGCTGCGCCGCGGGCCGTGCGCAGATCGGCGAGATCGTGGACGAGGCCGTCGCCGCCGCCGGGGCGCTGGCGCGGGAGCACGACGTGCGGCTCGACGTGCAGTCCGACCCGTACGGGGTCGACGTCGACCGCCGCCGCATGGTCCTCGCGCTCGGCGAGCTGATCCGGGCGGCCGTCCGGTCGTCGCGCGCCCGGCTCGACCGTCGCGGTCACGACCGGCGGGGCGGGCGACCGCGTCCGGACCCTGGTGCGCGAGTCGAAGGTCGCCGTCGTCCGCGAGGAGAGCCCGCTGCTGCGCTGGCTGCGGCCGCGCCAGCCGGGCGTGGACGGCCCGGACCCGGACCTCGCGTTCGTCCAGATCGTGGTCGAGCGGCACGGCGGGCGGTTCCTGCTCGAGCCGACGGGCGGCGGGACGCGCGCGTTCGTCGTCGAGCTGCCGATCGCGGCGTCGATTCCCGAGGCGACTCCGGGCCGCCGGCGCCGCCGCCCGTGCCGTCCGGCGGGGTCAAGGGCCTCGGCCGCCGGCGGGCGCGCCCGGCCGCGGACAGCCCGCCGCGCCGGGCCGCCCGCGCCGGGACCGCCCGCGCCGGTACCGCCCGCGGCCCCCGTTCCGCCTGCCCCGGCCGCCCCGCCCCCGAGCCGGCCCGCGAGCCGTGGCGCACCAGTCCGGCCCGTCGATCCCCGGGCCGTCGAAGCCGTCGTGGGCGCCCGGGACGCGCATGAAGGCCGGCGCGACGTCGACGACCGAGCTGCCGCTGCGCGCGATCCTGGCCGCTGCCGCGGGGGAGCGGGTGCCCGAGCTGCTCGTCTGGCCGGCGCCGCACGAGGCGACGACCCGCGCGCTCGGGCGCCGCGGCTGGTCGCCGGTCGCGGTGACGAGCCCGTACGACCTGTCCGGTGACGTCCGGGCGCAGACCGCGGCGCTGCTCGTCGACCCGCTCGCCGGCCCCGTGAGCCGCCGGGCGCTGGCCGCAGGTGCGCGCCGCCGCGGCGGCCGCCGGGCCTGCCCGTGCTCGTCGTCGCGGGGCTGGAGGAGGTCGCGGCCGGCGCCGGTCCGGCCGCCGACCCGGCCATGCTGCTCGAGGCCCTGCGGATCGGCGGGCCGGAGGCGACCCGCGTCCTCGTCGTCGAGGACGACCCCGCGGTCGCGTCCGCGCTCGGGGCGGGCCTCGCGCGGCGCGGGATGCAACCCGTGTACTCCCGGACGGAGGCCGAGGCCATGCTGCGGGCCGCGATCTCCCCGCCGGACCTCGTCCTGCTCGGGCTCGCTCTCGACCCCTCGCCCAAGCCGGGGATCGTCGACTGGCTGCGCAACTCCGAGCGGCTGGTCGCGACGCCGGTCGTCGCGTACACAACCGACGGGCTCGGCGAGGGCCACCAGGAGCGGCTGCAGCGCGGCGAGACCGTCCTGATCGTCGCCGCCCGGTCGGAAGGCGACGCGGTCGAGGCGCGCCTCGTCGACCTCGTCCTGCGCCTCGCGGGCCCCCGCTAGACCACCCGTGCGTCCGACCATCGACCCGCTATGACGTGTCGCTGGTCGGACGTACGGGGTTTGCTCTGCGCAAACCGCTGCGTAATCGGGGCGGACGGCTCACGATGTGCTCGTGTTCGAACCAGTTTCGGCCGGATCGCGGCGTGGCGCTGCGCTGCTCGGCGCCGCGCTCAGCCTGACCCTGCTCGGGCCGGCGCCGGCGCTCGCCGCGTCCGGCTCGTGGAAGCAGGTTGCCGCCGGCCCGCTCGCCCCCCGGTACGGGGCGGAGGTCGTCGCGGTCGGCGGGCAGTTCCTCGTCTTCGGCGGCCACCCCGGCACGCGCTGCGCGGACGGCGAGGAGTGCCCGCCCGCGTTGTTCGACTTCGCCCGGGACGCGGCGCTGTTCGACCCCGCCGCCGGGACGTGGCGGGCGGCCGCGGACGTGCCCGGGCCGTTCCGCGCGACGACGACGGCGGTGGTCGGCGGGATCGTCTACGCGCTCGGGGAGACCCCGTGCCTCTACGAGGACGTGCCCTTCGTCCAGGACGCGTGCCCCGACCCCGACACGACCAAGACCCTCCTCGCGTACGACCCGAAGGCCGACACCTGGACGGCCCTGCCCGCGCCGCCCGGCGGGAACTACCAACTCGACGGCGGGACCCTGCTCGACGCCGGCGGCCGGCTCGTCTCTCTGCTCGCCCGGCGCGGCTCCCACGTCGAGGCCGGCGCGGTGTTCGACGGAGCCTCCTGGACGGCGCTGCCGCGCGACCCGCTGATCGCCGCGATCCCGAAGGAGGACGTGCAGGGGCTCGGCGCCGTGTGGACCGGCGGCCGGCTGCTCCTCGCCGCCGGCGCGGACGGCGACCGCGGGGCCGTCCGGCTCGCGTCCCTCGACCTCGCGTCCGGCAGGTGGACGGCGGTCGCCGGGGTCCGGTTCTCGGCGTACAACCTGCCGGTGCTCGTCGCCGGCCGCGTGGTCTGGCCCGGGGGCGGGACGTACGACCCGTCCGCGAAGGCCTTTCGCGCCCTGCCCGCCGGCGTGCGCGCCGCCGCCGTGACGGCGCCGGAGGTCGACGCGACCCACCCCGTCCCGGACGGGCTCGTCGTCGGCCGGCGGGTGACGCTGAACGGCCGGCTGTTCGACCCGCTCACCTCGCGCAGTTCCGCATTGCCGGCGCTGCCCGCGGCCACGAACGCCGACCGCGAGCCGGGCTTCGCCGCCGGCCTCGGCGCGATCTTCCGGTTCGGCGGGGCGCGGGTGCACGCGCCCTCTGGTGAGTCGTACCTGCTGGTTGTCCGCGGAAACTAATGACTAGGCGTCAGAACGTCGTGACGTCGAGCTTTTCGTCCGCGTAGTCCTGCCGGAGCACCTTCTTGTCGAACTTCCCGACGGACGTCTTCGGGACCTCGGGAATGAACGTCCAGCGCTCGGGGAGCTGCCAGCGGGCGATCTTGTCGCCGAGGAACTCGCGGAGCTCCTCGAACGTCACCGAGGCGCCGGCGCGGGGGACGATCGCGGCGAGCGGGCGCTCGTCCCAGCGCGCGTCGGGGACGCCGATGACGGCGGCCTCGGCGACGGCGGGGTGGCCCATGATCGCGTTCTCCAGGTCGACGGAGGAGATCCACTCGCCGCCGGACTTGATGACGTCCTTCGACCGGTCTGTCAGCGTCAGGTACCCGTCGGGCGTCAGAGTGCCGACGTCGCCGGTGCGCAGCCAGCCGTCGTCGAACTCGATCGGGGTCCACGAGGCCGTCGTCGCCGGCGCCCATGTAGTAGGAGCCGGTGATCCACGGCCCGCGCACCTGCAGTTCGCCGACCGTCTCGCCGTCGTGCGGCAGCGCCGTGCCGGCGTCGCCGACGAGGCGGCCCTCGACGCCGCAGGGGAGCCGGCCCTGGATGATCCGCTTGGCCCAGGCCTCCTCGGGTGTCGCCCCGGCGGGCGGGCGGCCGACGGAGCCGATCGGGGAGGTCTCCGTCATTCCCCAGGCCTGGACGAGGCGAACGCCGTGCCGCTCCTCGTAGCCCTTCATCATCGCGGGCGGGCACGCGGAGCCGCCGACGAAGACGTCGCGCAGCGAGGTCACGTCGACCGGGTTGGCGTCGAGGTGTGCGAGCAGCGCGGACCACACCGTCGGGACGGCGCCGGCCACCGTGGGCTTCTCGGCCGTCATGAAGGCGGTCAGCGGCTCGGGCTGCAGGAACCGGTCCGGCATGAGCATGCTCGCGCCGACCATCAGGGCCGCGTACGGCATGCCCCACGCCATCGCGTGGAACATCGGGACGACCGCGAGGATCCGGTCGCCCTGCTTGATCGCGAACGCCTCCGCACTGCAGCCGTAGAGCGAGTGCAGGTAGATCGAGCGGTGCGAGTAGACGACGCCCTTCGGGTTGCCCGTCGTGCCGCTCGTGTAGCACATGGCCGCGGCGGCGCGCTCGTCGTCGAAGTCCCAGTCGAACTCCTCGGACTGCGCGCCGAGCACCTCGTCGTAGTCGTGGATCTGCGCGGTGGTGTTCTCGAACGCGCCGTGGTCGCCGCCGCCGGTGACCAGGACGTGCTTGACCGTCGTCATCTGCGGCAGCAGCTTGGCCAGCAGCGGCACGAGCGTGCCGTCGACGACGAGCACCTCGTCCTCGGCGTGGTTCGCGACGTAGATCAACTGCTCGGGGAACAGCCGGATGTTGAGGGTGTGCAGCACGGCGCCCATCGACGGGACGGCCGCGTACGCCTCCATGTGCTCGGAGTTGTTCCACATGAACGTCCCGACCCGCTGGTCACTCGAGACACCGAGCGCCCGGAGGCCGTTGGCGAGTTGGGCGGCCCGGCGACCCAGGGTGCCGTAGTCGATCCGGCGCGACCCGGTGCCCGTCCACGTGACGACCTCGGATTCGGAGTGGACGGTCGTGGCGTACCGCACGATCGAGGCGATCGACAGCGGTGCGTCCTGCATGGTGCTGCGCATCCAGGGCTCCCCTGAGCAGGTGGCCTCCGGGGCGTCCCCGGCCGGGCGTGTGACCGGCATCCTGGCATCGGGCCCTCGACTTGTCACCGCCGCACCCTAAGATGAATACCTATCGACATTCAGGCAGCCTGGGGGCTGGCGCCGTGTCGGTGGTGCCTCGGGACGGTCTTGCTGGGCGCGAACCCAAACTTGATCGACAACAAAGGGTTTTGACAGGCCATTCGGGTTCAATGTTCAACTCAGGGCCGGCTCACGGCCACATCCTCCGCTTCCGGACGATTCGGGCGTGGGGGATTTCGTTCGTCGAGGGGTAGCAATGTCGTCAGGCGGTCACCGGTCTTCGGGCGGGCATCGTGCCCCCCGGGCCGCCCGCCCAGCCGAGCCCTCGGCACCCAAGCCCGCGCCTGGTCGGCAGGGTCCCGGCGGCCGCCGCAGGCTGCCTCTGCCCAGCATCAAGCGGGCGCTGCGCCTGACTGCGCTGTCCGCGTTCGTCCCGGGCACGGGGCATCTCGCCGCCGGCCGGCGCTACGCCGGCTGGATGATGATCGCCTCGTTCGCCACGCTGATCCTCGCCGCCGTCATCGCGCTCGTCGCCGTCCCGCACTCGCGGCTCGTCCGTATCGCGGTGGAGCCCAGCTCGCTCGAGCTCGTGATCGCCGGGTGCTGCGCGCTGGCCCTGATCTGGGTGCTGGTCGTCTTCAGCAGCTGGACGGTCTCGCGGCCGGAGCGGCTCGGCACCGTCCAGAAGGCCGTCGGCACGGCCGTCGTCCTCGCGCTGAGCTTCGGCGTCGCCGCCCCGTTCGCGTTCGGCGCGCGGACGGCCTACTCCCAGCTCGACCTGCTCGAGTCCGTCTTCCAGAACACTCCGCCGCAGGTGGCCGCGCAGGGCGTGACCAAGGTGACGCCGATCAAGCCCGCGCCGCCGTTCGGCGAGTCGGGGCACGTCCTGGCGGGGCGCGACCGGGTCAACGTTCTGCTCCTCGGCGGTGACGGCGGGAACAACCGCAAGGGCGTCCGCACCGACACGATGATCCTGGCCAGCATCGACATCGCGACCGGCAAGACGGTGCTGATCTCGCTGCCACGCAACATGGAGAAGGCCCAGTTCCTCCCCGGCTCCCCGGCGGCGGCGGCTTACCCTAACGGCTTCGACGACCTGCTGAACTCCGTCTACACGCACGCCCAGGACAACCCGGCGCTGATGCCCGACGTCCGGCACCCGGGCGGCGAGCTGATCAAGCAGATGTTCGCGTACACGATCGGCCAGAACATCGACTACTTCGTCCTGGTCAACCTGCAGGGTTTCAAGAAGATCGTGGACGCGTTCGGCGGCGTCACGATCGACGTGACCACGCGTCTGCCTATCGGCGGGAGCACGGACGCGACGGGCAAGACCGTCGAGGCGCCGACGGGTTACCTGGAGCCCGGCAAGCGCAAGCTGAACGGGTACGAGGCGCTCTGGTACGGCCGGTCCCGCTACGGCTCCGACGACTACCAGCGCATGAGCCGTCAGCGGTGTCTGCTCGGCGCCATCGCGCAGCAGGCGAACCCGCTGAAGGTGCTGATGAACTTCCAGAAGCTCGCCTCGGCGGCCAAGGAGATCATCATCACCGATATCCCGCAGTCGGCGCTGCCCGAGCTGCTGGACCTCGCGAACCGCGGCCGGGGTGCCAAGGTCACGAGCGTGACCTTCGTCCGCTCGGCCAAGTTCAACCCGGCGGACCCGGACTTCGCCTACATCCAGCGCAAGGTCGCCAAGGCGATCGACCAGTCCACGGCGCCGCCGAGCGCCTCGCCCGAGGCGTCCCCGACCGCGACACCGGACGACGTCGCCGGGCCCGTCATGGACGGTCTGGAGGCATCGGCGACCCCGGCCCCGGGCGCCGCCGGCGGGGCGGCCCAGCCGCTCGACGACGTCTGTTCGTACTGACCGTTCGCATCCTCTGTAGGTACCCAGGGTGTCCGGATTGCCCGATCCGGGCCATGTGTCATCCCCGAGTTGGCCAAAGGTCAAAGTGCGTGCAACTCGGGGCCCTTCTTCTTGACGGGGCCCTGTGCCTCCCAGAGCCTGCTAGAACCTGTTCCCCTGTCTTGACCAGCAACCAGCCGGCGCGGCGGCGTCCGCCCTCGGTCCGCGAAGCACTCCGGACCGCTCGTGCGCCGCACCGGCAACGGAGGCGCTCGCTCGCATGACCCGATTCCTGGACAACGACGATTGGCAGCCCGACTCCGACGACAAGCGGAATCGGGCGGCGGGGGCCGTCGCCCCGCTCCCGGCGTTCCTCCGCGAGGAGCCGTTGGACCGTCCGGAGCCCACGGATCTCACGTTGCACTTCCACGACGTCGGGCCCTCGTTCCGCCCCGCCGGCGTCCCGGGCCCGCCGCCGGCCGCGAAGCCTGCCGCTCGCCCCGGCCTGTCGATGATGTCGCTGCCGCCGCTGGAGCTGCCCTCCCTCGAGAAGACGCCGCACGAGAAGGTGTTGCGCGAGAAGACGCTCGCCGCCGACTCGACGCAGGAGATCGCCCTGGCCGCCCCCGCGCCGCAGCAGGCCCCGCAGCGCGCCGGGTCGCACCTGAGCCTGGCCCCGCCGCTCGCACCGGCACCGACACCGGCATTGGCATTGGCATTGGCCCAGCCTCCGGCTCCGGCTCAGGCCCCCGCTCCGGCCCCCGTCGCCCCTACCTCGGCGCCCGCGCTGGGCTACACCTCGTTCCACTCGGCGCAGCCGAACACCTACGAGCTCGCCCCCGACTCGTACCTCGCCGCCGTCGCGCCCTTGCCGCCGTCGACCTCGATGACGCCGGAGCAGCTGGCCGAGGCCGGCCGCGTGGGCCGCGACTGGGACCCGCTGGTGGACCCCTGGCCCGTCGACGGCGAGGCGGACGACATCGAGGCCGCCCTGCTCGAGCAGGCGGCCCGTGAGCGGCTGCGGCCGGAGGTGATCGCGCCTGTCGTCCCGTTCGGGCTCGTCGCGTTCCGCGAAGCCGTGGTGGAGCCCTCGTTCCGCCCGGGCGCGCACTCCGGCCTGCCGGCGGTCGAGGACGGCCCGGACAACGATCCGGAACGCTCGCCGTTCGAGTCGGTCGCCTACCAGCCGGTGGTCTTCAGCCCGGCCCCGTACGTGCCGACGCACGCGGCGCCGGCTGACGAAGCCTCGGCTGACGAAGGTTCCGCCGAGGAAGACCCGGCGACGATGACGCAGCCGTTCGACCTCAGCCTCCAGCACCCGTCCGGCCCGCTGCCCACCACGGGCGTGTGGCCCCCGGCGCCGATCGTGCCGGCCACCCCGGCGTCCCTCACGGAGGCCCCGCGCCCCGCCCCCGCGGCCGACGCCGCCCCCGCGGCCGACGCCGCCCCCGCGGCCGACGCCGCCCCCGCGGCCGACGCCGCCCCCGCGGCCGAAGACGACGTCCACACGGTCTACGACGTGTCGCTGACGGGCCCGCTCGGCTCGGTGGACCTCGGGTTCACCGGCGGCCACTGGTACTCCGTCGTCGGCACCGACGCCCGGCCGATCACGATCGGCGACGCCGTCCACTCGAACCCGGAGCTCGCCGGTCAGGTCGTGCAGGTCGCGTGCTGGTGGATGCGCGAGAACCCGCGGGCCGACCGTGCACTCGACCTCGCGACCGAGCTTGCGATGGCGGTCTCCGAGATCGTCCGGACCCAGGCTCTGCGCTAGACGCAGACGCACGAGAGGGCCGCCCCGTCCCGGGGCGGCCCTCTCGGCGTCAGGAAAACGAAAACTACTGGCGGTACGTCTCGAGGAAGCGCGCGATGCGGCTGATCGCCTCGCGCAGGTCCTCGACGTGCGGAAGCGTGACGATGCGCAGGTGGTCCGGCGTCGGCCAGTTGAACCCCCGGCCCTGGACGAGCAGGATGCGCTCGCTGCGGAGCAGGTCGAGGCAGAGCTTCTCGTCGTCCCGGATCGGGTGGACCTTCGGGTCGAGCTTCGGAAAGCAGTACAGGGCGCCCTTCGGCTTCGTGCACGAGACGCCCGGGATCGCGTTGAGCATCTCGTAGGCGACGTCGCGCTGCTCGAGCAACCGCCCGCCCGGCAGGACGAGGTCGTCGATGCCGTGCGCGGCGGACAGCGCCGTCTGGATCGCCCACTGGGACGGGACGTTGGCGCACAGCCGCATGTTGGCCAGCGTCGTCAGGCCCTCCAGGTAGCTGCGCGCGTGCTGGCGCGGCCCGGTGACGACGGCCCAGCCGGAGCGGAAGCCGGCGACCCGGTAGGCCTTCGACAGCCCGCCGAAGGTGATCGTCAGGACGTCGGGCGCGAGCGCCGCCGCGACGTGGTGGACGGCGTCGTCGTAGAGGATCCGGTCGTAGATCTCGTCGGAGAACAGGACGAGGTTGTGCCGCCGCGCGATCCCGATCAGGCCCTCGAGGACCTCGCGCGAGTACACCGCGCCGGTCGGGTTGTTCGGGTTGATGATGACCAGCGCCTTGGTACGCGAGCTGATCTTCGCCTCGATGTCGTCGAGGTCGGGAAACCAGTCGGCCTGTTCGTCGCACATGTAGTGCACCGGCTTGCCGCCGGACAGCGACGCCACCGCCGTCCACAGCGGGTAGTCGGGGGCCGGGATCAGGATCTCGTCGCCGGTGTTGAGCAGGCCCTGCAGTGCCATCGCGATGAGCTCGGAGACGCCGTTGCCGAGGTAGATGCAGTCGACGTCGACGTCGTCCACGCCCTGGCTCAGGTAGTACTGGGCGACTGCGGTCCGGGCCGAGAACAGGCCCTTCGAGTCGCTGTAGCCCGAGGCGCTCGGCAGGTTGCGGACGATGGCCTGCAAGAATGCCGTCCGGCGCGTCGAAGCCGAAAGGCGCCGGGTTGCCGATGTTGAGCTTCAGGATGCGGTGGCCGCCCTGCTCGAGGCGGTTGGCCTCTTCCAGGACCGGACCGCGGACGTCGTACGCGACGTTGGCGAGTTTGCTCGACTGGGTGATCTCCACCTCGCGAGTTTAGGGGCGTCCGGCCCTGGGCGTCCGGGGATTACTCCGCAGCCCCATTCGGCCCAGGGGTCATGGCGGGTTGTCGGTCCGCCGATGTATGCCTTGCTTGACGCGGGTGCGACCGTAGGCACAGAGTCCAGACGACACGCGGGATTTCACGAAACTTTTCGCTGATTCTGCGGTTGTACCGATCTGAGAGGGCACCAGCCCCGAATCCGTGGCAGCGCGTCTCGCGCCCGCCCGCTAGGAGAGGCAGATGACTGCACGTGTGCTCGTCGCGTACGCGGCCAGTACCGGCTTCACCAGCCGGGTAGCGGCCGAGGTCGGCACAGAGATCGCCGAGGTCAGCGGCCTGGAGGTCGACGTCCGGCCGATCACTTACGCGCCCTCGATGGAGCCCTACCGCGCCGTCTTCCTCGGTTCGTCCGGCCACTCCCGGGCCGGCCGCCGCGAGATCCTGCGTTTCCTGACCCGCAACGCCACCTGGTTGCCCGACCGCCGGATCTGGGTCGTGCACCGCCAGCCCGGCCGCGACGAAGGTCCCGGCCACAAGCGCGGCCCGCTGCGCCTGAGCCGGCTGCTGGTCCGCAGCGGCTCCGCGCCGGAGGCGTTCGACGAGGTCGCCGCCGGCACGATGACCGACACCATGCCCGGGCTCCTGCCGCTGGGCATCCCTCTCGACATCCCCCTCGACCAGGCCGGTTCGACCCCGGCCGCCGCGGCGGGGCGCGCGAGCTGAGCCCGCCGCCCGGCGGTAGCTAGAGTTCCGCCGGTGATCCTGCACGCGCGCGGCCACGGCACGGCGCGCCTGCGGTCCGTGCCCGACGCGCTGTTCCGGCTGGTCGTCGCGGCGTCCGTCCTCGCCGTCGTGGCGTGGCCGCCGCACACTGTGGACGGCCCGGCGCACCTGCTCGGCGCGACCGCGCTGGTCGAGCACGGCGAGCGGGTCTACGCCGAGTTCTACCGCGTGGACTGGTTCCCGACGCCGAACCTCGGCGGCACCGTCGTGCTCGCCGCGCTGGTGAAGCTGAGCTCGCTGCGGGTCGCCGAGACGGCCGTGCTCGTCGCATGCGCCGCAGGCCTGCCGCTGGCGCTGCGCTACGCGATCCGCGCGGTCCGCCCGGACTCGGCCTGGCTCGCGCTGGCCGGCGTGCCGCTCGGCGTTCGGCTACCTGTACTTCTACGGGTTCTACAGCTTCTGCCTCGGCCTGGTCGGGTGCCTGCTGTGCGCCGGCTGGGCGCTGCGGCACGCCCCGGGGTGGACCGCGGGCTCCGCGGCCGTGCTCGCGGCCGGCCTCGCCGGGACCTGGTTCCTGCACCTCGTCCCGTTCGCGCTTGCGCTGCTGTTCGTCGGCTCGCTCGTGCTCGCCGGGCCTCGGGCCCCGCGCGCCTGGCTCGCGCCCGCCGCCGCGATGCTGCCCGGGCTGGTGCTGTCGGGCATGTACGTCCTGCACACCGAGCAGGGCTCCGGGCCGAAGTTCTCCGGGGTGCCGGGCCTGGCCCTCGGGCTCGTGACGCTGCAGGCGCCCCTGGTGACGTACACCCGGGCCGAGCTCGTCGTCTCGGTCGGGCTGGGGGTGCTGCTCGTGGCGCTGGCCGTGCTGGCGGTGCGGGCGGTTCGCGGGCGCCGGGCCGCCGGGGAGCCCGCCGCCCGCGGGCTGCTGCTCGCGACCGTCCTCGCCACGGTGCTGTACCTGGCCGCGCCCAACTCCCTCGGCGTCGACTTCGGGTTGATCAACGAGCGGCTGAGCTTCTTCCCCGTCCTGTTCGGGGTGCTGTGGCTCGCGGCCCGGCCGTGGGGGCCGCAGGTCGCGCTGCGGGCGTCGGTGGCGCTGGCCGTCGCGGCCGCGGTCCTGTTCGGCGTGCGCGTGCCGGAACTGCGGCAGTTCGACCGCCTGACGGACGAGTACGCGACCGCCGCGCAGTGGGTCCAGCCCGGCTCGACGCTCGTCGCGCTGCGGTTCGCGGAGTTCGCCCCGGGGTCCGGGCGCAACAGCCACTGGGACCCCGTCCGGCACCTGTCCAGCGGGCTCGCCGCGTCGACCTCCGGCGTGGACGCCGGCCACTACGAGGCGGTCTTCGACTACTTCCCGGCGCAGTTCAGACCCGAGAACAACCTGCGCCGGGCGATCGACCCGACGCTGGCGGGCCTGCCCGCGGTCCCCCCGCGGATCGACCTGCACGCCGTCGATTGCGTCCCGATCGACTACGTCCTACTCGTCGGCGCCGCCGACCCCCGGGCGGACGCGGCCGCCGTCGCCGCCGCCCGGGCGGCGCTCGACGAGCACTACCTGCCCCGGGGAGTCACCGCGCCGTCCGGGCTCGTCGAGGTGTGGGCGGGGCGGCCCGACGGCGGGCTGGAGTCCGCGCCCCGGCCGCTGTGCGGCCGTCCCGCGGCGGACTCCCCGGGGTCCTGACCGCGGGGGGCTGGTCATAAGGTCTCGCCCGTGCTCGTCCTGCTGCCGCCGTCGGAGGGCAAGGCCCTGCCCGGCCGCGGCCGCCCCGTCCAGCTGGAGGCGCTCGGGTTCCCGGAGCTCGCGGCGCACCGCCGGGCGGTCCTCGAGGCGCTGGCCGCGCTCTGCGCCGGGCCGGTGGACGTGGCGTGCGAGACCCTCGGTCTCGGCCCGACGCAGGCGCCCGAGCTCGCCAAGAACTCGCGCCTGCTGGCCGCCCCGACGCTGCCGGCGGGCAAGCTCTACACCGGGGTGCTGTTCGACGCGCTCGACCTGGCGAGCCTGCCCGCGGCCGCCCGGCGGCGGGCGGCCCGGTCGGTGCTCGTGTCCAGCGGGCTGTGGGGCGTGGTTCGGCTCGGCGACCGGATCCCCGCGTACCGGTTGGCCGGCGGGGTCAGCCTGCCGCCGCTCGGTCCGCTGGGCAGCTTCTGGCGCGCGCCGCTGGCCGGGGCGCTGCCGGCGGCGGCCGGGCGCGGGCTCGTCCTCGACCTGAGGTCCGGCGTCTACGCGAGCGCGTGGCGGCCCGCCGGGGCGGTGGCGGGGCGGACGATCGCGGTGAAGGTCCTGCACGGCGGCAAGGTCGTCAGCCACCACAACAAGGCGACGAAGGGGCGGATCGCTCGCGCCGTGCTGTGCGCCGAGACCGAGCCGCGCCGCCCGGCCGACCTCGCCGACCTGTTGCGGGGCGAGGGCTACCCGGTCGAGCTGACCCCGCCGCCCAAGCCCGGCGGGACCTGGGACCTCTCCGTCGACCTAGCCTGAATCATGTCGCGCTCCGCGCGGAACGCTCGCGGCGCTGAGGGTTCTAGCTCTTCGCCTTGGAATGAGAGGCGATCCACTTCTCGATCGTCGGCCACGCCTTGTCCCAGTAGTCCCGGGCGTGGACCTTGCCCTGGACGATCACGAGCTTGGACTAGAGGCCGGCCTTCTTGTTGGCGGCGTGCAGGTCGTACGTCCCCTGCGGGTTCACCCACTCTTCTGGACGAGGTGAAGAGCAGCATCGGGGCGTCCTGTCTTGTCGACCCAGGTCTTCGGCGACGACGCCTTGTACTTCTCCGGGCAGTCGGCCGGCAGGCAGCCGAGCAGGCTCCCGGTGACGACGTCCGCGAGGCGCTTGGCGTTGGTCGCCCGGCCGGCGCGGTCGACGACCATCTTCTTGTCCAGCGGGGCGGACAGCGAGACGACGCCGCGGGCGAGGTCGGAGCCGTGCGCGCGGGTCAGCGCCGAGACGGCGATCTCCGCGCCGGCCGAGGAGCCGAGGACGACGATGCGGTCGTCGTCGACGTTCAGCTTGCTCGCGTTGTCGGAGACCCAGCCGAGCGCGCGGCGCAGGTCGGTGCGCTGCGCGGGCCACGCGGCGTCGGTGGCCGGGCGGTAGTCGACCGAGATCGCGACGTAGCCGAGCGCGGCGAACTGCTTCGACTCGGCGGCCAGCGTCGAGCGGGTGCCCATGATCCAGGAGCCGCCGTGGACGAGGACGACCGTCGGCAGGTTCTTGCCGGTCTTGCCCACGGCCTTCGTCGGCGTGTAGACGTCGAGGGTGTTGCGCTCGCCGCCGTGCGGGCCGTAGGTGTACATCGCCGGGGTCGTCGCGGTGGACTTCGCGGCCTTGGTGGCCTCGGTGGCGACGGCGGCCGACACGGCCGGGGTGCTGACCGCCGGCGCCTGCGCCGCCGCCGAGCTCGAGCCCAGTGTCGCCGTGCCGCCGACGATCGCGCTCGCGAGAACGCCTGCCGCGATCGCCGAAATCAGAAACCTGCGCATGCCAGCCCGCCCCGAATGTGTGCCTCGCCCGCCCCCGGACCTCGACGCGTTCGCGCCGGTAACGACAACAATCGTCGGTGTGTCCGTTTTGCGGGATCGGGCTTCCGGCTCGGCTCAGGCGCCGACCGTCAGGGTCGGCATCCTCCGAACGGAGGAGGGCGTACGAAGTGACGGATCGTCACCTAGCGTGCGAGTCGGACGTCGTGATGCAGACCCTCAGGCGGACGTGTGGGCCGCGACCCACGTGCGCAGGGTCGGCCAGGCGTCGTCCCAGTAGTCCTGGGCGTGCGCGGTGCCGGGGATCTCGACGAGCTTCGACTTCAGGCCCGCCGCCTCGGCCGCCGATGTGGAACCCGACGCTGCTGGCGGGGTCGACCCACTCGTCCGTCGAGGTGAACACCAGCGAGGGGACGTCGCGGGAGTCGAGGTGGTTGGCCGCCGTTGCCCGCTCGTACTTCTTCTCGCAGGCCGCCGGTGTGCAGCCCATCAGCTGCTCGGAGACGACGGTGGCGAGGTTGCCCGCGGCCGTCCCGGGCGGGCCGCCCAGGGCCGACCCGGGCGAGGTCCAGCGGTGAGGACAAGGTCACGAGGCCGTCCGCGAGCCTCGAGCCGCGGCCCTGAGTGAGGACGGACGCGGCGATCTCGCCGCCGGCCGACGACCCGACGACGACGAGCCGGTCGGGGTCGAGCTTCAGCGTGGTCGCGTGCTCGCGGACCCAGTCGATCGCCGCGCGGACGTCGTTGCGCTGCGCCGGCCAGGCCGCGACCCCGGCGAGCCGGTAGTTCACGGACACGGCGACGTAGCCGGCCTTGGCGAACTGGTGGGCCGCGTCCGCGAAGTGCGCGCGGTCGCCCGCGATCCAGCCCCCGCCGTGGACGAGGACGACGACCGGTGACGCGGTCGCCTTGCGGGCGGCGGCGGACGTCGGCTTGTAGACGTCGAGGGTGTTGTCGTGGCCGTGCGGGCCGTACGAGTAGGTCTTGGGCTTGCCCTTGGCGGCGAAGGCGCCCTGGACCGGCCCGGCGACCGCGAGGGCGGTCAGCCCGAGGGTCACGAGGGCCCCCACGACGACGGGGTACTTGCGTGTGCCGTTCCGGAGACTCCCGCGCACCTGATCCCTGCTAATTCGACGCGACAGACCGCGAATGGCGGCTAGGAGAAAGATCCCTTAGGGCCGGATTTCAGGGCATCGGCCGAACGGACTATTGCGATCTTGCCGCACACAACGGACACTGCGCGGCCCGCAGGCGGAATTGCTGATCCTTTCGACAGCCAGCACAAAGGTGAATGCATTTATATATTCAGGTATGAGCGCGCTCGATGCCGTCCTGATGCTGGCGGCCCTGGCTGCCGCCCTGGTCGGCTACCGGCGCGGGCTGCTCGTCGGCGTCCTGTCCCTGGTGGGACTCCTGGCCGGCGCGGCGTGCGGTTCGGCGGTCGGCCCGGCCTTCGTCCGGCCGGAGGCGAACGGCGCCGAACGGATGACCGTGCTCGTCGGCGCGGTGATCGTCCTGGCCGTGCTGTTCCAGATCGGCGGGGTGGTGCTCGGCGGCGCGATCCGGCGCAGCGTGCTCGGGTCCGGCGGCCGCCAGGTCGACCGGGCGGGCGGCGCGGTGTTCGGGGCGGGCGCGATGCTGACGATCGCGTGGCTGGCCGGGTCGGCGGTTGCGTCCGCGTCCTCGTTCGCCCCCGCGCTCGCCGGTCCCGTCGAGCGCTCGGAGGTCCTCCGCTTCGTCGACGGAGTCATGCCGGCCCGCGCGGACGTCGTCTACGGCTCCCTGAGCCGGGCCCTGCGCCAGGGCACCCTGCCGACGATCTTCTCCGCGGGGCAGGACGACCCCGACGAGAACGCCTCGGCGGACCCCGCCGTCAGCTCGACCCCCGCGGTCGCGGCCGCGGCCGGGTCGGTCGTCCGGGTCCGCGGCGCTGCCCCGTCCTGCGGCCGGGAGGTCACCGGTAGCGGCTTCGTCTACGCCCCGCAGCGGGTGCTGACCAACGCGCACGTCGTCGCCGGCGTCCGGTCGCCGACGGTGCAGATCGGCGGCAAGGGCCGGCTCTACCGGGCCGTCGTCGTCCTGTTCGACCCCAGCCGCGACGTGGCCGTCCTGCAGGTCCCCGACCTGGACGCACCGGCGCTGGCCTTCGACGCCTCGGTCGAGAAAGACGACGACCTCGTCGTCGCGGGCTTCCCGCTCGGCGGGCCCTACGAGATCGACCCTGCCCGGATCCGGCAGCGCTTCGACGCACGCGGGTCGGACATCTACGACCGGACCACCGTCACCCGCAAGGTCTACTCGCTGTCCGCGAAGGTGCGCCACGGCAACTCCGGCGGCCCGCTGCTGACGCCCGACGGCGAGGTGGCCGGGGTGATCTTCGGCAAGGCGGACGGCACCGACCGCACCGGCTACGCGCTCACCGTCGCCGAGATCGCCGGCGACGCCGCGGCCGGTGCGCTCGCGAGCACCCCCGTCGACACCGGCAGCACCTGCGTCTGACCGAACGGAGGTCGGCCGACCAATCCACGCTCCGGGCCGTCCCGAACTCCGGTTGAGTCCGCGGCGTAAGAGGCTGCGACGTGGGCTCGGCTTCGGGACGCTGGGGTCTGGTGGACCTTCCGAAGTCGCACCACGCCCACCCGGCAGGGCTGATTAATTCCGCTTCGTCCTGCCGGGTGGCGGCGTCGTCTCGCCGTTCGCGTCCTCGCCCGCCCGCGCCGGCTGCAGCGGCCCCGGGAACAGCGGGCCGGGACCGTCCTCGCCGTCGTCCGGCTCGAAGGTCGGGAACGGGTCCGGGAAGAGCGGGCCGGGGCCCTCGGTCTCGTCGACGGTCGGGCTGTCGGACGGGATCAGGAACTCCACGGCCTTCCACTCCCGGAAGCCCAGGTGCTGCATGCCCAGCAGCGCGACGGGTTCGCCGTCGAGGTCGATCAGGCAGAACCGGTCGCCGTGCGTCAGCCCGTCCACCGGCGGCCACGAGCCGTACGCCTCGATGGCCTCGGCCGGCCAGCCCGAGTCGAGCTCGGACGAGCCGTAGCACTTCGCGCTCCCCAGCCCGCCGTAGTTCTCCTCGGCGTCGAACATGTCGGAGGCGATCTCCGGCGAGGCGAGCTTCGCCGCGACGCCCCGCCAGCCGCGCTTGACCGCGGTGAGCAACTTCTGCGCGTCCGTCGTCTCGTTGAAGCTCTCCAGCTTCTTGCCGGGGACGATGCCCTTCGTCGCGTCGTAGGTGAACGTGGCGGCCACGTCCACGGTCGGGCAGCACGCCTCGTCCGACGCCCGGGTGGTCGCCCAGCGCATCGTCACCTTGCCGCCCTTGCCGACGGTCAGCAGGTACACGTCGTTCCTGGCCTGCTTCGTGATGCTGGCGAGGTTCACGCTGCCCAGGAGTTTGCCCTGGCTGTCGTACGCCGCGACGGTGTCGGCGCCCGGGCCGCCCAGGACGGTCGAGCACTTGAGGACGACGACGGTGTCCGGGACGCCGTCCTGGGTGATGTCGCCGAAGATCGTGAAGTCGTTGAAGCGGGACGGGAACAGCGTGGACGCGAGGCCCGCCTGCCCCTCGGTCTCGGGGACGTTCGGGACGAGGCCGGCGACCAGCTTGCCCGCGGGAAACTCGCACAGGCTCGGGACCTCGAGGGACTCGAGCTCCTTGGTGTCGATCGGCTGCCGGTTGCGGATCTCCTTGACCATGATTCGGACCACGCTGTCCGCGAACTGCTGGACGCGGGTCAGGCTCGCGCTGAAGCACGGCCGGGGCGTCGAGGCCCACGGCAGCGACGTGCCGGGGGCGGGGCCGCCCGCGACCGCCACGTCCGCGAAGCGCAGGCCCGGCGCTCTGCTGGGGGCCGCCGTAGGCGTCCAGCTGGAAGTTGCAGGCGGAGCGCAGCTGGGACTGCGCGCCGCTCGTGGTGGAGCTCGTCGAGGACACGAGGTCGCCGACGGCGATGTTGCTCGTCCGGAACGGGCGCAGCCCGAACCAGCCGAGCTGCGGGGCCTGGAACTGGGTCTCGCCCGGCGAGCGCGTGGACGGCGACCGTCGGGGGGAACGCGCGCAGGCCGAGCAGCTGCGCGGACTTGTTGCGCAGCCCCTGACCCGCCTCGGCTGGCCGTCACCTTGGCCAGCGCCGGCAGGTACGCGCAGGGGGACGTCGGGCGGCAGCGCCGTCGTCGCCGGCAGCGCCGCGCAGGACGCGAGCAGCAGGCGCAGGACGGTGCGGGGCTCGGACGCGGTCGCGCCGATGCCCCGGTTCAGCAACTCGGCCAGGAGCGAGCCCGCCTGCGGGCCGCCGTAGCTGACGACGGTGCTGACCTTGTCGGCGCGGTTGCGGTCCTCGGTGAGGCCGCCGACGGCGTAGCGGGCCGCCAGGGCTCCGATGCCGCGGGTCACGAGCACGACCTTCTGACCCATCGCCTCCGAGACGCAGTCGATCGCGTCGCCGAGGGCCGGCCCGATGCCCGGGTCGTCGACCCAGCGGCCGGCGCTGTCGCGGTAGTCGAAGGTGTAGACGGCGGCGCCGGGGATGCGCTGGATCTGCCCGATCAGCGACGCCTGCGGCTCGACGGGTGCCGGGCCGCCCGCGCCCATGTCGATCTTCGCGGAGAAGTCGCCGGTGCGGCCCTTGCCGTGGTCGGCCTTGCCCGACCAGTCCGGAACCATGATCACCGGGACGTAGACGCCCCGGCGGTCCGGCTTCGGCTTGATCTCCTTGCCCTCGACGGTCAGGTCGTCCTCGAGGACCGGGGCGGCCTTGACCTGCGGGCAGTCGATCGTGCGCGGGGGTGCGGCGCTGGCCTGCTGGGCAGGCAGGACGACCACGGCGGCCGAGGTCACGAGCGCCAGACTCGCGCCGAGCGCGGTCAGCAGGCGGCGAGGGGCCCTCACTGGTCGTCCTTCTTCTTGTTCTTCTTCTCGGTCTGCTTGCCGGCCTTCTCGGTCTTCTTCGTGACCGTCCCCGCGCCGGCGGTCTTGCCGTCGGTGCCCGCCGGGTTCTTGGCGACCGGCGGCTGGGCGGCCGGGGCCTGCCCGACGCCGGCGGGCGGCACGCTGGTCGGGGCGAGCGTCATCGGGACGGTGCCGACGACCTTCCAGCCCGTCCGCTCCTTGATCATGATCGCGGAGTAGGTCGTGGTCGGCTGCCCCGCGGCGCCGATCGTGACGGTCATCGTGCCGCCGCCGAGGCCGTCGGGATGCCAGCTGGCCTCGTTCGGATTCACGGTCGCGCCCTTCGGCACGGCCTGCGCGGCCTTGCCGGCGACGGCGGACTGGACGTCGGTCGCGACGAGGTCGCCCGGCTTCGAGGCCAGCAGGCCGAGCGCGGTGGCGACGGCGTGCGCCTCTTCCATACCCGGCTGGACCTGCACGTCGGCGGCCGTCGGCGCCTCCGGCGCCTTGTCGTCCTGAAAGTGCAGATACCCGGCCGTGACGGATCCGCCCACGACGACAAGCGTCGCCGCGATCGCGACCCACTGCGGGCTGTGCAGCCGCATTGACCTACTCCCAGCTCAGACGAAGGCAACATTCTTGCCTGTGCGAGCGGGTGCGCGTTGCACGGTCCCCGGAAAGGTGGCCACATCGCGACGCTTCGTTTGCCTGCGGGAGCGTCCGGAGGGCCGGGTCGGGGAGGCCGAGTTCGGCCTCAGACCCAGGTGCGGCCGGCCTTCACGGACTGCGCGGCGGAGTTCGTCGGGTCGGAGCTGTCGGCGGCGGCCGAGGTGGCGACGGCTCCGGTCAGGGCGAGGGCGACCAGGGCGGCGGCGGCGACAACTCTGCGAATCATGGGGGATCTCCCTGGGGGTGGAGGGTGGATTCGGGCGGCTGTGCGGGGAGGTGTCCTCAGCCAGCTGCGGTTGGACGGACACGAAGGGTTATGGCGTTCCGGTCGGGACTGCCGGTTGTCCGTTCGACCGGGCAAACGCGTCCGAGCGGCTCGGCGTAACGGGCCGATCGTCCGATCCAGAGGGCGATATGGCCCCCTGGGTCAGCGCCGGCGGATCGGCAGGTTCCCGTTGACCAAGTTGCGGACGATCTCGGGCGGCATCGCCGCGGCCCGGCCCAGCGGCCAGCACGTGTGCCCGGCGATGACCGGGACGGCCAGCCCGCGGTCGACGACCTCCCCGTGGACGAACGCCTCACCGGTGACGGGCAGGCGCTCCGCGGCCTCGCCGAGGGGGGCCAGCGGGAGCACCGCGACCGGCGGGCCGTCGTCGAGGCGGGAGAACAGCATCAGGCCGACGCCGCCGGCCGGGTCGACGAAGCGGACGTAGCGCCACGGCCGCGCCGGCCCGCAGCGTGCTTTCACCAGACCCGCCAGGTCGCGGCGCAGCCGGAGCAGGCGCGCGGCGATCAGCCCGGCGGCGAGGGCTGCTACCGGGGCCGTGGTCGCGACGCTGCGGCCCAGCCCGTCGTCGGCGGAGTCGAGGCGCGCGCGGCTGTGGTGCGCCAGGACGTACTGGACGGAGACCTCCTGGCCCTGGGCCAGCCTGCGGGTCGACGGGACGGTGGCGTAGGCCCAGCGGCCGTCCACGTGGAAGTGGACCCGCGTGGAGTACGGCAGGAACGGCAACGCGCGGGACTGGTCGTTGTCGTCGACCGAGCCGTAGACGACCGCGGTGTCGGAACTTGCCAGCGCGGCCGTCGTCAGCCAGGCGCCGCCGCCGAGCAGGGCGGCGACGACGAGCACGACGGTCGGGACGATGATGCGCCCGACGATCAGGCCCGCGACCGTCCGCAGGACCTTGACCTGCCACCAGTGCCGGGGCGGCGGGGCTGCGTCGGGCTCCAGTTCCGCCACCGGGGCCCCCCAGCCCTCCGCGGCCGCCCTGGCCGTCATCACCTCCGCGACGCGCGAGCAGAACACCTCGCCCTCCGCCAGGTTCGGCACCTCGCCGGCCTCGCCGGCCTCGCCGGCCTCGGCGCCGGTGGCCCGCCACGTCAGGCGGCGCTTCGGCGAACGCCCCCGCAGGACGATGCCCGCGAGCGCCGGGACGGCGAGGACGACGACGACCCCCGCCGGGAAGCGGACGGCGTCCCGGACCGTCACCGCGTCGCCGGTCAGCATCGCCGGCAGCGCCAGAACGTCCACCGTGTCGCCGGGCATGGCCGTGGCGCTGCACCCCACCGAGTCCTCGTGCCGGACGCGGTCGGCCGGGTCCGTCCACTCGACGCGGCACGCGGTGACGTCGTGGCTGACCACCGAGGCGCTCACGACCGACCCCGCCACCCAGCACCAGCCCGTCGCCGCGGTGACGGCCGCGGCGACCCCGAGGAGCGCGGCGGACCACCACGGGACCCGGCCGCGGTTCGCCTGCGCCCTCACGGCGGGTCGTGGCGCAGGGACTTCGGCGGTCGTCTCGACGCTCGGGCGGGCGGGGGCGGCGGCGAGCATGTCCTGGAGCAGGGGGAGGTCGACGGAGGTGACGTTGAGGCGCAGCGGCGTCCCGTCGGGGCGCACGACCGTGACGACCGTGTCGGCCGGTCGCAGGAACACCCCGCTCGACTCCGCGCGCAGAGGCCGCGCGCCGGCCAGCGGGACCGGGGGCGTGCCCGTCCGCCACCTGGGCAGCCAGGTCGGTGCGCCCTCCACCATCGTCACCCAGCCGGCGACGCGGCGGGTGCTGTCCCCGCTCAGGGCTACCCGCAGGCGCACCGGGCGGCCCGCGGAGAGCGCGGCCTGGCGGCGCCGGGCGCCCCGCGCGCGCACCATCGGGACGGCCAGACCCACGGCGAGGCTCGCGACGATCAGCCACCAGTCCATCCGCGTCCCTCCTCTCCGCGCTGGATCGTTGCACCTACTAGGTGGTACGTCCGGTCGTGGTCGCTATAGAGGCTGTTGCGGAATCGGACCTCCGTCAGCTCATGGATGACCGCAGCGCAGCGCCACGCCGAGGCCGCCCGGCGTGTCGCGGCTCCCAGGGCGGGGGAGAGCGACGGTTCCCCGGACGAACCGACGTCGGACGCCGGACGCCCCGCGCTTTCCGCTAACCGGCGCCCCGTCACCCACCTTCCAGCGGAACGTCCCTCGCCGGCGGTGACCGTCCCCCGGGCTCCGGAACCTGGGGACCTTCCGCGCTGCCGAGGGAGGCTCCGCTCGAGGCGGCGAGGCGGCGGCGCCGCCAGCGGGCTAGCGCGACGGGCTTGCACGCGATCGTGCGAGCGTCCCAGACGCCCGTCGGCACCAGCGTCAGGTCGCGCCTTTCGTGGGCGAGCCACCAATGTGCGACAGCCTCTATAGCGATCGATCTCCCGGACGTTCGGGAAGATTAGGAACTCGTGCTCGGGCCGCGTCAGCTGTACATTCGCGTCCCAGTTCGCCTTCGTGCGCGCTGCGCTGCGCGTCCGGTCGAGGTCGGAAGGTGGTCGCTTGGCTGGTCCGCTCGACCCGGTCGTGGCACAACTGCGCGCGGCGGGCTGTGTGTTCGCGGAGGACGAGGCGCGCGTGCTCGTTGCTGCGGCCGGGTCGGCGGCGGAGCTCGACGCGCTGGTCGCCGCGCGGATCGGCGGGCTGCCGCTGGAGCACGTCGTCGGCTGGGCGGAGTTCTGCGGCCTGCGCGTCGAGGTCGACCCGGGCGTGTTCGTCCCGCGGAGACGGAGCGAGCTGCTGGTGCGGGAGGCCGTCGCGGCGGCCGAGGGTGCACAGACCATTGCCGGACGAGCTCGGCCCGTCGTGCTCGACCTGTGCTGCGGATCCGGAGTGCTGGGCGCCGCAGTCGCCGCCCGGCTCGGGGCTGTCGAACTGCACGCGGCCGAACTCGACCCGGCCGCGGCGGCGTGCGCCCGGCGGAACGTCGCTGCGTTCGGTGGCGCGGTCTACCTCGGTGACCTGTTCGGCGCGCTGCCGGACTTTCTGCGCGGCCGGGTGGACGTGCTGGTCGCGAACGGGCCGTACGTCCCGTCCGCGGAGGTGGCGCTCCTGCCCCCCGAAGCGCGCCTGCACGAACCGCTCCTGTCCCTGGACGGGGGCGCGGACGGCCTCGACGTCCTGCGCCGGGTGATCGCCGGCGCGCCGGAGTGGCTCACGGCCGGCGGGTCCGTGCTGGTCGAGACCAGCGCGCAGCAGGCGGCGTCGGCTGTCGACGCCGTTGCCGCGGCCGGGCTGGTGGCGCGCGTAGCGACCTGCGCGGACCTCGGCGCGACCGTGGTCCTCGGCCGCCGCGGCGCCAGCGCTCCGACAAACAAGTGACCAATCGTCACATCGGGCAGCCGGCGACCTTCCGGTCGGGGGCTTGGATCCCGCGGGCCCACTTCGGGCCGATCTCGGACGAGTCGGGGACGCGGCCGTACTCCCGCGTCCAGGGGGCGATGAGCAGGTCGTCGCGGGCGGGCGCGGGCAGCAGGCGGCGGCCGTTCAGGTACGCCTTCACCGCCAGGATCGACGCCTTCTTCATCGCCGGGTGCGGCGGTTCCATGCCGACGGCGTCGAGCAGGAAGTCGTCCGAGAGGGAGCGCAGGAACTGCGACCCGATCTCGCGCAGCGGGCCGGGGGTGAAGCGTTCGGTGAACGCCGCCTCCATCGCCTTCGCGATCGCCATGCCGTCGCCCGTGCGCTTGTACGTCCGCTTCTCGTAGTCGTGGAACCAGGCGCGGAACTCGGCCTGCTCCTCACCGATGTCGACGCCCCACTCGCGACCGACGCCCCGCCAGAACAGGAAGATCGCGCGCTGCTCCCGCTCGGTGAGCGCGTTCGGGATACCGAGGAGCTCGGGCAGCCGGACGGGCTCGAAGCAGAGCGTGGCGATCGTGTAGCGGTAGTCGTCCATCGGGATGTCGAACGTCTTGTGGATCTCCGCGAGCCGCCCGATCGTGCGCTGGCCTGCGTCGGTGTTCGCCCCGTCGCGGTAGATGAAGCCGAAGAACAGCAGGGTGTCGTCGTTGCGCTTGCGCATGCCCGAGAGGGTGTCGCCGTAGCCGCGACGCGCGAGCACCGGCGCGATGGTCTCGACGGCGGTCTGCCGCCAGTACGCGACGCTGAACAGCGCCTGGTGGAAGAACGCGTCGGAGAACACCCGGCCGAGCACCAGGGAGGTCATGCGGTGGTAGTCGACCTCGGGCTCGAGGTTCTCGAGCTCCGTGAGGACGGACCGGCGCGCACGCACCGAGGCCAGCGGGTTCGGTAGGGCGGACATGGCGCACTCCTCCCGGCGCGGGGACGATCGCGCCGACGCGCCCATCCTCCCGCCGACCGGGGTCTGCGCGCCTCTGTCGAACGACAGAGATCAGGGGTGCGATCGCGTCCAGAGCGACGCGGCCTCGGCGCGGTTGGCGGCGCCCAGCTTGCGCAGGATCGCCTGGACGTGGGTCTTGACCGTGCCCTCGGTGACCGAGAGGCGGCGGGCGATCCCGGCGTTGGTCTCGCCGCGGGCGAGCCAGGCCAGGACGTCGGACTCGCGCCGGGTGAGCGCGCCGTCCAGGGGGCCGGCGCGCTCGGGTTTCGCGTCGGCGGGCGCCGGGTCGACGTCGCCCCACAGCCGCAGCGTCCGGGCGGCCAGGGTGGAGCCGACGCGGCCGAGCTCGTCGCGCACCTGGTCGAGATGGCCGAGGACGGCGGTGCGGGTCAGCGCGCGGCCGAGGCCCTCGCCGAACAGCGTCAGCACCTCGCCGTCCGTGCGGTCGAGGTGGCGTCCGTCGTAGTAGCAGTCCGCGTGCAGGAACCCGACGACCGCACCGTCCACGGTGATCGGGGCCGCGACGTAGGACCGGGACAGCGAGGTGTCGGCGATCGGCCGGTTCACCGCCGGCAGGTCCGAGACGTCGGGGACGACGACGGGCGCCGCCGACCGGACGATCTCGGCCTCCACCAGCCCGGAACTGACGAGCTGGGGGTTGTCGCGCCCGGCCGCGAGGATCTCCCCGGCCCAGCCCGCGTCGCGCTCGACGTGGACGGTCTGGGCGACCCAGATGTCGTTGTCGAACCGCGAGACGATCGCCCGGTCGAAGCCGAGCCGGCAGACCGACGCGACCGCCGCCTCGACGAGTTCGGCGGTGTCGGCCGCATTCCGAAGCCCCGTCAGTTCCTCGCGGACGCGGGCAAACGCGGCCTCGCGCCGGTGCCAGTGCTCGTCGCGGAGGCGGTCCGCGAGCGTCCGCAACTCGGCGAGCAGGTCGATGAGGGTCAGCGCGTCCGGCGAGCGCTCGGGCCGGCGCAGCAGCTCCTCCAGCGCGGCGCGCGTCGCCTCCCAGGCGGCGCTCAGGAGAGTGCCGGCGCTCGCGTGGTCGAGGAGGCGGGCGCCCGACCCGTCGAACCGCGCACCGGTCGCCGCGCTGACCCGGGCGAGCAGGGCGCGGACGTCCTCCGCGGCGGCCGGGGCCAGCAGGCGGCCGACTCCGGCGCGGTCTCTGAAGGCCGGCATCGGACCGTCAGCCTGTGATCTGGTCGCGCAGCACCCGCTTCAGCAGCTTGCCGGACGCGTTGCGCGGCAGGTCGCTGACGAAGTGCACGGCCTTCGGCACCTTGTACTTGGCGAGATTGGCCTTGGCGTAGGCGATCAGCTCGTCGGCGCTGACGTCCCCCTTGGCGACGACGACGGCGGTGACGGCCTCGATCCAGAGGTCGTCGGGGGTGCCGATGACGGCGACCTCGGCGACGGCGGGGTGGGTGTAGAGGCAGTCCTCGACCTCGCGCGACGCGACCAGGACGCCGCCGGTGTTGATCACGTCCTTGATCCGGTCGACGACAGTGATGAAGCCGCCCTCGTCCAGCCGGACCAGGTCGCCGGAGTGGAACCAGCCGCCCTCGAACGCCTCGGCGGTCTCCTCCGGCTTGTCCCAGTAGCCCTCGCACAGCTGCGGCGAGCGGTAGACGACCTCGCCCGTCCCGCCGGGCGCGACCTCGTCGCCGTTCGGGTCGATCACGCGCATCTCGACGAACAGGATCGGCCGCCCGCACGAGTCCGGGTGGTCCGCGTGCTCCTCGGGGCGCAGCACGGTCGCGAGCGGCCCGATCTCGGACTGGCCGAAGCAGTTGTAGAAGCCGAGCTCCGGCAGGGCATTCTGAAGCCGCGTCAGAACCGGCCCCGGCATGATCGACGCGCCGTAGAAAGCCTTGCGCAGGCTGGAAAGGTCGCGCGTGCCGAAGTCCGGGTGCTGGGAGAGCGGCACCCACACGGTCGGCGCGAGGAACAGGCAGCCGATGCGTTTCGCCTCGACGACCCGCAGCATCTCGGGGATGTCCGGCGCCTCGATCAGGTGGTTGCGCGCCCCGACCGCGAGCCACGGGATCAGGAACACGTGCATCCCGGCCGAGTGGTACAGCGGCATCGCGTGCAGCGGCTCGTCGTCGGCGCGGGCGTCGAGGGCGTGGATCGTCGAGACGTAGTGGTGGACGAACGCGCGGTGCGTCATCATCGCGCCCTTGGGCCGCGACGTCGTCCCGGACGTGTAGAGCAGCTGGACGAGGTCGGTGTCCGCGACGTCGACGTCGATCTCGGGGACGTCGCCGGCGGCGGCCAGCTCGACGAGGCTGCCGGGGGCGTCACGCAGCAGGAGGTGGTCGGGCGCCTCGTCCAGCTTGGCGAGGTTGGGCGCCAGCGCCGGGTCGGCCAGGACGAACCGGCTGCCCGACTGCCCCAACAGGTAGGCGAGCTCGTCGCCGGTCAGCGCGTAGTTCACCGGGACGTGGACGAGCCCCGCCCGCGAGCAGGCCAGGAAGCCGATCGCGTACGCGTCGCTGTTCCTGCCGTACGCCGCGACCCGCTCGCCCTTCGCCAGCCCGCGCCCGAGCAGGACGCCCGCGGCGCGGGAGACGGCGTCGTCGAGCTCGCGGTACGTCCACGTCCGGTCGGCGAACAGCAGAGCCGTCCGGTCCGGGTGGCGCAGCGCCGCCCGGCGGACGACGTCGTCGACCGTGCTCGACCGCGGGTTACTCATGGGGGCCTCCGTGCTCGCGGGTCCCGGCAATCTGTCACGGACCGCGGGGGCTTGGCGAGAGCACGCGCTGGACCTCCGACTTCACGCGCTGGAGACCCACTCTGCGGCGTGCACGGCGCAGGAAGTGTGTCGTCGGCGCACGATGTCGGGTCGGGAAATCCTGCCGCAGCGTCACATACCGGCGGACGAGAGCGCCTGGAGCGCCTGGCGGATCGACTGCGCGAGCGACGGGTGGGCCGCCTCGAGCCCGGTCTCTGCGCGCTGCAGCGAGTCGACGAGGCCGTGATGCTCCTCGGGGGCGCTCTCGGCGAGGCGGCGCTCGACCCCGCTGTGTAGCCGGCTCAGTTCCGCGCGTTCGGCGTCCGAGCTGCGTGCGATGGCGGCGTCGAGCTCGGCGAGCAGGTGACGAAGGTGCTGTTCCACGCCGAGAACCCTACTCGCGGATACTAAATGTGATCTACGTCACTGCTGTTTGGTGGGAATCGGCGGCCTTCCTGGCAGGGCCGCCCGCAGGTCCGAGTCTGTCGTGGAGCCCCGTCACCAGGCAAGTTACCTGGTGCGAAGGTCAGAGTCAGGCCAGGTGGGGCGACGTGATTGCGAACATTCGCAGCCCGCCGAATGGGGGATTGCTTCGACTCCGAACTCACAGCCGGCAGACAGCAAGATGTCGACGAATCTCTTCATGTCGAGGAACTTATGTACCCCTAGGGGGTGTTGTGTCCTTATCTGGACGCCGCAGGGGCGGCGCCTCCTCCTCTGGGAGAGTTGATGAGCGCCATGAGCATGGGACGTCGGGCACGGACGGGTTTCGGGGCAACTGCGGCAGGTCTGCTGGCGGTGGCAGCGCTGACGGCGGCCTCGTCGGCGTCCGCGACCGTGGTGGGCGATCCGGTGAGTCCCACGGTGGACCTCATGGACACCGCGGGCACGTGGGCACCCGCGGGTCTCGCGACGATCCACCCCGGCGTGATGACCACGACCAAGGGGGGCGGGGCGTGTACGGCGAACTTCGTCTACACGGACGCGGCGCGTAACACCTACCTCGGCCAGGCAGCGCACTGTTCGGGCACCGGGGAGGCCACGGAGACGAACGGTTGCGAGTCGGCGTCCCTGCCGCTCGGCACCCCGGTCACGGTCGCGGGTGTGACCGGCAAGATGGTCTACAACTCCTGGCTCGCGATGCAGAAGGCCGGCGAGACCGACGAGAACGCCTGCGCCTACAACGACCTCGCGCTGATCAAGTTGCCGAAGTCCGCGCTGGCGACGGTGAATCCTTCGATCCCCGTCTTCGGTGGCCCGGTGGGGCTCAACACCACCGGCACCTACGCGGGCGAGCCGGTGTACTCCTACGGCAACTCGCCGATCCGCCAGGGTCTCGCGATCCTGTCCCCGAAGCACGGGACGAGCCTGGGCACGACCGGCAACGGCTGGTCGCACTCCGTCTACACGCTGACCCCCGGCATCCCCGGGGACTCGGGCTCGGCGTTCCTCGACTCCCAGGGCCGCGCGCTCGGTGACCTGTCGACCCTCTCGCTCGCCCCGCAGCCGCTGAGCAACCAGGTCAGCGACCTCGCCCGCGAACTCGCCTACGCCCGCTCGCATTCCGCGCTGAAGAGCCTGCGCCTGGTGGCCGGCACCGAGGCCTACGCGCCGTCGGCGCTCCCGAATCTCCTCCCCGGCCGCACCCCCGCCGGGTAGGGCAGACGTGGGCCTGGGGTGGATTCGCCACCACCCCAGGCCCACTCCTACATTTACGAAGCCGTCTCTGCAGGGAGAACTTGATGCACCAAGGCACTCGGGCCGCAACCCGCCGGACCGCCCTCGCGGGTGCTGTCGGGCTCTGCGCCGCCCTGGCAGCGGGCCTGCCCGCCAACACCGCGAACGCAGCCCCGCCGGCCGCGTCCGCCCCGTCCTCGCCGCTCGCCCCGGTCGGCGCGGACGACTCGATCGCCGGTGACATGGTCACCCTCGCCCACGACACCACCTACAAGCTGTCGCCTCAGTTGGCGACCATGTTGGGCCTGCCGCTGGACACCGTCCTGGACGGTTCGAAGCTCGACGCGCTGCAGGCCGCGGCCCGCCCGACGCTGCCGGGGGCACCCACGCCCGCGGTCGGCACCACCCTGCTGTGGCCGGCGCTGGACGGCACCGAGAACGGCGGCCCGGTCGGCATCTACCTCAAGCAGTACACGCTGCGCGCGGTCGGCGACAAGATCGAGGTGTGGGTCGCTTCGGGCTCCGACGACGTCTCCGCGGGCACCGCGTTCCCGGCCGGCGACTGCCGCAACGACGTCGCGGGCAGCACGACGATCACCGACGCCCAGGCCCAGGGGCTCGTGAAGGAGTTCGACACCAAGATCTACCCGATCGAGACGAAGGCCTTCTCGACCCCGCCGGACCGCGCGGGGACGTTCACGGTGCCGGGCCTCGCGGCGGCGGGGGTGGACTTCAGCGGGGACGGCGACCACACCGTCACGCTGGTCGACAACGTCCGCGACGAGAACTTCTACGAGTTCCCGAAGAACCGGTCCTACATCGCCGGGTTCTACGCCCCGATCTTCAACCAGATCACCGACCGCAACATCATGACCATCGACGCGTTCGACTGGGCGCACCGCACGGGTGCCAACCCGAAGGACGAACCGTCCGAGGACGTGTGCAAGTCCCGTCCCGCCCGGCCCCGGTCCTACGAGGGCGTGTTCGCCCACGAGTGGCAGCACCTGCTCCAGCAGTACCAGGACCCCGACGAGACCACGTGGGTCAACGAAGGCCTGTCCGACATGGCGATCTCGCTGACCGGTTACGGCGACGCACGCAGGGGCATCGACCGCACCCGCGGCGAGAGCCACATCTTCTGCTTCCAGGGCTACGGCGACCTCAAGGGCCGGTCCAACCCCAACCCGCGGCCGTGCGGCGGCCCGCAGAACTCCCTGACCCTCTGGCAGGACGAGGGCGCGGGCAGCGAGGTGCTCGCCGACTACGGCAACACCTGGTCGTTCATGCTCTACCTGGCCGACCACTTCGGCCCCGGGATCATCAGCACCCTGCACCGGGACGGGGTCGACCAGGGCCTGGCCGGCGTCCAGAAGGCGCTCGACACGGTCGCGAAGGGCACGAAGGTCATCGACGTCCTGCACGACTTCCAGCTCACGACGCTCCTCGACAAGGCGGCCAGTGCCAAGGGCGCCACCGTGCGCGGCGTGAGCAAGGGCAAGGTGACCACCCCGAGCCTGGACGCGAGCGTCAACCTCGCGAGCCCGAGCGCCTACGCGGCCCAGGGTGCCGGACCCAACGGCGCGGACTACGTCCTGCTTCGCTCCGGCCGCAAGGCGCTCACGGGCGCCGCAACTGCGGTCGCTCACCTTCACCGGCACCAGGACTGCCCAGATGGCCGCGCCGGCCCAGGGCGGCGACGTGACGCTGCCGCTCCTCGAGGACGACTCCACCAGCGCCACCCCGGTGCAGGGCTGGTACGTCAGCCTGGTCGGCATCGACAAGGCGGGCAATCGCGTCCTCGTGAAGAACGTGACGAGCGGCTTCACCGGCAAGCTCGGCGCGAAGGCGCTCGCGGCGTTCGCGACGTACCCGACGGTCGTCGCCGTGGTCAGCCACGACGCCCCCGACGAGGCGAGCCAGCCCACCGAGTACGCCCGCTACAGCCTGAAGGTCAACGGGATCAAGCAGAACGGCGGCTGAGCGAAAGGTGCCTGCCGGACGCCGAGGCGTCCGGTGGGCTGCCGGACGACCACGCCCAGAGTTTCGAGGTCTCGGTCGTCCGCAACGGCGTCGAGGGGCCGGCGAGCGCGCGGGTCTCGGGGACGACGTCGAGCCGCGAACTCGTCCACGGCACCCGCGGAACCGACGGCGGGGTGCTGCGCCGCCAGCTCACGCCGACGCCGACGCAGGGCAAGGCGCGGGTGTTCCGTCCGCGGCGTGGATTCAGGCGCGCAGACCATGAACAGCAGCACGCTGTCGATCTCGCGGAACCAGAGGACGCTGGCGTACGACGTGCGGTCGTCCTCGTCCACCTCGTCCACCGCGTCCTACGTCGAGGTCGTCGCCGTCGACGGTTCCGCAGGTGCCGTGAACACGCGTCCGCCCGACTCGGCCGCCGTCGACCGCGACGTCGACCCGAGCGTCTCCGCCGACGGGAGCACGAGCTTATCGCCGTCCGGGTGACCGAGGGCGGGACGGAGTTGGTGCGGCTGCCCGCGCTCGGCGGCGTGCCCCTGCCCGTCCCCGGCACCGCCGGCGCCACGGTGCCGGACGTCGGCCCGGACGGGCGGATCGCGACGGTGCTGCACCCGGACGCGGCGTCCGCCGCCGCGTCGATCGTCGTGCTGGACCCGCTGAGCGGCGTCGCAACCCCGGTGCCGGCAGCGGCGTCCGCCGCGGAGTCGCCGACGGCGAGCCTGCACCCGGTGTGGTCCTGCGAGGGCGGGACGCTCTTCTTTGCGCAGGCGACGATCGCCGCCGACTCGCCTCAGTACCCCCGCCGCACCCACGCGTTCTCCGTCGATCTGACCACCGGCGAGCTGATCAATTTGACCCAGACCCCGTACGTGAACGAGGACACGGCGATCGTCCTCGTCCAGGACGGGTCCCGCCCCGACCCGAACCCGCCGGCAGGCCCGGGGTCTGCCGTTCCGGTGGCGGACACGACCGCCCCCGCTGTCGCGCTGGCCGCCCCGGCGGCGGCGACCGCGCCGGTCGCGGTGCTCGGCGGGTTGCTGGTTCCGGCCTGGTCCGCGACCGACCCGACCGTGGCCGGCGCGCAGCGCAGCGAGCTCGCCTCCTACGACGCGCGGTATCGCGCGCAGAGCGCCCGCAACGCCTTCGGCTCGTACACGTATCCCGCGGCGTGGCAGGGGACCACGCAGGGTGGCGCGACCTTGGCGCTCAAGCCGGGCTACCAGTACTGCGTGTCCGCGCGGGCGCGTGACTACGCCGGACGCACGTCGGCGTGGTCCCCGGAGCGCTTTCGCGGCGGCGACGGGCACCCTGGAACTGCGGACCAGGTCCCAGAGTCAGGTGATCGTGGACGGCGTGGTGACGACCCGCTGAAACCTGACTGAGTGGCGCAAGTGACGCCTCGTCAGGATTTTTCGGGCGGTCCGGCGGGGGCCGCCCGGCGGCGCTTGCGCAGGCCGACGGAGCTGACCCCGCCGGCGACGACGACGGCGGCGGCGAGGCCGCCGATCACCGGGGTCGGCAGGCCGAGCGGCGAGGTTTTCGCAGCCGCGTCCGTCGGGGTCGCGGCCACCTCGGCCGGGGACAGCTCGGCGGTCACGGCGTCGACGCCGGTTGGGGCGGGGCTCGCGTAGCCCGCGTCCTCCGGGGTGAGCACCGACAGGCTGACCGGGTCGACGAGGTTGCCCACGGGAACGACGGTGGCCGCGTTGTCGAAGGCCCAGTCGAGCAGGGCCTCCGAGTCCTCGGTGATCGCGCCGGACGAGCGCATGAGAGTCGCGATGTACGTGCGCCCGTCCCGCTCGGCAGCCGCGATGAACGTGTTGCGGGCCAGGGTCGTGTAGCCGTTCTTCACACCGATCGCGCCGTCGTAGCCGCGCAGGATCAGGCGGTTGCCGGTGAACACGTCGAAGGACTTCGAGTTCTTCTTCGTGGACGTCTTGGTGTGGTCGCCCGGGAACACGATCTTGAGCTTCGTCATGTACTTGCGCAGGTCGCCGCGCTGCAGGGCCGCCCGGCCCCACAACGAGAGGTCGTACGCGGAGGAGTACTGGCCGTCCTCGTCCAGCCCGCTCGGGTTGACGGCGGTCGTGTCCAGGGCCTGCAGGCGCTGGGCCTCGAGGTTCATCATGCGGACGGCCTTGGCGACGTCCCCGTCGGCGCCGGCCTTCGCGATGGCGTTCGCGGCGTCGTTTCCGGACCGCAGGAACAGGCCGTACCAGAGCAGTTCGAGCGGGTAGGTCTGGCGGTTCACCATGCCGACCCGGGTGCCCTCGACGAGGGTGTCGGCCTCGTCGGCGGTGTAGGTGCCGTTCGCGTCCACCCGGGGCGCCATCGTCAACGCCAGCAGGGTCTTCAGCGTGCTCGCCGGCCGGTAGTGCCCGTGCGGGTCCTTCGCCGCGAGGATCTGCCCGGTCATCGCGTCGGCCACGACGTACGACGCCGCCCCGGTCGCCGGCGGCGGCTTGGCCCCGCCGCCGAAGATCAGCCCGCGCTCCGACATGCGCGGCCCGCCGATCGAGGACGCCGCCGGCGGCAACGGGGTCGCCGACGGCGTGGCCGAGGGGGTCGGTTCCGCCGTGGCTGCCGCGGACGGCTGGGCCGCCGCGCCCAGCAGCGCCGGCACGGCGAAGGCAGCCGCCGCGCCGAACGCGGCGAAGCGGCGCCCGGTGGCGCGTGCGAAAGGGGTCATCTCATGATCAGCGTAAGTTCCGAGTCGGGCCTTCGGGGGCGACTTGGCAACTCCTAGGCCGTCGGCGCGCCGGGCAGGGCGAGGTCCGGGGCGCGCATGCGCCACGCGTCGGTGACGAGTTCGGCGAGGCGCTCGACGTCGACCGCGCCCAGCCGCAGCATCACCAGCGGCCAGCCGTCGTACCCGGGGGCGGTGAAGAAGAGGTCAGGCTCGCCGAGCAACAGCGCCTGCTTCTCCGCCTCGTCGCCGACGTACAGGACCGCGACGTCCGTGCGGATCACCCGCGGCTTGCCCGGCGTCCGCTCCGGGTAGGACCACGCGAAGCCCTTGCCGGCGACCCGAAAGTCGAACCCGGCGCTCTCGATCTCCACCACCTGGGGCAGTGCCAGCGCCAGGCGGCGCACGTCGTCCGCGTCGGCCATCTCGCGGTCAGGGCAGGACGTCGACGATGACCTCGACGACGTCCACGGTCACGTCGGCGGTCTTGCCCGTCGCGCGAGCGGCCTTCCTCAGATCGACCACGATGATCGCTTCCTTCCCCGCAGCCCAGGACACTCGACTTGGCATCACGGTAAAGGGAACTGGACGTGCAGAACAGCCTCGTGCCCGGGGTGGCCCGGTTGTCTCCGCAGGGGTAGGCGATCCTGGTGCGGTCGGCGCGTATGTTGGCATCGAGATTGTGAAGTCGCCCGGACCCCGGCGGCTTCGACCGTAGGAGGAGCCGATGACCGAGGCCGAGATGTGGCTTCGCGTGGTCCTCTACAAGACGCCGGGCGTCGACGCCGAGGGCTATCAGGCCGCCCTCGACTACGTCAGATCCCGCGTCGGTCATTTCGCGGGAGCGTTGGAGCGGCAGCCAGGCTTCCAGGTGGCCCAGTGGGGAATCGACCTGGACGACGGCAAGGTGGCGGCGGTGAGCCGCTGGAGCAGCCTGCACGCGATCTTGGGCGCGAGCGGCGAGCTCGGCAGGTTGCAGGCGGACGCGGAGGACCACGGCATCCGCCGGATGCACGTGCAGAACATCCGGATCTTCCCGCTGCTGGAGGCGAACGCGAGGTCGGCCGACGCCGCCGGCGGTGACGCGACGACGGCGGAGAGCTGGCTGCGCATCGTCACGTACCGGGTCGCCGAGGATCAGCGGGCCGCGAACTACATGATGTTCAGCATTCAGGACTGCCTGCGCGCCCTGGAGAAGCAGCCGGGATTCCAGCGGGGTTACTGGGGTCGCGGCAGCAGCGGCGGGGCGATGGCCGCGGTGACGTACTGGAGCACCCGGGACGCGATCGTCGCCGCCGGCCCCACGCTGCGGGAACTCCAGCTGGAGGCGGCGTCGAACGGGATCCGCCCGACGGACGAACGGAACATCCACCTGTTCGCCGTCACGACCGTGTCCTGATGCCGACGTACCCCGAGCTGGTCCTGACGGCGCTCGGGCGGGACCCCTCGGCGGTGGCCTTCGTCGCCGGCGAACGCCGGATCTCCTACGCCGACGCGGCCGCGCAGATCCGCCGGATTGCCGCCGTCCTCGCCGAGCGCGGCGTCCGGAAGGGCGACGGGGTCGCGCTCCTGAGCAAGAACCGGCCGGAGGCGTGGTTCGCCACGATCGCCGCCCAGCTGGTCGGCGCCCGGACCAGCGCGCTGCACGCCCTCGGCTCGCTCGACGACCACCGCTTCATCTGTGCGGACGCCGGGATCCGGACGCTGATATTCGACCCCGACCCGTACGCCGGCCACGCCGCAGAGCTGGCCGCGCAGTCGGAGTTCGCCGACGTCCTCGCGTTCGGGCCGTCCGCCGACTTCGACGACCTGTTGCCTTTGGCCGAGCGCGCGTCGGAATGGTCTCGGGACGCGCAGGTTGGCGAGCGCGACGTCGCGATGCTCGTCTACACCGGGGGCACCACGGGACGGCCGAAGGGCGTGATCCGGCCGCACCGCGCGCTCGCCGAGATGGTCCGCCTGATGCTGGCCGACTGGGTGTGGCCGGACCGCCCCCGCTTCCTGGCCTGCGCGCCCGTCACCCACGCCACCGGGATGATGATCGTCCCGGTCCTGCTGCGGGGCGGCACGGTCGTCCTGCACGAGAAGTTCGACGCCGGACGCTGGCTCGAGACCGTCGAAAGGGAGCGGGTGAACTCGAGCTTCCTCGTCCCGACGATGCTCTACCGGATCCTCGAGCACCCCGGCCTCGCGGCCGCCGAACTCGGCTCGCTCGAGACCGTGTACTACGGCGCCGCGCCCTGCTCGCCAGAGCGGCTCGCGCAGGCGATCGAGGCGATCGGGCCGGTCTTCGCGCAGTTCTACGCGCAGGCGGAGTCGACGGTCGTCGGGACTGTCCTGCGTCCCGAGGACCACGACCCGACCCGGCTGTCCTCCTGCGGGCGATCGCTCGCCGGGGCGCGGGTGGAGATCCACGACGACGGCGGATCGGCTCGTGCCCGTCGGGGACGTCGGCGAGGTCTGCATGCAGGGGCCCTTCGTGATGGACGGGTACTGGAACGAGCCCGAGCTCAGCGCCGAAGCCCTGCGCGGCGGCTGGCTGCACACCGGCGACCTGGCCGTGGCGGACGCGGACGGGTTCGTCACGATCGTCGGCCGGGTGAAGGACATGGTCGTGACCGGCGGGTTCAACGTCTTCCCGCGGGAGGTCGAGGACGTCCTGGTCTCCCACCCGGCGGTCGCCCAGGCCGCCGTGATCGGCGTGCCCGACCCCGACTGGGGGGAGGCGGTGCTGGCCCTGGTCGTCCTCGTGGACGGGGGCGACGTCTCCGCCGACGACCTGTGCGCGCTCGTCCGGCAGCGCAAGGGCCCGCTGCACGTGCCGAAGGTGGTCACGTTCGTCGACGCCGTGCCCCTGACGCCGCTCGGCAAGGTCGACAAGAAGGCGATCCGGGCGGGTTACTGGGGCTCGGAATCCCGCCAGGTGCACTGACTGCGGGTCGGCAGGACGGACGCCGCGCCGGGGGGATGTACGCGGCGTGCGCTTTGCTGGAATCCTGGTGGGCCCCGCCCGAGCGAAAGACGAGGCCTCATGGACGACATCGAGATCGACCCCGCGACCGGGATGTTCGTTGGACTCGACGACATGGTGTTCACCAAGGAGATGGATCTCGCGGCGCTGCGGGGCGTCGCCTGCCCGCGCTGCGGCCGGGCCCCGACCCACGTGCGACCGGTCGCCGGCGGAAGCTACGGCGCGCGCACCTGGACGGCCGACCCGCGCCCGAACTGCTGGACGCCGGGCTGCAACGCCCGCGCCACCGGCGAGATCGACCGGGAGTACTACGACTTCCGGGTCAAGCCCGGCGAGGAGTTCGGGGTACGGCCGGCGACCGAGGGCCGCCCGGCGTAGCACCCCGCCCCGTCCGTCAGGTCGCGTGTACTCGTTCCTGAATCGCAGCGCCACCGCGACGGCCCGGGTGCTGAACTCGCGCCTAAGTTCCGGCACTTCTCGGCCACGTGCTACTTGCCGCGGTCCTGGTTCGGCGGCCGGGAATGCAGGTTGTCGCTGGTGGGGCGGGTTTCGGCGGCTGGGCGTCTCGTTGGTGGCAACTCGCATCTGTAGCCGTCGGTCAGGTGTGGCCCGGACCGCAGACAACCCGCCCTGGCAGGACGCGGGCTGTCGCCGCCTGCATGGCGTCGACGTCCGCGTCGAACCAGCGCTGCCAGATCGGGTGACCCGCGCCGGTGTTGCGGCTGCCGTCGTACTGCGGGTTGTCGTCGAAGCGGTGAATGCACGCTTCGAGCTCGGGCCGGCGAACTCGGCAGTTCACCCTTGCCCGAGGTGCTCGCTACGAGCCTGGTCTCTGTGCCGCAGGCCGACAGCAGAACGGCCACGACGACAAGCGTCCCACGCCTCGCGGGCGTAGCTCCGTCCTGGCTGACACCCAGGATGCGCTCCTCAGCGCCCGGAGGCAGCGATTTTTCGGAGCAATGCGACGTCGACCAGGTCGCCGGTCAGGAGGCCTGCGGGATCCTGCCGGGCCACTGCCGGGCTGCCCGCCATCCCGAACCCGTCGAGGACGACGGCGGCGCCGGCGAGCTCCTGGGTCACGGTGTAGTCGTTGGTGACCGCTAGGACGGGGAGCCCGGCCGCGAGCGCGGCGACGACGCCGTTGTCGGAGTCCTCGACTGCCACCGCGGCGGCCGCGTCGACCGACAGCAGACGCAGCGCGAGGAGGTACGCCTCCGGGTGTGGCTTGCGGTCGGTGGTCTCGTCGCCGGTGACGACGGCGGCGAACCGGCCGAGTCCGAAGTGGCGCTCGAGGAGCGGCTCGACCCACCCCCGACTGCCCGTCGTGGCGATGGCGATAGTGACGCCGGCTGCCTCGAGCTCGTCCAAGAGCCGGGAGACGCCCGGGCGGACCGGCACGGTGCCGTCCGCGATCAGGCCGGTGAACAACTGGGTCTTGCGGTCGTGCAGCTTCGGTACGAGGTGCTCGCACTCCGCCGCGTCCATGCCTTGCTCGGTCAGGTAGCCGCGGATCCGGTGCTGCCCGCCGGTGACCTTCAACAGGCGGCCGTACAGCTCCTCGTCCCAGCTGTACGGCAGGCCGAATTCGGCGAACGCCAGGTTGAACGCGACCCGGTGCCCGTCTCGCTCGCTGTCCACGAGGGTGCCGTCGACGTCGAAGATGACGGCCTGCAGGCCGGAGCTGGAAGACATGGGGCCATTCTGCCGCCCGGGGAAGGTCAGTGCAGTCTGCGGTGTGCGCCCCCGGCGCGGTAGATCGTGACGACCGGGACGGTGACCGTGCTGCCGTCAGCGCGGGTATAGGTGACGCGGGCCTCCGCGATGGTCGCCTCGCCCGCCTCCCAGTGCTCGACCAGGTCATGGTGCTCGCCGCCCTGTTCGGCGCGCTTCTGCTCCTCGAGCCGCTGGTGTCCCGTGGGATTTCGTACCAGTGGACGACTTTCGCGCCTGTGGACGGCCGACATGTACGGTCCGCACGTCGACGCCCAAGATCTCGGCCCGCCCGCCGTCGATCTTGAGGAGCGTGGGCAGGCGCCGCAGGAGTTGCGGAGCGCAGGCGCGGTTTCACGCGGCGTCAGCGGTCACAGGGACGACATCGTCCTCTCGCTGCCGTTGCCGGCTCGGTCTTCTGCCCACCACGACACCCAGCCGGGGCCGAAACCCCCGCAGCACGCGTTGATCTTGCTGATCGCGGTCCTCGCTGGACGCCTTGGTGGCTGCGAGCAGGGTCGGGGCGTACGAGAGATCGTTGGTGAAGGCCCTGCGCGTGGCGGAGGTCCACTCCAGGCGCCCGACTGCCACGCCTCCGACCGCCAGACGAGGCCCTCGGCGACCACCTTCGTCGACTTGGTGGTCCTCGACCCGTCGTACAGGCTGCGCCAGGGCAAGCCGTCTAGCTTGCGACCCTTGGGGGACTTGCCGATCCCCTCGGCAGCGAGGACCTCCTCGCGGGTGTCGCACGTTCGGGCGCCAGTGCCCGCCGAACGAGGCCGCCGTGGTCAGGGGCGTCCGGCGCTCCATCGCTTCGGCTGAGAGGAGATCTTGTCCAGACGCACGGGCTTGCGCGCGTTCGGTGCGTGCCACATCAGCCCGTCGCCCGCGTAGATGCCGACGTGGTCGACGTGGCCGCCGCCGGTGTGGAAGAAGACGAGGTCACCTAGCTGCACCTTCTTGCCGACCTTGCGGACGGTCCGGAACTGGGCCGCGGAGCTGTGCGGGAGCTTCTTGCCGAGCTTGCCGTAGACGTAACGCGTGTAGCCGGAGCAGTCGAAGCCGCGCGGTGTGGTGCCGCCCCAGGCGTACGGGGTGCCGACGTACTTCGCGGCGACGGAGATGGCCCGGTCGCCGAACGCCGGCCGGACGACCGCTCGGGACGCGGCAGGCACTCGGGCACGGGGGCGTTCGGGCGTGACCGAGGGGAGTGCGGCTTCGGACGCGGCGGTCGCGAGCGCGGTGTCAGCCGCGCCGGCGCTTGCTGCCGGGGCGCTGCCGCAGCCGGCGAGGGCGGGAATCAGACCGCCGGCCAGGACGAGGGCAGCACAACGCAGACGAATGAACGTGAGCAAGGGAGGGCCTCCGACCCCGCCTGCGGGAGGTCGCCCGTCGACCGCGCCGGAAGGGTGGTCCGGCGGTGCGGAGGGCTGCGTCCGGGAGGGCGTCTGCGCCCAGGCTTCCGGTGCTCCCGCTCCTGCCCATGGGAGAGGTGGGGGACAGCCGGGTGCGGGCAGGAGCAGGCGTCACCACGGCAGGGATTTCGCCCGGCTCGCGCGATGCTCGGCGAGCGGGCAGGAAGGTGGGGTAGGCAGCCTTTCGGTGCGGTGACTGGGGCGGTCGTTGATCCAATGTAGGCAGATCACCGCAAATTTCGGAAGAGGTGACGGGTAGGTGGTTTCGGGACAGGCACGCTGGGCACAACTGTCGACCTGCCCGCCACAGTCCGGCGGACGTCCCCGTCCGACCCACGTCCGCGGACAAATTGCACCAATCGGCACGACGCAAAATGTCGATTCGGTGTTATCGTGGTCACAGATAGTCGTTGCATTTCTCGATCTCTTGCAATTTTGCGAGATGCGGCCGAATTAGGCGCGACCTGCAGTGTGCAGGTCGGCATCTCGCGAAGGGACCTTCAAGATCACTTCGACTCGAACGACGCTGGACGACGCACCCTCCGTCCCGATTCACCGCCCCCCGTTGGCGAAGGTTCTCCGACACATCACGCTGAGCGTGCTGACCGCGAACGTCATCCCCACGGTGCTGTTCTACGTGTTCCTGCTCGCCGGGAACATCTGGATGGCACTCGTCGCGGCCATGACCTGGTGCTACGCCGCGCTCGCGTGGCGCGTCGGCACCCGGCGCCGCACGTCGGCCCTGCTGTGGATCACCCTCGGGGGCCTGACCGCGAAGACGATTCTCGCCTTCGCCAGCGGCAGCACGTTCATTTACTTCCTGCAGCCTGCGCTCGCGGACGCGGCGGTCGCCATCGTCTTCCTCCTGTCGCTGATCACCGCGCGGCCGATCGTGTCCCGGCTCGCCGCGGACTTCTACCCGATGGACGCGGACCTGGCCGCCAGGCCGCGGATCCAGCGCCTGTTCTGGCAGCTCACCCTGCTGTGGGCGGCGATCTGCGGGGTCAAGGCCGTGGTCGCGCTGTGGCTCCTGCAGGCTCTGTCGACCGAGTCGTTCGTCGCCGCCAAGACCGTCCTCGGGCCCACGGCCGCCATCGCAGGCGCGGCGCTCACGGTGTTCCTGGCCGTCCGCGTCGCCCGCCACGAGGGTCTGCTCCACCCGAAGGTGAAGCTCGCGGCCCTGCCGGTCTGACGGCTCAGCGGCCTTCGCGAAGGCCGCGCGTACCATGTCGGGGGCGAACATCCGGGGCGGCGGGTCGAGGAACCCGGCAATCCGCCAGAAGGTGTGACCGACGTCGTCCAGCAGGCAGCGCCGCAGGACTTCGGCCTGCAGTGCGGCGGTCGTCATCCCCTGCCCGTACAGCGGGTTGAAGCTGCAGAAGGCGTCGCCGAACACCAGGAGGTCGGCGGGGAACCGGCGCATGCGCTCGTACCGGCGGCGCAGCATCGTCGGGAAGTTGTGGCCCACGATCGGGGTGAGCGGCTCTGCCGCGGAGCGCACCGCGTCGATGGCGAACGTCGGCATGGCGCTTGCGGCGAAGGCGTCGAAGCCGGCCTCGTCCGTCGGCGGGTGGTGCGGGCGCAGGGTTCAGACCACAGGGGAGGCGAACCAGAGCGTCCGCTTCGTCCATTCGCCCGGGCCGAGGCGCTTGCCCGAGCAGACCACGATCGCGATCTGGGGCTGGCCCTTCTTGGCGTAATAGCGCTTCCCGTCGTCGTCGGCGGGGACCTCGACCCGGTCGGTCACCTGGTAGCAGAGCTTGCCGCCGGCGCCGTTCACGACGATCTGGTCGTCCTTGTGGAGCTTGGCGAGCAACTTGTTGCCGAGCGCGCTCCCGTCGGGCCAGGTGTGCGCGTTCAGGAGGGCGTTGCCGCGCGGGTCGCCCGGGCGGATCCCGCTGCCGAGGTCGAAGGCCATCGAGGTCTTGCCGGCTCCGGTGATCGGCGGCACCCCTGGCACTCCGTAGGCGTCCCGGCGCATCGCGGCAACCTCGACCTTGCGGACGACGCCCGGGATGCTGACCGAGGTGGGCACGAAGCGGCTCTCGGCAGTGCTGCACGCGGCGGGGGTGGGCGTCGGGGTCGGCAGGGCCGTCAGCGTCGGGAGCGGCGGCAACGGCGCCTGCGCCACGCTTCCCGAGTCGTCGCCACCCTGGGCGACGAGCAGACCCGCGGCGACCGCGAGGACGACGAGCACGGCGCCGCCGACCGCGACGCCGGCCCGCACCGCCCCGCGATCCCCTGTGCCGCCGTACACGACTACTCGCCTTCGCTGCGTCCCTCGTTGCCGGGACTTGGAACCTGACGGATCGTCAGGAGGGAAAGAGGAGCACACGCTCCTTCCACTCTCAACGTATAGCGCACTGGGGGGCTTGCGGCAAGACCCCCGTCGTGCCGCAGACTCGCCGGCCGGGGCAACGGACATGGGGGTACTCACATGAATGCTCAGATCATCAGCGCGTTCGATCTTCCCGAGCACTTGGCGCCCAAGGGCGACCCGGCGTTGATCGCCGGCGACGAGCGGCACTTCGCCGCGCTCCAGGAGAGCCTGCGGCAGTCGATGGCCGAGCTGTCCGATCGCCTCGAGGTCGAGCGCCGCGCCCCGGGCGGTATCGGCCAGGCGGCGATGGACCGGGACCTGGAGATCCACCGGCTGACGGCCCGCCTGCGGACGCTGCGCCGGTACGGACTGGACCTGTGCCTGGGGCACATCGTGGGGGCGGACGACCCCGAGCCCGTGTACGTCGGACGTCTCGGCCTCACAGACGGCACCGGGCAGCGGCTGCTGCTCGACTGGCGCTCGCCGGCCGCCGAGCCGTTCTTCGGCGCGACGCACGCGAACCCGATGGGTCTGGCCAGCCGGCGCCGGTACCGCTGGACCCGAGGCCGGATCGGCGACTACTGGGACGAGGTGTTCACCGCCGAGGGCCTGGTGGGGCACGCCGCGCTCGACGACCAGTCCGCGTTTCTCGCCAGCCTCGGCGGCAACCGGTCGGCTCGGATGCGCGACGTGCTCGCCACCATCGCGGCCGACCAGGACGCCGTCATCCGGGCCGGGTCCCGCGGCGCTCTCGTCGTCGACGGCGGCCCGGGGACGGGCAAGACCGTCGTCGCCCTGCACCGGTCCGCCTACCTGCTCTACGCCGACCCGCGCCTGCGGCACGGCCAGGGCGGCATCCTGTTCGTCGGCCCGAGCCGGCCCTACCTGGCCTACGTCGCCGACGTCCTGCCCAGCCTCGGCGAGGAGGGCGTGCAAACCTGCACCCTGCTCGACCTCGTGGCGGAGGGAGCCGCCGCCGAGGCCGAGCCCGACCCCGCGGTGGCTCGGCTGAAGTCGTCCGTGGAGTGGGTGGCGGCGGTCGACGCGGCTGTGCGGCTCTACGAGGAGCCGCCGACCGCGGCGCTGACGGTCGAGACCTTCTGGGCCGACGTCCGGCTGAGCCCGGACGACTGGAGGGACGCCTTCGAGGCCGCCGACCCCGGAACCCCGCACAACGACGCGCGCGAGGTGACCTGGGCCGAGCTCCTCACGATCATCGTGGACAAGCATCTCGAGCTGGACGAGGACGTCCCGGTCGAGGCGCTCCGCCGGTCGCTCGGGCAGCACCGCGACCTGCTCGCGGCCTTCAACCGGGCCTGGCCGTTGCTCGAGGCGACCGACATCGTCTCCGACCTGTGGTCGGTGCCGGCCTACCTGCGCAAATGCGCGCCCTGGCTCGGTCCCGACGACGTCCTTTCGTTACGGCGGCCCGAGGGCTCCGCCTGGACGGTGTCCGACTTGCCCCTGCTGGACATGGCCCGGCAGCGGCTCGGCGACCCGGAGCGGGCCCGGCTCGAGCGTCGGCGCGCCGTCGCGGTCGCCGCCGAACGCGAGCAGATGGACCAGGTCGTGGGCCACCTGATCGAGGCCGACGACGACTTCGAGGCGAACATGACGATGCTCGTCCACGGGGACCTGCGGGACGCCCTGATCGATTCTTCGGCGTTGCCGAGCGCTCCCGTGGACGTCCTCGCGGGCCCGTTCGCGCACATCGTCGTGGACGAGGCCCAGGAACTGACCGACGCGGAGTGGCAGATGCTGCTGGCGCGCTGCCCGTCGCGGAGTTTCACCGTCGTCGGGGACCGCGCCCAGGCCCGGCACGGGTTTGCCGAGTCGTGGCAGGAACGGCTGCGCAGGGTCGGTCTCGACCGGGTCGACCTGGCCACCCTGAGCATCAACTACCGCACGCCCGCCGAGGTCATGGCGCACGCCGAGCCGGTCATCCGGGCCGTGCTCCCGGACGCCAACGTGCCGACCTCGATCCGCACCGGGGGCGTGCCGGTCGTCCACGGCCGTGTCACGGATCTGCGCTCGGTCCTCGACACCTGGCTGGCCGAGAACGCCGAGGGGATCGCCTGCGTGATCGGTGTCGGGGCCGCCGGGGTGCTCCCGGCGACGCCCCGCGTCCGGTCGCTGACCCCGAAGCTGTCGAAGGGGTTGGAGTTCGACCTGGTCGTCCTGGTGGACCCGGAGGCGTTCGGCGCGGGCGTCGAGGGGGCGGTCGACCGCTACGTCGCGATGACCCGGGCGACGCAGCGCCTGGTCGTCCTCACAAGCTGACGGACCGTCAGACCTGAAGTTCCTCGACCTGGCCCGCGTCGACGGCGAACCGCCGGTTGACCCGGACGGTCTGCAGCAGGCGCCGGTCGTGCGAGACGAGGAGCAGCGTGCCGGGGTAGGAATCCAGGGCTTGCTCGAGCTGCTCGATCGCGGGCAGGTCCAGGTGGTTCGTCGGCTCGTCGAGGACGAGCAGGTTGACGCCGCGTGCCTGCAGGAGGGCCAGGCCGGCGCGGGTGCGCTCGCCGGGGGACAGGCTGGCGGCGGGGCGCAGGACGTGATGGGAGTTGAGCCCGTACTTGGCCAGCAGGGTGCGGACGTCGGCCTCCGGCTGGTCCGGCACCTGGGTGCCGAAGGCGCGGAGCAGGTTCGTGCCGTCGGCGAACGCCGACCGCGCCTGGTCGATCTCGCCGACGATCACGCCCGGGCCGAGCGAAGCTGACCCCTCGTAAGGTTCCAGGCGTCCCAGCAGAACGGCGAGCAGCGTGGACTTGCCCGACCCGTTCGGGCCGGTGATCGCGACCCGGTCCGCCCAGTCGACCTGCAGGTGCACGGGGCCGAGGGTGAAGCCACCGCGGCGGACCAGCGCCCCGCGGGCCGTCGCGACGACCGCCCCGGCGCGGGGGGCCACGGCGATCTCCATCTGGAGCTTCCACTCCTTGCGCGGCTCCTCGACGACCTCCAGGCGCTCGATCAGGCGGTCGGTCTGCCGGGCCTTCGAAGCCTGCTTCTCTGTCGCCTCGGACCGGAACTTGCGCCCGATCTTGTCGTTGTCGGGAGCCTTGCGGCGGGCGTTCTTGACGCCCTTCTCCATCCAGGCGCGCTGCGAGCGGGCCCGCTCGGTGAGGTCGCCGACGCGGTCCGCGTACTCCTCGTAGTCGTCGCGGCTGCGCCGGGCCGCGACCTCGCGCTCGTGCAGGTAGGCCGCGTAGCCACCGCCGTAGACGGCCACCGTCTGCTGGGCGAGGTCGAGTTCGACGACCCGCGTGACCGTCCGGGCAAGGAACTCGCGGTCGTGGCTGACGACCGCGACGCCCGCCCGCAGCCCGGTGAGGAACTGCTCGAGTCGCTCGAGTCCGTCCAGGTCGAGGTCGTTGGTCGGTTCGTCGAGCAGGAACACGTCGTAGCGGGAGAGCAGCAGGGCGGCCAGGCCGACCCGGGTGGCCTGGCCGCGGGACAGCGTCGTCACTGGCGTGGCGAGGTCGATCGCCAGCCCGAGGTCGTGAGTCGTGGCCTCGGCCCGCTCCTCGAGGTCGGCTCCGCCGAGGTTCAGCCAGCGGTCGAGCGTGAGGGAGTACGCGTCCTCGGCGGACAGGCCACCGACCGGCCGCCCGTCCGCGAGTGCCTCGGTGGCCTCGTCGAACGCCGCCTGGGCCGCCGCTGTCCCGGTGCGCCGGGCGATCAGGTCGAGCACGCTCTCCCCGGGGACCGCAGCGAGCTCCTGCGGGAGGTAGCCGACCGCGGCTGTGTCGGGCGAGAGGACGACCTGGCCCGCCGCGGCCGGCGCCAGCCCCGCGAGCATCCGGAACAGCGTCGACTTGCCCGCGCCGTTCGCGCCGACCACCCCGACGACGTCGCCCGGGGCGAGCGTCAGGTCCAGCCCGGAGAACAGGGTCCGGTCCCCGTGCGCGGCCTCGAGACCCTTGGCGAACAACGTGGCGCTCATGTCGCGCCGACGTTACAAGGTGTCCCACTCTTCGGGCCATGCGGCCGTTGTCGCCCGCTGACGGACGACAAGGAAGGCGGGCCCCGTTGTCGTCCGACGCTGTCGGGGCATGGCGCGCGCTGGCCTTCGAACGATCGTGCGAACTTGCGAACGATTGTTCGACCTCGGGACGCACGAATCGTCCCCGCACTGCGGTTGGTTACCGGCCCCCGTCGATCATGGAACGCGAGTCGTGGGAGCCCGGCGGAACCTCGATGCGTTCGGTCACCTCGGCCCCGGAGCAATTTTCGCTGGTCTGGCGCACAAGGACATCAACCAGAACCCACAAGGTCGTCCCTCCTTGACGTCGGTCCGCTCGATCGACTCGCAGTCGGTTCGTGCTACCGCCAGGGGAATATGGCTGGCCCGCTCAGAGCGCTCTAGCACTTGATAATGCGCCTTTCGCAATCCCGCGTCGTGATCGTCGCCCTGACGGGCCACCATCACACCGAAGGCGGACAAGGCAGCGATGATTGAAACCGCGGCGAACCGACGTGACTTGCCTGAGCGAAACGAGGAACCCACGGAAAAGGCTTCCTGTCTGAATGTTCGGCACGGTAAGGGCCTTCACTCTCACATGTGACGGCATGTCAGGCGGGTGAGGACATCCGGGTCGCCTGCGGACGCAGTCGGAAGCCAGACCTTCTGCCAGGTCGCCAACGCGACCTCCGCGCCGGCGGCCTCGTCGCCGTGCCAGAGCTTCTCCCGCAACAATCGTGCCAGGCGAGGGCGCTGATTTCCGAGCGTCCGAAGTCTCGGGCGGCGGTAGTCAGGGAAGCCGAGTCCAGTCCAGCAACTCCGGGACGGATCCGTGGTCCCAGAGTTCCAGCGAGCGGCTCGACTCCTTGCTCGTGAAGAACCGAACTCGCCGCAGGTCACCGGCGCCGTCGATCCACACCGCAATCGGCAGCGCTGCCAACTCGCGGTAGTCCGTGCGCTCGGGAACCCAGACGGCCTCGGCGGACTCCGCTGCGACCCGATGCAGATCGACGGACGCATTTAGGCGGCGACACTCGGCGCCCCGAACGTAATCTGACCCGGTATCAGTTATAGCGTACGCACCGATGAGGAGGTCCGTGAACCAGAGAGGACCCGGCTGACCCAGGCCCACGTCGTCGACGAGCTCGTCGGACAGCGCGTCGCCCGGGGCGCCGGTCCAACAGGTTCCCGCTACGCCGACCTGCGCCATCCAGGAGTGGACGAGCGTGTATCGCCGTCCCGCGAGGTCGACGACGCCCTCTGCTTCTTGGTGCTTCAAGTCGATTCCGGGGGAGCCCGTGAGGCGACTGATTCCTCGGCCGATCGCCTTCGCCGCCCCCCAGGCGAGCCGGCTCGTGGAGCTCCATTCGCTATTCCAGTCCGCCGGCACGTCGACACTCTGGATCGCGGCAATGCGCGTCAGCCCGGCGTCGAGCAGTCTGGCGCGCGAATCGGCGAGGACGAGCTCGAGTTCGGCGGCCAACGTCAGCGCCTCCCCATGAGCAATCGCCGATCTCCCAGCACACCAAAGCTCACGGCCGTCTCCGCGTCAGCGGTGTCAGGGGGTTCGGGTTTTCCGGGGTGAATCGCAAGCCCAGGCACGAGTAGAAGCGGCGGGTGGCGTCCATGTCCGCGCTCCGCAGCATCACCAGCTCCAGCCCGTCCATGACAGCATTGTTCACTTTCACCGCCCGCCCGAGGGCCGCTTCGGCCGCGGCAGGCAGGATGCGGGCATGGACACCACGGGGCCCCCCGCGTGGAGCGCCGGCGCGCAGGCGTTCCTCGCCGCTGTGCTCGACTGCGTCGCCGAGCCGGTCTGGGTCGTCGACCATGAGGGGGTGATCGTGTTCGCGAACCCCGCGGCGGTGCGAGTCCTCGGTTACGACAATGCTGCGCAGCTGACCGGGCTGCCGAGCCACGAGACGATCCACAGCAAGCACCCGGACGGCTCGGCGTACCCCGTCGAGACGTGCCCGATGCTCGCCCCGCGCACGACCGGCGCGACGATCCACTGCGAGGAGGACTGGTTCGTCCGGCGCGACGGGTCGATGTTCCCCGTCGGTTACACCTCCGCGCCGATCGAGGGGCCGGGCGGTCGGGGTGCGGTCGTCGCGTTCCGCGACCTGACCGAGCGACGGGCCGCGGAGCAGGCGGCTCGCGAGCGCGACGTCGCGGAGGCACGCAGCGCTGAGGCACGCGCCGCCCAGCGCCGGATCGTCGAAGCGCACGACACCGCCCGCCGCCAGGTGACCCGCGACCTGCATGACGGCGCGCAGCAGCAACTTGTCGCCGCGGTCATCGACCTCCAATTCGCCCGCGGCGTCTGGGACTCCGACCCCGGCCGCGCCCGCGAGCTCCTCGGCCAGGGCATCGACGGCGTCCAGGCCGGCGTCGCCGCGCTGCGCGAGCTCGCCGCGGGCCTGCACCCGGCGATCCTCACCAACCGCGGGCTGGGTGCGGCGCTGGACGCACTCGCGCAGCGCCTACCCCTGCCCGTCGTGCTGGACGATCGCAGCGGCGGGCGCCTTCCCGCCAACGTCGAGGCCACGGCCTACTTCGTCGCCGCGGAGGCGCTCACCAACGTGGTGAAGCACGCGCGGGCCACCCGGGTGGACGTCCTGCTCGCCCGGGACGGCGGCCAGCTCGTCGTCGAGGTCGCCGACGACGGGTCCGGCGCGGCGCCATCAGAGCTGAGTTCCGGCAGTGGCCTGGCCGGTATGGCCGACCGGGTGGCGGCCGTCGACGGGACGCTCGACATCGTGCGTACTGCCGGCGCCGGGACGAAGGTGCGGGTGGTCTTCGGCAATTGCTGATTGACAGTCAGATCTGTTTCTGATCGAGGAACTGGAGGACGGCGAGGACCCGACGATGGTCCTCGGGGCCGGCGCGCAGTCCGAGCTTGGCGAAGAGGTTCGTCACGTGTCGCTCGACCGCGGCGACGGTCACCACGAACTGATCGGCGATGCCCTGGTTGGACCGCCCTTCCGCCATCAACGCGAGCACTTCGCGCTCACGGGGCGTCAGATCGTCGAGCGGGTTGCGAACCCGGCGCCGGCCCACCATGCGGGCGACGACCTCGGGGTCCAGGGCGGAGCCGCCGTGCGCGACGCGCCGGACCGCGTCGGTGAACATGCGCAGGTCGCCCACTCGGTCCTTGAGCAAATAGCCGACGCCGCCGGCGCGGTCGCCGACGAGGTCCATCACGTAGCGCTCCTCGAGGAACTGCGACAGCACGACGACCCCGATTCCGGGCAGCGTCGCGCGGATCTCGATGGCCGCGCGCAGCCCGTCGTCGGTGAAGTCCGGCGGCATCTGGATGTCGGTCACGACGACGTCCGGAACCAGCGTCCGCGTCTTGGCGAGCAGGTCGACGGCGTCCCCGGCGACCGCCACCACCTCGAAGCCCTCACCGTCCTCCTCCAACGCCCGCACGACTCCCGCGCGGACCAACGGCTGGTCCTCTCCGACGATCACCCTCAGCCGCGACATGCGACCAACCCTAGATGTGGGGTTATCCCCACCATCGGTCTGCAGCGGCCCACATGGCGCTCGCGCCCGCGTGCGCACAGGCTTGGACCAACAACCAGGGAACCGGAGGTCGTCATGGTGCATTACCTGCTGGAAGACGAGGAGACCCGGCACCCGGCGCGCAAGGTGGTGTCCGTCCTCGACAAGCGGCCGGTTCCCGTGAAGCGGCCGCTCGGCCCGACGTTCTCCGTGGACGGCCCGCAGCCGCGCCCGTTCGAGGACCTCCCGTGGCGGGCGGGCTGGAAGGTGCGCCGCTTCTTGTTCCACATCTGGGGGCCGCCGCAGCTCGACGAGGCGCACGACCCGCTGAAGCGGCTGGCCCGCGAGCGCACCGAGCGGTACGCCGCCCGCGGCCGGGGCGGAGCCTGCGCGGTCTGACGACTGCGCTTGATCCCGCTACAGGGCGGGGAGGGTGTCAGCTGGCACGGGGACGCGTCGTTCCTCGAGCCAGAACGAGTAGGCGCGCAGGTGTGACTCGACATCGCAGCCGAGATACTCGGCGTAGTCGCGTAGACCCACGACAGCGTCGATGTGGTCGGCTCGACGGTCGCCCCACTCGACGATCTTGCACTGGATCCACTCCTCGACCCGCGTCCGCTCGCGCCACCACTCGCGGACGGCGGCGTAGGTCCAGTGCTCGTCGCCGTCGCAAGCCCAACCGCCCCACGGGTCCTGCCACGCCCCGTCGAGGACCTCGAGGAGCTCGCGCAGCGAGCGTGGCTGCCGATAGAGGAATTCCTGCTCATAGTTGTCGTCGTCGCCGTAGAGCACATGGCGCGGCGCGCTGGCTCTCCCGACCCGGCAGTTGTCGGTCATCGCGCCGTAGATCGGCCCGGGGACGTTGCGCCAGTTCCGCTCCTCCCATTTGCCGCAGAAGATGGCGTCCGCGGACGAGATCGGCCGCGGGCCGAGGTACTGGCGGCCCTCCAGGAGCGGAATGTGCGGTACTGGGTCCCAGTGCAACTGGTCGGCGCCGAGGTTCCACGGCGGCTCGGACGCGGACCCGAGATTCCTGTTCATGCCCGAGTGTCGCGTCCCGACTGGCACAGCGCGAGCGGGTTGGCAGCGAGGCGTGCGCCCACCTGGCGTCGATCCAACCTTGCGATTCTTTCGATTCTTGCGATACTTGCGATACTTGCGATTATGACTGGCGAGCGTGGCATGTCTCGGGAAACGACGGTCCTGCCATCGAAGGACGGCAAGCTGCTCGAGGCCGCCGAGGTGTTGTTGCGCAGCGGCTCTGCCGTCTCGCTGAGCGCTGACGGTCGGGTGGTGGCGCTCCCACCAGAGTTGAAGGAACTCCTGGGGGAGGTCGTGCGGGCGATGCGTCGGGGGCAGGCAGTGACGCTTGCGTCGCTCGGTCAGCAGCTCACGACTCAGGAGGCGGCAGACCTGCTGGGCATTAGTCGTCCGACGCTGATCAAGTTGTTGGAGGCGGGTCGGATCCCTTACGAGACTCCGGGTCGGCACCGACGGGTGCGCCTCGACGACCTTCTGACGTATCAGGAGCAACGGCGGCAGGATCGGCGCTCGACGTTGGATGCTCTCGCGGCTGAGGCGCAGGCCCTCGGCACCTACGAGGAGCCGCCGGAATTCTTTGAAGCAGCGTTGTCGGACGCGCGTCGCAAGCTGGCGTAGCGGTGTACGCGGCGATCCTCGACACCTGTGTCCTGGTGCCGAACGCGCTGTGCGACACGCTGCTCCGACTGGCCGAGGACGGCTTCTACCGGCCCTTGTGGTCCGAACGGATCCTCGAGGAGTTGCGGGAAACCTTGGTACGGCTCTATCCCGGTGACCCGGCACGGTTCGACCGCCGCGTTCGGGCGAAGGTCGCGGCTTTCGAAGATGCGACCGTCGCCGGGTGGGAGCAGGTCAGTGCCGGCCTCGATCTGCCCGATCCCGACGACCGTCACGTGCTGGGCGCAGCGATCGCCGGCGGCGCCCAATCCATAGTTACCATGAACTTGAAGGACTTCCCGGCCGATCGCCTGGCCAGTCGCGGCATAGACGCCACGCACCCCGACGAGTTCCTGCTCGACCAGCTCGATCTTCGCCCAAGCCGCGCACTCGACATTCTCGTCCAGCAGGCGGCAGCGCTGCGGAACCCGTGTATGGATCTGGCTGATCTCCTCCGTGCATTGGAGAGGTGCGGCGTTCCGAACTTCGTAGAGGCGGTCCGGCGCATGGCGCCCGACAGCCTGTAGCTCGCGCGGCTCAGGATCGCGCCGAAAGTCCGAAAAGCGGTCTTCTGATCTGAGGATCCGTCAGACAAAATAGAAGTTTCGGTCCCGACGGCGGATTGTGCCTCTGGGGCGACAAGGCACCGCGTCACTCAGCCGTTCTCGCCAATGACGCCCGAGTCGGGTGGAGGTGGACGGCCTGCCGTTCCAGGTGCGGCATCCCGAGCTGCCGGGCGGTGATCAACGCCTGGTCGAGCAGGCCGGCGGCGCGGTCCGCATAGCCCGGGCCGTTCCTCTCGAGCAGCGTCCGAGCCCACGCCAAGCGGGTGCGCGCGAGCCACGCGGGAGCGCCGACGCGCTCCTCGACGGCCGCTGCTGCGACGAAGGAGCCGTCCGCTTCGTCGAAGTCGCCGAGGCTCGCGTGCAGCAGGCCGAGGCAATGGTCGACCGAGCGCACCCAGTACGAGCCGACGCCCACGAGCTGACCGGCGTACGGGGTGAGCAGCGCGACGATGGCTATGTCAACCCGAAGTGGCCCCGGGGTGACGGTTTGATTTGGCCCCACCGGTCCCGCGTTGGGCTCGGGCGTGGGCGAGGCGGTAGCTGTTCGTTCCGGTCTCGATGATGTTGCCGCCGAAGGTGAGGCGGTCGACGATCGCGGCGCAGAGTCTGGGGTCGGTGAAGGTCTTGGTCCAGCCGGAGAAGCTGTCGTTGCTGGCGATCGCGACGGCGTTCTGTTCCTCGCGTTCGGTGAGGACCTGGAAGAGAAGTTCGGCGCCGCGGCGGTCGAGTTCCATGTAGCCGAGCTCGTCGATGCAGAGCAGGTCGACGCGGCCGTAGCGGGCGATTGTGCGGGAGAGCTGTCGTTCGTCGGCGGCTTCGGCGAGTTCGTTGACGAGCTTGGCGGCCAGGACGTAGCGGACCTTGTGCCCGGCGAGCGCGGCGGCGGTGCCGAGGCCGATGAGCAGGTGCGACTTGCCGGTGCCGGAGTCCCCGATCAGGCACAGGGACTGCCCTTTGGTGATCCAGGTGCAGCCGGCGAGGGTGTTGATCGTGGCCGGGTTGATCGCGGGGTTGGCCGCGTAGTCGAAGTCGGCCAACGACTTGGGCCGGGGGAACGCTGCCTCGTGGACGCGGCGTGCGGCGCGGCGGGCGTCTCGGTCGTCGCACTCGGCCAGGAGCAGCTCGGCGAGGAAACCCTTGTAGGAAAGGTGTTCCCGCTCGGCCGCGGCGGCGATCTCGGCGTAGCGTTCGCGCAGGGTGGGCAGGCGCAGGGCCCGCGCGGCGGCGTCGATCGCGGCTTCGACGGCCTGGTCGGATGGGCGTCGCCCGGCGCGTGGCGGGGCGGTGGTCGTGATCGTCATGTGGGGTCCGTTCCGGTGAGCAGGTCGTCGTAGGGGGCGACGGTGGGCATGGGGCGTGTGTCGTCGGGCAGGTCGACGCCACGTTCGGCGAGGCGCTCGGCCAGGTGCACGACGGTGGCCTCACCGCGGGCGGCGGCTTGGGCTTGGTGGTGGGCTTTGCGGGTCTCGACCGCGACGACGTCGGGGCTGATCGACCCGACGGACAGGGCGGCGGTGATCCCGGCGATCACATGCTGGGCATCGTTGTGACGGTGCATCAGCAGCACCTCGACCAGCGCGCGGGTGCCGCCGCCGTCACCGACGGCCTTGCGGGCGGCGGCCCAGAACGCCTCATGCGCGGCGGTGAACGTGCCCGCGGCGCGGGCCTGCACCAACGCCGTGGCACCGGGCAGCGCGCCGGGCTTGCGGACGAGGACCTCGAGGTAGTGGTCCAGGTGCAGGCTCTGGCTGCCGCGCACGGTGGCCCGTTCGTGGACGGCGACCTGACGGTGACCGTCGAAGACGACCAGCTCGGAGGCCCGCAGGATCGCCCGGACCCGGTGCCCGATGAACCGCGCCGGGACCGAGTAATGGCACTGGCGCACGGTGATCCGGGCGTGGCGGTCGACCCGCGGAGTGAGGATCAGCCCGGTCTCGAAGGCCTCGACGGGCAGCGGGCGCAACAGCGTGGCCTCGAACGCGAAGTGCTCCCCGACGCTGACCGTGCGGTTCTCGATGCGCCGGGCGTCGTCACGGGTGTCGTAGCCGACGAGGCGCTCGTTGAGCTCGGCGAGTGTCGCCACGGCCGGGACGGGGACGAGGTGGTTGCGCCGGAACCGCCCGCCCTCGCCCTCGACCCCGCCCTTCTCGTGCGCGCCCTCCACGCCGGGGTGGCAGTAGAAGGCGTCGAAGCCATAGTGCGATCTGAAGGAGATCCAGCGGGCGGACTCGGTCCGGTTGCGCCCGAACAGCACCCGAGAGACCGCGGCCTTCAGGTTGTCGTAGCGGATGTGGACCACCGGAACCCCGCCCAGCACGGCGAAAGCGGCCTCGTGGCCCTCCAGGAACGCCTCCTGCCCCTGGGTCGAGTAGACCCGGTGCACCGCCCGCCCGGAGAACGACAGCCGCAGCGTGAACAAGAAGCACTTCGTCCGCACCCCGGCCAGATCGACCCACAGATCGGCGAAGTCGACCTCGGCCTCCGCCCCCGGCTCATGGGTCTGCGGCACGAACGCCTCCTCCACCGACCGCCCGGCCGCAGCCCAGATCTCCGGCCGCCGGCGGGCGACGTAGTCCCGCACACACGGATACGTCAGCTCCCGCATCCCGTGCTCGTCGACCAGACGCGCCAGCACCCGGCGGGCCGTGTGACGCTGCTTGCGCGGCGCCTCGAGGTCCTCGACCAGCATCGCGTCGATCAACGCCTTGGCCGGGTCCAGCTTCGGCGCCACCCGGACCGGGACCTTGCGCTCCGGCGGGACCGCCGAGGCCAACGCCGCCCGGACCGTCCGCCGATGCACCTCGTACTTGTCCGCCAACGCCCGGATCGACAGGTCCTCCCGACGATGATCACGCCGAATCGCCTCGAACAACTCCACCTTGGACCTCACCACGAAGGGCCCTCCCGATCGCCGCCGTCAACACGGCGACCCTCGCGGGGTGGGGCCAAATCAGACCGTCACAACAGCCCCCCGGCGTGTCGCAAGTGGGGCCAGATCAGGCCGTCACGGTGGGGCCAAATCAGAATGTCAGGGCCACGACGAGCCGCTTCGCCGAGGGTCGCGCGCGGAGATGGGCGCAGACCATGCTGCCGTAGGCCGTCAACTCGAACCAGCCGGCGTCGACGGGAGCAGCGGGCAGCGACTCGGCGAGCGGTCCGAACACCGCCCGTGCCTCGTCGAGTCGCCCGGTCTCGCAGGAGGCCAGGGCGAGCAGGACCCTGCGCAGCGCCGATCCGGAGCGCTCGAGACCGTCGACCAGGTGGTCGACCATCTCGTCCAACCGGCCCTGCTCGAGCCGGATGTTGTACCGCTGGCCGCCGAAGTACAGGCCCGCGTCCGGCTGGCCGGCCGCGGTGCCGAGGTCCCGGGTCTCGGCGGCCGACCGCTCCGCGTCGTCGAGTCGCCCCGCGAGGATCAGGTGACCGACCGTCAGATAGCCGAGCACCCAGGACATGCTCGGCTGGCCCAGCTCGCGGGCAGATGCTCGGATCACAGCCAGGCTGCGCGTGGCTTCAGGCACGTCGGCCGCGGCGGTGGCGAAGATGCAGTGCCAGATGTGCCCCCACGCGAGGATCGCGGGATCGCCGAGCCCTTCGGCCACGCTGATCAGCTCGACGGAATTGTCGAGCTGTTCCTGTGCCGTCGACGGCTCCCAGATCGCCGAGCAACGACCCAGGAGGACGTGGGCCAGCGTGGCCGGATCGTCTACGCGGCGCGCCAGGGCCAGGGCCTCGTCGCTCAGGGACCGGCGCCGATCCCGCGCGCCGGAGAACTGCAACTCGACGGCCAGGTTGGCGAGTAGCCGGGCTCGCTCCGAGCTGTCCCCGGGGTCCAGGCGGTGCAGCGCGGCCTCGAGGGCGGCGACCCGATCGATGTCCACGGTCCCCGTGGCGCTCCAGAACCCGCGGTTGTTCAGCAGCGCCGCCCGCACCATGACGGCGACGTCACCGCACTCGGCGGCGAGCGTGGCGGCGTCCAGCAGGGTCTGGCGGTGCCCGGCGTCACCGGCGAGGCGCTGCGCCTCGCCCAACCCGACGAGCAGATCCAGCCGCGTCCGAGCCTCGCCCGAGGTCACGGCGAGCAACTCGAGTGCCTGACGGAAGTACTCGGCAGCTTCGTCGTGGGCCAGCAGCGCCAGCGCCCGGTTTCCTGCCCGAGTGGCGTAACCAACAGCCTTGGCCACCTCCGCCGCCGGTGCCGCAGCCCGGGCGTAGTGGTAGGCGAGGGCGGGGAGGTAGTCGTCCATGTCCTCCGCGTGCGAGGACTCCAGGGCTTCGCCAACCTTGCGGTGCAGGCTCACCCGGCGGGCCGTGGAGAGCTCGTCGTACAGAGTGGCCCGGACCAGGCCGTGGCTGAAGCCGTGCGTCGCCCCCGGGCCCACCACCTCGTGCAGCAGGCGGGCGCCGACTGCGTCCTCCATCGCGGTGAGGACGGCGTCCTCGGTGAAACCGCCGGCGACCTGCACGAGGGCGGCATCGAACTTCGAGCCCACTACCGACGCGCGGGCCAGCACCCGGTTCGTGTCCTCCGACAGGCGGGCCAGCCGCCGTCCGACCACGTCGCGCACCCCCTGGGGTATCCCGAGCGCCTCGACGGAAGTGGTGAGCACCCAGCGGCCGTTCCGTTGCGCGACGGCGCCGGACTCGGTCAGGTGCCGCACCACCTCCGTCACGAAGAAGTTGCCCTCCGTCTCCCGCCACACTGCCCGGGCCAGGTCGTAGCCCTGGTCGTCGACGCCGTGACCCGCGGCCCGTTCCAAATACGTGACGACGGCGGGCACGTCGAGCCCGCACACGGCAAGTCGGTCGGCGCCGTCGATCCGCGGCACGTCGGCCAGCTCGCCCAGCGGGTGGCGCCGGCCGATGTCACTGTCCCGGTAGGTGCACACGACCAGCGCCCGGACGGGCTCGGCGAAGCGGGCGATGTGGCGCAGCAGCAACAAGGTCGGCTTGGCGGAACCTGTCAACCTGTTTGAGGCACGTTCAGTCGCCTATTACTGAGTTTCCTCCTGGCTGTCCGGCGGTTTGTTGATCCATGCCGTCGTGGGCAGTTGCGGGGGCGTCGGGGGCTTGCGGACGAACCGTTCGGGGTGGGCGGCGAAGGCGTCGGCGAGGATCGCTGCGCGCTTGTCGCGGACGGCCTCGGCGGTGCCGTAGTGGACGTCGGCGGGGGTGTGCGGGCCCAGGGCGGAGTGGCGATGCTCGTCGTTGTACCAGCCGAAGAACCGCTGACAGTGGACGCGGGCGGCTTCGATGCAGGAGAACCTGCCGGGGAAGTCGGGCCGGTACTTCAGGGTCTTGAACTGGGCCTCGCTGTACGGGTTGTCGTCGCTGACGTGCGGGCGGGAGTGGGACTGGGTCACGCCGAGGTCGGCGAGCAGGAACGCGACGGGTTTGGAGGTCATCGACGAGCCGCGGTCTGCGTGGATGGTCAACTGCTTGCGCTCGATGCCCTGCTTGGCGCAGGTCTGACGGATCATCACTTCCGCCAGTGCGGCGCTCTCCCGACCGGCCACCATCCACCCGACGACGTAGCGGGAGTAAATGTCCAGGATCACGTAGAGGTAGTAGTAGGTCCACTTCGCCGGGCCGTGCAATTTGGTGATGTCCCACGACCACACCATGTTCGCCGCGGTGGCGAGCAGTTCGGGTTTGATCTTCGCCGGGTGGGTCGCCTGCCGGCGGCGTTCCCGGCTCTCCCCGGCCGCGCGCAGCAGCCGGTAGAAGGTCGAGATCGAGCCGAGGTAGCGGCCCTCGTCGAGCAGGATCGCCCACGTCTCGGCCGGGGACAGGTCCACGAACCGCTCGCCGTGCAGCTCGGCGAGGATCGCCTCGCGCTCGGCCTGCGTCAGGGCGCGGGGCTGGACCCGTTCTCGCTGCGGCGTGGGCGCCGGCCGCACAGGTGCCGGGCTTTGGCGGTGGCGCCGGTAGTACCCGGCCTGGGGCAGGCCCAACGCCTGGCAGGCGGCCCGCACTCCGATCACCGGGACCAGCTCGGCGACCGCGGCGTCGCTCACCTGCTCGACCCGTCCTCGGGCTCCGCGCCCTCGGAGATCGTCTCCAAGAGCGCGTGCAGTTTTGCCTGCACCTCCACCACGAAGCGGGCCTTGGCCAACTCCTTCTCCAACTGCGCCTTCTCGGCCTCCAGAGCGGCGATCCGCGCCCGATCGGGGTCGCGCGGCGGGCGCCCGCGCGGGGCGGTCAGCCCGGCCAGCGCCCCAGCGTCACGAGCCCGACGCCACTCCACCAGGTGACTCGAGTACAGGCCCTCTCGGCGCAGCAGGGCACCCTTCTCGCCATCGCCCGCGGCTTCGTAGGCCGCCAGGATCTCCAACTTGTACTTCGCGGTGAACGTCCGCCGCCGAGCCCGCTCGGGCACCTGCGGATCCGGCCGCTGTCCTACGCCATCACTCACCGGTCCAGCATCGACGATCACGCCGTTGCCGTCCGCAGTCGAGTTCGATTTCACGATTCGGGGAGTCTCCATCCCCGCCCTCGGGTCAATGATTTTCAGGGAGCGGGTGCCTCAGCCAAGGTTGACAGAGAGGGTGGCGGCCCACTGCAGGTCGTCGAGCACCAGCAGGACCGGGGCCTCGGCCGAGACCGCGGCCAACCAGGCGGCAACGGCGTCGAAGAGGCGGTACCGCTCGGTCTCCGGATCGGAGAGCAGGGAGCGGCCCGCGCCGAGCAGCTCACCCGGTGGCACGCCGACGACGCGGCGACGCACGAAGCCACGGTCGAGGCCAGCCGCGGCTTCGCGTACGAGGCGGTGATGCCCGGTGACTGACCTTTTGGCTCAGCCGACCAGGCGATCGCCGGCGGCGAACGGCGCGGCCGCGGTCCGGCGCCACGCCCAGTCGAGCGTGTCCGCGATGCCGTCCAGCCACCTGGGCCGGCTCTGCAGCCACGCCGGGACTGGCCGCTGCGCGAGCAAGCTCTCGACGGCTAGGCACTCGGCCTCGATCAGCTCCTCGTACGCGGTGCCTTCACGTTCGGTGACCGGTGCCCACTGCCGGTACCAGGCGCCTTCCGAGGGACGGACGGTCGCGCCCGCGAGCCAGCGGCATGTCGACGCCATGCCCGCGAGGTACCAATCGCTCGGCTGCTCAACCAGTTGCTGCTCGACCGCGATCCAGACCGCGGCGAACTCCCCGCGTGGCACGCGCAGATTGCCCGCAGGGATGGCGCCGACGTCCCAGTCGGTGACGTCCATGCCCGCGATCGTGGCACGCGGGACCGACGACCTGAAGCCCTCTAGCCCGCAGACCGAGGAGGAGCCAGCGATGGACGTTCGAACTGATCCTGCGGAGACCCGCGTCCTGCTCAGCATCGAGGAGGCCGCCGAGGCGCTGGCGATCAGCCGGACATGGATGTACCAGCTCCTCGGCGATGACCTCATTGAGTCCGTGTGGCTCGGCCGGCGGCGCTTCATCTCGGCCGATGCCATCGCTCGGCGGGCACCGCATGAAGCAGATCCAGCCCGAGCACTTCGAGAAGCTCTACATGAAGATGCAGGAGAAGGGGCTGAAGTCCGGCACTGCCCACCAGGTGCACCGGACCGCGCGCACCGCCTTCGGCGAGGCTCACCGGCGTGGCCACATCACGTCCAACCCCGTCGCGCTGGCCAAGGCACCTCGCGTCGAGGAGGAGGAGATCGAACCCTTCGACCCGGCCGAGATCCAGCGGCTCATCAAGGCCGCGCTCGCGCGGCGGAACGGCGTCCGCTTCGTCGTGGCCCTCGCGCTCGGCTGCCGCCAGGGCGAAGCGCTCGGGTTCAAGCGGGATCGGCTGGACCGCGAGCGGAAGGTCCTACACGTCAAGAAGGCGCTGCAACGCCAGACCTGGCGCCACGGCTGCGACGACCCGCGGGCCTGCGGAGCGAAGTACCACAAGACGAAGCCGTGCCCCAAGGGCTGCAAGCGCCACACCCGAGAGTGCCCGCCGCCCTGCCGACCCGACTGCACCGCCCACGCCCGTTGGTGCCCGGAGCGCCACAGCGGCGGTCTCGTCGAGGTTCCGGTGAAGTCGAAGGCCGGCCGGCGCGGGTTCGCGCTGCCGGATGAGCTCCTCGAGCTGCTCCTTCAGCACGAGCGCGTCCAGCTTCGCGAGCGCGAGGCGGCCGGCACCCAGTGGCACGACGGCGGCTGGATGTTCACCCAGCCGAGCGGCAAGCCGATCGACCCGCGGCGAGATCACGATGAGTGGAAGATCGTGCTCGCCAAGGCGGATGTTCGGGATGCTCGCCTCCACGACGCTCGCCATACCGCCGCGACCGTCCTGCTCCTCCTGGGTGTCCCTGATCGCACTGCCATGGACTTCATGGGCTGGTCCACGGTGGCAATGAAGCAGCGCTACATGCACGTCACCGACGGCCTTCGGCGGGAGGTGGCTGACCAGCTCAGCAGCTACTTCTGGAAGGCATCGCGCGACCCTGACTGACGAGCTAAGAGGGTTACCAGGACAAGGTCTTGGTGATCGGTGGGCGCTCGGCTGTGGGTGGGCCGGCTAGGGGCGCGCCGGTCTTCCCCCCCTCGATTCGGTTGGTTTTGAAGCTGAGCGCGTATACAAGGCGCGACATCTGATCGGTCATGCGCCATATCCACGGTGTACGCAGGCGGACGTCATCGGCGGCACGCAACGCTCGATCGCTACGGAGTTGGTCCAGGATCGCGAAAGGGTTGTTGCCAGTGAAAAAATTTCCCGTGGCAACAAGGCGTTCCATTAACGCTAGCAGATCGACGGTTCCGTCTAGGGACGGATAGGTCATTGAAGACACCAGGTCGTTCACGAGAAGACCGTGTCCCAAGTCCGGCTCAGTGAGATCGATCATCAGCTTCAGGTGAGCTGCACGCGTGGACCTGAGGCGTGCTTGTGTGTCCGGTGAGGGCAGCCCACCGACGCCCGGAATCTCGGCAATTAGCTGACTAAGTAGGGTCGTGGAGCAGACCACGCCGTAGTGGGCTCCCCCGAATTCATCGAGAACTGAACAAGTGGCGAGGTCGACGCCCGCGCGGATTTCTATGTCACGGCTGGCCGTTGTCTGCCTGGCTACACCGGCGTGCACAGCATCCCCGTCGATGTCTACCAGGCAGACACGTCTGAAATAGCGCATCAATAGGTTCAGGTCAAGGTCGTTGCAGTTCCCCGCGCCGAGTACGCACAGCGATCGCCGAAGCTCTGGGCTGTTCGTGGCGTCGCCGCCTGCCAGATCGAGGATCAGATTGGTGACGCGGGAGCGGTGGGCCCTGTAGATGGCCCATGCGGTAGCTGTGGAGCGATTATCGGCCTGGGCACGGATGAAGTGCGCGGCAGAGGGGGCCGTTCCCTCTTTGGCGGTTCGGCCCACCTCTGCTCCCAGGGGCCTCAAGCCGTCAATCGACGCGGCCGTTCGTTTTCAGCCCCTTCGTGCGATCCACCAACTCGCTTAGCTTCCGGCTGCGCGTGGCATCGTCTTTGACACTCGGGTCCTCTGCTTCAACATTTGTCGGCGCCATCGGCGCGACCACGCCGGATTCACCCTGAGCGAACACGCTTGAGTGATCGGTAATCTGGTAATGGAGGCGGTTTTCGGCGCTGGGTTCAGCGATGCCGGGGAAACGAGGGAAGGGGCGCGTGGCCATCCACTGGAGAAACCAGATCGACTGACCGTCTGGGAGCATCGCCTGCAGGCGCTTTGCTCCATACGGGTCATCCTTCGAGCCGTTCGCGCCGAATTCGACCAGGATCCTGTCCAAGCCGGGCTGCAGTTCGCCGCTCAGGATCTTCTCCACCTTTAGTTCCACGTCCATGAAGCGGATTTCCGGCTCTTCTGCTGTTCCCGTGGGTGAGTTGATCTTGGTGTGAACGCGACACGCCGTACTACGTCTAGGTTTCTGAGCTGTCTAGGAACAGGAACCAGGGAGCGGAGTACGGCGTGCGCACGGCAAGGGTATGGCGGGGTTTGCTCGGGGTCGAGCAAACGGTGATCGAATCGGTCGAGCTCGTCGAGGAGGCCGACGAGGAGATCCTGGTCGCTGCGGTTCGTCCAGTGCGGACGCGACGGTCGAGGTGTTCGCGGTGCGGGCGCCGCGCGGGCGGATACGACCGCGGCGATGGTCGGCGACGCTGGCGCACGCTCGACCTGGGCACGGTGCGCGTCTATCTGGAAGCCGATGCGCCGCGGGTGGTCTGTGAGGAGCACGGCGTGGTGGTCGCGGCGGTTCCCTGGGCGCGGCCGGGGTCCCGGCACAGCGCCGCGTTCGAGGACACCTGTGCGTGGCTGGCCGCGAATGCCTCCTTCGTCGTGGTCGCCGAGCTGTTGCAGGTGTCGTGGCGCACGGTGGCCGCGATCGTGACCCGCGTTGTCGCCGACCGAGCGGGCAAGGTTGACCAGCTTGGCGGGCTCACCCGAATCGGGATCGACGAGATCGCCTACCGTAAAGGGCATCGGTACCTGACCTGCGTCGTCGACCACGACACCGGTCGGCTGGTGTGGGCCGGCCAAGGCCGCGACCAGGACGTCGTGCGGGCCTTTTTCGATGCCCTCGGCGACGAGCGGGCCGCGGCGCTGACCCACGTGTCCGCCGACGGCGCCGAGTGGATCCACACTGTCGTGCGCGAACGGGCTCCGCAGGCGGTCATCTGCCTGGACCCGTTCCACGTCGTGGCCTGGGCGACCAAGGCCCTCGACGAGGTCCGCCGCGGCCTGTGGAACGAGCTGCGCCGGACCGGGCGGGGCGATCAGGCCGAGACGATGAAGGGCTCGCGGTGGGCGCTGGTGAAGAACCCAGGTGATCTGACCGGTGATCAGCGGACCCGCTTGGCCGAGATCGCCGCGACGAACAAGGGCCTGTACCGGGCCTACCTGCTCAAAGAACAGCTCCGCGAGGTCTTCGCCGTCAAGGGCCAACGCGGCCGAGCGCTGCTGGCCGGCTGGCTGTCCTGGGCCAAACGGTCCCGCCTGCCCGCGTTCGTCAAGCTCGCCAAAACGATCGAGCGCTACGCCCCGCTGATCCGCAACACCCTCGATCACGGGCTGTCCAACGCCCGATCCGAAGCCACCAACGTCCACCTACGCGTGCTGACCCGACGAGCTTACGGATTCCGCTCACCAGAGGCGCTCATCGCTATGGCAATGCTCACCCGCGGCGGACTCTGCCCGTCCCTGCCGGGACGCCTTCCATGATCAAACCACCCACGGAAACGTCAGTAGGTCCGGATTTCCTTCTGCCTAATACTGCTTGCCGGCGACTCTTCCGCCGTCTTTTCGTCCGAGCCGCCGCCAGCAGGAGCCGAACTGTCATCTTTGGGCGGCCCGAGCGAAGGGCGGTGGACGAGGGTCTTACCTGGGTGCACGCCTGCAACCGAAGCGAGTACTACCACGGTCGAGTAGCCGGCGGCTTCCGCGAGCGACTTCGGCGGAGGAAGCCAACTAGTGCCGCCCGGGTTGAACTGTTCAAGGAACTTGATCAACTCTGGGTGGTATGCGTCCACATCAGGTTCTGCTGAAGAATCGGCCGGACTCGCGACGGTGATGTCTTCCACTTGAGACCTGACTTTTATCACCGCGGCGGGATCGGATCCGGCGTAGCGCTGTGACCTGCGGGTTCACCTGGTGGGCGGCCCGGATTTGCGCACTAGGCCGGGGCTTCTAGGGTCGGTGCGTGGCCTACGTGCGGACGGTGAAGACGTCCTCGGGCGCGACGGCTGTGCAGATCGTGCATTCCTCGCGGCGGGGCTCGCGCAACATTGAGCACCTCGGGTCGGCGCACGACGAGGTCGAGTTGGCGGCGTTGAAGGTCGCGGCCGCGGCGCGGTTGGCCGCGGGCCAGCACGAGCTCGCGCTCGGGCTGGAGCTGGAACCTGCTGGGACCGCGGATCGGCCGTTGGAGATCGTGGCCTCGCGGATGGGGCACCTGTGGGAGGCGTTGTGCCGGGCTTACGACGCGCTCGGGTTCGATACGGCGGCCGGCGGCGACGAGGTGTTCCGGGGCCTGGTGCTGGCGCGGATCATCGAGCCGACGAGCAAGGCGGATTCACTACGGGTGCTTGCCGAGGTCGGTGTCGCGAGCGCGTCCTACCCGACGTTGAATCGGCGGTTGCCGGTCTACGCGAAGGATTCCTGGCGGGATTCGCTGGCGGCGGCGTGTGCTGCGCATGCGGCGTTGGGGCCGGCGTCGTTGGTGCTTTACGACGTGTCGACGCTGCATTTCGAGACCGACAACGCGGACGGGTTCCGGGAGCCCGGGTTCTCCAAGGAACGGCGTCTGGATCCGCAGATCACGATCGGTCTGCTCACCGATGCGACGGGGTTCCCGCTGATGCTGGAGGCGTTCGAGGGGAACAAGGCCGAGACCTCCACGACCCTGCCGGTGATCACCGCGTTCATGACGGCCCATCAGTTGTCTGATGTGATCGTAGTTGCGGACGCCGGGATGATCTCCGCGGCGAACCAGGTCGGGATCGAGGAAGCCGGGCTCTCGTTCATCCTCGGCACCAGGATCCCCGAGATTCCTTACATGGTCGCGCAGTGGCGACGCGAGCACCCGGGCCAGGACATGCCCGACGGGCACGTGCTGACCCAGCCCTGGCCGGCCACCGCCAAGGAGAAAGAGCGTGGCAAGCGGGACAAGACGATCTACTACCAGTACTCGCAAGGCCGGGCCCGGCGCAGCCTGCGCGGGATCGACGAACAGGTCCGCAAAGCCGAGGCGGCCGTCGCGGGGAAGGCGCCGGTGAAGCGGAACCGGTTCATCGCCCTGGCCGGGGCCACCAAATCGGTGAACCGGGAGCTGGAGGCCAAGGCTCGCGCGTTGGCCGGGATCAAGGGCTACACGACGAACATCGTCGCGCCGAACCCGGAGTTTGTGATCGGTGCCTACTCCCAGTTGTGGCGGATCGAGAAGTCGTTCCGGATGTCCAAGCACGACCTGGCCGCCCGGCCGATCTACCACCGCAAGCGCGAGTCCATCGACGCGCACATCAACATCGTGTTCGCCGCGCTCGCGGTCACGCGGCTGATCGAGGCACGGACCGGGTGGTCGGTCAAGAAGTTCGTGCAGACCGCCCGGCGCTACCGCACCGTCCAGATCCGCGCCGGAGACCAGCTGCTCACCGCCGAAGATCCGATCCCGACGGAACTACGCGACGCCCTCGCTCAGATTCTCTGACGGAGGTGCGCACTAAATTGATAAGAGTCAGGTCATCTTTGGGCGGCCCGAGCGAAGGGCGGTGGACGAGGGTCTTACCTGGGTGCACGCCTGCAACCGAAGCGAGTACTACCACGGTCGAGTAGCCGGCGGCTTCCGCGAGCGACTTCGGCGGAGGAAGCCAACTAGTGCCGCCCGGGTTGAACTGTTCAAGGAACTTGATCAACTCTGGGTGGTATGCGTCCACATCAGGTTCTGCTGAAGAATCGGCCGGACTCGCGACGGTGATGTCTTCCACTTGAGAAGAACTGCCGCAGGAAGTCACGAGTGCCAACGTGAGCACGACCGGCACAGTTACACCGATCCCACGGGTGAGCGCTGCGATCATTTCGGCCTTTCTTCCTAGTACATAGAGTTGAGATGAGCGATGTCATCGGCGTTGAGTTCCTTGGGGCCGTCCCGTCCGGGCTTCTCGTACAGGCAGGAGCTTCGATAGGCGTACTCCTGGTGGCGTAGCCCCATTGTATGTCCGAACTCGTGACACACTTTGTGGAGGGTCGCCACCTCGCCATCGGCGTCGGCTCGGTCGTTATCGGTACTCTCGTAATGAAAATTGGCAGCCAGATAAGACGAGTTGAAATAAATGTCTTGCACGTAGCAGTAGACTGTGCCCCCGGCCCGGCTGGCTCCCGATGGCCCTTCGTTGGTGAAGTCCGGATCGCAATCCGTCCATGCAGACGGTAGATTCGTCCCCTGGGCGAAGTCCCAGAGGTAAACGTCCTTCGTCACGGAATCCGAAACTATCGACAGAGAGATGTGACTCTGTTGTTCATTATATTTAGCGATGACTTCCTGCACCCGCACCCACAAATACGGAATGCCTTCGCCCAGGTTGCCAATCCAGGAAAATTTGTGGGTCGTGTTGTTCCCCTTGCTGACACGGTTGTGCGGAATGCCAGACGCTTGTCCACAAGGCTCGGACCCGTGGTTGGAACCGGAGCTGTGCGCGAGTGCAGCCGTCTGCAGGCCGCATACCAAAGTCGCGGTCAGGCTCCCGGCCATGATCGACCGACCTACCACGCGGGATGAGAGTCCCATGATGGATTACATGGCGCCGCCTCCCTAACAGGGAATGATTTTTGGGGTCAAGCTCATCTTGAACTTGACCGAGAGCTAGGCCATGCCTAAGGGTTGCTACCCGGCGTCGTCTGTGCCGAGCGGGCTTGGCGGCCCACGGTGTGTGCCCGAGGCGGAACGATCGGGCAGGCCTTCACGGCAAGAAGTTAATCTTCATTCGGCATGCCTGTGGGGGTCGCGACTCCCCAGGGGTAATGGCGCGGGATGTAACCTCGGCAGAGAAACTGCCTCTCACGACGACGGCCGGGTGCTCGGACGGCCGTTGGTAGGGGGCTCCCATCCGTACTTAAGATCAAGAAAATAAGGCAAAGTGCAGGGACGTGCAAGAGTGCCGCGCGTCCTCACGGGTCGCGGTGCGTCTCGCTGAGATCGAACTGCCTGGCTGCCCGGTGCCGTCTCAGCTTGGATCTGAGACGATTCGACGGAACGGATGCTGAGGGGAGGGCGGCGAGGAAGTCGTTCAACGGGGTGGCCGTGTCCCAGATCTGCTCCGCAGCAGCTTAAGGATGGGGTCCGGCGTCGCCGCCCGCGACTGCTCTTCCCTGCCATCCTTCGAACATTGCGCGGTAGATCTCCACGTCGGTGGCGTCGGCGAGGACGAGGCGGGCGTGGGGCAGCTCGACCGTGGTCACAGCGGAGCCTTCTGGGTCGGCGGGCTCGTACCCGTGCAATCCGTGAAGGGGTCCGCCGTCGAGGTCAGGGCAGTAGCCCGCCCGATCCACACGTTGTCCAGGGTCGCGATGGACGCGAGGTGAGAGCGCTGCGCGGCCCGCGTCCCCGGGCCGGGTGTCCACCTTAGGGCGGCCTCGGTGATGAGGAACTCGAACAGCCTGGTGGGGTCGCGCAGGGCTTCCTGCCTGCGCAGGGGCCGCCAGAGCGGCCTCGCCGTCGTGGCCGGGCGCGGCGCCGGTGGAGTGGGCGAACGGGGCGGAAGTGCGCGCGGCCCCCGAGAGCGCCGCGCCAGGGGGCGATGGCCGTCGTGTTGGGCTCGGTTGAGCCGCGCGAGGTGAACGCGGGTCCGCTCGCCCGCGTTGGTCACCTCCGCCCAAGCGGCGACCTCTAGGAGGGGGACGGCGCCCGCCCGCCGCTCGATCTGCGACAGCGTGGACTGGCTGATGCCGACGCGCGCGGCGAGGTCTCGTCCGGAGATTCCGGCGAGTCCCGCAGCCGGCGCAGCTCGGCACCGAGCTGCGCTCGTGCTGCGGGAGGCCCTGCGGCGCGGTCATCTCATGGGTTCGTGCTCGTTGCGGCGCGAACCTGGCGTCGTGCGTATCGCGTCTCGATCGCACTTCGCGCTTCCCGGTACCACCTGCGCTGTGAAGTGAACTGAGACGGTCAACTGAGACGGACGGAGCTCACGACGATTCGTCTGCGGTCATTTGTGCAGGTCAGGGGTGGTGGCCAGGGGCGGGGTCGAACCGCCGACCTTCCGCTTTTCAGGCCCTTCACCTACACGGCGCTGAGCGCCCTCGCCCTGTCGAAGCGTCCGAGCACGGCCGTCGACGACTCCGGTGGTCCAGCCGTGTTGCTGTCACGGCTGCTGTCGTTCGCCCGGTCCGGGTTGCTCGGGTTAGGCCTTCCAGCCATCCGCCCGCGAGCGGGACCCTAGACGCTGACGAACGAGCGCGGTGGGAAGCCTCAGGACACCCGACCGCTTGGGGGCCCGGGCAGGGGGGGCGGGGTGGAGTTCACGATAGTTCTGCCTCAGAAATGCTCTTAGGGTCGCCGTGATCGCCGCGGATCCGCAGTCTTATGCTGAAGTGGGGCCACTGCGGATGCGCGATTGACTCGACACGAGGGGATGTCAAGTCCCAATAGCCTTGGATCTCGGCGATATGGAAGGGCCCGAAAGACTGAATTGCGGGCGATTTACTGGAGAATCGCCGTGAAAATGTGACCTGAGGGTCTTCCCAGGTGTGGATCACCCGGGTGTAGTGAAGCTTGGGAGTCACGCTCGACCTGCGCCTCCACCGGGTTTCTGTCGATAGCGAGTCGGGGTACCAAGTGAGCGGCTCGGTCGGCCTGCCGGGCAACGCCTGAACGAAGAGCACGGGATGGCCGTGTTCCGTCATCTCCCACCAGGCATATTCTCCCGACTGTGGCAGGACCACGCGCTCTCCACTATCGAACATGACGCCAAGGATAAAGGGGGTCCTCCGTCTGCGGCGCGTTGTCCGCCGAAGAGCCGGCACGGACGGCGGCGCCCAGGTTGTTGACCGAGAGGCTGGATGCGGCGTGCATGGCCCGCCACTCCGCCATCGCCGCCGCGCTGTCAGTCCTCGGCCGGACCGCGGGATCGCTGCTGTACCGGCGGGCCGGCGGGCCGCTCGGACCGCGGATTAAGAGACGTGGGCGACGCGCCGTCAGATTGCCGATCACCGCTCGTGGCGATCGTGCCCGGGAGGCGCGATCGGGTTCGTGTCGGCCTGCGTTGCCGTCACCGTTGCCGTCGGGACCGAGCCCGCCGCGGCCGGGTCTGATCTTCCCAACCATTCCCCCGCCGACCCTCATAGCCGCCTGACGGAGGCCGTAGCGGAGCGGGTCCAGGCTCGCGAAGCGACGGCGCAGCCGCTTGGCCTTGACGCGCGGAGTGGAGGCCGCAGACTGCCGCGGAGAGGGGGCCGGCGCCACGCCTTGGGCGTACCGCAACCCCATGTAGGAGAGGATCCTGCTTATGAAGGTCGTCTGGCGAGAGAGCGGCGGCATTGCCCGGGGAGGAGGGATTCAGGTGGATGACGAACTCGACGCTAACAGGATCGACTACATCGGAGGCGGGCCCCCCGATACCAAGCCGTACGCGTACATGAATTCGATCCATCGCACCTTGCGGACGTTGAAGGATGCCCCTTGGCAAGCCTGGTGGGCGCGAGGCGAGCTGGGCGTCCTCCAGGTGGCCTGGTTCGTCCCGCCGTGGGCACTGAAAACCCGCCACCTCGTCCGAGAGCGCACAGGTGTCTGGGTGGCGGAGGTGCACTGCAAGGACGGCGTCCCGCTGAAGGCCGACCACCCTCGGCTCGCCCACGACGACGTGTTGGCGCTGATGGCAAAGCTTCGCGATCGGACCGGTCTGGGACCGCACCCCGAGTTGCCGCTGGTCGAGCTGACCCCGGCGGACCGCCAGGCCTTTCAATACAACAAGGACCGCGCCCAGGCCGCGCCCCTTGATCGGCCGGGTTCCGAGTAAGGGCGACAATCCCGCTTGGGCAGGGCCGGCCGCCGCGCCGGGGACCGGCGCTTGCGCCGCATGCCCCGGCGCGAGTGGCCGGGCAGGCCGCGCGAAGCGCGGCCCTTGACCCTAAAGAGCCGAATTCAGCAGTTCAGCCGGTGGCCGGCGGCAGGCCTGCCCAGCGGCGGATCTCGTCGACTACTCGGTCCGAGCGGACGTTCATGCGGATCATGTTGGCGATGTTGGGTCGGGCGACGGCGAGCGCGGTGATCTGGCTTCCGGTGCGGGTGCCGATGTGGAGCCCGAAGTAGTTCGCACCGACGTTGACGATCTCGTTGCGTGGGAACCGTCTTAGTCGGATCGGGTTGCGGACCACGATCTCGTCGGCGTTGAGGCTGATCTTGGGGCGGAGGACGCACAGCAGTAACGGGCCTATGCACACGGCGTAGATGGGGAACATCCACAAAATGGAACCTTCCTCGTCGCGCGAGCCGATGGTCGCGGCGGTGCAGAATCCGAGGGCCAGCGCGGTGAGGAAGATCCGTGACGGCAGGCCGACTCGCCAAGTACGGGGCGTGTGCGGGCGAATGGCGTCCGAGCCGGTGGCATCGGCTGCGACCCACATGTCTTCTGCGAGGGCGTCCGCGGTGCTGAGGGTCGTTCGTTTGACCAGTTTGTTGACGACGCCGACCGAGGGGACACCGGCGGTCCTGGCCGCGTCATTATCTGACGGAGAGTCACCTACCATGACGGCGGCTGCCGGTGTCGAACCCAAGGCGCTGAGGGCTCTATGGAGCAGGTGGGGAGACGGCTTCATCAGGGCCGGGTCGGGCTCGGTGCGGCCGACGACTACGACGACGAGGCCGCGTAATCCGTGAAGGTCGAGGAACCGTTCGACGGCGGCCGTCGAGTTGTTGCTGACGACCGCGACCTTCCGGCCGGTGCGTCGGCAGGCGCGGAGAAACTCGACCGCTCCGGGTGTGAGGTTCGCGGTGGTGACGGCGGTGCACTCTTCGGCCGTGAGGAGTTCGTGGATGCGGCGCCCGTCTACCGGGTTGGCGGCGGCGAGCTCGCGGAAGATCGCGAGGGGGTCAGGCTCGTCTGCCAGGTGTTCCGGGATCCAGGCGCCTTCGGTCGCGAGGTGATCACGCAGCCGCGACGCTGCGGCCGCTGAAGATCCGCCCGCGTAGAGGTCGCAGACGGGGCCGTCGAAGTCGAGCAGGACGCATCGTGCGCGGGCGAAGACCTCGACGAGGGCGGGGTCGAGGCTGGTGGTCATGGCTGGTAGTCGCGGCCGATGCTGGTCCACATGCTGTCGAACCAGGTGCGGGCCTGGGTGACGTACTGCGATCCCATCGCCTCGGGGTCGGCCTCGGCGGTGTGCTGGAACAGGGTGGCGTCCTTGCCCATGAGGTCGTAGATCTTGTGTTGCTTGCGGCTGATGGACACAGTTCGTTCCTCGACGGGGTAGAAGCCGAAGAACGCCTCCGTGTCGTTGATCAGGTAGAGCTTGAACAGCGGTGCGGCGTGGTGGACGCGGATCTCGGCGGTGGCGTTGGCGACCAGGCCGAGGTCGGCCAGCTCGGTGACGGACTCGAGGAGCGGGGCGATCGAGCGGTGCATGATGCCGCGGGACCGCTCGCGGAACTCGGGGTCGTCGGCCAGGTCCTCGACGCGGCAGGGGATCGCCCAGGGCGCAGTCGGGTCGGGGAGTAGCGCTCGGATCCGGATCGACTCGGGGACGTGGCGGCCCGAGCGGACCATGTCCAGCGGTTCCTGCAACGCGCCGTGCAGGGTCTCGCCGGAGAAGCCAGCGAAGTCGATCGCGACCCGGCCGGATTCGAAGGCGCGCTCGACGTGCGGACGCAGCCCGACCGGTCGGACGGTGCGGGCGCGGACGAACACGCCGCTGCCCTGGCGGGAGACGATCAGGCCTTCCTCGCGCAGGATCCGCAGCGCCTGCTGGACGGTCATCCGGGCCACGCCGTAGCGGCGCGCCAGCTCCTGGCCGGAGGGGAGCTTCTCGCCGGCTGCGTACTGCTTGGTGAGGATCGCCGCCCGCAGCGCGTGCGCGACCTGCTGGAACGGCGGCCGGGGGTCGTCGGGGTCGAGTGACATGCCCCGAAGCGTAGAGCCAGCGACACGGACTCATCTAGCCAACCCAGCATGGCTTGACATATACAACATGGCTAGCCAAGCTGTGCATGTGACGAAACCGGGGCGCATCGGGCGCCCTGGGATGAGGAGGTTGCTCCACATGTTGAAGAACGGCGTGAGGCTCCCGGTGCGGTTCGTGGACGTGTTCCCGAACGGCTGTCTGTACGTGCCGGGTTCGATCGGTGCGGCGGAGGACTACGACGAGAAGACCAAGCTGCGTTCGCCCTCGTTCGACAAGCAGACCGGCGAGCGGGTCTGGCAAGTCCGGGTGATCGACCTGGACCCGGAGCTGGGCACGCGTAGCCGTGAGGTGGCGGTGAAGATCCTGGCGGACGTGCAGCCGGTGCCGCCGTCGGCGGAGGTGTGCCCGGTGGAGTTCGACGGGCTGATGGTGACGCCGTACATCGCGGAGAAGACCGGGCGGATGACGTTCTCCTACCGGGCGACCGGGCTGCGCGCCCCGTCGGTCGGGGTCAAGGCGCGGGCGGCCGGCGGCGGCGGCGAGCCTGACGGCAAGGCCGCGTGAACGCAGGTGAGGGGCACCGGGACGGCCATCCCGGTGCCCCTCGGATCGCTTCGTCCCACGGAATGAGAGAAAGCGAGACCATCGTAATGTCGCGACCCACGACCACGTCCCCGCCGAGCGCGGGGGAGATCCTCGCCCTGCTGCGAATGGCGGGCGAGCTGCGCGAGGACCCGGCAACCACGGCCGCGGACCGGTTGGCGTACTTCGAATGCAAGGCCGACCTCCTCGCCCGCATCGCCGCGCACGACGAGACCGTCCCCGCGCGGCAGGCCGCCCGGCACGCTGCCGGTCAGGTCCGGCGCCTACGCGAGCGCGACGAACGGTGGTCGGCATGAGCGCGGGCACCGATCTGGGCAATCTGCTGCACGCGCTCGACTCGACCTCGATCGAGGACGCCTGCGCGGAGCTGGACAACTTGCTGCGCCTGGCTGACAACGCCGCGGACGAGCTGCACATGCTCGCCGCGTGCACGGCCGACTTCCCCGGCGACCCGGCCGCCTCCTTCGACCGCGCCGCGGCTCTCGCTGCTGACGCCACGGCGGAGCTGCGGGCGCTGCACCGCGGCCTGGGCCGGTGAACGCCGTGCACAGCACGCAGGCGTGGGTGGCGGCGATGGGCGCCCCGTCCCTTGAATGGGCCGCGAACGACCTGACCGAGATCGTCCGCGAGATCGACGAGACGTGCACCCGCCTGGGCAAGGTGTACGACCTGATCGCCCGCGCCGGGGACGACGGGCTGCTCGCCTACGCCGACGTCGCGCACAACGCCGCGTGGCGGTTGGTCGACGGCCTGGACGCGGTCGCCGGTGACCTGACCCGCGCCGCGCGGGAGGTCCGGCCGTGGGTAACTTCGCCGGGCGGGTGATGCACCGTCACATCACCTCCAAGCTGGAGGACAACAAGGGCGTCCTCGCCCTCGTCCTGCTCGGCACCGCGGTCGCGTTCGTCGTGCGGCTGTGTGTGAAGCACCCCCGCACCTCGATCACCGTCGCCGCGCTCGGGTACGTGTACCTGGCCGCCGGCTGGCGCTCCCTCGCGGAGGCCGGCTGCTACGCCGTGATCGCACTCGCCGTGTGGTGGGCGTGCTGGCGGGAGTCCTTCCGTGCCGTGGTGGTCCCCGTTCGTGCGGGCCTGGTGCCTGCGCTGGTTCCGCTACGCCCCGCGCTGGCCTCGGCTGGCCCACCGGCACGGCCTGGTCGTGCACGAACACCGCCCCCAGGGCGCTGCGTACGGGCACGCCCCGGCGCCGGTGGTCGAGGCCGCCCGGTTGGTCAAGGTGACCTGCACGCCGTCGCTGGACCGCCTCATCGTGAAGATCCCGCACGGCCTGGACCAGACCGCGTTCGAACGGTCCGCGCTCGCGCTGGCGCACGCGACGAAGTCCCTGGGGTGTGCGATCCGACCGGTCCGCCCCGGCCGGGTCTGCGTCGAGCTGCTGCGCCGCGACCTGCTGGCCGCGACGATCCCGGCGCTGCCGATCGCCGAGAAGGTCGACCTCGCCCGCGTCCCGATCGGGCGCCGTGAGGACGGCCGGGCGTGGGAGATCGCCCTGGACCGCGGGCACCTGCTCGTCGCCGGGTCCACCGACGCGGGCAAGGACTCGATCACTCACTCCACCCTGCGCGGCGCTCGCCCCGGCGATCGCCGCCGGGTGGGTCCAGCCGTGGGGCTTCGACCCCAAGGGCGGCATGGAACTCGCCTTCGGCCGCGAGCTGTTCCACCGCCTCCACACGACCGACGCCGAGGCGATGGCCGACGGGCTCGAGGAAACCGCCGCCGCCATGCAGGCGCGCGCCGAGCGTCTGGCCGGGCGTTCCCGCACGCACGCCCCGACCGTGGCGGAGCCGTTCCTGCTGATCGTGATCTGCGAACTCGCCGCGCTGACCGCGTTGTGCGAGCGCAAGACCGCCGCCCGGGTCGAGAAGGCCCTCGGGCAGCTCCTGACGATGGGCCGCGCGCCGGGTTGCGCGGTGATCGCGTCGTTGCAGGACCCCGGCAAGGACGTCATCCGCTGGCGGAACCTGTTCACCTACCGCATCGCGCTGCGCCTGATGGAGGCCGTCGAGGTCGACATGGTCCTCGGCGACGGTGCCCGCGACCGGGGTGCGCTGGCCGACCAGCTCGACCCCGCACGCCCCGGCGTCGGATTCATGCGCCTGGACGGGCGCCCCGACCCCCTGCGCGTCCGCGCCGCGTACTGCACCGACGACGACATCCGCGCCACCGCCACCGCCTACGCCTACCGGTCCGCGCCTCGCCACAACCACGGCCGCTCGGTGCGCGCCGTGGACCTGACGAAGCCGGTCGAGGGGAGCATCTGATGCGCGGTCAGCTAACACTCCCGATCACCGGAACGCGGCTGCACCCGGTCAAGACCGGCGCGCTCGCCCGGCGCGTTCACCCCGGCTGGCGCGAGCTGGCCGCGTGCACGGGCGCCAAGGACCCCGACGTGTTCTTCCCCGACCCGGCGACCCCGTGGACCTTCCTCAGCGAACCGCTGAGCGCCTGCGCCTCGTGCCCGGTGCGCCGGGACTGCCTGGCCGCCGCGCTGCTCGGCGACGAGACCGGCGTCTGGGCCGGGACCGACCGCCGGGACCGCCGCCCCGCCCTGGTCCGCCTCGCCGCCGGTGCTGGTGTCGACCTGGTCCTGGACGAGCTGCTCTACAAGGCCCGCGCCCGGGCCAAGGAGATCGCATGAGTACCCCGCCGCACCTGTCCCCGGAGCTGCTTCGCGAGCTGGCCGTCGCGGCGAAGGTCTGCGTGCGCCCGATCGTGCTGCGCTGCACCGACACCGAGACCTCGCTCACGGCCACCGTGCCGATCCCGTGCGGGTCCACCATCGAGCGGGTCTGCCCCTCCTGCGCCGGACGGGCCCGCCGGCTGCGGATGCAACAGTGCCGCGAAGGCTGGCACCGCGACGACGAACCCGACCCCGACGACCCGACCGACCCCGCCGAGGACGTCGACGACGACGGCGAGGCCGAGGACCAGGCCGACGAGCTGCCCGACCCGGACCACGACACCGACGACGACGCCGACGCCGGGGCCCGGCGGGTGCGCTCGACCCGGCGTCGCCAGGACGTCGCCGACCTGCCACGGGTGCCGATGACGAACACGACGATCGGCAAGGCGTTCACCGCACCCGACGGCCGCCGCTACCGGCCCTCGATGTTCCTGACCTTCACCCTGCCCTCCTACGGGCGCGTCCTGCCCGACGGAACCCCGGCCGACCCCGCCACCTACGACTACCGCCGGGCCGCGCTCGACGCCCTGCACTTCCCGCGCCTGGTCGACCGGCTCTGGCAGAACCTGCGGCGCTGCGCCGGGTACAACGCCCAGTACTTCGCCGCGGTCGAGGCCCAACGCCGCCTCGCCCCGCACCTGCACGCCGCCGTCCGCGGAGTGATCCCCCGTCACATCGTCCGCCAGGTCGTCGCCGGGACCTACCACCAACTCTGGTGGCCCGCCATCGGCGACCCCTGCCCCGACGACGCGCTGCCGGTCTGGGACGACGCCGCGGGCGGATTCGTCGACCCGGCCACCGGGCAGGTCCTCCCCACCTGGGACCAGGCGCTCGACGACCTCGACGCCGACCCGGCCGCCGCCCCCGCGCACGTGCTGCGGTTCGGCCGCCAGAGCGACTACCAGGGCATCCTCGGCACCGACGAGGACAAGGTCGGCAAGGCCGTGGGCTACCTGACCAAGTACCTCGCCAAGGACGTCGGCGCCACCTACGGCGACCCCGACGAGATGAGCCCCGCCCAGGCCGCGCACCTGGAACGCCTCCACGCCCACACCGCGGTCCTGCCGTGCTCGCCCCGGTGCGCGAACTGGCTGCGCTACGGCGTCCAACCCAAGGACGCCGGCCGCGAGCTGGCCGCCGGGCGCTGCACCGCCAAGGCCCACGACCGCCACCACCTCGGCCTCGGCGGCCGCCGCGTCCTGGTCTCCCGCGACTGGACCGGCAAGACCCTCGACCGAGCACGCCGCCGACCGCGCCGAGGTCGTCCGCACCGTCCTGGCCGAGGCCGGGATCGAGGCACCCGACACCGACCGCTGTTCGGCAACCGTCGCTCGGCGCCGACGGGAAGGCGCGCTACATCTGGTCCAAAGTCGAGCACGCCGACCAGGACGCCCTCACCTACCGCCAGGCCATCGCCGCCGCGATCCGCGAACGCGTCCGCTGGCGCGAGCAGTACGACCAAGCCAAGAACCGCGCCGGACCACCCGGCGACATCCGTTCGGCAACCGAGACCGCAGCCTGAGGAGGGGGAACAGATGGCAACCGAGCTACTGACAGTCCCGGAGGTCATGTCGTCGCTGCGGCTCTCGCGGGCCAAGGTGTACGACCTGATCCGCGCCGGGGAGCTGGCCACCGTCAAGATCGGCCGGTGTCGCCGGATCACGCCGTGCGCGGTGTCGAACTACATCGCGCGGCTGATCGAGGAGGCGAGCTGATGGCCAGGTCGAAGCGGCGGGCGAACGGCGAGGGCTCGATCTGGCAGCGGGCCGACGGCCGTTGGGCGGCGGCGGTCTACGTGCCCACCCCGGCGGGAGGCGAGAAGCGCAAGTACGTCTACGGGCGCACCCGCGAGGAGGTGCACCGCAAAGCCCAGGACCTGCTCCGGGCTCGGCGCGACGGAACTCCCGTGCCTGACGGGCGGCTGACCGTCGCGGACTACCTTACCGAGTGGCTCGCGGAAGTCGTGAAGGTCCAGCGCCGGCCGAAGACGTATCAGGGCTACGAGGGCGTGGTCCGGCTGCACCTGATCCCTGGTCTGGGCAAGAAGCGCCTCGCCCGGCTGACGGCGCGCGAGGTCCGAACGTTCGTCGCCGACGTGCGCACCGCGTGTCAGTGTTGCCGACACGGGTGGGACGCCAAGCGCGCCGAACCGCGGTGCTGCGCGGCGGGGGAGTGCTGCTCCGCGCTGCTGTCGACGCGCATGGTCCAGTCGATTCACGCCGTGCTGCGCAACGCGCTGGAGGACGCCGTCCGCGAGGAGCTGATCCCGCGCAACGTCGCCAAGCTGGTCCGGGTCGCCACCCCCACGTACACCGTGGGCCGGGGCCTGTCGGTCAAGGACGCCCGGCTGCTGCTCCGGCTCTCGCGGGAGGACCGGTTGCACGCCCTCTACGTCCTGGCGCTGACGCTCGGCCTGCGCCGCGGCGAGCTGCTCGGCCTGCACTGGGTGAACGTCGACCTCGACGCCGGAGCGCTCGAGGTGGTCTGGAATCTCCAGCGGGTCGGCGGGGAGCTCCGGCTCGTCCCACCGAAGACCCGGCACTCGCTGCGCACCGTTCCACTGCCCGAGCTGTGCCTCGCCGCGCTGCGGGAGCACCGCAAGCAGCAGATGGGCGAGCGCCTGGCGGCCGGCGGTCGGTGGGTCGAGTCCGGGCTCGTGTTCACCACGTCCATCGGGAGCCCGATCGAGCCGGACAACCTGCGTCGCAGCTGGTACCCGCTGCGCGAGGCGGCCGGGATCGGTGCCGTTCGGTTCCACGACCTCAGGCACACCTGCGTGACCCTGCTCCTGGACCTCGGCGTCCCGCCGCACATCGTCCAAGAGATCGTCGGCCACGCGGACACCGGCGTCACGATGACGATCTACGCGCACGCCTCGCGCGAGGAGCGGGTGAAGGCGCTGCGCAAGCTCGGGGACGCCCTCGGGTGACCGACGTTGCTGTCAGCGTTGCTGTCACTGGCGTCAAAACGCCCCGTCCGGATTGCTCGGGCGGGGCGTTGTCGCTGGTCAGGAAGGTGGCCAGGGGCGGGGTCGAACCGCCGACCTTCCGCTTTTCAGGCGGACGCTCGTACCAACTGAGCTACCTGGCCCGGATCGGGACTTGTCGAGTGTAGCCGAGCCATCCCGCCGGCCCCGCCAGGGTTGTCCGGCGCGCGTGATGCGAGCCGCCGTTGCCCTTCTGGCCCCGCCGCCCCGGCAACTCCACGCGCTGAACGTGCACTTCGTGCGCCGCCCACGGCGCAGGAGGTGGGTTCTCAACGTACGAAGTCGGGCCAGTCCCGGGCGGCCGGCGACTTCGTACGTCGAACGCACATTTCCGGCGCCGCCCACAGCGCAGGAGGGTGGGTCTTCAGCGCAGGAGGTCGCGCCCCCGCCGCCGGCCAGCGCCGACGGCACAACTGAAGCCCACCAACGACAGAAGCCGCAGACGACGAGCGCCTACGGCTTCCAAACCTAACGCGGTCCCGACGGGATTTGAACCCGCGACCTCCACCTTGACAGGGTGGCGAGCACTCCAAGCTGCTCTACGGGACCTAGTGCGCGACACAGTCTCGCACAGGTGTTGTTACGGCACTGCCAGTGCCCCCAACGGGATTCGAACCCGTGCTGCCGCCTTGAAAGGGCGGTGTCCTAGGCCTCTAGACGATGAGGGCAAGGTCGCCCACGGGCGCCAAGCGGCCGTTGAGGACCGGAACAGCATAGGGGACTCCCGGCCGCCCCCGCAAAACAGATCAGCGCGGGGCGCCCGCGGCCTGTTCGCGGCCGCGCGCGGCGTCGGCGGGCAGGACGGGGGCGGTCGGGTCCGGGGAGGCCTTCTTCGGCCGGGAGATCTTCGGCTGGGTCTTCGGCTCGACCTGGGCGGACGCGAGCCGCGTCTCCTCCTCCGGCGCGAGCGAGCGGCTGATCTGGGCGGACGCGAGGCCGAGGCCGCCGAGCGTGATGTCGTCCCAGGCCTGCAGGCGCTTGGTCTCGGAGTCGAAGTAGAAGACCGTGCACTCGATCGGCGTCGGGGCGGCGCCTTCGAGCGCGCGCAGGCCGGCGCCGCCGGTGCTGCCCTGCTCGAACAGTCGCGTGCCCTTGGGGAGCAGCCGGGTCTCGCGCTGGTGGCCGTGTCCGGCGAGGACGAGTCGGACCACGTTGTCGAGTTGCTCGCCCTCGAGCGGGTCGTGGACGACGGCGACGTCGGCCGGCGGGGAGAGCTTCTTCGCGACGCGGGCGAGGCGCTTGCCTGCGTTGGTGACGACCGTGTCGCCGGTGACCTCGACGGAGCGGTTGGGGGTGAAGCGAGGGTCGCCGTCGCCGATGAACCGCAGGCCGGCGACCTCCCGCAGTTCGCCGGAGTCGAGGACGACCGCGTTCGGCTGGGCGCGGACCGCGTCCTCGATTTCCTTGGAGTCGTGGTTGCCGCGGACGAACACGTACGGCAGCTTCAGGCTCGCGATCGGCTTGACGAAACGCTTCTCGGCCGCCGACCCGTGGTCGCTGATGTCACCGGAGTCGACGATGACCTGCACCTTGAACTGGGTGCTGATCGAGCGGATCACGTCCCACGCGGCCGGGTTCAGGTGCAGGTCGGAGACGTGCAGCACCCGGATCGTCGTGGGGTCGGGCTGGTAGGCCGGCAACGTCGAGGTCACGTCGTACAGCTTGGAGACGTTGGTGACGAGCCGCGCAAGCTCCTGGCTGTAGTTACTGAAGCTCGCGACGATGTTCTGGGCGTTGCCGACGACGCTGGGTGCGCTCATGAGCAGGCCCGTGTACTGCGGCTCGGAGATCGAGCGCGGGTTCCAGGTGGCGCCCGCGGACGCGACGCCGCCCAGGACGGCCGCCATCGCCGTCCCGCCGACGAGGGCGATCCGGCGGACGCGGCGGTGGAACACCAGCACGCCGAGGATCACCCCGCCGAGAATGGCCGAGACGATCGAGCGGATGACCAGGGAGAGGATCGCCCCGCGGACGTCGTCGCCGATCCACCGTTCCAGGCCCTCGAGCGCGGTCGGGTTCTCGAACAGTTGGCGCGCGTCGGCGACGTTGAGCGCTTCGACCGAGACGATGATGCCGATGGGACCGTCGTGCGTGTCGAACTTCAGCGTGCCGAGCGGGCCGACCCGGACGAGGGTGTCGCCGTTGGTCGACAGGTGCGCGCTCATGTGCGTGTCCACCGGGCCGACCGGGGTGGACGTGTGACCGCCGGCGAGCAGGCCGAGGTACGCCCCGAGCAGCCCGACGGAGAGCACCGCGCACACTCGGCGTAACCGTGCAGGCGGAATCAACCGCCGTGGGACCCGCAGTTCGCGGACCCGGCGGAGGGTCGCGGATCGCCGGACGTACTCGAGCACCGGCGTAACCACACTCCCTCCCGCGGCAATCGGACACGGTTTCTTCCTCGTCCGTACCCGTTTTCGACGGTACGCGACCACTTCGCGCCTAGAGGGGACAATGACCGGGTGCTGAACATCCCTGGGCCCGAGTTCGAAGAGCTCGTGTCCGAAGCTCTGGACGCGATGCCGCCCGAGCTGATGGCTCTGATGACCAACGTCGCCCTCTTCGTGGAGGACGACCCACCGGCGGACGACCCCCACCTGCTAGGTCTCTACGACGGGATTCCCCTCACGGAGCGTGGTGAGTGGTACACGGGTGTACTGCCGGACCGGATCACCATCTACCGAAATCCGACGCTGCGCATCTGCCAGACGAGGGAAGACGTGATCGCCGAGGTCGAAATCACGGTCGTCCACGAGATCGCGCACCACTTCGGGATCGACGACGACCGCCTGCACGAGCTGGGCTACGGCTGAGCCTGTGTCACTCGCAGGCTCGGCGACGCACAGCGACGTCAGGCCGGGCGCAGCTCGCTCGCGCCGAACGACACGTTGAACCGGTCGCACCAGATCGACACGCTGCGAAAGTCGCCTAGGTCGACGTCGGCGGGAATCGTGTAGTTCTGCGACCCCTTGTTGCCCTTCAGGTTGCCGATCTTGCGGTGGACGCCGTCGTCGAACACGTGCCAGCCCGCGCGGCCCGGCAGCACCTTCGCGTCGGAGAGCACGACCTTCAGGTCCGGCCCGTTGCTCGTGTCGAGGTCCGTGAAGCGCAGGACGCGGGAGCCGTCCGCCAGGCGGAGCACCGCCACCGTCCCGGCCGTGTCGTGCTCGTGGCTGATCAGGGCGCCGCGCAGTTCCACCGTCGGCTCGGTCGAGACGGGACCAGGGGCCGCTGCAGGAGGGGCAGAGGCAGGGGACGCGGACGGGGCGACGACCGCGACCGGGACGGCGACGGGGGCCGCGGCGGCCGGCAACGCCTCGTCGACGGTGGAGTCCACCCACAGCTTCCACGGCTCGAACAGCACCAAGCCGACGGCGAGCGCGACGGCACCGACGCCGAGAAGCGCCCACACGATCTTGCTCCGGAGCAGCCGTGCCGTCCGCGAAAGTCCCGCGCTCATGTCGCCCTCGGTTCGTCGGAAGTATCTGTACTGAAGGGAACCGCCGCGAAGCTTCCGGCGACAGCACTTTCGTCCTTACGGAGAAAGAACGCCTCAGGGCGCGAGCCACGACCCGGCAGGAATGTTGCGCAGAACCCAGAACGCCAGGACGCCGGCGAACAGCGCCCACAGCCACACCGGTCGGGCGAATGGGCGCGGGGCGGCCCCGGTGGCGACCCGGCGGGCCCAGCCGAACCACAGCGCCGACGAGGAGCGGGATCGCCGCGACGGTCAGGACGTTGCGCGACACCGCAGTGGAGAGGTCGCCGCGGGTCAGCGCGTGAACGGCCCGCAGCGAGCCGCACCCCGGGCAGAACTGCCCGGTGAGGGCCAGGAACGGGCAGGTCGGGTAGTGGCCGGGCTGCTCCGGGTCGACGGCCCGCCACCAGGCCGACCGCGGCGACCGCGCCCGCGGCGACGGCCGCGGGGGCCCAGCGGGGCGCGCGCGTTCCGGCCGAGCCGGCCGTCCCGAGCACAGGCGTCAGCCCGTCTCGAAGGCACCGGTGGCGACGGCGATCATGATGACCACGAGCCCCCCGACCGCGGACGCGATGGTGAACTTCTTGGCCTTCTCGGAGGCCACCATCGCTCCGTGGAAGTCGCCGGCCGCGTACTTCGAGTTCACCTGCGAGGAGAACACGATCGCGGCGACGCCGAGGGGCAGGCAGCACAGCAGCGTCGACAGGATCGAGAACACCAGGTAGTTCTGCGGCTTCTGCCCCATCGGCGCCCCGTAGCCGGGCTGGCCGTACGGCGGCTGGCCGTAACCGTAGGGCGGGGGCTGGCCGTACGGAGGCGGGGGTTGCTGGCCGTAGGGGGCGGCGGACGCGGCTGGCCGTAGGGCGTCTGCCCGTACGGCGGCGGGGCGGGGGGACCCCATGCGTTGGGCTCACCGCCCGGTTCGTTCGGATCCGGGTTGCCGCTACCTGGCTCGCTCATCTGTCGTCCCTGCCCCTTCGCAGGCGGTACATGCCGGGCCAGGCTATCGGCGCGAGGGGCCGGCGGCGGAATCTGACGCCTCGACCAGGCCGACGGAGAGCACGCGGACGACGGCAGCTGACTCCGCGTCGGATGCGGCCAGGTCGACCTCGGCGGTGAAACCCCAGTCGTGGTCGCCGGCGGGGTCGTCGAAAACCTGACGCACCGTCCAGAAACCGGGGCGGTCCTCGGGCGCCGTGTCGATCTGCAGCAGCGCGGGGCCGCGGGCGTCCGGGCCGGTCGGAAGCGAACCGTGCTCGGCGAAGTACGGCGCCATCGCCTCGGCCCACGCGCGCGTGTCCCAGCCGTCCGCGCCGTCGAGTTCGCCGAGGTCGACCCAGCGGTGCAGCGAGGCGAGATTGACCCGGCGGAACAGCGCGTTGCGCACCAGCACGCGGAAAGCCCGCGCGTTCTTCGTGATCGGTTTCGGCTCCGCCGGGCGCGGACGGCCCGGTCGCCGGCGCGAGCGACGGGTCGGCCAGGGCCTCCCACTCGTCCAGCAGGGAGGAGTCGGTCTGGCGGATCAACTCGCCCAGCCACTCGATGAGGTCGGTCGAGTTCCTCGTTCTTGAACGAGTCCGGGACGGTCTGGCGCAGAGCCTTGTACGCGTCGGTCAGGTAACGCAGGACGAGCCCCTCGGAGCGCGCGAGGCCGTAGTATGCTGACGTACTCGGTGAACGTCATCGCCATCGTGCGACATGTCGCGCAGCACGGACTTCGGCGAGAGCGGATACTCGGCGATCCACGGGTGGCCGGTGCGGTAGATCTCGTACGCGGCCTCGAGCAGTTCCTCCAGCGGCTTGGGCCAGGTGACCTCCTCGAGCAGTTCCATCCGCTCGTCGTACTCGATGCCCTCCGACTTCATCGCGTTCACGGCCTCGCCGCGGGCCTTGTACTGCTGGGCCGTCAGAACCGGGCGCGGGTCCTCCAGCGTCGCCTCGATCACGGAGACGACGTCGAGGGTGAAGGTCTCCGACTCGGCGTCGAGCAGTTCCAACGCGGCGAGGGCGAACGGCGACAGCGGCTGGTTCAGCGCGAAGTTCGTCTGCAGGTCGATCTTGAGGACGGCCCGGCGCCCGGACGCGTCCGGCTCCGCCAGCTGCTCGACGACGCCTGAGGCGAGCAGCTCCCGGTAGATCGCGATCGCCCGGCGGATCAGGCGGTTCTGCCGCGTCCGGTCCTCGTGGTTCTCGCGCAGCAGGTGGCGCATGTGCTCGAACCCGTCGCCGGGCCGCGCGATGACGTTGAGCAGCATCGAGTGCGAGACGCGCATCCGGGAGATCAACGCCTCCGGCTCGGCCGCGACGAGCCGGTCGAACGTCTCGGAGTTCCAGGTGACGACGCCCTCCGGTGCCTTCACCTTCTGCACCCGCTTGAGCTTGACGGGATCGTCCGCCCGCCTTCGCGACGCGGCGGGCGTTCTCCACGACGTGCTCGGGCGCCTGGACGACGCAGTAGCCCGCGGTGTCGTAACCGGCCCGCCCGGCCCGGCCGGCGATCTGGTGGAACTCGCGCGCCTTCAGCAGCCGCGTCCGGTGCCCGTCGTACTTGGTCAGGCCCGTCAGCATCACCGTCCGGATCGGGACGTTGATGCCGACCCCGAGCGTGTCGGTGCCGCAGACGACCTTGAGCAACCCGGCCTGCGTGAGCTGCTCGACGAGGCGGCGGTACTTGGGCAGCATCCCCGCGTGGTGCACGCCGATCCCGTGGCGCACGAGCTTCGACAGCGTCTTGCCGAAGCCGGTCGCGAAACGGAAGTCCCCGATGAGGGTGGCGATCGCCTCGCGCTCCGCCTTCGTGCACAACGTCAGGCTCAGCAGCGACTGCGCCCGCTCCAGCGCGGACGCCTGGGTGAAATGGACGACGTAGACGGGAGCCTGATGGGTCGTCAGGAGTTCCTCGAGCGTCTCGTGCACCGGCGTGGTGACGAACGTGTAGGACAGTGGGACGGGCCGGACGGCCGAGCTGATCACCGCGGTCGGTCGGCCCGTCCGGGCGGTCAGGTCGTCCTGGAAGCGGGTGACGTCGCCGAGGGTCGCGGACATCAGCAGGAACTGCGCCTGCGGCAGTTCGAGGATCGGCACCTGCCACGCCCAGCCGCGGTCGGGCTCGGCGTAGAAGTGGAACTCGTCCATCACGACCTGGCCGATGTCGGCTCGGCGACCCTCGCGCAGCGCGATGTTCGCCAGGACCTCGGCCGTGCAGCACACGATCGGCGCGTCCGAGTTCACGGCCGCGTCGCCGGTCAGCATCCCGACGCGCTCGGAGCCGAACACCTCGCACAGCGCGAAGAACTTCTCCGACACCAGCGCCTTGATCGGCGCGGAGTAGTAGGTGCGCTGCCCGGCCGCCAGCGCGGCGAAGTGCGCGCCGGTCGCGACCAGGCTCTTCCCCGACCCCGTCGGCGTCGTGAGGATGACGTTCGACCCCGACACGATCTCGATCAGCGCGTCCTGCTGCGCGGGGTACGGCTCGATGCCGATGCCCGTGCACCAGTCGGTGAACGCCTCGAACAGGGCGTCCGGGTCCGTGGAGCCCGGCAGGAGGTCGGTGAGCGTGCCCGCGATGGTCGTCATCAGGGCCCCCATCCTGCCGGTTCGCGCGTGCGGACCGCCTCGCGTCAGCCCAGCGCGCTCTTCGGCACCTTGCGGTCGGTCCGCAGCGCGTCGAACAGCGCGTCCGCGCGGGCGGTGTCCCACGTCAGCACCTCGGCGCCGTTGATCGTCGGCGTGCCGCCGATCGGGACGGTCGTGCGTCGTGCCGAGCGACTTCGCCGCGAACGCGAGCCGAGCCAGGTCCAGCAGGTGGTCGCTGCCGTCGATCGTCAGCGAGCCGGAGCCCTTCATGACCAGTGGCCACGAGCTTGAGCGGGTTGACCAGCGTCGACGGACTCGCGACCTTCGTCGATCAGCGCCGTCATCAGCGCGCGCTGGTGGTCGACGCGGTCGAGGTCGCCGCGGGTGCTCGCCCGGGAGCGGGAGAAGCCGAGGGCCTCCGCGCCGTCGAGGTTCTGGCACCCGTCGGAAAGTTTCAGCCCGGCCTTCTGGTCCGTTCATCGCGTTCTTCACGCACATCTCGACGCCGCCGAGCGCGTTCACGATGTCGAACACCCCGCCCATGCCGACCTCGGCGTAGTGGTCGATGCGGATGTCGGTGGCGTCCTCGACCGTCTGAACCAGCAGTTTGGCCCCGCCGAACGCGAACGCGGCGTTCAGCCGGTTCGACCCGTGCCCCGGGATCGGGACGTAGGAGTCGCGCGGCAGGCTCACCAGCGTCGGCTTCGTGTCCGACTCCGGGATGTGCAGCAGCATCATCGTGTCGGTGCGCTTGCCGATCCGCCTGGCCCGTCGCCAGCTCCTTGCGCTCGGCCTTGCTCAGACCCTCGCGGCTGTCGGACCCGACGATCAGCCAGTCCTGGCCGGGCGTCGCGGCCGGCCGCGTGCCCGCCGCGGGGAACGCGTCGACACGGTCGATCCGGGTGTCCCCGAAGAAGTACAGCCCGAGCGGCACCACGATCAGGACGGCGAGGGTGATCGCCAGCCGGCGGGCCCAGCGGCGCGGGCGGCGCGGTTTGGGCGGCTTCGGCGGCCGGCCGGCCAGCGGGCGGCTACCAGACCCGCCTGCCGGCGGGATCGCGGCGGGCGGCACCGGCCGGGCCGCCGGCGGCACCGACCGTGCGGACGCCATCGTGGGCGCGGCGGGCGGGATCACGGCGGGCGGAACCACCGGCGGGGGCGCGCCGCCCTGGCGCTGCACCGGCGGGAACGGGCGGGCCGCGCAGGGCTTGCAGGAGGGGGCTGCACGGGCATGACCTTGGTGGCGTCTGGCGCGGGGGCGCGACGCTGCACCGGCGGGGCGGGCAGGGCGACGGTCGGGTTGTCCGGCTGCGGCGCCGGCTCCTGGAGCTCGTCGCGGAACAGCGGGCGCGGGTCGCGAGGCGCCGGCCGGTTGGTCCGGCCCCCGCCGTCGTCGTCGCGGTTCTCCGAGTCGGTCATCGCCATTCCTCCTGGGCCCGTGCGGCCCGTCCCCCCATTCGGACAGTACAGCGCCCCGCAGGCATGGGCACTTGGTGCGAGCTGTGAAGTGGGCCGCGCCCCGGAGCCACCCCGGGTGGCGCCGGGTCGCGGCGGTGCCGGACCCTGTACGCATGACCTCTGGCCCGGAGGGCCCCGACATCCGGGCCTATCTGCAGACCCGCACCGCCTCCCCGTGCGGTTTCTCGCCCGACTCGCAGACCATTCTGGTCAACTCCGACGTGCCGGGCAGCGCGCAACTGTTCGGACTCGACGCAGTCGCCGTGCGCGAGGGCGGAGTTCCCGTCGAGAAGCTGACCCAGCTCACTGCGCTCCCGGAGCCCGTCGGCGGCGGCTACCTGCCCGTCCCGGTGGACGGTCACGACGCCCTTCTCCTGGGCGTGGACGCGGGCGGCAACGAGAAGCATCAGCTCTACCTCCTCGACCTGGCGCCCGCGGCGGGCACGGGCGCGGCCGTTCCGCCCCCCGTCACCAGTACCGACGCGCTGACCCCCCTCGTGGTTGACCCGGAGCACATCCACCGCGCCGGCGGCATGACCCGCGACGGCGTCCTGCTGGCGTACTCCACCAACCGGCGGACGGGGTCCGACTTCGACGTCTGGGTCCGCGAGATGGCCACGGGCGAGGAGCAGCTCGTGCACGCCCCCGGCGGCTGGACGTGGGCCGGCGGGTTCTCCCCGGACGGGCGCGTGCTCGCCGTCGGCGCCCTGACCGAGCAGGCGGCCGACTCGACCGCTGCACCTCTACGACCGCGCGACCGCGACGCTCACCGAGCTCGCGCCGCACGCCGAGCCCGCCGAGATCGGCTCGCCGTCCTGGCTGCCGGACTCGTCCGCCTTCTTCTTCTCCCACGACGTCGGCCGCGACGTCGCCGGGATCGCCCGCGGGACCGCCGACGGCGACGTGGAAGTTCGTGCTCGAGCCGGGCTGGGACGCGGGCTGCTCCGTCGACTGGACGGGGCGGCACCTGCTCGTCGTCGCCAACGCCGACGGCGCCACCGCCGCGACCCTGCACGACCCGGCGACCCTCGCGGTGACCGCGGAGGTCCCGCTGCCGGGGGAGGGGGTGGCCGGGGGGTTCCGCTTCTCCCGCGACGGGCGCCATCTGAGCTACACCTATTCCTCTGCGCTCGTCCCCGGGGACGGGTGGCTCTACGACACCGTCAGCGGCGTCTCTACCCGCCTGACCGTCAGTCCGCACCAGCTGGACGAGGCGTCCTTGGTCGCACCCGAGCTCGTCCGGGTCCCTGCGCCGGACGGCGAGCAGATCCCGCTGTACGTCTTCCGGCCCCGGACGCGGCCGGCCGGCGGCCGCTGGCCCGTCGTGACCGTCCTGCACGGGGGGCCGGAGTCGCAGTACCGGCCCTCGTTCGCGGCGCTCACGCAGTACCTCGTCGCGCGCGGGTTCGCCGTCGCTCGCGCCGAACGTGCGCGGGTCGACCGGGTACGGCAAGCGCTACCAGGCGCTCGACGACGTCGAGAAGCGCTTCGACGCGATCGCGGACCTCGCCGCCCTGCACGACTGGATCGCCGCGTCCGACGACCTCGACCCGGAGCGGGCCGCGCTCTACGGCGGCTCGTACGGCGGCTACCTCGTCCTGGCCGGGCCTCGCGTTCCAGCCCGAGCGCTGGGCCGCCGGCGTCGACGTCGTCGGCATGTCCAGCCTGGTGACGTTCCTGGAGAACACCGCCTCGTGGCGGCGCGCGTTCCGGGAGCGCGAGTACGGCTCGCTCGAACACCACCGCGACCTGCTCGAGGAGCTCTCCCCGATCAACCGCCTCGACGCGATGCGCGCGCCGCTGTTCATCGTGCACGGCGTCAACGACCCGCGCGTCCCCGTCGGCGAGGCCGAGCAGATCCACGCGGCGCTGAAGGGCAAGGGCGTCCGGACGGAGATGGCCGTCTACGCCGACGAGGGCCACGGCCTCGCGAAGCTGAAGAACCGCCTCGACGCCTATCCCCGCGTCGCCGACTTCCTCGTCGAGGTACTGCGCCCCTGACGGCTCAGGGGACGGCGAACGGCGCCGGCGGGTTCTTCGTGCCGTCCAGGAGCTTGCGGTCGCCGAGTGGCGTGACGAGCGTCAGGGTGTAGGGGACGCCGGGGTCCGTCCCGACGCACTTGTCCTTGCCGGGGTCGCGGACCTTCACGGTCAGGACGATCTCGTCGCTCGTGTACTGCGTGGTCGGCTGCTGCACGCGCTTGCGGACGTCCTCCGCCCGGCGCCCGGGCTTGTCCTCCGGCGAGCAGCCGGCCCCGCGGACGAGCAGGTGCAGCTGGGTGGTGCCCCGCACGAGCGGCTCGCCGGTGAGCGTGACGTCCCCCGGGATCAGGTCCGTCGGGTCGTTCGTGAACACCAACGCGATGACGAACGTGCCGACGACGACGACGCCGCCTTCGAGCAGTGCGCGCGTCCGGCGTTCCATCGGCGCATGATGCCCTAGGGTCTGCGCCGCCGGAGCCACAGCACGAACAACCCGGAGCAGGTCGCCCCGATCGTGCCGAGCGTCATGTCGCCGAGGGTGTCGGTGTAGGCGGTGTCGAGCTCCGTCCCGTGCCGGATGAACGTGTAGTACTCCAAGATTTCCCAGCCCAGGGCGGTTGCCGCGCCGAGCCCGGCGACGAGCCCGAGCTGGACGGATTCGGGCAGCGTCCGCGGCAGCGTCACCGCGAGGGCGGCGAGCAGCATCGCCCAGTTGCCGAAGTGGCAGGCGTCGTCGAACCACACGATCCGGTCGTAGGCGTTCAGCACGTTGCCGCCGACGTCCACGGCGAACGGCAGCGAGACGAGCAGGTCCGCCAGGGCGGGGTACGGCCGCCGGTGGCGGCTGCGGAGGAACCAGACCGCCGGGATCACCAGCAGGGCCAGGGGGTACGCGACCGCCCGGCCGGCGAAGGCCTTGCCCGCGAACCGGTCCCAGTCGGTGTGCGTCGCGGCGAACACCAGCATCGCGACGGTCAGGGCCTTAATGGCCCAGGCCGTCGCGGTCAGGACCCGCGTGCCGCTCATGAGGTGATCATCGGGGCCGCGAGCGCCGGCCCGTTAGCCTTCGTCCCATGTCGGCGCCGGCGATTCCCGTGACCTCCACCTCAGCCCTGGCCGTGCAACTCCTCGGTGTGACGGTGTGCGGGCCGCGCCCGATCGGCCGGGTGCACGTCCCCCTGCACGAGCCGCTGCTCGCGCTCTACGGCCGCAACGGCGCCGGCAAGACCCGAGTGCTGACGGCCGTGATCGCCGCGCTGCGGGGCGAGCGGCTCGACGACAGCTGGGGCCTGGTGCACGTCCAGGTCCCGGGCGCGGACGCGGCGGGCGCGGACACCCAGGGCGACGCGTGGCGCGACGGCCTGAGCCGGGCGATGCGCGACCACCTCAACCAGCTCCGCGGGGACGTGGTCGCGCACTTCGCCCGCCGCCGCGACGAGGAGTTCGACGAGGGCCCCGGCGACGTCTACGAGGAAGTGCTCGACGAATTCCGGATGTTCACGACCGCGGTCGTCGACGAGGCGCACAGCCCGACCAGCCTGCGCGAGCTCGTCGGCGCGCACTTCGCCGCGAAGCAGGTGATCCTCTCCGACATCGAGCACGTCCGGGACTTCCTGCGCTTCCACGCCGGCGCGGTCTCCGAGATCACGCGGGGCGGGCACTTCGTCCTGCGTGCGACGGGGACGCGGGCCGAGCCCCGCTGGAGTGTCTACGCAGCCGCGTCGGCCGACACCCCTGCGTGCGCCGACCTGCTGGACCAGGACCGGCAGAACCCGCAGCGCGGGGCGATCGAGCTGCCCGACGTCCCCGACGAGGCGCTGCCCGACCTGAGCGAGCTGGCCGACGGCGAAGACCTGCTGTCCAACTCCGGGTTCCCGTGGCGCGAGTTGTCCGACATCAGCGACGCCTTCATCACCGGGCGCGGCTACGTCGGTCCCGGCAGCAACCCCGAGGCCGGGATCGACGTCACGTCCGTCCCGTGGCCGGTGTGGGCGACCGTGCCGGTGCTCGAGGTCGCCAGCGTCTCCATGCCGGTCGTCCAGATGGTCACGGACGAGACCGAGGCGGACGACGTCGACCGGATGACCCGCGAGCGCGTCCTGCGCGCCGCGGCCGGGCAGGTCGTCAAGGCCTTCGCCGGTGCCGGGGTCGTGTTCCACCCGCTCGTGGACCCGCTGCTCGCGAAGCTCACCGCGGACGCGAGCCGGTTCCTGCGCTACGTCTTCCCGGACGCCCCCGAGCTCCTGTTCTCACCGGGCGACCCGAACGAGTGGCTGGCCGGCAACCTCCCCCGCTGGACGGCGCGCTTCGCAGACGGGACGGCCCTGCCGCTGCGCTCCCTGTCGATGGCCCAGCGCCGGTGGGCTTCCCTGTCGTGCGCGCTGGCCGTGTCGATGGCGGCGCCCGACGCCCTGCCGGTCGCCTTCCTGTGTGACGAGCCGGAGGCGGGACTGCACCGCCGCGCCGAGGCGGGCCTGCCGGACGCGCTGACCCGCATCGCAGCGGAGTCCGGCGTCCGGATCGCGGTGGCCACGCATTCCCCGTCGATGCTCGACCCGGCGCGCGTCGTTCTCGTCCACGTCACGCGGTTGACGTCGGGTGCGGCAACTGCCCGGCCGATGGACTTCGCACTTCGCGAAGAACTCGAGCGCGACACGATGAGCGAGGATCTCGGACTTACTCCGGCCGATCTCCTGCAGATGGTCCGTTGTTTCGTGATCGTCGAGGGCAAGCACGACGAGGTCGTCCTCGGCACCCTGCTGAAAGACGACCTCGACACGTGGAGCGTCGTCTATCCCGTCGGCGGCGCCAAACAAATGGTCTCCCTCGCGACCGCCGGTCTTATCTGGGACTTCACGGATGCCGCGATCGTGATCGTCCTGGACAACATCGCGCGGGCGGCGATCCAGCCGACCTGGGACAAGGTGCAGGGTCTCGTCGCCAAGAACCGGACGGACGCGGCGGTCCGCGCCCTCGTCCCGCTCGGGAAACTTCCCGGTGCGGAGGCGCGTTGGCTGCAGAATTTGTTGACCCGCGCCATTCGCGCACACCGGGCGCACCGCATTCGCCTGGAGACACTGTCCCAGCCGGACGTCATCTGCTACCTGCCGGCCGAGGAATTCGTGCCCGGCAAGACGTGGGACGAGCTGATCGCGGAATGGCGCGAGTCGTTCGGGGAGCGCGAGGCCACGAACATCAAGGCGTTCCTGACGCAACGTCACGGGGCTTCGTTCAACACCCCGATGATCGAGCGAATTGCGGCCGGCGCGAAGCCCGATCGCGAGTTGCAGGCCCTCGGCGCGCGCCTTCGGGAACTGACCGTGCAGGGATCGTGGGTCCCGCCTGGACCGGTCGCCGCCGCCCTGCCTGGGGTCGCCTACGCCGACTCGGGCGCCGACGAGCCGGCGGTACCGGAGGCCGAACCGGTCGCCGCGTCCGGGCCTGTCGCGTCCGGGCCTGTCGAGTCCGACGAGGTGACAGGCTCGGACGAGGACGTGCCGCGGTCGCCTACGGCGCGCACCCGCCACCGCCCGCGCCCGGGGCCGCAAGCCCCGCGCGCCTAGCCCGAGGAAGCTGACTCACATGGCGCTGGACTACTCGCTCCCCGCCCGGGTGGAGGAGTGGCGCGACCGCATCGCCGATTTCGTCGCCGACGTCGTCGTCCCGCACGAGCAGGAGGCCTTCGCGAACGGGGTCACCGACGACCTGCGCCGCGATCTCCAGGCCGCGGCGAAGGAGGCGCTGGTCTGGGCGCCGCAGGCCCCGGCCGAACTCGGTGGCGGCGGGTTCGGCCTCACCGAGTCCGCGGTCCTGCTCGAGGAGGCCGGCACCAGCCTGCTCGGCCCGCTGGCGATCGGCTGCTCGGCGCCGGACGAGGGCAACATCCACATGCTCGACCAGATCGCGACGCCGGCCCAGCGGGCGAAGTACCTAGTCCCGCTCGCGGCCGGTGACGTGCGCTCCTGTTTCGCCATGACCGAGCCGATGCCCGGCGCGGGCTCCGACCCGTCCGCGCTGCGCACCATCGCGCGCCGGGCCGGTGTCGGCTGGGTCGTCTCGGGGGAGAAACACCTGATCACCGGCGCGGAGGGGGCCGCGTTCTCGATCGTCATGGCCCGCGGCGGTGGCGGTCCGGACGGCACGGACGGCGCCACCATGTTGCTCGTCGACGCCGACAACCCCGGGTACGAGATGAAGGGCCACGCGCGCACGATCGACGCCACGACGGTCGGCGGACACTGTCGCGTGCTGTTTCACGACGCCGTGGTCGGCCCCGACGCGGTCCTCGGGGAGCCGGGCCGCGGATTCGCCTACGCCCAGGTCAGGCTCGCGCCCGCCCGCCTGACCCACTGCATGCGCTGGCTCGGCGCCGCCCGGCGGGCCCACAACATCGCCCTGGACCGCGCCGTCCGCCGCGAGGTGTTCGGGACGCCGTTGGCCGAGCACGGCATGGCCCAGGCGATGATCGCCGACAACGAGATCGACCTCGCCGCGGCCCGCGCCCTGCTCTGGCACGCCTGCTGGGAACTCGGAAACGGCGCCTCCGCCACCGAGGTCTCGTCGCGGGCGAAGGTGTTCGTGTCCGAGGCGGTCGGGCGCATCGTCGACCGGTCCGTGCAGCTCTCGGGCGGCATGGGGACGTCCGACGAGATGGTGGTCGGCCGGATCTACGCCGACATCCGCGGGTTCCGGATCTACGACGGCGCGTCCGAGGTGCACCGGATGTCGATCGCGAAACGGGCCGCCCGCCGCACGCGGGACCGCATCTCCGGGTGACCCGCCCGGGACGGAGCCGGTAGCCTCGGCGACGGCACGGGTGACCGGCGGGCCCCCTAGCGGGCCCCCAGTCGGCGTCGCTGTGGGCCGCTAGCTCAACTGGCAGAGCAGCGGACTTTTAATCCGCGGGTTCGGGGTTCGATCCCCCGGCGGCCCACCCAACTGACTTGTGAGACAGCTTCGCGGCAGGATCCGCCCGGCCCTCCGATGTAGGACATCCCACATGGGGCCGTGACCTTCTAGCGGACACGTCGTTGACCAGTAGGAGCCAGCCGAGCAGCCCACGAAGCCGCTCCTGGCAGTTTCCAGATCCGCATTCGGGGCTCGACCCCCCGGGCGCGCCACTCTCGAGCACCTCCGGACTGGCCCTACGCGGTCCTGGGTGTTCGTGGAAATCCGGAACCTGGTCAGGCGTCGTGTCTGATGACCAAGAAGTAGCTAGGCCGTACCGCCCGGCAATTCTAAGAATTCGCCAAATAGGTCGGGAGTTCAACCTCGACAAAGGCACTCGGGCAGCGTCCTGGACGTACTCCTCGGAATCGAACGGCAATAGCGGACCGGCCTAAGAATCGCCTGTGTGACGCCCCGATCACGGCGGTCACACATGCGAAGATCGGGCCACACGGAAGTTGCTCTCGCGGAGCGCTCTCGAAGGCTTCGTGCAGGTCGGCAAGGGTGTCGAAGGTCGAGTCGACGCAGGTGAACGGCAGGAGAACGGGCGCGGCGATGCGAGTTGACAGCGCCTCACAACGCACGGTTGAGTAGCGCCCGTCACAAATGAACCAGTTCGGCTAATTGGGAGGAGGTAGGTCGCATGGGAGTCGAGTCCAGCGGCCACAGCCAGGGCAACCCCCGGCTGTACGAGTTGTTCGAGAGTGCTCCTAAGACGGGTGCAAGCCCGACGATCTGGGCGTTCTCCGAGATGCTTGACTGGTTGAAGGTTGCAGGCCAGCCCGTTCAGGGTCCCTGGCCTCCCCACCAGGAACCGCGCCCCGACCCCGGAGCCGAGTCGCTTCCGGTCGCCGTGGTCGAACCGAAGCGTCCGACGGTCTAGAGGTACCCCACCCGCCATGCCGCTCCGGTGGCATGGCGGGTCCCATCCTGAACGTCGCCATACGGGGAGTTCCTCGGCGGCAGCTGAACAGAGAGCAGGACCAGGAGTCTCCGATGTACCCACCCAAGTTCCGTTACGAGGCCCCGCGCACGCTCGACGAGGCGATCAGCATTCTCACGACGTACGGCGGTGAGGCCAAGGTGCTGGCCGGCGGTCAGAGCCTGATCCCCATGGTCAAGCTGCGCTTCGCGTCTCCCGAGGTGCTCGTCGACATCAACAACCTCTCGGGTCTCGGCTACCACCGGAAGGACTCCGAGGGTGGCATCCGGATCGGCGCGCTCTGCCGTCACCGCGACCTCGAGCGCTCCAACCTCCTGGCGTCGACCAACCCGACGATGGCGGCAGACCGCGCGCGCTCATCGCCGACCCCATCGTCCGCAACCGCGGCACGCTGGTCGGCTCGCTGTGCCACGCGGACCCGCAGGGTGACTGGTCGGCCGCGCTCACTGCCGCTCGGCGGCTCCGTCGTCTGCGTCGGCCCCGGCGGCGAGCGCGTCATCCCGATGACCGACTTCGTGATCGGTCCGTTCGAGCACGCGATGGCCCCGAACGAGATCGCGATCGAGGCCCGGATCCCCGCGCCCAAGGGCGACCCTCTCCGGTGGCTACCTGAAGCTGGAGCGTCGCATCGGTGACTTCGCGACCGCCGGCGTCGCCGTCGCGATCGAGACCACCGGTGGCCGCATCATCCGCGCCGGCATCGCCCTCACCGGCGTCGGCTCGCGGACGATCGACTGCAAGGACGCCGGCAAGTACCTCACCGGCAAGGCGCTCGACTCGGGCGTCATCGCCGAGGCGGCGCGCCTGTCGGCCGAGGCGGCCCAGCCGCGCAGCGACCACCGCGGCAGCGCCGACTACAAGCGCCACGTCGTGGCCGTGTTCGTCAGCCGGATCCTGAACCGAGAGATGGCTCAGGCAGCCTGACGACCCCGCTCTACCGGAATCATCTGACCTACCAAGAAGGGTAAAACTGTGGACTCGGAGGACCGGCGGATCAGGGTCACCGTCAACGGTGAAGTAAAGACCGTGGACGTCGAGCCCCGGCTGCTGCTTGCGCACCTGTTGCGCGAGGGGCTCGCGCTGACGGGTACTCACGTCGGCTGCGACACCACCAACTGCGGGGCCTGCACCGTGCTGTACGACGGCTTCCCCATCAAGTCGTGCACCATGTTCGCGGTGCAGGCCGACGGTCACTCTGTGACCACTGTTGAGGGTCTCGCGTCGTCTAGTGAGCTGCACCCGATTCAGGAAGGGTTCATGGTCGAACACGGCCTGCAGTGCGGTTTCTGCACGCCGGGAATGATGATGACCTCCGTGGCTCTGCTGCAACGACAACGCGCACCCGACGGAGGACGACATCCGTTGGGCCCTGTCGGGCAACCTCTGCCGCTGCACTGGCTACCAGAACATCGTGAAGGCCGTCATGTGGGCGGCCGAGAAGCTCGACCCCCAGCCGGCCGGCTAAGGAAGGCGTCCATCGTGGCCCCACAAGACGAAATCAAGATCGGCGGCTTGGGTGCGAGCCGCCTTCGGGTAGAGGACAGCCGCTTCATCCGCGGCAAGGGAAACTACACCGAGGACTTCAAGCTGCCCGGGCTGCTCCACATGGAGATCCTGCGTAGCCCGATCGCGCACGCGCGCATCAAGCGGATCGACACCACGAAGGCCTGGAAGATTCCCGGCGTTCACATGGTGCTGACCGGCGAGATGGCCGCGCAGCGCAACCTGGCCTGGATGCCGACGCTGTCTTACGACACCCAGGCAGTGCTGGCGACGGACAAGGTCCGTTTCCAGGGCCAGGAAGTCGCCTGCGTCGTCGCGGACAACCCGTACATCGCCCAGGACGGCTGCGACGCCATCGAGGTCGACTACGAGCCCCTCCAGGCGATCGTCAACCCGATGCAGGCGCTCGCGCCCGGCGCGCCCGCTGATCCGGGACGACAAGGCGGGCCAGACGGACAACATCTGCTACCGCTGGGAGATCGGCGACAAGGAGGCGCACCGCCCGCGCGTTCGCGCAGGCCGACGTCATCTCGAAGCTGAAGCTGCACTACCCGCGCTCGCACCCGTCGCCGATCGAGAACTGCGCCTCCACGGCCGACTTCAACCCGGCGACCGGCAAGCTCACCGTCTACCTGACGACGCAGGCGCCGCACATCGTCCGTGCCGCTGTGGCCCTCGATCGCCGAGCTGCCCGAGCACATGATCCGCATCATCTCCCCGGACGTCGGCGGTGGCTTCGGCAACAAGGTGCCGGTCTACCCGGGCTACGTCGTGCGCGATCCTCTGCTCGATCCTCCTGGGCCGTCCGGTCCGCTGGATCGAGACCAAGTCCGGCAACCTGACCTCCACCGGGTTCGGCCGCGACATGTACCTCGACAGCGAGATGGCGCTCAGCTACGACGGCAAGATGCTCGCCGTCCGCATGCGCGCCGACACCGACAACGGTGCGTTCTTCGGTGACGCACAGCCGTCGAAGTTCAAGATCGGCCTGCTGCACTCGACGTTCGCGTGCTACGACGTTCCCGCGGCGCACATGATGGCCCAGGGCACGTACACCAACAAGGCGCCTGGCGGCGTCGCCTACCGGTGTTCCTTCCGGGTCACCGAGGCGATGTTCTTCCAGGAGCGCATGGTCGAGGCCGCCGCGATGGACCTCGGGCATGGACCCGGCGGAGTTCCGCCGGCGCAACCTGCTGAAGGACGACCAGTTCCCGTACCGGACGCCGTTCGGCTTCCTCGTCGACTCGGGTCAGTACGGCAAGTGCCTGGACGTCGGCCTGAACGCGATCGGGTACGCGGACTTCCTGAAGGACAAGGAGGCCGCCGCCCAGCGCGGTCGCCGCCTCGGCATCGGCATCTCGGTCATGACCGAGCCGCTCGGCGCCGGTAACTCGCCGTGAGTACGACATCCTCGGTATCAAGATGTTCGACTCGGCCGAGCTGCGGGTGCACCCGACCGGCAAGGCCGTGCTGAAGATCGGCGCGCAGTCCCAGGGTCAGGGCCACGAGACCACGTTCGCTCAGATCGTGACTCACGAGCTGGGCATCCCGGCCGCGGACATCGTGGTCGAGCACGGCGACACCGACCACACGCCGTTCGGCATGGGCACCTACGCCTCGCGCTCCACCCCGGTCGCCGGTGCGGCCACCGCGATGGTCGCCCGCAAGATCAAGGCCAAGGCCCGCAAGCTCGCCGCCCACCTCCTGGAGGTCTCGGAGGAAGACGTCGAGTGGGAGTTGGGTCGGTTCTACGTTCGTGGCGCGCCCGCAGCGTGGCGCCACGATCCAGGAGTGCGCGATGGCGGCGTACGCGAACATGCCCGACGGCCTCGAGCCGGGCCTGGAGAACAACGCGTACTACGACCCGCCCAACCTGACCTGGCCGTTCGCGTGCTACATCGCGACCGTCGAGGTCGACCCCGAGACCGGTGTCTGGGACGTGCTCCGCTTCGTCGGCGTCGACGACTGCGGCGTCCGGATCAACCCGATGATCGTCGAGGGCCAGATCATGGGTGGCCTCACCGAGGCCTACGCCATGGCGAACATGCAGTTCATGACGTACGACGAGGATGGCAACATCATCGGCGGCAACTACATGGACTACCTGCTGCCGACCGCCTGGGAGACCCCGGGCTTCGAGCTGCACGAGGTCGTCACCCCGTGCCCGCACCACCCGATCGGCGCCAAGGGCGTCGGCGAGTGCGCCGCGGTCGGTGGCCCTGCGGCCTTCGTCAACGCAGTCATCAACGCCCTGTCGGACACCGGGCGTTCGCAACATCGACATGCCGTGCTGCCCGACCGTGTGTGGCAGGCCATCCAGACCGGCGAGGACGTTTCGTGCCCGCCGCCGGTCAAGACCGACGACTGATCGCGGAAGGCTAGCGACGTGCTGATCGAAAGCGAATTCGAAGTCGGCGCACCCGTCGACAAGGTGTGGGCGTTCTTCCAGGACGTGCCTGCTCTGGCACCGTGTCTGCCGGGCGCCGAGATCACCGAGGTGGTCGACGCCGACAACTACAAGGGCGAGGTCACCTCCAAGGTCGGCCCGGTGAAGCTGAAGTTCGGCGGCACCGCGCACATCGCTGCAGCGCGATGCGGCCAACCGGACGATCGTGATCCAGGCGGCCGGCGGTGAAGCAGGCGGCAAGGGCCAGGCGGAAATGAACATCACCGCCGTGCTCGTGTCCTCCGGCCGTGGCACCAGGGTCAAGGTCAAGCAGGACCTGGTGCTGTCCGGTGCCATCGCCCAGTACGGGCGCGGCATGGTCGCGGACATCATGAACGTCATCATGAAGAGCTTCGCCACCTCGGTCGAGCGGAACATCGAGGCGCGCGAGCGTGGTCAAGGTCCTGTCGCCGGAGCCTCGTCCGTCGGCGGTATCGGTGTCGCCATCTCTGCCGCAAGCTCGCCCTCAAACGCGTCGTCGGCCGGCTCATCGGCAAGAGCGCCTGGTACTCCTAGGAGATCGCTATGACCCTCTGGTGGATCGGCAACGCGGTGATGTTCTTCGTCGTGCTGCCAGTAGTGATTGTGCTGGTCAACCGGCTGCTCATTCCCGATCATCCGCATTCGCTACGCCGCTGACGCGATCCTCGCCAGTGGTGTGAAGCTCATGAACGAGCTGGCACCCGTTCCCGCGTTGCTGGCCGTCACCGACGAGACCGTGGAAGCGGTCGCCGTCGGTGCGGTCCGCTACGCGGGCAGCGCGCAGCAACTGCTGCCCCCGAAGGAGGCCTGAGCCATGCCAGCTGCTGGCTGGGTTTCGTGCATCATCGCGACCCTGATCATCGCGGTCGCCGGCCTGGGTCTGCTTCAGGTGATCATTCACCTGAGCAAGGTCACCAAGGCCCTGGCCACTCTCCAGGTCGGTGTCGACAACATCGCGGTCTCGACCGCGCCGGTCACCCCGACTGTCGTCTCGGTCAACGCCAACCTGGCGCCGGTTCGTGCATGGTGTGAGGGAGTCTGATGTTCAACCCACTGCATCACCTGCTCATGATGCTCCCGCTCGCCGACCCGGAACCGGTTCCCCCGGTCGGTGGTGCCGCAGGAGCGTCGTGGACCCGGCCACCGCGCGGCGCACGAGCGGCCACCACCGGTGCGCGGCTGCCGTGCCGTGCACGACGCGTGACACGCGGTCGAACGCGTCGCACACCGGCTGGACGATCGGCTAATCCTCTTCACCGTCGTCGTCCTGGTCGTCGTCGCGCTCGTCCTGCCGATCATCGCTCTGGCCGGCCGTATCGGTCACCAGGCGCCGGCGATCAACGACGTCGCTCCTGCAGTCGCAGAGGCCAACACGGCGCACATCACCGCGTTGGAAGAGACGATCGACCACGCTCGTGTCATTACCGCGGGGCTCTACCGGGCCCGCGCACGGCTGGGAGGCTGACATGGATCAAGGTGCATTCGACCGCTGGATGGGCATCAACATCGCCGGCGTCGTCGTGATCATCGCGGTCGTCGTTCTCCTGAGCCTGCTGGTCCAGCTGGTGCGGGTCATCGACTTCCACGTCAAGCAGATCTGCATCACGCTGAAAGACATCATCGACAACACCGCAGCACACCCCGCTGATTACCCAGACGGGTATCGACGTGGATGCGGTTCTCGCTGAGGGTCTTAACCACCACCTGTTCCTGACCAGGGTGACCGGGAGTGTCGAGCACCCCGTCTCGTCCCGATAAGGGAGTGCTGAAATGCTCGCATCTTCTGATCTGATCACAGCTCTGCCGTCGCACTCGGCCTACATGACCTTCTCGGTCATCCTGATCGGTCGTGCTCATCGCAGGCCTGGCGTTCTTCCTGATCGTCCTGTCGGTCCAGCTCACTCGGATCGCGGACAACCTCGACGTTGCACTCGAGCGGGTTGACGCCATCAATGCGAATGCGGCCCCGATCGTCCCGGGTCTCGAGCACATCAACCGGACTGGCGGCGTCGTCGCCAGCGCCCTCCCGCTGCTCTACGGCTTCGCCGAGCGCATCATCAAGGGTGTCTCCCCGGTTCCGCACCGCGACCACGTGGCTCGCCCCGCAATGGGCAGCCGCCGCAGCCGGCTCCACGAGTCGGTCGGCTACACCCCCGACGGGGTTTCGGCCAACGGCCACGGCCACGGTCACTAGTTCAGCCAGTCAGACGGCCGCTCATTCCCCTCGGGGAGTGAGCGGCCGTTCTGTTGTGCCCCGGGGCAGGCGACCGGGGAGACACGAAAGAGCCGGCCTCGCGCGATCGCGGGGCCGGCTCAGTCGGAGGTAGGGGTCAGATGTGGTCGCGCGGGGTGGTCAGCGGCCCGGTGGTGTTCGGGGTCTCGTAATCCTGGATCCATTCGCGCCGCACCACGCGGTCGAACTTCTCGGCGTTGCAGTGCGGGTCGTACAGGGCCGCGAGCTCGGAGACGATCTGAGCCCGGTGCGGCTTGTAGCCGCCCTGCAGTTCGAGCGTCGCGATGTGGATCTTCCACTTCGAACCGGCCCGCTCGATCCAGCAACCGGCGCGCGGGTGCTTGAACGGGAACCCCTCGAGGGACATGTCGTCGGATTCGCCCACGTAGATGACCGCGTACTGCTCCGCCTTCGCGTGCGTGTCCGGGTCGGGCTTGTAGAGGATCGCGTAGACGGCCGGCTTTGCCGGAGGCGTCCAACCGCCCAGGACGCGCGGGCCTTCGAACGCATAGCCCGCCAGGGTGCCGAGACGGATCATCAGCCATCGTCCCCGTCGAACTCGGCGTCCTCGTCCTCGTTGATCGCCTCGATGTGCACGATCGGGAATTCGGGGAGGCCGGCCGTCGCGGCCGCGTCCTTGAAGATCCGGGTGCCACGGGAAATGGCTTCGTCCCGGTTGACCGCTTCGACGATGATCTGCGCGCCGTACCCGGGCTGGCCCATGCCGGTGGCAATGCCGTTGTAAATAGCGACGGCGTCGGCGAGTTCGACGATCTCTTCGCGCTCCATCAGGCGGTCGCCCTCGGTGCGAATGCCGACGCTCCACGGGATCAAGGCTGGATCGTCGAAGCTTTGATCCGCGGCGTAGTCAATCACGGTGGCTCTCCTAGGCGAGCGTCGGCAACAGTGCCGCGAACTCCTCGAGGCTGGAAAAATCGTGGCACGAGAGCATCACGTCAATATGCGGCTCGGCGACCATCATACCTAGCGTGTTAGGGGTGTAGTCAGCTGGAGTCGCCCTTGTGGGGGTTCATCCAGACGATGGTGTGCGCGAGTCGCGCCATCCGTTCCATTGCCGTGGACAGAATTTCCGGATCGCCGCGGTCGAGCCCGTCGGAACAGACCACGATGATCGCGCCGCGGGCCATTCCGCGCCGGCCCCAGTGCCGGACGAACAGGTCGAGCGCGTCCCCGATGCGGGTGCCGCCCTCCCAGTCCACGACGTGCTTGGAGGCACGCTCCAGGGCGTCGTCGATCTTGCGGGTGTGCAGCGCCTTGGTGATGTGCGTGAGCCGGGTGCCGAAGGCGAAGACCTCGACCTTCTGCGCCGCCTCGCCGGGCGGACCAGGCGAACTGCAGGAGGCTGCGCGAGTAGTCGGCCATCGACCCGGAGATGTCCAGGATCAGGATCAGCGGACGCAGCTTGGTCTTGCGCTTGCGGAACGACAGGTCGATCAGCTCGCCCTGCGTACGCATGGCCTTGCCGATCGTGCGGCGCAGGTCGGGCTGGCGCCCGCTGACGCGCCACCCTTGCTGCGGCGGGTCTTGCGCCGCGGCGGAGTCAGCCGCAGCCGCGCCATGATGCGGCGGACCGCCTCGAGCTCCTCGTCGGTGCAGGCGATGAAGTTCTTGTGCTTCAGCGTGGCCACGTTGGAGGCCATGAGGCCGAGGATGGTGTCGTCCTCCTCGGGCTCTTCCTCCTTGCCCGGCTCGGTGCCCGGGACGACGATCGGGACGACGCTCTCTTCGCGGGGCGCGTCCGCGTGGGCGCTGCACCTGGAGCATCTCGGCGATCGGGTTGTTGCCGCGTGAGGAAGAACCTGCGGAACGTCTCGTGGTAGATCGGGATGTCGTCGCGCTTGGTGACGAGCGTGGTGCGGCCGCCCCAGTACAGGTCGACGAGATCCGTCGGGTCGAGGGGCTCCATGGCCGCGCAGAACGTCATGAAGTCGCCCGCGCCGATCGGCGAGCCCCTCGTCGCGCAGCGCCACCCCGAACCGGGTCAGAACTCCGACGAGCTCCTCGCCGATCCCGGCGGGCGCTTGGCAGTTCGCCGTTCTCAGGCACGGCTGCCGGTGATGTCCGCCAGGTTGCGGCGGACGAGCTCCAGGTCGTCGCGCTCCTTGACCACCGCGCCGAGGGTGTCGTCGGCGGCCTCGACCGTCAGCGTCTCCTCGCCGAGGAACTCCAGCGTGCGCGCCCAGTCGATGGTCTCGGCGACGCCCGGGGGCTTGGCCAGGTCCATCTCGCGCAGGCGGTTGACCGCGGCGACGACCTTGATCGCGAGCATCTGCGAGACGCTGGGCTGGCGCGCCAGCACGATCTCGACCTCGCGCTCCTGCGACGGGTAGTCGATCCAGTGGTACATGCAGCGGCGCTTGAGGGCGTCGTGCAGCTCGCGGGTGCGGTTCGACGTCAGGATGACGATCGGCGGGCGACTCGGCCTTGACCGTCCCGATCTCGGGGATCGAGATCTGGAAGTCCGAGAGCAGCTCGAGCAGGAACGCCTCGAACTCGTCGTCGGCGCGGTCGACCTCGTCGATCAGCAGGACGGCGCTGGCCGCCGGCCCGGATGGCCGCGAGCAGCGGCCGCTCGAGCAGGAACCGGGGCCCGAACAGCCCGTCGAGAGCGGCCTCGTCGCTGAGGTCCTTCTCGGACAGCGCCCGGATGTGCAGCAGCTGGCGGGCGTAGTCCCACTCGTACAGGGCCTGGTTGGTGTCGATGCCCTCGTAGCACTGGAGGCGGATCAGCTGCTTGCCGAACACGCGCGAGGGTCTTGGCGATCTCGGTCTTGCCGACGCCGACCTCGCCCTCGAGCAGCAGCGGGCGGCCCAGGTGGAGCGAGACGTGCAGACGCCGTCGCGAGCCCACGGTCGGCCAGGTAGTTCACGTTGCGCAGCGTCTCGGTGAGACGCTGCGACGGAGGCGGGGTACGTCATCGCCTACGACTTGGACTCTGACGCGGCGTCCACGATCTCGCGGACGGACTCTGCGCCCTCGGGTGAGCTTGCCCTCGGCAGCCAACTGCTGCTTCCACTCCATGCGCATGGCCGCGGCCATGTTCTCGTCGTCCATCCCCTTGATGCCCATCATGTCGGTGTTCTTACACACCTTGACGCGCTCGAATTCGGGGAGGTCGGCGGCGTTCTGGGCGGAGGCGCCCCAGATGTCGCGCAACACGGTGAGGGCTTCGTTTCCCTGCTCGTCACTCATGTGTCCCAGAGTACATGGCAGGACTTGCCGACGCTCCCCCCGAATCAGGACGAACCGGGCACGGGGGCAGCCTTCCCGACGCTCCGCCCCAAGTCGGGCCAATCCGGTCGCGCACGGGGTGCGAAGGTGTCTGTGAGGATGACGTTGCGGTGGAGGGCGGGTTCGATGGTCACGATGCTGTACGCGCAGCCGGCGCGGGGCGTTTGCGTCATGGAGGTCGCGGGCGACTTCGACGAGGAAGCGGCGGGCGCCCTGCGGACCTGCCTCGTGGACACCCTGGGGACGCGCGGTCCGCGGCTCGTCCTCGACCTGCGAGCAGTCCGGGTCTACGACGTCGCCGGCATGCAGGCAATCGGCGAGGCGGCGACGCGCGCAGCTCGCCGGGGTGGCTGGGTGCGAGTGGTAGCCGAGCAGGGGTTCGCCCCGAATCTGAGCAAAGTCTTCGCGGACGTCCCCGCGGCGGTCTCGGCCCGGTAGTTGGCCCCGGTAGACAGCTCAATACTTGGCGCAGGCGGTGCAGCGGGTGGCGCTGAACGGGCCGCGACGTCGGCTTGCAGCGCCTCGACGTCCAGAACGCGCAGGCAGTCCCGGCGGGTGTGGAAGAACGACTTGCGGGGCTTGTCTTCGACCTCGGTGTGCCGACTCGATCCAGCCGGACGGCGGGGTGTAAGGCATGGGGACCTCCTGATCCGAACGTTCTTCGCGATGCAGGCCACTGCCGTGCCTTTGCTGGGGTACCCACTCCACGCCTCGCCGAACCTGCAGAGACCAAGGTCACAGGCGCTGTCGACCTGGCGGTCTCGACTCCCGTGGATCGAAAATCTGACGGCCAGTCAGGATGCTAGGGTCGCGCCATGATCAATGGCGCGCACGTCATCATCTACAGCCGGGACGCGGAGGCGGACCGGGCGTTCCTGCGGGACGTCCTCGGGCTATCCGCACGTCGACGTCGGCGGCGGTTGGTTGATCTTCAAGCTCCCGCCGGCCGAGGTGGCCGTCCACCCGGCGGGCGAACACGAACTGCACGAGCTCTACCTGATGTGCGACGACGTCGAGGCGACAGTCGCGGAGCTGGCGGCCAAGGGGGTCGAGCTTGCCGACCCGATCACCGACCAGGGCTGGGGCGTGCTCACCACCATCCGGCTGCCCGGCGGTGGGCAGCTCGGGCTCTACGAGCCCCGGCACCAGACGGCCTACGACCTCTAGGGTTCGCTGCTCCGTGGCCGACCTCGACGAGAACGCGCACGGTCTCGGCCGGACGCCGGCCCGCCCGGCCGCCGCGCGACGTCGTCCGCCGCCGCCTCGTCGTCCTGTTCGTGACGGCCCGCTGGTCTACGCGACCGACGTCGTCACCAAGATCGTCGCGGTCGAGCAGCTGACGGGTCGCGAGCCCGTCCAGGTGCTCGGGCACGTTCTTCCAGCTGGAGCTGATCCGCAACCCGGGCGCCGCGTTCAGCATCGGCGTCGGGCATGACGATCGTGTTCAGCCTGCTCAGCGTCGCCGTCGTCATCGCCGTCCTGAAGACCTCCACCCGGCTCGGCAGCGCGGGGTGGGCGCTCGTGTTCGGACTCGTCCTGGGCGGGGCGCTGGGCAACCTGACGGACCGGGTGCGTCCGGTCGCCGGGGTTCCTGCGCGGGCACGTCATCGACTTCTTCCACCTGAGCCACTGGCCGGTGTTCAACGTCGCCGACGCGCGTTCACCGTCGCCGGGGTGCTCGTGGTCGTCTCTGGTGATGCGCAACGTGCCGCTCGAGGGTGCCGCTCCGAAGGCCGACGGTTGATCGGAAACCCGGCGTGGGCGAAGGTGGCCGGATGACGTCTACATCCGCCGCCCCGCCCACCCGATCCCCACCCGCCCGCTGGGCTCCTCCGGGCTCGTCGCCGGCGCCGTCGGCCTCGGCTGCATGGGCATGTCCTGGGCCTACGACCCTGCCCTGCGTGACGACGACGCCTCGATCGCGGCCATCCACGCGGCGCTCGACCTCGGCGTCACGCTGATCGACACCGCCCCCGCCTACGGGCCGTTCACCAACGAGGAGCTCGTCGGCCGTGCGCTGGCCGGCCGCCGGGCCGAGGCCGTCGTGGCCACCAAGGTCGGCATGCTCGTCGACACCGACGACCTTCGAGTTCGTCAAGAACGGCCGTCCGGAGCACGTCGCTCGAGTCGGCGGAGGCGTCGCTGCGGCGCCTCGGCGTCGACAGATCGACCTGTTCCAGTTGCACCGGGTCGACCCGGAGACGCCGCTCGAGGAGACGTGGGGGGCGATGGCCTCGCTCGTCGAGCGCGGGTGGGTGCGCGCCCTCGGCCTGTCGGAGACGACCGTCGAGCAGTGCGCGCTGGCGCACGCGATCCACCCGGTGACCTCGGTGCAGTCGGAGTTCTCGCTGTGGACGCGGGAGCCGCTCGCCGACGTCCTGCCCTGGTGCGCGGAGAACGGGGCGTCGCTTCGTCCCCTTCGCGCCGCTCGGCCGCGGCTACCTCACCGGCGTCGATCGACGCCGGGCAGCGCCTTCGAGGACAAGGACTTCCGCGCCGGCAACCCGCGCTTCGCCGCCGAGGCGCTCGCGGCGAACCAGGCGCTGGTGGACGAGGTCCGCGCGGTGGCCGATTCGCTCGGGCGCCACCCCCGCCCAGGTGTGCCTGGCCTGGCTGCTCGCGCAGTCGCCGGCGGTCGTGCCGATCCCGGGGACGCGGCGGGCCGAGCGCGTCCGGGAGAACGCGGCGGCGGCGACCCTCGCGCTGCCGGACGACGACCGCAAGCGCCTGGACGGCATGCCGGCGCCGGTGGGCTCCCGCTACTGAACCTGCGCAGGTCGGCGGGGGGCGCGCGCGTCGACGGTGATCTCGTCGAAGGTCACCGGATCGCCGCAGCCCGTACACGTTCGACCGGCGGGCAGCGGCTCGCCGCACCGGTCGTGCACGAATGTCAGTTCGTACAGACTCGTCTGCCGGCCCGGCCCAGCGCCGGCCCCACTGGGCCAGCGAGACAAGGACGGGCCAGAGATCGCGGCCCTTCTCGGTCACCCGGTACTCGTGGGGCGAGCGGCCGAGGGGCGCGTCGTGGCGCTCGAGGACGCCGTGCTCGACCAGCGCCGCCAGTCGGTTGGTCAGGACGTTGGTGGGGATGTCCAACGAGCGACGCATCGCTTCGAAGCGTGAGGTGCCGAAGAACAGCGCGTCGCGCAGGATCAGCAACGTCCACCAGTCGCCGACGACTTCGAGGCTTCGCGCGATCGGGCAGGGGGCTGCCGCGAAGCTGGTTCTCCGCATGCCCGGAGCTTAACCCCTTGCCTGGTGCAAGGGGCAGCCCGCGGACGGGGTCAGGCCGCCTTGGCGAGCCGGGCGTCCTTCTCTCCGACCCACGCGCCGGTCACCTTCTCGACGCCCTTGGCGCCGCCGCGGCTGACTGCGGCCTTGACCGTCCCGTAGATCGCGCCCTGCAGCGCCGACGCAAGGAGGATCTTCTTCCAGCCGAACTCCTTCTGCAGCGGGGTCGGCGGCGTCCTCCTCGTCGTCGATCCGCTTCCAGACCTGCTTGAAGACCACGCGGCGAGGAGCCGCCGACCATGCCGAAGATCATCGTCATCGGCTTGAACAGAAGCTTCATCGTCAGGCCTTCCGCAGCAGGATCGCGGCGAGCGCGGCGGCGAGCGCGGCCACGGCGGCGGCGATCTGGACGTCCCGGTTCGCGGCAGCGATCGCCTCGCCCGTCGGGTGCGCCGGCTGACGTGGGCGAGGAGCCGGCGTGACCGGCGATCGTCGGAATTTCGCGGGCCGCGTTGCTCGCAGGGCGCCTGCTCGGCCGCGACGGAGGCTGTCGGCTCCGGCTGCCGGCTTCTCCGACTGCACCTTCGCGGCGACGGTCTCCTTGACGTCGGCGACCTTGGCGACGACCGTCTCCTTGGTCGGTGACCTTGGCCGCGACGGTCTTCGTCACGTCGCCGACCTTGGCTGCCACGGTGTCCTTGGTCTCGACGACCTTCTCCTTGGCGTCCTCGACCTTGGCGTGCACCGCCTCCTTGGTCTCGGCGACCTTCTCGTCGACCTGGGCCTTCACGTCGAGCCGGTGGGCGAGTTCCTCGACCGTCGCGCCGAGCTGCTCGCGGGTGGCCTGGATGTCCTCGACGCAGTTCGTCGTGGGCGGGGTTGAATTCATCGGTGGGCACCTCTCCTTCAGGACGCCGATATCGGTCTTGATACTCGGCGATGGCCTCCTCGGGGGCCGGCGGCACCGCCTGGACGACCTCCTTCTTGCCGACCAGCGCGAGGACGCGGCGAACGCGAAGAGCACGCCCGCGACGACGAGTGCGGCGCCCCAGGCGGACATCGCCGTGGCCGAGCAGCATGATCAACGCGGCGATCGGCGCGCCGGCGCCGAACAGGGCGACGACGCCGGCGCCGCCGAACATCCCGATGCCGATGCCCGCCGTCTTGCCCTTCTCCTGCAGCTCCAGCGTCGCCAGCTTCACCTCGTCGCGGACGAGGTGGCTGGTGTGCTCGGACATCGCCTTGACCAGCTCGGCGATGGACTGCCTCCGGAGGTCCGGGCCCCGCTGCGTGGCCGATGCCGTTCTCTCATGGCCGTTCCTCCCTGTGCAAGGCCGGCACCTCGGGCGGTGCTGTCTCGACCCCGAGTACCCGCGGATCCCGGAGCTGAATTGCCGCCGAGCGGGGTGGTCTGGCCGCTCGCGGGAGTCGGCAGTGTCACGTTTCGCGACCGCGCGATGCCTGGGCGGAACTCCCGCGAGGTCGCAATAGAGTGACTCGCGACGACCGCCCCGCCGGCGGGTGCACCCCCGAGGAGGACCGCCATGTCCGTGACCACCACCCCCACCGTGGTGGCCTCCATCCCGGCGCTGTTCGCCGACCGCGTCCGGTCGACGCCCGACGCGATCGCGTTCACCTACCGCGAGGGCACCGGGTGGTCCTCGCTGACCTGGAAGCAGTCGGAGGACCGGGTGCGCAACCTCGCGTCGCGGGCCTCCTCGACGCTCGGCGTCGACGACGGAGACGCGGGTGGCGATCCTGTCGGGGACGCGGCTCGAGTGGATCCTCGCCGACCTGGCGATCCTGGCCGCGGGTGGCGCGACGACCACGATCTACCCGTCCAACACCCCGGCCGAGTGCGCGTACGTCATCTCGGACTCGGCGACCGTCCGTCGTGATCGCCGAGGACGCCGAGCAGGTCGCGAAGCTCCGCGAGGTGCGCGACCAGATCCCGACGGTCCGTCACGTCGTCGTGATGGACGGCGAAGGGCGACGGCGACTGGGTGCTGACGCTGGCTCAGCTCGAGGCGACGGGCAGGACCCTCCCGGCCGCGACGCCGCGGAGGCCTACGCCGAGCGGATCGCCGCGCATCGGCAAGGACCGCCTGGCGACGCTGATCTACACGTCCGGCACGACCGGCGTGCCCAAGGGCGTCGAGCTGACCCACGACAACTGGGTCTACGTGGCGGAGTCGGCGAACGTCGCTCGCGCTGCTGCGCGCGGACGACCTGCACTTCCTGTGGCTGCCGATGTCGCACTCGTTCGGCAAGGCGCTCGAGGTCATCGTCATCGCCTCGGGCTGCCCCGACCGCCATCGACGGCGCCGTCGAGCGCATCGCGGCGAACCTCGCGGAGCTGAAGCCGACGATCGTCGCCGCGGCCCCCCGGGTGTTCGAGAAGATCCACAACACGATCATCGCCACCGTCCGGCGCGAGGGCGGGGTCAAGCTCAAGCTGTTCCTGTGGGCCAACGGGCGTCGGCGTCGCGGCGCAGCAAGGCGCGCCAGCAGGGCAAGTCGCCCTCACCGCTGATCCAGGCCCAGCACGTGCTGGCCGACAAGATCGTCCTGCACAAGATCCGCAACCGCTTCGGCGGACGCATCCGCTTCTTCATCTCCGGGTCCGCGCCGCTCTCGGCCGAGATCGCGGAGTTCTTCGACGCGGCCGGCATGACGATCCTCGAGGGCTACGGCCTCACCGAGTCCTCGGCGGCGAGCTTCGTCAACCGCCCGGGCGCACCGCGCTTCGGCACCGTCGGCCCGCCGATGCCGGGCACCGAGGTGAAGATCGCCGAGGACGGCGAGATCCTGTTCCGCAGCCGCGGCATCATGCGCGGCTACCACGGGCTGCCGGAGGAGACCGCGGAGACGCTGGTCGACGGCGGCTGGCTCGCGACCGGCGACATCGGCGAGCTCGACGAGGTCGGCCGGCTGCGCATCACCGACCGCAAGAAGGAACTGATCAAGACCTCGGGCGGCAAGTACGTCGCACCGCAGAGCGTCGAGGGGCAGCTGAAGGCCGCGTGCCCGTACCTGGGCAACATCCTGGTGCACGGCGACAAGCGCAACTTCGTGCGTCGCGCTGGTGACGCTCGACCCGGACGTCGTGAAGCCGTGGGCGGCGGCGAACAACTGCCGGCCGAGATCCCGGCGCTGGCGGCGTCCGCCGCGATGCGCGAGGAGGTGGCGAAGGCGGTCGCAAGGCCGTGAACGCGGAGCTGCCGAGCTACTCGACGATCAAGGACTTCGCGATCCTGCCCGCCGACTTCACCGTCGAGACCGGCGAGCTGACGGCGAGCATGAAGCTGCGCCGCAAGACCGTCGAGGACGAAGTACGCGGACGTGCTCGACGGCTTCTACGAAGGTGCTGTCGAGCGCATCTAGGCGAGCGGCGAACGCTCTGTCACGTGCTCAGGGAGCGAGAAACGAGCGACCGGGGCCGGCGAGGACACGGACGGCGCGCGCCGCGGCGTTCGCGCGCGGAGCGTGCCGAGGTCGCCTGCGGCTGGCCACGTGGTCTGACCCGGCTTGTCCGAGTGCTCGCCGCCGCCGGGGCACGCGATGCCGACGGCGAGCGCGATCGCGGCCAGGCCGGTCAGCCACGGGACCATCCGCTTGCGACGCGCGATGCGGCCGGGCGGGTCGCCCAGGGCGGCGCTCGCGTCGACGACGTCGCTGCCGAGAGCGTCGATCTGCGCAGGGCGCGGGCCTCGGCGGCGTTGCGCTTGACGACCCGTGCGTTGCAGCAGCGGCGCGAGCTGAGCCCTGCAGCGGCCGCTTCTCCCCCTCGATGGCGCGGAACGTGTCGAGTCCGCAGTCGCGGCACAGCACGGACGAGATGACCTCCGTCCGGGCGCGCAGACCGCCGCGGCTTGAGTCGGGTGAAGGTGACGCGCGTGGCGCCGGGCCGTCCCGCACTCCTCGCAGCTCGCCGTGCGCGTGGTGCGGATCGTGCCGCGCGACGTGCGCCTGCTCGATCGCGTGCCACGCCATGTCCAGCTCGTGCAGCGCGAGCATCGTGGCCGGGTCGTCCCAGTCCTCCGTGCTCAGCGCGTGGCCGACCTCGGGTGCCTCCGAGCATGGGGCTGCCCGAGTACAGGTACCACCAGGTCACGAAGGCGGTCCGCACGTCTTCCAGCGAAGACTCGTCGCCCACCCCGAGGATTGCGTACGCCCGCGTCAGTTCCATGTCGCCCGGTCCATCAATGCCGCCCCCGAACTTGTTTTTCTCCGGACTCCTTTGTATTCCGATCGGGCGATCGGCTGTACGTGCTTTGTCGACACGCCAGCCGAACGGATGATGCCGAGGTCGACCGCTCCGACTTGGCCCGATCGGGTCGGGCGGGCCGCTCAGGGGCTGAGTCAGGCCGTGATGGCGCGGATCCGGTCGCCGATCTCGGCGGCGACGGGGTCGAGGTCGGCGAGCGTGGAGCTGCCGGTGACCCCGAGGCTCGCCAGCAGGGCGGGCAGCGCGTTGAGGTCGAGGCCGTGCTCCTCGGTGAGCGCGGTGACGTCCCCCGAGACCTTGATGCGCCCCATCAGGAACGCGCCGAGGACGGCGTTCGGGCCGCTGCTCGACGAGCAGCGCGTAGGCGGTGTCGTAGTCGACGGTCACCGTCAGGTCGGGGTCGGGCAGCGCGCCGAGGTCGAGGACGAGCGGCCGGCCGGACGTGTCGGCGTGGGCGTGCACCGTGCCCGTTGTCCTCGCGCGACGCCCAGTCGCGGCGCGCCGGTGATCGCGAGGTTGACCCGCAGGGCGGGCAGCGCGACGTCCGGGGTCTGGTCCGTCGTACTCGTCGCGGATGACCCGGACGGCCTTCACCCACTCCTCGGACAGGAACTCGTACCCCATGTCTCCTCCTGCGCGCGGCGGTCTCGGTCGGGTCGGGCCTACCCCAAGTCGGATAACCTGCTCAGCCGCCCAGAGAGGGACTGCGAGCATTGTCCCAGCTAGACCAAGAGTAAGTTGAAATATCTGGCGTGGAACACTCGTAAACCTACTCCTCATCGGGTTATTGTGCGACACGTCCGGTTCGATCCGTACAGCCCCGAAAATCGAGGAGGCCGCCGATGGCCGTCGAATCCTCCCGGTGGTGACGGTCCGCCGTCCGCCGCCGGCCGGGGCGTCCGGCGGGGGCGCGGGCGGGGCGCTCGGTGCGCCGCGAGGAGTACCTGGACGCGATCATCGAGACGATCCGGCGGCTCGGGCCCGAGGTGACGCTGGCCGAGATCGCGGACGGCGCCGGGATGAGCAAGCCCGTCCTCTACGACCACTTCACCGACCGGCTGGGCCTCACGGCCGCGGTCGTCGCGAAGCTGGTCGAGACCGTCGCGGCGGACGCGCTGCTCGCGGTGCTCGCGGGCGGGGAGCCGGTCGACCTGCTGGCCCGGACGTTCGACGTGTTCGTCGCCTTCGTCGAGCGCGAGCCGCAGATCTACGGCTGGGTGCTGCGGGGCGCCCGCGACCTGCCGAGCACGCTGCACGAGCTGCCGATGGCGATGGAGTCGTGCAACCAGCTCTCCAAGGTGATCGGCTCGATGATGCGCGGCGCGGGCGTCGACTCGGGCGCGGCCGAGCCGTGGGCGTTCGGCACCGTCGGGTTCGTCTTCGCCGCCACCGAATGGTGGCTCGCGCGGCCGACGATGAGCCGCGCGGACTTCGTCGACTACCTGGCGCGGTTCGTCTGGGGCGGGCTTGTCCTCCAGCGGCGTGCAGAAGCTCGACCTGGTCACACTGCTCTCCGGCGATCCCGGCGCTCGTCGACGCGACGACCGCCGTGATCGACCCCGGCCCTGCATGCGCCGCCGGCGCGCAAGGAGGAGTCGTGACCGCCTGGTCCCGCCGCCGCTGCCGGACCTCGACGCCCTCGCCGACGAAGTCCGCCTGGCTGGACGGGCAGCGCGGGCCTGCGCAGCGGAGATGGCGCGGCTGCGGGCGCACGCCGACACGCGAGACTGCCCGCGCCTCGGCGCGCGGGCCGCGCGCGCTGTCGCCGCCCGCGGGCGAGCGCGCCCACGCTGCTCGCGCTGGCGCGGACGCTGCTCCGCTTCCTCTGGTTCGTGCTGCTGGGCCTGGTCGGGCGAGGTCGCTCGGGGCGCGCGCGTCGACGCGTGCTGCGGCGGACGCGGGCGGATCGCAGGGCGCTCCTCCGGGCGTCCGCCGGGCCCGGCAGCTCGTCGAGGCCGGCGGGCCCGCGTACGTCAAGGTCGGGCAGTCGATCGCGACGGCCCAGGGGATGCTGCCGGACGAGTGGGTCGACGCGTTCGCCTGGTGCCGCGACGAGGTCCCGCCGATGCCGCCGGGGATGGCGGAGCGGGCCGTGCGAGGCCGCGCTGGGGCGGCCGGTCGAGGAGGTCTTCGCCTCGTTCGACCCCGTCCCGAAGGCCGCGGCGAGCATCGCGCAGGTGCACTACGCGACGGCTGCACGACGGCACCGAGGTCGTCGTCAAGGTGCAGCGGCCCGGGCTGCGCGCAGCAGTTCACGTCCGACATCCGGGTCATGGCGCTGCTCACCGCGGCGGCGAACCGGTGGAGCAAGCAGGCGCGGATGACCAACGTCACCGAGATCCTGCCGCTGTTCGCCGAGCTCGTCCTCGCCGAGCTGGACTTCCGGCTCGAGGCGCTGAACATGATGCACGTCGCGCTCGCCAGCGAGGACGCGGACATGAAGTTCGTCCGGGTGCCGCGGCCGATCCCCGGGCTGGTCACCGCCGTCCGTCCTGGTGATGGAACGGGTGCCCGGCGTGCCCTACACGGCCGCGAAGGCCGACGTTCGGCGACTCGGTGGACGGGGGCCGGCTGCTGCGCCTGGCCGCCGGCGGCGTCCTGGAGCACGCGCTGATGTACGGCGTCTTCCACGGCGACCTGCACTCCGGCAACGTCCTGGTGACCGAGAGCGGCGACATCTCGCTCGTCGACTTCGGCGTCACCGGGCGGATCACCGCCCGCGAGCGGGCGCTGCTCGTCCGGCTGCTCGTGGCGTCCATGCAGCAGGACTGCCGGGCCCAGGTGCTGGCCGCCGCCGAGTTCGGCGCGCTCCCGCCCGGACGCCGACATCGAGGCCGCGGTCGCCGAGCTCGAGCGCTACACCGCGGTGATGCTGGGACTTCACCGACTCGACGTTCGAGAACCTCGACTTCGGTCTGATCACCGGTCAGATCCGCAACGCCATCGGCTCGCTGGTGAAGATCGGCTTCAAGACGCCCAAGGAGCTCGTGCTCTTCTCTCGCAACCTGCTCTACCTCAACGGCTTCGCCACCTCGCTCGCGCCGGGCCGACACATGCTCGGCGAGCTGGAGGCCCTGCTCGCGCACATGACCGGCAAGTACCCGAGCGGAGCTGACCGCGATCCTGCTGGGCGCGTTCGTCACCCCGGCGACTGAGAAGCCGCCCGCCCTCTAGAGGGAGTTCTGATGGGCTGGAACCGCACAGACCCCCGCTGTGTCGATCGCCGCCGTGCTGCTCGCTGCGGCGGGCCTGGTCGCCGGCCGCCGCCGCTGCCCGCCGCTGGACCCCGTTCGTGCCCGGCACCGGTGCCGGCGTCCTCCGAGGTCGGGCCGGATCGTCGCTGCGCTCCTCCGGGGCCCACGGTCTCGATCGGCTTCGGGACGACCGCGGCCCGGTACGCGGGCGCGCAGGGCAACGCCGAGGCCGCGGGCGTGGACCTCGGCCTGCTCGAGCTGGCCGTCCAAGGCGCCGGTCGCCTGCGGGACGGCGATGGGCGTCGCTGTTCCCGCCGAGGCACGCTGCCGTCGCGGCTGAAGGTCTCCTCGGGGGACGGCGCCGCCTCCGAGCGCGCGGCCTCGGCCGGCGCGGGGACGCCCGTGGAGATCATGAGCCAGTCCGGGTCGGCGAAGCCGAACAGCGCGGCCGACGCCGAGGTCGGCGGCGTCCGGATCGAGATCCCGGGCCTGCTCACGATGGTCGGCGGGAACGCCCACTCGGCGCGCTCCTGACGCCCGGGTAGGCGCGGGCCGCGCGACTCGCGAGCAGCGGGGTCGGCAGCCTGACGCTGGGCGGCGGCCTCGTCCGGATGGAGGGGATGCGCTGGACGGCGAGTCACCGCACGGGCGCCGCACCCGCCTCGACGGCGGGCTTCACCGTCGGCGGGATGACCGTCGGCGGGCAGGCGATGCCGACGTCTGACGCCACGTCAGCCGCGCAGTCGATCGCCGCGGCGAACGCGGCGCTCGCGCCGCTCGGGCTCGTGCTGGACGCCCCGCGCGCGGTGACGCACCGCCCGCGGGGTCGCGGTGACGCCGATGCGGCTGTCGATCAATGCGACCCCGGAGCTGCGGACGCTGCTCGCCGCGGCGCTCGAGGCGCGTCCAGCCGATGCGGACGCAGCTGCTCGACGCTGCTCGACCCCGTTCCGGCTGGCCAAGGACTGCGGCCTGCCGACCGCCGTCGGGTTCGGTTACCTGATCGCCGACCTGGCGCTCGTCGTGCTCGGCGACAAGGGCGGGGTCGACCTCGACTTCGGCGGCGCTACGGGCCGGGACGCAGGCGCTCGACGTACAAGAACCCGCTCGACTCCGGCTTCGGGGCCCTGCTGCCGCTGGGCAACCGGCTCCCCGGTGGGCGGCCTGCTTCCGGCTCGACGCTCGTGCCCGTCGGCGGCGGGCGCCGGCTCGGTGGTGCCGGTCGTCGCCGGGCGGCCGGGCCGCTCGTCGCCCGGGACGGTCGGCGCCGCGCCCGCCGCCGTCGGCGCAGGGCCCGCGGTCCGGGGACGCAGGGCGTCAGCGCGACCGTCCCGCTCGAGCGCGGGTCACCGGTGGCGTACGCGTGCCGATCTACCCATCCCGAGTCCGACGACGGCTGTGCCCGCAACGTCGGGACCCTCGCCGGCTGGATCGTCCTCGTCCTGATCGTCGTGCTGGCGGCCGCCGACCGGCTGCGTGCCCGGCGCTCGTCCGCTGCAGTGCGCTCGGAGGTCTCCCGATGAACCGCTCCAGCTCGCCGCTCGGCGGTGGCCCCGCCGCATCTTCGGCGGGTACGGCCCGCTGCTCGCCCTCGCCGTCGCGTTCCTGCTCGTCGTGATGATGGTGCCGACCATCGCGCGGGAGCGGGTCGAGATCGCGACAGCCCGCCGGCGCCGGCGGGCCGCTGCAGCGCGGCGGTGGCGTCGGCGCTGCCGGGCCGACGGCCGGACGCCGCGGGCACGGTCGCCGCCGGCGCACCCGCGACGGCGCAGGCACGCCGCCGGCGGGCCGGCCGGCAGCCCCGAGGACCGGCAGGGCCGCCGCCGCGACCGGCGCCGGCAAGCCCGGCGCGGGCCGCAGGGCGGCGCAGACCGGCGCGCCGTCAAGGCCGGGCCGTGCAGCGACCGGCGCGTGCAGGTCGTCGGCGACACCTACTCCCCGCCGTGCATCGCCTGGACGCAAGGGCCAGGACAACGGCGGCGCCACCTCCGGGGCGTCAGCAAGGACAAGATCAAGATCGGGTTCCGCTGCCGGTCGAGGACATCCGCGACTACCAGAGCGTCATCGCGCAGCTCACCGGCGGCAAGGGCGACAAGATCCCCGCTGCCGACCGAGGCCGACGTCAACCGCACGGTCGACAACTTCATCACCTACTTCAACCGCAACTTCCAGTTCTACGGGCGCAAGATCGAGCTGACGCAGTGGAAGGGCAAGGGCTCGGCGATCAACGAGATCGTCGGCGCCGGCCAGGAGTCCGCGAACGCGGACGCGATCAAGGCGGCCAAGGAGCTCAAGGTCTTCGCGGACGTCAGCGCGTTCACCCAGCCGTACAACGACGCGCTCGCCCGCCAGGGCGTGGTCGCGATCGGCGCCCCGTACATGTCGCGGGAGTGGTTCGCCAAGCACGCCCCGTACAGCTGGAGCCCGTTCCCTGACTGCACGTCACTTGCCGAGAACATCGCCGAGTACCTGAACAAGCGGGTCTTCGGCCACCCGGCCGACCACGCGGGCGGCGCGCTGGAGGGCAAGCCGCGCAAGGTCGCGCTCGTCGCGCCCGGACAACCCCGAGTACCAGCAGTGCGCGGACGCGGGCGAGAAGCTGATCGAGCGGCGGGCAACAAGGCCGTCCGGTACAGCTACACCCTCGACCTGGCGACGCTGTCGGACCAGGCGAACAACCTCGCGGCCAAGCTGCGCCACGACGGGATCACCACCGTCGTCCTGGCCACCGACCCGCTGCTGCCGCTGCTGCTGACCTCGCGGATGAGCCAGCAGGAGTACTACCCCGAGTGGGTCGTCACCGGCACCGCGCTCACCGACCTCGACATCGTCGGCCAGTTCTACGACCAGTCGCAGTGGAAGCACGCGTTCGGGCTCACGCAACCTCGGCGAGCAGCAGCCCGCAGGGCGCGAGCTACGCGTACGCCGCGTTCAAGTCCGTCGACCCCGACCACGAGCCGATCTTCGGCGCCGAGTTGCTCTACTACTTCTTCTACATGCTCGCGACCGGCATCCACATGGCCGGCCCGGACCTGACGCCGGCGTCGTTCGCGGCGGGCATGCACGCCTACCCCGGCGGGCGCGGCCCGGCCGGCACCTGGGGCTTCCCGAAGGGCGAGTACACGCCCTACCGGGACTCCCGGGAGATCTGGTGGGACCCGCGAGGGCACGTCCGTCTTCAACGGCGCGGCCGGCCGGTACGCCTCCACGAACAAGCGCTTCACACCCGGTAAGTGGCCGGTCGGTCCCGCCGCCCCGGCGCTGGGTAAGCCGCTGAAGCCGGTGGCGGTCCGGGAACGAGTCGTGAGCACGCACCGGTCTGACGTTCCGTCAGGTGCGGTGGCGGCTGCGGTGGCCCGCATGCCGCACGGGCCCTGGTGGCCCTCGCCGGCGGGCGTCCTGACTCTGCTCGTGGTGACGGTCGTCGCGCCGGACCAGGTGCCGCTCGGCGTCGTCCTGCTCGGTGCCCTGCTCGGGACGGGAACGGGCCTGCTCGCGGTCGGCCTCGTCCTGACCTACCGCAGCCACCGGATCGTCAACTTCGCGCTCGGCGGGATCGGCGGCGTCGGGGCCGGCGTGGCGATCGGCCTGCACCTCGGCAAGGGCTGGCCGTGGCCGGTGGCGATCGTGCCCGGCCTCGCGGTCGGTCTCGCGGCCGGCGCGCTGGTCGAGCGGTTCGTGCTGCGCCGCCTCGAGCGGTCGCCGCGCCTCGTCGTCACCGTCGCCACGATCGGCCTGGCCCAGCTGTTCGCGGCCGCCCAGGCCGGGCTGCCGATCCTGCTCGGCGGGCCCGCGCTGATCGGCGCCTTCCCCACACCGCTGTCGAACATCAGCCTCGACGTCGACCCGCTGGTCATCTCGGGCAACGACCTCGCGCTGGTGTTGGTCGTCCCGTTCGTGCTCGGCGGCGCTGACCTGGTTCCTGCTGCGCACCGACGCCGGCATCGCGATCCGCGGGATCGCCGAGAACGGCGACCGGGCGCGCCTGCTCGGCGTGCCGGCCCGGCGAGCTGTCGATGCTCGTGTGGACGGTCGTCGGCGGGCTCGCCGCGCTGACCGTCATCCTGCGGGCGCCGTCCGAGGGGCTGAACCTCTCGGTCGCCTCGTCGGGCCCGCAGGTCATGCTGCCCGCGCTGGCCGCCGCGGTCGTCGCGGGCCTGCGCTCGCTGCCGCGGGCGTTCGCCGCCGGCGTCGCGCTGGGCATCCTGGACCAGTTGGTCCGCTGGAACGTCGACAAGCAGTCGGTCTCCTCGGTCGTCCTTCTCGCCGTCACTCTGGTCGCCCTGCTCGTCCGCCGGGCCGACGCGCGGGCGCGCCGAAGCCGCGGCGGACGAGGGCACCTGGGTGACCGCCGGGACGGTGCGCGCGCTGCCCGCCGCCGTCCGCTCGCTCCCGGAGATCCGCATCGCGCGGGCCTCGCTGCTGACGCTGGCCGGCGGTCGCGCTCGTGGGCCTCGCGCTCGTCGGCTCGCCGAGCCAGCTGAACATCGCCACGGTCGCCACGACGTACGCGGTCGTGGCCGTCTCGCTGGTCGTCCTGACCGGCTGGGCAGGCACCGTGAGCCTGGGTCAGATCGCGATCCTGGGCACCGGCGGCGTCGTCGCCGGCGACCTGATGGCGCGTTGGAACGTCGACTTCTTCCTCGCGATGGTGGCCGCCGGCGCGGCCGGCGCCGTCGTCGCGCTGCTCGTGGCCGTCCCCGCCCTGCGGGTCAACGGGCAACTGCTCGCGGTGACGACGCTGACCTTCGCGGTCGCCGTCGACACGTTCTTCTTCAACCCGACGAACTTCGCCTGGCTGGTGCCGGGGGCGTTCGACCGGCCGGTGCTGTTCCAGCGCTGGGACATGCGCGACGACCGGGTGCTCTACTGCGTCGGGCTCGCGCTGGTCCTGCTCGTCGGTGGTCGTCGCGCGCAACCTCTCCCGCGGGCGGACCCGCCGGGTGATGGTCGCGACGCGGGACAACCCGCGGGCGGCCGCGGCGGCGTCCGTCGACGGCGTCCGGACGAAGCTCGCCGCGTTCGTGATCTGCGGCGTCCTGGCCGGGCATGGCCGGGCGCCGTGCACGCGACCGCGCTCGGTGCCGTCGGCCTGCGGACGTACAACACGCAGCTCTCGCTGCTCGCCTTCACGACCGTCGTGATCGGCGGGGTCTCCTCGATCGGCGGGGCGATCGCGGCGACCGTCGCCGTCCACACGGTCGTGTACTTCGTCCCGCAGTTGCAGCTCGTCGCGACGGGCGCCGGCGTCCTCGCTCGTCCTGCTCGTCCTGCCCGGCGGGATGGCGCAGGCCGGTGCGGCGCTGCGCGACCGCTTCGCCCTGCGAGTCGCCCGGCGACACGACGTCGACTGGGACCCGGACGGCGCGGCCGCTGCGTCGGTGGCGGTCACCCCCGGCCCCGATGCGTCCGGCAACGAGCGTCCTATAGCGAGCCGATTGCCGGACGCACGGGGTGGCGGTGACGCGAGCGTCGGCGCGGTGCTCAGCTGTCGCGGGGTCGCAGGCGTCGTACGGGCCGAACCAGGTCCTGTTCGGGGTCGACCTGGACGTCCGGGAGGGCGAGGTCCTCGCGCTGCTCGGGACGAACGGGGCGGGCAAGTCCTCGCTGCTGCGGGCGCTGTGCGGGCTGTTGCCGCCGTCGGCCGGGACGGCGTCGCTGGGCGGGACGTCGCTGGACGGCGCATGGACCCGGAGCGCATCGCCGCGGCGGGCCTCGCGATGATGCCCGGCGGCCGCGGGATCTTCCCGACGCTGACGGTCGCGGAGAACCTGCGGCTGGCGTGCTGGCTCGTCCGGACCGGACGCGGACGCCGTCGCGACCGCGCGGGCCGAGGCGCTCGCGCTGTTCCCGCCGCTCGCGGCGCGGATCGAGACGCGGGCCGGCGACATGTCCGGCGGCGAGCAGCAGATGCTCTCGCTGGCGATGGCCCTGGCCGTCCGACCCAAGGTGCTGTGCATCGACGAGCTCTCGCTCGGGCTCGCGCCGTCCGTCGTCGCCGAACTCGTGGACGTCGTCGGTCGGATCAACCGGGAGGGCACGACGGTCGTGGTCGTCGAGCAGTCCGTGAACGTCGCGCTGCTGCTCGCCGAGCGGGCGGTGTTCCTGGAGAAGGGCCGCGTGCGGTTCTCCGGCCGGACGGCCGACCTGCTGGACCGTCCGGACATCCTGCGGGCGGTGTTCCTCGGGGCGCGCGGCCGCGACCCCCGTAGCGTCCGGCAAAGTGAGCGTTATAGGACGCTCTCTGCCGGACGCACGGGGTGACTGCCCGCCGGCGCTCGAGGCGCGGGGGCTGACCAAGCGGTTCGGCGGCATCACGGTCGTGGACTCCGTCGACCTCGTCGTCCCGAAGGGGCGGATCGTCGGGCTGATCGGGCACAACGGCGCCGGCAAGACGACGGTGTTCGACCTGCTGTCCGGGTTCCTCGCGGCGGACGCCGGCACCGTCCGGCTCGGGCGGCGACGACCTCGCGGACGCCGCCCGCGCACCTCCGTGCGGCCGCGGGCCTCGGCCGGTCGTTCCAGGACGCGCGGCTCTACCCCGGCCTGACGGTCGCCGAGACGATCGCCGTCGCGCTCGACCGGCACCTCGCCAACCGGGACGCCCTCGCGGTCGCGCTGTGGCTGCCGGCGGCGTTCGACGTGCACGACGCCGTGGCCGTCCGGGTCGAGGAACTGCTCGGCACGCTCGGCCTCGACCGCTACCGGGACCACCTGAACTCGGAGCTGTCCACCGGGACGCGGCGGATCGTCGAGCTCGCGTGCGTGCTGGCGCAGTCGCCCGACGGTCGTCCTGCTCGACGAGCCGTCGGCGGGCGTCGCGCAGCGCGAGGCGGAGGCGCTCGTCCCCGTCCTGCGCCGGGTCCAGGCGGAGCTGGGCTGCTCGATGGTCGTCGTCGAGCACGACATGGCGCTGATGGCCTCGCTGTGCGACGAGCTCGTCGCGCTGGAGACCGGGGCGGTCATCGCGTCCGGCACCGCCCGCGGAGGTGCTGGCCCACCCGCGGGTGATCAGCTCCTACCTCGGGTCGGACGCCACGGTCGTCGCCCGCAGCGGGGCGCGGGTGCCGGCCGGGACCTGAGGAGGACGCATGCTGATCATCGCCGGGCGGATCACCGTCGACGCCGCCGAGCGGGACGACTACCTGCGCGAGTGCGTAGCGGTCGTCGAAGCGGCCCGCCGCGCGCCGGGCTGCCTCGACTTCGCGATCACGGCCGACACCGTCGAGGCCGGCCGGATCGACATCTACGAGCGCTGGGCGTCCGAGGCGGAGCTGGACGCGTTCCGCGGGTCCGGGCCGAGCCAGGAACAGTCGGCCCAGATCCTCGACGCGGACGTCCGGCGCTACCTGATCTCAGCGGAGGCGGACGCCTGACGTGCGGCGGTGGGGGACGATGGTGCGATGAGTGACCCGTACGCCGAACGGCTCGCCAACCTCGCCTCCTGCACCGATGTCGACGAGCTGGTCAACATCGGGTGCGACCTCGCCGACCTGGGGCGCGAGCCGGACGCAGAGCTGTGCTTCCGCCGCGCCGCCAACCTGGGCGACGTGGTGGCGCTGTTCAACCTGGGCAACTCCCTGAGGGAACAGGGGCGTTGGACGGAGGCGGTCGACGCGTTCGAACGGGCGGCGGCCCGAGGTGAGACGGACGCGTGGCTGAATCTGGGCAACGCGCTGGACGAGCTCGGCGACCTGGCCGGCGCGCTGCAGGCGTTTCGCGAGTCCGCGCGCGGCGTCCGGGCCTCCCGGCGTTGGTGCACGAGCCTGGACCCGGCGCTGGAACGGAACTCCGCGAGGGCGCCGAGCACTACCCGTCCGCCCGGGCGGACCTGGCCTCGCTCCTGCGCGGGACCGGCCGGGTCGACGAGGCGCGCCGCGTCCTCGAGCGGGGTGCGAAGCTCGGGGAGCGCGAATGCCTGCTGCCGCTAGGCAACCTGTACCGCGACGAATTCGACGACGAGGCCGCGGCGGCCGAGGCATACCGCGAAGGCATCAGCGCCGGCGACACCTACTGTCACCACAACCTGGGCGTGCTGCTCGAGACCCAGGGCGACCGCGTCGAGGCGGAGACCCACTATCGGCTGGGCGCCGAGTCCGGCGACGCGCTGGCCGCGAGCGCCCTGCGTGAGCTGCTCGAGGACGACGAGCCGGGCTAGAAGTCCGCGTTGCGGGGGGTCCTCGGGAACGGGATGACGTCGCGGATGTTGGCCATGCCGGTCGCGTACACGATGGTGCGCTCGAAGCCGAGGCCGAACCCGGCGTGCGGGACGGTGCCGTACTTGCGCAGGTCGCGGTACCACCAGTAGTCGTCGCGGTTCAGCCCGAGCTCGTCGATGCGGGCGTCGAGGACGTCGAGCCGCTCCTCGCGCTGGATGCCGCCGATGATCTCGCCGATGCCGGGGGCGAGGACGTCCATCGCGGCGACCGTCCGCCCGTCGTCGTTGGCGCGCATGTAGAACGCCTTGATCTCCTTCGGGTAGTTCATGACGACGACGGGCCGCCCGACGAGCTCCTCGGTCAGGTAGCGCTCGTGCTCGGACTGCAGGTCGGCGCCCCACGTGCACCGGGAACTCGAACTTGCGGCCGCCGTCGACCGCCTTGCTCGAGGGCGGCGATCGCGTCGGTGTAGTCCATGCGCTCGAAGCTGGACTCGACGAAGCGCTCGAGCCGGCCGACGCAGTCCGGGTCGATGCGCTGGGCGAAGAACGCGAGGTCGTCCGCGCGCTCGTCCAGGACGGCCTTGAAGATCGACTTGAGGCAGTCCTCGGCGAGGTCGGCGTCGGCGGCGAGGTCGGCGAACGCGATCTCCGGCTCGATCATCCAGAACTCGGCGAGGTGCCGCGCGGTGTTGGAGTTCTCCGCGCGGAACGTCGGGCCGAACGTGTAGACCTTGCTCATCGCGAGGCAGTACGTCTCGACGTTGAGCTGGCCGGAGACGGTCAGGTGGGCCTCGCGGCCGAAGAAGTCCTGCGAGAAGTCGACGGCGCCGTCCGGCGTGCGCGGCAGGTTCGCGAGGTCGAGGGTCGAGACCCGGAACATCGCGCCGGCGCCCTCGGCGTCGTTCGCCGTGATGATCGGCGTGTGGATCCAGTAGAAGCCGCGCTCGTGGAAGAAGCGGTGGACGGCCATCGACAGGCAGTGCCGGACGCGGGTCACGGCGCCGAACGTGTTCGTCCGGGCGCGCAGGTGCGCGATCTCGCGGAGGTACTCGAACGTGTGCTGCTTCGCCGCCGCCGGGTACGTGTCGGGGTCCTCGACCCAGCCGACGACCTCGACCGCGGACGCGTCCACCTCGACGGTCTGGCCCTTGCCCTGGCTCTCGACGAGCGTCCCGGTGACGATCACCGCGCAGCCGGTCGTGACGCGGGTGATCTCGGCGTCGTAGTTCGTCCAGCGCCGGCCGGGCGACGACCTGGAGCGTGGCGAAGCACGACCCGTCGTGGACGGCGAGGAACGACAGCCCCGCCTTCGAGTCCCGCCGGGTCCGCACCCAGCCCTGCACCGTCACGGTGGCGCCCGGGGCGACGCTGCCCGCGAGCACCTCGGAGATCATCAGCTTCGTCACGCCGGGCACTCTAGGCGCTGGATCCGGACAGCCGAACGGGGAGGTACGGCGGTCTGCCGTACCTCCCCGTCCACCGGAGTCGATCTCGGCCAAGAGGCCGGTGGGGCTAGTGCTTAACGCGAGTAGTACTCGACCACGAGCTGCTCGTCGCAGATGACCGGGACCTCGGCGCGAACCGGGGGCCGCTCAAGCCGGAACTGCAGCGTGCCGTGGTTGACCTGCAGGTACGGCGGGATGACCTCGGGGGCGTTGGCGCCGGCCGCAGCCACGAGGAAGTTCTTCTTGTTGCGGCTGCGCTCGGAGACGCCGACGATGTCGCCCGGCTGCACGCGGTAGGACGGACGGTCCACGCGGGAGCCGTTCACCTCCATGTGCTGGTGGCTGACCATCTGGCGGGCCTGGTAGATCGTGCGCGCCAGGCCGGAGCGCATGACGAGCGCGTCCAGGCGGGTCTCGAGGTCTTCCACCAGCGACTCACCGGTCTTGCCGGCACCGCGGTGGGCGTCCTCGAAGGCGCGACGCATCTGCGTCTCGCTGATGTCGTACTGCGCGCGCAGACGCTGCTTCTCGAGCAGTCGGACCTTGTAGTCCGAGTTCTGCTTACGGCCGCGGCCGTGGACGCCGGGCGGGTAGGGCCGCGCCTCGAAGTACTTGACGCACTTCGGAGTCAGCGGGATGCCCAGCGCCCTGGAACGCTTGGCCTTCGGTCGGGATGAATTCACGTATCGCTCCGGTAGAGTTAGGCGAGGCTAACCTTAGGAGTACTGACGTGACACAGCCAAACGAGTGCAGCGATGGCGCGCTCAGCTCGGGGGGCGGGGGCCCGACCTCTGCGGAGCGAGTGAGATCGCTGCTCGTCGCAGCTGATTCCCTCACAGTCACCACCGGCGAGCATCGTTGCGATCTCGTCGGGCTGCACTCGGTTGACGCCGTAGGACGTCTGTTCCTGTGGGCGCCTGCTCATTCCTGTCTCGTGACCGAGGTCGACACCCAAGTTGGTGGTCGGGTGCCTGCCAAGATCGAGGTCACGGACGTCGCCGCAGTGGCTGTCCGAGACCGGGTCCGCGCCAGAGTTGCTGTGCACGGATCTCTTAGCCTAAACCACCCGGCGACCTGCTCTGACAACGGGAAGTTGCACATGGTCGAGCTGGCCCTCGACGTGCACGGTGCCGAGCTCGACGAAGCGGGGACGATCACGGTCGTGGACCCCGTGGCGCTGGCGGCCGCGGAGGTCGACCCGCTCGCCACGTGCGAGGCCGACATGCTCCTGCACATCGCGACGGCGCACCCGGACGCGGTCGAGGTGCTCACCCGCCTCGTCGTCCCGGAGCTGCTGGCCGGGGTGGTGCGGGTCGTGCCCGCTGGTCCTCGACCGGTACGGCATCGTCCTGCGCCTCGAGCGCCTGGCCGGGCACCGGGACGTCCGGTTGCCGTTCTCGTCCCGCACCAGCGACGTCCCGCACGCGCAGCTCGAGCTCAACGGGCTGCTCGCCCGCGGAGCGCGGCGGGTGCGGCCGTGCCGGGGTGCGGTGCTCCCGCCGCCGTCCCGGTAGGTGGTTCTGCTCCGATCCGGAGTAGTACTTTCGGCCGGTTGATCACTGGCCGGACGGTGGAAGCACGGACCACGGCCGGTTCGGGAACATGGTTCCGCGGGAGTTCATGGCAAAGGCGGGGCGGGATGCGGAAGTCGGCCGGCGGGACCGGCTACTCCCGCCCTGCCGGGCCGGAGCATCCATCCGCGATCGGGGGCGATCGGTGACGGCACGCATCCGGGGGTCGGCGACCCTCGGCGCGCTCGTGCTGGTTGCTCTCACCGCGTGCACGTCGGGCTCGGTCGAGCCGCCGGCGGCCGCGTCGGCGCAGGAAACTGCGTCGGCGTCCACCGCGTCCCCGGAACCGTCCGCAGAGGCGATCCCAGGGGCGACCCCGGAGGCGACCCCGGAGGCGACCCCGGAGGCGGGCCCGGAACCGTCCACGCAGCCGGTTCCGACGTCGTCCCCGAGCTCGTCGGCGGTGCCCGCGAGCGGGAGTGCAGTCACGTTGCTGGGGACGCTCGCGGTCAAGGGCCGCGCGCCGTCGACCGGTTACGCCCGCGACCAGTACGGCCAGGCCTGGGCGGACGTCGACCGCAACGGCTGCGACACGCGCAACGACATCCTGCGCCGCGATCTGACGAACCCCGAGTTCCGGCCGGGCACCCGGGACTGCGTCGTCCTGTCGGGTGATGCCGCGTCAGATCCGTACACCGCCGAGGCGATCCGCTTCGTCCGTGGCGGCGCATCCGAGATCGACATCGACCACGTCGTCGCGCTCGCCGACTCCTGGCAGAAGGGCGCCGAGCGCTGGGAGGTGCGCAAGCGCATCGCCTTCGCCAACGACCCGCTGAACCTGCTCGCGGTGGACGCCTCCGCGAACCGGCAGAAGGGCGCGGCGGACGCGGCGTCCTGGCTGCCCGCCAACAAGGGCTACCGGTGCGCGTACGTCGCGCGGCAGGTCGCCGTGAAGGCCAAGTACACCCTGTGGGTGACCGCCGCCGAGCGGGACGCGATCGACCGCGTCCTCGCCAAATGCCCCGGCGCAGGACGCCCCCGTCGGCGACGCGCCCGTCCTGGCACCCGCCGGTCTCGGCGTCGCCGAGCCGGAGCCCCGAAGCACCGTCCGAAGGCGCCGGCGAGCTCGGGTCTGGACCCGCGGTTCCCCTACTGCAAGGACGCCGTCCCGGCCGGCTACGGCCCGTACGTCTCCGGGCGCGGACCCCGAGTACGCCTGGTACACCGACGCGGACCACGACGGCGTGGTCTGCGAGCGCTGAGGTCACCCCGCACCCCTTGCGTCCGGCAAACGGCTCGTTATATAGGACGCTGATTGCCGGACGCACGGGGTGGGGGTGACCTCAGCGGTCGGCAAGGTCCAGGCGGGCGGACGGGGCGAAGCCGGGGGCGACGACGAGCTTGCCGTCCGCGCGCCGGCAGCTGGCGACGGCGACGTGCCGGGGCCCGTCGGTGCGTGCGGGCGGGCAGGCGGACGCCGCCGTCGATCTCGTACCGGGTGTTGGTGACCTTCCAGGCCGTCGCGGCGGGGTCGTCCGGGTGCGAGCGGCGGGGTCCCGTCGCGCAGCACGACCATCACCTCGGTGACCCCGTCCGGCCAGGTGAACACGAGGCGGCCCGTCACCGCGTCGAGGGCGAGGTCGCGGGCGCCGGGCATGCCGCCCGGCTCCGGGTCGACGTCCGGCGCAACCGGTCCTGACGAATCGTCAGATGAGCCGGTGTCACGGGCGGCGTGACCCTGCGTCGACAGGGCCGGCTCCGGAGGCGGCGCCGCCGTGCCGGGCGGTCACGGCGTAGACCGGCAGCGGGTCGGGCGGGGCACCGCCGTCGGACAGGTGCCGCCCGCCGGTCCGGCCGACGACGCGCCAGGACCCGTCCGGGGCGAGTCGGCTGACCCGGTACTCGAGACCGGCGGGTGCGGCCGGTCGGCGGCCCAGGTGACGTCCACCGTCCCGTCCGGCGCGCGCGTCGGCCCGCACGTCGCGCGGGCGCGGGGACGTCCGCCGCGATCGGCGTCGGCGGGCGATCGTCGGAGCGGGCCTGCGGGGACGAGCGCCCGGCCTGCAAGGCGACGACCGCGTACACGGGCGGACGCGGGACCCGGGTGCCGCGCCGCCGTCGGTGACGCCGGTGCCGCTCGTCCGCCCGACCGTCCGCCAGGTGCCGTCGCGGTCGAGACGGCTGACCCGGTAGATGCACTCTCCGGAGACGGCGAGGGCGCCCAGGACACGGTGACGGACCCGTCCGCGAGCCGGGCCGCGGACACGGCGCCGGGCGGCCGCCAGCGGGACGGACGCCAGCGCCGCCAGCGCCGCCGGGATGCCCGGGGCAGGCGGCGAGGGCGGCCAGCAGCCGGGCGCGGGCGGCGCCGGCTCCGGGCCTGCGAGGGCCTCCGCGACGCAGGCGGTCCGCCTCCTCGACCGCGGCGCGGGCCCGGGCCAGCGGGCCGTCGGGCCCGGCGCCGTCCGGGACCGGGCACGTCCGCCGCCGTCCGGGTCGAGCTGCTCCAGATGCTCGGCGGCCTCGGCGTAGCGGCGCCCGTCGAGGGCGGCGCCGGCGCTGCGCCAGCGCAGCCGCGCCTCGGTCAGCACTGCGGCGACCTCGTCCGCCGCGGCCGAGATCGGCGGCTGCCGCTCCGGCATCGCGGCCCGCCGGGCGTCCTCGACGAGCCGCTCCGCCTCGACCGGACGCCCGGCCCGCAGCGCCGCCCGGGCCGCCCGCAGCGGCGCCTCCCAGGCACGTCCCGCCGGGACGGTCCGGTCGGCGCGTGTCGATCCGTCCGCCCGGTGACCCGCCCGCCCGGAGCCCGGCCGCGAGCCCGCGCGCGGCGCGGCGAGTCCGCGCCGCCGCGCGAGCGAGCCGCGTGCCGGGTAGGGGGCGTCCACGGCGACGCGCCCAGTTCGGCGGCCACGTCGGCGAGCACCCGCCGCGACCGGGCGGGGTCCAGGCCGAGCGCCGCGGCCTCGTCCACCAGGTGCGCGTGGTCGGCGGCGGTGAGCCGGTCCTCGACGAGCACGGCGGCGCCGCACCCGCGGCCGCAGCTTGCTCGGCGACGTCGGCGGCGACGCTGTCCAGGTACGCGTCGCGCATCGCGGGCCCCGACTCGAGCAGGTCGCCGACGTGCACCAGCAGCTCGTCGACGACGGTCCGGACGCGGTCCGACGGCAGCTCTCGGCGCGGGACCGCCAGGCGGACGGCGAGCGCGGTGATCTCGCCGTGCTCGGCGTCCGGATCGCAGCCCAGCAAGGCGAACAGCGTCACCGGCGGCGCCGACTGCCAGATCCGGCCGAGCTCGTCGAGCAGCGCGCGGACCTGCCGGCGCCGGTGGTCGGGGACGGGGTCGCCGGTCGGGCGGCGGCGGCGCGGGGACGGGCGCGGGCGCCGGGTCGACGACGCGGTGGAAGCGCACGCCGGGCGGTCACCTCGTCGGCGTCAGCCCGGCGCCGCGGCCGAGCTCGCTCCAGACCGGCCAGCTTGTCGCGCGGGATGCCGCCGTGCCGCGTCGACGAGGGCGGCGACGGCGCCGTCGAGCAGGTCGTAGCGGGACGCGTCCCGGCTCGCCCGGTCGGCGCGGACCCGGTTCGCGAGGGCCAGCCCGGGCGCGCGCGGTGTCCAGCAGTTCGCGCGCTGCGCCGCGTCGTGCCCGGCGACCAGCGGCGGCGACGAGCGTGCCGTACTTCGGGTGGTCGCGCTGGCGCTGCCAGAACGCCCAGACCTCGGCGACCCGCTCGGCGACGGCGGCGTCCGAGAGCCGTTCGGCGTCGTCCAGCGGCGAGGTCGTAGAGCTCGAACGGGTCGGACGTCTGCGGCCCGCCGCGCGCCTCGACCGCCGCGAGCACGCGCTTGCGGTAGTCGTTCGGGTCGAACTCCACCGCTCAGATCTCACGCCGGCGGGCGCGCTGGACCTGGTCGCGCTCGCGGGCCACCTCGGCCTGCGAGACCGGTCGCCTGCGTCTGCGCGCTCAAGATCAGCGGCAGGTCGGCGTCCACGTGATGGGCCGTCACGTCGCAGGACGCCGTCGAAGCCCATCTCGAACGTCACCCGCACCTCGCTGCCCTCGGGGTAGCCGGGCGGGATGTCGTCGATGAGCCCGGCGATCAGGATCTTGGCGTCCTCGGGGCGTGGCGTCGCCGACTGGCCCTGCTGCTCGACGACCGTCAGGCTCACGGCCTCCTGGTCGTCGCGGACGGTCCCGAACGAGCGGTGCACCCGGATCGGCAGCGGGTCGTTGCGCTGGACCAGCCAGGTCGCCTCGATCTGCAGGTCTGGTCGGAGACGGCGAGCACGCCGAAGCCCGCGGGAGACGACGGTGTCGACGCGGACCTGCACCGCGCGGCGCACCTGCGCCAGCGGCAGCCCGAAGGCGTCGGCGACCCGGCGGCACGCGTCGTCCAGGTCGGGGCCGGCGTCGTCCAGCGGCGCGCCGGCGCGCCAGCCGCCCGCGGGTGACCAGGTCGTCGGTGACCATGCGCTCGAGCTCCAGCTTCTCGCCGAAGATCGCCGCGCCGCGGACGACGGCCAGATCGGGGTCGTGCAGCTCGGGCGTCGAGGCCGAGGTCGTGCGCGCAGCGCGGCGGCCACGGCGGGCATCCGGGAGGACCCGCCGACGAGCAGCACCCGGTCGACGCTGTCGACGCCGCGGCGGCCGGCGGCGGCGAGGCAGTCCCGGGTGAGGTCGACCGTGCGGCGCAGCAGCGTCGCGGTCATCTCCGTCGAGCTCCGCGCGGGTCAGCGTGATCACCGCCCGCGCGCCGTCGTGCGTCACGACGACCTGCGTCGACTCACTGTCCGTCAGCTCGTGCTTCGCGCGCTCCGCGGCCAGCACGAGCTCCTGCGCGCCGGCCGAGTCGTCGAGCGGGTCCTCCGCGTCCGGGTGGTCGGCGCAGAACCGGCGCGACAGGTGCAGCGCGAGCCGCTCGTCCCAGTCGGCGCCGCCGAGTTGGTGGTCGCCCTCGACGGCGAGGACGGTGATCCGCCGGTCGGCGAGCTCGATCACCGTCGCGTCGAACGTGCCGCCGCCCAGGTCGTAGACGAGGACGGTCTCGTGCAGGCCGTCGGTGCTCCTTCGTCAGGCCCGAGCCGGCCGTCGAGGCGCCCGAAGCCGTAGGACAGGGCGGCGGCGATCGGCTCGGACAGGACCGCCGCGACCTCGAGGCCCGCGTACGTGCCCGGCGAGGACGGTCGCGCGGCGCTCCTCGTCGCCGAAGTACGCGGGGACGGTGATCACCGCGCGGTGCACGGGCGTCGCCGGTCGCGAACTCCGCGTCGGCGACGAGGCTGCGCAGGATCAGCGCCGACACCGCGGGCGCCGACCAGGACTTGTGGTGCGCCGACGAACCGCCACTCGGCGTCGCCCATCCGGCGCTTCACCAGCGAGCACACGTGCTCCGGGTCGAGGCGGGCCTGCCGCCGGGCACCCTCGCCGACGAGGTGCTCGTCCGTCGAGGTGAACAGCACGACCGACGGGACCGTCGTGTCGCCGGTCATCCCGGCGAGCACCTCCGGCCGCCCGTCCGCGTCGGTGCGCGCGATCGCGGAGTTCGTCGTCCCGAGGTCGATCCCGTGAATCGTCACGGCCGCGAGCGTAGCGATCCGCGATGGCTTCGTGGCCGGTCCGGTGATCCTCCGGCCGTACGATCGCCGGGTGGCGGAGCCGAGCTTGCAGGACCTGACGCGACCGGGTGGACGACCTCGTCCGCGATCGCGAGCCGGCAGGCCGACACCCTCGCCCGGCTCTCGGACGAGGCGAGGGCGCGGGACGCACGCGAGCGCGCCGGCGCCGACCTGCCGCTGCTCGTCGAGCTCCTCGCCCTGCGCGCCGACGCGGTGGCGTGCGCCGCGACCGTCCCGGTACCGGCGCGAGCGCGAGGCGTTCGAGGCCTTCGCCGCCGGGCTGGAACGGCTGCTCGCCGGGCGCGGCGGGACGCTGGTCGAACCGGCCGTCGGCGACGAGTTCGACGCCGCGACGATGGAGGCCGCCGAGGTCCGGGACGACCGGCGACCCGGCGCTGGACCGGACCGTCGCCGCCGTCCTGGACGTCGGGCTGCGCGTCGCGGGCGGGCGGTCCGTGCGGCCCGCGCGGGTCGCCGTGCACCGGCACCGTCCGGCCTGAGGGCAGACGGAGGTCCGTGCGGCTAGCAGCGCCGACGCAGCCTGGCGTGTCGCTGCTCTCGGGGTCGGACGGTTCGACTTTACTCGCCGGCGACCCACCTCCTGCGGTGTGCACGGCGCAGGAAGTGTGCCGGCGGCGCGTGAAGTCGGAACGAAGTGACCAGGCGGCGACCTGACGCAACCTCAGGGACGGTGGTAGGTCAGCGTGATTGCGCCGTCACCGGCGCGGCTCCCGGGGGACCACCGGACGCCGGCGACCTCCGGCGCCGCGTAGCCGCTGCCGCCGCCCCCGCCCGGCGCGACGAGGATTCGGTCGGCGAGCCCCGGGCCGGTCCGCACGTCGCTCGCGCCGCCCCCGTTGTCGTACCGGCAGACCTGTCCGGAGCAGCCGTCGTCGCCGGCTCCGCCGACGGCCAGCCGCAGGATCTGATATGTCGTCACATCAAGCGTCGCCGCGACGGTTCCACCCCGCCCGCCGGGTTCGATCGCGCGCCCGCCCTGCGCTCCGGCAAGGCTCACCGTCGAGTCGGCCGCCCGGGCGGAAGATTCCAGCCCGGTAAGCGAAATAGCGAGGATGCAGACGGAAAATCCCGCCAGGAAAGCATTCTGACGGATCGTCAAGAATCGCGAACGACGCCGTCGAGACGGGAGATCCCGCCGGGCTGCGGTGTGTCTGCCGCAGCCCGGCACCTGATCCCGACCGAGCGTCACCGAGCTTGCGAGCGGGACGCCATGAGACGGCTTCACGTCTGCCTATCGTGCCGAGCGCCCCCGACGTTTCACAATTCGCCCATTTCGGCGATTTCGGGCCACCCGCCTCGACTCAGGAAGACGGTTCCGGAGGACGTTCAGGAAGACGGCTTCGCGCTGGCCGACTTCTCGGGTTTCGCGCTCGCCGACGGGCTCGAGGTCGGCTCGGGGGTGTCTTCGGACTCGGCGTCGTCGCCCTCGTCCGGCTCGCCGGTCGAGGCGGGGCCGAGGATCGAGCCGTCGTCCGGCTTCAGGTCCGCGCAGGAGATCTTCGGCGGCTTCGCCTCGTCCGAGCTCGCGCCAGCGGCGCGCAGCACGTGGATCACGACCGACTTCGCCTCTGGGCCGACCTCGCGGTCGACGGTGACCTCCGCCTCCCCGCCCTTGGTGGACACGGGCGGGGCCGTGGATCCGGCTCTCGCGGGCTCGTCGGCGAAGGAGAGGTGGATCTCGTTCGGCGGCTGGTCGCCGCCGTCCGCGTCGAACTTGTAGTGCGCGCCGCCGGGGTCCGCTGCCGAACAGACGTCGTTGTGGACGTGCGCCACGTAGGAAGCCTTGCTGTCGAGACCGCCGACCAGGACCTCGACGCGGGTCTTGCCCTCGGCGATCGTCATGTTGGCGACGCCGGTGATCTCGGGCGAGCCGTCGGGCGCCTTCGGCACATTCGCAAACTGGCCGAGGAAGTTGCGGGCGTCGTCGGCCAGAGCGTCCACGCCGTCGTCGTCCTCGGAGTCGGACCCCTTGCCGCACCCGCCGAGCAGGAGCGAGCCGGCCGTCAGCGCGACTAGCGCGAACCTGGCGTTCCTCGCGCGAAATCTCATTGCGCTGCGCTCACTTTCGTCCGGGGCGGTCGGCCCGGCCATGCTATGCCGACCCCGGGCGGGACGCCGGACGGCGCGACGGACCGTGGGGTCCGCCGCGCCGTCCGGGGTCGCGGGGTAGGGCCTACAACACGTTCTCGATGTTGGTCAGCTGGTCGGCTCCACCGCCGCCCGCGCCGCTGTCGGTGCCGCTCCCGCCGCGCAGGACGTCGTTTCCGGGGCCGCCGCGGAGCTCGTCGTCGCCGCTGTCACCGTCGATCCGGTCGGCTCCGCCGTCGCCGTGCAGCTCGTCGTTGCCGCTGTCGCCGTGGATCCGGTCGGCTCCGCCGTCGCCGTGCACTTCGTCGTTGCCGCTGTCGCCGTCAATCTGGTCCTCACCGGCCCCGCCGAAGACGCGGTCGTGACCGCTGCCGGCTTCGACGCGGTCGTCGCCGCCGCCGGCGCAGATCACGTCGTCCCCGCTGGCGCCGAAGATGCGGTCCTTGCCGCCGAGAGCGACGATCACGTCACGCTTGCTGGTGCCGACGAGCGTCTCGCCCTGGTCGGTGCCGACGATCGTCGCCTCGAGGCCGGCACAGGTGAGGTCCGGCTCGGGTTCCGGGTCGGGGTCCGGCGCCGGGGAGACCGTGACGCTCTCGCCGGCGTCGCCGCACGCGCCTGCCACCGGGTTGTTGTTCGCGTCGCCGCTGTAGGTGGCGACGAAGCGGTACACGCCCGGTTGGGTGGTGTTGTAGCCCGCGGAGCTCTTCGGGACGCCGTCGGCCAGCCCGTCGATCGCGTCGAGCCAGATCGAGTCGCTGCAGTCGTCGTCGTCCGGGCCGTAGAGGTTGAAGGTCACGGTGCCGGTGGGTTCGGGGTCGACGAGGCCGTCGAGGGTCACGGTGTCGCTGATGACGCCGCCGACCTGCACGTCGTCCGAGGCGTCGGTGGTCATGGTCGGCGTGGCAAGTTCGGCCGCGCTCACGGTGACGCTCTCGTTCGCGTCGCCGCAGAGCCCCGTCACGGGGGTGTTGTTGGCGTCGCCGCTGTAGGAGGCGACCCAGCGGTAGACGCCGGGCTCGGTCGGGAAGAGCGGGGAGGTGGCGACGGTGTCGGTGCCGTCGGTGGGGAAGTCGACCGCGTCGGTCATGAAGTCGCCCGAGCAGTCGTCGTCGTCCGGCCCGTACAGCCGGAACGTGACCGTGGCTCCCTCCTGCGGGGCGACCACGCCGGTGAGGGTCGCGCTGTCCGTGACGCCCTCACCGACCGTCACGTCGTCCGAGGCGTCGGTGGACAGCGTCGGCGTCGCCTGCAGCACGGTGACCGACGTGGCCGCCCGGGCCACTCCGCTCCCGCCCGGGTTGTGGTTCACGTCGAACCGGCCGGCCGGACGGGTCTGCGTGCCTGGGTCGGGTAGGGCGTCGACCTCGGGCATTTTCTCGACCGTCAGGAGAAGGTCGATGATGCAGGAGGCGCCGGCCTCCTCGAGGACGACGTGCGCGTTGCCTGCCGGGGTGAGCCGGACGGAGCCGAACGGTTCCTCGGCCTCCGTGATGTCGAAAACTACGCCTGCGCACGCTGTTCCGTCTCGGCCGTCGGCGCTGGTGACGGTGAAGACCCCGGGCTCCTGGCCCGGGTTCGTACAGTTGAGGTTCATGTTCAGGTCCGAGCAGGCCGGCGTGAACACGATGCCGGGCTCGCCCGAGCAGTCGGCTGCGGCGTCGCCGAGGTTGCAGATGATCTGGTCGTCGCCTTCGTGCGGCGTGGAGTTGCCGTTCGTCAGCGTCAGGCTGGCCGGGACGCCGGTCTGACCGACCGTCACTTCCGTGGGGATGGTCATGGTGAGCGCGGGCGCGCGCGCGGCCTGGGCGGTCTGCATGCCCGTGCCGGAGGCGAGGACGACGCCGCCGACGACGGTGAGGACCCGGGTGCGACGGTGGGAGGGGCGCCGGTGACGGGCGCGTCTGTGGGTGTTGGCGGGCATGTGTGACCCCCGTAGTTCGTAGGTCACGAAAAGGTAGTTGTTAAATCAATACAAGGTCAATAACGAAAAGGAGACATATAGACCAGCGAATTGTCATAATGCGTCGTTATCGCGCGCTCACCGGAAGTGAGGAGGCGTCAGGACGTTCGTCGAGGGGCCGCCGATCGCCGGTGACTAAACTCGTGGCTTCGTGCCGACGTATCCAGACAGGACTGCCGCCGTGTCGATCCCCCTGACCATGCAGGATGCGCTGCTCGCCCTCACCGCGTACTGGACCGAGCGCGGCGCGATGATCGTCCAGCCCATGAACACGGAGGTCGGGGCGGGTACGGCGAACCCGGCGACGTTCCTGCGCGTGCTCGGGCCGGAGCCGTGGCGGGTCGCGTACGTCGAGCCGTCCGTCCGCCCGGACGACGCCCGCTACGGCGAGAACCCGAACCGGATCCAGATGCACACGCAGTTCCAGGTGATCCTCAAGCCGGAACCCGGCGACCCGCAGGAGCAGTACCTCGGCAGCCTCGAGGCGCTCGGCATCGACACGACCGCCAACGACGTCCGCTTCGTCGAGGACAACTGGGCGCAGCCGGCGATCGGCGCCTGGGGCCTGGGCTGGGAGGTGTGGCTCAACGGCATGGAGATCACCCAGTTCACCTACTTCCAGCAGGTCGGCGGCCAGACCCTCGACCCGGTTGCGGTCGAGCTGACCTACGGCATGGAGCGCATCTTGATGGCCCTGCAGGGCGTCGGGCACTTCAAGGAGATCTCGTACGCGCCGGGCATCTCCTACGGCGAGGCGTTCGGCCAGGGCGAGTACGAGATGAGCCGCTACTACCTCGACGACGCCGACATCGAGACGAACCGCCAACTGTTCGAGCTGTACGCGTCCGAGGCGCGCCGGATGGTCGACGCGAAGCTGCCCGTGCCGGCGCACTCCTACGTCCTGAAGTGCTCGCACGCGTTCAACGTCCTCGACTCGCGCGGCGCGATCTCGACGACGGAGCGCGCGGTCGCGTTCGGCCGGATGCGCAACCTGGCCCGCGAGGTCGCCGAGTTGTGGATCGCGCGCCGGTCCGAACTCGGGCACCCCCTCGGCATCCCGGACCCGCTGCCTACCCCGCCACTCGCGGACGCCGGCACCGTCCCGACCGGGCCGGCGCCGCTGGTGTTCGAGATCGGCGTCGAGGAGATGCCGCCGCACGAGGTCGCGAAGACGGCCGAGGCGGTGCGCACCGCCCTGACCGACAAGCTGGCCGCGACGCGGTTGGCGCACGGCGCGATCGAGGTGCTTGCGTCGCCGCGGCGCGTGGTCGCCACCGTGGCCGACGTCGCGGCCCGCGAGGAGGACTCGGTCCGCACGGTCAAGGGGCCCGAAGGTGTCCGCGGCGTTCGACGCGGACGGCAACCCGACGAAGGCGGCGCAGGGCTTCGCCCGCGGGCAGGGCGTCGACCCCGCGGCGCTGGGCCGGGTCGAGATCGACGGCGTGGAGTACGTGGGTATCACCTCCGACGTCCCCGGCCGGTCCGCGCTCGAGGTGCTCGCGGCGCTGCTCCCCGAGGTCGTCACGGGCCTGCGCTCGGAGAAGAACATGCGCTGGAACGCGCCCGGGCTGTCGTTCACCCGGCCGATCCGCTGGCTGCTCGCGCTCCTCGGCGACGCCGTCGTCCCGTTCGCGGTGTCGTCCCTCGCGAGCGGCCGGGCGACGCAGGTTCACCGCAACGCCGCGTCCCCGATCGTCGACGTGCCCTCCGCCTCGGCGTACCCGAGCGTGCTCGCCGCCGCGCGCATCACGGTGGACGCCGCCGAACGCCGCCGTCAGATCGTCGCCGGCGCCGTCGAACTCGCGGCGACCGTGGGTGCGACGATCGACGTCGACGGCGAGGCGAAGGTGATCGACGAGGTCACCGACCTGGTCGAGACGCCGAATCCGCTGCTGGGCTCGTTCGACCCGTCCTATCTCGACCTGCCGGCCGACATCCTCGTCACGGTCATGCGCAAGCACCAGCGCTACCTGCCGGTGCGGGGGGCCGACGGTTCGCTGCAGGCCCACTTCGTCGCGGTGGCGAACGGCGACTGCGATCTCGACGTCGTCCGCAAGGGCAACGAGGGTGTCCTGCGCGCGCGGTACGAGGACGCGGCATTCTTCTGGCGGGCCGACCTCGAGGTCTCGCCCGAGACGTTCAAGGCCGGGCTCGCCTCGCTGACCTTCGCCGACAAGCTCGGCTCGATGGCCGACCGCGCGGGCCGCATCGCGGCGATCGCGAGCGACCTCGCCGCGTCCGTGGACGCTGACCGACGCCGAGCGCGCCACCCTTGCCCGAGCGGGCGCCCTGGCGAAATTCGACCTCGCCTCGCAGATGGTCGTGGAGCTGTCCTCACTCGCGGGAATCATGGCGCGTGAATACGCGATCCGGGCCGGCGAGACCACCGAGGTCGCGACCGCGCTGCACGAGACGGAGATGCCCCGCTCGGCGGGCGCGGCCCTGCCGGCGTCCACGGTGGGGGCACTGCTCGCCGCCGCCGACCGGCTCGACCTACTCGCCGGGTTGTTCGGCCTGGGGGCGGCGCCGACGGGTTCGTCCGACCCGTTCGGCATGCGCCGAGCGGCGCTCGGCGTCGTGGCGATCCTGCGGGCGCACCCGCGGCTGGCGGCTATCACGCTGGCCGGCGGGCTCGCCGCCGCGTCCGCTCACGAGCCGGTCGAGGTCAGCGCGGCGCGGCAGGCCGAGGCAGCCGACTTCGTCGTCCGCCGGTACGAGCAAGCCCTGCTGGATGCGGGGCACGAGCACCGCCTCGTCCAAGCCGTCCTGCCGCTGGCGGCCCGCCCGACCCGGGCGGACGCGACGCTCGCGACCTTGACGAGCCTCGTCGGGGACCCGGGCTTCGCATCGCTGGCCGAGGCGATGCAGCGCGTCCGCCGGATCGTGCCGGCGGGCACACCCGCTGGGTTCGAAGCGAGCCTGTTCGCCGAGCCGGCCGAGGCGACCCTCGGCGACGCCGTCGCGAAGGCGCGGGCCGAGCTGGGGGAGTCCCCCGACGACCTGGCGCAGTTCGCCTCGGTGGCGGCGGCCCTGGTCGTCCCCGTGAACGAGTTCTTCGAGGCGGTCTTGGTCATGGCAGACGACCCCGCTGTCAAGGCCAACCGACTCGGCCTGCTCGCGGCCGTCCGGGACCTTGCCGGCGGGGTCGTCGGCTGGGAAGCGCTGGGTAACTAGCCCTCGACGAGGCTAGCTCTTCATGGACGCGGTCGTGCCGTTCTGCGAGCCGGCCGTGGCCTTGTCGTCCGTGGCGTTGCGCGCACCGGGCACCGTCTCGACGATTTTGTCCTTCGCCTCGCCGATGATCTCGCTGCCCTTGGTGGTCACGGTCTCGACTGCCTGCTGAATTTTGGGGTTCTCGTTGACCTGCTTCGCGGTGGCCAGAATCTGGTCGTACTTCTCGCGACCGGCCTTGGCCCCGAGCACGTAGCCCGCTGCAGCGCCCACCAGGAACGTCATCTTGCCGACCATCGCGGTCTCCCTCACGGTTGGGTTCTGTCCAACCTGGAGGTACCCGCGTTCACCGGCCCGATGCCGTGACGCCGGTAACGTCCGAGCTCAGCGCTCCGTGGCCGACAGCTGCACCACGATCGGGTGGTGGGCGTCCTTGAGGGCGACGGTCTTCAGCAGGTCGCCGATCTGTTTGGCGGTCAAGTCCGGCGTGGTCGTCCTGAACTCGGCGTGGTTGAGGGCGTTGCACTGGACGACGGCGAGGCCCGCCGGCACGGACACCACATAGGTCGGAAGCTTGCCCGCAGGCAGGGCGGCTGCTTCCGACATCACCGACTGCCCCGTCGAGGTGCCGGCTTTCCACGTGTTCCCAGTGCCCTTCTGGGTCGCGGCGTTGTAGCCCTCGAGGTCCTTGTTGGACGGAGTCATGATCCGGTTTCCCCCGCGGACGACCAGGGTCGTCGTAGGGTCCACGACGGCGCCGGCCGAAAACGTCGCGCCGGGGGCAGTCGCCGCGAGCCGTTGGACGAGGCCGACCACAGCCTTGTTGCCGGCACTGCGTTGGAGCTGGTGCACGACCGGCAGACCGCGGTGGCCGCCGACCGTCTCGGTCGTGTCCCGGCCGTCCCGATGAAGTCGTTGCTGTCCCACAGGGCCTCCCTCGTCGACTCCGCCACTGTGGTCCGGGCGGGGCGGACGGGGCAAGCTCGGGACCGGTCTGATGCCCCGACGTGCGAATCCGTCTGTCCCGACGGGCACTAGCCCGCCTGGTGCAGGCAGACGATGTTGCCGCAGGTGTCGTCGAACGTGGCGTCGGTGCCCCCGTACGACATGACGGTCGGCTTCATCCGCAGGGTCACGCCGCGGTGCTTGAGCCGGACGCACTCGGCGTGAATGTCGCGGGTGACGAACGCGATCGCCGGCTTGCCGGCGGCGTAGGTTGCGCGCTGGTAGTCAGCGGCCGGGCCGGTCGCGAGGTTCAAAAGCAACCGCGCGCCGTTCGGCTCGTCGGGGGCGACGACGGTGAGCCAGCGGGCGCCCGGCCCGTAGGAGTTGTCGGCCTCGAGGGCGAAGCCGAGCTTGTCGGTGTAGAACTCCTTCGCTCGGTCCTGGTCGTCGACGAAGATGGTGGCCAACCGGATGAGCACGGCGGGTGATCCTCCAGGTGAGGGGGCGTCAGGTCAGGTCGGCCGCGCGCACGGCGATGTCCGCGCGGAGCCGGTCATGATGATGCCGTAAATCCAGCCCGGTGAGCTTCTGGACTTGCCCGAGGCGGTATTTCACCGTCTTCTGATGGACGAACAGGCGCGCCGCCGTCTCCTGCTGGGAGCAGTCGGCGTCCAGGTACGTCCGCAGGGTGTCGACGAGCATCGTCCCGTGCTTGCGGTCGTACGTGAGCGCCAGGCCGATGGTCTCGTCCACGAACCGGGGCAGGTCCATGCTGTTCGGGCCGGCGAGCAGGAGGCCGAGGATGCCGAGGTCCTCGTGGATCGCGACGCGGCGCCCTGCGGTGCGCCCGAGGGCCCGGGTCGCGGTCCAGGCCTCCGTGTAGGCCTCGGCCAGAGCCATCGGGTTGCCGCGCGGGGCGCTCACCCCCCAGCCGGCGCGGAGCCCCGGCAGCTCCTTGCCGAGCTCCTCGGCGACGGACTGCAGGACCTCACGCAGTTCCGCCGCCTCGGTGGCCTTCACCAGTGCGACGACCGCGTCGCCGTGCCGGGCCGCGATGCGCAGCCAACCGGTCGCCAGGAGCGCCGACTCGCAGATCGCGAGCAACCGCCGCCGGACGTGCTCGGTGTGCCCGGTGCTCCAGCCCTCCGCCTCGCCGATGTCCTCGATCCGGCCGAACGTGCAGACGCAGGCGCGTAGGTCGCCGCGTAGGTCGACGTTGACGTGCTTGGCTCGGGACGCGGCCGCGCGGCGCTCGTCCGACGAGCCCTGCAGGAGGCTGAGCAGCATCTCGTCCCGCATCGCGGCGCGGGCCCGGGCGGCCGCCTGCTCCTCCAGGTGGTGCAGGGCGCACGTGAGGCTGGCCTGGGTGAGCGCGAGTTCGACGGCGTCGTCGCCGGGGGACGCGGACGTGAGCACGCACAGCCAACCGAGTTGGTCGCCGCCCACGAACACGGGGCGGACGGCGAGGGACTGGTTGTCGAAGTCCGACCACGTGGTGGCCCGCCCGGAGGCGCCGGTGCGGCGCATCGCGGCCCGGGACGCCGCCCCGATCGCCGTGTCGTCCAGGCTCAGCGGGTAGCCGGCCAACAGGTCGAAGTCGGTGTCGAAGAGGGCGACCGAGGTCTCCGTGCGCTGCGCGACGAGGCGGACGATGCCCGACAGACGCTCGCCGTCGAGGAGCGACTGCACGAGCTCCTGCTGCAGGGCGAGGGCGTGGGTGACCTTGTGGAACTGCTTCTCCAGGACGCGGTGGGCGACCTCCACCTCGCGCAGGCTCGCCTCGCGCTCGTCGTAGAGGCGCGCGTTGTGCAGGGCGATCGCAGCCAGGTCGGCGAGGCCCACCAGCCTGTCGGTCTCGGCCTGGGTGAACACCGACTCGTGCCGGCGCCACACCTCGAGGACGCCGATGACCTCCCCGTCCAAGATCAGCGGAGCGCCCAGTGCGGAGCGCGTCGACTCGGCGACGGCGAGGCTGTGGAAGTCGTCCGAGATGACGTCGTTGTGCAGGTAGTCGTCGACCTTCGCGGCCTGGCCGGTCTCGAAGACCAGGCCCGCCAAGCCCTGCCCGCGGCGCATGCGCAACCGCGCGGTGGTGACCTCGCGGTTGCCCGTGCACGCCTGCATGACGACCTCGTCGTCCTCGCACAGGAACACGCCCGCCATGTCGGACTGCAGCAGGGCCAGCGCCTCGTGCGTCACCGCGAAGAGGCCCTCCTCCAGTTCGCGCGCCGCGAGGATGCGGGTCGCGACCTTACGCATCGCCGCGATCTCGGAGTCGCTGTCGCGCGTCGCCCGGGTCAGCCGGTTCGCGTGCAGGGCGAGGCGGGCCACGATGACGAGCGTGCGCGCGGGGTCGGCCGTCGCCTCACTCAGCAGGACCACGACGACCACGCCGGTCTCGACGATTGCCACCTCGGCGTCCGTCGGCGGGGCGGGGGCGTCGCCGTCGTCCAGGACGGCCACGAAACCCGGCAGCAGCGCACGCGCGGACGCCGACATCGGCTCCCAGCCGAATGACGTGCGGGCGAGCATGACCCCCGGGTCGCCCACGTCCACCAGGCCCGCCTCGAGGGCCGCCAGCACGGCCGGGTAGCCCTCACGCGCTGCGTCCCGAATGCGCTCCGCGCCCCGGGCCAGGACCGCCGCCTGCACGGAAGCAGCGTCGGCGGGCGGGGACACGGCACTCCTCGGCGTCGGGCAACCAGGCGCCTCACGGTAGTTCGCGTTCCCCGCCGTGGCTAGGCGGGCTTCGTTCGGTCGTCCAGTCGCAGGTAGCGTCCACCCGAGGAATTGGCGTCAGGTGGGCGGAGAGGTCATGAGTTCAACGACAGACCAGGCAATCGCGGCGCTGCGGGCGGTGCGCGACCGGCTCGCCGGCAAGGCCGAGAAGATGGGCACCGAGGAGCTCGCGGCGCAGTCCGGCGCCTCCGAATGGACGGTTGCGCAGGTGTTCAGCCACCTGGGCAGCGGGGCGGAGATCATGCTCGGCTCGGTGGACGCCGCGCTCGCGGGCGCCGACAAGCCGGCGGACACCGTCGCGCCCGCCGTCTGGGAGCGCTGGAACGCGATGGCGCCGGCCGATCAGGCCGCGGGCTACATCGCGTCGAGCGGGGAGATCCTCGCGCGGCTCGAGGGCCTCGACGAGGCGACCCGCAAAGACCTGCGGGTCGACCTGGGGTTCCTGCCCAAGCCCGCCGACGTCCTCACGATCGCGTCGATGGGCCTCAGCGAGGCGACCCTGCACGGCTGGGACGTCGACGTCGCCTTCGACCGCGAGGCCGCGTTGGCGCCCGAGGGACTCGAGTTCGTGTTCGAGACGAGCAAGATGTTCCTGCCGTACTTCGCGAAACCCGACGCCGTCCAGCTCACCGGCGGCCGCCCGCTGACCGTCGCGGTCGAGCTCACCGACCCGCGCAAGTCCTTCGGGCTCTCGCTGGCGGCGAAGGTCACCCTGCTGGACGGCGCGCCGTCCGAGGTCGCCGCCGTCTTCAAGGGCCCGACCGAGGCGTGGCTGCGCCTGACGTCCGGCCGGCTGACGGCCCCGTACATGCCCGACTCCGTGTCGCTGTACGGCGGCGGCGTCACCCTCGACCAACTTCGCGCGGTGTTCCCGGGGTACTGACTTTGTCTGGTCGGGCGATGGCGCGGCCGCGCTGACGCGCTTACATTTCCGCGATGGGACCGCGCCTCGGCAGGGTCGCCGGCGCGGCCCTGCTGCTGTGCGGGCTCCTGGCCGGCGTCGGCGATGCTGAACCAGGGATACCCCTCGAGCCCGCCACCCGCGGGACGTGGACCGCGATGGCCGACGGCCCGCTCTCCCCCCGGATGCAGGCCGGTGCTGCCTGGACGGGCCGGGAGATGATCGTGTTCGGCGGACACAGCGTCCTCTGCGCCCAGTCGCACTGCTACCCGGAGGATCGCCAGGCGCTGGGGGACGCCGCGGCGTACGACCCGGTGCGCGACGCGTGGCGGAAGATTGCCGACCTGCCCGTCCGCGGGGTCGTCTACACGGCCGTCGCCGCGGGCGGGGAGTTGTACACCGAGGTGGTTCCCTTGCCGCCTCGGATGGGTGAGGTTCGCGCCGACGACGCGGTGTTCCTCGCGTACTCGGTTGCCGACGACAGGTGGCGTCGGATTGCCTACCCGCCGGGAGCGGACCATCTCGGGTTCCCCCAGTCCGTCGGCAGCACGCTCGTCTTCGACAGGCGGCTGCGGGACGACACGACCGAGTACAGCACCTACGACGCTGCAGCGGACAGCTGGGCGAAGCTGCCACCTCACCCCTTCGGGCACGCGACCGTCCTGAGTGACGGACCGTCGCTTCTCTATGCGGTCGCGTATACAGACGCGACGGAGGGTGGCGGCCGGCTCACCCGGGCGCCGGTGCAGGTGGCGGTCCTGGACCTGTCGACCCGCACGTGGACCAGGCTCCCGGACATGCCCGCGGACATCGGCGGCGCGTCGATGTGGTGGTCCTTCGCCGGCGGCCGGCTGATCGGGACCTACGGCGCCAACCCGCTCCTCGGCGCGGCCTACAACCCGACCGCGCGGACGTGGTCCCGGCTGCCTTCGTTGAATTGGGAATACGACCGGAACACCGTGTACGACGGATCCGCCCCGGCGGCGTTCGGTCGATACCTGCCGATCCGCGCTGACCACGTCCTGGACGTCCCGACCGGGGCCTGGGGCAGGCTGCCTCCGCACCGCGCCCTGGCCGGTGACATCTGGCAGACCGAGGCGGCGGGAGTCTCGAGCGTGTGGGCCGGCGACCGGCTGATCGTCTGGGTGGATCGGTGCAGCGGGTGCGCCTCGGCCGAGAGTGCCGGTCTTCCCGAGCTTCGTGACTTCGGCTGGGTCTGGACGGCGAGCTGAGCCCCCTTGTGCAGGCCCGACCGCCCGGATCGCTGCTGTGACGGTTGGAGATGCAAGGTGAAACGTGCGGGGCGGCCCAGTGCCCGCTCGCGTCCCAAGGCTCGCAACTCGCATCCGTAGGCGACACTGTCCGCGTAGTTGACTGAGCGTCAGATTTGATTTCCGTCGTCGCCCCGTCGAGCGTTGATCCTTGCCTTTTTCTTTACCTGGGCGGCTTTCTGGGCCTTCGGAACTGTCGGGGGTGGTGTCTAGGTTCGGGGTATGGCAGCGGCGAGGGCGATCCCGGAGGGTCTAGCGTCGATGACGCCTGGGCCGGGGCTCGCGGCTGTGCTGGCGTCGATCGACGTGGGCGAGGTGTCCGGAGGTCGTGCGGATGGAGTATTCGGACCAGTTCGCGGCGGACGAGATCCGCGCGGCGTTGGCGTTTGACCCGCAGTGCCGCGAACTGGCAGTTGGAGTTCGCCGAGCGGGTCGTGCTGCGGGTGCCGGTCGTGCACGCCGGGATGCCCGCGGGGGTCGTGGACTGGGCGAAGGCCCAGGTGCTGACGAGCTGGACGTCGTCGCTGTCCCAGGAGCATGCGCGCAAGATCTGCGAGCGGTTGGTGCCGTTGTGCGACAAGCTGACGACGGGGCAGATCCGGGAGAAGCTGAAGACCCACGCGACGGCGTTGGATCCGGAGTGGGCTCAGCGGCGGTACGAGGCCGCCCTGTTGGGCCGGGGTCGTCGGGGGCATGAACGAGGACGGGACGGCGAATTTGTCCGGGTACGGGATGCCGCCGGTGCGGGTGCGGGCGGCGTGCGCGCGGATCGACGGACTGGCCCGGCGGGCCGAGCGCGAGGGGGATCGGCGCCCGATCGAATGCGTCAAGGTCGAGCTGTTCCTGGGGATGACCGACGGGACGTACGAGGGGCTGAGCGACGAGGAGATCCTCGTGCACCTGGCACTGTCCCGCCCCGCGCCCGGAGAACGCCCCGCACCCGACGCCGACGCCGACGCCGCTGAGCACTCGGCGCCCGAGCCGGCTCCGGAGGCGTCCGAGCCTGCGCCGGTCGAGCCTGCGCCGGTCGAGCCTGCGGCGGTCGAGGTCAGGGTGCTCGCGCCGGTGTCGCCGGAGCGCCGGCTCGAGATCGCCCGCCGCGAGCCCCCGCGGCACGGCGTCGAACTGCGGGTGCGCCTGTCGACCCTGTTGAACCTGGACCAGTTCCCCGGCGAGCTCGCCGGGCACGGCCCGATCCACCCCGCCCACGCCCGCGACCTCGCCGCCGACCTCGCCGCCGCCCAATGGCGTTACGTCCTCACCGACCACGAAGGCCGGTACTTCACCTCCGGGCTGGTCACCGCCCGCCCGACCGGGGCGAAAAGACGGTCCTGGCGCTCACACGCGCTCGTCGAACTCCAGATCCCGATCAGTTTGCTCGCCGACCTCGTCGATTCCAGACTGACGAACCGCCAGCTCCCCCTGTCGGGCGCCTGGGAGGCGGTAGTCGCCGACATCGCCCGCCGCACCGACAGGCAACCCGGCGCACCACCGACCGCCGACCGCAAACACGGCACCGACGACCCGAGGCGAAGATTCCCCAACGCCGCGCTACGCCGCGCCGTCCAGATCCGAAAGCGCCGGTGCGTCGGCCCCGGCTGCCGCGCGCCCGCGTCCAGCACCGACATCGACCACGTCCGCGACCACGCGAAGGGAGGCCCGACCCTCGACTGGAACCTCGACCCGAACTGCCGCCACGACCACACCCTCAAGCACAAGGGCTGGCCGCTGCGCGCGATCGGCAACGACAGATACCTGTGGACGTCCAGGCTCGGGCACACTTACCGCGTCGACGTCCCCCCGATCATCGAGGACCTCCCCGACCCCGACCCCGCCGGCGGCCAGCAGGAGCCGACGTCCTGGCCACCCCGCTCGGCCGCGGGGCCGACGGCAAACCCTGGCCCCAGTCCACCACCTGGGTGGAACGCAAACCGAAACCCGAACCCGAGCCAGAACCCGAGGCCCCAGCACCGAAACCACCGCCCGACGAAGACGAGATCCCGCCGTTCTAGGGCCGGTCAGAGGTATCACCGGCTTCCCTCACCCGTCTCACCAGAACCGAGTGCCGACAGCACTCCGGACCAGGGACGGGGAGATTGTTGTGAGCCGACCGGTGCTGAATCTTAAGGTGGCACTCGAAAACGTGCACTGCCACGACGAGGGGGACGGTTGGGGGAACGCCGAGCCCTACTTGTGGCCCGTGTTCTTCAAGATCGACGGGGACAGCTTCGCCGTAGATTCCGGTGTGGGTCTGATCGGCACTCCCATTGTCGTCGCCAGGCAAGGGCGGCACGGAAACCTCGGAACGACGGACGTCGACGAAGGTGACGATGTGTCAGTCCCGGCCGAGCTCGGCGAGTGGCAGACCACATTGCGCCCGATCCCGGTCAACGACCCGGTGCTGCGGGGCCTGATCGGCGACGATCTCGACGGCATCGCCGGCGTTGTCGCGGTCCTGATGGAGGAAGACGGCTGGCCCGGGGAACTCGCCGAGGTGGCGTACGCCGCGTTGGTCAATGCCGTCCAGCTTGCGGTCACACGGGTCGCGGCGAGCTTCCAGCACGCTGTCTCCGCGCCGACTCCCGCGGAGATCGACGCGGCGATCGACACGGTCAAGGCCACCGCGGCGCACATGGTCCGCGACGCGGTGAAGGGCGAGATGTCGGGCTGGCAACTGCTTTGGTACGGCACCTTCGGGAACAACGACGACACTGTCGGCAGCGAGGCGTGGACGGCCACCACCAGCGACTTCGAGGACCACTCGGTCGTCGATTTCGACCGCCGGTGGGACTCGGACGAGTCCGGCGACGGCGACTGGGCGCTGTCGGGATCCTTCGTCGCCGTCGCGCCCTGCCCCGCAGAGGCGGTGACCGGACTGCTCCGCGGCATCGGCGGGAAGGCCGACGCCGAAGGCCGTTCGGCGATACCGCGTGGCAGGCGGCACGACCCTGCGCTCGCTGCGATGCGGAAGTTCCGCGCCGGCGACTACCGGACGCTGCCCGGTCTCGAGCCCTGGTGGAGGGCCCTGACGCACCACGCGCCGGAGGTCACGTTGCGCGCCGCCCGGGACCCCGAACTCCGTACTGCGCTCGACAAGTTGATCAGCGCCCTGCCAGCCGTTCTCGCGGAACCGGACCGACCTCTCGGAGCCCAGGAGTTGCGCGCCCTGCGGGCGGTCCTGAAGTCTCTCTCGCGCGCGCCGAGGGTGCACGATGCGTTTGTGCGGCGCGCTCTCGTCGTCCTGCCGGAGATCGAGGGGAAGTCCTGGAACGAGGCGATCAGCCTGCTCGACAGCGTGCCGCCGTCGGGCCGCGGGCGCGGCGCGCGCAAGCGCGCCAGCCGAGGCTGACCTCAGCGGGGGTCGAGGAGGAGCTTCGTCGCGGTGCGGGCACGCAGGCGGGCGTACGCGTCCGGGGCGGCGTCGAGCGGCATCGTCCCGGAGACGACGAAGTCCGGCGCGAGGACGCCGGCGGCGAGCAGGGGGAGCAGGCGGGCGCGGGCGCGGATCGGGTCACCGATGACGAAGGTCAGGGTGAGTTCGGTGGCGAACGAGGCGGCGAGCGCAAGGCCCCAGGACGGTTCGGTGTGCGCGCCGACGGACACGACGGTGCCGCGGCGGCGGACGACGGCGAGGGCGAGTTCCAGCCCGGCGGGGACGCCGACGCATTCGACGACGACGTCGGCGCCGCGCCCGTCGGTCAGGTCGTCGACGACGGCGCGCAGCTCGTCGGGTGACGCGGGCACGGAGCCCTGGGCGCGGGCGAGATTCTGGCGGTCGGCGACGGGGTCGGCGACGACGACGGCTGCGGCGCCGATCGCCTGCGCACACAGGCTCGTGAGCTGCCCGACGGGGCCGCCACCGACAACCGCGACGACGTCACCGGCCCGCACCTCGCCGCGCTCGAGGGCGACCCAACCGGTCGCGAGGTTGTCACTGACCAGGATGGCGGAGGCGTCCGACACCCCGTCAGGAAGCAGCCCCAGCGTGACGTCCGCGTACGGGACGCGGACGAACTCGGCCTGAGCGCCCGCCAGCGCCGGGCCGAAGGACGTGCCCGTCCCGAAGAACTGGCGTTGGGCGCAGTGCCAGTGTTCACCGCGGTCGCACCACCAGCAGGCACCGCAGGCGGTGAAGTCGGAGCTGATAACTTCGGTTCCGACGCGGGCCCGGCGCACGGCGGCGCCGGCTGCGACGACGGTGCCGACGAACTCGTGTCCCAGGACCGTCCCCGGGGTCAGGCCGACGCCATGACCACCCGTCAGATGCAGATCGGTGCCGCACACCCCGGCCGCTCGGACGGCGACGACGGCGTCGGTGTCTGCGAGCGGAACCGGGTCGGGGACCCGGGCGACGGCGATGCGGTCCGGGCCTTCCCAGACGACGGCTCGCACACCCCTCAGCTCACTTCGCGGATGCGCTCGCCGAGGCGGTCGGCGGCCTCGGTGAGCGCGGCAAGCTCGGCCGGCTCCAGCGGGAGGATCACGATCTCGCGCAGCCCGCGTGGGCCGAGCCGCACCGGCAGGCCGACGCGGGTGTCGCGCAGCCCGTATTCGCCGCGGGGCTCGACGGCGACGGCGAGGACGGTGTCGTCGCCCCGCGCCATCGTCGTCACCATCAGCGCCGCGGACTGCCCGGGCGCGAAGTACGCGCTCCCGGTCTGCAGTAGCTTCACGACCTCGGCGCCGGAGTCGCGCGTCCGCTCGGTGATTGCAGCCAGTGTCGCCGCGTCGAGCACCTCGCGCAGCGGCCGCCCGCCGGCGGTGGCCTGGCTGAGCGGGACGACCATCTCCGGCCCGTGGCTGCCGAGCGCGTACGCGTGCACCTCGTCCGGGCGCAGCTTTGCCGGTCAGCCCGACGAGGGAGGCGAACCGCGCGGTGTCGAGCACCCCGGCCATGCCGAGCACGCGCTCCGGCGGAAAGCCGCTGCGCAGTCGGGCGACGTGGGTCATCTCCTCCAGCGGGTTGCTGACGACGACGAGGACGGCCTGGGGCGCGACCGCCGCGAGTTTCTCCGCGACCGAGCCGACGATCTCCGCGTTGACGGCGGTGAGGTCGGTGCGGGACATCCCCGGCTTGCGGGGCTTGCCCGCGGTGATGACCACGTAGTCGGCCCCGGCCGCCGCGGCGACGTCGTCCGAGCCCGACAGCTTGGTGGCGAAGCGGGACAGGCCGGCGCTGTGCCAGAGGTCCAGCGCGATCCCGGCCGCGAGGCCGGGCGCGATGTCGACGAGGACGACCTCGTCGAACAGGTCCGACTCGGCGATCCGCAAGGCGGCGACCGACCCGACGTGGCCCGCGCCGATGACTGCCGCGCGCGGGCGTTTCGACCCGGCGCGGGTGCGGGCTGCGGCCGACAGCGCCGGCAGCGGTGGCGGCGGGGCGCCTCGGCGGTAGAGCGCATTCACTGTGGCTGGATCCGGCTGGGCCGGACCGGTGAGTGACGGTGCCTCAGAAGTGCGAGCAACAGGGGCCGAGTGGCCGTCCGTGATCTCGACGCCGAGTTCTCGGGCGCGCTCGCGGGCCAGCGGGGTGACCAGATCGCCCTTGGCGACAGTCAAGACGCGACCGTTCTTGGCCGCCGCGTTGACGGCGTCGACCCCGATGACGATCATTTTTCGCGTCCGTTCAGGCTCTCCAGCGCCCCGACCGCCGCGTCCCGGGCCGTCTTGACCTCGCTCTCGGTGCCGGACAGGAACGCCCGGCCGAACCGGCCGACCGCCCGGCTCTCGACGAGCGTGATGTTCGCGGCCTTCTCGGCCTCGTTCACTGCGAGCGAGACGTACGCGGCGGGAAACACCTCGAGCACGAACAGGCTCTCGCCGGGCAGGAGCAGGCTGCCCTTGCGCCACTTGTTGATCAACTGGGCCTGGTACGGGCTGACGTTCGTGACGAACTGGGCGGACGCGACGGTCGGCTTGATCCGGTCGGCCTCGGTCAGCCCGAGGTGCGCGAGCACCGCCTGCCCCGCGGCCATCACCTCTGCCTGCTGGTGGGAGTGGATCTCCAGCAGCCCGTACTCACGCTCGACGATCTGCAAGGCCGGGCGGACGTCCGCGGCCTTCAGTGCGATGTCGGCGACGCGGAAGACCTCGTTGCCCGGCGCAACCTCGATGAACAGCTCGGACATACCCGCGATCGGGACATCGCCCTGGCACGTCGCGGCGACGTGGGCGGCGGCCTGCGGCTGCATCCGGTCGATGAACGCGTACGTGCGCAGCTGGAACTGGGACTCGGCCATGCTTACCTGACTCCTGATGGGTCGTCACGATCCAGCGACAGCGCGATACCGAACGGCGTCACCAGCAGGGCGTGGGGGTGCTCGGCCACCTCGTGACCGAGGTAGGCGGCGACGACGGCGCCCGCGCCGGGCACCAGAAGCGCACCGCCGACGAGGTGGACGGGCCCGGCCGGCCGTTCCGGCATCAGCGTCCCGATGTTGTGGGCGACCCGTTCGATGCCCGGCCGCAGGATGGCGAGGGGGTTCGCCACAGAGCCCTCGCGCTTCGCCCGCTCCGCCTCCTCGAGCGGTAGCCCGAAAGCGCCCGCCAGGATCAGGTTCAGGTGGTGCCCGCCGCCGGGCAGGTCGCCGAGGGAGACCAGCGTGCCGCCGGCGTAGACCCCGACGCCCGTCGAGCCGCCGCCGACGTCCGCGATCGCGCCGTCCCGAACGCCGAGCAGCGCCTGCGCGGCCGAGACCTCGTCGACGAGGCCGACGCAGTCGAAGCCCGCGCGCTCCACCACGAACCGGCAGGCCCGGGCGTCCGCTTCGCTGACGCCGGGCGGGTACGCGGTCGCCGCCGGGCCCAGACACGAGCCAGGGCGACCTCCGCCCGCTCGCGCAACAACGTGGTCGCCGCGGCCGCCGCCGCGAAGTCGACGACCACCCCGTCCCGAACCGCTGCCTCGGGCACGTAGTCCAGGTACACCGGGCGGTCGAGCGCGTCGACCACGGTGATCACGATCGTCGCGGTGCCAAGGTCGAGCCCGACTCGCAGTGGGCCGACCGGGTCGGGCAGCGGGTCGCGCAGCCTGGCCATTCCCTCGACCAGAAACTGGTCGACGCTCAGTGCGGTGGCCATCATCGCGGCGGCCCGGCGGCCGGCGCGTAGAGCCCGCGCCAGGGGCGTGCCTCGTACGCGACGCGCTTGATGTTGATCAGGTGCAGCGGGCTGACGTTGTCGGACGTGATCGAGCCGCTCCACGTGCCGGTGCCGAGCATGAACGACGGGCCGATGTTCGTGCTGTAGCCCATGCCGCCGAACAGGCTCGGGGTGTTGACCGGGATGCGCGAGGCGGGCAGTTCCGACAGGCGGGCGACGACCGCGTGGTCGTCCGCGTGAATCCCGAGGGTGTGGCCCTCGCCGCCGAATGCCAGGATCTCGCGGCAACGCTCTACGCCGGCGTCCAGGCCGGTGGCCCGGTAGACCGACAGGACCGGTCCGAGGATCTCCGCCGACAGCGGGAAACTCCGGCCCGACGCCGGTGAGCTCCGCGCCGAGCACGCGGGTGTTCGCCGGCACCGTGACGCCCGCGCGGCGCGCCAGTTCGATCGCCGACTGCCCGACGCTCTCGGCCCGCAGCCCGCCGCGTCCGTCGAAGATCACGCCGACGAGCGCGGCCTGCCCGGCCGCGTCCAGCATCGCCATCCCGCGCTGCGCGAATGCGGCCAGCGCGGCGTCCGCGATCGACGCGTCCAGCACGACGCTCTGCTCGGCGACGCAGGCCGTCCCGTTGTCGAAGGCCTTGGACGTCAGGATCATCTCGGCGGCCTCGCCGAGGTCCGGCGCGGACGCGTGCACGTAGACCGGGACGTTGCCGGCGCCGACCGCCAGCGTCGGCTTGCCCGAGCGGTACGCGGCCGCGACCATGCCGGCGCCGCCGGTGGCCATGACCAGGTTCACGTCCTGATGGCTCATCAGTTCCGCGGTGGCGGCGATGGACGCGCGCTCGAGGCACTGCACGAGGTTCTCGGGGGCGCCGGCTTTCACCGCCGCGGCGGCCATGACCTCCGACGTGCGCAGGCAGCACTTCACGGCCCGCGGGTGCGGGGCGTGCACGATCGCGTTGCCTGCCTTGACCGCGGCGAGGCTCTTGAAGATCACCGTGGACGTCGGGTTCGTGACGGGGATGATCGCGGCGATCACGCCGATGGGGCTGCCGATCGCCGTCATCCGGCCCGGGCCGTCCACCCAGAGCACGCCCTTGGTGCGCATCCCGACCATCGAGTCGGCCACGAACTCCGCGTTGTAGCGGTTCTTGAGGATCTTGTCCTCGTAGTTGCCGTACCCGGTCTCGTCCACCGCGAGGCGGGCGAGTTCGGCGGCCGAACTGGCCGCCGCGGCCGGCCATCGCCGCCACGATCCGGTCGAGGTCGGCCTGGGAAGCCCCGGCGAACGCCCGCTGGGCCGCGCGGGCGCGGCGTGCCTTCTCCCGCGCCTCCGCGAGCGCGGCGAGGTCGCCGTCCAGGGTGTCGAGCGTGCTCACTTACCTGTCGGTGCAGGAGTGGTCGGCTTCATGAGGATCGACTCGACCTCCTCGTGCGGGCGCGGGATGACGTGGACGGAGACGACCTCGCCGACCTTGGCGGCGGCGACCGCGCCGGCGTCCGTCGCGGCCTTCACCGCGCCGACGTCCCCGCGCACCATGACGGTGACCAGCCCGCCGCCGATCTGCTCGCGGCCGATCAGGACCACGTTCGCGGCCTTCACCATCGCGTCGGCGGCCTCGATGGCCCCGACCAGGCCCTTGGTCTCGATGAGCCCGAGCGCGCTGGTGGGAATTCCGTTGTTCATCGCCATCTGGGTTCTCCTGGGTCTTTCGCCGGTTACGCGCTCTTGTCGAAGGTCTGCTTGCCGGCCACGATCACCGAGTCGACGATCGCGACGACCGCCGCGTCCGTGGGGACCGCTTCCGTGCCTGCCGCGATCCGCGCCGCGCTGCCGCGGGTCACGACCACGACCTCGCCGTAGCCGGCCCCGGTCGTGTCGACCGCGACGTAGGGCAGGGCGCCCGCGGCGGGGTCGCCGGTGGCCGGGTCGAGCGCCTCGACGAGCAAAAGCTTCAGGCCGTGCAGGCCCGTCCTGCTTCATGGTGGACACGACCTGGCCGGTCACCCTGCCTAGCTCCACCGGCCTGACTCCCTCGGTTGCAGCACCGACCCGTCGCAGCACTGACACGTCGCCGAACAAAGCTCGACGCTACGGCGGCCCGGGACGAGCCGTGTTGTCGCTGGGCGATAACGATGTGACGCAAACGTTGCCCCTGCGGCCATCGGTCCCAGGCGCCGATGGCTGGTGAGGTGGGCCACATGATTAAGGCTCCGAGATGATCAAAGACGAGGACGTCGAGTTCCACGACACGGACGCCGGCGACCCGACGTGGGCGGAGACGAACTACTTCGGGTTCTACTCCGCCGAGCACCAGCTGAACTGCGGCGTCTACGCGCTGTTCCGGCCGAACCTCGGGGTCGTCCAGACCACGGTGTGCATCAACTCCCAGGACGACGCGATCCAGCCGTGGCGCGCGGACTACTGCGACTATCGCGGGCACTGCCCCATCCCCGAGCCGAGGTCGCTGGCGAACTACACGCTGGCGAGCGGGCTCTCGGTGCGCACGCTGAAGCCGAACATGGACTGGGAAGTCCGCTACGACGACGGCAAGGGCACGACCATCGACGTCGTCTGGCGCGCCCTGATGGAGCCCTTCGACATCCGGGACCCCGACATGGACCCGATGGTGGCGCACAAGGAGGGCGATTTCGCCTGGGGCACGGCCTACAACGGCCACTTCGACCTCACCGGCCACGTCGAGGGCGAGGTCGTCGTCCGCGGCAGGCGCTACCCGATCGACTGCGTGTCCACGATGGACCACAGCTGGGGCCCCCGGGCCGAGCGCGGCGCCCCCAACATGAGCTGGCTGCACGCGCACTTCTCCCGCGACTACGCGGTGCACGCGATCTTCACCTTCGACCAGAACGCCGCCGGCGGCGGCCAGGACCTGACGCTGTCGCACGGGTACGCGCTCGAGGGCGGCGGCCTGTACGGCCTCAAGGCCGGTCGCGGGACGACCGTGCGCGACGACGACCTGTGCCCGGTGACGATCGACCTCGAGGTCACCGACGTCCGCGACGAGGTGCACGTGCTGCACGGGGTTCCGCTGTCGCGCTTCGCCTGGCAGTGCTGGCCGAACATGGTCGGCTTCAACCCGCTGGCCCGCTGGACGTCCGACCGGTTCCTCGGCGGCGTCGGCTACGGCGAGGTCATGGACTTCTACGAGATCAACGGCCTGACGGGTGTCCACGCCGCCCTGCGCGCCGGTCGCACCGTGTCGAGCTAGACGAGGCAACGCGATGGCGACCCGCACGGTGGTCTTCGACATGGACGGAACGCTCGTCCAGTCGAGGGGCGCTGCCTGGGAGGTCTTCCAGGACACCGTCCGGGAGTTCGACCTCGCCATGTCCTCGGCCGAGGAGTTCTACGACCTGTTCCGCGACAACTTCTTCGCGGGGCTGAACGCGTTCGTCGGCGACCCGGTTCGCTCGCGAGGCGGTCGCCGAGCACTTCCTGACCTCGCTGCGCGAGCGGTACACCCCCGAGCTCATCCCCGGCATGGCGGACGTGGTGCACGCCCTCGCCGCCGCACTGCGCGCTCGCGGTGATGTCGTCCAACGCGATGGCCGCGATCCGGCGGACGCTCGAGAACTCCGGCGTCGCGCACTGCTTCGCGCACGTCTTCTCCGGCGACGTGGAACCCGACAAGGCCGTCAGCATCCGCCGGATCCTCGGCGACCCGTCGTACACCTCCATCCGGCGCTGTTCGCCCGCGTACGTCGAGGACGGCCCGCTGCCGGCCGCCGCGACGCGCCGACGAGGTCGTCCTGGTGACCGACACCGTCGGGGACGTCCGGGAGGGCGTCTCGTGCGGGATCCGCGTCGATCGGGGTCGCGTGGGGGATGCACACCGCGGCCGACCTGCTGGCCGCCGGCGCCGAGTTCGTCGCGCTCGTGGCCGCAGGAGATCGTCGCCCGGCTCCTGCCGGACGGCAGTTGCACGCCCGGCGGCTGCGACTGCCTCACCTCCGCGTGTGCCCTGCCGCAGGTTCCCCCGCACCCCGTTGCGTCCGGCAATCAGCGTCCTATAACCGGCGGTTTGCCGGACGCAAGGGTTGGCCGGGACGTGCGCGGGGAGGCTGCTGCTGCTGCCGCGTTGCGTCGAGCGCGCCGCCAGCCGCCGGCCCCCGCTGTCACGTCCGCGGGCTGCGGGTGCGGTGTGCACCGGGAAGTCCGCCGAAGACCCCTATCTCTCCGTCGCGCTCGCCATCATCGCGGCGGCGCCGCCGTAGCCCCTGGCACCGGCACGTACGTCAGTTTCCAGTAGCACAGCCATTTCCGCCAAGGAGGCCGGACTTAATGACCGTGATCGCAGAGGGCTACAACGCCTTCGAAACCAAGAAGCAGGCGACGGGCACCGTCAAGTACCTGAAGGACCCCGCGTCCGTCATGGCGCTCATCAAGAGCGGCAAGCTCGGGGACCACATCCTGCTGGTGCGCGGCGGGACGACCACGTTCCTCGCGCCCGCGCTGACGATGGGCGCGATCGGCGTCGTCACGATGTCCGGCGCCCCCGAGTCCCACCTGGGCATCCTGTCGCGCGAGTTCCAGATCCCTTGCGTGATGACGGCTCACCTGACGGCCAGTGACTCCCGGTACGTCGTCGGCGAGGCGGGCGACTCGCACTTCGAGGAGATCATCGCCGCAGCTCGACGGCAAGTCCGTCACGCTCGACTGCAGTGACCACGACACCGGCAAGGTCCTCCTGAACTCCTGAGCTCCGCCGACTACCTGACCAGCCATCAGATCCGATTTTGTGAGACGAGGTTCCATGAGTAAGTCGGGCAACGCGGAGTACCTCAAGCGGTGGAATGACGCTGACGACGACGGTCTTCGCTACCAGAACCTGGAATACATCGGCAACTTCCACGGCCAGGAGCCGATCCCGGACGGGATCAAGGGCGACCGGATGATCCGGTCCCGCGCGCAGAGCAAGGTGCTCGAGAAGGTCAGCCGCGAAGACGTCCTGAAGGACGAGTTCACGATCCCCGAGCTGAACGACCTGAACAACTACCTGGCGTGGAACATCTGGGACGTGCTCGTCATGCGCGCCACCGAGGGCGTCTCGGGCATGATCCCCCGTCAGGAGTACGAGATCCTGGCGTTCATGCAGGAGTTCTACCGGTACCCGGAGTTCATGCGGCTCATGACCGACCGCATCGGGGCCGAGGGTGTCATGGACATCGGCGCGTCCGCCCGCAGCGAGATCGGCACGAAGATCAACTGCGTGCACGACTGGTGCCTCGGCGCCGTCGCGTTCGGCATGGGCCGATGCGGCCTGCTGGCCCTCGAGGCCATCCGCCCCGACGACTACGTCGAGGAGTCCAACACGATCCTGAAGTTCATGCAGCGTGTCCTGTGGGGCAAGCGCCAGGACGGCTACATCCTGAACAGCCAGGACCGGTACCGCTGCCAGATCCACGACCAGTCCGTCATCGACATGGTGATGAGCCAGGTCGTGGACTTCGAGGAGGGCAGCGACGACTACAACAAGTTCACCAAGTTCAACGCCACCGCCGAGCTGCTGGCCTTCTTCGACCACTACGACTGCCGGCTCGGCCTCGGTGACACCGGGCCGTACCCGCTGCCCGACGGTCGCCTGCTGATCATCCGTGACCTCTTCGTCAACGAGGAGGTCTACCACTGGTCGGACGTCTGCGACGACCTGCCGCACTGCTACAGCCTCGGCGTGGTCATCGACCCGGACATGCTGGGTCTCAAGGAGATCCGGGTCAACGACATCTCCACCACCTTCACGGTGCCGAAGAACTACATCCCGGCCGTCACGGGCGGGGCGATCTTCGTCCGCGACAAGTGGGACACCCCGATGAGCGAGATCTACGCGCTCAAGCTGGACGAGCTCGCGCCGCACCTGGACAAGATCCGGACGGCGACGGTGAAGATGTACGACAAGACGATCCGCATGCCGCGCCGCGAGCTGTGCCAGAACGGCATCTGGAGCTACTACGTCGACATGCTCCTGCCGTACCTGCGCAAGGCCGGCGTGTGGGACGAGGTCGTCTCGCCGAAGTACGACTTCTGGGAGCTCGACCAGCGGGTCGCGAACTACTACTACGAGATCACGAAGCGGAACTTCGTCCAGGTGACGGTCCCGCAGAAGATCTTCTCCGGAGCGGGTTACCTCCCGTTCTCGGACCAGGCGGACATCCGGGCGTCGAAGTACTCCTGGATCTAGGCCGCACGGTTAGATTCCCCGGCCGGGGCGGTTACGCCGCCCCGGCCGGGTGACCCGCTATTGCTTGGAGTGCCCGTATGACCGACGAGACCTTCGGCGTCCTCAACGCCGTGTACCTGCGCAAGATCGCGACCGTCGAGGTCGTGGGGGAGTGCACCGGGCTGGACGCGGACGCCATCCGCGCCGCGCTCGCGGCCGAGGGCGAGGCCGGTCACGTCGAGGACCTCGGCGGGCAGTTCATGCTCTCGGACGACGGTATCCAGGCGGTGCTCGCCGGCTACAACGAGCGGTACGCGCCGCTGCGCGACGAGCCGGACGTCGAGAACTGGTACCAGCGCTTCGAGTCCCTCAACACCCAGTTCCTGAAGACGATCAGCGCGTGGCAGACCGGCGGCGAAGAGGAGGGCACCCTCGACCGCCTCCTGAAAGTGGTGGAGCGTCAGGTCAAGGCGCTCGGGACGATCACCGACACGATCCCGCGGTACGCCCGCTACGCCGACCGGTTCACCGCGGACGCTCGGCCTCGTCGAGAGCGGCAAGTCCGAGTTCGTCACCAGCCCGATGGTCGACTCGCTGCACAACATCTGGTTCGAGTTCCACGAGGACATCCTCACTGTGCTCGGGCGTCCTCGGCTGGAGGCCGAAGCCGAGTGACCGCTACGTCCACGGCGTCACCGAGTCTGGACGCTGCCGACACCGCCCGCTACGGCGGCAAGGGCGCGGGCCTGGCCCGGATGTGCCGCCTCGGGCTGCCGGTGCCCCCGGCGTTCGTCATCGACACCGAAGCCTGCCGGTGGGCCCGGGAGAACGGCGGGAAGCTGCCCCCCGACCTGGCCGCGCAGGTCGACGCCGCGATCGCCGAGCTGGAGCGCGGCGCGAACCGCAGCTTCGCGCGGCGGGGCCGGCGTCCCCCTGCTGATCTCGGTGCGTTCCGGCGGCCAAGGTCAGCATGCCGGGGATGATGGACACGATCCTCAACCTGGGTCTCGACCGCGCCGCCGTCCTGCGCTTGGCGGAAGGGTCCGGCAACCCTGCGTTCGCCCTGGACAGCTGGATGCGCTTCTGGGCGATGTTCGCCGACATCGTCCTGGACGTGGACGCGGAGTACCTGCGCGAGCAGGTTCCGAGGCCCGCGGCGCCGCGGCGAAGGAAGCTGACGCCCGAGACGGCCGCCGCGCTGGAGACCGCGATCGTCGACTTCCTCGACAGCGAAGGGCGTTTCCGCCCCGCTGGACCCCCGCGAGCAGCTCGCGGCTGCCGTCGGCGCGGTCTTCCGCTCCTGGGACTCGCGGCGCGCGAAGACCTACCGCGCCCACCACGGGATCCCCGACGACCTCGGTACGGCCGTCGTCGTCCAGGTCATGGTGTTCGGCAACCTCGGACCGTCCTCCGGCAGCGGGGTGGCGTTCACCCGCGACCCGAAGTCCGGCGAGCCCGAGCTGTACGGCGAGTATCTGGCGGCGGGTCAGGGCGAGGAAGTCGTCGCCGGGACCCGTACGCCCGTCGACCTGAGCAACCCCGAGCCGGCAGTGGGCCGGCCTGCGCGCCGAGCTCGAGGCGCACGGGCGCACGCTGGAGCGCGAGTACCGCGACGCGCTCGACATCGAGTTCACCGTCGAGGACGACAAGCTCTACCTGCTGCAGGTGCGGGCCGCCAAGCGGACGGCGGCCGCGGCCGTCCGCATCGCCGCCGACCTGCTGGCCGACGGCACCATCGACGCCCCGACCGCGCTCGGCCGGGTCAGCGCGGAGCAGGTGCGCCGCCTGGTCTCGCCGGAGTTCGACGCCGACGGCCGTCGCGGCCGCCGTCGGTCGACGGGTCCCTGCTGACCACCGGCATCGGCGCTTCGCCCGGCCACGGCAGCGGCGTCGCGGTGCTGGACGCGGACCGCGCCGCGACGCTGGCCGCCGAGGGCACCGCACGTCGTCCTCGTCCGGCCCACCACGAGCCCGCAGGACCTGCGCGGCATGCTCGCCGCGACCGCCGTCGTCACGGCCCGCGGCGGGGCGACGTCAGCCACGCGGCCGTCGTCTCGCGAGCGCTCGACAAGCCGTGCGTCGTCGGCTGCAAGGACCTCGACGTCCGGCCGGACGACCGCGTCTTCGTCATCGACGGCCGCGAGTTCGCCGAGGGCACCGAGCTTTCCGTCGACGGCGGCGACCGGCAAGCGTCTACGCGGGCATCCTGCCGCGCAGCGTCCCGGAGCGGTTCCTCGGGCCGCTCGCCGCGCTGCTGGACGTGGCCGACGCCGCCTCCGGGGCGACGGTGTGGCTGCCGGTCGGTACCCCGGCCACCATCGCGGACGCGACCGCGCCGCGGCGCCGGCGGGATCGGCGTCATCGGGCTGACCGACCTCCTCGTCCCGGCGGACGGGGCGCAGCGCCTCGTGCAGGCGATCGCGGCGCTCAGCAACGATCCTGACGCACCGTCGTCCGACGTCGAAGAGCTGCTCGAGGCCGACATCTACCGCGCCGCCCGCGGCGTGCTGGAGAGCGCGGCCGGCATCGGCGTCGACATCCGGCTCCCGGTGCTCACCTCGCCGCGAGCCCGTCGGCTGATCGCCGAGTGGGCGAGCCTCGCGCCGCACCTGCTGCTCCCGCTCGGCGCCCGGCGCCTGCTCGAGGCCTACCTGCGCGCGATCTCCAGGCCGGCGCGCGACGCCGGCCACGAGCGCACCACCGTCCTGATCGGCGGTGTCACGAGCCCGGCCGAGATCGACGCGTTCGCCGAGCTGGCGGCCGCGCACGACGGCATCGCGTCCGGGGCCGTCCTGTCGAACCCGTCGGTGCTGTTCGACCCGGCATCGCTGCGCGCGCGAAGGCCGCACCCTGTGGGTCGACCTGCACGAGCTGACCCGGGCAGCGCACGGCTACCCGGAGGAACTGCTGTTCACGATCTCCGAACTCGGAGGTCTCGGACCGGCGGGCGATGCGGGGCCGGGCTCCGCGCTCAGCCCGCTCGTGCGGCACCTCGTCTCCGAGGTCGTCCGGGTCGCCTCGGGGTCGGGGCGCGTCGGCGTCGACATGTCCGGCGCGTCGCACAGCGGCATCGCCCCCGAGCTGTACGCGGCGGGGTTCCGCCACTTCACCAGCGCGCCCGGCCAGGCCGAGGAACTTCGACTGCTGCTCGGCCAGGGCGCAGGCGCATCAGGCGAGGAGGCCCACGATGGTTGAGTTCTACCCGTCCGTACCGGACCTGAACGGCCGGGCGCTCGGCTTCGTCGAGACGATGGGCCTCGTCGCCGGCACCGAGGCCGCGGACGCGATGGTGAAGTCCGCCAACGTCGAACTCCTGTCCAAGCAGCAGGTCGGCGGCGGGCTCATCGCGATCATCGTGGTCGGCGACGTCGGGGCGGTCAAAGCCTCCGTCGACGCGGGCGCCGCCGCCGCGTCCCGGGTGGGGAAGGTCGTCTCCGCGCACGTCATCGCCCGCCCGCACGGCGACATCGCCGCGCTCTTGCTCCGCCCGTCTGTGCGCTGAGGGCGCCCGGTCGACCGGGACGGGGCTGATCGACCAGTCGTTGTGGCGTGGATCGCGTCGGAGTCTTGGACACCAGCACGTTGATTCTCCTCGGGCGCCTCGACCCCGAGGGTCTACCCGCTGAGCCCGTCGTCGCTGCCGTCACGCTGGCCGAGCTGTCAGTGGGACCGCTGGCCACTCCCGACGAAGCGGAACGCGCTGCGCGGCAGGTCCGCCTCCAGCAGGTGGAGGCGTCCTTCGAACCGTTGCCGTTCGACGCGGCCGCCGCCCGGGCGTTCGGCGGCGTTGTCGCGTCTCTGCGTCGCGCGGGTCGCAAACCGGCGGCGCGAGCGTTCGACGCCATGATCGCCGCGACGGCGATCGCCGCCGGGCTGCCGGTCTACACCTGCATCCCTCGCGACTTCCAGGGGATCGACGGGCTCGGCGTGGTAGTAGTCCCGCATCCGGACGAGAGCGCCTGAGGTCGACGTTGACGGGCCTCGGGCCGGGGTGGCAAGGAGGTCGGCATGACCATCGAGCCGGAGGCGAAGGACTGGACCTGGGTGCTGGCGCGGCCGTGCCCGGAATGTGGGTTCGCCACGGCGGACGTCGATCCGGCGAGCCTCGGCGCGCTGATTCGCGCCAACGGCGCGTCGTTCACCGTCGACTCGTTCGCCCGCTACTTCCTGCACGACGTCGTCCATCACCTGGACGACGTCCGGCCCACCGGCGAGTCCGGGCGTTCGACGCCGGACGCGCTCGACTCGCACGACGGTTGGCCGCAGATCGCCGCGTCGGGGCGCCCCGTCACGGACGACGACATTCGGGATGTCCGTCAGCAGGCCCATCTGCGACCAGTGGACGACCGTGACGGTCGTGCCGCTGCGGCCGATCCCGTACAGGTGGACGCCGGAGTCCGCCTCCGGGATCACCGAGACCCCGTACACGTGGCCGCCGCCCTCGGCGACCGACCCCGTCGTCCTGCGCGTCGAGGCGACGACGAAGGCGTGTGACTGCGACTGGTACCTCGCCCTGCTGTGGACGCGCGGCGGCATCTCCGACAACCAGCGGATCGATGCGGACGGCAAGCCGTTCCGCACGTCCAGCGGCGCGAACAGGCCGGAGTACGACCACCCCGACGGCACGGGCGGCTGGACGAAGTAGCCGCGGGTACGGTGAAGGCACGCCCCCGAGGAGCCTTCATGAGACACCCGCAGCGCGTCCCGCTCGACGGTCTGCCCGACCGCGTCACGATCTACGAGGTCGGGCCGCGCGACGGCCTGCAGAACGAGAAGGCGATCGTCCCGGTCGAGGTGAAGGCGGAGTACATCGCGCGCCTCGTCGCGGCGGGTCTGTCCGCGGTCGAGACGACCTCGTTCGTCCACCCGGACTGGGTGCCGCAGCTCGCGGACGCGGAGAAGCTGCTCGACGCGCTCCCGGACTACCCCGGCGTCCGGACCCCCGTCCTCGTCCCGAACCTGCGCGGCCTGGCCCGTGCGCTCGACCGCGACGTCGCCGAGATCGCGGTGTTCGGCAGCGCGACGGAGTCGTTCGCGCAGAAGAACCTGAACCGCTCGTACGAGGGCCAGTTCGAGATGATCGGCCCGGTCGTGGCGGGCGCGCGCGAGGCCGGCGTCGCGGTCCGCGCGTACGTGTCGATGTGCTGGGGCGACCCGTGGGAGGGCGACGTTGCGATCGCCCAGGTCGTCGACGCCGCGTCCCGCCTCATGGACATGGGGGCGAGCGAGCTCAGCCTCGGCGACACGATCGGCGTCGCGACCCCGGGCCATGTCGTCGCCCTGCTCGACGCGCTCGTCGAAAACGGCGTGGGCATCGACGCCGTCGCCGTCCACTTCCACGACACGTACGGGCAGGCGCTGTCCAACACCCTGGCCGCGCTTCAGCGAGGGGTCCGCACGGTCGACGCGTCCACCGGCGGCATCGGCGGCTGTCCGTACGCGAAGAGCGCGACCGGCAACCTCCCCACCGAGGACCTCGTCTGGCAGCTGCACGGCCTCGGCATCTCCACGGGCGTCGAACCTCGCCGCTGTCGTCGAGACCGGCCTGTGGATCGCCGGCCAGCTCGGACGCCCGGTCTCCTCGCGGGTGGGCCGCGCGCTCGGCGAGAGCTGAACCCGTGCGTCCGACCAAGAGCGTCCGATAGCGGGTCGATGGTCGGACGCTACGGTTTCCCGAGGGAACAGCACTCTCGACGAGGAGCGTGGCGATGCCGCACGAGGTCCGCGGAGTAGTGGCGCGCAGCAAGGGCGCGCCCGTGACGGTGGAGACGATCGTCGTGCCCGACCCCGGCCCGGGCGAGGCGCTGGTCAAGATCGCGGCCTGCGGGGTCTGCCACACCGACCTGCACTACCGCGAGGGCGGCATCAACGACGACTTCCCGTTCCTGCTCGGCCACGAGGCCGCGGGCACGGTCGAGGCGGTCGGCGAGGGCGTCACCGAGGTCGCGCCGGGCGACTACGTGATCCTCAACTGGCGCGCGGTCTGCGGGCAATGCCGCTCGTGCGCCCGCGGGCGCCCGCAGTACTGCTTCGCCACGCACAACGCGAAGCAGAAGATGACGCTGGCGGACGGCACTGTCCTGTCCCCGGCGCTCGGCATCGGTGCGTTCGCCGAGAAGACCCTGGTGGCCGCCGGGCAGTGCACCAAGGTCGACCCGAAGGCCCCGCCGCAGGCGGCCGGCCTGCTCGGCTGCGGCGTCATGGCCGGCCTCGGCGCGGCGATGAACACCGGCGACGTCGGCCGCGGCGACAGCATCGCGGTCATCGGGTGCGGCGGCGTCGGCAACGCGCGCGATCGCGGGTGCCCGCCTGGCCGGCGCGACGACGATCGTCGCGGTCGACATCGACCCCCGAAAGCTCGACTGGGCAACCGGCTTCGGCGCCACGCACACCGTCAACGCGCGCGAGGAGGACGTCGTCGAGGCGATCCGCGCGGCCACCGGCGGTAACGGCGCGGACGTCGTCGATCGACGCCGTCGGGCGCCCCGAGACGTACAAGCAGGCGTTCTTCGCCCGCGACCTGGCCGGCACCGTGGTGCTCGTCGGCGTCCCGACCCCCGACCTGACGCATCGAGCTGCCGCTCATCGAGATCTTCGGCCGCGGCGGGGCGCTGAAGTCGTCCTGGTACGGCGACTGCCTGCCGTCCCGCGACTTCCCGATGCTGATCGACCTGTACCTGCAGGGCCGCCTCGACCTCGACGCGTTCGTGTCCGAGACGATCAAGCTGGACGAGGTCGAGGCGGCCTTCGACAAGATGCACCACGGAGACGTGTTGCGATCGGTGGTGATGTTCTGATGTCGGATCAGATCCAGCAGGTCGTCACGAAGGGCACGTTCTCGCTCGACGGCGGCACGTGGGACGTCGAGAACAACGTGTGGGTCGTCGGCGACGAGAACGAGGTCCTCGTCGTGGACGCGGCGCACGACGCCAAGGCGATCGAGGCGGCCGTCGCCGGCCGCCGCGTCGTCGGCATCATCTGCACGCACGCGCACAACGACCACATCAACGCCGCGGCCGAGCTCAAGGAGCTGACCGGGGCGCAGATCAAGATGCACCAGGCCGACGACAAGCTCTGGCACATGGTCTACCCGGACAGCCGGCCGGACTTCCTGCTGTTCCAGCGCGACAAGCTGACGGTCGCGCGGGACGGTGCTGCACGTCCTGCACACGCCGGGGCACGCGCCCGGCGCGATCTGCCTGTACGCGCCGGAGCTGAACGCCCTGTTCTCCGGCGACACGCTGTTCCAGGGCGGGCCCGGGGCGACGGGTCGGTCGTTCAGCGACTTCGGGGAGATCATCGACTCGATCCGCGACAAGCTGCTCACCCTGCCGCCCGAGACGGTGGTCTACACCGGCCACGGCCCGACCACGACGATCGGCGACGAGGCCGGCCATCTGGACGAGTGGATCGCCCGCGGGCACTGAGCTTCGAGCCCGCCGCACGCCCAAGAAAATCCTGAGAAACACCGCTCGCCGACAGTTGTAACCGTCGGTAAGTTCTGCGACGATCGCGACCGGTCTCCATTTACGCCGAATGTCCCGCGGCGGCCGGAGAGATGAAGGATGGTAGGGAAATGCGTAGAGATGTTCTGATTTCGGCGGCCGCGCTGAGCCTCGTGGTTGCGGTCGGGGTCCCCTCGGCAGGCGCTTCGCCCGCGTCCCCCGCGGCTGACCCCACGTCGGCCGGGAACTGCCCGTTCACGTCCAGCATCAAGCTCACCCCGGGGCTCACGATCGCCCCGCAGGACTTCACGTTCACCCAGTCGGGCACCGTCGGCCCGTGCCAGGGCGGCGACGGCGACGCGCTCTCGGGTTCCCTCGTCATCCTCAAGGGGATGGGCAACGGCGGCTGCCCCTCGGCCAACGTCACCGCCCCGTTCACCGTCGAGTGGGACAACAAGAAGAAGAGCGAGGGCACCGTCAAGGCGACCACCGTGCTCGCCGCCGGCCAGATCACCGGCACGATCACCAAGGGCCTGTTCGCCGGCAAGGCGTTCACCGGTGCCATCGCGATCAACCCGCAGGGTCCCGTCCAGTGCGGCACGACCGGCATCACCGACGCCGTGATCTACGGGGCACTGTCGTTCTCGTAGCGGCGTTCTCGTAGCGGCCTTCTCGTAGCGCCGCCGCCGCACCGGTACTTGCGTCCGGAGGACCGCGCCCAGGGGGGCGGTTCTCCGGACGTATTGCGTTCAGAGCGCGTAGTAGACCTTCTGCGCGAGATCGCCGAGCTTGGTCGCGGTCTCCGGGTCGATCGCGCCGGAGCCCTCCAGCTCGCCGATCTTGTCGGCGAGGTCCTGCGTCAGCGTGCGCGCCTTCGTGGGGTTCCCGTCCTCGGCGGCGGTGCGGATGCTCGCGATCCGCGCCTGCAGGTCCGCCTTGGCGGCCGGCGCGATCGTCTCGTCGACGACCGCGTCGTCCACGGCCTGACCTAGAGCGTCGAGCTCTGCCGTCGGCACCTTCGGCTCCGGGGTGGGCGTCTTCGTCGCGGCGGGCGGTGCCGACAGCGTCGGCACGGGCAGCGGCGGCGGCGGGGTGAAGATCAGCGGCGGGACCGTGAAGGTGGGCGCCGGTGTCGGCGTCGGGGTCGCCTTCTTCGTCGGGGTCGCCTTGGGGATCGGCGGGGCCGAGGTGACGACGGGCAGGGGGGTCTCGCCGTCGTCGCCCTTGTCGCGCATGAGCGCCCACGCCACGGTGCCGGACGCGAGCAGCGCGACGACGACGAGGGCGGCGATCAGTGCGGTGCGACCGCCGGAGCCCTCAGCCGCGTGGTTCGCCGGGACCGCCGGCGGCGGGGGAAGCATGGCGGTGGTGCCGCTGGGCGAGACCCCGCCGCGGACGGGCATCGGGACGGGGGGCCGCGGCGGTCGCGCGGGCCCGCCCCCGGAAAGCCGCCGGGCAGCCTCGGCGGCGCTCGCCGGCCGGTCGTCGGGGCGCTTGGCCAGTAGGTCCTCGACAAGTTCGTCGATGTCGACGGGGACGTCCGGGCGGCGCTCCGACACGCGCGGCGGCGGGTCGTTGAGGTGCTGGCCGAGGATGTTCACGGGGGAGTCGTCGTCGAACGGCGGCTTGCCGGTCAGCAGCGTCATGAGCAGGCAGCCGAAGCCGTAGATGTCCGAGCGCGCGTCCGCCCGGTGCCCGGTGGCCTGCTCGGGTGCGAGGTAGGCGGCGCTGCCGATGATGGCGCCGTGCTCGGTCAGCGTCGGCTGGTGACCCTGGGTGCCGCCGACGGCGATTCCGAAGTCGACGAGCCGGACGTTGCCCGCGAAATCCACGACGAGGTTGGCGGGCTTCACGTCCCGATGGACGATCCCGGCGTCGTGGACGGCCTGCAGTGCCAGCGCGGCCTGCGAGCCGTACCGGCGGACCTCCTCGACGGAGAGCCGGCCCTGCTCGCGGACGAGTTCGGCGAGCGACGGGCCGGGCAGCAGTTCCATGACGAGGTACGGTCGGCCGGCGTCGACGCCGTAGTCGTAGACCGTCACGACGCCCGGGTGGCGCAGCGACGCGAGCGTGCGAGCCTCCCGGGAGAAGCGCTCGGCGCTGGCCGCGTCCTCCACCTGGCGCAGGACCTTCACCGCGCAGTCGCGGTTGAGCCGCTCGTCGTAGGCCTTCCAGACCTCGCCCATTCCGCCCCGGCCCAGCGTCTCGCCGAGGCGGTAGCGGTCGGCGAACCTGTCGGGGGACGTGGGCATCCGCCCATTGTTCACAACGATCACGCTGTGGCCGGGCAGCGGGGTCCGCGCGCCGCGCCACGATCCTGGTACCGACACGCCGCGAGTCGGTGGAACGGCGATCCTGGCGTCGTTCCGGAGCACACTTGCGACGAAGTAGTCCCACAGTGCAACCGAAACCCCATGGGCCCCGTCTATAACATCGACAGTTGGATCTTCCCGCCTAGTTCCGGCTCCACGTGAACGGAAGGACCCCGCATGACCGCCCGTCACAGGCGGCTCGTCGGGGCTGCTGCCGCAGCCCTGCTAGCCGCGCCGGTGGTGGCGCTCGCCGCGACGCCGCCGACAACTCCGCCCCGAAGGTCGTCAGCGTCACCGTCACCCCGCCCGGCGTCGTCAAGGCCGCGTCCAGCAAAGGCACCGCGACACTCACGATCACTGCGCAGGTCACCGACCCCGACGGCGTCGACACGGTCGTCGCCGGCCTGTTCGACCACGAGGGGGCCGTCCCCGACGGCCGCAGCGTCGCGCTCGCCCGCACGAGCGGGTCGGCGAAGGCCGGGACGTGGACCGGCAAAGCTCACCACCAAGAAGGCCGACCCGGTCGGCACGTGGGACGTGCGCCTGTTCGCCTCGGACGCCGACGGCATGTCCGACCCCGACACCGTCCACACCACCTTCGCCCTGCAGGACCCCGTCCGCATCTCGAGCTTCGACATGAGCCCCGAGCCGCCCGTCGGTGAGGTCCTCGGCATGTCCGGGAAGCTGGAGCGGTACTCCGGCGGCACGTGGGTCGCCTACTCGGGCAAGTACGTGACGCTGGAGTTCCGTGCGTCCGGTACCGACGCGTGGGTCGCCGCGGGCCGCTTCAAAACCGGATCGAAGGGGACGTTCGGGGCGAAGGACGCGGTTTCCGACGCCGCGACCGGCGCGTGGCGGGCGTCCTACGCGGGCAACGACCACCGCTCCGCCGCGGTCTCCCGCGAGGACTCCGTGACCGTCCCCTGACGGTTAGTCAGATACTCCCGCGGGTACCTGCGCGGCCAAGATCCGACCTACGGCGAGTCCGTCCCCACCCAGCGCGGTCACCAGGACGGTTCGACCGTTCGGCCGCGTGATCGCGAAGTTCTCACCGGCATGGTCCGCGAGCCGTGTGGCTGCCTCCGGGCAACCCACGATCAGCACGCACCCGGCGGCCCGGGCACGGCCCAGGATGGCGGGGGAGTCCCAGCCCGGTGCGTCCGGCCCGACCGCGACGTCGTGTGCCAGCAAAGTCTTGTGCCGGACCGTCAGGTCGGTCGGGTCCCCCACCCGCTCGCGGACGGTGAGGACCGACCGTGCCGACCCGGACTCCTCGCCGTGCCGGCCGCAGACGATCTCGTCCCGCCAGCGGAGCCGGCCACCGTCCGCGATGGTCATCCGTGCGCGGGTCGTGTGCCGGGCGCCGGCGGCGGCGACGAGGGGCTCCGGCGCCCAGTCGAGGAACCCGCCGGCCGCGACGTCGACGACGATCTCGAGGCTGGACTCGGCCTCGTCCGCCCCCGGGCAGTGCGATCGACGCGGCCGCCGACCGGACGCGCAGCGCCGCGCCGGCGCCGACAACGATCTCCAGTCGCCAGCGGTCGCCGCCGAGGGGTCCGGCGGCCCCGCCGACCAGGTGCACCTCCGCGACCCGGCCCCGCGCGCCCGTCCGGCGCAGGACGAGCGGCAGTGACGAGCGAAGCTCCGACAGCGCGGTTTCCCCGCCTGCCCGCGCCTCGGCGACGATCCGCGCCGACGCCTCGAAGCTCCGCGTCACGCCGAAAACCCCGTGCGTCCGCCGAAGTGGTCGTTATAGCAACCGCTTCGGCGGACGCTGGGGTGCTGGATCCGGACGTCATGCGGGCGCCGGGCGGCGAGCAGTGCGCGGACCCAGGCGGCGACGGCGGACGCCGACGGGTCCTCGACCAGCGAGCAGAACACCGTCGCGGCGTCGCCCCGCGCGGGCGGCCGCGTCGCGGGCCATCACCGCCAGGTCCGCGCCGACGAGCGGGGCGAGATCGGTCTTGTTGATCACCAGCAGGTCCGCGGACGTCACGCCGGGCCCGCCCTTGCGCGGCACCTTGTCGCCGCCGGCGACGTCCAGCACGAAGATCTGCCGGTCGACGAGCGCGCGGCTGAACGTGGCGGTCAGGTTGTCGCCGCCGCTCTCCACCAGGACGAGGTCGAGCGGCGGCAGGTGCGCCTCGAGGTCCTCGATGGCGTCGAGGTTGGCGGCGATGTCGTCGCGGATCGCGGTGTGCGGGCAGCACCCGGTCTCGACCGCGCGGACCCGCTCGGCGGGCAGGACGCCGTGGCGCAGCAGGAAGTCCGCGTCCTCGGTCGTGTAGATGTCGTTGGTGACGACGGCCAGCGCGACCGTCGGCGGCGAGGGTCCGGCACAGCGCGGCGACCAGCGCCGTCTTGCCGGACCCGACCGGCCCGCCGATGCCGATCCGCAGCGCGCCGCCGCCCCGCGTCGGCTCCCGCGTGCGCGCGTGCCGGCGAAGTCCTCCGCGGCGCAGGTGCTCACGATGCACGAAGAACCTCGCTTCCGCTGGTGACGCCCGGCCGAGCCGAGCCGAGCCGAGGGTAGCCGTGCGCGGCCGTCCGCGCCGTGCGGGCTGCGCACCCCGCACCCAGTCCCGCGTCCGCCGCGCATCCAGCGTCCTCATGTCGACAAGCACTGTCGGCCGGGAGCGGCGCGGGTCGTGCGCGACGGGCGGCGTCACGACGCGAAGAGGCGCACGTCCCAGTGCTCGTGCCGGACGGCGTCGATGTCGAGGCGCGGCCCGGTGCACGCGGGCAGGTCCTCGAGCGGTCCGGACGCGGCCGCGACCGCCGCGCGCGGCGACCGCCTCGCACTCGGCGCCGAGGCCCGCGAGCACCGCGTGCACGCCGTACGGGTCGAGCCCGAGCAGCCGGACGGCCGCGGTCGCCGGCCCGCTCACCGCACCCGAGCGCGCTCGCCAGCGCCGCGCCCGGCCGGGTCGACCCCGGCCGCCGCGGCCACCGCGCCGAACGCGATCGCCTGGTGCGGCCCGCCGGCGCGCTGCGCCGCCGCGAGCGCGTCCAGCCGGGCGTCCGGCCAGACCGCCCGGCCGGCCCGCAGCAGCGCCCGGCCCTGCGTCCGCGAGATCCGGCGCTGGACGGCCGCGGGGTGCCGCGCGTCGGCCTCGGCGTCGAGGTCGTCCGAGGTCGCGGCCGCCGCAGGCCGCCGCGGCCAGCGCCGCCTGCACGAGTCCCTGGGTGTGCAGCCGTCCGCGCAGGAACGCCTCGAGCGTCGCGAGGTCGTGCACCGCCCCGTCCGCGACGGCGACCTCCAGCCCGCCGGAGTGCGCGTGCCCGCCCGCCGGGAACCGCCCGTCGGCCAGCAGCAGCAACGCGGCCGGGATCACGCGCGCATCCTCCCACCGCAGCGACTTCACCCGCCCGTCCACTTGCAGCTGCCCTCGCCGACACGCCACTTCACCCGGTGGGCCCAACGCGGAAGGTGGCGTGTCGGCGAGTGAGAGTCGGAAATGCGGAGGCGGGCCGGGGGCGGGCGGCCGGGATCAGCGGCTAGAAGAGGAAGTAGCGCTGGGCCATCGGCAGCTCGGTCGACCGGGGCGGGCTCGACCACCTCGCCGTCGATCCGGACGGTGAACGTGTCCGGGTCGACCTCGATGCGCGGCAGCGCGTCGTTGTCCGGCATGTCCGCCTTGCGTGACCGCGCGGGTGTTCGGCGACCGGCGACGAGCGCGCCGGGTCGAGCGCCGAGCCGGTCGGCGAGCGCCGTCCTCGAGCGCGGCCTCGGACGACGAACGCCACGGACGTCCGCCCGGCCGCCCGGCCGTACGCGCCGAACATCGGCCGCGGCAGCACCGGCTGCGGCGTCGGGATGGACGCGTTCGCGTCGCCCATCCGCGGCCCACGCGATCATGCCGCCCTTGAGCACCAGGTGCGGGCGGACGCCGAAGAACGCCGGGTCCCACAGCACCAGGTCGGCGAGCTTGCCGACCTCGACCGAGCCGACCTCGCCGTCGAGGCCGTGCGCGACCGCCGGGCAGATCGTGTACTTCGCGACGTAGCGCCGGGCCCGCGGTTGTCCGCCGGCCCGTCGCCGGGCAGCGACCCGCGGCGGGCCTTCATCACGTGCGCGGTCTGCCAGGTCCGCAGGACGACCTCGCCGATGCGGCCCATCGCCTGGCTGTCCGAGCCGATCATCGAGATCGCGCCGAGGTCGTGCAGCACGTCCTCGGCGGCCATCGTCGTCGGCCGGATCCGCGACTCGGCGAACGCCAGGTCCTCCGGCACGGACGGGTTCAGGTGGTGACACACCATCAGCATGTCGAGGTGCTCGTCGAGGGTGTTGATCGGTGTACGGCCGGGTCGGGTTCGTCGACGACGGCAGCACGTTGGGCGTGCCCGGCGACCGTGATGATGTCCGGTGCGTGCCCGCCGCCCGCGCCCTCGGTGTGGTACGCGTGGATGCCCCGGCCGCCGATCGCGCGCGAGGGTGTCCTCGACGAACCCGGCCTCGTTCAGCGTGTCGGTGTGGATCGCGACCTGCACCCCGGACGCGTCGGCGACCCGCAGGCACGCGTCGATCGCGGCCGGGGTCGTGCCCCAGTCCTCGTGCAGCTTGAACCCGCCGGCGCCGGCGCGCAGCTGCTCCCACAGCGCCTCCTCGCCGACCGTGTTGCCCTTGCCCAGCAGCAGCACGTTGACCGGCCACGGGTCGAGCGCCTCGAGCATCCGGGCCAGGTGCCAGGCGCCCGGCGTGACGGTGGTGGCCTTGGTGCCCTCGGCCGGGCCGGTCCCGCCGCCGATGATCGTGGTGATGCCGGCGCCGAGCGCCTCGGGGATCAACTGAGGGCAGATCAGATGGACGTGGGTGTCGACCGCGCCGGCGGTGAGGATCCTGCCGTTGCCGGCGATGACCTCGGTGGACGGGCCGATCACCAGGGCCGGGTGGACCCCGTCCATCGTGTCCGGGTTGCCGGCCTTGCCGAGCGCGACGATGCGGCCGTCGCGGATGCCGACGTCGGCCTTGATCACGCCCCAGTGGTCGAGCACGACCGCGCCGGTGATCACCGTGTCCGGGGTGCCCTCGGCGCGGGTCGTCCGGCGACTGGCCCATCGACTCGCGGATCACCTTGCCGCCGCCGAACACGGCCTCGTCGCCCGGCGCGCGGCGCCGCCGCTGCGGTCCTCCGTGATCTCGATCAGCAGGTCGGTGTCGGCGAGCCGGATCCGGTCGCCGGCGGTCGGGCCGAACAGCGCGGCGTACCGCGCGCGGCTGAGCTCGGAGCTCATGCGTGGTCCCCCAGCGGCGGTCCGGCGATGGCGCCGTCCAGCGGGCCGCCGGCCGCGCCGCGCAGCCCGGGGACGATCCGCGCGCCGGCCAGCGCCACCAGGTCGACCTCGCGCGGCAGGCCCGGCTCGAACCGCACCGCCGTGCCGGCCGGTACGGCGAGCCGGCGGCCCCACGCGGCGTCGCGGTCGAACCGCAGCGCCGGGTTCGCCTCGGCGAAGTGGTAGTGCGAGCCGACCTGGACCGGCCGGTCGCCGGTGTTGACGACCTCGAGCGTGATCGCGTCCCGGCCGGGGTTGAGCACGACCGGCGCCCGTCGCCGACGAGACCTCGCCGGGGATCACCGGGCGCTCACGGGATCGGCTCGTGGACGGTGACGAGCTTCGTGCCGTCCGGGAACGTGGCCTCGACCTGCACCTCGCGCAGCATCTCGGGCACACCGTCCATGACGTCGTCGCGGCGCAGCACCTGCCGCCCGGCGTCCATCAGGTCGGCGACCGTGCGGCCGTCGCGGGCGCCCTCGAGCAGGAACGCGGTGATGATCGCCGTCGCCTCGGGGTGGTTCAGCAGCAGTCCCCGCTCGCGCCGGGCCTGCGACGACCTGCGGCGGCGACGTGGACGAGCAGGCGCTCCTGCTCGTGCGGGGTCAGTTGCATCCGTCCTCCGCGTCGACTCGACCAAGATCCGGCCGCGCAGCACCCTACGCGTCTACCGCACGCGGGCGGACCAGGTGGCGTCTACGCGGGCGGCGATGTCGAGTTCGCAGGCGGCGACGACGCGGGGGGAGGAGATCTCGCGGGCGACGTAGCGGGCGACGAACTTGCGGATCTCGGCGTCCATGTCGGCGAAGGACTGCAGCAGGGAGGCGCGGATGCCGTCGGGGGCGAGGTCGACGCTCACGTCCTCGGGCAGGGGCGGGTCGATCTCGACGACGAGGCGCAGGGGCAGGGCGGCGCGGACGGTGAGGTCGAGCCCGACGGTCACGGTGCCGTGAAAGCGGTTGTCCTGCGGGCCGACTTCGACGAGCAGGTCGACGTCGGCGGGGATCGTGAGGCGGAACGCGAGCGGTTCGCCTGCGACCCGGAGGGCCTCGGGGGCGCCGACGCGGCCGGTGACCGTCGCGCGGGCGAGGCCCGCGGGGCCGACGGGGATGGGGCCGATCTCGATCGCGCGGCCGGCCATGCCGTCGACGGCGGCGGCGATGCGGTCGGAGGTGACCAGCAGGGCGAAGAACTGCTCGCCGAACTCCGCGTACGTGCACCAGCGCGGCTCGTCGCCCACCCTGTCCTCGCCTCCCGTGCGATCGCGGTGCGGGCCTGCCGGGGACCCCAGCGGCGACCCTACGCACGTCCGGCGGGATCATGAACGGCGGTCGGGCTTCGGAAGGAATCACGTGCATCGGACGTCGAGGGCGCTCCTCGCGGTGGTGTGCGCCGCGTTGCTGGCGGCGTGCGGGGGCGGGAACGGGGACGCGTTGCCGATCCCGGTGGCGTCGGTGACCCCGGCGACGGACGCTTCCGGGGCCCCCCTGCAGGGACTCGCGGCCGACTACCAGGCCGCGCTGGACCGCTTCGACGCCAAGCGCGCGACGCTGCGCGGCGCGCGGGCCCTGTCCGCGTCGCGGTTCAACGAGACCGAGGGGACGGACCGCGAGGTCGCGCTGACCCTGGTGCTGGCCGCCTGCGCGGACCTGCGGACCGCCTACATCGCCTTCGAGGCCGAGATCCGCAAGCTGACGTTCCCCGACAGCGCGGCGACGCCGCTGAGCACGCTGTTCGCCCAGACCGAGGTCCTCGCGGGCATCATCGCGCTGTACGCGACCGCCAGCGAGGGCGGCCAGTTCCAGAGCATCAACAACGAGGAGACGCCGGCGACCGTCCGCTGGGAGCGGACGGCCGACGAGCTCGCTGCGCTGGTCGGGGCGCCGGGCCTGCGGACGAAGACCCCGCCCGCGTCGGGCGCTCCGACCGCGTCGGCTACCCCGACCGCGACGCCCGAGCCCTGATTTTCTGTTCAGCCATGTCGCGCCCGGGTACGTGCACAAGTGCTGATGGACGGGTGGGCTACCGATGGTAATCTACCCGCAGTAGACAGCGACCGGTACGCCGCCGTCGAGCCCTGTGACTGGTAATTTGTGGGTTTCCGCGTGCGTTTCGACAGGGAGTGGCCACCAGGTGGACTCGCAGGCTCTGCAGACGGGCACTTCGCAGGACATGGACGACGCGACCGAAGGCGGCGGCCCCCGGCGGCGCATGCCCCGCCTCGAGCGCGAGGCGATGATGCTCGACGTCGCCGAGGCCCTGTTCGGCGAGCGCGGCTACCGCGCCGTGTCGATGGACGAGATCGCCGCGCAGGTCGGCGTCTCCAAGCCGATGCTCTACCACTACTACGGCTCCAAGGAACGGTTGTTCCTCGCCTGCCTGGGCCGCGCGCGTTCGCGCATGCGCGAGGCCATCCTGGCCGGCGCGACGACGTCCGACCTGCCGGGCGAGCAGCTCTACAACACACTCGTGTCGTGGTTCCGCTTCATCGACGAGCACCCGGCGACCTGGAACCTGTTCGTCGACGAGGGCCTGCTCGAGTTCGGCGAGGCCGCGGACGAGATCGAGGCGATCCGGGCCGAGCACACCGAGCTCATCGCCGTCCTGCTCAGCGCCCACAACCCGCCCGGCCACGTGGACGACCCGATCGAGATCCAGATCGTCGCGGCGGCCATCAGCGGCGTCGGCGAGCGCATCACCCGCTGGCGCACCCGCAACCCCGGGCTCACCCCGGAGCGTACGGCTCGTCACCTTATGCAACTGTTGTGGCTCGGCCTCCAACAAATGGCCGACGGTGTGATGTGGGATGAGCCGTAACGAGGGGTTCGCCTCGGGGAACTTGACTCCTCGAACCGCCGTCCAGTGAAGGTGTCCGCCGCGATACGGGGTGAGGGCACCGCGAAAGGAACCACGTGCGCGCACGACGTAGATTCGCCGCCGTCCTGACCGCCTCGGTCTTGCTGCTGACCGCCGCCTGCGGGAGCAAGGACGACAACGCGGAGGAGAGCACCGGCTCCCCCGAGGTGACGAGCGCCGCCTCGGCGCAGGCCAGCGAAGAGCCCAGCGAGGAGCCGTCGGAGTCGGCGTCGCCCGAGGCCTCCTCGTCGTCCGGCTCCTCGTCCGAGAGCGGCAAGGTCGTGGAGTCGATGGACGGCAAGACCGTCACCCTCGCCCTCGAGCTGGTCGACGGGAAGCCGAAGGTGCGGCCGCCGGTCAAGGTGGACGTCAAGAAGGGTCAGACGTTCGAGCTGTTCGTGACCAGTGACAAGGCGTACGAAATCCACGTCCACACCTACGACGAGACCGTCGACCTGAAGCCCGGCAAAGAAGGCAAGATCTCCTTCGTCGCCGACAAGACCGGGTCCTTCGAGGTCGAGGTCGAGGACACGAAGTTCAAGCTGTTCGACCTCCAGGTCAAGTAGGCGACGATCCGATGACCGGCGACGGCTGGGTTCTGGCGCACGGCGTCAGCTCCCGGCAGGACCTGCCGCTCCCGTTCGGCTTCGCCGTGACGGGGGCGGTGGTCGCGCTGGCCATCTCGTTCGTCGCCCTCGGCGTCCTGTGGCGCACCCCGCGGTTCCGGGGCAACGCCGGCGGCCGGCCGCTGCCGGCCGGGCTCGCCGAGTTCCTCGACTCGGCGGAGGTCCGCTGGGCGCTGCGGATCCTCGGGCTGTTGCTTACCGGGTTCGTCGCGTGGGCCGCGGTCGCCGGGCCCGACCTGGCGACCAACCCGACCGCGGGGCTCGTCTACGTCGTGTTCTGGGTCGGGCTCGTCCCGGCGTCGCTCGTGTTCGGCCCGGTGTGGAAGTGCCTCAACCCCCTCCGGACGATCTACGCACTGATCGCGAAGATCCTGCGCCTCGACCCGAAGGACGCGCCGTTCGAGCTGCCCGCCCGGCTCGGGTACTGGCCCGCAGCGCTGAGCCTGTTCGCGTTCGTGTGGCTCGAGCTCTGCGCCCCGAACCGCGCCAGCACCGGCGTCCTGATCACGTTCTTCTCGATGTACGCGGGGTTCCAACTGCTCGGCGCCCTGCTGTTCGGCGACGGCTGGTTCGAGCGCGGGGACGGGCTGGAGGCCTTCTCCACACTGATCGGCCGCCTGTCGGTCCTCGGGCGTCGGGACGACGGCGCGCTCGTCCTGCGCAACCCGCTGGAGAACCTGGACGGCCTGCCGGAGGCGCCCGGGCTCGTCCCGTTGCTCGGGGTGATGCTGGGCTCGACCGCGTTCGACAGCATCACGAGCACGCCGTGGTGGCTGGAAAAGACCTACGATTCGTCGATCTCCGTGTCGACGCTCGCGCTGATGGCGCTCACCGGGGCCGTCCTGCTGGTGATCGCGATGTTCTGGGTCGCGTCGTGGCTGGCCGGGGTCCTGGCCAAGACCGGCGGCGTCGGGACGGCCACGAAGTTCGCGCACTCGCTGGTGCCGATCGCGGTCGGGTACCTGATCGCCCACTACTTCACGCTGCTGGTCTTCGCCGGCCAGCAGGCGGTCATCCACGCGTCCGACCCGATGGTGGACGGGTCGAACCTGTTCGGCACCGCCGACTGGAAGGTCGACTACAGCGTCATGTCGTCGGGGTTCATCGCCGGCCTGCAGGTGACCGCGATCGTCGTCGGCCACGTGCTGGGCGTCTTCTCCGCGCACGACCGCTCGGTGCGGATTTTCCCGACCCGCGAGGCGATCGTCGGGCAATTGCCGATGATGGTCCTGATGATCGCCTACACCTTCGGCGGCCTGTCGCTCCTGTTCGCGGGTTAGCTGCTGCGAAGGCGTTGAGCTCCAACCGGCGCGGCGCGGTGCTTCACCGCCACGCCTCACCTCCCCGTCAGCCGCTGGTGGCGAGAGTGTCGGGGGCGAGCAATGCCGCGGCCGCGACGCCGGCGGCGATGGCCAGGATGAGGTAGGCGAATCCGCGCCGCAGCGCGTCCGCGGGGAGACGGCTCGCGACCCGCCCGGCGGCCAGGGACGCCAACAGGGCGGTGCCCGCGAAGGTGGTGATCACTGGGTAATCCACGGTGGAGGCGGCGTCAGCGTGCGCGGCGAGCCCGGCCATGGAGGTGATCGTGACGACGACCAGGGAGGTGGCGATGGCCTCGGCCGCGCCGAGACCGAGGAGCAGGGTCAGGGCGGGCACGATGACGAACCCGCCCCCGACGCCGAACACCCCGGTCAGCAGCCCCACCCCGGCGCCCGCGGCGAGCGCCCTCGGCAGACAGCCACGCAAGTTCACCCGTCCGTCCTCGGTACGACACGCGCCACCACGCCCGGGGGCACCGCGGAGCATCTGTAGAGCCACCGCGGCCATCAGTACCGAAAATGCGACGAGCAGCCCCTGCGCGGGCAGTCTGCGCCCGAGTGCGGCGCCGGCGAACGCGGCCGGGACTCCGGCCGCGGCAAAGACGAACGCCACCGGCCAGCGGATCACGCCGGCCCGCAGTCGGGCCGCCAGCCCACCGGCGGCGGACGCCCCCACCACTAGCAGCGAACCGAAAACGGCTGCCGGCAGGGGCTGGCCGACGCCGTAGACCAGCGCGGGGACAGCCAAAATTGAACCCCCGGCGCCGAGCAGTCCGAGCGCGGCGCCGATGACCAGACCGAAAATGCCGGCGAGGATCATCGAGGCCCGATCCCCCGGCGCCGGCGGGTCCCGCCCAGGGTCACGTCGAGGTGATCAGCGGTACCCCGGCGGCGTCGGCGGCGTCGAAGTCGTCGTCGACGACCACCGCCGTGCGCCCGGCCCGGGTCAGCAGCGAGGCCGCCGCGGTGGCGCGGTAACCACTGCCGCAGTGCACCCACACCGATCCTGGCGGGACGTCGCCGACCCGGTCCGCCAGGTCGGGCAGCGGGACGTGCACCGCCCCGTCGATGTGGCAGGTGTCCCATTCGTTGCCCAGGCGCACGTCGAGCACCACCTCCGCCGGGGGGAGATCCGGTGCGAGCCGCCCGGCGAGACTCGCGGCCAGGTCGGCGAAACTCGCGCTCGGCAGCCCGGTCAGCATGCCCGGGCCCGCCGCGACCTCCGCCGGGGTGCCGGTGGCGGTGGCGGCGATGCGGTCGATGCCGATGCGGACCAGTTCGCGTTGCGCCTGGGCGACCTGGGTGGCGTCCTCACCGAGCAGGGTGATCGGGGCGCCGTGCGGGGCCATCCAGCCCAGCCAGGTCGCCATCGGGCCGTCCAGGCCCAGGCTGATCGTTCCGGCCAGGTGGGAGTCCAGGTAGGCCTTGCGGGAACGCAGGTCGACCACCCACTCCCCGGCCTGCAGCCGCCGCGCCACTTCGCTCGGGGTCGGCCGGCGGTCGGGGCGCGCAGGTCCACGGGCGGCGCCCCGGTGGTGTTCAGCGCGCCCATGTGGGCGTAGTAGGCGGGGTAGGCACCCAACCCGGACAACGTCTGCCGGACGAACTCCTCGCGGGCCAGGCGCAGCACCGGGTTCACCTCCTTCTCGTGCCCGAGAGTGGAGGCATCCCCTGCTGCCGGGGCTGGCCGTGCAGAAGCTGCCGAACCCGTGGGTCGGCCAGATCTGCGCCCCGTCGGGCAGCGAGTCGGCCATCGTTCGGGCCGAGGCGTGCTGGGCCCGGGCCAGGGTCTCGGCGTGGGCGTCCCCGAGCAGGTCGGTGCGCCCGGTCGTGCCGAAGAGCAGCGACCCGCCGGTGAACACCCCGAGCGGACCCTCAGCGCCCTCGAGAACGTAGGACAGGTGGTGGAAGGTGTGGCCCGGGGTGGCGAGCACCCGCAGGCTCATGCAGCGCCGACACCGCCAGCACGTCCCCGTCGCACACACCCGTGCGGTCGAAGGCACACGTCGTCCTGGCGCGGACATCACGTAGGCAGCGCCGGTCAGGCGGGCCAGCTCCAGCCCGCCGGAGACATAGTCGTTGTGCACGTGGGTCTCCAGCACGTGCGAGATCCGCACCCCCAGCCGCCCGGCCAGGGCCAGCACCCGGTCCACGTCGCGCTGCGGGTCGACCACCACCGCCACCTCCCCGTCGTGGGCGAGATAACTGCGGTCCCCCAACGAGGAGGTCTCGATCACTTCGACATCGATCACGGCCGCGTCCTTCCCTGAGTCGATCTGCCCATGAGGGCGGTCTTCGCAGTACCCGGCGTGTCCGCCTGCACCGCCCGGAGACCCGGCCGAGGGGATACCGGGGGACCCACGCAGGTTGTGTCCTTTCAGTCGACACGGAAACCCTTGCCGGTCTTCGCCGCTCTGCGCCGTCTGCACCGACGGGCGCCTACCTGCCGACTCGGCCTCGGGTTCCTCGCTCAACCGCCAAACCGGAGAAAAGACGGGATCGAGGACCTTCGAGTCCGGGCAGTTTTGGTGTTGGATCGGCGACGGGTCCAGCAGGGGCTCGTTGTCCCTAGGACGCCCCCGTGTGCCGGGGGTCCCCGAGCATCGACCTCCAAACGGATGGGCGCCCATGTCGACGTGTGAACCCCTCGACCTCGGCGGCGCGGGCCGCTTGGCCGCGGTAGCCAGGTACGAGATTCTCGACGCCCCCACGGACGGGGCCTTCGACGATGTGGCCCGCCTCGCGGCGCTCGCATTCGACACCCCGATCGCCACAGTCAGCATCGTGGATGTCGACCGGGTGTGGTTCGCCGCGACCCACGGCCTGGACGGGGTGAGCCAGATCGGCGCCGAGTCGGGCCTGTGCGCCTCGGCGGTCTTGTCCGACGACGTGTACGTCGTCACCGACGCCGCCGTGGACCCGCGCACCCTGGACCACCCCCTCGTACGCGGGGAGATGGGTCTGCGCTTCTACGTCGCTGCGCCGATCGTCACCACCGACGGCTACCGCCTCGGCACCGTCAACGTTTTGGACACCCGCGTCCGTCAGGTAAGCGCGACCCAGACCGCGACGTTGACCTACCTCGCCGCCGTAGTCGCCCGTCACCTCGAACTGCGCCTTGACGCGCTGCGCGCCGTGCGCGCCGAACGGGCACTGCGCGCAGAGGCCGAGCACCGCGCCGCCGAGGCCGCCGAACAGGCCGCCCGGGTACGGATCGTCGCCCGCGCAATCCGTGCCGACCCCGGGCTGCACCACTGTGAACTCGGCCCCCCCACCGCCCCGTGCCCCGAACCGGCGGAGCTGAAGCTTGCCGACGGGTGGGGCGACTCGGCGTGGGGCTGTGTTCGCCACGCCGAGGACGCTCTCGTCACCGCCCGCGGGGTGTTCCTCGCCGACCCCGACCACGGCGCGCTCGCCGGGTATCTCGCCCGCCCCTGACGCGCAGGTTGAACCGCGCCGGGTAGCCCCAGTTCCAGTAACGCGCGGCCCAGAACTCGAGTCTGTGCAAGGCAAGGCGCGCTGCCGAAACTTCCTGAGCACGGGTCGCCAGCCGACGTGGTCGATCGCCGGCGAGGGAAGCTACGGCCGCAGGCGCCGGATCCGCCGGCCGGTCTCGGACGCGGACTCGGGGGCGTCCGACTCGGCGTCCGACATCCACGCGAGCAGGTCTTCGCGGGCCCGCGCGACGCGGGAGCGGATGGTGCCGATCGGCACCTCGCACGCCTCGGCGGCCTCCGCGTACGACAGGCCCGTGACCTGCGTCAACACGAACGCGGAACGCTTGTCGGGGTCGAGTCGTTCGATCAGCGACCGGAGCGCGACGGCGCTCGACGGGTCGGGGGAGACAGGGCCGATGCGGTCGCCGATGTCGGGCATCGCGTCGAGGTGGGTGGACACGACCGGGCGGCGGCCCTGCTTGCGGAAGTGGTCGACGACGGTCCGGCGGGCGATGGTCAGCAGCCACACGCGGGCGGCGGTGTCGCCGCGGAACGCCTTCAGGCCCTTGAACGCGCGCAGGTACGTCTCCTGCGTCAGGTCGTCAGCCGAGGCGCGGTCGACCAGGTAGGCCACATAACGCCAGACGTCGGCCTGCGTGGCGCGCACGAAAGCCGTGGTGGCCTCCGCCTCGCCGCGCCCCGCCGCCAGGGCGTAGGCCGTGATGTCGTCGTCTCGCATGGCTGCTGGTCGGTCCCGTCCGCTGGGGAGCCGCCGGACAAGGTTTGCCCGGGGTTGCGCCCACAGTCTGCACGGAAGCGTGCCGAAGCGGTGGGGGCGGGCCGCACGACCTAGCGGAACCTACGTGGCAGGGTCGGAGCACTTGCCAGCCTAAGGACGAAACGGTCTCAGAGGAAGAGTGCCCGCCCGGGAACCGGAGTGGCGTGCGCGACGACTCGTCTCACATGGGATGCGAGACCTGGCGGGAAGCGCTGTCGGCCCGGCTGGACGGGGAGTCCTCCGACGTGCTGTCGGAGGCGCTCGACGCCCATCTGCACACGTGCCCCGACTGCTCGGCGTGGGCGAAGCGTCTCGAGCGGCTGCACCGGGCGACCCGTATCGCGCCGGCCGTGAGCGTGCCCGACCTGACGGAGGAGATCCTCGCGGCGGCCGCCGCGGCGAACCCGCCGCCTAGGTTCCGCGTCAACCTCGTCCTGCGGTGGGTCCTCGTGGTCATCGCGGCCCTCGAGATCGGGATGGCCTCGCCGGAGGTGTTGGGCCGCTGGCACACCGGCGGCGAGCTGGGCACCTGGGCGGTCGCGTCCGCGGTGGGCTTCCTGAGCGTCGCGCTGAAGCCGAAGCGGGCCGGCGCGGTGCTGCCGATGCTGGTCTGCGCGTCGGTGTTCACGATGTTCGTCAGCGCGCGCGACATCGCCGACGGCCGTACGTTCCTGTCGCAGGAGTGGTCGCACCTGCTGCTCGTGCTCGGCGTCTGTGTCCTGGCGGTCCTGTGGCAGCGCGAGCAGGACGAATCCGAGCCCGGCCCGGACGTGGTGGTGGTGTCCGACCGGGGGGCGGGACGAGAGCGGACCCGGCGGGCCGCATGATCCGGGTTCTCGAATGACTCGGAACACGGCGAGCCGACTTGTCGCCGTGTTCCTCCTCGCCGTCGCCTGGGTAGGCGGCGGCGTCCTGTTCGCTGCGGCCCCGGCATCGGCCCACGCGGAGCTGACGTCGTCGAACCCGTCCGCCGGTGCCGTCCTGGACGCCCCGCCCAACCGGGTCGAAATGACGTTCACCGAGGGCGTGACCCTGATCGAGGGCGGCATCCGTCTGTTGGGCAAGGATGCGAAACCCCAACCGATCGGGCCGCCGTCGGTGGCCGGCTCGGTGGTCACCGTCCCGATCCTGGCGGCGGTGCCGGACGCTTCCTACGTCCTCGTCTACCGGCTCGTCTCCGCGGACTCGCACCCGATCTCCGGCGCCATCTCCTTCACCGTCGGCGCCGCGACGGGAGCACCCGACCAGGCGTCCGCCGCCGCGGTCGGGGCCGGTACCCACACCGACTCCCTCGTCCGGGCGCTGTCGGGGGTGAACCGGTGGACGGCGTGGGGCGGCATCATCCTGGCGGTCGGCGTGCCCGCGTTCGTGCTCCTGTGCTGGCCGGCGGGCGCGAGCGACGCGACCGTGCGGAGGCTGACAGTGGCCGGGTCCGGCCTGGTAGCGGTAACCGCGCTGGCGGCGCTGCCCCTGCAGGCCGGTTACTTCACCGGTTCGACGCTGTGGCAGGCGTTCACGAACGGGTCGATCCCCGACGTGGTCGACACCCACTACGGGCACGCGGCGCTAGCGCGGGCCTGCCTGGCCGTCTTGCTGCCGCTGCTGTTGCTGGCCGCGGTGCCGGGCCGGAACCGGGTGCTGGTCGGCGCGGCCGGCGTGACCGCCGCGGGCCTGCTCATCACGCTCTCGTGGGCCGGGCACCCGTCCGTGTCGGACTACCCGGCGCTCACGATGGCCGACGACAGCCTGCACCTGGCCGCCGTGGCGATCTGGGTCGGCGGCCTGGCCGTCCTCGCGATCCGCCTGCTGCCCGCCCCCGTCGCGGAGCTGCCGGGGGTCCTGCGGCGCTGGTCCACGACCGCGATGTGGGCGGTCGTCGTGCTGGTGGTGACCGGGTCCGTCCAGGCCTGGCGCGAGCTGCAGTCGGTCTCCGCGCTCGTCGACACGACCTACGGCCGCTGGATCCTGGGCAAGATCGCCGGGCTGGCGATCCTGCTGGCGCTGGGCAACCTCGGGCGCCGCGGTGTCCGCCGCTACGTGGCGGAGCGCGAGATCGCGGCCGCGCGGGCGGGCGCGTCCGTCGGCGCGATGCTCGCCGACGCGAGCCCGAGCCGGCTCGCGCTGCTGCGCCGGTCCGTCCTCGCGGAGGTGGGGGTGGCCTCGGCCGTCCTCGCGGCGACGGCGGTGCTCGTCGTCACCTCGCCCGCGGGGGCGCGCGAGACCGCGCCGGCCGGCGGGGCTGCTCCGGCGCCGTCCGCCTCCGCGACGCCCGCGCCCGCGACGACCGCGCCGCCGGCTTCGGCGACCGGGTCCGTCGAACTGCCGAACAAGGTGAAGGTCGAGATCAGCGTGGATCCGCCGACCGTCGGCAGCCCCGTGATCACCATCAGGACCCGCTCCCTGGACGGTCAGGTGCTCGACCCGGTCGAGCTGTCGGCCACCATCGCGCTGCCGGAGCACGGCATCGAAGCCATAACGTTGACCACGGTCCGTGACGAAGCAGGGCAGTATTCCGCTCGCGGGGTTCACTTGCCGCTCCCGGGTAACTGGAGGATCACGGTCACCGTGCGCACCTCCAACGTCGACTCGGGCGTCGGGGAAGTCACCGTCCCGCTGGCCTGAGCGAGCCGACCGCCGTCCGACAAAGCTCCACCCCGGAAAGAGGTACCTCCATGCGACGCACAGCCCGCGGGCTCGCGTTGGCCGGGATGTCCGTGGCCGCCTTCGGGCTGCTCGCGATCCCCGCCACCGCGCACATCACGGTCTCTCCGCCCACCGCGAACAAGGGCGGCTACGCCACCTTGACGTTCAAGGTCCCCACCGAGCGGGACGCGGCGAGCACCACGGCGATCGAGGTCGACTTCCCGACCGACCACCCGCTGACCGGCGCCTCCGTGCAGCCGAAGCCGGGCTGGGACTACAAGGTCACGAAGGTCCCGCTGGACAAGCCGATCACGCGCGAGGGCGGCGAGCAGATCACCGATCGCGTCGAGAAGATCGTCTGGACGGCCACGAGCGAGGACGCCCGGATCGGCCCCGGCGAGTTCGACACCTTCCCGATCAGCGCGGGCCCGCTGCCGTCCGACACCGAGAAGCTGGTGTTCAAGGCGATCCAGACCTACAGCAACGGGGAGATCGTCCGCTGGATCGAGGAGGCGGCCGCCGGGTCGACCGCCGAGGTGAAGAACCCCGCGCCGACGATCACGCTGACTGCCGCCGCCCCGGAGGGTGGCGCGCCTGCGACGTCGGCCACGCCGGGTGCGAGCGGGGCGCCGGTGAGCGGGGACGTCCAGTCCGCGATCGCCGCCGCGAAGGCCGCCACCGACGCGGCCAACAAGGCCGTCGCCGACATGAACGCGTCGATGGGGGGCTCAGGGATGACGCCCGTCGCCTCGAGCGCGGACGCACCGACGAAGAACCAGGTCAACACGGCCGTCGGGCTGGCGATCGGCGCGGTCGTCCTCGCGCTGGTCGGCGCGGGGATCGGCGGCGCGGCGCTGGCCCGGCGTCCGCAGCCGGAGGGCCCGCCGGCGCCGCCCGCGGACGGCCCGCCGCCGGCGTTCTAACGGCGCTCGGCCGGGGTTCACGCGGGCTCCGGGTGGCGGCCATCTGGGCGACCTAGCGTCCGGGCAGAGGTGGGGGTTGCTCACCTCTGCCCGCCGCCCGCCCAGCGAGGACGCCGATGCCCGCGATCGACCCGGACGACATTCCCACCAACCCCAGCTCCGACCCGCACCTGCGCGAGGTCGCTGCCGCGCACCCGCACCGCCGGACCGTCCTGCTCGGCGGCGCCTCCGCGGCCGCCGCCGCGCTGTTCGCCGTCGAACCGGCCGCCGCGCGGGGCGGCGGGCGCACGGCGCTCGCGTTCGCCGCGATCGAGCCCGGCACGGACGACGCGGTCCACGTGCCCGCCGGCTACACGGCGACGCCGTTCCTCCCCTGGGGGACGCCGATCGTCGGCGCCGTACCCCGAGTTCGTCCCCGGCCGGAACACAGCCGACGAGCAGGCCCGCCAGACCGGCATGCACCACGACGGCATGCACTTCTTCCCGCTGCGCGGGTCGAGCGCGCAGCGCGGCCTGCTGGTGCTCAACCACGAGTACGCCGACGAGCTGCACCTGCAGCTCGGGCACGGCGACGGCGTGCCGCCCGACGGCGACGTGGACGCCGGAGATGGTCGCGCAAGTCGCAGGCCGCGCACGGCGTGTCGCGTCGTGGAGATCCAGCGCGTCGACGGCGACTGGGAGGTCGTCGCGGTCCCGGCTACAACCGGCGGATCACCGCGTCCACGCCGATGGCGTTCACGGGCCCGGCCCGCGGCCACCGCGCTGCTGCGCACGTCCGCGGACCCCGCCGGCACCGCCCCGCTCGGGCACGCTCAACAACTGCGCCAACGGCTTCACCCCGTGGGGCACCTACCTGACCTGCGAGGAGAACTTCAACAAGCTACTTCCGCGTCGGACGAGGGCCGGATTCGACGCCGAGTCGGCCGGGCCTGCTCGCGCGCTACGGCGTCGCCGCGGCCGACACGCACCGCTGGGCCACGTCCGACCCGCGGTTCCGGGTGAGCGCCGCCGAGCCGAACGAGCCCAACCGCTACGGCTGGGTCGTCGAGATCGACCCGTTCGACCCGGCCTCGACGCCCCGCAAGCGCACCGCGCTCGGGCCGGTATGAAGCACGAGGGCGCGACGACGGTCAGGTGAGCCGGTCCGGGCGCGTGGTCGTCTACATGGGCGACGACCAGGCGAACGAGTACGTCTACAAGTTCGTGAGCAGGCCGCCGCTGGCGGGCCGCGGTCGAGGCCGGGCGCAGCCCGCTGGACGAGGGCACCCTCTACGTCGCCCGGTTCGACGCCGACGGCACCGGGCGTCTGGCTCCCGCTCGTCGCGGGCGAGGGCCCGCTGACCGCGGCGGCGGGCTTCGCCGACCAGGGCGACGTCCTGGTCAAGACGCGCCTCGCGGCTGCCCTGCTGGGCGCGACCCCGATGGACCGCGCCGAGTGGGCGGCCGTCGACCCCGCACCACCGGCGTCTACCTGACCTGCACCAACAACACCAGTGCCGGCAAGGTCGTGAACGCGGCGAACCCGCGAAAGCCCAACCCGCTCGGCCACCTCGTGCGCTGGGAGGAGCGCCGCGGCGACCACGCTGCAACCCGCTTCGACTGGAACCTGCTGGCGCTCGCCGGCGCCGGCGCGGCCTCGGGCGACGGCTCCAGCGTCCTGCCCGAGGACGCGCACGGCTCGCCCGACGGCCTGTGGGCCGACCCCGACGGGCGGCTGTGGATCCAGACCGACGGCGCCCAACCCGGCGGGGCGAACAACCAGATGCTCGTCGCCGACCTGACCGGCCGGCGGCGCGGGGCCGTCCCGGAGGTCCGCCGGTTCCTCACCGGCCCGCGCGGCTGCGAGATCACGGGCATCACCGCCACGCCCGACCGGCGGACGCTGTTCGTCAACGTCCAGCACCCGGGGGAGGACGGCAACACCGACCCGGCCCGCGCGAGCACCTGGCCGAACCTCGGCCCGACCGCCCTGCCCCGCAGCGCGACCGTGGTGGTCACCCGCGACCGGGGCGGCGTGGTCGGGACCTGATCGCGGCCCGCCGTCAGCGGACGCTGTTCGCCGGGCGCACGGGGAGGGTCTCGACCTCCGACGGCAGGATCGGCGGCGGGCTCGACGGGCCCTCGACCGGCAGGAGCACCCGGAAGGCGGCGCCGGCGCCGGGTGCGGAGACGAGGGTGACCCTCCCCCCGTGGGCGGCGACGAGCGCGGCGACGATCGAGAGCCCCAGCCCGGAGCCGCCGGTGCTGCGGGCGCGGGAGCGGTCCGTCCGGTAGAAGCGCTCGAACACCCGCTCGCACTCCTCCGCGCTCAGGCCGGGGCCGGAGTCGGAGACCTCGAGCACCGCCCACGTCCGCGGGCCCTCGACCGCGCTGCCGACGCCGACCGACGACGGGCGTTCCGGGCGGGGTGTGCGTGCACGCGTTCCGGACGAGGTTGTCCAGGATCTGGCGCAGCCGCGCGTCGTCGCCGAGCACGCCCGGCGGGTCGTCGGCGTCCCCGTCCAGCATGCGCAGTTCGATGCGCCGCGCCGGGTGGGCGGCGCGGGCCGCGGCGACGGTGTCGGCCGCGACGGTCACCAGGTCGACGGGAACGCGCTCGAGCGGGCGCTGCTGGTCGAGCCGGGCCAGCAGCAGCAGGTCCTCGACGAGCAGGCCCATCCGGATGGCCTCCTCCTCGATCCGGCGCATCAGGTCGGGCACCTGCTCGGGGCTGGACACGGCGCCCTGCCGGTACAGCTCGGCGAACCCGCGGATCGAGGTCAGCGGCGTCCGCAGCTCGTGGCTCGCGTCGGTGACGAACCGGCGCATCCGGTCCTCGGACGCCTTCGCGGCCTGCGCGGAGGCCTCCCGGTCGCCGAACGCGGACTCGATCTGGCTGAGCATGCCGTTCAGCGCGACGGAGAGCCGGCCGACCTCGGTGATCCGGCCGTAGCGGTCGGGCACGCGGCGGGAGAGGTCGCCGGCGGCGATCGCCTCCGCGGTCGTCTCGACCTCCTTCAGCGGCCGCAGGCTCGACCGGACGATGAAGTAGGCCAGCCCGGTGATCAGGACGAGGACGTTGAGCCCGACCGCGAACAGGATCCGGACGAGTCGCGAGACGGTGACCTCGACCTCGCTCAGGCTCAGCGCGACGGTCAGCGTGCCGTCGCCCTTCGGCAGGACGATCGAGCGCGCCCGCCAGCCGTGGTCGCCGCCGCGCAGCGCGGGGACGTTGAACGACTCGCCCGCCCGGTCGCGGACCTCGTCCACGGTCATGGGGCTGAGCCGCGGGCCGGCCTCCGGCTCGAGCTGGGCGTCCTCGCGGCGGATCTCCGTGCCGTCCGCGTTCCGCGTGACCAGCAGGTACGGGGTCGGCAGGCGCGGGCGCGTCACCGCCGTCGCGGGGTTGGGGCTCGGCGCCGGGGCCGCGGCCGGCTGCTCGCCCGTCTCCGGCCCCGTCTCCGGCGCGGTCATGTACGGGCACCGCGAGGTCGGAGTAGCGCTCGAGCGCCCCGTCGACGCGGTCGACCAGGTAGGTGCGCAGGACGGCGGTGGCCGCGGCCGCGGTGCCGACGACCGCGACGGTGGTGAGCAGGAACAGCGCGATCATCAGCTTCGCGCGCAGCGGGGTGCGCTGCGACAGGCGCCGGATCCGCCGCAGCCGCCGCAGCCGCCGCGGGTTCGCCGCCGTGGTGCTCATTCCCAATCTCCCCGCGGGCACTCCGTGCTCGTTCCTCGCACGCTGTACCCGCTCATGCGTTCATGAGATCATGAAGCGGGCAACCGCAGGACGTAGCCCACCCCGCGGAGCGTGTGCAGCAGCCGCGGCTCGACGGTGTCGATCTTGCGGCGCAGGTACGACACGTACGACTCGACGACGTTGGCCTCGCCGTTGAAGTCGTAGTTCCAGACGTGGGACAGGATCTGCGCCTTCGACAGCACCCGCCGCGGGTTGTTCATGAAGTACCGCAGCAGCTTGAACTCGGTCGGGGACAGGAACACGGCGTGGCCGGCGCGCCAGACCTCGTGGGTCTCGGTGTCGAGCTCGAGGTCGGCGAACACCAGGCGCGGCGGCGGCGGGGTCTCGGGCCGGGTCGTGCGGCGCAGCACCGCGCGGATGCGCGCGACGACCTCGTCCAGGCTGAACGGCTTGGTCACGTAGTCGTCGCCGCCGATGGTGAGCCCGGAGATGCGGTCCTCCGTGCCGTCCCGCGCGGTCAGGAACACGACCGGGCACGGTGGAGCCGGACGCCCGCAGCTCCTTCACGACGCCGAAGCCGCTGATGTCGGGCATCATCACGTCCAGCACGAGCAGGTCGGGCGAGAAGGTGCGGGCGATGTCCAGCGCCTCCTGCCCGTTGGCGGCAGTCGCCACCTCGAACCCGGCGAACCGCAGCGAGGTGCTCAGCAGCTCGACGATGTTCGGCTCGTCGTCGACCACGAGGAGCCGGTGCGGGGTCGTGGTGTCCTCGGTGTCGTTCATAGGCGTCTCCGTACGTCGTCCCGCGCCCCCGACAGTGATCACGGGGCCCACCACTATCCGCAGGCCGGCTGGCGTTCACCCTGGGAACGGGCTGCAAGTTCGCTGTGAGTTTAACGCCTCACATTCGGCCCGCCCGGGCTCCGCGTGCCCGCGGGGCGCGAGATACGGTGCGTGGCATGGTCCCTCGGATGGTTGGACGCTCAGGGCGTCGACACCCCTTCTGCGCTCGCCACTCGGCTCGACGAGACCGGGTACCTGGCCGACCCCGGGCTGGCCACCGCTGCCTTCCTGGCGATCCGGATGGGCCGCCCGCTGTTCCTCGAGGGCGAGGCCGGCGTCGGCAAGACGGCGCTGGCCCACGCGCTCGGCGAGCTGCTCGGCGCCCCGCTGATCAGGTTGCAGTGCTACGAGGGCATCGACGCGGCCCAGGCGCTCTACGACTGGGACTTCCCGCGCCAACTGCTCCACCTGCGGGCCTCCGAGGCCGCGGGGGTCAACGACGTCAAGCAGCTCGAGGGCGAGCTCTACGACCGGCGCTTCCTGCTGGCCAGGCCGTTGCTGCAGGCGATCGAGACGTCCCCGTCCGTCCTGCTCATCGACGAGGTCGACCGCGCGGACGACGAGTTCGAGGCCTTCCTGCTCGAGGTCCTGTCCGACTTCACGATCTCGATCCCCGAGCTCGGGACCATCCACGCCGAGGCCCCGCCGGTCGTCATCGTCACCTCGAACCGCACCCGCGAGGTGCACGACGCCCTCAAGCGCCGCTGCCTCTACCACTGGCTCGAGCACCCCACCTACGACCGCGAGGTCGAGATCATCCGGCGCCGGCTGCCCGAGGCGACCGAACGCCTGGCCGCGGGCGTCGCCGCCGCCGCCGCGCGGCTGCGCACGCAGGACCTGCTCAAGCCCCCCGGCGTCGCGGAGTCCCTCGACTGGACGCGCGCGCTCGTCGCGCTCGGTGCGCGCACCCTCGACCCGGACACCGCGGCGATGACCCTCGGCGCGGTGCTGAAGTACCGCGAGGACACCGACCGGGTGCGCACGGCGGGGCTGAAGGCTCTCGTCGGCGACTGACCTGAGCGACTCGAGCGAGCGAGGCGAGCGGGTACAGCTCCGGAGGGACGAGGGAGCGGGACCCGCGGGGCTGGACGATACGAGCGAGCGAGACAAGCGAGGAGAAGGCATGGACGTCCTGCGCGAGGCCCTCGACTCGATCGCGGGCCGGGACGTCGCCGCGACGATGATCGGCTTCGCCCGGACCCTGCGGGTCGCCGGCGTGGACGCGTCGACCGACCGCGTCCAGATGATGCTCACCGCGCTCGACCACCTCGACGTCACCGTCGCGCGGGACGCCTACTGGGCCGGGCGGTTCTGCCTGTGCGGCAGCCCCGACGACGTGGCCCGCTACGACGCCGCGTTCGTGGCCTACTTCGGCGGCGAGATCCCGCGCTTCAGCACGGGCGTCCCGGGCCAGATCGTCACGAAGGTCGTGTCGATGAGCTCGGCGGCGGACGCGGGCCAGGGCGACGACGACCGTGAGGAGGAGGAGACGCCCTTCGCCTCCGTCGCGAGCGAGGCGGAGATCCTGCGCGGCAAGGACGTCGCCCTCCTCACGGACTCCGAGCGCGACGACGTCCGTCGCCTGCTCGCGCGGCTCGACCCGATGGGCCCGACCCGGCGCTCGTTGCGGTACTCCCCGGGACGGCACGGCGGCGTCGACTCCCGCCGGACGGTCCGGGCGATGCTGCGCCGCGGCGGGGAGGTCCAGGAGATCCTGCGCCGCGAGCACCGGCCGCGGCCGCGCCGGATCGTCCTGCTGATCGACGTGTCCGGGTCGATGGAGCCCTACTCCGACGTGCTGCTGCGCTTCGCGCACGTCGTGGCCCGCCGACGTCCGGACGTGGAGGTCTTCACGATCGGGACGCGGCTGACCCGCGTCACCCGCCAGATGCGTCAGCGCGACCCGGACGCGGCACTGCGCGCGGTCGCCCACGCGGTGCCCGACTGGTCCGGCGGCACGCGCCTCGGCGAGCTGATGAAGGCGTTCCTCGACCGGTGGGGCCAGCGCGGGACGGCCCGCGGCGCGGTGGTCGTGATCGCCAGCGACGGGTGGGAGCGCGGCGACGCGACCCTGCTCGGGGAACAGATGCAGCGGCTGCACCGATTGGCCTACCGGGTGGTGTGGGTGAACCCCCACAAGGGGAAGGACGGATATCAGCCGATTACGGCGGGAATGTCAGCGGCGCTACCCTATGTTGACGCCCTAGTGGCAGGGCACACTTTGGAAGCGTTCGAGGAACTGACGCGGACGCTCTCGAAGGACGGTCTCGCCAAGATGGGTGACCGCCTGCTCCACCGCGTTCCCGCACCCGCTCCACCAGCACCGTCCGAGCCGGCCCAGCCGGCCTCGGTGAACCGGATGAACGAAGCTCGCATGAATGAAGCGCTGAACCAGCTCAAACAGCCCGGTGTCCGCCGCCGGAAGCCGCTCCCCGGCGCGAAAGACGTCGGGTGGGGCCTCCCCAGCGACATCGAGCAACTATTCGAGGAGTCTCCATCCTCAGAGGAGTGACCACCGATGCGTGACGTTCTCGCCGAGATCCGACGCTGGTATGCCTCGGGCGAGCCCTTCGCCCTGGCGACCGTGGTGGGCACCTACAAGAGTTCGCCGCGCCAACCGGGCGCCACGATGGCCGTCTCCGGGTCCGGCGAGGCCATCGGCAGCGTCTCCGGCGGCTGCGTCGAGGGAGCGGTGTACGAGCTCGGCCAGGAGGTCATCACCTCCGGCACCCCGATCTTCCAGACCTACGGCGTCTCGGACGACGACGCGTTCACCGTGGGCCTGACCTGCGGCGGCATCATCGACATGTTCGTCGAGAAGATCTCCCCGGAGCTGTACCCCGAGTTCGACGACGTCGTCGCCTCGATGGACGCGGGCGAGCCCGTCGCCGTCGCGACCGTCGTCAGCGGCCCCGGCCAGGTCGGCGCGCGCCTGCTCGTCTGGCCGGACCGCGTCGCCGGCACCCTGGGCTCCGAGCAGCTGGACGCGCACGTGCTCGAGGACGCCCGCGGGCAGCTTGCGCACGGGCGCACGGGAATCCTGCGGTACGGCGAGGACGGCGTCCGGATGGGCACCGAGCTCCAGATCTTCATCCATTCATACGCCCCGGCCCCGCACATGATCGTGTTCGGCGCGATCGACTTCGCCGGTGCCGTCGCCCAGGTCGGCAAGTTCCTGGGGTACGAGGTGACGGTCTGCGACGCGCGTCCGGTGTTCGCCACCCGCAAGCGCTTCCCCGCCGCCGACCAGGTCGTCGTCGAGTGGCCGCACAAGTACCTGCAGAAAGAGCTCGACGGCGGTCGCGTCGACGAGCGCACGGTCATCTGCGTCCTCACGCACGACCCGAAGTTCGACGTGCCGGTGCTGAAGATCGCGCTAGCCACGAAGGCGGGCTACGTCGGGGCGATGGGCAGCCGGCGCACCCACGACGACCGGATGGCACGGCTGCGCGACGAGGGCGTCCCGGAGGAGCAACTCGCGAAGCTGTTCTCCCCGATCGGCCTCGACCTGCGCGCTCGCACGCCGGAGGAGACGGCTGTGTCGATCGCCGCCGAGATCATCATTCACCGCTGGGGTGGCACCGGTTCGCAGCTGCGCGGGACCGAGGGCGCTATCCACAAGGAGTTCCAACTCGACTGACCTCCCAGGGCGATCGACCCCGGGATGCTTGCCCGGCGGAGTTGAGCGTCCGTTGAGGTGTGGTCCCTACGCTGTGCAGCGCATGCACTGGCTCCGCCGTGCCGCCATCCGGCCGGCGGGGTACATCCTGATCCACCGCCCCGGCCAGGAGAGCTCATGGTTTCGATTTCCGTCACGGTTGACGGCATCCCACGCACCGACGAAGTGGAGCCGCGGCTGCTGCTCGTCCATTTCCTACGCGAGAACCTCGGTCTCGTCGGCACGACCATCGGTTGCGACACCTCGAACTGCGGTGCCTGCACGGTGCTGCTCGACGGTGCCTCCGTGAAGAGCTGCTCCGTGCTGGCGGTGCAGGCCGACGGGTGCGACATCCTCACCGTCCAGGGCCTCGCGGGCACGGTCGACGGTGACCTGCACCCGATCCAGGAGGCCTTCTACGAGTGTCACGCCCTGCAGTGCGGGTTCTGCACGCCGGGCATGATGATGAGTGCGGTCGACCTGCTGAACAACAACGCGAACCCGACCGAGCAGGAGATCCGCGACGGGCTCGAGGGCAACCTCTGCCGGTGTACCGGCTACCACAACATCGTGAAGGCGGTTCAGGCCGCCGCGGCCGCCATGAACGGCGGTGCCTCCCACGAAGGCGCGAAGCAGACCCAGGGGGTGGCCTCGTGACTACGACCGAGGACAAGCCGGAGACCGTGTTCGGCCAGTCGATGCGGCGCAAGGAAGACCGCCACCTCATCACCGGCCAGACCAAGTGGACCGACAACATCGTCCTGCCGGGCATGCTGCACGTCGCGTACCTGCGCAGCCCGATCGCGCACGCCAAGATCACCGTCGACACGACGCCCGCGAAGTCCTACCCGGGCGTCGTCGGCGTGTGGAGCGCAGCCGACTTCGGCGCCTCCCAGGGCCTGCTGGCCGTCGGCTGGGCGCCGCACCCGGAGATGGTCAAGCCCGACAACCCGCCGCTGGCCACCGACGAGGTGCGCTACGTGGGCGAGCCCATCGCCGTCGTCGTCGCCGAGACGCGTTACCAGGCGAACGACGCGCTCGAGGCAATCTCGGTCGACTACGAGCCCCTGCCGGCCGTGACCGACATCGAGGCCGCGCTCGAGGCGGGCGCCGACCTCGTGCACAGCTCCGCGGGCACCAACCAGTGCTACACGCTCTCCGCCCAGCCGTCCGACTCGTGGGACGCGGCGCTGGCCCGCTCCGAGGTTCACATCAAGCGCCGGTTCCGCCAGCAGCGGCTCATCCCCGCCGCGATGGAGCCCCGTGCCGTCGTCGTCGCCCCGACTGTCGACGAGTACACGATGTGGTCGTCGACCCAGATCCCGCACGTGCTCCGCGTGCTCCTCGCGCTGATCACCGGCGTCCCGGAGTCCAAGTTGCGGGTCATCGCGCCGGACGTCGGCGGCGGCTTCGGCTCCAAGGTCGCCTGCAACACCGAGGAGGTCATCACCCTCCTGCTGGCCAAGCAGCTCAACCGTCCGCTGAAGTGGAACGAGAGCCGTTCGGAGAACTTCCAGACCGTCCACCACGGCCGCGACCAGATCCAGGACATCGAGGTCTGCGCGCTGCGCGACGGCACGCTGCTCGGCATGAAGGTCTCGCTGACCGCCGACCTGGGCGCCTACCTCCGCCTGTTCACCGCCGGCATCCCGCTGTTCGGGGCCGCGATGTTCAACGCCATCTACAAGATGGAGGGCTACCAGTTCAACTGCACGACCGTGTTCTCGAACAAGACGCCGACGGACGCGTACCGTGGCGCCGGGCGCCCGGAGGCCACCTTCGGCGCCGAGCGGATCATGGACGAGCTCGCGGCCGAGCTGGGCATGGACCCGATCGAGCTGCGCCGCAAGAACTGGATCAACCACGACGAGTTCCCGTACACGACGATCTCGGGCTCGGTCTACGACACCGGTAACTACGAGGCCGCGACCGACCGGGCCGTCGAGCTGTTCGGCTACGACGAGCTGCGCGCCGAGCAGAAGGCCCGCCGTGAGTCCGGCGACCCCGTCCAGCTCGGGATCGGGGTCTCGACGTTCACCGAAGCCTGCGGTCTCGCCCCGTCCCGCGCGCTCGGCCAGGCCGGCGTCAGCGCCGGTGGCTGGGAGCGGGCGGAAATCCGGATGCTGATGACCGGCAAGGTGCAGGTCATCTCCGGCTCGACCCCGCACGGCCAGGGCCACCTGACCTCGTGGTCGCAGCTGGTCAGCGACAAGCTCGGCGTCCCGTTCGAGGACATCGACGTGCTCGCCGGCGACACCGGCACCTCCCCGCAGGGCCTCGACACCTACGGCTCCCGGTCGCTGGTCGTCGGCGGTTCGGCCATCGTGAAGGCCTGCGACAAGGTCATCGCGAAGGCCAAGCGGGTCGCGGCGCACCTCATGGAGGTCGACGCGGACGACCTCGAGTTCGCCGAACGGCGTTTTCAGCGTCAAGGGCTCGCCGAGCAATGCGAAGCCGATCCAGGAGATCGCGCTGATGACCCACCTCGCGCACAACATGCCCGAGGGCATGGAGCCGAGCCTGAACAGCACCTACACGTTCGACCCGACGAACCTGTCGTACCCGCACGGCACGCACCTGTGCGCCATCGAGGTCGACACGCTCACGGGCTTCAGCAAGATCCGCAAGTACGTCGCGGTGGACGACGTCGGCACCGTGGTCAACCCGATGATCGTCGAGGGTCAGGTGCACGGCGGTCTCGCCCAGGGCATCGCGCAGGCCCTGTACGAGGAGGCCATCTACGACGCCGACGGCAACCTGACCACGGGCTCGCTCGTGGACTACCTGGTGCCGTCCTCGGCCGACCTGCCGAGCTTCGTCACCGACCGCACGGTCACCCCGTCGACCGACAACCCGATCGGCGCCAAGGGCGTCGGCGAGGCCGGCTGCATCGCCTCGACCCCGGCCGTCGTCAACGCGGTCGTCGACGCGATCCGTCACCTCGGCGTCAACGACGTCGCGATGCCGTGCAGCCCCGAGCGGGTCTGGCGCGCGATCCAGGACGCCAAGGGCGTCACGCACGCCGCGGGCGCACATCCCCATCAGCACAAAGACGGCGAGGGCACCGCGAGCCACGCGACGGGCTCCGGAGTCAGCGGCGACGCAGCAGGAGGTTCGGCATGATCCCGTCCGCGTTCGAGTACGTGCGGGCGACCACGGTCGCCGAAGCGGTTGCCGCCCTGGGCAGCAGCGACGACGCCAAGCTCCTCGGCGGCGGCCAGAGCTTCATCCCGATCCTGCGGCTGAAGCTGGCGAACCCCGACCTGGTCGTCGACGTCAGCAAGATCGAAGAGCTCAGCGGCATCACCGACGACGGGGACGCGCTGGTCATCGGCTCGATGACCACGCACCACGACGTCCTGCACGACCCGCTGGTCGCGGAGTTCGCTCCGCTGCTCAAGGCGGCGACCGCGACGGTCGCCGACCCGCAGGTTCGCCACCGAGGCACGTTCGGCGGTGCGCTCGCCCACAACGACCCGGCGAGCGACCTGCCGGGCGTCGCCCTCGTTCACGGCTGCGAGATGACGATCGTGGGCCCGAACGGGTCCCGCGTCGTCCCCGCGGCGAGCTTCTTCGTCGACTACCTCGAGACCGCCCTCGCGGAGGACGAGGTCCTCACCTCCATTCGCGTCCCCAAGATGGGTGCCGGCTGGGGCGTGCACTACGAGAAGTTCCACCGGGTCGCGCAGGCCTGGGCGATCGTCGGTGTGGCGACCGCGGTGCGCCGGGAGAACGGGACCATCGCGGAGGCGCGGATCGCGCTCACCAACATGGGTCTGACCCACCTGCGCGCGTCGGCGACGGAGGCGGCGCTGGCCGGGCGCCGAGGCCACGAACGCGGCGGTGCACAGCGCCGCGCAGCTCGCGGCGGAGGGCACCAGCCCGGCCAGTGACCAGAACGGTCGGGCGGACTACCGCGAGGAGCTCGCGCGGGTTCTTACCTACCGCGCCGTTTCGAAAGCGGCGGGCCTGTCATAACCTCGTCCCCTATGCGTGCGTTTGCGCGGTCGGTGGGCGGCCGCCGACCGCGCAGGCCCGGTACCGGCTCTCTCGGTGTCGAGCAGCCCAGTGGAGTGCAACGCAGCTGAGAGGAAGCCATGCAACTGGAACACGAGTTCGTCGTGCCCGTCCCGATCGAGAAGGCCTGGGAGGTTCTGCTCGACGTCGAAAAGATGGCGCCGTGCATGCCGGGTGCCGCGATCGACGAGATCCGCGGCGACGAGTTCGACGGCCGGGTCAAGGTCAAGGTCGGCCCGATCACCGTCACGTACTCCGGCACCGCGAGCTTCATCGAGAAGGACGAAGGCGCGCGCAGGCTCACCATCAAGGCGGACGGCAAGGAGGCCAAGGGCTCCGGCACCGCGGCCGCGACCATCCTGGCCGTGCTCAAGGAGGCCGGTGACGAGACCACCGTCCACGTCACCACCGACCTCGCCATCACGGGCCGCCCGGCGCAGTTCGGCCGCGGCGTCATGATCGACGTCAGCAACAAGCTCCTGCAGCGCTTCGCCGACTGCCTGAGCGAGACGATCAGCCCGACCGCGGCTCCCCCGGAGCCCGAGGTCGTCGCGTCCAGCGGTTCGGCGACGACCTCGGCCGCCCCGGCCGCTGCCCCGACGACGACCGCGGCACGCCCCCGCACCGAGCCCGAGGCGATCGACCTGTTCGAGACCGCCGGCGCCCCGGTGCTCAAGCGGCTCGGCCCGGCCCTCGGCGGCGTCGCCGTCCTGCTCATCCTGCTCAAGCTGTTCCGCCGCAACAAGTAGCTCGACCCGCACTCCACGAACGAGCGCGCCGCTGGACTCTCGTCCGGCGGCGCGCTCGTCGGTTTCCGGCTGGTGGCGGCTCGGGTAACGGGAACTGAGCCGAACGCTCCCTTTGCCAGGTTGACGTCGGGTCAGCCCCAGAGCGCGGCGATCGGAGCGGCGACGATTCCCTGGTCCAACTCGAACGCGGACGGGCCCGTGTGCAGGACCGCTCCACCGATGAACCGGTCGGCGAGCTGTTCCTTCAGCCAGCGGAGGTGCCGTGCGTCCTCGCGCCGCGGAGCCGCGCCAGCCTTGACCTCCAAGGCGAATATGCGGCCGCCGCCGTACTCCACGACGATGTCGACCTCGTGGCGTCCGTCCTCCTGTCTCAGATGGAACAGTCGGGCCTCGGACTCAGCGCGCGGAAGCTCGGCCCGCAGTTGCGCGACCACGAATGTGTCGAGCACGCGGCCGAGCAGGTCCCCGTCCGCCATGAGACCGGCTAGATCGATTCGGATCGCGGCGAGAGCCAGGGCCGGATCGACCAGGTGACGCTTCGGCGCGCGGACGAGTCGCTTGAGACGGTTCGTCCACCACGCCGGGAGCGCGTCGACGACCAAGAGATCGCGGAGAAGCCGTTCGTAGGCCTCCCCTGTCGCTTTCGCCACGCCTGCCGCTTGCATCAGAGTGCGAGCGTCGACCACGCCCGCCGTGTTCAGCGCGTAAGCCTCGAGATAGCGCCGCATGCGCTCGGGATCCCGGCCGGCAGAAAGCTCGGCGACATCGCGCGTCAGCAACTGGTCGAGGTAGCTCGTGTACCAGGCTCGCTGCTCCGCCGCAGGCAACCTCAGTGCCGGCTCCGGAAAGCCGCCGGTCAAGGTCAACTCCGCATACCCTCGCAAATCGGGCGGATCCGTGAGCCCGGTCTGCAAGGCGCTCGCCCCCGCACTGGCCAGGCGATCGATCAGCGGGACCGCTGGAATGCGCCCGAAAATCTCGCTGCCCGTCAGGCTGGTTTGTGCAATACGCAGGAGTCGCCCGGTCCCGGGCCAGGAAGCCTCGTCCACCTCGCCCCGCACCGAACCCGTGATGATAAAGCGCCCCGGACGCGGATCGGCGTCAACCGTACGTTTGACCGCACCCAGCACCTCAGGGACGAGCTGCCATTCGTCGATCAGGATCGGCTCGGCCAGCCCGCGCAACGCGGCATCAGGATCACCTCGGACGACGGCCGCCTGCCCGGGACGATCGAGACGAAGCACGGTCCGAGCAAGGCGCGCGGCGGTGGTGGTTTTGCCCGTCGCGCGAGGCCCGACGACGAGGACCGCGGGATGGTGGCGCACCCGGCGCGCAAGAACATCGTCGACGAGTCGCGGAACGTAGGGAGGCGAACTCACGGACACAACCTATCCCGTACCCGCACCTCTCAGTAGCCATATTCCGCAGTGTGCGTTATCCCTTTCCCACATGGCTGACCCAGAACCGGCCGCGCGCTCGGAAATGGCGGGGACCTTCTCGATCGCTGCCTTCGATCCCTACAGGAACTCGTCGTCGTCCCGGATGTGGACGTTGACCGCGTCCCAAGCCTTGTCGACGGCCTTGACCTGCTTGGCGTTCTTGCCGAAGATCTCGACCACCGCCTTGTGGGTGGCGGCGCGGGCCCCGGAGTAGTTGGTCGCGGACGTCATGTGCAGCGTCAGCGCCCGGTACCAGATCTTCGCCGCAGCGGCGTTGCCGATGCCCGTGACCTTCTGGCCGTCACACGTCGGGCTGTTGTAGGCGACGCCGTTCACCGTCTTCTTCCCGCTGCCCTCGGAGAGCAGGTAGAAGAAGTGGTTCGCCGGGCCGGCGCTGAGGTGGACGTCGGCGGAGCCGAGGCCCGGGGCCCAGCAGTCGGGGGAGTTCGTGTCCCGGCTCGGCCGGTCCATGAAGCGAATCGCGTTTCGGTGGCCGTGCTTGTCCGTCTTGTCGAGGAAGATCGTCTCGCCGACCAGGTAGTCGCCGGTGTCCTTGGCGTTGTTCGCGTAGAACTCGATCATCGTGCCGAAGATGTCGCTGCGAGGCCTCGTTGAGGCCTCCGGACTCCCCGGAGTTGGCGAGCTTGGCCGTCCGCGAGGTCGTGCCGTGGCTGATCTCGTGCCCGGTGATGTCGAGCGAGACGAGCGGGCCGATCTCCTTGCCGTCGCCGTCCCCGTACGTCATGCACAGGCATTCGTCGTTCCAGAACGCGTTCGAGTACCTCGAGCCGTAGTGGACCCGGCTGTAGACGCCGAGCCCGTCGTTGCCGACGCCCGACCGCCCGTGCACGTTCTTGAAGTAGTCCCAGGTCGTGTTGCTGCCGTACTGCGCGTCGACCGCGACGGTCTGGCGGTCGATCTTGCCGCCGGAGCCCCACTTGTTGTCCTTGTCGGTGAACAGCGTCGCGGGCGCGGTGGACGTGCAGATCGGGATCGCGATCGGCAGGCAGTCGTCGGAACGGTCCTCCGCATCGGCCGTGAACCCGCCGCCGCGGGTGATGTCCTTGAGCTCGTACCAGCCCGCGGACAGCGCCGTCTCCAGCGGGACGCTGCCCGAGTAGAGCGACTTGCCGTTGCCCGTCGCGTGGACGATCGTCTCGTCCTTCGCCAGGACGGCGCCGGTGCTCGCGTCCACGAACGTGTGCAGGCGACTCGGCGTCTGGCCGTCGGCCTGCATGCCCGCGGTGAACACGTCCCACGCGAGTCGGGGTGCGCCTTCGCGGGCGAAGATCACCAGCGCTGGGGCGCCGACGAGAACCTGGCCGGACGTGAGTGCGGTCGCCGTCGCGGTGACCGCGGTCAGGACGGGGGCGACGACAAGGTCGAGCGGGCGCGACAGCGTGGCGTCGGCGCCGTCCCAGGCACCGGCGGGGGTGCGGTGGACGACGAAGTCGCCGCCGACGACCGGAAGGCCGCGGAACGCGCGCTCCATCCGGACGTGGGTCGCGCCGTTTGCCTCGCGGACCACGTCGGTGGCCGTGACGGTGTAGTCGGTGCCGAGGCCCTGCAAGCCGAGGCGGTCGGTTGCGAACCCGAGCGCGGACGCGTTGTCGCGCAGGGCGGCGAGGGCGGCGTCGACGACGTCCGCGCGGGCCTGCTGCTCCGCGGTGACGGCGCTGCCGGCCTGGGCCCGGGTGGCGCCCGGTTGGCCGACCGCGGCGCCGACGGCGAGCACGGAGGCGAGGGCGGCGACGCCCATCAGCTTGGCGGGTCTGGTCATAGTGTTGCCCCCCGGCGGTGTGGGCGACATTGACGGAAAAACGCCGCCCCGGACCCGAAAATTCGGACGATCGCGGTCAGTCAACCCCATAGTTACCCACCGGGGGGCGCAAAGTACACATGTGCTGTGTTACGAAAACCGCTCAGCGACCCGCCTGGGTAAATCAACAGGCGGTAGCGGTCCCGGCCACGGGCCGGGCCTCGCCGAAGGTCGCCAGCCGCTGGGCCAGCGCGCGATACACGTGCGGGTTCATCGACATCCCGCAGTGGCTGGAATCGACCTCGACGTGCTCCGCCGCCGGGTCGAGGCACGCGCGCCAGTCGACGATCCCGTCCGAGCGCGAGTAGATCGACACGAACGGCACGTCGGCGGGGAAGGTGGTCTGCAGTTCCCGCCACGACTGGCCGGCGCAGTCGCCGCGCACGCAGTCCGAGCGCATCAGGTTGCGCAGGCCGGCCCGGCTGAGTGCGGTCAGCAGCGCGACGTCCGCCATCAGCAGCCGGTGGGCGGCGGCGGGCGCCAGCAGCGGACTGCCGAGGGTGACGACTCCGGCGACCAGGTCCGGACGACGCAGCGCGACGGTCTTCGCGAACACGCCGCCGAGGCTCTGGCCGACCAGCGTGACGGGGCGGCCCTCCTGCTCGACGGCCAGCGCGACCCGCCGCTCGAGTCGGTCGACGGTGGCGCGCGAGCAGTCGACGTTCAGCCGGACCTGCGAGCGCAGCGCGACGTAGCCGGCGCGGGTCAGCCAGCGGGCCATGACGGTCATCGACGCGTCGCCGCTCATGAACCCGGGGATCAGCAGGACGGGGCGGCCGTCGCCGTCCGGGACGTTCTCGCCGCGGTAGACGGGGTCGCGCAGGAGCGTCCGCGCCTCCGCCACCGTCCGCCGCTCGTGGAGCAGGGGCCGCGTCCCGCGCGGGCCGGCGAAACCGGCGGGGCACAGGAACGTCGCGGCGGGTGCCGACTGGGTGAGCGCGAACCTCATGTGGAGCTCCTCGCGGGCGGCGACCCCGGCGGGCGGGGCCTGGCGGACGCGAGCCGAAGTTCCTGCGTTGGAAACGTCGGTGACACGTCCACGTAATTCGAGATTAAGTCACGTCGAGTGACGATGTGCGCTGCTCGGCACATTGCTCACGCAAATTCCGGGAGGTGGAAACAGGCGTGTCGGGGCGGAGTTCAGGCGACTCGGCGCACGCGGCCCGCAGGGGGAACGGTGACGTACTGTTGAGTACGCAAAGTCTCAGTCACATTCCGCGGCACGCGCAGTGGGAGGGACCGGCATGGCCGAGTGCATGGCGACGGTGGGCGGGCTCGAGCTCTGTTTCGAGGAGATCGGCGACGCCGCGGCCCGGCCGCTGCTGCTGATCATGGGCCTCGGCGGCCCGATGATCTGGTGGGACGACGAGTTCTGCGCCCTGATCGCCGACCGCGGGTTCCGGGTGATCCGGTACGACAACCGCGACACCGGCCGCTCCGCCCGGATGACCGGCCAGGGCAAGCTCGTGAAGTCCTACCTCCGCCGTGAGCCCACCCCCTACACGCTGGACGACATGGCCGACGACGCCGCCAACCTGCTCACCCACCTCGGCATCCCCGTCGCCGACGTCGTCGGGGTTTCCATGGGCGGGATGATCGCGCAGAATCTGGCGATCCGGCACCCCGCCCGCGTCCGCTCGCTGACCTCGATGATGTCCACGACCGGCGCGCGGACGGTCGGCTGGGTCGCCCCCCGCATCCTGTCCCAGATGTTCAAGTCGATCCCGCCCGGCGAGGAGTCCTACGTCGAGAACAGCGTCGCCGGGTTCCGCCGCATCGGCACGCAGGCCTACATCGACGTCGGGGCCGAGCGGCAGCGCACCCGGGCCCGCGCGACGTGGGCTCGCGGCATCAACCCGGCCGGGACGATGCGGCAGATGTCGGCGATCGTCTCGACCTGGGACCGGACTGCGGCCCTGGGCGGCCTGCGCATCCCCGCGTGCGTCATCCACGGCACCGCCGACCCGCTCGTCCACGTCTCGGGCGGCCGCGCCACGGCCCGCGCGATTCCGGAGGCCGAGCTCGTCCTGATTCCCGGCATGGGCCACGACATGCCCGCCGCCCTGTGGCCCGTCTTCGTCGACGCCATCGCCCGCACCGCCGCCCGCGCGGACGCCTCGGCCCGCACGGGCTGAGGCCAAGACCCCCCGTGCGTCCGACAATCAGCGTCCTATTACGTGCCGATCGTCGGACGCAGTGTCATGGCACGCTCCGCGCGCGAACGCTCGTGGCGTGCGCCGCCTCCGTACCGTCGGGCCGCTCCTTCGGTCGCTCCGGCCGCGCTCCCTTTCGGGAGCACAGCCGCCGCTTTCTTCGTCGCGTCCCGCCGGCACTTCGGCGCCTTCGCCCCTCGCCAGTCGGTGACTCGCGTCCGGGCCGGGTTGCCGCCCGAATCCAACCCCGTGCGTCCGACCATCGACCCGTAATAGCGTGTCGATGGTCGGACGCTACGGGGTGGCGGCCAGCAGCTCGGCGAGCGCGTCCGTGAGATGGGACGCGAGGTCCCACAGGTCCGGGACCATCTCGCGGCAGGAGACCAGGCCGAAGTCCAGGCGCCCGTCGTAACCGACCACGGTCATGTTCAGCCCGCCGAACGCGTCGGAGATCGCCGAGACCGGGTAGTGCCCGAGCATCCGGGCGCCGGCCACGTACAGCGGCACGTGCGGCCCGGGGACGTTCGAGATCAACAAGTTGACCGGCGAGTTGGCCGAGCGGTTGAGCAGGCGGGTCGCCGAGCGGAACGCCAGCCCGGCCAGTGCGGGCGGGACGAGGTCGGTCACGTCCTCGAGCCACCCGTCCGGCATGGCCTTGAACCGGCGCTTCGCGGCGAGCATCGCTTCGCTGATCGCCGCGAGCCGCTCGAGCGGGTCCGCGACGTTCGTCGGCAGGGGCGCGACCATCAGGGAGAGCTGGTTGCCGCCGCCGGTCACGCCGTCCCGTCGTGCGGCCGGCTTCGCGCGTAGCGACACCGGAACCCCGGCGATCAGCGGCGCGTCCGGCAGCGCGTGGTGGTCGAGCAGCCAGCGCCGCAGGGCGGTGGTGCACATCGCCATGACGACGTCGTTGTCCGTGCAGCCGAATGCCCGGCGCACCGACCGGACCTCGGCCAGGTCCACCGAGCCGTACGCGAACCGGCGGTGCGGGGTGATGGGCCCGTTGAACGGGGTCCGCGGCACGTCGAGGTTCGGCCGGGCGGGCAGGCCGGCCGCCCGCGTCGGCCGCTTGGTCGCGCGGGCCACCCGGTCGGCGGCCCGCGCGATCGCCGCGCTGCCGGGGATCAGAGCCGCGCCGGGCAGGTCGTCGAGGTGCGGCAGCAGCCGCGGCAGCGAGCGCAGCGCCCGGCCGGGGTGGGCCGCGACGTTGCGCAGCCCGTGCCGGAGCAGCGCGTACTGGTCGGGCATCGGCTCGCCGCGCCAGAGCGCGGTCGGCTGCTCCACCTCGCGCGGCACCGGGGTGCGGTCCATCAGGATGCCGAGGATCTCCCCGCCCGAGACGCCGTCGATGACGGCGTGGTGGACCTTTCCGTAGATCGCCTGGCGGCCCCCCTCGAGCCCGTGGACGAGGTAGAGCTCCCACAGCGGGCGGCTGCGGTCGAGCGGGCGGGCGTGCAGGCGCGCGACCTGCTCGGCGACCTGGCGGGTGTCGCCGGGCGCGGCGAGGGCGATTTCGCGCAGGTGGAACTCGAGGTCGAAGTCCGGGTCCTCGACCCAGTAGGGCCGGTCCAGGCCCAGCGGCACCTCGACGAGGCGGCGGCGCAGCGGCGGGACGAGGTGCAGCCGCCCGGCGACCAGGTCGCGCAGGCCCTCCAGCGTGACCGGCCCGCCGGGCGAGCCGCTCGGGTCGAGCACCGAGACCCCGGCGACGTGTCCGCAGTGGGTGGCGTTCTCGAGCGTGAGGAACTGCAGGTCCAGCGAGGTCAGTTGCTGCACGGCTCGTCCGGTTCGGGCGGGGCGGCGGCCCGGAACGGCTCGTCGAACATCTGCAGCGCCCTTCGGTCCGCCGCCGGTTGGCGGGGATCTTGGATACCACGCCGGGCGGGGACGGCCGACGTCGCGTCCCCGAGCGCCAAGGGCGGCATTCTCCGGCAAACCTTCACGGAATAGGCGGACCTCGTTGGCAAGGGCAGCCGAGTCCGCAGAAGTAGGGGTGGTCTGCCCTGATCGGGCGGTATCGTCGTACTTCCCGAAGCCCCCTTCCGAACGAGTTGGTTCACGTTGTTGGATCCGCGGCTGATCAAGGAAAGCTGGACCGTCGTGGAGCCGGTCGCCGACAAGGTGGCCGGCTACTTCTACGCACGGTTGTTCATCGAGAACCCGGAAGTGCGGGACATGTTCCCGCCCTACATGGACGTGCAGCGGGGCCGCCTGCTCGGCGCGATCGTCCGCATCGTCCAGGGCATCGACCGCCCGGAGTTCCTCGCGAACTTCCTGGAGCAGCTCGGTCGTGACCACCGCAAGTTCGGCGCGAAGCCGGCCCACTACGAGGCCGTCGGCCGTGCGCTGGTCTCCGCGCTGAAGCGCTACGCCGGCGAGGCGTGGACCCCGCAGGTCGAGGCCGCCTGGGTCGCCGCCTACAGCGTCGCCGCCCAGACGATGATCGAGGCGTCTCGCCGCGCGGCCCTCGACACCCCCGACTGGTGGCTCGCGGAGATCGTCGGCCACGAACTGCGCACCCGCGACCTGGCGGTCCTGTGGCTGCGGCCCGACCAGCCGTACCCGTACGAGGCCGGGCAGTACGTCTCCGTCGAGACGCCGTGGTGGCCCCGGGTCTGGCGCAACTACTCGATGGCCAACGCGCCCCGCCGCGACGGCCTGCTCGAGCTGCACGTCCGCGCCATCGACGCCGGCTGGGTCAGCCACGCGCTGGTCGACCGCGCGCGCGCCGGTGACGTCATTCGGCTCGGCCACGCGACCGGCACGATGTGCGCCGACCGCACCTCCACCCGCGACGTCGTCTGCATCGCCGGCGGCACGGGCCTCGCGCCGATGAAGTCGATCATCGAGGACATGGCCCGGTGGAACTGGTACCGCCGCGTCCACCTGTTCTGCGGCGGCCGCAAGCCCGAAGACCTCTACGACCTGCAGGCCGTGCACGGGCTGTCCCGCCAGCACACCTGGCTCACCGTCGTCCCGGCCGTCTCCGAGGACGACCGCTACCGCGGCGAGCAGGGCCTCATCGCCGACGTGGCGCTGCGCTACGGCCAGTGGAACGACCACGACGTGTACGTCGCCGGCTCGCCCGAGATGGTGCGCGGCACCATCGACCGCCTGCTCACCATCGGCGTCTCGATGTCTCGGATCAAGTTCGACACGTTCGGGGACACGTACTAGAGAAGTCGCCGCCGACTCAGGCCAGGGCGTGCTCTCGCGCCCTGGCCTTCACACGCACGCGCAGGACGCGGTCGACCGCCTCGGGCGGCAGCGGTGCCCCTGTGCCGTTCGCGGCAATCATCAGCTCGGTGAGCAGGTGGATCTCGGCGAGCCGGACGGGGTCGAGGACCCGAGGGTCGATCCACGGGACGAGCGCCACGGCGGACCCCTCCTCGGCTCGCGGCTAGGCCCCAGCGTAGGCAAGGCTGTGCCCACGAGGACATGGCCCGGCAGGACCATTTGTCACAGCGGGATAACGGCCAGAGGACGAACGTCCGGTTAAACCGGGCTCGGCTTGAAGCGCCGCAGCCGCAGGCTGTTGGACACGACGAAGACGCTGGAACAGGCCATCGCCCCGCCGGCGATCATGGGGTTGAGCAGGCCGAGCGCGGCGAGCGGGATCGCGGCGACGTTGTAGGCGAAGGCCCAGAACAGGTTGCCGCGGATCGTCGACAGGGTCTCTGCGGGCCAGCCGGATCGCGTCGGGCGCCGCGGCGAGGTCGCCGCGGACGAGGGTCAGGTCGCTCGCCTCGATTGCGACGTCGGTGCCCGTGCCCATCGACAGGCCGAGATCGGCCTCGGCCAGCGCCGCGGCGTCGTTGACGCCGTCGCCGACCATCGCGACCACGTGCGTGTGGCCGCGCAGGCGGGCCGCGCGGTTGTCGTCGCGCAGCCGGCGGACGACCTCGACCTTCTCGGCGGGGAGGACCTCGGCGACGACGTGGTCGGCGTCGATGCCGACCTCGCGCGCGACGGCGAGCGCGGTGGCCTCGCTGTCACCGGTGACGAGGTACGGCGTGATGCCCAGCGCGCGCAGGCTGGCGATCGCGGCCTTCGAGCTCTCCTTGATCGTGTCGCCCACGGAGATCAGGACGCGCGCGTGACCGTCCCAGCCGGCGAGCACGGCGGTGCGGCCGAGGGCCGCCGAGTCCTGCTGCGAGCGGGTGCAGCCCGTCGCTGATCGTCATGCCGTGCTCGGTCAGCAGGGCCGGCCGGCCGACGACGACGCGCTGGCCGTCCACCTCGCCGACGATGCCCATGCCCTCGACGCTGACGAACTCGGTGACCTCGGGGAGGGTGTCGCCCTGCTTCGCCACCCGGACGGCGGCGTGGGCGGCGACGGCGCGGCCGATCGGGTGCTCCGAGGCGTCTCTCGAGGGCGCCGACGAGACGCAGGGCCGAGTACCCGTCCGTCCCCTCGGCGACGGCAACGCCGTGCACGGTCATCTTGCCGCTGGTCACGGTGCCGGTCTTGTCCAGGACGATGATGTCGACCCGCCGGGTGGACTCCAGCACCTCGGGGCCTTTGATGAGCAGGCCGAGTTGGGCGCCGCGGCCGGTGCCGACGAGCAGCGCCGTGGGCGTGGCCAGGCCGAGCGCGCACGGGCAGGCGATGATCAGGACGGCGACGGTCGCGGTGAACGCGCGGTCCACGTCGCCGGTCACGATCAGCCAGGTCGCGAGCGTGCCGAGCGCGATCAGGATGACGATCGGGACGAAGATGCCCGCCACCCGGTCGGCCAGGCGCTGGACGGGGGCCTTGCCGCCTTGGCGCGTTCGCCACCATCCGCGCGATCTGGGCCAGCGCGGTCTCCGAGCCGATCTTCGTCACGCGCATGACGAGGCGCCCGTTGACGTTCATCGCCGCGCCGACGACCTCGTCGCCCGGGCCGCGTTCGACCGGGACGCTCTCGCCGGTGATCATCGACATGTCCAGGGCGGACACGCCCGGCTTCGACGACGCCGTCCGTCGCGACCTTCTCGCCGGGGCGGACGACGAACCGGTCGCCGACGCGCAGCGTCCGGACGTCGACGCGTTCCTCGACGCCGTCGTCGCGCAGGATCGACACTTCCTTGGCGCCGAGAGCCATGAGCTCGCGCAGCGCCCCGCCGGCGCGGCGGCGCGAGCGCGCCTCGGCCCAGCGGCCGAGCAGCAGGAACGTCGTGACGGCTGCGGCGACCTCGAGGTAGATCTCCTCGCGGCCGGCGAGCACCGCCCAGACCGACCAAAGGAAGGCCGACAGGGTGCCGAGCGAGACGAGCGTGTCCATCGTCGCCGTGCGGTGCGCGCAGGTTCAGCCAGGCGACGCGGTGGAACGGCAGCCCGGCCCAGAGCACGACGGGCGCGGTGAGCGCGAGCTCGACGACGCGCATGCGCTCGATCTCGTGGGTGTTGCCGAGTTCCTCGCCGTTCGGGCCGTGCGCGTGCACGGCCGGGATGTGGCTCCATGTGGCCGATGTGACCGAAGTCGAACCCGTGCCGCATGCCCAGGAACATCACCGGGATGGTCAGCGGGAGGGAGACGAGCAGGCGCTTGCGGTAGTTGCGCAGCGCGGCGCTCTCGCCCGCGTCCTCCTCGTCGGCGTCCGGGGTCGGGACAGCCGCGGTGTAGCCGAGCGCGGTGACGGTGCCGATCATGGTCTCGGCGTTCGTACACGCCGGGTCGTAGTCGACGGCGGCGGTCTCGGTGGCGAAGTTGACCGACGCCACCACGCCGTCCATCTTGTTCAGCCGCTTCTCGATCCGCGCCGCGCAGGCGGCGCAGGTCATCCCGCCGACCAGCAGGTCGAGGTGGACGGCCTCGGCCGCCCCCGCACGCACGGTGGGCGCGGAGGAGGTCGCGGTGGCCGCGCCGTCCGGAGGTGTCATGGCGGGGGAGTCCGGCTCACTGGTTGACGGTGGCCGCGATCTCGTAGCCGGCTTCGTCGATTGCCGCGCGCACGGCGGCGTCGTCGGCCTCTCCGTGCACGGTCACGAGCTTGGTCTCGAGGTCGATGTCGACGCCGGAGACGCCGTCGACGGTCTGGACCTCGGTGGTGATGGCGTTGACGCAGTGCCCGCAGCTCATGCCGGGGACGGAGTAAACAGTGCTCATGGGTTGGTGCCTTTCGTCGGTTCCGTCGTGCCGAACTGTGTTCCTACTTCGGAGCGGTACCCGGTCAGGACCGGACGAGACGCGCGATCGCGTCCGCCGCCTCTTTGACCTTGGCTTCCATAGCGGCCTCGCCCTGCTCGACCGCGTGCCCGACGCAGTGCCCGAGGTGTTCCTCGAGCAGGCCGAGCGCGACGGACTGCAGGGCCTTGGTCACAGCGGAGACCTGGGTGAGGACGTCGATGCAGTACGCGTCCTCGCCGACCATGCGCTGCAGGCCGCGGACCTGACCCTCGATGCGCCGGAGACGCTTGAGGTAGATGTCCTTGTCGGCGGTGTAGCCACGGCTGGTCTCGACGTGTTCGGTCACGAGCTCCACGATACCCCCTGGTGGTATCCGGTGAGCGGGCTGGACCCAATCTTCTTCATAGTGGCAAGAGTCGCCGGGGGGATGGCGCTGGTTCCCTGACCTGTCAGGTACCTCTCGAGTCGGACGAAAGTCGCGCTGCTACCCGACGTTGATCCCGTCGAAGTCGATGTTCACCAGGCGCAGGTGCGTGTTGTGGCCGAGGGACCCGCGGCGGGCGACAAGACCCGCCGTGAGGTCCAGGAACGGCGCGTTGACGACGGGACGCCCGCTGTTGCCGGGCTCGGTGACGACCGGCCCGAGCAGCGTCAGCCCGAACGGGCCGAGTGCGGCGAGCGCGCCCGAGTTCGACCGGACGGTCTCGTTGAACTGGGCGGTCAGGTCGCGAGGCGGGGACGTCGACGCCGGCGGCGAGCGTGCCGCCGGACGTGCCGATCCGGTAGGTGATTTTCGCCTCCTTGCCCGGCAACTGCTTCACCTGCATGACCGAGGACACGAAGTCGAGCGTGCCGCCCGCGGTCTCGAGACCGGCGACGAAGGCCCGGGACGTCCCGGTGTACGCGCCGGAGGACTTGTCCAGCCGCCCGGTCGTGGCGCTGCCGACCGCCTGGATGCCGCCGGCATCCACCAGGTTGCCGGTGCCGCGGCCGCCGGCCTCGTCGTCGCACACCGCCTGCCAGCGCACCCCGGTGCCGTCGGACGGGATGTCGTAGACGACCGTGCCGTCCACCAGGTTGCGGACCTGCGGCTTGCGGGAGTTGAGCGTCTCGAGCTTGAAGCGGTCCGGCTCGGTGTCGCCAGCCTCCGTGGGGTTGAAGACGCCCGCGTTCGACAGGCTCCCGGGGTTCTGGTTCAGGACGACCTGCTCGGCCAGGTCGGTGTAGTGCGCGCCGATGCCGCGGGTCTGGCAGAAGCCGCGCGGCTCGCCGACGTCCTTCTCGAGCATGACGGAGCTGAAGCCCAACCCCGGGACGAGGGGCTGTGGGATGTCGATCGCGGGCTGGACGGCGGCCGCCTGCATCCGCATGTAGTAGCTGCTGTCGAAGTAGGTCCACTTGTCCGGCGCCGCGGCGGCGGACGGGGCGCCCAGCGTGCCGACCAGGCCGAAGGCGACAGCCAGCCCGGCGTGCCGGCGGGTGCGGGGAATCCAGCTACGCACCAGGCTCCTCGTCCGACATCGGGTTGTGCGGGGATTCAGCATAAGCAAGAGGCGCGGTTCCCGAAGGAACCGCGCCTCTCTGGAGCTGTTCGTGCCTGGTGAGGGTCTTTCCTCACCGGTGGTAGCTAGTGGCCGCCGGAGCCCGGCTGCTGGATGGCGCCACCGACGTACAGGCCCTCGTAGTCGATGTTGACCAGGCGAACGCGCTGGTTCTCACCGACGGTGCCCTTGCGGGACTCGAGGCCGAGCTGGAGCTCGAAGAACGGGAAGTTGATGATGTACCGTCCGCCGTTCTCCGAGACGCTCTCGGTCGGGCCCATCAGGGCGATGTCGAACGGGCCGAGGGCGGCCAGAGCACCCGACGTTGGCGTGGATCTGGTCGTTGAACTGCTCTGGTCAGGTCTGCCGTAGGGAATCGCTGCGCCCTCGGCGAGGGTGCCGCCGCTGGCGCCGATGCGGTAGTCGATGACCGGCTTCTGCCCGGGCAGGTGGGTGATCTTCACCGTCCGAGGAGACGGAGTCGAGACGCCGGCGGCGAGGCCGGCGACGTAGGAGCGGGACTGGCCGATGTAGACGCCGGTCTTCTTGTCGACCTTGCCGATGGTCGAGCTGCCGGCCGCGTACAGGCCGGCGACGTCGACGTGCGCCGAAGCCCGTGCCGCCCGCGTCGTCGTCGCACTTGGCTTCCCAGCGGACGCCGTTGCCGTTGTGGGGCACCTCGTAGATCGTGTGGCCGTCGGTGACGTCCTTGACGCGCGGCTTGCGGGAGTTCAGGTTCTCGCCCGGGCGACAGGTTCGGGGCGGTGTCCTTGGACTCGGTCGGGTTGAAGATGCCGCCGCCCTTGTTACCGGCGTCCGGCGGGCCCGAGTTCTCGAGGACGCCTTCCTGGACGACGTCCGTGGCGTAGTAGCCGGCGCCGAAGATCTCGCACTTGGCGACGGGGCCGCCGGTGTCCTTCTCCAGGTTGACGGCGCTGTAGCCGACGCCCGGGACCAGCGGGTGGGGGATGTCGACCTCGGGCTCGACCGCCGCGGCGCGCAGACGGAGGATGAAGTCGGTGTCGAAGTAGCTGTACTTCGCGCCGCTGGCGGTCGGGGCCGACGCCTTGACGGCCTTGGCCGGCTTCGCGACGGCGATCGGGGCGGCGGGGGCCTTGGCGAGGCCTTGGCCGCCTTGGCGACCTTGCGCGCTCTTCGCGACCGGGGTAGCGATGGAGTCGCCGGTCGTGGACAGCGCCTCGGGGGCGACGGCCGGGATGCCGAAGGCATTTGCGGCGGGGGTGGTGGTGGCGGCAACGGCGCCGGGGACGCCGGCAATCGTTCCGGCAACGAGCGCGATGGCGCCCGCTGCGGTCGCCCAGGGAAGGGCCCTACGGGTGGGGTTCGGCACTGAGTGGCTCCTGCGGTGTGATCCGGGTCATGGGGGGTGGACCTACACGCCCTATCGGTCCCGTTCGCCCGGGTGTTTCACCAATTGCACGAAAAACTTAAAAACCACCGAGCGTGACCGAAATCCGGCGGAAACATCACTCTCCGCCGTACTGATGACCCTTGCGGGGTCGGCACCCCTCCGCTAGCGGAGGGGTGCCGACCGTTCGCAGGCGAACCCGGATCTGTTTCAGAAGCCGGTGCTAGTGACCGCCCGACCCGGGCTGCTGGATGGCGCCGCCCTGCGTAGAGGCCCTCGAAGTCGATGTTCACCAGGCGGACGCGCTGGTTCTCACCGACGGTGCCCTTGCGGGCCGTCGAGCCCTGCTGGAGCTCGAAGAACGGGAAGTTGATGATGTAACGACCGCCGTTCTCCGACACGCTCTCGGTCGGGCCCATCAGCGCGAGGCCGAAGGGGCCGACCGCGGACATGGCGTCGCCGCGGGGCCGTGCGCGCCGAGCTGGCTGTTGAACTGCTCGGTCAGGGTGCCGTAGGGCACCGACGCGCCCTCGGCGACGGTGCCGCCGTTCGCACCGATGCGGTAGTCGATGACCGGCTTCTTGCCGGGCAGGTGCGTGATCTTCACCGTCGAGGAGACGAAGTCGAGGCCCGGCGGCGCAGGCCGGCGACGAAGGCGCGGGACTGCCCGGTGTAGACGCCGGTCTTCTTGTCGACCTTGCCGGTGGTCGTGCTGCCGGCCGCGTACAGGCCGCGCGAGGTCGACGTGTGCCGGAGCCCGTGCCGCCCGCGTCGTTGTCGCACTTGGCTTCCCAGCGGACGCCGTTGCCGTTGTGGGGCACCTCGTAGATGGTGTGGCCGTCGGTGACGTCCTTGATGCGCGGCTTGCGGGAGTTCAGGTTCTCGCCCGGGGACAGGTTCGGGGCGGTGTCCTTGGACTCGGTCGGGTTGAAGATGCCGCCGCCCTTGTTACCGGCGTCCGGCGGGCCCGAGTTCTCGAGGACGCCTTCCTGGACGATGTCGGTGGCGTAGTAGCCGGCGCCGAAGATCTCGCAGTCACCGCGTCGGACCGCCGATGTCCTTCTCCAGGTTGACGGCGCTGTAGCCGACACCCGGGACCAGCGGGTGCGGGATGTCGGCCTCGGGCTCGACGGCCGCGGCGCGCAGGCGCAGGATGAAGTCGCTGTCGAAGAAGCTGTACTTCGCGTTCGGTGCGCTCGCCTTGGCGGCCTTGGTGGGCTTGGCGACGGCGATCGGGGCGGCGGGGGCCTTCGAGGCCTTGGCCGACTTGACGGCCTGCGCGCTCTTTGCGCTCTTCGCGACCGGCGTGGCAATGGAGTCGCCGGTCGTGGACAGCGCCTCGGGGGCGACGGCCGGGATGCCGAGGGCGTTGACCGCGGGGGTGCTGGCGGCAACGGCGCTGGGGACGCCGGTGATGGTGCCGGCGACAAGCGCGACGGCGCCCGCTGCGGTCGCCCAGGGAAGGGCTCTACGGGTGGGGTTTGACACGGGGGGCTCCTGCTCGTGATCCGTACGCGGGGCGTGGGGTAGGTGGACCTACGCGTCATATCGGTCAAGGTCGCCCGGACGTTTCACCGAAATCACGTTATTCCGTAAAAACTACGAAGAGTATCCGCACCGGGAAAGATCGGTAACTCTCCGTTAGAAACCTGTCGGTCGGCGGGGGTCGCGTGCCCCCGCACTCGGACTCCGGTGCAGCCCGTAGCATGCTCACCCGGACCACTTCCGTTCGGTTCGGAGTCGACGTGGCGCTGCGCTTCACCCCCCGCCAGAACAACTTCTACGACATGTTCGCCGCCTCGGCGGGCAACCTCGTCGTGGGTGTGAAGCTGCTGACCGAGCTCCTGGGTTCCGCGAAGGAGGACCGGCCGGCCATCAGCGAACGGATGAAGGCCGCCGAGCACGCGAGCGACGAGATCACCCACGGGATCATGAAAGAGGTCAACTCCTCGTTCATCACCCCGTTCGACCGCGAAGACATCTACCGGCTCGCGTCGTCCCTGGACGACGTCATGGACGCGATGGACGCCGCGGTCGACCTCGTCGTCCTCTACAACATCGACGAGCTCCCCTCGGGCCTGGCCGACCAGGTCGAGGTGCTCGAGCGCGCGGCCGAGATCACCGCGGCGGCGATGCCCCGGCTGCGCGCGATGCGCAACCTCGCCGAGTACTGGATCGAGATCAACCGGCTCGAGAACCAGGGCGACCAGGTGTACCGCCGGATGCTGGCCAAGCTCTTCGGGGGCGAGTACGACGCCCTGACCGTCCTGAAGCTCAAGGAGGTCGTCGACCAGCTCGAAGCCGCCGCCGACGCGTTCGAGAACGTCGCCAACACCGTCGAGAGCATCGCGGTCAAGGAGTCCTGAGCGGGTGGAGAACACCACTGCGGTGATCGTGGTCCTGGCCGCGCTCGGCTTCGGCTACACCAACGGGTTCCACGACTCGGCGAACGCGATCGCCACGTCGATCTCGACCCGGGCGCTCACCCCGCGCATCGCGCTCGCGCTCGCGGCGAGCATGAACTTCCTCGGTGCCTTCCTCGGCACGGCAGGTGGCCAACACGGTCGGCAAGGGCATCATCGACGCCCCGGTCGGTCAGCACGGCCTGGTCATCGTCCTGTCCGGGCTGCTGGGCGCGATCACCTGGAACCTGCTGACCTGGTACTTCGGGCTGCCGTCGTCGTCCTCGCACGCCCTGTTCGGCGGCCTCATCGGCGCCGCGATCGCCGGGTCCTCGGGCGTGCAGTGGGACGGGGTGCGGGAGAAGATCCTGATCCCGATGGTGATCTCGCCCGTCGTCGGCTTCTTCGGCGCCGGGCTGTTCATGATCATCCTGCTGTGGATCTTCCGGAACGGCCGGCCTGGGCCGCTCAACCGGGGCTTCCGGCTGGCGCAGACGGTCTCGGCCACGGCCATGGCGCTCGGGCACGGCATCCAGGACGTCCAGAAGACGATGGGCGTCATCTTCCTGACGCTGCTCACCGTGGGCTACCTCGTCGCCGGGCGACGGGATCCCGTGGTGGGTCACGGTCACGTCCGCGGCCGCGATCTCGGCCGGCACCTACGCCGGCGGGTGGCGCATCATGCGGACGCTCGGGCGCCGCATCATCGACCTCGACCCGCCGCGCGGCTTCGCGGCGGAGACCGTCGCGGCCGGCGTCCTCTACACGACCGCGTACGCGTTCGCGGCGCCGATCTCGACCACCCACACCATCACCTCGGCGGTCATGGGGGTCGGTGCCACCAAGCGGCTGTCCGCCGTGCGCTGGGGCGTCGCGGGCAACATCGTGATCGCCTGGGTCCTGACCATCCCGGCCGCCGGGTCGGTCGCCGCGCTCGCCTACGCGGGCCTGCGCCCGCTGCTGGATCGGTGACCTTCCCCGGTTACCGGGCGGGGTGGCCGGCCAGGTCGTCCGGCGGGACGAGGCGGTAGCCCACTCCGCGGACGGTGAGCAGGATCCGCGGGGTCGCGGCCGCGTCCCCGAGCCGGGCCCGCAGGCGCCGGACGTGCACCACGACCGTGTTGGTCCCGCCGCCGTGGCCCGGGCCCCAGACATGGTCGCGAATCGCGTCGTGGCTGACGACGTGGTCGCTGTGGCGCATCAGGTAGGCGAGCAGCTCGAGCTCCTTGGGCGGCATCCGCAGCACCCGGCCGTGCAGGCGCACCTCGTGCGCGGCGGGGTCGAGGCGCAGGCCGCCGGCCTCGAGGAGTTCGCCGCGTCCGCCCGGGCCGCCGTCTAAGGACGTCTGCGGCAGCGGGTAGCGCCCGGCCGTCACCAGCGGCAGCACCTCGCCGAGCCGGTACGGGCGGGCGACGCACGCCGTCGCGCCGGCGGCCAGACCCTCGACCGCCCGGGCGCCGTCGTCCGGCCCCACGCCGAGCAGGACGGGGGTCTGCAGCCGTCGGCGCAACACCCGGACGAGCGCCGCGCCGCCGAGCACCGGCAGGTCGGCCGCGACCAGCAGGATGTCCGGGCGCATCCGTCCGATCTGCAGGAGCGCGTCCGCGCCGTCCGTGCTGAAGGTCGTGCTCACCCCGTGTTCGGCTAACTCCGGGACCAGCCCGCGCGTGGCCTCGGAGTCGGCGTCGGCGACCAGGATCAGACGGCCGCTGCGCCGATCGTCCATCAGCCGAAGCGACCAGAGATGTAGTCCTCGGTCGCCTTCTCGGAAGGGTTGGAGAAGATCTTGGACGTCGCGTCCATCTCGATCAGCTTGCCGGGCTTGCCCGTCCCGGCGATGTTGAAGAACGCGGTGGAGTCGCTGACCCGGGCCGCCTGCTGCATGTTGTGCGTGACGATGACGATCGTGAACTTGTCCTTCAGGGTGTTGATCAGGTCCTCGATCGCGAGGGTGGAGATCGGGTCCAGGGCGGAGCACGGCTCGTCCATCAGGAGCACCTGCGGCTCGACCGCGATCGCCCGGGCGATGCACAGCCGCTGCTGCTGCCCGCCGGACAGGCCGGCGCCGGGGCGGTCGAGCCGGTCCTTGACCTCGTTCCACAGGTTCGCACCGCGCAGCGACGCCTCGACCACCTTGTCGAGCTTCTTACGGTTGCGCTCGCCGTTCAGGCGCAGCCCCGCGGCGACGTTGTCGTAGATCGACATCGTCGGGAACGGGTTCGGGCGCTGGAAGACCATGCCGATCGTGCGGCGCACGCTGACCGGGTCGACGGTCGAGCCGTAGAGGTCCGCCCCGTCCAGCAGGACCTTGCCCTCGACCCGCCCGCCGCGGGCGACCTCGTGCATGCGGTTCAGCGTCCGCAGCAGAGTCGACTTGCCGCAGCCGGACGGGCCGATGAACGCCGTCACCGCCCGCGGCTCGATGTTCATGTTGATGTCCTCCACGGCCTTGAACGCGCCGTAGAAGATGTTCAGCCCGCTGATGTCGATGCGCTTGGCCATGTCCCACTACCTCTTCACTGAGCCGAGCCGGGCAACGATCCGGGCGAGCAGGTTCAGGGTCAGGACGATGAGGATCAACGTCGCCGCAGCGGCCCACGCCCGGTCGGCCGGGTTGGGCAGGGCGATGTTCTTGGCCTCGTCCACGATCATGCCGGGCAGCGACGCCTGGAAGCCGCTGACGAGGTTGTTGTTGATCGCCTTCGTGTAGCCCACGAGGATCAGCAGCGGTGCCGTCTCCCCGATGACGCGGGCGATGCCGAGCATGATCCCCGTGACGATGCCCGCGAACGCCGTCGGGATGACGATGCGCACGACGGTCTTCCACTTCGGCACGCCGAGCGCGAACGAGGCCTCGCGCAGCTCGTTCGGGACGAGCTTGAGCATCTCCTCGGTGGTCCGGACGATGACCGGGATCATCAGCAGCACCAGCGCGAACGAGACCGCGAGGCCCTGCCGCTGCAGGCCCATCGTCGTGATGAACAGCGCGTAGACGAACAGCGCGGCGACGATCGACGGGATGCCGGTGAGGACGTCGACGGTGAAGCTCGCCGCCGTCGCGATCCGGCCGCGCCCGTACTCGACCAAGTAGATGCCGAGCATCAGCCCGATCGGGACGGCGATCATCGTGCAGACCAGCGTCTGCAGCAGCGAGCCCATGATCGCGTGGTACGCCCCGCCGCCCTCGCGCTGCGGGAAGACGCCCTTCTGCGAGTGCGTCCACCAGTCGGCGTGCATGATCGTCGGCGCGCCCTTGGCGATCACCGTCCCGAGCACCCAGACGAGCGGGATCAGGGCGACGGCGAACGCCGCGCTCACCAGCACGGTGGCGAGCCGGTCGCGCACCTGGCGACCCTTGGACGCGGGCGTGAACAGCGGCGCCGGCACCCCGGCGGCGAGGGGGGCCTCGAGCGTGGTCACGCGAAGTCCTTCCGCCGGTTGATGATCATTCGGGCGGCGACGTTGACGGCGAAGGTGAGCGCGAACAAGACGAGACCGGCCGCGATGTACGCGCCCGTCTTCTCCGGCGAGTCGAACTCCTGCGCGTTGTTCGCGATCTTCGAGGCGAAAGTCTCGCCGCCGTTGAACAGCGACCAGGAGAACGCCGCCCCGCTCGCGGTGGTGGACAGGATCAGCGAGATCGCGATCGTCTCGCCGAGCGCGCGCCCCAGGCCGAGCATCGAGGCGCTGATGACGCCGGGCCGCCCGAACGGCAGGACCGCGGTCCGGATCATCTCCCAGCGTGTCGCCCCGAGCGCCAGGGCCGCCTCCACCTGGAAGACCGGCACCTGGGCGAACACCTCGCGGCTGATCGCCGTGATGATCGGCAGGATCATGATCGCCAGGACGACCCCGCCGACGAACACGGTCCCGCTGCTGACCCCCGTCTTGTCGAACAGGGGGAACCAGCCGAAGGTGCTCTGGATGCGCTCGGAGACCGGCTGCAGGCGCGGGGAGAGCGCGTAGATGCCCCAGAGCCCGTAGACGATCGACGGCACCGCCGCGAGCAGGTCGACCAGCGCCGCGAGCGGGCCGGCGACCCGCCGCGGCAGGTAGAACGTCAGGAACAACGCGATGCCGATCGCCACCGGCACCGCGATCGCCATCGCGAAGATCGACGCGAGCACGGTGGTGTAGAGCATCCCGAGGATGCCGAAGTGCAGGTTGCCCGGCACGACGTCCCAGTCCCGCGAGAGCAGGAAGTTGGACTTGTCGTCCAGCAGGGCCGGCACCGCCTGCTTGAGCAGGAAGAACGCGACTGCCGCCACCAGCGACGATCACGAACACGCCGCTGCCGACGGCGAGGGCCGAGAACACCCGGTCGCCGACCCGGACCACGCCGCCCCTGCCCCGCGGGGAACCGTCCAACGGCTCGGGGCCGGGGGACAGGCTGGGCGTGAGCTCGGTCATCGGCGGGCTCCGGCGTCTTCGGGGATGGCGGACCTTTCGGTGTGCGCGTCAGCTGGTGATCGCGCCTACCGCGCTCAGCACCTTCGTCCGTAGGTCGTCGGGCAGGGTGCCGTAGCCCGAGGTCGCCGATCGCCTGCTGACCCTCGGCGAGAGCCGGTGTAGGACAGGAAGCCGCGCAGCATGTCGGTCTTCGCCGCGTCCAGCCCCTTCGAGCAGACGATCTCGTAGGTGACCAGGACGATCGGGTACGCGCCGTCGGCCTTCGTCACGTAGTCGAGCTTCAGCCCGAGATCGTTGCCGGAACCCGGACTGCGTCGCCGCGGCGAGGGCCTTGCCGGCGCTCTCGGCCGTCAGCGAGATCGGGTTCGCCGCTCCCGTGTTCACCTTCGCGACGCCGAGCGCGCCGTCCTTGGCGTAGGAGTACTCCATGTACGCGATGCCGCCGTCGATCGCCTTGACGGCCTGCTGGACACCCGCCGACTTGGCCTTGCCCTCGCCGACGCCGCCGCCGAACTTCTTCGACGGGGCGGCGCTGTAGTTGCCGTCGCCCGCGGCCGCGAGGTACTTCTCGAAGTTCTCGGTAGTGCCGGACTCGTCCGAGCGGAAGAACACCTTGATGTCCTTGCCCGGCAGCGTGGCGCCGGAGTTCAGGGCCTTGATCCCCTCGTCGTCCCAGCGGGTGATCTTGCCGCTGAAGATCTTCGCGATCGTCGGGCCGTCGAGGACGAGGTCGGTCAGGCCGCTGCACGTTGAACGCCACCGCGATCGGGCCGACCGCCATCGGGAGGTTCCATGCGTCGTTGCCGCCGCAGCGCGCCTTGGCCGCGGTGATGTCGAGATCCTTGAGGGCCGAGTCCGACCCGGCCCAGTCGACCTGGTTCGCGATGAACTGCTTGATGCCGGCGCCCGACCCCGTCCCGTTGTAGTTGACGGTCACCGCCGGGCACTTCTCCTGGAACTTCGCGATCCATGTCCCGATCGCGTTCTCCTGCGCCGTCGAGCCCTCGCCGTTCAGCGTGCCGCTACCGCAGTTCACGGCGGCCGGCGCGGCCGACGACGCGGCGGTCACCGCCGGTGACGGCGACGGTGCGGGTGCGGACGTCGTCACCGGGGCCGGGTCGTCCGCGGACTCGACGGTGTTGTCGTCGGAGCCGCACGCGGCGAGCGACAGCGAAGCGGCGAGCACGAGTCCGGCCACGCGTCCGAAGCGCTGAACCTTCACGGTGGAGTCCCCTCGTTCATGAGTGACGATCACTTTCTTCGTCTCTGGTGAACGTAGGGACCACAGGTGACCACGGCCGCTGGGGGAGGTGAACGAAAGGTGAATCGAGATCGGCATCAGCGTGCGTACCGGTCATGTGGGGCGCGTTGCGGTCACAAACTCCGCTAGCCGTCCGCCCGCCCGGCCCGAGGCCCGCGAGAGGTGCCGAATGCGGGCGTCGGGTAGCTCAACGTCCGCATGTGCCACCTTTCGTGGCCAGGGGGGGCGAGGCGGGTGGGGGCGGCGTCAGCGGCCCGGTCCAGTTCAGGGCCCGGCGGACGCGGTCGACCGTCCGGTCGGGTCGGGTGAAGACGTCGAAGTCTACGAACCGCAGGACCTCCCAACTGTCCCCGCGCATCACGTCGTCGCGGTCGATGTCGCTGCGCCACTGCGCCTTGTCCGTGCGGTGATGGTCGCCCTCGTACTGCAAGGCGACCCGCCGCTCGAGGTAGTGCAGGTCGGGGACGCACAGGAGGTGGCCGGCTTCGTCCCGGACCGGGACGTTCACGAGAGGGCACGGCAGGCCGGCGTCGACGAGGATCATCCGCAGGCGGGTCTCCATCGGGGAGTCGACCCGTTCGTGGAGGTGCTCGAGGGCCGCTCGCGCGGCTTGGACTCCGCGTCGTCTCTGCGCTGCGCCGCAGGCGGCGGTGAGATCGCGCTTCGTCACGAGTTCGTGCCGGAGCATCGCGTCGCCCAGGATGATCAACTCTATCCGGGACACGACGGCCGCAAGGTCGACCCACGTCCGGGCGGCGAGCGTCACCGGCAGGCAGCGGATCAGCTCGTGCGGGACGTCACGAGGGCCTCGGTGCGCGACGATGCCGGAGTGCCGGGGCGTCCACAGGGTCGGGACGACAGCGTGGATACGGCCTGGCTCGGGAACCGGCAGGCCGCGCATCTCGGCCGCGGTGTGGTGGCTGAGGATCGAGCCTTCCGGCAGCGCGAGCAGCGCGCCGCGGCACCTGGTCACAAGGTCGAGCACGACGCTGTTCTCGAGGTACACGCCGTGGTGCAGCCTCCGAACCGGACGGTGCTCGAGGTTCCAGCGAGTCAGTCCGGCGGCGTGGGCGTCGGCCGTACGGAACGGGTCGGACGCCAGGTCAGGCGGCAGGTCGGGCGGTTGAGGTGGCATGGCGACCACGCTGCCGCGTCGCGAGCCGGCACGCGGCGTCGTCCACAGGGCCTCGGTGCCCGGTTGACGTTGTCCCCAGGTGGGCCGCGTACCGGCGATGTTCGCGTGGGGGTCAGCCGGGCCCGCGAGACGTGCCGAATGCGTGCGTCGCGCGCCGTGACACCCGCATTTGGCACCCGTCGGTCGGACCGGGTGCGGGGCGTCGGGTAGCGAGCCGTGCGAGAGGTGCCGAACGCGGATGTTGGGGGGCCTTAGCCCCGCATTTGGCACCTCTCGCGGAGATTCCGTGGCGGCTAGAGGCAGATGATGCAGGACCGCGGCGGGCCTTGTGGCCCGGTCGGTCCTGTGGGCCCGGTCGGTCCTGTGGGCCCGGCCGGTCCGGCGGGTCCGGGTGCGCCAGGCGTCCCGGGTGCGCCGGGCGTTCCTACGGGTCCGGGTGCGCCGGGAGTTCCGGCCGGCCCGGCGGGCCCGGCGGGCCCGACGGCCCCGGGCGTGCCAGGTGCCCCGGGTGCTCCGGGTTCGCCGGGTGCTCCAGGCGCCCCAGGTGCTCCGGGTGCCCCAGGTGCTCCGGGTGCTCCGGGTTCGCCGGGTGCTCCCGGCGCGCCGGCCGACGTGGCGACGGCGAGGGTGTGGAGGTAGCCGCCGGAGAGGGCGCGGACGCCGGTGAGGCCGGCGACGGGTACCGGCACGCTCTGGGACACGGCGTTGCTCACGTCGCCGAGCGCGCCCTGGCCGTCGTAGCCCCAGCTTCGGGCGGTCCCGTCGGCCAGGACGGCCGCCGAGTGCAGGGCGCCGGCGCTCCCGGCGACGGCCGTGGTGATGCCCGCGACGGGGACGGGGACGGGCTGGTTCACAAGCGGCAGGTCGTCGCCGAGCTCGCCGACGCTGTCGCCGCCCCAGGAGCGCATGGTCCCGTCGGCGAGCACGGCCAGGCTCTGCCCCAGCCCGGCGGACGCGGCGACGGCGTTCGTGATGCCGGCGACCGCGACCGGGCTGGACTTCGCAACGAGGTCGGTGTCGTCGCCGAGTTGGCCTTGGTCGTCGTAGCCCCAGGCCTGCACGGTCCCGTCGGCGAGGGTGGCGAGGTTGTGGAAGTAGCCGGCGGACACGGAGACCGCGTCGGTGATGCCGGCAACGGTCACCGGGACGGGCTGGTCGGCGGTCGTGCCGGGACCGTCGCCGAGCTGGCCGACGCCGTCGTTGCCCCAGGTTCGGACCGTGCCGTCGGCGAGGACGGCGGCGCTGTGGAAGCCCCCCGCGCTGACGGAGACCGCGTCGGAGATGCCGGCCACCGGGACGGGCACGGCCTTGTCGGCGATCGTCGCGTCGTCGCCGAGCTGGCCGACGGCGTCCCAGCCCCACGAGCGGACGGTGCCGTCGGCCAGGAGCGCCACGCTGTGCAGCTGGCCGGCGGCGACGGCCACGGCGTTGGTGATGCCGGCGACGAACACGGGTGCGGCCTGGGGGGCGGACGCGGCGTCGTTGCCGAGTTGGCCGTACGCGTCCGAGCCCCACGCCAGGATGCGGCCGTCGGAGCGCAGCGCGAGGCTGTGGTACCAGCCGGCCGCCACGGACACGATGTGGCCGCCCGCGACGGGTACCGCGAGCGGCTGCGTCACGGCGGCCGCGTTGTCGCCGAGCTGCAGGTGGTCGTCCCAGCCCCACGCGTAGGCCTGACCGGCGGGCGGAACCGCGGCTGCGGGGCCGGCGGCGACCGCGGGGAGGGCGAGGGCGGCGGCGACGCCGAGGGCGAGAGTCCGTTTCGAGCGCCACGTCCGTGCGGCACCGAGCATCGAGAGCCTCCGTTAAGTCGAGGGACTGTCACAACCGAACGTGATCGATCGACAGCACGCTGCAACCTATCGGCACGGCCTAGAAAAGCCCACAAGAAGGCAAATCGACATTCTGTGAAGACCGTCAGGGACGGTGCAGTTCCGTCGCCACGGCGCGGCCGTCGAGCAGGTGCAGGACGGCGAACTCGCTCTTGCGGAGGGGGTGGCCCGGGGGCGTGGCGCCGGTCGCGGCGTGCAGCGACTCGAACAGGCCGGGCAGGACGGGGCCGTGCGAACAGACGACCAGCGGGCCGCCGCAGGCGGCGAGGGAGCGGACGGCGGCGCGGGCCCGGGTCGCGTCCGCGGGGTCGGCTTCCTCCGCGAGGCCCTTGATCTTCTCGATCGCGATGCCGGCGGCAGCCGCGTACGGCTCGACGGTCTGCACGCACCGGCGCATCGGCGAGGTGATCGACCCGGGCGACGCCGTAGGCGGCCAGCAGCGGGACGAGTCGTGCCGCCTGCGCGAGACCGCGGGCGGTTGCAGGGGCGCTCGAACTCGTCGCCGTCCCAGTCCTTGCGCTTGACGGTCGCGCCGTGGCGCAGGATCACCATCGCGCGTCGTGTCCACGGGCGCGTCCTCGAACGCGGCCAGGACGTCGGCGTCGAGCGCCCGCGTCACCCGCGCCCGGGCCTCGGCCACCGGCACCCAGTCGAGCGTGTCGACCTCGTCCGAGGCGACGAACTTCCCGCCGGCGGCCCGCCCGGCCCAGTAGCGGACCTCCTTGGGCACCCCGAACGCCTCGTAGCGCTGCGTCGGCAACGGGCGGCCGAGGACGACCCTCGAAGCCCGGTCTCCTCGGCGACCTCGCGGACGGCGGCGGTCAGCCAGTGCTCCCCGGCGTCCAGCTTGCCCTTCGGCAGCGACCAGTCGTCGTAGCGCGGGCGGTGGACGAGCGCGACCTCGGGCGCGCCGTCGGGGCCCGGACGCCACAGCACGGCCCCCGCGGCCTCGACGGCGGCGGGCGGCCCCGCGGCAGGCGCCGAGACTGGGCCGCTCAGAGCCAGGCCCGCAGGCGCTTCGCGGAGACCTCCGGCCAGATGCCGACGAACTCGGCCCGGGCCGCGCGGACGGCGTCGCGCTGGACGCCGTGCAGGACGCCGAGCGTGAGCGCCACGTCGGCCGCGACGCCGGGCACCGAGCCGAGTCGAGCACCGCGGACTCCGCGCCGATCGCCGCGTCCTGGTGCTCGCCGAGGGTCTCGGTGACGCGGGTGAGCTCGACGGCCAGCTTCGTCGCCGGCTTGCCGAAGACGGTCTCGCAGGCCTCCGCCGCGTACCGGGCCTTCTTCGCGGTGATGCGCGCCTCGTGCCACGCGTCGTCGCTCTCGGCGGTGATCTTGACCTGCGGCGGGTCGAGCTTGCAGGCCGGACGCGTCGTCGGCCAGCCGCTGGAAGGCCTTCGCGACGAGCGGCGGCAGCGCGGCCGGCACGACTTGTCGGCCGCCTTCGTGGTCGGCGGCTTCGCCGGCCGCCGCCAGCAGGACGGACACGAGTGTCGGCGTAGCGGGGGGAGTCCAGCGCCGCCAGCGCCTCGCTCGCGCGCGGAGTCCATGCCGCGGCCGAGTTCGGCCCGGATGTGCGCCAGCGTCGGCTCGATCGCCGGCCCAGTACGGCAGCGCCGCCGTGTCGCGCTCGAGCCGGGCCGAGCAGCACCTCGCGGTCGCGCAGCGCGCCGAGGCTGTTCGCCAGCCAGCGCAGCTCCTCGCCGAGCCGGTACGCGGCCCAGTCCGCGTCGACGAGCGGGCGGAACGTACGCAGGCCGCTGCGCAGGCGGCGGGCGGCGACGCGCATCTTGTGGACGGAGTCCGGGGCGTCCGCGCGCACCCGCTGCTCCTGCTCGAGCAGGCGCAGCGACGTGGGTCGCGAGGTGGTGGCGGACGGCGACGGCTCGCCGGGTCGGTCGGCCGGACCCGCTTCGGCGGGGCGGGGCACCGCGGGAGCGGCCGCGCGGCGGGGTCGACCAACCGCAGCTCGGGGTGGGCTTCGGCGGCGTCAGTCATCGGGTGTTCCTTCACATCCAGGGGTCAGTCGGTCTCGGTCGCGCTTGCGCTGCTTCGTCCGGATCAGGTGCTCCTGCAGGTCCGGGAGGGGGTTCCCGTCGGCTGTCGAGGTGATGCCGCGTCCAGCCGCCGGCCGAGTCGAGATGCCAGGCGGCCGTGAAGTCCGAGAACGCCAACGCCACGAGATCTTGCAGTTCGTCGATGTGGTCCGGGCTGGTCAGGCGGACGAGGGCCTCGACGCGGCGGTCGAGGTTACGGTGCATCAGGTCGGCGCTGCCGATCCACACCTCGGGGTCCCCGCCGTTCGCGAACAGGAACGACCCGCGAATGCTCCAGGAACCGGCCCAGGATGCTGCGGACCCGGATCGTCTCCGACAGGCCCGGGCACGCCCGGGCGCAGCGCGCAGATCCCGCGGGTCCAGATGTCGACGGGCACGCCGACCTGCGAGGCCCGGTACAGCGCGTCGATCACGACCTCGTCCACCAGGGAGTTGGCCTTGAACTGGATCCGCGCCGGCCGACCCTCCAGGTGGTGCACGGTCTCGGTCTCGATCCGCGCGACGATGCCGGCGCGCAGCGAGTGCGGCGCGACGAGCAGGCGCCGGTAGGACGTGCCGCGGGCGTAGCCGGAGAGCTGGTTGAACAGGTTGGCCATGTCCTCGCCGACGACGGGGTCGACGGTGAGCAGGCCGAAGTCCTCGTACAGCCGCGCGGTCTTCGGGTTGTAGTTGCCGGTGCCGATGTGGCAGTAGCGCCGCAGCCGGTCGCCCTCCTGCCGCACGACGAGCGCGAGCTTGCAGTGCGTCTTCAGCCCGACCTGCCCGTACACGACGTGGCAGCCGGCCTGCTCCAGCTTGCGCGCCCAGGTGATGTTCGCCTGCTCGTCGAAGCGCGCCTTCAGCTCGACGAGGACGACGACCTGCTTGCCGGCCTCCGCGGCGTCGATGAGCGCGTCGACGATCGGCGAGTCACCCGACGTCCGGTACAGGGTCTGCTTGATCGCCAGGACCTGCGGGTCGGCAGCAGCCTGCTCGATGAACGCCTGGACGCTGGTCGAGAACGAGTCGTACGGGTGGTGCAGCAGCACGTCGCGGTTGCGCATCGCCCCGAGGATGTCGGCGGCCTTCGCGGTCTCGACCTCGGCGAGATGCGGGTTCGTCGCCGGGACGAAGGGCTTGTACTTCAGTTCGGACCGGTCGAGGTCCGCGATGGCGTGCAGGCCGGTGAGGTCGAGGGGGCCGGGGAGCAGAAAGACCTCCTGCTCGGAGATCCCGAGCTCCCGGACGAGCATGTCGAGGATGTGCGGGTCGATCGTCTCCTCGACCTCGAGCCGGACGGCCGGGCCGAAGCGGCGCCGCATCAGCTCGCGCTCGATGGCCTGCAGGAGGCTCTCGGTGTCGTCCTCCTCGACCTCGAAGTCCTCGTTTCGGGTGACCCGGAACGCGTGGTCGCCCTCGACCTCCATCCCGGGGAACAGGTCGCGGCAGGTGCGCGGCGATCAGGTCCTCGAGCGGGACGAAGCGCTCGCCGGAGGCGGTGACGAAACGCGGCAGCAGCGGCGGCACCTTCACCCGGGCGAAGTTCTCCCGGCCCGTCACCGGGTTGCGGACGACGACCGCGAGGTTCAGCGAGAGTCCGGAGATGTACGGGAACGGGTGCGCCGGGTCGACCGCGAGCGGGGTGAGCACGGGGAACACACGCTCGCGGAACAGGATGCGCAGGCTCTCCTGCTCCTGCGGGTCCAGTTGGTCCCACCGGAGGATCTTGATGTTCTCCTTGGCCAGCTCGGGCAGCACCTCGGAGTGGAAGCACCGGGCGGCGCGGGCGGTCAGCTCGCTCGAGCGCGACCAGATCTGCTCGAGCAGCTCGCGGGGCTGCCGGCCGCTGACCGAGGTCACGGCCACGCCGGCCGCCATGCGCCGCTTCAGCCCGGCGACCCGGACCATGAAGAACTCGTCCAGGTTGCTGGCGAAGATCGCGAGGAAGCGCGCGCGCTCGAGCAGCGGCAGCGTCCGGTCCTCGGCGAGCTCGAGCACCCGGCGGTTGAACTCGAGCCAGCTGGCCTCGCGGTCGAGGTAGCGGTCGATCGGCAGCTCGGCCGGCAGCTCGGGCGCGATGTCCTCGGCGATACGGTCGGGCTGGGCCTCGGGGTGCCCCGCGTCGTCGTCGTGGGCCGTCAGGTCGGGTTCCGCGACGACCGCGTCGCCGTCCGCCGACTCCGGGTCGCCGGCCCACCCGTCCGTGTCGGCGCCGAGTTCGTTGGAGAACACGCTGGTCAACGCGGCAGAGGGCCGCCGGAACGGGCCGCCTTTGGGGCTGGACGGGGTCGGGTCGGCGGTCATGGTTCGCATGATGTCAGCCGAAGGTGAACGCCGGATGGCTTCCGGCTGGGGGGACACCGGGCTTCGGTACCGCGAGGTTCAGGAGCCGAGCGGAGTTCCGTACACGACGTCGGTGACCGCCGGGGCGAATCCCAGCCGCTCGTAGACGCGCACGGCGGCGGCGTTGGCCGCGTCGACGTAGAGCAGCGCGTGCGGCAGGCCCACGCCCGCGAGGTGGCGCAAGCCGATCAGCGCGAGCGACCGGCCGAGCCCGCCGCCCTGCTCGCCGGGGTCGACACCGAGCACGTAGATCTCGCCGGCGCCGATTCCCTCGGCCCGACCTTCTCCGGGTGCACCTTCGTCCAGTGGAAACCGACGAGCCGCCCGCCCGAGCGCTCGGCGAGGAAGAACCCGGCCGGGTCGAACCACGGTTGGGCCAGGCGGTCGTCCAGGTCGGTGCGGGTGAGGCGGCCCTGCTCGGGATGCCCCGCGAACGCGCGGGCGTTCAGCGCCAGCCACATGCCCTCGTCCGCGCCCGGGACGAACGTGCGGACGGTGACGCGCTCGGGCAGCGGGACGGGGCCGGGCGGGTCCACGTCCGGGCCGAGGGGCAGGTCGCGGCCCATCTGCCAGAGCTCCCGGACGGGGACGAGGCCCGCCCGCTTCGCGAGCGCCGCGGCCGCCGGGTGCGCGGAGTGCGACCACACCCGCAGGCCGCCCGGGCGGACGGCGGACACCAACTCGGTCAGGACGGCCGTGCCGTTGCCCTGCCCGCGGTGTGCCGGGTGGACGGCGAACTCCGCCGCGCCGGACGCGTCGAGCTGCGCGTAGGCCGCGAGCTCGGGCTCGCCGGACTCGCCCGGGACGTGCAACAGCAGGTGCCGGACACCGGAATGCTCGCCGAGCAGGCGGAGCATCCCTTGCTCGGAGAACGGCCGGGCGCCGTCCTCGGCGGCGGCCGCCTCGGCGAGGAAGATCACCGCGGCGGCTGCCGCGGGGTCGAGCGGCTCGGTCAAGCCGGCCCGCCGGAACCGCGGTGGCGCTCGGCCGGGGCACCGGGGTCCTCCGCGTCGTGCGCGCCGGCGTCCGGCAGTTCGACGGTGACGATGTCGCCGCCGCGCCCGGACGGGGAGTTCGGCACCACGAACCGGTAGCCGACGTTGCGGACGGTTCCGATCAGCGACTCGTGCTCGCTGCCCAGCTTCGCCCGCAGGCGGCGGACGTGCACGTCCACCGTGCGGGTGCCGCCGAAGTAGTCGTAGCCCCAGACCTCCTGCAGCAGTTGGGCCCGGGTGAATACGCGGCCCGGGTGCTGGGCGAGGAACTTGAGGAGCTCGAACTCCTTGAAGGTGAGGTCGAGGAAGCGGGAGCGGACCTTCGCGGTGTAGGTCGCCTCGTCGATGACCAGGTCGCCGCTGCGGATCTCGTCGGGGCCGTCGTCGGCGCCGGCGGCAGCCAACCGGCCGATCGCGAGCCGGAGCCGCGCCTCGACCTCGGCGGGGCCGGCCGTGTTGAGCATGACGTCGTCGACGCCCCAGTCGGCGGTGACGGCGGCGAGGCCGCCCTCGGTGGCGACGAGCAGGAGTGGGCAGTCGATGCCGGTGGTGCGGATCAGGCGGCAGAGCCCGCGCACGTGGGGGAGGTCGCGGCGGCCGTCGATCAGGACGGCGTCGACCGGCGGGGTGTCGAGCAGGGCACTGACCTCGGCGGGGGCGACGCGCACGTGGTGCAGGAGCAGCCCCAGCGCGGGAAGAACTTCTGCGGACGGTTGGAGGGCGTTGGTGAGCAGCAACAGGGTGCTCAAGTGCAGGCCCTCCTCGTCCCGGGATCTGGGGGTTTCGGGATGCGGCGACGGTCCGCGCTGACCTCGCCGAGGCATTCAGGGTCCCACAAGAACGCTGACGCGCTGCATCCGGAGGCGTCTGCTTCGTCACGTGGTGGCGGGCCAGTGCAGGATGGGACCTATGAACACAGGCACGATCCGGTACTGGGCCGGGGCCCGCGCGGCCGCGGGCGTCGAATCCGAGCCGTTCGCGGCCGAGACCCTGGCGGATGCGCTCGATGCCGCGCGTGCGGCTCGCGGGCCGGAGTTCGCGCGGGTGCTGTCCGTGTGCTCGTACATCATCGACGGCGACCCCGTCGGGACCCGTCCGCACGGCGAGGTGAAGCTCGTCGACGGCGTCACGGTCGAGGTGCTGCCGCCCTTCGCGGGCGGCTAACGCGTGCCGACGACCGGCGCGCTGCTCGCCGCGGCGCTCGGCGCCATGCTCGCGCTGGCGTCCGTCGCCGGTCACACCCCGCTGCTCGTGGGGGTCGTTCTGGCCCAGGGCCTGCTCCTCTACGGGTGGTACACGGTGGTCGACGTGCCGGGCCGGCTGCTCGGGTGCGTCCTGGCGGGCGGCGCAGGCCTCGCGGCGGACGTGGCGATGCGCGCCCGCGGCGACGACCCCTCGCTCGGGCCGCTCGCCGGCGTGCTCGGCCTGGCGGCGGTCGGCGCGATCGTCCACCAGCTCGCGCGGACCGACGGGCGCACCCGGGTCACCGCGTCCATCTCGGCGACCCTCGCGCTCGCCGCGCTCGTCGTGCTCGGGGCCTGCCTGGTCGCCGAGCGGGGGGCCTCGCACGGGCAGACCGTCACGGTGGTCGCCGTGCTCGCCGCCGCTGCGGCGACGGTCGTGGCCGCGCTGCCGTGGTCGGAGTCGGTCCCCACGGCGGGCGTCGAGGTCGGCGCCGTCGGGGCCGGGACCCTCGCCGGCGCGCTGGCCGGGGCGGCGGCCGGGGACCTGCGCGGGACGCATGTGGTGCTTATCGCGCTCGCCGGCGCGCTGCTCGCGGTCGTCGCGCGCCGCGCGGCGACGTACGCCGCCTACGATGCCGCGCAGGGGGAGGCCACCCCGGCGCCGTCGACCCGGCGCGTCGCCACGCGGGACGCTCGGCGCCAAGGTGAGGCCGTCCTGGTTCTGGGGTCGGCCCTGCCGGTCGTCCTGGTCGCGCCGGTCGCCTACGTGCTGGGCAGGTTGCTGGTCGGTTAGAGGAGAGAGACGGCGACATGAGGGCCATCAAAGTTCTGACGTTTCTCGTCCTCGGCGTGGCGTTGCTGGCCGTGGTCGGCGACCGGGGCGGCAAGATGCTGCTCGAACGGATCGCGGCCGGGCGCATGCAGGAATCGCTCGACACGTCCGAACGGCCCGACGTGAGCCTCGGCGGCTTCCCCTTCCTGCCCGACCTCGTCAAGCGCAAGTTCGGCACCGTCGAGATCTCGATGCGCGACGCGGACGCGGGGCGCATCCGCGTCGCCCGCGTCGACGCGGTCCTGCACGGGGTGAAGCAGGAGGGCGCGGGGGTCCAGGCCGATTCGATCACCGGCGACGGGCTGATCACCTACGCGGCGATGGGCGCGGCGGCCCGGGAGATCACGAAGGTCCCGGCGACGTTCAGCTACGGCGGCGACGGACTGCTGAAGATGACCGCCGGCGTCGTCGTCCTCGGCCAGGACCTGAGCGCGAGCGCGTCCTCGCGTCCGCGGATCGACGGGGACCTGCTGATCATCAAGCCGGAGAAGGTGTCCTCGGCGGGGCTGGACGAAGACACGACCGCGGCCGGGGTGGGGAAACTGCCGGAGATCAAGATCCCGCTGCGGGACGTGCCGAAGGGGCTCGAGATCGACCTGAACCCGACCGAGGACGGGATGGAGTTCAGCTTCCGCGGCAAGAACGTGTTCCTCGCGTCGGCCGACTCGACCGCGCAGGCGGCGGGCGCGCCGGCGCCGCTGGCCCTCGTTCCCGCTGTTCGACGTCAGGCGGGATAGCGCGCAGCCCGCACGCCTGGCGGGTTGAACTGGCCCGGGACGGCGTCGGGGTTGGCGACGCAGACCTCGCCCTCGAGGCCGTCCGGGTCGGTGAAGAACATGCTCAGGATCGGGCCGAAGTCGGTCACGAAGTCGTCCGCGCAGCCGCGTGCCATAAGCCGGTCGCGGATCGTCTCGAACGCCTCGAGCGACGCCGCCTGCAGGCCGAGGTGGTCGATCCGGCCCCGCCCGAACATGGGGGTCTGCCGGTCCGCCTCGGTGTTTCCGTCGAACTGGAACACGTTGAACTCGCTGTGCGGGCCGACCCGCACGAACGAGATCCGCATCGGCCCGTCACGCATCTCTCCGTCGACCTCCGCGCCGAACACCTCGCGGTAGAACGCGTGCAGGCGGTCCGTGTCCTTCGTCAGGATCGCCACGTGGTTGAACCCGTCCAGCAACATCCGCGCCTCCAGAACCACCCGTAGCGTCCGGCATACAGCGTCCTATAAGACGCTGTATGCCGGACGCAAGGGGTGGGGGTAACCCGCGGGCAGGCTCAGTAGACGAGCGCCTGGACGCCGTCGGCGAGGATCTCGGCGACGAAGGAGGCGGAGCCTGCGATCCGGACGCCGTCGATCACGTCCGCGGCGGTGATCGACCGGCGGGCGGCGTCCTGCGTGCACAGCGTCACCCGCCCGCCCTCGAGGACGGTCGCGAGCAGTTCGGCGAGCGGCGCGGCCTCGGCCAGGACGAAGGCGTCCGCCCGGCCGGGCAGGGCGAACCACGCGCTCTCGCCGGCGAGCCAGAGCGAGACGTCCACCCCGCTGGCGACGGCGACGGCCGCGTCGTTGAACGCCTGGGCGCAGCGCTCGGGGGCGTCGGACCCGGCGGTCACCTTGACGACGAGGGATCGGGACATGCGTCCAACCTATTGGCCGCGGCGGGCGGTCCGGTGCCGCGCGGCGCGCCTAGACTGGCCCGCGCCTGCGTACCGACCAGCCCTGCGGAGTGAGCCGAATGGAGACGATCTTCACGAGCGCGTTGGCTCTGGGTGCGCTCGTTTTCGCCGCCGCCGCGCTGGTCGGCGCGTACCGGCTGATCCGGGCCCGGGGCTGAGCCGTGGTCTTCGAGATCCCGCCGGATCTGCACCCCGCGTGCGTCCCCCTCGCGTTCCTGCTCGGCGCCTGGGAGGGCGAGGGCGTCGTCGAGTACCCGACGATCAAGCGCACCCTGTTCGGCCAGCGGGTGGAGTTCACCCAGGTCGGAAAGCCGTTCCTCGCGTACAACAGCCGCTCGTGGGAGCTCGACTCCGGCGGCAACAAAGTCCGGCCGCTGTCGATGGAGACGGGGTTCTGGCGCCCGCAGGCCGACGGCGTGCTCGAAGTGCTGCTCGCCCAGCCGACCGGGTTCCTGGAGAGCTGGGTCGGCGAGATGCGCGGGCCCCGCATCGAGATCCGGACGGACGCGGTCGTGCGCATGCCGACGGCGAAGGAGTACACGGCGGGCCACCGCCTCTACGGGCTCGTCGAGTCCAAGCTGCTCTGGCGGTTCGACATGGCGGCGATGGGGCAGCCGCTCCAGGCGCACCTCTCGGCGACCCTGGAGCGCGCCGGATGAGCGAGCACACGCACGAACACCACGACCCGCCGGACGGCGACTGGCGCGTCCTACTGCGTGGAAAGGGCTACCGGCTCACCCCGCAGCGAGAGCTCGTCCTGCAGGCCGTGACGACCCTCGGCCACGCGACGCCGGAGGAGGTGTGCGCGCAGGTCCAGCGCACCGCCAGCGGCGTCAACATCTCCACGATCTACCGGACGCTGGAGTTGCTCGAGGAGCTCGGCCTCGTCCGGCACGCGCACCTCGGCCACGGGGCGCCGTCCTACCACCCGGCCGGGCACGACTCCCACGTCCATTTGGTGTGCCGGGACTGCGGGGCGGTCTCGCAGGCCGAGGCGAACCTCGCGTCCGCGCTCGATGCCCGGCTGCGCGAGGAGCACGGCTTCGAGATCGACCTCGAGCATTTCGCCATCTACGGCCGGTGCCGCGACTGCGGTACGCGCGCCGCGGCCGGGTAGGTGGCGGAGCTGGTGCTGGGGCCGATGCTCCGGCACGTCGACGCGGACGCGGGCACCGCCACCCTGTGGGTCGAGACGGACGCGCCGTGCACGGTCGCCGCGCTCGGCGCGAGCGCCCGGACGTTCGAGCTGCACGGCCACCATTACGCCGTCGTGGACGTCGACGGCCTCGGCCCCGGCACGGTCACGCCGTACGAGCTCACGCTCGACGGGCGGGTCGCGTGGCCCGAGCCCGACTCGGCGTTCCCGCCGCCGGTGATCCGGGTGCCGGCCCCCGGCGATCCGGTGCGGCTCGCGTTCGGCTCGTGCCGGACGTCGGTCCCGCACGACGCGCAGCACATCGCGCGCTACGGCGTCGACGTCCTGTACGCGTACGCCCACCGCCTGGCTGCGGCGGCGTCGGATGCGGTGGCGCCGGACGCGGCGGACGCGGCGCCGGACCCCGGCTGGCCGACGCTCATGCTCATGCTCGGCGACCAGGTGTACGCCGACGAGACGACCCCGGCGATGCAGGAGTTCATCGAGGCGCGCCGCGACCCGAACGTCGCGCCGGGGCTGGAGGTCGCGGACTTCACGGAGTACACAGAGGTCTACCGGCTCGCCTGGTCGGACCCGGTGATCCGCTGGCTGCTGTCGTGCGTCCCGACCGCGATGATCTTCGACGACCACGACATCCGGGACGACTGGAACACCTCCGCCGCCTGGCGGGTGCAGATGGCGGCGCTGCCCTGGTGGCACGCCCGCATCGTCGGCGGGCTCGCCGCGTACTGGGTCTACCAGCACCTGGGCAACCTCTCGCCGGCCGAGCGGGACGCCGACCCGGTGCTCACCGCCGTACGCGCATGCGACGGGGACGCCGGACTCTTGCTGGACGCGTTCGTCGACCGCGCCGACGCCCGGCCCGAGGGCACGCGATGGAGCTACGCGCGCGACCTCGGCAACGTCCGGCTGATCGTGGTGGACTCCCGCGCGGGCCGCGTCCTGGATCCCGGCAGCCGGGCGATGCTCGACCCGGACGAGGCGGCCTGGCTCGACGGTCTCGCCCGCGGCGACGTCGACCACCTGCTGATCGCGACGTCCGTGCCGTTCCTGCTGCCGCGGGCGCTGCACGACCTCGAGGGCTGGAACGAGGCGGTGTGCGAAGGCGCGTGGGGGCGTGGCGCGGCGCGGGTCGGCGAGCGGATCCGCCAGGCGGCCGACCTCGAGCACTGGGGCGCGTTCCGCGAGTCGTTCACCGATCTGGCGCGCACCGCGCTCGAGGTCGCGGCCGGACGCCGGGGTCGCCCGCCCGGCACCGTGCTGTTCCTGTCGGGCGACGTCCACAACTCGTACGTGGCGCGCCTCGACGTCCCGCCCGAGCTGGCCGGGTCGGTCAGCGGAGTCCACCAGTTGGTGTGCTCGCCGGTGCGCAACGAGCTCCCGCGCTCGATGCGTTGGACGGCGAAGGCGGCCTGCTCGCGGACCGCCGGCATCCTCGCCGGGGGCCTCGCGCGCGCCGCCGGCGTCCGGCGCACCGGGCTGCGCTGGACGGTCGATCTCGGCCAGCGCTTCGGCAACTCGCTCGCGACGCTCGACCTCGACGGGCGGGACGCGGTCGTCCGCTGGGAGGCCGCCGGGCCCGAGACCCGCGGCGTGCCGACGTTGGTCGAAGCGACGAAGGTGCAGCTGACGTGACGGACCTCGGTGCCGTGATGCTGCGGGCTCCAGTCTCGTGCTGCCACGGCTGCGCCGGCCGCGCATAGGCTGACGGGCATGTCGAGCGTCGTTTCGGAAGCCCCATCGCCCCTGCTGTCCCGGGCGGGTGCGGTCGCCGCCGACGCGCCCGACGCCGCCGTCGCCTCGCACTACGGCGACCCCGTCGCTGAGCAGCGTGCCCTCGTCGCCGGGCGCGGGTACGTCGACCTGTCGCACCGCGGCGTCGTCCGGGTCACCGGCCCGGACCGCCTCTCGTGGCTGCATTCGCTCACCAGCCAGCACCTCACCGACCTCGCGCCGGGCGCATCGACGCAGGCGCTGGTCCTGAGCCCGCACGGCCACGTCGAGCACGACCTGCACGTCGTCGACGACGGCGAGGCGACCTGGCTGACCCTCGAGCCGGGGACGGCGCCGGCGCTGACCGCCTTCCTGGACAAGATGCGTTTCATGCTCCGCGTCGAGGTCGCGGACGTAACCGCCGAGTACGCCGTGCTCTGGCTGCCGGCGGCCGCGCCCGCGCCAGTGCCCGCCGGCGGCGTCGAGGTCGTGTGGACGCCGCGCGAAGACCTCGGCGAGTTCGCCGGCCGCGAGGCGCTGGTGCCGCGCGGCAACCTGGCCCCCGTCGCCGCGGAGGCCGGCCCGCCCGCCGGCCTGTGGGCGCACGAGGCCCTGCGCATCGCCGCCCACGTCCCGCGCCTGGGGTTCGAGACCGACCACCGGACGATCCCGCACGAGATCGGCTGGCTCGCCACCGCCGTGCACCTGCAGAAGGGGTGCTACCGCGGCCAGGAGACGGTCGCCCGCGTCCACAACCTCGGCCGCCCGCCGCGCCGGCTCGTGTTCCTGCACCTCGACGGCAGCGAGTCCGCGCTGCCCGCGCACGGCGACCCGGTCGAGACCGAGGGCCGCACCGTCGGCTTCGTCGGCAGCGCGGCGCGGCACCACGAGCTCGGCCCGATCGCCCTCGCGCTGATCAAGCGGAACACCGCCCGCGACGCGGTGCTGACCGCCGGCGGGGTCCCCGCGTCCGCCGAGGTCGTCGTCGACGCCTGAGGTCACCCCGGGAACCCCGTGCGTCCGGCGGATCCGAGGTGATAGGACGCTATTTGTCGGACGTCAGGGGTGGGTCCCTACGCTGGCGCGCATGCCCCGCCCGCACGTTCGGATCCAGCCGCCCCCGCCCGACTGGTACCTCGGCAGCGTCGAGGCGCTGATCGACCAGATGCAGCTGCCGCGCGCGTTCCCGCCGGACGTCGAGGCGGCGGCCGCCGCGATCGCTGCGAACCCTCCCGAGCCGCCGGGCGAGGACCGCACCGACCTGGAGTTCGTGACCCTCGACCCGCCCGGCTCCAAGGACCTCGACCAGGCGTTCCACCTCGAGCGCACGGACGCCGGGTACCGGGTGCACTACGCGATCGCGGACGTGGCCACGTTCGTCGTCCCGGGCGGCCCGATCGACCTCGAGGCCCACCGCCGGGTCGAGACGCTGTACGCGCCGGATCGGCGGATCCCGTTGCACCCGCCCGCCCTGTCGGAGGGCGCGGCGAGCCTGCTGCCCGGCGTCGACCGGCCCGCCGTGCTGTGGACGATCGATCTGGACGCCGCAGGCGAGGCCGTCGCCACCGACGTCCGCCGGGCGCGGGTCCGCTCCCGCGAACAGCTGGACTACGAGAGCGTCCAGCTCGACGGGGGAGTGGTGCCGCTCCTGCGCGAGATCGGGGAGCTGCGCATCGCATGCGAGCGCGCGCGCGGCGGGGTCAGCTTGCCGCTGCCGGAGCAGGTCGTGGCCTTCGTGGACGGCGCCGCGCGGCTCACGCATCGCGCCCAGTCACCGGTCGAGCAGTGGAACGCGCAGCTCTCGCTCCTCACCGGCATGGCGGCGGCGGAGCTGATGGTCGCCGGCGGCGTCGGCCTGCTGCGCACGCTGCCCCCGCCGGAGTCCGGCGCGGTCGACGGTCTCCGACGCCGGGCCGCGGCGCTCGGCCTGCCGTGGGACCCCGCCGCCGGCTATCCCGAGTTCGTCCGCAGCCTGGACCCGGCCACCCCGGCCGGCGCCGCGATGCTGGCGGCCTGCACGCGGCTGCTGCGCGGGGCGTCGTACCTCGCTTTCGACGGGTCCACCCCCGAGCGGGCCGGGCATTCCGCCATTGCCGCCCCGTACGCGCACGTCACGGCCCCGCTGCGCCGGCTCGCCGACCGCTACGCCGCCGAGGTCTGCCTCGCCCTGTGCGCCGGGGTGGCGGTGCCGGACTGGGTCCGGGCCGCGCTACCCGGCCTGCCGAAGGAGATGGACGACGGCGCCCGCCGCGGCCACCAGTTCGCCGCGGAGGTCGTGAACCTCGTCGAGGCCGGGGTGCTGGCCGACCGCGTCGGGGAGGACTTCGACGCCGTCGTGGTCGCCCGCCAGGACGACGACCCGACGAAGGGCTCGATCGTCGTCCGCGTCCCCGCGATCGAGGCGCGGGTCACCGGCGCGTCGGACCTGCCGCTCGGCGAGCGCACGACCGTCCGGCTGGAGGCCGCGGACCCCGCCACCCGCCAGGTCCGCTTCACCTGGCGGTCAGGGCACCCCGTGCGTCCGGCAGATCCGACGCAATAGGACGCTGATTGCCGGACGCACGGGTGGGGGTAAGCGCAACCTCAGAGCTCCAGCAGGACGGTGAACGGGCCGTCGTTGACGAGCGAGACGGCCATGTCGGCGCCGAAGACCCCGGTGCCGACGTCCGCCCCGCGGGCGCGCAGGCCCGCGACGACCGCGTCGACCAGGGGCTCCGCGAGGGGGCCGGGCGCGGCCGCGGCCCAGGTCGGGCGGCGGCCCTTGCGGGCGTCACCGTAGAGCGTGAACTGGCTGACGACGAGCAGTGGGGCGCCGGCGTCCGAGCAGGACTTCTCCCCGTCCAGGATCCGCAGCCCCCAGAGTTTCTCGGCCATCTTGTCGGCCACCGCAGCGGTGTCGGAGTGCGTCACCCCGACCAGGACGAGCAGGCCCGGCGCGGCCAGTTCGGCCACCACCGACCCGTCGATCGTCACCGAGGCGGACCGGGCCCGTTGTACGACAGCGCGCATGGCGCCATCCTGACGGACGACCCGAACGGCCCGAGCCGGTCCACTTCCGTCCACCTTTTGTTAACCTTGCATCCATGTCCCGTCACCCGTGGTCCGCCGACCCCCCGCTCACGCGCCTGCGCGCCCGTTGGGTGACCGACCACGAGGGCCGGCTGCGGATGCTCTGGGAGGTCGAGGGCGCCGTGCCCGACGCCCAGCTGCCCGGGCAGCGCGCCGCCTGAGGCTCGGCCCCCAGCCCCCCAGACCGTCAGAACGCCCCGTCCAGCCCGGACCCCGTGCCAGGATTCCCGGCATGCTCGACGCAACCCTGATCACCGTCGCCCCGACGGGCGCGGAATCCGCGAAGGCGGACGTGCCCGCGCTGCCGGTGACGATCCCCGAGTTGCTGGCCACCGCCAAAGCGTGCGAGGCCGCGGGCGCGGCGATGATCCACGTCCACCTGCGGGACGAGGCGGACCGCTCTTGCCTGGACGTCGCCTGCCTGACCGAGGCGGTCGACGCGATCCGAGCGGAGACGGGCCTGCTCGTCCAGCTCTCGACCGGCGGCGCGGTGACCGACCCGTTCGCAGCGCGCTTGGCCGTCCTCGACGCGCGCCCGGACTCCTGCTCGCTGACCTGCGGCACGCTCAACTTCGGCGACGACGTGTTCGCCAACCCGTGGGGCTTCATCGTCGAGCTGTACGCCCGGACGCAGGAGCTCGGCATCGTCCCCGAGTTCGAGCTCTTCGACCTCGGGCACGCCGCGACGCTGCACCGCCTGCTGGACAAGCACGGGCCGCCGGCGCGGCGGGCGGGTGCACGCCGACCTGGTGATGGGCGTGCCCGGCGGGATGCCCGGGACGACCGCGGCCCTGGTCGCCGCCGTCGCGGCCCTGCCGCAAGGCGCGACCTGGTCGGCCACCGGCGTCGGGCGCACGGGCCTGCCGGTCGCGCTGGCCGCGCTCAGTGCCGGCGGGCACCTGCGGGTCGGCATGGAGGACACGCTGACGTACGCGCGCGGCCGGCCGGTGCGCGACAACGCCGAGCTCGTCGAGCGCGCCGCGGCCCTGGCCACGCTCGCGCAGCGTCCCCCCATGACGCGGCCCGCACGCCCGCGCCTTCCTCGGGCTTGCGTGAAGCGTGTGCGGGACGTCACCGGACCTGGCCGCTATCTGACCGCTTGCAATTGTTAGCACTCGGAGTGAGGATGGGCGCATGGTCGCGCTGAAGGGCGGGCTCGGGGAGTACCTGCGGGAGCAGCGAAACAACGCGCAGCTCTCGATCCGCCAGCTGGCGGAGGCGGCGGGGGTCTCCAACCCCTACCTGAGTCAGATCGAGCGCGGCCTGCGCAAACCGTCCGCCGAGATCCTGCAGCAGATTGCGAAGGCGCTGCGGATCTCCGCCGAACAGCTCTACGTGCGGGCCGGAATCCTCGAGCACCGTGAGGACGAAGTCCAGGAGTTCGCGGTCGCCCTGCTGGGCGACCCGGGCCTGACGGAGCGGCAGAAGCGTGTGCTGCTCGACATCTACTCCTCGTTCCGGAACGAGAACGCCGCCGCTGGCGACGACCTCACCGGAGAGCCAGACGAATAAGGGAAAGGATCCACCGTGCCGACCAAGCCTGGACCTGAAGAAGACGACGGCCGAGAGTCACCCCAGCAAGACGCTCTCGGACCCGAAGCCCCTCTACGCCGTCGCCGGCGTGGGTGACTTCGCCGTCGCGAAGATCAAGGAGGTCCCGACCCGGGTGGCCAAGCTGCGTACCGACCTGGCTGCCGACGACCGCAGCCTGCAGGCCAAGGTCACCGACAAGGTCACCTCGCTGCCGTCCGAGGCACTGCACCTCACGGCCAAGATCAGCACCCTCGCCGAGGACAGCGTGAAGAAGGCGGACGCGCACTACGCCGACCTCGCCGAGCGGCGGCGAGAAGATCGTCCGCAAGATCCGCAACCAGAAGGCCACGCAGGACCTGCTGACCCAGGCCCAGAGCACCGTCACCCGGGCGCGTGTCGCCCGCGGCACGGCCTCCCGCGGTGCCGAGACCACCAAGACCGCGACGAAGACCACGGTCACGTCCGCCAAGAAGACCGCCACCAAGGCCACCAAGGCGGCCACCGACGCCGGCACCAAGATCGGCGAGTAACTCGACCTGCGCACCGTCGACGCCGTGTCCGGCTCCCCGGGCACGGCGTTCGCGCGTCGCGGAACTGTGACCGTTCCGTGAACCGTTCACCCCCGAACCCGCCCGAAGGGGGAGCGGGGGGAGGTCGGCGGCAGTTACCCTCGCGGTGGCGACCGTGCACGGGGCCGGCCGTCCGGCGTCATCTTTCCAGGAGGTCACTGATGGGCACGGGGCCTCTGGAAAACGGCATGATCCTGATCGGCGCCGTTCTCTTCGCGGTCAAGGCCTTCGCGTTGTTCGACGCGTTCACGCGCCCGGCGCCCGCATTCCAGGCGGCCGACAAGCAGACGAAGGGCTTCTGGCTCATCGTGCTCGGCCTCGCGACGCTGTGGGACGGCCGCTTCCTGCTGTTCGTGCAGGCCCTCTACTTCTCGCCGATCGGCATCCTGGAGATCGTCGGCACGGTCGCGGCGCTCGTCTACATGGTCGACGCCCGCCCCGCCGTGCGCTCGATGGGCAGCGGCGGGAACGGGCGGCATCAGGGTCCGTACGGGCCCTGGTAGTCGACTAGCTGCGGTAGACGACGACCCGGTCGCCGACCTTGGCGGCCTTGAACAGCCGCTTCATCTTGTCCCAGTCGCGGGTGTTCACGCAGCCGTGCGAGGCCCCGTTGTAACCGCGGGACGCGAAGTCGGACGAGTAGTGCACGGCCTGGCCGCCGTTGAAGAACAGCGCGAACGGCATCGAGGAGCCGAACAGCGACGAGACGTGGTCGGCGTCCTTCCAGTACACCCGGTAGCTGCCGCTGCGCGTGGGGGTGTCGCTCGCACCGAAGCGGGCCGACATCGTGAACTTCCGCTCGCCGTCGACCACCCAACGGACCTTGCGCTGTCGTCTTGTCCACGCAGATGACGCGGCCCTTCAGGCAACGCTTGTCCAGCGTCGACTTCGACTTCTTCTTCTTGTCTGCGGCCACCGTCGCGACCGCGGCCGGGGCCGCGCTCACGGAGGCCGCCGCCGGGGCCGCGACGGCCGTGGCCGCCCCGATCCCCGCCGTACCCGTCACGGACGCGGCGACGAACATCGCCGCGACCAGCCCTCGTCGGATTCCCGTCATGCGACCTGCCCCCCGCCGGCCCGGTGTCCGGGCCACCACTCTCGCGCCCGCGCGTCTGCAGGCTCAGTTAGGACGCGATGGTTGCGGGCACGGTTGCCCTGCGCGATGGAATTGGTTCGTTCGGAGGATTCGCGAGCGGGAGCTAGCCCTTGACCTTCCGGCTGTGGTACACGACCAGCCGGTCGCCGACGCTGGCGAGGTTGAACAGCTTGCCCATCCGCTTGAACTGGCGGGTGTTGACGCAGCCGTGGCTGGCGCCGTAGTAGCCCTTGGACGCGAAGTCGGCCGAGTAGTGCACGGCCTGGCCGCCGCTGAAGAACATGGCGTACGGCATCGCGGAGCCGTACAGCTTGGACACGTGATCCTTGCTCTTCGACTGGATGCTGAAGACGCCCTCGCGGGTCGGCGTGGAACTGCCGCCGAAGCGCGCGTCGAGGACCAGCTTGATCTCGCCGTCCACGATCCAGCGCACCGTCCGCGCCGTCTTGTCGACGCACACCACGCTCCCGGTGAGGCAACTGGCCGCGGGGCGCGAGCCGTACGGGTTGTTCTTGCCGGCGGCGATGTCGCCCTTGCGGATCTTGCCGCCGCGCTCGACGAGCGCGGTGTGCGTGGCCGCGTCGACCTTGCCGCTGCGGACGAAGCCCATCGACTTCTGGAAGGTCTTGACGGCGGCGACGGTCTTCTTGCCGTACTTGCCGGTGACGGGCGAGTCGTAGGCCGCGACCCGCTGGAGCCGGACCTGCAGTTCCTGGACCTTGCGGCCGTGGCTGCCGTTCGCCAGCAGGGCCGGCCCGGTGCCGGGCTTCGGTGCGACCACGACGGGCGCCGGTTCCGGGACGGGCTCAGGCACCGGTTCGGCCGCCCCCTCAGGGTCCGCCTCAGGGTCCGCCTCCGGTTCGTCCGGGAAGTCCGGTGGCGTCTCGGACTCCTCCGGCGCCTGCGGGTCAGTCGGCGTCTGCGGGTCGGCCGGGGCCCCCGAACAGCGGCGGGATGTACAGCGGCGGGACGAGCGGCGGCGAGTCGTCGCTAGGGGCGGACGCGGCGGCGGCGCCGCCGGCGTTGCCCGGCGACGCGGCCGCGGGGCCCGTCACGAGAACGTCAGCAGCGCCGTCGTCGCGGTCACCGCCAGAACGGACCGGATTCGCGCCACCCGCACCAGGAACCCCCGTGGACGTCTGTTTTGTAAGCAGAAGTCCGAATTCTACCCGGGAGTGGGCGGATCAACTCCAGTAGACGACCACTCGATCGCCGACTCGCGTCGCGTTGTAGAGGGACCGCATCTTGCTCCAGCTCTTCGTGTTCACGCAGCCGTGCGAGGCGCCGCGGTAGCCGCGGGAGGCGAAGTCGGAGGAGTAGTGGATCGCCTGGCCGCCGTTGAAGAACAGGGAGAACGGCATGGCCGACCCGAACAGGGAGGACACGTGATCGATGTTCTTCCAGAAGATCCGGTAGCTGCCGTTGTGGGTCGGCGTCCGGCTCGAGCCGAACCGGGCGGCCATGGAGATCTTCACCTTGCCGTTCACCACCCACTTGACCGTCCGGGTGGACTTGTCGACGCAGACCACGCGGCCCTTCTTGCATCGCGAGTCGAGGCTTGCGGCGCTCGCCTCCGTCATGAGAGCCCCCGAGCCGATCAGACCGGTCGTCATTACGCCGATGAACGCTGTGCGTACTCGCTTCGTGCTCATGCTCCCCACCTATGCTGACAGTTCAATCGGGACGGTACTCGTTCATGAACGATATCCATGTTTGTCCGATTTGCAACCGTCCATGTTCTTCCAGGTCTGGCCCTTGGTGGACCATTGACCAAGAGACGCGAAGCACCACATTTCGGTTGTCACGACGGGGGCGCGCGTTCGTCGGCGGACCCGCCGGGGCAGGGTCCCGGGCGGTTCCGGAATGCGAAAGGATCCGCGGGGGTTGTCCCGGCGCGGACGGAGGTGGTCGGGGTGCGGGTGTTGCCTGTGCGCGGAGTCATGCCCCGGCGGGTCGCCGTGCTCTCCGTGCACACGTCCCCCCTCGACCAGCCCGGCACCGGTGACGCCGGCGGCATGAACGTCTACGTCGTCGAGGTCGCCAAGCGGCTCGCCGCGATCGGCGTCGAGGTCGAGATCTTCACCCGGACGACCTCGAGCGACCTGCCCCCGTTCGTCGAGCTCGTCCCCGGCGTCGGCGTCCGGCACGTCACGGCGGGCCCGTTCGAGGGCCTCGCGAAGGAAGACCTGCCCGGCCAGCTCTGCGCCTTCACGCACGGCGTGCTGCGGGCGGAGGCCACCCGCGACCCGGGGCACTACGACCTCGTCCACTCGCACTACTGGCTCTCGGGGCAGGTCGGCTGGCTCGCGGCCGAGCGCTGGGGCGCGCCGCTCGTCCACTCGATGCACACGATGGCGAAGGTGAAGAACGCGTCGCTGGCCGCGGGCGACCTGCCCGAGCCGAACTCGCGGGTGATCGGGGAGTCTCAGGTCGTGGACGTGGCCGACCGCCTCGTCGCGAACACGAAGGAGGAGGCGCGCCAGCTCGTCGAGCTATACGACGCCGCCCCGTCCCGCGTCGACGTCGTCCCGCCCGGCGTCGACCTGGACACCTTCGCCCCCGGCCGCCGCGCCGCCGCCCGCGCGGAGCTGGGCCTGCCCGCGGACGCGGCGATCCTGCTCTTCGTCGGCCGCATCCAACCGCTGAAGGCTCCCGACATCCTGCTCCGGGCGGTGGCGAAGCTGGTCGCGGCCGACGCCGCGCTGCGCGAGCGGCTGGTCGTGGCCGTCGTCGGCGGGCCCAGCGGCAGCGGCCTGGCCGCCCCGGAACACCTGCAGCAGCTGGCGGTCTCCCTCGGCATCGACGACCTCGTCCGCTTCGGCCCGCCCGTCCCGCAGATCGACTTGGCCCGCTGGTACCAGGCCGCCGACATCACCGTCGTGCCGTCCTACAACGAGTCGTTCGGGCTCGTCGCCGTCGAGTCCCAGGCCTGCGGGACGCCGGTGGTCGCCGCCGCGGTCGGCGGCCTGCGCACGGCGGTCGCGCACGGGCGTTCCGGGCTGCTGGTCGAGGGCCACGACCCCGAGGACTACGCGGACGCCCTGCACGGTCTCCTCCGCGACCCCATGCGGCGGCGCTGGCTCGGCGCCGGGGCGGTGGCGCACGCCGCGAGCTTCGGCTGGCCCGCCACTGCCGCCCGCCTCGTCGACGTGTACGCCCGGGCGATGAGCGCGGTGGCCCCGCCGGCGGGCCTGGTCGCGCGACGGTGACCGAAGCGAGTCGGGAGCGCGCGGCTGCGGTGATCCGCGCCGAGCTCGCGGAGGCCGATCTCGAGTGGGAGGAGTCCGCGCCCGGGACGTTCGTCGTGACGATGCCCGGCACCCGCAAGCTCAAGACCACCTGCTCGCTCGCGGTCGGTGCCCACAGCGTGTCGGTCAACGCCTTCGTCGCCCGGCACCCGGACGAGAACCACGCCGAGGTCCACCGCTGGCTGCTCGAGCGCAACGCCCGCATGTACGGCGTCGCGTTCGCGATCGATCAGCACGGCGACGTGTACCTCATCGGCCGGCTGCCGCTGCACGCGATCACCCCCGACGAGCTCGACCGGATCCTCGGTTCCGTCCTCGAGTACGCCGACGGCAGCTTCAACGCGATCCTGGAGCGCGGCTTCGCGTCGTCCATCCGGCGCGAGTACGACTGGCGGGTCAAGCGCGGCGAGCCCACGTACAACCTGGACGCGTTCCGGCACCTCACCGGTGGTGGCGAACGTCATCCCGAGGCCTAGGCCCGCCACAAGTACGCTCGCGCGCATGGCTGACACGACCTACCGACTTCTCCTGCTGCGCCACGGCCAGTCCGAGTGGAACGCCACGAACCAGTTCACCGGCTGGGTGGACGTGGGGCTGACCGCGAAGGGTGAGGACGAGGCGGCTCGCGGCGGCGAGCTGCTCCGCTCCCGCGGGCTGCTGCCGGAGGTACTGCACACCTCGCTGCAGCGCCGGGCGATCCGGACGGCGGAGATCGCGCTGGCCGGCGTGCGACCGGTCCTGGATCCCGGTGCGGCGCTCGTGGCGGCTCAACGAGCGGCACTACGGCGCGCTGCAGGGCAAGGACAAGAAGGCGATCCGCGCCGAGTACGGCGAGGAGCAGTTCATGCGCTGGCGCCGGTCCTACGACACCCCGCCGCCGCCCCTGCCGGACGACGACGAGTTCTCGCAGGTCCACGACGCCCGCTACGCGACCCTGCCGAGCGAGCTCGTGCCGCGCACCGAGTGCCTGGCGGACGTCGTCGTGCGGATGCTGCCGTACTGGTACGACTCGATCGTCCCGGACCTGCGCTCGGGCGGGCTGGTCATGGTCGCCGCGCACGGCAACTCCCTGCGCGGGCTGGTGAAGCACCTCGACGGGATGAGCGACGACGCCGTCGTCAAGCTCAACATCCCGACCGGCATCCCGCTGCTCTACGAGCTGGACTCGGAGTTCCGCCCCCTGACCACCGGCGGCGAGTACCTCGATCCCGAAGCGGCGGCGACTGCGGCGGCCGCGGTGGCGGCCCAGGGTCACTGACGGTACGTCACTGCGTCCCACTCGCAGGCTCGGTGACGCTGTCCGTCACGTGGCCGTATACCGCGTGGGATCGTCGGGTGCGCCGCCCGATGACGAGGTCGGGAACTCGCCCGTCGCGAGGTACACGACGCGCCGGGCGACGGACACCGCGTGGTCGGCGAAGCGCTCGTAGTAGCGCCCGAGCAGGGTGATGTCGACCGCGCACTCCGTCCCGAAGGACCAGTTCTTGTCGAGCAGGTGACGGAACAGCTGCACGTGCAGGCGGTCCATCTCGTCGTCGTCCAGCTCCAGTTCCAGCGCGACGTCCACGTCGCGGGAGGCGATGACGCTGCCTGCCTTGGTGACGATCCGCTGGGCGACCTGGCCCATCTCCAGCATCGTCGCGACCAGCTCGTCCGGAACCGCCGAGCGCGGGTAGCGCATCCGCGCGACCTTCGCGACGTGCAGCGCGAGGTCGCCCATGCGCTCGAGGTCGGCGCTCATCCGCAGGCTCGTGATGACCACCCGTAGGTCGGTGCCGACGACCGGCTGCTGGCGCAGCAGGATCTCGAAGGCCTTCTCGTCGAGTTCGTCCCGGCGCTTGTCGACGCCCCGGTCGCTCTCGATGACGCTCTCGGCGAGCGTGAGGTCGGCCTCGAGCAGGGCCGTCGTGGCCCGCGACATCGCGAACCCGACCTGCTGGGTCATGGCGATCAGCTCGTCACCGATGGCCTTCAGCTCGCCGTCGAAGGCGTTGCGCATGTGCGGGCCTGCCCCTCTGTCGGTCCTTCGTCACTGTGCCTCGTGACGAATGAACGCGTGCGAACCGCTAGATGAACTCTCACCTTCATGTTCGGCCGGACGACCGCGTTGTGTTCAGCGGGGCGCATCGTCCGCCTACCATCGCAGCCATGACGACCGCGGGGCCGACCGCACGAGGGGCCGGCGGGTGCAGGCGACCCTGATCCTCCTGTGCACGGCCGTCGGCCTGATCATCGGGCTGGCGGCGGGCCTGGCGTACCGGTTCAGCGAGCGATCCATGAGCGAGCCGGAGACCCCGGGCGCCGTGCTGTCCCCGGGCGTGGGCCAGGTCCTGTCCGTCCTGCGCTCGCTGGCGGTCGTCGTGGACGCCAACGACGAGGTCGTCAAGGCCAGCCCGGCCGCGTACGCGTTCGGCATCGTCCGGTCGGAGCGGCTGGTGGCCGACGAACTCGTCGGGCTCGTCCGCAGGGTCCGCCGCGACGGCCGCATCCGGCAGGTCGAGCTCGAGCTGCCGCGCGGCCCCGTCGGCGGCGGCACGCTGGCCGTGAGCGCGCGGGTCGCGCCGCTCGGCGTCCAGCACGTCCTCGTCCTCGTCGAGGACCAGACGGACGCCCGGCGCCTCGACGCCGTCCGGCGGGACTTCGTGGCCAACGTCAGCCACGAGCTCAAGACCCCGGTCGGCGCGCTGCGGCTGCTCGCCGAGGCCGTCCAGGACGCCTCGGACGACCCGGAGGCGGTCATCCGCTTCGCGGGCCGCATGCAGCACGAGTCGATGCGCCTGTCCCACCTCGTCCAGGAACTCATCGACCTGTCGCGGCTGGAGAGCCGCGACCCGCTGAAGGAGCCGGAGCCGATCGGAGTCGACGACGTGGTCGACGCGAGCATCGACCGCTCGCGTGAGCTGGCCGGCGCCAAGGGCATCACCCTGGACGCGGACGGCGACGGCGGCCTGAAGGTGTTCGGCAACGAGGCTCAGCTCGTCATGGCCCTGGGCAACCTGATCGAGAACGCCGTCAACTACAGCGCGGGGGAGACCCGCGTCGGCGTCACGGTGCGCCGCTCGGGCGACCTCGCCGAGATCGCCGTGACCGACCAGGGCATCGGCATTCCCGGGCGCGAACTGCAACGCGTCTTCGAGCGGTTCTACCGGGTCGACCCGGCCCGGTCCCGCATGACCGGCGGCACGGGCCTCGGCCTGTCGATCGTCAAGCACATCGCCCAGAACCACGGCGGGGACGTGCGGGTGTGGAGCGTAGAAGGCTCCGGCTCGACGTTCACCCTGCGCCTGCCACTGCTGTCCCCCGCTTCCGGTGCACACCGGAAGCCACCGGATGAGGAGATCTTCGAATGACCCGACTGCTGGTGGTGGAGGACGAGGAGTCGTTCTCGGACGCCCTGTCGTACATGTTGCGCAAGGAGGGCTTCGAGGTCGCGGTCGCCCAGACCGGTCCGGAGGCGCTGGAGGAGTTCGAGCGGGGCGGTGCCGACCTGGTGCTACTCGACCTGATGCTGCCCGGGATCCCCGGGACGGAGGTCTGCCGGATCCTGCGTTCGAAGTCCAGCGTGCCCGTGATCATGCTGACCGCGAAGGACGGCGAGATCGACAAGGTCGTCGGCCTCGAGCTCGGGGCGGACGACTACGTCACCAAGCCGTTCTCGCACCGCGAGCTCGTCGCGCGGATCCGCGCGGTGCTGCGCCGCCGCGGCGACGTCGAGGAGCCGGTGACCGCGACGCTGGAGGCCGGGCCCGTCCGGATGGACGTCGAGCGCCACGTCGTCACCGTCAACGGCGGCTCGGTGCCGTTGCCGCTCAAGGAGTTCGAGCTGCTGGAGATGCTGCTGCGCAACGCCGGGCGGGTGCTCACCCGGATGCAGCTGATCGACCGGATCTGGGGTGCGGACTACGTCGGGGACACCAAAACGCTGGACGTGCACGTCAAGCGGTTGCGCTCGAAGATCGAGCCGGACCCGGGGGCGCCGCGCTACCTGGTGACGGTGCGCGGGCTGGGCTACAAGTTCGAGCCGTGAGCGGGCCGGCCGCGAAGTACGAGACCGACCTAGTAGCCGTGGCCCACGGGGTGGGCCGCGGCCGGCTCGGCGGCCCCGTGCTCGGTGGCCCCGTGCTCGGCGGCGGGGGCGGGGTGGGTTGCGGCGGGCTTGGTCGCGGTCGGTGCCGTCGCCTTCGCCCGCGCGGCCTCGGCGCGGGCGGCCTTGGCGGCCGCGGCGCGCTCGGCGGCCGCGCGCTTGGAGGCGCGGGTCGCGGCCCGCGCGGCCGGCGCGGTCGTGCTGCCGGCCTTCGACGTGGTCGTCTCGGTCTCGGCCGCCGCGGCGGAGCCCTTCTTGGTGGTGCCGAGCGTGCTGCCCTTGCCCGTCTTCGAGCCCCGCGTGACGTCGGCCTGGGTGGCCGGCGTCGACACCTCGGGCAGGACCTCGGAGTAGAAGCCCTCACGCTTGTGGGTCTCGACCTGCATCTTGATGTCGCCGGCGGTTTTGAAGTGCAGGCGGACGTCCACGAAGTGGCCGAGCTTCAGCGCCTGCGCGTTGGGCACGGTGATCGGCTCGTGCTCCGGGGTGCCGAGCGGGTAGACGACGCCCGGCTCGAGCACCAGGTTCGGGGTGCACGGTGATCGCGCTCGCGGCGGCGTTGCCGACCGGGGTCAGGACGACGGTCTCGAGCGTGTCGGCCGTCGTGCCGCGGTTCAGCAGGGTGCCGGCGAGGGCGGCGGCGATCGCGTCCTTCGACTTCACCAGCACCAGCGCGCGGGCCAGGATGCCGCCGGAGGCCGTGCGGCCGGCGGCGTTGTCGGCCTGGACCTTGTCCGTCGCGAAGTCGAAGCCTGTGTCCTCGGACGGAGTGCAGGCGCCCAGCCCTGTGGTGACAGCCAGGACGAGCACTGTCGCGGCAGCGGCGCGGCGGGGTCGTCGGGTCACGGCAACTCTCCTATGAGGTGTGCGCAGGAGGCCTACCGGGACCGCGGGCGCGGGGGCAGGCCGAGTCGCCGGCCGGATGCCGGCATGGCACGGACGAGGGACGATCGGCGCTCAGATTACCTGTCACCTATCGGTGGTTTCGCCCCGGGTAGGGGCAGAACTTCCAGTTCTGTCTGGATTCTCAGGTCTGTGCCGGTTCCGCCTGGGCGAGCGTCTCGCCCGGGGCGGCGGTGGGATGGCTCAACCGCGACAGTGCGAGATCGAGCGCGGTCATCGTCGAGGGCCCGTGCCGCACCTCGGCGACCAGCCCGTCGACGGCGACGAGCACCAGCGTCAGTTCCGTGGGGGCGAAGGCGGCCAGCAGGGAGCCGGCGGGGTCGAGCAGCACCTTCACCCGGCTCGAGCCCAGCTCCCGCACGATCCGGCGCAGCTCGTCGGAGCCGTTCTCCGTGCCTGAAGTCGAGGAGCCGTTCTCAGTGCCCGAGGCCGAGGGCGGGGCCCCTGCGCCGGGGCTGAGCAGCAGGTCGAGTTCGTAGGAGCTGGCCTCCTGCGACAGCGTCCGCAGCTGCGCGTCGCAGGCGCACGCCGGGGGCACCAGGACGACGACGGCGGGACGCAGGTCGCGCAGGGCCCGCTCGACGCTCTCGACGAACACCACCGAGTCCGGGAGCAGGAGGCCGGGGGCCCCGGTGCCGGGCCCGGTGAGGGTGGCCGAGGTGACCGAGGCCCGGGCGTTCGGCGCCTCCCGCCGCGGCGACACCATCAGGGCCAGGCTCGCCACGACCAGCAGCAGGGCGAGGACGCCGACGATCATGCGGCCCGGGCGCACCCCGGTGGCGAGGTCGGGCGGGACGGACGGAGCGGGGTGGCCTTCGTCGTGGCGGCGCCGCAGCTCGCGGTAATAGGCGCGCACGTCCGGGGTGAGCTCGCGGGCGTCGTCCGGGACACGGACCTGGACCGGCGGCAGGTCGGCGAAGCGCGCGTCGTCGACGGGCTCGTCACCGCGCCCGTACTCGAAGCCGCCCTGGTCCGCCGACACCGGTTCAGTATCGACCCGAAAGGCCGAATAAGGGTAACGCCTTCTCGGGCGGCGGCTTTGTGACCTGCGGGAGTACGGGGATGGGGGGTTTGTCAACCCCCACTGCGTCACCTCGGGACGGCGCTGACCTGCACAAACGTCAAGAGCACCCAAAAGCCGCGTGCTATCCTGGGCATCCCTGAGGAAGGGGTTATTCACCCATGTCGTTCAAGGTCGGCGAGACCGTTGTGTACCCGCATCACGGGGCAGCACTCATCGAAGCCATCGAGGCCCGCACCATCAAGGGTGTCGAGAGGATGTACCTAGTTTTGAAGGTCGCGCAAGGCGACCTGACCGTTCGGGTTCCGGCGGACAATGTCGACCTCGTCGGCGTCCGAGACGTAGTCGGCCAAGAAGGGCTCGACAAGGTCTTCGAGGTGCTTCGTGCGCCGCACACCGAAGAGCCCACCAACTGGTCCCGCCGGTACAAGGCGAACCTCGAGAAGCTGGCGTCCGGTGACGTCATCAAGGTGGCCGAGGTCGTTCGCGACCTGTGGCGCCGTGAGCGCGACCGCGGTCTGTCCGCGGGCGAGAAGCGCATGCTCGCCAAGGCTCGTCAGATTCTCGTCAGCGAGCTCGCGCTCGCGGAGAACACCAACGAGGACAAGGCCGAGGCAATCCTCGACGAGGTTCTCGCCTCCTGACGGTGCGAGCACGTCGTCGTCCCGTCGAACCCTCGAGCAGGTAGCACGTGCGTACAGCCGCGGTCGTGCCCGCCGCCGGCCGCGGAGAGCGGCTCGGTCCGGGCACGCCCAAGGCTCTACGTGAGCTCGGGGGCGTTCCCATGCTCGTCCACGCGGTGCGCACGCTTGCGCGTGCGCGCCTCGTGGACGCGGTAGTCGTTGCCGCGCCTCCGTCCGAGGTGGCGGCCGTCCGCGCTCTGCTCGCCGATCACGAGGTGCCTGCCGACGTGACCGTCGTGGCAGGCGGCGCCGACCGGCGGGAGTCCGTCCGGCTGGCCGTCGCGAGCCTGCCGCCCGACATCACCGTGATCCTCGTCCACGACGCGGCGCGTCCGCTCGTGCCGGTCGAACTCGTGGACGCGGTCGCCGCGGCCGTACGTGGCGGGGCGGAGGCCGTAGTCCCCGCGCTGCCGCTCGCCGACACCGTCAAGGTGGTAGAGGCGGACTGTGTCGTTTCCACCCCCGACCGCTCCACCCTGCGCGCCGTCCAGACGCCGCAGGGTTTTCGGCGCGAGGTCCTGGAGAAGGCCCACGCGGCCGCCGGTTCGCTCGGCGCGACCGACGACGCGGGCCTGGTCGAGGCGCTCGGGCTGAAGGTCGTCGTCGTCCCGGGCAGCGAGGAGGCGTTCAAGGTGACGCGTCCGATCGACCTGCTGCTCGCCGAGGCGGTGCTGGCGAAGCGGTACGCCGACGGCGTCCGTTGAGCGACTCGAGACTGAGCGAGGAACGAGCGAGTGAGACAAGCGAACCGAGAAACCCGTTGAGCGGTCTTCCCCGCGTCGGCATCGGGGTCGACGTGCACGCGTTTGCTGACCGTGGATCAGAACCCCGTGTGCTGCGGGTTGCGGGCCTCGACTGGCCGGGCCTGCCGTGGCTAGACGGGCACTCCGACGCCGACCCGGCGGCGCATGCCGCGTGCGACGCGCTCTTCTCCGCGGCCGGGCTGGCCGACCTCGGCGCCAACTTCGGCACGTCCGCGCCAGAGTGGGCCGGCGCGGCCGGGGTCGTCCTGCTGGCCGAGGCCGCGCGGCGCGTCCGCGCGGCCGGCTTCGAGATCGGCAACGTCGCGGTGCAGGTGATCGGCAACGTCCCGAAGATCGGGCCGCGCCGGGCGGAGGCCGAGGCCGCACTCTCGGCCGCGGCGGGCGCGCCCGTGACGGTCACCGCGACGACGACGGACGGGCTCGGGCTCACCGGCCGGGGCGAGGGGATCGCCGCGACGGCCGTCGCGCTTGTTGTGGCCGTGCCGGGCTGACGCCGGGGAAGTTCCCGGCCTGCCACAAACGCGGGTAGGACTCGGTTACCTCGCAGTAACACGACCGCCGTGCCTGGGTAATGCCGCTGGCAATACTGAGGAATCATGCCGGCGTCCCGTTCCGTCCCCGTGCGCACGCACTGCCCGTACTGCGCGCTGCAGTGCGGCATCGCCATGACCCCGACCGGCCGCGGGCCGAGCCGCGGGCGCGCGGCCGCCGGTCAGGCCGGCGCGGACGCGTACGTCGTCGCGGGTGCCTCCCCGGCCGGGACGCTGCTGGAGGTGACGCCCCGCACCGATGTCGCGACCAACGCAGGCGGCCTCTGCCAAAAGGGTTGGACGGCCACTGACCTGCTCTCCAGCCCGGAACGCCTGACGCGCCCACTGATGCGCGACCGCTCCGAGGGACCGGACGCGCAGTTCCGCGCGGTGAGCTGGGAGGTCGCGCTCGACCGGATCGCGGCCGAGCTCACCGCGGCGCGGGACGCGCACGGCGCCGACGCGAACGGGATCTTCGGCGGCGGCGGGCTGACCAACGAGAAGGTCTACGCCCTCGGCAAGTTCGCCCGCGTCGCGCTGGGCACCTCCTCGATCGACTACAACGGCCGGTGGTGCATGTCGTCGGCCGCGGCCGCCGGCATGCGCGCGTTCGGGGTCGACCGCGGGATGCCGTTCCCCGTCACGGACATCGCCGAGGCAAAGGCGTTGATGTTGGTCGGGGCGAACATCGCGGAAACAATGCCGCCGCTCGTCCGCCAGTTGACGGCGCAGCGCGCGGCCGGCGGCAAGTTGATCGTCGTCGACCCGCGGCTCACCCCGACCGCCAAGCTCGCCGACGTCCACCTGCAGTTGATGCCGGGCAGCGACCTCGCCCTGGCGCACGGTCTGCTGCACCTGCTGATCGGCGAGGGCTACATCGACTCGGACTACGTCGTGGCCCGCACGACGGGGTTCGACGAACTGCGCCACCTCGTCGCGGCCTACTGGCCGGAGCAGGTCGAGCGGCTGACCGGGGTCCCCGTCGGTCGGCTGCGCGAGGCGGCGCGCATCCTCGGCGAGGCGAGCACGGCGATGATCCTGACGGCCCGCGGCGCCGAGCAGCACGCGAAGGGCGTCGACACGGCGCTGTCGTTCGTCAACCTCGCGCTCGCGCTCGGCCAGGTCGGCCGGGTCGGCGGCGGCTTCGGGACGATCACGGGCCAGGGCAACGGGCAGGGCGGGCGCGAGCAGGGCCAGAAGGCCGACCAGCTGCCCGGTTACCGCCGCATCGACGACCCGGCGGCGCGCGCGCACGTCGCGGCGGTCTGGGGCGTCGAGCCCGACAGCCTGCCCGGCGTCGGCCGCTCCGCTTACGAACTGCTGGACGCCCTCGGCTCCGACGTGAAGACGCTGCTGGTGTTCGGGTCGAACCCGGTGGTGTCCGCGCCGCGCGCCGCGCACGTCGTCGAGCGCCTCGACTCGCTCGACTTCCTCTGCGTCGCCGACTTCGTCCTGTCGGAGACCGCGTCGCGCGCCGACGTCGTCCTGCCCGTGACGCAGTGGGCCGAGGAGACCGGCACGCTGACCAACCTCGAGGGCCGGGTGATCATGCGCAACCAGGCGGTCGCCCCGCCCGCGGGGGTGTGGTCCGACCTCGAGGTGATCTCGGCGCTGGCGGCGCGGCTCGGCCGCCCGACCGGCTTCCCGACCGACGCCGCCGAGCTCTTCGACGAGCTCGGGCGGGCCAGCGCCGGCGGCTCCGCCGACTACTCCGGCATGAGCCACGCGCGGATCGAGGCCGAGGGCGGGCTGTTCTGGCCGTGCCCTGCGGGGGACCAACCGCACCCCGGCACCCCGCGCCTGTTCGCGGAGTCCTTCCCCACCCCCGACGGCAAGGCCCGCTTCCACGCGGTCGGCGACCGCGGCTCCGCCGAGTCCCCGGACGAGGAGTACCCCCTGTACCTGACGACCGGCCGCGTCCTCGCGCACTACCAGTCCGGCGCGCAGACGCGGCTCGTCCGGGCGCTGCGCGAGGCGGCCCCCGGCCCGTTCGTCGAGCTGCACCCGGCCCTCGCGAGCCGGCTCGGCATCGCGGACGGCGACCCCGTCCGCCTGACGACCCGCCGCGGCGAGGCCGTCGCGCCGGCGCGCGTCACTCCCTCGATCCGTCCGGACACGGTCTTCATGCCGTTCCACTGGGCCGGGCCGGGACGCGCGAACACCCTCACCAACCCGGCGCTGGACCCCGTCTCCCGCATGCCCGAGTTCAAGGTCTGCGCGGTCCGGGTCGAGGCCGTGGTCTCCGCCCCGGGCTTCGGCTCGGGGAACGTCGACACAGGGATTGCCTCATGAGCGCGGCGGCCAAAGAGCGTCTCGTCGTCGTCGGGTTCGGCATGGCGACCGTCCGGTTCCTGGAGGAGCTCGCCGCCGGCGGGACCCTCGGCCCGGACGGCCGCTACGCGATCACCGTGATCGGCGACGAGCCGCACCTCGCGTACAACCGGGTGCTGCTGTGCTCGGTGCTGGAGGGCTCGTTCCAGCCCGAGTCGACGGTGATGCGCAGCCGGGCCTGGTACGAGCTGCTCGGCATCACGCTCGTCACCGGCCGCCGCGCGGTGGAATTGGACCGGCACAGCGCCGAAGTCGAGTTGGAGGACGGCGAGCGCATCGGATTCGACGTCCTCGTCCTCGCGACGGGCGGCAGCCCGGTGCTCCCGCCGGTGCGCGGCGCCCTGACCTCGGGCGGGCAGCTGCACCCGAAGGTCGTCGCGTTCCGGACGCTGGACGACTGCGCCCGCCTGCTGGACGCCATCGAACCCGGCCAGAACGCGGTCGTCGTCGGTGGCGGGCTGCTGGGCCTCGAGGCGGCGCGCGGCCTCGTCCGCCGCGGCCTGACGGTCGACGTCGTCGAGGTCGCCGAGCACCTGTTGAACACCCAGCTCGAGGCGGAGCCGGCGAAGGTCCTGCGCCGGGCGGTGACGCTGCTCGGCATCGGCGTGCACACAGGCGTCCGCGCGGTGGCGCTGGCCGGCGACGACACCGAGTTGCTCGGCGTCCGACCTGGCCGACAAGTTCCTGCTGGCCGCGGACGTCGTCGTCCTCGCCTGCGGCGTCCGGCCGCGGGTGTCGCTGGCCCGCGAGGCGGGCCTCGAGATCGGCCGCGGGATCGTCGTCGACGACCAGCTGCGCTCGGTCACGGACCCGCGGATCCACGCGCTGGGGGACTGCGCCGAGCACGGCGGCGTCGTCCCGGGCCTGGTCGGGCCCGCCTGGGAGCAGGCTGCCGTCCTGGCGAAGGTCCTCGCCGGCGACGCCGACGCGAGCTACACGGGGCACCGCCTGGTGACGCGGCTGCGGGCGTCCGACCTGGACGTCGCGGTGCTCGGCACGCGTGACCGCGCTGCCCGGCGACGACGTCGTCGAGTACGCGAACCCGCTGCGCGGGATCTACCGCCGGCTCGTGATCCGCGACGGCCGCCTGGTCGGCGGCGTCCTGGTCGGCGAGCTCGACGGGATCGGCCTGCTCGTCCAGTACTACGACCGCCAGGCGCTGCTGCCGGACGACCCGGCCTGGTACCTGCTCGACCACCACGACGCCGACGGCGAGCCGATCCGCCTGCCCGACGACGTCGCGGTCTGCCAGTGCAACAACGTCCAGGCCGGGACGGTCCGGGAGGCGATCTGCGCCGGCGCCGGCACGGTCGCCGACGTGGCCACGCGGACCCGCGCCACCACGGGTTGCGGGGGGTGCGCCGGGGCGGTCGCGGCGCTGCTCCGCGAGGCCGCGGAGGTGCACACCGAGGAGGTCCCCGTGTGAACAGCAGTTTTCACAGTCGTCTCTTAGTGAAACAGGCGGGAAACCCCGCGCCCGTAGCTTCGCAAGCCTGAGGTCGTGTGCCACGCCGCCGGGTGCGACGTCGCACCTCGACCGCCCGCAGACCTGAAGGATGGTGGACCCGATGGCCCGCACCCGTCGCTCGCTCGTGGTCGTCGGCCACGGCATGGTCGGTCACCGGTTCGTCGTCGGCGCGCTCGAGCGCGGCCTCACCGCCGAGTGGGACATCACCGTGCTGGGCGAGGAGCCGCGCCCCGCCTACGACCGCGTCGGCCTCTCGTCGTACTTCGCCGGCTGCAGCGCGGAGGACCTCTCGCTGCTGCCGGACGGGCACTACTGCGACCCGGCCGTGACGCTGGAGCTGTGCGCGCAGGCGACCGTCGATCGACCGGGCGGCGCACACCGTCACCCTCGAGGACGGCCGCGTCGTGCGCTACGACGCGCTCGTCCTCGCCACCGGGTCGTACCCGTTCGTGCCGCCGGTGCCGGGCCGCGAGGCCGGCGAACTGCTTCGTCTACCGCACGATCTCCGACCTCGAGACGATCCGCGCAGCGGCCGCCGACGCGAGCGCCGGTGTCGTCATCGGCGGCGGGCTGCTCGGCCTGGAGGCCGCGAACGCCCTGCTGAACCTGGGGCTCGAGACCCACGTCGTCGAGATGGCGCCGCGGCCGATGCCGCTGCAGTGCGACGAGGGCGGCGGCGCCATGCTGGTCCGCCACATCGAGGCCCTCGGGGTGCGCATGCACCTCGGCGCGCACGACCGAGAAGATCACCGCCGACGAGCGCGGCCGGGTCGCGCAGCTGCACCTCAAGGGTCGCGACCCGCTCGACGTCGGCGTCCTCGTCTTCTCCGCGGGCATCCGCCCGCGCGACGAGCTGGCCCGGGCCGCGGGCCTCGAGATCGGCGCGCGCGGCGGTGTCGTCGATCGACGACAACTGCCGCACCTCCGACCCGGACGTGTTCGCGATCGGCGAGGTCGCCCTGCGCCGGCGGCACGATCTACGGCCTCGTCGCCCCGGGCTACCAGATGGCCGACGCGCTCGCCGAGACGCTCGCCGGCAGCGCCGGCGACGTTCACCGGCGCGGACATGTCGACCAAGCTCAAGCTGCTCGGCGTCGAGGTCGCGAGCTTCGGTGACGCGTTCGGTGCGACGCCCGGTTCGCTCGAGCTGACTTACGCGGACTCAGTTGCCCGTACGTACAAGAAGATCGTGGTCTCGGAGGACGGGACGCGGCTGCTCGGCGGCGTCCTCGTCGGCGACGCCTCGGCGTATCTGATGCTCCGTCCGATGGTGACCGGCCAGATCCCGATCCCCGGCAACCCCGAGAACCTGATCCTCCCGGCGCGCTCGGGGGCGGCCGTGCGGCATCGGACCGGCCGCGCTGCCCGCCGAGGCGACGATCTGCTCGTGCGAGAACGTCGACAAGGGCTCGATCGTCGCAGCTATCGCGGAGTGCGCCGTGCCGCACCGTCGCCGACATCAAAGGCTGCACGAAGGCCGGCACCGGCTGCGGTAGCTGCGTCCCGCTGCTGAAGAGCCTGCTCGACCACGAGCTCGAAAGCAGCGGCATCGAGGTCAGCAAGGCGCTGTGCGAGCACTTCGACTACAGCCGCGCGGAGCTGTTCGACATCGTCCGCGTGACCGGGGTGACCAGCCTGTCCGGGCTGCTCGCCTCCCACGGCCGCGGGCGCGGCTGCGACATCTGCAAGCCGGCCGTCGCGTCGATCCTGGCGAGCCAGCTCGGCGAGCACGTCCTCGCCGGCGAGCTCGGCTCGCTGCAGGACACCAACGACCACCTGCTGGCCAACATGCAGCGCAACGGCACGTACTCGGTCGTGCCGCGCATCCCCGGCGGCGAGATCACCCCCGACGGGCTGATCGCGATCGGCCAGGTGGCCAAGGAGTTCGGCCTCTACACGAAGATCACCGGCGGCCAGCGCATCGACCTGTTCGGCGCCCGCGCCGAGCAGTTGCCGCTGATCTGGACGAAGCTGGTGGACGCCGGCTTCGAGTCCGGTCACGCGTACGGCAAGGCGTTGCGGACCGTGAAGTCCTGCGTCGGCAGCACGTGGTGCCGCTTCGGCGTGCAGGACTCGGTGGGCATGGCGGTCGCGCTCGAGCTGCGGTACCGCGGGCTGCGGGCGCCGCACAAGCTGAAGTCCGGGGTCTCCGGCTGCGCGCGCGAGTGCGCCGAGGCCCAGGGCAAGGACTTCGGGATCATCGCGACCGAGAAGGGCTGGAACCTCTACGTCGGCGGCAACGGCGGCGCGACGCCCAAGCACGCGATCGAGCTGGCCCGCGACCTCGACGACGTCACGCTGATCCGCTACATCGACCGCTTCCTGATGTTCTACATCCGCACCGCCGACCGGCTGCAGCGCACGGCGCCGTGGCTCGACGCGCTCGACGGCGGCATCGACTACCTGCGCTCGGTGATCATCGACGACTCGCTCGGCATCTGCGCCGAGCTCGAGGACGCGATGGCCCGTCACGTCGGCGGCTACGTGGACGAGTGGGCGGCGACGCATCGCGGACGCCGAGAAGCTCAAGCGCTTCGTCTCCTTCGTCAACGCACCCGACGTGCCCGACCCCGACGATCACCTTCGTCGACGAGCGCGGCCAGATCCGGCCCGCGCAGCCGGGCGAGGCCGGCGAGCCGCGCGTCATCGCCGGTCCGACCCTGCGCGTGGGGGCGGCGTGACGAGCGTCGACGACGCCGTCGGCCAGGTCGGCTCGGCGATGGCGCAGCCGACGGTCCTGCCGACCCAGGCTGCGCCGTGGATCGACGTCATCGCGGAGGCCGACTTGCCCGTCGAGGTCGGGGTTCCGGCCCTCGTCGAGGGTCACGCCGTCGCGGTCTTCAAGACCCACGAGGGCGAGATCTTCGCCGTCTCCAACCACGACCCCGCCACGCGGCGCGTCCGTGATGGCGCGCGGCCTCGTCGGCACCCGCGGGGACGTCCCCGTCGTGGCCTCGCCGATGTACAAGCACGTGTTCGACCTCCGGACCGGTCGCTGCCTGGACGACGAGACCAAGGCGCTGCGCCCGTACGAAGTGCGGGTCACCCGGGGCGTCGTTCAAGTCAGGGGGGTCGATGACGGTCACCGATAACGGCGCGATGCGCGGTTCGGGCGATCGGGACCGCCCCGACCTGCTGCGTCCGCGCACGGTCGCGCTCGCCGGGCGAGGACGAGGCCGCCGCCGGCGGTTCGCCGCTGACCGGGTTCAGCGTCGCGGTCACGGCCTGCCGTCGGCGGGAGGAGCTGATCGGCCTGCTCGAACGCCGCGGGGCGCGCGTGATCTCGGCCCCGGCCGTCCAGATCCGGCCGCTCGCCGACGACGCCAACCTGGTCGCCGCGACCCGGGCCTGCCTGGCCGGGCCGCCCGCGATCGTCGTGGCGACGACGGGCGTCGGCTTCCGCGGCTGGCTCGAGGCCGCCGACGGCTGGGGGCTCGGCGACAGCCTGCGGGCCGTCCTGGCTGACGCCGCAGGTGCTCGCGCGCGGGCCCAAGGCGATGGGCGCGATCCGGGCTGCCGGGTTGCGCGAGTCGTGGTCGCCGGTCTCGGAGTCGCTGCGCGAGGTTCTCGACCACCTGCGGGCCGACGACATCCGCGGCGTACGCATCGCGGTCCAGCTGCACGGCGACCCGGAACCGGAACTCGTCGACGGCCTGCGGGCCGCCGGCGCCGACGTCGTCACCATCCCGATCTACCAGTGGGCGCCGCCGGACGACATCGGCCCGCTGGTGAAGCTGGTCGACATCGTCGCCACCCGGCACGTCGACGCGGTCGCGTTCACGTCCAAGCCCGCGGTGCAGTCGCTGCTGGACCTGGCCGAGCAGATGGGCCGCCGCGAGGCGGTCATCGCCGCGTTCCGCGGCGACGTGGTGCCTGCCTGCGTCGGGCATGGTGACCGCCGAGCCGCTCGAGCGGCTCGGGGTGAAGACCCTGCAGCCCGACCGTCCGCGGCTCGGCACGCTCGTGCGGGTCATCGCCGAGGAGCTGCCGCGCCGGCGTCCCGAGGGCCTCGTGGTCGGCGGGCACCGGCTCGAGATCCGCGGGCACGCCGTGCTCGTCGACCAGCGGATGGTCGACCTCCCGCCGGCCCCGATGGCCGTCCTGCGTGCCCTGGCCGAGCAGCCTGGGCGTGTGCTCTCGCGTGCCCAACTCGTGCCTCGCCTGCCCAGCGGTGACGCGGCGAGCGAGCACGCGGTGGAGATGGCCGTGACCCGGCTGCGGGCCGCGCTCGGCGACGGGCAGTGCGTGCAGACCGTCGTCAAGCGCGGCTACCGGCTGCGGGTCGAGTAGATGACGCCCCGGTTCTCGTCGGCGTGGCCCACGGCAGTCGGAGCCCCGCCGCGGCTGACAGTGTGCGGCGGCTGCTGGCCGCGGTACGCGTGGCTCGGCCTGGGCTTTCGGTGCGCGAGGCGTACGTCGAGTTGACCGTGCCGCTGCTGCCGGACGTGCTGCGGTCGACCTCCGGGCAGGTCGTCGTGCGTGCCGCTGCTGCTGGGCAACGGCTACCACATCGCGCACGACGTGGCCGGGGTGGCGGCGTTCCGACCGGGCCCGCGGGTCCGGGCCGCCGTGTGCGCCCGCGCTCGGCCCGCACCCGCTGCTGGCGGAGGCGCTCGCCGACCGGCTGACTGCGGCGGAATCCCTTGCCGGGCTGCCTTTCCGACGGTCCCGTGGTGCTCGCGGCGGCCGGCTCCTCGGACCCGCGGTCGCGGGCGGACACGTCCGTGACGGCCCGGCTGCTCTCGGCTCGTCTGGGCCGGCCGGTGCTGCCCGCGTACAACAGCGCGACCGGCCCGACCGTCGTCGACACGGTCGCTGCACTCCGGGCCCGCGGTTGGCGGCACGTGTCCGTCGCGACGTACCTGCTCTCGCCCGGGCGGTTTGCGACCGAGGTCGCGGCCTGCGGGGCCGACGCCGTGAGTGAGCCGCTGGGCACGCACCCGGCACTGGTGCGCCTGGTGCTGGCTCGTTACGACGCGGCCTCCCTCGCTGCGGGGCTTTTCGCCAGCAGGTAGAGCGGGGCGGGCAGGACGAGCAGGACGGCCGACAGCGCGAACGCGGCCGGGACGCCGTGGCCCGCGCCGATCGCGCCGAGCACCGGCGCGGCCGCCATCCCGCCGAGCCGGGAGGTGAGGCTGTTGACGCTGACCATCGTCGAGCGGTGGGCCGGCCCGGTGTTCCGGTGCACGAGCCCGTAATGCGCGACGTTCGCGGCGCCGTGCACGAGGTAGAAGCCGGTGTAGCCGATGATCAACCCGGCCGGGCCGGCGATGACGACAGCTGCGCTCACCCCGGCCCCTTGGGCCACCCGCGTGACGATCGCCGCGCGGACCCACGACCCCGTCCGGCGCGCGATCCACGGTGCGGCGGCCGCGCCGAGGCCGCTGACAGTCCACGCGACGGCGGCCGTGAGCGCGTACGCCGCGACGCCGTTGTCGGCGTCGCCGACGAGCTCCACCATCCGGGGGCCGCTCAGCATCTCGACGCCCGTCATCCCGCCGCCCCAGAGCAGTTCCACGGCCGCGAGGGCGAGCAGGGCGTTGCTGGACCGGAGCAGCCCCATTGCCTCCCGGACCGTCGCGCCCGTGTTCTTCACTCCGCGCCAAGCGGCCCGGGTGCGGCCGACGGCCGGGCCCGCGACGGTGCGGCGCGGCTCGGCGAGCAGGAACCACATGACCGTCAGATCGGCCACCCGCAAGGCAATCGCGGCCAGGAGGGGAAGTGCGAGCGGCGGGAGCGCGGCAGGCTGCGGCATCAGCGCGAGCCCGCCGCCGGCGAGGGCGCCGACGGCGATCGCTGCGGAGAGCACGGTGGACTGGGCCGCGAGACCGGACTCGATGTCCGCGTCGGGGTCCGCCTCCTGCGCCGCGTCGACGTACCAGGCTTCGAGGGGCCCGGAATCCAGCGCACGGTAGACGGCCTCGATCACCCAGGCGGCGAGGAAGGCCGAGGCGGTCGTCGCGAAAGCCGTCACCGACGTGGACGCGAGGCTGAGCCCGCCCGCGGCGAGCAGGACTCGCCGGCGGCCGAGGGTGTCCGCGAGGCCGCCCGTCGGCAGTTCCAGCAATACGACGACGAGACTGCCGACGCCGGAGATCAGGCCGATCGTGGCGAGGGACAGCCCGCGCTCCTGCATCAGCACGAACGTCACCGGGATCGTCACGCCGGTCGACAGCCAGCGCGTCGCACTCAACACCAGGAACTTGCGACGGACAGCTGCCGCCCTGTCGGTTTCCTGATGGTGCGTCACCTCCGACGTCATCCGAGGCCGCCCGCGTCAGGATGCAGGTGCAGGAACACCCGGACGCGGACCGGTGCCTCGGGGTCGTCGGGCGGACCGGACCCGGGCTCGGGGATGCTCGCGTCGGCCCCGGCCCGCCGGTAGCGCTCGAGCGTCTCGAACAGCTCGGCCGTCAGATCTTTGGCCTGACTGGGCGTCAGGTTCAACATCAGGTCGCTGATGTCGGCCGCCTCGATCCACGCGACCGGCCACTCCGAGGCCACGTCCAGCCAGTTCTGCGTCTCTCGCATGTTGGCCCGGACCTGATAGCCGACGAGCCAGTCGGCGGCGGCGCGGTCGTCCGGGTCGTCCTGGAACTCGGCTTGGTCCCACGAGGTCATGTGGTGCACCGACCGCCACCAGCGGTCGCGCTGGTCGCCGGAGCCCTCGTCCTCGGCGACGAGCCCCACCTCCGCCAGCTTGCGGAGGTGGTAGCTCGTCGTGCCGCTGGTCGTGCCGAGCCGCGCGGCCAGTTGGGTGGCCGTCGCCGGGCCGTCCATCCGCAGGCGGCCGAGGAGCCGCGAGCGCAGCGGGTGCGCCAGGACGCGGAGGGAACGGGAGTCGAGCTGGACGTGCTTCGAATCGGTCATACGCACCACCGTACATCGCAGAGACGCTCTGCAGAAGATGTCTGCAGAGAAATTCTGCGGTGTACGCACGGGGTGTGGGCGAACCGGACGCCGTCGGCGTGCGTCCAAGCCTCAGGCAACCGACGCGACGAGAGGCACGGCATGGCTGGGAACGGACGCAAGGCGCGGCACTCGTGGGGCGTCGTCGTCGCCGGCGTCCTCGTCATGCTCTTCGGCGTCGCCGGCGGGTCGCTGCCCGCGTCCGGCCAGGGGAACACCCCGCCGGCCGTGCAGACGAAGTAGGCGCTCTCCGGGCTGCCGATGCGCGGTCTCGGCCGCTGCGCGCGGACACAGCGCGGCCAGGCGTTCGAACGATCGTGCGAAAATTCGAACGATCGTGCGAGGGGCCGGCCGGGCACGGGCGCCCCGCGCGTCCGACCATCAACGTCCTATGACGGCTCGCTGGTCGGACGCACAGCACCGAACCCCGAGTAGTTGCACCCCGTTCGCGAGAGATTCGGCGTGCGCAACTCGGGGTTCGACGGGCCCCCCGCGTGCTCCCCGGGCCGGACAGGGAACCCGCCGGTCGAGCAAACGAAACAGGCGCTCCCGCGTCCTCCCCCTGAACGACGACGGGGAGGCGCGAGAGGTACGACGGGCGGAGGGTCTCCTGGCCCGCGGTTGCAGCGGCTCGGCTCGGTCGGGCTGGCGCGCGCGGCACGGCCCGACGATCGTGTGGCGGGTTGTCGCCGCGCTCGACCGTCGGGTCGGCGAGACCGGCGGCGAGCGTGTCGAGCGCCGCCTACCAGGCGGGTTCCTGGCCTACCAAGCGGAGACGGAGAACACCCGCGTCGTCGTCCTCGTCGACCCTGACCAGCTCGACCCGGTCGCGGTGGGCGGCGCTGACGCCGCGGACGGCCCCGGTGCGGACGGCGCGGACGGGTTCGGCCCTGAGGGGGGCAATGGCGGCGACGGGAGCGACGCGGGGTCGACGCCCGCCGACAAGCCCGAGGACCCGGCGCTCGCCAAGTGCCTGAGCCGCAACGACGGCCTGATCCCCTGGCACGCGGACCCACGGGTGGACATCAAGGACTGGAACGACCGGGGCGCCGGGCCCGCCCACGTCCACGTCCACGTCCACGTCCAGATCATGTCCGCGGTCGACAAGCGCCTGGGCGTCGCCGACGAGGGGACCCGCGACCGGCGGTTGACCGGAGGCCTCCTGAACTACCGGCTGGACCCACTGAACAGCCGGTTGCTCGTGCAGATCGACCCGGCGGTGCTCGACTCGGCGGAGTTCCGCAGCTTGGTCGACCGCCTCGCGAAGAAGGCGAACGCGGACGTCCGGGCGAGCCGCTGCGTGTCGACGTACACGACGGCTGCTTCTCCGCGCGGGAACTCACGAAGATCCGCGACTACCTCGCGGACGTCGTGCTCGACCGGGACCACCTCTCGATCGACTACTCCCCGCGCGGCAGCGTCGAGCCGGACGGCCGCGCGCACATCCAGATGCGCAACGAGGACCGCGAGTACGGCGCGTAGCTTCAGCGCAAGTTCGGGCCGGCCCTCGCGATCGAGTACGGCTACGAGCCCGGCGACGGGGTGTTCTGACGGGCAACCCCGTGCGTCCGGCAATGCGCACGCGATAGGACACTGATTGCCGGACGGACGGGGTCTCGGGGTAGCCGTCACCAGCGCGGATCCGCGCGTGGGAGGGAGGGCGTCCGGGCGCCCGTATCCTTGACCGGTGACTCTCCGCCTCTACGACACCGCCGCGCGCGCCGTGCGCGAGTTCGAGCCAGCCGAGCCCGGCAAGGTCTCGATCTACCTGTGTGGTGCCACCGTCCAGGCGCCGCCGCACATCGGGCACATCCGGTCGGGCGTGAATTTCGACATCCTCCGGCGCTGGCTGGAGCACACGGGCAGCGCGGTGACGTTCGTCCGGAACGTCACGGACATCGACGACAAGATCCTCCGCCGGGGCGAGGACGAGGGCGTCCCGTACTGGGTGGTCGCGCAGCGCAACGAGAGCGCGTTCCAGTGGGCGTACGACACTCTGGGGTGCCTTCGACCGACGGTCGAACCGCGGGCGACCGGGCACGTCCCCGAGATGATCACCCTGATGCAGCGTCTGATCGACGCGGGGCACGCGTATGCGTCCCAGGGTGACGTGTACTTCTACGTCGGCTCGTACCCGGCGTACGGGGCGCTGTCCGGCCAGAAGCCCGACAGCATGTGCGCCGCGGCCGACACCGACATCGAGACGCACAAGCGCGACCCGCGCGACTTCGCGCTGTGGAAGTCGGTGAAGCCGGGGGAGCCGTCGTGGGAGACGCCGTGGGGCCCCGGCCGACCCGGCTGGCACCTGGAGTGCTCGGCGATGGCGGGCAAGTACCTCGGCGCCCGCTTCGACATCCACGGCGGCGGCCTCGACCTGATGTTCCCGCACCACGAGAACGAGATCGCGCAGTCCAAGGGTGCCGGCGAGGACTTCGCCGCGTACTGGCTGCACAACGGCTGGGTGACGCTGTCGGGGGAGAAGATGAGCAAGTCCCTCGGCAACTCGCTGCTCGTGTCCGAGGTCGTGAAGCGGGTGCGGCCGGTGGAGCTGCGTTACTTCATGGCCGCGCCGCACTACCGCTCGATGGTCGAGTACTCCCCGGCGTCGCTGGCCGAGGCCGGCGCCGCGTACACGCGCATCGAGAACTTCGTGCGGCACGCGAGCGAGTTCGTCGGGGCCGTCGAGCCGGCCGAGGTGCCGGCCGAGTTCGCCGCGGCGATGGACGACGACCTGGGGACGCCGGCGGCGCTCGCTGCCGTGCACTTCGCCGTGCGCGAGGGCAACACCGCGCTGGCGGCGGAAGACAAGGACGCGGTGACCGCGCGGCTCGGCGAGGTGCGGGCGATGCTCGGCGTTCTCGGTCTCGACCCCGGCGTCGGAAACCTGGGCGGCGGCTCCCGGCGCGGCGACCTGCGCCCGTCGTCGACAGCCTCGTCGCCCTGACGCTGGAACAGCGCGCGGCCGCGCGCGCCCGCAAGGACTACGCGGCGGCGGACGAGATCCGCGACGGCCTGCGAGCTGCCGGCATCGTCATCGAAGACACCCCGCACGGCCCGCGCTGGACCGTAGAGGACCGAACCGGAGGGGCGTCAGATGGCGGGTAACAGCCAGCGCAAGGGGGCGCTGCGCAAGCCGGGCACCAAGAAGGGCATGAAGGTCGGGTCCGGCGGTCAGAAGTCGCGGGCGCTGGAGGGTAAGAAGTCGACGCCGAAGGCGACCGACCGTCCGCATCACCCGGCTGCGCGCCGGGCCGCTTCCGCGGCTCGACGTGACGGGGCGTCAGGTCGGCGGACTCCCGCCGGCGGGTCGACCAGCGGTGGCAACCGCGGGGCGTCCAAGGCGGGCAAGGAGGCGAACGAACTCGTCGCCGGCCGCAACTCGGTCGTCGAGGCGCTGCGCGCGGGCATCCCCGGCAGCGTCCTGTACGTGGCCGAGCGCATCGACACGGACGACCGCGTCCGCGAGGCGCTGAAGCTCTGCGCGGAGATGAGCATCCCGCTGCTGGAGGTCGGCCGGCCCGAGCTCGACCGCATGACGCAGCGCGCTTTCCACCAGGGAATCGCCTTGCAGGTTCCCCCTTACGACTACGCACATCCGGACGATTTGCTGACCCAGGCGGCCCGGACGCGCAAACCTGCGCTCATCGTGGCGCTCGACGGAGTGACCGACCCGCGCAACCTCGGTGCGGTGATCCGTTCGGCGGACGCGTTCGGCGGGCACGGGATCCTCGTCCCGGAGCGGCGTGCGGCGGGCGTGACGGCGGGGGCGTGGAAGTCCTCGGCGGGAGCGGCGGCGCGGTTGCAGGGTCGCCCGTGCAACGAATCTGACGCGGGCTCTGGTTTCTTACCAGAAGGCCGGCGTGATGGTCGTGGCTCTCGCCGGCGACGGCGAGACCGAGATCGGCGACCTCGAACTCGCGACCGGGCCGCTGTGCCTGGTGATCGGTTCGGAAGGAAAAGGCGTGTCCAGACTGGTTTCCGAGACCGCGGACCTGCGCGTGCGGATCCCCATGTCGGGCGGCACGGAGTCCTTGAACGCGGGCGTCGCGGCCGGTATCGCGCTTTACGAAATTGCTCGGCGGCGAACTCGTCCTTGAACAGACCCGCCCGAGTGTGGTCCCGTGTGCATGTGCAGGGACAAAACGGACGGACGCCGATAGATCCGGCCCAGGTCAGACAGGCGACGGTGGTTGCCTCCGTGGCCTCGTTCGCCCTCGTCCTCGGGGCTTGGGCGGCCGTCTCGGGCATGATCGACGGGACGGTCGAGAGTTCGATCTCCGTCGCGCACGAGGCCCCGGAGCCCGCCGCTGCGACAGGCTCGACCGACTCGGAAGGTGTTCCGCTCGCGGGCGCGCCGACCTCGACGGCCGCAGTGAGCAAGCCGGTCCCCAGCCGCAGTCGCATCCTCCCGGCGGCGCAGTTCCAGCGTCCGGAGTGCCCGACGCCGAGCGCCGGCCAGATCGCGTTCAGCGCGAACCTGCGCCGTGTCGCGATTGCCCTGCAGCGGCTCGGAAAATCGACGGAGCACCGCTCCAGCTACAGCGGGATGGCGGTGTGCCACCCCCAGAACCGGGTGACGATCTACCGGGTCGACGACCCGACCTTCGACGAGGCGATCAAGAAGATCGCGACGAAGGAGAAGATCGAGGTCGCCTTCGAGCCGGCCGCCTTCAGCCTGAGCGACGCAGACAAAGTCCAGGCGTTCATCTCGAAGAGCCAGGCAGCCTGGTCCGAGCGCGGCATCGAGGTGCCCGCGGTGTTCACCCAGGCCGACGCGACCGTCGAGGTCGCGATGAAGGGCGCCGACCCCAAGGTCGGCCAGGCGCTGTTCTGGGAGTACCCGCTGCAGGTCCGGGTCGTCCCGGAGGGCGCCGCGGAGGCGCGCTGACTCCTGACGGGGCGTCAGGTCGACCGGGACGTGGTGGTTGATGGCGGTACGTCCCAGTCCTGGTTCTGCCGGTCTTGTGAGGACGGCCCCACGCGCGCTCGACGCGCCTACTGTCGGAGTGACCGTCCCGTCACGCACCGATATGAGGAGCTGCATGCAGATCTCCGACGTCCTACGCGCTAAGGGCACCGACGTGCACACCGTCGAGCCGGACACGCTCGTCCGCCACTTCCTCGACACTCTCGTCGCCCGGACGATCGGGGCATGCGTCGTGTCCGTCGACGGACGGACCGTGGCCGGGATCGTCTCCGAGCGCGACGTCGCGATCGGGCTGGCGGGCTTCGGTCCGCGCGTCCTCGGGCAGCCCGTGTCGACCATCGCGACCACCCGCGTCCACACCATCACCCCGGACGCGACGCTGGACGAGGTCATGCGCCTGATGAGCCACCGGCGGATCCGGCACGTCCCGGTGCTGGTCGACGGCCACCTCGCCGGTCTGGTGAGTCTCGGCGACATCGTGAAGTACCGGTTGGACGAGCTCGAGTGCGAGCGCCAGCACCTCGTGGACTACATCTCGTCCGCCTGCTGAGCCTGCCGGTCAGGGCGGGCGGGGTCGTCCGGCAAGTACGCTTGCCCCGTCCGCCGACGTGGCGCAATTGGTAGCGCACTCGACTTGTAATCGAGCGGTTAGGGGTTCGAGTCCCCTCGTCGGCTCCCTGCCCGACCTGCGGAAACGCAGTGTCGCGGGACCGCCAGGAGCTTCCTTAGGGCCCGTGGGTTGAGGTCCCACGACGGTCCGTGCTCACTCACGACGTCCTGGGCCGCAGCACGTACGCGGCGGCGGAGGGGGTGCGGCCGTCGGGGCTCCCGCCGAATCGGAACAAGACCCCGGGTGCGCCCGCTGAGGCGGGCTCACGGGTGCCCGGGGTCGGCGGTACGGGGAGGCGGTCCGTCCTGCCGGTGGCCGGGTCCCAGAGGTGTCCGTCGAGGGTGACGCGGTGGCCTACCACCAGGCGGTCGGCGAACGGGTCGCTCCGGTCGAGTTCGTAGTCGGTCGTGAAGTGGCCGCGGAGCTTTTGTGGCAGCCGGCGGAAGCCGCCGGTCGCTGGGTCGTGCGCCCCGCTGCCCACGAACACCACGCGGTCGGCCACGCCGACAGCCCAACTCGCGGCGCCTGGGATCGGCACCGGTGTCCAGGTTCGGTTCGCCGGGTCGTACGCGGCCACCGTCAGCCGCCCCGGGTCCTCCCGGTCGCCGCCCGATCCGACGTAGAGCCGGCCCCCCGCGAACGCGCCGACGAGTGGTCCCCCGTACTGGGAACTGGAGGGGTGGACCGGGAGCGGGTCCGCAGGCAGGGCGGACCAGCGGCGAGTGGTGGGGTCGTAGGAGTGGCCGGCGACGCCGTCGTACCGCCGGTCGCGCAGCGCGATCAGCGAACAGGCGCACCTCGCGGCCGTACGCGACCATCCGCCCGCCGGACACGACTGTGCTCTCGACCCACATCGGGACCGGTATCGGCGCGACCACGCGCCAGGCGTCGCGCTCGGGGTCGTACAGCGCCGCCTCGAGGGGGAAGGCGAGCGGCCCGTAGCCACATTGGCCGGAGTCGGGGCAGCGGTTCCCGCGCAGCCCGCCGAACACGAGGATCTCGCCCCCGACCGCCACCGCAGTGGCCTGCGTCCGAGGACCCCCAGGTACTCGCCCTCCCGCTCCTCGGGGCGCGCCAGCGGATCGGCGCCCCGAGGAACACCGGCAGCGGGGCGACGGGGCGCCACAGGCCGGTCGCCGGATGCAGGAACGCGGCGTCGCGGGCGTGCCCCAGCGCGTCGTACTTGCAGCCCGCGTCCGGCGGGCACGGCCCGCCGAGATACCCGCCGAACACCAGGACCTCCTCGCCCACCGCCAGGACCTCCGGCTGGATGCGGGGCGCCAGCGGGGACGGCGCTGCCTGCCGCCAGCGCCGTCCGGCCTCTCCTGGGCGGATCCGTCCGAGTAGCCGAGCGGACGCACCCGGTCGGCCGCGCCGGCAGACCCGGGGCCGCCGAGAGCGAGCGCCACGACGAGGACGGCGGACCAGCCGAGCCTGCCCATTGCGACACCCCCTCACATCCGCCCGTGCTCGGATATGCGTGGAGAGGGCGATTCGTTACCGCAGGCGCGGGATGTACGCGCCGCACCCTCCCGTGGAACGTCGGTCGGCCGGGACCTGAAAACATGACGGAGTGAACTCTGATGCAGGCCCCGCTCCGAGCAACTTCATCCGCGACCTGATCCGCCGCGACCTCGCGAGCGGGAAGTACGGCGACCGGGTACAGACGCGGTTCCCACCGGAGCCCAACGGCTACCTGCACATCGGGCACGCCAAGAGCATCTGCCTGAACTTCGGCCTTGCTGCGGAGTTCGGCGGGGTCTGCAACCTGCGCTTCGACGACACCAACCCCGAAGCGGAGGACCACGAGTACGTCGAGGCGATCCTGGCCGACGTCGCGTGGCTCGGGTTCACGCCGGCGAACGTCTTCTACGCCTCGGACTACTTCGGTCAGATCTACGACTGGGCAGAAGTGCTCGTGAACAAGCGGCTGGCCTACGTCGACGACCAGGACGGCGAGACCATCCGGGCGCAGCGCGGCGGCTTCGGCCAGCCCGGTGTCGAGTCGCCGCACCGCAACCGCGACGCCCGGGAGAACCTCGCCCTGCTCCGGGGCATGCGCGACGGGGAGTTCGCCGACGGCTCGCGCGTCCTGCGCGCGAAGATCGACATGCAGGCGAGCGTCATGTCCTTACGCGACCCGGTGCTCTACCGGATCCGCCGGGTCGCGCACGTCCGCACCGGGACCGACTGGATCGTCTACCCCACCTACGACTGGGCCCACGGGCAATCGGACGCGATCGAGGGCGTGACCCACTCGATCTGCACGCTGGAGTTCACCGATCACCGGCCGCTCTACGACTGGTGCCTCGACCACCTCGACCTGCCGCGGGAGCGGCCCGAGCAGACCGAGTTCGCCCGGCTGGGGCTGACGCACACCGTCATGTCCAAGCGTCACCTGCGCGCGCTTGTCACCGGACGGCACGGTCGACGGCTGGGACGACGCCCGGATGCCCACCCTGCAGGGCATGCGGCGCAGGGGATATCCGGCCGCGGCGATTCGGGAGTTCGTGACGACGCTCGGGGTCGCGAAGACCAACACCACGACCGAGATCGAGTTCCTCGAGTCGTTCGTCCGTACCCACCACAACGCGCACGCGCTGCGCCGGATGACCGTGCTCGAACCGCTGAAGCTCGTCATCACCAACTGGCCCGAGGGTCAGGTCGAGCACGTCGAGCTGGTCGAGAACCCGGAGGACCCGGCGGCCGGCGTGCGCAGTGTGCCGTTCACCGGCGACCTCTGGATCGAGCAGGACGACTTCAAGCTCGACCCGCCGCCGAAGTACTTCCGGCTCGCGCCCGGCCGGGAGGTCCGACTGCGGGGCGGCTACTTCGTCACGGCCACGGACGTCGTCACCGACGCGGACGGCACTGTCACCGAGGTGCGATGCACCTACGACCCGCAGACCCGTGGCGGATCCGCTCCGGACGGCCGGAAGGTCAAGGCCACCATGCACTGGGTCAGCGCGGCGCACGCTCTCGACGTCACCGTGCATCTCTACGAACGGCTTTTCGCCGACGCCCACCCCGGCAGCGACGGCACCGAACCGACCGTGAACCCGGCCTCGCGCCGCACGATCGTGGGTGGGAAGGCCGAGCCCGTACTCGCCGACACCAAGCCCGGCGAGGTCGTGCAGTTCGAGCGGCTGGGCTACTTCGCCGCGGACCTGGACACTCCCCGCACCTTCCACCGCACCGTCGGTCTGCGGGACGAGTGGGCGAACATCCAGAAGCGCAACGGCTGAGTGCACGTCTACTAGGTCCCCCTCCACGCTTCGGTCGAACGAACCGGCGGGCCGCTGCGTCCTACTCCTGGACTGTCTGGGGAGGACGCTGTGCGCAAGGTTCGGAGCGTGTGGTCGGCGGGCGTGCTGGCCGTGCTGATGGCCGGTTGCGGCCCGACGGTGCCGAGCGTCGAGGTCGAGGGCGCCCCTCCGGCGCTGACATCCGAAGAGGCAGACGATCCCGGGCGATGCGCGCGCCCCGGACCGAACGACATCAACGGCGACGGCCACGCGGACGCCGTGGTCGGTGCGGACCTCAGCACGGACGGGTCTGGCGGACAGGTCGACACCTACGGCGAGGCCGGCGGAATCCACGTCTTCTACGGCAGCTCCGGCGGCCTCACCGCGGACGGGGCAGACGGCCGTCCGGACGACCAGGTGTTCGGCAGGGGCAGTCCCGGGGTCCCCGGTGACCCGACCCGCGACGAGTGGGGCAAGGCCCTGGCCGTCGCCGACTTCGACGGCGACGGGTGCGCGGACGTCGCGGTCGGTGCGCCCGCCGCTGCTCTGCGTCCGAGCTCCGGAGCCGACGGATCCGAAACGGGATCCTCCGCCGGGGAGGTCACGATCCTGTACGGGACGCCTGTGGGGCTCAGTGCTCGCGGCGTGCTGACGGTCCGTCAGGACAACGGCGGCAAAGCGCCTGCCGGAATGCTGCTGGTCCCAGGGGACCGCGAGAAGGACGACCGGTTCGGGGCGGCACTGGCCGCCGCGGACTTCGACGGGGACGGGATCGCCGACCTCGCCGTCGCCACGCCCGGCGAGGCGCGCGGCAAGAATCAGACGCGGGAGTACATCGGCTGCATCGACTACTACACGCCCGAGGAGGAGGTCCGGTGCAAGGCGTTGGCGGCCGCAGAGGCCCTGCGTCCGAAGCTGCCCGTCAACCTCGAACAGGGCGCCGTGAACATCGTCTACGGATCCCGGGCCGGCCTCGGTGCCGGTGACCGGGCGGCGCGCATCTTCACCCAGTCAGATGCGTTCATCGGCGGCGAGGCGGAAAACCACGACGACTTCGGCCACGCCCTGGCCACGGGTGACTTCGATGCGGACGGCGTGGCCGACCTTGCCGTGTCCGCGCCCGGCGAGAAGCGTCCCGGCGCCCCCGCGGACGGGGAGGGCGAGGGCCAGGAGAGCGTCGTGCACGTGCTGCCGGGCAAGCGGGAAGCCGGCCTCGGGGAGCGCAAGGCGCAGACGCTGAGCCGGGCGGGTCTGGGCCTGCCCGACCCTGGCGACGACGCCTTCGGTTATGCCCTCGCCGCGGGCAACCTCGACGCGTCCCGGGGCGACGACCTCGCCGTCGGCATCCCCTATTCCCGCCGCGACGGGGGAGCGGTCCTCGTCCTCTACTCCGCGGGAGCGAAGGGGCTGTCCGCCCGGGGCGTGCAGCGGTGGACGGGGTCCGCGACCGGCATCGCCGAGAACCGGAAGGACGTGATGCAGTTCGGTGACGCCCTGGCGGTCGGCCGCTTCGGCCGCGGACCGGCCGACGACCTCGCGATCGGCGCGAGCTACCACATCGTCTCGAAACAGCAGGACGGCTCGGTGACCGTCCTGTTCGGCGGCGCGGAGGGACTGAGCGCCGACGGGGCGCGGTTCCTCGCGTGGGCCACGCCGAAGGGGCGCAACGGGGACCGGGCCGGGTCGGCGCTGAGCGCGATCCCGATCCGTGACTCCGACCGGGACGACCTGCTGATCGGGGCACCCGGCGCGGGGGAGAACGCGACGGCGACGGACTCGGCGGGGGCGCTCGTGGAGGTCCCGACCGACGCCGCCGGGCCGCGCCCGGCCGACGCCCGCCGCTGGCGCCCGGATTCGCCCGGGGTCGAAGGCGACCCGGTCCGCGGCGGGACCCTCGGGCACTCGCTGGGCTGACACGGTGCATCTCAAAGCCCGGCTAGCTAGATCTCTGACGGCACGTCATTTTTCGCGCGTGAATTCGCGCGTGAAGAGGTCGAGCCGCCCGTCTTTGTCCCGTGCTTCGGTCAACGTCCATCGGTTGATGTGGAACTTGTAGCCTGCCGCCCTGCTTCCGCTCACCCCGGCGGTGGCGGAGTGGGTCCGGCGACGGACCGGCGCCAGCCGCCGGCGGGGACCGGGGCCCAGGGCAGGTGCTTCAAAGCGCCGTCCAGCAGCGCGAGTGCGTTGACCGTGCTGACGTACACCAGGCTGATGCTCGTCGCCTCGTCGTCCTGCCGGATGGCGTTGGCGATGATCTGGAGTTGCGCGACGGCCGCGGTGAGCTGCTGGGTGATGAGCTCCTGCGTGACCCGGTCGACGGCCATGAACGGCTCAGCCGAGACCGCGTGCGCGGGTTTGTCGGTGGACTCGGACAAGGACGGCTCCGGTTGTGGAGTGCCGGCGGGACAGTCTTATCTTCCCACCGTCCCTGCCGATCCGGTCCCTCGTCCTACGGGCTGCGGTGCCCCGGGACCGGCGGGTTGTCGCCGTCATCCTCGTTCTCGGAGGCCCCGTTCGGCGGCACTTCCTGATGAGTGCCCACGAGGGCCTCTTCGACCAGATCCAGTGCCGACTTCTCCTCCGTGGAACCTGTGTTCGTCTTGTTGTCGTTCACCTAGGCCTCCTCGCATGCCGGGCGACGTCGCCCGCTGGAGGAGCACTACCCCGCCGTCGGCTCCGCATTCGGGCCGTGTCAGGCACCCCAGCCGAACACGTCGTCGATGTCGACGGCGCCCCACACCTTCACGTCCGGCGGGGAGGTCACGCCCGCGGCGGCCATCAACGGGCCGATCTCGGACTCCGCGGCGGCGACGAACGCCTGAAAGTTCTCGGCGGCCGGCCACTCGTCGACGGCCATGATCTCACCGTCGCCGCGGAACCAGCGATGCGCGATGAGCCCGTTGCTCTGCGCGACCGCCATGATCCGGCCGATCGCGTCCGCCTGCGCGGTGGCCTGCTTCTCGAACGCGGCCGGATCCACACTTACCCGCATGGTGACGTAGACCGACATCGCCGGCTCCTCTCGACATGTGACGACAGCCCGCTCCTCGGTAACACCCTCGCGGAGCTCAGGTTCGAGGTCGTCCGTGCCAGCACTGACCGGACGCGGCGCTCATCGGCGCCGGGACGCCTTCGACGTGGACCGGACCGGCCACGTCGCCACCAGCGTCGCGTCGGCGGCCAGGTCGACCCAGTGCGCACCGAGCTCGCGCAACTCGGCCACGGCGCCCAGGATCGACGCGGTGGGGAACGGGCACGGCTCGACGCGGAACGCCTGCCAGGCCCGGCGGATCTCGCGCTCGACGTGCCGGTCGTCGGGCCCGACGCCCTGGTGGACGACCCCGGAGAGCAGTTCCGCCATGCCGAGCTCGGCGCGGTTCTCCTTCAGGACGGCCCGGGAGGGCTCGTGCCGGTCGTGGCGCAGGCGCCCGGACACGACCTCCATGCTGCCGAAGACCGCGCCGGCCGCGATGCTGCCCCAGACTCCGCGTTCCAGACCGAGCGTCCGCTCGGTGACCAGGTGGGCGAGGTCGTGCGGCACGTCGGACGTGCGGTCGTACGACGACATGCGCAGCCGCACGCCGTCGGGGCGGTCGATCACTGCGTACGACCCGCCGCGCTCTGCCTTGCCGAACTCCACCCGCACGAGGACCAGTCTCCCCAGCGCGGGCTGTTCTTGTCGCCGGCATTGCGTCAGCGCGATCGACAGCGTGATCCTGGGTCCGAGTCCCTCGACTCAGGGCAGGTCGAACGAGCGGCCGGGTGCGGCAGCGAAGCTCTGCGCTCCAGCCAGGCGGATCTCCTCGGTAACCCGGGACCCGGAACCTTTCAGTTCCTGCACCGCGAACCGCGCGGAGGCGGAATAGAAGGCAAGTTGGTCCTCGACTCTCGCGAGTCGGGAGTAACTGGTACCGACAGCGGGTGTGAAGGTGCCCTTCGACCGCAGTCGGGCGTCGAAGATCTGGAACGGGTGCCGTTCCGGGTCCGCGGAACCGTTGTTGATCAGGATCCGGTGGGCGGTCGGCCAGACCAAGCTCGCCTGGTACTTGCCGTCGTCGTGCTGGCCGAGCGTCTTGCCGGTCCGGAGGTCCACTGTCCAGACCGGACGCTCTTCGTCGCCGTACCCGTCGACCGCGACCCGTCGGCCGGACGGGTCCGCCACGATGTCGCTGATCCCGATGCCCTTGAAGGAGGGCAGCTTGTGCTGGGTTCCGTCGGCCCGCAGGTGAAGCAGGGCGCCCTTCCGGTACTCGCCGACGGCAATCACGAAGCCGTCCCGGACGGCAGTGGACGCCGTCAGTTGGCCGACCGGCGTTCGGCGTTGTCGGTCACCGGTGATCGTGACCAACTCGGCCGGACCTTCCCCGACGGCGACCAGGAGGCCGATGTTGCGACCCTTCGGATCGGCGCATCGGAGTTCCGCGGGATAGGTGTCGCGGACTTTCGGCAGCGTCACTCGGCGGATCGTCCGCAGGGTGGCCGCGTCGTGCACCACCACCTCGGCCGGACCGTCCCGGAAGGCGGTGCGGGCCTCAGGGGTGGGGAAGCCCGCGGTGACGACCCGTCGGCCGCCGGGGCAGGCGGCAATCTGGCTGGCGTAGCCGGGCTCCGCCCACGCAGTCACCTCGCCTGCGGCGTTCAGCGCGGCTGCCCGTGCACCGCCGAAGCCGCCCGCAAGCCAGGCCACCGGGGTGCCGGTAGCCGTTGCTTTCGGCTTGCCGAGGAGGGCTGCGAAGGTGGCGTCCTGGTCCAGATAGCCGCAGGTCTGCACGGACCACTTGTCGTCTTCGCGGATCAGGACGACGGCCGCGATCGAGTCGATGCTCACCCCTGGGCCGCAGCCGTGTGATTTGTCGGGGCCTGAAACTCGTTGGCGGACGGACTTCTTCGACGCGTGCAGGACGTCGACCCGGTCGGTCGGCGTGGACGCTGTCCGGGTGACCAACGCGGCCGCCTGGTTCGACCTGAGGTCGGCCGGGGTCTTGCCGCCGGCGCACGAGCAGGCCCTCGCGGGCCCCGCGAGCGAGAGCTGCAGCCCGGCGAGGGCGACGGCTGTCACGAGGACGGCGGCGATACGCCCCGGACGTGGAGTCATGCGAGGAGGACGCAGGAGGGCGGCGGATCGTTCGCGCATAAGCTGACTCGTGTCGCCCTAGACCCCGGCGACGGTTCATGTCGAAACTGCAGGGAGGTTCGGGGTCATGCGGGAGTGCGTCAGCGCTCGGAAGACGGGGTCGGCGGGCGAACGGATTTCGCGGTGACCGTGCCTACGCCGGCGCCGCGACCCTTGCAGGATTACCGGGTCGACGGGACGGACGCGCTGCTCACCGCGGTGGCAGCCGGGGATCTGCGCGCTTACGAGACCCTCTATCGGCGGGTGTCGGGTCCTGTGTACGGGCTCGCGCTGCGGGTCCTGCGTGATCCCGAGCATGCTGACGAGGTTGCGCAGGAGGCCCTGCTGCAGGTCTGGCGGGAGGCTCGTCGCTTCGAGGTGGCCCAGGGCAGCGCAATGGCCTGGGTCATGACGATCGCGCACCGCCGGGCGGTCGACCGGTTGCGTTCGGAGGGGTCGGGGATCCGGCGCCACGAGCGGGCGGCCGTGCGCGACGTCGAGACCGCGTACGACACGGTGGCCGAGGCCGTGGAAACCCGGCTGGACCGCGCGGCGGTCCGTGAATGCCTGGCGGTGCTGACCGAACCGGAGCGGGAGGCGGTGGACTTGACCTACTACTCCGGGCACACCTACCGGGAGGTCGCCGAGCTGATCGACGTCCCGCTGAGCACCGTGAAGACCCGGATCCGCGACGGGATGATCCGGATGCGTGACTGCATCGGCGTCGTGCTGGCCGTCTGACGGTCTCGGGCCCCCGTCGCAGCGGGATCTGACGCGAGGTCAGCCGAGTGCGGTCGCCTCGGCGCAGCGCGCTCAACTCCTGGAGCTCTACCAGTTGCACTGCGACCAGGGCCCGTGCCTGGACGCGTACCGGACCCGGCGAGGCGGAGCCGATCAGGCGTTGCCGGCGGCCCAGGTCTTCCACGGCACGTTCCAGTCCATGTACCGGTTCCACAGCACGCCGGTCGGCGCGGTCCGAGCCGGTGATGATGACCGGGTCGCCCATGATGGTGTTGTCGTAGAGCCAGGCCATGTCCTTCGGCCGCATGCCGACGCAGCCGTGGCTGGTGTTGGCCGACCCGATGTTGCCCTTGTTCCAGGGCGCGTCGTGGATGAACTCGCCGCTGTTGGTCAGCCGCATGGCGTACTCGGACTTCAGCCGGTACTCCTCCGGGGCGTCGATGGCCTCGTTGGTCCAGATCTTGTTCCGCACCCGCTGCATGATCACCTGCGTGCCGTTGCGAGTCTGCCACCCGGGCTTGCCGCCGGAGACCGGGAACTCCTTCACCGTCTCTCCCGTCGGCGTCCTCGACGGTCAGAGCACGTGCTTCTTCAGGTCGACGCGGATCGTCTGCGCCCGGCCGACGGTGACCTCGCTGGTGCGCGTGCTCGTGCCCCAGAGTCCCTCCCCGGCGTAGACGCCGGCCAGGTTGATCTTGAGCGTGATCTTCGTGCCGGTGGGCCAGAACTCCTTGGGGCGGAAGTCGACGTAGTTCGAGTCGACCCAGTACCAGGCACCCTCGACGGCCGGCGTCGGACTGCACCTGGCAGCGCCTGCTGGACGGCGGCGCGACTCTCGAGCGGGACGTTATGGGTGAACCCGACCGCGATCGGCTGGCCGATGCCGACGGTCGTGCCGTCCGACGGCCAGATGTCCGTCGATGCCCAGGCGGTGCGCGGCGCTCATCGCCTCGGTGCGGAACGTCGTGGTCGTCGTGGTCGCCTTGCCGGCCTCGTCGACGCCCTGCGCGGACACCGTGTACGTGCTGCCCGGCATCAGTGGTCCCGTCGCCTGCCAGGTCTTGCCGACCTTGTCGAGCTTGCCGGCGAGCGTGCACCTCGCCCGCGCCCTTCAGTCCGACGCCGGTGACCGTGACCGCGCTGAGCTTGCCGTGCTTCGCGCTCACCTTCACCGAGCCGTCCGGCGACACCTTCGTCGCGCCGTCCGCCGGCTTGATGCTCAACGCCAGCGGGGCGACCTGCGTCGCGGCCACCTTGTCGCCGGGGCCGGCACCCGCGCTGAAGCCCTCTCCGTTGCCGTTCGAGCAGCCCGCCAACACCATCGCGGCTGTCAGGGCCGCTGCCAGACCGACCGGCGTGTTTCGCCGTCCGCCCGCCCCTCGCGTCGTGCTCCACATGTCCGTGCCCTTCTGATCGTGGGCAGGCCGTGCGACCGATACCAGACCCTCTGCCACCCAGGCTAGGCGATCTCCGGGCGTTCGGCCGTTCCAGGCAACTACGACGATCTTCCGTGCGAAGCTCAGGTATGACCGATCTGGAAATTCACGGGGCCTTGCTCGCCGCGGCAGCGCGCGCCAGCGACAGATGCGAGGGTGACCGCGCCGCGGTTCTCGACGAGTTGAACCGGCACAAGGTCGGGTGCCGGCCGGCGCCGTGGCGCGAGTGCCCGGTGATCGCCTACTACGCGGCGGTGTACGGCATCGACGTCAACGCCGCCCGGGTCATCGGCCAGCGCGGGCCCGGTGCGCGCGTTTAACTGACGTTGTAAATGATGTGACGGATCGTCAGTAAATCTGGTCGCGGTGCGGTCGCCGGCCGGCGCGGGGCCGTTCTTGTCTCGTACGTCACAAATCTCGAAATCAAGTATCTTGATGTGGACAAACATCGGGTCGCAGGTCTAACTTCGGCGTTACCAGAACGAACACCCCGAAAGGCGCCCATAAAGCGCCTCGCCGAAGGAGCCCCAGATGACCATCATGGATTCCCGCCCCGTGACCCACACTTCCACTCCCGCGCTGACCGGCGGCCAGCTCGAGGTCTCCGCGTACTTCGAGTTCCTGTACGGCTGGGGCGTTGCTCCCGGCGTCGATCTCGGCGCCCTGGGTGCCTACAGCAAGGTCGACACCGCCGGCACCGTGTTCCGTCAGGACTACGAGCGTGGCATCGGCATCGGCAACCTGGGCGACGACGTCGCGATCGTGACGCTCGAGCACCCGTACATCGACATGAACGGCAAGGTCGTCACGACCGTCACCGTGCCGGGCCACTCCGTCAAGGTCCTGGTCAACGACCGTTGAGCCGCCGCACAGCACGCCCCGTTCGCTAGAACGCCCCCGCAGCAACGACCGCGGGGGCGTTTCCTTTGCCCGGAGGCGGTCAGCCCCGCACGGACTCGTCCCGGCGGACGAACTCCGCGAGGACGCCCTGGCTCTGGTCGGCCAAGAACACCCCGCGGGCCTCGATCAGCGCCTGCTCGGCATGCTCGAGGCAGCCCCAGGCCGAGTCGCCCCAGGAGTCGGCGACTTTGAGTGCAGGTGCGGTGGCGCACGGGTTGCCGGCCCCGCCGAGCTCACACCGGTCCGGGTGGACCGTGTCGCGGTGCGCCAGGGCGGTCGCGCGCAATCGCTCGGATCGGTCGGCGGCCTCCGCGCGCAGCTCGGCGTCCGTCCGGAGCCGACGCTCGTCGCGCACGGTCTGAATCGCCCGCAGTCGCAGCTCGAGATGCCGGGCGACGACCGCGGCGAGGCGGCTGATCTGATGCCCCTGCGCCTCGGTGAGCTCGCGCGGCTCCCGGTCGATCACGTTGACGGTGCCGAGCCGGTATCCGTCCTCGGTGACGATCGGTGCGGCCGCGTAGAAGCGGAGCCCCAACTCGCCGCGGACGAGGGGATGGTCCATCGTGCGGGGGTCGATCGTGGCGTCGGTGACCACGTACAGGTCGTCGGAGAGCACCGCCGAGGCGCAGAGACCGGCCTCGGCCCCGATCTGCACGACGCCCTCGAGGCCGTGGGCGGCGGCGAACCACACGCGGTCCTCGTCCACGATGCTCACCGTCGCGATCGGCGTACGGCACACGGCGGCCGCGATCTCCGCTATGTCGTCGAAGTCGCCGTCGAGCGGCGCGTCGAGAATCTCGTAGCGGCGTACGGCGTCGAGACGAAGGCCGGCGGTTTCGGGCGAACCCGTGTCGGGACGGTTCGAGCGCACGGAGACCTCGTTCCAGCGTGACGGCAGACTGTGGAGGAGCCCGCTGCTGGATACCCCCGAGTGACACTACCGGCGATGGCACGCCGTCCAGAACTGCTTCGCGGAACCGATTCAGGACGGATGGGTGCCGCGGCAGCCGCCGCGTCAGGAGCGGAGGCGGACGAGTTCGCCGGGTGTCGGCGGGAGCCACGGTGCGGGCGTCGTGGACACCAGCGAGGAGTACACGACGACGTTCGCGGTGTAGCTCTTGGCTTTGCGGTCGTACGCCCCTCCGCAGGTGATCAAAGTCAGCTCGGGAAAGCCTCGCGAGCCGTACACGCGTGCGGCCGGGAATTTCGCATTCTTGTAGGTGACGAGCTTGTCGACCACGAAATTCGCCACGGCTCCGTCGACCAGGTCGACGGAAATCTCGTCGCCCTTTTCCAGTGTGCGAAGTCGTTGGAACACGGCAGGGCCCGACTTCGAGTCGACGTGGCCGAGGATGACGGAAGAGCCGACCTGGCCCGGCGTCGGCCCATTTTCGTACCAACCGGTGTCGTCCGGATCGGTCGGGACCTGCACGGTCTTATCTTTGTTGAGACCGAGTGCCCCTATCTCGGCCGCGACTCCGATGGTCGGAATTCGCAGGGAAATGGGGGCCGAGTGCGCTGCCAGCGGTTCGGCGCCGCGCGGAAGCGGCGCCCGCGCGACGGCGACGGGCAGGTCCGGCGTGGCCGGCACGGCCCGGGGGCCGGAAGCGACCGAGTCCCCGGCGTCGGCCGGGACCCAGGCCACCGCGCCGGCCAGCAGCAGCAGGGGGACGGCGGCGATCCGCCAGGACCACCGCCGCGGGCGGGAAGCCCGCGCGTGGTGGCCCGGCGAAGGCGCGGTCAGGACGACCCGCCGAGCCCGGTGCGCGGGTGGCCCTTGGGAACCTCGCCGCCGCCACCGCCGCCGGTCGGGGTCCGCGGCGTGCCCGGCGTGCCGCCCGGGGTGGTGCCGCCGCCCGGGGTGGTGCCCTCACTTGGAGTACCGCCACTTGGAGTACCGCCACTTGGAGTACCGCCACTCGGGGTCGTGCCGCCACTCGGGGTCGTGCCGCCGCCTGGGGTCGTGCCGCCGCCTGGGGTGGTGCCGCCGCCTGGGGTGGTGCCGCTGCCTGGGGTGGTGCCGCCGCCTGGGGTGGTGCCGCCACCCACGATGGTGCCGTCGTCGTCGGGGGGCGTGGTGTCGTCGTCGGGCGGGGTCGTGTCGTCGCCGTCGTCCGGCGGCGTGGTGTCGTCGTCGTCGGACGGAGCCGCGCAGGTCGGACGGGTGATGACGTTCGTGTCGAGGCTGACCTGGCCGGTCTTTGCGAGAACCCGGCCGGCTACGCTGGCCCCGGTCTGGACGCTGATCGACGCGAGCGCCATGACGGTCCCGACGAACGTGGTGTTCGTGCCGAGGGTCGCGGAGCTGCCGACCTGCCAGAAGACGTTGCACGGCTGGGCGCCGTTGATGAGGCGGACGGTGCTGTTCGAGGCGGTGATCAAGGTCGACCCGGCCTGGAAGATGAAGACCGAACTGGGGTCGCCCTTGCCGTCCAACGTCACGGTTCCGGTCAGGAACAGGCCCGACGCGTGGTTGTAGACGCCGGGGTCGAGGGTCTCGCCCCCGAGGTTCGTGCTCGCGGCGGCGGCCGGCCCGCGGCCCGCGGCGTCGTTCATCGCGGTCGTCATGTCGGCCTCGGCCTCCGCGGCCACCGCGTCCGCGGAGTGCTTGACGCCTCCCTGGACGAGGCCGGGCGGGAACCCGGTGATCGCCGTGCCGGGGGACACCCCGAGGTTGCCCGAGATCACCGACGGCCCCGTGTTCGTCACGGTCGTGCCTGCCAGCACGGCGAACGAGTTGGCCGTCCCGAGGCCCGGCGCATCCTGCGCGGCGGTCGCGGCCTGTGTGCTGACGCCCGCGGCCAGCAGAACCGTCGTGCCGATGGTGACGGCGACGGTGGATTTCCGGCTCGCGCCGCCGACTCGCGGTCGGATTCTGGACGAGTTGTCGACGCTTTGCCTGGTCGAATTCCGCACGGAGTCGCACCTTCGGATAGATTCACCGGTAAGCGAGGATGACGCAAAGTCTGAAGAAATCCATGCCGCCGGGTCTTGATACAGTGAACCACGCTTCCGGGTGAAACATTCCGAAGCGACCGTTTTCGAAAACGCACCTCTTGAGGATTTTCCAGTTTCCTGAGGCGAAGAATTATCGGTTGGTGCACGGGCCGACCTGAGGCTTTCGGCCCGGAATTTATTTCCGTGCGAGCGCAATAATTTCTCGGGCAACTAATCAGTGACTAGACCAGTCCCGGACGCGCCGACACCCTCCCGGTCGCCCGAGGCGGGAAGCCTCGGGGACGGCCAGGGAGGGCGTCTGGTGACGTGCGTGCGCGGGCCGACCGCGCGGGTCAGCCGCGCGGGCGGGTGAGCTCGTCCGCCCAGTCGTCGTCGTGGTCGTCCTCGCGGCTGTGCTTGTCCGCGGCGGCGGCGGCCTTCGGCGAGATGGACGGCGACAGCATCGCGAGCAGATCGTCCAGGTGGTCGGCCATGATGCCGTCCGCGAGCCCCTTGTCGAGCAACGTCTTGAGCGTGGCCGGGTTGTTCTCCACGGGCCAGACCACGGCGCCCCGGCGATGGGCCGCCCGAACCTCGCCGGCGTCGAGCTTGACGTTGTACGGGACCATGATGTCGAAGTTCTTGTTCCAGCCCTCGGCGGTGTTGAAGATGTACGCGAAGTGCTTCGCGCCCGCCGATCGCATCGTGTTGAGGGTCTTCGCGTCTGAGGCGAGGAAGATCGTGCGGCTGGTCATGCCGTACCGGCGGACCTCGTCCATCGTCCGACGGGCCAGCGTGGAGTTCGGGACGACCTTCATGTGGACGACGACCTGGACCCAGCTGGACCGGTCGGAGACGGCCGCCAGCGCCGCCGCCAGGGTCGGGACCGGCTCGTCGTCGAACTTGCTGGAGAACCAGCCGCCGGCGTCGCACCGCTCGAGCTGCGTGCGGGACTTGGACGACACCGCGCCGGAACAGTTCGTGGTGCGGTCCAGCGTGGAGTCGTGCATGACGACCGGGTAGCCCGAGCTCGTGTACTGGACGTCCATCTCGATGACGTTCGTGCCCTTGTCTATCGCCTTCTCGAACGCGGCGATCGTGTTCTCGGGCGCGTCGTCACGATCGCCGCGGTGGGCGATCACGGTGATGACCTTGTCGGCCTGCGCCGAGGGCATCGCCACGACGAGCGACGTGGCGGCCACCGCCACGGCGGTCACGCTGCGAACGACCCGGGTGGCCCGCCGGCTCCCGTGGGTCTTGCGATCGGCGCGGTTCATGAGCCCCTCCTGCAACTGTCCCTGATGCGAGTTATGTTCGCCCGAGACCGGCGAGGCGGAAGCGCAAAACGGTAAATTGCCATCAAACTGGCAGCAAGGTGACGCGATCGCACCATCTCGTCACGCTCTGATTAACCCAGGTGACGACCCCTACAGACGCAGACGGGCCCGCACGCGTTCGTCGCGTGCGGGCCTGGGCGTGCGTCTGGGGTTACCGGAAGTCGTCGACTTTCGCGCCTGCCTGAATCGGGATGTTCGGCAGGGTCGTCTTCGCAGGTACGAGTGGCATGCCGTGCTCGTCGTATTCGCCGTCCTCGCCGTAGGGACGGACGACCGGGGCGGCGTCGTCGCGGCCGTTGACGATCTTCTCGGTGATGTCTGCGATCTTCTCCGTGATGCTCATGATCTCGACTCCTCTCTCCGTCGGGCGTTGGGAGAGTGGGTGCCCGGGGCGGCCCACGCGAACCGGGTGCGGCCCTGATGTCGGCGGGCTCACATGTTCTAACGGACACATCGACGGTCGAAACAAACCCGCCCCTCGCAGGGTTCCAGTAAGCACCAGATCAACACTCCAGGCGCCCACAAGGCGCCGGCCCAAGGAGCGAGAGCCATGAGCACTCAGACCGTCACCCGCATCCCCGCACCTCGGACCGCCCGGACCACCGTCCTCCCGACCGGAGACGCCCTGCAGGCGGCCACCTACCTCGAATTCCTCTACGGCTACGGCGCCGCCCCGGGTCTCGACCTGGGCTCCCCGGTCAAGTACAGCAAGGTGGGAGCCTCGGTCTACCGCCAGACCTTCGAGCGCGGCCTGACTGTGGCGAACCTCGGCGACGAGGCTGCCGAGGTCGTCCTGGAGCACCCGTACTACGCGCTCGACGGCACCGTCCTGGATTCGGTGACCCTGGCGCCGCACAGCGCGAAGGTTCTGCTCCACGACCCCGCGTGACCCTGCGGTTCGAACGCCCCCCGGCGAGGCCCCCGCGGTAACCGCGGGGGCCTCGCTGCGTCACGCCCTAGGGTGCATCGACGAGCCCAGGTCGGGCAGGGTGTGGGGGTGACCCTTTCCGCGGACGCCGTCGTCGTCGGCTCTGGACCCAACGGCCTCGTGGCCGCGAACCTTCTGGCGGACGCGGGCTGGGACGTCCTCGTCCTCGAGGCGCAGCCCGCGCCCGGGCGGTGCGGTGAAGAGCGCGGAGGTCACCGCGCGGGGTTTCGTCAGCGACCTGTTCAGCTCGTTCTACCCGCTCGCCCCCGGCAGCCCCGTCATCCGTGGTCTCGAGCTGGAGCGGCACGGCCTGATCTGGCGGCACGCGCCGAAGGTTCTCGCGCACCCGCTGCTCGACGGCCGGACCGCCGTCCTACATCGGGACGTGGGGGCGACCGCCGCGTCCGTCGCCGAGTTCGACCCGCGCGACGCGGCCGCCTGGCGCGACATGCTTGCGGGCTGGCAGCGCCTGCAGCCCGCGCTGATCGACGTGCTGATGACGCCGTTTCCGCCGGTCCGGGCCGGCGCGGGCGTCGCCCGCCGCCTCGGGGCCGCGGAGGGCCTGCGGTTCGCCCGCTTCGCCATGTTGTCGGTCCGGCGGTACGCCCAGGAGAACTTCCGCGGCGAGGGCGCGGGGCTCCTGCTCGCCGGGAACGCCCTGCACACCGACCTCGGCCCCGAGGCGGCCGGCAGCGCGATCTTCGGCTGGCTGCTCGCGATGCTCGGCCAGACCGTCGGGTACCCCGTCCCCGAGGGCGGCGCAGGGCGGCTCGTCACGGCGCTGATCGAGCGCCTCGAGGCCCGCGGCGGGCGCGTGGTCTGCAACTCGGAGGTTGCCCGCGTGCTCGTCTACGACGGCAAGGCGATCGGCGTGCGTCTGCAGGACGGGGCGACCGTGCGGGCCGGTCGGGCCGTGCTCGCGGACGTCTCCGCGCCCGCGCTGTACCTGAAGCTGCTCGGCCCGGAGCTCCTGCCCGCCCGCCTGCGCGCGGACCTCGCGAAGTTCGACTGGGACGACGCGACCGTCAAGGTCGACTGGGCGCTGTCCGGCCCGGTTCCGTGGAAGAACCCGGACGTGGCCGGCGCCGGCACCGTCCACCTGGGCGGCGAACTCGACGACATCTCCCGGTTCGCCCACGAGCTCGCGCTCGGTTCCGTCCCGGCGGAGCCGTTCGTGCTGTTCGGCCAGATGACCACGTCGGACCCGACCCGGTCGCCCGCGGGAACCGAGTCGGTGTGGGCCTACACCCACGTGCCGGCGCGGCCGAAGCGGGACGCGGCCGGCGAGCTGAGCGGCTCGTGGTCGGACGCGGGCGTCCAACGCGGCTTCCTCGACCGGCTCGAGCAGCGCGTCGAACAGTTCGCGCCCGGCTTCCGAGACCTGGTGACGGGTCGTCATATTGCCTTCCCGCCCGACCTCGAGGCCGGCAACGCGAACCTCGTGCACGGCGCGCTCGGTGGCGGGACGGCCGACCTCTACCAGCAACTGATCTTCCGGCCCACCCCCGGCCTCGCCCGCCCGGAGACCCACGTCGAGGGGCTCTACCTGGCGTCGTCCTCTGCCCACCCCGGCGGCGGCGTCCACGGTGCGTGCGGCGCGAACGCGGCCCGGGCGGCGCTGCGATCCCGCACGACCGGGCGCCTCGCGCTCGCCGCCACGCGGGCGCTGGTGGGCAAACGGGAACCCTGAGGGGTCAGCGCCCGACGAGGCGGCCGAGCAGGTCGCGGACACCGTGTCCCTCGCCGCCGTCGACGGCCTCCCACTCGTCCCGTGGTCGGAGGACGTTGCCGGCCGTGGGCGGGACGCTCTCGGGTCGCAGCGCGGTGAGCCGGAACGCCGGCCCGACGAGCACGTCGAACAGGCGCGGGGCGAGCGTGAACCCCGCCCGCATCAAGGGATTCGCGACGCCGGAGTTGACCCGGTCGCGCGGACGGTCGAGGACGTGGACGAGGTCGCGAGCCGCGGAGTCGGCGCTCACGACGGGGACGGGCGGCCGACCCCGGCGGCCCATGTAGTTCGCCGCCTGCCGGTAGATCGGGGTGTCCGCAGGCCCGAGCGAGAACACGCAGACGTGGACGCCGGGCAGGTCGCGGTTCTCGATCGCCAGTTGGCGGCCGAGGCTGCGGACGGCGGCCTTGCTCACCGCGTACGGCGTCATCTGCGGCGCCGCGATGTCGCCGAGCACCGACCCGACCAGGACGAGCGTGCCCGCCTTCTGCTTGCGCAGCACGGGAAGCACCGCGCGGGCGAGGTTCGCGGACCCGGCCACGTTCGTGCCGAGGACGCCGTCGAAGATCTCCGCCGGGACGTCCTCGAAGCGGCCGTAGGCGACGACCCCGGCGCAGTGCAGGACCCCGTCGATCCGGCCGTGTTCGTGTACCACCGATTCCACCAGACGCTCGACCGCGGTCGCGTCCCCCACGTCGGTCGGCACGACGAGCACCGAGGCGGCGCCCCGACGCCGGCACTCCTCCGCGGCCGCGTCCAGCGCCGCCTTGCCCCGGGCCGCGAGGACCAGGCGGTCACCGCGCACGGCGAGTCGGTGGGCGGCGGCCCGCCCGACCCCGCTCGACGCCCCGGTCACGAGGATCACGCGGCCGGCGCTCACGGCTTCAGGACCACCTTGAAGCAGCCGTCGTCCTTCTTCTGGAACATCTCGTACGCCGCCGGCGCGTGCTCGAGCGGAATCCGGTGCGTGGCAAGGGTTTCCAGCCCGAGCGGGTCGCCGTCGGCGGTCACGACGGGCAGCAGGTCGTCGATCCAGCGCTTGACGTGGCACTGGCCCATCCGTATGGAGATGCCGCGGTCGAACATCTCCATCATCGGCATCGGGTCCATCTCGCCGCCGTAGACACCGACGACCGAGACGGTCCCGCCGCGGCGTACGGACTTCACAGCCGTGTGCAGGGCGTCCATGCGGTCGATCGCCATGTGGTCGATGAACGGTTTGGCGATCGGGTCGGGCAGCAGGCCGACCGCGGCGTGCGCGAGCTTGGCGACGGGAGAGCCGTGCGCTTCCATGCCGACGGCCTCGATCACGGCGTCCGGGCCGCGGCCGTCCGTCATGTCCAGAAGCACGAGCGAGACGTCGTCCGAGGAGTTCATCCCCACGGTCTCGATCCCCGACTGCCGAGCGAGTTCGAGTCGCTCGGGCACCAGGTCCACGCCGATGACTCGCTCCACGCCGAGGTGCAGGGCGATCCGGGCCGCCATCAGCCCGATCGGGCCGAGGCCGATCACTGCCAGCGTCCCGCCCTTCGGGACCTCGGCGAACGCGACGGCCTGCCACGCCGTCGGCACCACGTCGGAGACGTAGAGGAACCGTTCGTCCGCGAAGCCGTCCGGCACCTTGACAGGCCCGAAGTGCGCCTGCGGGACACGCAGGTACTCCGCCTGCCCGCCCGGGACCGAGCCGTACAGGGACGTGTAACCGAACAGCGAGGCCCCTTTGCCCGTCTCGGTGTTCTGGGTGGTCTCGCACTGCGCGAAGAACCCGCGGCTGCACATCCAGCACGAGCCGCACGAGATGTTGAACGGGACGACGACACGGTCGCCGGGCTTGATGTGGGTGACCTCGGACCCGACCTCCTCCACGATGCCCATCGGCTCGTGCCCGAGGATGTCCCCGGGTTCGAGGTAGGGGCCGAGGACCTCGTAGAGGTGCAGGTCGGAACCGCAGATCGCGGTGGAGGTTACCTTGATGATCGCGTCGGTCGGATCGCGGAGAATCGGGTCGGGGACGGTCTCGACGCGGACGTCCCGTTTGCCCTGATAGGTGAGTGCACGCATTTCTGTCGTCTGCCCCGAGCGGCCCGCTTAAACGCCTCGACCGGGTGATGTACGAGGCGCTTCACCCAGGTCCGAGATCGTTTCATCTTTGATGACCGGTGGTATCCCCTTGTCGACGCCATCCGTGGATCCTCCCGGGGCGCTGTGCGTACGGAGGTCTTTCGATGTCAAGTCTGCTGATCCTCGCGCTGGTGCTGTTCCTCCTGTTCGGGGGGCTCGGGTTCGTCTCCCACGTCCTGTGGCTGGGCCTCATCGTGGTGGCCGTCCTGATCGTGGCCAGCATGGTGACCGGGCGCGGTGCGCGGGTGTAATACCCCCAAGCGAGGGCCGGTCGACCCGTGGGGGGTCGGCCGGCCCCTCTCTGTGCCCGGGGCTCAGCGGACGCTGGTGTGCTCCTCCGTCCGGGTGGTCTGCTTCGAGCCCGTGTCGAAGGCCGGGGCGGCGTTCTCCGCGCCGGGGCCCTCGTGGCGCACCCACACCGTCCGCTGCGGGAAGGGCATCTCGATGTGGTGGCGGTCGAGCGTTGTCTTGATGGCCTCGCGAAGCGCCCGGCCGACCTTGAACTGCATGCCGGGCTTGGTCTTCACGACGATGCGCACGACCACGGAGTTCGCGGACAGTGCCTCGACGCCCCACACGGTCGGCTCCTCGAGAATCAGATCCTTGTACTCCGGCGACGACATCAGCGACCGCCCGGCCTCGGCGAGCAGCGTCCGGACGCGTCCGATGTCCTCCCCGTAGGCGATGTCGACGTCGATCACGGAACGGGCCCAGCCGTGGCTCTTGTTGCCCACCCGCAGAATCTCCCCGTTGCGGACGTACCAGACCGTCCCCTCGAGGTCGCGCAGGCGCGTGACGCGCAGGCCGACCGCCTCGACGATTCCCGAGGCCTCGCCGAGGTCGACGTCGTCCCCGACGCCGTACTGGTCCTCGAGGATCATGAAGATGCCCGACAGGAAGTCCTTGACCAGCGCCTGCGAACCGAAGCCCAGCGCGACGCCGATGATGCCGGCGCTGGCGATCAGCGGGCCGATGTTGAACGTCAGCTCGGAGAGCACCATGAGCAACGCGACGCCGAACACGACCCCGGTCGACACGCTCTTCAGTACCGAAGCCATCGTGGCCGCGCGTTGCTTGCGCCGCTCGGCGACCAGCGAGGCCTCGCCGTCGTGCGGCCGGCCGCGGGTCAGGACCCCGTGGACGGCTCCGTGGGTGGCCCTCTGACAGAGTTTGGTCAGCGCCCTGTGCAGGAGCTTTCGCAGGATCACGGCGACGATGACGATGGCGAGGATCCGGGCGGGCTTGGCGAGCAGCCAGTCCGAGGACTGCGCGAGCCACTCGTTGCCCGTCCAGTCGTGGACTCGCGCACACAGCGAGGCGCGGTCCGATTCGAAGCACGGCAGGGACTGGGGGACGAGCAGGGGCGTGGTCTCGGCGGACGGGTCGGGGAGGACGGCGGACAGCGTGGCGGCGGGCAGCGCGGCGGGCACGTAAAACGACTCCTGATCAAGGACGGGTGGACGCTCGGACACAGGGGAGAACCTCCCCAGCCCCGGTGCTACCCGGCCCCGCGAAGGCTGCACCTCGAAGCGGCGCCGAAGATGACATAACGACGACCACCCGAACGGAGCTCCGACAACCTCGATGAGCGCGGTCACCCGGATCGACAGCTACCAGCGCAAGCACCGCTGGGCGGGGTTCTCGCTCGCCGTCGTCTACAAGTACTTCGACGACCAGGGCCCCTATCTCGCCGCCCTGATCACCTACTACGCGTTCGTCTCGCTGTTCCCCCTGTTGCTGCTCGGCGTCACGCTGCTGGGCTTCGCGCTGAACGGGGACGTGGAGTTGCAGCAGCGAATCGTCGGCTCCGCGCTGGGCCAGTTCCCGATCATCGGCGACCAGCTCGGTGACAACATCGACCCCCTCAGCGGCAACACGACCGGCCTCGTCGTCGGCATCGTCGGCGCGCTCTACGGTGGGCTCGGGGTCGCGCAGGCCGGACAGAACGCGATGAACAAGGTGTGGGGGGTCCCGCGCAACCGGCGGCCAAACCCCTTCATGGCCCGGGCGCGCAGCCTGCTGCAGCTGATCGTCCTCGGCACCGGTGTGCTGCTCACCACCGCGCTGACCGGCGCCACCACCGGCTCGGAGGAGCTCGGGTTCTCACCCTCGACCTCGGACCGCATCCTGCCGATCATGGGCGCCTTCGTCGTGAACTTCCTGCTGTTCCTGGTCTCGTTCCGCATCCTCACCTCGCGGGCCGTCACGATCCGCCACGTCCTGCCGGGGGTCGCGGTCGCGGCCGTCGGCTGGCAGTCGCTGCAGTTCTTCGGTACGTACTACGTCAGCACCGTCCTGAAGAACTCGAGCCAGACCTACGGGCTGTTCGCCCTCGTCCTGGGCCTGATCGCGTGGATCTACCTGGCCGCGGTGCTGGTCGTGTTCGCCGCGGAGATCAACGCCGTGAGCACCGACCGGCTGTGGCCGCGCGCGCTCCTGACGCCGTTCACCGACAACGTCGAGCCCACCGCGGGGGACGAGCGCGCGTACACCAGTTACGCGAAGGCCGAGCAGCACAAGGGGTGGCAGCGCATCTCCGTGCGCTTCGAACGAGGACGCAGCCGCGACCGCGCCGAGGACGCCGAGGAGACCTCAGACGTGTGAGCGCGCCCAGGTGGACGGCCGGCGCGCCGCCGCGACGATCGCCGCGACCGTGGGCGCCGCGAGGGTCAGCGGCATGCGGGTGAGGTCGACGGCGACGTTGCGCTGGACGGTGACGTACACCTCCGCCGGCGGGGTCAGCACGGTCAGGGTGAGCTCCCCGGTCAGCACGAGCATCCCGTGCACCTGGACGGGGAAGCCGGACGCGGCGCTCAGCTGCCGACCGGCGACGTCAGCCTGGGCCGCGCAGGCCGGCAGGTAGGGCACGGCGCGGGCGCCGAGCAGGTACCGCTCGCCGTCGATGCACACCCGGGCGCCGGGCTGCGAGCGGGCGCTCACGGCGAACGCACCGCCGGGACCGACGACGAGGTGGTCGATGTCGGTGTCCGTCAGGCCGATCTCGTCGGCGCGCAGGACGTGCCAGCCGGGCAGGAGCCGGCCGAGCTCCGTCTCGACCCGCCGCACTCCCGCTCTGCGGGGGCGCTTGAAACGCTGAGTAGGAGTCAGATCGCTCACTGCGAACGAAACCGGGACGAGATTCTCTAGCCGCCACGAGGACACGGCGGAGGCGAACGCCGAACGGTAGAACTCCTGGGCAAGCGTGACGGTGCCGGTGCCCAGGCACAACCAGCCGGCCTCGGACCCGTCCGGGGCGTGCGCGTACAGGCGGTCGCCGTTCTCCGCTCGCCGAACCGTCCAGGCACTCATGTCTACAAGACTGAGTCATCGCGCCGTTCGCTGCGGACCGCTTGGGTCAGGCAGGGCCGAACGGTGGACGCGAACGGGCCGTTCTGTGACGGTATGTCAGTTTTTCCCCGTGGTGGACGTCACCGTTGACGTCACCAGAGATGCGACTCCGGTCAGGGTCGCGCGCAAGTTCGCGCGGATCCGCAGGAGCCGGGCGAGCACGATCTCCTCGGCGCTGGCGGGGTTCGCCGCCGCCGCCCGCGACGTCCCGGAGGGCTGCGCCAGCATCGTCACGAACGCCGCGACCCGCGTCCCGCCGCCGACCAGCGGCGTCAGTTCGAACCCCCACTCGGTCGTGGGGTTCGCGGGTTCGCCGACCACGTAGGCGAACGCGCTGCCGGGTACCCAGCGTGACACCTGGCACGGCATCTCCCACTCCAGCTTGCCGCCGAGCCGGGACTCGAGCAGCTCGTCGATCGCCGGGTGGCCCATGTCTGCCGGGGCGTTGCGGCCGCGGAAGGTGCTACCGACGCCCCGAGTGGTCTCGTCGGGGTCGTCCCAGGTCGCGCCCGCGGCCTCCGAGCTGAAGGCGCCTGGGACGTCGACGTCGGTCACGACCGGCCAGATGACGCTCGCCGGGGCCGGGATGTCGACCTCGACCCGCACACCGCGGCCCTGCGCGGCGTGCGTGCGCTCCGCCGGGGGGATACCGGCGTCCGTCAGGCCCCAGTGGTCGACGTAGGTGATCTCGGCGGCGGGTCTGCGCGGGACGGGGTGGAACTCGCCACTCGTGTAGGCGACGGGGATCAGGACGGCCTGCGTGACCCCGTCGGGGATCCCCAGCACCTCCGCGGCCTCCTCCGCCCGCAGCAGGTGCAGGGTCGTCCACGCCGTGCCGAGGCCGCGCGCGCGTGCGGCAAGGCAGAAGCTCCACGCCGCCTGCAGCACCGAGTCGAACAGACCTGGCCGCCCGCTGCCGTCGTGGACGCCGTGGATGGTCACCAGCACGAGTACCGGCACGCGTTCGAGGTTCTCGGCGAGGTACACCGCGGAGTCGAAGACCCGGCGGCCGCGGGGGTCCAGCCCGTCCGCCAGGGTGGCGTCGGCCGCGATCGCCGCGCGGTACTGCAGGAGCGGCAGGCTCGCATCCCGGTACAGCTGCGCGAGCCGGGCCTTCTGGGCCGGGTCGCGCACGACGACCCACCGCCGGGACGTTTCGTTCGACCCCGACGGGGCCTGCTCCGCCACGTCGATCAGGCGGTGCAGCACCTCGTCCGGCACCGGGGTCTCGAGGTCCAGGCGGTGCCGGACGGTGCGGGTGGTGGTCAGGAGCCGGTCCGCTTGCTCGACGTCGAAAGTCATAGGCCGAATCCTCGCCGACCGGGGTGCCAGCGGCGCGCGGCGACCCGCTGGTGGGAGCCTTTGCCCATGACGACGTCGAAGGAGCAGGGCGCCGATGCCCGGGTCGGCGACTGCGGGGTCTACGAGAGCGGTCGCCGCGTTCCCGGGCGCATCCCCCTGCACCAGGCCGGGGACGTCGCGCGTGAAACCGACGGGTTCGTCTGGATCGGGCTGCAGCAGGCCTCCGCCGCGGACATCGCCGAGGTCGCCGAGGAGTTCCACCTCCCCGAACTGGCGGTGGAGGACGCCCTCAAGTCCCACCAGCGCCCGAAACTCTCGGTCTACGACGACATGGTGTTCGTCGTCCTCAAGCCGGTGCACTACGTCGACCACGAGGAGGTCGTCGAGGTCACCGGCATCGCGCTGTTCATCGGCCCGAACTTCGTCATCACCATCCGGCACGGCGACAGCGGCATCCTGCGCAGGGTGCGCGAGGAGATGGACGCCGGCTCCGAACTCCTCGAGTTCGGCCCGTCCGCCGTCCTCTACCGGGCCGCCGACCTCGTCGTCGACGGGTACGAAGAGGCGATTGCGTGGATCAACGAGGACGTCGACGACATCGAGGAGCAGGTCTTCGGCCCGGGCGAGGACGACCACGCCCGCCGGATCTACACGCTCAAGCAGGAGGTCGCGGAGTTCCGCCGCGCGGTGGCCCCGCTGGCCCGCCCGCTCGAGCGGCTCGCGGCCGGCAACGTCCCGTGCGTCGACCCCGCGACCGGGCCGTACTTCCGCGACGTCCACGACCACGTCCTGCGAGCCGCGGACAGCATCGAGGGTCTCGGCGCTCTGCTCACGGACGTCCTGCAGGCCAACGTCGCGCGGGTGACCGTCGTCCAGAGCAAGATCGCGCTGCGGCAGAACGAGGACATGCGGCGGATCTCAGCCTGGGCCGCAATCGCCCTCGCCCCGACTGCCATCGCCGGGGTCTACGGCATGAACTTCGACAACATGCCCGAGCTGAACTGGCGGTACGGCTACTTCCTCATCCTCGGGGTGATCGCGTCGGTGTGTGTCGGGTTGCACCGCCTGTTCCACCGCAACGGTTGGCTCTGACGGATCGTCAGGTCTGGTCGAGCACGAGCTTGAGCCTGGCAAGCTCGGCGGCCACGCGCTTGCCCATCGCCAACTTCCAGACCAGGGGTGCGAGGGCGTTGACCTTCCACTCGCCCCGTCGGTGCATCGTCACCAGGGTGCTGTTCCCGCCCGACGCCGTCCAGGAATAGGTGGTCGTCATCGGCATCTTCCCGCTGGTGCGCACGCTGATCCGCGTGCCCAGGTCGTACTCGACGACCGTGGAGACGGTCGGGTACTTGCCGTTGATACGGGTGTAGACGGCGATCCGGGCGCCGACCTCCCTGGGCGGCCCCGTCTGCCACTCGACCCGCTCGACGCCCTGGAGCCACGCGGACGAGTGCGTGAGGTCGCAGAGGTACGCGGCCACCTTCTTCAGCGGACGGTTGACCGTCGTCCGCGACTGAGCTTCGACCGCCGGCATGCGGCAGATCGTCTCAGGAGGCGGCGAAGCGGCCGCGACGAGCCTCTGGCCGGGCAGCCTGACGAAACTGTCAGGCCGGGTCGTCCAGGGACCGGAACACGGTGCCCGTGCGGGGCTTCGGCCAGAAGAACGTGGACTTCGGGGGCATCCGACCGCGGGAGTAGGCCGTCAGGCGGATCTGCTCGACCGACACCGGACGCAGCAGGACGGCGGCCTGGGCGCGGCCCTCGCGGACCGCGGCGACCGCGTGTGCGACGCCGTGCTGGTAGGTGAGCTCGTGCGCGGGCAGGTCCGCCGCCGCGGTGGCGAGCCGGACGGAGTCGAGCATCGACGCGCCGCCCTCCGCGCCGGCGGCGGTGAGCGCCTCGTCGTCCGGACGGAGCAGGCGCAGCCCGTCCGGCGTGACCAGCCCGAGCGCCCCGTCGGCGACGAGGCGCCCGACGACCGCGCCGTCCGGCATCGGTTCGAGTTCGCCGGCCACGAAGTACCGGTCCAGCGCGGCGCCGAGGTCGAGGTCGGCCGGCAGGCCGGCGATCAAACGGTGGATCGGCGCCACGGTCAGCTGCCGCTCGTCCAGTTCGACGACGAAACAGAGCGTCGCGGCCGCGCCCGCCGGGGCCCCCGCCTCCGCCGCGTAAGCCAGGCAGGTCTCGTAACGATGGTGGCCGTCCGCGATGACGAGGGACGTCGCGCTGACCGCGTCGGCCACCGCCTTGACGGCGCCCGGGTCGTCCAGGCGCCAGAGCTCGTGCTGGACGCCCTCGTCGTCCGTCCACGTGCCGAGCGCAGCCGCGCGGTCGAGGCCGATCTTCGCCGTCAGCCCGGGCGTGAGCGACAGCCCCCAGATCGCCGAGAGGTTCGCCCGCGTCGCCTGCAGCAGCCGCAACCGGTCGCTCTTCGCCTTCGGCGTCGTGTGCTCGTGCGGCAGGACGTCGCGCCGCTCGTCCGCGCCGAGCCCGAGCGCCCCGAGGACGCCGAGGGTCTGGCGGCGGACGCCCGCCTCGTCCGTGAATGTCATGCGGTACGGGTAGAACGCCGGCGCGTCCTCCGTCAGGACGTCCTCGTGGCGCCACCCGGCGAACGTCGCCGCCGCCTCCGCGTAGGCGTCCCCGGTCGCGCCGTCCGTCGCCACCGGAAGGTCGATGCAGACGACGTTGTGCTCGTGCCTGGCGCACAACTCCGCCCGCTCCGCGGCGTCGATCACGTCGTAGGGCGGTGACGTGACCTCGGCCAGGTCGTCGGTGGCGTACCGGATCCCGGGGAACGGCTCGAAGCGCGGCATCGCCCGATCATCGCAGCTGGCGAAGCCTCGGGACGCCGGGAGACCTCGACCGCCGCTCAGGAAGCACCCGCCTGGTCGAGCGTCCGCCGTAGCGGTCGCAATGACGACCGCTACGGCGGACGTACGGCGGGGTGCGTCCCCGCGGGTCAGGCGTAGTGGAAGACCTCGGTCTCGGCCGGGGCCCCGTAGCGGTCGACGATCTTGTTCAGCTCGTCCTGGTAGTACATGACGCCGACGCCGGCGCACAGCCACATGAGCAGGCCGGTCAGCGGGTCGCAGGACGGCGTCAGGTTGGCGGTCTTCTGCGCGTGCGCGATGCGCCGGCCGGTCCGGAAGAAGGTCGTGAGGTTCGGGACGACGAGCGGGAACATCCCGAACGCCCAGGCGGCGCGGCCGGGCCACACGTTGACGCGGTCGTCGTAGTCGCGAAGCTCGCGGCTGATCTTGTAGAACCACACGACCCAGTAGATGCCCAGCGTCGCGAGACCGAGCAGGTACACCCGGCCCGGGCGGCGGCGCTTCATCTGCAGGCCCATGGTGAGTTCGGGCCGGCTCAACAGCACGAGTGCGTCTTGCGTCATCACGTCCCCCTGGTCACGATGCGCACGGGGCCAAGAGATGACCCCGCGGGGATTGACGCTACGCACCTACCCGGGACGACTCGCCGAAATCACGTGAACTCGGTAGTCAGAAATTTTTGGTCGAACGGTGGCTGACCGAACCGGCCCTACGGCTGGTCCGGGTTCGGGGTCGTCGCGAAGAAGGAGACGAAGAGCTCCTTGGCCTCGTCCACGGCCTTGCGGTCGCCGGTGGCGAGCAGGTCGAAGAGCAGGCCCCGGCCGACGGCGAGGGCGAGGCGAGCGATCGTCGGCGCCATGTCCTTCGGGTAGCCGGCGCGCTCGCACATCTGGGTGAGCGGCTCCAGCCACATCCCTACGATGCCCTCGCGGAAAAGCTCGGTGTGGGCCTTGCCCCGCATGGCCTGGCCGGCCACCTCGAAGAAGAGGGGGCCGTACGCGACGGCGGGGTCGATGGCGCGCTCCCAGAAGCGGCGACCCTGCTCGGCGGGCGGCAGATCGTCGTCGAGGAGGAGCTCGTCGAGGACGGCTCGCTGGCTCAGCTCGACGGTGCGGACGACCTCGGCGAGGAGGCCTTCCTTCGACCCGAAGTGGTAGATGAGCATGCGATGGCTCGTGCCCAGCTCGAGGGCGAGCTGGCGCAAGCTCTGGTCTCCGATGCCGACCTCTGACAGGTGCCTGACGGCGGCTTGCAGGAGGCGCTCACGGGAGGCCTTCCGGGGTGCAGCTACGGGTGCCGCGACCTTTGCCTCATCCACGGGTCGATCGTAGGCCCCATCTGGTAATCCCACGGACCACACCGCGCCGCCGGTGTCGTCGAATGTGGAAAGCCCTCTTGTCACATTCCTGTACCAACTGGTACGTTGCGGCGTTTCCGAATCTGACTCATGCTCGTTTCGGCGTCGGTAAGAGGGAGCTTCACGCATGGATGCCGCTACAGCTCACCGCCGGCGCTGGGGAACGCTGGGTGTCGCGTGCCTCGGGCTGACCCTCATCGGGCTCGACAACACGATCCTCAATGTGGCGCTTCCCACACTCGTCCGCGACCTCGACGCGAGCGACAGCGAGCTCCAGTGGATGGTCGACAGCTACACGCTCATCTTCGCGGGCCTGCTGCTGACCGCCGGGACCCTCGGTGACCGGTTCGGCCGGCGTCGCGCCCTGACGATCGGCATGGTGATCTTCGGGCTCTCGTCCGTGTGGGCGGCGTGGGCCGGCAGCGCCGAGATGTTGATCGTCGCGCGGACGGTGATGGGCATCGGCGGCGCGTTCATCATGCCCGCGACGCTGTCGGTGATCATCGACGTGTTCCGCGACCCGGCCGAGCGCGGCAAGGCGATCGGTATCTGGGCGGCCGTCTCCGGCCTCGCCATCATCGGCGGGCCGTCCCTCGGCGGTTGGCTGCTGAACCACTTCTGGTGGGGCTCGGTCTTCCTGATCAACGTCCCGATCGTGCTGATCGCGATCCTCGTGATCCCGTTCCTGGTGCCGGAGAGTCGCGACCCGTCCGCCCCGCGCATCGACTTCCCCGGCATGGTGCTGAGCTGCGTCGGCCTGTCCGCGCTGGTGTTCGCGGTCATCGAAGCGCCCGCCCGCGGCTGGACCTCCACCGTCGTCCTGGGCGCGTTCGGGCTCGGCGTCGTGGCGATGGCCCTGTTCCTGATCTGGGAGCGGCACACCGACGAGCCGATGCTCGACCTGCGCTTCTTCCGGGACGCGCGGTTTTCCGCGTCCTCGGCGGTCATCACGCTCGCGTTCTTCGCGTTGCTCGGATCGATGTTCTTCCTCTCGCAGTACCTGCAGTTCGTCCTCGGCTACGACCCGCTCGGCACCGGCGTCCGGCTGCTGCCGTTCGCGACGATGGCGATCGGCGCCCCGCTGTCCATCGCGATCACCCAGCGGATCGGCGCGAAGGCCGTGGTCACCGCCGGCATGGCGATCATGGGCGGCGGGCTGACGCTGATGGCCCAGACCGGCGTGGGGGACGGCTACATGCGCCTCGGGATCGCGCTCGGCATCATCGGCTTCGGGATGGGCGCGGTGATGGCGCCGGCCACCGAGGCGGTCATGGCCTCGCTGCCGCCCGCGAAGGCCGGCGTGGGTTCCGCCGTCAACGACACGACCCGCCAGGTCGGCGGCGCGCTCGGCGTCGCGGTGCTCGGCAGCCTGCTGGTCTCGCAGTTCACCCGGGGCCTGCCGCCCACGATCGGCGGTGAACCGCTGCCCGCGGAAGTGCGCGGCGGGGTGGGCCAGGCGCTCGCCGTGGCCGGCCAGACCGGCGGCGAGTTCGGTCGCCTGCTGGCGGAGAGCGCGACGACGGCGTTCGTCGGCGCGATGGGCTACACCGTGATGGTCGGGGCGCTGGTCACCTTCGCGGGCGCGATGGTCGCCGCGATCTGGCTACCCTCGAAGGCATTCACCCCCGTCGGGCTCGCGGCCGCGTTCGGCCCGGCAGAGCCGGTCGGCGCAGAGCCGCTCGCCGTCCACCTCGCGCACGCGCCGACGTCGGCAGCGATCGCCGCGCTGGAGCCGTCAGCTCCGCTCGCCCAGCCCGCGGAGGTCTACGCGGGGACGGGGACGACGATCTTCCGGTTCAAGTGCGGGGCGGCCGTGGTCGTCCACGATTGTGAACTGTGCACAGTACTGACGGAGCCTCACGTCTCACCCGCAGGCTCGGTGACGCCTGGTCCTCAGTCGAGCGAGACTTCGCGCGCACCCGTCGCCGTCGACAACTCGATGTCGTGGGTGCCCATGACGACCGCGCCGCCGCGGGACGCGTAACCCGTCAGCAGGGACGCGAGCTTGGGCCGGAAGTCCTTGTCCAGGCCGAACTCGGGGTCGTCGATCAGCAGCAGCTTGCTCGGGCGGCTGAGGGCGCGCGCGAGCGAGAGCCGCTGGCGAAGGCCCTGCGAGAGCGTCATCGGGTCGTCGTCCGCGCGGTGGGCGAGGTCGAAGGCCGCGAGCAGTTCCGACGGGCTCGGCCAGGCCTCGTCGGACGGCTCGACGGCGAGCCGCACGATCTCGAGCTGCTGCTGGACGGTGCCGCCCGGCTCCCACTCGGCCTCGCCGGCGGCGAGCACGACGCCTCGGCGGTGCTCGTCGTCGTCGGCCGGCTCGCGGCCGAGGACGAGCAGTACGCCGGACGTGATCGCGACCCGTCCCGCCAGGACTCGCAGCAGGGTGGACTTGCCGGTGCCGATGTCGCCGAGCACGGAGATGATCTCGCCCGCTGCGACGCTGAGGTCGAGCCCGGTCAAGATCGGGTAGCCGCCGAGTTCGACGCCGAGGCCCGTGGCCTCGATCACTGGGGTAGACACGGCGCCGAGCTTAGAGGGTGCCGCGCGGAGGTGCCCCTCAGACGGTGCCCTCCGCGTGCATCCGCTCGATCTCGGACGCGTCGTAGCCGAGCGAGGCGAGGACCTCGGTGGTGTCCTGCCCGACGTCCGGGATGGGGTCCATCCGCGGCTCGAGGCCGGGGTAGGTGATCGGCGGCAGTAGGGCCTGCACCGGGCCGGCGGAAGAGCCGATTTCCCGCCAGCGGTCCCGCTCGCTGAGCTGCGGATGCGAGACGAGGCCGGTGATGTCGTTCATCCTGCCGTAGGCGATCTTCGCCTCGGACAACCGCTTGGTCACCTGCTCCACCGTCTGGACGCCGAGCGCGGCCGAGACCGCCTCGTGCAGGTCGACGCGGTTGGCGACGCGGGCGGAGTTGGACGAGAAGCGGGGCTCCGTCGCCAGTTCCGGCCGCCCGAGCACGGTCGTGCAGAACGAGAGCCACTCGCGCTCGTTCTGGATCGCCAGGACGACGTCGCCGTCGGCGGCTGCGAACGGCCCGTACGGCGCGATCGCCGCGTGGCTGGCCCCCGAGCGAACGGGGGCGTCCCCGCCGTACTCGGTGTAGTACATGGGGTAGCCCATCCACTCCGCGAGCGAGTCGAACAGCGAGATCTCCATCGCCCGTCCGCGGCCCGTGCGGTTGCGCTCGTACAGCGCCGCGAGGATGCCCGAGAACGCGTACATGCCGGCGGCGATGTCGGCGGTCGGGATACCGGCCTTGGACGGGTCGTCCGGCGTGCCCGTGATCGAGATCAGGCCCGTCTCGGCCTGGATCAGCAGGTCGTACGCCTTCGCGTCCCGGTACGGCCCGGCCGAGCCGTACCCCGAGATCGAGCAGTACACGAGACGCGGGTGACGAGCCGTCACTTCCGGTGCTCCCAAACCGATCCGCTCGATCGCACCCGGTGCGAAATTCTGGACGAAGACGTCCGCCGACTCCAGCAGGCGGTGCATGACCTCGACGGCCTTCGGGTCCTTGAGGTTGAGCGTGAGGCTCTCCTTGGACCGGTTCAGCCACACGAAGTGACTGGACAACCCCTTCACCGTCTCGTCGTAGTCGCGGGCGAAGTCGCCCGTCCCGGGACGTTCGACCTTGACGACGCGCGCACCGAGGTCCGCGAGGTGCCGCGTCGCCATCGGCGCCGCGACCGCCTGCTCGCAGCTGACGACCGTGACGCCGGCAAGCGGCAGGGTCCCGGCAGGCGCAGGAGCGGCGCTCACTGCTCGACCCCGTTGCGTCCGGCAATCAGCGTCCTATAGCCCCCGATCTGCCGGACGCACGGGGTGTCCTGCGAGCGCTGGCCGAGGCTCACAGGCCGACCGCGACAGTCTTGGTCTGCGTGTAACCGAGCATGCCCTCGAAGCCCTTCTCGCGGCCGTAACCGGACTTCTTCCACCCGCCGAAGGGAAGCTCGACGCCGCCGGCCGCGCCGTAGGTGTTGATGAACACCTGGCCGGAGCGCACCTTGCGGGCGACGCGGTGCGCGCGCCCGACGTCGCGGGTCCAGACCGCCGCGACGAGGCCGAACTCGGTCGCGTTCGCCAGCCGGATCGCGTCCGCCTCGTCGGTGAAGGTGCTCGCCACCAGGACGGGGCCGAAGACCTCCTCCTGGAACACCGCCGCGCTCTCGGGCACGTTGCCGAACAGCGTGGGCGGGAAGAAGAACCCGCCGCCCAGCGCCGGGTCGTCGGCCGGGTGGCCGCCGGTCAGCAGTTCGCCCTCGCCGGCGTCGATCGCGGCCTGCACCAGCCCGGCCACGGTGGCGAGCTGCTTGGCGCTGACGAGCGGGCCGATGTCCGCGTCGTCGATGCCTTTGCCCAGGTTCATCGCCTGGAACTTCTCCTTCACGCGCCCGACGACCTCGTCGTAGATCTCGGCCTGGACGAGCAGGCGCGACCCGGCCGAGCAGGTCTGGCCGGCGTTCTGGGTGATCGCGTTGACGATCAGCGGGATCGCGTGGTCGAGGTCCGCGTCCGCGAAGACGATGTTCGGGGACTTGCCGCCGAGCTCGAGGACGGCGGGGATGACGTGCTTGGCGGCGTTGATCGCGACGAGCTCGCCGACCGGCCGGGACCCGGTGAAGGAGACGTGGTCGATGCCGTCGTGGCGGGTGATCGCGTCACCGACGCTCGCGCCGGGACCGTTGACGACGTTGTAGACGCCGGGCGGGAACCCGGCCTCCAGGGCGAGGCGGGCGATCTCTACGGCGGTGACCGGGGTGTCCTCCGCGGGCTTGTGCACGCAGCAGTTACCCGCGGCCAGCGAGGGGGCAACCGTGCGGGCGGTCATCTGCAGCGGGTAGTTCCACGGGGTGATGTGCCCGGTCACCCCGAACGGCTCGCGGATCGTGAACGCCAGCACGCTCGGCGCGGTCTGGAGGGTGTCGCCGTCCAGGGCCTCCACGATGCTGCCGTAGTAGTCGAAGTAGCGCGCGACGGCGGTGACGTCCGCGCGGGCCTGACGGATCGGCTTGCCCACGTCGCGGGTCTCGAGTTCGGCGAGGCGCTCGCCGTCACGGCGGACCAGGTCGGCGAGCTTGCGCATCAGCCGGCCGCGCTCCGACGCGGGCGTGTCGCACCAGACCGTGTCGTAGGCGTGGCGGGCGGCTTCGACCGCGACGTCCACCTCGGCGGGGCCGCAGCGGGTCGCCTCCGCCCACTGCTCGCCCGTGGACGGGTCGACGACCGCCATGTACTCGGGGCCGTCGAACTCCTTGCCGTCGATGATCGAGGGAATGCGCAGCACAGTGTTCTCCCGGGAACTAAGCGTGAAGTGGGGGGCCGTCAGGTGAGCGTGCCTCAGATGCCGCGGCCGCCGTCGATCGGCATGACGATGCCGGTCAGGAACGACGCCTCGTCCGAGGCGAGGAACACCGCGGCCTGCGCGACGTCGTCCGCGGTCGCCAGGCGGCCGAGCGGGATGCCCGCGATGAACGCGGCCTTGCCCTCCTCGTAGTCCTTGGCGCCGATGAACGCGGCCAGCATCGGGGTGTCGGTCGCGACCGGGGCGAGGCAGTTGACCCGGATGTTGTCGGACGCCAGCTCGAGGGCGAGCGTCTTCGCGAGGTGGTTGGACGCGGCCTTGCTCGGCGCGTACGCGGAGAAGCCGGGCCGCGCGCGGATGCCCATGACCGAGCCGGTGATGATGATCGAGCCGCCGCCGCGGGCGCGCAGGGCCGGCGTGGCCGCGCGGGTGCAGACCCAGGGACCCTTGACGTTGACGGCCATGACCTTGTCGAACAGGTCGGGGTCCATCTCGTCGAACGGCGTCGGGTTGTGCGCCAGGCCCGCGTTGCACATGAGGATGTCGAGGCCGCCGAACTCGCTGAGGGCGACCTCGACCATGCGGGCCGCGTCGTCGGCCTTCGTCACGTCGGCCTGGACGCCGACGGCCTTGCCGCCGTCCCCGCTGATCTCCTTGGCCACGGCCTCGGCCTTGGCGCCGTCGAGGTCGGCCACGACGACCGCCGCCCCGGCGGCCGCCATCAGCTCGGCCGTCGAGCGGCCCATTCCGGAGGCGGCTCCGGTCACGATCGCGACCTTGCCGTTCAGGGAGACCACAATCTGCTCCTCGGGGACTCGGGTGGCCGGCGAACCAGCCGTTAAATGCCTGATTGGACGAGATAATGCATTATCGGACGAAGTCATGCATGATTGGCGAAGTCGCCATCGTAGAGCGGACGGCCCGGGCGGCGGAAGGGCGGGGGATGTGGCACCGACCACGAAGCGGGACCGCATCGTCGACGAACTCCGGCGGCTGATCCTGGCCGGCGAACTGCCCCGCGGTGCGCGCATGCAGCAGGAGGACCTGGCGCTGCGGTTCGACGCCAGCATCACGCCGGTCCGTGAGGCCCTGCGCGTGCTCGAGGCCGAGGGCCTGGTCGTCGGGGAGGCGCACCGCGGCGTCCGGGTGGCGTCCCTGGATGTCGAACGCGTGAAGGCGATCTACGTCGTCCGCCGCCTCGTCGAGAGTTACGCGATGCAGCGCGCTACCAGTCGGCTGACCCGCCGGGACCTCGCCGTCGCGCGGCGCCTCGTCGACGAGATGGAGGAGGCGATCGCCGCCGGCGACCACGCCGCCGTCCGCGAGAAGAACCGGGCCTTCCACTTCCTGTTCTACGAACGCTGCGGGCTGCCGGGGCTGACCGAGGAAATCCGGACGCTGTGGCGGATCTTCCCGTGGGACCTGCTGCTCGGCGGCGACACGCGGGCCCGGGCGTCGCTGGCCGAGCACCGCGCGATCCTGGACGTCGTCGAGCGCGGCGACCTCGCCGCCGTCGCCGCCGCGACCGAGGCGCACATCGCCCGCGGGTTCGCGGACGTCGCGTCCGCCCTCACCGGCTCCGACCAGCCCGACCCCTTCGGCCTCGACGCCGACTAGGTTCCGGCCTGCGTGACGATCGCGTCGACCCCGGGCAGATCGTCGAATCGGGCGCCGCGGTCGGTGGTGAGAACGGTGCGGCCGGTGGCGAGTGCGGTTGCTGCGACGAGGAGGTCGTGGGCGCCGCGCGGTGTGCCGGACCGGTGTACGTGGGCGAGCAGCCGCCCGTGGGCCTCTGCCGAAGCGCGGTCGTACGGTTCGACAGGCAGGGTGTCGAGGACCCTGTCGACGAACGCTGCGCGAGCGACTCGGTGTCTGTCGTCGGCGAGTTCGACGCCGGTACGGAGTTCGGCGACGGTCACGGCCGCGATCACCAGGTCGTCGTCGTCCTCGATGGCTGCCGCCAAACCTGCCCCGCCCCGTTCGGAGGAGATCAGCAGATTGGTGTCGACAATCAGGCGGCGGGCCATGCCGGGCCCTCCGAGATGACTGCGCTGCGAGCCGCGAGGACGTCTGCGGCGAAGTCGTCGTCTACCGGAGTGTCGGCCAGAAGGCGGCGAAACGCGTCGCCGTTGCTTGTCGTTGCCGGGCCGATGACGGCGATACGTCGGCCCCCTCGCGTGATCACCACGGTCTCGCCTCGCTCAGCTTCGTCTAGGAGTGCGGCGAAAGCCCGGCTGGCTTCGGTCGCGGTCATGAGGCGCATGAAATCAGATTATCTGATCTCGCGGTTGTTGTGGATGGAGATTCGCCCAGGCAGATCGACATGGACGCGCGGCATCCGCTCGACCACGAGGCCAGGTAAGGGGGCCCCCGGACTTCTGCGATCCACGCTCGTCGGCTCGTCCGACCGCGTCGCCCGACCGCATTCAGGGGCGTCACGTTAGGGAAAATCGGCAGAACTGGCGAACGGTCGTCCACAGGGCCGGACGTCCCGGCTCGGGCGAGCGGGCGGAGGCTGTAGATCAACGTTGCAACGGGTGGGGCGATCTTGGCGCCTCAGGAGTCCCACTGGTTGCGCACGTTGATCCCTGGCCGTCGGCGTTGCCTCCGTGCGCACCACGTCTCCGGCGGACGATATGGGCGTGACGTTCCGAGTTCGGCCTGTCACGGGAGATGTATGACATGCGTCACATGACAGGTCGCGGGGAGCGGGTCGCGGGCCGCGTAGCCCCCGGCGCCGCATCAGGATTCCGGCGGCCCGCCAGAATCGGACCGGCACAAACGGCCGGGTGCTCGATCCGGTCGCGTAGGAGGAACCGTGGACGAGCCCGGGCGCACGATCGCGACGATCGGCGTGCTGATGGTGTTCGCCGCCCTGCTGGGTCTGCGCCGGCGCAAGCCGCTCCAGGTTATGGGGCACACGTTGATCTCGTTCCGGACCGTCGTCGGGACGCTGGCGGTCGGCGCGACGCTGGTCGCGGTGGGGCTGATGTTCGCGTATCCCGAAACTCGCTGACCCGCGAGGCGGCTTTACCTGCACCGGACGCGGAACCGACCGAGCTGCGGCAGCGTCTCACCGTTTGTCCCTCGCTCCTCTCGGAGTGTGTCCACAGCGTCACGTACGCGGAGGTTTCCTTGAACTGGAACGCTCACGTCGACCGGCTCGATTTGGCAATGCGCGAGTCCGTCGTGGGTGACGTGTCCGGATCCGAGGCACTCGCGGAGATCCTCGACGCTGTGACCGACCTGGTTGCGTTGCTGACCACGCGTGAGGACGAGACCGTCCGCCACGTCCGAGTCGCCGCGATGCACCTCGCCTTCGCCCGCGAGCACGTGATGCCCGCCGGCCCGTCGGTCGTCCCGGGTGACCTGCCCCTGCCGATCGCCTTCCGCGACGCCCGCCGCCTGCTGGCCGTCGCGCTCGAGACGCTCGGCGCGCGAGACCGCTGGGTGGTCTCCGACGCCGACAACGTCGCCTCGCTGCGGGCTCGCTCCCGCGGCCGCAACCACCTCCGGGCCGCCGCTCGGGCGCTGGGCCGCGAGGTCCTGCTCCCCGCGCAGCGTGGGTCGCAGGGCGCGCGTACCGTCTGAAAGTCCCCGACCTAGCATGGCCGCCTGCGTACGAGCGGGAGGCCGGGAGGGTCGATGGGGCGAGGACGTCGGGCAGTCGCCGCCGGCGTCTCGGCGTGCCTGCTCGCCACCGCATCCGCGTGCGGGGGCTCCGACGACGTGGACGGCGCCGGCGAGCTGGGGTTCATCCCCGGCCCCGGCACGGTGTCGATCACCCCGGTCGGCGAGCGCAGCGACCCGATCGAGCTCACCGGGCCGAGCTGTTGGCCGGTGGCACCTTCGACGTCGCCGACCACCGCGGCAAGGTCGTGCTGATCAACATCTGGGGGTCCTGGTGCGCGCCGTGTCGCGCCGAGGCGCCCGCACTGCAGGAGGCGTGGACGCTGCTCGAGCCGCGCGGTGTCCAGTTCCTCGGCATCAACACGAAGGACGACGCCGAGGGTGCCGCGATCGCCTTCGAAAAGGGGCAGGGCATCACCTACCCGAGCGTCAGCGACCAGGACGGCCAGCTGCAGCTGGTGTTCCGTAAAACCCTTCCGCCGAAGGCCATCCCGAGCTCGATCGTGCTCGACAAGCAGGGCCGCGTCGCCGCCCGGATCATCGGGGCGAGCAACTTCACCAAGCTGAAGACCCTCGTCGAGCAGATCTTGACTGAGGCCTGACGACTCGTCAGTTCCTGACGTCCACGTGGACGGGGCCGACCCGGCGGCCGTCCGAGCGGGTCAGTGAGACGACGCCCGGCCGGGGGCGAGGTCGCTGACGAGGTCGGACACGCTCCAGCGGGCCGCGTCCACCCGGCGGACGGACATCGACCGGCCGGACGTGGTCGCAGCTGGAGCCCTGGTCGGCGTCGGTCGTGCTCTCGCTGTACGACACGGTCGTCTCGTACCGCGTCGACTCGCCCCACGCGGTCGAGAACAGGTCGGCGTCGGCGGGATGCAACCCGCCGAGGACGGCCCGGCAGCCGGCGCTGGCGAACACGGCGTGCGCGACGTCGGGCGGGAACTCTGCCAGCGACTGCGCCAGCAGCACCAGGCCGGCGTTCCCGGAGCGCACGCGTGCCGACGGCCCGCGGCGACGTACGAGTCCACGAAGCGGCCGGCCTCGTCGACGACCAGACCCTTGAAGATGCCGCGGTTGGTGTCGGGCGAGGTGACGACCTGGACGAACTGCGCGACCACGAGCCGGGCCAGCACGCGGGCGACCTCCGGGTAGCGGGCCTCCGGCAGCACGACCCGCACGCGGGTCGGGGAGTTGATCTCGCGCATCGAGAACGACCGCGCCGGGTGATCGAACAGGCGCCGCAGCGCGGGCCGGTCGAGCAGGGCTAGGCGCTCGACGGCCGCCGCTGCGGGGTCGCGAGTGCCCGTCGCCTGCGCAACGCCGGACCGCCAGCAGCTCGGCGAACCGGTCCGCCTCCGGGTGGCCCGCGCAGCGAGTCGGCGATCGCGTCCACCGGTCGCGGCGTCGGCCCGCAACGCGCGCACGCAGCTCGGCCACCGTCGGCCAGCGGCCGAGCGCCGCGTGCAGCGGGGCGAGCGCGGCGTACACGGCGTTTCGGACTGCGTCCGCGTTCCCTGACGGATCGTCAGTCTGGCTGGCAGGCAGGAGCGCGGAGGCGAGCCGGTCGGCCGCCTCGTCCGGGTCGGTGGAGCCGCCGAACAGGCTGAACCCGCACGTCGGGTTCTCCACGTCCACGGTCACGTCGAACCAGCCGTCGTAGGCGAAGTCGTCCCCCTTCGGGTCGACCACCACGACGCTCGACTTGTTGGCCAGCGCGGACAGCGAGAGGTGCTCGACGATCGGCACCGCGACGCTGCGCGTCTTGCCCGCGCCGGTCGGACCGAGGACGAGCATCGAGGTACGCAGGACGTCGTGGTCGATGCCGAGGTTGCCGGCGGCCGCGGGCGGGTGGTTGCGCGGGTCGGGCACGATGCGGCCCAGCAGGAGCTGGCCCTCGGCGACGTTGTGCACCGCCTGGCGCGGCACCGGCAGGTCGCGCATCCCGCTGCTGTGCAGCGCCGCCAGCCCGCCGCGGGCACGGAGGTCGCCGGCCAGCCGGGCGGCCAGTTCGGGGGAGTTCGTCGGCCAGCGTCGAGGGCGTGGGCGATGCGCGCCTTGTCGACGTCGGTCACGGCGTCGGTCTCCTGCCACAGGCTGCGCAGCTGCTCCCAGGCCGGCGGGTCGCAGCGCCTCGAGCCACGCGCCGGGCAGGACGCGGCGCCGCGTGGGCCCGGGCCTGCGGGGTGACCTGACGGCGCCGAGCGGCGGACGAGCACGCCGCGCGACACCCTTGCCGGGCGTCACGCGCGCACCTAGAGTACGAGCGCAGGGCCTCGGCGCGCGCCGTGACGGTCGGCCGGCCGGCCAGGGCGCCGCCTCGGTCGGCCTGCCCGGACTCCTGCCAGCGGCCGAACACCGCGAGCAGGTCGGGGCCGTACCCGGCGTCGGCGGCGAGGCGGTCGCAGCGCTTCTCGGCCCAGTGCCCGAGGAGCGGCAGGAACGGCAGCACGAGCAGCGGCACGCGCAGCCGCGGCATCGTGACGACCGCCCAGACCCCGAGCGCGGCGAGCGCCAGGAACACCAGCCCGACGACGCAACCCAACGGGGCGAGCACCGCGTTTCCGCGTCCGCCGGTGCGAATCAGCGCGCTCAGCGTGCGCAGCATCGCCCGGGCCGGAGCCGAGTACCACTGGATCAGCAGCCGCGCCGCCGGCGTGCCCGCGCAGGTGGTGGGCGAGCTCGTGCGCCGTCACTGCGGCCCGCTGACGGGGAGTCAGCTCGACGATGCTGCGCGGCAGGGCGAGGAACCGCCCGCCCGGGCACGCACGCGTTCACCCCGGGCCGGTCGTCGATCCAGAGCGTGTACGTCGACGGGTCGACACCCGCGGCCGGCGCCACCTCCTGCCACGCGGCCTGGACGAGGACGTCCTCCGCGTCGGTCGGCCGGCGCAACCCGAGCAGCCGGCGGGCCAGGTGCGGCTCGGCCGCCGGCAGGAACACCAGCGCGCCGGACGCCGAGCCAGCCGAGCACGACCAGCCCGAGCGGAAGGTCGACGAAGCGCAGCGCCACGTCGACGCACGAACAGCACGAGCAGGACGACGAAGAAGCTCAGCGCGACGAGCGGGAGCGCGACGATCACCGCCGCGACGGTCGCGAGGTCGGGGGTCCGGCGCGCGGGCCCGGCCGCAGGCGGCCGGGTCCGGCTGCGGAGCGGCCTGCCCGGTCGCACGCGTCCTCGGGCGGGGAGAAGGTGCCGGGCGCGGTGTGCCGCGGCGCGTCCGGAGCGCGGTGGACGTGCGGGACCTCCCACCTCTCGCGTTCCTGCGAGTCCCCCTGCGACTCCATGATTCGACCCTAGCCGCGCCCGCGCGGGCTGCACCAGGGGACGCGGCGGGCCCCCTCGAACGCGGGTCAGCGCTTGTCGGCGCCCAGGGTCTTCGGGCCGTCCCAGCCCTCGGAGATCGGCGCGTGCACCAGCTTGCGCTTGCCGAGCGGCTTCTCCAACGCCTGCGGGGCCTGCTCGGTGGTGACCTCCTGCGAGCAGAACGTGCCGGGCGAGGAGTCCTTGACCGCCTGCGCGGCGATCGTGACCTTCGTCGCGGTCTCTTCGACGTCCAGATTCTGGAAGCTCACGCACCCCGCCCCGGCGACCCGGATCTCCAGCAACACCCCGTCCGCCCCCGCGAGCCGCCACGGGACGCTGATCGTCTCGGTCGGCGTCGTCTCTGCAGGCGCCGCGGACACGCTCGGGGCCGCCGCCGGGGCCTCGGCCTCGTCCGACCCGCACGCGGCGAGACCCGACAGCGCCGCGACGAGTAGTCCTGTGCTGAGGCGCACGAATCTCCCTCCCTGGGCGAGCGGCTGAACGCTACCCCGCACCCCGTGCGTCCGACCATCGACCCGTAATAGCGAGTCGCTGGTCGGACGCACGGGTGGTGCTCTAGCCGTTCGGGAGGAACGGGGCGGGGTCGCGGGGGGTGCCGTTGACCCTGACCTCGAAGTGCAGGTGCGGGCCGGTGGAACTGCCGGTGTTGCCGCTGCGGGCGACCTGGGCGCCGGGCCCGACGAGGTCGCCGGGGCTGACGTCGAACTCGGACAGGTGCGCGTACCAGGTCTCGACGCCGTCGGCGTGCGAGATCTTCAGCAGGTTGCCGTACCCGCCGCTCCAGCCGGGCGAGACCGAGACCACCTTCCCGGACGTCGCGGCGTAGACGGGCGTCCCCACGGGGACGGCCATGTCGAGGCCGGTGTGCATGTCGAGCGTCTGGCGGCGCGGGTGGATCCGCGAGCCGTACGGGGAGGTGAGCCGGTAGGAATTCGACGGTCGGCAGCGTCCACACGCCGGGGGCGAGTTCCTCGCCGCAGGCGGCGGGGTCGGCGTCGCCGAGCTGGCTGACCAGCGCCGCGGCCGTCCCCTCGTGCTTGTCGTACGCGAACGGGAACGCCGAGCGCTCGCACCGCCTGGGCGGCGGCGCCGAGCGGCATCTCCTTCCAGCCGCGGTCGTCGAGCAGGCCGGGCTGGCCGTCCCGGCCGCCGGTGTAGAACATCCGCGCGGACGCGGCCGGGTCCATCCGGACGTCGAACGGCCCCCACGCGTCGCGCTGCTGGAACAGGCCGACAGAGTCGCGGTCGCCGTAGGGGATGTTGTCGAGCGAGGACTCCTGCAGCGCGGCCATCAGTGCGATCGTCCAGCCCCGCGGCGGGACCTTCAGCTCCTTGCCGACCTCGATGATCGTCTGCGCGTTGCGGCGCTGATCCTCCGTCAGGTTCTTCGGGTCGCCCGGGCAGCTGCGGCAGAACCGAGCACGACGGACGTCGGCACGGCGGCGAACGAGCTCTCCTCGTTCGCGATGCTCAGGAACAGCATCGAGACGAGGACGCCGAACATGCCCGTGCTGAGCACGCTCGCGCCGACGAGGGTCTTGCCGAGGATCCTCACGGGCCGCTCGACTCCTCGACCTCGGTCACCCGCCAGGTGGTGCCGTCGTAGGCCAGGGTCACGTCGATCCCGCTGCCGCTCGTCAGAGGCACCGTCAGTTCGTTGACGAACTCGCCCACCAGGCGCGCGGACGTCGGCCCACCGCCGACCGTGTCCGCGGGGACGCGCGCCGGGTCCGCCTCCGCGAGCCCGGCATACAACTCGCTGGTCACGTACGGGCGCATGCTCTTGCGCCACGCCTCGTCGGTCTCGGCGGAGGGCCCGGCGAGCCACGCCTGCACGAAGGTGCGGGCCACCTCGGACGCGACGGCGTCCGGGACGGGCACCAGGATCGACGAGCCGGTCGGACCCAGCGCGGGTGTCCTCGTGGCGGACGGGGCGGGGGAAGCGGTCGCGCCCGGCGGCGCCTCGGACGCGGCCCGGCCCGGCCCGCCCCCGACCGCGTGCGACATCCCGGTGACGCCGAGGGTGACGGCCAGCAGCGCGCCCGCGGCGACCCCGAGCAGGCGTCTGGGCGAGTGGAAGCTCCAGGCCAGCAGGTCGTTGGGCATCGCGTCAGCCGTCCTGTCCGGGCCGGCCGTACTCGCCGGGCCGGTAGATCCCGCTGAGGTCGGCGAGGTCCCCGGCGTCGCTGCCCCGGCCGTCGGCGGGCAGCGGCGGGGGCGGGACGGAGGAGCCGGACGCCGGCGTCGTCCCGGCGGGGACGTAGAGCCGCCCGGCGTCGTCGCCCGCCGGCCGCGGCGCCCGCGTCCGGGCCGCGCCGGCGAGTGCGGCCCCGGCGGACGTGCTCCCGCTCTCCGGTCGCGCCGCCGTCCAGCGCGGCGGCGCCCCGTTCGGCGCCCCGTTCGGCGCCCCGTTCGGCGCCCCGTTCGGCGCCCCATGCGATGCACCATGCGATGCCCCGTGCAGCGTCCCGTTCGGCGAGCCGCTGCGCAGGCCGCTCGCGTGGCCGCTGCGCGCGAGGTCCCGGCGGACGTCGGCGGCGGCGAAGGCCTCCACGGGCGTCCTGCTCGGGTCGGCGGGCCGGCGCTCGCCGAGCCCCGCGGCCGCGGCGGTGCCGCCGGGCACGGGCCCGACGACGCCGTTCGACCCAGGACCCGGCCGCCCGCCGCCGTCCTTCTCCGGCGGTCCACCGCCCGCGCGCGCCGCCCAGACGAGCGGACCGCCGCCCGGCGCCGCGGGCACCGGTCGCCCCCGTCGGCCCGTCGGGCCGGCGCCGCCGTCCGGCAGGGAGAACGCCTCGGAGCGCGCGGGCAGGAAGGCCCGGTCCGGCCGCGCGATCGGCTCGGCCGGCGCGCCGGGCTCGTCCGCCGCCTCGACCGGCGCGCTCTCCCGCCGCCGCAGGGCCAGCGCGCGCACGAGCGCCGTCCGGCCGCGGGCCACGCCGACGTCCGCGCCGACCATCAGGGCCATCCGCCGGACGGGGCGCAGCGCCACCCAGAGCACGCCGGTGAAGAGGAGGAGCAGCGTGATCGCGAGCCACTCGGGCAGCGGGGCGCCGGGGGCGAGCAGCAGCCCGATCCCGCGCAGCGCGACGGCCGCGGCGACGCCGAACAGCAGGGCGTTCACGAGCGCCCCGGCGACCATGCCGAAGACGTTGACCACCGTCTGGCGCATCGCGGGAAACACCCCGAGCGTCGCGACGGCAGGGAAGAGCATCACCGAGACCCGCACGATGAGGAAAGACGCGAGGACGAGCAGCGCGGCGCCGAACAGGAACGGCAGGGCGCACAAGGCCCCGAACGCCGCCAACAGCGCGTAGCCGACGCGGGCGTCCGAGCGCTTGCCGATCAGGTACTCGTACGCGTCGGGGTCCGCGTCCTTGATCTGCTCCGCCGTCTCGGTGAACTTGTGCTGCTTCGCCTAGATGATCTTCTTGCCCGTTGTCGGGGTCCTCGCGCAGCGTCTTCGCCTCGCGCCAGGTGAGCGCCGAGGCGTCGAAGATCGCCGGGCCGTACTTGCGGGCCGTCTCGGAGTCCGCGGTCCCGAACGTCCCGGCCAGCCAGGCGTTGTAGAGCAGTGACTCGTGCGTCGCCGCCGCGGTGCTGTCCGGCCCGGACGCGTCGGCCGGCTGCCCGCCGACCGTTCGCGAGACCGACCCCAGGGCAGCCGACATCGACGCGTCCGCGGCCGACCCCGCCTCGACCGGCCAGCGGAACAAGGCCGTCGCGACCACGAGCACCATCAGCGCCCACCCCGCCGCCGCCGTGGACGAGGCGAAGTTCGCCCGTCGGGCCCGCCACAGCAGCAACGCCCCCGTGGCGGCCAGGGTCAGCGGGACCCACGCGGCGAACACGTTCGTGTAGAGCGCGTCGGAGACGTCGGAGACCACCGGGTCGAACACCGAGAAGAAGGACGGCTCGAACGCCACCGACACGACGGAGTTGGTGAACGCGACCGCGACCTTGGGCAGGTTGAACATCCAGTTCGCGATCGCCGTGCCGGCGACCGCGTCCGGGGCTCGGGTCGCGTCGGGGCCGCAGCCCAGGTCGTAGTTGTTCCAGCGCAGGCCCGCGTACCCGTACTGCTCGTAGATCGTGGTGGTCGCGTCCGCCGCGAACGGGTCGCCGGCCGGCGCGAGTGTCCTTCGGCTCGCCGGCGAAGAACCCCGTCAGCCCGCGGCCGGGGATCTCGGGCGCCGGGGCGTCCTTGCAGTCGAGCCCCAGCGCGGACGCGGAACTCGGCGCGACGACCAGGGCGGCCAGGATCGCCAGGAAGACCGCGCTGAACGCCAGTCGGAGTCGTCGACGGATCGGCCTCACACGAACGCGATCTCGTCGTCGCCGGCGACGGGCAACAGCGAACGAGGGTCGACGGGAACGTCGACGTTCACGTTCACCGACGAGAACTCCTCCGGCCGGGCGCCGAACGGCTGCGCGGCCGGCTTGGCGGTCGTGTCGAGGACGGCCAGGAGGCCGGGGTTGTGGGTGAGGTCGACGCGCATCTTGTCGACGCGGCCGTCGACGTCGCGCAGCACGAACTCGCGCGAGGCGACGCGCTCGGTCCCCGCCCGAGGTCCCGCCGCGCGGCGAGAGCATCGACAGCACGCGCTCGTACCCGACGCCCGTGGGCACCCGGAGCATGCGCAGGCCGTCGGCGGCGTTCTCCTCGTCCTCGATCCGGCCCGACGAACGCGGCGGCCATGAAGTTCGCGACGTCCATGCCGAGGACGTCCTTCGGGGTTCTGCGACGCGGCCAGGACGCAGGTGTTCCACTTCCGCGAGTCGCGGCCGAGCCGGGTGAACAGCGCCCGCCCGGCGCCCCACTCGCCCAGGAAGTGGATCTCGTCCAGCGCGACGAGCTTGCGCTCGTGCATCTCGCGGCCGTAGATCGCCCGGGAGGCGTACCAGGACGCCAGGTGCAGCAGCGGCACCGCCATCTGCTCGGACGTCGACCAGTGCTCGCGGGCGACGTTGCGCGGCGGCAGCACCAGACCGGGCATCGTCAGGACGGTCAGGGTGGTGTCCAACCGGGCCGGCAGGTGCGTCGCCGGTGGGGAAGAACAGCCGGGCCAGCGGCATCTCGGCCATGTCGCGCAGGTAGTTCGCGACGACCTGCCCGTGCGGGTCGTCGTGGCCCTCGAGCTGCTCGATCACCGTCCACAGGCTCGACATGCGGCGCGCCGCCGGTGGCGCGGACCGCGTCGGACAGGACGATCCGGGTCTGCGGCATGCACGTCCAGCGAGGGCGGCAGCAGCATCCGCGCGATGTCGAGCGCGAGCAGCTTGCGGTCCTGCGCGGCGAGGACCTTCGCCTCGCCGAACGCGTCGTCGTCGCCGTACTGGTCGCGCCGCGGCGCCGCGACGACCGCGAACGGGTTCAGCGTGCCGGGCGCCGCCTGGGTCAGGTCGATGTGCCGGGAGCGGTCGCGCAGCTCGGGCAGCTCGGTCAGCCGGGCCAGCGGGCCGGACGGGTCGAGCAGCACCGAGGAGATCCCGCGCCGGCGCACGGCCTCGTAGGTCATCAGCCCCATCAGCACCGACTTGCCGCTGCCCAGCTCGCCGACGACCGGCACCAGCCCGGACGTCTCGCGGATCTCGGTCGCGTAGTGGGTGTCGAACATGACCGCCCGGCGCGAGGACCCGCAGGTGTAGCCGATGTACGGCCCGCGCCGGTCGCCGAGGTTCGCCGACACCGTCGGCACGGCAGCCGCGTGATAGAGCGCAGGCATCCGCCGCCGGTACGCGGTGCAGGCCAGCGGCTCGCCCGGGACGAACTCGCGCAGCAGCGCGAACTGGGCCTTCGGGTGCTCGATCGCGATCCGCCGGTTGCGGTAGGACGCGACGACCTTGCGGGACCGCTCCAGGCACTCCTCCTCCGTGCCGCCCCAGACCGCGATCCGGTACCAGCCGTGCACGCGGTTCGCGATCACGTCCGAGCCCTGGGTCATCTCGTCCTCGACGACCCGCGCGTGCCGGGCCTGCCGCTCGAGCGCGAGCGGCTCGTCCAGGTCGTGGTCGGAGTAGTGCCGCTGCATGTCGCGGACGACGAGGAGCTTGCGCTGCGATCGCCTGCTGCGCCTCGGCCCCGGAGAGCATGTCGAGCCGCGCGGACCACTCGACGCCGAACGGCAGCCGGTCGGTGTGCGCGATCCAGGGCTCGTGCGCGCCGTCCGGCACCTCGATCTCGGGCATCCGCCCGACGGTGAGCACCGCGACGTGGCGGGTGAGGCGGCGGCCGTCCGCGAGCGTCCCGTGCACGGTGGTCGTCGGCGCGAACGGCACGGCCTCGTAGGAGATGCCGTCGGTGAACGCGTGCAGGTCCTCGGTGTCCCAGTGCCCGCCGGGGGCGGGGCACAGCGAGCCCGGGGGCGGGCAGGCCGAGGCCGACCGAGCGGCGCAGCAGCCACTCGAGTTCGGCGGCGGTCGCGGGTCGCCCGCCGAGGCCGGGGCCGGCGACGACCTCGGTGACCGGACTCGGCCGCTCGGGCGACCCGGTCGACCTCGCGGCTCGGTGGTGCGGCGCAGCACGCGGTCCAGGAGCAGGTCCGCCGAGCCGCGGCCGGCCAGGCGGACGCCGAGGTAGACCTCCTTCTCCGCCATCGTCGTCGCGCGCAGGTGCTGCTGGACGCGGACGAGGTGGTCGCCCCACGCTCGCCCGGCGACGCCGGCCAGCGGGCGCGGGCGTGCGCTGGTCGAGCCCGCGGGCCCAGGACGCCGCCGGGTACGGCCGCGAGGTGACCCGCAGGTGCAGGCGGCGCCCGGCGAGCCCCGCGTACGCGTCGCCCGAGTCGAGCAGCAGGTTCAGCCGCTGGTGCTCGCTGCGGAACGCCCACTGCTGGGCGGGCAGGACGTACCACGCCCACGCCGCCGACGACGGTGAACGTCAGGTGGTCGTCGATCTCGCGCAACGCCAGCTCGACGGGGGCGGGACGGTCACGTTCCCGACCGACCCGCGGGGTCCTGCGGGCAGGCTTCGGCGCCTCGTTTGCTGGCTTCGCTCACGGTTGCGGAAGCTCCCTCGTGATGTCGGCGCTCCGGGTCCGCACGCGGACGCCGGCGGGCTGCACGCGCAGGTGGCGGGTGCGCTGGTCCCGCGCGGGCCGGTGACCTCGGCACGGGCGACCTCCAGCACCGCGCGGAGCGGACGTTCGTGGTCGACGAAACCCATCACCGCGTACGTGGCCAGGACGGAGATCGCGAACTCCCACATCGGCGGGACGCCGACCGGCAGGGGAGTGACGACCTCGAACAGGAGGATGGTGACGAACGCCGCGAGCCAGATCGCGTACGCGGTGTAGCGGGCGACCCAGGGCAGGGTCAGCCCGCGGGGGCCGAGCCAGACCGCGTTGATGCGGTAGACGTCGTCGTCGGGTTGCAGACGCACGGGTCAGCTCATCCGCTGAACATGAGGTCCGTGATCTGCTGGGCGAACCCGAACAGCAGACCGGCGCCGGCGATGACCGAGAGCCCGATGAGCACGTTGGTCACGGTGTTCGCGTTGTCGGAGAGCTTGCCCTTGCGGGCGGAGGCGATGATGCCGAGGCCGACGACCAGCAGGAGCAGCGGGATGATCGCGCGCACCACCCACTCGACGATGCCGCTCGAGTTGAAGGTGGGTTGGTCCGAGGGTGCGGCGAGGATCGCCGAGATCATCCCGCGCACGGCGGCCTCCTGACAGGACTGGGTCACGCAGCTAGGGCGATCGATCCGACGGGGCGAACCCAAAGGTCGGACGTCGGTGGCGGAACCCGCGGAACTCTAGACGACGAAATGCGATTAGACCAAGACATAGGAAACAGAAGCCCAGAAGGCGGTCACGAAAAGTAAGACGCGCTTGACCCATTCGGCCTATTGCTGCGTCCTTTGTCCCGGTATTCGCCTACTCAGCGGAGTGGCGGGCCCCACACGGGAAGGGCGCTAAGTCCGATTTGTCGAGGTATCGACCACCCCAGATTAAAGACGAAAAGCATTTACGTCAAGATTTGTTAAATCGAATCTCATACACGCGCAATGTGTTCGTGAGATCGGCTTGACCTTCGGGTTCGGTGGCTCGCCCGGACCGACCGGCCTGCGGGTGTCGGGGTTACGCCCGATTCGGGTCAAGTTGTCCGCCGAGAGCGACCGTACGACTACGAAAAGTAATCGCAGTCCAGCCTAAAGTTATGCGAAGAACGAGGGAACCGCAGGTCAGGGGACTGCGTCCTAGCCCCCGAGACGCAAGATGCACCGCAAGGGGTCACGAGTCGTAGCGGCTGGGGGGTTGCCGACTCGTGGCAGGTGCTTTCCGTAAACAACCAGGGGGTTCTTCAATCATGTCCGGTCTCAAGCTTCGTGGTCGCGTTGTCGCTGTCGCCGCCATCTCCGCCTTCGTCCTGCCCGTCGGCATCATGTCCGCCGGTTCCGCCTCTGCCGCAGGCAACGACCTGCTCAGCCCGGTCACCGGCCTGCTCGGTGGGGCCACCGGCTCTTCCATCGTCCCGCTCGACGCCGTGACCGGCGTCCTCGGTGGCGGCTCCGGCCTCCCGACCGACGCTGTCACCGGCATCCTCGGCGGCGGCTCCGGCCTCCCGACCGACGCTGTCACCGGCATCCTCGGCGGCGGCGCGGGCCTCCCGACCGACGCTGTCACCGGTGTCCTCGCGGGCACCCCGGCCGCCGGCGTCGTCGGTGGGGTCACCGGCGCCGTTCCCGGGGTCGTCGGCACCGTCACGGGCCTCGTCCCGGCCGTGACCGGCGTTGTCGGTGGCGTCACCGGCGCCGTTCCCGGCGTCGTCGACACCGTCACCGGCGTGGTCGACACGGTCACCGGTGTCGTCGGTGGCGTCGTCGGCGGTGTCGTCGGTGGCATCAACACCAACGCGCCGAGCAACAACAAGCCGAAGGCCGTCAAGGCTGCGCACAAGAACAAGACCACCAAGGTCGAGACCGTCGAGACCGTCGCGCTGCCGCACACCGGTGGGGACGCCAACGCCACCGCGCTGCTCATGTGCGCCGGCCTGGCCCTCGCCGGCACCGGTGTCACCCTGGTGACCCGCCGCCGCAACGGCATGGGCCTGCACGCCGCCCGCTAGTCCGGACGGCACGTCGGCACGGTAGGAACCTGAGCGCCCGTCACCGCATCGCGGTGGCGGGCGCTCGTTCGTGCGTGCCATTGTGGGCAGCGGCCGGTTCGCCGGGGTGAATGACAGGGATGTGGTTCGGCCGTACGATGGGGGCAGGACGCGACGTAGCGTCGTTTTTTGTCAGGGTCGACCGCCAGCCTGTCGACCGTGCACCTGTCGCACGAGAACCTGTCGCACGAGAACCTTCGGAGGATCCGCATGGAAGCCGCCAATGCTCTCGACCCGGTGTTGCTGCCCAGTCAGGCGACGGGCCCGCACGAGGCCCCGCCCGCCGCGCCCGGCCTCGCCGAGCGTGACCGCGAGATCCTGACGTTCGAGCGTCAGTGGTGGCGGTACGCGGGGGCCAAGGAGCAGGCGATCCGCGAGCTGTTCGGCATGTCGGCGACCCGCTACTACCAAATACTCAACGCGCTCATCGACTGCCCGGACGCGCTCGCGTTCGACCCGATGCTGGTCAAGCGCCTGCGTCGCCTGCGTACCGCCCGTCAGCGTGCCCGCTCGGCCCGCCGGCTCGGTCTCGACGCCTGACAGGCGCGTCGAACTGCCCGGAACTGCCGCCTCGTGACGCCCACGTCGGTGACGATGTGGCTATGACTTCGAGGTGCCCGTGAGCGCCGGGGCGCCGGGCCCGAGGAAAGACCTGGGCCGCCCGCGCGGGGCCGTCCTGACCGCCGTCGCGACGTCGGCGCTGGCGGCCTTCTCCGTCCTCGTCCTGGTCGGGGTCCTGATCCTCGCGTTCGGGCAGGACGGCGAGTCGGCGAAGGACCGGCGGGCCCGCGAGCGTGCCGCGGACCCGGTGGTGACGGCGAATCCGGCCCCGTCCGCGTTCGGTCCGGTCCCGACGAAGACGCCCGACCCCGAGGTGACGCCGACCCCGACCGCCGAACCCGGCAGTACCGCCGGCCCGGGCAGCATCGAGGTCGTCGTCCTGAACGAGACGAAGCGGGACGGCCTGGCGGGGCGGTTCCGGAAGCTGCTCGAGGAGGGCGGCTGGACGGTCAAGCGGACCGGCGACTTCAGGGGCAACGTGCCCCTGACAACCGTCTACTACCCGCCCGGGTTCGAGGCTCAGGCCGAGGCGCTCGAGGCGCAGTTTTCGCAGGTCAACCGGATCAGGCCTGCGTTCTCCGGAATCGGGAAGAAGCGACTCACTGTGATCTTGGCCAAGGACTACCCGAAGGACTGACGGTGAGCCTGCCCGTACCGCGCAGCGCCGCCGGTCGTGCGGGCCTGGCCGCCCTGTTGGCGCGGCCGCGGGAGGCGCTGGTCGCCCTCGACTACGACGGCACGCTGGCGCCGATCGTCGCGGATCCCGCGCGGGCCTACCCGGCCCCCGGGGTGCTGCCGCTGCTCGCCCGCCTGGCCGGCACCTTCGGCTCGCTCGCCGTTGTCACCGGCCGCCCGGCGGCCGTGGCCGCGGAGCTGGGCGGGTTCGGCGCCGCGCCGGGGCTCGGCCGGCTGGTCGTGCTGGGCCTGTACGGCGCCGACCGCTGGGACGCGGGGACCGGCCGCGTCCTGACCCCTCCGCCGCACCCCGGGGTCGCCGCGGCGCGCGCCGAACTGTTCCGCGTGGTCGAGGCCGTCCGCGCCCGCGTCGGGCCGCGGCTGGAGGGCGTCGCCGTCGAGGACAAGGACGCCTCCCTGGCCGTCCACACCCGCCGTGCCGCCGACCCGAACCTGGCGACGGACGAGCTCCGCGGCCCCCTCGCCGGCCTCGCCGAGCGGCACGGGCTGAACCTCGAACCGGGCCGCAACGTCCTGGAACTGCGCCCGCCGGGGGTCGACAAGGGGTCCGCCCTGCTGGCGTACGCGGCGGAGTGCGGGGCCGGCGTGCTGTTCTACGCCGGAGACGATCTCGGCGACCTCGCGGCATTCGACGCGGTCGAGCACGCCCGAGCCAGCGGCATCCCCGGCCTGACCGTCGGAGTCACCTCGGCCGAGGTGATCGCCCCGGCGCAGCGGGCCGACCTCGTCGTCCCGGGCCCCGGCGGTCTGCTTGCTTTGCTAGGTGCCCTGGCTGACCTGGCCGAATGATGACCGGACGGCCGACGACACCGCCCGTCGCGCTGCGGTAGGAAGGGGTCGTGCCCGCCGTTCCTTACACGTGCCCGCTGTGCGAGGCCACCTGTGGGCTCTCGGTGGTCACGGACGGCTTCGACCAGGTGCTGGAAATTCGGGGCGATCCGGAAGACGTGTTCTCTCAGGGGTTCATCTGCCCCAAGGGGGTGGCGGTCAAGGGACTGCACGAGGACCCGGACCGCCTGCGGACGCCGATGGTGCGCCGGGGCGACCGGCTCGTGGAGGCGTCCTGGGGGGAGGCGTTCGCGGAGATCGAGGCCCGGCTGCCGCCGATCCTGAACGCGTACGGCCCGGACGCGGTCGCCGTGTTCTCCGGCATCGCGTCCACCCACGCGCTCGGCCCGCTGCTTTACACGGACGCCCTGCTGGCTGCGATCGGCACCCGCAACGTGTTCTCCGCGGCGTCGCTGAACCAGCGGCCGAAGCAGGTCGCGTCCTCGATGATGTTCGGCAACCCGTTCACCGTGGCCGTCCCGGACGTGGACCGCACGCGCTTCGTCCTCATGCTGGGGGCGAACCCGATCGTGTCCAACGGGTCGATGCTCACCGCCCCGGACATGCGGGCCCGGCTGCGCGCGCTCCGCCGCCGCGGCGGGCGGGTCGTCGTCGTCGACCCGCGGCGCTCCGTCTCGGCGGAGGGGGCCGACGAGCACCTGCGGATCCGTCCCGGCACCGACGCGCTGCTGCTGCTCGCGATGGCCCAGGTCCTGTTCGCGGAGGACCGCGTCGACCTGGGCCCGCTCGCCGAGTTCACCGACGGTCTCGAGGAGGTGGCGAGTGTCGTTCGCCAGTTCACTCCCGAGCGGGTGGCGCCCGCGACGGAGATCGACCCGGCGACGATCCGCCGGGTCGTCCGCGACCTGACCGACGCCGGCGCGGGGGTCGTGTACGGCCGCATGGGCACGTCGACGTCGCGCTTCGCGACCGTGACGAGTTGGCTCGTGGACGTCGTGAACGTCCTCACCGGCAACCTGGACCGGCCCGGTGGCGCGATGTTCCCGCTGCCCGCGAACGCCGGCCTGCCGAACGCGGTCCGGCCGGGGGAGCGACGCCCCTTCCCCCTCGGACGATGGCGAAGTCGCGTGCGAGGGCTGGCGGAGATCTGTGGGGAGCTGCCGACGGCGTGCCTCGCGGAGGAGATCGACACACCGGGGGAAGGCCAGGTCAGGGCGCTGCTGACCATCGCGGGGAACCCGGCTCGGTCCGTCCCGAACTCCGGGCGGCTGCACGCCGCGCTCTCCTCGCTCGAACTGCTCGTCTGCGTCGACACCTACCTGGGCGAGACCGCCGCGCTCGCCGACATCGTGCTGCCCGTCCCCTCGCCGCTCGAGCGGCCGCACTACGACGTCCTGCTCTACAACTACGCGTGCCGCAACGTCGCGAACTACTCCCCGCCGGTGCTGCCCCTGCCGCTCGGCATGTACCCGGAATGGGAGACCCTCGGCCGGCTCGCGATCATCGCCGCCGGCGGGCACGCGGACGACGACATCTGCGCCTGGGACGACCAGGTCGCCACCGCGATGGCGGCCAGGGAACGGATCGACCTCGACGCGCTGCCCCCCGGCCGCACCGGGCCCGAGCGCCTCCTCGACGTCCTGCTGCACGCCGGGCCGTACGGGCTGACGCTCGACGACCTGGAGAAGTCGCCGCACGGCCTCGACCTCGGCGCCCTCGAGCCGCGCCTGCCCGGCGCCCTGCGGACGTGGCACGGGCGGATCGAACTGGCCCCGGCGGCGCTGATCGCGGAGGTCGAGCAGGTCCGCGCGACCCTGGACGACGACCTGCCGGCGCCGGACGACCTCGTCCTGGTCGGCCGCCGGCACCTGCGGTCGAACAACTCCTGGATGCACAACCTCTCGGCGATGGTCGCCGGTGCGCGGCGCTGCACCCTGCACGTCAACGGCGCGGACGCCGCGCGCCTCGGCCTGCGCGACGGGGGTCGGGCGCGGGTCACCTCTCGCGTGGGGACGTTGATCGCGACCGTCGAGATCACCGACGAGGTCATCCCCGGCGTGGTGTCGTTGCCGCACGGCTGGGGGCACGACCAGCCCGGCTCGCGCCTGCGGGTCGCCGCCGAGCGCCCCGGCGTGAACGTGAACGTGCTCGTCGACGACGCGGTCGTCGACGCGCTGACCGGGACCGCCGTCCTCAACGGCGTCCCCGTCCGCGTCGCCCCGCACTTCGGCGACCCGTCGCTGGAGGAGGGGCCCCTGCCGGACCGCCGGCAGCTGCCGGACCGGCGCCGCCCGCCGCCCGGCACGCCCGGCACGGGGACGGGCGCCGACTCGTTCGGGCCGGCTTAGAGGGGGCTCGGGTGACTGCCCACCCGTGCGTCCGACCATCGACCCGTTATCCGACCATCGACCCGTTATAGGACGCTGATTGCGGACGCACGGGGTTCCCAGGCGGGATCGGCGTGCGGCATCGGACTCCTGACGACCTCAGTAGAGCGCGGCGACCTGGTCGGCGAACCACTGGCGGGGCGGGCAGGCGGTCGCGTTCGCGACGAGGCGGGCGCAGCGTTCCGCGCGCTCGGCCGGGTCCATCGTCAGCGCCTCGTGCATGGCGCGGGCGGTACCCGAGACGTCGTAGGGGTTGACCGCGATCGCGTCCGCGCCGAGGGCGTCGAAGGCGCCGGCCTCGCGCGAGAGGACGAGGGCGCAGCCGGCGTCGGAGACGACCGGCGCCTCCTTGGCGACGAGGTTCATGCCGTCCCGGATCGGGTTGACGACCACGACGTCGGCCAGCCGCAGGGCGGCGAGCGAGCGGGGGAAGTCGTCGTCGACGGCGAGGATCAGCGGCTGCCAGGTGTCGGTGCCGAACTCGTCGTCGATCTCCTTCGCAATGCGCTGCACGGCGGCCGAGTACTCGCGGTACTCGGGCAGGTCGTGGCGGCTGGGGTAGGCGCAGGCCAGGTGGACGACGCGGCCGCGCCACTCCGGCCGGTGCCGCAGCAGCTCGCGGTAGGCGCGCAGGCCGCGGGTGATGTTCTTGGACAGCTCGGTGCGGTCGACGCGGACGATCAGGCGGCGGTCGCCGACGACCTCGGCCAGCGTCGCGCGGTACGCGGCGACGTCCGGCTGGGCGGCGCGGGCGCGCAGGTGCTCCCCGTCCGCGCCGAGGGGGTGGATGCCGACCTGGACGGTGCGGCCCTTGTGCTGGACGGTCAGGGCGTCGCGGTCCAGGGTCGCGTCGAGGAAGGACTCGCAGCAGTCCATGAACGCGCTCGCCCAGCGCAGGGTGAGGAACCCGGCGTAGTCGGCGCCGAGGACGCCCTCGAGCACCTCGATCGCGACGTCGTCCGGGAGCATCCGGTAGTAGTCCGGGGGTGCCCACGGGGTGTGCGAGAAGTGGCCGATGCGCAGGTCGGGGCGGCGGGCGCGGAGCAGGGCCGGGGTCAGCGTGAGGTGGTAGTCCTGCACGAGGACGCGGCCGCCGGGCGCCGCGTCCTGCGCGAGCGCGTCGGCGAACGCGGCGTTGTAGGTCTGGTACGCCTCCCAGTCGCGGGCGAACCGGTTGTCGAACTCCGGACGCATCGGGGTGTCGAAGAGCAGGTGGTGGACGAACCAGAGCACCGAGTTCGCGATGCCGTTGTATGCCCGGTGGAACATCGCCGGGTCGAGCGGGAGCATCCGCAGCGGGCCGAGCGTCGGGTAGCCGCCGAGGTCGAGGCGGCCGCCGGGGGAGTTGCGCGCGGCCGTCCGGTCGGCCACGGACATCGCCGCGCAGACCCAGGTGACGCGCCCGGCGATGCCCTCGGCCGAGAGGCCCGCGACGAGGCCGCCCCCGCCGCGCTTGCAGGCGAGCCGGCCGTCCGGCCCGAGGGAGAACGTGAGCGGGCCCCGGTTGGACGCGACCATCAGTTCGGCCGTCGGCTCGCTCATGGCGTCGAACCTACAGAGCCGACCTGAAACGAGGCCTAGAGAACGGGGGTGATCTCGTCCACCTTTCAGGTTTCCAACGCGTATCGAACTGCCTCTGCCCACCCGGCGCCGACCTCACCGGCACAGACGGTCGCGTTCGGCGTCGCGGCCACCGCGGCGGCGGCCGCCGGGGAGTGCAGCCCGTTCGCGGTGAGGAAGAACCGCCGCACGTGCGGGGCCATCGACAGGTCGGAGAGCGAGTCCCCGATCGCGATTGCCTGCCCGGGGACGAGGCCGCGCCGCGCGAGGTCGGCCGCGACCCCGCCGCCCTTGGACAACCCGTCCGCCATCAGGTGGTAGACGTGCTGCTCCGGCGCCCGGGCGTCGTACGGCGGCAGCCGCCCGTTGTCGTGCAGCCGGACCCAGCCGAACCCCTGCGCGCGCAACCATTCCTCCACCTCGGAGGGGTCGACCGCACCGCGCAGCATCACGTCGGAGGTGTGGTCGGCGTGCCAGGGCGAGTGGTAGTCGAGCCTGCCCGCGTACCGCCCGAGCAGCTCGCCGACCAGGCCCTCGTCGTGCAGCACCTCGACGAGCGTCCCGGCGAAGTGCTCCGGCATGTCACCGCGCAGGATCTCGACGTCCATCGCGCGGTTCCAGCCGAGCACCGCGCCGAGTTCGCCGACGAACCCGTCCGCCCCGAAGATGCGGGCGGCCTCGGCGAGCTGCGGGCGCGTCCGCCCGGAGACGAGAACCAGGGTGCGGCCCGCCGCGAGCAGGTCGACGAGCGCGCGGGCGGCGGTCAGGTCGGGGGTGCGGTCGTGCGCGCGGAAGAAACAGCCCCACGGCCCGACCATCGTCCCGTCGAGGTCGCTGTAGACGATCTGGACGCCGCTCATGCGCTCGCTAGCCGGCGCCGTCGCGCCGCGTACTCGGGGACCGACCGCATCGGCGGCCGCTCGTCCGCCGAGATCTGGGTGCTCAGCGTCGTGAACTCGCCGTCCACCCGGGCGAACTGGACGAGGTCGAACGCCGCCGGCTCGCGCCCGGACCGGGCCAGAGCGGCCTGCCAGACCTCGGCGGCCATCCGCCCGAGCGCGGCATCGCCGGAGTGCCGGTGATGGCGGACGCCGAGGTCGACCTGCGCGAGCGCGTCCAGCCCGACGAGGCCGAGGGCGTCGATCAGCAGCGCGATCTCGACCCCGTACCCGCACGGGAAGGGCAGCCGCTCGAGCAGACTGCGCCGCGCGGCGTACTCGCCGGCCAGCGGTTGGACGAACCCGGCGAGGGCCGGCCAGCGCGCGTTCAGGACGGGACGCGCGACCAGCTCGGTGACCCGCCCGCCGCCCGCCGGCAGGACGGACTCGCCCGCGCGCAGGGGCCGGTCGTACATCCCCTTGACCAGCTCGACGCTCGGGTCGGACAGCAACGGGCCGAGCAGGCCGACGACCACGTCCGGGGAGAACTCGGTCAGGTCCGCGTCGACGAACGCGACGATGTCGCCCTCGGTGACGTAAAGCGAGCGCCACAGGACCTCGCCCTTGCCGGGGCGGGCGGGCAGCCGGGGCAGGACGGAGTCGCGGTGCACGACGTGCGCGCCGGCGGCCGCGGCGACCGCAGCGGTTCGGTCGGTGGAGCCCGAGTCGAGCACGACGAGTTCGTCGACGAGGCCCGTCGCCAGCAGAACCCTGCGGATCGCCGCAACGATCGGCCCGACGGTCGCCTCTTCGTCGAGGGCGGGCAGCACGACGCTGACGGTGGTGCCGGCGGCCGTCTTCGCCGCCAGCAGGTCCGCGGGCGCCCAGTCGCCCGCGGCGGAGGTGCGCCTGTCGAACCAGGCTCTGACCTGCGGCTGCACGGGCGAGGCCCCCTGGGGTGTGAGCGATCGGACGCGCTGACGAGTTGCGGACTGGATTACAGTCTCAGCCACAACTGAACACCGCTCATCCAGAGGGGCTTAGAGACCGGCTCGTTGAGGCCCCGGCAACCAACTCGCGTATGACCTCCAACCATGTAAGCGCGCGGGAGAAGGTGCCAAATCCGGCTCGTGGCAGATCGCCGCGGGGAAGATGAGGAGAGGACTCCTTCTGATGACGACCGCCCCCACCCGTTTGCTCGGCCCCGCCACCGGCCTGTCCTGCCGAGAGTGCGGGGAGAGCTACGAGATCGGCCCCCTGTACGCCTGCGGGGAGTGCTTCGGCCCCCTCGAGGTCGCGTACGACTTCGACGAGATCACCCGCGCGACCATTACGGCCGGCCCGCAGAACATCTGGCGGTACAAGCAGTTGCTGCCGGTGCCGGCGAACGTCGCCGAGTCGCCGAATCTCGAGCCCGGCTGCACGAAGCTCGTCCGGGCGCACAACCTGGCCCGCGAGCTGGGCATGCGCAAGCTCTGGGTGAAGGACGACAGCGGCAACCCGACGCACTCGTTCAAGGACCGCGTGGTCGCGGTCGCGCTGGTCGCCGCTCGCGAGCTCGGCTTCTCGGTGCTCGCGTGCCCGTCCACCGGCAACCTGGCGAACGCCGTCGCGGCCGCCGCGGCCCGCGCCGGGATCCGGTCCGTCGTGATGATCCCCGCCGACCTCGAACAGCAGAAGATCCTGACGACGGCCGTGTACGCGGGCACGCTGATCGCCGTCGAAGGCACGTACGACGACGTGAACCGCCTCGCTTCCGAACTCGCCGGCGAGGAGGAGGACTGGGCCTTCGTCAACGTCAACGTCCGCCCGTACTACGCGGAGGGCTCGAAGACGCTCGGCTACGAGGTGGCCGAGCAGCTCGGCTGGCGGATCCCGGAGCAGACGGTCATCCCGATCGCGTCCGGATCGCAGCTGACGAAGGTCGACAAGGCCTACACGGAGTTCGCGAAGCTCGGCCTCGTCGACAACGCGCCGTACAAGATCTTCGGCGCGCAGGCCGAGGGCTGCTCGCCGGTGTCGGCCGCCTTCAAGGCCGGACGTGACTTCGTCGCGCCGGTCAAGCCGTCGACGATCGCGAAGTCGCTGGCGATCGGCAACCCCGCAGACGGCCCCTACGTGCTTGACGTGTGCCGCCGCACCGGCGGCGCCGTCGAGGACGTGACGGACGCGGAGATCGTCGAGGGCATGCGCCTGCTGGCCCGGACCGAGGGCATCTTCGGCGAGACCGCCGGCGGCGTCACCATCGCGACGCTGCGCAAGCTGCTCGCCTCCGGCCAGCTGGACCCGGACGCGGAGACGGTCGTGTTCAACACCGGCGACGGACTCAAGACCCTGGACGCCATCGCCGCCCACGTCGGCCCGACCGCGACGATCAAGCCCACGATGGCCTCATACCGGGCCGCTGGAGTGTAGCGCTCCGACATGCCGGCCTTAGCCCGATTGGGGGTGCGATCGTGGGCACCGCCAACCCGAGCATGGTCATCCCTTGGCCCTTACTCGACTTTCAGGGTGAAGTATCTGTTCCCGGTACGGCCTGGCCGCTAGTGTTTTGAGCGGTCGGAAAGTTCAGCGCGTCAGCCAGTCGAGCCGAACGAACCTTGTCTCAGAAGGCGCCCAGCGCGCCTGCCGAGCGGGTAAGACCCGGGCTCGCGAGGTGCGGGTTCGAAGCTCAGCACCAGGAGAGACCCATGCCTCAGGGCACCGTCAAGTGGTTCAACGCGGAGAAGGGCTACGGCTTCATCGCGGTGGACGGGGGCAATGACGTTTTCGTTCACTACTCGGCGATCCAGATGGACGGCTACCGCTCCCTGGACGAAGGCCAGCGAGTGGAATTCGAAATCGCGCAAGGGGCAAAGGGGCCCCAGGCCGATGCCGTCCGAAGCGTCGCTGTCTGACCCGTAAGGACCAACCCGCAACCGACCCGCACCCAAGCAGCGGCCGAGCCGGCCCCCTCTGTCGAGGGGCCGGCTCGTCCTGCGTTTGTGAGACCTGTTCGGGGTTCGACCCGATCTGTACAGTTCTGCGGATGCCGCACGAGGACGTGAGCCTGCCCGGCTCCGACGGTGAGCACCGGGTGCAGGAGCAGTGGGACGCCGTCGAGCGCGCCCGCACGTTCTACGACAAGCAGGTCCTGGACTTCCTCAACCCCGAGATGCAGGCCTTCGTCGAGCGCCAGGAGATGGTCTTCGTCTCCACGTCCGACGCCCGCGGAGAATGCGACTGCACGTTCCGGGCCGGCGACCCGGGCTTCGTCACCGTCCTCGACGAGCGCACGCTGGTCTACCCCGAGCTACGCGGCAACGGCGTCTACGCGAGCCTCGGCAACCTCACGGAGAACGCCCACGTCGGCCTCCTGTTCGTCGACTTCTTCCGCGACGTCGTCGGGCTGCACGTCAACGGCTCCGCGTCCGATCGCCGACCACGAGGACATGCTCGCCGACGAACGGACGCCCATCCGGCTGCTCGAGGAACTCACCAACCGCCGCGGCCGCCGGGCGGAGCGCTGGGTGCGTCGTGCACGTCCACGAGGCGTACATCCACTGCTCGAAGCACATCCCGCTGCTGTCCAAACTCGACAAACGAGTCGACTGGGGCACCGACGACTCCGTCCGCAAGGGCGGGGACTACTTCGGCGTCGTCGCGACCAAGGCGTCCCGCGACTGCTCCAGCCCCCACATCCACTCCTGAGGGTCGAGGTTCAGGACCCGGGCTGGTACCGCAGGGCCACCGCCCCTCCCCGGAATTCGCGGCGTCCGACGAGCTTCAGCTCGAGCCGCTCGCTGAGGCCGGCGAGCAACGTCGGCCCGTGGCCCGCCAGGACGGGCTGCACGACGAACTCGTACTCGTCGATCAGGCCCAGATTCGCCAGGGCTACCGGGAGGGTCACGCCGCCCACAAACAGGCCTTCGCCGGGCTCCCGCTTGAGTTGCCGAACGGCTTCGCCGAGGTCGCCCCGGACGAGTTCGGAGTTCCAGTCGACCTGGTCCAGGGTGCTGGACACGACGTACTTCTTCGCCGCGTCGATCGACCGGGCGAAGGGGATCATCCAGTCGGCCATCCAGTCGGGCCACGCCCCGGTCGGCGGCTGCCGCCACGCGGACTCCATCATTTCGTAGGTCACCCGGCCGAAGAGGAGGGCATCTGCCTGTTCCAAAGTCTCGGCGAAGTAGCGATGCAGCTCCTCGTCCGGGATCCCCGCCCGGTGGTCGACGCAGCCGTCGAGGGTGACGTTGATGGAGTACCGGAGGGGCCTCACAGGTTGTTCTCCTTTGCCTGGCACGGCAGGGCGCGGCTTGCACTCGCTCGGGGTCGAGTGCTAATTATTGACTAGCACTCTCCTCGTGAGAGTGACAGTTCTGCATACCCAGGCCGTGTTGGTGAGGCCGGGATCTCCGGTGAGAAGGGTCGCCGGGGCCCGTCCGTCCGTCGCGGGCACCGTCGCGGCCTGTACACCCCGTTCCGGGAGGACCCACAGCAATGGCCAAGATCATCGCCTTCGACGAGGAGGCGCGGCGCGGACTCGAGCGCGGAATGAACGTGCTCGCCGACGCCGTCAGGGTGACGCTGGGGCCGAAGGGCCGCAACGTCGTCCTCGAGAAGAAGTGGGGGGCGCCCACGATTACGAACGACGGCGTCTCCATTGCCCGTGAGATCGAGCTCGAGGACCCGTGGGAGAAGATCGGCGCCGAGCTCGTCAAGGAGGTCGCCAAGAAGACTGACGACGTCGCCGGCGACGGCACCACCACGGCGACCGTCCTCGCTCAGGCTCTCGTCCGCGAGGGCCTGCGCAACGTCGCTGCCGGCGCCAACCCGATGTCGCTCAAGCGCGGCATCGAGGCGGCTGTCGAGCGCGTCTGCGAAGAGCTCACGAACATGGCGAAGCCGGTCGACAGTCGCGAGCAGATCGCGTCGACGGCGTCCATCTCCGCTGCAGACCCCCAGATCGGCGCGATGATCGCCGAGGCAATGGACAAGGTCGGCAAGGAAGGCGTCATCACCGTCGAGGAGAGCAACACCTTCGGTCTCGAGCTCGAGCTCACCGAGGGCATGCGCTTCGACAAGGGCTACATCTCGCCCGTACTTCTGGACCGACCCCGAGCGCATGGAGGCGGTCCTGGAGGACCCCTACATCCTGCTCGTGGAGAACAAGATCGCCTCGGTCAAGGACCTGCTCCCGCTCCTGGAGAAGGTCATGCAGTCCGGCAAGGGTCTGCTGATCCTCGCCGAGGACATCGAGGGTGAGGCTCTCGCCACCCTCGTCGTGAACAAGGTCCGCGGCACGTTCAAGTCCGTCGCCGTCAAGGCGCCCGGCTTCGGCGACCGTCGCAAGGCCATGCTGCAGGACATCGCCACCCTCACCGGTGGCCAGGTCATCAGCGAGACCGTCGGCCTCAAGCTCGACACGGCGGGTCTCGACCTGCTGGGTCGCGCCCGCAAGATCGTCGTCACCAAGGACGAGACGACGATCATCGAGGGCGCCGGGGACGCCGACCAGATCGCCGGCCGGGTCAAGCAGATCCGCGCCGAGATCGAGCGGTCGGACTCGGACTACGACAAGGAGAAGCTCCAGGAGCGTCTCGCCAAGCTGGCCGGCGGCGTTGCCGTCATCAAGGCCGGCGCGGCGACCGAGGTGGAGCTCAAGGAGCGCAAGCACCGCATCGAGGACGCCGTTCGCAACGCGAAGGCCGCCGTCGAAGAGGGCATCGTCGCCGGTGGCGGCGTCGCGCTCCTGCAGGCCGGTGCCAAGGCCTTCGAGAAGCTCGACCTCGTGGGCGACGAGGCGACCGGGGCGAACATCGTCAAGCGTCGCGCTCGAGGCTCCGCTGAAGCAGATCGCGGTGAACGCCGGCCTCGAGGGTGGCGTCGTCGCGGAGAAGGTGCGCGGGCTCGAGCTCGGCTGGGGCCTGAACGCGGCCACGGGCGAGTACGTCGACCTGATCAAGGCCGGCATCATCGACCCGGCCAAGGTCACCCGCTCGGCGCTGCTCAACGCTGCGTCGATCGCCGGTCTGTTCCTCACGACCGAGTGCGTCATCGCCGACAAGCCGGAGAAGAACCTCCCCGGTATGGACGGCATGGCCGGCGGCCCGATGGGCGGCATGGGCGGCATGGGCGGCATGGACTTCTAAGTCCTGCTACCTGCACGGCTGTTTCACGACAGCGTGAGGGCGGTCCCGACTACGGTCGGGGTCGCCCTTTCGTTCGCATGCCTTTCGATTTCGGCATTCGTGGGTGCATGGCGTGCGGTCGGAGCTATGTTCACAATTGTCCGGCGGGCACCAGCGAGGGAGAGCGATGCGTCCTGACGGTGGGGAGGATCCCGACCGGCGTGCGTTCCTCGCGCGGAGCGCCGCCTTAGGGCTCGGCCTCGCCTTCGCGGGCACCGTCGCTGGCGTGCGGCACTACGGACTCGGCGGCCCCCGTCGCGGCGTCCCGGCCGTTGCCTGCGCCCAAGCCGGAACCGGCGACGCGGGCGACCCCGCGGCGGGCGACGCGGCGGCTCCCGTCCGACCCGGGCATCCGCGGCGGCGCCGGCGGCTACGGCGACCTCATCGAGGACCCGCGCGAGCGGCTCGCCCTGCCGGACGGCTTCAGCTACGCAGATCGTGGCCGAGGAGGGCGTCACCGACCTCGAGGTCGGCGGCAAGACCCCCGGGCGGCACGACGGGTCGGCGAGCTTCCGCTCGGCCGACGGCGGGATCGTCCTGGTCAACAACCACGAGATCGCGCCGGGGATGACGGGCGACCCGCTCCCCGTCCCGGCGCCTGCCGCTGCCTGACCTACGACCCAGGCTGCCCGGGCGGGACGACGAACGTCGTGCTCACCGCCGACGGCGAGCGCGTCCGCGAGTACGTCAGCCTGGCGGGCACCGACCACAACTGCGCCGGCGGGCCGACCCCCTGGAACACGTGGCTGACGTGCGAGGAGACCGAGTCCCGCAAGGGACAGGCCGGGCGCAAGGAAGACCACGGCTACGTCTTCGAGGTCGACCCGCTGCGACCCGCTGGCGAACCTGAACCCGCGCCCGATCAAGGCGCTCGGACGGTTCAAGCACGAGGCCGTCGCGGTCGACCCCGTCCGCGGGCACGTGTACCTGACCGAGGACGCGAAGAGCCCGAACGGCCTGTTCTACCGCTTCACCCCGCCGTCGCCGTCCCGGCCGCTGCGCCGCGACGCCCTGCGCAAGCTCGCGCCGGACGCCGGCGTGCTCGCCGCGATGCAGGTGCTCGAACGCGAAGGGCAAAGCGATCCCGGACCTTTCGGTCGTCCGCAAGGTCGGCGCGAGCTTACCGGGTCGCGTGGGTGCCGGTGCCCGACCGGGACGCGCAGAAGGTCTCGACCCGTAAGCAGTTCTCGACAGGCGCGCGGCTCAAGCTGGGTGAGCTGCCGAAGATGCCGATCACGCGGGCCCGCAAGCTCGAGGGCGCGTGGTGGTCGGCGGGCGGCGCGTACTTCGTCTCGTCCTACGCGGTGGACGCCGACGGGGCCGCCCACGCGGGGCAGGTCTGGTTCCTCGACCCGAAGCTCGGGACGGTCACGCTGGTGCTCTACTACCCGCCGGGCCGCAGCCGGGACAGCCGGGTCGACGGGCCGGACAACATCGCCGGCTCCCCGTACGGCGGCGTGATCATCGCCGAGGACGGCGGCGGCCGCCAGCACCTGCTGGGCGCCACGGCGACCGGCGAGACGTTCTCGATCGCCCGCAACCTGCGGCGGCAGGCGGGCGTGTACTCGGAGTTCACCGGCCCGAACTTCTCCCCGGATCGGCAGACCCTGTTCGCGAACATCCAGGTTCCCGGGGCCGTCGTTCGCGATCCGCGGGCCCTGGAAAGGCGTCGAGAATGGCGTCGAGTAGGACGTCGGCTAGAGGGCCGCGGGCAGGTCGCCGAGCGGCGCGGCCACCTCGCCGGTGCGCTCGCAAACCCAGCGCGGGTCCGGCCCGAGGTCCGGGCTGATCCGCAACTCGTGCGGAGGCGCCGCGTCCTCCGGGCAGTGCGGGCACAGCGGCCAGCGGCCCGCGCCGCGGTCGAGCAGGGCCTCCTGGACGTCCTGGGCGAGCAGCCCGGGCAGGAACGCCTCCCCGTCCGGCCAGTGCTCGACCCACCAGCGGCGGGCAGCGAGGGCGTCCTCGACGACGGAGACCGTGGTCGCGTCCGCGTACCGCGCCGCCGCCAGGTCGGCCAGCACCAGGGCACGTGCGCTCAGCAGTGGCCTCGTCCGTACTCATGGGTTCGATCCTCCCTCGTTCGCCTGAGAGAGCGCGGGCCGGTGTCCTAGTCTGGCGAGATGGCTTTGTTGGTGGATCCGCCTCAATGGCCCGGTCACGGCCGGTTTTGGTCGCATCTGGTGTCCGACACCTCCGTCGAGGAGCTGCACGCGTTCGCGGCCGGGCTCGAGATTCCCGCGCAGGCGTTTCACCGCGACCACTACGACATCCCGTCCGACAACTACGCCCGGGTCATCGCCGCCGGGGCCCAGCCGGTCTCGCCCCGTGAGCTCGTCCGGGCGATCAGTGCGGCCGGCCTGCGCCGCCGCCAGCCGCGGCCGGTCCTCCCCCGCGCGGCCCAGGCTGCGTCCTAGCCCTCCAGGTCGCGCAGCTCGCCGGCCAGGTTGACCCGGGCGCGGTCCTCCCAGTGCCGTCGTCCGTAGGGCGTGCTGAACAGCGTCCGGCCGTCGAGCATCGCCCGCAGGATCTTGGCCCGCCCGGCGCGGAACGCCGAGTCGGAGACGTGCGCGTACTCCGCCCGGACGGCGACGGCGTACGCCGCGTACCGCTCGGGGGTGGCGGCCAGGACGGCCAGGTCCGCGTCGCACAGCGCCTCGCCGTTGAGGTCGCCGGGCGCGGGGTCGTGCTCCGCGGTGAGCCGGACGAGGCGGGCGACCTCCGCGACGAGCGGCGGGTCCAGCCGCAGCCCGGGTCGGCCGAGGTCGCGCTCGGCGAGCTGGGCGCTGCGCTCCTCGTCGTCGGGCTGCCCCGCGTACACGGCGTCGTGGTACCAGGCGGCGAGCCGGACGGCGTCGGGGTCCCAGGCGTGGTCGACCAGGTCGTTCAGGTGCCCGAGGACCGCCCCGAGGTGGACGAGGTCGTGGTACCGGCGCGACGGCTCCGACCAGCGGTCGAGCAGCCCGGCGCCCACGCCGGCGACGTCGCCGCGGGCCTCCGGCCGGCCGGCGAGCAGGTACTGCCAGGCGTCCGACAGTGCCGTGCGGTCCACTGCGTGCACCTCCTCGCCGCGTCGGGCCGGTCAAGCCGACCGGCTCGCGTCCCGAGACTTTCCTGGTACGTCTGACGGTAGACCTGAGGGGGCGGGGCACGGTGGATCGACGGTCCTTCCTCCGGGCCGCGCTCGCGGCCGGCGGCACGGCAACGCTGGGCGGCTCCCTCTGGCGGGACGCCGCGGCGGCCGCGACCGCGCTGCCCGGCCTCGGCCCGTACGGGCCCCTGCTGCTCGCGGACCGGCACGGGATCCGGCTTCCGCTGGGCTTCCGGAGCCGCGTCGTGGCGCGGTCCGGGTTCGTCGTCTCCGGCACGTCCTATACCTGGCACGACGCACCCGACGGGGGTGCCTGCGTGCCCGACGAGGACGGTGGCTGGATCTACGTGTCGAACAGCGAGGTCCGCGACGGCGGCGGTGTCGGGGCGATCCGGTTCGTCCCGGCGGCCGGATCTCGGACGCGTACTCGATCCTGACGGGAAGCACGAACAACTGCTCAGGCGGTGGGACCCCTTGGGCGACGTGGCTCTCGTGCGAGGAGGTCTCCCGCGGCTACGTCTGGGAGACCTACCCCGAGGGTGGGAACGCGGCCGTGCGACGCTCGGCGATGGGCCGCTTCAAGCACGAGGCGGCGGCGGTCGACCCGGTACGCAAGTGCATATACCTCACCGAGGACGAGAAGGACGGCTGCTTCTACCGGTTCGTCCCCTCGTCCTGGCCAGACCTGTCGCGGGGTCGGCTGGAAGTCATGCTTCGGGGCGCGTCGGGAAGCGTCGGCTGGGCGAGGGTGCCCGACCCTGCCGGCTCGCCGACCGCGACCCGCTACCAGGTCACCGGGGTGAAGCGGTTCGCCGGTGGTGAGGGGTGCTTTTACGCCGGCGACCGGGCGTACTTCACGACCAAGGGCGACAACCGGGTGTGGCGCTTCAACCCGGCAACGAACCGGATCGCACTCAGCTACGACGACTCCCTCGTGGAGGGACCGACGCCGCTGCTCGGGGTGGATGCCCTGGCGGCGAGCGTCGCCGGTGACCTGTTCGTCGCCGAGGACAAAGGCGACATGGGGATCTGCATGATTACCGCTTCGGGGGTCCTCGCGGAGTTCCTCCGCTTGGTGGGCCACGTCAGCTCGGAGGTCACCGGCACGGCGTTCAGTCCCGACGGCTCCCGGTTGTACTTCTCGTCGCAGCGCGGGGCGGCCGAGTCGGCAGCCGGCGGGGTCACCTATGAGATCCGCGGTCCGTTCCGCCCCTGAACAAGAGGATGATTCGGCTACGGGTTGCTCCTACTCGGCGCGTGGCGGGCTTATTGTCGGGGAAGGACTTGACTCGTCCGACCGCCGTCGGCGGCCCAGTCCAGCTATTCGGGGAGTGACGTGGAGCGCCGAACGTTCTTGCGCGGCGCCCTGGTGGGCAGCGGGCTGGTCCTCGGCGGGTCGCTGTGGCGGGAGGTCGCCGCGGACTCGTCTCGGTCGTCCCCTCGCGTCACCCCGTACGGGCTGTTGCTCGGCCCCGACGCGAACGGCATCCAGTTGCCGCCCGGCTTCACGAGCCGGGTCCTCGCGCGTTCCGGCGAGGAGGTGCCGGGGACGTCCTACACCTGGCACCGGGCGCCGGACGGCGGCGCGTGCTTCGCGGACGGCGCCGGCTGGGTGTACGCGTCGAACAGCGAGGCGCGCGAGAACGGCGGGGTCGGTGTGCTGCGGTTCGGGCGGGACGGGGAGGTCACCGACGCCTACCGGATCCTGTCGGACACGTCGATGAACTGCTCCGGCGGTGCGACCCCGTGGAACACCTGGCTCTCGTGCGAAGAGATCTCGCGCGGGAACGTCTACGAGACGTACCCGCTCGGCGGCAAGCCCGCGGTCAGGCGCGAGGCGATGGGGACGTTCAAGCACGAGGCGGCGGCGGTCGACCCCGTCCGGCGCTGCATTTATCTCACCGAGGACCAGTCCGACGGGTGCTTCTACCGCTTCGTCCCCGACGTGTGGCCGAACCTCTCGCGGGGCCGGCTCGAGGTCCTGATCGGCGGCCGCGGGTTGCTCGACCCCGTGGCCTGGGCGGAGGTCCCGGACCCGGGGGCCTCGGACGAGCGCACCCGCTACCAGGTGCCGGGCGCGCGGCACTTCGACGGCGGCGAGGGATGCGTGTTCGGCGGCGGCAAGGTGTGGTTCACGACGAAGGGCGACAGCAAGGTCTGGGAGCTCGACCCCGGCTCGGGGATCCTCGCGGTGATCTACGACCAGTCCGCGGGCGCGGGCCGGGACAGGTTCAGCGGGGTGGACGGCCTCGCCCGGTCGACCGCCGGCGACCTGCTCGTCGCCGAGGACGGCGACGGCATGGAGATCGCGGTGATCAGCGCGCTCGGCGGCGTCACGACGTTCCTGCGGGTGCGTGGCCACGACGAGTCCGAGATCACCGGCCCGGCCTTCAGCCCGGACGGCACCCGACTGTACTTCTCCTCGCAGCGCGGGACGAAAGCGTCGGGCAAGTACGGCGTCACCTACGAGGTGCGCGGGCCCTTCCGGGTCTGACGATACGTCAGTTGCCTTACAGGCCTAGGCTTCGTCCGCTGCCCCGTCGGCGGCCTCTTCGTCGGCGAAGATGTCCTCCGCGTCGATGATGCGGTACGCGTAGCCCTGCTCGGCGAGGAAGCGCTGCCGGTGCGCCGCGTAGTCCTGGTCGACGGTGTCGCGCGCGACGATCGAGTAGAACCGGGCGGAGCGCCCGTCCGACTTCGGACGCAGCACGCGGCCGAGGCGCTGCGCCTCCTCCTGCCGGGAGCCGAAGGTGCCCGACACCTGGATCGCGACCGCGGCCTCGGGCAGGTCGATCGAGAAGTTCGCGACCTTGCTCACGACCAGGGTGGTGATCTCGCCGTTGCGGAACTCCTCGAACAGGCGCTCGCGCTCCTTGACGGTCGTCTCGCCCTTGATGACGGGGCAGCTCAGGCGTTCACCGAGATCGTCCAGCTGGTCGAGGTACTGGCCGATGACGAGGATCCGCTCACCCTTGTGCTTGCGGACGAGGGCCTCGACGACCCGGGACTTCGTGCGGGCCGTCGCCGCGAGCCGGTAGCGCTCCTCGGCCTCGGCGGTCGCCGCGAGCAGGCGCTCGTGCTCGGTGAGGGTGACCCGGACCTCGACGCAGTCGGCCGGTGCGATGTAGCCCTGCGACTCGATGTCCTTCCACGGCGCGTCGAACCGCTTCGGGCCGATCAGGGAGAACACGTCGCCCTCCCGGCCGTCCTCGCGGACCAGCGTCGCGGTCAGGCCGAGGCGGCGGCGGGCCTGCAGGTCGGCCGTCATCCGGAAGATCGGCGCGGGCAGCAGGTGCACCTCGTCGTAGATGACCAGGCCCCAGTCGCGGGCGTCGAACACCTCGAGGTGGGCGTAGACGCCCTTCCGCTTCGTCGTCATGACCTGGTACGTGGCGATGGTGACCGGGCGGATCTCCTTGCGCTGGCCCGAGTACTCGCCGATCTCCTCGGGGGTCAGCGACGTCCGCTTGAGCAGTTCGGTGCGCCACTGGTGCGCGGAGACCGTGTTCGTGACGAGGATCAGCGTCGTCGCCTGCGCCTGGGCCATCGCGGCCGCGCCGACGAGGGTCTTGCCGGCGCCGCAGGGGAGCACGACCACGCCCGACCCGCCGTGCCAGAAGCCCTCGACCGCCTCGCGCTGGTAGTTGCGCAGCGTCCACCCGTCCTGATTCAGGGTGATGGCGTGCGCCTCGCCGTCGACGTAGCCGGCGTAGTCCTCGGCCGGCCAGCCGATCTTGAGCAGGACCTGCTTGAGGTTCCCGCGCTCGGACGGGTGCACGAGGACGGTGTCGGGGTCGACCCGCGTGCCGACCAGCGGGGCGACCTTCTTGCTGCGCAACACCTCCTCGAGCACCGCGCGGTCGCTGGTGGTGAGCACCAGTCCGTGCGTCGGGGACTTCTCCAGCCGCAGGCGGCCGTACTTGGCCATCGTCTCCGCGACGTCGACGAGCAGCGAGTGCGGCACCGCGTACCGGCTGTACTTGAGCAGCGTGTCGACGACCTGCTCCGCGTCGTGGCCGGCCGCGCGCGCGTTCCACAGCCCCAGCGGGGTCAGCCGGTACGTGTGGACGTGCTCGGGCGAACGCTCCAGCTCCGCGAACGGGGCGATCGCGCGGCGGCACGCCGAGGAGTCGGCGTGGTCGACCTCGAGGAGGAGGGTCTTGTCCGACTGCACGATCAGGGGTCCGTCATTCACGCCCCCAGTGTTACTCATGTGTCGGACAGCCGCGGCTGTGCGGGTGGCGCTGGGTCGGCCGGAGCGCCGGCCGGGCTCGGCTCCGCGCGGTCGGTCCTCGGAGCTACTCCGGCGCGGAGGCGCCTTTGGGCGCCTCGGCGCCTGCGTCTTACGCTCCTTCGGTCCCGACCGCGACTGCGCCGAGCCTGTCCGGCGCTCGGGCCGTCTGTGGCCTGGGACGATCGGCGGCATGCGGACGATCGGGGTGGACGAGCGGCGGGCCCGGCTCGGTCGGCGGCACTGCCTCGCGGCCCCGGCGGCGGACGTCGTCGAGGCCGCGCGCGCGGTCGTGTGCCTGCATGCGACGGACCCGGCGACCGTCTACCTGTCGGCGTGGGCGCGCGTCGCGGGTCTCACGGTGGCCGACCTGGATCGGGCCCTGTACGTCGACCGGACGCTGGTCAAGCACCTGGCGATGCGCCGGACGCTGTTCGTGTTCCCGCGCGACGTGCTCGGCGACGCGCAGGCCGGGGCGTCCGCCCGGGTCGCGGACACCGAGCGGCGCCGGCTCGCTCGTGACGTCGAGGCGGGCGGGTTGTACCCGGAGGGCGCCGCGTGGCTCGCGTCGGCGGGCGCAGCGACGGTGGCCGCGCTGGCCGACGGGCGCGAGGCCACGTCCACGGAACTGCGGGCGATCGTGCCGGAGCTGTCCGGCGCGATCGCATACGCCATCGGCAAGTCGTGGGGCGGGCAGCAGCCGGTCGGGCCGCGGGTGCTGACCGTGCTGTCGGCGTCCGGGGAGATCGTGCGGGCGTCCAACACGGCGGGCTGGAACGTCTCGCGTCCGCGGTGGGCGTCGATGCGGTCGTGGCTGGGTTCCGAGGTGCCGGCTCGGTCGGCAGCCGAGGGTGTCGCGGGCCTCGTTTCGCGGTGGCTGCGCGCGTTCGGGCCGGGCACGGAGGCGGACGTCAAGTGGTGGCTCGGCTCGACGCTGACTGCCGTGCGCAAGGCGCTGGCCGACGTTCGCGCGGTGGAGGTGGACCTCGACGGGCGGGTCGGTTACCTCCTGCCGGACGACGTCGACCCCGTCCCGCCCGTGGAACCCCGGGCCGCGCTGCTGCCTGGGCTCGACCCGACGACGATGGGCTGGCTCGAGCGCGGCTGGTACCTCGGGGAGCACAAGGCGCAGCTGTTCGACACCAACGGCAACGCGGGCCCGACGATCTGGTGGGACGGACGGATAGTCGGCGGGTGGCGGCAGAGCGCCGGCGGTGAGGTCGTCGTGCAGCTACTCGAGGACGTCGGCGCGGACGGCGTTTGCGCGATCGAGGCGGAGGCGGTTCGGCTGGGGGAGTGGCTCGGCGGCGTCCGGGTGATGCCGCGATTTCCGTCCCCGTTGTCGAAGACGCCCTGAAAACCGATCTCCTGACGGATCGTCAGGAGATTCGCCCACGGATGGTCGAGAGCACCTCGCGGGTCTGGGTGATCCGGTCGCCGACGATGCCGTGGAACAGGGCCACCTCGACGATGACGCGCCCGATCCGGGCGATGCCGCTGGTGTGCAGGCTCGGGGGCTCGCCGGCTTCGCGGTAGTCGACGCCGGTGCCCTCGTCCGCGACGTCCGACAGGTCGAAGACCTTCAGGATCCCGCCTTCGGGATCCTCCTCGCGTTTCTCGTCGTAGTTGGGGTTCTTGCCGAGGAACTCCTCGGCGTCGTCCGCGGTGGCGAACAGCGAGAGGGCGACGTAGCCGCCGGCCTCGGCCGCCCCGTCCGGGCTGACGGTGGGGCGGTAGAACCCGACCTGACCGGCCTCCGCGACGACCTTCGACCCCTCGTGGAACTGCGTCTGGTCCGCCTTCGTCTCCATGTCGAGGTCCAGGCCGAGCAGGGCCTCCATCGCGGTCTCGGTCGGGAGGAGGGTGGCGAGGGTGGCTGGGTTCAGGGTTTTGTCAGGGGCGTTGCTCGCCGACGCCGAGGCGGACGGGATCGGCGACGGCGTCGCGTCCTCGGTCTCGCCGCACGCGGAGAGCAGCAGCGCTGCGGCGGCTGTCGCGGCCAGGCGGGCGCTCCGGGTCATGGCGGCGGCTCCTCGGGTCTGACGTGGAGCGTAGTCACACGATCTCGTCAAAGCCCCCGCTCGACGGGCCGGCGCCTTCGATGATGGATGCGTGACGAACGGCGGCTACCGGGCACTGGCGGCGGTCGCCGCGCTCGGCTGTTGCGCGGCAGGCATCGCCGGGTTCTCCGGCTCGGAGAGCTTCGCGGTCGCGCCGCTACCGCCGACGCCGGCTCTGCGGCCGCCGCCGAGGGCCTCGGGGGCTGCTCGACCGCGACGCGGGTGACGTTCGACCCGTTCGGGCCGGCCACCGTCCTCGAGCGGGCGGACCGCTGGGTCGACGCCGCCCGGTCCCCGGTCGCCCTGTCCCCGGACAAGGCCGCTGCGCTGGACTGGGCGAGCCGGGCCGGGGCCCGTGCGTTCGTGGGCCTGGACGGTGACCGCGTCGCCGCCCTGCTGCTGCGGCACCCCGACGGCACGCACTTCTTCGCCGGCAACTGCGCGTCCGTCGCGTTGACTGACCCGCTGCGGCGCGAACTCGGCGGCCGGTACGACGCGGTCCTTGCGCGTGTGGTGGCGAACCCCGTGCGTCCGACCAGCGACCCGTTATAACGAGTCGCTGGTCGGACGCTCGGGTGTCTGCGTGCTCGGCGGCCGGATTCGGCCGCCTGGACGGCGTCGAACCTGCAGTAGAACAGGCCAAAATCGGCGGGAAGGCTGTACGACTGCAAGTTCGATGCCGCAGCCTCGGCGGAGGCCACGACCGTCCGGATTCGAAGCCGTCGGACATGCTCGTCCGGATCCAACCCGACCACGTCGAGGGTCTGGAGTGGGCGGTGGAGCCGGCGCCACGGCTTACCTCGCGATGGACTCGACCTCGGCCGACGCCGACCACGAGCCCATTCCCGCCTACGTCGCCTACTCGCTCGTCCGCCACCGGGACGGGTCGCACTTTTTCCTCGGCTATTGCTCGGACATCGCGCTCACGGACCCGATGCGGAAGACGCTCGGCAAGAAGTTCGACGCGGTGATGGACGAGATCGTCGGCAAGGCGGGTAAGCAGGTCGCCAAGCTCGTCGACCCCTGACGTCCGGGCAAGTGGTCGTTATAGCGACCACCTACCCGGACGTCCCGAAAGCTGACGTTGCGTCAGGCTTCAGCTACCGCCGTGATCCGGGCGACGGCGAAGCTGCGCGCACGGTGCTGGCGGTGGTCGAAGGCGGTCAGGAAGCCGCCCTCGATCGAGATCGGGTCGACGATCCGTTCGGTGACGGTGCCGTCGTTGTCCACGTAGCCGAGCCACACTGACGCACCGTCAGTAGCCGCCGTGCGCAGCCGGGCCAGGGTGGACGTCGTCGTCGGGCGCTCGACTCCGAGGTGACCTCCGGGTTCCTCTCCGGCGGCGAGGCGGCGGGCGCCGGCGGTCGCGGCGCGGTCCCCGGCGCGCAGAGCGCGAACGGCGGCGGCGCGCAGCTGCGCGGTCGGCGCCGGGCGCTCGCCGAGGACGGGGCGGGGCTGCAGGACCGGGGCGGTGCGGCGGGCGTCCGGGCGGCGGATGACCACGTCTCCCGCGGCGGACTCGGCCGCCGGCGCGTACCCCAGCTCGCGCAGCCGCTCGAGCAGCGCGTCGACGCCGACCTCCGCGACCGCGACGGTGGGGGCGAGGCGGCGCAGGCCGAGCTTGGCGGTGCGCTTGTCGGCGGCGAGCTCGGCCAGGACGGCCTCGTCGTCGCAGCGCAGGTACGACGACGCGGTGCCGACGCGCATCCGGCCGTGGCGGCGCGCGACATCGTCCACGAGGTAGGTCAACGGCTGCGGGACGCCGGTGCGCGACGCCCGCTGGAACAGCTCGTGCAGCTCGCCTGCGCTGCGCCCGGCGTCGAGCGCCCGGCGGATCGAGGCGTCCGAGAAGCGGTAGACGGTCGCGCCGCCGGTCGACTCGACGTCCGCGGCCAGCGCGAGGTCGGCGGCCAGCGCCCGGATCAGCGGGCCGGGTGCGACGGCCGTCAGGTCGGCCTGGAGCAGGACGTGGTCGAGCGGGGTGGGCAGCAACGGCTCGAGCTTCACCGCGGCGGCCTTCGCGTCCTCGGCGAGCAGCGGCCGCGAGTAGCACGCGAGCGCGCCGCGGCCGGTGACGCCGAGGTGGGCGGCCTCGTTCAACGTCCAGGCCACGAGCTCCTGGCGCAGGCGCCCGCCGCGGCGCGGGCGCCGCCAGCTCAGCCGGGCCAGGACCGAGGTCGCCGTCGCGGCCGTCCCCGGCGCGAGCGAGGCGAGCTCGGTCAGCGTCGCCCGGCGGATCTCCGGCGCCAGCGCGCGGTCGAGGTCGCGGCCGAGCGCGGCGAGAGGCTTGTCGCGGCCGGCGCCGGCCGCGTCCGACCGCGCGCCGACGAGGCCGACGACGCGGCTGCTGTCGAGCCACGCCTGGATCAGCGCCGCCCAGCGTGCGCCCGGCTCGAGCGCGCGCCAGCGGTCGAACTCGGGGGTCGGGAGCCAGAACTCGGCGTCCTCGCCGTCGGCCGCGAGGAGCCCGGCGACGATACGGCGATCTCGACGACGAGCGCGGCCAGGTGCGTGTCGAGGTCGAGCAGCGCGGTGACGCGCTTGAGGTCGCGCACCCCGAGCCCGCCGGTGCGCAGCACGCCGGGCGGCTCCACGGCCCAGTAGTCGAGCAGGTCCTCCACCTGGCGGACGACGGCGAGCGCCTGGCCGGCTGCCGCCTTGTCGGCCGTCGCGGCGCCCGGGCCGGGGATCTCGACGGCGGGCGGCGGGGCGAGCGCGGGCTCTCGGTGCAGGACGCCGCCGCGCAGCGCGACCCCGACCTCCGCGGGCAGCGCGACGGTCTCGCGGTCGGTCGCGACCAGCAGCCCGCGCGCGAGGAGCCACTCGACGGGCGTCGCGGCCGTGGCGACCCGGACGTCCCGGTCGGCGCGTGCGACCCGGCCGGCGCCGGTCGCGGCCGCGTCCAGGACGCCGAGCAGTTCGCGGGCGGCCTCGGGGGCGTCCACCAGGAGCCCGGCGAGGCTCGCCGGGTCGCCGACCAGCTCGCGCAGCGCGGCGACCGCGCCCGTCGGATCGGCGGTCGGCGGCAGGCCGAGGTCGGCCAGCAGGGCCTGCAGCCGGGCGGGGCTGTAGAGGCCCGCGGTGGACGCGAGCGGCGGGCCGAGGCCGCCGGGGTGGGCGCCGATGACCTCGCGGACGGTCCGGACGAGGCGCAGCGCGTCGTCCGGCCCCCACATCAGGGCGCGATCGCGCAGGAGCTCGAGCGCGGTGCGGAGGGCGGGCAGCGGCGCCGGCACCAGCGCGGCGATCGCGGGGAGATCGGTCGGGTCGGGCAGGAAGGCCAGCGCGTCCACGACCTGGAGGGTGAACAGGTCGAACTGCTCCAGCGCCCGCGTCACCGACGTGCGGGTCGTCGCGCGCGCGACCAGGTTGGTCATGTCGGTCGGGACCGGCGACACCAGGTCCGGACGGGCGGCCAGCAGCGCCGCGAGCGCGACGTCGTCGCGGGCGCGCAGCTCGTCGGCCAGCGTCCGCGGCGGGGCGGACGTCGGTGTGCTCATCCGGTCAACGTTAGACGCTGGGCCCCTGGGGTGCGGAATCCGCCGATTCGCGCGGGCCGGGTTGCGGGCCTCGGGGCCGGTGATACGCGAGGATCTTGCGGGTGAAGCTCCTGCGCGGCGACGAACTGGTCGTCGACTACCTGGCGCGGCTGGACGAGGCGGCGGCCACCCTGCCCGCGGCCCAGCGGGCAGCGCTCGTCGAGGACGCGCGGGCGCGGCTCCGCTCGCACGCCGGCGGCGCGCGGCGCAGCAGCGCCGAGCGGGTCGCGTCGGCGCTGCTGGAGCTCGGCGAGCCCGAGGACGTCGTCGCCCGGGCGGCCGGGAGGCCCGGCCCGCCGGCCCTGACCGCGTCCGCGCCGGTGGAGTTCGTCTTCCCGCCGCTGCTCGCGGACCCGGACCCCTACGTCCGAGCCGTTGGACCTCTCGCGCGTCCGGCCCGCGCGCCCGGACGTCGAGGCCGCTCCCGACGCGGTCAGCTCGCTCGGCAGCGTGAAGTTCGAGGTCGCCACGATCGTCGCGCTCGCGGTGCTGCCGAGCGTTCTGGGCTGGCCGGGGTTCCTGGCGGCGTTGGTGCTGATCCTGTGCTCGCGCTTCTGGGCGGGCCGGGTGAAGATCGTCTCGACCCTCGGCTTCCTCGTCGCCGGGGTGTTCTTCTCGATCGTCGGCGCGTGGCTGCGCGCGACGCGGCTGGAGGAGTCCGACGTCACCGCGACGCGCCTCGCGACCGCCGGGCACGCCCTCGTCCGGAGCCTGCAGTTGATGCCCGTCGGGGTCGGGTGGGTCGCGGCGCTGTACCTGTCCTGGGCGCTCCTGCGGGACCTCGGCGAGCACGGCCGCCGCCGCTGACGGTTACCCCGGCCCCCGTGCGTCCGACCAGCGACCTGTTGTAGGACGCCGCTGGTCGGACGCTGCGGGGTGATTGTCGAACGTTTCAGGCGCCGCCGCCGTCCACCTCCTGCGTTGGGTCGAGAGGTCGTCGTTGTCCGGACGGCGGCAGTCGGAGCGACCGCATACTCGCGGCCGGTGGAGGTGACGAGGTGGACGGAGACCGGAGCGGGCGCGCGCGGCTGCGCCGCGCGTGCGCGGCGGCGGTCGCCGTGCCGGTGCTCGCGAGCGGGTGCGGGACGGTCGGCGCGCTCGAGCCGGCGGACGGACCGGCACCCGGCGACAGGTCGACGGCACGTCCGGACGGCCGCGCGCTCGACTCGGCCGTGCTCGAGCGGTGGGCGGACTTCGACCCTTCCGTCGGCCGGCGTCCCGTCGTGTTGCTGGACGAGGGCGTCTTCCCGCCGGGCTTCGGTTCCGACGAGAAGGACGAGGCGTTCGCCTACCGGTCGTGGGAGCTCCCGCGAGACCTGCCGCAAACGCCCGAGCAAGCGGACGGGGGGCCGGTCATCTCCGCGCAGGACGCCCTCGACGCATTGCGCGAGGCCAACCCGGTCGGCACCGGTGACGGCCCGCGGGCGACCGTCACCGCGATGCGGCTGGGTTCGTCGACGTTCCGGACCGATCGCGGCGAGCAGTCGCTGCCCGCCTGGTTCGTCACCTTCCGCGGCGGACCCGGGCCGGCGGTGGTGGCGGCGGTCGCCGCGCCTGCCCGGCGCTTCTACGAGCGCGACGCGGGCCCCACGCCGGACGTCGTGGATCACGTCCGAGTCGCCGCCGACGGCCGGACGCTGACGATCTTCTACACCGGCGCCCAACCGGGCACCGGGCGCTGCCAGAAGAACTACACGGCGAGGTCCCTCGAGACGGCCGGCGCGGTTGCGGTGGAGGTCGTCCCGCTGGATGCCCCAGGCTCGAGTTCGTCGGACGACGAAAATGAGCTCTGCCCGGCCGTCGGTTACCGCCGCGAACTGGACGTCACCCTCGCCGCGCCGCTCGGCGGCCGGGTCGTCGTGGAGACCGGGCGGGGTAACCCCGTCCTCGCAACGGGTCCCGGCCTTGCGGACGGTAGTTCGGAGGTGGTTCGGCAGGTGCCGGCGGAGACGCTGCAGAAAATCCGCAAGAGCGGCGGCGACTCGATCAGCCCCGTGGACGCGGCGACCGCGGCGCCCGAGATCGGACGCGACGAGGCTGTCGCCATCGCTGTGCGAAAGTTCGGTTTCGTCTCGGAAAGTCGGCGAAAGTCCGCCACTCTGGCCAAATTGACGATCACTCAGGCCGGTCGGTCCGACCCGTTGAATCCCGACCGAATCATTCCGGACGTCCAGGATCGGCTGGCCTGGATCGTCGTCCTCGGCGGTGTGAGCGTCCCTTCGACGAATCCGCCGCCGATCGACGCGCTGTCCGACACCGAGGCCGAGAAGCAGCGCGAGCGGCAGCCCGCACGCGAGATGCAGGACATCGTCGTCTACATCGACGCCGGCGACGGGAAGATGCTCCGGGGGATGACGTTGTAGCGTCGCCCGACCTCCAGTAGCGCTCGTCAAACCGGCCGCTCGACGTGCCCGAGCCGGGGTTCCATGTGCCGGCCGAAAAACGCCTGCCGCGCTGCACCCCGTGCGTCCGGCAGACGGCTCGTTATAGGACGCTGATTGCCGGACGCACGGGGTGGCCGTGACCGCAACCGTGCTGACGGACCGTCAGGCGTCGAGGTCGTTCTCGGCGGCGTCGGCGACGGCGGGCTCAAGGTCGGACTCGCCGGTCTCGAACAGCCAGCGCTCGACGTCGCGGTCCGGGTCGGCGTAGTACCGCGGGTCGCCGTCGCCCGTCAGTGCGACGAGACCTTTCTGGACGGCGACGGTGTCCGACCCTGCCAGCACGACGAACCCGCGGTAGCCGAGATTGCCGGCCAACTCGGAGGCGGCGGCGGTCGGCAGCTCGTCCAGGCGCGCGCGCAGGTAGGCGCCGCCGGCGGCGCGGGGCACGAATGGCTCAGGCCGCGGAGTCGACCGCCAGCGCGACGAGGGCCTGGTACGTCCGGCGTGCCGGGCGCGCCCTCGCCGCAGGAGGTCGCGCGGGCGCAGGACGCCGGCGTGCTGCCGGACGGTCACGGTCGTCGCTCGCCCGGCGACGAGCAGGTCGACGGCGGTCGTGCGCTCGTCCAGCGGGCGGACGCCGAGGTGCTCGACGGCGCCGACGCCCAGGACCCCGGACTCGCTGCCGGGCGTACCACTCGGCCGACTGCGCGGCCTCCGGGAGCCCGGCCCGGCCGCGGTAGTGCGGCAGGTAGACCTCGCCGCGCAGCGCGGCGTCGGCGACCGGCGAGGGCGGAGCGCGGGTCCGTCCCGCCGTGGTAGGTGCCGTCGGGCAGGGAGACGACGTTCGCCGCGTACCGGTCGCCGCCGACGTGCGTGGTCTCCCACAGCGCCGCCCCGTGGGCGTCGGCGAGCGCGCGGGCGACGGGACGGCCGTAGCGGGCGCAGCACGGGTCCTGTCTGCCGTGCGTGCAGACGAGCAGGACGGGGTCGGTCGACGCTCGAACCCGAAGCCGGGCGTGCGGCCGGCGGCGACGTCGACCAGCGCGGCCAGGTCGAGGGCGTCCAGTTCGCGCGAGGTTGGCCAGTTCGCGTCCTTCGATCCAGGGGTGGGGCCCGGCGGTGTGCGCGAGGTAGACCTGGTGCGGGTGGCGGCGGCGTTCCTGCGTCCGCCGGATGAGCTGCGGACGGACGCCCGGCCTCGAGCGCCCGCTCCCACACCGCGGTCGCGGCACGGGGTAGCGGGGTGTCGACGGCCGCCGCCGGCCAGGGCCCGGGGTGCTCGATCAGCAGCCATGCCCGGACGCCCACGGGCGCCGACCCGTGCAGGGGTTCGCCCAGCATGGCGCGCACGGCGCTGCAGCCGGGCCGGATCCCGGCGGGAACCGCCGGGTCACCCGGCGGGAACGGAAACGTGGACGTGCTCACGTGGTCGTCGCTCTCGTACGGCAATACATCTTAGGTAAGGATAACCTAAGTGTAAAGTGAGGATAATTCCGGACAACTCGGGACGAACTCGGACATCACGCCGGTCGAGTCCTCACCCGGCCGCTCACCCACCCACGCGCGCGACGGGCCTCCGCGAGGTAGCCTCGCCGACGTCCCGAAGCAGGCGCTTAAGCTCGAACGGCGAGGTCCAGCGTGCCCACCGGCAAGGTGAAGTGGTTCGACAACGACAAGGGCTTCGGCTTCCTCTCCCGGGACGAGGGGACGGACGTCTACGTCCACACCTCGGCCCTGCCCGAGGGCGTCACCACGCTGAAGCCGGGCGCCCGCGTCGAGTTCGGGATCGCCCAGGGCCGCCGCGGCGAGCAGGCCCTCCAGGTTCGCCTGCTGGACCCGTTGCCGTCCGTCGCGAAGGCGATGCGCAAGGACCCCGACGAGATGGTCGTGCTCGTCGAAGACCTGATCAAGGTGCTGGACGGGGTCTCGAACGCCTACCGGCGCGGCAAGCACCTGCCCGGGCCGGAGGGCCGCAAGATCGCCGCCGTCCTGCGTGCCGTGGCCGCCGACATCGAGGCCTGACGCGCCCGCGGGGTCAGTGGTCCAGGCCGCCGCCAGGCCGCTCCCGATCCGCTCGCGCTCGGCGCCCGCGGCCCCGGCCACGTACAGGATCCCGACGCGGTTGCCGTCGCGGGCCGCGACCACGAGGTAGCGATTCGGGTCGGCGCTCGCCCCGATCTCTGCGCCTCGAAGTGGAGCAGCTCTCGGCCGAACGGGGGCACGATCCTCGGCATCAGACGCGACGGACCGGGCAATTCCGGCCGTACCCGCAGGTCAGCCTTTCGTGGTCAGCTCTCGAGGTCGTCGGCGAGCATGCGCCCGATGCGGTCGCGGTCCGGGGTCTTGGCGTTGCCGAGGAACACGATGCAGACGCGGTTGCCCTCGCGGACGCCGACGATCGAGGTAGCGGTTCTTGTCGGCGCCGCGGCCGTGTTCCTGGCGGACGGCGGCGAGCCGACCGGAGCGCATCGCGAGCGGCTGGAAGTCCAGGACGAGCGGGCCGCCGGCGTCGCGCTTGCCGGGCGGGCACGCGTCGATCTGCTGCTGGAAGGTGTCGAGGAACTCCTTCGCTCCGTCCTCGCTCCGCGAACTGCATGAGCAGGCTCGCGCCGGGCGAGGTGTACGGGCCGCGGTAGCTGCCCTCGAGCGCGTACTCCGGCAGCGGCAGGGAGATCTCGAGTGCCGCGTCCGGGCAGCCGACGGGCGTCAGGCCCAGGACGGCCTCGTCCACCTCCCGGGCCTGCGCGAACGAGCCGTTGCCGACGAAGCCGCGGCCGCCCGGCTCGACGTAGGTCTCCCACTTCTTGCCCAGGACGTCGCCGGGGGGCAGGTCGTCCTCGGTCAGCGGCCCGGACGAGTTCGCGGGCGGCGCGCCGGCGCCGGTCGCCGCGTCCGGCCCCTCGGTCGACGACGCGGACGCGCTCGGCGAGGCGCTCGGGTCCGCGCTCGCCGAGGGGTCGGGGCTCGCGGACGGGTCGGGCTCGACGGTGGCGACCGCGGCCAGGCCGGCCCGGCTCACGGGATGGTCGGGGATCTCGGCGGTGGGCCCCTTGCGGCACGCCGACAGCAGCCCGACCGTCAGCACGCCGGCCGTCACCGCGGCCGTCACGCGCATCGGTCGGGACGAGCCGTCAGATCGAAGGAGAGCCATTGCCGTTGCCGCCGTTCGGGGAGAAAGGTGCGGGTAACGCTAGCGGCGCTCGCCGACTTCGCCGACCACGCCCTCGTCGGGCGCTGGCAGCTACTCCGCCGGCGGGAACTGCGTCGGGGGGAACTGCGTCGGGGGGAACGGGGGCGCCGGCGGGGCGGGCGTGTCCGTCCTGCTGGAAGCCGGGGTGCAGCGGGCCGCGCGCGGGACGGGCGTGGACGGGCCGGGTGCGCTCGGCTCCGGCCTCGGCGGGCTGCGCGGACGGCTCCGGCGGCCTGGTCTCCCGCTGGTGCTGGTCCTGGTACGGCTTGGTGAACGGGTCGGGCGGCGGCGCTTCGTCCGCGTGGTCTGTGGGGTGGCCTGCAGGGCGGCCGGCCGCGGGGTGGGCGTCCGCGCGGTGTGCGTCGGCGGCGTGGGCGTCCGCGCGGTGTGCGCCGTCGGCGGGACGCGCGGGCCCCGGCCGGCTCGGGGAGCCGGCGGGCCGCTTGGTCTTGCGGGCGTTCGCCGCGCCCTGGACGACCATCGCGGTGAGCACGATCATCGCGCCGCTGGCGATGCCGAACCCGACGTCGCCCCGCAGCGGGAGCGCGATCCCGAGCGCGCCGCCGGACACCCACGCCATCTGCAGCCACGTCTCGCTGCGGGCGAAGGCGGACGTCCGCACGTCCTCCTCGACGTCCCGCTGGATCATCGCGTCGAGCGCCAGCTTGCCCAGCGTCTGCGCGAAGCCCGTCACGAAGCCGGCGACGAGGACGGAGAACAGGCCCCACCAGATGGCGGTCAGCAGCAGCGCGGCGGTCTCCGCCGATCAGGAGCAGGACGAGCATCGCCTCCGGCGCGCGCTCGCGGATCAGCGCCCCGACCGACGTGCCGATCACGCTGCCGACGCCGGCCGAGCCGATGACCAAACCGATCGCGGTCGTGTCGGACAGGTTCCCGATCGGTTCCTGCCGCAGGTAGAAGGCCAGGAACAAGGTCAGGAACCCGGACACCGCCCGGAACGCCATGTTGGCCCGCAGGCCCATCTCGACGGCCGGGCCGACGTACGCGCGGACCTTGGGGATGCCGGCGCGCAGGCTGCCCCAGGGACGGCGGCGGACGCGGCCGCGGCGACGCTCTCGCCGGTGAGCGTCGCGCGACGCTCGTCCACGGCGGAGTCGACGCGCTTCGGCAGGCGGATGCTCAGGACGGCGCCGGTGACGAAGATGACGGCGGCGAGGCGCAGGGCCCAGGGCGCCCCTAGCGACGTGGACGACCACGACGCCGACCCCGGCCGCGACGCGCGGCCGAGAGCAGGCCGGCCATGTTCATCCACGAGTTCGCGCGCACGAGCGGCACGTCCGGCGGCAGCAGGCGGGGGACGCCGGCGGCTCTCGTCACCCCGTACGCGCGGTTGGAGACCAGCACGCCGAACACGGCGGGGTAGAGCCACAGGTCGGCGTCGTCGACCGAGCCGACCATCGACCAGGCGAGGAACGCCGCGCAGACCGAAGGTGACCGCGAGGGCGTAGCGGCGGCCGGAACGGAACTTGTCGAGGAGCGGCCCGATCAGCGGAGCGAGGAGCGCGAAGGGGACCATCGTGATGATCAGGTAGAGCGCGACGCGCCCGCGGGCCTCGCCGATCGGCACGGAGAAGAACAGCGAACCGGCGAGCGAGACGGCGACGAGGGCGTCGCCCGGCCGCGTTGACCCCCGAGAGCTCGGTCAGCTTCGCCAGGCCCGTCTCGCCGGCGCCCTGGGCGTTGGTCGCCTTGCGGATCGTGCGCCGGGTGGCCGCGCCGGCCCGGGCGGTGGCCCGGGCGGTGGTGCGCGCGGCGTCCCGCGTGCTGGAGGCAGCGTGCTGCCACCCCGGGCGATGCTCGTCGCCGGGGTGAGCCTGGTCCGCGCCCCCGCGGCCCGGACCGTCGTCGTGCCCCTGATCGTGTGGGCCGGGCTGTGGGGGCCTGGTGTCGTCCACGGATCTATCCTGCCTCTTCCGGGCGGCCCGGCGCGCGGGTGGCGGGGGCGTTTCGCACCCGGTTCCCCGGCGACGGCGTGCGCACGCCTGCCGCGGATGAGGTTGAATCAGTGTTCGTGACCACCTCCACCCGCACCCGTAAGCAGATCCTGGACGCGCCCTGTGCCGAGGCGGTCGACCTCGCCCGCGAGGCCGCCGAGCTCGCGGGCCCCGGGGAGGTCGGCCCGCACCTGGGTGCCGAGCCCGACGGCGAGCGTGTGGTCACCCACCTGTTCGCCTGCCTGAACCCCGCGTACGGCGGCTGGCACTGGGCCGTCACCGTCGCGCGCGCGTCGCGCGCGAAGAACGTCACGATCAACGAGACGGTCCTGCTGCCGAGCGGCGAGGCCGTCCTCGCGCCGCCGTGGGTGCCGTGGACCGAGCGGCTGCTGCCCGGCGACCTCGGCCCCGGCGACATCCTGCCCGACGCCCGAGGACGACGACCGCCTCGTCGCCGGCTGGAGCGGCGCGGACCTCGACGACGCCGCGGAGTTGGACTCCGAAGCGGACCCCGTCGGGTTGCTCGCCGCCGAGCTGAGCCTGGCCAAGGCGCGCGTGCTGTCCCCGATCGGGCGCGACGACGCGGTCGACCGCTGGTACTCCGGCGACCGCGGGCCGTCCTCCCCGCTGGCGCTCGCCGCGCCGGCGCAGTGCACGTCCGTGCGGGTTCCTCGTCCCGATGGGCGGCTCGCTCGGCCGGGTGTTCGGGGTCTGCGCGAACGACCAGGCGCCGGACGACGCCCGCGTCGTCTCCCTCGACCACGGGTGCGGCGCGCACTCCGAGGCGCTGACCGTGCCGCAGCCGCTCGCCGACCGGCCGGCCGCGGTGATCGACGAGCTGTCCTACGACGAGCTGTCCTACGACGACCCGCGTCCCGCCGGGTTCCGGGAGGCGGGGGAGCTCACGCAGAACGCCGTCGACGCCGCCGGTGACGCGGCCGACGCCGCGCAGGACGCCGCGGACGCCGCCCGGGACATCGCCGACGCTGTCGAGGACGCCGTCGAGGCCGGTGGGTTCGAGGGCGTCCAGGCCGGTGAGTCCGAGGGCTCAGCGGAGCAGGTCGACGCCCCGACCGAGGAATGACCGGCGGCGCCGACCCGTTCAACCCCGACTCCGACGGCACCGACCCGTACGGGACGGGGGCCCTGCGGTCGGCTGTGCTCGCGGCCTGGCGCGCGTCGCCCGCTCGGTTCCGGGAGGACGCGAACGCCGAGGAGGACCTCGTCCTCGGCTCGTACCGGGACCGGCTCGTCGTCGAACTGGCCCAGAACGCGGCGGACGCGGCCGTCCGGGCCGGGGTGCCGGGGCGCCTGCGCCTGACGCTGCGTCAGGGCGGCGACGGCGCCGTACTGATCGCCGCGAACACGGGTTCGCCGCTGGACCGCGTCGGGCGTCGAATCGCTGTCGACGCTGCGGGCCTCGACGAAGCGGGACGGCGACTCGGTCGGGCGCTTCGGGGTCGGCTTCGCGGCGGTGCTGGCCGTGTCGGACGCGCCGACGTGTGCTGTCCGTCGTCGGGCGGGGTGCGGTGGTCGGCCGCCGACACTCGTGCGCTCGTTGCCGCGGAACCGTGCTGATCGCGGAACTGACGGCTCGTCAGGGACATGCGTCCGTGCTGCGGCTGCCGTTCCCGTGCGGCGGGGCGCCGCCGGAGGGGTTCGACACCGCGGTCGTGCTGCCGCTGCGGGACGGCGCCGCCGTCGCGCTGGTCGCGCGCCTGCTGGCCGGCGTGGACGACGCGCTGCTGCTCGCCCTGCCGGGCCTAGAGCGGGTGGAGATCGTCGTCGACGGTGTGGTGCGCGAACTGGTGGCGCGCCGCGAGGGGCCGTCGGTCCTGATCGCGGACGACGCCGCGGCAGACCCGCTGGCACGTCGTCGCCCGCTCGGGGCGGCTGGTCGGACGCGCTGCTCGCCGACCGTCCGGTCGAGGAACGGAACCGTCCGGGCTGGTCGGTCACCTGGGCCGTCCCGGTGCGAAACGGGGCGCCGGCGCCGCTGCCCGCCCGCACGCCCGCGGTCGTCCACGCCCCGACGCCGACGGACGACGCGCTGGACCTGCCCGCGCTGCTGCTGGCGACCTTCCCGCTCGACCCGTCGCGGCGGCGGGTCGCGCCGGGGCCGGCGCGGGACTTCCTGGTGGACGCGGCCGCGGAGGCGTACTCGGAGCTCGTCCGGGAGCTGGCGGGGTCCGCGGAGTTGGGTCCGGAGGGTGGGGCGCTGGCGCTGATCCCGGGGCCCGTCGCCGCCGGGGAGCTGGACGCCGAGCTGCGCCGGGCCGTGGTCGCGCGGCTGTCCGAGACGGCGTTCCTGCCCTCGTCCGAAGGAACGCACCGGCTGCGTCCGCGGGACGCGGTGATGATCCGCGGCGCGAGCGAGGCGCTGGTCGCGGCCCTGGCGTCGGTACTCGGCGCGCTCGTGCCGTCGGGCTGGGCGGTCGCGTCGCTGGCGCGGCTCGGCGTGCGGGCCGTGACCGTCCCGGAGGTGGTGGACTCCCTCGCCGAGCTCGACCGCGACCCGTCGTGGTGGCGGGTCGCTCTACGCGGCGCTGGACGGGGTCGAGGCCGAGGCGCTGCGCGGGCTGCCGGTGCCGCTGGCCGACGGGCGGCTCGTGCGGGACCCGCGCGGGGTGCTGCTGCCGGACGAGGTCCCGGTGTCGGTGCTGGCGCCGCTGGGGCTGCGGATCGCGCACCCGGACGCCGTGCACCCGCTGCTGGAGCGCCTCGGCGCGCGCCGGGCCGGCCCGCTCGCGGTCCTGACGGAGCCTCAGGTTGCCGCCCTGGCCGGGTCTCTGTGGGACGCGGACGATGCCGAGCGCGACTTCCGTGGTGGAGGCGTTGCTGTCGCTGGTCGCCGCCGCCGGGTTGCCGCCGGGGGAGCTGGCCTGGCTGGCCGAACTGCCGCTGCCGGACGCCGACGGCGAGCTCGCCCCCGCCGGTGAGCTGCTGCTGCCGGGCGCGGCGCTGGCCGCGGTCCTCGTCCCGGGCGAGCTGGGCACGGTCGAACCCGCGCTGGTGGAGCGGTACGGGGTGAAGGTCCTGCGGGCGGTCGGAGTGCTGGAAGAGTTCGCGCTGGTGCGCGACTCCGACGTCGTCCTGGACGCCGACTCCTGCGACCACGACCTGGACGGCGAAGACGGACTGGGTGGAGTTCGTGCACGCCTCGCTCGCCTCCGGCCGGGCCGAGCCGTGGCGGACGGCGGGGCCGGAGTTGGTGACGGAGTTCGTGGCCGTCCGCGACCTGGACCTCGTCGCGCCGCAGCGGTGGCCGGAGGCTCTGGCGACTGCTGTCGGCACCCGCCGCTGCGCTTCGCCGTGACCGAGCCGGTCCGGGTGCTGCGGGGCGACGGCCGGGGCGTCGACGTCGTCTCGTACGCCGCCTGGTGGCTGACGCACCCATCCCGTGCTCGGTGGGCGCCGGCCCGGCGACCTGCGACTGCCCGGCGCCGATGTGCGGCTCGACGGGCTGTGGGACGAGCTGCCGCCCGGCACCCTGCTCGACCCGGAGTTCGCCCGCGTGCTGGGGGTGCGGGTGGGTCTGGACGAGGTGCTCGCGTCGCCGGGCGGGCCGGACGACCTGCTGGACCGGCTCACCGACCCTGCTCGCGCGGTCGGACCGCGCAGCTCTAGCTGCCGTGTACGCCGCGCTGGCGGCGCTCGACCCCGACCGGGTGTCGCCGCGGGACCTCGTGCGGGTGCCGTCCGGGGCCGGCACCCGGGTGGTCCCGGCCGACTCGACGTGACCGTCGTCGACGCTCCGGACCTCGCCCCGCTGCTCGCCGGGTCCGTCCCGCTGCCGGCCGCGCCGTCGTACGCGGGCGCGCTCGCCGACGTCCTCGGCCTGCCGCTGGCCAGCGAGGAGTACGAGGCGCCCGTGCGGGCCGCGGGTTCTGTGAGGCGCGTGCCGGACGCGGTCCGCCGGGTGCTGCGACGGCTGCCCCGACACCTACGTCGAGCACGACGTCCTGAAAGTCCGCGGCCCGCGCGGGCGGCGTCGAGGTCGACTGGCGGTGGGTCGGCGGCGTCCTGCACGTCGCGACGACCGACGGGCTCGGCCGCGGGCCTGGCCTGGGCGGCGGGTGACTGGTCGCGGCGCTGGCTCGTCGGCGCTGCGCTGGAGTCGCCCGAGCGGGTCGACGCGCTCCTGTTCGACGACGAGTTCACCGGCCGCTGACTCTGGCTTTCTGCGGCGGGGCCGGCGGTGGGGTCGGCGGTGGGCTCCTGCGCTCATGGATGAGCTGAGCGCACGCCTTGCCGGGGGCAACTCGGCGTGTCGTGACGCTCAGCTCATCCATGAGCTGGGCACGCGACCCGGGTTGAACGTTTCGGGCCGGAACTCCGTCTTAGCCGTGTGTGCCTAGCGAGGTTTCGCGGGTGATCGGCCTGGGCCGGTCGCCGGCTTTCGGCAGTGCGGATCCGCTGGAGGGTCCGGCTGCCCGGCGCGTCCGGAACGTCCTCGCGCTGGGCGCGGTTCCGTTCGACGAATTGGACGACGGCGTCGCGCCCGGCCGCTCGGAGGACGACCGCGTCCTCGAAATGGCCGTCGCCGCCGGGCTGGAACGCCTGTCCCTGACGCAGCGTCAGGTCATCGTCCTGCGGTTCTTCTGCGACCTGCCGGTCCGCTATATCGCCGTCGCCCTCGACATCCCCGAGGGGACGGTCAAGAGCCGCCTGCACGGCGCGGTCCCGGCGATGCGCGACCGACTCCGCGAGGACGACGTCATCTGACCGTGCTCTCCGACGACGAGTACGCCGCCGCGCTGCACCGGGCGCTGGACGAGCCGGCCGGCGCCGACCCAACCGTCCTCGCCGACCTCGCCGAGCTCGGCCGTGGCCTGCAGATGCTCGGAGAGGACGTCACGGCGACGCCGCACGGGGTTCGCCCGGGGGACGGGCGCGGGGGACGGCCGGTCGATCGTCGTCGGCGTCCTCGCCGTCGCGCCGGGGGGCGGGTGGGGCGACTCGTCCGAGGCAGCACATGGCGTCCGCTCCGCAGCTCCGACCCGGTCGGCACGTCCTGCTGGCGTTCGCCAAGTCACCGAAGGTGGGGCCGACCGCGGAGCTGTTCGCGGATCGGGACACGGTCCTGGAGGCGCTCCCGAAGTCCGAGGACCGCGCCGTCGAGTTGTGTGGGGCCTACGCCGGCTGAGGGCTCTTCCGGCTAGTCGCCCTCTCCCATGCCTGACTAGGCAGGACACGCCGGGCCCGCCTCGGCGTGTCGTGACTGCTCGCTCATCCATGAGCTGTAAGGCGGGCGGGCGGGCGGAGCTACGCGGGCGGGGGCGCGTCGGGGCGGGGCGCAGTGCGGCGGGCGGCGCGCTTGCGGACGACGTTCATGCCCCAGAAGCCGAGGCCGACGCCGGCGAGGGCGGTCCAGGGCCACCAGCCGCGGTCGTGCTTCTCCAACGTGTCGTGCATGAGCAGCATGACGACGAACGCGATCGCCCAGATCGACGTCCCGACGATGATGACCTTCTGGTCGTGGGTCTCGAGCGGCTCGGGGTCGGGCTTGCGGGCGGGCAGGTTCGCGCCCGTCGGCCAGAATCGCTGCATCGGCGAGAGCGCCTTCGGGCGCACGGCCTTCTCCTGGCCCTCGGCCCGTTCACCTCCCACGCGGGCCACGATAGTCGGCCCGAGCGGTCAGCTCGGCGGCTCGCCCGCGTACGTCCCGAAGCTCCAGAGGTTCCCCTCCGGATCGGCGACGGTGAACGTGCGGCTCCCGTACTCGGTGTCGGTCAGCGGCATGACCTCGACCGCGCCGGCGGCGATCGCGCGGGCGTGCAGCGCGTCGGGCTCGGCGGTGACGACGTACACGCCGGATCCGCCGGTCCGGCGCTGGAACGCGGTGCCGTCGGGGTCGGCGCTGCCGAGCATCACCCCGGCGCGCGGTCGTCCGCCCCGGTGGCGGCCTCGAACTCCACGCGGAGCTGGTAGCCGTACATCGGCCCCCGCTCCAGGAGGGCGAGCAAGCCCTGCCGGATCGACATACCTACCGAGTATGCAGACGGGGCCTATCCGAAGCAATCCTCGGTCGGGACCTTCGGCCCCTCACCTTGCGCTGGCCGGCTACCGATCTTGTTCCCGGACCTCCCCTGCCGAGGCCACTCAAATTTGGAGGACACCATGCGCATCCCATCTACCCGGGCCGCCAAGACCGTCAGCGTGATCGCCGCGCCGCTCGCCATCCTGGCCGCGGCCGCGATGATCTGGTCCGCGTCGAATGCGGCGTTCAGCGCGACGACCCGCAACTCCGGCAACAACTGGGCGACGGGTTCGGTCGCCCTGACCGACGACGACGCCGGCTCTGCTCGCTTCCAGGTGAACAACATGCTGCCTGGGCAGACCGAGACCAAGTGCATCACGGTGACCGCCAACACGAGCGTCCCTGGCGTGGTCAGGAACTACGCCGTGAACGCGATCTCGACGTCCAGTGTGTTGTCGGATCACGTCATGATTTCCGGGACGTACGGAACGGGCGGCGGGTTCGGATCCTGCGACGGCTTCACGCCTGCCGTGGATGTCGGGCCGGCCGTGTCGTTGACCCAGCTCGCGCAGGTCAGCAACTACGCCGCCGCCGCCGCCGCCGACCCCGCGGCGGGCTGGTCGGTGCCGGCGGGCGTGACCAGCCGGACGTACCAGGTCACGTGGAAGTTCGACGCGACGGATTTGAGCCAGGCCCAGCTCGACACGCTCCAGGGCACCCACACGGGGATCGACATGCAGTGGGAGCTGCAGAACAGCTGACCCACGCGGTCCCGTGCGCAGCACTGAACCACATCGAGGAGGGGCGGCACCGTGACGACGACGATCACGGTGCCGGCGCCGCGTGACAACCCTGAGGGGGACGCCCGTGCCGGCGGGGGAGCGCGGGCGTGGACGGTTCTGGCCCTGGTGTGCCTCGCCCGGGCCTACCGCGCGTTCCTGCTGACTCTGGTCTTCACGGCCGTGATCCCGGCGGCGTGGAGTTGGCACGGCTACGTCGTGCAGAGCGGGTCGATGGAGCCGAAGATCTCCCGGGGCGACGTGGTCTCCGCCGCGCCCTTCACGCGGGTCGAGACGGTCCCCGTCGGCCGGGTCATGATCTTCGCCGACCCGGCGAGACCGCACGATTCCACCCCGCTCGTGCACCGGGTGATGTCCGACGACGGCAACGGGACGTTCACCACCAAGGGCGACGCGAACCGCGGTGACGACACCGCGCCGGTGCCGCGGGCCAACTTCCACGGCCGGGCCGTGCTCCTCGCTCCGCTCGTGGGGCTTCCGGTGCTGTGGGCCACGACGGGTTCCGTCGTCCCGCTCGCGGGCTGGGTTCTCCTTACCGCGGCGGCGTTCTACGGTGCCGGTGCACCCGGCCGGCACAAGCGCCGGGCGCAGCGCGACGCGGACGGCGGCGAGGACGGGCCCGCCCGGACCGGCCGGGGTTCGCGCCGGGCCTGGCCGCGGCTGGGGCGACCGGCACGCGGTGTCACCGCGGCCGCGGCCAGTGTCGTCCTGGCCCTCACCACCGGGCCGACCCTGGCGGCCTTCAGCGCGAGAACGACCACCCCGGCCAACGACTGGGCGGTCAAGGTGGTGTCGACGCTGGTCCTCTCGTCCGCGCCGGTGAAGCCGGGGACTTGGACGACGGGATCTGTCGCCCGCTTCTTCGGCGGAGAGAGCCTTCACTACCGGCTGGACTCCGCCACCGGCGCCGTGTTGACCGGCACCCTGGCCGGCAAGCCCACCCCCGCGGTAATCCCCGCGGCTGGTGACGGCTCGGTCGTCGTCACGGTGCCGGTGGGCACGAGCGACGGCGTGCACACCGTCTACGCCGTGGCCTCACCCAGCGGAACGACGGCCTCCGGCCGCGTCCTGGTCGACGCTACCCCGCCGCCGGTGCCCGTCCTGACCCTCACTCCGGCCGCCGTCAGCGGCGACGCGGTCACGTTCGCCTTCACCGAATCCGAGACCTCCGCGACGGTCGACTGCGCGCTCGACGGTGCCCCGTACGAGACGTGCTCGAGCCCCGTCGATTTCGCGGCGCTGGCCGCGGGTTCGCACACCTTCCAAGCGCGGGCGACCGACACCGTGGGCAACGTCAGCGCGTCGGTCTCCTACACCTGGACCGTCAACCTCAACGTCCCCACCGTCGCCGTCGACTTCCCCGCGATGACGGGCCGATACAACGACAGCGGTTTCCTCGCCGACTGCGGCACGGCCCTCGTTGGGGACGTCTGCGGCACGGCCGACGACGACGCGGCCGTCACGGCGGTCAGCGTGAGCCTGCGCCGAGCGAGCACCGGCCTGTGGTGGAACGGCACCGCCTTCGCGGCCGCCACCGAGACGTTCCTCGCCGCCGCGGGCACCGTCGACTGGACCTACGACCTGTCCCCGGCCGCCCTGGCCGAAGGTGATTACACCCTGCGGGCGCGGGCGTCCGACGGTGGCAACCTCGGCTACGACACCCGCACCTTCACGATCGACCGCACGACGCCCCCGACGCCCACCCTGACCACGCTGCCCCCGGCTACCAGCGGGCCGTCGGCGACCTTCGGCTTCACCGACGCCGACCCGACTGCCGCCTTCGAGTGCCGACTGGACGGCGGCGGGTGGACCTCCTGCCCGAGTCCGAAGGTCTACGGCGACTTGTCGCAGGGGTCGCACACCGTGAACGTCCGGGCCGTCGACGGGGCGGGCAACACGAGCGCCGGGACCGTGACGACGTGGACGGTCGACGCGACCCCGCCCACGGCCGCCATGACGTTCCCGACCGCCGCCACCTACAACGTCGCGGGCTGGACGGCCGGCTGCGGGACGCCGGCCGGGGACGTGTGCGGGACGGCGAGCGACGTCGGCAGCGGGGTGGCTGCAATCGCCGTCAGTATCCGCCAGACCAGCACGCACAGTTACTGGGACGGCAGCGCTTTCGGTGCCGTGAACGAGACCTGGCTGGGCGCCACCGGCACCGCGACCTGGTCCCGGCCGTTCGCCGGCACCGACTTCCCCGCCGACGGCGAGTACACCGTGCGGTGGCGCGCCACCGACGGCGTCGGCAACGCGGCCACCGGCGGGGTCGACCTGACACTCGACACCACGCCTCCGCCCGCCCCGGAGATCGACCAGACCCCCAGCGACCCCAGCGGCGCGTCCGCACAGTTCGCCTTCACGACCGCCCGGGGATCGAGTGCCGAGTGCCGTGTCGACTCCGGGCCCTGGGCCGTCTGCACCGCCCCGGTCGCCTTCAGCGGCCTCGCCGCCGGCGTGCACACGTTCGACGTCCGCGCCGTCGACGCCGCAGGCAATGTGAGCACCACGGTCTCCCACACCTGGACCGTGAAGATCGGCCTGCCCACCGTCGGCATCAGTTTCCCCGGCCCCGGTCGCCCGTACAACAACGCCACCTTTGCCGCCGGCTGCAGCACCCCGGCCGGCGACTTCTGCGGAACCGCGTCCGACCCCCAGGGCAGCGTGAGCAGCGTCGGCGTGAGCGTCCGCAGCGCCGCCACCTCGCTGTACTGGAACGGCGCGACGTTCGGCAGTGCCGCCGAGGTCTTCCTCGCGGCCACGGGCACGACGTCGTGGAACTACGCCCATCGCCGCCGCGTCGTTTGCCGCCGAGGGTGGCTACACGCTGCGCGCCCGCGCGACGAACGACTCGGGGCTCACCGCGTTCGACACCTTGACCTTCATTCTCGACCGGACGGCGCCTGCCGCACCGGCGATCACCTCCGGCCCGACCGGGACGACGAGGCGGCGGCGACACGTTCGCCTTCACCGGGGAGCCGGGAGCCGCCTTCGAATGCCGCATCGACGCCGGTTCCTGGGCGGTCTGCACCAGCCCGAAGACCAACGGTGCACTCGCCGACGGGTCGCACACCTTCAGCGTCCGGGCATCCGACGGTGCCGGCAACACCGGCGCGACCACGAACCGGGCCTGGGCGACCGATGCGACCCCGCCCGCCGTCGCCGTCACCTTCCCGGTGACCGGCGCCGCCTACAGCAACGCGTCCTGGCGGACGGGCTGCGCCGCCGGCACCGACGACCTCTGCGGGACCGCGAGCGACGCCGGCGGCACCGTGTCGTCGGTGGAGGTCGCCGTGCGCCGCAGCAGCACCGGCCTGTACTGGAACGGCACGGCGTTTACCGCGGCCGCGCCGGCGTGGCAGGCCGCGACGGGGACCACCTCGTGGTCGCTCCCGTTCGCCGCGACGGCGTTCCCGGCGGGCGACACGTACGTCCTCTCGGTGCGAGCGACGGACGCGTCCGGCAGCGTGTCCGCGCCCGCCAGTTCGACGTTCGTCATCGACCGCACCGGCCCCGGGGCGGCGTCGTCGGCCGCGGTCGACTTCGGCACCGTCGTCCGGCGGATCGAGACGGGGGACAAGCTCACGCTGACCTTCACCGAGGCGATCGCGCCGGCGTCGGTGATCGCGGGCTGGAACGGCAGCGGGTCCCAGAACATCGTCGTCCGTCAGGCCAACGGCAGCAACGACCAGCTGAGCTTCTACAACGCCACCAACACCGTCCGGCTCCCGCTCGGCCTCGTCCAGATGAAGCGATCGGACTACGTGTCCGGGGCCGTCGTGTGGGGGGCGACCGGGACTCGCTCGACCCTGGCGCTCAGCGGGGCCACGCTCACGATCACGTTCGGGACGCCCGACAACCCGGCTAGGGTCTCGACGGCGGCGGCTGCCGCGAACATGAGTTGGAGCCCTCGCAACGGCGTGGGCGGGGCTACGGGCGTCACCGACCTTGCCGGCAACCTCGGCCCCAGCACCGCACGAGTCGAGGCAGACCTCGACAGCGACTTCTGAGGAATACCGAGGAAATTCAAAGTCGTTAGCGAAGGTAATGACTTACTCTCGGGACCATGACGACCGCGCTCTCTGCCGCCGACCTCCAGCTCGCGCAGGACGTGCGGATCGCGATCATGCGCCTCGTCCGCCGGCTCCGGCAGCAGCGCTCCGACCTCTCGCTGACGCTGACGCAGCTCTCGGCGCTCGCGTCCCTCGACCAGCACGGCCCGCTCACGCCCGGGGCGCTGGCCGAGCACGAGAAGGTGCAGCCGCCGTCGATGACCAGGGTCCTGGCCAAACTCGAGGAGAAGGGCCTGGTCAGCCGCCGCCCGCACCCGGACGACCGGCGCCAGCATCTGGTCAGCACCACGGAGGCGGCGCAGACGATGCTGACCGCCGACCGGCGAGAGCGCGAGGCCTGGCTGGGCCGCCGGATGCTCGAGCTGACCGAGGACGAGCGCGCCACCTTGCGCGCCGTCGTCCCGATCCTGGAGAAGCTGCGGGACGACCGGTGAAGGGCACGCTCTTCGCCTCGCTGGCCGTCCCCAACTACCGCCGGTACGCCGCCGGCATGCTCGTGTCGAACACCGGCACGTGGATGCAGCGCGTCGCGCAGGACTGGCTCGTCCTGCAGCTTTCCGGCGGCAGCGGCGCGGCCGTCGGCATCACGACCGCCCTGCAGTTCCTGCCGATACCGCTGTTCGGCCTGTTCGGCGGCGTCCTCGCCGACCGCTACCCGAAACGCCGGATCCTCGCGGTCACCAACGCGTTCATGGGGCTCGTCGCGCTCGGCCTCGGCGTCCTCGTCCTCAGCGGGGTGGCCGCCGTCTGGCACGTCTACGTCCTTGCCTTCGCCCTCGGCCTCGGCGCCGCGCTGGACAACCCGGCCCGGCAGTCCTTCGTCGTGGAGATGGTCGGCAAGGACGACCTGCCGAACGCCGTCGGGCTGAACTCCGCCTCGTTCAACGCGGCGCGCATCGTCGGCCCCGGGGCCGCGGGCCTGCTCATCGTCGCGCTCGGCGGCACGGGTTGGGTGTTTCTGCTGAACGCCGCTCACCTATCTCGCCCCCCTCGCGGCGCTGCGCAGTATGGACCCCGCGCAGCTGCATCCCTCCGCGCCCGCCGCCCGTGGTCGCGGGCAGGTGCGGGAGGGGCTGCGCTACGTCCGCGGCCGGCCCGACCTGCTCACCGTCCTCGCCGTCGTCTTCCTCGCCGGGACGTTCGGGATGAACTTCCAGATCACCAACGCCCTGATGGCCACGCAGGAGTTCGGTAAGGGCGCCCGCGAGTTCGGCCTGCTCGGCTCGATCATGGCGATCGGCTCGCTCACCGGCGCGCTGCTCGCCGCCCGTCGGCGGGTGGTGCGCCTGCGCCTGGTCGTCGGCGCCGCCGTCGTGTTCGGCGTGTCCGTGGTGGTCGTCGGGTTCATGCCCACCTACCCGCTCTACGCGCTCGCGCTGATCCCGGCCGGCATGGCGGCGCTGACCTGCATGACGGCCGCGAACGCGACGATGCAGACGTCCGTCGCCCCGGCGATGCGCGGGCGGGTCATGGCCCTCTACCTCGCCGTGTTCTTCGGGGGGACGCCGATCGGTGCACCGCTCATCGGCTGGCTCGCCGAGGCGTACGGGCCGCGCTGGTCGCTGCTCGTGGGCGGGACGGTCACGGCGGTCGGCTCGCTGGTCGCGGCGGGCCTGCTCGCCCGTCGCGGGCGGATGACGGTACGGGCACACTTGCGACCCCGACCGCACCTGCACGTGGAGCCGCTTGCATGAGGATGTTCGTCGCGCTCCGACCGCCGGACGCCGCGCTCGCGGAGCTCGCCGCGGTGGCCGCGCCCGTGCGGCGGAGCGCGCCGAAGGCGCTGCGCTGGACCAACCCGGACCAGTGGCACGTGACGCTGACCTTCCTCGGGGACGTCCCCGAGGACGCGGTGACCGGCCTCGCGACGGCCTCGACGCGGCGACGACGATGAGCCCGCCGCTGCCGCTGCGCCTGGCCGGGTCGGGACGGTTCGGCGACCGCGTCCTGTGGGCCGGGCTGCGCGACGGGCGGTTCAGCGGGGCGGCGGCGGTGGACGGGGCCGTCCTCACCGTGCTCGCCCGCCTCGCCGCGGACATCACCAACGCGGCCGCGGGCGCCGGGATCCGCATGGACGACAAACCGTTCCGCCCGCACCTGACCCTCGCGCGGGCGGGCGGCCGCGTCCGCCCGCGCCTGGACCTGCGCCCGCTCGCCGCCGACCTCGCCCCCTTCGAGGGCGGGCCGTGGATGGCCTCGGAGATCCACCTGATCCACAGCACGCTCGGGATGGGGCCGGACGGCGGGGCGGTCCACCGCGAGATCGCCTCCTGGCCGCTCGGCGGGTCGCCGTCGGGCATGCGCCCGCAGGCGCGGCCCCACTCCCGGGGCGGGTAGCCTCCCACGCGTGGGCCCCCGCAACCGCACGTTGATCACGCTCGTACTCGTCGGGCTTCTCGTTGCGGTCCTCGCCTCCGCGCTCGTCGGCGGCCTGAGCGGGCGCGGGTAAGTGGACGCGGCCGAGGCCCGGCGCCGGTTCGCCGCCGCCCGCGTCGTCCGGCTCGCGACGGCCGACCAGGGCGGCGTCCCGCACCTCGTCCCGGTCACGTTCGCGGTCTACGACGACGTCCACGGGGACGCCGTCACCTTCGCCGTCGACCACAAGCCGAAGACCACGACCAAGCTGCGCCGCCTGGCGAACATCGCCGCCAACCCTGCCGTGTGCCTGCTGGCCGACGTCTACGACGAGGACTGGGCCGCGCTCTGGTGGGTTCGCGCCGACGGCACCGCCCGCGTCCTGCCCCCCGGGCACCCCGACTGCGCCGCCCCGCTCGCCGCGTTGGCCCTGCGCTACGCGCAGTACCGCGAGATCCCGCCGGCGGGCCCGGTGGTGGTCGTGACGGTCACGCGCTGGTCCGGCTGGTCCGCTTCCTGAGGCTGCGGCCGGGCTTCGGCAGGTGACCGGCGCTGACGAGCCACGCCGCGAACTCGTCGGCGTCCGCCGAGGCGCAGTGCCCGGTCAGCTGGGGGTGCGCGCGGGCCCACACGTCGAACTGGGCGCCGAAGTCGTCGCCGAGGGCGAGCTCGAGGTCCGGACGCAGCCGCGCGATGACGCGGCGCCGCTTGGACCGCAGCGCGGCGGCCTGCCGAGCGATGCGGGAGGCGTCGAACCCGGGCGGGGCCTCGCCCCCGCCGACCAGGGCGTGGACGAGCGCGGCCTGCGCGTCGGCCAGCCGATCGCGCGCCTCGTCCGTCACCGGGACCCCCGATTTGCTCGTCACGTGTTCCTCACCGGTGTTCGTTGCTGCGTGGAGTCCGGACGCCCGCGAGATGTGCGCATATTTCCGAGCACCCCGCGAATCCCCTCCAGTTCCGCGGCGAGCTCGGCGTCCGAGGGGTAGCGGTCGTCGCGCTCGAGCAGGACGCCCGGCGGCTCGACCAGCGCGCAGAGCGCGGCCAGCAGTTCGTAGACCGGCGCCGGGACGGGGTGCGCGTGCGTGTCGTGGTAGAGCCCACCCGACTCCTCGCCCCCCGCCACGTGGACGTAGGCGAGCCGATCCAACGGGAACGACCCGAGCAGCTCGCGTGCGTCCAGGCCGAGGTTGCGCGCGTTCGCGTACATGTTCGCCACGTCGAAAAGCAGGCGGCACCCGGTGCGGTCGCGAGAAATGCCGGGCACCGGCAACGACCGCGTCCCCGGACAGCGTCCGGGTCGGTAGCGCGGCCGCCCCGACCCCCATCGGGGCGAGGACGGTGCCGCCGGCGAGGGCGACGAACGGGTACTGCGCGACGCCGTCGATTCCCAGGGCGGCGATCACGGTGGCGGCCGCGACCAGGCGGAGCGGCGCCACGGCCTGGCAGCGCCGAATCTTGGCGGAGTGCGGGGGCAGGAGCAGGCGGCGTGCGGCGAGTCGGTCGCGGACCTCGACGGCGCCGGCCGAGCGGGCGACGGTCGACAGGACGCCCGCGGCGGGCATCGCGCCGCTCCCGACGGCCGTCAGCGCCGTGGCCTGCAGGCGGCCCTGGGCGATCGGGTCGGCGTGCATGCCGTCCGGCGTGATCGCGGTCAGCGCTCCCTCGCGGTTGATCCGCAGGTGGCCGGCCGAGACGAGCCCGGCGACGACGGTCTCGGCGAGGCGCGCCGGGCCGCCGAGCAGGTAGGCGATCTCCTCGGCGCTCAGAGCGGGGCCGGTGACGTCCGCCCCGGCCGCCTGGCGTGCTCTCGCGCGGGTCCGAATTCCGAAGGCCAGCGCTGCGAGCGCCGCCGAAGCCAATACCGCGAACAGGGCGATCCGGGTGAGCGTGACCATGGCCGGTTCCCTTCGGTGAGGTCGTGCCGTCCGAGAGGGGCCTCGGAACCTCATGCTGGGAGCACGGCCGCGGCCGGGCCAGCCGCAGAGACCTGTTTTTACATGCGTCGAACAATTGGGGGCAGGAACTACTTCTGGTGGCCCAAAGCGGTCCCGTTCGGGTGGGCGGTTACATACCATTCGGGCGACCACCCCGAACCGAATGTGCCCGGGTCCGGCCCCGGCGGAAGGTAAGCGGGTTCATGTCTGCTCTGGCGCGTCGTTCTCGCGGCTCCCGCGGGCGCCTGCTCGCGGTGTGCACCGCGGTCGCGACGCTCGCTGTCGGCGCCGCGCCCGCGTCCGGGGCAGCCCTCGGGGCGTTCACCGACGCGCAGCCGACGGCCGTCCGCGTCCTGCCGAAGACGCCGTACCAGTTCACCATCCGCGCGGGCGCCGTCGAGAACTTCGTGAACTTCTACCGCGAGCTCGTGTCGAGCGTCGGGCTACAGCAACGTGACCCTCGCGCACGACGAGGGCGCGCCGCTCGGCCGCGTCACGGCCGCGGGTGCCGGCTACTGGCTGGTGACGGACGACGAGCCGTGCCTGTTCGGTTGCGACCCGCCCTGCCCGACGGGCGAGATCGTGAACCCGACGATCGCGCGGACGACGTTCCCGACCCGCTGCGAGCCGCGCCGGCCAGGCCTGAACCCCGCCGGCGTCCCCGCCGAGGTCGACAACTCCCTCCCCGCGCCGGCGTGGCCGCAGTCGACCGCCGAGGCCCGCACCGACGTCTCCGGGACGGCGACCGGGCGCAACACCGAGCTCGTTCTGCCCGCCGGCGTCCGGTACTCGGCCGCCGGCAGCACGGGCATCGCGACCGTCAGCCGGGAGACCGGCGAGTACTCCGGCACCGCCCGCACGTTCCTCAGCGAGCTCGTCACCCCGACCGGCGACCTGGCCTCGATCACCTCCCTGATGCGCGTGACGGCGGCCCCGACCGGGGGCCAGCCCCGGGTCACCTACCTGCTCTCGCTGGCCAGCGCGAGCGGCGGCGGGTCCCGGACCGAGGTCGACGAGCAGGGCTTCACCGTCGCCGGCGTCGACATCCCGGCCGGCGACGTGGTCGCGCACTTCAACTCGCAGCTCGCCGGGCTGGCGAAGTCGCTCAGTGCCCTCGGCGAGCTGGGCCTCGGGGTCCTCGCCCCCCAGGTCGGCCGCTCCTACGACGGCCGCCGTTACCGCATCGCCGCCCCGGTGTTCTCCCTCGGCGCCGACCCGTCCGCCGCGAAGACGACACCCGCCCGCGAGTCCGGCGTGCGGCTCGCCGCGGCGGTCTTCGAGGGCTCCTACGGCATGCCCGACCCCGTCCTGCGACTCACTCCGGCCTTAGGGCGGTGGCAGGCTGGACCCGTGAGTGAGACCTTGGCGGACGCGGTCGCAGCGCTGCGCGAGATGCTGCTCGACCCCGGCATGCACCGGGCGATCGCGGCCGGGCGGCGCCACGGCACCGTCCCCCCGGCCTGGCGGCGGGCCGAGCTGCGCCCGGTCGAGCTCAAGGGCGGGCGCCACCTGCAGGAGGTCCGCTACGACGAGCGGACCGCCCACACCCGCAACCTCACCTACCCGGAGGCGGCCGCCGCGGGCGTCGACGAGCTGCTCGCCGAGCCGTTCGGGACGTGGCTGGTCGAGTCGTCCGAGGCGAGCTTGCAGGTGCGGGTGACCAAGAAGGGGCAGGCCCGGGTCCACCGGGGGGCGCCGCCGGCCACGCTCGCCGCGCCGTCCCACGACCGGGCGAAGGCGCGCCTGCTGGACCCGGACGACCCGCTGTTCACCGTCCTCGGGGCGGACGCGGCGAAGCGCCGCCAGGTCGACGCCTTCCTGCGGATGCTCGCGCCGGCACTGGACGCGGTCGCCGGCAGCGACGCCGCTGCGGGTCGTCGACCTGGGCTGCGGCAACGCCTACCTGAGCTTCGCGGCGTACGCGCTGCTGACCGCCTCCGGGAGGGACGTCCGGATGACCGGGGTGGACGTGCGCCCGGCCGCGCGCGAGCGCAACGCCGCCCTGGCCGCCAAGCTCGGCTGGTCGGAGCGGGTGGCCTTCGTCGAGGGCACGATCCGGGACGCGGACCTGCCCGGCGCCGACGTCGTCCTCGCACTGCACGCGTGCGACACGGCGACGGACGAGGCGATCGCCCGCGCGGTCGCCTGGGCGGCGCCGGTCGTCGTCGTCGCGCCGTGCTGTCACCACGAGACCGCCGCGAGTCTGCGCGGGTACGTCCCGCCCGTGCCGTACGCCGCGCTGACGCGGCACGGGATCCTGCGGGAGCGCTTCGCCGACGTCCTGACCGACGCGCTGCGGGCGTCCGTCCTGCGGCTGGTGGGATACCGGGTCGACGTGGTGGAGTTCGTCAGTACGGAACACACGTCACGGAACGTGGCGATCCGGGCAGTCCGCACGGGCGCGTCGGCGGGCCCCGAGCTCGTCGCGGAGTACCGTGGGCTGGTTGCGGACTGGGGCCTCCGCCCGGCTCTGACTGCCATGCTGGCCAAGGAACTGACGGACCGTCATGGAGGTGCGTGGTGAAGCGTCCCCGGGCGCGGTGGTACGTGGGCGCCCTCGCGGTGCTGGTTGCGGCCGTCGTCGTTCCCCGGGCCCACGCCGAGACCGACGAGGCCTTCCGGTTCGGTGACGACCGCATCATCGAGTCCAGCGGTCTCGCCGCGAGCTCGCTGCACGACGGCGTCGTCTACACGCACAACGACTCCGGGGGCGGGCCGGTGGTCTACGCGGTCGGCTCGGACGGGAAGACCCGCGCCGCCCTGACGCTGCGCGGCGCCCCGGACCGGGACTGGGAGGCGATCGCCCCCGGCCGCGACCCCGAGGGCCGGCCGGCGCTGTGGGTCGGCGACATCGGCGACAACATCATCGGCTGGGACGACATCCGCGTACTGCGCGTCCGCGAGCCCGACAAGCTCGACGACGCCGACGTGCCGTTCACTCGCTACAAGTTCCGCTACGCCGACGGGAAGTCGCACGACGCCGAGGCCCTCCTCGCCGACCCGCGCACCGGCCGGCTCTACGTCGTGACGAAGGAAGACAAGGACACCGCCGGGGTCTACCGGGCGCCGGAGAACCTCGAGGCCGACAAGACCAACGTCCTGAAGCGGGTCGCCGACGCCCCCGCCGAGGTGACCGACGGGGCCTTCACCCGCGACGGGTCGCACATCGTGCTGCGCGGCTACCTGTCCGCGAAGGTCTTCGACCGCGACTGGAAGCCCGTCGGGTCGATGAGCGCGCCCCTGCAGATGCAGGGGGAGTCCGTCGCCGCCGCCTCCGACGGGCACGCGATGCTGTTCGGCTCCGAGGGCCTCGGCTCCGCGGTCTGGAGGGTCTCGCTGCCGGAGAAGTTCGGCGGTGAGAAGGGGTCCGACGACGACGAGACGGCCGCCCCGAAGAAGACGGCCGAGAAGGCCGACGACGTCGAGGAGAAGTCCACCGAGTCGGCGTCCCCGGACCCGGAGGCCGAGCCGCAGGGCCTGCCCGGCGTGGACGGGAAGCTCGTCGCCGGCCTGGGCGCTCTCGGCCTCGGCGCGCTGATCCTCGTCCTGGTCGTCCGCCGGGGCTGAGCCGCCACGGGCAACGTCGCAGGTCAGCGGGAAATCGATCGGCGACAACGCGGTATGCGTGAGCTAGCCTTCCGGTATGCGCAGTCAGAGAGTGACGATCACGATGCCGGCGGACGAGGTCGAGGCGCTCCGGCGCGCGGCCGCGGTCAGCGGTGCGGAGAGCGTCTCCGCCTACGTGGCCGAGGCCGTCCGGGGCCGGCTCGCCCGCGACCTCGCACTGGACAAGCTGGAGCAGCTCATCGGCGGGCCGCCCGCAGCGGACGGCCTCGCGTGGGCTCGCACGGCGCTGGGTGTTCCGGCGGACGCCGCCGCCACGTGATCGGCGGCCGTGTTCTCGACACGTCCGCCCTCGAGGACTTCGCCACCGGGAAGTCGGTCTACAGCCAGGCCCTCGTCTGGGTGGCGTTGGAGCAGGGCATCGTCCTGGCGATCCCGGCGGCGGCGCTGATGGCCGCGTGGGCCGTGCTGCCGCCGAGCGACCCGGACCCCCTCGACGTCCTGCTCGGCCTGCCCGTGACCGTCGTCGACCCGCTGGACGAGCGCTCCGCCCGCGAGGCCGCGAAGCTCGCCGCAGCGGGGGTCGCCGACCCGTACGGGTGCATCGCCGCTGGTCACGTCGCCTGGAGCGCCCGTAACCGCGGCTGGCCGATCGTCACCGCCGAGCCCGAGGCCCTCCGCCGCCTCGGCGCGGACCTCGTCCTCGAAGCCCTGCCGTAGATCCCGGCGCGTCCGCCGAAGCGGTCGCTATAACGACCGCTTCGGTGGACGCCTCGCGCGATCGTGCGTCCGGACATGCCCGCTGGTCTGCCCGTCACCAACCGACTTGCTCGCAGCCGGTGTGGTCGATCGGCTCGACCTGCAGCGTCGCGTGCTCGAGGTGGTGCTCGCGGGCGAGCAGGGCGCGGGCCTGGTCGAGGACGGCGTGCGTGTCCGTCCCGGGCTGGACCTGCAGGTGCGCGGTCGCGACCTCCATCTCGGACGTGAGCGTCCAGACGTGCAGGTCGTGGACGTCGACGACGCCGGGCAGCGCGGCCAGTCCGGCGTGCAGGCGGGCGAGGTCGATGTGCGGGGGAGCGGCCTCCAGCAGGACGCGCAGGGCGTGCGCGCCGAGCCGGTAGGTCCGCGGCAGGATCCAGAAGCCGAGCGCGATGGCGACCGCGGGGTCGATCCAGTGCTTGTCGGTGACGGCGATCGCGACGGCCGCGACGATGACGGCGGCAGAGCCCACCGCGTCCGCGAGGACCTCGAGGTACGCGCCGCGCAGGTTCAGGCTCTCCTTCGCGCCCTCGCGCAGCAGGAAGAACCCGACGAGGTTGACGGCGAGGCCGATGCAGGCGACGACGAAGATCGGCCCGGCGGGCACCTCGACGGGGTCGTCCAGGCGTCCGATCGCCTTCCAGACGACGTAGCCGGCGACGCCGAACAGCAGGACCGCGTTCGCCAGCGCGGCCAGGACCTCGAGCCGGTAAAGCCCGAACGTGCGGCCGTCGGCGCCGGTCCGCGCGCGGCTCGCGGCGCTGATCGCGGCGAGCGCCATGCCGAGACCGGCGGTGTCGGTGAGCATGTGCCCGGCGTCGGAGAGCAGGGCGAGGGAGTTGGTGGCCAGCGCGACGACGAACTCGACGACGAGGTAGGTGAGGGCGAGGACGAACGTCAGCTTCAGGCGTCCGCGGTGGCGCTCGCCGGACCGCGCGCCCGGGCTGCCCGGCGCGGGGCGGGCATGCCCGTGCCCGTGACCGTGCCCGTGACCGTGTCCGGAACCCACCGCGGGCGTCCCCTGTCTGTGTCGGTCGTGCGGCCGGTCGTGCCTGGGCGTCGGCTCCGGCGGTGCGTGTGGCTGTCGGTCGAGGTTACCGACGCGGGTGCGCTCGTGCGTCTGATCACGCAGGGGACGTCCGCCACTACCGCGCCGGCCGGACCAGGGCCGCCGCGGCCACCAGCAGCACCGGGACGATCACGAACGCCGCGTGCGGCCCGGACCGGTCGGCGATCGCGCCGAGGACGACGGGCGCGCTGCCGGCCGCGGCGCCGGCGCCGATCGCGATGCGCGACACGGCGAGGTCGCCGCGTCCGCCCGATGCGGCGATCGCCCGCGCGACCGCCAGCGGGTAGTGCAGCGACATCCCGCACCCGGTCAGCGCGAGGCCCGCCACCGCGAGGACCGGCGCGGTCGCGACCCAGAACACCGCGAAGCCCGCGCCGGCCAGGGCGAGCGAGGCGAGCAGGAGGCGGTCCGGGGCGAAGCGCAGCGCGAGCCGGCCCGCCGGCGAGGCGTCCGGCGAACATGCCCGCGACGACCGCGGTGACGCCCGCGGCCGCCGGGCCGGGCGCGAGGCCGTCCCGCGTCCGCAGCACGTCCGATGACCAGAGGGTCATCGAGAACTCCACGCCGATGATCGCCACGACGACCCCGAGCGCCGGCCAGTACGCCGCCGGCAGGCGCGCGTCGCCCCCAGAACCCGTGCGTCCGACCAGCGACCCGTTATTGCGGGTCGCCGGTCGGACGGACGGGGTGGTCCCACGACCGTCCGGGCCGTCCGGCACGCGCACGCGGCCGAGCGCGAGCGCCAGCACGAGTGCCGGGAGGACGAGGACGGCCAGGACGGGACGCCAGCCGAGCCCGACGGCGACAGCCCCGCCGACGAGGAGCGGCCCCAGGACGCCGAACGCCGCCGCGACGGCGTTGCCCTCGGTGATCGCGGCGGGTCCGGCAGCGCCGTGGTGGTCGGACAGGATCGCGGACGACCCCGTCACCACCAGCGAGCCGAAGACGCCGGCGACCAGGACCCCCGTCAGCGTCCACGGCAAGGTAGTGCCCGGCGCAGAGCAGCAGGACCCCGGTCACGAGCCCGGCCAGCCCGACCCAGCTCACCGGCCCGCGGCCGAACCGCGCGGTCAACCCCGGGTAGGCGAACCCGGCCGCGACCGACCCGGCGGCGATCATCGTCCCGTGCAGCGCGGCGACCGTCCGGGAGATGTCGAGCGAGTCCCGCAGCAGCGGCAGGACCGGCCCGAAGCCGAACAGGAAGTACCCCCACGCCCCGAGCTGGCCGTAGACCAGCCAGGTGACGTGGTCGCGCTGCAGCCCGGACCCGTAGCGTCCGGCAGATAGCGTCCTATAGCCCACGATTCGCCGGACGCACGGGGTTCTGGTCTGCAGGGGGCTTAAACGGAGGCGAGCTCGTCGACGACGTGGTCGATGCAGGCCGTCAGGGCCTCGACGTCGGACGGGTCGACGGAGGGGAACATCGCGATCCGGAGTTGGTTGCGGCCGAGCTTGCGGTACGGCTCCGTGTCGACGATCCCGTTCAGCCGCAGGACCTTCGCGAGCGCCTCGGCGTCGACCGACTCGGCGAAGTCGATCGTGCCGACGACCTGCGAGCGCTGGGCCGGGTCGACGACGAACGGCGACGCGTACTCCGACTTCTCGGCCCAGTTGTAGAGCCGCGAGGACGAGTCGGCGGTCCGCGCGACCGCCCAGTCGAGCCCGCCCTGGCCGTTGATCCAGTCGAGCTGCTCGGCCAGCAGGACCAGCGTCGACAGCGCCGGGGTGTTGTACGTCTGGTCGAGCCGGGAGTTGTCGATCGCGGTCGGCAGGTCGTAGAAGGTCGGCACGTAGCGTCCGCTGCCGGTGATCTCCAGGACCCGGTCGAGCGCCGCGCGCGACATGACCGCGAGCCACAGGCCGCCCTCGGCCGCGAAGCACTTCTGCGGCGCGAAGTAGTAGCAGTCGGTCTCGGTGATGTCGACGGGCAGCCCGCCGGCGCCGGAGGTCGCGTCGACGAGCACCAGCGAGCCCGCGTCGGCGCCCGCGACGCGCTTGATCGGCATCGCGACGCCGGTCGAGGTCTCGTTGTGCGTGAACGCGTAGACGTCGACGCCTTCCTCGGCGTACGCGTCCGGGTGCGTCCCCGGGTCGGACTTCACGATCGTCGGCTCGCCCAGCCACGGCGCGCCCGCGACGACCGTCCCGAACTTGGACGAGAACTCACCGAACTGCAGGTGCTGCGACTTCGCGCGGACGAGGCCGAACGCCGCGATGTCCCAGAACGCTGTCGTCCCGCCGTTGCCGAGCACGACCTCGTACCCCTCGGGCAGGTCGAACAGCGTGCTGACGCCGTCGCGGACCGCGGCGCACCAGCGCCTTCACGGGCTTCTGCCGGTGCGACGTGCCGAGCAGGGACCCGGACAGCGCCGAGCGCCTCCAGCGCGGCGGGCCGGACCTTGGACGGGCCGGAGCCGAACCGCCCGTCGGCGGGCTTGAGGCTCTCGGGGATCACGATCTTCTTGACTGGGTCGCTCACGGCTGCTGCGTCCTCGCGGTCGGGAATGCCGGACGGCGCATTGTCTCAGGCTGCGCGCGCCCGGCCCCGTCCGCCCGGCGAGTGCCGCCCGTCACCGGGGTCAGCTGAGCATCTGGTGGGCGGGGATGGTCGCGAAGCCCTCGACGTCGTCCGGCTTGCGCGGGCCGGGGCCGATGTAGCGGGCGGACGGGCGGATCAGCCGGCCGGTCGCCTTCTGCTCGAGGATGTGCGCGGCCCACCCGGCGGTGCGCGCGCAGGTGAACATCGCCGTGAACATGTGGGCGGGGACCTTCGCGAAGTCCAGGACGATGGCCGCCCAGAACTCGACGTTCGTCTCGAGCACCCGGTCGGGACGGCGGTTGCGCAGCTCCTCGAGGGCGGCCTTCTCCAGCGCGGCGGCGACCTCGTACCGCGGTGCGTCCAGCTCCTTGGCCGTCCGGCGCAGGACGCGGGCCCGCGGGTCCTCCGCGCGGTAGACGCGGTGGCCGAAGCCCATCAGGCGCTCGCCGCGGTCGAGCAGGTCGCGGACGTACCCGCCGGCGTCGCCGCTGCGCTCGATCTCCTCGATCATGTCGCAGGACGCGGGACGGGGCGCCGCCGTGCAGCGGGCCCGACATGGCGCCGACGGCGCCCGACAGGCAGGCCGCCACGTCCGCCCCGGTCGAGGCGATCACCCGCGCGCAGAAGGTGGACGCGTTCATGCCGTGCTCGGCGGCGGACGTCCAGTAGGCGTCGACGGCCTTGACGTGCAGCGGGTCCGGCTCGCCGCGCCAGCGGATCATGAACCGCTCGACGATCGTGTTCGCCTGGTCGACCTCGCTCTGCGGCACCATCGGGTGGGCCGGCCCGCGGGCGGACTGCGCCACGTACGACAGGGCCATGACCGCCGCGCGCGCCAGGTCGTCGCGGGCCTGCTTCTCGCTGATGTCGAGCAGCGGCTTCATGCCCCACGCCGGGGCGAGCATCGCGAGCGCGCTCTGCACGTCGACGCGGATGTCGCCGGAGTGGATCGGGATCGGGAACGGCTCGGCCGGCGGCAGGCCCGGGTTGAACCGGTTGTCGACCAGCAGCCCCCAGACGTGCCCGAATGTCATCCGACCGACCAGGTCCTCGATGTCGACGCCCCGGTAGCGGAGGCTGCCGCCTTCCTTGTCGGGCTCGGCGATCTCGGTCTCGAAGGCGATGACGCCCTTCGAGCCCCTGCTTGGTGATGGCGTCTGGCATGGGTGCGGCCCCTATCTGTCGATCACCTGGCGTCGCCGCTCATTCTCCACCCGGGGGAGGGAAAGCTCGTCACGCCTTCCCACCGTGCGACGGGGGTAATCGAGACCGTCGTAGGCTCGTCCCTCATGGCGAGCATGGTGGAGTTTGCGAGCAACGGCGGGACGGCCTCGGGCTACCTGGCGACCCCGGAGGGCGGCACCGGGCCGGGCGTTCTCGTCCTGCAGGAATGGTGGGGCCTCGACCCCTCCCTGAAGATCATGGCCGACCGGCTGGCGGCCGCCGGCTTCGTCGCGCTGGCCCCCGACCTGTACCACGGGGAGCTGGCCGCGCACGACGAGATGGACCGCGCCGCCGAGCTCATGAACGCGATGCCGCCGGACCGCGCGGCCCGCGACATGAGCGGTGCCGTCGACTACCTGGCCGCGCACGACGCGGTGACGGGGAACGGGATCGACTCGGGGATCGGCGTCGTCGGGTTCTGCATGGGCGGCATGCTCACGTTCCTGATCGCGGCGGGCCGCGGCGACAGGATCAAGGCCGCCGTGCCCGTTCTACGGCTACCCGCCGCCGCCGATGGAGCCGGCGGACTGGTCGGGCCTGACCGCCGTCGTCCGCGGGCACATGGCCGGCGTCGACGACTTCTTCGCCCCCGAGGGCGCGCGGGCGCTCGAGGCGAAGCTGCGCGGGCTCGGCAAGGACGTCGAGCTGGTGATCCACGAGGGCGCGGGCCACGCGTTCATGAACCCGCACGACTCGATCGGCAACCTCGACGAGGTGCTCGCCGCGAAGGTCTGGGCCGAGGCCACCGCGTTCCTGCACGCCCAGCTCGGCTGAGGATGCCCTCGCGGCACGTGGACTTCGGCATCCCGGCCGACCCCAACCTCGCGGGCATGCGCCAGGAATACATGGCCGAGGGCCTCGACGCCCCCGACCTGCTGGCCGACCCGATCGAACAGTTCGAGCGCTGGCTCGGCGAGGTCGTCGCGGCCGGGCTGCCCGAGCCGAACGCGATGGTGGTGTCGACCGTGTCGGCGGACTGCGCGCCGTCCGCCCGGATGACGCTGCTCAAGTCCGTGGACGCTGCGCGGATTCGTGTTCTTCACCAACTACACCTCCCGCAAGGCGGGCGAGCTCGGCGGCAACTCCGCCGTCTCGCTGCTGTTCCCGTGGCACGCGCTGCGCCGGCAGGTCATCGTGACCGGGACGGCGTCGCGGCTGCCGGCGGCCGAGTCGGCCGCGTACTTCCGGTCCCGTCCGCACAGCTCGCAGTTGGGGGCGTGGGCGAGCCGGCAGTCGTCGGTGCTCTCCTCGCGCGCCGAGCTGGACGACCGGTACGCGGCGCTCGCCGAACGCTGGCCTTCGGGCACCGACGTGCCCGTGCCGGATTTCTGGGGCGGGTTCCTCGTCGTCCCGTCCGCGGTGGAGTTCTGGCAAGGACGCGCCTCGCGCCTGCACGACCGGCTGCGCTACGTGCGTGCGGATTCAACGTGGACGTTGGAGCGCCTCGCCCCCTGAGGGTGGGTCAGATCTCGGCTCAGTCGAATGTCTGCGCCCACTGCCAGGCGAGCGCGACGACCGCGACCGCTCCGGGGGCGGCGACCATGGCGCGGCTCAGCACGCGGGTGCGGCCCTCGCCGTGGGGCAGCGCGCCGATCGCCGTCAGGACGAGCAGGGGCGCGGTGAGCCCGCCGACGAGGGCGATGAACCCGGCGTAGTAGCCGGAGTACATCGCCTCCGCGACCCCGTACCCGTGCTGGAGAAAGTCTTCGCGCAGGCCGTGCGGCCCGTCCCGCCACAGCGGGGTGAACATCGCCAGTGGCACCCACGCGAGGACGGAGAGTCCCAGCGCCCACGCCTGCCGCGCACGAGCCGCGAGGACGGAGTCGCGCAGTGCTGCGATCAGCAAGCTCGACCAGATCGGAGCGCACAGCAGGACCCACATGACGAGCATCGCGGCGTGCGGCTCGCTCTGGCAGAGCCCGCGGATCGACTCGATCACCGGACCGCGGAGCTTGCGGATCAGACAGACGGCGGTGACGAGGACGGCGAGCGCGGCAACGACGAGCGCGACACCGAGGCCGCGGTGCGGGCGCTGCTCGATCGTCGTGTGGTCGACGGAGGCATGCGGGGCAGGCGGCGGGGGAGGGCCCGTGCGGCGCCGCTTCCCCCTACCCATGGCGGCGAGCGTATCGGCGCCGACCGGAGCGATCTTCAGGTGTGGTGCTCCCGGAAATGCAGAAGGCCCGCGGGTGTGGTCTGCGTACAGACCGCTCGAGAGGACGTATCTCGAACTTCACCCGCGGGCCCGGTGACTGCCTTGGTTTCGCCGGCCGCGATCGCCGGTGGAACCGGAGTCGGCGGCTAGCTGACAGCCACCTCACGCGTCCAAGTGCTACTCAAAGCCTGAACCACCTCCTCTCCGTGTACCTGGGACGGTACGTCGGCCCCCGCGGGCTGTCGAGACCTTTTTTGTTGCTGTACCGCCGGTCCAGGAGGGGTTATACCCGGGTATGAGGACCAGCCGCCGAGGACCTGCAGGTGTTCGGCCTACGCCCGCCCGGATTCACCGAAGTACTGCAGGTGCGGCGGTGCTCGCCGGCGCGCTGCTCGGCGCGTGCGGCGGCGGACGACCGCGGTCGAGGCGTCGACGCCCGACCCGATCGCGGTGGACGACGAGTACCACCCAGACCTTGTCCGGTACTTTAGCGACTGGTGCTGCGGGTTCGGGTCGGAGTTCGGGGTCGGTCCAGCGACCGTCGAGGCGGCTGTCGAGAGGCCGGGCCTGGTCGTCCTCGCCTCGATCGGGGACGTCCGGCACGGCTATGTGAACCGCGAGACCCCCTGCGCGGACACTCGGCCGCGCAGGCCGGGCTGCGGCTCCGTACACGCCTCGAACGAACTGGAATTGACCGGCGTCCAGGTCCTCAGCGGGCGCCTGCCGGACGGCGTCGAGGACCTCGTCGTCGGGCGGGCCGGGACGATCACCGCCGCCGACCCCGACGGGACGAAAGCCATGCGCGCCGCGCTCCCGCAAGGGCCGGGCGTGTGGTTCCTGGAATCGCCGTGGGACCCGTTCGCCACGAAGCCCCCGCCGGAGCCCGGCTCCGTGGCGCCCGCGACGTCGGGCGTCGCGGAGCCGACTCCCACCCCCGACCCTCGACGCCCGGAGCACTTCCGCGTCGCCCATCACATCCTCGAGACGCGGGCGGTGTTCGCTCAGGGCGAGGACGGGGTCGTCGCGCCCCTCGCGATGGAGGACGGCCGCAAATACCTCGGAGACGAAAGCGTCCCCGGCCTCGCGGATCGCTACGCCAAGCTGAGCGACCTCGTCGCGGACGTCCGGGCGGTCGGATCGGCCTAGCGGGTCGCCGGCGTCTCTCGGCGAGCATTGCACGTTCGGCAGGTCGCACGATTGTGCGATTTTGCGATCGATTGTTCGAACGTCCGAGCGAGCGCGCCTCCCGCCTGGCCGTACGGGAGTCAGGGCGAACGTTCGGCCGGTTCCGTCCGTCCTGGTGTATGCACGTGATTCGTCGGGAGGCTCTCGTCGCAGCAATGTGCGCTGGCACGCGCCCGGTGATGCACCGTCAGGTCCGCGCGCAGGACGGCGGAGGGGTGCACCGTCGGGACGAGGAACGCGCCGCGGTGCTTGTCGGCAGACGCATGATCCGGCGGCCACGGCAACAGCTGTCCGCGCTCTTTGGTCACACGGAAGGACGGGCCGAGCAGCGCCTTGCCGGCGGTGGCGCCGAGGGCGACGACGACCTGCGGGTCGAGCACGGACAGTTCCGCCTCGAGCCACGGCTTACAGGCCGTCACATGTCTTGCCTGCGGGGTCTGGTGCAGCCGACGGGCGCCGGAACCCCGCCGGGTGAAGCGAAAGTGCTTGACCGCGTTGGTGACGTAACAGTCGGCGGTCGCGATCCCGGCGTCCGCGAGCGCGCGGTCGAACAGCTTCCCGGCGGGCCCGACGAACGGGACGCCGGCGCGGTCCTCCTGGTCGCCGGACTGCTCGCCGCGAGACGACCGCGCGCGAGCCCTTCGACAGCGAGCTGGCGGCGGCCAGCTTGTCGATGCCGGCCGCGGCGGGGACCCAGGGCGCAGCACTCATGTCGATCGCAGCTCCTCCAGGCGGGCCAGGGCTTCCAGCCGTTCTGCGGCATGTTCCACGATTCGCTCGGGATAACCGTGCGCGTACCCGTCGGGCGCGTCCCAGGGGCGTGGGCCGAACCTCCCGGCAGGTGGCGCGAGCTCGGGCACGTACCGGCGCACGTACGCCCCGTCCGAGTCGAAGCGGACCCCCTGCGCGACGGGGTTGAACACCCGGAAGTACGGCGCGGCGTCGGTGCCGCAGCCCGCGACCCACTGCCAGTTCTGCTGATTGGACGCGAGATCCCCGTCGCGCAGCCAGCGCATGAAGTGCCGCGCGCCGTGCTGCCACTCGACGTGCAGGTCCTTGACCAGGAAGGAGGCGACGACCATCCGGACCCGGTTGTGCATCCAGCCCTCGGCGAGCAGTTGGCGCATGCCGGCGTCCACGAGGGGGAACCCGGTCCGCCCCGCGCACCAGGCGTCGAACGCCGCGCCGGGCGCCTCGTAGCGCATCGCGCGAACTCCGGCCGCAGGTACTGACGGGCCGTCGCCGGCCGGTGCCACAGGACGTCGGCGTAGAACTCCCGCCAGGCGAGCTCCTTGCGAAACGTGGCGACACCGGCAGAACCCCCGACCAGAGAAGCGAGCAGCGTCCGCGGGTGCACCTCGCCGTACTTCAGTGCGGTCGACATCGACGACGTCCCGTCGACGGCGGGCCGGTCGCGGTCGGTGGTGTACGTAGGCGACGCACGTCCAGGAAATCGCCGCCAGCGCCGCAAGCGCGGCCGCCTCCCCGGCGGCGGGCAGCGACAGCGAGCCGAGGTCGGGCGCGGCCGGTAGGTCGTGCGATGCGCCAGCGGGCGCACGCCACGACACGCCCCGCGGCGAGCCGGCCGGCGCGCGCCAGCCGTGCTCCGCCCACGCGCGGAAGAACGGCGTGAACACCTGGTACGGCGCGCCGGCCTTGGTCAGCAGGCGCCCCGGCGCGACCGCGTACGGCGAGCCCGTGCGGACGAGGGCGATCCCGTGCTCGGCCAGTGCCTCCTCGACGGCGGCGTCCCGCGTGCGTCCGTACGGGCCGAAGTCGGCCGCGACGTGCACCGCGTCAGCCGTTCGCCGCCCGGGCGACCGAGACCACCTCGGCGACCGGGTCGCCGCGGCGAATCTGGAGCCCGCCGTCGATCCGCGAACCCAGCGCGGCGAGGCTGCGCAGCAGATACGCCCGCCGCGGTGGGCCTGCCGGCTGCCACAGGACGGGGTCGAACACGAACAGGGGCACGACCGCGTCGGCGCGCCGCCGCGTGCAGCAGTGCGGGGTTGTCGGCGAGGCGGAGGTCCCGACGGAACCACATCACGGTCGTCTGCACCGGTCGACCCTACGCACTGACGGGCACTCAGGGCGTGCTGCGGACGACACCCGGACGACACCGTGGCGACTGTTGCACCCCCCGGGTGTGGCCCTACTCTCGGGACACGATCCGCGAGCTGTTCCGAACGTCCCCCGTGCTCAGGCCAGCTCCGGCCGGTCTCACCATGCGAGGGGCAACGATGACGAAGACGCGCACGATTGCGAGCGGTGCCGTGCTGGCCTTGGTGCTCGCGGGCTGCGGTGGCGGGTCGAAGGACGAGGACGAGGCGAGCGACAACCCGACCGCCGGTCGCGACCGAGTCGGCCGAGCCCTCGACCGGCGCGGCGGAGGTCGCCCCGACCTTCGAGTTCGCCGTCGACGACAAGGCGAAGGGCCCGGCCCCGGAGATCGAGGGCGCCGTCGAGGGCGGCCGGTCAAGGTGCTCGACCTCGACGACGCCGCGCACCTCGACCCCGCGCGCATCTACGTCAACACCTACCAGAACATCTCGCAGCTGATCACCCGCACGCTGACCGGGTACCGCCAGTACGAGGGCAAGGTCACCCTGGTCGGCGACCTCGCCACCGACACGGGCACGACCACGACGGCGGCAAGACGTGGAAGTACACGCTGCGCGACGGCATCACCTACGAGGACGGGTCGAAGATCGTCGCCGGGGACATCAAGTACGGCATCGAGCGCGGCTTCGTCTCGGACTACTCCGAGGGCCCGACCTACATCCAGGAATGGCTCGCCGACTCCTCCGACTTCCGCAAGGTCTACAAGGGCCCGTACGACGGCAAGTCGACATGGACGCGCTCGAGGCGCCGGACGACAAGACCCTGATCTTCAAGTTCGCCAAGCCGCACGCGGACCTGCCGTTCGCCGCGGCGCTGCCGCTGAGCGCGCCGGTGAAGAAGAGCGAGGACACGAAGGGCAAGTACGACCTCGACCCGTTCGCGTCGGGCCCGTACAAGATCACCGAGCACAAGGTCGACAAGACGCTGACGCTCGACAAGCAACGACAAGTGGAAGGCCGAGAGCGACCCGCTGCGCTACCAGTTCGTCGACGGCTACGACTTCGAGTTCGGCGACCAGCCGCTGCAGCAGAACCAACGGATCATCGCGGCCCGCGGCGACGACGCGCGCGCGGTGCCGGCGGTCGCGAACATCTCGCCCGAGGTGATCGAGCAGGTCGAGGGCGACCCGGAGCTGAAGGCCCGCACGATCAACGGGTTCACGCCGTTCGTCTACCAGTACAACATCAACAACAAGCGGATCACCGACCTCGAGGTCCGCAAGGCGCTGCTGTTCGCGTTCCCGAAGTTCCAGGCGCGGGCCGTCAGCGGCGGCGCGGTCAACGGCGAGCTCGCCACCACCATCTCCTCCCCGACGCTGGTCGGGCACGAGCGCTACGACCTGTTCGACGTGAACCCGAACGGCGACCCGAGCGTGCGAAGGAGACCCTCGAGAAGGCCGGCAAGGTCGGGCAGAAGATCGTCTACGCCTACCCGAAGACCGACCGCGGCGAGAAGGTCGCGATCGTCGTCGCCGACGGGCTCGAGAAGGGCGGCTTCGACCGTCGTCAAGAAGCCGCTGGACTCGAAGACCTACTACGACGAGGTCGGCAAGCTCGACAACCCGTTCGACCTGTTCGTCGGGGGCTGGGGCGCCGACTGGCCGAGCGGCTCGACGGTCTACCCCGTGACCCTGGACGGGCGCCGCGTCGCCGATCAGGCCCCGGCCTACTCGCAGTTCTCCGACAAGGCGGTGGAGAAGGAGATCGACCGGATCCTCGGCATCACCGACCCGATCGAGGCCGGCAAGGCCTGGGCGGCGCTCGACAAGAAGATCATGGAGCAGGTCCCGTACATCCCGTACCTCTACGACAAGGCCAACCAGATCTACGGGCCGAAGGTCGGCGGGGTGTACCTCGACGCGATCATCGGTGTCATCGGCTTCAACGGCCTGTTCGTCAAGCCGTAGCGCGGGACGGCGGCGGTGACGACCAGATCGGGCGTCCGGGCGGTAGCGACCGGCGTCGCCGCGGCGGTGGTGTTGGCCGGGTGCGGCGGCAAGAGCGGCGACGACGACGGCGGCGACCGGAAGGCGGAGGCCACGGCTACCGCCACGCCGTCCGGGTCGGCGACGGCGTCTTCCGTCAGCCGGGCCTTGGAGTTCTCGATCGACAACGAGGCGACCGGGCCCGCGCCCGCCGTGCCCGGAGCGGTCGCCGGCGGCACGATCAACGTCCTCGAACTGGACGACGTCGCCCACCTCGACCCGGCCCGCATCTACGTCGCCTACTACCACAACGTCTCGAATCTGATCACCCGTTCGCTGACGGGTTACCGCCACTCCGGCGGCAAGGTCACCCTGGTCGGGGACCTCGCGACCGACACCGGGCGGACCACCGACGGCGGCAAGACCTGGACCTTCACGCTGCGGGACGGCATCACCTACGAGGACGGGTCGAAGATCCTCGCGAAGGACGTCAAGTACGGCATCGAGCGTTCGTTCGAGAAGACCTACAGCGAGGGCCCGACCTACATCCAGGAGTGGCTGGCCGACTCGACGGACTTCCGCAAGGTCTACTCGGGCCCGTACGGCGGCAAGCACCTGGACGCGATCTCCGCGCCGGACGACAAGACCGTCGTGTTCGAGTTCGCCAGACCGCACGCGGACATGCCGTTCGCAGCGGCGCCAGCCGGTCTGCTCGCCGGTCAAGGAGAGCGAGGACACGAAGGGCAAGTACGACCTCGACCCGTTCGCCACGGGGCCGTACAAGGTCGCGGAGCACAAGCCGGACAAGTCGCTCACGCTGGTCCGCAACGAGAACTGGAACGCGGAGAGCGACCCCGTGCACTCGCAGTACCCGGACCGCTACGAGTTCGCGTTCGGGACGCAGCCGCTGCAGATCAACCAGCGGCTCATCGCCGCCCGCGGCGACGACGCGACGGCGCTGACGTCGGTCGTGAACGTCTCGCCGGAGGTGCTCGAGCAGGTGACCTCGACGCCCGAGTTGAAGGCCCGCACCGTCGACGGCCTCACGCCGTTCACGACCTACTACATCATCAACAACAAGCGGATCACCGACGTCGAGGTCCGCAAGGCCCTGCTGTTCGCGTTCCCCAAGGAGCAGATCCGCCGGATCACGGGCGGCCCCGCCGCCGGGGAGTTCGCGACCACGATCTCCTCGCCGATGCTGGTCGGGCACGAGCCCTTCGACCTGTTCGGGGTGCCGCCGGCCGGCGACCCGGAGCGGGCGAAGGCGACGCTGGAGAAGGCCGGCAAGCTCGGCCAGAAGATCGTCTACGCCTATCCCCGGACGGACCGCAACGAGCAGGTCGCCGTGGCGCTCGTCGAGGGGCTCGAGCGCGGCGGCTTCGAGATCGTCAAGAAGCCGCTGGACAGCAAGACGTTCATCGACGAGGTCGGCAAGGTCGCCAACCCGTACGACCTGTTCGGCCTCGGCTGGGGGGCGGACTGGCCCAGCGGCTCGACCGTCTACCCGCCGACCCTGGACGGGCGGCGGATCGCCGACGGCCAACCCAACTTCGACCACTTCGACGACCCCGAGGTGAACGCCGAGATGGACCGGATCTCCGCGATCACCGACCCGGTCGAGGCGGGCCGCGAGTGGGCGGCGCTGGACCGGCGGATCATGGCGAAGGTGCCGCACATTCCGTACACGTACCGCCGTAACCACCAGCTTTTCGGGCCCCGGATCGGCGGCGCGTTCATCGATCCCATCGTCGGGCTGATCTCGCTCGACGGCCTCTTCGTCAAGCCGTAGTGCTGCCGACCGCGGTGGCGGAAGGCGAGTTGCATCCTTGTCACGGTCGAGTGTCGGCTGCTGAATTCGGCTCCGATCCGGCCTACGCTGCGCCCGTCGGCGCCGGAGTGAAGGGGGGTCGTCGGTGAGCCAACTGCAGCCCGCCGGGGCCCTCGATCCGGACGCCGGCCCGATCGGCGTCACGGCGGTCGTCGCCGCGGACCTCGGCCGATCGCCCGACCCAGATCGCCTGGTCGCGGTTCAAGCGCGACCGGGTCGGCGTCTGGTCGGCCTACGTGGTGCTGTTCTTCGTCGTCGTCGCGGTGTTCGCCCCGCTCATCGCCAAGGTCTACGGCAAGAACCCGTACACGACGTACGGCCTCAACCAGGAGGGCCTGCTCAACGGCTTCGGCACGCCGATCGGCGCCCGCGGGGGGCATGAGCAGCGAGTTCTGGCTCGGCGTCGAGCCCCAGGTCGGGCCGCGACGTCTTCACCCAGCTCATCTACGGCGCGCGCACGTCGCTGTTCATCGCCGTCACCGCGGCGATCCTGATCACCCTGTTCGGGGTGACGTTCGGCCTGGTCACCGGCTACCTCGGCGGTCGGGTGGACGCGATCGGCGGCCGCATCATGGACATCGTGCTGGCGTTCCCCAGCCTGCTGTTCATCATCGCGTTCGCCCCGATCGTCGAGAAGAACTTCGTCGCCAACGACGAGGAGACGCCGCCCTGGCTGCGGTTCGGGTCGATGATCCTGGTGCTGTCGATGCTCGGCTGGGTGCTGCAGGCGCGGCTGATCCGCGGGCAGGTGCTCTCGCTACGCGAGCGCGAGTTCGTGGACGCGGCCCGCATGGCCGGTGCCGGCCCGTGGCGCATCATCCGCCGGGAACTGCTGCCCAACCTGTGGACGCCGATCCTGGTGACGTTCTCGCTGATCCTTCCCGCGCTCATCACGGTGGAGGCGGCGCTGTCGTTCCTCGGCGTCGGCATCGTCGAGCCCACGCCGGACTGGGGCCGCATGATCAACTCCGGTGCCGCCGCGTACACGCGCGACCCGATGTACACACTCGCCCCGGGCCTCGCGCTGTTCGTGCTGGTGCTGTGTTTCAACCTGCTGGGCGATGCGGTCCGCGACGCCCTCGACCCGAAGAGCCTGCGCTAAACGTCCCGAGTAGAGATGAGGACCGACAAGATGGCCGCGAAGAAGACGCCACGCGGAATGGGCAAGGCAGGGGGAGCCGCCCTGGTCGCGGTGAGCCTCGCGCTGACCGGGTGCGGCGGCAAGGGCGGCGACGAGAACTCCGCCGAGCCCGAGGAGTCCGTGTCGGCCTCTGCGTCTGCTGCCTCGCTGCCACAGATCGAGCCGATGAAATTCTCGATCGACGACGACGCCGAAGGCCCGGCGCCCGCGGTCGACGGCGCCGTCGAGGGCGGCACCGTCAAGGTCATCTCTAAGTCCGACTACTCGCACCTGGATCCCGCCCGGATCTACATCAACAACGCCCAGAACGCCTCGAGCCTGTTCACCCGTCAGCTGACGACCTATCGGCAGGAGGACGGCGAGGTTTCCCTCGTCGGCGACCTCGCCACCAACACGGGCGTGACGAAGGACGGCGGCAAGACCTGGACGTACAAGCTGCGGGACGGCATCAGGTACGAGGACGGGTCGGAGATCAAGGCCGAGGACATCAAGTACGGCATCGAGCGGACGTTCGTCGCCGACTACGCCGAGGGCCCGACGTACATCCAGGAATGGCTCACCGGCAAGGCGAACTTCCGGTCGGTCTACAAGGGTCCGTACGACGGCAAGCAACTGGACGCCGTCGACGCCCCGGACGACAAGACTGTCGTCTTCAAGTTCACCGAACCTCATGCGGACATGCCGTTCGCCGCAGCCCTGCCGATGACGGCGCCGGTGAAGAAGAGCGAGGACACGAAAGCGAAGTACGACCAGAAGCCGTTCGCGACGGGGCCGTACAAGATCTCCGAGCACAAGGTCGACAAGTCGCTGACCCTGGTGCGCAACAAGGAGTGGGACCCGAAGACCGACCCGGCCCGCCACCAGTACCCGGACTCGTACGTCTTCGAGTTCGGCCCCGACACGCTGATCCAGAACCAGCGGCTGATCGCCGCCAAGGGCGACGACGCGGCGATGGTCCCCGACATCGCGGCGGTCTCGGCGGAGCTCCTCGAGGACGTCCTCGAGGACGCGAAGCTCAAGGAGCGCACCGTCGACGGCTTCACGCCGTTCGTCTTCCGCTTCGACATCAACAACAAGCGGATCACCGACTTCGAGGTCCGCAAGGCGCTGCTCACCGCGTTCCCGAAGCAGCAGCTGCGCGTGGTCGAGGGGGGCCCGTCCGCCGGCGAGTTCGCGACCACCGTGTCCTCGCCGACGCTGGTCGGATTCGAGCCGTACGACCTCTACAACGTCCCGCCGGCGGGCGACCCCGCCGCAGCGAAGAAAATCCTCGAGGAGGCGGGCAAGGTCGGGCAGAAGATCGTCTTCGCGTACCCGATCACCGAGAAGCAGACGAAGATGTCGGTCGTCCTGAAGAGCGCGCTGGAGGCCGCCGGGTTCGAGGTCGTCATGAAGGGCCTGAGCGACAAGACCTTCTACGACGAAACCGGCAAGGTCGACAACGAGTTCGATCTGTACGAGAGCGGCTGGGGCGCGGACTGGCCGTCGGGCGCGACGGTGTTCCCGCCGACGGTGGACGGCACGCGAATCGCCGAACAGGCACCGAACTATTCGCACTTCGACGACGAAGAGGTCAACAAGGACATCGCGCGGATCCTGAAGATCTCCGACTTGGCGGAGGCCGCCGAGGAATGGGCGGCCCTGGACAAGAAGGTGATGGCGAAGATCCCGTTCATCCCGTACCTCTACGACAAGTCGATGCAGATCTACGGCCCGCAGATCGGCGGCGCCGTCCAGGACAAGGTCCTCGGCGTGCTCCGCTTCGACGGCCTGTTCGTCGAGAAGGACTCGTGACCCCCACCATCTGCCCCACCGTCTGCTCTACCGTCGCCCGAGGCTGAGGGGTCCACGGCCGTGCTCGCGTTCCTGGTCCGCCGGACGGCTTCGTCTGTGCTGATCCTCGCCGTGGTCTCGGTCGTGACCTTCTTCCTGTTCTTCCTCGTGCCCGGGGACCCCGGCCGGCTCTCGTGCGGCAAGATCTGCACGCCCGAGAAGCTGGCCGAGATCCACAAGACGCTGGGCCTCGACGACCCGATCGTCGTGCAGTACGCGGACTACATGCGCGGCATCGTCGCCGGGCGGGACTTCGTCGAGGCCGGGGACCCCGTGCACTGCGACGCCCCCTGCTTCGGCTACTCGTTCATCAACCACCAGCCGGTCTGGGAGACCCTGGTCGACCGGTTCCCCGCGACGGTGTCGCTGGCGTTCGGCTCGGCCGTCATCTTCCTGACCGTCGGCGTCAGCCTCGGCATGATCTCGGCGCTGCGTCAGGGCGGCTGGCTCGACCGCATCGGCGTCGGCTTCGCGCTCGTCGGCGCCTCGGTCCAGATCTTCTTCATCGGGGTGGTCGCCCAGGACATCGTCGTGAACAAACTGGGCTGGATGTCCAGACCGGGCTACACCCCGCTGACCGAGTCGCCGGTGGAGTGGGCGAAGGGCCTCCTGCTGCCCTGGCTCACGCTCGCGTTCGTTTCCATCGCCATTTACGCCCGGCTCACCCGCGCCTCGATGATCGAGGCGCTGTCGGAGGACTACATCCGGGCGGGGCGGGCACGCGGCCTGTCGCCGGGGGCGCTGAACTTCAAGCACGCCGGGCGCGCCACGATCAGCCCCGTCGTCACGGTGTTCGGCCTCGACCTGGCCGGGTTGCTCGGCGGGGCGATCATCACCGAGAGCGTGTTCTCCATCCAGGGCGTCGGCCGGCTGGCCATCAACGCGGTCACGAACTCCGACCTGCCGATGATCATGGCCACCGTGCTGCTGGCCGCGACGATGGTCGTCATCCTCAATCTGGTCGTCGACGTCGCGTACGCCGTCATCGACCCGCGGGTGCGGATCACATGACCCGTCAGAAGACGTCCCTGCGCAAGGATTCCCCCGGTGTCGGCGGCGACGCCTTCCTCGACGTCCGGGACCTGCGCGTGTCGTTCCGGACGGACGACGGCGAGGTGCAGGCCGTCGACGGGCTCTCGTTCACCCTCGCCCGCGGCAAGACGCTCGGCATCGTCGGGGAGTCCGGGTCGGGCAAGACGGTAACCGGCCTGGCCGTCCTGGGGCTGCACGACGCCCGGCGGGCAACCGTGCGCGGGCAGATCATCCTGGACGGCACGGACGTCCTCGCGCTGAGCGAACGGGACCGCAACGACCTGCGCGGGCCCGTCATGTCGATGGTGTTCCAGGACGCGCTGACCGCCCTGTCGCCGTTCTACACGGTCGGCAACCAGATCGCGGAGGGCTACCGCCGGCACGAGAAGGCGTCGAAGGCGCAGGCCCGCAAGCGGGCCGTCGACCTGCTCGGCCGGGTCGGGATCCCGCAGCCGGACCGCCGAGTCGACAACTACCCGCACGAGTTCTCCGGGGGCATGCGCCAGCGCGCGATGATCGCCATGTCGCTCGCGTGCGACCCCGCGCTGCTCATCGCGGACGAGCCGACGACCGCGCTCGACGTGACCGTCCAGGCGCAGATTCTCGACCTGCTCGCGGAAATCCAGGCCGAGTTCGGCACCTCGATCATCCTCGTGACCCACGACCTCGGGGTCGTCTCCCAGGTCGCCGACGACGTCCTGGTGATGTACGCGGGGCGCTGCGTGGAGAAGGGCACGACCCGCGCGGTGCTGTCCTCGCCGGGGCACCCGTACACCTGGGGGCTGCTCTCGTCCGTCCCGCGCCTGTTCTCGGACGTCGACGTCGACCTCGTCGCCGTCCGGGGCACCCCGCCGAGCCTGATCGACCTGCCGCCCGGCTGTTCGTTCCGGCCGCGGTGCGACTACTCGGGGCTCGTGCCCGGGAACCGGTGCGCCACCGAGGAGCCCGAGCTGGCGCCGGCGAACGGCACGCTCGCGGCCTGCCACCTGACCGCCGAACGGAAGGCCCACATCGTCACCCGCCAGCTGCTGCCGCTGTGGGAAGGTCGCCCCGTCGAGCCGGAGGGCACGCCGTGAGCAGCGTCACCGAGCCTGCGAGTGGGACGCCAACGAATACGGATCCACTGTTGCGCGTCACCGGACTGGTGAAGCACTTCCCCGTCCGCAGCGGGCTCCTGATGCAGCGTCAGGTCGGGGCCGTCCGCGCGGTCGACGGGATCGAGTTCAGCGTCAATCGCGGCGAGACCCTGGGGTTGGTGGGCGAGTCGGGCTGCGGCAAGACGACGACCGGCCGCCTGATCGCGCGGCTGCTCGAGCCGGACGCGGGCACGATCGACTACGGCGGCCGCGACATCGCGCACCTCTCGCGCAAGCAACTAGGCCCGATCCGGCACGAGATCCAGATGATCTTCCAGGACCCGTACTCGTCGCTGAACCCCCGGCACACCGTCGGCTCGATCGTCGCGGCGCCGATGGAGGTCAACGAGATCGACCCGCCCGGCGGGCGCAAGAAGCGCGTGCAGGAACTGCTCGAGACCGTCGGGCTCAACCCGGAGCACTACAACCGCTACCCGCACCAGTTCTCCGGGGGGCAGCGCCAGCGCATCGGGATCGCGCGGTCGCTCGCCCTCTCGCCGAGCCTGATCGTGGCGGACGAACCCGTTTCGGCCCTGGACGTGTCGATCCAGGCGCAGGTCGTCAACCTGCTCCGCAAGCTACAGCGCGACCTCGGCTTGGCGTTCGTGTTCATCGCGCACGACCTGGCGGTCGTGCGGCACGTCTCGCACCGCGTCGCCGTCATGTACCTGGGCAAGGTCGTCGAGATCGCGGACTCGAAGACGCTGTACGCGCACCCGCGCCACCCGTACACGCACGCGCTGCTGTCCGCGGTGCCCGAGGTCGAGCACCGCGAGGGCGTCGAACGCGTCGCGCGGGTGCGGTTGACCGGCGACGTCCCGAGCCCGGTCGACCCGCCGTCCGGCTGCCGGTTCCGCACCCGCTGCCCCCGCGCGAAAGATCTCTGCGCGGCGAAGGAGCCCGAACTGCTGCCCGTGCCGGGCGACTCCTCGCATCGGAGCGCGTGCCATTACCCGATCACGGACTCCGACCCCGTGCCGGCGTGACGTAGGGTCTGTGCGGTTGGTACACCATCTCGGGGGAGAGTGAATGACCGTCACATTGCAGGTCCGTCGGGTTCTGGCGAGCACGTTGACCCTCGGTGCGCTGACCGGGGTCGCGGTCGTGTCCGCGCCGGCCGCGCACGCGGCGTCGAAAGTCTCCTACTGCTTCGTCTGGGCAAACGGGAAGCCGTACGCGAATCAGCCCGTGGTGCTGATGCAGCTGCTCGACGGGGAGAAGATCAAGGTGCGCAAGGCCGAGTCCGGCGCCGACGGGTGCGGGGTATTCCGCGACACCCCGACGGAGGGTGACCTGTGGGTGCGGGCGCGGGCGGTCACCGACGAGCCGCCGTCGTACCGCTACTGGTGGACGGGGCGCACCCCGGAGACCGCCGAGCGAGGCAAGGGCCACGCCGACCTGGGCACCGGCAAGGTCCGCGTCGTGCGGGCCATCGGGTGACCGGTTGGGTCGCGGAATGTGGTTCGGCGCGAAATTGGGCCAGAATGGGGGCCCGCAGGGTCTCGAGCGGGATCTGATCCACGGGTGAGCACTGACAGGAGCCGCTTTATGAGCGATCTCATCGACACCACCGAGATGTACCTCCGGACGATCTTCGAGCTGGAGGAGGAGGGTGTGGTGCCCCTGCGCGCTCGCATCGCGGAGCGGCTGGGGCAGAGCGGGCCGACCGTGAGCCAGACGGTCGCGCGCATGCAGCGCGACGGGCTCGTCACGGTCGAGGGCGACCGCCACCTGGAGCTGTCGGCGAAGGGGCGCGAGCACGCGGTCCGGGTCATGCGCAAGCACCGCCTGGCCGAGTGCCTGCTCATCCAGGTCATCGGGCTCGACCCGGAGGACGTCCACGCCGAGGCCTGCCGCTGGGAACACGTCATGTCCGAGGGCGTCGAGCGCAAGGTCATCGAGCTGCTCGGCTACCCGACGGAGTCGCCGTACGGCAACCCCATCCCCGGCCTGGAGGAGCTCGGCCGCCCCGAGGAGGGCGACGACTTCCTCGCCGGCCTCGAGTCGCTCGACCGCGTGGCCACCGACAGCGGGGTCTCCGTCGTCGTCCGCCGCATCGGCGAGCCGGCGCAGGACGACCTGTCGGTGATCCGCGGCATGTGGCGCGCCGGGGTGCGCCCCGGGGGCGCCGTCGTCGTGCGGACGTCCCACGGCGGCGTGCTCGTCGGCCGCGGTGGCGAGACCGTCGAGCTCGACCCGATCATCGCGTCGCACGTCTTCGTCGAGGTGATGGCGGCGACGCCGGTCGCGCCCTGAACGGCTCCCTGTTGCTCGGTGACACGCGGGCGGCCGTCGCCGCGTGCGCGGGGCGGCTCACGTCCACCGGCCTGGTCGTCGGCACCGCCGGCAACGTCAGCGCGCGCTCCGGCGACCTGGTGGCGATCACCCCGAGCGGGCTCGACTACGCGGCGATGACCGCCGAGCTCGTCGGGGTGCACGACCTTTCCGGGGCGGACGTCGACGCGCCTCTGCGCCCGTCCTCGGAGCTGCCCCTGCACCTCGCCGTGTACGCGGGCACCGACGCCACGGTGATCGTCCACACGCACTCGCCGGCCGCGACCGCGCTGTCGACCGTCGTGACCGAGGTGCCGGCCGTCCACTACTACCTGGCGATGTTCGGCGACGGCGTGCGGGTCGCCCCGTACGCGCCGTTCGGTACGGACGAGCTCGCGGCCAACGCGGTCGAGGCGTTGCGCGGGCGCCGCGGCGCCCTGCTCGCCAACCACGGCGCGGTGACGGTGGGGCCCGACCTGAAGGTCGCCCTCGAGCTCGCGCTGATGCTCGAGTGGATCTGCGACGTGTACCTGCGCGCGGCCGCCGCGGGCACACCCTCGCTGCTGTCCGCCGCGGACCTGGACCAGGCCCGCGGGGCCCTCGCCGCGTACGCCGCCGCGAAGCCCGATGTGACCGGCACGTAGGGGGCGCGACCTGTGAAATCGGTGAATACGCGGTCTCGCAAGGCCGCGTCCGTATGCTGGATCATGTGTCCGTCAAGCTGCGTATTCGCCGCCCTGACCGTGTCCGCCGCGACCCTGCTGACTCTCGCGGGGTGCGGCGGCGACGACCCGCTCGAGGAGTCGTCGAAGGCGACTCCCAGCGCCGCGTCGACTCCCAAGGAGCAGGCGAAGGCCGAGGAGATGCCCTCCGCCGCCAAGGAGCACACGCCGGCCGGTGGGGTCGAGTTCGTCAAGTACTACTTCGACCAGGTGAACAAGGGCTTCGACTCCGGCGAGTACGCCACCCTCGTCCGCATCACCGACTCCGGCTGCATCATCTGTCGCCAGACGATCGGCGACATCGCGTTCGCGTACACGGTGGGCAGCATCGAGGGCGGCAAGATCACCGTCGAGAACGTCGAGGCCGGGTCGACCAAGGAAAACTCGCAGGCCGTCTCGCTCGACTACGAGGCCGAGAAGTACTCCGAGGTCGACTCCGAGGGCGAGACCATCTTCAGCGTCCCGGAGCGGGACCTCGCGTTCGTCGTCCAGCTCAAGTGGAGCGACGGCCGGTGGCTGATGTCGCAGATCGCCCAGGCCAAGGTCGACAAGGACTGAGCGGGTACCATCGAGGCTTCCAACTGAACACCGTTTCACAATGCACGCCGTTCGAGCCCGAGCGGGAGAGTCCCCGTGTACGCGGCGGGGCGCCGAAGGAGCAACTCCTCCCCGGAATCTCTCAGGCCCCGCTACCGCCCGGGCAAGGCAACTCTGGAAAGCAGCCGCGCGACGAGCGCGGCTCACCGATGGTGAAAGCCGGTCGCCCGGCGAAACTCTCAGGTCCAGCGACAGAGGGGGAGGGCCGCGAAGCACCCTGTCCGGGCACGTCCCGGTGACCTTCGGAGCCCTTCTTGTCCCAGCACTTCGGCGAGTTCGTCGCCCGCCACGTCGGCCCGTCCGCGGCCGAACAGGCCGCCATGCTCGACGCGATCGGCTTCGCCTCGCTGACCGACCTCGCGGCCGCGGCCGTCCCCGCCTCGATCCGCCTGCCGTTCGCGGAGGGCGCGACTCTCGCCGTCCCGCCGGCCGGGAGCGAGGCCGAGGTGCTGGCCGAGTTGCGTGCGCTCGCCGCGCGCAACACCGTCATGATCCAGATGATCGGTCTCGGGTACCACGAGACGGTGACACCCGGCGTGATCCGGCGCAACGTGCTCGAGGACCCCGCCTGGTACACCGCGTACACGCCGTACCAGCCGGAGATCTCGCAGGGTCGGCTCGAGGCGTTGCTGACCTACCAGACCGTGATCGGCGACCTGACCGGCCTGGCGACCGCGAACGCGTCCCTGCTGGACGAGGGCACGGCCGTCGCCGAGGCCGTCACGCTGATGCGCCGCTCGGTGCGCGGCCTGCCCGGCGCGCGCGTGGTGCTGGACGCGGAGTGCCTGCCGCAGACCGTCGCCGTCGTCCGGACGCGGTGCGAGGCCCTGGCGATCGACGTCGAGGTCGCCGACCTGTCCGCACGGGCTGCCGGACGGGGACGTGTTCGGCGTCGTCGTCCAGTACCCGGGGGCGTCCGGAGCGCTGTGGACGCGTGCCGCGTACGCCGCGCTGGCCGATGCCGCGCACTCCCGGGGCGCGATGGTGACCGCCGCCGCCGACCTGCTGGCCCTGACCGTCATCGAGGCGCCCGCGGCCTGGGGCGCGGACATCGCCGTCGGCTCGTCGCAGCGCTTCGGCGTGCCGCTGGGCTTCGGCGGCCCGCACGCCGCGTTCATGGCCGTCCGGGCCGGGCTGGAGCGCTCGCTGCCCGGCCGGCTGGTCGGGCAGTCCGTGGACGCGGCCGGCCGCCCCGCGTACCGGCTCGCGCTGCAGACCCGCGAGCAGCACATCCGGCGTGAGAAGGCGACGTCGAACATCTGCACCGCGCAGGTGCTGCTGGCCGTGATGGCGACGATGTACGCGGTCTACCACGGACCTGACGGGCTGTCAGCGATCGCGCAGCGGGTGCACTCGCGTGCTGCTGCCCTGGCCGCCGGCCTGCGCGCGGCGGGTATCGAGGTCGTGCACTCGGCGTTCTTCGACACGGTGTACGTGTCGGTCCCCGGCCGGGCGGCCGCGGTGCTCTCGGCCGCTCGGGCGGCGGGGATCAACCTCGGCGCGGCGGGTGACGACCACGTCCGGATCGCGTGCTCCGAAACGACGACGGACCGTCACATTGCCGCCGTGCTGGAGGCTTTCGGTGCCTTGCCTGTGGCGTCGATCTACGACTCGCTTCCCGGCGATCTCGTCCGCACCACCCCGTTCTGCACCGCGCCGGTATTCGCGGAGCACCGCTCCGAGACCGAGATGCTGCGGTACCTGCGGCGTCTGTCGGGCAAGGACTACGCGCTGGACCGGGGGATGATCCCGCTCGGCTCGTGCACGATGAAGCTGAACGCGACGACCGAGATGGAGCCGGTCACCTGGCCGGAGTTCGGCAACATCCACCCGTTCGCGCCGGCGGAGGACTGGGGCGGCTACCTCTCGCTGATCCGCGACCTCGAGGGCTGGATGGCCGAGCTCACCGGGTACGACCAGGTGTCGCTGCAGCCGAACGCCGGCTCGCAGGGCGAGCTCGCCGGGCTGCTCGCGATCCGCGCGTTCCACAAGGCGAACGGCGACGCGCACCGCGACGTCTGCCTGATCCCGTCTTCGGCGCACGGCACGAACGCCGCGTCCGCGGTCATGGCGGGCATGCGGGTCGTCGTCGTCGGCTGCGACGCCGAAGGCAACGTGGACATGGCCGACCTGCGCGGCAAGCTGGACGCGCACGCCGAGCGGCTCGCGGCAATCATGGTCACGTACCCCTCGACGCACGGCGTCTTCGAAGAGGGCATCACCACTTTGTGTGAGCTCGTGCACGCGGCGGGCGGGCAGGTCTACGTGGACGGGGCGAACTTCAACGCCCTGCTGGGCCTGGCCAAACCGGGCTGGTTCGGCGGCGACGTCAGCCACCTGAACCTGCACAAGACGTTCTGCATCCCGCACGGCGGTGGCGGCCCGGGCATCGGCCCGGTGGCGGTGCGGGCGCACCTCGCCGAGTACCTGCCGAACCACCCGATGGTCGCCGAGGCCGGGCCGTCCGGCGGGGTGGGGCCGATCTCCGCGGCGCCGTTCGGCAGCGCGGGCATCCTGCCGATCCCGTGGGCGTACGTCCGCCTGATGGGCGGCGTGGGGCTCACGCACGCGACCGAGGTCGCCGTGCTGTCCGCGAACTACGTCGCCCGGCGGCTCGGCCCGCACTTCCCCGTGCTGTACGCGGGCCGCTCCGGGCTCGTCGCGCACGAGTGCATCCTCGACCTGCGCGGCATCACGAAGGCGACCGGCGTCACCGTCGACGACGTCGCGAAACGCCTCGTGGACTACGGTTTCCACGCCCCGACGATGTCCTTCCCCGTCGCCGGCACGCTGATGGTCGAGCCGACCGAGAGCGAGAACCTCGCCGAGCTCGACCGCTTCTGCGACGCGATGATTGCAATCGCGGGGGAGATCGCGCGCGTCGGTGCGGGCGAGTGGCCCGTCGACGACAACCCGCTGTGCAACGCCCCGCACACCGCGGAGGCCGTCGTCGCCGATTCGTGGGACCACCCGTACCCGCGCTCGCTCGCTGCGTACCCGGTAGAGTCCGTCCGGGCGGACAAGTACTGGCCGCCCGTCGCGCGGATCGACGGCGCCTACGGCGACCGGAACCTCGTCTGCTCCTGCGGATCCGCGTCGGACTACGAGTCCTGACGCACCCTCACTCCATTGCGTCCGGCAAAGTGGGGGTTATAGCCGACGATTTGCCGGACGCACGAGGCTACTGCCGCCGGTATCCGGGGGTGGTGAAACGCAGGGACCCCTTGGCTTTCAGGGTGTCCGGGTCGACGAGTATGAGCTCGTCGGGCCCGAGGAGCGCCAGGAGGTTCCCGACCTCGACCACCTCGGTCCCTCCGCGGGAATCCCGGCTGGACGTCCGGGAGAGCGTTCCGTCGCGGTGCGTCCGCAGCCCGATGACGCTCGGCACCATGACGGGGCCGCGGAGCTTGGGGCAGCGAGACAGCGGGCGGCACCGCTCCGTGACAGGCGATCCACCGACTTGGCAGTAGGTGTCCTCGGGGCATTCGCCCGACGTCGCGGAAGGCGTCGACCAGAAGGATGATCTGACGACCCGGCAGATAAGTGAGGGTTCCGGCGTCGCCACCGCGAGTGACGCCGAGCGACCCGAGTAGTACGGGAGCCGCCGCGCCGGTCACGTCGAAGGTCGTGGTCCGGATCTGGTCGTGGCCGTGCGCCTTGCCGGGCCCGGACCGTGCCCGGTCGACGCGGAGGACGCGGCCGGGCCCGTACTCGTAGAACTTCGCGTCCGAGTGCGGATCCGGGAACGTGCCACGGACGACGGGTTTGCGAGCGTTCGTGAGGTCGACGAGCCGAGCGGCCCCCTCGCGGGTGGTCTGGACCGCCGCGGCCGCACCTAGCCAGCGGACTCCGAACGTGGGCCAGCCGTCCTCGGACAGATCGAGCGGGCCGAGCCGGGTGGCGCCCAGGTGCACGAGCCGGCCCTGGCGCTCGCCGAGCACGGTGATCGTCCCGCTGTCCGGCGGGGGGGCGGTTCGGCGGGGCCGAAGGCCCCCCGGTGGTCGTCGCCAGCCGCAGCGTGCCGTCGTGGGCGGACATCATCGCCGCGCCGGCCAGGAAGCCGGCGAGTCCACCGCTGCTCCGGTAAGCGGGGGCGCCGCGACCGTTCGTGTCGAACGCGTGGACGGAGGTACGCCCCGTCGGGGCGTTCGACCCGCCGGTCGTGGTCGCCACGAAAATCCGGGTCGGCGACGCGGTGACCAGCGAGTCGTTGCCGACGACCGCAGTGGCCCGGCCGGCGCCGAACGTGTCGCCGGCGGCGAGGTCGAGTCGCATGACCGACAGGAGGTCGGAACCCGAGTGCACGGCCGGCCGGAGCACGTCGTCGCACTCCACCAGCGGTCCCTCGCGCACAGTCTTGCCGGCGCCGTCCAGGATCCGGCGATGGGGCAGCCAGGCGGACGCCGGCAGCTCGGCCACCTGCCGACGGTTCCGGGCGAGCGCCTCGTCGTCCGGGAGGGTTTCATTTCCCGCGCCGAGCACCATGTTCGCCGGGGTGATGAAGGGGTGGCTGGCCATCGCGACGTGCGCGACGCCGTTGCTGAGCCAGGCTCCCCGAAAGTTGCCGAGGACGTGCTCCGATCCGAGGATCTCGGGACGGCGCGGATCGCGAAGGTCGACGAGCGTGAGCGCGACGGAGCGACCGGTGTCGTACCGCGGGCTGTCCGCACTCTGCTGGGGTCCACCGAGCGCACCGTCGGACGGGTCCCTCAGGTCGCCGAGGATCAGCGCCCGGGTCCCGGAGAGCAGGAACTGGTTGGCGTACTGGTCCGGAGGCGTCAGACCGGACAGGAGAGTCGGCTCGTCGGTCGAAACGTCGAAAGTTTGCAGTCGGCCGTTGGCGTTCAACGAGACCAGAAGGCGCCCGTCTGTCTTCGAACGGTAGAGCTCGTCGTACACGCCCTCCGAACTGCCGGGCGAGCTCCCGTTCTCGGGGCGGTGACGGTCGCCGTGTTGCCGATCGGGGACTCAGCGGGCGCATACGCCGGCGTCGCGACGGCGCCGTCGTCCAGCCCGTAGGTCGTGACATGAGGCAGCGTCAGATCGCGCAGCTGCCGCTCGAGGTCGCCGCAGTCCGCAAATGGGGCCAGCCGGTCGCCTTTCGGGGTGACAGTCGGCGCGGCGCCTCGCGCGGTGGTCGTGGGTGACGGTGCCGCCGCCGGACCCGAGTCGTTCCGCAGGCCGCCAGCCCTGCGCCGGCGACCACGACGGCCACGGCGAGGCCCAGCGGGCCGGCTGTGAATCGTTCGCGGCGTGGTGGGCGCACCGGTTTGCCTCCTGTCGTCCGGAGGCTCAGTGTCCACTTCGCTCCGTTGGTACAGGAAGGGGTCGAAGCCATTCATCTGGACAAGGATGCGCGTCTACGCGCGCTTCACCGGCTGAGTTTGCCAGTAGGTGTTTCGTCTGGGTTTTCGCTCGGAGTCGATCCAGCTGGGCGGGATGAGTTCGGGTCGTCCGTCGTCGCCCATGCGGATGTCCCAGCCGTTGTGGTGGACGGCGTCGTGGTGGACGGGGCAGAGCAGGGCGAGGTTGTGTAGGGCGGTGGGGCCGTGGTCGGCCCAGTGCTGGATGTGGTGGGCGTCGGTCCAGGCGCCGGGGCGGGTGCAGCCGGGGAACACGCAGCCGGTGTCGCGGGTGAGGAGGGCGATCCAGATGCCGTGGCCGATGTGGCGGTGTCGGTGGCCGACGTCGAGGGGGATGCTGGCGGGGTCGGTGAGGATGCGGGTGATGTTGGCGTCGCAGGCGAGGCGGCGCAGGGTTTCGGCGGTGACGGTTTCGCCGGTGGTGGTCCGCGCTGGGGGTGCGCCTTCGAGTTTCAGGAGGGTGTCGAGGCTGGCGGTGATGATCAGGTGGGGGCGGGCGCCTCGGCGGCGGGGGAGGTTGCCGTGGCGTAGGGCGCGGTCGAGGAGTTCGAGGAGGGCGTCGGCGCGGCGGCGGCCGGGTGGGCGGGGGTCGAGGGATCCGTCTTCGGCGGGTTTGGGGGCGGCGAGGGGGTCGATGCCGGCTTTGAGCGTGGCGGCGGCGAGGTTGTCGAGGATGCCGCTGATGCGGTGGGTGCCGTCGCCGCGGTCGGTGAGGGTCAGGGTGCGTTGGGTGAGGGCGTCGCGTTCGCGGGGTTCGGCGCCGTCTTGGTCGAGCAGGTCGCGGAGTTGGTTGGCGATGTCGCGGAGTTGGTCGGGGTCGTTGAGTTCGGCCAGGCCCAGGAGTTGTTCGGCGGTGACCTCGCGGGTGTTCTGGTCGAGGTCTTTGGGCATGCGGTGCATGGCGGTGGCGATGACGTGGGCGTGGTCGGCGCTGAGGGACCCGGTCGCGAGTGCTTCCTTGACGCCCGGGAGGTCGGTGTCGAGGTCGTGGGCGAGTTTGACGCGTTTCTTCGCTTCGGCGGGGGTGATCAGGTGTCGTTCGCGTAGCCAGGCGGCGGTGCTGGCGGCGCCTTGGGCGGCGGCGATGCCGCGGGAGTCGAAGTCTCGGGTGGTGGCCAGGACGGCGGCGTGCAGGCGGGCGAGCAGGGTTTCCTGATGGGTCATCAGGTCGAGGACTTCGCGTTCGGTGAGCGTCCACGGGGAGGTGGCGAGGAGGTCGGTGAGGGCGTCGTCGATCACCGCTGCGGCCTGCAGGGCTGGGTGCGTGTTGCACGTCTGGTCGATCGACACACTCACACTATAGAACATACATTCGAACGATGCGACCAAATGACTAGCAGGTTTGCGACATCAGGTTCTCGTCTCAGATCCGCGGCGCGGAGGGAGAGCGACCGCGCCGAGCGGCCGAAGAGTGTCCGGGTCCACCAGCGCGACCCCGCTGTCGTAGACGATCGCGAGCCGGTGGCCGAGAGGAAGCACGTTGGTGGGGTGGTTCCCGCTCCAACCAAACCTTCTGCTGCACGGTCCCGTCTGTGGCGGTGCGCGGGCCGAGCCCGCAGTGCTCGACGACGGGTGGTCGGAGCTTCGGGCACAGCGCGCCGACACGTCCACGAGGTGAAGCGAGCCCCTGGACGGCCGCGAGGATCCGGCCGCCTGTCTGCGCGGTTTCGGCGGTGGTCGCACCGGAGGCCGTGAGCGGCGCCCCTGCGGCTCGAAGTCGCCGGGCGAGATTGCGGTGCTCCGGACGATCGGCGTCTGCGGAGCGTCGGGGAAAGGTCGCTCGACGACCTTGCCGTTGTCGAGGCCGAACGTCGTCACATGATGGGCCGTCAGGTTCTGCATGTGCCGCTCGAGCCCTGCGCAGTCGGGCCTGCGGCGGGCTGGAGCCGCCGCAGGCAGCGAGCCCGAGCGCGGCGGCGGTCAGGCGGCCGAGTGACCGCATCGAGGCCACCGCCAGTGCGACCCGCAGCGTCCGACCAGCGACCCGCTATAGCGAGTCGCTGGTCGGACGCACGGGGTACCGGGGTAAGGGAGAGCGGCGCGCCTACCGGCGCGGGTCCCCCGGACGGTGCCGGCGGTAGCGGACGTGCTGGGAGTTGGTTTTGGGCTTCTCTTCCTCCGGCGGCGCGAAGGCCTCGACCGCGTCCCGGAAGTTGGGGTTCAGGCGCGCGCCGAGCAGGACGGACTCGACGTTCGCGATCACGAGCGTCGTGGGGACGGGATTGATCCGGAGGCCGTAGACGTGGGCGACGACCGGGGCCCGGCCTTTCGCGCGCAGGCTGTGCAGCAGGACGGTCTTGCCCTCCTCGCGCAGTTCGCGCAGGAGGTCGACGGTGTCGTGCAGCAGGAAGGCCAGGTTCGGGTTCTCGGCCGGGTCCGGCCGGTCGATCAGCCGCACCTCGAGGTGCTCGACGCCGTCCGGCAGGTCGTCGGGTCCGAGGCGGCACAGCGAGACGATTGCGTCCACGCCCGGCGGCGGCTTCAGGAGGGCCTTGTAGCCGCCGAGCCACAAGCCGTCGTCGTAGGGGTGCTGCCCGATCGCCGTCAGGTCGCCGGCCAGGGAGTAGTCGCCGTCGAACGGCGGTGCGTCCGACACGATCGCGGTCGTCATCGCGGTGAGGTCGCCGGCGCGCAGCCCGGGCCAGCCGTGCAGGCGCCGCCGCCACACCGCCGGGACGGCCGTCGAGCCGTACGCGGCGCCGAGCAACCCGCCCGCGATTGCCGCGACGGTGTCGGTGTCGCGCCCGCCGCGCACCGCCTCCTCCAGCGCCAATCGCAGGTGCTGGACGCGGAACGTGCCCAGCGCGGGCATTTCCGCCGGCACGGGCGTGCGCGCGATTGCCGACCAGGCGCCCTGCAGGGCGTGCACGACCCAGCCGTTGCGGTCGAAGTCGGACGGCGGGTTGGCCTCGGCCTCGTCCAGCCGCTCGGCCCAGACGTCGGCCCGGTCGGCGGCGAGGTGCGGCAGGCCGATCCGCGCGTCCAGCGAACCTGTGAGCACCGCGTGCCGGATCGCCAGCGACCACAGGACGCACGCCTCGCCGGCCTCCGGGTCGAAGTGCGTCAACGCGCTCAGCGCCGCGGCGGCCTCGGCCAGGCCGTCGGGGTCGTGCAGGTAGGCGAGGGCGACGGGGGCCGTCCGCATGAGGGAGCCGTTGCCGGCCGTGTGGCCCGTCCGCTCGTGCTCGGCCTTCGCGGCGGCGCGCACGCTCGCCGCGTCCACCCGGCCGGAGGCCGCTGCAGCGGACAGGACCGAGCGGGTCTGGACGCCGACGTCGCGCGCCGTCGCGGCCCATTCCGCCCAGTCGGCGGCGATCTGGTCCTGCGCGGCGGCCGAGCGGAGGTCGAGCCTGTCTGCGGCGGCGCGGGCGATCACGATCGCCATCGACGTGTCGTCGGTCCACTCGCCGGGGGCCCAGCCGAACGACCCGCCGCCGGCCATCGCGACCTCGGCGTCCGGCGCAAGCGGCGGGCCGAACTCGTAGCCCGCGCCGAGCGCGTCGCCCGCCGCCGTCCCGAGCAGCACGCCCAGGGCCCGGTCGAGTTCGGCGCTGGTCAGCTTGGTCATGACGCCTCCTGTGGTCTTTCCGACCGGAACGCTACGGCCCTGGCGACTGCCGGGTCGACAGGGCCGCGCCAGTCCGTCCGGCTCTGGGTGTCGAGCCGCCGGGTGGCCACCGTTGCCCCTCGTTTCACCTTCGGGACGGGGCGGGCAGACGCCCTCTCGCGGGGCGCGGCTCGACGGGTGAGGCAGGACGGGACTCGTGGGGACGCGCTTCGCGCCGAGGTGTTCGGCGGGCACTTCCGAGGCGGCTCAGGGCCGCCCACCGGGTCGTCCGCGGGGCGCCGGGACTGCCTCGGCCCGCCGTCGCGAATCGCCTCGAACCGGGCATATCCTTGCGCCCGTGCCGTCCCTGTCCACTGCCGCAGCTGCAGCGTTGGTGGGGCTACTGGTCTTGCTACTGAGTGCGTGCGGGCAGTCGGCCGTGACGGTCTCCGCGGCCGCGCTTCCGCACGATCTGTCGCCGACGGTCACGGAACGCATGGCTTGCGGCGACATTCGCCAGGTTGCCGTCCCGGTCGTGACGATCCGTGAGCATCGCTACGACTTCACCGGGGACGGGGTGCCCGACGCGATCGTCGCGGTGCGCTGCGACACCGGCGCGGGCAATCCCCCGTCCGCCGTGTTCGCGCTTGCGGCGGGGCTCCTGGGCCCTGAGGTGGTCGGCGAGCTCGTCGACCCGGCCGGCGGCGGAGTGGTCAGCGAGCTTCGGCCGGACGGGGCGGGGCTCTCGGTCGTCAGCCGCGCCTACAGCGAGGACGCGCCGCGTTGCTGCCCGGACGTCGAGGTGACCTACGCGTTCCAGTGGGACGGTGAGCGATTCGCCCCCGGCGGGACCACGCGGCGGACTCTGACTTCCTGAGGCCTTCGCTATCGTCGCCGGGCATGAGCGTCGTCGAGGTGGCCGGGGTTCCGACGTACTACGAGCGGCACGGCTCGGGTGACCCGCTGCTGTTGCTGCACGGGGGGTTCTGCTCGGTCGAGACGTTCGCGGGCATGATCCCGGGGCTCGCGGCGTCGTTCGAAGTCTTCGCGCCCGAACGGATCGCCCACGGGCGCACCCCCGACACCGCGGCGCCCCTGAGCTACGAGGCCATGGCCGCCGAGACGCTCGGGTTCATGAACGCGCTCGGGATCCCCGCCGCGGACGTCGTCGGCTTCAGCGACGGCGGCAACGTCGGGCTGCTGCTGGCGACGGGGTCGCCGAGCCGCGTCCGGCGGCTGGTGTGCATCAGCGGCAACTTCTCCCAGGACGGGACGGCGGCGCCCGCGCCGGGCAGCCGAGGTGACCTGCGGCCGCTGGTGGTCAGCCTCGAGGAGGCCTATCGGCGGTTGTCGCCCGACGGGCCCGGGCACCTCGAGGACGTCCAGGACAAGACGCTGCGGATGTGGGGAAGCTGGCCGGGAATCCCGACGTCCGTGCTCGGCACGATCGCGGCTCCCACGCTCGTGCTGTGCGCCGACGCGGACATCGTCACCCCCGAGCACACGTTGGCCCTCTTCCGCTCGATCCCGGGCGCGGAGCTCGGGACGGTGCCGGGGACGTCGCACAATCTGATCCAGGAAAGCCCCGCGCTCGTGACCGCGATGATCCTCGATTTCCTTGTCCGTCGAGGAAGTGACGGGGCATGAGCTTGCTGGCGGCCGAGCACGAGGCGTACCGCAAGGTGGTCGCGTCCTTCGTCGACCGGGAGGTCGTGCCGCATGCGGCCGCCTGGGACCGCGCCGAGTCGATGGACCGCGGGATCGTGGCGAAGCTCGCCGAACTGGGGGCGCTCGGCATGACCGTCCCCGAGGAGTACGGCGGCTCGGGTGGGGACTACCAGGCCTACGTGTTGTTGATGGAAGAGCTCGGCCGCGGCGATTCCTCCGTCCGCGGGATCGTGTCGGTCTCCCTCGGCCTGGTGGGCAAGTCGATCCTCACGTACGGCAGCGAGGAGCAGAAAACGTCGTGGCTGGCCCGGATCTGCGCGGGGACTTCGCTGGGCTGCTTCGGCCTCACCGAACCCGACAGCGGATCTGACGCCGGGTCACTGCGTACGGCCGCTGTGCGGGACGGAGCCGACTGGGTGCTGCGCGGGTCGAAGATGTTCGTCACGAACGGGACGTGGGCGGACGTCGCGCTGATCTTCGCGCGGACCGGCGGGCCGGGGCCGAAGGGGATCACGGCGTTCCTCGTCCCGACCGCGTCGACCGGGTTCTCCGCCCGCCCGATCACGGGAAAGCTGGGTCTGCGAGCCCAGTCCACCGGGGAACTGACGCTCGATCAGGTCCGCGTGCCCGACAGCGCCCGGCTCGGTGCCGAGGGCGCCGGGTTCACCGTCGCGATGGCGGCCCTCGAGAAAGGGCGCATGTCGGTCGCCGCCGGCTGCGTCGGCATCGCCCGCGGCGCGCTGGAGGCCGCGACCGCGTACTCGCTGCTGCGGGAGCAGTTCGGGCGTCCGATCGCGGGCTTCCAGCTTGTCCAGGAACTGCTCGCCGACACCGCCGTCGAGACGGACGCGGCGCGCTACCTCGTCTGGCACGCGGCCGCCGTCGCGGACGCCGGGCAGCCCGTCGCGCTGGCCTCGTCCAAGGCGAAGCTGTACGCCTCCGAGGTCGCCGTGCGCGCCGCGAACAACGCGCTGCAGGTCTTCGGCGGGTACGGCTACGTCGACGACTACCCGGCCGGGAAGTACCTGCGCGACGCGCGGGTCATGACGCTGTACGAGGGCACGTCCCAGATCCAGCGCCTGATCGTCGGCCGCGCGCTGACGGGCATCAGTGCTTTCACCTGAGCGCGCGTTCACGTGAGCACCCCGTGCGTCCGGCAATCCGCTCGTTGTAGGACGCTGGTTGCCGGACGTACGGGTAACAGGAGGCCGACATGAACAGGTTCACCGACCGGGTCGCCGTGGTAACCGGCGCGGCGCAGGGGATCGGCGCGGCGACGGCGATCCGGCTCGCGTCCGAGGGGGCGGCCGTCGCCGTGGTCGACCTCACCGAGGACCGCGGCACCGCGACCGTCGAGACCATCCGCGCCGCCGGGGGGACGGCGATCGCCGTCAGCGCGGACGTCTCGCGCTCCGCCTCGTCGGCCGCGTCGATCGAGCGGGTCGTGAGCGAGCTCGGCCGCATCGACATCCTCGTCAACAACGCCGGTGTAACCCGCGACAACCTCCTGTTCAAGATGACCGAAGACGACTGGGACGCCTGCGTCGACGTCAGCCTCAAGGGCGCGTTCCTCATGTGTCAGGCCGCGCAGAAACACATGGTCCCGGCCACCTACGGCAAGATCGTGAACCTGTCGAGCGCCTCCGCGCTCGGCAACCGCGGGCAGGCGAACTACAGCGCCGCCAAGGCCGGAATCCAGGGCCTCACCGCGACGCTGGCGATGGAGCTGGGCCGGTACAGCATCAACGTCAACGCGGTCGCGCCCGGCTTCGTCGAGACCGCGATGACCGCCGCCACGGCGGTACGGATGGGCATGACGCCGGAGGACCTGATCGCCCGGGCGGAGGCGCAGATCCCGCTGGGGCGCGTCGCCCAGCCCGAGGACATCGCCGCCGTCATCGCCTTCCTCGCCAGTGACGACGCCCGGCAGGTCACCGGCCAGACGCTCTACGTCAACGGCGGCCTGCGCTAGGTTTCCGCGGTGAGCCGAGACTGGGACGCCCGCTACGCCGCCGAGCCGACCCTGTGGGGGACGGACCCGAACTCCTACGTCCGCGCGCGCCTCGGTGCCGACGAGCCGGGGGTCGCCCTCGACATCGCCTGCGGCAACGGCCGCAACGCCCTGTGGCTGGCCCGGCGCGGCTGGCGGGTCACCGGCGTCGACATCTCCTCGGTCGCGTTGAAGCGCGCGCAGGAGCGCGCCGACGAGGTCGGCGTAGACGTCGAGTGGGTCCACGACGACGTCCGGACGTGGGCACCGCCCGGCCCGGTCGACGTCGTCCTCGTCGCGTACCTGCACCTGCCGACCGCCGAGCTGATCGCCCTCCTCGCCGGGGCGGCGAGGTGGCTGAAGCCGTCCGGGCGCCTGATCTACCTCGGCCACTCGCGGACGAACCACACCCGCGGGGTCGGCGGCCCGTCCGAGCCGACGGTGCTCGCCGAGATCGCCGACCTGGCCGCGGCCGCGGAGGGCCTGCGGACCGTCGCGCTCGAGCACCTGCTGCGCGATACCGACAACGGGACGGCGATCGACATCCTGCTCGAGGCGCGCCCCTGGCCGGAACTCGGCGCCGGCGAGGCGACCGGCGGCGACGAGCACACCGGCGTCACTCGCGCCGGGAACGTCTGGCCGAACCCGCCGCTCGACTGACCCCCGGCGCGTTTGCGGGGTCGCGGGGGGTGGCCCAGGCATCATCGAGGTCCGGACGGCGAGGTGGGGAGCTCCACACGATGAGCGGGACGCTCGTGGTCACCGGCGGCAGCCGCGGGATCGGTGCGGCGACGGCCAAGCTCGCCGCGGCTCAGGGTTGGGACATCTGCATCGGTTACCGAAGCAACACCGACGCCGCCGAGTCGGTGGTCGCCGCGTGCGAGAAGCTCGGGGTGATGGCCGTCGCCGTGCAGTCGGACGTGTCGATGGAACTCGACGTGCTCGACCTGTTCGAGACGGCCGAGCGGCTGGGGCCGATCCGCGGGCTGGTGAACAACGCCGGCATCGTCGCGCCCCGCTGCAAAGTGGCCGACCTGGACGCCGACCGGATCGAGTCGATTCTCTCCGTCAACGTCCTCGGCGCGTTCCTGTGTGCCCGCGAGGCCGTCAAGCGCATGAGTGAGGACGGGGACGGCGGCGCGATCGTCAACGTCTCCTCCCGGGCGGCGGTCCTCGGCGGGCCGGGGGAGTACGTCGACTACGCCGCGTCCAAGGCCGCGGTCGACGCCCTCACGATCGGCCTGTCGAAGGAAGCCGCCGCGGACGGGATCCGCGTCAACTGCGTGCGGCCCGGGCTGATCGACACGGAGATCCACGCCTCCGTCGGCCGCCCCGAGCGACTCGCGGAGCTCGCACCGTCGGTGCCGATGGGCCGCTCCGGGACGGCAGAGGAGGTCGCGGAGGCGATCGTCTGGCTCCTGTCCCCGGCCGCGTCGTACGTCACCGGCACCTTCCTGGACGTCGCCGGCGGCCGGTGACCCGTTACTGATTGATCGTCAGTTGTGTGTCACCGCCGAGGTTCCCGCGCTCCAAGTCGAGCAAATGCGCCTTGCGGTCGAGCCCGCCGCCGTAGCCCGTGAGGCGCCCCGTAGAGCCGACGACCCGGTGGCAGGGGACGATGATCGAGACGGGGTTGCGGCCGTTGGCCAGTCCGACGGCGCGGGAGGCGTTGGGGTTGTCGAGCCGCCGGGCGAGCTCGCCGTAGGAGATCGTCTCGCCGTACGGGATCTCGCGCAGGGCCGCCCAGACCCGCAGTTGGAACGCGGTGCCGGGCATGGCCAGCGGCAGGTCGAACTCCGTGCGGGAGCCGGCGAAGTACTCGCGTAGTTGACGCTCGGTCTCGGCGAGCACGTCGGCCGCCGCGCCGGGCCCGGGGTCGGCCGGCCCGAAGGCCTGCTCGTCGGGCGCGTGCCGATGGTCGTGCATGTAGACGCAGGCCAGCGCGCCCGCGTCCGCGACGAGGGTCAGCGGGCCGATCGGGCTGTCCATGACGACGTGCGCGCGGGTGGCCGCCTCGCCGTGGGTGGTGGTCATTCGTGGATCCTCTCGTGCAGCGGACAGTCAGACGGCAACTGCATTTTCGGTCCTCTCGGCTCGCTCGGGGGTTCCGTTCACGTCCCCGGGCAGGTAGTTGATCGGGTGGGTGCCGGCGGCCCACAGGTGCTGCACGGCGTACGCACGCCAGGGCCGCCAGGGCACGGCGCGCCGGGTCAGGGCCGCGGGGGTCTCGGGCAGGCCGAGCGCCCGGGCCGCGAGGCGCACGCCGAGGTCGCCCTGCGGAAAGGCGTCGGGGTCCCCCAGTGCGCGCATCGCGATCACCTCGATCGTCCACGGGCCGATGCCGGGCAGGCCCGCGAGGCCGGCGCGCGCCCGCTCCCGGTCGGCGCCGGTGCCCAGGTCGACCTCGCCCTCGGCGAGCGCGGCGACGAGCGCCGCGAACGTCGCGCGGCGCCTGCCCGGCATCGCCAGCGTCGCGGGGTCCACCTCCGCGAGGGCCTCGGGGGTGGGGAACAGGTGAGTCAGGCCGCCGCCCGGGTCGGTGATCGGCTCGCCGTGAGCGACCACCAGGCGCCCCGCGTGCGTCCGGGCAGCTGCGGTCGAGACCTGCTGACCCAGGACGGCCCGGACCGCGAACTCCGCCCCGTCCACTGTTCTCGGCACCCGCCGGCCCGGTGCGCCCTGGACCAGCAACCGCAGGGTCGGGTCTTCGGCGAGCGCCGCGTCGATCGCCGTCGGGTCGGCGTCGAGGTCGAGGAGGCGGCGGCAGCGGGCGATCGCGACGGCGAGGTCGCGCTGCTCCGCCAGGGCGATCCGGGCCTCCACGTACGCGGTGCCGGGCGCGGGTGGGCGCAGGCTCACCACGCCGGGCCCGTGCGGAAGGCGCAGCGTGCGCCGGTAGGCGCCGTCGCGCCACTCCTCCACCCCCGGCACCGCCGTCGCAGCGAGGTGCCCGAACAGGTTGACCGGGCACAGGGGCGGGCGGAACGGCAGGCGCAGGTTGATCACCCCCGCGGCGGGGACCGGCTCGTCGCCGCCGCGTCCGCCGGCCGGCCGCGCGTCGGCGCAGCTCCGTCGGCGGCAGCGCGAACACCTCGCACGACGCACGCGTTGAACGCCCGCAGGCTGGCGAACCCGGCCGCGAGCGCCACCTCGGTCATCGACAGGTCCGTCGTCTCGATCAGCACCCGGGCCGTCTGCGCCCGCTGCGCGCGGGCCAGGGCCAGCGGGCCGGCCCCCAGCTCCGCCAGCAACTGTCGCTGCACCTGCCGAACGCTGTAGCCCAGCTGCGCGGCCAGCCCCGGCACGCCGTCGCGGTCGACCACCCCGTCGGCGATCAGCCGCATGGCGCGGGCGACCACGTCGGCGCGTACGTCCCACTGCGGCGAGCCGGGGCTCGCGTCCGGACGGCACCGCTTGCACGCCCGGAACCCGCCCTGCTGTGCGGCCGCGGCGCTCGGGTAGAAGCGCATGTTCCGCGGCTTCGGCGGCGCGACCGGACACGACGGCCGGCAGTAGATGCCGGTCGTCAGAACGCGCGGTGAAGAACCACCCGTCGAACCGCGCGTCCTTGGCAGCGACGGCCCGCAGGCACCGCTCGTGGTCGAGGTCGAAGATGCCGACGCCAAGTTCCATGCCCCCACCCTGGCCGTCCGGGGCCCTCGCGGTCTAGCTGAAATGCGACATGGTGTTTCGGTCTCGCTTGCGGGCGTTGGTTTCGCGCTGCGCCCCTGCGGCGGTTCGCCGGTGGTCAGTGGTCCGCGATGCGGGTGGTCATCCAGTGCGTCCGACCGACGACTCGTTTGCGGGTCGGTCGTCGGACGCATCGGGCGGAGCGGAGGCGCCCAGGGGCGAGGCCGGCGGCCTCCCCGTCCGGCTCTCCCCTGCCCTGGGCGCAACGCCGCGCCGGGCCGTCCCGGCGTGTCGCTGCGCTCAGCTCATCCATGAGCGGAGCATCAGGGGAGGGCCTCGATCCAGCCTGCGGGCAGGATGCCTTTTACGACCGCTGCGCCGTCCCGTCGGTACGCCGCCCGTTCGCCGTCGCGAAGCGGCCGGACGAGATCGGAGCCCGGGGGTACAGCAACGTCCGGGACGGCCTCAGCGGTCATGGCCTAACGGTGGCTTCCCGTGCCGCCCCGCGCATTGTGCACGGGGGACGACAACTGGCAGTTTTTCTGTCCCAGCGCTCAAGGGCCGAGCAGGTCGGGTGTCACGTCCGCGACCGTCGGCGCGCCGGCCAGCGCCATCGCCCGCGCGAGTTCCTCGGCCAGCCCGTCGAGGACGCCCCGGACGCCGGCTTCGCCGCCGGTCGCCAAACCCCACAAGACCGGACGGCCCACGAGCACGGCCTTCGCGCCGAGGGCCAGCGCCTTGAAAACGTCCGTGCCGCGGCGCACGCCCCCGTCCACCAGGACGTCGACGTCCGCGCCGACCGCCGCGACGATCTCGGCCAGGACGTCGGCGGTCGCGACCGCCGTGTCGAGTTGGCGGCCGCCGTGGTTGGACACGATCACCGCCGCGGCGCCGGCGTCCACGCAGGAACGCGCGTCGTCCGCCCGCAGTACGCCCTTGACCAGCACGGGCAGGCCGGAGACGTCCCGCAGCCAGCCGATGTCGGCGAACGTCAGGCCGGGGTCGAAGTCGCCGCGGACGTGCTCCGCGAGCGCCGAACCGGCCGACGTCACCGTCGGCAGCGGGCCGAGGTTCGCCATGTGCAGCCCCTCCGGCAGGGCGAACGCGTTGCGTTCGTCCACGCGCCGGTGCCCCAGGACCGGCAGGTCGACCGTGAGCACCAGCGCGGAGTACCCGGCCGCCGCCGCCCGCCGCACGAGATCCGCCGTCAGGTCGCGGTCGTGCCGGACGTAGACCTGCATCCAACGCGGCGCGCCCGGGGCGGCGGCGGCCACGTCCTCGAGCGACACGTTCGCGACGGTCGAGACGACCATGACCGTTCCCGCCGCCGCGGCGGCCCGGGCGGTCGCCGCCTCGCCCTCGTCGTGGGCCATGCGCTGGTACGCGGTCGGCGCGACGAGGACGGGGGAGCGCACCGCGGTTCCCAGCACGGACGTGGAGACGTCGACAGCCGACACGTCCCGCAGGACCCGGGGCCGTAGCCGGATCCGCCGCCAGGCCGCGACGTTGTCGGAGAGGGTCAGCTCGTCGTCCGCGCCAGCCGAGTAGTAGCCCCACGCATTCGGCGTCAGCGCGTCGCGGGCGGCGGCCTCGAGGGCGTCCAGGTCCATGTGCCGATTCTGACGCCCCGTTCAGACGAGCGAGGCGGACATCCCGCCGTCCACGACGAACGCGGAGCCGGTCGAGAACCGCGAGCGCTCGCTGGCCAGGAACACGACCAGCGGGGCGACGTCGCCGACCTGCCCCATCCGGCCCTGGACGCGCTCGATCGTGGCGTCGAAGTCGATCCCCAGAGCCGCCTCGAAGTCCGGTTTCGCTACCCGCACCAGGTCGGTGTCGACGAAGCCGGGGCAGACGGCGTTGACCCGCACACCGTACGCGCGGAACTCGGTGGCGGCGGTCTTGCTCAGGTTGATCACGCCGGCCTTGGCGGCCGCGTAGTCGCCGATCAGCGGGGAGCCCGCGAGGCCGGTGATCGAGGCCATCGTGACGATCGACCCGCCCCCGTTCCCGACCATAGCCAGCGCAGCGTGACGCACCGTCAGGAAGACACCGTCCAGGTTGACTGAGGTCACTTCGCGCCAGTCCGCCAACGACATCTCGGCGATCGAGCGGACCCGCCCGACGCCGGCGTTCGCGACCGCCACGTCGAGCCGGCCGTGCCGCGCCACGGTGCCGGACACGAGGGCCGCCACCTGCGCCTCGTCGCGGACGTCGCAGGCGACCGCCTCGCCGCGGGTCAGGGACGCGGCGACGTCCTTGGCGGCGGTCTCGTCGATGTCGGAGACCACGACGATCGCGCCCTCGGCGTCGAACGCCTCCGCGATCGCCTTGCCGAGGCCCTTGCCGGCGCCGGTGACGATCGCGATTTTGTCCTGCAGCACGCCGCTCACAGCAGACTCCCCGTCAGACCACCGTCGAGAATGAAATGCGCCCCGGTGACGAACCGGGCATCGTCGGAGGCGAGGAACGCCGCAGACTCCGCGACCTCCTCGGCTGTGCCGAGCCGGCCTTGCTTGAGCTCGATCAGCGCGTCGAACGGCACACCCGTCGCCGCCTCGAAGACACCTCGCGCGCGGGTGACCATCGCCGTGTCGACGAAGCCCGGGCAGATCGCGTTGACCCGGATGTTCGCCGCCCGCAGTTCGATCGCCGCGACCTCGGTCATCCGCAGGACCGCGCCCTTGGTGGCGCAGTAAGCACCGAGCAGGGGCGCGCCCCCGAGGCCCGCGACGGACGAGAGGTTCACGATGCACCCACCGCCGGACGCGGCCAGCGCCGGCGCCGCGTACTTGATGCCGAAGAACACGCCCTTGACGTTGACCCCCAGGATCGCGTCCAGGTCGGCCTCGGTCGTCTCGACCATCGGCTTGGCGATCTCGATGCCGGCGTTGTTGACCATGATGTCGAGGCCGCCGAACGCCTCGACCGCCGAAGTGACCACGGCCTCGACCTCGGTTGCGGAGGTGACGTCGCACCCGAAGGCGACCGCACCCGGCAAGCCCGCGGCTGCCTTCTCGGCGCCCTCGGCGTCGATGTCGCTGAGCAGCACCCGGGCGCCGCGTTCGGTGAAGAGGGTCGCGATGGCAAGGCCCAGACCCTGGGCGGCCCCCGTGACGAGGGCTCGTTTGCCGGAGAGGTCAGCAAGCATCTCGGCAGCGTAGGGGCTCGCGCGGGTCGGCGGCGACCCCGGATTTCTCCGACAGCCGACGGCAGTGCCGGGACTACTGTCCACGGGGCGCCTGGCGTGGCAGGCTGCCGAGTCGGAAAGGCGGTGGCCTCGATGTTCGACTACACCATCGGTGGTCTGTTCGAGAAGTGCGCGCGGTCCTACGGGCCGAGGGACGCGATCGTCCAGGGCGACCTGCGGGTCACCTTCGACGAGTTGCTCGTCCGGGTGCGGCGGGCCGGCCGGGCCCTGCTGGAGGTCGGGCTGCATCCGGGCGACCGCGTCGCCCTGCTGATGCCCGACCGGCCGGAGGTGCTCTACGCCTACTACGGCGCGCTGTGGGCCGGCCTCGCGGTCGTCCCGCTGAACGCCAAGCTCGGCGAGGAGGACCAGGACTACATCCTGCGCGACTCCGGCGCCCGGGCCGTCGTCCACGACGCGGCGTACGCAGACCGCATCGCCAAGCTCGCACCCGCCGCCGGCGTCGAGTTCCTGCTCAGCGTGGACGCCGAGGCCGTCCTGGACGGCGGGCTGCCCTTCGAGGCGCTGTGCGCCCGCCAGCCGGACGGCCCCGGCGCGCCGACCGTCACGCCCGGCCGACCTGTTCGGCATCTACTACACCGGCGGCACGACGGGCCGGCCCGAAGGGCGTCGCCCACAGCCACCGCACGTTCACCGCCGCGCTGATCAGCGAGCTGCTCGAGTTGGGCCTCGGCGAGGCGGACGTGTTCGCCCACGTCGCCCCGCTGACCCACGCGAGCGGCGCGTTCGTCCTGCCGGTGTGGATGCGCGGCGGCACGAACGTCGTCCTCGGCGGGTTCGACCCCGCGAAGCTGCTCGACACGATCGAGCGGGAGCGCGTCACCGCGACCCTGCTCGTGCCGACGATGCTCTACGTCCTGCTCGACCACCCGGCGATGGCGGGCGCCGACACGTCCTCGCTGCAGACGATCGTCTACGGCGCGGCGCCGATGGGCCAGGAGCGCCTCGTCCAGGGCCTGGAGCGGTTCGGCCCGGTCTTCGCCCAGCTGTACGGGCAGACGGAGATGCCGAACCAGATCTCCGTGCTGCGCAAGTCCGACCACGCCGAGGCGCATGCGCGACCGGCAACTACGAGCCGCTCGCCTCGTGCGGGCGGCCGGTGACGATGGCCGAGGTCCGGCTCGCGGACGACGACCTGAACGACGTCCCGGACGGGCAGCCCGGCGAGATCGTCGCCCGCGGCCCGCACGTCATGCTCGGCTACTGGAACCGGCCGGACGAGACCGCGGCGAGCCTGCGCGACGGCTGGCTGTGCACCGGCGACGTCGCCCGCGCCGACGAGCGCGGCTACCTCTACATCGTCGACCGCAAGAAGGACATGATCATCAGCGGCGGCTTCAACGTCTACCCGAAGGACGTGGAGTCGGCGCTGTTCGCGCACCCCGCCGTGCGGGACGCCTGCGTGATCGGCGTCCCGGACGAGAAGTGGGGCGAGGCCGTCAAGGCCGTCGTCGTCCTCGACCCGGCCGCGACGCGTGACCGCGGCGGAGCTGCATGAAGTGGGTGAAGGAGCGCAAGGGCGCCGTGAACTCGCCCAAGACCGTCGACTTCGTCGAGGCGATTCCGCTGACCGCGGTGGGAAAGCACGACAAGCCGACGCTGCGGAAGGCAGTACTGGGGCGGTCGGGATCGGGCGGTGAACTGAGGCCTCGTCAGTTGCGGTCCCGCGAGCAGGCGCGGTCGGGGCCGGGGCCTCGAACCCCGTGCGTCCGGCAATCAGCGTCCTATATAGCGAGCGATCTGCCGGACGCAAGGGGTCGGGGGTCAGGGGCGGGCGGGGCCGAGGTACATCGAGACGGCCTGGGCGCGGTTGGACGCGCGGAGCTTGCGCAGGATCTGCTTGACGTGGGATTTGACGGTGGCTTCGGTGATGACGAGGCGGTTCGCGATCTCGCGGTTGGACGCGCCGCCGGCCATGTGGCGCAGGACCTCGACCTCACGGCGCGTCAGAAGGTCGCGCAGGCGGGAGTCCGGGGCCACGGGGTGGGCCGGGCCGGCCGGGGCTCGCGGGTCGAAGGGCGCCCGGCGGGGGCCGGTGCGGGCGAGGGTCAGCTCGGTCGCGCAGAACTCGTCGACGGTGGCCTCGGTCGCGTGCACGAGGCGGCGGACAGCCTCGCGCTGCGCGTGCAGGCGGTCGACGAGCATCGCGCGCTCGAGCGCGTAGCCGAGGCCGGTGGCGAAGGCGGCGACCGAGTCGCGGTCGACGGCGTCCACCACGCGTCCGCTGAAGTGGGTGTCCGCCGTGCAGGGTCGCGATGATCTGCCCACCGGACATGATCGGCACGACGACGTAGCCGGCCGTCTCGACCTTGCAGACGATCGGGTGCCAGGCCCGCGGGTCGCCCATCGGGTCGGTGACGAGCGCGGCGGCCTTGCGGCGCAGCATCTCGGTCTCCAGGCGGATCGAGTCGAGCTCGATCGGGTGGTCGAGCGCATGCGCGTGGCAGTCGGCGGCCCACTCGTCCTGGCCGACGAAGTACGTCACCTCGGCGACGAGCAGCGAGCCGTCCAGGCGGAAGATCATGGCGCGGTCGAGGCCGCAGACCCGGCACGCCTCCTCGGCCGCGCGCTGCAGGAGCGCGGTCATCCCGACGTCGCCCTGGGTGTGGCCCGAGGGTGTCCTGAATCGCCGTCAGGGCGCGCAGGCGCTGGCCGACGACCTCGTTCTGCTGTTCCTGGCGGAGCCGCTGAAGCTCGACGACGAGCTCGCAGCGCGCCAGCGCGCCCGTCGGCGGTCAGGTCGGCGGTCGCGGCGCGCATGCCGGCGAGCAGGGTCTCGACGACGGCGTCCAGGTGCGTGCCGAGGCCGTCGAGGTTCTCGCCGCCCTGCCCGGGGACCCACGGGTCGACGTCGGCGAAGGCGCGCCGCCCGGGCGAGCGCGTCGCCGGCACGGTGCTCGAACTCGTGCAGGTGCCGGCGGCGGCCCTCCGCCCCGGCCCAGCTCACCCGCTTCGGGGTGGGGGCGATGTCGATCGGCATCGCGGAACCTCCGCTCGCGCCGTTCCCGCACGCTAAGCTACCCGCGCGCGGCCTCCGGAGAAGGGGAACGCTACCCCCCTGGATGGGCGCAGGACCCTCCCTGGGGAGGATCCCCGGGCTTGCGCACCCTCCTACGGTGGGGTTTCTCAACCCGTGGTCGATCGCCCGCGGTTGCCGAGAGGACTGGGTCATGGCAGAGGTCGCAAGCACTCCCGTCGAGCAGGTCGACGTCGTCGTCGTCGGCTCCCGTATCGCCGGCAGCGCCGCGGCGATCACGCTGGCCCGAGCGGGGCGCAAGGTGGTGGTGCTGGACCGGGCGGCGTTCCCGTCGGACACGGTGTCGACGCACCTGCTGTTCCCGGGTGGGTCTGGCGGAGCTGGCGAAGCTCGGCGCCTTGCACCGGGTGCTCGCGGAGGGGGCGCCGCCGATCCCGGAGATCGTGCTGGGGGCCGAGGGCGTCAACGCGACGGGCACGTTCAGCCCGGTCGACGGGATCGACTACGGCCTGTGCACGCGGCGCCCGCAGCTCGACATGGCGCTGGTGACCACGGCCCGCGAGGCCGGGGCGGAACTGCGCGAGAAGTGCCGGCTGACCGGCCTGGTGTGGCAGGGCGGTCGGGTCGGGGGAGTCCGGTACACCGACGGGGACGGGGCCGAACACGTCCTGCACTGCAAGCTCGTGATCGGGGCGGACGGGCGCGAGTCGACGGTCGCCGAGCTCGTCGGCGTCGCCACCCCGTACAAGACGATGCCCCCCGGGCGGGGGCTGGCGTTCTTCTACTGCCGGGACGACAAGGCCGTCGCGTCCGGCGACACGCGGCTGCGCGGGCAGATGTCGCAGTGGCGGCACGGGTCGGGGATGGGCATGTACTTCCCGACGAACCTCGACGGCGGGCTGATCCTGTTCATGCCGCCGGTCGAGACGATCGCCGGGTTCCGCAAGGACCCGAAGGGCACCTACGAGGCGATGCTCGCCGCCTGTCCCGAGCTGGCCGCCCGGGCCGAGTGGACCGAGATCGAGAGCAAGCTGCGCTCGGCGGACGACACCGAGTCCTACTTCCGCATCTCCAGCGGCCCCGGCTGGGCGCTGACCGGCGACGCGGGGCACTTCAAGGACCCGGTGATCGCGCAGGGCATCCGCGACGGGCTGCGCTACGGCCGCGTCCTCGCCGAGCACGCCGCCGACGCGCTGGACTCGCCCGTCCTGCTGGACCGTCAGTTGCGCGACTACGAGAGGCTCCGCGACGCCGAGGTGCTGCCGACGTTCTACTGGGCGCAGAAGCACACCCGGCCGCGCGGGGTGAACTCCGTCGAGATCGAGGCGTACAAGCAGGCAGTGCGTGACCCCGAAGTTCGCCACGGCGATCGCCGACTGCTTCTCGCGGAAGGTGACGCCCCAACAGGCCCTGCCGCTGCGCAAGGCGCTCGTGTGGACGTGGAAGGCGCTGCGTCAACCCGGGGCGGACGTGCGCGAGGTCGCCGCCGCGGTCGCGGGAGACCTCAAGCTCGACGCGATGCTCGCCCGTGACCTGCTCGCCGTGAAGTTCGTCGGGCGGCCGTACGGCGGCCCGGGTCGAACCGCTGGTCCCGGGACGGCTGGACGGCGAAGGTCGCCCTCGGTAAGCACAAGGCCCCCCGCTCGCCGGAGCTGACGGAGCGTCAGCTCGATACCGCAGCCTGACCCGGAAGGTATTCGCGATGAGCAACGCTCAAGGTTGCCGTGGTGCAGCCCCGGCTGAAGGTCGGCGCGGTCGAGGACGAACCTGCGCCGCGTCGAGGGACTCGTGCGCTCGGCGCACCGGGAGCACTCACCGCAGGTGATCCTGCTGCCCGAGGCGATGACCTCGCCGAACATGTACGGCAGCCAGATGAAAGGCGTCGCCCGGCCGGTGGACGGCGCCCCGTACCAGCTGTTGCGCTCGCTGGCCCGCGAGCTCGACTGCACCGTGGGCGGCGGGTTCATGGCGCGGCGCGGCCCGGACACGCGCGGCACCTACGTCCTCGCCGAGCCGAACGGAGCGGCGCACCTGCACGACAAGGACATCCCGTCCCTGTGGGAGAACGCCTACTACACCGGCGGAACCGACAACGGGGTGTCCACGCTGGGGTTCGGGACGGTCGGCATGGCCTGCGGGTTCGAGTGGGACCGCAGCCGGACGGCCCGGCGCGCCCGCGGCAAGGTGGTCGCCATGCTCGGCGGCAGTTGCTGGTGGTCGTTCCCGGACTGGCTGCCCGTGCGGCGCTACTTCAGCCGCGAACACCAGTACAACATCCAGGTCGCCCGCGAGATGGCCGGCCGGATGGCCCGCGCGGTCGGCGCGCCCGTCGCGATCGCCCAGCACGTCGGCGACTATCGGTCAGGCTCGCCGCTGATGCCGGGCGTCCCGTACAACACGATGGCCGTGGGGGAGTCGCAGATCGTCGAGCGGGACGGAACGATCCTCGCCCGCATGACCTACGAGGACGGCGAAGGCCATACCGCCGCCGAGATCGCGATCGCGCCCGCCGGAGCCGCTCGCGCCGATCCCGTCCGCGTTCTGGATCGCGCCGCAGCCCGTGTCCGTCCACCTGGTCTGGCACCTCTACAACAACGCGGGCAAGGCCGAGTACGCAGATCAACAAGCGGCGCAAGGCCTTCGCCTGGCAGGACGAGCCCGAGACCGACCTGCCGAACTACGTGCCGGCGGACGCGCCGGACGAACTCGCCAAGGCCCGCGACGCCCGGACGGCGGGGTGGCGGTAACCCGCGCCACCGGCAGGCACCCGGACGCAGAACGGCCCCGGCGAGTTACTCCGCCGGGGCCGTCCTCACATCTGACGAAACGTCAGTTCGTGGCGTTCTTCGCGAGGTGCTCGGCACGGACGATGGCCGCGCCCTCCTCGAGGGCCTTGAGCTTGTTCTGGGCGATCATGCGGGGCAGGTGCGGGAGGCCGCAGTCGGTCGAGAGGCCGAGGCGCTCGATCGGGACGTACTCCATGCACGCGCGGATCCGCTCGGCGACCTCTTCGGCCGACTCGGTGATCAGGCTCTTGACGTCGATGACACCGGCGACGAACGGCTTGTCCCAGTTGTTGTCGACCAGCGGCTTGAGGTCGTCGGGGCCGAGGCGGCCGACCTCGTAGTTGAGGACGTCGATGTTGGCCTCGAGCACCTTCGGGAAGATGTTCTTGGCGCGGTCGCCGATCTCGGTGGCGTGCTTCGGGCGGGCGGCGAGGTCGAAGTGACCCTCGAAGCTGACGTCCGACTCGGACCCTTCGTAGGGCAGGTACGCCGGCGTGCCGCCGTAGTTCCCCCAGCACACGTGCACCCAGATCTGGGCGTCGACGCCCTCGACGACCTGGTTGAGAGCCTCGATCTCCCAGTCACCCATGCCGTACGGCCACACGAACTCGTCGAACTGGATGATGTCGACGCCGATCGCGGCGACCTCCTTGAGGTCCTCGTTCAGGCACTTGGCCAGCGCGGAGGAGAGTTCCTTGACGTCCTTGTAGTGCTTGTTGGTGACGGCGGCCGTCATGGCGCCGATGCCGGTGTAGGACAGCTTCATCGGCCGGTCGGTCGCCTTGCGCAGGGCGCGGATGGCGTCGGTGTGGAACGGGTACAGGCGGTTGATCTCGCCGATGCAGGTGGGGCTGTAGAGCGAGCTGTAGATCGGGACGCCGACGGGCGGGCCGTCCATCAGGAAGCCCGACATGCGCTCCATGTAGTGGTAGAGCAGCTGGCCGTACGAGTCCGAGCCGCCGAAGACGCGGCCGTCGGCGATGATGCTGAAGTCGGCCTTCTCCTGGTCCTTGGCGATGCACTGGATGCAGTCGTCGAGGAGCTCCTGCTCCATCGAGTCGTGCACGAACCGCTTCGGCAGCCCCGGGTACGAGCCTTGCCCCTTGAACCAGCGGGGCTCGGGGTAGTTGCCGACCATCGTGGTCGGAAGCAGAATTTCCTTGTCGCCCACAAGCATGGCGACCTCCTTCGGGACTGAAAAACTCCGGCCGGGACCGGCCGCGGTGAGGTTACGCAACCATGTGACCCACGTCTCGGCCATGTCCATCGCGGCAAGGTAAGCGGCAGGCCTTTGTGGGATCGGCGCAATAGCGCAGTGTCATGATGTGTACGTGACAGACCTTCCCGTCCTGGCCGGCCAAGAAGCGGGCGACCCGCCCGCCGGGGAGGCGCGTTGGGCCCAGCTGGTGACCGACCTCGCCGACGCGTCGGCCTTCGGGACCCGCCAGACCTGGGACGTCGGCCTGCACGCCGCCTGCGACCTGTTGCCCGCTGCCGGTGCCGCGCTGATCCGGTGGAAGGACGGCACGGGCGAGGCGGTCGCGTCCGTCGGGCGGCCCCCGCAGGAGTTCGTCCGCCGGCCCGCCGAGGGATCCGGCTGGCAGAGCTGGCGCCCGATCGCGTCCGTCTCGCTCGACCCGCGGCACGACCTCGTCGTGAGCCGGGAGGCCGGCCCGTCCTTCAGCGAGGGCGACGTCCGCGTCCTGCGCGCGGTGGCCACGCTGCTGGGTTGGCCGGGTCCGGGACGTCGACGCTGCGGCACGTCCTGCAGGGTTTCGCGACCCGCGTCGTGTCCTCACTGAGCCTCGACGAGGTCACCACCGGGGCGGCCGAGGCGGTCTCGCGGCTCATGCAGGCCGAGATCGCGGGCATCATGCGCCCGGCCGCCGACGGCAGCGTTCTCGAGATGGCCTGCGTCGTCGGCAACACGGAGCTCGCGACGGCCCGCCTCCGCCTGCGCCGGGGGGAGGGCCTGGCGGGGCGGGTCTGGAAGTCGGGGCAGCCCGAACGGGTGGACGACTACGGCACCGACCCCCGCTCGGCGCCCGCGCTGTGGGCGCTGTCGGACATCGAAGGGACGTGCTCCGCGATGGCCGTCCCGATGCGCCGGGAGGGGCAGGTCACCGGCGTCCTGTGCGCGTGGCGCCGCCGCCGGGCGCCGTTCACGGACTCGGACGAGGCGCTGCTGTGCTCGCTGGCCGACCTCGCTGCCGCCGCCGTCCACAACGCGGGGGTGCACGGCGAGCTGGCGGGCCGGGCGGCGGCGCTGGAGCTCGACTACGAGCGGTTGCTCGAGCGGGAACGGCAGATGGTGCGGACCCTCGAGATTCAGTCGGACCTGGCCCGGATCGCGACGGAGGGTCACGACCTCGCCGCCGTCGTGCACGCGGTCGGTTCGCGGATCGGTGGCAGCGCGGCCGTCACGACCGACGACGGGCGGGTCGTCGACTGGGCGGACCCGGGCCTGCGCTGGGCGCTGCCGCCGCGCCTGCGGGCCTGGGTCGCCTCCCGTCCGCCGACGGTGCCGGCCGGCGACGTGGTGACCGTCGAGTGCGACCCCGGCTGGATGCTCGTTGCGCCCCTGCGGGCCGTGGGCATGACGTTCGGCTACCTGGCGCTCGGGCTGGCGGCCCAGCCGCGACCCGAGGACGGCCTCGCTGCCCAGCAGGCCGCGGTCGCCAGCGCGCTGCTCATCGCCCGCGAGGAGGCGACCCTCACCGCCGCCCGGCGCGCGCAGAGCGAGTTCGTCTGGGACCTGCTCGCCGGCCGCCTGCCCGACGACGTCGAGGCCGCCGTCCGGGCCCGGCACCTCGGAACGGGGTTCCGCCTGCCCGCCCGGGTCGTCGCCGTCGAGACGATCGGGACGCCGGCGGAGGCCCCCGCTGCCGGCTGGAACGAAGACCAGCGCGAGCGCGCCCGCGGGCGGCTCGCCCGCCTAGTCACGTCGAACCTGGAGGGCAAGGGCCTGCGCCACGCCGTGCTCGCCAGCCGGGCCGACCTCTTCGCCGTCGTCGTCCCGCTGCGCGACGCCGACCTGGACGCCGAGCTACGCACCCTCGCCGCCGCGCTGGACGGCATCGCGTGGCCCGCCGGCGTCTCCGCCGTCGTCGGGATCGGCGGGCGCGTCGAGCACGTCCGCGGCTTGCAGCACGGCTGGCAGGAGGCGCAGCTGGCCCGCTCGGCGGCGAAGCCCGGCGCCGCGGCCGCGTTCGAGGACCTCGGGGTCCTGCAGTTTCTGCTCGCGCCGACCACGCGTGAGGATCTCGAGGGCTTCGCGCGTCGCCGCATCGGTCCGCTGCTGGACTACGACAAGGCCCACAACACCGAGCTCGTCCCGACGCTCGTGGCCTACCTGGCGGCCGAGTGCAGCACCCGGCAGGCGGCGGAGCGCATGTTCGTCCACCACCGCACCGTGTCCTACCGGTTGCACCGCGTCGAGGAGCTCACCGGCTTGCGCATGCAGGCCCAGGAGGACCGGCTCGAGATCCAACTCGCGCTCAAGATCCTCGCGCTCGGGACAGCCGAGGAAGGCCCGCGCGGGAGGGACCCCGCTTTCCCTGACGGGTAAAGAACCCGCCGATGTGTTGTCCAGGCGCACATGTTCCGTCGCGGGACGCGGTGCTTCCATTCGAGGGTCAGGCCCGTGAGAGCCCCAGAGAGCGAGACGCCCGATGACCACCACTTCCGCCATCAACGACATCAACGTCGACTTCCCGACCAGCGGCCTGCTGCGTCCGGTGAGTGACGAGGAGAAGGCGGCCTACGCCCGCGACGGGGCCGCGATCGTGAAGGGGGTCATCCCGCTCGACTGGGTCGAGTACATGCGCGAGGCAGTCACGCGGATCATGGACCTGTCGCACCCCTCGTCCCAGAACTACGCGGACGACGGCCAGCCGCGCTTCTTCTCCCAGACCTGGCCCTGGTACTTCGACGACGCGTTCAAGGCGTGGGCCCTGCGCGGCCCGCTCGTCGACGTCGCCACCCAGGTCATCGACGACCCCGAGGTCGTCTTCTTCTACGACCAGATCTTCGCCAAGGAGCCGGGCGCCGGGAAGGCGACCCCCTGGCACCAGGACCTGCCGTTCCTGCCGATGGCCGGCGAGCAGATGCTGCGGATCTGGGTCCCGATGGACAAAGTCGCCTCCGACGGCGGCGCCATCCACTACCTGCGCGGGTCGCACCGCTGGGACACGATCTACCACCCGATCGGCTTCAAGAACATCGCCGCGATCACGGATGCCTACGTCGACTCCCCGTACGCCGACTGGCCCGACTTCGAGGCCGACTACGACAAGTACGACTGGCTCGTCGCCGAGGCCGAGCCCGGCGACCTGCTCCTGCACCACCCGATGACCATCCACGGGTCGCTGGGCAACCTGACGAAGAACTTCCGCAGGGCCGTCACGAGCTTCTACGTCGGAAGCTCGACGACGTGGAACCCGCACGCCGCGAACATGTTCCACAACAAGAACCTCTGCGGCCACGTCACCGCCCCGGACCTCGTTGCCGGCGGGCCCGTCGAGTGCGACCTGTTCCCCCGGGTCTCCTAGCAGCGCGCCCCGAACCAACCCACGGGACGTCCGGTTAAGTGGTCGCTATAACGACCGATCTCCCGGACGTCCGGTCGTCTCTGGCAGGGTGCGCGTCATGGACTCGACGCATCTCAGCATCCACGTGGAGCGGCCGGCGAGCGAGGCCTACGACTACGCCGCCGATCCCGCGAACCTGCCGCAGTGGGCGGCCGGCCTCGGGAGCTCCGTCGAGCAGGCCGACGACAGATGGTTCGCCGAGACCCCGGGCGGGCGGGTCGAGGTGGCGTTCGCGGCCCGCAACCCCTTCGGGGTCCTCGATCACGAGGTCACGTTGCCGTCCGGCGAGGTGGTGTACAACCCGATGCGGGTGATCCCCGACGGGACCGGGTGCGAGGTGGTCTTCACCCTGCGCCGGCGCGCCGGGATGACCGACGAGGATTTCGCCGGCGACGCCGAGGCCGTCCGCGCCGACCTCGCGACCCTCAAGCAGATCCTCGAGGACCGCTCGTCCTGATCGATCCCGGGTTCCCGACCTGCTCGGCAACCCGGCCGAGACGAGTCGGCGAGGAGGCACGGAGACGGCGCACGCCGCGAGCGTTCGCGGCGGAGCCGCAAATTAGTCAGCTTTCTTGTACTCCGCCTCGATGGCGGCCTCGGCGGCCTCCAGCTCCTCGTCGGCGGTCGAGAGGTAGAGCAGCCGGGTGCCGAGGTAGCGGTCGCGGACGTCGGGGTTGTTGGCGACCTCGACCGGGGTGCCCTGGGCGAGGATCTGGCCCTGGGCGAGGACGTAGACGAGGTCGCAGCTGTCGAGGACGGCTTTGACGTAGTGCTCGACGAGCAGGACGGTCAGGCCGAGGTCCAGGTGCAGGCGCCGGATGAGGCTGAACAGCGCCGAGGACGAGATCGGGTCGAGCCCGGCGGCGGGCTCGTCCAGCAGGAGGAGCCGGGGGCCGGCGAGCAGGGCCCGGCCGATCTCGGCGCGGCGGCGGGCGGAGAATTCGAGGGTGCCGGTGCGCTCGTCCCAGTAGCGGTCGATGTCGAGCAGTCGGGCGGCGGCCCACGCGGCCTCCTCGGCGCGGCGCATGTCGGCCCAGGCGCCGGGGCGGCCGAGCAGGAAGCTCCACACGCTGGGCTTGATCTGCTGGTACGCGCCGGCGAGCAGGTTGTCGCCGACGGACAGCTCGGTGATGACGCGGGTGGTCTGGAACGTCCGGGACATGCCGAGCTTCGAGCGGTCCCACGGCTTCATGGTGGTGACGTCTTTGCCGAAGAGCTCGACCTTGCCCTGGTCGGACTTCGTGAAGCCGCTGACGATGTCGAACATCGTCGTCTTGCCGGCGCCGTTCGGGCCGATGAGGCCGACCATCTCGCCGGACGGGACGGTGATCGACGCGCCCTGCAGGGCCTTGATCGCGCCGAAGGAGACGTGGATGTCGGTGGCCTTTGCGGCGAACTCGTCCGTCGGCTTGGGCGGCAGCCACGCCTCGAGTACGTCCAGGTAGGCCTTGCGCTGCTCGGCGGTGAGCTTGCCGGTGCCGTCGTCCGCGAGCCCGGCAGCGGCTCGCATCGTGTCGGTGTCGACCTTCACGCGGCGTGTCCGCGTCTGGCGGTCGCCGTGTTTGATGCGCCGCGTGAGGTCCTTGGCGCGGCCGCCGATGCCGCGGGCGCCGAACGCGGCGCCGATCAGCAGGGCGATGCCGGCTTCGAGCTCGATCGCGATGTGGTAACGCTCCAGCGCGACGGGCACGACCTGCAGCGCGGCCACGACGACCAGGATCCAGGCCATCGAGTCGACGCCGGCGAGCACCGGGATCGCGAGCAGGAGCAGTGAGGTCGTGACCTGGTATTGCAGGAACACCGGCGGGGTGATGAACAGCCAGCAGGCCATGACCCCGCCCATGCCGGCGAGGAGGCCGGAGGTGACGAACGCCAGCATCCGGAACTTCACCGGCGGGATGCCGATCGCGGCCGCGGCCTGGCGGTCGGCCCCGACGAGCAGGAACGCCAGGCCGGTCGGGCTGTGCCGCAGCCGGACGAGGAACGCCAGCGTCAACGCGAGCCAGCCCAGACAGAACAGGTAGAAGCTGTTGTCGCTGGTGATGTCGAGCCCGAAGAACCACGGGCGCGGCGTCGACAGCGGCGCGCCGCCGTTGCCGCCGGACAGGCCGCCGGACAGCCGTCCCTGCGGGTAGATCGTGCGCTCGATGCCGATCTGCAGGCCGAGCGTGAGCACGACGAGGTAGATGCCGGGCAGTTTCACGCTGACGCCGGCGATGATCGCCATGAGCAGCGTCGCGAACGCGATCGCCATCAGGGCGGCGACCGGCCACGTGATGCCGTAACCCTCGTGGTCGGTCGTGGTGGGGACGTCGTCGCGCGCGAAGTACCCGTACAGGTACAGCGACGTCGCGAACAGGCCGGCCGAGGCCATCGAGATCTCGCGTGACCAGCCGGTGAGGATCAGCAGCCCGAGGCCGGCGAAGGCCACGGGCACGGCAGCGGTCAGCGTGTAGACCATGTAGTCCGGCCACAGGGTGATCCAGCCGAGCCCGACGATGATCAACACGATCGAGCCGACGTGGCTGAGCGCGCTGACGACCGGACGGGTGGAGGATGTCGGCGGGGCCATCTCGCCGCCGGACGAGGCGGCAAGCAGACCCTTGGGGCCGCCCGGAGCCTTGTGCCCGGCCGCTTTCTCGAGGCTGGTCACAGGCTGGGCCTTCCGAGGAGGAAGAAACTTTCCTTACGCGTCCGGGCGACGATCAGGATCAGGACGAGCAGGGCGCTGGACAGGATGAACTCCTGGTACCCGCCGCTCATCTCGCCGAAGAAGCCGACGAGCAGCGCGGTCTCGAGGATGCCGAAGACGAGAGCACCGAGCAAGGCGAGCGGGACGCTGCGCAGCCCGCCGACGACCGCGAGGATCAGGCCGCGCATGAACAACTGCAGCATGCTCTCGAGCCCGGCGGCAACAGTCGAGACGTAGAGCGCGCCGGCGGTCGCCGAGACGGCCGCGGAGACCGCGTACACCCCCGTGCCGATGTAGCGGAGCTTCGCGCCGCACCAGACACTCGCCTCGAGGTCGTCGGCGATGGCCCGGATCGACAGGCCGGTGTAGGTGCGGTTCAGGACGAGGGCGAGGACGGCGACCAGCACGACGAGGAGCCCGAAGGTGGCCGCCCGGTGCGAGTTCACGACGACGCCCGAGATCGTGACGAACCCGTCCCCGAAGGGCGTCGGGGCGAGCGAGAAACCGCCGGGGCTCAAGGTCCGGGCGGCAATCGCGATCGTGAGGAGCATCGAGCCCAGCGAGATGACGGTGAGGGTGATGCCCGGTAAGCCGGCGACCCAGCGTGACATCACGGCGGCGCCGTAGAGCCCGCCGACGACGGCGCCGCACAGCGCGACCAGCACCATCCCGAAGCGCGGGTCGATGGGTTGGGCGTTCGCGTCCAGCAGAGTGCCCGAGCCCTGCGTCATGACTTTGTAGGCCAGCGCGCCCGCGACGGCGATGCCGCCGTGGACGAACGCGATCGTCCGGCTGATGCGGTAGCTCAACACGATGGAGATCGGCAACAGGCCGTAGAGGCCTGCCTGCAGAAGACCGAGGACGAGCACGGGCTTGAGCAGTTCGAACTCCACCGGTCACCCTCTCGTGGGACGGGACAGGGACGGCTCGCCCGCGCAGATCCTGCACTCGGAATCTCATATTTCCGTTAACGCAGCGACCTGCCGGGGTAACCGGCCGTGCCGAAGTTGGTAGTGCGGCTGACCACAGTCTCGACCGCCGGTCGAGTATGTCCCTCTTTGCTGTGCTTTGTCCCGCCAACATCCCGCGCGCGGCGGCCTTATCTCGGGCGTCGTCCTCGACGCCCGGTCACGGGCACAAGCGCACGCCGTCCGCGGGAGCCGATTGTCACACTGCCTTAAGGGCGCGTTACCCCCGGACTTAACCCGGGGGGCGCCGAACAGGCGCACTCTGGGAAGGTGCCCCACCTCCTCGCCCGCAGCCGCGTCCCCGAGCAGGCTGGCCAGTGACCGGGCACCGCGCGCGCTCGGCGGTCGACCGGCGGGCCGTCCTGCGCGGCGCGCTGATCGGGACGGGTGCCGTTCTCGGCGGTTCTTTGTGGCGCGGGCTGGCCGCCGGCCCCGACACCGTCGCGGCGCCCCCGGTCTCGCTCGCGGACCCTTCGCTGCGGGCGACGGCCTTGCAGCGGGCCGTGCTGCCCGCGCGCTACGCCGGCCTCCAGGCTGCGGACGCGAACGGCCTCCAGCTGCCGGCGGGCTTCACCAGCCGGGTCGTGGCGCGCTCCGGCGAGAAGGTGGCCGGGACCTCGTACACCTGGCACCGCGCCCCGGACGGCGGCGCGTGCTTCCCCGACGGGACCGGCTGGATCTACGTCTCGAACAGCGAGGTCGACGACGTCGGCGGGGTCGGGGCGCTGCGCTTCGACGCGAGCGGCAAGATCGTCGACAGTTACCGGATCTTGTCGGACACCGACCGCAACTGCGCCGGCGGGCCGACGCCCTGGAACACCTGGCTCTCCTGCGAGGAGGTCTCGCGCGGCTACGTGTACGAGACCTACCCGCAAGGCGGCAAGCCCGCGGTGCGGCTGCCCGGACTGGGCAAGTTCAAGCACGAGGCGGCCGCGGTCGACCCCGTCCGCACATGTGTGTATCTCACCGAGGACCGATCGGACGGCTGCTTCTACCGCTTCGTCCCGACGGTGTGGCCCGACTTGACGAAGGGCCGGCTCGAGGTGCTGTGCGCGCCGAGCGGCAAGGGCGGACCGGTGACCTGGGAGCGGGTGCCGGACCCGGCGGCCCGCTCGGTCAGCACGCGTGAGCAGGTCCCGGCGGCCAGGCACTTCGACGGCGGCGAGGGTTGCGTCTACGCCGACGACCGGGTCTGGTTCTCGACGAAGGGCGACAACCGGGTCTGGGAGCTGGACGCGGCGACCGGCGCGCTCGACCTGGCGTACGACCGGGCGCTCCTAACTGGTGACCGTCCGCTCGAGGGCGTGGACAACCTGGCCCGGTCGAGCATGGGCGACCTGCTCGTGGCCGAGGACGGTGACGACATGGAGATCTGCCTGATCACCCCGTCCGGCGCGGTCGTGGAGTTTCTGCGGGTCGTCGGGCACTCCGAGTCCGAGATCACCGGCCCGGCGTTCAGCCCGGACGGGACCCGGCTCTACTTCTCCTCGCAGCGCGGCAGCAGCGGGCGCAGTCGGGACGGGATCACGTACGAGGTGAGCGGGCCGTTCCGCACCTGAGCCCGTAGGGGAGACTGGCGGGCATGGACGAAGCCGCGGCCAGGCCCCTGATCCTCACGGTCGACGACGACCCGTCGGTGTCGCGGGCGGTGGCGCGCGACCTGCGCCGGCGGTACGGGCAGGACTACCGGATCGTGCGGGCCGAGTCCGGCGTCGAGGCGCTCGAGCTGCTGCGCGAGGTGAAGCTTCGCGGCGGGCGGGTGGCCGTACTCCTCGCGGACTACCGGATGCCGGAGACTGACCGGCATCGAGTTCCTCGAGGCCGCGATGGACCTGTTCCCGCGGGCCCGGCGCGCACTGCTCACCGCGTACGCCGACACCGACGCCGCGATCGCCGCGATCAACGTCGTCGACGTCGACCACTACCTGCTCAAGCCGTGGGAGCCGCCGGAGGAGAAGCTGTACCCGGTGCTGGACGCGATGCTGGCCGCGTACGCCGACGCCCCGGACGCGGACGCCGCCGAGGTCAAGGTCATCGGGCACCGCTGGTCGGCGCCGTCGTTCGCCGCCCGGGAGTTCCTGGCCCGCAACGCGGTGCCGTACCGCTGGGTCGCCTCCGACTCGCCGGACGGCGTGCGGCTGCTCGCGGCGGCCGAGGTCGACGCGGAGCGCCTGCCGGTGGTCGTCACCGCCGGAGGGCGTGACGCTGGTCGCGCCGACGACCGCCGAGCTGGCCGCGGCGGTGGGCCTCGCCACCGTCCCGATCGGGGACTTCTACGACCTCGTGGTCGTCGGCGGCGGGCCGGCGGGCCTCGGCGCCGCGGTGTACGGGGCGTCAGAAGGCCTGCGTACCCTGCTCGTCGAGCGTTCGGCGACCGGTGGGCAGGCCGGGCAGTCCTCGCGGATCGAGAACTACCTGGGCTTCCCGGACGGGGTCTCCGGCTCCCAGCTCGCCGACCGGGCGCGGCGGCAGGCGACGAAGTTCGGCGCGGAGATCCTGACGACCCGGGACGTCACCGGGCTGTCGGTGCGCGGCGGCGCGCGGGTGGTGTGCTTCGGCGACGGGACGGAGGTCGCCGCCCACACCGTCATCGTCGCCACCGGGGTCTCCTACCGGGAGCTCGAGGCCCCCGGCGCCGCCGCGCTGACCGGCCGCGGCGTCTACTACGGCGCCGCGTCGACCGAGGCGGGCAACTGCACCGGCAGCGACGTGTTCATCGTCGGCGGGCGCGAACTCCGCCGGGCAGGCGGCGGTGTACTTCGCCCGGGTCGCGAAGTCGGTGACCCTGGTCGTCCGCGGGGACGGCCTCGAGCGCAGCATGTCGCACTACCTGATCGAGCAGTTGCGGGCGCTGGACAACGTGCGCGTCCGGACGTGCTCGGTCGTGGAGGAGGTGCACGGCGACGGAGCATCTGGAGGCCCTGACGATCCGTCAGACCTCCTCCGGGTGCCGTCGAGACGGTGCTCGGCGAGCCACGTCTTCGTGTTCATCGGCGCCCAGCCGCGGACCGACTGGCTGGCCGGCGTGCTCGACCCGTGACACCCGCGGGTTCCTCTGACCGGGCCCGACCTGGTCGTCGACGGGCGAACGCCGCGCGGCTGGCCGGTCGACCGGGACCCGTGGATCCTCGAGGCGAGCGTGCCCGGGGTGTTCGTCGCGGGCGACGTCCGGGCCGACTCGGTCAAGCGGGTCGCGTCCGCGGTCGGCGAGGGCGCGATGGCCGTGACGCTGGCGCACCGCTTCCTGGGTCGCCGTGACGACATCGACGCGTGGACGTCGACACGCGGCGTCCGGTTGCCCGCCGACGAGCTGTGGCACCTGTTCCTGTTCGAGAGCCTGACGGACGATCAGCTCGACTGGATCGCCGCGCACGGCTGGGTCTCCGCGCTGCCCGCCGGCTCGGTGGTGTTCGCGGAGGGGGAGCCCGCCGACGTGCTCGTCCTGTTGCTCGGCGGGACGGTGTCGATGACCCAGCGGGTCGGGCGCGACGACGTCGAGATCAACCGCACGTCGCACGTCGGCGTCGTACGCCGGGCGCGGTGCGCGCGTTCGCGGAGGGCCACGACGCGGAGCAGAAGCACTCGGTGACCTTGCGGGTCGTCGCGGACGCGCGCTTGTTCCTGCTGCTGGCGGAGGATTTCGTCTACCTGATGCGCACGTGGTTCCCGATGTCCGTGCACCTGCTCGACGGAATGTTCCTCGGGCCTGCGCAACTCCCAGCAGGTCGTGGGCGCACGGGAGCAACTGCTCGCCCTCGGCGCGCTGACCGCCGGGCTGACCCACGAGCTGAACAACCCGGCCGCGGCCGCCGTCCGGGCGGCGTCCGGACTGCGGGACAGGGTCGCCGCGATGCGGCACAAGCTGGCGAAGCTCGCCCGCGGCGAGGTCGACCCGCGGTTGCTGCAATTGCTCGTCGACGTCCAGGAGGAGGCGGTGCTGGTCGCTGCCGACGCGCCGCGCCTGTCGGCCCTTGCAGGCCTCCATTCGTGAGGACGAGATCGCCGACTGGATGGAGTCCCACGGCGTCGACGACGGCTGGGAGCTTGCCCCGGTCTTCGTCGGGGCCGGCACGTCGGATGCGTGCCTCGACAAGATCGCTGCGTCCGCCCCGCCGGAGATTCTGGCCGGCGCGCTGCGTTGGCTGGCGTCCACGCTGGAGACGGAGTCGCTGCTCGCCGAGATCACCGACTCGGTCACGCGGATCTCTTCGCTGATCGCCGTCCGCCAAGCAGTACTCGCACATGGACCGCTCGCCGTACGAGCGCGTCGATCTGCATCTCGGGCTTGGACTCCAGCCTCGTGATGCTCGCCGGCAAGACCGCCGGGCTGTGCAGATCGTGAAGGACTTCGACCGATCGCTGCCCTCGGTGCCGGCCTACCCCGGCGAGCTCAACCAGGTCTGGACGAACCTGATCGACAACGCCGTCGCCGGCGATGGGCGGGTCGGGGACGCTGACCGCTGCGGACCGCGCTCGACGGCGACCGCCTGCGCGTCGAGATCGGCGACACCGGCCCGGGCGTCCCGGCAGAGCTGCGCCAGCGGATCTTCCAGCCGTTCTTCACGACCAAGCCCGTCGGGCAGGGCACCGGCCTGGGTCTGGACATCTCGCACCGCATCGTCGTCCAGCGGCACGGCGGTGACCTGAGCGTCGACTCTGTCCCGGGGGACACCCGGTTCGTCGTCCGCCTGCCGCTGACGGAGCGTCAGGACCTCGCCTGACGGGGGGTTCTCGCAGGGCGTGCGGTGCCGGGCTTCGGGTGCTTTGATGTCTCACTATTCGGACGATTGTTTCGCCAGACGTCTCAGGAAACGCGCTTCGCGAACGCGTCCAGCAGGCGCCGGTCACGGGCGTGGGTCAGCCGGCGGCGGGCGTCGGCTACGGGCACCCAGGCGAGTTCGTCCGCCTCGTCGTTGGGGGTGAAATCTCCGGTGAAGGTGCGGGCCGTCCAGTAGTCGACTCGCTTCAGCCGCCGGCTTTTGACGTAGAACCGCGGCGGCAGCGGGCGGTCGAGGGTCGCCTCAGGCCGGTCTCCTCCCGCACCTCCCGGACGGCGGCGGCGCGCGCGGTCTCGCCCGGGTCGAGCTTGCCCTTCGGGAAGCTCCAGTCGGGCTTGCGAGGGCGGTGGATCAGCGCCACCTCCGGGCCGGACGGCCCGGGCCGCCACAGCATCGCGCCGGCCGCTCGGATCATGGGCCCTCCGGTGAACTTTCGCTGTGGGTTTACGCGTGCAGCTTCCCGGCCGTGGCGTCTGCACGCCAGATCCGGGAAGGATGCGGTGATGACGACGACGTTCCGCGAGGTCGAACGCAAGTACGACGCGTCTGAGGACGCGCAGGTGCCCGAGTGGCCGCAGCTGGTCGAGTTCGGCTCGCCGCAGGGCCCGCAGGACGACGTGCTGCGCGCCGCGTACTACGACACCGAGGACTTGCGGCTGCTGCCGGCGGGGTCACGCTGCGCCACCGGACCGGCGGCGACGACGCGGGCTGGCACCTCAAACTGCCGGTCGGGCCGAACACCCGCGACGAGATCCGCGCTCGCGGACGCCCGCAAGCTCGTCCGGGCGCCCGCGACACCGCCCGCGGAGCTGCGGGAGCTGACCCGGTCGGTGACCCGCGGGCGCGGCGCTGAAGCCGATCGCGACGATCACGACCGCGCGCCGCCGCTGGCGGTGGACGGACGACGTCCGGCGTCACCGGTGCTCGAGGTCGTCGACGACCGCGTGACCGCGCAGCGGGCCGGCGCGCGGCGCGAGCCCGGAGGCGTGGCGCGAGATCGAGGTCGAGCTCGGTGCCGGACGCCGACCCCGGCGCTGCTGGACCGGATGGAGCGCGAGCTCTGCGGCCGCCGGTGTGCAGCGGTCGAGCTCGACCTCGAAGGTGTCCCGCGCGCTGGGCGGTCGGCCGCCCGAAGGCCTGGCGCCGCAACGGTGCGACCTGAAGGAGAAGTCGCAGCGTCGGCGACGTCGTCGCTGGCGTACCTCGGCCGAGCAGGCGGCGGCGATCGTCCGGCTCGATCCCGTCGTGCGGCGCGACACTCCCGGACGCCGTCCACCAGATGCGCGTCGCGACGCGGCGGATGCGCAGTGCGCTGCAGGTCTTCGGGACGGTGATCGACACGGGACGCGGACCCGCGAGCTTGACCGACGAGCTGAAGTGGTTGGCCGGCGTCCTCGGCGACGTCGCGCGACCTCGAGGTGCTGCGCGCGCGGATCGTCCGATGCGGTCGCGTCCCTGCCGGCCGAGGACGTGCTCGGCCCTGTCCAGGCGCGGGTCACCAGGTTCTTCGCCGGCCGCGAGGCGACGGCGCGCAGGCAGACGTGTCGCGGCGCTGGACGGCGACCGCTACCTCGTCGCTGCTCGACGCGGTCGACCACCTCCTGGCGCGACCCGCCGCTGACGTCAGGCGCGCGTCCGCGGCGGGCGCGGGAGGACCTGCCCGACCTGCTGGAGCGCGGGCGAGCGGCGGATCGCCCGCCACCTGCAGGCCGCGTCGCGTCCGGCCGGTGACCGTGACGTCCACCTGCACGAGGCGCGCAAGTCGGCGAAGCGCCTGCGGTACGCGGCGGAGGCCGCGCGCCTGTGCTGGGCCGGCCGGCGGGCGTCGTCGTCGAGCGGGTGAAGGGGTTCCAGGATCTGCTGGGCGAGCACCAGGACGCCGTCGTCGCGCTCGGCCGATGCTGCGCGAGCTCGCCGTCGATGCGCTACCTCGACGGGCGAGAGCGCGTTCACGTTCGGCCTGCTCTACGGCCGTGACGGCGCGACCGAGGCCGTCTGTCCGGAGCGGGACGTCGCGACGGCGTGGGGTCAGGTCCGCAAGGCGATGCGCCGGGTGGCCACCTAGACACTGATGTGACGCTCTACCCTGCCGGATGCGGCATTTGTCCGTTTGGACTCCGGTCGTTGGGCACGTCAGGACCTGATCGCTCGTTGTCTGCCGATCCTGGAGTCGTCATGGATCTCGTCGTCGCACTCGTCCTCATTCTCTGGCCATCTTCGGCACCCTGTTCGGTGATGCTGCAGCGCAGCCGCCGCAGCGGTGGCGTCGTCGGGATCGGACAGAACAAGTGACCGTCCTGATGCGGGCCGGTGAACTCACTGGCTCGGCCGGTCGTGACGCTCGCGGGCGAGCTGGCCGCCGAGGTCAAGGACGTGGTGTTCGACCGCGGCGCCGGGCGGCTCGAAGGTTTCACGCTCAACAACCACGGCTTGTTCAGCCGCGTCGCGGCACGACGCCCTGCTGTGGTCGGACGTGTACTCGCTCGGCGCGGACGCCGTGATGATCCGCGAGCGACGACGTGTTCGTGGCCGCCGACCAACTCGCCTCGCGTCACGAACAGAAGTCGGCCAACGTGCTGGCCGACCAGGTCCTCACCGACGCCGGCGTCCTGCTGGGCACGGTCGTCGACGTGATCCTCGAGGTCGGCGCCGAGGCGGACGTGGTCGGTTACGAGATCGAGGCCAGCGAGAACCTGTCCGAACGCCGGGCGCCGCCTGCTCATCCCCGTGCCGGCGACGCTCGCCATCTCGGGCGAAAAGCTGATCGTGCCGGAGAGCGCGACCGAATTCGTGTCGAGTGACCTGGCCGGCTTCGGCGCGGCCGTCCACGCGTTCCGCGAGAAGCTCGCGGCATCCGGTCCGCGTCCGGCCGGAGGCGATCTGATGCGGTTCAGCGAAGCGCACCACAAGCAGGTCGTGGCGACGGCCACCGCGCAGACCGCCGGTCGCGTCGACGGGTTCGTCGTCCGGCCCGGGCCCGGGTGGATCAGCGCCCTGCGCCTCGGCAAGGTCGACGGCCCCGGGTCGTTGTTATCGTGGGCGGACCTGGAGGCTTTCGGGCACGACGCCGTTACCGTCCGAACGCCCGACGTGATCCGCGCACCGCTGGACGCCGCCGAGGAACGTTCCGTCCACAAGGACTTCGACCTCGTCGGCAAGCCCGCTCTGAACGAGTACGGCGACGGTCTCGGCAAGGTCATCGACGTCGACTTCGACCCCGCGACCGGGCAGATCACGGCCGTCCACACGGACCGCGTCGAGCTTCCCGGCGCCAGTCTCATCGGCCTCGGAACTTACGCGGCGATCTTCGCCGGCTCCCGGTAGCCGACGCCGCGCCGCGGGGCGAGAACGGGGTCAGCCGAGGCCGCGGCCGTCCTGCTTGAGCGCGGTGTCAACGGCCAGCGCGGAGGCCACGACGAGCGAGCGGAGCGGTTCCTCCAACGGCCGGTGGATCTTCACGACGTAGTTGTCGGCGGTGGTGAACATCGTCTTGGCGAGGCCCTCGAACGTCTTCGTGATCCGGGCGACCTCGGTGCCGCCCGCGTCCAGGATCGTGAAGTTCCAGGCCCGCCAGTTCTCCGCGTTCATCGCCCCGACCGTCTCGCCGCCCGCCTCGAGGTTGAACCGGATCTTGCCGATCGCGTTCTGCTGGACGATCGCGCCGATCTCGGTGCCCTGGCCGTTCTGCACGATGACCCGCGACTTGACCAGCTTGGCGGGGCGGGTGAGCGCGAGCAGCACGTGGCCGTTGTTGTCGACGACCTGCAGCTTGTGCGTCATGTACTGGTCGGCGGAGGTCAGGACCCGGATGACCTTCTTCGCTGTCGACTGCCCGACCTGGCGGACGGCCCCGAGTTGGCGGCCGTGCTGGTCGTAGACCGCGTACTCGTTGTTCACTTCGATGATCTTGGCCTTCTGGTTCACCACCAGCACCGGTTCGGTGAACATCGATGCCGCTGCCGGTGGCGCCGTCGGCGAGGCCGGACTTCGCCACGTCCGCCACGATCTTCTCGGTCGGGCGGTTCACGGTCGGGACGTGGGACTCGCCCTGCGCCGGGTCCGTCGACTGCCTGCCGTGCGAGGCGACGTCGTCCGTCCAGCGCCAGCCGTTCCAGTGGCGGTACTCGTGCCGGCCGAACGGGTCGGGGTACCAGCCCGGCAGCGGCGGAGTCTCGTGGGTCACGCCCCGACCCTACGCTTCGCCCCGCTCACTCCTCGCGCAGCAGTTCCGTGGGCTCGAGCCGGTTGATCAGGAGGGCGGCCGCGGCCGCGGACAGCGCGGTGGCACCGAGCACGAGCGCCGCGAGGATCGCCCAGCTCCGCCACGGGAACCGCCAGCGGCGGCGGGAGCGTGAAAATCGGCCGCAGGACGCGGACGAACTCCGACGCGACCGCGATGCCGACGCCCAGGCCGATCAGCGCGCCGAGGACCGCGGAGATCCCCGACTCCGCCAGGACGAGACGGCGGACCTCCCGCCGGTGCAGGCCTTGCGCGCGCATCGTCACGTACTCGCGGCGGCGCTGCATCAGGAGCCCGAACACGAACATGGCCGTGGCCGTCCCGGCCATCAGGAAGGTGAAGAACGAGTCCAGGTGCAGCAGACCGCGCACGTTCAGCGCGGTCAGGCTCGACTCGTCCTTGTCGAGCGTCACCGCCGACGTCGATACGTCGAAACGCCGCTCGAAATCTGGGGACGACGCGAGGGCCCGCAGTGTTCGCTCCAGCGCTGGCGGACCGGGTTCGGTAGTCGAGACGAGGTAGTAGTCGGCGACGTCCAGGTCGGTCTCGCGCTGGTAGTGCGCGAGGTTCGCCACGACGTCGGTGCCGCGCGGGGCGCCGGGGAAGCGGGTGAACAGGCCCACGACCTTGACCGGCTTGCGGACCTGCTCGTCGTTGCCGCGGCCGAAGAGCACATGCGCCTCGTCGCCGACGGCGAGCTTCAGCCCCGTGGCGAGGCCCGTGTGGACGAGGACGCCATCGGCTTGGGCCGCCAGCGCCGACATGGCGGCCGCCGCGGTGGTGCCGACGAAAGAGGAGTCCTCGAGCGCCGCGACCTCCGGGTACGCGAGCGGGTCGACCGCGGCGAGCGTGGTCACCTCCTCGTGGACCCGGCTCGTCAGGACGGAGTTCTCGGGGGAGAAGACCACGGCGGTGGCGCCGCCGGCGCCGTCCACCACGAGCTGGGACGCCAGCCCCGTCGGGCTCGGGAAACCGACTCGTGGGGTTCGGCGTCAGGCGGATGTCGGAGCCGACCAGGAACCGCGCGTCGGACACCTTGGCCTTGTCGTAGACGGTCGCGAAGCACGCGAGCATCGTCCCGAGCCCTACGACGAGCGCCACGGTGACGACGCCGCCGGCGAGCGCGCCCAGCCGCCGGGTGATGCTGCGCCACAGGACACCGGCGAGCAACCGGCGGAAGTCGGGCGCCTTCCGGGCGCGCGCGCTGCGTGCCGTCACCGCCTGCAGGAGGTGGGCGATCAGCATGGTGCCGGCCAGCCAGGCGACCAGCGGGGCGACCAACAGGTGCAGCGGGAGCGACACGGACTGCCCCGAGTACACCGAACCTGACGGACCGTCGAATGCGCCGCTGCGCAGGGCGGCCACCTGGGCGCCGACGGCTCCGGCCAGCGCCAGGAACTCCAGGGTCAGCCGCCGCCAGGCCGGCCGGACCCGGGCCTGGCCCGAGCCGAGGTCCTGCTTGATCTCCCGGGTGACGAGGCGTCGGCCCGGCACGTAGAGCGCGAGCGCGGTGACCGCCATCCCGCCGCCGACCCCGACGAGCGCCGACCCCGCGAGGGCCCCGGTGGAGGCTTCGAACAGGATCGAGGGGCCCAGCAGCGCGAGGACCGAGCCGAAGCCCAGCGCCGCGCCGAGCACCGATCCGACGCCCGGCGAGCGCCACCGTGCGCAGCGTGAGCATGTACATCAGGTGGCGGCGGCTCGCGCCCCGCACGCGCAGCAGCGCGCTCTCCCGCCGCTGCGCGCCCGCGAGCAGCGCCCCCGCGTACGCGGTCAGGATGGCCGCGAGGATCGCGCCGGGCAGCCCGAGGAAGGCGAACATCCGCTTGGCGACGACCGCGTCGCCCTCGGCCACCGCGAGCGTGTTGGAGATGTTGTCGAGCAGGTAGTCCTGCCCGGGCGCCACCGCCTTCACTGCGGCCGCGACCTTTAGCGTCTGGACCAGCGCCGTCCCCGGGTCGGCGTTCAGCGTCGCGCGGTCCACGCTGACGTCGAGCTCCTCGAACGGGAAACTCGTGATCTCGGAGTCGATCTGCGCCGCGGCCGCGGTGAACGCGGGGACGACGCGCTCGGCGTAGACCGCCGGGTCCACCACGACCGCGTGCGGCGCGTAGACGAATTTCTCGAACCGGCGCCACTCCCTGCTCTCGAACAGCGGCTTGGCGCCCGACAGGTCGGTGATACCGCTGACCGGCAGCGCGAGCGGGGCGGCGCCGCCGGGCAGCTCGAGCGTGACGGTGGCGCCCTCGCCGATGTTCAGGTCGCGCGCCGTCTCCGCGCTGATCACCATGCCGCCTGGCCGGAGGCTGCCGGAGCGCATCTTGATGCTCTGGTAGCGCGCCGGATACCCGGCGTCGAAGGCGAACAGCTTGACCGGCCCGCCGAGCTCGGCGCCGTTCGCGGAGATCTTGCCGGGCAGGTCGACGAACGCGAGCGTGTCGGCGGCCGCGACCCCGGGGAGGCCGCGGATCTGCTCGGCGAGCTGGGGGAGCGGGACGGAGCGGGGCGCGTTGGCGCGCGCCGGGCTGGGCGCCTCGCGGGACGAGATCGTGGCGTCGGCCGGCAGGCCCGCGGCGGTGGTGACCCCGGAGGTCGCCGTGACCCGGTAAGTGATCTGACGGGTCGTCTTCGGGTCCACTGTGCCGATGTTCAAGCCGGTGCCGGGCCCGCCCTGGGCCAGCGGAATGCGGCCGTCCACGTCCGGGACGACCGCGCCGTCCAGCAGGGTGGAGCCGGGCACGTAGGTCAGCGGCTCCTTCAGGCGGTCCCGCACGACGACCTCGTGCGCCGGGGACACCCCGTCGTTGGTCACCGTCAGCGTGACCCTCGTGGTCGCGCCCGCTGCGAGCTGATCGTCCGTCAGTTTCCTTTCGAAGCGGACCCCGCCGCCCAGCGGGGCGGTCAGCACGCGCTGCATGTCCAGGCTCAGGGGCGCGAGCGCCCGCCGCGTCATCGCGGCGCCCGACCCGTCGATGAAGAACAGCACCGCCGAGAACAGGCCCACGCCGACGATCACACCCACGAGCGACGCGAGAGTGCGCCGCGGGTTTCGCCACAGGTCCCGGCGGACGAACCGGGCGAGCGTCACGGCGTTCCCCGCGCAGGCTCGGGAATGCTCGGCGTCCCTCGCGGGGGCAGCGTCACGCGGCCGCCGCGCATGGTGACCACAGCGTCCATGCGGTCGGCCACGGTGGCGTCGTGGGTGACGACCACCAGGGTCGTGCCCTGGGCGCGGTGCAGCCGGAGCAACAGGTCGATCGCCTTGCCCGCGCTCACGACGTCCAGCGCGCCGGTCGGCTCGTCCGCGAGCACGAGACTCGGCCGGTGGACGAGCGCGCGGGCCACCGCGACCCGCTGCCGCTGGCCGCCGGAGAGCTGGTCGGGAAAGCGGTCCGCCAGCGCGCCGATGTCGAGCGCCTCCAGCAGTTCCCGGCGCCCGGCGGCGTCCTCCGGAGTGCCGGCCAAGGAGGCCTGCAGCGCAATGTTCTCGGCGACGGTGAGGAACGGCTGCAGGTTGTCGGCCTGGAAGACGAGGCCGAAGTGCTGCCGGCGGAGGATCGCGCGGCGCCGCTCGGACATCCCCGACAGCAGGTAGTCCCCGACTCGCACCTCCCCTGCCGTGGGCAGTTCCAACCCGGCGAGCAGGCCCAGCAGCGTCGACTTGCCCGACCCGCTCGGGCCGACGACGGCGACGTTGGCGCCCGACTCCACCGTGAGGCTGACGTCGTCGAGAGCGGTCACGTGGCCGTACGGGGTGGCGTACCGCATCCCCGCGCCGACGACCTGAATCCGCACGCCCCGGCGGTGCGACGGGCCGTCGGCGGTCATGTGCCGCTCATGCCGCCGGCTGGAGCCGGCCGGAGTTCAGGCGCAGGACGCGCGTGGCGAGTGCGGCGATATCGGGGCTGTGCGTGACCAACAGGACGCCGAGGCCCCGGTCCGCGCAGGCCCGCTGGAACGTCCCGACGACGACCCGGGCGGTGACGGGGTCGAGCTGGCCGACGACCTCGTCCGCCAGGAGGAGGTCGGGAGAATTCACCAGGGCGACGGCCAGGGCGACGCGCTGGGCCTCGCCCCCGGAAAGGCGGCGGGGCAGGTGATCCGCGCGGGCCGAGACTCCCACCTGCTCGAGCAGGAGGTGCACGCCCGCCCGGCGGGGTGCCCGCCGGCGAACCGGGCCGCGAGCGCGACGTTCTCCGCCGCGGTCAGGAAGGGGACGAGATTGCCCGACTGCAGGACGATGCCGATCTTCCGCGCCCGCAGGCGGGCCCGCTTCGCGTCCGACATCGTCCCGAGATCCTGGCCGTCGAACAGGACCCGACCCGCGTCCGGCACGAGCAACCCGGCGATCAGGGCGACGATGGTGGACTTGCCGCTGCCCGAGGGGCCGACGAGGCAGGTGATCTCGCCCCGCCGGAGCACGAGGTCGACGTCCGTGAGAACCGGCGTCGACTCCCGCTGGCTGCGGTAGGCCTTCGCCACACCGTCGAGGCTGAGCAGATGGGTGGGATCCCGATCGGCCGCCGGCACCGGGCTCGGTGCCCGCTTCGCCATCAGGGGTTCCTGACGGCCTTCTCGTCGCCGAAGACCTCGGACTCCTCGTCCGCGCCCTTCTCGTCGATGCGCAGGGCTTCCTCGCTCGCCTCGGTGAGGCCGTCCGCGCTGAGCTGGGTGACGTTGACGAGCCGTTCCACGTCCTCTTCCTTGCTCTTGCCGCGCGGTTCGTTGCGAATCTGGCCGACCCCGCTCGCGTAATACTTGAACTCGTTGTCGAGGGCCGACTTCGTGCCCTCCCGGACGACCAGGACGTCCTTGTAACAGTCGAAGGGCACGCACTCCTCCGGCTGCATCCGCTCGAACTTGGCCGCGTCGGCGTCCTCCTCCGGCGGTTGCGCGATCGTCCACGGCTCGGTCGTCGCCGGGTCGGCCGGCATCAGGATCCCGCCCTCGGCGCCGTCCTGCCCGTCGAGCCAGGCCTCGTCGATCGCGACGAACCGGCCGGCCTCGTACTCCTCGGTGACCCCGCCCATCGTCCAGACGTTCCCGGCGCCGTCCTGGGCGAAGTAGTCGACGGACTTCTGGACGATCTGGCCGGCGCCTAGTTGGTGGTCGAGGACGAGCACGGTCTGCACGCCGTCGATCTCGCGGATCACGTCGGTCACCGTGCTGATCACCTTGTGCGGCACCTTGCGCTTGCCGATCATCGTCGTGCCCTCGCGCACCCACTGCGTGCCGGGCTCGAGCGGCAGCCATTTGTTGCCTGCTGACCGTGGGTCGACGAATTCGTCCGGAGCGGCGCTGGGCGTGGTGAACGCGGACGCCTCAGGCTCGGGGGCAGCCTCGTCCGAAGAGTCTTTGCCCCCGCATCCGGAGAGCACGAGGGCTCCCAGGCTCACGGTGACGGTGATCGTGGCGAGTCTGGATCTGGCCATCGGACGCTCCCCGCGGTGGATCCGAACCGCCGACGCGCGGCGACTGGCGCCAATCTAAAGGAATTGTCACGATTTACAACAGATGTCACGTATGCGGTGACATTTGCGATGCCCTGACGCAGGATCAGGTCTCGATCACGAGCAGCAGGTCGCCGCCGTCGACGCTCTGCGCGCCGACGAGCACGACGCGCTCGACCGTCCCGGCGACGCTGGTCGTGACGGAGGCCTCCATCTTCATCGCCTCGATGGTCGCGACGGTCTGGCCGGCGTCGACCTTGTCGCCGGGGGCGACGCTGACGGTGACCGCGCCCGCGTACGGGGCGGCGACGTGGCCAGGCCGCGCCGGGTCCGCCTTCTCCACCGTCGGCATCTTGACCGCGATGGACTTGTCGAGCACGGAGACCGGGCGCAACTGCCCGTTCAGCGTGCACATGACGGTGCGCAGCCCGCGGGGGTCGGCCTCGCCGATCGCCTCGACGGTCGCGATGAGGCGCTTGCCGGGGTCGATGTCGACGGCGTGCTCGTCGCCGGGGATGAGCCCGTAGAGGAACTCGTGCGTCGGCAGCACCGACACGTCGCCGTACAACGCCTGCGCGGCGAGGCATTCGCGGGTCGGGCCGGGGAACAGCAGGCGGTTCAGCGTCGCGCGCGGGTCGTCGGCGAGGCCGGCGCGGTCGGCCGCGGTGAGTTCCTGCTCGCGGACCGGCGCGGTCCGGCCGGCGAGTGCCTTCGTCCGGAACGGCTCGGGCCAGCCGCCCGGCGGGACGCCCAACTCGCCGAGCAGGAAGCCCACGACCGAGTCGGGAATGTCGAACTTCTGGGGGTTGTCGGCGAACTCCTCGGGGTCGGCGCCGACGGCGACGAGGTGCAGCGCGAGGTCGCCGACGACCTTGCTCGAGGGCGTCACTTTCACGATGTTGCCGAGGATCCGGTTCGCCGCGGCGTACGTGTCCTCGATCTCCTCGAACTTTTCGCCGAGGCCCAGCGCGATCGCCTGCTGGCGCAGGTTCGACAGCTGGCCACCGGGGATCTCGTGCGAGTACACGCGGCCCGTCGGCGCCGGCAACCCCGACTCGAACGGCGCGTACAGCCGTCGGACGGCTTCCCAGTAAGGCTCCAGCGCGCAGATCGCGCCCAGGTCGAGGCCGCTCGCGCGCGGGGTGTCGTCCGTCGCTGCGACCAGCGCCGACAGCGACGGTTGGCTCGTCGTGCCCGACATCGGCGAGCTCGCCGCGTCCACGGCGTCGACGCCTGCGTCGATTGCGGCGAGCAGCGTGGCCAGCTGACCGCCGGGGGTGTCGTGGGTGTGCAGGTGGACGGGGAGGTCGAAGCGTTCCCGCAGGGCCGTCACGAGGCGGCGGGCCGCGGGCGCGCGGAGCAGGCCGGCCATGTCCTTGATCGCGAGGACGTGCGCGCCCGCGTCCACGATCTGCTCGGCCAGGCGGAGGTAGTAATCCAGCGTGTACAGGCGTTCTGACGGGTCGGACAGGTTGCCGGTGTAGCAGAGGGCGACCTCGGCGATCGCCGTGCCCGTCGCCCGGACGGCGTCGATCGCCGGGCGCATCGCGCCCACGCCGTTGAGCGAGTCGAAGACCCGGAACACGTCGATGCCGCACGACGCGGCCTCGGCGACGAACGCGTCCGTCACCTCGACGGGGTAAGGCGTGTAGCCGACCGTGTTCGCCCCACGAATCAGCATTTGCAGGCACACGTTCGGCAGCGCCTCGCGCATCGCCGCCAGCCGCTCCCACGGATCCTCGTGCAGGAAGCGCAGCGCGACGTCGTAGGTCGCGCCGCCCCAGGCCTCGACGCTCCACAACTGCGGGGTCAGGCGCGCCACGTAGGGCGCGACGACGACGAGGTCGCGGGTGCGGACGCGGGTCGCGAGCAGCGACTGGTGTGCGTCGCGGAACGTCGTGTCCGTGACCGCGACGCGGTCCTGGGCGCGCAGGCGGCGCGCGAACTCGTCCGGCCCGATCTCGCGCAGCAATTGGTGAGTGCCCGCGGGGGCGTCGGTGGTGGTGTCGAGCGGCGGCAGTTTGACGGTCGGGTCGAGGTCGGACGGTGGGCGGCCGTACGGCTTGTTCACCGTGATCTCGGCGAGATAAGTGAGCAGCTTCGTGCTGCGGTCGACCGACGGAGGCGCGGTGACGAGGTCGGGCCGGTCCTCGATGAAGGACGTGGAGACGCCGCCGGCGCGGAAGTCCGGGTCCTCGAGCACGGCCTGCAGGAACTGGATGTTCGTCGCCACACCGCGGACCCGGAACTCGGCCAGCGCGCGCTGCGCCCGGCGCACGGCCGTCGGGAAGTCCGCGCCGCGGCACGTCAGTTTCGCGAGCAGAGAGTCGAAGTGCGGGCTGATCTCCGCGCCCGTGTAGGTGGTGCCTCCGTCCAGCCGGACGCCCGCGCCGCCGGGCGAGCGGTACCAGGTGATCCGGCCAGTGTCGGGGCGGAAGCCGTTCGCCGGGTCCTCGGTGGTGATCCGGCACTGCATCGCCGCGCCGCGCAGGCGGATCGTGTCCTGGGCCAGGCCGAGGTCGGCGAGGGTCATGCCGGCGGCGACCCGCAGCTGGGTCAGGACGAGGTCGACGTCGGTGACCTCCTCGGTCACCGTGTGCTCGACTTGGATCCGCGGGTTCATCTCGATGAACACGTGCTCGCCGCGCGCGTCGACGAGGAACTCGACGGTGCCCGCGTTGACGTAGCCGATCGCCCGGGCGAACTTCACGGCGTCCGCGCAGATGCGGTCGCGCAGGTCCGGGTCGAGGTTCGGTGCCGGGGCGATCTCGACGACCTTCTGATGCCGACGCTGCACCGAGCAGTCGCGCTCGAACAGGTGGACGACCGCGCCGGTCGCGTCCGCCATGATCTGGATCTCGATGTGCCGCGGCTCGACGACCGCGCGCTCGAGGAAGACCGCCGGATCTCCGAACGCGCCTGCCGCCTCACGCATGGCGGCCTCGATCGACGCGCTCAGCTCGGCCGGGTCGGCTACCCGGCGCATGCCGCGCCCGCCGCCGCCCGCGACGGCCTTCACGAACAGGGGGAACCCGATGTCCGCGGCGGCGGCCACGAGCGTGTCCACGTCCGAGGACGGATCGGTGCTGCGCAGCACCGGCACCCCAGCAGCCTTCGCGGCTGCGACCGCGGTCGCCTTGTTGCCCGTCAGCGCGAGGACGTGAGCGGGCGGCCCGACGAACGTGATGCCCGCGGCCGTGCAGGCCTCGGCGAGCTCCGGGTTCTCGGACAGGAAGCCGTAACCCGGGTACACCGCGTCCGCCCCGGCCGCGACCGCCGCGTCGACGATCGCCCGCGCGTCGAGGTAGGCGCGCACCGGGTGCCCGCGCTCGCCGATCTCGTACGCCTCGTCGGCCTTCATCCGGTGCTCGGAGTTGCGGTCCTCGTAGGGGAACACCGCGACCGTACGCACGCCGAGCTCGTACGCCGCCCGGAATGCCCGGACGGCGATCTCGCCGCGGTTGGCCACCAGAACTTTGTTGAACACCCGAACTCCTCGCACCGAAGCCTTCGGGCCCTATCGTCTCGTCCGCGGGGTGGGCTACCTCACAGTGGGGTCTGGCCCCCGACCTGCGGCGGGGAGCTACACGTGCTCGGCGCTCTGGACGCCGTCGGAGCGCAGGGGCGGGAGCGTCTTGCCGACGACGGGGCGCATGACGACGGCGCAGTCGGGGACGGCGGCGCCGGCGGGGAACACGTCCCGATTGTCGAAGTACGTCGAGCGGGCGGACACGATCGCGGCCGGCTCGATCGTCCATGCGCTCTCGTCCCCGTCCGGGGCGCCGGCCCCGTAGAACGCGGCCGCGTCGTCGAGGCTGCCGAACAGCTTGCTGCCGCCGAAGGTCTCCGTCGTCCGCGTGTGGACCTCGAACTCGATGGACGCGTCGAGCGCCCGGCAGTACAGCTGGATGTCGGAGTCGGTCTCGGTGACCTTGAAGCGGGAGCGGTTGTGCCGGCCGGGGTAGATGCAGCCACCGGCGAGGATGTTGTTGAGCGTGTTGCTGTCCCGCCGCACGATGTAGACGCCGGTCTGCACTCCGGCCGGGTCGTCGAATTCCATCGCGATGCGGTGCGCCGCGTCCTCGGGGCGCTGCCCGCCCCACTGCTTGATGCCGCGCAGCCGCAGCTGCCCGAGCCGGATCATGCAGATGCCCGCGACGGCGAAGCCGGAGACGAGCTGCGGGCGGTACGGCGCCGGCAGGAGCGGGGAGACGGCCTCCGGGTCCATGCGGTACGTGACGAGCAGCCGCCGCTCGATCTCGCCGTGCATCTCCGGAATCTTCATCCCGATCCGACCTTCCCTGCCCGCGGCGCGACCTGATCCGTCCACGACGAACCCTGCCACACCCCCGGGCGTCAGATGCGGGGCGCGAGCGTCTCCAGAAGGCCCGGGGAGCCTGCCGTCCGGTCGATGTAATGCTCCCGGCCCCAGATCTCGTCGAAGTCGGGCGTGGCCAGGAACCACGAGTCGGCGGGCATCTGACTGGCGTGGGCGGCCATCGCCGCGCGCTTGAGCTCGAGCCACCCCCGGACGTCCAGGGCGAAGGTCACGTCCTCGTCCGGCGTCCCGAACTCGGGGTCGGGCTCCGGGTCGGGCGCGGTGCCCGGCGGCAGCGCGGCGGCCGCATGTGCGCGGGCGGCGCGGACGACCCGCGTGCCCTGCGAGCGGGGCAGCGTCGACTCGTACACGCGCGGGGCGCGGGCGCCCATCAGTTCGGCCGCCCGGTAGCCGACGACGTGCACCTGGAGGTGGTCGGGATGGCCGGTCACGCCGGTCGGGTCGTAGACGACGAGGACCTCGGCCGCCTCCGCGGTCAGCAGGTCTGCGAGCCGCTCGGCCGCCTCGTCGACGCCGGCGGCGGCGAAGCAGCCCGGGTCGTCGGCGACGATCTCGGGATCCATGCCCGAGTCGCGGTAGCCGAGGAACGCCACCCGGTCGACGCCGAGGATCTCGCCCGCCCGCTCGGCCTCCGCGGTGCGCAGGTCGGCGAGCGACGCGTGCTCGCCGAGATCGTCCGGGACGTTCCCGCGCTCGCCGCGCGTGGCCAGCACGACGACCACCCGGTGGCCGGCCTCGACCGCGGCGGACATGGTCCCGGCGCTGGCGATCGCCTCGTCGTCCGGATGGGCGTGGAAGAAGACGAGTGTCACCGGCGGGGTCCCATCCGGGGAGCGTACGTCCGGCGGGGCCGCGCCTGCCCGCGCGGTCAGCGCATGCCCCGGCGCGGGCGCCGCGGGTCGATGTTCGACTCGCCGTTGACCAGGCTCCGGACGAGGTCCGGCGGCACGTCCTGCGCCGGGCTCACCGGCCACAGCGTCCGGCCGTCGACGACGGCGACGACGTGCGCGCCGTCCGTCACCTCGCCGTGGATGTCGGCGATGCCGGAGACCGGGAGCCCGTCGGGGCCGCCGTCGAGCGGGTTGAGGGGGACGAGCACGGTCGGCGGCGCGTCCTCCCACTGCGAGAACAACATCAGGCCGGGAACGTTGTTCGGGCCGACGAAGCGCACGAACCGCCACGGCCGGCCGGGTTCGCCGCGCACCCGCCGGAGGTCGCGCATCGCGCGGTGCACGCGCCGCACGCGCGTCGCAGCGAAGGTGACCGCGATGCCGGCGGCGAGGCCGGTCACCGCCGTCGATCGCGCGAGCCCGTCCCCGTCGCCGCTGAGGCGCGCGGCGCCGGGGTGCGCGACGGAGTGCAGGATCTCGACCGATGCCCCCCGGTCGAGCTTGTCGAGCCCGGGGACGAGAGCGGTGTGCTCGCGCCCGCCTGAGGTGAAGGCCACCTCGACGTCGTAGGGCATGAACGGCGGCCGGCTGTCGGTGTAGACGCTGACGACCTTGCCGTCCACGACCGTGGTGTCGCCGGTCGCGAGCACGATCGTGGCGTACCAGCACGACGCGCCGAGCAAGGCGGCGAGGCCCGCGAACAACAGCGGGAACACGGCCACGAGGAGCGACCGCGAGCCGAGGCGGCGCAGTTCCCGGATCCGCCACCAGCGGCTCGGCAACTCTGCCGCCCCGGCGCCCGCGGCCGGCCCGGGCAGGTCGGCCCAGCCCTCCGCCTGCGCCCGCGTGGCCATCACCTCGGCGATGCGGGTGAAGTGGACCTCCCCCTCGGCGAGATCCGGCACGTCGACCGGGCTGCCCCTCAGGACGGGCACCGGAGGCCCGGGCACCGCCCTCCGCCGGCGCGGCCAATTGCGCCGGACGAGGGCGATCGCCGTCGGGACGAACACGCCGCCACCGATCAGCAGGGGGACGAGGAGGCTGTCCTCGATCGTCCCGGCCTCGCCGTTCAGCGGCGGCGGCAACGCGAGGACGCGGATCGTGTCGCCGGGCTTGGTGTCCGGGCCGCAGCTGACGCTGGCCCGCTGCTCGGCCCCGCCGGCCGGATCGGACCAGCTCACCGCGCACATTCCGTCGTCCGTGGGCGGCTCGAGCACCTTCGCGTCCAGTGTCGTCCCGGCCGTCCACACCCAGAGCCAGAACGCGGCCCACACCGCGCACAGGCCGAGCAGGATCCGCGCCCACCCGGGGACGCGGACCCGCCGCTGCGGCCGCATGCCGGTGTCCACCCCGACGACCCCGACCGCAGGACCACCCGAGCGCTCGAATACGTCTTCCAGCAGCGCAATGTCGCCCCGGTACGCGGCGAGTTGCAGCCGGGCGCCGGTCGGCAGCAGCACGACCAGGCCGGTGTCGCTCGGCCGCGCCCGCATGCTCCGGACGCTCTGCTCGGCGCGCAGCGGACGCGCACCGGACAGGTCGACGGCGTCGTACTGCCGTGCCGTCGTCGACTGCCAAATCGGGCGCCCGCCGCTGACCTGGACGCGTCCCGGGGTGAGCCGGCCCGGGTACGGCCCGCGGTCGCCGCTGAGCAGTACCCGCACGCGGAACTCGCCACCGGCGCCGAAAGCGCGGCGCCGGCCTTGCGAGCGCCGGCCGAGGATCACCTGCATCGCGGCGATCGCGGCGAGGAACCCGAGCGGGACGAGGATGAACTCCACGCCCCGACCCTCTCACCGCGGTGGGGTCACCGGGCGGAACGCTTGCCCGCGGTCTTCAGGCCGGCCGTGGGCTTCAGGCCCGCGGAGACCTGGAGGGCACGCAGCACGTGCGGTTCGAGGTACGGCGCGAGGCTCCGGGCGTAGGAGGCGGTGATGTGCGAGCCGTCGAAGAAAACGACGACCCGGCCGATCACCCCGAGGCACGTGCGGGTCTGGCAGAAGTAGTTCGTCAGGTCCGCGACGCGCATGTCCTTCGAGTGCAGTGACCGGGCGGCGTCGGCGAGCGGGTCGGGCTGCAACTGCTCGGCGCGGGTGCCGGTGCACTGGGTGTAGTCGTCCGGGTTCGACAGGACGCAGGTCGGGACGTCCGTGCTGGGCTTCGGAGTGTCGCGGATGACCAACACCGTGCGCTTCGCGTCCGCCCATTCCTTGAGGTGCGCCCTGTAACCGCGCTCGAAGACGGTGTCGGGGTCGCCGCCGCCGACCGGGCGGCCGTACGTGCGTTCCGACTGGACGATCAGGTCGTAGTTCCCTTTCGCCGTCGAGTCGCGCACCCACTGGCCCCAGGCGGCGCAGTTGCGCGAGATCCGGTCGGAGTCGATCACGAGCCGGGACTTGGTCACGAAGCAGCGTGCCGAGAGGAAGGTGGTGACCTTGAAGTGGTGCTTGCGCCCCAGGGCGTCCAGGGTGGGCAGCCAGTGGACCCCGTGCGAGTTGCCGACCAGCGCGACGTTGCGCTTCGCCTCGACGTCGCCGAAGGTGCAGATCCAGCGGTCGGTGAATTCGCCCTTCACCTGGCAGTTCTGCTTGTACGCCACCGCGCGGTCGGCGGGGGCATCCTGGGCCCTCGGTGCGACGGGCCCGTCGGTCGGCTGGACGCAGTTGCTGCCCGGCTCCATGGACGCTGCGCCGTAACAGAGCGTAGCGAGCAGCGGGTCGCTGGCCGCGGACGGCTTCTCCGGCGAGAGCAGCGGGGCGGCGAGGGCGATCAGGGTGACGAGGCTGAGAGCGGCCGCGAAGTGGACGTGGCGTCGCCGACGTGGGGGTCGGCGGTCGCCGGAGGCGTCGTCGTCGGCGGCGGCCGAACCCCAGGGAGACCGGACGTCCGGCTCGCAGGTCACGGCACATCTGATCCCACGAAGGGTCGCCGGCAAAACCTGGCCACCGGATTTTCGCCCGACTGGCGGAGCGTCGACCCCCGTTTTTCACCGGATTTTCAGCGTGCTCTCAGAGGATCAACGGGTCCAGGTCGAGCGTCGTGCGGTCCAGCGAGGCGAGCAAGTCGAGTTGCGGACCGGTCCGCGGCAGCTCGTAGCGGAAGAAGTACCGGGTGGCCGCCCGCTTGCCGTGATGGAACGGGGTATCCGCTTCGCCGCAGGCGAGGTGCTGCTCGAGCCAGACCCACGCGACGACGACGTGCCCCGCCGCCTCCAGGTAGACGCTCGCGTTGGCGAGGCGCACTGCCGGGGAGGGCTCCGCCTGGATACAGCGCGTAACCGCGGCGAGGCGGGCCCAGCCGGCGTCGAGGGCCGAGCCGAACTCGGCGGCCTCGCCGCCCGCGGCCCTGGCCCGGGCCACGGTGGCCAGCAGCGCCGCGCCGAGCGCCGCCAGCCCGGCGCCGTCTTCCAGAACCACCTTGCGGCCGAGCAGGTCGAGGGCCTGGATGCCGTTGGTCCCCTCGTGGATCGCGTTCAGCCGGTTGTCCCGGTAGTGCTGTTCGACGTCGTACTCGCGGGTGTAGCCGTAACCGCCGAGCACCTGGATGGCGAGGTCGTTGGCGGTGGTGCACCACTGCGCCGGCCACGCCTTGACGATCGGGGTGAGCACCTCGAGCAGCAGTCGGGCCCGGTCTCGCTCCGCCGGGTCCGGCGCGGTGTGCTGGGTGTCGACCAGCAGACCGCAGTACAGGACGAGGGCGAGCGCCCCCTCGGCGTACGACTTCTGGGCCAGCAGCATCCGGCGGACGTCCGCGTGCTCGACGATCGCGACCGGCGCGCAGGCCGGGTCCTTCGCGTCCGCGCTGCGGCCCTGGACCCGCGTCCGGGCGTACTCGAGCGACTTGAGGTAGCCGGTGTAACCGAGCGCCGCCGCGCCGGCGCCGATGCCGATGCGTGCCTCGTTCATCATGTGGAACATGTACGCGAGCCCGTGGTGCGGTGCGCCGACGAGGTAGCCGACCGCGCCGGGGGCCCCGTCGGGGGTGTGGGCGCCCTCGCCGAAGTTCAGCAGGGCGTTGCACGTCCCGCGCCAACCCATCTTGTGGTTCAGGCCCGCGACGACGACGTCGTTACGCGGCCCTGACGCACCGTCAGGATTGAGCAGGTACTTCGGGACGACGAATAGGCTGATGCCCTTCACCCCCGCCGGGCCGCCGGGAATCTTCGCCAGCACGAGGTGCACGATGTTCTCGCCGAGCTCGTGGTCCCCGCCGGAGATCCACATCTTGTTGCCGAAAACCCTGTAGGTGCCGTCGTTCTGAGGCTCAGCCCGGGTCGTGATGTCGGCGAGGGTCGACCCGGCGTGCGGTTCGGACAGGCACATCGTGCCGTGGAACCGGCCCGCCACCATCGGCCGGACGAAGGCCTCGACCTGCTCGGCCGACCCGTGGGCGCAGAGCAGGTTGGCGTTCGCGTTCGTGAGGAACGAGTACGACGCCGTCCCGATGTTGGCGGCCTGGAAGTAGGCGAGATACGCGGAGGCAACCGCATGCGGGAGTTGCATCCCGCCGACCGCGTAGTCCAGCGTCGTTCCGACGAGGCCCGCGTCCGCGAGCGCGTCGAGGGCCTTCTTCGCCTCCGGGACGAGAGTGACCCGCTCGCCGTCGAAGGTCGGTTCCTCGGCGTCGTTGCGCTTGTTGTGCGGGGCGAACCGCTCCTCGGCGATCTGGGCGGCGAGGTCGAGGACGGCGTCGAACGTCTCGCGCGAGTGGTCCGCGAAGCGCGTCCGAACGGTCAACGACTCGACGTCCAGCCAGTCGTAGAGCAGGAAGTCGAGGTCGCGGCGCGAGAGCAGCAGGGACCGGGTGGGGCTCACCCCAGCCACCTTAACTGTGGGGCACCCTGGCCGTGGACAGGCGAAGGGCCGGACACCGTTTCCCGCGGTGTCCGGCCCCAAGCTGGTAGTCCTGTGCGACCACCCTCCCCTGATCCGGTCGGCATCGCTGTAGCCGTTCACGATCAGCCACCCGTCAACCAGTCCCTGATGGAGCGTCAGGTGTCGGTTTGCGAATTTCGATCCAGGACGACTGGCCCGTCAGCGACTAGGCCGGGTTGCTATCAGGGTCAGTCATCTGCTCCAACGTTGCCGCTGGTGGTGATGACGAACAGGTCCGGGTCAGGCTCGAAGCCAGACGGGGTGCCGTTCGGGTTACCGACGGTGTTGGTGCTGGTGTACTTGTACATGAACTCACGGCCCTGGCCGAGGTCCTGGTCGGTCTTGGTACCGGCCTTGACGTCGTCCGGGGTGAGACGCTCGGCCGGCTTCCAGCTGAAGCGCTGGGACATCGAGGCGTCCGCGTGCCACACGGTGCCGTTCGCCATGAGCTTCATGAGGCGCTCACGGGTCAGGTTCGGGCCGACCTCCTTGGCAGCCTGCGCGAGGATGGAGATACCCACGTAGCCGGCCTGGACGATGTGGTGGTTCGTGCCCTTGTTACCACGCGCGTACTTCGTCATGACGGCCATGAACTCCGGGCCCCACAGCTTGTACGTGGTGTTCGTCCAGTAGCGACCGGTCGGGTGCTTGCCGAACAGGGACCCGAGCACCTCAGCCGCGAGGTGGTTACCCGAGATGCCCTTGACCGGGTAGTAGTTCTGCTGTGCAGCCTCAACCATGAACTTGGCCATCGTGGCCGGGTTGATGACGTAGTGGATGATGTGCTCGGGGTTGGCCGAGCGGAGCGCCAGGATCTGCGCCGACATCGAGGTCTCGGAGATACCGACGTCAACGCGCTTGACCATCTTCGCCGCGGTGGTGCCCATGATCTTCTCGACGTTGTCACACGCGATCTGCATCTCGGGCGAGGTCAGGCAGACCAGGCCGTAGGTCGCGGGCTTGATGACCTGCTTGGCCCACTGGGCGCCGGAGAAGGCCTCGTTGACCATCGACATGTGCGTCGGGAACATGAACGGGTCCTGCCACTCGGTCTGGGAGTAGGCCCAGGCACCGATGTACGGCAGCTTGTACTGCTTGAGGTCGTCGTGGATCGACGCCGTCGCCCAGTCGAGACCGGTCACGAGCGCGAAGACCTTGTCCTGGCCCGCGAGCTTCTTGATGCACGCCTTGGCACGGGAAACCTCGCCCGGGCCGTCGTCGCAGTCCGTGATCGACATGCGGCGACCGAGAACGCCACCACGGTCGTTGATGCTCGTGACCGTGGCGAGGTTGCCACGCACCTGGGGAGCGGTGAGCACGTTGCCCAGCGCCATGCCGTGCATGTTGACCGAGCCGAGCTTGATCGACGTCTTGGTGATACCGACGTCGGTCGCGCCACCGGCAGCGTCCGCGACCTTCTTGTTCTCAGCGGCCTGCGCGGGGGTGTCGAGGGGGATGATGCCCTTCGAGCTCGTGGTCGCCTTGCCGGTGCGCTTGGCACCCTTCTGCAGGGCGTCTTCCTTGGTGCTGCCCTTGCCGGCCTTGGCGGCCTTGGTGGTCGTGGCCTTGGCGGCCTTCGTGGTCGTGGACTTGGCAGCCTTGGTCGAGGACGCGCCAGCGCCGCTCGAGGTGGCGGCAGCAGCGCCCGTGTCGGCAGCAGCAGCGCCGGTGTCGGCGGCAGCGCCGGTGTCGGCGGCAGCGCCCGTGTCGGCAGCGGCAGCGCCACTGTCGGCAGCGGCAGCGCCGGTGTCCGCAGCAGCGGCACCAGTGTCGGCAGCGGCCGCGCCGGTGTCCGCAGCAGCGGCACCAGTGTCGGCAGCGGCACCGGTAGCAGCGTCCGCAGCAGCCGGGGCCTGCTGGGCAACCGCACCGGAGTCACCGTTGCTGCCACAGGCCGCGAGGATCAGCATCGCGGATGCGGCAACGGGGATGAGCCTCATCGGGGGGCTCTTCCAGGTACTACGCATTAGGTATCTCCTTGTGGGGTGGTGGGGTACTTCTCCTTCGCGGGCCGTCCGGAGAGTGCCAAGTGCCTCTAACTCAGGCCTGGTCCGGCTGGTCCCGAGCGCGATCGGCCGACAGGGGCGATACAGGGGGGTGGAATTCGCTCCTCAATGTGGCCGATCGGGTTAGAGGAGACCTGCATCACGTGCAGACGCCATGTCGGCGATATGGAGATTCTGTGGAGATGAGTGATTTGTCCCACAATCGGGCTGATACTGGGGCGGAGCGGAGGTGGCTGTGCCGACCGTCCTGATCGTCGAAGACGAACGCAAACTGCGGGAACTCTTGCGCGGGTATCTGGAGCGCGAGAGTCTCGCCGTGCTGTCCACCGGCAGCGGCGCAGAGGCGCTCTCGATGGCCACGGCCGCCGCACCCGACCTCGTCATCCTCGACCTCGGGCTGCCGGACGTGACCGGCGAGCACGTCGCCCGCGAACTGCGCGACACGCTGCACATCCCCGTCCTCATGCTCACCGCGAGAGCCGAGGAGCAAGACCGCGTGCGCGGGCTCGAACTCGGCGCCGACGACTACGTCACCAAGCCGTTCAGCCCCCGCGAACTCGTCCTGCGCGTGCGCGTGATCCTGCGCCGCCGCGAGGAGTACGCAGACGCGGTCAACGACGCGGTCCGGACGTTCGGGTGCGGCACGCTGGCGCATCGACGAGCCGCACCGGCGCGTGGTGGTCCGCGGTGTAGACGTCGACCTGACCGCCACCGAATGGGGGGTGATGCTCGCGCTGTCACGCTCCCCCGGGCGCGTCTACTCGCGCGCCGAACTGATCAACCGTGTGCGGGGGCACGAGTTCGAAGGGTACGAGCGGAGCGTCGACTCTCATGTCAAGAACCTGCGCCGCAAGATCGAGCGCGACCCCCACCATCCGGAGATCGTGGTCACCGTCCTCGGCGGGGGCTACCGCCTCGGCATCGATGCCGACTGAGGCGACCGGCGCGGTCGCGGCCGGTCGTCCCTGACGATCCGGCTGACCCTGGCCTTCGGCGGCGTCGCCCTCGCGTCCGTCCTGATGGTCGCCGCGCTGGCGCTCATGCTCGGTTGGCGCCGGATCGACGTGATGTTCGACGAGCGGCAGGCCGGCTTCCCCGGGGGCTCGGTCCAACCGCTGAGCGACCTGCGAGAGGCGATGGTCACGACCGTCGTCGCTGCCGCCGGCCTCGCCGTCCTGGTCGCCGTTTCGGTCGCCTGGGCTCTGTCGCGGCGGCTCACCGTGCCCGCTCTCGCAGCTCATCGACGCCGCCGACTCCATGAAGCGCGGCGCCCGCGACGTCCGCGTCGGCACCGTCCTCGGGAACGCCGCGGGAGATGCGCAACCTCGGCCAGACGCTGGACAAGATGGCGGACTCCCTCGGGCAGCAGGAGCAGCTTCGCCGCGACTTCGTCGCCGAGGTCGCCCACGAACTGCGCAACCCGGTCGCGGTCCTGCAGGTCAACCTCGAAGCCCTGCTGGACGGTGTCGTCGAGCAGACCCCCGAGCAGATCGAGTCGCTCCACGAGGAGGTGCTGCGCCTTGCCCGCCGGGTCGAGGACCTGCAGTCCCTCGCCCAGGCGGACGCCGCCGCACTCAGCCTGTACAAGCGCAGGTGCGACCTGGCGGCGATCACCGGCGTCCGCCGTCGACCAGCTCGCCGGCACCGGCAAGGCGAACGACCTGGACATCACCTGCGCGCTGTCGGTGACCTACGTGGAGGGCGACCCCGTCCGGCTGCACCAGGTGATCACGAACGTCCTCGTCAACGCCTGCAAGTACACCCCGCCCGGCGGGCACGTCCACGTCAGCGTCGGGCAGCAGGGACCGAGCAGGCACGCGCGTGCTCGTCCGCGACACCGGCCGGGGCATCTCGGCCGAGGACCTCCCGCGTGTGTTCGACCGGTTCTGGCGCAGCCAGTCCATGGCCGACGTCCCTGGCAACGGCATCGGCATGACGATCGTGGCGCAGCTCCTCGCCGCGCACGACGGCACCGTCGAAGTGGAGAGCACGCTCGGCGTCGGCACCCAGGTCACCATGCGCCTGCCGCTGTGGTCGTCCCGAGCCGGGACCGAGGTCGGGACGTAATCTCGGGGTATGACTGTCGCCGCCTCCCGCCTTTTCGCGTTCGACAACACCTTCGTCCGCGACCTCCCGGGCCTGTACCAACCGTGGCAGGCCGCGCGGGTGCCCGAACCGCGGCTGCTGTTGCTCAACGCCGACCTCGCCGCCGAGCTGGGGGTGGAGGCCGCCGCGCTCGCCGCGCCGGCGGGGGTCGCCGTGCTCGTCGGCAACGCCGTGCCGGAGGGGGCGTCCCCGGTCGCCCAGGCGTACGCGGGGCACCAGTTCGGCGGGTACTCCCCGGTGCTCGGGGACGGCCGCGCTCTGCTTCTGGGTGAGCTGGTCGACATCCACGGCGAGCGGCGGGACCTGCACCTGAAGGGCTCCGGCCGGACGCCGTTCGCGCGCGGGGGCGACGGCAAGGCCGCCGTCGGCCCGATGCTGCGTGAGTATCTGATCGGTGAGGCGATGCACGGGCTCGGCATCCCCACGACCCGGGCGCTCGCGGTGGTGGCGACCGGCGAGCGCATCCGGCGGGAGTCGCCCCTGCCGGGCGCGGTGCTCGCGCGCGTCGCGGCCAGCCACCTGCGCGTCGGGACGTTCCAGTACGCCGCGGCGCAGAAGGACCCGGAGCTGCTCCGGCGCCTGGCCGACTACGCGATCGCGCGGCACTACCCGTCGGCGGCCGCAGCGGCCAACCCGTACCTCGCGTTCTTCTCCGCGGTCGTCGAGGCGCAGGCGGCGCTGATCGCGAAGTGGATCTGCGTCGGGTTCGTCCACGGGGTGATGAACACCGACAACATGACGATCTCCGGCGAGACGATCGACTACGGGCCGTGCGCGTTCATGGAGGCCTACGACCCGGCGACCGTCTTCAGCTCGATCGACCACGGCGGGCGGTACGCATACGGGAACCAGCCCGGCATCGCGGGGTGGAACCTGGCGCGGCTCGGCGAAACCTTGATTCCGCTGATCGACCCGGAGCAGGACGCTGCCGTGGCCGCGGCGACCGACGTGCTGCGCGGGTTCGACGCGCTGTTCCAGGGGGAGTGGTTGCGCGGCATGCAAGCCAAGCTCGGGCTTTCCGCTGACGGTGCGTCAGAAAGCGATCTCGGGCTCGTCGGCGACCTGGCAGCGCTGCTGACCACGCAGAAGGTCGACTTCACCTTGGTGTTCCGGGCGCTGTCGTCGGCGGTTCGTGGTGACGTCGGGCCGGCGCGCTTGCTGTTCGTCGACCCGCCGGCGTTCGACGCGTGGGCGGCCCGGTGGTCGGCGCGGCTCGCGTCCCAGAGCGCGCCTGCGACGGCAGTCGCCGACGCGATGGACCGCGTCAACCCGGTCTACATCCCGCGCAACCATCTCGTGGAGGACGCGCTCGCCGCGGCGAGCGACAAGGACGACCTCGGACCCGCCCGCCGGCTGCTGGAGGCGGTCACGCGGCCGTTCGACGCGCGTCCCGGCCTCGAGGCGTTCGCCTCGCCCGCGCCCGACGACTTCGGCGGGTACCGGACGTTCTGCGGAACCTGACGACCAATCATGGCGCCCACGCACCAGCTCGGTGGTGCGCCGTCACTGCGACGAAGGCCCGAGCATCGGGCCGGGCACGACGGACCGGAGGTGGCGATGGCCGAGAACGACCTCGAGCTCGGGGCAGAGTGGGCGGCGCAGATGGAGAAGGCCGGCGCGCCCACGCCCGACCGGCTGCAGAGCCTGACGACCGGGTGGGCGCAGATGCGCGCAGACGAGCGCGCGGCCAAGGCCGACCTGGACGCGGCGGCGCACCGGAACCTCGCCGAGGAACGCGAACGCGAGCGGCGGGCCGCCGACGGGTAATCGTCCGATCACAAGTCGCAAGCGGTGCCGTCCGCGACGTCTCCGGGGTGGGCCTCGGCCCAGACCTTGTCGAGGACCTCGAGCATGACCGCGGGCGGCTGCGCGCCGGAGACGGCCAGCCGCCGGTCGAAGACGAAGAACGGGACACCCTGGACGCCGAGGTCGTGGGCCGTCGCTTCCTCAGCCCGGACGTCGGCGGCCACCTCGTCGTCGTCCAGCGCGCGGCGTGCCTCGTCCTCCGGGATGCCGACGTCGACGGCGAGTTTCACGAGCGTGTCGCGGTCACCGATCGGGAGGCCCTCGGTGAACGTCGCGGCGAAAAGCCGTTCGTTCAGTCGGCGATGCAGGCCGCGGGTCCGGGCGACATGCGCGAGCCGGTGCGCGTCGAACGAGTTGCCCGGGCGTGCGATGTCGAAGCGGAAGTTGATGCCGACGGCCGCACCCGCGGTCACGATGCCGACGAGCTTGTCGGCCGCCTCTTGCGGGGTCGTTCCGTATTTTCGGGCCAGGTGCTCGGCGTACGTGCCGTCTCGTTCGGCCGGCGCGCTCGGGTCGAGCTCGAACGCGCGCCACACGACCTCGACCTCGTCGGCGTGCGCGAACGTCGCCAGCGCCTCCTCGAGGCTGCGGGCGCCGATGTAGCACCAGGGGCAGACGACGTCCGACCAGATGTCGATCCTCATGCGTACCGTGCCCTCTCGGTGCGGTTCTGGAGCGCAACATCTTTCCCTACCGAACGAGGCCACCGTCCAGCACGGTGAGACCGGCGGCCACGACCCCCTCGAGCCGGACGCGGGACTCGCTCGCGCGCCACAGCAGGCACACCGACTGGCGCAGCGCGACGAAGTAGCTCGCCAGCTGGGTCGGCCGGGCCGCCGGGCCTAACTCGCCGCGGCGCTCGGCCCGCTCGAAGAACTTGCGCAGCTGCGCCTCCTGCTCGGCCAGAGCGTCGCGGACGTGGCCCTGCACCTCCGGCGGGACGATCGCGAACTCGGCGCACGTGTTGGTCAGCAGGCAGCCACCGGACCCCCACGCCTGCATCGTGTCGAGCAGCTCGGAGAAGAAGAGCTCCATCGCCTCGCGCGGGGGGAGGTCCGCGCGAGGCACGAGTCGACTCATCATCTCGCCGCGGTAGCGGTCGAAGATCGACAGGAAGAGCTGTTCCTTGTTGCCGAAGGTCGAGTAGAGGCTGCTGCGCCCGACGCCCGTGTGCTGGACGAGGTCGTCGATCGAACTGCTCGCGTAACCCTTGCGACGGAAGAGATCGGTGGCCGAGGTCAGCGCGGCCTCAGTGTCGAACTGCTTCTTGCCGGCCAACACTGCTCCCCTGGGGCTCACATCGCCGCCCAGCATAGGCGGTCGCGATCTCAGACGTTCCAGTCCGTCTCGATCGTGGTGAGGCACTGCACGAGCCGGTCGAACGGGGCGGCGTTCTCGAGGGCGTCCTTCATCGCGCCCTTGGTGAGCCGCATCTTGCCCGCCATGACCAGGTTGCTCGCCTTGGCCTCGCCGGCCGCCGCGGTCTGCCACGCGTCCAGGGAGGCCGAAAACCGCGCCCACACCTGGTCTTCCGGGGACGGCGACGCCGACCACGCAACGCACCGGCCCTGGTCGTAGCTGACGTAGGTCGCGACGCCGGGCTTGTCGGTGACCTCGAGAGCGAGGACGTGGGTGAACTCGGACGCTTCTTGAACCGCTTGATGATCTCGCCGGACGCGGCGTGTTCGGCTGCCATCGCCTGGGTGCACCAGTCTTCGGAAAAGAACGGGACGGACATGGGGTCTCCTCGTGTGGTGGGAAGTCAGCGCCAGGCCGGGCCGCGCGGGGCGTCCGGGTCGCCGGGGCTCTCCTCGATGAGGTGAAGCTGCCCGGTCTCGAGTTCGTAGACGTAGCCGTAAATGTTCACGTGGCGGGGGGTCCCGGGGGACTGGCGGATCGACCGCACGTCCCGGTGCAGCGAGAGCGCGAAGCTCTCGTGGCAGACGTCGTCGGCTTCGTACAGCCCGGAAATGTCCTGGCCGAACTCCTCCTCGAACATCGCGAACATGCCCTCGGGCGTGAAGTGCGTGCCGCCGCAGTCCGTGTGGTGGACGACGGCGACGTTGTCGATGTCGAACAGGTGGGCGGCCACGCTGATGGACCGCTGCGAGGTCCCGGCCGCGCGCCCGCCCGCGTTGACCACGGTGAAGATCGACGTGCTGGAACCGAAACACGTCCGGCCTTCGTCGTCGGTGAACTCGAAGATGTCACCGGGGTACTCCTGGCCCGGCAGCGCGTCCGCGACGGCGTAGGGGATGCCCGAGGTGACGCGCGGGTCGAAGCAGTGGATCACGACCGTCTTGAGGTTCGGGATCACCTTGCGAAAGTCGGTGCGGACCTTCCGTTCGTCGTAGCCGGGCTGCCGGTTGATGATCCCGGCGTCGAACTTTGCAGCCTTCTCGAAGTTGAAACTCACGGCTCGTGCCTTTCGACGGTGACCGAGAACGGTCAGTCCAAGATGGAGAGAGGCATCTTGAACCGATCGTTCTGTAATGTCAACCGCCGGAGGCGTACATGGGGTGCGCACGGCGATGCCCCGGCCGGATTTGAACCTGCGCCACCCGCTGACAGGGACTACGTCGCCCTCACCAGCGCAAACGTTCTCAAGATCGCCTGCCCTGGCCACGCTGTTCGCACCGGTCGATTGCACGTGATTCCCGCGCGCAGACGGTCTCGGTGCGCTGATAGGAAATCGCCGTACCGCGGCCTATATACGATCAGTGATACCCTGCTGCAATGGATGTGAGTCCGGGCGAGATGATCCGTGCGGCTCGGCGTGGCGCTCAACTCTCGCAGACTGAGCTGGCGCGGCGGGCGGGTGTTGCTCAGTCGGTAATCAGCGCGTACGAGGCGGATCGGCGCGAGCCGGGGCTGAGCACGCTGACGAAGCTGATCGAGGCGACAGGACACCAGCTCTCGTTCTCGCTCGTCCCACCACCGCAGAATCGGCTCGGGCTCCCTGATTCTCGGCTTGGGAGGCGGCTGCGCCAGCATCGCCAAGCAGTCCTCGAGTTGGCGGAAGCGCGGGGTGCTCGCAATGTGCGGGTGTTCGGCAGTGTCGCCCGGGGCGAGGACAACGCAGACAGTGACGTCGACCTGGTCGTCGACCTGAACGACGGCGTCGGGCTGATTTCCCTGGTCGGCCTGGCCCGCGAACTGGAAGAGTTGCTCGGGGTCGAGGTCGACGTCGTCCCCGCCGACACGCTCAAGGCGCGGATCCGTGACGAGGTACTCGGCGAAGCGGTCGTGCTGTGAGCCGCCGTAGCAGAGAGCGGCTCGAGGACACCTTGCGGCTATTGCGGCCATCGCTTTGTCGCTGCGGTGGGGATCCTGACGTTTCGTCATTTATTCTTTTCTTCCAATGTGCGGATTCCGGCGAGTTCGACGGCGGAAGTCAGCGCGGACGGGACGCCGGCTTTGACGAGCAGTCGTCGTACCAGTTCGCGACCGTCGCCGAGCGGAGCGCGTAGTGGTGGGTGTAGGGCCTGAGCGCGATCGCGAGTTCGCGAGGGCCCGCGCCGCCAGTGAGAACCGCGTCGCGGACGACCCCGGCGAGATGATCGCCGTCTAGCCGGGCGTCGACGAGGTCGCGGATAGTGACTGTGTCGGTCGTGACGGGCAGCTCGTCGACGATGCGCCACTCCGCGGGCTCAGCGCTCTGCGGTGGAAGCGGATATCCGGCCGGCGCGACTGGCGCTGGGTGGCCACGGTGAACTCGTGCCGGTCGGCGTCGAGGTCGCCGTACCCAGCACGCCGTGACGTGGGGCGAAGCTCTTCCTGCTCAGTGTCGCAATCGTGGACGACATCATCGCGATCGTCATCATCGCCGTGTTCTACACCGACAGGATCGAGTGGTGGTGGCTGCTCGCAGCGGTCGGCGGACTCGTGGTGGTGGTGGCGCCGGTGCCCGTTCGCCCGCCTACCCGAGAGGGGCCGCGGGAACCGGCGAGTCGCCGCCGCCGGGCCGATCCGGTTTTGTCACCGGTCGAGCGATGGGATCAGTTTTTGCCTGCGATCCTGATGGCGGGACGCCGACAAGCTCGAGGTCGTGGACGAGAGGCCGATGCCGGACTCATCGAGCGCTTCCAGAACGCGCTGCAACGCCTCCACCGTCGCGACGGGAATGTCGCCGGCTGCGACGCCATGCTTGCGTGCCGCCTCCAGCAGGATCTGCTCGGCCCGATGCCGGTCATCGCGGTAGGCAATTCCAGTGTTATCTCCTCCCAGGTAGGGGACTCACGCGTGAGTTATAGATGGCCTCGTCGAACACCTTGTCGTTGTGACCGTTAAGACGCGCCCGGTGTACTGACGGCATTTCACCCACTGCGCCGGGTGGTGTTCTGAACCGCGGGGGTCGGGTTGTCGAACCAGATCGACAGTCGTGCCCCTACCACCGCGCCGCCACGCGCGTTCGGCTCGCGAACCCCGCCGGCGGAGACGGCAACCGGGCTGGGCCTGCGCGGGCCTCGCACCGCGGTGGTTCCCGATGTACCACCACGACCGGCTCGGAGCGGGTGACGCAGGAGTTCCGGCGAACGCACCCCCACCGCGCGTTCGTGCCCTTGAATGAACGGAGATCACAACGGGGCGAGTGGAGGAGGGCGGTCTCGTGGAGGGGGCGAGCCGGCGAGCCCTGGGCCGCACCCGCGGGATGCTGCGCACGCAGTTGTGGCCCCTGCCCGCGGTGAGCGTGCTTCTAGCCGTCGCGTTGGGGGTGGGGCTGCCAAGACTGGACGCACGGGTGGACGACTCCCTGCCCGCGTCGGTGACCGCGTATCTCTTCGGCGGCGGCACCACCTCGGCGCGAGCGGTGCTGAGCGAGATCGCCGGTTCGTTGATCACCGTGACCTCCCTGACCTTCTCGCTGACGGTGGTGACGCTGCAGCTGGCAAGCAGTCAGTTCTCCCCGCGGCTACTTCGGACGTTCGCGCGGGACCGGTTCGTGCACATCACGCTTGCGCTTTTCCTGGGCACCTTCACCTATGCGCTGACGGTGATGCGCACGGTGCGGGATCCGGATGAAGGCGAAGGCGCATTCGTCCCGCAGATCTCGGTGACGCTCGCTTTCGCGTTGACGCTGGTCAGCGTTCTCGCTCTGGTGCTGTTCCTGGCACACCTGGCCCGTGAGATCCGCATCGAGACCATGCTGAGGGCGGTCCACCGGGATGCCGACGTCTCGATCGAACGCGATACCGCGGCGATGTCCAGCGACCATCCCTCCGGTCCGGTGGTGGTGCCGGACCCCCCCGCCGACGCCGAACGCCTGACCGCCGCGAGCTCCGGTTTCCTGGTGCAGCTGAACGAGCGTGCCCTGCTCAGGGCGGCGGTCGACGCGGACGCCGTTCTGGTCCTGGACTGCCTTCCCGGCAGCTCCCTCGTCGCCGGGACCCCCATCGGAGCCTGCTGGCCGCGAGGTGGCGGAGCATTCCCGCCGGACACCTTGACCGCGCTCCGTCGCGCCGTGGCGAGGTCGGTGTCGACGGGGTTCGAACGCACGGACGCCCAGGACGTCGGGTACGGACTACGACAGCTCACGGATGTGGCGGACAAGGCGCTCTCTCCCGGGATCAACGACCCGACCACCGCCGTGCACGCCCTCGGGCACATCTCCGCCCTGCTCTGCACGCTCGCCACCCGTGACCTGGGTCCGGTGATGTTGAGGGACGAGGACGAACGCGCACGAGTGGTCCTCATCCGCCCCGATCTGGGCGACCTGCTCGAGGTGGCGATCGGTCAACCCCGGCGCTACGGCGCGGGCGACCCCCTCGTGCTCGCCCGCCTGTTCACACTATTGCGCGAGTTGGCCTGGGTCGTCCGCGGACCGGTGCACCATGCGGTCGTCGCCGCACAGCTCGCGCGCCTGCACGCCACCGCCGAAGCGCAGGACTTCGACTCAGAGGAGCACGCCCGGATGCAGGAGCTGGCGGGGCTCGTCGAGCAGGCCCTGTCGGCCCGTTGGCCGCTCCGACGTCCGTCGTAGTGCCTGCCGGCCGCGGCGATCGGCGAGGCTTTGGCCCCTCCAGGTGGTCCCCCCATCGGCGGTCCCCGTGGAAGGCGACGTCCTGGCGCCCCTGGTCCTGGGCAAGGCGTTGTCCCTGCATTCCCTGGCCGTCCTGCTCGCGCTGACCGGGGGGACCATCCTCGCCGGCGTGATCGGGGCTCTGCTGGCCGTTCCCGCCGTCGCGGTGATGTGGGCGGCGGCCAACGCTTGGAACGGCGAGGAGGAGGCCACAGGCAGCGAGCACAAAGCTGCGGCCGCCCCGGACTGACGCGTCCTCAGGTCGTTGAACCCACCGGTCGCGTCGCGCTCAGTTTCAGTGCACTGGTGATGAGCGGCTCGTGGCTGAAGGATTGGGGGAAGTTGCCCACCTGCCGACCGGCTACCGGGTCCCACTGCTCGGCGAGGAGCCCCACGTCGTTGCGCAGGGCCAGCAGGCTTTCGAATAATGCCCTCGCCTCCTCCCGGCGGCCCAGGCCGTATTGGGCGTCGACGAGCCAGAAGCTGCAGGCGAGGAAGGCGCCCTCGCGGCCGGGCAGCCCGTCCACGCCTGTCTCGGTGCGGTACCGCAGCACGAACCCGTCCTCGACGAGCTCGCGTTCGACGGCCCGCACCGTCCCCGCGACCCGGGGGTCGTCCCAGGGCAGGAATCCGACGCGGGGGATGAGCAGCAGCGCGGCGTCGAGCTCCGGTCCGCCGTAGTACTGGGTGAAGGTCCCCTTCCCTGGGTCGTAGCCGTTCGCGCACACGTCGCGGTGGATCTCGCTGCGCAGCGCGCGCCAGTGCTGGACTGGGCCTTGCAGGCCGAAACGCTCTACGGCCTGGACCATGCGGTCCACGCCCACCCACGCCATCACCTTGGAGTGCACGAAGTGGCGCCGCGGCCCGCGGACCTCCCACAGACCGTTGTCGGGCTCGTCCCAGTGCCCTTCGAGGAATTCCAGCAACGCGCGCTGCAGGTCCCAGGAATCCGGCGAGGCCGTCAGACCGCTCTCGCGCGCCACGTGCAGCCCGTCGAGGACCTCGCCCCACACGTCGAGCTGGTACTGGTCGAACGCGGCGTTGCCGACCCTCACCGGCGCGGACCCCTCGTAGCCGCTCAGCCACGGCAGCTGATACTCCGGCAGCCGTCGCCGCCCGTCCAGGCCGTACATGATCTGCAACTGCCCCGGGTCTCCCGCTGCGGCGCGCAACAGCCAGTCCCGCCAACCCCGCGCCTCCTGGACGAACCCGCCACCCATGAGCGCCTGCAACGCGAACGAGGCGTCGCGCAGCCAGCAGTAGCGATAATCCCAGTTCCGGCTACCGCCGAGCTCCTCCGGCAGCGACGTCGTGGCGGCCGCCACGATCCCTCCCGTGGGGGCGTAGGTGAGGGCTTTGAGGGTGACCAGCGAGCGGCGTACCGCATCAGGCCATTCGCCACCGTAGGTGCACTGCGCCATCCACTGGGTCCAGAACTCCGCCGTGTCGGCCACGGCCTGCAGTCCGTCCACGGGCTGGGGTTCGCCCTCGTGCGACGGCGCCCAGGTCAGCACGAACGGCACCCGGTCTCCCGGACCCACCTCGAACTCGGCGATCGTGGCGCCGTCGGCGCCGTGCACCGGGACGGATGTGCGCAGCCACGCGGCGTCCGGACCGGCGATGGCGGCCAACGTTCCGCCGCGATGCTTCACCCACGGCACGATCGAGCCGTAGTCGAACCGCAGCCGTAGCTCGCTGCGAACCCGGACCCTGCCCGAGACGCCCTCCACCACCCGCACCACGTCCGCGGCGACACCGCGTGGCGGCATCAGATCGACGATCCGCACCGTCCCCTCCGGGGTGTCCCATTCGCTCGCTAGCACCAGCGAGTCGTTTTGGTAGCGGCGCCGGTCGGCCATGCCCCCCGCGATCGGCGCGAGCCGCCACCGCCCCGCCTGCGGCGTGTCGAGCAGGGCCGCGAAGCAGGCGGGAGAGTCGAAGCGCGGCAGGCATAACCAGTCGATCGAGCCGTCCCGTCCGACCAGCGCACAGGTCTGCAGGTCCCCGATCAGGGCGTAGTCCTCGATCCGCGTCGCCATCAGAACGTCAGCACCGTCTTCACGTCCCCCTCGCGCCGCTCCAGCGCCTGCTCGTACTCCTCGACCGGCACACGCCGTGTCAGCATCCTTGTGAGCCACGAGCGGTCGGCTCGCGCCAGGATGACCGCAGCGGCCTCGTAATGGCGTCGGTTGGCGTTCACCGACCCGAACACGACGTCGTTGTCCAACACCCACTCCCTTCCCAGCGCCCCGAGGTCCAGGCGGACCGGACGCCCCGGCGTCGACACGCCGGTCAGGCAGACGATCGCGTTGCGGGCCGTCTCCCGTACGACCTCGGCGATGACCTGTGCCACCCCCGTGCACTCGATCACGACGTCGGGCGCGAGCGACCGCGTCGTCGACACCTCCCGGTGGTACGTCGCGCCGAGGCCGGTGACCAGTTCCGGCTTCGGCCCGCGGACCACGCGGTCGAGCACGTGCACGTCAAGCCCCCGCTGGATCCCCAACAGCGCCGCGAGCAGACCGATCGGGCCCGCCCCGGTGACCAGGACCCGGCGCGGGGCCCAACGCGCGCGGTTACCGATGTGCTCGATGTGCTCCCACGCCTTCGCCACGACCGACGTCGGCTCGAGCAACACCCCCACCTCGCCCAGGTCCGCGGCCAGCCGCACCACCGCGTCCGGCTCCGCCCGCCACCGTTCCCGCGCGAACCCGTGCAGGCCCTTGATGCCGTGCTCCATATAGCGGCCGTTGCGGCACATGTCGAACTCACCCGCCGCGCAGTTGGCACACGGCACCGGATCAGGACGCCGCACGATCCCGACGACGAGGTCCCCCCGGGTCAGGCCACTGCAGGCGGGGGCCTCCAAAACCTCCCCGACGGACTCGTGCCCGAGGACCAGACGCTCCTCCCCAGGCGGCGCGTGCCCGTACGTGCCCGCCAGGATCTCCAGGTCCGTGCCGCACACACCCACCGCCCGCGCCGCGACCAAAACCGCCCCCTCGCACCGATCCGGCTCGGACAGGATCGACAATCCGCCGCTGCCGGGCACGCCGGGGCGGACGGTGAGAGCACGCATCATCACGACATACCCGGCGCTCCGCGCTGCACCCGTACAACCTCCAGAACCGCGGGGACCACCGTCCTCGGCGGACGAAGGTGGGGGCCGGGTGGTCGGATCGTTCGCCCTCACCGTTTGGTGCGCACATGACCCGGTTCGATGGAGGGGCACGGGGTAGGGCCGTCCTGTCGTGACGTCGAAGCGTCCCCCTCGGCCCATATATCACCGGGATACGTGCGCTTCTACGACCGAGACCTCGTCCCCGGGGGCTCGGACGAGGGCGTTGCCCCCCCCCACGGCCGGAGCCGGCACAGCCGCGGGCGTCCCACGTAGGAGGAGTCACCATGACCGTCATCGCCACGCAATGGGTGGCACGGCTGAGCCTGGTAGGCGTCCTCGGCGGCCTGGCCGCGTGCGGCGCCTCGGAGAACGCCGCCTCGACGTCGCCGGGCGCCGGCACAGGCGCGGTGTCCGCAGCGGGCGTGGGTCTGGCGGCGAACACCGGAGGATTCGCCGAGATCCCCGACGTGGTCGCCAAGGTGGACCCCTCGGTGGTGACGATCGCCGTCGGCCCCGGCGGCATCGGCAGCGGCGTCGTGTACCGCGAGGGCGGGTTCGTGATCACCAACGCCCACGTCGTGGGAGACGCGAAACAGGTCGAGGTCGAACTCGCCGACGGCACGCGCACGCCGGCCGAGGTCCTCGCCACCGATGAGATCACCGACCTCGCCGTGCTGCGCACCGAGCGGCGGGATCTGCCTGCGGTGAAGTTCTCCACCGTCCAGCCACGGGTCGGGGAACTGGTCCTCGCCATGGGCAGCCCGCTGGGGTTCCAGAACAGCGTCACCGCCGGGATCGTCTCCGGTCTCGGCCGCGAGATCCCCGGTGCCGCCGCCCAGGGCGCACGCTCTCTGGTCGACCTCGTCCAGACCGACGCCGCGATCTCCCCGGGCAATTCCGGCGGCGCGCTGGTCAACATCGCCGGAGAGATCGTCGGCATCAACGAGGCCTACATCCCCCCGGGTGCAGGCGCCGTCAACCTCGGCTTCGCCATCCCCGCCGTCACCGTCATCGACGTCGTGGACCAGCTCATCGCCGACGGCACCGCCACCCACCCCTTCCTCGGCGTTGCCACTGCCACCTTGACCCCGCAGATCGCGGAGGCGTTCCAGATCACCGCCGAACACGGCGCGCTCGTCCAAAGCGTCCAGCCGGGCGGGCCCGCAGCCGAGGCCGGCATGCAGGCCGGGGACGTCATGGTCGAGTTCAACGGCAAAGAGGTCCGCTCCACCGAGGCGTTCCTCGGCGAACTGCGCGGCGTGGACCCCGGCGACACTGTGAAGGTCAAGCTCCGTAGGGGCGCCGACACTCAGACGGTGACGGTGAAGATCGACACCCTGGCCAACGAGCAGTAGAACCAGACGACGTCACCGCGCGAGGGAGAGACAACTTGGCGCAGGATTGATCGCCGCGGGCGACGTGCCTTCTGGACCGGACGCGGTTGCCCATCCCGGCGTAGGGGATCAGATTCGGACGATACTCACAACGCCTTCCAGCGCCGACCGGTCACCGGCATGCTCCCTTGTGATGACACTGAGACTGCCGTCGGTCTCGAGAATGATCGCCGCTATATGAGAGAGATCGCCTTGGCCCGACGAACGCGCTGCCTGGCGGAGTTCGTCGATTGTCACCCGCTGCCCCCGCAGGGCGTCTGGAAGGGGGCGACCGTCACGCAGGAGCAAGGCGGGCTGTGCAGTGACCAGGTGGCGGGCGCCGGGGACACGGCTCGTCAAGGCGGCGAGCAAGAACTGCAGCGAAACGAGCACCGCGAACCCGGCTGTGCCCTCGGCCAGCGACACATCAGCACCGAGCAGGATGCTCGAAAGGGTCGAGCCCAGAGCGATGGTCACCACCAGGGCGAACGCGTTGAGTTTCGCCAGGGTCCGTTTGCCGGACGCGCGCAGGGCCACGAGCAGCACGCAATACGCAGCGGGCCCGACAAGCAGTACACGGGCAAGGTCGTTCCAGGAGTCGAACCACATGCCGAACTCCTACCCCGATGCCACCGCCTTATCGGCGAAGCCGCTGCGGTGTCGCACGGTGGCGAGGGCGCATCCAGACCAGGTTCGCCGTGAGGCAAGCCACGCTGCGTCGATGCTACGGCCGCGGCACGGCTCCCGTCGTCGTCGCTTCACCGATGCCCGCGCTTCTCGTGAGCGTCTTGATGCCCACGGAGAGAGAATAAGAATAAGGGGCAGTCGGGCCGATGCCGGGACGAGAGCAATGCTTGAGACCTGTGGATCACCCCGCCGGGTCGTGTAGCTGAGCGGCGCGGCGGGATGCGGGAGGGTCGTACCTCCCCGATGATCCCGAGAAGCCCCTCAAGCCAGGCCGGCGCGCCAACGCCGGTCGGAAAGGTACGACCCCGTGCTTACGGTAGTTGCTGGTTCCTGCCCCGAGCCCTCCGCCACGACGGCGCCCGTTCCCGCGCCGGTGTCGCTGATCGACGAGCTCGTGCGCGAGGGCGCCCGGCGGATGCTCGCCGAGGCGTTGCAGGCCGAGGTCGCCGACTACATCGCCCGATTCGCCGACGAGCGCGATGAGAACGGCCGGCGTCTGGTGGTGCGCAACGGCAGCCACGAGCCGCGGGAGGTGCTCACCTCGGCCGGCGCGGTGCAGGTGCAGGCTCCGCGGGTCAACGACAAGCGCATCGACGCCGACACCGGCGAACGGGCGCGGTTTTCCTCGGCGATCTTGCCGCCGTGGTGCCGCAAGACCCCGAAGATCAACGAGGTGCTGCCGCTGCTCTACCTGCACGGCCTGTCCAGCGGCGACTTCGTCCCGGCGCTGGGCCAGTTCCTCGGCTCCACCGCCGGGCTGTCCGCACCGGTGATCACCAAGCTCACCGAGACCTGGCAGGCCGAGCAACGCACCTTCGCCGCCCGGGACCTGTCCGGGGTCGACTTCGTCTATCTGTGGGCCGACGGCATCCACGTCAACGTCCGCCTGGAAGAGCACCGGCTGTGCCTGCTCGTGCTCGTCGGGGTCCGCGCCGACGGGCGCAAGGAACTCGTCGCGATCAGCGACGGCTACCGGGAATCCACCGAGTCCTGGGCCGACCTGCTGCGCGATGCCCGCCGCCGCGGCATGCGCGCCCCGGTGCTCGCGATGGGCGACGGAGCACTCGGCTTCTGGGGCGCCCTCGCCGAGGTGTTCCCTCAGACCCGGGCCCAGCGGTGCTGGTTCCACAAGATCGCCAACGTCCTGGGCGCCATGCCCAAGACCGCGCACCCCGCGGCGAAAACGGCGCTCGCGGCGATCTACAACGCGGAGAACAAGACCAAGGCGGCCGCCGCCGCGAAGGACTTCGCGACCACCTACCGAGCGAAGTTCCCCAAGGCCGTCGCGAAGATCACCGACGACCTCGACGTCCTGCTGGCCTTCTACGACTACCCCGCCGAGCACTGGATCCACCTGCGCACCACGAACCCGATCGAGTCGACCTTCGCCACCGTGCGCCACCGCCAGAAGCTCACCAAGGGCCCCGGCTCACGCGCCGCCGGCCTCGCGATGGCGTTCAAGCTCATGCAAGCCGCACAAGATCGCTGGCGCGCCGTCAACGCCCCGCACCTGGTCGCCCTCGTCCGAGCAGGGGCGGTGTTCAAGCACGGCAAGCTCGTCGAACGTCCGGACGACCCATCCCTGACGGACCGTCAGGCAGCAGCCTGAAAGTTCCCGATCCACAGGTATTGACTATTGCTCCGGGACGATCGCCGCGGACGGGACTGATCTACGGTCAGCCCACGTTGCAGCCGGTGCCGTCAGCCCGCGCGCACCGGCGGCGTGTCGAGCACTTCTGGCAGCGGATCGACCCTGGGCTCGCGACCGGCGCCGCGGGTGCAGGTGACGGTGCCGCACACGCACGAACCTCGGAGCGGAGGATCATCCTTCGAGCGCGACCAGAGTCTGCCCCTGTACGTCGTCGCCCAGCGCACACGGCGGACAGCTATGTCGACCTGCTAGTCGACCTGGACGAGGGCCGGGGACGTGAAGGATTCGAGCCGCTGAACCCCGCTCTAGCTCGATTCCCCACGGATTCGTTTGCTTCTGCAACGTTGTCGTGGCATTTCCGCAGGTCAGGGGTGCCCCCGGCAGGATTCGAACCTGCGACACCCGCTTTAGGAAGCCTGCCGACACCGACTACACCGCCCTCACCAGCACAAACGTCCCTCACTCGCGTCATCTTGGGGCTCTGTGACCTCACCGGTCGACCGAGTTTGATTCCCACGGTGATTCCCACGGCGTCGGCGCCGGGCCTTGCGCCTCGAGCGCCAGGCGCGAATTGGAGCCGCTCAGGCCGGGTCGAAGCCCGGTTCCCACCTCAGGGTTGCCGGATCCCAGGTGGACGCGTGCCCCGGTGGGGTGCGGGCCGGGCGCAGAAATTCGGCGAGAAGGGCGATCGCCTTGGCGGGGTCGTGGAGATCGCGAGGTAGGGGGCTGGTGGTCGCCACCTTGCGGTACCCGGCGGCCCAGTCGGGCCCGGGGAACGCGAACGCTTGGGGGAGGGCGACGCCGCGGTGATGTGCCTCGGCTCGTAGGGCTTGGCCGAGCCCGTGGGCGTCGAGCGGGACCTGACGCAGGATCAGCAGGATGTCGACGAGGTCGCGGTAGCGGGACGACGCGCTGCCGGTGTCGCCGTAGCGGGCGTACATGGCGCAGACCTTGTCGGCAATCTGGTCGTGCACCGGGTAGAGGCGCAGTGTCGGCAGGTCCGGGAGCCCGGGTAGGTCGAGCACGTGCTCCGGCACGACGTTCTCCACGCCGACGACCGGTCGCAGGTGCACGGTGAGGTCCACGGTGAACCGGTCGAGCACCGCGGCGCCGATATAGGTCGCCACGTGCAGGTCCGCGGAGTGGTCGTCGATCATGCGGGTCTTCTCGACGGCGAACCGGAGTCGGTCGATCCGGTGACGATCGAGCGCTCCCGTCAGAGCGGCTAGCGCATCGACGAATTCGGCGCCCTGGTCAGGGTGGTAGAGGTCGACGTCTCGGCTGTGTCGGGCGTCGGGAAGGCGGGCGAGCATGGCCGCGCCGCCTTTGAGGATCCACTGGGCGTCGGTGTCCGCGAAAACCCGGGCGAGGAAGCGCTGGAAGACGAACTCGCGGCGGAGTTGGTTGACTGGGCGGTTGCGATGCGTCGCCTGGGTCCGGAGCCGGTCGGAAACGGCCCGACGAAATGCTTCGTCGCCGCGGTAGGGGTCCTGACGTTCCGTCATTCGCCCTTGTCCTTGAGCGCGCGGATCCCGGCGAGTTCGACGGCGGAGGTCAGCCCGGACGGGACGCCGGCTTTGACGAGCAGTCTTCGCACCAGTTCGCGACCGTCGCCGAGCGGAGCGCCGTAGTGGTGGGCGTAGGGCCGGAGCGCGACCGCGAGTTCGCGTGGGTGTGCGCCGCCGGTGAGAACCGCGTCGCGGACGACCCCGGCGAGATGATCGCCGTCGAGGCGGGCTTCGACGAGGTCCCGGATGGTGACCGTGTCTGTCGTGACCGGCAGCCCGTCGACGATGCGCCACTCCGCGGTGCTCAGCGCTCTGCGGTGGAAGCGGATTTCGGGACGGCGCGACTGGCGCCGGACCGCCACGGTGAACTCGTGCCGGTCGGCGTCGAGGTCGCCGTACCCCAGCAGCACGGCCGCGGAACGGTGAGACACAACCTCCGGCGGGTTGTCGTCCAGGCGTTCTCCGGCGGTCCGGGCGGGGTTCAGGGCCAGCCACGCGGCGCGGAGTTCGTCGCGTGGATCTGGGGCGGTGCCGGCGAGGCGGTAGACCCCGTGGCTGAGGCGCTCGAGGACACCGTTGTCGGCGAGCTTCGCCACCGACTGGGCACTTACCCCGACAACCCGTGACTGACGGGTCGTCAGCAACCCCCACTGGCCTGCGGCGACCTCGGCCAGGCGCAGCGTTGACGACACGCTTCCCTCCTCCTCGCCTGCTGCAATACTCGTCCAGGAGGATAGTATCGCAGTATCTCAGTTGAAGATTGCAGGCCGAACATGGATCTTGGCGTGACCACAGGGGGACGGAGTGACCGTAGAGGGTCCTCGTCGTGGGCCGGGCGGGCATCGTCCCAGGTCAGCGGTGCCCCCGGCAGGATTCGAACCTGCGACACCCGCTTTAGGAAAGCGGTGCTCTATCCCCTGAGCTACGAAGGCCGGCGGCCACATGATGCCACGACGCAGCCGGGCTGACGTGCACCGATACGGGGGTGCGCGCCCTCGGACGGGTGGAACGGGCCGGTCTCCGAAGGTGACCACCGGGCGTCCAGCCTCGAGGGTTGAACCATCGGTCCCTCTCGTGCGTCACTACCTCATGACGCGGGTTGCCAGGCTGCTCGCGGGACTCGGGGCCGTCGTTGTGCTGGCCGGCTGTGGCGGGAGCCAAGGGGTGGTGCAGGCCGCGGGCGTGGAACCGGGGCCGGCGCCGACGCTCGGGCCTTGTGAGATGTTCGTCGGCAAGCCGTATGTCATCGGGCGCGACCCGGACTGCGGGCTGACGGACGCGCAGATCGACGCCAAGCGTGACGCGGCGTGGGATGCTCAGATGGCGCGCTACCGGGAGTGGATCGCGTCCGACTACGTTCGCACCGTGGACCCGCGCACGCTGTCGCAGGTCGAGACGCTCGGCAACCCGGTGCCCGGCTGGGCCAGCCTCGCCGAGTCCGTCAAGCACGCGGACGTCGCGGTACTCGGCAGGGTTGAGAAGACGACCTTTGTCGAGGGCGGCACGAAGACTGTATTTCACGTGGAGCGTGCCGTGAAAGGCAACCCCGAGACGAATCTGACGATACATCAGGCCCCGTCGATCAGGCCGGCGTACGGCGGCGGCAAGGTGAACTACGAGCTGGCCGAGCTGACCATCAACCCCGAGGGCCCGTTCCTGTTCGAAAATGACCGCGCGGTTCTGCTCCTCGAGAAGGACGACAAGATCGCCGACCGGTACTACATCCAGCCGTTCAGCGGCCACTACCTGAGCGCGGAGGGCCGCGTCCACTCGGTGGCGCTCAACCAGTTCCACGACGTGGACGGCCTCAGCGAGAACGCGCTCATGGACCGCACTGCCACCTACGTTGAATCCGGCGCGGCCCGGTCCTAGCGAGCGGGAGCGGCCGTCAATCGCGGCGGGCGAGCAGGACGACGTCCGGCACGTCGGGGCCGGTGAATCCGGGCGGGGCGACTCGCGGGCGGGTCTCGAGCTTCTCGACCGTCCACCCGGCGCCCAGTTTGGCGGCGACGTCGGGCGGCTGGACGTAGGCGGCGGGGTCGAAGCCCTTGCGGTGGTGCTCGTGCCCGTGGGGGGAGTGCCCGACGACCAGGAGATGCCCGCCGGGCGCGACGGCGTCGATCAGGGCCTGCACTGCCCGGCCGTCGGCGTCGCGACGGAGCGCGGAGTAGTGGAAGGAGACCAGGTCGTATTGCTCGTCGAGTCCGCCGGTGGTGAGGTCGCGCTGCTGCCAGTCGGCGCTGACCCCGACCTCGTCGGCCGCGGCGCGGGCACGGTCCAGGGCGACGGCCGAGATGTCGATGCCGGTGACCTTCCACCCCTGCCGGGCCAGCCACACCGCGTCGGCACCCTCGCCGCAGCCGACGTCCAGTGCCGTGCCGGGGGTCAGGCCGGCCACCTCCGCGATCAGGCTCGCGTTCGGATTCCCGCTCCAGCGCCGTTGGTTCTCCGCGTATCGCGCGTCCCAGTCGGCGGCGCTGTCGCCCGGCCCGGCCACGGCGAGGTCCGCGTCGGCCATCGCCAGCTCACCGTTGACCACGGCACCGACGCGGATGCCGTCCGCGGCGGCGCCGAGCACCTGTTGCGACACGTCGACGACGTTGCCGACCGCGTAGACGCCGGGCACCGAGGTGAGGCCCCGCCCGTCGGTGACGAGCACTCGCCCCGTGCCCAGCGGCGCCTCGGTCACCGCCAGGTCGAGCCCGGCCATGTCGGTCCTGGCATTGAAGCGAGGCCCGACCACGACCGCGTCGGCGTCGAGGAATCGGCCGTCGGTCAGGCGCACGCCGCGCAGCACGGCACCCTCGCTCACGACCTCGACGGCGGGGACGTTCAGGATCTCGACGCCGCGGGCGCTGAGCCGCTCGAGGTCCTGAGGGCCGATCAGGTCCGGCTGCGCCAGTGCGACGGTGACGTGCTCGGACAGTTGGCGGAACAGGAGCGCCTGGTGTCCCGCGAGCGGGCCGGTGCCGAGGATGACGATGCGCTGGTCGCGCACCTCCCAGCCGTGGCAGTACGGGCAGTGGATGACGCCCCGACCCCACTGCTCGCGCACCCCGGGGACGTCCGGAAGTTCGTCGACCAGGCCCATCGCCAGCACGATGCGACGGGCCGTCAGAACCTCTCCGTCGTTGAGGGTCACCGCGAACCCGGCGGCGGCGCCGCCGGTCACGGCGGTGACGACGCCGTCGCGGATCTCGCCGCCGTACGAGCGCACCTCGGTGCGCCCGATGGCCAGCAACTCCTTGGGTGGGAGCCCGTCGTGGCCGAGGTAGGAGTGCATGTGCGCGGCCGGTGCGTTGCGCGGATCGCCCGCGTCCACGACGAGAACCCGCCGGCGGGCGCGTACCAACTGCAGCGCGGCGCCGAGTCCCGCGGCCCCCCCGCCCACGACGACGACGTCCCAGTCGATCTCGGTGTGATGTGTAGGTGTCATGACTTTGACGGTAGGAGTGTCATCCAGATTCGACAAGCGATCTTGCGAAAATAGCAAGAGACCGTCATGCTGGGACGATGCCGACCGATCTCGACGCCCTCGTCCGCGCTCGTCTACGCAGCTTGCGCCAGGCCCAGGGGTGGTCGCTGGACGTGCTCGCCGACCGCGCCAAGCTCAGCCCGTCGACGATCAGCCGAATCGAGACCGGCAAGCGGGCCGTCAGCCTCGACGTCCTGCTGCCGTTGGCCCGTGCCCTGCAGGTCGATCTGGAGTCCCTGCTCGAGGGCGACACCGAGGATCCGGACGTGGTGATCCGCCCGGTCGCCACGATGCGCCCTGGCGTGACCATGTGGCCGCTGTCCCGGCCCACCGGAAGCACCACCGCAATGAAGATGCGCCTGGAACCGCGCAAACGGCAGCCCGAACCGCGGGTGCACCCCGGCCACGACTGGTTCTACGTGCTGTCCGGGCGGATCCGACTGGTGCTCGGCGAGCGCGTGATCGTCGTCGAGACCGGCGAGGCCGCGGAATTCTCCACCATGACCCCGCACGTCATCGACGCCCTCGACGGCCCCGCCGAAGTTGTGATGGTCTTCGACCGAGAAGGCCAACGGGCCCACCTGCACAGCGATTCCTGACCTACGTCACCTCCGTGGCGAGCAGCTCCCCGAGGTGCCGGTCGATCTGTTCCATGAACGTCGGCGCGACCCCGAACAGGCCGAGGTGGCCGAGGATGTCCTCGACGACGCGAAGCTCGCTGCCCGCGATCATCTCCTGCTCCGCCCGGCAGTCGCGGACCGGGAAGAACATGTCCTCGTTGATGGGCATAACGAACGTCTTCGCGGTGATCCGGCCCAGGGCGGCGGCCAGGTCGCCGCCGGTATGCCGGGTGACGTCGCCCTGTTGCCACTTCCACGCCATCGCCAGCAAGTCGTTCGGGTCCATCGCGGTGAAGTAGGGCTGCAGGAAGCCCTCGAGAAAGCCTTCTTTGGACTCGAACGCCAGGGCCCGCCAGACCTCCAGCTTCCAGAATTCGGTGGAGAAACCCATGACCCCCCAGACTCGGGCGTGCCGCTCGAGCCCGGCGACGACGTCCGCGTTGCTCTTGTACTCCCCGTCGTTCCACGCGGGGTCGGAGGTGATTGCCTCGCCGAGCACCGTGGCGAAGAGCTGATCGTGGGGGGTGTTCTGGGCCGTCCCTGCCATGGCTGCGGCGCGGAGCACCTTGTCCGGGAAGCGGACGGCCCACTCGTACGTCTGCTGGGCGCCCATCGACCCACCGGTCACGAGTTGCAGGCGTTCGATGCCGAAATGCTCGCGCAGCAAACGTTCCTGCGCGACGACGTCGTCGCCGATGCGCACCTTCGGGAACCTGGACATGGCGATCTCGGCGTTGGGTCCGTCGGTGTTGTGCGGCGAGGTGGACAGGCCGTTGCCGATCTGGTTCACCACGACGATGAAGTACCGCTCCGGGTTCAGCGCGTGCTCCGGCCCGATGTAGACGTCGCGAAAGATCTGGTGCGTGCCGGAATACCAGGTGGTCACCAGGATCGCGTTGTCCTTGGCGTCGTTCAGGGTGCCGAACGTGGCCACCGCCAGCTGGCAGTCGGGGATTGTGCCGCCGTCCTCGAGGTCCAGCCGCCCGACGCTGATCAGGTCGTACTCGCCGTGGAAGTCGGGGCTGTAGTACGGATTCTCGATCATGCGTGCACTCCCTGCTCGGCGCCGGTGAAGGTGAAGCCGGAGAATCCGTTGGCGGCGACCTCGTCGCACTTCTGGCGGTACGGCCCGACGAAGTCGAGGTTCGGCATGAACACGCGTGGCTTGCCGGGGATGTTCGCGCCCATGTACCAGGTGTCCGCGACCGTGAACAGCGTCGCGTCCGCGAGTTCCTGGTTGTGTGCCACCCAGGCGTCCTCGGCTTCGACGGTCGGCTCGATCGTCTCTGCGCCCCTCTCGCGCATGTCGGCGATGATCGTGGCGATGAAGTCGACGTGCTGCTCGATCGAGATCGGCATGTTCGACAGAACCGACGGGCTCTGCGGCCCCGTGATGGTGAACAGGTTCGGGAAGCCGGCGCTCGTGAGGCCCAGGTAGGTCCGAGGGCCCTCGGCCCACTTCTCCCGCAGCAGCCGACCGTCGCGGCCGCGGATGTCGATCCGGTTCAGCGGGCCGGTCATGGCGTCGAAGCCCGTAGCGAACACGAGCGTGTCGAACGTGTACTCCGTCGTGTCCGCGAGCCGCACGCCGGACGGGGTGATCTCCGCGATCGGGTTGGACTTCACGTCTACCAGGTGGACGTGGGGGAGGTTGAACGACTCGAAATAGCCCGAGTCGAGGGGGATGCGCTTCACCCCGAACGGATAGCCGGTGGGCGTCAGCAGGTCGGCGACCGCGGGGTCCTCGACCTTCTCGCGGATCCGTTCGTGCATGAACTTCTTGACCTTGTCGTTCGCCTCCTGGTGGAAGAAGACGTCGATGTAGCAACCCAGCCAGAGGGCGAACCCGCCCTCTTCCCAACGGGTCATCAGCTCGTGCTCGATCTCGGCGTCTGTCGACTCCAGGACGCCCTTCTCCAGGGGGTAGAGCTCGAAGCCGAAGAACGAGGTCCGCAAGCGCTCCCTGATCCCGGGGAAGTCCCGCTTGCGGGCGGCTGTGACCTCGGGGTCGACGGGGCCGTTGCGGGCCGGCAGGACGTAGTTGGCCGTGCGCTGGAACACCGTGAGTTCGCTCGCCTGCTTCGCGATCAGCGGTGTGGCCTGGACGGCGCTCGCTCCGGTACCGATGATCCCGACCCGCTGGCCCGTGAAGTCGACCCCCTCGTGCGGCCAGCGCCCGGTGTGGTGGACGTTGCCCTCGAAGGAGTCGAGCCCGGCGAAGTCGGGGATGTTCGACGCCGAGAGCGCACCCACGCCGGTGAGGAGGTATTTCGCGGTGATGGTCGCACCGCGGTCCGTCTCAACCGTCCAGGAGTTCGTCGCCTCGTCGAACGTGGCTGCGGTGACCTTGGTGTCGAACGAGATGTCGCGGTTCAGGTCGTACCGCTGGGCGACGTGCTCGAGGTAGGCCCGGATCTCGTCCTGCTGGGGGTAGCGCTCGCTCCACTCCCACTCCTGCCAGAGGTCCTCGTCGAAGGTGTAACCGTAGATGTAACTGGGCGAGTCCGAGCGCGCGCCCGGGTACCGGTTCCAGTACCAGGTGCCGCCGACCCCGCCGCCGGTTTCGAAGACCCTGACTCGCAGGCCCATCTCGTTACGCAGCTTGTGCAGCGCATACAGGCCCGAGAACCCGGCACCGACGACCACCGCGTCCACGTCGGTGCTCGACTGACCAGTGCGGTCGGGGGCTTGCTGGCCAACTGTCATGCGGGATCTCCCGTCCTTGCGGGCCGCCTGCGTGATGGCGGTCACGATGTGCCCCCGATCCTTCCCCACGCCGCCGCGATCTGACCTCGATCATTCGGGAAATTTTCGGTCCCGCCGGGCGGGCGAGATCGGTGTGCTCGCCCCTTGCGACAGCTCCCGAAAACCCCGGCGACCCGGGCGCCGGGCATGCGCGATGATGCCGAGCGTGCTCCTCACGATCGGTACGACCCGCCAACCTGCGTCCGACCTCGGATTCCTGTTGCACAAGCATCCGGACAAGGTGCAGGAATTCGCGGTCTCCACGGGTGTCGCCCACGTCTTCTACCCCGAGGCGACGGACGAGCGGACGACCGCTGCGGTCCTGCTCGAGGTGGACCCCGTCGGGCTCGTCCGCGGCCGTAAAGGCACGGCGACCGAGGGATTCACCCTCGGGCAGTACGTCAACGACCGGCCGTACGCGGCGTCCAGCCTGCTGGCCGGAGCGCTGAAGGTCGTGTTCCGCACGGCGATGACCGGAACCTGCAAAGCGAAGCCGGAGGTAGCGACCGAGAGGTTGCCGCTCGAGGTCCATATCCCCGCGCTGCCCTGCCGCGGCGGGCCCGAGTTGGCCGCGCGGGTGTTCGGCCCGCTGGGCTGGGACGTCGAGGCGAGCGCGATCCCGCTGGACCCGACGATGCCCGGCTGGGGCGACTCGCCGTACGTCGACCTGTGGCTGCGCGGCGAGCTTCGCCTGGCCGACGCGCTCAACCACCTCTACGTCCTGCTCCCGGTGCTCGACGACGCGAAGCACTACTGGGTCAGCCTGGACGAGGTCGACAAGCTCGTCCGGGCCGGCGAAGGGTGGCTCGCGACGCACCCCGAGAAAGCGTTGATCACCCGTCGCTACCTCAATCACCGGGGTTCCCTGACCCGCGACGCGCTCGCCCGCCTCGCCGAGGTGGACGACACCGACCCGGACGCGATCGACGACGCGCTCGCCCCCGCCGAGGTGCTGGAGGAGCCGGACAAGCCGGTGCCGCTGGCGGTCGCCCGCCGCGGCGCGGTGCTCGCGGCTCTGCGCGCGGCCGGTGCGTCCCGGGTCGCCGACCTCGGCTGCGGCGAGGGTGCGCTGGTCACCGCGCTGCTCGAGGACACCGCCTTCACCGAGGTCGTCGCTGTGGACGTTTCCGCGCGTGCGCTGGAGATCGCTGCCCGCAAGCTCAAACTCGACCGCATGCCCGAGGCGCGCCGGGCACGGCTGCGTATCTTCCAGTCTTCGCTGACCTACCGGGACGCACGGATCGCCGGCCTCGACGCCGCCGTCCTCATGGAGGTGATCGAGCACGTCGACCTCCCGCGCCTCGCCGCGTTAGAGAAGGTCGTCTTCGGCGCGGCCGCCCCGCGCACGGTGATCGTGACGACCCCGAACGTCGAGCACAACGTGCGATTCGAAAGCCTCGCCCCGGGCCGCCTGCGCCACCGCGACCACCGGTTCGAGTGGACGCGCGCGGAGTTCGCCGACTGGGCCGACCGAGTCGCCGCGCGGTTCGGCTACACCGTCCGGTACCTGCCCGTCGGTACCGACGATCCCGAGATCGGCCCGCCGACCCAGCTCGCCGTGTTCACCCGGACGGTGGAGACATGACAGAGGGTCAGATTGCGCTCCCTGTGAGGGAACGACGGATCGCCGTCCCCGCGCTCAGCCTCGTCGTCCTGATCGGGACGACGGGGTCGGGCAAGTCGACGTTCGGGCGCACGCATTTCGCCTCCACCGAGGTCGTCTCCAGCGACTTCTGCCGCGGGCTCGTCGCCGACGACGAGAACGACCAGGCCGCGACCCCGGACGCGTTCGCCGTCCTGCACTTCATCGCCGCCAAGCGGCTCGCCGCCGGCCGGCTCACCGTGATCGACGCGACGAATGTCCAGTCCGAGGCGCGGGCGAAGCTCGTCGCGCTCGCCCGCGAGTACGACGTGCTGCCGATCGCGATCGTGCTCGACGTCCCCGAGTCGGTCTGCGCGGCCCGCAACGTCGACCGTCCGGACCGTCAGTTCGGGCCCGGCGTCCTGCACCGTCAGCGCGACCAGTTGCGCCGGGGGCTGCGCGGGCTCGAGCGCGAGGGCTTCCGTGGGGTGCACATCCTGCGCTCCGTCGAGGAAGTCGCCGGCGCGACGGTCGTGCGTGACCGCCTGTTCAACGACCTGCGCCACGAGACCGGCCCGTTCGACGTGGTCGGCGACATCCACGGCTGCCGCGCGGAGACCGAGGCGCTGCTGACGGAGCTGGGCTACACCCTGCGTCGGGACGAGGCGGGCCGCCCGGTCGGGGCCGTCCCGCCTGAGGGCCGCCGCGCGGTGTTCCTCGGTGACCTCGTCGACCGCGGCCCGGACACGCCGGGAGTCCTGCGCCTGGTGATGGGCATGGTCGGCGCGGGGGAGGCGTTCTGCGTCCCCGGCAATCACGAGAACAAGCTGGTGCGTGCCATGCGGGGCAAGAAGGTGACGGTCAGTCACGGGCTGGCCGAGTCGCTGGCCCAGCTCGACGGCGAGCCCGAGGAGTTCCGCGCCGAGGCGGCACGGTTCATGGATTCGCTGGTCTCGCACTACGTCCTGGACGGAGGGCGCCTCGTCGTCTGCCACGCCGGCCTGGTGGAGCGCATGCACGGACGGGCGTCCGGACGCGTCCGCAGCTTCTGCCTGTACGGCGAGACGACCGGCGAGACCGACGAGTTCGGCCTACCGATCCGTTACCCGTGGGCGGAGGACTACCGCGGGCAGGCGCTGGTGCTCTACGGGCACACGCCGGTCCCGAGTGCGGAGTGGGTCAACAACACCATGTGCCTGGACACCGGGGCCGTCTTCGGTGGCCGGCTGACGGCCCTGCGCTATCCGGAGCGCGAACTCGTCTCCGTCCCGGCGGCGCGGGTCTACTACGAGCCGGTGAAGCCCTTCCCGATGAATCCCGGCCTCGCGGCCGCGGACGCCCTGCGCCCCGGTGCCGGCCGCCGCGAGCCGGACGTCCTCGACATCACGGATGTGACGGGTCGTCGGGTCGTGGAGACCCGGCTGCACGGGCGCATCTCCGTCCGGGAGGAGAACGCGGCCGCCGCGCTCGAGGTGATGACCCGGTTCGCGATCGACCCGCGCTGGCTGCGCTACCTGCCGCCGACGATGAGCCCGGTTGCCACGTCCGCGCTGCCCGGCCTGCTCGAACATCCGGACCAGGCCTTCGGCGCGTTCCGGGACGAGGGCGTAGACGCCGTCGTGTGCGAGGAGAAGCACATGGGCTCGCGGGCTGTCCTGCTCGTGTGCCGCGACCTCGAGACGGCGCAAAGTCGGTTCGGCGCGCCCGGCGGGGCGAGCGGCGCCCTGTGGACGCGGACGGGCCGCCCGTTCTTCGGCCCCGAGCTCACGGCAGAGTTCGTCGGCCGCGTCCGCGACGCCGCCGAGAAGGCCGGTCTGTTCGACGAACTCGGCGCCGGCTGGTTGCTGCTCGACGCGGAACTGCTCCCCTGGAGCGCTAAGGCGGAGGGCCTGCTGCGCCAGCAGTACGCGGCCGTCGGCGCGGCCGCGCGGGCCGCCCTGCCCGCTGCAATCGGGGTCCTCGACCGGGCGGCCGCCGCGGGCGTCGACGTCGGCGACCTCGCCGAGCGCACCCGGGCCCGGGCCGTCAACGCTGAGGCGTTCACCGCCGCGTACCGCCGGTACTGCTGGCCTACCGAAGGTCTGACGGGGGTTCAGTTCGCGCCCTTCCAGGTCCTGGCCGCCGGCGACACCGCGTTCCACGAGCAGCCGCACACGTTCCACCTCGACCTCGCGGACCGTCTGGTCGCGGCCGACCCGCAGATCCTCGCGCCGACGCGGCGGCTCTTCGTCGACACCACCGACGCCGACTCCTGCGCTGCCGCCACGACCTGGTGGGAGGAGCTGACCGATGCCGGCGGGGAGGGCATGGTCGTCAAACCGGCCGCGAACCTGGTCCGGGCGAAGCGCGGCCTCGTCCAGCCCGGGCTGAAAGTGCGTGGGCGCGAGTACCTGCGCATCATCTACGGCCCGGACTACACCGAGCCGGCCAACCTCGAGCGCCTGCGCCGCCGCGGCCTGGGGCACAAACGCTCACTGGCCGGTCGGGAGTACGCGCTCGGCCTCGAGGCCCTCGAGCGGGGCGCCCGTGGCGAGCCGCTCTGGCGTGTGCACGAGTGCGTCTTCGCCGTCCTCGCGCTGGAGTCGGAACCGGTGGACCCCCGCCTGTAAGGAACCTGACTAGCTGTCATTCCGTTCTACGTACGGTCGGCCCTTGACCTCGAGCCGGATCTCCGGCCCGTGGGTGTCGACGAGGGTCATCATGGCCTCGACCGACTGGCGGACGAGGGCGGGGGAGAACGGGGCGCACCACAGGTCCATCGTCACCATGACCACGCCGCCCTCCCACGTGAGGCGGACGAGGCGGAACTTCTGGTTCAGCGCGTTGAGCCGCTTCATCGTCGACGGTGAGCCCGGCACGCTGCGCAGCAGCGGGCAGAACATCGTCAGGAACGGGGCCTCCGGCGAGACGCTGACGTAGAGCGTGCCGTGGTCGCACTCGATCATCACGTCGTCGTCGGTGTCGTGGTTCGGCGGTCCGCCCAGCAGCGGCTCCAGCGCATTGTCGACGAGGACGCGCAGGTGCGCGGCGTTGTCGACGACGTGGATCTCGGTGTCCGACTGGTCGGCGAGGTCCGCGTCGCCGTCGGCGTCCGGGTGGCCGAGGCTCTCGTCGTTCGTCCCGGCCGAGCCGTATGCACCGCTGTCCGGGGCGTGGTCGATGCGGTCGAACTCGGTGTCCTTGTCCTCCCAGAAGCCGGTCGGCGCGAGGAAGGACGGGTGCAGCACCGCGAGGACGTCCCGAACCGAGCGGACGACCGTCACGGCCAGCTTCGGCGACCCGGAGCGCGGCACAGACAGGGAGTAGTCGCCGAGCTCGCTGCTCGCCGCGTCCCGGTCGAACTCGGGCTTCCAACCGAGCTCGACCAGCGCGCGCCGCTGCCCGGCCTCGAGCCGGTACGCGCGGCCGAAGGCGAACGCCTCCGCGCTGAGCTCGGCGCGGAACCCGTGGTCGTGCGCCTCGAGCTGGACGAAGGGCGGCATCGCGTCCGGGTCACCCGGGGGGAACGAGGCCGGCAGTTCGACGAACAAGAAGCCCTCGTGCAGGTCGTTCAGCGCGGACTCGAGCCGCCCCTGGAACTCCACCCACGCCCGGTCGATCTCGCCCTCGAGGCCGGACGCCGGCGCGGGGGTCGGGGGAGCGGCCAGCGGCACGGGGGCCGCGGACTCGCCGAGGACGTGGAACGCGGCCAGCACGACCTGGCGTAGCGACCCGGCGTTGCGGCAGGAGGCGAGGTAAGCCAGCTGCTGCTCGCGGTTGCCGATCGGCAGGCTGCTGTCGCCGAGCCCGAGGTCGCGCAGTTCCTCGACGACGCGGCGCCGCCCGGGGGTGTCCTTGGCCAGCCAGCCGTCCCGCAGCGCCGGCCACGCGTCGCGGACGAACTCGGCGCGGGGGTCGTTGCCGTACGCCCCGGCCAGCGCGGCCGCGGGGGAGCCCGTGAGGCCGAGCTCACGCGCTAGCCGGCGCAGCACCGGGCCGGGCACCGCGTTCCAGTCGAAGCGACGACGTGGCATCGGATCTCCCCATGTCTCGATGGCGTATTCCAGAGTAGGACTCACCAGTCGCAATTTTCGGGGTCTTTCAGGGGCCGATACGACCTTGTCATCTGGGGCGGGCGCTGTCACCCGTCAGTCCGGACGACAACGTCCCGTAGTGGACAAGCCGGACGAATGGGGCACTTCGGCCGCTTAAGGTGACAGAACGCAATCGGAAGGCGGGATCGATGCAGGTACTGGCGAAGGGCGACTGCGCGACGATCCCGCTGGACAAGGCCGACCGCGGGGTCTTGGTCACCGCCACGCTGCTGTGGGACGGGCGCCGCCACGCGAAAGACAACGCCGCCGCGAGGGGCCCGGACCTGTACGTCATGTTCGTCCGGCGGGCCGAAATCGCCCCGCGGTCCGCCCGTTCCGGGCCCGTCGGCCGGGTCAGCCGCGGCCTCGGCCGCAAGAAGGACAAGGCCGACGCCGCACGAGTCGTCTACTACCGGAACCTCGGTTCGCTGTCGGAGGAGCCGTTCCTGCGGCTCGACGGCCCCCGCGAGCCGAGCTCGGAAACGGTGCGGATCAGCAGCCCGACCAGCAGGGGTATGTGCTCCTGTGTGCGCATTCGGGCGCAGGGGCCGGCGCGGGTGGTTTCGCCACCCGTCGCGCCCGGGCCGTGGTCACGGACGGGCGAGACTCGACTGTGACCGCCCCGGTCTACGACCAGACGGAAGCCTCGTCCTGGGTCGCGATCGCCCTCGTCGACTTCACCCGTCCGGACGGCCTGCGGATCTCCCAGGTCGAAAAGTACAGCGCCCAGGGGTCGGAACGCCGACCGGTCCTGCATTCTGACGGCACGTTCGAGATGGATCTCGGCCCAACGGGATTCGACGGCGTGGATCCCAGCGAACCTTCCCGGTACTGACGGATCGTCAGTTTTCGACCCGATCCGCGCGTCGCAGAAGCCGTCAGCGAGCGCGATACCGGCGCGATGACGCGACTGGAGCCGGCTCGGTATGTCGAGGTCCTCCGGGCGGACGCGGCCCGGCTCGGCGCGGTCGCCGCGACCGCGCTGGACGCCCGCGTCCCGAGCTGCCCGGACTGGACGGTGCGCGCTCTCGTCCAGCACGTCGCGATGGTCTACCGGCGCAAGGTCGCCTGCACGGAGCTCCAGCGGGAGCCCGACCCCTGGCCGCCGAACTGGCCCGCCGCCGAGTCCGACCCGATCGGCTGGCTCGCCGACTCGCTCGACGCGCTCGTCGCGATGCTGACCGAACGCGGCCCGGCCGCCCCGTCCGCGACGTGGAACCCCGCCGACCAGACGATCGGCTTCTGGTTCCGGCGCATGGCGCTGGAGACGGCAGTGCATCGGGTTGACCGTTCGACGCGCCTGCCGCGTCTTCAGGCAGGACGTTCGAGCGGAGGACTGGATGTGGCGTGCACTCGCGAGGTTCGCGCTCGCGTCGACGGCGCTCGCCGCCTGCGGGCCGCGGACGGCGTCGCGCGGGCGGCTCGTTTCTCGTCCGCACCGAGGAGCGCAGGCCCTGCTCACGTATCCCGCCAGCGGGCGCGCCAAGGTCGCGTTCGTGGTGGTGCACCGGCCGGGCCCGAGTGAGATCGCCGGCGGGCCGTGGAAGGGCGAGGCGTGGGCTCAGTGCGACCCGGCCGAGTTCGACCCGGCTACGGACAGCCAGCACGACGTCGAGTTGTGGTCCGAGCCGGGCCGCGCGTGCGTCCCGGCGGCGGTCGTCCACTCGCGGGTCGCCGACGCCCACTGTCACGCCGGCGGCAGCCGCCTCCAGTTGGCGCGGGCTGAGCACTCGTTCGTCCGGGATCCGGAGGGGACGTGGGCGGCGAAGTTTCTGGCCCTCCCGTACGAGGCGGACTCGACCCTTCCCCCGGACGCGGTCGACACCGGCTTCAGCCGCGGCGACACGCACCTGTGGCTGGCCGCGGACGAACGCGCCGCCTACACCGTGACGGGAGAGGGCGTCGAGCGCTGGCCGGCGCAGACGATCCCGCAGCCGTGCGCTTAGCCGCGCCCGGCAGGATGGACGCCGTGGCGGGCCCGCGGTTGGTGTTCGACGGCTGGATCGCGGGCCTCGGGACGGCGTCGGGCACCCGGATCGTCCTCGGGCACTGGCCGCGGTCGCCGTTCGGGCCGGTGAGCGACGTGATGGTCGAGACCCCCTCCGGGCACCGGCTCCTCCTCGCGCAGACCTCCCAGCTCGCGGAGTTCGTCGGGGCGACGTACACGTTCGACGAGGTCGCGGTCGTCCCGGTGGACGTGGGTCCGGGTGCCGCCGAGTGGACGGTGCGGGCGGGCGGGCTGGTGGTCCGGTTCGAGCTGGGCCGGCGGGAGCCGCTCGGACGACTGCTGAAGGCGGTGCCCGGCGCCCTGGCGCGGCGGCCGGCGTGGATCGCCGCCCTCGACGTCCCGGCGCGCCTCGTGTTGCCGGGCGTCCGGACCCGGGGGAGCGCCGGCGGCGGGCGCCGCGAGTGGTACGGCGCCCAGGACCTGCGCCCGGTCGTGGCGGTGACTGCGAGCCTGGACGGTGTCGACCTCGGGGCGCTGGCCCCGGTCCACCCGGCGGTGCGGTTCGGGTTCGGCTCGGTTCCGCCGCGGCCGGCGTTGGTGCGCATCACGACGACAGTGGAACTTCCGCCGAATTGATCATTTGTCGCAATGACGATCTTCACCCCGGGCGAACCGGCGAAAGTCGACATGCCGCGAAGTAATTACATCAACGGTATTAGGGGCCTTTCTTCTGGACTGAAATGAATTCTGATCACGGGATGGTCAATGGCCACGCGACCCCCGGGAGCCCGACCCCACCATGTGGACTGCCGGCCTACGCGACGCGGCTGGAAAGGCACTAAAAGGGCCCTGACCAGCGGCGATGTGAGCACCCTGAGCCACCGTCTCGTCACAGCGAGAGGTGGTCCCCAAGCCGGCGCCGGCGCGGCTCAGCGACGAGTGTGTCCGGTACGTCCGATTTGTCCGCTATGGCCTCGCGGGTACGCAAAAGTGCCGTAAAGGCCGACCGGATTCCACCCCCATTCGTCGAGTGGAGCCGCCCACAATGGCGGCCCACGTCCGCTCCTACCCCGCCGAGAATCGAGGAGCCATGGACGCAAATGTCACCGTCCGCCGAGCCAGTGGTGTTGCGGTCGCCGTCCTGCACGGCGACTACGACCTGAGCAATGCCGCGGCCCTGCACGCAGAGCTGCTCGAGGTCCTGCGGAGTCGCCCGACCGGCATGGTCATCGACCTGTCCGAGGCCTCGTTCTGCGACTTGGCCTGCCTGCGCACGATGGCGACCCTCGGGTCGCGTGCCTCGGCGCTGGGGGCGTGGGTCCGGGTCGCCGGCCCGTCCCCCATCGTCCGCCGGCTCCTCGAGATCACCGGCCTGTGCGCCTCCCTGCCGATCTACCCGGACGTCGAACTCGCCCTGCGCGGTGCGCGCGGCCGGTCGTCCGTGCCGGCGAGCGGTCGGCGCGTGAGCACGGCGCCCGCCTCCGACACTCGCGTCGCAGCACAGTCGCACGAGATTTTCGCGGCTTCCGGCACTCCGGACGTGTGAATTCGATCTTGCCGCGAGCTCGTGTGTGCCCCGAGGTATCAGGGCAGCCCGAAAGTACCTCCTGGCACTACCCACTGAATCTGATCAGTTTCCGCTTCCCCTCCCGGGGGAGCGGCCCTGCCACCCGAGAGCCCGAGCCCCATGACCCTCTTCGCAGCGTTCCTCATGCCGCTGGTGATGCTCGCCCTGGTCTTCTTCCTGGCCCGGATCGAGGAACGCCACTTGACGGCCCGCCCGCGCGTCGTCGACGCCGGTTCCGGTGCCGGCATCGTCGAGACCGAGGGACCGCCCGCGGCCACCGCCTGACCGCTCAGAACGCCTTGTGTGAACCGGACCCGGGTGCCGGGTCGACGGTGTCACCGCGCAGCAAGTCCCGGATCTCCTGGAGCAGGAGGATGTCAGGCGGCGTGACTGCGGGAGCGGGAGTCGAGTCCTCCTTCTTACGCAGCTTCTTCAGCCGCTCGAACGGCAGCACGAACACGAAGTAGACGACAGCCGCGGTGACCACGAAGGTGATCAGGGCGTTGGTGAACCCGCCGAAGGCCAGGCGATTCTCCTTGTCCAGCGCCACAGTCCCGCCGTTGACACCGCCCCCCATGACGTAGTTGATCGTCGGCTTGACGAACGACTCCGTGAAGGCGGCGACCACGGCCGCGAACGCCGTGCCGATCACGACCGCGATGGCCAACTCGACGACGTTCCCGCGGAGCAGGAACTCCTTGAAGCCCTTCAACATCAGCTAACTCCTCGGCGTTCGGCCGGAGGGCCCGCGGCGCCGGGCCCCGATCGGCGGTCACGCTATCGCTCCCGGATGTCGCGCCGGGACACCGCGCGCACGCTCACAAGGCGAGAAGAGTCACCGACAGCCGGCTGGTCAGGGCCGCGCGCGCGAGGTGCGCGGCGACCTCCGGTGTGGTCGCGAGGACGATCAGGGCCCCGTCGGCGAGCATCGCCGCGCCGCCCTCGCCCGGCCGAGGTACGGACAGCACCCGGACGCCGGACGCGACGACCGCGGCGTCGGAGTTCTCCTCTGCGGCCAGCACGTCGACCGCGTCGCCCGCCTGCAGCAGCGCCGCCGACTCAGCGTCCGCCACCCGCACCGGCGTCGCGACCAGGCCCTCGTCCCCGTCGACCCATCCGTCGAGCAGGGCCGGCCCGACCAGGCGGACGTCCGTGATCGGTTCGCCCCGCCGGACGGGGCCGGCGAGCAGCCGCCCGCGGGTGGCTGCCGCGTCGGTCACCGCCCCGTCCGGAACTGCGGAGACGGGCAGCGCGACGGAGCGCAGGTCGGACTCGGCCAGCCGCGTGCCCCAGGGCAGGTCGCGTGTCGCGGTCAGCACCGCCGCGGTGGCGGGCCCGGCCGGTGCGAGCGCGGACACGCCCGCCGCGACCGACCCCGCGGCGAGCGCGGCCGCGACCACCCGGCGGTGCCGTAGCCCGACCGCCAAGGCCCGGGTGCCGCGCCGCCTGATCTCGCTCGGATCGGTCATGGCAATTCGATCCCCGTGGCGATCCCGTCCAGCGTGCCGGGGCACGGGCAGGTGCGCTCGCGCGGGAGCGCGGCGACGACGTCCACGATCAGCTCGCGCAGGCGCCCGACGTTCTTCTCGAACACCGCGAAGACGTCGAGCTGGGTGACGCCCTCGCCGGAGGAGATGCCCGCGTCCAGGTCCGTCACCAGCGCGACCTGGGTGTAGCAGAGGGCCAGCTCGCGGGCCAGCGTCGCCTCCGGCTGGCCCGTCATGCCGACGATCGACCAGCCCTGCGCGGCATACCACTGGGACTCCGCCCGGCTGGAGAACCGGGGGCCCTCGATGATCACGAGGGTGCCGCCGTCGACCGGGTCCCAGCCCCCGGCACCGGCTCGCGCGACCGCGACCGCCCGCCCCGCGGGGCAGTACGGATCGGCGAAGGAGACGTGCACCGTCTTCGCCGGAGGCCCGTCGTAAAACGTCTGCGCCCGACCGGAGGTGCGGTCGACCACCTGGTCAGGCACCACGAGCGCCCCGACGGGGTGGTCGTGGCGCAGCGACCCCACCGCGCACGGCGCGAGCACCTGCCGGACGCCCAAGGAGCGCAGCGCCCACAGGTTCGCCCGGTACGGGATGCGGTGCGGCGGCCACCGGTGGTCGGTGCCGTGGCGCGGGACGAACGCGACCCGCCGCCCGGCGATCTCGCCGACGACGAGCGGGTCGCTGGGCGGACCGAACGGGGTCTCGACGGCGACTTCGGTCGCCTGGTCGAGGAACTTGTAGAACCCGGAGCCGCCGATGACCCCGATCTCGGCGGTGGGCGTGGTGCCGCGAGATGCGGCGGGCGCGTCGGTCATGGCGAGGACCCTAGCCGCGGGCACCGACCCGCGAACGACCGTCCACAGGGCGATTTCGGCGGCCGCCAGTTGTCCACAAGCGCAACCGCGAACAGCGTCCTGAACTGCGGAAACCCCGCCGCGAGGACGGGGTTCCGGGTGCTGCGGGGGGCGAGCTCAGGCAGCCGACTCGCTCGACTTCTTGCCCGACGAGCCGGACTCGGACTTCGGCTTCGACTCGCTCTTGGGTGCGCTCTCGGACTTGCCGGACGCCCCCGCGTCGTTGGACGAGGCCTTGTCGCCGGACGACTTCTCGCTCGACGACGACGACTTGGACGACGGCGTGTCAGCCGCCGAGGTCTTCGCGCGGCTGTCCGTCCGGTAGAAACCGGAGCCCTTGAAGACGACGCCGACGGCGGAGAACACCTTGCGCAGCTTGCCCTGGCACGCGGGGCATTCGGTCAGCGCGTCGTCGGTGAACTTCTGCACGGCCTCGAGGTCGTTTCCACACTCGGTGCACGTGTACTGGTAGGTCGGCACCCGTCCTCCTGGCTCTGTCTTTTCTTACCCTGGGCACTCGGGTCGACTTTGGCACTCGTGCCCGGCGACTGCTAATCGTACGCGACCTTGGGTGCTATTCGTCCAGCCGTGGGCGGTGGCGGGGCCGGCGTGCCCGCTCAGGGCAGTCCGGCCGCCCGCCAGGTCCAGCCCGTCGTGCGCAGCGGGGCGTCCGCCGAGGCACCCGGGGCCTCGATCGCCGCCCACACGAACAGGCGGTCGCCGGCCCAGGTGACGGTCGGCTCGACCAGGTCCCGCAGGTCGGACGGGGGGGCGAGGCGGTACCACCGCCCGGTGGGGACGTGCAGCACGTTCGCGCCGGAGACGACCGTCTCGCGCCCGCCGGCCTGGGCCCACAGCAGCGGGTCGCCGGTGGTGGCGCGCGGGTGCCGCGGGACCGGCTCGGGCAGCGGGGCCCACTGCCCCACCGCGAGGTCCAGGATGCCGCCGTAGGGGTAGGTCTCGGCCGGGGCGCCGTCGGCGCCGGGGCGCCCCCGGCCGCCCAGCGGGCTGACCACCGTCGACCCGACCGCCCACCAGACCTGGACGTCGACGGTCACGCTCGAGTTCGGCAGCGCCGTCCACTCGTCCTCGCCCGGGCCGAGCCGGGCGGCGGCATAGATCGGCGCGACGACGTCCGGGTTCGCGCCCCGCTTCACCCCGACCAGGACGAGGGCGCCGTCGTCCACGCTCAGGATGAAGCGGTTGTCCGCGATGCCGAGCGGGTCCGCGGGCAGGGCCGTCCAGCCCTCGCCCGCCGGGTCGAACACCCAGTCGCGATCGCCGCGCTCCTTGTGGTCGAGGAGGGTGGCGACGACGCGGCCGTCCCGGGTGGCGGTCAGGCGGGGGAACGCGATGCGCTTCGGAGGCACGGGCAGGCGGCGCCACCGGTCCCGGTCGAGGTCGTAGGCGAGGAAGCTGGGCTCGTCGCCTGCGTTCGAGAAGGTGTAGACCGTGCGCCCGGCGAGGACGGCGGCCGCGCCCAGCACCAGCTCCGGCACGGGAGCGACCTGCCGCCACCGGTCGGCCGCCGGGTCGTAGGCCGCCGCGTCCGTGTCCGCCCCGGCGGGACGCTGCGCGCACTCGGCGCCGGCGCACGCGACAGGCTCCCCGCCGAAGACGAGGACCTCCGTGCCCGTCCAGACCGCGACGGCCTGGCGGCGGGGAGACAGCGGGGATGCGGCCAGCTCTCTCCACTCGCCCGCGGGCGCGGCCGTGACGGACGGCGTCGCGGTGGGCGCCGGGGTGGGGGCGTCCTGACCGCCGCCGCACGCCGCGAGCACCGCGCCTGAGATCAGCGCCGAGATCAGCGCCGCGGTCAGCGTCCTGGTCCGCGCCGACCCGCGGTTCACTCGTCTGACCCGGATTCCGGCCGCCGCAGCACCCAGCCTTCGACGCCTTCCACGTCCGCCTTCTGGCCGGGGGCGAACAGCGACTGCGTCCGGCCCCAGACGAAGAGCCTGCCGTCGACCGCCGCCACGGCAGGGTCGACCAGCCCGTCGGGCGCCGTGGGCAGCACCGGGACCTCCGTCCACTGGCGCCGCCGCACCTCGTAGATCCAGCCGCGCAGGACGGCCGCGTCGCCCCCGGCCGCCGTCGCCCACGCGATCGGGTCGGTCGCCCCGCGCACCTCGCCTACGCGCTCGGGCCGGCCCGGCAAGGTCGACCACGCCTGGGCGACCGGGTCGAGGACGCCGCCGGTCGGCAGCGCCGCCGGGCCGCCGACGAGCATCCCGGTGGACGAGGCGGCCGCCGGCACCGTCCCGACCTCGGGGTTGACGATCCGGCCGCCGGCCCAGACCCAGCGGCCGTGCCCGGGGCTGCCGATGGGGCTCACCGCGAGACCGGACGGGGGTAGCTTCGCCCAGGCCTCGGCCTCCGCGTCCAGCACCGCGGCCCGCCAGAACCGGGGCGGACGCAGGCCCGACGCGTCCAACATCGCGGGCAGGGGAGCCGAGACCGCCACGGCGCGGCCGTCGGGCAGGCCGAGCACGGTGCGTTCCTGGCCGATGCCCCACGGGTCGGCAGGCACGGTGGACCACTGGTCCTGCGCCGGGTCGTACCGCAGGTCGGTCGGTTCATGTTTCGTCGGGAACCGGTCCCACGCGACGAGTTGGTCGCCGGCAGCCGATATCGCCGCCGGCGTCCCGACGTTGGGGCCGATCGGTGGGTCGGGCAGCCGGCGCCAGGTGTCGGTCTCCAGGGAGAACGCGTAGAACTCCGGCAGGCGGTCGGCGTTGTTCTCCGGCGCGAGGACGTAGACCGTCCGCCCGATCGCCACCGCGGAGGCGTGGTAGAGCGAGAACGTCGGGGCCGCGAGTGCGCGCCAACGGTCGCGTCCCGGGTCGTACGCGGCGCCGCCTCGACCCGACTTGACCCGGGGGGCCGGGCACTGGGTTCCCGGCGGGCAGGCCGTGTCGCCGCCGAACACGACAATTTCCTTGCCGATCGGCACAGTGACGGTCTGCAACCAGGGCCGCAGTGGGGCCGCGGCGAGGTCCGACCAGACGTGCGCCGCGGGGTCGTCGGGCTGCTCGGCGACCGCCCGGACCGGGCTCGCCGGCCCGCTCGCCGGTGGTGGTTGCCAGACCCACGCGTCCTTCAGCAGCCCGCTGTAGTCGCCGACCGCCGGAACGTGGCCGCCGAACGCGAAGAGCCGATCCCCGGCCCAGACGACGGCGGGTTCCTCCAGCGGTGCGTCGTTCGCGGTCAGCGGTGGCACCTGCGCCCACGTGCCGCGGCCCGCGTCGAAGGCCCAGCCGTGGCGGACGGTGACGCCTCCGCCGGATGCATTCGCCCACAGGGGCGGGGTTCCGGCGGCCTCCGGACGCACCGGCAGCGTCGACCAGATTCCGCCGGTGGGGTCGAGGGTCCCGCCCGTGGGCACCGGCTCGCCCTCCGGCGCCGGCGCGCCGTTGCTCCGCAGGACGGAGGCGCCGACGCCCGCGTCCGCGGCGACGAGGACATCGCCCGCGGCGGCCCACGCGCCGGGTTCCTTGCGGAGCCCGAGGCCGGAGTTCGGCAGCTTGCGCCAGCGCGTGCCTGCGTCCGGGTCGAGGACGGCCGCTCGGTAGAACCGGCCGGGTTCGCGCGCGACCGCGGTGCCGGCGACGACACCCGGCTCCCAGGGCTGGACGCCGAAGTAGGCGATCTTGCCGTCGGGCAGGCCGACCATCTCGCGGTGCGCCGAGCGGCCGAACGGGTCGGCCGACATCCCGGCCCAGGAATCGGTCGCGGGGCTGTAGAACAGGCCCGCCCGGCGCCCCGCTTCCTTTGCCGGTGCGGGGTTCCATGCCACGATCCGGTCGCCGGCGACGGCCAGCCGGAACACCCAGTCCGCCGGGCGGTCGACCGGCGGAGTCGCCAGCAGGCGCCACGTGTTCGCGTCCAGGGAGTAGGCGTAGAACCGGGGCGCGTCTCGCTCCTCCGCCTTGGAGCGGGTCAGGACGTAGGCCGTGCCGCCGATCGCGACGACCGAGGCGTCCTGCAGGCTGACGGGTGCGGGCGCGACCGTGCGCCACGAGTCCGCGTCCGGGTCGTAGACCGCGCCGTCCTGCGGGTGGTTGACCCCCTCCGTCCCGCCGAGGACGACGACCTCCGATCCGGTCCACACAGCGATCGAGGAGTGACGGGCTGTCAGGGGGGCCGGGGCGACCGGTTTCCACTCGCCCAGCGGGTTCGCTCGGGCGACCTCGGGGGCGAGCCCGTCCGGCGTCGACGTCGCGGTCGGCGAGGGCGTGCTGCCCGCCTCCTTGCCTGTGCCCCCGCCGCAGCCGGCCAGAACCGTGGCGAGCGCGGCGGCGATCGCGACGGCGGCCGGGGGGCGCGCGGCGGCTCGGACGTGCGGGGGCATGGTCCAAAAGATATCCCCGGTGAGCCCGGCGGGCCGCGACGCCGGTCCGGCCGACTCGACGCCAACCGGTCGGTCCGGCCGGTGCTCCGGCGGGCCCAGCCCGTGCCGTCCGCCCGCCGACCCGCAATAGCGTGTCGCTGGTCGGACGCTCGGGGTACCGCCGGCCGGCGTCGCTGCCGAGAGGCGCGCGCTCCGATCGATGATCGCCGGCCCGCGACAGGTTCCGTCGCGGGCGGACCGACGTGGGGCCGATCGAATCATCTGAGTATCCATCAGATAGAAACGAGTGGTGCAATCGCCCAGATCTCAGGGATCTTCTCCAGGGGGTGTTGGGTAGGTCAAGACAGGGTTGTCGCATCCGACCAGATGCTTGCATTTCCCTTGGTCTTTCCAGGGTCCGGGAACTGTCGGTGGGGTTCCGTAGTGTCGGGGTCATGGAGACGGCGACGCGGGCGATTCCGGAGGGGTTGGCGCAGATGGCGCCGGGCCTGGGGCTCGCGGTGTTGCTCGCCGGGATCGACTTCGCTTCGGTGGCCGACGGTGAGGTTGTGGACGTTCTGGTCGCGCGGGATCGGCAGGGTGCGCACGATCGGGCCCGGTTCCTGGGTGCGGTGTTGGAGACGGCGCAGCGGTCGTCGGCGGTGTGGGGGAGTGCGCCGGGGCAGGTGAGCCGGTACGCGGCGGACGAGGTGCGGGCGGCGTTGATGCTCACCCCGTGGGGGGCGGACGGGCTGGTCGACTTCGCCTGGGAGATCTTCGTGCGGCTCCCTCGCCTCGGTGAGGGGATGTTGGCTGGGGAACTGGACGAGCGGCGGGCCCAGAAGTTCACGTTCATGATCGGTGCTGTGCCGGACGAGCTTGCGCGCAGGGTGTGCGAGAAGTTGGTGCCGAGGGCGTCGAGATGGACGACGAGTCAGCTCGGGGCGAAGATCAGGCGTGAGCTGATGGCGCTCGACCCGGAGTGGGCGAGGAAGCGGTACGAGGCGGCGATCGAGGAGCGGGACGTGTCCGCCTACCTCGACCCGGAGGGCACCGTGACGGTGACGGGTCGTCACCTGCCGGTGGGCCGGGATGCGGCGGCTTCCGATCGGATCGACCGGTTGGCGAAGTCCGCGAAGACGGCCGGGGACCGGCGGCGGATCGGGCACCTGCGCGCGGACCTGTATATCGGGATGCTCGACGGGACCTACAGCGGGCTGACCGACGCGCAGATCCTCGCGCATCTGCTCGCGAACCCGCCCGACCCCGACGACGACGACCTCGACGACCCCGGCCCCGACGAGCCTGACGACCCGGTCCCGGCGACGGCACCGAGCTTGGCTGCCTCGAGCCGGCGCCGGCCGCCGGGCCGGGCGAGGAATGCGGGCTGGGCGAGGAATGCGGGCCGGGCCCGGGGTCTGCTGCTGCCCCGGTTCGCGGTGGGGTCGAGTTGCAGGTCCGCCTCTCGACCCTGCTGGGCGCGGAAGAGTTCCCGGCCGAGCTCGCCGGGTGGGGCCCGGTGCACGCCGCGCTCGCCCGGTCGATCGCCGCCGGTCTGGCCGGCGCGCAGTGGCGGTGGGCGGTGACCACACCCGAGGGTTACTTGTGCGCCGGGGGGATCACCCCGGTCCGCCCGGCCGGCACGAAGAGGGCCAGGCGCACCGAGGACATCCTCGAGATCGCGATCCCCGCGACCCTCCTCGATCAACTGGAAGAACTGAGTGCTCGTCAGACGGACGCGAACGTGGCCGCCTGGATCCCGGTCCTCGCGGACATGCGAGAGCTACCCGGCCCCAGAGCCGTGCGGGGTCGAGCCGCGACCGCCGTGGTACCCCGACGCCCACAGGCCCTGGCAGCTCACCACCACCTGGGCCACCCCGGAAGGCCCGGAACCCGACCCGAACCCGGACCCAGACCCCGAGCCAGCGCCCGACCCAGAGCCGGCGCCGGCCCAGAGCCTGCGCCGGCGTGCCTCGACGTCCTGCCATTCTGACGATAAGTCAGGTCAAGGGGTCCAGGTCCAGCCCGCGTCCCGCAGGTGGGTCTCGGCGTCGGCGCCCTCGCCCCGCGCCCGCTGGTTCCCGCCCCAGGCGAAGAGCCGGTCGCCGGCCCAGGCCGTCGCGGGGTAGTCCACGACGACGGAGTTGGCCAGCCCGCCGAGCGCTTCGTGCGGGCGGATCGTCGACCACGTCATGTCCGGCACGCGCAGCGCGTAGTCCGGAGAGGCGACGACGATCCCGTCCCCGGAGAAGTGGTCGGTCAGGAACGTCACGGAGTTGGCCTGCCCGACCGGCCGGTCGGGCAGGCCCGGAAACAACGACCAGTTCTTCGCGGCCGGGTCGTAGGACGCCGCGGCGTGCTCGGGCTCGGACACGTACGTCGCCACGAGGCGCCCGCCGGTGAATCGCCACCCGCCGCCGCCCTTGGCCGGCGAGTCCGCCAGGCGCGTCCACTGCTTGGTCGCGAGGTCCAGGACGGCGAGGCGGTCGGGGATCTCGGGGCTGTCCATCGGGGGGTTGCTGACGGCGTACAGGCGCGAGCCGTCGCCGACGGCCTGACCCTCCGTCGGGCCGAGCGGGCTCGCGGGCAGTGCGGTCCACGAGTCGGCTTTCGCGTCGTACAGCGTGTACTTGTCGCGGACGACGTCGGCCGCGACAAGCCTGTCCCCGACCGCGATCGGCACGACCTCTCCGTCCGGGCTTGCGATCTCGTCCCACTCGTCGTCGGCGATCGAGTACGTCAACCAGCTGGCCGGCTGCGGCTCCGCGTCCTCGGGCAGGCGCGGCGTCGCGCGGACGTAGACGGCGTCGCCGACGACCGCGGACTGGGGGAACAGCGTCCGGACGGGGATCGGCGCGATCGTGCGCCACGAGTCACGCGCCGGGTCGTAGGCGGCGGCGTCCTTGCGGATGTCGTCCGGCTCGGGGTAGCAGGCCGACTCCTCGCAGCGCAGGTCGTGACCGCCGTAGACGAGGACTTCCTTGCCGGTCCAGACCGCGTCCGCCATCTGACGGGGCGACAGGGGACCGTCGGCGATCGCCTTCCACGTGCCGGACGCGGGCCCCACCGTCGCGGACGGCAGCGGGGACGCGGTGGGCTCTTCGTCCGCCGGCTCGCCGGACGAACCGCCGCAGGCCGCGAGCAGGATCGCGGCGGCGGCGAGGGCCGTCCCGCGCCGAGCGAACATCCGATGCCGGCTCACGTCACGGGAGGGTAGCCCGCCGAACGCTCGCGGGCGCCACAACCGGCCGGTCCGGTCGCGAGCGATGCCCGGGACAGCAAACGACCGCCGCGGGTGCGAGGCCCGCGACGGCCGTTCGGTTGCAGCGTACGGCGTCTCTAGCGAGAGGTCTTCGCCGGCGTCCACGTCCAGCCGTCGTCCCGCAGGCCCTTCGGGGAGCCGTCGAACATCGCCCCGCCCCAGACGAACAGCCGGTCGCCGGCCCAGGTGACGGACGGCCCCTGCAGGTACCCGCGGAGCTTGTGCGAGCGCGCCGATCTTCGTCCACGACTTGCGTGTCGGCGTTGTAGGCATAGCGCCCGGCTACGACCCAGGCGCCGCCCCCGGCCTGCGCCCACTCGAATCGGACGGTCGGGTGCGACAGGCCGCCGGGGCGGGCGGGCAGGTTGCTCCAGGTGCCGCGACCGCTCGGGTTGAGGATCCCGCCGAGCGGGTCACCGCCCTCCGCGCGCTTGCCGCCGGTCGCGTTGACGACCTTGCCGTCCGCGGCAAACCAGTGCGGCGCGTCGGCGGCGATCTTGGACGACCGCAGGTGCGTCCACGTCTTCGTGCCCAGATCGAGCCGGGCCGCGACGACGCGCGCGGTCTCGGAGGCGACCTCGGAGTCGGCCTTGGAGATCCCGACGACGACCGCGTCGCCGTCGACGTCGGTGATGACGCGCGCGTTGAACGGCCCGCCCGGGTCGGCGGGCAGTTTGCGCCACTTCGCGTCGTCGGCGTCCCAGACGAAGTCGCGCTCGTTCGCGGTCTCCTTCGCGTTGCTGTAGGCGATCAGGTCGTCGCCGACGGCGGCCAGCGTCAGGTTCGCGTGCTGCGAAGCGGGTCGGGGGAGCACCTTCCAGGTGTTCTTCGCGATCGAGTACCGCGCGAACGTCTGGGTCTGGGCCGCGAATGTCTGCAGGTTGTAGTCCGGTTCGATCAGCGCGTACACGTACGTGCCGGCCACCGCGGTGGACGCGTGCGGCACCGGCAGCGGCGCGTCGGTGATCTTGCGCCAGGAGTTCGTCGCCGGGTTGTACGCGGCACCGTCCGCGAGCGGCGGGTCCGTCGGCGCCACGCATTTCGCGTTCGGGGCGCACGGGTATCGGTCGCCGCCGAAGACGAGGACCTCCTTGCCCGTCCAGACGGAGGTGGCGTACTCGCGGGCGGACAGCGGGCCGTCCGACATCTCGTGCCAGTGCACCCGGGGCGCCGCAGCGGCGGCGGAGGTGACGGCGGTGACGGCCACGGCAGCGGTGGCGAGGGCCAAGCTCAGCGGCTTGGCGAGACGACGTGAGGCGGGCATACAGGGACAGACGCGCGAGCCCCGCCCGCGGTTCACCTCCCGGTCAGAAATTGGGGCGGGGCGTGACATGGCGACAGCTCGGATGTACCCGTGGTCGGGGGTTAGTCGCGGAGACGGTTCGTGCCGTCGTCGTCGCCGACCGGGCTGCCGCTCGGGCCGGGGGCGGGCCGGGCCGCGCTCGAAGTCCGGGCGGTCCGCGAGACGTCCCCGTCGAGGCTGCCGGACAGCCAGCTCGCGAGCCGGCCGCGCTCGCTGACGGCGCGCAATCGCGCCTCGGTGGCCCTGCGCACGGTGGCCGGCGTGACGACCAGCAGTTCGTCCCCGTGGACGATGCGCGTCGTCGGCACCGGGACGACCGCACGCCCGTCGCGGACGATGAGCGACACGCTGGCCCCCGGCGGCAGCCGTAGCTCGAAGACCTCGACGTTGTGCATGCGCGACGTCTGCGGCACGCGCATCTGCAGCACCTCCGCGCCGAGGCGTTCGAGCGGCGCGGCTTCCAGGTCGAGGTCGCGCGGCTCGGCTTCCGCGATCACACCCAGCCGGGTCGCCAGCGGGGGCAGTGTCGGCGCCTGCAGCAGCGTGTAGACGACCACGATGACGAAGACGATGTTGAACAGTGACTGGCTGCCGGGCACCTCCTCCACCACCGGGATCGTCGCCACGACAATGGGGACGGCCCCGCGCAGCCCCGCCCACGACAGGAACGCCTGTTCCCGCCAGGGGAGTTTGAACCACCAGGTGCACGCGATGACGGACGCCGGCCGCGCGACGAACAGCAGGATGAACCCGACACCCAGCGCGGGGACGAGCGCGTCGCCCAGCTCGGCCGGGCTCACCAGGAGCCCGAGCAGGACGAACAGGCCGATCTGCGCCAGCCACGCGAGGCCCTCGACGAACCCCCGGGTGGCGGGACGGTGGGGGAGCCGCGAATTGCCGAGAACGACGGCCGCCAAGTAGACCGCGAGGAACCCGCTCGCGTGCACCAGCGCAGCGACCGCGTAGGCGAACAGCGTCAGCGCGAGGACGGCGAGGGGGTAGAGGCCGGAGGCGGGCAGTGCGATGCGGCGGACGGCCGCGGCCCCGGCGAACCCCACCGCCAGGCCGATCACCGTGCCGACCGCCAGCTCGAAGACCAGCAGACCGGCCATATGGAGGAGTCCGTCCGCGCTCAGCGCATGGCTGCCGGACAGGGAGACGACGAGGATGACGACGGGCGCGTCGTTGAACCCGGATTCGGCCTCGAGGATGCCGACGATCCGGGGCCGCAACGGGATGCGCCGCAGCACGGAGAACACCGCGGCGGCGTCGGTGCTCGACACGATCGCGCCCAGCAGGAACGACAGCTGCCACGAGATGTCGAGCAACCAGTGGGCAGCGACGCCGGTGATCACGACGGAGACCCCGACCCCGAGCGTGGCGAGGAGCGCCGCTGCGGGTACGGACGGTTTGATGGTCGTCCAGCTCGTGGTCAGCCCGCCCTCGGCCAGGATGATCACCAGCGCGACGTAGCCCATGGTTCGCGTGAGCTCGCTGTTGTCGAAGTCCAGGCCGATGACGCCCTCGCCCAGCAGGACGCCGAGACCGAGGTAGAGCAGCAGGCTGGGCAGCCCCGTGCGGGACGCGAGGCGGACGGCCACGATAGACACGAGCAGCACAATCGAGCCCAGGAACAGGGCCTCGTTGAGCTGGTGGACGTCCATGCCCTGCCTTCCTCCCCCCGGTTCCCCCCGCGACATGATCCCACGTCAGATGGGACGTCCCCGACCGAGCGGTCGGATCCTCACCCCAGCGTGACCAAGCCCTCAGCGGTCAGCGCAGCCGTCACCCCCCTGTCGTGCGGCTCGGTGGGGACGGCGTCGAGGACCTCGCCGGCGTGCAGCACGACGGCCACGAGGACGCCGGAACCGACCCGGGCCAGCGCCCGGTCGTAGGACCCGCCGCCGCGGCCGAGGCGCCCCCCGTCCCGCCCTGCCGCCAGCCCGGGGACGAGCACCGCGCCCGCCCCGGCGACCGCCTCGACGCCGACCCGCGGGCCGGCCGGCTCGAGCAGCCCGCGGCTCGCGGGGACCAGCGAGTCCGGCCCGGCGTACGGCGCCCAGTCCAGGTCGAGGTCCTCCCGCAGCACGGGCAGCAGGATTTGGACGCCGCGCCCGTGCAGGGCGGCGAGCAGGGGCGCCGTGCCCGGCTCCGTCCCGCGGGAGATGTACGCGGCGACCGTCGTCGCCGCCGCGATCGCAGGCGCCGCCAGCGCCGCGTCCCGGATCCCCTCGGCCGCCGCAGCGAGCTGACCCGGCGTCAGGAGGGCGCGCGCGGCGAGCACTCGGACCCGCAGGTCCCCCTTCGCCTGGGCGGTGTGGCCCACGGGTGGCCCTCCCTCTGCGCTCTCGTGCCCGGTTCGGGGGCTCGACCCCTATCGTCCCGCGCACCGGAAGCGGCGGCCCGTGGCGACCTACGCGTGACAACCGTATGTCAGGTTCGCCTACTGTCCGTGACCGACGCACGGACCGGCTCGGCGCCGCGTGTGGGGACGGGCGGCCGGTAGCCTCCCGGCATGACGAACAAGGCGCTGACCAAGGCCGTGATCCCCGCCGCCGGGCTCGGCACGCGCTTCCTGCCGGCCACCAAGGCGACGCCGAAGGAGATGCTCCCGGTCGTCGACAAACCCGCCATCGAGTACGTCGTGGAAGAGGCCGTTGCGGCGGGCCTCACCGACGTCCTCATGGTGACCGGGCGCAACAAACGGCCGCTGGAGGACCACTTCGACCGGGCGTACGAGCTGGAGGAAAAGCTCGCCGCCAAGGGCGACGAGGAGACGCTGTCGAAGGTGCGCGCCTCCAGCGACCTGGCGACGATGCACTACGTCCGTCAGGGCGACCCGCGGGGCCTCGGGCACGCGGTGCTCTGCGGCGCCGAGCACGTCGGCGACCAGGCGTTCGCCGTGCTCCTCGGCGACGACCTGATCGACCCGCGCGACCCGTTGCTCACGACGATGATCGACGTGCAGGCCTCCCGCGGCGGCAGCGTGATCGCGCTGATGGAGGTCCCGCCCGACCAGATCGGCCTCTACGGGTGCGCGGCGGTCGAGCCGACCGACGACGGTGCGGTCTTTCGCGTCGTCGACCTCGTCGAGAAGCCGGCACCCGACGTGGCCCCGTCCAACCTGGCGATCATCGGCCGGTACGTCCTGGAACCGGGCATCTTCGACGTCCTGCGCCGCACCGACCCGGGCCGCGGCGGCGAGATCCAGCTGACCGACGCCCTGCGCTCGCTGGCCCTGGGGGACGGCGGCGGGCCCGTCCACGCCGTCGTGTTCCGCGGCCGCCGCTACGACACCGGCGACCGGCAGGAGTACCTGCGCACCATCGTGCGGCTCGCCTGCGAGCGCGAGGATCTCGGGCCGGAGTTCCGCGCCTGGCTGCAGGATTACGTGAAGGCCGAGCAGTGGAAGGGAAGCATGTGAAGTCCGTCGAGGAGTACCTGGCCGGCGTCCTGGCCACCGTCGCGCCGATGCCCGCGCTCGACCTGCACCTGACCGACGCGCAGGGCTGCCTGCTCGCCGAGGACGTCGACGCCGAAGTGGACCTCCCGCCGTGGGACAACTCGGGCATGGACGGGTACGCCGTCCGCCTGGCCGACCTCGTCGGGGTCTCGAAGGAGTTCCCCGCCGAACTGCCCGTCATCGACGACATCGCGGCCGGCGCGGTCGGCAAGCGGCCCGTCGTCCCCGGCACCTGCTCGCGGATCATGACCGGCGCGCCCGTGCCCGAGGGCGCCGAGGCCGTCGTCCCCGTCGAGTGGACGGACCGGGGCGTCCACCGGGTTGCGATCTACGAGGCGCCCTCGGAGGCCCAGCACATCCGCCGCCGGGGTTCCGACGTCAGCGTCGGCGAGCGCCTGCTGGACGCCGGCGTCCGGCTCGGCCCCGGCCAGCTCGGGCTGCTCGCCGCGATCGGGCGGGCCCGGGTGAAGGTGTTCCCGCGGCCGCGGGTCGTCGTCATCTCGACCGGCAGCGAGCTGACCGAGCCCGGCCAGCCGCTGGGTCCGGGCGGGATCTACGAGTCCAACAGCTTCCTGCTGGCCGCCGCCGTCCGCGACGCCGGCGGGGTGCCGTACCGGGTCGGGTTCGTCCACGACGACGAGGCGTCCGTGCTCGCCGCCATCGAGGACCAACTCTCCCGTGCCGACCTGATCATCACCTCCGGCGGGGTCAGCCAGGGCGCGTACGACCCGGTCAAGGCGGTGCTCTCCGACCTCGGCACCGTCACCTTCGAGGGCATCAAGATGAACCCGGGCAAGCCGCAGGGCTTCGGCACGATCGGCCCGAACTCGACGCCTATCGTCACGCTGCCGGGCAACCCCGTCAGCTCGTACGTGTCCTTCGAGGTGTTCGTCCGCCCGGCCATCCGGCGGATGATGGGCCGCGCCCCGGAGAGCCGCCCGATGGTGAAGTGCACGCTGACCGAGTCCGTGACCTCGCCGGCCGGCAAGACCCAGTTCGCCCGCGGGTGGTTCACCGCCTCCGGCGCCTACGGGCTGCCCGAGGTGCGCCCCGTCGGCGGCGCCGGCTCCCACCTGCTCGGCGATCTCGCGCAGGCGAACTGCTTCATCGTCCTCGGGGAGGACGTGAGCGCGGCCCGGGCCGGGGAACAGGTGGACGTGATGGTGCTCGGGGTCGATTCATGAGCGGTGGCCGGCTGACCCATGTCGACGACAAGGGCGCGGCCCGGATGGTCGACGTCTCGGGCAAGGAGATCACCGTTCGCTCGGCGACCGCCACTGGCCGGGTGCTCGTCTCGCCCGAGGTCGTGGCACTGCTGCGCGGCGAGGGCGTGCCGAAGGGCGACGCGCTCGCGGTCGCGCGGATCGCCGGGATCCAGGGCGCGAAGAAGTGCCCCGACCTGATCCCGCTGTGCCACCCGCTCGGGCTGCACGGGGTCGAGGTCGACCTCGAGGTCACCGACGAGGGGGTCTCGATCACCGCACGGGTGCGCACCGCCGACCGCACCGGCGTCGAGATGGAGGCGCTGACCGCCGTCGCCGTGGCCGGCCTGACCGTGATCGACATGGTGAAGGCGGTCGACAAGGGTGCGGTCATCACCGACATCCGGGTCGAGGAGAAGCTCGGCGGCAAGTCCGGGACCTGGAGGAGACAGACATGACCGGTGTGGCCGAAGAAGTGACGGACCCTCGAGAGCCGGCCGCGGCCCTCGCCGAGGAGGCGGTCGTCGCGAAGATGGTCGACGCGGCCGTCGACGTCGAGGAGATCGAGGCCGAGACTCGAGGCCCAGCCCCCGCGGGCGCTGGTGGTGACGGTGTCGAACCGCGCGTCCGCCGGGGTGTACGCCGACCGCGGCGGGCCGATCCTGGTCGACGGGCTGGTCGCGCTGGGCTTCGTCGTGGACGGACCCCAGGTCGTGCGTGACGGCGAGCCTGTGGCCGAGGCGCTCGCGGCCGCCGTCGCCGCGGCGTACGACGTCGTCCTCACCACGGGCGGCACCGGTCTGACGCCGCTGGACCTGACGCCCGAGATGACCGCCCGCGTGATCACCCGCGAGGTCCCGGGCATCGCCGAGGCGATTCGCATGCGTTCGATGGACAAGGTGCCGGCGTCCATCTTGTCGCGGGGGCTCGCCGGCATGGCAGGGCGCACACTGGTGGTGAACCTCCCGGGGTCTCCGGGGGGCTGCAAGGACGGCATCGCCGTGCTCGGGTCCGTCCTGCGGCACGCGGTCGACCAGATCGGGGGAGGCGACCACTGAACGCGAGGTGGCCCGTCGAGCTCACGGAGGGCCCGGTCGGGCTCCGCCCGCTGGGTCTGCGGGACGGCACGGCCTGGCACACCCTGCGTCGCTACAACACCGCGTGGCTCCAGCCGTGGGAGGCGACCCGCCCCCTGGACGAGAAGCCGGACATGAGCTTCTCCCACATGGTGCGCCGGCTGCGGGCCGAGGCTCGCGCCGGCCGCTCGATGCCGTTCGCCATCACCTACGACGGGCACTTCGTCGGGCAGCTGACGGTCGCCGGGATCACCTGGGGCTCCCTGTGCGGGGCGAGCATCGGCTACTGGATCGACGAGCGGCACGCGGGCCGCGGCATCACGCCGACCGCCGTCGCGATGGCTACCGACCACTGCTTCCGCGGGCTGGGTCTGCACCGCGTCGAGATCTGCATCCGGCCGGAGAACCGCAACAGCCGCCGGGTCGTCGAGAAGCTCGGTTTCCGCGAGGAGGGCATGCGCCCGCGGTTCCTGCACATCGACGGCGGCTGGCGCGACCACCAGATCTACGCGCTCACCACCGAGGAAGTGCCTGAGGGCCTCGTCAGCCGGTGGCGGACCGTGCGCGGTCCCGTCGCCGCCCAGGAGCCCCCGCCGCCGGTCCTGCCCGGCTGAGCTGCGCCCTTCCTGGCCTCGATCGCCGACACGCGCCCGCAATACCGGAAGATCGATCACCGCGGGCCTAGCGTTGGGCCATGAGCAGTAGCGGGCTCATCTACATGGCCATTCTGGGAGCTTGGGCCGTGTATCTCGTCTCCCGGTGCCTGCGCTCGCCGGGGGGCCAGCCCGACACCCACAGCCAGCCTGCGGACGGCGCGGTCCTGCGCCGCCGGGGCAGCAAGCGTTCCGCTGCCGCCGCGCGGCCGCGGGCGTCCGCCGACCTCGAGCCTGTCGTGAAGCGCCGCCAGGCCGACCTCGGCCCCGGCGGCGGTCGACCGCTCGACGTTCCCGTCGTCGTCACCGCGGTGCCGCAGCGCAAGCCGGTCAGCCGCGCCACTGCCCGGCGGCGGCGTCGCCTGATCCTGCTGCTGCTGGTCTCCGTCGCCGTCGTCTCCGCGGTCACGGCCGCCGGGTACCTCGCCGTCTGGGCGCCCGGCATCCCCGGGCTGATGCTGGTGACCTACCTCGTCGAACTGCGGGCGCAGGCTCGCCGCGCGCAGGCGCCGCACGTGCGGGTCGTGGCCAAGCCGCCCGTCGTCGTGCACACCGAGGCGGCGCAGGTCGGCCGCGTCCGCAAGGCTCTGCGCATCCCCGCCGAGGTTCCGTTCGTCGACCCGTGGCCCGTCTTCGAGGACGTCGAGCCCGTCCCCGCGACGAAGAAGTCCGTGAGCTGGGAGCCCGTTCCCGTCCCCGTCCCGACGTACGTGACCGCGCCGAAGGCGTCGGACGCCGTGCGCGCCGCCGGGGTGCCCGTCGCCGTCCGCCGGATCGACGTGAGCGCCGGTCGCGTGTGGGTCAACTCCGCGACCGACGACACGCAAGAGATCCCGGTCGCGCTGACGAAGGCGGCGGATCCTCCCCTGGACGGCGAGACCGAGGTTGCTCCGGCCGGGGTCGCCGCCGAGACGACCGCCGACGCCGCCGCTCCGGTCGAGGCCGACGAGTTGCCGCGCAAGCGCGCCGTGAACGAATAGTTCCCTGACGCATCGTCAGTAGTCGTACCGGACATTTCCCCGACTTGATAGGGCGAAGGTCCTCTATTCGTCGTGCAGCCGGTTGATGCACCACATGGCGGGTTTCGCCGATCGTCTTCCCGGCGGCCGGGAAACGCCCGGCCAAGACCGACTTGGGGAAGCCTCGTGTCCGACTCCGTTCAGCGCACCGCCCGGCAGACCGCCATCCGCCGCGCCGTCTTCACGGCCGTCCCGCTGGTCGCCGCTGGTGCCCTGCTCGCCCCGACTCTGGCCTCGGCGGCCACGTCCTCCTCCGGCCAGCTCACCGGCTGCCTGAAGTCCAGCACCGGCGCGATCTCGAAGGTCAAGAAGGGCACCGCGCCCACGTCCAAGTGCGGCACCGGCACCGTCAAGGTCACCTGGAACGTCAAGGGCGCGGCCGGCGCCAAGGGTGCCACCGGCGCGAAGGGTGCCACGGGCGCGAAGGGTGCCACGGGCGCGAAGGGCGCGACGGGCGCGACCGGCCCGGCGGGCCCCGCGGGCCCTGCAGGGCCCGCGGGCCCCGCCGCCACCAGCGGCATCGTGGGTTACGAGATCATCACCCAGACGATCGGGCAGAACGGCTTCAACCCCGTCGGCACCGTGGTCAACGTGCTCTGCCCCGCCGGCAAGGTGGCGATCGGCGGCGGCAGCAGCGACCTGCTCGGCAGCCTGCTGAATCCCCTGCTGGGTGTCACCGGCTCGCTGCCCCTGCCCGGCGGCCTCGGCTGGTCGACGCTGACGTCCGGCCTGCCGATCGGCGGCACTTTCACCGCCGTCTGCGCCACTGCCGCGTCCGTCGGCTGACGTCCGCACCACTTGGCGGCTGCCGGGCACCCGTCCCCGGCAGCCGTCATTCCAGATCTGTCTTCCCGTCAGATCCGATTCCTGGCATACCGAAACGCTCGCTCGACCGGCTGGGACTGGCCCGGCCCGGCGCCTGAACCCGACGGTTCCGCGCCCTCTCACTTGGGGAATCCGTGTCCGACACCCTCTCGCGCGCCGCCTTGCAGACCAAGGTCCGTCGTGCGTCGCTCGTCGTCGTCCCGCTCGTCGCCGCCGGTGCCCTGCTGGCGCCCACGCTCGCGTCCGCCGCGACGGCGCCGTCGAGCCTGACCGGCTGTTTGGTGACCAAGTCGGGCGCGATCGTCAAGGTCAAGAAGGGCACCGCCCCCACGTCGGCGTGCGCCAAGGGCAGCACGAAGGTGACCTGGAACGTCAAGGGCGTCGCCGGCGCCAAGGGTGCGACGGGTGCCAAGGGCGCGACGGGTGTCAAGGGCGCGACCGGCGCAGCTGGTCCGGCTGGGCCGGTCGGCCCGGCTGGTCCCGCGGGTGCGGTCGGCCCGGCCGGCGCGGCCGGTACGGCCGGCGCGGCGGGCGTCGCCGGTGCCGTCGGCGCGGTGGGCCCCGCCGGGCCCAAGGGCGACAAGGGCGACACCGGTCTGCAGGGCATCATCGGCCTGACCGGCCTGACCGGCCCGGCCGGCCCCGCGGGCTCCGCCGGGCTGATGGGCGTCGAGGTCGTCGAGAAGGCGATCGGGCCGCTCGACCTGGCCGGCCTCACGTCTACGGTCAGCGTCGCCTGCCCGGTCGGCAAGGTCGCCATCGGCGGCGGTGTCCAGGGCCTGAGCCTGCTCAACGGCGTCCTCGGCTCGTTCCCCGTCGCCGGCCTGACGGGCTGGACGACGGTGACCTCGATCCTGCCCTTGCTCGGCAACACGTTCTACGCCGTCTGCGCCACCACGGCCAGCTGACCTGCACGTTCGTCCTCGGGTTGCCGGGCGCCGTCGGTGCCCGGCAACCCGCTGCGCGGTGGTGGTAACCTCGGTCCGCAATCTGGGGCTGTGGCGCAGTCCGGTAGCGCACCTCGTTCGCATCGAGGGGGTCTGGGGTTCAAATCCCCACAGCTCCACCCAGAACGCGCAGGTCAGAGGCCATCTCCGAGAAGTCCGGAGCTGGTCTCTTGATCATTTGTCCGCAGTTCGTCCGCCGGTCCCACCGTGGACGTTCGCGGACAGCGCTGGACTGGGTCGAACCCGGGCGGACGTGTCGCGGTCCCGGCCGGCGCAGCCGCTGTGCCGACGGGCAGGACCGGCCGGGGGAATGAGTGCTGGCCCGGTGGCTCACGCGTGCGGCGGCAGTTGACCTTGGGCAGGCACGTTCGCACTCTGACGCGCGGGCCTCGTCGGAGTGTCGCCGGACCGCTATGGACGGAGGTGGACCCCCACGGACGACGGCTCGGCTCATAACCCAGAGGTCGTAGGTTCAAATCCTACCCCCGCTACTAGGTAAGCGCAGGTCAGAGGCCTGATCGCCACATCGGCGGTCGGGCCTCTTGCTTTCGAGTTCGCAGAAAGTTCGCGGACTTGAACCGCGGCTCGTAGCGGACGTCCCCGGACCCGGGCGGATCGCCCGGGGCGGATGGGACGGAGCGTCCGCCCGCCCCTGCGCGTCATCAACACCTAGCGTGTCGTCGGACTGCTGGAGTGTTCGAGTGGACGCCGCTTCCAGCCCTGCCGCGGAAGGAAGTCGGATGGGAGTTCGCCGGAGGTCAGGCGGAGGTGCTCCGCGGTGCCGCTTCTGCGAGTGCCGCCGGGAGGCACGGTGACAGGGAAGGCACCGATCCCTGAAGCCGCGCTTGAGCGACATCGCGAGACACTCGCGGCGTTCGTCGTGCGCTGCCGACGCATCGAGGCGCACTCGCTCCTGATCGACAAGGACCAATTCTTGCTTTGGGCCAGCGGGACTGCGAAGGCTGAGATGACCGGGGGTGCTGGCAGCCTGTCCTTCGAGCTGCCGCCGGAAGAACCCTTCGAGTCGTTGGCCACTCGCTGCCGGCCGCTTCTGTTGGAAGGCGAGCCGGTCTTCTACTTCAAGGTCTTCGGTGCGCTGAAGGCGTTCCTTCGTGACGACGATGAACTCATGGCAACCGTGGACTGCATCCGGGCCGGATGGCGCGCTGCCTTGAACCCGGAAATGCCGATCCTAATGGGCGTTGTTGATCGGCTGGAGCGACCTGACGACCTGTTAAGACTCGTCGACGTCGCGGACGGGTGGCTGTATGGCGACCTCGTGCACGCCGACCCGGAGAAGCGGGCGTTGGTCGCCCGCATCTCCTTGGACAACCGCTATGTCGCCGCCGTCGTTGTCTATGGTCAGGTCGCCGTGCACGCGCTGATGGTGCTGAACCTCATCAGGCACCTTCATGGCGCGGCTCGCATTGAACTGGACCAGGCCGTCTTCGACGAGCCAGTCTCCGCCGCGGTGCCGCTTGTATTGCCGTTGGCCGCGATGCGGATCACCCCGGTGCCTGGGACGGAGTGATCTGGCATCGCTTCCTCGCCCGAAGGACGTTGATCTTCTACGCGATGTCGAATCGTTCTTGAGCTACGGGTCGTCAACCGTGGTCGCTGAGGGCCGAGGCAGGACCCCGTTGGCAGCGTCAGTTCGGCGATGGAAGGGCGCCCGTCGAGTGTGGTTCCCGCTACCCGGCGAGGGACGCAACGTATGAGCGCAGGGCATCAGGGCATATCCGTCGCAGGCGTCCGACGCGAACGGTGGGGATCTCGCCGCGGGCGATGAGCTCGTACATGAGACTGCGGCCGACGCCGAGGGCGGCGCCGGCTTCCTCGACGGTCAGGAGCAGACGGGCGGGTGCCGCGCGGGCCGGTCCGCTGCTCCGAAACCTCGGGCTGTCTCGGGATCGCCGATCGCGTGGCAGGGCGACTCACGGCTCGATCACCTGCCCGCGGTCGGGCGCGACGTGGTCGGCGGTCTGGGTGCGCCGCGTCTGCCGGGCGCGGGCTGACACTCCGGTCGGGCTCGACGTGGGAAAGCCCGCTGATCGTCTCCTGCGCCCGGCCGAAGGCCGTGGCCATGACGATGGACGGCGACGGCGGCCTGGCCGAGGTTGAAGGTGGCCGCTTCGACGGCTACGTCGGGTCGTCCCGCGTGGGGGAAGCCGCGCTCGGCGCGCAGGGCTCCGGCGGCGTCCTGTCGGCGGAGGAAGTCGGCGAGCTGGCCGCAGGTTTGGGGCAGCTTGGTCAGCGCGGCGCGCAGCGACCCGAGCACCTCGTAGACGTCGGCCGCGTACTCGAGCCGGGGTCCGGCAGCGCGGGTGGCGTAGTTCATCGCGCGGGTCAGCTCGTCGATCTGCCGTGCGACGACGCACCGCGGTCAGCTGTGCGTCGTGCACCTCGAGGGCCGCGAACGGGCTCGCGCTGCGGTCGGTCGCGAGTCGCGCCCCGGACGGGCGGCAGGCTCTCGGGGCGGGTGGGCATCGGGGTTCATGCATCGGCTCCTTCGAGACGTGCGGAGCGCCGCCGGCTGTGCCGAGATGCGCGTCCGCGGACGTTCAGGATCCGCGCCGGGGGTTGTCACGATGCTTGACGGCGGGCGAGTCGATCGCGCAGATTTCAGCGGGCAATCCGGCACGGGGATGCCCCGGATCTGCCGTTGGCTGACGACGGTGATCGCAGCCGGATCCCGGGCAAGCGCCTGTCAAGCATCGTGACAACCGGTTGACCTGCGGAAACGGTTCGGCTGTCAAGCATCGTGACAACCGGGGATCGCGACCGTGCTGGCACCAACGCCAGCTACGGAGGCCCGATGTCCACCACCGCGATGACCCTCGACCGTCAGTCCCTGCTCGACGCCGCGGAGAGCACGCCGCGCTTGTTCGCCGCCCTCGACCGGATCGCCGTCGAGGGGTGGAACAGCTCGACCGGCGACGTGGTCCTTGCCTATGCCCGCCGGGAGGTCGTCCGCCCCGCGGTGCGTTCGGCGGCGCTGTCCGGGTCGGCGGCCGAGGCCGCGGAGGCGAGCGGGTGGTCGGCGGCGTGGGAGGCGCTGACCAACCCGAGCATCCGGTCCGCGGCATCGCCCTGGGGGTTCGTCACAACCGCGGTGCGCCGCGCGGTGATCGGCGAGCGGATGGCCGAGCGCTACCGCACCGCGACCCGCACTGCGTACCGGGTGGAGCAATTCCGAGCCGAGGGCGGACGGCGATCTCGTCGTCCCGGCGAGTGGCGGTCCGTGATCGACGATGCCGCCCTGGCCCGCCCGCTCAGCCTCACCGCCCTGGTGGAGGCCGGCTACGACCGCTTGGTCACCGACCAGCTGCCGTCCGAGGCCGACCCGACGATGGACCTGCTGGCGGCCGTCCTGGTCCGGGGCGGCTGGCCGCCGGCGGCGGCCCGGGAGACGGTGGAGCATGTCGCGGAGCACGGGTTGCGCAACCGCCCGGACGAGGCCGAGGTCCCCGGTTGGCGCAGCCTCGCGATCGCACTCGGTGTGCCGGGATGGCAGGCCCGCCGACTGACCGTCCTGCTGCTGGGCGCCCCCGGGTGGCCGGGCCTGGTGGAGCGGCTGGCGACCGGCGGTCCGTCCGCGCTGCGCGGGCCGGCCGTCGACATAGCGCTCCGCGCCACCTGGGACGCCGCGTATGCGCACGCCGTCGCGGACGGCCCCGGCACTGCAGGTCGAGGCGGTGCCGATCGTCTGGCCTCCTGAGGCCGTTCCCGTGCGCGTCGATCTGGACGCAGATCGCGCACACAGGGGTGGATGACGACCACGACACGAGCACGGGGTCCGCGGCAGCGGCTTGCGCAGAGATGTCGTGGATTTGGCCGAAGTTCTGCGAACTGTCCGAACCCGGTGATAGGAACCGTCCCGGGAGCAAAGGGGGTGAAACGGATGTTCCTGACTCAGCAACGGGCTCGATCCGGACGCGATTGCGTCCGCGGTGCACGTTCGGCGACCCGCGCGGCGGGCATCGTCCTCGTCGCGATCGGCGTCGCCGCCTGCGGCTCCGGGGGCGGCGTGAAGACCGAGTCGCCGGTCGCGGTCAGCGCGACGGTCTCCGCGACTCCGACGTCCACCCCGACGGCGGGGACGGACGAGGCCGCGATCCTCGTCGCCTACCGGGAGTTCTTCGCCCGCCAGACCGAGATCTCGATGGCGCCCAAGGAACAGCGGCGGGTGCTGCTCGAACCGTTCACCGCCGATCCGACGCTCGAACGTGTGCTCCGCGGCATGTTCGCCGCGGACGAGATCGGTGAGGTGGGCTACGGCGAACCTGTCGTCGACCCGCAGGTGACGAAGGTGGCGGGCGACACCGCCACCGTCACCGACTGCCAGGACACCAGCAAGACCGGCCGCAAGAAGCGCAGCACCGGGAAGGTCACCACCCGCGGCCTCGACCGAGACAACGTCTCAACGACCATGCTGCGCGGCGGCGACGGTGCCTGGCGGGTGTCCGCCGTCGACTACCTGGACGAACCGTGCTGAGCGATCGCCGCGTAATCGTCCTTGCGGTAGCCATCGGCCTCGGTGTCACGACGGCGCCTGCTGCCCAGGCTGACGACGACCCAGCCCCCGTTCAGGTCCGCGGCGGCAACGGATGGATCGTGTCGAAGGTCGTCGACCCGGGCTCCCTGCCGGGGGTTCTCAAGCGCAAGCGCCCCGCCGTGCGAGTCGCTGCCAAGCCCGCGCGGACGTGCACGCAGACCAAGCCGACGATTGCGGGCGGCTACGCCACCGACGAGCAGTTCAAGTCCGGTGCGCCGGCCGGCGGCGGGCCGGGCGGGTGGGTCGTCCGGACGTGCTCCGACGGAAGCCTCGACACCGCGTGGGTTCCCGCTGCCCCGATCGCCGGCGCGGCCGCGAGTCCACAGCAGTTGGCGCAGCACGCGATCGGCCGGCTGCCGCTGCCACTGCCCTGCACCGTCGTTCGAACCGCGTCGGGAATCCAGCGCCGGCCCCGCGACCCTGGTCGCGATCCCCACGTCGTTCTTCCTCGACCGCTGGCGAGCGATCACCCAGCGGACCGAGGCAGGGGGCATGTGGGCCGTCGTCACCGCCGAACCGGTCGAGGCCACCTGGTGGCCCGGCGACGGCAGCGGGCCGGTGCGGTGCACCAGCGCTGGCCGAGCCTGGACGTCGACCGACTCGAGCGGGCACGCCGTGCACGTACACCTATCGCCGGTCCAGCGCCGCGCAGCCGAACAACGTCTACACCGCGCGGTGTCGTCGTGACCTGGCGGGCGACCTGGCGCGGGTCCGGCGGGCTCACCGGGACCCTGCCACTGATGGAGCGTCAGACCACGTTCCCGGTCGCGGTCGCCGAGCGGCAGACCGTCGTCGTCGCGAGGGGGAGACCGATGAGTCCAAGCATCACGCAGACCGCACCGACCAGCGGCCTGAACGGCGCCGCAGTGCCGGTGGGAGCACCGCGGCCGCTGCCGACCCGCGCCCGCCGGCCCGGCTTGATCGCCGCCGCGGTCCTGCTGATCGTCGGATTCGCTCTCGCCGGGGGCCTGCTGGTCTCCGGCGCCTCGCGGCAAGACCGAGGTCCTCGTCGCCGCCGGGTCGGTGCCGACGGGGCACGTGCTCACCGCCGGCGACGTGCGGGCGACCTCGGTGGCCGGGGACGTTCGCGCCATCCGCGCCGCCGACCTGGCCGACCGTGCTCGGTCAGACCACCGCGGTGGGCTTGGTCCCGGGCAGCTGCTCAACCGGGACATGCTCACCGACTCGGCCGTGCCCGGCGTCGGGCAGGCGATGGTCGGAATGTCCCTGGCGCCGGGACGACTGCCCGCCGACGGGCTGGTGCCCGGCGACCGTGTCCAGGCGATCGCCGTCCCCGCCGACGTCGCCGCGGACTCGCCCCGGCGCCACCCGCGCTGCTGGCCATCGGCGAGGTGTTCGCGATTCGCGCCGACGCCACGACGGCCGGCGACACGCTGGTGACGCTGATCGCCCCCACGGACGCCGCCGCCCGGCTCGCCACCTACGGCGCGACCGGGCAGGTCAGCCTGATCAAGGTTCCGGCGCCTCGGGCCCGCCGGCGGTGGGTCGATGACGCTGATCGCCCTGTTCTCCGACAAGGGCAGCCCCGGTGTCACGACGCTCGCCCTGTCCCTGGCCGCCGCGTGGCCGCGACCGGTCACCGTCGCCGAGTGCGACCCCGCCGGCGGGGACCTCGCGCTGCGGCTCACCGACGAGGCCGGGCGGCCCCGGCTGCACCCGGATCCGGGCCTGCTCGGCCTCGCCGCCGCCGCGCGTCGCAGTACGGCCCCTGCCGCTTGCCGAGCACACGCAACCGATCCCCGGCTCTGGCCGACGTCACCGTCCTCACCGGCGTGAGCTCACCGGAGCAGGGCGCCGGGATCGCCGAACTGTGGCCCGGAATCACCGCCGCGCTCGCCGCGCCGGGCGCGAGGGACGTGCTGGCCGACCTCGGCCGCCTCCACCCCGGCAACCCGGCCCACCCGGTCGCCGCCGCAGCCGACGTCCTCATCGGGGTCACCCGAGACGACGCGGCAAGCGTCCTGCGCCTGCGGGAGCGGATGCACCACGTGGTCCGCAGCCTGCCCCAGGACACGGCAACGGTCCGGCCGGATGGCCGTCGTCACTCGTCGCAGACGACCGGCAAGGGCCGAACGCCGTGGCCTCGATGCGCGCCGTGCTGGACCAGGCCCAGCTCCCGGTCACGGTGCCGGGGTTCCTCGCCCATGATCCCGGCGCGGTCCAAGCGCTTCTGCATGGTCGGTGCGGGCCGCGGGTGTACCGCAGCCTGTTCCTGCGCACGGCCCGCCAACTGGCGACGGAGCTGACGGTACGTCAGGGATCGAACGAGCCGGCGACTGCGACCGGATCGGTCCCGCGCCGCCGGCTCGCGACCTTGGCGCGTCCCCGATGACGCCCACCGGCGCGGCGGTCGACCACGGCGTCGTGCGGCGGCTCCAGGGCGACGTCGCCGAGCGGCTGTCGGCCACTCGGCGAGCGGCCCGCGAGGCCGGGCGCCCTCAACCCACGGGCGAGGACGAACGTCAGCAGGCCCGGTCGGTGATCGCGGCGGTGATCGCCGACGAGGTGGCGCGCACCATGTCCGCCGGGCATCAGCCGCCGACGGCCGAGGAGGAACACACACTCGCCGAGGCGGTGTACGCCCGGCTGTTCGGTGCCGGCCGCCTGCAGATCCTGCTCGATGACCCGGAGATCGAGAACATCAACATCAACGGGTGCGACGAGGTGTTCGTCTCCTACGCCGACGGACGTCGCGAACGCGTCGGCCCGGTCGCGGCCTCCGACGCCGAACTGATCGAACAGGTGCAGCTGCTCGCCGCCTACGCCGGACTGTCCGCCCGGGCGTTCGACGACGCCAACCCCGAACTCGACCTGCGGCTGCCGGACGGCACCCGCCTATCCGCGGTGCGTCGGGTCACCGCCCGACCGGCGGTGTCGCTACGCCGCCACCGCTACCCGAAGGTCTTCCTCGCCGACCTGGTCGGCAACGCAACCCTGTCCGCCGAACTCGCGGGGTTCCTGTCCGCCCTCGTCCGGGCCAGGCGCAACGTGATGATCGCCGGGGAGACCGACGCCGGGAAGACCACCCTGCTGCGGGCCATGGTCAACGAGATCGACCCGGGCGAGCGGATCTGCACGGTGGAGAACAGCCTCGAACTCGGCCTGCGCGCGTACCCGGAGCTGCACCCCAACGTCGTCGAATTCGAGGTCGCCCCGGCCAACAGCGAAGGCGTCGGCGCGGTCGGCATGGCCCAGCTCGTGCGCCGCACCATGCGGATGGACCCCGACCGGGTCATCGTCGGCGAGGTCCTCGGCCCCGAGGTCGTCACCATGCTGAACGCGATGAGCCAGGGCAACGACGGGTCCCTGTCCACGATCCACGCCCGCACCCCGCGCGGGGTGTTCGACCGCATCGCCACCTACGCCCGCCAAGCCGAAGAACGCCTCGACATCGACGCCACCCACCAACTCATCGCCGGCGGCGAGGGCGGAACCGGCGCGCTGGACTTCGTCGTGTTCTGCCGCAAGACCCGCAACCCGAAGGAATGCGCAGGCCCCGGGCTGCGGCGCTTCGTCTCCGCCGTGCTGGAGATCAACGGCTACGACCAGCGCGTGCAGGCCAGCGAGATCTACAGCCCCGGGCCCGACGGACGAGCACAACGCAACCACGGCGTCCCCATCGGCAGCTCTGCCCGACCTCATCGAAGCGGGCTACGAACCCGACGACACACACATCTGACCCATCATCAGCCATCGGCGAGGGAGGGGAGCCCATGCAGCCTGACACGTTGGTCGCCATCGCCGTCTTCGCCGGCCTCGGCGGCGCCATCTGGATGCTCATCGCCGCCTGCCGCGGTGGCGATCCGGCCCGACGCACCACTGCCGGCACGATCCGAGGGCTGGTGACGCCCCGGGCGTCCGCCACCGTGGGCGTCGGGCTCACGGTCGCGGTCCTGACCCGCTGGCCGGTCGCCGCGGCCGGTGCCGCCGCCCTCGTGTGGGCCTGGCCCCGGCTCGTCGCCGGAGGCGGCGCCGCGGACACGGCGATCGAGCGACTCGAGGCCCTCGCGGGCTGGACCGAATCGCTGAAGGACACCATCGCCGGCGCGGTCGGACTGGAGGAGGCCATCCCCGCCACCGCGGCGGCGGCCGCGCCCCCGATCCGCCCGCACGTCGAGGGGTTGGTCGAACGCCTGCAGGCCCGCGAACCGCTTCCCGCGGCGCTGCACCGCTTCGCCGGCGACCTCGACGACCCGTCCGCCGATCTCGTCGTCGCCGCGCTCATCCTCAACGCCCGCCTGCGCGGTCCCGGACTTCGGTCCACCCTGGAGGCACTGGCAACTTCGGTGCGCGACGAGCTCGACCTTCGTCGGCGTGTGGAGGCCGGTCGGCGTGCCCTGCGCACCGGAGTGCGCATCATCGTCGGGGTCACGGTCGGATTCGTCGCCGCGCTGATCGCGCTGGACTCCGCCTACCTCGACCCCTACGACACCGCAACGGGTCAGCTCGTCCTGCTGGTGGTCGCCGCCATCTTCACCGGCGCGTTCGCGTGGCTCCGCTCGCTGAGCGACGTTGCGCGGCCCCAAAGACTGCTGACCGGGACGCTCCCCTCGGAAGGGGTTCTCCGATGACGGCTGCGATCCTCGCCTTCGGCGGACTCGGAGCCGCCGTCACTGCGCTCATCGTGTTGCTGCTTCCGCACCGCCCCGGCCTGCTCGTCGCCGTCGGGCGCCTCGACGCCGCGCGCACCGCACCCCCCGCGGTCGCGCGCGACGATGCCGGGACGACGTCCCGGCAGGCCCGGCTCGGGCTCCTCACCCGTGCCCGGCTGGGTCACCTCGTCCGGCCGGGTCGTTCCCCCCACGGCCCGGCCGGACACCATGACGCCGATCTGGCCGTCACCGGCACCGCCGAGGAACTCCTCATCGGACGCATGGTGCTCACCGGCCTCGTCGGCTTCTGCCTCCTGCCCGCCGCTGCACTGGCCCTCGCACCAGCCGGGATCGCCCTGCCGGTCGGCGTGCTCGTCATCGGACCACCGGCAGTCGCTGCGGGTCTCGCCCACCTGCCGCGGGTGGTACTTCGACGCGAGGCCGAGGTGCGACGCCGCGAGTTCCGCCGCGCACTGTCGTGCTACCTCGACCTCGTCGCGATGAGCCTGGCCGGCGGACGCGGCGCGCCCCAAGCGCTGCCCGAGGCCGCCGCCCTGTCGGACGGCTGGGCGTTCCGGATGATCGCCGACGCGCTCAGCACCGCCCGTCTGTCCGGGACCGGGCACTGGCGCGGACTCGGTGACCTGGGACAACGGATCGGTGTCCCCGAGCTGTGCGAGCTCTCGGGCAGCCTCGCCCTTGTCGGAGATCACGGAGCGCGCGTGCGCGACACCCTCACCGCCCGCGCCGCCACCCTCCGACGGCGCGCCCTCACCGACGCTGAGGGTCAATCCGCACAGGCCGACCAGGGAATGCGGATCGCGCAGGTGCTCCTTGCACTCGGGTTCCTGATCCTCGTCGCCTACCCGGCGCTCGCCGCGGTGCTCGCCCTATGACCGCGATCGCCGATCCGAGTCCGCACCCGCTGAACGCGGCGCCGACCCACACCCCGACCCGCCCGACAGAGGGAGAACCCGATGCCCGAACTTCAGTACCTGACCGCGTGGTGGACCATTCTGAGGACCCGTCACCAGCAGATCGCCGACGACGGGCGACCCTCCGACGCCGGGGACATCGTCCAGTACGTGGTGATCACCGCGGCGCTGGCGATCGCCGCGGTCGCGATCGTCGCCATCATCGTCGCCAAGATCAAGAACAAGGCCAGCAGCCTGCAGACCGAGTGACCGTCGCGGGCATTCGGGGACGAAGCCGTGCGATCGGGCCGCGCGACGCCGGGACGAGCACCGTCGAACTGGTCATCACCATGCCTGCACTCCTGCTCGTCGTCCTCGTCATCCTCCAGTTCGGCATCTGGTCGCACGCCCAGCATGTTGCTCTGGCGGCAGCTCGCGACGGCGCCGAGGCCGCCCGCGCCTACGGCGGCACCGATCAGGCTGCGAGGGACCGCGCCGCAGCGAGCTTGGACCGGCTGGGGCCGACGATCCTGCGGGACCCGCAGGTCGAGGTCGCCCGAGCCTCGGACGAGGTCACGGTCACCGTCGCGGGGAGCGCTACCTCCATCCTCGGACTGTTCAGATTTCCGGTGCACGAGCAGGTCCACGGCCCCGTCGAACGCTTCGTTGGGGTCGCGCGATGACCGCCGGGGATCGGGGCTTCTCAACGTCCGGGGCGAAACCGGACCGGGACGAAGGATCGATCGCGGTCGAGCTGGTCATTCTGACCCCGCTGCTGCTCGTACTCCTGATGTTCGTTGTCGGGCTGGGGCGCATCGCCCACGCCAGCGCCGAGGTCGAAGGTGCTGCGGCTGATGCGGCGCGCTCGGCATCCCTGCTGCGCACTCCCGCAGCCGCGCGAGACGCCGGGGAGAACGCCGCCCGTAGTACCTCGACGGCG
>CAVYMN010000002.1:0-682493 GCA_963769635.1 uncultured Actinomycetota bacterium | reverse complement strand
AGGGTCTGACAGTTCCGGTCCAACCCGCAAGCCCCGGATGACGGCCGCACAAGTGGCGCTTTGCGCCGCCGTCGGCGGAACGGGCGCTCAGGACCCTGGCAGCTCGAACGGCGCGCGGAACGGGAAGTAGGCCTCGAGGAACTCCGCCGTCATCGCGTGCTGCTCGACGGCCGACACTGCGGCGGAGTCGGTGTCGTTGAGGCAGAACGCGTCCATGTTGCGCCGGCGCAGCAGGTCGCGCAGCTTCGCCGGCGTGGCCGGGTGGGCGAGGTCCGCGTACATGTAGGCGACCTCGCCCGGGACGGACCGGCCCGTGCGATACGCCCAGTACTGGTGCAGCGACGAGGCGATCGACAGGTCGCCCGGGTGGCGGAACTGGTGGCTCGCCGTGCCCAGCACCTGCTCCGGAAGCTCCGCCTCGATCTCGGCGAGCACCCCGCGCTGCAGCGCGTACGCAACGTGGCGCATCTTCTGGGTGATCGCCGCCCCGTGCCGGGCCAGCAGGATCTCGCGGTTGTTCTTGCCGGCCGCGTTCACGGGCGCGTCGTCCGTGCTCGGCGGCCCCGCCTCGAGCTGGACGGGCGAGACGAAGTGCTTCGAGATGCCGTTGGCGAGGAAGAACGTCGTGGGGAGCACCGGACGACCCAGCATCATGTCGTCGTTGAAGTACAGGAAGTGCTCCGACAACCCCTCGATCCGGTGCAGCCGCGACTCGATCGCGTGGGAGTTGAATGTCGGTAGCTTGCCCGTGTCGCCGAAGATCTGACGGTGTGACACCACCGTGACCATCAGGGAGTTCCGGTCCAGCCAGGCGGGCACCTGATCGTCCGTCACGAGGTAGATGTGGCGCACCCAGGGCGCGTACGCGACGAGCGAGCGCATCGAGTAGAGCAGCTCGTCGCGGCTGACGTAGCGGCTGTCGTTGCTGGCCAGCCCGCTCAACACCGTCGCGTCCGAGACGCCCACGGCCGCCGCCTTGCGGGCCTGCCAGGCCAGGTCGGACCCGTCCACCCAGGTGTAGACGGCGTCGATCGGGAAGGGCACCGCGTCGATGTCCGGGGCGGCGAACTCGGCCCGGGTGGCGTACGCCCGCTCGGGCACCGCGGCGGAGGCGAACTGGCCGAACACGTGCTCCAGCGCCGTGACCGGCTCGTAGGCCACGCGCACCTTGGCCGCCACGCCGTTCGGGCGCGGGGCATGCAGGAAGCCGCCCTCGGAGCGCCAAAACTCGACCTCGCAGGCGTACGCACTGCCCAGGACGAACGTGCCGGACGCGGGCGCGACGGCCTGGAAGATTTGCAGCACCGCCGGGGCGACCCACCGGACCGTCCGGTCGGCGAAAGCCTTCTGCAGCAGGGCTCCCACGGCCTCGCGGCGGGCAGCGGGCAGCACCAGGACCGTCCGGCCCGGGGCCACTGGGCGCACGCGCACGTACGGTTCGCCCGCGGCGGTCAGCACGTCGACGACGTCGTCCAGGTTGGCTCGCCGCACCTGCGCCGGCGTCGCGTCGGCGCGCAGGACGACCGGGCACCAGTCCCCCGCGTCCTTCACGACGTGGCGGCCCTCGCGCTCGGTCACGAGGCTCGCCGCCCGCAGCGGCGCGAGGCGCCGGACCAGCCAGAGTTGCCGGGACGCCGGCACAGCCGCACGAATCCGCTTGCGCACCCCCGGCGGCACGGCCCCGTAGACCTTGCGCAGCATCATCGCTCGAACCCCGATTTCACCGGGAAGTACGCCGCCAGGAACGCTTCGACGTCGGCGTCGGGGATTGGGTCCTCGCCGGGCTCCGGGCTGTCGTTGAGGCAGAAGACCTCGCGGTCGCGGGCGGCGAGCAGGCGACGCAGCCGCACGGACGTGCTCGCGGCCCCGAGGTTCACGTAGTCGTAGGTGATCGACGTGGGGACGGCCCGGCCGGTCGCCTGCGCGTAGTAGTGGAACAGTTGGTCGAGGGCGATGTCGGAGGCGTGCCGGAAACGCTGCGCGGCGGTGGCGTTCACGAGGTCGGCGAACCGTTCGGAGATCTCGGCGTTGACGCTGCGCAACTGCGGGTACGGCGTGTGCCAGATGTTCAGCGACAGCGAGCGCCCGAACTCGGCCTCCATCAGCGTGCGGATGTTGCGGCTGATGGAGACGACCGCGGTGTCGGCGGCCTGCGCCCGGCCGAAGGGCCGGGTGGTGCGCCCGGGGAACACCTTCGCGATGCCCGAGCCGTGCCAGAACGTCTCCGGGCGCACGTCCCGACCGAAGAAGATGTCGTCGTTGAGGTAGAGGTAGTGCTCGGCCAGGCCGTCGATGCGGTGCAATTGGGTGATGATCGCGCTCGAGTTGAACACGGGCAGCACGGACGGGTCGCGGTAGATGTCGCGGTGGTCCACGACCGTCAGCCGGTCGCTCTGCGCCAACCAGGAAGGAACCTGACGATCCGTCACGAGATAGACGTGCCGGATCCACGGCGCGTACATCTCCAGCGAGCGCAGCGAGTAGCGCAGTTCGTCCCGGCTGGCGTAGCGGTGCGCCGCGTGCTCGGCCGGCTGGTACTCGACCCCGTCCGCCTCGGCGCGGGCGCGCTGGAACCGTTGCTGCCAGGCCGGGTCCGCCCCGTCCACCCAGGTGTAGACGGCGTCGACCGGGAACTCCACCTCCCCGAGGAACGTGCGGTCGAACAGGGAGATCGACGGCCACTCGCGGCCCTCGAGGGCGATCGTGGCGGGCGTCAGGTAGTCGCGGTGCGCGAGGTCGCTGGCGGCGTTCGGCAGGGGCGCGACGACGACGTCCGGATCGTCCGGCGAAGTCTCCCAGAACTCCAGAACGGTCCCGTAGTCCATGCCGTAGGCGAGGGCGCCGTCGCCGGTCGCCCACAGTTGCGCGAGCCGCAGCGCCGGGCAGCGACGCGGGACGAGCGAGACGCGGCGGGCCGACAGCGGTGAGATCGGTTGGTCCTGGACGCCGAGGTAGACCTCCTGCAGGTACCGCCCGGGCCCCGGCAGGCGCTCGGCGACGACCTTCAGCGCCAGGTCGCGGTGCTCGGCCAGGACCCCGATCGCCGGACCGGGCAGCGCCGACCCCTTGATCGCGAACGCCGGGACGCCGGCCTCGGCGAACGCCTCGAAGAGCTCGGCGGGGATCAGGGCCCGAGCCGCGCGCGGGGTGAGGTCGCCGTCCATGACCAGGTGCGCGAGCTTGCCCACCTTGATCTCGGGGCGGTCAGGGCTGGGCACGTGCACCTCCGGGGAGCGGCGTGCGCTGCGGCTCGGTGGCCAGGGCCGCGCGGAACAGGGCCACCAGGTCGCGAGCGGAGACCTCGGTGAGCAGGCCCGCGCGGGTCGCCCGGGCGCCGCGGGCGAGCATGGCACGCCGGGCCGGGTCGGCGATCGAGACCAGGGCCTCGGCGACCGCGACGGGGTCGGTCCGCTCCAGCACCAGCCCGTTCAGGCCCTGGACGACGTGGCGCGCGACCGCCGGCACGGTCGGGGCACCCAGCACCGGGACCCCGGCCGCCAACGCCTCCAGAACCGGCAGCCCCGCGACGTCGTGTGCCGCCAGTCTGGCCACGACGCCGGCGTCGAGGTACTCCGCGGCGAGGTCGTGCCGCTGACCCATGAGCAGGACCCGCCCCTGCAGGCGACGGCGCTCCACGGCGTCGGTGAGCGCCGCCTCGTCCGGCCCGCCGCCGTACAGTCGCAGCTGCCAGCCGGGCAGCTCGCCGGCCGCCAGCGCGAAGCCCTCGACGACCTCCGCGACCCCGCTGCCGGACGTCCAGCGGCCGGCGCAGAGCACGACGCGGCCGGTCGCGGTCGACAGCAGGCTGTCGCCGGGCAGGACGAAGTCGTCCGCCGCGACGACCCGGCGGGGGTGCAGGCCCAGCGCGGCGGCGAAGGCGGCGGCGTCCACGTCCGACGGGACGACCACGCGCGCCGTCCGCCAGGCGTGGTGGACGAAGCGGTCGTCCCGGACGGCCGCGGGCAGCGGCACGTGGACGAAGTGGACGAGGCGCTGCTCCGGGCGGACCCGCCGCGCGGCCCAGGCGAGCGTCGCCCCGCTGGTCGTCACCACGAGGTCGGCACCGGCGAGGTCGAGGCGGCCCCCGACGCCGGTCGCGAGTTCGACGGCGGCGAACGGGGACCCCGCAGGCGGGCGGGTGGACCCGGCCGTCATGGCCAGGGCGCGGCCGGCCACGTGGCGGCGCAGCGCGCGGATGCGCCGCAGGGCCATGACGTTCGCGCCCAGCGGGTCGGTCGAGTCCAGCAGCCAGACGGCGTGCGGGCGCCGCCTCATCCGGCGGCCTCGACGCGGATCCCGAGGGTGTTCGCCGGGGTGTAGAAGATTTGCGCCCGCAGCGGTGGGCGGCCCGGCGTGGTCACCGGGAACGCCTCGAAGCGGACGAAGCCCGCCAGCGGCGGGTACTCGCCCGGCGGCCGCTCCAGCGGGACCCAGGCGCCGCCCGCCCCGCGCACGCACAGGTCCCAGTGGGCGGGCGGGTCGGCGAGCAGCTCGGCCGCCCCGATCCGCGCGGACCGGCGGCCGTCGCGGTCGGCGCTCGCCGCCACTTCGGTCACGTCGGCCGGGGTGCCGTGCCGCACCATGCCGAGCACCGGCGGGCCGTCCGGGCCCGCGCCCGGCGCCCCGCCTTGCCAGGCGACCGTCACCCCCGTCAGTCCGACCGCCACCTCGTGGCCGGCCGCGCCTCCGGCCGGCAGGGCGGCGCGGACGACGAGGCGGCCGTGCCGGTCGCACTCGAGCCGCGCCGGCCAGGGCGCAGCGAGGTCGCCCGCGGGGGCCCAGCGGTGCCCCAGGGCTGCGCGCCGGGGGACGGCCACGGTCACCGCACCGCGCGCGCCCACCGCCTCGAGCAGCCAGGTGCCGCCGGGCGCGGCGAACAGCTCCGGCGGCAGGCTCGCTGCCAGGCGCACCGAGGCGCCGTCGCGCACGACCGTCGCCGGGACGGCCAGCAACGGCCCGCTGTCCTCGCCCGGGGCCCGCAGCGCCAGGCCCGTCACCGCGCCGGTGGAGGCGCGGGAGCCCCGCAGGCTGACGCTCACGTCCAGCCCCTGCCCGACGGCCGCGGCGACGAGGGTCAACGACCGGCGGGCCCGCACGCGGCGGCCGGCCCCCAGGACGCGGTAGTACGCCTCGTCCAGGACGGTGCGCGGGCGCAGCGTCGGGCCTACCGCGCGGGCCCTGCGGACGCTGCGGCCGCCCCGTGCGGCGCTCGCCAGCAGGACGGGGCGGGCCCGGCGGACGCGCTCGTTCGACTCGGCGAGCCGGTCGAGGGTCTCGACGGAGCCGCGGGCGAGGGACCGGACCTCGTCCCGTACCAGCGCCTTCAGCCGCTTCCTGCCTCGCGCGAGGCGGGCTCCGGCGGCTGGCATCGCGACCTTCGTTCGTCGAGCCGGGCGGCTGTGAATTTCCGCAGGGAACCCGGCCGGCAGGGGCGTCCACTTGTCGGCGGAGTCTACCAACGGGCAAGATCAACTTCGGCTGGACCCGGTGGCGGCGCAGGGGGTGAACCCCACCGGGGCTAGTGCCACGCCCGGACGTGGGCGTACCTTCGCTTTCGTGCGCAACCACGGCAACGTCGCTTCCGCTGCCGGGATCAGCGCCGGAGATCACGTCTGCTGGGCCTACGAGACCGACGAGGACTTCTTCGCGGCCGGCGCCGCCTTCCTGGCCGACGGCCTCGCCGCCGGCGAGCGCCTCGTCTTCACCGCCAGCCTGACACCGGCCGAGCTTGCGGCCCGAATCGGCCCGCTCGGGCTGGACCCCGATCTCGCGGGCGAGCGCGCCCTGCTGCTGCGCACCTCCGGCGAGCTCTACTCGCCCGAGTTCCACAACACCCCCGCCGGCTCGATGCACGCGTTCGAGCAGCTGTGCACGCAGGCGATCGCCGACGGCTACTCGGGTGTGCGCGTGCTCGGCGAGAGCACCCGGCTCGTCGCCGACCGCAGCTATCTCGGCCAGCTCCGTCACGAGCACCTCGCGGAGGCCCGCATGGCCGGCGGCCTGCCGCTGACCGCGCTGTGCGCCTACAACCGCCGCGTCCTCGGCGACGGGGGCATCGCCGACATCGCCGCGCTGCACCCGCTCGTCCACGGCCCCGCCTCGCTGTCGGAGCGCCACCTGTTCTTCGACGGCGAGACCCTCGTGCTGACCGGCTACGTCGACTCGACCAGCTGCCCCCAGATGCGGCGCCTGCTCGCCACGGTCACCGTCACCGGCTCGGCCTTCCTGGACGTGAGCGAACTCGACTTCATCGACGCACGTGGGCTGCACACGCTCATGCGCTGGGGCGAGCGCCTCGCCGCCGACGGCGGGAGCCTCACGATCTGCGGGGCGACGCCGTGGATGTCGCGCGCCTGGGAGGCCCTCGACTTCCCCGAGGTCCGGGGCGTGGTCATGCGCGCCGGACCGCACTGCCCGCTGGACGGCTCTCAGGCGACCGGGCGACGCAGGACGAGCGCGTCCGTCCCGTCCCCGTAGTACTTCGCGCGCACGGCCACCTGGGTGAACCCGCGCTTCGCGTACAGGGCCCGCGCGGGCTCGTTGTCCCGGCGGACCTCGAGGAAGATCTCGCCGGCGCCGCGCCGCCCGGCCTCGGCCAGCAACGCGTCCAGGAGGAGGCCGCCGACGCCCCGGCCCTGGCGGTCCGGGCGCACCGCCATCGTCTGCACCTCGGCCTGGTCCGCGGCGCTCGCGAGCCCGGCGTAGCCGACGACCTCGCCGCCGTCCGCTGCTTCTACAGCGACTGCGTACCAGCGCGTGGCCGGGACGCCTGCGAGCTCCGACCAGAACTGCTCGGCCGACCAGGCATCCTTGCCGAACAGGCCCGCCTCGATCGAGGGCAGCACCTCGACGTCCCACCAGCGCATGGGACGGACGGAAATCACGGCGCTGTGGCCCGCTTGCGAGCGCCGGGCTCCACCGCGTCCGGGCGGCGCAGGTACAGCGGGTCCGGGGGCAGCGTCGCGCCGCCGGCGGCGACGAAAGCTCCCAGCTCGGCCGCGGACGGGTAGCGCGGCGCGCGCGCGTCCGGGAACGCGTCGGGGTACAGCTCGGCGCCGTACCCGACCGTCGGCCCGGCGTACGCGGCCACCGCGGGCAGGTCGACCCCCGGGCCGTCCACCCGGATCCCGCCGCGGTAGCGCGCCCAGTAGACCTCCTTGCGCCGCGCGTCGGACGCCACCACGAACTCGCCCTCGATCGAGCGAGCCGCCTCGGCCGCGAGGACGTCCAGGCTGCACACGCCGAGCACCGGGATGCCGAGCGCGTGCCCCAGCGCCCGCGCGGTCATCAGGCCCACCCGCAGCCCCGTGTACGGGCCGGGCCCGACGCCGGCCGCGACCGCGTCCAGGTCGGCCGGCTGCACCCCCGCCCGGCGCAGGACGGCGTCGACCCCGACGGCCAACAGCTCGCCGTGCCGGCGCGCGTCGACGACCGTCTCGGTCGCGAGCGCCTCCCCGTCGCGGCAGAGCGCGACGCTGACGGCGGGAGTGGACGTGTCCAGGGCGAGCAGCAGCACGGGGTCAGGTTAGTGCGGCGTCAGCAGGGCGAGGTCGACGTCCGCCCAGCGTCCGCCGACGCCGGTGAGCTCGACGGTCCGGGGCTCGTCCGGGCTGTCGTCGGCCGCGTCCGGCTCGTCGTCGCCCCGGCGGCGGCTGATCACGATCTCGAGCCTGTCCTGCGCCAGCGACTCGACCAGCCCGGAGCCCCACTCGACGACCGTGACGGCGTCGGCGAGCGACTCCTCCAGGTCGAGGTCGGCGACCTCGGCGGAGTCCGCGAGCCGGTACGCGTCCACGTGGACGAGCGCCGGCCCGCCGGCTCTGCGACTCGTGGACGCGGGAGATCACGAACGTCGGGGACGCGACCCGGCCCCGGACGTCGCAGCGCCGCGCCCAGCCCCTGCGTCAGGGTCGTCTTGCCGGCCCCGAGGTCGCCGGTGAGGACGACGAGGTCGCCTGCCCGGAGTACGCCGGCCAGCCGCGCGCCGAGGGCCTTCATCTCGCCGGCGGTCGGCACGTCCAGGTGGACGGGACTCACGCCGTCATCCTCGGCGGCCCGGCGCGCCCGCAGCTCCGGCAGCAGCTTCGCGACGTAGCGGAAGTCCTCGTCGAGCAGCAGCGCCGGCTTGCCCGTCCGGCCCACCCGGATCGCCGCCGCCGGGTGGTAGGTCGGCAGCAGCGGCCGCGTCCCGAACAGGTGCAGGTGCCCGCGGACGGCGCTCAGCGTCGTCCCTCGACCGAGCGCCCACTCGGTCGCCGTGAGCCCGAGGGTGACGACGAGCAGCGGGTCGATCAGCTCGATCTGGCGCTCCAGCCACGGCCGGCAGTTCGCGGTCTCGGCCCGGGTCGGGACCCGGTTGTCCGGCGGCCGGCACTTGAGCACGTTCAGGACGGCGACGGTGTTGCGCACCACCCCGACCTCCGCCATGACGAAGTCCAGGTGGTGGCCCGAGCGCCCGACGAACGGGACGCCGAGGCGGTCCTCGTTCGCGCCGGGCGCCTCGCCGAGCAGCAGCAGCTCCGCGCCCGGCGGGAACTGCCCGGGGACGACCTGCGTGCGGCCGGCCGCCAGCTCCGGGCACGTCGACGCAGCCGGGCAGCACGGCGAGCATCGTCGCCCAGTCGGGCACGTCGGGTGCGACGTCCGCGGGCGAGGTCACCGGCGCGGGGACGAGCGGCTCGGTCGTCATCGGCCCGCCCGCCGGGTCGGCCGGTGCCGGCGCTGTGTTTCCGGGTCGGGTTCGGCGCTCTCGTCGGCCACCGCACCCGCGGCGGCCTGGGCCCGACGCAGCCGGACCCGGTCGGCGAGGCGACGCAGCGCTGCGTTGACCTCGTCCGGGTACTCCAGCATGACCATGTGCCCGGCGTCCGGGACGACGGTGACCTCCGCCTCCGGCAGCACCGCGGCCATCGCTCGGCTGTGGTCGGCCGGCGTGACGAGATCGGCGTCGCCCGCGACGATGACGGTCTCGCAGGCCGGAACAGCGGGCAGCGCCTCCTCCTTGTCGTGCCGGTCGAACTCGGGGAAGAACTCGGCGAACACGTCCAGCGGGGTGGAGCTCAGCATCGTCCCGACGAACCGCACCAGCGCCGGCGAGGCCTGCGCGCCCCCGAACGAGAACCGCCGGGTCAGCAGCAGGCCGACGTCACGGTCGGCGCCCATGCCGCGCGCCAGGATCGCCGGCCGGATCGCCACCCGGCCCACGACGCCGGGCGCGTACGGGCGCAGCAGCCGGGTCAGCGTCGCGGGCAGCCCGAGCGTAACCTCGGCCAGCTTGCCCGGCGACGTGGCGATCAGCGCGCGCCGACGATCCGGGTGCCGAACAGTTCCGGGTACGCCTCCGCGAACGCCATCACCACCATCCCGCCGAGCGAGTGCCCGAACAGGACGACCGGCCCGTCCGGGGCGAGCGTCGTCGAGGATCCGTCGCAGGTCGCGGGCCAACCGCTCGATGTTGGCGTGTTCCGCGGTCCCGCGGCCCGACCGGCCGTGCCCGCGCTGGTCGTAGAACACGCACCGGCCGAGGTCGCGCAGGTCGCGGCGCTGGAAGTGCCAGGCGTCCATGGTCAGGCAGAAGCCCGGGACGAAGACGAGCGTCGGCGAGTCCTCGGCGCCCGCGGTCGCCGGGGCGACCTCGGCGCACAGGATCGCGCCGTCGTCCGCCGTCACCTCGGTGACCGGCCCGTGCAGGCCGCCCAGCGGCTCGTCGGCGAGCGGGTCGGGCGCACCCTCGGTGCGCTTGACGGCGTACCGCCGAGCGCCGAGGCCGACCAGCGCGCCGCCCGCGACGATGCTCGCCCGCAGGGCCCAGCGGACGACGTCCTTGTTCACGTCCATCGGTTCACATCCACAGATCGCCCGCTCCCCCCGAGTACACCCGCGGGATCCGGGCGCCGATCCGCGTCACGATCTCGTAGTGGATGGTGCCGAGGACGTCCGCCCAGTCCTGCGCGGTCGGCTCGCCGGCGTCGCCGGGCCCGAAGATCAGCACCTCGTCGCCGGCCCGCGCCTCGGCGTCACCGAGGTCGAGGACGACCTGGTCCATGCACACGCGGCCGGCGATGCGCCGCACTGCGCCGGCAGCCAGGACCGGGCCCAGATTGGACGCCGCCCGCGGCAGCCCGTCGGCGTACCCGATCGGGACGAGGCCGAGCGTCGTCTCCCGCTCGGTGACGTAGTGGTGCCCGTACGACACGCCCTGCCCGGCCGGCACCCGCTTCACCAGGATCAGCCGCGCCGCCAGCGTCATCGCGGGCCGCAGCCCGAAGTGCGCCGGCCCGCCCAGCGCCGGGATCGGCGAGAGGCCGTACGCCGCGATCCCCACCCGGACGAGGTCGAAGCGCGCCTGCGGCAACGAGACCGTGCCCGCGGAGTTGCTCAGGTGCCGGACCTCGGGCCGGACGCCCGCCCGCTCGGCGATCTCGAGCGCGGCGTCGGAACGCCTCGACCTGGGCCGCGATGCTCGGGTGCCCAGGCTCGTCGGCGCAGGCGAGGTGCGACCAGACCCCGACGACGCGGACGAGCCCGGCCGCCTCCGCCTTCCGCGCCGCCGCGATCACGTCGGCCCACTCGGCCGCCGCCGCGCCGCCTCGTCCGAGCCCCGTGTCGACCTTGAGGTGCAGGCGCGCGGGGCGCCCGACCGCCGCCGCGGCCGCCGCAATGTCGCGGACCGCCCACACCGCGTTCGCGGACAGGTCCACGTCGGCGGTGATGCCGCCCGCCCAGTCCTCGCCCGGCCCGTGCAGCCACGCGAGCAGGCGCGACTCCACGCCCGCCTTGCGCAGCGCGACGGCCTCCTCGAGCACCGCGATGCCGAGCCAGGTCGCCCCGCCCGCGAGCGCTGCGCGGGCCGCCGGGACCAAGCCGTGGCCGTAACCGTCCGCCTTGACGACCACCATGACCTCGGCCGGGCCCGCGTGACCCCGCAGCGCGGCGACGTTCGCGCCCAGGGCCGCGAGGTCGATCCGCGCCTCTGCCCGCCGTCCGTCCATCGCGGCCCATCTTCCCACTGCCCCGCGGAGGTGATCGCCAGGGTTGTTGCACCGCAAAACATGACCGCGAGTCATGTTCTGCCCACGCGTGTATCAGGACCGAGTGAACGACCCTCAAATCATCCGAACGGACGGCAACCGATCTTGCTCCGATGCCGTCTCATGGTCACAGCGCGGGCGGTACGTCCGTCCGCCCCCGGGGAGGGGAGCGCGTCATGGCTCAGAGCCAGATCCGCATCGTCCGACGGCCCGCGAGCACGTCCTCGCAACAGGCCAAGCAGGACGCAGCCCAGCTCGACCTGCGCACGCCGTCGGGTAAGAAGCTCCCCTACTGAGCCGCCTACTGAGCCGCCTACTGGGCCGCCCCCTCCACCGTTCGGACCAGTGCGAACCGTCCGAACGGCGCGAAACCGGACATACCGCCCTGCCGTCTCACTGACCACGGCGCGGACGAACCGGCGCCCTCGGGGGAGGAACGACAGTGGCCCAGCAGCAGATTCGCATCCAGCGCAAGACCGCCACGTCCAGCAGCACGGCGCAGGCCAAGGCCGACGCGAAGGCCCTCGACCTGCGCACGCCCTCCGGCAAGAAACTGCCCTACTGACTCATGGCGGGCTCCGCCCGCGAACGCTGAGTCATTGCGGGCTCCGCCCGCGAACGCTCGTGGCGTGCGCCGCCTCCGTGCCGTCGGGCCGTTCCTTCGGTCGCTCCGGCCGCGCTCCCTTTCGGGAGCACGACCGCCGCTTCCTACGGACCGGCCCGCCGGCACTGCGGCGGCTTCGCCACTCGCCGGTCGGTGACTCGCGTTCTCGGCCGGGTTGCCGCTCAGGTCCAACCCCGTACGTCCGACCAGCGACTCGCTATATAACGGGTCGATGGTCGGACGCTAGGGGTCGGTGCTAAACGCTCGACAGCGAGCGCAAGGCTCCCGGGACGGCCGAGGCGATCTCGCGGGCCGTGACCGGGGCCGCCCCCCCGGACGCGCCCAGCGCCGCCAGGCCGTGCAGGTACGCCCCAACCGCCCCGGCCTCCGCCGCCGCCAGGCCCGCCGCCAGCAGCGCGCCGCTGAGCCCCGCCAGGACGTCCCCGCTGCCCGCCGTCGCGAGCCACCCCGTGCCCGTCGGGTTCACCCACACGCAGCCGCCCCCCGGGTCGGCGACCACTGTCGTGGACCCCTTGAGCAGCACGGTCGCCCCGTACATGTCCGCCGCGCGGCGCGCGCAACCGACCCGGTCGGCCTCCACTGCCGCCCGCTCCAGCCCGAGCAGACGTGCGAGCTCGCCCGCGTGCGGGGTGAACAGGGTCGGTGCCGGTCGCCACAGCCCTCCCCCGCCGGCCAGGATCGTGAGGGCGTCCGCGTCGACCAGCACCGGGACGTCCGTCCCGAGCACCGAGGTCAGCCGGCCGCGCGCCTCCGCGTCCGTGCCCAGTCCCGGCCCGACGACCCAGGCCTGCACGCGGTCCGCCTCGTCCGGCGCGCCCTCGGTGACCACAGCCTCCGGCCACGCCGCCCGCACCACCGCCGCCACCTGGGACGGACCGACGAACCGCACCATGCCCGCCCCGCCGTGCAGCGCCCCCGCGACCGCGAGCACCGCCGCGCCCGGGTAGACCCGCGACCCCGCCACGACGCCGAGCACCCCGCGCGCGTACTTGTCCGACTCCCGGCCGGGCGCCGGCAGGAGCGCCGCCACGTCCGCGGCCTGCAGCGCCCGAGCGGACGGCTCCGCCAGGTAGGGACCCAGCCCGATGTCGACGAGCGTGACCGCGCCTGCGAGCCCCGCGCCCGGGTCGACCAGCAGGCCCGGTTTCCACGTCCCGAAGGTGACCGTGGCGTCCGCCCGCACGGCCGCACCGGCGACCCGGCCGGTGTCGGCGTCCACCCCGCTCGGGACGTCCACGGCCACCACGAGCGCCCGCGACGCCCCCGCCCGGGACGCGAGTTCCGCCGCCGCCGGCCGCAGCCCGCCCGACCCGCCGATGCCGACGATCCCGTCCATGACCAGGTCTGCGGCGTCCAGCGCGGCAGGGTCCACGCCGCACCGCCCCCCGGCCCGCAGCAACGCCAGAATCCCGCCCGCGTGAGCGCGCTCGACGTCGAGCAGCAGCGCCTCGACCCGCGCCCCCCGCCCCGCGAGCCAGGCACCCGCGTAGAGCGCGTCCCCGCCGTTGTCCCCGCTGCCCACCAGCAGCACCACCCGCGCGCCGTAGACGCGCCCCGCCGCGCCGCGCAGCAGGTCCGCGCACACGTGCGCCAACCCCGTCGCCGCCCGCCGCATCAGGGCCCCCTCCGGCAGCTCCGCCGACAGGGTCTTCTCGGCGGCCCGGACGTCCGCCGCCGCGTGCGCCAGCCTCACGGTTCGGGGGTCAACTCGGGATTCAGCGCGGCGGCAAGCATCGGCACACCCCACCCCTCCGCGACCACCATCGCCGACGCGATGCCTGCGTCGTGACTCAGGGACAGGTGCCAGCCGCTCACTCCGAGCAACTGCGCACGCGCCTCGACCGTCCCCCGGACCGTGATCATCGGGCGCCCGTCGGCGTCCTTCACGATCTCCGCGTCGTGCCAGAGCATCCCGCCGGGCGCGCCGAGCGCCTTCGCGATCGCCTCCTTCGCGGCGAACCGCGCGGCCAGCGACGCGGTCCGCAACTGCCGCTCGGTCGGCGTGAACAACCGCTCCGCCAACGCCGGCCGCCGCGCGAGCGCCGCCGCGAACCGCTTGACGTCACAGACGTCGATGCCGATCCCGACGATCACCGCTGCACCCCTTGCGTCCGACCGAACGGACGCTATAGGACGCTGATCGCCGGACGCACAGGGTGCCCCACCGGCGCCAGGCCTTACTCGACCGTGACCGACTTCGCCAGGTTGCGCGGCTGGTCGACGTCGTGCCCCTTGACCGTCGCCATCTCGCACGCGAAGACCTGCAGCGGCACGGTCGTGACGAGCGGCTGCAGCAGCACCGGGACCTGCGGGACGCGGATGAGCGTGTTCGCGTACGCGACGACGGCCTCGTCCCCCTCTTCGGCGATCACGATCGTGTGCGCGCCGCGGGCCCGGACCTCCTGGATGTTCGACACGATCTTGTCGTGCAGGAGGCTCCGGCCGGCGGGCGACGGGACGACGACCACGACGGGCACGCCCTCCTCGATCAGCGCGATCGGGCCGTGCTTGAGCTCGCCCGCCGCGAAGCCCTCGGCGTGCATGTAGGCGAGTTCCTTGAGCTTGAGCGCACCCTCGAGCGCGACGGGGTAGCCGACGTGCCGACCGAGGAACAGCACCGACCGGGTCTTCGCCATCGTCCGCGCGAGCTCACGGACCGGCTCGACGGTCTCGAGGACCTTCTCGACGGCGGCGGGCATCTCGTTGAGCTGGTCCATGATCAGCGCGATCTCGTCGCCGTACTTCGTGCCGCGGACCTGCGCGAGGTAGAGCCCGACGACGTAGCAGGCGACGATCTGGGTCAGGAACGCCTTGGTGGACGCGACCGCGATCTCGGGACCGGCGTGCGTGTAGACGACGGCGTCGGACTCGCGCGGGATCGTCGAGCCGTTGGTGTTGCAGATCGCCAGTACCCGCGACCGCTGCTCGCGGGCGTGCCGGACGGCCATGAGCGTGTCCATCGTCTCGCCGGACTGGGAGATGGCGATGACGAGCGTCGAGCGGTTCAGGATCGGGTCGCGGTAGCGGAACTCGGACGCCAGCTCGACCTCGCACGGGATCCGGGTCCAGTGCTCGATGGCGTACTTGGCGATCAGCCCCGCGTGGAAGGACGTGCCGCAGGAGACGATGACGATCTTGTCGACGTCGCGCAGCTCCTCGTCCGACAGCCGCATCTCGTCGAGGACGAGGCGGCCGTCGAGCCCGACGCGGCCGAGCAGCGTGTCCGCGATCGCCTTCGGCTGCTCGGCGATCTCCTTGAGCATGAAGTAGTCGTAGCCGCCCTTCTCGGCGGCGGCGGCGTCCCAGTCGACGTGGAACCGGCGGACGGCGGCGGGCGTGCCGTCGAAGTTCGTGACGGTGACGCCCTCGCGGCGGAGTTCGACGACCTGGTCCTGGCCGAGCTCGAGCGCCTCGCGGGTGTGCGCGATGAACGCGGAGACGTCGCTGGCGAGGAAGTTCTCGCCCTCGCCGAGGCCGACGACGAGCGGGGAGTTGCGGCGCGCGCCGACCACCACGTCCGGGACGTCGGCGTGCACGGCGACGAGGGTGAACGCGCCCTCGAGCATCCCGCAGACCTGGCGCATCGCCTCCGCGAGGTCGTTGCCGACGGTCGGCATGACCTCGGCGAGCAGGTGCGCGACGACCTCGGTGTCGGTGTCGGAACTCATCTCGTGCCCGCGCGACTCGAGCCCGTCGCGGAGTTGGGCGAAGTTTTCGATGATCCCGTTGTGGACCACCGCGACCTTGCCGCCGTTGTCGCGGTGCGGGTGCGCGTTGCGGTCGGTCGGGCCGCCGTGCGTGGCCCACCGGGTGTGGCCCATGCCGATCGTCGCGGGGGCCATCGGTTCGGCCGCCAGCATCGCGACGAGGTTGGCGAGCTTGCCCGCCTTCCGGCTGACGGAGAGCTCACCGCCCGCGACCAGAGCGACCCCGGCCGAGTCGTACCCGCGGTACTCCAGCCGGCGCAGCCCACCGATGACGACGTCGAGGGCAGAGCCCTCACCCACGTATCCCACGATCCCGCACATGGTGATCAGCGTAGAGGGCGGAGCGCCTCCCGGGCCGGGAGAACGGACGAACGGCCGGGCCGCCCCTGGCCCTCAGTGGTTCATGCCACCGGTCGGCGTCTCCATCTTGGAGTGGTCCATCCCGGGGTCCATCGTCGCCGTCGTCGTGGAGGTGCCCGCGTGCCGCCGCTGTCGGTCTGCTCAGCTTCGTCGCCGCCGCCACACGCGGCCAGGCTCAGCGCCAGGACCACGGCCGCCAGCCCCGGGACCATCTTTCGTCGCAGCTCATGTCGTCTCCTCGGTCGCCTCGCGAGATTGTCGCGTAACCCGCTGGAAACATCACGACTGGGGCTACCGGAGCGAGAGGTGCTCCCGGACGACGGCCGCGAGGCCTTCGGCGACGTCGTGAGCGTGACCTGAGGACGCGGCCTCGACCATGACGCGTACGACCGGCTCCGTCCCGCTCGGGCGCAGCAGGACCCGCCCGGTGACGCCGAGTTCCTGTTCGGCGCGGGCGACGGCCTGCGCGAGCGGAGCGCAACCGGCGACGCCGCCCCGGTCGACCCCGCGGACGTTGACGAGCACCTGCGGCAGCCGCCGCATGATGCCCGCCAGGTCGGCCAGGGGCGTGCCGGTGGCCGCGATGCGAGCGAGCAGGTGCAGCCCCGTCAGGGCGCCGTCGCCGGTCGTCGCGTGGTCGAGCATGACCAGGTGGCCGGACTGCTCGCCGCCGAGGGAGTACCCGCCGCCCCGCATCGCCTCGAGGACGTAGCGGTCGCCGACGCCGGTCTCGACGACCTTGACGCCTTCGTCCTGCATGGCGAGCTTGAAGCCCGAGGTTGGTCATCACGGTCACGACGACGGTGTCGTCGGCGAGGCGGCCGGACTCGCGCATCGCGATCGAGAGCACCGCGAGAATCTGGTCGCCGTCGACGATCTCGCCGGCCGCGTCGACCGCGAGGCACCGGTCCGCGTCGCCGTCGAAGGCCAGGCCCGCGTCGGCCGCGTGCTCGAGGACCGCGGCCTGCAGGTTCTCCAGGTGCGTCGAGCCGCACCCGTCGTTGATGTTGAGCCCGTCCGGGTCGTCCGAGATCGCGACGACGTCCGCGCCGGCCGCGCGCAGCAGCGCCGGTGCGATGCCGGACGCGGCGCCGTTCGCGCAGTCGAGGACCACCTTCACGCCGTCGAGGCGGTTCGGCAGGGTGGTGAGCAGGTAGTCCATGTAGCGCCGCGGGGCGTCCGTCGCGTCGCGGACGCGCCCGACACCGCCGTGGACGGGACGTTCCCACGCCTCGCCGAGCCGGGCCTCGATGGCGTCCTCGATGCTGTCGGCCAGCTTGTGCCCGCCGCGCGCGAAGAACTTGATCCCGTTGTCGGGGGCCGGGTTGTGTGAGGCGGAGAGCATGACGCCGAGGTCGGCGTCGAAGGCCGCAGTCAGGTACGCGACGGCCGGGGTCGGCAGCACGCCCGCCCGGATCACGTCGACGCCCGCGCTCGCCAGCCCGGCGACCACAGCCGCCTCGAGGAACTCGCCGGAGGCCCGCGGGTCGCGGCCGACCACCGCGATCGGACGCGAGCCGGACGCCAGTCCGGACTCGCCGAGGACGCGCGCCGCCGCGGCCGCCAGACCGAGCGCGAGCTCGGCGGTCAGGTCGCGGTTGGCGAGCCCCCGAACCCCGTCGGTCCCGAAGAGACGACCCACTGCCCGTGCCTCCTGCCGCTTACCACCACAACCGTCGTCGTCATGATCTCCCGCCGAGCACCCCCGCGGAGCAACTCGCCGGAAAAACCACCCGGGCGCAGAAGATCCCGGAAAAACCGACGACCCGCGGCCGGACCGGCGGAAAAGCCGGCGGGCGCGGGTCGTCGGGGAAGCGAGGGCTAGCGCTTGCTGTACTGCGGAGCCTTGCGGGCCTTCTTGAGGCCGTACTTCTTGCGCTCCGTGGCGCGGGCGTCCCGAGTCAGGAAGCCGGCCTTCTTCAGCGTCGGACGGTTGTGCTCCTCGTCCGCCTGGTTCAGCGACCGGGCGATGCCGAGGCGCAGGGCGCCGGCCTGGCCGGAGATGCCGCCGCCGTGGATGCGCGCGAAGACGTCGTAGCGATTGTCGAGCCCGAGGCTCACGAAGGGCTCACGAACGATCTGCTGGTGAACCTTGTTCGGGAAGTAGTTCTCGAGGGTGCGGCCGTTGATCTTCCAGACGCCGGTGCCCGGGGTGATCCGGACGCGGGCGACGGCTTCCTTGCGGCGGCCGGTCGCGGCGCCGGGCTCGATGTTCGAGATCGGGGCGATCGCCGGGGAGGACTCGCTGGTGTACGACTCCGGCGCGTCCGCCTCGACGTCGGCTTCCGGGGCTGCGGTGGTCTCGATGCTGGTCTCGGCAGTCATGCCACTTCTTCCTTTATTTGTGAGTGGCCGGGACTACTGCGCGACCTGGGTGATCTCGTACGGCTCGGGCATCTGCGCCTGGTGGGGGTGGTCGGGCCCGGCGTAGACCTTCAGCTTGGTGAGCTGGGCGCGACCGAGGGTGTTGTGCGTGAGCATGCCCTTGACGGCCTTCTCGACGGCCTTGCGCGGGTCCTTCGCCATGAGCTCCGAGTACGGCGTCGACCGCATGCCGCCCGGGTAGCCCGAGTGGCGGTACGCCCGCTTCTGCTCGAGCTTGTTGCCGGTCAGCACGATCTTGCTGGCGTTCACGATGATCACGAAGTCGCCGACGTCGACGTGCGGCGCGAAGGTCGCCTTGTGCTTGCCGCGCAGGAGCTTGGCGGTCTGGCTCGCCAGCCGGCCGAGGACGACGTCGGATGCGTCGATGACATGCCACTGACGCGTGATGTCGCCGGGCTTGGGGCTGTACGTGCGCACGTTTGTAGCCTTCGCTTCGTCGATGAGTCTGTCTGCCGGATTGCCTGCCGAACTTGCTGGTCGCGGCCACGACGAGGCGGCCGGCGAGGCCCGCTGCAAGGTCGACTGGCGCAACGACCGCTCAGGCTACCGGGCGCACACCCCGCGGGCAAAACCGGGCGTCCAACCCCGGTGGTCAGCGCGCGCGCTCCACCCGGGCCGACTCCCACACGGGCTCGGGCGCTTCGTACACCGTGCCGTCCGCGCCGAAGACCAGGAACCGGTCGAACGAGCGCGCGAACCAGCGGTCGTGGGTCACCGCGATGACCGTGCCCTCGTAGCCGGCCAGGCCCTCCTCGAGGGCCTCCGCCGAGTCGACGTCGAGGTTGTCCGTCGGCTCGTCGAGCAGCAACAGCGTCGAGCCGGCCAGCTCCAGGAGCAGGATCTGGAACCGCGCGCGCTGGCCGCCGGACAGCGTGCCGAAGAGCTGGTCGCCGGCCTGGTCGAGCTCGTAGCGCCGCAGGGCGTTCATTGCCGGGCCCCGCTGGAGCGCGTGCCCGGCCAGGATGTCGACGAGGGCACGTTTGGCCAGTTCCGGGTGGTGCTGGGTCTGGGCGAAGTGCCCCGGCACCACGCGCGCCCCGAGGCGCGCGACGCCGGTGTGGGCTACTCCCCCGTCGCCGTCCGGCCGCGCCGCCAGCAGTCGCAGGAAATGCGACTTGCCGGATCCGTTGGAGCCCAGCACCGCGACCCGCTCGCCGAAGTACAGCTCGACGTCGAACGGCTTCATCAGGTTAGTCAGCTCGAGCCGCTCGCAGATCACCGCACGGATGCCGGTGCGGCCGCCGCGCAGGCGCATCTTGACGTCCTGCTCGCGCGGGCGCTCCTCCGGCGGGCCGACCGCGTCGAACCGCTCCAGCCGCTTCTCGGCTGCGTGGTAGCGGCTGGCCATGTCGGAGTTGTAGGCAGCCTTGTTCCGGTAGAAGAGCACCAGCTCGCGGAGCTTGGCGCGCTCCTCGTCCCAGCGGCGGCGCAGCTCGTCCAGGCGCTCGTGCCGCTCCTTGCGCGCGGCGTGGTAGGTCTCGAACCCGCCGCCGTGGATCCACGCCGTTCCGCCCTCGACGGTGACGATGCGCGTCGCCGTGCGCGCGAGCAGCTCCCGGTCGTGGCTGACGAACAGGACGGTCTTCGGCGAGGCAGCGAGCTGCTCCTCGAGCCAGCGCTTGCCGGGGACGTCTAGGTAGTTGTCCGGCTCGTCGAGCAGCAGCACCTCGTCGGGCCCGCGCAGGAGCGACTCCAGCACCAGCCGCTTCTGCTCGCCGCCCGACAGCGTCGACCAGGTCGCGCCACTGGGCCCGCTCGTACGGGACGCCCAGCGCCTCGGTCGTGCAGATGTCCCAGTGCACCTCGGCCTCGTACCCGCCGGCGTCCGCCCAGTCCGAGAGGGCCTGGGCGTAGCGGAGCTGCGTCGGGGTGTCGTCGCGCTCCATCATCGACAAGCTCGGCGGCGTCGAGCTCGCGGGCCGCCTTCGCGATCCTGCGGTTGTGCCACCGAGATCAGCAGGTCCCGCACCGTCGCGTTGCCCTCGGCTGGACGCGGCCTCGGCGACGAACTGCCGCATCACGCCGAGCCCGCCGCTGTGCACGACCGTCCCGAACTGCGGGGGCTCGTCGCCGGCGATCAGCCGCAGCAGCGTGGTCTTGCCGCACCCGTTCGCGCCGACCAGCGCGACCTTGGCGCCGTCACCGACCCGGAACGACACCTCGTCGAGGAGGCGGGAGCCCGTCGGCAGGAGGTGCGCCAGCCTGCTGACGTCGATGTGGCCCATGGGCGTGCAGTCTGCCGGGTCCGCGGCGCGGCGGGCGAGGGAGATTCAGGCGAGCGAGCGGCGCGGGCGGCGGGTCGTCTCGGCCCGGGCGGCAAGTTCGTCGTCCGCCGGGTAGCGGACCTCCTCGAGCGTGAGCCCGTGCGGCGGGACGACGTTGACCCCCGAGTCGCGCACCCGGGCGGCCAGGACCTCGGCGGGCCACGCGACCGGGCGCCGGCTTTCCCCCACCGCGAGCAGCGCGCCGACCAGCGAGCGGACCATGTTGTGGCAGAACGCGTCGGCCTCGACGTCCGCGACCAGGACGCCGTCGATCCCCCGCGCCCAGCCGAATCGCAGCAGGCGGCGGACGGTGCTGGCGGGCGTGCCGTCCCGGTCCTCGCGCCGCTTGCAGTACGCGGCGAAGTCGTGCTCGCCGACCAGCCGGGCGGAGGCGTCGTTCATTGCGCCGGGATCCAACGGTCGGGGGTGCCACAGGATGGCCGCGCGGTGCAGCGGGTCCGGGCCGCCGGGCGCGTCGGTGACCCGGTAGGCGTAGCGCCGGGCGAGGGCCGAGAACCGGGCGTCGAACCCCGGCGGCGCGGGCGCAGCGGTTCTCACGCGGACGTCCGGCGGGAGCACCCCGGCCAGCCGGCGGACCAGCGACTCCCCCGGGGGGAACGGCAGCCGGCCCGGCACCGCGGCCCAGTTGGCCGCGGGGACGTCCACGTGCGCGACCTGGCCCCGCGCGTGCACGCCCGCGTCCGTGCGCCCGGCGACCGTCAGCCCCGGCGGGTCGGCGAGGCGCAGGATCGTCGCCAGCCCGGCCTCGAGCTCGCCCTGGACGGTCCGCAGGCCCGGCTGGCGGGCCCACCCCGCGAACGCCGTGCCGTCGTAGGCGACCTGCAGGCGGACGCGAACGAGCCCGCCCTCCTCGCGGGGGGCGGGCTCGTCCGGAGCTGGCACGCTGCTCAGGCGCTGGCGATGTCCTTGGCGGAACGCTTGGTCGCGCCCTCCGCCTCACGGACCGCGGTCTGCTGCACAGTCAGGCCCTCGACCAGCTCGATGACCGCCATCGGGGCGTTGTCGCCCTTGCGCGGGCCGAGCTTGGTGATCCGGGTGTAGCCACCCGGCCGGTCGGCGTAGCGGGGGGCGATCTCCTCGAACAGGATGTGCCCGACGGTCTTGGCCCGGTTCTCCTTGCCGTGCTCGCGCTTGGGGGTGCCCTTCAGCACGCGCATGACCTGGCGACGGTTGTGCAGGTCGCCCTTCTTCGCCTTCGTGATCAGCCGCTCGGCCACGGGGCGCAGGCGACGGGCCTTCGCCTCCGTGGTCGTGATCTTGCCGTGCTCGAACAGCGACGTCGCGAGGTTCGCGAGGATGAGGCGCTCGTGCGCCGCTCCGCCGCCGAGGCGCGGGCCCTTTGTCGGCTGGGGCATGTCGTTGTCTCCCTGTTCTTCACGGTCTCGAAAAGTGCGGCTGCGGAGGACTGGCCCTCCGAGGGTTTAGTACTGCTCGGTCTCCGCGTAGCCCTGGTCCTCGTCGTCCGCGCCGAAGTCCTGGACGGCGGTGCTCGGGTCGAACCCGGGCGGGCTGTCCTTGAGCGCGAGGCCCATGCCGTGCAGCTTGGCCTTCACCTCGTCGATCGACTTGGCGCCGAAGTTGCGGATGTCGAGCAGGTCGGCCTCGCTGCGCGAGACGAGCTCGCCCACCGAGTGGATGCCTTCGCGCTTGAGGCAGTTGTACGACCGGACGGTGAGCTCGAGCTCCTCGATCGGCAGCGCGAGGTCGGCGGCGAGTGCCGCGTCCGTCGGGGACGGGCCCATGTCGATGCCCTCGGCCTCGACGTTGAGCTCGCGGGCCAGGCCGAACAGTTCGACGAGCGTCTTGCCGGCCGAGGCCATCGCGTCGCGCGGCAGCATCGAGTGCTTGGTCTCGACGTCGACGATCAGGCGGTCGAAGTCCGTGCGCTGCTCGACACGGGTCGCCTCGACCTTGTAGGTCACCTTGAGCACCGGCGAGTAGATCGAGTCGACCGGGATCCGGCCGATCTCCTGGCCCGCCTGCTTGTTCTGCTGCGCCGAGACGTAACCGCGGCCGCGCTCGACCGTCAGTTCCATGTCGAGCTTGCCCTTGCCGTTGAGCGTCGCCAGGCCGAGGGCCGGGTTGTGCACCTCGACGCCCGCGGGCGGCTGGATGTCGCCGGCCGTGACGTCGCCGGGGCCCTGCTTGCGCAGGTACATGACGACCGGCTCGTCGTGCTCGGAGCTGACGACCAGAGCCTTGATGTTGAGGATCAGGTCGGTCACGTCCTCCTTCACGCCGGGCACCGTCGTGAACTCGTGGAGCACTCCGTCGATCCGGATCGAGGTCACCGCCGCCCCGGGGATGGAGGACAGCAGGGTGCGGCGCAGGGAGTTGCCGAGGGTGTAGCCGAAGCCCGGCTCCAGCGGCTCGATGACGAACCGGGAACGGAAGTCGTCGACGACCTCTTCGACCAGGGTGGGGCGCTGTGCGATCAGCACGGGAAATTCCTCTCCGCGACGACCGCTATTTGACGTCGCGAACTATGGGGAGCGAACTGCACGAACGTGAAACGGTGGGGCCGAAACGATTCAGACGCGGCGGCGCTTGGGCGGGCGGCAGCCGTTGTGCGGGACCGGCGTGACGTCCTGGATCGAGCCGACCTCGAGGCCGGTCGCCTGCAGGGACCGGATGGCGGTCTCACGACCGGAGCCCGGGCCCTTCACGAACACGTCGACCTTGCGCATGCCGTGCTCCTGGGCGCGGCGCCCAGCGGCCTCGGCCGCCATCTGCGCGGCGAACGGCGTCGACTTGCGCGAGCCCTTGAAGCCCACGTGGCCGGCGCTGGCCCACGAGATCACGTTGCCCATGGGGTCGGTGATCGAGACGATCGTGTTGTTGAACGTGCTCTTGATGTGAGCGTGGCCGTGCGCCACGTTCTTCTTCTCCTTGCGGCGCACCTTCTTGACGGCGCCTTGCTGCGAACGAGCTCTTGGGAGGCATCTAGCTGGTTCTCCTGAAATCGGTGTTACCGGGAGGGGACGGGCGAGCCGCTACTTCTTGCCGGGCTTCTTCTTGCCGGCGATGGCGCGCCGCGGTCCCTTGCGGGTGCGCGCGTTCGTGTGCGTCCGCTGCCCGTGCACCGGCAGGCCTCGGCGGTGCCGAATGCCCTGGTAGCACCCGATCTCGACCTTGCGGCGGATGTCGGCGGCGATCTCGCGGCGGAGGTCGCCCTCGATCTTGTAGTGGGACTCGATCCAGTCGCGGAGCTGGACCAGTTCCTCGTCGCCGAGGTCCTTGATCGCGCAGGTCGGGGCTGATGCCCGTACCCGCGAGCGTCTCCCGGGACGCGTGCTGCCCATGCCGAAGATGTAGGTGAGCGCAACCTCGAGGCGCTTGTCGCGCGGGAGGTCGACGCCGACGAGACGTGCCATTCAGACGGTCCTTGTCAACTCGTACCGGAGGTCTGCGCACACCCCCGGTGCCCGTCGGACGGGCCCGGCCCCGGCCTCCGGGCCGGGGGTGTGCGCTCCGGGGTCGCCGAGCGCGTGGTGCGCGATGAGGTGCAGTGCCGGGACGTCAGCCCTGGCGCTGCTTGTGCCGCAAGTTCTCGCAGATGACCATGACCCGCCCGTGGCGGCGGATCACCTTGCACTTGTCGCAAATCTTCTTCACGCTGGGCTTGACCTTCATGGCTGCATCTCTCCGCAGGCAGTTCGGGGTGGGGCTGGCTGAATTACTTGTAGCGGTAGACGATCCGACCGCGGGTCAGGTCGTACGGGGAGAGCTCCACCACGACGCGGTCGTCCGGCAGGATCCGGATGTAGTGCATCCGCATCTTGCCGCTGATGTGCGCCAAGACCTTGTGACCGTTGTCGAGCTCCACCCGGAACATGGCGTTCGGGAGCGACTCGACGACGGTGCCCTCGATTTCGATGGCCCCTTCTCGCTTGGGCATATCCTCCGCGATCTCTTCTCGGTACATACTTCTGCAGGCTCGCGCGAGCGAGCTCAGTGGCCTGTCTCTGTGGCCCGAATCGACCCGCGGGGATCCTTCTGGACACGCGTAGATCGGCTGACAACGGGCCGGTCGGTGAGTCTACGTCAACCGCGGCTGCCAAACGAAATCGGACCCTTGACAGGCCCGGCAAGGTTCAGCGTGGTTCGCTCGCGGCGACACCGGCCAGCTCGGCGAATCGGGCCGCCCCACCGTCGACGGCGGTCAGCACCCACGGCCCGTGCTCCGTCAGGGTGAACGTGTGCTCGAAGTGCGCCGAGAACGTCCCGTCCGCGGTCACGACCGTCCAGCCGTCGGCCAGGACCTTGGTGTGCCGTCCGCCGAGGTTCACCATCGGCTCGACGGCCAGGACGAGGCCCTTCTTCAGCTTCGTCCCGCGCCCGGGCTTGCCGTAGTTGGGCACCTGCGGGTCCTGGTGCATCTCGGTGCCGATGCCGTGCCCGACGTACTCCTCGACGATGCCGTACTGACCGCGCGAGCGGACGAGCGTCTCGATCGCGTGGCTGATGTCGGTGAGCCGACCGGAGAGGCGGGCCGCGGCCATCCCCGTGCCAGAGCGAGTCCTCGCAGACGCGCATCAGCTCGATCAGCTCCGGCGCGACCTCGCCGACGCCGACGGTGACCGCCGCGTCGCCGTGCCAGCCGTCCACGATCGCGCCGCAGTCGATGGAGACGATGTCGCCGGCGTTGATCACCCGCGGGCCGGGGATGCCGTGCACGATCTCGTCGTTGACCGACGCGCAGATCGACGCGGGGAAGCCGTGGTAGCCCTTGAAGGACGGGATCGCGCCCGAGTCGCGGATGTTCTTCTCGGCGATCACGTCGAGGTCGGCCGTCGTCATGCCGGGCTCGACCGAGGCGCGCAGCAACTCCAGCGTCTGCCCGACGACGAGGCCGGCGGCCCGCATCTTCTCGACCTGTTCCGGTGTCTTGATCTGGATCATGCGTTCGTTTCTCCTGACCACAGCCGTGCCTCGGCCCTAGGCGCCGAAGCGGCGCAACGCGTTCAGCGCGCGCTGCGTGATTTCCTCGACCGGGCCGGTCGCGTCCACGCCGACCAGGATGCCGCGGTCGGCGTAGTAGCTGACGATCGGCGTCGTCTGCTCCGCGTAGACCTCGAGCCGGTGCCGGATGGTGGCCTCCCGGTCGTCGTCCCGCTGGAACAGCTCGCCGCCGCACTGGTCGCAGATGTCGGCCCGCGTGGACGGCTCGAAGTCGACGTGCCACACGCGTCCGCAGCGCCCGGCACGTGCGCCGGCCGCCGAGCCGGCGGACGACCTCGTCGTCGTCGACGACGAGCTCCATCACCATGTCGAGGCTCCGGTCGAGCATGTCGTCGAGCACCTTGGCCTGCGGCAGGTTGCGCGGGAAACCGTCCAGCAGGAAGCCCTCGCACGCGTCCGGCTCGCGGATGCGGTCGGACACCATCGCCGAGCGTGACCTCGTCCGGGACGAGGTCACCCGCGTCCATGTACTTCTTGGCCTCTTGGCCCGAGCGCAGTGCCCTGGCTCACGTTCGCCCGGAAGATGTCGCCCGTCGAGATCTTCGGGATCGACAGGTGGGCCGCGATGTACTGGGCTTGGGTTCCCTTACCCGCGCCCGGCGGCCCGACAAGGACGATGCGCACTAGCGCAGGAATCCCTCGTAGTTGCGCTGCTGGAGCTGGCCCTGGATCTGCTTCACCGTGTCGAGGCCGACGCCGACGATGATGAGGATGCTGGCGCCACCGAACGGGAAGTTCTGGTTCACCCCGCTGCCCAGGACCGCGATGGCGAGCATGGGGATGAGCGCGATGACGCCCGAGGTAGAAGGCACCGGCCGTCGTGATGCGGTTCAGGACGTAGTCGAGGTACTCCTCGGTGGGCCGGCCCGCGCGGATACCCGGGATGAACCCGCCGTACTTCTTCATGTTGTCCGCGACCTCCTTCGGGTTGAAGGTGATCGCGACGTAGAAGAAGGCGAAGAACACGATGAGCAGGAAGAACGAGGCCATGTAGATCGGGTGGTCCCGCTGGTGAAGTACTTCTGGACCCAGGCCGCCCAGCCCGAGTCCGTGCTCGCCGATCTGGGTCGCCAAGGCCGGCAGATACAGCAGCGAGGAGGCGAAGATGACCGGGATGATGCCGGCCTGGTTGACCTTGAGCGGGATGTAGGTCGAGGTCCCGCCGTACATGCGGCGCCCGATCATCCGCTTGGCGTACTGGACGGGGATGCGCCGCTGCGCCTGTTCGACGAAGACGACCGCCGCCACGAGGACGAGTCCGGCGCCTAGGACGGGGATGAAGACGCCCCAGCCCTCGGTGACCTTGATCTGCCACAGCGACTGCGGGAACGTCGCGGCGATCTGGGTGAAGATCAGCACGGACATGCCGTTGCCGACGCCGCGGTCGGTGATGAGCTCGCCGAGCCACATGACCACCGCGGTGCCGGCGGTCATGGTGATGACCATCGTCAGGATGCCGAAGACGCCGATGTCCTCGCGGATGATGTATTCGTTGCAACCCTGCAGCAGCCGGCCCGGCTCGCGGGCGATGGCGATCAGCGCCGTCGACTGCAGGACGGCCAGGGCGATCGTCAGGTAGCGGGTGTACTGGGTCAGCTTGGCGGTGCCCTGCTGACCCTCCTTCTTCAGCGTCTCCAGCCGCGGGATGACCACGACCAGCAGCTGGATGATGATGCTGGCCGTGATGTACGGCATGATCCCGAGCGCGAAGATCGCCAACTGGAGCAGCGCGCCGCCGGAGAACAGGTTGATCACGCCGTAGATGCCGCCGCCCTCGAGCGCCGGCGCGAGGCAGTTGTTGATCGCCTCGGCATCCACCCCCGGGGTCGGCACCTGGGAGCCCAGGCGGAAGACCGCGATGACCCCGAGCGTGAACAAGAGCTTCTTGCGCAGGTCAGGCGTGCGGAACGCCTGGGCGAACGCGGTGAGCACGGTTCCTCCTGCGCAGAGCCCGACGACTTGGGCCCGTGTTTCGATGTGATTCGCCGGCCGGTACCGCTGCCGGCGCGGAACCGGCAGCCGGATGCGGATGACAGAGCCGAAGGCCCAGTCAACCCTCGGACAATAACAGCCTCCGGGCCGGGTCGCGTACCTGCAGGCGCGAGCCGGGAGGGTCTACTTTAACCACCGTCCGGGGCGCGATGCCCACCAGGAGGCATGCGTCACAAACCCCGTGCGCCCCACGGACCACGGGCGAGCGGGGACGGGAGGGGGTCGCATGCGCGCACGGCTGCTCGGGATCACCCTCGGCCTGCTGACCGTACTGGCCGTCGCCCTCGGCCTGCCGCTCGTGACCGGGCACGCCGAGCGGGTCACCGAGGAACTGTTCGCCCGCCGCTCCGCCGACACCCGGCACCTGGCCGACGCCACCGAGACGGCTCTGCTCACGGGCCGCTCCACGCGCCTGTCCGCGGAGATGGACCGGTACAAGGCGGTCTACGGCGTGTCCGCCGTCGCCGTCGACGTCGAGCAGCACGAGTACAGCCGGTCGTCCGGGACGCTCGACCTCGGCCCCGACATCAAGTTCGAGACACTCGTCCGGTCCGCCCTCGCGGGCCGCTCGACCGACCAGTTCGACGTCGCCTGGCCGTGGCGCGCGGACCGACCTCTCGTCATCGCGGTGCCGATCATCGGCGAAGGCCAGGTGATCGGCGCCGTCGTCACGACTTCGCCGACGAGCGGCCCGGCGGCCGACATCCGCAACCGGATCGCCGCCGTCGCGGGCGGCGGGCTCGGGCTGCTGCTGCTCGCGGCGCTGAGTGTCGCCCTGCCGACTGTCCGTTGGGTCCTGCGCCCGGTGCTCGCTCTGGACACGGCGACCTACGAGGTCGCCGCCGGCCGTCCCACCCGGGGGGTGGACGAGGCGGCGGGGGCCCCCGAGCTGCGCCGCCTGGCCAAGTCGTTCAACGCCATATCGGCGCAGGTCCGCGCATCCCTCGACCAGCAGCGGGACTTCGTCTCCCAGGCCTCCCACCAACTCCGCATCCCGCTGACCGTCCTGCGGTTGTCCGTGGACAACCTGTCCCCGCACGTCGACGAGGCCGGGCGGCCGTACCTCGAGCTCGCGGCGCAGGAGACCGTGCGCCTCGGGGCGGTCGTCGACCGACTGCTGGAACTCGCCCGGGCCGAGGCCTCGAGCGCCGAGCAGGTCCGGGTCGACCTGGTCGCCGCCGCCCGCGCGCGGCAGGCGGCATGGCAGGACGCGTACGACGCCAAGGGCGTCGCGCTGTCGCTGGTCGAGCTGCGCCCCGGGCAACCGTCCGCCGCGTTGTGCGACCCGGAGACAGTGGCGCACGCTCTCGACTCGCTATTCGACAACGCGCTCAAGTTCTGCGCCGGCGCCCCGGTCTGCATCGAAGTCGGTCCCAGCGGGACGGACCCCGAGGCGCTCGTCGAGATCGCCGTGACCGACTGCGGTCCGGGCATCTCCGCGGCGGAGCTGGACTCCGTCGGCTCGCGCTTTGGCGCCGCCCTGCGCACCAGAACGTGGACGGGACCGGGCTCGGCCTCGCGACCAGCCGCATCCTCGTCGAGTCGGCCCGCGGGCGCCTGCACGTCCGCGCCGTCGAGCCCTGCGGGCTGCCCGACATCGACGGCCTCGACGTGTGCCGGCGCCTGCGGCGCGTCGGCGACGTCCCGATCATCGCGGTGACCGCGCGCGCCGAGGCCAACCAGCGCATCCGCGGCCTGCGCAGCGGCGCCGACGACTACGTGGTCAAGCCGTACGCGCTCGGCGAGCTGCTCGCGCGCATCGAGGCGGTGCTGCGTCGCGCTCTCGCGCCGGGAGACGCCGGCGGCGCGCACCGTCGGGGACGTCGTCGTCGACCTCGCCGCCCGGTCCGTGTCCGTCGCCGGGCAGGAGGTGCGGCTGACCCTGAAGGAGTTCGACCTGCTCGCCATGCTCGCCGGCACCCCCGGGCACGGTCGTCTCGCGCGACGACCTGGTCATGCACGTCTGGCAGACCACGTTCGACGGCGCGTCCCGCACGCTGGACGTCCACGTCGCGACCCTGCGGGCCAAGCTCGACCGGCCCGGACTGATCGAGACCGTGCGCGGCGTCGGCTACCGGCTCGCGACCGCTCGGGGCCCGGGCGCCCGCCGAGTCCTGAAGCGAACGCACAGACGCCCGCCCGGTCGGACCCGGGCGAGCGCTGTCGTGGGCCGTACGTGCGGTGCGGGCGATCAGGCCAGTTCGGTGGCGGTGCCACCGGCTGCGGTGATCTTCTCTTTGGCCGAGGCGGAGTACGCGTCGACGGAGACCGTCAGCGCGACTCCGATCTCGCCGGAGCCGAGTACCTTGACGGGCTCGCCCTTGCGGACGGCGCCCTTGGCGACCAGGTCGTCGACCGTGACCGCGCCGCCGTCCGGGTAGAGCTCGGCCAGGCGCTCCAGGTTGACGACCTGGTACTCGACCCGGAACGGGTTGGTGAACCCGCGAAGCTTGGGCAGCCGCATGTGCAGCGGCATCTGCCCGCCCTCGAACCGGGCCGGCACCTGGTAGCGGGCCTTCGTGCCCTTGGTGCCGCGACCGGCCGTCTTGCCCTTCGAGCCCTCACCGCGACCCACGCGGGTCTTCTTGGTGTGGGCGCCGGGCGCCGGGCGCAGGTGGTGAACCTTGAGCGTCATGCCTCGACCTCCTCGACGGTCACGAGGTGGGCCACCGTCTTGACCATGCCGCGCACCTCGGGCTTGTCCTCGCGGACGACCGTCTGGCTGATCCGGTGCAGGCCCAGCGTGCGCAGCGTGTCGCGCTGGTTCTGCTTGCCGCCGATGCCGGAGCGGATCTGGGTGATGCGCAGCTGGGTCACGACGTTGCTCCCGCTGGCGGCGGCCCGGGCACGCGCCCGGAGCATGGCGGGCGGCGCGACGTCCTCGAGCGGAAGCCCGCGGCGCGCAGCCACGGCCTCCGGACGCTCGAGCCGACGCAGAGCGTCGACCGTCGCGTGCACGATGTTGATCGAGTTGTCCGGAGCCCAGCGACTTGGACAGGATGTCGTGGATCCCGGCGCACTCCAGGACGGCGCGCACGGCGCCGCCGGCGATGACGCCGGTACCCGGGCTGGCCGGGCGCAGCATGACGACGCCGGCAGCCTTCTCACCCTGGATGGGGTGCGGGATCGTGCCCTGGATGCGCGGGACCTTGAAGAAGTTCTTCTTGGCCTCCTCGACGCCCTTGGCGATCGCGGCCGGCACCTCCTTGGCCTTGCCGTAGCCGACGCCCACCGTGCCGTCGCCGTCGCCGACGACGACCAGCGCGGTGAAGCTGAAGCGCCGGCCACCCTTGACGACCTTGGCGACCCGGTTGATGTCGACGACGCGCTCGACGTAAGCAGTCTTCTCGGCGCCGCCACGGCGGTCGTCGCGACGGCCGTCACGACGGTCGCCACCGCCGGCACCGCCGGCAGCACCGCCCGCGCCGCCACCGGCCCGGGTCCGCGTCGCTGTGGTCCTGGCATCAGTGATCCCTCTTCTTCAGTCCATGCATCTCTGGCCGTACGAGGTCCTGCTCATCAGAAGCTCAACCCACCCTCACGGGCCGCATCGGCGAGCGCGGCGACACGCCCGTGGTAGCGATTGCCGCCACGGTCGAACACGACGTACTCGATGCCGGCGGCCTTCGCCCGCTCGGCGAGAAGCTCGCCGACCAGCTTGGCCTTCGCCGTCTTGTCGAGGGTGAGCCCGCGGATCGCGCGGGTCCATCGTCGAAGCCGACGCCAGGGTGACCCGGGCGACGTCGTCGACGACCTGCGCGACCATGTGCCGACTCGAGCGGGTGACGACCAGGCGCGGCCGCCCCGTCCCGCCGAAGACCTTCTTGCGGACGCGGATGTGCCGGCGCTTGCGAGCGACACCCTTGCGCGCGACACCCTTGCCGACCTTCACAGAAACGGCCATGACTACTTGCCCGCCTTTCCGACCTTGCGGCGGACAACCTCGCCCGCGTAGCGCACGCCCTTGCCCTTGTACGGGTCCGGCTTGCGCAGCTTGCGGATGTTGGCGGCCACCTGGCCGACCTTCTGCTTGTCGATGCCCGACACGGAGAACCGCGTCGGCGCCTCGACCGTGAACGTGATGCCGTCGGGAGCCGTGGACGAGCACCGGGTGGCTGTAGCCGAGGGCGAACTCGAGGTCACTGCCCTTGGCGACCACGCGGTAGCCGACGCCGGAGATCTCCATCTTCTTCTCGTAGCCCTGGGTCACGCCCACGACCATGTTCGAGACCAGCGTGCGGGTCAGGCCGTGCAGCGACCTGCTCTCCCGCTCGTCGTTCGGGCGCACGACGGTGAGGACACCGTCGTCGTCCCGCTCGATCTTGATCGGGTCCGCCACCGAGAGTGCGAGCGTGCCCTTCGGGCCCTTGACCGTGACGTCCGGGCCGGCGATGGTCACCTCGACGCCGGTCGGGACGGGGATGGGAAGTCTGCCGATTCGCGACATAGCTAGTCCTCCTGCCCCGTCACCAGACGTAGGCGAGGACTTCCCCGCCTACCCCTGCTTTGGCTGCCTGACGGTCCGTCAGCAGGCCGGTGGACGTCGAGATGATCGCGACACCCAGCCCGCCGAGGACCTTCGGCATGTTGGTCGACTTGCAGTACACGCGCAGCCCCGGCTTGGAGATCCGGCGCAGCCCGGCGATGGAGCGCTCGCGGCTCGGGCCGAACTTCAGCTCGAGCGTCAGCCGCTTCCCAGGTACGCCCTCCACCTCGTCGACCTTCCAGCCGGCGATGTAGCCCTGTGCCTGGAGGATCTCCGCGATGTTGGCCTTGATCTTGCTGTAGGGCATCGCCACGTCGTCGTGGTACGCGGTGTTCGCATTTCGCAGACGGGAGAGCATGTCTGCGATCGGGTCGGTCATCGTCATGGCCTGTGGGCCTCTTTCTCACCGTGGTTTCCGCGGCGACGCAGCGCTACGGACCTTCAGCGGGTTAGGAATGGAGGGGTCTACCAGCTGCTCTTGGTGACGCCGGGCAGCTCGCCCCGGTGGGCCATCTCGCGCAGGCACACGCGGCAGAGCCCGAACTTGCGATAGACCGAGTGCGGCCGGCCGCAGCGCTGGCACCGGGTGTAACCCCGGACAGCGAACTTGGGCTTGCGGGCGGCCTTGGCGATCAGTGACTTCTTCGCCATGGTCAGGACTCCTTGAACGGGAAGCCGAGGATGCGCAGGAGCGCGCGGCCCTCGTCGTCGTTGATGGCCGTCGTGACGACAGTGATGTCCATCCCGCGGACCCGGTCGGTCTTGTCCTGGTCGATCTCGTGGAACATGGACTGCTCGTTGAGGCCGAACGTGTAGTTCCCCTTGCCGTCGAACTGCCGCGGCGAGAGGCCACGGAAGTCACGGATACGGGGCAGCGCCACCGACAGCAGCCGGTCCAGGAACTCCCACATCCGGTCGTTGCGCAGGGTGACGTGCGCACCGATCGGCATGCCCTCGCGGAGCTTGAACTGCGCGATGGACTTGCGGGCCTTGGTGACCTGCGGCTTCTGGCCGGTGATGGCCTCGAGGTCGCGGATCGCACCGTCGATGAGCTTGGAGTCACGGGCGGCGTCGCCGACGCCCATGTTCACCACGCACTTCACCAGCCGCGGAACCTGCATGACGTTCGGGTACCCGAAGTCCACGCAGAGCTTGGGGACGATCTCCTCGTTGTACCGGGTCTTCAGACGCGGCTGGATCTTCGCGCGGCCGCTCGTCGGTCGCAGTCATCAGATGTCCTTACCCGTGCGCTTCGAGACGCGGACCTTGCGGCCCTCTTCGTCGCGGCGGTAGCCCACGCGGGTCGGCCGGTTGTCCGTCGGGTCCACGAGCATCGCGTTGCTGACGTGGATCGGGGCCTCCTGGGTCACGATGCCGCCGGTCTTCGCACCGCGCACGCCCTGGCCCACCTTGGTGTGCTTCTTGATCCGGTTCACGCCCTCGACCAGGATCCGCTCGGCCTCGGGGTAGGCCATGATGACCCGCCCCGTCACGCCGCGGTCCTTGCCGGTGATGATCTGGACGGTGTCGCCCTTCTTGATCCGCATGGTTACAGCACCTCCGGAGCCAGCGAGATGATGCGCATGAACTTCTTCTCCCGCAGCTCACGCCCGACCGGGCCGAAGATGCGGGTGCCGCGCGGGTCGCCGCCGTCCTTGATGATCACGGCGGCGTTCTCGTCGAAGCGGATGTAGGAGCCGTCGGCACGCCGGCGCTCTTTGGAAGTGCGGACGACGACCGCCTTGACGACCTCGCCCTTCTTCACACCGCCGCCCGGGATCGCGTCCTTGACGGTCGCGACGATGATGTCGCCGATACCCGCGTAGCGCCGACCGGAGCCGCCGAGAACGCGGATGCACAACAACTCCTTGGCACCCGTGTTGTCGGCGACCCGAAGTCGCGACTCTTGCTGAATCACTGGTTACTCCTGATGGTGTCGCGTCGGTTCTCTCGCGAGCCTGACGGAACGTGGCGTGTGCCGCGCGGGGTTACTTGGCCTTCTCGAGGATCTCGACGACGCGCCAGCGCTTGGTGGCCGACAGGGGTCGGACCTCCATCAGCAGCACACGGTCGCCGACGCCGCAGTCGTTCTTCTCGTCGTGGGCCTTGAGCTTGCTGGTCCGGCGGATGACCTTGCCGTACAGCGGGTGCTTGACCCGGTCCTCGACCGCCACGACGACGGTCTTCTGCATCTTGTCGCTGACCACGAGGCCCTCGCGGACCTTGCGGAACCCGCGAACCTCGGTGTCGGTAGTTGCTTCGTCGCTCATGCCACGTCCTCGGCCGTCGTGATGCCCAGCTCGCGCTCTCGGATCGTGGTGTAGATCCGCGCGATCTCCTTGCGAATGGCGTTCAGCCGGCCGTGGCTCTCGAGCTGGCCGGTAGCCGCCTGGAAGCGGAGGTTGAAGAGCTCCTCCTTGGCTTCCTTGAGCTTGACGAGCAGTTCGTCGTCGTCGAGCCCACGCAGGACTTCTGCCTTCTTGTTCGCCGTCGACGCCATCAGCCCTGACCCCCCTCGCGTGCGATGAAGCGGCACTTCATGGGGAGCTTGTGGATCGCGCGGCGCATCGCCTCGCGGGCGACGGGCTCCGGCACACCGGAAAGCTCGAACATCACCCGGCCCGGCTTGACGTTCGCGATCCACCACTCGGGCGAACCCTTGCCGGAACCCATGCGGGTCTCGGCGGGCTTCTTGGTCAGCGGGCGGTCCGGGTAGATGTTGATCCAGACCTTGCCGCCGCGCTTGATGTGACGGGTCATCGCGATACGCGCGGACTCGATCTGACGGTTCGTCACGTACGCGGGCTCGAGGGCCTGGATGCCGAAGTCGCCGAACGCGATCTCGGTACCGCCGGTAGCCGCACCCGAACGTCCGGGGTGGTGCTGCTTGCGGTGCTTGACCCTCCGTGGGATCAGCATGGTCAGCTCTCCCCTCCCGCGCCCGGCTCGGGCGCAACTGCGCCTGCGCCTGGCGCTGTAGCCGGTCGACGGCCTCGACGGGGCGCGGGTGCCTCGACCGCGGGGGTCTCGGCGGCGCCGTCGGGACGGCCACCACGCGCGGGCGGCGCACCGTCACGACGCGGGCGACGGTCCGGACGGCCCCGGCCCCCGGCCGCGGCGGCCGCAGCGGCGGCACGCTGCTGAGCCTCACGCTCGGTGCGGGTGCCGGTCACGTCGCCCTTGTAGATCCAGACCTTCACGCCGATGCGGCCGAAGGTCGTCTTGGCCTCGAAGAAGCCGTAGTCGATGTCCGCGCGCAGCGTGTGCAGCGGGACGCGACCTTCGCGGTAGAACTCCGAGCGCGACATCTCCGCACCGCCGAGGCGACCGGAACACTGCACCCGGATGCCCTTGGCGCCGGCCTTGGTCGCGCTCTGCAGCGCCTTGCGCATCGCGCGGCGGAAGGCCACGCGGCTGGCGAGCTGCTCGGCCACGCCCTGCGCGACGAGCTGGGCGTCGACCTCGGGGTTCTTCACCTCGAGGATGTTGAGCTGGACCTGCTTGCCCGTCAGCTTCTCGAGGTCGCCGCGGATGCGGTCGGCCTCGGCGCCGCGGCGGCCGATGACGATGCCCGGGCGCGCGGTGTGGATGTCGACGCGGACGCGGTCACGGGTGCGCTCGATCTCGACCTTCGAGATGCCGGCGCGCTCCATGCCCTTGGTCATCATCCGGCGGATCGCCACGTCTTCCTTGACGTAGTCCGCGTACAGCTTGTCGGCATACCACCGGCTCTTGAAGTCGGTGGTGATGCCGAGCCGGAACCCGTGCGGGTTGACCTTCTGGCCCACTATCGGGTCCTTCCCTTCGAACTGGTGGCCTTCGAGACGCTCGCCCCGCCCTTGCGGGCCGAGGTGGCCGCCGGGCGCGAGGTCACGACGACCGTGACATGACTGGTGCGCTTACGGATCCGGTACGCCCGGCCCTGAGCGCGGGGGCGGAACCGCTTCATCGTGGGGCCCTCGTCGACGTACGCCTCGCTGACGTACAGCGTCGCGGGGTCGAGCGAGTAGTTGTTCGTGGCGTTGGCGATGGCGCTCGCGAGCACCTTGCCGACCGGCTCGCTGGCTGCCTGCGGCGCGAACGCGAGCACGGCCTGTGCCTGCGCGGCCGGAAGACCCCGGATGAGGTCGACCACGCGGCGGGCCTTCATCGGCGCGACGCGCAGATACCGCACGCGAGCCGTGGCGCTGCTCGTGGCTTCCATCCCTGTGTCCCCTTGCTCTCGAACTTCTACAACTCGGTTACTGCTGCGGCGCCGTTCGGCCGGCCGGATCAGCGCCGGCGAGCCTTGCGGTCGTCCTTCTCGTGGCCACGGAAGGTCCGCGTCGGCGCGAACTCGCCGAGCTTGTGGCCGACCATCGACTCGGTCACGAAGACCGGGACGTGCTTGCGTCCGTCGTGCACGGCGATCGTGTGCCCGAGCATCTCGGGGATGATCATCGACCGGCGGGACCAGGTCTTGATGACGTTCTTGGTGCCCTTGTCGTTCTGGACCTCCACCTTTTTTGCCAGGTGGTCGTCGACGAACGGGCCCTTCTTCAGGCTGCGCGGCATTACTTCCGGCCCTTTCCGGTCTTGCGGCGACGGACGATCATCTTGTCGCTCGGCTTGTTCGGGTGCCGGGTGCGGCCTTCCTTCTGGCCCCACGGGCTGACCGGGTGGCGACCACCGGAGGTCTTGCCCTCACCACCGCCGTGCGGGTGGTCCACCGGGTTCATGACCACGCCACGGACGGTCGGGCGCTTGCCCTTCCAGCGCATGCGGCCGGCCTTGCCCCAGTTGATGTTCGACTGCTCGGCGTTGCCGACCTCGCCGACCGTCGCGCGGCAGCGGACGTCGACGTTGCGGATCTCGCCGGAGGGCATGCGCAGCTGGGCGAACCGGCCCTCCTTGGCGACGAGCTGGACGCTCGTCCCCGCGGAGCGCGCGATCTTCGCACCGCCGCCGGGCCGAAGCTCGATGGCGTGGATGACCGTACCGACCGGGATGTTGCGCATCGGCAGGTTGTTGCCGGGCTTGATGTCCGCGCCGGGCCCGGTCTCGATCACGTCGCCCTGCTTGGTCTTCGCCGGGCAGAGGATGTACCGCTTCTCCCCGTCCGCGTAGTGCAGCAGAGCAATCCGCGACGTGCGGTTCGGGTCGTACTCGATGTGCGCGACGCGGGCGGGCACGCCGTCCTTGTCGTCGCGACGGAAGTCGATGACCCGGTACGCACGCTTGTGCCCGCCGCCCTGGTGCCGGGTGGTGATGCGCCCGGCGTTGTTACGCCCGCCCTTGCTGTGCAGGGGGCGAACCAGCGACTTCTCCGGCGTCGAACGCGTGATCTCGACGAAGTCGGCCACGCTCGAGCCGCGCCGGCCCGGCGTCGTCGGCTTGTACTTGCGGATGCCCATCGGGGTCCTTCAGTCCTTTTGTTCTTGATCTAGCTCTTTGGTGTTGCTTTTCGGGGGGCCGACGGGGGGCGGAGCCCCCCGTCTGTCAGGAAACCGGGCCGCCGAAGATGTCGATGCGGTCGCCCTCTTTGAGAGTCACGATCGCCCGGCGGGTGGCCTTACGCGTGCCGAAGCCCGCGCGGGTCCGCTTGCGCTTACCCGGCCGGTTCAGCGTGTTCACGCCCGTGACCTTGACGCCGAAGACCTTCTCGACCGAGATCTTGATCTCGGTCTTGTTGGCGTCCGGGGCGACCAGGAACGTGTACTTGTTCTCGTCGAGGAGCCCGTAGCTCTTCTCGGAGATCACCGGCGCGAGCAGGATGTCGCGGTAGTCCTTGTGGTGCGAACTCACCTCAGGCCTCCTTGCCGAGCGAGATGGCGCCGGCGGCCGGCTTCTTGGCCAGGAACGCGGCCAACGAGCTGGAGGTGAACACGACCTCGTCGCTGACCAGCACGTCGTAGGTATTGAGCTGGTCGGGCGCGATGAGGTGGACGTTCTCCGCGTTGCGCAGGCTCTTCCAGCCGTTCACGTCCGACCGGTCGAGGACCACGAGCAGGTGCCGGACGTCACCGATCGACGCCAACGCCGCGAGCGCCGTCTTGGTCGAGGGGGCGTCGCCGCTGACCAGGCTCGACAGCACGTGCACCTTGCCGCCGCGGGCCCGGTCCGAGAGGGCGCCACGCAGAGCGGCAGCCTTCATCTTCTTCGGGGTCCGCTGGGCGTAGTTGCGGGGGGACGGGCCGTGGACGACGCCGCCGCCGGTGAACTGCGGGGCGCGGGTCGAACCCTGGCGGGCGCGGCCGGTGCCCTTCTGGCGGTACGGTTTGCGACCGCCACCGCGGACGTCGCCGCGGTTCTTGGTCGAGTGCGTGCCCTGGCGGGCCGCGGCCAGCTGGGCCACGACGACCTGGTGGATCAGGGGGATGTTCACCGCCACGTCGAAGATCTCGCCGGGCAGGGTCACCGAGCCGGTCTTCGCGCCGGCAGGGTCGACGACGTCGATCGTCAGAGACTCGCTCACTTGGCCCCACCCTTCGTGGCCTTGGGCTTGGAGGGCGTGCGCACGAGGACGAGGCCGCCGTTGGGGCCGGGGATGGCGCCCTTCACGAGGATCAGGCCGTTCTCGACGTCGACTGAATGGACCGTCAGATTCTGGGTCGTGGTGCGAACCCCGCCCATCCGGCCGGCCATCCGCACGCCCTTGAAGACGCGGCCCGGCGTGGCGCACGCGCCGATCGAACCGGGCGAGCGGTGCTTGCGCTGGGTGCCGTGCGACGAGCTGAGGCCCTTGAACCCGTGGCGCTTCATGACGCCCGCGTAGCCCTTGCCCTTGCTCGTGCCCACGACGTCGACCACGGCACCGGCGGTGAACAGCTCGGCGGTGATCTCCTGGCCGAGCGTGTACTCGGCGGCGTCGTCGGTGCGGAGTTCGACCAGGTGGCGGCGCGGCGTGGTACCGGCCTTCTGGAAGTGCCCGCCCTCGGGCTTGTTGACCTTGCGTGGGTCGATCTGGCCGTAGCCGATCTGCACGGCCGAGTAGCCGTCGACCTCCGGGCTTCGAACCTGGGTCACGACGCAGGGCCCGGCCCTGACCACGGTCACCGGCACGACCCTGCTGCTGGCGTCGAAGACCTGGGTCATGCCCAGCTTCTCGCCCAACAGTGCTTTCACCGTCACCGGGTTGGCGTTGCTCATCGTGTTGCCCTCCCCACTGTGTCCATTGTTCGCTTGTCTCGCTCGCTCGGTCCTCGCTCGCTCGAGTCGCTCACGGCTAAAGCTTGATCTCGATGTCGACGCCGGCCGGAAGGTCGAGCCGCATGAGCGAGTCGACGGTCTTCGGCGTCGGGTCGAGGATGTCGATGAGGCGCTTGTGCGTCCGCATCTCGAAGTGCTCCCGCGAGTCCTTGTACTTGTGCGGCGAGCGGATGACGCAGTACACGTTCTTCTCGGTCGGCAGAGGCACCGGGCCGGCCACGTGCGCACCAGTACGCGTCACCGTCTCGACGATCTTGCGCGCCGACGAGTCGATGACCTCGTGGTCGTAGGCCTTGAGCCGGATGCGGATCTTCTGTCCCGCCATGCCTTCGCCATCCTTTTTTCGCGCTTCGTCATTACTGGCTGGTACCGACCCCCGAGGTCGGGTGTGTCGCGCCCTCGGCTCACGGCTGTCCCTCGCCCTTTACCAGGGGGAGCTCTGCTGGGCCAGCGCCCGACCCTGAGGTCGTTTGCGGCGGGCGCCCAGGCGTGGCGGCCGGAATGAAGATCCGGCCGCCCGCCAGGCAACTTGCCCAGTATGCCGCAGCGAGCGCGACATACTGAAATCGGGTGTTACTTGAGGATCTTGATGACCTTGCCCGCGCCGACGGTCCGGCCGCCCTCGCGGATCGCGAAGTTGAGGCCTTCCTCCATCGCGATGGGCTGGATCAGCGAGACCTTCATCTCGGTGTTGTCGCCCGGCATGATCATCTCGGTGCCCTCGGGCAGCTCGACGACGCCGGTGACGTCCGTGGTGCGGAAGTAGAACTGCGGCCGGTAGTTCTGGAAGAACGGCGTGTGCCGGCCGCCCTCGTCCTTGCTCAGGATGTAGACCTGCGCCTGGAACTCGGTGTGCGGAGTGGTCGTGCCCGGCTTGATGATGACCTGGCCGCGCTCGACGTCCTCACGCTTGATGCCGCGAAGCAGGAGGCCGACGTTCTCGCCCGCCTGGCCCTCGTCGAGCAGCTTGCGGAACATCTCGATACCGGTGACCGTGGTGGTCTGCTTGGTCTCGCGGATGCCGATGATGTCGACGGTCTCGTTGACCTTGAGCACGCCGCGCTCGATGCGACCGGTGACGACGGTGCCGCGACCGGTGATCGTGAAGACGTCCTCGATCGGCATGAGGAACGGCTTCTCGGTCTCGCGGACGGGCTGCGGGATCGACTCGTCGACGGCCTTCATCAGGTCCGCGATGCTCTGGACCCACTTCGGGTCGCCCTCGAGCGCCTTGAGCGCCGAGACCGGCACGACGGGGAGGTTGTCGCCGTCGAACTCGTACACCGACAGGAGCTCGCGGACCTCGAGCTCGACGAGCTCCATGATCTCCTCGTCGTCCACCATGTCGGCCTTGTTCAGGGCCACGACGATGGCGGGGACGCCGACCTGGCGGGCGAGGAGCACGTGCTCCTTCGTCTGCGGCATCGGGCCGTCGGTCGCCGCGACCACCAGGATCGCGCCGTCCATCTGGGCCGCGCCGGTGATCATGTTCTTGATGTAGTCGGCGTGCCCCGGGCAGTCGACGTGCGCGTAGTGCCGCGCCTCGGTCTGGTACTCCACGTGGGCGATCGAGATCGTGATGCCGCGCGCCTTCTCTTCCGGCGCCTTGTCGATCTCATCGAACGGCGTGTACGGGTTCACGTCCGGCATCAGGTCGTGCAGGACCTTGGTGATTGCTGCCGTCAGCGTCGTCTTGCCGTGGTCGATATGGCCGATCGTGCCGATGTTGCAGTGCGGCTTGGTCCGCTCGAACTTGGCCTTCGCCACTGGAGGTCTCCTTCAGGACTTGGACTGGCTGTCGTACGACTTCGGATGAGGAACTACTCAGGGAGTACGGCGGGCAGAGATTACTCGCCGCGGGCCTTCTTGATGATCTCGTCGGCGACGTTCCGCGGAACCTCGGCGTACGAGTCGAACTGCATGGTGTAGCTGGCCCGGCCCTGGGTCTTGCTCCGGAGATCGCCGACGTAGCCGAACATCTCCGACAGCGGGACGGTCGCCTTGACGACGCGCGTGCCCGCCTGCTCGTCCATGGCCTGGATCTGACCACGACGGGAGTTGAGGTCACCGATGACCTCACCCATGTAGTCCTCCGGGGTTCGCACCTCGACGGACATGATCGGCTCGAGCAGAACCGGATCGGCCTTGCGGGCGGCCTCCTTGAAAGCCATCGACCCGGCGATCTTGAACGCCATTTCCGAGGAGTCGACCTCGTGGTAGCCCCCGTCGAGCAGGGTCACCTTGACGTCGACCATCGGGTAGCCGGCGAGCACGCCGAACTCCATCGCTTCCTGGCAACCCGCGTCGACCGAAGGGATGTACTCCCTCGGGATGCGCCCGCCGGAGACCTTGTTCGAGAATTCGTACCCGCCGTCGCCGCCGCCGGTCGGCTCGATCGCGATCTGAACCTTCGCGAACTGGCCGGAACCACCGGTCTGCTTCTTGTGGGTGTAGTCGTACCGTTCGACCGTCTTGCGGATGGTCTCGCGGTAGGCCACCTGCGGCTTGCCGACGTTGGCCTCGACGCGGAACTCGCGGCGCATCCGGTCGACCAGCACCTCGAGGTGCAGTTCGCCCATGCCCGCGATGATCGTCTGGCCCGTGTCTTCGTCCGTGCGGACCTGGAAGGTCGGGTCTTCCTCGGCGAGCCGCTGGATCGCGGTGCCGAGACGCTCCTGGTCGCCCTTGGACTTCGGCTCGATGGCCACCGAGATGACCGGGGCCGGGAAGTTCATGGCCTCCAGGATCACCGGAGCTTCGGGCGAGCAGAGGGTGTCACCGGTGGTCGTGTTCTTGAGACCCATGACGGCGACGATGTGACCCGCCGTCACCTTGTCGATCTCTTCACGCTTGTTCGCGTGCATCTGGTAGATCTTGCCGATCCGCTCCTTGTGGCCCTTGGTGCTGTTCAGCACCGAGTTGCCCGCCGTGAGCGTTCCGGAGTACACCCGGATGTAGGTCAGCTTGCCGAGGTGCTGGTCGGTCATGATCTTGAACGCCAGGCACGCGGCCGGGGCGGCCTCGTTCGGCTCGCGCTCGATGATCTCGTCGAGGTCCTTGATCGAGTGGCCCTTGACGGCGCCGACGTCCAGCGGCGAGGGCAGGTAGCGCACGACCGCGTCGAGCATGGGCTGAACGCCCTTGTTCTTGAACGCGGAGCCGGTGAGGACCGGGGTGAGGTTGCCGGCGATGGTCGCCCGGCGGGTGCCGGCGATGATCTGCTCCTCGGTGGGCTCGGTGCCCTCGAGGTACAGCTCCATCGTCTGGTCGTCGCCCTCGGCCAGGGTCTCGAAGAGCCGGTCGCGCCACTCGCGCGCGGCCTCGATGTGGGTGTCGGGGATCTCGACGGTGTCGTACATCTCGCCCTTGGCGGCCTCGGCGCTCCACACGAGGGCCTTCATGGCGACGAGGTCGATGACCCCGCGGAAGTCCGCCTCCGACCCGATCGGCAACTGCAGCACCAACGGCTTGGCGTTCAACCGGCTGACCAGCATGTCGACGCAACGGTGGAACTCCGCGCCGACCCGGTCGAGCTTGTTGATGAAGCAGATGCGCGGAACGTTGTAGCGGTCGGCCTGGCGCCAGACGGTCTCCGACTGCGGCTCGACGCCGGCGACCCCGTCGAAGACCGCGACGGCGCCGTCGAGGACGCGGAGCGAACGCTCCACCTCGACCGTGAAGTCCACGTGGCCGGGCGTGTCGATGATGTTGATGGTGTGGTCGTCCCACACGCAGGTGGTCGCGGCCGAGGTGATGGTGATGCCCCGCTCCTGCTCCTGCTCCATCCAGTCCATGACGGCAGCGCCCTCGTGGACCTCACCGATCTTGTAGGTGACACCGGTGTAGAAGAGGATCCGCTCGGTGGTCGTCGTCTTACCCGCGTCGATATGGGCCATGATCCCGATGTTGCGGACCTTGGCCAAGTCTACGGCAGCGGTGCTGATTGCCACGGTTGGAACTCTCCAGATCTGTCGCGTACTTGGTGCGGGCCGCGGTCGGCCCGGGCAACTACCAGCGGTAGTGGGCGAAGGCCTTGTTGGACTCGGCCATCTTGTGCGTGTCCTCGCGGCGCTTGACTGCCGCGCCCAGGCCGTTGCTGGCGTCGAGGATCTCGTTCATGAGGCGCTCGGTCATGGTCTTCTCGCGCCGGGCGCGGGAGTAACCGACGAGCCAGCGCAGCGCGAGGGTCGTGGAGCGGCCTGCGCGAACCTCGACGGGCACCTGGTAGGTGGCACCGCCGACGCGGCGGCTGCGGACCTCGAGGGTCGGCTTCACATTGTCGAGCGCACGCTTGAGCGTGACGACGGGGTCGTTGCCCGTCTTGGCGCGGCAGCCCTCGAGGGCGCCGTAGACGGCGCGCTCGGCGACCGAACGCTTGCCGTCCTTGAGCACCTTGTTCACCAGCTGGGTGACCAGCGGCGAGGCGAAGACGGGGTCGACGATGATGGGGCGCTTCGGCGCGGGACCCTTGCGAGGCACTAGCTCTTCTCCTTCTTCGCGCCGTAGCGGCTGCGCGCCTGCTTACGGTTCTTCACGCCCTGGGTGTCGAGCGAGCCGCGGATGATCTTGTAGCGGACACCCGGCAGGTCCTTCACCCGGCCGCCACGCACGAGCACGATCGAGTGCTCCTGCAGGTTGTGACCGACGCCGGGGATGTAGGCGGTCACCTCGATCTGGCTGGTGAGCCGCACGCGGGCCACCTTGCGCAGCGCGGAGTTCGGCTTCTTGGGCGTGGTCGTGTAGACGCGCGTGCAAACCCCGCGGCGCTGGGGGCACCCCTTCAGCGCGGGGGTCTTGGTCTTCGCGACCTTGTCCTGGCGGCCCTTTCGGACCAGCTGCTGGATCGTGGGCACCGCTACTCCGTCTTCATCCGTCGTACTTCGTGAGGCCCTGCTCTGCGTACCTGACGCGCCGGGCCGATCGACCCCCGCGGTCGGGTGTGTCGCACACCCGGGCTACCGCACTCTGCAAGGCGACAGGACCCCTGGGGTCCGCGCGAATAGGGCACGCGCGGATACGCCTGGTTCGGCCCAGGCACGAGGCAGGACACTACCACCGGCCCGACGGAGGTCCAAAACGAGCATCCCCCGAGGTCGCGGGCCCGAACGGACGTCTGGCGGCAGATCGCCGAGATCACTCACCCGACCCGGAAGACCTCGTACGAGGCGGTACTGACGGTGAGCGGGAACCGCGCGCGGAACGCAGCCGCGTCCGCCGAGAACGTCTCGCGTTCCCCCGGTCCGACGACCACGTAGTCGATCCCGTACCGCGCGACGAGGCTGTCGAAGTCCGGCCCGAGCTTGTACAACGCCCGCACGTCGCGCTCCCGCTCGGCGAAGTCGACGCCCTCGGAGAAGAGCCAGCCGCTGTACCCGGTCACCACCCGGCGCCCGGCCACGACGGAGATCGGGTTGTCGTGCCGGAAGTCCGTCACGAAGACCGACTGGGCCGGCGTCCGCTCGCGCACCAACTGGGCGATCCGCAGTTCCTCTGCCGTCAGCATGAGGTGGCGGTCCTTGCCGGTGAGTTGCGCCGCGTTCACCAGGACGCCGGAGGCGACCATCGTCGTGACCGCCCCCGCGACCAGCAGCCGGACGGCCGGCGCGGGGCTCTCGCGCCACAGCTTCGCGAGCAACGCCCCGACCGCGATGCACACCGCGAGGAACCAGTAGAACAAGAACTTCGTGTTGTCCCAGTCCCAGGGGAGGAACGCGATCAGGTTGCACACCACGAAGATCGGCATGCACGCCCACACCACCCGCCAGGACTCGGTCGGCAGCAACCGGCGGTCGAACAGCGCCACGGCCAGCAGCGGGAGGAACCAGCCGAGGTTCTTCGCCCAGAACCACAACCAGGGCTCGGAACCGGAGTCGGCGAGCCAGCCGACCTGCCAGCGGATCGAGGAGGCCGGCCCCGCCCCGCCGCCGTTCTGCACGAGCATCTGCGGCACGGCCGCCGCCACCCACACCCCGAAGAACAGCGCCCAACTGCGCAGCCAGGTGAGCGGGTCGGTGCGGAACAGGAGAGCGAGAAACGGCGTGATCATCGCCAGCGCGACGAGCGAACTGCTGTGCGCGATCGGCAACGTCCCCGCGACTGCCCCGGCGGCGGCGAACGTCCACGGGCGCCAGTCCCGGACGCCGATCAGCAGCAGCGTGAGGATCAGCAGGGTGAGCGGGAGGCCGTAGAGGTACCCGCGCTGCGGTTCGATCATGGCGGCGAACTGGTTCATCCAGGCGAACCCGTACTCGCGCTGCGACTCGGGGTGCCACGGCGCCCGCACCAGGGACCCGAGGTCCTTGGTCTCGTTCACGTCCACCGCGGTCACGACCCAGCCGAGCCCGCCGCCGAGCAGGAACAGCCCGGTCGCCGCGCCGGCCGCCGCGCGGTCCGCGGTGAGCCGGCGGGCGAACGCGAACAGGCCGAGCAGACAGGCCAGGGCCAGCAGGAAGCTGTGCAGCGCGAGCGACCCTGCCGGTGTCATGCCCAGCTTGACGGCGGCGGCGCAGGTCAGGGAGCTGAGGTAGTGGTACGGAAGCGGCTCGCCGGCGAAGCGGGGATTCTCGGCCGGGAAGTTGTCGCCGTACGCGAACGAGGTGACGTCCCCCAGGTGCAGCGCCCAGTCCCCCCACACGTTCACCTGCCCCGCCCACAGGCCTTGCGCGTCGGTCACCAGCACGCGCGCGAACAGCGCCCCCCAGGTCAGGACGAACATCGCGAGCAGCGCGAGCGAGAACGGCCCGGCGTACCTCATCGCGGCGCGCGCTGCCTCGCCGAACCGACCGCGGGGGCTCCCCCAGTCGAGCGGGCCTCTGCGGCCAGGCCGGAACGCGACCGCGCCCGCCAGGCTCGCCACCGAGACCGTTGCGATGATCGCGACGCTCAGCTCGCCCGTGACCAAAGCGGAGCCGAGCATGACCAGCGAGCCCGCGACGATCCCGAGCGGAAGGCCGTACACCCAGCACTCGACGGCGTCGAGTTGCGCGGACAGCCGGCCCAGCGCCGTCACGCCCGGCAGCCCGAGCGCGAGGAGCATGAGGCAGGTCAGCGCCACGTGCCCAGCCACATGCGCTGATGCAGGGCCCCTTCGCTCGTCGGCAGCCCGTAGGACACGGGCGAGAAATAGAGGAAGCCCAGCAGGGCGACCGCGAGCACGCCCCAGTACAGCCCCGCCGACCAGGCGGACGGAAACGTCCACGTCCCGCGTTCGGGTTCCGGCTCCCCCGGCGCCGGCACCCAGCCCGCCAGCAGGCCGACCCCGAGGCTGACGAACGCAAGGCAGAACAGGAACGCGAACAGGTAGTGGTAAAGGAACATCGGCCGCTCGATCGTCGCGAACGGCAGGAAGCTGCCCGCCCAGCCGACCCCCAGCAGCGCGAGGAACCCGCGGTGCCCGGCGAAACGCTCGGGCCGGCGCAGCCAGCCGACGGCGACGACGACCACCCCGGCGAGCAGGCCCCACCAGATCAGCGGGTTACCCAGCAGGTAGATGTGGCGCTGCTCGCCACCCGCCGGCGGCGCGTTCCAGTAGTAGACCCCCCGCTTCATCAGGGGCCAACTCGTCCAGGTCGAGCTGTACGGGTGCGTGGCGTCGTTGAGGGAGACGTCGTAGCGGTGCAGGGCGGAGTTCGACTCGGCGAGGCGCTCGAGGAACGACATGTGCACCGTCGAGTCGTAGTTCTTGCTGCCTTCGAGCGTGGACTGGTACCGCGCCGACATGAAGGCGTCGCCAGGCCCGCTGCGGCGCAGCAGCCGGAAGTGGACGGCGAACGAACAGACGTACACGAAGGCCGGCAGGAGCGTCAGCACCGCCGCCTGGCCCAGTGCGGGTCGCCACGGCGTCCGGTCGCGGATCGTGCGGGCCAGCCAGGCGAGGCCGACGAGACCGAGCGCGGACAGGCCGGTCCACTTGGTGGAGACCGCCATCCCCGCGAGCAGCGCGCTGCCCGCGAGCATCGCCCAGTGCGCCCGACCGGTGTGCCGCGTCGCGGCGAGGTAGAGCGTGACGGCCCCGAAGCCGAAGAGCAGCAGCATGCTGTCAGTCAGGATCAGGCGCGACTCGACGAGGAACGCGTTGTCGAGCAGGACGAGGGAAGCGCCCAAGGTCGCCACCCGCCGGCCGGCGTTCAGTTCGCGCAGAAACAGGTAGAACACGACGACGAGCGCGCTTCCGGCCAGCGCCGGGAGCACCCGCAGGGCGACGGCCGGGTCGGTCCCGGACGCCGTGGCGTCGATGCCCCACAACTGCGCCCAACCGGCCAGCAGCAGCTTGCCGAGCGGCGGGTGGATGTCGAAGAAGAAGGACCCCTCGCGGTACCGCATCGCGTACTCGCGGAAGTAGACCTCGTCGAAGACGATCGCCCGCGGGTTCGTCAGGAACGCGAAGCGGGTGAGGGCGGCGAGCGCTCCGAGGACGAAAAGTTCCACGGGGACGCGTGCCCGTAGGAGGCGTGACCGGCGCCGCGGCGGGCTGGGCCGGGAGACCTGCTTCGCGGCGGTGACCTGCGGGGACACGTGCCGCTCCTTTGCCCTGACGGAGTGCAGGTTCTTTCCGAATGCTGCTCTGAAACGCAGGTGCGTACTGCAGACTGCCGCCACCCGGGGCCCTGCGAGGTGAATCCCACGTGAAGGAGCGATCTACGGCAACGGAACTCTCGGAACCGATACCCCCACCACGTACTCGCTGACCTGCGCTTCACAGGTAAGCCTTACCACCGTTCGGCCCCGAGGGCTGTCACGCTAGTTGACAGAGGACATAGATTTCCAGAGTGAGTTTCGGGAATCTTTCACCAGTCGCAGATGCGGGTCTGCAAAGCCTTACGCGCCCGCCTGTGCTGGACGTCGTGATCCCTGCCTACAACGAGGAATCCGGGCTCGAGTCCTGCCTGCGCCGCCTGCACGCCCACCTCGTGGCCGAGCTGCCCTACACGTTCCGCATCACGGTGGCCGACAACGCCAGCACCGACGCCACCCTCGCCGTGGCCTCCCGAGTCGCCGCCGACCTGCCCGCCGTCCGCGTCCTGCACCTGCCCGAGAAGGGGAAGGGCCGCGCGCTGCGGGCCGTCTGGTCGACCTCCGACGCGGACGTGCTCGCGTACATGGACGTCGACCTCTCGACCGACCTCGCCGCCGTCCTGCCGCTGATCGCCCCGCTGGTCTCGCGCCACTCCGACCTCGCCATCGGGACGCGCCTGCATTGCGGCGCCCGTGTCGTGCGCGGTGCGAAGCGGGAGTTCGTCAGCCGCGGCTACAACCTGGTGCTGCGCCGGACCCTGTCCGCGCGCTTCTCCGACGGCGGCTGCGGGTTCAAAGCGGTCCGCCGGGACGTGGCGCGCCACCTCCTCCCGCACATCGTCGACGACGGGTGGTTCTTCGACACCGAGATGCTCGTGCTGGCCGAACGGGCGGGCCTGCGCATCCACGAGGTCCCGGTGGACTGGATCGACGACCCGAACACCACCGTGCGGATCACCAGCACCGCAATGGCCGACCTGCGCGGCATCGCCCGCCTCGGCCGCGCGCTGGCGACCGGCCGGCTCCCGGTCCACGACCTGCGCGCCCAACTCGGCCGCGCCCCACTGGAGCCGACGACGCCGGGCGTCCCCCGCGGCCTGATGCACCAGCTCGTCCGGTTCGGCGTGGTCGGGGTGGTCAGCACGCTGGCCTTCCTCGGCCTGTTCCTCGGCCTGCGCGGCCCACTCGGTTCGTTCGGCGCCAACTTCACGGCGCTGTTGCTGACCACCGTCGCCAACACGGCACTCAACCGCCGCTTCACCTTCGGCGTCGTGGGGACCCACCGGATCGGCCGCCACCACGTCCAGGGCCTGGTCGTCTTCGGCCTCGCGCTGAGCCTGACCAGCGGAGCCTTGTTCACCGCCCACACGCTGTGGAACTCGCCGCCCACGTCCGTCGAGGTGGGGCTGCTCGTCACCGCGAACGGCCTCGCCACCGTCCTACGCTTCCTGCTGCTGCGTCGCTGGGTGTTCCGCCGGCGGTGAGTCGCGCCCTGCCGGTCACTGCTCCGACGGGCCGAGGCCGGTCAGGACGATCAGCGCGACGACAGCGACGAGGAGTACGACGGCGACGATCACCAGGGCGATCACGCTGCACAGCCGGGCAACCCGGATGAGATTCAGCCCACCGAGGGTGCCCGGCGAGGCCTCGACCTCCCGCCGCGCGCCCGGGGTCAGCACCAGCGCGACGACGGCCAGGATCCCGCCCAGCCCGCAGAACAGCAGGCCGGGCAGCGAGCCGATACCGAGGACGCCGACGGCCACGGCCCGTCGCGAATTCGGTGGCCCGGCTGGGGCCACCACCTCGTCCGGCACTCGCTCAGTCATCCGCCCACCGTCAGAACGAGTCGAACGTCGTTCCCCAGTCGCCCGACCAGGACCCGGACGTGAACGCAATCAACGCGACGAGTGCGACGATGCCGGCGGCGGTCAGACCCAGCGTGACCCAGGCGCAGATCTTTCCCGCCTTGATCATCCCCTCGCCCGTGAGGGCGCCGTGCGACTCCGCGATCTCCCGCTTCGCCCCGGGGGCGAGGCACAGCCCCACGATCGCGGGAATGAACCCGACGAAGCACGTGAACATCACGATCAGCGACGCGATGCCGCAGGTGAGGACGCCGACGGCCTTGCCGGAGTTCCGCGGTTGGGCGAACCCCGGCGGGTATCCCTGGGGATAGCCCGGCGGGTACTGGCCCGGCGGGTACTGGCCTAGCGGGTACGGCGGGGGGTACTGCTGGCCCGGCGGGTACGGCTGGTTCGGGTAGCCGCCCAGCGGCGGGGGCGGATAGGGCGGCGGGTACCCACCCTGCGCCGGATACCCGGGCGGGGGCTGGCGGTAGCCCGGCTGCCCGTAGTCCGGCTGCCCGTCCGGCTGCCCGTACCCCGGCTGGCCGGACGCCGGGGGGCCTGCAGCGGGATCTCCCGCCGCAGGCTTCTCCGGTCTGTCCTTACCTAGGTCCCACCCCTGCCCGTCGCTCACGTCTCCCCTTCGCGACTTCGTGCCAGGACCGGGCTACTCCTCAGCCGCCGTAGCCGCCGAAGTCGTAGTCCTCGAGCCGGACGGCCTCGCCGGATCCCGACCCGAAGGTCGCGTACTCCGGCTCCTCGTACCCCGTGAGGGAGTACATCGCGGCCTTTGCCTCCTCGGTCGGCTCGACCCGGATGTTGCGGTACCGCGGCATGCCGGTACCGGCCGGGATGAGCTTGCCGATGATGACGTTCTCCTTGAGCCCGAGCAGCGGGTCGCTCTTCGCGTGGATCGCCGCGTCGGTGAGGACGCGGGTCGTCTCCTGGAAGGACGCCGCGGACAGCCACGACTCGGTGGCCAGCGAGGCCTTCGTGATGCCCATGAGGACGGGACGGCCGGACGCCGGCTGCCCACCTTCGGAGACCACGCGCCGGTTCTCCTCCTCGAAGCGCTTGCGCTCGACGAGCTCACCGGGCAGCAGTTCCGCGTCGCCGGACTCGATGACCGTCACCCGGCGCAGCATCTGCCGGATGATGATCTCGATGTGCTTGTCGTGGATCGACACGCCCTGCGAGCGGTAGACCTCCTGCACCTCGTCCACCAGGTGCTGCTGGACCGCACGCTGGCCGAGAATGCGCAGCACCTCGTGCGGGTTGACCGCACCGACGACCATCTTCTGGCCGACCTGGATGTGCTGGCCTTCCTCGACGAGCAGGCGGCTGCGCTTGGAGACCGGGTAGGCCCGCTCGTCGGTCCCGTCGTCGGGGACGATGACGATCTTGCGGGTCTTGTCGGTCTCCTCGATCCGCACGCGGCCGGTCACCTCGCTGATCGGGGCGACACCCTTGGGGGTACGCGCCTCGAACAGCTCGACGACACGGGGCAGGCCGTGGGTGATGTCCTCACCCGCGACGCCGCCGGTGTGGAACGTACGCATGGTGAGCTGGGTGCCCGGCTCGCCGATGGACTGGGCCGCGATGATGCCGACCGCCTCGCCCATGTCGACGAGCTTGCCCGCGGCCAGCGAGCGGCCGTAGCAGAGCGCGCAGGTGCCGACCTTGCTGTCGCAGGTCAGGACCGAGCGAACGCGGACCGCTTCCACCCCGGCGGCGACGATCTCGTCGACCAGGATGTTGGTCATGTCGGTCCCGGCCGGAGCCACGACCTTGCCGCCCGCCATGACGTCCTCGGAGAGGTTGCGGGACACCACGGAGGTGTCCACGTTCTCCAGGCGCCGCACGACCCCGTCCGAACCCTTCTCGGCGATCGGGGTCATCAGGCCGCGCTCGGTGCCGCAGTCTTCCTCGCGGACGATCACGTCCTGGCTGACGTCGACCAGACGCCGGGTCAGGTACCCGGAGTCGGCCGTCCGCAGCGCGGTGTCGGCGAGGCCCTTACGGGCGCCGTGCGTGGAGATGAAGAACTCCAGCACCGACAGGCCCTCACGGAAGTTCGACTTGATCGGCCGCGGGATGATCTCGCCCTTGGGGTTGGCGACGAGACCACGCATGCCGGCGATCTGGCGGACCTGCATCATGTTTCCGCGAGCGCCCGAGTCGATCATCATGCGGATCGGGTTCTGCTCGGGGAAGTTCTTCTCCATCGCCGCCGAGACCTCGGCGGTCGCCTGGGTCCAGATCTCGATGAGCTCCTGGCGGCGCTCGTCGTCGGTGATCAGGCCCTTCTCGTACTGGCGCTGGATCTTCTCCGCCCGGTCCTCGTACTTGTCGAGGATCTGGATCTTGTCCGGCGGCGTGATGACGTCGCCGATCGAGACCGTGACGCCGGAGCGGGTGGCCCAGTGGAAGCCGGTCGCCTTGAGCGCGTCGAGCGTCGCCGCGACCTGCACCTTCGGGTACCGCTCGGCGAGGTCGTTGACGATCGCCGAGAGCTGCTTCTTGCCGACCTCGGTGTCGACGAACGGGTAGTCCGGCGGGAGGGTCTCGTTGAACAGCGCGCGACCGAGCGAGGTCTCGAGCCGGACGGGGGTGCCCGGCGTCCAGCCTTCGGGCGCGACCCACTCGCGCGGCGGGACGATGCCGGGGATGCGCAGCGTGATCCTGGCCTGCAGCGCGAGCTGGCCCGCGTCGTAGGCCATGAGCGGCCTCGGCGATCGAGCCGAACGCCCGGCCGTGCCCGTCCATCTCGCCACGGTCACCGGTCAGGAAGAACAGGCCGATGATCATGTCCTGCGTCGGCATGGTGACCGGCTTGCCGTCGGACGGCTTCAGGATGTTGTTGGACGAGAGCATCAGGATCCGCGCCTCGGCCTGGGCCTCGGCCGACAGCGGCAGGTGCACCGCCATCTGGTCGCCGTCGAAGTCGGCGTTGAACGCCGAGCAGACGAGCGGGTGGATCTGGATGGCCTTGCCCTCGATCAGCTGCGGCTCGAAGGCCTGGATGCCGAGGCGGTGCAGGGTCGGCGCCCGGTTGAGCAGCACCGGGTGACCGGAGATGACCTCTTCCAGCACGTCCCACACGACGGGGCGGGCGCGCTCGACCATGCGCTTGGCGCTCTTGATGTTCTGCGCGTGGTTGAGGTCGACGAGGCGCTTCATGACGAACGGCTTGAACAGCTCGAGCGCCATCGCCTTGGGCAGGCCGCACTGGTGCAGCTTGAGCTGCGGGCCGACGACGATGACCGAACGGCCGGAGTAGTCGACGCGCTTGCCGAGCAGGTTCTGGCGGAACCGGCCCTGCTTGCCCTTGAGCATGTCGGACAGCGACTTGAGCGGACGGTTGCCCGGGCCCGTGACGGGCCGGCCGCGGCGGCCGTTGTCGAACAGCGCGTCGACGGCCTCCTGCAGCATCCGCTTCTCGTTGTTGACGATGATCTCCGGCGCGCCCAGGTCGAGCAGGCGCTTGAGCCGGTTGTTCCGGTTGATCACGCGGCGGTACAGGTCGTTCAGGTCGGACGTGGCGAAGCGGCCACCGTCGAGCTGCACCATCGGGCGCAGGTCCGGCGGGATGACCGGGACGCAGTCCAGGACCATGCCCATCGGGGAGTTGCGCGTCGACAGGAACGCCGAGACGACCTTGAGGCGCTTGAGCGCGCGGGTCTTCTTCTGGCCCTTGCCGGTGCGGATGATCTCGCGCAGGCGCTCGGCCTCGGCCTCGAGGTCGAAGGACTCGAGGCGCTTCTGGATCGCCGCGGCGCCCATGCCGCCGTCGAAGTACTGGCCGAACCGGTCGCGCATCTCGCGGTAGAGCATCTCGTCGCCCTCGAGGTCCTGGACCTTGAGGTTCTTGAAGCGCGTCCAGACGTCGTCGAGCCGGTCGATCTCGCGCTGCGCGCGGTCGCGCAGCTGCTTCATCTCGCGCTCGGCGCCTTCCTTGACCTTGCGGCGCGCGTCGCTCTTGGCGCCCTGCGCCTCGAGGTCGGCGAGGTCGGTCTCGAGCTTCTTCGACCGGACCTCGAGGTCGGAGTCGCGGCGGTTCTCGACCTGGCCGCGCTCGACGGAGATGTGCGCCTCGAGCGAGGAAAGGTCGCGGTGCCGCGCCTCCTCGTCGACCCACGTGATCATGTAGGCGGCGAAGTAGATGACCTTCTCCAGGTCCTTCGGGGCGAGGTCGAGCAGGTAACCCAGCCGCGACGGGACGCCCTTGAAGTACCAGATGTGCGTGACCGGGGCGGCGAGCTCGATGTGGCCCATGCGCTCACGGCGGACCTTCGCCCGCGTGACCTCGACGCCGCACCGCTCGCAGATGATGCCCTTGAAGCGGACCCGCTTGTACTTACCGCAGTAGCACTCCCAGTCCCGGGTCGGCCCGAAGATCTTCTCGCAGAAGAGGCCGTCCTTCTCGGGCTTGAGCGTGCGGTAGTTGATCGTCTCGGGCTTCTTGACCTCGCCGTGCGACCACTGGCGGATGTCGTCCGCGGTGGCCAGGCCGATGCGGAGCTCGTCGAAGAAGTTGACGTCGAGCACGTTGTCCCCAGTCCCTCTTTTTTTCGTGGATTGTCAGGCCGAGAGCGGCGGGGCCGGCTCGGCCCATTTCTGGAAGCCGGCCCCGCCGATCGTCAGACCTCTTCGACGCTGCTCGGCTCGCGCCGCGACAGGTCGATGCCGAGCTCCTCAGCCGCCCTGAACACGTCCTCGTCGGTCTCGCGCATCTCGATCGACATGCCGTCGCTGGAGAGCACCTCGACGTTCAGGCACAGCGACTGCATCTCCTTGATGAGCACCTTGAAGGACTCGGGGATGCCCGGCTCGGGGATGTTCTCGCCCTTGACGATGGCCTCGTAGACCTTCACCCGGCCGAGCACGTCGTCCGACTTGATGGTCAGCAGCTCCTGGAGGGCGTAGGCGGCGCCGTACGCCTCGAGTGCCCACACCTCCATCTCGCCGAATCGCTGACCGCCGAACTGCGCCTTACCGCCGAGGGGCTGCTGCGTGATCATCGAGTACGGCCCGGTGGAGCGGGCGTGGATCTTGTCGTCGACGAGGTGCAGCAGCTTCAGGATGTAGATGTAACCGACTGCGATCGGAGCCTTGAAGGGCTCGCCGGTGCGGCCGTCGAACAGGAAGGCCTTGCCGTCCTCGGAGACCAGGCGCTCGCCGTCGCGGGTGAGCGACGTCGAGCCGAGCAGGCCGGTGATCTCCTCCTCCAGCGCGCCGTCGAAGACCGGGGTGGCCACGTTGGTGCCGGGCTCGCCGACGTCCGCGCCGATGCCGCGCAGTCGGTCCTTCCACTCCTGGTCCTGGCCTTCGACTTGCCAGCCGGTCTTGGCGACCCACCCGAGGTGGGTCTCCATCACCTGGCCGATGTTCATCCGGCTCGGCACGCCGAGCGGGTTGAGCACGATGTCGACCGCCGTCCCGTCGGACAGGAACGGCATGTCCTCCACCGGAAGGATCTTGGCGATGACGCCCTTGTTGCCGTGCCGGCCGGCGAGCTTGTCGCCGTCCGTGATCTTGCGCTTCTGGGCCACGTAGACGCGGACCAGCTGGTTGACGCCGGGCGGGAGCTCGTCGCCTTCCTCGCGGTCGAACAGGCGGACGCCGATGACCTTGCCGGACTCGCCGTGCGGCACCTTCAGCGAGGTGTCGCGCACCTCGCGCGCCTTCTCGCCGAAGATCGCGCGCAGCAGCCGCTCCTCCGGGGTCAGCTCCGTCTCGCCCTTGGGCGTGACCTTGCCGACCAGGATGTCGCCGGTGGTGACCTCCGCGCCGATCCGGATGATGCCCCGGTCGTCGAGGTCGGCCAGCACCTCGTCGGAGACGTTCGGGATGTCCCGGGTGATCTCCTCCGGGCCCAGCTTGGTGTCGCGGGCGTCGACCTCGTGCTCCTCGATGTGGATCGAGGACAGGACGTCGTCCTGGACGAGCCGCTGGCTGAGGATGATCGCGTCCTCGTAGTTGTGGCCCTCCCAGCACATGAACGCCACGAGCAGGTTCTTGCCGAGCGCCATCTCGCCGTTGTCCGTGCACGGCCCGTCGGCGATGACCTGCCCGGCCTCGATCCGCGAGCCCTCGGTGACGATGGGCTTCTGGTTGATGCACGTGCCCTGGTTGGAGCGACGGAACTTGGCCAGCCGGTAGGTCTGGTAAGTGCCCTCGTCCTCCATGATCTGGATGTAGTCGGCCGAGACCTCCTGCACCACACCCGCCTTGGTCGCGACGACGACGTCGCCCGCGTCCTTGGCCGCGCGGTACTCCTGGCCCGTGCCGACGAGCGGCGACTCCGAGCGCAGCAGCGGGACCGACTGGCGCTGCATGTTCGAGCCCATCAGGGCGCGGTTCGCGTCGTCGTGCTCGAGGAACGGGATCATGGCCGTGGCCACCGACACCATCTGGCGCGGCGAGACGTCCATGTAGTCGACCTCGGCCGCCGGGATGTACTCGACCTCGCCGCCCTTGCGTCGGACGAGCACGCGCGCCTCGGCGAAGTGCTGCTCCGCGTTCAGCGGGGCGTTGGCCTGCGCGATGACGTGCAGGTCTTCCTCGTCGGCCGTCAGGTAGTCGACCTTGTCCGTGACCGTGCCGTTCTCGACGATGCGGTACGGGGTCTCGACGAAGCCGAACGCGTTGACCCTGCCGTACGTCGCGAGCGAGCCGATCAGGCCGATGTTCGGGCCCTCAGGGGTCTCGATCGGGCACATGCGGCCGTAGTGGGACGGGTGCACGTCGCGGACCTCGAAGCCCGCGCGCTCCCGGGACAGACCGCCCGGACCCAGCGCCGACAGGCGGCGCTTGTGGGTCAGGCCCGCGAGCGGGTTGGTCTGGTCCATGAACTGGGACAGCTGGCTGGTGCCGAAGAACTCCTTGATGGAGGCGACGACCGGCCGGATGTTGATCAGCGTCTGCGGCGTGATCGCCTCGACGTCCTGGGTGGTCATGCGCTCGCGGACGACGCGCTCCATACGAGCCAGGCCCGTGCGGACCTGGTTCTGGATGAGCTCGCCGACCGTGCGCAGGCGCCGGTTGCCGAAGTGGTCGATGTCGTCGACCTCGACGCGGGCCATGCCGCGGGCGCTCGGCATCTCGGTCTCGCCGGCGTGCAGCGCGACCAGGTACTTGATCGTCGAGACGACGTCCTCCTCGGTCAGCACACCGGCCGCGAGCGGCTGGTTGAGACCGAGCTTCTTGTTCACCTTGTAGCGGCCGACCTTCGCGAGGTCGTAGCGCTTCGGGTTGAAGTAGAGGTTCTCGAGGAGCGTCTGGGCCGCCTCGCGGGTCGGGGGCTCGCCCGGCCGCAGCTTGCGGTAGATGTCGAGCAGCGCCTCGTCCTGGCCCTGGGTGTGGTCCTTGTCCAGGGTGGCCATCATCGAGTCGTACTGGCCGAACTCCTCGCGGATGCGGGCCTCGTCCCAACCCAGCGCCTTGAGCAGGACGGTGACGCCCTGCTTGCGCTTGCGGTCGATCCGGACGCCCACGGCGTCGCGCTTGTCGATCTCGAGCTCGAGCCAAGCGCCCCGGGACGGGATCACCTTGCAGGCGAAGATGTCCTTGTCGGACGTCTTGTCGATGGCCTTGTCGAAGTACACGCCCGGCGAGCGGACGAGCTGGGAGACGACGACGCGCTCGGTGCCGTTGATGACGAACGTGCCCTTGTTCGTCATCAGGGGGAAGTCACCCATGAACACGGTCTGGCTCTTGATCTCGCCAGTCTCGTTGTTCGTGAACTCGGCCGTGACGAACAACGGCGCGGAGTACGTGAAGTCCCGCTCCTTGCACTCGTCGATCGAGTTCTTGGGCGGTTCGAAGCGGTGGTCGCGGAACGTCAGGGACATCGAGCCCGAGAAGTCCTCGATCGGAGAAATTTCCTCGAAAATCTCCTCGAGGCCGGACTGCGTGGGAACATCGTCTCGGCCGGCTTCGAGAGCCTGGGCGACGCGGTTCTGCCAACCCTGGTTGCCGAGCAACCAGTCGAAGCTGTCCGTCTGCAGAGCGAGGAGATTGGGAACCTCGAGGGGTTCCCGGATCTTTGCGAAGGAGATGCGGCGGGGTGCGGTGCTGGTCGTACTGGTGCCGATCGAGTCGGTACGCGAGGCGGCCAAGAGTGGTCCTTCCGATGGCTCGCGGTCACTTCCGCGCGGCTCTAGCCACCCGTGTCAAACTCCGGGTGGCGGCAGGCAGCGCAAACGGGCAGTGTAGCCAGAAAGCTAACTGCTGTAAAGGGCACCAGGTCGGAGCACAAGGCCCTTCCGTCGCGAGCGTGAAGTGACGTAACGGCAGGATGCGGTCGCGCGGGCCGCCAGTCAAGAGAATCGACCCGACCGGCCCTGTCCGGTCACTGCCGAACGCCCGTTGTGGACCGAATGTGGACGGCTTGTGCACACGCTGTGGACGCCCCGCCTCCCAACCTGTGGACGGCGCGGATCCCGGCTGTGGACGGCCGGTCAGCTCGCAGCCGCGACACCGACGCCGAACGACCCGGGCGGCGGCGTGACTCCGTTGTCCCGGCACCACTGGCCGGGCTCGCGCTGGAACGGGCGCGGGCGCCCGTCCGACGGCAGGTTCTGCAGCGGGATCGGCGGCAACGGCGGCAGCTCCTGACCGGCCTCCGCCTCGAGCTCGGCCGCGTCCTTCTCCTCGGACATGCCGATGGGCCCGATGCGCTGCGCGTTCATGAACTGCCGGACCACCGGCTCCTCCGAGCTGAGCAGCATCTCCCGCGGCCCGAACATGGCCAAGTGGCGGTGGTACAGCAGGCCGATATTGTCGGGGACCGTCCGCGCGGTGTTGACGTCGTGGGTGACGATCAGGATCGTCGCGCCGATGCGCTGGTTCAGGTCGATGATCAGCTGGTTGAGGAAGGCCGTGCGGACGGGGTCGAGCCCCGAGTCCGGCTCGTCGAACAGGATGATCTTCGGGTCGAGCACCAGCGCGCGAGCGAGGCCGGCCCGCTTGCGCATGCCGCCGGAGATCTCGCCCGGCAGCTTGCTCTCGGCGCCGACGAGCCCGACCAGCTCCATCTTCTCCATGACGACCGCACGGATCTCCTTCTCCGTCTTGCGCGTGTGCTCGCGCAGCGGGAAGGCGACGTTGTCGTAGAGGTTCATCGACCCGAACAGGGCGCCGTCCTGGAACAGGACCCCGAACAGCCTGCGCACCTCGTACAAGTCCCGCTCGCGCAACCGGCACAGGTCGCGGCCCTCGATGAGGATCGAGCCGGCATCGGGCCGCAGCAGCCCGACGAGCGTCTTCAGCAGCACCGACTTGCCCGTGCCCGAGGGACCGAGCATCACCGAGATCTCTCCGGCCGGGAGGGTCAGGCTCACGTCCCGCCAGACGACCTGGTTGCCGAAACTCTTGGTCAGGCCCTCGATGCGGATCTCGACACCCATGCCGGCGGATCCTAGCCGGGCCCCGCTTTTCGCGGCCCGCACGCACGAAGGCGGCCGCCGGAAGACCGGCGGCCGCCTCGTACGCGGGAGTGCGGAACTACTTGAGCGTGACGGTGGCGCCGGCACCCTCGAGGGCGGCCTTCGCCTTCTCGGCCGCCTCCTTGGTGACCTTCTCCAGGACGGTGGCCGGGACGCCGTCGACGAGGTCCTTGGCCTCCTTGAGGCCGAGGCTGGTGAGCGCGCGGACCTCCTTGATGACCTGGATCTTCTTCTCGCCCGAGCCCTGCAGGATGACGTCGAACTCGTCCTGCTCCTCGACGGCCTCGGCCGGGGCGGCCGCGCCGCCACCGGCGGCCGCGACGGCCACGGGGGCCGCGGCGGTGACGCCGAAGGTCTCCTCGAACGACTTCACGAACTCGGAGAGCTCGATGAGCGTCATCTCCTTGAACGCCTCGAGGAGGTCAGTGCTGCTGATCTTCGCCATGGTTGGCGGTCCTTCCTGGTACGTGGATCACGAATGGGAGTGCGACGGGGTGGGGGCAGGACTCAGCTGTCGGCAGACGCCTCGGCCTCGGGGGCGGCTTCGGCGGGTGCCTCGGCGACCGGGTCCTCGGCTGCGACGGGGTCGGCGGCAATGTCCTCGGCGGACGCCTCGGGCTCCGCGGGCGCGGCCTCGGCAGGAGCGGACGCGCCGCCCTCCGCCTCGACCTTGGCGCGCAGGGCCTCGACGACGCGGGCGGCCTGCGAGAGCGGCGCCTGGAACAGCGCGGCCGCCTGGGACAGGTTGCCCAGCATCGCGCCGGCCAGCTTGGCCAGCAGGACCTCACGCGGCTCGACGTCCGCGAGCTTGGTGATCTCGGCGGGGGTCAGCGCCTTGCCGTCGAGCACACCGCCCTTGATGACGAGCAGCGGGTGGGCCTTCGAGAAGTCCCGAAGCCCCTTGGCGACCTCGACGGGGTCGCCGCTGACGAACGCGATCGCCGACGGCCCCTGGAGCAGGTCGTCGAACTGCGAGACGCCCGCGTCCTTGGCCGCGATCTTGGTCAGGGTGTTCTTGACGACGTGGTACGACGCGTTGTCGCTCAGGGTGCGGCGCAGCTCCTTGAGCTGAGCCACCGTGAGCCCGCGGTATTCGGTCAGCACCGCGGCGTTCGAGCTGCGGAACGCGTCCGTCAGCTCCGCTACGGCTGCTGCCTTGTCAGGCCGGGCCATGGGCCTCCTTCCTCTCCATCTGCCGCCGATCGGCCCGAGTGCCCGAAGGCCCGGAAACGACGAAACGCCCCGGCGTAGGCCGGGGCGTTGGAGACCCGCGGACCCGAGAGAAAGGGCCCGCCCAGACGGAGTGTGCCTGGCTCACCTACGCAGGACGCCCGCGATGCGGGGCCTTCGGTCACCGAGGTGACGACCAGCGGTCTTTGGCTGCGCGCCAGAGTACGGGCTCGCGTACGGGCGGGTCAAAACGGCCGGCTCCGCCCGAGGACGCTACTCACGACGCCTTCGGCACCTCGGCTTCGTGCGTCATCGAGTTCAGAAGGCCCGGGATCGCGAAGTCGGTGGCGCCCTCGGGAGCGCCGATGTCGAGCGTCTTGCCGTAGTCCGTGAAGTTCAGGGTCATCCGCAGGTTGCCCGCCATGCTCGGCGCCGTGGTCACGAACCGGCGCGCGCGGTCTTCCGAGTCGACCCACACGTCGACGCCGATCTTGCCGACGCCCACGGAGCTGTACACCTTCCGGAGCTGCTCGCGGGTCGCCTCGTCCAGCTTGGACGCGGTCGGCGATCTCGTCGGCCTCGAGCTCCGCCGCGTAGTGGGTCGTGCTGACCCCGTCGACCTTCTCCTCGCCGACCTTGCGCACGTTGTCCGAGGCGAGCAGGAGCTGGAGCTGCCCGCGGGGGTCGACCTGGCTCGACTGGGACAGCATGCTGTCCAGCCCGTTCGTGGCGCCCGCGGAGCTCAGCGGCACCTTCATCCAGCCGCCGCCACCCTGGCCGCCCAACAACCCGCCCAGGAACCCCGTCTTCAGGTACATCGTGTCGCCGACGATGCGCTGCTCCATGCCGCCCGGGATCGCCTGGCCCGCTACCCGGAGCTCGTCGAAGACCATCTGCATCGCCAGCTCGGGCTTGGTCTGGTACGCCCCCGAGCCCTTCGCGCCGATCGCGAGGCCGCCGGTGCCGCTCAGGTCGAAGGTGTACGACGCGGACTCGACCGATGCGGCTGTTCTCCGCCACCCGCTGGACCGCGGCCAGCGCCGAGGGCGCCTCCTCGGCCACGGCGGCCTGCTCACCGCCACCCCCGCAGCCCGGCGAGCGTGACCAGCAGGGCCGCGGCGGCGGCCGGAGCAGCAAGGCGGGAACGGCGCACGAGAACCCCCACTGTCGAACATTCGGAACCGCTTTCAAGGTACAGCGCGGACCGGGAGCAGACCGGGCTCGAACTGTGCAGGGTTCGTGGAGATATCGCGGAGACGGGGACGGGGAAGGGCCGGAGGGATGCGCACCCCTCCGGCCCTTCGCATACGTGTTCGCCCCAGCGGGGCCGAGCCACCGGTCAGCTGGTGGTCTCGTCCTCTTCCGTGAGGTTGCGCGTCTTGTTCGGGTCCACCTGGATGCTCGGGCCCATGGTCGTCGAGAACGCGGCCTTCTTCAGGTAGCGGCCCTTCGAGGCGGACGGCTTGAGCCGCAGGACCTCGTCGAGTGCGGCCGAGTAGTTCTCGACCAGCGCGGTGTCGTCGAAGGACACCTTGCCGATGATGAAGTGCAGGTTCGCGTGCTTGTCGACGCGGAACTCGATCTTGCCGCCCTTGATCTCGGTGACGGCCTTGGCGACGTCGGTCGTGACCGTCCCCGTCTTCGGGTTCGGCATCAGGCCGCGGGGGCCGAGGACGCGGCCGAGGCGGCCGACCTTGCCCATCATGTCGGGGGTCGCGACGACGGCGTCGAAGTCGAGCCAGCCCTTCTGGATCTTCTCCAGCATGTCGTCGGAACCGACGAAGTCGGCGCCGGCGGCGCGGGCCTCCTCGGCGCGGTCACCGGTGGCCAGGACGAGGACCCGGGCGGTCTTGCCGGTGCCGTGCGGGAGGTTGACCGTGCCGCGGACCATCTGGTCCGCCTTGCGCGGGTCGACGCCGAGCCGGAAGGCGACCTCGACGGTCGCGTCGAACTTGGTGGGGCTGGTCTTCTTCGCGAGCCGGGCGGCCTCGAGCGGGGCGTACAGCTTCTCCACGTCGAGTTCGGCCACGGCGGTGCGGTAGGCCTTGCTGCGCTTCATTTCGGGTCTCCTGCGTACTGAGAGCGTGGTCGGACGGGCCGCGCGCGGCCCTCCCACGGAGTGCGGATATCGGGGAACGCGTCAGTCGACGACGGTGATGCCCATGGAACGGGCGGTGCCGGCGATGGTCTTCGACGCCGCGTCGATGTCGTTGGCGTTCAGGTCGGTCATCTTGAGCTCGGCGATCGTGCGCACCTGCGCCTTGGTCAGCTTCGCGACCTTGGTCTTGTGCGGCTCGGCGCTGCCCTTGTCGACGCCTGCGGCCTTGAGGATGAGCCTCGCTGCCGGCGGGGTCTTCGTGACGAAGGTGAACGTGCGGTCTTCGAACACGGAGATCTCGACCGGGACGATGTCCCCACGCTGCGACTCGGTCGCGGCGTTGTAGGCCTTGCAGAACTCCATGATGTTGACGCCGTGCTGACCCAGCGCAGGCCCGACCGGCGGCGCCGGAGTGGCCATGCCCGCCTTGATCTGGAGCTTGATGACAGCGGTGAGCTTCTTCTTCTTCTTGGGAGGCATGTCTGTGGGGTCCGGGTCCTCTTGGGGTGGCTAGTTCTTTTGGATCTGGGTGAACGAGAGCTCGACGGGGGTCTCCCGGCCGAAGATCTCCACCAGGCCCTTGATCTTCTGCGCCTCGGCGTTGATCTCGTGGATCGTCGCCTGCAGCGTCGCGAAGGGGCCGTCGATGACGGTGACGGAGTCGCCGATGTCGAAGTCGAGGACCTTGATCTCCGCGGCCCGCCCCTTCGAGTCCTTCTTCGCCGGCTCGGGGGCCAGGATCTTCATGACCTCGTCGAGCGACAGCGGGGACGGCTCGTGGGTGTGCCCGACGAAGCCCGTGACGCCCGGCGTGTGCCGGACCGCCGACCAGGACTCGTCTGTCAGGTCCATCCGCACGAGCACGTAGCCGGGGAACTTGTTCCGCCGGACGTTCTTGCGCTGGCCGTTCTTGATCTCGACGACGTCTTCCTGCGGCACCTCGACCTGGAAGATGTAGTCCTCCATGTTGAGCGAGCCGGTCCGGTTCTCGAGGTTCGCCTTCACCCGGTTCTCGTAGCCCGCGTAGGAGTGCACGACGTACCAGTCACCGGGGGCGGTGTAGAGCGCCTGCCGGAACTCCTCCGCGGGGTCGGCCTCGGCGGAGTCGTCCTCGAGGGACTCGCCGCCCTCGGCCGCCGGCGCGTCACCGGCGTCGTCGGCATCGTCCTGCGCCTCGGGGGCGTCGGCCAGCTCGGCATCGCCGGCGAGGTCGGCATCGCCGGTGAGCTCGGCAGCGTCGGCGTCCGCCTGCTTCGCGACCAGCTCCAGATCCTCGGAGGTCTCGTCGGCGTACAGGTGCGAGTCGGACACGGTGGTGGGCCTTCTTTCTGAGCGGTTTCGATGGCAGGGCGGCGGGTGCTAGGCCCGCGAACGCTCTAGCCGAAGACCTTGAGAACCATCTTGCTCGAGAAGAGGTCGAACAGCGACACGAAGGCGATCATGATCGTCACGAAGACGAGCACGACGCACGTGTACCTGATGAGCTCGTTGCGCGTCGGCCAGATGACCTTGCGCAGCTCCGCGACGACCTGGCGGTAGAAGAGCGCAAGGCGGGCCAGACCACGCTTGTCGGTGCGACCCCGTTCGGGCGTCGCAGCGGGTCGGGTGTCCGTCACTCGTCCTCACCTAGATCCTGCTGCGGCCCCGCCGCAGCGGAGTCTCGACTCGCAGCGGACGCGCGTGCGCCGCTCTTCTTTGCAGGGCCGGAGGGACTCGAACCCCCAACCGCCGGTTTTGGAGACCGGAGCTCTACCAATTGAGCCACGACCCTGAGTTCTCGATGAGCGGGTGCAGGCGTGGAAGGACCACCGGCGAACTCACCAGAGGGTGAGTCTAGGCACATCAGCCCGCACGCGTCGAACCAGCGCGGCGGCGGCCGTTGGAGATCGACCCCGGGGAGGTGGAACGATGGCGGGCATGGACGACTCCGCCTCCCCCGCCCCCGCTGTCCCCCGCGCCCGTGTCTCCGCCCGCATCGGCGGCATCGCCGAGTCGGCGACGCTGGCGGTGGACGCGAAGGCCAAGGCCCTGAAGGCCGCCGGGCGGCCCGTCATCGGGTTCGGCGCCGGCGAGCCGGACTTCCCGACCCCCGACTACATCGTCGCGGCGGCGGTCGCGGCGTGCGGCGAGCCGCGCAACCACCGCTACACCCCGGCCGGCGGGCTACCCGAGCTCAAGGAGGCGATCGCGGCCAAGACGGCGCGCGACTCCGGGCTCGCTGGTGAAGCCGAGCCAGGTGCTCGTGACCAACGGCGGCAAGCAGGCGGTGTACGAGGGCTTCGCGACCCTGCTCGACCCGGGCGACGAGGTGCTGCTGCCCGCGCCGTACTGGACGACCTACCCGGAGGCGATCCGCCTCGCCGGCGGGGTCGCCGTGGACGTGGTGGCCGACGAGACGCAGGGTTACCTCGTCACGGTCGACCAGCTCGAGGCCGCGCGCACGCCGCGCACCAAGGTCCTGCTGTTCTGCTCGCCGTCCAACCCGACCGGGGCCGTGTACTCCCCGGAGCAGGTGCGCGAGATCGGCACCTGGGCCGCCGAGCACGGCCTGTGGGTCGTCACCGACGAGATCTACGAGCACCTCGTCTACGGCGGCGCGCAGTTCAGCTCCCTGCCTGTCGAGGTGCCCGAGCTGGCCGACCGCTGCCTCGTCCTGAACGGCGTCGCGAAGACCTACGCGATGACCGGCTGGCGGGTCGGGTGGCTGATCGGCCCGCAGGACGTGGTGACCGCGGCGGCCAACCTGCAGTCGCACGCGACGTCCAACGTGGCCAACGTCTCCCAGACGGCCGCCCTCGCGGCGGTCAGCGGTGACCTGGCCGCCGTCGCGGCGATGCGGACGGCCTTCGACCGGCGCCGCCAGACGATGGTGCGCATGCTCTCGGAGATCCCCGGCGTCACCTGCCCGGAGCCGTTCGGCGCGTTCTACGCGTACCCCTCGGTGAAGGGCGTGCTCGGGCGCGAGATCCGCGGCGTCCGCCCGGCGAGCTCCGCGGAGCTGGCCGAGCTGATCCTCGCGGAGGCCGAGGTGGCCGTCGTGCCCGGCGAGGCGTTCGGCACGCCGGGCTACCTGCGGCTGTCCTACGCGCTCGGCGACGACGACCTGGTCGAGGGCGTCACCCGGATCCAGAAGCTGCTGGGCGAGGCGTCCAGCTGAGCGGAACCCGCGACGTCGCGGCGCTGCCCAAGGCGCACCTGCACCTGCACTTCACGGGGTCCATGCGCCACGCGACGCTGCTCGAGCTCGCGGACGTCCACGGCGTGCGGTTGCCGGACGCGCTGCGCTCGGCCGAACCCCCGCAGCTGTCCGACGTCGACCAGCGCGGCTGGTTCCGCTTCCAGCGGCTCTACGACGTGGCGCGCTCGGTGGTCCGGACGCCCTCGGACGTCCGGCGCCTGGTGCTCGAGGCGGCCCAGGACGACGCGGCGGACGGCTCCGGCTGGCTCGAGATCCAGGTCGACCCGACCACCTACTCCCGCTGGCTCGGGGGCCTGACGCCGACCGTCGAGCTGATCCTGGACGCCGCCCGGGAGGCCGAGGCCGCCACCGGGGTCGGGGTCGCGATCGTCATCGCCGCCAACCGCACCCGCCACCCGCTCGACGCGCGGATCCTCGCCCGGCTCGCCGCACAGCTACGCCGGGCGCGGGGTCGTCGGGTTCGGGCTGTCCAACGACGAACGCCGCGGGCGGGCCCGCGACTTCTCCCGCGCCTTCGAGATCGCCCGCGCGGCCGGCCTGGCGGCACTGCCGCACGGGGGCGAGCTCGCCGGCCCGGCGGAGGTCAGCGACTGCCTGCACCACCTGCACGCGCACCGGATCGGCCACGGCGTGCGCTCGGTCGAGTCCCCCGACCTGCCCGCGGAGCTCGCCGCGGCGGGCGTCGTCCTCGAGGTGTGCCCGAGCTCGAACGTCGCGCTGGGGGTCGCGCGCGGGCCCTCGCAGGTGCCGCTGCCGGCGCTGCGGGAGGCGGGCGTCGCCGTCGCGCTGGGCGCCGACGACCCCCTGCTGTTCGGCTCGCGCCTCGCGGACCAGTACGCGCTCGTGCGCGACGTCCACGGCTGCTCGGACGACGAGCTCGCCGCGCTGGCCCGCGACTCCGTCGGCGGGTCACTGGCGCCCGCGGAGGTCAAGAAGCGCCTGCTGGCCGGCGTCGACGCCTGGCTCGCCGCCCCGTCCTAGACCCGTGTGGCTCAGAGCGTGAGGCCGACGAGGACGGGCTCGTGCTCCAGTTCGATCCCGTACACGGCCGCCACCCCGTCCCGCACCTCGCGGGCGAGGGCCAGCAGGTCCTCCGCCCGGGCCGTCCCCCGGTTCGTCAGTGCCAGGGTGTGCTTGGTGGAGAGCCGGGCCCGGGCGTCGCCGTGGCCCTTCGCGAACCCCGCGTGCTCGATCAGCCAGGCGGCGGAGCACTTCACCCGCCCGTCGGGCTGCGGGTAGCGGGGGGCCTCCGCCGGCAGCGCGGCCGCCTGCTCGGCGGTGAGCAGCGGGTTGGTGAAGAAGGAGCCGGCGCTCCAGGTGTCGCGGTCGGCCTCGTCCAGCACCATGCCCTTGGACCGGCGCAACGCCAGGACCGCCTCGCGGACGTCGGCCAGCGGCGCACGCTCCCCGATCTCGACGCCGAGCGAGCGGGCGAGTTCCGCGTAGCGCACGGGCGCCCCCAGCTTGCCGATGCCGAGCCGGAAGGTCACACCGGTGACGACGTAGCGGCGGGTGGGCTTGAAGATGCTGTTGCGGTAGGTGAACCCGCATTCGGCGTTGGTGAAGGTCTGCCAGCGGGTCCGGGCTCGGTCGTAGGTGCGGACGCTGTCCAGGACGTCGGCGACCTCCTGGCCGTACGCGCCGACGTTCTGGATGGGCGTCGCGCCCGTGCGCCCGGGGATCCCCGAGAGCGCCTCCACGCCCGCCCAGCCCTCCGCGACCGTGCGGGCCACGAAGTCGTCCCACGGCTCGCCGGCCTCCACGCTGACGACGACCTCGTCGTCGGACGTGCGGCGCACCTTGACGCCGCGGCTGACCACCCGCGCGACGGTGCCGTCGAAACCGCCGTCGGAGACCAGCAGGTTCGACCCGCCGCCCAGCATGAGGAACGGCTCGCCGCGGCGGTCGCAGTCCGTGGCGTTCCAGGCGATCTCGGCCGGCGTGATGACCTCGAGAAGCCGGGTGGCCGGGCCGCCGACGCGCAGGGTCGTCAGGGTGGAGAGCCGAGTGCCGTGCCACTCACGCATCGGGCCACGCACGCATAGATCGAGTGTGTCGGGTCAGGGCAGCCGGACGACGGCAATCGCGCGACCGAGCACCGTCTCGCCGAGCGTGGTGGCCCGGATCGTGACCTTCACCCGGTTGTCGGGAAGCTTCTCGGACACCTCGGCGCTCACCTCGACCGTCGCGCCCAGGTCGTCGTCGGGGACGACGACGGGCCGGGTGAACCGGACGCCGTACTCCTCGACCGCCCCCGGGTCGCCCGCCCAGTCGGTGACGACGCGCACGGCCTCGGCCATGGTGAACATGCCGTGGGCGATGACGTCGGGCAGGCCGACGGACTTCGCGACCCGGGAGTTCCAGTGGATGACGTTGAAGTCGCCGGACGCCCCCGCGTAGCGCACCAGGTGCTCGCGGCGCACGGGGAACTGCTGCGCCGGCAGTTCGGTGCCCTTGGAGACGGAGTCGTAGGTGGGGGCGCTCATGTCTCCTCCTGCTCCTTCGCGCGCGCGACGATCGTCGACAGGCAGGTGACCACGTGCTCGCCTTCCTCGGTGGAGGCCGAGACGGAGACGGTCAGGATGTCGCTGCCCGCGGCCGTCCGCGCGCCGGTGATCTCGACGGTCGAGACGAGGCGGTCGCCGGGACGCAGCGGACGGGAGTACGTGAAGCGCTGCTCGCCGTGCACGACCCGCGCGTAGTCGATGCCGACCTCGGGGTCGGCGATGGCGACGCCGGCCGCGGCCAGGCTGAAGACGATGGGGAACGTGGGCGGCGCGACGACGTCGGGGTAGCCGAGAGCCTTGGCCGCCTCGGGGTCGCGGTAGGCCGGGTGCAGGTCACCGACTGCGTCCGCGAACTCGCGGATCTTCTCCCGGCTCACCTCGTACGGACGGCTCGGCGGGTAGGTACGGCCGACCAGCGAGGCGTCGAGGGCCACGGCGAGCTTCAGCGGGTCTCGCGGTGCACGGTGTGCTTGCGCTCGCGCGGGCAGAACTTCTTGAGCTCGAGCCGGTCGGGGTCGTTGCGCCGGTTCTTCTTGGTGATGTAGTTCCGCTCTTTGCACTCCGTGCACGCCAGGGTGATCTTGGGGCGGACGTCTTGCGACTTGGCTGCCACGGGAGTGCCTTCCTACCTGAGAACCTGAGTGCCGAGGATCGCGCGGCTCGACATGAGCCAAGCGAGACTAGCCCAGCGGCACGACGGGAGTCGAACCGGAGGGCGAGGGGTGATCGGTAGCGGTGGCCGGACTCGAACCGGCGACACAGCGATTATGAGCCGCTTGCTCTACCACCTGAGCTACACCGCCGCCGCCGGTCGGGCCCCTCGATCGCGAGGTGCCGCCGGCACAGAGCCCCTTTACGGAATCGAACCGTAGACCTTCTCCTTACCATGGAGACGCTCTGCCGTCTGAGCTAAAGGGGCAACGCGGGGAAAGGGTACACGCCTGCGGGCGCCCCCACGCAACCGCGTTCCGGCCCTCGCACGGCCACGCCGCGGGGCGGTTCGCGCAGACTTCACCCGTTCGGTGAAGATCGGGACCAGCCCTCGCCCCGGGTGCTTCCATAGCCGCATGGCCGCCGACGCTCCCAAGGCCTCCGGGGTTCACGGGGTGCGCCCGCTGCCGGGCGGCCCGGCCGCGCACGCCGGTGCACGGCGAAGCCGCCTGCACGTCGAGGGCCGGCTCACCGCCCGCTCCTACTGCACCTTCGTCGCGGGACTGGCCGCCGAGCTCGGTCTCGGCGGGTTCGTCCGGCCCGACACCGCGGGGACGGACGTCGGCGGCGTCTGGGTCGAGGTCGAGGGCGAGCCGGGCAGCGTCGCGTCCTTCGTCGACCTGCTCCGCTCCCGCGCGCCGGGCGACGCGGTCGTCGAGCGGGTCACCTCCTCCGACGTCCCGTGCCTGGGCGGCTCGGAGTTCGCCGTAGCGGCCTCCCGCGCGCCCGGTGAGCGCAGCGAGCCGGTCGGGAGCGGACACGGCCGTGTGCGCGGCGTGCGTCGCGGAACTCCGGGACCCCGGCGACCGGCGGTACGGGTACGCATTCACCGCGTGCGCGGGCTGCGGTCCGCGGTACTCCCTCGCCACCAGTGCCCTGCCGGGCGGCGGGCGGTCCGCGACCACGATGGCGCCTTTCCCGATGTGCCCCGCCTGCCGGGCGGAATACGACGACCCGGCCGGGCGCCGCTACCGCGCCGAGGCGACCTGCTGCCCGGACTGCGGGCCCGCCGTCTTCCTCGCCGACCCGGACGGGGCGGGGCTGCCCGGCGACCCGATCGCCGCGGCCGCCGCGCTCCTGACGGAGGGTCAGATCGTCGCGGTGAAAGGCACCGGCGGCTACCAGCTCTGCGCGGACGCGACCTCGGCGGCCGCCGTCGCGCGCGCTGCGGTCCCGGCTGCCCGGCGACGAGCAGCCCTTCGCCGCTGCTCTGCCGCGACGTCCCCGCGACGCGCGGCGCTGTGCGACCTGGACGACGCCGCGGCCGCCGTGCTGCGCTCTCGGCGGCCACCCGCTGGTGCTGCTCCCCCGGCTCGACCTCCCCGGCGAGCTGGCCCCGGCGTTGGCACCCGGCGCGCGCGAGCTGGCCGTCGGCGCTGCCCTCGACCGGGCTGCTGCACCTGCTCGCCGACGCCCTCCGGCGCCCGCTCGTGCTGATCGCAGCGGAGCCCGGCGGCGAGGGCGCGCCGCGGGACAACGACGACGCCCGCAAGCGCCTCGCCGGAATCGCCGACGCGTTCCTCGGCCACGACCGCCGGATCGGGACCCCGCGCCGGTGCGTCGCTGGTCCGGGTCGCCGGCGGCCGCGAAGTGCCGCTGCGGCGCGGGCTCGGCTACGCGCCGGACGCCCTCGTCCTGCCGTGGTCGCTTCCGCGGCCGGTGCTGGCGCTGGGCACGGACGCCGGCGGCGCCCCGTGTCTCGCGGCCGGGCGCCGGGCCGTCCTGCTGCCGGAGTTCGGCGACGTCACCGTGCCCGGCGGGCTGGACGCGCTGACCGCCGACGTCCGCCGGCTGCGCGAGCTCACCGGCGTCGACCCGCGGCTCGTCGCCCACGACGGCGACCCCGACGCCCTGACGACGATGCTCGCCCTCGAACTCGCCGGCGGGGCGGACCTCGTCGCCGTCCCGCGCTCGCACGCGCACGTCGCCGCGTGCCTCGCCGACAACGGGGAGTGGGGGCCCGTCATCGGCGTCGTCCTGCCCGCCGACGCCCGCGCCGGCGAGTTCCTGGTCGGCGACCTCGACAGGTTCACCCTCGTGGGCAGGCTCGACCCCAACCCCGTGGACGCGGTCGCGGCGGCGCTCGGGCTGCGGCTCGGGAGCTCCCAGCGCTACCCCGGCCGGGCGGCCGCCGAACTCGAGCAGCTCGCCGACCCGTCCGTCCAGGAGACCTACCTCGTGTCGATGACGGAGCCCGCCGACAGCGGGCCGATCGACGTGCGCGGCGGCGACCTCGTCCGCGGTGTGACCGACGACCTCCGCCGGGGCGCGCACCCGGCCGTGGTCGCGGCCCGGTTCCACCGCGGGCTGGCCGACGCGGTCCTCGCCGCGGTCGAACTCGTCCGCGACACCACGGGGATCGCGACCGTGGCCCTGTCCGGCGGGCTGTTCGGCAACGCGCTTCTGCTCGACCGCGTGTGCGCCGGCCTCGTCGAGGGCCGTTTCCGGGTCCTGACGCACCACCGCGTCCCGCCGGGCGACGGCGGCGTCGCCCTCGGCCAGGCCGTGGTGGCCGCGGCCACCGCGCTGCGCATCTGACCAACCCGGCGACGCAAAGGCGAGCGACCGGGCACCGCAGGGCGGCCGCAGTCGTGCCTGAGTAACCCCTTGCGAAGTGGTGCATTCGATGCCCGAATGCACGAATTGCCCTCGCCCGCCCCGCGGCGAGAATCGTCCGATCGGACGATTAACGATATCCGTTCTCAAGGCCGGTTGGGACCTCTCCGATACCTCATCGAATTTCGGATCCGAATAGTCTCCCCGCCCTCGACAACGACTACCGCTGCCGCGGATCCGCGTACCACCCCAGCCCCCGTCGGGCCATCGGCCCAGTTCAGGGCCAGGTTCGGCGCGCGCCTCACACGGGGCGGGCGTGCTCGGACGGCCGCTGCGACCCACCCCCCAAGGAGAATTGTCGATGTCGCACGTCCATTGCCAGGATCACGCAGGCGGGACTTTCCGGCGCAGTTTGACCGTCGTCACTCTTGCCCTGGCCATTGCACTCGGCGCACTCGCCGGATTTGCCCGGCCGGCCGACGCCGCCGTATCCACCGGCTTACTGGATCTGCGCTCCGCCGTCGTCAAGCTGACGAACGTCGCCCGGGCGACGAAGGGATGCAAGGCCGCTGAAGGTCTCCACGCGGCTCACGAAGGCCGCGCAGGCGCACGCCAAGGACATGTCGGAGCACGACTACTTCAGCCACACCTCGCGCAGCGGACGCACGTGGGACAGCCGGATCACCAAGGCCGGGTGGAAGTACCCGGGCGGGGAGAACATCGCCCGCGGGTTCAGCTCACCCGCGGGCGTCGTGAAGGCGTGGCTCAAGTCCCCCGGCCACAAGCGCAACATCATGGACTGCAACTTCCGCTACATCGGGATCGGCTACGACTCCGACGGCGACTACTGGGTACAGGACTTCGGCTACAAGGCCCCCTGACCCGAACGCACGACCGGGCCCGGTCACGGCAACCACCGTGACCGGGCCCTTCCGCGTGCCACCCGGGCGCGTTCGGGGGTGGATGCCGCAGCGACGAGCGCGAGCGCCTTCGCAGGACCGATAGTGGCGGGCGTCACATACCCCTCCCTACCACCTCTTATCGATCTCTATTTGGAGATTTGAGACAGGTGTTACGAAAGGGGACAGAACCGCGCCACGTAAGGTTCCTAAACCCTTCTCGATTGGTTCAAGTGTTCTCAATGATCACGGACCCTCCATGCGGCCCCGTCACACCGACGCTTAAAGTCTCCTGAGAGTGGAGAGATACCCGCGGAACGGGCATCTCTGCAGGTAAGGAGCCCTCGGGGAGCCTCCCGGCGGTCCCTTCGACAGGGTGCCGCGAGGGGGGTCGACCCAGGCTTCGAGCCTCGGTACCGGGCCCGGACGGTCAGGTACGAAGGTCGTGGCCACACGCTGTCGGGCGCTTCTCACGGGCAACTCGAGTGAAACGTTCACGGCGATTCTGACGATTCACTCCAGTGCACGCCGTGTTGTTCCGGAATCCACCCCGGCAGACGACCGCCATCGTCGAACACACGGCAGCCCGCCCGGAGCACTACCTGGTACGGAGGACAGCGCAGAGCATGGGTATGTCGCACGGCCATCAGTTGGTCCTCGGCCTCACGCCGTTCGAGGAGCCCAACGCCCACCTGGCGGTCGCCCTGGCCCGAGCCGGCGCGCGCGCCGTCCTCGACCTCGGTCGCGACGCCGGCCGTGCCCGCGCCGCCCTCGCCGACGTCGCCCGCTGGTGGAACGGCGAGCTCGGCGTGCGAGTCCCCGCCGGCTGCCCCCTCCTCCCGTCCGACCTGCCCGCGTCCGTCACCCTCGTCGTCCTGCCCGCGGGCTCGCCCTGGTCGCCTGCGTCCGTCGCGGCCGAGGGAGCCGACCGCCAGGTCCTCGCCGAGGTCGTCTCCGCCGCCGAAGCGCGCGCTGCCGTCGCCGCGGGCGGCGCACGGCCTGATCGCCAAGGGCTCCGAGGCCGGCGGCCGCGTCGGGTCGACCACGCCACGTTCGTCCTGCTCCAGCAGCTGCTCGCCGACGGCTCCGTGACCCGGTGCCGGTGTGGGCGGCCGGCGGCATCGGCCCGCACACCGCCGCCGCGGCCCTCGCCGGCGGCGCCGCCGGGCGTCGTCCTGGACGCCCAGCTGGCCCTCGTCACCGAGGCCGACCTGCCGCGCGACGTCGCCGCGGCGATCCGGTCGATGGACGGCACCGAGACCGCCGTCGTCGGTGGGCACCGCGTCTACGTCCGCCCCGACCTGCCCCGGCCCGCGACGCCGCGGGCATCGTCGACCCGCCTCGGGGGCCCGGAACCTGTCCGCGCTGCCCGTCGGCGAGGACGGCGCGCTGGCGCCGCCCGCTCGCCGAGCGTTACGGCAGCGCCGGCGGCGTCGATCGCCGCCGTGCGCGAGGCGGTCACCGGCCAGCTCCGCACCGCCGCCGCGCTGGCCCCGACCCACGCCCCGCGCATCGCGCAGGGCCCGATGACCCGGGTCAGCGACCAGGCCGCGTTCGCCGCCGCCGTCGCCGCCGACGGCGGCCTGCCGTTCATCGCGCTCGCGCTGATGAGCGGCGACGACGCGCGGGCGCTGCTGGAAGAGACCGCCGAGCTGCTCGGCGACGCGCCCTGGGGCGTCGGCATCCTCGGCTTCGTCCCGGCCGAGGTGCGCGACGCGCAGCTCGCCGCCGTCCACGACGTGCACCCGCCGTACGCGCTCATCGCCGGCGGCCGGCCCGCCCAGGCCGCGCCGCTCGAGGCGGCCGGCATCACGACCTTCCTGCACGTGCCCTCGCCCGGCCTGCTCGACCGCTTCCTCGCCGAGGGCGCGCGCCGGTTCGTCTTCGAGGGCTCGCGAGTGCGGCGGCCACGTCGGTCCGCGCGCGAGCTTCCCGCTCTGGGACATCCAGATCCAGCGCCTGCTGGCCTTCGGCGAGCGGCAACGACTGCGCCGCCGAGTTCGACGTCCTCTTCGCGGGCGGCATCCACGACGAGCGCTCCGCGGCGATGGTGGCCGCGGCGGCCGCGCCCGTGGTCGCCGCCGGCGGCGCGGCCGGCGTGCTCATGGGCACCGCGTACCTGTTCACCGCCGAGGCCGTCTCCACCGGGGCGATCGCGCCGGCGTTCCAGCGCGCGGCCGTGAGCTGTTCGGCGACAGTTCTTTTGGAAACCGCGCCAGGCCACGCGACCCGCTGCGCCGAAACCCCCTTCGTGTCCACATTCGAGCAGGCCCGCGAGCGCCTCGTCGCGGCGGGCGTCCCGCGCGACGAGATGTGGGCCGAGCTCGAGAAGCTGAACCTCGGCCGGCTGCGGATCGCGAGCAAGGGCATCCGCCGCGAGGGCGCCAGCCTGATCCCCGTCGACGAGACGCACCCAGGCCCGCGACGGCATGGTCATGATCGGCGACGTCGCCGTCCTGCGCTCCGACGATCACGACCATCGCCGACCTGCACGCACCAGGTCACCGACGGCGCCGCCGCGTTCCTCGGCGACCGCGCGGCAGAACTCGGGCTGGCCGTCGCACGCCGCCGCCCGCGAGGCCCGGTCGCGCCGCTCGACATCGCGATCGTCGGCATGGCGGGCGTCTTCCCGCAGGCCGGCGACCTCGCCGAGTTCTGGGCACACGTCCTCGACGACCACGACGCGATCACCGAGGTCCCCGGCGACCGCTGGGACCCGGCGCTCTACCACGGCCCGGACGGGGGCAAGGGCAGCACGTCGAAGTGGGGCGGGTTCCTGCCCGAGATCCCGTTCGACGCCCTGAAGTACGGCATCCCGCCGGCCGCGCTGGCCAGCATCGAGCCCGTCCAGCTGCTCGCCCTCGAGGTGGCGGCCCGCGCCCTGCGCGACGCCGGCTACGAGTCGCGGCCGTTCGACCGGGAGCGCGCCGCGGTCATCTTCGGCGCCGAGGCCGGCACCGACCTGTCCGGCGCGTACGGGTTCCGCGCGCTGTACCCGCAGTTCCACGGCGAGCTGCCGGCCGAGCTGGACGCCCAGCTCCCCGCGCTCACCGAGGACTCGTTCCCCGGCGTCCTCGCCAACGTCATCGCCGGGCCGGATCGCGAACCGCCTCGACCTCGGCGGCGCCAACTACACGGTCGACGCCGCCTGCGCCTCCTCGCTCGCCGCCCTCGACGTCGCCTGCATGCAGCTCCGCGCCGGCCACGCCGACATGGTGCTGGCCGGCGGCGCCGACATCCACAACGGCATCCAGGACTACCTGCTCTTCGCCTCGGTCCAGGCGCTGTCGCCGACGGGGCACTGCCGCCCGTTCGACGCGACCGCCGACGGCATCGCGCTCGGCGAGGGCGTCGCCTCCGTCGTCCTCAAGCGCCTCGCCGACGCCGAGCGCGACGGCGACCGGATCTACGCGGTCATCAAGGGCGTCGGCTCCTCCAGCGACGGCCGCTCGCTCGGCCTCACCGCCCCGCGGCCCGAGGGCCAGCGCCGGGCGCTCGAGCGCGCGTACGAGATGGCCGGGATCTCCCCGGCCGCAGGTCGGCCTCGTCGAGGCCCACGGCACCGGCACCGTCGTCGGCGACCGCACCGAGCTCACCGTGCTGACCGAGGTCTTCACCGCGGCCGGCGCGGCGCCGGGCAGTTGCGGCCTCGGCTCGGTGAAGGGCCAGATCGGCCACACCAAGTGCACCGCGGGCTGGCCGGCCTGATCAAGGCCGCCCGGGCCGTGCACGCCGGCGTCCTGCCGCCCACCGGCAAGCTCACCAACCCGAACCCCGCCTGGGACGCGGCAGACGAGCCCGTTCGTCTTCGACACCGCGGCCCGCCCCTGGCCGGCCGGGCGCCCGCGCGTCGCCGGCGTCAGCGCCTTCGGCTTCGGCGGCACGAACTTCCACGCCGTCGTGGCCGCGTACGACGGCCGCGCCCGTCCCGCGGCACGGCGCCGACCAGTGGCCGGCCGAGCTGTTCCTGTTCGCCGGCGCCGGCCGCGAGGCCGCCGCCGCCGAGATCGACCGCCTCGTCGCCCTGTGCGCCGCCAACGACGACGCCGGCCGGCCGTGGCGCCTGCGCGACCTGGCCCGCACCACCGCCGAGCGGGCGGGCGGCCGCGTGCAGGTCGCGCTCGTCGCGACCGACCTGGACGACCTCGCGGCCAAGCTCGCCGACGCGCGCGCGTTCACCGCCGGCCCGGCCGTCTTCGTCGCCGACGGCGACGCCCCCACGGGCGAGGTCGCGTTCCTCTTCCCCGGCCAGGGCAGCCAGCGCCCGGGCATGCTCGCCGACCTGTTCGTCGCCTTCCCGCGCCTGCAGCACCTGCTCGAGCTCGGCGCGCGCTGGGCGCCGGCGATGTTCCCGCCGGCCGCGTTCACCCCGGCAGGCGAAGCGCCGCACAGCGCGCCGCGCTCACCGACACCCGCGTCGCGCAGCCCGCGCTCGGCATCGCCGACCTGGCCATGTACGAGACCCTCACCGGCGCTCGGCGTCCGCCCCGACCACCTGGCCGGGCACAGCTACGGCGAGCTCGTGGCCCTCGCGGCCGCGGCGCGCTCGACCCCGCCGAGCTGCTCGAGCTGTCCGCCGCCCGCGGCGAGGCGATCCTGGCCGCCGCCGGCGAGGACCCCGGCACGATGGCCGCGGTGTCCGCGAGCGCCGACGGCGACCCGCGCCGCGCTCAACGGCACGCCCGTCGTCGTCGCCAACCACAACGGCCCGGCCCAGACCGTCATCTCCGGCCCGACCGCGGCGATCGAGGCCGCGCTGGCCTCGCTGGCCGACGCGGGCCTGTCCGCCGCGCGGATCCCCGTCGCGTGCGCCTTCCACTGCCCCGTCGTCGCCGACGGCCGCCCGCACGCTCGAGGCCGAGCTGGCCCGCCGCACGGTCGGCTCGCCGCACCTGCCGGTCTGGTCCAACACGACCGCGAGCCCGTACCCGCTGGGCGCGACCGCCGTCCGCGACATCCTCGCCGACCAGGTCGCGCAGCCCGTCCGCTTCCTCGACCAGATCGAGGCGATGTACGCCGCCGGCGTCCGCGTCTTCGTCGAGTGCGGCCCGGGCCGGGTCCTCACCGGCCTGGTCGGCACGATCCTGGACGGCGAGGCCCACCTCGCCGTCGCCACCGACACCGCCGGGCCGGCACGGCATCCACAGCCTGCTGCTCGGCCTCGGCCGGCTCGCCGTCGCCGGCGTCCCGGTCGACGTGTCCGCGCTCTACGCCGGCCGCAGCGCCGAGCTCGTCTCGGCCGCCGCGGCCCCGCGCCGCCCGGGCTGGGTCGTCAACGGCCACCTGATCCGCACCGCCGACGGCGAGCTGCTCCCGAACGGCCTGCGCCCGGCGCAGGCCGTGGCCGCGCCGCGCTGCGGCCCCGCGTCGCCGCGCCCGCGCCGGTCAGCGACGGCCGCGACGCCGTCGTCCTCGAGTTCCTGCGCAGCACCCGCGAGATCGTCGCCGCGCAGCGCGACATCGTCCTCGGCTTCCTCGGCACCGCCCCCGCGGCGCCGGTCGCCGGCCCGTCCAGGTGGTCACCCAGGTCGCCCGCGCGGGTCGCCCAGCCGGTCGCTCAGCCGGTCGCCCAGGTCGCGACCCGCGGCCCCGGTGCCCGTCCCGGTCGCCCCGTGGCCGTGCCGGCCGTCGCCGACGCGAGCGGCCCGACCTCGGCCGAGGTCATGGCCGCCCTCGTCGACATCGTCAGCGGCCGCACCGGCTACCCGGCCGAGATGCTCGGCGCCGACCTCGACCTCGAGGCCGACCTGTCGATCGCGTCCATCAAGCGCACCGAGATCCTCGGCCTGCTCTCGGACAGCTTGCCGACCGCCCGCCTGGACGAGTCCGCCCAGGCCGAGCTGTCCCGCATCCGCACCCTGCGCGGCATCGTCGACGCCATTGCGGCCCGGGGCGGCGCCCCGGTGCCGGCGGCCGGCCCCGCCGTCGCGGCCGTTCCGGCCCCCGCCGGGGTGAGCGCGGACGAGGTCATGGCCGCCCTCGTCGACATCGTCAGCGACCGCACCGGCTACCCGGCCGAGATGCTCGGCGCCGACCTCGACCTCGAGGCCGACCTGTCGATCGCGTCCATCAAGCGCACCGAGATCCTCGGCCTGCTCTCCGACGGTTGCCGACCGCCCGCCTGGACGAGTCCGCCCAGGCCGAGCTGTCCCGCATCCGCACCCTGCGCGGCATCGTCGACGCCATCGCGGCCCGGAACGGTGCCCCGGCGCCGGCGCCCGCCGCCCAGCGGCCCATCCCGGCTCCCGCCCGCCCCGTCGTCGTACCCGCGGCCGCACCGGCAGCCGAGATCCTGCCGAGCGAGGCGCCCGCTCCCGTCGCGGCCGCTCGCGCCGTCGCCCCGCGGCCCGGCCGCGCGCGTCCCGTCCGCGCCCGGCGGTACGTGCTCGACGCGGTCCCGATGCTCCCGGCGCCGGCGATCGGCGACTTCGCCGGGCGGCACGTCACGCTCGTCACCGGCGGCAACGACCTCGACAACGCGCTGGCCGACCTGCTCGCGCGCCGCGGCGCCACCGTCCGGACGGTCTCGGCCGCCGCGGGCGAGGAGCTCGGCGACGTCGACATCCTCGTGCACCTCGGCGCGGCCTCCCCGACCGAGCCGCCGTCGCTGCCGGAGGCCTTCGCGCTGCTGCGCCAGGCCGTCCTCGGCGGCGCCCGGCAGCTGGTGGTCGTCACCGGCGCCGGCGGCCGCTTCGGCCACCGCGTCCCGGGCGAGGCCCCGCCGCACACCGACGCCCCCGCGGGCATGGGCCTGGCCGGCCTCGTCCGCACCATCGCGCGGGAGTACCCCGAGATCGCAGCCCGCGCCGTCGACCTGGACCCGGCGGAGGCGCCCGAGGTCGCTGGCCGGCCGCCTGCTGGGCGAGCTGTTGAACCCGGACGGCCCCGAGGTCGTCGGGCACGCCGGCGGCACCCGCTACACCCTGGACCTCGTCCGGGCACCGCTGCCGCCCGCGGCGCAGCGCACGGCCGGCCCGGCCGCGCTCGGCGTCAACGACGACTCGGTCGTCCTGCTCACCGGCGGGGCCCGCGGCATCACCGCGCGAGTCGCCCTCGGCCTGGCCAAGGCGACCGGCTGCCACGTCGTGCTCTGGGGCCGCACGCCGCTGCCCGGAGCGGAGGAAGACCCGGCGACGGCCGACGCCCGCGACGATGTCGCCCTGCGCCGCGCCCTCATCGCCTCCGGGCGTGACCGTGCCGGCCGAGGTGGAGACGGGCCGTGCGCCGGCTCCTCGCCGAGCGCGAGATCCGCACCACCATGACCCAGCTCGCCGCCGTCGCTGCCTCGGTGCACTACGCGACCGTGGACGTCCGCGACCCGGCGGCGGTCGCCGCGGGGGTCGACGACGTCTACGCCCGCTACGGCCGCCTCGACGGTGTCGTGCACGGCGCCGGCGTCCTCGACGACAAGCTGATCGCCGACAAGACCCCCGAGGGCTTCGCCGCCGTCTGGACGACGAAGGTCGACGGCGCCCGCGCGCTGGCCGCCTCGGTGTCCCGCGACCTCGGCTTCCTCGTCCTGTTCGGCAGCGTGTCCGGGGTGTTCGGCAACCGCGGCCAGTGCGACTACGCCGCGGCCAACGACGCGCTGGACTGTCTCGCGAACACGTGGGCGGGCAAGTTCTCCGGCCGCGTGCTCAGCATCGACTGGGGTCCCTGGATGCCGACGGAGGTCGACGGCACCGACTCCTCCGGCAACGGCATGGTGTCGAGCGAACTGCTCAAGCAGTACGCCCGGGACGGCGTCGAGGCCATCCACCCGGACGACGGCGTGGACTGCCTGCTGGCCGAGCTCGCGCACGGCACGCAGTCCCAGGTGGTCTACGTCTGCGCCGAGCCGTCCGCCTTTGACGTAGCGTTCGGGAGTGCGAACCGTCCCCCGTCCTCCCGCTGACGGCGCCCCGGTGACGGGGTGACCGGCACCGACGGTCGGTTCGACGTCGCGATCGTCGGGATGGCGGCGGTGTTCCCCGGGGCACCGGACCTGGCGACGTACCGCGCGAACATCCGCAGCGGCGTCGACGCGATCACCGACGTCCCCCCGTCACGCTGGGACGGCGAGTTCTACGACCCCGCGGCGGCGAAGACCCGCCCGGGCGACCGCATGTACTGCCGCCGCGGCGGGTTCGTCACGCCGCCGGTGTTCGACCCGATGCGCTTCGGGATCATGCCGCTGGCCGTCGCCGACATCGAGGCCGACCAGCTGATCACCCTGGCCACCGCGGCGGCGGCGATCGACGACGCGGGCGGCCCGGGCCGGCTCGGCGACCGCTCGCGGGTCGGCATCGTCCTGGGCCGCGGCGGCTACTTCAACCCCGGCATGGCGCGGTTCGTCGACCGCGTCCGCACGGCGAACCAGCTCGCGACGACGCTGCGCGAGCTCCTGCCTGACCTGACCGAGGAGCAGGCGGAGGCGGTGCGGGCCGGCTTCGCGGAGCGCCTGGGTCCGATGCGCGAGGAGTCCGGCATCGACCTGATGGTGCCGAACCTCGTCGCGTCGCGGACGGCGAACCGGCTCGACCTGGCCGGCCCCGCGTACACCGTGGACGCGGCGTGCGCGTCCTCGCTGATCGCCGTCGACCACGCCGTGCGGGAGCTGGCGAGCGGCCGCTGCGACGTCGTCCTGGCCGGCGGGGTGCACCACTGCCACGACATCACGTTCTGGAGCGGCTTCAACCTGCTCGGGGCGCTCTCGCACAGCGAGCGGATCCGCCCGTTCCACCGCGGGGCTGACGGCATCCTGATCGGCGAGGGCACCGGCATCGTCGTGCTCAAGCGGCTCGAGGACGCGGGCGACGACCGGATCTACGCGGTCGTCCGCGGCACCGGCGTGGCCGGCGACGGCCGCTCCGCGAGCCTGATGGCGCCGCAGTCGTCCGGGCAGGTCAAGGCCATGCACCAGGCCTGGGTGGCCGCCGGGCTGGACCCGGCCGAGCGCGGCTCCGTCGGGCTGGTCGAGGCGCACGGCACGGCGACGACGGCCGGGGACGCGACCGAGATCGCGTCGCTCAACGAGGTGTTCGGGCGCGGGCGACGGCCGCCCGGACATCGGCCTGGGCTCGGTGAAGTCGATGATCGGCCACGCGATGCCCGCGGCCGGGATCGCCGGGCTGATCAAGGCCGCCCTGGCCGTCCACGACGGCGTCCTGCCCCCGACCCTGCACTGCGACGAGCCCGCACCCGGCGCTCGCGGGCACCCGCTTCGCGCCCGTCACCATCGCCCGCGAGTGGGCGGCCGACGGGCCCCGCCGGGCGGGCGTCAACGCCTTCGGCTTCGGCGGCATCAACGCCCACGTCGTCCTCGAGCAGGCTCCCGCGGCGTCCGGCGGCTCACCCCCACCCGTAGCGTCCGACCGCCGACCCGCTATAGCGGGTCGGCGGTCGGACGCACGGGGTTCCGGGGTGAGCCCGGCCACGGCCGCGGGCGAGCGGGTGCTCCTGCTCACCGGGGTGGACGCGGCCGAGATCGCCGCGGCGCTGGCCGCCCCCGACGACGGCGCTCCTCGGCCGGGACGACGCGGGCGCCGTGCCGGCCGGCGGGCCCGCCCGCCTGGCGATCGTGGACCCGACGGCCAAGCGCCTCGCGCTGGCCCGCAAGGTCGTGGCGCAGGGCAAGCCGTGGCGCGGGCGCAGCGACGTCTACTTCACCGCCGACACCGCTCCTCGGCCCGGCGGGGCGGCCGGGTGGCGTTCCTGTTCCCCGGCCTCGAGCAGACGTTCGACCCGCAGGTCGACGACGTGGCCGCGCACTTCGGCCTCCCGCCCGTGCGCAGCGAGACGGACGCGGGCGCTCGGCCGGCGCGGCCTCGAGCTCGCCGGCGTGGGCCGCCTGCTCGACCGCGCGCTGCGCAAGCTCGGCGTCGTGCCGGACGTCGTCGCGGGCCACAGCATCGGCGAGTGGAGCGCGCTGATCGCCTCGGGCGCCGCGCCCGTTCGAGTCGTTCGCCTCCTCGACCCGGGCGTTCGACGCAGGCCCCGGCGTCCCCGACCTGGTCTTCGCCGCCCTCGGCTGCGGCGCCGAGCAGGCCGCGGAGGCGATCGAGGGCCTGCCGGACGTCGTCGTCTGCCACGACAACTGCCCGCACCAGTCGATCGTCTGCGGCGTCGCCGAGCAGGTCGCCGTCGCGCTCGAGCGCCTGCGGGCCGCCGGGGTGACCGGGTCCGTCCTGCCGTTCAAGTCGGGCTTCCACACCCCGATGCTGGCGCCGTACCTGGGCCCGACCCGCGAGTACGTCGCCGGGCTCGACCTGCGCCCGTCGACCGTCCCGCTGTGGTCGGCGACGACCGTCGCGCCCTACCCCGCCGCTCCGGACGAGGTCCGCGCGCTCCTGCTGCGCAACCTCGTGGAGCCGGTCCGGTTCGGCCCGCTCGTGCGCCGCCTGCACGCGGAGGGGGTGCGCGCGTTCGTCCAGGTCGGCACCGGCAGCCTGCCCGGCTTCGTCGAGGACACGCTGGACGGCCCCGGCGACCCCGCACCTCGTCGTCAGCGCCAACGTCCCGAAGCGGACGGGCCTGGCAGCAGCTGCGCCGGGTCGCCGCCGCGCTCTGGGCCGAGGGCGGCGACCCGCGGCTCGACCTGCTCGCGGCGACCCGACCGGTGCCGGCGCCCCGCGCCCGGCGTCGCCGCAACCTGCGCCGGCCCCCAAGACCTCCCAGGCCGGCGCAGCCCTCGGGATGGGCGCCCCGCTCGTCCATCTCGGCGAGGCGGCGGCCGGGCTCGCCGCCGCTGTTCCCGCCGCCCGGCGGCCCGGGCTGGGGCCCGCCGCCGCTGCTGGCCGGCGCGGACCCGATCCTCACCGAGTTCCACGACCTGCTCGCCGAGACCGCCGAGGCGGCCGCCGCCGTGCTGAGCGCGTGGCGGCCCGGAGCGCCCGCCGCCGTCCTGCGGCCCCTCGCGCCCGCCGCGCCGGTCGGCCCGCGGAGCAAGACCACGCACCGGGTCATGTCGCTGCGCACCGACCCGTACCTCGCCGACCACTGCCTGCTGCAGGCCCCGCCGGGCGGCGGCTCCCCCGGCGACCGGTTCCCGATCGTGCCGATGACCGGCGCGATCGACCTGATCGTCGCCGCGGCCGCCGAGTTGGTCGGCGAGCGGCGCGTCATCGGCGTCCGCGGCGTGCGCGCGCTGCGCCCCCTGGCGGTCGAGCCCGAGGTCACGCTGATCATCGAGGCGACGGAGAAGCCCGGCGACGGCCAGCTGTCCGTCGTGACGGTCACGGTGGACGGCCGGGTCGGCAGCGGGCCGCGGGAGTCCTACGCGCGCGCCACGGTCCTGCTCGCCGACGACTACCCTGTCCCCCCGGCCCTGCGCGAGTACCCGCTGACCGCGGAGCGCCCGAGCGAGGTGGACGCCGTCGGCCTCTACGCCGACCGGTGGATGTTCCACGGCCCGGCGTACCGGGGCGTCGCCGAGCTCGGCACCGTCGCCGACGACGGCGTCCGCGGCGTCCTGGAGGTGCTGCCGACCCCCGGCGCCCTGCTCGACGCGGCCGGCCAGCTGCTCGGCTTCTGGATCGCCCTACAGCCGGCGAACCGCCTCGTCCTGCCCGCGACGGTCGGGTCGGTCAGCTTCTACGGCCCGGACCCGGAGCCGGGGACCCGGCTGCCCACGGTCGTGCACGTCCGGTCCGCGAGCGACGACGAGGCGGTCGCCGACCTCGAGCTGCGCGACGCCGTCGGGGCGCCTGTGGTGCCACATCACGGGCTGGACGGACCGGCGCCTCGAGACCGACGACGCGACCGTGACCGCGTTCCGCCACCCGGACCGCTCGCTGCTGGCCCGCCCGCAGGACGGCGGCTGGGTGCTGCTCACCGAGCCGTGGGCCGACCCCGTCGCCCGCGAGCTGTGCATGCGCCAGTACCTGTCGCGCCGCCGAGCGGGACGAGCACGGCTCACGCAACCCGCGGGCCGCCCGGCAGTGGCTGCTGGGGCGCATCGCCGCAAAGGACGCCGTGCGGGCGCACCTGTGGGCGGCCGGCGCCGGCCCGATCTTCCCGGCGGAGGTGGTGATCTCCAACGACGCCGCCGGCCGCCCCTACCCGACCGGCGCGGGGGCCGAGGCGCTCGCCCTCTCGCTGGCCCACTCCGGCCCGCTCGCGGCCGCCGTGGTGGGCCCGGCCAGCGCGGGCGTCGGCATCGACATCGAGCTCGTGGACGACGCGCCGGCCGAGTCCGCGCTGCTCACCCCGCCGGAGCGCGACCTGCTCGACACGGTCAGCCCGGTGGGCCATCCCGCCCGCGCGGCGTGGGTCACCCGCTTCTGGACGGCCAAGGAAGCGGTGGCCAAAGCGGCCGGTACCGGGCTCGAGGGACGCCCGGGACGATATGTGGTGATCCGCGTAGAGGATGATCGGCTCCTGGTCGCTGTAGACGGCTCCACCCGGTGGGTAACGACCCGTTCCGGTGACGAGCCGGTCCCCTATGCGGTTGGCTGGACTACAAGCACCGACGTCCATCCTTAGCGGACGCACTTTTCACGAGGAGCGGGAGACCACATCCGTGACCACCGAGGCGCGCACGGCGACGGAGACCGAGGTTCTCGCCGTCGTCCGGAGATGATCGGCGAGATCGTCGGCGACGAGTACCTGCTCGACCTCGAGATCGAGCATGAAGACCTCCTTCGAGGACGACCTGGAGCTCGAGAGCATCGAGTTCGTGAAGCTCGGCGCGAAGCTGACCGAGCACTACGGCGGCAACGTGGACTTCGCGGCCTTCCTGGCCGACAAGGACCTCGAGCAGATCATCGAGATGCGGGTCGGCGAGGTCGTTCGGTACATCCTCGCCGCGACCAGTGACACCGAGGCGCGGGGCTGAGCTGACCCGTGTCCGAAGTCGTCGCCAACGGGGTGCGGCTGCACGTCCAGCACCTCAACCCGGTTCCCGCCGCTGAGCGCAAGGCGCCACCGGTGGTGTTCCTGCACGGCCTCGGCATGGACAACATGGCGAGCTTCTACTACACGGTCGCGGGCGCGGTCGCGAAGACCGGCGCAGAGGCTGTCCTGTACGACCTGCGCGGGCACGGTTCCTCGGAGCGCCCGCGCACGGGCTACACGATGGAGGACTCCGTCGCCGACCTCGACGGCCTGCTGGACGCCCTCGAGATCGCCGGCCCGGTCCACCTCGTCGGCAACAGCTACGGCGGCACGATCGCGCTCGACTTCGCGGTCGTGAACCCGGAGCGGGTCGCGAGCATCGTCCTGATCGAGGCGCACTTCAACGTGGACGGCTGGGCGGAGCAGATCTCCGCGGAGCGCGAGCGGGTCGCGGGCGTCGTCGCCGAGATGGGCGAGGAGAACCTGCAGGCCTGGATCCGCCGGTTCGGCCGCAAGGTCGTGCGGATGATGGACGCGCTGACCGACCTGGCGAACCACACGAGCTTCTACCCGGACCTGACGAAGGCCCGGCCGATCCCGCGGGACCGGCTGCGGGCGCTGACCTGCCCGATCCGGGCGGTGTACGGGGAGCAGTCCGACGTCCCCGACTACACGCGCCACTTCACCGACCTGCTCCCGCACGCGACGCTCACGGTCGTCGAGGGCGTCGGGCACTCGGTGCTGATGGACGCGACCCCGCAGGTCCGGGAGATCGTCGTCGACTTCCTGGCGGCGCACACCTGAGGCCACTGGTTGCCCAGGTTCCAGAGTTAACCGGGCCTTGGAAAGCCGGCGGGAGACCCCCCGGTGGGGCGGACACGATCGGTGTGGCTTCGGCAGGCACATGACCTCGTCGCCCACCCACGGTATCGGCGTCAGAGATCGAGAGGCTCCAGGTAGTTCGGCACGATCACACGAGTACGCGGCGCGACACGCCTGACCTGCTCGACGAAAGTCGTGAGCCGCGCCCGGGACGCCGGATCCGTGCGGGGCGGGTTCGCCAGCGGGGTCTCGAAGTCGTCCCAGTGCACTGCTACCACAGTGCGCGGGCGATCGAGCGCCTCCAGGAGGCGGGGCAGGTATCGGAAAGTGGCGGTCGTCGACGCCACCGCGATCATTGCGACCTCGGGACGCAGGCCGACGAGGTTGCGTTCGGCGAAGTCACTCGCCCCGAAGAACAACACCGATGGTCCACCGGGCCTGCTCAACGCGAAGGCCAGCGTGTCACCCTCGGGCAGATCGGCGATCGTGACCGGTCGCGGTGGCGGAGCGGGGTGGGTGCCGGGGAACAGGATCGACAGCGCGGAATTGCGGCTGTGTAACGACGCCACGACCTCGACCACCAGACCGTCAAGGTCCAGTACCTCGCCCCCCTTGACCGGGATCAGTTGGCCGGCGGGTACCCCGAAGCTGAGCGCAAGGTTGTACGCGGTCGAGGTGCCGATCACTCGTGAACCGTAGGTGTTTGCGATCTGCGGCACGTCGTTGAAATGGTCCCAATGCGTATGCGTGACCAGCACCGTCTCGGGCGCTCCGACGCTGCGAGCGATGGCGTCGGCATCCACCTGCAGCCGTGTGGCCGGGTCGAACCGTCCGGCAGCCAACCCGGTCGGGAAGCGACTCAGGTACGGGTCGACGAGCACAGTCCGCTTTCCGGTCTCGACCCACCAACCCGACGTGCCGAGCCAACGGCAAGAGAGGCCGGCGCGCCGCGACCATCGCTCCCCGGGTCGGGTGGCACCGGCCCCCGGAATCGCGGGTGCCAACGCAGCCGCTCCCACCCCACGCAACACCTCCCGTCGCGGAACGTTCCGTCCGGCGCCAGGTGTCACTCCTGTCATGGCCCCGTCCTTTCACTCGACCGGGGGCCCCGATGCCGACCGTCGCGGTCCACCCTCGACCCCCGGCCGAGGAACTCCAGCGCGCCCTACGAGGGCAGTCCCCAGACACGCGGGCGATACACCTCGGCGCGACCCGGGCCGCCCCGGTCCGAGTCGAACGCGACCTCGAGGCCGTCTTCCTCGCCGACGAGCCTCGATCCGATCGTGGTCACGCCGCGGCTCGCCAGCGTGTCGCTGAACATCGCCGCCGGCACTTGTCACCTGCTCTGGTCTCCTGCGTCTCCTCGCCCTGGCGCTGTTCGCCGTCACCAACCTCTTGTTCTCGTGATCCCACCAGCCCAACTTCTCGCCCGACATCCGGGAGTTTCCTGCTCTCGAAGCCCAGCAAGGCATTCGATGTGTGCATGGGAGGCTCGGCTGGCATGATCCTGAGAGTGTCCCGTTTTCTCTTCGTCGTCCCCCCGCTGACCGGGCACATCATGCCGACGGTCGCGGTGGGCGAGGCGCTCACCCGGCGCGGTCACGAGGTCGCGTGGGCGGGCAACTCGGCCTACCTGGCGACCGTCCTGCCCCCGGGGCGCCGCGTGTTCGCGGTCGACGCCGAATTTCCCGGCGAGCCGCTCGCCGACCGCCTCGTCCGCTGGCGCGGGCTGCGCGCGGCGACGGCGTTCCGGTTCTTCTGGGAGGACTTCCTGCTCCCGCTGGCGCACTCGATGGTGCCGGGAGTAAGGGCCGCGGTCGAGGCGTTCGCGCCGGACGTCGTCGTGGCCGACCAGCAGGCGATCGCGGGCGCGCTCGTCGCCCGGGAGCGCGGCGTCCCCTGGGCGACGTCCGCGACGACGACCGCGGAGCTCACCGGGCAGTACGAGACGATGCCGAAGCTCGGCGCGTGGGCCCGCGAGCGCCTCGACGAATTTCAGGCGTCCTACGGGGTGACCGAACCCGTCGACCTGCGCTTCTCCGACACGCTGATCGTCGCGTTCTCCACCGAGGCGCTACTCGCGCCGCCGGAGCCGCTCGGCGCGCACATCGCGATGGTCGGCCCGGCGATCGGCGGCCGCGGGGCCGGCCCCGACTTCCCGTGGGAGTGGCTGGACCCGGCGCGCCGCCACGTCCTCGTCTCGCTCGGGACGGTGAACCGCGACTCCGGCGACCGCTTCTTCGCGGTCGCGCTCGAGGCGCTCGCGCCCCTGGCCGACACGGTGCAGGGCGATCGTCGTCGCACCGCCCGCCGGGCTGGACCCGCCGCCGAACGTCCTCGTCGCCGAGCGGGTGCCGCAGCTGGACCTGCTCCCCCACCTGGACGCGGTCGTGTCCCACGCCGGGCACAACACGACGTGCGAGGCCCTGTCGTTCAGCCTGCCGATGGTGGTCGCCCCGATCCGCGACGACCAGCCGGCCGTCGCCTCGCAGGTCGTCGACTGCGGCGCGGGGATCCGGGTGAAGTTCGGCCGGGTGAGCGCCGCGGAACTTCGCGACGCGATCGTCACCGTGCTGGACGACCCCGCCTACGCCGCCGCCGCCGGCCGCATCCGCGACTCGTTCGCCGCCGCAGGCGGGGCCGAGGCCGCGGCAGACCGTCTGGAGAAGCTCTTGTGAGCGCGGAAACGGAGACCCCTGTGGCAGCGCCGGCCGAACGGCCCAGCGTCGAGGAGCGCCTCGTCACGGCCCGGGCGTACTACGACAAGGCGCTCGAGACCGGCGTCGAGAAATTCTTCGAGCCCCGCCGCGACACCTGCCCGTGGTGCGGTTCGCCCCAACTGAGGGTGCGACTGCGCAGCGCGGACCTGATCCAGCGTAAGCCCGGCACCTTCGTCCTGGAGGAGTGCCAGAGCTGCCTGCACCTGTTCCAGAACCCGCGGCTGTCGATCGAGGGCCTGAACTTCTACTACCGCGACTTCTACGACGGCCTGGGCCTCGAGACCGCCGAGGGCGTGTTCGCGCTCGGCGGCGCCGCGAACCGCGCCCGCGCCGAGGTCGTGAGCCGAGTGACGACCCCGTCCAACTGGCTCGACGTCGGCACGGGGCACGGCTACTTCGCGCTGCACGCCCGCGACGTCCTGCCCGACCACCGAGTTCGACGGGCTCGACATGGGCGACGGTGTCGACGAGGCGCAGCGCAAGCGGCTGGCTCGGGCGCGGCTATCGCGGCAACGTTCCCGGACCTCGTGGCCGACCCTCGGAGGGCCTGGCCGGCGCTACGACGTCGTGAGCATGCACCACTACCTCGAGCACACCCGCGACCCGCGGGCCGAGTTGGACGCGATCGTCGACCGTGCTCAGCCCGGCGGCTACGCGCTGCTCGAGATGCCGAACCCGAACTCCCGTCTCGGCCGGATGCTGCGGTCGTGGTCCGTCCCGCTGTTCCAGCCGCAGCACCAGCACCTGATCCCCGAGGCGAACCTGCTGGGCGCGCTCGCGGAGCGGGGCTTCACCCTCGTCAGCATCGAGCACGGCCCGGCGAACGGGGCCGTCGACCTGACGTTCGCGCTGATCTTCGCGATCACGTTCCTGGCTCCGGACCCGCGCCGGCCGTGGATGCCGCCTTCCGACGCCGCCTGGCGCCGCAAGCGGCACGCGATCGCCTGGACGAAGGTCTACCCGCCGCTGATGAAGGCGTTCGGCAACGCCGACAAGCTGCTCGGCAAGGCGATCGCGCGCGCGGACGGCGGCAACGCGTACCGAATCCTGGCCCGCAAGGCCGAATAGGCCCCTGGACAAAAGCCCCATAAGCGAATTACCGGACTTTCATTCACGTCATTGTGCGGCAAACGGAAACAGAATTCGCCTGGAAACGATGAACTTGCAGCAACCCTGAACCACGGACCCAGAGAGTCGGCACATGACCGCCATCGAGGCGATGCCAGGCGCGACGGAACTCGACCAACCCCCGACGGTGCCTGCTCCCGGCTCGCCGACGCCGCCGACGACCGACGACGAGCTCGCGGCCGCCCGGCCCTGGTACGCCGCGGAGATTGCCCAGGGGGTCGCACGGTTCCTCGAGCCGCGCCGCAGCACATGCCCGTGGTGCGGTTCGCCCGACCTGCGCGTCCGGGTTACCACCCCGGACGTGGTCCAGGGCAAGCCGGGCACGTTCTCCCTGGAGGAGTGCCGCACCTGCAAGCACGTCTTCCAGAACCCGCGGCTCACAGTCGAGGGCCTGAACTTCTACTACCGCGACTGCTACGACGGCCTCGGCGGCCCGGCCGCGGAGACGGTGTTCTCCTGGGGCACCGAGTACTACCTGAACCGGGCGCGCATGGTCGCGCCGTTCCTGACGCCGAAGCAACTGGCTGGACGTGGGCACCGGCTACGGCCACTTCTGCAAGGACGCCCGGACGATCTGGCCCGACACGGTCTTCGACGGCCTCGACATGGGCGCCGGCGTGGAGCTCGGCCTGGAGCGCGGCTGGGTCGACCACGTCTACCGCGGTGAGCTTCCCGACCTCGCCGACCAGGTTGCCGGCAAGTACGACGTCGTGAGCATGCACCACTACCTCGAGCACGTCCGCGACCCCCGGGCCGAGCTCGACGTGGTCGCCGGCGTGGTCGGCCCCGGTTCGTACCTGCTGATCGAGGTGCCGGACCCGTCGTCCCTGCTGGGCCGCGTCCTCGGCCGGTGGTGGGCGCCCTGGGGCCAGCCGCAGCATCAGCACCTGATCCCGACGCACAACCTGCTGCAGGCGCTCGTCGAGCGCGGCTTCACCCCGGTGGCCGTCGAGCGGCAGCCGCGCACATGTCCGTCGACCTGACCTACGCCGTCATGGCGTTCGCTACGGTCGCCGGCCCCGACCCGCGGCTGCCGTGGCGCGGCGAGCCCACGGCACGCGCGCAGAAGCGGTGGCAGACGGTGTGGAAGCTCGCACCCGCGGTGATCAGGGCCGCGTACAACGCCGACCAGAAGATCGCGGCGACCGTCCGGCGGGCCGATGCCGCCAACTCCTACCGGATCCTGGCCCGCAAGGGCCCATGATCCGTCACGATTGAACGACGTGCCGAAGAGAGCAGGAAGCGACGAGATGACCCAGTCCGAGACGAGCGTCGAGCTCACCGAGCCCGCGACCGCCGGGACGCCTTCGACGGTGCCCACGACCGAGGAGCTCACCGCAGCCCGCCCCTGGTACCAGGCCCAACTGGCCGACGGGGTCGAGCGCTTCCTCGAGGACCGGCGCGACACCTGCCCGTGGTGCGGCTCCGGCCGCCTGCGCGCGCGGCTGGACACCGGGGACCTGATGCAGCGCAAGCCCGGCAAGTTCCACATCGACGAGTGCCGCACCTGCGGGCACGTGTTCCAGAACCCGCGGCTGAACGTCGACGGCCTGAACTTCTACTACAAGGACTTCTACGACGGCCTCGGCGCGCACACCGTCGAGATGATCTTCGCGGCGCACAAGGACATCTACCTCGACCGGGCCAAGATGCTCGCGCCGTTCATCACGCCGCGGAACTGGCTCGACGTCGGCACCGGCTACGGCCACTTCTGCAAGGACGCCCGCACGGTCTGGCCCGACACGACCTTCGACGGCCTCGACATGGGCCACGGCGTCCTCGAGGGCAAGGCCCGCGGCTGGCTCGACACGATCTACCACGGGATGCTGCCCGACCTCGCCGACCAGGTCGCCGGCAAGTACGACGTCGTGAGCATGCACCACTACCTCGAGCACGTCCGCGACCCGCGGGCCGAGCTGGACGTGGTCGCGAAGATCATGGCGCCGGGCTCGTACCTGCTCATCGAGGTGCCGGACCCGACGTCGATCACCGCGCGGATCTTCGGCAAGTGGTGGGCGCCGTGGTTCCAGCCGCAACACCAGAACCTGATCCCCTGCCGCAACCTGCTGCAGGCGCTGGCCGAGCGGGGCTTCACCCCCGTCACCGTCCACCACGCCTCGGCGCACATCCCGGTGGACGTCACCTGCGCCGCGCTCTCGATGTGCACGGTGCTCGGCCCGGACCCGCGGCTGCCGTGGGGCAAGGGGCCGACCAAGCTGGGCGAGCTGCGCAACAAGTACGTGTGGAAGGCCGCGCCGCCGATCGTGAAGGCGGCCTACAAGGCCGACCAGAAGCTCGCTCCGCTGATCCGCGCCGCCGACGGCGGCAACGCCTACCGCGTGCTCGCCCGGAAGGGCTGAGATGCCTCCCGAGATCAACACCGACACCGGCTTACATCACCCCGGGCCGGACGCCGAGGAGATCATGGAGCAGGTCGCCGAGGCGGCCCTCGCGGCCGGCACGGACGAGGCGTTCACCTCGCGGCGCCCGTACTACCAGGCCGAGATCGCCAAGGGCGTCGAGCGGTTCTTCGCCCCGAAGCGGGACAACTGCGCCTGGTGCGGTTCGCCGCGCCTGCAGACGATCCTGCGCACGGGCGACCGGACGCAGCGCAAGCCCGGCACGTTCGTCCTCTCGCGCTGCCGCACGTGCCGGCACGTGTTCCAGAACCCTCAGCTCACCACCGAGGGCCTGAACTTCTACTACCGCGACTTCTACGACGGGCTCGGCAAGGAGATGCTCGAGGCGGTCTTCGCGACTCGCGGGGACGTGTACCGCAGCCGCGCCCGCCAGCTCGCCCCGTTCTTCCCCGCGGACGGCCCCGGCCCCAAGGCCTGGCTGGACATCGGCGCCGGCTACGGGCACTTCTGCAAGGACGCCAAGGAGGTCTGGCCGGACACCGTCTTCGACGGCCTCGACCAGGGCAACGGCGTGCTCGAGGCGGCCGAGAAGGGCTGGGTCGGCACCGCGCACCAGGGCTGGTTTCCCGAGCTGGCGGGCGAACTGACGGGCCGTTACGACGTCATCAGCATGTACCACTACCTCGAGCACGTGCTCGACATCCGCGAGGAGCTGGACGTCGTCGCGCGCGTCCTGCCGCCCGGGGGGCTCGTCCAGCTCGAGATCCCGAACCCGGAGTCGAAGCTGCGTGTCCTGCGCGGGTGGTGGGTGCAGTGGTTCCAGCCCCAGCACCTGCACTTCGCCCCGCTGCCGAACCTGCTCGCCGCGCTGACCGAGCGCGGGCTCACGCCCGTGTCCGTCCAGTTCGCGGAGTCGCACATCCCCGTGGACGTCACGTGCGCCCTGCTGTCGATGCTCGCGGTGCTCTCGCCCGAGCCGCGCCTGCCCTGGCTGGACGTGAAGCAGAACAAGCTGCGTGCCCTGCGGCACCAGGCAGTATGGGCCAAGGCGGCGCCGAAGCTGCTCCCACTGGCGTACAAGGCGGACGCGAAGCTGCACCCCCTCATCGCCCGCTCCGGCGACGCGAACCTCTACCGCGTGGTCGCCCGCAAGGAAGCCTAGGCGCGGTCGGCGACGGCGGAGGCCGAAGAACCGGCCCCTGCCGCGGATTCAGCGTGAGGCCTTCTCATCCTCGGCCGGCTCACCGACCCACTCCACTGTGACTCCTTCGGGCACCAATCCGTCAGCCCAGTCCACCGGAAGCTCGACCCCGCGCCCGGTGGGATCCGTGATGTCCTCCGAGAACGCGATATCGGCAAGATCCTCGACTCCACCCAGGGGATCGAAGCCCGACGCGAACTCGACGACGTCATACCGGCGACCGAGCACGGGCCCATCGGAGTGCTCCCGGTAGAACACCAGTGCCGCGCCATCGGGTCCCACCCCGCCGCCCACCCAGAGCACGTGATCATTGAGCACGTTCTGCGGATCATCGAAGCGCCACTTCAACGCCGCGACGAACGCGTCCGCATCGATGCTTCCCATCGTCGGCCCTCCTGCTAGGTCCCGTCCACGAGCATGGCCGGGCTGTAGCTTAGGTCGACGCCCGGCTCGAGGTGCTGTCCAGCATATTTGCTGGTCGGATTCCCGAGCGCGGAGTCAACCCAATCCGGGCACGCGTGCGCCTGGTCCGGGTTGAGGCAGTAGGTAGTCACAACTCCTACGACACCGTCGACGTTGGCGTCGTGGTACGTGCTTCGGTAGCTGAAGTTCACGACCGCGCGGACGGGCAAGCTGTCCGTGTAGCGACAGTAACTTTTGTTGCACTCCTTGCGATTGGCGTAGGCCACGTACACCCGGCTGTCCCCTTGCGGGGCCCCGCCGGCAGGATTGCTGGTAACGAACCGTACGGATTCGATCTTCCGGATCTTGTGTTTGCGCTGAATCTTCGTCCAGCCGAAGCCCTTGCCGTCGCGGTACGTGCCCTCGCGGAGCAGCACGGCGTTCCCGTCGGCGTCCGCCCATTGCGCCACGATCGACTCCGAACCCGTCGAGCCCGCGGAAGCCGGCCCGGCCCAGGCCACGACGCTCACCATGACCACAGCCAGCCGCACCACCGATTTGCTCGGCATCGCCGGACGCCGAACGTGAACAGTGCCTCCAGGCACAGAGAATGCTGCCATCACGCGATCCCCCCAGATCCAGTACGCCCGCCCCGCCGGCCAGCGCACGAATGCCCGATGTCCATCGAGCCTAGAAGATCGTCTACCGCCCCGCGACGGGAATCGGACGGATGTGGACAATGCGGTTCATCCGGCTCGGGCAACCGCCCGCATGCTCTGGTGCGCAGCAGATCCGCGGACCGGGGTACCACAGCAGCACGCCGTCGTCGACTCCCTGGATCAAGGCGACGGCGTGCTCGAGGCGGCCGAGATGGGGCTGGGTCGGCACGCGCACCGAGGCTAGTTTCCGAACTGGCGGGCAAACTGACGAGCCGTACGGCGTGATCGGCATGTACCACTACCTCGAGCATGTCCTCGACATCCGCGAGAATCTGGACGTCGTCGCACACGTAACTTCAACCCCCGTGCGTCCGACCATCGACCCGCTATGACGTGTCGCTGGTCGGACGCAATGGTCAGACCTTTCTGCCCTTCCAGGTCAACTGGCCGGAGCGGTGCTTGCGCCACGAGTCGAGGATCAGGCCGGCGGACATCGCGCAGGAGGCGGGCATCGTCAGGGCGTGGGGCAGGACGGGTTCGCCGAAGCGCTTCGCGCAGGCCGCCCGTCCGGCCGCGCCGGCGAGGTAGCCGACCAGGCCGACCTTCGAGCCCCGCAGCGCGGTCGCGGGCGGCAGCAGGTAGACCACCGTGATCGAAACGATCGAGATTGCCACCTTCTGCGGGGTGTCCACCCACGCCCAGAGCCACTTCGTGTAGCCCTCGCGCAGTTCGGGCCAGTCGTTGTACATCCGGCACTGGGCAACCCGCGACCCGTCGACGGCCGAGGCCTTCCCGCCGGAGCGCATGACCGCGCGCAGGATCTCCAGGTCCTCCGCGACCTTGTCGAACACGGCGGTGTGCCCGCCGGCCCGCTCGTAGCCCGCGCGGTCGAAGACGAGGAACTGCCCGTTGGCGACCTCGGTGGGCGGGGGCACCGTCGGCGTCCCCTTGTGGACGGGCATGTTGGACATCCACGTCCAGTTCACCATCGGCTGGTAGAGCCGCTCGGACCACGAGCCCATCACCTGGCCGGGGAACGGCGAGATCAGGTCCATGCCGGTGGAGCGCAGCAGGGTTGCGGCGCCGGCCATCGCGTCCGGGGAGAACACGACGTCGGCGTCCACGAAGCACAGGACGGTGCCGCGGGAGGCCTCGGCCAGCTGCATGCACGCGTGCGGCTTGCCCTTCCACCCCTCCGGCAACGGCTTGCCGGTCAGCACCTTCACCCGAGGGTCGTCGCCGGCGATCGAGCGGATCAGGTCCCCCGTGCCGTCGGTCGAGTTGTCGTCCATGATGAGGATCTCGAGGTCCGCGACGCCGCGCTGGGCGAGCAGCGAGCGGAGCGTGGGCTCGACCCGGTGGACCTCGTTGCGCACCGGCATCAGCACCGAGACGCACTCGGTCACCAGCGGCGGGTCCGCGGGCGGCGCAAGCACGCGCCGCGCGTTGTACGCCACCGTCGCGGCCCCGGCCACCGACAGCAGCGACCCGAGCGCCACCGTGGCATCGAGGGGGCGGATCTTCACGTCTTCTCCCGTGGTGCGGCGGGGCTGTTCCGATGATCGGCACCGTACCGGTCGGGTGAAGCTGATCAGGCGCCTACCATGAGGCGATGACCTCTCCGCAGGCCGCAGCCGACGCCTACGCGGCGCAGCGCCCGTACTACCAGCGCGAGATCGCGGCCGGCCTCGACCGGTTCTTCGAGGACCGCCGCGAAAGCTGCCCGTGGTGCGGCTCGCCCCAGCTCTCCACGCGCATTCGGACGTCCGACCTGATCCAGCGCAAGCCGGGAACGTTCGTGATGGACGAGTGCCGCACCTGCCACCACGTTTTCCAGAACCCGCGGCTGTCGCTGGACGGGCTGAACTTCTACTACCGCGACTTCTACGACGGCCTCGGCCAGTCCACGATGGAGCCGGTTTTCGACGGGGCGCTCGGCTACAACCGCGAGCGCGCCGAGATGGTCAAGGCGGTGACGACCCCGAAGCGGTGGCTGGACGTCGGCACGGGTTACGGGTATTTCGCCAAGCACGCGAAGGACGTCCTGCCCGACACGGAGTTCTCCGGGCTCGACATGGGCGTCGCAGTCACGCTCGGCGAGGAGCGCGGCTGGCTCGCGAAGGGCTACCGCGGCATGTTCCCCGACATGACCGAGGAACTGGCCGGCCAGTTCGACGTTCTGAGCATGCATCACTATCTGGAGCACACCCGAGACCCCCGGGCCGAGCTGGACGCGGCCGCGCGCGTGCTGGCGCCCGGCGACTACTTCCTGCTCGAGATGCCGGACCCGTCCTACCGGTTCGGCAAGGCGTTCGGGAAGTGGTGGATGCCGCTGCTGCAGCCGCAGCACCAGCACATGATCCCGATGCAGAACCTGCTGGGCGCGCTGGTCGAGCGCGGGTTCGAGCCGGTCGCGACGACGTCCGGCAAGGCACACATGGCCGTCGACATGACGTGGTCGTTCGTCCAGATGTTCGCCTGCGCGGCGCCCGACCCGCGGATGCCGTGGCTGAAGGCCGAGCCGTCGCCGTGGCGGCACAAACGCCACGACGTCGCCTGGAAGAAGGTCGCGCCGAAGGTGTTCTCTGCCGGCCACAAGGTCGACAAGGTCCTGACGAAGATCGCGCACCGCACGGACAACGGCAACGCCTACCGGGTGCTGGCGAGGCGGCTCCCGGAGGCGGACGCGTGACGGCAACGGACGCTCCCGCCGACCCCTTCGCGGCGGCCCGGCCGTACTACCAGGGCGAGATCGCCGCCGGCGTCGAGCGCTTCTTCGAGCCCCGCCGCACCGACTGCCCGTGGTGCGGGTCGGGAAAGCTCTCGGTCCGGCTGCGCACGCGGGACATGCTGCAACGCAAGCCCGGCGCGTTCGTCATCGAGCGGTGCGAGGCGTGCCGGCACCTGTTCCAGAACCCGCGGCTGACGCCGGAGGGCCTGAACTTCTACTACAAGGACTTCTACGACGGCCTCGGCCAGGAGACGTGGGAGCGCACGTTCTCCTCGATGGGGGACGCGTACCGCGCCCGAGCCGAGATGGTCCGGGCGCACGTCACGCCGAAGGCCTGGCTGGACGTCGGCTGCGGTTACGGCCACTTCGCGAAGGACGCCCGGCCCGTCCTGCCCGGCACCCGCTTCGACGGCCTCGACTTCGGTTCGTCCGTGGACGACGGCGTCGAGCGCGGCTGGCTCGACACCGGTTACCGCGGCTCGTTCGACGAGCTCGCCCCGGAGCTGGCCGGGCGCTACGACGTCGTGAGCATGCATCACTATCTCGAGCACACGCGCGACCAGAAGGCGGAGCTGGACACGGCCGCCGCGGTGCTCGGCCCCGGCGGCTACCTGCTGATCGAGGTGCCCGACCCGGAGTGCGTCATGGGCCGCCTGCTCGGCAAGTGGTGGGTGGCGTGGTTCCAGCCGCAGCACCAGCACTTCGTCCCACTGCCGAACCTGGTGCAGGCCCTCGCGGACCGCGGCTTCACCACGGTCGGCATCGACCGGGGCGCCGCCCAGATCCCCGGCGACCTGACCTACGCGCTCGTCCTCGCGATCCTCGCGCTCGCCCCGGACCCGAAACAGCCGTGGCTGCCCGGCGAGCCGACGCCCGAGGCGGCGGCCCGCAACACGAAGGCATGGAAGATCGGCGCGAAGGTGCTCAAGGCGAGCTGGCAGGTCGACAAGGCCGTGGACGCCCTCGCCCGCCGCGCGGACCGCGGCAACGCCTATCGCCTTCTCGCCCGCAAGAACTGACTGATTGTCAGTTCGTTAGTAGGGCGAGCAACTGCGCGCGGTCGGGGCCGGGGAGCTTCGGCAGCTCCGCGGCGCCGAGGCCCGCGATCAGCTCCCGGATCTCCGGGCGGGCGAGGACGTCCTGTGGCTGCGCCAGGCAGTTGGCGATCTCGAGCACCCCGCGGAACGCACCGGCGTCGGTGGCCGCGGCCGCCCACAGGCCGGCGACGGCCGGGTTGGGCGGCGGCGCCGGTTCGCCGCGGCGGAGCGCAGTCATCTCCGCGAGTCGGGCGCCGTCGGCCGCCGCCTGGTTGCGGAAGAAGGGCGTGACGACCGCCTCGGTCGCCGCGTCCCAGGCCTCGGCGAACATCGCCGGGTCGTCGCCGTGATCCGCGAGCGTCCGGCGGAGCAGTTGCGCATGGACGAACCCGACGGACAGCCCGCGTCCGACCGAGGGGTTCGTGCACGCCCACGCGTCGCCGACGGCGGCGAAGCCCGTCGCGACCGGGACGCCGTCGACGGCGAACCGGCGGTACCGGTCGAGGATGCCCGCCATCGCGTAGACGCCGCCGAGGGGCTCGCCGTCGAGCCAGTGCGCGGTGAGCGGACAGGAGGCGACGACCCGGGCGAACACGTCGGGGTCCCGCACGGCCTTGATCGCGGCGTCGTCCGACCTGCCGAAGATCGTCACCGACCAGGTGTGGTTGTCGCTGCAGAGCGTGAGCATCGAAATCGTCCCGAGCGGGAAGAGCAGGGGCCCGCGCTGCGCCGGGACGGCCGGGCCGGTGAAGTAGCGCGTGTAGTAGACGAAGCCACGGTCCTGTGACTCGACGAGGGGCGGGCGGCCACCGAGGGCAACGAGCCACTCCGCGGAGGCCGTAGTGCGGCCTGTCGCGTCGACGACCAGGTCCGCGGCGAACTCCTCGCCGTCCGCCGCGCGCACCCCGGTCACGTGCGGGACGCCGGGGATCACCTTGACGCCCGAGACCAAACCGGCGATCTTCACCCCCCGGCGCATCGTCACGCCGGGAGCATCCAGTGCGGCGGCGGAGAAGACGGCCTCCACGACCGGCCGCCGGCCGGTTACGACGACGAGCCGCTCGTCGCCGGGCCGCGGCCCGCGGTCGGCCAGGGACGGCGGCAGCGCGGCGGTCTGGTCGAGCCGGACGCAGCCGGCGCCCGTCATCCGGTCCGTCAGGCCGGGCAACTCCTCGTCGCACACCTCGCGGAACCGGGCCATGAACCAGTGCGGCTGATGGAACTGCGCGACCCCGGGCCTGGCCCAGCCGTCCCACGCGCCGGCGCCGTCCGCGGGCCCCTCCGCCCCGTCGCGCTCGAGGACCGTCACCTCGTGCCCGTCCGCCGCCAGCATCATCGCCACACCGAGCCCGACCAGCCCGCCCCCGCAGACCACGATCGAACTCATCTCGGGCCTCCCGCCTCGATGATCGCTGCGGGCATCCTCGCGACGTTCCCGTGCCGGGCGCAAGCTTCATGTCGGTTCCGCCCGTACGTTCGCCACGCACGCACCGTGAGCGAAAAGTGCTCGACGATTGGTTAGGCGAAGCACGGCGCGTTCACCGCCGAGGAACTCGCCCGGGCCGAACGCGAGCTGGGGGTTGCCGAGAGCCGGGTCGTGAGCGCACTGATCCTGGACGCGGGAGCGCTCGTCGCCGTCGACCGGAACGACCGCGCGATGTTCGCGCGCCTGCGGGCGGCGTTGCAGGGCGGGCTCGAAATCCGGACCACCTCGATGGTGCTCGCCCAGGTCTGGCGCGACCCGGCCGGGCGGCAGGCGACCTTGGCGCGGGTGCTCGCCGGGATGGACGTCCGACCCGTGGACGAGGCGGCGGGCCGCGCCGCCGGCGTCCTCCTCGGGCGCGCCGCGCTCGGCGACCCCAGTCGAGGCGACGCTGACGCTCCAGGCCCGGCCCGGAGACCGGATCGTGACGAGCGACGTCGCCGACCTCACCAAGCTCGTCGGAGCCGCCGGCAACCGCGCCATCGTCGTCCCCTGCTGACGATCTCCGTCAGCCAACGTGTCGGGCCCGGAAGGCCGTCATCATTTGGGGTCTTCTGCTTCCCATGTCCCGCCGTATTTTCTCTGACAGGAGTTCTTTCGGTTCTCGGTCTTCTCCTCGATTGACTCGTTCTCAGCCGTATCGGCTCCTTCCGGAGCCGGACCCACATGACGAATGATCATCCTTGCGAATTGGCCGTTGTCGAACTTGCAAACGAGATAGGTTTCTGGGTCCTTGTTCTCGAGACGCTTGAAGCGCTTGTACTTTTCCCGGCTCTGCTCGACAGCCGCCTGAAGCAGCGCGTGCGGCGTCGGCTCTACCTCCCCGGGCATAGGGGTCGCCGTCACTACGAAAATCGGACTGGGCGTCGGGCCGGCCGGCCCGGACGCCGGTTGCGCGTCGACTCGCTCACTACCGCAGGCACTGAGTCCAGCGGCAAGCAGCATCGCCAAGCCGGCCGTACCGTGCCGAACCCTGCCTTGTGACGCCTTGTGCCTAGACGCGCCGGCTACCGGTTTCGTTCACCGGGGACGAGATAGAGAACCTCGGCCGACCGAACGTTCCGCGGTCGGCCCGCGTCCAGTCATGAGGAAACCACCCGAACCGGACGGGTCGGGCCCGCGCTGGAGGCTTGATGAACAGCTTGAAGCGGCCTAGTGCCGTCGGGTCGGCGGTACTCGCGGTGGGGGTCGCCGCGGCGTTGACTCCGGCGCTGGGGGTCGGCCCCGCCCACGCGTGCAGTTGCTCGAGCAGCGGGAAGGCGGCCGAGGAACAGCGGCGCGACTTCGACCGCGCGGACGTGATCTTCAAGGCGACGGTGGAGAAGCGGGTGGAGCGGCACAACATCTACCCGCGGCCCGAGGGCGAGGTGATGAGCCAGGGAACGACGACCTACTACTTCACGCCCATCACGATCTACAAGGGCAAAGCGAAGACGCCACAACCAGTCGACGAGCCGGGCGCGGGGTCGTCCTGCGGTCTCGGGCTCACGGGCCAGGGTCCGTACCTGATCTTCGCGTTCCGGCCCAAGCTCACGGACGGCAAGAAGGCTCCCAGCGGGAAGCTACACATCGCGGTCTGCTCCGGGGTGCGCAAGATCGGCATGGACGAGGAGCCGACCTTCGGCAACCGCGGTAGGCGATGAAGGCAGGCGTGAGGAGAAGGCGTGCGGTACGGCCGAACTGCGAGTCCCGGCGCCGTCGTCGTGCAGGAGCCCGACCGACCCAGTGACTACGCCGGTCCCGCGACCGGTATTTCAGCTCCTGATTCGCCCTCGCACTGACGGGACGTCAGTTTGCTTCGGGGGCAGGTCAGGTGACGCGCCCGTCGGTGTTTCCACGATCTCGGTTCCCACGATCTCGCGCAGGGTGGCGAGGTGGGCGTCGAAGGCGGCGCGGCCTTCAGGGGTGAGCTTGAGCCAGGTGCGGGGCCACTTGCCGACGTGGCCTTTGCGGATGGCGACGTACCCGGCCTGCTCGAGGGTCGAGGCCTGGCGGGACAGCAGCGAGTCGCTGATCTGGAGGGTGTCGCGGAGGAACCGGAACTCGAGCTCGTCAGCCTGAGCCAAGCCGGCGAGGAGGGAGAAGCGCACGGGCTGGTGGACGAGGTCGTCGAGGCGCGCCCGCGGGTGAGCGGTCACGCGGGGCGCCGGAGTCGCTGGGCCCACAGCAGGAACGGCACTGCGCCCAGGATGCCCCCCAGGGTGAAGGAGAAGCCGACGGTGCCGTCGAGCAAATTCCCGACGGAGAACAGGGCAGCGGCGCCCCAGAGCCCGAGCGCCCACTCCACCCATTTCGGGGTGCGCCGTGTCCGCACCTGCCGGTACCGACGCCAGTAGGGGACATGAGTGCCCACCATGACGGCGAGCGCGACCACGGCAGCGACCGTCACCGCGGTCGTTGCGCCGTAGCCGCCGGCGCCGTTGCCGCCGTCACCGAGATCGAAGACGGGCCCGAAGCACACGAAGACGAGACCCATCCCTACGTACAGCGGATGCTCCTGTGGCACCCGGGTCCGCACGGCAGTCTCGATCTTGCCCGCGCCTTTCAGCATGGCTTCCGCGTCCTGCTTCGTAGGCTCTGGCATCTGACCCCCCAAGAAAAGTAGTTTCCAACAAGGAAACTACCTTCCGAGGAAGCTGTCGATGGTCCGAACAGCCCGACTCCGCTGACAGCGACGGGTCGTCCCCCTGCTGACTATCCGTCAGTTTTGAAGCCCGCGGACGGATCGGTCACGCGGCCGAGGAACAGCGTGGCGTTGGTGGCCCGGTCGAGGATGACGAACAGGAACGGCTGATTCAGGTTGATGGTCGGGCCGTGCGACCCCAACATTCCCACCCCGGTCGCGGCGGCGGCCTCTCGTTCGCCCGGGTTCACGGCCGAACCGGCTGGGACGCGCGGTGGACCCACCAGATCAGCACGCCCTGCAGCGGCAGGCGCGCCCACAGCAGCGCGGGCGCGATCGAGTGCCGCTGGGCGTGCAGGGCCATGTCGAGGTTGGCCGGGAAGACCGCCACCAGCAGCAGGATCAGCCCCTTGCCCGCGCGTGCCCGGTACTTCGGGACGAGCAGCGCGCTCCCGCCCGCGATTTCCGCGGCGCCGCTCCCCAGAACCAGGGCACGATGCGCGGGCAGGTAGTCCGGGACGATCCCCATGTAGGACTCGGGCCGCACGAAGTGCAGCACCCCGGCTGCGACGAACCCGGCACCGAGGAGGCAGCGCATTCCCGCGGCCCGGGTTGACTCCCGGGCAGCGTGCGGCCTCACGCCGACAACAGCGTCAGCAGTTGGCCGCGGTCAGGGCCAGGGAAGGGCGGTGGCAGGCCGTCGACCTCCGCGACGGCGGCGCGGACGGCAGGACGCGCCAGAACCTCCTCGGGCAGCGCCAGGCATTGGACGATTTCCAGCAACCCGCGCAGGGCGTCAGGGTTCCGGGCGGCCGCGACGCGCAACCGCGCCTCGGAGCCCTGAGCGGGGGGCGGCACCTCGCCGCGGCGCAGCGCGTCCATCTCTGCCCTGCGGATGCGGTCCGTCTCCATCTGGTGGCGGAAGTACGGGGCGACCACGCGCTCGGTCACCTCGTCCCACGCCTCGGCGAACGCGGCCGGGTCCGCGACGTGCTCGCGAAGCGTCCGCCGCAGGTGCTGGGCGTGCAGGAAGCCGAGGCTCATCCCGCGTCCCGCGGAGGGGTTGCTGCATGCCCAGGCGTCACCGACGACGGCGATGCCCGTCGCCACGGGCACCCCGTCGACGCGGAAACGGCGGTACCGGTCCGTGACCCCCGACATGGGCAGGACGTCGGTAATCGGCGTGCCGTCGAGCCAGTGCGCCTGAAACGGGCAGGCCCCCACGACGCGCGCGAACACCTCCCCGCGGCGGAGCTCCTTGAGCGGCGCGTCCCCGGTGGGGCAGAAGACCGTGACGGACCAGGTGTCGTTGTCGGACGCGAGCGTGATGAGACTGATCGTGCCGATAGGGGCGAGGTTCGGACCCCGCGGCTGGGGCTTGTCCGGCCCGGTGAAGTACCTCGTGTAGTAGGCGAAGCCGCAGTCGGAGGACTCGAGCAGCGGCGGCCGCGCGCCCAGTTCCACCAGCCAGTCGACCCCGGGGCTGTTCCGGCCCATCGCGTCGATCACCCAGTCCGCCCGCAGCTCCGCTCCGTCGGCGAGCCGCACGCCGACCACGTGCGGTGCCCCGGGCACGACCGAGGGGCCGCTCAGCAACCCCGCCACACGGACCCCGCGCCGCACCGTCACACCCGGCGTGTCCGCCGCGACGCCGGCGAGGACGGCCTCCACGACCGGCCGCCGCGCAACGAGCTGCACCAGGCGCTCGTCCCCGTCCCGCGGGGCTCGATCGGTAATGCCCGGCGGGGGGTTCGCCAGCGCGTCCACCCAGGCGGCGCCGGCCGCCGCGAGACGGTCCGTCGACCCGGGTAGCTCCTCGTCGCAGACGTGGCGGAACCGCGAGAACTGCGTGTGCGGCTGACGGAACTGCGCGACGCCTTTACGGGCCCAGTCCGTCCATGCGTCGGCAGGCACGGCCGGCGGCGGCGCCGGGTCGCTTTCCAGGACCGTGACCTCGTGCCCGTCGAGCGCGAGCATCGCGGCCGTCCCGAGACCGACCGAGGATCCGCCGCAGATCACGATCGACGCCATGTCGCACTCTCCGCCCCGGCCGCCGCACCCCGAACGGCCATCCTCACCGCGCGCCGAGGGCGCGCGCAAGGTCAGGCCCGGGGATCCCAGGTGTCGAGGTCGGCCGGGCCCTGCTCGCCGGTGGTCATGTCCTTCACCTCGTGCGGCTTGCCGTCGCCGAACGGCGGGAACCACACGTACGGGATCGCCTTGCGCGAGGCGTACCGGATCTGGTTCCCGAGCTTCGCGGCCTCGTGGTAGGTCTCGACGTTCAGCCCCCGCCCGCGCAGGACGGCGGCGGTGGCGATCGCGTCCGCCCGGCGGTCGTCCGACGGGATGACGACGAGGACGTCCGACGGCGACTTCGGGCCCGTCACGCAGGCGCCCGTCGGCGAGCATCTTCGCGAAGATCCGGGTCAGGCCGATCGACATCCCGACGCCCGGCAGGTCGCGCCGGATGAACGAGCCGGCGAGGTTCTCGTAGCGCCCGCCGGAGCAGATGCTGCCGAACCCGGGGGCGTCGGTCAGCTTCCCCTCGTAGACGGTGCCCGTGTAGTAGTCGAGCCCGCGGGCGATCGACAGGTCGGCGACGACGCTGCCGGACGGCAGGTCCGCGAGCGCGTCCAGGACGAACGCCAGCTCCTCGAGCCCCTCGGTCAGCAGGTCGCTCTTCGGGCCCGAGGGCGGCGATCTCGTCCACGACGGAGGCGTCCGTCCCGCGGATCTGGGCCAGGTCGAGGACGGCCTTGGCCTGCTCCGCCGAGAGTCCGAGCTCCGAGCCGAGCAGCCGCGCGACCCCGTCCGGCCGATCTTGTCGAGCTTGTCGGCGATCCGCAGGACGCCGACGTGGTCGCCGATGCCGAGGCCTTCGTAGACACCCTGCAGGACTTTGCGGTTGTTGATGTTGATGCTGAACCCGCCGACGTCGAGGTCGGTGAGGATCTGGTGAGATCACCCGCGGCAGTTCCGCGTCGAAGTGCAGCGGCACCTTGTCGACGTTGATGACGTCGATGTCGGCCTGGGTGAACTCCCGGAAGCGGCCCTCCTGCGGGCGCTCGCCGCGCCAGACCCGCTGGATCTGGTAGCGCTTGAACGGGAAGACCAGGTCGTTGAAGTGCTGCGCGACGTAGCGGGCGAACGGCACGGTCAGGTCGAAGTGCAGGCCGAGGCGGGCGTCGGCCGCGTCGGCCCCGCCCTGCAGCCGGCTCAGCGTGTAGACCTCCTGCGAGGTCTCGCCCTTGGCCTGCAGCACCTCGAGCGCCTCGACCGACGGCGTCTCGATCGAGCAGAAGCCGTAGCTCTCGAACGTCGCGCGGATCCGGTCGAGCCAGGCCAGCTCGACGAGGCGCACCTCGGGCAGCCACTCCGGGAACCCGCTGATCGGTGCGGGGCGGACGAGGCGGTCTTCGGCCATGCGGGGTGCTTCTCCTCGGTAGCGCTACGGGACGGCTAATCGTAGGCCGGGGCGAGGTGCACTCGGGTCGGACGGCGTCGCCGGCAACCCCGCAGCAGCGCGAACGCAGGCGGGAATCCAGCGAGTTTCGTCAGGCTGTCTCGAGATGGTACGGGGTGATCGTCTTGTTCCGGCCAACGGTAAGCAGTCGATACCTCACAGTGAAGGCGAAGACTCCCAGAGGCTCCTGGCGATAGACCTGGCGCGCGGCGTGCCATTGGGCCAAGGCCATATTCGCAGGTCCTACTATGTTTGCCGAGCTCGCCCAGGCATGATCTCCGTCCGCCTTTCCCTGCGCTTCGGCCGTAAGCTTCTGCTTCAAGGCCGCCTCGCCGAAGGCGGTACTCCACACGGGCTTGGGATTTCTGTTCCGTCCCACCGCCACCCCAGAGTTCGGCTGCAGGTCGGCAACGACGTGCTTCGTGTCGAAGCTGTTCGAGTACGCGAACAGGTGAATCGTCGTTTGTAGAGCGGTGACGACATCTGTGGCCAGCTCCAGCCCCAGTCTCTGTAGAGCCGGGCCCTTCATCGACTTTTTATATTTGCTCTGCCATTTTGTCCCCAGCGCGTCCTTTTCCGTGGAAGTAAGCGAGGATTCGAGCGTGTCGTAGGTGCAGGCAGCTGCGAGCAGGCCACTGTACGCAGCTTCCTGCTTGAGCTTGGCGAGGCCGTCATCCAGATAGTGTTTGGCCTTGACGCCTTGCTCAGGCTGCAGATTCGCCAGCCGTTGCAACGGCCTGGATTCGATCAGCGTTGCCACCGCTCGGTTGCCGGCCGTGGACTGCAAACGCTGTACGGCGCACAGGGATGCGCGACGGGGCGGTTGTGTGGACCGCCGGGCATGCTCGTCGGGGGTCTGCGGCAATCGAGCAAGCTGCGCCACAACTTCCACCCATCTCGACCGGTCAACTCTCGGCGCGAGGCTATAGGGCTGCCGAAGACGACAGAAGGAATCCTGGACTGTCCTAAAGGGCAGACTTCTCGGCGGCCGGCAGCGACCGGTACATGATCAGTAGCCCGACATAGCCGTGGACGGGGTGGCAGAACCCGCCCGGGACGGTGGCGAGGACCTCGAAGCCGAGCGAGCGCCACAGCGCGACGGCGACGGTGTTGGTGGAGACGACCGCGTTGAACTGCATCCCGCGGTAGCCGTCGGCCCGCGCGGCCGCCAGGACGTGCTCGCCGAGCGCCCGCCCGACGCCCCGACCGGACGCCGCCGGGTCGACCATGAAGCTCGCGTTCGCGACGTGCGCGCCGGGACCCGCCTGGTTCGGGTGGAGCTTCGCGGTACCGAGGATCCGGCTGACCGTCCACCGCCACGAACGTCCGGCCGGGCGGGCGGCGCATCCACAGCGCGCGGGCCGTGGCCTCGGCGGTGTCGCGGTCGTAGGTATAGGTCTCCCCAGCCGCCAGAATCGGCGACTGGAACGCCCAGATCGCCGGCCAGTCCGCGTCGGTCGCGTCCCGCAGGATCACGCTCAGCCCGGCACCGACGCGGTCGTGAACCGGACGAGCGAGCGGGTGACGAGGCTTCCGTCCGGTGCCAGGTGGGGCGCGAGCGCCGCGTCCGCCTCGGCGCGGGCGGCCACGAACTGGTCCGCGTCGAGCTGGTCGATGAGGATCCGGCCGCCGTGGCTGCCGAGCCAGGCCCAGTACTGGTCGACGTCCGTGAAGGCGCTGTCGCGCGCGACGTCCTCCGTCCGGACGTCGATGAAGCCCGCGTCCGTGAGCATCTCGGCGATCGAGTCGGCGTCCTCGAACGGCTTGTCCTCGTTGACGGCCCACGGCGGCCCGACGCGGTGGGAGTACAGGATCTTCATCGTCTCGGCGAACTTCGGGTCCGGCGGGCCGAACGTCGTCATCGCGAATCGGCCGCCCGGACGCAGGACGGCGGCGACCGCCCGCATGGCCGGCCGGGGCTCCAGGACGAAGAACATGACCAGGCCGGCGGTGACCAGGTCGAAGGAGCCGGCCGGGTAGTCGGGTGCGCCCGCGTCTCCGATCTCGACTCGCACGTTCTCGAGGCCCCGCGCGGCGGCGTCGGCCGCGCACAACTCGACCATCAGCGGGGACAGGTCGGTGCCGACCACCCGGCCCGCGGGCCCGACCGCCTCGGCCGCGGGGAACAGGCAGTGCCCGCGCCCGCAGCCCAGGTCGAGGACCGACTCGCCGGGCTTGGGCGCCGCGCGGGCGACGAGTTCCGCACCGAGCGGGGCGAAGAACGCGACCCCGGTCTCCTCGTACGTCGCCGCCGAACGGTCGAAGGACGCCGTGATGGCCGCCTTCGCGAGCTCGTTGTCCGTCGGGGTCTCAGGCACGGGATATCCCTCTCCTTCGCAAGCCGAAGACGCTACCGGCAGCGCGGGTGGCGGCCACACCACCCACCGTTCGGGGGAGACCTACGGCACACACGCGTCTACCCTGTAAGCGATTTGTCAGGCAAAAAGCAGAGAACTCCCAGGAAGTCCGGTTCGTCCGGATGCGTCGCGCCAGGAGGCGGGCCGTGGCTCCAGAGTTCGTAGGGAAGGTCGCATTCGTCACGGGTGCGGGCTCGGGCATCGGTGCGGCCGTCGCCGCCCGGCTCGCCGCGGACGGCGCCCGGGTGACGGTCGCCGACATCGACCTGGACGCGGCGGCCGACACCGCGGCCGCGATCGTGCGGGCCGGCGGGCAAGGCGCTCGCGCTGCGAGTCAACGTCGTCGAGCCCACCTCCGTGGACGACGCGATCGACGCGGCGCTGGAGGAGTTCGGCGCCCTGCAGCTGGCAGTGAACAGCGCCGGGGTCGGCGGGTCCGGCACGTTGCTCGCCGACTGCGACATCAAGGAGTGGCACTACGTCCTCGACGTCGACCTGAACGGCGTCTTCTACTGCATGCGCCGCCAAATCCCGGCGATGGTCGCAGCCGGGGGCGGCTCGATCGTCAACATCTCCTCCCTCGCCGGCGAGCGGGCCTGCGAGCGGATGGGCCCGTACGTCGCGGCCAAGCACGCGCTGCTCGGCCTGACCCGCACGGCCGCCCTGGAGTACGCCGCGGCGGGCGTGCGCGTGAACGCGGTCGCGCCCGGGCCCGTCGAGACCCCCCTGCTCAGCTGGCTCGACGATGCGACCCGCGACGCCTGGGCCGGCGCGCACCCCCTCGGGCGCCTCGGCTCGACGTCGGACGTGGCCGCGGTCTGCGCTTTCCTGCTCTCCGACCGCGCGTCGATGATCAGCGGCGTCCACCATCTCGTCGACGGGGGCTTGAGCCTGCTCTGACCGAGACCGTACCGACACGCCGAATGCGCCCGAAATGATGCACAATCCACGTGTACGGGTCTGGCTCTGCTGCACCGCATTGCCTACAGTTGACCGCAAGATCGCACACGGCTCGAGGGGGTCGGCTTGGCGCACTTCTTCCGCAGCCGTGTCGCCTCCGGCGCGGCCGCGCTGGCCCTCACCTGCACGCTGGTCGGGGCCCCGACCCAGACTGCCTCCGCCGCCCCGGCCAAGCTCGCCCCGTGGACGCACTACGTCGCGCTGGGTGATTCGTTCGTGTCCTCCCCGATCACGGGCCTACCCATCGGCCGCCCGGTCGGGTGTTTCCGGACGCAGAACAACTACCCCCGCCAGCTCGGCCGCGGTCCTGAACCCGTCGGTGTTCGTCGACGCAAGTTGCGGCGGCGCCACCACGTACGACTTCTTCAACCCGCAGGACGTTCTCGGCGGGCCGAACAAGCCGCAGCTAGACGCCGTCACCAAGGACACGACCCTGGTGACCCTCGGCGTCGGCGGCAACGACGTCGGCCTGATCGGCTGGGTCGAGTCGTGCATGCACCTCAACCTGGCCAACTCCGACTGCGTCGACCAGACCATGCCCGGCGACAACGACCCGTTCATCCGGCGGATCGCCCGGCTGGCCCCGCGCTTCGACCTCGTCCTCGAGACGATCCACAAGAAGGCCCCCAGAGCAAAGGTCCTGGTGGTCGGCTACCCGGTGGTCGCGCCCGAGCGGGGCAGCGGCTGCTTCCCGCAACTGCCGATCCGCGACGAAGACGTCGCCTACCTCCGCGACACCCAGAAGATGCTGAACAGGCTTCTGCAGACGCTCACCGAGTCCCGTGGTGACACCTTCGTCGACACGTACAAGTCCAGCGTCGACCACGACCCGTGCCAGATCGACGGCGTCAAGTGGATCGAGGGCGTCGCCCCGGACGCACCGGCCGCCTCCCTCCACCCGAACGTGCGGGGCCAGGAGGCGCTCGCCGCCGAGGTGCTCGCGACGCTCGGTTTCTACCGCTGACGTAGGCCCACCCCGGGGGTTGGTGCCGCCCCCACATCGGGGTAGCGGCGCGCCCGGCGACACCGGTTCGAGGTTGTCGGAATCCGGGCCAATCCGCTCGTCCGTGCTCCCCGAATGGGGAGGCAGAGTCGGCAATCTGCCCGAAGCGGTACATACCCCCGCCAGGGCTAGCCTGCTCCCCGCGAATCGTCCGCAGCGGAGCGGGCGATCGGCCCAGCGGCGTCCACCGTCGCGGGAAGGAAGCTACTCACATGAACGCGCGTAAAGCACTCAGCGGCCTCGCGGCCCTCACCCTCGCCCTGACCCTCACCGCCTGTGGCGGCGACGACGAGGCAACGGCCACCCAGGCCACCGGCACAGACGCCGCGGCGACCGGGACCACGGACACGGCAGCGGCAGAAACCGGCACCGACGCCGCCGCCGCCACCGACGGAGCCTCGACGATGTCGGACACCCCCGGCACCGGCGCGGACGCCTATGCGAAAGACGACCCGTTCGTCGGGACGAAGGACGTGAAGGCGCCCGCCAAGACCATCGTCATGGCGAGCTTCAACTTCACCCCGAAGAAGATCACGGCCAAGCCGGGCGAGGTCTGGAAGATCGACAACCAGGACATCGCCACCCACGACGTCCGCACCCAGGACAAGAAGACGATCTTCAGCGGGGACGTGCTCCAGGGCAAGAAGGGCTCCGTGAAGATGCCGAAGAAGGCCGGCAAGTACGAGGCCGTGTGCTTCTACCACCAGAGCATGGTTCTGGACATCACCGTCAAGTAGCAGCCCGGAGGGCCGGGCCCGCCTCAGCCCGATGGCCCCCCTGACTCACCTGATCCACGCAGTCGGCGTCGCGGGCCCGGAGATGTTCCGGGCCCGCCGTCATGTCCGGGTGCGGTACAGCCGGGCCGCGATCGGCGCGAACACCACCGTGAGCACCGCCGACGTGACGAACACCGAGACGATCGCGTCGCCCGGCGTGTCCCCCGCCATCAGCCCGCGGGTCGCCTCCACCAGCTTGGTGATCGGGTTCAGCTCGACGGCGTTCTCGAGCCAGGTCGGCATCGTCTCCGGCGCGACGAACACGTTGCTCGCGAAGGTCAGCGGGAACAGCAGCAGGAACCCCAGGTTCAACATCGCGCTCGGGGTCTTCATGAGAATGCCCAGGACGGTGAACGCCCAGGCCAGGCCCGAGGCGAAGACCAGGATGACGCCGATCCCGAGGACGACGCCGACGACGCCGCCCGCGGGGCGGAAGCCCAGTGCGAGCCCGACCGCGATCGTCACCATGCCGGCCAGGACGTAGCGCATCAGGTCACCCAGCAGCGCCCCGACCAGCGGCGCCGGCCGCCAGATCGGCAGCGACCGGAACCGGTCGAACACCCCCTTCGAGATGTCTGTACACAGGTTCACTCCGCTGTAGACGGTGGTGAACAGGATCGTCATGACGAGGATGCCGGGGGTCAGGAACTGCAGGTACTCCCCCGTCGAGCCCGCGATCGCGCCGCCGAACAGGTACGTGAACATCAGGATGAACATCACCGGCGTGAGCGTGACGTCCATCAACTGCTCGGGGACGTGCTTGATCTTGAGCATCGCCCGCCAGCAGAACATCCGCGCCGCGACCGACGGCGACGCCGGCTTCGGCCGGTCGCGCCCCGACACGATGACCGAGACGACGTCCGCGACCACGGCCTCGCCGCCCTCGACGGGGCGCGCCTTGGCATCCGCCTGCGTGGTGGTCATGCCACCTCCTCCTTGCTCGTCGCGGCATCTTCGGATGGGCGGCCGGTCAGCGCGAGGAACACCTCGTCGAGGCTCGGCTGGCCGAACGAGAACTCGCCGACCTCGACCCCGGCCCGGGCCAGGGCGGCCAGCGCGGCCGACGCTTCCTCGATGTTCGGGACGGACACGGTCAGCGCCCGCGGGTCGGACGGGGTCTCGACCCCCACCCCGAGCGTCTCGGTCAACACGCGGCGCGCCTCCTCCCGGCCCGCCGGGTCGGTCAGCCGCACCCGCAGCGAACCCGTCCCGACCGAGGCCTTGAGCTCGCCGGACGTGCCCTCGGCGATCACCCGCCCGTGGTCGATGACGGCGATGCGGTCGGCGAGCTGGTCCGCCTCGTCCAGGTACTGGGTAGTGAGCAGCACCGTCGTGCCGTCGGCCACCAGCGCCCGCACGATCTCCCACACCTGGTTGCGGCTGCGCGGGTCGAGCCCGGTCGTTGGCTCGTCGAGGAACAGCAGCGCTGGGGTGACCACGATGCTCGCGGCGATGTCGAGGCGGCGCCGCATGCCGCCGGAGTAGTTCTTCACCTGCCGGCCGCCGGCTTCCGTCAGCCCGAAGGCGGCAAGCAGCGCAGCCGCCCGAGCTCTGGCTGCCTTCTTGCCGTAGCCGAGCAGGCGCGCGAGCAGGATCAGGTTCTCCGTGCCCGTCAGGTCTTCGTCGACGGACGCGAACTGGCCGGTCAGGCTCATCGTCTCGCGGACCTTGTGCGCCTCGGTGACGACGTCACGGCCGAAGACCTTGGCGTTGCCCGCGTCGGGACGCAGCAGCGTCGCGAGGATCCGCAACGTCGTCGTCTTGCCCGCGCCGTTCGGCCCGAGGACCGCGAGCACCTCGCCCCGGCGGACGCGCAGGTCGACCCCGTCGACCGCCTTGACCTCGCCGAACGCCTTGCGCAGGCCCTTCGCCTCGATCGCGAGCACGGGCCCTGCGGGCCCCGCCTCGGGCCCCACCTCGGGCCCTGCCGGCCGCGCGTCCGGCTCTGTTCCGGGCATTGGGACGCCCCCTCTGTCGTGTGCGGCCATGCCATCACAAGGTTCGGACAGTTCTGACGCCGCGGACGACCCTACGGACGGGATCCCGCCCTGTCGCCGCGTTTTTCGGCCCTGCCGCCGCCGCAGCGGGCAGGATGGGACGGGTGAACAACCCCCGTGCGCGCGCCGTGCTGGCCGCCGCCGCCGTCACCGCGCTGGCTGGGCTCGGCTCCTGCGGGGGCTCCACCGAACCTGCCGCATCCGCGTTCGGCACCCCGACTCCGTCCGGCACGCCTTCGCCGTCCGGCGCCCCTGCGCCGTCAGGCACCCCGTCGGCGACCCCGGGCGCCAGGACGATCCTCATGCAGGGCTACGCGTACGTCCCGGCGTCCGTCACCGTGGCTCCAGGCGAGGTGTGGACGCTGGACAACCGGGACGACACCGTCCACAACCTGCAGACCACGGAGCCGGAGCCGGTGCTCGTCGGCGGCGGCGTCCGGCCCGGGTCCACCGCCTCGATCGCGATGCCGACCGCCCCGGGCACCTACTCGGCCGTCTGCTTCTACCACTCGGCGATGCGGCTCCAGATCACCGTCGAGTAGGGCCGGGTGCGTCCGCCTGCGACGGCTGCGGCTCAACGTTGTGTCTGGTGGGACCCCTGAGGCGCCCAGATCGCCCCACGCGTTTCAACGTTGTTCTCCAGCCTTCGTCCGACGCCTGCCTTCTGCCACCGACGCGTGGCTGAAGCGAGCCTGCGACCCACGCGCGGACGCGGCGGAGTCTTCCGAGACCTACGCGGACGACCCGTTCGAGGCCTCCCCAGCCGACCCGCGGCCGCCGGCTCGGACGATCCTCCTGGCGAATTTTGCCGTATGGCCGAAGGTGGTCACCGTTCGGTCGGGTGAGGAGTGGACGGTGGGCAACTGCGACATCGCCCGCCACAGGTGCGCAGCCAGGGGGGAAAGCCCCCGTGATCGACAGCCTTCACCCCGACATGGACATGACGCTGACGATCAAGGTCCGCTAGTACGAGCGGCCGAACAGGATCCGCTTGCCGTACGCGGACGCGGTCCCGCACCGCACGCACGACCCCGTCTCGTCCGCCCCTTCGGTCGGGACGCACCGCGGGGTGGCGGCGGCGGTCGCGGCCTTGATGTCGTCCTCGCAGGAGGGCTCGCCGCAGTGGAACGCCCGCGCCCAGCCGGTCGACACGGCGGTGGCGAACGCGTCCCAGTCGTCGACGGTCACGGTGTGGGAGTCGCGGAACTCGGTCGCGCGGGCGAGCATCGCGGCCTGGATCTCCGCCAGCAGAGCGGGCAGGGACGCGGCCAGGCCCTCGAGCGGACGCGACTCCTTCTCCCCGGACAGGCGGAAGCCGACCTCGGCGACGCCGTTCTCCAGGTCGCGAGGGCCGATCGCGACCCGCAGCGGGACGCCCCGCATCTCCCAGTCGTTGAACTTGAAGCCCTGCGAGACCTGGGGCCGGTCGTCGACGAGCGCGCGCACGCCGGACGCCTTGCACTCCGCGGCCAGGGTGTCGACCGCGACCATCACCTCGGGCGTCGCCTCGCCCTTGCGCATGATCGGGACGATCACCACCTGGTACGGCGCCAGCCGCGGCGGCAGCATCAGGCCCTTGTCGTCGCCGTGGGCCATGATGACCGCGCCGATCATGCGGGTGGACATGCCCCACGAGGTGGTGTGGCACAGCTGCTGCCCGCCCGAGGAAGCGTCGGCGTACTTGATGTCGAACGCCTTCGCGAAGTTCGTGCCCATGTAGTGCGACGTGCCCGACTGCAGCGCCTTGCCGTCGCGCATCATGCCCTCGATCGTGTACGTCCGCTTGCGCGCCGGCGAACCGCTCGCCGGCGGTCTTCTCGCCGGTCACGACAGGGATGGCGGCGAGGTCGCGCGCGACCTCTGCGTACACGTCGAGCATCTGGAGGGTCTCGCGCATCGCGTCGGCCTCGTCCGCGTGCGCGGTGTGGCCCTCCTGCCAGAGGAACTCGGTGGTCCGCAGGAACATGCGCGGGCGCAGCTCCCAGCGGACGACGTTGGCCCACTGGTTGAGCAGCATCGGCAGATCCCGGTGCGAGGAGATCCACTTCGCCATCATCTCGCCGATGATCGTCTCGGACGTCGGCCGGACGATCAGCGGCTCCTCGAGCTCCTTGCCGCCCGCGTGGGTGACGACGGCGAGCTCCGGCGAGAAGCCCTCGACGTGCTCGGCCTCGCGCTTGAGGTAGGACTCCGGGATGAGCATCGGGAAGTACGCGTTCTGGTGGCCGGTGTCCTTGATCCGCTGGTCGAGCTCGCCCTGGAGCAGCTCCCAGAGCCGGTAACCGTACGGCCGGATGACCATCGTGCCCTTGACGGGGCCCCGGTCGACCAGCTGCGCACGCAGCACGATCTCGTTGTACCAGGCGGAGAAGTCCTCGCTCTGCGCGGTGACGCCGCGCTCATCCTTGGCCATGCCGGACAGGCTACCGACGCTCCCGGACCCGCCCGACCACGCCGCGTTCGCCGGAAATCCGGATCGGCTGGACAGAAGGCCGCGTTTCCCCGACCGTGTGACGCATGATCTCGAAGTCCCTGCTCGTCGGCGGCCTGGCGTTCGCCCTCGTCCCGGTGATCGGCATCTCGCCCGGCGTACGCGTGCAGCTGCGTCAAGGCGAACGAGAAGCAACAGTTCGAGCGCGCCGGGACGGTGTTCAAGGGCACCGTCGCCGAGCGCACCGTGCCGGACGGCGACGCACCCACGACGCGACGTCCGGGGTCGTCTACACGTTCACCGTCAGCACGGTCTACAAGGGCAAGGTCCTCCCGACGCAGGCCGTGCGCACCGCGAGCCAGAGCGCCGCGTGCGGGGTGAACCTGTCCGGGACGGGCCCGTTCCTGGTGTTCGCGAGCCCCGCCGGACGCACCCCCGACGCCGGGCTGTCGATGAACCTGTGCGGCGGCACGCGCAAGATCGCGCGCGGACGACGAGCCGTCCTTCGGCCCGGGCAAGCCCGTCGACCAGGACCCGGGCGGCGGCCCCCGCCGACCCCCCGCCGACCCCCGCGCCCGGCCTCGGCCAGGCCCCCGCGCCGTCCGACGAAGACCACGGCCAGGACGCGCCTGGCCTCATCCCCGGGCTCCTGGGCCCGCTCATGCCGCCGGGCCTGCTCGGCTCGACCGGCCCCGCCGTCTGGGCCTGAGCGAACGTCCGGGGCCGCTCGCGCGTCCTCGGATTACAGCGGCGGCAGGGCGCCGGTTCGACTGTGCTCGGAGGGCCTGAGAATGCGATCGCGTCGTCGAAGCGTGCGGGCGGGCGTCGTCGCCGGGCTCGTGTTCGCGTTCGTCCCGATGATCGGGATCTCCCCCGCGCACGCGTGCAGCTGCGTAGGTGGGGACGACGCGCAGCAGTACGAGCGCGCCGACGTCGTCTTCCGTGGCACGCTGCCGGCCGACACGCGGACGGGCGGCGGTCACCAACCCGGCGACGTCGTCCTGACTTTCGCGGCGGACCGCGCGTACAAGGGCGAGGTGTTCGCCGCCCAGCGGGTCCGGACGAACGGGCAAGGGGCGGCGTGCGGGCTGGAGCTTTCCGGGGCCGGCCCGTAGCTCGTCTTCGCGCACTCCCCGAAGAAGGCCGACGGGTCCGCGCTGGCCCCGCTGCCCGGCAAGACGCTCGTCCCCGAGGCCAACCTCTGCGGCGGCACGCGGGACATCGGGGCGGACGAGACGCCGGCGTTCGGCGCGGGCAACGCGGTCGACCCGAGCCTGGTCGCGGCGTTCGAGGAGCTCGACGACGACCGCCCCGCCCTCGGCGGCGCCCTGCCCGTCGTCCTGTTCGCCGGCGGGACCGCCCTGATCGCCCTGCCCTTCCTGCTGCGCGGGCGGCGTCGCCCGTCGGAGTGAATGCGCTACTCGGCGTGGTTTTCCTGGTGCGTCGCCGTCGCCCCCGGGGCGTGTAGTGCGCGAGGCTGTCAACGGCGCGGCACGCTCGCGCGTCCGAGACGAAGGCACCGAAAATCACGGGAGGGTCAGTACATGCAGTCGCACACGCGCAAGAGAGTCGGCCGAGCGGGCGTCGTCGCGGGGTTCGCGTTCGCGCTCGTCCCGTTCATCGGGATCTCGCCGGCGCACGCCTGCAGTTGCGTCGCCGGGACCGACGAGGACCACCTGAAGAACGCCGAGGTCGTGTTCAAGGGCACCGTCGAGGCGGTCACAGACCCGCCCGGCGGCGACGTCCAGTCCAGCGCCGACCCGGTGATCTACACGTTCGACGTCAGCCGCACCTACAAGGGCGCGGTCATGGACCCGCAGAAGGTGCGCACCGCACAGTCCAGCGCGTCGTGCGGGCTCTCGCTCTCGGGCGCGGGGCCGTTCCTGGTGTTCGCGTCCGTGCCCGGTGACGGGACGGGCGAGGAGGCCGTCGAGATCCTCGACGCCAGCCTGTGCGGCGGCACCCACGAGATCGCCGCGGACGAGGACCCGTCCTTCGGTCCCGGCGAGCCCGTCGGTGACGAGACGGACGGCAGCGAGACGGACGCCGACACCACCTCCGACGACGGGTCCGACGACGGCTCCGACCAGGGCAACGGCGGGCTCCTCGAGACGCTGCTCGCCCGGCTCCTCGCCGTACTCGGCGGCCTGTTGGGCGACACTCGGGCGAACTGACCTCCTCGCGGGGGGATCGCGCCGCCCGAAGGGTCGGACAATCGTGCGATTCTTCGCACGATTGTTCGACCGACCGCAGCGGCTTGCGTTCGCCCCTGTGATCGCGCGTCGAAAGGATCGGGGACTTCGGCCGTTCCCGCGGGGTCGTCCGCGCGCGAAGATGCCTGGATGACCTCGCCTGCGACGCCGTTCCCCGTGAGCGCCCCGCGCTCGCGAGAGGTGCCCTCCGGCGGGGTGACACTGGCCGTCCGGGAGTGGGGCAGTGTCACGGACCCGACGGTCGTCCTCGTCCACGGCTACCCGGACACCCAGGAGCTGTGGACGGACGTGGCCGTCCGCCTCGCGCGCAAGCATCACGTCGTCACGTTCGACCTGCGCGGGTTCGGCTCGTCGACTCCGCCGCCGGAGGGCACGGCGGGTTACGCGTTGCCCCGCCTGCTCGACGACCTCGATTCCGTCCTGACGGTGGTCGCGCCGGGCCGACGGGTGCACCTGGCCGGGCACGACTGGGGCGCGATCGTCGGCTGGGAGGCCGCGGCGGCCACGCGCTTCGCCGGCCAGATCGTGTCCTACACGGCGGTCGCCTGCCCCGGGCTCGGCACCTGCGCACCTGGACGGCCGAGCACGCCCGCGTCGCACCCGGCGGCGCTCGGTCGAACTCGCGGCCGCGGTGACGCGGTCCTGGTACGTGTACGCGCTGCGCGTGCCGGTCCTGCCCGAGCTGTGCTGGCGCCACGTCCTCGGGCCGGTCTGGGGTCGGCTGCCGGGCGGGACGAGCCGCGCGCCGACCGCCGGCCAGGACGGCGCCCGCGGCGCGGGCCTCTACCGCGCGAACCCGGCGCGGCGCAGCGGGCCGACCGCCGGCCGCGGTGCAGGTCCCCGTCCAGGTGGACGTGCCGACGCGCGACCCGTTCCTGTCCCCCCGGCTCTACGACGACCTCGGCCGGTGGGTCGCCGACCTGACCCGCGCGCGAGATCGCCGCCGGGCACTGGGTGGTGCGCACGCACCCCGGCGAGGTCGCCGGCTGGATCACCGAGCTCGTCGGCCGCGTCGAACCGCACGGCCCGGACATCCTGCGGGGGTGACCCGGACTGTCGCCGCTGCCCCGCTGTGCTGTAATGATCACCCGGTGATCCCGGACGAGGCGCCCGCCTGCCGCCTCAGCGGCACGGTCGTGACGACCGGCGGGGCAGCGCAGCCGACGGCCGTCCTGACGTTGTGCGACGACGAGGGCGGCCAAGTCGACCGGACGTACACGGACGCCGACGGCGTGTACGCGCTCAACGCCCCGGCGCCCGGCCGCTACATCCTGCTCGTCCAGGCGCCGGGGCACCGCCCGCAGGCGCAGGTGCTCGCCCTCGCCCGGCACGCGCACCGGGCACGAGGTCGCGCTGGAGCGGCTACCCGAGCAGATCGCCGGGGAGGTGCGGGCGTTCCCGTCCGGCGCCCGATGGCCGGCGCGATCGTCGTCGTGACGGACGACAGCGGGCGAGGTGCTGCGACTCGACTCGGTCCGGCGCGGACGGCCGGTACGCCCTCGGCGGCCTCGGCGAGGGCCCGCACACCGTCACCGAGCGCCGCCGAGCACATGTGGCCGGCCGCCGTCAGCGTGTACGTGCCCGGCTCCGGGCGCACGATCACCTGCGACCTCGACATGCTCGAGCCGATCGGCCCCGTGGCCTCCCGCCGCGGACGCGAACGTGGACGAGACCGCCGGCGACGCCGCGGCGGCCTGCCCGCACGGTGGGCCGCCGCGCGCTGCGCGACCACCCCGAGCGCCAGCCCGCGCCGCAGGAATCCCGCCCCGGCCCCCTGACCACATCTGTCGGCGAGCGGCGAGCGGGATCCTCGACGCAGTAAGCGTCAGCCCGCGACGGGCAGCGCGTCGCCGGCGGCGTCCGCGTCGATGTCGCCGGTGTGCCCGGCGCGGGCGGCCCGGCCGCCGAGCACGATCACGTACGTCAGGAACAACGCCTCGGCGACGACCCCGATCGCGATCCGCCCCCAGGTCGGCAGGCCGGACGGCGTCACGAAGGCCTCGATGATCCCCGACACGAGCAGGACGACCGCCAGCCCCATCGCCATCCCGATCGCGGCTCGGCCCTCGGCGGCGAGCGCGTCGGATCTGGTGCGCGCGCCGGGGTCGATCACCGTCCAGCCGAGCCGCAGCCCCGTCCCGGACGCGATGAACACCGCGGTCAGCTCGAGCAGCCCGTGCGGGATCAGCAGCCCGAGGAAGATGTCGACCCGCCCGGCGGCCGCCATCAGCCCGAGGGCGACCCCGACGTTGGACGCGTTCGTCCACAGCACGAAGAGCGACGGGCAACCCGAGCAGGACGCCGAGGGAGAGCGCGGCCGCGGCGACCCAGGCGTTGTTCGTCCAGACGTGCGCGGCGAACGAGCTCGCCGGGCCCGGTGGAGTAGTAGCTCTCGAACTCTCCGCCCGGCCGGGTCAGCTCCGCGACGGTCTCGGGCGGCGCGATGCTGACCTGGACGTCCGGGGACTGCGCGACCCACGTGGCCATCACCGCGACGACCGCGAAGAACACCACGGCCGACCGTGCCCCACCAGCGCATCGACACGGTAGACCGCGGCGGGGAACCGGCGCAGGAAGAAGTCGGCGACGTCGCGCCGCGCCGGGGTCGACGCCCCCGCGACCGTGGCGCGGGCGCGCGCGACGAGGCTGGACAACCGGCCGATCAGCAGCGGGTCGGGCCCGGCGGACTGCAGTGTCGACAGGTGCGTCGCGGTGCGCTGGTAGAGCGCGACGAGCTCGTCGGCCTCGGCGCCGGTGAGGCGGTTCGACCGCTTCAGCAGCTCCTCGAGGCGGGCCCACTCGTGCTGGTGGACGGCAACGAAGACGTCGATGTCCACGCCCGTGCCACCTCCGGTGTCCGTCCCCTTCGCCGAGCCGGTCACCCGGCGCGCGCGTTCACGGGCAGACTAGACGGCGATGAGCATGCAGCAGCCCCACTCCGGGCAGCCCTATTCTGCGCCGCCCGGCCGGCGGCGTCGCCGGGCGCGCGCGACGTCGTCACCGGCGAGGCCGTGGCGCTGGAGCTGCGCCTCGCCCGGCTGCCTACCCGGGCGCTCGCCCTGGCCGTCGACCTGCTGCTGCTCGCGGTCCCGCTAGTCGGGATCTTCCTCCTGGTCACGGTCACCACCCGCGGCACCGACGACTCGCTGTCGAGCGCGCTCGCCCTCGTCTCCATCGTCGGCGTCGTGCTGGGCTACCCGATCCTGTTCGAGACGCTGAGCCGCGGACGCTCACCGGGCAAGGCGCTGATGGGCCTGCGCGTCGTGCGCGACGACGGCGGGCCCGGTGCGGTTCCGGCACGCGTTCGTCCGCGCGCTGCCGGGGTGTTCGTGGACTTCAACCCGCTCGCGCTCGGCGCCGTCGCCGTGATCGTGTCCCTGTGCTCGTCAAGAAGGGCAAGCGGATCGGCGACCTGCTGGCCGGCACGGTCGTGATCCGCGAGCGCGTCCCGCGCTCGACCCACACCGCCGCCGCCGATGCCGCCGCACCTGGCCGGCTGGGCCGCCGGCCTGCAGGTCGGCCTGCTGCCGGACCCCCTGGCGATGGAGGCCCGTCAGCTACTCGGCCGCCTGGCGCAGCTCGACCCGGCGATCGGCGCACCAGCTCGCCGTCCGGATCGCCGGCGAGGTCGCCGCCGCGCTCGGGCAGGGCCCGCCGCCGGGCATGGACCCGGTGACCTTCCTCGCCACCGTCCTCGCCGAGCGGCGGGGCCGCGAGCTCGCCCGCACCGTCCCGCCGCAGGGCTGGGCCGCGCAGCCGCCGCAGCCCGCGCCGCCGCAGGGCTGGGGCCCGCAGCCGCCGCAGGCCGCGCCGCCGCGCGCCTCGGCTCCCGAGGCCTCCCCGGCGCCGCAACCTCCGCCGGCTCCCCCGGCGCCGTCATCGCCACCCCCGCCGTCCGGGCCGTTCGCCGCCCCGGGCTGAACTCCGCGACCGGCCTCCACCGGCCGGACGATCACGGCATCGTCCGTTCGGACGATATTGGAGCGAAACGGACGAATTACCGCCGAGTACGGGATCGCCGCCGCACCCGACCGCGTCGAAGCCAGCAGACGACGACGAAAGAGGCGGACACGATGCTCAAGCCCGACAACACCAACAGCGCCCAGATCCCCAACCTGGCCGACGTGCTGCCGCAGGGCATGACCATCGCCGACCTCGCCGAGGTGCTGTTCTGCAGCAGCCTGCAGCCGAGCCAGCAGGTGGACGGCGACCACCGTCCAGGCCGCGGTCTCGCAGAGCCTGACCCGCCACCACGGCATCGTCGCCCAGTGCGCCGAGGAACTCGCCGAGTCCTACGGCAAGGACCCGGACGTCGCCTGCACCCGGATGCGCTGGTGCCGCGACGTGGCCGGCCGCTTCTTCGGCAACGCGCCGGCGTTCGGCTGACAGACACGTTGACGTCCAGAAGGACCCGCACCTGCAGGTGCGGGTCCTTCGGTCGTTACGGGGTTGCCGGCGCTGCGAGGAGCAGGCGGACGGCCTCGTGGACGTCCGAGGCGTCGAGGACCCCGGGCGCGGGAAGCTTCCAGCCCCCGAGCGCGACGACCGGCACCCCCGTCCGGACGGCGAGGGCGACTTCGCTGAGCGTCCCCCAGCTCCCGCCGACGCACAGGACCGCGTCCGCGGCCCGCACGACCAGCCCGTTGCGCAGCTCGCCCAGCCCCGTCGGGACGGTCACGGTGTGCGCCGGGTCGGCGGCGGCGCGGTCGAGGCCGGGCAGGAGGCCGAGGCTGAGCCCGCCGGCGGCCGAGGCACCGGATGCGGCCGCGGCCATCACCCCGCCGAGCCCGCCGGTCACGACGACCGCGCCGGCCTCGGCGAGCAGCCGGCCGGCGAGCCGGGCGGCCGCGACCTCGACGTCCGTCGCGGACTCACCCGGGCCGATCACGGCCACGTACGTCACGACCCGTGCTCCCAGGAGCTCAGGTAGGCCTGCTGGTCGGGCGACGGGCGCGTCGATCCGGATGCCGAGCGACGCGAGCTTGAGCGCCGCGACCTCGTCGTCGATCTCGGCGGGAACCGCGTGCACCCCCGGCGCGTAGGACCCGTCGGCGGCGGCGCAGGCGCGCGAGCGCGAGCGCCTGGCCGGCGAACGACATGTCCATGACGGCGGCGGGGTGCCCCTCGGCGGCGGCGAGGTTCACGACCCGACCCTCCGCGAGCAGGAGCAGGCGACGCCCGTCCGGCAGGGCGAACTCCTCGACGCGCTCGCGCACGAGCCGGCGGCCGAGCGCCGCGGCGGCGAGCGCCCGGACGTCCACCTCGACGTCGAAGTGGCCCGAGTTGGCGAGCACGGCGCCGTCCCGCATCAGCGCGAGGTGCTCGGCCCGGACGACGTCGCGGTTGCCGGTCGCGGTCACGAACACGTCGCCGGCCGTGGCCGCCTCGGCCATCGGCAGGACGCGGAAGCCCTCCATCGTCGCCTCGAGCGCACGGGCCGGGTCGATCTCGGTGACGATGACGTGCGCGCCGAGCCCGCGGGCGCGCTCGGCGATGCCCTGCCCGCAGGGCCCGAAGCCGGCGACGACGAGCGTCCGGCCGGCGAGCAGCATGTTCGTCGCGCGCATGATCGCGTCCAGCGTGGACTGGCCCGTGCCGTAGCGGTTGTCGAACATCCGCCGGGTGCCGGTGTCGTTGACGGCGACGACGGGGAAGCGCAACGCGCCCTGCCCGGGCCATCTGCCGCAGCCGGATCACCCCGGTCGTCGTCTCCTCGCAGCCGCCCCGGACGGCGCCGAGCAGGTCCGTCCGCGAGGTGTGCAGGGTCGTGACGAGGTCGCAGCCGTCGTCCAGGACGAGGTGCGGGCCGCCGCGGCGCGGCCGCTGCGTCCAGAGCCGCGTCGATGTGCCGGTAGTAGCCGGCGACGTCGACGCCCCGGCGCGCGAACACCGCGACGCCGTGCCCGGCGACGAGCGCGGCCGCGGTGTCGTCCTGGGTCGAGAGGGGGTTGGACGCGGCCAGCGACACCGCCGCCCCGCCCGCCCGCAGCACCCGCAGCAGGTTCGCCGTCTCGGCCGTGACGTGCATGCACGCGGCGAGCGAGACCCCGGCGAGCGGGCGGTCCGCGGCGAACCGCGCCCCGATCTGGGCGAGCACCGGCATCGACCGAGCCGCCCAGTCGATCCGCTCCGCCCCGGCCGCGGCGAGCCCCGCGGTCGGCGATGCTCGTGCCGACCGACGCGTGACGGTCACGCCCGGTCGACCCGCGATGTCGCACGGCTCGCGGCGAGCGGCGAAGCGACGCGAGTCAGCGGGCCGGCTGAGGTTGCCGAGGAACGGCGACCGAGGTTCGACCGGACCGTCAGGCGTGCCGGAAGCGTCCCGCGAGCGCGTCACTCAGTACCGGTAGTGGTCGGACTTGTAGGGGCCCTCGGCCGGGACGCCGATGTAGGCGGCCTGCTCGTCGGTCAGGGTCGTGAGCCGGACGCCGAGGGCGTCGAGGTGCAGGCGGGCGACCTTCTCGTCGAGCAGCTTCGGCAGCGTGTAGACGCCGAGCGGGTAGTCCGCGGTCTTGCGTGAACAGCTCGATCTGCGCGATGACCTGGTTGGTGAACGAGTTCGACATGACGAAGCTCGGGTGGCCGGTGGCGCAGCCGAGGTTCATCAGGCGCCCCTCGGCGAGCACGATGATCGAGTGCCCGTCGGCGAAGGTCCACTCGTCGACCTGCGGCTTGATCTCGATCCGCGTGATGCCGGGGGTCTTCGCGAGCCCGGCCATGTCGATCTCGTTGTCGAAGTGGCCGATGTTGGACACGATCGCCTGGTGCTTCATCGCCGCCATGTGCGCGGCGGTGATGATCTTGAAGTTGCCGGTCGTCGTCACGAAGATGTCGGCGCTGCCGACGACGTCCTCGAGGGTGGCGACCTGGAAGCCGTCCATCGCCGCCTGCAGCGCGCAGATCGGGTCGATCTCGGTGACGACGACGCGGGCGCCCTGGCCGCGCAGCGCGTCCGCGCAGCCCTTGCCGACGTCGCCGTAGCCGGCCACGACCGCGACCTTGCCGGCGATGAGGACGTCGGTGGCGCGGTTCAGGCCGTCGATGACCGAGTGGCGGCAGCCGTACTTGTTGTCGAACTTCGACTTGGTGACCGAGTCGTTGACGTTGATCGCCGGGAAGAGCAGCTGGCCGGCGCGGTGCATCTCGTAGAGCCGGTGGACGCCGGTGGTGGTCTCCTCCGTGACGCCCTTGATCTCGTTGGCGATGGTCGTCCAGCGCGATCGAGTCCTCGCCGACCGACTTCGCCAGCAGGCGCAGGACGACCTGCAGCTCCTCGTTCTCGGTCGTCTCGGGCCCGGGGACGGCGCCCGCCTTCTCGTACTCGGTGCCCTTGTGGACGAGCATCGTGGCGTCGCCGCCGTCGTCCAGGATCATGTTCGGGCCCGCGTGCCCGGACGCGGCCGGCCACAGCAGCGCGCGGCGCGTGCACTCCCAGTACTCCTCGAGCGTCTCGCCCTTCCAGGCGTAGACCGGCACGCCGCGGGGCTCGGCGGCGGTGCCCTCGGTGCCGACGACGACGGCCGCGGCCGCGTGGTCCTGGGTGGAGAAGATGTTGCAGCTGACCCAGCGGACGTCGGCGCCGAGCGCGACGAGGGTCTCGATCAGCACGGCGGTCTGGATCGTCATGTGCAGCGAGCCCATGACCCGCGCGCCGGCGAGCGGCTGCGACGCCGCGAACTCGCGGCGGGTGGCCATCAGACCCGGCATCTCGTGCTCGGCGAGCCGGATCTCCTTGCGGCCGAACTCGGCCAGCGAGAGGTCGGCGACCTGGTAGTCGCTCGAGTCGAGGACGGGGCGAGCGGGCAGTCATGCGGTCTCCTTGGTGGGCCCGGATCGGGCGATCAGCAACTGGTGTTTTTCCTGCTCCCAGCGGAGCCAGTCCGCCGCGGCGACGTCGACGGGACGCGCCGGCGTCGAGTCGAGCCAGGCGTCGACCGCCCGGCGCAGGTCGGGGTCGCGCCGCAAGCGCAGCGCCAGCCCGACGTCGTTGAGGACGAGGGAGTTGTCGGCGAGCAGCTCGCGCAGCGTCCGGAGGCGCTGGAGCTGCTCGGGCCCGTAGAGGCGGTAACCGCCCGACGAGCGGGTGGGCTCGACGAGGCCGAGCTGCTCGACGTAGCGCAGCATCCGCGCCGACCACCCGGTGGTCTGCGCGGCCTCGGCGATCGTGAGTCCGTCCATCGGCCGCGACCTTAGCACGTCGATGTCAACCTTGGCGCGCAAAATGCTCCGTGACGCCGGGCGGCCGCCTCCACCCCCGCGGGCGGCGGCAGCCCGGTGCCCGAGTACAAGTTAGGTGATCCTAAGTTGTTTGCCCACACCCTCGGGCGAACACCCCTGAAGTTCATGTTCCGGGCAGCGCGCGGCGGAACGGCTCCGGGCCGTCCGGCGGCGCGATACTCGCGAAATGCGAAGCGGCAGGCGCCCCCGGCCGTGCGCGCTCGGGACGTTCGCAGCCGTGTTGTCGACCGGCCTGGCGCTGGCCACGTCCGGCTGCACGGCGGCGGCGCACGACCCCCTGGCGGGCGCCCGGGTCGCCGCGACCGCAGCCGCGGAGCCGTCGGCGACCTTCACCCCGAGCGCGTCCGCCGCGCCGGCGCCGAACCCGACCGCGACGGCCGCGGCCACGGCCGCGGCCACGGCCACGGCCACGGCCACGGCTACGACCACCCCGACCGCCTCACCGCAGCCGACCGAGGCTGCACACTTCCCCGTCAAGGTGGCCCACGACTACGGGACGGCGACGATCCCGTCCGAACCGAAGCGGATCGTGGCGCTCGACGCCGAGGAAGACACCCTCGCCGCGCTCGGGATCGCCCCGCTGACGTACACCCCCGTCCGCCCCGGGGCCGGGCCGGCGCCGTGGTTGGCCGCCGAGCTGGACCTCGCCGGCGCCACCCCGCTCGACCTCGGCACGGGCATCGACCTGGCGGAGGTCGAGGCCCTCGAACCCGACCTGATCCTGCGGACGCGGGCCTACCCCGCATCCCGGGACGAGTACGACCGCCTCCGCAAGATCGCCCCGACCGTGTACTTCGCCTTCGGCGACCCGTGGCAGCAGACGTCCCGCGCGATCGGCGCCGCGCTCGGCCGCGGGCCCGCCGTCGAGGCCGCGATCGCCGCGGCCGAGCAGGAGGTCGCCGCCGCCGCGCGGCCCGGCCTGGCCGGCCGCACGTTCGCCCTCGCGTACGTCTTCGACCGCTCCGGCGTCGCCCCGCTGGACGCGACCGATCCCGCCGCCCGGCTGCTGGTCGCGCTCGGCATGCGGATCGCCCCCGGGCTGGCGAAGCTCGGCTCGGCCACCGCGCGAACGGAGCTGACCTACCGCGACACCCCCCGCCTGGACGCGGACCTGCTGGCCGTCGGCTACGCGGACGACGCGGTCGCCGACGCGTTCACCGCGACCAAGGCGTTCCGCAAGCTGCGGGCCGTCCGGGGCAACACCTACACGCGGCTCGACCTCACCGTCCTCGCCCAGCTGCGCAACCCGACCCTGCGCGGCCTGCCCTGGGCGCTCGACCAGATCTCCGCCGCGCTCGACCGGGCCGCCGCGCTGCCGGACACGACGCCCACGCCCTGACCCCTCACGGGCCCAGCAGCGCCGCCGGGACCACCGCGATGCCGTCTTTTCGCCGGTAGGCCGTGTTTCCCGTGGTGACCACAACGGCGTCCAGCAGGTTGCCGCCGAGCTCCCCGGCGAGCCAATGCAGGTGGGCGACGGCCTCGGCGTCGGGGATCGAACCGAGCTTCACCTCGATCGCGACAACTCGACGATCGGCTCGTTCGACAATCAGGTCGACCTCGTGGCGGCCGCCCTGCGTCCGAAGGTGATGCACCGTCGCCTCGCTCGCCTGCGCGTAGACCCGAACCGACTGTGTCACCAGCGACTCGAACAGGTGGCCGAGGAGCGCCCCGTCGCGGGGGACGGCCGGGCCGCCGGCCTCGCGCCCCGACAACAGCGTCTTCGCATCGACCCCGAGCAGTCGAGCCGCGAGCGCGGGGTCGGCCAAGTGATGCTTGGGGTGGCGAGTAAGACGGTCGAGGTGGTTGCGGCCCGGCGACCAACCCGGGACGGGGTCGAGCAGCCACAGCGCGGAGAGCACGTCGCGGTAGACCAGGGTGGTCGTCTTCGCGGGCTTGTCGGACAAACCGGCGCTCGCCGCGTCGAGGATCGTCGTGTAGGTCGCGGTGGTCGCCGTGGCCGCGGCGTAAGCGGCGAGCCACCCTCGCAAGGTGGCCGGCCTACGGACCCGGGCCCCCTGCTCCGCAAATTCTCGTTCGACGACGCGGGTGACGTACCCGTCGAGCAGAGCCCGCCGAGCGCGGCCGGACGTGGAACGGATGCCGGGAAATCCCGAGGCGAGGATCTCCTCCACATAGTCGGGCAGAGCGACCGGACACTCACCGGCGACGGCCGGCCGGCTGCCGGACAGGAGCGCACCTAACGAGACGGTGGCCGGAGTCAGCGCTCGCTCAGCCAGGGCGAGCGGGCGCATGCGCAGCGTCACGATCCGGCCGGCACCCGAGTGGGCGGGGAACTCGACCGGCGCAGCGCTGCCTGTCAGCAGGAACCGGCCAGGCGGGGCACCCTCGTCGACCCGGCGCCGCACGAAATCCCACACCGGCGGGTAGCGCTGCCACTCGTCGATCAACACACTGCCGCGGCCGCCGACCAGGCTCTCGAGATCGGCAGCAGCCAGTTCCCTCTCGGCGGGGTTGTCGAGGCTGACCGTGCGGCTCGCGCGACGGCTTGCGGTGGCAGTCTTGCCGACTCCCTTTGGCCCCTCGAGCGCGACCGCCGGCAGGGCCTCCAAAAGCTCGTCGAGCTCGACGTCCACGACGCGCGGGAGGTAGGACACTTGCCGGACCCTACCTTCCAACCCAGTTCTACGCTACCTTTCAACCTCTGTCTACGCTACTTTCCAACCACCATTTATGCTCCGTTCCAAAACCCGCTCCGCAGCGTCCCCCGAGCCGTCCGCCGCGTCAGCTTCACCTGCTACGTCCGGCAGATGGTGGCGAAGTTCGCCCGTTGAACCCGACAACTGGCCCCGCCCGAAGGGATCTTGAACGGCCGCTCGCGCGTCCAAGGGGAGACGACTCGGCCCGGCTGCCCGGATCGAGATGATCTGTCCCGATCCGTCGCCCCGAACGCCCCGAGGACCGCCCGCATGCCCCGTTTCCCGACCGACGCCGCGGCCCGCCGCGCGGCGGCCCGGGCCGCCGCGCCGGCCGCGGGCGCGCTCGCGGTGCTGCTGGCCGTCCTGACCGCCTGCAGCCCGTTCGGCGGCGGCGACACCGAGGACGTGCCGATGCCCGCGGTCACGGTCGAACCGGCGTCCCGCACGGCCGAGGAGCTCGCGTTCCCGGTGACGGTCTCCCACCGCTACGGCGACACGGACCTGGCCGAGGCGCCGATGCGCATCGTCACGCTGGGCCGCCACGACGTCGACACGGTCCTGTCCCTCGGGCTGCGGCCCGTGGGCATCCGCGACCCGTTCGGCGCGGGTACGCCCTACAGCGAGTTCCCGTGGGCGGCCGGCGACCTGAGCCCCGAGGACCTGCCGATCGTCGCGACTCCGGAGGAGATCGACTTCGCCGCGATCGACGCTCTGGACCCCGACCTGATCCTCGCCGTCGACTCCGACCTGGACGAGGCCGACTACCGGCACCTGAGCGAGATCGCGCACACGGTCGCCCAGCCGCCGGACGTGCCGGACTTCCAGGCGTCCTGGCAGGAGGAGACCCGCCTGGTGGCCACGGCCGTCGGGCTCCCCCGGCACGGCGACGAGGTGATCGCCGCGGCCGAGGAGGAGATCCGCTCCGCCCGCGCGAAGCACCCCGTGTTCGCGGACGCGGACGTCGCCCTGATCACCTACGCCGCCGACGGGACCCTGCGCCTCGTCAACCCGTACGAACCGCGGGCCCGCTTCCTCGCCGCCCTGGGCATGCGGTTCCCCGACGAGGTCTCGGACAAGGTCGGCGACGAACCGTTCGACGCCCCGATCGACACCGGTGACCTCGACGAGCTCGGCCGCCTCGACACCCTGGTCTGGCTTGCCGACCCGGCGGCGGAACCGAAGGACCTGCTGGTCGCGCGGGACAACCTCGAGACCGACCCCGCGTACCGCGACCTGCGGGTCGTCCGCAAGGGCGGGAGCGTGTTCCTCACCGACTCGGCGGCGGTCGCGTTCGCGTCCTCGATCAGCCTCGCGCACGCGGCCGACGAGAACGCCCGTGCGCTGGCGGACGCCCTCGAGGCCAAGAAGAAGTCCGACAAGGACGGGATCGAGCGCGGCAACCTGCCGGGCCAGGACAGGGGCTACGCGCCCAGGCCCGCGCCGAGCAAGACGAAGCCGCCGAAGGACGCCACACCGACCCCGAGCGCGCCGCCGGTGGTGCCGACGCTCCCGCCGGTCACGCACTCCCCGACGACACCGCCGAAGACATCGCCCCCGGCGACACCGTCGCTCGACCCGTCGAGCATCCCGCCCGCGCACTGAGCCCGAGGTCAGACGCATCACGGCTTTGTCGCATCACCCTCGCGGTGGGCACGAAGCTGGAAGAATCGAGACACCTGCTCGGGTTCCGTGGGGGGACCGAGGGGACAGCAGACCAGAAGGATCACGCGACGATGAAGCGCAGCCCGCTCGCCCGCCGGATCGCCGCGGTCACCGCGGTGGGGTTCCTGACCGTGAGCCTGCAGGCGTGCGGCGGTTCCGACGCCGTCCACGCCCGAGGCTCCCGCAGGCCGGCGTCGAGAACCGCGGTCGTCGTCCCCGAGAACGCGGGCCTGCAGGTCGAGCGCAACGCGTTCCCGGTCACCGTCAAGCACAAGTGGGGCAACACCCGCGTCCCGGCCGAGCCGAAGCGGGTCGTCACCCTGGGTCTGCGCGACCACGACATGGCGATCGCCCTCGGCGTCACGCCGATCGCGATCCGCAACGCCTTCGGCGTCAAGCGCGCCGTACACCGACTGGCCGTGGGTTCCGGAGTCCGTGTCGGAGGGCGACTTCGAGTACCTCTCCGCCGGCCTGCAGGAACCGAAGACCGGCAAGATCGCCCCTCCCGTCGACACGCCCATCGAGGCGGACGGCGTGCCCGCGGCGGCCGTCACCCCGCGCCTGCACCAGGTCTTCGACTGGCAGCACATCGCGGACCTCAAGCCCGACCTGATCGTCGGCACGTTCTCCGGGGTCACCAAGGAGGACTACGACAAGCTCGTCAAGATCGCCCCGACCATCACCGGCGTCTCCGCCGACGCGCGCGACTACTTCGCCTCCTGGGAGGAGGAGATGTTCGCGCTCGGCGCCGCGCTGGGCCGTCCGAAGGCCGCCGCGAAGCTGGCCGCGGACACCGAGGCGCTGTTCGAGGACGTCCGCAGCACGCACCCCGAGTTCAAGGGCGCGACGGTCGCCGTCGTCGCCCCGGGCGGCAACGGCAAGATCCGCGTCATCAACCCGTACGCGCCGATGGCGCGCTTCTTCACCAAGTTCCGGATGACCTTCCCGAAGCGTCGTCGACTCGCTGATGGACGGGCCGAAGAACATCTACGGCGTCGAGATGGACTCGGACTCGCTGTCCGCTGTTCGGCAACGTCGACATGCTGGTCTGGATCGTCGGCGTCGAGGGTTCGCCCCAGCTCGACAAGATCAAGAGCAGCGGCTTCTACCAGGACATGCCGGTCGTCAAGCGCGGCGGCGCCGTCTACCTGGACGGCCAGACCGCAGAGGCTCTGTACTTCAGCAGCCCGAACAGCCTCCCGTGGGCGATGGAGCAGCTGAAGCCGCGGCTGTACAAGGCGCTCGAGCCGAAGAAGGCCCGGGACGCCGCCCGCGAGGAGTCCGCCGCCAGGGCCGCCGAGCGTGCCGAGGACGACGGCGACTTCATCTTCGAGTTCGGCACTCCCGCGCCGACCCCCGAGCCGACCGAGGGCCCGGACGGCAACGGCGACGAGCCGGGCGCCACGCCCGGCCCCACCTCGTCCTCGCCCACGACCGCGAAGCCCGAGACCGAGACCGAGCAGGTCGCGCCGGCGAGCACGCCGAACCCCAGCTCGACCTCGACCCCGGTCGTCCCGTCCGTGAACTACACGTGGGGCGGCGCGGAGTAGTCGGCCGGCGGGGCCGCCTCGTAGAGGTCCGGCTCCAGGTAGATCACCCGGGCCGTCGGCTCGGCGGCCCGGACGCGGGCCTCCGCGGCGTTGATCGTGCGGGCGACCTCGCCCGCCGTGGCGTCGCCCCGCACGGCGATCTTCGCCGCGACCAGGACCTCCTCCGGGCCCAGGTGCAGGGTCTTCATGTGGATGACCCGCTCGACCCCGGGCTCGGCGGCCAGGGCGGTCTCGATGCGGCGCAGCGCCTCCGGCGAGGCCGCCTCGCCGAGCAGCAGGCTCTTGGTCTCGACGGCCAGGATCAGCGCCACCAGGACGAGCAGCGCACCGATCGCGACGGTCCCGATGCCGTCCCAGATGCCGTCGTCGGTGATCAGCGTCATCGACACCCCGAACAGCGCGAGGATCAGCCCGACGAGCGCCGCGAGGTCCTCGAGCAGGACGACGGGCAGTTCGGGCGCCTTCGCGTGCCGGACGAAATCCACCCAGGACGCCGACCCGCGGACGTGGTTGGACTCGACGATCGCGGTGCGGAACGAGAAGGTCTCCATCAGGATCGCGGAGACGAGGACCGCGACCGGCACCCATTTCCACTCGTCGATCGCGTGCGGGTCCTGAAGCTTGTGGATGCCCTCGTACAGGGCGAACATCCCGCCGACAGAGAACAGCACGATCGAGACGAGGAACGCGTAGATGTAGCGCTCGCGGCCGAACCCGAACGGGTGATTGGTCGTGGCCTCGCGCTTGGCGCGCTTGCCGCCGAGCAGGAGCAACGCCTGGTTGCCGGAGTCCGCGAGGGAGTGGATCGCCTCGGCGAGCATCGACGACGACTGGGTCAGCACCCACGCGACGAGCTTCGTCGCCGCGATGCCGAGGTTGGCCAGCAGGGCCGCGACGATCGCCTTCGTTCCGCCACCGGTACTCATGGTGTTGCTCCCCCGCGCGGTCTCGAGACGACCGCCCGGGGTGGGATCAGCGGGCGATGCGGCTCTTCAGGATGACGATGGGCTCCACCGGGGTCGGGTCGATCCCGAGCGTGAGCGCCAGGTAGACGCTAGCGAAGTCGGTGAGCCCGACCAGACTCGCCAGGCGGACGACGGGGTGCGTTCCTTCAGCTCGCAGGTCGGTCACAGGAACGTCGCACTCGGCAGCGAGGATCATCGACTCGACGCCGCGGCGGGCGAGCTGGGGGTGCTCCTCCGCGTCCCGCAGCACGACGAGGTGCATCCGCAGCCCCGCCGCGCCGGCCCCGCCGAGCCCGCGACCGAGCGGGCCGTCGAAGGCGACGACTTGGTTGTGGTGCGGCTCGGACAGGGTGCCGACCACCGACGGCATCTTGGCGTTCTCGGCGATCTGGCAGGAGAAGCGGTGCGCGGCGGCCCCCGCGATGTCCGAGACCCCCCACACGACGGGGATGCCGCCGGCGAGGTGCAGGGCCAGTTCCTTGGCCCGGTTCGCGGCCGCCGGAACGTCCGGCCCGCAGCGGACGGCGATCGCGTCCAGCAGGTCGGCGGCGTCCTCGAGCGCGTCGGCGCCCACGTCCACCAGCCCGAGCGCGCCGGCGGTCAGCAGCATGGGGACGGCGAGGGACCAGATGCACGCGCGTGGCTGACGGCCGCCGTCGTCCACAGGGATGTGCAGGCCGTGCGCGGCGTCGGACAGCTCGGTGAGCGGGGAGTCGGCGGTGCCGACCGTGACGAGCCGGGCGCCGCGGCGGCCGGCCTCGGCGACGGCTGAGAGCGTCTCCTCCGTGCGGCCCGAGGACGAGACCCCGAGCACCAGGTCGGACGGGCCGACCCAGCCGGGCAGCCCGTAGCCGCGGTGCACCACGATCGGGACGGGGCAGCCGGAGCCGGCGATGGCGGCCAGGACGTCGCCCGCGGCGGCGGAGCCGCCCATGCCCGCGACGACGACGACCCGGGGACGCTCGCCGTCGGCGAGGTCGGCGATGCCGGCCTTCTCGGCTGCGGCGGCGCCGCCGCGGACCTGGCTGCCGGACGAGGCGATGGCGCCGAGCATGTCGGCGGGGTCGCCGGCGGCGATCGCGGCGAGGTCGTCCAGAACGTCAGGGTCGAGGTGCACCGGTCAGATCCCGGGGGTGCCGGGCACGCGGGCGGAGTCGACGAGCAGGACGGGGATGCCGTCCTGGATCGGGAAGGCGAGCCCGCAGGCGGGGTCGGTGCAGACCAGCTCGGCGGCGGTCGCGTCCAGGCGCAGCGGCGAGCGGGACTTCGGGCAGGCCAGGATCTCCAACAGCTTCTCGTCGATACCTACGTCGGTCACGGTGACTCCTCTTCCTGTGCAGGTGCCGGGACGCCCGGCTCCCCCCGGATCATCGAGAGCACCTCGTCCCGCACGGCCGCCATGCGCTCCGCGTCGACAGCCTCGACATTCAGGCGCAACAGCGGCTCCGTGTTGGACGGGCGGACGTTGAACCACGCGTCCGGGCCGGTGATGCTGAGCCCGTCGAGCAGGTCGACGCTGTGCCCTTCGCGTGCTTCCCAGGCTTGCCGAACGGCGGCCAGGGAGGCGGTCGTGTCCCCCACGGTGCTGTTGATTTCCCCGGAATCAGAGTAGCGCTCGAAGCTGCCGACCAAGGTCGAAAGCAGCGTCCCCACAGGTTGCCCGCCCAGCGCCGCGAGGACGTGCATCGCGGCGAGCATGCCCGAGTCGGCGAACCAGAAGTTCCGGAAGTAGAAGTGCCCGGAATGCTCGCCGCCGAAGACCGCGCCGGTCTCGGCCATCACGGCCTTGATGAACGAGTGCCCGACGCGCGTGCGCACCGGGACGCCGCCGTGCTCGGCGACGATCTCCGGCAGGGCGCGCGAGGTGATCAGGTTGTAGACGACCGCGGCGCCCGGTTCGCGGGCCAACTCGCGGACGGCGATGAGCGCGCTGATCGCCGACGGCGAGATCGGTGTGCCCGTCTCGTCGACCACGAAACAGCGGTCGGCGTCGCCGTCGAACGCCAGGCCCAGGTCGGCCTCGTGCGCGAGCACGGCCGCCGACAGGTCGAGCAGGTTCGCCGGCTCGATCGGGTTCGGTTCGTGGTTGGGGAACGAGCCGTCCAGCTCGAAGTAGAGGGGGACGAGCGCGAGCGGCAGCCCCGCGAAGCACGTCGGGACGCTGTGGCCGGCCATCCCGTTGCCCGCGTCGACGACGACGCGCAGCGGCCGGATCCCGGCCAGGTCGACGAGGGTGTGCAGGTGGTGCGCGTACTCCGGCAGGACGTCGCGGGAGGTCACCGTGCCGGGCGTGAGCGCCGACGGCGGCAGGCCCGCCTCGGCGAGCTTGCGGATCTCGGCGAGGCCCGTGTCCTGCCCGACGGGCGCCGCCCCCGAGCGGCAGAGCTTGATCCCGTTGTACTGCGCGGGGTTGTGGCTCGCGGTGAACATCGCGCCGGGGCAGCGCAGGTGGCCGCTGGCGAAGTAGACGGTGTCCGTGGACGCGAGCCCGATGTCGAGGACGTCGACGCCGCGGGAGGTCACGCCGGCGGCGAACGCCGCGGCGAGCGGCTCGGAGGTGCCGCGCATGTCGCGGCCCACGACGATCTGGGCGGTCGGACCGCCGCGGCCGGGTTCCGCGACGACCTCGGCGAACGCGGCGCCGAGCGCGAAGGCCGTGTCCTCGTCCAACTCGTCGGGCACGACTCCGCGGATGTCGTAGGCCTTGACAATCTTGGCGAGGTCGCGCACACGGACTCCTGACGGCAGCTGTGGTGGCCGGCGGGACGACCCTATCCGCGCGGGCGCGGGCGCCGGACGCGTCGGGAAGTCAGCCGTCGGTGGAACGCAGCACGCGCAGGTGGCCGCGGCGCCCGACCTCGATCATGGAACCGTTGCCGACGGCAGACGGAGCGGGCCGGGCGGCCTCACGGACGGCGTTGGCCAGGGCCTCGAGGTCGTCGCTGGAGGGGCCGCCCGCGTCCGGGTCCGGAGCGAGACGCACGACCTCCCAGCCCCGGGGGGCGGTCAGCCGTTCCGCATGCTCCGAACACAGGTCGTAGCAGTGCGGCTCCGCGTAGGTCGCCAAGGGGCCAAGCACGGCCGTGGAGTCGGCATAGACGTAGGTCAGTGTGGCCACCGCAGACCGGGGGCACGCATTACGGGAGCATCGCCTGACGGGACTCACAAAGGTGAAGGTACTCCGGCGTCGGGCCCCCGCCCGGGATTGCCGCCCCCGGGGAGAGCTGTGTCGCCCGGCGCGCTGCGGTTCGCCCTCCGCGGCTGCCCTCCCGCGGGCCGGGCGCGGCGTACGCTTCGGAACGTGCGCAAGCGAGGGATCCTCCGGCTCGGCGACGGTCGCGGCGAGGGCCGCGGGTCCGCCGAGGTGGTCCGCGCGCCGGCCCCGCGAACCGCAGCCGCGACCGGCGCTCGCGCGGCCTGCGCGGCCCGCGCTGGACGTCCGGCCCCGCCGCGGCCTCCCTGCCCGGCGGGCTGCTCCCGGGCGCGTACGGCCCGCTCGCCCCGCCCGACAGCCCGCTCGCGCGCACCCGCGCGGACCGGTTCGTCGACCTCGTCGAAGACGCGGTCGAACGGCTCGAGGCGCGCTGGGAGCGCGAGCTCGCCACCGTCGACTTCGCCGTCGCGGACGGTACCGCCCGACCCCGCCGCGACCCGCTCGCGCTCGACCTCCCGCCGCTCGCCCGGCTCTACCCGGGCGGCGCCGGGCACCCCGCTCGGATCGTCGCTGTACCGGCGCCCGATCGAGGCCCGCGCCGCCACCCCGCAGGACCTGATGGCCCTCGTCCACGACCTCGTCGTCGAGCAGGTCGCCGACCTGCTCAGCCTCGAGCCCGAGACCGTCGACCCGGCGTTCCCGCGGAGCGAGTGAGTGCCGCTCGGACCGCTGGATCAGGTCGAGGTCGACAGCGAGCTGCTGCGCGGCAACCCGCTCGGCGACCCCCACGTCCGCCCGCTGTGGGTGTACCTGCCGCCGGGCTACGACGATTCCGACCGGCGCTACCCGTGCCGTGTACGTCCTGCAGGGCTACACCGGGCAGGTCGCGATGTGGGGCAACCGCACGGCGTTCCGCCCGACGTTCCCCGAGGCGCTCGACGCGCTGTTCGCGGGCCCGGCCGCGCCGCCGCCGTGCGTGGTCGTCCTCGTCGACGCGTGGACGGCCTACGGCGGCAGCCAGTTCGTCGACTCCGCCGGGACGGGCGCGCTACCACTCGTACCTCTGCGACGAGGTCGTGCCGTTCGTCGACGCGCGCTACCGGACGCTTCCTGGGCGCGAACACCGCGCGGTGGCGGGCAAGTCCAGCGGCGGGTTCGGCGCGATGATCACCCCGCTGCTGCGGCCCGACCTGTTCGGCGCGCTCGCGACGCACGCGGGCGACGCGCTGTACGAGGGCTGCTACCTGCGCGACTTCGGCCCGGCCGCGCGGGCCCTGCGTCCGTACGACGGTGACCCGCACGCATGGTGGGCCGACTTCCGCTCGCGGACCGCGTTCACCCGGGACGGCGACGGCCTCCTGCTCGGCCTCTACGGCGTCGCGGCGTGCTTCTCCCCCGCCGCCGACGGCACGCCGGTGCTGCCGTTCGACCCGCGCACCGGCGCCCTGGTCCCGGACGTGTGGGAGCGCTGGCTGCGATCTCGACCCCGTCCGGATGGTGCCGCGGTTCCCCGGCGCCGCCGCGTCCCTGCACTCGGTCTGGGTCGACGCCGGCACGCGCGACGACTTCTTCCTCGACCTCGGCGCGCTCGCGTACCGGGACGCACTGGCGGCCGTGGGCCTGCCTGACGACCGCGTCCGGTTCGAGCTGTTCGACGCCACCCACGCGCAGATCGACTACCGCTACCCGCTCGCGATCGCCTGGCTCGCGGAACGCCTGACCCCCACCCCGTAGCGTCCGGCAAACAGCGCCCTAGGACCGACGATCTGCCGGACGTAAGGGCTAGTGGTCGGCCGCGTAGCCGAGGAGGGACTGGTCGGTGAGCCACTCGACCGGGGCCTTGTCGTCGGTGTAGACCACGCCGCCGGGCAGGCGCGGGCCGATCCGGCCGGAGGCGTCGCGGGCGAGGTGGGAGATGTCGTCGGGCAGGGCGGCGGCGGCCTCGCGCAGGGCGGCGGCGGACGCCGGGCCGGACGAGCCGATCAGGACGGTGTTGATGTCCTCGACCGGGTCACGCAGAACGGTGGGGAACGCCTGCGCCATCGTCGCGCCGAGGACCCGCTCGAGGTCGTCGTTGCCCTCCGGGTGGCCGACGTTGACGGCGACGATCCCGCCGGGCGCGAGGCGTTCGCGGGCGAGTTCGAAGAACTCCTTCGTCGCCAGGTAGAACGGGATGTAGGGCTGGTGGTAGGCGTCGACGATGATCAGGTCGTAGTCGTCGGTCGCGCGGCGCAGCCAGGGGCGCGCGTCGTCGTCGAACACGGTCAGGTTCGCGTTCGAGCCCATGTCGAAGTAGTCGAACCCGACCTGGGAGACCTGCTCGTCGAGTTCGACCGCGTGCACCTGCGCCCACGGCCAGAAGTGCCCGTACTGGCGCGCGACGGTTCCGGCGGCGTTGCCGAGGATCGCGACCTTGCGCGGCGGGTGCGGGCGGGCCACGAACGGCAGGACGAGGAAGCTGTCCCAGTAGTTGCGGGTCAGGTACCCGTCCGCGGGCAGCAGCGAGTGGATCGCCTGGCCCTCGTTGAGCTCGAGGATCCGGTCGCCGTCGAGGTCCTCGATCACCCGGATGTACTGCTGGCGGGACTCCCCCTCGTACAGGATCCGTCCGTCCTCGACGGCCTTCACGGTGCCCGCCGGCAACGCCACGACCACGGCGAGCACGACGGGCGGGGCGACGAACCGCCAGCCGAGGCCCAGCACCCCGACGATTGCCAGGGCGAGGGCGAAGACGACGAACGTCCGCTTGGTGCCCACGAACGGGATCAGGACGAGCGCCGCGATCATCGTCCCGAACAGGGAGCCGGCAGTGGAGAACGCGTAGAGCCGCCCCGCCACCCGGCCGGCGTGCGCGACGTCGGACCCGACCAGGGCCAGCCGGATCGCCCACGGCGAGCAGGTCCCCAGCACGACGACCGGCACCGCGATCAGCACCAGGACGCCGAGGAGCGAGCCGACGAACGCCCCCGCCTCGATCTCGTCGAGCGCCGCGACGGAGAAGTCGAGGAACGGGCGGGCGACGAACGGCACGATCGCGATCAGCACCGACGAGATCAGCACCGCGAGGCACAAGCTCCGCAGGTTCGGGTGCCGGTCGGCCAACCGGCCGCCGAGCCAGTAGCCGATCGACAGCGCCACCAGGACGATGCCGATCGTGTTCGCCCAGACGATCGTCGAGGCGCCGAAGAACGGGGCGATCAGCCGGGCCGCGGCGATCTCAGCCCCGAGGCTGGCCATGCCGACGACGAACACGAGCGCGTAGAGCAGCCAGCCGGGCGGCCGCTGCTCCGCGGGGCGGGCCCCTGCGGAGGCCGGGGGCGCGGCCTGAGCGTGGCCGCACGTACATGCCGGGACGTCGAGACCCTCCCGGCTGACGGCTCTCCCCAGGTCGGTCATCGCCCGGCCGATGGTAGACGGCGCGGCTGGGGCCCCTTGCCAGGCGGCCAGGCGTCAGCGGCCAGGCGTCAGCGGCCAGGCGTCAGCGACGCGTGGTCGCGGTGAGGTCGGTGACGACGCGGGGGATGACGACGGTGAACCGGCCGCTGCGCAGCGGCACGATCGTGACGTCGGTCGAGCCGGCCCGCAGCACGCGGGCGGCGTACACCGGCCCGGAACCGGGGTTCGGCGTCACGACGACGGTGTAGCGGGTCGCGCCCTTCGGCGTCGGGTCGACCTTGTACGTCCGGCCGGCCGGGATCTCGACGACCTGTTCCGTGGCCTTGCCCGACGCCGCGGTCGACCGGACGGTCACGGAGGCGGGGGCGTTGGGCGCGGTCAGGAACAGCCGGGTCCAGCCGTCGTCGCCGGCGCGGCCGTCCGGCACGGTCGCGGGCGCGGTGAGCGCCTCGGCGGCGGTCGCGTACGCGACGTCGGTGACGGACTTCGACGTCCGGGTGACGCGGACGGCGGCGACGACGGGCTGGTCGGAGGTGATGACGATCCCGGCGGCCTGGGTGTCCGCGGCGGGCCCGAGGTCGAACTCGGACACGCGGCCGGCACGCAGCTCGAGGGTGTCGACCCCGGCGGGGACGAAGTCGTTGTCGTTGGTCAGCAGGCGGACCTTCACGGTCGCGTCCGCCCCCGGCGCGAACAGCTGCAGGCGCCGGCCCAGCGTGCCGTCGGGGACGCCGGGGATGACGACCGTCCGAGCCGGGTCGGCCGCCGGGCGCGATCCAGTCGACGCCACGGGAGTCGATCCCGGGGGCGTCCTGGTCGTGCAGCGCCGCGGCGACGCGCCCGCGGGTGGCGGTCACCCCGATCGCGAGTCGCTTGTGGCCCGAGCTCATCCCGTCCAGCGGGATCTCCCGGACGGAGTTCGCGGGCACCGACACGTCGCTGGAGTTCGGCACGTCCGCGGCGCCCTTGTCGCTCCAGAAGAGCAGGTCGACCAGGGCGGGGGTGTCGTCGGCGTTGGTGAGGACGAGACGGTCGCGGCGCCCGCCGGCCGTGCTCGCGCCGACGAACCAGAACCGGGTGCCGGGCAGGACGCAGGACGCGGCCGACAGCCCGCGCCCGGGGCCGGACCTCGACTGGGTGACCAGCTCGGCCGCGAGGCCCGGCGCCAGGCCACCGGATCCCTGGGCCAGCTGGGCGGGGACCGAGTCCCTGCTGGCGTCGGCGGTCGCCGTGCCGGAGTCGGCCAGTCTGGCGCGGACCCGGGACCCGCCGAGGTCCGACAGCGACGCTCTGCCCTCGTCCGCCGCTTCGGCTCCGTCCGCCGAGGGGGTCGCGGCGGGGTCCGGCGTCGCGCCGGCAGCGGCCTGCACCTCCTCCCCCGCCTCGGCCGTCTTCGGCGGGACGGCCAGGGTCACCGCGCTGGCCACGCCGCTGCCGGTCACCGCGGGGGCGGGGCAGGCGAGCGCGGTCGTGCGCACCTCGTCGGTGACGGCCGCCGAGGATCCGCCGCCGCCGCCGGCGACCTGCGCCAGCAGCCCGGCCGCGCAGAGCAGCGAGATCACGACGAGCGTCGGACGCGCGTTCGACGCCAGCGGCACGGGCTCCTCCGCGGGACCGGCGCCGCGGTGCCGGGGCGCGGTCACGCCGGGCTCCCCGCGAGCTTGCCGGCGTGGTCGCCGGTGTGAGAAGTCGCGCCCGGCTCGAGGGACTCGCCGTGGGCGTGCCGGCGCGCCGGGACCGTGGCCGTCGGCAGTTGCTCCTCGTCGGACGGGCGCGGCCCGCCGCCGCCCGGCAGGGCCAGCACGATCATCACGAGCAGCAGCGAGATCTGGGAGAAGACCCACATCCCCCGGACGGGGTCGTCGTAGGTCAGGACCAGCTTGCCGCCCGTCTCGGGCAGCGCGAACGACTGCGCCCAGCCGTCGTGCACCTCGGCCGCGAGCGGCTCGCCGTCCAGCGTCGCGCGCCAGTTGCCGTGCGCGGGCTCGCTGAGCGCCAGCGAGGTGACCCCGGAGGCGGGGGGCAGGTCGGCTTCGGCGCCGAGCACGCCGGACGGGACGGGGATCGGCTCCTTCGGCCCGGCCATCCGCACGCGGGCGATCTGCGCCTCGAGCCGCCAGAGGCCGTCGCCGCCGGGGGCGCTGACCCGCTCCAGCCCGGGGACGGAGTCGAGCGCGCGGCCCAGGCCGTCGTCCACGGGGGCCTGCACCAGCACGTAGCGGACGGCGAAGTCGGCCAGGCGCGCCACCTGCTCGCCGCCGCGGCCGGAGACCAGGTCGCCGACGAGGTCGTCGAGGCGGCGGAACGCCTCCTTCGGCGTCGTCCCGTCGGTGTCGCCGAGGCGCGGGCCCTCGCCGCGCACCAGGGCGTAGGACAGCGTCGCCTGCCCGCGGGTGCGCAGGACGAGCGTGCGCGGCCGGTCGACGGTGTCGGCCTCCGCGGCGACGTGCGCCGGCACGAGGACGGGGCTGGCGCGGTGCAGCGGGCCCTCGGCGCCGCGCAGCGCCCAGGCCGACCCGGCGACCACGGGCCCGGCGACCGCGAGCGCAGCCACGGCGACCGCCACGATCTGGACGGCCCCGAAGTCGCGCGCCGCGAGGCTGCGGTGGGCGCCGTCGAGGCCGACGAGGGCCGCGGCCAGCACCCCGCCCGCCGCCAGCGCGACCGCGAGGCCGGGCCAGGCGGCCACGGACTGCCCGCCGGCGGGAGCGGCGACGTCGAGCCGGCTGACGAGCAGGGCGAAGCCGAACCCGACACCCGCGACGGCCCACCCGGCCGTCGCGACGCTCCGGCGGGCGCCGACCGCCAGCGCCAGCCCGACGAGGCCGGCGAGCACGAGGCCGGTGCCCGTCCAGCCGGGGACGGGGCCGGGCCCGCCCGGGCTGAGCAGCAGCAGGTTCAGCGCGCCGCGCGCGGGCTCGGACAGCCCCGGGCCGGGCGGGCCGGGCTCGGTCAGGAACATCGAGGGGTGCGCGAACAGCCGGGCCGACCACGGCAGCAGAAGCACGAGCGGCCACCCGATCACGATGACCAGCCGCCGCCACAGCGTCGGGTCGACGCGGCCGAGCGTGGCCACGGCGAGGACCGCGACGGCGAGCGCCAACAGCCAGGCCAGCGGGACGAACGCCGTGAGCAGGGCGAGCAGGAGCGCGGCCGTCCAGGCGCCGCGCTGGGTGCCGGCCTTGCCTCCGACGCCGACCGCGCGGACGCACGCCAGCGCGAACAGCGGGAGCAGGGCGGTCGCGACTGCGGTACCCGAGGCGACCGGCGGCCACGGCCCCCGTCAGGACGGGCACCAGCGCGTACGCGGCGGACGCCCCAGACCCGCAGCAGGCGCGAGGTCGGCAGGGCCGCCGGAGACGATGTAGGCGCTCAGCCCCGCGAGCGGGACGGACCCGAGCAGCAGGACGGTCACGGCGAGGCTGGCGCTGCCGAGCAGCAGGGTCCCGACCGCGGCGACCACGGCCAGGTACGGCGGGGCGGACGCGGCGCCGCCGATGCCGGTCGGGTGCCAGGCGGAGGTGTAGGCCGACCAGAGCGCGCCGGCCCCGTCCGGCGCCGGGAGCAGCGCGCCGCCGGCGAGCCGCCCGCCGAAGAGCAGGTGCCGGGTCGCCAGCAGAGTGAGTACGAGCAGGCCGCCGACGAGCAACCAACCGGGGCTGCGCTTGATCCGGCGCCAGACGAGGCCGCCGGCGCCGAGGTCGAGGTTCTCCTCCTCGTCCGGCACCGGGCCGGTCTCGGCCGCGCGGTGCTTGCCGATCGGCGCTTCGGCGACCCGGCGGCCGCCCGCGGCGACGGCGAGCGTCTCGAGGCCCTGGCGCAGCTGGTGCCCGGTGGCTGGGAAGAGGCGGCGCAGGGACTCCGGCGCCACCTTGTGCCCCTCCCGCCGGGCCGCCCGCATCGCCAGCACGGCCCGCGGGCGGACGATCACGGCGCCCAGGGCCAGTAGCTCGTCCCCGGCCTGGCGCGGCAGCTTCGCGAGCAGCAGGCCCAGCACCCGCAGGATCGTGCCGACGGCGAGGCGCGGCATCGCGAACACGAACGTGCGCGTCGGCGAGTTGGCGAGCAGGACGCGCATGGCGCCCGCCCGGTCGAGCAGGTGGATGCGCCGCCCGCCGGCGTGCACCTCGCGGCGCTCCTGCGCGGCGGCCTCCGCGTGGTACATCACCGCGGCCGGCACGACGGCGACCTTGTGGCCCGCGAGCCAGGCCCGCCAGCACAGGTCGACGTCCTCGCGCATCAGCGGCAGGTGCGGGTCGAAGCCGCCGAGCGCGTCCCACACGTCGCGGCGCACGAGCATGCCCGCGGACGAGACCGCCAGGGTCTCCGTGCGCCTGTCGTGCTGGCCCTGGTCCTGCTCGCCGCGCTCGAGGTTGGTCTCGCGCCGGCCGCCGCCGCCGATCGTCACGCCCATCTCGAGCAGGACGCCCGGCTGGTACCAGCCGCGCAGCTTGGGCCCGACGATCGCCAGCGCCGGGTCGGCGTCGACCGCGGCGAGCAGATGGTCGAGCGCGTCCGGGGTCGGGCTCGCAGTCGTCGTGCAGCAACCAGACCCAGCGGACGGTCTCGCCGTCGCCGTCCTCGGTCGGGTGTTGCTGCTGCGCCGCCTCGGCCCGGCGGTCCGCCAGCGCGAGCGCGGAGGCGACGGCCTCGCCGAACCCGCGCGGCACGGGAGATGGCCGTGACGTCGTCGTCGGAGATCCACGGCCGCAGCAGGTCGCGGGTGGCGTCGGCGCTCGCCGTGTCGGCGACCGCCAGGCGCTGCCAGGAGCGGTTCAGCCGGTGCAACGCAGGCAGGACGCGGGGCAACCAGCGCTCGCCGTCGTGCGTCACCAGAACGGCGGTGACATCGTGCCGGCCGAACTGCGTCTGACTGGCCTGCGGAGTAGTCGGTGCGGGCATGCGGGGCGACCGGTCCGGGTGTCGACGTCTCGGGGCGGGTGCGCCGGGCAAGATCTCGACGCTCTCGCCACACTAGAGGACGGTTCGAGACCGCGAGCACCGCTCGTCCGAACCTTGCCCCGACCTCACCCCGGCGTTACCGCCCGCCGCCCGGCTTGCCCCGGAGTGCCCGAATTTTCCCCGGGCACTCCGGCTCTGCCGTCAGCTCAGACGGCGCGCTTCTTCAGCCGGCGACGCTCGCGCTCGGACATCCCACCCCAGATTCCGAACCGCTCGTCGTGGGCCAGGGCGTATTCCAGACAGTCGTTGCGGACGTTGCACGACAGGCAGACCTTCTTGGCCTCCCGCGTCGAGCCGCCCTTCTCCGGGAAGAACGCCTCCGGATCCGTCTGGGCACACAGCGCCCGTTCCTGCCACGTAAGTTCCCGCTCCACACCCCCGAGCAACGGGAGGAACACCTCGCCCATTGCTGCCTCCTCGACCCTGAGTCCGCCCGTGAACTTGCACTCTGGCCTTGCGCCTTGCGCCGTGCCCGGGCCTTCTCGGAGGCCCTCGCCTAGCCCTTACCGCCGTCACCTTGAGTGAACGACACGAGTGGAATTACACGCCTCCAATCCTCTCCCGTCAACCGGAACGATGCTATTGGCGCAAAGCGAGAGCAAAGCTCGGGCGTGGCGACGGCGAGCCTCGGCCCACCTTCGGACACGCTCCGCGACTGCCCTGCCGCCGCGACCCCGGCGAGCGTGGCGACACGGGCCAATTCCGACTTTTCTCCCCGTCCGCCACTGCCGTCCCAAAGGCGAACCGCAGTCGCACCGGTGAAGGCGCAGGTCGCACGGAACAACCGACATTTCGGCAGCGGGTGCCGAGAGATCTTCCTGATCGTGCACCGGAAGGGTCACGAAGCTCCGGTGAGATCACCGAGCGTGATCATTCTTCTCCCCGCGGATGCCGCGCCGCGTGCAGATAAGTCGACGAAAATCTTTGCCGCAGCGCCCGCGCAGCGCCCCGGCAGCGGCCCCCCGCAGGTCCCCCCGTCGGCGGGTGCGACCATGCCCGGGTGCGTGTCGTCGTGCTGGCCGGAGGCATCGGTGCGGCCAGGTTCCTCCGGGGGCTGCTGGCCCTTCCGGCGACCGCCCCCGCCGTCGGGCCACTGGACGTCACCGTCGTCGGCAACACCGCGGACGACATCACCCTGCACGGGCTGCACGTCTGCCCCGACCTCGACACCGTCATGTACACCCTCGGCGGCGGCATCCACCCGGAGCAGGGTTGGGGCCGGGCAGCCGAGACGTACGCGGTCTCGGCCGAGCTCGCGGCCTACGGCGACCGGACCCGAGCTGGTTCGCCCTCGGCGACCGCGACCTCGCGACCCACCTCGTCCGCACACAGCTGCTCGCCGGCGGCGCGAGCCTGTCCGCCGCGACCGCCGTGCTGTGCGAGCGGTGGCGACCCGGCGTCCGGCTGCTGCCGATGAGCGACGACCCCGTCCAGACCCACGTGAGCATCGCCGACCCGGACGCCCCCGGCGGCACCCGGACCGTGCACTTCCAGGAGTACTGGGTCCGGCTGCGCGCCGGGCCCGACGCGCTCGCGGTCGTGCCGGTCGGCGCGGACAAGGCGGCGCCCGCCCCCGGCGTGCTCGAGGCGATCGCGCGCGGCCGACGTGATCCTGCTGCCGCCGTCCAACCCGGTGGTCAGCATCGGCACGATCCTGGCCGTGCCGGGCATCCGCGGAGGCCGTGCGCGACGCCGCCGCCCCCGTCGTCGGCCTGTCCCCCATCGTCGGCGGCGCCCCCGTGCGCGGCATGGCCGACAAGATGCTCGCCGCGATCGGCGTCGAGACCTCCGCCGCCGCGGTCGCCGAGCACTACGGGCCCGGCCTGCTCGACGGCTGGCTCGTCGACACGCGCGACGCCGACGCCGTCCCCGCGATCGAGGCGGCCGGCATCCGCGCCCGGGCCGTCCCGCTGCTCATGCGCGACCTGGCCGCGACCGCCGCGATGGCCGGCGCGGCGCTGGCCCTGGCCGCGGAGCTCGTCGTGACTCGTCGAGATCCTGCCCGTCGAGGGCGTCGGCGAGGTCCGCGCGGGCGACGACCTGGCCGCGCTGGCAGCGGCGCACGCGCCGTTCCTGCGCGACGGGGACGTGCTCGTCGTCTCCAGCAAGATCCTCAGCAAGGCCGAGGGTCGCGTGCTGCGCGGCACCGACCGCGCGGCGGCGATCGAGGCGGAGACCGTCCGGGTCGTCGCCCGGCGCCGCGAGACCGCGCATCGTCGAGACGCGCCACGGCCTCGTCCTGGCCGCCGCCGGGGTGGACGCGAGCAACACCGAGCCCGGGACCGTCCTGCTGCTCCCCCTCGACCCGGACGCCTCGGCCCGCGCCCTGCGGGCCGGCGTGCGCGAGCGGCTCGGGGTCGACGTCGCGGTCGTCGTCACCGACAGCCTCGGGCGGCCCTGGCGCAACGGCGTCGTCGACGTCGCCATCGGCGTCGCCGGCCTCGACCCTGCGCACGACCTGCGCGGCGCGCACGACGCGTACGGCAACCTGCTCGAGGTCACCGTCGTCGCCGTCGCGGACGAGATCGCCGCCGCCGCCGAACTGGTCAAGACCAAGCTCGCCGGCGTCCCGATGGCCGTGGTGCGCGGGCTGGGGCACCTGCTCACCCCGGCGGACGGCCCCGGGGCCCGCGCACTGGTCCGCGCCGCGGCGGACGACATGTTCTCCCTCGGGACGGCCGAGGCCATGCGCACGGCCGTGACCAACCGGCGGACGGTGCGGTTCTACACCGACGACCCGGTCGACCGCGGCGCCGTGACGCGTGCGCTGGCCGCGGCGGTCACCGCCCCGGCGCCGCACCACACGACGCCGTGGCGGTTCGTGGCCCTGTGGTCGGCCGACGCCCGCACCCAACTGCTCGACGACATGCTCGCCGCCTGGGTCGCCGACCTGACCGCGGACGCGTTCACTGCCGAGCAGATCGCCAAGCGGACTCGCCGCGGCGACGTCCTGCGCGGGGCGCCGCTGATCGTCGTGCCGTGCCTCGTCCCGGACGGGATGCACACCTACCCGGACGCCCGGCGCAACGCCTGCGAGCGCGAGATGTTCGTCGTCGCGATGGGCGCCGCGGTGGAGAACCTGCTGGTCGCGCTGTCGGCCGAGGGCCTCGGCTCCGCCTGGGTGTCGTCGACGATCTTCTGCCGGGACGTCGCCCGCGCCTCGCTCGGCCTGCCGGCCGGCTGGGACCCGATGGGCGCGATCGCCGTCGGCGTCCCGGCGTCCGCGGCCCCCGACCGCCCCCCGCGCGACCCGGCCGACTTCACCCTGGAGTTGTAGGCCTCCCTCCACCGGCGACGGCGCACGCCAGGAGCGCGACGCGCGCGGAGCGCGCAATTCAATGCTGTCTGTGGTCCTGGATCGTCATCCTCGGCCCGTAGCGCGGGAAGTCGATGCCCGACATCTCGATCAGCCGCGTGACCCGGTAGCGGTGGCCGGCGTAGGGGGCGAGTAGCTCGAGCATCCCGGCGTCGTCAACGCGGTGCCCGGTCAGCGCGACGCCGACGAGGTGAGCGAGGTGGTAGTCCCCGACCGAGATCGCGTCGGGGTCGCCGTGCGAGCGCTGGCGGGTCTCCGCGGACGTCCAGACGCCGATGCCGGGGATCGACCGCAGCCGGCGGTCGGCCACGTCCGAGCCCAGGGTGACGGTCTCCTCGAGCCGGCCTGCGGCGCGGGCGGCGGTCACGATCGCGCGGGAGGCGGCCGGTTCGACGCCTGCCTTGTGCCACTCCCAGGACGGGATCAGGGCCCACTGCGCGGCGGACGGCGGGACCCGCAGCCCGTGCGGCACGCCCGCCGGGGCGGGGCCGGGCGCGGGCTCGCCGTAGCGGTGCAGCAGGAACCGCCAGGACGCCCGGGCCTGCTTGCCGGTGATCTTCTGCTCGAGGATCGCGGGCACGAGCGCCTCGAAGACGAGGCCCCCGCGGCCGATCCGCCAGCCCGCGTGCCGAGCCGCGACCTCGCGGAGAACGGGATGCCGGGGAACGAATTCGGAGGCGTCGTCGTCCTCCCCGAGGAGGGCCGGCACGGCCTCGAGCAGCCACTCGGCTCCGGCGCCCCAGGCCGTGGCCTCGATCGACCCGGCACCCCGGAGCGCGGCGAGTCGCAGCGTCCCGGGCCCCGCCGGGGTGCGTACGGCCCGCCAGATCGCGTTGTCCGGGTCGACCCGAAAGGCCGGGTCGCCCGAGCCTCGGCGCATCGGGCCCACCGTGCGGGCGAGGTCGAGCGGACGAGCCGGACGCCAGGTTCGGGTGGCTTCGGTGGGGCACGACACGAGGTCAGATTCTGTCTCAGCCCAGCTAGATCAATAGACTCGCAGGCAAGCACCCTTGACGACGAGAGAGACACCGTGGGCAACAAGCCGAAGGCTGCAGCCGCAGAACGAACGCCGCGCGAAGGTCGAAGCGCTCAAGCGCCAGCAGAAGGCAGCCGAGCGGAAGAAGACGATGACCATCGTCGCGGGTCGCGGTCGTCGTGGCGGGGGCGATGATCGCCGTGCCCACCGTGAAGATCATCTCCGACAAGAACAAAGAGGCTGTCGCCATCTCGTCCATCGGCGTCGGTGCCGCGGGCGCGGAGTGCAGCGACGTGAAGAAGGACAAGACCGAGGGCAGCGGCGACCACGTCGAGGGCAAGGTCACCTACACGACGATCCCGCCGAGCTCGGGCGCGCACAACGGCACGCCGATCACGGTCAACGCCCGCGGCTTCTACACGGAGAAGGACGCTCCCGCGGTCGAGGAGCTCGTGCACAACCTCGAGCACGGCTACACGATCCTCTGGTACCTCCCCTCGCTCGGCCAGGTCGGCGTCGACGAGATCAAGGAGATCGCCGAGAACATGCGGGAAGACACCAAGTACCGCAAGTTCATCGCCGTGCCCGTGGGACACGGCGGAACGCGGCTCCTTCCCGAACGGCAAGCGCATCGCGCTCTCGCACTGGGGCGCGAAGGAGGGCTTCCGGCAGTACTGCGGCATCGTCTCCGGCGAGGTCGTCCAGAAGTTCGTCGACGATCACCCCGCGACCGATACGCCGGAGCCCAACACCCCCTGACCTGAGCGGAAAACCCCGGGCCGACGGCTGCGGCCAAGTACCGTGGCTGTGGTGATCTTGGGGGACGATCTGGGGGAGGACCGAAAAGTGGCGGACAAACCGACGGGCGGTGCGCCGGCGCCCGGAACGCCGGGCACGCCGGAACGGCCGAACCGTCCGCAGGACGACCGGCGCGCCCGCATCGAGGAGCTCAAGCGGCGCAAGAAGCGCACCGACCGCATGAAGGCCGGTGCGTTCCTCGGCATCGCGCTCGTCATCACAGGGCGCGATCTTCGGGCGCCAGGCGTACGGCTGGCTCGACGAGCAAGATCAACGACCCGCTGAAGCGCTCGATCAGCTCCTTCGGCGTGCCCGAGGGCGAGGCCGAGTGCGGCAAGCCGACCGACGACGAGGCGTCCGGCAACCAGAAGCACGTCCAAGGCGTACGGGTCGAGTACGACCAGGTCCCGCCGAGCTCCGGCGAGCACTACACGAACCCCGTCCTGTTCACCGCGTCGCCGTTCTTCAACGAGAAGGACCGCCCGCCGGTCGAGAACCTCGTGCACAACATGGAGCACGGCTACACGATCCTGTGGTTCGACGCGACGATGACGAAGGACGAGCAGGACGAGATCAAGGGCCTTGCCGAGCGACTGCGCAACGACGGCAAGTACCAGCAGTTCATCGCGGTGGCGTGGGACGAGTCGTACGGGCAGTTCCCGAAGAAGAAGCGCGTCGCGCTCTCGCACTGGAGCGGCGACGGTTCCGGGGTCAAGAACGACGCCTCCGTCGGGCACCGGATGCTGTGCGAGCAGCTCTCCGGCGACGCGGTGAAGGGCTTCATGGACAAGTACCCGGCCACCGACGCCCCGGAGCGCAACATCCGCTGACCGGTTCCCGTTCGCGCATCCGGGCAGTCCGTGGTGAGGTACACCTGTCCGAGCACCCCATGCTCCTTCGCCCGAGCCGACCCGGAGGCCGCACGTGACCGCCGAGCAGTCCTCAGGGCAGGACGCGAGCAAGACCTCCGGCAGCGACGACCGGCGCAAGTCCGTCGCGCTGGCCCGCAAGATCGGGGTCACGGTCCTCGGCATCGCGCTGCTGGCGACCGGCATCGCGATGATGGTCCTGCCGGGGCCGGGGCTGATCGTCATCGTCCTCGGGCTGCTCGTGCTGAGCCAGGAGTTCGAGTGGGCCGAGAAGCGGCTCGACCAGGCCCGCGACAAGGCCCTGGACGCCGCGCACAAGACCGCCGCCAGCAAGCCGCAAACCGCGTTCGCCCTGCTGTCCAGCCTCGCGATCATGGGCGCCGGGGTCTTCATGGGGCTGAACAAGACCCTGCCCGGCCACGGCTGGTTCACCGGCGGAACGCTGATCGCCAGCGGCATCGCCGCGATGGCGACGGTGCTCTGGTCCGTCCAAGACCTGAAAAAGCGCCGCAGCAAAGGGGCCTGACGGACCCTCACTTGTCATCCGTTACCGGGCCTTGTCATCCGTCCTGACGGATGACAAGGCCCGGTAACAGATGACAAGCCCCCCCGGTGGTCCAGGTAGTGAGACACCCGCGCGCGCTGCCAGAGCGATCGGCACCGTCGAACCTGCAGTAGGACGGCCGAAAATGCACGGGAAGCCTGCCCTACTGCAGGTTCGATGAGCCGTGTGCATGGACCGGCAACCTACGGCGGCGTTGCGGCCCGCTTCCGGTCCATGTCCTGCTAGTTGATCGTCGCCTGGTTGGTGATGGCTTGACCTCGCCGCCGTTCAGGAGCCGAGACTCCACTCGCAGCTGGTCAGGCCCGATCCGGCCTGGGATGCAACCACCGGTTCAGCCCAGTCGGCGCGGCTGAACGGCTGAGTCGGAACCAACCGGTCGACACGCAACGGGGCGTTGCGCGACGACGTCCAACCATCCACACCAACCGGGGGGAAACGTCATGAATCTCCGCAACCTCAGTCGCAAACAAAAAGTCCTCGCCGGGCTCGGCGCCTTCATGCTTGTCGGCCTGATTGGCAGCGCGTTCGATTCCTCGGCTCCGCCGGAGACGACCGCGGCCGTCGAGCAGCCGAAGGCGCAGACGACGGTGGAGCCGAAGACCCCGGCTCAACTGGATGCCGACGCCAAGTCCGCGAAGGAGGCCGCGGAGAAGGCGAAGGAAGCTGCGAAAGCTGAAGCGGCGAAGCCGACCACTGCCCAGTCCAACGCCGTGCGCTCGGCCGAAAACTACTTGGACTTCTCCGCCTTCTCTCGCTCGGGGCTGATCAAGCAGCTGGCCTTCGAGGGCTACGACAAGGGCGACGCCTCGTACGCCGTCGACAACATCGACGTTTCCTGGAGAAACGAGGCGGCAGAGTCGGCCAAGAGCTACCTCGAGATGTCTGCGTTCTCCCGGTCCGGGCTCCTCAAGCAGCTGGCCTTCGAGGGGTACACCCCCGCGCAAGCCACCTACGGCGTGAACCAGACCGGGCTCTGACCGGGACCGTAGCCGCAAGTCCGCACCAGCTAGAGCATCCCGTGGAGGGAACGCCGTGAAGGTCACGAAGGTCGGCGGCGGCATCAGCGCAGGTCGAGGCGCTGGTCGTCGCGTGGCTGCAGGACCCGGACTGGTTCGGGCGGCTCGCGCCGGCGGGTGAGGTCGATCCGACGGAGGAGCTGCGCGCGAAGCCCGCGGCGTTACGACGCCGGCGGCGCGCTCGCGGACAACATCGACCTCGACGAGGCGATCCTCGTGCGGCCGGGCCAACCAGTTCGCCGGTGTCATTCCTGCCCCGCACCGACGTGCCGGTCGGCCGTCGCGACGTTCGACCAGGTGATTATCGCGGTTGCAGCCTGGTCTGTAAGACGCGCCACGAGTCCACGATGCCGGGCATGATCCAGATCATCAACCCGCCGACCTAGCCGTCAGACGTCGGGCGAGAAGCGCAGGGTCGCGTCGGGCAGGACGGCGTCGGCCCAGACCCGGGCGCCGGAGCGCAGCTCGTTGTCGGCCCCGACCAGCGCGTTGTCGCCCACGACCGACGAGGACAGCGTCGTGCGCGCCCCGATCCGCGCGCCGACCCCGACGACCGAGTCGCGGACAACGGCGCCGGCGCTGACCCACGACCCGTCCATCAAGACGGAACCGTCCACGATCGCGCCCTCGGCGACCACGACACCCGACCCGACGGCGGACCCGCCTGCAACAGACGCGCGCGGAGAGATCATGGCGTCCAGCGCGATGACGGACGGCCCCGGAACCGGGACGGCGCTGGAGGCCAGCACCCCGAGGACGAGGTCGCGCGACCCCCGCACGAACGCCTCGGGCGTCCCGAGGTCGAGCCAGTAGGCGGTCTCGACGTACCCGAGCACCCGGGTGCCGGCGGCGAGCAGGCCCGGGAACGTGTCGCGCTCGACCGAGACGACTTTGCCGACCGGGATCGCGTCGATCACGGCGCGGCGGAACACGTAGCAGCCGGCGTTCACCTGGTCGGACACCGGCTCGGGCATCTTCTCGCAGAACGCGGTGACGCGGCCGTCGCCGTCGGTCGGGACGCAGCCGTAGGCCCGCGCGTCCGGGACGGTCACGAGGTGCAGGGTGACCTCGGCGCCGCCGGCGGCGTGCAGGGCTAGCTGGTCGGCCAGCGAGTGCCCCGAGAGGATGTCGCCGTTCAGCACGACCACCGTGGAGTCCGGGCCGCCGCGCAGCAGGTCGGCGACGTTGCGGATCGCCCCGCCGGTGCCGAGCGGGGTGACCTCGGTGACGTAGTCCAGCTCCATGCCCAGTTCCGCGCCGTCCCCGAAGTACTCGGCGAAGACCTCGGCCTTGTACGAGGTCGCGAGCACGACGTGCGAGATACCCGCGTCGCGCAGCCGCACCAACTGGTGGGTCAGGAACGGGACGCCGGCGCACGGCAGCATCGGCTTGGGCGTCGAGCACGTGAGCGGCCGGAGCCGGCTGCCCTGGCCGCCGACCAGGAGCACCGCCTCCGACGAGCCGGTCAACTGCTGTTCGCGACGGCGCTGGCCGCCCGGGCGTAGGTCTCCATGTGGATCTCCGCCGACGCCGTCCAGGTGAACAGCTGCGAGCGCGCGTGCGCGGCCTTGCTCAGCGCGGTCCGCCGATCCGGGTCGTTCAGCAGCCGCGTGATATTGCGGGCGATGCTGGCCGCGTTCGGCTCGGTGTACGCCGCGGCCTCCCCGCCCACCTCGGGCAGCGAGAGCCGGCGGGCGATGAGCACGGCCGCGCCGCACGCCATCGCCTCGAGCGTCGGGAAGCCGAAGCCCTCGGACCGGCTCGGGAAGACCATCACCAGCGCGCCGCTGAGGAAGCCGGGCAGGTCGGCCGGCCGCAGGAAGCCGGGCCGGACAAGGCGCAGGTGGTCGGGCACCTCGCGGACCGCGTCCATGATCGCCGGGTCGGTCGTCGCCGGGCCCGCGAGCACGAGCGCCGGCGGGTGGTCGAGCTCGGAGACCGCGACCGTCCACCCGCGGATCAGCTCGGGCAGGTTCTTGCGCCGCGACATCTCGCCGAGCGAGCCGATGTACGCCCCGCCGCGCAGGCCGAGGCGGTCGGCGACGCGGTCGCGCTCCAGCGAGGTGGCCGGGCGGAAGACCGTCGTGTCGATGCCGTGGTAGGCGACGTCGACCTTCGCGGGGTCGGCGTTGAGCATCCGGACGAGCTCGTCGCGCGTCGCCCGGGACGGGACGATGAACCGCGTCGCCAGCTCGAGCGAGCTGACGGTCGCCGACCGGTAGAAGTCGCCGCGCTCGGCGTCGGAGTGGATGTCGGGGTGGCTGAACACGGTGGCGTCGTGGATGGTCACGACGACCGGGACCGGCGTCTCGCGCGGCATCGAGTAGTACGGGCAGTGGATGACGTCGGCGCCGATCTCCTGCGCCAGCAACGGCAGGCCGGCCTGCTCCCACTCCAGCCGCGCGGGGCGCTGGCTGATCGTGTTGGGCGCCGAGAGGATCCGCGCTGTGGGGGCCATCCGGGTGTAGCGGTCGACGTCGCACCGCTGGCAGGCGACCGCGAGGTCGGCACCGGCGGCGGCGAGTGCGGGGACCAGCCCGTCGATGTAGCGGCCTACTCCGCCGCGGTCGGCCGGGACTGCGGTGGCGTCGACGAGGACGCGGGGGCCCACTCGATCACTCCTCGAGATCGGGACGGACGTTAGCGTGACGAATCTTGCAGAAGGGGACCGGCCAGACCCCGGCCGGACACCCTCAGCCTACGCCGCGCAAGTACCTGCGCAGGAAACCGGCGTCCACCTCGGACGGGTCTAGGCTGAGCGCGCCATGACGACCCCGGCAGATCTCCTGCGTGCCGCGGCCCGGTCCGACCCGGGGCGCCCCTTCGTGACGTTCTACGACGACGCGACGGGCGAGCGCGTCGAACTCTCGTACACGACCTTCGACAACTGGGTCGCCAAGACGGCGAACATGATCGTCGAGGACCTGGCGGCACGGCCGGGCGAGCGCTTCGCGATCTTGCTGCCGTCCCACTGGCAGACGGCGGTCTGGTACGTGGCGTGCTGGACGGCGGGCGTGGTCGCCGTCCCCGGCGCCGACCCCGCGTCCGCCGACCACGTCGTGACCGACCCCGACGGGCTGGACGCGGCCGCGGGCTGCCCCGGCGAGAAGGTCCTCGTCCCGATGCGGCCGTTCGGCAAGCCCGCGGTGCTCGTGCCCGCGGGCGTGCTCGACTACGCGGCCGAGGTCCCCGCCTACGGCGACGTGTTCGCGCCCTTCGCCGTCGTCACCGACGCGATGCCGGCCCTCGAGCGGGACGGGGTCGTGGCCACTGGGGCGCAGGTCGTCGCGGCCGCCCGCGCGGCCGCCGACGACTGGGGGCTCGGCCCGGCCGACCGCCTGTTCGTCGACGCCGACCTCGGGCACGACCGGCGGGCTGCTCGCCGGCCTGCTCGCCCCGATGGCCGCGGGCGCGTCCGTCGTGCTGTGCCGCAACCTGGACGAGGACCACCGGGAGCGCCGGGTGTCCACCGAGCGGGTCACCCGGCAGCTGCCGGCAAGCTGAACTACTTCTTCGGCGGCTTCGTCGCCGTGGGGGCGGGCGTCGCCGAGGCGGTGGGCGTCGCCGAGGCGGTCGGGCGTCGCCGAGGTGGCAGGCGTCCCAGGCGCAACCGTGGCCGCCGGCTTGACCGTCCTCGTGCGGACCTCGTCCGCCTCGTCCGTCTCGGCCGGCGCTTCCTCCTGGTCGACGGGGGCGGCGGGGGCGACGATCGCCGGCAGCGCCGGGCCGAACGTGCTCTCCGTCTCCAGGATCGTCGACACCAGCGTCCGGATCGTCGGCAGCTGCGCGAACAGGTTCTTGCCCGGGCAGGCGGTCAGCCCGGCGTCCCGGTGCCCGGAGATCCGGACGAACGTCGCCTTCTTGCCGGCCTTGTACCGGGCCGTCCCGCCGCCGACCGACTTCAGGACGATCTTGGTCAGCGGGTCGAGGCCGGGGGCGTCGCCGTACATCGCGAACTTCCAGGCCATGACCTGCGCGATGGCGGCGAGCATCTCCGGCGTCGGGCTGGCGGTCTCGAAGTTGCCCATCGCCGCGACCCCGAAGGTGTCGGCGTTGAAACCGCCGGTGTGGGCGCCGAGGACCGTGCGGTCCACGCCGCCGGCGCGGCCCTCCCAGATCCGGCCGAACTTGTCGACGAGGAAGTTGTAGCCGAGGTCGGACCAGCCGCGGCCCTTGACGTGGTACGCGTAGGTGCCGCGCAGGATCTTCGGGACGTCCGAGGCCGAGTAGTTGTTCGAGCCTGCCGTGTGGTGCACGAAGCCGGCCTGGATCGCGCCCGTGATCTTGGGTGTGGCGTCCCGCAGCTTCTCGTTCGCGCCCCAGTCGCGGCGGCGCAGGATCGTCGGCCAGGCGATGTCGGCGGCGGCCTCGGACATGGCGTGCGGGACGTCGCCGGCGTCCGCGTCCGCGGCGGAGGACCCCGGGTCGACGAGCAGGGCGCGCAGGCCGGTCGGCAGCGCGTCGGACGGGGTACCGGCCTTGCGGTCGAGGCGGACCTGGAGCGCGTCGGAGGACCCGACCCACAGCGGTGCGGTGCCCGCCCGCTCGGCGGGCGAGGCGTCGGCGGCCTGGTCGTCGGGCACGGGCTCCTCGGCGCCGGTCGTGTCGGTGCCGGTCGTGCTGGTCGAGGCCTCGGTGAACGAGGGCTCGGTGTCCGCGGAGTCGGAGTCCGGGGCGTCGGAGTCGCCGTGCAGGTGCGTCCACCCTGTCCAGGTCCCGTCCTGGCGGGTGCGGACGCTGAGCTCGAAGTCCTCCTCGCCGCCGCTCGCCGGGTCGGGCGCGGAGTCGAGGTCCCAGGTCAGGCCGACCATCGAGAACGGGCTCGTGAACTTCGCCGGGGTGAGCAGGCGATGCGCGACCTCGGTCTCGGCGGCGGGCAGGTCGCGCGAGGTCAGGTCGGGGGCACCGAAGGCGAGGTCGACGAGCTCCGACCGGACGGGGTGGGCTCCCGCGCCCGGGACGGTGAGCACGGGAACGGCGACGGACGCGGTCGACGCGGCGAGAGTCAGGACGAGCAGCGCGGTGGTCATCCGCATGGCGGGCTGATCTCCTCCGGGGATGTTGCAGTGCCCCATAGTTGATCCATAAGGCATTCCAACGTGACGTGAGTTTCAGTATGTGATTAGTGATGCTGATGGGATCAAAGCTCAAGGTCATCTACAACGACAACCGTTTCTCCCGAAGTACAAGGGTGGAATTCACCGCGGGGCCCGTGGCAGGCCCGCTAAATCACCTTTGTGCAATTCCCCGACGACCGGGTCCAGATAACACTGGTGTCATTTACCCCGGCCGCATTCGGCCGCGTAATTCGCGGTCAGGAAACCGCGGGGCGGGAGGCCAGCCAGGCCCGCCAGGCCCCGGCGCTCTCGGCCACGTACAGCGCGCCGAGCCCGGCGGCGAGGACCGTCAGAGCGGGCCCGAGCGCGACCCCGGACGCGAGCAGGACGGCCAGCAGGAGCAGCCGACCGTCGTGGCCCAGCCCCGCCCCGAAGATCCACAGCTCGGGTCCCCGGCGGGTGTGCCGCCAGCGATAGACGGTGTCGTAGTGGTGGTAGGTCACCGCGCACAGGTACGCGAACGCCGCCGGCATCGCGCCCGGGTCGACGACGGCGACGAGCCGCACGACGAGCCCGTACTCGATGCCCCGCACCAGGCCCGGCAGCAGCCACCCGAACCGTCCGTCGAGCGGGCGGCCCCAGGCCGGGGACGCCGCCGCCACGACCGCGACGACGCCGACCGCGGCCAGGACCTCCCCGGCGCGGTTCGACGCCGTCACCAGCCCCACCAGGACGGCCAGGCCGCACGCCAAGGCGACCGCGCCGAGCTGCGGGATCTTGCTGCGGGCAGCGGCGCGGCCGAGCAACCGGGCCCCGACACCGAGGTCGACGAGGTCGACCAGCTCGCCGCGCGGCAGCACGCCCGTCGTCCGGGCCTGGGCCGGGGCGGTGCCCGCGGGCGGCGCGGTGCCGCCGCCCTCGTCGGAGGAGGCCACCGACCGCAGCACGCGCCCTGCGGTCGCGTACACCGCGGAGAGCACCCCGAGGCCGAGCAGGATGCCGAAGACCAGGCGCGGGCCGGAGATCGCGGCCCCGACCGAGATGATCAGCCAGCGCTCGCCGATCGGCAGGAACACCATCCGCTTCGCCCACTTCAGCGCGGGCAGCTTGCTGGTCCGTTCCGAGAGCGAGACCGCGCCCCGGCCGAGGGACGCGGCCGCCGGCGCAGCTGCGGACGCCGGCCGGCCGACCGGCGCGGGGCCCGCGTCCGTCCGGTCCAGGGGGGCGCGCTCGCCGCGCACGGCGGCCTTGCGCTCGGCGAGCCGGGCGACGAAGCCGAAGTCGACGAAGTTGCGGAACACCTGCAGGGCCAGCGTCGCGGCGGCCAGGGTCCAAGCCGACTCCCCCGCCCGGGTCGCGCCCACGGCCAGGCCCGCGTAGACCCCGTACTCCTTGACCCGGTCGGAGGTCGCGTCGAGCCACGCGCCCAGCGCGGTGAACCGGCGGGTGAAGCGGGCGACCTCGCCGTCGACGCAGTCGACGACGAGCGAGACCTGGAGCAGCAGCGCCCCGGCGATCAGCCCGACCCGGTTGCCCACGGCGAAGCACACCGCGGCCAGCAGCCCGATCCCGAGCGAGGCGATCGTGATCTGGTTCGGCGTCCAGCTCTTGCCGACGGCGAACTCGGTGACCCGCCGCGAGATCTTCCGGACGACGAAGGTCGAGTAGAACCCGTCGTCCGGGCGGGCCACCGCGTCCAGCCGCAGGCGGCGCTCGTCGCTCGCGGCGATGCGCTGCGTGACCCGGTGGGCGTCGGCCACCGAGCGCGGCCGCGCCCAGATGTACGTGGCGATCGGCACGGCGGCGACGACCAACCCGCGGCGCACGGCGCCCAGCGCCAGCAGGTCGAGCGGGTCCGCGTCCCAACCGGAGTCGGCGGCGTGCACGGCGAGCTCGCGGGCGGCGGCGGCGAGGGTGGCGCGGTCCGCGTCGGCGACCTGCAGGACGCCCAGGCAGGCGTGGGTACCGCCGTCGAGGCGGTGTGCGCCCGAGCCCGCAGCGACCGCCCGGCCCTCGCGCACCAGCAGCGTCCCGCCGGGCTGCGGGGCGGTCAGCACGGCCGTGCCGAGCCGCGGGTCGGACACCACGTCCGCGAGGGCGCCGCCGTGCAGCACCGTCTCGCCGTGCAGGAGGACGACCGGCCCCTTGACCCCCTCCAGCAGGGCGGCGACCGCGGCGAGCGCGCCGCCGGGCTCGGCATACGACAGCACCTCGACGCCGTCCTCGCACCGCGCCGCCACCGACTCGGCCCAGGCGGCCCGGGCGACGACCGCGACCGTGCCCACGCCGAGCGATTTCGCCAGCTCGAGCAGCTTGCGCAGCACCGTCGGTGGGCCCTGCTCGGCGTAGCCCTCCTCGAACTCGCTGGGCAGCAGGGCCGCGGGGCCCCCGCCGAGGTCGGGGGCGTCGACGATGGCGACGAGCGAGGTCACTCGTGCTCGTCCGGGTCGGCGAGGTCGCGGTAGCGGGCCGGCCGCCGGGTGGCGTCGGCGGTCATGCCGCGGTCGGAGTCCTCGAGGTAATGCGCCAGAACCTTCTCCACCGGCCCGTCGTCGACGAGTTCGCCGTGCCGCACGTACAGCCCGCGGGTGCAGAACCGCTGGATGTGCCGGGCGCTGTGCGAGACCAGCAGGACGGTCTTGCCGTGGCCTAGCAGCTCCTCCATGCGGATGAAGCACTTCTGCCGGAACGCCCGGTCGCCGACCGCGAGCACCTCGTCGATCAGCACGATCGGTCGGTCGATGGTCGTGATGACGGAGAAGCCGACCTTGGCCTTCATCCCGCTGGACAGGTGGCGGAACGGACTGTCGAGGCGGTGGGTGATCTCCGCCCATTCGGCGATGCCGTCGAAGCGCTCCGCGATCTGGGCCTTGGTCATCCCGTGCAGGCCCGCGGCCAGCCAGATGTTCTCGCGCACGGTGAGGTCGCCGCTGAACCCGCCGGTGACCTCGATCATCGGCGCCACGCCCCCGCGGTCGACCTGACCCAGCCCTCGTCGGGCAGCATGACGCCGGCGATCAGCTTGAGCAGCGTCGACTTGCCGTGCCCGTTGCCGCCGACGAGCCCGACGGCCTCGCCTTTGGAGATCGTGAACGAGACCTTGCGCAGCGCCCAGAACTGCCCCGGCGGCGTGGTGGTCCGCCCCTTGATCAGGAACTCGCGCGCCCGCAGCTTGCGCCGCCGGTTCGCCTGGAACCGGATGCCCAGGTCCTTGGCGACGATGACCTGCTTGCCTCCCGGCCGCGCCATCAGATTTCCTTCAGCACGGCGCGCTCGAGCCGGCGGAAGACGAGGGCCCCGGCGACCAGCAGGGCCAGGCACGAGACGGAGCCGCGCAAGACCAGTTCCCAGCTCGGGGTCTGGGTCGGGAAGATCCCGCTGCGGTAGAGGCTGAGGATCGCGGCGAACGGGTTGAACGAGTAGAGCAGCTTGACGACCTCCGGCACGCGGTCGCTCTCGAGGACGGCGCTGGCGCTGTAGAGCACCGGGCACATGTAGAAGAAGACCCGGACGATGATCTTGATGATTCGTTCGAGGTCGGCCATGATCACCGTCGCCGGGGCGAGGATCAGGCCGATACCGACGAGGGCGACCCACTGCATCCCGATCGCGAGCGGGAAGTAGACGAGGTGCCAGTTCACCCCCTTCTGCATGATCGACCAGGAAGGCGATCAGCACGGGGAGGCTGAAGACGAACTCGACGAACTTCGACCCCACCGTCCGCAGCACCCAGATCTCGCGCGGCAGGCTGGTCGAGCGCACCAGCTTGGCCTCGGAACTGAACGAGCGCGGTGTGCTGCTGATGACCCCCGACGCCCACTGGTACGGCAGCAGCGCGACGAGCAGGAACAGGACGTACGGCTCCTCCGCCACCCCGGCACCCCGGTCGATGACGACCGAGAAGACGAACCAGTAGACGAGGCACATGAGCAGGGGCTCGAGAATGGTCCAGAAGTAGCCGAGCGCGGAACCCGCGTACTTCACCTTGAGGTCGCGCGAGATCAGCAGGCCGAGGATCCGGCGCCGCGCGATGATCGCACGCACCCGTCGCACACGCCCTCCTCTCCCACCCCCGAGGACGCGACCCGAGTGCCGCGCCGCCCACATTATCCGTTGGGCAGCGGTGCCCGACGGACGCCTAACGCGATCTTGGCGACGGCGAAACCACACCGCCGAGACCCGCGTAGACGTCGAGCATGAGCGCGGCGTTGAGCTCCCACGTGTACTCGGCCACCACGTGCTCCCGGCCGGCCCGCCCGAGCCGCTCGCGCAGCCCGGCGTCCCCCGCGAGCAGCGCCATCTTCGCGGCGATCGCCCCCGGGTCGCGGGGCGGGACGACGAAACCCGTCTCGCCGTCCCGGACGACCTCGGGCAGGCCGCCGACGGCGGAGACGACGACCGGCACCCCGCAGGCCTGCGCCTCGACCGCGGCGACCCCGAAGCTCTCGCTGTCCAGGACCGACGGGACGAAGAACGCGTCGAAGCCGTTGATCGCCGCCGGGACGTCCGCGTGGTCGACCTGGCCGGTGAACCGGACCCGCCCGGCGAGGCCGAGACTCGCCGCGAGTTCGGTGTACTCCGCCAGCGCGGGCCCGCCGCCGACCACGACCAGGTCGGTGCGGGCGAACACCTCGGGCCCGGCCGCGTCCCCGAACTCGCGGTACCCCTGCAGCAGGACGTCGACGCCGTACTTCGGCTTCATCGTCTTGACGATCCCGAACACCGTCCGGCCGTCGGCGGGCCGGGGCGCCGGGGCGAACCGCGTCATGTCGACCCCGAACGGCGTCACCGCGATCGCCTTGTCGGTGTACTTCGCCGTCTCCGCCTTCATCACGTGGCTGGTCGAGCAGACGGCGTCGGCCCGCCCGAGCGCAAACTCCACGATCTTGCGCTGCGCCGGGCCCTGAGCCGGGAAGTCGTAGACGTCCGAGCCCCAGACCGAGACGACGTAGGGGTGCCGGTTCGCCATCGCCCCGAGCAGGCCGTAGCTCGAGACGTAGTGCGCGTGGACGAGGTCGGGGTCCGCCTGGTCGAGCAGCTTGCGCAGCCGCTGCACCGTCAGCAGGTAGGCGGCCTTGTGGCCGAACGCGAGCGGGAGCAGCGCCTGTTTGACGCCCGCGCGCTTCGTCCCGGCCGGGTCCGCGTGGGACGCCAGGCTGATCGCGTACACGTCGATGCCGCGGTTCGAGTAGAAGTCCAGCCACTTGTGCGTGTGGACGTTGTTCGCCGGGGCGAGCAGCGCGATGCGCATCCGGCGCTCGGACCGCTCGCTCATGCCGGCGGCCCCTTCAATCGGTTGGACAGCAGGATCGCCAGCAAGTGCCCGCCGGCGACGAAGATCGCGACCGGCAGCATCGTCGCGCACATGACCTGCGTCAGGTCCTTGTCGACGAAGGTGTCGGCGATCGCCACGACCATGGCCAGGAACGAGAACTCGAGCGCGAGCAGCGCCCGGTGGATCGGGAAGAACCCGAACATCGCCCGGGCGCCGCGCAGCCCCGCGACGCGGATCGTCTGCTCGCCGTCGGCCGTCTGCGGCAGCTTGGCCAGCGCCCGCGCGACGTGGACGAGGTCGGTCTCGGACTTCACCAGCAAGGTGACCGTCGCGGTCGCGAACCCCACGGTCGCCCAACCGTCCAGGGAGTCCCAGCCGCCGCCCGCCCGGACCCCCAGGGCCGCGGTCAGGCCCGCCTCCGTCACGTAGTGCCCGATGCGGTCGAGGTACACCCCGGACGCGCCGGTCTTGCCGCGCCACCGCGCGAGCTCGCCGTCCGAACAGTCGAGGATCAGCTGTACCTGGATCAGCACGGCCGCCAGCACCGCCCACCAGACGCCGGGAAACGACAGCGCGATCGCCGACAGGCCGCCGGCGACGATCATCCCCCAGGTGACGGCGTCCGGGGTGATCCGGGTGTTGACGATCGCCCGAGTGAGGTGGATCGAGATCTTGCGCCCGTACGCGAGGCCCGCCCAGTGCTCGGCGTTCGCCCGGGACAGCACCGCCGGCGGCTGCGCGACGGCCCGCAGTTCCGCCACGCTCGGCCGGGGCGGGCGCGTGCCGCGCGCAGGTGCGCCGGGCGCCGACCCCATGTGCGTAGTCCCCTCGTCGCCGTCCGCGGAAGATCCTCACGCTATTACCTGGGTGCGCCGCCGCGTCCGCCGACCCGAGCACGCCACGCCGCCGTACGATCACGCAGATGAGCGAAGAGCCCCCGGGCGTCCAGGTCGTCATCCTCGCCGCGGGCTTCGGCACGCGCCTCGGCCGCCCGTTCCCGAAGCCGCTGACCCCGCTGGCAACCGGCAAGACGATCATGGCGCAGCAGGTCGACAATTGCCGCTCCGCACTCGGTGCCGACACCCGGCTCCTCGTCGTGGTCGGCTTCAAGATGGACCACATCATGGAGGCGTTCCCCGACGTCCTGTACGCGTACAACGAGCGCTACGACTCGACGAACACGTGCAAGTCCCTGCTGCGGGCGCTCCAGTTGTCCGGCCCCGGCGGCGTGCTGTGGCTGAACGGCGACGTCGTGTTCGACCCGGCGATCCTGACCGAGGTGCGACCCCTGATCGACGCCGACACCTCCTTCGTCTGCGTGAACACCTCCGCGGTCGCGGAGGAGGAGGTCAAGTACACGGTGGACGCCCACGGCTACGTGGCCGAACTGTCCAAGACCGTGCGGGACGGCCTCGGCGAGGCCGTCGGCATCAACTACGTCGCCGCGTCGGCGAAGGCCACGCTCGTCGCGCACCTCGACAAGTGCGAGGACGACGACTACTTCGAGCGCGGCATCGAGAGCGCGATCGCCGAGGCCGGCCTGCGGGTCCGGCCGGTCGACATCTCCGCGTTCTTCGCCGTCGAGGTGGACTTCGAAGCGGACCTCGACCGCGCCAACGCGCGCCCGGAGTGATCTTCGACGGCCGACCCGCGCTCATCGGTCACCGGGGCCTGGGCAAGGGCACGGTCGCCGGGCACGCGGAGAACACGCTGTCGTCGTTCCTCGCGGCCGCCGACCTGCTGCCGTGGGTCGAGGTGGACGTGCGCCGCACCGCCGACGACGTCCTCGTCGTCATGCACAACCCGGCGTTCGCCGACGGGGTGTTCCTCGTGGACCTGACGGGTGCTCAGGCGGACGAGCGCGGGGCCCTGCGACTGGCCGACCTGCTCGGCGCGCTGCCGGCGGCGACCAGCGTGAACTTCGACCTGAAGACCTCGATGGAGGACGCGGTCCGCGCCCGCTCGGCAGGCACCGGCGCGCTGCTGGCCCCGGTTGCGGCAGCCGCGGCGCGGGCCCGCCCGGTGCTGGCGACCTCGTTCGACCACGCGGCGCTCGGCGTCCTCGCCGAACTCGCGCCGGAGGTACCGCGGGGCCTGCTGACCTGGCTGGCGTTCCCGGCCGGGCACGCGGTGGCCGCGGCGGCGCACCTCGACGTCGCCGTCCTGGCCGTGCACTGCGGGTCGCTGGCCCCCAACATGGTCGAGCCGGCGGCCCAGCAGCGCCCGGTGGAGTACGTCGTGGACCTGGTGCACCGGGCGGGCCGGGAACTCCTCGCCTGGTGCCCCACGCTCGCCCAGGGCAAGGTGCTCGCGGCCGCCGGGGCCGACGCGTTGTGTGTCAACGACGCGCCGGCCTGGGCGGCCGCCCCGCTCACCTGACGGACAGTCAGTTAGCAGTTCTACTTGACGATCGTGATCGTGCCCTCGTAGTCGGCCCACTCGTACGCGCCCCCAGGGCCGACCGGACCCTGCATCGAAGCGGGCCGGAAAGCAGCGGGCTGGAAGGCAGCCGGCGGCGCGGCCGGGGCCGCCTGCATGACGGAGTCCGCCGGAGCAGCGCAGCCGCCTTCGTAGCACTCCTCGGCGGCAGGGTCGGAGGCGTAGAACTGCGCGCCGATCGCCGCGGGGCCCTTGTCGAACGGGCGGCTCGTCGACGACTGCGACTGCGCCAGCACGAACACGTTGATCGACTGCTTCGCCCCGGTGCAGGTGAAGCCCTTGTTGCCGTAGCCGGTCGCGAGGTCCTTGCCGAGCGCCTGGGTCAGCCCGGCGCTCACGTTGCCGTTCCAGCCGGCCGTACACGTCACCGCGAACGGGATGCTGACGGCTGCCCCGTTCGCCTGCAGCGTCGCCTTGCCGGGCTTGAGTACAGCAGCCGTCCCCGCGTACGCGGCGACCGGCGCCAGGGCCGTTGCGGCGATCACCGTGAATGCGCCTACCAACCCGAGTCGTGCTCGTTTCATCGTGCTCCCCCGAAAGTTGTCGTGGGTGGTCGGAGGCTCCGAACGGTTCCCCCGAAATGGCCCCGTCAATGATCAACTTCGGCCGGGGCATCGCAAGGTCTACAACCCCCGCCCGCCGGGCGTAAGGCCCCGTCACCCGGACGGGCGCATGCCCTCGACGGGCCGGGGTTCAGCTCTCGGACGGCTTGGCAGAGCCCTCGAGCAGGTCGCGCGGGCTCAGCAGGAACCCCAACCCCCACGCCATGTGCATCGTCGCGTAGACCGCGGGCAGCACCGCGCGGGCCTCGCGCGGGAGGTCACGGCCGGTCAGCGCGGACCCGGCGAGGACGGCGGCGGCGTACCCGGCCGGCAGGACGAGGCCGCGCTTCACCCCGACCGCCGCGAGGACGATGCCGGACGCGACGCCGAGCACGGCGGCGGGCGGGGCGAGATAGCGCGGGCTCGCGGTCCCCTTGTGCTGGCGAGTCACCGCGCGGCGCCACTGGCCCGTCTTGAAGAACTGTGTCGAGAGCGCCTTGAGGTCGGGCCGCGGGCGGTAGGTGACCTGCATCCTGGGGGTGAACCAGACGACCCCGCCGGCCTGACGGATGCGGTGGTTCAGCTCCCAGTCCTGCGCGCGGCGCAGCTTCTCGTCGAAGCCGCCGACGCGGGCCAGGGTCTCGCGCCGGAACACGCCCAGGTAGACGGTCTCGACGGGCCCGTCCTCGCCGCCGAGGTGGAACCGCGCGCCCCCGATGCCGAACCAGCTGCGCATCGCCCGGGCGACGGCCTGCTCGAACGGCGTCACGCCCTCGGCGGCCATGATCCCGCCGACGTTGTCCGCGCCGCTCGACTCGAGCACCTCGACCGCCGTGCGGACGTAGTCGGGCGGCAGGATCGCGTGCCCGTCCACCCGGACCACGACGCCGTGCGTGCTGGCGGCGATCGCGGCGTTCAGCCCGCACGGCGTGTAGCCGGTGGGGTTGGGCACCAGCCGCACCCGCGAGTCGGACGCGGCGATCGACGCCGCGATGTCGGCGGTGTCGTCACCGGAGGGCCCGACGGCCAGCACGACCTCCATCGGGCCGGCGTAGTCCTGCGCGAGCACCGCGCGGACGGCGCCGCGCAGGTGCCGCGACTCGTTGAGGATCGGCATCACCACAGCCACGCCCGGCCAGTCGGTGCGCGCGCTCGTACTCGGGGTGTCCGCGGCGGTGCCTGATTCGAGGTTCATCGAGTCGCGATCTTAGATGTTGCGGCCACGACTTACTCGTAGCGGCAGGTGTCGTCCACGGCGACCGGGTCACCGCTCGCCTTGGCCGTCGCCAGTGCGGCGGCCTCGGCAGCGGCCTTCTTCTCCGCGGCCTTCTTCGCCTTCTTGGCGGCCTGCTTCTTCTGCTTCGCGGTCAGCTCGCCGGCCTGCGCGGTCGCGGTCGGTGTCGGCGTCGCGCTCGCCTTCACGACGGGGGACTCGGACTTCGCGATCGCGGCCTCGACGCGCTTGCGGATCGCGAACACGTCCGGGTTCGCCGGGTTGATCAGCGGCGGGCCGAACTGGACGCTGGTGACCTTCGTGGCCTTCGTCTTCGCGGCCACGTCGACCATTCGCTGGAGCGCGCCGACGGTCAGGTCCGTGATCAGGACCTTCTTCGCCGAGCTGGCCAGCTGCTCGTAGTTCTTGAGGACGTTCAGCGGGTCGGCCTGCTTCAGGATCGCGCCCATCACGCAGCGCTGGCGGGCCATCCGCTCGTAGTCGTTCGACTGGTAGCGGGACCGCGCGTACCAGAGGGCGTGGTAGCCGTCGAGGCGCTGCAGGCCGGGCTCGATGTAGCCGAGGACGGGCTGGACGACGCCGGCCAGGTTCTTGCCGCCGCCGATCGGCAGGCGGCGCTCGACGTCGATCGTGATGCCACCGAGCGCGTCCACGACGTTGCGGAAGCCCGCGAGGTTGACCAGCGCGTAGTAGTGCACCGGGATGCCCAGGGTCTGCGCGACGGCCTGGCCGATCGCCGCCGCGCCGGGGTTGGTGCCCTTCGGGGCGCCGACCACCTTCGGGTTCTCCGAGCCCCAGGTGTAGACGCCGTAGAGGAACTCCGGGAAGCCGCTCGGGAACCGCTTGGCGAGCGGGGTGTCCGGCGGGAACTGGACATGTTCCATGTTGCGCGGCAGCGAGAACAGCACCGTCCGGCCGGTGAAGACGTCGACGCTGGCGAGCGTGATGCTGTCGGTGCGGATGCCGGTGCGGTCGACCGACGCCGTCACCGCCGAGCAGCAGGACGTTGAGCCGGCCCTTGTAGAGGTCGCCGATGCCGCCGTTGACGAAGATGTCGGTGAGCACGCCCTGCTGGATCTTGAGCAGGTGCGCCCCGTACGCCAGGGGGGTCGCGACCCCGGTCATCAGCGAGAGCGACAGCCCGAGGGCGACCAGTCGATGCTTGCGGAACAGCGTCGGCGGACGGCCCAGACGCCACGCGTCCACGAACAGGGCGAGCCAGCAGACGCCGAGCACCACGATGGAGACCTGCCCCAGCGCGAGGATCCACGTCTCGAAGCCGAGCTTGACGATGCCGTTCTTGCCGAGCGTCATGTACGCGACGATCGCCCCGACGACCAGCAGCGCGTCGATGCGCAGGGCGGCGCGGCCGACCGTCTTGTTGCCGCGGACGATCTGGGCCGAGCCCGGCAGGACCAGCGTCATCCCGATCAGCGTCAGCGCGCGCCGGAACCGGACCATCTCCGATTTCCGGGCCACGTTGGCCCTGGGGACGTTCACGCGCGTTTCCTCCGGTGGCGTTCGCTCGGGCGGTATCGTCCCGCCCGAGAGCCCCAAGTATCGGCAGCGCCCCCGGCAACGGGCTGCACATCCTCGCGAGTCGCAGAGGGTCGTTTTTACGAATCGGCCCGCCGCGTCACAACTTTCCCACCCGCCCCAGGAGGCCACTCGTGACCCACCGGATCACCGTCCTGGGCACGGGTTACCTCGGCGTCACGCACGCCACCTGCATGGCCGAGCTGGGCTTCGAGGTCCTCGGGATGGACGTCGACGCCGCCAAGGTCGAGACGCTGACTGCCGGCCGCGTCCCGTTCTGGGAGCCCGAGCTCGAGCCGCTGATGCGCAAGCACGTGGAGTCCGGCCGCCTGCGGTTCACCACGTCCTACGCCGAGGTCGCGGCCTTCGGGGACGTCCACTTCACCTGCGTGGGGACCCCGCAGCGCCGCGGCGACCTGGCCGCCGACCTCACCCAGGTGGACGGGGTGGTCGACGGCCTCGCCCCGCACTTGACTCGGCCGAGCCTGGTGGTCGGCAAGTCCACCGTGCCCGTCGGCACCGCCGCGCGCCTGGCCGAGCGGCTCGCGGAACTCGCCCCCGCCGGCGCGGGTGTCGAGCTGGCCTGGAACCCGGAGTTCCTGCGCGAGGGCTTCGCCGTCGAGGACACCCTGCACCCGGACCGCCTCGTCGTCGGGGCGGCGCCCGGCGGCCGCGCCGCCGAGATCCTGCGCGAGGTGTACGCCGAGCAGGTCGACGCCGGCGTCCCGTTCCTGGTGACCGACTACGCCACCGCCGAGCTGGTCAAGGTCGCCGCGAACGCCTTCCTGGCGACGAAGATCTCGTTCATCAACGCGATGGCGGAGGTCTGCGAGGCCGCCGGCGCCGACGTCACCGCCCTCGCGGACGCCCTCGGCCACGACCCGCGCATCGGGCGCCGCTTCCTCAACGCGGGCCTCGGCTTCGGCGGCGGGTGCCTACCCAAGGACATCCGCGCGTTCATGGCCCGCGCCGGTGAGCTCGGCGCGGACGAGGCCCTGACCTTCCTGCGCGAGGTCGACGCCATCAACATGCGCCGCCGCACCCGCACCGTCGAGATCGCCCGCGACATCTGCGGCGGGCAGCTGCTCGGCCGCCGCATCGCCGTCCTGGGGGCGGCGTTCAAGCCGAACTCCGACGACGTGCGCGACTCCCCCGCCCTCAACGTCGCCGGGCAGATCCAGCTGCAGGGCGGCGATGTGACGGTCTACGACCCGAAGGCGATGGACACCGCCCGGGCCCTTTTCCCGACCCTGAACTACGCCGGGCTCCGCGGTGGACGCGTGCCGCGGCGCGCATCTCGTCCTGCACCTGACGGAGTGGCAGGAGTTCCGCGACATGGACCCGGCTGTCCTGGACGGGATCGTCGCGACCAAGTCGATTTTGGACGGCCGCAACGCGCTCGACCCCGCCGCCTGGCGCGCCGCAGGGTGGACGTACCGGGGCCTGGGGCGTAACTGACCCGTCGTCACTGCGAGCGCGCCGTCACGGAGCCGCCCGCGGCGCGCCTTCCTCCAGAACGGCCAACAGTGACGCCAGATAGTTCGGGTCGACGTGTCGCGCGCTCGCCACAGGAGACTGGCACGTCGGCCAGTCCTCACCCGTGAGGGCTCGAAGGATCTCTACAGCGACGTGGCGGGGCGGCAACGCGATGTCCTCCGCGCATTCGCCGCCGTCACCCGATGCCCCGGCCGTCAGCCGACCGCACCGGGTTCCCTGCGTCTGCAACCATCCGAGATCGTCACAGAAGTGGAACTCGACCAAGTAGCCGCGGCTGTCCACCACGGCGAAGTCGACCCAGAACGGGGTCCCGCGGACGTCGACAAACCAGTCGAGGACGTCGATTCCGAACGCGGTCAACTCGCGCGCGACACCCTGCGCGTACCGGTCCAGGGCGCGGCGCCAGCGACGGGCCGTCTGCACTGACGCCCGGCCGTCCTTCATGCCGAACCTGCGACCGCTGGCGAATCCCACCTCGGCGTTTCGTCTCCAGCGCAGTCACCGTCCCACTCTTCGTAGAAGTCGTCGCGTTCGGAGGAAGCGTCTCGCGCGATCCCCTCCTCCGTCTCGGCACCTTCCGAGACGTTCGTGCTCGCCGACCCCACGCGCTCGAGTAGGAGCAGCCCGGCAGTGGTGACGCCGAGCCCGATCAGCATCCGGAAGCTGAGCCTGTTCACATTTCCACAAACCGGGCGGGGTCGGGATTAATGATCGCGTGCATCACGTCCCCTGGGCTGAAGACGTGCGGCATCGGCTCGAGGTAAATGTGTTCCTCCGCCGCAACGTAGCGCCACTTCTTCATCGTTCCCCTCGTGATTGCGATGCGCCGGCCCGTCCCGATACGGGTTCGGTCGGATCCCCACCGACCAACGAAACCAGTTCGCCGCGCGCTCTCGCGGCCAGTTCCGCGGACGGTACGCGGCCGTCCCTGGCGACCCGCAGGACGGTCCCGGTGATCGTCGACACCGGCAGGAACCCCTCGAACTCGTGCATCAGGTCCTCTGAAACGTCCGCGATCGCATGTGCTGCCCGGCTCGTCATGTGCGCTCCTCCTCGATAGCTGGTGCTGTGCGGGTAGCGATCAGCAGCCCCACGGATCCACTGGGGCGGGCTCGGGGTCCGACGAGCCTCGACCGCAACAATTCGGAATCCGCGACCGTTCCGGCCAGGTGCGGAAGGCTCCCGACGAGCCGCGGATCGAGGTCTCCGAGGAACGATCCGGTGACCGCGACAAGCCGGCTCTTCGGCTCGAGCCGGGTTGCCGTCGCCCCGGCGCCCGGCAGGGGGGACGGGAGCAACCAGGCGAACCTCGCCGGACCCGCGAGCAGGACTGGCGGCGCGAATCGACTCGCGACGTCGACAGTCCCGCCGTCGTAGAGATCCAGCACCGTGAGGGCTACCACCGCGGGTCGGTTCTGGTCGCAGCGGAGCGGGAACTGGCGCCCCAGCAGATCTACGCTCTCCTCGGCACCGATGCCCCGGTGCAGCAACTCGCGAGCCCCGACGTGAATCAACTGCAAGGGGCGCGACCGGCGAGTATGCAGGATCTCGGCCACAACGGCCCGCACCCGGCCGGCGTGCCCGAAGGTCCGTACCGAGGAACGGTCGGACTGGGGTTCACCTATCGTCAGATTCCAACCCGAGACGACTTCCTGGGAGATCGTCGAGTACGCGACAGCGCCGCTCATACGCCCCTCCCCGGGACGGAGAAGTGGGCAGCAGCCTGCGCCGCGGCGCACGACGGTTCGACCGCCAGGACGCGCCACAGCCCCGTACGACGCAGCTGGTCCAGCGTGCGGCGCCCCGGGTGGCAGATCACGACCCGGCCGCCTCGCCGCCGGCATGCACGATGCGCCGTCAGCATCGCGGCGATGGCCGCCGAGGGCAAGCCGTCGACGGCCGAGGCGTCCACGACGATGACCCGGGCTCCCGACAGCACGGCGTCGTGCAGTTGGAAGCGCAGGTCCGGCACGCCGTCCGGCCCGCCGACGTTACCCAGGGTGACGACAAAAGGGTCTGCGCCCACCCACGTCGGCGCCCGCAGCGGCCGCACATCGTCGACGGGTTCGGACACACTCGAAGTGTGGCCGCCCGATGTTGCGGATCATGGTGGACCGTCTTTGTGATTGCGTGACGATCACATTGTGAGCAAGGCCGGCCGTGCGAGGAGCGCGCGCTCTGCCACGATGGGCCCCATGTCCCCCCGGTTGCTCATCGTCGAGGACGACGATCGCATTCGCGCCGCACTGCGCCTCGCCCTGGAGGACGAGGGCTACGACATCGTCGAGGCAGACTGCGCCGAGACCGCGCTCGACCTCGTTCACGCCAATCCGCCCGACATGATGATCGTCGACCTCATGCTCGGCGCCGTCGACGGGTTCACCTGCATCCGAGAGGTCCGGCGATTCAGCAACCTGCCGATCATTGTCGTCAGCGCCCGGGTGGACACCCACGACATCGTCGCCGGCCTCGAGGCGGGCGCAGACGACTACGTCACCAAGCCATTTCAGATCAAGGAGATCACCGCACGCCTGCGCGCGGTTCGCCGGCGCGGCGTCAGCCCTCCCGTCTCCTTGCCGGGCCAGCCGACCGCCGCGGACGTCGTCCTCGACCAGGCCCGCGAACTCGTCCTGTCGGCGGCGGCAGGGATCGTGCGGTTGGGCAACGAGGAGGTTGCCCTCACTCTGACCGAGTTTCACCTGCTCGCCGAGCTCGCCTCGGCCCCGGGGATCGTGCTGAGCCGGCCGGCTTTGCTCGAGCGTGTCTGGGACCACGGGTTCTACGGAGACGAACGGTTGGTCGACGCCCATGTCCGGCGCCTTCGGACGAAGATCGAGCGGGACCCGGCCAACCCCGAACTCGTGATCACCGTCCGCGGAATGGGCTACCGCCTCGATCGGAGATGACCCGGCTCGGGCCGCGGGGCCTGCGTGGGCGGATCGCGATCACCTTCGGCGCCGGCGCCTTGCTCATTTCCGGCACCCTGGCGACCTGTACCTTCGTGTTCGCGCAGACCTACCTCTACCACCAGCGGGAGCAGACCGCGATTCGCCAGGCCTCCCTCGACGCCATCTTCGTCTCGGATCAACTGGACAGCGCCGACGCCGACATCCCGGACATTCTCTCCAACGCCGGGTCGGCGGGATCCGGGTCGATCGTGCTCCAGCGGGCAGGACAGTGGTACTCCTCCTCGCTCGGCCTGGGCCGAGAGGTCGTCCCCGCGGACCTCGCCGAACGCGTCCAGGCCGGCCGACCCGCACGGGTCAGGGCCACGCTCGACGGCGTGCCCAGCCTGATCGTCGGCATCCCGCTGTCGCGTCCCTCCGCCCACTTCTACCGAATCGTCCCCTTGCGCGAGCTGCAGGAGACCGTTCGCATCCTGGGCATAGTGCTGGCGAGCGGGCGCGGCCACCGCCGCAGGTCGGCGGAATCGTGACCGGTATCTGGGCGAGCAGGAGGGTCTTGCAACCGCTGAATCTGGTCGCGTCCACTGCGGCTCAGGTCGCCGGCGGACTTCTCGATACCAGGCTCCCGCCGACTGACGACCCGGATCTTGCGACCATCGTCGGCTCGTTCAACGCCATGGTCGACACCTTGAAGCACCGCATCGAAAGGGACAGCCGCTTCGCTGCCGACGTGAGCCACGAGCTTCGTTCCCCCCTGACCACTCTGGTCGCCGCGGTCGAGGTAATGGAAACGGCGCAGAGCCGAGATACCTGAACGCTCCGGCCAGGCCCTCGACCTCGTCAGCGCCGAACTGGCTCGATTCTCCCAACTCCTGGACAGCCTGCTCACCCTGGCCCGAGCGGAGGCCGGGCTGGACCACGCCCAGCTCCGCCCCGTGTCCGTGGCCGCAGTCATCGAGCATGCTCTCGCGCGAGCCGACGTCTCGCCGGCCCTTCTCAGCGCCACCGGCCCGGGCTGGGTTTCGGGGGACAAGGCCCTGTTGGAACGCGCCTTCTTCAATCTGATCGAGAACGCCAGGCGACACGGGAAGGGCCTTACCGGGATCCGGCTCGAAGAGACCTCGGGCCAAGTCGTGACGGCGGTCGAGGACAGCGGGGCAGGAGTCCCCGCGGCGGAGCGGGAGCGGATCTTCGAAAGGTTTGCGACGAATCGGGCAGCCCGCGGTTCCTCTTCCGGAACCGGCCTGGGGCTGGCGCTGGTTGCGGAGGCCGTGACGGCGCACGGCGGGACCGTGTGGTGCACGGCCCGCGACGGTCCCGGGGCGCGCTTCGTGGTCAGCCTTCCCGCCGCGGGAGACGATCGATGAAGCCGCGAACGCCGACCGCCGGGAACTGCCTGGTCGCCGTCTGCGCGATGTCGCTCCTCACCGGCTGCGCATGGTCGTCGGCCGGGAAAGTCCAAGACATCGATCCGTTGAGCCTCCCGCCACGGCTGGTGGCGAGCCCCGCAGCTTCCCCGGACGGGCCTACGGATCCAGCCACTTCCGCAGAGGTGTACTTCACCGACGGCACGGTCCTCACTACGGCGGCGCGGACAGTGGCATCGGTCGGCGATCTTCAGGCCCTGCAAGATCTCCTCGACGACCTGACTGCCGGGCCGAACTCCGTCGATCGCCGGCGCGGCCTGAGCAGCGCGCTCCCACCCGCTACCCGGCTAGCGGTCACCGGCCTGGTCGACGGCATTGCGACGGTCGATCTGACGGTCGGTCAGGCTCCACCTGACCAGACGACGGCGATTGCCCAGATCGTCCTGACCGCGACCTCCCTGCCGAGGGTCACCCAGATTCGACTGACCATCAACGGCATGGCGATCAGCCCGCCGCTCGCCAGCGGAGCACAGACCGACCGCGCGCTGACCCGAGCGGACTACCTGCCGATGCTCGCCCCGACCCCGACCCCGACCCAGTGAACTTGGCGCACCACCGCCACCCTCACTTGGCCTTGGTGACGCGGATCGCCACCTCGGCAGCGTCGATCCGGATGATTTTCAAGGTCAGGCCGCGGACCTCGACGGCCTTGCCCTTGTGCAGGACCACTGCGCGTCCACTCACCCGCAGGCTCGCCTTGGTGGCGGTCAACCCGGTAAGGGTGGTCTTCACACCGAGCACCGAAGCAGTACCCGAGGCGTCCTTGTCGAACACCACCATGCAGGCTCGAGTGGTCGTGCAGAGGGAATGGAAGCCACCCTTCATCTGGGCTGCCATACCCGGTTTGGACATGTCCATCGCGGCCGGCCGACCGGGAGCCGCTGCGCTCATGTCCGCGTGCTCCATGTGATCCATGTGATCCAGGTCCGAGCTTGCGGCCGCGGCACCGCCCGCGCTCGTCGCTTCCGAGCCTGCCGAGGCAGTGCCCATGTCCATGCCACCGGAGTGCATGCCGCCCATGCTGTGCATGCCGGCCATCGGGTCTGAAGGCTCGTCACCACTCGACGCGTGCCCTGTCTGCCCGACCACAGTGCCGAGAACCAGAAAGCAACCGACAACCGCGCAGGTCAAGGGCGCCATCCGCACGGAACGCAATGTCGACGAGGCCGACACCTAACTCACCACCTTCGTGTCGACGGCATCGGAGTCGATGTCGTCCGGATCCCTCGCTGCCTCCGCGGCGGCGGCCCTAGTCGACGCCGAATGGGACCCCGATTGCCACGGGTTGTCCGTATCGGCCTTCCGCATGGCTTTGTACGCGCGCCGCAGCGCGGGGTCCGGCCTACGCAACCACCGCGGCCGGCGGGGCCGGGGAACGCGGAACAAGCCACGAACGCCCTCCGCTGCGTGGACTCGGCGCACGCGGGCCGCGCCGTCCTTCAGAGCACCCCCGAGCCCTCGCGGGCCGATGAGAACCCCGACGAGAAGGGCGAAACCGCCGAGCAGGAGCGGCTGCGGGCTCCAGCCCCACTGGACCATGGCCATCGGCAGGGCCATGAAAACCATGCCGGTCAACACCACCGCGACGACGGACTCGAACCCGGCCAGCACTGGGATCGCAAGATAGACCAGCGACTGCATCGTCGAGAACTGCCCCACGCCTGGCGGCGCGCCGAGTTGCGGGGCCCACAAGGCGCCGCCGATCCCGGCGAACAATCCGCCGATGCCGAAGGCGACGATCTTGTATCGCCACGGGTTGACCCCCGCAGCGGCCGCCGCCTCCTTGTCGTTGCCCACCATGAGGAGGGAGCGGCCGAACCGTGAGTACCTGAACTGGTTCATCAGCACGACGAGGACGATCGTGATTCGCCAGGAGAAACCAGTAGAACGTGCGGTCCGACCTCAGCGAGATGCCGAAGAAGTTGGGGCGCGGGACCAACGGCGCCTGAAGGCCTCCGGTGAGCGTGCCCGAGAGGAAGATCGAGTTCTCGATGGTGAACTGCACAGAGAGCGTCAGCACCATGATGTACATCGGCGACACCCTGGAAGCAACCACTGCCACGACGAGCGAGATGGCCACCGTCACCGCGATACCGAGGCCCGCCGCGGCAGGGAACGGCCAAGACAAACCCCCGGTGTTGTCGCGGTAGGCCCAACCGGAGACGTAGATCGCCGTCCCCGTCAGCCCCGCCTGCATCAGGGTCGTCTCGCGGGCGTAGCCGACAACCGCGAGGGTGCCCATGGCCACGATGCCCATGATCAACGACATGCCGATGATGAACAGCCAGGTCCCGTTGGCCGTCAGGCCGAACAGCACCGCGACCGCCAGGATCAGCACGCGGGACGGATGGATCCTGGACTCTGTGGTGAGGCCGGCGAATTCTCCCGTACCGCTGCCCTCCCTCTCCTCGGCGGACCCCTGCCCCGTCCGGGCGCGCAGGCTTGTCTCACGTGTCAGCGTTGACATCGGCATCACCTGTCGCCTAGGGGAGACATGCAAACTGGTCAGTCGGTTTCTAGTTGCCCACACCGTCTGTCCGCAATCTCGCGGAAACGAAGATTCGGAGTTCACAGCTGATCGCCAGCTAGCGCATGAGGCGCTCGTAGCCGCATCGACATCGATCTGCCCACCGGAGCGAGCTCGGATCCCTGCTCTCGGCATGTCCATAATGACTGCCCAGTCATTTAGGTGCCCTTAGTCAGCCTCACGGGAAGGCGCGCCTACTGCTCACTGCAGTCCCGGGCCGACATCGAGCGCGCCAAACCGCACGGCCGGTTTCCTTGGGACGCTTTCGCGTTAGCATGCGATCTGGGACCTCGCGCCCCTCAAGTTTGCAGGCCCAGGGAGGGACGTTGCCGAAGATCGGGCCCGAGCGCCGCGCCGCGCGCCGCACCCAATTCCTCACCGCCGCACGTGAGCTGGCGGCCGAACGCGGCTACCGCGGCATCACCGTCGACGACGTGTGCCTGCGCGCGGGGCTCTCCAAAGGTGCGTTCTACGGCTACTTCGAAACCAAACGGGACCTCATCCTCTCGCTCCTCGAGGAGGAGGTCGCCGAGGTGAATCAGCTTCTGGACACCCTGGACGCGACCCCCGACCTCCAGCTCGAGAAAGTCCGCACCTTCGTGCGCACCATGGTGCTTCGCGGACAGGACCCGGCGGAGGTCCAGTTGCGCGCGGAACTGTGGTCCCAGGCGGCCGGTGACCCGCAGCTCAAGACGATGATCGCCGAGACGGTGCGCGCGCGCCGCGTGCGATTGGCCGCGTTCGCCACTGTCGGCGGAGAACGGGGCGAAATGGTCGAGGTGCCCGCCAACGCCTTCGGCGCGATCCTGGTCGCTCTGGTCGACGGCCTCCTCCTGCACCACTCCGTCGATCCCACCGGCTTTCGCTGGGAGAACATCCGCAAAGTCATCGACATCCTGATCGACCAACTCGCGCTGGACGTCGCCCTCACCGAGGAGAGCACCTCGACGTGGGACCGAAGCTAGCTGGCGGAGCCCGAGAGGGACGGCTGCCTTGCGAGCTCGCCGAGGCGCACGCCGCCGTCCGACATGGTGGGTCGCGAAGCGCCGGGAAGCCTGATCGGCAATGTGGCGTCCTCATGCCTACCACCACTGGCTGCGGTCGCAGACGACCCGAGTCTCCGACCCTTGCATCCGCAGCCCGCGCGCAACGCAAACTGCGCATGCCCGTCCGCCACCTGCTCGTCCAACGCGTGGCCGCCGGCGCCGCCGGGGTGTTGTGCCTGTCGGGAGCAACCGTTCCGGTGCGAGCGGAGACCGCGGCCTGGCTGCCGACATTCACGCCGCTACAGCTGTCACCGCCGCCAGGTGGGCGGGATACGGGTACTTCGTGACGACTGGATGCCGACGGCATGGAGAGTCTGTGCGGATCGAGCACGGAGGCGTCAGACCATGACCCGGTCGATCGATACTCGTGCGGAGAGGGCCGCGGGACGCCCGCGAGTCACCCACCGTTCGATCAACGACCGGAGCACCGATGGATCTTGTCATCACCGTCGCCACCGACGAAGAGCGCACAGTGGTTCACCTTCGGGGTGACATCGACATCTTCAGCGGACCTCAGTTGCATCGCGCGCTCGTCGAACTCGTCGACACGGGCCATCTCGACATGGTCGTCGATCTGGAGGAGGTCGAGTTCATCGACTCGACCGGACTCAATGTGCTGGTCGGCGCGCTCAAGCGGGTTCGGGCCCAGAACGGCACCCTGCGGCTGGTCTGTTCCCACGAGCGGATCCTGCGGCTGTTCCGGATCACTATGCCTCCGAAGGTGTTTCCCATCCACGACACGCTGTCCCAGGCCATGTCGGCAGTGACCTGAACCGAACTGCCCGTCGCGGCCGAAGTTGGCGGCGCGCGTCCTCCTCTCGCTCGACGAGGCGCGCGCACCCTACGGCGTCCTAAGTCGCTCGAACGACGGGCTGCTCGACCGCGCCGCGGCGAACCGGCGCGGGCGCCCCCGGCGAGCAGCTGCATCACCTGTTCCGCCGCGACGGAGTCGAGCGCCCCGGTCGGTTCGTCGGCGAGCACCAACCTGGGCTCGGTGACGAGCGCGCGGGCCAGCGCGACGCGCTGCTGCTGCCCGCCGGAGAGCTGCCCCGGGCGCTGGGCCACCGCGTCCCCCACGCCGAGCCGGTCCAGCCACGTCGGCGTGGCAGCCAGTGCTACCGCGCGCCCGCGGCGGCCGAACAGCAGCGGCAGCGCCACGTTCTCGGCGGCCGTGAGCTCGGGCACGAGCTGGCCGTACTGCAGGAGGATCCCGACCGACGTGCGGCGCAGGGCGGTGCGCTCGGCGTCGCCGAGGGTGTCGATCCGGGCGCCGCCGAGGCGCACCTCCCCCGCGTCCGGGCGCAGCAGGCCCCCGAGGCAGTGCAGCGGCGTCGACTTGCCCGACCCGACGGCCCGAGGACGGCCACGATCTCGCCGGCCGACACCGCGAGGTCGACACCGCGCAGGGCCGGGGTCGACCCGAAGGACGCGACGACGCGGCGGGCCTCGAGGTAGGCGGTCACAGGTGCGCTCCTGCTTCGAGGGGGTCGAACGAGTCGAGGGAGCCGAGGCGGGTCAGGGTGGCCTCCAGCCAGCGGAGGTCCGCCTCCAGGTGGAACAGCCGTGTCCACCCCTACGGTGATGCTCGGTCTGCTGCAACGCGGCCCGCGCCACGGTTACGACCTGAAGCGGGAGTACGACGCGCGGTTCCCGCTCGCGAAACCCCACTATGGACTCGGTGTATACACCCGGTCGATAACGCCCGGGTTACGCGTCAGTCGTCGGTTGCCCGGGCGGGGCGCAGGAAGGGTGGGGTCAGTGCCGAGGCGAGGGACGGGCCGACGAACGGCTCGGTGCCGGCGCGCATGACCAGACCCTCGATCCCGCTCGTGCGCCGCGCGTAGTCCAGCGAGAGCGCGGCGTCGGAGACGCCGTTGCCCCCGGGCGGCTCCAGCGAGAGGGTCACGACGATGCCGAGCGCGCGGCCGGCGGAGTCGAGCATCGCGCTGCCGGAGTCGCCCGGGATACCGGGCGTCGCGGTCAGGACGGTGTAACCCCAGCCGCCGTCCGCGAACCCGACGACCTCGCCCTGCTTGACCCCCAGCGGCGCGATCCCCTGCCGGGTCGGGGAGTTGCCGAAGCTCACGACCGGCTCGCCCAGCGGCACGGGCGGCTTCGTCAGCCCCGTGGGCCCGCCGAAGAACGGCAGCGACGGGTTGACCTTGTCGCGGTCCGCGTCGGGGATCCGGACGAGCGCGAAGTCGTTGTGCTTGCAGGCAGGGGCGTTGGGCACCTCCTTGCGGATCTTGATCGCGTTCTGCATGGCCCGGTAGCTGCTGTACGCCAGCGTCCCGACCACGCCGCTGTCGCCCAGCTTCACCTTCGTGCCGAGGTCGTGGGAGCCGTACGTGCAGCCGCTGGTGGCGCGGGTGGGCGCGGGGCCGTCGGTCTTCGTCCGGTCGCGGCGGGCGCAGTGCGCGGCCTGGCCGAGGTAGACGTGGCCGGCCGCGTCCGAGAACACGAAGTTCGAGGTGCAGCGCTGACCTTCGGTCTCGGTGAGGATTCCGGGGTGGATGGTCGCCGTCTCGGCCGGCGCCCACGGGGGGATGTCGGCCGCCGCGACCTGCTGCGGGACCGCGAGCGCGGCGAACACCGTGGCGCCGGCCGCGAGGGCCGAGGTGAGGACGGACGGACGCATGGCACCCCATCGAGGAGAATTCGCCTCATTGTGCGTCATTCGGAACCCCGCGGCCGGTGGACCGGTCAGGACACCGTGACCAGCCGGGCCGGCTCCGCGGGCGCCGCGGCGCGCCAGCCGCGCAAGACGTCGAGGTGCTCGGCCGGCCAGCCGCACACGACCAGGTGGACGCCGCGCCCGACGTGCCGGGCCAGGCGGTCGCCGAAGTCGGCCACACCAGGGGCGGCGAACGGCCGCCGGCCGAGCACGAACGAGACGGCACCCCGCCCGGACCGGGCGGCGAGCACCTCGAGCGACGCGCGGGGGAGGTCGGGGTCGAAGGGAGCCCCGGCCAGGGACGGCAACCGCGTCCAGGTGACCGTGAGCGTCTCGCGCCCGCGGCTCTCGCCGCGCAGTTCGGGGTGGCGGTGCCGGACGACCTCCGCGCGGGTCGCCGGCGCCTCGGGAACGAGGCCCCACCGCCCGAGGTACTGACCCACGGTGACGGGGCTCAGCGTCAGGCCCAGCTCACGGTCCACGAGGGCGGCGAGGGCCCGCCGGTTCCACACCGGGAAGTCGAGCCCGGCGGCGTCCGGGGGGCCGTCGGCCATGATCCGCAGCAGGCGCGCCTGCTGCGGGCGCGGGAGCGCGAACTGGTCGCCGGGTGCGCGGCCCCGGCGGTTCGGGCGCAGCGCCGCCTCGCCGGAGATCCGGTGCGCCCGCACCCAGACTCCGACGGCACGGCGGGAGACCCCGAACACCCGTGCGGCCTCGATCTGGGACATGCCCCCCTCGACGGCAGCGACGACCCGCCGGCGGAGGTCTTCCAAGCTCTCCGCCGACAGCCGTCGCGCGTCTCCCGGTCCCACTGGTTCACCATTCCGGCACGGTGTTTCCGTCCGTACGCCCCGCTCGTTAACTTCCGCGGCGGGTGCCAGGACCCCGACACCTGGGCGTAACGCAACCCCCCGAACGGTTCAGCGTGCGTCCACCGGGACTCGCACGACGCCGGTCTTGCCGTCCGTGCCGTGGACGGTCAGGGCGAACTCGAACTTGTCGGGCCGGGGGACGTTGAAGGCCGCGAAGTAGTGCCCGGCGCTGCCCGTGGAAGTCAGCGGGAACTGCTCCGAGTGGGCGGCGCTGTCCCGCACCCGCAACATGACGAAGACGTGCCCCACCGCGAGCGGCGCGCCCTTCGGGTCGAGCACGGACACGTGCAGTTCGTTGGGCAGGCCGCCGGCGGCCGGGCTGACCTCGGCGGACACCCAGCCCTTCGTCGACTTGCCTTTGGCCTTCAGCACGAGCGGGAGGGTGACCTCGACAGCGTCGGCGACCGGGACGGCTACGGGTGCCGCGGCCGCCGCGGTCAGGGCCACGTCCGCGGCGTGCGCGGAGCGGGCCGGCTGCAGGCTCACCAGGGAGGCCGTCAGGCCGAGGATGACTACCGCGATCGCGGACTCGGCGGCGACGATCCGCCGGAAGCGACCCACCGCCGCGGAGTCCGGACCCGCGGGCCGTGGGCGCCTACCTACGCCCACGGCCCGCGCTACCCCGACATGGCTTCCCGTCCACGTCCGGGCCTTGGCACCGAGACCCACCACGACGGCAACCGCGGCGACCTTGACGAGGAGAACCCCGCCGTAGGACGTACCGGTCAGTGCCGAGGGCGACCCCACCTGTCGCCACGCCTGGTAGATCCCGGTGAGTACGAGGGACGCGACGCACACGCCGGCGATGCGCGAGAACATCGGCACCGTCCGGTCGAGCGCGTCCACGTCGCGCGAGGGAAGAAGCACCGCGAGCAGCACGGGCAGCCCGCCCAGCCACACGCTCATCGCCAGCAGGTGGGCGACGTCGACGGGCAGCGCGATCGCCAGCCCCGGGCCGACCGCGCTGTGGGTCGCCAGGCTCCACGTCGCCGCGAGGGCGCCGCCCCCGACGAGGACGCCCGCTGCCACGGCCCCCGCCAACGCGGGCTCGGGCTCGTCGAGGTCGGTGACCGCCGCGATCCGCACCTGCGCCGGGACGGCCGCGACGGACCCGCCGCGCGGGCCACCCACACCGACGGTCTCCCGCGCGCCGCCGCCCGAGCCGGGGCCCTCGGACCCGTCCGGCCCGGCCGCGCGGTCGACGCGGCGTAGGACGGCCGCGGCGACCAGCACCAGCAGCACCAGGACGACGAGCCGCGCCGCGAGCAGACCGCCGACGCGGGTGTCCAGGGTGGTGCGGACGGCCCCGAGGTCGAGTGCGCCGGCGAGAGTCCCGCCGCTGGCGTACGGGGTGTAGAGCAGCAGGCTGGTGGCCGTGGCCGCGCCCAGCGCCGCGCCGCCGCCCCAGAACAGCGCCCGGGCCCGCGGTCGCCGCAGGCCGCCGGGCCAGCAGACGCCGACGAAGAACGCCGTCGCCGACGAACATCGCGAGCCCGACGAACGCGAGCCAGCGCGCGATGCCGTAGAGCAGGCCGACCGGCCCGCCGCCCGCCTCCAGGGTGTCCGGTGCCGCGGTGCTGCCGCCCACCCCCACGCCGAAGGCGAACGAACCCTGCACGGGGTGCCCGTCCTGGGACGCGACCCGGTAGAAGACCGTGCGGGCGCCGTCCCCCAGGCCCGGCGGGCAGGGTCGCGGCGATCGCCGTCTGGTCGCCGTTCGGGTGCGTCGGCGCGCCCGACGTCCGCGAGCGCGGAGCCGTCCGGCTCCAGGACCCTGATCTGGGCGGTGCCCAGGTCGACCGGGTCGTCGAAGCGCACGGTCACCTCGTGCGGCGCGGCGACTGAGCACCTGGCCGGCACGCGGCGACGTGCCGACCAGGTCCGCGTGCGCGGCCGCGGGGCGCCGCGCGCGCGAGCAGGGCCAGCGTTGCCAGGAGCAACGCCGAGAGCAGCGCACCGACCCTGCGGACGGCTGCTGCCGGCACTTACTGCCTGCCCAGCGGGACGTTCGGGATCACGACTCCGTCCGCCGGGGAGACGTCGACGAGGGTGACCATGCCGGTCATGCCCTTCTTCGTCTCGGAGTGCGCGAAGACGTGGCAGTGCAGCATCCAGTGCCCGACGCGGGTCGGCACCCAGAGGATGTCGATGGTCTCGCCGACGCCGATGGTGACCGTGTCCCGCTTCTCCGGGATCACCAGGTTGTGCCCGTCCTTCGCCACGACCTCGAAGTAGCCGAGGTGCAGGTGGATGGCGTGGAACATGTCGGGCCCGGCGTTGATCAGCCGGATGCGGACCCGGTCGCCGACGCGGCCGAACAGCCGCGTGGTCGCCGGGAAGCTCTTGCCGTTGAAGACGAAGCCGAGCGCGCCGTCGCCGGTGATGATCGTGTAGTCGCGGTCGGAGGCGATGTCGTCGACTCTTCGGGACGATGATGAGCGCCCCGTAGACGCCCTTGCCCTCCTGGGAGCCGTCCATGTGCGAGTGGTACCAGTGGGTCCCGGTGCTGATCGCCGTCCACTCGTACACGTAGCTGTTGCTCTTCGGCGGGATCTCCTTCTGGGTGATGCCCGGGGACGCCGTCCTGCTCGTTGGGCAGGTCCATGCCGTGCCAGTGGATCGCGGTCGGCTCGGGCATCTGGTTGTCGATCTTGAAGCGGAGCTTGTCGCCCTCGTTCACCCGGATCGTCGGCGCGGGGATCCCGCCGTTGACGGTGAAGCGCCTTCTTGATGCGGCCGGGCTCGGTCGTCCAGTTCGTGGGGCGAAGGTCAGGGTGAAGACCTTGATGTCGCCGACGAGGTTCCAGGCGGCGAGCTTGGTGCCGTCCTTGAGGTCGACGGCCGTCTGCGAGGTCTGGCCCGGCGTCTCGACCGGGCAGGTTCGCCGGCGCGGCCGACGAGGCGGCCGACGCGAGGGACTGCTCCCGGGCGGATTGGAGGGCTTCGACGCCGAAGCCGGCAGCGGTCATGGCGAGCGTGGTGGCGAGCCCGACGGCGAGAAGTTTGCGGGTCTGGCGGGGAGCGAGCGGACCTTGCTCGCGGCGCGGACGATCTCCCAGCCGAATGGTAGACGCATGTCGAGTGCCTTTCCTGCTGCGGAATCGGGAAGTTGAATTCGCGCGTTTTATCTCCGAGCGGGACCGGGGGCCGGAATCGCTCGCGCGACTCCGACCCCCGACCGCTTCAGTGCGTGGACAACTACTTACACATCTTCTTGAACTTGACCGGGTTGCGCTGCTTGCAGGTGAGCTGGTTGTTGGTCGCGTTCTTCGGCGCCTTCTGGACCCAGCCCTCGTAGGCGAGCGGAACAGTCATGACGCCCTGTCCACCCATACCCGCGAACTCGACGACCTGGTCGTCGGTGGCGGTCGCGTCGGTCGCGTTGGTCAGAATTCGGCCGACGATCTCGGCGTCCTCGGGGTTGCCGTCGGCGTTCGGGTCGATGTCGACGACCTGGACGATGTTGGCGAACTTCGACGTGACGTAGCCGTAGTAGCCGCCGCCCTTCTTGGCACCGAAGTTGACGCCGTGGCAACCCGCGTCGCACGGGAGCCACGCGACGACCTTGTCCGTCTTCGGGTCGAAGACGGTCAGGTTGGACGAGAACGTGTTGGCACCGAGCGCACCGGAGTTGTCCGGGGCGAGCGCGACCTGGATCGGGAGGCCACCGAAGTGGCCGGTACCGCCCGAGATCGGGTTGTAGTTCTCCCAGAGGTCGATCTTCTTGTAGTGCACCTTCTTGCCGTTGTCCGCCGTGCACGCCTTGCCCGTGGGGGCGAGGGTGATGCAGGACATCGTGGCGCCGAGGAAGTCGGCCATGTAGGCCTTCGTCGAAGCGGCGTCCATACCAGTAGCGATCGGGAACTCGCCCGTCTTCTCGTGACGGAACTTGCCGGTCTTGATGGTCACGATGCTGGCGTTGTAGAGGTTGACGTTCGGGGTGGCCATGTACTTGGCGTCGCCGGACATCCAGTGCGCGTGCGGGTGGGCGATCTTCTCGCCCGGGGAGTTCGACCGCGATGCGGCGGTCGATCTTCTTGCCGCCCGGGGAGACCTCCATGACCGCGCCGCCGCCGCCGAGGGCGACGTGCAACTGGTCGGTGTCGGTACGGGTCATGACGTGCGTCGGGCCGGGCCCGACCTCGATCTGCCGGACGAGAGCACCGGTCTTACGGTCGAACACGTCGAGCTTGTTGCTGAACCATTCGGTCTGGTACAGCAGCTTCTCGTCGCGCGAGATCCACATGTTGTGCGGGTTGTTCATGTTGATCTCGGGTGCGGCGATCTTGCGGTCGATCGTCCCAGGTCTCGGCGTTCAGCATGGTCGCCGCGCCGGACTTCGACTTGCCCGCGTACTGCTCCATCTGCGTGTCGAACCAGACCTCGCCGACACCCGGGGTGGACGGCGTCTGGCCGGCCTGCGGGAGGGTCTTCGGCAGGTGGAACATGCTCTGCTGAAGCATGGCCAGGTTCGGGATGAGCTCCATGGCGCCGGCGCCGTCGTAGGTCAGGATCGGCGCCGGCGGGAACGATCGGGTTCCACGTCGTGGCCTCGGTGTCGCTGTACTTCTGCCAGTTGGCCGGGGCCGTGATGACGAAGAACTTGTTCACCAGCTGCTGGACGACGTCCGCGTTGGACGGGACGACCATGTTGCGGCTGCGGATGTGGAGCTTCTTGCCGAAGTCCACGCCCGGGGTCAGCGGGTCGTCGACGACGACCGCGCCGAGCATGTACGGGTGGACCTTGCACGCGAACGCGTACAGGCCCGGGGCCGTCAGCTGGACGCGTGCGCTTGCCGACCCAGGCACCACCCTGGTCGAACGGCATGCCGGTCGCACCGTCAGGCCAGATCAGGGCCGTCGCGGTGTGGGCGGTCTCGGTGTCGGCTGCAGCGACCCCGAAGTTGACGCTCACCGGCAGGAGGCGCCTGGCCGGCGGTGCGGATGCCACCGAGCAGCTTGATGAGCTCGGCGCCGTTGGCCGACTTCTCGATGGCGTACGGCTTGTCGGCCGGCGCCTTGGCGATCTCCTGCTCGAGCTTGGCGAGCAGGTCGTTCGCCCGCAGGTTGCGGGTGTCGCCGGCCGGGAGGAACTTGGCGATCGTCGACCGCAGGCTGTCGAAGTTCAGCAGCTTGCCGGTGTCGACGCCGAGGTCGCCGACCGTCTTCGCCGTCTTCGGCGACTTGCCGGTCAGCCCGGGAAGATCGGCATTCATGACGGAGAACAGCTTGTCGCCGGCCAGCGCGCCCTCGCCGATGACGCCGGCACCGCTCACGAGCGTGCCGGGGCTGGCCGCAGAGGCACCGATCGAGGTCAGGCTCGGCATCTCCGCGACGCTCAGCGACTTCGTGCCGAAGATGTCGGTCGTCGTGTCGAACCACGATCCCTGCTCGTCGGTCAGCGTGAAGTTCAGCGCACGCGGGCCGATACCGACGGCCGGGTCGAACGCGATCGGCAGGCCGGTCACGCCCGGGACGAGGGTGTCGGGGGTGCTCGGGGCCGCCGGGTTGTTCGGCATGGTCGAGTGACCGGACTTCGTCTCGCTTGACCGCCTTGCCGGTCCCCTTGACGTTTACCTTCATCGCCATGTCCGGGTGGAAGCGGCAGACGATGTCGTAGACGCCGCCCTCCGTGAACTTCCACGTGAAGGTCTGGCCCGGCTCGATGTCCGGCGAGTTGATCTCACTGCCGTGCACGACACTGTGCGTGTCCTCGGACTCCTGGTTGGTCCAGGTGACCGTGTCGCCGGCCTTGACCTTGAGAACGCTCGGGTTGAACTGCAGGTTCTTCTGGCTGATCTTGAAGGTGGCTGCGTTGGCACTGGCTTCGAAACTCGTGGCTCCCAGCGTGCCGAGAGTGACGACCGAGACCACCGCCACTGCTCGTGTCGCCCGGGACCGGCCGACCGGCCTTAACCCTGGCGAGGTGATGCGCCGCCCAGATGTTGCGCGCATTCTGTCTCCCTACTCATCAGAACCGGCCTCGTCCGGGGCCAGGGGTGGTCCCCGGATCGAGCGAGGCGGTCGTGCTTACTTCGATCAGATGCGAAACGCGCGGGTTGGGACAGCTCCCACTCGACCCGGCCCGCGCCGCCTACCCCAGCGGGAAGGTCGGTGCCGCACACGATGTCGGCTACGCCTCGATGGCCGGAATTACCGCAATGTCCTGTTTCTTAGCAGCGTCTCGATTGTTACGGCGCTATCAAGAACCACTACCTTGTGGCGCCGACCACACGTGCGGCACGGGAAACCACCCGGGGGTACCTCGGCGGCGTCGGGCAAATAGGTAACAGGGACTCGGAGCGCTGCGCCGCGGAATACGTCACCCGGCAGGGTGCGACCTATTTCGATGTGCGGTCGACGGTTCGGGCAACGTGACCCGAAGATTTTCCTGGCCCGCGGTGGCCGGACGTGATCTGGCGCACCTTTAATGGCCGGTCACGCACATAGTCAGAATCCGGAAACACTCGCCGTCACGTCGACGACCCGAAGCGTGAATTCACGGAGTGCACACTCGAGCTGAAGCACAGCGCTCCGAGTGGGGGCTCGGCAGATCGCCCTTCCCGACCACATACGCCTGTACACGCGAAAGGGTTCCCCGTGATTAATGCGCCTTCGGCTCCCGCCGACACGAATTCCGGATCAGCTGCCAGAACGCCGAAGCGCGCGCTGGCGATCGGGGCGGTGCTGGTGCTGATCGCGGCCGGCGCTACCACGGCCGTCCTGATGGGTGGCGGGGACGGCGGAGGAGGCAGACGCCCGTCGTTCGTCCCGAGCACCCGGCAGATCACCTACGAGGTGACCGGGCCCGGCACCGCCGAGTACGCATCCAGTACGTGGTGGGTGCCGGCAACAAGATCAAGGAGGTGACGGCGCCGAAGCTCCCGTGGACGATCACCGTCCCGCTCGACGTCGGCCACGTCCGGCGGCAGCATCCAGGTGACGGCCGCCAACGCGGGAGTCGCGCCCCTGAACTGCGTGATCAAGGTCGACGGCAAGCTCGCCTTCCGAGCCACCGGCCTGGAGGAGACCGACGTGGCGCTGCTCGTCGACCCTCGCCCCGACGACCAAGTAGGACCGACCCGCCCTCAGCGGGCCCGGCGAGCGCGCAGCGCCGCTCCCCGGGCCTGCGCGGCGGCGTTGAGCTCCACCTGGAACTGCGCCATCCGGGCGCGCAGGGCCTCGTCCGACGCCCCGAGGATCCGGACCGCCAGCAGCCCGGCGTTGCGCCCGCCGGCCACGGCCACGGTCGCCACGGGCACCCCGGCCGGCATCTGGACGATCGAGAGCAGCGAGTCCATGCCGTCCAGGTGCTTGAGCGGCACCGGGACCCCGATCACCGGCAGCGGCGGTCACCGCCGCGAGCATCCCCGGCAGGTGGGCGGCGCCGCCCGCCCCGGCGATGAGCACGCGCAGGCCGCGGGCGGCCGCCTCCTCGCCGTAGCGCGAGCATCTCCCGCGGCATCCGGTGGGCCGAGACGACGTCGACCTCGTGCGGCACGCCGAACTCGTCCAGCACGGCCGAGGCGGGCTCCATCACCGGCCAGTCGGAGTCCGAGCCCATCACGATGCCGACGACGGCGTTGCCGGTCATGGGGCTACTCATCGATGTCTCCTCGCAGGAAGGCCGCGGCGTGGCGGGCGCGCTCGCGCAGGTCGGCCGGGTCGGTGCCGGTGACGGTCACGTGCCCGACCTTGCGGTTCGGGCACGACCTTCTTGCCGTAGTTGTGGATCCGCAGCCCCGGGTCGTGCGCCAGGCAGTGCAGGTAGCCGCGCAGGCCCTCGCCGAACAGGTCGGGGTAGCCCCCGCCCAGGACGTTGGCCATGACGGCGTGCGGGGCCAGCATCGCGGGCGAGCCGAGCGGCAGGTCGAGCACCGCGCGCAGGTGCTGCTCGAACTGCGAGGTCACCGCCCCGTCGATGCTCCAGTGCCCGCAGTTGTGCGGACGCATCGCGAGCTCGTTGACCAGGACGCCGGCGGGGGTGTCGAACAGCTCGACGGCGAGCATCCCGGTGACGCCGAGCTCGGCGGCGATCGCGAGCGCGACGGCCTGCGCGGCGAGCGCGTGGTCCTCGGAGATCGCCGCCGGCACCAGCACCTCGCGGCACACCCCGTCGACCTGGACGGTCTCGACGACCGGGTAGACGGCGGCCTGGCCGTGCGGGCTGCGGGCCACCTGCACGGCGAGCTCGCGGGTGTAGCGCGACCCGCTCCTCGGCCAGCAGGGGCCCCCGGCCGAACCAGTCGGCGGCCTCGGCGGCGCTGTGCACCACCCGGACGCCCTTGCCGTCGTAGCCGCCGCGGGGCGTCTTCAGCACGACGGGCCAGCCGACCTCGTCGCCGAAAGCCGCGAGCTCGGTCGGGTCGTCGACCAGCGCCCAGCGCGGGCACGGGACGCCGGCGGCGCTCAGCCGCCGCCGCATCGCGCCCTTGTCCTGCGCGTGGACGAGCGCGGCTGAACCGGGCCGCACCGCCACGCCCTCGGCCTCGAGGGCCTCGAGGTGGGCGGTCGGCACGTGCTCGTGATCGAAGGTCAGGACGTCGCAGCGGGCCGCGAACGCCCGCAGGGTGGCGAGGTCGTCGTGGTCGCCGACGACCGTGTCCGGGACGACCTGGGCCGCCGACTCCTGCGCGGACGCAGCCAGCACGCGCAAGCTTCACGTCCAGGGCGATCGCGGCCGGGAACATCATGCGGGCGAGCTGTCCCCCGCCGACCACCCCCACCACCGGCTGCGTCACGGGTGAAACCTACCGACCCCCGTGGGTCACTCTTCGGCCACGGCTGGCGGGTGCGTGGAGGGTCACGCCCGTCGGGGGGAGTAAATTCGGGAGTTCCGGGCCAGGATCCCGGTTGACCCTGCCGCCGTGGAGAGGCCTTCGGTGTCCTTCGCACGTTCCCTGTACGACCGGGTCCAGCACCTTTTCCACGAGCTGGCGAAATTCGGCATCGTCGGGGCGGTCGCCTACATCGTCGACCTCGGCACCTTCAACCTGCTCCGCGCCGGCGAGGCGATGCACGACCGGCCGCTCACGGCCAAGGTCATCTCGACCGTCCTCGCGACCACCGTCGCGTACTTCGGCAACCGGCACTGGACGTTCCGGCACCGGGAACGAACCGGCCTGCGCCGCGAGTACACCCTCTTCTTCGCCTTCAACGCGGTCGGCCTGGCCATCGCCCTGTCGTGCCTGGGCATCTCGCACTACGTTCTCGGCTTCACCAGCACGCTGGCCGACAACATCTCGGCCAACGTCGTCGGCATGGCGTTCGGAACGGTCTTCCGTTTCTGGTCCTACCGTAAGTTCGTGTTCACCGCAGCGCCGCCCGCACCCGCGGAGCCGGTCGCAGCGTGAGGCCCGAATGGTCGTGACGTAAGACTCGTCCTGCCTACTACAAGGCACTGACCTGCACAAACGCCCCTTTGCAACCTCTTCGTCCGGTCGTGTGTCGGAATTGTGACGCAATCCACCAATCCGGACCGCCACACTCCACTACTCACCGGAACGTCCCCTGGAATTCGCCTGCAGATTAGCCAATCCGCATCCGGCGCGGGATCGAATGGACCGTGAAAGCGAGATCGCGAGACCCGCGAAAATCGCCCCGTCTCGTAGCCCGCCGCGGCTGCGACGCCATTCTCCCGAAGGATTATTCCCATGCGAATTCCCACGCGTACTGCTGCAGTCACGTCCCTGGCCGCGTTCCTGATCGTGGGCCTGACGGCCTGCGGTTCGAACGAGGACACCGCGGTCGCCCCGGCGACCGACACCTCGACCTCCGCGGGTGAGAACAAGGAGACCGACGCCTCCACCGACAGCGGTGCCGCCACCACGGTCGCACTGAAGGCCGTCTCCACCGGCAACCCGTTCGCGGACGCCCGCACCGCCGCCTCCCACATGCCGATGACCGCCGAAGCGTTGGCCACCGGCATCGCCGAAGGCGCGAAGATCAAGGGCGAGGTCGCCTCCGACGCCGCAGCGCTGCGCGCCGGCCTGACCCACCTGCTCACCGAGCACGTCTACCTCGCCGGCATCGCCGTCGCCACCGCCTACCACGCCGGCCCCACCTCCCCCGAGTTCAAACTCGCCGCCGCGACCCTGGACGAGAACTCCAAGGCCGTCGCCGCCGCCGTCGGGTCCGTCGCCCCGAAGGAGGAGAAAGGGTTCCTCGCCGGCTGGCAGGCCCACGTCACCGACTTCGTCAACTACGCCGTCGGCGCCGTCACCGAAGGCACCGAGGGCACCAAGATGAAGAAGGACGCCGTCGCGAACCTGCGCGCCTACTCCACCACCTCCGGCAAGTTCTTCGACAAGATCACCGCCGGTGCCCTGCCCGCCAAGGCAATCGAGAAGGACTTCAACACCCACATCGACACCCTCGCCGGCGCCGTCGACGCGTTCGCCGCCAAGGAGACCGGCGCCTACAACAAGCTCAAGACCGCCGCCGACCACATGGCCATGACCGCCGAGGTCCTCGCCGAGGGCATCAGCAAGGCCGCGGACATCAAGGGCAACTCCGGTGACGCCGCCTCCACCCTGCGCTCGGGCCTGACCGGCCTGCTCACCACCCACACCTACCTCGCCTCCGTCGCCGTGTTCACCGCCTACACCGCCGAAGGCGGCGTCGAGTCCAAGGCCTTCACCGCCGCCGCCGGCGCCCTGGACAAGAACACCGTCGACATCGCCGGCGCCGTCGGGTCCATCGCCGGGGCCGAGAAGGAGAAGGTCTTCCTGCAGGTCTGGCGCTCCCACATCAACGACTTCGTCACCTACGCCAAGGGCGAAGCCACCGCCGACCAGGCCCTCAAGGACACCGGCCTGAAAAACCTCGACGCCTACCGCACCGCCGCCGGCGGCTTCTTCGAGGAAATCACCGCCGGAGCCCTCCCCTCCGACGCCGTCGCCGCCGAACTCAAAATGCACATCGAAACCCTCGCCGGCGCCATCGACAGCCTCAAGGCCGCACTGGTCAAGTAACTCGGAACCCCGGGGATCGCGGTCTCCGTGGGAATGGACGGCGGTTCCCGGTAAAGACCGCGGCCCCGGCACCCGTACAACGGGTGCCGGGGCCGTGGCGCGTCTAGGGCTCGGCTTCCAGGACCTCGTCGGGGGTCGGGGCGGCCGCCCCGCCCGCCGCGAGCCCGGACTCCAGGAGGTCGAACGCCTCGGGAACGCCGGTGGCCCAGGTCAGCTCGGCGGCCGCGGCGGCGCGGAGGAAGCCGCGCTCCACCAGCAGGGCCACCTGCGCGCGCAGCGGCGCGTACACGCCGTCGGGGTCGAGCACCACGACGGGGCGATCGTGCATCCGCAGCGTCCGGGCGACCCAGATCTCGAAGAGCTCCTCGAGCGTCCCGATCCCCCCGGGCAGGACGAGGAACGCGTCCGAGCGGCGGTCCATCTCCCCCTTGCGCGAGCGCATGTCGGGAGTGACGACGAGTTCGTCCGCGTCGTGGTCGGCAACCTCCAGCGACAGGAGTGCCTCCGGGATCACGCCGACCGTGTGCGCGCCGCCCGCCCGGGCGGCCCGGGCCAGCGAGCCCATCGCGGAGATCGAGCCGCCGCCGCTGACGAGGCGGTGCCCCCGCCGCGCCAGCTCGGCGCCGACGGCCCCGCCGAGGTCGACGTAGCGGGCGTCGATCCGCTCGCTGGACGCGCAGAAGACGCAGACCGCGGCCACCCGGCGAGTCAGTCGCCCATGCCGGGCGCGGGCTGCGGGACGCCCTGGGCGTCGGCCACGTCCGCGGCGAGGGCCTGCCCGGCCGCGAGTTCCTGGTGGCGCCGCTCCTCGTCCGCCGCCTTCATGATCTGAACGACCTCGTCGACGTCGTCCGTGACCGAGATCAGGTCCATGTCCTCGGGCGAGATCTTGCCCGCCTCGACCATCGTGGTCGCCGCCCAGTCGAGCAGGCCCTGCCAGTACGCCGAGCCGAACAGGACGACCGGGAAGCGCGTCACCTTCTGCGTCTGCACGAGGACGAGCGCCTCGAAGAGTTCGTCCAGCGTCCCGAAGCCACCGGGCATGAACACGAACCCCTGGGCGTACTTCACGAACATCGTCTTGCGGACGAAGAAGTAGCGGAAGTCGATCCCCATGTCGACGTAGGCGTTGAGGCCCTGCTCGAACGGCAGCTCGATCCCGAGGCCGATGGAGACGCCGCCGCCCTCGACGCAGCCCTTGTTGACGGCCTCCATGACGCCCGGCCCGCCGCCGGTGATGACCGCGTAGCCGGCCCGGGCGAGACCCTCGCCGATCCGGCGGCCGATCTCGTACTCGGGGTGCTCGCGCGGGGTGCGGGCCGAGCCGAAGACCGTGATGGCCGAGCCGATCTCGGCCAGCAGACCGAAGCCCTCCACGAACTCCGCCTGGATCCGCAGGACCCGCCACGGGTCCGTGTGCACCCAGTCGCTCGGCCCGACGCCGTCGAGCAGGCGCTGGTCGGTCGTGCTGCTGCTGCCGGACTGGCTCTGGCGCCGGCGCAGGACGACCGGGCCGCGGCTGCGCTCGGGCGTCCGCTCGACGTTGTTCGCACTCATGGCGGGTGAGGCTACCGAGCGCCCCGGACCTCAGGTCAGCCAGGCGCGCAGGCGCTCCTCACACTCACGGACCTCGGCGAGTTCGACGTACTCGTCCTTGGTGTGGGCGAGGCTCGGGTCGCCCGGGCCGTAGTTCACGGCCGGGACGCCGAGGGAGGAGAACCGCGCGACGTCCGTCCAGCCGAACTTCGGGGCCGGGGGCTTGCCGATGGCCGCGACGAAGTCCGCCGCCGCGGGCCGGGACAGGCCCGGCAGCGCGCCGGGTGCGAGGTCCTTGCACTCGACCTCGAACCCCGCGAACACCTCGCGGACGTGGGCGAGCGCCTGCTCGCCGGAGCGGTCCGGGGCGAAGCGGTGGTTGACGGTGATCACGCACTCGTCCGGGATGACGTTGCCGGCGACCCCGCCGCGGATCGAGCACCGCCGACAGGCCCTCGTGGTAGGTCAGCCCGTCGACGACGGGGCGCCGCGCCTCGTACGCCGCCAGCCGGTCCAGCACCGCGCCCGCGCCGTGGATCGCGTTCACGCCCTTCCACGCCCGCGCGCTGTGCGAGCGCACGCCGCGGACGGTGACCTCGACCCTCAGCGTCCCCTGGCAGCCGGCCTCGACGCCGGCGTTGGACGGCTCCATCAGGACGGCGAAGTCGGCGGCCAGCCAGTCGGGGTGGGTACGCGAGATGCGGCCGAGGCCGTTGCGCTCGGCCTCGACCTCCTCGTTGTCGTAGAAGACGTACGTGACGTCGCGGCCCGGGGCGGGCACGGTCGCGGCCAGCCGCAGCGCGACGGCGACGCCGCCCTTCATGTCGCACGCGCCGAGGCCGTAGAGCCGGTCGTCCACGACGCGCGCGGCGAGGTTGTCCGCCGCCGGCACGGTGTCGAGGTGTCCGGCGATCAGGACGCGCTCGGCGCGGCCGAGGCCGGTGCGCGCGACGATCGCGTCCCCGTCCCGGTCGACGCTCAGGTGGGGGTAGGCCCGCAGGGCGCGCTCGACGGCGTCCGCCAGGGGGCCTTCGGTGCCGCTCACCGAGGCCCGGCCGACGAGCTCGGCGGTCAGGGCCGGCCCGTCGAGGGACAGGTCGAGGTCGGCGCCGGGGTCGGGACGCGGGCTGCTCACGTGCGCAACGCTATCCGTCACCGCTCACCCTGTGCGTCCGACCAGCGACTCGCTATTGCGGGTCGCCGGTCGGACGCACGGGGTCGGTACGGTGAGCGGCGTGAACACGATCATCGAGCGCGGGGCCTGGGGATTCGGCCTCGCAACCATCGCCGACATCGACGGCCGCACGCTGGACACCTGGTACCCCGCTCCGGCGCTGGGCTCCCCCGGCCCCGCCGACGCCGACGCCCCGCCCGCGCTGGCGGCGCTCGCCGGCAAGGACGCCCGCCGTGGCGTCCGGCTCGAGGTCGTCCGCACGGTGCTGGCCTCGCTGGCCGACGCGCCCGTCGACGCCTCGGACGTGTACCTGCGCCTGCACCTGCTCAGCCACCGCCTGGTCCGCCCGCACGGGCTCAACCTGAACGGGGTGTTCGGCCTGCTGGCCAACGTCGTCTGGACGAACTACGGGCCGTGCGCAGTCGGAGGGCTTCGAGCACACCCGCCTGCGGCTGCGGGCGTCCGGGCCCGTCCAGGTGTACGGGGTCGACAAGTTCCCGCGGATGACCGACTACGTGCTGCCGACGGGGGTCCGCATCGCCGACGCCGACCGCGTCCGCCTGGGCGCGCACCTCGCCCCCGGCACGACCGTGATGCACGAGGGCTTCTGCAACTTCAACGCCGGGACGCTGGGCACCTCCATGGTCGAGGGCCGCATCTCCGGCGGCGTGGTCGTCGCCGACGGCTCGGACGTGGGCGGCGGCGCGTCGATCATGGGGACGCTGTCCGGGCGGCGGCAAGGAGACGATCCGGGTGGGCGAGCGCTGCCTGATCGGCGCGAACGCCGGCCTGGGCATCTCCCTCGGCGACAACTGCATCATCGAGGCGGGCCTGTACGTCACGGCCGGGACGAAGGTCACGCTGCCGGACGGCGCCCAAGTCAAGGCGCGGGAACTCTCGGGGCTCGACGGGCTGTTGTTCCGTCGCAACAGCGTTTCGGGGCGGGTCGAGGCGGTGTCGCGCACGGGCGACTGGGGCGGGCTCAACGCGACCCTGCACGCCAACGACTGACGGCGGGGCGAGGCAGGCGAGCTCGCCCGAGAGCGGGGCGGGCCGGTGTTGACCCGAGCCGGCCGCGTGCTGATCGCGTCGACGGTGACGCTGATCCTCGCTCTGGTCGTGGGCGCGGTCGCCTACCGGCTGATCTCCGCCCGGACAGTGCTGCACGAGTCGTGCGAGGCGAACGCCGGTGGCGTAACCGCACGCGTCACGGTCGAGCAGGCCGCCAACGCCGCCACCATCGTCGCGGTCGCGGCCCGCCGCGGGCTGCCGGCCCGGGCGGCGACGATCGCGCTCGCGACCGCGTTCCAGGAGTCGAAGCTGCGCAACCTCGACTACGGCGACCGGGACTCCCTCGGGTTGTTCCAGCAGCGCCCGTCGCAGGGCTGGGGCACCGAAGCAGAGGTGACCGACCCCGTCCACGCCGCGGGCAGCTTCTACGACGAGCTCGTCAAGATCGACGACTACAAGACGATGGACATCAACGACGCCGCACAGAAGGTCCAGCGCAGCGGTCACCCGCACGGCGTACGCCAAGCACGAGCCGCGAGCGCGCGCCCTGGCCTCGGCGTTGATGGGCTACTCCGAGGCGGCGTTCTCCTGCGAGCTGCGGCGGCAGTCGGCGACCGCCGAGAAGGTGAACTCCCGCGGCCTGACCCCGCGCGCCCAGAACGCGCTGAACCTGCTCGAGGACGCGTTCGGCAAGCAGAGCGCAGGCGGGTTCTCCGCGGGCGGCGTGACCGTCCGGGCACATGGCGGGGTCCGCCCACTACGACGGGCGGGCCGTCGACGTGTTCTACCGGCCGCCGTCCGGGGACAACCGGCGCAAGGGCTGGTCGAGCGCCCACTGGCTGGTCGCGCAGGCCGACTCGCTGCGCGTCACGACGGTCATCTACGACGGCCGGATCTGGACGGTCGGGCGCTCGAAAGCCGGGTGGCGCGACTACGTCCCGCCGGGCGGGGACACCACCAACGACACCCTCATGCACCGCGACCACGTCCATCTGGACGTGATCGAGGGCACGTCAGGCTGAGCGAACCCGCAGGTCAGCGACTTGACTTGATCAAGCTTCACCTTCAAGGATCAAACCAGCCCATAAGCCGAATCTCGCTCGCCCACGACTGGTTCCCCCGGGGGTACCCCATGTCTTTCCGCCGTTCGTTGTCGTGCGCCGCTGCCGCTGCCGCCCTGGCCGGAGCGGCCCTGCTGGGCGGCGCCGGTGTTGCCGGTGCGGCCGAGTCGCCCACCCCGACCGCCACGGCGTCCGCGTCGTCGTCCTCCTCGTCGTCGAGCGCGTCGTCGAGCGCGTCGAGCTCCGAGGCGGAGGCGACCCCGACGTCCACCGCGAGCGCCACCGCCACCGCGAAGCCAACGGCGTCGCCCAGCGCCACCCCCGCCCCGTCGAAGGACGAGGACACCGAGGCCCCGGCCGGCGCCCCCGACACCGGCTTCGGCGAGTCGTCGACCTCGCAGAGCATCCCGCTGGTCGCCGCCGGCGCGGTCGCGCTGCTCGCCGCCGTGGCCGTCCCGCTCGTGGCCGCGCAGCGCCGCAAGGGCCAGTTCTAGGCCCGGTTCTCCAGCAATTAGGCATGCGGCCCGCCGGCCGGGGTGACCCGGCCGGGGCGCCGCGCCACCCACGGGGATTTGCCACGCGCCGAAATCACGTTCAGGATTCCGGCACCCCGAGCGAGCGGACGACCGCCGCACCGCGGTTCGTCCCTGTCCCCGGGAGCCCACGTGAGCACACCCCCGGCCTCGCCTGACGAGCCCAGCGACACCCGAAGCGCAATACCGCCTGGGTCGTCGGCTCGATCGTGGCCCGCGACCGCCGGGGCGACGGTGGCTTCCCGGCGCCGGGCGACGTTCTGATGGGCACCCCCCGCCGGTACCCGGACCGCGGCCTGTTCCTGGCGGCCGCCGCGGCCGCGCTCGTGGCCCAGGTCGGCGCCGCGATGGTCGGGATCGGCTACAGCTACGGCAAGTCGGCCCCGCCCGCCCCGCCGGAGGTGGGCGCTGCGTCCGCCGCGACCGGGACGGCGCTGGCGGTGAACCTCGCCGACCCGCCCGCGGCGGACGTGGACGGCGTCGTGCTCGGGGCGACCGGCGGGATCCCCCCGGCGTTCGGGCTCGGGACCTCCCCCGGCGTCGCCGCGATGGACCGGTCGGCGCCGGTCCGCCTGCGCGTCCCCCGGGTCGGCATCGACACGGACCTCATGGTGCTCGGCAAGGAGCCGGACGGCGCGGTGCAGGTCCCACCGGACACGGACGGCGCGCCCGCGGGTTGGTACGGCCTGGGCGCGGCGCCGGGCGAGCCGGGGCCGGCGGTGGTCCTCGGCCATGTCGACTCGCGCCGCGGCCCCGGGGTGTTCTTCAACCTCGGACAGATGCGTGAGGGCGACAAGGTGAACGTGCGCCGGGAGGACGGCTCGACGGCGACGTTCACGGTCGACCGGGTCGCGACGTACCCGAAGGCGGCGTTCCCGACGCGGGCGGTCTACGGCGACGTCGGGCAGTCGAGCCTGCGGCTGGTCACCTGCGGCGGGCAGTACGACCGGCTCGGCGGCGGCTACGAGGACAACGTGATCGTGTTCGCAACGCTGAGCTCGACGTTCGGCCCGACGCAGTCCGGCGGCTGGGGCTGGACGAACACCCCGTCACGGCTCTTCTGAGCCGGCGGCTTACCGGAGCTCAGCGCTGCTGGCCGGCCCGCAGGGTCGCCAGCATCTCCTGGCGGCGCAGTTCGGCGCGGCGGCGCCGCCGGTCGCTGACGCGCAGGACGCGACGCGGGATCTGCATCAGGACCGAGCCGAGGACGTTGCGCATGCTGCCCCTCCGAGGTGGTGGTTCGTACCGGATTCGACGGGCCCGCCCGGCGGTCGGTTTCGGACCTTCGGACGGACCCGACTCGGCCGTTCGGAGGAACCGGCGAGTCGCGTCCATCAGGTCTCGAGTTGAGCTAGTTACTTTGTACGTCTGGCCATGCATCTCATTCCGGACCAAGCGGACGTAACGCTCCCGAGCTGACGGCAGCACACAGAGTGGTTAACCTCACTCCATGACCTCTGACGAGACGGACCCCGGCGGGGACACCGGGATGTTCCAGGCCTTCGTCGCGAGCGAGGCCAAGTACGAGCCGCGCCCCAGCCACAAGGGCCCGTTCGTCGTGGTCGGCATAGCCGTCCTGCTGGCGCTGGTCGCCTTCGTCGTGATCGTCAACTCGCGCTGACGCGCACCGGGCCGCTCGAAAATTTCTGGCCGCCCACCCTGGTCAAGCCCTGTCCGGAGGATTAAAACAATTCTCATATATCGGACATTCCGGTCGGGACACGTCCCGCCGGAGGGGAGCGGCCATGAGCTTCAAGACCACATTGGCGGGGGCGGTGGTCGCCGTCGTCGCGTCAGGCACGCTGCTGGCACCCGCCGCCAGCGCCTCCGTCGTCCCTGTCGCCCCCGCGACGACGGCGTCGGCCGCAGCGGCTTCGACGGCCGCGGTTCCCGCGACGAAGGCCCCGACCTCGGTCGCGGTCGACGCCAAGGGCAAGCGCTGCGTGAAGTACATCTGGTATACGCGCCACAACAACCACTGGCACAAGCACACCAAGGTCGTGTGCAAGCACAAGCACCACAAGAAGCACCACTGGAACAACTGGAACGACAACGACCGTCGCGACGGCAACCGCCGCGGCGGGCGCGACGACGACTGAGCCGAACCGCGTGCTCGGCCCTCCGTAGTCCCGGTGCCCTCGGTTTCCCTACGCCGGGGGCGCCGGTCCGTCCGGCCCCGAACCTCGCGCGGCCAGGCGTTCCACGGCGGCCGCAACCCGCTCGTCGGTCGCCGTCAGCGCGACGCGCACGTGCCGGGCGCCGGCCGGGCCGTAGAAGTCGCCGGGCGCCACGAGGATGCCCCGGTCGGCGAGCCGTTCGGCCGTCTCCCAGCACCCGTCCCCGCGCGTGCACCACAGGTAGAGCCCGGCCTCCGAGTGCTCGACGGTGAAGCCCGCCCCGACGAGCGCCGCGCGCAGCGCCGTGCGCCTGGCCGCGTAGCGCGCCCGCTGATGCGCCACGTGCGCCGTGTCGCCGAGCGCGGCGATCATGGCCGCCTGGACGGGCGCGGGCACGATCATCCCGGCGTGCTTGCGCGCCTCGAGCAGCCCGGCGACCAGCGCCGGGTCGCCCGCCACGAACGCCGCCCGGTACCCGGCCAGGTTGGAGCGCTTCGACATCGAGTGCACCGCCAGCAGCCCGTCGTGCGAGCCGCCGCACACGTCGGGGTGCAGGACGGAGACGGGCTCCGCGTCCCAACCGAACTCCGCGTAGCACTCGTCCGAGACCAGGACGGCGCCCCGCTCGCGGGCCCAGTCGACGGTCTTGCGCAGGTGCTCCGGCGGCAACACGCGCCCCGTCGGGTTGGACGGGGAGTTGACCCACGCCATTCCGACGGACGCCGGGCCGAGCGCCGTCAGCCCGTCGGTGGCCACCGGCTCGGCGCCCGCCAGGCGGGCGCCGATCTCGTACGTCGGGTAGGCCAGCGCCGGGAACACCACGCGGTCGCCGGGGCCGAGCCCGAGCAGCGCCGGCAGCCAGGCCACCAGTTCCTTCGACCCGATCGTCGGCAGGCAGGCGTCGGGGTCCAGGCCGCGGACCCCGAAGCGGGACGCCAGGAACGCCGCGATCGCCGCGCGGAGCGCCGGCGTCCCGGAGGTCAGCGGGTAGCCGGGCGCGTCGGACGCGGCGGCCAGCGCCTCCCGGACGACGAGCGGCGCCGGGTCGACGGGTGTCCCCACCGAGAGGTCGACGAGCCCGGCGGCGCCGGCCGCAGCCAGCGCGCGCTCCTTGACGGGGACGAGCCGGTCCCAGGGGAAGTCCGGCAGCGTGAGCGGCATTTCTACTCGTCGTGCTCCTGGATCGGCAGCACGGAGACGACGGGGTGGTCTTTGGGGATCAGGCCGAGCTTGGCTGCCCCGCCGGGCGAGCCCAGGTCGTCGAAGAACTCGACGTTGGCCTTGTAGAAGTCCTTCCACTGGTCCGGGGTGTCGTCCTCGTAGAAGATCGCCTCGACCGGGCAGACCGGCTCGCACGCCCCGCAGTCGACACACTCGTCGGGGTGGATGTAGAGCATCCGCTCGCCCTCGTAGATGCAGTCGACAGGGCACTCCTCGATGCAGGCCTTGTCCTTCAGATCGACGCAGGGCTGTGCGATCACATAGGTCACGCGGTTCCTCCTCCAGGGGGAGACGGCCGGGCGGCGCACGGCAGGCTGGGCACACTTCCACCTAGTATCAGGGCTGTCGCGTCCCAGACCACAACGGGGGTTGAGGGTGCCGCCCCGGTTTGTGGTCAAGTACGAAATGTCGATCACGGCGGCAGACGTAGGCGCCCGGGTCTCGGTGCGCCGCCGCCTCGCGAAAGGCGGAATGTCCGACGCCGTCGGTATTTTGCAGTCGTGGGACGACGGCCTTTTGACAGTGTGCCGGAAGGACGGGACGGTGGTCGAAATCGCGGAGGAAACCCTCGTCGCGGGCAAGGTCGTCCCGCCTGCGCCGGTGATGAAGCGCACACACACGGACGTGCCGGTGGGCGACCTCGAGGAGGTCGCGGCGCTCGGCTGGCAGGCCGGCGAGACCGCGCGCCTGGGCGACTGGCTGCTGCGCGCGGCCGGCGGGTGGACGGGCCGGGCGAACTCTGCGCTCCCCCTCGGCGACCCCGGCATGCCCCTGCCGGACGCGATCGCGCGCGTCGCGCAGTGGTACGCCGCCCGCGGGCTGCCGCCGCGGGTCCAGGTGCCGCTGCCGCTCGCGCGCCGATGTCGACGCGGCCCTGGCCGGTGCGGGCTGGGCCGCTCCGGAGGTCGGCGGGATCCTCGTCCTCACCGGGGACGTGGCCGAGATCCTGGACGGCCCGGCCGTCATGCGGGCCACCGACGCGACGCTGCCGCGGATCCGCCTGGCGCCCACGCCCGGCCCCGGCTGGCTGGCCACGTACCGCTACCGCGGCGGCCCGCTGCCCGACGGGGCGCTCGAGGTGCTGCTGCGCGCGAGCGCGCCGACCTTCGCCGAGGCGCTGGGCCCCGACGGCGAGACGCTCGCCGTCGGCCGGGGGGTCGTCGACCGCGGCTGGCTCGGCGTCACGGCGATGGACACCGCGCCCGCCGCCCGCCGCCAGGGCCTCGGCCGCCAGGTCCTCACCGCGCTGATCGCGCACGGCCGCCGCGCCGGCGCCCGCCACGTCTACCTGCAGTGCTCGGCCGACAACCTCCCCGCCGTGGGGCTCTACACCTCGCTCGGCCTGACCGAACATCACCGCTACCACTATCGGGTTCTGGCATGAGCGCGGACCGCGAGCGCTTCGCGGCGATCCTGCGCTCCCCCGAGGCCCCGCTGGACCTCGCCTGCCTGCTGATCGGCCGCGAAATCGACCCGGAACTCGACGTCGAGGCAAGCCTGCGCGCCCTGGACTCCCTCGCGGAGGTCGTCGGCGCCGGCCTGCCCGGCGACGCGGGGCCCGCCCAGATCGGCCGCCACCTGCGCGCGACCCTCGGCGGGGACGTCGGCTTCGGCGGCACCCCGGCCGACTACGACGACCTGCGGTCCTCCCTCCTGCACGAGGTGCTGCGCCGCCGCCGGGGCCTGCCGATCCTGCTGTCGGTCGTGTGGCTCGAGGTCGCCCGCCGCCTCGACGTCCCCGCGGCGGCCATCGGGCTGCCCGGCCACTTCGTCGTCGGCATCGGCGACCCGGAATCGGCCGGCGGCGACCCCGCGCTGGCGGGCTCCCCGTCCGCGTTCGCGCTGGTCGACCCGTTCCTCGGCGGCATCCCGCTGCCGACCGGTGAGGCGTACCGACTCCTCGGGCACCACCCGACAGCCCGCGACCTGCGCCCGTGGGACACGTCCCGGACCGTCCTGCGGATCCTGTCCAACATCCGCAACTGGGCCTCCCGGGCCGACCGCGTGCGCACCCGGCTCTGGGCGATCGAGCTGACCATGCTCGTCCCGGGCTGCCCCGACGGCATCCGCCGCGAGCACGGCGAGACCCTCGCCCGGACGGGAGACTTCGCCGCCGCGGCCACCGAGCTCGAGGCCTACGCCGACCGGGTGGAGGAGGGCAGCCCGCTGCTCGCCCGCTCAGCCCGCGCCGACGCCAGAATGGCCCGCGCCCGCCTCAATTGAGGGCGCGCTCCGCGTCCGTGCGCTCGCGCCGTGCGCAGTCCGCGCCGCTCGCCTGCCGGTGACCCACGTGCCGGCCGCATCGCCGGTGCGGGTCCGAAACCCCGTGCGTCCGGCAAAGCGCGCGGTATCGGACGCTGACTGCCGGACGCACGGGGTGTTTCCTACGGCGCGGGGGAGACGGCCGCGGGCGGGCATAGGGTCGGGGCATGCTCCGCCTGATGGACGCCAAGACCGCGAAGATCCGCGAGGTCTCCCCCGCCCAGTCCCGGTTGTTCCGCCTGAAGGTCCGGGGCGGGACGCGGGCGTACGTGGTCGGCGACCTGATCCGCCGGCTCGCGGACCGCCGGCACTGGCGGGTCGCGCTCGACAGCGACGCCGGCCGAACGGACCTGACGGCACGTCAGCTTCTCGACCTGAACGTGCATCCGGGCGACGGACCGATCCCCGGCGGCGAGGCGGACCTCGAGATCCTGCTGGGGAAGGCGACTGCCGACAAGTACGCCGGCTGCACGCTGCGGGTCGCCGCGATGCACGCGAACGCGGAACTGCACATGCTCGAAAGCTCCCGCGCCGACGGGCTCGACCCCCTCGCGCTGCGCCTCGCCCTGCTCGCGGTGCCGTACGAGAAGGAGGCCGCGTCCGGGCGGGAGTCGCTCGCGGCCGCCGACTCGGAGATTCAGGCCTGGCGCGGCATGGTCGCGCATTGGGCCGAGGCCGAGAGCGCGCCGATGGCCGCCGGCTACGTCGACGAGTTCGTCGGCGCGCTCGGCGACGACCTCGACGTCCCGGGTGCCCTCACGGTGCTGCGGCGCCTGTCGGCGGACGACACCGTCCCGCCCGGGTCGCGGTTCGAGACCTTCGCGCACCTGGACCGCCTGCTCGGCCTCGACCTCGCCCGGGACGTGGGCCGCTAGCCGGTCTCCCGGACGCGGCGCAAACCCGTCGCCGCCCGGACGACGGGGCGCTAACGTGACGGCCGCGGGGGCGGCTCTCGTCGGTGCTTCCTTCAAACCACTTGTCGGTCCAACAGTGCCGTCCATCTCCGCCCCCGCCCGTCCCACCGAGGAGGGCATGTGAGCACGGCGTCCGTGGGGACCCGGCAGGCCGGCGCCGCGCGCACGCCCGCCCGCGTGCTGCTGGCGCGCCGCGGCGCCGTGTACCTGCCGGCGGGCGCCGGCGCGCCCGCGTCGACGCCGGGGGTGGACCTGCTCGAGGCCGACCTCCTCGACCGCGGCTACCTGCTGTCGCCGCCACTGCGGGACGCCCTCGCCGGGCTCGCCGCGACCGACCTGGTCGCCGCCGGGTCCGTCCTGCTGGCCGATCTCGACGCCTTGCTCGGCGCCGATCGCGAGCACGTCCCGCTGTTCCGCGGCTTCCCCGGCTCCGTCCCGGCTGACACCGGCGCCTTCTTCGTCGACCGGTTGCTGACGGTCCTCTTCCAGCACCCCTGCCAGCCGTGCGTCCTGTGCGGCACGGCAGGCTCCGTCGACGCGGTCGCCCCGTGCGCGCACCTGGTGTGCCGGACCTGCTTCGACGGGTCGGATTTCTCCGGCTGCCCCGTCTGCCACCGCCGGCTCGACCCCGACGACCCGTTCCTGCTGCCCCGCCCGGGGCGCGAGAGCCTGCGCCAACGGCTCCACCTCGCTCCGGCCGACTCCGCCCCCGTCCGCCTGCGGGTGCTCCAGCGGGGCGCGGACCTGCCGGGCGACGCCGCCGCGGAGAGCTCGGCGCTGCTCGCCCGGCCGACCGCGCTGCGCGAGAGCGACACCGAGGACCTGCTGAGCCTGCTGGACGCCGGTGGGCGGGCGACTGCCGCCCGCCTGCCCGAGCGGATCCCAGGTCGCGAGACCAAGGCGGTCGTGCTCTGCTGGCTGCTCGACGACCCGTCCGCCTTCGACGTGACGATCCCCGCGGCCTGCGCGCGCCTCGACTCGGCGACCGACGTCCTGCGCCTGCTCGCCGTGCGCTCCGGCGGAGACGGCGGCCTCATCGCCGCGCCGCGCTTCGGCGGCGTCCCCCGCCCGCTTCGCCGGGCACTGCTCGGCGTGCTCGACCGGCTCGACCCCGACAGCGTGCTGGACGACCTGTTCCGGCACGCGCGGCTGTGGGTGCACGCGGCCGAGCGGCTGCACCCGTTCGAGCAGGCGCGTGCGTTCCCCCGGGCGGCGTCGGCTTTCGCCGTCCTGCGCGGGACGGTCCTGGACGACACGGCGCTGGCCGGCCTCCTCACGGCGAACGCAGCGCCGGGCGTGGTCCGCGAGGGCGGCAAGCTGGTCTACCGGTCCCGCCGTTCCCGGGTAGAGGCAGCGCTGGCCTGCGGCGACGTCGGGGCCGCGCTCGCGTTGCTGGCCGACCGCCCGGGAGAGTTGCTCCGCGCGCTCGACCACCTCCTCCGCACCGCGGTGGAAGGTGGGGACGCCGGCGTGCTGGCCGCCGTCCTGGCCGCGCTTCCGCGGGCCGCCCGGCACGTCTCCCCGGCGGTCCTGCTGTCCGCGCTCGGCGAGCTGCGCCTGCGCGGCGGGTCGAGCGAGCAGCGCGTGTACTTCCCCAAGGGCGGCACGGCGAAGTGCCACGTCGAGGCCGATCGCCGTCCCGTCCTGCCCGGGGAGGTCGTCGCCGAGGTCACCGACGCCCTGGTTGGCGAGGCGCTACGCCGCGCCGGGCGGCTGCCGCAGGTGGACGTCGCCGTGGTCGACGAGACCCTGCGCGACCTCACCGTGCCGTTCACCGAACGCACCGCCGCCCGGGCCCTGCTGACCCTGCCGCGCGGCAGCACCGTGCCGCTGCCGGAAGGGCGGCGCCTCCGGCTGTTCCTGCACTGGATGCAGCAGCCCGACGGCGAGCGGGCCGACCTCGACCTGTCGCTCGCCCTGTTCGACGAAGACTGGCGCCACGTCGGCACCTGCGACTACACCTACCTACGCTTCGACGGAACCGCCGCGATCCACTCGGGCGACCTGACGAGCGCGCCTCCCCCGCTGGGTGCCAGCGAGTTCGTGGACCTGGACTTCACCGCGCTGGGCGCCGGCCAGGCCCGCCACGCGGCGGTCGTCGTGTTCAGTTACAACGACGTCCCCTTCGAGGCGCTCGCCGCCGCCTTCGCCGGCTTCATGACGCTGCCCGAGGACGCTCGCGAGCGGCCGACCTTCGACCCGCGCGCCGTCGAGCAGCGATTCGACCTGACCGGGGCGGCGCGCGCGATGCTGCTCGGGCTCGTCGACCTCGGAGCCCGGCGGTTGCGCTGGCTCGAGATCAGCCCCGGCGTGACGGGCACTAACCACGCGGTCCACAACAACCGCGGGATGCTCGAGTCTCTCGGCCAGGCCCTCGACGGCCTGTTCGGTTCCGGGGCGCGGGTCAGCCTCGGCGAGCTCGCGACCTGGCACGCCGCTGCCCGCGCGGGGCGGGTGCTGCTGCGCCGCGCCGACGGCACGCTCGAGCGCTTCGACCGCCGGCCGGCCGAGAGCCCGGCAGAGTTCGCGCGCCGAGTCGGCGCGGCGTCCGACGGGGACGGGCCCGCGGCCACGGCTGACGCCGCCTCCGCAGACCTCCAGCTTCTGCTGCGGGGCGATCTGCCGGCGCCGCGCGGCGCGACCGTCCACGCCCTGTACCCGGCGGGCCTCGACCCCGCCGAGGTCACGCTGATCGGCGCCGCCGACCTGGCCGCGGCGCTCGCGCCGGACTGACGGGCCGTCAGGTCACCGCACCGCTCAGGGCTCGGCCTTCGGACCGGCGGCGGCGTCTGCGTTAGCGTCGACGTCTGCGTCCTTACGCATCCGCGCGTTCAGCGCGTGCGCCTCGGTGAGCTGGTCCTCGAGGATGATGATGCGGCACGCCGCCTCGAGGCTGATGCCCTGGTCGACGAGCTCGCGCGCCCGGGCCGCGAGACGCAACTGGTAGCGCGAGTAGCGGCGGTGGCCGCCCTCCGAGCGCTGCGGGGTGACGAGATTCAGGGCGCCCAGGCTGCGCAAGAAGCCGGCGCTCGTACCGAGCATGTCCGCTGCCCGGCCCATCGTGTACGCGGGGTAGTCGTCGTCGTCGTACTTTGGCTCCGAAGACATCTGCCTCTACTTCAAGGGGATCTCGAGGCGCAGCGGAACGGGTGAGGGCCCCGGTGCAGTAAGCACCGGGGCCCAGGGTTGATGGGTCAACACCGACCGACAAAATTCGTCGGCTCCGAATACCGCGGATCCTTGACCGGGAACCACCTTCCTTCCGGACGGCGACTACATGTTCCGCCGACGCTGTGAAGACGCCGACGCCGATCCAGTGGTGCCTTACCCTTCCCTACTCCTCTTGTTCGACTGCACTTGTTCGACTGCACTTGCTTGATCAACTGCGATCACACGAACTTCAACTGCGGACTGCACTTCAACTGCGGACTGCACTTCGATCGCTGTGTTGCGACTACCGATCTGAACTTCTTCCAGTGCGCCGCGGCAGTTCTTCATCTGCCGCGCTCATAGATTCTTTCGGTGCAACGCAGAGAACAGTAACCGTCCCGCACTCGAATGTCTAGCCCAGCCGGCACAGGTTTTCTGTCCCGGACGTGTCGCGCCGGTGCCGCCGTGCACCCTGCGCGTACCTCGACCGGTCCCGCGAGACCTCGACCGGTCCCGCGGCAAGACCGGGTCCGCGGCAGGACCGGTCCGCGGCAGGACCTCGACAGGTTGTTCCGCGACCACGACCTCGACCGGTTCCGCAACCGCGACCGGTTTCCGCGGCCACGACCTCGACGGTGTTCCGCGACGAGGACCCCGACGGTTCCGCAGCCGCCCTCGACGGTTCCGCGGCCACGACCTCGAAGTCGGCCGACGAGCGGCGGGGTCTTGGCTGTGTCAGCTGCCCCGCGCCGCCGGGGCCGGGGCCGGGGCCGGGTTAGCCCAGCACGACTTCACACGCTGACGGCACACTTCGTGCGGCGTGCACAGCGCGGCAAGTAGGCCCTCGGCGCAGGAGGTGACACCTCGACGCAGGAAGTGAACGCCGGCCGGTGCGACCTCGCCCTCACCGCAGCAGTCGGCACCTTGACGCTCGCCGAACCCCGACTCCCTCGTCACGACTTCACGCGCCGACGACCGACTTCATGCGCCGAGGGCTCACCTCCTGCGGCGTGCACAGCGCGTGAAGTGGGCCGCCAGCGCGTGAAGTCGAGCCTTGGCCGCGTGAAGTGGTGCCTCGGCCGCAGAAGTGGGCCGTCACCGCCTGAAGTCGAGCCTCGGCCGCGTGAATTGCAGCCTTGCCTGCATGACTGGGCCCCTCGGCGCGACTTGGCCCCGTCCGCGCGCGGAATCGGCCAGTCCTTGACCTGGACCTTCGGCTCGACGTTCGGGACCACCCTGACCGAAACGATCTGGCTGTCGACCTCCTCTGGCACGACTTCACGCGCCGAAGGCCCACCTCCTGCGGCGCGCACAGCGCCGGAAGTGGGCCGTCAGCGCGCGAAGTGGGCCGTCAGCGCACCAAGTGGGCGCGGCGAGGCGCAGGACCCCGGCAGGAGCGCAGTAGTTCGGGCCCGCCCTCGGGGACGGGGCCGAACTACTGCGTGCCCGCCGGGACGCGGCGCGCGACCTAGCCGCGCAGGGCGACCCGGAGTTGGTCGACGGCCCAGTCGAGCTCGGCGGCCTCGACGACCAGCGGCGGGGCGAGGCGGATCGTCGAGCCGTGCGTGTCCTTCGCGAGGACGCCGAGGTCCATGAGCCGCTCGCAGACCTCCCGGCCCGTCCCGAGGGCACGGGTCGATGTCGATGCCCGCCCACAGGCCGAGGCCGCGGACGGCGGTGACGCCGACGCCGGTCAGCTCGTTCAGCCGGCGGTGCAGCAGCGTCGCCGAGGTCGCGGGCCCGGCGCTGGTACTCCCCTGTCGCGAGCAGCCGGACGACCGCGCGGCCGACGGCGCAGGCCATCGGGTTGCCGCCGAACGTGCTGCCGTGCTGACCCGGCCGCAGAACCCCGAGCACGTCGCGCGTCGGCGAGCACCGCCGAGACCGGGACGACGCCGCCGCCGAGGGCCTTGCCCAGCAGGTACATGTCCGGGACGACGCCCTCGTGGTCGCAGGCGAACAGCTCGCCGGTGCGGCCGAGGCCGGACTGGATCTCGTCCGCGACGAACAGCACGCCTTCGCGCGTGCAGATCGAGCGGACGTCGCGCAGGTAGCCCAGCGGCGGGACGAGCACGCCGGCCTCGCCCTGGATCGGCTCGATCAGCACGGCGACGGTCGTCGTCGTCGATCGCCGCGGCGAGCGCGGCCGCGTCGCCGTAGGGCACGACCCGGAAGCCGGGGGTGAACGGGCCGAAGTTGTCGCGCGCGTCGGGGTCGGTCGAGAACGAGACGATCGTGGTCGTCCGGCCGTGGAAGTTGCCGTCCGCGACGATGATCGTCGCGCGGTCGTCGGGCACGCCCTTGACCTCGTAGCCCCACTTGCGGGCCACCTTGATCGCGGTCTCGACGGCCTCGGCGCCGGTGTTCATCGGCAGGACCATCTCCTTGCCGCCGAGGTCGCCGAGTTCCGCGCAGAAGTCGTAGAGCTGGTCGTGGTCGAACGCGCGGCTGACGTCAGCGTGACGCGCTCGAGCTGCTCGCGCGCGGCGGCCAGGATCTCCGGGTGCCCGTGGCCGAAGTTCAGCGCCGAGTACGCGGCGAGGCAGTCCAGGTACCGGCGACCGTCGACGTCGGTGACCCAGCTGCCGGACGCGGAGGCGACCACGACGGGCAGCGGGTGGTAGTTGTGGGCGCAACGGTCGGCAGTTGCGCGGGGCAGCGGCGTGGCCCGCCGACGCGTCGGTCACCGTCACGGCCGGATCTCCAGACGTGCAGCACTTCGGGCCTCCACCGGCCTTGCGGAACTCCGAGAGCTCGACCGGGACAGGATCGTACCCCCGCTCGATCAGACGGGCCGTCAGGTTGGTGGACTCGACGGGGACGACGACGTTCCGGCCGTCCGAGACGGAGTTCAGGCCGAAGGTCATCGCGTCGTTCTCGGTCGGCCTCGATCGCGTCCGGGAACATGCGCCGCAGGACCGCCAGGCTGCCCGCCGAGAACGCCGCCGGGTAGTACGCGACGTCGTTGTCGCCGAGGACAGCGAGCGCGGTGTCGAGGTGGTAGAAGCGCGGGTCGACCAGCTGCAGCGAGACCACGGGGACGCCGAGGAACTCCTGCGCCTCCATGTGCGCGCGACAGCGCGGTGCGGAATCCGGTGCCGGCGAGGATGACGTTCTCGAGGGCCAGGAAGTCGCCCTCGCCCTCGTTCACCGAGCTCGTCCGGCCGATCGCGCCGAAGCGAGACGGTGTCGTCGAACCAGTCGCGGTAGGCCGGGGCCTCGGGCTGGCGCTCGGGCGAGAGGAAGTGCGCGCCGAGCACCTTGCCGCCGACGACGAGCGCGCCGTTCGCGGCGAACACCATGTCGGGCAGGCCGGGCTGCGGGTCGACGAAGTCCACCTGGTGGCCGAGGGCACGGTACACGTCGCGCAGGCCCTCCCACTGGCGCATCGCGAGCGCGGTGTCGACGGGAACGTCCGGGTCCATCCACGGGTTGATGGCGTACTCGACGGCGAAGTACGTCGGCCGGCACATCAGGTAGTGCCGAGCCCGCGCGGCGCGGATGTTCGGCAGCGCCGTGACGGTAGCGGGAACGGTCATCGGGGGCGTCGGGAGCGCGACCGGGCTCCGAGCCGGCGGAGGAAGCGATCGTCATGATGCGAGGTTAGGAACGATCCCCCCACGCCGCAGGCCGTTCCCTTGCGTCCCGGCGGCGGTTCGTTGCGCCACGGCCCCCTGAAACGGCAGATCGTTTCGCGCAGGGTCGAGGCCCGTCACGCCGGCGGTTCGACGTAGCACTCCAATCGGTGCAGCATCTGCAGGACCGACAGCCAGGTGACGATCTCGATGATCGCGGCCGCCGACAGGACGCCTTCGCAGGCCTGGACGATCTCGGCGCCGATGCGGGCGGGGCTGTGCGCCGCGGCGCGGGCCAAGCGCAGCGCGACGGTCTCGGCCGGCGGCCCGCCGGGCGGTTCCGGCGCATCGTCACGAGCGAACGCCGCCAGGGCCTTCTGCCGGTCGGCATCCAGGCCTGCGCCCCGGGCGAGGTTCTCCAGGTCGTCCTGCAGGCGGGGGTTGCCCGACACGGCGGCGAAGACCGTGCCCGTCGACAGCTTGACGTCGAGACCGACGACGGACACCGCCGGGTCGAGGTTCTCGACGAGCATCGAGGCGACTGCGCGGCGCGCCCGGGCCGAGCGCACCTTGGCCAGCACCGGGAACTCGTGACCGGTTCGGCGCGCGAGGTGCTCGCGCAGCTCGGGCCATCCTCGCGGAGTGGCGCGCTGGGCCTGATAATCCCAGCGGATCGCCGCCGGGAGCAGCGGGACGACCCGCAACTTGACGTTCAGGCCGTCCGCGGACGGGGCGGGACGGCGCGGGGCGGCCGCGTCCAGCCCGGCGCCGGCCTTGCCCGGAGACCATCCGGATCCCAGGGTGAGCGCGGTCTCGTCGGCCACAGCCTGCTCGAGCTCCACTCCGACGGCGTCCATGAACTTGTTCAGGAAACCCATCATCACGACGCTCAGCGCGATCCACTCGGCGTTGCGGACGCCGAAAACGGCGACCAGCTCGGCCTTCTGAGCGGCGGAGAGCTCACACGGGACGCGCCCCAGCGAGTCCGCGACGGCAACGGCGGCCAGCTCACCGCGGCTGAACGAGGTCCGGTCAGGCAGGAGCGCGGCGGCGAGAGTGGCCGGCGGGGCGCCACGGCGCAGGGCGAACGAACAGCTGTGCGCGGAGCAGTACGCGCACCCGGCGGCGCGGCTCGCCACGTACATCGACAAGCCGATCACGCCAGGGGGTGGTCCGCCGAGACCGAACACGGGAATCGGCAGGTTCAGCAGGTTGGGGACCATCACGTTGTACGAGCGGAACGCCGGCGGCCAGATTTCGAGGTACGGGTCGCAGTTGGGGACGACGCCCAGCAACGTGTCCACGAGCTGGAGCAGCGAGTGGTACCGGCCGTGCAGGACGTCCCAGGAGACCTGGGCGTCCTTCAACAGCGGCGTCAACGCCGCCGGTTCACCGCGGCGTACGGCCGGATCCATCGTCCACACCCCCTCGCGTTCGCCCGAGTTCGACGTAACCTCGCGCGGGCCGCACCGGCCTGTCAAGGCATTCTGTCGGTACCTCGGGGCAGGATGTCCGCATGGCTGATATCGCGCTCTTCCACTCCGTCCTGGGCCTGCGGGCCGGCGTCCTGGACGCTGCCCGCCGCTTCACCGAGGCGGGCCACAACGTCCTCGTCGTCGACCAGTACGACGGCGAGGTCTTCGACGACTACGAACCGGCGATGGCGTTCGCGGAGGCGATCGGCTACCCCGAGCTGATGGCCCGCGCGCTCACCGCGGTGGCCTCGCTGCCCGACGGCTTCGTCGTCGCCGGGTTCTCGAACGGCGGCGTCATGGCGACCTACGTGGCGACCCAGCGCCGGGTCTCCGGCGTGCTGCTGTTCTCCGGCGCGGCGCAGCTCGAGTGGGTCGGTGCGCAGGCGTGGCCCGCCGGGGTGCCGGCACAGCTCCACGACGCCGACGGCGACCCGTACCGCGAGCAAGAGACCGTGGACGCGGTCGCGGCCGCCGTCCGGGCCGCCGGGGGCGACGTCGAGGTGTTCGCGTACCCCGGCGACGGCCACCTGTTCACCGACGCCACCCTGCCCGCGGAGTACGACGAGAAGTCGGCCGAGCTGCTCTGGGAGCGCGCGCTGGCCTTCTGCGGACGGGTCTGACGCCCAGTCAGAGGCTCAGCCGATCTCGCCCGTCCCGGCGCGGCGGAGCAGCGGCGAGAGGACGATCGTCGACTTCGTCCGCGCGACGAAGCGCTCCGCGCTGATCTGCTCCACGACGCGCTCGAAGTGCTTCATGTCGGACGCGAGGATGTGCAGCAGCGCGTCGGCCTCACCGGTGACGGTAGACGCCGACACGATCTCCGGGAACCGGGCGAGCGCGGACCGCATCTCGCTCGGGGACGTCCGCGGCGTGCAGTACAGCTCGACGTAGGCCTCCGTCGTCCAGCCGAGGGCGGCCGGGTCGACGATCGCCGTGAACCCGCGGATCGCCCCGGCCGCGCGGAGCCGGTCGACCCGGCGTTTGACCGCCGGCGCCGAGAGGCCGACGACCTCGCCGATGTCGGCGTAGCTGGTGCGGGCGTCCGCGCGCAGCGCCGACAGGATCTGCCCGTCGAGCGCGTCGAGGTTCACCGGTCGAGCTCAGTGCGCGGACGGTGGGACGCCGGGGGTGACGACCGGCTCGGGTGCGGGGTCTGCGCCCGGCTCCGTGTCCGGCTCGATCGTCGTGACCGGTTTGGCGTTCTTCGGCTTCGGCGACGAGGTCGGCTTCGCGGAGGGGTCGGAGGTCGACTCGGGCCTCGGGGACGAGGTCGACTTCGGCTTCTCGCAGGTGATCTTGTCGGTCGGGTCGTAGTGGGTGTTGAACTTCTCCCGCTTCACGACCTCGCCGTCCTGGTAGAAGATCCGGGTCACGTCGATGTCGAACCCGTCCACGGGCAGCTGCGGCTCGCAGTCCTCGGTCGTCGACACGACGGAGGACGGCGACTTGTAGTTGTAGCGGTCGGAGGCGACGGCCTCGATGCGCTCGTACTTCTTCGTGCCCCACATCGTCACGCGGATGAAGCCGGGCTTGCCGACGGCGTGGATCAGGATGCCGTGGCCGGAGTCGTTCTCGAACCGGAGGTCTTTCGTGCCGAAGGCGACTGTGGCCTCGCGCCCGGGTGGGTAACGCGAGATATAGAGGCTGTGCGGGTGGTGCTCGATGTCCTTGAGGCCGGCGAAGAACGCTGCGTTGAACGTCGTCGTCGCGGACTGCGAGACGCCGCCGCCGAGGTCCTCGGCGAAGTTCCCGCCGCGGATGATGAAGCCCTTCACGAAGCCGTTCGCGGCGGTGCGTTCGCCGACGGTCTTGTTCAGGCTCCAGGATTCGCCGGGCAGGATCAGGGACTTGTTGATCAGCTTCGCTGCGCGGCCGATGTTCGTGATGCGGTACGGGGCGATCGGGTACTCCGTGCGGAACGAGGAGACCTGCTCCTTGATGCCGAGCGCCTCGAGGTCGGCCGTGGACGTCTTGGGCTCCACGTCCTTGAGGACGGCGTCGAGCGTCCGCTCGGTCGTCGACTTCAGGACCGTAATCATCGCGTCGCCGACCAGCTCGGGGTCGAGCTCGCGGCCCGGTTTGCTCGGCAGGATCTTCGGCTTGCCGTCGTCGTCGAAGGTGAACGAGGCGTCCTTGGCGGCGGTGCCGAGGCCCTTGTTTGCCTTGGCGAGGTCCTTCGCGAACTTCGTGCCGTCGAAGCGGGGCACGAGGGCGCCGTCCACTGGCTCCATCGTCAGGTACTTGCCGAGCTCCGCCGGGGTGAACTCGATCTTCTTGGACCCCACCTCGACGGTGACGGGCCCTGACATCGCCGGCTGCGCGAACGAGGTCATCGCGTCGTCGACCGCGGACGCGGGCGCTGAGGGCGCTTTCACCTCGACGGGGGCGATCGCCTCCACGGCGCCGATCTTGACGGCGGCCTTCAGCGCTTCGACGGTGGCCGGGACGTCCAGCTCGCGGCCCTCGGCCCCGGCGGTGCGGACGGCCTGTCCGCCGGCGAAGCTGATGCCGCCCTCGCTGCCTTCCTGGTTCACCTTGCCGGCGATCTTGTCGACGGCCTTGGCGAGCTTCGTCTCGTCCACGGCGAGCACGGGCTCGAGGATCTCGGTCGAGCCGAACAGCGTCGGCAGCAGGTCGAGCGGGTTCAGGCTCCGCCCACCGGTGCGCGCCAGCGTCTCCCGGACGTCGACGGACAGCCCCGCGGACGCGATGCCGATCGGGAAGGTCTCACCGCCGGCCTTGACGGTCACCTTGCGCCCCGGCCGCTTCGGCAGTTCCTTGCCGAGCAGGCTCTGGGCCTCTTTGATCGTCATGCCACCGATGTCGACCCCGAGCACCTCGGTGCCTTTGGGAACACCGGACCCGGTCGCCGCGTAGGCCGAGACGTAGAGCCCGGCGAAGACGACGACTCCGGCGCCAAGGCCGATCACGGCGGCTCGCTTGCCTGCCGATGACGTACTCACGTAACCCCTGCTCCCCTTCGGGACTGCCTCACAGTCGGCGGCCGACCGCGTGGTAGCCCCCTGACCAGTACACCAAAGGTCGGCCCTGCCGCGCAGGAACAGCCACCGACAGCGCGTCGCCGAGTACCACCGTATGGTCCCCGCCGTCGGAAATGCTGCGGGTTGTGCACTCCAGGGTGGACAACGCGTCGGCGAGCAGCGGGACGCCGGTGTGCGGCCCCCGGCGCAGCGGCATGCCGTCGAACTGGCCCTGCAGGGGGCGTCCCCGGGTAGCGAACCAGGTCGCGGCCTTGCCCGCGTCCTCCCCGAGGACGGACACGCCCCACACGCCGGCCTCCAGCACGGACTCGTGGAAGCGGGCGATCTTCTCCACGCACACCAGGACGACGGGCGGGTCCAGCGAGACCGACGTGAACGCATTCGCGGTCATCGCGTGGTCCTCGCCGCGCACGGTCGTCGTGACCACGACGATGCCCGTGACGAAGTGGGCCAACGCCTCCTTGAACTGGGCCACCTCGAGCTTCGTCCGGTCGGTCACCGGGACGGTTCCGGGGCGTCGGCCGAGTCGGCCGCCGAGTCGGTCTCGAGCAGGCCGAAGGGCAGCGCCACCACGGCGATCAGCAGCGCGAGGCCTCCGACGAGGAAGCCGTAGTCCATCCCGGCGCCGCCGATGAGCACGTCCCCCTCGGGCCGCGGCTGCGACAGCATCAGCCCGCTGATCAGCCAGCCCGCCGCCGGGGCCACCGCGCCGAGACGGCTGCGGGTGAGGACGCCGGCGCAGAACGCCACGCCGCCGGCGGCGAGCACGCCGAGCACGGTCCCCGTCGGCAGGGTCGCGCCGCCCGCGTGCAGCTTCATCCCGTGCACGAACGCCCCGCCCGCGCCGACGACCAACCCCAGCGTGAACAGCCCGAAGAACGTCGCGAGGACGACCCCGAGCGGCGCGTCGGCGACCCAGCCGGGCCGGGCGGGCGGACGCTCGCCCTTCTTCGCCGCCGGCCGCGTGACGGGCGCAGGGGTGGCGGGCTTGGCCGCAGGCTTGTGCGCAGGCTTCTCGGCGGCCTTCGCGGCTCGGGGTCTGCGCCTTCCCCGAGGGCGGCGGGGTGCCGTTCGCGGGCGGCTTCGCGCCGGCCTTGGCCGCCCGGCTGCCCCGCAGGACGCTTGGCCGGCTGCGTCCGGGACTTGTTCGACCCCGACCGGTTGCGCTGGGGACGGCTCATGGAGTCACAGACCAGCGAAGAGGTCGGTCTCGGGCCCGTCGAAGGTGGCCGGCGGCCCGACGGGGCCGCGGACGAGCCGATAGCACTCGGTGCCCCAGATCTGCTGGCCCAGGTTGTTCGACAGCGCGAAGAACGGCCCGTCCACGGAGATCTGGGTCGGGTAGGCGCGCAACGCCGCCATCTTCGCCTCTACGTGGTCGGGCGCGTCGACCACCGTCGTGATCAGCTCGTCGGGGCAGGCGAACGGCAGGTCCTCGGCGCGCTCGACGCCGAAGAAGGTCTCCTCCCCCGCGGCGATCAGCGCGTCGATGCCCTGCTGCAGACGCGAGAGCGGCATGGCGTTCCAGTAGACCTTCGACACCGTCCAGGCCTCGCCCAGGTCGGGCCGGAACTCGGGGTCGGCCGCAAGCTCCGCGGCGCGCATCGAGACGCGATGGGCCTGGATGTGGTCGGGGTGCCCGTACCCGCCGATCTCGTCGTAGGTGACCAGCACCTGCGGGCGGACCTCGCGCAACACCGCCACGAGCTCGGCCGACGCCTCGTCCAGGTCGGCCTGCCAGAAGCAGTCGGGGTTGGCGTTGGTGGGCGCGTCCATCATCCCGGAGTCGCGGTAGCGGCCCGGGCCGCCGAGGAAGCGGTGGTCACTGACGCCCGAGCAGCCATCATGGCTTCGGCGAGCTCGGTGATCCGGTGCGCGCCGAGCCCGTTCTCCTTGTCGGCCGCAAGGTGCGCCAGCTCGGGGACGAGGATCTCGCCCTCCTCGCCCAGCGTCGCCGTGACCAGCGTGACGTGCGCGCCGGACGCGGCGTAGTGCGCCATCGTGGCGCCGTTGTTGATCGTCTCGTCGTCCGGGTGGGCATGGACGAGAACGAGGCGGCGGTCGGCGGTCGGGCGCGGCCCCGCGAGGTCGGACGGCATGTCGGCAGGCTAGTCGACGGGCGCACTGCCCAGCGTCCCCTCGGCGCACCGGCTGCGAGAATCTCCGCCATGAGCAGCGACGAGCCGAGCTTCCCGCGCCACACCGCCCGCACCCAGCGGTTCACCCTGGGCATGCCGCGCAACTTCGCGGTCGCCCCGGACGGCAGCCGGGTCGCGTTCCTGCGCTCCCACTCCGGGTCGGACCGGGTGACGATGCTCTGGGTCGGCGACCTGCCGGCCGACGGTCCGCTCGCCGAGCGCGTCGTCGCCGACCCGCGGGCACTGTTCGACGGCACGGAGGAGCTCTCGCCGGCGGAGCAGGCGCGCCGCGAACGCTCCCGCGAGGGGGCCGGCGGGATCGTCGGCTTCGCCACCGACAAAGCCGTGACCACGGCGGCGTTCGCGCTCTCGGGCGGCCTGTACGTCGCCGACCTGGTGGCAGACGCGGGCGTCCGGGCCTTGGACGTGGTCGGCCCCGTGGTCGACCCGCGGCTCGACCCGACCGGGCGCTGCGGTGGCCTACGTGAGCGGGGCGGCCCTGCGGGTCGTCGGCGCGGACGGCACCGGCGACCGGGAACTGCCCGGCCAGCTCGCCGAGACGGACGTGTCCTGGGGCCTCGCCGAGTTCGTCGCGGCGGAGGAGATGGGGCGCTCCCGCGGGTACTGGTGGGCGCCGGACGGCTCGGCGCTGCTCGTCGCGCGCGTCGACAACGGGCCCGTCCAGCGCTGGCACGTCGCGGACCCCGCGCAGCCGGCCAAGCCGCCGGTCGAGCTTGCCTACCCGGCCGCCGGGACGCCCAACGCCCTCGTCGGGCTGCACCTGTTCGGTCTCGACGGGGCCGACCCGCTCGCGGTCACCTGGGACGACGAGGCGTACCCGTACCTCGCCTCCGTGCACTGGTCGGCGGACGGACCGCCGCTGCTGCACGTGCAGTCCCGCAACCAGCGCTCGACGCGGATCCTGTCGGTCGACGTCGCGACCGGCGGCACCGACCTCGTCCACGCCGACGACGACCCGGTCTGGGTCGAGCTCGTCGACGGGGTCCCGGCCTGGGCGCCCGGCGGGCAGCTCGTGCGGGTCGCGGACGCCGACGGGGCGCGCCGGCTGTACGTCGGCCCGGACATGGTCTCTGGCGACCTGCAGGTGCGGGGCGTCGCCTCGGTGGACGCCTCTGGGGACGCCGCCGGGGACGCCGCCCGGGACGCCGCCGGGGACGTCCTGTTCACCGCGTCCGCGGAGGAGCCCACGGAGATCGCACCTCTACCGGACGAGCCCCGCCGGCCCGGTGCGCGTGTCGGACGGGCCGGGTGTGCACGCCGGCGTCGGGGCCGGGCCGGTCACCGTCCTCGTCTCGGCCTCGCTCGGCTGGTTCGGCCGCCGCGTCCAGGTGCTGCGCCCGGGCGCCGTCGACACCGTGGCGACCGCACGCCGAGACCCCGCGGGTCCTGCCCGCCCGCGCGGACGCTGCGGGCCGGGCACCGCGAGGTCCGCACCGCGCTGCTGCTGCCGACCGGCCACGAGCCGGGGTCCGGTCCGCTGCCGGTGCTGATGGACCCGTACGGCGGGCCGCACGCGCAGCGCGTCCTGTCGGCGCGCAACGGGTTCCTGGAGGCGCAGTGGTGGGCCGACCAGGGTTTCGCCGTCGTCGTCGCGGACGGCCGCGGCACCCCGGGCCGCGGCCCCGAGTGGGAGCGCGCGATCTCCGGCGACCTCGCCACCCCCGTCCTGGAGGACCAGGTCGAGGCGCTGCACGTGGCCGCCGCCGAGTGCCGCGGACCTAGACCTGACGCGGGTCGCAATCCGCGGCTGGTCGTTCGGCGGCTACCTCGCCGCGCTGGCGGTGCTGCGTCGCCCGGACGTGTTCCACGCCGCCGTCGCGGGCGCCCCGGTCACCGACTGGGCGCTGTACGACACGCACTACACCGAGCGCTACCTCGGCACCCCGCAGCTCGCGCCGGAGGCGTACGCGAACTCGTCCCTGCTCGGCGACGCCGCGAAGCTGGAGCGTCCGCTGCTGCTCGTCCACGGCCTCGCGGACGACAACGTCGTCGCCGCGCACACCCTGCAGTTCTCCGGCGCCCTGCTCGCGGCCGGCCGCCCGCACCAGGTGCTGCCGCTGTCCGGCGTGACGCACATGACTCCGCAGGAAGTCGTCGCCGAGAACCTCCTGCTGTTCCAGCTCGACTTCCTGCGCAGCGCCCTCAACCTCTGACCTTGCGGCGTAACCTCGAAAGATGAGCGTGATTTCAGGTCAGGGCCGCAGCTCGCCGCAGGCCCGGAAGGCGACGCTGGCGTGGACCGCCACCGGGGCGCTCGCGACGTTCACCCTCGCGGCGATGCTGTCGATCGGGATCTTCCTCCTGATCCCGACCGTCCTCGCCGTCGTGTTCGCGGCCAAGCGATTCGGGACGGCAGGCATGGTCGCCGGCCTGCCACTCGGCGCGGCGGTCACCGTCGCCGTCCTCACGGTCCTCGTCGTCAGCAGCAACAGCCCGTCCAGCGGGGGCGGGTTCGCCGGGCCGAGCTGACAGACCGTCACACCCGTTACAGACTCAGCCGTTCGGGTACTGCTGCGCCTTGTTCGCCCGGCCGCGGGTGCGCTCACGGATCTTCGCGTCGAGCTCGACCTTGCGCATGCGGACGGCGGCGGGGGTGACCTCGATGCACTCGTCCTCGCGGCAGAACTCCAGCGCCTGCTCCAGCGACATGTTCCGCGCCGGGACAAGGCGCTCGAGCTCGTCACTGGTGGACTGGCGCATGTTGGTGAGCTTCTTCTCCTTGCAGATGTTCACGTCCATGTCGTCCGACCGCGCGTTCTCGCCGACGATCATGCCCTCGTACACCTCGGTGCCGGGCGCGACGAACATCGCGCCGCGCTCCTGCAGGTTGGCCAGGGCGAAGCCGGTGGCCGGGCCCTTGCGGTCGGCCACGAGCGAACCGGACGGCCGCGTGCGCAGCTCGCCGTGCCACGGCTCGTAGCTGTCGAAGACGTGGTGCAGCAGGCCGGTGCCGCGGGTCTCGGTGAGGAACTCGGTGCGGAACCCGATGAGCCCGCGGGCCGGGACGCGGTACTCCATGCGGACCCAGCCGGTGCCGTGGTTGACCATCTGCTCCATGCGGCCCTTGCGCAGACCGAGGAGCTGCGTGACGACACCGACGTAGTCCTCGGGGACGTCGATGGTCATGTGCTCCATCGGCTCGCAGAGCTTGCCGTCGATCGTCTTCGTGACGACCTGCGGCTTACCCACCGTCAGTTCGAAGCTCTCCCGGCGCATCAGCTCGACGAGGATGGCCAGCTGCAGCTCGCCGCGGCCCTGGACCTCCCACGTGTCCGGGCGCTCCGTCGGGACGACGCGGATCGAGACGTTGCCGATCAGCTCGGCGTCCAGGCGGTTCCGCACCAGACGGGCCGTCAGTTTCTTGCCGGACTGACCGGCCAGGGGCGAGGTGTTGATGCCGATCGTCATCGAGATGGACGGCTCGTCGACCGTGATGAGCGGCAGCGGGCGCGGGTCGTCGGGGTCGGTGAGGGTCTCGCCGATCGTGATGTCGGGGATGCCGGAGATCGCGATGATGTCGCCCGGGCCGGCCGTCTCGGCGGGCACGCGCTCGAGCGCGTCCGTCAGGAACATCTCGGTGATCTTGGTGCGCTCGACCGTGCCGTCGGTGCGGCACCAGCCGACGACCTGACCCCTGCGGATCTCGCCGTTGTGCACGCGGCACAGGGCGATCCGGCCGAGGTACGGGGAGGCGTCCAGGTTCGTGACGTGCGCCTGCAGCGGCGCGCCCTCGGTGTAGGACGGGGCGGGGATCGCCTTCAGGATCGTGCTGATCAACGGCTTGAGGTTCGGCGAGTCCGGCATGCCGCCGTCGTCCGGGCGGTTGTTCGACGCCCGGCCGGCCTTCGCGGCGCAGTACACGATCGGGAACTCGATCTGGCCCTCGTCCGCGTCGAGGTCGAGGAACAACTCGTAGACCTCGTCGACGACCTCGGCGATGCGGGCGTCCGAGCGGTCGACCTTGTTGATCACGACGACGACCGGCAGCTTCTTCTGCAGCGCCTTGCGCAGCACGAACCGCGTGCCGGGCAGCGTGCCCTCGGACGCGTCGACCAGCAGCAGGATGCCGTCGACCATCTCGAGCCCGCGCTCGACCTCGCCGCCGAAGTCGGCGTGGCCGGGGGTGTCGATGATGTTGACGGTGACGTTGTGACCCTCGTCGTCGACCCACGTCACGGCCGTGTTCTTGGCCAGGATCGTGATGCCCTTCTCGCGCTCCAGGTCCATCGAGTCCATGACCCGGCGGGCGACGTCCTGGTTGTCGCGGAACGCCCCGGCCTGCCAGAGCATCGCGTCGACCAGGGTCGTCTTCCCGTGGTCGACGTGCGCGACGATCGCGACGTTACGGAGCTCGTCACGAGTGGGCATGTTGAGTCCAACCTTCTAGCGGTGCCGGGGGGTGTGGACAACACGCTAGTTGACGTGGGCTCGAACCGACGAACCGAGCGCGGTCAGGCGCGCAGCACCGTGACGAGGTCGGCGACCTGCCGGGCGAGCGGCCGCATCACCGGCACCCGCGAGAACTTGATCAGCTTCGCGACCAGCGGGGCCGTGCGCTCGATCAGTTCGACGGTCTGGGCGGTGTCCTCGGGGTTGTCGTGCGCACAGTCGGCCTCCGGGACCCAGGCCCGCCGCTCGTCCTGATCCCCGGTGCATCGAGATGTGAGTACTGAGGGTGTTGGGACGCCCTAACCCCCGCACTTCGCCCTGTTGACATGGACGCCCGCGAAAATCCGGAGGCCCGCCGCGGCGGGCGCGGTTAGCCTCGACGCCGTGACCGAACGCTTCGCACCGACCGCCCGCACCCGCCCGAACCGCCTGCAAGGAGCGGGTGCGCGACGACGTCGCGACGGTCCACGCCGTGCTGGACGCGGCGGTGCTCTGCCACGTCGGGTTCGCCGGGCCGGACGGCCCGGTCGTCCTCCCGACGCTGCACGCCCGGGTCGGCGACGAGGTCTACCTGCACGGCTCGACAGGGAGCTGGCTCGGCCGGCTGGCCGCGGCGCCGCAGCAGGTCTGCCTGACCGTCACGTGCCTGGACGCGCTCGTCCTCGCCCGGTCGGCGTTCCACCACTCGGTGAACTACCGGTCGGCGACGGTGTTCGGCGTCCCGCGGCTCGTGACGCGACCGCGACGAGAAGCTGTCCTGCCTCGCGGCGCTCGTCGACCGCATGTCCCCGGGCCGCGCGGCGCAGGCCCGCGAGCCGAACACCGGGAGCTGGCCGCGACGCCGTCCTGGCCCTGCACCTGGACGAGGCGACCGCGAAGGTCCGCGCGCACGGGGTGAAGGACGACGACGAGGACATGGACTTCCCGGTCTGGGCCGGCCTCGTCCCCGTCCGCCTCACGCTCGGGACGCCGGAGCCCGACGGCACCCCGCCGGGGGAGCTACCCGAAGGAGCCCTGCTCCCCGCCTGGGCCACCCCGTAGCGTCCGGCAGTCGGCGCGTTATAGGACGCTGATTGCCGGACGCACGGGGTGCGCAGTAGCGCGCGCCGCCGCTACGAAGCCCAGTCCGGACGCAGCGGCATCGCGGCGTTACCGGCGTCGTCGCACCGGACGCCGAGGACCTGGTGCAGTTCGATCACCCGCGGAGTCGAAGCCGACCCGGCAGGCGGCCATGTAGAGCAGCCAGACGCGGGCACGGTTCGCGCCGACCTCGCGGACGGCGTCGTCCCAGTGGTCGTCGAGGTTGTCGCACCAGCCCTCGAGCGTCATCGCGTAGTGCTCGCGCAGGTTCTCGACGTGGCGGACCTCGAAGCCGTTGTCCTGCATCGCGGCGATGATCTCGCCGACGGCCTCGAGCTCCCCGTCCGGGAAGACGTAGCGGTCGATGAACTTGCCCGGCCTTCGCGGGGTAGGCCGTGGCCGGGCGGGTGATGCAGTGGTTGAGCAGGCGGCCGTGCGGGTGCAGCTTGGTGCGCAGGAAGGTGAAGTAGTCCGGGCAGTTCCTTCGCGCCGATGTGCTCGGTGAGGCCGATGGAGGAGACGGCGTCGAAGCCGTCCTCGGCGACGTCGCGGTAGTCCAGGTGGCGCACCTCGGCGAGGTCGGCGAGGCCGCGTTCGACGATCGCCTTCTGCGCCCACTCGGCCTGCTGGCGCGAGAGCGTGACGCCGAGCGCCGGACGCCGTACTCCTTCGCGGCGTGCATGACCATGCCGCCCCAGCCGCAGCCGACGTCGAGCAGGCGCATGCCCGGGCGCAGGCCGAGCTTGCGCGCGACGAGGTCGTGCTTGGTCCACTGCGCCTCCTCGAGGGAGGACGTCCGCCTTCGGGTAGCAGGCGCACGTGTAGGACATCGACGGCCCGAGCACCCACTCGTAGAAGGTGTTCGAGACGTCGTAGTGGTGCGAGATCGCCTGGGAGTCGCGGCGCTTGGTGTGCCGCAGCAGGCCGGGCCGGCGCAAGACCTCCTCCGGCGGCGGCTCGACGGGACGGACGTGGCGGAGCCCGAAGTCGCGCAGCAGCGTCGAGCCGCGCGCGGAGGCTGAGGTTCTCCCCGCCGGCGGTCAGCGCGCAAAGCGCGACGTACAGGTCGCCGTGCACGCGCAGGTGCCCGGTGATGTACGCGCGGGCCATGCCGAGCTCGCCCGGGGAGGTCAGCAGGTAGCTGAGCGCCGTCGGCGTCCGGATCTCGATGCGCACGTCCGCGTCGCGCGGGCCCGCGCTGCTGCCGTCGTAGGCGGACACGTCGATCGGGACCTTCGGGTCGAGCACCCGCGCGAAGACCGATGCGATGCCTGCCTGACCCACCGAACATCCTCCTGGAGAACCACTTCGACATCCTGACGCATGATCATCTGACGGATCAGTCAGCGCCGCTGCACGCACTTGGCGTAGAGATCGAGCAGGCGCCCGTCGCCGTCGTACGCCTTCTTCACCACGTCGTACGCGGCGCCGTTGTAGAGCCGCCAGAACTCGTCCTCGGGGTAGAAGCTCGTGGAGTACAGCGACTTGCGCCCGCCGAGGGCGTCCACCTGTCTTCTCGATCAGCCGGTTGTGGTCGCCGTCGGACTGCCCGGGCGCGAGCGGCACCGTCGACCAGAAGCCGAAGTTCACGTACAGCTGACCGGGGGTCGAACTCGTACAGCGGCCAGGTCACGTCGACCGGCGCTGCTGCAGCGGGCACACCCAGAACGGCGAGATCGGGATCTCGCGCAGGAAGAAGTCGCAGAACTCCTCGGCGCGGTCGATGCCGACCTCGACGTCCTGGACGACGTCCTCGCGCGTCGGGCAGCCCGCGCAGCGCGCTCGAGCCGCGCGTTGACCCGGTAGCGGCGCTCGAACGCGACGATCTTCCAGTACACGTCCGAGCGCAGCAGCCGGCGTCCCATCAGCCGGCGGACCACCGGCTTCTGGACGCCGAAGGCGCGCGAGCACCAGAACCAGTCGGTGTCCCAGCGCCACAGGTAGTCCCGCGTCGTCAGGTAGTCCTCGCGGTAGCGCTGGATCGAGCGGTAGTAGATCTCGGTGTAGGTGTAGTCCGACAGGTACGGCGCGGCGTCGACGAACGTGCCGACGGTCAGGTACAGCTCGTCGCCGGAGAACACGGTGCCGTCGACGAAGTCGACCGCGACCCCGGTCCGAGCGTCAGCGCTCCGGCGCACAGCCCGGCCATCTCGGCGAAGAACTGCCGCGGGCGAGCCGAACCGCAGGTGCCGCAGCGCGACGAACGGCTTCACCGGCTCGAGCTCGATCTCCAGCCGCAGCGCGTAGCCGAGCGTGCCGTAGGAGTTCGGGAACGCGTAGAACAGGTCGCGGTGGTCGTTGTCCGGGCGGGCGACGACGATGCGCCCGTCCCCGGTGAGGATCTCCAGCTCGCACACCGACTCGTGCGGCGTCCCGTTGCGGAACGAGGACGACTCGATGCCGACGCCCGGTGACCGCACCGCCGAGGGTGATCGTCTTCAGCTGCGGGACGACCAGCGGCATCAGGCCGTACGGCAGCGTCGCGTCGACGAGCTGCTCGTACGTGACCATGCCCTCGACCTGCGCACGCCGCGTGACCGGGTCGACGGACAGGACGTGGTCGAAGCCGGTGACGTCCAGGCCCGGCGCGTTCGTCGCGGCCCGCGCGCGGAACAGGTTGGACGTGCGCTTGGCCAGCCGCACCGGCGCGTCCGGCGGGATCGCCCGGAACTCGGCGAGCAGGCGGGCGACGCGCTCGTCGTGCGCGCCCGGAGCCTGCTGCGCTGGCACGCTGGACACGTTCACCGCCCTGTCGGGTGCTCGCTCGAGAACTCGGGCACGGCTCGCCCACGGACGGGCCCAGTCTCGGCCCCCCGCCAGCCTTAATCAATGCGGGGTGGCTGGCAGGGCGCGGGCCGTGACGCACCGCACAAGGCACGTCTCACCATCCGGACGATCAAGCAGTCCTGCGCCCGCCTGCGGCGCGGCGTCTGAAGCTGGCAAATGCCCACCCTCATGCTTGTAAAGGACACAAAGGGTGGACACAGTTGCCCTTCGGTCATCGGCGGAGGAGGGCTTGGCGTGAAGCAGCCTGCCCATCCCCAGCCCCACCCCCCGCCCCGCCGCCTGCTGCTCGGCGCGCTGGCCTTGCTGGCCCTCACCTTCAGCGTCCTGCTCGCCGGCCAGGCGCCCCGCGCGAACGCGGGCACGATCGACCCGCCGCCGGCCCCTCCGGCCACCGCCGAGCTGTACAGCGTCAGCGGCCCGCCCGGCACCGCCGGCGAGCTGACGGCGGACGGCTACGACGTCGTCTCCCGCCGCCCGGACGGCGACCTGGAGACCGTCGAGGTCACCCTGACGGGGCGTCAGTTGCTGCGCGTGCGCTCGGCCGGCTACCTCGCCCGGCCCGTCCTCGACCCCAGCGGCCGCAGCCAGCTGGACGCCGCCGCGGCCCAGAGCCGTGGCGGCTACCAGGTCTGGACCCCCTACTCCGGACGCGGCGGGATCGCCGACCGGCTCCGCGAGACCGTCCGCCGACATCCCGGCATCGCCCAGTTGAAGGTCCTCGGCACCACCGCGCAGGGCCGGCAGATCCTGGCCGTCCGGGTGACCGGGCATGCCCGGTCCACGCCGGCGGGCGGCCGCCCCGCCGTCCTCTACACCGGGCTGCGGGACGCGCGCGGCTGGGTCGCCGGCGAGGTCGTTCTGGCCCTGCTGGACGAGGCCGTCGCGAAGAAGTCTGCGCTGCGCGAGGCGGCCCGCACCAGCGAGCTCTGGTTCGTCCCCGTCCTGAACCCCGACGGCTACGACCGGACGTTCACGGCCGGCCAGCGCCTGTGGAGCAAGAACCTTCGCGACAACGACGGCGACGGGCGAGCGGGGCCGGGCGACGGGGTCGACCTCGCGCACAATTTCGCCACCCGCTTCGGCGTGGACGACGAGGGCTCCTCCCCCGACCCGGCGAGCGCCGCGTACCGCGGGCCGGCCGCGAACTCCGAGCCCGAGACCCGCGCCCTGGACGGCCTGCTGCGCCGCGTCGACTTCACCTACGCGGTCGACTACGAGGCGTACGGCGAGCGACTACTGTCCCCGACGGCGTGGCAGTCCGCGACGTCCACCACGGACGACCCCGCATACCGCGCGCTGGCCGGCGACGACACTCGGCCCGCGATCGCGGGGTACGACGTCGGGTACCTGGCCGACCACGCGCTGAGCAACGGCGACCCCCGCGATCACGCCCACCGCTACTACGGGACGCTCGCCTGGCGCGTCGACCTCGGCGAGGGCTGCGCGGGCTGCGGCTTCGTGTTCCCGGACGACCCCGCGGCCGTCGCCGCCGAGGTGGCCCGCAACTCCGACTTCGCCCTGGACGTGGCGCGCTCGGCCGGCCGGCCCGCGCAGCCGCTCTCGCACCTGGACACCGGCGCCCCCGAGTTCGTGCCCGACGAGTTCGCCACCTCGGCCGGCACCACCCAGCCCGTCGAGGTCGTCGCGGCCCGGCGCCTCGGCCCGGTCACCGCCCACTGGCGGGTCGCCGGCGGGCCCGAGCGCACCGCTCCCACCCGGGCCGCGCCCGTCGGCGAGCGGTTCGGCGCCGGCTACGACGCGGTGTACCGGCGGCTGCGCGCCACGGTGAGCGACACGGCGCCGGGGCAGTTTGTCGAGGTCTGGTTCACCGCGGACGGTGCGCGGAGCCGGTCGTTCACCTACCGCGTCGCCGACCGGATCGGCGCCGACGTCCTCGTCCTCGCGGCGGAGGACGTCTCCGGTGCCTCCCCGCCGCAGCTGTCCACCGCCGCCCGCTACGCCGGGCTCTACACCGACGCGCTGGAGGCCGCGGGCTACTCGGCCGACGTATACGACGTCGACACCGCCGGGCGCCAGCCGCCGCATGCCCTCGGCGTCCTGTCGCACTACGACACCGTCGTCTGGGAGACGGGCGACGACGTCGTGGCGCGCTTCCCGGGCCAGCCGTCCGGCACGGCGTCCCGGCTCGAGCTCGAGAACGTCCTCGCCGTCCGGGAGTACCTGAACAACGGCGGCAAGGTCCTGCTCGCCGGCGCGTACGCGGGGTTCGGGCAGGCGCGCAACGGCGGCTTCTACTACAACCCCGGGGTCGAGGCGTGCCGCGACCGCGAGGCCGAGCCGTGCCTGCCGCTGGTCGACGACTTCCTGCAGTACTGGCTCGGCCTCGGGCGCTACCTCGACGAGGACGGCGCCGGCGTCGGCGGCCCGCTCGCCCTGGCCGGCACCCCCGGCGGCCCGCTCGACGGCGTCCGCGCGTACCTCCTCGACTCCGCCGGCCAGCCGCACACGGCGGGGTTCCTCGCCGCCGCGGGGCCGACTGCCACGAGCACCACCCCCCTGCGCTGGGACGACGGCACGCCCGACCCGCTGGCACCGCCGACCGGGCTCGGCTACGCCTGGGGCGGGCGCGACGCGCACGACTACCGCCGGCTGACCCGCACCGTCGATTTGACCGGGCACGCCACGGCGACGCTGTCGTTCCGCGCGTCCTACGCCCTCACCCGCGGCTGGGACCACCTCTTCGTCGAGGCGCGCACTCCCGGCGGCGACGACTGGACGACGCTGCCGGTGCCCGGCCGCACGTCCACCGCCACGGGCGCCGCCTGCGCCGCGGACCTGACCCTCGCGACGGCGTCCGAGCACCCGGAACTCGCGGCCTACCAGGGCCCGAACTGCGCACCGGTAGGGCGCACGGGCGAGTGGAACGCCGCGACCGGACGCTCGGCCGGCTGGGAAAACTGGACCGTCGACCTGTCCCGGTTCGCCGGCCGCGCCGTGGAAATCTCGATCACCACCGCGACGGACGCGCTCGCGCCGCGCCAGGGCGTCTTCGTCGACGACGTGGCCCTCACCGTCGACGGGGCGACCGAGTCGACCTCCTTCGAGGAAGCCCCCGGCGGCACCGGCACCGCCGACGGCTGGGCCGGGCCGTGGACGCGGACCGGCCAGGTGTTCTCGTCCGGGGCCGCGCTGCTCACCGCGAAGACGGCGTACCTGGGCTTCGGCCTCGAGGCCGTACCGGAACGGGACGTCCGCCCCGACCTGCTCGGATCCGTCCTCGCCCTCCTCGGCGCCGCTTCCGCAGCGACCGACGAAGTTAGGGCAGGCTCACCTTGAGCAGGCCCCGTGCGCAGGAATGTGGCCAAGCGCACCCGGGTCCGTCTGGTTAGTCACTTCGACCGACCGCAGCGGGGAAACGACCTACGAATGCGCCATGATGCCTCGGGGCGAGCCGGCACCCCCGTGCCGAGCAGCCGATACGCAGGAAGCGAACGCTGATGGCACAGACGGGTGTGTTCTCGCCCGGGCGAGCGAAGATCCCCGCCCGCACCTTGCGCAAGGACAAGTGGTGGCTGGAGCCCCTGATCACGGTCGTGATCCTGGTTTCGTTCATCATCTACTCGACGATCCGGGCCTTCCAGAACTCGCACTATTACGCGTCCCCGTACATCTCGCCGTTCTACTCGCCCTGCCTCGCGAAGTCCTGCGAAGACGAGGCCAGCCACTTCGGCGAGCCGATCGGCACCTGGTGGGGCCTCTCGCCGGCACTGCTCATCCTCATCGTCCCGCTCGGGTTCCGGATGACTTGCTACTACTACCGCAAGGCGTACTACCGCTCGTTCTGGCGCTCCCCACCGGCGTGCGCCGTCGCGGAGCCCCACGCGAAGTACACCGGCGAGACGCGCTTCCCGCTGATCGGGCAGAACCTGCACCGCTACTTCTTCTACGCGGGCCTGCTGTTCAACGTCCTGCTCACCTACGACGCTGTCATCGCCTTCAAGGACGAGGACGGTGAGTGGGGCCACATGGGCCTCGGTACCGTCGTCTTCGTCGTGAACGCCGCCCTGCTGTGGCTCTACAGCATCTCGTGCCACTCGTGCCGGCACGCGATCGGCGGGCGGCTCAACCACTTCTCCAAGCACCCGATCCGTTACTGGGCCTGGACGAAGGTCTCAGCGCTGAACGCCCGCCACATGCAATTCGCGTGGGTCTCGCTGTTCGGGGTCGCGCTGACCGACGCCTACGTCCTGTGCCTGTCCAGCGGCGCGTTCAGCGACCCGCGCTTCTTCTAAGACTCTCGAGGCGAACGCAATGACCGAGCTCGAACGCCACAGTTACGACGTCCTGGTGATCGGTGCGGGCGGCGCGGGGTTGCGCGCTGCGATCCAGGCGCACCAGAAGGGCGCCCGCACCGCGATCATCTGCAAGTCGCTGCTGGGCAAGGCCCACACCGTCATGGCCGAGGGCGGCATCGCCTCGGCGATGGGCAACGTCTGGCCGGACGACAACTGGAAGGTCCACTTCCGGGACACCATGCGCGGCGGCAAGATGCTGAACAACTGGCGCATGGCGCAACTGCACGCGCAGGAGGCCCCCGCCCGCGTGTGGGAGCTCGAAGAGTGGGGCGCCCTGTTCGACCGTACGAAGGACGGGCTGATCTCCCAGCGCGACTTCGGCGGCCACCGCTACGCGCGCCTCGCGCACGTCGGTGACCGCACGGGCCTCGAGATGATCCGGACGCTGCAGCAGCGCGCCGTCCAGCTCGGCATCGACGTCTACATGGAGTGCACGATCACCCGCCTGCTGACCGACGGCAGCGCCGGCGGCGGGCGCGGCAAGATCGCCGGCGCGTTCGGCTACTGGCGCGAGACAGGCCGCTTCGTCGCGTTCGACGCGCCCGCGATCGTGCTGGCGACCGGCGGCATCGGCAAGTCCTACCGGGTCACGTCCAACTCGTGGGAGTACAGCGGCGACGGGCACGCGCTCGCCGCCCGCGCCGGCGCGACGCTGCTCAACATGGAGTTCATCCAGTTCCACCCGACCGGCATGGTGTGGCCGCCGTCGGTGCGCGGCATCCTCGTCACCGAGTCGGTCCGCGGCGACGGCGGCATCCTGCGCAACTCCGCGGGCAAGCGGTTCATGTTCGACTACATCCCGGAGTTCTTCAAAGCCGACACCGCGGACTCCGAGGCCGAGGCCGACCGCTGGTACGAGGACAAGAAGAACAACCGCCGGCCCCCCGAGCTGCTTCCCCGCGACGAGGTGGCCCGCGCCATCAACGCCGAGGTCAAGGGCGGACGCGGGTCGCCGCACGGCGGGGCGTTCCTGGACATCGCGTCGCGGCGCACGCCGGAGTACATCCAGAAGCGGCTGCCTTCGATGTATCACCAGTTCAAGGAGCTCGCCGACGTCGACATCACGGCCGAGCCGATGGAGGTCGGCCCGACCTGCCACTACATCATGGGCGGCGTCGAGGTCGACCCCGAGACGGCGGAGTCCATGCTCCCCGGCCTGTACGCGGCCGGCGAGGTCGCCGGTGGCATGCACGGCGCGAACCGCCTCGGCGGCAACTCCCTGTCGGACCTGATCGTGTTCGGGCGCCGGGCGGGCGAATCGTCCGCCGCGTACGCCGCCTCGGTCAGCCGCCCGCGCATCGAGGAGGCGCAGATCGACGACGCCGCCCGCGAGGCGCTGGCGCCGTTCGAGCGCGAAGGCGGCGAGAACCCGTACGCCCTGCACCAGGAGCTACAGGGGACGATGAACGATCTCGTCGGCATCATTCGCAAGTCGGAGGAGATGACCGACGCGCTCGCGAAGCTCGAGGTCCTCAAGGAGCGCGCGAAGAACCTGTTCGTCAGCGGGCACCGGCAGTTCAACCCGGGCTGGCACCTCGCGATCGACCTGCAGAACATGCTGCTCTGCTCGGAGTTCGTCGCGCGCGCCGCGATCGAGCGCAAGGAGAGCCGCGGCGGGCACACCCGCGACGACTACCCGGCCGCGGACCCGTATTGGGGCAAGCAGAACATCATCCTGACCGAGGACGGCGGCACCGTGTCGCTGCGCCTCAAACCCGTCCCGGTCATGCCGGACGACCTGCAGCAGCTCTTCGAGGAGCCCGCGAAATGACTTCTACCGAGGCGGGTGCCCCCGCCGGCGTCGATCACAGCAAGATGCAAACTGACGCCTCGAAGACTTTCACCGCGAAGTTCAAGGTCTGGCGCGGCGACTCCTCCGGCGGCGCCCTGCAGGACTACAGCGTCACCGTCAACGACGGCGAGGTCGTCCTCGACATCATCTTCCGCATCCAGGCCGAGCAGGCGAACGACCTGGCCGTCCGCTGGAACTGCAAGGCCGGCAAGTGCGGCTCCTGCTCCGCGGAGATCAACGGCAAGCCGCGCCTCATGTGCATGACGCGCATGTCCGCCCTGCCACCGGGCGAGGAGGTCGTCGTCACGCCGCTGCGCGCGTTCCCCGTCATCCGCGACCTCGTCACCGACGTCTCGTTCAACTACGAGAAGGCGAAGACGTTCCCGTCCTTCACCCCCGGCCCGCGCGAGAAGGACGGCACGTACCGGATGCAGCAGGTCGACGTCGAGCGCGGCCAGGAATTCCGCAAGTGCATCGAGTGCTGGATGTGCCAGAACGTCTGCCACGTCATCCGCGACCACGAGGAGAACAAGCCGGCGTTCTCCGGCCCCCGCTTCTTCATCCGCCTCGCGGAACTCGACATGCACCCGCTCGACACCACCGACCGCCGCGAGATGGCGCAGGCGCAGCACGGCCTCGGGATGTGCAACATCACCAAGTGCTGCACCGAGGTCTGCCCCGAGCACATCAAGATCACCGACAACGGCATCATCCCGATGAAGGAACGCGTCGCCGACAAGAAGTACGACCCGGTCTACAAGATCCTCGGGTTCGGGAAGAAGCGCCGCTGACGGTTACCCACAACCCGTGCGTCCGGCAATCGGCGTCCTATAACGAGCCGATTGCCGGACGCACGGGGTGGCCGTGGCCGCAGGCGACGCTATGCCGCGCGGAGGTGCTTCGCGTGGCTGTGGACGGCCTGCACGGCCGGCAGGTCGGCGGGCAGCCAGGCGACGTCGAAGAGCTCGTCGACGGTGAGCCAGCGGAGCTGGTCGTGCTCCTGGAGCGGCTCGGGCATCCCGTCGACGACGACGGCGATGTAGACCCGCAGGACCATCGTGGGCCCGCAGGCCCACTCGCCGTGGACGCGGTCGCCCAGCGCGACCTCGACGCCGAGCTCCTCGCGGATCTCGCGGACGAGTGCGTCGCGGTCGGTCTCGCCGGCCTCGACCTTGCCGCCCGGCAGCTCCCAGCCGCCGGCGAGCTTCGAGGGCGGACACCGGCGGGCGGCCAGCAGTCGGCCGTCATGCAGGATCGCGGCGCCGACGACCACCCGCGGACCCGTCCCCATCCGGCACACTCCCAACTCCACGTTCGTCCCCCGTATTCGGGCGCTGCGCGAGCGCGCCCCCTTGACATCCGCCCCACATCATGGGACCCGTTGCTCTCATGGTCGCACCCCTGAGCCCCGACGATCTCACCATTCGGATATCTCGCCTGAACGGCTGGGAGGGGGACACTACGGAAATTCGGCGTTCATACGAAGCGCCGGACTTTCCGGCCGCGATCCGACTCGTGTCCGCCGCCGCCGAGGCGGCCGAGGAGCTGAACCACCACCCGGACATCGACATCCGTTACCGCAAGGTCCACTTCGCGGTATGCACCCACTCCGCGAACGCCGTGACCGAGTTGGACATTACGCTCGCCGGCCGGATCGACGCGGCCGCCGCGGAACTCGGCGCCACCTGAACGGCCCGGACGAGCTCACGTTCAGCCCCGCCGCATACGACGAACCGGTCGCCGCGGAGCTGATCGAGACGCTGCAGCAGGTCTTCGTCGCCCGGTACGGCGGACGGGACCGCACGCCCGTCGACCCGGCCGAGTTCTCGCCGCCGCGCGGGCTGCTGCTGGTCGGGCGCCTCGCCGGCGTCCCCATGTCGTGCGGCGGCTGGCGCCTCGTCCCGGGCGACCCCACGCTCGCCGAGGTGAAGCGCATGTTCGTCGCCGAGGCCTACCGCGGCCGCGGGCTCTCGCGCGTGCTGCTGGCTGCCCTGGAGGACTCGGCGCGGGCGGCGGGCGTGCGCCGTTTTCGGATGGAGACGGGTTCGCGCCAGCCCGAGGCGATCCGGCTGTACGAGACCAGCGGCTACACCCGGATCGAGAACTTCGGCGTCTACAAGGAGGAGGCCGGCTCGACGTGTTTCGGCAAGGACCTCCAGATCGCGGACGAGACCGACTGACCGCGAGCTGACAGCGACGCTCGCTAGGGTTTGCCCGCCGGATCACCCGGCCGCGACCCCGCCACCCCGCACCCCCGGAGCACCACGATGAGTCGGCCCACGACCAGCAGGACCCTCCGCGCCGGGGTCACCGCCCTGACCCTCGCTGCGCTGACCGCCCTCGGGGCATGCGGGGGCGACAAGGAGGACGAGGACGCGTCCGGGCCGTGTAAGGACGCCGTCTACAAGCGCTACGACGCCGCACTCGTCGCGCTGGAGAAGGCCGACGCGAAGAAGTCCAGCGACGAACTCGTCTCCGACTTCCAGAAGGCCATCGGCGACACGCTCCCCGCCGAGTGCGACAAGGTCGCGCCCGTCTTCTCGCGAGGCATCGCCGAGCAGGTCAGCCTCGAGTACACCGACAAGATCGGGGTGGCCCTCGCGAAGCTCAAGGGCCTGCCGGACGACGAGGAGAGCGCCGACCCCGACGAGAGCGCCGACCCCGACGAGAGCGCCGACCCCGACGAGAGCGCCGACCCCGACGAGAGCGCCGACCCTGACTCGAGCGCCGACCCGGATGCCTCGGCCGACCCATCGGAGAGCCCCGACCCCGACGAGTAGGCCCGCGAATCGGCCGAGGGACGACTCACGCAGGCGTCGGCAGGCAGAGCTGCTTCTCGGTCTCCTCGACGGTCGCGAGCGTGAGGTCCAGGTCGGCGGCGAGCGCGACGGCCCGCGCGACGAGGGGGTCGTTCCCGTCCGTCGGGCGGCCCTTGCCGAGGTAGGTCGTGTCCTCCATGCCGGCGCGCGCGTTGCCGCCCATCGCGAGGCCGATCGCCGTGAGGTTCAGGTTCGTCCGGCCGATGGCGATGATCTGCCAGACGGCACCCTCGGGCAGCCGGCGGACCATCTCGACGAGGTTGACGGGCGTCGGGGCGGCGCCGCCCAAGACGCCGAGGACGACGCTGAACTGCAGCGGCTCGTTCAGCAGGCCCTCGTCGCGCAGCCGCAGGGCCGCGTCGATGTGCGCCATGTCGTAGACCTCGAGCTCGGGCTTGACGTTCAGCTCCTGCATCCGCGCAGCGAGGCGGCGGACGTCGTTCGGCGGGTTGACGAAGATCCCGTTGCCGAAGCTCATCGTGGCCGGGTTGAGCGTGGCCATCCGCGGGCGCAACTCGACGAGCTTCTCCCGCTCCTCGAACGGGACGTCCAGGCCCGACGCCCGTCGACATCTGGATCAGGATCGGGCAGCGCTCGGCGACCAGGTCCATCACGCGGCGCCCGATGTTCAGGTCGGCCGTCGGACGATCCTGCTCGTCCCGCAGGTGGATGTGCGCCACTGCGGCGCCCAGGTTGTAGGCCCGCTCGACGGCGACCGCGATCTCCTCCGGCTGCGTCGGCAGCGTGGGGTTGTCCTTCTTGGTGGCGATGGGGCCGGTGGGAGCGACCGTGATCACAACGCTCATCGCTGAGGTCCGTCCTTCGGGAAGTAAGTAGTTCGATGCAACTTACTCCTGGCCGGGCCTGTTTGTCCCGCCCGCGTGGGCGGTCTCACTCGGGCTTGCGGCCCACCACCCGCATCGTCGGGATGAACAACATCGGCAGCTTGGGCAGCTTGTCGGCCTCCTCGAAAAAGGCCGCCCAGCGGGCCACGTCGGCGTCGTCGATCACGCCGGCGGCGACCATCGCGTCCCGGGCCGCCCACATCGGCGGGCGCATCCCCGGCGGCGGCTGGAAGATGATGACCTGGCCGTCGTAGCGGTCGACGGTCAGGCCGGCGGCGGTCAGCAGCACGTCGAGCCGCATCCCGGGCGACAGGTCGTTGCCGCGCTTGGCGTGGAACTCGCGGTACCGCTCGTTCATCTCGCGCACGACCGGCGGCTCGTCCCGCATGAGGGCGAGCGCCGAGGTGATGTCGACGATGTAGACGCACCCACCGGGGCGCACCAGCGAGGCCGCGTGGTCGACCAGCGCCTGCTCGGTGGGCCCGTTGTGGGCCAGGACGTGGCGGAACACCGCGACGTCGAAGGACCCGGGCTCGAGCCCGGTCGCGGCCGCGTCCCCGACCTGGGCGGACGCGTGCGCGTGGCCCGAGGCCTCGATCAGCTGCCCGGCGATCTCCACCGCGGCAGGGTCGCCGTCGATGCCGACCACCGCACCGGTCGGCCCGACCACGTCGGCCATCACCACCAGCGACGCGCCGGGGCCGCAGCCGAGGTCGGCGACGCGCGCGCCCGGGACGATTCCCGCCGCCGTCCACAGCTCGATCTCGTCCGCGCGAGCGACCTCGGCCATCCGCCGGTACCGGGAGATCTCGGCGTCACTGAGTTGGAGCGCGTACTTGGTCATGGCCGCATCCTGTCGGACCCCGCGACGCCGCCTCAAGGGCCCTCAGGTGTCTTGCCGCGCCCGCGGGGTCAGCTCAGGAGGTCCCGCGGGTCGTCCGGGATCCGCTCGGGCGGGAACCGGTTGACGATCTCGGAGTCGAGCATCACCAGGTACTCGACCGTCGCCGTCCGGAACTCGAGCAGCTCGGCGGGAGACTCCTCGTGTTCGAGGAGGCCGCCGAGGGCGGCGTCGACCTCCTCGAGGTGCATTTGCATCGCGGCCCGCAGCTCGAGCCACAAGCCCAGATCGGCGGCCGAGGTACCCAGGCCTTCGATCCGCATCAGGACGCAGGACCCCAGCGCCAGGGCGTCAGGGTGCACGGCGCCGCACCACCCGCACTCGATCGTCTCCACAGTCTGCACAGGATCGACCTTCCCCGTACCTTCCGCAAAGCGGGCCCTATGCAGCCCGCCACTCGCCGGTGGTGTTCCCCGGCCCGGGGATCTTCGAACCCAGAGGCGCCGACGTAAGGCGTCTCACACCTCTTCATCGACGCTTCGGCGCTGACGCACCGTCACATAGACGGTCAAATAGGGCAAATCGGGCGTAAGGCCCGTATCGGGACCGTTCCGTGTCCGATCCGTCATGTCCGACCGATCACCGGGCAAAGACGCGCACACCACGCCGGTGCGCTCATTTAGCGTCCGTACTGGTTGCGCATCCTGGCGCAGCCCCGGACCCGAGCGCCGAACGCTGCCCGGCGGGCCCGGCACCAACCCCCGCTATCGGGCAGCGATGGGGAACCCACCGGCCGCACCTGGCCACCGGGGTGAAGTCACACCGCCATGTGACCGGGCAAGCCTCCTCGCCCGAACCCGTCAGCTAACCCCGTAGGCGCTCGGAGAGGCCCCCACCATGCGTTCACCGAGCGACTTCTTCCCCGCGCATCCCGACTCCGTCGTCGACATCACCGCCCTGACCCGCCACGGCCGGCACCGCAAGCCCAAGGAGCCGCAGCTTCAGAAGACCGTCCGGACGGTCGTGATCGCCGGCGCCGCCGCCAGCATCCCGCTGAGCGGCCTGGCCTTCGCCAGCTCCGCGGCCGCGGCGAGCACCTCCACCTGGGAGCGCCTGGCCAACTGCGAGAGCGGCGGCCGCTGGCACACCAACACCGGCAACGGCTACTACGGCGGGCTTCAGTTTGCCGGCGGCACCTGGCGCGCCCACGGCGGCACGAAGTACGCCTCGCGGGCCGACCTCGCGTCCAAGGGCGAGCAGATCGCGATCGCCGAGCGCGTCCTCGACACCCAAGGCTGGGGCGCCTGGCCGGCCTGCTCCCGCCGCCTCGGCCTGGACCGCTCCGACGCCAAGGGCACCCCCAGCATCACCAAGGGTCTCGGCGAGAAGTCCGCGAGCAAGTCCGAGGCGTCGCGCAGCGACGACCGCAAGAAGGTGTCGAAGAAGAAGTCGTCGGCGAAGAAGTCCGGCAAGCACCGCGGGCACGACCACACCTACACCGTCCGCCGCGGCGACACCCTGTCGAAGATCGCCGACAAGTTCGACATCTCCTGGCAGGAGCTCTACCGCGAGAACCGCAACATCATCGGCACGAACCCGAACCTGCTGCGCCCGGGCCAGAAGCTGCACGTCTGAGGTCCCCCCACACGAGAGCCCGTCGCGGTCTTCCGCGGCGGGCTCTCGGCGTTCCGTGGCTCGCGCGAGGTCAGCCCGCGGCCTGCACCGCTTCCAGCATCCCGCGGGTCGCGAGCTGGTCGGCGAGTTCGTTGTCGGCGACCCCGGAATGGCCCTTCACCCAGTGCCACTCGACGGTGTGCTGCGCGCAGGCGAGCTGGAGCCGCTGCCACAGGTCGACGTTCTTCACCGGCGCCTTCGCCGACGTCGTCCAGCCGTTGCGCTCCCAGCCCAGCACCCACTTGGTGATGCCGTTCCGGACGTACGTGCTGTCCGTGTAAAGGTGGACGACCACCGGCCGCTTCAGCGCCTCCAGCGCCATGATCGGCGCCGTGAGTTCCATGCGGTTGTTCGTCGTCGCGGCCGGCTCGCCGCCGAAAAGCTCCAGCGTCCGCTCCCCGTACCGCAGCACCGCACCCCAGCCGCCCGGCCCCGGGTTCGGCGTGCACCCGCCGTCCGTGTGGATCGCCACGACGTCGCTCACGAGGCACATCATGCCGCCCGGACGGAGCCGCATCGAACAGCCCAACGCATTGACGCGCGTGGCGGGACCCGGACAGAGTTAGGTGATCGGGTTTCATATTTAACGTCCCCAGCCGCCACCTAAGCCAGTTCGACGACTCGCGAAGGCAAGGTGCGCCGTGCTCGGTCATCGTCATGGACGTCAGCGTTTCCGGTTAGGCCTAGCCGGAGCCGGAGCCACCCTCCTGCTCGCCTCCGCGGTCGCGCCGGTGGTCGCGTCCGAACCCGGCGTTCCGGTGGCGACCGCCGTCCCGGAGACGCCCGATGTGCCGGAGCCGGTCCCGGTCGCGGTCGACGTCCCGGCGCCCGACACCGCGCCGCCGGACACTGCCCCAACGGACGCTGCACCGACGGACGACGCGCCTTCGACCACCCCGCCGCTGGACACCACCGCCGCCCCGCCCGATCCGGGTGACGGCGAAGTCGTGGCGCCCGACGCTCCGTCGCCGGCCGCCGGGCCCGACCCCGTCGACGCCGCGGAAGACTCGCACCCGCCGTCGGAACCGGCCGAACTCGCGTCCGAGGCGGGCGTCGCGGCGGCTACGGACCCCGCAACGCGAGAGGTCGCCGCGTTCGCGCCCGTGGAGACCACCGCTCTCGACGCGACGACGGCGGTGGAGGTCACCCCGTCCCCGTCTTCGTCGCCTGTCGCCGTCGCCACCCAACTGACGTCGACAGCCGTCGCCGTGGTCGACCGGGAGTACGGGACCTGCGAAGAGGCGAAGGCCGCGGGTTTCGGCGGCTACAAGCAGGGCGTCGACGTCGAATACGACTGGTATCGCGACGCGGACAATGACGGGTGGTCCTGCGACCTGCCCGGACGGGGCAGCCCGGCCGGCACGACCTCCCCGGGCCCGTCCCCCACGCCGGTCCTCACGCCTGCCTCGATCCCTTCACCGGCCGCGACCCCTGCCGTCGTAGCCACACCTCAACCCTCGCCTGCTGCGGCGCTGCCGAAGACGGGAGCCGCCGAGCTGTCGACCCTCGCCATGGGCGTCGGCTTCGTCGCCGGCGGGGTGCTGCTCCTCGTCGCCGCATCACCGCCGCGTTCGAGTCACCGGGACTGACTATTCGTCAGTTTGCTTCACCCGTCGGAATTTTCGCCCCCTGGGAATACCCGGAGGTATTCCTGCAGCGCCTGGTCCATGTCGCCGCGCGGCAGCGTCACCGGCCTCCGCCCCGGCTCGAAGTCGGACAGTTGCTCCAGCATCGTCGGTAAGTAGCGGGCCAGGTCGCGCTCGCCGCCCGACCACAGGCTCGTCCCGTCCTCGGTCAGCTCGAAGGTCCAGCCCTCGTACACGCGGACGAGGCCTGCACCCGTGAGCTTGCCCAACGCCTCCTCGACCTCGTCCTCGCGCAGGATCGCGTGTTTGATCACGTCCGCCGCGCCGATCAGCTCGACCAGCGAGCACGGGCGTCCGAAGACCGCGATCGCGGCGAGGACCCAGGCGTCCGCGACGATCCAATCGACGTTCGGCTCGCTCATCGGGCGAGCCTAGACAGGAGTGCACAGGCGGTCCTCCTCGCCCTTGTCAGCCGACAGAGTGTCCGAGTAGTGAGACACCCTCCGCCCGATCAGCCGCCCGCCGAGGGATGCTCGGCCACGCAGAACAGGTTGCCTTCCGGGTCGGCCAGGGTCGTCCACCGAACGTGGGCGAACTCCTCGAGGACATCCCAGCGGAACGTTGCCCCGGCAGCGAGAAGGCGGTCGACCTCGGTTTGTCGCTGCCCCCACGGCACCGTGAGATCGAGGTGGACGGGCTGACGATCGGGCCGGGGCCCGGCGGACGGCCGGAAGAACATCGCGAAGCCGTCCGGCGCGACCGCGGGCAGGTAGGCGAAGTCGCCGTTCGCGTTCGGAGTCGCACCCGTGACGGTGCCCCAGAATACGGCCAGGGCGTGCGGATCGGCGGCCTCGACGTTGACGGCACCCAAGGTCACTCGGTTCATACAGGCGACGCTAGTGTCCCGCGCCGCTGATTCGTTGAATTAGTCGGCCGAGTCGTTCCAGGATGTGTTCGGCGGTCTTGGTCCAGACGAACGGCTTGGGGTCCTCGTTCCATGCCTTGATCCAGGTACGGATGTCGGCTTCAAGTGCCTGGACGCTGCGGTGGTCCCCGCGTTGCAGCAAATCCTCGGTGAGGTAGGCAAACCAGCGTTCGACCTGGTTGAGCCAACTGGAGTAAGTCGGGGTGAAGTGCACGTGGAAGCGAGGGTGAGCCGCCAGCCACTTCTTGATCGCCGGAGTCTTGTGCGTGCCGTAGTTGTCCAGGATCAGATGCACCGTCAGATCGGTAGGCACGGTCTGGTCGATCTTGTTCAGGAACTTTTTGAACTCGATCGTCCGGTGGCGTCGGTGCAGCGAGCTGATCACCGTGCCGTCGGCGACGTTGAAGGCGGCGAACAGACTGGTGGTGCCGTGGCGGACGTAGTCGTGGGTGCGCCGCTCCGGCATCCCGGGCATCATCGGGAACGCCGGCTGGGACCGCGCCAAAGCCTGGACCTGCGATTTCTCGTCCACCGAGAGCACGACCGCACCCTCGGGCGGATTGAGATAGAGACCGACCACGTCGAAGACCTTCTCGACGAACAGCGGGTCGTTGGACAACTTGAACGTCTCGGCCCGGTGCGGCTTGAGCTCGAAATCGCGCCAGATCCGCCCGATCGTGGACTTCGACAGCCCGCTACGTTCGGCCATCTTCGCCCGCGACCAGTGCGTGGCGTTCGGCGGCGTGGACTCCAGGGTCGCCACGATCACCTCCTCGACCTGGTCCACCGTGATCGAGGGCGGGCGCCCCGGCCGCGGATCGTCGGCCAGCCCGTCCAGGCGGAACTCCACGAACCGGGCCCGCCACTTACCGACCGTCTGCACCGTCACGCCCTCGACTGCCGCGACGGCCCTGTTCGTCAACCCCTCGCCGCAGCCCAACACGATGCGCGAGCGAAGCGCCAACGCCTGCGCGGACTTGCGCCGGCGGGCCCATCGGAGCAACTGCTCACGCTCCTCCGAAGTCAACTCCAGCGGGGCTTTCGGGCGTCCGGTACGAGGCATGAGCCATTTTACGACATATCATACGAACTTCCGGCGCACGACACTAGGGCGTCTGGCTACGCTGGCTCGCCATGTCCCGCGTCCTCGTCACCGGCGTGTCGGGAGCCGGCAAGTCGACCGTGCTCGACGCGCTGGCCGCGCGCGGCTATCGCACCGTCGACACGGACTACGACGGTTGGACGCTCGCGGACGGACGCTGGGACGAGCCACGGATGGACGCTCTGCTCGCGGGCCACGCGACGATCGCGGTCTCGGGGACGGTCGACAACCAGGGTTGCTTCTACGATCGCTTCGACCACGTGGTGCTGCTCAGCGCGCCGGTGGACGTGCTTGTGAGCCGCGTCCGATCGCGCACCACCAACCCCTACGGACGAACGCCGGAGCACGAGGCGCAGATCAGGGCCCACGTGCGGGACGTCGAGCCGCTCCTCCGCCTCGGCGCCACCGTCGAACTGGATGGGCGACGGCCGGTGCGGGAGTTGGCCGACCTCGTCGAGAGCCTGCTCGGCTAGCCTCGTCCGGATGGAGATCCTTCTGGCCGGTGAGCGGGCGATGCTCGACGGAATGCTCGACATCCAGCGGGAACAGCTGGCCGGCATCCTCTCTGGACTCGACGACACTGCCGCCCGCGCGCGGCTGGTCCCGTCGCTGACGACTCCGCTGAGCCTGGTCAAGCACGCCACGTTCGCGGAGAAGATCTGGTTCCACTCGCGCGTGGCAGGCGTGTCGCGCGCCGATCTGGGCCTGCCGGACACCATCGACGAGAGCTTCGTACTCCTGCCCGAGGACACCGTCGAATCCGTACGCGCCGAGTTCCTCGCCGCCTGCGAGCATTCGCGCGAGGTGGCCGCGGGGCACTCCCTCGACGAGCAATTCCCGTGGCACCGGGGTCCGGTGAGCCTCCGGTACATCTACGTGCACATGATCGCCGAACTGTCCCGGCACGCGGGCCACGGCGACATCCTGGTCGAGCAGCTCTGAGCTGGCGCGAAGGACAGCTAGGCCGCGCGATCTGAGCCTCGTCACTAGGGTGATGGATCGTCAGATTTCGATTGTCTCCGGCAGCACACCTCCCCTCACGTCGCTGCGAAATGATCGCCAAGATTGGGTCCGCCAAAGTCGGAGATGCTTGCACTTTCCTGTACCAGTAGGGCCTTCCGGGGCTTCGGAAACTGTCGGTGCCGGTCCGTAGGTTCAGGGTCATGGACACCGGCACCCTCGACGAACTCGACGCCCTCGCGGCACTCGAGTCCGCGGTCGACGGTGCCCGGAAAGTGCTCGGCGGCGGGCTGTGGCGGCTGCCCGAGACAGACATCCTCGACGTGCTCCGCCGGATCCACGCGGTCAACGCCCGCCTGCAGTCGCTGCAGCTCACCGTCGTGCGGGAGGCCGACACCCGCGGGGTCCCCTCGACCCTGGGCGCGGTGTCCACGCCGGCGTTCCTCGACGGGGCGCTGCGGATGTCCCCCGGGCTGGCCCGCGAGCAAGCGAAGCTCGCGGAGGCGTTCGCGACCCGGTTCACCGACACCGGCGCTGCGCTGGCCGCCGGTGAGATTTCGTACGAGCAGGCGAAGGCGATCTACGACACCGTCTCCGGGTTACCGTCGAAAGCGACCGCGGACGACCGCCACCGTGCCGAGCAGTTCCTGCTCTCGCACGCCGACGCCCTGAACGCCAAAGACCTCAAGGGTCTGCACAAGAAGCTCGACGAGGTCATCGACCCCGACGGCGTCGGCGAACGCGAAGACGTCGCCCGCAAGAAGCGCGCCGCGAACATCCGCGACAACCACGACGGCACCCAGACGTTGACGTGGACGGAGATCGACGAGCACATGGCGATGGTCAAAGCCGCCATCGACGCCCTGTCCGCCCCGATCCCCGGCCCCGACGGGCAACGCGACGAACGCGCCGCACCCGAACGACGCGCCGACGCCCTCCTCGAACTCGTCCGCCGCATCCTCAACGCCGGCGACCTCCCCACCTCCCGCGGCATCCGACCCCACCTGCACGTCACCTTCACCGAAGAGACCCTGCGCGGCGAGCCCGGCGCGCCCTCCGGCCGCACCGCCTCCGGCGAAGACCTCTCCCCCGCCACGATCGCCCGCCTGATGTGCGACGCGTCCATCACCGGGATCCTGCTCAACACCGAAGGCGGACCCCTACGCGTCGGGCGCACCCACCGCACCGTCCGCCCCTGGCAGTGGATCGCCCTCGTCGCCAGAGACACCGGCTGCCAGTTCCCCAACTGCACCCGGCCGGCGTCGTGGTGTCAGGCGCACCACCTCACCGAATGGGTTGCGCAGAACGGGAACACCGACGTCGACGACATGGCCCTGTTCTGCCAAGTCCACCACCACTACCTGCACGACAAAGGCTGGACCGCCCGCATGCACCCCGACGGGTACGTCGAACTCCTCCCCCCACCCTGGGTCGACCCGCTCCAGAAACCCCGACGCAACCGGTACTGGATCACCGACCGCGAATTCCGCGACTTCACCACCGACCCCGACCCGTAACCAGCGGGCCGGAACCCCGGCGGCATATCTGATGTAGCGTCACCCGGCCTTCTTCGGCCAACCGCCTGCAGCTTTGGCATGCCAGCGGTGCCTTCGTGCTGCGAGAGTGACCGGCCCGCTGGGGCCCCAACCGATGCCGAGTCCAACCTCCCGACAATCAGTCGCGACTGCTGTGCGGCAGCGACCGCGCGAGGCGAAACCCGACGTCGTCGATTTTCGTGCCGGGACTGCTGCGTCGCCGGACGCCGGCGCGGACACTCCAGGGCTCGTCGTACCACCCGCCTCCGCGCAGCACGCGGTAAGCGCCGTAGACGTCCTCGTCGTAGAGATCCCAGCACCACTCCCAGACGCCGCCGAGCATGTCGAACAGGCCCCACGCGTTCGGCAACTTGCGGCCCACCCGCTGCGGCTGCCCGCCGGAGTTGCCGCGGTACCAGGCGATCTCGTCGAGTGGCCCGTACTGCGGCCCCGCGCTCCCCGCCCTGCAAGCCAGCTCCCATTCCGCCTCGGTGGGGAGGCGGTAGCCGTCCGCCTCGCGGTGCCAGGTCACGTGGACGTCGTCGGGCGCGCGTACGTCGCGGACTTCCTCGGCGACCACCTCCCCGAACTCGTAGACCGGGTCGAGCCCGTCCCGCTCGGACAGCGCGTTGCACCACGCCGTGGCATCGAGCCACGACACGTCAGCCACCGGCAGATCTCGCGCGGAGTGCTCTACCTCCACTCCCAGCAGCGATTCAAGAAAGCCGCGAGTCACCGGCACGGGCCCCAGTTCGAAGGGAGCCACGGCGACCGCCCACCGGGTCTCGGTGCGACGGTCCGCGAGATCGACGGTCCGTGCGAGCCCGTCGAGCGGGACCCGCACGAGATCGCTCGGGGAAGGGGGCGGCACCTCGTGGATCGTACGGCGGCCTCGGCCACACCACAGATCAGAGGCGGACCACCGCGAACACGACGTCGGTCACGGCGGTGAGGCCGTGACCGGCCGGCGGCGTCTTCCAAGAGACCGACGGCTCCCGCCTGAATACGACGCTCTTCCGCGCCGGCGGTCACGATCGCTTCGCCAGGTCTTAGGTGGAACAAGGTGCGGCGCAGCCAAGCCAGATGACATCGGTGGCCGATACCGCCAGCCCTCGCGCACCACCGGTCGTCTCGACCACCTGGCCAGACTCGCACATATCACCGGGCGCCCGCCGGCGACGCCTGACCGTGGCCCCGGCTGCCCTCCTCCTCACAGGACGCAGCTTCAGGAGACGGAGGGGTCCATCACGCGGCCGAGGAAGAGGACGGTGTTGGTCGCCCTTTCACGGACGAGGAACAGGAACGGGCGGTCGGCGGTGATCGTGGGGCCGTGGGACATGCCCCCGCCGACGGCGGTGGCGGCCGCGGCCTTGGTGCCGTACTCGTCCACCTGGACGAAGGCCTCGTGCTCGACGAAGCGCAGGCCCATGCCGCCCTGCAGGAGGCGGTTGTAGTCACCGTTGTCGACGGCGGTGGGCGCGCCGAGGGCCTTGAGATCGTCGAGCATCTTGCGGTGTGTGGGGAAGGCGAATCGCGGCAGGCTCAGGTGGATGCCGTTGTCCTTGATCTCCGAGAGCATGCGCTCCAGCGAGGCCGCGTCGAGGTTTTCGACGAGGCGGTCGAGGCTGGGTGCGGGAGTCGTGAGCATTCTGTTCCCGGCGACCTTCGCGGTCGGCTGCGGGACCACGATCACCATGGACAGTCCACCGCCCTCGTACGGCATCTCGACGGCTGCGTAGCCCTCGCCGATCGCGGAGGGCAGGTGGTCGTCGTAGTACATGAACGGGACCTGGACGGTGGAGCCGTCGGCCTTGGTGAACGCACCTGGCGATGTCATCGTGGGGTCGATGGTGAACTCCCACGGCGCGTCCAGGTACATCGCGTTCACCAGCACCACCTTGATATCGGAGGTGAGGACGTCCTTCTTCAGCAGCTCGGGGATCTTGCCCTCCGTCTGCCTCTTCACCCAGGCGTTGATGCGTTTCCGGGCGCGTTCGGTGTCGGTGAAATCGACGGTGGCGAGCGGCGCCCCGAACTGACCGGCCATCGCGTCGAGGAACGCGGGCACGAAGGGCCCGCCGGGTGCGCCGAACACCTGCGCGTTGATCCGCAGCACGGTGTCCTCGTCGTCCGTGCGGTGCTTGATCGTGCCCTCGAGCGCGTTGATCGCCGTCAGTAGCCTGTCCTCGGGGAACGGGTGGTGCAGCACCTCGGCCAATTCCTCGGCTGTCTTCCCGTTCGCCCCGACCGACAGCATGGTCAGCGCCAGCCAGGTGCTGAACGGACCCAGCACGAGGTTCTCACCCTTCAGTTTCTGGTCAGCGGCCACGCGCTGGAAGAGATCGAGGGCGAAAGCGGTGCTGGCGTCAGCGACCCGATCGATGTCCTTGCGGTCGGTCAGTCTCGGGGTCTCACGCTCGGTCACGTCGGCCGTGACAACGTCCAGATCAGCACTGCCGCCGCAGCCGGCGATGAGCAGCGCGCTGAGCAGGCCGACGAGAACGGGACGCGGTCGCATGCCGCTGAGACGGATCTACGTCCGAGGTGGTTGCCTCGTGCTGAGAAGATCAGCTCTTCAGTTGGGGCTCCTCGGCCACTCAGCCCAGGTGTCGCCGCCGTGGCTCGAGCTGTCGAGCCGAGCCGCGCGCTCGAGCCCGCAGATGCCGGACCGATCTACACGTTGAACCTGAAGTCCACGACGTCCCCGTCGCGCATGACGTAATCCTTACCCTCGATCCGCACCTGGCCGCGGGCTTTCGCCTCGGCCATCGACCGGGCGGCCATGAGGTCGGCGAAGCCGACGATCTCGGCCTTGATGAAGCCGCGCTGGAAGTCGGTGTGGATGACGCCGGCGGCCTCGGGGGCGGTCGCGCCTTTGCGGATCGTCCAGGCGCGGGCTTCTTTCGGCCCGGCCGTCAGGTACGTCTGCAGGCCGAGGGTCTCGAAGCCGACGCGGGCGAGCAGGTTCAGCCCGGACTCCTGCTGGCCGGTGCGACTGCAGCAGCTCCAGGGCCTCGGCCTCGTCCAGCTCGATCAGTTCGGACTCGATCTTCGCGTCCAGGAAGATCGCCTCGGACGGCGCGACGAGCGCGCGGAGCTCGGCCTGCAGGGCCTCGTCGGCGATCTCGGCGGAGTCCATGTTGAACACGTACAGGAACGGCTTCGCGGTCAGCAGGTGCAGCTCGCGCAGCGGCGCCAGGTCGAGGCCCGCCGCGAACACCGTCTGGCCCGAGTCGAGCACCGCGCGCGCCTCGGCGACGGCGGCGACCTGTGCCTTCTTCTCCTTGACGAGCTTGGACTCCCGCTCGAGCCGCGGCAGCACCTTGTCGACCGTCTGGAGGTCGGCGAGGATCAGCTCGGTGTTGATCGTCTCCATGTCGGACTTCGGCGAGACCTGCCCGTCCACGTGGACGACGTCGGGGTCGCTGAACACCCGGATGACCTGGCAGATCGCGTCGGAGTCGCGGATCGTGGCGAGGAACTTGTTGCCCAGCCCCTGCCCCTCGGACGCGCCCTTCACGATGCCGGCGATGTCGACGAAGCTCACCGTCGCTGGGATGATCTTCGCCGAGCCGAACACCTCGGCGAGCTGGTCGAGGCGGTCGTCGGGGACGCCGACGACGCCGACGTTCGGCTCGATCGTCGCGAACGGGTAGTTCGCCGCGAGGACGTCGTTCTTGGTGAGCGCGTTGAACAGCGTGGACTTGCCGACGTTGGGCAGCCCGACGATGCCGATGGTGAGAGTCACGAGAGACCATCGTACGGGCGCAGCCGACCCGCCCCGGCCACGGCTACCAGCGGAAACCCGCCTCCCACGTCACCTTCGCCAGGACCTTCTGCCCAGCGGTGTTGGGGTGGAAGAAGTCCCACTTGCTCACCTCGTCGAGGGTGAACGGCGTGGCGAACACGGCCCCGCCGTCGTAGTTGCAGGCCTTTCCGTACGCCTTGCAGGCAGCCTTCAGCTCGCGGTTGTAGTCCTTCACCCGGTCCCGGACGCGGTCGCGGCGCGCCTTGTCGGCCTTGTCGTCGGAGTTGGCGTCGGCGAGCAGCGCCTGGCAGATCTTCAACTTGTCCCAGGCGTAGCGGGCGAGGCGGTGGCCGTGCCCGACCGTCCAGAGCCGCTTCACGTCCGGGACGCTCGCGACGAAGACGCGCGCGTCGGGCAGCCCCTTGCGCAGGACGGCGAGGCCCGCGTCGATCTGCGCCCGGTACTCCGCGACCGGGGTCATCCGGTCTTCCGCGGACCGACAGGCGTCGTTCGCGCCGATCTCGATCGTCACGTAGTCGGCCGCCACGGCGACCGCGGCCTCGGCCTGCGCGGCGAGCGAGTCGGCGCGCGCCCCGTCCGCCGCGAAGTTGTTCGCCTCGGTGAGCTTCGCGCCCCGGTCGTCGAGCCGCGAGACGTGACTGTCGACCTGCTCGCTGCCGCCCGTGCTCCACGACCGGCTCGTGCAGTCGCGATAGAACCCGCAGGCGTTGAACCCGCGGGTGATCGAGTCGCCCAGCGCCGCCACGGACGTCGGCAGCGCGGCCCGCTCGACCGCCGCCGGGGCACCGGCGTTCGCCACCGACATCGGCGTCGCGACCAGCCCCATCGCCAGCAGGCCCGAGCCCACTCCCCCAGCCATCTTCATCGACCCCTCCAATGATCACCGCTCGCCCCGACCCTAAGCGGGACGCGCGGATCTGGCGCCCGCTCGGCAGCGAATCCACAGGCCGCCAGAAAACTCGCCGACCTGTGGACGGACCTGGTGATCGAAAACTGTCGGAGCCGTCGTGCACGGTGTCGGCCATGAACTCGATCGGAGTGTTGCTGGCCGGGTTGCTCCTCGGCCTCCTGCTCGGCGCGGGCGCCGGGATCCCGCTGGGCCGGGGCCAGGGGCGGGCCCAGGGATTGGCCCAGAACGCGTCGCTCACCGCGACGTTGCAGGCCGAACGCCGCGCCGCCGCCGAGCGCCTAGCCACGGCGCACGGCGAGCAGGCCCGGCTCACGGAGCAGTTCCGTGCCCTGTCGGCCGAGGCGCTGAGCGCCAACAACGCGCAGTTCCTCGACCTCGCGGAGGCGCGGCTGCGCGAGGCGCAGGCAGGCGCCGGCAACGACCTCGACAAGCGGCGCCACGCGGTCGCGGGCCTAGTCGCGCCGCTCGAAGACACGCTGCACCGCGTCGAGGGGCGCCTGCAGGAACTCGAGGCCGCGCGCGTCGGCGCCTACGCGGCGCTCACCGAGCAGGTCGCGGCGAACCGGGTGGCGTCCGAACTGCTGACGTCCGAGACGGCGGCGCTGGTCACCGCGCTGCGCGCGCCGCACACCCGCGGCCGCTGGGGCGAACTGCAGCTTCGCCGGGTGGTCGAACTCGCCGGCATGGAGGCCCGCTGCGACTTCGACGAACAGGTCGGGCTGACCGTCGCCGGGTCGACCCTGCGTCCCGACCTGGTGGTGCGCCTGGCGGGCGGGCGCAGCGTGATCGTCGACTCCAAGGTCACGCTGGCGGCGTACCTGGAGGCGGCGGGGTCCTCCGACGCGGCGCACCGGGACGAGCGCATGCGCGCCCACGCCCGGCACCTGCGCGCGCACGTCGACTTCCTCGCGGCCAAGGAATACTGGGCGGCGCTACCCGGGACGCCGGAGTTCGTCGTGTTGTTCGTGCCCGGCGAAGCCTTCCTCGGGCCCGCGCTCGAGCGTGACGAGGGCCTGCTCGAACACGCCATGTCCCGGCGGGTGATCATCGCGACGCCGACGACGCTGGTAGCGATGCTGCGGACGGTGGCGTGGTCCTGGCAGCAGGAGTCGCTGACCGAGAGCGCCCGCGAGGTGTTCGAGCTGGGCCGCGAGCTGTACTCCCGGCTCGGGACGATGGGCGAGCACCTCGACCGGTTGGGCCGCTCGCTCGGCCGCGCGGTGACGGACTACAACGCCGCGACCGGGTCGCTGGAGAGCCGCGTCCTCGTCACCGCGCGCAAGCTGCACGGCCTCGGCATCGGCGCCGACGACCTCCCGATGCCCCGCGGGCTCGACCACGGCCCGCGCCCGCTCACCGCGGCGGAGCTCACCGTCCCGGCGGCGGAGGCCGCTCGGCTGCGGCCGTTGTGAAGTCAGTGAGGGAGCCCGGCGGCCTTCAGGTCACGGCGGAGTTCGGGCGGGAGCGCGAAGAGCAGCTTCTCCTCCGCCGAGCGGACCTCTTCCACGTCCGTGTAGCCACGCGCGGCGAGCCAGGCGAGCAGGTCACGGACGAGGATCTCGGGCACGGACGCCCCGCTCGTCACGCCGACGGTGTCGACGCCCTCGAGCCAGGCCTCCTCGACCTCCTCGGCGTAGTCGACCAGGTAGGAGGCGCGCGCCCCGTACTCGATCGCGACCTCCACGAGCCGCTTCGAGTTCGACGAGTTCGTCGACCCGACCACGATGACGAGGTCGCAATCGGCCGCGAACTCCTTGACCGCGACCTGCCGGTTCTGCGTGGCGTAACAGATGTCGTCGCTCGGCGGGTCCATCAGCAGCGGGAACCGCTGGCGCAGCCGCGACACGGTCGCGACGGTCTCGTCGACCGACAGGGTCGTCTGCGAGAGCCAGGCGACCTTCTCGGGGTCGCGCACCTGGACGTCGGCGACTCCGCCAGGGCCGTCCACGAGGTGGATGTGCTCGGGCGCCTCGCCGGTCGTGCCGACGACTTCCTCGTGACCCTCGTGGCCGATGAGCAAGATGTCGTAGCCGTCCGCGGCGAACCGCCGGGCTTCCATGTGCACCTTCGTGACCAGCGGGCAGGTCGCGTCGATCGCCTTGAGGTCACGCGCCTTCGCCTCGTCGTGCACGACCGGGGCGACACCGTGCGCGGAGAACACGACGCGCGAGCCCGGCGGCACCTCCTCGGTCTCGTCCACGAAGATCGCGCCGCGGGCCTGCAGGCTCGACACGACGTAGTGGTTGTGCACGATCTCCTTGCGGACGTACACGGGCGCCCCGTACAGCTCGAGCGCGCGCTCGACCGTCTGGACGGCCCGGTCGACCCCCGCGCAGTAGCCGCGGGGGGCGGCGAGGAGCACGCGGCGGGGCGGCGGAGGTGCCGGCAGGGTCATGCCCCCATCGTAGGCGGGGACCCGCAGGCGGGCCGTGGCCTCGGCACACGACCGGCGAGCAGGACCGCGCTCGGCGGCACGTCCATAGGTACTTCTGACCAATTTGTAACCGCCCGGCAACACGATTCGATCATCGTTCTTTTCATGGACAAAGCGGACATCCGGTCGCTGCGCGCGCCCGTCGTCGCGGCAGGTGCCGCCGCCCTCCTCCTCGCCACCGTCGGCGCGAGCCCCGCGCCCGCTGCGGAAGAACCGGCGGCGACCCTCGCCATCACCGACTTCGCGTTCTCGAAGGCGACCACCAAGGTGAGCGTCGGCGACACGGTCACCTGGACGAACAGCGGCAAGATCGTCCACGACGCGAAGGCGCAGAAGGCGCCGGTGCAGTTCGCGTCGCCGAAGCTGAAGGCCGGCGAGTCGTGGAGCTTCACGGTCACCAAGCCCGGCACGTACTCCTACGTGTGCACGCTGCACCCGGCGATGAAGGCGAAGATCGTCGCGGTCGCGGCGACCAGCCCGGCGGCCGCCGAAACGAAGGCGGCCGCGGCGAAGAAGGCAGCCGCGGCGAAGAAGGCAGCCGCTGCGAAGAAGGCAGCCACGAAGAAGGCAGCCGCGAAGGCCGAGGCCGACAAGGTGGCCGAGGCCGAACTCGCGGCCGCCGCGAAGGAGCTCACGACCGAGAACTCCCTGCCCCTGTTCGCCGGCGGCGTCGCGATAGCCGCGCTCCTCGGCCTCCTCGCCCGGGCCCGGCGCCCGAGCGCCTAGCCCGCGGCCTACGCTCGGGCGCATGGGGCTGGAGACGAGCGCGGAGCAGCCGATCCCGGTTCGCACGGTGGCGCACCTCATCGGGCAGTGGATCTCCAAGCTCGGCAAGGTGTGGGTCGAGGGCCAGGTCACGCAGGTGGTGCGGCGGCCGGGCCCCGGCACGGTGTTCCTGACCCTGCGCGACCCGATCGCGGACGTGAGCCTGCAGGTCACGTGCCCGCGCGGCCTGCTCGACTCGGTGGTCCCGCCGATCGCGGACGGCGCGCGGGTCGTCGTCTTCGGCCGTCCGCACTTCTACGTCCCCCGCGGGTCGGTGTCGTTCGCGGCCGAGGCGATCCGCACGGTCGGCATCGGCGAACTGCTGGCGCGGCTCGAGCACCTGCGGGGCGTCCTGGCCGCCGAGGGGTTGTTCGACGCTCGCCGCAAGCGCCCCCTCCCGTTTCTGCCGGGCTGTGTCGGGCTGATTTGCGGACGGGCGAGCGCGGCCGAACGGGACGTCCTCGACAACGCCCGCCGGCGCTGGCCCGCGGTCGAGTTCGCCACCCGCGAGGTCGCCGTGCAGGGCCCGTACGCAGTCAACGAGGTGACTGAAGGCCCTCGCCGAACTCGACGCGGACCCGGCCGTCGACGTCATCGTCGTCGCCCGCGGCGGCGGGTCGGTCGAGGACCTGCTGCCGTTCTCCGACGAGACCCTCCTGCGCGCCGTCGCCGCCTGCCGGACGCCCGTGGTCAGCGCGATCGGCCACGAACAGGACAGCCCGTTGCTGGACCTCGTCGCGGACGTCCGCGCGTCCACGCCGACGGACGCGGCCAAGCTCGTCGTCCCGGACGTGGGCGAGGAGTCCGCCCGCGTCGCCCAGCTCTGCGCGCGCGGCCGCCAGATTCTGACGACCCGTCTGGACCGCGAGGTCGCGGCGCTCGCGAACCTGCGCAGCCGCCCGGCGCTCGCGGACCCGTGCGCGCCGTGGACGCCCGCGGCGACGAGACCGAGGGCCTGCGCGACCGCGCCCGGCGCTGCCTGCACCATGCGCTCGACCGGGCCGAGGTCGACCTGGGGCACCGCCGCGAGCGCGTCCGGGCGCTGTCGCCCGCCGCGACCCTCGAGCGCGGCTACGCCGTCGTCCAGCGGGAGGACGGGGCGGTCGTCCGCGACCCGTCAGATGTCAGCGCAGGCGAGAATCTGACGATCCGTCTGGCGGGCGGCGAGCCTCCGGCGCTACGAGCGCGCCATGACTCAGGCGGTACGGAAGCGCGGGCGCATGTCCGGAACGCCGTCGGGCAGCACGTCGGGGTAGCCCGGCCCGAGGCTGAACTCGACGTCCGCCAGGCGCAACGGCGCCGAGCAGTGCGTGCACACGACCTGGGCCTCGACGGCGTGCCCGCACGTCCCGTGGGTCATCGTGATCGGCGCCCCGGCCTCGCCGGCGAGCCAGCGGTCGCCCCAGCTGAGCATCGCGGCCATCACCGGCAGGAAGTCGGCGGCCATCTCGGTCAGCAGGTACTCGTTGCGCGGCGGGTTGTCCTGGTAGAGCTCGGTGCGCAGCATCCCGCCCTCGACGAGGCGGCGCAGGCGGTCGGCGAGGGTGTTGCGGGCGATGCCCAGCGACTTCTGGAACTCGTCGAAACGCCGCATGCCGTGGTAGGCGTCGCGCAGTACGAGCGGCGTCCACGGGTCGCCGATGATCTCCAGCACCCGGGCGACCGAGCAAGGCCATTCCGCGAACGACGTCCGTTGCATGGGGCAAGGCTAACCGCCCTAAGTTGCATGAAGCAACCCAGGCGACGCTCTACAGCTCGAGCGGACGCGGCTCCGCCCAGGTCAGCGCCCGGGAGGAGAGCTGCGTGAACCCCAGCGAGCGAGCCAGCGCCTCGACCGGCGGCGTCGCGTGCATCTCCACTCGGCGCACCCCGTGGCCGTGGAACCAGTCCAGCAGCGCGGACGTCGTCGCGCGTGCGTGGCCGCGGCCCCGGGAGCCGACGTCGGTCGCGACGTTCAGCACCCACCCGTCCGGCCGTCGGGGCGGCCCGGCCCGGGCAGCGAGGAGTAGACGAAGCCCACCGCGCAGGCCGCCAGGCCACCGCCGTCGGCGTCCACCACGAAGGCGGCCATGTCCCCGTCCGGCCTCGAGTCGGTCCTTGAACGCCTCGACGCAGGCCTCCCGCCACAGCGAGGCAGTGTCGTCGCGGCCCATCTCGCTGAACATGTGCTCGCGAAGCCGGGTCAGCTCCGGGGCGTCGTAGCTGGTGGCACGCCGCACAATCGTCATCGCCGCACCTTAGGACGGACGCGGCCGCGCCCGCTGGTGCCCCTTAGGGTGTCGCGATGGCGGCGCAGCGCAAACCCGCGGCAGGGGCCGAGACCCAGGCCGCAGACGAGTTCACCGAGCTGGGGTACGAGGCGGCCCGGGACGCGCTCGCCGACGTCGTCCGTCGGCTGGAGGCGGGCAACCTCACGCTCGAGGAGTCGCTCGCCCTCTGGGAGCGCGGCGAAGCCCTCGCGGACGTCTGCCAGCGGCGCCTCGACGGAGCGCGCGCGCGGCTCGCCGCCGCGCTCGGGGAGCCCGAGCGACCTCCGGGGGCTTGACAACACTACGATCGGGGCTCAGACCTCCCGACCATGTGAAGGGGTCATCACCGATGGCCGAAAACGCCACGCCCGATCACCTGGACCTTTCCGCCGAGTCCCCCGACCGCAACCTCGCGCTCGAACTCGTCCGAGTCACCGAGGCGGCGGCGATGGCCGCCGGCCGCTGGGTCGGCCGCGGCGACAAGAACGGTGCCGACGGGGTCGCGGTCAATGCGATGCGGCACCTCATCGGCACCGTCTCGATGAACGGCGTCGTGGTCATCGGCGAGGGCGAGAAGGACGAAGCGCCGATGCTGTTCAACGGCGAGCGCGTCGGGGACGGCACCGGCCCCGACTGCGACGTCGCGGTCGACCCGATCGACGGCACGCGCCTGGCCGCGATGGGTATGAACAACGCGCTGTCCGTCCTGGCCGTGGCCGAGCGCGGGATGATGTACGACCCGTCCGCCGTGTTCTACATGGACAAGCTGGTCACCGGCCCCGAGGCCGCGGACGTCGTCGACATCACCGCCGGCGTCGCCGAGAACATCCGCCGGATCGCGAAGGCCAAGCGTTCCGAGCCGGCGGACGTCACCGTCTGCGTCCTCGACCGACCCCGGCACGCGAGCCTGGTCGCCGAGATCCGCGCGACCGGCGCCCGCATCAAGTTCATGATGGACGGCGACGTCGCCGGCGCGATCATGGCGGCCCGCGAGGGCACCGGCGTCGACGTGCTGATGGGGGTCGGCGGCACCCCGGAGGGCATCATCACCGCGTGCGCGATCAAGTGCATCGGCGGGACGATCCAGGGCAGGCTGTGGCCGACGTCCGAGGCCGAACGCGAGAAGGCGCTGGGCGCGGGCCTCGACCTGGACGCGGTGCTCACCACCGACGAGCTCGTCCGGGGCGAGAACACGTTCTTCGTCGCCACCGGCATCACCGACGGCGAGCTGCTGCGCGGCGTCCGGTACCGGTCCGGGGCGGCGACCACGCACTCGCTGGTCATGCGCTCGAAGAGCGGCACCGTCCGCATCATCGAGAGCTCGCACGCGCTGACCAAGCTCCGCGGCTACGCGAACGTCGACTTCGACTGACGGTTCCCCGGGCGAGGTCAGGGTCACGCCGTTCGGCGGGGCTGCCTGCCGCGGCGGCGAATATTCTGGGGCTTGTCCCGCACGCCCGCGCGGGCGCCGTACCCGTCCGCCCCGGGAGCTCGTGATGCCCGAATTCGATTACTCCGACCTGCTCCCCCTCGGTCCCGATCCCACCCAGTACCGCCTCGTGAGCGCCGAGGGTGTGTCGACCGGAACGGCCGGGTTCCTGCAGGTCGAGCCTGAGGCGCTACGCCTGCTGACAGCCGAGGCCATGCACGACGTCGCGCACTACCTGCGTCCCGCCCACCTGGCCCAGTTGCGCGCGATCATCGACGACCCCGAGGCCAGCGGCAACGACCGCTTCGTCGCCCGGGACCTGCTCGAGAACGCGAACGTCTCCGCGGGCGGTGTGCTCCCGATGTGCCAGGACACGGGCACGGCGATCGTGATGGGCAAGAAGGGCGAACGGGTCCTGACCGGCGGCGGCGACTCGGCCGCGATCGCCCGCGGAGTCTTCGACGCGTACACGAAACTGAACCTGCGGTACTCGCAGATGACCCCGCTGACCATGTGGGACGAGGCGAACACCGGCTCGAACCTGCCCGCCCAGATCGAGCTGTACGCCTCCGACGACCCGGCGCAGGCGAACGCGTACAAGTTCCTGTTCATGGCCAAGGGCGGCGGCTCGGCGAACAAGTCGTACCTCTACCAGCAGACGAAGGCGATCCTCAGCCCGCCCGCGATGCTGCGTTTCCTGGACGAGAAGATCCGCGCGCTCGGCACCGCCGCCTGCCCGCCGTACCACCTGGCGATCGTCATCGGCGGGACCAGCGCGGAGTTCGCGCTCAAGACCGCGAAGTACGCGTCCGCGAAGTACCTCGACCAGCTGCCGACCACCGGCGGGCGGGACGCGCACGGCTTCCGCGACCTCGAGCTCGAGGCGTCCGTGCTGGAGCTGACCCGCAACTTCGGGATCGGCGCGCAGTTCGGCGGCAAGTACTTCTGCCACGACGTCCGGGTCGTGCGGCTGCCCCGGCACGGCGCGTCCCTGCCCGTCGCGATCGCCGTCTCCTGCTCCGCCGACCGCCAGGCGCTCGGCAAGATCACCGCCGACGGCGTGTTCCTCGAGCAACTCGAGCGCGACCCGGCGCGCTTCCTGCCGGAGGTGACCGACTCCCAGCTCGAGTCCTCCGACGTCGTCCGCGTCGACCTGGACCGTCCGATGTCCGAGGTTCTCGCCCAGCTGCGCTCGTGCCCGGTGAAGACGCGGCTGTCGCTGTCCGGCTCGCTGGTCGTCGCGCGCGACATCGCGCACGCCAAGATCAAGGAACGCCTGGACGCGGGCGAGCCGATGCCGTCGTACCTGCGCGACAACGCCGTCTACTACGCCGGCCCGGCGAAGACCCCCGAGGGCTACGCCACCGGCTCGTTCGGCCCGACCACCGCCGGACGCATGGACTCCTACGTCGAGCAGTTCCAGGCCGCCGGAGGTTCGCTGATCATGCTCGCCAAAGGCAACCGGTCGGCGCAGGTCACCGCGGCGTGCCAGGCGCACGGCGGCTTCTACCTGGGTTCGATCGGCGGCCCGGGCGCGCGCCTCGCCCAGGACTGCATCCGCAAGGTCGAGGTGCTCGAGTACCCCGAGCTCGGCATGGAGGCCGTCTGGCGGATCGAGATCGAGGACTTCCCCGCCTTCGTCGTCGTCGACGACAAGGGCAACGACTTCTTCGCGGACACCGCCGGCCCCGTCCCCCTCACCATCGGCACCCGCCCCTGAGACCCCCGTTGCGTCCGGAAGATCGTGGGTAATTACCCACGATTCTCCGGACACTCGGGGTCCCATCCGGCGCGCCGCAACGCCTGCGCGACCTGCTCCATGAAGGGACCAGGGTTCGTGCGTAGCGCTTGCACCGGAATGCGAAGGACGGTCCCGCCCTGCAGCACGACCGCGTTCTGCTTCAGCGCGTCGGGTACGGCGGCTTGCGCGTCGCGATGCGGGGCGCCGTCGATCTCGACGAAGACGTCGTAGTTCTCCCATCCGGTGTCCAGGTACACCCGCCCGCTCGGCGCCGTCCTGACGATCTGACGGGTCGGTTCCGGTAATCCGTATGCCCGGCACAACCGGGCGAACTCGATCTCACCCATCGACTCCGCCCCCGCGCTGACGTCCGAGAGAGCGCAGCGCAGCAGCGTCAGGCGCGGATGTCGTCGAACCCGGCTCAGCTCGACCGCGAGATCCGCGGGCAGGACGAGCTTCTGCTGAACGGCCGCCGCGAAGAACAGGGTCGCCTGCTTGCCGGACCTAGCCCACAGGGCCGCGTGCACCGCCGCGGTCGCCGGCCTCATCCGAGGGAGGCCGCCGCGGACGATGTCGTCCGGGCAGTACCGCCGGGTCTCGTGAACGACCACGCCTTTGCAATGCCGGGGAGTTGCCGATTTCGGCACCGCGACATGGATTTCGCCCTCGTCGATGTTTTGGAGTCCGCCCGCGACCAAGGCGCTGACCCCGTCGACGACCGCAGCCGGGCTGACCTCGAGCACGGCACGCCACCATCGAGCTTCACCGGAGCACGAGGGCCTGATCCGGACCGTCTGTCGACCGGTCCGCACCCAACGACCGGCCCTCAGCTCGGCCTCGAGCTCCCAGCGCGTGATCCCCTCGCGGTAAAGCTGCCGCCGGCTGAGGATTCCGTCCTGCGCATCGCTCAGCGCCCTCACCCGGACGCGCCTCGCGCGGCGCCGCTCCGCCGACTTCCTCGTCATGCCCCGACGATGCCGCCGCCCCGCCACCCGCGCCCGCCTGGACCGCCGACCTGTGGACACCCGGCCCCTGTGGACACCGTTGCGTCCGGGGAATCGTGGGCAGTAACCCACGATCACCCGGACGCAGGGAAGGATCACGGCATGACGGAGAACGGGTTCCGGGTCGAGCACGACTCGATGGGTGAGGTCAGGGTTCCGGCGGCGGCGAAGTGGCGGGCGCAGACGCAGCGGGCGGTGGAGAACTTCCCGGTGTCCGGGGAGCGGCTCGAGTCCGCGCACATCGCGGCGCTGGCGCGGATCAAGGCGTCGGCGGCGCGGGTGAACGCCTCGCTCGGGGTGCTCGACGCGGACGTCGCGCACGCGATCGCGTCCGCCGCGGACGAGGTCGCCGAGGGGCGCTGGGACGACCACTTCCCCGTCGACGTGTTCCAGACCGGCTCGGGGACGTCGTCGAACATGAACGTCAACGAGGTGCTCGCGACGCTCGCGACCGAGCGGCTCGGCCGCGACGTCCACCCGAACGACCACGTCAACGCGTCGCAGTCGTCGAACGACGTGTTCCCGTCGTCGATCCACGTCGCGGCGACGAGCGCGGTCGTCGGTGACCTGGTCCCGGCGCTCGAGCACCTCGCCGGGGCGCTCGAGCGCAAGGCGACCGAGTTCGCCGAGGTCGTGAAGTCCGGGCGCACGCACCTCATGGACGCCACGCCCGTGACGCTGGGTCAGGAGTTCGGCGGGTACGCGGCGCAGGTCCGCTACGGCGTCGAGCGGCTGGCGACGCACCCTGCCCCGCGTCGCCGAGCTCCCGCTGGGCGGCACCGCCGTCGGCACCGGCATCAACACCCCGCCCGGTTTCGCGGCCGCGGTCATCGCCGACCTCGCCGCCGCGACCGGCCTGCCGCTCACCGAGGCCCGCAACCACTTCGAGGCCCAGGGCGCGCGGGACGGGCTCGTCGAGCTCTCCGGCCAACTGCGCACGATCGCGGTCGGGCTCTACAAGATCAGCACGGACGTCCGCTGGATGGGCTCCGGCCCGCGCACCGGCCTCGCGCGAGATCGCGCTGCCCGACCTCCAGCCCGGCAGCTCGATCATGCCCGGCAAGGTCAACCCCGTCGTCCCGGAGGCGCTCGCGATGGTCTGCGCGCAGGTCGATCGGCAACGACGCGGCCGTCGCGTTCGGCGGCGCGGCCGGCAACTTCGAGCTCAACGTCATGCTGCCGATGCTGGCCCGCAACGTGCTGGGCTCGATCCGCCTGCTCGCCAACATCAGCCGCCTGTTCGCCGACCGCTGCGTCGACGGCATCACGGCGGACGTCGAGCGCTGCCTCGTGTTCGCCGAGTCCTCGCCGTCGGTCGTCACCCCGCTGAACCGGTTCCTCGGCTACGAGGAGGCCGCGTCCATCGCGAAGCAGTCGCTGAACGAACGCCGGACGATCAAGGACGTCGTGCTCGAGCGCGGCCACGTCGAGGCGGGCAAGCTGACTGCCGCCGAACTCGACAGCGCCCTCGACGTCCTGTCGATGACGCACCCGTAGACTACTGGGCCGGCGGCGGCGTCCGGCCGCCGGAGGGGACGAAGCCGATCGAGTTGAACGGCATGGTTGAGCGTCTCCCACGGCACCAGGACGAGCAGGTAGTTCTCGCACCCGCCGTCGGAGTACAGGATCACGTCGGACCCCGTGAAGTTGTACGCGCCCTTGCCGGCGGCCGCGATGCACGACAGCTCGGGCGGCGCGAACAGCGGAATCGGCAGCCCCGTCGTCGCGTCGGTGTAGAGGAAGATCCCGCTCGACGCCTCCGCCGGGGCCACCGCGAGCACGGCCGCCCCGAGCACCGCCGCGGCGAGAAGGGCGCCCGCCAGGCGCCGTCGCTTCACCGCGTCCTCCTCCAGCTAGAGCAGGGGCTGAGCGTACTCAGCAGGCCGCCGGGTGCCCAGAGCGCGCAAAGGGCGGGGCCCGATCGCATCGAACCCCGCCCCCTGCGCACCGCAGAACTGACTACCCGTCAATCAGCGGGTTCTCGAGCATCTCGGTGACGAGCGCGGCGATCGGCGAGCGCTCGGAGCGGGTCAGCGTGACGTGCGCGAACAGCGGGTGGCCCTTGAGCCGCTCGACGACCGCGACGACGCCGTCGTGGCGTCCGACGCGCAGGTTGTCGCGCTGGGCGACGTCGTGCGTGAGCACGACCCGCGACCCGGCGCCGATGCGCGAGAGCACCGTCAGCAGCACGTTGCGCTCGAGGGACTGCGCCTCGTCCACGATCACGTACGCGTCGTGCAGCGACCGGCCGCGGATGTGCGTCAGCGGCAGCACCTCGAGCATGCCGCGGGCCAGGATCTCCTCGACGACGTCGGGCGAGACGAGCGCGCCCAGAGTGTCGAAGACCGCCTGCGCCCAGGGCGCCATCTTCTCCGACTCGCTGCCCGGCAGGTAGCCGAGTTCCTGGCCGCCGACCGCGAACAACGGCCGGAAGATGACGACCTTGCGGTGCTGGCGCCGTTCCATCACCGAGTCCAGGCCCGCGCACAGCGCGAGGGCGGACTTGCCCGTGCCGGCCCGGCCGCCGATCGAGACGATGCCGATCTCGGGGTCGAGCAGCAGGTCCAGCGCGATCCGCTGCTCGGCGCTGCGGCCGCGCAGGCCGAACGCCTCCCGGTCGCCGCGCACGAGCTTGACGTTCTTGTCCGGCAGCACCCGGCCGAGCGCGCTGCCGCGCTCGGAGAGCAGGACGAGCCCGGTGTGGACGGGCAGGTCGGCGGCCGCCTCGATCTCGACGCGGTCGCCCGCGTACAGCTGGTCGACCACCGCGGCGGGGACGTCGACCTCGGAGATGCCCGTCCAGCCGGCCTCGACGGGCAGGTCCGCGTAGTAGTCCTCGGCCGTGAGCCCGACCGCGGAGGCCTTCACGCGCAGCGGCAGGTCCTTGGAGACGAGGGTGACCTCGCGGCTGTCCGCGGCGAGGTTGCGAGCCACCGCCAGGATCCGGGTGTCGTTGTCCCCGAGCCGGAAACCCGGCGGCAGGATGTCGACCTCGCTGTGGTTGAGCTCGACCAGGAGCGTGCCGCCCTCGTCGTTGATGGGCAGCGCCGCGTCCAGCCGGCCGTGCTCGATGCGGAGCTCGTCGAGCATCCGCAGGGCGGAGCGGGCGAAGTAGCCCAGCTCGGGGTGGTGGCGCTTGGCCTCCAGTTCGGTGATGACGACGATCGGGATGACGACCTCGTGCTCGGCGAACCGGGTCATCGCCCGGGGGTCGGAGAGCAGAACGCTGGTGTCCAGGACGTACGTACGGCGGGCAGTCCTAGGCGAACGGCGACGAGTTGCGTTGGCCACGATTTCGCTCCGGACGCGGGCCGGGCACCGCCGCCGCGTAGGGGTCTCGCGGTGGACCGGAACCGGGCCCCAGGGCCCGGTACCGGCCCTCTCTTTCGCCACGTACAGGCAACGAGAAGCCTCCCGGCCGAGCGGCCCGATTACCGCCCGATGCGAAAGACGGTACGCCGAGCGGACGGTCCGCGCAGGAGGACACGCAAACCCGAAGGTAACTATGTTACTCAGCGGGCGGTGTCGACCGGCAGGTTCCCAGGACGCCGGCGGCTCGGCCGTCGCGCCCGCGGGAGTGAACCCGAAGGAGTTGAACGTCAGGTTCAGCGTCTCGCCCGGGACCAGCTTGATGCAGCACCTCGGAGCAGAGCCCGTCCTTGAACAAGATGACGTCGGAGGTCGTGAGATTCTTCGCCTCCTTGCCCTTGAAGACGTCGAAACACTTCTCTTCCTCGGGGAACGCCATCGGGACGATCGTCCCAGTCGAACCCTCGGTATAGAGGAAGAGACCGTTCGCGGCGGCGTGCGCGGGCGAGGCGAGCACCACCCCCGAGACGGCGGCGGCCCCGGCGCACGCGAGCGCGGCGGCGGCACCAACCCTGCGCCGGCGAACGGCACTGGTGCGTCGAGCGGTCACGTAGATCCTCCTGCTGGGGGCTGGCAGTCGGGGCACATGCTCAGGTCGACCGAGAGTAGACGAAAGGGGCGAAGCGGAACACAAGGTCCGGGGAAAGGACGCGCGGTGCCCCCATCCGGCGCGCAGCGGCCCCCGACGGCGGCGGTCAGCCGCCGAATCGTCGGTTCCGGTTGGCGTACTCGCGCAGCGCGCGGAGGAAGTCGACGCGGCGGAAGTCGGGCCAGTAGGCGTCGCAGAAGTGGAACTCCGAGTGCGCGCTCTGCCAGAGCAGGAAGCCGGACAGCCGCTGCTCCCCCGACGTCCGGATGACGAGGTCGGGGTCCGGCTGGCCGCGCGTGTAGAGGTGCTCGGCGATGTGCTCGACGTCCAGCACCTCGGCGAGCTCGGTGATCGGCGTGCCGCGGGCCGCGTGCTCCTGCAGCAGCGAGCGGACGGCGTCGGCGATCTCCTGCCGGCCGCCGTAGCCGACCGCGACGTTGACCAGCAGCCCGGTCGCCCCCGCAGTGGCGGCCGCCGCCTCCTTCAGCACCGCCGTCGTCTCCGGCGGCAGCAGGTCGACCGCGCCGACGGGGTGCACCCGCCAGGTGCCGGCCGCAACGAGTTCGCGCACCGTCGCCTCGATGATCCGCAGCGAGCGGCTCGAGCTCCTCCGGCGGACGGTTCAGGTTGTCGGTCGAGAGCAGCCAGAGCGTGACGACCTCGACCCCGGCGTCGGAGCACCAGCGCAGCAGGTGGTGGATCTTGTCGGCGCCGGCCTGGTGGCCCTGCTCGATGCGCTCGCCCGCCGCCCGGGCCCAGCGCCGGTTGCCGTCGAGGATGACGCCGACGTGGCGGGGGATGCGGTCGGCCGGGAGCGCTGAGGCGAGCCGCCGCTCGTACACGCCGTAGAGGAAATCGTGCACCTTGGGCATGTCACGCAGGTGCGGCCGAAGGTGAGAGATGTCACGACTTTTGGCGGCCGCACGCAGCCTGGGAATCGCCCGCGGCTCGGGCACCGCCGCCCACCTCCCTCGATGCGGTCGGGACGGCCCCGGACCGATCGTCGCGGCGGCCACGATACCCCTCGGGAAGGACGTTGCGAGCGCCACAATCGCCTCGACCCTGGCCTATTTACCTTGGCGTGAAGGTATAGTCCCGGCCACACGACGGCCCCCGTACCTCAGGTTCCGCGCCCCCACGGACCCCACCACGTCAGGACTGCGACATGGGCATTCAGGCTGATCTCGAGAAGCTCTTCGGACTCCGGACGGTCACCTACAAGTCCGATCTCGGCAAGGACGAGCTGTTCGCGGAGGCCATCGCGAACGACCGGGGTCGCGTCCGCCGCGACGGCCCGTCGGACGAGCAGAAGGCCTATCCCGACGATCCTCGGGGTGGACGGCCCGCTCGTGTACTACACCGACCCCGACTGCACCGGCCGGCGCACCAAGGACACCTACGCGGTCAAGTGGCCCGAGGTCGCCGACACGATCTGGTTCAAGGCCGACCTGAACCCGTACGACCCCGAGATGTACGAGGGCCTGCTCGCCCGCGTGGTCGAGCACCTGAACAACAAGAACGCCGTGCTCTACACCAAGGACGTCTTCATGGGCAGCGACCCGACGTTCGCGGTGCCCTACCGCTTCGTCGGCGAGTACGCGACGCACGCCTCGTTCGTCCACAACATGTTCCCGAAGGACCTCGACGTCGCGAACGTCGAGGACCGCCGCTGGACCATGCTGAACGTCCCCAGCTTCGTGTGCGAGCCGGAGCGCGACGGCTGCCGCTCCGAGGCCGCCGTCATCATCGACGTCCGGAACCGGATCTGCCTGGTCGCCGGCCGCGCCGACTACTGCGGCGTGAACAAGAAGACGATCTTCTCCGTCGGCAACTACCTGATGCCGCTCGAGGGCCGCCTGTCGATGCACTGCTCGGCGAACGTCGGCGACCAGAACGACGCGGCGATCCTGTTCGGGCTCTCGGGCACCGGCAAGACCACGCTGTCCGCGGACGCGACCCGCCGCCTGATCGGCGACGACGAGACCATCTGGTCGGACAACGGCCTGTGCAACCTCGAGGACGGCTGCTACGCCAAGCTGATCAACCTCGACAAGGAGGCCGAGCCGGTCATCGCGGCGGCGCTGTCCAAGCGCGGGACGATCATCGAGAACGTGCCGCCGCTGCCCGGCAAGACGATGCCGGAGTGCCACCCGGACGACCTCGACCTGACCGACGACTCGATCACCGAGAACACCCGGTTCTCCTATCCGCTGCAGGCCAACCCGAACGTCATGCCGAACGGGCAGGGCCCGCACCCGCAGACGATCGTGCTGCTGACGGCCGACAGCTTCGGCGTCCTGCCGCCCATCTCGATCCTCGAGGCCGAGGACGTCATGTACCACTTCGTCTCCGGCTTCACCGCTCGCGTGGCCGGCACCGAGGTGGGCGTGACCGAGCCGCAGCCGACGTTCTCCGCCTGCTTCGGCGGGCCGTTCATGACCCAGAAGCCGGACGTCTACGCGCGCCTGCTGGCCGAGAAGATGCAGAAGCACCAGGCCCGCTGCGTCCTGCTGAACACGGGCTGGACGGGCGGCCCCTACGGCGTCGGCAAGCGCATCTCGATCAAGCTGACCCGCGCCCTGCTCGACGCGGCGCTGACCGGCAAGCTCGACGACGTCGCCGACCGAGACGCACCCGATCCTGAACCTCGAGATGCCGACGTCGTGCCCGGGCGTGCCCGTCGGAGATGCTGAACCCGCGCGAGACCTGGACCGACAAGGACGCCTACGACGCGTCCGCCGAGAAGCTCCGCGACATGTTCCGCGAGAACTTCGCGGCCAAGGGCTTCGCGGCGCTGAACATCGAAGAGCGCATCTGAGCGATCCTCAGGCTGTTCACAGGGCCCGGGCAACCTACGGCAGCGTAACCTGGCGGCCTGATGACCGAGGTCCTGCACCGCATCGAGGACGTGGTCAAGCCCAAGCTGCGCGGCTGGCTGCACGCCGGGGTGTTTCCCGGTGTCCGTGGTCTGCGGGATCGTGCTCGTCGCCGTGTCGCCAGGACCCGCGGGCGCGGCTGGTCGCAGCGCGATCTTCGCGCTGTCGGCCTCGCTGCTGTTCGGGACGAGCGCGCTCTACCACCGGCGCGCGTGGAGCCCACGGGCGCACGAGCTGCTCAAGCGGGCCGACCACGCGAACATCTTCCTGATCATCGCCGGCTCGTACACGCCGTTCGCGATGCTCGTCCTGGACGACCGCCGGGGCGAGCTGATGCTCTGGATCGTCTGGACCGGCGCGGTCCTCGGCGTCGTCCTGCGGACGGTGTGGATCCACGCCGCCCGCTGGCTGTCCGCCCCCGTGTACATCCTGCTCGGCTGGTCGGCCGTGTTCTTCATCCCCGACTTCGTCCGCAACGGCGCGATCGCGACGCTCGTCCTGGTGATCGTCGGCGGGGCGATGTACTCCCTCGGCGGCGTGGTCTACGGCCTGCAGCGCCCCAACCCGTGGCCGCGCTGGTTCGGCTTCCACGAGGTGTTCCACTCGTTCACGCTGGTCGGCTGGATCGTCCACTACGTCGCCGTGTCGATCGTCGCGTACTCGCTACGGCTGAGGCACGGATGCACCGAAGCCCCCGGCCGGTGCGGCCGGGGGCTTCGGAACATTCTTCAGCTCGACTACGGGCAGTTGTCCACGTCGTCGTTGCCGCTGCCACCGTTGCAGTTGTCCGCCACCGCGTCGTTGCCGCCGTCGATCCAGTCGTCGTCCGAACCGCCGGACAGGGTGTCGGCACCCCTACCGCCGCGCATCCGGTCGTCGCCCGAACCGCCGTTGATGGTGTCGTTGCCCATCGCGCCGATCGCCTCGTCGTCGCCGGAGCCGAGGTTGAAGACGTCGTTGCCGGTGTCGCCGCAGACGTAGTCGTTGCCCGATCCGCCGTTGAACGTGTCGTTCCCCGCGAAGCCGATGAACATCTGGCTGCCGGAGCCGCCGTTGAACGTGTCGTTCCCAGACGTGCCGTAGACGAGGTCGACGTTCTGGGCCTGCTCGAAGGCGAGAACGTCCGAGGCGCCGGCCGGGCCGTTCTCCAGGTAGTACTCGCAGATGTTCTCGAGGGTGCCGCTGCTGCCGAAGACCCGCCCGTCCCCGGGGGGCGCTGCGGCGGCGGGGCCGGCGAGGGCGACGGCACCTGCCATCGTCACGGCGCAGGAGGCGGCGAGGGTGGCGCGGAAGAAGTTGGCCTTCATGTTTTGCTCCGAATGACGGCACGACAAAGTCGTGAGTTGTGTTAACTGAGGGACTTCGGGCATGACACGAGGAGCCCGAACGTGCCGCCTCGGTTTGGCAGGCCCGCTGGCGGGGCGGTCAGCGATCGCCGAGTACCCGTCGTGTCGTCGCGAGAAAAGTATTCGCCCGGAATGGGGGTGTCAACGACGGGAACTCCCTATTCGCCTAGAGGTGCCCCCTTCACCCGACTAGCGGCACCCCTGGACCCCCGCCGCGCGTTCTGATAATGGCTTGACCTGCACAAACAGGGTCGCGGCCGACAGGCGAACCACGACGGGAACGGCTTGAAACGTTAGGGGATTTGCGGGCCCCTAATCGTTAGAAAGATCCCCCGCGGCGATCATGTTCGTGGTAGCACGCGGCACGCGTGCCGCCACCACGAGGCGAACTCCCGAAGTACTCGCAAATTCCGCACAATTCTCATACTCGACATATGGGCCCGAATCGGACATCCGCCGATTTACCGGGGATTAGCCGGCCGGCCACCGGGCTACTACCGCGCGCACGAGTCGCGCGGGGTCCGTCGTCGGGGCCTCGCACACGAAATGCCTGCACACGTAGGCGGCCGGGCTGCCGTCGACGAGCGGCCGGTCGGCCAGCAACGGGACGGCAGGCGAGGTCGCCGGGTCGCCCACGGCGACCACGAGACCCGGGGCGGTGCCGAGCAGGGCGACGCGGTGCAGTTCGGCGGTCGCGGGGTGGCCGGGCGGGCCGACGACGGCGACCTCCCGGGGCCCGTCCGCCAGGGCCTCTGCGGTGGCGAGCAGCCAACCCGAGGCGCTGGGGTACCGCTCGGCGAGCGCGGCGGTCGCGGTCAACACGGCCACGGCGGCGGCCCGATGCCGCGCCGACCCCGTGTAGCCGGCGTAGGTGAGCAGCGCCCCCGCGACCGCGGCCTGACCGGACGGCGTCACCCCGTCGATGTGCTCCTGCGGGCGGCGCAGGAGGACCTCGGCGTCGTCCGCGGTGTCGTAGAACCCGTCGCGCCCGTCGCCGAAGTGCGCGAGCACCGTGTCGAGCAGGCGGCCCGCGCGGGCCGGCCACTCGGCGTCGCCCGTCACCGCGTACAGCGCCAGATAGCCCTCGGCGACGTCGCCGTAGTCCTCGAGGACGCCGACGTTCGGCCCGGCCGCGCCGTCCCGGGAGGTGCGCAGCAGCCGGTCGCCGGCCACCGTGTGGACGTCGGCGAGCACCCGCGCGGCCGCGGACGCCGCCGAGACGAGGTCGGGCCGGTCGAAGGCCGAGCCTGCCTCCGCGAGCGCCGCGACGGCGAGGCCGTTCCACGCGGCGACGACCTTGTCGTCCCGGGCCGGCGCCGTGCGGCCGGCCCGCGCGTCGAGCAACGCCGCCCGGACCCGCTCGGCGCGCTCGGGGTCGTCCGGCTCGGCGAGGCGCTGGAGCACCGAGGCGCCGTGTTCGAACGTCCCCTCGGTAGTCACCGCGTAGGCGCGCCGCGCCCAGGCGCCGTCGACCGTCCCGAGGACGGCGATGAGCTGCGCCGGCGTCCAGACGTAGAACTTGCCCTCGACCCCGTCGGTGTCGGCGTCCAGGGCCGAGGCGAACGCGCCCTCGGACGTGCGCAGGTCGCGCAGCATCCAGTCGGCCGTCTCGAGCGCGACGCGGCGGGCGAGCTCGGAGCCGGTCGCCCGCCACCAGTGCGTGTAGACGCGGAGCAGCAGCGCGTTGTCGTAGAGCATCTTCTCGAAGTGCGGGACGACCCACGCCTCGTCGACCGAGTATCGGGCGAACCCGCCGGCCAACTGGTCGTAGAGGCCGCCGCGAGCCATCGCCTCCGCGGTCTGCGAGAGCATCGCGAGCGCGAGCCCGGAGCCGGTGCGCGCGTAGTTGCGGACGAGGTGCAGCAGCGTCAGGGTCGGCGGGAACTTAGGCGCGCCACCGAACCCGCCCCGGACGGTGTCGAAGCTGTCCGCGAGTTGGCCGACCACGGCGGTCAACGCCTCGCCGGCGGGCGGTGCGGACCCGGCCAGCGCCGGGCGGCGCTCGTTGAGCTTGCGGACGAGCTCCGCCCCCGTGCTCTCCACGTCTTCCGGACGCTCGCGCCAGGACTGGGCGGCTGCCGTGAGCAGTTGCGCGAACGACGGCCGGCCGTGCATGGGCACCGGCGGGAAGTAGGTGCCGCAGTAGAACGGCTTCCCGTCCGGGGTCGCGAACACGGTCATCGGCCAGCCGCCCTGGCCGGACAGCGCGAGCGTCGCCTCCATGTAGACCGCGTCGACGTCCGGCCGCTCCTCGCGGTCGACCTTGATGCACACAAAGTCCGCGTTCATCAGCGCCGCGGTGTCGGCGTCCTCGAACGACTCGTGCGCCATCACGTGGCACCAGTGGCACGCCGAGTACCCCACGGAGATGATCACCGGGACGTTGCGGCGGTGCGCCTCGGCGAACGCCTCGGGGCACCAGGGCCACCAGTCCACCGGGTTGTCCCGGTGCTGGAGCAGGTACGGGCTGGTCGAGTCCTTCAGTCGGTTGACCATCCCTCACCCTCTCAGGACGCGGGCGGCGGCGCTTTCGGCCCCTGGCTGCGCTGGTGCTTGCCCACGTCCACGCGTTTGAGGTGGCGGCGCATCGACAGCGCGAGGACGGCCACGGCCACCACCATCGCGAGGAAGAACATCAACCCGAGCACCCCGGCCTGGACCTTGCTCGGGTCGATCGGAACCGAGGTGGACGTCGGGCTGGGGGTGGGGCTCGACGACGCGCTGCCCGACGGCGTCGGGCTCGGGGTCACGGCGGTGACGAGGTACTGCGCGATCAGGTGGTGCACCATCGGAATGCTCTGACTTTCAGGCCTTGGCCGGGGTACGGACGCCGGCGAACAGGTCGTCCTCGGGGATGTCGGTGTCGACCACCGAGCGGGCTAGCTCGAAGTCCTCGGTCGGCCACACTTCCTGTTGCAGGTCCATCGGGACGTGGAACCAGAAGCCGTCGGGGTCGACCTGCGTGGCGTGCGCGAGCAGGGCCGCGTCGCGCACCGGGAAGTACTCACCGCACGGGACGCTGGTGGTCATCGGCCGCGGCTGACGGTCCTCCCAGCGCTTGAGCCAGTCACCGTAAGGAGACTCGAGCCCCCGCGCGAGCATCGCCTCGTGCAGCGCGGTGGTGCGCTTCTTGGAGAACGTCTGGTCGTAGTAGAGCTTCAGCGGCTGCCACGGCTCGCCCGCGTCCGGGTAACGCTCGGGGTCGGCCGCCGCCTCGAACGCCTCGACCGACACCTTGTGACACATGATGTGGTCGGGGTGCGGGTAGCCGCCGTTCTCGTCGTACGTCGTCATGACGTGCGGGCGGAACTCGCGGATGAGCCGCACGAGGGGCTCGGCCGCGACCTCGACCGGCAGGACGGCGAAGCAGTCGTCGGGCAGGGCGGGCAGGGGGTCGCCCTCGGGCAGGCCCGAGTCGACGAAGCCGAGCCACGCCTGGCGGACGCCGAGGATCTCGCGCGCCGCCTCCATCTCCGCCGCGCGAATCGCGTGGATGTTGACGGCGACCTCGAGGTCGTCCTTCAGCCGAGGGTTGAGCACGGAGCCGCGTTCGCCGCCGGTGCACGTCACGACCAGCACGTCGACGCCCTCGCGGACGTACCGCGCCATCGTCGCGGCGCCCTTGCTGGACTCGTCGTCAGGGTGGGCGTGGACGGCCATCATCCGAAGCTGCATCCCGGACGAACTCGACACCTATCCCGCCTTGTTCCCTCGCCGTCGCTACCGGGCGGTCTGGCCCGGCGTTCCCGGGAGCGACAATAGTCGGCATGAGCGACAACCCCGGGCCCGCGTCCGACCCCCCGCCCCGGCCCGCCGTCCCGGCCGACCGCTACGGCCGCGTCAAGACCAAGCGCTCGCGCCGCGCGCTGGCCCCGTTCGTGGTGGTCGGGACCCTGATCGCGGCCGGCGGGGCAGCGTGGGGGGCGAAGGTCTACAGCTCCCGGACGACGGCCGAGATGGTGTCCTACGAGACGTCCGAGGGCGGCGTCCGGATCACGGTGCTCATCCAGCGCGACCCCGCCCGGACGACGGAGTGCGCCCTGCGCGCCCGGAACCGCGCGGGTGCCGAGGTGGGCCGGCGGATCGTGGTCATCCCGCCCGGCAAGGACCGCAAGATCTCGCTCACGGAGCAGCTCGACACCAGCGAACGGCCCATCACCGGGGAGATCAAGGACTGCCACTCGGTGGCCCGCTGACCCAGCGGTTCAGAATTACCGAACAAATTCACAGGTACACAGAGGCTTCGATGCCGCACACTTTGCGAGCATGAGACGGCACGGCCCCGCGCACAGGCAGGGGCCCTCAGAGATAACCGGAGCGCAGCCGCGCTCGCCAGCGGGATGCTCCGTCCGGACGAACCTCTGTCCGGCACTGTCGGCCTCAGGGCGGAGTTGTTAACCTACGGGCTTCGCTTGACCGTTGCTTGGCGCTTGGTTTTCCAGCCAGGTCCTCGGACGGCTCCGGCGGCCGTGTAAGCCCGACCGCCGAGACCCCGGACCCCGTATTCCGGCATACCCAGACGAGCCATACCGCGAGGCATTTAATCCGGCCCCGCACGAGAGCAAGGAGCGATCCGGTGACCCAGACGCATCTCGAACCCGTCACCTGGCTGACCCAGGACGCCTACGACCGGCTCAAGTCCGAGCTGGACCAGCTCTCCGGCGTCGGCCGCTCCGAGATCTCCAAGAAGATCGAGCAGGCCCGCGAAGAGGGCGACCTCAAGGAGAACGGCGGCTACCACGCCGCCAAGGAGGAACAGGGCAAGCAGGAAGCCCGCATCCGCCAGCTCGTCGACCTGCTCAACAAGGCCAAGGTGGGCGAGGCGCCGGCCGACGACGGCATCGTCGTCCCCGGCATGATCGTGACCATCCGGTTCTCCGACGGCGACGAGGAGACCTTCCTCCTCGGCTCCCGCGAGGTCGACATGGGCGACCTCGAGGTCTACTCCGAGCGCTCCCCCCTCGGCGCCGCGATCCACGGCAAGCGCATCGGCGACAAGGCGTCCTACGAGCTCCCCAACGGCCGCGCCGTCGGGGTCGAGGTCGTCGCCGCCAAGCCCTTCTCCGGCTGACCTGTCGCGCCTGTCCGCCCGCCGTCCCGCTCTGGGGCGGCGGGCGGTGCTGCTTGTCGTCCCCTGCCGTGCCTTGTCGGCCCGTGCACCGGACGACAAGACCCGGTAGGGGACGACAAGGCGGGCCTCACGTGCGCTGTCGCGCGCGGGCGGCCCGAGCGAACGCCTCGAGAACGAGCCGGCGGACCAACTCCGGGCGGCCGAGGTCCGCCCACACGAGGCGGACGATCTCGATGCCCGCTCGCCGCAAGCGGTCTTCGCGCAACTTCTCCTTCCACAGCACGTCCGCCGCCGGCCCCGTCGGTGCGCTGTACTTCACCCGGCCGTCGACCTCGACTCCCGTCCACTGCGACCGAAAGTAAAAGTCGACGCGTCCCGCCGGCCCGTCGTCGTCCCCGAGACTCACTTGCAACTCCGGGACGGGAAAGCCCAGATGCGCGAGGACGAACCGGGCGCGCGACTCGGCCACCGACTCGGACTTCCCGTCGGCGAACGCGGCCGCCCGCGACGCCTTGAGCCCGCCCGGCCAAAGTGCGCAGTAGGACGCGGCGGCCCGGAGCTCCGTCGCGGGGGTTCCCGCGCGCAGGGCGGCGTCGGTCAGGGCAACCCCCTCCCATTCGCCGAGACGGCGGGCGAGATCTACAGCGGTGCGAGCGCGCGAGGTGACCGGAAGACCCGCGACCACGGAGATCTGGGCGTCGGGCAGAGCTGCCGGCCGGACGATACTTCCGCCTCGCGACTTGCGCCGGAGCCGATCCCGGCTGACCAGCTCGACCCGCCTGTCGGGGATCGTTTCGTCCCCCGCTCGCTTCTCGGCCGCCGCCCGAACGTCCGGCAGGCCCCACAGCAGCGCGGCGCTGTGGTGGCCCGCGACCAGGCCTACCGCATGCCCGGCGGAGTCAGGTACGGCGAGCGCCTCTCCGAAGGGCATCTCGTAAGCCAGCAGCGCGGCCGCTACCTGGAGCACGTGCCGAGCCGTGGCATCGAGACCGGACGGCGTACCGACCACGTAGATCCCGCGCCGCACGATCGACCACTCGCCACGCCGAACCAGGGCGCGGATCTCGTCCTCGCTCACACCACAGGCGTGGGCCTGCGCCGCCGTGAAGACCCCACACTGCGCGGCACGAACGGCCGCCAACCCCCGTTGCATCGCGGCAGCCTGCCGGATCTGCGCCGCACGCGGCTTTCGTCGTCCACAGGGCTGAGCTTGTCGTCCCCTGCCGTCCTTGTCGTCCGGTGCGCGGGACGACGAGGCCCGGCAAGGGCCGACAAGGTCGGGTCAGGCGGAGGCGACCTTGCGGAAGCGGCGGGTGCAGAGCCCCGCGAAGATCACGAACAGGCCGACGGACCAGAGCAGGGTCAGCAGGACGGGGTGTTCGGCCGGGAAGGAACCGCCGGCGAACGGGTTCGGGTTGCCGAACAGGTCGCGGGCGGACGCGGCGACCGCCGAGACCGGGTTCCACTCCGCGACGAACTGCAGCGGCGCGGGCATGCTCTGCGGCGGGACGTAGGCATTCGACAGGAACGTCACCGGGAACAGCCAGATGAACCCGGTGCTCTGGGTCGCGGCGGGCGACTTCGACACGAGCCCGATGTACGCGCCGACCCAGCTCATCGAGAACGCGAACAGCAGGAGCAGCGCGAATGCCCCGGCCGCGGGGAGCAGGCCGTCGTGGATCCGCCAGCCGACCGCCAGGCCGCACAGGCCCATCAGCGCGATCGAGATGGCCGTCCGGGTCAGGTCGCCCAATGTCCGGCCGACGAAGATCGCGGACGGATGCATCGGCAGCGTCCGGAAGCGGTCCATCAGGCCGAGTTGCAGGTCGAACGCGATGCCCAGGGCGGTCGGGAACGTCGTGAACGCGACCGCCTGCGCGAACACGCCGGCCATCAGGAACTCGCGGTAGCTGCCGCCGCCGGGCAGCGGGATCGCCCCGCCGAACACCAGCGCGAACAGGAACACGAACACGACCGGCTGGACGATGACGAAGATCCACAGCTCGCGCACCCGGACGGTGTGGATCAGGTTCCGCCAGGTCACGGCCATCGCGTCCGACAGCGCCCAGCTGATCTCGGAGAACAGCGACCAACGGGGCTCGCCGTCGATCCGGTTGCGGGCGCGGCCCGCGTGGACGGTCGTCATCGCCTGCCTGCCCGCGAGTCGTTCGCGGGTCGGCGGCGGCGCCCGGGCCCGGGGGTCGGGTCGACCGCGACCGGCTCGACGGGGACGCGGGGCGTGCCCAGGGGGTCGGTCGCGTCGGGGTCGTAACCGCCGTCGGCGGCAGAACCGTGAGCGGCAGAACCGTTGCCGGCCGACCAGTTGCCGGCCGACCAGTTGCCGGCCGGCTCGTCGGCGGAGCGCGCGACGCCGTCGGACGGGCGAAACCACGCGTCCGGATCGAACGCGACGTCGCGGCGCACCCGGTGGGACGGGACGAAGTCGGGGTCCGGACGGCGCTCGTCCGACGGCGCCCCGACCGCGGGGGTCTCACCCGTGCGGAACCAGTGCTCGGTGACGTCCGGCTCCTGGGCGCGGCGGCGGGCGGGCGGGACCGGCCACAGCTGGGTCGGGGCCTCCGCGGGCTCCTGGGCACCGCCGTTGTACGCCGCGGGCGCCTGGTGGTCGCGGGTGTCGCTCGCCTCCGCGTGCCGCGCGAGCAGGTTCTCCGCGACCGCGCGCCAAGGGTCGGGCGCGGGCTCGGCGTCCGCGACGGGCTCGGCGACCGCGACGGGCTCGGGCGCGGCGGGAGCGGGCGGCGGCACCGAAGCTTCGGACGCGGCGACCGGCTGGACCGACGGGTCGGACGCGTGCCGCGGGTGGGCGGCAGCCTCGGCCGGGCGCCGAACCTGGGTGGCGTCCGGTGCGACCGGAGCGGGTTCAGCGCCGCTGGCGAGCATCGCCGGCGGGGCGGACGGCCGCAGAACCCCCGTGTGGGCGGCGAGCGAGCGCCACGCCTCCATGCCCTCGGCCGTTGCTGCGGCGGGCTCGGCGGCCGGAACGGCAGCCTCGTCGGCGGGCGGGCCGGCGTGCGCCCGGGCGCGGCGGGCGGCCGCGCGGGGCGACTCGGCCGGCACAGGCTGGACGACCGACCCGGCACCCGAGGCGACCGGAGCAGACGCGACAGGGGCAGCAGACGCGACAGGGGCAGCAGACGCGACAGGGGCAGCAGACGCGACAGGGGCAGCAGACGCGACAGGGGCAGCGGACGCGCCAGGAGCGACGGACTCCACCGCCGGCGCACCGTCGTCCACGCCGGGCGCGACGGCGTCCGCCACCGCACCCGCCGGCGCGAACGCGATCGCGGTGGAGGCGCCCGTCAGGTGCAGGAACACGTCGTCGAGGGTCGGGCGGTGGATGCTGATGTCGAGCATCCCGACGCCGACGCGGTCGAGCGCGCGGACGACCTCGGCGATCGCGGACGGCCCCTCGGCCGCCGGGACGCCGACGACAGAGCCGGCGAGGTCGACGACGGGCTCGCCGTGGGCGAGGTTGCGCAGCGCGTCGGCGGCGGCGGAGAGCTGGGTGGGGTCGGCGATCCGGACGTCCACGCGGTCGCCCCCGACCTGGGCCTTGAGCTCGTCGACCGTCCCGCGGGCGATGACCTTGCCCCTGTCGACGACGGCGATCGCGTCGGCGAGGCGCTCGGCCTCCTCGAGGTACTGGGTGGTCAGCAGCAGCGTCATACCGCCGCGGACGAGCTCTTCGAGCAGGTCCCACAGCTCGAGCCGCGCGCCCGGGTCGAGCCCGACGGACGGTTCGTCCATGAACAGGACGTGGGGCGTGGCGACGAGCGCGGACGCGAGGTCGAGGCGCCGGGCCATGCCGCCGGAGTAGGTCTTCACGGGGTTGTTGGCGACCTCGGTGAGGCCGAAGCTCTCGAGCAGCCGGTCGGCGCGCTTTTCGGCCTGCCGCCGGCCGAGCCGGTAGAGCCGGCCGAACAGGACGAGGTTCTCGCGTCCGGTGAGCACGTAGTCGACGGCGGCGAACTGGCCGGCGAGGCCGATCCGGCGGCGGACGGCGGCGGGGTTCTTCGACACGTCGATCCCGGCGACCTCGGCGTACCCGCCGTCGGGGCGCAGCAGCGTGCGTCAGCACGCGGACGGTGGTGGTCTTGCCCGCGCCGTTGGGCCCGAGCAGACCGAGCACGGTGCCCTCGGGGACGGTCAGGTCGACGCCGTCCAGCGCGGGGACGCCGGCGAAGCGCTTCACCAGGCCCTCGGCGACGATCGCGTCGCTCATGCCGATGCTCCCCGCGGGCACTCGCGCGCGCGTTCCTCGCATGCTGCGCCAGCTCGCGGGCGCGGCATTCTGCAAGGTCACGAGTACATCCTGCCCAATCGCCGACCACCCGGCGCAGTGATCCGTACCGAAGTCCGCCAGGTGGGGGCGAATACCCGGCACATCCCGGGACGAACCGGTCAACCGAAGATCGGCGCGTACCCCGCGGCGCGCAACCGACCGAGGACCAGATCGGTGTGCCGGCCCCCGCGGGTCTCGATCTGGACGTTGACCTCGACCTCGTCCACCTGGAGGCGGGGGTTCGTGCGCAGGTGCTCGACGGACAGGATGTTGGCGTCGGCGTCCGCCAGCTCGCGCAGCAGGCCGGCGAGGGCGCCCGGCCGGTCGGGGATCCGCAGCTTGAACGCGACGTAGCGCCCGGACGCGGCGAGCCCGTGGCGCAGCAGGCGCAGCATCAGCAGCGGGTCGACGTTGCCGCCGGACAGCACGGCGACGACCGGCGGCTCGAAGGCCCGCGGGTCGTCCAGGATCGCGGCGACCGCGGCGGCGCCGGCGGGCTCGACGACCATCTTGGCCCGCTCCAGGCACAGCAGCAGGGCCCGCGACAGCGACTCCTCGGGGACGGTCCGCACCTCGGTGACCAGCTCCTGCACGAGCGCGAACGGGACGTCGCCGGGGTGGCCGACCGCGATCCCGTCCGCCATCGTCGTCATCCGCTCGAGCCGGACGGGGTGGCCGGACGCGAGCGACTGCGGGTACGCGGCCGCGCCCGCCGCCTGCACCCCGACGACCCGGACGTGCGGGTGCGTCGCGCCGACGGCCACGCCGATGCCGGCGAGCAGCCCCCCGCCGCCGGTCGGCACGACGATCGTCCGGACGTCCGGGCACTGCTCGAGGATCTCCAGCCCGACCGTGCCCTGGCCGGCGACGACGTCCGGGTGGTCGAAGGGGTGGATCAGCACGGCTCCGGTGCTCGCGGCGAACTCGCGCGCGGCGACGATCGCGTCGTCGACGCTCTGCCCGGCGAACCGGACGGCCGCCCCGTACGCCTCGGTCGCGGCGACCTTCGGCAGCGGCGCGCCGTTCGGCATGAAGACGGTGGACGCGGCGCCGAGCAGGCTCGCCGCCAGCGCGACCCCCTGGGCGTGGTTGCCGGCGCTGGCCGCGACGACCCCGCGAGCGCGCTCGGCGTCGGTCAGGCGCGCGATCCGCACGTACGCCCCGCGGATCTTGAACGAGCCGGCCCGCTGCAGGTTCTCGCACTTGAGGTGGACGTCGCCGCCGCACAGCGCGCCGAGCGCCCGGGAGCCCTGGATCGGGGTGACGCGAGCGACGTCCCGCAGGAGCTCGCGGGCCGCGTGCACGTCCTCGGCGGTGACGGGCAGGCGGGAGATCACCCGGGCAGTGTGCCAGCCGGAGTGGGCACCGGCGCGGAACGCGCTCGGGACGTGCCCTAAGCTGACGCGGTGCCGCCGACGCAGGCTGCGGGGCCGACCCCGATGAGCCCTCGCCAGGTGCGGGCGGTTCTGGCAGGCCTACTCCTGGGCGTGATGCTCGCCGCCCTCGACAACACGATCGTCGCGGTGGCGATGCCGACGATCGTCGGTGACCTCGGCGGCGTCTCCGACGTCTCCTGGGTCGTCACGGCGTACCTGCTGACGGCCACCGCGTCGATCCCGCTCTACGGCCGGATCTCGGACATGTACGGCCGCAAGCCGGTGTTCCTGACCGCCGTCGTCATCTTCATGCTCGGCTCGGTGCTGTCCGGGCGCGGCCCGCGACATGGGCGAACTGGTGGCCGCCCGGGCCGTCCAGGGCCTCGGCGGCGGCGGGCTCATGGCGCTGGCGCTGGCGGTGGTCGCCGACATCGTGCCGCCGCGCGAACGAGGCAAGTACCACGGCCTGTTCGGCGCGGTGTTCGGCCTCGCGAGCCTGATCGGCCCGCTGGTCGGCGGCTTGCTGGTCGACCACGCGTCCTGGCGCTGGATCTTCTACGTCAACCTGCCGCTCGGCGTCCTCGCCCTGGTCGTCGTCGCCACCCGGCTGCAACCTGCCGAAGGTGCGCCGCCCGCACGAGCTCGACATCGCCGGCGCGGTGCTGCTGGTCGCCGCCGTGAGCGGGTTCCTGCTCTGGCTCGACCGCGGCGAGGAGGCGGGCTTCGGCTCCGCCGCAGAGCTGGGCTCCGGGCGCCGCGTGCGCGCTGCTGCTGACCGCGTTCGTCGCCCGCGAGCGCGTCGCCGCCGAGCCGATCCTGCCGCTGCGGCTGTTCGGCAACCGCACCTACACCCTCACCGGCGCGATCGCGTTCGGCGTCGGTGCGGCGATGTTCGCGGCGGTCCTGTTCGTCCCGATCCAGCTCCAGGTCGTCCAGGGCATGAGCGCGACGAAGTCGGGCCTGCTGCTGCTGGCGATGACGACGGGCCTGCTGTTCACCTCGGTCGGGTCGGGCCGGGCGATCAGCAAGTCGGGCCGCTACAAGGCCTACCCCGTCCTCGGGACGTTCCTGGTCACGCTCGCGACGCTGGGCCTGACCCGGCTCGGGCCCGAGACGTCGACCGCGTCCGACGGCCGCTCGTCCTGACCGTGCTGGGCCTCGGCATCGGGCTGGTCTCCCAGGTCATCGTGCTGGCGGTGCAGGTCTCCGTCGACCGGTCCGACATCGGCATCGCGACCGCCTCGACGTCGTTCTTCCGCAGCCTCGGCGCGCACGGTCGGCACGGCTGTTTTCGGGACGGTGCTGGCGTCCGTCCTGGCCGGCCGGCTCGGCGCGGACGAGGCCGGCCGGGTCGACCTCGACCAGCTCAGCCTGCTGCCGGAGACCGTCGCGGCCCTGCCGCCGGCGGCCCACGACGCCTTCGTCGACGCATTCACCGCCGGCACCCACGCCGATCTTCTGGATCGCCCTGCCGATCGCGGCCGCTGTCGTTCGCGGCGTCCCTGTTCCTGCCGGAGCACGCGCTGCCGGCCCGCCCCGGCGCGGGCCCTCGGCAGCCGCACGGGGCCGGGACGCCGGCGGGGCACCCACGGCAGCACCGACTGGCGCACCAGTCGCAGGCGCGCCCGTCGCCGCCCCGCCCGCCCCGGGCTGCGGGCCGCGCAGTCCCTCAGCCGGCCGACCAGTAGGCCGGGCCGCCGAGCAGCAGCCCGGCGGCGCCGATCAGGCCCGGCGTGCTGGCCGAGCGCGGCGGGCACGATCCGGACGTTCCGCGTGAACGGGAACTGCGCGTGCCGCGCGAACGCCTCCTGCAGCGGGTCGAACAGCAGCGGCCCGGCCTGCGAGAGCCCCCCGCCGATCGCCACGACCTCCACGTCGCACAGGTGCACGGCGGAGGCGATGGCCACGCCGAGCGCGGACCCGGCGCGGGCCAGCGCGGCCCGGGCGATCGGGTGGCCGCGGGCGGCGTCCCGGGTCGAGGGTCTGCGCGTCGGTGCCGGCGGCCGTGCGCCAGCCCTGGGTCGCGGCCCAGGCGCGCGGTGCTGGGCCCGCTCGCGATCGCCTCGAGGCAGCCGCGTCCCCCGCACAGGCACGGCGGGCCGTCGGGGTCGACGACCACGTGGCCGATGTGCCCGGCGTTGCCGGAGGCGCCGTCGACCACGCGGCCGCCGAGGACGAGCCCGCCGCCGACCCCGGTCGAGACGACCATGCCGAGCAGGTCGGCCACGCCGCGTCCGGCCCCGCGCCAGTGCTCGCCGACGGCGGTGCAGATCGCGTCGTTGTGGATCCGGACGTCCCCGCCGCCGGCCAGGTCGGCGAGCCGCTCGCGGAGCGGGAAGTCGCGCCAGGACGGGATGTTCAGCGGCGAGACCGCGCCCTCCGGCCAGCGCATCGGCCCGCCGCACCCGACCCCGACGCCGTACGGGGCGGGATCGCCGGCGCCGCCGCCTCGGCCGCGAGGACGGCCTCGAGCAGCGCGGCGAGCGCGCGCCAGACGACCTCCGGGTCCGCGCTGCCGACGGGCGTGACCACCCGGTGGACGTGCACCATGCGCCCGGACGAGTCGACGATCGCGGCCGCCAGCTTCGTCCCGCCGATGTCGACAGCGAGCGCCAGGCCGCTTGGCGCTCAGCCATCGGCACGACGCACCGGTCGCCTCCGGCGTCCCGCCCCCGAACACGAGGACGAGCAGGACGCGGTGAAGCCGTGCAGGTGGTTGCGCCCGCCGACCGGACCGATCTCGCCGGCGGCGAAGAACCCGGCGACGGCGCGGACGCCCAGGTCGGCGTGCAGCATCCGGACGTCGTGGTGCGGGTCGGGGAACATGGCCTGGCCGCGCCCGTTGCAGGAGAACAGCAGCGCACCCTCGGGGGCGCCCGAGTCCTGCCGGTACCGCGCGAGCACCACGCCGAGCTCGTCGTGGGCGGCCTCGGCGTCGCGCACCTGGAACCGCACGGTGCGGCCCACGTCGACGACGTCCCCGACCACGATCGAGCCGCGGTCCGGGTGCAGGCCGCCGACCCCACGGATGAGGAAGTCGCCGCGGCCGTGGGCGTCGGCGTACTCGTCCATCGCGATGCCGATCTGCAGCCCGGTCAGCGCCAGCTCGCGGTCGGCCGGCCGCAGGTCGCGGACGATCTCCTGCAGCTTCTCCGTCGCGACCGACCCGGCGAGCTCGAGCAGCTCGTTGCCCTCCGCGCGGGTCACGACCATCGTCGGCCCGACCGGTCGGCAGCCCTGGCTGACGACCGTGCCGACGTCGACGTCGCCGCCGATCAGCACGCCGACGGCGCCGTTGTCGTAGCCGATCCCGTCCAGGCACAGCCAGCTCTGCGGCGCGGCACCGAAGCCCTGCGCGGCGATCGGGCCGGTCGCCAGGCCGCCGACCAGCGGCAGGCCCGGCAGCACCTCGTTGGACAGCTCGACGAACCCGTCGACCGGGAACGTCCAGGGGTCGGCGAGCAGGACGCCGACGGCGTCGTCGTCGGCGAGGTCGGGCATGCCGAGGACGGTGAGGCTGTCGGGCGAGCGGACGACCGCCAGGTGGAACGTGCGCACGACCGCGCCGGGCAGCACGGCCGCCCAGACGCTGACGGCCGGCTCGAGCTCGACCCCCGCGCCCGGCCCGATGACACCGTGCGCGCTGCAGCCGATGACGGCGGCGGCGCCGAGGATCTCGCACGGCCCGCGCGCCGGCGGCGGCGATCTCGACGGCGTCGCGCCCGCAGACGAAGACGCAGGCCAGGTCCGGCGCCGCGCCGTCCAGCCCCGCCAGGGCGGCCTTCGCGGCGAGCACGGCCGCGGCGGGCAGGTCGGGCGCGACCGGGATGTCCGGGTCCGGGTCGTCGACGTCGGCACGGACGAGGTCGCGCAGCTCGTCCTCCGAGATGCCGCCGGGCTCTTCCGGGCGCCCGAGGCGCGGCCCACCTGCCCGGGCGATCCCGCTGCCGAATCGCACGACGTTCTCCCTTGCCCTCGCCCCCGTGGCCCCCCATTGTCGCGTGCGGGACTCGCCGGCGCCCGCTCTGCCCTGGCGCCGCGCGGGAGAGTGCGGCCGACACCTAGGCGATATACCAGATACGAGATACCGTGTTCGCTATGGAGCGCGACGACCTGCCCCTGCTTCCGGGGTTCCGCGAGATGGCTCTGCGCCGCCGCGACCTGCTCGACTCCCTCGTCGCTGCGCGGGTGGCCGCGGGGCTGACGCAGACCGAGGTCGCCGCCCGGATGGGCACGTCGCAGTCCGCCGTCGCGCGGCTCGAGGCCGGCCACGTCGACGTCCGGCTGTCGACGCTCGACCGGTACGCGGCCGTGGTCGGCTCCCGAATTGCCGCCACTGGACGCTTCCCGAGGAGGACCGATGACGTTTCGACGCTTCGGCGAGCACGACCTGCTGACCGAGCGGCTGCTGGCCATGCGCACCGTCCTGGTGAGCGGGCGAGCTGGACGGCGAGACGCGCGACCCGGACGGCCGCGATGCTCCTCACGCTGGACGCGGAGGGCGCCGCGCCCGTGTCCGTCCGGCTGCACAGCCGCGGCGGCGACCTCGGCACCGCCCTGATGCTCGCCGACACGATCGACGCGATGCGCGCGCCCGTCCACCTGACCGCGCTCGGCGAGGTCGGCGGCGCTGCGCTCGCCGTGCTCGCCGCGGCGGCCCGGCGGACGGCCGGCGCGAGCACGCGGTTCCACCTGGTCGAGCCGCGGGCGACCTGCTCGGTGCCGGCGGGCGGCCGCACCGCTGCGGAGCTCGGCACAGCTGGTCGAGAGCCACGACGCCCTGCGTCGCGCGGCTCGCGCACGCTGCTCGCCGGCGTGACCGGGCGCCCGGCCGCGGAGGTCCGGGCCGACCTGACGCCGCCCGGCCGGAGTCCTCGACGCGGCCGGCGCACTGGCGTACGGGCTCGTCGGCGAGCTGGACGCTCCGGCCGACTGACTCGTCCACAGGGCCTGGCCGCCCACAGACGGCGGGCCGCGCGACGAGCATCCGTCGGCCGCGGCGACGTACGGTGCTGGCATGCCCTCGAGCCACTCCCTGCCCGCCGCAGCGCACGCTCGGCGAGCTGCGCGCGACCGGCCACGTCCACCGCACGGTCAAGGCCGAGCTGCGCGCCAACCTGATCCGGTCGCTGCGCGCCGGGCACGCCGCGCTTCGCCGGCATCGTCGGGTTCGACGACACCGTCCTGCCCCAGCTCGAGCGCGCGCTGCTCGCGGGCCACGACCTGGTCCTGCTCGGCGAGCGCGGCCAGGGCAAGACCCGGCTCGCCCGCACCCTGATCGACGCTGCTGGACCCGTGGACGCCGTACATCGCCGGCTCCGAACTGCGCGAGCACCCGTACGAGCCGCTGACCGCCTTACAGCCGCCGGCTGGTCGACGAGGCCGGCGACGACGCTGCCGATCTCGTGGCTGGCCGCGGCCGACCGGTACGGCGAGAAGCTCGCCACCCCCGACACGAGCGTCGGCGACCTGATCGGCGACGTCGACCCGGTGAAGGTCGCCGAGGGCCGCCGCCTCGGCGACCCCGAGACCGTCCACTACGGGCTGGTGCCGCGCACGAACCGCGGCATCTTCACGATCAACGAGCTGCCCGACCTGGCCGAGCGCATCCAGGTCTCGCTGCTGAACGTCCTGGAGGAGCGCGACGTCCAGATCCGCGGCTACGCGCTGCGCCTGCCGCTCGACCTGCTCCTGGTCGCGACCGCGAACCCGGAGGACTACACGAACCGCGGCCGCATCATCACCCCGCTCAAGGACCGGTTCGGCGCCGAGATCCGCACGCACTACCCGCTGAGCCTGCCGGCGGAGCTCGAGCTCGTCCGCCAGGAGGCGCAGCTGGCCTGGCCGGCACGCGCGCACGGCGACCCGTCAGTCTCGACGCAGGCGGCCGATCCGCGGGTCACGCTGCCCGACCACATCCTCGAGATCCTGGTGCGGTTCACCCGGTCGGTGCGCGAGGCCCCGGCGGTCGACTCGCGCTCCGGCGTCTCGGCCCGCTTCGCGATCGCGGCCGCGGAGACCGTGGCGGCGTCCGCCGAACGCCGCGCCGCCCTGACCGGGGAGGACCCGCCGGTCGCCCGGGTCGCCGACCTGCCCGTCCGTGGTCCCGACCCTGCGCGGCAAGGTCGAGTTCGAGGCGGGCGAGGAAGGGCGTGAGCTCGACGTGCTCACGCACCTGCTGCGACGCGCCACCCACGACACGTTCCGCGCCCGCCTCGGCGGCGCCGACCTCGCGGCCCTGGTCGAGCGGTTCGACTCCGGCGTCACGATCTCCTCCGGCGACGCTGGTGCCCGCCCGCGCAGCTGCTCGACCAGATCGGCCCGCTGCCCGGCCTCGCCAAGCTGATGTCGCGGCTCGGCATGGACGGCGCCGAGTCCCCGGGCGAGGCCGCCGCGGCCGCCGAGTTCGCGCTCGAGGGGCTCTACCTGTCGCGGCGCATCTCCAAGGACACCGACGGGCGCGCGGACGGTCTACGGCAAGTGAGCGGAGCGTACCGCTACGGGGCGTACGACGACGGGCCCGACCCGCTCGCCGCGCCCTTCGACGTCAGCCGGCGCTCGACGAGCTCGGCGACCGGGTGCTGCGCCGGCGAGCGTCCCGGCGACGCGCTGCGCGACCTGCTGCGCCGCGGCACGCAGGGCGTCCGCGGCCTCGACGACCTGCGCCGGCCAGGCCGCCGCCCGGCGGGCCGAGCTGCGCGAGCGCGGCCGGGCCGACGGCACGCTCGAGGAGGTCCGCCGCCTGCTCGACACCGCGATCGGGCAGGAGCGCGCGGCGCTGTTCCCGGACCCGGGCGACGACGCGCGCTTCCGGGAGGCGGTGCTCGACGCGCTGCCCGACCGAGACCGCCCGGGCGGTCCGCGAGCTCGCCGAGTACGACTGGCAGTCCCCCGCGGCCGCCGCAGACCTACGAGCAGATCCGCGACCTGCTCCGCCGCGAGGTGCTCGACAGCCGCTTCGCCGGCATGAAGCAGGCGCTGGAGAACGCGACCCCGGAGGACCTGCGCCGGGTCGCGGACATGATGGCCGAGCTGAACGCGATGCTCGACGCGGACGCGCGCGGCGAGATGACGCAGGAGCGCTTCGACGCGTTCATGGCGGCCTACGGCGACTTCTTCCCCGACGACCCGCAGACCCTCGACGAGCTGGTCGACTCCCTCGCCCGGCGCATGGCCGCCGCGTCCCGCATGATGGCGTCGCTCTCGCCGGAGCAGCGCGCCGAGCTGGCCGAGCTCGCCGCCGGGCGTGTTCTACGACCTCGACGTGTCAGCTCGGAGATGAGCCGCCTCACCGCGGCCCTGCAGGCCCGCCGCCCCGACCTGCCGTGGAACAGCCCGGGCGGCCTGTCCGGCGACCAGCCCCTGGGCCTGGGCGACGCGACGACCGCGCTGCAGGAGCTCGCCGACCTCGAGGAGCTCCAGTCCGAGCGCTCGGGCCAGGACTACCCGGGCGCGCGGCTCGACGACGTGGACGAGGAGGCAGTGCGCCGAGCGCTGGGCCGCGGCGCCGTCGACGACCTGCAGACCCTGCGCCGACCTCGCGCGCGAGCTCGAGGAGCAGGGCTGGCTCAACCGCGCGGGCGGGCGGCTCGAGCTCACCCCGAAGGCGGTCCGGCGGATCGGGCAGACCGCCCTGCGCCGGGTGTTCACCTCCCTCGAACGCCCGCCGCGGCGGGCGGGCACGAGGTGCACTCGGCCGGCGCCGCCGGCGAGCTCACCGGCTCGAGCCGGCCGTGGCGCTTCGGCGACGAGCAGCCGCTCGACGTCGTCCGCACGTCACGAACGCCGTCCGCCGCGCCGGGCCCGTGCGGGCCGGGGCAGCGCGATGCGCCTCGTCGGTCGAGGACTTCGAGGTCTCCGAGACCGAGCGGCGCAGCACGGCCGCGGTCTCGGTGCTGCTCGACATGTCGTACTCGATGGTGCTGCGCGACACGTGGACGGCGGCGAAGTCGACCGCGCTGGCGCTGCACGCCCTGGTCACCGGCATGTACCCGCACGACGCCGTGCAGCTGATCGGGTTCTCCCGCTACGCCCAGGAGATCGCGCCCGACCGACCTGCCGACCCTCGAGCCGGACATGGTGCAGGGCACGAACCTGCAGCACGCCCTGCTGCTGGCCGGGCGGTTCCTCGAGCGGCACCCCGGCAGCGGAGAAGATCGTCCTCGTCGTCACCGACGGCGAGCCGACCTCCCACCTGACCCGCGACGGCGGCGTCTGGTTCGACTGGCCGCCGGCGCCGGAGACCCTCACGCTGACGTTCGCGCAGGTCGACGCCGTGACCCGGCGCGGGGCGACGATCAACATCTTCTCCCTCGACCCGGACCCGCGCCTCGCCGAGTTCTGCGAGGAGGTGGCCCGGCGCAACGGCGGCCGGGTGTTCCACCCGTCGCCCGAGCGCCTCGGCGACTACGTGGTCAGCGACTACCTGCGCGCACGCCGGGGTCGGCGGGCGCGCCGTGCCGGGTGAGCGCCGCCCGTCGGGTGGCGCGCGCGACCCGACTGGGGCGGGAAGAACAGCGACCTTCCCACCGAGGTCTGGGTGCTCGCGGCCGTCGCCTTCTCCGTCGCGCTCGGCTTCGGGATCGTCGCGCCCGTCATCCCGGTGTTCGCCAAGCAGTTCGGCGTCGGCGCGACCGCGGCGGGGGCGGTCATCTCGGCGTTCGCCTTCATGCGGCTGGTGTTCGGGCCGGCCGGCGGCTGGCTGGTCAACAAGTTCGGCGAGCGGCTGATCCTCGGCGGTCGGCATCGGCATCGTCGCCGTGTCCAGCCTGCTCACCGGGCTGGCCCAGAGCTTCGAGCAGATGCTGCTGCTGCGCGGCATCGGCGGCGTCGGGCTCGGTGATGTTCACGGTCGGCGCGCAGAGCCTGCTGCTGCGCGCGGTCCCGGCGTCCCAGCGCGGCCGGGCGACGAGCATGTACTCCGGCGGCTTCCTGATCGGCGGCGTCACCGGACCGCTGCTCGGCGGGGTCTTCGGCGGCATCTCGCTGCGGGTCCCGTTCTTCGTCTACGCGGGCACGCTCGCCCTGGCCGGGCACGATCGCGATGGTCTACCTGGCGCGCACGCACGTCGCCGACGCGCCCGCGCCGCGGGCGCCGCCCCCGCAGACCACCCTGCGCGAGGCCCTGCGGAACAAGGCCTACCAGGCGGCGCTCACCACGAACGCCGGCACCGGCTGGGCGATCTTCGGCATCCGCAGCTCGCTGATCCCGCTGTTCGTCGTCGAGGTGCTGCACCACGACACGACCTGGACGGGCCTGGGCCTGTTCATCGGCTCGGTCGCGCAGGTGATCGTGCTCTACCCCGCGGGTCGGCTCGCCGACCGGATCGGGCGCCGCCCGCTGATGCTGGTCGGCACGTGCGCGGGCGTCGCCGGGTCGGTCGCTGCTCGCGGTGTCGGAGACCGACGCCGGCTTCCTGCTCGCGATGGCCCTGTTCGGCGTCGACCGTCGGCCACCCTGAGCGTCGGCGCCGGCCGCGGTCGTCGGCGACATCGTGACCGGGCGCGGCGGCACGGTCGATCGCCGCGTACGGCATGTCCAGCGACCTCGGCGCCGTGGTCGGGCCGCTGGTCGCCGGCCTGCTGGTCGAGCACGGCGTCCTACTCCGGCCGCGTTCACCTCGACCGCCATGTGCTGGGCCTCGGGCCTGCTGATGTCGATCCGGATGCCCGAGACCGTCCACCGCCCGAGCCGCCCGGCGAGGAGGCCGTCTCGCCGGTCGCCCCCGAGTCGCAGGCGCCCGGCGTCCTCCCGGACTGAGGCGTGCCAGCGGTCAGCAGCTGCCCCGCGCTGGTCGAGGCCACGATCGCCGCGGTCGAGCCCGCGCGCTGGCCGCGACCTTCTTGTCCCGGACCACCTTGGCCAGCGCGAGCGGGCACGGGCCCGGCCGCGGCGGTGATCGCGGCGATGCGGTCGCGGACTCCTTCTGCTCGCCGCGTTCGAAGACCGTCCGCATCTCCGCCGCGGCGGCCAGCGCGACGAGCGCGACGTCGCGCGGGTCGAGCTCGGCGACGCGGGACCGCCGCGCAGCAGCCCGCGCAGCCGCGATGCGCAGCGCCTCCACCGCGTCCGGGTCGGTCAGGCGTCACGTCCGTGTGCGGGACGATCCCGAGCAGCCGATGCTTCGATCACGTCGATCACGCCGCGGCTCGACCAGCTGGTCGAACACCGCGTCCGCGGTCTCCCGCTCCCCGTGGCGCACCCACCAGATCCACGTCCGCCGCCGCTTGTTCTCGGCCAGCTCCGCGAGCACGCCCGCGAGCACCGGGTCGGCGTGCTCTGCCGGGCCGAGCAGAACACGTCGGCCTTCGGGCCAGGCTCGGGCTGCTCACCCGCGTCGAGGCCTCGACGTCCACCCGAGGGGGTCGGCTGCGCCGGTCGCCGATGCGCGCCGGCGAGCCGGAGCTCGGCGAGCGCGGCCGCGCGGAGCAGGTGCGGCGCGGCGATGCCGCCCGGCGGGCGCTCCTTCGCGATCGAGCAGCCGAGCAGGTAGAGCTGGCCGGGCAGGGACTGCGGAAGCGCCATCGGTGTGGTCCTTCGTTGCGGGGGGGGAGTCAGCCTCCTTCTACCCGCGTGCGGGATGCTTCGCACCCTCAGCCGAGGGCGTGCCGCAGGTCGTCGAGCAGGTCGGCGACGTCCTCGATGCCCACCGAGAGCCGGACGAGGTCGGCCGGCACCTCCAGCACGGAACCGGCGACGCTCGCGTGCGTCATCCGCCCGGGGTGCTCGATCAGCGACTCGACGCCGCCGAGGGACTCCCCGAGCGTGAACAGCCGCGCCCGGTTGCAGACCTCGAGCGCGGCGGCCTCGCCGCCGTGCACCCGGAAGGAGACCATGCCGCCGAAGGCGCGCATCTGCTTGGCCGCGATCTCGTGGCCGGGGTGGCTCGGCAGGCCCGGGTAGAGCACCTCGGCGACCCGCGGGTGCTCGCGCGAGCAGCCCGACGACGGCCTCCGCGTTCGCGCAGTGCCGGTCCATCCGGACGGCCAGGGTCTTCGCGCCGCGCAGCACCAGCCACGAGTCGAACGGGCCCGGCGACCGCGCCCATCGCGTTCTGGTGGTACGTCAGTTCCTCGCCCAGCGCGGCGTCCGCGGCCACGAGCGCGCCGCCGACGACGTCCGAGTGGCCCGCCGAGGTACTTCGTCGTCGAGTGCATGACCACGTCCGCGCCGAGCGCCAGCGGCTGCTGCAGGTAGGGCGAGGCGAAGGTGTTGTCGACGCCGAGCAGGGCGCCGTCGCTCGTGCGCGATCTCGCGCGAGCGCCGCGAGGTCGGAGATGCCGAGCAGCGGGTTCGTCGGCGTCTCGCACCAGATCAGCCTCGTCGCCGGGCGCATCGCCGCGCGGACGGCGTCGAGGTCGTCCAGCGGGACGGGGGTGAACTCCAGCCCCCACTGCGCGTGGACGCGGGCGAAGAGCCGGTACGTGCCGCCGTACGCGTCGTTCGGGATGACGACGTGGTCGCCCGGCTTGCACACGGTGCGCAGCAGGGTGTCCTCGGCGGCGAGGCCGGACGCGAACGCGAGCCCGCGCGCGCCGCCCTCGAGCGCGGCGAGGCACTCCTCGAGCGCCGTCGCGGGTCGGGTTCGCGCTGCGGCTGTACTCGTAGCCGCCGCGCAGCCCGCCGACGCCGTCCTGCTTGTAGGTGGAGACCTGGTAGATCGGCGGGACGACCGCGCCGGTCAGCGGGTCCGGCTCCTGCCCCGCGTGGATCGCCCGCGTCGCGAAACCCTGCTGTGCCGTCTGCTCGTCAGCCATGACCGCAGGCTAGCCGGGGCCTCGCGCCGGCGCCCCCCGACCTACCCTCAGGCGCCTTGTCGTCCCGTACCGGGCCTTGTCGTCCGGTGCGCCGGGCCGACAAGACCCGGTACCAGACGACAAGGGGCGTGCACCGGGCCTCAGCCGGCCGGGAGCCCGTCGAGGTCGGCGGCGAGCCGGTCGGCGTCGCCCATCGCGTCGACGGCGAAGGCATCGGGTGACTGGACGAGCAGCCGGACTCCGTCGAACACGGTGGTGTCCCCGGCCGGGACGGACGGGGACCGCGCCCACGTCCGGAACACGCAGACAGCCACGGGGGCGCCTGGCGCGGCCGGGTTCAGGCCGCGAAACGCCCCGACAGGCCCGATCGGTTCACCGCGATGGTTCAGCCTTACCGTCGTCTCCTTACCGCGCCTCCTTACCGCGCCTCCTTACCGCGCCTCGCTTACCGCGCCTCCTTACCGGGCCCTGACGTCGCCGTCCGGGGACTAGCCGGAATCGCGGCCGATGGGCGAGGGTTGGACTACCGACGGAGGTGCAACCCCATGATCTTCGGGCGCAAGACGCAGATGGTGGACTCGGAGCAGGCGCTGCCCGGGCGGGCCGACTCGCCCGTACCCGGTGCCGGACAAGCACGCGGTGAACGGCAACCCCCTGTTCGGCCCGTTCCCGGAGAACCTCGAGACCGCGATCTTCGGCCTCGGCTGCTTCTGGGGCGCGGAGCGCAAGTTCTGGCAGGTGCCGGGCGTCTGGGTCACGGCCGTCGGGCTACGCGGGCGGCTTCACCCCGAACCCGACGTACGAGGAGACCTGCACCGGGCCGCACCGGCCACACCGAGGCCGTCCTCGTCGTGTTCGACCCTGAGCAGGTCGAGCTACGCCGACCTGCTCAAGGTGTTCTGGGAGATCCACGACCCGACGACGCCGAACCGGCAGGGCAACGACGTCGGCACGCAGTACCGCTCGGCGATCTACACGACCAGCGACGAGCAGGCGAAGATCGCGGACGAGAGCCGCGCGATCTACCAGGGCGCCCTCGACGAGGCCGGTGCCGGGCCGATCACGACCGAGCTCGCCCCGGCCGGCGGAGTTCTACTACGCCGAGGACCACCACCAGCAGTACCTGTTCAAGGTCCCGCACGGCTACGACTGCCACGCGTCCACGGGCGTGAAGTTCCCCGGCTGACTTGCGGCGGCGACCCGCTCCACGTAGATCTGACGATCGGTCAGGAACTGACAACGCCCCCGGGGGCCGAGGCCAGCCAGGGGCGAAGTGAGGGTTCAGGTGCCCGGCAGATCACCGGGCACGAGGGCGGACGATCTAGCCGCAGCTGCAGCTACCGCCGCACTTGCAGGGATTGCACGAGCAGCCACCTGAGGTGTCCATAGCTCTTTGCCTCCTCTTCCGGCCCCCTCTGGGCTGGTAAACCGACCCTAACCGCGAGGCAGGCTCACAGGAACCTCCGCAGGGCCCGGCACGCCCACCTCACGCAAACGATCACCCCATCGGGCGTACGCCCGGGCGCGCCGTGACCGCCTGTCAGGGCCCGTCACCGGGGCGGGCCGGGCGGGCGCCAGTCGACGATCGGGACGATCGCGAACCGCCGCCCGTCCGAGCCCCAGGTCTCGCTGCCGCCCGCGACGGGGACGGGCGCGTCCAGGACGGCCCGCCACGCGCAGGACCCGGCGTGCTGCGGCCCAGGGTGACCGGGGAAGAGCCCGGACCGCAGCACCGACCAGAGCCCGTCCGCCGCGACGACGAGGTCGGCCTCGACGGTTCCGACAGATGTCGACAGCACCGCCGGCGCCGTCGCGGAACCCGGCTCGACCGCGGTAACCCGGACCCCGGTCTCCACGACGTCCGGGGGAAGGCAGGCGAGCAGGGCCTCGGCCAACCGCGAGCGGTGCACCAGCACCAGGGGGTCCCCGAACCGCGCTGCGACCGCGCTGCCGACGTCGTTGCGGGCGAGCCAGCGCCCGTCGGGTCGGCGCACTCCGCCCGGGCCCGACAGTGCCGCCGCGGACCGCACGGCCGCGCCGACCCCGAGCGCGTCCAGCGCGCGCAGGGCGTTGGGCCACAGGCTGATCGCGGTGCCGACCGGCTCCAGCGAGGCCGCCTGCTCGAGGACGCGAACCGACCAGCCCGCCCGGCTCAACCCGACGGCGGCAGCGAGCCCGCCTGGTCCCCCGCCGGCAACGACCGCGCGCAGCACCGGCTCAGCCCACGGTGATCTCGACGAGGATCATGGGTGATTCATACTCGCCGGACCCCGCAGTGAGCCGCGCGGGGCCGAAGAAGGGGAGCAACGTGTCCGTCACCGTGAACGTGGTGCCCGACGGCGTCGACATCACCTTCGCGGGCGCCGACCGGCTCTGGACCCTCTCGCGCGGCATCATCCTGCCCCGGGCGCGGATCCGCAGCGTGCGCGTCGCCGACCGCCGCGCGACGGCGAAGGAGTGCCCGGCGCTGCGCCTGCCCGGCGGCTACCTCCCCGGGGTCCTGCACACCGGCTCGTACGGGACGGGCGACAAGCGCCAGCTCTGGTGCGTCCACCGCGCGTCGGAGGTGCTGGTGCTGGAGCTGACCGGCAGCCCGTACTGCCGGGTCGTCCTCGAGGTCGACGACCCCGCGGCCGTCCGCAAACGGATCATTGCCCGGGCCCGCTGACAGACTCGACAGACCCGGACTTCCTTGACAGGCCCCGCCCCACAGTGTCAGCGTTCCCCGTTACTTACGGTCGGTAAGTTTTGCGGTGGGGAGCCCTCATGTCGGTCGGGACGCTGATCCGCTGGGGTGCCCGGCACGGCATCGCGGGCGCGGTCATCCGGGTGGGCGCCCGCCGCGGCGAGATGCACGCACGGCTGGTCACGGACCCGAGTCTGCGCGCGAACCCGTACCCGTTCTACGACGAGATCCGCTCCCGCGCGGCGATCCACCCCGGCCGGCTCGCGATGGTGACCGCCCGGCACGCGGTGATCTCCGAGATCCTGCGCGACGACAACTTCCGCGTCGGCTTCCCTGCCGAGAAGGTGCCCGGCGTCATGGCGTTCGCGCTGCGCCACACTCGGGACGAGGCGGTCACCGGCCCGCTCGAGCCGCCGTCCCTGCTGGCCGTGAACGCCCCCGACCACACCCGCTACCGCCGCCTGGTCAGCCGGGCGTTCACCGCGCGGGCGGTCGAGCGCCTGCACGGGCGGATCACGGAGATCGCAACCGAACTCCTGGACGAACTCGAGCGCGACGAGTACGAGACCACCGACCTCGTCACGACCTACGCCTCGATCCTGCCGGCGCGGGTCATCGCCGACGTCCTCGGCGTCCCGTGGACGATGCACGAGACCTTCCTGAACTGGGGGCACGCCATTGCCCCGACCCTCGACATCGGCCTGGGCTACCGGCCCTACAAGCGCTCCGAGGCCGCGATGCGCGAGATGAACGCCTGGCTGGGCGGGCACTTCGCGCGGCTGCGGCGCGAGCCGGACGAGAGCATGCTCTCCGGCCTGGTCAACCTCCGCGCCGAGGACGGCTCGCCGGGACTGACCGACGTCGAGCTCACCTCCGTCTCGGGGCTGCTGCTCGCGGCGGGCTTCGAGACGACCGTCGGCCTGCTCGGCAACGGCGCGGTGGCCCTGCTCGCGCACCCGGAGCAGCTCGAGCACCTGCGCGCCGAGCCGGCGGGGTGGCGCAACGCGGTCGAGGAGATCCTGCGCTTCGACTCCCCCGTCCAGAACACGGCGCGCCACCCGGCGGTTGCCACCGAGGTGCACGGCGTGCCGGTGCCCAAGGGGCAGCTCGTCGCGATGGTGCTGGGGGCGGCCAACCGCGACCCGGAGGTGTTCGCCGACCCGCACCGCTTCGACGTCACGCGGACGAACGCGCGCGAGCACCTCGCGTTCTCCGGCGGCGTGCACTTCTGCCTCGGCGCGGCCCTGGCGCGGCTCGAGGGCGAACTCGGTCTGCGCCTGCTCGTCGAGCGGTTCCCGGGTCTCGCGCTCGCCGCCGAACCCCGGCGGCGGGAGACCCGGACGCTGCGCGGTTACCACAGCGTGCCGGTCCGACTGCAGTCACGCGCCCCGCAGGCCCCAGCAGGCGCAAACTCGGACATTCGCCGCTAACTTCCGGCGGCTATCATGAGCCGTCTTCCCGATTTCCCTACGCCGCCCCGGCCCGACCACCAGCCGCGGTGGGCGTTCGGCGTGGCTCACCGTGCGTTACTGATTCCTCACCTATCGTCAGAACATAATTCACATTTGGGTGACTTTTTCCCCCGTATCAGTGCATCCTGGTGAGCACCGTCACAGACCCGCCGGTCGCGACGGACGCGTTCACGACGGCCCCGCCAGGCCCCACGGAAGGAGCTCGCGGACATGAACCGACCGCAGCCCAGGCGCTCCCGAGGCCACGGACGCAGGCTCGCCGTGGTCGTCCCCGTGGTGCTCGCGTGCGCCGCTGCCGTGACCGTCGGCGCGGCCGCCTACTCCCGAGCAGGCGCGCACGACAACGCGGCCACGACGGCCGCCACCACGGCCGTCACGCCCGAAGCGACGGGTGCTGCCGCGGTCGCGTCGCCGCCGCCGCTCTCGGACGACGCGCACATCCCGCAGGACGAGGTGGACGTCATCGGGGCCCCGGCCACCGGCGACGCCCCGGCGCCCCGCGCGAACGAGAAGGCGGAGTCCGTCTCCCTGGTCCCCGACGCCGACGGCGCGTACAAGGAGATCAAGATCGAGATCGGCAAGCTGGGTGTCGCCTTCGACGACACCGGCATCGAGCACACCTCGCTCCCGCTCAAGGTCACCAACACCGGCAGCAAGGTGCGCTCGTTCGACATCACGGTCGCCGCGAAGGACGACGAGGGCGAGGCCGTCACCGAGGACACCGGCACGGCGGCGAACCTGCTGCCCGGCCAGTCGGCCGACGTCCGCGTCCTCGATCTGGTGAACAACGACATGGCGGAGAAGCTGAAGGACGCGACGTTCGCGGTCACGGACGTGTTCGCCTACTGAGTCGCCGGACCCCGGTCACAGCCGGTCACGTCCCCGGAGTACCTTCGGCCACCTTCGGCCCCGGCAGACGGGGCCAGGGCGGCAGGGGACGGAGATGAGCGCAACTCCCCCGCGGTGCAGGCTCACCAGCCTGGGCCTCGGCGAGCCGCTGCGCGCCACCGCGACCCACGCCCCCGCCTGGCTGCTGATCGAGCACGCCGGCCCGTGGGGCACCAAGGCTCTCACCGGCGAGCGGCTCCCCGCCGGGCTCGGCCCCGCCCTGGCCCGCGCAAGCAAAGCCGCCGGCGTCCGGGTCAACCTGATCCGCCGGCACGGGCGACCCGGCGCCCACGGCACCCACGTCTACGCCGCCTACACCGGCCCCGGCGAGCCGTGGGTCGCGCACACGCTGCTCGACGACCCGTACCAGGTCCTCGACCTCGACCTGCCCGGCATCGCCCGGGGGGAGCGCGGCGACCTGCGCGAGCACGAGGGCCCCCTGTTCCTGGTCTGCACGCACGGCAAGCACGACCCCTGCTGCGCGGAGAACGGCCGCCCCGTCGCCCGCGCCCTGTCGGCCCGGTTCCCCGCCCGCACCTGGGAGACCACGCACCTGGGCGGTGACCGCTTCGCCGCCAACCTCGCCTGCTTCCCGCACGGGCTCTACTTCGGCCGCGTCCCGCCGGAGCGCGCGGTCGAGATCGCGGAGGCCTACCGCGACGGGCAGATCCGCCTCGACCACTATCGCGGGCGGACGTGCTGGCCCGGCCCCGTCCAGGCCGCCGAGACGTGGGTGCGCGAGGAGGCCGGCGTGACGGACGTCGACGGCGTCCGCCTGCTGAGCCACACCCCCGGTCCGGACGACAACGCCGACGAGACCACCGTCCGGTTTGCCGTAGGCACCCTGAGCTGGGTCGTGCGAGTGCGCGAGCGTGACGACCCTAAGGCTCGGCTTCTCAAGTGCCACGCCGCCGACCTGTCCTGCCCCGCGACCTACGAGCTGACCGCCCTCGCGGAGAAGCCGCCGGAGTGAGCCTCGATCCCAGGACAGCCGTGGCGCTGGCGAGCGCCGCCGTCCTCCTTGTCGAGTACACGACGCCCTTTAGCTCTTCGGCTGTAAACGGGGGCGGGATTCCATGATCGTTTAAACCTATTCGCGGTTCGTTCCTCTTGCACTGTGATCGCAAAGCCCCGAAACCCGGCTTGTCCCGGATACAGTGTCGCCGACTGGCGATTCGCCCGCGGCGGCAGTCAGGCACCACATCACAGCCTCTGGGCAACGAACCGCGTGGCCACGCTCGGGGGTGCCAGGTGGAGGTCGCCGTCATCGGAGCGAGCGGGTTCGTGGGCGGCCGCCTGGTACCCGTGCTGGTCGAGCGCGGGCACGACGTGGTGGCTCTCACTCGCCGTCCTGTCGAATACCGCGGACCGGCAGAGCCCCGCTTCGCCGACCTCGACGACTCCTCCAGCCTCCTGCAGGCGCTGTCGGGGGCCCAGGTGGTGTACCTGCTGGCCCACTCTCTTGGCACGGATTCCTTCGCCGAACGCGAGGCCAGACAGGCCGAGTCGCTGCGGGACGCCGCTGCGGAGGCGGCGCTGGACCTGATCGTCTTTCTCGGTGGCCTGGGCCAGGACGGGGACGACCTGTCCCCGCACCTGCAGAGTCGGCGCCACGTGGAGAAGATTCTCCGCACAGGGCCTGTGCAGGTCACGGTGGTGCGCTCGGGAATCATCCTGGGCGCCGGAAGCGCCGCATGGGAGATGCTGCGCCAACTCGTCGAGGTGCTGCCGATTACCATCTCCGACCCACGTGCGAACACCCTCACCCAGCCCATCGCCGTCAGCGACGCTGTCGCTTATCTGGCCGACGTGATCGATCACGAATCCTGCCGCGGCCTGACGCTGGAGATTGGCGGGGCGGATGTCCTCGCCTACCACCAGATGCCTGTGCGTTTCGCCGCTCTGACCGATCGAACCCGGCTGCGGGTCCGCGTTCCCTGGCTGCCGAATGCGGTCGCGGCCGCCGGCGTCGAACTGCTGACTGACGTGGACGGGCACACGGCCCAGGATCTGCTCGGTTCCATGGGTACCGAAGCTGTGGTGACGGACCCCAGAATTCACGACTTGCTCCCACGCACCGTACTCGGCTTCGACGACGCAGTGCGGGCCGCGCTGACCGAAGGCCGACCCCGGTCCAGGTGGGCGGCCACCATGTACGCGGGACGCATTTTGTGCTCCGGGCGCTTCCTCGGCTGGCCGGTCAGGAAGCTGCGCCGCACACCGAGCTGACCGGGGCTCGGTCACCCGCGGCCGTCGCTCACCCGCAGCGCCGGCGGGAACAACGGCGGCAGGTAGCGCAGGACGAGCGCCGACCAGGTGAGGTGTGTGAGCAAGGGAGCCTGCACCCCGCCGGTGAGTTTGCGCTGTACCCCGAACAATGTGCCCATCGCCACGGACGCGAGCACCAGCGCGGGGTTTCGCGACGCCGCCGTCACCGTGGCGTACACCGCGGTCGAGGACCATACCGGTGCCGAGGTACCGACCGCGTCGTAGACAGCACCGCGGAAGAACAATTCTTCCGCCGCCCCGTTGAGCAGTGTGGTGGCGAACACCAGCCGGCTCGACCCTCGGTGTTCGTACGAAAGAACGGAGGTCAGCGCCCGGTTCAGGACGGGAATCTCACGGGCGATCAGCGCGGCTCCGAAGATAGCGCCGGCCGCGCCTGCGCCCAGGGCGACCGGGATCGCTACCGAAGTGACCCCGGCCCGCGCGCGCACGGGGCTCGCCGGCCGGACTGCCCGGGCCCCGGCAATCCAGGTTCCGGCGAGGGCGAAGGTGAGGCCGTAGAAGGTCCGCGATCCCGGGCGCGCCGCGAACGAGGCGCCGAGCAGACCCGCGCCCACCGCGCTCGTGGCCAGGGCGCGCCGGAGCCGTAGGTTCCGCCCGGAGGCGGCACTCAACGGGCCCGCCTGGCCTTGGCCCGATCACCCAGGGCAACCAGCACGGCCGCGTCGTAGTCCATCGGCTCGAACGGGACGAGCTCCCGGATGCTGTCGTCGCCCACGATCACCTCATTGGACATCGAGTCGATCAGGGATCGACCGGTTTGGGTGTCTACGTCCGTGACCAGGGCCAGCCAACGGGAGGACAGACCCGGCGACAGCAGGGGGACCGGTAGCACCTTCAAGGTCCGGCCCTCGATTTCGGCCACGCGGCGCAACATCTCCACGTACGCCAGCACGTCGGGCCCTCCGACGTCGAATGTGCGGCCCGCGGCCGCCGGCAGGCGGAGCACCCCGACCAGGTAGCGCACCACGTCGGCCAGGGCGATCGGCTGGGTCCTGGTCCGCACCCACCGCGGGGTGATCATCACGGGAAGGTGCTCCACCAACTGCCGGGTGATCTCCCACGAGATACCGCCATGTCCCACCACGACCCCGGCCCGCAGGGTGGTCACCGGCACGGCGCGCGCGGCCAGCAGCCGCTCGACCTCACGACGACTCCGTAGGTGCGCGGACAGGTCGTCCGCGTCGTCGCCTAGCCCTCCCAGGTACACGATCCGATCGAGTCCGCAACTCTCGGCGGCCGCTGCGAAGTTCCGGGCCGCCTCGGCGTCCCGCCGCTCGAAGTCCGACTCCGCTAGCGAGTGCACCAAATAGTAGGCGGCGTCGCAGCCGTCCAGCGCTGATGCCAGCGATGCCGCGTCCGCCACCTGAGCGCGCACGGGCTGCCCCACGCCGCGGTACCGCTCCGGAGAGCGGGTGAGCGCCCGCACCCTGTACCCAGCCGCCAGCAGCGCCGGGCACAGGCTGCGGCCCACGAATCCGGAGGCACCGGCCACCGCCACGGAAAGTCCGGAAGAGTCGGTCACTGCGTCACCGTAGCCGTACCTCGAACCCTGCGCTCGTGGCCGTTTCCACCTCGACAGCGTTCGGCTCCTGGCTACGTGCTTTGTCCGCCAGAGAGACCGTGCCGTTTGCGTGCGGTGGCGACGGCGGCACCTGGCGGGCGCGCGCCGATCAGAACACCCTGAGGGCGACGATCGCGATGTCGTCGCACGTGTTCCCGCTCTGGAAGTCGACCACGTCGCGCAGCAGGGCCCCCACTAGGCTTTCGGCGCCGTCGTGGTCCCCTGCGATCACCTTTTCGATCCGCTCGATGCCGTAGAACTCGTGCCCGCGACGGCCTTCCGACACTCCGTCGGTGAACATCAGCAGGGTGTCCCCGGCGTCCAAGGCGATCGGATAGTCCTGGAGCGCAGGATTGCGCACGACTCCCAGTAGTGTGCCGGGCTCCCCCACCGCGCGTACGGTCCCGTCAGCTTTGCGTAGGAGCGGCAAATCGTGGCCGCCGGCGCAGATCACCGCGATCCAGGCATCGTCGATGCGCATGAGCCGAACCAGCGCGACAGTGGCGAAACGCTCGGTCTGGTGCTGACACAGGCTCTCGTTGACCGTCGCCAGGGCGGCGCGCGGGCTCTCGTGCTGGACCACGGCAGCGCGGACGCCCCATCGGACCAGGGCCGTGACGACGGCCGCCGACACGCCCTTGCCGGCGACGTCGCCGATCACCACCACCCAGTCGCCGTCCGCCACCTGGAAGATGTCGTAGAAGTCGCCCCCGACCTCGGAGCCGTCGCCCGCGGGGCGGAATGCCGCGGCAACGTCGAGGGCGGGGATCTGGGGTGTCCCGGGGGGCATCAACGTCTGGGTCAAGGTGCGAGCCAGGGACAGGGCGTGTGCCTCGGAAGCCTCCGCCCGCTCCTTGGCATGCAGCAGCTCGCGCTCGTACTCCCGGCGTTGCGTGGCGTCGAAAACGGCCGTGCGAACGATGACGGGAATCCCGGCGCCGTCGTGCTCCAACACTGCATTGACCAGGACGGGCAATCGCCGTCCGTCTCGGCGCACCAGCTCCAAAGCAATCTCGCGGGCCGCCCCCTGGAGGCGCAGCATGGGCGCGTAGTGCGTCTCGTGGTAGATCTGACCGCCGCGGGTGAGCAGCTCGGCGAAGCGCCGCCGGCCGATCAGCTCTTCCTCCGCATAGCCGACCAGAGCGAGAAAGGTCTGGTTCACCTTCACGATCGTCCCGTCGGGTGTGGTCGACAGAAAGCCGCACGGCGCCCTTTGGTAAAGCCTTTCGGGATCGTCGTCGAGGAGCGCACCGAGGAAATGCTCGAATGCCTCGGTGCCGCTCACTGCCTAACGCACGAGGGTAGGGACGCCGCTGACGAACTTGCGGATCGCCTCGGTGGTCTCCGCCGGGGCGGACAGGTTCGGGCAGTGTCCGGTTGCGTTCAACAGAACCATGGTGGCGTTCGGCATCGCGCCACGAACGAACTCCCCGACGCAGGCTGGCGCGATCACGTCGTCGGAGCACTGTAATACCAGCGTCGGCGTCCGTACGCGCCCCAGATCGGCACGGTTGTCGGACCGGAAGGTCACCCCGGCAAAGTGCCGCGCGATATCCGGATCGGTGCGGCAGAAACTTTCGGCCAGCTCCTCGCCCAACTCCGGCCGTTCCGGCGAACCCATGATCACCGGGGCCATTGCCGCCGACCAACCCAGATAGTTACTCTCCAACGACGTCAGCAAGTCCTCGATGTCTTCGGCCGCGAAACCTCCCACGTAATCCTCGTCGTCGATGTAACGGGGCGAGGGGCCCACGAGAACGAGCGCCGCGAACGGCTTCGGGTCGCGGCCCGCGGCCAGGACCCCGATCATCGCCGACACCGAATGTCCGACGAAGAACACGTCCCGCAGGTCCAGTGCGCGGCAGATTGCCAGAACATCGTCGGCGTATCCCTCCAGCGAGGAGTAACGCTGCGGGTTGTAGCTGGCCAGATCAGAGCCGCCGGCGCCCACATGGTCGAAGAGGATCACCCGGTAATCCTCTTCGAACTGGGGGGCCACGAATCGCCACATGTTCTGATCGCATCCGAACCCGTGCGCGAACAGCATCGGGGGCCCGTCCGGCCTACCGGAAACGTGAATGTTGTGCCGAGTCACTAACTCCATCTTGGCACAGTACCGCGCGGCGCAGTCCGCCCACAGGATCCACCGCCGAGGTCCGACCTCTTGCCGAGAGGATCGCTGGTGAAGCCGAAACAAGCGGGTGGCACGGCACAATGGTTACTCTCCGTGATCCTGGTGCCGGAGGCGTCCCACCTTTCGACGGGCAAATTCTGCCGGGCATCGTGGTGGTGTCCTCGGATCGGGAGTGCGACCCGGCGAATTTCCTTCACTGGCTGCTCATCGGCGGCAGGCTGACGAGCCCCCACCTCAACCAGGAAGAGCCCGGCATCCCCGTCCGGAGCAGGTAGTGCGCCCCCTCGAGCCCGGATCTCAGCGGAACCGGTCCACGCCATATCCACCCACAATCGCGCCCTGCACACGCCCACCTCCGCAGACACCCCTAGGCAGGCTCGGCGCGCGCCCGCATCCAGACCTGAACGATCATGAAATCGCCCTTGGTTTACAGCAAAAGCCCCTAAAAGGCGGTCCCAGGGCCGGACGCCAGGTAGCCGAGTAGATCCTGGCGGGTGATCACCCCGCGCGGCTTCCCGTCCACCAGGACGACGAGCGCCCCCGCGTGCTCGAGTTCGTGGATGGCGTGCCCGACCGGCTCGCCGGAGCCGATGATCGGCAGCGGCGGGGACATGTGGTCCTCGAGCCGGTCGGACAGCGCGGCCTTGCCGGCGAACAGCCGGTCGAGCAGGTCCCGCTCGTTCACCGCGCCGACGATCTCCGCGGCCATGACCGGCGGCTCCGCCTTCACGACAGGCATCTGCGAGACGCCGTACTCGCGGATCACGTCGATCGCCTCGCGCACGGTCTCGTTCGGGTGCATGTGGACGAACTCGGGGGTCGGCCCCGACTTGCGCGCGAGCACCTCGCCGACGGTCGCGGCGCCGCCGGCAGAGATGAACCCGTAGTCCGACATCCACTCGTCGTTGAAGATCTTCGACAGGTAGCCGCGGCCGGAATCGGGCAGCAGCACGACGATCACGTCGTCGGCGGTGCCCTTCGCGGCGATGCGCAGCGCCGCGACCACGGCCATCCCGCAGGACCCGCCGACCAGCAGGCCCTCCTCGCGCGCGAGGCGGCGGGTCATCGAGAACGACTCCGCGTCGGAGATCGCGTGGATCTCGTCGGCGATCTTCGGGTCGTAGGTGGTCGGCCAGAAGTCCTCGCCGACGCCCTCGACGAGGTACGGCCGGCCCGTCCCGCCGGAGTACACCGAGCCCTCCGGGTCCGCGCCCACGATCCGGACGCGCCCGCCGGACGCTTCCTTCAGGTATTTCCCGACGCCGGTGATCGTCCCGCCGGTGCCCATCCCCGCGACGAAGTGCGTGATCCGCCCGTCCGTCTGCTCCCACAGCTCCGGCCCGGTGGTCTCGTAGTGCGAGCGCGGGTTGTCGGGGTTCGAGTACTGGTCGGGCTTCCACGCGTTGTGCCTCTCGGCGACGAGGCGGTCGGAGACGTTGTAGTACGAGCGCGGGTCCTCCGGGGCGACGGCGGTCGGGCAGACGACGACCTCGGCCCCGTACGCCCGCAAGGTGTTGATCTTGTCGGTCGACACCTTGTCCGGGACGACGAACACGCAGTTGTAGCCCCGTTGCTGCGCGACGAGGGCAAGCCCGATCCCGGTGTTGCCGGACGTGGGCTCGACGATCGTCCCGCCCGGCTTCAGCGCCCCGGAGGCCTCGGCGGTGTCGATCATCCGCACGGCGATGCGGTCCTTGACCGAGCCGCCGGGGTTGAAGTACTCGATCTTCGCCAGGACCGTCGGCGCGAGGCCTTCGGTCACGCGGGACAGCCGCACGAGCGGCGTGTTCCCCACCAGGTCGATCAGCGATTCGGCGTAGCGCACGCGGTCCTCCGGGCGAACTTCGGCGACACCAGCACCGAACCAGCCGGTACGTTTGTCAGGTTTTCGGTAAAGCTCATGCATGGGCAGAACACAGCCTACGAGCGGGGCTACATTCGAGGCTCGGTCGCAGTGCGCGACCCGCGGGGGGAGCTCCTCGGAACGCTTCGAGGAGGCGCGAACTGGTGGGCGGAGGTACCGAGACGATGGCTGCTGGTTACACGCGCCGGGTGGCGACGGCCGCCGTGCTGGGCAGCACCGGTCTCGGTCTCGCCGGCACGGCCCTGTGGGGCGTCCTGTTCACCGAGGCGAAGCTCGCCCGCCGGTGGGTCGGCTCCCCGACCACCGAGCCGCCGGAGGACGACGCCGTCTACGGCTTCTGTCCCGGCCCCGAGATCTCCTTCGCCATGCTCGGCGACTCGAGCGCCGCCGGCCTCGGCTGCCAGCACCCCTACGAGACCCCGGGCGCGCGCATCGCCGCCGGCCTCGCCGCCATCGCCGAGGTCCCCGTCAAGCTCACGAACGTCTCCAAGGTCGGCGCCCAGAGCGCCGACCTCGCCGACCAGGTGACCCGCGCCCTCGAGGCGAAGCCCGAGGTCGCGCTCATCATGATCGGCGCGAACGACATCACCCACCGGGTGCGCTCCTCGATCGCGGTCGGCCAGCTCGCCGACGCGGTCAAGCGCCTGCGCAAGGAGGGCGTCCAGGTCGTCGTCGGCACCTGCCCCGACCTCGGGACGATCGAGCCCGTCCTGCAGCCGCTGCGTTACCTCGCCCGCCGCTGGAGCCGCCAGCTCGCCGCCGCGCAGACCATCGTGGTCGTCGAGGCCGGCGGGCGGACGGTGTCGCTGGGCGACCTGCTCGGCCCCGAATTCTCCGCCGCGCCGCACGAAATGTTCAGCCCGGACCGTTTCCACCCGTCCGCGATGGGCTACGCGAGCGCCGCGATGGCGATGCTCCCGTCCGTCTGCGCGGCGATCGGCTACTGGCCGGTCGAGGAGTCCGCCCCCGACGCCTCGCGCGGCGAGGGCGTCCGCTCGATCGCCGCCGCGGCCGTCGAGGCCGTGGAGGAGCCGGGCACCGAGGTCGCCCCGGTCGGCGCCGTGAAAGCCGGCGGGCGCAGCCCGTGGGCGCTCATGCGGCACCGCCGGCGCGAGCAGCTGCCCGACGTCGTCGAGGTCCGGTCGTCCTCTGCCGCCTAGGGCCCGGCGCGCCGACCTGGCGTAGCGTGAGTACTCCGTCGTAACCCCCGGAGGGACTCATGGCCGAGGCCGTCATCGTCGCAACCGCGCGCAGCCCGATCGGGCGCGCGTTCAAGGGCTCGCTGAAGGACATGCGCCCGGACGACCTCACCGCGCAGATGGTGCGCGCGGCGCTGGACAAGGTGCCGGAGATCCAGGATTCGTGCCTGGACGACCTGCTCCTCGGCTGCGGCCTGCCCGGTGGCGAGCAGGGGTTCAACCTCGGCCGCATCGTCGCGGTGCTGCTCGGCTACGACAACCTGCCCGCGGCGACGATCACCCGCTACTGCTCGTCCTCGCTGCAGACCACTCGGATGGCGATGCACGCGATCCGGGCCGGCGAGGGCGACGTGTTCATCTCCGCCGGCGTCGAGTGCGTCTCCCGCTTCGCCAAGGGCAGCAGCGACTCGCACCCCGACACGATGAACCCGATCTTCGCCGAGGCGGGCGCCCGCACCGAGGCGCTGTCCGCCGGGGGCGTGGACGGCTGGGAGGACCCGCGCTCCTCCGGCAAGCTGCCCGACGCCTACATGGCGATGGGCCAGACGGCCGAGAACCTCGCCCGCGTCTACGGCATCACCCGCGAGGAGATGGACGCCTTCGGCGTCCGCTCCCAGAACCTCGCCGAGAAGGCGATCGCCAACGGCTTCTTCGCCCGCGAGATCACCCCGGTGACCCTCCCGGACGGCACGGTCGTCTCCACCGACGACGGCCCGCGTCCGGGCGTCACGATCGAGGGCGTCTCCGGCCTCAAGCCGGTCTTCCGTCCGGACGGGCGGATCACCGCAGGCAACTGCTGCCCGCTCAACGACGGCGCAGCCGCGCTGATCGTCATGTCGGACACGAAGGCCAAGGCGCTCGGCCTCACACCGCTGGCCCGCGTCGTCGCGACCGGGGTGTCGGGCCTGTCGCCGGAGATCATGGGCCTCGGCCCGGTCGAGGCGACCCGCCAGGCACTCGCACGGGCCCGGATGAGCATCGGCGACATGGACCTCGTCGAGATCAACGAGGCGTTCGCCGCGCAGGTCATCCCGTCCGCCCGCGAACTCGGCGTGGACGAGGACAGGCTGAACGTGAACGGCGGCTCCATCGCCCTCGGGCACCCGTTCGGCATGACCGGCGCCCGGATCACCGCGACGCTGATCAACTCGCTGCAGACCCACGACAAGCAGTTCGGGCTCGAGACGATGTGCGTCGGCGGCGGGCAGGGCATGGCGATGGTGCTGGAGCGGCTCAGCTAAGTCAGGCCCCAGGCGGCGGCGACCGCCGCACGGCAGGATTCCAGGACGGCGTCCGCGGTTGCGCGGGCGCCGCCGTGCGTCCACACCTCGATGTCGGTGCGCAACCCGCGCAGCGCCGTCACGACGTCCGTCCCGGTCACCCCCACCTGGTCGCCCACGGCGAACACCGACAGGGTCGGGACGAGGCGGTTCGGCGGCGGCCCGACGGCGTCCCGGGCCTCTACGCCGGCCGCCGCGTCCGCCAGGAACTGGGCGAGCGCGTGGGCGACCGCGGCCCGCGTGACCGGATCGCCCGCGGGCACCCGAAGGCTCGGCGGAAGTGTCGGCACCGGGTCGAGCCGGACCTGGATTCGGCTCTGGGCAAGGCTTCGGAGCCGATCGGCTAGCCTGCGGACGTCCAGGGCGAGGTGCCCGACGTCGAGATTGCCGGGGCCGGGCTCATGATCCTGCTCGGGGAACGAGGACACGAGCGCTGAGGCTACTTGGGCAACGCATGGGACGGAGCATGCCTCGCGGTGACACCGAATGCCTCGCAGCCACCCGAACGGGGGCCAGACCCTTGTGTCTTGGCTCACCCGAGAGGCAAGCTGTTTGCATTGTCGACGATCCGGAGGCGGTCCCATGTCACTAAACCACTCAGAGGAGACGCATCAGAACCTGGTCGCACGAGTTCCAGGTGCGACCGGCAGAGAACTCCCCGAGTGGTTCCGGGAAATTGAGGGCGGACCCGCCTTCCTCCGCTTCGACGAGAAGGTCAACTGGCTCCGCGACGAGTACGACCTCGCGCACGGCCACGCCACCGCGATCATCCACGAGCACGACCTGCGCCGCGCTCAGCGCGCGTTCATCTAGCTCCCCGCCGCGGGCCCGACCCGCGCACCCACACCCGTTCCGGCCCCGACCGTCACCTGACGGTCGGGGCCGTTGCTTTGCTCCTGGGTGGGACAGCGAAAGGGGCGGGCTGTTGGATGCAGCCCGCCCCGGACGCTTGCTCTGTGGTGGTGCCCTCCGTCGGACCTGGGGCCTAGTTGCGCAAGACCGAGATCAGACGGAGCATCTCGAAGTACAGCCACACGAGGGTGACCATCAGGCCGAACGCTGCGCGCCAGGCCTCCTTCTCGGGAGCGCCGGCGCGGATCGCCTGGTCGACCATGTCGAAGTCCATGGTCAGGAACAGGCAGGCCAGGACGATGCCGATGCCCGCGGTGAGCAGGCCCATGCCGCCGCCCCAGGCGTTGAAACCGCCGCCGAACATCCGGAACACGAGGTTGCCGAGCATCAGCGCCAGGTAGGCGAGACCAGCCCCGAGCAGCACCTTGGTGAAGCGCGGGGTGACCCGGATGCGGCCGCTCTTGTAGAGACCGAGCATCACCGCGAAAGCGACGCCCGTACCGGCGACCGCCTGCAGGACGACCCCGGGGTACCTGTTCTCCAGCACGTGGCTGAGCGCCCCGAGGAAGACACCCTCGACGGCGGCGTACGCCATGACCAGACCCGGGCTGACCGAGCGCTTGAACGTGTTGACCATCGCCAGGCCGAAGCCCACGAGCATGGCCGCCATCGCCAGGCCCATGCCGACGTCGAGGCCCCAGGCCACGGCGCCGGTGACTGCGGCGATCAGTATCAAGAGCCCCGTGCGCGAGACGACGTCGTCCAGCGTCATGGGGCGGGAACCGGTCGGAGCCGGGGTCACCGTCGGCTGACGGTCCGGGCGCCGGTAGTCGATGCCGCCTGTGGGCGGCTGCGTGGGTGCCGGGGGTGCCGGCGGGGTTGCGTACCCGTCGCGCGTGAAGACATCCCCTCGCGTGAGGACGGGATTCGTGCTGCGCATTGTGACTCCTCCGTGGCTTGCCGTGTGCGAGCCTGCTACCAGCGTAATCCTGATCCTGTGATTTGGCGGGTGTACGCCTGTGTGTCCGCTGTGGGGTTGCCGCGGGGACGTGCAGGCCTTGCCGCTGCCAGGAGAACGCTTCCCTGCGGCCGCCGCGTTCCCACGTGCCGAGCATCACAGCGCTGCCCGGGCCTTCGCTACGTGCGCCGCGTGAATTCGATCTTCACAACTCGCGCAGTTCGAATACCCCGGAAACGCCGACTTGGTCGCGCCGCGACAATGTCCGGGCAAATACCCGGGGGCGGTAACCGAGGGGCGCGGCTTAACGCAGTGCGGTCATTCCGCCGGAGTCAGGGCGGCGTCGGCCTGCTCGACGAGTAGGGACGCGAGGCGCCTCGCCTCGTCCGGCAGCAGGTACGTGGAGAGCTCGAGGAAGCGGCCCGATTCGTCCTGGTCAGCCTGATCAGTCAAGCTCAGGACCACGTAGCGGGTCTCCTCCGCCGTGCCGGGGTCCATCGCATGGCCGCCCACGGTCAGGTAGGTGCGGTGGTCGTCCCGAGGGATCAGTGCATCCAGGTAGTCCGTCGGACTGATGATCTCGCTCAAGACCGGCACCCCCTCGGGCGTTCCCATTAGCAATTCGCGATCAGTATCTGGCTGTCGTGCGGAAGTCTGGCGCATGCCGCGCGGGGAGTCGACTCGACTACCCCGCGTGTCGAATACCACCTCACTTCATTCGGGTCCATGAACGCAAGCCCCGGAATTGGTGCGGCGCGCCACGCGGTCACGAATGGCTACGGATGGATCAGCCGGTGCTCCGGCGGGGCCCGCGACCAGGCTCGCTCGAGCCGGTCGCGTACGAGCGCACGCTCGACGTCCGCAACGGTGCCCTCGTCCTGGGCGACGTCAACGCCGACGGAGGCCTGGACCTCGTGACCGCGGGGGCAAGGTCCGTGGGCGTGACCCTCAGCTACGGGCAACCCGGCTGTGCGGGACCGCCGCCGGGGCGCGCGATCGTCGGGACGGACGGCGCGGACGTCCTCGTCGGCACCAAAGGCCGCGACTTCGTCTTCGGGCTCGGCGGCGACGACATGATCCGCGGCGGTGGCGGGAAGTACGACCTGCTGTGCGGCGGGACTGAGGGCGGCAGGAGCAGCACCCTGGCGCCGCCGGTCGACGTGACGGGATAATTCCTCCCGTCCAGCAGAAGTCATTCGGAGGGGTCGCCTTGTCCATCCTCGTCAGCGTCTTCATCCCGGGCCTCGACGCCCCGACCTACGACCACATCAACGGGCAGGTGAAGAGCCTGGTCGAGACCTGTCCCGGGTTCCGCGCCCACACGGCGCACGCGTCGCCCGGCGGCTGGACCGTCACCGAGATCTGGGACGACGAGGAGTCCTTCAAGTCGTTCGTCGACAAGTACATCGCGGGCAACCTGCCGCCAGGCGTCGACATCACCGTGACCGAGCTCCACAACGTGGTCCTGGCTGTCGCGACCTGACGCCACGTCAGCGCGCGGCGGTCACCGCGTCCTGGACCGCGCACCCCGTCGGACCGGGCACAGGGAGTTCGGCCACCCGCCCGGCGCTGTAGGCCCTGACCGTCAGCAGCGCAGAGGCCCCCGTCGCGATCGCCACCGACTCGCCCGTCGGCCCGGCCCGGGTCCGGTACGCGGGCCGCTGCGCTTTTCGGGCGCCGGGCGACCTGGTGACAACTCCACCGTCCCGGACGAACGATTCGGCCCCGCCCTGCGTCCTCGTCCTGACGGACGCTCAGGAGGCGTGATGATCGGTCGGCTTGTCAGCGTTGCGGCAGTGGTCCTGGCGGGCGCGCTCGCGCTGGCGTCGTCCGGTCCGGACGCTGCCCCGGCCCCCGTCGCCGTGAACGCCGAGCCGTCGGGCGTGCCCGTGCCGGACGACGGCTGCCTCGGGGACCCGAGCCCGCCGGCGTCCCCGGCGGACCGGATCCGCAATCAGGACAAGCTCGACGAGGCCGTCGCCAGCGTCGACGAGAACGCTCCCGGGTTCGTCGAGATCCGGTACGACGTCGTCGGCGCCGCTGCGGAGATCGCGTGGCACGGCGAGCGGCCGGCGCGGCTGACCCGCCTGGCCGGTCGCCACGCGTCGGGCGTGACCGTCTGCATCGTCAGCGTCCGGCACAGCGTGGCCGAGATCCACACGGCGATGGAGGTGGCCCGGGCCGTCGACAGCTACCTCCCCTGGCCTGTCATGAAGGGGCCCGCCGACAATTACGACGGGATCGTCGTCGGCTTCCTGCCGGCCGGCTTCGACCGCATGAACAGCGACGAGATCCTCGCTCAGTACCGCGAGAGCGCCGGTATGCCCGTCGAGTTCGTCGTAGCGTCAGGGGCTGTGGACACGTAGACGCGTCGGCCTTTCGATCCGACGCCGTGCCCGTTTCTCTGTCGCAGGTCAGTCCCCCAGCTTCGAGGAGTCGTGATGCGTAATCGGCTCGCCGGGTGCGCCTTCGTGGCCGTGGCAAGCACGCTGGCCCTGGCCTGGCCCAGCGCGGACGACTCGGTCCAGGCGGAGCCGGCCACCGTGAGCGCCGGACGGTCCGGCGATGTCGTGCCGGACGACGGCTGCGTCTTAGGCCCGAGCCCGCGGGACCCGGCATCTGACTCGGATCGGATCCGCAACCAGAACCTGCTCGACGAGGCGACCGCGCCGGTCGACCAGGACGCGCCCGGGTTCGCCGAGATCCGGTACGACGTCGGCGCCGGTATCGCCGAGATCGCCTGGCGAGGCACGCGACCGGAGGCGCTGACTCGCCTCGCGGGCCGGCATGCGTCGGGCGTGACCGTCTGCATCGTCAGTGTCCCGTACGGCCAGGGCGACGTGATCTCCGCAATGAATCGGGCCCGCGCCGTCGACCGCAGCCTCCCGGCCCCCGTCACGAAGTACCCCGCCGCCGGGTACGACGGGATCGTCGCCGGGTTCCACGCCGCCGACTTCGGCCGGGTGAACAACGACCACGTGATCGCTCAATACCGCGAGAGCGCCGGGATGCCTGTCGAGTTCACCGTGGCGTCGCGGTCGATCAAGCGTAGGTGATTACCCGTCAGAAAACCTGCACGGTGACGACGTCCCCTAGGCGGGCCATCGTGCCGACTGGCGGAGAGACGTCGCGGACGCTACCCGACTCCACGGGACGCCCACCTGTCTCGACCCTCGCGACGAGACCCGCGCGCTTCAGCTTGTCGAGATACGCAGCCTCGCTCGCCCGCTCACCCTTCGCGAAGGGGTCCGGAACGCCGACCCGATCGGGCAGGATCCGGATCCGGGCGAGGATCCGGTCGACCTCGGCGGCGTCCGTGGACGAATCCGCGAAGATCATCACGCCCAGCGAGGGGATGTGGACCCAGCCGGTGCACGTGGTCCCTTTGCCGAAGTCGTCGCGGCTGCAGGTCGTGGGCGCCTGCTCGCCGGGCACGCCGTCGATAGTGACCGGGTTCGACGCTTCCTCAGAGCCGGGCGTGCCCTGCCAGACGCCGACGCTCTCGACGCCGGCCGGGCGCGACGCCTGGCACGACTCGACGTATCTGATCTCGGACACGACACTGTCCTGGACGGGAATACCGCACCTGAGCTTGTTCCTGCCCCAATCCGTCGGCACGGCGATGGCAGCATGACGGACGCCGACAAACTCGAAACCCGCCGGCGGGACGACGCTCTCGGATATCGCCGGCGGTGCTTCGCCGCCGGACCCGTCCGGCCACAAGACCGCGGCCGCGCTGCCGATCGCGACCACGACGAGTCCGGCGACCACCGCCAGGGCGCTCCGGCGCACCGATTTCTCCTGGACCGTCGGGGTCATCGGACGACGACCGCGACCACGCCCAGGACGTCGTCCTCGCCGTCGCCCGGGACCGTCGCGCCTGCGGCGCCGAACGTCGCGACGGCCGCGACGGCACTCGCCACCGTCGCCAGGGCCCCGCGGCGCCGACGGCCACCCAAGCGTGCCGGGCCGGCCTCCGTCGTCACCTCTGTCCGGGCCACCGGGCACCTCTCGTCGCGGGACTCTCAGCGATAAGACGCGGCGTCGGCAGATTTCGTTCGCTCGGCTCGAACGACTTGCTCACCGGGCGGGCAGTGGCCAGGCTTCCTCGGCTTGAGGGTCCTCGGGCCGGGCCGGGCCGGGCCGGCCGCGGTTCGCGATCAGGTCAGAAGGGTGGCTCGTCCGAGGTTGCCGGCCGGGGTGGCGGTGGTTCCGGTGCGGGCGGCGGCGGTGGTGGTTCGTACCAGCTGACGGAGTCCTGCCATGGGACGCCGTTCAGGTCTCGGGCAGGATCGAGCAACGGGTCGTAGATCGGCTCGGGGTCGGGGTCGTGGTGGGGCTCGGGGAGCTCTTCGATAATCGGCGGCACCGGGACCCGGTACTCGATCCCCAGCCTGCTTCGCCAGAGGTAGGTGTTCTCTTCGGCGAGGAAGCGCAGGGTCCAGCCGCCTTCGTGTTTCATCCGGTGGTGATGGCGGCACAGGGGTTCGAGGTTGATCTCGATGGTGTCGCCGCCGCGGGCGTGGTCGAGGGTGTGGTCGATGTCGGTGGTGCGGGCGGGCGCGCGGCAGCCCGGTGCCATGCATCGGCGTTTGCGGATCTGGACGTCGCGGCGCAACGCGGCGCCGGGTGTCCGCCGGCGGGGGTCGAGGGGCTTCGGGCCGGTCGGGGTGTTCGCGCCGACACCGCCGGGGCCTTCGATGCGTCGGGCGATGTCGGCGATGACCGGTGCCCAGGCGGCGAACATGGCGGGGTCGCGGACCTGACTGGCCGTCAGTTCACCGGATCTGATGGCCCTGAGCAACGTTTCGGGGACTTGGAGTTCGACGATCGCCCGGCAGGCCCAACGCCGCAATCGGACCCCGATCGGGCGGGCGGGGGTCAGCCCGGCGGTGATGAGGTAGCCCTGGCCGTCGGTGAGGGCGTATCTCCATTGGGCGGGGCCGAGTTCGGCGCACAGGTCCCGGGCGTAGGTGGGGTGGATCGGGCCCCACCCGGCGAGCTCGGCGGGCGCTTCGTCCAGGCCGAGCAGGGTCGACAGGCGGACTTGGAGTTCCAGGCCGATCCGGGGTGGTTCGGGGAGGTCGTGCTCGCGAGCCACCGGCTACTCGGGATGCCGTCAGCCCGGGGCGTACCGGTCGACGTCGTCTCGGCGGTCTCCGGCTCCGGCGGCCCAGTTTCAGCCGCCTCCGCCTCCGCTTCGGCGTCGGGTTCGGCTCCGGCTTCAACGTAGGCGCCGGCTTCCGCATCGATGTCGACGGGCTGCCCGGTCGCCTCGGCGTCCTTCGTTGCGTCGGCTTCGGCACGCGCAACGGCCGCGGCGACGGCTTCAGCTTCGGCGGCCGAGCGGGCCGCCGCTTCCTGGTCCGCCCGGCGCACGGCCGCGTCCACGTCCTCCGCCTCGGCTCGGGCCGCCCGGGCCGCGGCTCTGGCCTGCCCCTCGGCGGCCGCCGACTGCACAGCCCGCGCTGCCCGCTCCGCGCTCTCCTGCGTTTTCGCGGCTTCCGCCTCTTCCGCAGTCGGGCGCGTGCGAGCGAGGTAGATCAGGATGTCCTCGTCGGTGAAACCCTCGAATGTCCCGTCGAGCAGGCACGCGTACATCTCGGCGCGTAGGAAGTCGATACCCCGCCGGTCACCGTCGCGTTTGGCCCGCTTCGCCAACTCGTCCATCCGGCCCATCGCGGCAATCACCCGCTCGGCCGGCAAGCTGTAACCACACAGGTCCGCGGTGCCGTCGTCATTCATCGACCCCACGACCCGGCGCTGCTTCGAGGCGGCCTTCTGGCGGGCCTCCTCCCAGCCCGGGTCCAGCGCGATCGCCTGCTTCGCGATCTTCGCGCTCAGCTGCCCCGGCGTCCACGTATGGCACTTCGGCAACAACTTCTCGCACACGGCGCGCGCGTGGGCCTCGGACATGTGCTGGGTCATCGACCACAACAACCACGCCCGCGTCCGGTCTACCCGGCCGGTGTACATGGCGGCGTGCAACTCAGGCAGACGCAGGACGACACCCTCCGCGAGGTTCACCTCCGAAGTCGCACCGACCCGGGTCAAGACCAACGCCGCGCGGACCTCCTCCGTGCCCCACTCGTCCCTGCACAGCGGCGGGGCGGCCGGGTCGGGGTTGCGCCCGGCGACCTCCACGATCGCAGCGAATATCGCCGCCTGCGCGTGATTCTGCTGCCGTTTGCTTGCCCGCAACACCGCGACCGCGTCGACGTCCCCCAGCCCGGGCAAGTCCGTCTGCGCCAAAGCGGCAGCAAGCTCCGGACCGGGCGCCATCCGCACCAAGCCCTCTGGAACCCCCGCCGTCACTGACATGCCACGAACCTATGCAAGGGGTCCGACAGTTTCCGATCCGATCCCGGGACCTCGGATAACGGCCAGGCAAAAAAACAGTGACGGACCGTCAGTATAGATGCGGCAGCACGATCCGGACCAGGCGTCGTCCGCGCCAAGCCCTCCGGAATCCGCACCGTCGCTGCCACGCCACGAACCTATGCAAGGTGTCCGACAATTTTTGATCAGATCCGATGGCAACGGAGAACAGCGCTGCGCACCTCGCCGATCGGCTCATCGCCCACAGGTACGCCACGCCCAGGGCAGACGTCCGTCTAGATTGGCCGGCATGACAATCCTCCCGACCGACAACCCGCTGGCCACGGCTGCGGTGAACGCGATCCAGTCTGGGGACGTGGACGGCCTCGCCCAGTTGCTCGCACGGAACCCGAGCCTCGTCTCGGCGGGAATCGCGGCGGACCCGGAAGGGATCACACCCACCGGCACGCGCACGCTCTTGCACGTCGCCACGGACTGGCCCGGGCACTTCCCGAACGTCGCCGCCGTCATCGCGACGCTTGCCGCCGCCGGCGCCGACGTGGACGCCCGCTTCGTCGGCCGGCACCGCGAGACCCCGCTGCACTGGGCGGCGAGCTGCGACGACGTCGAGGCGCTGGACGCCCTGCTCGACGCGGGCGCGGACATCGAGGCGGACGGGGCGGTCATCGGCGACGGCACGGCCCTCGCCGACGCGTCCGCCTTCGGCCAGTGGCGGGCCGCGCACCGACTGCTGGAGCGCGGGGCCCGGGCGAACTTCTGGGAGTCCGCCGTCCTCGGTCTCCTCGATCACGTCCACGCCCACCTGGCCGCCGATCCGCCCCCGTCCGCGGACGAGCTCACCGGCGCACTGTGGGGCGCGTGCCACGACAATCAGCAGGCTGCCGCTGCGATCCTCCTCGACCGCGGTGCCGACCTGAACTGGGTCGGTTGGGACGGGCTCACACCTTTGGACGCCGCGGTGCGCGCCGGCGCGGCCGAACTCATCGACTGGTTGCGGCAACACGGCGCACGGACCGCGTTCGAGACTGCGCCATCGGAGTCCTGACGACCCGTCAGGGTTTCCTCAGACCAGCGGAGGAATCTCTTACAACGGGCGCGGCCAGCGCGGCACCATCGGTTGCATGCGTTTGTAGGACTCCGTGACGGTGAGGATGCGGATCCCGGTGATCTGCTCACCCAGCCGCCGGACCTTCGCCGCGCGCTCGTCTTTGCCCTCCAAGAACCGCTGAGTAACCGGGACGAGGATTTCCACGTGGATCCCCGAGCAGTCGAGCTCGGGGCCGAAGCCGACGACCTGGATCCCGGCGTCCTTCATCTCGGGCCCCGCCAGGCGTCGCATGGCGTCCTGGGTCGCGCTGAGCGTCCGGAGGGCCGGGTGGACGACCACCGTGACGCCGCGCTTACGCCCCGCAGCAACGATCGAGGCGACGTCGCTGTCCAGCCGCCCCTTCCACCACAGGTCGACGGTTTCAGTAGGCACTTCGTAGCCGACCGACGTGAACCCCCGCTGCCCGTTGTCGTGATCCCGGAAGCCGGCGACGCGAAGGATCCTGTGAGCGAGCGCGAAGGCCGGACTTTCCTGCTGCGCCTTCTCCTCCGCCGTCACGTCGCCTGCGGTGGGGTTGTACGGCGGCGGCTCGGATGCGCTCGCCAGCGGGCACAACCCGATCGGCAGCGCGAACACGAAGGCCGCCGCGATCAACCGGATACGTTTGCGCATTGGAGTGCCTCCATCGCCGTCCACCGACGATTCACCCGCGAGGAACGCGTCGAAGTCGTCTGGAGGCGTATCGGTCCAGATTGACGATCTGTTTCACCTCGTACTTTGTTGAACCGGTGCGGCGGCGACCCGGTATTCGGTCCGTCGAACGTTTCCGCGCGCCGCTGCGTCTTCAACCTGGGAAGCTGCGGGCGAGGACAAGGGGCAGGACGATGATCGGCGGCAGGGGGAGCCGGAGCGCCACGGCCGGGACGGCCCGAGCCGCTGGGGTCGTAGCCGCATGCTTGGTTTCAGGCGCTTGCGGGACACCGTCGCCCGCGCCGAAAGGCGGGCCGCCGCTCGCGGCGCCGCAGACCTCGACCTCCGCACCGTCGGTCGAGTCGACTACGGCGGCGAAGCCGTACAACCACCCGCTTTGGGTCGACTGGACCGAGCCGGACAACGAGCGGCCGCCCCACGCGGGCGACGGCGCGGCCAGTTTTGCGCTCGAGTGCGACGGCCCGATTGGCGAGGCCTACGTCCTCCCGAAGGGCAAGGTCACCGACGGCGGCGGGACGGTGGAGGCCGCCCTGCGCGACTACCTGTCCGAGGGCCTCCTCGCCGAGCACGAGTTCCGACTCGTCCGTGCCACGGAAGACCGAGCCCTGTTCGCCTACGACGTCGCCGGCCGGGCGCGCTCGGCCGTGATCTTCATCAAGGATCCCTGGGACTCGGAGCGTGGGTGGTGGAGAGCCGAAAGCACCGCCTCGTGCGACCCGGCCGAATTCCCTTCGTCCGACGACAGGTTGCGAGAGATCGAGGTCTGGACCGACCGCGAAGGCGACCGCGTCGACAGCCGGCGCATCGTGAGTTATCGCGGCTCGGAGCTGTGCGGCTGGCAGAAGATTCGCTTCCTGCGCCTCAACGAAACCATCCGGTACCTGCGCGACCCCAGCGGAATCTTCCCGGGCGGCACCCCTGGCACGTACCGGGCCAGCACCAAGCTGCCGAATGCCGCCGTGGACTCGGGCTTCCGCCGCGGCGGCGCCGAACTGTGGCTCACCGATGACGCCGCGTACCTGGTCACCGCGAACAACGTGGAGCGCTGGCCAGCAGCGACATACCCGATCGGTTGCGACTGACGCGCCGTCAACGAGCCGACTCGACGTATTCTGAGCTAATGTTGTGATCTGACGATTCATCAAATTAAGGAATAACCTAGCCTCCTCCCCATCCTCGCACTCAGTGTCGATAGACGCCTTCGTAGGCGACGTTCACCAGCCGGACGTAGCCGTGCTCGCCGTACGCTCCCTTGCGAGCCGCGAGTCCGCCGCCGAGTTCGAGGAACGGCGCGTACAGCGCGGACGTCACGCCGTTTTCGGCAGTGCCGACCGTCGGACCCATGAGCGTCAGACCGAAGGGGCCGAGGAACGCCACCGCAGCGGCGTTCTGCCGTACGGAGCCGTTGAACTGGGCGACCAGGTCGGCTGCGGGGACGTCCGAGCCCGAAGCCAGGACACCGCCGGTCGTGCCGATCCGGTAACTGACGGCCGGCTCGCCACCCGGCAGGTGACGGACTTGCACGACCGAGCTGACCACATCGAGGACGCCCGACGGCGTCCGCAGCCCGGCGACGTACGCCCGCGACGTCGCGACGTACCGTCCGCTGCGCCTGTCGATCTTCGCGCTGGTAACGCTTCCCGCCCCCTGCGCTCCCGCCAGGGCGGGGTTCGCGGCGGCGGCATACCCGCGGACATCGTCCGCGCAGTCGGCCCGCCACCGCACCCCGGTGCCGTCTGCGGGCAGGTCCAGGACTGACTTCCCGTCGCTGAGTTCCCGGACCTGCGGGGTCCGATGTCCCTCGTACTCGTACTCGTGGGGCTCCGGCGCCGGACGCGGCGGCGCGGTGTCCCTCGCTTCCGTCGGGTTGCGGAAGCCGCCCCTCGGCCCAGGGTCCCGCGGAGCGGCGTTCTCCAGCCGTCCGCTGCCCGAGTCGACGTCCTTCGTCACAAAGACGCCCATGCCGCGGGCTTCGCACAGCCCCGTCGGCGTATCGCTGCGCTTCTGCAGGAGGACGGTGCTGTAGCCGGCCGCCGGCAGGATCGGATCCCGAGAGTCGGCCACCGGCTCGAACGCGACGGCCCTTGTACGCAAGGCAAAGCCGCGGTCGAGATGGTCGGAAGCGGAGCCGTCCGCCGCGGCCGCGTCGACGTCACACACGACGGCAACGAGCGCTACAGCCGCGACTACCGATCGGACTCTCACGGTGTCCTATCGGCGGTGCCCCGCTCGGTGTTGCAGCGGCGGCCCCGCGCGGACACCAGCGCGCCTGTCCACACGATGCTCGCCTATGTCGTCGACCGACAGGCGCCAGAAACATTCGACCGGCCGACGAGCCGCGCGCATACTCACCGGGAGGAGGCTCGGGTGGACGGTCCGGCGAACGACCTACGCCGCCTCTGCGTGCTCGGAATGTCGCTCGCCCTGGCCTTCAGCCTGTCGGCGTGCGGGGGATCCAGCTCTACGGCCGACCCGGATTCGGCACTGCGGGTCGCGTCCGCCGACATGACCGGGGCGTCCGCGCAGGAGCGGGCGTGCATCACCCGCAACCGCGACGTTGTGCCGTGGAACGCCGCCGTCATGGCGGAGACCGGCTGGGACACCGAGCACCGCCAGGCGGCGCACCGGCAGGTCATCAACGCGGTTCACTCGCGGCTGGGCATCTACAGCAAATTCCGCGGCCTGACCGACAAGGACGCGTACGTCATGAGCGGGCTGCTCGGATATGCCCTCGACCCTGTCGGCAGCCGCCTGATCATGCTGCTCGACCCCGCGATCGTCGACGTGCCCGAGTTCCGCCGCTGGGTCGCCAAGGTGGCCCGGCAGGCCAACAAGGACGCCGACGTCGTCGGCCGGCCGCTGACTGTCACCGTCCAGGAGGGTTGCTTCTCGGCACGCGAGATCGTCGCCGCCACGTCCTACGTCCGTGAGAACGACGTCCGCCTGCAGTCGTCGATGGAGGCGAGCCGGGTCGGGCTGGACGGCCGTCTGCGCATGGGATTTGTCGACCAGGCCGCCGTCGCCGAAGCACAGCGCCAACTTGGTCCCGTCATCGCCGCCGAAGAGTGGCCGATCGTGTGCGCCGCAACAAGGTGCGCCAGCAAAATCGCGCCGACGGCCGGTCCGGGCGGCGGGGCTCCGGCTGATCGGACGAGTGCGCCGTAGGGCCGGACGTCGCGTCCGGATTGCGCCCAGCGACTTGCTCGCTGAAGGTGCCGCCAAGCTGGTGAAGCACCGGAAATCACCCCGCCCGCCAGGCATCCTGTGGCCATGCGAGAGCGGCGGACCCGACCTGTCGCCGAGCGGCGCGCGAAGACGGTCGCCGCCATCATGGCGGTGCTCGCGGTCGGCGCGTGCAGCCCGCCGGGGGTTCCGGCGACCGACGCCGGCTCGGGTGTGCTCGTATCGTGCGAAACCTCGGACTACCCGATGTACTTCACCGCTGGGCCCACCCTCGCTGCGCCGGTGCCGGCCAGATCCGACGACCCGGTCCGGTTCGAGGTCTACAGCGGGCAGCCGAGCGAGCACGACGAGCGCGTCTGGGCAGACAACCTGATCGAACGCGTCGCGTCCGGTGTCGTCGTCCCGGCGGCCGTCGCCGGAGACCGGCGCGCAGTCACCTGGCCGGTGCCGGTGGACCTGGCGACCCCGAGGAACGTGGACCCCTCCGTGCACGCGCCGAGCGAGTTCTCCTGGCGGACTCGCAGCGAACTCGTCGACCGCTCGCCCTCGACGTGGTCGCGCTGGCACGTCTTCGACATCTCGCTCGTCATTCCCTCGGTGGACGACTGCCGGGTGACGGCCGACGACATCTTCTGGGCCTGGTCGTACGGGCGGGGACACGTCACGTCGGGCCTGCTCGACGAGTACGCCCACGCGCGCCGACTCCGCGACGTGTTCGACGAACTGAGGGCCCGCTGTCCCGACGATTTCACCGCGGCCGGAGACGGCCATTCTTCGAAGCGTCCCGACAGCGGCGACGAGAGCGGTGAGTGGATCGTCCTTCGCGGTCCGATTCCGGCCGAAGCGGCAGAGGTGCTCGGGCAGGTCCGCGCACGACCGTTCAGCGAGGGTGGAGGAACCCTGGAGGTACTCGACCGCCGGGGCTACAACACCGCTCAGGAGAACACCCGCCGGTGCCTCGCCGAAGCCGCTGTCGATGCTGCGAACCTGGGCTATCTCGCCTCGGCCCGGATCGCCTCTCGCACCGGGATTCTGCATCTGGAGATCGTTCGCGCCGACCGCGACAGCAATGGGGACGAAGAACTACGTCGGCGCATCCTCGAAGCCGTCGCGGCCGGCACACAGCTGCGTGTCTTGCCCGCAGAGAAGGACTCCCTCGCAGACGCCTCGACCCTGCCTACGGACGTGCGCATCGGCGACCAAGACGACTTCGGCCACGGCTGATCCCGCGTTGTCGCTGTCGAGGCGCCCGAGGGTTAAGCGCACCCGCGGGCGTGTGCAGCGGGCGCGGGGTTCCGCTGATAGCTGACGACGGTGGTCGTCATCGCGACGGTTGCCGGCTTGCCCGTAGGCGAGCGCCACAGCAACTGCAGGCCGGTAGAGCAGGCATCCACCCGGTCGCTCGTGCTGACGAAAGTCACCCGTCCTCGGCCCGGCTCGACCACGACGTCGTCTGACGAAGGCATCGTTTCCGCGGCATCGTCGAGCAGCCGCAGTTCCACAGGTGCTCCCGTGACGAGGCCGCGCCAGACGACCGTGAGCCGTCCGTCGCCGCCCACTCTGATCTCGGGGTACCTGCAGTTGTCGATGTCGCCCTTGCAAGGGCCCTTCCTGATCGGCAGCGCCGACCAGTCCGCGCTCGAGGTGGTCGACGCGGCGCCATACTGGTACCGATTCTCGGACATGACTGCGGCCGGCTGGGGATGCACCTCGGACGGACCCGCGGCCGGGGGCGACGAGCCCAGCAGGATGCCGGCCACGACGAGGAGAGCGGCGATCGGCTCAGGCTGCACAGCACGGAGTGTGCGCCACAGAGGCGAACTTGTCTGCCGGGCGACCCCGACGATCTGCAACTAGACCAGCCGGGGCGGCGGGGCCCCGACCAGGTCTGACCGAGCGACATCCGCAGTCCAGTCGCTCGTGCCCGGGGCGGGGTTCGAACCCGCACGACCTCTCGGTCAGCGAGTTTTAAGGTCGGCCCCCGGCCTCATGTGGGTGTCCGCCACCGTCCGCTCACGCTGGACGAACGACCTCGCCGACACCCGCAGACGTACCCGGACGAGGACGAACTGCAACTGGAACTGCAACTAGCGGCCGGTCCCGGCAACGACGTGCTGATGCTCATCCGCCAGGATGCCCGCCATGACGAGCAGGTCCGGACGAGGCATGCCACCGACGCAGAAGACGTACGTCTGCGTCTGCGTAATCGAGCACCGCCGTCCCGTCCTGTTGGTCTGCCGGCCTGACGGTGACTGGTGCTTCTTGTGCGGCGACGACCACCCGGAGGATGCCTCGAACTATCGCGCGGTCGGACTGGGTCACCTCATCGAGGCGGACGCCACGCTGGACGAGGTGCTCGACCTGGACCCCGATTTTGAGGCCGAACGCGCTGCGGTCGGGGCAGCCTGGGTCCGTTCCGCCGTACCAACGGAGTAGGCCTGCCTAACCGGCGGGGGCTGATGCGCCCAGTAGTCGAGGGCCCCTTCATGTCGTTCGGCGCGGACGCCGGCCGCGCCGAGCCCGGAACGGCCGAAGGCCGCATGCCCGGCATCGGCGCGGCCGGTGGCCGCGCTGCGGCGGAGCGAAGCGGAGCCGCCTTGATCTCGTAAAGAAAGTTTCCACACTTCTCGTCAAAGCGTGGGCGTGCGATGGGTTCGCGTCTGCGCGGGCTCGGCCGGCGTTGACGTCTGGCGCCGCAGGGACGTGGGTTCCGCAGTCGGACCGCCGCAGCCCTGAGCTGGTGCGAGGCCAGCAGGGCGTTAATTAGTTAGTTAGTGCGGCGGGTAGGAAGAGCGATTGTCTTTCGCATACTCTTCGGCGGTGTCCATCAACTCATCCTCCGATTTCCCGTTGAAACTTTGGTCTGGGTCGCGGACGGGCGTATTGGTTTTTTCTGTCTGCACTTTTCCATCTTTTTCGGCCAAGTACTGGCCGTGCCCCCGAACGATTTCGTAAAGGGGCGCGCCACCTAAGCTATCGCCGAGAAATTCAGCCTGATCTCTGTTCAGTTCAGGGATTTTTCGAAGCACGAGGACAGCGCGATCCCCTTCAAAGAGCATAGCGAGTCCCTGCTCGTATATCAGTCTGGCATTATTCGTTTTACGTGATTCGCCGTCGGAAGATTCGACGAAAGTTGCCTGCAGGATAAACACTGTCGACTTCGGATCTCCTTTTGCTGCCCTATCCACCTGGAATGTCGTCACCGTTCCGTCGGGAATGAAAAGCAGGTCTTTTACTTGCCCAGAGACGACCAGATCACCGAAGTCGACCGCCTGTTCGAACGTATCAACCACGTCGCCGCCCCAGTTCGCCATACTCCGGGCCTGATCCAAGTCCCTGGGGTCGAGATTCTTAACGTAGTCCGAGCGCAACCAGGCGAAATGCCCGCGCTCGGCCTCCTCCATCCGCTTAACAAACTCGGGGTCTTCCGTGTCGGCATCTTCGTCCCTGGAACCCTGAGGGGACTTCTCTGGGTTGCTTGGCTTTGTGGGCGACGTGCTGGTCGCTTCCACCACGTCGGAACCGCATCCCGTGAGTGCAAGACTTACTACCAGGAATGCAGATGCCGCGAAAGTCGTTTTACGCACGACGCCGATCCTCCTCTACCACCCGTAGATGCATCTGGTGCCAGTCAACGTCCCGCTGCTCGCGCAGGCCGGTGAGCCAAAGTCAGTGTCGCTCGTGGTATCTGATGCTGTCCACGGCGAATACTGGGGCCAAGGCGCGTTCTTCGCGGACATCGATTCCTGACTTAGGGATTGACAGGCATACTCATGGAAGCATCCCTCGCTCCCGTACTTCAGGTGACTCGCGTGGGGCGGGAACATGACGCTCTTTTTAGCTTCTGATCCTTGCGCCTCGCATAGCCCGAAGACATGCCCGAGCTCATGGCGGACCAAGGCTTCGAAGAACCAGCCCGGCGTGCCATCGATCTCGTTCTTGTTTAGGAACATCTGCATGTACGCGACGTCTTGCTCGGTGTCGCAGGTGTTCGTCACATAGGTTCCGTTGGCCCGGTAGAGCCGTACACTGCCGACCGGCCCTGTGGTGCTTACATAGAATCCGACACCTGTCTCATCCTCGTAAGCCGTCCATGCCCATGAGATAGGCGACGACTCGGATCCTTGTTCAGTCCAGTAATCATTCTTGTCTCGACGAAGCGGCTCTTCTGCTGTTCCCGTGGGTGAGTTGATCTTGGTGTGAACGCGACACGCCGTACTACGTCTAGGTTTCTGAGCTGTCTAGGAACAGGAACCAGGGAGCGGAGTACGGCGTGCGCACGGCAAGGGTATGGCGGGGTTTGCTCGGGGTCGAGCAAACGGTGATCGAATCGGTCGAGCTCGTCGAGGAGGCCGACGAGGAGATCCTGGTCGCTGCGGTTCGTCCAGTGCGGACGCGACGGTCGAGGTGTTCGCGGTGCGGGCGCCGCGCGGGCGGATACGACCGCGGCGATGGTCGGCGACGCTGGCGCACGCTCGACCTGGGCACGGTGCGCGTCTATCTGGAAGCCGATGCGCCGCGGGTGGTCTGTGAGGAGCACGGCGTGGTGGTCGCGGCGGTTCCCTGGGCGCGGCCGGGGTCCCGGCACAGCGCCGCGTTCGAGGACACCTGTGCGTGGCTGGCCGCGAATGCCTCCTTCGTCGTGGTCGCCGAGCTGTTGCGGGTGTCGTGGCGCACGGTGGCCGCGATCGTGACCCGCGTTGTCGCCGACCGAGCGGGCAAGGTTGACCAGCTTGGCGGGCTCACCCGAATCGGGATCGACGAGATCGCCTACCGTAAAGGGCATCGGTACCTGACCTGCGTCGTCGACCACGACACCGGTCGGCTGGTGTGGGCCGGCCAAGGCCGCGACCAGGACGTCGTGCGGGCCTTTTTCGATGCCCTCGGCGACGAGCGGGCCGCGGCGCTGACCCACGTGTCCGCCGACGGCGCCGAGTGGATCCACACTGTCGTGCGCGAACGGGCTCCGCAGGCGGTCATCTGCCTGGACCCGTTCCACGTCGTGGCCTGGGCGACCAAGGCCCTCGACGAGGTCCGCCGCGGCCTGTGGAACGAGCTGCGCCGGACCGGGCGGGGCGATCAGGCCGAGACGATGAAGGGCTCGCGGTGGGCGCTGGTGAAGAACCCAGGTGATCTGACCGGTGATCAGCGGACCCGCTTGGCCGAGATCGCCGCGACGAACAAGGGCCTGTACCGGGCCTACCTGCTCAAAGAACAGCTCCGCGAGGTCTTCGCCGTCAAGGGCCAACGCGGTGGCCGAGCGCTGCTGGCCGGCTGGCTGTCCTGGGCCAAACGGTCCCGCCTGCCCGCGTTCGTCAAGCTCGCCAAAACGATCGAGCGCTACGCCCCGCTGATCCGCAACACCCTCGATCACGGGCTGTCCAACGCCCGATCCGAAGCCACCAACGTCCACCTACGCGTGCTGACCCGACGAGCTTACGGATTCCGCTCACCAGAGGCGCTCATCGCTATGGCAATGCTCACCCGCGGCGGACTCTGCCCGTCCCTGCCGGGACGCCTTCCATGATCAAACCACCCACGGAAACGTCAGTAGGTCCGACGAAGCGCCCAGTCATCACCCGCTTTTTTAATTCCCTCGTCCCAGTCCGCTCTGGGGTTGGCATATTTTCCGTTGTCACCGTCGGTGTGATCGGTGAAGTCGTACTTAGACAACGCACCTGTTCCGTTGCTACCGGAAGATGGATGGGTGCCGTCCCAGTGCACCGGGCACCAGAAATTTCCAACCTTCCAGCATGTTCCTCCCGCAATCGTCGGCGCAATGGCCGCCGCATACGCAGGCGCGGGAACGAATTGAACGCCCACCGCGATGGCCAAGAACAGAGAAAAAATCGGCCTCGTCTTAGTCGTGTTCGCTGAACCTCGCCCACACCTGCGCACTTGTAGCCCCCAAGCTAGCTATCCGCCCGACAGATCCAACTGACCCACCCGCGGGATTGCAGCCCCAGTCGCCCGACTCCGCCGACCACATTTGCGTTCGAGCTCCGTCAAGGACCCCGTCACGGCGGAATGCTGCGGTGGGTCTGGCGTGGTGATTAAGTATGTTCTGGGGCTGAGCATAGCCCGATGCCCGCGTTGGCGCCATAGTCCCACGCCAGGCACCCAAACCAGGACGCAAATCTAATTCGGAGAATTCCAATGTGCGCGACGCAGGAGGAGGGCCTACATACAATATCTCGCCTTCGACTAGCACCGCAGTTGCGGGCGATCACCAGCAGTCAGCAGTCGTAACAGGTCGCACAGCAGACCTGGCGTAGCGGCAATGGTCGTGGCTGACCCGAGCCCGTGCGGGATGCCCTTGAAGTCCGCGATCGTCGCACCTGCCTCGCGGGCGATGATGCAGCCCGCGGCCATGTCCCAGGGGATGTTCTGCAGGGTGATGCTGGCGTCGAGGTAGCCGGCGGCGAGCCAGGCGAGGTCGAGAGCCGCGGTGCCGATCATGCGGATGCGCTGGACGTGCTCGGCGAGCTGCTGGGTGATGGCGAGCTGCCAGGGGTTGTGAGTCGCGGCGAGCGGGCCGGTGGCGTAGTCGCCGATGGACACGATCGCGTCGCGCAGCTCGGCGGTGTCGTTGGCGCGTAGGCGTTGGGTGCCCTGGAACGCGCCGTCGCCGTCTGTCGCGGTGTAGCGGGTGCCGAGCAGGGGCGCGTCGATCACCCCGAGGACGACGCGGCCGCGCTCGACGAGGGCGAGGGAGACCGCGCAGAGCGGCGTGCCCTTGAGGAAGTTCGCGGTGCCGTCGATGGGGTCGAGCACCCAGTACGGGTCATCCGGGCCGACGCGGCCGGACTCCTCGCCGAGGAAGCCGACGCTCGGTGCGCGTTCGGCCAGGAAGTCGCGGAGGCGGCGTTTCGATGCGGTCGTCGAGATCTGACGCGAAGTCACGGTCGTTCTTCTCCGTGACCGATGTCGGCCGCGTGTAGCGGATCATCTCGGCGGCCAGGTCGACGGCCTCCGCGGCGAGCGGCATCAGCTCGCGCGCTGTGCTCACAGCTGGCTTGCTCCGTTCCCACATCGCATCGAAGACTTGCCGGAAGGTCGGCAGGAGACCGGTGCCGTCCTCGCGTGCCGCCAGGACCAGTGTGGGGGAGTCGATCCCCCGGACTCGCGGGCAGGTACGGCTGCACGATGCCGAGCCGGTCGTCGATGAACAGCAGGTTGAAGCGCACGGTCTCGTCGTAGGTGGCGATCAGCAGGCGTTGTTTCGCCTCAGGCGAGAGCCGCGGACAGATGTGTTGGGCGAGCATCCTGCATGTTGATGTCCGTCAGGGTCGACAACATGCCGGGAGGGCAGGCCCTCCTCCCGCTCCCGAGCGGCGATGGATTCGCCTTGTGGGTCGAGGAAAAGGCACCGCAGCGTTCCGCCGGCCTCCAGGAACGCGCGCAGCTTGTCGTCCGGGATCTGCTGGCAGACGACGTTCAGCGAAAGGCCGGCCGCCCGGACCTCTCGGGCGTTCTCGATCAGGGCTGCCGGGGTCATCGACGCAGCGAACTCGGCCCGGCTCGCGAAGGCGGACACAATGTCCGCAGCCTGGAACTCGGTCTGACTAGGCGTCACTTCACCGACGGGCGAGGCGATCTGGCCCGGTGTGAACAGCTCTGCCGCGGTCCGGCCGGGGAACATCTGCTCCAGCACCCGGCACGCGTCCGGGTAGGGCGTCCCGCCCTTGAGCTGCCCGCCGAGCCATCGGTAGTACTGCGCCTTGCCCGGTGCGGTCCTCGCCAGCTCGGGCGCGCCCATCTCCCGCGCCGTGCGCGCGTACAGGTCGCAGAACGTCTCGTACTTCTGCGCGTGCTCGGCGGTCAGCAGCGCCTTGAGCAAGGTCGGTGTCTCGGTCACGTCCCCGTCCTCCCCGGTCGGTCGCCGCGAGCGTAACAGCCAGATGCGACAAAGAAGCGATTCCAGGTGATCACAAGGTGCGGCGTTCGCGGCGTCGTGATGAGAGCGGTCTCTCGATCAATCTCGGGTTATGCCCCGGTTCGCCCCGAACCGGTCCGTCCCGAGGAGGCCCCGCCGTGGTCCAGATCAACCGAGTCCCCATCGAGTTCGGCGACGCGTTCCCGCACGGCGCGTTCGTCATGAGCCTGGCTCCCGTCAACGACTTCCAGGCCTCCACCAAGGAGCGCAAGGTCCAGGCGTTCGACAAGGACAGCGGCATGCCGCAGTGGGTCGCCGACTGCCTCGACGCCGACCCCGACGCGCGCGAGAAGACGTTCAAGGTCAAGATCGCCGCCCCGTACCAACCGGAGATGCCGCCGGTCCTGCCTGGCACCCCGTTCCGGCCGGTCGAGTTCGACGGCCTGAAGGTCACCGCCTGGGTGGACCAGCAGCGGTGCACGGCGCCGAAGCCCGGCACCCACCACAACTGCCGCGCGAAGCAGGGCGTCTCGCTGAACGCGACCGGCCTTCGCGCGCCCGAGCGTCGGCGTCAAGCCCAAGACCGCTGCCAGCTCCGGTGACGACAAGGCCGCCTGACGCTGGGTGAGGAGCACCAGGACGGCCATCCCGGTGCCCCTCGGTTCGCCTCATCCCACGGATACGAGAAGGAAGCGAGACCGATCGTAATGACCCGGACGACCACAAGCCTCCCCGCCGAGCGCCGCTGAGATCCTCGCCCTGCTGCGCCTGGCGGGCGACCTCCGCGAAGACCCGTACACGACCGATGCGGACCGGCTGGCCTACTTCGAGTGCAAGGCCGACCTGTTCGCCCGCATCGCCGCCCACGCGCGACGACCGACACCGCCCGTGACGCCGCCCGGCACTCCGCCGGTCAGGTCCGCCGCCTGCGCACCCGCGAGCGGTGGTCCGCATGACCGCGACGACCGAGGTCGGGACCCTGCTCCGCGCCCTGGACGCCACCTCCCTGGACGACGCGTCCGCGGAGCTGGGCACCCTGCTGCGCCTGGCCGACAACGCCGCCGACGAGCTGCACATGCTCGCCGCCTGCACCGTCGACTTCCCCGGCGACCTCTCCGACGCGTTCGACCGGGCCGCCGGCCTCGCCGCCGACGCGACCGCCGAGCTGCGGGCACTGCACCGCGGCCTGGGCCGGTGAGCGCCGTGACCGACACCCGCGCCGCCGGCTGGATGACCGCCCTCGACCTCCCCACCACCGAACAGGCCGCCGACGCCGTGGCCGCCCTTGCCGCGACGTCGACGACATGTGCACCCGCCTCGGCCGCGCTGCTCGACCTGATCGCCCGCGCCGGGGAGGACGGCCTGCTCGCCTACGCCGCGATGGCCCAGAACGCCGTCTGGCAGCTCGTCGACGGCCTCGACGGCGTCGCCTCCGATCTGCTCCGCGCCTCTAGGGGGTTCGACCGTGGCTGACGAACCCACCCGCGGCGCGGCCTGGGCGAGCGCGATGGACGCTCCGAGCGTTGCCTGGGCCGCCGCCGACCTGAGCAGCCTGGCGCGTGCCGGGTCGACGACGCCGCGGGTTTCATCGCCCGCATGCACGGCCTGGTCGACCGCGCCGGGAGACGCCGATCTGACCGCGCACGCCGCGACCGCGCACAACGCCCTGTACGCCCCTGGCCGACGGGCATGGCCGCCGTCGCCCGCCGCCTCGAAGACGAGGCGGTGGCCGGCCGTGGGTAACTTCGCCGCAGCGAGTGATGCACCGTCAGGTCACCTCCAAGCTCGAAGAGAACAAGGGCGTCCTGGTCCTGGTCCTCGACCTGCGCCGCCGTCGCCGGACTGGTCCGGCTGTGTGTGCGGTTCCGGCGCACCTCGATCACCCTGGTCGCGGTCGCGTTCCTCTGCGCGTCGGCCGGGTGGCAGTCCCTGGTCGAAGCCGTCGCCGCGCTCGGGGTCGTCCTCGCCGTGTGGTGGTGGCGCTGGCGCGACGTCGTTCCACGCCGTGGTGGTCCCGTTCGCCCGTGCGTGGGTGCTGCGCTGGTTCCGCTACGCCCGCACCTGGCCCAAGCTCGCCGCCCGCCACGGCCTCGTCGTGCACGAACACCCCACCAGCCCAGTCACCTCGGCGGATACGCCCCGCCGCGGGTCCTCGACGTCGCCGCAACTGGTCGCCGTGCGCTGCACCCCGGCGACCGACCAGCTCGTCATCCGCATCCCACCCGGGCTGGACGAGACCGCGTTCGAACACGCCACCCTGGCCCTCGCGCACGCGACCAAGTCCCTCGGCGCCCGGATCCGCCCCGAGCGGTCCGGTCGTGTCGTGGTCGAGCTGCACCGCCGGGACCTGCTCACCGCGACGATCCCGGCCCTGCCGGCCCGCAAGCACGTCGACCTCACCGCGGTGCCGGTCGGCCGGCGGGAGGACGGCACCGTCTGGGAGCTCCCGTTGACCGGGCCGCACATCCTCGTCGCCGGGCGCGACCGGGGCCGGTAAGGACTCCATCACCTGGGACCTGGTGACCGGGCTCGCCCCCGCGATCGCCGCGGGCACCGTGCAGCCGTGGGGATTCGACCCCAAAGGCGGCATGGAACTGAAGATGGGCGCCGCCCTGTTCCACCGCCTGTTCACCGGCGACCCCGAGGCGATGGCCGACGGGCTCGAGGAGCTGGCCGACGTCGTCCAGGCCCGCGCTACCCGGCTCGCCGGGTCACACCCGCCTGCACGTACCCACCGTCGCCGAGCCGTTCCTGCTCGTCGTCATCTGCGAACTCGCCGCGCTCACCGCGCTGTGTGAGCGCAAGACCGCTGCCCGCGTCGAGAAGGCCCTCGGGCGCCTCCTCACCGATGGGCCGTGCCGCCGGGCTGCGCCGTCCTGGCGTCGCTGCAGGACCCCGGCAAGGACGTCGTCCGCTGGCGCAACCTGTTCCCCACCCGCGTCGCCCTGCGCCTGGTCGAGGCCGTCGAGGTCGACATGGTCCTCGGCGAAGGAGCCCGCGACCGCGGCGCCCTGGCGGACCTCCTCGATCCCGCCCGCCCGGCGTCGGGTTCATGCGCCTCGACGGGCAGCCCGACCCGGTCCGCGTCCGCGCCGCCTACTGCACCGACGACCACATTCGCGCCACCGCCGCCGCGTATGCCTACCGGTCCCGCCTCAACGTCGTGGTCCCGGGCCAGCGCGGCGCGGTCGTGAACCTGACCAAGCCGGGCGAGGCGACGGCCTGATGGGTACTCAGATGCCAGTGCAGGTCCCGGGTCAGCTGCCCCTGCCGATCGCCACCCAGATGCACCCCCACAGGGCCGCTGCGCTCGCCGGGCGTATCGAGCCGGGCTGGCAGGTCGCCGCCGGCTGCCACGGAGCGAAGGACCCCGACGCGTGGTTCCCCCACGACCACGCCCCGCCCGCGGATCTCGTCGGGCCGCTTACTGTCTGCGCGGCCTGTCCGGTTCGCCGGTCGTGCCTGGCCGCCGGCCTTCTGGGCAATGAGCACGGCCTCTGGGGCGGGGTGACCGAAGTTGCGCGCCGCGACGCTCTCGGCGACCTGACCGCGGGCGCCCCGGTCGACGTCGTCCTCGACCGGGTCCTCGACGACGCCGACCGCCAGGATCAGGACGCGGCATGAACGTCTCGGCGCCGCCGGCCCCCGCCGACCTCGGCGAGCTGCTGCGTGAGTTCGTCGGCGACGCCGAACCCTGGGCGTACTCGCAACGCCTCGCGGACGGGACGCTGCTCGACTGGCTCCGCGGGCCCGCGGCCGCCGCGAAAGGCTGCTCCCGCCCGGTGCGCCTCGCCGGGTGGTCCGAGTCCGCCGACGCCAAAACCGGCGAGGTCGTCGAACGGTTCAACACCGGCGACCTGCCCGACGGCGTCCTCTACAAGCCGTGCGGGACCCGCCTGGCCGCGCAGTGCGAGTCGTGCGCCCGCACCTACCGGTACGACACCTACCAGCTCATCAAAGCCGGGATGGCCGGCGGCAAAGGCGTCCCCGACTCCGTCGCCAGCCACCCCGCGATCTTCGTGACCCTGACCGCGCCGACCTTCGGTGCCGTGCACACCGCGACGGTCGACCGGCGGACCGGCAAGACCCGTCCCTGCCGGGCCCGGCGCGATCACCCGTACTGCGAGCACGGCCGCCCGGCCTGGTGCAACCAACGCCACCACACGGACGAGCGGTGCGTAGGGACCCCGCTGTGCCTGGACTGCTACGACCACGACGCCCAGGTGATCTGGAACTGCTTCGCGCCGAAGTTGTGGTCCCGCACCGTGGACCGCCTCGTGCGCCTGCTCGCCAAGGTCGCGAAGAAGCACCGCGTCTCGGTGAAGCTGCGCTACGCTAAGGTCGGGGAGTTCCAGGCCCGCGGCGCGCTGCACCTGCACGCCCTGATCCGCCTCGACGGCTACGACACCGGGCAGCCGACCGCGATCCTGCGGCCCCCGCCGTGCATCGGCGCCGAGACCGTCACCGGCCTGCTGCGCCAGGCCGTCGACGAGACCGCGATCCTGACGCCCCCTCACCCCGCCAAGGACACGGGCTGGACGATCGCGTGGGGCACCCAACTCGACGCCCGCACCGTCCGCGAAGGCGTCGACGGACGAGCTGCTCACCGAGCAACACGTCGCCGGCTACCTCGCCAAATACGCCACCAAGTCCACCGAGACGATGGGCACCGCCGTCCCGGCCCTCACGAGCGCGAACGTGTCCCTCTACGCCGACCGGGCCACCCACCTCGGCCGCCTCGTCGGCGCCGCCTGGACCCTCGGGCGCCCCGACGCCGGGCCCGCGTTCGCCCGCCTGCGACCCAAGGCCCACATGCTCGGCTTCGCCGGCCACTTCTCCACCAAGTCGCGGCGCTACTCCACCACCCTCGGCGCCCTCCGCGCCGCCCGCCGCCCCGCCGCCAGATCCGGCATCCGGGTCATCACCCCCGACGACTACGACCGCGGCGCCCACCTCGACCACGACCCCGACGACGACACCACCACCCTCGTCCTGACCGGGGTCTGGGCCTACGTCGGATCCGGCTGGAACACCGCCTCCGACGCCGAACTCGCCATGCAAGCAGCCGCAGCGGGCCGCGCAAGATCGGCCCCGACCACACCCCCCGCGCCCTCCCTGTAGCTAGCCGACCTTGTGCCGGGCGCCCGGCTGTCAGGGGTGGAGCGAAGCGGAATCACGAAGTGACGGCCGAAGGCCGCCCTTGACCGCCGGGTGACCGGCGCCGATTCATCATCGAGCAACAGGGAGGGCGCCGTGACAACGGCGATGCACGCGACCACAACCGGCACCACCCAACGAGGAGAGGGGGCGGTCCGCCTGGCGACCGTTCTGCTGACTGTCGAAGACACCGCTCGGGCGCTCTCGCTCGGGCGAAGCAAGGTGTACGAGCTGCTCGACGCCGGCCAGCTGCGCTCGGTGAAGATCGGCCGCGCTCGCCGGGTTCCGCTCGAGGCCGTCCACGAGTTCGTGCGGGGCCTGGAAGTGCTCGGCGGCCTGGACGGCGGTGCCTGAGATGGACCGCAAGCCAAATGGTCGATCGTCGATCTACGAGGGCACCGACGGCTACTGGCACGGCTGGGTCGTCGTCGGAATCAAGGCAGACGGCAAGCTCGACCGCCGCCACCGCATGGCCAAGACGGAGGCGGCGGTCACCAAGAAGGTGCGCGAGTTGGAGCGCACGCGCGACAGCGGGAACGTCGCCAAGACCGGCAAGCAGCCGACGGTGACCGAGTGGATGCGGCTCTGGCTCGACACCATCGCACCGCGGACGGCGAGCGTCGAGACGATCGAGTCGACCTACCGTCCGAAGGTCGAGCACTGGATCATCCCCCGGATCGGTCGCCACCGGCTCGACCGGCTGCGTCCGGAACACCTCGACGCCATGTATCTGGCGCTGGCCGCCGAGGGCTTGTCCCCGAAGTCGGTGGCGATGATCCACCAGCTCGTCAACCGGGCGTACCGGATGGCGATTCGGAGGGGCGTGACCACGCAGAACGTCGCGGCGCTCGTCGATCCGCCGACGCACCGCGAACCGGAGATGACACCGCTTACCGAGGAGGACGCGCGCCGGCTCCTCGCGGCCGCTGCCGGGGCGCCGAACGGGGCGCGTTGGTCCGTCGCGTTGGCACTCGGCCTACGCCAATGCGAAGCGCTGGGGCTTCGGTGGCAGCACGTCGACCTGACCGCTGGCGAGATGCGGGTGTTCCAGCTCAAGCGGTCGAAGTACCGGCACGGCTGCGCAGATTCACGGGTGTGCGTGCAGGCTCGTCACCGATCGACGTGCTCGCCAGGATGCACCCGTCACGCCCAGTACTGCCCGAAGCGGGTCGGCGGCACCTGGGAGTTCCGGGCTCCGAAGAGCGGCAAGGCGCGGACCATCGTTGTGCCCCCGCCGTTGGTGCCGTTTCTCAGGGCGCAGCGGGCAAGTCAGTCCGCCCAACGCCTGGCGGCCGGCGAGCTCTGGACGGACTGGGACCTCGTGTTCGCCCGGCCCGACGGCCGTCCGATCGAGCCGCGCGACGACTGGGAGGCGTGGAAGGAACTGCTTAAAGCTGCAGGTGTTCGCGATGCCCGGCTGCACGATGCTCGGCACACCGCGGCGACCCTGCTCCTCGAGCAAGGCGTCGACATCCGCGTAGTCCAGGAGATCCTCGGTCACTCGACCCTGGCGATGACCCGGCGCTACACCCACGTCACGAGCAAGCTCGCGAAGGACGCCGCCGACCGGATGGGGCGAGCGTTGTGGTCGTAGCTCAGAAAGGCCAACTGCAACTAGGTCTGCAACTAGCCGGAGCGGCGGGGCCCCGACCAGGTCTGACCGAGCGACATCCGCAGTCCAGTCGCTCGTGCCCGGGGCGGGGTTCGAACCCGCACGACCTCACGGTCAGCGAGTTTTAAGCTCGCCGTGGCTGCCAGTTACACCACCCGGGCGACGCGGGACGAGCGTACTCCCGAGCGGGCCGCGGATGCCTACTCGTCCCGCCCGTTCTGAACAGCGACCGCGACACCGGCGCAGGCGGCACAGCGGCGACCACAGGCGGGGACGACGGCCGCGCTCTCCCGGAAGCTCTCGTACGGCCGCGCGATCGCGCCGAGGCTGACGGCCTCGCGCCGGAAGAACAGCGCGAGGGTCCAGTCGGCGGCGACCCGGGCCTTGCGGTTCAGCGTCGGGACGCGCGAGAGGTGGTACGAGCGGTGCATCAGCCACGCCGGGTAGCCCTTGAGCTTCACGCCGTAGATCTGCGCGACGCCCTTGTGCAGGCCGAGGCTCGCGACGGAGCCGGCGTGCGCGTGCCGGTATTCGACCGGGGTCCCGCCGCGCAGGACGGCGATCATGTTGTCGGCGAGCAGCCGGGCCTGGCGGACGGCGTGCTGCGCGCTCGGGCTGCAGAACTCCCCCGGGCCCTTGGTCAGGTCGGGGACGGCGGCGGCGTCGCCGGCGGTCCAGGCGTTCTCGGCACCGTCCACCTGCAGGGTCGCGAGGGCCTTCAGGCGGCCCTTGGCGTCGGTCGGCAGGTCGGTGGCGGCGATGAGCGGGTTCGGCTTCACCCCGGCCGTCCAGACGATCGTGCCGGCGTCGAACTCGTCGCCGCCCGAGAGCTCGACGTGGCCGCCGACGCAGGACTCGAGCCTCGTGTTCAGCCGGATCTCGATGCCGCGCGCGCGCAGCTGCTCGACGGTGTAGCGGCCCATCTCCTCGCCGACCTCGGGCAGGATCCGGTTCGGACGCCTCGACGAGCACCCAGCGCATGTCGCCGGGGTTGATCCGGTCGTAGTAGCGGCTGGCGTCCGCGGCCATGTCCTGCGCCTCGGCGAGCGCCTCGACGCCGGCGTAGCCGCCGCCGACGAAGACGAACGTCAGCAGCTGGCGCTTGAGCGCGAACGTGCCGTCGGCGAGCTCGCCCACGGACTGGGCGAGGTCCATCTGCTCGAGCACCTTGTTGCGCAGGGCGATGGCCTCCTCGACGCCCTTGAACCCCATCGCCTGCTCGGCCAGGCCGGGGATCGGCAGCGTCCGCGAGACCGACCCCGGCGCGAGGACGAGGATGTCGTAGGCGAGGTCGTACGGGTCGCCGACGGTCGGGTCGAGGCGGGCCAGGCGGCGCGCGTGGTCGATGCCGGTGATCCGCCCGGTGATGACACGGGCCCCCGCCAGGACACGGCGCAGCGGCACGACCACGTGCCTCGGCTCGACGCTGCCGGCCGCCGCCTCGGGCAGGAACGGCTGGTAGGTCATGAACGACCGCGTGTCGACGATCGTCACCCGGCCCTCACCGGGCCGCAGCTTCTTGAGCAGCCGCAGCGCCGTGTACAGGCCGACGTAACCGCCGCCGACGACGAGAATGCGCGGGGGGCCTCCGGTATGCGTCTCCATAGCGCCCAGACCCTACGGCGCCGGACGAGGCAGAAATCGCCCCGGAAAGGGCCGATGAGACCTACACCGCTTGTGATTTTCTTCGCGTTCAGTACCCCGCGAGCGCGACCCGGCCCAGCACCGCGTCGAGCATCGGCTCGGTCAGCCTGCCGGTGAACGTGTTCTGCTGGCTGGGGTGGAACGAGCCGGCGAGCAGGAGCGGCCCGGCGAGCCCGTCCAGCACCACCTCGGCGCCGTGCCCGAACTTGGGACGCGGACGCGGCACGGCGACGCCGTTCGCCGCCAGCGTCGCCAGCGAGGCGAGCCAGGCGTAGCGAGCCGAGCGCGACCACGGCGCGCAGTCCGGGCAGGACGAGGGCGACCTCGCGGTCCAGCCAGGGCCGGCAGGCGTCCCGCTCGTCGTTCTCGGGCTTGTTCACCGGCGGCGCGCACCGGACGGCGGCGACCATCCGCGCGCCGAGCAGGCGCTGCCCGTCTCCCGCCCGGACGGATGTCGGCAGCGCCGCGAGGCCGACGCGGTGCAGCGAGGCGAACAGCCAGTCGCCGCTGCGGTCGCCGGTGAACACCCGGCCGGTGCGGTTGCCGCCGTGCGCTGCCGGGGCGAGCCCGACGATCAGGACGCGCGGGGCCTCGTCCCCCCAGCCGTAGATCGGGCGACCCCAGTACGGCTCGTCCGCGAACGACTGGCGGCGCTCCAGCGCGACCTGCTCGCGCCACGCGACGAGCCGCGGGCACGCCCGACACACCGACTGACGAGCCGTCAGTTCGCTCAGATCAGAGGCATGCGCGGCCAGGAGAGCGACCCCTGCGGGGTCGTGCGCGACCGGCGTGGACGACGACGCCGGGTCCTCCGGCCAGCCCGTCCCCGGCGGCACGAACGGCAGCCGCCCGCTCACCACGACGCCCTCAGTCGACCAGGCTCCATGCGATGCCGTCCAGGATGTCGTGCTCGGAGACGACGAGTTCGTCGAGCCCGAGGCGGACCATGATCCGGTCGAGGATCAGCGCGCCGGCCCCGATCACGTCGACCCGGCCGGGGTGCAGGCAGCCGATGGCCGCGCGTTCCTCGCGGGTCGCGGACAGCAGCATCCGCGCGACCTCGTTCACCCGCTCCGCCGGGATCCGCGCGTGGTGGACGCGAGCGGCGTCGTAGGCGTCGAGTCCCAGAGCGATCGCCGCGACCGTCGTCACCGAGCCGGCCACGCCGACCAGCGTGCGGGCGCGCACCGAGCGGGACGAGTTCGGCGGCCCGCGCGATCGCGTCGTCGATGTCGGCGGTCGCGGTCGCGATCTGCTGCCGGCACGGGCGGGTCGTCGACGAGGTGGCGCTCCAGCATCCGGACGCAGCCGATGTCGACCGAGCGGGCGGCGGTCACCTTGTCCTCGCCGAGGACGAACTCCGTCGAGCCGCCGCCGATGTCGACGACCAGGTAGGGCGCCGCGACGTCCCCGGCCCCCGCGAGCCCGCGGGTCGCGCCGGAGAACGACAGCGCGGCCTCCTCGTCGCCGGTGATCACCTCGGGGCTCGACCCCGAAGATCTCCAGGACGCGGGCGGTGAACTCGTCGCGGTTCGCGGCGTCGCGGGTGGCGCTCGTCGCGACGAACCGGGTCCGCTCGGCGCCCCACTCGCGGATCGCGTCCGCGTACGTCCGGGCAACTTTGAACGTCCGGTCGAGCGCCTCGGCCGAGAGCCGCCCGGTGGCGTCGACGCCCTGCCCGAGCCGCACGATCTCCATGCGGCGGTCGAGGTCGACGAGGGCCTTCGCGCCGGGGGTGTGCTCGGCGACCAGCAGCCGGATCGAGTTCGTCCCGCAGTCCACCGCGGCCACACGTGCCATGCCCACTCCGTTCCCAGGTGCCGGTTGAGTGCGGCAAGTGTGTACTACTGCCCGGTATCGATCCCGTCGAGGGGCTCCGGGACGCACGAACCGGCCCGCCACCAGGGGCCCAGCGCGGCGAGCGCCTCGTCGCCCAGCGGGTTCACGCCCGGCCCGACCGCCAGCGCGTGCCCGACGAGGACGTGCAGGCACTTCACCCGCGTCGGCATCCCGCCGGCGGACGTCCCGTGATCTCCGGGACGTCCGCGATCTCGGCGCGGCGAACCAGGTAGTCGCGGTGCGCGTCGGCGTACGCGGCCGCCAACGCCTCGTCCGCGTCCAGCCGCGCGGTCATCTCACGCATCAGCCCGGACGGCCTCGAGCGTCCCGATCGCGCCCGCCGCCTTCGGGCAGGTCAGGTAGTACAGGGTCGGGAACGGCGTGCCGTCGACCAGCCGCGGCTCGGTCTCCACGACGTCGGGCCGTCCGCACGGGCAGCGGTGCGCGACCGCCCGGGCCCCGCGCGGCTCGCGGCCGAGCTGGCGGGTCACCGCGGCGAGGTCCGCCTCGTCCACGTCAGGCCGCCTCTCTCGGGGAACCCTGTCCGTCCGGCAAACGGCTCGTTATAGGACGCTGATTGTCGGACGCTCGGGGTGGGGGTCACGTCAGCGGGAGCCGACCGGCGGCGGCTCGACCCGGGCGGCGGCGCCCGAGACGGAGTTCATCATCCGCTCCCACCAGGCGTCGGCGGGGATCGCGGCCGCGTCCGGGCCGGGCGCCGAGGCCGGTCGAGGTGTGCGGGTCCTCCACCCGGTAGCCGAAGTCGCCCGGCATCACGTAGTGCAGGCGGCGCCGGGCCTCGCGCTCGATGTAGGTCTCCTTGCTGACCAGCGCCTTCTCGTGCTCGAGCGCGGCGACCCGCGTCGTCCCGGCGGCGACCTGGGCCCGCAGCTCGTCGACGTGCTGGCGCTGCGCGACGTAGCGCTGCGCGGGGTACGCGACCGAGATCGCCACGAGCAGGACGACCGCGGCGAAGACCGCGGCCCGGCGGGTGAACGGGCTGCGGCGGGCGGCCGCCTCGAGCCGGGCGGCGGTCGGGGCGGCGGCGGGCGGCGGCGACGGGCGGCTTCGTCCGGCCGCGGACGGCGCGGGTACCCGGGCGGGCGGCACCGCGGGACGCCCCGGGGCGCGCCCGGTCGCGCGCGGACGGCCGGGCCGCCGGCGTGCGCCGCGGAACCTTCACGCCACCTCCCGTCGCCTCGTGGTTCTCCCCTCGGGCAGGGGAAATCAGCCGGTGTAGCGCGGGAAAGCGGCTCGGCCGGCGTAGCGGGCGGCGTCGTCCAGCTCCTCCTCGATGCGCAGGAGCTGGTTGTACTTCGCGACCCGCTCGGACCGCGCCGGGGCGCCGGTCTTGATCTGGCCGCAGTCGGTGGCGACGGCGAGGTCGGCGATCGTCGTGTCCTCCGTCTCGCCGGAGCGGTGGCTCATCATGCAGCGGTACCCCGCGCGGTGGGCCATCTGGACGGCGTCGAGCGTCTCCGTCAGCGTCCCGATCTGGTTGACCTTCACCAGCAGCGCGTTCGCGGTGCCCTCGGCGATGCCGCGGGCGAGGCGCTCGGGGTTCGTGACGAACAGGTCGTCGCCGACGATCTGCACCTTGCTGCCGAGCGACACGGTCATGGCGTGCCAGCCGTCCCAGTCGGACTCGTTCATCGGGTCCTCGATCGAGACGAGCGGGTACGCCGCGACGAGCTCCGCGTAGTACTCGGCCATCTCCTCGGACGTGCGCGCCTTGCCCTCGAACGTGTAGAGCCCGTCGGCGTAGAACTCGGTCGCCGCGACGTCCAGCGCGAGCGCGATGTCTTCGCCGAGGCGGAAACCCGCGCGCCCGACGGCCGTGGCGATCAGGTCGAGCGCGTCGCGGTTGCTGGGCAGCGCGGGGGCGAAGCCGCCCTCGTCGCCGAGGCCGGTCGACAGGCCCTGCTGCTTCAGGACGCTCTTGAGCGCGTGGTAGACCTCGGTGCCCCAGCGCAGGGCCTCGCTGAAGGTCTCGGCCCCGATCGGGGCGATCATGAACTCCTGGATGTCGACGCCGCTGTCCGCGTGCGCGCCGCCGTTGAGGATGTTCATCATCGGGACGGGCAGGACGTGCGCGTTCGGCCCGCCGACGTAGCGGAACAGCGGCAGCCCGGCGCTGCTCGCGGCGGCCTTCGCGACCGCGAGGCTCACGCCGAGGATCGCGTTGGCGCCGAGGCGCGACTTGTCGGGCGTCCCGTCGATGTCGAGCAGGGTCTGGTCGATGAGGCGCTGCTCGCTGGCCTCGAAGCCGAGCAGCTCCGGGTTGATCTCGTCGATGACGGCCATGACCGCACCGGTGACGCCCTTGCCGCCGTAGCGGCCCTCGTCACCGTCCCGCAGCTCGACGGCCTCGAACGCGCCCGTGGACGCGCCGCTCGGCACGGCGGCCCGCGCCATCGTCCCGTCGTCGAGGACGACCTCGACCTCCACCGTCGGATTGCCCCGGGAATCGAGGATCTCCCGCGCTCCGACCTCGTCGATAGTCGCCACGTCCGCCACTCCCTCGATCGCCCATCGCACGGGCGTTCGATCACGCGCACAGCCGAGGCCCACCCTACCGACGGGTCGGGCGCCGGCGGCGGCGCCGCACCGTGAGGGACCGAACAACACGAGAACTATTCGGATAAATCGGTCAGGCGGCCGGAGCTCAACCCCAGCAGTCGCACGAGGTGGCGGGGCGACGGCGAGCCGTGCGCGAGCAGCGCGTCGTGGCACCTGCTTCGCACGTCCAGTCGGGGTGCTGCGCGGCCAGGCGGGCGGCGAGGTCGGCGACCTCGGTGTAGCCGACGAAGTACGTCGAGAGCTGAGTGGACGTCAGAAGCGCGCGCCGCCACTTGCCGACAGCCTCGCCCTCCTCCTGGTGCCCGCGCTCGATCATGAGGCGCATCGCCTCCTCGCGGGTCATCCCGCGGGTGTGGACGCGCACGTCGAGGATCGCGTTGATCGTCATCCGCAGCTGCATCTTCAGCTGCTGCATGCGCACGGCGTCGCCGCCGAACCCGTGACGGGCCATCAGCTCCTCGGCGTACACGGCCCAGCCCTCGACGAACGGCCCGCTCCAGAACGCCACCCGCACCTTCGTGGTCGCGTCGAACCGCCGCGCGTGCGCGAGCTGCAGGACGTGGCCGGGCATCGCCTCGTGGATCGTCAGGTTGCGGATCATGTGCGAGTTGTACTCGCGGAAGAACGAGCTCGACCCGCTCCGGCGACCAGTCCGCCGGCGTCGGGGAGATCGCGTAGAACGTCGGCAGCGGCGTGGTCTCGAGCGGTCCGGGCGGCTGGCAGTACGCGATCGCGACGCCGCGGTGGATCTCCGGCATCACGACGATCTCGACCGGGTCGTCGTGGACGGTGACGAAGTCGTGCGCGAGGACGAACTCCGTCGTCTCGGCCAGCGTCTGCTCGGCGAGCGCGACGATGGTCTCGTCCGTCGGCCGGTCCTCGGCGAGGTGCGTCCAGGACGTCACGCACCTGGCCCGGCCGCGGCGGGCCCGCCCTCGATCCGGGCGGCGACCTCGGCGATCTCCTCCTCGATCCGGACGAGCTCGGTCTCGGCGCGGCACGAGCACGTCGTCCGGCGTGCTCGCCGTGTCGAGGGTCAGCACCAGCCGGCGGGCGAACAGCTCCGGGCCGAGGCGCGGGTCGCCGGTCGCGTGCTTGCGGCGAGACTCGAGCCACGCCAGGTGCTCCTCGATCGCCGCCGTCGCCGCGTCGAGGGCGGGCTCGATCTCGGCGCGCGAGCGCCGAGGCTCGGCCTGCGGAGCGAGCGCTCGACCTCCGTCGCGAGCAGCGTGCGGGTGCCGACGAACTGCCCGATCGCGGTGTCGACGTGGACCTCGGGCATGTCGTGCAGGCTCGCCCGGGACTGCGCGAGCGCCGCCGGGACCGCCGCGAGCCGGCCGCCGAGCGCCCGCAGCCGGTCCGGCAGCGGGGCGTAGTCGCGCGCCAGCAGCAGGTGCAGCGCGTTGCCCGGGTTCGCGAACAGGGGGTTCCACTCGTGCTCGCGCAGCTCGGTCAGGTCGAACGCGCGGGCCGCGAGGCGTCCGGCGAGGATGTCGCGGTCGACCCGGTCGGCCACGTCGAGCTCGCTGACGTCCACCGCGTCGAGCGCGGCGAGGTGCACCCGCAGCGCGCTCAGCTCGGCGGCGACGCCGGCGGGGCTGCGGTCCTCGAGGCGGTGGTCGAAGCGATGGTCGCCGAGGTTCGGTGGCGCTCACCGGCGAGAAGGACAGGTACGAGTCGAGGATCTCGCCCGCGAGCGTGCGGAACCTGGCGGAGTCGGAAGTCTCCGCCTCTGAGGGGGCCGTCATGGTCGCGAGGCTACCTTTGCGCGGCCCCGTCGAACTGCCACCGCGTCGGGCGGGTGAGCGCGTCGTCCCAGCCGAACACGACGCGGGGCCGGACGCAGTACGCCGGGCCGTCCGCCCCCTGCCCGTCACTGATCCCGCCGCCCGCCGGATGGATCGGGTGGTCGTACTTCGGGCCGTACGCCGCGCACATCGCAGCCAGCTCGGCCGGGTCGCGCACGCGGGTCGCCGTGCCCTCGACGATGACGTTGTCGCCCGCGTTCTGGACGGTGACGCTGACCTCGGGGCTGCGCTCCAGGTGGTGCCGCGGCGAGCCCGCCCGTGGAGAACCACAGTCCGTCGGGGAGCCACACCGCCCAGACCGGGCGGGACTGCGGGCGCCCCGCGTCGACCGTCGTCACCCAGTACTTCACCGCGACGGACAGGCGGTGCTCCGCCCAGCTCCACGGGAGGAGTTCGCCGCCCCCGCGGAACGGGGCGCCGAACAGGACCGGGACGCTCGCCCGCGGCTGGGCGCGGGGTCACGGCTCCAGCTTCAGCTCGGCGCTCACGTGATTCGCGTCGCCCGGCGGCGTCGACGTCGAAACCGAGCGCCGCCAAGAACGCGAGGCCCGAGCGCCAGCCCGCCGCGCTCGTCGCCGTCACGCGCTCGAACCCGGCCGCGCGGAGCTGGCGCAGCAGCGTGGTCGCGACCGCCGTGCCGACGCCGAAGCCGCGGTCGTCCGGGTTCACCAGGAACAGCCCCACCGCGCAGTCGGACGGACCGGGGTACCGCTCCACGTAGTCGACCAGCCCGATGATCGCGTGCCGGTCCTCGACGACCAGCAGATGCTTGTCGTCGCACGAGGCGCCCTCGGGCAGGGCGTAGAACAGGCTCTGGACGTCCCCCGGCAACTCCGCGCCCGGCGCGGGCCGGCCAGTCAGCCGCTCGAACCACTCCGCACTGGCGCGCAGGAGGGCGGCGACGCCGTCCGCGTCCTCGGGGCGCAGGGCGCGCACGAGCAGGCAGCGGCCGTCGACCATCACCTCGAGGTCTGCGGCCGGGGCGGCGGGCATGGTCGCAAAATACCGCCCGAGAGCCCCAGCCGTGCCCGATCAGCCCAATCTCGCCGGCGCCGGACCCTCCCGACCGGGCGAGCAGCGAAGCCACCGAGTGCCGGGAGGGGGCGACGTAGGACGGGAGGAACGACCGACCGAAGGAGACCCCGAGCGGCACGCAGGCGGCGCACGCCGCGAGCGTTCCGCGCGGAGCGCGCCGTTTAGAGGTCGAACTCGGCCGGGGCGATGCCGACCGCGTGGCACGCCTCGCGGACGGCCTTCTTCTCGGCCTCGTCGAAGTCTCCGTCCGCGCCGCCGATGATGATGCCGACCTGGATGCACGCGCGCGCCTGGTCGTCCTTCTTCTTCAGCTTGCCGAGGGCCTGAATCGCCTCGACCTTGCCGAAGTCGTAGTCCGCCGAGAGCTTGTTGCAGTAGTGCTCGAAGCGCTCCCGCAGCTCGTCGGGCGGGAAGATCGAAAGCACGTCGTTGGACGTGATGAAGCCCGCGACCTTGCGCCGCTCCTCCGGGTCGATCTTGCCGTCGGCGGCGGCCACGAGGGCGCACATCGCCATGCTGGCCTCGGAGAACGCCTTGTTCTTCAACTGCCCGGACTTAGCCTTGAGCTGCGTGCTCATGTCCGCGCTTTTCTGCTTGAGCTGATCCCAGAGCGCCATTACTCCGTGCTCCTCCGTCGAACTGCTACGTACCTGATGTTGGTCCAACCCTGCCACACCTGCGCCTCGACGGTTCGCCGCGACGTGCCAGGCACCGGCGGGTGCCCGCCTCCTGCGCTGAAAACCCACCTCACGCGCCGTGCACGACGCAGGAAGTGTGCCGTCGGCGCATGAAGTCGACCGGCGGGCCGGAGTACCGCACCGCCAAGTTGGAGTAACGACCACTCGCGACCAAATCCCCGTTTCCGCGTGGAATTGACCCATGCCGCCAAGCAAGGCGGACCGGGACACCACACAGAAACGGACCCCACCATGAACGCCAAGACCGCCACCCTCACCGCAGCCGCCCTCCTCGCCGCCGCCCTCGCCACCGCCGCCCCCGCCAACGCCGCCCCCGCCCCCGGCGGCCTCTCCGCCGACTCCCCCACCTCCGCGAAGATCACCGCCAACGGCTGGGCCAACCTCACCGACAACGACGGCATCAAGATCGTCACCCACTTCGAGGACGCCTTCCACTCCTACACCGAAGGCCCCGCCAGCACCTGCACCAAGACCTGGAAGGTCGCCCAGCACTACCCCATCGACGGCCAGAAGTTCACCGTCACCGACTGCAAGGGCTTCAAGAAGTCCTTCACCTACTACGTCAACGGCTGAACCCGCCCCATGCAGGCCGCCACACAGGAGCAACCGCCCGTCGAGAAACGAACCACCGCACTGTCATCCGTCAGGACTGCCCCGTGCGTCCGACCGCGGACCCGCAATAACGGGTCGCTGGTCGGACGCACGGGAAGTCCACCCGCACCGCGGAACACAACCGGCCGGCGCGCTCCTGCAGGCCCCCGCAACCCGACCCCAGCGCTCGGCCCAGGAGGGGCGAAGTCGCGGTCGAGCCCATAGGCGCGTAAGGCCGACGAGCGCCAGCGAGGAAGGCAGCGCCGAGGGACGACCGCGCGCAGCCCCGCAGGGGCCGAGCGCGGACCCAACCGACCACGCAGCCAGCCGAGCGCAGACCCAACCGACCGCAGCCAGCCGAGGCCCAGCCGACCCGCGACCAGAGCGCGCGACCCTCGAATAGTTCAGCGGCCGAACGCCCGGCCCAGCTCCCGGGCGACGCGGCGGAGCTCCGCGCCGACCGCCTCGTCCAGTTTCGCGTGGTCACCGGCGGGATCGGTGTCCAGCGCCTCCTCGAGGCGGGCGCAGCACTCACCGAGCGCGGTGGCGCCGAAGGCGAGGCCCGTCGAGCGCAGGGTGTGCGCGGCGCGGGCGGCCTCGATGGCCCGCCCGGCGGCCAGCTCCGACCGGACGGTCGAAGCGAGCGCCTCCGCGTCCGACAGGAACGCGGCGACCAGCTCGTGCAGCACCTCGACGCCGGTCGCCCCGAGGTCGGTGCGCAGGCGGTCGAGCGCCTCGAGATCCAGCGCCTCGAGGTCGAGCGGCGAGGCGTCAGGGGCGACAGGAGCAGGCGCCCGCTCCCCCGCCCGGCGCAACGCGGCGGCGAGTTCCTCGGGACGGACCGGCTTGCTCAAGTAGTCGTCCATGCCGGCGTCCAGGCACTGTTCGCGGTCGCCGGAGAGCACGTTGGCCGTCATCGCGATGATCCACGGGGACGGGCCCCAGCGGCGGCGGATCCGCCGGGTGGCTTCGCACCCGTCCACCACAGGCATCTGAACGTCCATCAGAACCACGTCGTACGGCTGGCGGTCGAGGGCGGCGATCGCCTCGGCGCCGTTGCCGGCGACGTCCGCGCGGTAGCCGAACTTCCCGAGCATCAGCTGGGCGAGTTTCTGGTTGATGGCGTTGTCCTCGGCGAGCAGGATCTGCAGCGGCGACCCGGCCGCCATGGACGCGTCGAAAGTTTCCGGCGGGCGGACGGCGACCGGTGCCGGCTGGTCGGCGAGAACGCGCAGCAGCGCGTCGTAGATCTGCGACTGCTTCAGCGGTTTCGTCAGCACGGCGGAGAAGTCCGCGCGCCCGCGCGTCTCGCTGCTCGCCAGCCCGACGGACGTCAGCAGCACCAGGCGCAGGTCGTCTCGGTCGCGCAGTTCGCGCAGCCTGCCGGCGAGGGTGATCCCGTCCATCTCGGGCATCTGGTAGTCCAGCACGGCGACGTCGAAGGTCTGGCCTTCCGCGACCCAGCGCAGCGCCTCCACGGGCGACGCGGTGTCCCAGGTCTCGACGCCCCACTTGCGCGCGAGCAGCGTCACGATCTGACGGTTCGTCGCATTGTCGTCCACGATGAGCATCCGGGCCCCGGAGAGCTCCCGGGACGACACCGGCACCGCCGGCGGCAGCACCGCCTCTCCCGCCCGGACGGTGACGGTGAATTCCGAGCCTGCGCCGGGCGCGGTCTCGACGCCGATCGTCCCGCCCATCAGTTCGCACAACCGCCGGGAGATCGCCAGCCCGAGCCCGGTGCCGCCGTAGACGCGGGTCGTCGACACGTCCACCTGGGTGAAGGGGGCGAACAGGCGCGCGGCGGCCGCGGGGTCCATGCCGATGCCGGTGTCGCGGACGGAGAGCGTGATCTCCCACGAGCGCTCGGGCGGGGCGTCTGCGAAATGACGGGCCGACGCGCGCACCACGACCTCGCCGCCCTCGGTGAACTTCACGGCGTTCGACAACAGGTTCGCGAGGATCTGGCGCAGCCGGCCCGCGTCCGCGAACAGCGCCTCGGGCACGTCGTCGGCGATCGCGTACGCCAGCTCGAGGCCCCGGTCCCCGGCGGCGACGGCGACGAGCTCGAGCGCCTCCTCGACGCACGAGCGGAGGTGGAAGGGCTGCGGCTCCAGCTCGAGCCGCTCGGCTTCGATCTTGGAGAAGTCCAGGACGTCGTTGATCAGCCCGAGCAGGTGCTCGCAGCTGCGCCGGATCGTGTCGACGAAGTCGCGCTGCTGGGAGTCGAGTTCGGTGTCGACGAGCAGGCTCGTCATGCCGAGGACGGCGTTCATCGGGGTGCGGATCTCGTGGCTCATGTTCGCGAGGAACGCGGCCTTGGCCCGCGAGGCGTGCTCGGCGGCCTCCTTCGCCGCCCGCAGTTCCTCCTCCGCCTGCTTCCGGACGAAGAAGCCGGGAATCTCGAAGCTCGTCACCTTGCGGGCGACGTCGGGCTCGCGGTGCAGGTAGGCCTCGATGAAGCCCTCGATGCGCGAGGGGTGGGCCATGACGAACCGGCAGTGCTCGTCGCCCTTGGCCTGGCACAGGATCTCCGCGGCGACCAGGGTGACCCCGAAGGACTCCTCGCACCAGCCCGAGGAGTAGCCGGAGTTCATGATGCAGACGGGGAAGTCGACCGGCTTTCCGGCCTTGAGCCACGAGTGCGACTCGAACGAGTACGGGTGGTCGTAGAGCAGGTAGAAGTTCTCGTCCGGGGACGGGCGGCTGTCGCCGGAGATGTCGACGAACGCCCAGCCGGAGTGCGCGAAGTGGATCGGCCCGGCCGACAGCTTGGCGATCGGGTCCGACAGCGACATCCGCTCGTGGAAGTTGCGGGCGTCCGCCGCACCCAGGGCGTGCGCGATGTCGAAGAGCAGTCCCCGGGCGACGGCGGCCGCCTCCTCCGTGCCCTTGTCGGCGTAGAGGCGCATGATGCGGTCGAAGAACTCGACCGACATCGAGGCCGCCCGGACCAGCATGTAGCGCTGGCCGTAGATCTCGATCGTCCCCTGCGTGGGGTCGAAGTGCGGGTCGGCGAAGTAGTGCTCGACGAAGTCCTGGGCCGCGGCGAACAGCGGGGCCATCTCCTCCGGTACCCGCACGGTGCGCAGTGCGGGCCCGGACTCGGGGCTGGTCACTTTCGGTCTCCTCCGGCCGGGTGCGAATTGCCGGTGATCAGTAGATCAGCCGGGCCGCCAGCCACGCAGGGACCAGGTGGGCGATCTCGGCCCACTCGGTGGCGGACAGGTGCTTGTAGCCCCGCACCAGCCGCGCCCGGCCGTCGCAAGTGCACACGAACGGCTCGGCCATGTCCCACTCGCTGCTGGAGTAGTCGAACGTGACCTCCTCGCCGGGCGCGATGTCGGCGACCGCGAGGACGAGCAGGGCGTCGCCGTGCACGCGGGCGTTCGGGTGGCAGCTGTGGTTGAGGTAGTCGTCGGCCTCGTTGGTGAAAGCCTGGTGGCGCTCCGGGCCCAGCTGGACCGAGTGCCGCTCAGGTGCGGCGCGGAAGACCGGGCTGAGCTCGAGGACCACGCCGCCGGCCGGAATTCCCCGGGTGGCGTAGACCCCCTTCTGGCCGGACGGACCGGTGCGGACCTCGACGCGGTCGGTGACGGGCAGCGGGGGCGGGACGAGGATCGACAGGACGGACATGGGAGGGACCTTTCTCCAGGAGGGAAGTAGACCGGCGGCGGTTCCACAGCCGCCCGCGCGGCGTCGGCGACCTCGGCGTCGGTGGCGTCCAACCGCCCGCGGCGGATGTTCTCCCGGACGGACGTGTCGAACAGCAACGCCTCCTGGAACACGACGCCGACCCGGTCGGCGGCCGAGTACGTCCGCTGCAGCAGGCCGAGGACCGTGCTTTGCCGCAGCCGCTCGCCCTGACGAAGGCGACGTGCTGGCCGGGGGTGACGGCGAACGAGACGCCGTCGAGCTGGCGGCGGACGCCGTCGTGGGAGAAGGAGACGTCGTCGAACGTGATCTCGCCGGCGGGCGGCCCGACGACGACCCCCGGCGTGCGGGCCGACGGTGGCGGGCGCCTCGGCAAGCAGCGCCTCGATCCGCTCGATGCTGCCGGCGGCGGCGAGGAGCACGGACAGCGTGCGGGTGAGGCCGCCCAGCGCGGAGGCCAGGCTGAGCAGGATCGTGTTGAACGCGACGAGCGCGCCGACGCCCAGCTCGCCGTCGAACGCCTTGACCGCGCCTGCCGCGCCGATCCCGAGCTGGAGGGCGAGGAAGGCGAGGTTCGGCGTGCGCTCGGCCAGGTAGCTGAGGACGGTGAAGCTGCGGTTCGCCCGGTAGAGCACGTCGGCCTGCCGCGGAACGCGGTCGCCTGCGCCTGCGCCTGCCCGTACGCGGCCACCACCCGGTCGAGGCCCGCGTGCTCGGTGACCAGCGCGGTCAGGTCCGCCTCGGCCGTCCGGACGGCCGAGGAAGCCACCGTCGCCCGGCGGCCCAGCAGGCGCGGGCCGACGAGCAGCAGCGGCCGGCAGACGATCGTGGCGAGGGCGAGGTCCGGCGCGATCGAGCACACCACCGCGGTGTAGACGACCACGCCGAGGATCCCCAGGGCCGCCTCGGGCAGCGCCGAGACGACAGCCTCGTTGACGGCAGCGAGGTCGCTGCCGAAGCGGGCGGCGACGTCCGCCGTGCGGTGACTCCAGCGGACCATCGCGGCCGGGGGGCGCGGCAGAGTAGCTCCTACTCCCCGGATCGGGCCGGCTACTCGTCCGGCCTGGTACTACTTGTCCGGGAACGATCACCGCGCCGATCGCTGGGGGTTGGACATGGGACGGGACGGCGCCACGGTGCTGGTCGTCGACGACGACCGGGTCAACCGCCTCACGCTCACGGGGCTGCTGGAGATCGAGGGCTACCGCGTCCGCGCCGTTGCCGACGGCCAGCAGGGGCTGGACGCGCTCGACGCCGAGCGCTTCGACGCCGTCCTGCTCGACCTGCTGATGCCCGGCATCGACGGCCTCGAGGTCCTGGCGACGATGAAGGCCGACCCGCGGCTGTGGCGCATCCCGGTGCTGGTCATCTCCGCCGTGGACGAGACGGCGAGCATCGTCCGCTGCCTCGAACTCGGTGCGGAGGACTTCGTGTCGAAGCCGTTCGACCCGATCGTGCTGCGCGCGCGGATCAACGCCGCCCTCGCCCGCCGCCGCTTCTCCGACCTCGAAACCGAGTACCAGAAGATCGTGGAGGCGCAGGCCGCGACGATCGAGGCGTTACAGGCCCAGCTGGACGCGCTCGGGGCCGGCGGACGATGACGGCGCCGGGCGAGAACGCGGCGCCGGCGGGGCTCCCCGGCCTGACCGGGCTCCCCGTCCTGGACCCCGCGCCGGTTCGCCGGCTGGCGGAGACCTTCGCCGCCGAGGCCCCCACCCTCCTCGCCGAGATCGTGACGGCGTTCCTCGAGGACTCCCCCGGCCACCTCGCCGCCCTCCAGGCGGCCGTCGCCAACGAGGACGCGGGAGCCGCCCGCCGGGCCGCCCACACCTTGAAGTCCAACGCCGCGACGCTAGGGGCCGTTCGCCTCGAGGCGGCCGCCGGCGAGGTCGAGCGGCGGGCCGCCGGCGGCGACCTGACCGGCGCGGGCGCCGGCGTCCCCGTCCTCGAGCGCGAGTACGACCCGGCCGCCGCCGCGCTCCTCGACCTGCGGGACCGGGCGGAAGCGGCGGAACAGGCGGGCAACGCGAGCGAGCGCCGATGACGCCGTCCGGCGCACCGCGGGACTGGCCGCTGGTCGGGCGCGAGGGCGAGCTGCGCCTGCTCGCGGCGATGCTGAAGCGCAGCGACGCGGGCGGCATCGTCCTGGTCGGCCCGGCCGGGGTCGGCAAGACGCGCCTCGGGGCCGCGGCCCTGCTGATGGCCGAGCGCGCGGGCCTGCCGACCGCGCGGGTGACCGCGACCCGGGCCGGGGCCGCCCTCTCGCTCGGCGCGTTGCGCCCCCTGCTCGACGAGTCCGCGGACTTCTCCGGCGGCTACCGCGCGGAGCTCCTGCGGCGCGCCGCCGCAGCGCTGGCGGAGCGGGCCGGCGACCGCCGCCTCGTCCTGCTCATCGACAACGCCAACTACCTCGACGACGCGTCGGCGACGCTCGTCCACCAGCTGGCTTCGGCCCGCGCGGCGCTGCTGGTCGTGACGATGCGCAGCCGGGAGCCTGCGCCGCCGGGGGTCGTCGCGCTGTGGAAGGACGGCCTCGCCGACCGCCTCGAGTTGACCGGTCTCGACGGCGCGCAGGTCGACGAACTGCTCGCCCGGGTGCTCGGCGGCCCGCTGGACTCGGCGGCCGTGGCGCGCCTGGCCGCGAGCAGCCAGGGCAACCTGCTGTACCTGCGTGAGCTCGTCGTCGCCGCGCTCGACTCCGGCTCCCTGGTGGACGACGCCGGCATGTGGCGCCTCGTCTCCACCCCGGGGGTGTCCCCGCGGTTGGCGGAGCTGGTCGAGGTCCGCCTCGCCGGTCTCGCCCCTGCCCAGCGCGCCCTCCTCGAGGCCGTGGCCCTCGGCGAGCCTGTGGGCGCCGCCGAGCTCGCCACCCTGGGCAGCACCGCCGACGCGGAGGAGCTGGAGGCCCGGGGGCTGCTGAGCGCGACGGTCGACGGGCGCCGCCTCGAGCTGCGCCTGGGCCACCCGCTGTACGCCGAGGTGCTGCGCGCCGGCATCTCGACGCTGCGCCGCCGCGCCGTCCTGCGCTCGCTGGCCGACACGGTGGCCGCGACCGGGGCCCGGCGCGCGACCGACGCCGTCCGCGTCGCGAACTGGCGCCTCGAGTCCGGCGGCGCCACGCCCGCCGAGCTGCTGCTCGCGGCCGAGTCCGCCCGGCGCTCCTTCGACTTCGCGGCGGCCGAGCGGCTGGCCCGCGCGGCCGCCGGGGCGGGCGCAGGCTTCGACGCCCTCGTCGTCAGCGCCGAGCTTGCCGGGCTGCAGGGCCGGGGCGCCGAGGCCGAGGACGACATGTCGGCCCTCGCCGGCGACGCGGACCGCGAGCGGGCCCGCCTGGCCGTCGCGCGGATGGACAACCTGCGCTTCGTGGGCCGCTTCGCCGAGGCGCTGGAGATCGGCGCCGCCGCCGCGTGCGAGATCGGGCCCGGGCCCCTGCGGGACGAGGTCGAAGCCCGCCGAGCCGGGCTGCTGCTCACGCTCGAGGGCCCCGGCGCTGCGGCGTCCGCCGCGCAGGCCGTCCGGGACCTCTACGCCGCCGGCTCCTCCGGCGAGCCCGGCGCGGCGGTCGCCTGGGCCGCCCTGATCTGCGCGCAGGCCCTGACCAGGACCGGCGAGTTCGACGGGGCGAGCGCGGCGACCGCCGCCGGGCGCGCCGCGCACCTCGGCGCCGCACCTGCCCCGCGCTGGCCGGCCTGGGTGCTCGACCTCGCGCAGGCGGAGGTGCACATCGCCGCCGGGCGCTCCGCGGAGGCGCTGGCCCTCGCCGGCGAGCAGCACGACCGGGGCATCGCCGCGGGCGCGCTGGACGCCCAGTCGTACGCGGCCGCGACGCTCGCCCGGGCGGCGCTCGCCCGCGGCTGCGTCCACACCTCGGCGCGGTGGGCCAGGGAAGCTGTCACGCTGCTCCGTTCGCTGGGCCGGGTCTGGATGCTGCCGGGCGCGTTGGCCACCCTCGCCCGCGCGGAGGCCCTCGCGCGCCGGACGAGCGCGGCAACCGCGGCGCTCGCGGAACTCGACGCGCTGGGCCAACCGGCCGCCGCGTGGATCCACGCCGACGTGCTCGGCGCCCGGGCGTGGACGGCCGTCGCGGCCGGGGACGTCCCGGCCGCGTGCCGCCTGCTCGCGGACGCCGCCGATTGGGGCGAGAAGTGCGGCGATCTGCTCGGCGCGCTCACCGCCCTGCACGACCTCGGCCGGCTCGGCAAGGCGCGGACCGTCGAGGCCCGCCTGCGCGCGACCGCGACCGGCGTCGGCGGCGAACTCGTCGACGCGCAGGTCGCCCACGTCGGGGCGCTGGCCCGCGGCGACGCGAAGGCGCTGCTCGCGGCCGCCGAGCGCTTCGAGGCCCTCGGCTCCTGGCTGCTCGCCGCCGAGGCCTCCGCGGACGCCGCCGTTGCCCACCGCCGGGCGGGCAACCCGAAGGCGGGGACAACGGCGCAACGGGTCGCGGAAGAGCGGGCGAGCCGGTGCGAGGGCGCGTCCACCCCGGCCCTGTCGGCGCTGGAGGCCCGCGCGGTCCTGACGCCGGCGGAATGCGAGGCCGCCCAGCTTGCCGGCGCCGGCCGCTCGAACCGCGAGATCGCCGCGGAGCTGAAGCTCTCCGTCCGGACGGTGGAGAACCGCCTGCAGCGCAGCTACGAAAAGCTCGGCGTCTCCAGCCGGGCGGCGCTCGCGGACCTGATGGCCCAATGACGAACCCGTGGCCGATGGTCGGCCGGGCGCAGGAGCAGGCGGACCTGCTGGCGGCGATCTCCCGCCGTGCCCCCGCCGGCGCGATGGTGGCGGGCCCGGCCGGCGTCGGCAAGACCAGCCTCGTCCGCCGTTGCCTGGCCTCCCGCGGCCTGCCGTTCGCGCCCGTCTGGGTGTTCGGCGCGCCGGCGACAGCGAGCGTCCCGCTGGGGGCGTTCATCCCGCTGTTGCCCGAGCTCGGCGACGCCGCCTACCCCGACCGGCTGCTGCACGAGGCGTTCGTCGCCTTCCGGGCCTGCGAGCGACCCGCGCCGCCGCTGCTGGCCGTCGACGACGCGCACCTGCTCGACGACCTGTCGGCCCTGCTCGTCCACCAGCTCGCGACGGTCGGCAAGGTGCCCGTCGTCCTCGCGACGCGCACGGGCCAGACGCCGCCCGAGCCGCTGGTCGACCTGTGGAAGGACGGGGTCGTCACCCGCATCGAGCTGGGCCCCCTCGACGCGGAGGGCGTCGGCGAACTGCTCGACACCGTCCTCGGCGGGCCGTACGACCTCGACCTCGCGCACCGCCTCGCCCGCTCCAGCGCAGGCAACCCGCTCTACCTGCGCGAGCTCGTCACCTCCGCCCGGGAGCGCGGCGACCTCGCCGTCCGCGGCGGGACGTGGCAGCTCACCGGCGCCGCGGCCGAGCACGCGGCCTGGACGCACTCGCCGCGCCTCGCCGAGCTCGTCGAGGCACGCCTGGGCACGCTGGACGCGCCCTCCCGCGAGGCGCTGGAGATCCTCGCGCTCGGCGAGCCGCTCGACCTGGACCACCTCGACACACTGCTGGACGCCGACGTGCTCGCCGCCCTCGAGGAACGGGCACTTGTCGAGGTCGTCGGCAGCGAACGCGGCGGGGCGGTGCACCTGGCCCACCCCGTCCACGGCGAGGTGCTGCGCGCCGGGCTGCCGGCGCTGCGGGCCCGGCGCATCAACCGCCTCCTCGCGGACGCCGTCGCCGGCGCCGGCCACCTGACCGACCACGACCGCGAGCGGGTCGTCCGCTGGCGCCTCGCAGCCGGCGAGCACCCGGCCGCCGCGGACCTGCTCGCCGCGGCCCAGGGGGCGCTGCTGCGCTTCGACCTCGACTTCGCCCGCCGCTGCGCGACCGACGCGCACACCCAGTCCCCGAGCCTCGCGTCCGCGGTCGCGCTGGGCGAGGCGCTGATCCTGGCGAAAGACCACCAGGGGGCCGAGGACGTCCTCGCGACCCCCGCGGGCGGCCCGAACGACGACCCCGAGGACGACACCGCGGGCGTCGCCGAGGGCGACACCGTCCACCTCGCCCGCGTCCGCGCGGTGAACCTCTACCACTGGCTGGACGCCCCGGAGCAGGCGCGCGCGGTCCTCGCCGCGGCGGCGGCGACGGTCACCGGCGCGGAGCCGGCCTTGCACCTGGCCCTCGCCAGCGGCTGGTTGGACCTGTACGACGGCGCGGCCGAGCCCGCCCAGGCCGCCGCCGCGGCGGGGCTCGAGACCCCCCGCGCGGCCACCGCCGCCGCGGCCGGCGTGCTCGGCTCCTTCACCGCGATGGCGGCCGGGCGGTACGGCCGGGCCCGCGAACTGGCCGCGCGGGTGCAGACCGCGGGGGCGGCGCCGGCGAGCGCGTCCGACCCGACCATGCATCGCGCCGCCGAGTTGCTGGTCCTGCTGCACGCGGGCGAACTCGATGCCCTGGAGCGCACGGGCGAGGCGCTGCACCGTGCCGCGATCACGGCCGGCGAGGCGGTGACCCGCTCCTGGGCAGCCTACGCGCTCGGCGCCGCGGCGCTGCTCCGCGGGCGTCCGCGCACGGCCGAGGGCTGGTTCCGCGAGGCCGTGCTGGCGGCCGGGCGGGCCGGCGGCGGCCCGCGCGAGTACGTGGCCGCCGGCGGCCTCCTGCACGCCGTCGCCCTGGGCGGGGACGCCGAGCGGGCCGCGCGGCTCGCCGCCGACCTCGACGCCCTCCCCGGGCGCCGGTGGCCGCTGCTGGACGGCGAGGTCACCCGCGCACGCGTCTGGGCCCGGGCCGCGGCGGGGGCGCCGCTCGCCCCGCTGGCCGCCACGCTCGTCGCCGCCGCGGCGCGGGCGGGAGCGGGCGGCACCCACACGTACGAGGCCGCTCTGCTGCACGACGCCCTGCGGCTCGGCGCGCGCGACGCGTCCGTCCTGGAGCGGCTGGCCGAGCTGGCGAACGACGTCGAAGGAGAGCTCATGGCCGCCCGCGCGGCCCACGCCCGGGCGCTGAGCGCCGCGGCCGACCCCGATCCCGAGGCCCTGCGCGGCGTCGCCGACGCGTTCTGTTCGATCGGCGCGTTCCTGCTCGCCGCCGAGGCCGCTGCCGACGGCGCCGCGGCCGCCGAGCGGGCGGGGGCCACGCGCCAGGCCCTCGTCCTGCGCCGCCTGAGCCAGGCCCTGGTGGCGCGCGGCGAGGACCCCCGCACCCCGGTGCTCACTGCGTCCGCGCCCCCCGTCGCGCTCACCCCGCGGGAGCTCGAGATCGCGCGGCTCGCCGCCTCGGGGCAGCCGAGCAAGGCGATCGCGGAGGAGCTGTGCCTGTCGACCCGCACGGTCGACAACTGCCTCGGCCGAGTGTTCGCCAAGCTCGGCACCACCAGCCGCGCGGAGCTCGCCGACGCGCTGGACAGCCTGCCCGAGTAATCAGCCTGCCTAGCCGACCGCCCCGCCCCGGCGCGGCCTGGCGCTGCGCACCGCCGCCAACGGAGCCTCGGCCGCGACTGCGGCGGGCTTGCGGCCGATCACCCGGTAGAGCTCCGGGTCCTCGCCCTTGTACGGCGACAGGCCGGCGCTCTCGAGCTCGAACAGCACTTCGAAGCCGTAGTCCGCCGCGAGGCGGGCGCCGAACGCCGGGCCGTTCTGGAAGCGCCGGTAGTGCTTGGTGTGGACCTTCGTGTTCACCTCGTCCTTGTCGGTGCGGAACTCCGCGGCGAACATGTCGCCCGGCCGCGCGAGGTCGCGGACGACGCCCATCAGCACCTCCTGGACGTCCTCGGGGATCGAGTGCAGGAAGAACCGCGCGTAGAACAGCACCGGCTGGTCGGGCAGGGCGCTGACCTCGGCGTTCAGCGCCCCCCAGAGGGCCGACTCGTCGCCGACGTCGCACCCGGAGAACCGGACGCGGTCCGCGAAGCCCATCGAGGTGGCCTTCTTCGCCGCGTGCCGGACGCCGATGTGCGAACGGTCCAGCCCCAGGACGCGGCGCCCGGCCACGCCGAACGCGAACGCGTCCCGGCCGTCGCCGCAGCCGATGTCGATCACGGCCGCGGGCGTGTCCTCGCGGGCGTTGACGAAGTCGAAGAACGTCGACCCGGACGTGTACTCGGTCTTCGCGTAGAAGTTGGCCCAGTACACCTCCTCCTGGACGTCGGGGGCCAAGACCCCGCCCGGCGCGCGCACCTTGCGGTCGCGGTCCCAGTTGAAGCCCGGCTGCGGTTGGCGCCAGCCCGGGCCGTACAGAGCTTCGACCATCTGCTCCGCGTTCGCTGGGGCAGCGACGTCGCGGCCGGCGAACGGCAGGGGGGAGGTGCCTCGCCACTGCTCCTTACGGACCTGGGTCGTGCCCGCCGCACCGAACGGGAACTGCAGAACCCCGTCGTCGTCGAAGTACAGGTGGAACAGGTCGATCCGGGCGGACACGCGCTCTGGGTCGTGAATGTGCAACGCCGAGCCGTCCTTCGGGCACTCGACGTCGATGCCGCTGTCGATGAGGGCGAAGGCGATCTGGCGAAGCTCGTCCGCGACGGCGGCCGGGTCGGTGTGGCGGGACACGTACGCAGCGTCGAAGTCGAAGTCGTGCCCGATGAACCCGCCCTCGCGGACGGCGCCGAGCAGGCTGCCGTAGATGACGAACGAGGAATAGCCGTGCTTTTCGGTGACCACCGCCCGCACCCGGTCGTAGAGGGCGAGCATCATGCCCTGCCACTCCGTGTCCAAGCTCTTGGACAGCTGCAGGCGCCCTAGGGACGAGAACAGGTACCCCTCGGCCAGCTTGCCCTGGAGCACGTTGAAGGACTGCTTGCCGTCGGACTTCGGGTGCATGAACATCCCGTGGTCCTTGATCGGCAGGGCGTGCCCGGCGGCGCGGACTACGACCTTGTGCCGCTTCAGCGCGTAGGCCCACAGGTCGCGGGTCGTGAAGCGGAACGAGCGGATCTCGCCCCAGCTGTTCAGGGAGACCACGTCCGTCGCCCAGGTCACCCCGACCTCGAGGCCGTTCAGGTACAACGAGATCCGGGTCGGCGGCGCGTCCGCGCTCTGCACGGAGACCCAGCCGGCGATCTCCGTTCCCGTCGCGACCTCGACCATCCCGGGGACGTGGGCGGAGCCCGCCGGCCGGCGGCCCTTGACCAGGGTGTCGTAGACGCCGAGCTTGCGGGCCGCTCGGCCCGCCTGCCGTCGAGCTTGCCGAACCGCCTTCTTCAGGCGCGGGTCGGCGAGGGCGGCCTTCGCCCGGGCGTTCAGGTCACTCACCGGCGCCGGCCTTGCGCGCCACGACCCGGTACAGCTCGGGGTCTTCGCCCTTGTACACCGACAGGCCGTTGCCCTCGAGCTCGAACAGCACCTCGAAGCCGTAGTCCTGCACCAGGCGCACCCCGAACGCGGGACCGTTCTGGAACCTCCGGAAGTGCTTGGTGTGCACCTTGGTGTTCGCCTCGTCCTTGTCGGTGCGGAACTCCGCGGCGAACATGTCGCCCGGCCGCGCCGTGTCGCGGATTGCCGCCATCAGGATCTCCTGCGTCTCCTCCGTGATCGAGTGCAGGAAGAACCGGGCGTAGAACAGAACGGGCGCATCCGGGGAGTTCGCCACCTCGTCGCCGAGCGCCGCGCGCAGCGCCGCGTCCTCGCCGACGTCGCAGGCCCGGAAGCGCACCCGGTCGGCGAACCCCATCGACTCGGCCTTCTTGGCGGCGTGCCGGACCCCGATGTGCGAGCGGTCCAGCCCGAGGACGCGGCGGCCGGCCACGCCGAACGCGAACGCGTCCCGACCGTCGCCGCAACCGATGTCCACGACCGTGGCCGGGGTGTCTTCCCGGGCGTTGACGAAGTCGAAGAACGTCGACCCGGACGTGTACTCGGTCTTCGCGTAGAAGTTCGCCCAGTACACCTCCTCGCAGTCGTCGAGGGTCAGGCGCGCGTCGACGGCGCGCGACTGCCGGTTGGCGCCCCATTTGAAGCCCGGCTGCGGCTCGCGCCAACTCGCGCCGTAGATCGACTCGACGATCTGCTCCGCGTTGACGGGCGCGACGACCTGGCGGCCCGCGAACGGCACCTCGGTGGTCCCGCGCCAGTCCTCCTTGCGGACGGTCAGGCTGCCTGCGCGGCCGAACGGGAAGGACAGCGCCCCGGCGGCGTCGAAGTACAGGTGGAACAGGTCGATCCGGGTGGACGCCTGCTCCGGGTGGTGGACGTGCAGCGCCGTCGTGCGCGCCTCGACGTCCAGCCCGCGGTCGATGAGGGTGAACGCGATCTGCTTCATCTCCGCGGAGACGGCCGCCGGGTCGGTGTGCTTCGACACGAACGCGGTGTCGAAGTCGATGTCGTGCCCGATAAACCCGCCCTCGCGGACGGCCCCGAGCAGGCTCCCGTAGATCACGAACGGCGTGTAACCGTGGGTGTCCTTCAGGATCCCGCTGACCTGGTCGTACAGGCCGGTCACCTTCTCCTGCCAGGCCGTGTCCAGCTTCTTCGACAGCTGCAGGCGCCCGGACGAGGAGAACACGTAGCCGCTGGCCAGCCGCGTCTTGAGCAGCTGGAACGGGCGCTTGCCGTCGGCGAGAGGGTGCAGGAACATGCCGTGCCCGTGGATCGGCAGGGCCGACCCGTCGGCCCGGACGACGACCTTGTGGCCCTTGCGGGCGTACGCCCAGATGTCGCGGGTGCGGAACCGGAACGTGCGGACCTCGCCCCAGCTGTTCAACCCGCGCACGTCCGTGGCCCAGGTCGAGCCGACCTCGAGTCCGTTGAGGTGCAGCGAGATTCGGGTCGGCGGCGCCGCGGTGGAGCCGACCGAGACCCAGCCGGTGATCTGGTCTTCGCCGGTCACCTCGACGAGCCCCGACACCGGCTTCGCCGGGGCCGGCTGGCGGCCCTTGGTCAGCGAGTCGTAGACACCGAGCTTGCGGGCGACGCGGCCCGCCTTCTTGCGGGTCTTCTTGACGGCCTTGCGGACCCGGGGGTCCGCCAGCAGCGTGGCTGCCTTGGCCTTCACCACTCTGACGTCGACGGGCACCGTCTTGACCTCCACCGGTTCAGCCATCTGCCCGGGCCGCCCGTCGTGCGACGACTCGGTAGAGCTCAGGGTCCTCGCCCTTGTACGGCGAGAGCCCCGTGCCCTCCTGTTCGAACACCACCTCGAAGCCGTAGTCCGCCGCCAGCCGCGCGCCGAACGCCGGGCCGTTCTGGAACCGGCGGTAGTGCTTGGTGTGCACCTTCGCGTTCGGCTCGTCCTTGTCGGTGCGGAACTCCGCGGCGAACATGTCGCCGGGCCGCGCCGTGTCTCGGATGGCCGCCATCAGGATCTCCTGCGTCTCTTCGGTGATCGAGTGCAGGAAGAACCTCGCATAGAACAGCACCGGCTGCTCGAGGGAGGTCGCGACCTCGCCGCCGAGGGCCGCGCGCACCGCCGCGTCGTCGCCGACGTCGCAGGCCTGGAATCGGACGCGGTCGCCGAAGCCCATCGAGTCGGCCTTCTTCGGCGCGTGCCGCACGCCGATGTGCGAGCGGTCCATCCCCAGGACGCGGCGCCCGGCCACGCCGAACGCGAACGCGTCTCGCCCGTCGCCGCAGCCGATGTCGAGCACGGAGCGCGGGCGTGTCTTCCCGGGCGTTGACGAAGTCGAAGAACGTCGACCCGGACGTGTACTCGGTGCGGGCGTAGAAGTTCGCCCAGTACACCTCCTCGCTGGGAGGCCGGCGGCATCAGGCCCGACCGGGTGCGGACCTTGCGCTCGCGCTCCCAGTCGAACCCCGGCTGCGGCTCGCGCCAGCCCGGCGCCGTACAGCGTCTCGACGAACTGCTCGGCGTTCACCGGCGCCAGCGCCTCACGCCCGGCGAAGGGCACCAGGTGCGTGCCCTTCCAGTCTTCCTTGCGGACCTCGGAGTCGCCCGGCCGCGCCGAACGGGAAGCGCAGGACGCCCTTGCCGTCGAAGAACAGGTGGAACAGGTCGATGCGGGTCGCGGGCTGCTCGCGCGTCGTGCAGGTGCAGCGCGCTCCACTTGCACTCGACGTCGAGCCCGCGGTCGATGAGGGTGAACGCGATCTGCTTCATCTCCTCCGCCGCGTCCTGGCCCTTGAGGTGCCGGGAGACGAACGCCGCGTCGAAGTCGAAGTCGTGGCCGATGAACCCGCCCTCGCGGACGGCGCCGAGCATGGAGCCGTACATGACGAAGACGTCGTAGCCGTAGGCCTCCTCGAGGATCGCCCGGACCTTGTCGTACAGCCCGAGGACCTTGCCCTGCCACTCCGATGTCGAGGCTTCTTCGACAGCTGCAGCTTGCCGGTGGCCGAGAAGACGTGCCCGTCCGCCAGCGCTCCGCAGCGGAGAACGTCGTGGGCCCGTCTTGCGGCCGGCTTGACGAACATGCCGCGGCCGAGGATCGGCAGAGCCTTGCCGTCGGCGCGGACGACGAGCTTGTCGGTCTTGCGCGCGTACAGCCAGCACGTCGCGGAGCTGGAACCGGAACGTCGCGCACCTCGCCCCAGCTGTTGAGCTCGCCGCGGACCGTCGGTCGCCGAGGTGGCGGCGACCTCGACGCCGTGCAGGTGCAAGGACACGCGGATCGCCGGGGAGCCCGCGGTCGGGACGGCCACCCAGCCGACGATCTCCGTCGGCGGTCGCCGATCTCGACCATGCCGCGGACCCGCTGGTCTTGGCGTCGGTGGCGCCGGGCCGAGGTCAGCGCGGGCGACGGCCGGCGAGGCCGGCCTTGGCCAGGCGAGTCGTAGACGCCGCCTTGCGTGCGAGCTTGCCCGCCTGCCGACGTCGCCTTCTGCACCGCCTTGCGGAGGTCTCTCGGCGGATGGCGTACCTGAGCTCATGCTCACCTCGTGACTCGTGTGGTCGCCGGCGGATTCGCGGGCCCTCCCGACATGCCGGGCCCTGCTCGCACGTCGAGCGTCATGAACAATACCGGTCCGATCATGGCCGTCAGCGCACCTGCGGCGCCTCGCGCGGCGCGGACCGCCGCCTCGTAGCGCCGGGCCGCGGCCGCGCACCTCCGCCTCCGGGTCCAGGCCGCGCGCCCGGGCGAGGGCCACGACGGCGAGCAGGACGTCCCCGACGTCCGCGGCCTCGCCGATCGCCTCGGCCAGGCCGGCCGGCAGCGCCGGGAGCTCGACCTCGAGGCCCGACCTTGGTCGCCCGGTGCATGAGCTTCGCGGCCCGCGCGAGCGCCGGCTGGCGCGAGCGGGACCCGTCCACCGCGGACGTCCGGCCCTTCTCCGCGGCCTTGATCGTCTCCCAGTTCGCCTCGACCGCCTCGAGGTCGACGCGTCCGGCGTCCGCGAACACGTGCGGGTGACGGTGGATCAGTTTGGCGACGATGCCGGCCGCCACGTCGTCGACCGAGAACGGGTCCTCGGCGTGCTCCTCGGCGATCCGGGCGTGGAACATCACCTGGAGCAGCAGGTCGCCGAGTTCCTCGCGCAGGTGCGCGCGGTCGCCGCTACTCGACGGCCTCGACGGTCTCGTAGGACTCCTCGAGCAGGTACGGTCACCAGCGAGTCGTGCGTCTGGCGCGCGTCCCACGGACAGCCGCCGGGCGAGCGCAGCCGGTCCATGACCGCGACCAGGTCGAGCAGGCGCGCTCCGGGCAGGTCGTAGGACCCGCCGACCACCTCGATCTCGGGCTGGGCGCGGCCGGCGTCCGCGTCGGTGGCGACGAGCTCGCCGAGGGCCAGGGCCAGCTCGGGGTCGCCCTCCGGCCCGGCGATCCGGACGACGGTGGTCTTCTCCGCGCGCGGCGAGCAGCGCTGCGGCCTCGACGCGGGGTCGGTCGTCGGCGCGACGCGGCGCACCTCGACGCCCGCCGCCGCGAGGAACGGCTCCTGCGGGCTCGGCTCCGCACCCGCGTACACCTCCGCGCCGCTGCAGCAGCTGCCACGCCTGCCAGGTGAGCAGCCCGGGCGCGACCCGGTGGCTCGTGACGAGCAGGACCAGCCGCCCCGCGGGCGCGCCCGTCACGAGTCCGCCGTCACGGTCGGTCCCGGTCGGGCTCGGCGCCTCGGGCGTCGCCGCAGACCACCGTGGGTCGGGGCTGTCGGTCGGGGTGTCGGTCGGCGGTGTCGGTCGGGGCTCGTCCTCTCCGCGACGTAGTCCGGCGTGGCCGGGACGATCTGGCCCTTGTCGGCGTCGAACGTGCCGTAGCGGGGGTTGATCTTGATGTGCATCTTCTTCGCGGTGGCGACCAGGCAGGCGGTCAGCCTGTCCCGCACGCTCGGTCGGTCGCGAGGTCCACGCCCGCGTCCTGCGCCACCTTCTCCGACATCTTCTCGACGAGCAGCGCGCGGCGGAGCAGTTCGGAGACCTCCGGTCGGGCGTGATGCCGTTCTGGAGCGCGAAGCCCTGCAGGAAGGCCTCCTCCGAGCCCGCGGCCGGCTGCGCTGCCGTGCGCCCGCGTTCGCCACCTCGCCGTCGGTCACGCTCGACCCCGAGGTCTCGCGCGGCCTGCGTCGAAGACGAGCCCGATCACCCGGCGGTGCACCTCGTTCTGCGCCGCGTCCGGGGCCGATCTCCGGGTCGGCCGCGCCGAGCTCGCACCTGCAGGTCGCGGACCTCGCGATCGTCGCCTGGACCTCGGAGATCGAGATGCGCTCGCCGTCCACGACCGCCGCGGAACCGAGCATGGTCGACGCCGTCCGCAGGCGGAGAGGGCCAGGCCGCGAGGCGTAGCACGGTGGCGAGCGAGGGCGCCAGGAGCGGGCGACGCGGCGGTTCACTTCGGTCGTTCTCCTTGCCAGGCACGACTCGGCGAGCACGTCGTCGACCAGCTGCTCGCGCCCAGTCCAGCAGCGGCAGTTCCGGCGATCGGGGTCCCGCCGATGCGCGCGGTGGTCGGTCGCGGCACCAGGATCGTACGGACGGTCGTCTTGACCAAAGTCCCGGGTAGAGCCGCTTCGAGCCGCAGTTGCTGCGATTCCCGCAGGTCGACCGGGCCGAACCGCACGGCAGTTGCCGGCGAGTGTGACTTCCGCGACGCCGGCCGCCCGGACGTGGGCGCGGAACCGCGCGATCGCCAGCAGGTTCTCGACCTGCGTCGGGCACGGGGCCGTACCGGTCGGTGAGCTCCTCGCGGATCCCGTCGATGTCGGCGTCCGGGTCGCGGGAGACGATCGCGCCGACGTCCGCGATGCGGCGGTACGCCTCGAGGCGCAGCCGCTCCCCCGGCACGTACGCGTGCGGGATGTGCGCGTCGATCGGCAGCTCGACCCGGACGTCCGCGGGCGGCGGCTCGCGGCCCTCCGCCTCGGCCTTGTACTCCGCGACCGCCTCGCCGACCATCCGGACGTACAGGTCGAACCCGACGCCCTCGATGTGGCCGGACTGCTCGCCGCCGAGCAGGTTGCCGGCGCCGCGGATCTCGAGGTCCTTCATCGCCACGTACATGCCGGCGCCGAGCTCGGTGTGCTGGGCGATCGTCGCGAGCCGCTCGTGCGCGGTCTCCGTCAGCGGCTTCTCGGGCGGGTAGAGGAAGTAGGCGTACCCGCGCTCGCGCGAGCGCCCGACCCGGCCGCGCAACTGGTGCAGCTGCGACAGCCCGAGCATGTCGCCGCGCTCGACGATCAGGGTGTTGGCGTTGGAGATGTCGAGCCCGGTCTCGACGATCGTCGTGCAGACCAGGACGTCGAACGCCTTCTCCCAGAAGTCGACGATCACCTTCTCCAGCGCGTGCTCGTTCATCTGCCCGTGCGCGGTGGCGATGCGCGCCTCCGGGATCAGCTCCTGCAGCCGCTTCGCCGCCTTGTCGATGGTCTCCACGCGGTTGTGCACGTAGAAGACCTGACCCTCCCTCAGAAGCTCGCGCCGCACGGCCGCCGCGATCGTCTTGTCCTGGTACGGGCCGACGAACGTGAGCACCGGGTGGCGCTCCTCCGGCGGCGTCTGGATCGTCGACATCTCGCGGATGCCGGTGATCGACATCTCCAGCGTCCGCGGGATCGGCGTCGCCGACATCGTCAGGACGTCGACGTGCGCGCGCAGGTGCTTGAGCTGCTCCTTGTGCTCGACGCCGAAGCGCTGCTCCTCGTCGACGATGATCAGGCCGAGGTCCTTGAAGTGCGTCGTGCTGCTGCAGCAGGCGGTGCGTGCCGATCACGACGTCGACGGTTCCGTCGGCCAGGCCCGCGACGATCGCGGTCGCCTCGGTCGTTCGTGTTGAACCGGGACAGCGCCTTCACCGTCACCGGGAACGGCGCGTAGCGGTCGGTGAACGTGTTCGAGTGCTGCTGCACGAGCAGCGTCGTCGGCACGAGGACGGCGACCTGCTTGCCGTCCTGCACCGCCTTGAACGCCGCCCGCACCGCGATCTCGGTCTTGCCGTAGCCGACGTCGCCGCAGATCACCCGGTCCATCGGGTACGGCCTTCTCCATGTCGGCCTTGACCTCGTCGATGGCGCCCATCTGGTCCGGGGTCTCGGTGTACGGGAACGCGTCCTCGAGCTCGCGCTGCCAGGGCGTGTCGGGCGAGAACGCGTACCCCGGCGCGGACGTGCGGGCCGCGTACAGCCGGATCAGCTCGCCCGCGATCTGCTTGACCGCCTTGCGGGCCCGGCCCTTCGCCTTCTGCCAGTCCGCGCCGCCGAGGCGGTGCACGCTCGGGGCCTCGCCGCCGACGTAGCGGGTGACCTGCTCGAGCGCGTCCGTCGGGACGTAGAGCCGGTCGCCCGGCTGGCCGCGCTTGCTCGGCGCGTACTCGATGACGAGGTACTCGCGGGTCGCGTCCTGCACCGTCCGCTGCACCATCTCCAGTACCGGCCCGACGCCGTGCTGCTCGTGCACGACGAAGTCGCCGACCCGCAGCTGGAGCGGGTCGACCATGTTCTTGCGGCGGCTCGGCATCTTGCCGCGCAGGTCGCGGGTGGACGCGCCCGCCGGGAGGTCAGGTCGGTCTCCGTGAGGACGGCGAGGCGCAGCGGCTCCGAGACAGGAACCCGGTCGCGAGCTGGCCGCAGGTGACGAGCGCGACGCCCGGCTCGGGCGCCGTGTCGACGTCCTCGACGAGGCGGGCGGGCAGGTCGGCGCCGGCGAGCACCTCGACCGCGCGGGCGGCCGTGCCGTGCCCGCCGAACACGAGCACGACCCGCCAGCCCTGCGCGAGCCAGCCGCTGACGTCCGCGACCGCGCGCTCGGTCTCGCCGCGGTACGCCTCGGGTGCCTGGGCCTGGCCGCGACGGACGCATCCCGGCGTCTCGCGTCTCGTCCTCAGCGCCGACTTCTACGGGCCCTCGGCGAACGGCGAGACGACCACCAAGGGATGCCGAGCTCGCGCGCGTGGTCGCGGACCTCGTCGCAGGTCGCGCAGGGCCGCCGCGCCCAGGTCGATCGGCGCCTTGCCGCCGGACGCGGCGCCGGACCACGACGCGTCCAGGAACTCCTGGCTCGTGCGGACGAGGTCGGCCGCCCGCGCGCGGATCCGCTCGGGGTCGCAGGCGAGCAGCGTGCGTGCCGGCGGGCAGCTGGTCGAGCAGCAGCTCCATGCCGTCGACGAGGACGGGCGACAGCGCCTCCATGCCCTCGACCGCGATGCCCTCGGCGATCTTGCCGAGGATCTCGTCCAGCTCCGGGTGGTCGCTGGCGGAGCGCGGCGGCGCGGGCCCGGACGTCCTTGGTGAGCAGGAGCTCGCGGCACGGCGGGGCCCACAGGCTCGTCCGCGCCTCGGGCACCCGGTCGGCGTCCAGCGAGCGCTGGTCGGCGACCTTGAACGCCCGGATCTCCTCGACCGTGTCGCCCCAGAACTCCACCCGCAGCGGGTGTTCCTCCGTCGGCGGGAACACGTCGACGATACCGCCGCGGACGGCGAACTCGCCGCGCTTCTCGACCAGGTCGACCCGGACGTACGCGGCGGCCGCCAGGCCGTTCACGACCGCGTCCAGCTCGACCTCGTCGCCGACCCGCACGCTCACCGGCTCGAGCTCGCCCAGGCCCGGCACCATCGGCTGCAGCAGGCTGCGGACGGGCACGACGACGACCTGCAGCGGGCCGGACGCCGGGTCGTCGGCGGTCGGGCGGGCCAGTCGGCGCAGCACGGCGATGCGCCGGCCGACCGTGTCGGAGCGGGGCGAGAGCCGCTCGTGCGGCAGCGTCTCCCACGACGGGAACAGCGCGACGCCGCTCGCGGCGGCAGCAGGCTCGCAGCGCCGCCACCAGGTCCTCAGCCTCGCGGCCGGTGGCGACGACGGCGAGCACCGGGCGCGCCGAACGCGGCGGCGAGGGCCGCGACGAGCAGCGGGCGCAGGCCCGGCGTCGCGGTCAGGTCGGCGGCGGGCAGGTCGCCCGCGCGGGCGCGGTCGAGCGTCGCGGCGAGCGCGGGGTCGTCGGCGAGGACGTCGAGCAGGCCGGCAGGGACAACGTCGTACTCGCTTCTGGCGGGTGCCTACGGCAACACGAACGCCCCGCATCCGGTGCGGGGCGGGGTTTCGCGATCAGCCTACGTCGCGGCCCACTAAGTCGCGGCAGGGGCAATCTTGCGGCCTGAGGCCTTCCACGCCTCGAACCCGCCCGCGAGCTCGACGACACGGGTGTACCCGGCGTCGACCAGCGCCTGGCCCGCCTCGGTCGACATCCGCCCGGAGCGGCAGTAGATCAGCAGCTCGGCATCCTTGTCGGCCGGCAGCTTCTCGCTGACCGCGACGGACAGGTACGGGATGTGCGCGTCCGTACCGGCGATCTCGCCCTCGTCCGGGACGTGGACGTTGATCAGCATCGCGGCCTTGTTCTTCATGCGCTCCGCGAACGCGTCCGGCGGCAACTGCTCGACGATCGCGCTCACGGCCTGCGTTTCCGGGGCGGTCTGCGTCATCGGTGCATTTTGCGGCGACCTCGGCCTTCTCGCCGGAGCCGCCGCAGCCCGAGAGCAGGATCAGCGCCGCCGCGACGGCCGCCGCGCGGCGGTGTGCCTCGAATTCATGGGGACAGGCTAATCAGAACTGCTCACTCGCACCGCAGGTCCGCCGCCGGGACGTCCATCGTCGTCGCGACGAGCTTCGCCGCCATCAGCTCCCACTGCGCGTAGCGCGAGCCGAACGCCGACCGCTGGACCCGCTGGGCGGCCACCGTCACCGACATCTCCCGCCAGCCCGAGACCTCCTCGAGCGCGCGGTAGAACGCGCGGGCCGCGTACTCCGGGTCGGTGATCTGCGAGCGCGATCCCCAGCCCATCGACGGCCGCTGCTGGAACAACCCGATCGAGTCGCGGTCGCCCCAGCTCGAGGTTCTTCAGCCAGGACTCCTGGTGCGCGGTCGCCAGCGCGATGACCGCCGCGCGCGGCGGGAGCTCGAGCTCCTTCGCGACGTCGACGATCGCGCGGACGTTGCGCAACTGCGCCGAGTCGAGCTTCGGTTCCCGCTGGATCCGCGCGACGTACCCGCAGCCCCGGCGCGCGATCGAGCGCTCGACCGTCGTGGCGGCGGCGTGCTGCGCTGCCTCGTCGATCGCCTTTACCCGCTCCGCCAGAAGCTCCCGGGCCTTGGCACGGGCCGCGCGCACCGACTCGACGCGGGCTTTCGCCACGTCCGCGGCCGTGGTCTCGGCCGTCGCGGGACGGGCCGGTTCGACCCTGGCGGCTGCAGCCGGCGGCGCCGGGGCGAGCGCCGCGGTCTCGGGCGCGGCCCGGACGGACACCGGCCCCGCCTCCACGTCCACCTGTGCGACCTTGACGCCGATCGCTTCGGCGGGCAGGCGCTGCCCACCGGCCGAGCCGCTGGTCGCGGAAACCGCGGCAGAGGCGCCGACGCCGCCGGCGACGACCGCAACCGCCGCCATCCCTATCGCCGTGGGGCCTAGGACCGGATCTCGGGACGGGGCCCGGTGCCGTCCACCGGGTGGCAGGCCCACCGGGGCGATCGCGGCCGCGGGCTTACGCCGGGACCCGGCAGTCTTGCGCGCGGCAGCGTGACGGGGCGAAGACATGTGACGGACGCTACAGACCGAATTCCTGCAAGTTCCCAAGGCAGCGTCGGCATTACCCGAAGGAATTGCTTTGTCAATGAAAGCCCGTACGGAAATTTCACGACTTGTGCCTATCGCCGTTTCGTTTCACCCTGGGCAGAGCAGGCGCGTTTTGCCCAGTCAGTCCTGCCGGAGCCGAGGCCACCCGTCGCCGGCTTCGGCCAGCGCCGCGCGGGCCGCGGGGCGCCAGTCGCCGGTGGGTTCGTAACCGAGCACGGTCCTCGCGCGCTCGTCCGGACACCACCAGTCGCGCGCGAGGTGCACCGTCGAGCGGGTGAGGAACGGTGCGGGGCCCGGCCCGACCGGGTTCACCAACTCACTCAGCGCCGCCAGGGCGTGCGCCGCGGCATACGGGACGCTGAACCGCGGCGGCGGCACCCCGATCTCCCGGGCGACGAAGGAGATGACCTCACGGGCGGTGGGGAACTCGGGCCCGCAAATCGCGAAGGCGTCAAAGGGCTCGGCCAGGTCGGCGCGGGCCGCGCACGCGAACGCGCGGCCGAGGTCCCCGCCGGTGACCAGCGGGAGCCGGGCTCCCCCGCCCGCGAGCCAGGGCACGAGGCGGGTCCGCAGCCGGGGCGCCAGCGCGGGGACCAGACCGATGACGTTGCCGGGGCCCACGAAATGACCGAGGCGCAGCGTCACCATCCGTGTCGCGGCCGTGGCCCGCTCCCGCATCTGCCGTTCAAGGTCCATGAGCAGGTCGAGGTGCGGCCAGAACCGGGCAGGGGGCGGGGCCGCGTCGCGCTGCGTCGTCGTGGTGATCGGCCCGGAGGCGCCGGCCGCGACCGTGCTCGCCAGGACGAAGCGTCCGACGCCTGCGTCGACGGACCGCTCGAGTAGGTCCAGCGCCGGCGTGTGGAAACGCTCACGCTCCAGCGCGCGATGACCCCAGAACGCCGCCCACGTCCCGGCATGGCAGACGACGTCGACGTCGCGAACGACCTCACGGCGGTAGCCCGGGTCGGTCAGGTCGCCTACTCGCGCCTCGCCCGTGAACGCCGCGTCGAGCTGCTCCGGCCGCCGGCACGCGGCGACGAGCGTGAGCGCAGGATCCCCTGCCAGCGCCGCCAGGATGTGCCCGCCGAGGAACCCCGTCGCCCCGGTCACGAGAACCCGGGTCACAACGAGCGCACCCAGGCCAGCATCCGGTCCGCCTCCGCCTCGACAAGGTGCGGGTTGTTCAGGACGTGCGCCAGCAGCGACGCACCCTGGAGCGCGGCCAGGAGGTGTCGGGCGTCGCCGGCGGGGTCGGGACGACCGATCGCGGCGAACTGCTCGCACAGCCACGTCATCCAGTCGCCGAGGACGGCGCCGACCCGAGCCGCTGCCGGCCCGTCGCCCTTCGCGAGCTCGGACCCGAGGGTACCGATCGGGCAACCGGAACGCGCGAGCACCGTGCAGTCACGCTTGAGCATCGCGACGATGGCGGCGAGGCGCTCGCGCGGGTCGTCGTCGCGCGCCCCCTGGGTGCGTAACGCCTCCTGGCCCGCAGCGAGCCCGTCGACCACCGCCTCGACGATCGCCGCCTTGGTCGCAAAGTAGTAGTAGACGTTGCCGAGCGGCACCTGCGCCCGCTCGGCGATCCGCGCCAATGAGGTGCGGTGGTAGCCGTCCGCGTGCACGAGCTCAGCGGCGGCCTCCACCAGCCTCGTCCGCTTGCTCGCCACCACGCGCGCCTCCATAAAGTAAGTCAACTAACTAAACCGTACGCGCCCGGCGAGACTCCCGCGAACCCGGGAGCCAGCTCAGGCGCCGCTGGGCACCGCGTCCGCCATGACCTCGGCCGGCCCCGGGCCCGGCGGCGGCGCCCGGCCGCCCGCTGCGCCCCGCCCGCAGCAGCGCGCGCCACTCGGCGACGCTGTACGACGCCGGCTCCGTCGTCGTCAGGAACTCCCGCAGCAGCGCCACGAACCGCTCCGGGGACGCGTGGTGCGGGAAGTGCCCGGCGTCGTCGAAGATCTCCAGCCTGCTGACCCGGGCATGGCGGCGTGCACGATCCGGCCGTGATCGGCGGGGATGACCGCGTCGCGGCCGCCCCAGATCAGCAGCGTCGGCATGCCCTCGGTGAGGTAGCAGCGGTCGAGCATCGTGATGACCTGCCCGTGCCGGTCGACGGCCGCCCGCAGCGTGCGCAGGAAGGCGTTGCGCGCCATCCGGTCGGGCAGGGCGTCGAACAGGTCGATCAGGTCGTCGGCGTCGCGGCCCAGGTCCGTCCCGAGCGCCTTCATCGCCTTGATCGCCGCGGTGCCCAGATGGCGGAAACCCGGCGCGGTCAGGATCGGCAACACGCTCTCCATGCCCGGCGTCGCGAGCAGTTGAAGCAGCGGGTTCGTCTGGCGCCCCACGCCGCCGGACGCGACGAGGACGAGACGCTCGCAGCGCTCCGGGAACTGGTAGGCGAACTGCATCGCCACCCCGCCGCCGAGCGAGTGGCCGACGACGTGACGCTGCTCGATGTCGAGGACGCTGAGCAGATCGCGCATGCCGCAGGCGTACGCGGCGATCGAGTAGTCGGCGCGCGGCCGGTCGGAGCGACCGTGGCCGAGCAGGTCGGGCGCGATCACCGTGTAGTCCGCCGCGAGTTCCGGGATCACCCGCCGCCACGTGTCGGAGCTGTCGCCGATGCCGTGCAGCAGCAGGACGGCTGGCCCGCTGCCCGTGAGCACGTACGCGCGCCGGTACCCGTGGACGGTGGAGAAGCGCAGCCGGTAGCCGCCCTGGAAGTCGCCGTGCACCACCTTCGACCGAACCACCTTCATGCGGGCGCGCCTCCTGCGACCGAGCGTGACAGACACGGGGTGACCCGGCGAGAACTGCGCTGTAAACACGGGGTAACCAATGCGGAGGGGCCGCCCGGGAGCACTAGCCTCGGCCGAATGCAGACGATCCCGACGCCAGGCGCCGCGCTGGAGCCGGAGGAGTACGCGGCGTTGCGGGCCGACATCCGCCGGCTCGGCAACCTGCTCGGCGAGACGCTGGTCCGCCAGGAGGGCCAGGGGTTGTTCGACCTCGTGGAGGAGGTCCGCGCGCTGATCCGCGACCGTCCGCTGGCCGCGTCCGACCGGCTCGATCGCGTCGACCTCGCGACGACGACGAAGCTCGTCCGCGCGTACGGCGATGTACTTTCACCTGGCGAACATCACCGAGCAGGTGCACCGCGGCCACGAGCTGCGCCGGCTGCGCGCGGAGAACGGCGGCTGGCTCGCGCAGGCCGTCGACCGCATCGCCGCCGCCGACCTCGACCCCGCCGTGGTGCGCGAACAGGTGCGACGCCTCGGCGTCCGCCCGGTGTTCACCGCGCACCCCACGGAGGCCGCGCGGCGGACGAACCTGGCCAAGTTGCGCCAGGTCGCGGAGTTGCTGTCCACGCCCGCCGAGACGCCCGCGGACCTGCGCCGCCTCGACCGGCGCCTGGCCGAAGTCATCGACCTGCTGTGGCAGACCGACGAGCTGCGGGCCAACCGGCCCGAGCCCGCGGACGAGGCGCGCAACGCCGTCTACTACCTCGCCGAGCTGTTCAAGCGAGGCCGTCCCGGACGTCCTCGAGGACCTCGCCGCCGAACTGGCCCGCCTCGGCATCACCGAGCCGGTCACCTCCCGGCCGCTGACGTTCGGCACCTGGATCGGCGGCGACCGCGACGGCAACCCGAACGTCACCCCGCAGGTCACGATGGAAGTCCTCGTGCTCCAGCAGGAGTACGCGCTGCGGTCGGTGCTCGAGGGGGTCAACGGCCTGCGCTCGGACCTGTCGCAGTCCACGCAGGTGATCGGTGTCTCCGCGGAGCTCGCCGGCGGCGCTCGACGCCGACCTCGAGCGGCTGCCGGAGATCGAGCCGCGCTACCGGCGGCTCAACGCCGAGGAGCCGTACCGGCTCGCGGCCACGTGCATCTGCGCGAAGCTGCTCAACACCCGTGCGCGGGTCGCCCGCAGCGGCGCGCACGAACCCGGCCGGGACTACCTCGGCGCCCCCGAGCTGCTCGCGGACCTCGTCCGCATCCGCGACTCCCTCGCGGCCAACGGCGGCCAGCTCGTCGCCGAAGGCCGCCTGGAGCGCGTGATCCGGACGGTCGCGGCCTTCGGCCTGCACCTCGCGACGATGGACGTCCGCGAGCACGCCGACGCCCACCACCACGTCCTCGGGCAGCTGTTCGACCGCCTCGGCGAGCTCGCATTCCGATACGCGGACCTGCCCCGCGCCTACCGGACGTCCATCCTGCGCAAGGAACTGACGTCCCGCCGGCCGCTCGCCCCCGTCCCCGCGCCGCTGGACGAGGCGGGCACGCGGACGATGGCGGTGTTCACCACGATCGCCCAGATCCTCGACCGGTTCGGCCCGAAGGTCGTGCAGTCCTACATCGTCTCGATGACCACGGGGCCGGACGACGTGCTCGCCGCCGTCGCTGCTCGCGCGGGAGGCGGGGCTGGTCGATCTGACTCCCTCTCACAAGAACGGCGGGGAGGCGCGGATCGGCTTCGTCCCCCTGCTCGAGACGCCGGACGAGCTGAAGACCGGCGGCGAGATCCTCGACGCGCTGCTGTCGGACCCGTCCTACCGCCGGGTCGTGACGCTGCGCGGGGACGTCCAGGAAGTGATGCTCGGCTACAGCGACTCGAACAAGGCCGGCGGCGTCACCACGTCCCAGTGGGAGATCCACCGCGCGCAACGGCAACTGCGCGACGTGGCGCACGCCCACGGCGTCCGGCTGCGGCTCTTCCACGGCCGCGGCGGCACGGTCGGGCGCGGCGGCGGGCCGACCCACGAGGCGATCCTCGCCCAGCCGTTCGGCACGCTCGAGGGCGAGATGAAGGTGACCGAGCAGGGCGAGGTCATCTCCGACAAGTACCTGCTGCCGCCGCTCGCCCGGGAGAACCTCGAGCTGACGCTCGCGGCCGTCCTCGAGGCGACGGTGCTGAACCAGACCGCCGCGGCACTCCGACGCCTCGCTGGCCCGCTGGGACCACTGCATGGACTTCGTCTCCGCCGCCGCGTACGCCGGCTACCGCGAGCTCGTCGAACACCCCGACCTGCCCGAGTACTTCGTCACCTCCACGCCGGTCGAGCTGCTCGGCGCGCTGAACATCGGCTCGCGCCCCTCGCGGCGCCCGGACTCTGGCGGCGGCATCGACGGCCTGCGCGCGATCCCGTGGGTGTTCGGCTGGACGCAGTCGCGGCAGATCGTCCCCGGCTGGTACGGCCTCGGCACCGGCCTCGCCGCCGCCCGCGCGGCCGGGTTCGGCGACGTCCTCGCCGACATGTACGCGCAGTGGCACTTCTTCCGCAACTTCGTGTCCAACGTCGAGATGACGCTCGCGAAGACCGACCTGCGGATCGCCCGGCACTACGTGAGCTCGCTCGCCCCGGCGCGGCTGCACCCGCTGTTCGAGAAGATCTCCGCCGAGAACGACCGGACGATGGCGGAGGTCCTCGCCCTGACCGGCGAGACCCGCCTCGTCGGCGCGAACCCCGTCCTGCGCACGACGCTGGACACCCGCGACGCCTACCTCGACCCGCTGTCGTACCTGCAGGTCGCCCTGCTCGGCCGCATGCGCGCCGTCCCCGAAGGCACCGACCCCGACCCGCTCCTCCTGCGCGCCCTGCTCCTCACCGTGAACGGTGTCGCCGCCGGCCTGCGAAACACAGGCTGATCGACCCTCAGCTCATGCATGAGCTGAGGGCAGCGACACGCCGAGCGGCCTCGGCGTGTCACGGTTCTCAGCTCATCCATGAGCGGCGGGCGGGCCGGTTCGGCGGCGGCGGCGACGAGAATGTGCGGATGGCCCTGACCTTCCTGTTGATCGCCCGCCTGCCCGCGGGCGGGACGGCGGCATTCGAGGCTTACGAGTCGGCCGTGCTCCCGCTGCTCGCCGAGCACGGCGGGCGGCTCGAGCGCCGGCTGCGCAGCGACGACGACCGGGTCGAGGCGCACGTCGTCTCGTTCCCCGGCGAGGCGGAGGCGGCGGCGTACCGTGCCGACCCGCGCCGCACCGGGGTCGCCACCCTGCTCGCCGCGTCCGGTGCGGAGCTCGAGCTTTTGACTGTCCGCGACCTGCCGCTCACCTGACGCCCCGTCACCCGCCACCTCCCCCGCCGGCGGTGAACATCCCCCGGGCTCCGGAACCCGGGGACGCTCGGCGCTGCCGAGAGAGGCTCGACGCTGCCGAGAGAGACTCCGCCCACGGCGACGAGGCGAGCCGGCGGGCGGCCCGACAGGGCCTCACGGCGCACCCGTGCGTCCGACCGTCAGCGTCCTATGGCCTGCATCTGACCGGACGTCAGGGATGCGCCGTGCACTCACATGCCTGACTAGGCAGGACACGCCGGTCATCACCGGCGTGTCGCGACTGCTCACCATGAATGAGCGGCCAGTCACGCCCGAACACAGACGCAGAACGCCGCACCCCCTTGCGTCCGACCGTCTGCGTCCTATCACGAGTCGCTGGTCGGACGCACGGGGCACCCCCGGGGCAGAGCTAGGAGTTGAACGCGTTCTGCGCGCGGTCGAGGCCCTCACGCACGAGCAGTTCGACGGCGTCGGCGGCGCGTTCGATCTCGAGGTCGAGGTCCTTGCGCTCGGCGGCGGAGAAGTCCTTCAGGACGAACGAGGCCGCGTCCATCCGGCCGGGCGGACGGCCGATGCCGAAGCGGAGCCGGAAGTAGTCGCCCGTGCCGAGCGACGCCCGGATCGACTTCAGCCCGTTGTGCCCGTTGTCGCCGCCGCCGAGCTTGAGGCGCAGGGCCCCGAACGGCAGGTCGAGTTCGTCGTGGACGGCGAGGACCCGCTCCGGCGGCACCGAGAAGTAGCGCGCCAAGCCGGAGACGGGGCCGCCGGACAGGTTCATGTACGACCGCGGCTTCGCGAGCACCGCGCGCGGGCCGCCGGGGCCGCCGAGGCGGACCTCGGCGACCTCGGCCCCCGCCTTGTGAGCCTTGAACGAGGCGCGGGCGCGGTCGGCGAGCCGGTCGACGACGAGGAACCCGATGTTGTGCCGGTTTCCGGCGTAGTCCGGGCCCGGGTTGCCGAGCCCGGCGACGAGCCAGGAACCCTCGTCGTCGGCCATCGGATGCTGCGGGGTTCCTGCGCCCTACTCGGCGGGCGTGACGGCGACGGTCTCGTCGGACGCAGCCTCGGGCTCGTCGTGGACGATGCCGGCCTCGGCCTCGGCCTCGGCGAGCTCAGCCTCGGCCTGGGCCTCGGTCTGCGCGCCGACGATGTTGACGACGAGGTGCTCGGGGTCGGTGACGAGCTCGACACCGGAGGGCAGCTCGATCTCCTTCGCGAGGATCTGCGAGCCGATCGGACGCCCCGAGATGTTGACGTCGAAGCCGGTCGGGATGTGCGTAGCCTCGGCCATGACCTCGAGGGAGTTCAGCTCGCTGACGATCATCGCGTCGGGCACCGGGTCGCCGACGACGTGCAGGGCGACGAGGACCTTGACCTTCTCGCCGCGGCGCACGAGCAGCAGGTCGACGTGCTCGAGGACGCCCTTGATCGGGTCGCGCTGGATCGCCTTCGGGATCGCCAGCTCGTCCTTGCCGTCGATCTCGAGCGTGAGCAGCGCGTTCTTGATCTTCAGCGCGAGCATCAGCTCGTGCCCGGGCAGGGAGACGTGGCGGGGGTCGCTGCCGTGCCCGTACAGAACGGCCGGCACCTTGTGGGCGCGGCGGGTACGCCGGGCGGCGCCCTTGCCGAACTCGGTGCGCGGTTCGGCGACGATGCGGACCTCGGACACGGTGGTGCTCCCTCTTCAGCTGCGACAACGACGGCACCCGGGGAAGACCCACGACCGTCGATCACGGAGGCCGTGTGGGCATCCCTCGCCGGGCAACCCCGGAAGCCTACCCGGACGCCGTACCCGAGGCCCAATCAGGCCCTTGCGTCCGGCAAACAGCGTCCGATAACGCGCGGATCGCCGGACGCACGGGGGGCCTAACCGTGACCGTCGAACAGGGACGTCACGGAGCCGTCGTCGAACACCTCGCGGATCGCCCGCGCGATCAGCGGCGCGATCGAGAGCACGGTGAGCTTGTCGAAGCGCCGCTCCTCCTCGATCGGGAGCGTGTTCGTGACGACGACCTCGGAGATGCGCGAGTTCTTCAGCCGGTCGACCGCCGGCCCCGACAGGATCGGGTGGGTCGCGGCGACGATGACGTCCGCCGCGCCGTTCTCGAACAGCGCGTCCGCGGCCTGGGTGATCGTGCCCGGCGGTGTCGATCATGTCGTCGACCAGCACGCAGGTGCGCCCGGTCGACGTCGCCGACGACCTCGTGCACGGTGCTCTTGTTGGGGACGTTGGGGTCGCGCCGCTTGTGCACGATGGCCAGCGGGGCGCCGAGGCGGTCGGCCCACATGTCCGCGACGCGCACCCGGCCGGCGTCGGGCGAGACGACGGTCATCCGCGACCGGTCGACGCGGTTGCCCACGTACCGGGCCAGCAGCGGCAGCGCGAACAGGTGGTCGACCGGCCCGTCGAAGAAGCCCTGGATCTGCGCGGTGTGCAGGTCGACGGAGATGAGCCGGTTCGCGCCGGCGGTCTTGAACAGGTCGGCCATCAGCCGGGCCGAGATCGGCTCGCGGCCGCGGTGCTTCTTGTCCTGGCGGGAGTAGCCGTAGAACGGCAGGACGACCGTGATGCGCTTGGCGGACGCCCGCTTCAGCGTGTCGACCATGATCAGCTGTTCCATGATCCACTGGTTGATCGGCGCCGCGTGGCTCTGGATCACGAAGGTGTCGGCGCCGCGGACCGACTCCTCGAACCGCACGTAGATCTCGCCGTTGGCGAAGTCGCGCGCCGTCGTCGGCGTCAGCCCGATGCCGAGGTCGGTCGGCGACCTCCTCCGCGAGCTCCGGGTAGGCGCGCCCGGCCATCAGCAGCAGCTTGCGCTCGCCGGTGGTGGTGATGCCGCTCATGAGCGCCTGCTCCTGTCGGTCGCCATCCGACGCGCGCGTCTCGGCGGCCTGCGCCGCTCTGCTTCCGGGCCGCTTGCGCTCCACCCAGCCCTCGACGTTGCGCTGCTGCCCGCGGGCCACCGCCAGGGCCCCGGCCGGGACGTCGTCGGTGATCACCGAGCCGGCCGCGGTGTACGCGCCGTCCCCGATCGTCACCGGCGCGACGAGCATCGTGTCGCTGCCGACCCGGACGTGGTCGCCGACCACCGTCCGGTGCTTGTCGACGCCGTCGTAGTTCACGACGATCGTGGCGGCGCCGATGTTCGAGCCCTCGCCGATGTCCGCGTCGCCGACGTAGGACAGGTGCGGCACCTTCGACCCCGCGCCGACCGTCGAGTTCTTGACCTCGACGAACGCGCCGGCCTTCGACTTCGCGCCGAGCTTCGTGCCGGGACGCAGGAACGAGTACGGCCCGACCGTCGCGCCCGGCCCGATCTCCGCGCCGGTCGCGTGCGAGGCGAGCACGCTCGCGCCCTCGCCGACGACGGTGTCGCGCAGCGTGCTGTTCGGCCCGAGGACGGCGCCGGTCGCGACCTGCGTCGCGCCGTGCAGCTGGGTGTTCGGGTGGACGGTGACGTCCGCCGCCAGCCGCGCCTGCACGTCGATCCAGGTGGTGGCCGGGTCGACGACCGTCACGCCCGCGCGCATCCAGGCCTCGACGACCCGGTCGTTGAGGGCCCGGCGCAGCTCGGCGAGCTGGACGCGGTCGTTCACCCCGAGGATCTCGTGGTGGTCCGCGGCCAGGCGCGCCCCGACGGGGTGGCCGTCGGCGCGCAGGATGGACAGCACGTCGGTGAGGTACTCCTCGCCCTGGCTGTTGTCCGTGCGCAGGCGACCGAGCGCGTCCCGCAAGAGCTTGCCGTCGAACGCGAACACCCCGGAGTTGATCTCCGCGACCGCACGCTGCTCGCCGGTCGCGTCCCGGTGCTCGACGATGCCGAGGACCGCGCCCGTCTCGTCCCGGATCAGCCGGCCGTAGCCCGTGGGGTCCGGCACGATCGCGGTCAGCACCGTGCACGGCGTTCGCGCCGGCGTGGTGGGCGTCGGTCAGCGCGCGCAGCGTCTCGCCGGTGAGCAGCGGGACGTCGCCGCAGACCACGACCACCGTTCCGGTCAGCTCCCCGGCCGCCTCGAGCGCGATCCGCACAGCGTGGCCGGTGCCGTTCTGCTGCTCCTGCACGACGGGGACGGCGGCCGGGTCGACCTGCGCGAGGTGCGCGGTCACGGCGTCGCGGCCGTGCCCCACCACGACGAGGACACGGTCGGGGTCGAGGGCGCGGGCCGCGGCGAGGGCGTGCCCGAGCAGGGACCGCCCGCCGATCTCGTGGAGCACCTTCGGCGTCGCCGAGTGCATCCGCTTGCCCTCGCCGGCGGCCAGGACGACGACGGCTGCCGTGCGGGTCACGCGCTCACCACCTCCAGTGGAGCGGTCGCCGGCCGGTTGGCTCCCGGGGGAGGATTCGAACCCCCATTAATCGGACCAAAACCGATTGTCCTGCCCTTGGACGACCCGGGATTGTGCATCACGCCAGACGTTACTTGGTCGAGGTGCGCAGGTCAGGCTTGGCCTCCAGGCCCGACAGACCGTTCCAGGCGAGGTTCACCAGGTGCGCGGCGACCTCCGAGCGCTTGGGCTTGCGCACGTCCAGCCACCACTGGCCGGTGAGGGCCACCATGCCGACGAGCATCTGCGAGTACATGGGCGCGAGCTTCGGGTCGAACCCACGGGCCTTGAACTGCTCGACGAGGATGAACTCGACCTGCCCGGCGATGTCGCTGATGAGGCTCGCGAACGTCCCGGTCGACTGCGCCACCGGGGAGTCGCGCACGAGGATCCGGAACCCGTCCGCGGAGGTCTCGATGTACTCGAGCAGCGACAGCGCGGCCTGTTCGAGCAGCTCGCGGGGGTGCCCGCTCGTGAGCGAGCCCGTCACCGTCCGCAGGAGGAGCTCGGTCTCGCGGTCGACGACGACGGCATAGAGGCCCTCCTTGCCGCCGAAGTGCTCGTACACGACGGGCTTGGAGACCCCCGCCTTCGCCGCGATCTCCTCCACCGAAGTGGCCTCGAACCCACGCTCCGCGAACAGCTTGCGCCCGACCTGCAGGAGTTGCTCGCGCCGCTGGATGCCGGTCATGCGCACCCGGTTGCCCTTCGGCGGGGCGCCGTGTTCCTGGTCACTCATCTGGGTCATCATGCCGAAGCCGGGCGCCCGGCGCCGGTCAGGTGGCGCGACGGGCCGCCAGGCGCTCGGGGTCGGGCCAGCGGACGTGCGAGGCCCAGCCGAACTTTTCGAACAGCCAGATCAGGCGGGCGCTGGAGTCGATCTGGCCGCGCAGGGCACCGTGCCGGGCGGACGTGGGCTCCGCGTGGTGCAGGTTGTGCCAGGACTCACCGAAGCTGGCCACGGCCAGCCACCACACGTTGCCGGACTTGTCGCGGCTGCGAAAGGGCCGCGCGCCCATGACGTGACAGATCGAGTTGACCGACCAGGTGACGTGGTGCAGCAGGGCGATGCGGACGAGCGTCGCCCAGAAGAACGCGGACAGCGCGCCCTGCCACGACCAGGACACCAGGCCGCCGATCAGCGGCGGCAGGAAGATCGACACGGCGACGCAGAGCGGGAACATCCGGGACACCCGCACCATGTCGGGGTCCTTCAGCAGGTCGGGCGCGTACTGCTGCTGCGAGGTCTGCTCCTGGTCGAACAGCCACCCCATGTGCGCGTGGTACATGCCCTTGGCGAGCCCCTTGACGCCCGGGCCGTGGTGCCACGGCGAGTGCGGGTCCTCGGCCTGGTCGGAGAACTTGTGGTGCTTGCGGTGGTCGGCGACCCACTGGATCGCCGGGCCCTCGACGGCCAGGTTGCCCATGACCGCGAGGGCGATCCGCAGCGGCCGGTTGGCCCGGAACGAGCCGTGGGTCAGGTAGCGGTGAAAGCCGACCGTGATCCCGAAGCCCGTGAGGTAGTAGAAGAAGACCGCGATGACGACGTCGCGCCAATGCAGGCCCCAGCCCCACGTCACGGGGACGACGGCCGCCACAGCGAGGAGGGGGACGACGATGAACAGGAACAGGGCCGCCTGTTCCAGGAAGCCCTTCTTCTCCCTGCCCATCTGGCCTTTGACCATGGCCACGTCGGCCTGGTCCGGCTCTGTCACAGCATCCGCGCCTGCCACAGCACCGGTTAACGTCATCGGCGGGCCCTCTTCGTCCGGGTAAGGGTTGCGTAACCTTCGACACCGTAACCTAAAGCCTGGGGGCTCGGTCCGGGCAAGGGGATGGCCTGGGAAACGGCTTGGCCCACAATGCGGTGTGCCCCGACCAGCGGTCAACAATCTGCTGGTCGAGGTTCGGTTTCACCCAACTTCGGGCGATCTTTCGGACGGGGCGTCAGTCCTGCGTTCGGCCGAAGCCCAGCAGCACCGCGGCGGTGCACAACTGGATCACGCTGTCGACGTGGTTGAGGGTCAGAAGGCGGGCACCTTCGCCGCCGAGGGTGATGCCCACCAGGCCGACCAGGAGGTAGGCCGCCCCGAGGATGCTGTTGGCGCGCTTCGCCGAACCGTGCGCCGCGGCGGCCAGCAGGACCGCCCCGAGCCCGAGGTACGACAGGATCCGCAGGGGGCTGAACCCCATGGCCTGCGGGTCGTCTGAGACGGCCATCTGGGCGCCCGTCCAGATCGCCGCCGTGACGACCCCGACCATCAGGTACGTCAGGCCCAGGGCCACGGCGACGCATTCGTTCGGCGACCAGCCGCGGCCGGGCGCGGGCGCCGGCCGGTAGGCCGTGCGGGTCTCGCTCAGCGGGAAGGTCACGGCTTCTGTTCGGCTCTGCGGGGGCCCGCGGATTGCCCGCCGCTCAGGTAATGCCCGCGACGACGAAGATCCGGCGGAAGGGCAGCACCGTCCCCACCGGGCCGGCCGGGTACGCGTCCCGCAGCAGCGCCCTGTACTCGGCGAGAAACTCCGCGGGATCACCCAGCGCCGCGAGGGCGGGGCGCAGCGCCGTCCCGCTCATCCAGCGCAGGACGGGGTCCGCGCCGGCCAGGACGTGCAGGTACGTCGTCTCCCAGACGTCGGCGTGCCGGCCGAGCCCCCCGAGCCGGTCGAGGTACTCCCCCGGCTCGCACGCCGCACGGCGCTCCGCGAACGTCCCCAGCTGTCCGCGCCAGCGCGGCGACCCGCAGAGCTCGCGCAGCAGGGCGTGGCTCGGCGCGTCGGAGTTGCCCGGGACCTGAAAAGCGAGCCGTCCGCCCGGCGCGAGGCCGAGCAGCAGCGCCTCCAAGAGGTCGAGGTGACCCGGTATCCACTGGAGCAGGGCGTTGGAGAAGATCACGTCCGCGGGGCGCTCCGCCCGCCAGCGGCTCGCGTCTGCGACCGCAAAACGCACCTGGGCGACAGGCTCTGCCGCGGCGATCATCTCGGGCGACGAGTCCAGCCCGAGGATCTCGGCTCCCGGCCACCGGGCGGCCAGCAGGGCCGTCGAGGTCCCCGTCCCGCAGCCGAGGTCGACCACGTAGGCCGGGTCCTCGACGTGCACGGCGGCGAGCAGGTCTCGAGCCGGCCGGGTGCGCTCGTCGGCGTAGGCCAGGTAGGTCGCCGGATCCCACACCCCGGACTCCTAGGACTCCCGGACGATGTGCAACCGGCTGCGCTGGTCGAACCGGAAGCCCCGGCGGCCGGCGAAGAACTCGTCCACGGCCCGGCGGCAGCCGGACCAGGAGTCGTAGTCGTCGACGACCAGCCGCCCGCCGACGACGAGGTGCGGGACGATGCGCTCCAGGCAGACCATCGTCGAGGTGTACCAGTCGCCGTCCAGGTGGGCCAGCGCCACGGGCTCCTCGACCTCGAGGGTGTCCTCGAACAGGCCCTGGACGAGCTCGACGGCGTTCTCGCCCACCGGCACCCCCAGCGCGGCGAAGGACTCGGTGACCTGGGCGAGAAGGTCGGTCTCGTAACCGTAGTAGGCCGACCCCTCGGGCCCCTTCGCCTCGCCGGCGGCGATCGCGCGGTAACGGTCCTGGACGTCGGGCCCGTCGGCAGCCGAGGGGGGCGGGATCATCCCGAACACGTCGTAGACGCGCAGCGGGCGGCCCGGAGACTTGGCGACGGCCATCACGATGGCGGAGCCGCCCCGGGCGGTGCCCGCCTCGAGGAAGACGCCGGGGGTGCCTTTCTCCTCGAACTCGAGCACGACCGAGGCCAGGTCCGAGAGCGAGCGCACCCCGAGGTAGGTCAGCCGGCCTGCCCGGACCGCGCGCATGGCGGCCTCGACCCGATCGGGGAGATCGCCGCCGCCGGCTTCGAAGAGCCGGCGCGTCGCGCGGAGCTCCCGTTCGGTCTTGCGCAGGTCCTTGCCGAACCGACGGGAGACGCGCTGGGTCTCGGCAAGCTCGGCACGGGCGGCCGCAAGCTCGGCACGGACCGAGGCGAGCTCCTTGCCCGTCCTCGCCAGGCGCGTGCCGGCTTCCTCCTCGGCCGCGACGGCGGTACGCAGTTTCGCGCTGACCGACTTCAGCTCGCCGCGCGCCTTGCGGAGCTCGGCCCGGGCCTCGGCGAGTTGGCCCGGCATTTCGGCCACCTGCCGGATCGCCTGCCCCGGATGGCGCAGGCGGCGTGCCCATCGCGCCTCGACCACCCGTTCACCTCGTCCTGCTCGGCCCGGCCCGTGCGTCGGCAAACCTTAGCGACCACGCCGCCGCCGCGGACCCGTACCGACGCTGAGCCAGGTATTCTCTTGACGTTAAGACGCTTGAACTGGACTTGAAGTCGTTATGCTCCCGCCATGCAAGACGAGGTCGACCGACTGGTTGCTGCGTGGCGCCGAGAGCGTCCCGACCTCGACGTGCGCCCCCTCGAAGTCCTCAGCCGCGTCACGCGCCTCGCCCGGCACCTCGACCGGGCCCGCCGCGCTGCCTTCTCCGAGCACGAGTTGGAGACCTGGGAGTTCGACGTGCTCTCCGCGCTGCGGCGCTCGGGCGACCCGTACCAACTCTCCCCGGGCCAACTGCTCAACCAGACCCTCGTGACGTCCGGGACGATGACGAACCGCATCGACCGCCTCGCGGACAAGGGCCTGGTGCAGCGCTCCCCCGACCCGACCGACCGCCGCGGGGTGCTCGTCTCGCTCACCGAGCGGGGCCTGGCCGAGGTCGACGCCGCGCTGTCGGACCTGCTCAGCCACGAGCAGAAGCTCCTCGCCGGCCTGACCGAGCGTCAGCGCGACATCCTGGCGACCCTCCTGCGCGACCTGGTCTCCCCGTTCGACAACCCGGAGTAGCAGGGTCATGGCACGCTCGCCTGCCGGAAGTTGGCGTCTTGGTCGGGTTGCCATCGAGTCCCGAACCCGGACCCCGTGCGTCCGGCATTTAGCGTCCTATGACGGGTCGGTTGCCGGACGTACGGGGTAGAACTCAGGCCGAGCGTGCGCGCAGGACGGCCACGCCGTCGCCGGTCAGCCGGTCGAGGCCCGCGGGGCGCCCGGCCATCGCGAGGATCAGCGCGTCGGCCGGGCCGCGGACGGCAGGCCCGGAGCCGAATCCCCAGCGCAGGTCGTCGGCCTCGAGCCGGACGCCGTCGAAGCGCTTCGGCGTCGCGATCTTGAGCACGACGTTGCCGGAGACCAGGAAGTTCAACAGCGTCAGCGCGACGCTGCGGTCGAGGACGGGCGGGTCCTTCTGCGGCCAGCGCATGTCCATGTGATGGGTGCTCACGTCGAGCAGGATGGCGCGCGGCCCCGCCAGCGGGGGCACCCAGCGGTGCTCGGCCCCCTGCTGCAGCGCGGAAACAATGTCCGCGATGGGGCGGGTCGCCAGCTGACGGGCAGTCATGTCCATCAGCTTGTGGAACCGGAACCCGGCCTTCGCCCCGGCCACGAGCATCTGCGGCTGGCTCAGGACGATCGGGGAGATCAGGTGCCCGGCGACGACCCTGACGTTCCACCCGGCGCAGAGCGTGGGCGCCGCCCAGGTGTCGTCGTCGGCGCCCGCCAGCCAGCCGGCGATCTCCCGGCGGGTGCGCGCGATCTCGTCGAAAATTGCCACGCGCACAAACTACCCGGCGCATTAACCACCCGGGGCTTCAGACGTCCGCCGACTCGGCGGCGGCCATCCACTCGTCCTCGAGCGCAGTCCGCTCGGCTGCGAGCTCCCGCAGCTCCCCGTCGAGCTCCGCGACGCGCGCGTAGTCGGTCGCGTTCTGGGCCAGCTGCGCGTGCAGCGCCTTCTCGGCCGCGTCGATCTTCTTCATCCGCCGCTCGATGCGCTCGAGGTCCTTGCGCGCGGCCCGGGCCTCCGCCGCGGTGACGACGGCGCCCGTGCGGGCCTCCGGGGACGGCGCCCCCGACGCGGGACGGGGCGCCGGAGCGCTCGCGACCGCGTCCCGGCGGCGCTCGAGGTACTCGTCGATGCCGCGGGGCAGCATCCGCAGCCCGCCGTCGCCGAGCAGCGCGACGACCCGGTCGGTCGTCCGCTCGAGGAAGTACCGGTCGTGGCTGACGACGAGCAGCGTGCCCGGCCAGGAGTCGAGCAGGTCCTCGAGCTGGTTCAGGGTCTCGATGTCGAGGTCGTTGGTCGGTTCGTCGAGCATCAGGACGTTCGGCTCGCCCATCAGCAGGCGCAGCAGTTGCAGCCGCCGGCGCTCCCCGCCGGACAGGTCGCCGACCGGCGTCCACTGCTTCTCGCCGGTGAAGCCGAACTTGTCGAGCAGGGCGGACGCCGTGAAGTCCTTCTTGCCGATCGAGATGCTGCGCGCCACCTGCTCGACGGCCTCCAGGACCCGCAGTTTCGGCGGCAGCTCCTTGACCTCCTGCGACAGGTGCCCCGGTTTCACGGTGAGCCCGCGGGTCACCTTGCCGCCGGCGAGGCCGACCTCGTCCAGCAGCAGGCGCAGCAGGGAGGTCTTCCCGCTGCCGTTCACCCCGACGAGCCCGATGCGCTCGCCGGGGCCGAAGTTCCAGTCGACCTTGTCGAGCAGCACCTTCTCGCCGCCCTGCAGAGTCACGCCGTGCAGTTCGTAGACGGTCTTGCCCAACCGCGCGGTGGCGAACTTGACGAGCTCCATCGGGTCGCGGGCGGGCGGCTCGTCGGCGATCAGCGCGTTCGCGGCGTCGATGCGAAAGCGCGGCTTGGACGTCCGGGCGGGCGGGCCGCGGCGCAGCCAGGCGAGCTCCTTGCGCATGAGGTTCTGCCGCTTGGACTCCTCGACGGCGGAGGCCCGCGTCCGCTCGGCCTTCGCGAGCACGTAAGCCGCGTAGCCGCCCTCGTACGCCTCGACCTGACCACCCGTCACCTCCCAGGTGCGGGTGCAGACCTCGTCCAGGAACCAGCGGTCGTGCGTGACCACGACGAGGGCGTTGCGGCGCCCGGCGAGGTGGCGGGCCAGCCAGTAGATGCCCTCGACGTCCAGGTGGTTCGTCGGCTCGTCCAGCACGAGCAGGTCGTGGTCCCGGACGAGCTCGCGGGCCAGAGCGACCCGCCGCCGCTCCCCGCCGGACAGCGGCCCGACCACCGTGTCGAGCCCGGCCGGGAAGCCGGGCATGCCGAGCCCGCCGAACAGCCCGGTGAGGACGTCGCGCACCCGGGCGTCGCCGGCCCACTCGTGCTCGGCCCGGTCGCCGATCACGATCTGACGGATCGTCAACTTCGGGTCGAGATCGTCCCCCTGGGACAGCAGCGCGACGCGCAGCCCACCCGCGTGGGTGACGCGGCCCGCGTCCGGCGGCTCGAGCCGGCCGAGGATGCGCAGCAGCGTCGTCTTGCCGCCGCCGTTGCGCCCGACCACGCCGATGCGGTCGCCCTCACCGACGCCGAGCGAGACCTCGTCCAGCAGGACACGCAGGCCGAAGGCCTTGGAGACGTTCTCCAGGTTGATCAGGTTTGCCACTGCCGTCAGTTCTCCATGCTCAGTGCCGAGGTTCGCTTGTCTCGCTCGCGGCCGCGCCGACGCGTCTGCCCCGGTCGGCTGGGCGGCCGCACTTTCGAGTCGCTCACGAAACCACCCGGGCGCCCGGCACCGGCCCGACCGCCCGCTTCACGTCGCGGCACAGGCCCATCGCGGTCAGCCCGACCGAGAGGTCCAACCCGTCCTCGACGGAGCTGACGAGGAACGCGCAGGTCGGCCCGCTGCCGGACACGATCGACCCCAGCACGCCGTGCCGGTCGGCGGCCGCCAGCGTGCGGGCGAGCGCGGGGCGCAGCGCAAGGGCGGCGGGCTGCAGGTCGTTGGTGAGCGCGCGGCCGAGCGCGCGAGCGTCGCCGGACCGCAGAGCGGCCATCAGCGGCTCGTCGACGGTCGGCTCGGGCCAGGTCTGGGCGGGGTCGGCCTGGACGGTGTCGGTATCGGTATTGGTGTCGGCCGGGACGTCGCGGCGGAGCCGGTCGCACTCCGCGTACACCGCGGGCGTCGGGAGCCCCTCTTCGGCGAACGCGAACACCCAGTGGAACTGCCCACGGGCCAGGACCGGGGAGAGCTGGTCGCCGCGGCCGAGCCCCATCGCCGTTCCGCCGAGCAGCGCGAACGGGACGTCGGCGCCGAGGCCCGCGGCCAGCGCGTCCAGTTCGGACCGCGAGAGGTTCGTGTCCCAGAGCGCGTCGCAGGCGACGAGTGTCGCGGCCGCGTCGGCGCTGCCGCCCGCCATCCCGCCGGCCACCGGGATCCGCTTGCGCAGGGTGAGATGGACGCCGCGGTCGACGCCGACGTGCTCCGCGAGCGCGACGGCGGCCCGCGCGGCCAGGTTGCGCCCGTCGGTCGGGACGCCCTCGACGGGCGCGCCCGACGCGCCCTCCACAGTGACCCAGACGCCGGAATCGCCGTTCGCGGTGTCCGCGGCGACGACCTCGTCGTAGATCGACACGGCGTGGAACACGTTGACGAGATGGTGGTAGCCGTCGGGGCGCAGGGGCCCCACGGACAGTTGCAGGTTCACCTTCGCAGGGACGCGGACGGTCACGGTCGACACGCACGCCTCCTCGGGTCTGCGTCGGCTCGCCCAGATCGGCTTGCCCAGATCAGATTGCCCAGATGTGATTGCAGGGATCAGATTGCCTGGATCAACCTACGTGACCGTGTGTCGGGCCCCCGCGATCCGGGCGAACTCGGCGACCCCCAGCGACTCCCCGCGGGCCCCCGGGTCCACCCCGGCGGCGCGCAGCGCAGCCTCGGCCGCGCCCGGCGACCCGGCCCAGCCGGCGAGGGCCGCCCGCAGCGTCTTGCGGCGCTGCGCGAACGCCGCGTCGATCACGGCGAAGACCTCACGGCGCTCCACCGTGCTCACGGGCGGCGCCGTCCGGACGAGCAGGACGAGCCCCGAGTCGACCCGCGGGGCGGGCCAGAACACCGCCCGGCCGACGCTGCCCGCCCGGCTGACGTCCGCGTACCAGCGGGTCTTGACCGACGGCACCCCGTAGATGCGGCTGCCCGGACCCGCGGCGAGCCGCTCCGCGACCTCGGCCTGCACCATGACGAGCACCCGGGACAGGCTCGGGAAGGTTTCCAGCGCGTGCAGCAGGACGGGCACGGCCACGTTGTACGGCAGGTTCGCCACCAGGGCGGTCGGCGGCGGCCCCGGCAGGTCCGCGGGGCGCACGCGCAGCGCGTCCCCCGGGACGACGGTCAGGCGCCCCGCGAGCTCCGGTGCGTAGGTCGCCACCGTCTCCGGCAGCGCGGCGGCCAGCCCCGCGTCCAGCTCGACGGCGACGACGCCGGCCACCTCCGGCAGCAGGGCGAGCGTCAGCGACCCGAGCCCGGGGCCGACCTCCAGCACGACGTCGGCCGGGCCGACGCCCGCGACGCGGACGATCCGCCGCACGGTGTTCGGGTCGATCACGAAATTCTGCCCGCGCGACTTCGTCGGGTGGACGCCGAGCCGGTCGGCGAGCGCGCGAACGTCCGCGGGCCCCAGTAGCCGGGAGCCCGCGGACGCCGTCATGCGCGGGATTCTGTCAGGGCCAGGGTGCTCAGCCGCGGAAGAGGTTGCGCCCGCAGACCGGCCAGGGGCGCGCCCCGTCCCGCTGGTAGAGCAGTTGGGCGCGGTAGGTCTGCTCCTGCTTGCTGGCTTCACTCGGCAGGCCCTTGCCGCCGACGGAGCGCCAGGTGGAGGGGCTGAACTGGTAAAGGCCGTAGTAGCCGTACGGGCTGCGGGCCTTGGGGTTGCCGCCCGACTCGCACCGGGCGAGGGCGGCCCAGTTGAGCGAGCCGGCCCGGCCGACCTTGGCGTACGGGATCGCCTTGGTGCCGACCTTGACGACCTTCTGGACGGGCTTGCGCAGGACCTTCTCCGCGACCGTCTCCTTGGAGCTGTACTTGCCGTCGCGCTTGACGAGCTCGACGGTGACCTTCTTGAGGCCTTTGACGCCCTTGGTGACGACCTTCTCGTCGCCCTTGAACATCTTGCGGTCGGGGATCCGCTCGACCCGGTACGGCATCTCGACGTCGAGCGTGACGCGGCGCGCGTCGACCCGTACGACACGGATCTTCGCGCCGTCGGAGGGACTGGCCGTGAGGGTGGGGGCGACCTCGTCGCGCCCGTCGAGAGTGACGCCGGCCTTGGCCAGCACCTCGCGGACGGTCGTCGCGGTCGTGGTGAGTTCGTGGGTTTTGCCGTCCGCGATCACGGTCACGTCGCGGGGGGTGAGGACGCGCAGGTCCAGCCCGGTGCGCCCGATGGGCTGCGACCGGGAGGAGGACAGGTGGAGGTCGTCGCCGCGCAGGCCGACCTCGGCGAGGGCTTCCTCGACGGACGTGGCGGTGACCCAGACCTGGCGGGCGTCGCCGTCCACGTCCAGGTTGAGCGGGCGGCCGAAGCGGACGGCCACGCGCTGGCCGTCGGAGACCGGGCGGTCCAGGTCCGGGACGACGCTGTCGTGCTCGCCGATCTGGATGCCCTCGCGCTCGAGGACGCCGCGGACGCTGCCGGCGAACGTGTGGACCTTGCGCGTTTCGCCGTCGACGGTGAGGTCGACGGTCTTGTCGAAACTGACATAGGCGCTGACGCCCATGACCATCGCCGCGACTACCGCGGCGTGCACCACCGTTCGTTTCCAACGGCGGTTTCCGGAGAGCGGCTGCTCTAAGGACGGAGACACGGGGCTCCAGAGGTCGAACTTCCCGGGCACGGTGGTCCCGGGCTGAAGTGCGCACGCTGAATCTCGAAGCGCGGCGAGGCGCTCGAACCGAGATCTGGGGGCCCACAAAAACCCGGGCCAGTCGTCCGATCCCGGCCACTGATCACGGGACGATAACGACGTGCACCTCCCCTATGTAAAGGGACGTGATGTAGATCACGCCGCCATCTGGGCGGATTTATCGCACCGAATCGAGTGGCTCACAGCCGCTGACGGTAAGAGTGCAAGCCGCCTCTGCACAGGGTGAATCCGAGATGATCTCCCAGACCTTTGCCCGCCCTTGCCCCGGTTCGACCGGGTGCCCGAGGCCGCGGAAGCTCGGCCAATGTCCGAATTGTCCGATTGTCAGAAGGCCTCAGAAGGGCCCGAATACGCGCTCGGTATTGGCCGCCACAGCCGTGCCCAGCACTTCCTCGTCAGTGCCCCTGACCTGCGCCATCGCACGGAGAGTGAGCGGAATCAGATAGGGCGCATTCGGGCCTGCCCCGATAGGGCAGCGGGGTCAGGAACGGGGCGTCCGTCTCGACCAGCAGCAGGTCCGCCGGGGCGATCGTGAGAGCGTCTCGCAGGTGCTGGTTGGTCTTGAAGGTGACATTCCCGGCGAAGGACATCACGTACCCCCGATCGGCGCAGACCTTCGCCATCGCCGCGTCACCCGAGTAGCAGTGGAAGACCACCCGCTCGGGTGCACCCTCTGACGCCAGCACCGCGAGGACGTCGGCATGGGCGTCCCGGTCGTGGATCACCAAAGTCTTGCCGTGCCGCTTGGCCATATCGATATGCCGCCGGAAGGACTCCTCCTGCAGTGCCCAGTCCGGGGATTCGGTGCGGAAATGGTCGAGCCCCGTCTCGCCGATCCCGCGCACCTGCGGCAGCGCCGCAAGAGGCCTCGATCTCCGCCAGGGCGGCGTCGAGCGCACCCGGTCGCGTCAAGGCGCGGCGCCTCGTTCGGGTGCAGCGCCACCGTCGCCCACACCGTCGGAATGCTCGGCCGCGACCTGCGCCGCCCACTGCGAGGACGCGACGTCGATGCCGATCTGGACCATCGTCGGGACGCCCACCGCGGCCGCCGCCGCGACGGCGCCTCGCCGACCTCGCTCTCCTGCAGGTCGAGGTGGGTGTGGCTGTCCGGGACCGGGACGCGCAGCGGCTCCGGCGCGGGCGGCATCGCCTCCCGCGACGCCGCGTCCTTCGACGTGCTGCGCAACGGCCGAACGCTCTGTCACTCCCCCGGACTCCAGCCCAGGCGCGCCAGCTCCTCGTCCACGATCGACGGGTCGAGCTTGGTGAAGATCGGCGTCGGCGTCGCCAGCTTCGTCCCTGCGACGATCGGCTGGGAGGCCCAGACCGCCTCGGTCGCGTAGTCGCCCTGCAGGACGGAGTACGGCTCGTCCGCGCCGGGTTCGGTGACCTCGTTGATCACCGGGAAGCCGGACCACGCGCCGGTGTTGCCGAGCAGTTCGTGCACCTTCTGGGACGAGTGCGGCAGGAACGGCGTCAGCAGCGTCTTGCAGTCGTCGACGAGCTGCAGGGCGACGTTCAGGACCGTGCCCTGGCGGATCGGGTCCTCCTTGAGCTTCCACGGCGCCGTGTCGGACAGGTACTTGTTCGCCGCCGCGACGACCGTCATCGCCTCGGTGATCGCGGCCTTCTGCCGCGACCGGTCGAGCAGCTCGCCCACCGGCTCGAAGGCGGCCTGGCGACGGCCAGCACCTCGCGGTCGATGTCCTCGAGCTCGCCCGCAGGCGGGATCTCGCCGAAGTTCTTCGCGGCCATCGAGATCGACCGGTTGACCAGGTTGCCCCAGCCGGCGACGAGCTCGTCGTTGTTGCGGCGCAGGAACTCGGCCCACGTGAAGTCCGTGTCGGACGTCTCCGGGCCCGCGACCGCGAGGTAGTAGCGCAGCGCGTCCGCGTCGTAGCGGGCCAGGAAGTCCTTGACGTAGATGACGACCGAGCGCGAGGACGAGAACTTCCTGCCCTCCATCGTCAGGAACTCGCTCGACACGACCTCGTCGGGCAGCGCGAGCGCGCCCTTCGACCCCGGCGTCCCGCCGGTCGCGCCGCGACCCGAGTACCCGAGCAGCAGGGCGGGCCAGATCACCGTGTGGAAGACGGTGTTGTCCTTGCCCATGAAGTAGTAGGACTCGGCGTCGGGGTTCTGCCACCACGCGCGCCACGCCTCGGGGTCGCCCGAGTGCCGCGCCCACTCGACCGACGCCGAGAGGTAGCCGATCACCGCGTCGAACCAGACGTAGAGCCGCTTGTCGTTGCGGTCGCGCCAGCCGTCGAGCGGGATCGGCACGCCCCAGTCGAGGTCGCGGGTGATCGCCCGGGGCTTGAGGTCGGCCAGCAGGTTCATCGAGAACTTGATGACGTTGGGCCGCCAGTCGCCGCCCTTGGACTGCAGCCACGACCCGAGCGCCTCCGCGAACGCGGGGAGGTCGAGGAAGAAGTGCTCGGTCTCGGCGAACCGCGGCGTCTCGCCGTTGATCTTGCTGACCGGGTTTATCAGGTCGATCGGGTCGAGTTGGTTGCCGCAGTTGTCGCACTGGTCGCCGCGGGCGCTGTCGTACGCGCAGATCGGGCAGGTGCCCTCGATATAGCGGTCCGGCAGCGTCCGACCGTCGGCGGAGAACGCACCCATCGCCGTCTTCGTCGCGACGTAGCCGTTGTGGTAGAGGCCCAGGAAGATGTCCTGCGCGACCGCGTAGTGGTTGCGCGTCGACGTCCGGGTGAACAGGTCGTACGTCAGGCCCAGCCCGCGCAGGTCCTCGGTGATGACCTTGTTGTAGCGGTCGGCCAGCGCGCGCGGGGTGACGCCCTCCTTGTCGGCCGCGACGAGGATCGGCGTGCCGTGCTCGTCCGTCCCGCTCACCATCAGGACGTTGTTGCCCGCCATCCGCTGGTAGCGGCTGAAGACGTCGGACGGGACGCCGAAGCCGGCCACGTGACCGATGTGACGCGGGCCGCTGGCGTACGGCCAGGCAACCGCGGTGAGGATGTGCCGGGGGGAGCTGGCAGGGCTCATCTGGGCGGACATGAGCCCGATCTTATGGCGCCCCGACAGGCGCCCTCGCGCATGGAACAGCCCGCCTGGCAAGATCCCCCGGCAGAGCTCCACGGGGAGGGGTGAGTCGTGAGAATTCGCTCGGCCGCCGGTTCGGCCGGCCTCGGCACAGCGCTCACCGCGCTCGCGGTCACGCTCTCGCTCACCGCCACCGGGACGCCCGCGCGCGGCACGGAGACCACGTCCGCGGCACCCGCCCGCACCGCCACCCCGATGTCCGCGACCTACACCTGCCCCTACAACACGCTGAAGGCGCTCGACGCGGTGTGCGGCGTCGCCAACGTGCCGGTGGACCACAGCAAGCCGAAGGGTAAGCAGATGACGCTGGCGCTGTCCGTCGTCAAGGCGACTGCGCCCCGGGACCAGTACCAGGGCCTGCTGATCATCAACCCCGGCGGGCCGGGCTCGGGTGGCCTGGCGACCTCGGCCAGCATGGCCGGCCTCCTGCCGAAGGACGTCGCCGCGAGCTACGACATCGTCGGTTTCGACCCCCGCGGGGTCGACAAGAGCAACCCCCGCATGTCGTGCGACAACAACTTCGTCTACGGGCCGAAGCCCGACTACACGCCGACGACCGGGCTGAAGAAGGCGGTCAGCAAGCCGGAGAAGGCCTGGTTGAAGGACACGAAGAAGTACGCGGCCGCATGCAAGGCCAAGTACGGCGAGCTGCTCGAGAACATGACGTCGATGGACACAGTCCGCGACATCGACCTCATCCGCCGCGGTTTCCTGGCCGACAAGATCAGCTTCTACGGGTTCTCCTGGGGGTCGTACCTGGCCCAGCTCTACGCCTCCACGTTCCCGGGGCGCACCTACCGGATGGTCCTGGACGCGGTGACGGACCCGAGCACCATCTGGTTCGCCGGCACGAAGGCGCGGCCCGGGTACCTCGAGGTGGTCATCGACAAGTTCTGGGCCTGGACGGCCCGGAACCACAAGACCTACGGCCTCGGCAAGACGGCCGCGAAGGTCGAGGCGCTCTACTACCGCGAGCTGGCGAAGCTGCGGAAAAAACCGGTCGGCCGGGTCGGCCCGGCGGAATGGACCGACACCTTCCACCAGCCGGCGTACGGCTGGACGACCTGGGCTCGGACGGCCGCCAGCCTCCGCTCGTGGGTCGAGGGCGACAAGGCGCCGATGACCGCGCAGTGGAGGTCCCGCGGCGGCGGGAACGACAACTTCACCGCCGTGTACCTGTCCACCCAGTGCAGCGACGCCACCTGGCCGCGCGAGTACAAGGTGGTGCGCACCTCCGGGTTCGCGAGCGCCGCGAAGTCCCCGTTCGCGGCCTGGCACACGACGATGCGCACGGCGGTGGCCTGCCTGAGCTGGCCCGTCAAGGGCGGCAAGGCGCCGAAGGTCGACGGCAAGAAGGCGCCGGCGATCCTGTTGGTGAGCTCGACCGTGGACCCGGCGACGCCGTACCCCGGCGCGCTCGTGGCCCGCAAGCTGTTCCCGAAGTCGCGGCTGGTGTCCGACCCGACCCCCAAGCACGGCGTCAGCCTCGCGGGCAACGCCTGCGTCGACAAGTACGTGGCCGCGTACCTGCGCAACGGCGAACTGCCCGCACGCAAGTCGGGCTCCCGCGCGGACGCCACCTGCAAGAAGCGTCCGGACCCGAAGCCCTGAAACCGCGCTGACCTAATCTCGGGACGTGACCGACCGCCGGGGGCTCGCCTACGGTGTCGGGGCGTACTTCCTGTGGGGCCTGTTCCCCCTCTACTGGCCCTACCTGCAGCCGGCCGGCGCGCCGGAGGTGCTGGCCCACCGGATCGTCTGGTCGCTGGCGTTCGTGCTCGTCCTGCAGCGCGTCGTGGACCGCCGGCGCGCGGCGGCCGGCGGGGTGCGGGCCCTGCTCGCCGAGCCGCGCAAGCTCGCGCTGCTGGGCCTCGCGGCCGTCCTGATCGGCGGGAACTGGGGTGCGTACATCTGGGCCGTCAACCACGGTCACGTCCTCGAGACCTCGCTCGGGTACTACATCAACCCGCTGGTGACCGTCAGCCTGGCCGTCCTCGTCCTGCACGAGCGGTTGCGCCGCGCCCAGTGGGTCGCGATCGGCATCGCCGCCGCCGCAGTCGTCGTGCTGACGGTCGACCTGGGCCGGCCGCCGTGGATCGCCCTGTTCCTGGCGGCGACGTTCGCGGCGTACGGGCTGATCAAGAAGACGGTCGGCGTCGGCGCGGTCGAGGGGCTCACGGTCGAGACGGCGGTGCTGTTCCTGCCGGCACTGGCGTTCCTGGCGTGGACGTCCGCGGACGGCTCCGCCGCCTTCGGTCGCCACGGCGTCGCCAACACCCTCCTGCTCTGCAGCGCGGGGGTCGCGACCGCCGTGCCACTGCTGCTGTTCGCCGCCGCGGCCCGCCGGGTCACGCTCACGACCATCGGGCTGCTGCAGTACCTCGCCCCGACCCTGCAGTTCCTGATCGGGATCACCGTCGCCGGCGAGGACCTCCCGCCCGGCCGGCTCGCCGGGTTCGCCCTGGTCTGGGTCGCGCTCGTCGTGTTCACCGCGGACGGGCTGCGCAACCACCGCCGCCAACTTCGCCTGGCCGTCCACGCGGTGACCTGAGCGTCCGCTCCCGTTCGCACCTGCGACGCACCTTGTTGACCACATCCGGCATCGCCGTCACTATCGGTCTCTTCGGGGCGAACCTCCCGCCAGGGGGTCGCCGGCAAAGGGGGCGGTACGCGTGGCGATCAAGCGGGTTCGGGCGTCCAAGAGGTTGACCTTCGCGGTGGCGAGCGTCGCGGTCGCGGCGGTGACGGCCACGTCCGCCGGCACGGGGCAGGCCGCCGCCGCGCCGGCCAAGCCCAAGCTGACCTGGGGCAAGTGCGCGGACGACCGCCTCGCGGAGGCGAAGGCCCAGTGCGCGCTGCTGAAGGTGCCGCTCGACCACGCGAAGCCCTCGGGCAAGCAGATCGAGATCGCGGTGTCGCGGCTGAAGGCGACCGCCAAGGCGAGCAGGCAGCAGGGCCCCCTGCTGCTCAACCCGGGCGGGCCGGGCGGGTCCGGCCTCACGCTGCCCCTCTACCTCGACGCGCGGCTGCCCGCCGACGTCCGGGCCACGTACGACCTGATCGGCTTCGACCCGCGCGGCGTCGGCGACAGCCGCCCCGCCGTCAGCTGCGTCCCCGACTTCGCGAAGGGCCCCAAGCCCGACCCCGTCCCCACGGCCGGGCCGGACGCCATGCCGGGCGCCAACGAGCTGGCCTGGCTGAAGCTCTCCGCCGACTACGCCTCTGCCTGCGCCGCGAAGTACCCCACCCTGCTGCCGCACCTGACCACCCTCGACACCGTCCGCGACATGGACGTCCTGCGCGAGGCCCTCGGCGCGAAGCAGATCAACTTCTACGGCTTCTCCTACGGCACCTACCTCGGCCAGGTCTACGCGACCAAGTTCCCGGACAAGACACGGCGGCTGGTCTTCGACGGCGTCGTCGACCCGCGCGACGTCTGGTACGAGGCCCAGCTCAACCAGGACAAGGCGTTCGAGGCGGCGATCACGAAGTTCTTCGACTGGATGGCCCTGCACGACGGCGTCTACGACCTGGGGACCACAGGCGCGGCGGTGCGCGCGAAGTACGAGCAGGCGCAGGACGCGCTGCGGGTCGAGCCCGTCGGCGACCTGGGCCCGAGCGAGTGGAACGACGTGTTCCTCGCGGCCGGTTACGCCCAGTTCCTGTGGCCAGGCATCGCGGCCGCCTTCGCGAAGTGGGTGAAGGGCGAGACCCAGCCGATCCTGGACCTCTACGCCGAGGAGGCCGAGCCCGACGACAACGGCTACGCGATGTACGTGGCCGTCCAGTGCGGCGACTCGGCCTGGCCGCGCGACTACGCCACCTGGCGCAAGGACGGTTTCGCCACGGCCACCGTCGCGCCGTTCGAGACGTGGGGCAACGTGTGGTTCAACGCCCCCTGCATCACGTGGGCCGCACCGCAGGGCGTGCCCGTCGAGGTCGTCGGCAAGCGCACGCCGAGCGTGTTGCTGGTCAACACGACGATGGACGGGGCGACCCCCTACAGCGGCGCCCTCGAGGTGCGTCGCCGGTTCCCCAACTCGGCCCTCGTCGCGGAGCTCGACAACACCACCCACGCCAACTCGCTGGCCGGCAACTCGTGCGTGGACAACCGGGTCTTCGAGTACCTGCGCTCGGGCAAGCTCCCCGTCCGCAAGGGCGGGCCGGGTCCAGACGTGACCTGCGCGGCTTCGCCGCTGCCGACCCCGGAGGACGCCGCGCTCTCGCAGCTCACGGACGCGACGGCGGCGGCCCGGGACGATCTTGTCGGCGGCTGGACGCACGCCGAGGGCTGATCGCCCGGGCGGGCGAGTCCCGCGCAGGATCCCTGCGTAGGCTCTCCCCTTCGTCGAGACCGAAGCGAGGGGCGGGCATGCGGGCCGGGGACATGCGCAGGACCGCGGTCATGGCGGCCACCGGTGCGCTTGCGTTCAGCGGGGTCAACGCGGCGACCGGTTCGGTCCGGACGCCGGGCACCGTCCTCACCTCCGTCGAAGCCCCCCGGGCGGCGCCCGAGATCGCCTGGGCAAGGTGCGCGGCCGCCGATCTGAGGGCCGCCGGCGCCCGCTGCGGCCACCTGACCGTCCCGCTCGACCACGCCGCGCCGGGCGGCGCCAAGATCAAGATCGCCGTCTCGCGGATCCGGGCCGACGGCGCCCCGAGCAAGCGCCAGGGCGTCCTGTTGGTCAACCCGGGCGGGCCGGGCGGGTCCGGGCTGACGTTGCCGGCGTTCTTCGCCCGCACCCTGCCGAAGAAGGCGCGGGCCGCGTACGACCTGATCGGCTTCGACACCCGCGGCGTCGGCGCCAGCAGGCCGGCCCTGACCTGCGACATGCACATCACCGACGGCCCGCGGCCCGACTACGTCCCGGGGTCGGCGGCGGTCGTCGGGCCGAACGAGAAGGCCTGGCTGAAGATCGCGCGGAACTACGCCTCGGCCTGCGCGCACAAGCACCCGCGGCTGATCGAGCACATGCGCACCGCCGACACGATCCGCGACCTGGAGCTGCTGCGCCGGGCCCTCGGCGAGAAGCAGATCAACTTCTACGGCTTCTCGTACGGCACGTACATCGCGCAGACCTACGCGACCCGCTACCCGACCCGGATGCGGCGCATGGTGCTCGACGGGGACGTCGACCCGGCCGGCGCGGGGTACGGCGACGGCGCCCGCGCGCAGTCCATCGCCTTCGAGCGGGTGATCCAGGAGTACTTCGCATGGGTCGCCAAGTACCACTCCACGTACCGGCTCGGCCGGACCGCCGAGAAGGTCGAGGCCAACTACTACACACAGGAGAACGCGCTGCGGGTGGCGCCGGCCGGCCCGATCGGCCCGGCCGAGTGGAGCGACGTGTTCCTCTTCGCCGGTTACTCCGAGTCCAACTGGCCCTACGTCACCGCCGCCTGGGTCAGCTGGCGCAAGGGCCAGCGCGGGCCCGTCGAGGCCATCTACGACGCGGACGCCCCCGGCGACAACGGTTACGCGGCGTTCAACGCGACCGTCTGCTCCGACGGGCCGTGGCCGAGCACGTACTCGACCGTTCGGCGGGACACGCTGGTCACGGCGCGCGACGCGCCGTTCGAGGCGTGGAGCAGCCAGTGGTTCAGCGCCCCCTGCCTGACCTGGAAGGGCGGGCACGGCAAGCCGCTCGGGGTCGACGGGTCGAAGGTCGCGAGCGCGCTGCTGGTGAACGCCACGCTGGACGGGGCGACCCCCTTCGCCGGCGCCCTGAGCGTCCGCCGGGAGTTCCCGCGCTCGTCCCTGATCGCCGAGGTCGGGTCGACCACGCACGCGGGATCGCTGAGCGGTAACTCCTGCGTGGACGACAAGGTCGTGCGCTACCTGGTGACCGGCAAGCGCCCGACCCGCCTGTCGGGCAACCGCGCGGACGTCCGCTGCGGGCACCTCGCCAAGCCCCGCCCCCTCGCCGCGGATCGGTCGGCGGCCCCCGCGGCGGCCGCGGCAGGCTGACCGTCCCAGGTTGTCCACAGACCTGGAATCGGTCGAATTGATCACCAAGTTCGTCCTATCGCCGGATTGCGCGGCAAGCCCGACTTAGGATCGGCCCGAGAACGGCGGCGAGCCGGGGGATCAGCGCAACGAGCAGGGGTGGCCGATGAGCAGGTCGAGCGAGCGCGGCGAGCGGGTGCGCAAGGGCGCGCGGCAGGTCGTCGCGATCACGGCGGCGGGCGCTCTGGGCGTGACCGGCCTGGCCCTCACGGCCGGGGTCTCCTCCGCCGCCGACGCCGCGGCCGCGGCCGACACGTCCAAGATCGCGTGGAGCGCGTGCTCCGACACGATCCTGGTGTCGGCCGGCGCCCAGTGCGGCTTCGTCGAGGTCCCGATGAACTGGTCGAAGCCGAGCGGGGCGAAGATCTCCATCGCGGTCTCGCGCCTGAAGGCCAAGGTCCCGGCCGCGCAGCGTCAGGGCGTCATGCTGATGAACCCCGGCGGCCCCGGCGGCTCGGGCCTCGTCTGGCCGGCGATCCTGCAGGGCGCCGTACCGAAGAAGGTCGGCCTGAAGTACGACTGGATCGGCTTCGACCCGCGCGGCGTCGGTTCGAGTCAGCCCGCGCTGAGCTGCGACCCCGACTACTTCGACAACCCGCGCCCGGCCTACACCCCGACGAACCGAAGAAGATCACCGGCAACGAGGCCGCCTGGGTGAAGCGGTCGAAGGGCTACGCGGCGGCCTGCGGCAAGCAGAACGGCCCGATGCTCTCGACCACGTCAAGACGGTCGACACCGTGCGTGACATCGACGCGATCCGGGCGGCGCTCGGCGAGAAGCAGATCAACTGGTACGGCTACTCGTACGGCACCTTCCTGGGGCAGGTCTACTCGACCATGTACCCGCAGCGGACCAGGCGCATGGTGCTCGACGGCAACGTCGCGCCGACCTACCCGGGCTACGGCGACGGCGGCCGCGGCCAGATGATCGGTTTCGAGAAGGTCATCAAGAAGTTCTTCGCCTGGGCCGCCTCGCACGACAAGGTCTACAACCTGGGCACCTCCGCGGCCGCAGTCCAGAAGGCCTTCTACGCCGAGCAGTCGAAGCTGGCCGCAGAAGCCGATGAGCAGCATCGGCGCCGCCGAGTGGAACGACGCGTTCCTGCTCGCCGGCTACGCCGAGTCGCGGTGGCCGGCCGTGGCGGGCGCCTGGGCCGACTGGAACGACGGCCAGCTCGACCCGATCTCCCGGCTGTACCAGGCCACGGGCTCCCCCGGCGACGACAACAGCTACGCGGCGTTCAACGCGACGCTGTGCACCGACGGGCCGTTCCCGCGCGAGTACGCGAAGGTCCGCAAGGACGCGTACTCGATCGCGAAGGAAGCGCCGTTCCTGACCTGGGGCGGCTTCTGGTACTCGATGCCCTGCACCTTCTGGCCCGCGAAGGCCGGCAAGCCGGTGAAGGTCGACGGCAGCAAGGTCAAGAGCGTCCTGCTGGTCAACGCCACCCTCGACGGCGCGACGCCGTACGCGGGCGCGCTGGCGGTCCGCAAGGAGTTCCCGGCCGCGTCCCTGATCGCCGAGGTGGGCGCGACCACCCACGGCGGCTCGCTGCAGGGCAACAAGTGCGTCGACGAGGCGATCGCGACCTACCTCGACACGGGCGCGGTACCGCGCCGGGTCGCGGGGAAGGGTCCCGACCTGAAGTGCGACCGGCTGCCGCAGCCCGAGCCCTCCCCGCTGGACCGCTCGCGCCGGCCGACCGGCCTCGTCCAACCAGCTCTTCGCGCCGACCGACGTCGTGACCGCGCTCCTCGACAACCTGCGCTCCGACTTCGCGCAGCTGACGAAAGGCTCCACCGTGAGACGGACCGTCGCCGTGTTCGCCGCCGGCGCCTGGCCGCGTCCGGCCTCGCCGGCGCCGAGTCCGCCGTGGCGGCCCCGAAGATCACGTGGGGGGCCTGCCAGAGCCAAGACCTGGTGGTCGCGCGCGCGCAGTGCGGCTTCCTGTCCGTCCCGCTCGACTACACGAAGCCTAACGGTCGCAAGATCCAAGCTCGCTGTCTCCCGAATGAAGGCGACCGTCAAGAAGGCCAACCGGCAGGGCGTCATGCTGGTCAACCCGGGCGGGCCGGGCGGCTCGGGGCTGAACCTGTCGACGCTGCGCGACGTCGTCCCGCACAAGGCGGGCCAGTACTACGACTGGATCGGCTTCGACCCGCGCGGGGTCGGGTCGAGCAAGCCGGCCCTGTCGTGCGACGCAGAACTACGCCGCCGGCCCGCGGCCCGACTACGTCCCGGCGTCCCGCGGCACCTCGCTGAGCCCGCAGGAGAAGGCGTGGCTCGCCCGGTCGAAGGCCTACGCGAAGGGCTGCGCCGACAAGTTCGGCTGGCTCCTGCCGTTCATGCGCACGACCGACACCGTCGACGACCTCGAGTCTGCTCCGCGTGGCGCTCGGGGCGAAGCAGATCAACTACTACGGCTACTCCTACGGCACCTACCTCGGCCAGATCTACGCGACGAAGTACCCCACGCGGGTGCGGCGCATGGTGCTCGACGGCAACGTCGACTCCGCGCGGCATCTGGTACGCCTCGCAGCTCGCGCAGGACCGGTCGTTCGAGAAGGTCATCGAGCAGTTCTTCGGCTGGGTGGCGAAGCACGACAAGACGCGTACGTGCTCGGCAAGACCGCCGCCGCCGTCCGCAAGAAGTACAACGCGGAGCTCGCCAAGCTGCGCAAGACCCCGGTCCTGGGCATCGGGCCGGCGGAGTGGAACGACACGTTCGGCCACGCCGGGTACGCCGAGTTCATCTGGCCGTCGATGGCGAGCGCGTTCGCCGCCCGCGTCCACGACGGCGACATGCGCGCGATGGCCTTCCAATACCAGCAGTCCAGCGACGTCGGCGACGACAACGGCTTCGCGGTCTACAACGCGGTGCAGTGCACCGACGCGCCCTGGCCGCGCGACTACGGGAAGGGCTGGCGTGCCGACAGCTTCGCCACGGCCGCCGAGGCGCCTTTCATGACCTGGCAGAACGTCTGGTTCAACACCGCCTGCATCTACTGGGCGGCACCGTCGGGCATGCCCGCGAAGATCGACGGCAAGAAGGCCGCCCGAAATCCTGCTGATCAACGCGACCGGCGACGGCGCGACCCCGTACTCCGGGCGCGCTGCAGGTCCGCAAGCTGTTCCCGAAGGCCTCCGCTCGTGGCCGAGAAGGGCGCGACCACGCACGCCGGCTCGCTCGGCGGCAACAAGTGCGTCGACGACAAGGTCGCCGCCTACCTGGCCACCGGCATGCTGCCGAAGCGCAAGGCCGGGTCAGGCCCGGACGTCGTCTGCGCCCGCCTGCCGCTGCCGACGCCGGGGCCGGAGAACTTCGCGGAGGCGGCGGCCACGCCAGGTTCGTACGGCTCCGCGTCCGTCGAGGGCTCGGGCTCCCCGTCCGCCCCGGCGCCGACACCGAAGCCGGCGATCGACCAGTCGATCCTGCAGGGCATCATCGGCCTGCTGCCGGACCGCGGCGGGCGTTACTGACCTTGGCCGGGACGAAGCTGGTAGCCGCCCTGGCCGCGACGGGGTTGGCAGTGACCGGGCTCCTCGCCACCGCACCGGCTCGTGCGGCCGATTCCGCGCCCGTCGCCGCGGCGGCGATCGCCTGGTCAGAGTGCGACAGCAGCGCGCTGAAACTCGGCGGCGCGGTCTGCGGCCACCTGGTCGTGCCGATGGACCACGCGAGACCGAACGGCCGCAAGATCTCCCTCGCGCTGTCGATGGTCCGCCACACGGTGCCGGAGGCCGCGTACCAGGGCATCGTGCTCGTCAACCCCGGCGGCCCGGGTGCGTCCGGTCGCAACCTCTCGCTGACCGGCGCCAAGGTGCCGAACGGCGTCGGCGCCGCGTACGACTGGATCGGCTTCGACCCGCGCGGCGTCGGCGACAGCTCCCCCGCCCTGAACTGCGACACGAGCTACTTCGACGGCCCGCGCCCGGCGTACCGCACGCCGTCGGCCTCGACAGAGAGCGCCTGGCTGACCCGGACGAAGGCGTACGCGAAGGCCTGCGGCAAGGCCGGCGGCCCGTTGCTCGACCACCTCTCGACCGTCGACTCCGCGCGTGACATGGACGCGATCCGCGCCGCGTTCGGCCGGGACGAGCTGAACTACTACGGGTTCTCCTACGGCACCTACCTCGGGCAGGTGTACGCGACGCTGTTCCCGCAGCGGGTCCGGCGCATGGTCTTCGACGGCAACGTCGACCCGCGGCTGGTCTGGTACGACTCGCAGCTTCGGCAGGACGAGGCGTTCGACCCGGCGATGAAGGCGTTCTTCGGCTGGATCGCCGCCTACGACAGCGTCTTCTCCCTGGGGGCGACCGCGGCCGCCGTCGAGAAGACCTTCTACGCGACGCAGCGCGCGCTCGCGACGAAGCCGACCCCGCGCATCGGCGCGAGCGAGTGGAACGACGTGTTCCTGCGCGCGGGCTACCGGGAGCTGAGCTGGCCGGAGCTCGCCGACGCGTTCGCGGCGTGGGTCGGCAAGGGCGACCACCGGCACGTCGAGGACATCTACGACGCCACCTCGGACGCGGGCAACGACAACAACTTCGCGATGTACAACGCCGTCCAGTGCGTCGACACCGCCTGGCCGAAGAACTTCGCGAAGTGGCGGACCGACGCCGACCGCGTCGCTGCGAAAGCCCCGTACGCCACCTGGGGCAACGTCTGGTTCAACGCGCCCTGCCTGTACTGGCCCGCGAAACCCCGCGTCCCGGTCAAGGTCGACGGCCGGGCGATCTGCAGCCTCCTGCTGGTCAGCGGGACGCTGGACGCGGCGACGCCGTTCTCCGGATCGCTCGAAGTCCGGCGCCGGTTCCCGAACGCGCGCCTGATCTCCGAGCCGGGCAAGATCACGCACGCCAACTCGCTGTCCGGCAACGCCTGCGTCGACCAGCGCATCGCGGCGTACCTCGCAACCGGCGCGCTGCCCGAGCGGCTCCCCGGCGACGTTGCCGACGTCGAGTGCACTCCGTTCGCCAAGCCGCTACCCACAGCGCTCGACCCGCTGGGCGTGACCTCGACCAGCGTCGGCTCGGCGCTGCGCAGCCTCGTCCCGCTGTTCCCGTGAACTTCGACGACCTCGACCTGGCGCGCCTGCACCGCCGGCACAGCATGAAGTGGCGCTACTTCCCGCCCGACGTCCTGCCCGCGTGGGTCGCGGAGATGGACTTCGACGTCGCCCCGCCGATCGCGGCCGCGGTCGAGGCGTCCCTGCGCCGCGGCGGGGACTTCGGCTACGCGGTCGACCTCGACGCCCCGGAGCTGGCCGCCGCGTTCAGCGGGTTCGCCGAGCGGCGCTACGGCTGGGCGGTCGACCCGGCGAGCACCTACCTGATCCGCGACGTGATGCGCGGCGTCGAGCTGTGGATCGAGGGGTTCACTCAACCCGCCGGCGGCGTCGTCGTGACCTCGCCGGTCTACTACCCGTTCGGCGAGGCGACCCGGGAAGCGGGCCGCCGCCTCGTCGAGGTGCCGGTCCTGGCCGACGGCGAGACGTGGGTCCTCGACCTGGACGGGCTCGAGGCCGCGTTCCGGGCCGGCCACCGCCTGCTGCTGCTGTGCAATCCGCACAATCCCGTCGGGCGCGCGTACACCGCCGCGGAGCTGCGCGACCTGGCCGAGCTGACCGACCGCTACGGCGTCCGGGTCGTCGCGGACGAGATCCACGCGCCGCTCGTGCTGCCGCCGGCCCGCCACGTCCCGTTCGCGTCCCTCGACCCCGCGGTCGCCGCCCGGACGCTGAGCCTGCACTCCGCCAGCAAAGCGTGGAACCTCGCCGGCCTGCACGCGGCCGTCGCCGTCCCCGGGTGCCCGGCGGACGAGACCTACTTCGCCGGGCTGTCGTACCGGAACCGGGGCGCGGCCGCGATCCTCGGCGTCGACGCGTCCACCGCGGCGTTCGCCGACGGCGAACCCTGGCTGGACGCGCTGCTCGCCCACCTCGTCGGCGTCCGCGCGCACCTGGCCGACGAAATCGCCGCGCGGTTGCCCGACGTCCGCTGGGTCCCGCCGGAGGCCACCTACCTCGCCTGGCTCGACTGCCGCACCCTGGGCCTCGGCGAGAACCCCGCCCAGGCGTTCCTCGACCGCGGCCGCGTCGCCGTCAACGACGGCGCCACCTTCGGGACCGGCGGCGCCGGCTACGTCCGGCTGAACTTCGGGACCTCCCGCGCGATCGTCACCGACACCGTCACCCGCCTCGCCTCCGCCCTCCCCTGAAGACCTCCCGCGGCCCGCTGCCGTCGCCTGCCGCCGCCGTCCTGCCGCCGCCCGCCCGACCGGCCACCCTTCCACCGGCCGACTTCACGCGCCGAAAGCCCACCTCCTGCGGCGAAAACCCACCTCCTGCCCCTGCACACCGCCGGAAGTGGGTCGTCAGCGCACGAAGTCGGCCCGCCGAGCCGCCGGCGTCCGTCAAGGCGCCCCCTACGCCTCCACCCCGGCGACTTCACGCGCCGAAAACCCACCTCCTGCGGCGAAAACCCACCTCCCGCGCCGTGCACACCGCCGGAAGTGGGTCGTCAGCGCACGAAGTCGGCCGTGGGCGCCGCGACCGGCCGTGAATCGCCGCGCGGAGTGCTTACCGCGCTCGCGCCCGCGCGAACGCTCGGAGGATCTTCGCCTTCACCCGCTCCGGCGGGCCCAGCAGCTCGGCCCAGGTGAACCGGACGACCTCGTACCCCGCCTCCCGGAGCCTGTCCTCGCGGACCTTCTCGCGAAATGCCTCGTCCGGGTCGTAATACTTCACCTTCCCGTCGATTTCGACGATGGTGCGGAACTTCTCGAAGTAGAAGTCGACCCGGGCGAAAACACCCTCCGCGTCCCCGATCTTCACCTGGAGGCCAGGCGCGGGCAGCCCGATCTCGGCAAACACGCACCGCGCCAAGGACTCGGCCACCGACTCAGTCCGCCCGTCCACGAAGTCGACCACGCGCGCGGCCCGGAGCTTGCCGGGCCAACGCACGAAGTCGTCCAGCACGCCCTCGAGGTCGGCTCCGGTCACCCCGTATCTCCGCATCGCCGACTCCGTGAGGATGACTGCTTCGCGGAACTCGAGGGTTCGCGCCAGGTCGACGACCGTGCGCGCCGGCGTGCAGATGCGCAGGCCCGCCCGACCGACCGTCACGTGGCGCTCTGGCAGACCGTTGCTCAGCACGCGCAGGCCCGGGTACTTCCGGACCGAGCCCCCGGGCGGCCAGGCCAGCGAGACCGTGTCCAGCTTCGGCAGCGTCAGCCAGTCGAGCTCCCACAACCATGCCGCGGACGTGGCCGCAACTCCCGCGTCGTCGCGCCCGACCGCAAGCAGCGCGGCAGCGGCCTCGATCGCGTGGCGGTCGCGCGACTCCGCCTCGTCCGACGGCCGCGGGCCGGGCGCGTAGATTCCCCGGCGGGGCGCCCACCACGCCCCCGCTTTGCACAGTCGCTGGATCTCGGGCTTCGCAAAGCCGATGCCCTGTGCCTGCAGCCCGGTCAGCACCCCACCCTGGCCGGCCGCGAGGGCCTTCAACATGTCCGACATGCCAAGGACCCTGGCAACCGAGCGCCCTGACTGCATCTCGCTCGAGCGATCTGTGGACGCCTTTCGTTGTCCACAGGGCGGTCACCCGCCGACCCGTCCAGCCGTCCAGCCGTCCAGTCCGGCACCCCCGGCCCGACATCGTGCGCCGACGACACACCTCCTGCGCCGTGCACGCCGCAGGAAGTGACCCCCCACCGCAGGAAGTGGGCCTCCAGCGCAGGAAGTCGACCCGGCGGACGGCGACGGGCGGACCCACCCAGCCGACGGTCGACCCCGCCGCCGTCCCACCGGTCGAACCAACCCCCCGGCGCGACATCGTGCGCCGACGACACACCTCACGCGCCGTGCACGCCGCAGGAAGTGACCCCCACCGCAGGAAGTGGGCCTCCAGCGCACGAAGTCGACCCCGGGCGGACGGCGACGGGCGGACCCAACCAGCCGACGGTCGACCAGGCTGCCGTCCCACCGGTCGACCCCGCCGCCGTCACACAGGTCGAACCACCCCCCGGCCCGACATCATGCGCCGAGGACACACCTCACGCGCCGTGCACGCCGCAGGAAGTGACCCCCCACCGCAGGAAGTGGGCCTCCAGCGCACGAAGTCGACCCCGGGCGGACGGCGACGGGCGGACGGCGACGGGCGGACGGCGACGGGCGGACGGCGCACGAAGTCGGCGCAAGGGGCGGCGGGCCCGACCGCAGGAGACCGGCGTCGCGGGCGGGCTACGCCGTGCGGGAGACGACGACGTCGCAGAGCGACTCGAGCAGCGCGCGGGCGGGGACGTCCGGGAGCGGGGCGAGGACGGCGCGGGCGTCGTCCGCCCAGCCCTGGAGATCGCGCGCGGGCGAGGTCCATCGCGGGGTGGGCGCGCAGGAGCGCGAGGGCCTCGCCGTGCCGGTCGTCGTCGGTAAGGTCGCTGCGCAGGAGGTCCTGCAGGTGCGCGTCGGCGGGGTCGGTGGACGCCAGCGCGTGCAGGACGGGCAGGGTCGGGACGCCCTCGCGCAGGTCGGTGCCGGGGGTCTTACCCGACTCCGCGGAGTCGCTCGCCACGTCCAGCAGGTCGTCGGAGAGCTGGAACGCGACGCCGATCCGCTCGCCGAAGCGGGTGAGCTCGTCGACGACGGTCTCGCCGGCCCCGGAGAGCAGGGCGCCGAAGCGGCCGCAGGTCGCGATCAGCGAGCCGGTCTTGTCAGCGACTACCGAGAGGTAGTGCGCGACGGGGTCGTCGGACGGGTTCGGGCCGACGGTCTCGCGGATCTGGCCGGTGCACAGGCGCTCGAACGTCCGCGCCTGGATGCGGACGCACTCGGGCCCGAGGTCGGCGAGGATGTCGGACGCGCGCGCGAACAGGAAGTCGCCGGTCAGGATCGCGACGGTGTTGCCCCAGCGCAGATTCGCGCTCTCGGCGCCGCGGCGCATGGTCGCCTCGTCCATCACGTCGTCGTGGTACAGCGTCGCGAGGTGCGTCAGTTCGCACACCACGGCGGACGGGACGACGCCGGGCGCGTGCGCGTCCCCGAACTGCGCGGCGAGCAGCACGAGCAGCGGGCGGAAGCGCTTGCCGCCGGCCTCGACGAGGTGCCGCGAGGTCTCGGTGACGAACGGGTAGTCGCCCTTCACCGCGTCGCGCAGCTTGGCCTCGACGGCGGCCATGCCCGTGCGCAGGTCGGCCGCCAGCGCAGGATCGACGGCGACGAGGCCGAGCCCGAGACTGCCCTTCACGACCTGCCCACCTCTCGACGACGCACGGCGTCATTGGACCGCAAGATCAACGGACGCCGTTCAGGGGACCAGGAAAGCCGACTTGTCCGCCAGCTCCAGGATGGGCTGCGGCAGTACGCCGAGGACCACGGTAACCGCCACCCCGACGGCGACCGCCACCGTGGTCAGCACACTGGGCACGGCGACCCTCGGGCCGTCCGCCGCCGGGGCCGAGAAGAACATCAGGACGATCACCCGGACGTAGAAGAACGCGGCGATCGCGCTGGACAACACGCCGACGACGACGAGCGGCGTCGCGCCCGCCGAGACGGCCGCGGAGAACACCGCGAACTTCCCCGTGAAGCCGGACGTGAGCGGGATCCCCGCGAACGCCAGCAGCAGCAGCGCGAACAGGCCGCCGACCAGCGGTGAGCGCCGGCCGAGCCCGGCCCACTGCGACAGGTGCGTCGCCTCGCCGGAGTTGTCGCGCACCAGCGAGACGATCGCGAACGCCGCGATCGTCGAGAACCCGTACGCCAGCAGGTAGAACAGGGTCGCCGACAGGCCCGCGCGGTTGGTGGCCACGAGCCCGACGAGCAGAAAGCCGGCGTGCGCGATCGAGGAGTACGCCAGCATCCGTTTGACGTCGGTCTGCACGATCGCGACGAGCGAGCCGAAGACCATCGTGAGGATCGCGACGCCCCAGAACATCGGGTGCCAGTCCCACTTCGCGCCGCCGAGGCCCACGTAGAACACCCGCAGCAGCGCACCGAACGCGGCGACCTTCGTGGCCGCCGCCATGAAGGCGGTGACCGGGGTGGGCGAGCCCTGGTAGACGTCCGGGGTCCACGCGTGGAACGGCACGGCGCCGACCTTGAACAGCAGGCCGACGGCGACCAGCGCGATCCCGAACAGCAGCAGCGCGTCGTTCTCGGCGCTGCCGGACACCGCGGTCGCGATCGACGGGATCGGCGTCTCGCCGGGCAAGGTCGCCGGGGAGCCGAGGCGCAGCGTCCCCGCGTAGCCGTACAGCAGCGCGATCCCGTAGAGGAAGAACGCCGAGGAGAACGCCCCGAGCAGGAAGTACTTCATCGCCGCTTCCTGCGAGAGCAGGCGGCGGCGGCGGGCGAGGCCGCACATCAGGTACAGCGGCAGCGACAGCGACCTCGAGCGCGACGAACATGACGAGCAGGTCGTTGGCGGCGGGGAAGACCAGCATCCCGCCGATGGCGAACATGGTGAGCGGGAAGACCTCGGTCTGCCGTCATGCCCGCCTGGGTCGCGGCGCGTTCGGCCGCCGCTCCCCGGCACCGTCGAGGCCTGGGCGGCGAACGCACCGCCGGGTTCGAGCCGGGTCTCCGCGATCAGCAGGATCGAGATGATGCCGAGCAGGCAGCAGCGTGCCCTGCAGGAACAAGGCCGGCCCGTCGATCGCGAGCGCGCCCTCGGCGACGACCTGCTCGGTGCCGCGCAGGTCGATCACCATGACGAACGCGGCGATCAGGCCGCCGACGCAGGTGACGAGGTGCATCTTCGCGCGCGACTCGCGGCGGGCGAACGCCTCGATCAGGACGCCGACGATCGCGACGCCGAAGACGATCAGGATCGGTGAGATCAGGTGGTACTCGATGTGCGGCGACGGGGATCTCCGCCGCGGAGATCAGCGACCCGGTCAGCGTGCTCAATGCGACTCCTCGGCTGCGGCGGCAGCCTCGCCGGTCTCACCGGTCATGGGCGGCGGGTGATCGGGCAGCGGGTCGAGGCGCTGGACGTCGCGCATGGTGTGGCCGATCGCCGGGTCGATCACGTCGAGCACGGGCTTGGGGAAGAAGCCCAGGGCGAGGATCGCGACGATGATCGGCGTCATGACGGCGATCTCACGGGGCCGGAGATCGGGGGTGTCCTCGTTCCCTTCCTTCAGCGGGCCGGTCATCGTCCGCTGGTAGAAGATCAGGACGTAGAGCGCGGCCAGCAGCACCCCGGACGCGGCGATCACCCCGGCCACGTCGTACCGGCCGAACGTGCCGAGCAGCACGAGGAACTCCGACACGAACGTCGACATCCCCGGCAGCGAGAGGTTCGCCAACCCCACGAACAGGAACGTTCCGGCGAGTACCGGCGCGACCTTCTGCACCCCGCCGTACGCGGAGATCAGGCGCGACCCGCGCCGGGACATCATGAACCCGGCGATCAGCATGAGCCCGGCTGTGGCGAAGCCGTGGTTGATCATGTACAGCGTCGCCCCGGACCCGCCCTGGCTCGTCATCGCGAAGATGCCCAGGACGATGAACCCGAAGTGCGAGACGGACGTGTAGGCGATCAGCCGCTTCATGTCGGTCTGGCCGATCGCGAGCAGCGCCCCGTAGACGATGCTCACCACCGCCAGGGTCACCATCGCCGGGGCGGCCCAGACGGACGCCTCCGGGAACAGCGGCAGGCACAGGTGCAACATCGCGAAGACGCCGACCTTGTCGAGGATGCCGGAAAGCAGCACGGCGTTGCTCGGCGTCGCCTCCGCGACGGCGTCCGGCAGCCAGGTGTGCAGCGGCCACAGCGGCGCCTTGACGGCGAAGGCGAAGATGAACGCCACGAAGACCCAGCGCGCGGTGGTCTGCCCGAAGTCCTCGCCGACGAGGTTGTCGAGCATGTACGCGCGCTCCCCGCCCGGGCCCGCGAAGTACAGCGTCACCACGCCGACGAGCATGACCAGCCCGCCGAGCAGGTTGTAGAGCAGGAACTTGACCGCCGCGTACTGCCGCTGCGGGCCGCCGTAGCGCCCGATCAGGTAGTACATCGGGATCAGCATCGCCTCGAACAGCACGTAGAACAGGAAGACGTCGGTCGCGGCGAACTGGCCGATGGCCATCGCCTCGAGCACGAGCATCATCGCCATGTAGACGCCGACCGAGCCGCGGCCCGTCTGACCGTGCCGGCGCCCTCCCCTTCGTCCAGCTCGTTCCAGGCGGCCAGCAGCAGGACCGGCATGAGCCCGGCCGTCAGCAGGATCATCACCAGGCCGACGCCGTCCACGCCGAGGGCGTAGCTCACCCCGAACTGTTTGATCCAGCGGTGCTCCTCGGTCAGCTGGAAGCGCGTCCCGTCCGAGTCGAACTGGCACGCGGCACCGATGACGACGGCGAGCGTCAGCAGGGACGTGAGCAGGGCGACCTGCTTGGCCAGCAGCTCTCGCCCGCGCGGGACGGCCGCGCACGCACCGCGCCCGCGAGCGGCACCACCATCGCGGTCGTCAGCCAGGGAAAGTCCGACACCGTGTCTCCCTCTCCCCTACAGCCGCACGAGAAGCACGGCCGCGACCACGCCGGCGGCGCCGCCGAACATGGTCAGTGCGTACGAGCGGACGAACCCGGCCTGCAGCCGCCGGACCCGCCCGGCGGAACCGCCGAGCGCCGCGGCCACGCCGTTCACGATTCCGTCCAGCCCGCGGGCCTCGAGGAACACGAGCGTGCGGGTCATCCACTGCCCGGGACGCATCAGCACGGCCTCGTTCACCGTGTCCTGGTAGAGGTCGCGCCGGGCCGCGTTGGTGAGGGCGTTGCCGAGCGGGGCCACCCGTTCCACCTCGCACTGCGCGTACTTCCGGTACGCGACGGCCACCCCGGCCAGGACGGCGGCGAGAGTCATCCCCGTCATCGCCCAGACGGGCATGGGCAGGTGGTGTTCGCCGTGCCCGACGACGGGTTCGAGCCAGTGCACGATTCCGTCGTTCAGCAGCAGGACGCCGCCGAGGGCGGCCCCGCCGGCGAGCACCATGATCGGCAGCGTCATGAGGATCGGCGACTCGTGCGGGTGTACGCCCTCGTCCCAGCGCTTGTTGCCGAAGAAGGTCATGATCATCACGCGGGTCATGTAGAACGCGGTGACCGCGGCGCCGACCAGCGCGCAGATGCCGAGCACGATGTTGTCGGCGAACGCGGCCTCGATGATCTTGTCCTTCGACCAGAACCCCGCGAACGGCGGGATGCCGATGATCGCGAGGAAGCCGAGGCCGAAGCAGGCATAGGTCACCGGCATGGCGGTGCGCAGCATCCCGTACCGGCGCATGTCGGTGTCGTCGTGCATGCCGTGCATCACCGACCCGGCCGACAGGAACAGCCCGGCCTTGAAGAACCCGTGGGTCAGCAGGTGGAAGATCGCGAACGCGTACCCGGCCGGGCCGAGGCCGGCGGCCAGCACCATGTAGCCGATCTGAGACATCGTCGAGGCGGCCAGCGCCTTCTTGATGTCGTCCTTCGCGGTGCCGATGATCGCGCCGAAGAGCAGCGTGACCGCGCCGACGATCGCGACGATGAGCTGCGCGGTCTCGGTCAGGTTGTAGACCGGCGCCGACCGGACGATGAGGTAGACGCCCGGCGGTGACCATCGTCGCCGCGTGGATCAGCGCGGAGACCGGGCGTCGGGCCGGCCATCGCGTCCAGCAGCCAGGCCTGCAGCGGGAACTGCGCCGACTTGCCGACCGCGCCGAGCAGCAGCAGCAGGCCGATCGCGGTGAGGACGCCGCCGTCCGAACCGGGCGCGGCCGCGAACACCGTCGCGAAGTCGACGCCGCCGAACTGGTCGAACATCACGAACATCGCGATCAGCAGGCCGAGGTCGCCGACGCGGTTCATCACGAACGCCTTCTTGGCGGCCGTGGCGTACTCGGGCACGTGCTGCCAGAACCCGATCAGCAGGTACGAGGCGAGGCCGACGCCCTCCCAGCCGACGAACAGCAGCAGGTAGCCGTCGGCCAGGACGAGCAGCAGCATGGACGCGACGAACAGGTTCAGGTATCCGAAGAACCGCCGCCGCCGGGCGTCGTGGCGCATGTACTCGACGGAGTACACGTGGATCAGGAAGCCCACGAACGTGATCAGCAGGACGAAGCAGATGGCCAACTGGTCGACCTGGAACGCGACGTCCACGTCCAACTGACCGAGCGTCATCCAGTCGTAGAGATGCTGGCGGACCGCGCGGTCCTGCGCCGTCCCGCGCCGAGCATCTCGAGGAACTGGACGGCCCCGATGACGAACGAGCCGAGGACGGTCGCGCAGCCCAGCAGGTGGCCCCAGGTGTCCGTGCGCTTCCCGCCCACGAGCAGGATCAGCGCGCCGAACAGCGGTAAGGCGATCAGCAGCCACGTCGCCGAGAAGATCCCCGACGCCGTGCCGATGTGCTGGACGTGCTCCATGCCTCCGCTTTCTTTCTGTGGTGCAGCTAGCTAGTACTTGAGCAGGTTGGCGTCGTCGACCGAGGCCGAGCGCCGGGTGCGGAAGATCGTCATGATGATCGCCAGCCCCACGACCACCTCGGCCGCCGCGACGACCATCACGAAGAACGCGATGATCTGCCCGTCCAGGTTGCCGTGCTGGCGGCTGAAGGTCACGAACGCGAGGTTCGTGGCGTTCAACATCAGCTCGATGCACATGAACACGACGATGGCGTTGCGCCGCAAAAGCACGCCGGCCGCGCCGATCGTGAACAGCAGCGCCGACAGGTAGAGATAGTTGGCCGGGTTCAAGGGGTGGGCCCCTTCCCCAGCTGGCTGCCGTGGACGGTGGGGTCCTCCGCGGTGGGGTCCACGACCGGCTCCGGCGCCTTGGCCTCGCCGCGGGTGTTGAGCCGGTCGCCGCGCTTGGCGCTCTCGATCGACCGGACGTCGCCGCGGGCCCGCAGGACCGCCGAGACCGAGAGCTCGGACGGCGTGCCGTCCGGCAGCAGGGCGGGGGTGTCGACCGCATTGTGCCGCGCGTACACGCCCGGTGCGGGCATCGGGGTGACGATGCCGCCGTCCTTGAACCGCGCGATGGACAGCTCGCGCTGCTTGAGTTTCTTGCCGGCTCGCTCCTGGTGCGTCAGCACCATCGCGCCGACGGCCGCGGTGATCAGCAGCGCGCTGGTGAGCTCGAAGGCGAAGACGTACTTGGTGAAGATGAGCCGGGCCAGCGCCTCGACGTTCCCCGGGGTGTTCGCGTCGCGCAAGCCCGCGAAGCCGGCGACGGCCGCGTTGCCGAGCCCGGCGAGCACGAGGATCCCGAACCCGACCCCGGCCAGGACGGCCGCCACCCGCTGACCCTTGATCGTCTCTATCAGCGAGTCGGAGGAGTCGACGCCGACGAGCATCAGGACGAACAGGAACAGCATCATCACCGCGCCGGTGTAGACCACCACCTGCACGACCGCGAGGAACGGCGCGGACTGGACGGCGAAGAACATGGCCAGGCAGATCATGATCGATCGCGAGCAGCAGCGCCGAGTGCACGGCCTTGCGGACCCCGACCATCCCGAGCGCCGCGAGCACCGAGATCGGCCCGAGGATCCAGAACAGGACGGCCTCGCCGGTGGGCGTGGAGCTCATCGGCCTTCCTCCGCTGGATTCTGACGGGTGCTCTGCTTCTGGGTCTGCTGGGACGGGTCCGACTTGGTGACCATGCCCTTGTAGTAGTCCTCGTCCGTCGTCCCGGGGAACATGTCGTGCGGCGCGGCGATCATGCCCGGCAGCATCGGGCCGAGCAGGTCCTGCTTCTCGAAGATCAGGGACTCGCGGGACGTGTCGGCAAGCTCGTACTCGTTGGTCATCGTCAGCGCCCGGGTCGGGCACGCCTCGATGCACAGCCCGCAGAAGATGCAGCGCAGGTAGTTGATCTGGTAGACGCGCCCGTACCGCTCGCCCGGGGAGTACCGGCCGCCCTCGGTGTTGTCGGCGCCCTCGACGTAGATCGCGTCCGCCGGGCAGGCCCAGGCGCACAGCTCGCAGCCGATGCACTTCTCGAGGCCGTCCGGGTAGCGGTTGAGCTGATGGCGCCCGTGGAAGCGCGGGGCGATTCGCGGGCCGCCCTCGGCGCCCTTCTTCTGCTCCGGGTAGAACTCGGTGTTGGCCTTCTTGAACATCGTCGCGAAGGTCACCCCGAACCCGGCCAGGGAATCGGTGAACTTAGACACGGTCGCCGTCCTCGTAGTCCAGTTCGAATGCCGGCGGCGTGGTCACGGCGCCGTAGCGGGTCACCGGGTTACCCACCCCGAAGGACGGCCCGGAGCCCGGGATGTTCGGCACGATCTGACCCGGCATCGGCGGTACGGGGAACCCGCCGGCGAACGGGTCGAACTCGCTCGACGCTTCGACCGCGACTTCGTCCGGAGACTTGCGCATGTATTCCCACGCCCAGGTCAGCAGGAGCAGCGTGCCGAGGATGCCCGCCGCGACGAACACGACGGTGCGGACCTCGTAGCCCTCGTTGCGGACGGACTGGATCGTCGCGACCAGCAGCACCCAGCCCAGGGACGCCGGGATGAGCACCTTCCAGCCGAAGTGCATGAACTGGTCGTAGCGCATCCGGGGCAGCGTGCCGCGCAGCCAGATGAAGAAGAAGATGACGCACAGCAGCTTGCCGAGGAACCACAGCAGCGGCCACCAGTTCTCGTTCGCGCCCGCCCAGATCGGGCCGCCGAGCGGCCACGGCGCCATCCAGCCGCCGAGGAACAGGGTGACCGCGAGCGCCGACACCGTCGTCATCGCGATGTACTCGCCGAGGAAGAACAGCGCGAACTTCAGCGACGAGTACTCGGTGTGGAACCCGCCGACCAGTTCGCCCTCGGCCTCGGGCAGGTCGAACGGCGCCCGGTTGGTCTCGCCGACCATCGCGATCACGTAGACCACGAAGGACGGCGCGAGCGCGATGCCGAACCAGAGGTTCTCCTGCGCCGACACGATCTCGGACGTCGACATCGACCCGGCGTAGAGGAACACCGCGACGAACGACAGCGACATCGCGAGCTCGTAGCTGATCATCTGCGCGGTCGAGCGCAGGCCGCCGAGCAGCGGGTACGTCGAGCCGGACGACCAGCCGGCGAGCACGATGCCGTAGATCGCCGAGGACGCGGCCGCGAGGATGAACAGCACGGCGACCGGGGAATCCGTGACCTGCAGGACGGTCCGCTCGCCGAAGATCGAGACCTCCGGCCCCAGCGGGATCACGGCGAACGCGAGGAACGCGCCGGTGCAGGAGATGATCGGCGCGAGGATGAAGACGATCTTGTCGGCCGCCTTCGGGATGACGTCTTCCTTCAGGGCGAGCTTCACCCCGTCCGCCAGGGACTGGAGCAACCCCTGCGGGCCGACCCGGTTCGGGCCGACGCGCATCTGCATCCAGGACACGACGCGGCGCTCGAACCAGATGTTGAACAGCGTGATGACCATCAGGAACACGAAGACCGCGAGCACCTTGATGCACATGATCCACCAGGTGTCGTGCCCGAACCGGGCCAGGCTCTCGCCCGGCTCCGAGGCCGCCGCAGCCATGACGTCCCTGATCACAGCGATCCCCCCACCCGGATACGCACGAGCCCGCCGGCGTCGACGCCGAGGTCGCGCAGGACGGTGGAGCCCGGCGACTTGGTCGGCAGCCACACCACGCGGTCGGGCATCTCGGTGACGACGAGCGGCAGGCGGATCGTGCCCAGGTCGCTCGAGACGCCCACCAACCCGCCCTCGCCGGCGCCGATCTCGGCGGCGGTGGCGGGCGAGAGCCGCACGACCGGGCGGCGCGCGGTGCGGGCCAGGTGCGGCTCGCCGTCCTGCAGGCGGCCGAGGTCGAGCAGCATGTGCCAGGTCGCGAGGACGGCCTCGCCGGGGCCCGGCGTCTTCGCCGCGGCCGGGGCGGGCGCCGCGGGCGCCGCGACGGTTCCCGTCCAGCGACCCAGGCTGGCGAGCTCGGCGGCGGCCGCGGCGGTGTCGCGCAGCCCGAGCGGGCGGTCCATCTCGTCCGCGATCGCGTCGAGCACCCGCAGGTCCGTCATCGGCGCCGCCCCGCGCAGCGCCTGCGGGAACGGGCGCATGCGGCCCTCCCAGTTCAGGAAGGTGCCGGCCTTCTCCGCGACGACGGGGACGGGGAAGACGACGTCCGCCCGCTCCGACACCTCGCTCGCGCGGACCTCGAGGCTCACCAGAAAGTCGACGACGTTGAACGCGGTCAGCGCGGCCCGCGGGTCGGGCAGGTCGTCCACGTCCACCCCGCCCACGACCAGCGCCTTGATCTGGCCGGACGTGGCGGCCGAGAGCATCGCCGTCAGGTCGCGGCCGGGTTCCGCCGGCAGCGCCTCGAGGCCCCAGGCGGCGGCGATCTCCCCGCGGGCGGCGGCGTCGGTCACCAGGCGCCCGCCGGGCAGCAGATTCGGCAGGGCGCCGGCCTCGACGGCCCCGCGCTCGCCGGAGCGGCGGGGCAGCCAGGCCAGCAGTGCGCCCGTGGCAGTGGCCAGCCGGACGACCGCCGCGAGCGCGCCGGGCGAGGTAGCAAGCCGCTCCCCCGCGAGGATCACCGCGCCCGGCTTCACCAGCAGCTCGGCAAGGCTTGTTCCTTGTGGACCGAACTCGCCGCCGCCGATCCGGTCGAGCATCGCGGCCTCGGTGCCCGGGACGGTCGGCAGCAGCGTCCCGCCCGTCTTGAACAGCCCGTTGGACTGGTACGCCGCGAGCGAGAACACCCGCAGGCCGCTCTTGAGGTTCGCCTTGCGCAGCCGAAGGAAGACGCTGGCGGCCTCCTCCTCGGCCTCGAGGCCGGCCAGCAGCACCACGGGCGCCGCCTCGATCGCCCGATAGGTCACCGAAGGCGAGCCCGCGAACACTCCGTACCCGGCGACGTACGCCGCGAGGAAGTCGGCCTCCTCGCCCGAGTGCGGGCGGGCCCGGAAGTCGATGTCGTTCGTGTCGAGCGCCACCCGCGCGAACTTGGCGTACGCGTAATTGTCCTCGAGGGTGAGCCGGCCGCCGGGCAGCACGCCCGCGGCCCCGCGGGCCGCGCCCAGCTTCTCGGCGACGATCCCGAGCGCCTCGCGCCAGGACGCGGGCACCAGCGTCCCGTCGGACTCGCGCACGAGCGGGCCGGTCAGGCGGTCCTGGCGGGTCGCGTAGGTGAACGCGAACCGGCCCTTGTCGCAGTTCCACTCCTCGTTGACCTCGGGATCCTCGCCGGCGAGGCGGCGCATCACCTTGCCGCGGCGGTGGTCGGTGCGCTGCGCGCAGCCGCCGGAGCAGTGCTCGCAGACGCTCGGCGTGGAGACCAGGTCGAACGGGCGCGAGCGGAACCGGTACGCCGCCGAGGTCAGCGCGCCGACCGGGCAGATCTGGATCGTGTTGCCGGAGAAGTACGACTCGAACGGCGCGTTCTCGTAGATCGAGACCTGCTGCAGCGCGCCCCGCTCGAACATGTCGATGAACGGGTCGCCCGCGATCTGCTTCGAGAACCGGGTGCAGCGCGCGCACAGCACGCACCGCTCGCGGTCGAGCAGCACCTGCGCGGAGATGTTCACCGGCTTCGGGAACGTCCGCTTCTTCTCGGTGAATCGCGTCTCGGACGCGGCCGTTGGACAGCGCCTGGTTCTGCAGCGGGCACTCGCCGCCCTTGTCGCAGACCGGGCAGTCCAGCGGGTGGTTGATGAGCAGGAGCTCCATCACGCCCTGCTGGGCCTTGTCTGCCACCGGCGAGCTGACCTGGGTCAGGACGGCCATGCCCTCCATCACCGTCGTCGTGCAGGACGCGAACGGCTTGCGCTGCCCGGCGACCTCGACGAGGCACTGGCGGCACGCCCCGACCGGGTCGAGCAGCGGGTGGTCGCAGAACCGCGGGATCTGGATGCCGAGCAGCTCGGCGGCCCGGATCACCAGCGTCCCCTTGGGGACGGAGATCGGGATCCCGTCGATGGTCAGGTTGACGAGGTCGGTGCTCACGGGCGAGACGGTCATCGCCGGCCCCCCGTCGACGCGCCGGCGAACAGGGTCGAGGCGACCGGGTCGAACGGGCAGCCGCCCTGGCGCAGGTGCGCGAGGTACTCGTCGCGGAAGTACTGGACGGACGAGGTGATCGGGCTGGTCGCGCCGTCGCCGAGCGCGCAGAACGACCGGCCGAGGATGTTGTCGCAGAGGTCGAGCAGCGTGTCGATGTCCTCCTCGGTTCCGTCGCCGACCTCGAGCCGGCGCAGCACCTTGCACGAGCCAGTACGTGCCCTCCCGGCAGGGGGTGCACTTGCCGCACGACTCGTGGGCGTAGAACTCCGTCCAGCGCAGGACGGCCCGCACGACGCAGGTCGTCTCGTCGAAGATCTGCAGCGCCTTCGTGCCCAGCATCGAACCGGCGGCGCCGACGCCCTCGTAGTCCAGCGGGACGTCGAGGTGCGCGTCGGTGAACATCGGCGTCGAGGAGCCGCCCGGCGTCCAGAACTTGAGGCGGTGCCCCTGGCGGACGCCGCCCGACAGGTCGAGCAACTGACGCAGCGTCACCCCGAGCGGGGCCTCGTACTGGCCGGGGGTCTTCACGTGGCCCGGACAGCGAGTACAGGGTGAAGCCCTTCGACTTCTCCGTGCCCATCGACTGGAACCAGGCCGCGCCGCCGTTGACGATGGCCGGGACGGACGCGATCGACTCGACGTTGTTGATGACCGTCGGCGCAGCTGTAGAGGCCGGCGACCGCGGGGAACGGCGGGCGCAGGCGCGGCTGGCCGCGGTACCCCTCGAGCGAGTCGAGCAGCGCCGTCTCCTCGCCGCAGATGTACGCGCCGGCGCCGGCGTGCACGACGATCTCGAGGTCGTAGCCCGAGCCGAGGATGTTCTTGCCGGCGTAGCCCGCCGCGTACGCCTCGGCGACCGCGGCGTGCATCCGGCGCAGCACGTGCAGCACCTCGCCGCGGACGTAGATGAACGCGTGCGTGGCCCGGATCGCGTAGGACGCGATGATCACGCCCTCCACGAGGACGTGCGGGTTGGCCATCATCAGCGGGATGTCCTTGCACGTGCCCGGCTCGGACTCGTCCGCGTTGACGACCAGGTAGTGCGGCTTCCCGTCACCCTGGGGGATGAAGCTCCACTTCAGCCCGGTCGGGAAGCCCGGCGCCGCCGCGGCCGCGCAGGCCGGACTCCTTGACCAGCGCGATCAGTGCGTCCGGCTCCGTCGCGAGCGCCTTGCGGACGGCCGTGTAGCCGCCGCGGCGGGAGTAGCCGGCGAAGCGTGAAGGAGTCGGGGTCGTCCCAGTGGGCGGACAGGACGGGGGTCAGCACTCAGTTACCTCCCTCGGGGCTCGCACCCATCGCGGGGGCGGTCTGGCCGAGGTCGTGCGCGAACTCGAGGCCGACGAGCGAAGGCGGGCCGGCGCTGGGGCCCTCGCCCGCGCGGCCGTCGGGGAAGCCCGCGAGGACCCGGGCCGCCTGCTTCCAGGTGCACACCGGGCCGGCGCCGCGGGTCGGCGCGGGCGGCCTGCCGCCGCGCAGCGCGTCCACCAGGTCCTTCGCGGACGCGACGGTCTGGTTGTCGAAGAACTCCCAGTTCACCGTCAGGACGGGGGCGAAGTCGCACGCCGCGTTGCACTCGATGTGCTCGAGGGTGACCTTGCCGTCGACGGTGGTCTCGTCGTTGCCGATGCCGAGGTGCGCCTTGAGCGCCGCGAAGATCGCGTCCCCGCCCATGATCGCGCAGAGCGTGTTCGTACAGACGCCGACGTGGTAGTCGCCGATGGGGCGGCGCTTGTACATCGTGTAGAAGGTCGCGACGCCGCCGACCTCGGCCACCGAGATGCCCAACTCCTCCGCGCACATCGTCACGCCCTCGGGGCTGACGTAGCCCTCCTCGGCCTGGCACAGGTGCAGCATCGGCAGCAGCGCCGACCGCGAGCTGCGGGTAGCGGGCGATGATCTCGCGCATCTGACTGCGCGTCACCTCGAGCTCAGGCTCATCGGTCCACACCCCCCATCACCGGGTCGATGCTGGCCACGGCGGCGACGACGTCGGCGACGAGGCTGCCCTCGCTCATCGCGGCGACGGCCTGCAGGTTGGTGAACGACGGGTCGCGGAAGTGCACCCGGTACGGGCGCGTGCCGCCGTCCGAGACCATGTGCACGCCGAGCTCCCCACGAGGGGACTCGACCGCCTGGTAAACCTGGCCGGCCGGCACCCGGAACCCCTCGGTCACCAGCTTGAAGTGGTGGATCAGTGCCTCCATCGACTGGCCCATGATGTGTTTGATGTGCTCGAGCGAGTTGCCGAGGCCGTCGCCGCCGAGCGCGAGCTGCGCGGGCCAGGCGACCTTCTTGTCGGCCACCATCACCGGGCCCGGCTTCAGCCGGGCGAGACACTGCTCCACGATGCTGCAGCGACTGGCCCATCTCGTTGAGCCGGATCAGGTAGCGGCCCCAGGCGTCGCACGTGTCCTCGGTGACGACGTCGAACTCGTAGTTCTCGTAGCCACAGTACGGCTGGGACTTGCGCAGGTCGTGCGGAAGGCCGGTCGAGCGCAGGATCAGGCCCGGTGATACCCAGAGCCATACAGCCCGTCAGATCGAGGTAGCCGACCCCGACCGTGCGGCCCTTCCAGATCGGTTGGCCGTTGAGCAGCTTCACGTAGTCCGAGTGCCGCGAGGGCCAGACGGCGATGAGGTCGCGGATCATCTGCGACGCCGTGTCGGAGACGTCCTGGGCGAGCCCGCCCGGGCGGATGAACCGTTGTTCATCCGCAGGCCCGTGATCTCCTCGAAGATGTCGAGGATCATCTCGCGCTCGCGGAAGCCGAACGTCATCGCCGTCAGCGCGCCGAGTTCCATGCCGCCGGTCGCCAGCGCCACCAGGTGCGAGGACATCCGGTTGAGCTCCATCAGCATCACGCGCACGACCGTTGACCCGCTCCGGGATCTGCTCGGTGATGTCGAGCAGCTTCTCGACCGCGAGGCAGTACGCCGTCTCGTTGAAGAACGGCGAGAGATAGTCCATGCGGGTCACCAAAGTGACGCCCTGCGTGTACGTCCGGAACTCGCAGTCTTCTCGATGCCGGTGTGCAGGTAGCCGATGCCGCAGCGGGCCTCGGTCACCGTCTCGCCCTCGAGCTCGAGGATGAGCCGCAGCACCCCGTGGGTCGACGGGTGCTGCGGGCCCATGTTGACGACGATGCGCTCCTCGTTCGACTCCGTTCGAGGTCGGAGACGAGGCTGTCCCAGTCGCCGCCCGAGACGTTGTAGACCTTGCCGGTCTCGGCGCTCGCCGGGGCTCGCGTACGGGTCGGACGGGTTGTAGGTACTCGTGTAGGTCTCGTCGGTCGGAGGAGTGGTCATCAGCTGTACGACCGCCTCTCGTCCGGCGGGGCGATCTGGGCGCCCTTGTACTCGACCGGGATGCCGCCGAGCGGGTAGTCCTTGCGCTGCGGGTGGCCAGGCCAGTCGTCCGGCATCTGATACGCGTCAGGGCCGGGTGCCCGTCGAAGATGATGCCGAAGAAGTCGTAGGTCTCGCGCTCGTGCCAGTCGTGCGTCGGGTAGACGCTGAACAGCGACGGCAGGTGCGGGTCGGCGTCGGGCACGGAGACCTCGAGCCGGATCCGGCGGTTGTGCGTGATCGAGAGCAGGTGGTAGACCGCGTGCAACTCGCGGCCGGTCTGCTCCGGGTAGTGCACGCCGGAGACGCCGGAACACAGCTCGAAGCGCAGCGCGGGGTCGTCGCGCAGCGCCTGCGCCACGTCGAGCAGCAGCTCGCGGCGGACGTGGAAGGTGAGCTCGTCCCGGTCGACGACGACGGACTCGACCGCGTCGGAGAACGGGTGGCCGCCGGCCCGGATCGCGCGCCCGAGCGTGTCGGCGACCTGGTCGAACCAGCCGCCGTAGGGCCGCTCGGTGGCCGGCGGGCAGCTGGACCTTGCGGACGAGGCCGCTGTAGCCGGAGGTGTCGCCGCTGCCGTGGATGCCGAACATGCCGTGCCGGACGGCGACGGTCGACGCCTCGGCCTCGGGCAGGTTGGGCAGGTTCTCGGGCTGGTCGGTCGCCGGGGTCTCGACGGGGTTGGCCGACGCGTCCTTCGCGGCGGCCGCACCGGGCGTGTCGACCTGCTGGTCGGTGCGTCTTGGACGAGTCGGCCTGACCCGCGCCGCCGGCGCTGCCGGGCCCGCTGGGCCGCCGGTCATCGCAGCAGCCCCTTCATCTCGGACGTCGGCACGGCGGCCAGCGCGGCGGTCTCGTTCTCGCGCTGCTCGACGGCCAGCGTGCGCGCCGAGCTTCGTGTGCTGGATCTGGTCGTGCAGCTTGAGGATCGCGTCCATCAGCATCTCGGGGCGCGGCGGGCAGCCGGGCAGGTAGATGTCGACGGGGACGACGTGGTCGACGCCCTGGACGATCGCGTAGTTGTTGAACATGCCGCCCGACGAGGCGCAGACCCCCATCGACAGGACCCACTTGGGGTTCGGCATCTGGTCGTAGATCTGGCGCAGGACCGGGGCCATCTTGTTGCTGACCCGCCCGGCCACGATCATCAGGTCGGCCTGGCGCGGCGAGGCACGGAAGACCTCCATGCCGAATCGGGCAAGGTCGTACCGACCGGCGCCGGTTGCCATCATCTCGATGGCGCAGCACGCGAGGCCGAACGTCGCGGGCCACAGCGAGCTCTTCCGCATGTAGCCGGCCAGGTCCTCGACCGTGCTCAGCAGGAAGCCGCTGGGGAGTTTTTCTTCGATCCCCATCGCTTCGGGCTCTCCTTCTCGGGCGAGTTCTCGCTCGGGCTGGCTTCCTACGGCTCGTCTTCTGGGGGGTAAGCGCGCTACCTAGTCCCAGTCGAGGCCACCCCTCCGCCAGACGTAGGCGAACGCGACGAAGACGGTGAGGATGAACAGCGCCATCTCGACGAGGGCGAAGATCCCGAACGAGTCGAAGGTGACCGCCCAGGGGTACAGGAAGATGATCTCGACGTCGAAGATGATGAAGAGCATCGCCGTGAGGAAGTACTTGACCGGGAACCGGCCGCCGCCCACGGGTTGGGGGGTCGGCTCGATGCCGCACTCGTACGCGTCCAGCCGGGCCCGGTTGTACCGGAGCGGACCGGTCAGGCGCCCCGCGAGGATCGAGAAGATCGCGAACCCGGCCGCGAGCGCAGCGAGGACGGCGATGGGGATGTAGACGTTGCCGTTCACGGCGCCTGCTCCCTCTCTCGATGACGACTACGACGGGGGCTCGTACTGAGTACCTGGGGTAGTTCTACAGGGCGTAACGATCTCCCGAAGAATCCGACAGGCCGTCGCCGAGCGGGCGGCCGGTCCCAATCCTATTGATCGAGCCCCGCAAATTACGCTGGTGGGGGTCACGCAGCCGGTGCCATGCGCGACAGGCCGTTGATGATCCGGTCCATGGCGTCGCCGTCGGTCGGGTCCGTGAGGTTCGCCAGCAGCTTCAGCACGAATTTCATGAGGGTCGGGTGCGGGAGGCCGTGCCGGGTCGCGAGCTTCATGACGTTCGGATTCCCGATCAGCTTCACGAAGACGCGGCCGAGCGTGTAGTACCCACCCCAGGCGTCCTTGCAACGCCTGCGGGTAACTGTTCAGAACTCGTTCGCGGGCGTCGCCCGGAGCGGGCCAGCGCCTGGACGACGACGTCCGCGGCGAGCTCCCCGGACTCCATCGCGTAGGCGATCCCCTCGCCGTTGAAGGGGTTGACCATGCCGCCGGCGTCGCCGACGAGCAGGACGCCGCGGGTGTAGTGCGGGGTGCGGTTGAAGCCCATCGGCAGCGCCGCCCCGAGGATCGGGCCGACCCGGTTCTCCTCGCGGTAGCCCCACTCCTCGGGGGTGTTGGCCATCCAGGTCTTCAGCATCGCTCTGTAGTCGGCCTTGCCGAACGAGGCGCTCGTGTTCAGGACGCCGAGGCCGACGTTGGACGTGCCGTCGCCGACGCCGAAGATCCAGCCGTAGCCGGGCAGCAGCTTGGGGGTCTTCTCGTCGGAGCGATCCCACAGCTCGAGCCACGACTCGAGCCAGTCGTCGTCGTGCCGGGGGCTCGTGTAGTACGTGCGGACGGCCACGCCCATCGGGCGGTCGTCGCGCTTGCGCAGGCCGAGCGCCAACGACAGGCGGGTGGAGTTGCCGTCGGCGGCGATGACGATCGGGGCCCGGAACTCGACCTCGGGCGCACCCTTCTCCCCACCGATTTTCGCCGTCACGCCGAGCACCCGGTCCGTCCGCGGGCAGAGAATCGGGCCGGTCACGTTGGTCTGCTCGTGCAGGCGGGCGCCGGCCTTGGCGGCGTGCCGGGCCAGGACGTCGTCGAAGTCCATCCGCGGGCGGACGAGGCCGTAGTCGGGGTAGGACGACGAGCTCCGGCCAGGGCAGCTCGAGCCGGACGCCGCCGCCGATGATGCGCAGGCCCTTGTTGCGGATCCAGCCGTTGGCGGGGTCGGTCTCGATGCCCATCTTCACGAGTTGCTTGGACGCGCGCGGGGTGAGCCCGTCGCCGCAGACCTTCTCGCGCGGGAACGAGGTCTTCTCGAGCAGCAGCACGTCGAGCCCCGCCTGCGCCAGGTGGAACGCCGCCGTCGAACCGCCCGGGCCCGCACCGACCACGATCACGTCGGCGTCGCGGGCGATGTCCTCGCTCAAGGGCTCTCCGGTTCGTCGTCTTGTGAACAGCTTCACGAGAGCGTTCTCGGGCCGAGTCTAGCTACTCGGTGACGACGACGGTCAGGCCCTCTGCGGCGAAGCTCGAGGTAGCCCGCGATGTCGGCGCGCTCGGCGATCGGTGTGGGGTAGAACCAGGCGGCGTCGGCGATCTCGGTGTCGCCCACGGCCAGATTCACGTACGACGCCGTCCCCTTGAACGGGCACACGGTGTGGGTCTCGCTGGGCCGGGTCGCGTCGGCGCGGACGTCCTCCGGCGGCAGGTAGTAGCGGACCGGGCAGCCGGTCTCGGTGAGCACGAGCGCGCGGCGGCTGTCGGCCACGACCTCGCCCGCGACGAGGACCTGGACGTGGGCGGCGGAGGCGACGACGTCGATCTTGTGGCCGGTCAGTTTCGATACCAGGGTCATGCCGGGGCGAACGCCCGGTGCAGCGCGACGATTCCGCCGGACAGGTCGCGCCACGCCACCCGGGCCCAGCCGGCCTCGCCGATCAGCCCGGCCAGCTCGCGCTGCGCGGGCCACGCCCGGATCGACTCGGCGAGGTAGACGTACGCGTCCGGGTTGCTGGAGACCCTCGTCGCGACGGCGGGCAGCGCGCGCATCAGGTACTCGGTGTAGACGGTGCGGAAGGGCGCCCACGTCGGGTGGCTGAACTCGCACACGACGAGGCGTCCGCCCGGCCGCGTCACGCGCAACATCTCGGCGACCCCGGCCGCCGGGTCCGCGACGTTGCGCAGGCCGAAGGAGATCGTCACCGCGTCGAAGACCCCGTCCGCGAACGGAAGCCGCAGCGCGTCGCCCGCGGTGAACGCCAGGTCGGGCACGCGGCCCTTGCCGACCCGCAGCATGCCGAGGGAGAAGTCGCACGGGACGACGGTCGCGCCCGCGGCCGCGAACGGCTCCGAGGACGTCCCGGTGCCTGCGGCGAGGTCGAGCACCCGCTCCCCCGGCTGCGCGCCCACGGCGGCGGTGACCGCCCGGCGCCACATCCGCGTCTGCCCGAGGCTCAGCACGTCGTTGGTGAGGTCGTAGCGCTTCGCGACGCCGTCGAACATCGCGGCGACCTCGGCGGGCTTCTTGTCCAGGGCTGCGCGCGTCATGGCCAGGGATCGTATGTGAACGGCTTCACCCCTCATGTGAGCCGAGGCACAAAGTCGCCTCGGGGGCGGCCGGCGGAACCGGCGCGCGTAGGCTTTGCCCGTGCTCGACTGCGGTGTCACCAGGTCCCCGGACGGGAGCCCATGAGCACCGCACCACTGCTGGAACCGCTCGCCGTCGCCACTGTCGAACTGACCGGCGACGACGCCGAGCGGGCAGGCGACCTGCTCAGCCTGCTCCCCGGCGTCGCGCCCCTCGCGTGGGTCCGGCACGGTGAGGGTCTGGTCGGCTGGGGCGAGGCCGCCCGCTTCGTCGGCTCCGGCCGCGACCGCTTCGCCCGGGCCGTCCGCTGGTGGCGCTCGCTGCACCTGGACGCGGTGGTCTCCGACGACCTGCAGGTGCCCGGCACCGGGCCCGTCGTGTTCGGCAGCTTCTCGTTCGCGGACGGCCCGGCGCCGTCCGTGCTCGTCCTGCCCCGGATGCTCGTCGGGCGCCGGAACGGCAAGACCTGGGTCACCTCGGTCGGGCGCCCGCCGCGCGACCTGTCCGCCTCCGAGCTGACCTTCGTCCCGCCCGGGCCGGGCGAGGTCCGCTACTCCGACGGCAAGCTGTCGGCCGAGGGCTGGCGCGAGGCGGTCGTCGCGGCCGTCCGGCAGATCCACGCCGGCGAGCTGTCGAAGGTCGTCCTGGCCCGCGAGCTGATCGTGCGTACGTCCGAGCCGGTCGACCCGCGGCACCTGCTGCGAGCCCTCGCCGAGCGCTACCCGTCCTGCTACACATTCTCCGTCCACGGCCTGATCGGGGCGACCCCCGAGCTGCTGGTCCGGCGCGCCGGCGACCAGGTCACCTCCCAGGTGCTGGCCGGGACGGCGTGGCGGCGGCCGGCCCCGGGCTCCGGCCCCGGCGAGGAGACCCACGCCGGCGACCCCGTCGCCGAGGACGACGACTCCGTCGCCGCCCGCCTGTTCGCCTCCGGCAAGGACCGCGAGGAGCACGCGTATGCCGCCCAGTCCGCGGCCGAGGCGCTGCGGCCGTTCTGCACGGAGCTGCACGTCCCGGCCGAGCCGGAGGTCCTCACGCTGCCCAACGTCGCGCACCTGGCCTCCGAGGTGACCGGGACGCTGCTCGCCGACACCTGCGCGCTCGACCTGGCCGGCGCGCTGCACCCGACGGCGGCGGTGTGCGGGACCCCGCGGCAGGCGGCGGCCGACCTGATCTCCTCGCTCGAGTTGATGGACCGCGGCCGGTACGCCGGCCCCGTGGGCTGGATGGACGGCGCCGGCGACGGCGAGTGGGGCATCGCGCTGCGGTGCGCGGAACTCGACGGCTCCCACCTGCGCTTGTTCGCGGGCTGCGGCATCGTCGCCGGGTCCGATCCCGACACCGAGCTCGCCGAGACGGCGGCGAAGTTCGTCGCCGTCCGCGAAGCCCTGGAATCCTGAGCCGCCGTGTCCGCGCCCGCTCCCACCCCCGGGGTGAGCACGACGCGCGCGCTCGAGGCGGCCCTGCACACCGGTGACCTCGCCGTCATCGAAGCCTGCACCGAAGACCTGCTCGCCCCGGACGTCTGCTGGATCGGCTCCCGCGGCGGCGCCTGCCGCTCGCGCGACGAGGTCCTCACCGTCCTGCGCACCCAGCTGGACGAGGGCCTCGTGCTCGACCTGGTCGAGCTACTCCCCCTCGGCGACCAGGTGCTGCTGCACGTCGGGCTGCGCCCACGCGGCGCGGCGGCAACCGCGGGGATGCCGTGGCGGGTCGTGCTGACCCTCGACGAGGGCGGCCTGATCGTCCACATGCAGGACTACGGCGACGCCGCGACCGCGCGCCGCGACATGGAGCTACGCGCGGCGGGGCCCTCGCCCTCGAAGCCGGCGGGGTCGCGGCCCTCGTCCCGTTCGTGCACGTCACGGACGTCGACGTCTCGGCCGCGTTCTACGCCCTGCTCGGGTTCGAGGTCGGGGCCAGCTACCGCCACCGCGACAAGCTGCACTGGGTGTCGCTGAGCAACGGCGGCGCGAACATCATGCTCGCGCTCGCGGACGCACCCGTGATCGCCGGCGAGCAGGCCGTCCTGTTCTACCTGTACTCCCCCGACCTGCACGCGCTGCGGGACCGCCTGGTCGCGCACGGGATCCTCGCCGGCGAGATCGCCGACGGCTCACCCGGCCCGCGCGAGGAGATGCGCCTCACCGACCCGGACGGCTACTGCCTGATGGTGGCTCAGATCGACGTCGCCAGCCCGCCGTTCCCGCTGCCGCCCGGCTGAGTCGGAATCCTCAGCTCGTTGTCAGCCCTCACCCAGGATCGCCGCGACCACCGAGTCGTCCTGCGGGCAGATCCAGACTGCTCGGCCGTCGACGACGGCGCTGACGAGCGGATGTTCGCCGACGTGGCGCGGGCAGGCGGGCAGCACGGTTCGGCGGGCTTCCATCAGGATGGTCTGGAAGCGGTCGGCAAGCGTGGCGGCGAGCACGGCGGCGGGCTGGGAGTCGTCCAGGTCGAAGGATTCGGTCGACTGGCCGACCGTGACCGCGACGACGTCGTCGGCGCCCACGGACATCTTCTCGTCGTCCCGCGAATCGAATCCGCTCCATACCCGGCCTGCCAGGACGGACATCTGAGTACCCGTCATGGCGCGGTGCCCGCAGCGACCGCTGTGGACGCGAGCGCGCGGAAAGATCGACGAGCCATGGTTCCCCCCGGAACGAGCAGTGATCAACTAGGCCAGAACCTAGCGCAGCACCGCGCCGGAGAGCGCCGCAGCAACGGCCTTCTGCAGTCGGCGGTGTAGGGCGGCCGTCGCCGTCCGGTCCGTGCGGACGTGGACGACCCTGACCCCTGCAGCGGGCACCAGGGCGTCGGTCAGCTCCACCGGGGTTGCCGCGCGCAGGTACCGGACGCCGACGGCGGCCGCGTCGGCGGCAAAGTCGACGCCGTGCGGGGTGCCGAAGACGCGTTCGAACCCCTCGACCCCGGCCTGCGGCAGCATCGAGAAGATCCCGCCTCCGTCGTTGTCGACGACGACGATCGTCAGGTCCGGGCGGGGCTCGTCCGGGCCGAGGACGAGGCCGTTGCGGTCGTAGAGGTACGCGAGGTCCCCGAGCAGCGCGTAGGCCGGGCCGCCGCCGTCCCGTTGGTGAGCGAGCGCGGCGCCGAGGGCGGTCGAGACGACCCCGTCGATCCCGTTGACGCCGCGGTTGCCCAGCACGCGCAGGCCCGCACGGGCCGGCAGGCACGTGTCGAGGTCGCGGACCGCACGGCTCGCTCCGGTCAGCAGGAGCGAGCCCGCGGGCGCCGTCCGCCCGAGGGCGCGGGCGACGCCCGGCTCGGTGAGTTCTGCGTCGGCGTCGAGGACGGCGTCGATCGCGGCGGCGGCCGCGACACCTGCTCCCCGCCACCGGCCGAGCCAGGCGCTGCCGGTACCCCGGGGGTCCGCCGGCCCGGAGGCGGCGGGCCCGGAGGCCGTCGGCCCGGTCGGCACCGCCGGGACGACGAGGGCGGCCGTGCGGGTCGGGTCCGCCCACCGCTGGTGCGGGTCGACGACGATCTGGCGGCCGGCGCGCTCGAGCCAGCCGAGCAGGGAGCGGGACAGGCCGGGCTTGCCGACAGTCACGGCTACGTCCGGCGCCTCGGCGGCGAACCGCGCGTCGGCGAGCAGCAGCGCGTACGCCGGGATCGCGTTCGGGCCGAACCGCGCCCCGGACGTCGGCTCGGCCAGCAGCGGCCAGCCCGTGGCCTCGGCGAGCGCGACCGCAGCGGCCGGGTCGCTCGCCCCGTCCCCGACGACCACGACCCCGCGTTCGGGGAGCGGTTCGCCGAGCAGCGCGGCGAGGTCGTCCGCGGGCGCAGCAACGCGCCGGACGGTCACCCACGCCGCGCCGTCGGCGCGGCCGTCGAGCGGCTCGGGCCAGTCGTCCCCGCCGCCGGGGACGAGCGGCTCGCGGAACGCGAGGTTGAGGTGGACGGGCCCGTCGTGCGCGGCGGCGTACGCCCGGCCGGCGAGCGAGCGCCAGTACGCGACCTGGCCGCAGACGGGCTCGGGCACGCCGACCTCGGCGAACAGCCGCACGGCGCCGCCGAACAGCCCGAGCTGGTCGATCGTCTGGTTCGCGCCGGTGCCGCGCAGCTCCGGCGGCCGGTCCGCGGTGAGGACGACCAGCCCGACGTGCGAGGCGTCCGCCTCGAGGACGGCCGGGTGGAAGGCGGCCGCCGCCGTCCCCGAGGTACACACGACCGGGACGGGGCGGCCCGACGCCTTCGCCAGGCCCAGCGCGAGGAACGACGCGGAGCGCTCGTCGATCCGCACGTGCAGCCGGATCCGCGGCTCGCCGAGGAACGCCAGCGCCAGCGGGGCCGAACGGGAGCCGGGCGCGATCACCGCCTCGCTCACCCCGCAGCGGACGATTTCGTCCACGAGCACCCGGGCGAGCGCGGTCGACGGGTTCATCGGGCGCACCCGTTCGCAGCCGGCTCCTTGATCGGTTCCACCCGCCCGTTCATCGGTTGCACCCGCCCGCTCGCTCCACGTCCGCCAGCCTGCTCTCCCAATGCGCCCGAACGGGAACGCCGGCGGCGACGGCCGCCCACGCGGCGGGGTCCGGCGCGACCCGGCGGACGGGCAGGTAGCCGTCGATTGGCAGGAGCGAGTCCGCCGTGACGTCCGCCGCCAACAGCTGGACGGTCGCGAGCCCGCACGCGTACGGCAGCTCGGGCAGCGCCGCGGCCAGCGCGACGCCGGCGGCGATGCCGACCGAGGTCTCCAGCGCGGACGACACGACCGCCGGCAGCCCGATCTTCTCGACGATCTCGAGCGCCGCCCGCACCCCGCCGAGCGGCGCGACCTTGATGACGGCGATGTCCGCGGCCTCCTCGCGGGCGACGCGCAGCGGGTCCTCCGCCCGGCGGATCGACTCGTCCGCGGCGATCGGCACGTCCACCCGGCGGCGGACGGCGGCGAGCTCCTCGACCGTCCGGCAGGGCTGTTCGACGTACTCGAGGCCGAACCGGTGCAGCAGCCGGATCGCCGTCACCGCCTCGTCCACGTCCCACCCGCCGTTCGCGTCGACGCGGATCTTGCCGGCAGGCCCCAGGGCGTCCCGGACGGCCTCGACGCGCTCCAGGTCGTCCGCGAGCGACTGCCCGCGCTCGGCGACCTTGATCTTCGCCGTCCGGCACCCGCTCGAGTCGAGGACGAGGTCGTACGCGGTCTGCCCGTCGCACGCCGGGATCGTCACGTTGACCGGGATCCGGTCGCGGACGGGCGCGGGCCAGCCGTCGAACGCCGCCTCCCGGGCAGCCCGCAGCCAGGCCACGCACTCGTCCGCGGAGTACTCGGCGAACGGCGCGAACTCCCCCCACCCGGCCGGCCCGCACAGGAGCATCCCCTCCCGCACGACGATCCCGCGGAAGCGTTGCCGCATCGCGATCGCGTACGTCGCGGGGCTGGGGACCTCGGGAGCGGGCACGGCCCCATCCTGCCGCGCCCCGCCGCCGCCCGGCCCGCCCGCCTCGCCCCGCCCGCGTCCGCCCCGCCCGCGTCCTCCCCGCGCCCCCGCTCGCCTAGCCCGCCTTACCGCCTCACTTCACGCGCCGGAGCCCCACTTCCTGCGCCGGCGTCCCACTTGCGGCGCCGTGCACGCCGCACGAGGTGATCCGTCAGCGCGTGAAGTCGACCCGTCGGCGAGCGAAGTCGCCCGTCAGCGCGGGAAGTCCACCGAAACCCCGGCCGGACGGACCCGCCCGCCCCGCGCGCCGCCCCGCGCGCTGCCCCACCCGCCGCCCCACCCCGCCCGGCCGACTTCACGCGCCGGAGCCCCACTTCATGCGCCGGCGTCCCACTTACGGCGCCGTGCACGCCGCACGAAGTGATCCGTCAACGCGGGAAGTCAACCGAAACCCCGGCCGGACGGACCCGCCCGCCCCGCGCGCCGCCCCGCGCGCTGCCCCACCCCGCCCGGCCGACTTCACGCGCCGGAACCCCACCTCCAGCGCCGAAACCCCACCTCCAGCGCCGTGCACGCCGCACGAAGTGATCCCAGCGCGTGAAGTCCACCCGTCGGCGAGCGAAGTCGCCCGTCAGCGCGTGAAGGCGACCCGTCGGCGCGTGAAGCCGGCGTCGGCGCGTGAGGGCGGCCGTCGGCGGGAGAAGGCCACCGGAAGCCCGGCGATACGGTGCACCGGTGACCGACTCCCAGGTGTCCGAGCTGTTCGACCCGTCCGCGTGGAAGGCCGTCGAGGGCTTCGAGTTCGCCGACATCACCTATCACCGGGCGCAGGAGCACGGCACCGTCCGGATCGCGTTCGACCGCCCCGAGGTGCGCAACGCGTTCCGTCCGGCAACCGTCGACGAGCTCTACCGGGCGCTCGACCACGCCCGGATGACCCCGGACGTCGGCTGCGTCCTGCTCACCGGCAACGGCCCCTCGCCGCGCGACGGGGGCTGGGCGTTCTGCTCCGGCGGCGACCAGCGGATCCGCGGGCGGACCGGCTACCAGTACGCGGCCGGCGAGACGGCCTCCGCCGAAAACACTGTGGACGCGTCCAAATTGGGCCGGCTGCACATCCTCGAGGTGCAGCGGCTGATCCGGTTCATGCCGAAGATCGTGATCGCCGTCGTGCCCGGCTGGGCCGCCGGCGGCGGGCACTCTCTGCACGTGGTCGCCGACCTGACGCTGGCGTCCGCGGAGCACGCGCGGTTCAAGCAAACCGACGCGGACGTCGGCAGCTTCGACGGCGGGTTCGGCTCCGCGTACCTCGCGCGGCAGGTCGGGCAGAAGTTCGCCCGCGAGATCTTCCTGCTCGGCCGGACGTACACGGCCGACGACGCCCACCGGATGGGAATGGTCAACGCCGTCGTCCCGCACGCGGACCTCGAGCGCGAGGCGCTGACCTGGGCGAAGGAGATCAACGGCAAGAGCCCGACCGCCCAGCGGATGCTGAAGTTCGCGTTCAACCTGATCGACGACGGGCTCGTCGGCCAGCAGGTCTTCGCCGGCGAGGCGACCCGCCTCGCGTACATGACGGACGAGGCCGTCGAGGGCCGCGACTCGTTCCTGGAGAAGCGCGAACCCGACTGGACCCCCTACCCCTGGTACTTCTGAACCCGTCGAGCCTCGAGCCACTCCGTCCGACCATCGACCCGTTATTGCGGGTCGCTGGTCGGACGCACGGGGTTCACCACCGCGGACGTCCGGGGAAGTGGCAGCGACCGTTCACCCGGACGTTGCCGAGCTACTCCGGCTCGGCCGGCAGGTCGCTGCGGCGGATGGTGATCTTCCCGTCGCGCAGGATGTCGTCGCCCGGGCTCGGGACGGGGATGACCGCCTCGTGCTGTCGGTCCCGCTCCTCGCGGGCACGCGCGGCACCGGGGTTGAACAGCTCGTCGAGAATTCCGAACCCACCCACGTGTCCCCCTCGGGACCGGGCGGAGCGCCCGGCGCAGCCATTGTGCCCCCGGGGGCTTGCGGATGCGTTTTATCGTGATGGCACCGGAACCCTCCGGCCCCGGGAGGTGGTCATGCTCCGCTTCGGTATCAGCGCCCTAGCGGTTGCCGCCGTGACCGGCGTGATCGGCGCAGGCACCGCGGACGCGGGCGCCCCGACCCGCGCCCTGGCCTGTCCGGCGGTGTCCAGATTTTCGACGAAGAGGGCTCCGAGGCCCGCAGCCCCCGGCAGCTCGTTCAGGACTACCTCCCGACCAGCGCCGCGTATACCCGCGCCAACATGACTGGACGGCTCGAGGAGCGTCGCACGGCGGGCGGGGTGGCCGAGGTCGTCGCCCGCGGCAAGCGCCACGAGCCGATCGCCGTCTACACGTTCACGCAGACGGGCACCAGTTGGGCACTCCGTTACTCGGCCCAGTGCGCCACGCCGGGCACAGGCGCAGCCTTGGACGCGGACCCGGTCCACCGGCTCGCCTGCCCGGGTCTGATGGTCGGCGGCACGATCGACGGCGGGCTCAGCTCGGTCGACCGCCGGACCCCGCAGGAGATCCTGCGCCCCCTGACCCTGCTCGGAACCTACGCTCGGTCCCACGCAACAGGGCCTCGCGAGACCAGGTACCGGTACGAAGGCACGGTCGCCGAGGTCGTCACCCGCGACGTGTACCGGCGACCGATTGCCGTCCACACATTCGCGAGAACACCGCTCGGGTGGCAGCTGTCGCGGTTCTGGGCCTGCGACCGCGAACCCCCGCCCGTTGAGCCGTTCCCCGCCGCGTAACCCGCGTCAGAGCACGTCCTCCAGCACGTCGAGGACGCCGGTGCTCAGCTTGTTCAGCATGATTCCGTCGACGGGCGTGGCGAGTCCGAGGACGGACGAAAGGCTGTTCGGGTGACTCTCGACGGTCCACACGGACGCGCCGCGTTTGTGAGCGGCGCGCACCTGGGTCCCGCTGATCCGGACGTTGTAGGGGACCATGATCTTGTACTTGCGGTCCCAGCCCGACGCGTTGCTGAAGATGAAGGCCCGGCGCTTCGCCCCGGCCTTGCCCATCTTCGTCATGGTCGCGACGTTGGAGCCCATGATGATGGTCCGGTCGGCCATCCGGGTGGCGCGCGTCCGGTGGATGACGAGGTTCGCCATCTTCGTCGTCGGCACGACCTTCATGTGCAGGATGACCTGGGTGGTCGGCGAGGCCCGGCGGACGTAGGCGAGCGCCTGGTAGAGCGTCGGCACTTTCTCGCCTTTGAATTTCGAGGAGAACCACGACCCCGCGTCACATTTTTGCAACTGCCTGACGGTCTTCGCCTTCACCGGTCCAGAACAGTTCGTCGTCCGATCGAGAGTGTAGTCGTGAATGACGACCGGATATCCCGAGCTACTGAAATGCACATCCATTTCGATCGCTTCGGCACCCTTGCGGATGGCACTGCCGAACGCCGCGTACGTCGATTCCGGTGCCGCACTACGGTCGCCGCGGTGCGCGATGACGAGGAAGTCGTCGGTGGCGGCACGGGCGGGTCCGGCCGTGACTAGCGATCCTGCGGCGACGGCTCCGGACAGCAAAACTCCAGTCGCCACGCGCACCTTACGCGCACGTTGCGACCTCCTGACTACCGACATGATTGTCCCTCCCCGTGAGTGACTGCAGGCGTGAATGCCCAGCCACGGACTCGCGCTAATCGACGCGCCCGCCGGGGCCGTGTGCCTCCGGTGCGCTGCTGTTACGAAATATTTTCGCCCGGATTGGTGCGCACGACGGGGGGAAACGGAGAACGGTCAAGAAACTGACAGACAGTTTTCATCAGATGCGCATGTTTAGTAGCGCCGCGAGCGATTCGGCGCCCGCGCAATTAGCGAAGACGCGCCGCCGTCGGCGCACGGTCGCGGTGGTGGTGCCCCGCGGCCGACCACAGCCGTACGGGGACGGTGTCGAAACCCCGCAGGTTCTGCGTCCGGCGGCGGGTGCGGGGGCCGGCCAGGGCGAGGCCCGGGAAGCGCTCGAACAGCAGCCGCAGGCCGATCGCACCCTCGGCCCGGGCCAGCGCGGCACCCAGGCAGTAGTGCGCGCCCGCGGAGAACGTCACGTGCTCGCGGGCGTTCGGACGGGCGACGTCGAAGACGTCCGGGTCGGCGAACACGGCCGGGTCGCGGTTCGCCCCGGCGAGCATGAGCACGACGATCTTGCCCCGCGGCGCGGGCACGCCGTGCAGGACGGTGTCCGCGATCGGGTACCGGTAGGTGTGCTGGACGGGCGAGTCGAAGCGCAGGATCTCCTCCACCGCGTTGGGCCACCCGGACGGGTCGGCGCGCAGGCCGGCCAGCGCGGCCGGGTGCTGCAGCAGCAGCACCGTCCCGTTGCCGAGCAGGTTCACCGTCGTCTCGAACCCGGCCGCCAGCAGCAGGCTGGCGATCGAGGCGAGTTCCGTGCCGTCGAGCCCGACCCCGCCGCGCTCGGCGTCCTGCACCCCCGCGACCACGATGCGGCTCAGCAGGTCCTCGCCGGGCGCGCGGCGGACCTCCTCGAAGTGCCCGTCGAGCCAGGCGTACAGCTCGCGGACGCCGGTCTCCGAGCGCCGGAACGTCGGGTAGCCGATGCCGAGGTCGGTCTGCGGGGCGATCGCGTGCGTCCAGCGCACGAAGTGCTCGCGCATGGACGTCGGCACGCCCAGGATCTCGGCGATCACCAGCATCGGCAGCGTGCGGGCGTACTCCTCGGCGATGTCGGCGACCGAGCCGTCTCGGTGGGCGGCGGCCATCTCGTCCAGCAGCCCGGCCGCGAGCACCTCGACCCGCTCGGACAGCGCGGCGACCGCGCGCGGGGTGAAGGCCTTGCTGGCGAGGCGGCGCAGGCGCGCGTGGTCGGGGCCGTTGCTGACGAGCATCGACGGGCGCTCGACCGGACCGAGCACGGCCGGGTCGCGTGCCCATCCCATGGCCGCCCGCAGCGGTCGGGCCAGCGCCTCCTCCGGGAAGCCGGCGTACATCGCGGGGTCGCGGACGAGTTCGGAGATCACGTCGTACCGGGCCGTCACGAGCGCGTACCTGCCCGCCACCAGCGGGCCGGCTGCGCGCATCTCGGCGTAGAAGGCGTACGGGTCCGCCCGCAGCGCCGGGTTGCTCGCGAGCTGGGCGAAGCGGTCCGAGGAACGCCGGCCCAGCGCGAACATCACCGCCGGCGGCGCGTGCTGGACGCCCCAGCGCACCAGGGACTTGACGTCGTCCACCGTCGGAGGCCGCGGGCGCACCCGTCGATCTTCAGAGTCCACGTGCCGAAAGTTACTCGGATAACCCGCGCGGCCACCAGCCCGAAGATCGAAACATCGCGCCGCCTACGGTGTGTGTTCACATGAGTGAGCGCCGCACCCTCGTCCCCGTCACGCCCTGCCCGGGCGACGCCGACCCCGTCCCCGGGCTCGCCGCCGCCCTGGACGGCACGGGCCCGGCGCTGCTGCTGCTCCCCGCCGGGCCGGAGGGCGCGCGGCTCGCTGCCGCCTTCGCCCCGGCGGTGGACGGCGGGGTGCCGGCCGACACGGCCGTGGTCGTCGCGACCTCCGGCAGCACGGGCGAGCCGAAGGGCGTGCGGATCGGCACCGCCGAACTCGAATTCTCCGCGAACGCCACCCATACCTACCTGGGCGGGCCCGGGCAGTGGCTCCTCGCGGTCCCGCCGGCCCGCGTCGCCGGCCTGGCCGTCGAGGTTCGCTCGCTCCTGGCGGGCACGAAGCCGGAGCGGCTGCGCCGCTTCTCCCCCGAGGCCTTCGCCGCGGCCGCCGCCCGGCTCGACCCCGGCGCCCGCCGCTACACCGCCCTCGTCCCGACCCAGCTGCACCGCCTCGTCGAGGCCGGGGTCCCGCTGGACCCGTTCGACGCCGTCCTGCTGGGCGGGGCGGCCGCGCCGACGGCGCTGATCCTGCGCGCGACGATGTCCGGCACGCGGATCGTCCGCACCTACGGCATGACCGAGACCTGCGGCGGCTGCGTGTACGACGGCAAGCCGCTGCCGGGCGTCCGGGTGGACGTCGTCGACTCGATCGTCCGCCTCGCCGGCCCGATGCTCGCCCGCGGCTACCTCGAGCTGCCCGGCGCGGCGACGCCGGCGGGGTTCGACGGCGACTGGTTCACCACCTCCGACACGGGCCGGCTGGACGGATCGGGCACATTCGGCGGCACGCTGAGCGTCCTCGGCCGCGCGGACGAGGTCATCGTCACGGGCGGGTCGAACGTCGCCGCCGAGGGTGTGGAGTCCTCCCTCGCCGAGCACCCGGACGTCGCCGCGGTGGCGGTGGCCGGCCGCCCTGACGTCGAGTGGGGCGAGATCGTCGTCGCCGTCGTCGTGCCGGCCCCGGGGTCGGCGCCCGTCACCGCCGACCTGCGCGCCCACGTCGGCGACCGGCTCGGCTGGACGTACGCCCCGCGGGAGGTCCTCTACGTGACCGACCTGCCGACGCTGAGCTCCGGCAAGCTCGACCGCGCGGCGGTCCGCCGCCTCGTCGCCGCACCCCCGAGGGCCTGACGTGGCGACCGCAGCGCAGTGGGTGGCGGGGGCCCGCCCGCGGACCCTCCCTGCCGCCGTCGCCCCGGTCGCCGTCGGCACGGGCGTGGCCGCGCACTTCGACTCGGCGTCCTGGTGGCGGGCCCTGCTCGCGCTGGTCGTGTCGCTGGCGATGCAGGTCGGGGTGAACTACGCGAACGACTACTCCGACGGCGTCCGCGGCACGGACGACGACCGCGTCGGCCCGATGCGCCTCGTCGGGTCGAAGGCGGCGAGCCCGAAGCAGGTGAAGCTCGCGGCGTTCGCCTCGTTCGGCGTCGGCGGGCTGGCGGGGCTGGCGCTGGCCGCGTCCAGCTCGTGGTGGCTGCTGGTCGTCGGCGTCGCCGCCGTGTTCGCGGCCTGGGGCTACACCGGCGGCAAGAACCCGTACGGGTACCGCGCCCTCGGCGAGCTGTCGGTGTTCGTGTTCTTCGGCCTCGTCGCCGTGATGGGAACGGCGTACGCGCAGACGGACGACCTGTCCGGCCTGTCGGTCGCCGCCGCCGTCCCGGTCGGCATGCTCGCGTGCGCGCTGCTGGTGGTGAACAACCTGCGGGACGCCCCGAAGGACGCCCTCGTCGGCAAGAAGACCCTCGCGGTCGTCCTCGGCGAGCCGCGGACGCGACTCCTGTTCGCCGCGCTGCTCCTCGTGCCGTTCGGGGTCGCCGCCGCGCTGACGACCGTCACGCCCTGGACGCTGCTCGCGCTCGCCGCCTTGCCGCTCGCGCTGCCGGCCGTCCGCAGCGTGCTGGGCGGGGCGACCGGGCGCGCGCTCATCCCCGTCCTGCAGAACACGGGCAAGGCCCAGCTCGCCTACGGACTCCTCCTCGCCGGTTCACTCTTGTCTTAGAGTGCATCGCGATATATCGTGAGTGCATCAACTCGTCCTGAGGAGGACTCCGATGTACGACACCCGATCCGGCCACCGACGACGCCGGCACCACCCCGACCCCGAACACGACCACGAGCACGGCCACCGCGGGCGCGGCGGCACGCGCGGCGGCCCAGGCCCCCGCGGCGGCGGGCGGGGCGGCATGCGCGGCCGGGCGCAGCGCGGCGACGTCCGCGCGGCCGCCCTGATCCTGCTGGCCGAGGGCCCGATGCACGGGTACCAGCTGATGCACGCGATCACCGAGCGCACCGGCGGCGCGTGGCGGCCGAGCCCGGGCGCGGTGTACCCGACGCTCGCGCAGCTCGAGGACGAGGGCCTCGTCCGCATGGCGGCCGAGGGCGGCCGCAAACTGGCCACGCTCACCCCCGCGGGCCACGCCTACCTGGCAGACCCCGAGACCGCCCCGACCGACCCGTTCGCCGCGATGCGCGACGACGGCCCCGGCGGCGGGCACGCGCTGCGCGAGCTCGTCGAGGCGGTCCACACCGCGTCCCGCACCCTCGGCCGCACCGGCACCCCGACCCAGGTCGAGGCCGCGCGCGTCCTGCTCGAGAAGACCCGCCGCGAGCTCTACCTGATCCTGGCGGACGACCCCGGCGCCACCACAGGCAACCTGACGCGGCGTCATGGCGTCCCACTCGCAGGCTCGGTGACGCCGGCGTCATGGCGTCCCACTCGCAGGCTCGGTGACGCCGGCGTCATGGCGTCCCACTCGCAGGCTCGGTGACGCCGGCGTCATGGCGTCCCACTCGCAGGCTCGGTGACGCCGGTCAGCCCCAGGCGCCCGTGTCGCGGAAGTGCGCGAGCGTCGCCGCATACGGCGCCAGGTCGAACCCCCGGGCTGCGAGCCACGCGTCGTCGTCGTAGGTGTCGCGGTACCGCTCCCCCGAGTCGCACAGCAGGGTCACGACGCTGCCCGGCTCGCCGGCGGCAGCCATCGCGGCGGCGAGCTCGAGCGCCGCCCACAAGTTCGTGCCGGTCGACCCCCCGGCCCGCAGCCCGGTCACCTCGCGCAGGAAGCGGGTCGCCGCGATCGAGGCCGCGTCCGGCACCCGCACCATCCGGTCCACCACCGTCGGGACGAAGCTGGGCTCGACCCGCGGCCGCCCGATCCCCTCGATCCGCGACCCGGGCGCCGTGACGTCGTCGCGGCCCTCCCGGAAACCCGGGAAGAACGCCGACCCCTCCGGGTCGACGACGCACAGGCGGGTGGGGACCCGCCGGTACCGGATGTAGCGCCCGATCGTCGCGGACGTCCCGCCCGTGCCGGCGCCGACCACGACCCAGGCCGGGACGGGGTGGCGCTCCAGCTCGAGCTGCGCGTAGATCGACTCGGCGATGTTGTTGTTACCCCGCCAGTCGGTGGCCCGCTCGGCGTAGGTGAACTGGTCCATGAAGTGCCCGCCGGTCTCCCGCGCGAGCCGGCGAGACTCGGCGTACACCGCCCCCGCCCCCTCGACGAGGTGGCAGCGTCCGCCGTAGAACTCGATGAGTTCGATCTTCTCCCGGGACGTCCCTACGGGCATCACGGCGACGAACGGCAGGCCGAGCATGCGGGCGAAGTACGCCTCCGACACGGCAGTGGACCCGCTCGACGCCTCGACGATCGTCGAGCCGGCGCCGATCCAGCCGTTGCACAGCCCGTAGAGGAACAGCGAGCGCGCGAGACGGTGCTTGAGGCTGCCGGTCGGGTGGGTCGACTCGTCCTTCAGGTAGAGGTCGACCGTCAGGCCCGCGGGCATCGGGAAGGCGATCAGGTGCGTGTCGGCCGAGCGGTTCGCGTCCGCCTCGACCTTGCGGACGGCCTCGTCGACCCACGCGCGGGCGGCGGGGTCCGACCGGTCCAGCGTCTCGGAAGCTTCCGGGGCGGACGGACCGGGCAAGCTCACCGCGAGATTGTCCACCCGCTGGTCGAAGCGCCGAACATCGGGACGAACGCACTCGTGACGCCGAACTCGGGCGGGGCGTCGGCCGGGTCATCGGGCCGGTCGGCAGGCGGGTCGGCAGGCGGGTCGTCGGAGGAGTCGACAGGCGGCGCCTCCGCGGGGGCGGGCGCCGTCGCGGGCGGCTTGTCGGCAGCGGGCTTCGCGTGCTTGGCCTTCTTGCCGGGCGACCCCTGCTTTGCGGACCGCTCGCGCTGCTCGGCCTTCGAGCCGGCCGGCTCGGCGTGCTTGCCGGAGCGGTGCCGCTTGCCGTCCGAGTCGCCCTTCGTCGGGGTCTGCGGCGTGCCGGCCTCGGTGCCGGGCGGCTCCTTGGCGGGCGGGTCCTGGGCCGGCGGGTCCTGGGCCGGCGGGTCCTGGGCCGGCGGGTCCTGGGCCGGCGGGTCCTGCGCGGGCGGGTCCTGCGCGGGCGGGCCGGCCGGGTCGCCACCCGGGTTCTCCGTCGGCGTCCCGCCGGGGTTCTCCGTCGGCGTGCCGCCCGGGTTCTCCGTCGGCGTCCCGCCCGGGTTCTCCGTCGGCGTCCCGCCCGGATTCTCGGTGGGGTTGCCCGACGGGTCCTCGGACGGCGTGCTGCCGGGGTCCTGGCTCGGGTCTTCCCCGGGAACCTGGCCCGGGCCCTGGCCGGGGTGGCCCCCGCCCGGCCAGCCGGGGGTCCCGCCGGAGTCGCCGCCGGAGTTGCCGCCGGAGTTGCCGGGACCCGTGCCGTTGCCGGGGTCGTGCCCGTCGGTGCCGACGGGGACCGTCGCGGGGTCGCCGGTAACCGGCGACGGCGGCACGAGGACGCCGGCCTCGGTGAAGCTGGGGTCGGTGGTGATGCTCGATCCGGTCGAGCGGGCCTTGACCGCCGCGGCGGCGCGCACCTTGGGCGCGGGAGCGCGGTCTTTCGCGGTGCCGGCCTCGACCACCGCGTCGATCGGGAAGGACACCTCGCGGGTGTCGAGGTTCGACCGCTTGCGGTTGACGACCACCTTGGCGGCCTGCTCGGCCTGCGCCTCGGCGGCCCGGAACTCGCCGTTGTGCACGGAGGGCGCCGAGATCGTGACGACGAGCGCCCAGGCGGGGATGGTGGAGCCGACGACGACCCCGGCGACCATTGCGGCGGTCTTGCGGCGCGCGACGGTGCGGCGGCGGTCGGCCTCGCGCCGGGCGTCGGCCCGGGCCTTGGCCTCGATCGCGGACGCGGAGCGCAATCCCCCGACGAGCTCGCGGCGCCTGCGGTACTCGCGGACGGTGCCCGCGACGGCGGCCGCCCACATGCTCAGCTCGGTCTTGAGATCTCGCGGCTTCCCGGAATCGCCCACTTGCCTACCCCCACACTCGTCACTGTGCGTGACCGAACTGCACGTCCCCCGGTCGGGAGCTTATGACCGGGATTCCCGCCGCGTGGCGTCTTCGGAGGATTCGCCCTGATTCCCGCCGGGACTGCCGGCCGGCCGGCTCGCCTCGGCCGGGTCCTGGGGGGCCTGCGCGCGGGCCCGTTCGGCGGCGTCGAGCGCCGCGTCCTCGGCGGCCGCCCCGTCGTTGATGCGCTGGTTCAGGCCCTTCATCCGGGCCTCGACCGAGCGCGCCATCTCCTTGCGGGGACCGGACAGGACGAAGAAGCTGAGGATGCCGGAGACGATCGTGGCGACGGCCAGAATGATGATCGGATCGACCCCGCGCAGCATCACGGACGCGAACAGCAGGGTCGCGGCGAAGAGTGCGAGGCGCCGGATCGTGTACGACAGCGACGGTGGGATGTTCATCGCGGACAAGTGAAACATGTCGGGCTCACGACAGTGCGGCGGCGTCCCCGACGTCCGGGCCGGAAAGTAGCTCGAGGTACGCGGCGGGGTCGACGCAGCCGCCCGAGACGACCGCCACCGTCCGGCCGCGCGGCAGGTCGGCAGCCCGGAACAGGTACGCCGCCAGCGCCACCGCGCCGGACGGTTCGGCGACCAGGTGCGCCCGGCCGGCCAGCACGCGCACGGCCGCGCGGATCTCGTCCTCGGAGACGGTCACGACGTCGCGGACGTAGCGGCGCATGTGCGCCCACGGCAGGACGCCCACGCAGGGCGAGCGGAGCCCGTCGGCGATCGTGCGCGCGGCGGCCTCCGCCGTGAGCGCGACGCGGTGCCCGGCCCGCATGCTCGCGCGGGCGTCCGCGGCCAGTTCCGGCTCGACCCCGATCACCGCGGCTCTCGGGCAGCGCGCGGCGAGCGCCAGCGCGACCCCCGAGACGAGCCCGCCGCCGCTGACCGGGACGAGGACGACGTCGACGTCCGGCAGGTCGTCGGCGATCTCGAGCCCCACCGTGCCCTGGCCGGCGATCACGGCGGGGTGGTCGAACGGCGGCAGCAGCGCCCCGCCGCGCTCGGCCAGGAGGGCCTCGCGCCCGCGCCTCCCGCTCCACCGCCGGCACCCGGACCACCTCCGCGCCCAGCGCGAGCGTGGCGGCGACCTTCACCTCCGGCGCCCCGTGCGGGATGACGATCACTGCGGGCACGCCGAGGCGGCGGGCCGCCCACGCCACGGCCTGGGCGTGGTTGCCGCTGGAGTACGCGACCAGGCCCGCGGGTGCGCACGGCGGCCGGGATCCCGAGCGCCGCGTTGTAGGCGCCGCGAATCTTGAAGGAGCCGATCGGCTGAAGATTCTCCGGCTTCAGCCACAGCGGGCGGCCGGACTCCACCAACTCCCGCGGCCACTCGCAGGGCAGCAACGGCGTGCGCACGCACGGCGCCCGCCAGGCGGGCCGCAGCCTGTCGGACCGCCGCCGGGGTCACCAGGACAGGTGCGCTCTCGGCCACGTTTTCCCGCCTGGACGGCGTCATATCCGCACGTCCTCTCCCGTGTCGTCCACGGCAAGTCGCCACCGAAGCTAGGCTGGCAGCTCAGAAGGTCCCCGAGGAAAGGTTGCATGAAAGTGCTCTTGTTCCTCGTGGTCATGGCATTGGTCGTCTGGGCGCTCTTCGAGATCCTCCAGACGGACAGTCGCGAGATCCGCCGGCTGTCGAAACCGCTGTGGATTCTCATCGTCGTGCTCCTGACCCTGCCGGGCGCTCTGGCCTGGTTCTTCCTGGGCCGCCCGAAGGTCCCCGTGGGCACGCCGGGCCAGCGCGGGCCCGCAGAATTCCGACCCCCGGGCGCATGCGTCCGCCCGACCGTGGCTACGTCTCCCGCCCGGCGCCCGACGACGACCCGGAGTTCCTGCACCGGCTCAGCCTGCAGGCCGAACACCAGAAGATGCTGCGCCGCCTGGAGCAGGACTTCGACTCGGCCAAGCCGAGCGAGCCCGCCTCCGACGACCGCCGATCCGCCCGAGGACGGCAGCCGTCCCAAGGACTAACTAGACGCCGGCGTAAGAGTGCATCCCGGTGATGAAGATGTTGATCACGAAGTAGTTGAACAGGAAGCAGCCGTAAGCCGAGCAGCGCGACGGCGGCGGCCCGGCGGCCCTTCCAACCCTGCGGTCGCCCGCGCGTGCAGGTAGGCGGCGTAGACGACCCAGGTGATGAACGCCCAGGTCTCCTTCGGGTCCCAGCCCCAGTACCGGCTCCAGGCGCTCTCGGCCCAGATCGCGCCGGCGATGACCGCGAACGTCCACAGCGGGAAGACGAACGCGTGGATGCGGTAGGCCATGCGGTCGAGGTTCGCCGCCGACGGCAGCCGGGTCGGGCGCAGCGAGCCCTTCCGCTCCGCCTTCTCGCGGACGATGTACAGGATGCTGACGGCGGCACCGACCGTGAAGACCCCGGAGGAGATGACCGCGGCCACGACGTGGATGACGAGCCAGTACGACTGCAGCGCGGGCAGCAGCTGGGCCGCGTCCGTGTACAGGACGGTGACCGCGAGCCCCAATGTCAGCAGCACGGGCGCGACGACGAAGACGCCCAGCCAGCGGCAGTTGTACCGGGTCGTCAGGAACAGGAAGGCCCCCATCGCCGCGAGCGCGCCGGCGGTGGAGAACTCGTACATGTTGCCCCAGGGCACCCGCTCGACCGAGACGCCGCGGCAGACGACGCCGGCGAGGTGGAGCAGGAAGCCGAGGATCGTCAGCGACATCCCGATGCGGCCGAGGCGCGCACCCCGGTCCTTGGCCGGGCGGCGCGGGCGGGGCGGGCGTCTTCGTGATCTCGACGGGCGAGCCGCGCCCCTGGCCCACGGCCGCGCCGACGGGTTCGCGCACCGCGGCCGGGACGGTCTCGGCGGCCGCGGCGAACCGCGTGCGGCTGCCGAAGGCCCACTCCGCGGACATCACGAGCATCGCCATCGCGTACACGGCGATCGCCGAGTACACGAAGGTGTTGCTGATGTCTGCCAGGTTCTGGTCGACCTGCACGCTCACTCCTTCTTCGCGGCGGCAGCCGGACGGGGTGCCCCGTGGCGTTCGCCCAGCGCGGTGAGAACCCGGTCTACGTCCTCGGCGAGTTCCGCACCGTCGGACCGGGCAAGCGCGCCAATCTGGACAACCGTACGCCCCTGCGAATCGCGTTCTGCACGGACCCAGACCCGGCGCGGGCGGACGAACAGCGAGGCCAGCAGACCGGCCAGCGCGAGGGCCGCGCCGGCCAGCGCGACCAGCGTCCGGGGTCCTTCGCGACCTGGAAGACGACCCACTCCTTGTGCCCGTCGAACGTCAGGCTCCCCTGCCCGTCGGGCAGTTCCATCGTCTCGCCGACGGCCAGGCCGCGGGTGAAGATGGGGGCGCCTTCGAAGTCGCCGTCCATCACCTGCTTCATGTCCTGCGTCTCGAGCCGGTAGACCGACTGCGGGATGCCGTCGTCCAGGCCGAGGTCGCCCGTCCACGCGTTGAGGAGCAGCCGCGGCAGGTTCGCCGCCGGGAACGTCGAGAACGGGCCCTTGCCCAGGTCGAACGCCGCGGTCGGCAGGAAGAAGCCCTGGAAGCCGAGCTGGGTGGGCTTCGCGTCCGGCACCTTGACCACGCCGCGCGAGGTGAGGCCCACCGGGTCGACCGGCAGGAACGGCACCGGGCCGGTGAACACGACGTTGCCCTCGCCGTCCTTGACGGTGACGAGCGGCGCGTAGCCGTGGGCGCCGAGGGTGACCTTCGCCCCGCCGGCGTGCAGCGGGTGGTTCACCCGGATCACGTCCGTGACGGGCTCGGCGCCCGGCTCGGCGCGCGCCGCGACGTGTGGCCTCGAACAGCCGCGCGGCCCCGTTCTGCTTGCCGCCGACCTGGTACTCCGCCTTGAAGGACTCGAACCGCAGCGAGAACGGCTCGAGGGAGTCGAGGTCGAGCAGCGGCCCGGCCTTGCAGGTTGTCGTACTGGGTGACCGTGTTGGAGAAACCCTCGCCCTCGACGACCAGCGCGCTGCCGCGGTAGCCGAACAGGTGCCCGTACGCGATCCCGACGAGCACCAGCAGCCAGGAGATGTGGAAGACCAGGTTGCCGGTGTTGCGCAGGTAGCCACGCTCGGCGGCGACGGTCGCCCTGTCGGGCGCGACGTCCACCCGGAAGCGCCGGCTCGCGCAGGGCGTCGTAGGCCGTCTGGGTCGCGGCGGCGGGCTCGACCCCGTCCAGCACGAGGCGGCGGTGCTCCGGCAGGCGCTCCAGGTTGCGCGGGGCGGGCGGCGGCCGGTCCCGGATCGTCCGCAGGTACAGCCGCGTCCGCGGCACCAGGCAGCCGATCAGCGACACCATCAGCAGCAGGTAGATCGCCGAGAACCACGGCGAGGCGAACACGTTGAACATCGACACGCGCTCGTACCACGGGCGTGAGCGCGGGGTGGCGGCTCTTGAAGTCCGCGACGGCGACGGGGTCGACAGGGGTCTGCGGCACCAGCGACCCGGGGATCGCCGCGACGGCGAGCAGGAACAGCAGCACCAGCGCGATCCGCATGGACGTGAGCTGGCGCCAGGCCCAGCGCGCCATCTCCCACGGGCCCGAGGACGGGCAGGCGGGCGGGCGCGGGCGGCTCCGGGCGCGTGGCGGTCGTCGACATCAGATCGCCGGGGTGAAGTCGGAGGTCCAGATGCGCATCTGGACGGACAGCTCGCTCCACAGGCCGGTCACGAGCAGCAGGCCGAGCAGGCAGAGCATCGCGCCGCCCGTCCGCATGATGACGACGTAGTGGCCCTTGACCCAGCCGATCGTGCCGAGCAGGCGGCGCATCCCGACCGCGAAGGCGATGAACGGCAGGCCGAGCCCGAGGCAGTAGAAGAACGTCAGCAGCGCGCCGCGGCCCGCGCTCGCGCTGTCGAACGCCAGCGCCTGCACCGCGCCGAGCGTCGGGCCGATGCAGGGCGCCCAGCCGACCCCGAACAGGACGCCGAGGACGGGCGCCGCGAGCAGGCCCGCGGCGGGCGCGCGGTGCAGCGCCCGGAACTCCCGCGCCATCCCGGGGATCAGCCCGAGGAAGCTCAGCCCGAGCAGGATCGTCAGCACGCCGAGGACGCGGTTCACCGTGCTCTCGTGCGCGACCAGGTTCGACCCGACGTAGCCGAACAGCGCGCCGAACGAGACGAACACCGCCGAGAACCCGAGGACGAACAGCGACGTCCCGAGCAGGACGCGGCCGCGCTTCGCCTCGCCGAGGTCGGCGCCCGCCAGCCCGGTGACGTAGGACAGGTAGCCCGGCACCAGCGGCAGCACGCAGGGCGACAGGAACGAGACGAGGCCCGGCGAGGATCGCGATCGGGCACCGCGATCATCAGCGAGCCCGAGGTGACCGCGCCGGAGAACGCCTCCCCGTCGACGGCGAGACGAGACCGGACAGCGGCACCGCCATCAGGCGCCCGCGGTGAAGTCTCGCGCTTCGCCTTGTCGGGGACGAGGTCGGCGGCCGGCTCGCGGTAGGTCAGCGAGCGGATCAGGCGACCCTCGTACCGGATGCGACGTCAGGCTCGCCAGCGCGCACTGCCGCGCTGCGCGGGTCGTGCGCGAACGGGCGGCCCTCGATCTTGTTGCGCATCGTCCAGATCGGCAGCTGGTGGCTGACGCAGACGACCTCGCGGCCGCGGCCGAGCTCGCGGGCGGCGCCGACCGCCGCGAGCATCCGCTCGGCGATCTTCACGTACGGCTCGCCCCACGACGGCCGGAGCGGGTTGACGCAGGAACGGCCAGTGCCGCGGCTTGCGCAGGGAGCCGTCGCCGACGCCGAACTTCTTGCCCTCGAAGTGGTTCGCCGCCTCGATCAGCCGCGGGTCGAGTGTCGATGCGCAGGTCGAACGCCGCCGCGATCGGCGCCGCCGTCTCCTGCGCGCGCTCGAGCGGCGAGCTGACGACCGCGGCGATGTCGTGCCCGGCGAGCGCGCTCGGCGACCCGCTCGGCCATCTTCACCCCGAGTTCGGACAGGTGGTAGCCGGGGATGCGGCCGTAGAGGATGCCGTCCGGGTTGAACACCTCGCCGTGGCGCAGCACGTGGACGATCGTGACGTCGTGGTCGCCGCTCGTCCTCTCGGGGCTCATGTCGCGCCTCCCGCGGCGGCCGCCGCGCGGGCGGCGTGCGGCAGCGCGTCCGCGACCCGCTCCAGCGCCTCGCTGTCGTGGGCGGCCGAGACGAACCACGCCTCGAACGCGGACGGGGGCAGGTACACCCCGCGCGCGAGCATCTCGTGGAAGAACGCCCGGAAGGCGGGCAGGTCCTGGCGGCGCGCGCCGGCGTAGTCGTGCACGGGGGCGTCGGTGAAGAACACGGAGAACATCGTCCCGGCGAACTGGATGCGGTGGGCGACGCCCTCGGCCGCCAGCGCCCCGGACGTCGCGGCCGCGATCTCGTCGCCGGCGCGGGACAGGTGCGCGTACACGGCCGGAGTGCACTCGCGCAGCGTCGCGAGGCCCGCGGCGACCGCGACGGGGTTCCCCGACAGCGTCCCCGCCTGGTAGACCGGGCCGGCCGGCGCGAGGTGCGCCATGACGTCGGCGCGGCCGCCGAACGCCGCCGCCGGGAACCCGCCGCCCATCACCTTGCCGAAGGTCATCAGGTCGGGCGCGACGCCCTCGATGCCGTACCAGCCGGTGGGCCCGGCCCGGAAGCCGGTCATGACCTCGTCCGAGACGAAGAGCGCGCCGTGCTCGCGGCACAGGCGGGCGAGGCCGGCGGTGAAGCCCGGCGTCCGGCGGCACGACGCCCATGTTGCCCGGCGCTGCCTCGGTGATCACGGCGGCGATCTCGCTGCCGTGCGCGGCGAACGTGGCGGCGACCGCGTCGAGGTCGTTGTAGTCCAGGACGATGGTGTCGCCGGTCTGCGCGCCCGTCACGCCGGGCGTGTCCGGCAGGGCGAAGGTCGCCAGGCCGGATCCGGCCGCGGCGAGCAGCGAGTCGACGTGGCCGTGGTAGCAGCCGGCGAACTTCACGATCTTGGCGCGGCCCGTGAAGCCGCGGGCGAGGCGGACCGCCGACATCGTCGCCTCGGTGCCGGAGGAGACCAGGCGGACCTGCTCGACCGGGGCGATCCGGCGGACGATCTCTTCCGCCAACTCGACCTCGCCGGGCGTCGGCGCGCCGAACGAGGTGCCGGCGGCCGCCGCGGCGTACACCGCGTCCAGGACGGCCGGGTGCGCGTGCCCGAGGATCAGCGGGCCCCACGAGCAGACCAGGTCGACGTAGGTGTTCCCGTCCGCGTCCGTCAGGTAGGGGCCGCGCCCGGAGACCATGAACCGGGGGGTCCCGCCGACCGCACCGAACGCCCGGACCGGGGAGTTCACCCCGCCCGGGACGACCTGCGTGGAGCGTGCGAACAGCGCCTCGGAAACGGGCACCGCCACCTGCGTGGGGGTGAGCGAGGGCGCAGCGGGACGATTCACCGCGCCATCGTCTCAAACCGCTCGTGAACGGATGCACGCGCGCCTCGCGGCGCGCTCCCGCTACCCCTGGTAGAGCTGCTCGAGCGCCTCTTTCGCGTCGGCGGTGAAGCTCGCGCGCGGCGCCTTCTTCTTCTCCCCGGTGACCCCGAGGTGCACCACGGTGACGGTGGCGTCGTCGCGGCCGATCGCGAACATGTGCGTCATCGGCTTGGCCACGCCCTTCGGCGGGACGGTGAAGACGCCGTAGATCCGCAGGCCGTCCTCGATGTCGGTGTAGGTCGCGTAGCGCGACCACGAGGCCTGTGATCTTCCCGTACTTGTAGACGCCCTTGCTGACCGTGTCGAGCCAGTACTTGTGGCAGTCCTGGATCGAGGTGCGGAGCTTGTCGATCAGCGCGACGGCGTCCTCGGCGGACGGCGGTCACCGTCACGTACTGCTCGCCGAAGGCGCCCTTGGCGGAGCGGAACGTCTTGTAATTGGTGCCCTCGGTGGGCAGCGTGTCCTTGAGGCAGAACGTGCGGGGGTTCGGCAGCCCGGGCTTGACCGGGTAGTCCTTCCACGCGCCGTAGCGGTTGCTGACGGTGAACTGACCGGCGGTCAGGAACGTCGGGGCGGCCGGGTCGGCCGCGACGACGACCCGGGACGAGGGCGTCGAGCGGGCGGCGGACGACATCGCCGAGGCCGCGACCGACGTGCCCCCGGAGGCCGCGCCGGCCGGCACCGCGATGCCCGTGGCGACGCCCGCGATGGCGGTGATGCCCGCGAACCCCGCGAGCGCGACGGTGGTGACTCGACGTCGGAAAGGTGGTCGGTCCATGACGGATTCAACTCCCGGCGGGGGGCGACGGCGCCGTGCGGCACCCGAGGGGGTTCGGCCCTGTGCGGGTGAGACGCACCGACGGGCCGAAACGGTTGCACCTTAACCTCTAGAGCGAAGGAATTTCTCACATTGCATACCGTGGGTCGGACACCCGTGACGGGACGTTACTTTCTCGCCCGTTCCGGCGCTTCCGTGAGCCGGAGACCCTGGGGCGGCGGTCCGCGCGAGCCCGGGTTACCGTGGCCGGGTGCAGGTGTTGCTGGGTGTCGTCCTCGTGGTCACCGGGTCGTTTCTCGCGATCATCGGGGTGCTCGGGGCCATCGGCGCGGGCTTTCAGCTGCGGTTGCTGCCCGGCCGCTCGGTCACCGCGATCTCCCGGCTGGCCGACAAGCTGCCCACCCCGGCCGCCGAGGGCGCCGAGGCGAAGCCGCTCGCCCGCGTGGTCGTCCGCGGCACGTGTCTCCGCCGGCCCGGGCGGGACGTACGTGGCGCCGCTGTCCGGCGGGCCGTGCGCCTGGTACCTCGCGAGCCAGACCGTCTCCGACGGCGAGGCGCGCAGCACCGTCGACCGCTTCGCCGCCCAGCCGTTCCTGCTGACCGACGCGACCGGCGCCAAGGTGCTCGTCGGCCCGATGTGCCCGGGCCTCGACCAGATCGCGCCGGCGCTCGCGGGAGGTCCGCCCCGACCCGCACCCCTGGTTCGACGAGGCGCCCGGCGGCGAGGGCGAGGTCGAGGTGTACGAGTTCACGCTCACCGAAGGCCAGGACGTCCTGGCCTCCGGGCGAGCTCAGCGCCGCCCCCGACGGCACCCTGCGGATCGGCGGCGCAGGTCGTGCTCTCCGCCGGGACGGCCGAGGCCGCCGCCGGCGACCCCGCCAAGCGGACCCTGCGCCGCGACGTCCAGGTCGCGATCGGCGGCCTGGCGCTGATCTGCCTGGGCGCCCTGGCCCTGGGGCTCGCGCCGCAGATCCAGACCGATACGTCCCGGCTGCGCACCGACGGGGTCTCCCAACCGCAGTAAGGGGCCCCAGAAGCGGGCCGCAGTAACGGGTTAGAACACCTTTTCCACCGCGGTCTTCGCGGTCCTCGTGAACGCGTCGACCGGGGCGTCGGCCTCCTTGCCCATCTGGCTGACCGACGTCAGGACGACGGCCTTGCCGTCGTGCCCGACGCCGAACATCTGCAGGTGGTACTCGGAGCCGGCCGGGGCGAAGTAGACACCGAACAGGTCCAGGCCGTCCGCCACGTCGACGTGCCCGTAGGACTTCCAGGTCGTCTTCTCGCCCATTGTCTCCGCACAGCGCTCGATCGACTGCGCGACCTCCTTGGCGAGCAACTTCGCGGCGTCCGGCGTTCTCGGCGAGGGTGACGATCTCGCGGGCCTCGCCGGTCATGTCGGACGTCCACGTGCGGTACGTGGTCGGGCCCGACGGGAGCTTGCCCTTGACGCAGGTGTACTCCGGCTCCGGCAGACCGGAGCCGCCCGGCTGTGCGGTCCAGGAGCCCAGCTCCTTGCCCGCCGGCAGTTCGGCAGTGGTCAGGAACGTCGGCTCGGCGCTGGCGGGCGCCTGCGACTGCGCCTGCTCGACCTTCGGCTTGTCGTCCCCCGGCAACGCGAACGCGGTGATCGCGAGCGCCGCCGCGGCGAGCACGGCCGCCCCGACGATCGCGCCCCGACGGTTACCGGCCATCTTCAGACCCGACACTTCTTCCTCTTCCCCCACCTCGACGAAATTCCGTGTTCCTGAGACGCAGAACTCCCCCGGCGGTTGACACCGCCGGGGGAGTTTCTACCGAAGGTCAGAAGGCCTTGCTCAGCGCGGTCTTCGCGGTCTTGGTGAACCGGGTGACGGGGGCGTCCGACTTGCGGCCCTGCTGGCTCAGCCCGACGACGACGACCTTGCGGCCGTCGCGGCCGACGCCGAACATCTGCAGGTGGTACTCCGACCCGGGCGGGGCGAAGAACACGCCGTAGACGTCCAGGCCGTCCTCGGTGCTGTGGTGGCCGTAGTCCTTCCACGTCGTGTCCTCGCCGATCTTGTCGGCACACTTCTCGATCGACCGGCGGACGTCCTTGGCGACGTCCTTCGCGTCCGAGGAGTTGTTCAGGACGCTGACCATCTCGCGGGCCTCGCCGCCGACGCCGCCGTCCGCGAGGTCCGCGTCGGAGGAGTACTTGCGGTAGGTGGTCTTCGACGAGGGCAGCGTGTTCTTGATGCACGCCCAGGTCGGGGACGGGAGCCCCGAGTGCAGCGAGTGCCGCGTCCAGTCGCCGAACTCGTCGCCCTGCGGCAGCTGGCTCGCGGACAGGAAGCTCGCGGACGAGGCGGCGCCGGCCGGCAGGACCGTCCCGGCGAGAGCTGCGAACGCGGTGGTGACGGTCAGAGCGCCGACGACGGCGGTGCGACGGTTAATCGACATGGCAGGTAGTCCTCTTCCCCCAGCTCGACGCCGCGCGCCCTCCCCGGGCGCCGGCAGCGGCCCGTTCCGGGCTCGCACAGACAAAGACGCCGCGAGCACTCCGCCGGTTTACCGCCGCCGGTGATCGATTTCGGCGATTTGTGCGGGTCTAGCTGTACTGCCTCTAGCGGAGGCGCCGGGCGACGTCCGCGGCCCAGTAGCTGAGGATGATGTCGGCGCCGGCGCGGCGGATCGAGATCAGCGACTCGAGGATCGCGCGGTCGAGGTCGATCAAGCCCGCGGCGGCGGCGTGCGTGATCATCGCGTACTCGCCGGAGACCTGGTACGCGGCGACCGGCACGTCGACGAAGTCGCGCACCTGGCGCAGCACGTCGAGGTAACCCATCGCCGGCTTCACCATGACCATGTCGGCGCCCTCGGCGATGTCCAACGCGACCTCGCGCAGGGCCTCGCGCGCGTTCGCCGGATCCTGCTGGTAGGCCTTGCGGTCGCCCACCAGCGTCGACTCGACGGCGTCCCGGAACGGGCCGTAGAACGCGGACGCGTACTTCGCCGCGTACGCCAGCAGGACGACGTCGGTGAAGCCGGCGGCGTCGAGAGCCCCGCGTACGTAACCGATCTGACCGTCCATCATGCCGGACGGGCCGAGCACGTGGGCGCCCGCCTGGGCCTGCGCGACGGCCATCTCGGCGTACTGCTCGAGGGTCGCGTCGTTGTCGACGGAGCCGTCGGCAGCGAGCACGCCGCAGTGGCCGTGGTCGGTGAACTCGTCCAGGCACAGGTCGGACATGATCACCGTCGCGTCGCCCACCTCGGCGACGAGCTCGGAGATCGCGACGTTCAGGATGCCGTGCGCGTCGCGCCGCCGGAGCCGGTCGCGTCCTTCGCGGCCGGCACACCGAAGAGCATCAGCCCGCCGACGCCGGCCTCCGCGGCCTCGACGGCCGCCTTGCGCAGCGACGCGAGCGAGTGTTGCAGGACGCCGGGCATCGTCGCGATCTCGACGGGCTCGGTCGCGCCCTCCTTGACGAACATCGGGAGGACGAGGTGGCGCGGCTCCAGCGACGTCTCGGCCACCAGCCGCCGGATCGCCGGGGTTCGCCGCAGCCGCCGAGGCCGCACCGCCGGGTAGTTCCCTGCCATGTTGCTCACCCTACGTCGCTCGTCTCACGTCTGGGGAACGCCCCGCCGACCGCACGGGCGGCGCGCCCCGCTTCTCGCTCGGTCGCAGCACCTGCTCGCCCGCGGCGGCCGCGGCCTCGCGCCGGGCCGTGCCGAAGTCGGCCAGGCAGTCCGCGAGGTCGCGGGCGGACGGGGCCGGGCGCGAGCACGTCCACGCGCAGGCCGTGCTCCTCGGCGGCCGCGGCCGTGGCCGGGCCGATGCAGGCGATGATCGTGGACGCGTGCGGCTTGCCCGCGATGCCGACCAGGTTGCGGACGGTCGAGGACGAGGTGAAGACGACCGCGTCGAACCCGCCGCCCTTGATCGCCTCGCGGATCGGCGCGGGCGGGGGCGCGGCGCGCACCGTCCGGTAGGCGGTGACGTCGTCGACCTCCCAGCCCAGGTCGACCAGGCCGGCGACGAGCGTCTCCGTCGCGATGTCGGCCCGCGGCAGGAACACCCGGTTGATCGGGTCGAAGACCGAGTCGTACGGCGGCCATTCCTCGAGCAGCCCGCGGGCGGACTGCTCGCCGGTCGGCACCAGGTCGGGCTTGATGCCCCAAGCCACGAGGTCGGCCGCGGTCTGCTCGCCGACCGCCGCCACCTTGATGCCGGCGAAGGCCCGCGCGTCCAGCCCGTAGTCCTCGAACTTCTCCCGGACGGCCTTCACCGCGTTGCGCGAGGTGAACGCCACCCACTCGTACCGCCCGGTGACGAGGCCCTTGATCGCGCGCTCCATCTGCTGGGGCGTGCGGGGCGGCTCGACCGAGATCGTCGGCACCTCCTCCGGGACGGCGCCGTACGAGCGCAGCCGGGCGGTCAGGCCGCCGGCCTGCTCCTTCGTCCGCGGCACCAGGACCCGCCAGCCGAACAGCGGCCGGGTCTCGAACCAGGACAGCGACTCGCGGAAGTTGACCACCTCACCGATGACCGTGACCGCCGCGGCGCTGAGCACGTCGGTGGGCAGGTCGCGGGCGACGTCGGAGAGCACGGAGCACACCGTGCGCTGCTCCGTCGTCGTGCCGGCCCACGTCGTGACGACCGGGGTGGCCGGGTCGAGGCCCGCCTCGATCAGCTTCGCCGCGGCCGCCGCGATGAGCGCGGCCTCGGTGGTGTGGGTCAGGACGAGGGTCGCGTCCTTGCTGGCCAGCGAGGCCCAGTCGATCTTCGCGTCGTGCACGTCGACCATGCGGACCTCGCGGACCGTCCGGCTGGTCAGCGGGACGCCGGCGAACGCGGGCACCGCCGTCACCGCGGAGACCCCGGGCACGATCTGGAACTCGACGCCGGCCTTCACGCAGGCGCCGGCCTCCTCGGCCAGGCCCGAGTGGATCGCCGGGTCGCCGTCGAGGAGCCGGACGACCGTCCGGCCGCCGCGGGCCGCGCCCACGACCAGCTTGAGGCGGGCGGCCTGCGTCAGCACGAGCCCGTCGGCGTCGTAGGCACCGTCGAGGACCACCACGTCGGGGCGGCAGTAGGTCAGCAGCTGCTCGCGCGCCACCTCGGCCAGGATCACGACCTCGGCGTCGTGCAGCAGCTCGACGGCGCGCACGGTCAGCAGCCCGGGGTCGCCGGGGCCCGCCCCGACGAACGCGACCGAACCGGCCGCCTTCCGGGCGCCGGCCGATTCCGCGGCGGGCTTGCCGGTGGTCGTCTTGCGAGTGGGGCTCATGTGAGCTCCTCCCTCATGAGGCCGTCGGCCCCTTCGGCGAGCATCTCGGCCGCGAGTTTGCGACCGAGCATTTCCGCATCGACGAGAGGTCCTGTCGTGGACAGTCGGACGCTCGCGGAACCGTCGGCGGAAAGCACCACGGCCCGGAGGTACAGCTCCAGTTCCTCCTCGTCGCCCTCGACGGCTATCCCGAACGCACCCACAGGTGCGGAACAGCCGGCTTCCAGGGCAGCGAGCAGACTTCGTTCCGCCGTCACGGCGAGCCGGGTGTCCGGGTCGTCGAGCACGGCGAGCAGGGCGAACACCTCGGCGGCGGCCGGCCCGGACTCCGGGGCCAGGCACTCGATCGCGAGCGCCCCCTGCCCCGGGGCCGGCAGCATCTGCAGCGGGTCCAGCACCTCGGTGATCTCGTCCAGGCGGCCGAGCCGGGCGAGGCCCGGCCCGGGCCAGGACGACCGCGTCGAGCTCGCCGCTCGACACGAACCCGAGGCGGGTGTCGACGTTGCCGCGGATCGCGACGACCTCGAGCCCGTAGCCGAGCGCCCGCAGCTGGGCGGCGCGGCGGGGCGAGCCCGTGCCGACCCGCGAGCCGACCGGCAGCTCGCCGAGCGTCATCCCGTCGCGGGCGACCAGCGCGTCGCGCGGGTCCTCCCGGCGCGGGACGGCGGCGAGCGCCAGCCCGGGCGGGTCCGCCGTCGGCAGGTCCTTGAGCGAGTGGACGGCGAAGTCGATCTCGCCCGTCGAGCAGGGCGTCGCGCAGCGTGTTGACGAAGACGCCCGTGCCGCCGATCTGGGCCAGCGGCTCGCGGGACGTGTCGCCGAACGTCGTGATCTCCACGAGCTCGACGGCCCGGCCGGTCGACGCGGTCACCGCGGCGGCCACCGTGTCGGACTGCGCGAGCGCGAGCTTGCTGGCGCGCGTGCCCAGACGTAGCGGAGCGTTCATCGGGGCTCCTCCCCGTTCAGACCGCGGATGTCGGCGCGGATGACGGCCTCCACGGCGTTGCGGTCGAGGTCGAACAGCTCGCGCAGCGCGGCGGCGTACGCGTGCCCGTCCGGACCCGTGGCCAGTTCCTTCACCCGCACGGTCGGTCCGTGCAGCAGCTTGTCGACCACCCGGCGGACGGCGTGGGTGATCTCGTCGCGGTGGCGCTGGTCGAGGTCGGGCAGCCGACCCTCGAGGCGCAGCAGCTCGGCGGCGACGACCTCGGCCGCCATGGCCCGCAGCGCCACGACGGTCGGCGCGATCTGCGAGACCTGCTGGTTGGTCAGGAAGCTGCGAGACCTCGCCGGCGACGATGCCGCGCACGACCTCGACGTCGGCGGGGGCACCGGCGCCGTCCAGCTCGGCGAGGCTCTCCAGGTCGACCAGCACCGTGCCCGGGACGTCCCGGACGGCGGGGTCGATGTCGCGCGGCAGCGCCAGGTCGAGCAGGAACAGCGGCGCGGGACCCGCGCTCGGTCTGGACGGCCGCGACGAGCTCGGCGCCGAGGATCAGCTCGGCGGCGCCGGTGCACGAGACGACGAGGTCGACGTCGGCCAGCTCGGCCCCCACCGCCTCCATCGGGACAGCGCGCCCGCCGACGTCGCGGCGAGCCGCTCGCCGTGGGCGAAGGTGCGGTTCGCGATGACGATCTCCGCCAGGCCCTCGCGGGCCAGCGTGGTCGCCGTCAGCGCGCTCATCGAGCCGGCGCCGACGACCAGGGCGCGGCGCCCGGCCAGCGGCGCCGAGCTCGGCGCGGGCGTGCGCGACGCCGACCCCGACCAGCGAGCGGCCGGCCTGGTCGATCGCGGTCTCGGTGCGGGCCCGCTTGCCGACCCGCAGCGCGTGCTGGACGAGCTCGTTCAGGACGCGGCCGGCGGTGCCGGTCTCCTGCGCCAGGGCCAGCGCGGAGCGGACCTGACCGACGATCTGGCTCTCGCCGACGACCATCGAGTCCAGCCCGCACGCGACGCTGAACAGGTGTTGGACCGCGCGGTCCTCGTAGTGCACGTACAGGTGCGGGGTCAGCTGCTCCAGCCCGAGGCCGGTGTGCCGGGCGAGCAGCTCGGAGATGTCCGCCAGGCCGCCGTGGAACTTCTCGACGACCGCGTAGATCTCGACCCGGTTGCAGGTCGACAGGACGACGACCTCGGCCACGTGCTCGGACGCCACCGCGTCCGACAGGAGCTTGGTCAGCGCGTCGCCGGTGAGGGCCGCGCGCTCCAGCAGGCTGACCGGGCGCGCTCCGGTGGGACAGCCCGACGACGAGGACGCTCATGCCTGCGCCCCCGCACCCGCGGGCTCGCGCGGGCGTGACCGGGCGGCCGGCTTCGCCGCGGCGGCACCGCCGGGCCCGGCCGGCGCACGCCGGTCTTGCGCTGCTCGTGGAACGCGAGGATCTGCAGCTCGATGGACAGGTCGACCTTGCGGACCTGCACCTCGTCCGGGACGGTCAGGACGACGGGCGCGAAGTTCAGGATGCTCGTGACGCCGGCGGCGACCAGCCGGTCGCACACCTCCTGGGCGGCCGTTGCCGGGCGTCGCGACGACCCCGATGGACACGCCGTGCAGCGCGACGACCTCCTCGAGCTTGTCGACCGGACTCGACCGCGACGCCCGCGATCGTCTGGCCGACCCGGCTGGGCTCGGCGTCGACGAGCGCGACGATGCGGAACCCGCGGGAGGAGAAGCCGCCGTAGTTGGCGAGCGCCTGGCCGAGCGAGCCGATGCCGACGATGACGACGGCCCAGTCCTGCGTCAGGCCGAGCTCGCGGGAGACCTGGTAGAGCAGGTACTCGACGTCGTAGCCGACACCGCGGGTGCCGTAGGAACCCAGGTACGACAGGTCCTTGCGCAGCTTCGCGGAGTTGACCCCGGCCGCCGTCGCGAGTTCCTCGGAGGAGACGGTGGGGACGCCGCGCTCGGAGTAGGAGACGAGGGCCCGGAGGTAGACGGGCAGCCTGGCCACCGTCGCGTCCGGGATGAAGCCCCGCCCACGGGCGGCAGCGCGAGGCGATCGTGGCGCGGTCACGGGACTCCCTGGGGGCTGGGGGAACGCCCGAAGGGCGGGGGTGCGTCGCAAGGGTAAGCACTTGTGAACGCGCGAACAAACTCCGCCACCCCCCGGATTCCACATCGTGAGACGCGGGTGGTATCCGCCCGCGTGGCGGCGACGGTTCGGAGGCACCGCACACGGAGCGGACACCGGGCGACGATCCGTCAGGTGGTGAGCGCGGCCCTCAACCGGTCGGGGACTGACCCGCCAGAAGTCGTGCTGGACCCCGTCCACCAGGGTGACGGGGATCTGCTCCCAGTAGCGCGCGTAGAGCTCGTCGTCGGTCGTGATGTCGACCTCGTCCCACGGCACCCCGAGCTCGCCCGTGACCGCTGCGATCACCACGCGGGCGTCGTCGCAGAGGTGACAGCCGGGCTTGGACAGCAGCGTCACCGTGTGGTCAGCACGGTCTTGCCCCCTCAGGCTTGTCCCCCGTCGGGCACTCTCCCGGTCGCGCAAGCGCCCGCGGGCGAGCTTGCCGGTGACCGAGCGGGGCAGGTCGGCGACGATCTCGACGATCGAGGGCACCTTGAACCGGGCGAGCCGGACGGCGCAGAACGCCTGGAGCTCCGCCGGGCCGCGAGCGTCACGCCGGGCTCGGGCACCACCAGGGCCTTGACCGCCTGGCCCGTCCGCGCGTCCGGGACGCCGATGACCGCCGCCTCGGCGACGCCTCGAGCATCGCGCCGAGGACGTCCTCCACCTCGCGGGGGTAGACGTTGAAGCCGTTGACGATGACGAGGTCGGGCCGCGTGCTCACCATGAACAGGTCGCCGTCGGGGTCGGCGTAGGCGACGTCGCCGGTGCCGAACCAGCCGTCCGGGTCGGGCCCGTCCGAGCCGTCCGGCCAGTACCCGGAGAACAGGTTGTCCCCGCGCACGACGACCTCGCCGGGGTCGCCGTCGGCGACGTCCTGGCCGTCCGAGTCGACCAGGCGCACCTCGACGCCCGGCACGGCCCGGCCGACCGAGCCCTCCTTCGAGCGCATGCCGGCCGTGACGACCGGGGCCGCCTCCGTCATGCCGTAGCCCTGGCGCAGCGGCCGCCCGGTCGCCTCGCGGAACGCGGCCGCGCCGCCCTTGCGCAGCGGCGACGCCCCCGAGACCAGCAGGCGGACGCCCGCGAGCGCCTCCCGGGCCTCCGGCCGCGCCGCCCACGCCGCGAACATCGGCGGGGCGCCGGCGATGGACGTGACGCCGGACTCGGCGACGACCCGCAGCGTGCCCGCGACGTCCGCGCCGTCGGCCAGAACCGCGGTCGCGCCCGCGTAGAGCACCTGCCCGAACAGCGCGTTCAGCCCGAAGACGTGGAACAGCGGCAGCGCCAGCAGGACGACGTCGCCCGGCTGCACCGGCGGCGGGACGAGCCGGGCGCACTGGTCGAGGTTCGCGAGCAGGGCCCGGTGGGAGAGCATCGCCCGCTTCGGCCGCCCGCCCGTGCCCGCGGTCTGCAGGAGGACGGCGAGGTCCTCCCCGCCGGTCTCCGGCTCCGTCCAGCCCGAGCGGGGCCGTCCGGCCGCGGCTCGCCGCCGGTGCGACGAGCACGCCCAGGTCCGCGATCGTAGCGTCGCTGCCCGCGGCGTCCGTCACCGCCGCGCGGGCGACGGCCTCCGTGGCCGGGTCGGCGACCAGCAGGCGCGCGCCCGTCTCGAGCAGGGCCGCGCTCACCTCCGGCGCCGGGGCGGCCGTGTTCAGCGGGGCCAGCACGAGACCCGCGCGCAGCCCGCCGAGGTAGAGGACGACGAAGTCGATCGAGTTGCCCGCGAGCATCGCCACCCGGTCGCCGGGGACGCGCGCGCCGGTGTCCGGATCGGCCTGCTCGGCCGCAGCCCGCGGCCGGCGAGGCCGCGCGCGGCCGCGTCCACCACGGTGTCGAGCTCGGCCCAGGTGACCCGCCGCGCGCCGTCGACCAGCGCCGACGCGCGCCCCCGGCCGCGCCGCCGCGGCCCGCAACAGGCCGGCCAGGTTGGCGGGGGGCGCGCTCGACTCGCTCACGGCTCGCGAGTCTCGCTCGCCGTCTCGTCACGGGGCGCGAGTCTGGCACAGCCCACTCGACCCGTCCCGGCCGCGCAATCGCAACGGGCGCGTCACCTGCGGCGGTTAGCCTGGCGAACATGGCACGGACCCGGATCCGCGAGGTCGCGGACGTGACGGAGCCGGGCGAGGCGAACGCCCAGGCCGTGCACGACGCTGTCTATCGCTCGTCCCGCCCTCGGCGCGCGGCTCGGCCGACGACGTCGGCGCCGTTCCCGACGGCCGGGTGCTCGACGCGACGGCGGGCGCCTTCTTCGACGTCGACAACACGATCGTCCGGGGCGCGTCGATCTTCCATCTGGCCCGCGGCCTCTACTCCCGCCGGTTTTTCACGACCCGGGACATCGCGCACTTCGCAATGATGCAACTGAAGTTCGTCCTGGGTGGTTCAGAAGACTTGGACGATATGGACGAAGCGCGCACGACGGCGTTGTCGTTCATCGACGGTCACAGCGTCGAAGAACTGCGCCAGGTCGGCGAGGAGATCTTCGACGAGTTGATCTCCCGGCGAATCTGGCCGGGCACGCGGATCCTGGCGCAGATGCATATCGACGCGGGCCAGCGCGTGTGGCTCGTGACGGCCACTCCGGTCGAGTTGGCGACGACGATCGCGGACCGGCTGGGGCTGACCGGGGCACTCGGGACGCAGGCCGAGGTCGTGGCCGGCCGCTACACCGGGCGCCTCGTCGGCGAGCCGCTGCACGGCCTCGCCAAGGCGGACGCCGTGCGGGCGCTGGCCGAGCGCGAGGGCCTGGACCTGAAAAAGTGCTCGGCTTACAGCGATTCGGCGAACGACATCCCGCTCCTGTCCCTGGTCGGGCATCCGTGCGCGGTCAACCCCGATGCGCGACTGCGGTCGCACGCCAAGTCCCAAGGCTGGCGAATACGCGATTACCGAACCGGGCGAAAAGCGGCCAAAATCGGACTTCCCACGGCGGCGGGTGCCGGCGCGCTCGCCGGTGGAATCGCCGCGGCGATCTCGATCGGGCGCCGGCACAGCGGCTGACTCGGCGCGTGATGACAAGGACGTAACTTGCACTCCGGTGTCGGCGGGGTCTGGACCGATCCGGTCCGGTAGGTCAAGCTTCGTCCACAGAATGCGCCATGCCGTCAGTACCCTGACTACTATTGGGGCACATTCGGGTGCGACCCCAAACCCCTGCAGTCCCGCCCTCCGGGGAGCCGATGTCCCGTCCGCCATTGTTCGACGCGTCAGGCCTCGCCAGCCTGCGACGTGCCGTGCTCACCGCGCTCGAGCCTCCACAGGTCGGGCTCGCGGTAGCCGGTACCTCCAGTGCTGCGCCGTGGGCAGGCAAGACTCTGCCCGGCCCCGCCTCGCCTGACCGCTCTCCGAACATCGCCTTCAGCATCGCCGCCGGCGCGGCCGCGTCCGACCACGTCTACGCACCCCAGCCGGCCACCGTTGCCCTCGCCCGCGCACCCCGTCGGCCGCGACGACGCCGACACCCGGCGGATGACGCAGCTGGTCGACCGCGCGAAGGACGGCGACACCGAGGCCTTCGCGCTGCTCTACGACCGCTACATCGACACCATCTACCGCTACGTCTACTACCGCGTCGGCTCGCGCCAGCTCGCGGAGGACCTGACGAGCGAGACCTTCCTGCGCGCGCTGCGCCGCATCAGCACCTTCACCTGGCAGGGCCGCGACTTCGGCGCCTGGCTCGTGACGATCGCCCGCAACCTCGTGGCCGACCACTTCAAGTCCAGCCGGTTCCGGCTCGAGGTCACCACCGGCGAGATGATCGACTCCGACGACGTGGAAGACAGCCCCGAGGGCGCCGTCATGGAGGCCTTCACCAACACCGCCCTCCTCGCCGCGGTCAAGCGCCTCAACCCGCAGCAGCAGGAGTGCCTCGTCCTGCGCTTCCTCCAGGGCCTCTCGGTCGCCGAGACGGCCCGGATCATGGGCAAGAACGAGGGCGCGATCAAGACTCTGCAGTACCGGGCAGTACGCGCGCTGGCCCAGTTGCTGCCCGAGGACGTCCGATGACCTGTGACGTGATCGACATCCGCGTAACCCCGAAGGTTACCGGTCGTTATAGCCGTCAACAGGCCAAGAACTGTCTTGACGCAGAGAGGTATGACCGGGGGTGGAATCGGTGACCGTAGTGCCGCGTGAGCGAGTGCGCTACGCGCCAGTTCGCGCTCGCTCTCGAGGGGGCGGCTAGCGACCCGTCGCATGACCCAGATGACCCGGGTCGCCGGTGCGCTCACCTCCGCCGGCGGCGCGGCCGCAACCCCGAACGACGACTTCCGCCCGCGCTCCGCCAGCGACTGGTCGCCGTCGGCGCCGTCGCTCCGGTCCGTCCCGTCGGTGGCCTGCCGCAGACCGCGCCCTGGCGCCGCCGTCTCGTGGCCGCCAGCGTCGCCCTCGCCATCTCCACCGGCGGTGCCGCCGCGACCGCGGTCGCGAGCACCGGCGCCCTGCCCGGTGACCGGCTCTACGAGGTCAAGCGCGCGGTCGAGGTCGTCCAGCTCGCGCTGGCCGCTTCCGACCTGGCCAAGGGCGAGCGCTACCTCGCCATCGCCTCCACCCGCATGGCCGAGGTCAAGGGCCTTCTGCACGAGAGCGGCGGCAACACGGCCGACCTCGTCCTGGTCGAAGAACTGCGCCGCACGCTCAGCGACATGTCCGACGCCATCGCGGCCGGCAGCGAGCGCTACTTCGAGGTCTACAACCGCACGCTCGACGTGTCGGTGCTCGGCCCGCTGGAGCAGTTCCTCGCGCAGCGCACCGAAGCCCTCGCCTCCGTACGCGCGCTCCTGCCGTTCGAGCTGCTCGACGCGCAGGGCTCGATGCTCGTCGAGCTCGACCGCATCGCCCGCCGGGTCGCGACCGCCACCGGCAGCACCGTCGTCAACGTGGTCACGACCGCCCCGTCCACGCTGACGGTCGCGAACAGCAGCCGCCTCGCCCCGTCGAGCCGCGTCGCAGAACGAGCGCGACCTCGGCGCGGTGAAGCTCCCGCTGGACCGCGCGCTGCGCTCGCTCGGCTCTGCCTTCTCCACGATCATGGGCGAGGCCGTCGCGAAGTTCCCGTCCGGCCACGCTCGCTCCGGCACGCCAAGCCCGCGGCGAAGTCCGAGGTCGCGAAGAACGTCCACGAGCTCATGACGCCGGTCGACTTCCAGCAGAAGGAGACCAACCAGGGCGGCACGACGCTCGGTCTCACGCAGGGCAAGTCGCCGACGCCCCGCGCCCACCTCGGCGCCGTCCGCGAACTGGGCACGGTCGCCGAGACCGCGAGCGACCGACTGCTCGGGCGCCCTCCCGCTCCCGTCGAGGTCGACGACGTGGTCCCCGGCAGCCTGAGCACCGGCCTCGACACCGACCTGACGCGGATCGTCGCCAAGATCATCCCGATCCGCAAGAGCTAGATCCGCAAGCGCTAACCGCACGACGCCGCGCCGGTCCGCCCTCGAGGCAGGCCGGCGCTTCGCGTTGTGGCCGCCCGCCACGGCGCTTCGCGTTATGGCCGCCGGCAGCCGACGCCCGCGTCTCGGCCAGGCGCCGCACCCGACTTCACGCGCCCCCGCCACTTGCCGCCTCCGCGTGACTTCCGGCGTCCGCGCTGACTTGCGGCGTCCGCGCCTGACTTGCGCGCCCGCGCCTGACTTGACGCGCCCGCGCACCACTTCACGCGCCCGCGCACCACTTCCTGCGCCGTGCACACCGCAGGAAGTGTGCCGCCAGCGCAGGAAGTCGACCCGCCAGCGCAGGAAGTCGGCCAGGCGGGCCCAGCGCAGGAAGTCGGCCAGCCGAGCGCGCGAAATGCGGGCGATCGCCGCACGCCGGCGGCGAGGTGACCGGCGGCCCTACCCGGCGGCAGGGGCGGACGGCCGAGGCGGGGGGCCGCTCAGGTGAAGACGGAGCGGCGCTGCATCAGGAGCCGGTAGAGCGCCTGCTGGATCGACTCGCGCACCTGGTCGGCCAGGTCGAAGACGAGCATCGGGTCGTCGGCGGCGCCGTCCGGGAAGTCGTCGGTCGGGATCGGCTTGCCGAACTCGATGATCCACTTGGACGGAAGCGGGACGAGGCCGAGCGGGCCGAGCAACGGGAAGGTCGGCGTCACGGGCAGGTAGGGCATGCCGAGCAGGCGCGAGAGGGTCTTGAGGTTGCCGACGATCGGGTAGATCTCCTCCGCGCCGACGATGGCGGTCGGCACGATCGGCGCCTTGGCCCGCAGCGCCGCGGAGACGAAGCCGCCGCGGCCGAAGCGCTGGAGCTTGTACCGGTCGCTGAACGGCTTGCCGATGCCCTTGTACCCCTCCGGCCAGACGCCGACGACCTCGCCGGCGTGCAGCAGGCGCTCGGCGTCGGGGACGCAGGCCAGCGTCGCGCCGCTCTTGCGGGCGAACTCGCCGACGAACGGCATCTGGAAGACGAGGTCGGCGCCGAGCGGCCGCAGGTGACGCTTGCGCCGGGTGGTGGTCGTGCAGCGCCAGAGCGGTCATGACCCCGTCCAGCGGGAGGGTGCCCGAGTGGTTGGCGACGACGAGCGCGCCGCCGGTCGACGGGACGTTCTCCAGGCCGCGGGTCTCGACCCGGAACCAGTGCTCGTAGAGCGGACGGAACGGCGCGGCGACGACGGTCGTGGTCAGCTCCGGGTCGAAGCCGAACTCGTCGACCTCGTAGTCGCCCGTCACGCGCCGGCGCAGGAACGCCAGCGCGCCCGCGACCTTGCGGTCGAGGTTGCGCCCGCCCGCCGCGACGGCCTGGGCGACCGCGGCCGCGGCCCCGGGCACGCCGGAGCCCCGGAGGCGCCGGAGCCACCGGCCCTTCGGCCGGGCCGCCGGGCGGCCCACCGGCGGACCGCCGGCGCCGCGAGCCGCGCGCCGTCGCCGTTGAGCGGGATCACCGCGGGCGTCAGGCACCGAGGCCCCCCGGGTCGGCGTCGCCGGGCTGCGGACGCATCCGCGGCAGGCCGGCGTGGCGGGACGCGGTCCGCACCGCGCCGACCAGTCGGTCCTCGACCGGGCCCGAGGTGCTCGCGGGTGAGCGGGCCCCGGCCGCGGGAGGCGAGGAAGTCGTCGAACGCCGCCGGGCGTGGAGTACCGCGGGGTGTAGCCGAACGTCTGCTTCAGCCGGCTGACGTCGACCCCGCGACCGTGGGTGAGGTACTGGACGAGGTCCTCGGACAGGTTGACCACGCCCGCCCGGCGCAGCACGGAACCGATGCCCTGCGCGGCCGGGCCGGGCACGGGCAGCGTCGGGCGACCCGACCGGCGGGCGGCCTGGGAGAGCAGCAGCACGCCCTCGCCGGCGACGTTGTAGATGCCGCGGTGATCACCCACCGCGGCGCGGCGCAGCACCTCGAGGCCGTCGTCCTCGTGGACGAACTGCAGGCGCGCGTCGTAGCCCAGGATCGTCGGGACGACCGGCATCGAGAACAGGCCGACGAACGGCGAGTCGATCCGCGGGCCGATGAAGTTGGCGAACCGGAACACGGCGACGTCGACGTCCGCCCGGCGGCGGCTGAACCCGCGGACGTACGTCTCGACCTCGACCGCGTCCTTGGCGAACCCGGAGCGCGGCGCCGCCTTCGGCTCCGTCCCCTCGGTGAACAGGGCCGGGTCGCCGGGCGAGGCGCCGTACACCGTCGTCGTCGACTTCACGACGAGCCGGCGCAGGCTGGGCGCCTTCTGGCACGCGGCGAGCAGCTGCATCGTGCCGATGACGTTGAGCTCTTTCACGGACGCCCGGCCGCCCGCGCCCGTGGGGGTGGACGTGACGCTCATGTGGACGACCGTGTCGACCTCCGCCGCCGAGATCACCTTGGCGATGATCGGGTTGCGGATGTCGGCGCGGACGAACTCCGCGCGGCCGAGGTCGGCGCGCGGCGGGACGACGTCGATGCCGATCACTCGGTCGACGCCGGGCTCGTCGTTGAGCAGCCGGACGAGGTTGCCGCCCAGGTATCGGGCGACCCCCGTCACGAGCACCACACGGCCCATCGGGCACCTCCCCCAGGCTGGGTGCTACTTCTTGTTGCGGCGCTGCACGCGCGTCCGCTTGAGCAGCTTGCGGTGCTTCTTCTTCGCCATGCGCTTGCGCCGCTTCTTGATGACAGAGCCCATGGAGTGCCTCGCTCGACCGACTGGCGCCGCAGTCGGTCTTCGCGGCGCGCGATGGCCCCAGGGTACCCGTCGCCGGGCGGGCTCCCGACCGGGGCGGTCGCCGGGTGGCGCGCTGGGCCGGCGCTCGCGGACCGCACGCGGCGCGCGCGAAGCGCCGGGCCCCGTGGGGACCCGGCGCTTCGGTGAGCGTGGTGCGGCGACGGCGCGGCTCAGCCGGTGTCGGCGTCGTAGTACGAGTCACGCAGGTAGGTCTGGACCGCGTTCTCGGGAACGCGGAACGACCGGCCCACCCGCACAGCGGAGAGCTCACCGTTGTGAACCAAGCGGTACACCGTCATCTTGGAGACACGCATCTTCGTGGCGACCTCCGCCACGGTGAGAAACGTGACATCGGACAGTGGTTGCTCGTTCGAGCCCATGTGCGGCACCGGACCTTTCGCCCGCGTCGGGCACCTGGAAGGCGACCCTTCCGGTGGACGGCTTCGGGAGAGTAGAGCTATCTAGGGATAACCCTAGTGGCCAGTGATACGGGTGGGGAAGGGGCCGCATTCTCCCGGATTCGGCAACCCTGGCATGAGAGCGACACGCGTTGGTCTCGAGATGGGTATAAGTGCGGAAAAATCGCTCACAGGACGGCCTGAACCTTTGCCGGAGACTATTTTCTGACGATGCGTCAGATTCCAGCTCGGGCGAGAAGGTACGCGGTCAGCGGCGCGTAGAGGGGCGGTGACACATTGTCGTCCAATGGCACGGTCACCTCGATCTTGCCCTCTTCCTGACCGACGAACAGGGCCGGATCGTTCGAATCGGCGAAGCTCGAGCGACCCGGATCCCGGCCTGCCCGGCCGCCGCCGGCCCAGCCGTGGTCGCCGACGACGAGGTCCGGGCGGCGCCTCCCCCGCGTCGCGCGAGCGCCGCCAGCGCCGCGTTCATCGGCCGGGCGGAGTGCGTGTGGTTCAACTCCCCGCGGGTCGAGATCATCGCCGACCCCGCCGACGTAGCGGACCTCCCGCGGCAACGTCCGGTCGCCGCGCGTTGCTCGGAGTACGCGCCAGCCCGACGCCGGGGTGAGCAGCTCGCAGCCCGCCGCCCGCAGGCGCCCGGGCGAGCTCCAGGTGCACCACCAGCAGCGCCGGCGGGGTGCCCGGTGGCGACACACCACCGGGACGCGGGCCGCGGCCGCGTCCCCGAGGGCGTCGGCCATCGCGTCCAGGGCGTCCAGGGTGCAGGTCCGGGTCGATCGTGTCCGGGCCCTCGACGTCGGCCGGGTCGGGCGAGACCCCGCAGCGGCGGGCCATCACGTCGAGGACGTCCGTCGTCCGTCCAGGACCGGTCCTGCTCGAGGCCGAACATCGCCCCGGGGTCGCGCTCGGCGAGGCGGCGGTAGTTGCGCAGGTTGTTCTCCCGCGACGTCCGGACGTCGCCCGCGATGCGGGCGCTCACCAGCTGGGCCCGGAGCTCGGCCCGGGACGGGGGCGTCAAGTCACGGGTCCAGGCCGTGCAGCGGGAAGACCGCGGCCCGGGTGGCGAGCACCGCGTCGTCCAGGGCGTCCCCGGGGTGCCCGCCGTCCCAGGGACGCAGGTCGAGCTCCGCGCCGTCGGTCATCCGCGCGGGCGGCTCCCGGCGCAGGCCGCGGACGTAGGCCCGCCAGCCCTCGGCGTGGGCGTGGCCGGGTCGAGCGGGCGGCCGGTGACCTCGGCCAGCAGATGGGTCCAGGCGCGCGGGACGACCTCGACGAGCTCGTAGCCGCCGCCGCCGGTCACGACCCAGCGTCCGCCGGCGACCTCGTGCGCGAGGCGGTGCAGCGCCGCGTACGAGGCGCGCTGGCCGTCCACCGTCAGCGCGAGGTGGGCCAGCGGGTCCTCGGCGTGGCTGTCGCAGCCGTGCTGGGTCACCAGGACGTCGGGGGCGAACGCGCGCAGCAGGGGCGGGACGACCCCGTCGAAGGCCCGCAGCCAGGCTCGCGTCGGACGTCCCGGGCGGCAGGGCGACGTTCACGGAGGTGCCCTCGGCGCCCGGGCCGCCGATCTCGCCGGGGAAGCCCGTGCCGGGGAACAGCGTCGTGCCGGTCTCGTGCAGCGAGATCGTCAGCACCCGCGGGTCGTCGTAGAAGATCTCCTGGACGCCGTCGCCGTGGTGGACGTCGACGTCGACGTACGCCACCCGCCGGCGCGCCGAGCTCGAGCAGGCGCGCGATCGCCAGGGCGACGTCGTTGAACACGCAGAAGCCGCTGGCCGCGCCGGGCATCGCGTGGTGCAGGCCGCCGGCGATGTTCACGGCGTGCTCGGCCCGCCCGCGACCAGACCGCCTCGGCGGCCGCCACGGACGCGCCGGCGACCAGCGCGGAGACCTCGTACATGCCGGCGAAGGTGGGGTTGTCGCCCGTGCCGAGGCCGCGGAACAGGTCGGTGGCCCGCGGGTTCGCGCTCGACGCGCCGGACGGCCGCGAGGTAGTCGCCGTCGTGGACGAGGCCGAGGACCCGCTCGTCGGCCGGCGGGGCCGGGGCGAGGCGTGACGTGCGCGGGGTCGAAGACGCCGAGCTCCCGGGCCAGCCGCATCGTCAGGTCGACCCGGACCGGTGCCAGCGGATGCGACGGTCCGAAGTCGTAGGCGACCAGCCCGGGATCCCAGACCAGCAGGACCGAGGTGCTCATGGCCCGTCACGCTACATCCGGCTGAGCGCAGGGAAAAGTCCGGCCGGGCGGTCGCTGATGCGACCGCCGGGCCGGACTCGAGTGTGCCCCGCTGGTGAAACGTGTCAGTTCAGCTCGCGCGGGCGAGCCCGCCCACGGCGCCGACGGTGTGCGGCCCGATGCGGCAGGACCACGACGCCACCGGCTTCGAGGGCTCCGGGCAGAGCCCGTGGTCCCCGTGCTCCGGGCAGAGCGGCCAGACGGCCCACCACTGCTCGGTGAGCAGGTCCTGCACGGTCTCGGCGACCTCGACCATCGCGCGGTCCAGGTCGAACGCGAACATGCGCCCGCCGTCGTGCTCGTCGAACGCGCCGTTGCACTTGATGCGGACCACCGAGCCCTCCAGAACGGGCTCGATCTCCACCTCCTTGTCGGCGGTGGTGGCGCGGATGTCCGAGGTGACGGCCGCGGCCGCACGCTTGGCAAGTTCCAGTTGGTGCTGCGCGGCCAAGGTCCACAGGGCCTCGCCCGTCAGCGCACCACGCTCCGCGAAAACCTTCTGGAAGAAGGTCAGCGCCACAGTGTCGTACCCGATCCGCGTCCCGAAGTCAGGGAGCACGGTCTCTGCCAGCCAGGTGTCCAGATCCATGCCTGAAGGCTAGAGAGATCTTCACGTTCTGCCAAGTCGACTTTGCCAGTACTTGACCTGTTACAAGATCCACTTGTCCGGATCGTGATTGACCCTACCTCATCCTCGTGCAAGCTTCTCTCACGTTCGTGGGCCGTTTGAGCAGGGTCGACGCCGTCCGAGCCGACCGAGCGGCGCCGCGGAGGGCGCTCGGCGCCGGACGATCGTCAAGCCGACCGGACAGTCACAGGTAAAAGTCGACAAGTCGGGTTCGAGCACTCTCGGTCAATTAGCGTGACCGGCATGGTCACCACCGAAGGCGCCCGGCCGGACGCGCGGGGCGGCGGGTCGCCCGCCGGTCGCCCGCCGGCCGCCGCCCGACCGTCGCTCGGCGTCGCCGCGGCGACGACGGGAGCGCCGGGCTGCGGCGCATGAAGCGCTCGGCCGGCGGGCTCCTCGCCTTCGCCGCCGCTCGTGTTCCTCGCGACGTTCGCCATGCCCGACACCACCGCGGTCGGGTACCTCCGGGCGGCCGCGGAGGCGGCGATGGTCGGCGGCCTCGCCGACTGGTTCGCCGTCACCGCGCTGTTCCGCCACCCGCTCGGCCTGCGGATCCCGCACACCGCCCTCGTCCCGCGCAAGAAGGACGAGCTCGCGCAGAAGCTCGGCGAGTTCGTCACCGGCAACTTCCTGACCGCGGACGTGGTCGCCCGGCACGTCGCGGAGGCCGGGCTCGTGCGCCGGGCCGGGGAGCGCCTCGCCGACCCGGCCACCGCCGACTCCCTCGCCGCGCGAGCTGGCGGGCACGCTGGCCGCGGTGCTGGGTTCCGTGGACGAGCGCAACCTCGGCGAGTCCGTCCTCGAGCTGATGCGCCGCGACCTGCGACCGCCGCTCGTACGCCCCCGTCCTCGGCCGGCTGCTCACCGCGGCCGTCGAGGGCCGGGCCCAGCACCCGGTCGTCGACCTTGCTGTCCGCCAGGCCCGGGTCTACCTGGAGGAGCACCGGGAGGAGCTGCACCCGCTGCTGCGGGCGTTCGGCGCAGCGGCAGGGGCGCATCCTGGCGCTGTTCACCACCCACCGCCGGGTCGACGACCTGCTGGACGCAGCGCGAGGAGACCCTCGCCGAGATGGAGCGGGACGGACGCGAGCACCCGCTGCGGCAGTGGCTCGACGGGCTGCTGACCAAGCTCGCCGACGACCTGTGCACCGACCCCGGCATGGCGGCCGCGCTCGACGGGCAGCTGGCCCGGCTCGTCCGCGACTCCCGGGTCCAGACCCTCGTGCAGGCCCTGGTGGGCGACGCCCTCGGCTCCGTCCGCGAGTCGCTCGGCGAGCCGAACGGCGACCTCGAGCGGCGGCTCGCCCGCGTGGTGCGCGACGTCGGCGGGCGGATCGCCACCGACGCGGCGTTCGCCGCGAAGCTCGAGTCCTCGCTCGAGACGGCGTTCCGGTACGTCGTCACCCAGTACGGCGGGCAGCTGGTGCGCCTGATCCGCACAACCGTCGAGAGCTGGGACGCCGCACGTCGCCTCCGAACGGATCGAGCTCGCGGTCGGGCGCGACCTGCAGTTCATCCGGATCAACGGGACGGTCGTCGGCGCGCTCGCGGGGCTCGTGATCCACGCGGTCGCGGTCCTGCTGGGGTGAACTACTGGGGTGAACTACTCCGTCCGCAGGGCGGTGACGGGGTCGAGGCGACCGGCGCGGCGGGCGGGCGCGACCCCGAAGAACACGCCGACGGCGGCGGAGACGCCGAAGGCGAGCGCCGGCGACCACCACGCGATGACGGCCGGGACGGGGCTGAACGCGTCGACGGCCAGCGACCCGCCGACGCCCAGGGCGATGCCGATCAGCCCGCCCACGGCGGTGAGCAGGACGGCCTCGATCAGGAACTGCGTGAGGATGTCGCGTTGGCGGGCGCCCAGGGCTTTGCGCAGGCCGATCTCCTTCGTCCGCTCGCGGACGCTGACCAGCATGATGTTCGAGACCCCGACCCCGCCGACGAGCAGCGAGATGGCCGCGATCGCCGCCAGGACGAGGGTGAGCAGGCTGAGGATCTTGCCGATCGTCCCGAGGATCTGGGTCTGGGTGACGGCGGAGAACTCCTCCCCCGGGTACTTGTCCGTCAGCGCGGCGACCAGGCGCGCTTGGAGGTCCTCGATGCCCTGCGGGCTCGCCGCCTTCACGACGAGGGCGTCCACCGAACTGACGCCGAGCAGCTGCTGGGCGGTCGTCACGGGCAGGTGCAGCTCCGCGTCCCGGCTCACGCCGAAGGCCGAGCCGAGTTCGCCGTAGACGCCGACGACCCGGAACCGCACGCCCGCCAGGGTGACCTGGCGTCCGATCGGGTCGACGTCGCCGAACATGTCGTCGGCCACCTCGGAGCCCAGGACGACGACGCGGCGACGGGTGTCGACGTCGGCGGCGGTGATCGGGCGGCCGCGGTCCAGCGGGCGGTCGAAGACCGTCGTGAGGTTCTCGTTGACCCCGACGGCGGACGCGAAGCCCTTCTTGCTGCCGACCTGGACGGTCTCGCCCGAGGTGACGGACGCGGTGACGGACTCCCGGTCGCCGACGACCCGGCCGAGCAGCTCGGCGTCCTCGAGCTGCAGGCGGCTGACCGAGGGCGCGGAGCCGAACTCGAACTTGCCCGGGACGACGATGATCAGGTTCGAGCCGAGGCCCTCGACCTGCGCCTCGACCTCCGCCTTGGCGCCGCCGCCGATGCCGACGAGCAGGACGACCGCGGCCACGCCGATGATCACGCCGAGCATCGTCAGCATGCTGCGCAGCCGGTTGGCCCGCAGTGCCTCGAGGGCGACCCGGAACGCCTCCATCGTGTTCACGAGGGCGGCCCGCCGCTTTCGGAATCCGGGCCCGGCCCGGACACGCCGGCGGAGTCGTAGGCGACGATGCCGTCCCGGATCTGGATCTGGCGGCGGGCGTGCGCGGCGATCTCCGGCTCGTGGGTGACCAGCACGATCGCGACGCCGTGCTCGGCGTTGAGCCCGTCGAGCAGCGCCATGACCTCGGCGCCGTTGCGGGTGTCGAGGTTGCCGGTGGGCTCGTCCGCGAAGACGACGGTCGGCTCGCCGACGAGCGCCCGGGCGATCGCGACCCGCTGCTGCTCGCCGCCGGAGAGCTGGTTGGGCCGGTGGTCCATGCGGTGGCCCATGCCGACCTTGTCCAGCGCGGCCGCGGCCAGGCGGCGCCGGTCGGAGCGGCGGACCCCGCGGTAGAGCAGCGGGAGGCCGACGTTGTCCTGCGCAGTCGTCCGGCTCAGGAGCTGGAAGGACTGGAAGACGAAGCCGATCGTGCGGTTGCGCAGCTCCGCGAGGGCCGCGTCGCCGAGCCGGGAGACGTCCTGCCCCGCGATGCGCACGACGCCGCCGGTCGGGCGGTCCAAGGCGCCGAGCACGTGCATGAGCGTGGACTTGCCCGAGCCGGACGGCCCCGTCACCGCGAGGTAGTCGCCGGCGCCGATCGTGAGGCTGACCCCGCGCAGCGCGCCGACGTCCGCGCCGCCCAGGTGGTAGGTGCGGACGAGGTTCGTCGCCTCGATCAGACCTGCCGCACCGTCAGCTTTCTTATCCCGCAGGGATTCCGGGACCTGCGTCATGTCAGCTCGTCGCCGGCCTTCACCCGGTCGGCACCGCGGACCACGACGCGGTCCCCGACGGCGAGGCCGTCGGTGATCTCGACGAACTCCTCGCCCTCGGCGCCGAGGGTGACTTCACGGCGGGCCGCCTTGCCGTTCTCCGCGAGCCAGACGGTGTCCTTCGCACCGTCCCGCACGAGGGCGGACGCCGGCACCGACACCGCGTCGAGGGCGTCCGCGACCTTCAGGCTGATGATCGCGCTCATGCCCGGCCGGGGGTCGGGGGCGGCCTTGCCGTCGGCGGACTTCCCGTCGCCGAGAGACAGGTTCACCGAGTACGAGACGCCGCCGCGGGCGGAGGTCGTCGGCGAGAGGTCGACGCTGCGCACCGTCGCGTCGTAGGTCGTGCCGGGCAGCGCGTCGAACTCGACCTGCGCCTTGATTCCCTCACTGACCGTCAGGACGTCGGTCTCGTCGACGTCCGCGCGCAGGGAGAGCTCCGAGGCGTCGATGACGGTGGCCAGCGTGCCGCCGCCCTCGACGGGGGTGCCCAGGGAGATCGGGCCACTCCCGCCGGAGGGCGAGCCGCCGGACGCCCCGCCGAGCGCCCCGGTCGCGCCGCCGAGCAGTGCGGCGGCCTGCCCGGCCTGGCCGCCCAGCGAGTCGAGCAGTGACGAGGCGTCAGGGCTGCCGCCCGTTCCCGATCCCAGCGTCACGACGCCGTCGACGGGCGCCCGGACGGTGAGGGCCTCGACCGCCCGCCGCGCCCCGGACACCGCGGCCTGGGCCTGGATCTTCTGGGCGCCCGCGAGCGAGCCGAGCGCCTTGGCCAACGAACCGAACCCTTCGGCGAACCGGTCGACCGCGTCCTGGGCCTGGTCCTGGGCCGCCTTGTAGGACGCGCGGGCGCCGGCGATCTGGGCGAGCAGGACGTCGCGGCCGGGACCGTCCGGCAGGTCCTCGGCGGCGTCCTGCGCGTCGTCGAAGGCCTCCAGCGCCTCGTGCGCGTTGTTCGACTCGCTGAGGTCGCTGCCCCCGGGGAAGGACACGTTGCCCGCGTCCTCGGCCTGCGCGGCGGCCGACTCGGCGCGGGCGAGCGCATCCCGCGCCGACGGCGACTCCAGCGTCATCAGCACGTCGCCCTTGGCGACCTTGTCGCCCGACTTCACGAGCAGCGTGTCGACCGTGGCCGACGCGGGGGCTCGCAACGTCACCGACGCCCGCGCCACGACCGCACCGGGCGCCTGGACGACCTCGGCGACGGAGTGCCGCTCGACCGTCCCGAGCTCGACCGGACGGGCGTCGTCACCGCCGCACCCGGACAGGGCGGCACTTACCAGCAACGCCAGCACACACCCGGCAGACACGCGGGACGTAGATCGCACGCGGCCATGCTAGGCATACCAGTGGGACAGGTGTGACGAACCCCGGACATCGCCCCCCGGGGCTGTTACTCGGTCACGACCACGCTCACCGTCCACGACCGCTGCGGCAGCATGCACCGCGGCTCGGTGTGCAGGCAGGCGTAGTCGGTGCCGGCGGCGAGTTCGACCGTCCCCGCACTGCTCGCCCGGAACTGGGCGCGGACTGGTTCGCCAGTGGGATAACCACCCGTCGCGGACTCCCGCCGGAGCGCCGTCCCGTTACTTCGCGGCGCCACATAGTCGGCGGGGAGGTCGACCTGGACCGAGTTTCCGACTCGCATCCGGACCGTCTCCCCCGTCGAGGCTTCGGAGAGAATGCCGTCGGCCGGCGCGGCGGAGGGGCCTTCGGAAGCTGACGGCCCAGGGGTGGTCGACGGGGCCGCGGTCACCGAGGCGGACGGCACCGGGTCGGGCTGGTCGACGACCGTGGCGGGCTCGCCGGCGCCACACGCTGTCGACAACAGCAGCAGGCACAGCACGGCGGCGCGCACGCTGCTCAGCCGGCCAGGCCCGCGAGGAGCAGTTCCGGCAAGTCGTCCATCGAGTGGAACAGCACGTGGGCCTCGCCGAGGCGAACCTCGGGCGCGACCGCGGTGTAGCCGAAGACCGTCATCCCGGCGGCGCGGGCCGCTCGAATGCCGGCCGCGCTGTCCTCCACGACCGCGCAGCGGGCCGGGTCGGCGCCCAGGGACTCGGCGACGTGCAGGAACAGGTCGGGCGCGGGCTTGGGGTTTTCCACCGCCTCGGCGCTGAAGATCCGCCCGGAGAAACGGGGCATGAGGCCGGTCGAGTTCAGCGTCAGCAGGATCCGGTCGCGGGTGCCGCTGGAGGCAATGCAGAACGGGACGCCGATCGCGTCCAGCCGGTCCAGCACCGACTTCACGCCCGCGATCGTGGCCAGCCCGGCGCGCAGCCCGGCGAAGAGGCGCTCCTGGTAGGCGACGTCGAACAACGCGGGCAGGTCGCGGAACGTCGCGCGCGCGAACGCGGCCCGGACCCGGGCCAGCGAGCCGCCGCGGAACTCCTCCGCACACTCGTCGGTCGTGCGCTCCCAGCCGTGCTCGGTGAGCAGGTCGGCGAGGACGCGGTTCGCGAGCCGCTCGCTGTCGACCAGGACCCCGTCGTTGTCGAAGATCACCAGCTCGAATGGGGTCACAACCGCACAGACTAATGGCGGGCTCCGCCCGCGTCGCGCTCGCGGCGTGCGCCGCCTCCGTACCGTCGGGCCGCTCCTTCGGTCGCTCCGGCCGCGCTCCCTACCGGGAGCACGTCCTCCGCTTCCTACGTCGCGGCCCGCCGGCACTGCGGCGGCTTCGCCGCTCGCCGGTCGTCGCGACTCGTCTCGGTCGGGTTGCCTTGCGGGTCCGAACCCCTTGCGTCCGCAATCAGCGTCCTATCACGTTCGATCTGCCGGACGCACGGGGTGCGCCCCGACCTTGGCGTGGCACTACTCGTGCCCGGACGCAAGCTCGCGGGAGCGGTTGCGGGCGGCCTCGAGCGCGGCGAGCAGGGCGGCCCGGACGCCGTGGTTCTCCATCTCGCGGATCGCCGCGATCGTCGTCCCGGCCGGGGACATGACCGCCTCGCGGAGCTTGACGGGGTGCTCGCCGCTGTCGCGCATCATGGTCGCGGCACCCACGGCCGTCTGGACGATGAGCTTGTGCGCGACCTCGCGCGGCAGGCCGAGCAGGATGCCGGCGTCCGTCATCGCCTCGACGAGGTAGAAGAAGTACGCCGGGCCGGAGCCGGACAGGGCGGTGACCGCGTCCTGCTGGGACTCGGGCACCCGGATGACCTCGCCGACCGGTGAGAGCAGGCTCTCCGTCAGCTTGAGGTGCTCGGCGGTGGCGTGGCTGCCCGGCGAGATCGCGCTCATCGCCAGGTCGACGAACACGGCGGTGTTGGACATGACGCGGACGACGGGGACGTCCGGGGCGAGGTGGCGCTCGAGGAACGCGGTCGGGATGCCGGCCGCGACCGAGATGACCAGCTGGTCCGTCCCGATCGCGGGGCCGACCTCGGCGAGCAGGGCGCCCATGTCCTGCGGCTTGACCGCGATGACGAGCACCTGCGCCGCCTTGACGGCCTCGAGGTTGCTGACGACCTCGACGCCGTAGCGGTCCCGCAGCTGCTGCGCGCGTTCCGGGTAGCGCTCGGTGACCACCAGGTCGGCGACCGGCCGGCCCGCCCGAATCATCCCGGACAGCAGCGCCTCGCCCATCTTCCCGGCGCCGAGTACGGCGATCCGCTGGGTCATCGACTTGTCTCCTCTAGCTCTTCGACATGACCGCCCGCGCGAAGAAAGCCAGGTTCGCGGGACGTTCCGCGAGCCTACGCATGAGGTAGCCGTACCACTCGTCGCCGTAGGGGACGTAGACGCGGACCTTCTCCCCCGCGTTCGCCAGGCGCTTCTGCTCGTTCGGCCGGACGCCGTAGAGCATCTGGTACTCGTACGTGCCCGGCGCGCGGCCCGCGCGCGCGGCGAGGACGCCCGCGATCTCGATCAGTCGCGGGTCGTGGCTGGCCACCATCGGGTAGCCGGCGCCCGCCATCAGGACCTTCAGGCAGCGGACGTAGGCGAGGTCGACGTCGTGCGGGTTCTGGAACGCCACCGTGCCGGGCTCGTGGTACGCCCCCTTGCACAGCCGCACCCGAGACCCCTCGTACGCGAGGTCGCGGCAGTCGCCCTCGGTGCGGTGCAGGTAGGCCTGCAGGACCGCCCCGACCCACGGGAAGTCCCCGCGGAGCTCCCGCAGGACCTCGAGCGTCTGGTCGGTGGTGGTGTGGTCCTCCATGTCGAGGGTGATCGTCGTGCCGTACTGCGCGGCCGCCGCACAGATCTTCCACGCATGGTCGAGCGCGATCCGGTTGCCGTCGCCCGGCAGCGCCTGGCCCAGCGCCGACAGCTTCAGCGAGACCTCGCAGTGTTTCGTCAGCCGCGAGACCGACAGCCGGTCGAGCAACTTGATGCACGCCTCGCGAGTCGCGTCCGCCTGGGCCTTGTCGGTCGTGTTCTCGCCCAGATAGTCGAGCGAGACCTTCAACCCCTGCCCGGTCAGGCCGTGGGCGACGCGCAGGGCGGCGGGGACGTCCTGGCCCGCGACGAAGCGCCGGACGACGTCGCGGGTCAGCGGGGCGGTCTCGATCGTCCGGCGGACCGCGGCCGAACGCGAGGCGGTGAGGAGAGCGTGGCGCAGCACGGGTCAATCGTGCCCTGCCGGTAGGTCGCGCGTGCGGCAGACTGGCCGCGATTCGCTTCGAGGGAGGGCCGCGATGCCGGCAGTGCTCGTCCACGGCGTGCCCGAGACGCCCGCCGTGTGGGACCCGATGCGGGCCCGCCTGCGCCGCGACGACGTCGTCGCGCTGGCGTTGCCCGGGTTCGGCTGCCCGCGCCCGGAAGGCTTCGCCGCGACGAAGGAGGCCTACGTCGCCTGGCTCGTCGCCGAACTGGAGGCCCTGCAGCCGCAAGGCCCGGTCGACCTCGTCGGCCACGACTGGGGCGGCGGGTTCGTCGTGCGGGTCGTCAGCACCCGGCCGGACCTCGTCCGATCCTGGGTGACCGACGCCGCCGGGGTCGGCGACGACGCGTTCGAGTGGCACGAGACCGCGAAGATCTGGCAGACGCCCGACGCCGGCGAGCAGTTCTTCGAGATGGCCCTCGCGGCCCCTGCCGCCGCCCGCGCCGAGAGGTTCACCTCGCAGGGAGTGCCCGCCGCGCACGCCCTCGCGCTCGCGTCCGGGCTGGACGCGAGGATGGCCGGCGCCATCCTCGACCTGTACCGCTCTGCCGTCGACGTCGGCCGCGAGTGGGCGCCCGCGTTCGGGAAGATCCCCGCCCGCGGGCTCGTCCTCGTCCCGTCCGAGGACCCGTACCTCGCCGCGTCCTGCGCACGCAACGGCGCCGCCCGCGCCGGCGCCGCCCTCACCGAGCTCGACGGCCTCGGCCACTGGTGGATGCTCGACGACCCCGGCCGCGCCGCCGTCGTCCTCGACGAGTTCTGGGCTGGGCTGAGCTGAGCTGACAGGCGGCTCGTCCCGTCCGTTCGAACGGGCCTGCACGCCGGCGGGTAAAGCTCCGAATTCCACCATCGGTGTTTCGTGACATTTTCTCGCCATTTGCCCATCCTTGCGGCGATACGCGTGATACCCCCTGACGGGTGCGGGGCGCAGTCGGGCCAACGCGCAGCGTGTCGGCGGCGAGGATTGGGGTTCGCATGGGCGTCCGCAGAGTTTGCTGCAAAGCCGGAATCGTGGGCGCCGCCGTCGCGCCCCTGCTGGTCTCCGTCGCCGAGACGCCGGCCGGCGCGAGCCGCACCGCCACGACGATCACCGGGGTCCCCGAGAACCTGCGGGACGAGGTCGCGGCCGGCGCCCGGGCCTGTCCGGACCTGCCGGTCCACCTCCTCGCCGCGCAACTCGAGGCGGCCAGCGGCTTCGACCCCGCGGCGACGCGGGGCGGCGACAGGCGCGGGGTCGCCGCCCAGAGCCCCGCCGAATGGGGGGCCTGGGGCTCGGACGCCGACGGTGACGGCGTCTCGAGCCCGCTGGACGCCACCGATGCGGTCGTCGCGCTGGCCCGGCACATGTGCTCGCTCTATCGGACGGCGGTCGGCTCGACCGTGCCCGGCGACCGGACGCGGCTCGCCCTGGCGGGGTACCACTCCGGCTGGTCGGCGGTCCGCGAGGCCGGGGGGATCCCGTGGGCTGCGCGTGGCTACGTCGACCGGATCGCGGACCTGTCGTGGAACTTCGGCAGGACGTCCGGGACGTCGTTCGGGTCCGGTGTCGGCAGGACGCTCGTGGTGCCCTCGACCAACCCGCGCGGCCCGCGAGCGGCCGTGACGTGGGCGCGGGCGCAGACCGCCGGGTCGGCCAGATGGCGCGACCTCTGCCTGAACTTCACGGCCCAGTCGTACGGCTGGTCGTACTCCGGGACGCACTTCGCGATCGACCATTACTGGGTCGTGCCGGCCCGCTACCGCCATCCCGTCGACCGCAATCCACCCGCCGGCGCCCTGCTCTACTGGGACACCGGCAGGCGGGCGGGCCATGTCGCCATCGCTCTGGGCGGCGGGCTCGTCGCGTCCAACGACATCGAGACGCCGGGACGGATCAGCGTCGTCCCCGCCTCGCGGATCGAGGAGCGCTGGGGCGCCCGCTACCTCGGCTGGACGGCCCCGCACTTCCCCGGCGGCGGGTTCTGGGAGGACTCCGCGCCCGCGGCGACCCCACCCGTCGCGCGGCCGAAACCCGCGGTCCCGAAGCCCGAACCGTCCGCCGCGCCGAAGGCCGCGGCACCCGGGTCGGACCCGTACCGGGCCTGGGGGTGAGCGGAAGCTGCGTCAGGCGGACCGGCGGCGCAGGGTCGCGGACCCGCCGAGCAGGGCGAGCAGCGCGCACCCGGCGACGACGGCCAGGTCCGTGACGAGGGTGTCGGTGACGCTCGCGGAGGCGGTCGCCTCCCGAATCGCCTCGACGGCGTAGCTCAGCGGCAGCGCGTCGGAGATCGTGCGCAGGACACCGTCCAGCGAGTCGCGCGGCACGATCAGCCCGCAGAGCAGGAACTGCGGCAGGACGACCGCGGGCAGGAACTGGACGGCCTGGAACTCCGAGCGGGCGAACGCGCTGACGAGCAGGCCGAGCGAACTGCCCAGCACCGCGACCAGGACGGCGACACCGCCGAGCAGCCAGGCCGGCCCCGCGGCGTCCACGCCGAGGCCGGCGAGCAGCAGCGTCGTCGCGGCCGCTGCTTGAACGACGGCGACGAGGCCGAACGCGAGCGCGTAACCCAGCAGCAGGTCGAGCTTGTGCATCGGCATCGTCAGCAGGCGCTCGAGCGTGCCGGACGTCCGCTCGCGCAGCGTCGCGACCGAGGTCACCAGGAACATCACCGTGAACGGCAGGACGCCGAGCAGCGCCGGGCCGATCCGGTCGAACGCGGCCAGGTTGTCGTCGTACATCCAGCGCAGCAGCGCGAGCAGCGCCATCGGCAGAACGAGCAGCAGCGCCACCGTGCGGTGGTCGCGGCGTAGCTGGGCCAGGACGCGGCCCGCGGTGGCGAGGGTGATCCGGACGCTCATGAGCGCGCTCCCTGCGCAGGAAGGTGAGGTGACGGCACGTCAGGTTCGGCGACGAGGCGCAGGAACGCCTCCTCGACGTCCGCGGCGCCGGTGCGGGCGAGCAGCGCGGGCAGCGGCTCCGCGGCGAGGATCCGGCCCTCGCGCATGAGGAGCAGGTGACTGCAGCGCGCGGCCTCGTCCATGACGTGACTCGAGACCAGCAGCGTCGCGCCGCCGGCGGCGAGCCGGGCGAACAGCTCCCAGAGGCTGCGCCGCAGGACGGGGTCGAGCCCGACGGTCGGCTCGTCGAGGACGAGGAGTTCCGGTTTGCCGAGCAGCGCCGCACCGAGTGAGACCCGCCCGCGCTGCCCACCGGACAGCTGCCCGACCGGCTGGTCGAGCCGGTCCGCGAGGCCGACCTCGGCGGCGACGCGGTCGACGTCGGCCTTGGCCGCGCCGAGCACCGCGGCGAAGTAGCGCAGGTTTTCACGCACCGTCAGATCCGCGTACACAGAGGGCGCCTGGGTCACGTAGCCCACTCGCGAGCGCAACGCGGGCGCACCGGCGGGCAGGCCGAGCACCTCCACGCTGCCCGAGATCTTCTGGACGCCGACGATCGCACGCATCAGCGTCGTCTTGCCACACCCGCTCGGCCCGAGCAGCCCCGTGATCGAGCCCCGGGGGACGGCCAGGCCGGCAACCTCCAGCACCCGGCGGCGGCCACGCGTGACCGTCAGCCCGGCGATCCGCACTGCGTCACCGTTATTCATCATGTGATGAATATTGGCCCGTAAACTATCCCCGCGTCAAGGGGAACAGGGACGATCAGCACCTCGCCGGCAGCGGGTGCGCGCTCACCCGCCCTACGGCCCGGCGAGGTAGCGCTGCAGGTTCGGCGCCAGGAGCGCGACGACCTCGTCCTCGGACGCGGACGCCAGCGGCTCGACCCTGACGACGAACCGCATCAGCGCCATCCCGATCAGCTGGGACGCGGCGAGCGACATGCGCAGGTGCCGGTCGGGCGACGGCGGCAACGCGGCGACCGCGCGGCCGAGCAACGCCTGCTCGACGAACGAGCGCAGCATCGCGGCGGCCTCCTCCGACGTGCTCGCCGCACGCAGCAGCGCGAGGAACGGGCCGCGGGCGTCCGCGTTCGACCAGATCGACAGGAAGAACCGCGCGAACCGTTCACCCACGGTGTCGATGTCGCCCGCGAGGATCCCGGGCAGCACCACCGACGGGTCGAACGGCAGTTCCATCGCCGCGACGAAGACCTGCTCCTTGCCGCCGTAGTAGTGGTGCACGAGCGCGGGGTCGACGCCGGCGGCCCGGGCGATCCCGCGGATCGACGCCCCGTCGTACCCGCGCGCCCCGAACTCCGCCCGCGCGGCGACGAGGATGTCGCCGCGCGTGTCCGCCGAGCCCGGCGGCCGGCCCGGCCCGCGCCGGGCGGTCACGACCCGCGCCGGGCGGTCACGGCGCGGTCAGCCCGCTCGGGTCGCCGACCGGGGCCGCGGCCATGTGCAGCCGGGTGAACGCGAGGGCCTCCATCAGCTCGGCCTCGCGCTCCTCACGGTTCGTCGCCCGCCGCGTGTTGACCTCGAGCACGACCGACCCGGTGAAACCCTTGCGGGCAAGCAGTTCCAGGACCTCGGCGCACGGCTGGGTCCCCCGGCCCGGGATCAGGTGCTCGTCCTTGTTCGTCCCCGAACCGTCCGCGAGGTGGACGTGGCACAGCCGGTCGCCGAGCAGCTCGATCATCGTCAACGGGTCCGATTGGGACGTCGAGGTGTGCGACAGGTCGAGGGTCACGGCCGGGTAGGCGCGCTCGACCACGTCCCAGTCCGGTGAGTACGCCTGCACCTCGCGCGCCCCGGCCCGCCACGGGTACATGTTCTCGACCGCGAACTTCATGTCGGTCTCGTCGAGCAGGCGGGCCAGGCCCTCCTCGAACGCCCGCGCGTAGTCGCGCTGCCAGCGGAACGGCGGATGGACGACGACGACGCCCGGCGCCGAGTTCCTCGCCGACCTCGCGAGCCCGGTCGAGCTTGACCCACGGCTCCGTCCCCCACACTCGCTGGGTGATCAGCAGGCACGGCGCGTGGATCGCGGTGATCGGCAGGCCGTGGTAGTCCGACAGGTGGCGCAGCGACGTCGCGTCCTGGCTCACCGGGTCCATCCCGACCATCACCTCGACGCCGTCGAAGCCCAGCCCGGCGGCGATCTCGAAGGCCGCGGCCGTCGACTCCGGGTACACCGAGGACGTCGACAGGCAGACCTTCACGTCCGGCACCTGCAGGACGGAGCCGAGCGTCCGCTCCGGCTTGGGGGTGACGCTCGCGGACGTCGTGGGCGTGGAGAGCAGCGCCGGCTCGCTCTCCTCGCTCTCACTCACGGGAACACCCTAAACAGCGGACGCCCGGCATGCGGCGAACTCCTCGATCAGGCGCGGGAGCGGGTAGTGCGCGTTCAGGCCGCTGGGGTTCGGCAGTACCCAGACGGCCGCGTCGCCGAGGCGCCGGTCCTGCGGCCCGATCGGCGGCGCGGGGTTCGGCGAACGCGACCCGGTACGCGCTCGACCCCGACGACCGCGACGAGCGCCGGGCGGGTCGCGGCGACGAGCTCGACGAGCCGCCTGCCGCCCTCGACGAGCTCGGCGTTCGACAGCTCGTCCGCGCGGGCGGTCGGGCGCGCGACCAGGTTCGTGATGCCGTACCCGGCGGCGGCGAGGACGTCCTGCTCGGACGGGTGCAGCAGCGTCGCGGTGAACCCCGCGCCGTGCAGCGCGGGCCAGAACCGGTTGCCGGGGCGGGCGAAGTGCCAGCCGGTCGCGGCCGTCCAGAGCCCGGGGTTGATCCCGCAGAACAGGACGCGCAGCGCCACCCCCGGCGGCGGCATCGTCGCCGGGACCGTCCGGTCGCGCGAAGCCTCGAGGTCCGCGGCGCTCGGCCGGAAGGCGCGATCCCGCACCGGGTACTCGTCGATGCCCACGCGCGCCTCACCCCCGTCCCCGTGCGTCCGGCAGACAGCGTCCTATAACGCGCGGTTTGCCGGACGCACGGGGTGCTCGGGCCCGATCAGGCGACGTCCCGCCGGAGCAGGAGGGCGGCGACCGCGGCGAGGACGACCACGTACACCAACAGGACGCCGGTGGCCGCCGGGCCGGACGCGATCGCGACCACACCCGGCACCCCGCCCGGCTCGGACTGCAGCGCCGCCCCGAGGTCGGCCAGCAGCGAGCCTGCGTTCGCGCCGGGCAGCCCGCGGGCGAGGGTGTTCACGACCTCGACGCTGGACGCGAGCCCGCGGAACAGGTTCTCGATCACCACCGCCCAGACGAGCCCGAGGCCGATCGCCATCGCCGTGCCGCGGGTCGCGGCGCCGAGCACGACGCCGATCAGGCACGACACGCACACGATCAACCAGGCCGAGCCGAACGCCCGCGCCACCGCGCCGACCGTCGGCCAGGACGACGACTCAAATTCGGCCGACGCGATTCCCACGGACGTCCCGGCCGCGAGCACCAGCCCGGACGCGACGACCGCCGCCAGCAACCCCGCCAGAGTGAGCAACTGCCCGCCGAGGATCGCGCCGCGCCGCGGACCCTGCGTCAGGGCGGTCTTGGCCGTCCCCCAGCCGTGGTCGCTGCCGGTCAGCAGCGCGCCCAGGATCAGCGCGAGCGCGCCGCCGAACATCGGCGTCCCCTGGACGGCCACGACGGAGAAGTTCGCGGGCAACAGGTCGGGCAGCATCTGGGCGGGCGTCCGGCCCTCGGACCCCCCGCTGCGGTAGCCGAGGTACGGGAACAGGTAGCCGAACGCCAGCAACGTCACCAGCCACAGCCCGACGAGGACGCGGACAGCCGGCCGCTTGCGCAGCTTCAACAGTTCGGCGCGGACGCTAGCGCGCACGGGTCAGCTTCTTCGAAGAGTCGGTGAGGGCCAGGAACACGTCCTCGAGCGAGCGCTCGGTCGCGCGGATCTCGTGGACGTCCACGCCTGCCGCCACCAGCGCGACGGTCAGGGCGGGCACACCCGGCCACACCTGAGGCGGGGTCACATGGACGAGCCCGCCGTCCACGCGGACGGCCGCGGGACCCGCCAGCCGGGCCGCAACCTCGGCCGCCCGGGCCACCGGCTCGGCCCGCACCACCACCCCCGCATCGCCGCGCAGGGCGTCGACCGTGCTCTCGGCGACCAGGCGCCCGCCCGCCACGATGCCCACCCGGTCGCACACGTGCGCGACCTCGGTGAGCAGGTGGCTGGAGAGCAGCACCGTCCGGCCGCCGTCGGCCAGCCGACGGATCAGCACGCGCATGTCGGCCGTCCCGGCGGGGTCCAGGCCGTTCGTCGGCTCGTCGAGCAGCAGCAGTTCGGGGTCCTTGAGCAGGGCCGCCGCGACGCCGAGGCGCTGCTTCATACCGAGCGAGTAGGACGAGAACCGGTCACCCGCGCGGTCGGCGAGGTCGACGTCGGCGAGCACAATCGCGACCCGGGCCTCGGGCACCGACGCGAGGCGCGCCAGCACCCGCAGGTTGTCCCGGCCCGACAGGTACGGGTACAGCCCGGGGCCCTCGACCAGGATGCCGGTCCGGGCGAGCGCGGCCGGGTCGCCCGGCGCGCGGCCGAGCACCGACGCCCGGCCCGCCGACGGGCGGACCAGCCCCACGAGCATCCGCAGCGTCGTCGTCTTGCCCGCCGCGTTCGGCCCGAGAAACCCGTACACCTCCCCGCGGCGCACGGTCATCGCGAGCCTGTCGACGGCGACGCGCTCCCCGTACCGCTTGGTCAGGCCGTCGGTGACGACGGCTTCGCTGGTGTCCATCGCGTTCTCCCCGCGCTCGGTGTCCCAGCACTGTCGCCGGGCGCAGCCGTCGCGGGCATCGGGCGGGACGCGGCCTTCGGCGTACGCCCGCCGACGTACGCCGAACGCCCGGCGGCTACGCGCCGCTACGGATGCCGGCGGCCGGGCGCGCGCCTATCGTCGATCGAGTGAGGACCCGCATGCTCGCCGTCGACGCCGCCGCCGCCGCGGCGTTGACGGCGCTCGCGCTGTTCGGGCAGCGGGAGGCCGCCCGCCACCAGGACGCGCCCGCGCGCGCTCGACCTCGCCGGCTACCTGCTCGTCGCGGTCGCCTGCCTCGCGCTCGCGGGCCGGCGGCGGTGGCCGGTCGCGACGACTGCGCTGGCCGGGGCTTCGGTCGCGGGCTACCTGGCCGCCGGGTACGCGTTCGGACCCGTCCTGTTCCCGTTGGCGATCGCGACGTTCTCGGTCGCCGCCCGGCTGCCGACGGCGCGCTCGCTACCGGTCTGCGCGGCCGTGCTCGCGGTGACGACCGGCGGGCTGGCGATCCGGGTGGCGCGCTTCCCCGAGGGCGAGCCGCTGGACGTCCTGACTGCCTCGGTGTGGCTGGCGGTGCCCTGGTCCGTGGGGACGGTGGTCCGGCTGCGCGCCGAGGCCGCGGCCCGCTCGCGGCGGGAGGCCGCCGACCGCGCGGTCACGGAGGAGCGACTACGCATCGCCGCGGAGGTCCACGACGTCGCCGGCCACGGCCTGTCCGTGATCGCGATGCAGGCCGGGATCGCCCTGCACGTCCTCGACCGCCGACCCGAGCAGGCACGGGTGGCGCTCGAGGAGATCCGGGCCGCGAGCGTCGAGGCGCTGGACGGGCTCCGCGCGGCGCTCGCCGACGTCCGCACACCGGGGCACGCGCCGACGGACCCGGGCGCCCCCGGCGTCTCGCAGCTCGAGGCGCTCGTCGAGCGGATCCGGTCGGCCGGGCTCGCCGTCTCGCTCGACGTCCGCGGCCAGCCTGCCCCGCTGGCGCCGGCGGCCGACCATGCCGCGTACCGGATCGTCCAGGAGTCGCTGACCAACGTCCTGCGGCACGCGGGCGCGGCCCGGGCCAGCGTCGCGCTGGAGCACTCCGGCGGCGCGCTCACCCTCACCGTCTCGGACGACGGCACCCGCGCGCCCGGCCCGCCCGGCGGCGGGATCGAGGGCATGCGCGCCCGCGCCGCCGCCGCAGGCGGGACCCTGCGTGCCGCGCCCCGCCCCGGCGGCGGCTTCGAGGTCTGGGCGAAACTGCCCGCATGAGGGTGGCCGCATGATTCGCGTGACCGTCGCCGACGACCAGGCCCTCGTCCGGATGGGCCTGCGCGTGCTGCTCGACGACGCCGACGACATCGACTTGTGGGCGAGGCGGAGGACGGGGTCGCGGCGCTCGCGCTGATCCGCCGCGAGCGCCCGGACGTCGCCCTGATGGACGTCCGGATGCCCGGCCTGGACGGGCTCGCCGCGCTCGCGGAGATCTCCGCCGACCCGGACCTGGCCGGCACCCGGGTCGTCGTCCTGACGACCTTCGAGCTGGACGAGTACGTCTTCGCCGCCCTGCGCTCCGGCGCCGCCGGCTTCCTCGTCAAGGACACCGAACCGGCCGAGCTGCTCCGCGCGATCCGGGTCGTCGCGGCGGGCGGGTCGCTGCTGTCGCCCGGCGTGACCCGGCGCGTCATCTCGGAGTTCGGCGCGCGCAGCACGAGCGCCGCGACCGACCCGCACCCCCAGCTCGGCCTGCTGACCGCGCGGGAGCGCGAGATCGTCGGCTGGGTGGCGACGGGAATGTCGAACGACGAGATCGCCGCGTCGCTGGTGGTCAGCCCCGCCACCGTCCGGACGCACGTCAGCCGCGCGATGGTGAAGCTGCACGCCCGGGACCGCGCCCAGCTCGTCGTCTTCGCCGTACGCTCCGGCCTGAGCCCCGACCACTTCTGAGGGTGCGTCACCGACCGCGCTGCGTCGCCGACGGTTACCCCGACACCCCGTGCGTCCGGCAAGCGACCTGTTATAGGGCGCTGATTGCCGGACGCACGGGTTGGGGGTAACCGCCAGTTACACCACCGCGCCGCTGTCGCGTCGCACAGGCGCCGGCCTTTCTGGCCGTCGAGCGGACCTTCGGCGGCGTCGCCGGTTTCGCCCCCTGCAGGACGACGGCGAGCGGTGTCGCGGTGAACACCGAGGACAACGTCCCGACGAGGAGCCCGAGCAGCAGGGCGATGGAGAAGTCGGTGAGCGAGTCCCCGCCGAGGATCGCCAGCGCGCCCAGGATGAACATCGCGCCCAGGCCGGTGTTGATCGTGCGCGGGACGGTCTGCAGCACCGCGGTGTTGCAGACCTTCGCGAACGGCGCCTTCGGGTTCGCCGCCCATCTCTCCCGGACGCGGTCGAACACCACGACCGAGTCGTTCACCGACAGGCCGACGATCGTGAGCGCGGCGGCCAGGAACACCCCGTCGATCGGGCGGCCCAGCCAGGCGAACACCCCCGTCACGATCAGGACGTCGTGGAACATCGCCAGGACGGCGGCGGCCCCGAACGTCCACCGGAACCGCACGGCCAGGTAGATCATCTGCGCGAGCAGCGCGATCACCAGGGCGATGATCGCCTTGTTGCGCAGCTCGTCGCCGAGGCTCGGCCCGATCAGCTCGTCGCGCAGCTTCGTGACCGTCCCGCCGTCCGTCGCCAGCGCCTCGGCGATCTGCGGACGGCCTCGTCGTTGGTGATCGCCGCGGTCCGGACGGTGATGTCGTCCGTCCCCCGAGGACTGCACGATCGCCCGCGGGAACCCGGCGTCGACGACGGCCGCGCGGGCGGTGTCCGCGTCGAGCGTCTTGCTGGTCGAGTACTCCGCCAGGCGCCCGCCGGTGAACTCGACGCCGAGGTTCAGCCCGCGCACGACGATGCCGGAGACCGCGACGACCAGCAGCAGCGCCGGAGACGGCGAGCCAGATCCGGCGGCGGCCCATGATGTCCGGGTTCTTCGCGGGCCAGCCAGGCGCGGCCGCGGCCGCCGCCGGCGATGCCGGTCACGCGCCGGGCCGCGCTGACGAGCCTCGCGCCGGGCGGCGAACTCCGTGAGCGAGCGCGCGACGATCGAGCGCCGAGAGCATCGAGGCGATCACGCCGATCGACAGCGTCACGCCGAACCCGCGCACCGGCCCGCCCGCGAGGAAGAACAGCAGCCCCGCCGCGAGCAGCGTCGTGACGTTCGAGTCGATGATCGCCGTCCAGGCCTTGCGTGAAGCCCGTCGCGCAGCGAGCCGCGCAGGTTTCCCTTCGTGCGTGGCGCGGTCCCGTCCGCGAACTCCTCCCGCGCCCGTTCGAACACCAGGACGTTCGCGTCGATCGCGATGCCGATCGCCAGCACGAAGCCGGCCAGGCCCGGCAAGGTCAGCGTCGCCCCGATCGCGACGAGCATCGCGTAGGAGATCAGCGCGTAGCAGGCCAGCGCGACCGTCGCGAGCAGCGCCCATGAGCCGGTAGACGAACGTGATGAACAGGCCCGTCAGGATGATGCCGATGACGGCCGCCTGCGCGCTCGCGTCGATCGCTGCCGCGCCGAGCGTCGGGCCGACCGTCCGCTGCTCGATGATCTCGACGGGCACGGGCAGGGCGCCGCCGGCGACCAGGACGGCGAGATCCTTCGCCTCGGCCGCGCGTGAAGTCGCCGGTGATCGTCGTCTTCCCGCCGCCGATGCCGGCGTTGCAGGCGACGCTCGGGTCCACCTGCGGGGACGAGATCGTCGTCCGCGTCCAGGACGATCGCCACCCGCCGCGTGGGGTCACCCGGCGGGGCGCAGGCGGCCTTGGCGGTCAGGTCCTTCCAGGCCTTCTCCCCGTCGCCCTTGAAGTCGATGTCCACGAACCACCGGCCGAGGTCGAGTCCCGGCTCCGCGTCCGAGACCCCCGCTCCGGTGAGGGCCGGCTTGGCCAGGCGCAGCAACTGCCCGGACTCGTCGGCCAGGACGGTCACGCCGTTCTTCGCCGTCGTGCCGGGCTTGGCGCTCGCGGGCGCCACGCCGAGCACCTCGTGGAACTGCAACTGCGCGGTGCGGCCGAGGACCGCGGCGGCCTCCCGGCGGGTCCTGCACCCCGGGCAGCTCGACGATGATCCGCTTCTCGCCCGCGCGGGCGATGCTCGGCTCGGCGACCCCGAGCGCGTCGACGCGGCGGCGCAGCACTTCCAGGGCGCGGTCGGTCGAGCTCCGCGTCCGCCTTGGTGAGCTCGGAATCCTTGGTCTGCAGGACGATCTGGGTGCCGCCGCGCAGGTCGAGGCCGAGGCGGGCGGGGACGGTCAGGGTGATGAACAGCGATCCCACCACGAGGGCGAGGGAGATCAAGGCGCGCACGAGTGGCGCTCTGGACATGGGTGCTCCGAACTCGGAGGTCTCTCCCGACGCGCGGGCAGCCCGGCCGGGCGAACGAGTGGCTGCCCCGGGCGTCGTTGCCGGCTGATTCAGATGGAGTTGGGGCCGGCGGGGCGAGGTGCACCCGGCGCCGGCGGCGCGCGGCCGCGCAGGCCCGTCGGAGCAGGCGAACCCGGGCCGTAGACGTCGGCGGGCCGGACCGCCGAAGCGGAGCCGAGGCTGACGGGCGCGAGGCCCGGGACGAGGTCCGCGAGGCCGCCGAACCCGCCGTGACCCGAGCGGATCTGGCGGGTCAGCTCGGCCCGGCCCGTGTCGGCGCCGGCGAGTTCCGGTCGGCCCGCGCGGTGCGTGGCGACGTACCCGTCCGCGAGTACCGCCGTCGCGTCCGAAGGCGAACCCGTGGCGGACGTCGCGGCCGCGGGAACGGCCGGCGCGGACGCCGACGCGAGCGCGGCCGCGGGCCCCGGCAGCCCCGCGAGCAGCAACGCGCCCGCGAGCCAGGCCAGCAGGACGCGCCCGCTCACCGCCAGGCGAGGTCTCACGCGGTGCGTCCGGAATCGAGGAGCAGGTCGAGCCGGCGCAGGATCAGGCCCTCCCGCAGGGCCCACGGGCAGATCTCGAGCTGCGTCACGCCGAACAGGTCCATCGCCGCGTCCGCGACGATCGCCCCGGCGAGCAACTGGCGCGCCCGCCCCGTGCGAGACGCCGGGCAGCTCGGCCCGCTCGGCGGTGCTCAGCTCCGACATCTTCGTCATCCAGTGGACGACGTCGGAGTGCGCCAGCGAGCGATGCACGTAGGGGCCCTCGGACGTCGGGGCCGCGCCCGGCCATGCGGGCGAGCTGCTTGAACGTCTTCGAGGTCGCGACGGCGAAGTCGGGCGCCCCGAACCGGGCGATCGAACCGACCTCGCGCGCGATCTCTGCGCGGACGTACTTGCGCAGTGCCTTGACCTCGTCCGGCCCCGGGGGGTCCGCGGTGAACGCCGCGCGGGTGAGCCGGCCGGCGCCGAGCGGCAGCGACGCCACCGCGTCCGGGTCCTCGTCGATGCCCGTCGCCAGCTCGAGGGAGCCGCCGCCGATGTCGAGGACGAGAAGCCGCCCCGCCGACCAGCCGAACCAGCGGCGGACGGCCAGGAACGTCAGCTTCGCCTCGTCCTCACCCGGGCAGGACCTCGAGGTGCACGCCGGTGGTCTCCCGGATGCCCGCGAGCACCTCCTCGCCGTTGCCCGCGTCGCGGATGGCGGACGTGGCGAACGCCAGCATGTCCTCGACGCCCTTGTCCTCGGCGATCTCGAGGGCCTCCGCGACGAGGTCCGTGAGCCGCTCGACGCCCTCGGGCGTCAGCAGGCCGTCGCCGTCGAGGCACTCGACCAGGCGCAGCTCGGTCTTGTGGGAGTGCGCGGCCGTCGGGCGCGCGCCCGGGTGCGCGTCCACCACCAGCAGGTGGACGGTGTTGGAACCCACGTCGAGGACTCCCAGCCGCATGCGCCGACGCTACCGCGGAGAACGTCCCGCACCCGTGGTACGGCATACGCTGGCCGGGTGCCCGAAGTTCCCCTCGACTTCCCCCGGAGCTGGGTGGAGTTCCCCGACCCGTCCGACCCCGACCAGATGTTCCGCGCCGACCTGACGTGGCTGACCTCGCGCTGGACGTGCATCTTCGGCTCGGGCTGTCAGGGCATCGAGCCGGGCCGTCCGGACGACGGCTGCTGCACGCACGGCGCGCACTTCTCCGACAAGGACGACGAGCGCCGGGTCAAGCGCTTCGCCCGCAAGCTCACCGCCGAGGAGTGGCAGCACCGCACCGACGGCCGCAAGGACGGGGTCATCGACACCGACGCCGACGGCGCCGTCCAGACCCGGGTCGTCGACGGAGCGTGCATCTTCCTCAACCGCCCCGGCTTCGCGGCCGGCCCCGGCTGCGCGCTGCACGCCCACGCGCTGCGCACCGGCCTGCACCCGCTCGAGACCAAGCCGGACGTGTGCTGGCAGCTGCCCGTGCGGCGCACCTACCGCTGGGTCGAGCGCGCCGACGAGACGAAGTACCTCGAGATCTCCATCGGCGAGTACGACCGCCGCGGCTGGGGCCCGGGCGGGCACGACCTGAACTGGTGGTGCACCGGCGCGCAGTCCGCGCACGTCGGCGCCGAGCCGGTGTGGGTCTCGTACGCCCCCGAGCTCATCGCGCTCATGGGCGCAGCCGGCGTACGCCACGCTCGCCGACCTCTGCGCCGACCGCGAGCTCGAGCGCCGCCCGCTCGCCCCGCACCCGGCCGACCCGCCTTCTTGACCTCCTCTCGGATCGGCATGCCCGGGGCGATCCCGAGCCCGAACATCTGGGAGCACACCGCGGTGTACGAGGTCGAGAACCGCGCCGTCGACCCGGACGGGGTGCTGGACGCGGCCATCGCCGAGCTGCGCCCGCTCGCCGGGGCGCACGTGCTGGACGTCGGCTGCGGCACGGGCTACCACCTGCCGCGCCTCGCCGCGCGCGGCCGCCGCCGTCACCGGGGTCGAGCCGCACCCGCGCCTCGCGGTCGCTGGCTGCCCGCCGGGTCGGCACGCTCCGCAACGTGACGGTTCGTCAGGGGACGGCGCAGGCGCTGCCGGTGCCCGGCCGCCTCGATCGACGTCGCGCACGCCCGCTGGGCGTACTTCTTCGGCCCCGGCTGCGAACCGGGCCTCGCCGAGCTCGCCCGGGTGTGCCGCCGCGGCGGGGTGGCGGTGCTCGCCGACCACGACGCGACCCGCTCGTCCGTCGGCCGCTGGTTCGCCGCCGGGCTGCCGACCTACGACCCGGACGCCGTCGACGCGGTTCTGGGCCCGGCAGGGCTTCGAACGCCGCCGGCTCGACACCGTCTGGCGCTTCGACTCCCGCGAGGACCTCGCCGCCGTCCTGCGCATCGAGTTCCCGGCGGACGTCGCCGCCCGCGCCCTCGCCGAGACCCCGGGTCTCGAAGTCGACGCCGCGGTCAACCTGTTCTTTCGTCGGTTTTAACGCAGCACGCCTCCGTGCGAGCGGCGAAGGCCGCGCGCGCCGCGAGCGTTCGCGCCCGAAGCGCGCCGATGTAGAACTGTCGGTGGCTGGACCTAGCCTGCGGGCATGGCGAAAGTGGCGACGGCGTTCAAGTGCTCGGAGTGCGGCTGGCAGAGCGCGAAATGGACGGGCCGGTGCGGGGAGTGCCAGGCGTGGAGCACGGTCGAGGCGTCGGTCCCGCGGGTCGGGGCGGTGCGCCGGGTCGGCGGGGCCGCGCCCGTCCGCGAGCCGGCCCGGCCGATCGGCGAGATCGACGCGGAGGCCGCCCGCTCCACCCCGAGCGGCGTCGGCGAACTCGACCGGGTGCTCGGCGGCGGCCTCGTCCCCGGCGCGGTCATCCTGCTGGCGGGCGAGCCGGGCGTCGGCAAGTCCACGCTGCTGCTCGAGGTCGCGGCGCAGGTCGCCCGCCGCGGCAGCCCCGTCCTGTACGTGACGGGCGAGGAGTCGACCGCGCAGGTCCGGCTGCGGGCGGGTCGGGTCAACGCCCTCGAGCCGCTGCTGTTCATCGCGGCGGAGACCGACCTGGCAGCCGTGGCCGAGCACGTGGACGCGGTCAAGCCCTCGCTGCTGGTCGTCGACTCGGTGCAGACGATCGCGTCCGCGGACGTCGACGGCGGCGCGGGCGGGGTCACCCAGGTCCGCGAGGTCGCCGCTGCGCTGACCCGGCTGTCGAAGGAGCGGGGCATCACGACCGTCCTCGTCGGGCACGTGACGAAGGACGGCTCGATCGCCGGGCCCCGCGTCCTCGAGCACCTGGTCGACGTCGTCCTGCACTTCGAGGGCGACCGGCAGAGCCGGCTGCGCATGGTCCGCGGGGTGAAGAACCGGTACGGCCCGTCGGACGAGGTCGGCTGCTTCGACCTCGGCGACGGCGGCATCGTCGGGCTGGCCGACCCGAGCGGGCTGTTCCTCTCGCGGGGCGCGACGAACGTCCCCGGGCAATGCGTGACCGTGACGGTCGAGGGCCGCCGCCCGCTGGTCGTCGAGGTGCAGTCTTTGGTGGCCGCCTCGATCCTGGCGAACCCGCGGCGGGTCAGCTCGGGGCTCGACTCCGGTCGCGTCGCGATGACGCTCGCGGTGCTGGAACGGCGGGCGGGGGTGCGGCTCGCGCAGTCCGACGTGTACGCCGCGACCGTCGGCGGCGTGCGGCTCACCGACCCGGCGGCCGACCTCGCGGTCGCGCTGGCCGTCGCCGGCGCCGCGCGCGACTGCCCGATGCCGGAGCGCATGATCGCGATCGGTGAGGTCGGCCTGGCCGGCGAACTGCGTCCGGTCGCGGACATCGCCCGGCGCCTCGCCGAGGCCGCGCGGCTCGGGTTCGAGCGGGCCCTCGTCCCGCCCGGTACGGCGGCGGGCGCCCCACCCGAACTGCGCGCTCTCGAGGTTCCGGATCTCGCGACCGCCGTCAAGGCCGCGACCCATTCCGCGGTGATTCGATCATTGCGAGACGGCCGGCGAATGTGACGGAATGCAAAGGAACCGTGACGATCCGGCCGCAAGGGACACCTTTTCCCAAATCGAACGCCACGCGCCGGTACACTCGGCCAGATTAAACTCGTGAATTACGGCCCTCGAGGGGGAGTGTGTCCACGATCGAGCGCCCGGACCGCTCGGCAGCCGAGCACGAGGCGCTTCTGCGGGTGACCCTGGCCGCAGTCGCACCGGGCACGCTGCTGCGCGAGGGTCTCGAGCGCATTCTCCGCGGGCACACCGGCGCCCTCATCGTCCTCGGGCAAGACAAGACGGTCGAGGGCATGTGCACCGGCGGCTTCGTCCTGGACGTGGAGTTCTCCGCGACCCGCCTGCGCGAGCTCGCGAAGATGGACGGCGCGATAGTCCTCGACCGGGACGCGACGAAGATCGTCCGCGCGGCCGTGCACCTCATGCCCGACCCGACGATCCCGACCGACGAGTCCGGCACGCGCCACCGCACCGCCGACCGCGTCTCCCGTCAGGTCACCCTCCCGGTGATCTCGGTGAGCCAGTCGATGAACCTGATCGCGCTCTACATCGCGGGCGTCCGCCACGTCCTGGAGGACTCGGGGGCGATCCTGTCCCGCGCCAACCAGGCCCTCGCCACGCTCGAGCGCTACAAGCTGCGCCTCGACGAGGTGTCCGGCACCCTCTCGGCCCTCGAGATCGAAGACCTGGTGACGATCCGCGACGTCTCGGCCGTCGCCCAGCGTCTCGAGATGGTCCGCCGCATCGCCCGCGAGATCGAGGGGTACGTCGTCGAACTCGGCTCGGACGGGCGCCTGCTCGCTCTCCAGCTCGACGAGCTCATCGCCGGCGTCGAGCCCGATCGCGAGCTCGTCGCCCGCGACTACCTCCCGCCGCAGTCCGGTCGCCAGACCCGCGGCGTCCCCGACGTCCTGACCGAGCTGAACACCCTCTCGGCCACCGAGCTCCTCGACCTCACGACCGTCGCCCGGGCGCTCGGTTACTCCGGCGGCAGCGACACCCTCGACGCGGCCGTCAGCCCCCGGGGTTTCCGCCTGCTCGCGAAGGTCCCCCGCCTGCCCGGCCTCGTCATCGAGCGCCTCGTCGAGCACTTCGGCGGCCTCCAGAAGCTCCTCGCCGCCAGCATCGACGACCTCCAGGCCGTCGAGGGCGTGGGCGAGTCCCGCGCCCGATCCGTCCGCGAGGGCCTCTCTCGCCTCGCCGAATCGTCCATCCTCGAGCGCTACGTATAGCTGGCTGGCGCCGCCAGAACCTGACGTCCGATCAGATGCTCGTTAGGACGCTGATGGTCGGACGCACGGGGTGCCCCCGCGTGAGGCGACCGAGCGCAAGCGAGGTGAGCAGCCGGCGCGGTCCTCCACCCTCGGACGCGGGCCGGGCCCTGACCAGAGCTACGAAATCTGGAAGACCGCCCGACGCTCGGCCTTGACGCCACCCGCTGAGCCCTCGACCACGTAGGTGCCGGGCTGAGCCTCGTCCATGCCCTTCGGGCAGCCCTTCTCGGACCGGACCTTGCTCCACACGGACCGCGCCTCGAGCGCCTGGCCGGGCTTCAGGAGCCGGATGTCGCTGGTGCCCTTGCCCTGGCAGTCGTCGGAGGACCAGATGCGGTCCTTGCCGGACTTCACGGTCAGCGTCAGCGCGCCGGAGCCGAGGTCGGCGAGGCATGCGACCTTGCCGACGTTCTTGACGGCGATGAACAACTTCGGCGTCTCCTTGCCGGAGTAGGTGCGCTCGTCGGCCCGGAGCTTCACTTCGATCGCGGACTTCTTGCACGTCGTGAAGGCGACCGGCACGGCCTTCTTCGGCGTCGGCTTCGGCGTGGCCGTCGGCGTCGCGACCTTGGTCGCCTTCGGCGTCGCGCCGGGCGTCGCGCCGGGGCTCGCGCCGGGCGTCGCGGGCTTGACGGTGGCGAGCGGCTTCGAGGCCCCGCCCGCCGCGGCGCCGGAACCGATCGGCCCGGGGCCGGTCGCCCCGCCGCTCGCGCTGCCGCTCGCGCTACCGGAGCCGATGCCGCTCGTGCTCCCCCCGTGGACGCCGGGCACAGCGTCCGTCCCGCCTTCGAGAATCTTGTCGGTGGCCTTGGGCGTCGGGGTATACGTCGACGTCAGCGGCACCGGCCCCTGGTTGGACGACTTGGTGCCCAAATTCGGGGCGGCCGAGCTGCAGGTCTTCGCGAGCATCAGGACGAGGACGGCCAGCACGGCAGCCAGGAACGCCCGCCGCCGCCAGTAGACGCTGTGGGGCCGGGCTCCGACAGGATCGAGAAAGCTGTTCATGGCTGGCAATCACGCTAAGACTCGGACGCACGCGATTCGAGGAAGGCACGCCGTGCCACGATCGATTCCGTGACCGATGTCAGCGCCGACCTCTGCATCGAATTCCCACAGGTCACTCCAGACCATTTTTGTCCCACAAGCCTCGTCTCGCCGATCGTCGAGTGGTACGCACGGCACGCCCGCGACCTGCCGTGGCGCCGGCCGGGAGTGTCCGGCTGGGCCGTCCTGGTCAGCGAGTTCATGCTCCAGCAGACCCCGGTCGCACGGGTCCTGCCGGTGTACGCGACCTGGCTGGACCGCTGGCCCGTACCGGCCGCGCTCGCCGCGGAGCCGCCCGGCGAGGCGGTGCTCGCCTGGGGGCGGCTCGGTTACCCGCGCCGCGCCCTACGCCTGCACGGCGCCGCGGTCGCAGTGACGCAGCGGCACGGCGGAATCGTCCCGGCGGGCTACGCCGAGCTCCTCGCGCTGCCCGGGGTCGGCGACTACACCGCCGCGGCGGTGGCGTCCTTCGCCTACGGCCGGCGCCACGTCGTGCTCGACACCAACGTCCGGCGGGTGCTGACGCGGGTCGTGGCGGGCCGGGCCCTCCCGCCGCCGTCCGTCACGGTGGGCGAGCGGCGGGCAGCCGAGGCCCTGCTGCCGGACGACCCCGCGGAGGCGGCCCGTTGGGCCGTCGCGGCGATGGAGCTGGGCGCGCTGGTCTGCCGGGCCCGCACGCCGGAGTGCGCGGCGTGCCCCGTCGCGGACGCGTGCGCCTGGCGCGCCGCCGGGTACCCGGCCGACGGGGCGGCCCCGCGCCGCGTCCAGCGCTACGCGGGCACCGACCGCCAGGTCCGCGGGATGCTGCTCGCCGTCCTGCGCGACGCGCCCGGCCCGGCGAGCGCCGCCGACCTCGCCGCCTGCTGGGACGCGGGGATCCAACGCGACCGGGCCCTCGACGGCCTCGTCGCGGACGGCCTCGTCGAACCATTGGCCGACGGCACCTTCCGCCTCCCCGGCTGCACCTGAACCCGAATCCCGTACGTCCGACCATCGACCCGCTGTAACGAGTCGCTGGTCGGACGCACGGGGTAGCGGGGTAAGCCGCACACACGAAACGGCCGGCACCCCGAGGGAGTACCGGCCGTCTGTCGTTTCTCGGTCAGTCCTTCTTCAGCACGACCGGCGGGGTGTCAGGCAGCTTTTCGGGCTTCGGCTCACCGCGGAAGGTGAACTTCGCCTGGTCGCCTTCGCCCTCGACGTCGACCACGACGATCTGGCCGGGCCGCAGTTCCGCGTACAGAATCTTCTCGGACAGCGCGTCCTCGATCTCACGCTGGATCGCGCGACGCAAAGGCCGAGCGCCCATCACGGGGTCGAACCCGCGCTTGGCGAGCAGGGACTTCGCCACCGGCGTGACCTCGACGGCCATGTCCTTGTCCCGAAGCCGGTCGTCCAGCTTGGCGAGCATGAGGTCGACGATCTGGACGATCTCCGGCTCCAGCAACTGGTGGAAAACGACGATGTCGTCGACGCGGTTGAGGAACTCCGGCCGGAAGTGTTGCTTCAGCTCGTCCTGAACCTTGAGCTTCATGCGCTCGTAGTTCGTCTGCGTGTTCCCGTCGGCGGCGAAGCCGAGGTTGAAGCCCTTGGAGATGTCCCGGGTACCGAGGTTCGTGGTCATGATGATGACCGTGTTCTTGAAGTCCACGACCCGGCCCTGAGCGTCGGTCAGGCGACCGTCCTCCAGGATCTGCAGCAGCGAGTTGAAGATGTCCGGGTGCGCCTTTTCGACCTCGTCGAACAGGACGACCGAGAACGGCTTGCGCCGCACCTTCTCCGTGAGCTGCCCGCCTTCCTCGTACCCGACGTATCCGGGCGGGGAGCCGAACAACCGCGACACGGTGTGCTTCTCCGAGAACTCGGACATGTCGAGCGAGATCAGCGAGTCCTCGTCGCCGAACAGGAACTCGGCGAGCGTCTTCGACAGCTCCGTCTTACCGACGCCGGACGGGCCGGCGAAGATGAACGAACCACCGGGACGCTTCGGGTCTTTCAGGCCCGCACGCGTACGCCGGATCGCCTGCGACAGGGCCTTGATCGCGTCGCGTTGGCCGATGACGCGCTTGTGCAGCTCGTCTTCCATGCGCAGCAGTCGCGCGCTCTCCTCCTCGGTCAGCTTGAAGACCGGGATTCCTGTGGCGGTGGACAGGACCTCGGCAATGAGTTCCTCGTCGACCTCGGCCACGACGTCCATGTCGCCGGCCTTCCACTCCTTCTCACGCTGCGACTTCTCACCGAGAAGCTGCTTCTCCTTGTCGCGCAGCGAGGCGGCCTTCTCGAAGTCCTGCGAGTCGATCGCCGACTCCTTGTCCCGCCGGACGTTCGCGATCTTCTCGTCGAACTCGCGCAGGTCCGGCGGGGCCGTCATGCGACGGATTCGCATCCGGGAACCGGCCTCGTCGATCAGGTCGATCGCCTTGTCCGGCAGGAAGCGGTCGGAGATATACCGGTCGGCCAGCGTCGCCGCGGCGACCAGGGCAGCGTCGGTGATCGAGACGCGGTGGTGCGCCTCGTACCGGTCGCGCAGGCCCTTGAGGATCTCGATGGTGTGCTTGAGCGACGGCTCGGCGACCTGGATCGGCTGGAACCGGCGCTCGAGCGCGGCGTCCTTCTCCAGGTGCTTGCGGTACTCGTCGAGCGTCGTCGCGCCGATCGTCTGCAGCTCGCCGCGGGCCAGCATCGGCTTGAGGATCGACGCCGCGTCGATCGCGCCTTCGGCAGCACCGGCACCGACGAGCGTGTGCAGCTCGTCGATGAACAGGATGATGTCGCCGCGGGTGCGGATCTCCTTCAAGACCTTCTTCAGCCGTTCCTCGAAGTCACCGCGGTAGCGGGAACCGGCGACGAGCGCGCCGAGGTCGAGCGTGTAGAGCTGCTTGTCCTTCAGCGTCTCGGGTACCTCGCCGCGCACGATCTTCTGCGCGAGGCCCTCGACGACCGCCGTCTTGCCGACGCCGGGCTCGCCGATGAGGACCGGGTTGTTCTTGGTGCGGCGGGACAGCACCTGCATGACCCGCTCGATTTCCTTCTCGCGCCCGATCACCGGGTCGAGCTTGCTCTCCCGCGCGGCCTGCGTGAGGTTGCGGCCGAACTGGTCGAGGACGAGCGAGGTCGACGGCGTGCCCTCGGCCGGGCCGCTGCCGCCGGCCGCCGGCTCCTTGCCCTGGTAACCGGACAGCAGCTGGATGACCTGCTGTCGCACCCTGTTCAGGTCGGCGCCCAGCTTCACCAGGACCTGCGCAGCGACGCCTTCGCCCTCGCGGATCAGGCCCAGCAGGATGTGCTCGGTGCCGATGTAGTTGTGACCCAACTGGAGGGCCTCGCGAAGCGACAGCTCCAGGACCTTCTTGGCCCGGGGGGTGAAGGGGATGTGCCCGGACGGAGCCTGCTGGCCCTGCCCGATGATCTCCTCCACCTGCTGGCGCACAGCCTCGAGAGAGATTCCCAGACTTTCGAGGGCCTTGGCCGCGACGCCTTCGCCCTCGTGGATCAGGCCGAGCAGGATGTGCTCGGTGCCGATGTAGTTGTGGTTGAGCATCCGGGCCTCTTCTTGGGCCAGGACGACAACTCGGCGGGCGCGATCGGTAAATCTCTCGAACATCGTCAACGCTCCTCGGAGCGGTCGGGCAGCGAATGGACGTTCCACCCACCGTCCCTCGCCACTCTAGTCCTGGCGGGGATGCCGCTCATATCGCTGTGGGGGACTCCGTCACGACGTGTTCCCGAACGCGTCCCGGGCCCCCTCGTCGGAGCAGTCAACGGCCCAGGCCAGAGCCATGTTCCCGGTGGCGGGCCCGTAGGCCCGCGGGGGGCTACGCCGCGAGCGAACAAGGCCGGCGGCCACCCGATCAGACGCGCGGGCCGGACATGGCAGCGGCCCGCGGAGTACGCGGGCCGCCTTCCTTACTGTACGTTCTCTACTTCTGGGCGGTCTCGTACTGCTCCGAGATCGCGGCCGGGATGCGGCCGCGCTCGCTGACCTCGAGGCCCTGGGCGCGAGCCCAGTCGCGGATCTCGGAGGTGCGGGCGGCGCCGGCGCGGCCGGCGCGGGCCTTACCCCGGGTGGCCCGGCCGCCGACGCGGCGAGCGGACCCGACGTAGGAAGCGAGAGAGTCGCGCAACTTGCCGGCGTTCTTCGACGAGAGATCGATCTCGTACGCGACGCCGTCGAGCGAGAACGAAACGGTCTCGTCGGCCTCTCCGCCGTCCAGATCGTCCTCGAGAATAACCAGAGTCTTCTGTGCCATGCCAGGATTCCCCTGTCTTCGTGAAACTCCGCAGGTGACGAGGTAAAAGCAAAGCAGGTAAGGACCCGTTTCCGCAAACCTGACGCGCACTCCAAGTTCCTGTGACTCACTGCGGAAAGTCGCCGCAATACTGCTCATAGCAGACCGTCGAGTCGATCTGTGACCCAGCGCCCACCCGCGAGATCTACAGCCAGAGCAACATGCGCGTGTTGCCGAGAGTGTTGGGCTTGACGCGCTCGAGGTCGAGGAACTCCGCGACACCTTCGTCGTAGGACTGCAACATCTGAGCGAAGACGTCGTGATCCACCGGCGCCCCCTCGATCTCGACGAATCCGTGCCCGACGAAGAAGTCGACCTCGAAGGTGAGGCAGAACACCTTGCGCACGCCGAGTTCACGCGCGGTCTCCAACAAGCGTTCCAGCAGCAGATGACCGAGACCGGTGCGGCGCAGTTCGGGGGCGACGGCGAGCGTGCGGACCTCGGCCAGGTCTTCCCACATCACGTGCAACGCGCCGCAACCTACGACGCGGTCGCCCAGTTCGCCGACCCAGAACTCCTGGACGTCCTCATACAGCGTGACTGTCGGTTTGGACAAGAGGATGCGTTCGTCGGCGTAGACGTCGACGAATGACCGGATGACGCGAACGTCCGTCGTTCGCGCCCGGCGGATGTGGACCTCACCTGCAAGGTCCTGGCGGCCGGACACTGCTATTCCGGGCGGACGAACGGGAACAGCACCGTCTCTCGCACGTTGGCACCGGTCAGCATCATCAACAGGCGGTCGACGCCGACGCCCAGGCCGCCGCGACGGCGGCATGGCGTACTCGAGCGCACGCAGGAAGTCCTCGTCCAGCACCATCGCCTCCGCGTCCCCGCCCGCCGCGAGCAGGGACTGCGCGGTGAAGCGGGCGCGCTGTTCCACCGGGTCGACGAGCTCCGAATAGGCGGTGCCGATCTCCGTGCCGAACGCGACGAGATCCCAGCGTTCCGCCAGGCGCGGATCGTTGCGGTGCGCGCGCGTCAGCGGCGACACCTCGGTCGGGAAGTCCCGGTAGAACGTGGGCAGGACGGTTCGTTCCTCGAGCAGGTGCTCGTACATCTCGAGAATGACCTGTCCGCGGTTCCACGCCGGGTCGTACGGCACATCCGCCTTGTCGCAGAGCCGCGTCAGCTCGGCCACCGTCGTCTCGGGCGTGATCTCCGTGCCGAGTACCGCTCCCAGGCCGTCGTTCACGGTGATCGACCGCCATTCCCCGCCGATGTCGAATTCTTCGTCGCCGTGCCGCACGACCGTCGATCCGAGCGCCGCGAGCGCCGCCGACTGGATCGAGGCGGCGGGTGAGCGTGGCCATCGTGTCGTAGTCGCCGTAGGCCTCGTACGCCTCGAGCATCGTGAACTCCGGGTTGTGCGTGGAGTCGGCGCCCTCGTTGCGGAAGTTCCGGTTGATCTCGAAGACCTTCTCGATCCCGCCGACCGCGAGCCGCTTGAGGTACAGCTCCGGCGCGATGCGCAGGAACAGGTCGGCGTCGTAGGCGTTGATGTGCGTGGTGAACGGGCGCGCGTTCGCGCCGCCGTGCACGGCCTGCAGCATCGGGGTCTCGACCTCGACGAAGCCGGCGTCCGTCAGCGTCGAGCGCAGCGAGCGCACCGCGTCGCTGCGCACCTGGAGCATCCGGCGCGCCTCCGGGTTCACGATGAGGTCGACGTAGCGCTGGCGGACGCGCGCCTCGGGGTCGGTGAGACCCTTGTGCTTGTCGGGCAGCGGACGCAGGCACTTCGCGGTCAGCGCCCAGCTCTCGGCGAGCACCGAGAGCTCGCCGCGCCGCGAGGTGATCACCTCGCCGGTGACGCCGACGTGGTCGCCGAGGTCGACGTTCGCCTTCCAGGACGCCAGCGACTCCTCGCCGAGCCGGTCCAGGGACAGCATCACCTGGATCTCGCCCGTGCCGTCGCGCAGCGTCGCGAAGCAGAGCTTGCCGCCGGTCCGCGAGAGCATCACGCGGCCCGGCGACGCCGACCCGCTCGCCGGTCGCGATGTCCGGTCTCGAGGTCGGCGTGCTTGGCGCGCAGCTCCCCGGCGACGTCGCCGTGCGCGGGTACCCGACGGGGTACGGGTCGACGCCGCTCGCCCGGAGGCGGTCGAGCTTCTCGCGGCGGACCCGCATCTGCTCGGGGAGTTCGGTGGCCCCGTCGGGACTGGGGACGTCGGTGCTGGGGAGCTCGTCGTTCACTCGGCCAAGGTTAACGAGCGCCGCGACCCCAATTTCCCACCGCGCTCAGGTCAGGACGTTGCGCTCGTACACGAGGCGCAGGCCGATCAGCGTCAGCCAGGGCTCGTGGACGTCGATCGTCGCGGCCTCCTCGAGCACGATCGGCGCGAGCCCGCCGGTCGCGACGACAGTCACCTTGTCGGGGTCGTCCGACAGTTCCGCGGCCATCCGCTCGACGATGCCGTCGACCTGGCCGGCGAAGCCGTAGAGGATGCCGGACTGCATCGCCTCGACCGTGCTCTTGCCGATGACCGACCGCGGCTTGGCCAGCGCGACCTTGTGCAGCTGCGCGCCGCGGGCGCCGAGCGCGTCCACGGAGATCTCGATGCCGGGCGCGATCGCGCCGCCGACGTACTCCCCGCGGACGCTGACGGCGTCGAAGGTCGTCGCGGTCCCGAAGTCGACGACCACGCACGGGCCGCCGTACAGGTGCGCGGCGGCGAGCGCGTTCAGGACGCGGTCGGCGCCGACCTCCTTCGGGTTGTCCATGAGGACGGGGACGCCGGTCTTGCACCCCCGGCTCGACGATGACGGTCGGGACGTCGCCGTAGTAGCGGCGGAACATCTCCCGCATCTCGTTGAGGACCGACGGGACCGTCGAGCACATCGAGATGCCGTCGACGTCGCCCTTGTTGTCCTTCAGGCCCGGGAACTGCGCCAGCAGCGACGGACACGGTGATCGCGAGCTCGTCGGCCGTGCGGCGGGCGTCCGTGGCGATGCGCCAGTGCTCGACGATCTCCTTGTCGTCGAACAGGCCCAGCACGGTGTGGGTGTTGCCGACGTCGATGGCCAGCAGCATCAGGCCTGCCCCTCTTCCTGCTCGGGGGCATCGAGCGCCCGCAGGTCCAGAGCGATGTCGAGAATCGGCGAGGAGTGCGTCAGCGCGCCCACCGAGAGGTAGTCCACGCCGGTCGCGCCGACGGCCGCCGCGTCCGCGAAGGTCAGCCCGCCGCTGGCCTCCAGACCGCGCCCGGCCCGCCGGCGCGCCGGACGGCCTCGCGCATCTGCTCCGGGGTGAAGTTGTCGAGCAGGACGAGGTCCGCGCCCTCGGCGAGAACCTCGTCGAGCTGGTCGAGGGAGTCGACCTCGACCTCGACGGGCACGTCCGGGAACCGTGGCCCGGACGGCCCGGTAGGCCGCGACCACGCCCGCCGGCGGCGACGACGTGGTTGTCCTTGATCAGCGCCTCGTCCCACAGCGACGAGGCGGTGGTTGACCCCGCCGCCGCAGCGGACGGCGTACTTCTCCAGCGCCCGCAGGCCCGGCGTGGTCTTGCGGGTGTCGCGCACGGCGGCGCCGGTACCCTCCAGCGCGTCGACCCACGCCCGCGTCGCGGTGGCGACGCCGGAGAGGTGGCACAGCAAGTTCAGGGCCGTCCGCTCGGCGACCAGCAGGTCGCGGGTGCGGCCGGTCACGGTCATCAGGACGTCGCCGCGGCGGACCCGCTCGCCGTCCTTGACCAGGCGCTCCACGCCCGCGCTGCCGGAGCTCGACGAGCTCGAACACCGCGCGCGCGACGGCCGTGCCGGCGACGACCCCGTCCGCGCGGGCGACGACGTCGCGCGACGCTGCGCTGGTCCCCCGGCACCGTCGCGACGCTGGTGACGTCGGCGTCGCCGTAGCCCAGGTCCTCCGCGCAGCGCGCGGGTGGCGGCGGCGAGGGTCGCACGCCACCTCCAGGCCCGCCTCGGCGAGCTCGGCCGCCAGCGCGGGCGACGGGACCACGGGGTTCGCGGAGCTGTAGGTCATGGTCGGGCGTCCCGTCGTCGAGGCTGGCGTCCAGGTGGCCGCGCCACGCGGCGTCGTCGCGGTAGGGGAAGTCCTCGCGCCAGTGCGAGCCGCGCGTCTCCTCCGCTGCGCCGCGGCGCCGATCGCACCCGTCGCGATCGTCAGCAGGTTCGTGGCCTCCCAGGACTCGATGCACGGCTCGCCGGGGTTGCGCATTCCCAGCAGGACGAGGTCGTCCGTCGCCCGGCGCATCCCGCCGTGCGTGCGCAGGACGCCGGCGCCCGCCGTCATGATCCGCTGCAGCTCCGCCGCGGACGGACCCGGAGACCAGGCCGCGCGGCGCGCGTGTCGGGCGCCGGCTCGCGGCGCGGGCGGCAGCTCGCGGTGCAGGTCGGCGGCGATGCGCTCGGAGAAGACGAGGCCCTCGAGCAGCGAGTTGGACGCGAGCCGGTTCGCGCCGTGGACGCCGGAGCAGGCGACCTCGCCGCAGGCGTACAGGCCCGGCACGGACGAGCGGCCGTCCAGGTCGGTCCGCACCCCGCCGGAGGCGTAGTGGCACGCGGGGACGACGGGGATCAGGTCGGTCACCGGGTCGATCCCGTGCTCGCGGCACTTCGCGAGGATCGTCGGGAAGCGGGCCGCCCACCGGTCCGCGCCGAACGAGCGGCGCGTCCAGCCACATGTGCGCGGTGCCGGTCTCGTGCATCCGGCGCAGGATCGCCTTCGCCACCACGTCGCGCGGGGCGAGGTCGCCGAGCTCGTGCAGCCCGGCCATGAACCGGTTGCCCTCGTGGTCGAGCAGCACGGCGCCCTCGCCGCGGATCGCCTCGGAGACCAGCGGCTGCTGGCCCGAGGACCCCTCACCCAGCCAGAGCACCGTCGGGTGGAACTGGACGAACTCGAGGTCGCGCACGACCGCGCCCGCGCGCAGCGCCAGCGCGACGCCGTCGCCGGTCGCGACGGCCGGGTTCGTCGTCGCCTCGTAGATCTGGCCGATGCCCGCCGGTCGCGAGCACGACGGCGCGGCAGGTGACGGCGCCGACGCCGTCCCGCTGGCCCTCGCCCATCACGTGCAGCGTGAGTCCGGCGACCTCGCCGCCCTCGGCCAGCAGCAGGTCGAGGGCGAGCGCGTGCTCGATCACCTCGATGCGCGAGTCGTGCGCGCACCGCGGCGACCAGCGCCCGCTGGATCTCCGCGCCGGTCGCGTCGCCGCCCGCGTGCGCGATCCGGTCGCGGCGGTGCCCGCCCTCGCGGCCGAGCGCGAGCTCGCCGTCGGCGACGGTGTCGAAGACCGCGCCGGCCGAGATGAGCCGACGGACCGCGCCCGGGCCCTGCGTCACGAGCACCCGGACGGCCTCGGTGTCGCACAGCCCGTCGCCCGCGATCAGGGTGTCGCGCAGGTGCTCGTCCGGGTGGTCGCCGGGGCCGAGCGCGGCCGCGATGCCGCCCTGGGCCCACTGGGTCGAGCCGGCCGACAGGACGTCCTTGGTGACGACGAGGACGCGACCGGCGTCCGGCGCGCGCGCAAGCGCGATCGTCAGCCCGGCGATGCCGGACCCGACGACCACGATGTCGGCGTGCGTCGTCCAGCCCGGCTCCGGCGCGGCGAGCCGACGCGGCAGCGGGCTCTACTCATGCCCGTTCCACCGGCTTCGACCGCCCCACGGAGAAGGACGCGCCGCGCGCGAACTCGGCCGAGGACAGCAGGTCGCCGCGCACGGTCGCCGCGGGCCGCGCCGACGCCGGGGACGGGCGCGGCCGGGTCGCCGTCGATCACGACGATCCGGTTACGGCCGTCCACGTGCACGACCTGCGGCTTGAGCTCCCGGGCCTCGGCGTCGGTGACGCCCATGTAGCTGATGATGATCACGAGGTCGCCGGGCGCGACGAGGCGCGCGGCCGCGCCGTTGATGCCGATCACGCCGGAGCCGCGCGGGCCGGGGATCACGTAGGTCTCGAGCCGCGCACCGTTGCTGATGTCGACGATGGCGACCTGCTCACCGGGCAGCAGGTCGGCGGCGTCGAGCAGGTCCTCGTCGATGGTCACCGAGCCGACGTAGTGCAGGTCGGCCTGGGTGACCGTGGCGCGGTGGATCTTCGACTTGAGCATCGTGCGGAACACGGCTGGCTTCCCTTCCGGACGGCCGAGGCTGGGCGGGACTGGACTGGGCGGATGTACCGGCGAGCTGCGGTGCCGGCACGGGGACATGAAGGTCGAGGCCGAGGTTGTCGATCAGCCGGGTCGTGCCGACTCGGGCGGCGACGAGCAGGCGGGCCGGGCCGTCGGTCGGGCGCCGGCCCGAGGTCGACCGCGCGCAGCGCGAGGTAGTCGACGTCGAGCGTCGCGGCCAGGTCGGCGGTCGCGGCCGCGAGCACCGCGTCGGCGCCCTGGACGCCGGCCGCGGCTCCCGCCCGCAGCGCCCGCGACAGCGCGAGCGGCGGCCACGCGCTGCGCCTCGTCGAGGTAGCGGTTGCGGCTGGACATCGCCAGCCCGTCCGCCTCGCGGACGGTCTCGACCGCCGACGATCGCGCACGTCGAGGTCCAGGTCGGTGACCATCGTCCGGATCAGGGCGAGCTGCTGGTAGTCCTTCTCGCCGAAGTACGCCGATGTCAGGTGCCGTCAGGTTGAGCAGCTTCAGCACCACGGTCAGGACGCCGTCGAAGTGCCCGGGCCGCACCGCGCCCTCGAGCTCGTCGCCGAGCGGGCCCGGCGGTGACGATCGTCGACGGCCGGCCGGACGGGTACATCTCGGCCTCGCCGGGCGCGAACAGCACGTCGACCCCGGCGCCGGCGCAGATCTCGACGTCCGCGTCGAAGGTGCGCGGGTAGCGGTCGAGGTCCTCCCCCGCGCCGAACTGCAGCGGGTTCACGAACAGCGTCGCGACCACGGACGCGCACTCGGCGCGCGCCCGGCGCATCAGGGTCGCGTGGCCGTCGTGCAGGGCGCCCATCGTCATCACGACGCCGCGGGGGGCCGGCAGGCGCGGCGAGCGCGTGCCCGCAGCTCGGCCCGCGTGCGGGCGACGGTGCATGCTCATCGCTCGCCGCCGGAGTCGCGGTGCTCGCGGAACGGGTGCCGCCGGCTCAGGACGTCGAGCAGAGCCTCCGCCGCGGCCGGGTCGAGGCGGCCGGCGGCCAGCGCGCGGTCGGCCGTGAGCCGGGCCATCGCCACGTACGCGGCGGCCGCCTCGGGGGCGATCTTGCCGATCTCCGCGACGTGGGCGGCGACGGTGCCCGCGTCGCCGCGGGCGACCGGGCCGGTCAGCGCCGCGTCGCCGAACCGCAGCGCGTTGTCGAGCGCCGCGCTCAGCAGCGGGCCGAGCAGGCGGGACGGGTGCTCGACGCCGGCGCGGGCGAGCAGGTCCGCGGACTGGGCGACGAGGGTGACGAGGTGGTTCGCGCCGTTCGCGAGGGCCGCGTGGTAGAGCGCGCCGGGCCTCCTCCGCCACCCACTGCGGCTCGGCGCCCATCTCGACGACGAGCGCCTCCGCCACGGGGCGCAGCGGGTCCGGCGAGGTGACGCCGAAGCACGCACCGGCTGAGGCGGGCGAGGTCGACGCGGGTGCCGGTGAACGTCATGACGGGGTGCAGGGCCAGCGGCAGAGTGCCCACGCGGGTCAGCGGGTCGAGACGCCGACGCCGTAGCGCCCGGACGTGTGCGCGACCAGCGTGCCGGCGCGGACGGCCAGGGCGTCCGCGAACCCGTCCACCAGGGTGGGCAGGACGTCGTCGGGGACGGCGAGCAGGAGCAGGTCGACCTGGCCCGCCACCGTGAACGGGTCGGTCAGGGTGAGGCCGTGCAGAAGGTCGTCCGCCCGGGCCTGGCTCGCGGCGCTGACCCCGGACGCCGCGACGACCCGGTGGCCCGCGAGCTCCAGGGCGGCCCCGAGGACCGCGCCGACCCGGCCGGCGCCGACCACGCCCACCGACAGGCGGGCAGGCCGGTCGGCCGCGCGCGCCGGCGCGGGACCCGGGTCGGGGTTGGTCATGTGCCTTCCGTTCCAGTCCTCGTCGGGTACCGGACGTCAGTGGGGCACGCAGAGCTTAACTCGCGGAGCGGGGTCCGGGACACCCACCCGGCGGCCGTGACGGAGCAGACATGCCGGTGGCCGTGACGCCAGAGCAGTCACGGCCACCGGAGTACCGAGGGACTAGGGCGCCAGGGTGGGCGAGATGACGTAGGAGAGGCGAGAGCCGGCCGGGAAGGACGGACCGGCGCCGAGGTCGGAGTTCCCGGTGGTGAACCAGTACGTGCCGTCTTCCGGCACGTCGAGGGTCCCCGCCGCGGAGCAGGTGGTCGCATTCGCCGCGACCGTGCACGGGATGGACCCGGTGCCGTTCGTCAGCCAGTAGGTGCGAGGGCCTTCCTCGTCGTTGCTGACCACGATCTCCAGGTCCGACAGCGTGAGGGCGAAAGCTGCGGTCGCCACCCCGACGCTGGCGGGCCCGGCGGGCAGGAAGCCCTCCGGGTACCAGACACGGTTCTGGGTCGTGCCGTTACTGCTGGACAACGAGAGTTGCGAGTACATGCTGACCGGGATGTTCGACGGCCCGGCGGGTCCGACGGCGCCGGGCGCACCGGGAGCCCCAGGAGCACCGGGAGTGCCCGGAACTCCCTGAGCACCGGTCGCGCCGGTCGCGCCCTTGGCGCCGGTAGAGCCCTTCGAGCCCTTCGGTCCCTTCTGATTCATGACCAGTTCCTTCTTGCCGTCGCACGCCTTCTTGTTTCGTGCGTTGTCGAAGATCGACAGGGCCGCGCCGTTCGCGCTGTTGCGTGCGGCACCGACGCTGTAGCAGAAGTGGACTTCCTTGTCACTGGAGTCCGGGATGGCCGAGGGGTTGGAGGGCGACGCCGAAGCGACACCGGTCCCGGCGACGACGATGGCCGCCCCGGCCCCCCAGATCGCTGCGCGCTTGCAGAACTGCCGCGACAAAATCATGAATCCTCCACATATTGGACTGAACTCGGTCATTCACTGACAAAGTTCATTTGCATGGGGCAAAGTAACGGCCACCGGCCGTAACAGCAACATCACAAGTGCTCAAGCGTCACTCCCGTGACTCGATCGGTATCCGCGGCACAGACGGGGTACCGTCCGCCGGTGGGCACCTGGCTCGGCTGGCGCGCCGCGACGGCACGCGCCCTCTACGGCCCCGACGGCTTCTACCTGCGGGAACGTCCCGCGGCGCACTTCCGGACGTCCGCCCACGCCTCGCCTGCGTTCGCCGCCGCGCTGCTGCGGCTGGCCCACTTCGTCGACGCCGACGAGATCGTCGACCTGGGGGCCGGTGGGGGCGAGTTGCTCTTCGCCCTGCGCGCCCTGGACCCCGTGACGCGCCTGCGTCGGGGTCGACCTCGCGGCCCGGCCGGAGGGGCTGCCCGGGGCGGTCGAGTGGTCCGACCGGGTCCCGCCGCCCGCGACCAGGCGCCTGCTGCTCGCCAACGAGTGGCTCGACAACGTCCCGGTCGACGTCGCGGAAGTCGACCCTGACGGAATCGTGCGCCTCGTCCTCGTCGACCCGGCGGACGGCGCGCAGCGCCTCGGCGACCCCGTGGCCGGCACGGACGCCGCCTGGCTCGACCGCTGGTGGCCCCTTACGGAGCCGGGCACCCGCGCGGAGGTAGGCCACCCGCGCGACGCGGCGTGGGCCGACGCAGTCGCAGACCTGGGCGAAGGGCTCGCGGTGGCGATCGACTACTCCCACACCGCGGGAGCGCGCCCGCCCCACGGCTCGCTCGCGGGCTACCGCGCCGGCCGCGCCGTCCCCCCGGTACCGGACGGCTCGTGCGACGTCACCGCGCACGTCGCGCTCGACGCGTGCGCCGCGGCCGGGATCGCGGCCGGCGCGACGGGCACGCACCTGACCACGCAGCGCGCGGCGCTGGCCGCCCTCGGGGTCGACGCCACCCGCCCCCCGATCGAACTCGCTCGCGACGACCCGCCGCGCTACCTGCGGGCCCTCGCCGGGGCGCTGGAGGCCGCCGAGCTGCGCCATCCCGGCGGCCTCGGCGGCTTCGGCTGGCTCCTGCAGTCCGTCGGACTGCAGCTCCCCGCGCTCCTGACGGTTGACCTGTGACGGGGCGAAGGCAAAGGGCGGGGCATCAGTGAGCGAGACGATCGTGAATGCGTACGGGGTGGCCTGACCAAACCGGCAGTATCAGCACATGCACGTCCAGACCAGGGCGATCCTCGGCGCCGCGATCCTGCTGGCGACGAGCGGGCTCACCCTGCCCGCGGACGCCGCGCCGCAAGCGGACGGTGCAGGTCGACGGCGCTCGACCGCACCGGCCGTCCGGTCGCCGGCCGCGCGTCCAGGCCGTGCACCTGTCGAGCCACAAGCGTTACCCGATTCGCCGCGGGCCGCGCCCGCGCGCTGCCCGCGGGCAAGTACGCGATCACGGCGCTGATCCGGTCCGGGGCCGGGCGCGCAGACCCTCGGCACGCAGGTCGTGTCGATGACCCGCAGCCGCACGCGTCTCCTTCGACGCCCGCAAGGGGCCGCCTGGTCAAGTTCGCGGTGGACGACCCGACCGCCGTGACCGACCGGGTCTACGCCATGCCGCTCGTCGACGGCGTCGCCGGCGTCGCCGGCCTCGAGGCGTCCGCGGCGGACGCCGGTCGCGACCCGCACCTACGCGATCCCGATGAAGCACCGCGCGGTGACGTTCCTGGCCCAGGCGACGCTGCTGAAGAAGGGCTCGGGCCCGAGCCCGTACCTGTTCTCGCTGGCGCACCTGCACGACGGCGGCATCCCGGCGGACGTCGCGTTCTCCGACAAGCGCGCGAAGCTGGCCCGGGTCGACGTGGCGGTGCGCTCGTTCGGGCCGGGGCAGATGGGCTCGCTCGTCCTGCAGCCCCGGCCGGCCGACGGGCTGATCTACGCCGGCCCGTTCCTCGGCGACTCGCTGCTCGACCTCGGCACCCTGCCGCGGACGGTGCGCACCTACCGCTCGCCAGGCCTGCGCTGGACGACCCTGGCCACACTCGTCGGACGCGCGCTGGACGGCCGACCTGTACGAGGCCACCGACGAGACGGTCTTCGAGGCCGGGCGGACCTACGAGCCGCAAGTACGGCAAGGGCATCTGGGGGCTGACCCGCAACGGCGTCGCTCTACCAGAAGGGCCGCACGCTGCACGTCGCGTTCGACTCGCCGCCGATCTGTCTCACGTCCACGGAGCCCATGCCGCCGGACTGCCGCATGCTGCGCACCTCCGACAACTCAGGCGAGCACCAGGGCACTGCGCGGGTCTACCTCGACGGCAAGCTCGTGAAGAAGGGCACCGGCGGAGAACTGCGGGTGTCGATGCCGCTGGAGCGCACGCCACTACGAGGTGACCTTCGACGCCGCCCGGGCGGGCGCGAAGACGGCGAACCGGGTGAAGGCGAGCTGGAAGTTCGAGGCCGAAGGCCTGGACCCGGGCTTCGCCGAGCCGCTCCCGCTGCCGCAGGTCCAGTTCGACGTCACGGGCCTCGACAGCCGCAACACGGCCGCGCGCGGGAGCACGACCAAGCTCACCGCGCGCGTGTGGAACACGACCTCGGACAGGCGCGGGTCGCTCAGCGTCCAAGCCTCCTCCGACGGCGGCAAGACCTGGAAGCCCGCGACGGTGTTCGCGTCGGGCGCCACCTGGTCAGTGTCGGTGCGCAACCCCGGCAAGGCGGCCGGCATCACGCTCAAGGCCGTCTTCAGCGAACCGGGCGGGGTGTCCACGACGCAGGTCAGCTACGCCGCCTACGGAGTGCGCTGACCACCTGAGGTGTTTTTGGTGGTCATCCAGCGTTCCGGCCCGGCGGCCCGGCGCCCGGCGCCGGCGCGCGCGGCCTGCGCCTCGGTGATCGCTTGCGCCTCGGCGACGGCGCGGTGCGCCACGTCCACGCGCACCGGGCCGGGGGTCGTGTCCAGGTGGACGGTGGCGAGGCCGAGCCGGCGCTGCCACGGGCCCCACCACCATGCGGACGGACTGCGTCTTGCCGTGCGGGATCACGTCGAGCTGCCGCTGGAAGAGCCCCCGCCGCGCGACGAACACGCGGTCGTCCGCGCCGCAGGCCAGGCCCTTCCACCAGAACGGGCGTGCCCACCGGGCGGCGCGCGGCGCCGGGACGAGCGGGACCGCGTCGAGGTCCACGCCGGGCAGAATCCGCGCGATCAGGGCCAGCGCGACGGGCCGCGGGGCCACCGGCAGCAGGACGGACGTGGCCGAGACCGCGTTCTCGCCGCCGCCCGCGTAGCCGGCGACGTTGACCTGCACCCGGGCCCAGCCGACCCGGCGCCACAGCAGCGGCTCGACCAGGCGCAGCGACTGGACGCGGCCGGGCGGCACCGTCTGGCTGCGGTGCTCGATCAGCCCGTGCCGCAGGCGCAGGCCGTCCGGGGACTCCGCCACGGTGAAGTCGAACCCGCCGGAGAACTCCCGCCACGCGCCCGCGGCGATCGCGAGGGCGGCGGGCGCGGCGCCGACGAGACCGGCGGCCTGGCCCGCGACGAGCGACCCGGTCACGAACAGCAGGGAAAACGCGGCGGCGACGACGAACCAGGTCGACAGCAGCACCGACCCGACCAGCGAGGACGTCGGCACTCGGATCAGTACCTGCTCCGGGGCCTCCGGCTCGTCCGGGTGCAGGCCGGCGGCGCGCGCCAGCAACTCCGCGCGCAGTGCCTTGGCCACCCCCTCGGACAGGTAGGCCAGCCGGCCCTCCGCGTTGCTGCCGCCGGCGACCTCGAGGCGCAGTTCGGCCAGGCCGAGGAAGCGGGCGACCAGCGGGCGCACGACGTCCACGGCCTGCAGCCGGCTCAGCCGGATGTGCCGGGTCCGGCGGAACAGCACGCCGGAGTCGACCCGCAGGTCGTCGCCCTCGATCGAGTACTTGGTGAACCACCACGACAGCGCGCCCAGCACGATCCCGACCAGCGCGACGACGCCGATGATCAGGCCGAGCCGCGGCAGGTCGAACTCCCGCAGCGAGTCGCGCCCGATGCCGACGGCCGCGATGGCCATCGCCGCCCAGCCACGGGCGAACGGGGTCAGCGGGTGCAGCCGGGACGCCGTCGCCGACCGCTGGGGCGGCGCCGGGGCCGGCCCGACGTCGGTCTCCGTCATAACCCGGTCTCCGTCACAGGCCGGCCGAACGGGCCTCGCCCAGCGCGGCCAGCGTGTCCCGCAGGCGGGCGGCCTCGGCGGGCGGCAGCCCCGGGATCGTCGCGTCCGTCGCCGCGGCGGCCGTGTGCAGCTGGAGGGTGGCGAGCCCGAACCGGCGCTCGAGGGGCCCGGCGGTCACGTCCACGAACTGCATCCGCCCGTACGGGACGACGACGAGCCGCCGGAACATCCAGCCGTGCCGCACGAGCAGGTCGTCGGCGCGCTCCGCGTAACCCCACGACAGGTAACTGCGCCCGACGAGCCGCCAGCCCAACGCCGCCAGGACGACGGCGGCCGAGGACCACGGCGCACGCCGTCACCAGGCGCGCGCGCCGGTCGGCGTCGTCGCCCAGGTAGGCCGCGACCCCGAACGCCACGGCCACCCCGAGCCCGACCGGGACGAGCAAGGACAGCAGAACCGTCCGGCGAAGCGCGCGCAGCCGGGGCGAGACCGGCGTCCAACCGGCCGTCACCGCGAATGCGTCGTCCACGTCAGTTCCCCTGATCCTCGCTCGCCTGGACCGTCCCGGCCCCGAACGATCAAAGTTAAGGGATTTCGCGACCGACCGCCGCGTCGCACGGTCGCGACCCGGTCACGGCGAGACAATCCGGACCACAGGCCACACCACAACGTGCTGCACGGAACCGCGGGCCGACCGCCACCGTCTCACCACAGTCCACGGGGGTAGGTCATCGTCCTGTGCGGTCATGCCGCACGATCGTTCGACCGGACAGGGAGGGAGCAGCGTGGCTCAAGCCGGTGCGCAGGCTCCCCAGCGCAGACCCGCGCCGCTCGCCGCGCGGTCCGTGTCCTTCCAGTCCCCGTCCGCCGCCCAGCTCTTCGCCGCCGTCGCCGGCGATCCCGCCGCCCCGCTGCTGGGTGTGGTCGTCGGGGCCGGCGGCACCGGCAAGTCCACGCTGCTCGACCAGCTCGCCGACCTGTACGCCCGGGCCGGCACCCCGACGTGCCGCGACCCGTTCCACCTGCCCGCGCCCGGCGCGGGCGTACCCGTCCTCGTGGACGACGCCCGCGGCCTGCCCGACGACGTCCTGGACGGCATCCGCGCCCTGCTCACGGAGGCCGGCGCCCGCGTCGTCGTGGCCCACCGGCCCGGCCCGCGCCGCCCGGCGCTGGACTCGCTGGCCGCCGTCCTCGGCGACGGCCGGCCGCCGATCGTGCTCGGCAGCCTGACCCGGGCCGAGGTCGCAGCTCGGGTCGACGCCTTGTGCGGTTCGTCCACCGTCGGCCTGGTGGAGTACGTGCACGAGCAGACCGGCGGAATCCCTCGGCTGGTCGACGTCCTCGTCTGCGCGCTGCGCGACTCGGGCGCACTCCCGGAGTCCGCGCCGCCCGGTTGGGCGCCCGCGCGGATCCCGTCCGCCGCGCTCGAGCAGATCCGCGTCGGCCTCGACATGCTGGACCCGGTCGTCCTGGCCCTGCTGCGCGCGCTCGCCGTCGGCGCGACGATGGACCCGGCGCCGCTCGGCGACCTGCTCGACTGCGACCTGTACGCCGTGGAGGACGCCGCCGAGGCGGCCCGCGCGACCGGCCTGCTCACGGCCGAGGGCACGCTCATCCCGCTCGCCCGGACGGCCCTGCTCGCCCTCACCCCGCAGATGCGCCTGCAGGGCGTCCGCCAGCAGCTGGCCGCGAGCGCGCTCAAGCGCGGCGGGGCGATGCTGCCGCTCGCCCGGGCGCTCGCCGGCGTCGGCGCCACCGGCGAGGACGTCGCGGCCGTGCTCGCCGCGGGCGCCGCCGAGGCCGAGACGCCGAAGGTGATCGTGGGGCTGTACGCGGAGTCCGTCCGCGCGGGCGCCCCGCTGCTGTCGGTCGCGGCCCGCCTCGCGCACGCCGCCGCGCTCAGCGGCGACCTCGACTCGGCGCTGAAGCTGGCCGACTCCGTCGTCGCCAACGCCGACGCCCCCGACCGCGAGCTGGCCGTCACCGTCGCCGCGACCGTCCTCGCCCAGCGCGGCATGCTCGGCCGCAGCGCGCAGCTCTACCGCTGGTTCGCGCGCAACGCGGGCTACTCCTCGCCGCTGGCCGTGCCCGCGCTGCTCGGCACGGGCGACCTCGCCGAGGCCCAGGCCGTCCTCGCCCGGAGCGAGAACGAGGCCTCGAGGGAGTCGGCGGGCGGCCGCCCGACCCTGCACGCCGGCGTCGAGACGCTGATGGCCGAGGGCATCCTCGAGACGGTGACGGGCTCGCCGAGCGCGGCGCTGTCCAAGCTCACCCGGGCCGCGATGCTGCTCGAACCCAACGCCGGCATGACCCTGATGCCCGACACCCCGGCCGCGCTCGCCGCCGTCGTCGCCCTGAACTGCGGGGAGTTCGACGTCGCGGAGTCCGTGCTCGAGCGCGCGGTCGCCGTCGGCCTCGGCGGCGCGCCCGCGCTGTCGCGCTACCGCCTCCTGCAGGCCTGGACGGCGATGCAGCGCGGCGACCTGGACCGCGCCCGCGCGCTGGTCGCGACCCCCGGCCCGAGCGGCGGCGCGCTCGAGCCCCGCGAGGAGCTGCTCGCCGCCGCGATCGAGGTGGGCCTGGCCCGCCGCGAGGGCGACATCGGCGCGCTGCTGCTCGCCTGGCAGCGGGCCCGCCAGGCGATCGTGCGCCACCCCGTCGACCTGTTCGCGCTGCACTCCCTCGGCGAGCTCGCGGTGGCCGCGGCCCGGCTGAAGGAAGAGAGCTGGATCGCGCCGCACCTCGCCGAGGCCTGGGCCCTGCTCGACAAGCTCGGCGAGCCCGCCGCTCTGGGCCGCCCCCATGCACTGGTTCGCCGTGCAGGCCGCCGGCCTCGCCGACCGCCGCGACGACGCGGACCGCGCACGTCGCCGCGCTCGAGGCCGCCGCCCCCCGCTACCCGCAGGCCGACGTGCTGGCCGCCGCCGCCCGCTGCTGGCTGCGCGTCATGGCCGGCGACGTCGACCAGGACGAGGTCGAGACCGTCGCCCGGCGCCTGCAGGGCATCGGCCACGGCTGGGACGGATCGCGCCTGGCCGGCCAGGCCGCCGTGCGCACCGGCGACCGCGCGGTCATGTCCGCCCTGATGAGCTGCGCCCGCTCGCTGCGCCCGGTGCCCGGGCAGGACGCCGCCGCCGATCGTCGTCGACCTCGCCCCCGCCGGGGGCCGGCGGTCGGCGTCGGCGCCCGCCGCCGCTGCCCCGCGCCGCGCGGTCCCCGAGTCCTCGGGCGGCGGCTCGCAGCTGTCCGACCGGGAGCGCGAGGTCGCCGCGCCTGCTCGTCACCGGCCTCACGTACAAGGAGATCGGCGAGCGGCTGTTCATCTCCGCGAAGACCGTCGAGCACCACGTCGCCCGCATGCGCCAGCGCTTCGGCTCCGGCAGCCGCGGCGAGCTGTTCTCCCAGCTCCGCTCCGCCCTCGACGCCGACGCGTGAGCACCCCATGCGGCCGGCGATCAGCGTCCTATAGACGGAGTATCGCCGGACGCACGGGGTCGCCGGTCCGGCGTTGTGCACGAGCTCGCTGCTACGGGCCAAGCCCGACCTCCGCCCGGGCCACTGAGCCGCTCACCCGTTGCGTCCGGCACGAAGCGGCCTATCGGCCCGGCCCGCCACGCACGGTCGGTTCACCCCTGCGGCAGGTCGGCGATGATGCCCTCGCAGCTGCGGACGACCACGCGGGCGGCGTCGACGACCGCGCGGACGGACACGGGGTTCTCCGCCCGCCGGCGCCACTTGTTCAGGGTCTCGACGGCGGCGTCGCGCACCTCGGCGGGGGTCGCGCCCCGGTCGAGGTCCAGGCGCATCGCCGCCGTCCGGCCGGAGCCGCCGAGCAGGCGCTCGGCCTCGGCGAGCAGGTCCTTCGGCAGCTTCACGGCACCGGCCCGCAGCGACGCCGAGCAGGCCGAGCTCGACGAACTCGTGCGCCCCGGAGATGATCCGCTCGACCTCGGCGCGCAGCGGGTCCGCCTCCGGGCGTCGGGCTCGTCCGCAGCACGGTGTCGAGCGCGACCAGCGCCGAGCGGGCCTTGAGCAGGTCGCGCCGGTCGGTGAACAGCGCGACCAGGACGCCCTTGAGCTCGTCCAGCCCGCTGCGGCGGACGAGCTCGGCGGCGAGCGCGGGCGCGTCCCCGCTGCCCTGGCGGATCAGCGGCAGCGCGATGCGGATCCCGAACATCCCGAACCGGGCCAGCAGCTCCTTGCGGACCTCGACGGACGGCAGCGCGGGCGCGTCCGCCGGCAGCTCGCGGACGAACCGGTCGGCGGAGAGCAGCAGCCCCTCGACGAAGTCCCGCGGCGCGGCGGCCAGGTGGGCCAGCGCGGTGAACTCGGCCTGGCGCAGCGTCCGCCCCGACTCGGCGAGCAGCCCCGCGACCGGCACGACGGTCTGGCAGAGCCCGCGGATCTTGTCGTCCGTGCGCAGCCGGCGCGCGATCTGCTTCGCGGACTGCAGGGCGTCGATGCGCCCGGCGCCGATCTCGTCGGCCCGGGACAGCACGGCGACCGTGTTCACGGGCGTCGCGCCCAGCGCGGCCTGGTCGTGGAAGGACTCGAGGAAGTGCACGTCGTCGAGGTGGACGTGGCGCATCAGGTAGACGATCGCGTCGGCCGCGCCCTGCTCGTCGTCCGGCGTCAGGAACGCGACCGTGCGCGCCGAGACGTCCGTCGAGACCGAGGCGATGCCGGGGGTGTCGATCAGCGTCATGCCCGCGAGGTCGCTGGACGGCCAGTCGACGACGAGACGGTCGACCTCCTCCGGCCGGGTGCCGCCGAGGTCCATCTCGAGCTTGCCCTCGCGGCGCAGGATCGGCAGCTCCCGCATGTCGCCCTTGTGCGGGTACAGCGCGATCCGCGGGCTGACGCCGTCGCGGTACCAGGTGACGATCCGGGTGCACTCCCCCGCGTCCGTCGGCGCGATGATCTCCCCGACCAGCGCGTTGAGCAGCGTCGACTTGCCCGCCTTGATCTTGCCGGCGATCGCCACGCGCATCGGCCCGTCGAGGCGGTCCAGGTGCGCGCTCAGGCGGCCACTGATCTCGGGATTGCCCCCGTACACCTCGATCGCCCGGCGCAGGACCTCCCTGGCCTCCCCGCACACGTCGCTCACGCGGTTCACCCTACGGGGCGGACACCGCACGAACGGCGCAGGCGCTGACCGCGGCCTTCGCGGTCGAGACGGGGGTCGGGACGATCAGCGCGCGGGCCCTGCGCTCCAGCCCGGCGATGGCCTCGAGCTCCTTGCGCAGGACGTTGATCCGCGCGTCGCGCTCGGCGGCGCTCGTGCGCGCGGCGGCCTTCGGCGGTGCGCATCGACTCCTGCAGCGAGGTCTCGAGCTCCGTCGCGACCTCGGTGAAGTGGTCGCGCAGCTGACGTTGGACGCTGCGCAGCATGTCGCGCGAGTCCTTGCCGACCTGGAAGATCACGTCGTCGATGTAGCGGCGGACGGCGGCCTTGGCCTCCGCCTGGCGCCGCTGGACCAGACCGCTTCTTCTCCTCCCGGATCGTCTTGCCGCCGAGCAGCAGGCCGGCGCCGACGGAGAACGGGTTGATCAGCGCCATCCCGGCGACCGTGGAGAACATGCCGAACATCAGCGTGCCGATGTAGCCGCCGCGCAGGCCGGTCAGCGCCTTCTCCCCGATGCCCGGGTCGTCGTCGGTGTCCAGGTACATGGGCCGGACCTCGTTCAGCAGCGCCGAACCGGTCTGCAGCTCGAGCTCGGGCATCGCCGCCTGGCCGTCCTCGGCGAAGTGCTGGGCCACCCGCGCGGCGAGCCAGTTCGCGCGCTCGTTGGCCCAGACGAAGTTCGCGGACGTGGCGGACGCGACCTGCTCGTTGACCCACGGCGAGAACTCGTCCCAGACCACGGCCGGGTCGCCGAGCAGGTCGATCTCGTCCTCGGCGTTGCGCATGATGTCGCGCATGCGGTCGCGCAGGTCGTAGTCGATGTCGGCGGTCAGGTCGGCGACGCCGTCCGAGAGCGTCTGCTGCCAGCGGGCGGAGCGGTCGCGCAGCGCGCTGACGCGCTCCTTCGCGACCCGCAGCTCGCCGACCGTCTCCTCCAGCGTCTCCGGGTGCTGCTGGACGCCGAGCTCCGCGGACAGGCTCGCCGAGAGCTGCTCGGTCACGCCCAGCACGGTGTTGCAGACGGCCCGGCGCACGAGGTGCTCGGCGTGGGTGACCCGGTCGGCCAGCAGCGTCGCGAGGACGGGGAACCCGGACTCGACGTTCAGGTCGTTGTCGTTGCGCTCGAGCGCGTGCAGCCGCAGCGTCGAGGAGACCGGGATGAGCTCGGCGTGCACCTCGATGCGGGCCAGGTGGGCCGCGGTCGAGCTCGTAGATGCGCCGCCACTCCGGGTACAGGTCGATCTTGGTCAGGACGCACGTGACGTTCGGGCACAGCCGGACGGCGTGCTTGAGGAAGTCCAGTTCCGCGGCCGTGTACTCCTGCGCGGCGTCCGAGACGAGCAGCACCGCGTCGGCCGCCGGGAGGCTGGCGAGCGTGCTCGTGGCGCGGACGGAGCCGAGGCCGCCGACGCCGGGGGTGTCGACCAGCTCGAGGCCGTTGGCGAGGATCGCCGCCGGCAGGCCGATCTCGGCGTGCGTGATGTTGTCGCGGTTGGCCGGGTTGCCGGCCTCGGAGACGTGCCGGGCCAGCTCGGCGATCGTCACCTCGGTGCGCTTGACCCGCGTCGCCCGGACGGCGGGGTCGTTCGCGTCCTCGCCGTGCCCACCTCTTCGCGTGACGAGCGTGACGGTGGCGGTCTCCGCGTAGTGCACGGCCGTCGGGACGGAGGTGGCGATGTCGTCGTCGACCGGGCAGACCGGGGCGCGGACCAGGGCGTTGACCAGTTGGCTCTTGCCCTGCTTGAACTCCCCGATGACCAGCACGCGCACGCGGTCGTCGGCCAGCCGGTCGCGCGTCTTGGCCAGCCGGGCCGACAGGTCGGGCCGACCGCGGTCGGTCGCCACCTTCAGGGCGGCGTCGACGGTCTGCATCACCACGGCGGGTGCCGGCACCGGCGGTCTCCTTCGTCGACGGGGGCGCACTGGATCGGCCCCGCCCCCGGTGATCAAGGGGCGAGGCCGATCCTCTCACTTGCCGCGTCCGGCCGGAGCCGGATGCGAATGCCGGCCCGCAGATAGCGGAAGAGCGCCGGCAGGGGTGGAGCCGATCTAGAGCAGCGGGCCCAGGTCGTCGAGGATGCTCTGGGTGCCGTTGCCGGACAGGGCGCTGAGGTCGTTCAGGTCTCGCCGTCTTCGAGGATGTCGTCGATGTTGACGAGGTCGGACAGGACGTTGACGTCGCCGGTCTCGACGGTGTCGTCGAGAGCCGCCAGGCCGCCGTCGACGTCGCCCTGGTCGCCCCCGACGAGGTCGATGTCCTGGTCGCGGCCGGCGGCCGGGCTGGCGTCGCCGTCGGTGTCCACGTCGCTGTCGTCGATGTCGCGACCGGCAGCCTGGGCGTCGTCGCCGTCCGCCTCCACGTCGTTGTCCTCGGCGTCGCGGCCGGCGGCCTGGCTGTCGTCGCCGTCAGCGTCGACATCGACGGAGTGGTCGCCGTTGGTCAGGTTGCCGCCGCGGTCGACGGTGTTCCCGTCCTGCTCGTTGTCGCCCATGATCTCGCTGTCGACCACGGTGCCGCCGCTGCTGACGGTGCCGTCGTCGTCGCTGTTCTCGGTGATCGTGTCGTCGTCGTTCAGGCTGTCGGTGACCGTGCTGTCGTCGATGTCGACGTCGGTGTCCGGGTCACCGGAGCTGTTGCTGCCGCCCTCGTCGTCGAGGTAGGTGTTCTCGAAGTGCGGCGAGTACGTGTAGTTGTTCACGATGTACTTGATCTGCTCGATCGCGTCGTCGTCGTCGTGGTTGCCGTGGCCGTGGTGGTCGTTGTCGTTGTCCTTCCGGCCCACTTGACGTCCGGGTGGTCGAGCAGGAACGGCTTGGCGTCGTGGACGTCCTCGGCGCAGGCGCTGCTGAAGCCGGCGGAGGCCATCGCGGCCTGCGGGGTGAGCCTGGAAGGCCTCGCGGGCGGGCTCGTTGCGGAGCATGTCCATGATCCAGTCGAGCAGTGAAGGTGTCGTCATCGTCGTCCCCTGAGTGTCTGTGTGTGCTTCGGCGTACCTGGTCGGTCGCCACTGGTGACGAACCTAGGTAGATCCACCTTTCGGACGGATCGGGGAAAACTCCCCCATTGCGCCGAGCGAGATAGGGGATCGCCGCCGGCGGCACGAAACCGGACTAGGGGATCCGAACCGGTACGGACCGGACAACCACCTCAAAGCCCCCAAACGCCGCAAAGCCGCCCTACCGCGCCACGACCTGCGGTACCCCGCCTGCGCGCGCGAGCCAACGACAACCGCGTTCGGTGCTCAGTTGACTACTCTTCGTGTCTTTATGGATGGCGCTACGTCGTCACAACGGTGTACTCGGGATAACAACTGTCCCAAAAATGCTCACCAACACCAGAGTTTCAACAAATTGCAAAGCCGCTCGCATTGCTCGCCGCGCCACCGAGAACGCCGTCACCGACGGGGCGGGCAGGGTAACCCGCCACCCGACGCCGCTCCGGGCCCGACACGCCGATCTTGCTGGGGCGATGTGGATCAGTGGGGGTCCCCCGGGGGTGATCGCTGGGGGCGACGGCCACTCGTGCGGGCAGGGGACGACGCCCCAGGTCAGGGGGTTACCGCCGGGCCGGACGGCCCTCGGACGGCCCCAGCGAGCAGAGCGCATCAGGGCGGTCAAGGAAATTTTCCCGCATCAGGGGAACCGGAAAGGCGACCTTACGGTCATATAGGCACCACGCGGACGGAGGGCTTTATCCCCATGGGTTACCGGCTTGGTATCGATCTCGGGACTACTTTCACGGCAGCTGCCGTGGTGCGGCCCGGCGCTGCCCCGGAAGTTGTGCCCCTGGGAAGCCGCGGCAGCGCGGTTCCCTCGGTCCTCTTCCTCGGCGCCGACGGCGCACTGCTCGTCGGCGAAGCAGCAGAACGGCGGGCGGTGACCGACCCCGACCGCGTGGTGCGCCAGTTCAAGCGACGGCTGGGCGACTCGACCCCGCTGGTCATCGGGAGTGGCGCGAGCAGCGCCGAACACCTCGCCCACGACCTGGCCGCCACGTTCGTGTGGTGGGTCGTCGCCCGCGTCACCGAGCGGGAGGGCGCAGCCCCCGAGGCGATCGCCGTGACCCACCCGGCGACGTGGGGGCCGCACAAGAAGGAACTGCTGCTCACCGCGCTCGCCGCGCAGGGCCTCGACGCACGTCACGCTGGTCACCGAGCCGGAGGCCGTGGCCGTCAGCTACGCGCACACCGGCCGGGTCGCCCCCGGCGCCACACTCGCCGTGTACGACCTGGGCGGCGGGACGTTCGACGCGGCACTGCTGCAGGCGACCGCCGACGGCCGCTTCGTCACGCTGGGCCGTCCGCACGGGCTCCCGACCCTCGGGGGCATCGACTTCGACGACGCGATCCTCGCCCACGTCCTCGGCTCGGTCGGCGACGCCGCGGGCAACCTGGACATGGGTGACCCGCTGGTCGTCACCGCGATGGCCCGCCTGCGGCGCGAGTGCGTGGACGCGAAGGAGGCGCTCTCGGCCGACACGAGCGCGACGATTCCCGTCCTGCTCACCGACGCCCGGACGAACATCCGGATCACGCGGGCCGAGTTCGAGGACATGATCCAGACCGCCGTCCTCGGCACGCTCGACGTCCTGGACGCGGCACTGGACTCCGCAGACCTCGACCCGCAGGACCTGACCAACGTCGTCCTGGCCGGCGGTTCCTCACGGATCCCGCTCGTGGCCCAGATGCTCTCGCACCACCTCGGGGCTCCGGTCTCGCTCGACCGCGACATCGACCCGAAGATGGCCGTCGCGATCGGCGCGGCGCTGGCCCTGCCCGGCGGCGGCTCGCGGGTCGCCGCGGCCGTGCCCGCCGCGGCCGCCATGCTTCCCCCGGTCAAGGCCGCCGCTGCCAACCGACCCGCTCCGGAGCCGACCGCGAAGCCCGTGCCCCTCGCCAGCCGGCGTCCGCGCCCGTCCCCGTGACGGTCGCGAAGTTCGCGCCGGCGCCGGCGCCGAAGGCCCGCCCGAAGACCGCCCCGAAGACGGCCCCCCAGGCCGCCCCGAAGGCTGCGCCGCAGCCCAAGGGGCGGACTGTCGCCGCATCGGCCGGGGTTCCGGTCTTCGGGGCGACGGCCGGGCCCACGCTCACGCCCGAGCCCGTCGCGCCCGAGCCGGTCGTGGCGGCCGCGCCGGCCGTCGCGGCGGTCGTCGCCGCGGCAGCCGAGCCGGCGCTGACGCCCAGGCCTTCCCGGCCCGCGTCCACCACGGCATATCTGTCCACCGCGGATCCCGCGAAGCTGCCGTCGGCGAAGTCGAAGCTGCGACCGAGCCGCGCGCTGACGCTGCTCGGCCTGACGACGGTGCTCATGCTCGGCTCGGGGGTCGGCCTCAGCGCCGTGCTCGGTTCCGGTGACAGCGACCGCACCTCCAGCACGGAGAGCGCGATCACGACCCCGGCCGCCGCGCCGGCGAAGCAGGTGCCGACGAAGGAGAAGAAAAAGGACAAGGACAAGTCCGCAGCGGTGAAGGTCTCCGCGCCGGTCGAGACCGACTCCGCCCGACTCCGACACGGCGAGCACGCCCGCGACGACGAGCGTGGTCCCCGCGACGAGCGCCGGCGAGCAGGCGGCCACGAAGCGCAAGGCGGCCACGAAGAAGGCGCCGAAGAAGACCAACAAGAAGGCGCCGGGCTCGTCCACCGGGACAGACCCGTCGGCGCCGGAGTCGGGCGGCGACTCGGACGTCGACAACGACTTCCCGGACTTCCCGGACTTCCCGGACGACGAGGGGACCGCCCCCGCCGAGGACCCGGCGTCCGCGCCGGACGAGCCGGACGACTCGGACACCGTCGAGGTCGAGCAGCCCGCACCGGCCGAAGAGGCGCCGAGCGAGCCGTCCGAACCGACGGACGCCGACGAGGACGAGGTCGAGTCGAACGGATTCAGCCCCACCGCCCCGCCCGACGCCCCGTAGCTCTACTCTCTGCACGCGAAGCGGCCCCACTCGGGCTCCCACCGGGTGGGGTCTTTCGCTGTCCGGACCCCCGTGCGCGAAACGGCCCCACCCGGGGAACCGGGTGGGGCCGTCGTTTTCGGGCTGCGCGCCGGCCCCGGGCTCGCGCCCGGGGCCGGGGTGGTGTCTTAGAGGACGTCCAGGTCGAGGTCCTCCACGACCGCGGTGACCGGGGCGGTGACGTCGTCCACAGCGTCGACGTCGTCCACGACATCCTCGACGGCCGCGACGACCGGGGCGACGGCGGTGACGTCGTCCACGATGTTCAGGTCGTCACCGACCACGTCGTCGACCAGGGAGGTCGCCGGCGAGACCACTGCGCTGACCGGAGCCGTGAGAACGTCCACCGCGTCCGAGACCGGGGCGGTGACCGCGCTCGAGATCGGGGCGGTGACGTCGCCGACCACGTCCGAGACCGGACCGTTGACGCCCGTGACCGGGGCGGTGACCCCACCGACGACGTCCGTCACCACGGCGGTGACCGGGCCGTTGACGCCGGTGATCGGGGCGGTGACCCCACCGACCACGTCCGAGACCGGACCGTTGACGCCCGTGACCGGGGCGGTGACCCCACCGACCACGTCCGTAATCGGGGCGGTGATGCCACCGTCGAACACGTCCTGGACCGCGTCGATCGGAGCCGCGACCACGGCCGTGACGGGCGCGATCGTGGCCAGCGGGCCGGTAACCGTGCCGGCGACCGTGGTGAGGTCGACGACGTCGGTGATCGAGTCCGTGATCGGAGCGGCGACAGCCGCCGCAGCCAGCGGGCTCGTGAGGGCCGTGACCGGGGCAACGACCGGGGTGATACCCGAGACGATGCCCGTGACCGGGGCGATGTTCGAGATGAGCCCCGTGACCGGAGCGATCCCGGTGACCGGCGCGAGCCCGTTCAGGATGCCCGTGACCGGAGCGATCCCGGTGGCCGGCGCGAGCCCGTTCAGGATCCCGCCGACCGGGCCCACGTTGGTGAACAGGCCGCTCAGGATCCCGGTGGTGGGCGCCAAGCCGGTCAGGATGCCCGTGACCGGGGCAACCGTCGCAGCCAGGCCCGTCACCGTCGTCACGACCGGCACGGCCGTCCCCATGATGTTGGTGACCGGAGCCACCACGTTGGTGACGTCCGCCAGGTCGGTCAGGTCCGCCAGGTCGGTCAGGTCCGCCAGGTCGGTGATGTCCGCCAGGTCGGTCAGGTCCGCCAGGTCGGTGATGTCCGCCAGGTCGGTGATGTCCGCCAGGTCGGTGATGTCACCGATGTCGGCCAGGTCGGACAGGGCGTCCACCGGAGCGATGGCCAGAACGTCCGCCACGTCGGTGATGTCACCGATGTCGGCCAGGTCGGACAGGGCGTCCACCGGAGCGATGGCCAGAACGTCCGCCAGGTCCGTGATCGGCGCCAGGGTGGTGATCGGACGCGAACACGTCGGCCACGTCGGTGATGTCACCGATGTCGGCCAGGTCGGACAGGGCGTCCACCGGGGCGATGGCCAGCACGTCCGCCAGATCGGTGACCGGGGCGATCGCGAGGACGTCGGCCACGTCTGTGAGCGGCGCGAACACGTCCGCCACGTCCGTGATGTCGGCCAGGTCGGTCAGGGCCGCGACCGGGGCGAACACGTCCGCCAGGTCGGTGATGTCGCCCAGGTCGGCCAGGTCCGTGATCGGGGCCAGCGCCGTGATCGGCGCGAGCGCCACCACGTCCGCCAGGTCCGTCAGGTTCGCGATCGGGGCGAACACGTCCGCCACGTCCGTGAGGGGCGCGAACACGTCCGCCAGGTCCGTGATCGGGGCCAGCGCCGTGATCGGCGCGAGCGCCGCCACGTCCGCCAGGTCTGTCAGGGCCGCGACGTCCGCAACGTCCGCGAGGACGGTGGTGACGTCCCCGAGGTCGGCCAGGTCGGTCAGGTTCGCCACGTCCGCGAGGTCCGTGATCGGGGCCAGGGCCGTGATGGGCGCCAGGGCGGTGATCGGGGCCAGGATCGGCGCGATCGCCGTGACGTCTCCGAGGTCCGCCAGGTCCGTGATCGGCGCGAACGCCGCCAGGTCCGCGAGGTCCGACAGCGCCGCGACGTCCGCCACGTCCGCGAGGACGGCAGCGATGTCGGCGACGTCAGTGATGTCGCCGACGTCGGCCAGGTCGGTGATGTCGCCGATGTTGGCCAGGACGGCGCCGACGTTCGCGATGTTGGTCAGGTCGGCCAGGTCGCTCAGCGCAGCCACGTCCGCCAGGTCGGTGATCGGAGCCAGGATCGGCGCGATCGCCGTCACGTCCCCGACGTTCGCGAGGATCGCGCCGATGTCCGCGACGTCCGCGACGTCGGCGAGGTCGGTCAGGTTCGCCACGTCGGCCAGGTCGGTGAGGTCGGCCAGGTCGGTGATGTCGCCGACGTTCGCCAGGATCGGCGCGATCGCCGTGACGGGGGCCAGCGCGGTGATCGGGGCGAAGACGTCGCCCACGTCGGCCAGGTCGGCCAGGTCGGCGAGGTCCGAGAGCGCCGCCACGTCCGCGAGGTCCGTGATCGGAGCCAGCGCGAACACGTCGCCGACGTCGGCCAGGTCGGTCAGGGCCGCGATCGGGGCGAACACATCGGCCACGTCGTTCAGCGCCGCGATCGGCGCGAGCACGTCGCCCGCGTCGACGAGATCGCCGACCGCGTTGCCGATGACGGCAGCGTCGGCCAGGTCGGACAGGATGCCGCCGTCGACGAGGTCGCCCACGTCGGCCAGGTCGGACAGCGCCGCCACGTCGGCCAGGTCGGAGATCGGGCCGGTGATCGCGGTGATCGGAGCGAAGACACCGGTCAGCGCGGTGACCGGGGCGGTCACGTCGCCGATGGTGCTCGTCAGGTCGCCGCCGACACCGGTGACGTCGCCGAGGGCAGCGGCCACGCCGCTGACCGGGGCGAAGATGCCGCCCACGCCGGTGACGTCGCCCAGGTTGGTGATCGGGGCGAGGATGCCGCCCACGCCGGTGATCGGGCCCGTGACGCTGGTGACGTCGCCGACCGTACTGGTCAGGTCGCCGGCCACGCCGGTGATCGGAGCGAAGATACCGCTCACCGCGGTGACGGGGGCCGCCACGCCGGTGATGTCGCCGACCAGGCCGGTGACGGGGGCGAACACGTCGCCCGCGTCGACCAGGTCGGACAGGACGTCGCCAGTGCCGACGAGGCCCGGCAGCACGGCCGCGACGTCGCCGACGTTGGCCAGGCCACCGAAGATGCCGGTGTCCGGGCTGACGATGTCGCCCAGGTTCGTGATCGGGGCGAGGATGCCGCCGACCGCCGTGATGTCGCCCAGGTTGGTGATCGGCGCCAAGATGCCGGTGTCCGGGCTGACGATGTCGCCCAGGTTGGTGATCGGGCCGGTGATGGTCGTGATCGGAGCGAACACGTCGCCGAGAACGTCGCCGTTCACGACGCCGCCGACGCCCTCGCCGAGGATCTCGCCGCCGAGGAGGCCGTCGTTGCCGACGCCCTCGCCCAGCACGCCACCGAGGATGTCCCCGCCGCCGGCGAGGCCGGTGAGGATGCCGCCCGCCGGGTTGAGGATGCCGCCGCCGGCCGCGAGGCCGCCGAGGATGTCGCCCGTGGCGACGCCGCCGATGATGGAGGTGATCGGTGCGGTGACGGGGCCGTTGACGACGCCACCGACGCCCTCGCCGAGGAGGCCGTCGTTGCCGATGCCCTCGCCGAGGATGCTGCCGATGCCGCCCTGGAGAACCTGACCGAGCGCGTTCGGGGCGTTGACAACGCCGAGCACGCCCTGAACCGCGTCGATGTCCGCGCCGCCCAGGATGTCGCCGACAGCCGCGAGGCCGCCGATCGTGTTGGTGACGTCGCCGACCGCGTTGTTGCTGAAGATGTCGCCGAGCGTGTTCCCGTTGAGGACGCCGCCGAGGTCGCTGACGTCGGCCAGGCCGGCCGGGAGGATCCCGCCGCCCGCGATGCCGTCCGTCAGGTCCGTGACGATCGCGGTGACGTTGCCCGTCCCGTTGGCGATTCCGCCGAGGTCGTTGGCCACGTCTGCGATCCCGAGGACGCCGCCGACGACGTTGCCGCTCAGGAGGTCCGAGCTGAGCACGTCGCCGACACCGGCGACCGCGCCGATGTTGCTGAGGACGTCGCCCGCGCCGGTGAGGCCGTTGAGCGCGCCCTCGCCGCCGAGCAGACCCTCCGCGATGCCACCGCCGGGGTTCAGGATGCCGGCACCGAGCAGGCCGCCGTTCGCGACGCCGCCCAGAAGTGCCTGCCCGAGGGCATTCTCGCCGGTGAGGACGTTGAGGACGTCCGCCTGCCCGAGCGCGTTGTCCAGGATGCCGTCGCCGAGGATCTCGCCACCGAGGAAGTCGGTCGGGTTGAGGATGCCGGCGCCGAGGACTCCACCGAGGTCGGCCTGGCCCAGCGTGTTGTCGAGGATGCCGCCCGCGAGGACGCCACCGACGAGGTCGTCGCCGCCGAGGATGTCGCCGCCGAGGATGTTGCCGACGCCGCCCGCCCCGCCCGCGATGCCGGTGATGTCACCGAGCACGTTGTCGGAGATGTTGTTGCCGGACAGGATGCCGCCGAGGCCCGCGGGGAGCAGGCCGGCTGCGTCGACGGGGACGCCGGCGCCGAGGACGCCGCCGGCGCCACCCGCGAGGCTGTTCAGGATCCCGCCCTGCAGGACCTGGCCGAGCGCGTTCTCGCCGCCGAGGATATTGCCGAGCGCGCCGGTGCCGTTCAGCAGGCCGGAGCTGAGGATGCCCGAGTCCGAGTTCAGGACCCCGCCGACGACCTCGCCGCCGAGCACCTGGCCCAGCGCGTTCTCGCCGGTCAGGATGCCCTCGCCGCCGAGGACGTTACTGAGCAGGTTCTCGCCCGAGAGGATGTCCGCCTGGCCGAGCGCGTTGTCGAGGATGCCGTCGCCGAGGAGCCCGTCGCCGTTCAGGATGCCCTGACGCAGGACGTTCGTGGCGTCGAGGTTGCTGAGGACGCCCTCGCGCAGCAGGTTGTCGCCGCCGAGCAGGCCGTTGAGGATGTCCCCGCCGCCCAGGATGCCGTTCAGGACACCGGCGCCGTTCGCGTCCACCAGATCGCCGAGCACGTTGACCGGGCCCGCGCCGTTCAGGATGCCGCCGACGCCTTCGCCGTTCAGCACGCCGCCCAGGTTGCCGAGGACGCCGCCGCCGTTGAGGACCCCGCCCACGCCGCCGTCGATGACGTCGCTGACGTTGAGGTTGCCGAGGACGCCACCGTCGTTCAGGAGGCCGCCGTCGACCAGGTCGGTCAGAACGCCGCCGGCGACGACGTCGTTGATCCCGCCGCCGAGGATGTCGCCGCCGAGGACCCCGTTGAGGACCCCCGTGCCGGAGAGGATGTCGCCGTTGCCGGACAGGATCCCGCCGTCGTTGGCGATGCCGCCGCCGAGCAGGTTGTTGAGGGAGCCGTTCAGCGAGCCCGCGAGGATCCCGTTGGCGTTGCCGTTGAGGACGCCGTTGAGGGAGCCGTTCAGCAGGTCACCCGTGTTGACCAGGCCGACGTCGCCGGTGTTGACGAGCCCGCCGTTGATCAGGCCGCCGTTGATCAGGCCGATCGTGTTGCCGTCGCCGTTGCCGATGTTCAGCAGCTGGTTGCCGATGCCGTTGTTGTTGTTGATCGTGCCGCTGTTGTCGTTCTGGTCGCCGATGTTCTGGTTGCCACCGAGGAAGTTGTCCCCGTTGTTGTTGTACTGGGTGTTGCCGTCTCCGATGATGACGCCCTGAGAGTCGTCGACGTCGATGTCGGTGTTGTTGTCACCGATCGTGTTGCCGTTGCCCGTGTTGATGGTGCCGTTGTTGTCGCCGACGACCGTCACGTTGTCGTCGCCGACCGTGACGATGTTGTTGTCCCCGTCGATGTCGATCTCGGTCTCGTCGCCGCCGTCCTCGCCGCCGCCGCCGTCCACGTCCACGTCCACGTCCACGTCTACATCCACGTCGACGTCGGTGTCGCCGCCGCCGTCAATGTCGATGTCGTAGTTGTAGTTGTTGAGGATGTACGTGATCTCCTCGACGCCCGACCCACCGTGGTTGCCGTGGTGGCCGTGGCCGCCCCCGGAGACGCACGGGTTGTCGACCAGGTGACTACGCGCCTCATCGACGTCCGGGCCGCACTGCGCGGAGAAGCCGGCGGAGGCCAGCACCCGCTCCGGGTTGTCGTAGAAGGCCTGACGGGCTGACCCGTCACGCATGAGGCTCGTAATCCAGTCGAGAAGCGAAGGCTTGGACATGTAGTTCTCCCCACCCAATGAACGACAGCGTGGCCCGACGGCCACAGCTCCTGTTTAGAAGCTACGAACCAGCGAGCCGGCTCCATCGGGGGTATCCCCCACATCGGATAGACGCGATTAGGGGGCGAACGCGCTCCGTAACGACCCGACAATAGGGGGCCGTGTCCAAATTGCACCACTTGGGCGATATGCGATCCCCTACGGGCCGCTGACCTGGGACTTCGCATTGGCCGTCAATTCGGACATTCGCCTCGAGCGATTACAGATCCCATGATCGTCACCCATTTCATAGGCGCTCATGGCCGAGCCGTTACCATCCGAGCCGAGCTTTTCCTGTGATGGGGGAACGCCGATGCGCCCCCCGTGGTCATATAGGGGAGACGCATACGAAGGGCCTTTTTGCCATGGCTTACACGCTTGGTGTGGACCTCGGGACGACGTTCACCGCCGCAGCAGTACTTCGCGACGGGGCCGCCCCGGAAGTTTTCACGCTCGGAGACAGGTCGGCGGCAGTTCCGTCAGTCCTGTTCATCGGCGCGGACGACACCGTTCTTTACGGTGACGCGGCAGAACGTCGTGCCCTGACCGAACCCGACCGGGTGGTGCGGCAGTTCAAGCGCCGGATCGGCGACGAGACGCCGCTGGTCGTCGGGTGCGCACGGCACCAGCGCTACTTCGCCCACGACCTGGCCGCGATGATGATCGCCTGGGTCGTCGCCAAGGTCACCGAGCGTGAGGGAGCGGCGCCGGCGTCGATCGCCGTCACCCACCCCGCGTCCTGGGGCCCGCACAAGAAGGAACTGCTCCTCGGCGCACTCGCCGCACAGGACCTGGCCGCCGCGCTGGTCAGCGAGCCCGAGGCCGCCGCGATCAGCTACGCCCACACGGGCCGGCTCGCCGCGGACGCCACCGTCGCCGTCTACGACCTCGGCGGCGGCACCTTCGACGTCGCCCTGCTGCAGGCCGACCTCGACGGCCGATTCGCCCTCGTCGGCCGCCCGCACGGGCTGCCCGAGCTCGGCGGCATCGACTTCGACGACGCGATCCTGACCCACGTCCTCGGTTCGCTCGGGGACGCTCTCGACCCGGAGCTCTTCGACGGCGACCTCGACCCCGTGACCGCGGCGGCCATGTCGCGCCTGCGGGCCGACAGCGTCGACGCGAAGGAGGCGCTGTCCTCGGACACCGCCGCGACCGTCCCGGTCCTGCTCGCCGACATCGCCACCAACATCCGGATCACGCGGGCCGAGTTCGAGGACCTCGTCGGCGGCTCGCTCGAGCTGACCCTCGACGCGTTCGACCGCGCCCTCGACGACGCGGACCTCGACGCCGAGCAGCTGACCTGCCTGCTGCTGACCGGGGGGTCCTCGCGGATCCCCCTGGTCACCCAGATGCTCTCGGCGCACCTCGGCCCCGGCGTCGCGGTCACCCGCGACATCGACCCGAAGCTGGCCGTCGCCACCGGTGCCGCCCTGTCGCTGAGCCTGACCCCGGCGGACGCACCGCTCGCCCCCGTCGTCGACCTCTTCGACGTCGCGACCGACACCGCGCCGGCCGACCGCGACGAGGACGGCCGCGGCGCGGACGTCTTCGCGGACGACCTGACGACCGAGATCCCCGTCGTGACGGCCAAGACCCGCCGGCCCGCGAAGGTCCGCGCGGACAAGAAGCCCCGTCCCGAGAAGGCCCGACCGCAGAAGGCACGGCCCGCGAACGCGCCCGCGCACGAGCCGGTCGCGGACGAGGTCGAGGTCGCAGCGTTCGTCGCGGCCACCCCAGTCGAGGTCGCCCAACCCGAGGTTGCCCGGCCCAAGGTCACCCAGCCCAAGGTCGCCCTGCAGAAGGTCGCTCTCGGGAAGGTCCCCGGCACGAAGGCCGCACGAGCGGCCGCGTCCGCGGTCGCGGCCGCGACGTCCGGGCTCGAACCTGTGCCCGCGCCGATCATCTCCGGCGTCCCCGGCACGGGACGCCCGATCATGCACCGCCGCGGTGCGGGCCGCTCCGCTCTCGTGGGCCTCGAGCTCGACGAGTCGGCCCGCCCTGCCGCACGCGAGGCAGACCTCGCGGGCGGCATCGAGATCCCGGCGGAGCAGGCGCCACGCTTCGTCGTCCCCGCCCGCCCGGTCGCCGGACTGGAGGACCTCATGCGGGCCGCGCCCGGGGCCGCCTTCCCGGCGGCCCAGGCGGAGCAGCCCGCGGCGATGGAGCTCACCCCGCTCGAGGTCCTCGAGCCCGACGCGCCGGCTCGTCCGGCGCTGGGCGAGATGGCGTTCCTCGACGACGAGATGCTCGCCGAGGAGATCGGCGCCACCCGCGACCGCGGCCGATTCGTCCTGGTCACGGTCCGGCGGGTCCTGGCCGTCACCACGCTGACGGCCGCGATCTTCGCCGGTTCCGGCGCCTGGGTGGCCGCGATCCCCGCGACCACGGAGCCCACCGCCGCCGCGTCGACCCACAGCGACTCGGGCAGCGGCCCGCGCAACCGGTAGCCGAGCAGACCGGCCCCGACTGGCAGACTCCCCTCACATGGAGACCACGGTCGGGGTCGGCATCGGCGCGGGCGGGCTCGCCACCGCCGACATGGTCCTCAACATCGGGCCGCAGCACCCGTCCACGCACGGGGTCCTGCGTCTGCGGATCGTCCTGGACGGCGAGCGCATCGTCGCGGCCGAGCCGATCGTCGGCTACATGCACCGTGGCGCGGAGAAGCTGTTCGAGGTCCGCGACTTCCGCCAGATCATCGTGCTGGCCAACCGACACGACTGGCTCTCGGCGTTCGCGAACGAGCTCGGCGTGGTCCTGGCCGTCGAGCGGATGCTCGGCATGGAGGTCCCCGTCCGGGCGGTCTGGGCACGGACCCTGCTGGCCGAGCTCAACCGCGTCCTCAACCACCTGATGTTCCTCGGGGCCTATCCCCTGGAGATGGGGGCCATCACCCCCGTGTTCCACGCGTTCCGCGAGCGCGAGGAGATCCAGACCGTCATGGAGGAGATCTCCGGCGGCCGCATGCACTACATGTTCAACCGCGTCGGCGGCCTCAAGGAGGACCTCCCGGCCGGCTGGCTGGGCCGGACGTCCGCCGCGGTCGCCGCCGTCCGGTCCCGGATGCCGGAGTTCGACAAGCTCCTGCTGGGCAACGAGATCTTCCGGGCCCGCACCCGGGGGGTCGGCGTGCTCGCGCCGGCGCTCGTGCACGCGTACGGGGTGTCCGGGCCGGTCGCGCGGGCGTCCGGCGTCGACTTCGACCTGCGCCGCGACGAGCCGTACCTCGCGTACGCCGAGCTGTTCGCCGCCGGCGGGCCCGGGCGCGTCGTCACCCGCACCGAGGGCGACTGCCTGGCCCGCTTCGAGGTCCTGCGCGAGCAGCTCGAGGTCTCCCTCGACCTCGCCGACGCGTGCTGCGCCCGGCTGCACGAGCTGCCGACCGGGCCGATCAACGTCCGCCTGCCGAAGGTGCTCAAGGCCCCCGAGGGCCACACCTACGCCTGGACGGAGAACCCGCTCGGCCTGAACGGCTACTACCTGGTCTCGCGCGGGGAGAAGACCCCGTGGCGGCTGAAGCTGCGCTCGGCGTCGTACAACAACGTCCAGGTCCTGACCGACCTGCTGCCCGGCACCCTGATCTCCGACATGGTCGCGATCCTCGGCTCGCTGTTCTTCGTCGTCGGGCGACGTCGACAAGTGACGGCGGGCGCCTAGAGCCCGTCTTCGCGGGGGAGGTCGGGGGACGCGCCGTGCCATTGGACGAGCACGATGGTGGCGTCGTCGTCGAGCTTGCCGCCCTGGTGGTCGATGACAGCTTGAGCGAGTCGGCGCGTGACCTCCTCCGGGGTCCGCTGCGCCTGCGTCTCCCGTTCCCACAGGTCGGCAAGGCGTTCGATTCCCAGAGCGCCGTTCCGGGAGGGTCGGCCGTCCACGACGCCGTCCGTGAACAGGAGCAGGCTGTCGCCGGGCTGAAGTTGCTCGTGAGCGGACGTAGGGGCGGGGTCCCCCAACCCGAACGGCAGCAGCGGGGGATGGTCCAGCTCGCCGACGACAGTGCGCCCACGCAGCAACAACGGCGCGGGGTGCCCGGCGGTCGTCCACTCCAACCGGCCCGTGCTCAGCTGGAGCTGCAGCAGCACGCCGGTCACGAAACCGTCGCCGGCCCAATGCTCGGCCAGGGCCGTGTCGACGGCGCGCCGAACGTCGGGTAGCGGCATCCGCGCGCGTCGCGCGTGCCGGTAGATGCCGACGGCGAGGGTGGTCATCAGCGTGCTGGAGATGTCGTGGCCCATGCCGTCGAAGATCCCGACATGCAACCAGCCGTCGTTGAGGCTGTGGTCGAAGGCGTCCCCGGCGACTTCGTAGGCCGGCTCGAGGACGCCGGTGCTGACCACGCGGGCGCTGGCCACCGTCATCGGCGGGAGCAGGTCCCATTGCATGCCCGCGGCCGCTGTCATGCTCCGGCCCTGCCGCAGCAGATGGAAGATGTCGCTGTACCGGGCGGCGCTCGCGATCAGCAGACCGGCAAACAGCCCGAGATTGACACACTGGCTGACCACAGTGGCCGACGCTTCAGGCACGGTCAGGGCCAGAACCCCGGTCCGGTCCGCCTGCTCGACCAAGGGCACCCACACCCGGACACCGTCGCCGCGGGTGACGGTCAACGGTTCACCGGTGCGGAAACATCGCCCGGCCACCGTGCTGGCGATGTCCTGCTCGGCGGGGATCTCGCTCAGTTCCGCCCAGTTCGTGGCCGCCCAGGCCTCGCCCAGCAGCAGCGGCTGGAGCGCAGCCTGCTCGTAGTCGACCAGGAACACCATCACCTCGCGGCCGCCGATCGGCGCGGCGGCGGCGCTGAGCAGGGCGACGATATCCCCCGGCCCGGCGTGCTGGAAGCCGGCGATCGCGCCGCCGTAATCGAGCTCGGCCATCACGAAACCTCGCAGAATCCCGGGATGCCGCCCCGCGTCTTTGATTGGGTTGGCACCGAGGGTAAGCGCTCGGACGAGCTCACGACAGAGCGACCGTCGCCCGGGGCGATCGACCTCGGGCGAAGGCCCCCGTCAGGCCGTGTTGGCGACCGGCATCTCGATCTCGAGTTCCAGCGGGATGGTGTCGTCGTGCATCGTGAGGTCGAGCTCGTGGTCGGCGAGGCTGGCGACCCAGGAGCTCACCCAGTCCTGCTCGTCGCCGGGGGCCGCGGCCTCGAGCGCCTCGAGGACGGTCGCGGCCGCCTCGAACGCGGCGACCGTGAGCAGCCGCTGGTCGGCCATCTCCTGGTCGGCCTGGCGCTGGCGGGCGCGCTCGGCACGGGCCGCGCGCAGCGTCTCCTCCGCCTCGGCCTTGTCGCGGCGCAGGTCGACGATCTCGCGGCGCATCTCGACCGGACTCGGTCGTCAGCACGCCGAGCTGTTCCTGCATCAGCGTGAGCGTCGCCTGCATGGCGGCCAGCTGCTCGGCTGAACAGCGACTCCTCGCGGCGGCGAGTCGACTCCTGCAGGGCGAGCGTGCGGCTGTACTTGCGGCTGCGGTTCCAGCTCCAGCCCGCGACGCTCAGGGCGATCACCCAGGAGGCGATCACCGCGAGGCGCAGAACCTGGAGATTGCCGTTCACCACCGCGAGGACGACGCCGGCGGTGGCGAGCGCGCCCAGCGCGACGGGAGGAATGCACCGTCAGCGGGGTCAGGTGATGGCGGTGTCGACCACGAGTCATGGCCGGAACCGTAACCGGTGTGACTACAGATTCTGGTGAGGCGCGCCGCGATTCTCACGTGTCGTGTGTCGAGCCGCCGTCGCGCGCTGGCGCGGGGCAGAGCTTTGCGCAGGACGGCCGCGTCGCCGGACTTGTTGTCAGGCTTGTTCGGCAGCTTGCACACGTGCTCGAGGAACAACGCCACGCCGACGAGCGCCAGCGCGGCGGCGACCGCGAGACCGCGACATGACGAGCCGGGTGTCGCGGCCCGCGGCGCCCGAGGTCGCCCGAGCAGGAAGATCGCGAATCCCGCGTACAGGCCGGCGACGCCGCGCTCCGACGGGCGAGCTCGCCCGGGCCAGCACGCCGTAGCGCGCCACGGTCAGCGAGTCGATACCCTCGGCGTCCGGGCGCCGGTCGCGCAGCGCGTTCAGCCGCGACCGGGTCGTCAGGGCGCACGCCAGCAAGATGGCCACGAACAGCAGCAGCACCGTCGGCGCGGACGGTGGGACGCGCGGCAGCGCTGCGTCCCGACCCGTCGATCAGCAGGCCGCCGGCCCAGCCGAGCGCGGCGGCGATCGCCGCGATCCCGGCCAGCACCGGGCCACCGCGTGGGTGTCATGCGGGCAGTTCGAGCACGATCTGGTGCTGGCGGCGGACGGTGAACAGGTCGACGTCCATCAGCAGGTCGGCGACCTTGCCCTTGCCCGGCAGGTCCGCGTTCGGCTCCACGTCGTACCAGGGCTGCAGGACGAACGCGCGCTCGTGCGCCCGCGGGTGCGGCAGGGTGATCTTCGGGTCGTCCAGCATCCGGTCGGCGAGCGCGATCACGTCGATGTCGAGCCGGCGCGGACCGCGGCGGTCCTCCCCCACCCGGGCGCGGCCGAAGGCCTCCTCGACGGCGTGGCAACGCTCCAGCAGCGTGGCGCCCGACATCTCGGTGTCGACGACCAGGATCGGCGTTGAGGAAGGCCGGGCCGTCGCCGGGCTGCAGCGGGTCGGTCTCGTAGACCGGCGAGACCGCTCAGGCCCCAGATGCCCGGCGCGTCCAGGATCGCGTCGACGGCGTTCTGCAGGTTGGTGGCCCGGTCGCCGGCATTGCTGCCGAGGGACAGGACCGCCCGGCGGATCGGCCGGAGCTGACCCGTCAGGGTGTCGTCGACGTCGAACGCGCGGGACGAGTCGTTCACGAGCGGCTCCGATTGATCGTGACTGAGACGTCGTCGAACGGCACGCTGACCGGCGCCGACGGCTTGTGGACCGTGACCTGGACGTTCGAGACCGCCGCCTGCGCGAGGCAGAGCGCGGCGATCCGCTCGGCGAGCGTCTCGATGAGGTTGACGGGCGGCGCCCTCGACGAGGGCGACGACGCGGTCGGCGAGCGCCCCGTAGTCGACCGTGTCGGCGAGGTCGTCGCTGGTCGCGGCGGCCCTCGTGTCGAGACCGAGCTCGACGTCGACCAGGAAGGCCTGGCCGTTGCGCCGCTCCGCGGGCAGGACACCGTGCCGGCCGAAACCCCGCAGGCCGCGCAGCGCCACGCGGTCCAGCTGGGTCGTGCCGCCGTGGCTCATCCGGATCCCTTCGGCGTCTCGGCCCCCCGGGATGCGTCAGGGCAAACCTACCCGTGCTTCGGCGCCGGTCGTCGTCGCCCGGGTAGTCCTTGCGGCGGCCGCGCGACCCCATCACCGGGGAGCCGTGGTGCACCCAGAGGCGCCAGCCGGTGGCGGTCCGGCGGAAGACGTTCGTGGCGACCGCCTTCGCGCCCGCGAACGAGGTGTCGTCGGCGTCCGGGTTGCTCGGGTCGACCGCGGTGAGGATGTTCTCGACGCAGGTCAGCACCGCGACGTCGCCGGCGAGCTCGACCTCGACGTCCGTGAGGAAGAACTGGATGTAGCTGGTGTTCGCCATGATCATCGCCCAGGAGCGGAGCACCCGCTCCCGCCCGCGCAGCGTCGGCCACCCCGGGTGGACGCAGACGACCGCCCCGGTCGCCCAGACCTCCCCCATCGCGTCGAGGTCGGCGGCCTCGAACGCGGCGTAGAGCGCCGGTTCGCCTCGACGACCTGGTTGCGGTCGGCCTCGGCGTCGACGGTCACAGCAGCTCGCCGGACGTCGCTCGAGCGCTGACGAGCCGCCGGGCCCAGGCGGCGGCGACCTCGACCGCGTCCCGGGACGGACGCGCCTCATGCACCCGCACGCAGTAGGCGCCGGCCGCGCGCGGCGAGCGCCGAGACCGCGGCGGAGGCGTCGTCGCGGGCGGCCATCGGGCGCAGCGTCCCGTCGGGCGGCGGCCAGCAGGCGGCCCAGGAACGCCTTGCGGGACGCCGCGACCAGCACGGGCCGGCCGAGGCGCGTGCAGCTAGTCCAGCGCGCGCAGCAGTGCCCAGTTGTGCTCGGCGGTCTTGGCGAAGCCCGAGCCCCGGGTCGAGCACGATCCGCTCGGCGTCGACCCCGCCGGCGACCACCGCGTCGAGGCGGCGGCTGCAGCTCGTCGCGCACGTCGGTGACCACGTCGTCGTAGACCGCCCGGCGTCTGCATGTCCGCGCTCGGACCCCGCCAGTGCATGAGGACGTACGGTACGCGCGCGGAGGCCACCAGCGGCACCATCCCCGGGTCGGCGAGTCCGCCGCTGACGTCGTTCACGCGATCGCGCCGGCCCCGAGGGCGGCCTCCGCGACCGCCGCCCGGGTCGTGTCGACGGCGACGAGGACCCCCGCGGCGGCGAGCTCGCGCACGACCGGGACGACCCGGCGCAAGCTCCTCCTCCACGGGGACCCGGTCCGCGCCCGGGCCGGGTGGACTCGCCGCCGACGTCCACGAGGTCCGCGCCCTCGGCGGTCAGCCGGCAGCCCTGGGCCATGGCCGCGGCCGCGTCGAAGAACTCCCCGCCGTCCGAGAACGAATCCGGCGTCACGTTGACGACGCCCATGACCAGGCAGCGTCCGGGCGCCGGAAGCCCCGGCACGGGGAGCGAGCGGCACTCGGCACGGGCGCCAGCCTGCCACCGCGCGCGGCCGCGGGATCAGCGGCGGGCGGGGCCGGCCATGATCAGGCTCATCGCCTCGGCGCGGGTGGCCGGGTTCAGCATCACGCCCCGGACGGCGGAGGTGATCGTCTTCGCCCCCGGCTTGCGGACGCCGCGCATCGTCATGCACAGGTGCTCGGCCTCGATCACGACCAGCGCGCCCTGCGGCTCGAGCAGGCGCATGAGCGCGTCGGCGACCTGGCTGGTCAGGCGCTCCTGGACCTGCGGGCGTTTCGCGTACACGTCCACCAGGCGGGCGAGCTTCGACAGGCCCGGTGATCTTGCCCGTCCTTCGCCGGGATGTAGCCGACGTGCGCGACCCCGTGGAACGGGACGAGGTGGTGCTCGCAGCAGCTGAACATCTCGATGTCGCGGACCAGGACCATCTCGTCGTGGCCGAGGTCGAACGTCGTGGTCAGGACGTCCTCGGGACGCTGGCGCAGCCCGGCGAACATCTCGCCGTACGCGCGGGCGACGCGGGCGGGGGTGTCCTTGAGGCCGTCGCGGTCGGGGTCCTCGCCGATGGCCAGCAGGATCTCGCGGACCGCCCGCTCGACGCGCTCCGCGTCGTACGGGCGCAGCGGGGCGCCGTCGTCGGGCAGCGAGATCGGGTGCACCACGCTCGCCACCCTACGTGCCGAGCCGACCCGCATCCGCCGGCCGGACACCCCGGCGTCCGGCAAACGCGCGCTATAGCGACGCTGTGCCGGACGCACGGGATGGTCGGCGGGTCCGCCACGGACGCGGAACGGCCCCGGCGCCCAGGTGCGTCGGGGCCGTTCCGTCGTGCGTGTCGCTCAGAGCGCCGGGCGGGTCCAGCAGCGGACGGCCGGAGCGGCCGGGCCGCGTGTCGGGCTCGTGCGCCGGGCGGTTGTCCGCGTGCTCCGTCGGCTTGATCGTGCTGACCGGGACCCTCGGTCGTCACGCCCGTTGGCCAGGGCGATCTCCTTCGGGGTCATGATCGGCGGCCGGTTGGACGGGATGCGGGTCTCGGAACCCGTCCAGGCGGGACGCTCGGCCAGCGGTTGAGGCGCTGTGAAGATCGCCGCGACCTCGGCCTTGTTCAGCGTCTCCTTCTCGAGCAGCTCGAGCACCAGTTCGTCGAGGATGTCGCGGTTGTCGGCCAGGATGCGCCAAGCCTCGTTGTGCGCGTTCTCGATGAGCTTCTTGACCTCCTCGTCGACGATCGCCGCGATCTCCTCCGAGTAGTCACGCTGGTGGCCCATGTCGCGGCCGAGGAAGACCTCGCCGCTCTCCTGGCCCAGCTTGACCGCGCCGAGCCGCTCGGTCATGCCGTACTGCGTGACCATCGCCCGGGCCAGCGAGGTGGCCTTCTCGATGTCGTTCGACGCACCGGTGGTCGGGTCGTGGAAGATCAGTTCCTCCGCCGCGCGCCCGCCCATCATGTACGCGAGCTGGTCGAGCATCTCGGCGCGAGTGGTCGAGTACTTGTCTTCCTCCGGCAGCACCATCGTGTAGCCGAGCGCCCGGCCCCGGGACAGGATCGTGATCTTGTGCACCGGGTCGGTGTGCGGGAGCGCCGCAGCCACCAGGGCGTGACCGCCCTCGTGGTACGCGGTGATCTTCTTCTCCTTCTCGTTCATCAGACGAGAGGACTTCTGCGGCCCGGCGACGACGCGGTCGATCGCCTCGTCGAGGGCCGCATGTTGTCGATCAGCTTGCCGTCGGCGCGGGCGGTGAGCAGCGCCGCCTCGTTCAGCACGTTCGCCAGGTCGGCGCCCGTGAAGCCCGGGGTACGGCGTGCGACGACCTGCAGGTCGACGTCGGCGTCGAGCGGCTTGCCCCGGGCGTGGACCTTGAGAATGTCGTGGCGGCCCAGCAGGTCGGGACGGTCCACGGCGATCTGCCGGTCGAAGCGGCCCGGGCGCAGCAGCGCCGGGTCGAGGATGTCGGGGCGGTTCGTCGCCGCGATGAGGATGACCCCACCCTTGACGTCGAAGCCGTCCATCTCGACGAGCAGCTGGTTGAGCGTCTGCTCGCGCTCGTCGTGCCCACCGCCGAGGCCTGCGCCACGGTGCCGGCCGACGGCGTCGATCTCGTCGACGAAGATGATGGCCGGAGCGTTCGTCTTGGCCTGCTCGAACAGGTCGCGGACGCGGCTGGCGCCGACACCCACGAACATCTCGACGAAGTCGGAACCGGAGATCGAGTAGAACGGCACCCCGGCCTCGCCGGCGACGGCGCGGGCCAGCAGGGTCTTGCCCGTTCCGGGCGGGCCGTAGAGCAGCACGCCCTTCGGGATCTTCGCGCCCATGGCCTGGAACTTGCCCGGGGCCTCCAGGAACTCCTTGATCTCCTGGAGCTCCTCGACGGCCTCGTTGGCACCGGCCACGTCGGCGAAGGTCGTCTTCGGGGTGTCCTTCGAGATCAACTTCGCCTTGGACTTGCCGAACTGCATCACCTTGCCCCCGCCGCCCTGCATGCGGTTCATCAGGAACAGGAAGATCAAGATGATCAGCACGAACGGGAGCAGCGTGACGAGGATGGTGACGAAGATGTTCTGACGCGGGTTGACGATGTTGTACTTGTCCTGGATCTTCCCGACGTCACTCTTCGCCTGCAGCAGCTCGGCGAGCTTGATCCCCTGCTCCTCGATGTACGAGGCCTGGATCTTGTTGTTCTTCGCCGGCGGCTTGAGGGTCAGCTGGATCTTCCGCTCGCCGCCGCCGATCAGAGTCGCTGACTTCACCTGGTCGGTGTTGATGGCCTCGATCGCCGTAGCGGTGTCGACCTTCTGGTAGCCGTTGGCCGCGTCGAAGACACGGCTGACCACGATGACGGCAAGCACCGCGATGAGAATCCACACCACGGGCCCACGGAGATGCTTCTTGACGTCCATCGACGCGGGGCGGAATCGCCCCGTCCCTCCTGCCAAGTCCGGCCCACGCACTACGGGAGCTGCGCCCTGGGCGATCGTTACTGCTGACGGTTACCGTACCGGACAACCGTCGTCGAATCTACGACGGTACACCGCGCCCCTGGCAGTCGCTGAGCCGAGTTCGGCCCGCTACCGGGTACAGAGACAACGCGCGGGTTGCAGCGGTTCGGTTCCCCATTGTGGTCAGAATCCACCCAGGCTTGGCATGGTTTCCCCCCAGATTGGGCCCTGACGGGCGGAGTGGCATCAGCCGTCCGGCCCATGTCGATCTAGACGTCGTAGACGTGCGGGGCGAGCGTCGCGACGAACGGCAGGTTGCGGTAGCGCTCCCGGTAGTCCAGCCCGTAGCCGACGACGAACTCGTTCGGGATGTCGAAGCCCAGGTAGCGGACCGTCGACGGCGACCTTGTTCGCGTCCGGCTTGCGCAGCAGCGCGAACACCTCGAGCGAGGCGGTGCCCCGCGAGGACAGGTTCGCCAGCAGCCACGACAGCGTCAGGCCCGAGTCGATGATGTCCTCGACGACGAGCACGTGCCGGCCGGTGAGGTCCAGGTCGAGGTCCTTGAGGATCCGGACGACGCCGGAGGACTTCGTGCCCGACCCGTACGACGACACCGCCATCCAGTCCATCTCCACCGGGTGGGCGAGCGCGCGGGCGAGGTCCGCCATCACCATGACCGCCCCCTTGAGGACGCCGACGAGCAGCAGGTCCTGGCCCGACGTAGTCCTCGTCGATCTTGGCGGCCAGCTCGACGATCTTCGCCTGGATCGCGGCCTCGTCGACCAGGATCGACTCGAGGTCCGTGCCCATGTCCTTCTCGTTCATACTGCCTTCGCGTTCACAGAGCCTCTGTTCCCGACGGGCGACGGCCGAACGTGAGCCTGCCACACCGCCGGGTCGCCACCACACGGCCGGGCAGGTCGACCCCCGCCTGACCGCGCCAGGCGACCACCAGCGCGTCGACCGCCTCGACGTGCGCGGCACCCAGCCCGCCGGCCGGGCAGCCCGCCGCGAGCGCGGCCGCGCGCAGCACCCGGGCCCGGACGGCGGCGGGCAGCGCGCGCCAGCCGCGCGCAGTCGAGGCCTCGCCGCCGGGGTCGCGCGCACGTCGACGGCCGCGCGGGCGGCCCACTCGTCCAGCGCGTCGGCGTCGGCGCGCAGGAGGCGGGCGGTGCGGGCCAGCGCCTCCGCGACACCGGGGCCGAGCGCCGCTTCGAGCGCGGGCAGCGCCTCGTGCCGCACCCGGGGCCGCGCGTAGGCCGGCTCGGCGTTGTGCGGATCCGTCCACGGCTCGAGGCCGGCCGCGCGGCAGGCCGCGAGCACCCGGTCGCGGCCCGAGGCCGAGCAGCGGACGCCGGTAGCGCCCGGCGACCGGGGCCATCCCCGCCAGCGAGCGGGCACCCGACCCGCGGGCCAGGCCGAGCAGGACGGTCTCGGCCTGGTCGTCCCGGGTGTGCCCGAGCAGGACGGCGGCGGCGCCGTGCCGGTCGGCCGCGTCGTCCAGCGCCGCGTACCGGGCGGCACGGGCGGCCGCCTCGGGGCCGGCGCCCGGCCCGACCTCGACCGGACGGCCTCGGCCGGGTCGAGCCCGAGGCCGCGCATCGTCGTCGGCCACCGCGGCGGCGCGGCCGGCCGAACCGTCCTGCAACCCGTGGTCGACGCTCACGCCGCCCGCCCGCAGCGCGCGGCGGGGGCGACGAACGCGAGCGCGGCCGCGAGCGCGAGGGAGTCCGCGCCGCCGCTGCAGGCGACCAGCACCGTCGCGCCCGGCTCGAGGTCGGCGAGCGCGTCGCCGACCGCCCGGCGCACGTCCGCCGTCGCCGGGTGCGGGCCCACGCGGGCCTCAGACCGCCGGGCGGGCGCGGGCCCGTGCACGCGGGCGACCCACGCGTCCGGGTCGTGCACCTCGGCCATGCTCGGCAGCGTCTCCGGGGTCGACCAGACCTCGTTGAACCCGTCCATGCCCACCGCGTCCACGACCCCGCGGACGAACTTCTCGCCGTCGCGGTACTGGCGCAGCTTGGCCTCCATGCCGAGCAGCTTGCGCAGCAAGGCGTCGAGGCCGCGGGCGGACGTCCGGCGCTCCTGGAACGCGGCCCGGATCTTCTCCACGGTCGGGACGACGCCGGGGCCGACCCCGTCCATCACGTAGTCGGCGTGGCCCTCGAGCAAGCTCATCACCGCGGTCATCCGGCTCGAGGATCGCGCGCTGCTCCGGGGTCTGGACGAGCTCCAGCAGGTTGAACTCGCGCGCCCCGGTCGCCGACTCGAGCACGCCCTTGGCCGCCCGGCCGAGCTGGCGGGCCAGCGCCGCGGGGTCGACGTCCGTCTCGAGCAGGAACTCGCGCATCAGCCCGTGGATGTGCCCGGCCAGCCACGGCACGGCCGTGAACTGGGTGCGGTGGGTCTCCTCGTGCAGGCAGACCCACAGCCGGAAGTCGTGCGGGTCGACGCCGAGCTCGCGCTCCACGGCGACGATGTTCGGCGCGACCAGCAGCAGCGTGCCCGTACGGCCGTCGCGCTCGGCCGGCCGGCAGGCCCAGCGACGGCGGTGAACGGCTCGTACTGGCCGAGCACCTTGGTGCCGACGAACGACAGCAGCGCGCCCAGCTCGGTGCCGGTGACCTTCGAACCGACGCCCTTCACCATCGAGGCGGCCGCGCGCGGGCGGGCCTCGCTCATCTTGTCGAGCAGCGGCGTGAGCAGGAACGCGAAGCTCTCCACGTTCACGTCGACCCAGCCGGGCCGGTCGATGACCAGCACCGGCGGCTCCGGTCCCTCGGGGGTCAGGCCGGTGTAGCCGCGCACGTGCTCCCGGGCCTCGACGGCGAGGACGCGCAGCTCGGCGACGACGCGGGCGGTCTCCGCCCGGTCGGCGCGGCGGGCCCGCCGGAAGCAGGCGCCGGGCCGTGGCCCTGGCCACGTCCCAGTCGATCAGGTCCCCGCCGGCACCGCCTCGCTCGTCCATGCCGCCCACGGTAGTCAGTGCTCCGCCTTCGTCAGAGACAGCCGCAGGCGAGGAGCGCGGCGCCGACCCGCTCCATCGCGATGCGCGCGGCCTGCGAGGTCCCCGGCCGGACGCCGTCGGCGATCATCGCGAACGCCAGCAGCCGCCCGGACGTGTCCGGCACGACCCCGGCGAGCGAGACGACGCCGGTGAGGCTGCCGGTCTTCGCGCGCAACAGCCCGGCGGCCGGCAGGGCGCGCTCGTCGTAGAAGTGCGTCTCGAGCGTCCCGGTCAGGGCCGCGATCGCGAGGCCTGCGATGAGCGGACGCAGGCCCGTGTCGCGCCCGGTCGCCGCGATGCCGAGCAGCTGGCCGAGGGTCTCCGGCGGGATCTTGTTCGACCGGGCCGAGCCCGCTGCCGTCGTGGATGACGACGCCCACGGTCGGCACGCCGAGCCCGGTGACCACCTCGAGGACCGCCGCCGCCCCGTCCTCGAACGTGCCCGCCAGCCCGCGGGAGACCGCGACCTGCCGCGCGAGCGCCTCCGCGAAGTCGTTGTCGCTCTCGGTCAGCATGAACTCGACGAGCGCCGCGATCGGCGCCGACGCGACCTCGGCCAGCAGCGTCGAGGCGGGAGAGGCCTGGACCTCGCCCCGCCCGCCCACGAGGGTGATGCCGCGGTCCGTGAGCAGCTTCGCGAAGCAGGCCGACGGTGCGCCCGGCCGGGTCGTTGACCCGTCCGCCGTCCGTCGGGGTGATCCGGGCCTGGTCCGCCGAGAGCGCCATCACGGGCCCGACCACGCCGCTGCTGGTGTACGTCGAGGGCCACTCCTTCGCCGACGTCCGCCCGCTGAACATCGACGTGTCGTAGCGCAGCCGGACGCGGGTCGTCCCGTCCGCGCGAAGCTTCGCGACCGTCGAGTCGGCGAGGTCGTCCAGGTGCGGCGCGGCGAGGGTAGTCCGGCAGCTTGTTGCTGCCGCTCGGCAGCGACGACAGCGACGGGTCCCCGCCGCCCACCAGCACGATCTGCGGGACGACGGCGGGGCCGCCGGTCGGGGTGGGGCTGGCCGTCGCGGTCGCCGCCGAACCGGCGGTCGCGGTCGAACCGGCGGTCGCCGCCGGACCGGCGGTCACGCCGGGCGCCGGGGTCTCGGTCTCGGCGTCTTCGCCGGCCTCTTCCGCGCCCGGGGTCGCGCCGGGACTCACCGTCGAGGTCGGCGCCGGCTGGAGGACGACCCGGGTGCGCAGCCGCGCGTCCGGCCCGAGGGCGCGAGCACCGCGGCGCCGGTCAGCAGCTTCGTGACGGACGCCGGCGTGAACGCCGTCGAGCCCGACCGCGATGTACAGCCGCTGACCGGTGACGGCGTCGACGACGGACAGGCCGAAGCTCTTGCCGAGCGACTTGCTCTTGAGCAGCGGCGCCAGCACCGTGCCGAGGCCGGCCGCGCTCGGCAGCAGCCCCGCCCCCGGCACTGCAGGAACGAGGACGTCCACCCGGCCGGGCGCGGACGGCTGCGGCTCGTACGCGTCCCCGCCGCCCGTGCTCTCGGGCGAGGACACCGGGTTCGGGTCCGCGAGGCGCAGCGCCGCGCGCCCGCGGCCGCTCCCGCCGACGCCCCCGCGGGATCAGCGCAGGGCTCAGCGCCAGCAGCGCGAGCAGGGCCCCCCGGCCCACCGCCCGTCCGTGCACCGGCATCCTCCGCGTCGCTGGGGTCGGGCCGTGAGGAACACTAACGTCCACATCATTAGCCAGTCAGTGACGCGGCCGATCGCCGCGCCACCCGGAACGAGGATTCCCGTGCAGTTCGACGTGACGATCGAGATCCCGAAGGGTCAGCGCAACAAGTACGAGATGGACCACATCTCCGGTCGGATCCGCCTCGACCGGATGCTGTTCACCTCGACGCGCTACCCCGCCGACTACGGCTTCGTCGAGAACACCCTCGGCGAGGACGGCGACCCGCTCGACGCCCTCGTCCTCGTCGACGAGCCGACCTTCCCCGGCTGCCTGATCCTGTGCCGGGCCATCGGCATGTTCCGGATGACCGACGAGAAGGGCGGGGACGACAAGGTCCTCTGCGTCCCGGCGAACGACCCCCGGGTCGAGCACATCCGCGACATCCACCACCTCCCGGAGTTCGACCGCCTCGAGATCCAGCACTTCTTCGAGGTCTACAAGGACCTCGAGCCCGGCAAGTCCGTCGAGGGCGCGAGCTGGGTCGACCGCATCGGCGCGGAGAAAGAGATCGTCGCCTCCCGCCAGCGGCTCCTCGACTCCGAACACGCCGAGCACGCAGACGTCAGCGACGGCGAGCACGGGGACCCCGGCGAGCACGCCTGACCTCGCTCCGGACGCGTCCGGGCGCGGGCTCGGCTGACGCGACTCGGCCGGCAGGGATCGGCCGGCAGGGCGGCTCGTCCGGCAGGGCGGCGCGCTCGTACCGTCCGGACTCGAACCACCACGACCACAGAACAACGTGGCAACTGATGAGACGGATGGGACTCACTTCCGCCCCACCAGTTACGACGTTGTTCCACAGCCTCGGGACGGCCCGACCTGCCCACCGAGCGGCCGGGTCCGCGCGTCCGCCGGACTAATTCAGTCCCCAACCCCCCGGCCCGCGACGGCCACAGATGCAGGTTGCAACCCGTGAGCCGCCCGCAGGCCCGATCCGCGCCTCAGCGGTTGCAACCCGCATCCCTGACCTCCGGACGACCGCTGCCCGGCTGGCTCGGCCAACAGGGCGCTCGGCCGCGGGGCGCTCGGCCGCAGGGCGCTCGGGGGGGACGACGGTCGGCCCCGCGGCGCCCTTGCCCCCGCACCTCGCGTCCACCACGGCCACAGAACAACGTTGCGACTGGTGAGACCAATGGGACTCACTTCCGCCCCACCAGTTTCCACGTTGTTCCACAGCCTCGGAACGGCCCGACCTGCCCACCGAGCGGCCGGGTCCGCGCGTCCGCCGGACCGGCACAGGCTTCAGCCCCGGCCGGCGACGGCCACAGATGCAGGTCGCAACCTGTGAGCCGCCAGAGGGCCTAGGACGCAAGCTACGGGAGCACTGGCCCAGAACGCGCAGAGGCCGACCGGCCCGTCAGTGTCGGGTCGATCGGCCTGCGGGAGCTACGCGTCAGAGGCGCGAGAGCTTGGGGTTCGGGATGTTGATGCGACGGGTGTCGGCGCCGAAGTTGACGATCACTGCGGAGACACCTTCGGTGCCCACCACGGTGCCCAGGCCGTAGCGGTCGTGGGTGACCTGATCGTCCACGGCGTAGACCTCTGCCGGGGGCTGATCGACCGGAGCTTTGTTGAACGGGCTGCTCGGCAACGGGCGTCGGGTCACTGCGGTCCGAGGTTTCATACGTCCCAGTGTCCTCCCCTTTCACTGATCGTGTCTCCAGCTCAGGTCAAGAAGCCTCAAGATTCCCGGCGTGTCCGGGTTTCGGAGCGTGCTCCACGCTCGAGGAGCGCGGCCGCGCAACCCTTGCCGGACGCGCGCGACACGCCGTCCCCGAGCACGGAACGGCGCCCGTGGAGCGCACTTCCATAAAGTTGAACTCACTCGCCCCGAGCGGATCGGGCACGGTCCGAGGACGGGACGATGAACGGTACGCGCACTCACACGAATGGCGTAATCGGGTCGACAAGCCTCCGGGCCGAGCAGACCGAACTGACCCGTTCGCGGGTCGTGGCGGCTGCGATCGGCCAGTTCGCGACACGCGGTTACCGCGACACCACCTTGAGCGCGGTGGCCGCCGCGGCGGGGGTGAGCGTGCAGACCGTCTACAACGTGCTGGGCGGCAAGGCCGAGTTGTTGCGGGCCGCGTGCACGGCGCAGCGCCGGCCGGGCGCGGTGTGGGCCGGCGTCTACGCGGCGGCGGACGCGCCGGACGCACGCACCTGCCTGCACCGCTACGCCGCGGCGGTTCGCACGGCGGACGAGGACGCGCTGGCGCTGCTGTGCGTCCTGACCGCCCAGGCGGCGGCGGGCGACCGGGACCTCGCGGGCGCCCTGGCCGACCTCGACGACGAGCGGGCGGCCGGGACGAACGCGCTGGCGACCCACGTCTCCGAACATTTCGGGCTCCGCGCGGGGCTCGACGTCGACACCGCTGCGGACGTCCTGTGGGCCCTGACCGCCCCGGAGCTCGCCGATCGCCTGACCCGGGGCCGCGGTTGGAGCTGGGACAAGTTCGAGGCCTGGCTCGGCGAGACCGCGGCCGAGGCACTGCTGGGTCCGCACGCTGCGGAAGATCCCGACCGCGGATAGTCACCAAAGCCCGCCAAACAGACCAGCCAGTCTCACAAGGCCGAAAGTTTCTCGTGATGACGGAGTGCAGCGGGGTTAACAAGGCCCACACCGGGCGGCAACACGACACCCGCACCATCGGCAGGTAAGGGCCGTGCCGTCGCACGTCCACCCGCCGGGATCCGCCTCCGGCGGGCGGGGCGCGATACGGCAGGCCGCCCGCTGAGAAATCAGGAGTACTGCATGAGTGTCGCCGCGGAGCCGGGCGTCGTCACCGGCACGACCCAGCCGCCGCCGGGTCGGCCGCACTGGATCGACGACTGGGACCCCGAGGACACCGAGTTCTGGGAGCGGTCCGGCCAGAAGGTCGCCAAGCGCAACCTGATCTTCTCGATCATGTCGGAGCACATCGGGTTCTCCGTGTGGACGATGTGGTCGACGCTGGTGCTGTTCCTCGGCCCGAAGTACGGGCTCTCCCCGGCCCAGAAGTTCACCATCGTCTCCACCGCCGCCGCTCTGCGGGTCGCTCCTGCGTCTGCCGTACACGTTCGCGGTGGCCAAGTTCGGCGGTCGGAACTGGACGATCGTGTCGGCGGCGATGCTCCTGATCCCGAGCGTCGTCACTGCGATCCTGCTCGAGCCGGGGATCGAGTACTCCACGCTGCTGGTCCTGGCCGCGCTCGCCGGCGTCGGCGGCGGCAACTTCGCCTCCTCGATGGCGAACATCAACTGCTTCTACCCGAACCGGCTCAAGGGCTGGGCGCTCGGACTGAACGCCGCCGGCGGCAACCTCGGCGTCGCCACCATCCAGCTCATGGGCCTGCTGATCCTCGCGACCGCCGGCGTAAACTACCCGAAGCTGGTCGTCGGCATCTACATCCCGCTGATCGTGCTGGCCACGCTCGGCGCGGCGCTGAAGATGGACAACATCACCAACGCCGCGAACGAGAAGCGGGCGATGCGCGACGTCACCAAGGACGCGCACACCTGGGTGATGTCGTTCCTCTACATCGGGACGTTCGGGTCGTTCATCGGCTTCGGCTTCGCCTTCGGCCAGGTGCTGACGGTGCAGTTCCCGGAGCGGTTCGACACCCCGATCAAGGCGGCGTACCTGACGTTCATCGGGCCTCTGATCGGCTCGCTCGCCCGGCCCATCGGCGGGTTCCTCGCGGACCGCTTCGGCGGCGCCACGATCACGTTCTGGAACTTCGTCTCGATGACCGTCAGCGCGATCACCGTGCTCGTCGCGTCACAGAAGCACTCCCTCGGCCTGTTCCTGATCGGCTTCATCGGGCTGTTCGTCTTCAGCGGCGTCGGCAACGGCTCGACGTACAAGATGATCCCGTCGATCTTCAAGGCCAAGTCGGTCACCGCGATTGCGGCGGGCACCGACAAGGCCGCGGCCGAGAAGCAGGCCCGCCGGATGTCCGGCGCACTCATCGGCATCGCCGGCGCGATCGGCGCCTTCGGCGGGGTCCTGGTCAATATCGCGTTCCGCCAGTCGTTCCTGCACAACGGGAACGGCAACGCCGCGTACCTGTCGTTCGTGATCTTCTACGGGCTCTGCTTCGCGGTCACCTGGTACGTGTACCTGCGCCCGTCCGAGAAGGTGCTGGTCGACGTCTGACCCCCGGCAGCAGAAAGCCCCGGTCGGCCCTCCCTGGTGGGGAGGTCGTCCGGGGCTTCTCTGTGGGGTGGTGGTGTGTTCGGCCCGGGTCGACCCGGCCGGGACGCCGGGCAGAGCTCGAGCAGAACTAGCGATGATTCGGCGCGACGATCACGGCGGATTGGCCGGGTCGGGAGAAAGTTCCCGTCAGTCGCTGACGCGCAGGGAACGCATCCAGTCGTTCAGGACGCTCTCGCACTGCACGCGGGTGGCCACCGGGTCGGCGGCGTTCGCGATGAACATCCCCATCTCCATCACGGTGGCGAAGTACATGTGGCTCAGGGGCGCGACCGGCTGCTCGCGCATCTGCCCCGCCGCCATGCAGGCGGTGATCGACTCGACGATCAGCCCGAGGGCGTGGCGGAGCTGGATCTCGCGCCAGCGGCACCAGCCGAGGACGGTCGGCGCGTCCAGGAGCACCAGGCGGGCGAGGTGCGGGTCCAGGCAGCTGTCGAAGCACATCTTCGTCGCGATGAAGACGGCTTCGTACGGGTCCGGGGTGTCGGCGACGGCCGCGCGGAGCACGGCGAGCAGCTCGGTGTCGATCTCCTCGAACACCGCCTCGAAGACCGCGGGCTTGCCGTCGAAGTGGTGGTAGAGCGCGCCCCGGGTCACCCCGGCCCGGGCGACGATCTCCTCCATGCTCACGGCTCCGTAGCCGCGCACGAGGAACAGCTCGCGGGCCGCGCTCAGCAGCGCGGTTCGCGTCTGTCTCGCCTGCTCTAGCCGAATTGACATACGGGCCGTATGTTACCCAGATCGGACTGCTGCAGGAGCGGCACATGTCGATGCGGTTGGCACGACGAACCCTCCCGGCGACGGCATCGCTGGCCCTCCTCCTAGCGGCGTGCGGGAGCAGCGGTGACGGCCCGGTCCTCGCCGTACCGCAGGCCGCGTCCCCCGGCGTCGCCGCGAGCACGGGAGCGCCCGCCGACCCGACCGCGAAGGCAGCGCCGGGCGAGCAGCCGGGTGCCGACGCACAAACGCCGGCCCGGCGCAGCGCGACCGCCCCGTCCGGCCCCGCCTCGAGCGCAGCCCAGGCGAAGACGGTGCCGGCCCGAGACCCCGCCGGCGTCAAGGCGACGAAGGCCGAGGCGACCAAGTCCAGCCCGGCCCCCGCCCGGCGCACCGGCGCGGCCAAGGCCCCCGGAGTGCAGAAGAAGGCCGACGCGAAGGCGATGTCGCCCGCCGACCAGCAGGCCTACGACCGCACCGGCGGGGCCACCGACATGGGCGTGAGCAAGACCGAGATCAAGCTCGGCTCGGTCAACATGCACGGCATGGCGATGGCCAACATGATCACCGCCCCGGTCGTGCGCGGGAACCTCGCGACGATCACGGCGATCAACGACCGCGGCGGGGTCCTGGGTCGCCGGCTCGCTTTGGTCGACTGCGACGACGGCCCGGGTGACGTCGCCCGCGCGAAGGCCTGCATCAAGAAGCTCGTCGGGCAGGACAAGATCTTCGCCCTGATCACCGGCATCGACTGGGCGACGGCCTCGATCCACTCCGACCTCAGGGAACACAAGCTTCCGTACGTGGGCGCGTGGGCCTACTCCCAGACGGAGTGGCAGGACCCGTACATGTTCCCCACCCACATGTCGATGATCCACGAGGCGATGGCGGGCGCCCACTGGGTGAAGAACGTGGTCAAGCCGAAGACCTACGGCCTGCTGTGCCTGACCAGCCCGGAGATGCAGATCTCCTGCGACCAGGTCGAGAAGATCCTGGACGCGTACGGCGCGAAGCTCGTCAAGCGCGTAGACGTCGGCATCAACGAGACCACGATGTCCTCGGCCATCCTGGCGATGCGGGCGGCGGCACCGGATCACGTCATCCACTACGTGATCAGCCCCGTCACCGTCGCGAAGTTCATCCTCGAGGCGACCCAGCAGAACTACTACCCGCCGCAGGGGATCTCCGGGAACCACCTCGCGGCCGAGGTGCTCGGCTCGGTCTTCGGCGCCTTCCCGGCCGGCCGCTACTGGACGAACACGACCTACAAGCTGTGGGGTTCGGAGTTCATGGCGACCATGAACAAGTACGCCCGCGGCAACAAGGGGAACAACAACCACATCGTCCAGGCCGGGTACGTGGGCATCAACTTCCTCGCCCAGGCAGCGGCCGCCGTCGGGCCCAACCTGACCCGGGAAACGACTGATGGCCGAGCTGACCAACGGCAAGGTCTGGCGCTCGGACGCCTCCCTGGACCAGAAGTTCTCCTACGCGCCCAGCGAGCGCATCGGCGACAACTGGCGCGAGGACTACGGCCAGGGCCGCGAATTTATGTACAAGTACGTCAAGACCAACACCACGGCCGAGCCCAACGGCTCCCCCGGCGGTTGGGCCCCCGACCCCGACCAGTTCGTGATCTACACGAACAAGTAGCGCCCGTGCCCCGACCGGTCCGTCGTTTTCCCGTTTCGACACGGCAAAACTGCGCAATTGTGACATCGGCATACTTACCGTCTGTAAAGCTAGCTCCCGCGCCCTCGGGCCGCCCGGTTCGAGCGGGATTCGCATGCTCCTTCCGAGGGTCACATACAGGCTGTATGTTCGGGTTCGCAGGGCCCGCCCTTCGTGCACCGGCCGACGTCCACGCTCCCGCTCCGAAGGGCCCCCCATGACGAGTCAGCTCGGTACCGCCGTCACGTCGTCCGACGCCGCGCCGGTCGGCACGGCAGCGGACGTCACGGCAGCCACCGCCCGCATCCGGGCCACGGTCGAGCGCATCATCGTCGGCAAGCCCGAGGCCGTCCGGCTGGCCCTGGTCGTCATGCTCGCCGAGGGCCACCTGCTCATCGAGGACGTGCCCGGCGTCGGCAAGACGATGCTGTCCAAGGCGCTCGCGCGCTCGATCGACTGCACGGTGCGGCGCATCCAGTTCACGCCCGACCTGCTGCCCTCGGACATCACCGGCGTGAGCATCTACAACCAGGAGACCCGCGACTTCGAGTTCAAGCCGGGCGCGATCTTCGCCAACCTCGTCATCGGGGACGAGATCAACCGCGCCTCGCCCAAGACCCAGTCCGCCCTCCTGGAGTGCATGGAGGAGAGCCAGGTCACCGTCGACGGTGTCTCCTACGAGCTGACGCCGCCGTTCATGGTCGTCGCGACCCAGAACCCGGTGGAGATGGAGGGCACCTACCCGCTGCCCGAGGCGCAGCGCGACCGGTTCATGGCCCGCGTCTCGATGGGCTACCCCTCGCCGGCGGCCGAGCTCGACATGATCGACAACCACGGCGGCCACTCACCGCTGGACTTCCTGGAGCCGGCCACCGACGGCCGCGGGGTCGTCAAGCTCATCGAGGCCGTCCGCGCGGTGCACGTCTCCCCCGCGGTGAAGCAGTACGTCGTCGACATCGTCGCCGCGACGCGCACGTCCCCGGACCTGCGCCTCGGCGCGTCCCCCCGCGCCACGCTGCACCTGATCCGCGCCGGGCGGGCCTCGGCCGCGCTCGACGGGCGCGACTTCGTCACCCCGGACGACATCGCCTCGCTCGCCGCCCCGGTGCTGGCCCACCGCCTGATGACCACCGCGGAGGCCCAGATCGCGCGGCGCTCCTCGACCCAGATCGTGAACGAGCTCCTGCGCAGCCTCCCGATGCCCGCCGCGTCCAAGTGAGCGGAGCGTGACCAGTTCCGGCAAGCGCCGCCGCGACGGCCGCGACCCCCGGCGCCCGCAGGCCCGGTGGAAGCATGCCCGGTGGAAGCAGGCCCGGTGGAAGCAACCCCGGTGGGTAGCGGCCCGGTCGGCGCAGGTCCGGCGCCTCGAGGGGCACCTGCCGAAGTGGCTGGTCGCCGGCTGGAGCGTCTTGAGCCCGCGCGGGCGCATCGTCCTCTTGGCAGGGATCGGTCTGCTGACCGCCGCGTTCCTGACGGGTCAGCAGATCCTGCTGCGCCTCGCCGTCCTGCTGCTCGCGACCCCGCTGGTCTGCCTGGTCTTCGTCAGCCGAGCCCGACACGAACTGCACTGCACCCGCCAGATCGAGCCGTCCCGGGTGCCGGCCGGGGAGCCCGCGAAGGTCACCGTGCGGGTCTTCAACGACGCCACCACCCCCTCCAGCGTGCTGCTCGCGGAGGACCACCTCCCGGCCGGGCTGGACGCGCGGACCCGGTTCGTCCTCGACCGGATCGAGCCGGCCGGCGACCGAGACGTCACCTACCAGATCCGCGGACGGGTCCGCGGGCGCTACCCGATCGGGCCGATGACCGTCCGACTGGCCGACCCGTTCGGCATGTGCGAGCGCGACCGCCCGCTGACCGGGGCCGACGACCTGATCGTCACCCCGGTCGTCGAGCCGCTGCCGCCGCTGCCGCTGAACGGCGACTCCCCGGGCAGCAACGACAACCGTCCGACGACCATGCCCACCGCGGGCGAGGACGACATGCTCACCCGCGAGTACCGCCAGGGCGACCCGATGCACCGCGTGCACTGGCGCTCGACGGCCCGCCGCGGCGAGCTGATGGTCCGCCGCGAGGAGCACCCGCGGCAGATTCGCGCGACCGTCCTGGTCGACGTCCGCGCGGGCGCGCACCGCGGGGCGGGCCCGGACTCGTCCGTGGAGTGGGTGGTGTCGGCCTGCGCGTCGCTCACCGCGCACCTCGTGCGGCGCGGCTTCGCCGTCCGCGTGCTGATGGACCGCGCGGTCGCCGCGCGCGCGGGCATCCCGGATCTCGTCCCGGCGGGCCCCGGTGCCGAGGGCCCGCTGCTCGACGCCCTCGCGTTGCTGGAGATGGGCCCCAACTGCCCGCTGCGGGACGTCACCCGCGAACTCGCGCGCCCGGGCTCGGACTCCCTGCTGATCGCGGTCCTCGGCAACCTCAGCCCCGAGGACGCCGAAGACCTGGCCCGCCGCCGACCCCGCGGGGCCACCGCCGTCGCGTTCCTGCTCCGTCCGCACACCTGGGACCGCCAGGGCATCGTCCGCGAGGCCACCCACACGGCCGTCCTGCGCAGCAGCGGGTGGAAGACCGTCGTCGTCGAGAAGGGCGACACGCTCGCCTCGGCCTGGAGCGCGGCGCTCGGCGGCCCGGGCGTCCAGCCCGCCGCGGAACCCGCGGTGGCCACCGCGTCCGCTTCCGGTTCGGCCGGCGGCACCTCGTGACGACCCAGCTGGACGCACCCGCGCAGGCTCGCGCGGGGACCACACCCGCGGCCCTGCCGGGGTCGACTCGGCACGACACGATCTCGTCCGCGCTGCTGGCGGCCGCCGCCACGACGCTGTCGACGCTGGCCGTCGCCTCCCTGCTGTCCGGGACGCGGTGGCTCATGCACGCGCTCGGCGCGATCCTCGTCGTGCTCGCCGTCGGCGCCGCCGCCCGGGCAGTGCGGTTCCCGCGGCCCGCCGTCGTCCTGGCCCAACTGACCGTCTGCGTCGGCTACGTCACCGCGTTCTACGCCGGGCCGGTGGCCGTCCTGGGCGTGTTCCCCGGGCCCGGGGCCGTGGAGCGGCTGCGCGACCGCGTCGACGCGGCCTCGATCGCGCTGAACGGCGTCACGCCCCCGTTCACCCCCGGCAACGACATCGCCATGCTGGCCGTCGCCGGCGTGATCGGCACCGCGATCGCGGTCGATGCGCTGTCCGTCAGCTACCGGCGGCCGCTGCTCGCCGGCGTCCCGCTGCTCGCGCTCTACGCGGTGCCCGCCTCGGCGATGGCGGACGGCCCGCGGGCGTGGCTCTTCGCACTCCCGGCGCTCGGCCTCCTGCTGCTGTTCGTCGGCGACGACTGCGAGCGGCTGGCGCGCTGGGGCCTGCTCGGCGACCGCGCGGATCTCGTCCGCTCGGGTGCGCGCAAGACCGGCCTGCGCATCGGCCTCTGCGTCCTGGCCGTCGCCCTGATCGTCCCGGCGCTCGTGTCGACCGGGACGGGCGACCTGTTCGAGGACAAGGGGATCGGCCGGCAGGAGAGCCCGCCGATCACCACACTGGACCCGCTGGTCGAGATGCGCCGCAGCCTCGTCCGGCGGGCGGACGTCGACGTCCTCAAGGTCGTCTCCGACACCGGGCGCCCCGAGGAGCAGTACCTGCGCGCCGTCACCCTGGACGAGTTCACGGGCGAGCAGTGGCGCGCCAGCGACCGCGCACTCGAGATCCTCGGCCCGGACCTGCCCGTCCCGCCGGGCCTGTCCGCCGCCGTCCTCGCCTCTCCGGTGAACTCCACGATCAGCGGCCTGCCGGAGTTCCGGGCCGACTACCTGCCGCTGCCCTACCCCGCCACGCGCCTGCTGATCGAGGGCAACTGGCGGCTGGACCCGCTGACCGGCAACGTGCTCAGCGCCGAGGGCCGCGAGCAGGCCGCGGGCCGCGACTTCGTCGTCGACGGCCTCGACCTGTACCCGAAGGCCGAGAACGTGGGCGCGCGCGTCCCCGCCGACCCCTCGATGGAGAAGTACCTGGCCCTGCCGAACCTGCCGAAGAAGGTCACCGACACCGCCCGGAAGGTCACCGCCGGCAAGCGGGGACCGCTGGAGATCGGGATCCGGCTGCAGTCCTGGTTCCGCAACCCGCTGAACTTCACCTACGACCTGCGCCCGGTCATGGGCAGCGGGTCGGACGCGATCGTCGACTTCCTGAACCGGCGCAGGGGCTACTGCGAGCACTTCGCCGCGACGATGGCCGTCATGGCCCGCTCGCTCGGCGTGCCCGCCCGCGTCAACGTCGGCTACACCTCCGGCGAGACCACCGGCGGCGGCAGCCGCACGGTCAGCGCGTGGGACGCCCACGCGTGGCCCGAGCTGTACCTGCCCGACGTCGGCTGGACGCGATTCGAGCCCACCCCGGGCACGGCCTCCTCCGGCCCCACGGTCCCGGACTGGCTGCAGGCCGCGGCACCCGCGCCGAAGGACGACAAGGGCGGCGCCAAGGGCGCCGGCTCGCCCCCGCCCCCGCCCCCGCCGAAGACGGCGACCGACGAGGACGACCCCAACGGCATCGACGGCATCGCGCCGCAGGTGGCGCCCCAGTCGCCGACCTCCGCCGACGACAACTCGCTGAGCGTCGTCGCGTGGCTCGGGCTGTTCGTGCTCTTCCTGCTCTTCCTCGCCGCGACGCCCTGGCTCCTGCGCATCCTGGTGCGCTACCGCCGCTGGGCGTCGATCTTCCGCCGGCCGGCCGAGTGGGCCGCCTCCCCGGAGGCCACTGCCGTGATCGCCGAGGTCGCCTGGCTCGAGCTGCGCGACACCGCGGTCGACCTGGGCTACACCTGGCCGCCGGGCCGCACGCCGCGCCAGGCGGCGGCGATCCTCACCAGGGACGCCCGGCTCGGTGGCCGCGCGGCCCTGGCGCTGGCCGAGGTTGCCCGCCTCGTCGAGCGGACCCGCTACTCCGGAGCGGACGGACGCACCGACCGGGCCCGGGTCCGCAAGACCGTCGAGTTCGTCTCCGCTGCGCTCGGCGAGTCGGCCGGACGCGACGCGCGCCTGCTCGCCCGGTTCTCCCCGCAGTCGCTGCGAACGTCCGTCCCGTGGCCGAAACCGTCCAAGTTCTTCGGCCGGCTGCGCAGCGCACCCCGGCGGGGAGCCCGCCGGGCGGCCTGAGGCCGCCCGTCAGGTCGAGGCTCGGGTCGGGTCGCCGACCTCAGCTCAGCGCACGCCGTAGGCGTTGATCACCGTCTGCTCGACGGTGGCGCCGGTCTTGCCCTTCGCGCTGACCTTCAGCGAGACGCCGGCGAAGTCCCCGGACCCGACCTTGGGCGCCGGGACGACGGCCACGTACGCCGAGCCCTTGCGGGTCACCTTGGCGGTCTTCCAGGTCTTGCCCTCGTCCGTCGAGTACTTCAGCGTCATCCCGGCGACCTTGCCGAACTTCTGCACGGTCATCGACACGGTGGTCTTCGACCCGCCCGCGACCTTGTTCCGCGCGTCGGCGCCGCCGGCCACGATCCGGATGTAGCCGGGGGCGACCTGCCTCTGGTGGACGGTGATCAGCTTCGCCGTCTCCGTGCGGTAAGTGCCGCCGGCCTGGAAGTACCACTTGGCCGTGACCTTGCTCGCCATGTCACCCTTGCCGTCCCGCGACGCCGTCATGGTCGCGGTGTACCAAGCCGGCTTGCTCGCGTCGATCGCGGCGGTGACGGTCTCGCCCTTGCCGAGGGACTTCTTGCCCTTGGTCAGCGTGTAGGAGAACGACTGCGGCTGCAGTTGGCAGCCGCCGTCCGGCGCGACCACCGAGGTGCCGGCGCCGCTGAAGGCGCAGATCGGCGGGCCGCCCGCGATCCGCAGCTGACCGTCCTGGCTGTAGATCGCCGGGCTGGTCGGCCGCGGCGCCCACACCCCGACGCCCCACTCCTCGCGGTAGGTCTTGCCCGCGGCGTAGAGCAGCTTCTTCGCCTTCTTCTCCTCGGACAGGAACGCGCTGCTCGCCAGGCTGTTCAGCGAGAGAGCGCTGCCCCACTGCAGGCCCGGCGAGCGGTAGCTGACCTGCCGGCCGAGCACGGGGGCGCCGACGCGCACGCCGGTGACCGGGGTGAGGTCCTTCTTCTTGGCGGTCAGCTCGAGGACGCTGCTCTGGTCGTCGTCGAGGGTCGCAACGTTCAGGTTGACCCGGGCGAGCTTCGCCTTCGACGTGGAGATCGACACGTCCGACGGCATGCCCTGGAACGACTGGGCCAGGTCGTAGCGGACGGGGCCGGAGGCACTCGACTTGCCGAGGACGCCGTGGATGCCCAGCCGCACTGCCGCCTTGGAGTCGGGCAGGACGTAGGTGTTCGCGGCCGGCCATTCCCCCGTGTTGTTGCGGATGAACGACTTCTCCTTCTTGCCGACCTTGGCGAACGGGACGACCGCGAGGTCGACCGGGGACACCTTCGAGTCGCCGACGTCGAAGGAGACCCGCACGGACTTACGCGCGTCGAAGGTGACCGTCGTCGCCCCGCCGACCTGGACGGTCCGCGCGGCGACCGTCAGCTTCGGGAACTCGCTGATGTACGAGCCGACCACGTACTTGCCGGCCGGCAGCTTCGCGGGCGTCCCGGCGTCGATGTTGTAGACCTTGCCGCTGGACAGGCTGATCGCGTTGGCCGAGACCCCGGCCGTCGACCCGGCCCGGTTGATCGCCTTCACGAGCACCGACCCCGCCGCCGTCGCCGCGTCCGCGGAGACGACCGGGACGCCGCCCGCCAAGGTGAGCAGGGCGGCAAAGGCGACGGGGCGAGCGCGCATCACGAGAACTCCAAGGTGGGACGTCTTACGCAGAATAGACACGGTGCCAGGGCCTTCGAGCGCTTTTGGCACGCTCTTCCCGTAATTCACATACAAGTTGTATGTCCACCTGCGGCCCTGATGGGGGAGCACCCCCTGCCGCTACCGTTGCCGGATGGATGCCTACCGCTACCTCGACGTGAAGCGCGACGGCGAGACCGTCCGGATCACGATGATCCGCCCCGAGCGGCGCAACGCCCTGCACTGGGACCACCTCGGCGAACTGCAGCACGCCTTCGAGGACACGGCGACGGGAGACGCGACGGGCATCGTGCTCGGCGCGGAGGGCCCCGTGTTCTGCGCCGGGCACGACTTGGCGGACGTCGAGGCGCGCGATCTCGTCGGCGTCCGGAACCTGCTGATCCGGTGCACGACGCTGATGCGGACGATCCAGTCGGTCCCGCAGGTCGTCGTCGCCCGCGTGCAGGCGCTCGCCACCGCGGCCGGTTGCCAGCTCGTCGCGTCCTGCGACCTGGCCGTGGCCGCATCCTCGGCCGGCTTCGCGCTGCCCGGCGGCAAGGGCGGCTGGTTCTGTCACACGCCGGCCGTCCCGGTCGCCCGGAACATCGGGCGCAAGCGCCTGATGGAGCTCGCCCTGACCGGGGACGCGATCGACGCCCGCACCGCCGCCGAGTGGGGCCTGATCAACTACGCCGTGCCGGACGCCGACCTGGACGCCGCGGTCGACGACCTGCTCGCCCGGGCCACGCGCGGCAGCCGCGCCGGCAAGGGGATCGGCAAGCAGATCCTCTACGCCCAGCTGGACCGCCCCGAGGCGGACGCGTACGGCATCGCCGTCGAGGTCATGGCGTCCGTGTCGCAGCTGCCCGGCGCCCGCGAGGGCATGGCAGCGTTCCTGGAAAAGCGCCACCCGGTCTGGCCCGACTGACACCCCGTCAGCAAACGTTCTTGACCGGAAGTAACTTTTGTCCCGGTTAAGCCTTGTGGCACGGAGTGCGACTGCGCGATGCTCGTCACACTTACCCCGTCCGCAGGAGCGAACCCCATGAAGACGGCCGGCGCACACGCGATCGTCATCGGCGCGAGCATGGGCGGCCTCGTCGCCGCCCGAGCCCTGCTCGGGCCCTACGCCAGGGTCACGATCCTCGACCGCGACGAGCTCCCGTCCGACCCGAGCACCCGCAAGGGCGTGCCGCAGGGGCGCCACGTGCACGTCCTGCTCGCGCGCGGGGCGCAGGTGCTGGACGACATGTTCCCGGGGTTCCTCGCCGAACTCGCTACGGCCGGCGTCCCGGTGATCCGGGACTTCGAGCAGGCCCACCTCACCGTCAGCGGCTCGACGTTCACGAAGCCGACGTGGCCGATGGACCCGCCGATGTACACGCCGAGCCGGCCGTTCCTCGAAGCGCGGGTCCGCTCGCGGGTGCGGGCGCTGACGGGCGTCGAGATCCTCGACCACGCCGAAGTGACCGGGCTCCTCTCGACCCCTGGCGGCGACCGCGTCACGGGCGTGAAGGTCTACCGGCACGGCACCGAGACGGCCATGACCGCCGACCTCGTCGTGGACGCGACCGGTCGCACGGGCCGGGCCCCTGTCTGGCTGGCCGATCTCGGGTACGCCCCCGCCGGCGAGGAGAAGCTCACCGTCGACCTGACCTACGCGACCCGGCACATCCGGCTGCCGGACACGACGGTCGCCGGCATGAAGGCCGCGCTCGTCGGGCCGAAGGCCGGCCACGCCCGCGGCCTGGCGTTCGCGGTCGTCGAGGACGGGCACGTCGTCCTCACGGTCGCCGGGTACGGGAAGGACTCCCCGCCCACCGACGACGCGGGCTTCGACGCCTACGTGGCAAGCATCGCCACCCCCGCGATGACCGCCGCGCTCGCGCAGGCCACGCCGCTCGGCCCCGTTCTGACGCACCGTTACCCCGCGAGCCTGCGGCGCCGCTACGAGAAGCTCGACCGGATGCCCGACGGGTTCCTGGTCTTCGGTGACGCGCTGTGCAGCTTCAACCCGCTGTACGGGCAGGGCATGACGGTCTCCGCTCTGCAGGCCCGGGCGCTGCGCACGTGCCTCGTCCGCGGGAAGAAGGGCTCGGCCGACCTGGGACCGCGGTTCTACAAGGCCTCCCGCAAGGCAGTGGACGCGGCGTGGATGAGCGCGATCGGCGAGGACCTGCTGCTGCCGGAAATCGAAGGCGACCGGACGCTGCAGGTCCGAGTGGCGAACGCCCACGTCAGCCGGGTCAAGAGGGCCGCCGAGGTCGACCCCGTGGTCGCCGAGACCTTCCTGCGCGTGCTGAGCTTCCTCGACCCGCCGACCGCGTTCTTCACCCCGGACATCCTGCGCCGCATGTACCGCGCGTCGCGCGCGTCGCGCACGCCGCGGCCCGCCGAGGCCGCCGCCGACTCACCCGCTCCGGCCCTGCAGGATGCCGCACATATCTGACGCAGCGTCATTGCGTCCCACTCGCAGGCTCGGTGACGCTAGGTCCCTTTTTATCGGAGGTACGGTATGAGCAGCGGTCCGCACGCGATCGTGATCGGCGCGAGCATGGGCGGGATGCTGGCCGCCCGTGCGCTGCTGGGGCCGTACGCCTCGGTGACCCTGCTGGACCGGGACTCGCTGCCCACCGACGGCAACGACCGCCGCGGCGTCCCGCAGGGGCGGCACACCCACCTGCTGCTCTCGCGCGGCGCGGAGATCCTCGGGGCGATGTTCCCGGGCCTGCTGGCCGACTTCGCCGCGGACGGCGCGCAGGTGCTGAACCACTGGCAGCAGGGCAACGTCTCGCTCGGCGGGCACCAGTTCACCCTGCCGGACGGCCCCGCGGAGCCGCCCATCTACGCGTCCAGCCGCCCGTTCCTGGAGTCCCGGGTCCGCACCCGGCTGGCCGCGATGCGCGGGATCGAGTTCCGCTCCGAGACCGAGGTGACCGGCCTCGTGACGACTCCCGGCGCGGAGCGGGTCACCGGCGTCCGGCTCCGGCACGACGGCGTCGAGTCCGAGCTGAGCGCCGACCTGGTGGTCGACTCCACCGGCCGGGGCGGGCGCGCGCCGGTCTGGCTGAGCGAGCTCGGCTATCCCGCACCCGTGGAAAACAGGCTCCCGATCGACCTGCAGTACGTGACCCGGCGGGTGCGGATGCCCGTGGACGCGCTCGGGGACGTCCGTATCGTGGTGGTCGGGCCGCGGCCGTCCCTGCCGCGCGGGATGTTCCTGCTCGCGCTCGAGGACGGGCAGTGGATCCACACCACGACCGGCTACGCCGAGCACAAGCCGCCGAGCGACCCGGCCGGGTTCGAGGCGTTCAACGCCACCGTCGCGCCGCCCGCGGTCGTCGAGGCGCTGCGCACCGCCGAGCCGATCACCGACCTGGTGATCCACCGCTTCCCCGCGAACCTGCGCCGCCGCTACGAGAAACTGGACCGCTTCCCGCAGGCTTTCCTCGTCGTCGGCGACGCGATCTGCAGCTTCAACCCGCTGTACGGCCAGGGGATGACCGTGGCGGCGCTGCAGGCGCAGGCGCTGCGCAGGTGCCTGCTCCGGCCCGACCGCCGCGGGCGCGACCTGGCCCCGCGGTTCTTCGAGGCCGCCGCCAAACCCGTCGACGTGGCGTGGCAGTTCGCGCTCGGCGGCGACCTCGCGCTACCCGTCGTCCCGGGCCCGCGCAGCGCGCAGGTGAAGGTTCTCAACGCGTGGGCCGCGAAAGTGGAGGAAGCGGCCGCCTCCGATCCGGTCGTCGCCGAGTGCTTCCTGCGCGTGACCGGGTTCCTGGACCCGCCGACCGACCTGTTCAGCCCCGACATCGTGCGGCGCGTGCTGCGCAGGACGCCGGCAGTGCCCGTCGACCCCGCACCCGTCCTCGCCGAGGCGCGCGCGCCGTCCTGCGTCTGATGCCTTCGCGCGGCTCACATGCCGTGGTGATCGGCGCGAGCATGGGCGGGCTCGTCGCGGCCCGCGCGTTGCTCGGGCCGTACGACCGGGTCACCGTCCTGGACCGGGACGAGCTGCCGGCCGGTCACCGCAAGGGCGTGCCGCAGGGCCGCCAGCTGCACCTGCTCCAGCCGCGCGGCGCCGCGATCCTCTCCTCGATGTTCCCCGGCCTGCTCGGCGAACTGGAGGCGGCGGGTGCGCCCGCACTGCGCCGGTACGACGAGGCGATGGTCTCGTTCGGCGGACGCTTTCTGGCAATGCCCTCGGGGGACGCGGAACTGACGACCTATCAGCCGTCGCGGCCGCTGCTCGAGTCGAGCGTCCGGGCCCGGCTGCGCGCGCTGCCCGGCGTCGACATCGTGCCGAACTGCGAGGCGACCGGCCTGCTGTCGGAGGGCGTGCGGGTCACCGGGGTGGGTGTCCAGCGGGACGGCGCGCCCGCCGAACTCGCCGCCGACCTCGTCGTGGACGCGACGGGGCGCTCCGGCCGGGCGTCGGTCTGGCTGGAGTCGCTCGGGTACGCACCCGCGCCGGAGGAGTCGCTGGCCATCGACTTGAAGTACGCGACGCGGGTCGTGCGGATGCCGCGCTCGCTGGGGCCGCTGCGGTTCGTCGGCATCGCGCCGCGGCCGGACACGTCGCGCTCCCTCGCCGTCGAGGAGGTCGAGGGCGACCGCCTCATGATCACCCCCGTCGGCTACGGCGGGGACCACCCGCCCACGGACGACGTCGGCTTCGACGCCTACCTGGCGGGCGTCGCGCCGCCGTGGCTGGCGTCGATCCTGCTCGGCGCCGAGCCGCTCGGCGAGGTTGTCGCCCACCGCTATCCCGCAAACCTGCGCCGGCGGTACTCCAAGCTCGCCCGGTTCCCCGCCGGGTTCCTCGTGTTCGGCGACGCCGTCTGCAGCTTCAACCCCCTGTACGCGCAAGGCATGACGGTCGCGGCGATGCAGGCCGAAGCCTTGCGCGCATGCCTGCTCCGCGGCGGCGACGTCGACCTCGCGCGACGGTTCTTCGCCCGCGCCGACAAAGCCGTCGACGTCGCGTGGCAACTGGCGATCGGCGGCGACCTCGCCGTCCCGGACGTCCCCGGCCCGCGGTCCCGCGCCGACCGGGCCGGGATCGCCTACGTCCGACACATTCAGGCGGCAGCGTCCGTGGACCCGGTCGTGTCGGAGACGTTCATGCGCGTCGCGTTCTTCCTGCTCCCTCCGGCGGCACTGTTCCGCGCCGGGTTCGTCCGCCGCGTCCTGCGTGGGTCTCGGGCCGCCGCACCCCCGACCTTGGACCTGACCGACCGTCAGGTCCTTTCTCTCGCGCGATAGTCCCGTGCGTCCGGCAATCAGCGTCCTATAACGAGCCGATTGCCGGACGCACGGGGTGCGCACTAACCGGTCAGCGGAACTGACCCGTCGCGGTGGCGGGCTGGTACTCGTCGTTTCCGGCGAACGTGGCCGTGTAGGTATCCGCGCTGAAGATGAAGCCGAACCGGGTGCACCTCGCCTGGCCGTCCTCGTCGGTCGTCGCGGAGCAGACCGTCCGCCCGGACACCGTGAAGGTCACCGTCCGTCCGGCAAGGGGCAGGCCGCCGCTGGTGCGGGTGAGGGTGGCCCTGAACCCGTTGAACAGGAACCGGCGGGCGGGCTCGGCGACCAGCGTCGTGGCGGTCTTCTGCACGACCTGGGTGAGGCTGCCGGTGCTGGCCTGATGGGCGGCGTCGCCGGAGTACGTCGCGATGATCCGGTGCAATCCGACGCCGAGGTTGGTAGCGCTGCAGGTCGCCGCCGAACCGCTGAGCGGGACGGCCTCGCAGCCCGGCAGCGCGGCCCCGTCGGACGCGAACGCCACCGTCCCGGTCGCGTCGGTTGCCGAGACCGTCGCGGTGACGGTGACCGGCGCCCCGGGGGCGGACGGGTTCGGCGACGACGTGACGGACGTCGTCGTGGCCGCGGGGGCCGCGATGTACGTCTTGAACCAGAAGTCGGATCCGACGTTCGGGGGGGCGCCGGTCCAGGGACCGGTCGGCCCGGCGGCCGCCCACGATCGCCCGCCGGTGTACGCGTCGGCGCCGCGGTAGGTGCCGTACACCTGGTAGGCGTTCGGGTAGACGGTGTCGGTGTGCAGCACGTAGGCGTACTGCGTGCCGGCCACGACCGGCGTCGGGGGCAAGCGGACCGGGACCACCCCGTCGCTCCCGTCCACCGTCGCGCTGGCCAGCACGGTCGGGCCCGGCGCGCCGTTCGCGTCCACCGGGCGGATCTCCAGGATCACCGGCGCCGGCGGGGTGTTCCGCGGGTAGACGTAGAAGTCGACGCGGTCCAGCATGCCCGTCCGGCCGGCGGTGAACGTCTGAGCCAGGCTCGCTTCGGCGTGCAGGAAGTCGGACGTGTTCGCGTACACGCCCTGCTGCTGGTCGATCTCGCCGGCGTAGGCGGTGCCGGGTAAGGCGAGGACGCTCAGCAGAACGGTGACCGTTCCCAGGACCTTCGTACGCGCTCGCCTCATGTCGCCTCCGTAGGGGTAACTGTGTGCGCGCGGCACACTACGGAGGGTCTACGGGCGCCTGGGCCCCGCCTGGTCCGATCGGGTGATCTTGGAATTAGCACCCGGATGCGTCCGGCAAACAGCGTCCTATAGAGGCTGTCGCAAAATCCGGCGGGTCCTGCCGGGCGTGGCTGGGCCGGGTTCGGAAGACTTCGGTCATGGCTTACGGATATCGCCCGGTGCGTCGGGACGAGTCGATGTTGTTGCCGCCGGATCTGCGGGAGTGGCTCCCTGATGGGCATCTGGCGTGGCTGGTGATCGAGGTGGTCGACCGGTTGGATCTGTCCGCGGTCCGTGCGGACGGGCGTAAGCGCAAGGGCCCGGCGGGGCGGGAGGCCTACGACCCGGGCATGTTGACCGCGTTGGTGATTTACGCGTTCTGCTGTGGGGTCCGGTCCTCGCGGGAGATCGAGCGGGCCTGCGTGAGCGATGTGGCGTTCCGGGTGATCACCGCGCAGCAGCGTCCGGACCACTCCACGATCGCGCGGTTCCGGTCCTCGCGCGCCAAAGCGCTCGCGGAGCTGTTCGGGCAGGTCCTGACGATCTGCCACGAGGCGGGCCTGGGCCGGGTCGGGGTGGTCGCGATCGACGGGACGAAGGTGCGAGCTTGTCAAGTTATCTGTGTAAGACAGGTTCTGATGGATAGTCAGGTCAGGTGACGAGGAAGGCGGTCGGGGTAGGTGATGGCGAGGGCGTTCAGGGCCTGGGTCCAGCCCGGGACGAGGGCGCCTTCGACGAGACGAGGGTTGGAGGTGCGGGAGTTCGCGGGTTTGCCGCGTTCCTTGGCGCGGGCTCGGGCGCGTTTGTCCTCGATGTCGCGGATCGCGAGCCACAAGAGCTTGACGACGGCGTCGTCGGAGGGGAAGTGGCCGCGGTTCTTGATGATCTTGCGGAGCTGGTAGTTCAGCGACTCGATCGAGTTCGTGGTGTAGATGACCTTGCGGACCGCCGGCGGGAAGGCCAGGAACGGGGTGAACCGCTCCCAGGCGCGTTCCCAGGTCGCGACCGCGCCGGGATAGCGCCGGCCGAGGTCGGAGTCGGCGAACGCGCCGAGCGCGTCGAGGGCGGCGTCCTCGGTGGGGGCGGTGTAGACGTGGCGCAGCAGCGCGGCGGAGGCTTTGCGGTCCCCGTAGGACACGTAGCGCATGGAGGCGCGGATCAGGTGCACGATGCAGGTCTGCACGACGGCGCGGGGCCAGATCGTCTCGATCGCCTCGGGCAGGCCCTCGAGGCCGTCGCAGCAGGCGATCAACACGTCGCGGACGCCGCGGTTGGCCAGGTCGGTGAACACCGAGAGCCAGAACTTCGCGCCCTCGGCGGACTGGACCCAGATCCCCAGGACGTGCTTGATCCCGTCGGTGTCGACGCCGACGACCAGGTGGGCGGCCTTGTTGACCACGTGCGCGCCGTCGCGGACCTTGACCACGATCGCGTCGATGAACACGACCGGGTAGACCGGGTCGAGCGGGCGGGTCTGCCAGGCTTTGACCTCCTCGAGCACCCCGTCGGTGATCTTGGAGATCGTCTCGCGGGAGATCTCGACGCCGAGCGTGCGGGCCAGGTGGGACTCGATGTCGCGCACCGTCATCCCGCCCGCATACAGCGAGACGATCATCTCGTCGAGCCCGCCGGCCAGGCGCCGTGCGCCTTTGGGGACCAGCCGTGGTTCGAAGCTGGCGGCCCGGTCGCGCGGGATGTCCAACGGCACCGGGCCGGTCTCGGTGAGCACAGTCTTGGGTGTGGTGCCGTTGCGCGAGTTCGGCGAGCCGCGCCCGGCGGGGTCGCCGCGCTCGTAGCCGAGGTGGTCGGTCAGCTCGATCTCCAGGCCGCGTTCGAGGACCCTCTTGATCAGCCCGGGCAGGAACCCGCCCGGGCCGGTCAAGGCGAGCTCGCCGGCGCTGGCCCGGTCGATCAGCTCGTCGAGCCACGGGCCCTCGAGCAGGTCGCCGACCTCGCCGGGAACAGATGCTCCGGGCTCGGGCGACGGAGAGTTCTCACGCACAGAATTCGTGGAAGTGGACATGGGGCGCTCCTTCTGGCCCGGAAGTCACGAAGTGCCTCCAAGGCTCTTACGCACCTCTCGTACACAGACCATCTGACACGCCCCCGCCACCGAACGTGCCGACCGCGCGGACCGGGTCGCCGAGCACGCCCGCAACGTCGTGAACAAGCGCCACGCCGCCCGCCCTGCCAGGAGAACCCGCAGACCCGCCGAAGAACACAAGAACGTGCGGGAGGCCGACGCGAAAGCGGCTGCGGCCCGCCAGGAACAGGCCCTCGCGCAGGCCGGCGAAGGCCCCAGAGCGAAGGCGGGCGCGAAGGCACGGTGCAACCTGACCGACCCGGACAGTCGGATGATGCGGGCACCGAACCGCGGCTACGTCCAGGCGTTCAACGCCCAGATCACCGCCAGCGACGACCACTTGATCCTGGCTACCGACGTCACCGGCGAGGTCAACGACCTGCGCTGCTTCGTCCCGATGATGAACCTGACCGTCACCAACGTCACCAGGCACATGCCCGGCAAGACGATCGGGATGGTCCTGGCCGACAACGGCTACTGCAGCCGGGAGGCGATCACCGCCCCCGGGCCCGACCGGCTCATCGCCACCGGACGCGATCCCGCCAAACCCGCCAAAGACCCCGTCCTGGCGGCGATGGCCGAGCGCCTGGCCCCGGACACACCCGGGCGCAAGCTCTACAAACGCCGAGGCGCCACCGCCGAACCCGTCATCGGACACCTCAAAGACCGCATCGAACTGCGCAGATTCTCCCGCCGGGGCCTCGACGCCGCCAGACACGAACTCGCCGTCGCCGCCATCGCCCACAACATCCGCCGACTGGCCACCGTCCGGGTCGCCACCACCGCCTGAAAAGCCCCGGCCAGGGCCCGGACCGCGAACACCAGCCGGGAATCCCCGACCCTGACCGCGACGCCGGCACCCCGCCCGATTCAAATCGCGACAGGCTCTATAACCCGCGGATTGCCGGACGCACGGGTGCGGGGGTGACCCCAGCGGCGGGTCAGGACCGCGGGTCGAGCCCGCCGCGGGCGACGAGCTGGGCGGCGATGACGTTGCGCTGGATCTCGTTCGTCCCCTCGCCGACGATCATCAGCGGGGCGTCGCGGAAGTAGCGCTCGACGTCGAACTCGGTCGAGTACCCGTACCCGCCGTGGATCCGCAGCGCGTTCAGCGCGATCTCCATCGCCGTCTCGGACGCGAACAGCTTCGCCATCCCGGCCTCCATGTCGGCCCGCTCGCCCGCGTCGATGCGCCGCGCGGCGAAGAACACCAGCTGGCGGGCGGCGGTCAGCTTCGTCGCCATGTCGGCGAGGTAGTTGCCGATCGACTGGTGCTTCCAGATCGGCTTGCCGAACGAGGAGCGTTCCTGGGCGTATCGCAGCGAGTCCTCCAGCGCGGCCCGGCCGACGCCGAGCGCGCGGGCGGCGACCTGGATCCGTCCCGTCTCGAGGCCCTTCATCATCTGCACGAAGCCGCGGCCCTCGGTCTCGCCGAGCAGCGAGCTGCGCGGGGTCCGGTAGTCGATCAGCGCGATCTCGCAGGACTCGACGCCCTTGTAGCCGAGCTTCGGCAGGTCGCGCGACACCGTCAGCCCCGGGCCCTTCTCGGCCAGCAGGATGCTGATGCCGGCGTGGGCGGGGCTCGCGTGCGGGTCCGTCTTGCACATCAACGCGATCAGGCCGCTGCGGCGCGAGTTGGTGATCCAGGTCTTGGAGCCGTTGACGAGGTAGTCCTCGCCGTCCTTCACCGCGCTCGTCCGCATGGCCTGCAGGTCCGAGCCGCCGCCAGGTTCGGTCAGCGCCATCGTCGCGCGCAGCTCGCCGGTCGCGAGGCGCGGCAGGTAGCGCTCGCGCTGGTCGTCCGTGCCGAACTCGGCGATCAGCTTGCAGACGACGGAGTGCCCGCCCATCGCGCCGGCCAGGCTCATCCAGCCGCGGGCGAGCTCCTCGGTGACCATCGCGTAGCAGACCGCGCTGACCGGCAGGCCCGCCGTAGGACTCCGGGACGGCGAGGCCGTAGATGCCCATCGCCTTCATGGCCTCGATCAGCGCCTCGGGGTACGTGTTCGCGTGCTCGAGCTCGCGGGCGACCGGCCGGACCTCCCGCTCGACCCAGTCGTGGACGGCATCGACGATCGCCTGCTCGTCCGCCGAAATGCCGGTCACCGGCTCCTCCAAAGTTCCTGGTGCGAATCGCGTCCGAAGGTGTGAAAATGCACCGCCGACACGGTCGAAACCGTACGCCGACCACGAACCTCCCCCGACGGGAGAGCGCGAGAAGTGCAGCACGAGCACCAACCCGAGGCTCCGGACCACGCGGCCGCGGAACCGCTACCCGACCCTGCGGGCTGCGGCGCCGACGTGTGGCCCCGGCGCGCTCGCCCGGCGGGCGGTGCGCCGCGCCGGTCCGTCCTGCGGGCAGCGGGCGCCGGCCTCGCGGGCGTGCTCGGCGTCGGCGTGGCCGGGGCCGCGGCGGGCGGCGTGCACTACCGGGACGTCGCGGCGGCCCGCCGGCGCGGCGACGCCTCCACGATCGCACCCATGACGTCCGCGACCAGCCTGAACGTCCTGTGGCGGGCGAACACCGATCGCAAGGTGATGGCCCTGACCTTCGACGACGGGCCCGGCGACAAACTGACCGCGCCGCTGCTCGACGCGCTGCGCGAAGCGAGGGTGCGCGCGACGTTCGCGCTGGTCGGCGAGCGGGCGGCCGAGCGGGCCGGGCTGGTCCGCGAACAGGTCGCCGGCGGCCACGAGCTCGTGAACCACAGCTGGTCGCACGCCGACCTGAGCCGGCTCGCCTACGACGACGTGGCGCGGGAGCTCGAGCGCACGGACGACCTGCTGCACCAGCTGACCGGCCGCCGGCCGACCGTGATCCGTCCGCCGTGGGGGCGGGTCAGCGGCGCGCTGTTGCAACACGCCGCGCAGGCCGGCCAGCGGATCGTGCTGTGGGACGTGCGGCTGCGCGAGTCCGAGTTGGACACCCGCGGCAACGCCGAGCACGTCCTGTCCCACCTGCGCCCCGGCACCGTCCTGCTCGCGCACGACGCGGGGCTCGCGAACCGCTACATCGGCATCGCGGCGATCCCGGAGATCATCCGCGGGGCGAAGGCGAAGGGGTACGAGTTCCTCACCGCGAGCGAGATGTTCGACGTGGACGCGGCGGGCTGACGGCGCCGGCCCGCGACGCCGACCCGAGCGGACGCCGGCCGTCGACGGCCGACCTGTTTACTCGACCCCGTGACGTACGTGGCCGCGGTGCTGATCGGCCTCGGACTCGCCCTCCTCGCCTACCTGCTCGCCCGGCGGCTACAGGCCCGCCCGCGGGCGAACCGGCCGGGAGTGCCCGGCATCCCGCTCAGCCGGCGCGACGCGCTGCGACTCGGGGCGGCGGGCGCGGCCAGCCTCGCCGCCGGGTCGGCCGGGGTGGTCGTCTCGCGCGGGCCCGACGGCGGGCGGTTCGTGCCCGGCGCGACTGGCGCGCCGCTGACGCAGCCGGCCGTCCTCGACGTTCCCGGGTCCGTCGACCTCACCCTGGGCCGCGGGGCGTCGGTCGCGGGCCGCCCGACGTCCGCGCTGAGCTACAACGGCGCGACGCCGACGCTGCGGGTGCGTCCGGGCGAGAAGATCACCGTCCGACTGAAGAACGGGTTGGCCGAGCCGACGAACCTGCACACGCACGGGCTGCGGGTCTCGCCGTCCGGGAACAGCGACAACCCGTTCGTGCGCGTCGGCCCCGGGGAGACGTTCGAGTACGAGATCGCGATTCCGGACGACCACCCGGCCGGCACGTTCTGGTACCACCCGCACCACCACGGCAACGCCGCCGACCAGCAGTACGGGGGCCTGGCGGGGGCGCTCCTCGTCGTCCCGAAAGGCACGGGCGCGGGCAAGCCGGCCGCGGACGTCCCGGTCGGGTCGGATCTGGTGTTCCTCGTCAGCGACATCACGCTCCGCGCGGACGGGACGCCGGCGCCGGCGAGCGACGGCGACTCCGAACTCGGCCGCGAGGGTGACCTCGTCCTCGTCAACGGGCAGCTTCGGCCTGTGCTCGCCGCCGCGCCGGGCTCGACCGCGCGCTGGCGAATCGTGAACGCCTGCACGTCGCGGGTGCTGGTGCTGCGCCTGGACGGACACAAGCTGACGCAGATCGCTCTGGACGGGTCGTTCCTCCCGGCACCCGACGAGCGGGACACCGTGATCCTCTCGCCCGGCAACCGCGCGGACGTCGTCGTGCGCGCCGGTTCGCCGGGGACCTACTCGTTGACCTCCGAGCCGTACGACCGCGGCGCCATCGGGACGCGGCGCACGCTCGGCAAGCCTGTGGTGCTGGCCACCCTCGCCGTCGCCGGGGACCCGGTGGACGCCCCCGCCCTCCCGACGCGCCTGCCCGGCGCCCCCGTCCCCCCGCCGGCGCCGACCCGCACGCGGCAGGTCGAGTTCACGATGCGGATGGGCGGCGGGCACATGACCTTCGGCATCGACGACCGCAAGTTCGATCCGGACCGCGACGACCAGACCGCCGAGTTCGGCACGACCGAGGACTGGTTCGTCAACAACGACGGCCCGATGGTGCACCCGTTCCACCTGCACGCGTGGCCGTTTACCGTCCTGGCGAGCAGCGACGGGACGCCGCCCGCCGGCGTCCTGCAGGACGTCGTGCTCGTGCCCGCGCGCGGCTGGACGCGGATCCGGGTGTCGTTCACCGGCTACCCCGGGCGCAGCGTCTTCCACTGCCACGTGGTCGACCACTCCGACGCCGGGATGATGGCCACCCTCGTGGTCGAGTGAGCCTTACCCCGAACCCCGTGCGTCCGACCGCTGACCCGCTATATAGCGGGTCGCTGGTCGGACGCAGGGGAGGTACTAACCCGCAGCGTCGAGCAGGACCTCGGCCATCGCACGGGCCGTCACGGCGGCGGACGGGTCGCGTTGCATCCGGGCGGTGACGGTCGCGCCGTCGTAGAGCAGGACGAGTTGCGCGGCGAGCGCGTCGGGGTCCGCCACGCCGACGTCGGCCGCGAGGCCGCGGAACAGGTCGTTGAGCCAGCGGCGGGCCGCGTCGGAGACCTCCTCGGCCGCCCCGCCGGGCCGCCCCTCGGCGCTGGCGTTGACGAACGCGCAGCCGCGGAAGCGGGGGTCGGCGAACGACTTACGGAGCGCGTCGAAGACTCCGAGCAGGCGCTCGCGCGGGGTGTCGTAGCGGGCGAGCAGACGCTCGAACCACTGCTGGCGGGCGGTCAGACGCTCCGTCAGGTAGGCGCGGACGAGCTCGTCCTTGCTGCCGAACGTGCTGTAGAGGGTCGCCTTCGCGACGCCCGCCCGCTCGATCACGCGGTCGATGCCGACCGTGTGGACGCCCTCGGCGTAGAACAGCTCGGCCGCCGCGGCGAGGAGTCGCTCACGCGCGGACGGTGCTTGCGCCTCGGGGGAATGCACGGTCATGTCTTGACGCTAACAGACAGGTCTGTCTACTGTCACCGGCTACAGACAGACCTGTCTGTTCAAGCTTGAGGATCTCCGATGACGCTCACCGTCAGCCCAGCCGTCCCGGGCCGGATCGCCGCCGGGTCGACCAGGCGGCTGCCCGCCCGCGCCGCCTTCTGGCTGCTGGTCTCGATCGCGGTGACGTTCCTCGCGGGATCGAGCGCGCCGACCCCCCTCTACGAGACCTACCAGGAGCAGTGGGGGTTCTCCCCGATCACCACGACGGTGGTCTTCGGTGTGTACGCGGTCGCCGTGCTGGCGTCGCTGCTCGTGTTCGGGTCGCTGTCCGACCACGTCGGGCGCCGCCCCGTCCTGCTGGCGGCGCTGGGGCTGCAGGTCGTGGCGATGGCGGTGTTCGCGACCGCCGGGGACGTCCAGGGGCTGATGGCCGCGCGAGTGATCCAGGGCCTGTCGACGGGGGCGGTCGTCGGGGCCCTCGGCGCCGCGATGCTCGACCTGCACCAAGCCCGCGGGACGATCGCGAACGCCGTCGCCCCGGTCCTCGGCACGGCGTCCGGCGCCCTGGTCTCCGCGTTGTTCGTCCAGTTCCTGCCCGGGCCGACGACGTTCGTCTACGTCGCGCTGCTCGCGGTCTTCGTCCTCCAGGGCGTCGGAGTCCTCTTCATGCGCGAGACGGGCGCACGGCGGCCCGGCGCGGCCGCGTCCCTGCGAGTGCACTTCGCGCTGCCGCCCGCCGTGCGGCGCCCGCTCCTCGTCGCGGTGCCCGCGCTCGTCGCCCTGTGGTCGCTCGCCGGCTTCTACGGCTCGCTCGGCCCGGCGCTCGTCCGGCTGGTGTCCGGGTCCGACTCGGTGGTGCTGGGCGGGCTCGCGCTGTTCGTCCTCGCGGGGTTCGGCGGGGTGACCGTCTTCGCGGTGCAGAAGATCGAGGCCCGCGACACGATGCTGCTCGGGATCGCCGGGCTGATCGCCGGCGTCGCCCTGACGCTGCTCGCGGTGGTGTTCGGCTCGACGCTCGAACTGTTCCTCGGGGCGGCCGTCGCCGGGATCGGCTTCGGGGCCGCGTTCCAGGGCGCCCTGCGCACGATCGTCCCCGCGGCCGCGCCGCACGAGCGCGCCGGCGTCCTGTCGCTGGTCTACGTCGTCTGCTACCTGTCGATGGGGCTGCCGGCCGTCGGCGCCGGGTTCCTCGTCGTCCACGGCGGTGGGGTGCTGGCCGCGACCCGGGAGTACGGCCTCGCCGTCCTCGTCCTCGCGATCGCGGCGCTGGTCCTCCTGCTGCGGCCGGTTCGCCCGGCCCCGGCGCCGGCCGTCGCGCCCTGCCCGCAGGCGGCCTGAAACTCGCCCCGGAAAAGTTGTTGGGATCCCGCGGCCGGATCTCTCCCCTCCTCGACAGCACGACATCGAGAAGGGACCGCAGCCATGAACCGCTCCGCCACCAAGATCCGCACCGCCTCTGTCGCCGCCGCGCTCGTCGCCGGCGGCCTGCTCCTCGGGGCGTCCCCCGCCGCCGCCGGCCCCGGCCCCGTCGGCCCCGGCCAGATCAGCCAGCCGCAGGTCGACCCGGAGCCGCACCCGAAGCCGAAGCCCGGCCTCGAGCCCGGCCCCGGCAACCTCGGCATCGAGATCGACCAGTGCAAGATCCACTGCCCGAAGCCCGACAACGGACGACAAGGCGCCGCTCCCCCAGGACGACGAGGACGACGCCGCCGACGACAAGGCGCCCGCGCCGAAGGACGAGCCCGCGGACGTCCCGGCGGCGCCGGCCCCGCACCCGACCCCGGCACCGAACCCGAAGGGCGAGCCCGCGGACGTCCCGGAGGAAGACCCCGCCGACGCCCCCGCCGAGTCCGCCGACGAAACCCCCGCGGACGCCCCGGCCGAGTCGGGCGCCGGCCCGGACGACACCGCCGACATCGCTCCGGTGAGCGACTCGGCGAGCGTCGAGCCGTCCGGCAGCCCGGTGAGCATGCCGGCGCTGATCGGCCTCAACGCCGCGATGGTCCTCGTCGCGAGCGGCCTGACGTGGCGTTACGTCGCCGCTCGCCGCCGGGCCTGACCGCCGTGCCGAAAGGACGCAGCAAGGCCCGGATCGTCAGCGCGCCGCCCGACGAAAGATCCGCGTGACGCGGGTTACGTCGCGCACTGAGGGGTACCGGTAGAGGGCGCGGAAATCAGGGCGCGACGCAGAAGGGCACCGGCGATGAGCACCTACCGCACTGCGGCCTGCGACGACGACACCTTCGTTTCGGCCTTCGAGGACGAGTTCGGCCTCGACAGGAAGAGCCGACTGCTCGAGGTCTACGAGTGGCTCGAGGAGGACGCGGCGGCACGCGAGAGCGACGCCGCCCACACCGAGTTAGACGGCGGAAAGTCCGGGTATTCCGCTCGTCGAGACACCGGGTCCGACGGCAGAGAGGCACTGCGATGAACGAGAACCCCACCGCGATCGACGAGGGCATCGAAGAGTCGGTCGAGGAAGACAAGAGCATGATGGACAAGATCGAAGAGGCCACCGGCGGCACCCACCCGGACCCCCCGGTCGCCGGCGACGAGCAAGAGGGCAACTTCGAGGGCATCATCCGCGGCCGCGACGCCGAGAGCATGTAACGGCAGCACACCACGTGACGGCGAAGGCCGGCGACTTCCTCCCTGGGGTCGCCGGCCTTTGCGTGTTCAGATCTGAGTCCCTCGTCAGAGCCTCTTGCGACGCTCCATGAGGCGCAGGATCAGCGGGGTGAAGATGAGCTGCATCGCGAGTTCCATCTTGCCGCCGGGGACGACGATGATGTTCGGCCGCGACATGAACGAGTCGTGCAGCATCGAGAGCAGGTACGGGAAGTCGATGCCCGTCGGGTTCGCGAAGCGGATGACGACGAAGCTCTCGTCCGCCGTCGGGATGAACCGCGCGATGAACGGGTTGGACGTGTCGACCGTCGGCACCCGCTGGAAGTTCACGTGCGTGCGCGAGAACTGCGGGCAGATGAAGTTGACGTAGTCGGGCATCCGCCGCAGGATCGTGTCCATGACGGCCTCGGTGGAGTAGCCGCGCTCGGCCTTGTCGCGGTACGCCTTCTGGATCCACTCGAGGTTGATGATCGGCACGACGCCGACGACGAGGTCGGCGTGCTTGGCGACGTCGACGGTCGGGGTCACGACGGCGCCGTGCAGGCCCTCGTAGAAGAGCATGTCGGTGCCGGGCTCGAGGTCCTCCCACGGCGTGAACGTGCCGGGGGGCTGGCCGTAGGGCTTGGCCTCGTTCTCGTTGTGCAGGTACTTGCGCACCTTGCCGGTGCCGGACTCGCCGTAGTCGCGGAACAGGTTCGAGAGCTCCTCGAGCAGGTTCGCGTCGGGCGAGAAGTGGCAGAAGTGCCGCTTGCCGGCGGCGTCGGCGTCCGCCATCGCGATCTTCATCTCGTTGCGGTCGTAGCGGTGGAACGAGTCACCCTCGACCAGGGCGGGCGTGATGCTCTCGCGCCGGAAGATGTGCTGGAGCGTCCTCGTCACCGACGAGGTACCCGCGCCAGACGATCCCGTGATCGCGACGACCGGGTGCTTGACCGACATGGACGTCCTCTTTCGGGCTGGCGTCTTCGGAGCGTCAGGAGCGGAACAGGGACCGGTGGTTGAACAGGGACGAGTCGAAGTCGTCCTTCATGTCCGCCTCGAGGTGCTCGCGGTGGTAGGTCTCGATGAGCTCGACCTCCTTGCGGGAGCCGAAGATCAGCGGGACGCGCTGGTGCAGGCCGACCGGGTCGAGTTCGAGCACGCGCTTGTGGCCCGTGCTGGACCGGCCGCCGGCCTGCTCGATGATCATCGAGATCGGGTTGCCCTCGTACATCAGGCGCAGGCGGCCGGCCTTCGCCGGGTCCTTGCTGTCGGTCGGGTAGAGGAACACGCCGCCGCGGGTGAGGATGCGGAACGCCTCGGCCACGAGGGAGGCGATCCAGCGCATGTTGAAGTCCTTGGCGCGCGGGCCCGAACGCCCGGCCAGGCACTCCTTGACGTAGCGGCGGACCGGCGGCTCCCAGAAGCGCTCGTTCGAGGAGTTGATCGCGAACTCCTGCGTCTCCTCGGGGATCCGCATCTGGGGGTGCGTCAGGATGAACGAGCCGATGTCGCGGTCGAGCGTGAAGCCGTCCACGCCGTCGCCGGTCGTCAGGACGAGCATCGTCGCCGGGCCGTACAGCACGAAGCCCGCGGCGACCTGCTCGACGCCGGGCTGCAGGAAGTCCTCCGCCTTCGCCTCCTCGCCCGGGCGCGGGCTGCGCAGGACGGAGAAGATCGTGCCGACGGAGATGTTCACGTCGATGTTCGACGAACCGTCCAGCGGGTCGAAGACCAGCAGGTACTTGCCGCGCCGGTAACGGCTGGGGATGGGCAGGAAGTGCTCCATCTCCTCCGAGACCATCGCGGCCAGGTGGCCCGTCCACTCCGTCTGGGAGATCATCACCTCGTTGCTGATGATGTCGAGCTTCTTCTGGACCTCGCCCTGGACATTCTCGACGTCCGCCGTGCCGAGGGCGCCCACCAGGGCACCCTTGTTGACCTGGTTGGCGATGATCTTCGCGGCCGTCGCTACGGCGTTGAGCAGGCCGGAAAAGTCACCGGTGGAATCGCTGTGACGGTGCTCCTGCTCGATCGTGTAGCGCGTGAGGGTCTTGAGTCCATCACCCACGGGGTGCCGCCTTTCGAACTCGACTTCGACCGGCGCCGCAGGGGGCCGTTGCCGGGAAGGTACAGGGCCTGGTCAAGGTCCACCTCACCCCTAGGTGCAGGTTGCAAGGGGAGACGACAGCGATTCTCCTCCCCCTCGCCTCGGCCGTTCGGCCCACCGCGAGCCGCCCGGAGAGCCCATTTCCGGACGCCGGCGAAACCCGGCCGTCCCGGGCAGCGTCCACAGAAGAGGAAATCTTGCGGCGGACGCCGCCTCGTCCCGGAAAGGCTGACCTCGTGACCGCCGACCTCGACGGCCTTTCCCTCGGACGCGCCGAAGCCCTGCTCGAACTCGGCCGGGCGGGTGAGGCCCGGACGCTCCTGCAGGCCCTGCTCGCGTCCGCGCCCGAAAACGTTTATGTGTGGTGCCTGCTCTCTCAGGCTTGCCTGGGCTGCGAGGACCCCGCCGCGGCCCTGGACGCCGCCTCGCTGGCCGCGGGCCTGGACGGCGACGAGGAGTGGGCCCACCGGCTGCGTGCCTCGGCGCTGGACCAACTCGGCCGCGGTCCCGACGCCGTCGCGGCGGCCGAGGAGGCCGTGCGGTGCGCGCCTCATTCGTGGCAGACGCACGCCTGCCTAGCCGACATGCTCGCGGACAACCCGACCCTGCCGCCGCACTTGGCCCGCGTGATGGGGCGTAACGCACAGCGGCGGGCAGCGAGGGGCAAGGGGCCTCAGGGTCCTCCGCGGCAGGCGGTGCAGGCGGTGCAGTCGACGGTCGGCCGGGCTCGCTACTGCCCAGGTCTGCTCCTCGCGCATTACGAAAATCTCCCTGACGAGTGCAGCAGGGACGACAGATGCACCGGCGGGGTCCACATGGATATCGAGAGGTGCGCCTACTACCCCTGCGAGGACTGCCAACTCGCCATCGAACTCGACGACAAGTTGACCGAAGCCGAGTGGTGGCTGGTCAGGGGCCCACAGATCTTCGCCGAGCTGGCGCGCCGCGACGCGATGGCTGAACTCGACGACACCGCCTGACGCTGACCGGCCGTCGGGACAGCGCCCGCCGCAGCTGGTCGAACAATCGCGCGAAAACTCGCACGATTGTTCGACCCGCCGGGTCTACGTTGCTCCCGAGAGGACAGGGATGCGCATGACGACGCCGGAGATCGCGACGGGCACGGTGGTGCTCTGGCACGACGACGAGGGGTGGGGCGTGCTGCGCTCCGACGACGTGCCCGGCGAGCTCTGGGCGCACTTCTCCACGGTAGTGATGACCGGCTTCCGGACGCTCACGCCCGGCGATGCCGTCCAGTTCACGTGGGAGGTCGCGGAGCAGGACGGCTACTCCTTCCGCGCGGTCGCGGTCTACCCGCCGGGCGTCGAGGTCGGCACCGCGCCAGACCAGAACACCACGTCCGGGAGCGACGCCTACCGCTCGTCCCTCACGATCGAGTGGGACTGACTCGTCCCCCGTTGCCCCTCCACGGAATTGTCGGAGGGGGTAGGCATCGTCACCGCTCGGCCGGCCGCGGGGGCCGGCGGCGACGAAATCGAGGCCCAGATGACCGACATCGACGAGATAGAGGCGGCGGTGGTGGACAAGACGGCCGAGTACACCGACGTGGACGCCCGCCTGGCCTTCCTCGCCCTGGCTGCGCTCGCACACCGGGTCCTGGCCGAATATCCGGACGCCCGCTACGTGGATGCCACCTACACCGACGAGCCGGGCACCCCGTCTCTGGTGTTCGAGCGGGTCAGCGACGGCACCAGTCGGGTGGACAACCGTCGCGAGCAGTTCACCGTAGACCTGGATGCCTGCCGGGACGCGGCTTGGACCGCAGCACATCGAGGGGAGACGTACACGTCGTGACCGCGCCGAAATTTACTATCGAGGCGACAAATCACATTCACAGGCGATTTGCGCGAACGGCAGGGTTCGCAACAACTCCGCGGACAAGGTCGGCTCAAACTGAGCGAGAACCCTCTCTCCACACTCAGGACTCGAGAATTCCCGGAAAGGTCCTCCTCAGCAGGTCGAGCAGTTCAGCCGCCGTCTCTCGATCGAGTTGGATGGACTGGCTGCTCTTGGATGGACTCTCGCGTTCATCAGATCCGAATGTCGACAGATGGAGTAACTGGCCTCCGTCGCAATCTACGACCTGGAAGTAGCAATCGACCTTAGACTTGTGGGGCCTGACGTTCTGGGAACCGGGCACGAATGCCTTTATACGTGTCACTTTTTCCGGCTCTTCTGCTGTTCCCGTGGGTGAGTTGATCTTGGTGTGAACGCGACACGCCGTACTACGTCTAGGTTTCTGAGCTGTCTAGGAACAGGAACCAGGGAGCGGAGTACGGCGTGCGCACGGCAAGGGTATGGCGGGGTTTGCTCGGGGTCGAGCAAACGGTGATCGAATCGGTCGAGCTCGTCGAGGAGGCCGACGAGGAGATCCTGGTCGCTGCGGTTCGTCCAGTGCGGACGCGACGGTCGAGGTGTTCGCGGTGCGGGCGCCGCGCGGGCGGATACGACCGCGGCGATGGTCGGCGACGCTGGCGCACGCTCGACCTGGGCACGGTGCGCGTCTATCTGGAAGCCGATGCGCCGCGGGTGGTCTGTGAGGAGCACGGCGTGGTGGTCGCGGCGGTTCCCTGGGCGCGGCCGGGGTCCCGGCACAGCGCCGCGTTCGAGGACACCTGTGCGTGGCTGGCCGCGAATGCCTCCTTCGTCGTGGTCGCCGAGCTGTTGCAGGTGTCGTGGCGCACGGTGGCCGCGATCGTGACCCGCGTTGTCGCCGACCGAGCGGGCAAGGTTGACCAGCTTGGCGGGCTCACCCGAATCGGGATCGACGAGATCGCCTACCGTAAAGGGCATCGGTACCTGACCTGCGTCGTCGACCACGACACCGGTCGGCTGGTGTGGGCCGGCCAAGGCCGCGACCAGGACGTCGTGCGGGCCTTTTTCGATGCCCTCGGCGACGAGCGGGCCGCGGCGCTGACCCACGTGTCCGCCGACGGCGCCGAGTGGATCCACACTGTCGTGCGCGAACGGGCTCCGCAGGCGGTCATCTGCCTGGACCCGTTCCACGTCGTGGCCTGGGCGACCAAGGCCCTCGACGAGGTCCGCCGCGGCCTGTGGAACGAGCTGCGCCGGACCGGGCGGGGCGATCAGGCCGAGACGATGAAGGGCTCGCGGTGGGCGCTGGTGAAGAACCCAGGTGATCTGACCGGTGATCAGCGGACCCGCTTGGCCGAGATCGCCGCGACGAACAAGGGCCTGTACCGGGCCTACCTGCTCAAAGAACAGCTCCGCGAGGTCTTCGCCGTCAAGGGCCAACGCGGCCGAGCGCTGCTGGCCGGCTGGCTGTCCTGGGCCAAACGGTCCCGCCTGCCCGCGTTCGTCAAGCTCGAGCTTGTCAAGTTATCTGTGTAAGACAGGTTCTGATGGATAGTCAGGTCAGGTGACGAGGAAGGCGGTCGGGGTAGGTGATGGCGAGGGCGTTCAGGGCCTGGGTCCAGCCCGGGACGAGGGCGCCTTCGACGAGACGAGGGTTGGAGGTGCGGGAGTTCGCGGGTTTGCCGCGTTCCTTGGCGCGGGCTCGGGCGCGTTTGTCCTCGATGTCGCGGATCGCGAGCCACAAGAGCTTGACGACGGCGTCGTCGGAGGGGAAGTGGCCGCGGTTCTTGATGATCTTGCGGAGCTGGTAGTTCAGCGACTCGATCGAGTTCGTGGTGTAGATGACCTTGCGGACCGCCGGCGGGAAGGCCAGGAACGGGGTGAACCGCTCCCAGGCGCGTTCCCAGGTCGCGACCGCGCCGGGATAGCGCCGGCCGAGGTCGGAGTCGGCGAACGCGCCGAGCGCGTCGAGGGCGGCGTCCTCGGTGGGGGCGGTGTAGACGTGGCGCAGCAGCGCGGCGGAGGCTTTGCGGTCCCCGTAGGACACGTAGCGCATGGAGGCGCGGATCAGGTGCACGATGCAGGTCTGCACGACGGCGCGGGGCCAGATCGTCTCGATCGCCTCGGGCAGGCCCTCGAGGCCGTCGCAGCAGGCGATCAACACGTCGCGGACGCCGCGGTTGGCCAGGTCGGTGAACACCGAGAGCCAGAACTTCGCGCCCTCGGCGGACTGGACCCAGATCCCCAGGACGTGCTTGATCCCGTCGGTGTCGACGCCGACGACCAGGTGGGCGGCCTTGTTGACCACGTGCGCGCCGTCGCGGACCTTGACCACGATCGCGTCGATGAACACGACCGGGTAGACCGGGTCGAGCGGGCGGGTCTGCCAGGCTTTGACCTCCTCGAGCACCCCGTCGGTGATCTTGGAGATCGTCTCGCGGGAGATCTCGACGCCGAGCGTGCGGGCCAGGTGGGACTCGATGTCGCGCACCGTCATCCCGCCCGCATACAGCGAGACGATCATCTCGTCGAGCCCGCCGGCCAGGCGCCGTGCGCCTTTGGGGACCAGCCGTGGTTCGAAGCTGGCGGCCCGGTCGCGCGGGATGTCCAACGGCACCGGGCCGGTCTCGGTGAGCACAGTCTTGGGTGTGGTGCCGTTGCGCGAGTTCGGCGAGCCGCGCCCGGCGGGGTCGCCGCGCTCGTAGCCGAGGTGGTCGGTCAGCTCGATCTCCAGGCCGCGTTCGAGGACCCTCTTGATCAGCCCGGGCAGGAACCCGCCCGGGCCGGTCAAGGCGAGCTCGCCGGCGCTGGCCCGGTCGATCAGCTCGTCGAGCCACGGGCCCTCGAGCAGGTCGCCGACCTCGCCGGGAACAGATGCTCCGGGCTCGGGCGACGGAGAGTTCTCACGCACAGAATTCGTGGAAGTGGACATGGGGCGCTCCTTCTGGCCCGGAAGTCACGAAGTGCCTCCAAGGCTCTTACGCACCTCTCGTACACAGACCATCTGACACGCCCTCAAGCTCGCCAAAACGATCGAGCGCTACGCCCCGCTGATCCGCAACACCCTCGATCACGGGCTGTCCAACGCCCGATCCGAAGCCACCAACGTCCACCTACGCGTGCTGACCCGACGAGCTTACGGATTCCGCTCACCAGAGGCGCTCAGCGCTATGGCAATGCTCACCCGCGGCGGACTCTGCCCGTCCCTGCCGGGACGCCTTCCATGATCAAACCACCCACGGAAACGTCAGTAGGTCCCTTTTTCCTCCTGCGTCGTTCTCGAGGGCACGAGCCGTCCAAGGCCACATGTCCCCAGAGTCAGGGCGAGCATCGAGCGTAGGGAGTCGAGGCACCCAGGCATTCGTGCGTGGCGCTGACGATACGTCACTTCGGCGTTCAACCTGCTGGTGAACGCCTCACGCCGTCGCGACCTGCAGGCACGCCGTACCCCAAACGCCGCACCGCGGCTCACAACCACGCGCACGCCGATAGCCTGACGCGATGCACAGCGCAGCGGACCTGACCGAGCGGTGAACGCGGACTTCGACACCGCCCTCCGCCTCGAGGCGATCCGCTGGCTCACCGTCCGCACAAACGACGGCGCAGATCCGATCAGCACCAAGGAGTTGCTGGACTTCGAGTTCGACGGTGAACGCTTCAGACTGATGGACCCTCAGCGCGGGATCCGTAAACCGAAAGCGCTGGACTCCGCCCTTTCCATCCGGACCACTTTCACGCGGCCCGGACGGAGTCGGATGTACGAGGACGCAGTCGGAACCGACGGCCTGCTCCGCTACAAGTGGCGAGGCGACGACCCGGGCCACGCGGAGAACAGAGCGCTGCGAGCGGCTATGGAAGCCGAGGTTCCCCTGGTCTGGTTCTTCGGCATCGCCGAAGGCGTCTACCAACCTGTGTTCCCGGTTTACCTGCTCTGGGAGGAGCGGGACCTTCAACAGTTCGTGATCGCTCCAGACGCGGCCCGCGGGCTCGTCCGCCTCGGGCAGCCTCTCGACGAGAACGTCCGCCGCTACGTCGTCGCAGCGACGCGGCGCCGCCTGCACCAACCGGTCTTTCGATCGACGGTCCTGCGCGCGTACGCGGGCCGTTGCGCTGTCTGCGCGCTGCGCCACACCGTGCTGTTAGACGCCGCGCACATCGTGGCCGACAGCCAGGAGGCGGGGATCGCCTCCGTCCAGAACGGGATGGCATTGTGCAAGATCCACCACGCCGCCTACGACCATCACATCCTCGGCGTCCGGCCGGATCTGGTCGTCGAGATCCGCGCCGACCTGCTGGACGAGATCGACGGCCCGATGCTGAGACATGGGCTCCAAGGACGGCACGGGCAACGACTCATGGCCGTTCCGCATGTCCGGTCGCAGCACCCGTCTCCCGACCTCCTCGAGATGCGGTACGCCGACTTCCGGTCTGCCGGCTGAGGCGCACCCATCGGCCTCACTCGCCCAGGCCGTGCCTCGCTCGCCGCACCGGGCGAGCGAAGGGCGGCGCGAACGAGTGAAGCCGCGGCCGGCGGGCATCGTCCGCTCATGCCCCTGATCGTCGGAACGTCCGGCTGGCAGTACAAGGACTGGCGCGAGCGGGTGTACCCGAAGGGCTGTCCGCAGGCACGCTGGCTCGAGGAGTACGCCCGCAGATTCGTCACGGTCGAGAACAACAACGCGTTCTACCGCCTTCCGGAGAAGGAGATCTTCGAGCGCTGGCGCGAGCGGACGCCGGGCGGGTTCGTGATGGCCGTCAAGGCGAGCAGGTTCCTCACGCACATCAAACGGCTGCGCGACCCGGCGGAGCCTGTCGAGCGACTCACCACCAGGGCTGACGGGCTCGGCGACCGCCTCGGCCCGATCCTGCTCCAGCTCCCGCCGACGCTGCAGGCCGACGTCCCGCTCCTCGAGGACTGCCTGCGCCGCTTCCCCGCCGGCGTCCGCGTCGCCGTCGAGCCGCGCCACGAGACCTGGTGGACGGACGAGGTCCGCGGCGCTCTCGAGCGGCACGGGGCTGCGCTGTGCTGGGCGGACCGCAAGTCCCGCCCGATCACCCCGCTGTGGCGCACGGCCGACTGGGGCTACGTGCGGTTCCACGAGGGGCGGGCCGACCCGTGGCCGCGGTACGGGCGGACGGCGCTGGCGTCCTGGCTCGGCCGCATGACCGACACCTGGCCGGACGACGCAGACGTCTACGTCTACTTCAACAACGACCCCGGTGGCGCGGCAGTGACCGACGCCGAGCGCCTGTGCGCCCTGGCCGAGCGGGCCGGTCGGACGGTGCCGCGGCCCGGCCGAGCGGCGTAGGTGCTGCGCCGGTCCGGCGAGTCGTCCAGCCCTGGCGGGATCGACCGTCAGACGGGGCGGCGCATCCGCCGGGCGGCGGCGACTTGCTTCGCGATGATCAGCGCGACGAGGGCGAGGGTGATCACCAAAAGGTAGTGCGAGATGCCCTCGACGACGTCGACGGCCCGCTGGCCGATGCTGTAGCCGAGGCCGGCAAGCAGGCAGGTCCAGATCAGGCCGCCGAGGATGTCGCAGACGAGGAACACCCGCAGGCGCATCCCGCCGAGGCCCGCGGCGCCGCAGATCAGGGCTGTCGGGACGGGCAGGAGGTACGCGAAGATCACCGCGAGCGGGCCCCACCGGTGGCTCCACCGCTTCACCCGCTCCATGCGTTTGGCGGTCTTGGGCTTGCCGCCGCCGAGCATCATCAGGAGGCCGCGTTCGCCCCAGCGCTTGCCCGCCCACCAGTAGACCCAGTCGAACATGATCGTGGCCGGCAGCCCGACGAGGGCCGCGACGACGATCGACCCCTCGCCCGTCCGCGCGAGCGCCCCGAGCGTGACGATCGCGCTCATCGAGCCGCGGATCATCGCCAACAGCATCGGGTGACTCACGATGAGCATCGGAACGAGGGGCAGCAGCGCGAGGTAGTAGACCCCGGCGAACATGATGCCGCCGACGATGATCTTGTCTGCCCGCTCGGCCTCGCCGACCCACGGCAGCTTCGGGGCGTTGTTGTCGACCATCCCCACCAGGGTCCCACGCTCTGAAGACGGCGACCGCCGCGGCAGATCGATCCAGGTGAAACGCGGCACATGTTCGGCGCCATGCCGTCGGGGTAGTTGCCCTCGTACCGCTGCTCGGTACGAGCCGCCGGGAACACAAGGGGCCGGGCCATGAAAACGCGCACAACCAGTTCTGTCACCACCCGCGCACGCCGGGTCGCGTACTTCGTCGCCCTGCCCTTCGCGCTGGCCGCCTGCGGGTCGGACGGCACCGCGGTCGAGGCTGCGGCGCCCGAGACGTCGGCGGTGTCCACCGCGGCGGCCGAACCGGCCGGAGCGTCCGGCGGGGGCGCGCCGACGAGCACCGAGCCGGCGGGTACCGAGCCTGCGAGTACCGAGACGGGGGCGCCGATGACGATCTCCGTCTCGCCGGAGTCCGGCGCGAAGGCCGTCGGCCCTGAGGCCCGCATCACGATCACCGGGAAGAACGGCGCGCTCGACTCGGTCGACGTCGTCGACTCCGACGGCCGCGTGCTGGACGGCGAGTACGACAGCGACCGGACGAGCTGGAAGGCCACCGACCCCGTCCGGTACGACACCAACTACAAGGTCCGCGCGGTGGGCGCCGGCCAGGACGGCAAGTCCGTCGTGAAGACCGCGACGTTCTCCACGGGCAACGAACCGAACGGCGGCACGCTCAACGTCGCGACGGTCTTCCCCGAGGACGGTTCGACAGTCGGCGTCGCGACACCGATCGCTATCGGCTTCGACCGCCCCGTGCAGAACAAGCGCGCCGTGCAGGACGCGCTCGAGGTCACGACCAGCCCCAAGGTCGCGGGCGCCTGGTACTGGATCGACGACCAGTACGTGGACTACCGGCCCGAGAAGTTCTGGCCCGCCGGCACCAAGGTCACCATGAAGGCGAAGCTCGAGGGCGTCGGCGCGGGCAACGGGGTGTCAGGCGCAGGGACGCGCACGGTCAGCTTCACCGTCGGACGCGAGCAGATCATGAAGGTCGACGTCGACAAGCACCGCCTGTACGTCGTCCGCGGCGGAAAGACCGTCAAGACGTTCCAGGTCTCGACCGGCAAGAAGGGCTGGGAGACCCGCAACGGGATCAAAGTCCTGATGGACAAGGAAACAAGCAAGCGCTGGACGAACGAGGAGATCGACGCGAAAGAGGAGTACACCTACAAGTCGAAGTACGCCATGCGGATGACCAACAGCGGCGAGTTCGTCCACGACGCCCCCTGGAACAAGGGCAATATCGGTGAGAACAACTCCAGCCACGGCTGCGTCGGACTCAATCCCGAGGCAATGGAATGGCTGTGGAAGAACTCCATCATCGGCGACCCGATCGTCGTGAGCGGATCCCCGAAGCCGTACAAGGACCTGATCAACCGCTACGCCGACTGGAACATCCCGTGGGCGAAGTGGAAGGCCGGGAACTCCGGGCGGCCGAACGCCTAGAACTCGCGCCCGCCCGTCCGCAACGGCGCGAGTTTCGGTGAACCGACCTGACTTTTATCACCGCGGCGGGATCGGATCCGGCGTAGCGCTGTGACCTGCGGGTTCACCTGGTGGGCGGCCCGGATTTGCGCACTAGGCCGGGGCTTCTAGGGTCGGTGCGTGGCCTACGTGCGGACGGTGAAGACGTCCTCGGGCGCGACGGCTGTGCAGATCGTGCATTCCTCGCGGCGGGGCTCGCGCAACATTGAGCACCTCGGGTCGGCGCACGACGAGGTCGAGTTGGCGGCGTTGAAGGTCGCGGCCGCGGCGCGGTTGGCCGCGGGCCAGCACGAGCTCGCGCTCGGGCTGGAGCTGGAACCTGCTGGGACCGCGGATCGGCCGTTGGAGATCGTGGCCTCGCGGATGGGGCACCTGTGGGAGGCGTTGTGCCGGGCTTACGACGCGCTCGGGTTCGATACGGCGGCCGGCGGCGACGAGGTGTTCCGGGGCCTGGTGCTGGCGCGGATCATCGAGCCGACGAGCAAGGCGGATTCACTACGGGTGCTTGCCGAGGTCGGTGTCGCGAGCGCGTCCTACCCGACGTTGAATCGGCGGTTGCCGGTCTACGCGAAGGATTCCTGGCGGGATTCGCTGGCGGCGGCGTGTGCTGCGCATGCGGCGTTGGGGCCGGCGTCGTTGGTGCTTTACGACGTGTCGACGCTGCATTTCGAGACCGACAACGCGGACGGGTTCCGGGAGCCCGGGTTCTCCAAGGAACGGCGTCTGGATCCGCAGATCACGATCGGTCTGCTCACCGATGCGACGGGGTTCCCGCTGATGCTGGAGGCGTTCGAGGGGAACAAGGCCGAGACCTCCACGATCCTGCCGGTGATCACCGCGTTCATGACGGCCCATCAGTTGTCTGATGTGATCGTAGTTGCGGACGCCGGGATGATCTCCGCGGCGAACCAGGTCGGGATCGAGGAAGCCGGGCTCTCGTTCATCCTCGGCACCAGGATCCCCGAGATTCCTTACATGGTCGCGCAGTGGCGACGCGAGCACCCGGGCCAGGACATGCCCGACGGGCACGTGCTGACCCAGCCCTGGCCGGCCACCGCCAAGGAGAAAGAGCGTGGCAAGCGGGACAAGACGATCTACTACCAGTACTCGCAAGGCCGGGCCCGGCGCAGCCTGCGCGGGATCGACGAACAGGTCCGCAAAGCCGAGGCGGCCGTCGCGGGGAAGGCGCCGGTGAAGCGGAACCGGTTCATCGCCCTGGCCGGGGCCACCAAATCGGTGAACCGGGAGCTGGAGGCCAAGGCTCGCGCGTTGGCCGGGATCAAGGGCTACACGACGAACATCGTCGCGCCGAACCCGGAGTTTGTGATCGGTGCCTACTCCCAGTTGTGGCGGATCGAGAAGTCGTTCCGGATGTCCAAGCACGACCTGGCCGCCCGGCCGATCTACCACCGCAAGCGCGAGTCCATCGACGCGCACATCAACATCGTGTTCGCCGCGCTCGCGGTCACGCGGCTGATCGAGGCACGGACCGGGTGGTCGGTCAAGAAGTTCGTGCAGACCGCCCGGCGCTACCGCACCGTCCAGATCCGCGCCGGAGACCAGCTGCTCACCGCCGAAGATCCGATCCCGACGGAACTACGCGACGCCCTCGCTCAGATTCTCTGACGGAGGTGCGCACTAAATTGATAAGAGTCAGGTAGAACTCGCGCCCGCCCGTCCGCAACGGCGCGAGTTTCGGTGAACCGACCCTCAACCCGCCCGCGCATGCCCTCCGGCAGGGCGACGCACACGATCTGTCCCCCAACGTGGGTGCGCGGACGCGCTCGATGCGGCCCGCAGGGAACAGGAGGTCGAGACCGCCCGCGAGATACCTCACTCCCAGGGATACCGGCTCAGGGACTTCCACTGCGCCTTGCCCGCCTGGTCGTAGTTGTACAGGCTCGCGCCGAGCGCGCCGGCCCGCTTGCCCGCGTCCAGGAAGCGCCAGATCTCCTTGCCGGTAGGCATTCCCTGCCGTCCGCCCTCGGGACCCATGTCGTAGGACTGCCCCACGAGGTGGACGGGGCGAAGGTCGGCGAGCCGCTCGACCGACTCCTTCGCGAGCTTGCCCGGCTCGTTGCACGACCAGTAGACCATCGGCGCGAACGCGTCCACGTAAGGAACCTGGGCCTTGTAGGGGAACGCGTCGAGCATGTAGTCCGTCGGGCGCATGACCGTCGAGACGATCGGCATGTTGCCCGCGTACTTCCGGACGTACGACAGGTACAGCTTCACCCGCTCGGCCGAGTTGAAGGTCCCCTCGTTGATCGTCTCGATGTCGGGGCTGAAGCCGTCGAGTGAGTGCCCGGCGAACGTCCCGGTGATCGCCTTGCGGGCCCGGGCGACGTCGACCATCGGGTCGGACAGGGTCGGGAAGTCCCACGCGACGACCGAGAGGCCGGCCTTGTGCGCGGCGGGCAGCAGTTCGGTGAGCAGCGGGCGGCCGTACCAGCCCTGCCGCGCGCCGCCGGTGCGGACCCAGACCTGGGTCAGGCCGCCCGCCGTCGCCTGCTCGACCAGCGCGGGCACGTCGACCTTCGTCTCCGCCCACGTCGTCAGCCACATGCCCTTGCCTTCGAGCGGGGCAAGGTCGACCGTGCGCTTCTTCAGCGCGACGGGGCGGGGCAGGTCGGCGGTGGCGACCTTGGCCTTCGGCAGCTTCCCCGGCTTGCCCGGCTTTCGCTTCGGCGGCGGGCACGGCTCCGGGTACGCGGGCTTCGCGGGCAGCGGGTAGAGCGGGGGCTCCGCAACCGTGGTCGCGGGCCGGACGACCGAGGCGAGATCGGTGGTCGGTGCGCCCTCCGACGACGCACCGCCGCACCCCGCGCAGAGGGCCGCCGCGGCGGCGAGGGAGACCGAGCGGGCGAAGCGCATCCGGACAGTCTGCGCCCTGATCCTTACAATTGCCTGGTCGCAGCGCCCCGAATCGGGAGTCCGATGGCCAAGCCCGTGCTCGTCCCGCCCGTCCAGCTCATCGTGCGGTGCACCGCCTGCTCCTACGAGCGGACGGTCCCGGCGCTCACCCAGTACGCCCTGGACGCCGCGCACCACTGCGAGAAGTGCAGCGAGCCGAACCGCATCCTCGGATACCGCCCGATGCACGAGCGCTGCACCTGCTGCATGCTCTGAGCGTGGCCGGCACCGGTGAGACCGAACGCGACGGCGTCGCGCTGTCCAGCCTCGACAAGCCCCTGTTCGACGAGGCCGGCGCGACGAAGGGCGACCTCGTCGACTACGTGGACGCCGTGCGCGAGGCCGTTCCTGCCGGTCCTGCGGGACCGTCCGCTGTCGGTGATCCGGGTCCGTCCGGGGCAGGCGCCGTTCATGCAGAAGAACGTCCCGAAGTACACGCCCGACTGGGTCGCGACCGTGCCGGTGTGGGCGGCCGCGTCCAAGCGGGAGATCAACTACGCGCTGTGCAACGACCGCCGGACGCTGCTGTGGCTCGCCAACCAGCGCTCGGTCGAGTTCCACCCGGCGCTCGCTCTCGGCGCGCGACCAGACCGCCCGACGCACCTGATCCTGGACCTCGACCCGCCGGCCGAGGACGGGTTCCGGCTCGCCGTCGCGGTCGCTCGTCTGGTGCGGCAGGCCCTGTCGGACGTCGGGCTCGACGGCGCCGTCAAGACGAGCGGGGCGAAGGGCGTCCACATCTACGTGCCGCTCGACGGGACGCTGGGTCACGAGGACGTCGGCGCGGCCACGCGCGCCCTGGCCGTCCGGACCGAGCGGCTCGACCCCGCCCTCGCGACGACCGCGTACATCGTCGCCGACCGGCGGCGGGAAGGTCTTCGTCGACTCGACCCGGGCCGGCGGCGCGACCGTGGTGGCGCCCTACAGCCCGCGGGCGCGGCCGGGCGTGCCGGTGTCGTTCCCCGTCCCCTGGGACGACCTCGACGACGTCGCGCCGGGCGACTTCACCGTCCACACGGCCCCCGGCCTGCTCGCCGGCGGCGACCTGTGGGCGTCGCTGATGCCGTCGCCGCAGACGCTGCCCGCCGCCCTCGTCGACGAGGGCCACGAAATCCCCGGCGCGCGGGCCGCGGCGATGCACGAGGGCAAGCGGCGCAAGCGGGAACGCGAGGGCTGACGCCCCCTCCCGGCGGCCGCCGGGAGGGGTACTGTCGCCACGTTGTCCCAGACCCCGGCGACACCGAACACCCCCGACGTGAGACGGGCTGACGATGACAACTGTGCGCGCATACGGTCCGCGATGACGCCGACGGGAGTTCCGGTCGGCGACGCCTCCTCCGACGGGACCACGACGGCCGAGGACGGCCGCCGGCTGGACGCGGCCGAACGCGACGAGGTCGCTCGACAGGGCGACGCCGACGCCACCGCCCGCGACCGGGTCAGCGACAAGCGCGACCGGGCGGCCGAGCGCGAAGAAGCGCTGCAGGGGCACGGCTCGGTCGCCCTCGCCAGTCCCCAGGAGACCGCGGCCGCGCTGCGCAGCGGGGCGGCCGCCGACCGCGCCCGGGCGGCGCTGGACCGCGCCCGGGCCGCCGTCGACCGGGACCGCGCCGCCGTCGACCGCGACCGGGCGACCGCCGAGAGCCGCCAGGCCCGCCTCGACCTGCGGGACGCCCGCGGCGAGGAGTCCGGCGATCTGCTCACCCAGGGGCTGATCGCCCGCCTACGCCGCGAGGTCGACGCGCACGACGTCGACCTCGCGATCCTCCGCGCCCGGCTCAACACCGCCGAAGGTGAGCTGGAAGACCTTCGCGCGATCCGCGACGCGCTCACCCCGCCGGAGCTGCCCCAGCGCCCCGGCCTCGAGCTCGCCGCGGCGTTCCTGCCGGCCGCCGAGCGGGTGAGCGGCGACTTCTACCTCGTCGCCTCCGGCCCGGACGACACGACCGTCCTCGTCGTCGGCGACGTCGTCGGGCACGGGCTGAACTCCGCCCGCCGGGCAGCTTTCGTCCGGACCGCCTTCATCGCCACCGCCCCCTTCTCGGACGACCCGGCGCAGCTGCTTTCGTGGGTCAACACCGTGCTGATCGAGCGGGCCGGGACGACGAGCGAATTCGTCACCGCCGCCTGCCTGACGTACCGGCCGAGCGCCGGGCGCCTGCGCTGGGCCTACGCCGGGCACCCGCCGGCGCTGTGGCTCGACGGGGGGCTGGAGCTGCTCTCCGAGCAACAGGGGATCCCGCTCGGGATTCACACCGACCTGGAGTGCGTCGAGGGCGCGTTCCACCCGGAGCCGGGCGCCGGCGTCCTGCTCTACACCGACGGGCTCACCGAGGCTCGGCGGCACGGCAAACTGCTCGGGTTGGACGCGGTCACCGCATCCCTCGCCGCCCTGCACCGCCCGACCGCCGCGCACGCCGTCGCCGTCCTGAGCGCCCTGGCCGCCGACTACGTCACCGGCCCGCCGACCGACGACCTGTGCCTCCTGGCCGCGCGAATCGCGAGCTGATCCCCGGTGCGTCCGACCAACAGCGTCCTATAGGCCACGTCTGACCGGACGTCAGTTTCGACATCGTCCGACCGGCGGCTCTCCCATGCCTGACCAGGCAGGACACGCCGGGAGGCCTCGGCGTGTCGCGACTGGTAGCTCATGGATGAGCAGGCAGCACCTCGGCGGGCGCCCCACCAGGGCGGAACGCCGGGTTACTTCGCGCGCGGGTCCGCGACGTGCCCGAGGAACAGTGGGGCACCGGTCTTCGTGTCGACAATCTCGAAGACGAACGGACGGTCGACGGTGAACTGGAGCGGCGCGGGCAGCCTGGCGGACGTCGCCTTGATCGAGACAGCGGTCACCGCGGACGCGACGGTGCCGAGCTCGTCCACCGTGATGTTCGCCTTGTGCACGGCCTGGTCGATCTCGAGGTGCTCGACGGTGGCGATCCCGGAGAAGTCCGCGCGACCGTCAAACGCGTCCTCGACGCCGAGTTGCTGCAGCAGTCTCGTCAGGTCGAACTTGGTGCCGAAGTCCCACTTCGGCAGGGTCACGTCGGCGACGGTCGGCTTCGTCTTCGCGGCCGCAGCCAGTACCGCCGGCGTCATCAGGTCGGCGGGGCTCTTCGACCCGGTCGGCACGATCACCCGCATCACGAGACGGTCGCCGAAGTACGGCAGCTCGACGGCCTGCCAACCGGGCCCTTTCGCGTAGCCGACCTCGGACTCGCGGGACATCCTCGGCACGTCCACGGCTTTACCCTCGACAGCGAACTCGCCCTCGCCTGCCGAGTCGAACGGGACCGTCCAGTCGGCCTTCAGGTACACCGCATTGGCGATCACCAGCCGGGTGTCGGGACTCAGCTTGTCGAAGATCGTCGGGATCCGACCGGCGGTGTGTTCGCTCGCCCACCCGTTGACCTCGGCGAGCGCCTCGTCCGGGTTGGCGAGATCGATGCCGTGAACCTCGCTGCCGTACTGCTCGGTCATCGCCCGCCGGTACTTCTCCAGGAGCGGGTACCCCTCCTTGACGAACAGCGCGTTCGCCAGCGTCAGGATCGGCTTCTCGGGCTTGCGATCCGGGCCTGCCGTCGGGGCTGCCGTCGGGGCTGCCGTCGGGGTCGGCGGCGCGGACGACGACGCCAGGCCGTACGTCAGCGCGTTGAACGCCGCGTCCCGGCCCTTGCCGAAGCCGAACGCCTCGTCGAGCTGCGCGGCGGTCTCGCCGGCGGCGCCCGCCCGGGCCATCCCGAACGCGTACGCGATGCTCAGCGGCGAGAACACCACGTTCTCGCCGGGCTTCGCGGCGACCTTGTACAGGTCGGCGGCGAATTCGCGCATCGCCGCTACCGTCGCCGCGGTCGCCGCGTCGCGCTCGGGGGCCTTGCGTTCGAACGCCACCTCGTCGACCGCCGGCTTCGGCGCGGACGTCGCCGCACCGACGGGGACGCCCTCGACGAGGTCGTCGGCGTTCGTCCCGCACGCCGACATGCTCGTCGCAAGCAGAGCAACGACGGCCAGGCGCCGCGCCCGAGCCGTCCGACGGGCACGGCTGTTGCGCGTCTCCAGGTTCATACCGTCAAGACGCAGCGCCCGCTCGATTCGTTCACCTCCGGCCGAGGCGAGAACCCGTGCGTCCGGCAATCTGCCCGCTATAGGACGCTGGTTGCCGGACGCAATGGGTGCCCCTGCGTCCCGCACCATCTCGGACCCTCAGAGCAGGACGCCCGGGTTGAGGATGTTCTGCGGGTCGAAGGCGAGCTTCACCCGCCGGGTCAGGTCCATGACGTCCGGACCGATCTGGCCTTCGAGCCAGGGCTTCTTCATCCGGCCGATGCCGTGTTCGCCGGTGATCGTCCCGCCGAGGGCGATGGCGAGGTCCATGATCTCGCCGAAGGCGAGTTCAGCGTTGCGGGCGGCGACCGGGTCGGTCGGGTCGGTGACGAGCAGCGGGTGGGTGTTCCCGTCGCCCGCGTGCGCGATCAGGGCGATCTCGACGCTGCGCTCGGCGGCGATGCGGTGCACGCCCTCGACCAGGTCGGGCAGGTTCGGCAGGGGGACGCCGACGTCCTCGATGAGCAGCTTGCCGCGGCGCTCGACGGCCGGGATGGCCTGCCTGCGCGCGACGACGAACTCGGCACCCTCGACCGGGTCGACGGTGGCGAAAACCTCGTCCGCGCCGTGGTCGGTGAACGCCGCGGTGATGATCGCCATCTCGCGCTCGGCGGCGGCGCCCTCGCCGTCCGTCTGGGCGACGAGCAGGGCGGCGGCGGTGCGGTCGAGGCCCATGTGCAGCCAGTCCTCGACGGCGTTGATCGTCACCTTGTCCATGTACTCGAGCATCGCCGGGCGGATCGCCGAGGTGATCGCGAGGACCGCCGCGGTCGCGTCCCGGTTGGACGCGAAGGTCGCGACGACCGTCCCGGGCGGGGGCTGAGGGGGCATCAGGCGCAGAGTGATCTCGGTGACGACGCCGAGGGTGCCCTCGCTGCCGACCATCAGCTTGGTCAGCGACAGGCCGGCGCTGTCCTTCAGGCGGGGCCCGCCGAGGCGCACGGCCGTCCCGTCCGCCAGGACGACCTCGAGCCCGAGGACGTAGTCGGACGTCACGCCGTACTTCACGCAGCACAGGCCGCCGGCGTTGGTCGCGACGTTGCCGCCGATCGAGCAAATCTCGTAGGACGACGGGTCCGGCGGGTACCAGAGGCCGTGCGCCGCCACAGCGGCCTTCACCTCGGCGTTGAGCAGGCCCGGTTGGACGACGGCGGTCCGCGTGGTGGTGTCGACGGAAATGGCCCGCATGCGCTCCGTCGACAGGACGATTCCGCCCGTCACGGCCGAACTGCCGCCCGACAGGCCCGTGCCGGCGCCGCGGGTGATCACCGGGACGCCGTGGCGCGAGGCCCAGCGCAGCGCGATCTGGACGTGCTCGGTCGACTCGGCGCGCACGACGGCCAGCGGGTGGCCCGCGTCGGCCTCGAAGGCGCGGTCCATCCGGTACTTGTCGGTACGCACCTGGTCGGTGACGACAACGCCCTCACCGAACGCGGCAACGAGGTCGTCCACCGCGCCGACGGCGGTCATTTCGGTCACGCAAGAACTCTCGACATGAGCGGAATCCTCGCCGGGTCGCACGGCCCCGGTCAACGTCGGGGTGCACCGACCGATCTGCGGGGTAGTAGTAGCGCGGACGCACGGCAAAGAATGGGAGCTCCGAATGGACCTGCTCGCAGACTGCTCGATCGTGCAACTCGTGGCCGCCGGGCCCGGGTGGCACGCCCGCTACCGGGAGGGCGGGCGGACGAACCTGCACGCCGTCGCCGTCTGGGCGCTCGTCGAGAACGAGGCCGGGCGGCGGATCGTCGGTCTCGCGCCCGATGAGAAGGGCACGATGGGCGCACACGCCGAGGAGCTTCCCGGCTTCGACGGGTACGTCTTCGTCTCCGCGAGCACGACCCAGGTGCCGAGCCCGCGGGCGCTGTAGTTTCGCGGCCGCACGGGGCCCGTCTCTCGGGCACACTTCTCGGCTACCAGCCGCGAGGAGGCCGAGATGCAGATTCAAGGCGTGCCGTCCTGGCGCCTCGCCCTGGACGTGGACGAGATGTCGCACGTCGCCCTGTACGTCCGGGACGCCCTGCGCCTCGACCTCGCCCCGACTCCGGCGCTGCCGCCTGCGCTGACGGGCGTCGTGCCGGACCGCCGGGAAATCCTGAGTCCCGCCGAGTTGGACCGCGCCGCCGCCCAGTGGCCGCGCTGGTGGGACGCCCTGCTGGCCGCGGCCGCGTTCCAGAATCACGGCCCCGGTGACGGGGATCCGCGGGCCTGGCTCGGGGACGTCGTCGTGCGCGGCCTGTCGGCTGGCGGCCCGCTCGACTCCGACGCCCTCGCGGGCGCACCGGACCTGCGCGCCGCCGTGTCCACGCTGCTGCCCGAGGCGTGCCGCTGGGTGCAGGACCCGATCCGCACCACCCGCCCGCCGGACGGGCACACGATGTTCGACTGGGACCTCACCCGCGCCGTCGCCGAGGACGTCGCGTTCGACCGGGGCCTACCGTTGAACGCCGTCCGCGGCGTCGCGTTGGTGCTCGCCGTCGACAAGACGTGGTGGGCGCGGCACCGTCCGGGCGTGGTGTTGTGCTCCGCCGCCGCGACCCAGGACCCGCGGACCGCGCACGCGATCCTGCGCGCCGCGTTCGACCCGATCTTTGCCTGACGATAAGTCAGTTTGCTCGCGGGTCGGCAACATGGCCGAGGAAGAGCGGCGCATCGGTCTTCGTGTCGACGATGACGTAGGCGAACGGGCGGTCGACGGTGACCTCTGCGGTCGCAGGCGCTGACACCTCGACAAACGTGGCGCCACTCACCGCCGCGGCCTCCGTCCCGACCTCGTCCACGGTGATGTTCGCCTTGTGCACGGCCTGGTCGACGACCAGATCCTCGCCCGCGATCCCGGAGAGGTCGGCGCGCGCAGGGTCGAACACGTCCTTGATGCCGAGCTTCGGGAGCAGCGCGCGCAGGTTCAACTCGGTGCCGAAATCCCACCTGGGCATCGTCAGATCGACCTCGTACGGTCGGGTCTTCGCAGCCGCCTTCAGGATTGCGGGGGTCAGCAGGTCGGCGGGGGTCTTCTCCCCCGTCGGGACGAGCACGCGCATCGCCAGCCGGTCGCCGACGTAGGGCAGCTCGACGGCCTGCCAGCCGTCACCGCTGGAATACCCGGACGGGGCGACGCGGTGCATCATCGGGACCTGCGTCGCGCGGCCGCCGACGAGAAAGTTGCCCGGCCGCGCGTCGTCGAAGCGGTCCTTCCAGCGGCTCTTCAGGTACACGGCGTTCGTGACGACGAGGCGGGTGAGCGGGCCGAGTTCGGAGAGGATCTCCGGGATGCGGCCGGCGGTGTGCTCGTTCGCCCAGTCGTTGATCGCGTCGACCGCGCCGGCACTGTCGGAGGCGAAGTCGAGCGGCTGCGCGTCGGCCCCGTAGTGGTCGGCGAGGGTGCGCAGGAACGGCTCGGCGAGCGCGTAACCGTCCTGCACGAACAGGCCGTCGGCGATGCTGACGACCGGCTTGCCCGGCGCCGGATCGGAGCTGACGACGCCGCGGGTCAGCGCGTTGAACGCCCCCGCCACGCCGGCCGGGTAGCCGAACGCCTCGTCGAGCTGGGCCGCGGTCTCGCCCGCGGCGCCGGCGCGGATCATCGCGAACATCTCCGCGACGCTCAGCGGGGAGAACACGCTGTTGACGCCCGGTTCGGCGACCGCGGCGTAGAAGTCGGTCGCGAACTTCGTGATGCCCGCGACCGTGGCCTGGACGGGAGCGTCCGCCGGCGGGGTGACGCGGGAATCGCCGTGCGACCCGATCGACAGCGACGCGGCCGTCGTCGCGGCCGCTACGACGAGCGCCGCGGCGGCCAACGTCCATCGTTCCCGGGTCTGCATGCTCGTCAGACGCGGCAGCGGACCGTTTCGTTCGCGCCGACGGATCAGGGAAGTTGCGGGTACGCGGCGTCCCAGTCGGTGTCGACGTGCACCCAGCTCGCGACGAGCGCGTCGAGGGCCCGGTAGTTCGCGGCGACGGCGAGCTTGCGGGTGTCTTTCAGCCGGATCTTGCCGGCGAGCAGGAGCGCGGTCGCGTCCCGCTCGCCCTCGGCCGCCGCCCGCCAGGTGTCGAGGGTGGCGCGCAGGATCGCGGGGCGGATGCCCGGCGCTGCCGGCCCGGGCGCCCAGCCCCGGACGTCGCCGCCGGCGAAGGTGACGGTGCTGGCGACGGCGAAGTCGGTGCAGGCGAAGGTCAGCGCCAGGTCGAAGGCCCCGGAGTCGACCATGCCGTCGCGGACGTCCCCGGCCTCGCCGGCGGCAAGCAGCGCCTCGTGGCACCAGGCGGCGGAGCAGAACGGGGTCATCCGGACCACGCTAAGGCCTCGGCGCGCTCCCGCAGCCGCGCGCCCCGGGCCGGATTCAGCGCGCTGACCCAGGCGACGCGGCCGAGGACGTGCGCGCGCAGGTCCGGCACGCCCGCCCGGTTCGCCGCCGCCGGGCCGTTCACGCGGGCGTCGTGCAGCAGGGCCTTGAGCGCGTCGTACTCCTCGCGCGCGACGTTCGTCCCGGCGTTGACGACGACCCCGGTGACGCGCTGGCGCCCGGCCGAGGTGGCGTAGCGGGTCTTCGCGTCGTTCAGCGAGAAGCCCTCGTCGCGGGCGATCGCGCGGGTGGCCGCCAGCAGCCGCGGCGCGGCCGCTGGGACGTCGGTCGAGAACGTCAGGTCGTCGGCGTAGCGCGTGTACGTGGCGTGGCAGGCGGACGCGAGCCCCGCCAGGCGCGCGTCGAGCCGGTACGCGACGAGGTTCGCCAGCGCGGGCGAGGTCGGGGCGCCCTGCGGGAGGTGCGGCATCGCGAGCGCGGTGCGCAGCGGGTCGGCGGCCGCCCTGCGCACGGCGTACCGCGTCGTCGTCGTGCACAGCCCGGTGAGCGCGTGGGCGACGGCCTCGGGATAGCCGGCGGTGCGGAAGATCCCGTACACGCGGCCGCCGCGGACGGCTGCGAAGAAGTTCTGCAGGTCCAGCGACACGACGACCGCGCGGTCCGTGTGCCCGGCCGCGTTCGTGACCGCCGAGCGGCCGCGGGTGAAGCCGTGCGCGGCCGGGTGCGCCGGGACCCGGTCGAGGATCTCGTGCAGGACGCGGCGCTGGATCCGTTTCAGGCGAGGCTTCGGCGCCTCCAGCAGCCGCGGCAGGCCGGACTGCCGCGGGACGAACGCCGCCCGGTAGTGCCGCAGCGCCTCGTCCGGCGACCGGGCCGCGAGCCCGCGGACGTCCGCGAACCAGTCGAGTTCGCCCGCGTCGAGATCCAGCCACGCCGCGAGGTCGCCGACGCCGTCCAGCCGCGGCACGGGCCACGGCGCCCGGACGGTCGTGGCCACCGGCAGGGCGTGCCGCGCGACGGACGGCCAGGGCGTGTCGTCCTGCGGGAACTCGTCCAGCACGAGGTCGAGGTACGCGGCGAGCTCGCGCGGGGCGTCCGAGGGCGGACGCTCGTACGCCTCCAGCACCTCACGGACGAGCTTGGCCATCCACCGCGTCGGGTCGCTCAGCGCCGCCTTGCCCCGCCGGGTCATCGCCGACTGCGTCCACGCCCCGTCGAGGAACGCGGCCGCGAGGGGCGGGGCGATCGTCCTGCGGGTGGTGCGGTCGAACACGTCGGCACCACCGTTCCGTCGGGGGCGGCCCGCTCCGACCTCGCCTGTAGTGCATGTACGGGCCTGCGCCGGAGGCGCAGTCGAGTACCTGCGATGCGATGCCGAGGCCAGCTCGGTGTCCCCGGGGGTACCCCGGAGAGGCTCCGCGCACCGGAGCCGTCTCGGAGCGGGTCCGCCTTGGCGCGCACGCTACCCCGCGGCGCCGACAGTTGACACGATGACCGCCATGACCTCGCACCCTGCCCCGGACGCCCGGCTCGTCGGCGACGCCCTCGAGCACTGGGCCCGCGTGACCCCCGACGCGGAGGCCCTGCGCTACGGCGACCAGTCGTGGACGTGGGCCCAGTGGCGCGACCGGGTGCACCGCGCGACCGGGATGCTGCGCGGCCTGTCCGTCCGGCGGGGGGACGTCGTCGCGTTCGTCGACCGCAACCACCCCGCCTGCCTGGAGATCACGTTCGCGGCGGCGGCGCTCGGGGCGGCGAACGCGGTCGTGAACTGGCGGCTGTCGACCGAGGAGCTCGCCTACGTCCTGGACGACTGCGCGCCGATGGTCGTGTTCGCCGGCGACGAGCAGGCGGCCTCGATCGCGGCGGTGGAGGAGCGGCTCGGCGGGCTGCACCGCGTGGTCGTCGTCGGGGGTCCCGCCGACGAGTACGAGCCCCTGCTCGCCGCCGCTGCTCCGGTCTCGGGCGATCCGGAGGTGAAGGCGACCGACCCGGCGCTGGTCATCTACACGTCCGGGACGACGGGGTTCCCGAAGGGCGTGCTGCTGACCCACCGCGGCCTGACCGCGCACGCCCGCGCGCTCGCCGACGTCTTCCCGCCCCGGCCGGGCGACCGCAACCTCGTCGCGATGCCGCTCTTTCACGTCGGCGGGAGTTGCTACGCGCTGCTCGGCGTCCACCTCGGGATGCCGACGACGCTGGCCCGCGACGCGACCCCGGCGAACCTGTTCCCCGCGCTGGCCGGCGTCTCGCACGGGTTCTTCGTACCCGCGGTGATCGCCGGGGTGCTCGCGGCGGGCGAGACCGCCGTCGCGGCATTTCGCGGCCTGCGCTTCATCTCCTACGGGGCCGCGCCGATGCCCGCGCCGACCGTGCGCGCCGCGATGGACGCCTGGCCGACCGCCGAGTTCCTGCAGGTGTACGGGATGACGGAGCTGTCCGGCGCGACCGTCTACCTGGACGATGCGGCGCACCGCGACCCGTTGCACCCTTCACGGCTCGCATCGGCCGGGCGGCCGATGACCGGCGTCGAGTTGCGGGTGGTCGACCCAGTCACACTCGTCGACGTCGTGCCGGGCGCCAGCGGAGAGCTGTGGTTCCGCGGCGACCAGGTGATGGCCGGCTACCTCGGCCGCCCGGACGCGACCGCCGAGACGATCACGCCGGACGGGTGGCTGCGGTCCGGGGACGTCGGGTACGTCGACTCCGGCGGCTTCATGTACGTCTCCGACCGCGTCAAGGACATGATCATCACCGGCGGGGAGAACGTGTACTGCCCGGAGGTCGAGCGGGTCCTCGCCGAACACCCCGGGCTCGCCGACGTCGCCGTGATCGGGATCCCGGACGAGCTGTGGGGCGAGTCCGTCAAGGCGGTCGTCGTCGCCGCTCCGGACGCGACCGTGGACGAGGCGGACGTCATCGCGTTCTGCCGCGAGCGCCTCGCGCACTTCAAATGCCCGCGGTCCGTCGACGTCGTCGACGCGCTGCCCCGCAACGCGACCGGGAAGATCCTCAAGCGGGACCTGCGCGCCCCGCACTGGGCCGGACGGGATCGGCAGGTCTGACCGTCCGCGCCGCGCGCGCCTCCAGGCCCGACTTGACGCGTCGAAACCCCACCTCACGCGCCGTGCACACCGCAGGAAGTGACTCCCCAGCGCGTGAAGTCGGCCCGGGCGGGACGCGACCCGAGCAAAAACAATCGTCCCTGATTGACTTTTTCGGCGGGCGGGAGCAGGGTGGCCGCCATGCCGGACCTGGCCGCGCTGCTGGCCGACCTCGACGACGAGGCCGCGGAACTGGACGCGCTCGTCGTTGCCGTCCCGCCCGGTGACCGGGCCCGGATCGCGACCCCCGCGGTCGGGTGGAGCATCGCCCACCAGGTCGCGCACCTCGCCTGGACGGACGCGCAGGCGCTGCTCGCCGCCACCGACCCCGCGGCCGCGACCGCGCAGTTCGCCGAGGCCACCAACCGCCCGGACGGGATCGCGATCGTCGACGAGAGCGCGGCCGCGGGCGCTGTCGGCGACCCCGACGTACTGCTCGCCGGCTGGCGCGGGGGGCGGGCGCGCCTGCGCGAGGCACTGGCGGCGCTGCCGGACGGGGCGCGGATCCCGTGGTTCGGCCCGCCCATGTCGGCTGCGTCGATGGCGACCGCGCGCCTCATGGAGACCTGGGCCCACGGGCAGGACGTGGCGGACGCGCTCGGCGTCGACCGCGTCCCGACCGCGCGGCTGCGCCACGTCGCGCACATCGGCGTCCGGGCGCGGGACTTCGCCTACCGCGTCCACGGGCGGACGCCGCCGCCCGAACCGTTCCGCGTCGAGCTCGTCGGCCCGGGAGGCGAGGCTCTGGACGTGGGGACCTGAGGAAGCGTCAGACCTGGTTCGCGGCAAGGCCCTCGATTTCTGCCTGCTCGTCACGCAGCGTCGCCATCTCGCCGACGTCGACGTCACCGGGGCCGGAGCGGCCGTCGAATGGCTCCAGATCGCACAGGCGTTCGCGGGCCCGCCGGGCGCCGGTCGGGCGGCGTCCTGATGTTCGACGCGTTCGTCTCGCCCTTCCCCGCGGACGGCGACGGCCCGACCCCGCTGATCGTCGGCAACGCGTCGGGCTTCTACGGCGACCGGCTCTCCGCCGTCCGCGAGATGCTCACAGGCGGGCCGCTGGACGTCCTGACCGGCGACTACCTCGCCGAGCTCACCATGTTGATCCTCGGCCGCGACCGGGCGCGCAACCCCGACGCCGGGTACGCCCGCACATTCCTGCGCCAGCTGGAGGAGAGCCTCGGGCTCGCCCGCGACCACGACGTCACGCTCGTGACCAACGCCGGCGGTCTGGCCCCCGCCCGCCTCGCGGACGACATTCGCACGCTCGCCGACAAGCTCGGGCTGGACGTGCGCGTGGCGCACGTCGAGGGCGACGACCTGCTCCCCCGCGCGGCCGAACTTGGCCTCGGCGCACCGCTGGCGGCCAACGCCTACCTCGGGGGCTGGGGCATCGCGAAATGCCTGCGCGCGGGGGCGAACGTCGTCGTCACCGGTCGGGTCACCGACGCCTCGCTCGTCCTCGGGCCGGCCGCCGCGCACTTCGGCTGGACGCCCGCGACCTCGACGCGCTCGCCGGGGCCGTCGTCGCGGGGCACGTCCTCGAGTGCGGAACCCAGGCCACCGGCGGGAACTACTCCTTCTTCACCGACCACGACCCGCGCCTGCGGCTGCGTCCGGGGTTCCCGATCGCCGAGATCTTCGACGACGGGACGGCCGTGATCACCAAGCACCCCGGCACCGGCGGCGTCGTCGACGTCGGGACGGTCACGGCCCAACTGCTGTACGAGATCGGCGGCCCGCGCTACGCCGGACCCGACGTGACGGCGCGCTTCGACACCGTCGCGCTCGAGTCGGTCGGCCCCGACCGCGTCCGGATCAGCGGCGTTCGCGGCGAGGCCCCGCCGCCCACGCTGAAGGTCGGGCTCAACAGCCCTCGGCGGGCACCGCAACGAGATGACGTTCGTCCTGACCGGGTTGGACATCGACTCTCAAGGCAGAACTGACGCGGGCTCAGTTCGAGGCTGCGTTGCCGCGCCGTCCGCGCGAGCTGCGCTGGACGCTGGCCCGCACCGACCATCCGGACGCCGGCTCCGAAGAGGAGTCGAGCGCCCTGCTGCGCGTCGTCGTCCGCGACCCGGACCCGACGGTCGCCGGACGGGCGTTCAGCGACGCCGCGGTCGAACTCGCGCTGGGCGGGTACCCGGGGTTCCACCTGACCTCGCCGCCCGGCGACGCGACGCCGTACGGGGTGTTCACGGCCGCGTACGTGCCCGCCGACGTCGTCGAGCACGTGGCCGTGCTGACGGACGGAACGCGGGTCGCCGTCCCGCCGCCTGCCGACGACCCTGGAGCTGGCGGACGTGCCCGAGCCGGACCTGCCGACGGCGTTGCCGACAGGCCCCACGCGCCGCGTCCCGCTCGGGCTCGTGGCCGGGGCGCGCAGCGGCGACAAGGGCGGCAGCGCGAACGTCGGGGTGTGGGCGCGCGACGACGCCGGCTGGGCCTGGCTCGCGCACTTCCTGACGGTGGAGGAGTTCCGCCGGCTGCTGCCGGAGACCGAGGCCCTGCCGGTCGTCCGTCATCTCCTGCCCAATCTGCGGGCGCTGAACTTCGTCGTCGAGGGTCTGCTCGGCGAGGGCGTCGCGTCGGGCGCCCGATTCGACCCGCAGGCCAAGGCCGTCGGCGAGTGGCTGAGGGCTCGTCACGTCGACGTCCCGGAGTCGCTGCTGGCGGAGCACCCCGATGCGTCCGGCAATTGGTTCGCTATAGGACGCTCTCTGCCGGACGCACGGGGTGCGGGGTGAGCGGCGAGCCGGCGACGCTGTCCACCGCGCTGGATCCGACGGCGCCGGGGTTTCTCGCCAACCGGGAGGCGATGCTCGCCCGGCTGGCGGAGCTCGACACCGAGCACGCGAAGGCAGTCGCGGGCGGCGGGGCGCGGTACGTCGAGCGCCACCACGCGCGCGGCAAGCTGCTGCCGCGCGAGCGAATCGAGCTCCTCGTCGACCCGGACTCGCCGTTCCTCGAGCTCTCCCCGCTCGCGGCGTGGGGCACGGAGTTCCCCGTCGGGGCGAGCACGGTCACCGGGATCGGCGTGATCTGCGGAGTCGAATGCGTGATCGTCGCGAACGACCCGACCGTGCGCGGCGGCACGTCCAACCCGTGGACGCTGCGCAAGACCCTGCGGGCGATGGAGATCGCGGCGGAGAACCGGCTGCCGCTGGTCAACCTCGTCGAGTCGGGCGGAGCAGACCTGCCGACGCAGAAGGAGGTCTTCATCCCCGGCGGGGCGCTGTTCCGCGACCTGACCCGCCTGTCGGCCGCGGGGATCCCGACGATCGCGCTGGTGTTCGGGACGTCGACGGCGGGCGGCGCGTACGTCCCGGGGATGAGCGACCACGTCGTGATGATCGCCGAGCGGTCGAAGGTGTTCCTCGGTGGGCCGCCGTTGGTGAAAATGGCGACGGGCGAGGAATCTGACGACGAGAACCTCGGCGGCGCCGACATGCACGCACGGACTTCCGGCCTCGCGGACCACTACGCGCGCGACGAACTGGACGCGATCCGGATCGGCCGGCGGATCGTCGCCCGGTTCAACTACCGCAAGCTCGGGCCCATCCCGGTGCCGGACGTCGACCGAGCCCGCTGCTGGACGCCGAGGACCTGCTCGGCCTCGTCCAGCCCGACCTGCGGGCGCCCGTTCGACCCGCGCGAGGTGATCGGCCGCGTCGTGGACGGCTCCGAGTTCGACGAGTTCAAGCCGCTGTACGGGGCCAGCCTGGTCACCGGCTGGGCGCGGATCCACGGCTACCCCGTCGGGTTCCTCGCGAACGCGCGCGGCGTCCTGTTCTCCCCCGAGGCGCACAAGGCGACGCAGTTCATCCAGCTCGCGAACCGGTCCGACACGCCGCTGGTCTTCCTGCACAACACCACCGGCTACATGGTCGGGCGCGAGTACGAGCAGGGCGGCATCATCAAGGCCGGGTCGGCGATGATCAACGCGGTCGCGAACAGCACCGTCCCGCACCTGTCCGTGCTCGTCGGGGCGTCCTACGGGGCGGGGCACTACGGCATGTGCGGGCGGGCGTTCGAGCCGCGGTTCCTGTTCGCCTGGCCGACCGCGAAGGCCGCCGTCATGGGCGCCGCGCAGCTCGCCGGGGTGCTCTCGATCGTGGCGCGGCAGTCGGCGGCGGCGACCGGGCGCACGCTCGACGAGCACGCGGACGCAGCGATGCGCGCGGCGGTCGAGGCCCAGATCGAGGCCGAGTCGCTGCCGATGTTCCTATCCGGGCGGCTGTTCGACGACGGCGTCATCGACCCGCGAGACACCCGGACCGTCCTCGGGATGTGCCTGTCCGCCGTGCATTCCGCCCCGGTTGCGGGCGCGCTCACCTACGGGGTGTTCCGGCCGTGACGGGCCGTCATGTCCAGATCACGCGCCTGCTGGTTGCGAACCGCGGCGAGATCGCCCGCCGGGTGTTCCGCACGTGCCGGGACGCGGGTATCTCGACGGTCGCCGTGTACTCCGACGCGGACGCGGACGCGCCGCACGTCCGGGAGGCGGACCTCGCCGTCCGGCTGCCCGGGGTGAGCGCCGCGGACACCTACCTGCGCGCGGACCTGCTCGTCCGGGCCGCCCTGGACGCGGGCGCCGACGCCGTCCACCCGGGGTACGGGTTCCTGTCGGAGAGCGCCGCGTTCGCCCGGGCGGTGCTCGACGCCGGGCTGACCTGGGTCGGTCCGCCGCCCGCCGCGATCGAGGCGATGGGCTCGAAGATCGAGGCCAAGAAGCTGATGGCGGCAGCGGGCGTGCCCGTCCTCGGCGAGCTGGACATTGTCACCGACGCCGACCTGCCGGTGCTCGTCAAGGCGTCCGCCGGCGGCGGCGGGCGGGGCATGCGGGTCGTCCGCGAGCTCGCGGACCTGCCGGGCGAGCTGGCAGCCGCGGCCCGCGAGGCCGAGGCCGCGTTCGGCGATCCCGCCGTGTTCTGTGAGCCCTACCTGGTGACGGGTCGTCACCTCGAGGTGCAGATCCTGGCGGACGCCCACGGCACGGTGTGGACGCTCGGCGAGCGCGACTGCTCTCTGCAGCGGCGGCACCAGAAGGTGCTCGAGGAGTCGCCGGCCCCCGGCCTGGACGACGCGTTGCGCGCGGCGCTGGCGGACGCGGCGGGCCGCGCCGCCCGCGCGGTCGACTACGTCGGCGCCGGCACGGTCGAGTTCCTCTGCGACGGCGACCGGTTCTACTTCCTCGAGATGAACACCCGCCTGCAGGTCGAGCACCCCGTGACGGAGTGCGTCACCGGGCTCGACCTCGTCCGCCTGCAGCTGGACGTGGCCGAGGGCGCGCGGCTGCCCGCCGACCCGCCGCCGTCGCGCGGGCACGCGATCGAGGTGCGCCTCTACGCCGAGGACCCGCGCCGCGGGGTGGGCGCCGCAGCCCGGCACGCTGCATCGTTTCGACGTCCCCGGCGTGGACGCGACGTTTGCCGCACCCCATGCGTCCGGCGATCAGCGTCCTATAGCCCACACTTTGCCGGACGCACGGGGTTTCGGGCTCCGAGTGGACGCCGGCGTCGAGGACGGGTCGGTCGTGAGCACCCACTACGACGCCATGCTGGCCAAGGTGATCGCGTGGGCGCCGACCCGGGCGGCCGCCGCCCGCCGGCTCGCCGCCGCACTCGCCGGCCGCGCGCCTGCACGGGCCGACGACGAACCGCGACCTCCTCGTGCGGGTGCTGCGCCACCCGGCCTTCCTCGCGGGCGAGGTCGACACCGCGTTCCTGACCCGGCACGCCGGTGCCCTGCTGGCCCCGGCGGACCCCGGCGCCGAGCGCCTGTCCGCGCTTGCCGCCGCGCTCGCCAGCGCGGCCGCCAACCGGGCGTCCGCGCACGGCTCCGCCGCGTCCCGAGCGGTTGGCGCAACGTGGTCTCCGCCCCGCAGCGGCGCTCTTTTGACGGTCCCTCAGGTGAGCTCACCGTGGAGTATCGCCTCGACCGGACCGGCGGCGTGGACGCCCCCGCGTACCCCGGCGTCACGCTGGTGCACCACGCGGGCGGCGAGGTCGTGCTCACGGTCGACGGCGTCACGCGCCGATTCGCCGTGGCCGTGTACCCGGACGCCACGTTCGTGGACTCGGACCTCGGATCCGTCCGGCTCGTCGCGCGTCCGAGGTTCCCCACCGCCGTCGCCGCGGCCACCGCGGGCTCGCTGCTGGCCCCGATGCCCGGCGCCGTCGTCCGGGTCGGCGTCGCCGTCGGTGACACCGTCGCCGCCGGGACCCCGCTGGTGTGGCTCGAGGCGATGAAGATGGAACACGTCGTCCGCGCGCCCGCGTCCGGCCGCGTGACCGAGCTGCACGCCCGGCCCGGCCTGCAGGTCGAGGCCGGAACCGTCCTGGCCGTCGTCACTACCGAGGAGGAGTAATGGACTTCACCGAGAGCTCCGAGCGCGTCGCGCTGCGCGAGGCCGTCCGCGACCTCGCGTCCGGCTACGGCGCCGCGTACTTCCAGGGGCAGGCGCGCGCGGGCCTGAAGGTCGACGAGCTGTGGCACAAGGCCGGCAAGCTCGGCTACATCGGCGTCCACCTGCCCGAGGAGTTCGGCGGCGGGGGCGGCGGCATCAGCGACCTGGCCGCGGTGCTGGAGGAGTTCACGGCGGCGGGCTGCCCGCTGCTGATGATGGTCGTCTCGCCCGCGATCTGCGGCACCGTGATCGCGCGGTTCGGGACGGACGACCAGCGCACGCGCTGGCTGCCCGGCCTCGCCGACGGCTCGCTGATCATGTCGTTCGCGATCACCGAACCGGACGCGGGGTCGAACTCCCACAAGCTGTCGACGATCGCCCGACGGGACGGCGGCGACTGGCTCCTGACGGGGCGTAAGACGTACATCTCCGGGGTGGACGAGGCGGACGCGATCCTCGTCGTCGCCCGCACGGAGAACGCCCGCACGGGCCGGCTCGAGCCCGTCCTGCTCGTCGTCCCGACGGACGCGCCGGGGCTGAGCAAGACCCCGATCGAGGTCGACCTCGTCATGCCCGACAAGCAGTTCCAGCTGTTCTTCGACGACCTCCGGCTGCCGGCGGACGCGATGGTCGGCTCCGAGCACGCAGGCCTCGCCCAGCTGTTCGCGGGGCTGAACCCCGAGCGGATCATGGCCGCCGCGTACGCGACCGGCATCGGCCGGCAGGCGCTGACGAAGGCCGTGGAGTACGCGAAGGTCCGCCAGGTGTGGGACGTGCCGATCGGCGCGCACCAGGGCCTGGCCCACCCGCTCGCGGCCGCGCACGTCCAGGTCGAGCTCGCCCGGCTGATGCTGTCGAAGGCCGCGTGGCTCTACGACAGCGGCGACGACAAGGCCGCGGGCGAGGCGGCGAACATGGCGAAGTACGCCGCGGCCGAGGCCGCGTGCACCGCCGTCGACCAGGCCGTGCAGACCCTCGGCGGCAACGGGATGTCGGCGGAGTACGGCCTCGCGGCGCTGATCGTCTCGTCGCGGTTCGGGCGCATCGCCCCCGTCAGCCGGGAGATGATCCTCAACTTCATCGCCCAGCACTCGCTCGGCCTGCCCCGGTCCTACTAGATGGACCTCGTCCACCTCGAGGTCGCAGGGGCGGTTGCGACCCTCACCCTCGACTCGCCGCACAACCGCAACGCGCTGTCGACGCAACTGCTCGGCGAGCTGGACGGGCGGCTGGCCGACGCGGCGTCAGATCCCGGCGTCCGCGCGGTCGTGCTCACTCACACAGGCCTGTCGTTCTGCTCGGGCGCGGACCTGTCCGAGGGCGTGCCGGGGGACGGCACCCGCCTGATCCTCCAGGTGCTGCAGCGGATCGTCGAACTACCCAAGCCGGTGGTGGCGCGGATCGCCGGGCACGTCCGGGCGGGCGGGACGGGAATCGTCGGCGCCTGCGACGTCGCGCTCGCCACGCCGGCGTCCACGTTCGCGTTCTCCGAGGCTCGCCTCGGGCTGGCGCCGGCGATCATCTCGCTGACCGTCCTGCAGCGCCTGGACTCCCGTGCGGCGAACCGCTACTTCCTGACCGCGGAGGCGTTCGACGGGCGGGTGGCGGCGGCGATCGGCCTCGTCACCGCCGTCGCGGAGGACGTCGACGCCGAGCTGGCCGGGTATCTGACGGCCTTTCGGGCGGCGTCGCCGCAGGGCCTCGCGGAGTCGAAGGCCCTGGTGGCGGCGCCGATGGCGCGGGCCCTGGCCGAGCGCGGGGACGCGATGGCCGCCTTGTCCGCTCGGCTGTTCGCCTCACCCGAGGGCCAGGAGGGCATCCGCTCGTTCCTGGAGCGCCGCCCGCCGGCCTGGGCCGTCCCGTGACCGCGCCGACCGCCCGAGAACCCCGGCAGGACCGCAGCCGCGCCACCCGCGACCGCCTGCTCGAGACCGCCGTCGAGTGCCTCGCGGAGCTCGGCTGGGCGGGCACGACGATGACCGTCGTCGCAGAGCGGGCCGGGGTCTCACGCGGGTCCGCGCAGTACCACTTCGGGACGCGGGAAGAGCTCGTCACCGCGGCCGTCGAGCGCCTGTCCGCGGACCGGCTCGACGCAGATGCGCCGGGAGGCCGCGACCCTGCCGGGCGACGGGAACCGCACCGAGGCCGTGCTGCGCATCCTCGTCCGCCTCTACACCGGCCCGCTCTTCCGCGCCGCCCTGCAGCTGTGGGTCGCCGCGTCCGCCGACGACGCGCTGCGCGGCCGCGTCCACCCGCTCGAGGCGCGCCTCGGCCGCGAGGCGCACCGGATCGCCGTCGAGCTCCTGCGGGCGGACGAGAGCCGGCCCGGCGTCCGCGAAACCGTCCAGGCGACCCTCGACCTGCTCCGCGGCCTCGGCCTCGCCGACCTCCTCGCGGACGACAGCGCCCGCCGCGCCAAGCTCCTGCGTCAATGGGCCCGCACGCTGGACGGGGCGCTCGAGTAGGCCGGCTCAAGTCCGCCGGTGCACCTCGACGAGGTGCGGGACGTGGGCGGGCTTGACCGCGGCGACGACGGCGTCCAGGCGCCGCAGGTCGATCGCGTCCGGGTCGGGCACGCGCAGGCGCACGACGAGCTGCGGGATCAGCGCGCCGGGCAGCGGCGCGCCCGCCGTCGTCGACCACGCGGCGCTGCCGCTGTCCTCGATCTCCGGGGTGTATTCCGTGACCGCCCGCACCGCCTCGCGCACGCACCGGACGGTTCCGCGCCAGGGCAGCAGTTCCGCGCCTGCGCGGACGACCTCGCGCCGGCGCGCCGGCGACTGCCCGGCGTCCAGGGACAGCCCGATCCAGCTCGCCAGCCAGTCGAGCATGTCCTCCGGCGTGGTGTCCGGGTCGAGGTAGGCGGGCAGCGCGTCCAGCGTCGCGAAGACCGGCGCGAGCACGCCGTCGAGGCCCTCGCAGAGCTTCTGCACGAACGCGTCGCCGGCCAGGAGCCACGGCAGCGTCTCGCCGATGGGGTGCGGCGAGACCAACCCGGGGACGAGGCCCCTCATGCCCGCACCAGAACCTGGTGGTCGTAGGAGAACACCAGGCCGCGGGGCGGCAGGTCGAGCCGGTCCGTGCGCGGCAGGCGCCGGCCGGTCACCGGGTCGGCGGGGAACAGCGCGACGCTGATCTCGCGCGCCGCCTCGACCCCGGGCAACCGGGCGACCAGGGCGTGCACCTCGTGGGTCTGGACGGCGCGGCCGAACGGCCAGCCGCACCCGTCCGCCCCTCCCTCGAGGGGGTGGAAGTAGCGGTACAGCGCGCGCAGGAGCTCCTGCTGCACCTCGCTCGGGCGGGTCCCTGTTTCGGCCTCCACGCTGACGATGGCGGTCAGCCCGACGTAGATGGGCGGCTCGACGAGCAGCCGTGTCCCGATCAGGCGCCGGGCGTCGAGGTGCGCGCTGATCCGGGCGAGCGTGGCCTCCGGCGGCACGAGGTCCGCGAGCGGGACGCGACCCAGCTCGTCGGTGAACACGTGCGGCACGACGAGCAGCCGGACACCGCCGGCGTCGTCGGAAGTTTCCGCGCCGACCGCGTGCACCCGGGCCGCGTCCGGCGCGACCTCGCGGGCGAGCTCCTCGAAGTCCTCGCCGGTGACGGCCCGGCCGCGCGAGCGCAGCAGGACCGGCCCTCGGGCCTTCGCCGCCTCGACGGTTTCCGCCTCGGCCCCGCCGACCGCGGGCGCGCGGTTCTCCACCCGCGCCACATAGGGAACGCTGGTCTTGAGCACCCGCACGGCGCCGGTCACGACGTTGCCGCGGCGTCCGCCCCCCGTCCGGTAGACGGGGACGCGCAGCGCGAGACCCTTCGCCGGGATCGCGCCGTACTGGCGATGCGAGCCGTCGGCCTCTCTTACTGTCGGGCCGAAGTGGATCTCGCCTGCGTACGCGTCGATGCGGAAGTGACGGTCCGTCGGACCGGACCCGGCGAAGTCCTGCACCTGCCGCCAGACCTGCAGGTCCGCTCCAGTGCAGGCCTCGATGAGGCACGGGTCTTCCCACGGCACGACCGGGCGGCGCTGCAGCAGGAACCGCTGCGCGGGCGTGCCGTCCGAGGTCCCGATCACCTCGTGGCGGACGACCTCGGCGTGCGCGGTGCGGACCGTCCCGCCGACCGTGAACGCCGTCAGATCCGTGATCCGCGGGGACTGGGCGTAGGTCGGCTGGTCGTGCTCCGGCATGACGAGCCGGCACCGCAGCCAGCCCGCGCGTTGCCCGGCCAGCACCGAGGTCTGATGCTCGCGGGGCACGTGCAGCAGCACCTCCCCCGGCCCGTTCAGCCCGCCGGTGTCGTCCCGGCCGACTTCGCAGGGCTGCCAGCCGCGGCCGGTCCAGGCCTCCCAGAGGAGCGGAGGGTTGCGCGGGTCGACGCCGACGCCACTGGCCTCGCAGGCCAGGCGCAGGACGATCGCGCACGACGGCACCGCGTCAGAAAGCCCCACCAGCAAGGCATCCCCGGGCGCGGGCGTCGGGGAGAAGCACGCGAACCCGTGCCCGAAAGCGAGCGCCGCCGTGTACGCGACGGGATCCCCGCCGACGCCCTGGGTCAGGACGTGGCTGACCGCCGCCGGCCGGACGAGCAGATCGGCGACGGTGGTGAACACGACGGCGTCCTCGACGTCCGTGCGGGGCGTCGCGACCTCCGTCTCCGCGCGGACGAGGACGGGCTGCGGCTGCGGGGCGGAGAGCCAGAACGTGACCTCGCTGCGTGCGGCCGACGGCGGCCGCAGCTCGATCCCGATGAGCTCCAGGAACTTCACGTAGTGCCGGTCCGGGACCCGGTTGAGCCGGTAGATCAACTGGTCGACCATCTGCGCGAACGCCTCGATCAGCGTGACGCCGGGGTCCGAGACGTTGTGGTCGGTCCATTCCGGGCAGCGCTGCTGGACGAGGCGTTTTGCCTCGTCCACCAACTGTTGGAACTGCCGGTCGTCGAGATTGGGCGCGGGGAGCGACATGGTCACCCTCCTCCGGTGGCGAGTTGAGGCGCGCCGGCCGGCGGCAGCGCGTCGTGCTCCGGGATGACGTAGAACGGGAACACGAGGTTGCGCGGGTCGTTGCGGCCGACGATCGCGTACCGGACGTCGACGTAGAGCCGGCCGCTGTCGGCACCGTCGAAGTCCACGTGTACGTCCAGGACGTCGATGCGCGGCTCCCAGCGGCGCAGCGCGGACCGGACGTCGTGCGCGATCTGCCCGGCCGTGCTCGCGTTCGACGGCCCGAAGACGTGCTCGTGGATCCGGCAGCCGAACTCCGGGCGCATCGGGCGCTCACCCGGTGCCGTCCCGAGGATCAGCCGGATCGCCTGCTCGATCTCCCGTTCCCGGACGACCAGGGCGATGCTGCCGGTTGCGTCCGTGGCGACGGGGAACGCCCAGCCGGCACCGACGAAATCGACGTCCACGTCACCCTCCGATCAGGACGGTCAGGGCGCCCAGGACGATCGGTGCGCCGCACCCGGCCAGGTCGCCCATGCGGGCTGCGGGCATCCCGCCGATCAGGACGGTCGGGCAGCCCGGCGACAGGATCGGCGACGACGGGTGCACCGCCGGCGGGGGGAACGAGCACGCGTGCAGCGTCCCGACGGTCGCCGCGGGCAGGCCCCCGATGAGCACCGTGGGCACACCCGGCCCGGAGATCGTGCCCGGATGGCCGGTGGGGTCGCCGACCCGCGCTGCTGGCGGCATTGTCTGATGCTCCTTCAGTTGATCTTCACGAGTGCGCCCTGGACGGTGCAGACGCCTCTTGCCTTCAGCTCCGCCTGGGCGTCGCCCTCGATCGTGGCCGTCGCGCCCTTGAGTGCGAGTCGGGTCCCCGCCTTGATCTCGACCGCTCCACCGCCCCCGTCGACCGTGACGCCCTGTTTCGCGGTCAGGGCGATCTGCTGCCCCTTGAGCTCGAGCTTGCCGGTGCCCGCGTCGACGACGATCCCCTTCGCGCCCTCGATCAGGACCGTGCCGTCGCTGTGCACGGTCACCTTGGTCTTCACCGCGTCGAGTTCGACGCTGAACTTGGCGTCCCCGGTGGCCAGGAGAATGCCGTCCCGCTTGCCCTGCTGGTCGAACAGGTCGATCCGGTGCCCGCGGCGGGAGACCGTCGACCGGCGGTTGATCTCGCCCGACCCCGCGTCGACGAGCGGGACGTCGCCGTGCTTCGGGACGTCTTTGCCGTTGTAGAGCCCGCCGACGACGAACGGGCGGCGCAGGTCGCCCTGCTCGAAGGCGACCAGGACCTCGTCGCCGACCTCCGGGACGACGATCGCGCCGCGGTCCTTGCCCGCCCCCGCCTGCACCGTGCGAGCCCAGTCGCTGACGTAGGTCTCGGACAACCACGGGAAGGTGAGCTTCACCCGCCCGGCGTCGGTGGGGTCCTTCGCGTCGCTCACCTGGGCGACGACCACCCCCGGCGAGCGGGTCGGCGACCCGCCACTGGAGGCGAGGCCGAGCAGGCTGTGATCCTGACGTCCCGTCACGGACAGGACCGTGGTGTACCCGGTGTCGGCCTCGTAGCGGTGGCGGGAGGTGGTGATCGTGTACTTGCCGTCGAACGGCTCGCCGAGGTTGGTCAGCGCGACCGCCGTGCCCGCGCACAGCTTGGGGTTGCCTCGGGCCACACCCTCGAACTGCGCGAACGCCCCGCCGATCCGCTCGGCCAACGCCTTCGCGGCCGCGTCGACCTCGGCCTGCGTGCCGTAGGGGACGTCCGAGCTCACGTACACGGGGTTGCCGACCGCCCGGGCGAGACCGGCCGGCGTGACCCCGGCCGGCTCGGCACCGCCCGACGCCGCGGGCGCGGTGGCGACGAGTGCCTGCTTCTGTGCCACGTCCCACCCCCGGGCCTGGACCTCCTTCACCTGGCCGGCGGCGGTGACCACGCAGCGCAGGCGCAGCAAGTTCGTCCCGGGGCGCAGGACGAGCGGGTTCTCGGCGGCTGCGTCGGAGGGACCGTCAGATGCGGGGCGGGGCCTGCGGAAGTCGAGCTTGCCGTCCGTGACCGCGATCTCGTAGCCGATCTCGCGGGCCAGCCGACCCAGGAACTCCCAGTCGGACTCGCCGCCCTGGCAGACGTGGTCGTACACGATGTTCGTCGCCTCGACCTTGCCGACCGTCACGCCCGCCCGGCCGGCGACCTTGCGGACGACGTCCGCGGCAGTCGCCTGTGGGTAGACCTCCGTTCGGCGACCCCGGAAGAGCCGGTGCGAGATGTCGAACCCGCGCACGACCGTGTACGTCCCCATCGAGTCGAACTCCATCTCGACTGCGGTCACCTCGCCGGTGATCAACAATCCCGGCAGCATCGCGTCCGGCGCCACAGCCTTGATCTTTACTTTGGCGCCGATCGCGATGTTGGCTTTGGCGAGCACCACCCGGCCGGGGTCGCGGAACCGCAGGAGGAACGTGGCCGGCAGGTGCAGGCTGTCGTCGACATAGGCCGACGTGAAGATCGGCTCGATGTCCGACGGCAGAGGCGAGCCGTCGATCTCGACGAGGAAGACGCTGCCGACGGTCATCGCTACACCCGCACCATCGGCAGATCCTCGATCGAGGGCACCATCAGCGACTGGCCGCTCACGAGCACCATCGGGTCGTCGATCCCGTTGTAGTCGGCGAGAGGGCGCCACATCGCGGGGTCGCCGTACTCCCGATAGGCGACCGACGCGAGGGAGTCGCCCTCGATGACCGTGTGGACCCGACGCACCGTCAGAGCGCCGGACGTGGGGTTCGTTTTCTCCGGCTCGGCCGGCATCTCCTCGAGCGAGACGCTGCACGTCGCGCGGATCGGGGTGCCGTCGGAGGCGAAGAGCGAGTAGCGCGCGCTGACCTGGGTGACGAAGGCCGGGAAGCTGGTGATCTTGCCCCACTGGAAGACCACCAGGACGGGGAGCGGCTTCTTCTTGTCGCCGCTCGCCTCGGTCGGGGTGCAGCAACTCATCAGCTTCTCGACGGCCGCGACGACGCTCCCGTCGTGCTTTCCCGAGCAGTCGAAGAACATCTCCAGGGTCAACTTCGCCGGGTCGGTCCCGGTGAACTCGACCGCGCCGGCCGTCGCCGCGTCCTTCGTCTGCACGCGGCCCCACCGCGCCGACTTGGAGACCGTCACTTCCTTCGGGTTGAACTGGAATGGGATCGACCCGCGGTCCGCTCCCGTCGCCGCACCCCAGGTTTTCGGCACCGGTTCGTACAGCTTCAGCACCGCCCGCTCCAGCTGCGGACGGGACGAGGCGCCGCTCGGAGCCGGCGCCGCGAGGGCCCCGGCGGGCGCGGAACTGGTGAGGGCGACCGGGTCGCTCACCGCGCCGCCTGGCCCTGCAGGAGGAACCCGTGATGGGCGATCTCGATCGTCTCGGTGGCGACCTTCGGCGAGTCGAGGTTCAGCGACGGACCCGTCCACCGCACCGGGATCACACCGAGCAGCCCCCACGACATCACGACCTCGCCGGTGGCCGACAGCGCCGCGATCGTCGCCGTCTTCGGCTCGACGCCCCCGGTCATGCCGGCGAACCACTGCGCCACCTTCGCGGTGTCGGCGCTGATCGGCCGGGACAGCTTGATGTTGGAGTACTTCATCCGCGTGGGCAGCTGCCACACGAAGCCGTTGTTGCCCCCCTCCTCGCGCTGCTCGAGGACGACCTCGCACCCCAGCCCCTCGCAGCTGTTGAACGTGCCGAGGCTGCTGTCGTCGATGCTGACGGCGAAACAGACACTCACCGCGAGTTCGATCTCGGCCACTGGGACTCCTCTCGTTTCTGACGTGTACTCAGTACCGCGGGTCGGTCAGGAAGCCGGCCCGCTCCCGGTCCAGCCAGAGCTCCGTCCGCAACCGGGCGGCCAGCGGGTCGAACAGGCGGCGGGCGAGATCCTCGAGGTCGGCGGTGTCCAACCCCGCCAGCGGTGACGGGGCCGCCCCCGCGGGTGGCGTAGGCGCCTGGACGTCCGCCCGCCGGCCCTCGTCCTGGTTCGGCTCCAGCTCCCGCTGGACCGTCGGCGCGGCGTAGTCCGACCCTACCGGCGGCGCGAACACCACCGACCCGTCGGCGTCCTGGCGGGCGACGCCCGCGGCGACGGCGGCGTGGGCCGGAGAGGCGACCGGAGCGGGCGCGAACATGCGCTGGAACGAGACTCCCTCGCTGGGCTCGGCTGCCGTCGGGGTGAGCTGGACGGACGGCGGCCGAGCCGGCGGCTCCGGCGCGCCCGCGGTCCGAGACCCGGACGGCATCCCGCGCAGAGGCGGGAACGGGCGCTGCGCCCACGAGGCAACCGAGGCGTCAGGCACCGCTCGAGACCCCGGGCCCGCCGGGGCGTCCGGCACCGCTCGAGACCCCGGGCCCGCCGAGGCGTCAGGCACCGCTCGAGACCCCGGGCCCGCCGAGGCGTCAGGCGCCGGCTGCGGGCTGGTCGACGGCGACACGGACCGCTGGGCCGTCAGGGGCGCGAGCGCCCCGAGCCGGTGTGCCACCGCCGAAGCGTCATGACCGAGCGTCGGCGGAGCCGCGACAAGTAACCGCCGGATGGCGGTCGGCGGCGTCTCGGCTGCGCCCGGGAGTTGCACCGGATGTATGGCCGAAGGCGGCGGGCTGTCGGCTCCGTTGGGCAGCCGGACCGGGGCCACGGACGCGCGCTGTACCGCGGGACGCTTCAGCGGAAGGTCGACGTGAACCGCGGCGGGCGAAGGCCCTGTCAGAGGCTCGGCCTGAACCGCCTCGGACTCCGGCGCGAGCTGGGGTTCGAGCCCCGCGCGGGGCACACCCAAAGGCGGCGGGACTACGGGCGGCGGGGCTACGGGCAGCGGGGCTACGGGCAGCGCGACTACGGGCAGCGGGTCCGAACGCAGCGCACCAGGGGCCTGCCCGGCCAAAGACCGCGAAACCACCGGCTGGGCTGCCACGGTCGGCGACAGCGCAGTCGGCCGCGCAGCCCGGATCGGCAACGGCTCGGCGACGGATCGCTGCACGGCATCACCGACCGCACGCGCATCAGTCGACGGGGCGACCAGGGAACGCCGCGCGAGTTCACCGACGGGCGCGTCGGAGGACGGGACGGCCGCCGAACGCTGCGCCAACTCACCGGCGGGCGCATCGGACGCCAGGGCGGCGGCGGAACGCTGGACCACCACGCCGGCGGCGTGCGCGTCCGGCGCGGACCCCACAGCGACGGCCGGCGCGGACGGCACAGCGACGGCCGGCGCGGGCGTGCCAGCCGGCCTGGCTGGGGCCTCCTGGGCACCCGAACCCGCCGGAGACGACGCCGGGGCCCGGGACGGATGCCCGGCAGCCTCAGCCCGTACCGCAGGCGACGCCGTCGCTGAACCTCCGGGCCCGGGCGGGGGCGGGACGGCGGGCCGCTCCCCCAGGGCGAGCGGCTGGATCGAAGCCGGATGAGCGGGCGCACCGGGCGACGGCTGCACCAACGGCGCAACCCCCGGACCGCCGCTCATGGATGAGCTGGGGGCCGCGACACGCCGCGGCTGCCCGGCGTGTCGCTGCTCCGAGGGCAGGGAAGAGCCCTGCGCCGACACCAGAGGCTGGACCGACGGCTGCACCAACGGCGCAACCCCCGGACCGCCGCTCATGGATGAGCTGGGGGCCGCGACACGCCGCGGCTGCCCGGCGTGTCGCTGCTCCGAGGGCAGGGAAGAGCCCTGCGCCGACGGCACAGGCTGCACCGACAACGCAGGCTGCACCTGCGGGGTCGGCGCCTCCGGCGGCTGCCCCGAGAGCAGAATCTCCGCACGCGGCGACTCCACCGGCGGCGGCGTTAGCTGCCGCTCCGAGTGCGGGCGTTCCGCGGCAGGACGGACCCCAAGGCCTGGCGACGAGCGCCGGACATCCACGCCGGGCGGAGGAGCCTGCGGCGCCAGCCGGGACGGCGAAGCCTGCGAGCCCACCTCCGGACGGCGGTCGGCACGAACGGCCGGCCCACCCGACCGCTGGACGGCCGCCCCGGACCCGACCCCGACGGCAGGAACCGCGCGCGCGACTGCGAAATCTGCGGCCGCGCCCGGCGCCGTAGGAACCGCCGATCGCGTGTCGTCCGCACCCGAACGTCGACCAGCCTCCTGATCTTGCACCGCAGCAGGCATTTCGGGCCCGGACGTCGCCCGCGCAGGCAACGCCGCCGACCGCTCGACAGCCGCCGGCGAAGGAGCAACGGCAGGCGCGGCGGCGGGGGCACGGGCGGGGGCGAGGGCGGCGGCATGGGCGGCGGCATGGGCGGCGGCATGGAGCGCGACGCCGAGCGCCCACGGCGCGCGGGCTTTGTCCCGCGCGGAGCGACCGGTCGAAGGCACAACCGGCCGTGGGAACACGTCGCCGCCCAAGGGGAGCCCCTGCCCGATTGCCGCGGGCGGAAGTGTCACCGCCGGCTGGAACACCTCGCCTGCGGACGAATGCGGTCCAACCGAATCCACACTCGCGGGCTGCCCGGCTAGGTCGGTCGCGCGCGGTAGCCCTGCCGGCAAAGCCAAGGTCCGCCGGGTAGCCGGATCGGTCGACGCCCCCGCCGCGACAGGCTCGGTCCGGACTGCCGGCGAGACCGACCGCTGGACCTCCGGGGCCGGTGCACGCGGGCGTTCGCCGGCGTCCCCTGCTGGGTCGAGGGGTCGGGCAACAGCCGCATCCGAAGGCCGAAGGACTGACCCGCCCGGCGACGACCCCTCCGGCGCGGCCGAACCGACTGAACTCGCGGGACCGGCCGGCGCGGATCCCGATTGGGGTGCCAATCGCCCGGACGCGAGCGGACCCGCGACCGAACGCGAAACCGCCGGCGGCAGAAGGTCCGAGCCGTCGGCGTCCCTCGCCGGGTCGTCTAGCCGGGCTGTCGCGGCGTCCGAAGCTCGAGGAACTGACCCGCCCCCCTCGGCCGGCGGTGTCGCCCGCTGGACGTCCCGGGAATGCGGGCCGTCCAGCGCTTGCCGCCACCGATGACCAACGGACTCCTCGGGGGCGGCAGACGCGGGCGCGGCGACGGACGCCTGGGCGACCGCCGGCGGCGCGTCCGCAAAGCTGACCGAGTCGACTGCACCGCCGTGTGGAGCGTCGTCAGCGAGCGGCGCGGGACCCGGCTCGGACGCAGCCATGTCTCGCTGCGCCTCGACCTCCCGCTGCGCCGGGGTCGCGAGGGACCCCCGGGGCGCGTACGGCCGTGGCGGGCACGCCGTGACCGTCCGGGATACCTGGTCTGACGGTACGTCAGCAGTCCGCGACAGCCCGTCGACCTTGCCGTGCGGCCCGTCCGACAGCACGAGATGGCCGAGGGGGGCGAGGAAGCGCGGGTCCTGCCAGGACGCGAGCGACGCCCCGAACGTGTCCGGCGCGGGGATCGGCGTCGCCGTGGCGAGCACCCGCTGCAGCGGCGGCAGCGACCGCCAGGCGGAAACCGGCGCGGCCGGAGCCGGCGCAGGAGCCGGCGCAGGAGCCGGCGCGGAAGGGGCAACCGACCGCAACCCAGACCCCAACGCAGCCGCAACGGATCTCGGGCCTACCCGACCCGGAGCCGCGGCCACCACCGTCCGCTGGGTGGCGACCACGGCCTGCGCCGCCGTCGTGCTCACTCGCGCGCGCAGCCCGCGCCAGTCGACGGTCACTGTCCCCGCGCGGTGTTCAGGCGGGAGATCTCCTCGACGTAGCGACGCCGCTCGGCGTGCTCGAGGTCGAGCAGTTCGTCGAGCGACCAGTGGAAGTGGTAGGCGATGTACGCGACCTCCTCGTGCAGCCGTTCGGGCGCGTACGTCACGATTCCCCCAGGCGCCCACCCGAGATGTCGACGGTGAACTGCTCGCGGCACGCGGGGCAGCTGACCGAGGCGAGGGTGTGGCCCTCGGAGTTGATGCGACGGTAGAGGTCCTGCAGGAACGCGAGATCCGCGGCGAAGAGATTCTCGATCGTCCCGGCATGGACGTCTGTCACGGAGCCGATGCTCATGACGACCCGGCCGAGCAGGACGACGGTGAGGTACGCCGGGTTCTCCCGGACGCGGTCGTCCCGAAGCGGGATCAGCTCGTCCCGGGCGGTCGCCAGCCGCATGACACCCTCGCGGTGCACCTGCCCCGCCCCGTCGACGTACCCGCGCGGCAGGACGAACGAGAACTCCGTCCGCGGCGGCTCGACCGCCGGCGGCGCAGGCGCCGGGGCGGCCGGCGCCGGCGGCTCCGCGAACGTGGTCGAGCCCGGAAGGCTACGACGCATTACTCGACCTCGAGTCGCTCGTAGGTCAGGACCAGCTTCTCCGTCAGGACGCTGGTGTCGCCGGCCTTCAGGCTGCCGATCTCCAAGCTCTTCGGCCACGCGCCGGCCATCTTGTAGCGCTTGATGGCAGTGCCCTCGTAGTCGTAGACGATGATCGAACCGCCTTTACGCACCGCGCCCATCTTCCCGAGCTGCGAGTCCTTCACCCACGTCTCGAAACTCGTGTCCCCGGTGAGGCCTCGGGTGAGCGTGACCTCGCCCGACTTCCACCGGCCCGGCAGCTTCTTGACGGCGTACTTCCCGTCCACGGTGTTCTGCTTGAGCTCGATGACGTCCTGCTCCATCTTGAGGCCGCTGACCTCGGTGATGTTCTTGATCGCGATGCCGTCGAACTCCAGCCCGAAGGAGTGGCCGACCGAGCTGTCCAGATCTGGCAGTCCCATAGCGAATTACCTCTCGGTCGGAGTTACTCGGAGACGAGGCTGGTGCCGCCGGAGAACTGCGCCAGGCGGAAGATGACGAACTCGGCGGGCTTGACGGGCGCGACGCCGATCTCGCAGACGACCTGGCCGGCGTCGATGCCCTCGGCCGGGTTGGTCTCGCCGTCGCACTTGACGTAGAACGCCTCGTCCGGGGTGAGGCCGAACAGGGCGCCCTTGCGCCACTCGTTGACGAGGAACGCGCTGATGGTGCGTCGGATCCGCGCCCACAGCGCAGGATCGTTCGGTTCGAAGACCGCCCAGCTCGTCCCGCCGAGGATCGACTCCTCGAGGTAGTTGAACAGCCGGCGGATGTTGAGGTAACGCCAGGACGGGTCGGACGAGAGCGTCCGCGCCCCCCAGACCCGGATGCCGCGGCCGGGGAAGGTGCGGATGCAGTTGATTCCGACGGGGTTGAGCAGGTCGTGCTCGTTCTTCGTGATCTGGGTTTCCAGGGCCAGAGCGCCGCGGACGACCTCGTTGGCCGGGGCCTTGTGGACGCCGCGGCTGTCGTCGTTGCGGCCCCAGATCCCGGCGATCGCGCCGGAGGGCGGGACGAAGATCGCCTTCTTCGTCGCCGGGTCGAAGGACTTCACCCACGGCCAGTACAGCGCCGCGAACGCGGAGTCGTAGCCGACGGTGTCGACCCGCCATTCCTTGATCTTCTGGGCATTCAGGCCGGGCGGCGGGTCGAGGATCGCCATCCGGTCGCCCATCATCTCGCAGTGCGCGATCATCGCGAGCTGGACGGCCTGGACGGTCTCCATGTCGATGTTGCCCTGCTCGTAGGCACTCATCAGGTCCGGGACGGCGATCATCGTGATCTCGTCGACCGCCTCGAGCCCGCCGAAGCCGGTGCGCTCGCTGACGTCGCCGACGTAGTCGTCCGCGGAGATCCGCATGGCGGGGATGGCCGGCGTGGCGGGCTCGGCCGCGGCGGCCAGGGTCGAGGACGTGCCCGTGGCGGGCCGCTCGACCGAGGCTGCGGCCTGCTCGATCTTGATGAGCTTGGACGCGGCATTCACCATGGTCACGACGTTCTGACGGCCCTTCGCGGTGACCGCCCGGTCGAATTCCTCGACCGGCGTCCCGCCCTGCTTCACGACGACCTTGAACATGTCGCCGGTCGGGGCGTCGCCGCCGGCGTCCGCGATCTCGACGGTGATCTCACCCTCGCCGGCGTCCTCGCGGGCCAGGATCTTGTACCCGCCCAGGGAAGCCTCGGCCGAGGTGAGTTCCTTCGGTGCCGACGACGAACCGTTCGACACCGAGCCGTTCGACGCCGAGCCGTTCGACGACGCGGAGCCGTTGCTGTCGCCGCCTCCGACCCTGACGACGTAACAGTTTCCGCCGCCGTTGATGAAGTACGCGTAGACGGAGTGAGCCAGGTAGGCGCCCTCGACGAACTCCCCGAACGTCGAGGTGAACTGCGTCCAGTTGCTCACCAGGGTCGGGGTGTTGGAGGGGCCGCGCTCGGCGAGCCCGACGAACGCCGCCACCGCGGTTCCGACGCCTTCGATGGGGCGGGACCCCGCGGGGACCTCTTCGATGTAAACGCCCGGGGACAGGTACGACGGCATGTCTCCTCCTTCACGGCTGCTGGGCGGTAACCCTTCCGCGGGCCCTCGGGCGCGCCCAGCGCGATCGGGTCCGGCCGGAGGGCAGATTTCGTTGCTCCAACGGGCAATTCGGCCAGGCCTGATCTCAGCCGGGTCCCTCGGCCTCCTCTTCCAGCGCTTCCTCCCGCTGCACGAAGCTCCCTTGGACGGACTCGTCCTCCGCCGACTCCTCCTCGCGCTGAACGCCCGCGACGGCGGGCAGCGGCGCAGCCATCACGCGATCGGCGTTCTCGACGGCCGCGCGCTCGAACCGGTCGGACGGGTCGCTCACGCTCACCCCGCCGGCTGTGGGCGTGCCGTCGACCGGCCCGGACCGCTGCTGGACGACGTGCGTCAACTCGTGCGCGAGCGTGGTCTTCCCTGCGGTCGACCCCGGGTCGTAGCCCTCGCCGAAGACCACGTTCGAACCGGACGTGTACGCGTGCGCGTTGACGGCCTTCGCGGACGCGGCCGCGGCCGAGTCGGTGTGCACGCGCACGTCCGAGAAGTTGTGGCCCAGCCGCGCTTCCATCTCGCCGCGCACGCCGGGTTCCAGCGCGGCCCCGCCCGAGCTGATCACGTCGTGGACGGGCGAACGCTCCTCCGCGGCGACCGCACGGGCCGCGGTCGCGTTGCCGACCGCACGTTGCAGGCCGAGCATTCCGGGCCCGTCCAGGGCGTCGAGTCGGCCGGTTGCCGCGGCGGCGAGGCTGCGCGAGTCCGTGGCCGGGTCCAGGCGGGACGCCTTGGGCCGAAGCGATTCGGATTCGTCGTGGGCATGCTCACGCATCGGGCCTCCCTGGGGACGCGGTCGCGGGACGCGTCCACGCTTCCAGGGACCGCCCGCCGCGGCAGCGCCGGCCGGGTGTCGCCCGGGGCAGCCCACGCTTCCCGATCGGGCAACACAGAACCTGACGCCAGGTCAGATCAACGACCCGGGCGGACACATCCCCACCGAGGCGGCCAGGTGCGCGGCCTCGGCCCGCAGCGCCAGCGACCGGGCGGACGGCAGGCGCGCCCCGCCCTCCTCGAGCGCGTCCGCGAGCCCGTGCGCGGCGAGCGCGACCCACGGCACGGCCCGGACCCGCCGGTGCCGGTCCAGTGCCGCCTGCAGGTGCGCGGCGGCGGCCTCCCACCACCCGCAGGTCAGGGCGAGCCGGCCGAGGTGCAACTGGTAGGAGCCGAGGTAGATCGACCCCTCGTGCACGCAGGTGTCGTCGGCCAGCGGCCGGACCGACCCGTAGAGCCGCTCGGCCGCCGCGCGGTCGCCGAGCCGCGTGGCCGCGCCGACGAGGTTGAACGTCGTGACGCCCCAGGCGAGGCCGCCGGCCGCACCGCCGGCGTCCCGGCCGTCGAGCGCGCCGTGCAGCGCCGCGCGTGCGGCGTCGACCGGGCCGGCGGTCCCGCTCAGGAAGGCCACCGTCAGGAAGGCCACCGCGGACCGCGTCGCCGGCGCGCCCAGCCAACCGTCCAGCTCGGACATCGCCGGCAGGAGCTCCGCCGCCCGGCCCGTGAGCCAGCGCGGGACGTACAGCACGCCCGCCCGGAACTTGTCGACGACAGCCGGCGAGGCGAGCGCCGCGCCCCGCCGGTCGACCTCGTCCGCGAGGTCGTCGCAGTCGACGAACCGGCCCTCGGCCGCGGCCCGGAAACCGCGGTGCAGCAGGGTTTGGAACAGCCCCCACGGCGCCGCCTCGTACGCGGCGAGCCGCGCGTAGGAGTCCATCACGGCGTAGGCGCCGTCGAGGTCTCCGGACTCGGCGATCGCGCACGCCCGGTGCTCGAGCCCGAGCAGGGCGAGCTCGGGGTCTGTGCCCCGGGCCAGCTCGAACAGCTCGAGACCCGTGGCTGCGCGCCGGTCCCGGCCCGTACCTCCGTTGCCGCAGGGCCGTTCCGGGGCGTAGAGGCGCGCCGCCAGGCACCAGGACCGGACGCCCAGGGCCGACCCGGACGCCACCCACGCGTCCAGCTCTGCCGCGGCCTGCTCGGCGGCTGCGCCCTGCTGAGTCTCCGCCAGATACTGAACGCGGCGGCACAGCAGCACCGCCCGCTGCTCGGCCACCCGCGGGTTCACGCTCGCGGCCTCGAGCGCCGCGAGGCCCTCCTCGACCAGGGCCAGCCCGCCGCGCCGCGCGATCGGCCCCATCCGGTCGAAGGTCGCGTTCGCCAGGGCCGCCTCGGCCAGCAGGCCGGTGTCGCCCAGACGCCGGGCGATCGCCGCCGCCTCGGCGCAGGCGGTGTCCGCCTCCGCGGCGGTGCCGACCCGCCGGCTCAGCAGGCACATCCGGACGAGGTCGCGGGCGCGGTCCCGTGGGGGCGGCACGACCGGCCCGGCGAGCAGCAGGCGCAACCCGCGCAGTTCCTCCTCCGCCGCCGCGGCGGGCCCCGACAGGGCAGCCCCCGGCGTCCGCGCCGCGGGCACCGGCTCGACGACCGGCACCGGCACGGCCGCGTCCTCGCGCAGGATCTCCAGGAACAGTTGCTGAGACTGGGCGGACGGCTCGACGCCGAGCCTGCGGCGCATCCGGGTCCGGCCGCGGTAGAAAACCTCCAGCGCGTCGGCCCGGTTGCCGGAGGCGCAGTGCGCCGCCATCGCCGCGCGCAGCGCGCTCTCCCGCAGCGGGAGCAGGCGGTGCGCCTCCGTGGCCGCGGAGATGGCGTACGCATGCTGCCCGAGCGCGCCGGCGGCGCGGGCGGCGAGTTCCAGGGACCGGACGAGGCCGTCCCGGTTGAGCTCGCGGCGCCGCTCGACCCAGGCGTGGTCCAGCGCGGGTAGCAACGGTCCCGCCAGGACGGCCGCGGCCCGGCGTGCGTGGGCCAGCGCGGCGCCGGCGTCGTCCGCCTCGAGCGCGAACGCCGCGAGGTCGAGGCAGCGGTTCGCCGCCTCGACGTCGACCTCCGTCCCGTCCGGCAGGTGCAGTTCGTAGCACCCGTCGCGGGTGACGAGCGCGGACGCCGGCAGCCCGGCGCCCTGCAGGAACCCCCGGATCCGGCGGGTCAGGCCGCGCAGCGCCGCGTCCCAGGTCGCGGGCCGCCGCTCGTCCCAGAGTAGGTCGGCGACCTCCGTGCGGGACACCCGGCGTGATCGCTCCACGGTGAGGTACGCCAGCATCAGGCAGGCCTGCGGCGGGTGCAGGAGGCCGACGTCCACAGCGGTGTCCCCGTCGGCGGGCAGGCTCGCGCCACCCACCAAAGCCAGCGTCCGCCCCATCCCGCTTCCCCGTCGTCGCCTTCGTCGGCGCATTCGTGTGAACTCGGTGCGCCCTGCTTCGGATCGGCTGTGCGCGTCCAGTCTGGCTGCGTGAGCGGGGCGGATACGAGGGCCAGACGGGGACGTTCCGGGGTCCACGTGAACAAGTTGCGCATTTCGCCGGGACGAACGGGGACATTCCGGGCGAATCGCAGGCCCCCGCGCGAAGGGCCGCCGACAGTTCCCGGGTGAGCGGGCCGCAAACGTCCCGGCGTGCCCACTTCGCTTTTACTTACGGACTTCCCACCGCCAGGTGCCACCATCCGGGGCTATGACGATGTCTGCTCTGAGTAACGAAGGCGTCGCTCCGGGTATCGACCCGCAGGGTCGACCCGCAGCGCAGGTGTCGACGTGGGTCCGGGCGACCGACCCACTCCTCGCGGCCGGCATCGTGGCCGCCCTCCGCCAGCAACCCGGAATCCGGATCCGCGACGACGCGCCCGGCCCCGACGACGAGGCGACCGTCGCGCTCGTCGCGGGCGACCAGGTCGACGACGACCTGCTCCAGACCGTCCGCTCGACGCTGCGGCACGGGTGCCCCCGGGTCGTCCTGATCGCGGGGCGCCTCGACGACACCAGCGTCTTCACCGCGCTCGAGGCGGGCGTCTGCGGCATGCTCCGCCGCGAAGAAGTGACGACCGATCAGCTCGTGCGGGCCGTGCACGCCGCGGCGAGCGGGCACGGCTCGATGCCGCCGGACGTGCTCGGCCGCGTCCTCGACCAGGTCGGGCGCCTGCAGCGCCAGGTACTCAGCCCGCGCGGGTTGACCATGTCGCCGCTGCGTAAGCGCGAGATCGACGTGCTCCGGCTGCTCGCCGACGGCTGCGACACCGCCGAGATCGCCCGCGAACTGGCCTACTCCGAGCGGACGATCAAGAGCATCATCCACGACGTCACCGTCCGGCTCGGGCTGAAGAACCGGACGCACGCGGTCGCCTACGCCGTCCGCGAGGGGCTCATTTGATCCCGGTGAAACGGTCGATGACGGCGTAGAGCTGACGTGGGGTCAGGTCGAGGGCGTCCCGGACGGCCCGGGCGTGCGCCTCGTCGTCCTGGGGACCCCGCGACTCGAGCTCCGGCCGCTCCCGGCGCAGCGCGACGATCAGCCGCGCGATCTCCCCGCGGTGGACGTCGTGCAGCCCCTGGTGCGGCGCCACGCCCACCTCGCCACCCGGCACGGACTCGACGAGCAGGGCGTCGGCGCGGGCCGTCAGCACCATCGCGAGCCGGCACGCCTCGCCAAGCCAGCCGAGGACCGTCTCGAGCAGCGGCAGCAGCTCCAGGCGCAACCGCGGGGCGTCGTGCGCGGCCTCGAGCTCGGGCAGCAGGTCGCGGCCCACGTCGAGGTAGACCGCCGCGGGGACGAGATCGGCGGTGACGTCCGCGAAGTAGCGGACGTTCTCGCGCACGCACGCCACCCGGATGCTCAGGTCGGACTCGTCCGGCGCGGCCAAGGCGGTCTCGAGCCGCGCCACGCCGTCGCGCAGGAGTTCCGCCGCGTCGCCGAGGTAGTCGTCGCGTCGGCCCAGCCAGGCGGCGTCCTGCGCCAACCGCGGGCCGGCCGACGCCAGCGCCTGGCGCGCCAGCCCGACGGTCGCACGCAGCTGCCCGTACGGGTCGCGGCACAGCGCCGGGGCGGCGCGGGCGAGCAGCTGCCCGTACCGTTCGAGCGCATCGTCAGGACCGTCCCACATCGGGGGCCGCCTCCTCGCGGCCGGCAGGTCGTCAGGAGGGATGCTCGAAGAACTCCAGGTTGGTGAGGGCCACGTACGGCGACTTGTGCAGCGACGGGTGCACCGCGCGCACGTAGATCGTCGCCCGGGAGACCCGTTTCGCCTCGCGCAAGTTTCCTTTCTGACCCTTCGCCAGATCGTCGACGTCCTTCGTCGTGACCACGTCCCGCTTGCCGTTGTCGTAGACGAACTCGAGCTGCATCGGCAACCGGTACCGGTCGGTCTCGTGCTTCTCGTCGACCAGATGGACGATCACCGACGTCAAATCGACCGGCCGCGCGAACCGGACGGTCAAGGACGGGTTGGCCTTGGCATTCCACGGCCCGACCCAGTACGTGGTCGTGAACTCGTCGACGACCAGCGCCGCCGGGTGTCCGGTGCACGCCGGCACGGCGCAGCCCGGGCGGGACACGACGGCCATCTGCGCCTGCGCGACGGGCACGGGCTTGCCGAGCCGGTGCTCGACCCAGTCGACCACGTTGCCCCGCACGCCCGGGGTCAGCAGCGCCACGAGCAGCGCGATCATCAACGCCAGCAGGACATCCGGCCAGATGCGCTTCCACGTTGCCCGCAGCCAGCTCAGCCGGCCGCTGCGGCGGGGGACCGGCTCCAGCCCGACGCGGCGGACGGGACGGCGGCCCGGGCGCGTGCCCGCGTCGAAGATGCGGGCCCCGCCGCGGTGGCGCCAGAAGAACCAGAAGACGAACCGCCGCCACCACGGCAGCTTGACCGTGTTCGCCGCGACCGGTTCCTCGTCGCGCAGCGCCCGCCGGACGAGGCGTTCCCCGCAGCGGTGGCAGAAGCGGTGGGTGGGCAGGTTTCCCGACCCGCACGAACTGCAGCGCACCTGGTCGGCCCGGGACGGATCGGATCGGCCGAGACCGTCCGCCTCCTCCGCCCGGCGCCCGGCGGGAATCCGCGTCTCGGTGACCTGGCCCGCCCGGCCCGCGGCCCGCAGCGTCGGCGCGGCGGCCGCGCCCACCCGGCCGTTCCACTCGAGGAACTCCCCGCACGACACGCAGAACGCGTCGGTGCCCGCGTTCCCGAACGCGCATCTGGGGCAGGGGACCATGCGCGGACCACCTCGATGTGTGCGCGACCGATCCCGAACCCTCGCAGCCGGGCGGCGGCTGCCGCACCGGCCGCGGGTGCCGCCGGGTGGGCGGATCCGGCTGCCCGATCGAACAGTGCGTCGGCCCCCGAATCTGCGCTCCGGTCGGGCACTGCTCGCGCGCGACGGGCCAGCATGGCGGCATGGGAGTAGCCGTCCAGCTCGGGCACACGGAGCTCACGGTCGTCCCGGGTACGGAGGCCACGAACGAGATCCGCATCCGCAACACCGGCGCCGTCGTCGACCAGGTCGAACTCGGCGTCCTCGGCGACGCCGCCGGCTGGACGCGGGTCGAGCCACCGATGCTGAACCTGTTGCCGGGTCAGGAGGCGATCGCCCGGATCGTCTTCGCGCCGCCGCGAGTCTGGACGGTGCCGGCCGGCGAGACGCCTTACGCGCTGCGGGCCTCCTCCCGCCAGGACACGACGGGATCGGTGATCGAGGAGGCGACAGTCACCGTCGAGGCCTTCGACCACCTCGTCGCCGAACTCGTCCCGCGGACGTCGCGGGGGGCCCGCGCCGGGCACCACGAGATCGCGCTCGACAACCTCGGCAACCGTCCCGCGCAGCTGCGCATCTCCTCGTCCGACCCGGACGAGCTGATGGACTTCCGGGTCGAGACCTCCGAGCTGACCGCGGCCCCCGGGACGGCGACGTTCGTGCACCTGCGGGCCCGCCCCCGAACGCGGTTCCTGCGCGGGGCCGACAAGGCGATGCCGTTCGGGGTGGCGGTCGCGACCGAGGACGGTGCCGAGCCGGCGCTGATCGCCGGAACCGTCCGCCAGCGCCCGATTCTGCGGCCGTGGCTGTGGAAGGTCGCGCTGGTGATCGTGGCACTGCAGTTGCTCTGGGCGCTCCTGCTCAAGCCGCAGGCCACGTCGGCGGCCCGGTCCGCGGCCAAGGTCGAGTCGGCCGCGCAGGCCGCGCCGCTCGTCCCCCAGGTCGGGGCCGCCCAGGCCCAGGCGGCCTCCGCCGCCGCGGACGCGAAGGTAGCGAAGGCCGCCACCGACAAGGCCGCGGCAACGGACGCCGCCGCAGCGAAGCCGGGCGCCGAGGGCGACCCGAAGACGACCAAGGGCGGCGCCACCCCGGCCCCAGCCGGCGGCCCGCCCACCGAGGCGTCGACCCTCGACCCGGACGCGGCGATCGACTTCCGCGGGCCCCAGCTGCCGAACGGCACCCCCGCGACCGTGCCGACGGGCCAGGACGGCACCTTCACCCAGGCCCTCCCGCCGGACGCGGTCGTGTGGATCAGCGACATGGTTTTGCAGAACCCGCACGGCGACCGGGGCACGCTGCGGATCCTGCGCGACGACGAGATCCTTTTCGAGTTCGGGCTCGGCAACTTCTTCGACCTCGACTACCACCTCGTCCAGCCGGTGCAGTTCACGGCCGACGCGCCGCTGCGCATCTACGTCCAGTGCACCTCGCCCGGCCCCGGCCGGAAGGCCTGTTCGCCGGCCGTGTACTTCGCGGGCCAGCGGACGGATGCTCCTGCGTCATGATCGAAACTGCCCGAAAGGGCAGCAAGGGCGGCGCGTTGTCACGTGTGGCCCGGTCCGACTTGTCCGCCGAGGACCGCGGGGCGTCTACTCGTGCGGTGGGTGTCGACCGTCTTGCCGTACGCCTGACCGGGCGCCTGACCGGGCGCCTGACCGCCGCCGTCGCCGCGTTCGCCGCCGCCGTCGCCTTCACCCAGGTCGTCGTCGCGCCCGGCGGGTACGGAGCAGACACCCCCTCCCCTGGGCGCACGGACGCCCTCGGCCCCGCCGCGGCCGGCCGGGGCGGGGCGGCGGACCTCTCCGCGGACGGCCGCACGGCCGCCCTGACCGGGCCCGGCGGCCTGGCCGTCCGCGACCTGGCCACGGGCAAGACCACCGCCCTCGACACCGGCGGCGCCGCCGCGTCCGCGCCCTCCCTGTCCGGGACCGGACGGCTATTGGCCTACACCGCGACCGGGCCTGCCGGGTCGGGCCTGCGGATCGTCGACCGGCTTGCCACGGGCGGCCCGGCCGACCGGCCCCTCACCGGCGGCCGCGGCGACCTGCCGTTCCAGCGGCCCGCGGCGTGCCTGCCGGACTGCGGGCCGCTGCTGTCCGACGGCGGCCGCACGGTCGTCTTCCCGGCCAGGCAGGCGATCGGCGGCTCCGCCGTGACCACCTACGTCCTGGACGCCGGGGGCCGCCGCGTCGGGCTCACCAGCGCTCGGTCGGCCCCCGCCCTGCTCGACTTCGGCGCCGACGCGACGCCGGGGCGGCCCGTCGAGCGGACGTTGGTCCTGGCGCTGCCAACCGGTTCGACGGTGCCGCTCACCGCGCCGCGGGTGGAATCTGACGGCGCGTTCGCGATCGTCCCGGGCAGCGGGACGTGCGCGGGTGTCGCGGGGGCCGGCTGCGAGGTGCGGCTGCGCTTCACCCCCGACCCGAAGCGGTGCGCGAAGCCGACGTCGACGGGCACGCTGTTCGTGGCGAGCCCCGTGCCGGGCGGGCAGACCGCGGTCGCGCTGATCGGCGACACCGCCGCCGTGTGCGCGAGCCGGCCGGCCGCCGCGGTCGCCACCTCCGCCGCCGGGCGGTGCCCCGACACCGGCGACGCCCCCGGCCGTAAGGCCCTGCTCGTCAAGCTGCGCCTCGGCCCCGAGGCCGCGGCCCGCGGCGGGCTCGGGCAGGTCGCGGTCGGCACCGAGCGCCTCTACGCCGTGACCGTGACCAACGCCCCGACCGGGCGCGGCCTGGACGTCGTCTCCGAGCCGCGCCGGCTGCGCTTCACCACGAGCGACTGCGCGCTGACCCTCGTCCAGCCGGAGACGCCGCTGCCGGGGCAGCCACCACCGTGCCAGGCGGGGACGGCCCTGCCGCCGGCCGTCGCCGTGACCGCTGCGTCATGGCGTTCCACTCGCAGGCTCGGCGACGCTCGTCAGATCGAGGCGGTCGCCGCTCTCGGCTCCTGCACCGCCTACCTGCGCCTCGCCCCCGGTGCCGTCCGGCCGTACGCCGCGGCGCTCTCCCTCGAGGCCGGCGGCTCGCTGCGCGACGCGGTGCGGATGCGCCTGACCGGGGCGGGATTCTCGGACGTCGTCGTCGCGCGCCGCGACCCGGCGGGCGTCGGCAACTTCACCGGACGCGGCCGCCCGGCGGCGCGTGTCGTCGGCGCCGGTACTGCGCCCTCGGTCTCGGCCGACGGCCGCTGGATCGCGTTCACAGGGGCGCCGCCCGCGGCATCCACGGGCCCGCAGGTGTACCTCGCCGACACGGATTCCCGCGGCGACCGAACTTACCGGTCGGGCCCGACCACACTGGTTTCGACCCTGCCCGGCGGCGCCCTGCCCCTGCGCGCCGATGCCGCGTCCCTCTCGGGCGACGGCCGGTCGGTCGCGTTCGAGGCGGTACCCCCCGGGGCCGACTGCGCCTGCACGCAGGTCTACGTGGCGGACCTCGGCGAGCAGGGCGGCGTCGTGCTCGCGTCCGGCACCCCCGACGGCGCCCCGGCGAACCGCGAGAGCTTCTCCCCCGCCCTGTCTGCGGACGGGAGCACGGCCGTGTTCGCCTCCCGCGCCGGCGACCTCGCCGACGTGCCGGGGACGCGGCCGGACCCCGAGCGGACGTACCTGATCGACCTGCGGCTGAACATCCCAGGCCGGCCGGGGATGCGCGTGCGTCCCGGCGGGCCGCCGTTCCATGACGAGAACGGCGCCGCGATCTACCTGCGCGACCTCGGGCCCGACCGCGGCGGGCCTGGCGCCCCGGGCACCGAACTCGTCTCCGCCCCCCAGCCGGACCAGCCGGCCCCCACCCGCGCCGGGTTGCCCGCAATCGCCGGCGACGGCGGGGTCGTGGTCTTCCGGGCGGACGGCGACCTGACGTCCCCCGGACGGGAACAAGCCCCGGTCGACGCCGAGCAGCTCTCGGCCTGGGCGCGCACCCGCACGGGAATGCTCGCCGCGTCCCCGGACGGCCTCGACTTCGGCCGCCTCCCGCTGGACGTGACCGGGAAACCCCTGCCGGTCACGGTGACCAACACCGGCAGCGGGCCGATGCACCCGCAGGTCACGTCGACCGGCCCGTTCACCGCCGGTCCCGGCTGCACCGGGGTGACGCTGCACCGCGCGGAGTCCTGCACGGTCGAGGTCCTGCCCGCGCCGACCGAGCAGGGGCCGGCGGTCGGCACGGCCGTTGTGAGCGCGCCGGGCGCGCCGGAACTCAGCGCCGACCCCGTCCCGCTCGTCGCCGAGATCGTCGCGCCCGCGCTGAGCGTGACGCCGGGGGCGCTCGTCGCCCCGCCCACCGGCCTGGGGATCACAGCCGACCCGCTGCCCTTCACCGTGACCAACCGCTCCGGAGAACCGCTGACGCTCGGCGTCGCGGCTACGCCCGCGTCCGACTTCGACGTCTCGCTCGGCGACTGCGGCCAGGTACTGGCGCCCGGCGCCGCGTGCACGCCGGCGGTCACGTTCCACCCCAGCAAGCAGAAGCTCAGGACGGGGACAGCCGCGGTGACCGGCAAGCTGGCGGGGGGCGGCACGGCGCTCGCCCGCGTCCCGGTCAGCGGCAACACGCTCGCGCCCGCGCTGGCGCTCGACCTCCCCGTTGTCCGAGCCGGCCAGATCGTCACCCTGACGGGCAGTCACTTCCCGCCGTCGGCGGACGTCCGGCTGGCGCCGGTGAGTGAGCGGCACACCGCATTGACCGTCCGCACCGACGAGGCGGGGGCGTTCTCGCTGCCGATCCCGGTGCGCCAGGGCGATGCCCCGGGGCGGTGGTCGTTCGAGGCGAGCTCCGCCGGCATCGCCCCCGTCGCGGGCCCGGAACTGCTGCTCGCGCCGGGGACCGCGCAGCCGAATCGCTTCGTCAGCCGCCGTTGAGCCGCGCGAGGTAGGGCCCGAACTCCCGCTCCAGCACGAGCCGGCCGAGCTTGCGGTACTCCTGCTGGACGGCCGCGATCAACTCCGCCATCCCGACGGGCCGGTCGGCGCCCGCCGCCAGGTACGCCGCGGTCACCGCGATCGAGCGGATGTTCCCGCCGGACAGCGTGAACGACCGCGCGCAGAAGTCGAGGTCGAGGTCCGGGTCGCAGGGCAGCGGCGGCGCCAGGCAGCGCTCCCACAGGGATCGACGCAGCGGCTCGTCCGGGGCGGCGAAGTCGATGATCGAGTCGAGCCGGCGGGTGAACGCCTCGTCGATGTTCGAACGCAAATTCGTCGCCAGGACAGCGAGCCCGTCGAAGGTCTCCATCCGCTGCAGCAGGTACGCGCTCTCGATGTTGGCGTAGCGGTCGTGGGCGTCCCGAACCTCGCTGCGCTTGCCGAAGATCGCGTCCGCCTCGTCGAACAGGAGCACGGCATTCACCCCGCTCGCCTCGGCGAAGATCCGCTCGAGGTTTTTCTCGGTCTCGCCGACGTACTTGTCGACGACGGTCGCGAGGTTGACCGTGTACAGGTCGAGGCCCAACTCCCCGGCTACGACCTCGGCCGACATGGTCTTGCCCGTCCCCGAGTCGCCGGCGAAGAGAGCGACGATGCCGCGGCCCCGGCCGCCGCCGGGTCGCATCTTCCACTCCGTCAGGACGGTGTCGCGATTGCGCGCCCGGTCGGCCAGCTCGCGCAGCTGACGGTCGACCCCCGCGGGCAGGACGAGGTCGGCCCAGCCGACGCCCGGCTCGACGCGGCGGGCGAGCCGCTCCAGCCCGGCCGCGTTCTGTGCCCGCGCGCCCCGGCGCAGCTCGTCCGCCGAGACGGGCCGCTGTGCCAGCAGGGCGGACGCCCGCGCCGCACTGACCGCCCGGGCGACCTGCCCGGGGCCCAGCAGGAAGTGCGCGGTCGCGTCCGCCAGGTCGGGGGCGCCCTCGCCCAGCTCCCGGAGCCACACCTCGGCCCGCTCCGCCGGCGTCGACGCGACGAGGTCCACCAGCAGGGGGACCAGCTCGGTCCACGTCGGGTCCCACGTCCCCGACCCCACGAGCACGACGGGGACGGGTGCCGCCGCGAGGCCCCGGAACGCCTCGGCGGTGGTCCCGGCCAGGCGCTCGACGGGGCCGGCCACCAGCCCCGCCCCGCGCAGCAGGGCCTCGCGCCCGGCGATCTCGATCAGGGCCCGCGGGTTTGGCGCGGCCGCGAGCCGGGCGAAGTCAAGGCACACCGCCGGCCACCCCGCGCCCGCGAGCGCCGCGACAGCCCCCGAGGCGCCCGTCCCGACGACCCGCTCGCGCAGGTACACGAGCCGGACGCCGGCGCGCAACACCTCGGCGAGGCCCGGGACGGCGCCGTACGGCGTGACGTCCGCCAGGACGCCGGCGAGCGCCGGGTCGGGGGTGTCGCCCCCGAGCAGGTGCGCGGTCACGCGGTCGGGGACGCGTAACCCGCGGGTCAGGAACGGTCGCTCGGCGTCCTCGACTTCCACCAGCCCGCGGTCGAGCAGCGGGGCGCCGGAGGCGAGCCGGGCCCGCGCCACCCCGGACGCGGGCGCCGCCCCGGTCAGCTCCAGCGCCAGCCCGACCGTCGCCCGACGCCGCGTCACATCGTCGTTCAGATAGCCGTAAAGGCGCTCGAAGCGGCTGTCGAGATCGGGGACGAGCGCGACGAGCAGCAGTTCGACGTCGAGCGCGGTCAGATGTGCATCTCGCGCGAGGCGGCGCAGCCGGACGCCCTCCCCTGCCTCCTCAGCCCGGTCCGCCGCGTCCTCGATCACTGCCAGCGCGACGCCTTCGTCCGGGAGCAGCGCGGCGGGCGGGGGCGGGTCGAGCAGGCGGTCGGCCCCCTCGTCCGTCAGGTAGAGGCCGCGGAACGGGTCGTCGGGCGCCGGGTCGTCCCGCCGCCGAAGCTCGACCAGCGCCCGGACCCGGTCCTCCACGATCCCCGCCCGGGCAAGCAGGTGCGCGATGCCCGCGTCACCCACTCAGGACCCGGCCTGCGGGAGCGGCCCCCGGGCCGTGCGCCGTTCCCGCGGCGGCCGCAGCCCGTCGCGTCCCGCCATCGTGACGGTCACCGGCTCGGTGACCGGCGGGCCTGTCACTGCTCTCTGGGCGGTGTCGACGGGAACGGTGACGACGACGTCCAGCGACGGCTTGAGCTCGCCCCCGAGCGCCGACCACACGTCCGCGAACGAGCGGTCCTCCGGCGGCGGCAGGGCGATCGACACGGGGACGGGGAGGCCGAACTCGGCCAGGGAGCCCTCGAGCACGACCGAAGGGAGGCGGTCGTGGCGCAGGAAGCACGCCAGCAGCGCGGAGAGCAACCGGTGCTCGTCCTCCGGCCGCTGCGTCCAGGCGGTGATCAGGTACGAGAGTTTGAAATGACGGGGCGGCAGGTGCCGGGCGACCACGCGGCCACCGGTGTCGAACTCGTTGACCATCCCGCGCTCCCGGCGGCGCAGGTCCTCGCGGATGTCGTACAGGTAGACGTCGATCGTCGGGACGGTGCGGCGGCTCGCCCAGTCCTTCGTCGGGGCGTCGAACACGACCTCGACGTCGGAGCCCACGACGGACGAGTCCTGGATCATGGCGCGCAGCGCCGAGTCCACCTCACCGATCACCCTGGCACTCTGCCGGGCCGCCGCGCCGCGCGGCGCTCCCCGGCGGGCCGCGACACGGGCACCTTAGGCTTCCCCAAGGGGCACCTGCCCGTCGCGCACACTGACTCAGGAGGATCCGGGTGACGACCGTCGACCTGACCAGCGACACGTTCACGGAGACCGTGCAGGACGGAATCACCTTGGTGGACTGGTGGGCCGGCTGGTGTGGCCCCTGCCGCCAGTTCGCCCCCGTGTACGAGGCCGCGAGCGACAAGCACCCCGACATCACGTTCGGATGCGTCGACACCGAGGCCGAGACGATGCTCGCCGCCGCCGCGAAGATCACGTCCATCCCGACGCTGATGGTCTTCCGGGACGGGCTGCTGGTCTTCGCCAGGGCCGGCGCGCTGCCCCCCGCCGCGCTCGACCAGGTGATCCAGGCCGCGCGAGACCTCGACATGGACGAAGTCCGCCGCCACCACGAGGAGCAGGCGGCCAAGTCGGTTGACTGAGGCCTCCGGTTCCTCTTTGACGGCGCGTCAGATCACGTCTGGACAGAGCGTTCGTCGGTGGCGGCGGCGATCAGGGCGTCCTGGAGCGAACCGAACCAGTCGCGCAGCGCGACCTCGTACCGCTCGGCTTCCGCAGCTGCGCCCGCACCGCCCACGAGGGTGAGCGCCGGGCGTCGGGAGCCGGGCGGGCAGGTTGCCGGACACCCTGTACAGAAACACCTCGTCGCAGCCGGCCGCGTTCAACCCGGGGCCTTCTCCTGGAGAAGGTGGGTCAGTGCCGACAAACCAGGGGAATCGTTCAACGAATTTGTTGTCTGTCGTAGCTGCAACAGTGGTCGCGCTCTGCGGGTGCGCCAATGAGCTTCCAGCCATCGGCTCTGGCGGGGTGCCGGTGGGCGTTCCCCTGACCCAGGATCCTCAATGCGATTTACCGACACGGGATTCCGTGCCCGCCCACATAGGTGTGTTAGCGGACGGCGGGACAGCTTCTTACGCACAGACGCCGCCCAGCTTCGGTCCGTTTTCAGCAACACAGCTCTCAAGGCAGGGACGCGCGTCCTGTGGTACGCGTCCGATGCGCCCGACACGGTAATAACCCACGTGCACCAGATGGTCGATTTCCTCGCTCAGACGTCGCACGAACCGCTCCTAGCGGTGCCTTGGGACACGGCCCGCGGCGCCTTTCCCGACGAAAAGAATCTTGCCTTGCCCAGCTGGACGGGGAAAGAGGCGGTACGACAGGCGTGTGTCCAAGTTCAAGAGCTGGTGGTCATCACCTTCGTCGACGCGACTTGACGTTTCCAAATAACCAACCCCACATGTCAAAGTGACACCGCGCGTCTACAACGACACGCACCCCCGTCCAGGGGGTCGGCAAAGCCGCCTTGTAGGGCGTGGTGCAGGGTCGACACGCCTGTGATGCGGTAGTGACGGGCGGGCACGGTGTGGCTGCTGTGATTGGGGGCTCTCACACCGTCCGACCACCGGAGCCCGCACCGTGCCCGCCTGTTCATCTTCTCCCGTCCTCGATGTCCTTGTCCGCCACGCGCCCGGTGTCGGCGCGCCGGTCGAGGCTGCGAAGGAACTCCTGGCGGCCTTGGCTGCGGTGCCCGATCCGCGCGCCGCCCGCGGCGTGCGGCATCGGATCGGTCCGATCCTGGCGGTCGGGGTCTGCGCGGTGTTGGCGGGTGCGCGGTCCTTCGTCGCGATCGCCGAGTGGGCCGCGGACCTGCCGCCGGGGGTCCGGCTGCGACTGGGTCTGGGCCGGCGAACGGCCTCGGAGTCCACGATCCGCCGGGTGCTGCAGCGGGTCGACCCCGACGCCCTGGACGCGACGTTGAGCCGGTGGCTCGTGGCGCGCGCCTCGCCACCGGGGCATGGGCCGCGGGTTATCGCGATCGACGGCAAGACCGTCCGGGGAGCACGCACCGAGACCGGGCAGGTGCACCTGCTCGCCGCGTTCGAAGTCACCAACGGGGTCGTGTTGGGTCAGGTCCAGGTCGACGGCAAGAGCAACGAGATCACGGCGTTCTGCCCACTGCTGCAGGGAATCGAGATCGCCGGGGCGCTGATCACCGCCGATGCGATGCACACCCAACGCGGCCACGCTGATTACCTGCACGAACGTGGCGCGCACTACCTGCTCACCGTAAAAGCGAACCAGCCGAACCTGCACAACGCCCTGCGGGCGCTGCCGTGGAAAGACGTGCCGGTCGCGGGACAGAGCCGCGAGGTCGGTCACGGCCGCGCTGAGACCCGGACCCTGAAAGTGGTGGCGGTCGCTGCCGGGATCTCCTTCCCGAACGCTGCCCTTGCCCTGCGGATGACCCGGCGCCGCCGGGTCGGGACCGGGCGTTGGACCGTGGAGACGATCTACGCGATCACCGATCTGAGCTGGCATCAGATCAATCCCGCCGAGATCGCCGAGGCGATGCGCCGGCATTGGGACATCGAGAACAGACTGCACTGGATCCGCGACGTGACCTTCGCCGAGGACCATTCCCAGGTCCGCACCGGTCACGGACCTGCCGTCATGGCCACGTTCCGGAACTTCGCGATCAGCCGGCATCGCCTCGGTGGCGCGACCAACATCGCGGCCGCCTGCCGCCACGTCGCCCGACACCCCGCCCGCGCCGTCCAGCTCATCGCGTGACACCAGACCGGATCACGTCAGGCGGTAGATAACGGACAGATCAACTTTGCCGGACCCCTGCACCCCCGTCCCCTTACCCACCCACGTCAGAAGGGCGGGAGTTCGAGATAGAGCGGGAGCTCCGGGTCGGGGCCGGGGTCAGGCTCCGGCTCCGGATCGGGGTCGGGGTTGGGCGCGGGGCCTTCCGGGGTGCCCCAGGTCGTCGTGAGCTGCCAGGGCGTGCGGTCGTCACTCGCGAACCACGGCGGGGGTGGTTCGATGCCGGTCGGCTCCGGCGCCGGGTAGGTCTCGATGACCGGTGGGGTGTCGACGACGTACCGCCGGCCGAGCGGGCTGGTCCAGGTGAAGGAGTGCGGGCCGGTTCGTTCCAGCCCCCAGCGACCGATGTGCTTGAGCCGGTGGTCCCGCCCGCACGCCGGGCCGAGGTTCGGTCCGGTCGTCGGCCCGCCGAACGCGTGGTCGACCGTGTGGTCGATCTCGGACTTGCACGCCGCCCGGCGGCAGCCCACGCCGATACACCGCCGCAGCGCCATCTGAACTTCACGGCGCAACGCGGCGTCAGGGAAACGACGACCCGGGTCTGGTGGGGGTTTGTCGGCGGCGAACCCGATCCTTCGTCGGATGTCCAGGAGTACCGGTAACCAGGCAGCAACTTTCGGTGAGACCTGACGTTCGGTCAGTTCAATGAGTTGGTCGAGCAGGGTCGCGGGGATCGCGATCTCGAGGACGCTGTCGGTGCGCCGGCCCTTCGCCGTGCCGGTCGGGCGGAGCCGGGTGATCCCACCCGCGCACAAGTACCCGTCGGGGGTGGTGACCGCCCACCGCCACTCCGCGGCGCCGAGGCCGGCGGCGATCGTGCGGGCCAGCGCGGAGTGGATCGGGCCCCACCCCGCCAGCTCCGCCGGGGCGTCGTCCGCGCCCAGGAGCGTGGACAGGCGGACCTGCAACTCCACCCCACCCCGCGCCGCCGACCCAACCGCAACCGTGCCGTCTTCGTTCTTCCCGACCTCGAGCGCGGCAACGTCGACGATCTCGGGTTCGGGGGCTCCGAGGACCTCGGGTTCGAACTCGTCGTTCTCGTCGGCGCAGCCCGGTTCGTCGTCCGGCTCGTCAGGCCCAGGGTCGTCGGGGCCGGGGACGTCGGGGCCGGGGTCGTCGGGGCGGGGGTCGTCGGGGCCGGGGTCGTCGGGGCCGGGGTCGTCGGGGCCGGGGTCGTCGGGGCCGGGCTGGTCAGGATCGTCGCCGAAGTCCTCGTCGTCGTCGAGGTCGTCCTCGGGGCGGTTCGCGAGCAGGTGCGCGACGATCTCGGCATCGTCCATGCGGACATACGTGCCGTCCAGCAACCCCAGATACACCTCCGCCCGCAGATGCCCCATCCGCCGCGGGTCCCCCGCACACTTCGCCGACTTCGCCAACCGGTCGATCCGATCGGACGAAACAATCGCCCGGTTAACCGGCAGATGACGACCCGTCAGCGTCGCCGTCCCCTCCGGATCGCGGTACCCCAGCACGTCCCGCTCCTCGAGCGCCGCCTCATACCGCTTGCGCGCCCACTCCGGATCAAGATTCGTGAGCATCCGCTTGATCCGCTCCCGCAACTGGCTCGTCGTCCACCCCGACGCCTTCGCCACCAACTTCTCGCACACCCTGCTCGCCAGAACATCCGGCACCCCCGGCATCCAGTTCGTGAACACCCGCGCCCGCGACTCGTCCAACCCCCCGGCGAGCATTGCCTCACCCAGGACCGGGAGCCGCACGAAGAGCTCACTCGCATGCTCGAGCAGACCCTCCGCACCGTTCGGGGTCACCATCAACCCCGCCCGCACCTCCGCCCACGCATACGGCCCCAGCTCCCCCGGCCCACACCCCGACGCGGCCGAGGAACGCAGACCCGTCGCCAGCACCGCCCTCAGGAACTGCGCCCGCTCGTGCGCACCTTGGCGATCCCGTGCCTTCAGCACGTCCACGATGTCGACGTCGGACACCGCCGCGAGATCGACACTGGCCAGGAGCGCGGCGAGGTCCGGCCCCGGCGACAGCTCCGCCAGCACCTCACCCAACGAACCCGCCCCCGGCCCCATGCCCAGGACACTATGCGGCACCCCTGACAATTCCCGAACTCCGGAAACCCCTACCAGCAAAGGAGAGTACAAGCATTTCGTCGGACGCATCGACCCCTACGCGGGTCGCTCTTGACCAAAGTTCGAAACAACACTCAAGCTCGCCCCTGCGAACGCCAAGCACCCGAAGTAAGCCTGCGAGCAGGCTCCCCCACCCGCTACCTGACTAATCGTCACTTTTTACCGCTGAAGATCCCGATCGAGCCGGGGCGAGACCTAGTCGACGAGGTCAGACGTGAAGCTGGAGGAAACCACGTCCGACGCAGTCCTTAGGAAGTCCGTAGAACTGGTCGTCAGAAGGGTCGTCGTCGTTGAGCCATCCCCCGCCGGCCCCGGATACCAAATCGCCTTCCAGGTACCGGTAGCCGCTCTTCACCTGCACGCCGAAACGGTCCCCGTCTCGGATGACGGTGCTTCCATGCGGCCACACGACGCTGAACCACGTGTATTTGCCGTCCGCCAAAGTCTCAGTGATGTCGGGGACGTTCTCGTCCGCCACGAGCGGAGGATCCCCGGGCCCGTCGAGAACGAGGCATCTCCCTGGCGTGAAGTAGCGGATTCTTCCCTCCACCCCGGCGGCAGATCTCGCGATCGGCCGTGCCGTCGACGAGGATCCGGGCATCGATTCCGACCAGGCGAGGGTCGCCCGACCCTCCCCGGGCGGACAGGGCGTACCAGGCGCCGCCCGGGCCGAGCACGAGAACGAGCGAGGCCCCGACGAGGACGGCCGGCCGGCGTCCGCTCATCTCGATGATGCCCCTCCGCTCTCTGACGAGGCGTAGGAGACCCGTCCGTCCTCGGCGTAGGTCTTCGCGGCGTCCATCACCTCGTTCTCGGTCTTCCCGTCGAGCCCTCGGTCCGGCTCGGCGACCGGAGTTTTGCTCCTTTCCGATCGCACCTTGCCGTCCGCCAGCAGATACAGACCACTCCCCCGCACGACCTCGTAGAGCGGCGCGCCACCGAATCGGTTGCCGACGAATCCGGACTGCTCCGCGTCGAACCCCGTCCGCTTTTCGAGCGCGAGCACGGCACGGTTACCGTCGAAGAGCATGGGCCAGGCTGCCAGCCGCTGCCGGCTCTGCTCGACCATCGCGGCGATCTCCGGGTTTTCCGTGTCGTCGCCAAGGCCTTTGTCGCCGTCGGGAATCAAGTCCTTCTTCGGCGTACTCGTCACGGTCGGGACCGAGTCCGCGACATCCAAAGCATCGGTAGCACACACACCCTCAGATCGCCGTCCAGCCCCCGTCCACCACCCACGCGGCGCCGTTCAGATACCCCGAGCCGCCCGGACGCGAGCGCGACGACCGCGTCCGCGATCTCGTTGGGCTCGCCGGGCCGGCCGAGCGGGACGAGGTCGGTGACGCTCCAGGGCCCCGGCAAAGTCGCGCGGTAGGGCGTGGTGCCGGTTCGGCGCGCCGGTGATGCTGTAGGGGCCTGCGGGCACGGTGTGACTGGTGGGATTGGGGTTCTCGAGGCCGCCGATCCCACTGGAGCCGTCACCGTGCCCGCTACTGCATTGTCCGAGATCCGCACCGCGATGCCCGTGTTGCCGCCCAGCGTGGCGTGCCCGGCACCGACCGATCTGATCGACGTGCTGGGCGCGGTCCCGGATCCGCGCGCCCGACGCGGGGTGCGTCACCGCCTCGGGGTGGTCCTGGCCGTGGCAGTGTGCGCGGTGCCGGGCGGGGCCCGCTCCTACGTCGCGATCGCCGAGTGGGGCGCGGACAACCTGCCTGCCGCAGTACGTCTGCGCCTGGGTCTGGGCCGCCGCGTCGTCTGCGAGAGCACGATCCGCCGCGTGTTGCAGGCCGTCGACCCCGACGCTCTCTCGGCCGCCGTGTGCGCCTGGGTCGCGACCCGCGCCCCGGCCCCCTCGCACGGGTTCCGTCACGTCGCCGTCGACGGCAAGACCGTCCGCGGCGCCCGCACACCCGACGGTGCCGTGCACCTGCTCGCCGCTCTCGACGTCACCACCGGCGCGGTCCTGGGCCAGGTCCGCGTCGACGGCAAGACCAACGAGCTCGGGCTGGGGCTTTTCGGGGTCCTGTCGATCATCCGGCTCCGCTCGGCCGAACTCGACCAGCACGAGATCGCGTACTACTTCGCCTCCCTGGCGATCGGCCTGCTGGCCGGGCTCGCCACCGCAGGGGACTCCCTCCCCCTCGTCCTGATGGGCATGATCGTCGCGGTGATGTACGTGGCCGGGCACCCGCGTCTGTTCGCCCGCTATCGCCAGCAGGTGATGCTGCTCGACTCCGCATTCACGGACGAGGCGGCATTGATCCGCCACCTCGAGAACCTCCTCGGCGGGCGCGTCCACCAGGTGACCGTGCAGAAGGTAGACCTCGTCAACGACACCACCCTCATCGACGTTCGTTACGAACTGACACTGAATCAGATTACACTGGCCCCGCTGAGCGGCCTCGCCCGATGACGATGACGATGACGGAGACCGAGCCGGCGACCGCCGCCCTCGCCCCGATCAGCCTGGCCGAACTCGACGCTCGCGCAGCCTTGCAGACCCGAGTGGACCGCAAGTACGTCCTCCCGCTCGCCGCCGCCGAGGCGCTCGTCGCCGGCCTGGCCGCGCAGGCGCGGGTGCTCGAGATCGAGGGCAGGCGCGCGTTCGCGTACTCGTCCACCCACTTCGACACCGCGGATCTGACGAGCTACCTGCTCGCCGCGCACGGTCGGCGGCGCCGGTTCAAGGTGCGCGAGCGGGCCTACCTCGACAGCGGACGCCAATTCGTGGAGGTCAAGGTCCCCGGACCCCGCGGGAGCACAGTCAAGCTCAGGACCGCGAACGACCACCTGGCGGCCGCGTTCGTGGACGCCACGCTCGCCCGCGCCGGGATCGCGCACGTTCGCCACGGCGATCTTCGCCCGACGCTGACCACGACCTATGTCCGCACCACCCTGTTCCTGCCGGTCACCGCCAGCCGGGTCACGGTCGACACCGGCCTGGTTTGGACGCTGTCCGGCGGCAGACACCTCGGGCTCGGCGGCGTCGCCGTCGTCGAGACGAAGTCCGCCTCGATTCCCTCCGCCGCCGACCGGCTGTTGTGGGCGGCAGGGCACCGGCCCGTCCGGATCTCCAAGTACTGCACGGGTCTCGCCCTGCTCAACGGCGATCTTCCCGCAAACAGATGGCACGCGGTTCTGCGTCGCCTCTCCCTCGACTTGCCGGAGCTGACGCTCCGTCATCAAGATTGGACTACGTCGTGAAGCTCCACAAGAAGGCCCGCTACGCCCTCGGCGCCGTCGTCCTCGCCTCGGCCCTGACGGCGTGCGGCACCTCCGCCGGCACCGGCTCGGTCAACTCGGCGGGATCCTCGACTGGGACGATTGCCTCCACGAGCCCGACGGCGACGACTGCCGCGGTCTCCGCCGCGGTGACGAAGAGCGTCGGGACGAGCACCACCTCCGCCCTCGCCGCCAACCTGAAAACCCACGACAGCGCCACCGAGTGGGCCGCCGCGGACGAGGTGAAGATCGCCCTGACCGGAAAGTCGGCCACGGCAGACTCGGACGCGGTCGAGGTCGACGGCGGGACGATCACGATCTCCGCCCCCGACACCTACCGGATCAGCGGGGCTCTGACTGATGGTCAGATTGTGGTGAACTCGGCTGCGGACGGCCTCGTCCGACTCGTCCTGGACGGTGCCGACATCACCTCTTCCACGACGTCGGCGATCGCGATCGTGAACGCCGGCGAGGCCGTCGTCGTCCTCGCGGACGGGACCGCCAACTCCCTCGCGGACGGCTCGGACTACAGCGCGGCCGACGCCGCCGAGATGGCGACCGACGCCGAGGAACCCAGCGCCGCGCTCTTCTCGACGGCCGACCTCACGATCACCGGCGCCGGCGCACTGACGGTGGACGGCAACTCCAACGACGGCATCAGCAGCAAGGACGGGCTGGTGCTCGACGCCGGGACGCTGAGCGTGAAGGCCGTCGACGACGGCATCCGCGGCAAGGACTACCTGGTCGTCGACGACGGCAAGATCACCGTCTCCGCCGGCGGGGACGGCCTCAAGGCCGACAACGCGACCGATGCCACGGCCGGCTACATCCACCTTGCGGGCGGGACGATCGCGATCACGTCCGGCTCCGACGGGGTGCAGGCGAAGACCGACACGATCGTCACCGGCGGCAAGGTCACGATCGCCTCGGGCGGCGGTAGCAACCAGACCCTCGCACCCGACGGTTCCGCGAAGGGTCTGCGCGGCGACGTGAGCGTCGTCGTCGGCGGCGGCACGGTCGCGGTCGACGCGGCGGACGACGCGGTGCACTCCGACGGCGTGGCCAGCATTCAGGGCGGCGAGCTCACCCTCGCCAGCGCGGACGACGGCGTGCACGCCGACACGGACGTGACGATCGCCGACGGCACCGTGTCCATCACGAAGGCGTACGAAGGCATCGAGAGCGCGGCGATCACCGTCGCGGGTGGCGTCGTCACGCTGACGACGACCGACGACGGCATCAACGTCGCGGGCGGCAACGACAGCTCGGGTCAAGCGGGCGGACGCGGTGGCCCGGACTCCTTCGCCGCGCTCGACGGCTTCCTGCTCACCGTCTCCGGCGGCACGCTGACGGTGAACGCCGGCGGCGACGGCCTGGACTCCAACGGCTCCGCGGTCATGTCGGGCGGCACCGTCGTCGTGAACGGCCGTACCCAGCAGGGCAACGGCGCGCTCGATGTGAACGGCACCTTCGACGTCTCCGGCGGCACGCTGACTGCAGCGGGCAGCTCCGGCATGGCCGTCGCGCCGACGACGACGTCGAAGCAGGCCTGGGTTTCGGTGCCGTTTGCGGCGACGCAGCCGGCCGGCACGCAGGTGCGCCTGGTGTCTGCCGACGGCAAGGAGGTCGCCACCTTGACCCCGACGAAGGCCTTCCAGTCTCTGGTCTTCTCCTCCTCCGCGATCGCCGCCGGCGGAACGTACGACGTGTACGCGGGCTCGGCGAAGGTGGCGTCCGTGACGGCAGGTCAGCACACCGGGGGCGGCAGGCGCGGCTTCTGATACGTGCATTAGAAACCGTGTGTCATGACGCACGTCGCAGAGTGGGTTTCATTCCATGACGCAGTAGTACACTCGTCGGGTGCGACACGCGGAACTTGCCGAGAAGGAATGCGCCATAGCCCGTACGTGGGCTGTCATCGGCGAGCGTTGGACCATGATGGTCCTGCGCGAGTGCTTCCGCGGCGTCCGCCGGTTCGAGGACATCCAGGCCAAGCTTCAGCTCGGGCGCAACATCCTGTCCGAGCGGCTGGCGATGCTCGTGGCGGAAGGCATCCTGGAACGCAGGCAGTACCAGGAGAACCCCGTCCGCCACGAGTACGTCCTCACCGAGATGGGGGAGGATCTGTACCCCCTGTTGCTGGCCATGCTCAAGTGGGGCAACAAGTACAAGGTCGAGGTCCCGCCGCTGCAGCTGATGCACAAGCCCTGCGGGCACATGATGCAGTCGCAGACGGTGTGTGACGGGTGCCAGGGCGAGGTCCACCGCAGTGACCTGCGGGCCTACCTGGCCGCGAACGCCTGGTAGCTCTGCCCCTAGCGGCGCGTCGGGCAGGCGGTCAGCTCGACGAGGTTGCACGGCTTGTGCCGACTGTCGAGCTGGCTCGCGAGGATCCCGTCCCACGCGTCCCGCACCCCGCCCGGCGAGCCGGGCAGCGCGAACAGGCAGGTTACGCCCGCGACGCCGGCGCACGCCCGGGACGCCAGCGCGGACGTCCCGACGGTGGTCATGCTGATCGCGCGAAACAGCTCCCCGAACCCCGGGATCTCCCTGTCCCACACGGCTTTCAGAGCCTCCGGGGCGATGTCGCGGGACGACAGCCCGGTGCCACCGACGGTCACGACGACGTCGACGTCCGGGTCGCGGACCCACAGCCGCAACCAGTCGGTGACCTCCTCGAGGTCGGCGGCCGCCTCCTCCCGCTCGACGAGCTTGTGGCCCGCCGCGGTCAGGCGCTCGACCAACAGGTCACTTGCGGCGTCGTCGGTCCGGGTGCGGGTGTCGAGGACTCTGAGTACCGCGATCCGGACGGAGTCGAAAACCAGGGTCTCGTCGATCGGCACGATTCACGCGTCCAGGGCGGAGTAGGGGACGTACCGGACGACGTCGCCGACCTCGACGTCACCGTCGTTTTCGAGCACCTCGACGAGGCCGTCCGCCCACGCGAGCGAACGCACCATGCCTGACCCCGCCTTCGGGTAGGCCTCCGCCCGGACGGTGCCGTCGGCCTCGAGGCGGAGCCGGCAGCGCAGGAACTCCCGCCGGCCGGGCGAGCGCCGGTGCCGAAACGCCGCCACGACAGGGAAACGCGGGACGTCGAGGTCGGCCGCGCCTTGGAGGCGCAGGACGAGAGGGCGGGCCATCAGCCAGAAGGAGACCATCGCGGCGGCGGGGTTGCCGGGCAGTCCGACGAACGGGACCCCGGCCACCTCGCCCATCGCGATCGGCCGGCCGGGTTTGAGCGGCAGCCGCCAGAACTCCAGGCTGCCGATCTCCTCGACGGCCGCGCGCACGTGGTCCTCGTCGCCGACCGACACCCCGCCGGTCGAGATGATCAGATCGGTCGTCCGGGCCGCGCTCGCGATCGCGTCCCGGATCAGCTCGCGCTTGTCGGTCACGATGCCGTAGTCGGTGACCTCCGCGCCGAGCGCGCGCAGCGCGGCGGTGACCGTGTGCCTGTTCGAGTCGTGGATACAGCCGGGCGGCAGCGCCTGGCCCGGGGGGCGCAACTCGTCGCCGGTGGCGATCACCCCGACGCGGACGCGCCGGCGGACCATCAACGCGGTGCGGCCCACCGCCGCCGCGACGCCGAGATCCTGCGGACGCAGGCGCGTGCCCGGAGTCAGGACGACGGAGCCCGCGACCATGTCCTCCCCCGCCGGGCGCCGGTTCGCGCCGCGCACCAACGCTTCGGGCAGGACGACGAAACTCTCGCCCGCGTCGCAGTCCTCCTGCAGGGCGACGGTGTCAGCGCCCGCGGGCATGACCCCGCCGGTGAAGATGCGCACGGCGAAACCGGGCAGGAGCCGGACGCCCAGCGGGTGACCGGCCGCGACCCTGCCCTGCAGGGGCATCCGCCGCTCGGGTGTGAGGTCGCTGTGGCAGAACGCGTAGCCGTCCATCGCCGAACTGTCGTGCGCGGGGACGGGGAGGGCGGCGACCACGTCCTCGGCCAGGACCCGGCCCAGCGTCTCGGCCACCTCGACGTGCTCGAGCCCGCGCACGGGCGAGCGCGCGGAGATCCGCCCGAGTGCCTCGGGGATCGTGAGCGAGCGTTGCGAGGCGGTCGGTTCCGCCGCGGTAGTCGGGTCGAGCCGCACCGCCGGATGTGCCGTCATCGCCGCCGTTCCCCTCAGCCGATGTACGTACTGGTTGTTCATCTCTTTTTGTTACGGAAGCTCGGTCAGGCTAGACCCGACTTCGGAGCCACGCAAGGTATCTCGGAAAGTCGACAGGTTCGGCGAGCATGCCGGTGCGTTCGCGTCTCCGAGGTCCATCCCCGTCCGGGCCGACCCCTTGCACCGCCCGACCTTGGCGGAGTAGCCTCCCGAACTGTTGGTATCGAATCCTTACGAACTGCTTCACCAGATGCCGCCGGCCCGGGTCCGCCCGCCCGCGCCGGGGCCAGAGGCTGTTCTCGTCATGCCCGGGCGCGCCCTGACACGACGAGGGATCGGAGCCGCACATGCTGGACGTGCGCAAGCTGCGCGCACTGCGCGAGGTCGCCCTGCGCGAGTCGTTCTCGGAGGCGGCGGAGCATCTCGGATACACGCAGTCTGCGATCTCGCAGCAGATCTCCCAGCTGGAGCGCCAGGTCGGCACGTTGCTCGTCGATCGGCGCGGCCGCGGGATCAAGCTGACGGCCGCCGGGCGTGCCCTCGTCGAGTGCGCGGACGTGATCATGCGCCGCCTGACCGACGCGGAGGCCGAACTCGAGGCCATCACGGGCGTCCGGCACGGCTCGCTGCGCCTGACCGCGTTCGGCGACTCGGCCGTGACCTGGATGCCCGCGGCGATCCGGCGGTTCCGCACCCGGCACCCGGCCGTGCGGATCTCGCTGACGATGGCGGACACCCCGACCGGCGCCGGCCTCGTCGACAGCGGCGAGGCCGAGATCGCGATCGTCGGGATGACCGACAGGGCGCGGCTTACCGGCGCCGTGGCGGGCATCCACCTCTTCGACGACCCCGTCCGCGTCGCGCTGCCGAGCGACCACCGTCTCGCGGGTCGGTCGGCGATCGGCATCGCCGAACTGGCCGAAGAGTCGTGGATCCTCCCCGCCGGCGACAGCGCGGTGGGCGACCTGTTCGCCGACTTGTGCGCCCGGACCGGCGTCCAGCCCCGAGTCGCCGTGCGCCTGGACGACCGACTGGCCGTCCACGGCTTGGTCGCCTCGGGACTCGGCGTCGCCTTCGTCCCGGACACGGTCGCGCGCTGGCCCTGCGCGGGGACGTGGTCGTCCGCCCGCTCGCGCCGCCGGAACCGGTGCGCCGCATCGTCGCGGTCGTCCGGTCGGGTATCGAACGCTCCCCCACCGTGGCGGCGATGGTCGCGCGAACTGCAGAGCAGCGCCGCCTCGTGGCGCCCGGCCCGCGAGTCATCCGCGCCCCGGCGAGCTGTCCCCGCCGCCGAAGTGAGCGGCGAAGAGCCGGTTAGCCGGGCAATTACGGTCAGTAACGATTCTACCCATAATTCTGATCCACGGACCGAGGGCCTCCAACGCTGCAATTCGCCGGGACGCCCAGGTTGGATGAATCTTTTCGTACGGCGCCCAACGATTCCGGTCATCCACGGGCTTCGTGGAGCAAAGAACCGAAAAGGATCGCGATGGAGACCAAGAAAGTCACCTGCAAGTCGTGCGACATCGAGTGCAGCGTGCTCGCCGATGTCGAGGACAACCAGATCCTGCGGATTCGCCGGGACCCGGACCACCTCATCACCCCGCACTCCCTGTGCAACAAGGGCGCGGCATTCCCCGACCAGATGTACCACAAGGACCGGATCCTCTATCCGCTGAAGAGCGTCGGTAAGCGCGGCGAGGGCAAGTGGGCCCGCGTCTCGTGGGACGAGGCGATGGACGAGATCGGCGACCGCGTCAACGCGATCGTCAACGAGTACGGTCCCGAGGCCATTGCCGGCACCGCCGGTGCCATCGCGCCGTACGACATGACGCGCCGTTACCTCAACGCCCTCGGGTCGCCGAACTTCATGGCGGGCACCTACCTCTGCCTCGGTAACACCGCGTCCGTCAACCGCGTCACGATGGGCTGGCAGCCGTTCCCGGACTACTGGCACGGTCGCACCGACTGCATCGTCATGTGGGGCCACGACCCGCAGCCGAACAAGTGGACCGCCGAGTACCTCTGGGCCCGCAACGCGATCAAGGCCGGCGCGAAGCTCATCGTCGTCGACCCGCGCGTCAGCTTCAGCGCGAAGCGCTCCGACCTCCACCTGCGCCTGCGCCCGGGTTCGGACCCGGCCCTGCTGATGGGCTGGCTGCACGTCATCATCAACGAGGGCCTCTACGACCACGAGTTCGTGAAGAACTGGACCGTCGGGCTTCGAGGAGTTCAAGGTCCAGGTCCAGGAGTACACCCCCGAGCACGTCGAGAAGCTCACGTGGGTGCCGGCCGACCTGATCCGTCAGGCCGCCCGCATGTACGCCGCCGGCCGCGCGATCATCCCGTGGAACCCGGCCACCGACCAGATGAGCAACAGCACGCAGGCGCTGCGCGCGATGGGCATCCTGCGCGCGATCTGCGGCAACATCGACGTGCCCGGCGGCGAGCTCATGATGGGCTTCCACCCGACCGTCATCACCGAGGACGAGTGGGCGATGACCCACCTGCTCTCCAAGGAGCAGATGGACAAGCAGCTCGTCCTGGAGAGCGCGAAGCTCCTCACGTACGAGTTCTGGAACGAGTTCAACGAGGCCCAGGAGAAGGTCTTCGGGCGCAAGTGGGTCAGCCAGATCCACTCGGGCGCCCTCGCCAACCCGGCCGCCGTCATGCGCGCCATGAGCCACGGCGACCCGTACCCGGTCAAGGGTTTCCTCAACGTGGGCTCGGACCCGGTGTCCAGCTACACCGACGCCCGGCACATGCACGACGGGTTCATGAGCCTCGACCTGCTGGTGTCCGTGGACATCTTCATGGTCCCCACCGCGCAGATGTCGGACTTCATCATGCCCGCCGCGGTGTGGGGCGAGAAGTACGACATGCACAACCACTGGGACTGGCACACCTTCATGATCGCCGGCGACAAGGCGGTCGAGCCCCTCGGCGAGGCGAAGGAGGAGTACCACTTCTTCCGCGAGCTCGGACGCCGCACCGGGCAGGCCGAGTACTGGCCGTGGGACGACCACAAGGAGCTCATCAACTGGCGCCTGAAGGACCACGGGATGACCATCGACGAGCTCATGGCCCAGCCGGGTGGCGGCATCGCGCACTTCGCCGAGCACCCCGTCATCGGCAGCGACCAGAAGTTCAAGAAGTACGAGCAGACCGGCTTCGCCACGCCGTCCGGCAAGGTCGAGATCTACTCGGCGCTGATGGAGAAGTACGGCTACGACCCGATGCCGAAGCACGTCGAGCAGCACGGCACGATCATCAGCGACCCGACGAACGCGGAGGACTACCCGCTGACGTTCTTCATCGGCGCCAAGGGCGACCCGTACTTCCAGCAGCAGGGCCGCAACATCGCCTCGCTGCGCCGTCTCGCGCCGGAGCCGTGGGTGGAGATGCACCCGGACACCGCGTACGACCTCGGCCTGTCCGACGGCGACTACGTGGCCGTCGAGACGCCCGCACGGTTCGCTCTACGCGGTGTGCAAGCACAGCGACGACGCCCACCCGAAGGTCGTCCGGGTTCCCTACCGCTGGACGCTTCCCGAGGCGAAGCCGTACGCGCCCGGCTTCTCGGGGCTCTTCCAGGTCGCCGACAACAACCTCACCAGCGACGACTCGTCCTACGCCGACCCGGCGCAGGGCATCCCGTCCCTGCGCGGGCTGATGTGCCGGGTGGTCGCCGGCGGAACGGTCGCCGGAGTACCAGGAGTCGCTCGACGCCCTCGGCGAGAGCTGGGGCGGGTTCTCGGACACCTGGGGCGGCAACGCCCGGGTGTCCAGCCTGAAGACCCCGGTCCCCACGGACTGACGGTCCGTCACACTCGATGCCCCTGGCGGGGACTGTTCGGCAGGCCCGCCGGGGGCATCGTCCGACTCCGTCCTCGACCAGGGAGAAGCACGCGTGACGCGACGGCCTCGACGCGACAAGAAGGCCGTCTGATCGCCGCGGTCGAGGGCACCTTCGACACGCTCTTCAACTGGGACTACTCCAAGGGCGAGCGCCCCCAGGTCGACGCGCTCTACAAGAAGGCGAAGAACGCCCAGTGGGACGTCGACCTCGACATCGACTGGTCGATCAAAGGCCAGATCGACCGGGCCCGCGACCCGCGCAACCCCCTGAACCGCCTGGGCTCCACGGACGAGGGCGTCTTCGGCCGACTGAACGACCGCGAGCTCGCCGATCTCGGCCACGCCAGCGCCGCCTGGACGATCAGCCAGTTCCTGCACGCCGAACAGGGCGCGCTCGCCTGCGCCGCGAAGCTCGTCCAGACCGTCCCGTGGATCGACGCGAAGTACTACGCCGCCACCCAGGTCATGGACGAGGCGCGGCACATGGAGGTCTACTCCCGCTACCTCAAAGAGAAGCTGGAATGGGAGTTCCCGGTCAACCCGCACCTGCAGGGCCTGCTCGACGACCTGATCCGCGAACCCCGCTGGGACATGACCTACCTCGGCATGCAGGTCGTCATCGAGGGCCTCGCCCTCGCCGCCTTCGGGTTCCAGTACCAGCTCTCCCCCGACCCGCTCCTCAAGCAGATCACCCGCTACGTCCTCGCGGACGAGGCCCGCCACGTCGCCTTCGGCGTGCTGTCCCTGCGTGAGGCGTATGCCGACATGACCGCGGCCGAGATCCAGCGAGCGCCAGGAGTTCTGCTTCGAGGCGTCACTTCGCATGCGCGACCGCTATCTCGCCCAAGAGGTGTGGGAGGCCTTGGGCCTACCCGTCGCCGAATGCACCGAACTGATGCTCCGCAGCCCCGCACAGCTCGAGTTCCGCCGCGCCCTCTTCGCCAAGGTCGTCCCCAACCTGAAGAAGCTCGGCCTCCTCGACGCCGGCGACGGCTGGCTCCGCACCAAGTTCGGCGAGATCGGCGTCCTGTCCTACGAGAACGACGTGGACACCAGCGAGGAGTACACGAGCATGGACCTTGAGCACGCCCCCTGGGACGTCGTCCAGTTTCAGCATTACTGAGTCATGGCACGCTCCGCGTGCGAACGCTCGCGGCGTGCGCCTTCCGCCGGTCCCGATTCCGCTCCTTCGGTCGGTCGTTCCTCCCTCCCTACGTCACGGCCTCGGAACCGGCGATCGGCTTCGCCGTTCGCGGTAAGCGTGTCGCGTGTCGGTCAGGTCCCGCCCGCCGCGGAGGGCACCCCGTGCGTCCGGCAATCAGCTCGATATAGGACGCTGATTGTCGGACGCTAGGGGTTCGCCCTAACCGCCGATGGCGCTCATCGGGCGGTCGGGCTGGAGGAAGCCCGGGGTGTTGATGCCGTGCCCGGCCGCCTTGCCCCACATGGCGTCCTGCCAGCGCTCGGCGATCGACTCGTCGTCAGAACCGTTGCGCAGCAAGGCCCGCAGGTCCGTCTCCGTCGTGGCGAACAGGCACGAGCGGACCTGCCCGTCTGCGGTCAGCCTCGTCCGGTCGCAGTCGCCGCAGAACGGCCGCGTCACCGAGCCGATGACGCCGACCCGGGTCGGGCCGCCGTCGACCTGCCACAGCTCGGCGGGCGCGGCCCCGCGCGGGTCGCTCACCGGATCGAGCGTGAACTCTGTGCGTAGGCTCGCGAGAATCTCCGCTGCGCTCACCATCTCCGACCGCGCCCAGCCGTGCTGCGCGTCCAGGGGCATCTGCTCGATGAACCGCAGTTCGTAGCCATGTTCGACCGCGTACCGCAGCAGCGGGCACGGCCTCGTCGTCGTTCACCCCGCGGAGCAGGACGGTGTTGATCTTCACCGGCGACAGGCCCGCGTCGCGCGCGGCGGCGAGCCCGGCCAGCACGTCGCGCAGGCGGTCGCGCCGGGTGATCTGGAGGAACCGGTCGCGCTGCAGGGTGTCGAGCGAGACGTTGAGGCGGTCCACGCCGGCGGCGGCGAGTTTGGGCGGCACGGCGGGCGAGACCGACGCCGTTGGTGGTCAGCGAGATGTCGGGCCGCGGGACGCAGGGCCGCGCACTGCGCGACGATCGACTCCAGGCCCCGTCGCAGCATCGGCTCGCCGCCGGTGAACCGCAGTTCCCGGACGCCGAGGCGGGTCGACCGCGACGGTGATCAGGCGCAGCAACTCCGCGTCAGTCAGGACGAGCGAGTCGTCCATCCAGTCCAGGCCCTCCTCGGGCATGCAGTACGAGCACCGGAGGTTGCACCGGTCGGTCAGGGAGATCCGCAGGTCCGTGGCGACCCGGCCGAACGCGTCGATCAGGCGGGAGTCGGCGGGCCGCGCGGGGTCGCGCCGCGCTGCGGACGCGGGCGAGCCGAACCTCGGCATTCCGAGCAGCGTCGCGCTCACGCCGACCCTGCTTTCGAACTCGACACGCTCTCGGTGACGTACATGCCGATCACCTCTCGTTAATCCAATTCATCGGCCGCGGGGGACTGCCGACGTTAATTCTCTGCCTCGAATCTAGCTCGCGCCACTGCAGAATTCCACCCCTCGACGCCCGCTCTACGCCCAGGATTGTCTACGTATTACCAGCCCTAATCGCCGTATCGCATTCGACCCCCGAGCGTGGACGAGCCTCGTTCCGACCGTTTAGCCTCCGGCTAGCCCGTCGATTCGCCTGGGCGCCGGTACCCGACAGCGTGGAGGCTCGACGATGACATTCGTCGTCACGGACAGTTGCATCCTCTGCAAATACACCGACTGCGTGGACGTATGCCCGGTCGACTGCTTTTACGAGGGCGCGAACATGCTCGTCATCAACCCTGACGAGTGCATCGACTGCGGCATTTGCGAGCCCGAATGCCCCGCCGAAGCGATTTTGCCGGACAGCTACCCGGAGGCGGAGCAGTGGGTAGAGCTCAACCGCGAGTTTTCGGCGAAGTGGCCCAACATCGCCGACCGGAAGCCGGCCCTGCCGCAGGCAGCCGAGTTCCTCGACCGGTCCGACAAGTTCGACGAGTTCTTCAGCCCCGAGCCGGCGTCCGGCTGAACGTAGCGTCGCCGGTGAACGCCAGGACGTCGCCGGTCACCAGCGGCAGGGCGGCGCCGTCGCCGTCCACGGGGACGCCGTTGAGCGCTACCGCGAGACCGGGCTGACCCAAGTCGACGCCGACCGCGTCCGCCGCCGCCGCCAGTGTCGCCGCCCGGACGAGGGCCACCGCCTCGTCCCGCAGGACGGTCACCTCCGGCGCTTCGCGCTGCCGGGCCGTCCGGTACTCCTCGGGCCGGTTCACGTTGAGCAGCGAGTCGAGTTCGGGGTCGGACGCGGCGAGCTCCTCGTCGGCCAACAACGCAGCGTCGTCCAGCCGGAGGACACGCGCCTCGTCCGACAGCATCACCGGGCGCAGCCGCCCCGCGGCGACGAGCTCGAGCGCCTTCTCGTGCAGCGCAGTCCGGTAGGCCGCGGCCAGCGGCTGCGCGTAGCCGCGGGCGACCGGCAGGACGATGTCGAGGTCCGGCCCGAGTTCGCGAACGACCCGGCGGACGAAGGCCGGGTGCAGGAACGGCAGGTCCGTCGAGCAGACGAAGGCCCGCTCGGCCCGCTCGTGTACGGCGCGGAGCCCGCTCGCGATGCCCTGCAGCGGACCCTTTCCCTCGGCCGCGTCCTCCGCGATCTCCACGCCCGGTGGCAGGACCGGCAGGTCCTGCCCCGGGGCGCGGACGACGACCACAGGACCCGCCACCGTGCGGACCAGCAGCGAGATGGTGCGGTGCAGCAACGTCGAGCCGTGCCACTCGAGTGCGACCTTCGGCTCGCCCATGCGCGAGGACCGGCCGCCGACCAGCACGATCGCGGCGGCGTCTAGTCGCTCGGGACCCGCCACCTCAGGCATCCTAGATCGCTCCCGTCAGAGGTCGGTCAACGCCGCCGACTCGGCCGCGGAGAACAGCCGCGACCGGATGAGGAACCGGACGCCGTGCGGCGCCTCGACCGAGAACCCGCCGCCGCGGCCGGGCACGACGTCGACCGTCAGATGCGTGTGGCTCCAGTACCCGAACTGGGACCGCGACATGTGGAACCCGATCGGCGCGAGCCCGGCCACCTCGAGGTCCCCGAGGTGCACGTCGGACCCGCCGAGCTTGAATTCCCCTGCGGGGTAACACATCGGCGAGCTGCCGTCACAGCATCCGCCGGACTGATGGAACATCAGGGGGCCGTGCAGTTCGGTCAGCGAGACGAGCAGCGCCGCCGCTTCCGCGGTCAGCGCGACCCGCCCGCCCATCAGGAACCGCCCGTCATCAGAAGAAGCCCTGGGCGTTCTGCGAGTAGCTGGTCAGGACGTTCTTGGTGTTCTGGTAGTGGTTCAGCATCATCTTGTGGTTCTCGCGGCCGACGCCGGACGCCTTGTAGCCGCCGAACGCGGCGTGCGCCGGGTACGCGTGGTAATTGTTCACCCAGACGCGGCCGGCCTGGATGTCGCGCGCGGCGCGGTAGGCCACGTTGCCGTCGCGCGACCAGACGGCGGCACCGAGCCCGTACAGGGTGTCGTTGGCGATCTGGACGGCGTCGTCGTACCCGTCGAAGGACGTGACCGACACGACCGGGCCGAAGATCTCCTCCTGGAACACCCGCATGGAGTTGTCGCCCTCGAACACCGTGGGCTGCATGTAGTAGCCACCGGCCAGCTCGCCGCCGAGGTCCGCGCGCTCCCCGCCGGTGAGGACGCGGGCGCCCTCCTGCCGGCCGATGTCGATGTAGGACAGGATCTTCTCGAGCTGGTCGTTCGAGGCCTGCGCGCCGAGCATCGTGTCGGTGTCGAGCGGGTGGCCCTGCTTGATCTGTTCGGTGCGCTTCACCGAGTCGGCGAGGAAGTCGGAGTACATGCCGCGCTGGATCAGCGCGCGGGACGGGCAGGTGCAGACCTCGCCCTGGTTGAGCGCGAACATCGTGAAGCCCTCGAGGGCCTTGTCGTAGAACGCGTCGTTCTGGCTCGCCACGTCGTCGAAGAACACGTTCGGGCTCTTGCCGCCGAGCTCGAGTGTGACCGGGATGAGGTTCTCGCTGGCGTACTGCATGATCAGCCGGCCGGTGGTCGTCTCACCGGTGAAGGCGACCTTGCGGATCCGGTTGCTCGACGCGAGCGGCTTGCCCGCCTCCACGCCGAAACCGTTGACGATGTTGAAGACGCCCGGGGGCAGCAGGTCCGCGACGATCTCGTTCAGCACGTGGATGGACGCGGGCGTCTGCTCGGCGGGCTTCAGGACGACGGCGTTGCCGGCGGCGAGCGCGGGCGCCAGCTTCCAGATCGCCATCAGGATGGGGAAATTCCACGGGATGATCTGCGCGACCACGCCCAGCGGCTCGTGGAAGTGGTACGCGACGGTGTCGGAGTCGATCTCCGAGACGCCGCCCTCCTGGGCCCGGATCGCGCCGGCGAAGTACCGCAGGTGGTCGATCGCCAGGGGGATGTCGGCCATGAGGGTCTCGCGGCAGGGCTTGCCGTTCTCCCAGCTCTCCGCGATCGCGATCGGCTCGAGGTTCGCCTCGATGCGGTCGGCCATCTTGTTGAGGATGTTGGCCCGCTCGGTCACGGACGTCTTGCCCCAGGCCGGCGCGGCCGCGTGCGCGGCGTCCAGCGCGAGCTCGACGTCCTCCGCCGTCCCGCGGGCGACCTCGGTGAAGCCCTGGCCCGTCACCGGGGTCGGATTCTCGAAGTACTGCCCACGCGTGGGCTTGACGTACTCCCCGCCGATGAAGTGGTCGTAGCGGGGCTCGAAGGTCATGACACTGCCGGCGTCACCGGGCGCTGCGTACCTGGTCATCTGGGGCCTCTCGCATGGTTCGGAACTCGGGCGGCGGACGCTACGGGCGCGAGCGTTGCAACGGGGTTGCACCGGCATGGACAGAGAGCACGCGACGAGTTAGTCTCGTTTCGTTACTAACGATGAGAGGTGCGTCGCGTGACGGTTCATCAGATGCATCGCGCCCAGGCACCGGCCCGCGAGGTCGTCTCGGCCTCGTGGCGGCGCTCGCTCGACGCGCAGGTCGATCCCGAGCGCAGCGACGCACCGACGGTCTACGAGCGCGCCGAGATGGCCGAGGTCCGCGGAGCGCACCCGCTCGCCGCCGCGCTCCCGCTCCTGCGCGAGACGCTCGTGTCCATCGCCGACGAGGCGACGCACATGATGGTCGTGACGGACGCGCACGGGCACGTGCTGTGGCGCGAGGGCCAGCGTGACGTCCTGCGCGGCGCCGAGCGCATCAACCTCGTCGAGGGCACCCGATGGACGGAGGAGAGCATCGGGACGAACGCGATGGGGACCGCGCTGGCCACGGGCCGGGCGGTGCAGATCCACTCGACCGAGCATCTGGTGCACTCGTTCCACCCCTGGACGTGCGCGGCCGCGCCCGTGCGTTCCGCGTCCGGCGAGGTCATCGGCTCGGTCGACGTGACGGGCCCGGCCCGCACCTTCCACCCCGCGACCCTCGCCTTGGTCACCGCCGCCGCCCGCCTGGCCGAGAACTTCCTCGCCGGGGCACAGGCGCCCCGGCGCGCGCCCCCGCGCGGCCAGGGGCCACCCACGCTGGGGTTGGCCTTCCTCGGTACGAACTCCCCGACCGTGCACCGCGACGGCCGGCCCGTCCCGATCACCCCGCGCCATGCCGAACTGCTGGCCCTGCTCGCCCTGCACCCCGAGGGCCTGAGCGCCGACGAACTGACGACCCACCTGCGCGGGGAGGCGGGCAAGTCGGTCACCGTCCGCGCCGAGGTGCACCGCTTGCGGTCCGTGCTGCCCGACCTGGTGCGGACCGCGCCCTACCGCCTGCACGCGCGCGTGAGCGCAGACTTCCTGGACGTCGCGGCCGCCCTCGCCGAGGGCAGGGTCCGCGCCGCGGCGCTCGCCTACCGCGGGCCGCTGCTGCCGCACTCCGAGGCGCCCGGCGTGCGCGCGGCGCGGGACGTGCTCACGGGCACGCTGCGCCGGGCGGTGCTCGCGAGCGCGGACCCCGAGGCGATGTGGGCCTTCGCCGAGACCGTCGACGGTGCCGACGACATCGAGGTGTCCGAGCGCCTGCTGCGCGTGCTTGCCGCTCGCGATCCGCGTCGTCCGCTGCTGGGCGCTCGGCGGGCAGTGATGATCTGATTAATCGTCAGTTTAATGCTCAGATTAGAGATTTAGTCCCTCACTTGCGCAGTCGAGGCGGGCGATCCTAGCCTCGAATTGCATGCGATCAGCGTGCCTGCACGGGTGCCCCACCGGAAGGACCTGATCGTGGCCATCATTCAGTGCGACATCCGTAGAGGCCGTTCGGACGACCAGAAGCGGCGCCTGGCCGCCGGCCTGACCCGCGTCGTCAGCGAGGTCTCCGGCGAGCCTGCGGAACAGATGTTCCTCGTCATGCGCGAAATGCCCGGGTTCAATTTCGTCGACGCCGGCGAGCACGTCGCCGACTACGTCCCCGGTCCCGGCGGGATCGACGCCGCGGGCGCAGCTCAGCTGCGCGAGCGCGGCATCATCACGGACTGACCCTCGTTCCGCGTCGAACTCTCCGAGGAGAAGACATGCCGTTCATCCAGGTGGACATTGCCACGGGCCTGACCGACGCCCAGCTTGCGGAACTCCGCGAGCAGATCGTCGAGGTCGTGCACGACGCGATCGGGTCCACCCGCGCGCACATCAACGTCGCCATCCGCCAGCTGCCCCCGTCGGGCATCGTCGAGGCAGGGCGTACCCACACGGCGGAGTCCGTCCCCGCGTAGAACTACCGGCCCGGGCGCACCATCGTCAGCTGGCGCACGCGCCGGCCGCGGTAGGACCCCCGCCCGCACCATGCGCACCGGCCGAAGAACGCGGCGGGCGGCCGGCGCGGGAGGAGCCGGTGCTCGCGGACGGCCCGCGTCAGCCGGGCGCTCTCACTCGGCAGGGCAGCGGCGTCCAGACATTTCGTCAGGTAGCCCACGGGCGCGCCCGTGCCCCCACAGCGACTCGGTCGGGGACCCCGCGCCCGCGCGGCCGAACAGCGCGCGCAGCGCGGAGCGGTCGCCGTCTTCGAAGGGCCGAACGTGCACAGCGCCCATTGAAGCCCACGCGCCTAGAGTGAGCTGAACTCGGGAGGTGGCGGTGGACATCGGCGGAACCGTGGAGCCGGGGTACTCCGGCGTCCGGGACGTCTTCGCGGAGAACTTCGCCACCCGCGGCGAGCTCGGGGCGGCGTGCGCGGCGTACGTGGACGGGCGCCTGGTCGTCGACGTGTGGGGCGGGGTGGCTACGCCCGGCGGCGCACCGTACACCGACCGGACGCTGCAGATGGTCGCGTCCGCGACGAAGGGCGCACTGGCGATCTGTGCGCTGCAACTCGTCGAGCAGGGGCTCCTCGACCCGCACGCGCCAGTCGCAGAGTACTGGCCCGAGTTCGCCGCGGCGGGCAAGGACGCCGTCCCGGTACGGTGGCTGCTGACCCACCAGGTCGGGCTGCCGTACGTCGACCGGGTCCTGCGCCCGGAGGAGATCCTGGCCTGGACGCCGCTGACCGACGCGCTCGCCGCCCAGGCACCGGTCTGGGAACCGGGCGAGCTGCACGGCTATCACGCGCTGACGTTCGGCCACCTTGTCGGCGAGGTCGTCGCCCGCGTCACCGGCCGCAGCCCCGGCGCGTACTTCGCGGACGCGGTCGCGACCCCGCTCGGCCTGGACATGGCGATCGGGCTCGACGCCGCCGACGTCCCGCGGGTGGCGCCCCTGCACTCCGCACCGCCGGGCGCCGCACCGCCGGACGACTTCAGCAAGGCGCTCGCCGACCCGGAAAGCCTTCCGCACAAGGCGTTCTTCCTCTCGTCCGGCCTGGGCGCGCTCCTCAACGACGAGCGGTTCTGGCGGGCGGAAGTACCCGCGGCGAACGGCATGGCGACCGCCCGCGCGCTGGCAAAGATGTACGCCGCGTGCCTCGGCGAGATCGACGGGGTCCGCCTCCTGCAGCAGGAGACGGTGTCCGTCGCGTCGGCCGCGCACGCCTTCGGCGTCGACGCCGTCACCGGCTACGACACCCGCTACGGCCTCGGATTCCAGTTGCCGTTCCCACTCCGGCCGATGGCCGGCGGCGCGTCGTTCGGGCACTACGGCATGGGCGGCTCGGTCGGGTTCGCCGACCCCGTCCGCGGATTTTCCTTCGGCTACACCGTCAACCAGATGGGCGCCCCGGCGCCGGCCGACCCACGCTCGGTCGCCCTGATCGAGGCACTGGTGCAGGCGTTGCCGACGGCGTAACGTCGTCCTCTGCTCGCTCCCGCTCTAGCCCTGGGCGGCTTCCAGTCCTCTGGAGGCGCCCTGTGCCTGCCCGTGACCATGACCAATCCACAGTCCTGCGCGTCGCCGTGGAATACCGGCACTGCCGGTGCGGCGGCTGGGTGATGGTCCTGACCCCCGACGGCATGCCCCCGCGGGCGCTGACGGCCGCGGACGCCGACGAGGCCACCTACGTCGTCCGGTACGAGCTGGACGTGATCATGAGCGAGACGGGCCGCGACCTGACCACCGACGAGACTCTCGACGGCGAGTGCGAGTCCTGCGCCCACGTCCCCGTCGCCGCAGCGTCCCGGCCGCAGCGGGCCTGGGCCCGGCGGACTCTCCTCGACCGGTACAAACGGCACAAAGGCACCCGCGGGACGTGCCCGGGCTGAGAACCGCGGCGGCGGGTCCGGAATCTGCACGAGACCTTCACAAATCCCGCCGGTGGCCACCACGGTTGACACCTACTGTCGAACCCATGAACCAGCGCCGGGTGCTCGTCGTGGACGACGACCCGACCATTGCCGACTCCGTCGCCGCGCGACTGCGCGCCGAGGGGTTCGACGTGCAGACGGCGGCGGACGGACCGGGCGCCGTGGCGGCTTTCCGCACGGGCGACCCGCACGCGGTCGTCCTCGACGTGATGTTGCCGGGGTTCGACGGCTTGGAGGTGTGCCGCCGGATCCAGGCGGAGCGGCCCGTGCCCGTCCTCATGCTCACGGCCCGCGCGGACGAGACCGACCTGCTGGTCGGGCTCGGCGTCGGCGCGGACGACTACCTGACGAAGCCGTTCAGCATGCGTGAGCTCGTCGCCCGGGTCCAGGCCCTGCTACGCCGCGCGGACCGGGCCGGGCAGCAGGCGCAGCCCACGACCGTCGTCCTCGGCGACGTCCACGTCGATCTGACGGAGCGTCGGGTGCGCCGCGGTGCCGACGAGATCCACCTGACGCGCACCGAGTTCGACCTGCTCGCCTACTTCGCGGCCCGCCCGCGCGCGGCGATCGGCCGCGAGGCGCTGCTCGCCGAGCTGTGGGGCTGGGGGGACGACGCCGGCAGCCGCACCGTCGACAGCCACGTGAAGGCCCTGCGGCGCAAGCTGGGCAGCGACCTGATCCGCACGGTGCACGGCGTCGGGTACGCGCTCGAGGTCCCGCGGTGAGGGCCCTGCTCGCCCGCCTGCCGCGGCCGTTGGACCCGCTGCGGTCGTTCAAGACCAAGGTCGCCCTGCTCGTCGGGCTGTCGTTCGCGGCCAGTGTCGTGGCGATCCGGGGCGCGTCCGACTGGCCGTTCCGCTACGCCGTCGTCGCCGCGCTCGCCGTCACGATGGTCGTCACCCAACTCCTCGCGCACGGCATGACGAAGCCGCTTCGCGAGATGACGGCGGCGGCGCGGGCGATGGCGCGCGGCGACTACCACCTGCGGGTGCGAGCCACGTCCCGGGACGAGGTCGGCGAACTCGCCGTCGCGTTCAACCAGATGTCCGCGGACCTCGAGGCGGCCGACCGGTACCGCCGCGAGCTCATCGGCAACGTCTCGCACGAGCTGCGCACCCCGATCGCCGCGCTGCAGGCGGTGCTCGAGAACGTCGTGGACGGGGTCACGGCCGCCGACCCGGCCACCATGCGCACCGCGCTCAACCAGACCGAGCGGCTCGGCCGCCTCGTCGCAGAACTGCTCGACCTGTCCCGGCTGGACGGTGGCGCGCTGACGCTGTCCCGGCAGGTGTTCGCGGTCGGGCCCTTCCTCGCGGACGTGTGCGACCAGGCGGCCGTGCCGCGGGTCCGGACCGAGGTGCACCCGCCCGGTCTGACCGCCGACGCGGACCCCGCGCGGCTGCATCAGGTCGTCGCGAACCTGCTCGACAACGCCGTGCGGCACAGCCCGCCGGGCGGCGAGATCGTCCTGCGCGCCAGGGAGTTGAGCCCGGCCGGCGGGCTCGTGCTCGAGGTCGCCGACGACGGGCCGGGCATCGCCCCCGGCGAGCGCGCGCAGGTCTTCGAACGCTTCAGCCGCGGCGGGCACGCCGGGGCGAGCGACGGCGGCACCGGCCTCGGCCTGGCCATCGCCCGCTGGGCGGTCGAACTGCACGGCGGCGGCATCGCCGTGGTCGGCGAGGCCCCGGGCTGCTGCATCCGGGTCACCCTCCCCGCCGCCTGACCCAGCCTCAGTTTCCCCACCGGTATCGCTTTCGGCGACGCCGTGCCCCCGCCTGCCCATCCTCAGGAGCCCGCCCGTGTCCACCGCCCCCCTGCCCCTCGGCTCCTCGTGGGACTACCTCCGCCGCGAGGACGAGGCACCCGTCCGCTGGTCCACCAAGCTGTGGCCGATAGGCCCGGAGCTGCCTGCGCGCCCCGCGACCTTGGCCGGAGCGCTCGCGGCCGGCGCCCTGGCCGCGCTGACGATCCGGCCGGACGCGGTGGGCAGCGCCGTCCTGGTCGTGGGCGTCGCGGTCCTCGCCGTCGTGTTCGGCGCCCGCGGCGCCCGCCCGTCCGCGGCGGAACTCGGCGCGGCGGGCTCGGCCGTCGCCCTGCTCGCGGTCGGGACGTTCCGCAGCGCGGAATGGCTCGTCGCTTTGAGCCTGCTCGCCGCGGGGGCGCTCGGCACGCTCGCCCTCGTCGGCGCCCGGACGTGGACGGGCGTCCTGCTCTCCCCGCTCGCCGCCTGCGCCGCCGTGCCGCGCACGGCGAGGTGGGTCGAGCGGACGCTGGGCCGCCTGAGCCTGAGCGGCAAGTCTCCCGAGCGCGTCCTGCTGGTCGTGCCCGTCACCGTCGCGCTCCTGGCCCTGTTCGGGGCGCTCTTCGCGGCAGCGGACCCCGCGTACCGGGAGATGGTCGAGCGCGTGCTGCCGTCGATGCGCGGCGACGTCCTCGTCCGCCGCTGGTTCGTCTTCGTCGTCGTCGCGATCGGCACGGTCGTCGCCGCCTACCTCGCGCACCGCCCGCCGGTCACGGACGCGCTGGCTCCGCGGGCGGGCAAGCCCGTCCGGCGCTGGGAGTGGGCGGTCCCGCTGGGGTTGCTCGACCTACTCTTCGGGACGTTCGTCCTCGTCCAGCTCGCGGTCCTGTTCGGCGGCCGCGAGCACGTCCTCGCGACGGCCGGCCTGAGCTACGCCGAGTACGCGCGCCAGGGGTTCGGGCAGCTGCTCGCCGTCACCGTCCTGACCCTCGCCGTCGTCGCGCTCGCGGTCCGGGCGGCGCCGCGGCGGACGGGAGCGGAGCGCGCGCTGCTCCGCCTGCTGTTAGGAATGCTGTGCCTGCTCGCGCTGGTGGTCGTGGCATCCGCCGTGCACCGGATGTCCCTCTACGAGCAGGCGTTCGGCTTCACCCGCCTGCGGCTGCTCGCGACCGCGATCGAGCTGTCGCTCGGTGGGGTGTTCGTCCTGCTGGGTGTCGCGGGCCTGCGGCTGACGGGCTCCTGGCTGCCGACGGCGGTCGTCGGGCTCGCCTGCGGCGCCGTCCTCGGCCTCGCCGCGCTCGACCCCGACGCGTACGTCGCCGAGCACAACATCGCGCGCTACGAACAGACCGGACGCATCGACCTGCGTTACCTTTCGACGCTGTCGGCCGACGCCGTGCCCGCCCTGGCCGCCCTGCCGGCGGACGTTCGGGCCTGCGCCCTCGCTCGCCTCGCCCCGCAACTACGAGGCTCCTCCGACCCCTGGTACGACCGCAACCGCTCGCGCAGCGCCGCCCGGGCCCTGCTCGCGGACCTCCCGGTCGGGACGTGCCGGAAGCCGGTCGCCGCCGAACCGGCCCCGGTCGCCGAACCGGCGGCGAAGCGCGCGCCGGTCCGGACTCAGCAGCAGTAGACCGCGAGCAGCGCGACGTCGTCCTCGACCTCGTCGGGCAGCATCCGCGCGAGCAGCATGTCGCTCACCTCGTCGACGGGGCCGTCTAGCCCCGCGAGGGCGAGCTGCAGGGCCTCGATACCGGTGTCGATGTCCTCGCCGCGCCGCTCGATGAGCCCGTCGGTGTAGAGGACGAGCAGGTCGCCCGGGCCGAGGACGGCCTCGTGATCCTGGCGGGTGCCGGGCTGCAGGCCGAGCAGGAGGTCGGGGATCGTGCGCAACGCCGCGACGGAGCCGTCCGCCCGGCGCACGACCGGCGGCAGGTGCCCGGCGTTCGACCAGACCAGCCGCCGGCACCCGTCCGGGCCGGGCGGGTCGAGGCGGCCGAGCGCGCACGTCGCGAGGGTGTTGATCCGGTGCCTCGCGGCGGCGTCCTCGAACCGGGTCAGGATCTCGCCGGGCGAGGCACTGAGGTCGATCGCGATCCCGCGCAACAACCCGCGCAGCTGGGCCATCGCGGCGGCCGCGGAGGTGTCGTGCCCCAGGACGTCACCGACGACGACGAGCACCGAACCGTCCGGCTGGTCGAGGACGTCGTACCAGTCCCCACCGATCTGCGCGTCCCGCGACGCCGCGCTGTAGCGGACCGCGACCTCCAGGCCGGGGAGCACGGGCGGCTCGGTCAGCAGCGCCTGCTGGACCTGGTGGGCCAGCTCGCGCTGGACGGCCGCGCGGGCCTCGAGCCCGCGGAACTGCTCGGCGCGCTGCTCGGCGAAGATGCGCTCGGAGATGTCCCGGAAGCTGATGACGACGCCAGTGACCACACCGGCGTCGACGGTCGGGACGGCGACGGTCTCGACCGGGATCAGCGTCGCGTCCGCGCGGCGGTACCACTCGACCTCGGTGCGGACGATCCGGCCCGACTGCAGCGCCTGCACAGCCGCGCACTGCTCGCGGGGCGTGCCCCGGCCGTCCCCGCGCCGGTGCAGCAGTTGGTGCATGTCGCGGCCGAGCATCTGCTCGACCGGGTACCCGACGAGCGCGGCCGCCGACGGGTTGGCGAACGTCGCCCGCAGCTCGTGATCGAGGCCGTAGATGCCGTCCGCGACGTTGTCGAGGATGTGCCGCGACAGCTGCAGCGCCCGGTCCAGCTGAGCCTGCGTCACTTCCAGCTGGACGATGGTCGTCGCGCGCTGGTCGGCCACGTCCCGCAGGTCGCGCTCGGCGGCCTCACCGAGGGCCGTGGAGGCCTTCTGCGCCGCCACCCGGGCGGTCACGTCGAGGCCGCTCAGCGACAGGTAGCGAATCTCGCCGGCCTCGTCGGCGACGGGGTGCACCGCCACGTCCACCCAGTGCTGGGCGCCGTCGCCGTCCCACCACTCGGTCTCGTCCCGCACGATCGCGCCCGACGCGGCGGTCTCGCACCAGTGCCGGGCGCGTAGTCGGGCCGCCTCGTCGTCCTTCCACCAGGGTCCGTCCCAGAACTGACGCCCCACCACCTGGTCCGGGGTGAACCCCACCGCCTCGACGGCGCTGCGGGTCGCGTCGAGGACCCACCCGTCCAGGTCGGCCACCGCCCCCAGCATCAGCGGGTTGTCGTAGAGGGCACGGAACCACACGCCCGGCTCGATCCGCGGCTTCGGTTGGGCGTCGCGTTCCGGCAGCGGGAGCACCACAAGGGAGTCGCCCTCGAGACTAGGCGCGACGCGACCGGCCCGCGCGGCGGCCGCCCGCTCGGTCGCGTCCGCGAGTTGGTCGCTGCGGTCGAGCAGAGTCTCGGCGGTCTCGACGGCGAGGGCGGCGCGCCGCGCGACGTCCTCGGCGAACGGGACGTCGGCGGCCGTGTAGTGCCGACCGGACTCGGCGCAGGCAATCGTCAGCGCCCCGATGACGCCGGTGCGTCCGGCCAGCGGCAGGACCAGGACGCTCCGGATTCCCCGCTCCTGCAAGGCTTTCGCGCTCTCCGGGTCAGCTGCGACGGCGGCCAGGTCGTCGTCGGACGCTTCCGCGTAGAGCTCGCTGCGGCCACCGCGCACGATGCGGGCGACCGCGCCGGGGACCTCGGGCCCGACGGGCGGGCGCAGGAGCTCCACCCGGCACCAGTCCGCGATGCCCGGGACGAGGAGGGTCGCGACGGCCGCCCGGGTCTGCTCGAAGTCCAGGCTCTCGGCCAGCACGGCCGACGTCCGGGCCAGGAAGGCGAGGCGGTCGTTCGCCTGGCTGAGCTGCGCGTTGGCGCGCGCGGCCTGCTCCAGCGCGATCGCGCGTTCCAACGCCTGCGCGAGGGTGTCGGCCAGCGCGGTGACGAACTCCACCTGCGTGCTCGCGTCGAAGTCCGAGCCCGCAGGGAACGCGATGCTGATGACGCCGAGCCGGTGCCCGCCGACCGTCAGAGGCGCGACGTGCAGGGCATGTTCGGCCGCCTCGATCCCGTCGAGGCCGGGGAAGCGGCGCCGAATCTGCGCGCGGTTGTGCAGCAGCAGCGCCGCCCCGGTGCGGACGACGACGGCGTCCGGATGGTCCGCGTCCGCGGACACGGGCGGCACCAGGTCGGGGTCGGCGGGCGCGGCGCTGCCCTCGACCGCCACCGTGCGCAGGATGCGGTCGGCACCGAGCACGGCGACCCGCACCGCCGCCGCCCCGAGGAACTGCGCGGTGTTCCGCGCGACGGCGCCGGCGATCTCCTGGACCGTCTCGGCGCCCGTCAGCTCGCCGGTCACCTTCTGCAGCAACTGCAGGCGGTCCCAGCTGTCGGCGAGGGCCGCCAGGCGGGTCACCTCGTCCGCCAGCACGGCCTGGAACGTCCGCGGTCGCGGGGCCGCCCGGCCCTCGGCCTGGGCGCGGATCTGGTCGACCAACGACTGGACGTACCAGCGCCGGAAGGCGCGGTGCACCGGCGGGGTTTCGAGCGTGAGAAGCCGGGCGGCCCGGGCGAACCGGTCCGCCTCGTCCAGCGCCTCGAGGTACAGCTCGCCCGCATCGGCCGCGGAGGCCGGTTGGACGAGGACGAGTTCGGTCTCGCGGTCCCGCCGCTCGTAGGCCGCGATGGCCTGGCGCTTGATCTCGGCGCGGGCCGAGGCGAAGCCCTGCGTCACCGTCTCGACGAGGTTCGCGACCTGCCCGGGGAACTGCGGGACGCCGGTCTCGCTCGCGCCCGCCAGCGTCAGCTCGCGGACGATGTTGTCGATGTGGCTCTTCGCCTCGAGCAGCAGGTCGGTCGGCACTGCGCCGAGCCGGACGGTGTACAGCGGGACGTCCGGGTCGCGCACGTCCTCCCACGGGACGACGAGGGCCGCGTCCGGGCCCGGCGAGGTGCCGGCGATTCCGTCCGCGGACGTAGCGAGCTCGGCCCACACGATCTTTCCGCGCGGGGCCTGCGCGACGCCCCAGCCGGTCGCGAGCGCGGCCACGAGGAACAGGCCGCGCCCGGTCATCGCGTCGGTGGTCTGTCGGGGCCGCACGGGCGCCTGGCGGCCGCGGTCCTCCACTTCGATCCGCACCCGGTCGGGCAGTGGAAGCAGCCGGAGCGTGACCGGCGGGCGGCCGTGCAGGAGGGCGTTCGTGACGAGTTCGGCGACGATCAGCTCGGCGTCGTCGACCACTCCCTCGGCCACCCCGGCGAGGGACTGGGTGGTGAAGCGGCGCGCGCGAGGAATGGCGTCGGTATCGGTCCCCAGAACAAGATACGGGGCCAGCACCACACCTCCCCCTCTTTGGCGCCGAGACGCACGCGGGTCCAACCTGCCCAACTCGTCGCCGCATCAAACCACCGAGCGCGCGCGTGTACGCCGCCCCTCCCCGGGGCAGAGGGCAGCGACGACCACCACCCCGCCGGAGGGCACATGGACCTGACCGTCACCACTCGCACCGAGGGCACCTCCACCCTGGTCCAAGTCGGGGGCGAGATCGACGTCTACACGGCCCCGAAACTGCGTGAACAACTCGTCGCGCTCGTCGAGGAGGGCAAGTACGACCTCGTCATCGACCTCGAGGGCGTCGCGTTCCTCGACTCCACCGGCCTCGGCGTCCTCGTCGGGGCCTTGAAGCGGGTCCGCACCCACGACGGTTCGCTGCAACTGGTCTGTTCGCAGGAGCGAATCGTCAAGATCTTCCGGATCACCGGGCTCACGAAGGTCTTCGCGATCCACGACAGCGTCGAGGCCGCACTGCACGCGACGGTGTCCTGACCTTTCCCTGAAGGATTTCCCCCTGACCGAACGATGCCCTCCTCCCGCTTGCGGCAAGCGGGAGGAGGGCTTCTTTCGGCACCCGGCGACCGGTCGGGGGTTCCGGCCTCCGGGGGTCTGGATAGGGCGTCTGGGCTAGAGCGTCGGCAGCGCGGACGCGAGGAACGGCTCGGTGCCGGCGACCACGCGCAGGCCCGCAAGGCCGGAATGCGTCTTCGCGTAGGCGAGTTCGTGGGCGAGGTCGCTGACCTGGTTCGACAGGGGTGTCGGGGCGAGCGCGAGGGTCGACAGGTCGCCGAGCGCGCGGCCTTCGCTGTCGAGGAACGCAGAGCCCGAGTCTCCCGGGATGCCGGGCGTGAGCGTGTAGACGCTGTGCGACCAGCCGTTGCCGACGGTGCCGAGGGAGGTGCCGTACTTCGGCGAGAGCACGGCGATGCCCTGGCGCAGCGAGGAATTGCCGTACGAGATCACGCGGTCGCCCTCACGCGTGCCGGTCGTGTTGAGGCCGACCGGCCCACCGAACACGGGGATCGACGGGTTGACCTTGTCCAGCGCCGACTTCGGCAACTTCACCAGCGCAAGGTCGTTGAAGGCACAGGCGTCGGCGTTCTTCTCGCCGGCCTTCTGCATCGCCAACCAGGAGTTGTAGACCAGCTTGCCGGTCACGCCGGAGCCCTCGATCGTCACGGGGGTACCCAGCGGGAGGGACGCGGACGAGCAGCCGTCCGTCTCCGTCGCCTCGCCCGTGCTGGAGCAGTGGGCCGCCTGGCCGACGTAGACGTTGCGCGCCGCGTCGGTGTAGACGAAGTTCGCGGTGCACTGGCCGGCGCCCTTGGTCGAGGTCATCACGCCTGGGTGGATCGTCGCGAGGGCCGCGGGCGCCCAGGTGCTCGTGGCGTCCATGACGTCCGAGATCGCGTCGGACGGGCCCGGATTCACTACGTCGGCGGACGCCGTGGACGCGCCGCCGAGCGCCGTCACCGCGAGCACTCCCGCGGCTGCCGCGCTCAGCACGATCGTGCCTGCACTCCTGCGGTCGCACCCCATGAGCTCTCCACCAACTTCCGTCCGTCCTCCGTGCCGCGTGACGAGCACACCTGATTCAACACCCCCTAGGGGTATTAATTCCTCGATCCCGAGATAAATCGGACGAAGCGGAAAAATAAGGGGGCGCCCGGGCCGGTTCGGCTCCGGCCCCTCGGGTATGGCAGTGACCAGGTGGCAAGGGGGCCACGACCGCACGCGCGACCGAGGTCGAGGAGACCGCTGTGACCAATGCCCGAGACATCATGAACGACTTCGAGCGCATCGGCGCTCAGGACACCGTCGAGGCCGCCACGCAGAAGATGGCGGACTTGCACGTCGACGCCCTCCCGATCTGCGGGACCGACGGGAACGTCATGGCCATGCAAGGCATGATCACCGAACGCGATATCGCCGAGCAGGTCGTCGCCGAAGGCCGCGACCCCGCCCACATGCTCGTGGGCGAACTGCCCCAGACCGACACCGGCACGATCGGTGCCGACGATCCCGTCGACGGGGCCCTCGACACGATGGCGAAGCATCACATCGACCGCCTGCCCGTCCTCGACCACTTCCGCGTCGTGGGCATTCTCGACCAGGCGGACGTCGAGAACGCGCTCCCGCACGACCCGTCCTAACGCTTCGTCAGATAAATCCTCAGCTGTCTAGCGCCGCACCGGGCTCAACTCGGCGGGCGTTCCGGTCGACATCTTGCAGGTGAGCCTCAACGCTCGTCGGTGGCCAAGGCCGACCCGCCTGCCCCCGGGCCGGGTCCTGCTCGGCGGTCTGGCCGCCGCCGCCGTCGTCGGTTCCGGATACCTGGACCTGACCCCGGCCGACCCCCGCCCGATCGCCGCCGGCGACGTCCTCGCTCGGGCCGCAGAAGCCGCGCAGGTCAGCCTGCTTCGCCCTGAGCCGGGCGGGGAGGCCACCGAACCGGACCGCGCCGACCGCTCGCGCCCGCAGGGGACGCTGGCCGAGCGCCTACGGGCCGCGGCGGCTCGCGAGCAGAAGGCAACGGACGCGCGCGAGAAGGCAGCCCGCGTGGCGAGAGCGGACGCGAAAGCCGCGAAAGCCGAGGCCGAACGCGAGGCCCGGCGCGCGGCCCAGCGCAAGGCCCAGCGCGAGGCCGCCGAGCAGAGGCTGGCGCGCACCGCCCGCGTCTCGGCGGCCGGGCCGGCCGTAGTCCTGCCGGTCGCCGGGTACGCGTTGACCGGGCGGTTCGGTCAGTCCGGGCTGAACTGGGCGAAAATCCATACGGGTTTGGACTTCGCCTGCCCGGTGTACGCACCGGTCCGCGCGGTCGCCGCCGGGACCGTCGTGTCGGCGGGCTGGGCGGGCCCGTACGGCTGGCGGACGATCGTCCGCCACGCCGGGGGGCTCGAGACCTGGTACGCGCACCAGTCGGCCGTCGTCGTACGGAGCGGGCAGGTGCGCGCCGGCGACCTCGTCGGCCTCGTCGGCGACACCGGCAACGCGACGGGCCCGCACCTGCATCTCGAGGTCCGGTTCAACGGCGCGCCCGTCGACCCGCTCGCGTGGTTCAACCTGCTCGGCCTCGCCGTCTGACGCTCAGGACTCCGTGCGCCAGACGATGCCGGGCTCCGGCCGGTACCGGCACCATGTCCCCGTGACGACGGTGCGGTCGAGGTGCGCGGCAAGATCGGGGGCCAGCGGGACGAGGCGCGCGATCGCCTCGCGGATGCGGGCGGTCACGGCCTTGCGGGCCCGCTCGCCGGCGCCGGCGGTCCCTGCGCGCGGCGCGCCGCCGCGTCCGGTCACCCGGGACAGCTCGGCCAGGACCGCCTCGGACTCGGCCCGCAGTCGTTCGGCCCGGGCGAGGTCGTGGGCGTCTTCCGCCTCGGCGTGGTCCTGCTCCAGCGCGCGCAGCCGCCCACGGTACGCCCGGATTGCCGTGGCGTCGGCGGCGTCCCCGGCGGGCCCCTGCACTAGCTGACTGCCCGTCAGTTCCAGCGCGTGGACGTCGACACCCGGCTGTCCGACGAGCGCGGCGAGGTCGTGCCAGCCCTTGCTGTTCGGGACGGCGACCGTGTGCGAGCGGTAGGTGAGCTCCCACCCGGCCGGGGTGCGGCGCAGCCGGACGACCTCGACCCCGTCCGGCGGGCGGGGGGAGACGCCGGCGAGCGCGGCCCGGCTCGCCGCCTCCCACAGCGGCGCCCCCAGGCGGCCGTGCACCTCGGCGGCTGCGGCGAGCAGCGCGCCCGCCTCGTCCGTTCGGCCCGAGGCGGCCGCGGCCAGACCCGCGGGATGCGCGAGCGAGCCCCCGAACGCGACGACCGCGCCGTTGACCCCGCAGCACCGGACGAGCGGACGCAAATCGTCGCAGGACGTCCCGGCAGAGCGCCTCGTCGCCGAGGAGGGCGGCGGCCTCGGCGAGCTGCCCGACGAACACCGACCACAGGTACGACCGGTCCGCGCGCCACGTCCCGAGCGCGGCGACGATGTCGACCTCGCGGCGTGCGGCGTCCAGATCGCCTGCGCGGGCGAGGAATCCGGCCGCGACGGCGTGCGCGTGCACCGGCGCCCCGACCCACCAGCGGACGGCCTCGGCCGCGAACGCGCGCTGCTCGTCAGGGTCGCCGCGCAGGTGCACGAGCGCGAGGCGCTGCGACATGCGGACGTTGCCGGTGTCCGGTTCGCCGATCCGCTCGCCGAGGCGCGCGGCATCCTCGAGGACGGACTCCGCCTCGTCCAGGTCGCCGTCGACGAGGTGCAGCGCCGCGCGACGGGTCGTCGCGGTGTAGCGGTGCCGCGGTTCCGCCAGCGAGTCGAGCAACTCCACACAGGCGAGCAGCGACGTCCGGAATGCCTCGGATCCCAACTCGAGCTCGGCATTCGCGACCAGGAGCAGCCCCTGCGCGCGTTGCTCGCGGTCGTCGCCGGCCAGCTCGACGATGCCGCGGGCGAGCTCGAGCCGTTCGGGCGCCGTGCCCTGCGTCCAGAGGACGTCGTGGCGCGCCAGCAGGCAGGCCGTCAGCGAACCGGGGTCGCCGGCGACCCGGGCGAGGTCGAGCGCCTCGGCGCTGAGCGGTCCGGCGCGCGGCCGGTGCTCCGGGACGGAGTGCGAGAGCTCCCGGGCGAGCGCCGCCGTCAACCGGGCCCGCGTCCCGGGGTCGCCGGCACCGACGGCCGTGCGCGCCTCCTCCAGCAGGTCGAGGACCGGCTGACGCGGCATCGCGAACCGCGCGCCGAGCCGCTGGACGCCGAACGCGACCGCCGCGAGCAGGGCCCCGTCCCCGCTGCGCACGGCGAGCGGGCGCGCTGCCGCGAGGAGGTCCCGCGCCGTTTCCGGGGTGCCGGCCCGCGCGCGGGCGTCGGCCTCCGTGACCAACAGGTCGACGGCGACGGCGTCGGGCAGGGCGAACCCCGCGTCGGCGACCGCGTCCCGAACCCGCCGCAGGTGCGCGGCCGCCTCCGTGGACGCGGACGTCGCCCGGTCGGCCGCCGCCGCCGCGAACGCCCACCGGACCGCGCGCTCGGGCCCGTCCAGACCGACGGCCGCGGTGAAGTGCCCGGCGACCTCTGCGGGCGGGACGGCCCGGCCGAGGTCGGCCCAGCGCTCCAGCTCGGCCCCGATCCGCTGGTGCAGCTCGATGCGCCGGGAGGACGGCAGGGCCGCGTCGAGGGTCTCCCGGAACAGGTCGTGGGCAAAGCGCGGGCGCCCCGAAACCCCGTCCCGGACGAGGATCCCGGCCCGGACCGCCTCGCCGAGGTGCTCCTCTAGCGCGGCGACACCGGCGCCCAGGACGCCCGCGAGAACGTCCGGGCGGATGTCGTTGCCCAGGACGGCGGCGGCCTCCAGCACCGGCCGCGCCGCGGCACCCGCCCGGCGCAGCCGCGCCTCGACGACGTCGCGGACGGCGTGCGGCAGGTCGCCGGGCGCGCCCTGGTCGAGGACCGCGGCCAACTCACGGACGAAGAACGGGTGCCCGCCGGTGCGGCGGTGGATCTCGCCGGCCCACTGCGCCGCGGCGGACGGACCCGCCAGCCCGGCGACCAGGCGCGCGACCCCCTCGCGGGGCAGGCCGCCGAGATGGATGTGCTCGGCGCGCGTCGTGAGCCCGACGACGAGCTCGCGCACCTCGGGCGACACCTCGTCGTGCCGGTACGTCCCGACGACGAGGACGCCCACGCCGTGCAGCGACCGGCCCAGGAAGTCGAGCAACTCGAGCGAGGAGCGGTCGGCCCAGTGCAGGTCGTCGAGGACGACCACGATCGGCGCATCCGCTGCCAGCAAGGCGAGCCAGCGCGCGACCGCGTCGAAGACCGGCAGCCGCGCCTGCGCCGGGTCGGACGCCACGGACTCCGCAGACGACGCCGGTACCGGCCCGAACGCCGGGACGATCGAGGCGAGCAGCGCCCGGTCCTCCGGGGTCTCGGAACCGGGGGTGCCGCGCCCGCGGCTCGCGGCGAGCGCGCCGAGAGCCTGCGTCCACGGCCAGTGCCCGGGCGCGCCCGCGCGGCTGACGCCCCACACCGCCGGCGCCGCGTGCGTCTCGAGCACCCGGCGGACGCAGGAGGTCTTGCCGATGCCGGCCTCGCCCGAGACCAGCACCAGGCGGGAGCGGTCGCCCTGAGCCTCCCGCAGCCGGGCCGACAGGCGTGTGCAGGCCGCGTCGCGGCCGACGAACAGGCTCGCGTCCCGCGTCGGCTCGGCCATCCGCCCATCATCCCGCGCGTCCGGCGGCACCTGGCGAACCGCCAGGTCGGAATCTGGCGGCGGCGGCCCCGACCTGGCGCCGTACCGGGTGAGCGTGCCCCGACCCTCGAGGAGACCCCGATGACGACCGTTGCCGCCGTGCAGGCCACGCCGGTGTTCCTGGACACCGACGCGACCGTCGATAAGGCCTGCGCACTTGTGAAGGAGGCCGCCGCGGCCGGCGCGGAACTGGTCGTGTTCCCGGAGGCGTTCGTGCCCGGCTACCCCGACTGGGTCTGGCGGGTACCGGCGTTCAGCGACGGCCGCTTCACCGACCTGCTGCGCGAGCAGGCGGTCGAGATCCCCGGCCCGTTCACCGCCCGGCTCGGCGCGGCCGCCCGCGAGGCCGGCGCCTACGTCGCGATCGGGGTCAACGAACGGGACGGCGGCACGCTCTACAACACGCTGCTCTACCTCGCGCCGGACGGTTCGGTCGCAGGCCGCCACCGCAAGCTGATGCCGACCGGCGGCGAACGGTCGATCTGGGGCTGCGGGGACGGGTCGACCCTGGACGCCGTCCGCACGCCCTTCGGGAGGGTCGGCGGGCTGATCTGCTGGGAGAACTACATGCCGCTCGCCCGCGCCGCCATGTACGCGCGCGGCGTCGACGTCTACCTCGCGCCGACGTGGGACAACAGCGACACCTGGCCCGCGACGCTGCGTCACATCGCCAAGGAGGGGCGGGTCTACGTCCTCGGCGTCACGCCGCTCCTGCGCGCCTGCGACGTACCCGCGCAGCTACGCGGCGACGCCTACCCGTCCGGCGACGACTGGCTGAGCGTGGGGAACACGACGATCGTCGGGCCGGACGGGGCCGTCCTAGCCGGCCCGCTCACCGGGGTCGAGGGGATCTTGTACGCGGACGTCGACCCCGTCGCGCTGCGCCGCTCGCGGCACGAGTTCGACGTGGTGGGCCACTACGCCCGCCCCGACGTCTTCACCCTGCACGTCGACACCCGCGCGCGGCAGGCGGTCGTCTTCGGCTGACGTCCCGTTCGCCCTGCACGGGCTCTTCGCGCCGAGGCCACAAAGGAAAACGCCCCCGCGTCCTTGCTGCGGGGGCGTTTCAGCGAACGGGGCGTGCCGTGCGGCGACTCAACGGTCGTTGACCAGGACCTTGACGGAGTGGCCGGGGATCGTGACGACGCTGACGACCTTGCCGTTCATGTCGACGTACGGGTGCTCGAGCGTCACGATCGCGGTGTCGTCGCCCAGGTTGCCGAGGCCGATGCCGCGCTCGTAGTCCTGGCGGTACACGTTGCCGGTGCTCGTGGGGACCTTCGAGTACGCCCCGACGGGGCCCAGGTCGACACCGGGAGCGACGCCCCAGCCGTACAGGAACTCGAAGTACGCGGAGACCTCGAGCTGGCCGCCGGTCAGGGTCGGAGTGGAGGTGGAGGTCGCGGGGCGGGAATCCATGATGGTCATCTGGGGCTCCTTCGGCGAGGCGCCTTGTGGGCGCCTTTCGGGGTGTTCGTTCTGGTAGCGCCGAAGTTAGACCTGCGACCGAATGTTTGTCCACATCAAGATACTCGTTTTCAACAGATGTGATGCAGAAGACAGTTACTCCCCCTCGTCCACCCCGGGCCAGTGGCGCGCCCCGGCGACCTCGGGGAACGGCGGGGCGGCCCACGTGAGGTTCTTCGTCAGCCGCGCGATGGTGCCGCCGCCGACGGCGACGCTGTAGTCCAGGTCGTCGAGGACCGCCCGCATCAGCTGGATGCCGCGGCCGTGCTCGGCGCCCAGGTTCTCCTCCGGCGTCTTCTGGTCGTCGAAGCCCACGCCACCGTCCGTCACCTCGATGACGCAGCGGCGGTCGTCGACAAGGCTGTTGACGTGGAACGTGTTCGCCGGGCCGGCGTGCCGCAGTGCGTTACTGCACGCCTCGGACAGGGCCAGCTCGATGTCGTCGATGCACTCGGGGTGCACGCCGATGGTACGGAGCGAATCACGCAGGAGCCGCCGGGCCACGGGGATCCCACCGGCGTCCCGGGGAAGACTCAGCTGCAACCGAAGTTCCACAACAATCCTCCGCCGTTCGCGAAGGCCTCTCCCCCGCCGGGCACTAACTGCCCCGTGCGGCCGACTCACAACCCTCAGATTCCACGCCGGGGATACGGGCGCCGGTCGAGGGTGAACTCCGGTGCGCATGCACGCGCCCGCGCGGGGTAGCTCAAGCCCGCTGGACCAGTCAGGCGCCGGCGAGCCCAGCCCGCCTGGCAGGTCCCGCGGGCCGACGGAGGGGAGACGATCTGTGCCGGCGAGCGCGGAACGGGTCGTGGTCGTCGTCCCCGCCCACAACGAAGAGTCGACGCTTCCCGCTTGCCTGGCCTCGGTGCTCTCGGCGGCCACCCGTTCCCCGCTGCCGGTGGAGGTCGTCGTCGTCCTGGACTCGTGTGCCGACGCCAGCCCCGCGGTAGTGCGCGCGTTCCCGAGCGTCCGGACGGTGGAGGTGGACGCGCGCAACGTCGGCGTCGCGCGCGGGGCGGGGATGGTTTCGGCCCTGCCCGGACGTCCGGTGTGGCTGATGACGACGGACGCGGACAGCCTCGTCCCGCCCCATTGGATCGCCGGGCACCTTGCCCACGCATACCGCGGGGCCGACATCGTCGTCGGGACGGTGACGGCGGTCGACTGGCGCGAGTGGCCGCCGGGTCTGGCCGAGGTGTACCACCGGCGCTACGCCACGAAGGTCCATCCGCAAGGACAAGGCCACGGGCACGTGCACGGCGCGAACCTCGGGCTGAGCGGGCGCGCCTACCTCGCCGCCGGCGGGTTCGGGCCGCTCGCCACGGCCGAGGACCGCGCCCTCGTGAACGCCGCGCGCGCGGCGGGTCTGCACGTGTTGAGCGTGACCGATGTCCCGGTCGTCACGAGCACCCGCGCAGTCTCCCGTGCCCCGCAGGGCTTCAGCGACCACCTGCGGCGGCTAGTCGCGGAGGAACCCGTTGCCTGACCTTCCCGCCGACGAGACCGTCCAGACCAGCCGGGCGTTCCTCGACCTGGCGCGCCGCGGGGACCTCGACCTCCCGCTTCCCGGCGGCGGTCGGACCCTGGCCCGCTGGCACGCCCTGGCGGCGCTCACGGCTCGCGACGTCGCCCTCGGCCGCCTGTCTGAGGGGCATGCGGACGCGGTCGCGATCGTCGCCGAGCTCGGTCCTCCCGCGCCGGCCGGTGCCGCGTGGGGAGTCTGGGCTGCCGCACCGGATTCCCTCGAGGCCGAGGAAACTGACGGCACGTGGACCGTCTCCGGCGTCCGGCCCTGGTGCTCCGGGGCCGGGACGTGCACCCGTGCCCTGGTGACGGCCGCGGCCCCCGACGGCATCCGCCTCTTCGCCGTGGACGTGGCGCGCACCGAGCCGATCGACGGAAGCTGGCCCGCGGTTGGCATGGCCGCCAGCGACACCCGCAGCGTCCGGTTCGATGCGATCCCAGCCGAGCCGGTCGGCGACCCGGGTGCCTACGTGGACCGGCCGGGCTTCTGGCACGGGTCGATCGGCGTCGCGGCCTGCTGGTACGGGGGCGCGGTCGGGGTCGCGCAAACCCTGCTCGCCCGGATGAGCGGCGGCAAGCTCGCCGGGGACCCGCACGCGCTCGCGCACCTCGGCGCGATCGAGGTGTCGCTGGTCGCGGCCCGCGACTCACTGCGTGCCGCGGCCGCCGCGATCGACACGAGCCCCCGGGCGGACCGCCGGTCCGACGCCCTGCGAGTCCGCGCGATCGTGGAGCGGTCCGCGACCGCCGTCCTCGACCACGTCGGCCGCGCGACGGGCGCCGGGCCGCTGTGTCAGGACCGCGAGCATGCCCGCCGGGTCGCCGACCTGACGGTTTATCTGAGGCAGAGTCACGCCGAGCACGACCTCGCCGCGCTGGGCGAGGCGGTCGCCTCGAGCGGGGACGCCGGCTGGGCGCTCGGCGCAGGGTCGGCGTGAGCGAGGTCCTGCCGACACAGTCGGCGGCCAGGGAGATCGAGGGCGAAGGGACGTCCGAGGAAGCCTGGCAGGCGTGGGGGAAGCTGGCGACCCTCGCACCGTTGGACCTGCACCCCGCCGCCCGCCTCCTCGTGGTCGCCCCGCACCCCGACGACGAAATTCTCGCCCTCGGCGGGCTGCTCCAACGCCACCCACGCGCGCGAATCGTGGCCGTGACGGACGGCGAAGCATCGCACCCGGACTCATCCGTCCTCGACCCGACGCGCCTCGCCGCGCTCCGGCGGGACGAGACGTCAGCTGCCCTGCGCGCGCTCGGTGCGCCGGACGTCCGCGTCACCCGGCTAGCCCTCCCCGACGGCGGCGTCACCGCGACAGCTGTCGCGAATGCCCTCGACGGCCTGCTGGACGAAGGCGACGTCTGCCTGGCCACGTGGCGCCGCGACGGCCATCCCGACCACGAAGCCGTCGGCGAGGGCGCCGCCCTCGCCTGCGCCGGGCGAGGCGCCCGGCTCCTGGAATACCCGGTCTGGACGTGGCACTGGGCCCGCCCGGGCGACGAACGGGTGCCGTGGCACCGGGCCCGTCGGATCCCGCTGGACGCGGCCGCGCGGGAGCACAAACGCCTGGCGATCGGGGAGTTCCGCACCCAGATCCTGCCCTTAGGCCCGGCGCTCGGCGACCGGGTGGTACTCCCGCCCCGCGTCCTAGCCAGATTCCACCGCGACCTCGAGATCGTGTTCGAATGACAATCAGAAGGCGAGCATCGTGAGCCTGCCGACGTCCTACTTCACCGACCTGTACGCCACTTCGGCCGACCCGTGGGGCTTTCATACCCGGTGGTACGAGGAGCGCAAGTACGCCCTGAGCGTCGCCGCGCTCCCCCGCAAGCGGTACCGTGCCGCCTTCGAGCCCGGCTGTTCCGTAGGCGTCCTCACCGCGCTGCTCGCGCAGCGTTGCGACAGCGTCCTGGCGACGGACCCCGTGCAGGCAGCCGTAACCTCGGCGCGCGAGCATCTGACTTCACATCAGAATGTGACGGTCGAGTGCTCGGCCGTCCCCGGAACCTGGCCACCCGCAGTGTTCGACCTGATCGTCCTCTCGGAACTCGGGTACTACCTCGACGAGGACGACCTCGAGGTGATGCTAGACAGGGTTGTCGACAGCCTCGATCCCGGCGGCGACCTCCTCGCCGTGCACTGGCGACACTCGGTGTCGGACTACCCGATCACCGGCGACGCCGTGCACAAGGCGATCGGCCGGCGGCAGAACCTCGAGGCGGTCGTGCGCCACGTCGAGAAGGACTTCGTCCTGGAGGTCTTCCGCAAGGTCCCGCCCGCGGCTGCGTCCGTCGCGGAAGCCGAAGGGATGCTCTGACCCTCGTCCAGCTTCGCCGCTCCGGGCGACGAACGAGTTCAGGCGGTAGGCGCGCTCTCGACGAAGCGCCGCTGCCACGGCATCTCGACGGCCTTGCGGTCGTAGTGCTCGCGGACGTACGCCGTCGCCTCTGCAGGCGGGACCCCGTCCAGCACGGCGATGCAGGCCAACGCCGTGCCCGTCCGCCCGCGCCCGCCGCCGCAGGCGACCTCGACTCGTTTCGTCTCGGCCCGGCGCCAGGCGTCGCGCAAGGCGTCGTGGGCGGCGTGCGGGTCCGTGGGCACGCGGAAGTCCGGCCAGCGAACCCACCTCGACGGCCACGGGACGGACGGCGGCCCCTTGCCGAGCAGGTAGATCCCGAACTCCGGCAGCGGCCCCTCCGGCAGCGGTGCGCGCAGCGCCCGTCCCCGGATCAGCACCCCCGACGGCAGGCGAAGGACGCCGGCCGCCGCCGGGTCCCAGCTGGACGTCATGACGCTCACCGTACGACGTGGCGGCGAGAGAATCGCCGCGAGGCCCGACATCCTGGGACCGTGAGCACTGCCGCCGACCGCCGCGCCTCCTTCGAAAGCCTCGTCGCCGACGCCTACGAGCCGCTGCAGCGGTTCCTGCGCCGGCGCACGGACGCGGCGACGGCTGAGGACGTCCTCGGGGACGTCCTACTCGTCCTGTGGCGGCGGGCGGACGACATCCCCGCCGACGCGCCCGTGGCCTGGGCGTACGGCGTCGCGCGAGGGTGCCTGGCCAACGCCGTGCGCAGAACTGCCCGGCAGGAGCGGCTCGTGCAGCGGCTGGCGACGCAGCCCGCTGCGGGGGCTCCCGCAGAGCACGCGGCTCTGGACGAAGCACTCGCCGGCCTCCCGGAAACCGACCGGGAAATCCTGCAGCTGTGGGCCTGGGAGCAACTCGCGCCACGGGAGATCGCGGAAGTCCTGGGAATCACCGCAAATGCCGCGAGCATCCGGCTGCACCGGGCGATCGGAAAATTGCGAGAAAAGTTGGCGCCGCCGCGAAAGAGCGGCGGGGCGGGCGGACATCTAGCGGATCGACAGGGAGAGGAGGACAGCCGATGACCTCGGGCCCGAACTCCGACGACGAGCTCCGCCAACTGCTCGCCGCTCTCGACCCGATGTCGGATGTCCCCGTCGAGCCAGTCACGAGTCCGCAAGCCCGCCAACGCCTGGAGACCATCATGCAGTCCACCGACCCGTCGCCCGTCGGTCGTCCCCCTCGCCGGCCGCCGAAAGCCCCGCCTGATCCTCGGGATCGCCGCCTCCGTCGCCGTCCTCGGGCTCGGCTCGGTCGTCGCCGTGAACCTCGACGGCGGTTCCCCCGCGTCCGCCCCGACCACGATGGCGCTCACCGCGCCCGGCGGCGACGCCACGATGCAGATGTGCATGATGCTGGACGCCGCCGCGCTCCGCCCGGTGCCCGTCGCCCTGGCCGGCACTGTCGTGGAGATCGCCGACAAGACCGTCACCCTGGACGTCGACCGCTGGTACAAGGGCGGCGACGCCGAGCAGGTCACCATCGCCCTGCCCCCCGGCGACATCAGCCCCGCGCTGATCCCGGGGGTCGACTTCGTCCAGGGCAAGTCGTTCCTCGTCTCCGCCGCCGAAGGGACCGTCAACGGCTGCGGCTTCAGCGGACCCGCAACCCCCGAGCTGACGAAGATCTACGACGAGGCGTTCGCGGGCTGAGGGGTTCTCTCGTCGAGCGGTGCGCCGACGGCGATCGGCGCAGCGACCTTGCAGTAGGACAGGCTTCCCGCGCAATTTGGGCTGTCTTACTGCAAGTTCGGCGGCGGACGATCGGGCGCGTCGGGGCCGAACCCACGTTGCAACTTTCTGACCCTTCATCACTACTTGTTTTCGGGATTTCGCTCGGCGCTTCCGGCGGATCGGCAACTGTCGGACCCTGTCCGTAGGTTCGTCGCATGGCAGTGACGGCGGGGGTTTCGGAGGGGTCGGCGCGGACGGCGCTCGGTCCGGGGCTCTGCGCTGTCTTGGGCAAGATCACCCCGCCGGCCTCGGGATTCTCGGCGGGTCGGAAACTGTCGGACCCCTTCCGTAGGTTCGTCG
>CAVYMN010000001.1:0-2958889 GCA_963769635.1 uncultured Actinomycetota bacterium | reverse complement strand
GCGCGTCAGCAGGCTGACGCACCTTCTGCCGACCGGTCACCGTCTCCTCGACGAGGTGTCGTTCCGGGTCGGTGACGGTGCCAAGGTCGCGCTGGTCGGCGCGAACGGGTGCGGTAAGACCACGCTGCTGCGCCTGATCGCCGGCGACGAGCCCCCGCGCAGTTCGGGACGGTCGGGCACAGCGGCGGGCTCGGGGTCATGCGCCAGTTCGTCGCGGAGGCTGCGTCCAGCGAAGGCAACGCCACGGTGCGCGACCTGCTGGTCTCGGTCGCGCAGCCGAGGATCGCGAAGGCCGCCCGCGAGCTCGACGCGGCCGAGCTCATGATGATGGAACGCGACGACACCCCGACCCAGCTCCGCTACGCCCAGGCGCTCTCGGACTGGGCGGACGCGGGCGGCTACGAGGCCGAGGTGCACTGGGACATCTGCACGACCGAGGCCCTGGGCGTCCCGTTCGAGCGCGCACAGTGGCGCGACCTCGGGACCCTGTCGGGCGGTGAGCAGAAGCGCCTTGTGCTGGCCTCGCTCCTGCGGGGCCCCGACGAGGTGCTGCTGCTCGACGAGCCGGACAACTACCTGGACGTCCCCGGCAAGCGCTGGCTCGAGGAGCAGCTCGCGAACTCGCCGAAGACAGTCCTGTTCGTCAGCCACGACCGGGAACTGCTCGCCCGCACGGCGACGCGCATCGTCACCGTCGAGGGTGGGACGGCGTGGGTCCACGGCGGCGGGTTCGAGACTTACCATTCCGCGCGCAAGGAGCGGCACGAGCGCCTGGACGAGCTGCGCCGCCGCTGGGACGAGGAACGCACCAAGCTGCGCGAGCTGGTGCTCTTCTACCGGAACAAGGCGGCGTACAACTCCGACATGGCGAGCCGTTACCACGCGGCGGAGAAGCGGCTGGAGCGATTCGACGCTGTCGGCCCGCCGGAGGAGCGCCCCCGTGAGCAGGACGTGAAAATGCGCCTGCGGGGCGGCCGGACGGGCATCCGCTCGGTGATCTGCGAGCGGCTCGAGCTGACGGGGCTGATGAAGGCGTTCGACGTCGAGTTGTACTTCGGCGAGCGGGTCGCGGTGCTGGGATCGAACGGGTCCGGAAAGTCGCACTTCCTGCGGCTGCTGGCGGAGCGGGCGGACGGCGACGCCCCACCAGGAATCAGTTCGGTGGCCCACACAGGAGTTGCGCGGCTCGGAGCGCGGGTCGTGCCGGGGCACTTCGCTCAGACTCAGCATCACCCGGAGCTTGCCGGGCGCGCGCTCGTCGAGATCCTGGCCGGGCACGCGCTCCAGCGAGGTCCGGCATTGAACGCGCTGCGCCGGTACGAACTCGACCGCGCCGGCGACCAGCTGTTCGGGACGCTGTCGGGCGGGCAGCGCGCGCGCTTCCAGATCCTGCTCCTCGAGCTCGCCGGGTCGACCCTGCTGCTGCTCGACGAGCCGACGGACAACCTCGACGTCGACTCGGCGGAGGCCCTCGAGGAGGGCCTGGCGGGCTACGAAGGGACGGTGATCGCGGTCACCCACGACCGCTGGTTCGCGCGCTCGTTCGACCGGTTCCTCGTTTTCGGCGCGGACGGCACGGTGTACGAGGCGCCCGAGCCCGTGTGGGAGTCCGCGCGGGTGGAGCGCGCGCGCTGAGGAGCCGGTTTTGCCCGTGGGGTGCGGGCCGGGTAGCCTGAGCGGTCGTTGCGCCAGTCGACCTTGGAGCGGGCCTCGCGGTCCGCCTTGTCGGGGCTGCGACCAGCGAGTTCGGCAGGCAATCCGGCAGGCAGACTCATCGACGAAGCGAAGGCTACAAACGTGCGCACGTACAGCCCCAAGCCCGGCGACTTCACGCGTCAGTGGCATGTCATCGACGCATCCGACGTCGTCCTCGGCCGGCTGGCGAGCCAGACCGCCAAGCTCCTGCGCGGCAAGCACAAGCCGACGTTCGCCCCCCACATCGACGTGGGCGACTTCGTGATCATCGTGAACGCGAGCAAGATCGTGCTTACCGGCAACAAGCTGGAGCAGAAGCGCGCGTACCGCCACTCCGGTTACCCGGGCGGCATGCGGTCGACGCCGTACTCGGAGCTCATGGCGAAGGACCCGCGCAAGGCCGTCGAGAAGGCCGTCAAGGGCATGCTCACGCACAACACCCTCGGTCGCGCCCAGCTCACCAAGCTGAAGGTGTACGCCGGCCCCGACCACCCGCACCAGGCGCAGATGCCGGCGCCGTACGAGATCACCCAGGTCGCGCAGTAGTCCCGGCCACACACAAATAGAGGAAGTGGCATGACTGCCGAGACCAGCATCGAGACCACCACTGCGACGGACGCCGAGGTCGAGGCGGACGCGCCGGAGTCGTACACCAGCGAGTCCTCGCCCGCGATCGCACCGATCTCGAACATCGAGCCCGGCGCCGCGACGGGTCGTCGCAAGGAAGCCGTCGCTCGCGTCCGGATCACCCCCGGCACCGGGGTCTGGAAGATCAACGGGCGCACGCTCGAGAACTACTTCCCGAACAAGGTCCACCAGCAGATCGTCCGCGAGCCGTTCGTCAGCCTCGGCCTCGACAATCGCTACGACGTCTTCGCGCGGATCCACGGCGGTGGCATCTCCGGCCAGGCCGGCGCGCTGCGCCTCGGCATCGCCCGCTCGTTGAACCAGGCCGACGAGGAGCACAACCGCCCGACGCTCAAGAAGGCGGGCTTCCTGACCCGGGACGCCCGCGCCACGGAGCGAAAGAAGTACGGCCTCAAGAAGGCCCGCAAGGCACCGCAGTACAGCAAGCGCTAAACCCCGCGCACACCGACGACCCGCGTCCGCCGGTTTCGCTCCGGCTCCGGCCGCGGGTCGTCGGTGTCCCGGGATCTTCTCCGTCCGGAAGCTTTTTCTGGCGACTTGCGCCGCAAAAGTGCTCGCCGAGGGATCATGACGACGACGGTTGTGGTGGAAAGCGGCAGGAGGCACGGGCAGTGGGTCGTCTGTTCGGGACCGACGGGGTCCGGGGGCTCGCCAACCGCGACCTGACCGCCGAGCTTGCGCTCGGCCTCGCGGCCGCGGCTGCGCGCGTCCTCGGCGAGAGCGGGACGGCGTCCGGCTCGCGTCCGGTCGCGGTGGTCGGCCGCGACCCGCGTGCCTCTGGTGAGTTCCTCGAGGCGGCCGTGGTCGCCGGGCTGGCGAGCGCCGGTGTCGACGTGATCCGGGTCGGCGTGCTGCCGACCCCGGCGGTGGCGTACTTGACCGCCGCCTTCGACGCCGACCTCGGCGTCATGCTCTCCGCATCGCACAACCCCGCGCCCGACAACGGGATCAAATTTTTCGCACGCGGCGGGCACAAGTTGGGCGACGCCGTAGAGGACGCCATCGAGGCGCGGCTCGGCCAGGCGTGGGAGCGGCCCGTGCACGGCGGCGTGGGGCGCGTCCGCGACGCGACGGACGCCCCGCGGCGGTATATCGGACTACCTGCTCACCACTTTGCCGAACCGTCTGGACGGCGTGAAGGTGGTCCTGGACTGCGCGAACGGCGCCGCGTCCGGCATCGCCCCGGCGCTGCTGCGCGCGGCGGGCGCGGAGGTCGTCGCGATCTCGGACGATCCCGACGGCCTCAACATCAACGACGGGTGTGGCTCGACCCACCTGGGGAACCTGCAGGCCGCGGTTGCCGAGCATGCGGCCGACGCGGGCCTGGCCTTCGACGGCGACGCGGACCGTTGCCTCGCGGTCGACGCCGCCGGTCAGGTCGTCGACGGCGACCAGATCCTCGCGGTGCTGTCGATCGCGATGCGCGAGTCCGGCGCCCTCGCCGACGACACCGTCGTCGTGACCGTGATGACCAACCTCGGCTTCAAGATCGCCATGCAGGACGAGGGCGTCAAGGTCGTCGAGACGGGTGTCGGCGACCGCTACGTTCTCGAGGCGATGCGTAGTGGGGGGTACTCGCTCGGCGGGGAGCAGTCGGGCCACCTGGTCATGCTCGACCACGCCACCACGGGGGACGGGGCGCTCACTGGCCTGCACCTGCTCGCCCGGGTCGCGGCCACCGGGACGCCGCTGGCCGATCTCGCCGGCATCATGCGCCGGCTGCCGCAGGTCCTCGTCAACGTCCGCGGGGTAGACCGGGCCGGCGTCGCCGCTTGCGTCCCGCTCGCGGAGGCGGTCGCCCGTGCGGAAAGTGAGCTGGGGGTCACCGGGCGGGTGCTGCTGCGCCCGAGTGGGACGGAGCCGGTTGTGCGCGTGATGGTCGAGGCCGCGTCTTCGGGTCACGCCCACGACGTCGCCGAAGGCCTTGCCGCCGTCGTCCGGGATCATCTCTCGTTGTAGCCCCGGCTGCGGTGTTTCCGGCGGGTTACGCGACAATCTCCGCGGGGCGACCGAGGAGAGCACATGAGCGTGCGACGCAACATCATTCCGGGGCTGGCGGCTGTGGTTTTGGCGCTGAGCCTGACCGCGTGCGGCGGCGGTGACGAGGCCGAGCAGACCGACGGCGGTGCGGGAACGTCCACTACCACCGAGACGATGGACCCCGGCATGGACCACTCCAAGATGGACAACCCTGGCGGGATGAATCACTAGGGCCGGGCGTCCGGCCGTTCGGTCGTTCTCCCGGTCCGCAGGGTGCTCCGGCGTCTACGCTGATCACCATGTGCGGGATCGTGGGTTACGTGGGTGAGGGCTCCGCCCTCGAGGTCGTTGTGGGTGGGCTGCGCCGGCTGGAGTACCGCGGGTACGACTCGGCCGGGGTCGCTCTGGTCGCGGGCGGTGAGCTGTCGGTCAGCCGCAAGGCCGGCAAGCTCGCCAACCTCGTCGCGATGCTGGCGGCCGAACCGATGGCCTTCGCGACCATCGGCATGGGTCACACCAGGTGGGCCACCCACGGCGGTCCGACCGACCGCAACGCCCACCCGCACCGTGACAACGGCGGCAAGGTCGCGGTGGTCCACAACGGGATCATCGAGAACTTCGCTCAGCTGCGTGACGCGCTCGAGTCCCGCGGGCACGAGATGAGCTCCGACACGGACACCGAGGTCGTCGCCCACCTGTTGGCCGAGGTCATGCCGTCAGCCGGCAACGACCTGGCCGAGGCGATGCGCCGCGTCTGCGGGATGCTCGAGGGTGCGTTCACCCTCGTCGCCGTGCACGCCGACGTCCCGGACGTGGTTGTCGGCGCCCGCCGCAACTCCCCGCTCGTCGTCGGCCTCGGCGAGGGCGAGAACTTCCTCGCCAGCGACGTCTCCGCGTTCATCGCGCATACCCGCGAAGCGCTCGAGCTCGGCCAGGACCAGGTTGTCGAGCTGCGCCGCGAAGGCGTCACCGTCACGAACTTCGACGGCACGCCCGCCGCCGTCCGCCGCTTCCACGTCGACTGGGACGCCGCCGCCGCCGAGAAGGGCGGCTACGACTACTTCATGCTCAAGGAGATCGCCGAGCAGCCGAAGGCGATCGCCGACACGCTGCTCGGCCGTGTCGGGCTCGACGGTCGCCTCGTGCTCGACGAGATGCGGCTGTCGGACGAGGAACTGCGCGACGTCGACAAGATCGTCATCATCTCCTGCGGCACGTCCTTCCACGCCGGGCTGATCGCCAAGTACGCCATCGAGCACTGGACGCGGATCCCGTGCGAGGTCGAGCTGGCCTCGGAGTTCCGATACCGCGATCCGATCCTGAACCGCTCGACGCTCGTCATCGCCATCTCGCAGTCCGGCGAGACGATGGACACGCTCATGGCGGTCCGGCATGCCCGGGAACAGCGCTCGCGGGTCCTGGCGATCTGCAACACGAACGGCTCGACGATCCCGCGCGAGTCCGACGCCGTCGTCTACACCCACGCCGGGCCCGAGATTGCGGTCGCGTCCACCAAAGCGTTCCTGACTCAGATCGTCGCCTGCTACGTCGTCGGCCTCTACCTCGCGCAGGTCCGCGGCACGAAGTACGGCGACGAGATCGCGCTGATCATGGACCAGCTCAACGAGATGCCCGCGGCCGTCGAGAAGGTGCTCGAGACCGTCGAGCCGGTCCGTGAGCTCGCGCGGACGATGGCGAAGACGCGATCCGTCCTGTTCCTCGGCCGGCATGTCGGCTACCCCGTCGCGCTCGAAGGCGCGCTCAAGCTCAAGGAACTCGCGTACATGCACGCGGAGGGCTTCGCGGCCGGCGAGCTCAAGCACGGCCCCATCGCGCTGATCGAGGAAGGCGTGCCCGTTGTGGTCGTCGTCCCGTCGCCCGCCGGTCGGAGCCTGCTGCACGACAAGATCGTGTCGAACATCCAGGAGGTTCGGGCCCGGGGCGCGCACACCATCGTGATCGCAGAGGAGGGGGACGAGGCCGTCGTCGCGTACGCAAACACGCTCATTCGCGTCCCGCAGGTACCGGTGCTGCTGCAGCCGCTCGTCACCACCGTGCCGCTACAGGTGTTCGCGTGCGAGATGGCAACGGTCAAGGGTCACGACGTCGACCAGCCGCGCAACCTGGCGAAGTCTGTGACTGTGGAGTAAGGCCCGGCACCGGGATCCGGCTCCGCCGTGCTCGGGCACCCCGTGCGTCCGGCGATCAGCGTCCTATAGCGTCCGTTCGGTCGGACGCGAGGGGTGCAGAGGTGATCGTCGGGATCGGGATCGACGTCTGTGACGTCAAGCGGTTCGCGGCGGCGCTCGCGCGGCGCCCGGCGCTGGCGGAGCGGTTGTTCACTCCGGCGGAGCGGCAGTTACGGACGGCATCGCTGGCCGCGCGGTTCGCCGCCAAGGAGGCCGTCGCGAAGGCGCTGGGGGCGCCCGGGGGGATGCACTGGCACGACGCCGAGATCGTCAAGGACGCGGACGGGCGCCCGTCGATCACGGTGCGGGGGACAGTCGAGGCGCAGGCGCGGTTGCTCGGGGTGAGTGGGTGGCACCTGTCGCTGAGCCACGACGCGGGGATCGCGTCGGCGATGGTGGTGGCGGAGGGGTGGGGGGTGCCGATGCTGGCCGCGGCGCTCAATCCCGAGCGGAAGCCCGAGCTGTGAGGCTCGCTCACGCGGCGGCCGGCATCCGGGCCGCCGAGTACACCCTGGCGGGGACGGTGCCGGAGGGCGCCCTGATGCGGCGGGCGGCGACGGGGCTGGCCCATGTCTGCGCGGATCTGCTGCGCGGCGCGGCGGGGCGGGTCTACGGCGGGCGGGTCGTGTTGCTGGTGGGCAGCGGGCACAACGGCGGGGACGCGTTGTACGCCGGCGCCTGGCTGGCCGGTCGCGGAGCGCGGGTCGAGGCGCTGCTGCTCGATCCCGAGCGGGCGCACGCGGGCGGGTTGGCGGCGCTGGTGCGGGCGGGGGGGCGCCCGGTGGACGACCCGGCCGTGCTGGACGCGGCCGACCTCGTCCTGGACGGGATCGTCGGGATCGGCGGATCGGGCGGGCTGCGGCCGGCGGCGGCGGGGCTGACGTCCCGGGCGGAGGCGTCGCGGGCGCTCGTGGTGGCCGTCGACGTCCCGAGCGGGGTGGACGCGGACACCGGCCGGGTCGCGGGCGCGGCCGTGCGGGCGGACGCCACTGTCACCTTCGGGACGTGGAAACCCGGCCTGCTGGTGGACCCGGGCGCGGGGCTGGCGGGCGCGGTCACGCTCGTCGACATCGGGCTGGGCCCGTACTTGCCGGAGCCGTCGGCCCGGGCGCTGCAGGCCGCGGACGTGGCGGCGCTGACGCCGCGGCCGGGCCGGGAGTCGGACAAATACTCGCGCGGGGTGGTCGGGGTCGTGGCCGGGTCGCGGGCCTACCCGGGCGCGGCGGTGCTCGCCGTCGCGGGGGCGTTGCACGGCGGCGCCGGCATGGTGCGCTTCGTGGGGCCCGGCGAGGTGGCGGCGGCGGTGCGGGCGGCTTGGCCGGAGGCGGTGGTCAGTGAGGGCGCGCCGGTCGAGGCGGGGCGCGTGCAGGCGTGGGTCGTCGGGCCGGGCCTGGGGACGGGCGCGGAGTCGCGGGCCCGGCTGACCTCTGTGCTCGACACGGACGTCCCGGTGCTGATCGACGCGGACGCCCTCACGATGCTGGCCGGCGGGCCGGCCCTCTGGCGGCCGGCGCCGACGCTGTTCACCCCGCACGCGGGCGAGTTGGCGCGGCTGCTCGGGCTCGAGCGCGTGGCGGTCCTGGCCGACCGGGTCGGATGCGCGCGCCGCGCGGCGGACGCGTACGGGGCGACCGTCCTGCTCAAGGGGTCGACGACTGTGGTAGCGGACCCGGGCGGGGGCTGCGTTTGGGTGAACCCGACAGGGACCCCCGCTCTCGCGACGGCGGGCAGCGGCGACGTCCTGGCGGGGCTGGGCGGTGCGCTGCTGGCGGCGGGCCTGCCGGCGGCCCAGGCCGGTGCGGTGGCGGCCTACCTGCACGGTCTCGCTGCCGTGCAGGCGTCGGGCGGGGGGCCGGTGACGGCCCGTGGGATCGCGGCGGCGGTTCCAGGTGCGTGCCGCTGAGAGTGCGGCTCAGTAGGGCAGTTTCTTACCGGCGGGCGTACGCAGGTCGAGCTGGGCTGCGTCCTGCTTGGCCTGCTGCGAGGACGTGCTCGCGGGCCGACGGATGATGCGGATCTGGCTTTGAGCCATGACGCGCTCCCCTCCCCGGGGGCGGACGGACGTACCGCCCGCGCTGTGACCATGAGACGGCATGGAGGCAAGATCGGTTGCCGTCCGTTCGGATGATTTGAGGGTCGTTCACTCGGTTCTGATACGCATGTGGGAAAAACATGACTCTCAATCATGTTTGACGGCGCAACAGCCCCGCCGATCACCCCGTCGGCGCAGTGGGAGGATGTACTGCGATGGACGGACGGCGGGCAGAGGCGCGGATCGACCTCGCGGCCCTGAGCGCGAACGTGGCGTCACTGCGCGGTTACGCCGGCTCGGCCGAGGTCATGGTGGTCGTCAAGGCGGACGGGTACGGGCACGGCCTGGTCCCCGCGGCCCGGGCGGCACTCGCCGGCGGCGCGACCTGGCTCGGCACCGCGGTGCTCGAGGAGGCCCTCGCGCTGCGCAAGGCCGGCGTCGAGTCCCGCCTCCTCGCCTGGCTGCACGGCCCGGGCGAGGACTGGCCGGCCGCCATCGTCGCCGAAATCGACCTGTCGGCGAATGCGGTGTGGGCGGTCCGCGAGATCGCGGCGGCCGCCGCGTCGATCGGGCGGCCCGCGCGCCTGCACCTCAAGGTCGACACCGGTCTCGGCCGCGGCGGCGCGGCCGCGGCCGAGTGGGCCGAAGTGGTCGCTGCGGCGCTGACGGCCGAGGCGGCCGGGTACGTCCGCGTCGTGGGGTTGTGGTCGCACTTGGCCTGCGCCGACGAGCCCGGGCACCCGAGCGTCGCAGCGCAGGTCGAGGCCTTCCACGCGGCGCTCGAACTCGCCGAGCGGGCTGGAGTCCGGCCGGAGGTGCGGCACCTGTGCAACTCCGCGGGCACGGTGTCGCTGCCCGAGGCGCGCTTCGACCTCGTCCGGGTCGGGATCGCGGCGTACGGGCTCTCGCCCGTCCCCGTGATCGGCGGGCCGGGGCACTTCGGGCTGCGGCCGACGATGACGCTGGCGGCGCGGCTGATCCTGGTGAAGCGGGTGCCCGCGGGTCAGGGCGTGTCGTACGGGCACCAGTACCGCACCGAGCGCGAGACCACGCTCGGGCTCGTCCCGATCGGGTACGCCGACGGGCTGCCGAGGGCGGCGTCCAACCTGGCCCCGGTGCTGGCCGCAGGCGCTTGGCGGCGGATCGCGGGCCGCGTCTGCATGGACCAGGTCGTCCTCGACCTCGGCGACGACGAGGCGCATGTGGGCGACGAAGTGCTGCTCTTCGGCCCCGGCGACGCGGGCGAGCCGACCGCGCAGGACTGGGCCGACGTCCTCGGCACCATCCACTACGAGATCGTGACGAGGATCGGCGGGCGGATTCCGCGGGTGTACTCGGGCGGTGTGGGGGAGCTGTGGACGTGAACAGGGACGTGGTGCGCTGGGCAGTCCGCGCGGGAATCGTCGCGGGGGGCACGCTGGCAGGCCTGGGCGCGCGTCGCTACACGGTCAAGCGCACCGAGGGCGTGCCGGACCCGCTCGCCGACGAGCCGCTGGGCGGCCTGCACGGTCCGGTCACCGAGGTGGTCGCGGACGACGGCGTGATCCTGTGCGCGGAGGTCGCCCCCGCCACTGCCGGCGGCGAGAACGGACCGACCTTGGTCTTCGTCCCGGGCTTCTGCCTGACGATGGACGCCTGGCACTTCCAGCGCCGCGACCTGCGCGACCTCGGGCCGTGCGTGTTCTACGACCAGCGCGGGCACGGCCGGTCGGATCGCGGGACCGCAGAGAACGCCAACATCGAGCAGTTGGCGCGAGACCTCAAGACGATTCTCGACACGCTCGCACCGGGCGGGCCGGTGATCCTCTACGGGCACTCGCTCGGCGGGATGGTGGTGATGGCGTTCGCCGAGGCGTACCCGGAGCTGATCGGCACCCGCGTCCTCGGCGCGGCTCTGATCGCGACGTCGCCGGGCAAGCTGGCCGAGGTCACGCTGGGGCTGCCCGCCACCCTGACCCGCCTGCTGCGCCCGTACGCGCCCGGTGTCGTGGGCCGGGTGGCGGTCCGGCCCGCGATCCTGGCACGGGGCATGGGCGCGGACCGGGACGTAGGCCTGCTGCTGACCCGACGGTTCTCGTTCGGGGGAGCGCAGGCCTCGCCGGCGCTGGTGCGGTTCGTCGGGACGATCCTGAGCTCCACCCCGCTGGACGTGTTCGCCGAATTCTTTCCCGAGTTCGACCGCCACGACAAGGAAGGCGCGCTCCCCGTGCTCCGCGCGTGCGAGACCGTCATCGTCGCGGGCGAGGACGACCTCGTCACGCCCGCCGACCACAGCCGCGCGATGGCCGGGTTGCTGCCGGAAGCGGAGCTGACCGTCGTCCCGGGCGCCGGCCACATGGTCATGCTGGAGTACCCGGACGTGGTCAACGCGGCCCTGCGGCGCCTCGCCGAGCGGGTCCGGCTGGGCCGAGTCCAGGCCGCCGCCGGGGCAGTGGCCGACGAGGCGGCCGCGCCGGACCCGGAGATCCAACGCCGGCATCGGCCGACCCGGCGGGCAGGCCGATGACGACCGCGCCGATGTTCCCCGAATCCGTGTCCTCGCCCGCGGACGTCGCGCCCGGCGTGGCCGACTGGGCGGGCATGCTCGCCGTCCTGCCCGGGTGCGTGACCTGCCCTGAGCTCGCGGTGAGCCGCACACAGGTCGTGCCGGGGCAGTTCCCGCCCGGGGCGGAACTGCTGTTGCTCGGCGAGGCGCCCGGTGCGAACGAAGACCGTCTCGGCGTCCCGTTCGTGGGGCGCTCGGGCCACCACCTGGACTTCGTCATGGCGGAGGCCGGGCTGATCCGCAACACCGTCGCCGTCCTGAACGTCCTCAAGTGCCGGCCGCCGGGCAACCGGGTCCCCTCCCGGGTCGAGACGGCGAACTGCCGGCCCTGGCTCGAGCGCCAGATAGAGCTGATCGACCCGCTGCTCGTCGTCACGCTCGGGCTCACGGCGACCGAGTGGGCACTGGGCCGCGGGACGACTCTCAGCTCTGTCCGCGGGCACCTGCACCTGTTCGGGACGCGGCCGCTGCTGCCGACCTACCACCCCGCCGCCGCGATCCGGGTGGGGCGGACGGGCAGGCCGGCGATGCTGTTGGACGAGGACTTCCGCTTCGTCGCGAGCCTGCTGCCGGGGCTGCGGGCGCGCCGCGCCGCGGCCGCGTCGGGGACCGCGCTGTGAGCCCCGTCCAGCTCGAGATACCGACCGCGGGGGCGATGAAGGAGCTTGGCGGGCGGCTGGCGGGCGTGCTCCGCGCCGGGGACCTGGTGATCCTCACCGGCGACCTCGGGGCGGGCAAGACGACGCTGACGCAGGGCCTCGGCACCGCGCTCGGGGTCCGTGGCCGGGTCGCTTCGCCGACCTTCGTGATCTCGCGGGTGCATCCGTCCGCCACGGCCGGGCCCGCGCTCGTCCACGTGGACGCGTACCGCCTCGCGGACGCGGCCGAGGTCGCCGACCTGGACCTGGAGGACTCCCTCGCCGACGCCGTCACGGTCGTCGAGTGGGGCTCGGGGCTGGTCGAATCGCTCGCGGAGGACCGGCTCGAGATCGTGATCAGCCGGCGCCGCGGGGACGACGAGCCGGACGGCACCGACGACAGCCCGGACGAGCCGCGCACAGTCGAGCTCACCGGGGTCGGCGGGCGCTGGGCGCGCGTCGACCTCGCCGTTCTCACTTCGCACCCGGCGTGACTAGCCTGACCCCCGTGCTGCTCCTCGCCCTGGACACGTCGACCCCCGCCGTCAGCGTCGCGCTCTGCCGCGACGGGGTGGCTCTCGCGACCGAGACCGTCGTCGACGCGCGCCGCCACGGCGAGCTGCTGGCCGTCGGGGTCGACGCGGTCCTACGCCGGGTCGGGGTGAAGCCCGCCGACCTGGACGCTGTCGCCGCCGGCGTCGGCCCGGGCCCGTACACCGGCCTGCGGGTGGGCCTGATGACCGCCCGGGCGCTCGGGCACGCGCTCGGCATCCCGGTGCTCGGCGTGTGCAGCCTGGACGTCCTCGCGGCCGAGGCGGCCCGCACGATCGACGGCGATTTCGTGGTGGCCTCCGACGCGCGGCGCAAGGAGGTCTACTGGGCACGCTACCGCGACGGGGTCCGCACCCACGGCCCGGCGGTCGACCTGCCGGGCGTCGCCGCGTACGCCGGCCCCGCGGTGGGGTACGGCGCCGAGCTGTACCCCGACGCGTTCCCGGACGCCCGCGGGCCGCGCTACCCGTCCGCGGCCGAACTGGGGGCGTTCGTCGCCGCCGGCTGCGCGACGCTGGCCCCCGATCCGCTCTACCTGCGTCGACCGGACGCGACGCCGCCCGGCGCCCGCAAGCGGGCCACGGCCCCATGACCGTAGGGGCGGTCTCGGTCCGTCCCATGCGCTGGTGGGACGTCGAGGTTCTGCCGACGATCGATCACGGCCTGTTCGGCGCGGACGCGTGGTCGGCCGAGCAGTTCTGGTCGGAGCTCGCCGGTGTCCCGGCCTCGCGCTGGTACGCCGTCGCCGCCGAAGCGGCGGACGGGGAGGACGGCGGCGAGATCGTCGGTTACGCCGGCCTTGCCACAGGGGCGGACCAGGCCGAGGTGCAGACGATGGCGGTGCGCCCGGACCGCCAGGGCCGGGGGCTCGGTCGCCTGCTCCTGGAAGCCGTGCTGGCGGAGGCCGGGCGGCGCGGGGCCGCCGAGATCTTCCTCGAGGTCCGCCGGGACAACGAGCCCGCGCGGGCCCTGTACGCGCGCAGCGGTTTTACCCAGGTGGCCGTGCGCGTGCGGTACTACGGGGACGGGACGGACGCGCTCGTCCTGCGGCGCCCGGTGGCCTGAGAGCCGTCGAGTGGGCAGTGTGGGCCGGCCCGCATCACCACACCGCGGACCTCGGGAAAGTCCAGGGCCTCCCAGGCGCGCGACATCCACGGCGTCGCCCCGCAGATCGTGAGGCTGCCGCCGCCGGCCGCGAGGCGCTCGCCCCAGCGCATGAGCGTGTGCAGCCCGCGCGCGTCGATGAAGTCGAGTTCGCTCACGTCCAGGAAGACGGAGCCGCTCACGGTGATGGCGCCGAGCAGGCGGCGCATCTGCGGACAGCTGGTGGAATCCACGTTGCCGGTCAGGACGAGCGTCTCGCCATCCAGGAACAGGTGCCGTTCCGACAGCGACGCGGGGCCGTGAACGAGCGGGTGCAGGGCGGCGATGTCGGCGATGCCGCCGTCGCCGAGGACGCGCCGGTTGTACGCGCACATGGCGGTCATGGCCAGGCCGCGGGCCATCCGCGCCCCGGCGAGGTGCTCGTAGCGCAGTTGGTCGAGGTAGCGGGCCCGGTCGGCTACGAGCGTGGTGCCCTCGGCGAGCACCCGCAGGCCCGAGTAGCCGTCGGCGATCGCCCGCGTGCACAGTTTCTCGAACGGATGCGTCGAACCGGCGGGCAGGTTGCGGAACTCGGGGTAATACAGCTCGGCAGTGGGGCGCAGCAGCAGCGCGCGCTCGCTCACCAGGTCGGGGTCGAGCTCGAGCAAGCCGAGCCGGGCGGTGAGTTCCTCGACGCTCAGGTCGGCGGTGAAGACGAGGCGTTCACCGGCGACGAGGCCTTCGGCAAGGAAGGCGGCCCCGGCCGCGAAGAAGTCTTCGTGGGTCTCGTAGGCCCAGCAGACGTGGTCTCCGGCGCTGATCCCGGCAGCCGAGGCGAGATTGCCGTGATTGCGCACGCAAGCGAAGGTACGCCCTCGTCCGGGCGCGGCACTAGCCCCGGTGGGGTTCACCCCCATACCGCCACCGGGTCCAGCCGAAGTTGATCTTGCCCGTTGGTAGTGTGCACTGACAAGGGACGCCCCTGCCGGCCGGGTTCCCTGCGCGAATTCACAGCCGTCCGGCTCGACGAACGAAGGTCCCGATGTCAGCCGCCGGAGCCCGCCTCGCGCGAGGCAAGAGGCGGCTGAAGGCGCTGGTGCGGGACGAGGTCCGGTCCCTCGCCCGGGGCTCCGTCGAGACCCTCGACCGGCTCGCGGAGTCGAACGAGCGTGTCCGCCGCGCCCGTCCCGTCCTGCTGGCGACGGCGGCCCGGGGCGGCCGCGCCGTCCGCGCCGCGCGCGCGACAGGCCCGGCGCTGCGCCCCCGCCCCGTTTTGGACGAGGCGTACTACCGCGCGCTCGGGGCAGCCCGCCGCCTGCGAGCCCGCCGGTCGCTGACCCTCGTCGCGGCGACCGTCGGGCAGGGCCTGGACGTGAGCATCAGCCTGCGGGGCAGCCGGGCCGCCGGCGGCACGGTGACGGGGCTGGCGCTGCGGGCGCCGGTTGCGGGCCCCGAGGCCGAGACGGTGGCCGTCCCGTCGGCGGTCGTGCGCGACGGCGCCTCGGTGCGCCTGGCCGCGAGCCTGCCCCCGGAGCTGTTCGCCCCGCCCGGCGGCACCTGGCTGCTCGAGGCGAGCGGAGCCCGCGGCGCGGTGACCGTTGCCGTCCCCCGGCGCTCCGCTCTCCGGCACCGCTGGGCCGTGGCCGGGTCCGGCGCGCCCTGGCCCGCGCGGCTCGCCTGTGACCGCTACGGCCGCCTCGTCGTCCGCGCCGTCGTGCCGGTCGCCGTCGCGGCCGACCACGAGGTCGAGGTCGGGCTGACGGCGGTGACGGTTTCCTGGGGCGGCGGCGCGCTAGGCCTCGGCTTGCTGCGCAACGGCGACCCGTCGGACGTGACGGAGGTGGCGGCGACCACCGACCGCGAGGGCCGCCAAAGCGCCCGGATCGGGGCCGCGCACCTGCTCGCCGACCCGCCCGCCCGCTGGGACCTGTGCGTGCGCGGCGCCGGCGGCACCTGGGTCCCGCTCGCCAGGCCGCCAGGGGAGTACCCGCCCCTGGCGGGCCTCGTGCGCTTCGAAAGGTTCCCGGTGGCCGCGCCGGGCCGCCCGCCGCTGCGGGCGCAGATTTTCTACACGCCGGCGAATACCCTCGGGATCCGCGTCGAGGCAGCCGGATGAGCCGGCGCCCGCACGCTGTCTGGCTGCTGGACTCGACCGACCCGCTGGGCGCGAATGTCATGGCCGTGCGGCGCATCCGCGCGCTCCGCCGGCACGTGGCCGGCCGGGCCCTGGCCATGACGGCCGGGTCCGTGCGCCCGCCCGTGGGCTCGCCCTTCGCCGCCGTCGAGCCCGCGACCAGCGTCGGCGGCCGCCTCGACCTGGCCGGCGCCGACCTCGTGGTGACGACCAGCGGGGCGACGCTCGCCTGGGCCGCGCGGCGGGTCCGCCCGGAGCAGCGTCTCGTCCACTTCGTCCATGTGCCGCTGCGCGCGGCCGTCGGGGACGACCGCTTCGTCCACCACGCCTGGCGGACTGTGCGCGTGGTCGTCCCAGCGGACGTCGACGCCCCCGCCCTCGCCGCCGCCTTGGGCCTGCCCCCAGGCCGCGTCGTCGCGGCGGACGACTTCGTCCTTCCGGACGAGAGCATGCTCTCGACCGCGACCGGCCGGGTCGTGCTCTGCGTGGGCCGCTGGGCCGCGGGCAGCGGGATCGCCGAGACCGTCGAGGGGTTCGCCCTTGCCGCCGGCCAGATGCCCGGCTGGCAGCTGCGGCTGTGCGGCGGCGGCCCCGGCGAGGCCGATCTCCTGGACAGTGTCGAGCGGCATCGCCTCCAGGGCCGGATCGTGTTCATGGGTCAGCGGCACGACCTCGCCGCCGAGTACCTCGACGCGGGCGTCGTGGCCCGGCTGGCGGCGCAGGACGCGGCCGGGCTGCCCGTGCTGGAGGCACTGGCGGCCGGGGTCCCGGTCCTGGGCGCGCCGACCGTGCCGGCGGTGGCCCGTCACGTCGCTCACGGGGTGAACGGCCTGGTGCTGGAGCGCACCGACCCCGTCTCCGTCGGCGAGGCCCTGGTGTCGATCGCCGACCCGGCCCGGCGTGCGATGCTCGCCCGCGGCGCCCGGGCGACTCGCGCGGGCCTGTTCACCGAGGGCTCCGCCCGCGCCTTGGTGGGGCTGTTCCGCGGGGCACTGGCCACCGAGCCGGCGCGCTCCCCCCTGCCCGGAGGTGCACGTGCCCAGCCCTGACCGGCCCGAGATCAAGGTGGGCATGCTCGCGCACCTGGTCATGGACGGCGACCTCACCCCGCGAGCTGCCCGAGCCCTGATCCCCGCCGAGCTCTTCGACGCGTTCGCCGAGGCGGGCGTCCCGGCGTTCGCGATCAAGGGCCCGGCGCTGCCCGGCCCGGCGGTCGGTGTGCACGCCGAGCACCGGGATCTGGCGCTGAAGGTCGTCGCCGAACGCCTCCCGGGGCCAGGTCGCTACCTGCAGGAGGTCTACCCCGGCGTCCAGGACCAACCCGTCTCGCCGCTGTCGGCCCGGCGGGTCTCGCTCGTGCCGCGCCGTTGCCCGGCGCTGCGGCTCGCGCAGCTGTGGGCAACCGGCGACGGCGCCCTCGCCTACGGCATGGACTACGGAACGGTGCTGGAGTTCTGGGAGACCTCGCCGGACGAGCCGGACGTCGTCGTCGCGCCCCTGCCGAACGCCGCCAGTGAGGTTGCGCACCGCGACTATCTGGCGCCCGCCGGGATCGAGCTCGAGGGCCGCGAGTGGCCGTCGATCTCGCTGTTCGACCGCACGTTCCTCGACGAGGTCGCAGTTCGCTGTCGACGCCGTCTACACCTGGGTGGACGGGGCGGACCCGGCCTGGCAGGAACGGTTCGCGCGCGCCCGCGCGCAGGAGGCGGCGGGTCGGATACCAGCCGGCCGAGCACGCGGTGCACCGCTACGCGAGCCGCGACGAGCTGCGCTACTCGCTACGCTCGCTGGAGATGTACGCGCCGTGGGTCCGCCACGTCTATCTCGTGACGGACCGCCAGGTTCCCTCCTGGCTGGCGCCGAGCGACCGGATCACGGTCGTGGACCACAGTGAGATCTACCGCGACCCCTCTGTGCTGCCGATCTTCAACTCGAGCGCGATCATCACCCAGCTGCACCACATCGAGGGCCTGTCCGAGCACTACCTCTACCTCAACGACGACATCTTCTTCGGCGCGGACGTGACGCCCGCAGAGCTTTCTGGTTCGGCTCCGGCATCGCCAAGGTGTTCCCCGGCCGCACTACCCGCCCGTTCGGCCGCGCCCAGGCCAGTGACACCGCAGCATCAACATCAGCCGCAACATCCGCACTGCTGATGGAGTCCGAGTTCGGGCGCTCGATGTCGCTGCGATCCGGCACACGCCGTACCCGCAGCTGCGCAGCGTCAACGCCGAGATCGAGGAGCGGTTCGCCGAGCTCGTCAACGGCACCGCGGCGCGGCGCTTCCGGCACCCGTCCGACATCGCCCTCGACCAGCTGTTCCACTACTACGCCCAGGCGATCGGCCGCGCCGTCCCGACGACGATCTGCTACGACTACGTGAACGTCGGGCGCGGCGAGCACGTCCGTGCGGCTGCGGCGGCTGCTGGCCGCGCGCGACCGCGAGGTCTTCTGCCTGAACGACGCGCCCGAGCCGGGAGAGGACCCGATCCCCGACTCCGAGGTCGAGGCGTTCCTGGCCGCGTACTTCCCGATGAAGTCGGGGTTCGAACGATGATGCTGCGCCGCGTCTACGCGGCCGTGCCGCCGGGCGCGCGGCGACGGATGCGTGCGGCAGTCCCGGCTCGCGGCAGCTGTGGCTCGTCCGGCGCCTCGCGCCGCTGAGGGTGGCGAGCCTCGTCGTCGAGCGGGACGGCCGGCACGCTCGTGAAAGACGCGGGGGAGCTGTGCCCGGTCGTCCTGCGCGACGACGCGACGCCGGCGCAGGTGCGGCGGGCGAACCTGGACGACGTCGTCGACGTCCTGACGGCGGCCGGGGAACGCTGGGTGCGGGTCCGCCCGGTAGCGCCGGGCCGGACCGTCCTGGCGCTGCCCGCCGCTCGCCGTGACGTAGTGGCGAGGCGCTGCTGCGAGCAGGCCTTCGTCGACCGGACGGTCCGCTGGGCCGGCCACGCAGCGGTGATCCTGCCGGTCTTCCAGGCCGTCGCGCCGACATCCGGCACTTTCGTGCTCGGCGGCGCGCACGCGTGCGAGATCGAGTTCTGGCGGGAGGAGGGCGGGTTCCTGCACGCGCCGCGCCCGAACGGGGTGGCGGCCGAAGGTGCGCATCGCCTACGAGCCGGTGCCGGCGCCGGAGCAGGTGTTCGGCCAGTTCGCCTCCGCCGCGGTGCCCGAGCGGGCGTACACGACCCGGGCCGAGTTCGCCTCGCCGGACATCGACGCGGTGCCCTTCCCGATCGACGCGGTCTACACCTGGGTGGACGGGTCAGATCCGGTCTGGCAGGCGCGCAAGGCCGCCGCCCTGGGGGTGCGGACGCGTCCGAGCTCAGCTGGTCTGGCCAGCAACGACAGTCGCTACGCGAGCCGCGACGAACTGCGCTACTCGATGCGATCACTGGTGGCGTACGCCCCGTGGGTACGCCACATCTACCTCGTGACGGACGATCAGGTGCCCGCCTGGCTGGACCGCGACCACCCGATGGTCACCGATGGTGTCGCACCGTCAGATCTTCGGTGACACCGGGCGTGCTGCCGACGTTCAACTCCCACGCCATCGAGACGCCGGCTGCACCGCATCGACGGCCTGTCGGAGCACTTCCTCTACTTCAACGACGACATGATGCTGGGCCGGCCGGTGCTGCCGACGACGTTCTTCCTGCCCAACGGCATCGCGAAGTACTTCGTCTCGCCCGTCCAGCTCGAGGCGGGGCCGCCGAGCACCGACGACGCCCCGGTCAACGCGGCCGGCAAGAACAACCGCGAGATCCTGCTGGCCCGGCACGGCGCGGCGATCACGCAGAAGATGCGCCACGTCGCCGTACGCCCTGCAGCGCGGCGTGCTCGCCGAGATCGAGGCGGAGCTTCCCGACCAGGTGCTGGCGACCGCCGCGCCATCCGTTCCGCCACCCGGGCGACCTGTCCATCGCGTCGTCGCTGCACCAGTACTGGGCCTACCGCACCGGGCCGCGCCGTGCCCGGCGACGTCGCCTACCTGTACGCCGACCTCGCCCATCCGGCCACGCCGGCGAAGCTGCGCGACCTGCTCGCGCCGCCGCGACATGGACGCGTTCTGCCTCAACGACACCGACTCCGCCGCGGTCTCCGCGCTCGAGCAGCAGGCGATGATGGGGGAGTTCCTGCCGGCGTACTTCCCGTTCCGCTCTCCGCAGAAGTCCGGTTCCTGACGGCGGTGCTGGCTCCTGGCGTGGTTCCGATGACGCCGTCAGATCCGGTTCAGCCGCGGCCGTCCGTTCTCGACGACGAAGGTCGCGGACGTGGTCACGGGGCACCCGCGGCGCGCACGTACGGCACGACGCGGAAGTCGGCGCGCAGCTCGTCGGGCGTCGACACGGACGGCGGTCCAGCCGCGCCGCCCGTCGAAGAACCTCAGGTGCGGCTGGGTCGGCGAGCGACCGTGCTCGCCCCAGTCGGTGCCGGGGGTCGGCCGTCGCGGCCGGAGCTGATCGAGGTCGTCACCAGCTCCACCCCGACGGGTTCGTACGCCGCCGCTCGAAGTCGCGCAGGATCTCCCCGGCCCAGGCGGAGTGCACGTCGCCGCTGAGCACGACCGGGTTGCGGACGCCGGCCTCGAGCAGCGAGGCGAGCAGCCGGTCCCGCGGCGGCGGCGTAGCCGTCCCAGGTGTCCATGTTCAGGCCCGCCGTCGTCGTCCGGCGTGCCTTCGGCGCCCGGTGTAAGCTCGTTCGGGCTGAAGAACACCTGCTGGACGAGGAGGTCCCAGGCCGCGTCCGAGGCGGCCAGCTCCGGCGCCAGCCACGCCTCCTGGGCGAACCCGAGCATGCTGCGATGCCGTTCGAGCCGCGTCGGTGCACGCGGCCGTGTAACCGCGCCCGCAGGCCTGGACGTCGCGGTACTGGCGGGTGTCGAGGACGTGGAACGTCGCCACGCGCCCCCAGGCCAACCGGCGGAACATCGCATGTTGCCGGCGATCGGCCGTGTCGCCTCCCGCAGCGGCATGTTCTCGTAGTAGGCCTGCATCGCCGCCGCGCGGATGGCGGGAAGCCGCAGCCGGTCCGGCGCGGCGCGCGGCCGTCCACGCCGGCCCAGTTGTCGAGGACGTCGTGGTCGTCGTAGGAGACGACCCACGGCGCCGCCGCGTGCGCGGCCTGCAGGTCGGGGTCCGTCTTGTACTGCGCGTGGCGCAGCCGGTACCCGGTCAGGGTCGTCGTCCGCGGGCCGGCGTGCGCCCGCACGTCGGGCACGGGCGGCGGGCGCTGTCTCGTAGAGGTAGTCGCCGAGGTGGAACACGAGGTCCGGGCCGGACTCGGCGAGGTGGCGGTAGGCCGTGAAGTAGCCGTGCTCGTAGTTCGAGCAGGACGCGACCGCGAAGTGCACTGGCTGGTACGACCGCGGGGCCGGGGCGGTACGGGTGCGGCCGATCGGCGAGAGGTGCCTCGGCGGAGCGGAACCGGTAGAAGTACTCCCGGCCCGGTTCCAGCCCGTCGAGCTCGACGTGGACGCTGTGCCCGCGCTCCGGTCGCGCCGTCGCCGTGCCCGTCCGGACGAGATGGCGGAACCGCTCGTCGAGCGCGAGCTGCCAGCCGACCTCGACGTCCGCCGGCGGCATGGCGCCGCCGCCGTCGGGGGCGAGCGGGTCGGTGGCCAGCCGCGTCCACAGGACGACGCCGTCGGCGGTCGGCTCGCCGGAGGCGACGCCGAGGGTGAAGGGGGTCGGGGTGAGTCGGACGGGCAGGGCGCGGGGCCGTCCGCCGCCGCGTTCGTCGGTCGGCTCACGACCGCCGGCGGGACGAACGCGCTCGCGCCCGCGGCCGCGATCCCGCGGGTCACGACGGCCCGGCGGGTCAGGCCGGGCCCGGTACCAGGGTTGGTCACGGGGTCAGCCCACCGGCCCGGGCCGTCCGGACGGAGATGATCACGTGTCGTGTCGGGCAACGGCGGGTCAATGCCTGGCGGTTCGCGGTCCGGCGGCTACGCGGGGGCGGACAACGGGCGAACGAGCAGCATCGTCGGGGTCCCGGAGCACCGCGTGAGCACCACGGTGGCCTCGCCGTCCCCGCGCAGGCCGAGCTGGCGGCGCAGCTCCTCCGGGGTCACCGGAGAGCCCCGCTTCTTCACTGTCAGACGGCCGACGCCGCGGTCGCGCAACAGGGCCTGCAGCGCCTTCACCGAGAACGGCAGGACGTCGGTGACCTCGTACGCGGTCGCGAACGGGCGTCGGGGTGAACGTGTCCGCCGTGACGTAGGCGATCGTCGGGTCAAGCAGGCGGCCGTCGAGAGCACCGACGACGGCGCCGACGAGGTGCGAGCGGACGACCGCGCCGTCCGGCTCGTACAGCCAGCGCAGCGGCGGCCCGACCGGGGGCGGCTCCTCGTCGGTGTCCGCGCCCGTCGCCGTCAGGGTGTGCCCGCCGGGCAGCAGGGTCGCGCGGCGCCGGACGGGGCCGTCCGGCCCGGCGCCGGCCAGCACGCCGGCGTACAGGGCGGCCTCCTTGACCTCGCCGCGCACGGACACCCACTCGACCTCGACGCCGGGTGGCACGAGCTCGTGCGGGATGCCCGGCGCGACCTTCAGCGCGACCCCGCGCAGGTGGCCGGCGGCGCCGGCTGTCAGCAGCGCCCGGACGAACGTCCAGGGCGGGGCGTACGCGGCGGGGTCGAAGACCCGCCCGCGGGTCGACCGCCGGGACGGGTCGCAGAACACCGCGCCGTAGCCGGTTAGGTCGTGCGCGGTCGCGTCCCCTTCGACGACGCGGGCGAGCGGTTGCGGCGGTTGCGTTCGCGGCGGCGACCGCCGCGGTGAGGGGGTCCGCCTCGACGCCTGTCGTGGCCAGGCCGTGCGCGGCCAGCGCGAGCAGGTCGGCGCCGATGCCGGCGCACAGGTCGGCGACGCGGACGGGCTCGCCGCCGGCGGGGAACGCGCGGGCGAACCGGGCGGCCCGGTGCGCCGCGACGTAGGCGCGGGTGGACTGCTCGAGCCCGGCCGGCGTGAAGTACATCGACGCGGCGGCGGTCCCGAACTTCACCCGCGCCCGCTCCCGCAGCCGCGCCTGGGTGATCGCCGCGGCGACCAGGTCGGGCGGATGGTGCCGGCGCAGCCGGCTGCCCAGCGCGAGCGCGGCGCCGTCGTCGGCGACGCCCGCCGCCACGACCTCGGCCAGCAGCGCAGCCCCCGCCGGAGTGAGGAGCCCGTGAAACGCCTCGAGCTCCATGCCGCGACGCTAATGCACGGCACCGTTTGGCACTCGGGTTGACTGAGTGCTAATCGCCGCCATAGTGTGCCGTTGGCACTCTCCCCGTGAGTGTGCCAACTTTGCGACCTAGGTCTGACCCCCGCGACGGCAGACTCCGGACGCACCACGAACCCGTCAGCTCCGTCTCGATAGAAGAGGGGGAGGTCAGAAATCATGGCTTCCAAGAACAAGGTGTCCATCAAGCCGCTCGAAGACCGCATCGTCGTCAAGCCGCTGGAGGCCGAGACGACCACCAAGTCCGGCCTGGTCATCCCGGACACCGCGAAGGAGAAGCCCCAGGAGGGCGAGGTCCTCGCTGTCGGTCCCGGCCGGTTCGAAGACGGCAAGCGGCTCCCGCTCGACGTCAACGTCGGCGACGTCGTGCTCTACAGCAAGTACGGCGGCACCGAGGTCAAGTACGCGGGCGAGGAGTACCTCATCCTCTCCGCGCGTGACCTCCTCGCGGTCGTCGACAAGTAGTTCGCACCCCGGCCGGCCCCGGTTCGGGGCCAGGCAGGTAATCCGTAGTCGACCGCCCCGGGCGGCCCAGGGAACTCCCGGGCCCCGGGGTGGTCGTGCCTAAACGCCTGGACACAGGCTCATGAGGGGAACGACTCGGCGATGCCGAAGATTCTTACGTTCGACGAGGACGCCAGGCGCGCCCTCGAGCGAGGTGTCAACGCCCTCGCCAACACCGTCAAGGTGACGCTCGGCCCGCGCGGCCGCAACGTCGTCATCGACAAGAAGTTCGGTGCTCCGACCATCACGAACGACGGCGTCACCGTCGCGCGTGAGATCGAGCTCTCCGACCCGTTCGAGAACCTCGGCGCGCAGCTCGCGAAGGAGGTCGCCACCAAGACGAACGACGTCGCCGGTGACGGCACCACCACCGCGACGGTGCTCGCCCAGGCGATGGTCCGCGAGGGCATCCGCGCGGTCGCCGCCGGCGTGAACCCGATGAGCCTCAAGCGCGGGATCGACGCCGCGGTCGAGGCCACCAACAAGGCGCTGCTCGACGCGGCCCGCGAGATCGAGACCCGCGACGACATGGCGCACGTCGCGTCCATCTCGGCGCAGGACCGCGTGGTCGGCGACCTCATCGCCGACGCGTTCGACCGCGTCGGCAAGGACGGCGTCATCACCGTCGACGAGTCGAACGCGATGGGCCTCGAGCTCGAGTTCACCGAGGGCATGCAGTTCGACAAGGGCTACATCTCGCCCTACTTCGTCACCGACTCCGAGCGGATGGAGGCGATCCTCGAGGACGCCGTACGTCCTGCTCGTCTCGGGCAAGGTCTCCTCGGTCGCCGACCTCCTGCCGATCCTGGAGAAGGTCGTCCAGTCCGGCAAGCCGCTGCTCATCGTGGCCGAGGACATCGACGGCGAGGCCCTGTCCACGCTCGTCGTGAACAAGATCCGCGGCACGTTCACCTCCGTCGCCGTCAAGGCGCCCGGCTTCGGTGACCGCCGCAAGGCCATGCTCGAGGACATCGCGGTGCTCACCGGCGCCCAGGTCGTCGCGCCCGAGGTCGGGCTCAAGCTCGACCAGGTCGGCCTCGAGGTGCTCGGCTCCGTCCGGCGCATCGTCGTCTCCAAGGACGACACCACGATCATCGAGGGCCTCGGCAACGCCGAGGACGTCGCCGGTCGCGTCGCCCAGATCCGAGCCGAGATCGAGCTCAGCGACTCCGACTGGGACAAGGAGAAGCTCCAGGAGCGTCTCGCCAAGCTCGCCGGCGGCGTCTGCGTCATCAAGGTCGGCGCGGCCACCGAGGTCGAGCTCAAGGAGCGCAAGCACCGCATCGAGGACGCGGTGTCGGCGACCCGGGCAGGCATCGAGGAAGGCATCATCGTCGGCGGCGGCGCGGCACTCGTGCACGCCGTCGGGGTCCTGAAGGACAACCTCGGCCTCACCGGTGACGAGGCGGTCGGCGTCTCGGTCGTGCGCAAGGCGGCCGACGAGCCCCTGCGCTGGATCGCCGAGAACGCCGGCTACGAGGGCTACGTCATCGTCGCCAAGGTCCGCGAGGAGGGCCCCGGCCGTGGCTTCAACGCCGCGACCGGCGAGTACGGCGACCTCATCGCCCAGGGCGTCATCGACCCGGTCAAGGTGACCCGGTCGGCGCTGCAGAACGCGGCCTCGATCGCGAGCATGCTGCTCACGACCGAGACCCTGGTCGTCGACAAGCCGATCGACGACGACGCCCCCGCCGGTGGCGGGAACAACCACGGGCACGGGCACGGTCACTGACCGCTGCTACGTCTGATCGAACATGACCGGATGTGTCCGGTTTCGGAGCCCGGTACCAGGTTTCAGGTACCGGGCTCCGCCATGTCGGGCATACGCTGTGACGTCGGCGACAGACGGGCAGCGCGGAGGAGGTGCGGGGGCAGTGGCGACGATCTTGGTCTGTGACGGTTCCCCGCTGATCCGCGAGCAGCTCCGCCGCGCGATCGGCGGCGTTCGCGGGGTCGACCGCGTGGTCATGGCCGCGACCGAGGACGAGGCGGTCGAGCACGTCCGCGCCGCCCCGCCCGACCTGGTTCTGCTCGACTGCGCGCTGACTGTGCGTGCTGGCGCCGGGGCGGTCCGGCGGATCCGTGCGGCCGACCCGGGCGCGCGCGTCCTCGTCCTTACCCGCCCCGACGACGCGGACGCGACCGTCGTGGCGGCTGTCGCCGCAGGTGCGCGGGGTTACCTCCGCAAAGACGCCTCCCGGGCAGAGATCCGCGTGGCGGTGGGGCAGGCCCTGACCGAGCCTCAGCCTGGCGGCCAGGCCGCCGGGGCAGCGGTGACCGAGGGTGGTCCCTCCCGGGCGCTGACCGAGCGTGAGCTCGAAGTGCTGGGCGGCATGTGCGAAGGCCGCAGCAATGCCGAGATCGGCCGGGCCCTGTTCCTGTCCGAGGACACGGTCAAGACCCACGCCCGCCGGCTCTTTCGCAAGCTGAATGCCTCCGACCGCGCTCACGCTGTCGCGATCGCGTTGAGACGCGGACTCGTTCGATGACGACAGGCGGCGTTCACGACGTAACGCCGAGCGGTCCGGATCCGATTGAAGGTCGGACGGATCGAAATGACCTGCGCGATCTGGCTGCTCTGGCGATCCAGGGGGACGCCAAAGCAACCGAGGCGCTGCTCGCGAGGATCCGTCCGATGGTTCTCCGTTATTGCAGAGGTCGTCTCGGTCGCCTTCCTGGGGCCGAATATGCCGCGGACGACGCGGCGCAGGAGGCTTGCATCGCCGTGTTGACCGCATTGCCGCGGTACCGAGACGAGGGGCGCCCGTTCGAGGCGTTCGTCTTCGGTATCGCCGCGCGCAAGGTCGCCGACGTGCAGCGCTCGACGATCCGAGCAGCCGTACCGACAGAGAACATGCCGGACGCTGTCGACGACTCGCTGGGCCCGGAGGACCAGGCGGTTCGCGCCGCCGACGCCGAACGGGCCAGAGACCTGCTCTCCCGCCTGCCCGACCACCTGCGCGAACTGCTCACGCTCCGGGTTGCCGTGGGCTTGTCAGCCGAAGAGACGGGCCGGGCGCTCAACATGACCCCAGGTGCCGTACGTGTGGCCCAGCACCGAGCACTGTCTCGGTTGCGGGCTCTAGCCGCAGAGGAGGTAACCGCCTGATGTCCGAGGAACTCGAGCTCGCGACGCTGTACTCCGACGACCGGTTGCTGGATTCCCTCGCCGGTCGCACGGACGTCCCCGACGCTGATCTGGTGGCCGGCCTGCTGGCCGCGTTCGCCGCCGACGTCGACACCTACCCGGTCATGCTCTCCGAGGCGCTGCTGGTCACCGTCCCGTCGCAGTCCCATCACGCTTCCGGCCCGGCTTCCGGCCCGGCCACCGCGGCTGCCCCGGACTTCCTCGACGAGACGCCGGCGCAGGACGACCCGATCCCGCTCGCGGCGGCCCGCACCAGGCGCCACCACCTCATCCCGCGCACCGCGGCTGCTGCCAGTGTCGTGGCCGTCGTCCTCGGCCTGGGCGGGGCGGCTGCCGCCGTCGGCGGCGACGTCGGTCCGCTCGAGCGGTTCAAGAAGGCAGTCGTCTCCGTCACCGACCAGGTCGTGCCCGGCCACTCCCGCGAGAAGCGGGTCGCCGAGTACCTGGACGACGCGAACGTCGCGCTCCGCCACGGCGAGCTGCGCACGGCGTCGTTCAAGGCCGGCAAGGCCAAGCAGATCCTCGTCGGCCTGTCCGGCGCGATGGCCGAGGCGCTGACCGCCGAGCTCGACACCGTCCTCGCCCGGATCGACGGCGCGTTCGCGCGCGCTGCGGCCGTCTCGGCGAACTCCGGCATCCCGATCGGCTCGTCGATCACCGGCCACCCCGCCACGGCTTCCCACCCGGCCGCGAAGGCGGGCGGCGCGGCCACCGGGCACCCGGCGGCGACGGGCCACCCGGCTAAGGCCACCGCGACCGCCACCGGCAGCGGTACGACCACCGCGGCGACCCCGTCGGAGCAGCCGTCCCACAGCCGCCTCGGCAAGGGCCTGACCGAGACCGGCCTGGACGACCCGACGCAGGACCTGCCGCACGTTCCCGGCGAGCCGGGCATCGGCGAGGCCAAGGAGAAGCTGAAGGAGAAGGCGCTCGAGCCGCTGCCGGACGAGATCCCCGGCGGCCCCGTCGCACCCATCGCCCCGTGGCGGCACCCGGCCGGCGAGACCGTGTTCGACAACCCGGCGGTCGCCGGCGTCGTCGGCGGCCTCGGCGGCGAGGCACTCGAGTCGCCGAACCCCGACGACGTGACGAGCGGGCTCACCGGCGGCAGGCTCAAGAAGTAGCTCCGCGGGTCCCTTCTGTTCCTGCGGGGAGGCCTTCGCTGCGGCGCCGGTAGCATGGCGCACAGCATCGGCGCGGCCGTCACGGCGCGCCGGCCTCGCCGCGCGGAAGGTGTTCCGGACATGACTGAAGGCGTGACTGGCGAACCCGGCTCCGCTGAGCAGATCCCCGCCAAGTTCGCCCAGCTCGGTCTCACTTTCGACGACGTCCTGCTGTTGCCGGGGGAGTCCGACGTGGTGCCGAGCGAGGTCGACACGACCAGCCGGCTCTCCCGGAGCATCTCGCTGCGGATGCCGCTGATCTCCTCGGCGATGGACACGGTGACCGAGGCGCGGATGGCGATCGCGATGGCGCGGCAGGGCGGCGTCGGCGTGCTGCACCGCAACCTCTCGATCGAGGACCAGGCCGAGCACGTCGACGTCGTCAAGCGGTCCGAGGCCGGTATGGTCGCGCAGCCCGTCACGATCGGGCCGGACGCGACGATCGGCGACGTCGACGCGCTGTGCGGGCACTACCGCATCTCCGGCGTCCCGGTGGTCGACGGCGAAGGCCACCTGCTGGGCATCGTCACCAACCGGGACATGCGCTTCGAGAGCGACCAGGCGCAACTCGTCCGCGACGTGATGACCAAGGCGCCGCTGATCACCGCCCCGGTCGGGACGGACCGGGCGGACGCGTTCGCCCTCCTGCGCGCGCACAAGATCGAGAAGCTCCCCCTCGTCGACGAGCACGGCCGGCTCAAGGGCCTCGTGACCGTGAAGGACTTCGCGAAGTCCGAGCGCTACCCCCACGCGACGAAGGACGGCCGCGGCCGCCTCGTCGTCGGGGCGGCGGTGGGCGTCGGCGACGAGTCGTACAAGCGGGCGATGACGCTGGTCGAGGCCGGGGCCGACTTCCTGGTCGTCGACAGCGCACACGGCCACTCGCGCGCAGTTCTCGAGATGATCACCAAGCTGAAGCGCGACACGTCCGGCGTCGACATCGTCGGCGGCAACATCGCCACCCGTGAGGGCGCCCAGGCGCTCGTCGACGCGGGCGCCGACGGCATCAAGGTCGGCATCGGTCCCGGCTCGATCTGCACGACCCGGGTCGTCGCCGGCATCGGCGTCCCGCAGGTGACGGCGATCTACGAGGCCTCCATCGTGGCGCGGGCGGCCGGCGTCCCGGTCATCGGTGACGGCGGCCTGCAGTACTCCGGCGACATCGCGAAGGCGCTCGTCGCCGGCGCCGACACGGTCATGCTGGGCAGCCTGTTGGCCGGCGTCGAGGAGAGCCCCGGCGAGCTGCTGTTCATCAACGGCAAGCAGTACAAGTCCTACCGCGGCATGGGATCGCTGGGCGCGATGCAGACCCGCGGCCGGGCGCGGTCGTACTCGAAGGACCGCTACTTCCAGGACGACGTGCACTCAGACGAGAAGCTCGTCCCGGAGGGCGTCGAAGGCCAGGTGCCCTACCGGGGACCGCTCGAGGCCGTCGTCCACCAGCTCGTCGGTGGGCTGCGCACCTCGATGGGCTACGTCGGCGCGGCGACCGTGCCCGAGCTGCACAAGCGGGGCCGCTTCATCCGGATCACCTCGGCCGGGCTGAAGGAGAGCCACCCGCACGACGTGCAGATGACCGTCGAGGCACCGAACTACTCCAGCCGATAGGTTCTGACGGCACGTCAGACGACTGATCGTCAGAAGGAATTCCTGTGAGCGAGATCGAGATCGGCCGGGGCAAGCGCGGCCGGCTGGCGTACGGCTTCGACGAGATCGCGATCGTGCCGTCCCGGCGCACGCGCGACCCCGAGGAGGTCTCGGTCGCCTGGCAGATCGACGCGTACCACTTCGAGCTGCCGATCATGGTCGCGCCGATGGACAGCGTCGTCTCGCCCGAGACAGCGATCACCATCGGGCAGCTCGGCGGCCTGGCCGTCCTCGACCTCGAGGGCCTGTGGACGCGCTACGACGACCCGGGCGCTTTGCTCGACGAGATCGCGGAGCTGCCCGAGGACGCGGCGACCGCCCGCCTGCAACAGATCTACGCAGAGCCGATCAAGGAGGAGCTGATCGGCGCGCGGATCAAGCAGATGCACGACGCGGGCGTCACGACCGCCGCCGCGCTCTCGCCGCAGCGCACCGCCCAGTACTGGCGCTCGGTCGTGGACGCGGGCGTCGACCTGTTCGTCATCCGCGGCACGACGGTTTCGGCCGAGCACGTCTCCGGCCGGGCCGAGCCGCTGAACCTCAAGCAGTTCATCTACGAACTCGACGTCCCGGTCGTCGTCGGCGGGTGCGCGACCTACCAGGCCGCGCTGCACCTGATGCGCACCGGCGCCGCGGGCGTCCTCGTCGGGTTCGGCGGCGGCTCGGCGCACACGACCGCCGACGTGCTCGGCATCTCCGTCCCGATGGCGTCCGCGATCGCGGACGTCGCCGCCGCCCGGCGCGACTACCTCGACGAGTCCGGCGGCCGGTACGTCCACGTCATCGCCGACGGCGGCATGAGCACGAGCGGCGAGATCACCAAGGCCGTCGCCTGCGGTGCGGACGCGGTCATGATCGGCTCGCCGCTCGCGCGGGCGTCCGAGGCCCCCGGCTGCGGCTGGCACTGGGGCGCCGAGGCCCACCACGCCGCCCTGCCCCGCGGGACCCGCATGCCCGTCGGCACGATCGGGACGTTCGAGCAGATCCTGCTCGGCCCGTCCCGCCAGCCCGACGGGTCGATGAACCTCGTCGGCGCGCTGCGCCGCGCGATGGCGACGACGGGCTACTCCGAGCTCAAGGAGTTCCAGCGCGTCGAGGTCGTCGTCAACAGGTAAGCCGCCATGCCGGAGCGCGCCCTCGCCGTCCGCGGGATCTCCTACCTGGTCGACGCCGCGAACGCCGACGACCTGCGCCGGGACCTGACCGTCGTCGCCGACGATCTACACTGCACCGCGGTGATGCTCGTCGGCGGGGACGAGCGGCTGCTGGTCGAAGCCACCCGCGCCGCCCTGGACCTCGGGCTGGACGTGTACGTCCGGCCCCACGTGCCCGAACTGCGGCAGCCGAAGCTGCTCGACCATCTGGCCGGCGTCGCCCGGGCGGCCGAGGACCTGCGCCGCGACCACCCCGGCCGGGTGACGCTGCTCGTCGGCAGCGAGTTCTCGCACACCGCCCCCGGGATCGTGCCCGGACCGAAGTCCTTCCTGCGGCTGAAGCTGATCCTGCGCTTTCACCGCGCACTGGGGCCCACGATCGACCGGCGCCTCGACCGCCTGCTCCGGGCCGCGGTCGCCACCGCCCGGCGCCACTTCCACGGTGAACTCGGCTATGCCGCGGCGGGGTGGGAACACCCCGACTGGTCGATGTTCGACTTCGTCGGCGTCAGCCTCTACCGCTCCCGCCGGAACCAGGCGACCTACGCCGAACGCCTGCGCAGCTTAGTGCGGGAGCACGGGAAGCCCGTGGTCGTCACCGAATTCGGCTGCGGCGCGTTCGTCGGCGCCGACCAGCGCGGAGCCGGGTCCTTCCAGATCGTCGACTGGTTCGCCACCCCGCCGGTCGTCCGGGCCGACCACCCGCGCGACGAGGCCGTCCAGGCCCGCTACCTCGGCGAGCTCATCGACGAGTACACGGCCGCCGGCGTCCACGGGTGCTTCGTCTTCACCTTCGCCATGCCGGACTTTCCGCGTCGGGACGACCCGCAGTTCGATCTCGACCGGGCCGGGTTCGGCGTCGTCGCGGTCGCGGACGACGGGACCGTCACCCGCAAGGCGGCGTTCGGTGAGGTCGCGCGGCGCTACCGCGAACTGCGCTGAGACCCGGTCAGGACGGCAGGGTGCCGCCGGTCAGGCCGGTGAGGACGTCGCGGAGCCAGGCCTGCTGGGCGCGCCAGAGGGTGGTCCCGAGGGAGATGCGGGCGGCGCCGGCCTCGCGGGCGACCTCGAGCTCGAGGGCGTCGGGCAGGGCGAGGAGGTTGACCGGGGAGCCGAGGGCGGCGACGAAGGCGCGGGCGGTCTCGGGGTCGGCGAGCAGGATCGGGTAGACGCAGTCGGCGCCCGCCTCGACGTAGGCGCGGCCGCGCTCGAGCGCGGCGTCCAACAGGTCGGACTGCGGGCCGCCGCTGCCGGCGAGGCGGTGGTGGTAGAAGACGTCGACGCGCGCGTTGAGGACGAGAGCGTCGCCCGCGGCGGCGCGCATGCCGGCCAGGTATGCGGCCGCCTCGTCGATGCCGCGCAGGCCGCCGCCCGCGTGGTCGGTGTCTTCGATGTTGGCGCCCGTCGCCCCGAGGGCGAGGAGCCGCTCGGCGAGTTCGGCGGGCGGCAGGCCGTACCCGGCCTCGGCGTCCACGGTCACGGGCACCTCGACCGCGGCGGCGATGCGGCCGGCGGCGGCAAGCATGAGGTCCGCCGGTGCGTCCTGGTGGTCGCTGTACCCGAGGGTCCCGGCGACCGCGCCCGAACTCGTCGCCACGGCGGGGAAGCCGGCCGCGACGACGAGGCGGGCGGTGTCGGCGTCCCACACGTTCGGCAGGAGCAGCGGATTACCCGGGACGTGCATCGCGCGTAGCGCGGCGGCCTTGCTCACCCGGCGTCCGGCAGTGGGGCGTGCCCGGCGACGGCGAGCCGGTTGAAAAAATTGATCATCCCGATGGTGTACACCACCGCGGCGTACTGGGTCTCGTCGAGGTTGCGCCGAACCTCGTCGTAGACCGCGTCCGGGACGTCGCGGGTCTCGGACAGGCGGGTCAGCACCTCGGTCAGCTCGAGGGCGGCGCGCTCGACGGGGGTGAACAGGGTCGTCTCGCGCCAGGCGGCGACCAGGTGCAGCCGGCGGTCGGACTCCCCGGCCTCGGTGGCCTCGCGGGTGTGCATGTCGAGACAGAAGGAGCACGCGTTCAGCTGCGAGGCGCGGATCTTGACGAGCGCGAGCACGGCGGAGTCCAGCCCGGCGTCGAGCGCGGCGCGGCGGGTGCTGCCGGCGAGCTTCAGCAGGTCGGCGAAGGCCGACGGGAAGGCCGGCCCGACCTGGGGCCGGGCGGTGGTCGCGGAGGAGGTCTCGGTCGTCGTCATGGGCTCAGGCTAGTGCGGCACTGGCTCAGGTATATGGTCCAGTCCCATGGGAACTTCCTGGTCCAGTGACGCCGGCATCGACCTCCATCTGGACGTCGTCGAGTTCGCTGCCGGGCGGGCCGAGGGCCTCGCGGCGGCGATCCGCCGGGCCGTCGCCGGGGGCCGCCTGGCTACCGGCTCGGCGTTGCCGTCGACCCGCGCGCTCGCCGCGGACCTCGGCCTCGCCCGCGGGACGGTGACGGAGGCGTACCGAAGACTCGCCGAGCAGGGCTATCTGACGGTCACTCAGGGTGCGCCGACCCGGGTGGCGGCGGGTCTCGCGGCGCCGGCTCGCCTTGGGCCACGCCCCGAGGCCCCGGCGGCCCGCGACCCGGCCGCCGTGTTCGGCTGGGGCGCCCAGGCGCCGTGGGACCTGCGCCCGGGCCGCCCGTGCACGGCGCTGTTCCCGCGCACCGATTGGGTCGCCGCGACGCGGGCGGTGCTGGCCCGGGTGGACCCGACGGCGTTCGACTACCCCGACCCGCGGGGTGCGCTCGTCCTGCGCGAGGCACTGGCCGTCTACCTGGGCCGGGCCCGCGGTGTGGTCGCCGACCCCGAGCGGATCGTCGTCAGCTCCGGATTCGGGCAGGGCCTCGGCTCGCTGGCCGCGGCCTTGCACGCGGACGGGGTCCGCGAGGTCGCCTTCGAGGACCCGTCCCTGTGGCTGTTCCGTGACGTCGTCAGCGCGCGCGGCCCGAAGGTCGTGGCGGTGCCGGTGGACGCGGGCGGGCTCCGCGTCGGCGACCTGCACTCGCCGGTGGTCGTCCTCACCCCCGCGCACCAGAACCCGCTCGGCATGACCCTGCACCCCGCCCGGCGGGCCGAGCTCGCCGCCGCGCGTGACGTGCTCGTGGTGGAGGACGACTACGACGGGGAGTTCCGCTTCGACGCGACCCCGGTCGGTGCGCTGCAGGCGCTCGCCCCCGACCACGTCGTGTACGGCGGGACGGCGTCCAAGGCACTGGCCCCGGCCGTCGGGCTCGGCTGGCTCGTCCTGCCGGCCCGGCTGGTCGAGCCGGTCGCCGAGGCGGCGCGGTCCGCCCGGGCGGCCGGCGGCGGACTGGCCCAGCTCGTCCTCGCGGAGCTGCTCACCTCGGGCCGCTACGACCGCCACGTTCGCCGGGCTCGCGGGGTGTACCGACGTCGGCGGGCAGCGCTGCTGGCCGCGCTCGGCCGCCTCCCCGTGACGGTCGAGGGCACGGACGCGGGGCTGCACGTCGTCCTCGGGCTGCCGGCGGGTTCGCCGCCGGAGGGCGAGGTTCTGGCCGTGCTCGCGGCGCGTGGGGTGGCGGTGGCGAGCCTGAGCGCGCACTGGTTCGGCCCGGGTCCGTCCCGCCCCGGGCTCGTCGTCGGTTACGCGGCCCCGGCCGAGCACGCGTTCGCCGGGGCGGTCGAGGCGCTCGTCAGGGGTCTGGCGCAGGCGCTGGGGGCGCGGCGGCGCCCGCCGCGCCGGCCGCCTGCATAGGCTGGGGATCATGGGGATCGCCAGCATGGGGACGTCGCGGCTCGGGCCGGCCGAGCGCGCGGCGGCATGCGAGGCGATGGCCGGCCGCGAGCTCGACGTGCTCATCGTCGGCGGCGGGCGTCGTCGGCGCGGGAACGGCGCTGGACGCGGTCACCCGCGGCCTGGACGTCGGGCTCGTCGAGGCGCGGGACTGGGCCAGCGGCACGTCGAGCCGGTCCAGCAAGCTGATCCACGGCGGGCTGCGTTACCTCGAGATGCTCGACTTTCGGCTCGTCCGCGAGGCGCTGGCCGAACGCAGCCTGCTGCTGCGCGAGCTGGCGCCGCACCTCGTTCGTCCGGTGCCGTTCCTCTACCCGCTCACCAAGGCCGTCGTCGAGCGCGCATACGTCGGCGCGGGGATCGCGCTCTACGACAGCCTCGCCGCGATCGGCGGCGACACCGACGTCCCGCGGCACCGGCACCTGACCCGGCGTCAGGCGCTCGCGCTGGCACCCTCGCTGCGGCCCGCGCTCGCTGGTCGGCGCGATCCAGTACTGGGACGCGCAGGTCGACGACGCGCGCTACGTCGTGACGCTGGTCCGCACCGCCGCCTCGTACGGGGCGCACTGCGCGTCGCGCGTGCGGGTCGTCGGGTTCCTGCGCGAGGGGGAGCGGGTCGTCGGCGCCAAGGTGCGCGACCTCGAGGCGGGCACCGAGTGGCAGGTGAGGGCCCGTCAGATCGTCAACGCCACAGGGGTCTGGACCGACGAGACGCAGGCGCTGGTCGGCGAGCGCGGGCAGTACCACGTCCGGGCGTCCAAGGGGGTGCACCTGGTCGTCCCGCGCGACCGGATCCACTCCTCGGCCGGCATCATCACCAAGACCGAGCGCAGCGTGCTGTTCGTCATCCCGTGGGGCCGGCACTGGATCGTCGGCACCACCGACACCGAGTGGGACCTCGACAAGGCGCACCCCGCCGCGAGCAGCAGCGACATCGACTACCTGCTCACCCAGGCGAACAAGTGGCTCACCACACCGCTGACCCGCGCGGACGTCCAAGGCGTGTACGCCGGCCTGCGCCCGCTGCTGGCGGGGGAGTCGGAAGAGACCTCGCGGCTCTCGCGCGAGCACGTCGTCGCGCATGCCGTCCCGGGGCTCGTCGTCGTCGCGGGCGGGAAGTACACGACGTACCGGCTGATGGCCCGCGACGCCGTGGACGCCGCCGTACACGGGCTGGACGAGCGCGTCCCGCCGTCGTGCACCGAACAGACCCCGCTGCTCGGCGCGGCCGGGTACAAGGCGGCGTGGAACTCCCGCGAACGGACGGCCGCCGCGACCGGCCTGCACGTCGCGCGGATCGAGCACCTGCTGCGCCGGCACGGCACGGCAGTCGCCGAGGTCCTCGCCCTCGCCGAGGACGATCCGAGCCTGCGCCTCCCGCTGACCGGCGCCGAGGACTACCTGCGCGCCGAGGTCGTGCACGCCGCGGCGTACGAAGGGCGCGCGGCACCTCGACGACGTCCTCACGAGGCGGACCAGGATCTCCGTCGAGACGTTCGACCGGGGGCTCGGCGTGGCAGAGGAAGCCGCCGACCTCATGGGCGGGGTGCTGGCGTGGAACGACGAGCAACGCGTGCGGGAAATCGAGCACTACCGGGCGCGGGTGGCGGCCGAGCGCGAGTCGCAAGAACAGCCGGACGACCGGACGGCGGACGCCGCGCGCATGGGAGCGCCGGACATCGTGCCTGTCCGTTAGGGGGCGCGGTCGGCCCCTTCGGGGCTGCGCGCGGTCGTCGTCCGGCGCTACTTCGGCGCGGAGGCGCCTTAGGCGCCTCGGCACCTCGTGCTACGCGCCTTCCGGCCGACCGCGACTTCGCCCCTTCGGCGCCGAGCGCGCCCGGCGGACAGCAGCGTGTCCTCTGAAAGCAGGGGAACCCGTGCGTCCGACCATCGACCCGTTATTGCGGGTCGCTGGTCGGACGTCGGGAGTGGCTTTGCTGCATCCGTGACGGGTCGTCAGAGGGTATTGAGGACGCGGAGACCGGTCGGGTCGACCAGGTGGACGGAGGACTCGGTGATCAGAACGATCTGTCTGCCGACCTCGGCGACGGCGCGGACGCTTTCGTTGAGGTCCAGGCGGCCGAGGGTCCGGAGCTTGCCGCGACTGTCGAGGCGGGCGACGACGGTGAAGTAGCGCTCGTCACGCATATCTTGAGCCCCGACGACAGCGATGCCGAGGCCGGGGAGCCATCCGAAAGCGCCGGGTGAGTAGGTGGGAGCGCTCTTACCGCCGTCCACGGACCCGGTGCGGTCGGGCTTCGCCGGATCGGCGAAGTCGAACACACGTTCTGCCGGACGCACGGGGTGGCGGCTTAACGCGACATTGCGGCGCCGGTCTCCAGGAGCGACTTGAGGTCGGACAGGATCCACGGGTGGCCGCCGCCGCCCTCTTCGGGCTTGGCGTCGCCGGCGCCGGAGACCATCGCGAGGAGCGTGGGCTTGCCTTCGCAGTCGTGCGTGATCGTCAGGGAGCAGTAGTTCTCGGCAACCTGGGCGATCTCGTAGGTGATCTCGCTGAAGCCCTCGGCCGCGGCGGTCGGGTCCATCAGCATGCGCCAGGTGGTGCGGAGCAGGCGGGGTTCGTCGACCTCGAGGACCTCGCCGTCGACGATGACCTCCGGTAGCGGCCAGCCCATCGCCTCGGATGCGGCCTTCATCGTCTCGTCGGGGGCGACAGTGAACGCGCCGCCGGGACGCAGGTCGTAGTTCACGTAGCCGCCGTAGCCGTACTTCACCGTCCAGGACGGGTCGGTGATGGCCTGCCAGATCTTCTCCGGCGTGGTCTTGATGTAGACCCGGAAGACCGCGGTCGTGGTGGGCGTCGCGGAAAAGTCGGCGCCGGCGGCGCAGGTGGCACTGGTCTCGGATGCAGTGGTCATGACGGTCGCTCCAGTTCGGTCTTGAGGTCGAGGAGCGCGGTGACGGTGCGCTCGGTGTACTTGTCGATCCAGCGGTTGTGGATCTCGCGGATCGGCACGGGATTGAGGAAGTGCAGCTTCTCCCGGCCGGAGCGCCGGGTGAGGACGAGGTTCGCGTCCTCGAGGATCTTGAGGTGCTTCATCACGCCGAAGCGCGTCATCTCCAGTTCCGACTCCAGCTCGGTCAGCGTCCGCCCGTCCCGGGCGAAGAGCAGGTCGAGCAGAAACCGCCGCGTCGGGTCCGCCAGCGCCTTGAAGACGTTGCCGATCTCGCCGTCGTCGTTCACGTCTCGAAGATAGGTGACCATTTGGTCACGTGTCAACGGTACGCCAGATCTACCGGCGGTAAGTTCTGCGCGCTACGCTGCCGGGCGTGACGACCTTCGCAGCGGCCGAGACCGTTCCCGCGCTCGACGGGCTTCCGCCCAGCCTCACTCCCGACCTCGTCCGGCACCTGCTCCGGCGGGTGGCCGTGGCGCCCGGCGCACCCACGGCCGGCACCCGCGCGCCGTTCAGCGGCGCACTGGTCGCCGCGGTGCCCGCAGGCTCGGGCGGCGGACGTCGAGGCGGCGTACGCGGCCGCCCGCGCCGCCCAGCCGGCCTGGGCCGCGACCCCGCCGGCCCAGCGCTCCGCGGATCCTCCTGCGCTTCCACGACCTCCTGCTGGACCGGCAGGGCGAGGTGCTCGACCTGATCCAGGCGGAGACCGGGAAGTCCCGCGCCGACGCCTACCTCGAGGTCGCCGACGTCGCCCTGACGGCCCGTTACTACGCCCGCCGGGCACCGGTGCTGCTGCGCGAGCAGCGCCGCGCGGGCCTGCTGCCGGTGCTCACCCAGGTGCGCGAACTGCACCACCCGAAGGGCATCGTCGCGGTGATCTCGCCGTGGAACTTCCCGCTGGTGCTCGGCGCCGGCGACACGCTCGCGGCGCTGGCCGCGGGCAACGCCGTGGTCGCCAAGCCCGACAACCAGACCACGCTGACCGCCTGCTGGGCCGCGGACCTGCTCGCCGAGGCCGGGGTGCCGGACGGGCTCTGGCGCCTCGTGCCGGGGGATCGGGCCGAGGTCGGGCCCGCGCTCCTCGCCGAGGCCGACTACGTCATGTTCACCGGCTCGACGGCTGCCGGGCGGCGGGTCGCCGAGGCCGCTGCCGGGCGCCTCGTCGGCGTCTCGCTCGAGCTGGGCGGCAAGAACGCGACCCTCGTGCTGGACGACGCGGACCTCGACCGCGCCGTCGACGGCGTCCTGCGGGGGAGCTTCGCCTCGGGTGGTCAGCTGTGCATGTCGACCGAGCGCCTGTTCGTGGCGGACGCGATCCGCGCCGAGTTCCTGCCGCGCTTCTGCGAGCGCGTGCGCGCGATGCGGCTCGGGCCGGCATACGACTACTCCGTCGACATGGGCTCGCTCACCTCCGCGGCCCAGCTCGCAGGCGCTGCGCGCGCACCTGGACGACGCCGTCGCGAAGGGCGCGACCGTCCTCGCCGGCGGGCGGGCCCGCCCCGATCTCGGGCCGCTCTTCCACGAGCCGACCGTGCTCAGCGGGCGTCGCGCCCGGCATGGCGTGCCACGGCGCGGAGACGTTCGGCCCGCTCGTGTCCGTGTACGGGTTCTCCGAGCTGGACGAGGCGATCGCCGCCGCCAACGACACCGAGTACGGCCTGTCGGCGAGCGTGTGGACGCGGGACGGCGCGCGCGGCCGAGCGGTCGCGGCCCGGCTGCGTGCCGGGACGGTCTGCGTCAACGAGTCGTTCGTCCCGGCCTGGGGCAGCAAGGACGCGCCGATGGGCGGCATGGGCTCCTCCGGCCTCGGGCGCCGGCACGGCGCCGAGGGGCTGCTGAAGTTCACCGAGGCGCAGACGGTCGCGCACCAGCGGCTCGCGAGCGTCGCGCCACTCGGCCGGATGGGCGCCGAGACCTTCGCCAAGGGCATGACGCTCGGGCTGAAGGCGCTGCGGCACACCGGCCGCCGGTAAACCTGATGGGCACTCACTTCGACGTCCTGGTCGTCGGTTCCGGCTTCGGCGGCTCGGTCACGGCGCTGCGGCTGACCGAGAAGGGCTACCGCGTGGGCGTCCTGGAGGCGGGTCGCCGCTTCGCCGACAGCGACTTCCCGAAGACGTCCTGGGACCTCCGGAACTGGCTCTGGGCGCCGGCCCTGGGCTGCTTCGGGATCCAGCGGATCTCGCTGCTGCGCGACGTGCTGATCCTGTCCGCGGCCGGCGTCGGCGGCGGGTCGCTCGTCTACGCCAACGTCCTCTACGAGCCGCCGGACGCGTTCTACGCCGACCCGCAGTGGGCCGGCATCGCCGACTGGAAGGCCGAACTGGCTCCGTACTACGACCTGGCGGGCCGGATGCTCGGGGTCGACCCGCAACCCCATCGACACCGCCGCGGACCGGGTGCTGCGCTCGGTCGCCGAGGACCTGGACGTCGGCGACACCTTCCACCCCACGGACGTCGGTGTCTTCTTCGGCGGCGAGGGGACGGCAGGCGGGCGCCGAGGTCGCCGACCCGTTCTTCGGCGGCGCCGGGCCGGCGCGCAACGCCTGCCGCACTGCGGCGCGTGCATGACGGGCTGCCGGCACAACGCCAAGAACACGCTGCCGAAGAACTACCTGCACCTCGCCGAGGCCGGCGGCGCGACCGTCGTGCCCATGACGACGGTCACTCGCGGTGACGCCCGCGCGAGGCGGGCGGTTACACCGTGCGGACGGTGCCGCACCGGGCGCCCGTGGGCGGGTCGCCGTCCGAGTACACGGCGGACGAGGTCGTCTTCGCCGCCGGCGCGCTCGGCACGCAGAAACTCCTGCACCGCCTGCGCGACACCGGCGTCCTGCCGCACCTCTCGCCGCGACTCGGCCTGCTCAGCCGGACGAACTCGGAGTCGATCGTCGGGGCGAAGGCGCGCGCGCGACGACGTCGACTTCAGCCGCGGCGTCGCGATCACGTCCTCGTTCCATCCGGAGCCGCACACCCACGTCGAGGCCGTCCGCTACGGCAAGGGCAGCAACGCGATGGGCCTGCTCCAGACCGTTCTCACCGACGGCGACACCGGCCGCCCGCGCTGGCGGGAGTGGGCCCGCGAGGCGCGCCAGGCCGGCCGCGACCTGCCGAAGGCGCTCTCGGCGCGGCGCTGGTCGGAAAAGTCGATCGTCCTGCTCGTCATGCAGACCCTGGACAACTCCGTGACCCTGCACGGGCGCTGGAACCGCTTCGGACGCTACACAGTGACGTCCCGTCAGGGGCACGGCCAGGCGAACCCGGCCTGGATCCCCGCGGCGAACGACGCGGCCCGGCGCACCGCCGAGAAGATCGACGGCTTCGCCGGCGGCAGTTGGGGCGACCTCGCGGACATCCCGATGACGGCGCACTTCATGGGCGGCGCGACGATCGGGGCGGACGCCGACACCGGAGTCGTCGACGGCTGGCACCGCGCGTTCGGCCACCCCGGCCTGCACGTCGTCGACGGCGCGGCAGTCACAGCGAACCTCGGGGTGAACCCGTCGCTGACGATCACCGCGCAGGCCGAGCGGGCGATGGCGTTCTGGCCGAACAAGGGGGCGCCGGACCCGCGCCCGGCGCTGGGGGAGCGCGTACGCCCCGGTAGCGCCGGTCGCCGCCCGACCGGCCGCTCGTACCGGCGGACGCCCCCGCTGCGCTGCGGTTGAAGATCGTCGCCGTCAACGGTGCGCAAACGCGCTGAGCGACTCGGGTGAGGTTGCGCGATGAACTACCGTCGCGCCCGAATTCTGCGACGATGTACAGCAGGTCAGCCCCTCGGTCGCACCCGGGGCGGGCCCGTTGCTCGGCCCCGGGCCCGCCCGGGGCCGAGCTTCTTACTGTGGCCCTGCTCAGGCGACCTGCATGCCCGCGAACGACGCGAGGACCTCGTCGAGGCCGGCCACCGGGATGCCCGCCGTGCGGGCCAGCAGCTCGTCGACGCACGTGCCCCCGTGGCTGGGCAGCACGACGACCGCGTCGCTGCCCAGCACGTGGTCGATGCGCGCGCGGGTCCAGGCGCCGGGCGCGCCCGCCAGGTCGGGGTGGAACGGGGAGGAGACCTCGGCGCCGAACCAGGCGATCCGCCGCGCGGCCTGCTCGAACTCGGCTCGCTCGTGCTCCTGGTCGTGCCCTGCGATGTAGACCCGCATGGTGATTCCTCCTGTAACCGCGGACGTCTGGGCGACGTTCGTACCGAGACTTTCACCGCGGCCCGCCGAGGTCCGGGACCCGCGCCCCGACGTGTCGGCGTGTCGACAAAGTAGGGACGGACGGGACGCGAGGGGCTCAGGGTGTCGGTCCGTCCGCGGCAGGAATCCGGGCTCACGACGGCTGTGGGAAACTCGCCGCGTGCCCGACGAAGCGAGTGCGCGACCTGACCACCTCGACCGGGACGACACCGTCCTGGTCGTCGACTACGGCGCGCAGTACGCCCAGCTGATCGCCCGGCGGGTGCGCGAGGCGCGGGTGTACTCCGAGATCGTCCCGCACACGATGCCGGTGGCCCAGATCGTCGCCCGGCGCCCGCGCGCGATCGTGCTCTCGGGCGGGCCGTCGTCCGTCTACGCCGACGGGCGCCCCGCGGGTCGACCCGGCGCTGTTCGACGACCGGGATCCCCGTCCTGGGCATCTGCTACGGCTTCCAGGCGATGGCGGACGCGCTCGGCGGCTCGGTGGCGCGCACCGGCCTGTCGGAGTTCGGCGGGACGCCGCTGACCGTGACGGCGCCGGCGGCACCCTGCTCGCCGGGCTCCCGACCGACCAGACGGTGTGGATGAGCCACGGCGACGCGGTGCACGACGCCCCGCCCGGCTTCGACGTCCTCGCGTCCTCCGGGGCGCCCCGGTCGCCGCGTTCGAGTGCCTCGACCGGCGGCTCGCCGGCGTCCAGTACCACCCCGAGGTGGTCCACACCGCGCACGGCCAGGCCGTGCTCGAGCGGTTCCTCTACGAGATCGCGGGCATCCGCCCGACCTGGACGATGGTCAACATCGTCGTCGGACGCCGTCGCCGCGATCGTCGCGAAGGTCGGCACGTCCCGCGCGGTCTGCGGGCTGTCCGGCGGGGTCGACTCGGCGGTGGCCGCCGCGCTCGTCCAGCGGGCGATCGGGGACCGCCTCACCTGCGTCTTCGTCGACCACGGCCTGCTGCGCAAGGGCGAGGCCGAGCAGGTCGAGCGCGACTTCGTCGCCGCCACCGGCGTCGACCTCAAGGTCGTCGACGCGCAGAAGCGCTTCCTGGACGCGCTCGCCGGCGTCACCGACCCCGAGACCAAGCGCAAGATCATCGGCCGCGAGTTCATCCGGGTGTTCGAGCAGGCCGCCCGCGAGGTCGTCGCCGAGGCGGGGGAGCACGGCGAGACCGTCGACTTCCTCGTCCAGGGCACGCTCTACCCGGACGTCGTCGAGTCCGGCGGCGGCGAGGGCGCGGCGAACATCAAGAGCCACCACAACGTCGGCGGCCTGCCCGACGACCTGCAGTTCGGCCTCGTCGAGCCGCTGCGCGCGCTGTTCAAGGACGAGGTCCGCCGCGTCGGCGAGGAACTGGGGCTGCCGGCCGAGATCGTGTGGCGCCAGCCGTTCCCCGGCCCCGGTCTTGGGCATCCGGATCATCGGCGAGGTCACCGGCGAGCGCCTCGAGATCCTGCGCGAGGCGGACGCGATCGCCCGCGAGGAACTGACCCGCGCGGGCCTGGACCGCACGATCTGGCAGTGCCCGGTCGTGCTGCTCGCCGACGTCCGCTCGGTCGGCGTGCAGGGGGACGGGCGCACCTACGGCCACCCGGTCGTGCTGCGCCCGGTGACGTCCGAGGACGCGATGACCGCCGACTGGGCGCGGGTCCCGTTCGACGTCCTGGCCCGGATCTCGACCCGGATCACCAACGAGGTCCGCGAGATCAACCGGGTCACCCTCGACGTCACGTCCAAGCCGCCCGGCACGATCGAGTGGGAGTAGCCGGCCCACCTGGAATGGCCCGAGCAAAAGGCCCCCGCTCCCGGGATCCGGGTGCGGGGGCCTTCGGCGGCTCGGTGCGGCGAAGAGGTCAGGCAGACAGGGCGTACTGCGAGCCCGCGACCGTCGGCGTGGTGGACGGCGCCGGGGCGAAGATGTCGTCGGTCTCGGCGTAGACCGGGGCGGCCGGCGCGACCTGGTGGCCGGCCACGAAGCGCGCGGCCCGGATGCCGACCCGAACGGTGCGGCGGGCGCCGTTCACGGTCGCGGCGACTGCGTTGTACGCGGCGTAGAGGAACAGCAGGGCGATCAGCGCGGGGCCACCGATCAGCACGAACGTGTCGAGGTTGTCCATCGGTGGCGGAGTTGCGTCGCGAACCCGATGTACTCGTGGACCATGTCCATAACCCGCCCCTATGTCCGCTGCTACCGAAGTTTCGGTAACGCCAGCTGAGACGGGGGCCGCCAGATTGCGGTTCCAGGCCCCGGGGAAGACTGGCCGAACGGCTGAGGTGGCATCCTCCGGACATACACGGACACCTCGGGACGCAATCGGGGATGACAGTTCGTCAGAAGTGGGACATTCCCGCGGGGCCGTCCCGACGGGGAATCGTGCAGGAGTGGAGTCCGATGAGGTCGCTAGGTGCCTGGGCAGCGTTCGCTGCCGCCGCGGTGGTCGCGACCGGGCTGGCCGGGTGCACGTCGAGCGACGGCGGGGTGAGCGCGGGCGCGGCGAACCCGGCGGTGAGCGCCGGCCCGTCGACGGTCGCCGTCCCGGCCGCGGCGGCCGTCCCCAAGGGGGCCGCAGCCGCGAGCGTCGTCAACATCCCGGACGTGGTCGCCCGCGTCGACCCTTCCGTCGTGACGGTCGTGGTGTCCGGGTCGGGGCTCGGCAGCGGCGTGGTCTACCGCGAGGGCGGCATCGTCGTGACGAACGAGCACGTGGTCAGCGACGCGCGGCAGGTCGAGATCGAGCTGGCGGACGGCAGCCGCGTCCCCGCCGAGGTACTGGCGACGGACGTCGAGACCGACCTGGCCGTCCTGCGGGCGGCGCGCAAGAACCTGCCCCCGGTGAAGTTCCAGCCGGTGCAGCCCCGGGTCGGCGAGCTCGTCCTCGCGATGGGCAGCCCGCTCGGGCTTCCAGAACAGCGTGACGGCCGGCATCGTCTCCGGGCTCGGCCGTGAGATCCCCGGCACGGCGAGCCAGGGCGGCCAGGCGCTCGTCGACCTCATGCAGACCGACGCCGCGATCTCGCCCGGCAACTCCGGCGGTGCCCTGGTCAACGGCGCGGGGGAGATCGTCGGCATCAACGAGGCGTACCTGCCGCCGAGCTCCGGTGCGGTCAACCTCGGCTTTGCGATCCCGGCGACGACCGTCATCGACGTCGTCGACCAGCTCCTCGCCAACGGCAAGGCCGTGCACCCGTACCTCGGGATCAACGCGGCGACCCTGACCCCCGAGATCGCCGCGGCGCTACGGCTTCGCGGTCGACGAGGGCGTCCTGATCACCGGCACCCCGGCCCGGCGGCCCGGCGACGTCCGCGGGCATCGCACCGGGCGACGTGATGGTCGAGTTCAACGGCAAGAAGGTCCGCACGTCCGAGCAGTTCCTCGGCGAGCTCCGGGGGTCAAGCCCGGCCAGAAGGTCACCGTGCAAGATCCAGCGCGGCGAGCAGACCGAGGAGGTCCCCGTGACGATCGGGGAGAAGCCGTAGGCCGAACCCGTCAGGCGGCCGTCGGCGCCGTCGTCGCGAACTGCGTGCGGTACAGCTCGGCGTAGCGCCCGCCGAGGGCGAGCAGGTGGCTGTGCGTGCCGCGCTCGACGATCTGCCCGTCCTCCACGACGAGGATGAGGTCGGCGGCGCGGATCGTGGACAGGCGGTGCGCGATCACGATCGCCGTCCGGTCGGCGAGCGCCTCGCTCAGTGCCTCCTGGACCGCAGCCTCGGAGGTCGAGTCGAGGTGGGCGGTCGCCTCGTCCAGGATCACCACCCGCGGGCCGGCGAGCAGCAGCCGGGCGATGGTCAGCCGCTGGCGCTCGCCGCCGGAGAGGCGGTAGCCGCGCTCGCCGACGACCGTGTCGAGCCCGTCGGGCAGCGCCGCGACCAGGTCGGTGAGGCGCGCCCGGCGCAGGACGTCGGCCAACTCCTCCTCCGTCGCCTCCGGGCCGCGCGAGCAGCAGGTTGGACCGCAGATCGACTCGTGGAACAGGTGCCCGTCCTGCGTGACCATGCCGACGGTCGCCGTGATCGAGTCGAACGACAGGTCGCGCACGTCGACCCCGCCGACCCGGACCGACGCCGGCGTCGATGTCGTAGAGCCGCGGCAGCAGCGACGCGATCGTCGACTTGCCGGCCCCGGAGGACCCGACCAGCGCGACCATCTGCCCGGGCTCGGCACGGAACGAGACGCCGTGCAGCACCTCGACGCCCGCCGCGGGCGTCGAGCTTGGCGACCTCCTCCAGCGACGCCAGCGACACCTTGTCGGCGGACGGGTAGGCGAAGCGGACGTCGTCGAACTCCACGGACAGCGGCCCGTCGGGCACGGGCGTGGGCTCGCGCCGGCTCGGCGATCAGCGGGCTTCAGGTCGAGCACCTCGAAGACCCGCTCGAAGCTGACGAGCGCGGTCATCACCTCGACCCGGGCGCTCGCGAGCGCCGTCAGCGGGGCGTAGAGGCGGGTGAGCAGCAGGGCCAGCGTGACGACGGCGCCGGGCTCGAGGCTGCCCCTTCAGCGCGAAGTAGCCGCCGAGGCCGTAGACCAGCGCGAGCGCGAGCGCCGAGACCAGCGTCGAGCGCGGTGATGAACATCCACTGCGCCATCGCCGTGCGGACCCCGATGTCGCGCACCCGGGCGGCCCGCGCGACGAACTCGGCGGACTCGGCGGACGGGCCGGCCGAAGAGCTTGACCAGCGTGGCGCCCGGCGCGGAGAACCGCTCGGTCATCTGGGTCGTCATCGCCGCGTTGTGGCCCGGCGGCCTCGCGCTCCATCGCCGCCAGGCGGCTGCCCACCCGGCGCGCCGGCACGACGAACACCGGCAGCAGCACCAGGGCCAGCAGCGGTGACCTGCCACGACAGGCTGAGCATCACCGCGAGCGTCAGCGTGAGCGTCACGAGGTTGCCGACGACGCCGGAGAGCGTGTCGCTGAACGCCCGCTGCGCGCCGATGACGTCGTTGTTCAGGCGGCTGACCAGCGCGCCGGTGCGGGTGCGGGTGAAGAACGCCACCGGCATGCGCTGGACGTGGTCGAACACCGAGCGTGCGCAGGTCGAGGATCAGGCCCTCGCCGATGCGCGACGACAGCAGCCGCGTGACGATGCCGAGCGCGGCCTCCGCCACCGCGATCACCGCGATGACCGACGCGAGGGTGACCGACGACCACGGAGACGGCCTTGTCGTTCACGAGCGCGTCGACGACGCGGCCGGCGAGCACCGGGGTCGCGACGGTCAGCACCGCCGTGACGACGCTGAGGATCAGGAACGCCGTCAGCTCCCGGCTGTGCGGCCGGGCGAAACTCGGCGATCCGCTGCGCGAAAGTCGCCGCGAGAACGGCCGGCGGTCGCCGTCGTCGTGCATGGCGTGGTACATCGACATGCCACGCCGTCAGCTTCCATGCTCATTGCGGTGCCCCCTGCGGCGTCGGCCGGGGCCGTTCGGCCTCCGGGCCAACGTAACGCCGTGCACCGACAGACGGCTTCCGAATAACGGATCCGCCTTTGGTCCTACGACCTGGCGACCGGTCAGATGCCGGGGTGGGGAGCCGGTAGTAGAGCACGCGCCGCCTTGGACAGTTCGTGGAAGTACTTGATCAGGCCGACGCAGACCGCGATCCCCATCGCGCCGAACACCAGCGTGGCGACGGACGAACCAGCCGCCAGTGACCGGGATCGACCTGGGCGCTGCGCGCCTGCGTCCGGGTGCTGGAGTAGGCGTTCTCCGCGAACGAGGCGGCGGAGTCGAAGCCGCTCGGGATGACCTCCTCGTCGAGCAACATGTCGTCCTCGGACTCACAGGTCGGGTCGACCGGGCCGCCGGCCGCCTCGGACGCCTTCGACGCGCGCTTCGCCTTGCTCGACAGCGACAGGCGTCGCCAGGCCCATCAGCAGGAAGATGATGATCTTGCCGTAGAGCGCGTAGTAGTAAGGCACGCCGTAAGGCAGGCCCTCGAGGGTGTCCCAGTCCTTCCCCGACAGCGGCGGGTCGTACGCCGCCTGCTTGAACAGCAGGAAGATGCCCGTCGACAGGGCCAGTAAGTACGTGCCCCACAGGACGCTGGACACCATTTCGCGCTTGGTCTGCAACAGTGCAGGCCGAGCGCCGAGGGCACCCGCCGCAGCCGCGGCACCGCCATGAGCGCGACCAGGACGGCGCTGACCATCCAGATGCTGGCCGAGATGACGTGGGCCTGGAGCATCAGGACGTCGAAGAGCGCTGCCCTTGGGGCGACTGAAGTCGATTTCCGGACCTGCCAGGACCAGATCGTGCCAAACCATGAGCTCTCAGCCTTTCAACCGTGGACGCCGGACAGCGCGTGGGGGGCGCGCTCGGTGCCGTTCGGGCGGGGGCCCAGACCGGCACAGACAGCCACGGGCCCCGAGGTTACGACTGTGTAGCCGTCGAAGTCCATCAGCGCCGACTCCAGGTCGACAGAACACCGCGAGATCGGCGCACGCCAGGTCGAGCACGCTGCGCGCCGGTCCGTCCCCGGCGACCACCCGTAGCCCCGTCCCGGCCCCCGCGCACCGGCGCTGGCAGGCCGTCAGGAGGCTGACTCCGACGGACCCGAGGTGGCGTACGCCCGTCAACTCGACGACGACGGCGCCGGGCGGCCGCATCCGCCGGATCGCGTCGGCGAGCGCCGACTCGAGGCGGGCCGCCGTGGCCATGTCCACCTCGCCGTCCGCGTGCACGATCTGGCACCCGGCGTGCACGGTGCGCCGCAGTTTCAGCTCGCCGGCACCGGCGGCGAGCCCCTGCTGCGGGGGCTCGGGCGAGCCCGGCAGGCGGTAGAAGAGCTCGTCCATGCGCTGCCGGACGCCGGCCGTGGTGCGGGCGTCGCCGCTGACGGCCGCGACGAGCCGCTCGGCGAGGTCGCGCAGCTTGATGTTCGAGTGCTGGGACTGCCACACCAGCTGGTTGAAGGCATCTTCCGGGCCGATGCCGTAGACGAGCATGAGCGCGCCCTTGGCCTGCTCGATCGCCGCCCGGGACGCCGTCGCCCCGTCGACCGCGGTGGCCGCGCGCTCCGCGAGGGCACGAATCTGACGGTCTGTGACGTCGACGTGATAGCCCGTGAGCTCGCGCACCGTGCCGTCCGGGCCGCGCGCGCCCTCGCCGACCGTCACGATCCAGCGGACCCGGTCGGCGGTGTCGACGATGCGGTGCATCGAGGCGAAGGGTGCGCCGTCGTCGACGCGGTCGCGGAACAGCGCGGCCGCGTGCGGCGTAGTCGTCCGGGTGCTGACGGGCCATCACCAGTTCGGTGGTGATCTCGCTGCCCGGCTCCAGCCCGTAGGTCTGGTAGACCTCGGTCGACCACCACCAGCGCTCGGTGGCGACCGTGTAGCGGTAGCGGCCCACCCGCCCAGCGTGCCCACCCGCAGTGCCGCTTGCCGGTCCGAGTCGTGACATGGGCACCTCCCTCCCGCCGTCGGGCACTGTACGACAGGTGCCCTGGCGGCAACCTGGCATCATCGGCCGCAGCGGTGGCCGCAGAGCTGAAAGGGAGTGCCCCGATGGCGACCCCTGGCCAGGACGACGCGGCCGGAGACCTGCGCGCCGTCGCCGGCTGCTTCGAAGCCGCCCCCGCCCTCCTGTTCGCCTTCACCGGCCCCGACCACGTGGTGGCCGCGCTCAACGCGGCCGCCCGCGCGTTCATGGGGGACCGGCCGGACTCGGTCGGGCGCCCCCTGCGCGAGGTCTGCCCCGAGTACGCCGGGCAGCAGCTGTTCGAGGCCCTCGACCGGGTGCTCGCGAGCGGGCAGGCGGAGCAGGCCCGCGAGTGGCGCATCCAGCTCGACCAGGACGGTGACGGCCGGCTCGAGGAGCGCTTCGTCGACTTCACCCTCGTGCCCTGGACCGCCCCGGGCGGCGTGGCGCACGGCGTAGCCGGCGTGGCGCACGACGTGACCGGCGGCGTCCTCGCGCGCCGGGCGGACGCCGCCGCGGCCGAGCTGCGGTACCGGGCCGCGCGGGACGCGGTCGAGACGCTGCAGGATGCGCTGCTGCCCGCGGACCTGCCCGTCCTGCCCGGCTACCGCCTCGCCGCCCGCTACCTCGTGGCCGGCGCCGAGCAGGGCGCCGGCGGCGACTGGTTCGACGCCCTCACCCTGGACGACGGCCGCCTCGTCCTCGTCGTCGGCGACGTGGTCGGGCACGGGGTCTGCGCCTCGGTGGTGATGAGCCAGCTGCGGGCGGTGCTGCTGGAGTTGCTGACCTCCGGCGCGGACCTCGTCCACGTCCTGGCCCGGCTCGGTCGCTTCGTCGCCCGCGTCCCGGGCGGGCACGGCGCGACGGTGTGCGTGGTCGCCCTCGACCAGGTGACCGGCACCTTCGAGTACGCGACCTGCGGGCACCCGCCGCCGCTCGTCGTCGCGCGAGGACCCACACGCCGCCGAGCCGCGTTACCTGCCGCTGACCCGCGGCGCCCCGCTGGGCGCCGGGGAACCGGCCGTGTGCGTCGACCGGCTCGCGCCGGGGGAGGTTCTCGTCCTCTACTCGGACGGTCTCGTCGAGCGATCCGACCGGCCCCTGCCGCGCGGCCTGGCCGAGCTGGCCACGGTCGCCGCGGACGCGGCCGCGCAACCGGGCCTTCCCGCTGCTGGCGCCCGTGTCCGTGTCCGAGCGGGTCTGCCGCCAGGTCGTCGAGCTGATGACCCGCACGGGCGCCTCGGACGACGTGACGGTGTTGGTCGCGCACCGGCCCGAGGGAGGTGTCGGCGCCGCTCGCGCTGCGGGTTCCCGCGCTGCCCGGCGAACTGGCGGGCATCCGCACCTCGATCGGGGCCTGGCTGGACGAGCTGGACGTGGCCCCGGACGACCACTTCGGCCTGCAGCTCGCCGTCGCCGAGGCCGCGACCAACGCCGTCGAGCACGCCTATCACGGCCAGGCGCCGGGCTCCCTGCGGATCGAGGGGCACCTGGGCTCGGACGGTCGGGTCGAGTTGCGGATCGAGGACTCCGGCCGGTGGCGCGAGGCGCCGCTGCCGGGGGCCGGCCGACCGGGGCCGCGGGCTCGCGATGATCGACCACGTGACCGAGTCCCTGCGCGTCGAGCGCGACCCGGCGGGCACGACCGTGGCGCTGCGGCGCCGCCTGCGCCACCCGGCGGTGCTGGCCAGCGCCGGCCCCGGGAGGGCCCCGGCCCCGGTTCCGGGCCGCGGGTTCGCGGTCGAGGTGACGGCGGGCGGCGGGTTGGCGGTGCGCGGGGCGGTCGACCTGAGCACCGCGGCGGCGCTGAAAGCGCGGCTGTGGCAGGCCTGGGGCGGCGGGGCCCGCGAACTGACCGTCGACCTCGACGAGGTGACCCAGCTCGCGAGCGCCGGCGTCCACGTCCTGCACCAGGCGCTGCGCGGCACGGAGGGGGCCACCCGGATCCGGCTGCGCGCCGCCCCGGGGACCCCCGCCCGCTACGTGCTGGACCTGGTCGGGCTCCCTGTCGACTGACCGTCCGGCGTCCGGTCCTTGCTCAGCAGGGAGGAGGCCACCCCCGCGACTCCGGCCAGAATGAGCATCACCGGGACGGCCACGCGCAGGTGGTGTGGCTCGAGCGCGTCGCCCGCGACCAGCATCCACAAGGCGGCGATGCCGCAGAAGATCACGCCGAACACGAGTGACACACCGTCAGCTTCATGACGTCGCACGTCGCACCTCCAGTCGTCCGATGCCCTGGGACAGGTCCAGGCGCAGCTTGCCGCCGCCCGCGCCGTCCAGGCCGGTGTCGGTCACTTCCTTGCTCACGCCGAGGCCGCTGCCGTGGACGTCGAAGACCGTGGCGTCGCCGATCCCCAGGTCGGCCTCGGTCTCCACGTCCACGTTCGCCGGCACGGTGATCTCCAGTTCGCCGACGCCGAAGTCGACAGTCGTGTGCACGTCGGCGTTCGCGAAGTCCACGCCGGACAGGTCGAGTCGGACGCGGCCCGCGCCCCACTCGTAGGTCGGGGCGATCCCGGCCGCGTCCACCGGGGTGATCAGCCGGTCCTCGCCGTTCCAGTTGCCGTCGAACGCGTCCGCGAACGCGGCGGGCGGGAGGGCGAGCGCGGCGACGATGCCGAGCGCGACGAGGCCGCGGGCCCGGCCGAAGAACGTGCCTACCACCAGGCCGAGGCCGCTGACCGCGAGCACCAGGGCCGGGTAGGCGGCGGCGTCCACGTCAGCGCCCCCGAGGTCCACCGCCGCGAGGAGGCCGAGGCCGAGCAACGCGAGCGCGAACGTCAGGCGGCCGAGCTTCGACCGCTCCCGCGGGTGCTTCGGGGCGGGCGGCGGGAAGTACTGCGGGTTCGCCGGGTACGGCTCGGTGACCGGCTCGGTGGCGGGCTTGTCCATCGACCAGCCCGCCGGCTGGAACGGCGCACCGGGCGGGAAGTACGGCGCGGTGGGCGGGACCGGCGGTGTGCCCGGCGGCGTGCCCTGCGCCGGCGTGCCCGGCCCGGGGAACGGCCCAGGGTACGGGCGGGGGAAGAGGTGCACGCCCTGACGGCGCGTCAGGAGCACGACGGCGAGGGCGAACAGGGCCACGAGGAGCACACTGCGGCCGTCGTGGGAGACGGCGCCCGTCGCCACGATCGCCGCAAGGGTGAGGACGACGACGAGGACGATCCCGGACCGCTTGCCAGAGTCGCGGCCCTTCGCCAGCGCCTGGTCGGCCAGCGAGGTGTCCTTGTCGGCCTCGGGCATCAGCAGCCAGCAGGCCCCGTAGATCAGCAGCCCTGCGCCGCCGAAGAAGGTCAGCACGGCGAGCAGGACGCGGTACACGACGGGGTCGACGTTCGTCGCCTCGCCGAGGCCGCCGCAGACGCCGGTGAGGACTTTGTCGGTCGGGCTGCGCCGGAACCGGCGCATCGTGCTGCCGCCCGGCGGCGGGCCCGCCGGCGGCGGGGTGTCGGTGTGCTGCTCGTTCGTCATGGGCCCATCGTGATCTCCGCGGGCGCCCCGGACATCGGGAAGCGGCCCTGAGCCGACCCTGAGTCTGGCGGCCGGCGGTCCCGGGGTGCGTCCCCGATGGCCTGCCTCCGCCGGGCGTGTGACGATCGGGTCCATGCTGGGCCATCCGTGACGACGACGAGGAGGGAGGCCGTGATCAGCCAGTCGAGCACGGCCCCGGCCGCCGAGTCGACCGAACGCCGCCGGTACCGCCGGCGCCGCGAGGGCAAGCTGATCGCGGGTGTCGCCGGCGGCCTCGCGGACCACCTGCGCCTGGACCCCCTGCACGTCCGGATCGGGTTCGCGCTGCTCACCGGCCTCGGCGGGATCGGGCCGGTCCTCTACGGGGCGTACTGGGTCTTCGTGCCGCAGGAGGGCCCGGCCGACCGTGGGGCTCCGGCCGGCCTGGCCGCCGCCGAGCCGGCGCGGCCTGCGGCTGCGCCCGCGCCGCGGCGAGGGTCAGGGCGACCAGCTCGGCCAGCTGGTCGCGCTGGTCATGGTCGGGCCTCGGGTTCGTCCTCCTGCTGCAGAAGACGGACCTCGGCGTCGCCCCGGTGCTCCTGTGGCCGGCGCTCGCCGTCGCCGCCGGCCTGGCCGTGCTCTGGCACCAGGCGGACGAGGCGGCCGCGGCGAAGGCCGCGGGGCCGGGCGACGCGGAGGCCGACCGGTCGGCGCTCCGCGCGGCAGCGGACCTTCGCCGTCGCCCGGTACGTCGGCGGCGTCGTCCTGGTCGGGCTGGGGGTGGCGAGCTTCCTCGCCTTCTCCGGCGGGCTGAAGGCGGTCGGGCAGGGGCTCGTCGGCGGGGTCGTCGTCCTCGGCGGGGCGGCGCTGATCGTCGGGCCCTGGCTGTTGCGGACCTGGCGCACCCTCGAGGACGAACGGGAGCGAGCGGATCCGCTCGCAGATGCACGCCGACCTGGCCGCGCACCTGCACGACTCGGTGCTCCAGACCCTCGCCCTGATCCAGCGTCAGGCCCACGACCCGCGCGAGGTCGTGCGCCTGGCCCGGGGTCAGGAACGCGACCTGCGCGCCTTCCTCTACGCGGACGCCGGCGACCCCGCGGCCCCGGCCGGGCCGGAGATGCTCGCGGCGGCGCTGCGCCGGGTCGCCGCCGAGGTGGAGGACGACCACGGCGTCCCCGTCGAGGTCGTCACCGTCGGCGACACGGAGCTGGACGACGGCGGGCTCGCCCTGCTGGCGTCCGCGCGCGAGGCGATGGTCAACGCGGCGCGGCACTCCGGCGCCGACCTGGTCGACGTCTACGCCGAGGTGGACGGTTCCGCGGTGACCGCCTACGTCCGCGACCGCGGCCGCGGGTTCGACCTGGACGGCGTGCCGGAGGACCGGGCCGGCGTCCGGCACTCCATCGTGGGGCGCATGGAACGGCACGGCGGGCGCGCGAGCGTCCGGACTGAGCCCGGCGCGGGCACCGAGGTTCGCCTGCAGACAGGAGGAAGCTGATGTCGGACGCTGCCCCGGCGCCGCTGCGCATCGTCGTCGTCGACGACCACCGGATGTTCCGCACGGGCGTGCGGGCCGAGCTCGACAGCGCGTCGGGGGGGACCCTCGACGTGGTCGCCGAGGCGGCGGACGCGGTCGAGGCCGTCGCGGCCGTGCTCCTGCACCGGCCGGACGTCGTGCTGCTCGACGTCCACCTGCCCGGCGGGGGCGGCGTGACCGTCCTGCGGGAGGTGCTCGCCCAGGTGCCGGGGATGCGCTTCCTCGCCCTGTCGGTCTCGGACGCCGCCGAGGACGTGATCGGCGTAATCCGGGCCGGCGCGCGCGGCTACGTCACGAAGACGATCACCGGCCCCGAGCTGGCCGAGGCGATCCGCCGGGTCGCGGACGGGGACGCGGTGTTCTCCCCGCGGCTGGCCGGGTTCGTGCTGGACGCGTTCTCCGGGCCCGGTGCGCCGGCCGGCGCGGCCCCGCCCGTGGACACGGAGTTCGACCGGCTCACCGCGCGCGAGCGCGAGGTGCTGCGCCTGATCGCCCGCGGCTACACCTACCGCGAAGTCGCCAAGGAGCTGTTCATCTCCGTCAAGACGGTCGAGACCCACGTGTCCGCGGTGCTGCGCAAGCTGCAGCTGTCGAACCGGCACGAGCTCAGCCGCTGGGCCTCGGACCGGCGGCTGATCTGAGCGGGCTTGCTACTAGGGTGCGCCCGTGGACCTGCTGAACTCGGTGCTCTACGTCCTGCACATGGCGGGCGTGGCCGCGCTGCTCGTCGGCTTCGGGCTCCAGATCGCCGGCGACACCCGGACGATGTCGACGCTGATGTTGCACGGCGCCGCGACCCAGCTGGTCACGGGGCTGGCCCTCGTCGGAGTCAAGGAGGCCGACGACGAGCCGCTGAACCACACGAAGATCGCCGTCAAGATCGGCATCACCGTCGTGGTGGCCGCGCTGGTCTACCTCAACCGCGAGCGCGACCGCGTTCCCGAGGGTGTGTTCTACGGCGCGCTGTGCCTCGTCCTGCTGAACATCAGCCTCGCGTTCGGCTGGAAGTGAGCCCCCGCCTTCGGGGCCGTCTACCCGCCGTTCGGGGGTTCTCCGGCGAAGGCTCGCCGGGCGCCCCTTGTGCGGGGTGCCGGCGTGACTTTCACTGGGCGCGCCGCTTCGTCGTCCCGACGCCCTTCCAGGGATCGCTCGCCTTGAGTTCCACGTGTTCGGCAGTTCACGTCCATTCGGGGGTGTGTAGGTAGCCGGGACGACGTGAGTGGCGCAGCCGGAAGATCCGGGGCGGGGCCGTGGCGGCCTCGCCCCGGCCCGCGCCGGGGTGTCGGTGGGGCGACCTAGACTCGACCTGCGATGAGCACCCTGTTCGACGACCTCCCCTTCCCCGGTTCCGGGACGCCCGCTGCCCCCGCGCCGGCGCCGACGCCGGCCGCAGCCACGCCTCCCGCGCGCCGGGCCCGCCTCGGCGCGGAGGAACTGCTCGCGGGCCTCAACCCGCAGCAGCGCGCGGCCGTCGAGCACTCCGGCGGGCCGCTGCTCGTCGTGGCCGGCGCGGGCTCGGGCAAGACCCGGGTGCTGACCCGCCGCATCGCTTACCTGATCAACGCGCGCGACGTCCGGCCCTCGCAGATCCTCGCGATCACCTTCACCAACAAGGCCGCGGGGGAGATGAAGCACCGGGTGGCCGAGGCCGTCGGTGCCGGCGCCCCGCACGCGGTCGCCACGTTCCACTCGGCCTGCCTGCGCATCATCCTGCGCCACCACGCTCAGCGGTTCGGGTACACGTCGAGCTTCGCGGTGTACGACGACACCGACTCGCAACGCCTGATGCGCCTCGTGCTCCGCGACCTCGACCTCGACGTGAAGCGGTACACCCCCCGCGGGGTCGCGAACGCGGTCAGCGCGCTGAAGAACGAGCTGATCGACCACGAGACCTACGCGTCGACGGCGGACGGCCCGCTGCAGAAGGTGTACGCCGACTGCTACGCGCTCTACCAGCGTCGCCTGCGCGAAGCGAACGCGATGGACTTCGACGACATCATCATGGTGTCGGTCAACCTGCTGCAGGCGTTCCCGGACGTGGCCGAGCACTACCGGCGCCGGTTCCGCCACGTTCTCGTCGACGAGTACCAGGACACGAACCACGCGCAGTACATGCTGATCCGCGAGCTGATCGGCACCCCTGGCGAGACTGCGGACCTGCCGCCGGGCGAGCTGTGCGTCGTCGGCGACGCCGACCAGTCGATCTACGCGTTCCGCGGCGCCACGATCCGCAACATCGAGGAGTTCGAGCGCGACTACCCGGACGCGGCGGTGATCATGCTCGAGCAGAACTACCGCTCGACGCAGACGATCCTGTCGGCAGCCAACGCCGTGATCGCGCGCAACCCGAACCGCAAGCCCAAGAATCTCTGGTCGGACGCGGGGGACGGCGAGCCGATCGTCGGCTGGGTCGCGCAGGACGAGCACGACGAGGCGTCCTTCGTCGCGGCGGAGGTCGACCGCCTGCACGACGCGGGCGAGGCGAAGCCCGGCGAGGTCGCGGTGTTCTACCGGACGAACGCGGCCTCGCGCGTGTTCGAAGAGGTGTTCATCCGGGTCGGCATGCCCTACAAGATCGTGGGCGGCACGCGGTTCTACGAGCGCCGCGAGATCCGCGACGCGATGGCGTACCTGCGGGTGCTGTCGAACCCGGAAGACCTGGTCTCGCTGCGGCGCATCCTCAACGTCCCGAAGCGGGGGATCGGCGACCGCGCGGAGGCCTGCGTGGACGCGCTGGCGACCCGCGAGCGCATCTCCTTCCCCGCGGCGCTGCGCCGGTGCGAGGAGGCCTTCGGGCTGGCGACGCGGTCGCTGAGCGCGCTGCGCTGCGTTCAACGAGCTGATGGAGGGCCTCGCCACGCTGGTGGAGGGCGGCACCCCGCCCGCGACGGTCCTCGAGGCGATCCTCGAGCAGACCGGCTACCTGCGCGAGCTGACCACCTCGACCGACCCGCAGGACGAGTCGCGGGTCGAGAACCTCGCCGAGCTCGTGGCGGTCGCCCGCGAGTACGAGGAGTCCGACCCCGACGGCACGGTCGCGGGCTTCCTCGAGCGCGTCTCGCTCGTGGCCGACTCCGACCAGATCCCCGACGCGGACGCCCGCGTGCGCGACGGCGGCCAGGTCACGCTGATGACGCTGCACACCGCGAAGGGCCTCGAGTTCCCGGTCGTGTTCCTCACCGGGCTGGAAGACGGGATCTTCCCGCACATGCGCTCCCTGGAGGACCCGACCGAGCTCGCCGAGGAGCGCCGGCTCGCGTACGTCGGCATCACCCGCGCGCAGTCCCGGCTGTACGTGTCGCGGGCCGAGGTCCGCCGGGCCTGGGGCGCGCCGCAGTGGTACCCGGCCTCCCGCTTCCTCGCCGAGATCCCGGACGCGCTGATCGACTGGCGGCGCCAGTCCCAGCGCACACCCCTGCAGGCGCTCGCGGCCGGGTCGTCCGCCGCGACCTCCGCGCGGGCCGCCGGCTCCCGCGGGTCGCGGCCGTCCGGCGAGACCAAGCCGATCGTCGCCCTGTCCGTCGGCGACCGCGTCACCCACGACGCCTTCGGCCTCGGCACGGTCGTCGCGACCGCCGGCGCCGCCGACAAGGCCGAAGCGACCGTCGACTTCGGTGACGGCGCACCCAAGCGCCTGCTCCTGCGCTACGCCCCGGTCGAGAAGCTGTAGGCACCCGCAAACGGCCCTCCGGAAAACCGACGGGCCGTCAGATGCCTGTGTGGATTGAAGATCAGGGGTTGAGGCCGCGTGCCTTCAGCCACGTGCGCGGGTTGACCGGCTCGTCGTCGACGCGTACCTCGAGGTGCAGGTGCGGGCCGCTGCTGTGGCCGGTCGAGCCGACGCGGCCGATGACGTCACCCGCGTCGACGTGGCCCTTGCGGATCACGAAGGCCGACTGGTGGGCGTACCAGTTCTCGGTGCCGTCGGGCAGGCGGACGACGGTCTTCCAGCCGTACGCGCCGTCCCACTTCGCCGAGACGATCTCGCCGCTGGCGACCGCGCGGATCGGGGTTCCCCAATCGCAGGCGAAGTCGAGGCCGGTGTGGCCGCGCGACCAGCGCCCGTGCTCGCCGAAGCCGGCGGTGAGCCGGTAGTCCTTCACCGGAAGCGTGAACAGCTTCGCGAGCTTCGCCAGCCGGACGGTGCGGGCGCGAGCCGCGGCGATCGTCTTGAGGGCCAGATCTTCCTTCTTCTTCAGCTCCGCGGCGACGTCCTTGCGCTCGGCGAGGGCGGCGCGGGCGCGGACCCGGCTGGCGCGGAGGGCGCGCTCACGGGCGACCTCCTGCGGCGAGAGGACCTGGCGCTCGACCTGCGCGACGGACGCGCCGGGCTTGACGGCGGACGCCTGGGACACGCCGGCGGCGGCGACGTCGGCCGAGCTGCCCTGGTCGGCGATGTTCGCGACTCCCACGGCGGCGACGGCGATCGCGGCGGCACCGGCGACGACCGCGGGCGAGCCCGGGAGGCCGCCGGGCAGGAGCGCCTTGCGCGGCTTGCGGCGGTGGTTCGCACGGGCGACCGTGGCGGCCGCGCTCGCGGGCTTGCGCCGGGAGGCGGTCGCCTTGCGGTGGGACGGGCGGTCGAGGTCGGGAACATCGCCGACGGAGCGCAGGAGGGGCTGGAGGGCCTCGGCGACCGGGCTGGTCAGTTCCAGCGACCGGCCGGGGGCTTCGGGAACTACGTGCAGGGCCTCGAGCGGCGCGAAGGCGACGGGGGCTTCGAAGCGAAGCTTCGGGGAGGCGGCCTGGACGCCCTGCAGGTCCGGCAGCTCGACGAGGGGGGCTTCGCCGAGTGCGGGAGCGGGTGCGGCGTGCGCGGGGTTGGTCGGCGTGGAGGGTGCTGGGGTCTCGGGCGCCTTGCGACGGCGCCCGGCCGGCCGGTCGAGGACCGCGGCGGGGCCCTCGGCGGCCGGTGCGCCCCGTCGGCGGCGCCCGCCAGGGGCGGGGAGGCTGGCCTCGGGCAGCGGCGTCTCGGGCTCGGTCGTAGGTTTGCGGCGGCGCCCGCTGGGCACTGGGACGTCGGGCGCGATCTCGTTCGCGAGGACTGTCGCCAGGACACCCGGGTCGAGCATCACGCTCAGATCCAGCGGTGTGCTCAGATCGAGCGGGGTGCCCGGGAGGTGGGCGGCGGCAGGCGCGGAGCGGAGGTCGACTCCACGCGCATGTCGGCCGGTGGCCACTGAGGCAGCTCCAGGGCAGGGGACAGAAACGAACAGCAGCCCTGGACGTTAGCGCCACGGCGGTCATTGCCCCACGCCACCCCGGCAAAGAACGCCCAAAGTGACTTCGAACGCACCTTTGCGCTACGGACCGTAGAAAATCGGCCGAACGAGCGTCACGGTCTGGTAACGGATGCCCCGAATGTCCCTTTCGAGGCCCCTCACGGTCACTGTCAGGCGGCGCCGCCGGACCTGGCCTCACGCACAGTGAGGGGGTCGCCGTCCCTGGCGAGTCGCGCCAAAACCTGCGTGATCTCGTGGACGACGGTGCCGTTCAGCGGGAACGACAGGTGCCCGGTGTCCGGGACGGCGATGTTGACCGCGTCCAGGTCGGGGTGGTGCACCCCGCCGTTCGCCGCGGGGACGACGACGTGGTCGAGCTCGCTGAAGAACGCCACGAACCGCGTCGTGCAGCCCGGCGCGGGCTCGGCCAGCTCGCGGATGAGGTCGGCCCCGGGACGCAGCTGGCGCACCAACGGGTGGGGGAGCAGGTGGGCGGCGATGGTGCCGCCGTGGGGCGAGCCGAGCGTCACCAACGTGTGGACGCGGTGGTGCCCGCCGAGTCGCTGGACGTAGTAGCGCGCGATCAGCCCGCCGAGGCTGTGGCCCACGATGTGGATGCGGTCGTAGCCCGTCTCGGCGACGATCTGCTCGACGCGCTCGGCCAGCCGCACGGCGGCGGCCCGGACGTCCGTGGTGAAGGGGCTGTAGTTCATGGCAGGCAGCTGCCAGAACCCGCGGCGGCGCAGCCCCCGGCGGAGCATCGCGAAGATCGAGCGGTTGTCGAGCAGGCCGTGCACCAGCAGGATCGGCGTGCCGGCGGCCTCGATGTCGCCCGCCACCAGGCCGCGCTGGCGCAACGGCAGCGTCTCGAGCCCCGTCGGCATGTCCTCCGGGCGGCGTCCGACGCGGGTCAGGCCCAGCGGGTAGAGCGCGACGTGCGTGGCCGTCCAGGCGGCCTCGACGGCCGCGACGCGCAGCGTGGTGGGGGAGCCGAGGGCGGCGCGCACTGCGGTCTTGCCCAGTGCGGGCAGCGAGGGCGGTCGCATCGCTGCTCCTCTCGGGCCGATCCTCTCGGGCCGATCGTCTCGGGCCGATCCTCTAGGGCCGGACGCACCGGGGCGGGCGCGGCTCACGTACGTTATTCGTAGTGTCCCTTCCCGGGTACCGGACGGGGTGAAACCCGCTCGGCCTTTCGGGTGACGGTTCGGAGGAGGTCCGATGAGCACGTCCAGCCCGATCCGAGTCGTGGTCGCCAAGCCGGGGCTCGACGGTCACGACCGCGGCGCCAAGATCGTGGCCAGGGCGCTGCGGGACGCGGGCATGGAAGTCGTCTATACCGGGCTGCACCAGACGCCGGAGCAGATCGTGGAAACGGCGCTGCAGGAGGACGCGGACGCGATCGGGTTGTCGGTTCTCTCCGGCGCTCACATGACGTTGTTCCGCAAGGTGCTCGAGCTGCTGGCCGCCCGGGACGCGACCGACATCGTCGTGTTCGGCGGCGGGATCATCCCGGAGGCCGACATCGCCGAGCTCAGCGCGCTCGGCGTCGCGAAGGTCTTCACCCCCGGCGCGACCACGCAGGCCATCGTCGAGTGGGTCCAGGAGCACTGCGGGGACGCGGTCGGTGTGGAGGGTTGAGCCCCTCCGGGCCGCTCGCACGTGGGCCACGTCTCCCCCGCGGGCGGCGTACCTCACTGCGCTGGGGCCGTGTTCGGGGGCTAATGTTCCGAGCGCCCCCGACCACCCCCGTACGTGAGGACGCCCGGTGGACCTGTTCGAGTACCAGGCGAGGGATCTGTTCGCCAAGCACGGTGTCCCGGTGCTGGACGGCATCGTCGCGACGACCCCGGCGGAGGCCCGCGCAGCAGCTGAGGCCCTCGGCGGCCGCGCCGTCGTCAAGGCCCAGGTGAAGGTCGGCGGCCGCGGCAAGGCGGGCGGGGTCAAGCTGGCGTCCGATCCTGCAGAAGCCGCTCAGATCGCAGAGCAAATCCTCGGTATGGACATCAAGGGCCACACCGTCCACAAGGTGATGCTGGCGGCGACCGCCGAGATCGTCGACGAGTTCTACGTGTCCTTCCTGCTCGACCGCGCGAACCGCACGTTCCTGGCGATGGCGACGACGCAGGGCGGCATGGACGTCGAGCAGGTCGCCGCCGAGACCCCCGAGTTGTTGGCGAAGGTCCCGGTCGACGCGAACGTCGGATGTGACGCCGCGAAGGCCGCCGAGATCGTCGCCGCCGCGGGGTTCGGCGCCGACGTCGCCGGCGGCATCGCCGACGTCCTGGTGCAGCTGTGGGGGGTCTTCGCGAACGAGGACGCCACGCTCGTCGAGGTGAACCCGCTCGTGCAGACCGCCGACGGGAAGATCGTCGCGCTGGACGGCAAGGTCTCGCTCGACGAGAACGCCGACTTCCGCCACCCCGACCACGAGGCGCTGACCGACAAGAGCGCGGAAGACCCGCTGGAGGCGCGCGCGAAGGCAAAGGGCCTCAACTACGTGAAGCTGGACGGCGAGGTCGGCATCATCGGCAACGGCGCCGGCCTGGTGATGAGCACGCTGGACGTCGTCGCGTACGCGGGCGAGAACCACGGCGGCGTGAAGCCCGCGAACTTCCTCGACATCGGCGGCGGCGCCTCGGCGCGAGGTCATGGCCGACGGGCTCGAGATCATCCTGTCCGACCCGGCGGTCAAGTCCGTGTTCGTCAACGTGTTCGGCGGCATCACCGCCTGCGACGCCGTGGCCGAACGGCATCGTCGCGGCGCTGGCGCTGCTGGAGAGCAAGGGCGACGCCGTCGACAAGCCCCTCGTCGTGCGCCTCGACGGCAACAACGCGGTCGAGGGCCGGCGGATCCTCGACGAGGCCGCCCTGCCCGGCGTCGAGCGGGTCGACACGATGGACGGCGCGGCCGAGCGCGCGGCGGAACTCGCAGCCCGCTGAGGCCTACGTCACCGAGCCTGCGAGTGGGACGTCATGACACTGCATCAGATCAATAGGAGAGGCGGACCGAGGCTGACATGGCCATCTTCCTGACCGAGAACAGCCGCGTGGTCGTCCAGGGCATGACGGGCTCCGAGGGGCGCAAGCACACCGCGCGCATGCTGGCGTCCGGCACGAACATCGTCGGCGGCGTCACGCCGGGCAAGGGCGGGCAGAAGGTCGATTTCGACCTGGCGTCACCGAGCCTGCGAGTGGGACGCAATGACAGAGCGTCACTTCCGGTCTTCGGCTCGGTTGCCGAGGCCGTGAAGGAGGCCGGGGCGGACGTGTCGGTCATCTTCGTCCCGCCGAAGTTTACGAAGGGCGCGGTGCTCGAGGCGATCGACGCTTCCGTGCCGCTGGTCGTGGTCATCACCGAGGGCGTGCCGGTTCACGACACCGCGGCTTTCCACGCCTACAACATCTCCCGGGCCGGGATCACCCGCATCGTCGGCCCGAACTGCCCCGGCGTCATCTCGCCCGGCAAGGCGAACGCGGGCATCATCCCCGCCGACATCACCACTGCGGGGCGCGTCGGTCTGGTGTCGAAGTCCGGCACGCTGACCTACCAGATGATGTACGAACTGCGGGACCTCGGCTTCTCCACCTGCGTCGGCATCGGCGGCGACCCCGTCATCGGCACGACCCACATCGACTGCCTGCGGGCGTTCGAGGACGACCCGGAGACCGACGCGATCGTGATGATCGGCGAGATCGGCGGCGACGCCGAAGAGCGTGCGGCCGACTACATCAAGGCCCACGTGACCAAGCCGGTCGTGGGGTACGTCGCAGGGTTCACCGCCCCCGAGGGCAAGACGATGGGGCACGCGGGCGCGATCGTCTCCGGCTCGTCCGGCACCGCGCAGGCCAAGCAGGACGCGCTCGAAGCCGTGGGCGTCCGGGTCGGCAAGACCCCGTCCGAGGCAGCCCGGCTGATGCGGGAGATCGTCGCCGGCCGCTGAGGTGCAGGGTCCCTCAGAAACACCAGGCTCAGGGGCCGGACTCGACGATCCGCGTGATCCGGCCCTTCTTGTTCAGACGCAGCTCCAGCGGCACCGCCGTGTCCTTCTGCTTGACGAGCCATAGGAACTCGTTGAGCGGCATCGCCGCTGCGCCCTTCGTGGCTTTGGGGCCGATCTGCTGAGCGCGGGCCGCGACGCCGCTCTTCGGCACGACCGAACTCAGGTCGGGACCCGGGACGACCTCCGCGTGCTTGGTGACGCGGTAGATGCGCTCCTTCGCGTCCGTGCCGGCGTCCACCGAGACGTAGACCTTGTCGCGGTGCAGGAACGCCTTCGTGACGTAGCCGAGGTCGGAGCCGCGGCGGACCTTCGTGACGGACGGCTTCGAGTCCCGTGAGGGCAGGAACTCGGCGGGCCGGCGGTCGGGCTTCCAGTCGACGTCGGGGCCGGTCTCGTCCCGGATGCCTGCCTGGCGGGCCTCCAGGGCCTTCTCGGCCGCCGCGATGCGCTGCTGTTCGGCGGCCGCGGACTCGACGGAGGCCGCCGCCGGCGACCCGGCGTCGGCGACGGGGCCGATCAACGGCTCGGCGAGCGGCGCGGCCGACGTGAGTTCGATGGCGTCGTCACCGAGCCCGGACGCCACCCCGGGCAACAGGACGAGGCCGGCGACGCCGGCCGCGGCGATCCGGACGGCGTGGTCGGCCCGGCGCCGGGGCAGGGCGCGGGCCGCCGTCTTGGCGCGCCAGCGGGATCTCGGCCGCCGCGGCCACCGCGCGCAGCGTCGCGCCGAGGTCGGCGGCCCACGGGTGGCCGGACAGGTCGGTCTCGGCGTTGGCCAGGCGGGCCGCGGTGGCGCCGACGGTGGCCTCGGTCTCGAGGGCGATCTCGCGCGCGTCCAGCCTCGCGACGTGGGTGAGCACGACGGCGGCACGCTGCGCCGGGGTGAGGGCGGAGAGCGCGCGGAGCACCCCGAAGTGCCGCCGGGGACGGACGGGCGGGAGAGAACATCTGGCGCAGTTCGCGGGCGGGGCGCGCGGCGAGGCGCAGCGCCTGAGTGCGCACCCAGGCCTCGGGGGTGGACGGCCAGGAGTCGAGCGCGTCCCACGACTCGCCGACGCCGGCGAAGGCGGCGTGCACGATGCGTGCGGTCTCGCGCTCGTGGCCGGTCATCAGGTAGACGACGCGGGCCACCCGGTCCGCGCAGTCGGCGAACAGGTCGCCGATCGGGTCGTCGTCGATGCCGTTGGTGTCCATGCCGAGCCGCCCCTGTACGCAGTGCGCTCGCACGGGTCCGCGAGCGTCAGTCAGGACGTGATCTTGCCCAGCCCCGGAGCGTCCGAAAAGTGCTGATGCGCCATTGGTGCAAACGGGTGACAAGAGACACGCTCAGTTGCGAGCAGGTCTCGTCTTAGGGTCCTCCGGCGCGGGCGTGTCGGACCCGTCGGGTGTCGCTGCCGGGTTGTGGCCGTCCGGCGCGCCAGAGTGGTGGGATGACCGGCCTGCTGACCCGCCCCGGGCCGCCTTCGCCGGTTCTCGCGCCGGCCCCCCGGTGGCTGATCGGCGCCGGTGCGGTCGCCGCCGCGGTGTCCGCGGCAGTGGGTTTCGCGGTGCTGGCGGCCGTGACCGTCCTGCTGTGGGCGGTCGGCCCGCACCCCGGGGAGGGCCTGACGGCCGCCCCGTTCCGGGGGGCGAGCACCTGGTGGCTGCTGGCGCAGCGCGCGACCGCCGAGGGTCCGGCGGGCGCGTTCGGGCTCGCGCCTCTGGCGCTGACCGCCGGGGCGGCTGTCCTCGCGGTGGGCACGGCCCGGTGGGCCGCACGGGTCGCCGGCGCGACGGAGGCCGGTTCCGCTCTGGTCGTCGCCCTGGGCTTCACCGGGACCCACGTCCTGATCGCGGTGGCCACCGCCGGGTTCGCCGACGCGGGCACGCTGGCCGTGGCGCCGGGCGAGGCGTTCCGCGCGGCGGCCCTGTTCGGCGGGTCTGGCCTCGATCGTCGGCGCCGGCGGGCGCACCGGCACCTGGATCGCCTTCGTCGTCCGCGTCGAGGTGCTGGCGGCCTCCGCCGTCCGAGGGGCGCTCGTCGGCGTCCTGGTGCTGCTGGGCGGCGGGGCCGCCGTCGTCGGGCTGTCGCTGGCCCTGCACCACGAGCGCACGTCCGGCCTGTTCGGCGGCATCGGCGGCGGCGTCTCGGGGGGCATCGGCCTCGTCCTGCTCAGCTTCGTCTTCCTGCCGAACGCGGCGCTGTGGGCGGTCGCGGTATGCACGGGCCCGGGCATCGGGCTCGGCACGAACGCCGGCTTCGACCTGTTCGGCGCACAACCGGGCGCGCTGCCGTCCTTCCCGCTGCTGGGCGCGCTGCCGCAGTCGACGACGCTGCCGACGTCCGTCTACCTGCTCATGCTGCTGCCGCTGCTCGCCGGCGGGGCCGTCGGCGCGGCGGCCCGGCCCGCGGCCCCCGAGGCGCGCTGGCCCGTCGTGCTCGCGCTGCCGGTCGCCGCCGCGGGAGGGACGGGCGTGCTGATCGGCCTGCTCGCCGCCGTGTCCGGCGGCACCGTGGGCGGGCGGCTGTCGGACCTCGGGCCGTCCGGGGTGCTGGTGGGCCTCTCGGTGGCCGGCGAGCTCGCGGGCGCCGCGCTCGTCGTCGCCGCCGGGCGGCACGGCCGGGAACGCTTCCGGGCCCGGAAGGCGCCGGTCGCCGCGCCGGCGCACCTGGCCCTGCCCGCCGCGCGCCGCCCCGTCCCGACCGAGAACGTGGCCGTCGAGGCTGAGCCCGGGGACGGTGCGCCGGACCTTGTGTCGCTTCTGAAGCCGGTCCGCGTGTCGCTGGTCAAGCCCGAACCGGCCGTGTCGCTCGTGCGGCCCGAAGCGGCGGTGTCGTTGATCAGGCCCGCGCGCGCGGGCGAGCCCGACGTCCTCGAGGACCCTGACCTCGAGGACACCGCCGAGATCCCGGTGATCCGCGGCGAGGATCCCGTCGCGGACTGAGCCTCAGTCCTGCTCGCGGACCACCGCGCGCTTGGCGGCCGCGCGGGTGCGGTAGCGCAGGAAGCTCTCGACCTGGGCGAGGGTGAACCCGGTCTTGCGGGCGGCGTAGTCGGCGCTGTAGCCCTGGTTCTCCACCAGGTCGGCGACGTCCTCGAGCGTCCACTTGAGGTCCCCGCGCGTGCTGGCGTCGACGACCTCGCCGTCGGACGGGACGGATCCTTTGCCGGTGGTGCGTCTCGCCACGAGGAGCCCTCGATCGTCGTCGGACTGGCATCTGGTAAGTCAGGTTTCCAGAAGTCAGTGTGACGCATGGCGGGTCAGAATCGGTCGACCACGTCCAGGATGCAACGGCCCGCGTCGACCGCGGTCGGCCGGTCCTGCACGCAGTCCCGGAGGGCGCCGGCGTCGTAGCGCTGCACGAACCACACGGTCGTGGCGGCGAGCAGGCACCCCAGGACGAGGGAGACGAGGCCGAGCGCGAGCCCCGCGGTCGCGGAGGACCCGTTGGTCGCCAGCCCGTACCGGGCGCGGCGCCGGCCCCGGCGGGCCAGGCCGACGGCCGTGATCGCCAGGACGATCCCGACCGGGAAGAGAAAGAACAGGACACCGGTACAGACCAGGGCCAGGCAGCCGAGGACCAGCGCGGCCGTGCCGGCGCGGTTGCGCGGCGGCAGCGGGACCGTGGGCTCGGGCGGGGACCACATGGGGACGGGGGTGATGTCGAGAACGGGGGGTTTCGGATCGATCTCGCCTTCGGTGCGGTACTGCACGGTCAGCCCTCCCACGGCATCCCACGGTTCGTTGCAGTGCCTATCTCGGACCTGTCCCCGTGCTGACCCCCCCCGGTCAGCCCAGGCCGGGGACGTCGTGACCGATCGTGTCCCGGACGTCCGCGCGCAGCCGCTCTTTGCAAGTGTGCTCCGCAACCGCGGTGTTTGCACCGTTCATGCAATCTGTCCATTGGTTGAACGTCGGCCACAGCATTGCGAGCATCACGACGAGCGCCCCGGACAGCGCCACACCGGCGCTCCCCAACCAGACGCCGGCGAGGTCGCGGCGCCGTCCGTCGCCCGCCGCGCGGGCCCGGCGCCATGCGCGGAGGCCCACGACGATCGCCGCGACGTCCAGGGCGAGGCCGAGAGGCAGCACCACGGTCGTGAGCAGGCCCGCGACCCCGAGCATGAGCGAGACCTTCGCCCTGCGGCGCGCGGCCGAGACCGGCGCCGGCTCGGCGATCAGCACCATCGGGTCTTTCGGGGGCCGCGGTGGCGCCTGCGGGAGGCCCCGGTCGTGCTCGATCACCTGGCCTCCTCCATGTCGGTGCGCGCCGGATATCGTGGCCGACTGCCGGCCTAGGCGGACGGCGCGAAACCACGGTGAGGCAGGAGCGAGGACCCCCCACGTGCCTACCTCTGAAGCGGTGCCGGGGAAGATCGTCGTCCTCGTTTCCGGCTCCGGTACGAATTTACAGGCGCTGCTGGATGCATGTGCCGATTCCGCATACGGAGCTCAGGATCGTCGCTGTGGGGGCCGATCGGGACGACATCGAGGGCCTGCGCCGGGCCGAGCGGGCCGGGCTGGAGACGTTCGTCGTACGGGTGGGGGACTTCGCCGACCGCGGCCGGCTGGGACGCGGCGCTGGCGGCCGAGGTCGCGGCCCACGCCCCCGACCTGGTCGTCACGGCCGGATTCATGAAGCTCGTCGGCCCCGCCTTCCTGGTGCGCTTCGCGGGCCGGGTCGTCAACACCCACCCGGCGCTGCTGCCCTCGTTCCCCGGCACCCACGGCGTCCGCGACGCGCTGGCGTACGGCGTGCGGGTCACCGGCGCCACCGTCCACCTCGTGGACACCGGCGTCGACACCGGCCCGATCATCGCGCAGGCGGCGGTCGAAGTTCTCCCCGGCGACGACGAGGCCACGCTGCACGAACGCATCAAGGAGGTCGAGCGCGACCTGCTCGTCCGGACGGTCGGGCGGATGGTCCGGTCGGGTTACCGCGTCGAAGGTAGAAGGGTGCACCTGTGAGTGACACGAACGCGCGCCGGCCCGTGCGCCGGGCCCTGGTCAGCGTCTACGACAAGACGGGCCTGCCGGCGCTCGCCCGCGGGCTGCACGCCGCCGGCGTCCAGCTCGTCTCGACCGGGTCGACGGCCGCGCACATCGCGGACGCCGGCGTGCCCGTGACCGCCGTCGAGGAGCTGACCGGGTTCCCGGAGTGCCTCGAGGGCCGGGTGAAGACGCTGCACCCGCAAGGTGCACGCCGGCATCCTCGCCGACCTGCGCAAGGCCGACCACGCCGAGCAACTGGCCGCCCTCGGCGTCGAGCCCTTCGAGCTCGTCGTCGTCAACCTCTACCCGTTCCGAGCGACGGTCGCCTCCGGCGCCGGCCAGGACGAGTGCATCGAGCAGATCGACATCGGCGGCCCGTCGATGATCCGCGCGGCGGCGAAGAACCACCCGTCCGTCGCGGTGGTCGTCGACCCGGCGCGCTACACCGACGTCCTCGCGGCGGTGAACTCCGGCGGCTTCACCCTCCCCGAGCGGCGCCTGCTCGCCGTCGCGGCGTTCCAGCACACGGCCGACTACGACGTCGCGGTCGCGTCCTGGCTGGGCTCGCAGTTCCCGGACGACCCGTCGACCCCGTGGCCGAACTGGGTCGGCGCGACGTGGCAGCGCGCGAACGTCCTGCGCTACGGGGAGAACCCGCACCAGGGCGCCGCGCTGTACCAGCACTGGCGCGGCGGGCTGGCGAACGCGGAACTGCTGCACGGCAAGGAGATGTCCTACAACAACTACGTCGACACGGACGCGGCGCGACGCGCGGCCTACGAGCACACCGACCCCTGCGTGGCGATCATCAAGCACGCCAACCCGTGCGGGATCGCGACCGGCGCGGACGTGGCGCAGGCGCACCGCCGGGCCCACGACTGCGACCCGGTGTCGGCGTTCGGCGGCGTCATCGCGGTGAACGGCCCGGTGACCGTCGCGCTCGCGGCCCAGATCTCGGAGGTGTTTACCGAGGTCGTCTGCGCCCCGTCGTTCGACGCCGACGCCCTGGAGTTGCTGCGCGCCAAGAAGAATTTGCGGCTGCTGCGCTGCGACGTCGTCCAGGGAGAGGCGGTCGAGTTCCGTGCGATCAGCGGCGGCCTGCTGATGCAGGGCGTCGACCGCCTGGACGCCGCCGGCGACGACCCCGCCGGCTGGACGCTGGCGACGGGGGAGCCGGCTTCTCCTGAAACCCTCGCGGACCTCGTGTTCGCCTGGCGGGCCGTGCGGGCCGTGAAGTCGAACGCGATCCTGCTCGCCCGGGGCACCGCGACCGTCGGCATCGGGATGGGCCAGGTCAACCGGCTCGACTCCGCCCGCCTGGCCGTGGCCCGGGCGGGCGAGCGGTCGGTCGGGTCGGCCGCCGCGTCCGACGCGTTCTTCCCGTTCCCCGACGGGCTGCAGGTGCTGATCGACGCGGGCGTCACCGCCGTCGTCCAGCCCGGCGGGTCGATGCGCGACGCGCTGGTCGTCGACGCCGCCAAGGCCGCCGGCGTGACGATGTACCTCACCGGGACCCGGCACTTCGCCCACTGACGAGCTGCCCGAGTCCGACTTCACGCGGTGAAAGGCCACTTCGTACGGAGTGCACGGCGCCGGAAGTGTGGCGTGAGCGCGTGAAGTGAGCCGAGGGGTGGCCGTGGGCGTTTCGGGCGGCCTGCGGCCAGGTCATGATCGCGTAAAAAAATTTACGGATGCTTACCTGGGCAAAACGGCTCGACTCGCCTCCACCGAACGGACAGAGACAGCGGAAAGCCTTGCCGCAGCGTGTAAACACGGTCTCTACTGCAAATGCGCTGCACGTTCGCGCGCGCTCCGGAGGAGGGTTCGTGCGTCCCGACGACGTGGTCGACCAGGGTCTCGCCACGCCGCCCGACACAGAGGCGGACGCGGACGAGCTCGAGTTCGACTTCGCCCTGGACGAACCGGCCCTCGCCGCCGGCGCCGTTCCCCGCCAGGGTGAGCGCCGCCTCTTCGACTTCGGCGCGGACGAGCCCTGGGAACCTCCGGCGAACGCGCCCGTCGCCGCTCTTCCGCCGTGGATGCAGCCCGCGGCACCTGCCGCCGTCCAGGTCGCCGAACTCGCCGAGCTCGAGCCGCCCACCGCCGTCGACGCTCCCGAGCCAGTCGAGGTGCTCGCTGCCCTCGAGGCCGTCTACGAGTCGGTCGAGCCCGTCGAGCCGGTTGTCGAGTCCACCCTCGCCGCCGGTGCGGTGCCCGAAGCGCGGCGTGCAGAGGTGGACGACCGTCCGCGCGGCCGTCGCCGGCGCGCCGAGCCGGAGGACGTTCCCGCCCTCGTCGTCCCGCTCCTGCTGCTCCCGCTCCAGCCCGCTGAGCCTGCCGCCGAGACGCCGGCCGTCGAGGCACCTGCCGTCGAGCTGCCGGCTGGCGAGGCACCTGCCGTCGAGATGCCGGCCGTCCCGAAGCCTGTCGTCCCGAAGCCCGTCGTCCCGAAGCCCGTCGTCGGGGCGCCGGTGCGGCCGGGGAAGGTCGCGATCCCCGCCCCTGCCGGGCCGGTCTCAGTTCCGGTGTCCGTCGCGGCAAAGTCGGTCCCGGTCCCGGTCGCGGCGCCGGAGCAGACGGTGCACTCGAACGTCGCGCCCGCCGTCCTGGACCAGGTCTCCGGCCACGCCCCCACCGCCCCCCGCGAGCCGGCACCCGCCCCGGCCGTGCCGACGCTCGTCGCGCTGACCGTTCCGCCGGCCGCGCCGCCCAAAGCGCCGCCGAAGATGTTCGAGCCGTTCGTCCAGCCGACGGGCCGGGCCGCGCGCAAGGCCGACAAGGCCGCTGCCATCGAGCCCGTCGAGCCGCCCGCCGACGCGCCCGTCGACGCGGTCGTAGAGCCGGTCGTCGAGCCGGTGCCTGAGCTCGCCGCCGAGGCGCCCGCGCCGAAGTCCGCCCGCATCGGGCGTCGCACCAAGCGCCCCGCGCCTGAGCCGGTCGCCGAGCTGATGTCCGAAGCCGAGCCTGAAACCGAGCCCGAGCCCGAGCCCGCCCCGGCGCGCGATCGTCGTCAGGAGCGCCGGAAGCCTCCCGCACCGCCGAAGGTGACCCGGCAGCGCCGCCGGACGAGCCCGCTGCTGCGCTTCGCCCCCGCCGCGGTGTTCGGCATGGTCGCGGCGCTCGGCGGGTCGATGCTCTTCGACGGCGGCGCAGGTGCCGACGCCGAGATCGTCACGGACGCCCCGGCCGCCGCCGCCCGCGACTGGGTACTTACGAACCTCGACCTCGCGATGACCGTCCTCGCCCCGAAGGCGACGGCCCGAGACCTGACCGCCCGCGGGCACGAGTCTGACCGTGTCGTCGGATATGACGAGTCGTCAGGATCGAAGGTGGACAGCACCTGCTGCTCGTTCCTGATCGTCACGGGCACGTCGAAGAGCGACGCGGCGAAAGGCCTGCCGAGCTCGGTGAAGAAGGCGTACGACCGCTCGCGGGCGACCGCGGCCTTCGGCTCGGACGGCCGGTACGCGGAGGTACGCCAGATCCTGAATCTCGCCCCGTCCCAGGTCGCGGCTTCCGTCGAGTCCGACCGCAAGATCCTCGCCGCCGCGGGCCGCGAGCTCGCGTCCAACGACCGGATCGAGCTCAGCGACGACGCCGAGGAGATTCTGGTCAAGGGCGGTGTCGACCCGCGGGTCGCCGTCGCCGTCGTCAGTGTGACGGGGGCTCACAAACTGGAGATCTCGGCGTTCCCCGAGGGTCCCGGCGAAGCGTCCACCGGGGCGTGGCGGCGGTCCGTCATGATCACCCGGATCGACGGCCAGGGCGTCGCCCCCGGCAGCGACGCCGTCAAGGCGGTCCAAGACTTGCTCGACGCCCAGAAGTCGCCCTACCGGCCGGACGCCACGTCGGTCACCAAGGACGGCGACGTCACCACCCTCACGATCACCTTCCGTGCGCCCAGCCCCCTCGGGCTGCTGGCGTCGGCTAACTGAGCCGGAGGATCCATGCACCCCGCCCGCCGTCCCCTCGCCCGGACCGGCACCGTTCGCCGCTGCGCCGCCTCCGGCGTCCTGCTCGGCGCAGGTGCCCTGCTCCTGCTCGGCGCCGCGTCGAGCCAGGCGGCTGTCGGCGATGCGAAAGCCACCCAGTCGAGCTCCGCGGACGCGGGTGTCGACGCCGGTCTCGGCGCGGACGCCGGCTACGAGGCCGACACCGTGGCGTCCACCTCGCTTCCGGCCGGCGGCCTCGCCGTCGCGCTGGTCCTCGCCGGCGCCGGGACCGTCCTGGCCACCCGCGCGATGTGCTCCGGCCGCGGCTGGCGCTAGGCCGCGGGTCGTCGCCCGGCGCCGGGGGAGCCGCGCCGAGGAGTGGTGACTGCATAGACTCCCCACCCGTGACAGCTGTGATCCTGGACGGCAAGGCGACCGCCGCTTCGCTCCGCGCGGAGCTGGCCGGCCGCGTGGCGAAGCTCGCCGAGCAGGGCGTCGTGCCCGGGCTCGGGCACGATCCTGGTCGGGGACGACGCGGGCTCCCACTCGTACGTCGCGGGCAAGCACCGGGACTGCGCGGAGGTCGGGATCGCGAGCATCCGCCGCGAGCTCCCGGCGACCGCGACGCAGGCGGAGGTCGAGGCCGTCGTGGCCGAGCTCAACGCCGACCTGGCGTGCACCGGGTACATCGTCCAGCTGCCGCTGCCGGCCGGGCTGGACGCGAACCGCGTCCTCGGCCTCGTCGACCCGGACAAGGACGCGGACGGGCTGCACCCCGTCAACCTCGGCAAGCTCGTGCTCGGCGAGGCGGCGCCCCTGCCGTGCACGCCGCGGGGGATCGTCGAGTTGCTGCGCCGCTACGACGTGCCGATCGCGGGCGCGGAGGTCACGGTCGTCGGCCGCGGGGTCACGGTCGGGCGGCCGCTGGGCCTGCTGCTGACCCGCCGCAGCGAGAACGCCACCGTCACGCTGTGCCACACCGGCACCAAAGACCTCGCCGCGCACGTCCGCCGGGCCGACATCGTCGTCGCCGCCGCGGGCGTCCGGGCGCTGATCACCGCCGACATGATCAAGCCGGGCGCGGCCGTGCTGGACGTCGGCACGTCGCGGACGGAGTCGGGCAAGCTCGCGGGGGACGTGGAGGACGCCGCACGCGAGGTCGCCGGCTGGCTCGCGCCGATGCCCGGCGGGGTCGGCCCGATGACCCGGGCGATGCTGCTCGACAACGTCGTCCTGGCGGCGGAAGCCGCCCTGCGGTGACCGGGTGACCGGGTGACCGGCGTCCGCCGCGCAACCCGGCGCGGCGCGTCCGGCCCGAAGGGTCGCGGGCTGCTGCCGAGTGGCCGCTGGCCGCGGTGCTGGCCGTGCTGCGCGGCGGCGGTCCTGGTGGTGATGGCGGAGCACTTCCGCCGCGGGACCGTCCTGTTCGCCGGCGGTCTCGTGATGGCGGCAGGGCTGCGGCTGCTGCTGCCAGACTCGGCGGCGGGCCTGCTGGTCGTGCGCAGCCGGGCCCTCGACGTGCTCACTCTGGCCTTCCTCGGCCTGGGTGTGTTGCTCGCCGCACTCGTTGTGCCTCGCCCGACCTGATTGTGTATTGTCTCGACGCCAAGAGAGAAGTTTCGCCTTCCGCTTCCCCGCCGTCCGTGAGGAGACCCTCGTGTCGTTCCGCAAGAAGTCCGAGCGCAGGGGCAAGGTCACCGTCGTGGGGGCGGGCTTCTACGGCTCGACCACGGCGCTGCGCCTGGCCGAGTACGACATCTTCGACACCGTCGTCCTCACCGACATCGTCGAGGGCAAGCCCGAGGGCCTCGCGCTCGACATGAACCAGTCGCGCCCGATCGAGGGCTTCGAGACCAAGATCGTGGGCGCGACGACCACGCCGGACGGCGGCGGCTACGAGATGACCGCGGGCTCCGACATCGTCGTCATCACCGCGGGCCTGCCGCGCAAGCCGGGCATGAGCCGGATGGACCTGATCGAGACCAACGCGAAGATCGTCCGCGGCGGTCGCCGAGAACGTCGTCAAGCACTCGCCGGACGCGGTCATCATCGTCGTGTCGAACCCGCTCGACGAGATGACCGCGCTGACGCAGCTGGCGTCGGACCTTCCCAAGCACCGGGTCATCGGCCAGGCGGGCATGCTCGACACCGCGCGCTTCACCAACTTCGTCGCCTACGAGCTCGGGGTCGACGTCGGTGACGTCACGACACTGACGCTGGGCTCGCACGGCGACACGATGGTCCCCGTCCCGAGCGCGTGCACGGTGAACGGCAAGCCGCTGGCCGAGCTGCTGTCGGCCGAGAAGATCGACGAGCTCGTCACCAAGACCCGCAACGGCGGGGCCGAGGTCGTGGCGCTGCTCAAGACCGGCTCGGCGTACTACGCCCCGTCCGCCGCGGCGGCCCGCATGGCGAAGGCGGTCCGCGAGGACTCCGGCGCCGTGATGCCGGTCTGCGCCTGGGTCGACGGCGAGTACGGCATCGCCGGCGTGTACCTCGGCGTCGAGGCCGAGATCGGCGCGGCGGGCGTCCGCAAGGTCGTCGAGCGCGACCTGACCGAGAGCGAGCTGGCCGCGCTGAAGGAGGCGGCCGAGGCCGTCCGCGCCAAGCAGGCCGACGTCCAGACCCTCTGAGTCACCGCTCAGCGTAAGGAAGACGCAGCAGCGATGGCGAAGATCAAGGTCGACCAACCCGGTCGTCGAGCTCGACGGCGACGAGATGACGCGGATCATCTGGACGTTCATCAAGAACCAGCTGATCCTGCCGTACCTCGACATCGACCTGAAGTACTACGACCTGGGCATCGAGGCCCGGGACGCGACCGACGACCAGATCACCGTCGACGCGGCCAACGCCATCAAGAAGTACGGCGTCGGGCGTCAAGTGCGCGACGATCACCCCCGACGAGGCGCGCGTCGAGGAGTTCGGCCTGAAGGAGATGTACCGCTCGCCGAACGGCACGATCCGCAACATCCTCGGCGGCGTCATCTTCCGCGAGCCGATCGTCATCTCGAACATCCCGCGGCTCGTCCCGGGCTGGACGAAGCCGATCGTCATCGGCCGTCACGCGTTCGGCGACCAGTACCGCGCGACCGACCTCGTCGTCCCGGGCCCGGGCACGCTGACGATGACGTACACCCCGGCGGACGGGTCGGCCCCGATCGAGCTGGACGTCTACGACTTCCCCGGCGGCGGCGTCGCGATGGCGATGTACAACCTGGACGACTCGATCCGCGACTTCGCGCGGGCGTCGCTGCGCTACGGCCTCGACCGCGGCTACCCGGTCTACCTGTCGACGAAGAACACGATCCTGAAGACGCTACGACGGCCGGTTCAAGGACCTGTTCGCCGAGGTCTTCGAGGCGGAGTTCAAGGCGGAGTTCGACGCGGCCGGCATCACCTACGAGCACCGCCTCATCGACGACATGGTCGCGGCCGCGCTGAAGTGGGAGGGCGGCTACGTCTGGGCGTGCAAGAACTACGACGGCGACGTCCAGTCCGACACGGTCGCGCAGGGCTTCGGCTCGCTCGGCCTCATGACCTCGGTGCTGATGACGCCCGACGGCAAGACCGTCGAGGCCGAGGCCGCGCACGGCACGGTGACCCGGCACTACCGCCAGCACCAGCAGGGCAAGCCGACGTCGACCAACCCGATCGCGTCGATCTTCGCCTGGACCCGCGGCCTCGCCGCCCGCGCGCGGATGGACGGCACCCCGGAGGTCGCCGGCGTTCGCCCAGACCCTCGAGGACGTCTGCGTCGCCACGGTCGAGGCCGGCCAGATGACCAAGGACCTGGCGCTGCTGGTCGGGCCGGACGAGCCGTACCTGACCACGCAGGACTTCCTCGCCGCGATCGACGAGAACCTGTCCAAGCAGCTCTCGCTGGGTTGAGCGCTCGCACCGTCCCGGCCCGGAGCGGGTCGCGACGGGCGTAGCCTTCCGCCATGAACCGCGCGGTTCTCGATGCCCTCGGCGTCTGCCTGTTCTTGATGCTGGGCGGCCTGCTGAGCCTGACCCAGGCGGCGCTGAACTCCCTGCGCGACGGTCAGGTCCGGGCGCTGGCCGCCCGGGGCCCGGCCGGCGCGCGGGTCGCCCGGCTCGTCGGCGACCCCGTCCGGGTGATCCTGACCGTCCGGATCGGGGTGACGGTCGGCGGGCGTCTCGGCGGCCGCGATGGGCGCGGTGACGCTCGCCGAAGATCTGATCCCGAGCCTCCTGTCCTGGGGGATGGGCCCCGGCGCGGCCCGGCCGGCGGCGGTGGTCCTGGTCGCCGCGGGTCGTCGCGTACGCGTCGCTGGTCCTGGCCGAGCTCGTGCCGCACCGCCTGGCCCCGCACCGCGCGGAGCGTTGGGCCCTCGTCCTCGCCGGGCCGCTGGACGTCCTCGCGGTCGCTGGTCGGCCCGATGCGCTGGTTGCTCGCGGCGTCCTCCGGCCGCCTGGCGGCGCCGGCGGCGGGGGAGGTTCGGCCCGCGCGCGAGGGCATCAGCCCCGAGGAGTTGCGGGAGCTCGTCGCCGCCCACGAGGCCCTCGGCGACGAGGAGCGCCGCATCGTCGACGAGGTCTTCTCCGCGCGCGACTGCCAACTGCGCGAGGTGATGGTGCCGCGTACGGAGGTCGACTTCGTCGACGCGGGCATGACGGTGGCCGCCGCCGTCGCGTTCGCGGTGGCGCGCCCGCACTCGCGGTACCCGGTGGTGCGCGGCTCCCACGACGACGTCGTCGGTTTCATCAACATCCGCGACCTGCTCGACGCGCGCCTCGCCGAGCGGGGCCTGGTGGTCGGCGACATCGCGCGCGAGGTGCCGCTGCTGCCGGCCACCAACCGGGTGCTGCCGGCGCTCGGGCAGCTGCGCCACCTGCGCGCGCACCTCGCGATCGTGGTGGACGAGTACGGCGGCACGGCGGGCATCGTCACGCTCGAGGACCTCGTCGAGGAGCTGGTCGGGGAGATCCACGACGAGTACGACGAGATGCCCGGCACACGGCGCCTGGCGGGCGGGGCGTTCGAGGTCGACGGCCTGCTCAACCTGGACGACTTTGCCGACGAGACCGGCGTCCACCTGCCCGAGGGGCCCTACGAGACGGTGGCCGGCTTCGTCGTCGCCGTCCTCGGGCACATCCCGCGGGCGGGGGAGTCGGTGACTTCCGCGGAGCACCGCTTCACCGTCGCCGCGCTGGACGGACGCCGCGTCGCGCGAGTGCGGGTGACCGCACTGCCGCCCGCGGAGACCGCCGACGGAGAGCCGAGTGCGCGGCCCGCCACCGATCCGACAAGCGTTCGTACCAACTGACAGAATGGGTCCCATGTCCTCGTCGCCGCCCGCGGTGCCCGCCGGCGAGATGCTGGGCGGGCCCGGGGCGCCCGGCGCCGGTCCGGCGCTGCGGACGATCGGGGTCGCCATCGCGATCCCCGAGCCGTTCGGCGGCGACCTGCAGACGTGGCGCGAGAAGTTCGGCGACCCGCTGGCCCGCGCCATCCCGACCCACGTGACGCTGCTCCCGCCGACGGCGGTCGAGGCGGCCGGGCTCGGCGAGATCGAGGAGCACCTGCGCGCCGTCGCCGAGGCGGAGCAGCCGTTCGAGATCGTCCTGCGCGGCACGGGGACGTTCCGCCCGAGGTCCCCGGTCGTGTTCGTCGCGCTGGCGGAGGGCGCCACCTTCTGCGAACGGGTCGAACAGGCGGTGCGCAGCGGGCCTCTCGTCCACCGCGACCTGGCCTTCGGCTTCCACCCGCACGTCACCGTCGCCCACGACCTGACCGAGTCGCAGCTCGACTACGCGTTCACCAGGCTCGCGAGCTACGAGGCCCAGTTCGCCGTGTGGGGGTTCAGCCTCTACGAGCACGGGCTGGACGGCGTGTGGCGCCCGCAGCGCGACTACTCCTTCGGCGGGGCGGTCCCGAACCCGCCGGAGGCCTAAGCTGCCCCGGTGATCCGACGGTTCAACGCCCTGAAGGCAGTCGTGACCGCGCGGGTCGACGCCGTCCGCGCGCGCCGGCCCCGGCTGGACCACGCGTTCCGGACCCGCCACCGCTACGACGCCGCCCGGGGCGACCGGCTCGCCGGCGCGGTCACCTACTTCGGCTTCCTGTCGTTCTTCCCGTTGATCGCGCTCGGCTTCGCCGCCCTCGGTTACGTCATCGAGTGGTTCCCGGACGCGCACGACGACATCCGCGGCACGATCTCGGACGCGTTCCCCGGCCTCGTCGGAACCGACCCCGGCCAGATCGACATCGACCAGATCGCCGGGGCGCGCAACAGCGTCGGCCTGCTGGGTCTGGCCGGTCTCGTCTGGGCGGGCACCGCGTGGGTGGGGGCGCTGCGCGAGGCGTTGCGTTCGATGTGGCTGCTCCCGCCGAACCAGCTGGGCAACTTCTTCCTCAACAAGGGCAAGGACCTGCTCGTCCTCGGTGCGTTGGGGCTCTCGCTGGCCACGTCGGTCGCGCTGTCGAGCTTCGTCACGTCCGCGACGGGCGTGCTCACCGAGATCTTCGGCCTCGGCGACGGCGACGGCGTGCGCTGGCTGTTCCGGGGGGCCGCGGCGATCGTCGCGGTGTGCTCGTCCGCGCTGCTGTTCGCGGTCATGTTCTGGCGGCTGTCGGGCATGCGGATCCCGCGCAAGCGCCTTGTCCGCGGTGCCCTGCTCGGCGGGGCGGGCTTCGAGATCCTGAAGCTCTCGGCGACCTACCTGGTCGGTCACTCGATGCGCAACCCGGTGTACGCGACGTTCGCGGTGGCCGTCGGCCTGCTCGTGTGGATCAACTTCGTCACGCGCGTGACGCTGTACGCGGCCGCGTGGACGGCGACGGAGGCAAGCTCCGACCGGGTCGTCGGCACGCCCAAGTACCCCGCGGAAGGGACACCGGTGGTACCCCCGATCACGGGGGACGCCGAGGTCGACGCCGCCGTCGAACCTGAACCGGCGGCGAGCGGCCCCGCGCGCTAGGGACCGCTTACGCCTCGTGCCCGCCGGCCGCCGCGCGGGCCTGTGCCGCCTGCTTCTGCGCCACCAGGGCCATGTAGTACTTCATCCGCCGCTGCTTGCGGACCGCCAGCACGCGCAGCACACCCAGCGCCAGGACGATGCCGGCGCCGACCCCGGCGACGGACGCCACGGACAGGCCGAGCGGCGCGGAGCCGCCCTCGTCGTCGCCGCCGTCGGAGGAGCCGGCGGACGTGACGCCCGCCGCGAGGTTCGCCTCCTCGGCCCGCTCGTGGCTGACGGCGTCGGGTCGCGCGACGAAACCGTCCTCGGGTGAGGTCAGCGCTGCGGACGTCGGCTCGACCAGAGTGCCGACCGGCACGGCCTTCGGGGCGTTCGCGATGCCCCAGTCGAGCAACGCGCCCGCCGCCCCCCGGATGTGGCCCTGGGGAACATTGAGGAGCGTGACGATGACCTTCTGCCCGTCGCGCTCGGCGGCGGCAATCATCGTGTTCTGGGCCTTGGTCGTGTAGCCCATCTTGACCCCGATGGCGCCGGGATAGTTGTTCAGCAGCAGGCGGTTCTCGGTGTAGACCTGGAAGTCCTTCTCGGTCTTCTTCGTCGCCGTCTTCGTCTGGTTCCCCGGGAACGTCCACTTGATCGTCTTGACGTAGTTGCTGAAGTCGTTGCGCTGCAGGCCCGCGCGGCCCATCAGCGCCAGGTCGTAGGCGGAGGAGAACTGGCCGTCCTCGTCCAGCCCGCTCGGGTTCACGGCGGTGGTGTCGAAGGCCTGGAGGCGCTTGGCCTCCTCGTTCATCATGCGGACGCCCTTGGCGAGGTCGCCGCCGGCGCCGGCCTTGGCGAGCCCGTTGGCCGCGTCGTTACCGGAGCGCAGCAGCAATCCGTACCAGAGGTCGTCGATCTTGTAGGTCTGCGACGGGTACATCCCGACCCGGGTGCCCTCGACGTTCGCGTCGTCCTGGGACGCCGTGTACGTGCCGTTCGGGTCCAGTCGCGGCAGCATCGTCAGCGCGAGCAGCGTCTTCTGCGTGCTGGCCGGGCGGAAGCTACCGTGCGGGTTGGACGCCGCGAGGACCCGACCGTCGTGCGCGTCGGCGACGACGTAGGCGCTCGCCGCGACCTGCGGCGGCGCCGGGACACCGCCACCGAACACGAGACCGCTCTCGCCCATGCGCGGCCCGCCGATCGGGCCGGCCGGCGCGACGGGGGCCGGCTCGACGGCCGGGGCAGGGTCCTCGGCGGCGACCGTGGTCGCGGCGTACGAGGGCAGCGCGGCCGTCCCGAGAAGGGCGGGCAGCGTGAAGGCGGTCGCCACGGCGACGGCGGCGATCCGGCGCGCGGAGGCGCGGGCGCTGGGGGAGTCGGTAGAGGTGTCCATCTCGGGACTCAGCGTAGAGTCTGGGCCGTCGACAAGACGTCGACTTGACGATCTCTCAGCTTAGGTGTCGCGGCGTGACGCGGCTGTGGCGGGGCGTAAGGAAGGAACCGACGTGGCAAGTCCGGGGTCGAGCCTGAGCCGGCGGGCGGCGATGTTCCTCGTCGGAGTCGCGGTGTGGAACATCCTCACGTACACGATGTTCACGAAGAACCTGTTCTTCAACGACGCCCCGGGCGAGCCCGACCGGCCGACCGGCTACTACGTCGCGCACACCGTGCTGATCGTGGTCAACATGGCGATCGCTCTCGTGCTCGCTCCGCTCGGGTGGCGGGCACTGAAGGCGCACCGGGCCGCAGCGAGCGGCGACGCGAAGACCCCGGGAGCCGATGCGCGGGTGTGACCCGCGCCACGTTGTTTGACCCTCACCTGGCGTCCGGTTGCGGCAATATAGGAGATCGTTTGCCTGTCTCCGTCGTGGCCGCTCGTACGCTGACGATATGCACCTCGCGCTTCCGCAGGACTTCATCGCCCGGGTGAAGGCCTACGACGACGAGATGATCGCGTTCCGGCGCGACCTCCACGCCCACCCGGAGCTGGCCCGCGCCGAAGTGCGCACGACGCGGGTCGTCCGCGAGCGGCTCGAGGCCGCGGGGCTGGTCCCGAAGACGATGCCCGGCGGCACCGGCCTGCTGTGTGATCTCTCGGGCGACATCGCCGGTCCGGGCGCGCCGGCACCGGGTGGCCACGGCCGCACAGTGGCCCTGCGCGCCGACCTCGACGCCCTGCCGCTGCTCGACACCAAGACCGTCCCGTACCGCTCGACGGTGCCCGGCGTGTGCCACGCCTGCGGCCACGACGTGCACACGGCAATCCTGGTCGGCGCGGGCCTGGTGCTGATCGACCTCGCCGCCTCGGGCGAGTTGCCGGGCCGAGTCCGGCTCGTGTTCCAGCACGCAGAGGAGGTCATGCCCGGCGGCGCGCTGGACGCGATCGGGGCCGGCGCCGTCGAAGGCGTCGACCGCATGTTCGCCCTGCACTGCGACCCACGGGTCGACGTCGGCCAGGTCGGCCTGCGCACCGGCCCGATCACCGGCGCGACCGACCGCGTGAGCGTCCGCCTGACCGGGCCCGGCGGCCACACGGCGCGTCCACACCTCACCGCCGACCTCGTCTACGCGCTCGGCAAGGTCGTCACCGACACCGCCGCCGCGCTCTCGCGCCGGGTCGACCCACGTGCCGGCCTGAGCCTGGTGTGGGGGCGCATCGCCGCGGGCTCGGTGTCGAATGCGATCCCCGAGTCCGGCGAGGCCGAGGGCACCCTGCGCTGCCTCGACCTGCAGGCGTGGGAGGCAGCGCCCGCCGTCTTCACCGAGATCGTCCACTCGATCGCCGCGCAGTACGGCGTGACCGCGGTGGTCGACGTCCAGCGGGGCGTCCCGCCGTGTGTGAACGACGCCGACGCCGTCCGGCTGCTCAGCGAGGCAGCGCACGCCGTCGTCGGCCCCGCGTGCGTCGTCCCGACAGAGCAGAGCCTGGGCGGGGAGGACTTCGCCTGGTACCTCGGCGAGGTCCCGGGCGCGCTGGCCCGGCTCGGCGTCCGCGCGCCCGGCTCGACGGCAGCCATCGACCTGCACCAGTCGCACTTCGACGTCGACGAGCGGGCGATCCGGGTCGGCACGCGGCTCCTCGTCGCCACCGCGCTGCACGCCCTCACCGACGACCGGGCCTGAGGTCGGTAGCCTCGACGTCGTGATCGACTGGGAGGCGTTGCGCGGGGCGGCCCGGGTGGCGTCCGCGTCGGCGTACGCGCCCTACTCGCACTTCCCGGTCGGGGCGGCCGCGCTGGTCGACGACGGGCGGGTGGTCGTCGGATGCAACGTGGAGAACGCCTCGTACGGCCTCTCGCTGTGTGCCGAGTGCGGCCTGGTGTCCTCGCTCGTGGCGAGCGGCGGGGGCCGGCTGGTCGCCTTCGCGTGCGTGGACGGGGCCGGGGCCGTGCTCATGCCGTGCGGCCGCTGCCGCCAAGTGCTGTACGAGTTCGGCGGCGTCTCCTGCCTCGTCGACACCTCCTCGGGGCCCCGCCCGCTCGGTGAACTACTGCCGGATGCCTTCGGGCCGCACGATCTGACGCGCTGAAGGGTGTCGGGAATGGACGCGATCGGGGTCATCCGCACCAAGCGGGACGGCGGCGTGCTCTCCGACGCGCAGATCGACTGGGTGCTGGCGGCGTACCTTCGTGGCGAGGTCGCCGAGGAGCAGATGGCTGCGCTGGCGATGGCGATCTTCCTGCGCGGGATGACGCGCGCGGAGGTGGCGCGCTGGACGTCGGCGACCATCGCCTCGGGCACGCGCATGGACCTGTCGGCGCTGGTGCGGCCGGCCGTCGACAAGCACTCGACCGGCGGCGTCGGCGACAAGATCACGCTGCCCCTGACCCCGCTCGTCGCCGCCTGCGGCGCGGCGGTACCCGCAGCTGTCCGGCCGCGGTCTCGGCTACACCGGCGGGACGCTCGACAAGCTGGAGTCGATCCCCGGCTGGCGCGCTAACCTGACGCCTGATCAGATGTTGGCGCAGTTGCGTTCTTGTGCTGCTGTGGTGTGTGCGGCCGGGCCGGGCCTCGCGCCTGCGGACGCCCGCCTGTACGCGCTGCGCGACGTCACCGGGGCGGTCGAGTCGATCCCGCTGATCGCCGCGTCCATCATGAGCAAGAAGATCGCGGAGGGCACGTCGGCCCTCGTGCTGGACGTGAAGGTCGGCACCGGGGCGTTCATGAAGGACTTCGACTCCGCCCGCGAGCTCGCCGAGGTCATGGTGTCGCTCGGCGCCGACCACCGGGTTGCGACCTCGGCGCTGCTGACGGACATGTCGACCCCGCTCGGCCGCACCGCGGGCAATGCGCTCGAGGTGCGCGAGGCGCTCGAGGTGCTCGCCGGGGGCGGCCCGCCGGACGTCGTCGAGCTGACCGTCGGCCTCGCCCGGGAGATGCTGGCACTCGCCGGACTGGCCGGCCTGCGCGACCCGGCCGACGCGCTCGCCGACGGGTCCGCAATGGATTCGTGGCGTCAGATGATCGCGGCACAAGGCGGTTCCGTCGATGCTCCGCTGCCGAGGGCGGCCGAGACCTCGACGGTGGTCTGTGGGGAGTCGGGCGTGCTGACCCGGCTGGACGCCTACGCCGTCGGCCTCGCCGCCTGGCGGCTCGGGGCCGGCCGGGCGCGCCGCTCGGACCCGGTGTCGTTCGGTGCCGGTGTCGAGTGGCACGCGCGGCCGGGCGACACGGTCGTTGCAGGGGTGCCGCTGTTCACGCTGCACGCGGACGACCCCGCGCGCTTCGCGGGCGCGCGCGAGGCGCTCGTCGGGGGGTACGACATCGGGCCGGTCGCCCTCGGCCCGTCACCGCTGATTCTGGCTCGCGTCTCCGGCTGACACGGGGGCGTGCGGGCCGTACGGTGCAGGGATGGCAGTGGACTGGGGGGACTACGTCGTCTGCGACACCGGCGTCTCGGTGCCGGCTCCGCGGTCGGCGGCTCGCGTCGCGTGCGGGTCGTCGGTGACGGACATACCGGGGCGGATCGCCTTGCTGGTCTCGCTCGCGGGGCGTAACGGGGTCTCGCTCGACGGCGTCGACGGGCTCGATCACTGGTTCCGTTGCGAGGTCCGCGAGGATCCGGCGCAGGCTGGACAGCTCGCGCCGGAGTGGGTCTCCGTCGTCGGCGACATCGCCCTGTACCTCGGCGACCTCGCGATCGCCGGGTCGCCGCAGCTGCGCCGGGAGCTCGGCACCGACGGGTCTGTGCATTTCTCTGACGACCTCGACGTCGACCTCGACCTGGTGCTCGACGTGACCGCCTACGGCCTGCTGATCCTCGCCGGCGCCGACGCCGAGCACGGCCACTTCACCCGGATCCTCCAAGGGCTGGGCGACCGCGCCGCCCGCCGCACCTGACCCGTGCCGGCCGAGGCCGACAAAATCGAGCTGAGCGAGCACGAACTTCGTGAGATCGCGGGCTACGCGGGTGCGTGCGCGCTTCGGGTGCTGCCGCTCTACGAGCAACTCGTCCCCTCCGACCCGCGGCCGCGCGCCGCGATCGACGCGGCGCGGGCATTCGCGGAGGGCGGCCCGCGTACGAACGCGCTGCGGCAGGCCGGGTGGGCGGCGTATCGGGCGGCGCGGGAGGCCACGTCCCCCGCCGCCGCCGACGCGGCGTTTGCGGCGAGCCATGCCGCCGCCGCGGCGTACCTGCATCCCAAGGCGAGTGCCCATCAGGTCAAGCACATTCTCGGCGCGGCAGGGCACGCGGCGCGGGCGGAGGAGCTGGCGTCGGGGTCTACCGAGACGCTCGCCTGGGCGCGCCGTGCGCCCGGGGCGGTCGGTGCGGTGCTCGGGCGGCTGCCTGGCGCACCGTCTGGGGGCGGCCGGGTCGGCGAGCTCGTCCGCGAACTCGACGCGGTCCTCCGCGCCTGACGGCGGGCGGCCGGATCGCCGCTCTGCGTAGGCCCGCGATCAACGCGGACGGCCAGTGGGCAAAGGGGCCACACGGGCCTCACCGGTTGCGGACGTTGATCAGGAACCGACGTCCGGGGCCGGCCGGACGCTCGGCAGGCCGGCGGGCCCGACCGCTCGGATCGCCGACGGTTGGAGATGCGAGGTGAAAAGCACGGGGCGACCGGGGGCTTTGGTGCGTCCCACTGTTTGCACCTCGCATCTGTAGCCGACGCGCTGCACCCTTGTTCTGAGAGTACGTCAGATTAGTTTGGTCGTCGTCGCCCGTCGGCTCTTATCCTTGCTTTTTTCTTTACCTGGGTGGCTTTCTGGGCCTTCGGAACTGTCGGGGGTGGTGTCTAGGTTCGGGGTATGGCAGCGGCGAGGGCGATCCCGGAGGGTCTGGCGTCGATGGCGCCCGGGCCGGGGCTCGCGGCTGTGCTGGCGTCGATCGACGTGGGCGAGGTGTCGGGGTTCGGCGCGGTGGTGGTGCTCAGAGCGCGGCACCGGCAGGTCGCGTACGAGCAGGGGCAGTTGTTCGGGGCGTTGGTGGAGTGGGTCTTCGGGACGAGTTCGGTCCGGAGGTCGTGCGGATGGAGTATTCGGACCAGTTCGCGGCGGACGAGATCCGGGCGGCGTTGGCTCTGACCCGCAGTGCCGCGAACTGGCAGTTGGAGTTCGCCGAGCGGGTCGTGCTGCGGGTGCCGGTCGTGCACGCCGGGATGCTCGCCGGGGTCGTGGACTGGGCGAAGGCCCAGGTGTTGACGAGCTGGACGTTGTCGCTGTCGGAGGAGCGTGCGCGGAAGGTCTGCGAGCGGTTGGTGCCGTTGTGCGACAAGCTGACGACGGGGCAGATCCGGGAGAAGCTGAAGACCCACGCGACGGCGTTGGATCCGGAGTGGGCGCAGCGGCGGTACGAGGCCGCCCTGTTGGGCCGGGGTCGTCGGGGGCATGAACGAGGACGGGACGGCGAATTTGTCCGGGTACGGGATGCCGCCGGAGCGGGTGCGGGCGGCGTGCGCGCGGATCGACGCGTTGGCCCGGCGGGCCAAGCGCGATGGCGATCGGCGCCCGATCGACTACATCAAGGTCGAGCTGTTCCTGGGGATGACCGACGGGACGTACGAGGGGCTGAGCGACGAGGAGATCCTCGTGCACCTGGCCCTGTCCCGCCCCGCGCCCGGAGAACGCCCCGCACCCGACGCCGACGCCGACGCCGACGAGGCTGAGCACTCGGCGCCCGAGCCGGCTCCAGAGGCGTCCGAGCCCGGCGAGACGGTCGAGCCCGGCGAGACGGTCGAGCCCGAGAAGACCGGGTCCGAGGTTGTGCCGTGGAAGGCAGAGACGGTTGCGCCGGGGGCATCCGAGCCGGAGCCTACGCCGGTCGAGCCGGCGCCGGTCGAGGTCAGGGTGCTCGCGCCGGTGTCGCCGGAGCGCCGGCTCGAGATCGCCCGCCGCGAGCCCCCGCGGCACGGCGTAGAGCTGCGGGTGCGCCTGTCGACCCTGCTGAACATAGACCCAGTTTCCCGGCGAGCTCGCCGGGCACGGCCCGATCCACCACGCCCGCGACCTCGCCGCCGACCTCGGCGCCGCCCAATGGCGTTACGTCCTGACCGACGAAGCCGGGCGGTATTTCACCTCCGGGCTGGTCACCGCCTGCCCGACCGGGGCGAAAAGACGGTCCTGGCGCTCACACGCGCCCGTCGAACTTCAGATCCCGATCAGTTTGCTCGCCGACCTCGTCGATTCCAGACTGACGAACCGTCAGCTCCCCCTGTCGGGCGCCTGGGAGGCGGTAGTCGCCGACATCGCCCGCCGCACCGACAGGCAACCCGGCGCACCACCGACCGGCGACCGCAGACACGGCACCGACGACCCGAGGCGAAGATTCCCCAACGCCGCGCTACGTCGCGCCGTCCAGATCCGAAAGCGCCGGTGCGTCGGCCCCGGCTGCCGCGCGCCCGCGTCCAGCACCGACATCGACCACGTCCGCGACCACGCGAAGGGAGGCCCGACCCTCGACTGGAACCTCGACCCGAACTGCCGCCACGACCACACCCTCAAGCACAAGGGCTGGCCGCTGCGCGCGATCGGCAACGACAGATACCTGTGGACCTCCAGGCTCGGGCACACTTACCGCGTCGACGTCCCCCCGATCGTCGAGGACCTCCCCGACCCCGACCCCGCCGGAGACCAGCAGGAGCCGACGTCCTGGCCGCCCCGCCCCGGCCGCGGCGCCGACGGCAAACCCTGGCCCCAGTCCACCACCTGGGTGGAACGCAAACCGAAACCCGAACCAGAGCCAGAACCCGAGCCACCGGCGCCGAAACCGCCGCCCGACGAAGACGAGATCCCGCCGTTCTAGGAGGACGGGCGGTGCCTCGGGTGACGGTTCGACGCGTCCGGCGATTTGGGGTGTCCAGCGATATTTCGGTCGGTCGCAGGGCATTCGCGCCGACTCGCGCATCGAACTTGCAGTAGGACAGCCTTCCCGCGCGATTTCGCCCGTTCTACTGCAAGTTCGGCGTCGATCGACAGAAGCAGCGCGGCGCCCCCCGGGGTCCTCTGCCCGCCGCCCGCCGCGCCGCCGCCGCGTCGAGAGAATTCGGCGCCGCCAGTCCGCGTATGTACCTGAGAAATCGGCCCGCCCGGCGTACCGTGCCAGTGCATGACGGCCGCACCGCACGCCTCCGGGCACAGCGTCCATGCACCTTCGGGCGATCTGATCAGGCGCGCCCCGAAGGTCCTCCTGCACGATCATCTCGACGGGGGCCTGCGCCCGGCAACCGTCCTCGCGCTCGCCGCTTCGAGCGGCTACGCCGACCTGCCTGCGCAGGAGGAGTCCGCCCTCGCGCGGTGGTTCGCCGAGTCCGCGAACTCCGGGTCGCTGGAGCGCTATCTGGAGACGTTCCGCCACACGGTGGGCGTGATGCAGACGCGGGAGTCGCTGTTCCGCGTCGCGGCCGAGTGCGCCGAGGATCTCGCCGCGGACGGCATCGTGTACGCCGAGGTTCGCTACGCTCCCGAGCAGCACACGAACGCCGGGCTGAGCCTCGACGAGGTCGTCCAGGCCACGCTGGACGGGTTCCGCGCCGGGGAGCGGGCGGCCGCCGCGTCCGGGCATCGGATCTACGTCGGCGCGCTGCTCACCGCGATGCGCCACCAGGCGATGTCGCAGGAGATCGCGGAGCTCGCGATCCGCCACCGCGACCAGGGCGTCGTCGGGTTCGACATCGCCGGCGCAGAGGTGGGCTTCCCGCCCACCCGCCACCTGGACGCGTTCGAGTACCTGCAGCGGGAGAACTTCCACTTCACGATCCATGCGGGCGAGGCGTTCGGCCTCCCGTCGATCTGGCAGGCCATCCAGTGGTGCGGGGCCGACCGGCTCGGCCACGGCGTCCGGATCGTCGACGACATCGTCGGCGGGGACGCACCGGGCGCGCCGGTGAAGCTCGGCCGGCTCGCGTCCTACGTGCGCGACAAGCGGATCCCGCTGGAGATGTGCCCGTCGTCCAACGTGCAGACCGGGGCGGCCGTCTCGATCGCCACGCACCCGATCGGGCTGCTGCGGCGCCTGAACTTCCGCGTGACCGTGAACACCGACAACCGCCTGATGAGCGGGACGACGCTGACGAACGAGTTCGTCGAGCTCTCGCAGGCGTTCGGGTACGACCTCGCGGACGTCGCCTGGTTCACCGTCAACGCGATGAAGTCGGCGTTCCTCCCGTTCGACGAGCGGCTCCTGATCATCAACGACGTCGTCAAGCCGGGCTTCGCCGCCCTGCGCGCCGAAACCGCGATGGACCGGGTCAACAGAGCGTTCTGACGGGTCGTCAGCCTCAATCTTTCCAGGTGACGGCGTTGTCCACCAACGCGACGACCCGGTTCCACTGGGCGGCGGCGTCCTCGACGGCGGGGAAGTCGTCCATCGCGTCGGGGTCCAGGAGCGCGGCCACGTAGAGGTTCAGCGGGCCCGTCCCGTCCAGCTCGTCGAGGACGGCAGAGATGTTCAGCTGCTGCGCGAGTTCGACGGCGATCTCGAGCGCGTCGGCGATCTCGGAGCAGCCGTCCTCGTCGAGGTCCTCGTCGTCGAGGCGGTCGGCGACGTCGTGCAGGTAGTAGAAGCCGGCCGGGGTGAGCGCGGCCGCGTCCAGCGGGCCCATGTCGCCCCAGCCCGGCAACGCGGCGAGGGAGTGGTCGGGGTTCTCGCGCAGGTAGGTCACGAGCGTGCGGCGGTTGGCGAACACGAGTACCTGGCCGGGCCGGCCGAGGAACACCGTGGAGGTCTCGTCCGGGTAGCCGACGACGGTGTACCCGACGCCGCGGGGGAGGTGAATCTCGATCGGGTAGGCGTCGACCCCGTCCCACAGGGGGCCGGGCTCACCGTCGTCGTCGTCGAGGGCGGGGGCCGGTGCGGTTTTCTTCGGGGCGGGCGCCGGTACCGCGGCCTTCACCGGCGCGGCCTTGGGTGCGGGCCGCGTCTCGATCTTCTTCGGCGCGGGGCGCTTCGGGTCGGTGGTGCGGACGAAGTCGGCACCCTTCACGTCCAGCGGGACGCGCTTTGCCGCGACCGCGATGGGGTCCGGGTCGAGGGACGCGACGGAGGCCTCGGCCTGCGCGAGTTGGCGCGCGGCGTCGGCGGCGCTGCGTTCCGGCGGACGGGGCGCGACGTAACCGCCGCCGCTCCACCAGGCGGCCTTGGCCTCGAGCTCGGCGAGGATGGCGGGCCACTTCTTGTCGGCCTCGTCGGACAGGGCGCGCCGGCGCATCGAGTTCTTCGGGCCCTCGAACGTGGACGAGTCGCCCTCGAGCGCGATGAGCGGCGCGTCGATGGGCATGCCCGACAGCGTCGGGCAGTCGGCCGTGTCGGAGATCTCGAGGGCGAGCGTCAGGAGCAGGCCGGCCGTCCAGCGGTCCTCGGCGTCGCCGGTGACGAGGTCGGCGACCTCCGTGAGGTCGTAGCTGTCGAGCAGCTCGGCGACCAGCTCGCGCCGGGTGGCGGCTTCGACCACGTCCGCCCAGGAGGGGTGGCCGACGAGCGTGTGCGCGTGGCTGTCGCGGCCGAACGCCGCGAGGTCCGCGACGGTCGGGAAGAGCAGCCACTTGTCGTCGAGCGCGAGGATCGGAGCCTCGATCTCGGCGTCCAGGGACAACGACCGGACGATCAGGCCCGACCCGGTGCTGAGGACCACCTCGATGACCTCGATGTCGTCGGACTCGCTCACGAATTTCCCCTCACGGTCTTCACGTACCTACGGGTTGCCACACGCACTTTGTCTCACAGGAGAACAGCAGGCGATCCACGCCGGGGTCGGGACCCCAGTCGCTCTGCCTGACGCGGAAGAGGCGCTTGAGGTTCCCGGCTGCGGCGAGCTCGAGGGACTTCGTGAGCTCGCGCCTGTCGGAAAGGTCCAGGTCCAGCGCGCCGGCGAGGTCGAGGGCGTCCACGCCGCCGTGCGCGGCGAGCGTGGGCGCGAGCTCGCGGGTGGCGCCGGTCAGCAGGCTCACCACCCCGGGCGGGACGTCGGACACGGCTAGGCACTCCGCCAGGATCACCGCCGACAGCGGGCGTAGCTCGGAGCCGACGACGACGGCGGTGGCGCCGGCGGCCAGGACGGGGGCGAGCACGCCGACGAGCCCCAGCAGCGAGCTGGCCTGCGGGGCGAGGACGCCGACGACGCCGCCGGGCTCGGGCAGCGAGTAGCTCAGGAAGCTGCCCCCGACGCCGTTGACGGTGCCCGCAACGGAGGCGAGCTTGTCCGTCCAGCCCGCGTACCAGACCCAGCGGTCGACGGCGGCGGCCACGACCTCGGCCGCGTCGGCGGGCCCGAGCCCCTCGGCGGCGCTCACGGCCGCGGCCAGGTGCGCCCCGCGGCCCTCCAGGAGTTCGGCGACCCGGTACAGCACCCTCCCGCGTCGGTAGGGCGCGGTCGCGGCCCAGCCGGGCACGGCCGCGCGGGCGGCGACGACCGCGTCCCGGACGTCCTTGCGGGACGCCGACGCGGCCGAGCCCAGCGGCTTCGCCGGCGGGGTCGGTGACCGGGTACGTCCGGCCCGACTCCGACGGTGCGAACGTGCCGCCGAGGAACAGCCGGGCGGTGGCGACCGGGCGGGCGGGCTCAGCCATGCGGCCCGCCCTGAAGGTAGAAGGCCAGGCCCTGGCGGCCGCCCTCGCGCCCGGACCCCGACTCGCGGTAGCCGCCGGAGGGCGCGGCCGGGTCGGCGCGGTGCACGGTGTTGGCCCAGACGACGCCGGTCCGCAGCCGGCCGGCGAGCCAGGCGAGGCGCGAGCCCTTCTCCGTCCAGACGGCGGCGGCGCGGCCGTAGGGCGTGTCGTCGGCGAGCGCGACGGCCTCCTCGGCCGTGCGGAAGGCCAGGACGGCGAGCAGCGGGCCGCAGACCTCCGTCGCGGACGAGGCGGTGCGTGGGCGCGACGCCGGTGAACACCGTCGGCGCGTGCCAGCGGCCGGGCCCGGCGGGCGCCGTCGTGACCGTCCACGGCCTCGCGCCGTCGGTCGACGGCCGCCTCGGCGAGGGACCGCACCGCCGCGAGCCGGTCGGCCGAGTGCAGCGGGCCGAGGTCGGTGTTGCGGTCCAGCGGGTCGCCCTGGCGCAGCGTCGCGAGGCGCCGCAGCAAAGCCTCGACGAACTCGTCGTGGACTGCCTCGCCGATCAGCAACCGGGACGTGGCCGTGCACGCCTGCCCGGAATTCAGCAGGAAGCCGTCGACGACCCCGTCCACCGCGGCGGCCAGGGGCGCGTCGTCGAACACGAGCGCGGCGCACCCGGCGCCGCCCAGGTCCAGCGCGAGCCGGCGCCCCGACCCGGCGAGAGTCCGGGCGACATCGCGGCCCGCCTCGGCCGAGCCGGTGAAGGACACGGCCGCGACGCCGGGGTGCGCGACGAGCGCGCGGCCGGTCGCCGCCGGGCCAGGCACGACGTTGACGACCCCGGCGGGCAGGCCGGCCTCGCGGGCCAGTTCGGCGAGGCGCAACGCGGTCAGCGGGGTCGAACCCGCGGGCTTGAGCACGACGGTGTTGCCGCAGGCCAGGGCCGGGGCCAGCTTCGCGGCCAGCAGCGGCAGCGGGAACGTCCAGGGCAGGACGCCGGCGACGACCCCGACCGGGCCCGGCGCCGGGCCGCGGCCCGCGTAGCCGAGCTTGTCGGCCCAGCCGGCGCAGGAGAACAGGTGCGCGACCGTGAGCGGGAGGTCGAGGTCGGCCGACTCGCGCAGCGGCTTGCCCGTCTCCAGCGTCTGCAGCACCGCGAGCTCGCGGGCGTGCTCTTCGACGAGGCGCGCCAGCCGGTACAGGAGCGCGGCGCGGCCGCGGCCGCCGAGCGCCGACCACGGCCCGTCGAGCGCGGCCCGGGCGGCGGCGACCGCGGCGTCGACGTCGGCGTCCCCGGCAACGCTCACGGAGGCGAGCACGGACTCGGTGGCGGGGTCGAGACACGGGACCACCCCGCCGCGGCCCTCGGTGAACTCCCCGCCGACGAACGGCCCGTAGCGCTCGCGCAGGGCCGCTGCCGCGCGGGACTCCGCGGCGGGGGCGTAGTCGAACGACGTGGTCATCTCAGCCCGCCGGAATGTGGTCGAGGCCGGTGTAGTGGCCGGTCCGCAACTTCTGACGCTGCATCAGGACGTCGTCCAGCAAGCCGGAAGCGCCGATCCGGAACCATCTCGGATCCAGCAACGCCGGCGCCGTCTCGTGGACGAGGACGAGGTAACGGAACGCGTCCTTGACCGTCCGGACGCCGCCCGCGACCTTGACCCCGACCCGGCGGCCGGTGGCCCGTTCGAAGTCGGCGACCGCGCCGAGCAGGACGAGGGCGACCGGCCGGGTCGCGGCGGGCGCGATCTTGCCGGTGCTCGTCTTGACGAAGTCGGCGCCGGCCAGCATCGCGAGCCAGGCGGCGCGCCGGACGGCGTCGTAGGAGCCGAGCTCGCCGGTCTCGAGGATCACCTTCAAGTGCGCGGCCCCGCAGGCGTCCTTGACGGCGCGGACCTCCTCGGCCACCTGCAGGTAACGGCCCGTCAGGAACGCCCCGCGGTCGATCACCATGTCGATCTCGTCGGCGCCCGCGGACACCGCGGCGGCCGTGTCGGCGAGCTTGACGGTCGAGCGTGGCCCGCCCGCTGGGGAACGCGGTCGCGACGCTGGCGACGAGCACCCCGCACCCGTCCAGGGCGGCCCGGGCGGCCGGGACGAGGTCGGGGTAGACGCAGACGGCCGCCACCGGGGGAGCGGCGGCGTCGCCCGGGTCGGGCCGGCGGGCGCGGGCGCACAACGCCGCCACCGAGCGGGGCGTGTCACGGCCCTCCAGGGTGGTCAGGTCGATCAGGCGCAGGACGAGGTCGAGCGCGGCAGCCTTCGCGGGGCCCTTCACCGCGCGGGCGGCGAGGCGTTCCGCCCTGGCGTCGGTGCCGACCGCGTCCACCGGGGTCACGGTGTGCAGGAGGCGACGCAGTTCGGCATCGGTCGCCGGGAGCCCGAGGCCCGAGAGCACCGGGTCTACTCGTGCCCGCGCCGTCGTCACCACGCCGACGATCTTAGTCCGGAGCGCCCCCGCCGCACCCCGCGCGCGCTTCCTGACGCGGGTCGATCTTCCTGACGGATCATCAGGAAGATCGAATCAGCTTGCGGGGTTACCATCCTCCTCGAAGGACCGGCAGGAGGTACTCAGGGTGCAACGGGGGGCCGACCTGTCGAGCGTGCGTCTGCGCGTTCCCGGCCGCCCCCGGCGGCGGTGGGTCCTCGTCCTCGTCCTCGCCGCGGTGCTGTCCCTGCTCGGTGGTTACGGCAGTGCCGCCGGCGTTCCGAGCGACCCGCCGGGGGAGGACCTGCCGTTCCTGCCAGGCGCCGCCGGGTTCGGCGACCCCTACTTCCCGCGCGACGGCAACGGCGGCTACGACGTCCAGCACTATTTTCTGGACCTTCGGTACACACCGTCGACCAAGATGCTCCGCGGGACGGCGACGATCACCGCGCGGGCCACCCAGAACCTGTCGCAGTTCAACCTCGACCTCGTCGGCCTGACCGTCAGTTCGGTCGCGGTCGACACCCTGGACGCGACCTTCCGGCGCAGCCGCGGCGAACTCGTCGTGTCCCCGAGCGCCGGGGTGCCCGACGGGCAGCTGTTCACCACGGTCGTGCGCTACTCAGGGGTGCCGCGGGCGCTGCGTGAGCCGCTCCCGTCCGACCGGGCCACGGGGTTCCTGCCGTCGAAGACCGGCGCGCTGTTCGCCGGCGAGCCGCACGTCGCGTCCCGGTGGTTCCCCGTCAACGACTCGCTGCAGGACAAGGCGACCTACACCGTCCGGGCGACGGTGCCGAAGGGCCTGACGGCGCTGGCCGGCGGCGTGCTCAGCGGCCGCTCGACCAGCAAGGGCTGGACGACGTGGAAGTGGGACGCGACCGAGCCGATGGTCCCGTACCTCGCCTCGCTGACGATCGGGAAGTTCGACCTGAAGAGTTACCGCAAGGACGGCGTGCTGTTCTGGGACGCGGTCGACTCGGCGCTCGTCGACCGCGTCGGCCCGCGCTCCGGCAGCCGCTACGCGCTGTCCGGGCGTCGGGGCGAGGCCTACCAGCGGCTGATCCGCAAGATCAAGGTGCCGAAGAAGGGCTCGCGCCTGTCGTTCTGGGCCGCGCGCGACTTCCCCGGCGGCGGGACCGCGCTGTTCGTCGAGGCGCACACCGCGGGCAAGAACGACTGGACGACGCTGCGCGACGCGAACGGCCACACCTCCGGCACGACGGACCGCAACTGCAACGGGCTCCTGCAGACGCACGCGTTCCTCGTCCACTACCTGAAGCTGCAGAAGAACGGGACGTGCAAGAACACCGGGACGACGGCGAAGCCCGGCCGCTGGTGGGCCGCGACCGGCTCCGACAAGGCCTATCAGCACTGGTCGGTCGACCTGTCGCCGTACGCCGGCAAGACGGTCGAGGTCGCGATCACCTACCTGTCCACCTACGAGGACCCGGCGACCGGGGCGTTCGTCGACGACATCGTCGTGTCGAAAGGGCTGGGGTCGACGTCCTTCGAGGCGGACGGCAACACTCTCGACGGCTGGCGCTACGCCGGCCCCCCGAGGGGCACGTTCGGCAAGTCCCGGTGGGCCACCGGCCGCATCGGCGACTCCCCGTCGACGGTCGGCGAGTCGGCGATGGCCGACCTGAGTAAGGGCGCGAACGTCCTGAACTTCCTGTCCGAACGGTTCGGCCCCTACCCGTTCAGCTCGGCGGGCGGGGTCGTCCACACGTTCCCCTACGGCGGGGCGCTCGAGAACCAGACCCGGCCGACGTACGCCTACGGCATCTTCGGCGGCGACCACGGCACGGAGATCATGGTCCACGAGCTGGCCCACCAATGGTTCGGTGGCAGCGTCAGCCCGGCGACGTGGCGCGACATCTGGCTCAACGAGGGCTTCGCCACGTACGCCGAGTGGATGTGGGGCGAGCGCAGGTACCCCGAGGCCGCCCAGGACGCCTTCGACGCGAACTATGCGCGGTCGGCGAAGAACCCGTTCTGGAAGATCGAGATCGGCGACCCCGGCCGCGACCACCTCTTCGACACCGCCGTGTACGACCGAGGCGCGATGACGCTGCACCAGCTTCGGCTGCGCGTCGGGCGACGAGGTGTTCTTCCGGATCCTGACCGAGTGGACGGGCACCTGGCGGGACGGCAACGGCACCACCGCCGAGTTCGTCGAGCTCGCCGAGGACGAGTCCGGCCTCGACCTCGACGCGTTCTTCATGTCGTGGCTGTACTCGACGGCCAAGCCCGCGCTCTAGGAAGCCTCGGGTTCTGTCTCGACCGTCATCTGGGCGGGCGCGGGCTGGCCCTCGCTGGGGAAGTCCTCGAGCGTGCCGACCGCGGCGGGAGTCCCAGCCGGCGAAGGTCAGATCGGTCTGCAGGTACAGCCCGACGAGTTCGGCGACGCTGCGCATGGCGTGGATCGTCGTCCGCTCGTGCCCGTGCGTGGCGTCCGTGCCGAAGCCGACGAGCGCGGCCCGAGTCTCGGCCCCGGCCTCGATCGCGGCGGCCACGTCGGAGCGGTAGTTGCGGAACACGTCCCGGCGGTGCTCGATGCCGTACTCGCTGCACAGCGCGATCAGACGCCGCGTCAGGTGGTAGTCGAACGGCCCGGTCATGTCCTGCATCGCGATGGTCACGCCCGTCTCGCGCGACTCCTGGCACGGCGCCACGATCGCGGAGTCGATCGAGAGCATCTCGGCGACGTCCTTGTGCAGGCCGTGGCTCGCGCCGTGCCCGACCTCCTCGGCGATCGTGATGAGCAGGTGCGAGGTGACGGGCAGTTCGACCCCGGCCTCGACGACGGCCTTGAAGCCCGCCAGCGCGGCCGCGACCCCCGCCTTGTCGTCCAGGTGGCGGGACTTCACAAAGCCGGAGCGGGTGATCTCCGGAAGCGTGTGGTGGGCGACGAAGTCGCCGACCTCGATGCCCAGCTGCACCAGCCCCGCGCGGTCGTGGACGTCCTCGTCCACCCGGATCTCGACCTGCTCCCAGCCGACGCCCTGGGTGTCGACTTCCTCGTTGTAGGCGTGCCCGCTGGCCTTGAGCGGCAGGACGGTGCCGAGGTAGAAGACGTCCGGGTCGTCGGTGAAGATCGTGACGCGAGCGCCCTCGGAGAACCGCGCGCTGTGCGTTCCGATCGGCATGGCGGCCGAGGCGCCCGTTGTCCTTGAGGGCGCGCACGGCCATGCCGATCGTGTCCGAATGCACGACTACGGCGCGCGCCGGCGCGGGGCGCTTGCCGGCCAGCCGCGCGAGCAGGGCGCCGCGGCGGGTCAGCTCGAACGGGATCCCCAGTCGGTCAGGACCTCGCCCAAATACTGCATGATCTGGTCGGTCCGCCCCGTGGGGCTGGGCGTGACGAGCAGCCGGAGCAGGATGTCGCGCATCCACTCCTCGTCGATGCCGAACAGTTTGGGTCGACGGGCCGTCAGACACGGTGGTCGCCGCCCTTCGTCGAACGCTTCCCGTTCCAGGCCGTGGGATCCCACGCCTGCGGGAGGGGGCGGGTCGCGGGGAAGAGCAGGTCGACGAAGCGCTGGGCGGTGGGCTGCGGTTCGTGGTTGGCCAGGCCGGGACGCTCGTTGGCCTCGATGACGTGGTAGTCGGGTCCGTCGACCGCCGGGACCATGAAGTCCATGCCGACGACCGGGATGTCGAGGGCCTCGGCAGCGAGTTCGGCGGCCGCGGCGAGGTCGGGGTGCAGGTCCGCGGTCACGTCGTGAATCGTCCCGCCGGTATGCAGGTTCGCGGTCTTGCGGACGGTGAGCACCTCGTCCGTCCGGCAGGACGTCGTCGAGGGCGTAGCCGGCCTCCGCGACGATCGCGAGCGGTCGTGTCGTCCAGCGGGATCCGGGACTCTCCGCCCGTCGCGCTCGACCGGCGGCGGCTCTGCGCCTCGATCAGTTCGGCGACCGTGTGTCGGCCCGTTGCCGACGACGCGCGCCGGCCTTCGGACGGCGGCGGCGACGACCTGACGGTCGATCACCAACACACGCAGATCGTCGCCGGTGACGACTTCCTCCAGCAGCACCTGGCTGCAGAAGCGCTGGGCGAGGCCGAGCGCGGCGGTCAGGTCCTCGGGGGTCCGCACGCCGACCGTGATGCCCTGGCCCTGTTCGCCGCGCGCGGGCTTGACGACGACCGCCCCGCTCTCGGCGAGGAATGCGGCGTCCGCCTCGTCGAAGGTCGCCGAGCGCCCGCGGGGCACGCGCAGCCCGGCCTCGCGCGAGGATCCGGCGGGTGACGCGCTTGTCGTCGCAGCGGCTCATGGCGACGGCCGTCGTCAGCTCCGAGAGTGACTCGCGGGTCAGGACCGTCCGCCCGCCGTGGGTCAGGCGCAGCTCGCCCCACTCGGGGTCGAGCACGTCGACCCCGATGCCGCGGCGGATCGCCTCGTCGGCGACGATCCGCGCGTACGGGTTGAGCCGGGAGAGGTTCTCCGCGGGGTCGGCCGCGAACAGCCGCTCGTTGATCGGGTTCTTGCGCTTCACGCAGAACACGGGCACGCGGACGAAGCAGAGCTTCTCGTACAGCTTGATCGCCGGCGCGTTGTCGTGGACGACGGACAGGTCGACGTATGCGGCCCCGGCGGCCTCGAGGCGGTCGGCCAGCGCCAGGACGAGCGCCTCGCCGACGCCCGGCCGCGGGGACTGCGGGTCGACCGCGAGGCACCACAGGCTCGAGCCGCGGTCGGGGTCGCCGAACGCCCGGTGGTGGTCGACGCCGGTGACGGTGCCGAGGGCGCCGGCCGGTGTCGACGTCCGTCGCGATCAGGTAAGTCAGGACCTCGCCGGTCTGGTTCGCGACCAGCCGCTCGGACGGCGCGGTCAGCATGCCGCACGCCGCGTACAGGCGGTTGACCTCCTCTGCGTCGGCCTCGCCGGCCAGCTCGCGGATCTCGATGCCCGGGGAGCGGCGCCCGCGGGCCGCGGGAAGTCCGGCCCGAGCCAGAGCCGGTAGGTCACCGACGGGTCGATGAACAGCTCGGACGGCGCGAGGCTCGTCAGTACCTGCGGCTCGGCGACGTAGATGCAGATGTCGCGGCGACCCGGCCCCTCCTCGCGCAGCACGGCCAGGAGGTCGGCGTGGTCGTCGAACGTCTGACCCAGGATCAGGCGGCCCCAGCCGCACTCCAGGCTCGACGTTGCGAGGCTGTCACTTCCGACGGGCGTCAGATGTCATGGGCCTGCAGCCACATCTCGAGCAGCCCGAGCTGCCACAGCGGGTTTCCGCGCAGCGGCGTCAGCTCGCCGTTGGGGTCGGCGAGGCGGCGGGCGACCTCGGCGTCGGAGAACAGCGCGCGCTCGCGCGCCGCCGGGGCGTGCAGCGCGTCCCGCACCAGCTCGAGGTACGGGCCCTCGAGGAACTTCAGCGCCGGGACGGGGAAGTAGCCCTTCGGCCGGTCGATCACCTCGGCCGGGATCACCTTGCGGGCGGCCTCTTTCAGCACGCCCTTGCCGTCCTGGGCGAGCTTGAGCTCCGGCGGGCAGGCCGCAGCGAGCTCGACCAGCTCGTGGTCGAGGAACGGTACACGTGCCTCCAGCCCCCACGCCATCGTCATGTTGTCGACCCGTTTCACCGGGTCGTCGACGAGCATGACCTGCGAGTCCAGGCGCAGGGCCGCGTCCACGGCGGTGTCGGCGCCGGGGGCGTCCAAGTGGGCGGCGACGAACTCCCGGGTGACGTCCCGTCGAGCCGGTACGCCGGGTTCAGCATCGCGTTGCGGGCCGTCAGCGTCGCGATCGAAGAACGCTGTCGCGTACGTGCCGACGGGGTCGTCGCCCGCGTCCCGCATCGGCGGGTACCAGTGGTAGCCGCGCGAAGACCTCGTCCGCGCCCTGCCCGGACTGCACCACCTTGACGTGGCGCGCGACCTCCTCGGACAGCAGGTGGAAGGCGACGGCGTCGTGGCTGACCATCGGCTCGCTCATCGCGGCGATCGCGCGCGGCAGTGCCGGCAGCATCCGCTGCGGTGGGGATGCGGATCTGGTGGTGGTCGGTGCCGAACTCGCGCGCGACGACGTCGGAGTAGCGGAACTCGTCGCCCTCCTCGCCGCCCGCGGCCTCGAAGCCGATGCTGAACGTGGCGAGGCCGCGCTGGCCCTCCTCGGCGAGCAGGCCGACGACGAGGCTGGAGTCGAGACCGCCGGAGAGCAGGCACGCCGACCGGGACGTCCGCGACGAGGCGGCGGCGCACGGCCGTCCGGACGGAGTCGAGGACCGCGTCCGTCCAGTCCCGCTCCGTCCAGTCTCGCGCTCGGGATCGCGGGTGAACTCCGGCCGCCAGTACTCGCGTCTCGCGGCGGCGTGCCGTCCGGTTCGATCGCCAGGATCGTCGCGGGCGGCAGCTTGCGGACGCCGGCCAGGATCGTGTGCGGCGCCGGGACGACGCTGTGGAACGTCAGGTAGTGGTGCAGCGCGACGGGGTCGATGTCGGTGTTCGACGCCGCCGCCCGCGACCAGCGCCGGCAGGGTCGAGGCGAACCGCAGCGCGCCCGGGCGCTCGGTCAGGTAGAGCGGCTTGATGCCGAGCCGGTCCCGCGCCAGCAGGACCCGGCCGGTGTCGCGCTCGTGCACGACGAACGCGAACATGCCGAGCAGGTGGTCGACGACCCGGTCGCCCCAGTGGTGGTAGCCCTTGGCGATGACCTCGGTGTCGCTGGTGGAGAAGAACCGGTAGCCGGCGCCTCGAGTTCGCCCCGCAGCTCCGCGTGGTTGTAGATGCAGCCGTTGAACACGAGCGCCAGCCCGAGCTCCGGGTCGACCATCGGCTGCGCGCCCGCCTCCGCTGAGGTCGATGATCTGCAGCCGCCGGTGGCCGAGCGCGATCGCCCCGTGCGCCCACACCCCCGCCGCGTCCGGCCCGCGGGGCGCCATCGTCGCCGCCATCCGGTCGACCGCTGCCAGGTCCGGCCGAGCGCCGTCGAGGCGCAGTTCACCCAGCAAATCCGCACATGGTCCGAGTGCCTACCCGGGCCTCGCGGAGTACCCCTCTGCGCGTCCGGCTGTGGGATGTGTCACCCGGCTGCCGCGCACCCCCGGACGATCGGGGGAGGCAAACCGGGACGTTCGGACGTTCCGGTCCGCAGCGCCGGATGCGACCGTGAGGATGGCGGGACATATGGCATGTGGGGGGCGACTGTGCGGAAATTCGCGGTACTGCTCGCGGGGGCGAGCGTGGCGGCGGTGCTCGGCGCGTGCGGGTCCGAGCCGGTCGCGCAGCACACGCCCGCGCCCGACGGGAAGCTCAGCATCGCGGACACCCTCGCCCCGGGCCGGGCGAAGCGGGTGCTGGCCGCCGGGCTGACGAAGGTCCTGACCGCCGAGGCGTCGACGACCCACGGCACAGTCGTGAACACCAGTTCGGGCAAGGCAGTCGTGGACGAGGTCGCCGGGGCGCTCCGCGCGGTCGACGCCCAGGACGTCCGCCCGACCCCGGACGGCGCCGCCGTCGTCGGGACGCTGCCCGCGTCCCGGGCGATCGCGTTGCTCGGCCTGGACTCCAGCCTCGCCGCGCGCGGAATCGACTCCGCGACGGTGGCCGGGACCGTCCCGGTCGAGATCCTGCTCGACCGCGAGGGCGCGCCCGTCAGCATCGCGTTGCGCGGGAGCGACGTCGCGTTGGACAGCGCGCACGTGCCCGCCGCCGTCCAGGACGAGGTCGGGGCCGCCAGCTACGAGGCCCTGGTGAACCCGTCCCGTCAGCCTGTTTCGCCGAACGGCGGGCAGCACCCCGCCCGTCCGGCAATCGACCCGTTATAGGACGCTGATTGTCGGACGCACGGGGGCCGGGGTCAGCTCAGCCCGGTGGCGGCGGCCAGGTCGGCGCGGATCAGCGCGAGGTCGGACGCCGCCCGCGCCCGCGCGGCCGGCAGGTCGTCGCCCGCCGGCGACGACGACCTCGAGGTAGCACTTCAGCTTCGGCTCCGTCCCGCTCGGGCGGACGACGACGCGCGCCGGCCCGGCGAGCACCAGCCGGACGCCGTCGGTCGCCGGCAGACCCGGGTGCCGGGAGAAGCAGGTCGTCCACCCGCTCGACCACCCGTCCGCCCAGAACTGACGGCGGGTCAGAGCGCAACCGGTCCAGGACGGCCGCGATCGCCGCGGGGTCGTCGAGGCGCACCGACAGCGCGTCGGTCGCGTGCAGGCCGTGCCGGCGGGCGAGGTCGTCGAGGCGGTCGAGCAGCGTCTCGCCGCGGGCCCGGCACGCGGCCGCGAGTTCCGCGAGCAGCAGCGCGGCGGTGATGCCGTCCTTGTCGCACACGGCTGCCGGGTCGGCGCAGTAGCCGAGCGCCTCCTCGTACGCGTATCCGAGGCCACCCACGCGGGTCAGCCACTTGAACCCGGTCAGCGTCTGCGCGTACGGCCGGCCGTGCGCGGCGGCGATCCGGCCGAGCAGCGAGGACGACACGATCGTCGTCGCGAACGCGCCCGGCGCGCGGCCGGTGGAGGCGAGGTGCTCGGCGAGCAGTGCGCCGATCTCGTCCCCGGTCAGGACCCGCGGGCCGGCCGGTGTCGGCACCGCGGCGGCGCACCGGTCGGCGTCCGGGTCGTTGGCCAGGACGAGGTCCGCGCCCGAGTCGGCGGCCAGCGCGAGCGCGAGGTCGAGCGCGCCGGGCTCCTCCGGATTGGGGAACGCGACGGTCGGGAAGTCCGGGTCAGGCTCGGCCTGGGCCGCTTCCACCAGCGGGGGATCGAAGCCCGCCCGGGCGAACACGTCGAGCAGGACGTCGCGGCCGACGCCGTGCAGGGGCGTGTACGCAATCCGCAGCGCGCGGGGGCCGGGGAGCACCAGCGAAGCCGCCCGCGCCGCGTACGAGTGAAGCGACCTCGCCGCCGAGGCGCTCCCAGGTCGCGTCCGCGAGGCACGGCGACCGCCGGCGGCGCGGCGGCGATCACGGCCGAGATCTCCGCGTCCGCGGGCGGGGCGATCTGGCGCCCGTCGCCGAGGTAGACCTTGTAGCCGTTGTCGGCGGGCGGGTTGTGCGACGCGGTCACCATGACCCCGGCGGCGGCCCCGAGCGCCCGGACGGCGAACGCGAGCACCGGCGTCGGCAGCGGCCCCGGCAGCACCCGGGCCCGTAGGCCGGCGGCGGCGAAGACCGCGGCCGAGTCCTCGGCGAACTCCCGGGACAGGTGCCGCGCGTCGTAGCCGACCACGACTCCGCCGGGTACCTGACGGTCTTTCAGGTACCTCGCCAATCCGAGAGCCACCCGGATCACCACCGCCCGGTTCATCCGGTTCGGCCCGGCGCCGAGCCGGCCGCGTAGGCCGGCGGTGCCGAACTCCAGCGTCCCGGCGAAGCGGTCGGCGAGTTCCGCGGCGTCCTGACGGGCGATCAGGTCGGCGAGCTCTGCGCGGGAGGCGGGGTCCGGGTCGTCCGCCATCCAGCGCTCGGCGGCCGCGAGAAGCGCGGGCCTCACGGGGCGGGCGGCCAGCCGGCGAGCAGCTCGCCCAGCAGTTCGCCGAGGTCGGCGGCGGCGAGGCGGCCCGCCTCGAGTACCTCGCCGTGGTGCAGCGGCGAGTCGCCGACGCCGGCGGCCAGGTTGGTCACCAGCGAGATCCCGAGGACCGCCAAGCCCGCCTCGCGCGCGGCGATCGTCTCGAGCGTCGTCGACTGCCCGACGAGGTCCGCGCCGAGGACGCCGGCCATCCGCACCTCGGCGGGCGTCTCGTACTGCGGGCCGGGGAACTGTGCGTAGATCCCCTCCCGCAGGTGGGGTCGCAGCTCGCGGCACCGCTCGCGCAGCGCGGGGGAGTAGGCCTCGGTCAGGTCGACGAAGCGCCCGCCGGTCAGCGGCGAAGCCCCCGTCAGATTGAGGTGGTCGCGGATCAGCACGGCCGTCCCGGGCGGCCACGCGGCATGCAGGCTGCCCGCCGCGTTGGTGAGGACGACGGCACGCGCGCCGGCCGCCGCGGCCGTCCGCACGGCGTGCGCGGTGGCGACCGGGTCGCGGTGCTCGTAGTAGTGGTAGCGCCCCTCGAAGACCAGGACGCGGGCCCCGCCCCGCGCCCGGACGTCCCGCACCGTCGGGGAATGGCCGGCGACGCTGGGCGCCGCGAAGCCCGGCAGGTCGGTGACGGGCAAGGACGCCAGGGTCTCGCCCAGCGCGGACGCCGCCGCGGCCCAGCCGGAGCCGAGTACGACCGCCACGTCGAACGCGGGGGCGCCGGTCAGCTCGAGCACCCGCGCGGCCGCCGAAGCCGCGCGGGCGTAGGGGTCGTGCGGCACGTCACCCGAGAGGTCGGTCACTCGAGGCCGACGGACCGGCACGGCCGGTCGCGCAGCCACGCCACGTAGTCGTCCGGGGCGCCGGCCTTTTCGGCGGCATCCGCGATCTGGCCCACCAGGCGGGCGGACGGCAGGCCGCCCTCGTACCCGTCCACCACGTACATCCAGGCGAGTTCGTCGCCCTCCATCGTGGCGACGCGGATCTGAATCTTGCGGTAGATGCCGACGGCGGAGCCTTCCCAGCCGTCGAGCGCGCTCTCGTCCTGCGGGGGGACGTCGTAGAGGGAGACGAACACCTGGTGGCCCGGCGTCCTCCACAACCGTGCACAGCGAGCCTTCCCAGCCGTGGTTCTCGGCGCCGAAGGTGAGCCGCCAGCCCACCAACCAGCCGCTGCCGCGCTGCGGGGAGTGGGGGGCGAGGAGCGACATGAGAGCCGCGTCGAGGTTCGAGCCGTAGGCGGCGTAGAGGGCCATGGACCGAGAGAGTACGAGAGCCGCCGGGCGATCTTGGAAGCGACGCAGGAAGAATGCCTAGTTATGACGAGAATCGTGGTGATCGGGGGTGGCCCCGGCGGGTACGAGGCGGCCCTCGTGGCGCGGCGGCTCGGGGGCGAGGTGACCGTCGTCGACAGCGACGGCATCGGCGGATCATGCGTCCTGACCGACTGTGTGCCGTCCAAGACCCTCGTCGCGACCGCCGAGGTGATGTCGACTGCGGCGACGTCGGACGAACTCGGCGTGGTCTTCGCGCCCGGCGCCGGCGTCAGCGTCGACCTGGCGAAGGTCAACGCCCGGGTGCTGGCGCTGGCCTCGGCGCAGTCCGCCGACATCCGCCACCGCCTGGTCGAGGCCGGCGTCCGCGTCGTCACCGCCCGCGGCAGCCTCGCCGGGCCCGACGTCGTCCTCGCCGAGGGAGACACCGAGGAGACGATCCCCGCGGACGTCGATCCTCGTCGCGACCGGGCGCGCACCCCCGCGTCCTGCCCGAGGCCATGCCCGACGGCGAGCGGATTCTGACTTGGACTCAGGTTTACGGCCTGGCCGAGGTCCCCGAGCATCTGATCGTCGTCGGCTCGGGCGTCACCGGCGCCGAGTTCGCCAACGCCTACCAGAGCCTGGGCGCGCAGGTGACGCTGGTGTCCTCCCGCGACCGGGTGCTCCCCGGAGAGGACGCGGACGCCGCCGTCGTCCTCGAGTCTGCCTTCCGCCGCCGCGGCATGACCGTGATGGGCAGCTCGCGTGCCGTCGGCGTGGTGCGCAAGGGCGACGGGGTCGTCGTCACGCTGTCCGGTGGCGAGGTGCTCGAGGGCACGCCACGCCCTGATGGCCGTCGGGTCGATCCCGAACACGTCCGGGCTCGGGCTCGAGGAGGCGGGCATCCTGCTGAAGGCCGGCGGCTTCGTCGAGGTCGACCGGGTCTCGCGGACCTCCGCCCGCGGCGTCTACGCGGCCGGCGACTGCACCGGCGTTCTCATGCTCGCGTCCGTCGCCGCGCAGCAGGGCCGGATCGCCATGCAGCACGCGCTCGGCGACTCCGTCAGCCCGCTCGACCTGCGCAGCGTCGCGGCCAACGTGTTCACCTCGCCCGAGATCGCCACCGTCGGCTGCTCGCAGGAGGCGGTCGAGCGCGGCGAGATCGCCGCCCGCACCGTGATGCTGCCGCTCTCGACCAACGCGCGGGCCAAGATGCACGGCGTGCGGGACGGGTTCGTCAAGCTGTTCTGCCGGCCGGGCACGGGGATCGTCGTCGGCGGCGTGATCGTCGCCCCGCGAGCGAGCGAGCTGATCTTCCCGCTCTCCCTCGCCGTCGACCAGAAACTGTCAGTGGATCAGATCGCCCACGCGTTCGCGATCTACCCGTCGATGACCGGCTCGGTCGCCGAGGCCGCGCGCCTGCTGCACCTCCCGGGCTGACGCTCAGTCCGGCGAGTGGCGAAGCTGCCCGTAGTGCCGGGCGGTCGTCCCGTAGGGAGTGAGGAACGAACGACCGAAGGGTCGGCCGGGCGGCACGGAGACAGCGCGCGCCGCGAGCGTTCGCGTGCGGAGCACGCCATGAATCAGTGCCGCTCTTCGAGGCCCACTGCCTGGCGGAGCTTCTTCGTCGCGTCGTGGAGGGCGGGGTCGTCGTTCGCGCGGGAGTCCATCAGCGCGGCCAGGCCCTCGGCGATGACGTTCAGCTTCTCCTGCGCGGTCTCGTTCGCGCGCCGGCTCGCGTTCTCCTGCAGGACGACGAGCAGCAGCGTCAGGACGCTCGCGACGGTGTGGATGACGTACTGCCAGGACTTCGAGTCGTGCCAGATCGGGTAGCTGAACAGCCACGAGAACACGATGATCAGGCAGACCGCGAAGAAGCCCGGCCCGCTCACGCGCAGCTGGCCCCACTCGACGAACCGGGCGAAAGGCCCTGGGCCGCTGCGGCTGGCGCGGTCCTGTGCTGCGGAGCTAGCGTTCCATGCTCCAGGTTACGCCGGTGGCTTGGGTTTGCCGGCGGAGGGCGAGGAGCAGCACGGCGCCCACCGCGACCAGGGCGAGCACCCACGTCGTGGAGCCCGGTCCCCGTCTTCTCGTCGTCGCAGGCTGCGCCGGCCCGCCGACCTGGCCGGCCGCCACGTCCACCGCGTCGACGAACTCGAGCAGTGCAGTCGTTGTGTCGGCCCCGCTCGCGGTCGCCTCGGCGGCGAGCGTCTCGACGCCGGGGATGACCGTGGACGTGGCGTGCGAACGACGTGCCCTCGACGACCGCGAACGTGCCGGGAACGTTCATCGCGCGGGCGATCTCGCCGGGCAGGCCGCCCCCGTCGCCGGTCGCCGACGCAGACGGGGACGCCGACGCCGAAGCCGACGGGGACGCGGCCGGAGTCGGGCCCGGCGTCGCGTTCGCGGTCGCCGCGGGGCCGGGATCGACCGCCGGTTCGGGGTCGAGGGTGTCGAGCGGTTCGGCGGTCTCGTCCGCCGGGTCGAGCGGTTCGTCGATCTCGCCGTCCGCCGGGTCGTCGGTCGGCTCGTCGGTCGGCTCACCCGTGGGCTCGTTCGCCAGTGCCTGGCGGGACTGCTCCTCGGAGGCCTGGATGACCTCGTCCGTCGCCAGGATCGCGAGGAAGATCGGCGTCTCCGCCTGGCCGATCCGGATCTGGAGCTGGGAGATCTGCCCCTCGGCGAAGGTCTCGCCGATCCCCGGGTCGACGTAGAGGCGGTCGGCGCGCAGGGCGTCGACGATCTCCGCGACGGTGTCCGCGCCGACGCCGTCGGCCGCGGTTGCGGGCGCGGGCACACACACGGTCGCCGCGGCCAAGGCCAGGGCGGCGAGCAGCCGGGCGGGACGCCCGGTGGTCAGGCCTTGATCTCGCACAGCACCGAGCCGCTGCTGACCGTCGCGCCGACCTCCGCCGACAGTCCACTGACCGTGCCGGCCTTGTGCGCGTTCAGGGGCTGCTCCATCTTCATCGCCTCGAGGACGACGATCAGGTCGCCGACCTCGACCTGCGCGCCGTCCGAGACCGCGACCTTGACGATCGTGCCCTGCATCGGCGAGGTCAGCGCGTCGCCGCCGGCCGCCACGGCGGTCTTGCGCGTCGCGGCGCGCCGGGCGGGCTTGGCGCCGCCGCCGGCGCCGCCGGCGCCGCCGGCCGCGGCCGCGAAGCCCGCGGGCAGGACGACCTCGAGCCGCCGCCCGCCGACCTCGACGGTGAGGCGCTCGCGCTCGGCGGCCTCCGGGGCGTCCGCGGTCGGCGCCCGCGTACGCGGTCAGCTGGTTGTCGTACTCGGTCTCGATCCAGCGCGTGTGCACCGAGAACGGGACGCCCGCGGCCGGCGCGAACGCCGGGTCGCGCACGACGGAGGCGTGGAACGGGATCACCGTCGGCATGCCGTCGACGACGAACTCGTCCAGCGCCCGCCGGGAGCGCTCCAGCGCCTGCTCGCGGCTCGCGCCCGTGATCACGAGCTTCGCGACGAGCGAGTCGAACATGCCCGGGATCGTCTCGCCGAGCTCGTAGCCCGAGTCGAGCCGGACGCCGGGCCCGGTCGGCGGGCGCCAGGCCGTCAGCGTGCCGGGTGCCGGGAAGAAGCCGCGCCCGCCGTCCTCGGCGTTGATCCGGAACTCGATCGAGTGGCCGCGGATCTCCGGGTCGCCGTAGCCGAGCGCCTCGCCGTCGGCGATCCGGAACATCTCGCGGACGAGGTCGAGGCCGGTGACCTCCTCCGAGACCGGGTGCTCGACCTGCAGGCGCGTGTTGACCTCGAGGAACGAGATCGTGCCGTCCTGTCCGACGAGGAACTCGCACGTGCCGGCGCCGACGTAGCCGGCCTCGGTCAGGATCGCCTTGGACGCCCGGTACAGCTCGTCGACCTGCGCCTGGCTCAGGTACGGCGCCGGCGCCTCCTCGACGAGCTTCTGGTGGCGGCGCTGCAGCGAGCAGTCGCGGGTCGAGACGACGACGACGTTGCCGTGCGTGTCGGCCAGGCACTGGGTCTCGACGTGGCGCGGGCGGTCGAGGTAGCGCTCGACGAAGCACTCGCCGCGGCCGAAGGCGGAGACCGCCTCGCGGACCGCCGAGTCGTACAGCTCGGGGATCTCCTCCAGCGTCCGCGCGACGCGCATGCCGCGTCCGCCGCCGCCGAACGCCGCCTTGATGGCGACCGGCAGGCCGAACTCGGACGCGAACGCGACGACCTCGTCCGAGCCCGAGACCGGGTCGGCGGTGCCCGCGACGAGCGGTGCCCCGGCGCGCTGGGCGATGTGACGGGCCTTCACCTTGTCGCCGAGGGCGACGATCGCGGACGGCGGCGGGCCGATCCAGATCAGCCCGGCGTCCAGCACCGCCTGCGCGAAGTCGGCGTTCTCGGCGAGGAAGCCGTAGCCGGGGTGCACCGCGTCCGCGCCCGGACTTCGCGGCCGCCTCGAGGAGCTTGTCGACGACCAGGTAGCTCTCGCCCGGCGTCGACGCCGCCGAGGGCGAACGCCTCGTCCGCGACCCGGACGTGCAACGCGTCCCGGTCGGGGTCGGCGTAGACCGCGACGCTGCCGATGCCCGCGTCCTTGCACGCGCGTGCGATCCGCACCGCGATCTCACCGCGGTTGGCGATCAGGACCTTCTGCACCTGGGACCTCCTCCGAGGGCGCCGACCGGGACTCCGGACCCGAGCGTCCGCGCGAGTCTATGGACGTCGGGCCGCCGGACCGTCATCGCCCGGGGACAAACCGGGGGGTGCCGCTGCTCACACGGGCGCGAGCGCCCGGTGGGGGAGGGCGGGCAGCTCGACGCCGATCGGGTCGCCGGGGCGCACCTCGCCGCCGGCCAGGACGACGGCCATCACCCCGCTCTTGCGGACGACCCCGCCGTCCGCGTCGCGGTCGAGCGTCGCGGCCATGAGACCGTCGGCGAGCCCGTCGATCTGGCGGCACGGGTTGCGCAGCCCGGTGACCTCGACGACCGCGTCCGCGCCCAGGCGCAGCCGCGTGCCGACGGGCAGGCCGAGCAGGTCGACGCCGCGGGTCGTCACGTTCTCGCCGAGCTCGCCGGGCCCGACGGCGAAGCCGCTGGCCCGCGAGTTCGTCGTGCAGTTCCGCGTGGATCAGGTGGACCTGGCGGTAGTTCGGCTTGTGCGGGTCGCGCGCGACGTGCGCAGCGGTGCTGGACGGTCACGCCCGCGTGCGCGTCGCCCTCGACGCCGAGGCCGGCTCGAGGAGCCGGATCGCGGGCGCCGGCGGCTTGCTGAACGCGTGCGCGCCGTCCCGGTTGACGGAGACGACCGTGGCGGGGTTCACGATGCACGGTCTGCCCATCGCGGGCGTCACCCCACACCCCGTGCGTCCGACCATCGACCCGTTATAGCGAGTCGACGGTCGGACGCACGGGGTTGGGGGTGACGGCGAGAGGCGGGCGAGGTCGGCCCGGACGCGGGCCTCGACGTCGTCCAGCTCGGTCGAGGGTCTCCTCCAGGTCGCGGCGGCGCTGCTCGAGCTCGACCCGCCGGCCGGCGATCTGGGCGAGCAGGTAGCGCAGCTGGCCGGCCTCGCCGGGCTCGGCGTCGTACATGTCGACGATCGTGCGGATCTCGTCCAGGGAGAAGCCGAGGCGGCGCCCGCGCAGGATCAGCCCGAGCCGGACGCGCTCGCGGGAGCCGAAGACCCGCTGCCGCCCCGCGCGACCGGGGGCGAGCAGGCCGACGTCCTCGTAGAAGCGGATCGTGCGCAGGGTGACGCCGAACTCCGCGGCGAGCTCGGAGATCGTCCAGGTGCGGTCCACCGGGCCCTCCTCTCGGCAAGCACTTGCGTCCGCGGTCGACGCCACTTACGTTGACGTAAACGTAAGTGCAACGCCTACCCGGGGCAAGGTGGTGCCGTCATGTCGTTCGGCCTCTCGCAGGACCACGAGGCCTTCCGCAAGGTCGTCCGCGACTTCGCCGAGACCGAGATCGGCCCGAACATCGAACGCTGGGAGGCCGCCGGCGGGTTGCCGACCGAGGCCGTCCGGGCGATGGGGGAGCTCGGGCTGTTCGGCCTGACCGCGGCCGAGGAGTACGGCGGTGCGGGCGGCGACCTGACCAGCCTGTGCGTCGCGCTGGAGGAGATCGGCCGGGTCGACCAGTCGATCGGCATCACGCTCGAGGCGGCCGTCGGGCTCGGCATCAACCCGATCGCCACGTACGGCACGGCCGAGCAGAAGGAACGCTGGCTGCCCGACCTCGTCGCCGGGCGCGCGCTCGCCGGCTTCGGGCTGACCGAGCCCGAGGCGGGGTCGGACGCGGGCGCGACCCGCACCCGCGCGGCACTGGACGGTGACGAGTGGGTTCGTCGACGGCGCCAAGGCCTTCATCACGAACTCGGGCCACGAGCTGACCTCGCTGGTCACCGTCACCGCGCGGACGGGCACGACGTCCGCGGGGGACGCCGAGATCTCCACGATCGTCGTCCCCGCCGGCACGCCCGGGTTCACCGCCGAGGCGCCGTACCGCAAGCTCGGCTGGCACCTGTCCGACACGCACCCGCTCTCCTTCGACGGCGCCCGCGTGCCGGCGGCGAACCTGCTGGGCGACCCGCGGGCGCGGCTTCGCGCAGTTCCTCGCCACGCTGGACGACGGCCGCATCGCGATCTCCGCGCTCGCGGTCGGCCTCGCGCAGGCCTGCCTCGACCACTCGGTCGAGTACGCGAAGACCCGGACGGCGTTCGGCAAGCCGATCGGGCGCAAGCAGGGCGTCGCGTTCCAGCTCGCCGACCTGCAGGTCGCGGTCGAGGCGTCCCGGCTGCTCACGTACAAGGCTGCGTGGCTCAAGGACACGGGCGCGTCCGTGAAGGACGTCAAGCAGGCCGCCGCGATCGCGAAGCTCTACGCGACCGAGGCCGCCGTCTCGGCCACCCGAACCGCGACGCAGGTGTTCGGCGGGTACGGCTTCATGGAGGAATACCCGGTCGCGCGCTTCTACCGGGACGCGAAGGTGCTCGAGATCGGCGAGGGCACCTCCGAGGTCCAGCGGATCCTGATCGGCCGGGGCCTCGGCCTCCCGGTCGAATAAGGCCGCCGAATGACGCCTGCGAGCGGGGGCACCCCGTGCGTCCGGCAAAGTGGGGGTTATAGGACGCCGATCGCCGGACGTAAGGGGTGGGGGTCGTGAGCACCGACCAGGGGTCGACCGACCAGCGCAAGGCCGTCGCGGCCGCGCGGGAGGCGACGCTCGCCCCGCCGGCGCCCGCCGCCGCGAAGCTCGCCGCGCAGGGCAAGCTGCACGTCCGAGCGCGCCTCGACCTGCTGTTCGACCCCGGGACGTTCGTCGAGGACGGCCAGCTCGCCAACGCCCTCGCGCCGGGCCTGCCGGCCGACGGCGTCGTCACCGGCCGCGGCCTCGTCGAGGGCCGGCCCGCCCTGGTGGTGGCCAACGACCCGACGGTGAAGGCCGGCTCCTGGGGCGCCCGCACCGTCGAGAAGATCGTGCGCGTCACCGAGACGGCGCTGCGCGAGGAGCTGCCGATCTTCTGGTTCATCGACTCCGCGGGCGCGCGGATCACCGACCAGGTCCAGCTGTTCCCCGGCCGCCGCGGCGCCGGGCGGATCTTCCACAACCAGGTCGCGCTGTCCGGCAAGGTGCCGCAGATCTGCTGCCCTGTTCGGGCCGTCCGCCGCGGGCGGTGCGTACATCCCGGCGTTCTGCGACATCGTGATCATGGTCGAGGGCAACGCCTCGATGTACCTCGGCTCGCCCCGCATGGCCGAGATGGTCGTGGGGGAGAAGGTGTCGCTGGAGGAGATGGGCGGCGCCCGGATGCACGTCAGCGTCTCCGGCTGCGGCGACCAGCTCGCCGTCGACGACCCAGACGCCATCGAGCAGGCGAAGACCTACTTCTCCTACGTGCCGACCTGCTGGCGCGAACAGCCACCTGACAGTGCGTCAGAAGCGCCGCTGCGCGAGCTGACGGCCGACCTGATCCCCGAGCGGGAGTCGCAGCCCTTCGACGTCCACGACCTGCTGGACGCGCTGCTCGACGCCGAGTCGTTCTTCGAGATCAAGCCGCTGTTCGCCGCCGAACTCGTCGTCGGCTTCGGCCGGCTCGACGGGCGCGTCGTCGGCGTCCTGGCCAACAACAGCGCCGTCCGCGGCGGCGTCCTGTTCACCGACAGCGCCGACAAGGCCGCGCGGTTCATCTGGCTGTGCGACGCGTTCAACGTCCCGCTGCTCTACCTGTGCGACGTCCCCGGCTTCATGATCGGCTCGGAGGTCGAGCGCGAGGGGATCATCCGGCACGGCGCGAAGATGATCACCGCCGTGTCCGAGGCGACCGTCCCGCAGCTGTCGGTCATCGTGCGGAAGGCCTACGGCGCCGGGCTGTACGCGATGTGCGGCCCCGGCTTCGGGCCGGACGCGTGCATCGCCCTGCCGACCGCCCGGATCGCCGTGATGGGCCCCGAGGCCGCCGTCAACGCCGTGTACTTCAACAAGATCGCCGAGATCGCGGACGAGGACGAGCGCGCCGCCTTCGTCGCCGCCCGCCGCGCGGAGTACGAGACCGACGTCGACCTGCTCCGTCTCGCCGCCGACCTGGTCATCGACGCGATCATCACCCCGGAGGAACTGCGCGCCGAGCTCATCACCCGCTTCGCCCACGCCGTCGGCAAGACCCGGCACTTCTCCGACAAGCGCCACGGCGTCCCGCCGGTATGAGCGACCCCGTTGCGTCCGGCGAACCGTCGGCTATAGGACGCCGTCTGCCGGACGCACGGGGTGAGGTGCAGGTCGTCCGAGGGGCGCCGGCGGACGACGAGGTCGCCGCGTTGCTGGCCGTCCTCTGCGCCCGGCGGGCTGCCTCGGCTCGCCCGGTGACGGGCTACGACGCCTGGCGGGCCGGCCGCCTGGCTGCCCTCCGCCGACAGGCCCCCGGCCGCTGAGGCCGGAGAACCCCGTGCGTCCGGCAAACCGAGCGCTATAGGACGCTGTTTGCCGGACGTACGGGGTGGGCTCTGACCGTCACGGTCACAGGACCTCGCGGAGCAGGTCCGGGAAAACCTTCCCGACCTTGCCGAGCAGGTACTCGCCGTAAGTCCCCGTGACGCCGGTCAGGTCGACCCCGTCCCAGCGGCTGGACGATTCGGCGCCCGCGGCCTGCGCGGCGTCGGCCAGCGCGCCCTGGCCCACGGGGCGGACGTCGGCGTCCCAGGACGGGTCGAAGAAGAACGGCCACGACAACCGGTCGCGGGCCGCGGAGGCGACGACCCGGTGCGGCGTCGAGCGGTAGTACGCCGCCGGTGAGCCGGTCGAGCATGTCGCCGATGTTGCACACGAACGAGCCCGGGGATCGGCGGGGCGGGGATCCAGCCGCCGTCCTGGCGCGAGCGGACCTCGCAGGCCGGCGTTGGCGTCCTGGCGCAGCATCGTGAGCAGCCCGTAGTCGGTGTGCTCGCCGACGCCCCAGGCGTCGCCGTCGGCCGCCACGGCGGCCGGGTAGTTGAAGATCCGGAACAGCGTCACGCGGGTCGGCGGTGTAGCGCTTCGCGAAGTACGACTCGGCGAGGCCGAGGCTCAGGGCGATCCCGCGCATCAGCGCGTGCCCGAGGGTGGTCAGCGCGTCCATGTACGCGAGCACCGTCGCGCCCGAGCGTCCGGCGGGCGCGTCGGGCATCAGGTTCGGCCCGTGCAGCGGGACGCCGGCGAGCACCCGGGGGTCGTCCGGCGGCAGCTCGATCCCGAAGTAGAGCCCCTCCTTCACGTCCGGGCGGCCCGGAGGTCAGCTCGCCGCCGACCGGGAAGTAGCCGCGCCAGGCCGGGCCGCCGCGGGCCATCCGGATCTCGAGCTTGCGCCTCGGTGGTCGAGGTCGAAGAACTCGCGGCTGCAGCCGCTCGAGGCGGTCCTGCAGGTCGGCGTCGACGCCGTGGCCGACGACGTAGAAGAACCCGGACTCGCGGCACGCGGCCCCGATCGCGTCGGCGACGGTGTGCCGGCCGGTCGTCCGCGCGACGAGCGCGGCGACGTCGACGACGGGGATCTCCTGCGGCGGCTCCCATGCCGCCCATTCTGACACCGCCGGGACGCAGAGCGCCGGGCTCAGCGCCAGCGGGAGAACGTGTCGGGGTTGGCCGGCGGCGGGAGCAGGCCGCCCAGCGGCGACGGCTTGGTCGGCGCCTCGTTCGACGGCTGCTCGGCGGCGGGCGTCGGTGCTCGGCGGGGACGGGTTCGTCGGTGCCGGCGGGCCCGGGCTTGTCGGCTGCCTTGTCGGCGGCCTTCTTGTCGGCGGCCTTCTTCGCTGCGGCCTTGCTCCGCGGCCTTCTCGGCGGCCTTCGCCGCGGCGGCCGTCTCGGCCTTCGTCGGCGGCCTTCTTCTTCGCCGCCTTCTCGTCCGCCTTCTTCGCTGCGGCCTTGGCGTCCGCGGCCTTGGTCGTCCGCGGCCTTGGCGTCCGCGGCCTCGGCGGTCGAGGGCGTTCGGCGCCGGCCGGCTCGGCGTCGGTGGCCTTCGGCGCGGCCACGACGACGTCCGCGTCGGACTTGTCCGGTCTTCTTCGGCGCGCCGGCGCCTTGATCGGCCTCGACCTGGACGGTCTTGTCGTCCTTGCCGGGCGCCGCGGCGGCGGCCTGGACGCCGGCCGCGGCGGCCTTGCCGGACGGCACGCCCGCGGCCCGCAGCAGCTGCTCGAGGCGCGGGGCCAGCGTCGCGACGTACGTGGCGGTCAGGTGGGCGCCCTGGCGGTACACGAGCACGTGCCCGATGACCGGGACGCATCTGGCGGCCGGGCAGATCGAGTCGAGCAGGTCGAGGTAGAGCGGCGCGACGGGCGCGGTGCCGGGGCGCACCGCGTCGCGTGCGGCCCGGGTGCCCGGCGCGACGGCCTTGCCGCCGGCCGCCTTGACCGCCGCGTACTGCGGTCTTGGCGGCGCTCGTCTCCACGCCGAAGCTGCGGTCGAACGCGCACTTGGACAGCTGCTGGGAGTTCTCACTCGCGCACTGCCAGACCTCCTGGTCCGGGTGCGGGTTGTCGGCGAGGACGAGCACCTGGATGCCCGCGCGCCGTCAGCGTCTTCCACGTGGCGCTCAGCCGCGACGTCATGGCCTCGAGGGTGGGCTTGCCCTTGTCGTCCAGTCGACCCGGGCCGGCGTTCTGCGAGGTCAGGACGAAGTCGGGCTTGTCCGGGCCGGTCAGCAGGCCCATCACGTGCTGGCCCCACTCCTGGCACGACTTGTACGGCTTGCCGTCCAGGATCGTCACCGCGTCGACCAGAAGGCACAGCCCGACTTCGTGTACGTGATCACGCGCCAGTGGTTCTGGTTGCGCGAGCAGCTGCAGCGCGGGCAGCCACTGGCCGGCCTTCGAGTCGCCGACGACGGCGATCGTGATCGGGTCGGCGCCCGGCGCCGGCTGCGGCCCGAACAGGCAGCGGACGGGCTCGGCGGAGACCTTGTCCTGCTGGCAGCCGAGCGCGTAGATGTCCGGGACGTCCTTGTCGGCGCTGGCCGGGTCGGGCGTGATGCCGCCCTCGACGAAGTCGACGGGGACGGCGGCGGCGGCCCGGCCGGACGCGCTGGTCAGGGTCGCGGCGCCCAGTTCCTGCTTGGCGACGATCGGCAGGGCGGGGGTCGTCGCGCCGACGGCGACGACGAGCGCGAGCCCGGCGGCGGCGCCGACGGCCGTGCAGTTGCCGCCGAGGCCGAGCGCCAGCCGCGGGCTGCGCGACATCCTCGGGGAGAACCGGACGGGGTTCTCGATCAGGCGCTGGGTCAGCCAGGCCGGCACGAACGACAGCGCCGACGACCAGCAGCGACTCGCCGACCGTGAGCCCGTCGAAGTACTCGCGGGCGACCACGAGCAGCGGCCAGTGCCACAGGTACAGCGAGTACGAGAGCCCGCCGACCCAGCGGAACGGCAGGGTGCCGAGGATCGCGACGGGCCCGCGCGAACCGGCGGTGAACCCGGCGACGAGGACTGGCGACGGCGCCGAGCACCGGGATCGCGGCGGCCGAGCCCGGCCAGGCGACCGTGTGCGTCGAGCACGCAGGCCGGCCGTCGACGATCGTCGCGACGCCCGCCCAGCCGAGGACGATCGCGGCGCCTCGCGGCAGCTTGGTCAGCTTGGCGGCGCCGACGGCGACGAACGCGCCGAGCGCGAGCTCCCAGACGCGGGTGGTGCTGACGAAGAACGCCGACTGCGGGGTCAGCCGACGTGGCGTGGATCGAGTACGCGAACGACGGGATCGCGACGGCGGCCAGCGCGGCGGCCAGCGCGAAGCCGCGGGTGGCCGAGACTTCCGCCCGATCAGCGCCGCGACGATCATCAGCAGCGGCCAGACGAAGTAGAACTGCTCCTCGACCGCGAGCGACCAGAAGTGCTGCACGGGGGAGGGCGGCGATGCCCTCGGCGAGGTAGTCGACCGAGCGGTCCGCGAAGCGCCAGTTCACGAAGTACAGGGCGGACGCCGACGATGTCGCCGCCGGTCTCGTCCCACCGGTGGCGGGGCATGAACGCCCAGGTCATGAACGTGGTGGTGACCAGGACGACCGCGGCGGCCGGCAGCAGGCGCTTGGCCCGGCGGGCGTAGAACGCGGGAGAGCGAGACCGTGTTGCTGCGCTCCAGTTCGGCGAGCAGCAGGCCGGTGATCAGGAAGCCGGAGATGACGAAGAAGACGTCGACGCCGATGAAGCCGCCCGGCAGGAACGCGACGCCCGCGTGGTAGATCAGGACGAGCAGGACGGCGATCGCGCGCAGGCCCTCGACGTCCGCGCGGAAACCCGCGCCCTTCTCGCCCGTCTTCTTCGGCGGCTCGGGTGGGTTCGCGTCGGTGTCGCCTGCCGGCCACCGAGGCCTCGGTGACGCTGCCGGCGTCCGTCACGCAGTCCTCCATGCCTCGAATACGCAGCGGCTCGGGGCCCCCCGCGGCGGCGCCGTCGGCACACCCACACCTGGACGATATCCACGGTCTTGCACTGCGATATGGGTCGAACAAACCGACTCACCCCCAAGAGGGGGATAAGTGTTGACATTCCCGTAGGCCCTCAGGGTCCGTGCCCCAGACTCGGTCCAGTCAACCCCAATCCGACCACGAGGTTCCGCAGGAGGGGCAGCGACACCCCGACGACGTTGTGGTGGTCACCCTCGATGCGTTCGCACGAACGGCCCGCCGAGGCCGTCGAGCGTGAACGCGCCCGCGACCGCCAGCGGCTCGCCGGTGGCCGACGTAGGCGTCGATCTCCGCGTCGCGTCAGGTCCGCGAAGTGCACGGTCGTGGACGCGGTCTCGCCACCCGCCGCCCCGTCGCGGGCTCGATCACGCAGTGCCCGGTGTGCAGGACGCCGCTGCGCCCGCGCATCGAGCCGCCAGCGCCGGACGGCCTCCGTCCGCGGTGTCGCGGCTTGCCGTACGCGACGCCGTCGAGGTCGAGGAGGGAGTCGCAGCCGAGCACGAGCGTGCCGCGGCGGGGTGCCCGGGCCGAGCCGCTCGGCGACCGCCGCGGCCTTCAGCCCGGCGAGCAGCAGGGCGGTCGCGGCCGGGGTGTCGCCGACGACGCCGTCCTCGTCCACGTCGCTGACCACGACCGGTCGGCTCGACGCCGGCGCCGCGCAGGGTCGCCAGCCGCGCGACCGAGGCGGACGCGAGAACGAGCCGAGCCTGCACAGGAGGATCCAATCGGCTCAGCCCGGCCGGACGGCGCTCCGCCACGCGCCCGGACCCGGGTCGCAGGTCCGGCGCGGACCAGCCGCGACCGGTCCCGCCACGCCGACGGCGGGCGCCGGGCCGGCGCGGCGCGGCGGCGCCCGCCCGCGCGGCGACGAGCGCGACGAGGGCCGCGAGCTCCTCCGCCGACGGCTCCCCGCGGACGACCCGCAGCAGCGGGGGCGGCCCGGACCCCGTGCGTCCGGGATGTCGCTATAGGAGCGGTTCCCGGACGCACGGGGTCGTGACGCGTCGCTCATAGCGGGATGTTCCCGTGCTTCTTCGGCGGCCGGGTCTCCCGCTTGCCGCGCAGGGTCCGCAGCGCGCGGACGACCGTGAGGCGGGTCTGGCGACGGCTGGATCACCGCGTCGACGTAGCCGCGGCCGGCGGCGATGTAGGGGTTGGCGAGGGTGTCCTCGTACTCGGTGACGAGCTCCTTGCGCCGCGCCTCCGGGTCGGCGCACTCGGCGAGTTCCTTGCGGTACAGGATGTTGACCGCGCCCTGGGCGCCCATCACGGCGATCTGCGCGGTCGGCCAGGCGAAGTTCAGGTCGGCGCCGAGGTGCTTGGACCCCATGACGTCGTACGCGCCGCCGTACGCCTTGCGGGTGATCACCGTGACCTTCGGGACGGTCGCCTCGCAGTACGCGTAGATCAGCTTCGCGCCGCGGCGGATGATGCCGTCCCACTCCTGCGAGGTGCCGGGCAGGAAGCCGGGGACGTCGACGAGGGTGATGATCGGGATGTTGAACGCGTCCGCGGTCCGCACGAACCGGGCGGCCTTCTCGGACGCGTCGATGTCCAGCGTCCCGGCGAACTGCATCGGCTGGTTGGCGACGATGCCGACGCGAGCGGCCCTCGACCCGGCCGAACCCGACGATGATGTTCGGCGCGAACATCGCCTGCACCTCGAGGAACTCCCCGTCGTCCAGCACGGTCTCGATGACCCGGTGCATGTCGTAGGGCATGTTCGCCGAGTCGGGGATCAGGGCGTCGAGCGCCGCGTCGTCCTCGGTGACGTCCAGGTCGGGGGCGACGTCGAACGCGGGCGGGTCCTCGAGGTTGTTCGCCGGCAGGTAGGACAGCAGCGACTTGCACGTACTCGAGCGCGTCGGCCTCGTCCGCGCCCATGTAGTGCGCGTTGCCGCTCTTGGTGTTGTGCGTGCGCGCGCCGCCGAGCTCCTCCATCCCGACGTCCTCGCCGGTGACCGAGCGGATGACCTCCGGGCCGGTGATGAACATGTGCGAGGTCTGGTCGACCATCACCGTGAAGTCGGTGAGCGCGGGGGAGTAGACGTGCCCGCCGGCGCAGGTGCCCATGATCAGCGAGATCTGCGGGACGACGCCGGAGGCCATGACGTTGCGGTAGAAGATCTCGCCGTACAGGCCGAGGGAGACGACGCCCTCCTGGATCCGCGCGCCGGCGCCCTCGTTGATGCCGACGATCGGGCAGCCGGTCTTGATCGCCAGGTCCATGACCTTGACGATCTTCTCGCCGTAGACCTCGCCCAGGGCGCCGCCGAAGACCGTGAAGTCCTGCGCGAACACGCACACCTGGCGGCCGTCGACGCGTGCCGTAGCCGGTGACGACGCCGTCGCCGTACGGACGGTTCGCCTCCATGCCGAAGGCCGTCGAGCGGTGCCGGGCGAACTCGTCGAGCTCGATGAAGGAGCCGTCGTCGAGGAACGCCGCGACGCGCTCGCGGGCGGTCATCTTGCCCTTGGCGTGCTGCTTGGCGACGGCGCGCTCGGAGCCGGCGTGCACGGCCTCGTCGTGCCGCACGCGCCAGCTCGGCCAGCTTGCCTGCGGTGGAGTGGATGTCGATCTCGGGAGCGTCCGGCGGGGCACGTGTCGATCGCGTGTTCGGCCACGGTGATTCCTCGCTAAGCGACGGCAGGGGGCCGCACCACCCTATGCAGCGCGCGGAACGCCCTGGTCGGTGACCCCGGCCGTACGCTTTCGCGGTGTGACTACCGACCCGCGGTCGCTCCCGCCTGGACGAGGCCGCCGTGCGCGCGGCCTTGCCGCCCGGTCCCTGGGCGCTGTCGGTGGTGAGCCGCAGACCGACTCGACGAACGCCGACCTGCGCGCCGCCGCCGCCGCCGGCGCCCGCCCGGGGCACGTCCTGGTCGCCGAGTACCAGCGGCTCGGGCGCGGCCGGCTCGGCCGCAGCTGGTCGTCCCCGGCGCGGCGCGGGCCTCACCTTCTCCGTCCTGATGCGCCCGGAGGGCGTCCCGCTCGAGCGCTGGGGCTGGCTGCCGCTGGCGACGGGCCTGGCCGTCGCCGAGGCCGTCGAGGCGGTCGCCGGGGTGACCGCCGCGCTGAAGTGGCCCAACGACGTCCTCGCGGCCGGACGGGGGCAAGCTCGCCGGCGTCCTGGTGGAGCGGGTCGACACCCCGGACGGGCCCGGCCGCCGTCGTCGGCGTCGGGCTCAACGTGACCGCGGCCCCGGACCTGCCGACGGCCACCTCGCTCGCTCGCTCGCCGGCGCCGCACGACCTCGACCGCGCCCGCCTGCTCGGCGCGACGCTCGGCTCGCTCGCCCGCTGGTTCGAGGCCTGGCACGCCGTCGGCGGCGACGCGGACGCCTGCGGCCTGCGGGCCGCGTACCGCGCCGGCGAGCGCGACGCTGGGCTCCGACGTCACCGTCGAGCTGCCCGACGGCACGGTCGTCGGCGGCCGCGCCACCGACGTCGGCACCGACGGGTCGCTGGAGCTGGGTACCGCCGGCGGGCGGCCGGGTCGTCGCGGCCGGCGACGTGACGCACGTCCGGTGAGTGCCGGGAGCGGCAAGGGCGGGTCCACCTCGCGGAGGGCGAGCGGCTGGCCCTCGAGCTGCGCAGCCACTGGTACACGCTGATCGGCCCCGCGCTGGTGCTGTCGGGGCAAGCGGGGTGGGCTCGTTCCTCGCGGCGACCGTGCCGCCGTCCGACGCCCGGGTGACGCTGCGCTGGATCATCGGCGGGACGGCGCTGGCGCTCGTCCTGCGCTGGGCCGTCTGGCCGTTCCTGGTCTGGTACGCCAACAGTTACCTGCTGACGACGCGGCGGCTGATCATCCGGGAGGGGGTCCTGGCGCGGCGCGGCCACGACATCCCGCTCGCGCGGATCACGGACGCGTCCTTCACCCGCTCGCTCCTGCAGCGCATGCTCGGCTGCGGGAAGCTGACGATCTCCACGGCCGGCCAGCGCGGGTCGGTCGTGATCGACGACGTGCCGCTGATCGAGGACGTCCAGCGCGTCATCTACGGCCTGGTCGCCGCCGCCCCGAAGCCGGCGCCGGAGCGTCCCGCGCCCGCCGGGACCCCGGCCACGGCGACTTCGGGCCCGATTCCCGGGCCGATTCCCGGGCCGATTCCCGGGCCGATTCCCGGCCGAATCCCGGGCCGACTCCCGGGCCGAAACTCGGTCCGAGCCTTGGACCGCGCAGTGAGCGCCGGCGGCCCGGGGGAGCCGGCGCCCGCGGCGCGGCCGTCGCGCCCGCGGCGGCTGCCCGAACCCGGAGCGTCGGTCGTGCGCGTGCCCAAGGGCTACGGCGGGACGGTCGTGCCCGACCCGCCGCCCGCCCCCGTGCCGCCGCCCGCCCCGCGGGACGTGACCGCGATGCTGCTCGGCGCCCCGGAGCTCTACACCCGCGGCCAGGTCGCGGGCGCGTCCGGCATCGACCCGCATGATCGTGCGCCGCTACTGGCGGGCCCTGGGGTTCGCGAGCGCCGCGGACGACGCCGTCGCGTTCACGGACGCCGACATCGGCGCGCTCGGCGACGTCCAGTCGATGGTCGCGGCGCTGGACCTCACCGACGAGGAGATGATCCGGCTCATCCGGGCGATCGGGCGCACCACCGCCCGCCTGGCCGAGTGGGTGACCGAGGAGTACCTGGAATGGTCGCGGGCGCGCGGCGTCGACCCCGCGGCCGGCGCCGGCCTGTCGGCGCTGGGCGCCACCGGGGAGCCGTCCCAGCGGGACGCGCTCGCCTCCGCCCTGCCCCAGCTCGACGAGATGGTGCTGTACGCGTTCCGCCGCCAGCTCGCCGCGGCGGTCGGGCGCGCCCTCGACGTCCCGCGGGACGAGTTGCGCAGCGCGCTCGCGGTCGGCTTCGGCGACCTCGTCGGCTACACCCAGCTCGCCCGGCGCCTGCCCCCGGACGAGCTCGCCGCCCTCGTCGAGCAGTTCGAGACCGTCGCCGCGGACGTCGTCGCCGCCGGCAAGGGCCGGCTGGTCAAGACCCTCGGCGACGAGGTCCTGTTCGCGGCGGAGGAGCCGCACCAGGCCGCGGACATCGCCCTCGAGCTCGTCGACCGGCTCGGCGCGGAGCCGGGCATGCCGGAGATCCGGGTCGGGCTGGCGTACGGCGACGTGGTGACCCGGATGGGCGACGTGTTCGGCACGACCGTCAACCTCGCGTCCAGGCTCACCTTCGATCGCGCCCGCGCGGCGGCATCATCGTCGACCGCGCCCTCGCCGACGCCCTGCGCCTGCACGGCGGCTACCGGCTCGCCGGGCTCCGCCGCCGTCCGCTGCGGGGGTTCGGGCTCGTCGACGCGACCCGGCTGCGGGCCGGCCGCTAGACGACGCGCTGCTCGCCGGCGTAGACGTTCATCGACGTCCCGCGGACGAAGCCGACGAGGGTCAGGCCGGTCTCCTGGGCGAGGTCGACGGCCAGGCTGGACGGGGCGGAGACCGCCGACAGCACAGGTACCCCGGCCATGACCGCCTTCTGGGCCAGCTCGAACGACGCCCGCCCGCTGACCTGGAGCACGCACCCGCGCAGCGGGACCCGGTCGTGCTGCAGCGCCCAGCCGAGGACCTTGTCGACCGCGTTGTGCCGGCCGACGTCCTCGCGGACGCACAGCAGGTCGTCCGGCCGCGGTGAACAGGGCCGCGCCGTGCAGCCCGCCGGTGCGCGCGAAGACGCTCTGCTGCGCGCGGAGCAGGTCGGGCAGCGTTGCGAGCAGCGCCGCCGGCACCCGGACGGGGTCGTCGTCGATCGCCCAGCGGGCCGTCGTGCGGACGGAGTCGAGGCTGGCCTTGCCGCAGATCCCGCAGGAGCTGGTGGTCACGAAGGCGCGCTGGACGGACGCGTCCGGGGCCGCCGACGCCCTCGCCGAGCACGACGTCGACGATGTTCTCGGCCGCCTCGGGGTTCTCCCGGACCTCCGGGCGGTGCGAGCAGTACCGGATCAGCGCGATGTCGGACGCCTCGCCGACGACGCCCTCGGCGAGCAGGAACCCGGCGATCAGCTCGAAGTCGTCGCCCGGGCGTCCGCATGGTCACCGCCAGCGCCCGGCCGTCGACCCGGATCTCCAGCGGCTCCTCGACGACGAGCGCGTCCGCGCGGTGCTCGCGCCGAGCTCCGCGGATCCGGAGGACCCGGCGCCGTGTGGTGCGCCTCACAGTGCTCCCGCTTTCCCTCGGTTTGTTCGTGTGCTCCCCGGCGTTTACCGGGGCTTGGTTCAGAAATTCAAATCACCACGAATGAGACCGGCCGTGGCGTTCGTGTTCGCGGGGGCCTGCGGACGCCTACGATCACGTCATGACTCGTCTGCTGCTAGCGGAGGATGACGTCTCCATCTCCGAACCGCTCGCCCGCGCCCTGCGTCGGGAAGGCTATGCGGTCGAGGTGCGAGCGGATGGTGTGCAGGCTCTCGAGCGTGCACGCCAGGGCGGCATCGACCTCCTCGTCCTCGATATCGGACTGCCCGGCCTCGACGGCCTCGAGGTGTGCCGGCGGTTACGCGGCGACGGCCAGGTGATCCCCGTCCTCGTCCTGACTGCTCGTGCGGACGAGGTCGACACGGTCGTGGGCCTCGATGCCGGCGCCGACGACTACGTGACCAAACCTTTCCGGCTCGCCGAGCTGCTCGCACGCGTCCGCGCGCTGCTCCGCCGCGGCGCGCCCGAGGTCGGCCACGGAATTCGCGGCGTCCGGATCGACACCGAGTCCCACCGCGCCTGGATGGGCGACGCCGAGCTGCAGCTGACCGCGAAGGAGTTCGACCTCCTGCGCGTCCTCATCCGAGACGCGGGCCGGGTCGTCACCCGCGACCAGCTCATGCGCGAGGTCTGGGACACCACCTGGTGGACGTCCACGAAGACCCTCGACATGCACATCTCCTGGCTGCGCAAGAAGCTCGGCGACGACGCGACGAATCCGCGCTACATCACCACCGTCCGTGGGGTCGGCTTCCGGTTCGAACGCGAGTGAACTGCCGGCCGCGCGGCGTGAGAACCTCGACGCCGTGAGCTGGCGGAGCGGTGGGTAGGCGTCTCGTCATCTCGACGCTCTCTGTCGTGATCGTCGTGGTGATCCTGCTCGGCGTGCCGCTCGGCGTCGCCATGCGCAACGGCATCGAGAGCAGCGCGGTCGACAACGTCCGTGCGGAGGCCCAGCGCCTGCTCAGCTCGGTCGAGCTCCGCACTGAGCTGGGCCAGGACGTCAACGCCGACACCCTGCGGCTGTCCGGCGAGAACCGGAGCGCGACGGTCACGGTCGCGCCGAACAAGCCGGTGGTCAAGCTGGGCGACTCCGACGTGAAGCCCGAGGGCGCGATCACGTCGACGCTGCGCGGCCAGCGCGGCGCCGACCGTGACGGTGCTGGAGTCGCGCGACAAGGTCACCGCGCAGACCCGCAAGGCCTGGCTGCTGATCCTGATCGAGGCGTTCTTCGCCGTCGCGACCGCGGGCGCGCTCGCCGCCCTGCAGGCTCGCAGCCTCGCCCGGCCGCTGGTCGACCTCGCGGAGACGGCCGAGCAGTTCGGCTCCGGCACGACCCGACGGCGCCGGCACCGCCGCTACGGCCTGCCCGAAGTCGACCGCGTCGCCGAGGTGCTCGAGCGGCGCGCCGACCGAATACATAGGATCCTCGCCGCGGAGCGGCAGTTCGCCGCGAACGCCTCCCACCAGTTGCGCACGCCCCTCACGGCGTTGTCGATGCGGCTGGAGGAGATCACCATGTCCGACGACCTGGACGCGATGCGCGACGAGGCCAACGTCGCCCTCACCCAGGTGGAGCGGCTCACCGAGGTCGTCGACCAGTTGTTGACGCACCACCGCGCGCCGGCGTCCGGCTCGGGCGAGACGATCGACATCGGCAAGATCATCGCCCAGCAGCTGCAGGAGTGGCGCCTGCCCTACCAGAAGGCGGGGCGCACGCTGGAGCTGCAGGGCCGCGGGGACCTGAACGCGCGGGCCACGGCCGGCAGCGTGTCCCAGATCGTCGCGACCCTCGTCGAGAACGCGCTGCACCACGGCGGCGGCACCGTGACGATCCGCACGCGCACGGTCGGCGGCTCCGTCGTCATCGAGGTCACCGACCAGGGCCCTGGCGTGGACGAGGCGCTCGGCCAGCGGATCTTCGAAGCCGGCATCAGCGGCGGCGAGTCGACGGGCCGCGGGCTGGCCCTCGCCCGCGACCTCGCCCGGGCCGACGGGGCCCGGCTCGAGCTCGTCATGCAGCGTCCGGCCGTGTTCGCGCTCTTTCTGGCAGCTCCCGACTACGCGATGTGAACCGGACGGGCCGCTCGCGCGTCAGTGCAGTGGGACGGCCGCACGGGCCGGCGGGGTGGAGGCAGGACATATGCGTACCAAGGTATGGGGCGGGATCGCCGTGGCGGGGGTGTTGTCCCTGACGGCATGCGGCAGCAACGGCGAGTCTCAGGTCGTCGAGGCCTCGACCGGCGCCGGCGACGGCGTCGGCGCGGGCGTCTCGGACGACCCGGCGGCCGCGCCGACGGACCCGGAGACCCCCGTGAGCTCGGGGACGATGCCCGCGGGCGAGCCCGACGAGGCGCCGAAGCCGGACGTGGTGAAGCCGCGTCCGGGCATGGCCAACGTCCACCCGATCAACTGGGACTCCTCGGCGCTGAACTCGCCGAGCTCCGTCCGGATCACCTTCTACGGCGGCGTCGCCCCGTGCCACGTGCTCGACAGCGTGAAGGTGTCGTACAAGGCGAAGAAGATCGCGGTCACGCTCTACTCGGGCTCGGACCCGGCGAAGCCCGACACCGCCTGCATCGAGATCGCCAAGCTCATGGCCGTGGACGTCAAGCTCACCGAGGACGTCGGCGACCGCCAGATCGTCGACGGCGCGCCCGGTGCGGTCACGCCGATGCAGGAGCCCGCGCCCGACCCGGCCGCGAGCGAGCCCCAGGGCAAGATGTCGGCCCCGCCGGCGGACGGTTCCGGCGCCAAGCTCGTCACCCCGCGCCCCGGCACCGCCGACAAGCGCGAGCAGTCCTGGGACAGCGCGAAGGCGACCGGCGACCGCACCGTCCGCGTGCTGTTCATGAGCGGCGTCGAGCCGTGCAGCGTCCTCGACAGCTACAAGGTCGCCTACACCGCCGACAAGGTCGTCATCACGCTCTACAGCGGCCGCGACGCCAAGGCCTCGGCCGACACCGCGTGCATCATGCTGGCGCAGCAGAAGGCCGTCGACGTGACGCTCACCGAGGACCTCGGCGACCGCGAGATCGTGGACGGCTCGGCCCAGTAGCTCGCTGACGAGGGCGCATCGACCTTGCACTAGCGCAGGTTTCCCGGCTGGGAAAGCCTGTTCTACTGCACGGTCGATGTGGATCTTTGCCCACCGAAACGTGTCAGGGTCGGCGAGCGATGGGGCTGCATGGGCCTCGCCGCAGCAGTCGTCGTCGCGGCGCTGGTCGCGGGACCGGCGCCCGCGCTCGCGGCTCCCGACCCGGCCTACGCGTTCACCCTCCGCGCCGCCGCCGTCGAGCCGTACGCGCGGGCGGCCCGCGAGCTGCCGTTCGGGGTCGGGTTCAGCTCGGTCGATCTCACCCGGGCCCAGGGAGCCGGACGCTGCGACGCCGTCGGAGCCGGTTATTGGCTGGGCGTGTACGAGGACCGGGGGCTGGTGTTCGACGGCTCGATGCCGCACCGCGGCGACGGGCCCGCCGGGCGCAACCCGACTGCCGCTCGGGTGACGCGGCCCTCTCCGGTAGGGCCCGGCGAGGATTGGGCGGACCACGTGCCCGCCGTCCCGGCCGGTGGTGCCGGCGGCCCGCGTTGGACGGCGGCGTGCGACGAGGGCGGCGGGGCAGGTCGCTCGACCGGCATCGGCCTGGACGGGCCGGTCGTTGTCGCGGGGTCGACCTCGGGTGCATCGGTCGCGGACGGCAGCTACCGCGGTGGCGCACGCGCGTACGTCCAGGGGCTGGGCCCTTCGACCGGCGCCCTGTCCAGCCTCACCACGGCCTTTCTGGTCACGGCGCACATCGGCGACGAGCCGGTGATCTCCTACGAGATCACCTGGGCGCGGGCCGACCCCGGCAGTGGCGTGGGTGCCGACGTGCAGCCCCGGTCCGTGACGCTGGCCGGGGATCACGTCCCGGCCGGCGACCTCGTCGGCCAGTTCGCGCGGCAGGCCGAGCGGTACGCCTCCGACGTCGCCGACCTTGCGTCGGTCGGCGTGACCCTGCTGGCGCCGGACGTCTCCGTCCAGGACGGGCGCACTGCGGTGACCGCACCGGCCCTGGCGGTCGGCGCCGGTCTTGCCGGGCGACGCAACCTGGCCGGCCAGGAGCAGGGCGTCCGGCTCGGGTCGGCGACCTTCACCTGCCTGTGCCGCTTGCAGTAGAGCGCAGTCGCGACTTCACGCGCTGACCGCCCACTTGGTGCGGTGTGCACAGCGCTGGAGGTGGTCCTTCAGCGCGTCACGTGCCGCCTTCGACGCGTGAAGTCGCGCCAGGGCGAACCCCGTGCGTCCGGCAATCAGCGTCCTATATAACGAGCGGTTTGCCGGACGCACGGGGTTCGGGGGTGGACCCGGGCGCGCGGAAGGGCCGGTCGCCTCTCCCCTCCGGAGGCGACCGGCCCTTCGTGCGATGCGGACTACTTGACCTCGCGCCGGATCGTCCGGACGGCGCCGGCGGCGAGCGGCAGGACCACCCAGATCGCCACGGTCGACAGAACCATGCCGGTGTGGCCGGCCCAGTCGCCCTCGAGCACCCAGTTGAAGGTGGTCGCGCTGTCGAACCAGTCCTTCAGGTCCTTCATGGCCAGGCCGATCGCGGCGACCACGCCCGGCAGGGCGAAGTAGGCGACGATCGCGGCCGGCGTGTTCTGGATCAGCGCACCGAACGCGACGGCCATCCCGACACTCAGGATCATGAACAGCGCGAGGCCGGCGATGTGGTTCCACTGGAGCGTCCACGAGACGTCCCGGCCCATCGCGTCCGAGATCGCGAGCGCCCCGGCAGCGACGGCGTACGCGAGCAGCGTCCCGGCCAGGGCCAGGAGCGTCGCGGCGCCGACCTTGGCGGCGAGCACCCGGCCGCGCCGCGGCTCGGCGGTGAAGGTCGCGAGGACGGTGCGCTGCGACCACTCCGTCGTCAGCGTCAGGATCGACACCACCGGGAGCAGCAGCGACGCCCCGAAGGCCGCCATCGTGAGGTAGCCGCCGACCGTCTGGTCGATGTCGTTCGGCCGCAGGATCGGGATGGCCATGATCCCGACCGAGAGCACCGCGGTGAGGATCAGCAGCCAGCGGGCGGACCGCGTGTCCACGCTCTTGCGCCACTCGATGCGCAGCAGCTTCGCGAACGGGATCGAGGCCGGCAGGACCTGCGCCTCGGGCGGAGCGGTCGGAGCGAAAGTCGCGGCGGTCATCGGGAAACCCCTTGCAGGTCGGTGCGGGACTGGGCGGGCAGGACGGGGCCGGTGCCCGCGGCGGTGGCGTCGGTTTGGGGGCCGGTCAGGTGGAAGAACAGCTCCTCCAGCCCGCGGCGGTCCGCGTGGCGGAGCTCGATCACCAGGACGCCGGCGGACGCCGCGATCCGGGCGACCTGCTCGGCGGTGACCCCGGTCGTCGTGTCGACGGCGAGCGAGCCGTCGCCGACCTCGGTGAACGCGAGCGACGCCGCCCGAAGGGTTGCGGCCAGCGCAACCGGGTCCGTGGCCCGCACGATCAGGCCGGGCGTGCTGAGCAGCTCGGAGAGCCGGCCCTGGGCCACGACCCGGCCGCCGCTGATGACGACGAGCCGGTCGACGGTGGCCTCGACCTCGGCGAGCAGGTGGCTGGAGAGCAGGACGGCCCCGCCGCGGTCGGCGAAGTCGCGCAGCAGGACGCGCATCCAGGCGATGCCCTCCGGGTCGAGCCCGTTCGCGGGCTCGTCCAGGATCAGCAGCTTCGGGTCGCCCAGCAGCGCCTGGCCGATGCCGAGCCGCTGGCGCATGCCGAGTGAGTAGGCCCCGACGCGCTTGTCGCCGGCCTTCGCGTGCAGGCCGACCTCGTCCAGGACCTCGGCGGCCCGCGCCCGCGGGATGCCGGCCATGTCGGCGGCGATCTCGAGCGTCGCGCGGCCGGTGCGGCCGGGGTGCATCGCGGAGGCGTCCAGCAGGGTGCCGACGACGCGCGCCGGGTTGCCCAGCTTGGCGAACTCCCGGCCGAGCACCGTGGCGCGGCCCGAGTCGGGCCGGGTGAGCGCGGTGATCATCCGCAGGGTCGTGGACTTGCCCGCTCCGTTGGGGCCGAGGAACCCGGTCACGGTCCCCGCCTCGCAGGTGAAGGAGACGTCGCTGACGACCGGGGTGCCGGCGTAGCGCTTGGAGAGTGCTTCGACTGTGATCATGTCTCAGCTTGGCCCTGTGGGCCCGGTGGCCACATCGGCCGCAGGTCGGCGCCGGCGGTGACCTTCGGCGGGACGTATCCGGCCCCGGGCAGACTTTCGTCGTAGCGCGCCCTCCCGCACGATCGACCTTCGGTGAGTGTGGCGGGCGCGGCGACGCGCTTACGCTGGCGGAATGGCAGGCGGCGTGTGGGCGAGCGAGCGGGCCCGGGCGGCCGCGCGCCGGGCCCGCGGCCCGGTCGAGAACGGCCGCGGCGGCCCTGACCACCCCGGCCTCGTCCCCGGCTCGCTCCTGCGCCCCCGCGACGAAGGCCCCTGGCTCGACCCGTGGCGGCGCGTGCACCGCAACGCGCGGGACTGGTTCGTGGACGTGGCGGCCGTGCTCCTGTCGGCGCTCGCCGGGTTCGTCTTCTTCGTGGGCGACCCCGCCCGCTCCGACGGGACGACCGCGTGGGTGGACGTCTCGCTCGGCGTCGTGTGCGTCTGCGCGATCTGGCTGCGGCGCCGCTTCCCGTTCGAGGTTGCGATCGCGACCGCCCTCGCGGGCACGGTGTCCACCACGTCCGGCGGGGCGACGATCGTCGCGATGTTCACCGTCGCCGTCCACCGGCGCGCGGCCTTCGCGATCGGGATCGGCGCGCTCAACTGCGTGTCCGCCGCGGTGTTCTTCGCCTGGCGGCCGCAGAGCGCCTTCGGGGAGCCCACCGACCCGACGCCGTTCTGGGTCTCCGTCGCATTCATCTGCGCGATCAACACGGTTGCCGTGGTCTGGGGCATGCTCGTCCGCTCCCGGCGGCAACTGCTGGTCTCGCTGCGGGAGCGCGCCGAGCGTGCCGAGGGGGAGCAGCGGCTGCTGGCCGAGCAGGCCCGCGCGGCCGAGCGGGCGCGCATCGCCCGCGAGATGCACGACGTCGTCGCACACCGGGTGTCGCTGGTGGCGTTGCACGCGGGCGCGCTGTCGATGCGGCCCGACCTCCCGCCCGACGAGATCGCCCGCACCGCCGAGCTGATCCGGACGACCGCACGCGATGCGCTGGAGGAGCTGCGCGGGGTCGTCGGGGTGTTGCGCGGACCCGACTCCGAGCCCGCCCCCCAGGCGCCGCAACCTACGCTGGCCGACATCCCCCGCCTCGTCGAGGACTCGCGCAAGGCGGGCGTGCGGGTCGACCTGACGGTGGACGTGCCGCGGGCCGCGGACGCGCCGGGCCCGCTCGGACGCGACGCGTACCGGATCGTCCAGGAGACGCTGACCAACGTCCACAAACACGCGAGGGGAGCGGCCACGGTGGTGTCGGTGACCGGCGGCCCGGGGGAGGGGCTGCGCGTCGTCGTCCGCAACCGGCTGCCGGCCGCCGCCGGGCGATCCACGTTCCCCGGGTCGCCGCTGCCGGGGGCCGGCGCCGGCCTGCTCGGCCTCACCGAGCGCGTCGACCTCTCGGGCGGGACGCTGCGGCACGGCCGTACGAGCGACGGCGACTTCGAGGTCGCGGCGGACCTGCGATGGTGACCGCGCCGGTGCGCGTCCTGCTGGTGGACGACGACGCGCTCGTCCGGGCCGGGCTGCAGATGATCCTGGGCTCGGACGACACGATCGACGTGGTCGGCGAGGTTTCCGACGGCGCGGACGCCGCGGGCGCGGTCACCGGGGCGGCCCCCGGCCGGCGGCCCGACGTCGTCCTCATGGACATCCGGATGCCCCGCATGGACGGCATCTCCGCGACCGGCCTGCTGCGGGCCCTCACCCCGCCGCCGCACGTCGTGGTGCTGACGACCTTCGGGCTGGACGAGTACGTCCTGTCCGCCCTGCGGGCAGGCGACAGCGGGTTCCTGCTCAAGGACACCCCGCCGCGCGAGATCGTCGCCGCCGTCCACACCGTCGCCCGCGGCGAGGCGATGCTCTCGCCGTCCGTCACCCGGACGCTGATCTCCAAGTTCGCGGACGGGACCGCCGACGGCCGCCGCGACGGCGCGCTGCTGCGGCTCGACCTCCTCAGCGAGCGCGAGCGGGAAGTCGCCGTCGAGGTCGGCCGGGGCCACTCGAACGCAGAGATCGCCGGCCGGCTCTACATGAGCGAGGCGACCGTGAAAGCACACATCTCGCGGGTGCTCGCGAAGCTGGAGTGCACCAACCGCGTGCAAGTCGCGATCCACGTCCACGACGCGGGTCTCGTTTAACCCCGTGCGTCCGGCAAAACGCGCGCTATAGGACGCTGTTTGCCGGACGCACGGGGTGCGTCGTGACGCGGCGTCAGGCCAGGCCGCGGCGGGCGACGGCGGGCGGGCGGGTGCCGGCCAGGGACGCGACCATGTCCAGGGTCTGGCGGGTGGCGGCGACGTCGTGGGCGCGGAAGACTCGGGCGCCGAGCCAGGCGCTGACGGCGGTCGCGGCGAGCGTCCCGGTCAGCCGCTCGGGGACGGGGAGGTCGAGGGTCTCGCCGACGAAGTCCTTGCGGGACAGGGAAACGAGCACCGGCCAGCCGGTCGCGACCATCTCCGGCAGTCGGCGGGTGACCTCGAGGGAGTGCCGGGTGTTCTTGCCGAAGTCGTGGCCCGGGTCGATCAGCACCGACTCCCGCGGGACGCCGAGGGCGACCGCGCGCTCGGCGAGCGCGAGCGTCCGGTGCAGGACGTCGGCCATCACGTCGGGGTAGGCGACGCGGTGCGGGCGGGTGCGCGGGGCCTGCCCGCCGGCGTGCGTGCACACCAGCCCGGCGCCGAAGGTAGGCGGCGACCGCCGCGAGGTCCGGGTCGACCCCGCCCCACGCGTCGTTCAGGACGTCGGCGCCGGCCCGGCACACGACCGCCGCGCCGACCTCGGCGCGCCAGGTGTCGACCGGATCACGAGGTCGGGCCAGCGGGCGCGGACCTCGGCGACGAAGTCCACCGTGCGGGCGAGTTCCTCGGCCACCCCCACCTCGTCGCCCGGGCCGGCCTTCACCCCGCCGATGTCGACGATCTCGGCGCCCTCGGCCGACCGCGCGGGCGACGGCGTCCAGGGCGGCGTCCGTCGCGAAGGTCGCGCCGCGGTCGAAGAAGGAGTCGGGGGTCCGGTTGACGATCGCCATCACGAGGAGGTCGGTGTCGGCGAACGTCTTCGTCCCCAGGCGTAGGGTCACGGGTTCTCGTCCACAGGCGCTCCGACGTGGCCCGGCGCGTCGCGGCGGGACACGTGGCACGATCTGGGCGTCGCTCCATCGCGGGGCGCCTGGGCAGAGGAGCCGCCGTGTACTGGGTGATGGTCGGGGTGATCGCCGTCGTCGTGTTCGGCGTCGCCGCGGTCGCGTCCGGTCAGGGTGGGGAGATGGCTCCGGCGTATCCCGACCGGCCCGACACGGGCTTGCCGCCGGGCCCGGTCGGCGCCGCCGACCTCGGCGAGGTGCGTTTCGCGGTCGGTCTGCGCGGCTACCGGATGGACGAGGTCGACGAGGTGCTCGACCGGGTCGGCGCCGAGCTCGAGGCCCGCGATGCGCGCATCGCCGACCTGGAGTGGCGCCTGGCCGAGCGCGAGGCCGGCTTCGACCGAGGGAACCAGAGATACGAGCGCGGGGAGGGCTGAGCAATGCGGGAGATGGTGTTCGGGGTCGACGTGGCGGCGAGTCCGCAGGCGGTGTGGGACGCGCTGGTCGACTGGGAGCGGCAGGGCACCTGGATGCCGTTCACGCGGCTCGAGGTGCTGGAGGGCGGCGGCCGGCCTGGGCACGCGCATCGTCGCGACGACCGGGTTCGGGCGGCTGGCGGTCGCGGACCGCATGACGGTCACGGCATGGCAGCCGCCGCTGCGGGCGACGGTGACGAAGACGGGCCGCGTCCTGCGCGGCGCCGCGTCGTTCGAGGTGCTGCCGCGTCCGGGCGGCACGTCCCGAGTGGTCTGGACGGAGGCGTTGGAGGTCCCGTTCGGCCGCTTCGGCCGCCCGCTGGGGCCCCTGCTCGCGCTCGGTACGAGGGTATTCTTCGCGATCGCGCTGCGGCGGTTCGCCGCCGGGGTGGCCGAGACCGCGCCCGCCGCGGCTGGGTCGGCATGACCGCGCCGGTCGAGGGGCCCGACGGTCTGGCCCGCTGCCCGTGGGCGCTGTCGACGCCCGACTACGTGGCCTATCACGACGACGAGTGGGGCCGGTCCGTCCGCGGTGACGACCGGCTCTACGAACGGCTGACACTCGAAGCCTTCCAGTCGGGCCTGTCCTGGCTGACGATCCTGCGCAAGCGCGAGGCCTTCCGCCTCGCGTTCGCCGGGTTCGCGGTGCCTGCCGTCGCGGAGCTTCGGCGACGCGGACGTCGCCCGGCTGATGGCGGACGCGGGCATCGTACGCAACCGGGCGAAGATCCTCGCGGCGGTGGCCAACGCCAAGGCCGCGGCCGAGCTCGGGCCCGGCGGGCTCGACGCGCTGCTGTGGTCGTTCGCGCCGGAACCGGGCGGGCGGGCGCGTCCGAACGACACCACGGAGGTGCCCGCGACGAGCCCGGAGTCGTGGCGATGGCGAAGGAACTCAAGCGCCGCGGCTTCTCGTTCGTCGGCCCGACGACGGCCTACGCGCTCATGCAGGCGACCGGCATGGTCGACGACCATCTGGTCGGCTGCAAGACCGGCCCTGCGGGGGTCACGGGGTGACGAGGTCGCTCAGTTCGTCGAGCGGGGCGGTGTGCAGGTTGAGGATCTTGTTCGGTGCCGTCGAGTTGTAGACCGAGGACCCGCCCTCGTACGCGTGGTAGACGGTGTCGTCGAGCAGCGTCAGGTTCTGCCCGTGGCTCGGCGAGCGGAAGCACAGTCCCTCGGCGGCGTCGAGGTCGCGCGCACGCTCGTACACCCACATCCGGGTGGTGGTGACCCCGGTGGCGAAGACGAGGCGGTCGCCGGTCACCAGGACGCCCTGGGTCGAGGCCGGGACCTCCCACCGAGCGCCGACGCTGCTCAACTTGCCGTCCTTGTCGACCCGGTACTGGTACATCTTGTCGACGCCGGCGTTGCTGTAGCGGCCCATCCAGACGGAGTCGCCGTACACGGACATGAAGTCGGCGCTGTACATCTTCTGGGTGCTGCCGGACGGGCTGAGCGTCGGCGTCCCGCTCTCCTTCAGCTTCGTCCGGAGGTCGGAGAGCTTGTACTTGCGGACGTACTCGGAGCTCGACGTCGCCGCGTGCTGTACGTAGAGGCTGCCGAAGACCGCGATCCCGCCGAGGTGGCTCTCCGCGACCTTCACGTCGCCGATCTTGGCCACGGTGACCGGGTTGATCCCCTACACGCGGGAGGTGTGGCCCTTGCGGTAGGCGCCCATGACCAGCAGGTCGTTGCCCTTGCCGTCCCAGTTCGCCCAGGTCGTCAGGCCCTGCGGCGTGTACGTCGGCAGGCCGGGCATAGCAGGACCGGAGCCGAAGATCCCGTCGTACAGGTAGGACGCGGACTTGCCCGGGTAGAACTCGGCGTCCTCCCCGCTGCTGTGCAGTTGGCAGGTGAGGGCGGCGGCCGCGGGCGCCGCCGAGGAGACGGCGGTGACCAGGCTGACGGACAGGACCGCTGCCTTCAGAGTGGCTCGAGACGACATGGTTGTCCCCTCGGGGAATGAACTCCAACGGTAACGGTGCGTAGACGGATCGGGGCCGGTATTAGCCCGATGGCGCGGTCGTCGCGACGATCCGTGAACGCCGTGTGGGCCTGACGTCCCGTCAGGTCCTAATTGTCCAGCGAGCGAAGCTCGGTCAGCGAGGCGCGGTGCAGGTTGGTGATCTTGTTGCGGGTGTCCGGGCTGTCGTAGACAGCGGACCCGCCCTCGAAGTTCAGGAAGACCGTGTTGCCGACCCGCGCGAGGTTCTCGCCGTGGCTGGGGGAGGTGAAGCAACGGCCGTCGCCCAGGGAGTACTGACGCTTCGTCACCCAGATCTTCCCGGCGCTCAGGCCCGTGTTGAAGATGAAGGTGTCGCTGGTGACGAGGACGCCTTGCACCTTCGGCGGGATCTCGTACGCGCTGCCGGTCCTGGTCAGCTTGCCGGCGGAGCTGACGTTGTAGCGGTACATCTTGTCGTTGCCGTCGGTGCTGAACTTGCCCGACCAGACCTGGCCCTTGTAGGCGGCCATGAAGTCGGCGTCGTAGAGCTGCTGGGTGCCGCCGGTGCTCGACAGGTACGGGGTCCCGGACGCCTTCATCGCCGTCTTGAGGTCGGAGAGCTTGTACTTGCGGATCTCGCCGGTGTTGCCGGACTGCCGGTTCTGGGCGATCAGGTACTTGCCGGCCGCGGCGATGCCGCCGAGGTGGCTCTCCTTGACCTTCACGACGCCGACGGTCGCGTTGGTCTGCGGGTTGATGCCGTAAAGGCGCGAGGTGTGGCCCTTGCGGTAGGCGCCCATGACCAGCAGGTCGTTGCCCTTGCCGTCCCAGTTCTCCCAGGTCGTCAGGCCCTGCGGGGTGTAGGTCGGGAGGCCGGGGATCGCGGCCGCCTTCGCGAAGGTGGCGTCGTAGACGTCCGACGCCGACTTGCCCGGGTAGAACCCGCTGCTCCCGCCGCTGCCCGCGTCGGTGCAGCTGATCGCGGCGAGGGCCGGCGCGGCAACCCCGACCGGGGCCACGAGGCCCACGGTGAGGCCGGCAGCCAAGACGACGGACTTGAGCGGGGAACGAGACGTCACGGACCTTCTCCTCAACGCGGCGAACTTTCGGGCGGTCCGATCACCGTAACTGTGCGTGGCTGAGCTGGTTCCGCCTTCGAGAAAAACGCCAGGCGGAAAGGATCACTCCCGGTCGAGGTTAGAAAGCTCCGCGACCTGCGCACGGTGGAGGTCGGCGACCGGATTGAGCGCCCTGGCGGCGTACTGGGCCGACCCGCCCTCGGAGAGCAGGTAGACCCACGGCCCGATCTGGGCCAGGTTCTCGCTCATGCTCGGCCCCCGCAGGCAGGTGCGCTTCGCATCGTCCAGTTTGCGGTGGCCGCGCTCCGTGACGAGGAAGGCCGACGCGCGCGTGGCCAGGTGCGAGCGCGAGAAGACGAATCGGTTGTCGGTGACGAGCACACCCTGGGTGTTCGGGGGAATCTCCCACCCCGCGCCGACCGCGCGCAGGACGCCGTCGGCGTCGACTTTGTACTCGTACATCAGGTCGCGGGCGGCGTTGTTGTAGCGCCCCGCCCAGACCCGGCCGTCGTGGCTGGTCATGAAGTCGGCGCCGTAGATCTCCTGGGACTCGCCCGCGGCCGCGAGGAACGGGACGTCGCGGGCAGGCTCTGCCGTCAGCCTCTCCCGCAGGTCGGCGAGCCGGTACCGGCGGACGGGTTCGCGCCCGATCTTCGACCGGCCCTGGGTGATCAGCCACGGGCCGCTGACCGCGATGCCGCCGAGGTGGCTCTCCTTCAGCGCGACGGGGCCGTAGAGGCGGCCGGTCTCGGGGTCGACGCCGTAGAGGTGCGACTCGGCGCCGCGTGCGTAGGAGCCGATCACGAGCAGGGTGCCGCCTTTGCCGTCCCAGTCGGGCCAGGCGGCGATGCCCTGCGGCGTGTGCGTCGCGAGGCCGGGGACGGGGGCCGACTTGGCGAAGAGCTCGTCGTACTCCTTCGACGCGGACGGACCCGGGTAGAACGGGCCGGGCGTCGTCCCCGTCCGGACGGGGCAGGAGTCGAGACGCTCGACCGCCGAGGCCGGCCCGGGCGAGGCCCCCGGGGCGGCCGAGGAGGGCGCGGTCGGGGCGGACGGCGCAGCCGAGGCGGACGGCGCGGACGCGGTCGCGCCGGGCGTGGCCGGCTCGGACCCGTCGCCGCCGGCGTCCGCGTTCAGGGCCGCGAACAGGCCGGCACAGACCCCGACGGCCGCTGCGCTCAGGAAGACGGCCACGCGCGTGTTCACGGTCGCCGCTAGCGGTCAGCGACCACGGAAGACCGGGGTGCGCTTGTCGAGGAACGCCTCGACGGCGTCCCCGTGGTCGGACGTCCCGCCGGCGGCGACGATCAGCTCGTGCTCGAGGGCGAGCGACTCGGCCAGGGTGTGGTCGGACGAGTACGCGAGCAGCCGGCGGACGTTCGCGTACGCCAGCGTCGGCCCGGCGGCGAGCCGGTCGGCGAGCTCGGCGGCCGTCGCGGCCAGGTCCTCGGGCGGGACGACCTGGGTGACCAGCCCGAGGGCCAGCGCCTCCGGGGCGCGCAGCGTCGTGCCGAGCATCAGCAGTTCGGTGGCCTTCGCCGCGCCGACGATCCGGGGGAGGTACCACGACATGCCCGTGTCGGGGGACAGGCCGATCGCCCCGAACGCGGGGGTGAAACTCGCCTTCTCGCTCGCGACCCGGAAGTCCGCGGCCAGGGCCAGGGAGAACCCGGCTCCGGCGGCCGCGCCGTTCACCGCGGCGATCACCGGCTTCGCCATCGTCGCCAGCGCGTGGCTGATCGGGGAGTAGTGCTCCTCGACCGTCGCGAACACCTGGGCGGGCGCTCGCGTCGGCGCGCAGCGCCGCGAACTCGCGCAGGTCCTGGCCGACGCAGAAGCCGCGGCCGGTGCCGGTCAGGACGACCGCCCGGACCTCGGGGTCCGCGGCCACCGCCCGCACAGCGGCGAGCAGGGCCTCCTTGGCGGGCAGGTCGAGGGAGTTCATCGCGTCGGGACGGTTGAGCGTCACGGTGGCAACGGCGCCTCTCGTCTCGACCAGAACCTCGTCGCTCACGGTTCGCTCCTCGCATCCGCCCGCGGCTGGACCGGGGTACCTCGGCAGCCTAGATCGCCACCTCGGAGGGGCCTTGCGCGGGCCGGGCCACGCCGAGGAGGGGGTGATCCGCGCAGGGGCCCCGCGCCATCCGCGATAATGGCCCGCAGTTGCGTGGCGTCACCTCGTTCGAGAGGCGTCGCGCCGCGTGTCCCGTGAGAGGAGCGAGCATGGCGGCCATGAAGCCGCGGACCGGCGACGGCCCGCTCGAGGTCACCAAGGAGGGTCGCGGCATCGTCATGCGCGTCCCGCTGGAGGGTGGCGGGCGATTGGTCGTAGAGCTGTCGGCCGACGAGGCCGGTGCGCTCGGCGAGGCGCTGAAGGGCGTCGTGACCTGAGTGGGCGCTCCGCCTGTCCACCTCGTGACCGGCCGGCCGTTGGTCGGGACCCCGGGCGCCGACGTGCTGGCCGTCCCGTTCGCCTCGGGGGCGGACGGGCTGGTCGCCGGCCCGGGAGCGGTCGAGGCGGGCAAAGCCCTCGGCGTCGACCTCCTGGCCTACGCCACGAAGGAGAAGGCCAAGGGCGAGGCCGGCGAGATCCTGGCCGTGCCCGTCACCTGACGGGCCCGACCTGGTCCTGCTGGTCGGCACCGGCGACGGCAGCCCCACGGCGCTGCGCCGCACGGGTGCCGCCCTCGCACGGCGAGTCCGGACCCGCGCCCACCTGGCGACCACGATCGTGGCCCGGGTGGACGCGATGGGCGTGCGCGCGTTCGTCGAGGGCCTGCTGCTCGGCTCCTACTCGTACTCGTTGCGCAGCGGCGAGCAGAAGCAGGAGTCCGTCGGCGAGGTCACGCTGCACGTCGTCCCGCGAGAACGTCGCCGGGCCGGCGCTCGCTCGCGGCCGCACGACCGGTGCGGCCGTCTGCTTCGCCCGCGACCTGGCGAACACGCCGTCGGCGCTCAAGACCCCGGCCTGGCTGGTGGCGCAGGCCAAGACGGCGGCCAAGCGCACCGGTCTCGAGATCCGGATCTGGGACGAGAAGGAACTGGTCGCCGGCGGTTTCGGCGGCATCGTCGCGGTCGGGCAAGGGCTCCGCGCGCCCGCCGCGGTTCGTCCAGCTCTCGTACGTCCCGGCGGGCGCGACCGGCGCCGAGCCGCACGTCGTGCTGGTCGGCAAGGGCATCACGTTCGACTCGGGCGGTCTGTCGCTCAAGCCGAACGAGGGCATGATCGCGATGAAGGCCGACATGGCCGGCGGCGCCGCCGTCATCGCGACGATGGGCGCGCTGCGCGAGCTGGACGTACGGGTCCGCGTGACCGGCCTCGTCGCCGCGGCCGAGAACCTGCCGTCCGGTTCGGCGATGCGTCCCGGCGACGTCATCACGCATTACGGCGGCCGCACGGTCGAGGTGCTCAACACCGACGCCGAGGGCCGCCTCGTCCTGGCGGACGCGCTCGCCTATGCCGACGCTGTGCTGGAGCCGGACGTCGTCGTCGACCTCGCGACCCTGACCGGCGCCGCCACGATGGCGCTCACCCGCCGGATCGGCGCGCTGTTCGCCACCGACGACAGGCTCGCCGCCGCGCTCGAGGCCGCCTCCGCGGCGAGCGGCGACCGGCTGTGGCGCATGCCGCTGGTGGAGGACTACCGGTGCGTCCTGGACTCCCCGATCGCCGACCTCGCCCACGTCCCCCGCGACCGCAAGGTCTCCGGCGGCGCGATCACCGCCGCGCTGTTCCTGCGCGAGTTCGTCGGTGGGCGCCCGTGGGCGCACCTCGACATGGCCGGCCCCGGCAAGATCGACGCGGACGAGCACGAGAACACCAAGGGCGGCACGGGCTACGGCGTCCGGCTGCTGCTGCGCTGGCTCGAGGCGTACCCCGTCCGGGCGCCCCGGAAAGCCCGCGTCCCCGTCGCGTAGCCAGGTCCGCCGGCGCCGCCGCAGCGCAACGGCGAGCAGGCACTAAGCCGCCGGCGACGGCGGCGGAAAGGCCCGACGCCGGGTAGGTGGGCGCCGCACGAACTGTTCGGTTCGGTCCACACCTGCGGCGCAGCGGACACCGAGCCCTTGTGGACCCGCGTTGCCGCGAATGTGACGAGCCCGGCTTCGCGCTGGTCGGCTTCAGGGATCGTCCCCTGAAAAGACCACCTCGGCCTCCTCGAAGTAGGTCTTGTCGTCGCCGTCACCCGAGCACAGGCAAGCGTGGGCGGGCGAGACGCCGACGAACGGGACGAATGCGAACGTCAGCGCGCCGACCAGCAGAGCCTTCGTCCGCATCGACCCGCCTCCTCCCGGTGCGCACAGGGTCGCGCGGAGGCGGCCTGATGTCCACTGGTGCAGGCAGCGACGAATCGTTGCGCGCTGCATGTGACCGTCCTTCACACTGAGTCTTGTTGTGACTCGTGCTCTGATGCAAACTATGGGTCATGCCTGACCCGAAGGTCGCCCGCCGCCTGCCGGTCCCGCTCACTCACCGCGACGAGGACGAGCTGGCGCTTCTGCGCGCGGAGTACCAGCCGATGATTCAGAGTCTGCTCGGCCTGAGCGAAAGCCCTAGCGACGCCGCGCTCGTGCATGCCGTCTTCGAACTCGGGATGCAGCAGTTGCGCGAAGCCCGCCGCGACGCTGCCTACGAGGCGCTGGCCGCGACCTACGACGACGCCGCGGCACGCCGTGTGGCCCGGCGTCGCCCGCCCCTGTCAGCCGACGACGAGTGACAGGGCTCATCCGCGGACGCGTCTACGGGGCGGTCATGGCGCACGTCGACGGCGAGAAGCCCTACCTCGTCGTCTCGAACAACTCGCGCAACAACAAGTTGTCCAATGTGCTCGCGGTGCGGATCACGACCTCAGTCAAGCCTCCGATGAAGTCCGTCGTGGAGTTGACAGGCGCCGATGCCCCGCTGACGGGGCGGGTGCTCTGCGACGACCTGATCCAGTTGTGGCCGGACGAAGTGAGCAGGGAGTGGGGCGCCGTGTCGCCGGCGACGATGTCCCGGGTGAACGAGGGCCTGGCGGACGCGCTCGGGTTGGCCTGACGCGGGTGCTCGGCCCTCCAGTCAACCGGCCGACTGCTGGCGGCCCAGGCGGAACAGGACCGCGGCGAGCACACCCGTGCCGCCGGCGAAAGCGACGATCGCCAGGGCGGTCGACCACGGGCTCGGCCAGCGGGCGTCGGGGGCGACGATCGGGTTGTCGGTGAGAACCACAGGAACGCCGTCGCCGAAGCTCGGGGTCTCGGACGCGCCGATCTCCCGCGTCCCGCTGCACAGGTTGGCCTCCAGCGTCTCGCCGCCGGCGTGGTTCCGAAGACCAGGAACGGCCCGGGCCCCGGAAGGTCCCAGCCGCACGATCCATTCTCCCCGCCGGTCTCCACCAGGAGGGTCGACGGCACCGCGCCCTTGTAGACACGGCTCGCCGCGAAGCTGACGACGCCGGGACCCGGCTGCCCCAGGACGGTCCCGCGAAAGACCACCTCCGCCCGCTCGTAGCTCGCCTTCTCGCCTTCCTCGACGCAGGAGCAGGCGTGGGCGGGCGAGCCCCCGACGAACGGGACGAACGCGAAGGTCAGCGCGCCGACCAGCAGGACCCTCTTCCGCATGCGAGCAGAGTCGCCCGGCGCCGACCCGTTGTCCACTGGTACAGCGGTGAACGAATTCTGGTGGGCGCGCGGCCTACGCCCCATGAAGAGGACGCGGGTGGGGCCGGCGCTGGCGGCGGTGTTCCTGACGAGTGGGCTGGTGGCGTGCGGGACCACGCCGGAAGTGGACTCCGCGGGGCCGGACGCCCCGGCGTCATCGGTCCCGTCCTCGGGCCCGTCCTCGACCCCGGCGCCGGCCGCGACCCCGCCCGCGTTCGTGGACGGCTCGCCACGCTGCCCGGGCCGAACGCGCAGTTCTCCCTGCAGCTCTCCCTGCAGCACAGCGGAGGCACCGAGAACACCGACTTGTACATCACCGACACCGAGGTCCACGGGACGGCCGGGTGCACGTCGTTCTCCGGCCCGGTCACTGTGTTCGACGCGGCAATCACGTTCGGGACGCTCGACGTGGACCGCTCGGCCTGCAAGGGCAAAGCTGCGGCCCCGAGGTTCGGCGACGTCGACTGGGTGTACGACCTGCTCGACGGCGAGCTGTCTCTGCAGCTCGCCGGTCGCGATCTGACCCTGCGCGACCCGGCGACCGGGCGCGGCGTGACGTTCGCCGGCGACTCCGCCGTCGAGATGGCGGAGCGGAAGGCCCAGTCGAAGTAGCTCACGAGTGCAGGCTGTAGAACAACGTTGCAACCAGTGGGACGGATGAGGCGCCACGATCGCCTCATTCGTTTCGACGTTGTTCTCCAGCCTCCGTCGGCCCCCGGTTCGAGCCTGAGTGTCGGTCGGAGATGCAAGCTGGAAACGGTGTGGCGGCTAAAGCCCTCGGGACGCATCATCCGTCTCAATCCGCATCTCCAGCCCGTCGAACCGGCAATCGACGGTTCGTCGGCTGCCAATCCCGCGCCTCCAGAACACCGTTTCAACCAGTGGCGCGGATGAGGCGCCCGGATCGCCCCACCCGTTGCGACGTTGATCCGTGGCCTCGGTCGGAGCGGAATCGCCTAGCGGGCGGGCCGCTTCGTCGCGCAGAGGAGCCCGCCGCCGACGGGCAGCAGGACGGCCGCGAAGCCGTCGTCCTCGAGCAGCGCGCGGCCGAGGTCGCGGGCGGCGACGGTGCCGGGGTCGCGGCGGGACCCGTCGGCGACCTGCCCGCCCGCGAGCGCGTGGTCGAACGCGACGACGCCGCCGTCGCGCAGCAGCCGGCGGGCCTCGCGCAGGTACTCGGCGTACTCGGTGGGATCGCCGCTGACGAACACCAGGTCGTACGCGGCGTCCGTCAGGCGGGGGAGAACCTCGAGGGCGCGGCCGGTGATGAGCCGGGCGCGGTTGGCCGGGACGCCGGCCTCGGTGAACGCCTGCCGGGCCAGCCGGTGGTGCTCGGACTCGTCGTCCACCGAGGTCAGGACGCCGTCGGGGCGCATGCCGCGCAGCAGCCACACCCCGGACACGCCCGTGCCCGTCCCGATCTCGACGACCGAGCGGGCGTCGAGCATCGCGGCGAGGAAGCGCAAGGCCGCCCCGGCGCCGTGGCCGATCGCGTCGGTGCCGATGTCCTCGGCGCGCAGGCGCGCGTTGCCGAGGACGGCGTCCTCGGGGATGAAGGTGTCCGCGTACGCCCAGGAGTCCTGCGCGATCCCGCTCGAGACGGTGCTGATGGGGAGCCTCCGTGGGGTAAGACCAACCCGGGCGTGGCTGATGCCCGAATCAAATGGAAACAGCAGCGTAGTCCGGACCGTTACACGATCGATGGAACCATCCGCGGGGTATCCCCGTTAGCGTGGAACGCAGGTATCGGTCCCAGTGGGGAGCAGACGTGGACGAAGCGCGGCAGGCCGCGCACGGTGTGGGTACGGCGGACCCGGGCGAGGCTCCCGGGGATTGGACGCCACCCAGCTGGGAGGAGATCGTCCGGACGCATTCGGCTCGCGTCTACCGCCTGGCTTACCGGCTGACCGGCAACCAGTACGACGCGGAGGACCTCACGCAGGAGGTGTTCGTCCGCGTATTCCGTTCCCTGTCGACGTACACCCCCGGCACGTTCGAGGGCTGGCTGCACCGCATCACCACGAACTTGTTCCTCGACATGGTGCGCCGCCGCGCCCGGATCCGCTTCGAAGGCATGGCGGACGACGCGCACGAGCGCCTGCCCGGCCGCGAGCCGTCGCCGCAGCAGCTCGTCGACGACCGCAGCTTCGACGGGGACGTCCAGGCCGCGCTCGACCAGCTCCCGCCGGACTTCCGGGCCGCCGTCGTCCTGTGTGACATCGAGGGCTTGTCGTACGAGGAAATCGCCGCGACCCTGGACGTGAAGCTCGGCACCGTCCGCAGCCGCATCCACCGCGGCCGGGCACAGCTCCGCGCCGCGCTGGACCACCGTGCCCGCGTTTCCGCTACCGCCCCCGCCTCGTCTGCCCCGAGCTTCCGTGCCCAGGAGGTAACGGCTTGAGCCACCTCGGAGCCCGTCTCGCCGCGTACGTAGACGGCGAACTGCCGCGCGCCACGCGCGAGCTGATCAGCGCACACCTGTCGCTGTGCCCGTCCTGCCGCGCCGAGGTCGAGGCCGAGTCGCGGCTCAAGACCGGCCTGACCGGCCTGGGCGCGCCCGACCCGTCCGCCGGTCTCATGTCGAGCCTGCTGCAGCTGGCGGGCCCCGGCGAGCCGGCGCTGCCGGCACCGGTCCGCACGCTCGGGTCCGCGCCGGCCCCAGGCGGGCACCCGTCCGGCTGGGCCGCGTTCGCGCCGCCGCGCCCGGCGTCCCAGCTCTCTCCTCCGACCTCGTCGCTACGCCCGCCGCGGCGCCGTCAGCTCGTGGCCGGCGTCGTCAGCGTCGCGGCGGTGACCCTCGGGGCCGCGTTCGTGGGCGGCGACCTGAGCGAGCCCGCTCCCGTCGCGCCGACCGGCGGTGACGTGTTCGCGGCCCGCTACGCAAACCAGAACACGTCCGCCTCGCTCACCGAGCCGACCTCGATTCTCGACCGGAAGGTCGCCTCCGGCCTGCCGGGCACCGGCTTCTTCCAGCCGATCGGCAACGTGACCGAGGCGTCCTTCGCGGGCCCCGGGCTAGCCGGCCTGCTGGTCGGTAGTACGTCCTCGCGCACGACGATCAGCGGGTTCACCGACCGCTGAGGCGAGGTCGCGGCGTTTGCGCCGCCGTACGGCCGACGGTTCTGACTACGCTCGCTTCCAGTACGGACGGGCGGCGCAGACGCGCCGGCGGCGTTGGGAGCACCGATTGAGCGAGCAGGATCGCCCCGCGTCGGGTGACGATCCCGCTCGCGCCGGATCCTCCGCGGACGACCTGTGGGCCGCCCCGCGCCCCGACGGCCCCTTGTACGAGTTCGGCTCCGCCCCGACCGGCCCGATCCAGGTCGGGCCCCAGGGCGGGCCGCCTGCGGTGGGCCCGCCGGCATCCCCGTGGGGTTGGGAGCTGGGCCCGGCGTACGGCCGGTTGGACGTGGCGGCGTTCGGCAGCCCGCCGCCGCGCAGCCCGCGCCGGCTTCGTGGCGCGATGCTCGGCGGGGTCGTCGTCACGGCCCTGGTGGTCGGCGCGGCCGCCGGCGGCGCCGCCGGCTACCTGGCCGGGCGGACGAACTTCTCCCTCGGCTCCGGCGGGGGCATCAGCCTGGACGCGAGCCCGACCGAGGCCGTCAACCGCGCTCCGGGCAGCGTCGCGGCGATCGCGGCGCGCGTCCTGCCGGGTGTGGTCAAGATCGAGGTCCGCGGCGGCGGCGCGCTCGGCACCGGCACCGGCTTCGTGATCGACAAGGCCGGCTACATCGTCACCAACAGCCACGTCGTCTCCTCGGGCGGCGAGGGCGCGAAGATCCGGATCCAGTTCAACGACAAGCAGAGCGTCTACGGCAAGCTCGTCGGCAAGGACATGAGCTCCGACCTCGCGGTCGTGCGGGTCCGCAACGTCCGCGGGCTGTCGCCGCTGAGCCTCGGCGACAGCGACGGCGTCGCGGTGGGGGACCCGGTTCTCGCGATCGGGACCCCGCTCGGGCTCGCCGGGTCGGTCACCGCGGGCATCATCAGCGCCAAGAACCGGGCCGTCACCGCGGGCGAGCCCGGCGAGGAACCGACCTACATCAACGCGCTGCAGACCGACACCGCGATCAACCCCGGCAACTCCGGCGGGCCGCTGGTCAACAGCCGCGGGGAGGTCATCGGCGTCAACTCCGCGATCGCGAGCATCGGCGGCGCGTCCGCCATGTTCGGCGGGCAGGCGGGCAACATCGGCGTCGGCTTCGCGATCCCCGCCGAACTGGCGCGGCGCACCGTCGAGCAGCTCATCCGCAACGGCAAGGCCGTGCACCCCGTGATCGGCGCGACGCTGGACCCCGCCTACGCCGGGGAGGGCGCCAAGATCGTGACGAAGGCCGTCGGCGGGGCGTCCGCGATCGTCCCGGGCGGCCCAGCCGACAAGGCGGGCATCAAGCCGGGCGACGTCGTCATCTCCCTGGACGGCGACCGGGTCACCACCGCCGACGAGCTGATCGTCGGCATCCGCAACCACGCGCCCGGCGAGACGATCAAGCTGACCGTCCGCCGCGGGCTCGAAGGAGCGGACCTACCCGGTGAAGCTCGGCGAGTCCTCGGGCTGAGCGCGCCGCCGGGTCGCTACGGCGCGAATGAGCGGCGGGTTGGATTGGCGCCTACTCTGAACAGACACGCAGCTTCCCGAGCCGAATGAGGACCCGTGCCCGACATCAGCGGTTGGGAGTTCATGACTCTCGCCGTCCTGGCGGTCGTGATCTTCGGGCCCGACCGGCTGCCCAAGCTGGCCGCCGACGCCGGCCGGATGATCCGCACCGTCCGGCAGTACGTGCACGGGGCAAAGCAGGAACTGCGCGACGAACTCGGCCCGGAGTTCGCCGACCTGAACATGTCCGACCTGAACCCCCGCGGCCTCGTCAAGCGCACGCTCGGGGGCGACGACTTCTTCGACGAGATCCGGCGCGACGTCGACATCCGCAAGGACCTCGACCTGCGGGGGGACGTCGACCTGCGCAAGTCCGTCACCCGTCCCGACCTGCAGAAGCCGCTCCGCCCCGACGAGCCTGCCCCGTACGACCCCGACTGCACCTGATTGCGGGCTCCGCCCGCGTCGCGCCCGCGTCGCGCCCGCGTCGCGCCCGCGTCGCGCCCGCGTCGCGCCCGCGTCGCGCCCGCGTCGCGCCCGCGTCGCGCCCGCGTCGCGCTCGCGGCGTGCGCTGCCGCAGTGCCTGCGTCCGCTCCTTCGGTCGCTCGTTCCTCGCTCCCTACGGAGCGGCCCCCCGGCACTGCAGCAGCTTCGCCGCTCACCCGGGTCGCGGCTGTGGATCAACGTTGCAACCAGTGGGACGGGTGAGGCGCTCGAATCGCCTCATCCGTCTCGACGTTGTTCTGTGGCCTCCGCGGGCGTCCGTCGGCTAGGAATGCACGTTGCAACGGGTGGGGACGGTTACGGGCGGCTCGGTCGCCTCGTCCGTTTCACCTTGCATCCCTGGCCGTCGCCAGACCCGGCGGCCGGTCGAACCCGGCGCCGGTCCGACCCGGCGAGCTACCGCCCGACGGGGGAGAGGCCGAGGGACCGGCCGGCGAGGCCGCGGGGGCGGGTGCCGAGCCGGTCGGCGATCTTGTTCAGCTCGATCGACGCGGGGGCGTCCGGGTCGGACAGCACGAGCGGGTGCCCGGAGTCGGCGCCCTCGCGCAGCCGCTGGTCGAGCGGGATCTGGCCGAGCAGCGGGATGTCGGTGCCCATCGTCCGGCTCAGGCCCTCGGCGACCCGCTTCCCGCCGCCGGAGCCGAAGATGTCGAGCCGGTGGTCGAGGCCGCCGGCGGTGCAGTGCGGGCACGGCAGGTAGGACATGTTCTCGACGACGCCGACGATCTGCTGGTGCGTCTGCGTGGCGATGGTCCCGGCGCGCTCGGCGACCTCGGCGGCGGCCTGCTGAGGGGTCGTCACGATCAGGATCTCCGCGGACGGGACGAGTTGCGCGACGGAGATCGCGATGTCGCCGGTGCCGGGCGGCAGGTCCATCAGCAGGACGTCGAGGTCGCCCCAGTAGACGTCCGCGAGGAACTGCTCGAGCGCGCGGTGCAGCATCGGCCCGCGCCAGACGACGGGCGCGTTGCCCTCGATGAACATGCCGATCGAGATGACCTTCACCCCGTTCGCGGACGGCGGCATGATCATCTGCTGGACCTGGGTGGGCCGGCCGGTCGCGCCGAGCATGCGGGGGATCGAGTGGCCGTAGATGTCGGCGTCCAGGACGCCCACGGACTGCCCGCGCGCGGCCAGGGCCGCCGCCAGGTTGACGGTGACGGACGACTTGCCGACCCCGCCCTTGCCGGACGCGATCGCGTAGGCGCGGGTCAGCGAGCCCGGCTGGGCGAACGGGATCTCCTTGTCGGGCTTGCCCCCGCGCAGCGCGCCCTGCAGGCCCTTGCGCTGCTCCTCGTTCATCACGTCGAGGATGACCCGAACGCCGGTCACCCCCGCCACCTTCGACACGGCGGCGGTGACCTCGCGGGTGATCGTGTCTTTCATCGGGCACCCGGCGACGGTCAGGAGCACCGTGACCGCGACGTTCCCGTCGGCGGCGATCTCGACCGCCGCGACCATTCCGAGGTCGGTGATCGGCTTGTGGATCTCGGGGTCGTTGACGGTCGCGAGAGCGGCCTGGACCTGCTCGACGGACGGAAGGGAAGCCATGCTCGCATCGTATGCGGGCCGCGCGAGGCGAGCGACCTGACGGATCGTGACCCTCGATGTACCGATTGGTGAACTCGGCCACGTCTCGAGTCGTACGATCGACGGATGAGTGCGGATGCGGGGTCCAGAACCATGACCAACCGTTCGGTTCGCCGGCGCCGTATGTCGACCGAAGAGCTGCGCGTCTGGCGCACCTTCCTCGTCGCCCACGCGCAGGTCACCCGCCGCCTCGAGGCCGACCTCGTCGCCGAGCACGCGCTGCCGCTGGCGTCGTACGACGTCCTCGTCCAGCTCGTGGAGGCGCCCGGGCACCGGCTGCGCATGACCGAGCTCGCCGACCGCGTCCTGATTTCGCGCAGCGGCCTGACCCGCCTGGTCGACCGGCTGTCGAAGGACGGCCTGGTCCGCCGCGAGGCGTGCGAGAGCGACGCGCGCGGCCTCTACGCCGTCCTGACCCCGAGCGGGTACGACCGGCTGCGCACCGCGTCCCGCACGCACCTGCGCGGGGTTCAGGACTACGCGGTCGGCCGGTTCACCCCGGAGGAGTTCCAGCGCTTCGGTGAGCTGCTCCTGCTGCTCACCGGCGACGACCAGGACTGACCGCTACCGGTCGCGCTCACGCTCGCGGTCGCGGTCGTCCAGGTCGTCCAGGAAGCCCTTCAGTTCCGAGCGCAGGAAGTCGCGGGTGGCGACCTCGCCCAGCGCGACGCGCAGGGCGGCGATCTCCCGCGTCAGGTACTCGGTGTCGGCGATGTTGCGCTCGGTGCGGCTGCGGTCCTGGTCGTAGGTCACCCGGTCGCGGTCGGACTGGCGGTTCTGCGCGAGCAGGATCAGCGGCGCCGCGTACGACGCCTGCAGTGAGAGCATCAGCGTCAGGAAGATGAACGGGAACTCGTCGAAGCGGACCGCGTCCGGGGCCACGACGTTCCACACGACCCACGCCGCGACGAACGCCGACATGTAGCCGATGAACGTCCACGTGCCGAGGAACCGGGCGACCTTCTCCGAGATCTTGCCGAAGGCGTCCGGTTCCCAGCGTGGACGGTTCGGCAGCCGGCTCGGTGAGCGCGGGACGTCGAGGCGGTCCCGCGACGGGAGCTCAGGTGGCATGACGGTTGATCCTCGCCTGGTAGACGGGGATCTCGCCGGTGTGGTCGGGCCCGTAGCCGGGGTGGTCGTCGGGGTCGTCCTCCTCGGGCTCCTCGCGGCCGCGCCAGTCCTCGGGCAGCAGGTGGTCGAGCACGTCGTCGACGCTGACCACGCCGACGAGCCGCCGGGCGGCGTCGACCACGGGGGCCGCGACCTGGTTGTACGTGGCCAGGTAGCTCGTCACGTCGGTCAGCGGCGACTCGGGGCGCAGCGCCTTGAGCTCCTTGTCGAGGATCGCCGAGACCATCTCGGACGGCGGCTCGCGCAGCAGGCGCTGGAAGTGGACGACGCCGAGGTACTTGCCCGTCGGTGTCTCGAGCGGCGGCCGGCACACGTAGATCAGAGCGGCCATCGCCGGGGTCAGCTCCGGGTTGCGGATCGCGGCGAGCGCCTCGGCCACCGTCGCGTTCGGCGGCAGGATCACCGCCTCGGTCGTCATCAGGCCGCCCGCGGTGTCGTCGGCGTAGGCGAGCAGGCGGCGCAGCGGCTCCGCCTCGTCCGGCTCCATGAGGTCGAGGAACTTCTCCTGCTCGTGGCTGGTCAGCTCGCCGAGCAGGTCGGCCGCGTCGTCCGGCTGCATCGCCTCGAGGACGTCCGCGGCGCGCTCGTCGGTCAGGTGGTTGAGGATCTCGACCTGGTCGTCCTCGGGCAGTTCCTCGAGGACGTCCGCGAGCCGGTCGTCGTCGAGGGCCGAGGCCACCTCGTTGCGGCGCTTCGGCGAGAGCTCGTGCAGCACGTGGGCCAGGTCGGCGGGGCGCAGCTTCTCGAACGTCGCGAGCATGTTCGCGGCGCCCTGCATGACGTTGACGGCGGTCAGCCCGGACACCGAGTCCCAGTTCACGGTCAGGGTCTCGCTGCGCCGGCGCATCCGGTGCCCGCCCTTGCGCACGTGCACCTTCGACACGACCCAGTCCTTGCTGCGGGACTGCTCCATGCCGATGTCGACGACGGTCACCTCCTCGGCGGTGCCGATCAGGGTGACCTTGCGGTCCAGCAGCTCGGCGATTACCGCCGTCTCGTCGGGCCGCTGCTCGAAGCGGCGCAGGTTGACCACGCCGGTGGTGATGATGTGGCCGCGGTCGAGCGAGGTGATCCGGCCCATCGGGACGAAGATGCGCCGCCGCGGCTGGACCTCGACGATCAGGCCGATGACCCGGGTCGGCTCGCCGGGCGGCTTGAGCATGGCGACGGCGTCGCGGACCTTGCCGACCTGGTCTCCGCTCGGGTCGAAGACGGCAAGGCCGGCGAGCCGTGCGACGAACACCCGCGTGGTCGCGCCAGACATGTGCCTCCCCCCGGGGTCGCTCGCTTGGGTTGGGACACCTGGATTGGGGGGCCAGGTTACCGGTGTTCAGTGAACTCCCAGGGTTCCCTCGCGGGCACCGCAATTGACGAAGACAACTCAGGTTCGCCGCTTGCGCTTGCGCCCGGTGGCCCGCCCGATCACGAACGGCAGCTTGTCGCGGGTCGTCGCGGGGGTGTCGGGGACGGCCGCGGCCCCGGACGCCTCCGACATCCGGCCCGGCGCCTCGCTCACCTCGCCGGTCGGCGTGAGCCGGACGACGCGGGACTCGCGCGCCCAGCGGGCCGGCTGCGCCTCCCCGTCCGGGGGATTGAGGCGCTGCGCGTGCAGCGCGGCGGCGGCCTGCTCCCAGTCCTCGGTGCCGGGCTTCAGGACGGCGACGGCCGCGGTGAACGTGACGAGCCGGGCGCGGGTGTCCTTGCTCGGCAGGCTGACCAGGACGCGGCCGCCGTCGACCAGGCCCGGCACAGGTTGCTCCAGTCCGTCGACGACGAGCAGCGCCGCGCCGTCCGCCCAGACGTGCCAGGCCGGGCGGGCCCGTTCGTCCGGCCCCGGCGTGACCCAGAGCAGGCCGGCCTTCTTGCCGCCCTCGGCCACCAGCGCCATGTCCAGTTCGCTCACGCCTGTCAGCCTCGCAGAGTCATGGCACGCTCCGCGCGCGAACGCTCGTTGCGTGCGCCGCCTCCGTACCGCCGGGCCGCTCCTTCGGTCGCTCCGGCTGCGCTCCCTACGGGGAGCGCAGCCGCCGCTCCCTACGTCGCGGCCCGCCGGCACTACAGCGCCTTCGCCCCTCGCCCGAGTGTGCACGCACGGGTGCCGCGGCCTGCGGATAATGCGGCTGATGGGCCGCCCGCGTACGTCCCCGGCGGCGCAGGCCCCCGGCGGTGGCGTCGCGGGCGGCGACCTGGCGGTGATCATGGTCGCGACGCTGGCCGTGTCGACGTCCGGCCCGCTGATCGCGGCGACGGTGGCGCCCGCGCTCGCGATCGCGTTCTGGCGCAACGCCCTCGGTGCGGCCGCGACGGCCTCGGTGTCGATGAGCCGGGCGAAGGTCCGCGCCGAGGTGCGGGCGCTGTCCCGCCGCGAGGTCCGGCTGATCCTCGCCGCCGGCTTGTTGCTGGCCGCCCACTTCGCCTGCTGGACGCCGAGCCTGAGTTACACCTCGGTCGCGTCCGCGACTGCGCTGGTGTGCGCGCAGCCGGTCTGGACGGCGCTGGGGACCCGCCTGGCCGGCCGTCCCGTCCCCGGGCGGACGTGGGCGGGCATCGGCATCTCGCTCGCCGGCGTCCTGCTGCTGACCGGCGCCGACCTGCAGGTCTCCGGCCGTGCGCTGTACGGGGACCTGCTCGCGATCGTCGGCGGGATTCTCGCCGCCGCGTACACGGCGGCCGGTGCGGAGGTCCGCAAGAGCGTGAGCACGGCCGTCTACACGACGCTGTGCTACTCGATCTGTGCGGCGGTCCTGCTGGTCGCGGGGCTCGCCGCGGGCGTCCGGATGACGGGCTTCGACGGGGAGACCTGGCTGAAGATCCTGGCGCTGACTGCCGGCGCCCAACTGCTCGGGCACACCCTGTTCAACCGCGTCGTGGGCCGGGTGGGCGCGACGGTCGTCTCGACCGCGATCCTGCTCGAGGTCCCGGGCGCCGCCCTGATCGCGGCCGTCTTCCTCGACCAGAGCCCGCCGGCGACCGTGATCCCCGCTGCGCTGCTCCTGATCGCGGGCGTCGCCGTCGTCGTCCGGGCCCAGGGCCGCACGGCAGCGCTGCCGGTCGACTGAGCCGAAGCGCGAATCCTGGCCCGCCAGGACGGTGCCGTGTGGCGTTCCCGTGGCGTTACCTCGGTCATATCGGCCACGTCCCCGCGTGGCTACGCTGCGCGCCAGACCCCGAAAAACTCCGAAAGGCGCTGAACGCACCATGAGTAGTTCCCGCCCGCTGCGGCCCCGTCGTTCGTGCCTGGCGGTGCCGGGCAGCAGCCCCAAGATGCTCGAGCAAGGCCAAGGGGCTGAACGCCGACCAGGTGTTCCTGGACCTCGAGGACGCGGTCGCGCCGCTCGCCAAGCCGGACGCGCGTAAGAACATCGTGGCGGCGTTGAACGAGGGCGGCTGGGGGACGAAGGCGCGCGTCGTCCGGGTCAACGACCTGACGACGTCGTGGACGTACCGCGACACGATCGAGGTCGTCGAGGGCGCGGGTCAGAACCTCGACTGCATCATGCTGCCGAAGGTCCAGAACGCCCGGTCAGATCGAGTGGCTCGACATGCTGCTCACCCAGATCGAGAAGACGATGGGCTTCGAGGTCGGCAGGATCGGCATCGAGGCGCAGATCGAGAACGCCCAGGGCCTGATCAACGTGGACGCGATCGCGACCGCCTCGCCGCGCATCGAGGCGATCATCTTCGGCCCGGCCGACTTCATGGCGAGCATCGCGATGAAGACCCTCGTCGTCGGCGAGCAGCCGCCCGGTTACACCGAGGGCGACGCGTACCACTACATCCTCATGCGCATCCTGATGGCCGCGCGGGCGAACGACCTGCAGGCGATCGACGGCCCGTTCCTGCAGATCAAGGACGTGGACGCGTACCGCACGCGTCGCGGGCCGCGCCGCCGCGCTCGGCTACGACGGCAAGTGGGTCCTGCACCCGGGTCAGATCGACGCCGCGAACGAGGTCTTCGCGCCCTCGCAGGAGGACTACGACCACTCCGAGCTCATCCTGGACGCGTACGACTACTACACTCCGAGGCCGGCGGGCGGCGCGGCGCGGTCATGCTGGGCGACGAGATGATCGACGAGGCGTCCCGCAAGATGGCGCTCGTCATCGCCGGCAAGGGCCGTGCGGCCGGCTTCGGCGCGGACGTCGAAGTTCGAGGCCCCCGCGGCCTGAGGTGCTACTGGCGCATCTGCGAGCTGCAGGGTGCCTTCGATCCCGTGGGCCCGCAGCCAGGCGATCTCGCCCTGCGCCTGGATCTCGTCCTTCGCTGCCTCGATGAGGGCGAGGACGTCGGACGCCTTCGGCGCCGCCGAGCGTCTGGAGCGCAGGGCGGGCATCTTGTCCGACGGTGACCGCGTACTCGTAGTCGTAGCCGCGCAGCCCCGCGCTCGACGTCGCTGCCGAGGAAGACGACGCCGCCGTCCGGAGCTTCGCGGACGTCCACGCGGACGCCGGTCGTGGCGAACAGCGAGACGATGCGGGGCGGGGTGTCCATCGCGAACCTTCTTCCTGCCGGTTCCCAGTAGGGTGCCCGTTCGAGGTCGTCAGGACCAGAGCGCGTCACTTCCCAGGACGGACCGGTGCGCTATGGACTCCCTCGGCCCGGACGAGGTCGCGCGACCGTCTGGTCGCGCACCTGCGCCGGCACGGGATGGCCTGCGGCTCGCTGGGCTCGCCGATCTACGCGGTCCTGATGGACCGCGGCGGCGTCCGACCTCGCGACGGGCGGCCCGGTCGCGGAGGTGTTCGCGGGCCACGACGAGGACCCGGTGCCGGCGGCCCTCGCGCTGCGGCTGTTCGGTGCGGTGCACCGGGTGGCGCTCGGCGGGCGAGGCCCCGGCGCTCGGCCGGTATCTACCCGAGCGTCGTCGGGTTCCGCGACCGAGCCGTTCCACTCGGGCGCGGGCGTGGGCGGCGTTCCGCTCGGTCCTGACCCGCGGCTCCCGGAGATCCGGGCCGGTCTCGCTGACCGCTCCCCAGACGAACGAGGTCGGCCGCGCGGCCGCGCTGATCGGCGGGCTGCTGCACGTGCGGGAGCGGTTCGCGCTGCCGATCCGCCTCGTCGAGATCGGCGCGAGCGCCGGGCTGAACCTGCGCGCGGACCACATGCGGGTGGACGCTGTCCGGCGGGCGCGGGGTCGGGCCGGCCGGGCTCGCCGGTGGAGCTTGCACGAGCCGTGGCGCGGGCTGATGCCGCCGCTGCGCGGCGCGTCCGACCGGCTCGAGATCGTCGAGCGCCTGGGCTCGGACGTCGACCCCGTGGACGTGGCGACGCCGGCCGGCCGGGCGCGCCTGGTGTCCTTCGTGTGGCCCGACCAGCAGACGCCGGCTCGCCCGCCTGCGCGGTGCCTTCGTCCTCGCCGCCGCGGTGCCGGCGTCTCGCTCGTCGCGGCGCGGGCCCAGGACACGCTCGACCGCGCTGCGCCTCGCGACCGGTGTGGCGACGGTGATCTGGCATTCCGTCATGTGGCAGTACGTCAGTTCGCCGGAGCAGGCAGGCGATCACGGCCCGATTCGACGAGCTGGGCGCGACCGCGACGCGAGACGCACCGCTCGCCCGGGTTTCGCTGGAACCTCGCGGGCGCGGAACGCCGGCCGGGCGTGGAGTTCGTCGTCCGGCTGCAGACGTGGCCGGGCGAGGGGGTGCGGGTGCTCGCGACCGCGCACCCGCACGGCGACACCGTGGTGTGGCGGCGCGAACTACACGTCCGAGGCCGTCGCCGATCGTGTCGAGGTAACCCTGGACGTTGTCCTTGGTCAGCTCCGTCTGGGACGCCTCGTCGACGGCCTTGATGCCCGCGTCGAGCTTCGCGGCCTTGACCTTGTCGGCGTCGCGGCACTTGTTCATCGTGATCGTCGCCTGGCGATCTTCGGTCGCGTCGAGCGCGGCCTTCGCAGCCGCAGCTTGTCGGAGGTTGGTGACCTCGCCGTCCGCGACCTTGATCAGGACGTCCTCGGCGATGACGAACGGCCTCTCGCAGGCCCTGAGAGATGTTGCCGCACTGGTCGAAGACGGTCGTCGGCGTCGGCGGAGGCCGACGGGTTCGCGTCGCGTCGATCGGCTCCTCGACGAGGCTGGGACAGCCCGCCGAAGACGCCGAAGATCGATGATGGCGACGACGGAGACGATCACGACCTTGATCACGTCCGCCTGCTTCTGCTCGTGCGACTTGTCAGGTGTGAGCTTGATCAGCGGATTCATCATGTCCCTCGGTCTGCCGGTGCCCTGCGAGAGTACCGGCGGCGCGCTGGCCGGTCCGGACGGGCGCCACGCCAGGCCCGTCAGATCTTGCCGCACGCAGTCTCGACGACGCAGGAGGACACGGATCATGCAGTTCGGTCGGTACTACGAGGAGTTCGAGGTCGGCGCGACCTACAAGCACTGGCCCGGCAAGACCGTGACGGAGTACGACGACCACCTGTTCTGCCTGATCACGATGAATCACCACCCGCTGCACCTCGACGCGCACTTCGCCGAGAAGACCACGGACTTCGGCAAGAACGTCGTGGTCGGCAACTACGTCTACTCGCTGCTGCTCGGCATGTCCGTGCCGGACGTGTCGGGCAAGGCGATCGCCAATCTCGAGATCTCCTCGCTGCGCCACGTCGCCCCGACCTTCCACGGCGACACGATCTACGGCGAGACCACCGTGCTCGACAAGGTCGAGTCGAAGTCCAAGAACGACCGCGGAATCGTCGAGGTCGAGACCATCGGCTACAACCAGACCGGCAAGGTCGTCTGCATCTTCCGCCGCAAGGTGATGGTGCCGAAGAAGGTCTACTTCGACGCCCGCGGCGGCGAGCAGCCCGGTCGGCCGGAGCCGGTTCGCACCTCCTGAGCTTCACCCCGAGCCGCGTCCGACAGCGACCCGCAATAACGGGTCGATGGTCGGACGCACGGGTGGTCGGTAAGCGTCGGGCGGGCAGGCGGCGCCAGGCCAGGTCCTGCGGGACGCGGCCGGCCGCCTGCGCCCGGGCGGCGTAGCGGGTCGCGGGCAGGCCCAGCCCGCCGCCGATCCGCGCCAGGCGGTCGTCCGCGCCGGCGGCCGCGAGGATCCCGGCGGCGTAGCTGTCGATGTCGGTGACGAGGTGCAGCGTGCCGCCGGGGGCGAGCGAGTCGACGAGGCGGCCCAGGACGTCCGGGCCGAACAGCCGCCGGCCCTCGTGCCTGCGCTTCGGCCACGGGTCGGGGTAGAAGGCCTGCACCGCCAGCAGCGAGCCGGGCGCCAGGGCGGGCAGCAGCGCCGTCACGTCCCCGTGCAGGACGCGGACGGAGCCGGTGTCGACGCCCGCGCCGGCCAGCGCCTCCAGGGCGGCGAGCAGCGCGGGCTGGTGGACCTCGACGCCCAGCGTCCGCAGGTCGGGCCGCGCGGTCGTCGCGGCGAGCAGCGACTCCCCGTACCCGAAGCCGATGTCGAGGACCTGCGGGGCCCACGCGGCGGCGTCCGCCGCGTCGCGCACGGCGAAGCGGGCGGCAGCGGCTCGAGCCGCGCGAGCCGCGCGGGTGGCATGCGGCCGCGGTTGCGATAGCTGCGGGGCGGCGGGTACGACGGGACGGCCTCGCTGACCATGACGCCACTCCGCCGGGGCCCTAGCGGCCCTTCTTCTGCTGCTTCTTCGCCTTGGCGAGTGCCTTCTCAACATACGGCTCGAGGTAGGGCGCCAGCGTCCGGGAGTAGGTCGCCGTCAGGTGGGAGTGGTCGCGGTAGACCATCGTGCCGCCGATGACGGGCAGGCAGAGGGAGCCGCAGAACATGTCGGTGAGGTCCGCGACCTTGCGCCCGCGGGGAGTCCGCGTCGCGGACGGCGTCGGCCAGCGGGTCGGCGCGCAGCCACTTCGCGCGCGGGGCCGCGCACTCGCGGAAGTCGTTCGGGTTGCGAGGCCACGCACTCCGGCACCGACGTGCCGGTGTGCCCCGGGAACGGGTTGTCGCGGATGACGAGCAGGCGCGCGCCGCCGTCGAGCCACGCGTCGATGTAGCGGGCGAACCCGTTCTTCCACACCGGGTAGCGGTCGTCGCCCTTCGACGCCGACCGGCGCGACGCTCTCGCGGTTCGAGGTGACGACGAGGTCGATGTCGTTGGCTTCGTCGAGCGTCGCCTGCTGCACCCACTGGCCCCAGGCCAGGCAGTTGTCCCGCTTGGGCTGCTTCATCGCCAGCTTGACGGCGGTCGGGAAGCACTGGCTGGCGAAGTAGGTCGTGAGCTGCCAGTGGTTCTCGCGGGCCAGCTCCAGCAGCGCCGGGCAGGTAGTGGATGGCGTGCGAGTTGCCCGACGAGGGCGACGTGCGCGGTGTTGTCCTTGCGCTTGCTGAAGTACGTGCAGGCGCGGTACTGGTCCGCGTCCCACGGCAGGCCCGCGACGCAGTCCTGCTCGTAGGAGATGGCGAAGTCCTCCGCGGCTTCTTCGGGCGCCGGGGTGACGGGCCCCGTGTACGGCTTCGCGCACGACCGGTGTTCCATCGCCGCGGCGCCGCGGCAGGTCTCCGCCGGGGCGGCGGGCGCCGCCGGGGGTTTGCCGTTCGCGACCGCGGCGGTCGCCTGCACGCTGGCGAGCGCGAAGGCCCCGGCGACGAGGGCATTCGACAGGCGGCGACGACTCACCGTGCGTTCCTGCCCACCCCTACTCGCTCGCAAAAGTGACGTGGCCTACGTAGCTGCCGAAAGTTCAACGGGGGAGCATGCCCCACTGCTCGAGCAGGTCCACGAGCCGGTCGGACGTGTCCAGCAGGAACAGTTCGGCCCGGTAGACCCAGCGGGCGTCGGCCGCGTCGTCGCCGGCCCGCAGCCGCCCGCCCGTAACGGCGGCGGCGTAGTCGCGGACGTCGTAGATCGTCCCGTCCGGCCCGGGCAGTTCGACGGTGCCGACGTGGCGCCCGACGAACACCTCGAGGCCGGTCTCCTCGTGCACCTCCCGGCGGACGGCGTCGGCGTCCGTCTCGCCCCGCTCTACCCGGCCGCCGGGCAGGGACCAGCGCCCGGCGCCCGGCGCGTTCGCCCGACGCACCATCAGCAGCCGGTGGTCGTCGTCGTGCACGACCGCGCCGACACAGGGGACGCGGCCCGGGAGTGGGCCCGGGAATGGGCCCAGGAATGGGCCCGGGGATGGGCTCGGGGATGGGCTCGGCGGCGGGCTCATCGGGCCAGCGTAGAAGGTGCCCGGTGCGTGACGGTCCGCGCACCGTCCGCTGAAAATCCGGGGTTGACGTCGTCGTCGCCGAGGAGGAGCGTGCCTGGGAGGAACTGGGTACCAGCCGTCGAGGCCAGGAGGTTCCCGTGAGAGGTCAGCCCGTCTGTCCTCGGTGCGGCCAGCCGGCGCGCGCGCCGGGCGTGTGGTCGAACGCGTGGCGTTGCGACGCACACGGCGAGGTCGACCCCGTGGCTCCTGCCGTGCTCCCGACGCCGGAGCAGGTGGCGCACGCGGTGGCGGGAGCGGGCGTCCCGTTCTGGTTCCCGTGGCCGTTGCCGGCCGGGTGGCTGGCGACGGGCCTGACGTGGGCGGGCGACGAGCGCCACGGTGCCCGCGCCAGCGTGCTCGCGTGCTCCGGCCCGAACCCGTTCGGCGGGCCCGGCGAGATGCTGGTCGTCGCGGAGGAGCCGGGCGTCGGCCTCGGTGCGCACTACGCGGGCATGCCGGGCCGCGACCCGGGCGAGCAACTGCTGACGACGACCGGCCCGCACGCGAAGATCTACGCGGCCGGGCACCCGACCGCCCTGTGGTGCGTGGAAGGCGCCCCCGACCGCGCCGTGTACGTGGGCGAGGCGCTCGGCCGCTGGTTGTACCTGGTGTTCTGGCCCGCGACGGCCGGCGCGCTCGTCGCCGACCACATCACCCTGGTCGACCTGCGCGAGGCGCCGCACGATCTCGACATCCCGCTCGGCGCACCCAGCCCCCGGCTGGCGGTCTGACGGTACGTCAGACCTCAGACGTCGAGCTCGAACCAGACGTGCTTGCTGCCGCCGAACTCCGACCAGCCCCAGCGGGTGGCGAGCGCGTCGACGAGCATCATGCCGCGGCCGCCGGTGCTGTCGGGCTGCGCCTGCTGGACCCGCGGGGCCTCGCCCGTGCGCGCGTCGTAGATCTCGACCCGCAGCGCGCTGTCGTCGCGGCGGGCGATCAGGCGCATCGGCAGCCGCGCCGTACCGGAGGGCGTTGGTGACGAGCTCGCTGACGAGCAGCACGGCGACGCCGTCGTCGTCGGAGACGCCCCACCGGTGCAGGCTCGCGCCGACCAGGTGCCGGGCGCGGCCGACCTCGCCAGGCTCGTTGCGCAAGGCGGTGCGAAGCTCCATCGGGGCAGTGCCCTTCTCGGAAAACGTGTGCGGGGGTCGCGGAGCGCGGCTTGCGTGTCGTACACGCGGAGCAGCCCCGGCGACCTATAGTGCCTCGCCGCCCAGGCCGGCGGAGGACGTTCCGCCGAAGTAGTCCGCATCGGATTCGTCCCAGAATTCACGCAGGAGCGCGGCCGTCGCCTCGGGTTGTTGGACGGCCGGGGAATGGGCCGCTCCGAGCACCACCTCGTGGCGCGCGCCGAGGCGCCGGGCCATCAGCGCCTGCTCCGCCGGCGGCCAGATGAAGTCGTCCTCGCCGTAGGCCACCAACAGCGGCAGGCCAACCCGCGCGAGTGCAGTCGGTGCGGTCGGGGGTCTCGAGCAGATGGGCGACCATCGCCGCCAGGCCGGCGTGCGTGCTGCCGAGGAACCGGCGGCGCAGGAAGTCGACGACCTCGGGGTCGACCCCGTCGTACTCGCCCTTCGCTTTCGCCGTGGACGAGGCGTACGCCCAGATGTCGTCGAGGCTGAAGACGGTCAGCGCGCCGGAGAGCGTGCGGGCGCGCTCGGCCTCCGCGCCGTCGATCGGGCCGGGCCCCGAGCAGAGCAGCGTCACCGACGCCACCGCGGACGGACAAGCGAGCGCGGCCTCACGGACCGTCAGCCCGCCGAACGAGTGCCCTACCAGGTGGACGGGACCGGCCGCCCTGTTCCGGCGCCCCATCTCGGCCCGCACCGCCTCGGCGATCGCGAGCAGGTCGAGGCCGAGCTCGGCGAGCGCGTACGCCTCGGGCTCGGCCGGCCCCGGCGTCTCGAACTGCCCGCGCTGGTCGAGCGCGATCACCCGGTGCCCGGCGGCGGCGAGCGGCTCGAGCAGCGGGATGAAGTCCTCCTTCGAACCCGTGAACCCGGGGACGAGCAGGGCGGTCGACCGCGGCTCGCCGGCGGCCGGCACCGCGTCGTGGACGGCGAACTCACCCCGCTCGGTGTGCAGCCGGCGGGCCGTCGGCCTGCGGCGGCAGGCGCAGGTGTGGCGGAGTACTCACGCACCGCACCGTATCCGGGCTCGCCGGACGTGTCTGCCGGACATCTCCGAGGGGCACAATGCAGCGACCATGACGAAGATCCTCGCCGTGGCGAACCAGAAGGGCGGCGTCGCGAAGACGACGACCGTCGCCTCCCTCGGGCGCGGCGATGGTCGAACTCGGCAAGCGGGTCGTGCTCGTCGACCTCGACCCACAGGCGTGCCTGACGTTCTCGCTGGGGCTCGACCCGGACGCGCTCGAGCTGTCCGTCCACGACGTGCTGCTCGGCCGCGTCCCGGCCCGGACGGCGCTGCACAGCGTGCCGGACGGGCCCGACCTGCTGCCGGCGACGATCGACCTGGCCGGCTCCGAGGCCCTGCTGATGACGCGGACCGGCCGGGAGTTCGCGCTCCGGACGGCGCTGGAGGACCTGCGCGACGACTACGACCTCGTCGTCATCGACTGCCCGCCGGCCCTCGGCGTGCTCACGCTCAACGCGCTGACCGCCGCCGACTGGGTCCTGATCCCGCTGCAGTGCGAGACGCTCAGTCCACCGCGGCGTCGGCCAACTGCTCGACACCGTCGGCGACGTCCAGCGGATCACGAACCGCGACCTGAAGGTGCTCGGCGTCCTGCCGACGCTGTTCGACGGCCGCACCAACCACGCCAAGGCCGTGCTCGCGGACGTCGTCGCGCGCTACGGCGTGACCGTCCTCGACCCGCCGATCCCGCGGTCGGTGCGCTTCGCGGAGGCCCCGGCGTCCGGCCGTTCGGTGCTGGCGACGGCGCAGTCCAGCGCGGGGGCGCAGGCCTACCGCGAACTCGCCGTGCGGCTGGTCAAGGACGAGGTGCTCTCATGACCGACTTCGACCGGCTCAAGCCCCGGGCGCAGGGCCGCCCGCGGCAGGCGCAGGGCCTGCCTCTCGGCCTCGCGCCCCGACCAGGAAGGCAAGAGCGCGCTGTTCAGCTCGCCGGACTCGCCCGGCGGTCGCGCCGCTCGGCGCGATCACCCTGGCGTGCTCCGGGTGCCGCGTGACGACCGCGCTGACGCCCTGGCAGGCGGTGCTGGCGGCGGTGCCGAGCCTGCACCTGCCGATCGTGCGCAAGTCCTACCCGTCCTGGATGCGCTGCCCCGCGTGCCGCAAGCGCACGTGGGTGCGGGTCGCCGTCCGGCTGCCCTGAGCCGCGCCGGAAACCAGAACGTCCGGCGAACTGCGCGTGATAGGACGCTGTTCGCCGGACGCAAGGGTCGAGTGCTCAGCCGGAGGCCACGGCCTCCGACGCCTCGCCGTCGCTGCTGTCGGCGCCCGCGGACGCGCCGCCGCGGCCGCGCCGCCGGCGCCGGTTGCGGGACGCGCCCGAGCCGGCCTGACCGACCGCGGTGAGGGTGTCGCCGTCGGGAACCTCGCCCGCGGGCTCAGCTCCGCCCGCGGCCGCCTCGGCGGCGGCAGCAGCGGACTCCGCCTCGGTGAGCGGGGTGCCGGCCCGGGTGCGCGTGCGGGCCCGCTTCGGGCGCGGCGGACGGGGCGCGCGGGGCGCGTCGTCGTCCGCGGGGGCCCCGTGGATGTCGGCCCCGTGTGCGTGCCCCGGTGATGTGGCCCCGTCTGCCGGGCCGGCGTCGCGTGCGCGTCACCTTCGAGCGCGACCGGCCGGTCTCGCCGAGGTCCTCGACGACCTCCGCGTCCAGGCCGGCGCGGGTGCGCTGGGCCCGGGGCAGGACGCCCTTGGACCCGGCCGGGATGTTCAGCTCGGCGTACAGGTGCGGGGACGTCGAGTACGTCTCCTCCGGCAGGCCCAGGCCGAGGCCCAGGGCCTTGTCGATGAGACTCCAGCGCGTCATGTCCTCCCAGTCGACGAACGTGACCGCGACACCCGTGCGCCCGGCCCGGCCGGTGCGGCCGATGCGGTGGATGTAGGTCTTCTCGTCTTCGGGGCACTGGTAGTTGATCACGTGTGTGACGCCCTCGACGTCGATGCCGCGGGCGGCCACGTCGGTGGCCACCAGGACGTCGACCTTGCCGTTGCGGAACGCGCGCAGCGCCTGCTCGCGGGCGCCCTGGCCGAGGTCGCCGTGCACCGCGGCGGCGGCGAACCCGCGGCCGCCGAGGTCGTCGGCGACGGACTGGCAGAGCCGCTTCGTGCGGCAGAAGATCATCACCAGGTGGCGACCCTCGGCCTGCAGGATGCGCGCGAGGCACTCCACCTTGTCCATCTGGTGGGTGCGGTACGCGTGCTGCTCGGTCAGCGGCACCGTCTGCTCGGACTCGGCGGACTCGGCCCGGATGTTCGTCGGCTGGCGCAGGTAGCGCCGGGCGAGCGCCATCACGGCGCCGGGCATCGTCGCGGAGAACAACATGCTCTGCCGGGTGACCGGCGTGCGGTCGAGGATCCGCTCCACGTCCGGCAGGAAGCCCAGGTCGAGCATCTCGTCGGCCTCGTCCAGGACCAGGCCCTTGACGTGCGAGAGGTCGAGGTGGCCCTGCTTGACCAGGTCGAGCAGGCGCCCGGGCGTGCCGATGACGACCTCGACGCCCTGCTTCAGGGCGCTGACCTGCGGCTCGTACGCCCGGCCGCCGTAGATCGGCAGGACGCGGGCGCCGCGGATGCGGCCGGCCATCGTCAGGTCGCCGGCGACCTGGACGCACAGCTCGCGCGTCGGGACCACGACGAGCGCCTGGGGCTTGCCCGGCGCCGCGAGGTCGGCGAAGTCGGCGTCGCCGGGGGCGATCAGGCGCTGCAGGAGGGGGATGCCGAAGGCCAGCGTCTTGCCGGTGCCGGTGCGGGCCTGGCCGATGACGTCGGTGCCGGCCAGCGCGATCGGCAGGGTCATCTCTTGGATGGCGAACGCGTCGGTGATGCCCGTGCGCGTCGAGTGCTTCCGTGATCGCGGGGATCACTCCGAGTTCGTGAAAGCTCGTCAGGGCGTCTCGCCTCTTCTGTTGGCTGCGGGGCGCCTGTGCTGCGGGGCGGGTCACCGGGGCGCACGGCCCAGCCGCGAGTTCTAGGCGGGCCGAGCGGCCACCCGGTCCCTGCCAAGCCCTGTGAGGGGGCGCCGCACAGGCGCATACTCCGCGGGTCGTGTCGGGGCGGGCCTGGTTTGCGACAGACCCATGTGTGGTCAGGTCAGCATAGCCGCAAGAACCGCCCGACCGGGCGCAGTGGCTATCGCTACGAATCATGACAGGTGGCACTGCTGTGGGCCGCGCTGCGGAATCCGGCTACGACGCGGCCGTCGTCGGACCTGCTGGGCCTGATGGCCTGCGGCGAACTGCTGGCCTTCGAGCGCCTCGCGCACGACGCGTCCCTGGCCCCGACGATGGACGACAAGGCCGAACTCGCCCGGATGGCGGTGGCCGAGTTCAGCCACTTCACGGTGCTCGCGGCCCGCGCTCGCCGACGCTGGGGGTGGCCGCGTCCGCGGCGATGGCCCCGTTCGTCGAGCCGCTGACCGAGTTCCACCGCCGGACGGCCGCCGGCACCTGGCTGGAGGGCCTGGTCAAGGCGTACGTCGGCGACGGTCTCGCGGCCGACTTCTACCGTGAGATCGCGAACTACCTCGACAAGGAGACCCAGGCCCTGATCCTGGACGTCCTCGCCGACACCGGGCACTCGGGCTTCGCCGTCGCCCGGGTGCGCGAGGCGATCGACCGACGACGCCGCGGGTCGCGGGGCGGCTCGCGCTGTGGGGCCGCCGCCTGATGGGCGAGGCGCTGACGCAGGCGCAGCGCGTCGCCGGCGAGCGGGACGCGCTCGCCGTCGCTGATCGTGGGCGGCCCCGATCAGTTCGGGGCCGTCCGCGCCGGCATCGACCTCGCCGAGATCGGGCACATGCTCGGCCGGCTCACCGACGCCCACGGCGCGCGGATGACCGCGCTGGGCCTCGACGCCTGACCGCTACAGGGCGCCGAAGCCGACCCGGCGGGTCTCGGGCTCGCCGATCTCGACGTAGGCCAGCTTCGCGACCGGGACGATGACCTGGCGCCCGCGGTCGTCCGTGAGCTTGAGAACCCCGGCCCCGCCGTCGATCGCCTCGGACACCAGCGCCTCGACCTCCTCGGCACTCAGCGCGCTGTCGACAGACAGCTCACGCGCCGCGTGCTGGACACCGATCTTGACCTCCACGGGTCCTCCGAACGATCTCGCGGGCGCGGCTGTCGCGCCGTCGCAGAGGCTAGCGGGTATGACCGGGAGATCATTCCGCGGACGCGCGTAAGTTCCTCGGCGGCGCGATCAGTCCCGGGGAGTGCGCGGGGCGTGGTCGGCCGCCGACGCGTCGCCGGCCCGGGGGACGCCTCGGATGCCCCGCCAGATCAGGGACGCGACCAGCGCGATCGCCTCCTCGCGCGGGATGGCCTCGCCGTTCGCCGTCCAGGCCCGGGCGGTCACGTGCGCCATCCCGGCGATCGCGGCGCCGAGCAGGCGGCGACTCCGCCTCGGGCAGGCCCGTGTCGTCGGCGATGATGTGGCTGATCGCCTCCGAGCACAGCCGGGCGACCGCGTCGACCCGCTCGCGGACCTCGGGTTCGCCCGTCAGGTCGGACTCGAAGACGAGGCGGAACGCGCCGCCCTTGTCGCCCGACGTACTCCCAGTACGCGCGGACGGTCGCGAGCACCCGCTGCTTGTTGTCGGTCGTCGAGGCCAGCGCCGACGCGCACGGCCTCGACGAGGGACTCCGCGGTCTCGTCCAGCAGGGCCAGGTACAGGTCGCGCTTGCCCGGGAAGTGCTGGTAGAGCACCGGCTTGCTGACCCCGGCGCGGTCGGCGATGTCGTCCATCGCGGCGGCGTGGTAGCCCTGCGCGACGAAGACCTGCTGGGCCGCGTCGAGGAGTTGGCGCCGCCGGGCGAGCCGGGGGAGTCGACCGCTGCGCCGCGCAGCGTCGTCGATGGCGTTCACTCTGGCCTCCTCGCGGCGTTCGGGATGACCGAGAGGGTACTCGGACGGTAATGAGCCGGCGGCTGCCCGCCAGGTCAGGGCAGGCGGCACGGCTCGCTCAGCAGGCCGGCGAACAGGTCGCCGTCGGCCTCGACCCGGTCGAGCACCTCCGCGGCGGTGAACGCGAGCGGGCGGCCGGCCGCCGCGTCCTCGACCTCGTCCCAGGTCAGGGGGGTCGAGACCGTGGGCCGCTCGCGGGCCCGCAGGGAGTACGGCGCCACGGTGGTCTTGGCGGCCGCGTTCTGGCTCCAGTCGATCAGCACCTTGCCCTTGCGGACCGCCTTCTCCATCCGGTGCACGATCAGCTTCGGGTGCTGCGGCCTCGAGCCGCTGCGCGAGCGTGCGGGCGTAGTCGTGGGTGCGCGTCGGCCGGCACGGGCGTGCAGCGCCACGTACAGCTGCAGGCCCTTCGACCCGGACGTCTTCGCGTACACGTCGAGGCCGTCCGCGACCAGCTCGTCGGCCGAGCAGCAGCGCGACCTGGGCGCACTCGCGTCAGGCCCGCGGGCTCGCCCGGGTCGAGGTCGAGGACGAGGCGGTCCGCGCTCGCGGACCGCGCCGCGCGGCCCGACCGTCCACTGCGGCACGTGCAGCTCGAGCGCGGCCAGGTTCGCCAGCCAGACCAGCGTCGGCAGGCCGTCGACCAGGATGTAGCGGATCTCGTCCCGGTCCTTGGTGCTGCCCGGGGTCGGCAACGCGACCGTGCGCACCCACTCGGGCGTGTGCGACGGCGCGTTCTTCTCGAAGAAGGACGGCCCGGCGACCCCGTCGGGCCAGCGGGTCCGGGTCGCCGGACGGTTCGCGACGTGCGGCAGCAGCACCGGCGCGATCCGCGTGTAGTAGTCGATCACCTCGCCCTTGGTGAACCCGGTGGCCGGATACAGCACCTTGTCCAGGTTCGACAGCGACAGCCGCCGGCCCTCCACGTCCACGTTCACCCGCTTGGTGTCGGCCATGCGTGCCAGGATCGCAGTAGCGTCGGGCAAGATCGTCCGAGCATGATCGAGAAACTCGCTGCCCGTCCCGGCGAACGTTTCCCGGCGCCGGCTCCGTCCTTCGATGGGAATCGTGGGGGGAGAACTGCGGTGATCGGAGTGGGTGGACGCCTTCGGGGCGCCGCCGCGGGAGCCGATCCGCTGCCCGGTGCGGGCGTCGGACGGGTACGCGCGGTCCTGGCGCTCGGCGGCGTGCCCTGCACGAGCTGGACGACGGCGTCCAGCAAGTGCGGCTCCGGCTGATCGAGCACGCCCGCCGGCCCGGGGTCGAAGAGATCCGCGACCCGGTCGCCTGGGCCGTCGTGGTCGCGTCGAGGGTTGCCGTGGACTGGCACCGCGGCCGCGGCGGGACGACGGCCTGCGCGACCGGCTGGCTGCCCGCTGGACCGGTGGATCGCGTCCGTCGGGGACTCGCCGGAGGACCGGGTGCTCGCCCTGGCCGTGGCCCAGGGGATGGAGGCCCTGCCGCTCCCGCAGCGGCAGGTCCTCGCCCTCCGGTTCTACGCCGACCTGCCGGTCCGCGACATCGCGGCGGCGCTGGACGTCCCCGAAGGGACGGTCAAGAGCCGCCTGCACGCGGCCGTGGCCTCCCTCCGTGAGCGGCTCCGTGAGATCGAGGTGATCTAGATGCTTAACGATGGCGACCAGCCCCGAGGCCCCGCCGGCCCGAGAGGACGCCTGACCCGCGCCTACGACGACGCGCTCTCGCGCCTCCTGGACGGGCTGGACGTGTCCGCCGAAGCCGACCGAGTCCGCAGAGGCCGCCGCGAACGCCGCGGCCGCCGACGACGTCGCGCGAAGATCGCCCGCGCCCTGCGGATGATCGGCGCCGAGGCGGCCGGCGGACGCCGGCCGTCGCGGGGAGCGCTGCCGCCGACGTGGCGGCACACTGCGAGCAGGTCGCCGGGGTGGGTGCGGCGTACCGCGGGGTCGGAGGTCGATGCCCGCGTTCGTGCCGTTCCGACCAGTGCCGTTACGCGCAGTGCCGGCACCGGCGGTGCTCGGAGCCGGCCCGCTCGACGACGTCCCGTCGATCACGCCGTGGTGGCGCAAGCCGTCCGCGCGGGTGCTCGCGGCGGCCGCCTCCGTCGCGGTGATCGTCGCTCGGTGTCGCCGTCGGCCAGGGGGCCGGGAGCAACGGTGACAGCGGCGCTGTCGTCCAGCAGGCACCGGCCGCGGCGGAGTCGTCGAATGCAGGCCCTGCTCGGTCAGGGCCTGGTCGAACGGCGAGCGCGCGAACGCTCCCACCGGTACGGCGGCGACCGCCGCCGGCGCGGCCGCGGTCGGCACCGCCGCGGCAGCGGCGGACACGGGCGCGGCAGCGGCGGACACGGGCGCAGCTGCGGCTCCGGCGGCGACCACCGCCAAGGCGTCGAAGGCGGCGGCGAGGAAGGCGCAGCCGTTCGCGTCCGTCGTGAAGTGCGCGCGGGCGATCGTCGTCGGCGAGGTGATCGGCGTCGGGGCCGCGAAGCGTCGCGCCGCGGGCGACGCTGGACGTTGCGCGTCTCGGAGTGGGTCTCGCCCTCCTCCGGCGCCGGCTCGGCCGACGTACGTCGTCGGCGACCGCGCAGGCGCGGATGCCGGACGGGAAGTCTCCGCACGCTGGCCGCGGGCACGTCCGGGCTGTTCCTCGTCCCGGCGGATCGCGCCGACGTGCTGTACGCCTGGACGGGCGACGACGTGGTGGACGGCCGGAAGAAGATCGACGCGGCGCTGGCGAAGGGCTCGTCCGCGTCCTGCTGACGCGGCTCGTTGGTCCTGGTGAGCGAGCCGGGTGCCCCTCGGGGCCCCGGCCGCGTACCGTGAGTGCCTCGACGGCCCCGCCGATGCCGGCGGCCACCGACACGTGAACGGCGAGGTCATGCAGACGATCTGGAAGGGTGCGATCTCCTTCGGGCTGGTCTCGATCCCGGTGCGGGTGTTCTCGGCGACCGACGAGCGGGGAGTGTCGCTGCGGCAGGTGCACGCGGCCGACGGCGGACGGATCCGGTACAAGCGGTTCTGCGAGATCGACGGCGAGGAGGTGCCCTTCAGCGACATCGCGAAGGGGTACGAGGTCTCCGGCGGCGACCTGGTCGTGCTGACCGACGAGGACATGGAGAAGCTGCCGCTCGCCTCCACCAAGGCCGTCGAGGTGCTGCAGTTCGTGCCGGCGGAGCAGTTCGACCCCGTCCAGACCGGGCGCAGCTACTACCTCAAGGCCGACGGGCACGGCGCCAAGCCGTACGTCCTGCTGCGCGACGCGCTCGCCCGGACGGGCCGGGTCGCGATCGTGAAGGTCGCGCTGCGCTCGCGGGAGTCGCTCGCCGGGCTGCGCGCGTACGGCGACGTCCTGCTGATGCAGTTGATGCTCTGGCCGGAGGAGATCCGCGACGCGGCCCAGTTCGCGCCCGACAACGATGTCACGGTGCGCGAGCAGGAGGTCGACATGGCCGAGTCCTACATCGAGACCCTGACCGGCGACTTCGACCCGAGCCAGTACACGGACGAGTACAAGGCCGCCCTGCAGTCCGTCGTGGACGCGAAGGTCGCCGGCCGCGAGGTCGTCCCCGGCGAGGAGCGCGCCGAGCCCGCCGCCGAGGTCGTCGACCTGATGGAGGCCCTGCGCCAGAGCGTCGCGAAGGCCAAGGAGCGCCGTGCTGCGGGGGACTCGGCCCCGGCGCCGCGCTGCGGCCTCCTCGGTTCCGAAGGCAGCGGCCGCGAAGAAGGCGCCGGCGGCCGCGGCGGCGAAGAAGACGCCCGCGGCAGCGGCCGCGAAGAAGACCGCCGCGCCGGCCGCGAAGAAGACCGCGGCGGCGAAGAAGGCGCCGGCGAAGAAGGCCGCGCCGGCGAAAGAGACCGCTGCCGGCGAAGAAGAAGACCGCCTGACGCCGGACGTGGCGTCGGGCGGCCGGAGCGCCTCAGGCGTCGGGGTCGAGCCGGTAGCCCACGGCGCGGACGGTCTTGATCGTGTCGCGGTCGAAGGGGCGGTCGACCTTCCCGCGCAGGTGCCGGACGTACGCGTCGACGATGTTGGACGTGCCGTCGTAGGCGAAGTCCCAGACGTGCTCGATCAGGTAGGTGCGGGAGAGGGCCTCGCCGGGCCGGCGCATGAACTCGGCGAGGAGCGCGTACTCCTTCGGGGAGAGCGCGATCTCCACGTCGCCGCGGTGCACCTGCCGGGTCACGGGGTCCAGGGTCAGGTCGTTCACCGACAGCGTGACGGGCCGCTCGGCGGCCTCGCGACGGGTGACGGCGCGCAGGCGGGCGTGCAGTTCGTCGAGGGAGAAGGGCTTCGTCAGGTAGTCGTCGGCGCCGACGTCGAGCCCGCGGATCCGGTCGGCGACGGCGTCGCGGGCGGTCAGCATGATCACCGGCGCCCACCGCCCCTCCTCGCGCATCTGGCGGCAGACCTCGAAACCGTCGGGCGGCGGGGATCATCGCGTCGAGGACGACGGCGTCGTAGGAGTGCTCGCGGGCCTTCCAGAGCGCGTCCTCGCCGGTGCCGGCGTTGTCGACGGCATACCCCTGCTTGCGGAGGCTCCGGCTGAGCATCTCGGCCATGCCAGGGTCGTCTTCGACGAGAAGGAGGCGCATGGCGCCACCCTAGGCGAGCGCGTAGGAGGCCGACCTGCCGTTAGGGTCCGGAGGATGACGGCGCGGCCGCGGTCCCTGCGCACGCGGGTCTCCCTGATCTTCGTTCTCGGGACGTCTGCGGCCCTGCTCGTCCTGCTGGTCGTGTTCTACGCCGTCCTCGACACGCAGCTGAAGCGCTCGCAGGAGCACGGCCTCGAGGTGCGCTTCGACCACCTCTCGGCCGCGATCCGGTCGGGGAACATCGACCTCGTCAGCCGCGACCAGCTGGCCCAGTTCTACGACGCGGACGGGAACGTGCGCGCCAGTTCGACCTCCCTCGGCGACGTCCGGTTGCTGAGTCCCGAGGACGCCCGGGTGATCGCGCCGCGGGGGAGCAACCGGCGGCTGAACCTCGAGATCACCGGCGACCACCCGGTCCGGCTGATGTCCGCCTCGGCGGCGGACGGCCTGCTGACCGTCGGGGTGTCCGCGGACCCGGTCGTGAAGGCGCGGGCGCGCATGGCCGAGGTGCTGGCCGTCGCGGCGCCCCTGCTGTTCACGGTCGTCGCCGTGGCCGGCTGGCGGACGGTGCACGCGGCGCTCGCGCCGGTCGACCGGCTGACCCGCGAGGCCGACTCCATCTCCTCGCTGGAGTCAGAGGCGCGCCTGTCGCCCGTCCCCGGTGAGGACGAGATCGCCCGCCTCGCCCGCACGCTCGACCGGATGCTCGAGCGCCTGCGCGTCTCGTTCAGCCGCGAGCGGGCGTTCGTCGACGACGCCAGCCACGAGCTGCGGACGCCGATCGCGGTGCTGCGCGGCGAACTCGAGCTGGCGCAGGCCGCGGCGGCGGCGGGCGACGAGCCGGGGCTGACCCGCGCGCTGCGCGCGGCCGTCGTCGAGAACGAGCGCCTCGCCCGCCTCGCCGAGGACCTCCTGCTGCTCGCCCGCGAGCGGGACGGCACGGTGCTCGTCCGGACGGCCCCGATCGACCTCATGGACCTCGCGTGGGCGGAGGTGCGCCGGCTCCGTCCCGTCCTGGACCTCACGGCGACGGTCGCCGGCGACCCCGTCGTCGTTCCCGGCGACGCGGATCGGCTGCGGCAGGTGCTCGCGAACCTGCTGGGTAACTCCAACGCGGCGGGGGCGAGCAAGGCGTTGCTGCGGATCACCGCCGGGGAGTCCGACGTCGAGCTCGCGGTCGCCGACGACGGGCCCGGCTTCGACCCGGACATGCTCGGGGTGGCGTTCGAGCGCTTCGTGCGCGGGGACGACGCCCGAACCCCCGGCACGGGCGGGGCCGGCCTCGGGCTCGCCATCGTCCGGGCGGTCGTCACCGCCCACGGCGGAACCGCGGCCCTGCGCAACGGCCCCCCGCTCGGGGGTGCGGTGGTGTCGATCCGCCTGCCCCTCGAGGGCCCGCCCGCCGCCCGCTCGAAAGCACCGCATAAAAGGTGTACCCGCAGGTGGACGGGGCTTGACCCGCAGCGGGTGGGAGGTGCCCCGCACGCCCAGTAGCGTCGACGGCAGTGGGTATTCACAGCGCCGGACGCGGGGCGCACGCGCCACGGGGCCGGGCAGCGCGCCGGCGCCGTCGCAGGCGTGCGACGAGGCTGGCGACGGGCGGCGGCGTCTCGCTGGCGGGCGTCCTGCTCCTCGCCCTGGGCCCGGTCGACCTGGGGGGCTTCGGCGGCGGGCCGCAGCAGGCCTCGGCTGTCTCGGCCGTGACGGACACCGTCCTGCCCGCCGCGCCCCTCGTGGTGGCGCCCGTGCCGAAGGCCGTGCAGAAGACCGCGCCGAACACCGGGCCGATCACCGGGCCGATCACCGGGCCGATCACCGGGCCGAAGGCGGCGGTGGAGTCGGTGGGCAACGTCGAGCCCGGGCCCGCGCTGACGAAGAAGGGCCTGTTGAAGATCCCGTCGGCGGCGTCCGGGCGGTACGTCGTGGCGGCCGGCCGTGACAAGCCGGCGGGCACGGGCGAGGTCGTGCGCTACCTGGTCGAGATGGAGGAGGGCCTCCCGTACGACGTCGACGAGTTCGCCGCCGACGTCCACCGGATCCTCAACGCCCCCGGCGGGTGGGGCAAGGGCGGCGCGAAGCTGCGCTTCGTGCGCGTCGACGACGGGCCGGTCCGGTTCCGCGTCGCGTTGTCGACCCCCGATCTGACCGACCGGCAGTGCGCGCCGCTGCGCACCTACGGCAAGGTCTCCTGTTTCAACGGCGTCCGGTCGGTGATCAACGCGCGCCGCTGGGCGCACGGCGCCTCCACCTACGACGGCGACCTGGACGCGTACCGCAACTACGTGATCAGCCACGAGGTCGGCCACGCGATGGGCCGGGGCCACGTCGGCTGCCCGACGCGCGGGGCCCCGGCGCCGGTCATGGTGCAGCAGACGAAGTCCCTCGAGGGGTGCACGGCGAACCCGTGGCCGTTCCCCGCCCGCGCGGAGTCGGAAGCGGTCGATTGCGGCCGGCTGACCCCGGCTGGGGGAATCGCCGAGAACGTGGCACGGTTGGGGCCGACGAACCCGCTTCTCGCAGATCCCTTTTTATCGACCGGAGTCAGACGTGTCCCTCCCCCCGCTTGTAGAGCCGGCCGACGAGCTCACCGTGGACGAGGTGCGGCGCTACAGCCGTCACCTGATCATTCCCGACGTCGGGATGATCGGTCAGAAGCGGTTGAAGAACGCCCGCGTGCTCTGCGTCGGTGCCGGCGGCCTCGGCTCCCCGGCGCTGCTGTACCTGGCCGCGGCGGGCGTCGGCACGCTCGGCATCGTCGACTTCGACGTCGTCGACGAGTCGAACCTGCAGCGCCAGGTCATCCACGGCCAGTCCGACATCGGCCGGCCGAAGGCGGAGTCCGCGCGCGAGCAGCGTCGCGGAGATCAACCCGCTGGTGAAGGTCAACCTCCACATGGACCGGCTGGACTCCACGAACGCGCTGGACATCTTCCGCGACTACGACCTGATCGTGGACGGGACCGACAACTTCGCGACCCGCTACCTCGTCAACGACGCCTGCGTCCTGCTGGGCAAGCCGTACGTGTGGGGCTCGATCTACCGCTTCGAGGGCCAGGTCAGCGTCTTCTGGGAGGAGTACGGGCCGAACTACCGCCACCTGTACCCGGAGCCCCCGCCGCCCGGCATGGTGCCCAGTTGCGCCGAGGGCGGCGTGCTCGGCGTCCTGTGCGCCTCGATCGGGTCGGTCATGGTCACCGAGGCGATCAAGCTGATCACCGGGCATCGGCGACCCGCTCGTCGGCCGGCTGATGATCTACGACGCCCTCGACATGACGTACCGGACGGTGAAGGTCCGCCGCGACCCGAACGCCCCCGAGATCACCGAGCTCATCGACTACGAGGCGTTCTGCGGCTCGGTCTCGGAGGAGGCCGTCGACGCGATCCGCGAGTCCACGATCTCGGTGAAGGACCTCAAGGAGATGCTGGACGACGGCGCGAACATCGCGCTGATCGACGTCCGCGAGCCGAACGAGTTCGAGATCGTGTCGATCCCGGGCGCGACGCTGATCCCGAAGGGCGAGTTCCTGAACGGGACGGCGCTGCCGAAGCTGCCGCAGGACAAGCAGATCGTCCTGTACTGCAAGGGCGGCATCCGCTCGGCGGAGGCGCTCGCGGTGACCAAGGGCGCGGGCTTCGCCGACGCCGTCCACGTCGGCGGCGGGGTCATCGCCTGGGTCAACCAGATCGAGCCGGACAAGCCCACCTACTAGCTCCTGGCGCGTAAGGGTCGGGCACCGATCGCGCAAAGCGGCGGTGTCCGATACGTCCCGGGGCGCACACTGTTGCGAACTTGATCCAAACTTGCCCGGGCGAAAAACCGGATAGGTGGGTAGGCTCAGGGCGTTTTCCTCACATCAGAGGATTGGCCCCGCCTGGTACCGAGATCCGGTCACAAGAGGAGTTCTGCTATGAGCTCACTGTTCCGCCGAACTGTTTTGAGCGCCCTTCTGACGGGCGCGGCCGCCACCGCCGCCGTCATGGTCCCCGGGAGCAGGAGCGCAAGCCGCTCCTCCTGTCGTCCCGAAATGGGCCACCGCCGGGCTGTCCATGATCCATCCGGGCATCCTGACGGTCACCGAGAAGGCTTCCTGTACGTCCAACTTCATTTTCCTCGACGGCGACAAGAACGCCTATGTCGGCCAGGCCGCCCACTGCTCCGGCAAGGGCAACGCCACCGAGACCAACGGGTGCACGTCGAAGTCCCACCCGCTCGGCACGCCGGTGAACCTGGGCGCGTCCGGCGAGGTGGGCGAGCTCGTCTACAACTCCTGGCTCGCCATGCAGAAGACGGGGGAGAAGGACGCGGCCGCCTGCTCGTCCAACGACTTCGCGCTCGTCAAGATCCCGGCCTCCGGCCTGGCCAAGACGAACCCGTCCATTCCCGTCTTCGGCGGTCCGACCGCGCTGCGCACGACCGCGCTGTCCGCCGGCGAGGCCGTCCTGAGCTACGGCAACTCCCCACTGCGCGGCGGGTTGTCCTACCTCTCGCCGAAGCAGGGCGTCAGCCTCGGAACCTCGCCCAGCGGGTGGGAGCACCAGGTCTACACCGCTACCCCGGGCGTCCCGGGCGACTCCGGCAGTGGGTTCTTCGACTCGGAAGGCCGCGCGTTCGGGGTGCTCTCGACCCTGGCTCTGGTGCCCATCCCGGGCAGCAACGGTGTGGCCGACCTCGCCCACGCGCTGGAGTACGCGCAGAAGCACTCCGGCATCAAGGGCCTGCACCTGGCGAAGGGCACCACGGCCTTCGCCCCCGGGCTGATCCCGGCGGCCGGCGGCATCCTCCCCGCCGCCGAGGCGCCCGCCCCGGCGCCGGTCGGCTGACGCGACAGATTTCGATCCGCCGAACGTGACCACCAGAGCCGCCCGGGAGGACCCCGTCCCCCCGGGCGGCTCTGTCTTTTCCGGCTCTGTCTTTTCCGGCTCTGTCTTTCCCGGTTCTTGTTTTTCCGGCACTGGCTTTTCCGGGGACCCCGAGCGCTACGCCGAGGCCGTGCTCGCGCTCGTCGAAGCGATTCCGCCCGGCCGCGTGGTGGCGTACGGGGACGTGGCCGAGATGCTCGGTGCGGGCGGCCCGCGGCAGGTCGGGCGGGTGCTGTCCCACCACGGCGGCGGCGTCCCGTGGTGGCGAGTGATCCGGGCGGACGGCTCGCCGCCGACCGGGCACGAGGTGGCGGCCCGCCGGGAGTGGGCCCGGGAGGGGACGCCCCTGCGCCCGGGCGGTAAGGCCGACATGGCGCAGGCGCGCTGGTCCGGGCCCGCGGCGGGCTGAGCTCGTATGCGCCGCCGGCACCCGTTCGGCGCAAGTCGTTCTCGTTAACAACATGGGTAGTTATATTGCGTCCACGTTTCCGACCCGTCTGGGTTGCGGAGGGCGGTGCCCGTGTCGACTCGCTCGCGATCGCTGCGCGCGGCTGCCCTGTGTTCCGTCTTGACCGCCGCCCTGCTGGCGCCCACGACCGCGGTGGCGCACCACGAGGGCCCCGAGTGGACGACGCCGGAGTTGGCGACGATCCACCCCGGCATCGCCACCAACACCGTAGGCCAGACCTGCACGTCCAACTTCGTGTTCCTCGACGACCGCGGCCGCGTCTACCTCGGCCAGGCGGCGCACTGCGCGGCCGGCGAGGTGCTCCCGGAGACGGCGGGCTGCACGACCGCGACCCTGCCGATCGGCACGAAGGTCCGGCTCGGCAACTCCGGGGAGACCGGCACGCTCGCGTACTCGTCCTGGCTGACGATGGCACGCAAGAAGGAGAGCGATCCCGCCACCTGCCGCAAGAACGACTTCGCCCTGGTCCGCATCCCGCCGTTCGCGGTCGCCAAGACCAACCCGTCGGTGCCCGTGTACGGCGGGCCGACGGGCCTGCGGACCACCGCCGTGCGCACGGGCGAGCCGGTGCTGACGTACGGCAACTCGCCGTTGCGGGCAGGCGTCTCGGTGCTCTCGCCCAAGCAGGGCGTCAGCCTCGGGACGGTCGAGAGCGGCTGGGCGCACCCCGTCTACACTGCGACCCCGGGTATCCCGGGCGACTCGGGCAGCGCGTTCCTGGATTCGCGGGGGCAGGCGTTCGGCGTCCTGTCGACGCTGTCGCTGGCGCCGCTGCCTGCGAGCAACGGGGTCATCGACCTGGCCCGCTCGATCGGCTACGCGGTGCGGCACTCGTCGATCGAGGGTTTGCGCCTCGCGCTCGGCACGGCGGACTTCCGCCCCGGCGTCGTCGCCCCGGCCACCCCGGCGGACGCGCGCGGCCCCGCTCGCTGAGCAGTTCCGGCGCCGCTGCCCGTGGGTCGCCGCGGAACTGTCGGACCGCGGTGATGTGATGTTCTCGTCGCGGCCGGGGGGCACGCGACGCGAGGGGAGTTCAGGTGGCCGGGTCAGCTGCGTACCGCCTGGTGCGGGGTGAGCTGGCGCCGACGACCCCGCCGACGCTGGACGAGGCGCAGCGCGCCGCGGTCGAGCACCCGGGTGGGCCGTTGCTCGTCCTCGCGGGGCCGGGCACCGGCAAGACGACGACGTTGGTCGAGGCCGTTGCGCGGCGGGTGGCGCTCGGCGTCGACCCCGAACGCCTGCTGGTGCTGACGTTCAGCCGCAAGGCCGCGCAGGAGCTTCGCGACCGCATTACCGCGCGGCTGGGGCGCACCACGGCGGCGCCGCCCGCGGCGACGTTCCACTCGTTCTGCTACTCCCTCGTCGGCGCGTACCGGCCGGCGGAGGACCACGGGGTGCCGCTGCGACTGCTGTCGGGCACGGAGCAGGACGTGGCCGTCCGCGAGCTCCTGGCGGGCAGCGTCCCGCGCGGCGGGCTGGCCGCGTACGGTCGCAGCCTGCCTCGGCACCCGCGGCCTCGCCGAGGAAGTGCGCGACGTCATCGCGCGCAGCCGCGAGCGCGACGTCGACCTGCGGGGGCTCGCGGCGGCCGCAGACGGCGAGGCGCGGGCCGTCTGGCGCACGCTCGCGGGGTTCGTCGAGGAGTACCTCGACGTGATGGACGCGCGGGGGGTGATCGACTACGCGGAGTTGGTGCACCGGGCGGTCACGCTCGCCGAGAGCCCGGCGGTGCGCGCGGCGCTGCGGGCCCGCTACGACGCGGTCTTCGTCGACGAGTACCAGGACAGCGACGCGAGCCAGGTGCGGCTGCTCCGCGCGATCGCCGGCGACGGCCGCGACCTGACGGTGTTCGGCGACCCCGACCAGTCGATCTACGCGTTCCGCGGGGCCGACGTCCGCGGCATCCTCGACTTCCCGGACGCGTTCCGGACGCCGTGCGGGCGACCGGGCGGCGACCGTCGTGCTGAGGTCCTCGCGGCGGGCCGTCCCGCGGCTGCTGGCGGCGAGCCGGGTGCTCGCCCGCCGAGTCCCGATGACGGGGCTCGACGCGGCGTCCGCCCGCGCCCACCGCGACCTGCGCCCGGGGGTGCCCGGCGCCGACGAGACGGCGGGGTCGCTGACGGTCCTGACCTTCGCCAGCGTCGGGGCGGAGCTCGAGCACGTGGCCGAGGTCCTGCGCCGCGCGCACCTGGAGGACGGCCTGGCGTGGGCCGACATGGCCGTCCTCGTGCGCTCGGGGGCGCGGTCGATTCCGACGGTCCGGCGGGTGCTGGGTTCGGCGGGCGTGCCGATCCAGGTGGCGGGCGACGAGATCCCGCTGCGGCTCGAGCCGGCGGTCGGGGTGCTCCTCGCGGCGCTGCGCGTGGCCGCGGACCCGGCGGCGCTCACCGCCGAGGCGGCGCGTTCCCTGGTGGTCTCACCGCTGGCCGCCGCCGACACGGCCGACCTGCGCCGGCTCGGCCGGGCGCTGCGCGCCCAGGCCCGCGCGGCCGGCGGCGAGCACGCCGGCGCCGGCTCGGGTGAGCTGTTGCGGCTGGCCGTGGCCGACCCGGCCCGCCTCGCCGGCTCCGAGGCGCGCCTCGCCCGTCCGGTGCGCCGGCTGGGCGAGCTGCTGGCGTCCGCCGGTGCGCTGCTCGACGGCGGCGGCTCGGTGGAGGAGGCGCTGTGGGCGCTGTGGCACGGCTCGGGCTGGCCGCGCCGGCTCGCGGAGGTCGCTGCCGGGTCGGGTTCGTCGGCTCGCCGGGCCGACCGCGACCTCGACGCGGTCTGCGCGCTGTTCGACCTGGCCGCCCGGGCGGCGGGGGCGACGCCGACCCGGCCGACCCAGGAAAGCTCGGGCCACGCGCGGGTGCGTACGTTCCTCGCCGAGATCGAGGCGCAGGAGATCCCGGGCGACGCGGCGAGCACGCGGGCGGTCGACGCCCGACGCGGTGCGGGTGCTCACCGCGCACCGGTCCAAGGGCCTGGAGTGGCCGCTGGTGGCGGTCGTGGGCGTCCAGGAAGGCCTCTGGCCCGACCTGCGCCGCCGCGGTTCGCTGCTCGGCGCCGACCGGATCGCCCCGGGCGGCCTGGCCGCGCCGCCCTCGATCGCCGAGGTGCTCGCCGAGGAGCGGCGCCTGTTCTACGTCGCGGTGACCCGCGCGAAGCGCAGCCTGCTCGTCACGGCGGTCTCCACCCCGGACGAGGACGGCGAGCGCCCGTCCCGCTTCCTGCGCGAGCTGGGGGTCGAGCCCGTCGCCGTCCGGGCGCGGCCCGCCCGGCCGCTCTCGACGGCCGGCCTGGTCGCGGAGCTGCGCTCGGTGCTGGCCGACCCGGCGTCCTCGGCCGCGCTGCGGCGGGCGGCGGCCGACCGGCTGGCGGTCCTGGCGACCTCGCGGGACGCCGGCGGCCGTCCGCTCGTCCCGGCCGCGTCGCCGGACCGCTGGTGGGCGACGACGGAGGAGACGGCAGCGGCCCACCCGGTGCGCGACCCCGACGAGCCGGTCGCCCTGTCGGGCAGCGCCGTCGCCGCGCTCGGCTGCCTGCCCGCTGCGCTGGTTCCTGCAGCGGGAGGCCCGGGCCGAGACGATCTCGACGGCCGCCCTCGGGTTCGGCAAGGTCGTGCACGCGCTGACCGACGAGGTCGCGACCGGGCACCTCGACCCCGACCTCGACCTGGTGATGAAGCGGCTCGACACCGTCTGGGCCGAGCTGGCGTTCGAGGCGCCGTGGCAGTCCGACCAGCAACGGGACGCGGCGCGCGACGCGATGCGCCGGTTTCTCGCCTGGCACGACGGCCGGGCCGACCGCGAGCTGCTGGCCAGCGAGGCGCCGTTCGAGGTCGTGGTGGAGGCGGGCGAGCACCGGGTCCTGCTGCGCGGCCGATTCGACCGGGTGGAGGTCGACGCCGACGGCCGTGCCCACGTCGTCGACTTCAAGACGTCCAAGACCCCGCCCACCAAGGCGGAGGTCCGCGCGCACCCGCAGCTCGCGGTCTACCAGATCGCGGTGCGGGCCGGCGGGCTCGACGCCCTGCCCGGCGCCGTACGCGAGTGCGGCGGCGCCGAACTCGTCCAGCTGCGCCAGCAGGACGCGGCCGGCAACCCGAAGGTGCTGGCCCAGCCGGCCCTGGCGAGTGCCGCCGACCCGGAGTGGGCCCAGAAGCTGCTCACCGAGGCCGCCCGCCGGGTGCTCGCGGAGGAGTTCCGGCCCGTTCCGTCCGAAGGCTGTGACCGGTGTGAGTTCCGGCGCTGCTGCAGCGCGCGGGCAGAGGGTCGGCAGGTGATCACATGACGGTGCTGCGCAACCCATCCGACCTCGTGGCGCTGCTGGGCGTCCCGTACACCGACGAGCAGCTGGCGGCGATCACCGCGCCGCTGGACCCGGTGGTGATAGTCGCGGGCGCCGGGTCGGGCAAGACGACGGTGATGGCGGCGCGCGTGGTGTGGCTCGTCGGCACCGGCCTGGTCGCACCGGAACGGGTGCTCGGGCTGACGTTCACCAACAAGGCGGCGGCGGAGCTCGGCCAGCGCATCCGTGCTGCGCTGGAGTTGCTGGCCGGGACGAGCCCGGCCGTCGCCGCCGAGCGCGGTGCCTCCGCGGGCCGCGGGCCCGAGGCCGACCCGCACGCCGGCGAGCCTGCGGTCGCGACGTACCACTCGTACGCCGGGCGCCTGATCGAGGAGCACGGGCTGCGGATCGGCGTGGAGCCGCACTCCCGGTTGCTGGCCGACGCGTCCCGCTACCAGCTCGCCGCCCGGGTGATCCGCCGGGCCCGCGGGCCGTTCCGCACGCTGACGAAGTCGGTGACGTTGCTCGTCGACGACCTGCTGTCCCTCGACGCCGAAATCTCCGAGCACCTCGTCGACCTCGCCGACCTGCGCGCGCACGACCGCGCGCTGCCCGCGCTGATCGCCGCGGCCGGGGGCAAGCCGTCGGCCGGTGCGACCGCGGCCCTGGCGGCCGCGGAGCGCCGGGCCGAGCTGACCGACCTGGTGGCCGACTACCGGGCGGCGAAGCGGGAGCGCGACCTCGTCGACTTCGGCGACCAGATGGCGCTGGCCGCGCGGCTCGCGCAGGACGTGCCCGGAGGTCGGCGCGGCAGAGCGGGAGAGCTACGGCGTCGTCCTGCTCGACGAGTACCAGGACACGTCGGTGGCCCAGCGGCTGATGCTCTCGGGGCTGTTCGCGGGCGGCCACCCCGTCACGGCCGTGGGCGACCCGTGCCAGGCGATCTACGGCTGGCGGGGGGCCTCGGTCGCGAACCTCGAGGAGTTCCCGCGGCACTTCCCCGCGGCCGACGGGTCGCTCGCCGAGCGCCGCTCGCTGCGGGAGAACCGGCGCAACGGCGAGACGATCCTCGACCTGGCGAACGGCCTCGCCGCCCCGCTGCGCGCGATCCACGCCGGGGTGGCGCCCCTGCTGGCCGCGCCCGCGGCCCGCGGCCGGGGGGAGCTGCGGGCGTCCGTGCACGAGACGTACACCGACGAGGTCGCCTGGGTCGCCGGGCAGGTCCAGACGGCGCTGGCCGAGGGCACGGCGGCCGACGAGATCGCCGTGCTCGTCCGGGTCACCCGCGACATCGGCCCGCTGCACGCGGCGCTGACGGCGCGCGACATCCCGGTCGAGGTCGTCGGGCTCGGCGGGCTCGTGCACCTGCCGGAGGTCGCTGACCTCGTCGCCCTGCTCGAGGTGCTCGACGACGCGACCGCGAACGCCGCGCTCGTCCGCCTGCTCGTCGGGCCCCGCTGGCGCATCGGCGCCCGCGACCTCGCCCTGCTGGGCCGGCGGGCGGTGGAGCTGGTCAAGGTGTCGGGCGGCGTCGCGGAGTCGCCGCTGGCCGAGGCCGTCGCGGGCACCGACCCGGTCGAGGTCGCCTCGCTCGCCGACGCCCTCGCCGTCCCGGGCGACGGGCCGTACTCGCCGGCGGCCCGCCGCCGCTTCGCCGCGTTCGACAAGGAGCTGCGCGAGCTGCGCCGCCACGTCGGCGAGCCCCTGCTCGACCTGCTGCACCGCCTGGCCTCGGTGACCGGCCTGGACGTGGAGATCGCCGCCGGGGGCGCGAAGCTCGCCGCCCGCCGGCGCGAGTCGCTGGCCGCCTTCCTCGACGTTGCGGCGTCCTTCAACGACCTCGACGGGGACGCGTCGGTCAGCGCGTTCCTCGCCTACCTGCGCGCGGCCGAGGAGCACGAGCGGGGCCTCGACTCGGCGACCCCGAGCACCGGGGAGTCGGTCAAGCTCATGACCGCCCACAAGGCGAAGGGCCTGGAGTGGGACGTGGTCGTCCTGCCCGACGTGACCGCCGACGTCTTCCCGTCCAACCGCGGGCGGGCGAAGTGGACGACCCGGGGCGACTCGCTGCCTTATCCGCTGCGCGGCGACCGCGACGACCTGCCGGTCGTGCGCGACTGGTCGGCGAAGGGCGTGAAGGCGTTCGACGCCGAGGTCAAGGAACTCTCCCAGCTCGAGGAACTGCGCCTCGCGTACGTCGCCTGCACCCGGCCGCGCCGGCGCCTGGTCGTGTCCGCGCACTGGTGGGGGCCGACGCAGAAGAAGGTGCGCGGCCCGTCCGCGTACCTGACGGAGCTGCGCGAGTTCTGCGCGGAGCGCGGCATCGACGCCGGCGGTCCCTGGGCGCCCGCCCCGCCGGACGGCGCGGCAAACCCGCTCCTCGACGAGGTTCGCGAGGTCGCCTGGCCGGCCACGCTGGACCCCGTCGCGCACGCCCGCCGGCTGGAGTCCGCGGCGATGGTGCGCGCCGCGATGGCTGCGGCCGACGCTGCCGCCGACGCAGACGAGCCCGCGGTCGACGACCTGAGCCCGGAGGAGCGCGCGCGGGTGACGGCGTGGGACCGCGACCTCGAGCTCCTCCTCGCGGAGCTGCGCCGTGCCCGCGAGCCCCGCCGAGAAGTCGAGCTGCCGGCCGCGCTGTCGGCGTCCCAGCTGCTGGTCCTCGCGCGCGACCCCGCCGAGCTGGCGAGCGAGCTGGCCCGGCCGATGCCCCGCGCCCCGGTCGCCGCCGCGCGGCGCGGGACCCGGTTCCACGCGTGGGTCGAGACCCTGTTCTCCCAGCAGCCGCTGCTCGACTCGGCCGACGTGCCGGGCGCGGGCGATCACGACCTGGTGGACGCGGCGGAGCTCGAGGTGCTGAAGAAGGCGTTCCTGCGCACCGAGTACGCCGAACGCCGCCCGCTGCGCGTCGAGGCGCCGTTCGCGCTGTCGGTCGCCGGCCGCGTCGTGCGCGGCCGCATCGACGCGGTCTACGAGACGCTCGACGGCTACGAGGTGGTCGACTGGAAGACGAGCGGGCGGGCGAGCGCCGACCCGCTGCAGCTCGCCATCTACCGGCTCGCCTGGGCCGAGATCGCCGGGGTCCCGCCGGAGTCCGTGAGCGCGGCGTTCCTCTACGTCCGGACGGGCACGATCGTCCGCCCCGACCGCCTGCCGGGTCGGGACGAACTGGCGGCTCTGCTCACGGGCGCCGACCCTGCCGCGGCGGCACCGGTCTGAGCTATCCTCGCCAGGCCCAGCCGACTGACATACCGTCAGGAGCGTGATGCCGGAACTCTCGCAGGGCGTGCGCGTGCAGCTGCTCGGCGGCTTCCAGGTCGAGGTCGCGGGCCGCGCGGTCGCCGACGGCGCCTGGCCCAGTCGGCGCTCGGCGCGAACTCGTGGCGCTGCTCGCGCTGTCGGAACGGCACCGCCTGACGCGGGATCAGGTCGTCGACGCGCTGTGGCCGCACCTCGGGCCGGACGCCGGTGCCGCCAACCTGCGCAAGGCCGCGCACCATGCCCGGCAGGCGCTGGGCCACGACGACGCGGTGGTGCTGAGCGGCGGGACGGTGGCGCTGTTCCCCGGCTGGGCGACGCGAGACCGACGCGGGCGAGTTCGACCGGCGCGCGCAGGCGGCCCTGCGGTCCGGGGACGCCGCCGAGTGCGCGGCCGCCGCGTCCGCCGGCGGGCATCCTGCTCCCCGACTCGCTCTACGAGGAGTGGACGCAGGCTGCCCGGGCGCGGCTGCACGGCCTCGAGCTCGACCTGCTGCGCCGGGCCGGCGAGTGGGAGCGCGTCGCCCTGGCCGAGCCGGCGGACGAGCCGGCCCACCTGGAGCTGATGCGCGCCGCGCTCGCCGACGGCAACCGGCACGCGGCGATCCGGTGGTACGGCCGGTTGCGGACGAACCTCGAGCGCGAGCTGGGGCTGCCGCCCAGCCCGGCGGTCCAGGCGCTCTACGCCGAGTGTGTGGAGGGCCTCGGACGCACCGGCGCCGCATTCGTGGGCCGCCAGGTCGAGCTCGCCCGGGTGTCCGTCGCCCTCCGCGCGGCGTTGGCGGGGCAGGTGGGGGCGCTCGTGCTGCGCGGGCCGGGCGGCATCGGCAAGTCGGCGCTGTGCCGCCAGGCCGCGGCCGCGGCGAGTGCGCAGGGGTGGCTCGTCGTCAGCGCCCAGGCGAGCCTCGTCACCAGCCCGTACGGTCCGCTCGTCGACGTCGTCGAGCAGTTGCTGCGGCGCGACCGGACGCCTGCTGGACGCCGTCGGCCCCGACGCGCGGGCGACCCTCGCCGAGCTGACGCCCGCTCGCGACGGGGGCCACACGGTCCCCGATCGGCCTCACCCGGCACAAGGCGATCGGGGCCGTCCGCCGGCTGGTGTCGGCGTGCCGGGGCGCCGCCGGCGTCCTGCTGGTCCTGGACGACGTGCATCTCGCCGACGACGCGACGCTGGACGCGTGCGAGCACCTCGCCCGGGCCGGCGGCGGCCTGCCGCTGCTCCTCGTGCTGGCGTTCCGGGCCGACGCCGCCCGGCCGCCGCTGACGTCCTGCGTGGCCGCGCTGGACCGGGCGGGCCGGACGGCCGCGGTCGACCTCGGCCCGCTCGACCGCGCCGAGGTCGTCGCGCTCGTGCAGGCGGGCGCCTCGGCCATGCCCGGCGTCCCCGCCCTGACCCGCATCGTCGAGATGGCGAACGGCAACCCGTTCTTCGCCCTGGAGCTGGCCCGCGGCGTGGTCGCCGACGGCTCCCTGGTGCTCGCGCCGTCCGTGTGGGCGTCGGTCGCCGCGCGGTTCCTCGACGCCGACGACGCCACCGTCGCGATGCTGCGGACGCTGGCCGTGGCCGGCGACGACCTCGACCCCGTCGACGCGTCCGCGCTGACCGGCCTGCCCGAGGAGGAGGCCTTCGCCCTGCTCGACGCGGCGCTCGGCACCGGCACGCTGGTCGTGTCGGGGGCGCGGTACCGGTTCCGGCACGAGTTCGTCCGGCTGGCGCTGGTCGAGCAGGTGCCGCCGCACCAGCGGATCCGGATCCACCGGGAGACCGCCGTCCGGCTGGCGGAGGCGGGCGCGGACCCAGCGCTGATCGCCCGGCACTGGCTGGACGGGACGGCGCCCGGACGAGGCGGCCCCCTGGCTGCTCGCGGCCGGCCCGGCACGCGATCGGGCTCGCCGCGTTCGCGGACGCGGTCGTCCACCTGGACCGGTTGCTGGAGCACGTGCCCGAGCACGCCGGACGCGCTCGCGCTGCGGGCCGAGGCGCTCGACGCGATGGGCGACCGGCGCGCCCCTGCGGCCTACGCGGCCGCGGCCCGGGTGGCCGGCGAGCCGGCCGCGTCCGACCTGCGGGCCAAGCAGGGCCTCGCCGAGGTCAAGCAGGGCGACCCGGCCACCGGCCTGCGGACGATGGAGGGCATCGAGCCGGCGAGCGTGGTCGGGCCGCCTCGCCCACGCCCTCGCGCTCAGCGGGGCCGCGGTGCTGGGGTTCGCCGACCCGGCGCTCGGCACGGCGAAGGCGGCCGAGAGCCGGCGGCTGGCGCTGGAGAGCGGCGACCACGCGACGCTGATCATCGCCTCCTGGGCGCAGGCGGCCGCCGCGCACGCCCGCGGCGACCTCGGCGGCAGCGTCCGGGCCGACCTGTTCGAGACGTCCGCGCTGCCGGAGCTCGCGATCAACGTCTTCGACGGGCACCTGTGCATCAGCCAGCGGTTCCTCTACGGCGCGCGCCCGTACCCCGACGGTGATCGCGTTCGCCGACTCCCTCGCCGCCGAGGCGGAGCGGGTCGGCGCTGCCCGCGGGCACGCGTTCGCGGTCACGCTGCGCGGGGAGGCGGAACTGCTCTCCGGGCCGCCTGGACGCCGCCGAGGCCGACCTGCGCCGGGCGGCGGGGCTCAACCGCGCGATCGGCGCGGGCGTCGGCGAGGCCCTGGCGCTGCAGCGGCGGGCCGAGGTCGCGATCTACCGCGGGCGACGCCGCTGCCGCGCTCGACCTGCTGGACGAGGCGCTCGCGGTCGCCCGGGACAGCGACGTCGGCTTCCACCTGTTCGACCGCATCTACGGCGCGCGGATCACCGCCGCCCGGAACCCCGCCGCCGCGCTCCTCGCGCTCGAGGAGGCCGAGGCGGGCGTCCGCGGGCCGCTGGAGACCTGCCCGGGCTGCCGGATCACCCTCGTCGTCCCGGCGGGGATCGCCGCGGCGCGCGCCGGCGACCTCGACCGCGCGACCGGCTACGTGCAGGTCGCGGAGTACCTGGCCGCCGTCGTGATGCGCCTGCCGGGGTGGGACGCGGCGCTCGACGAGCTGAAGGGCCACGTCGCCGCGGCGAGCGGCGAGGCCGCACGCGGCGGCGCCACTTCCGAGCGGCGGCGGACGGCTTCGGGGTGACCGGCCAGGTGCTGGACGAGGCGCGCTGCGCGGCGCTGGCGCGGCGGGCTAGCTCGGCGCAGGAACGATCCGGGAACGCGCGGCCGGCACAGTTCGGGCAGCCACCCGACCCGAAGGAGCACCCCATGCAGACCCTCACCGCCGCGAACATGCCGATCGCCCTCGAGAACGAGATGGTCCAGGTCCGCGCGACGGAGGTCGGCGAGCTGACCGCCGGCCTGTTCAAACTCGCGAAGGGCACCGACCTGGGCCCGGCGCTCGTCGGCCTCGAGGGCGACATGTGCCAGTGCCCGCACTGGGGCTACATGATCTCCGGCCGTCTGCTCATGCACACCGCCGACGGCGACCAGATCTACGAGGCCGGCCAGGCGTTCTACTGGGCCGCCGGGCACGTGCCGGTCGCGCTGGAGGACTGCGAGTACATCGACTTCTCGCCGACCAAGGAGCTCGCCGCGGTGGTCAGCCACATCATGGGCGGCGGCGCGGCCTGACACCGTTCCGGCCGCCGTGCGCAGGCCGACCTAGAGTGCGGGGATGAGCCCCGCCATCCGCCCGCCCGGCCAGGAAATCCTCGCTGACCCTCGCCCGCGCCGGCGTCGACCGCTCCGCGCACCTGCGAACCGACGCCGACGCCCTCGCTCGGGCCTGGGCGCACGAGCAGGCCCGGGTCCTGCGGGTGCACGAGAGCACCGTCCCGCTGGTCGGCGGACGGGGCCGCGCTCGCCCTGCTGTCCCCGGTCGCCGCGGTACGGCGACGAGACGGGCGTCGACGCTTGCTACTTCCTCGGCCTGGACGCCGACGGCATGCCGTACTTCGCCGTCGACGCCCCGTACTCGCCCGGGGACGGCGAGCGGTCGGCGACGCTGCGCGAGATCGGCGCGAGCCTCGGCGACCGCGAGGCCGGCCTGTTCGTGCACGCCGTCGGCCTGGCCAACTGGCACGCCCGGCACGGGTTCTGCCCGCAGTGCGGCTGGCCGGACGCGGGTGACCGCGGCGGGCCACGTCCGGGTGTGCACGGCGTGCGCGGCGCAGCAGTTCCCGCGCTGCGACCCCGCGGTGATCATGCTCGTGATCGACGACGACGACCGCACGCTGCTCGGCCACAACCCCGCCTGGCCGCCCGGGCGCTTCTCGACCCTGGCGGGCTTCGTCGAGCCGGGGGAGTCGCTCGAGCAGGCCGTCGTCCGGGAGGTCTTCGAGGAGGTCGGCGTCGTCGTCGACGACGTCCGCTACGAGGGCAGCCAGCCGTGGCCGTTCCCGCCAGTCGCTGATGGTCGGGTTCCGGGCGCACGCGTCCGACCCGACGCTGACGATCGACGCGGAGGAGATCACCGAGGCCCGCTGGTTCAGCCGCTCCGAGCTGATCGAGGCGGGGCGGCGCCAGGAGGTGCTGATGCCCTCGTCCGTGTCGATCGCACGGTGGCTGATCGAGCGCTGGTACGGCGAGCCGCTGCCCGCCGACAACGTCTGGTGAGTTCTGTCGGTGGCGTCGTGCAGGGTTGGCAGCCGGTGCTGGGCCCGCGGTCGGTCAGGCCGTCGCGGCCAGGTGGGCCTTGATCTGCGCGAGGGTCGGGTTCGTCATGGCGGTGCCGTCTCCTCGAAGTACACGGTCGGCACCGTCGCGTTGCCGTGGTTGACGGCGACGACGAACTCGGCCGACTCCGGGTCCTCGTCGATGTTGACCTCGACGAAGGCGATGCCCTCGCGCTCCATCTGCACCTTGAGGCGCTTGCAGTAGCCGCACCACGGGGTGCTGAACATGGTGAGCTCGTTCGTAGCTGAAGCCGACATGGCGGGAGGGAGGCCCTTCTCGTGGTGCGATCTGTCGTCCCCAACGATCCGGGACGCACAATCTTCCACCGGCGGCGCCTCCCGCCCGTTTTGTGTCGGAGGTCGCTGTCAGGATGACCGGGTGCCTACGTTGACCGCCGATTCGACGTCCTGGCCGCGCTCGATCCCGAGCAGCGGGCGGCGGCGTCCGCCCTGCACGGCCCGGTGTGCATCCTGGCCGGGGCCGGCACCGGCAAGACCCGCGCGATCACCCACCGCATCGCCCACGGCGTGCTCGCGGGGGTGTACGTGCCGCAGCAGGTGCTCGCGGTGACGTTCACGACCCGGGCGGCCGGGCGAGATGCGCGCGCGGCTGCGCGCGCTGGGCGCGGGCGGGGTGCAGGCCCGCACGTTCCACTCCGCGGCCCTGCGCCAGCTCCAGTACTTCTGGCCGAAGGTCGTCGGGCGGCGAGCTGCCGCGCATCGAGAAGTCCAAGATCCCGATCGTGGTGGCGTCGGCGTCCCGGCTCGGGGTGCGCCCGGGCCAGGCGGAGGTCCGCGACCTCGCGTCCGAGATCGAGTGGGCGAAGGTCTCGCAGGTCGCGCCGGCCGACTACGCGGCGGCGGCGGTGAAGGCCGGGCGCACCCCGCCCGCCGGGCTCGACCCGAAGGCGATGGCCGACCTCTACTCCGCGTACGAGGACGGCAAGCGCAACCGCGGCGTCATCGACATGGAGGACATCCTGCTGCTGGCCGTCGGCATCCTCGCCGACCGCGACGACGTCGTCGAGGCCGTCCGCGGGCAGTACCGGCACCTGGTAGTCGACGAGTACCAGGACGTGAGCCCGCTCCAGCAGCGCCTGCTCGAGCTGTGGCTGGGCGACCGGCAGGAGCTGTGCGTCGTCGGCGACGCGAGCCAGACGATCTACTCCTTCGCCGGGGCGTCGCCCGAGTTCCTGCTCGGCTTCGGGCGCCGCTACCCGGACGCGACGGTGGTCCGCCTGGTGCGCAACTACCGGTCCACCCCGCAGGTCGTCCACGTCGCCAACACGGTGCTCGCCGGCGCGCAGGGCGCCTCTGCGGGCTTCCGGCTCGAGCTGCGGGCGCAGCGGGCGGCCGGGCCCGTGCCCGGCGGTCACCGACTACCCGGACGACGAGGCCGAGGCCGAGGCCGTCGCGGTGCGCATCGCGGCGCTGCGGGCGAGCGGCGTGCCCGCCAGCCAGATCGCGGTGCTGTTCCGCACCAACGGCCAGTCCCTGGCGTACGAGCAGGCGCTCAAGGGCCGCGGCGTCCCCTACCTGCTCAAGGGCGGCGAGCGGTTCTTCGAGCGGCCCGAGGTGCGCGAGGCCCGCCTGCTGCTGCGCGGCGCCGCGCGCTCCGGCGGCCCGGCGCGCGGACGCCGCGGAGACGACGCCGACGCCGGACGGCTCGCGGCTGGTGGAGGACACCCGGGCGGTGCTCGCGACCGCCGGTCTGGGGTCGGGCCGGGCGACCGGGTCGGGCGCGTCGGGGGAGCGCGCCGAGTCGCTCGCGGCGATCGTGCGCATCGCGGAGGAGCTGGTGGCCGCCGATCCCGCGGCGACCCTCGCGACCCTCGTCGCCGAGCTCGACGAGCGGGCCGCCGACTCGAACGTCCCGGTCGTCGAGGGCGTGACGCTGGCGTCGCTGCACGCCGCGAAGGGCCTGGAGTGGGACGCGGTCTTCGTTGTCGGCCTCACCGAGGGCATGGTGCCGATCACCTACGCCGAGACCCCCGAGGCGGTCGAGGAGGAGCGGCGGCTGCTCTACGTCGGGGTGACCCGCGCTCGTGAGCAGCTGTCGCTGTCGTGGTCGGCGTCCCGCTCGCCCGGCGGCCGCGGCAACCGGCGGCCGTCCCGCTTCCTCGACGGCCTGCTCCCCGCCGGCAGCGCGGGTTCCGCGCGCGCGACCGCGCCGCGCGCCAAGACCCGGGGCGCTTCGGCGCGCTGCCGCGTCTGCGGCCGCGCGCTGGTCGACCCGGTGCCCCGCAAGCTCGGCCGCTGCGAGGGCTGCCCGGCGAGCCTCGACGAGGCGCTGTTCGACCGCCTGAAGACGTGGCGGCTCGAGCGCTCGCGGGAGGCGTCCCTGCCGGCGTTCTGCGTGTTCACCGACGCGACCCTGCTGGCCATCGCCGAGACGGTCCCGTCCGCGTTGACCCAGCTCGCGGGCGTGCCCGGGGTGGGCAAGGCCAAGCTCGACAAGTACGGCCCGGACGTCCTCGCGATCTGCGCGGGAGAGGACCTGGCGGAAGTTCTCTCGTCTGGTCCGGGTTCGCCCGCAGAAGCTCCGGAAAGTTCGTCGCGAAAACTAGCCGTTAAATCAATTGCGGTGATCAGGTTTCGTCTCGTAACCTTCTCGAAGTCCAAGCGGGTTGCCCGCGCACGCACAAGTGAGAACTGGAGGTGAGCCCTGATGAAGATCTTCGCGAAGAGCACGACCCAGCGCTCGGCTCGCCTCGGCGTCCTCTGCGGCATGCCGGCTCAGCACGAGCACACCGGTCTGCCCACCGTCGCCCTGCGCGGCGGTCGGCCCAGCGGTCTGCCCATGTCCGTCGCGCCGATGTCGGCTCCGTGGCAGCGCCAGGCCACCGATGCCGGCGCAGTGCGCACCTACGCCCTCTCCACGATCAAGCCGAACGCCGTCGCCGGCGTTCGTCCGGGTCTTCGCAGTTCTGGTCCACCGGTCTAAGCCCCACCTGACCGGCGCCCTCCAGGCCGCGGAACCCGAAACCCGGGTCCGCGGCCTTTTTGTCGTACCCACACCGACCTGTTCGCTACGACTCCTCATGAGGGGGTGACTTCACCAGATGAAGCTCTCGGCCATAACTGCCAACTTCGACGACCTCGAGGCGAAGCTGCCGTGCCGGCGCAACGACGCGGAACTCTTCTTCGCCGAGTCGCCGGTGGACGTCGAATTCGCCAAGGCGCTCTGCATCGACTGCCCGATCCGGTTGCTCTGCCTCGAAGGGGCGCTCGAGCGTTCGGAGCCCTGGGGAGTCTGGGGCGGCGAGCTTTTCGTCCAGGGCGCCGTCGTGCCGCGCAAGCGGCCGCGGGGTCGGCCCCGCAAGAACGACATCGCTGCGTGAGACCCACGCAGTCCATGCGACACGCGATGACAAGGAGCAACCGTCATGTCTTTCCTGGAGGAAGACCTGGCACGTGAACACGTCCGACAGAGGCTCAGGGAAGCCGATCAGGCTCGTCTGATCGCTCCGCTGCGCCGCGTGCGTCGTGCAGAGAGGATGCTGAAGCGCGCCGAGCGCGCCCAGCACCGCGCCGAGACGGCGATGGCACGGGCGTACACCCTCTAGGGGTGCGCGCCTCGCGCAGGACGTGGCACCTGCCTTACCCCGGCGATCCGGCCTCCCGCTCCGCGAACCTTCGCGGGCGGGGCGCCGGATCGCCCCATGTCCGGGGTCGTCCGGCGGCGGGGTCGTCCGGCAGCGGGTCGTCCGGCGGCGGGGGTCGTCTGGCAGCGGGGTCGGTTAACGAACGGGATCCGCGCCGTCGTCCCAGTCGCCGAGGCCGTCGGAGTCTTCCGCGTCGGTCGGGTCGTTCGCGTCGGCTGGGTCGTTCGCGTCGGCGAGGTCGTCAAAGTCGGCAAGGTCCGCAGGGTCTGCCGCGTCCGCGAGGTCCGCGAGGACGGCGGGGGTGAGCGGGTCGGGCGCGAGGAGGACCGGCGCGAGCGGCTCGGCCGGCGAACTCTCGGCGCTGAGGGGCGCGGCCAGCGCGACGATCTCGCCGCCGGGCAGCCAGGTGAGCAGCTCCTCCCGCCACGGGCCGCCGGCCTCGAGCTGGCACAGGACGCCGACGGCGCCGAGCCAGACCCGGTGGATGAGCAGGTACTGCGGTGGCAGGTTCAGCTGCAGGCCCGTGTAGTACGACGGCGAGCGCGGGTCGGTGATCCGCGCGGCCTGGCGGCGCAGCCAGGCCCGGGAGAAGCGGAACCCCTCCTCGGTGATCGGCTCGAGGAACGGCAGCAGGTAGGCGAGCAGGCGGTCGGGGTCGATCTCGATCGAGCGCTTGATGAAGCCCTCGTCGTGCAGCCCGTCGACCAGGCCCTGGCCGTCCTCCTCCAGCGCGATCGCGAGCAGGCGCCCGATCGGCTTGGGCAGGCCCTCGGGCAGCTGGTTCACGGCGCCGAAGTCCAGGATGCCGAGGCGCCCGTCCGGGCAGCAGCCGGAAGTTGCCGGGATGCGGGTCGGCGTGCAGCATGCCCGCCCGCGCGGGCCCGGAGAGCAGGAAACGCAGGTAGAGCAGCCCGGCGCGGTCGCGGGTCGCCTCGTCGCCCTCGGAGATGATCCGCGACAGCGGCGTGCCGTCGATCCACTCCGTCACGATGACGTTGCCGCCCTGGTGCACGACGGCCGGGACGCAGATGTCGGGGTCGCCCGCGAACGCCTCCGCGAAACCCTGCTGCGACGCCGCCTCGAGGGTGTAGTCGAGCTCCTCTGCGACGCGCGCCTTGAGCTCGGCGAGCAGCGGCTTGATGTCGAGGCCGGGGACGAGCCCGCCGAACATCCGCCCGAGCCGGGCGATCTGGTTGAGGTCGCCGAGCAGGGCCGGGCCCGGCGCCGGGGTACTGGATCTTGACGGCCACGAGCGCGCCCGTCCGACCACGTCGCCTTGTGGACCTGGCCGACGCTGGCCGCGGCCACCGCGCGCTCGTCGAACTCCCGGAACAGCTCACGCCACTTCGGGCCCAGGTGCTCGGTCATGACCTGCTGGACGACACGTGGCGGCAGCGGCGGCGCGGCCTCCTGCAGCTTCGTCAGCGTCGCGCGGTAGGGCGCGACGAGCGGTTCGGGCAGCGCGGCCTCGAAGACCGAGAGCGTCTGGCCGAACTTCATGGCCCCGCCCTTGAGCTCGCCGAGCACCTTGAAGACCTGGTCGGCCGTGCGCTGCTGGATCTCCGCCGTCACGATCTCGGCCGGACGCCCGCCGATGCGCTTGCCGAGCCCGAGAGTCGCCCGGCCGGCCATCCCGAGCGGCAGGGCGGCGAGCTTGACGCCGCGCGTGACGGCACGGCGCGGGATGTCGCCGACACCGCCGCCGCTCGGGGCGTCGTTCACCGCGCCACCGGCGTGCTCGACTCGCTCATGCACCCATTGTGTGGGATGGATCCGATTCGCTGCTCACCGCCGCTCCCGCTAGCCCCGTCGGCGCCCGTCAGCGACGCACCGCTCACGAGCATCGACTCGTCGGCCCAGGCGCAGCCGCAGGCGGGGTGCCGCTGCCACGAACGCCGCCGCAGCGTGCCCTCCGGCAGGGCGATCTCGAGCGTCCCGTCCACGGTCGACGGCATGCCGCCGTCGAGGAACGTCAGCGCCTGCAGGACGGCGTGGCCCGCCACCGTCGTCGCCAGGACGGCGTCGCACGGCGCGCACCCGCCAGGGCGCCGGCGGCGGTTCGGCGACGAGCTGGGCGACCAGGCTGCGGCCAGCCCGGGTCGCGGTCGGCCCGGGCCAGGTCGTGGCACATCAGGCACGACGACTTGCCCGGGACGCACCAGCGGGCCGACCACGCCGCAGTCGTCTCGCGCACGCCCGCGACGAGGTGCGGGACGCAGCGCCGCGATCAGCGCGTCCCGCACCGTCGACGAGCACCGGGCTCCTCGACGGCGAGCAGCACCAGGTCGGGGTCCGCGCGGTCGCCGGAAGTGCGCGCCGCGACGGACGCGCCCGCCGCCGCCGCGCGGCGCGGGCGGCGGCGACCGCCGCGGGCGCAGCCGAGGTCGCGGGTGCTCAGGCCCGCGGGCGCGAGGTCGGCCGGGCCGGGTCGGCTCGTGGTCGGTGACCAGGACCCGACCGACGCCCGCGGCTGCAAGCAGGGTGGCCACGCTGGCGCCGACGCGCCCCGCGCCGCGTACCTCGACGGTCGCGGCGAGCCGACCCGCGAGGGCGACGCTGCCCGCCGTCGGGACGGCGATGGACGAGGGCGAGCGAGGCGAGGTCGGGGCGGAGCCGCTCGCGCTCCACCTGCGGCAGCGCCGCCCACGCCGGGCAGGACGTGGCCGCGTCGTCGAGGAGGCCCTGCGCGGCCAGGGCGCCGACCAGCAGTGCCGGCCGCCTCGGCGCGCACGCCCGCCTCCTCGGCCGCCTGGAGCACGCCTGGCGCGCTCGCGCGAACCGTCCAGCCGGGCCAGCCAGCGCTGCCCGGCCGCGTCGAGGCCGGTGACGAGCACCGCCCGCTCCGGGATCGAGCCCGAGCTGGACGGTCGTCGAGTCGCGCCGGAGGCGTCGAAGCCCCGGCTTGAGCATGGGACGGCGTAGCCCGCCCCAGGGCGAGCAGCTTCGTCTGCGGTGCCGCGGCCGCAGCACGCGGCCCGGACTCGATCTCCTGGTCGCGCAACGCGGCCTCCCCGTTCGACACCCGGCGGCGGCCGCGTCGTCGCGGCCCCCGAGGTGAGGAGACTGCCAAAGCGGGGGCCGCCGAGCTGTGCCGAACGGGCTGCCTGGGGACAGCCTGGGGAAAGCGAGCGGGCTGTGGACAGCCCGCGGGGGTCAGGCCTTGCCGAGAATCCGGTTCAGCTTGGTGCCGCAGACGCCGCAGATGCCCTGCGCCATCCGGCGGCCCGGACTCGCTCACCTTGACCTCCCCGGTGAACTCGCGCTTTTCCTTGCACTTCACGCAGTAGGCCTCGCCTGAATACGTCTCGGCCATGCCTTCACTCCTCACAGTCTCGGGGTTGACCGCCCGATCGCGGTCGGGTGATCGCGGCCCGCGACGCTTCGTCGCGTCAGCGGGGGTCGCGACGAGGGGCAACCATAGGGGAGGAGCGCGGCGTACCCACGCATCGAGTCGATGCACACCCGCCCCGGCGGCGGCTATAGCCTGCCCGGATGACGACGTCGAACGCCGGTCGAGAGCAGTTGCAGGTGTCGCGGACCGGCCGACGGCGTGGTCACCGTCACGCTCGACAACCCGGCCCGCCGCAACGCGATGTCGGCGCCGATGACCGCGTCCTGGGGCGCCCTGATGGCCGAGCTGCGCGTCGACCGCAGCGTGCGCGCGGTGGTCGTCACAGGGGCGGGGGACGCGTTCTGCTCGGGCGGCGACACGGGCTGGATCGGCTCGGAGCCCGACGCGGGCGTCGACTACCTGCGCGAGCGGATGCTGCCGTTCTACCGGACGTGGCTGTCGATCCGGGAGCTCGAGGTGCCGACGATCGCGGCGGTCAACGGGCCGGCGATCGGCGCGGGGATGTGCCTGGCGCTGGCCTGCGACCTGCGCTACGCCGCGTCCGCCGCGAAGCTGGGGGTGCCCTTCACCCGCCTCGGGATGCACGCCGGGATGGCCGCGACCTGGCTGCTGCCGGACGACCGCCGGCCTCGGGCTGGCCCGGGAGATGCTGCTGACCGGCCGCATCCTGGACGGGACGGAGGCGGCCGCCGCCGGGCTGGTCAACCGGGCGTTCGCCCCGGCCGCGCTCGCCGGCGAGGTGGCCGCGTGGCGGCGTCGGTGGCGGCCTGCGCGCCGATCGCGACGCGCCTGACGAAGGTCGCGCTCGCCTCCGGCGGGCACGCCGACTTCGACGCCGCGCTGCAGTGGGAGGCGCTCGCGCAGCCGATCACGCTCGCCACCGCCGACCTGCAGGAGGGCCTCGCCGCCCAGCGGGAGCGGCGCCGGCCCGACTTCCAGGGCCGCTGACCGGCGCGAGGGCGGCCGAGTTGTCCACAGAGCTGTGGACAACGCTGTGGAAAACGCTGTGGAACGCTGGGGACAGCCGCGCCGAGCCGCGCTGACCAGCAGCGAATGCGGCACGGCGCCCTGTGGATTTCGGCAGTGGCCTAGTAACGTCGGGTGCCGTGACCCCCCGGCGGCGGCCCATGGCCAGCGAGCCGGAGCCCGCCGTCGGGCCCCATCGAGGTCCGGCGCAGCGCCCGGCGCCACCGAACCGTGTCCGCGTACCGGGAGGGCGAGCGCACCGTCGTCCTGATCCCGGCGCGGATGACCCGCGCCGAGGAGCGTCGCTGGGTCGAGGTCATGCTGGCCCGCCTGTCGGCCCAGGAGGTGCGGAGGCGGCCGAGCGACTCCGACCTGCTGGCGCGCGCCCGCGAACTGTCGGCGCGCTACCTGGGCGGCCGGGCGGAGCCCGCGTCCGTGCGGTGGGCGAGCAACCAGTCGACCCGGTGGGGGTCGTGCACGCCCGTCGACCGCAGCATCCGGGTGTCGACCCGGGTTCGCGGGATGCCCGGATATGTCGTGGATTACGTGCTTCTGCACGAGCTGGCGCACCTCCTCGTCCCCGGGCACGGGCCGGACTTCTGGGCGCTGCTCGCCGCGTACCCCAAGACCGACCGTGCCCGCGGTTTCCTGGACGGGGTCGCCTCCGCGGCCGGGCTGGACTTGTCGGACACGGGCGGGGACGAGAGCGCGGACTAGGTGGGCGGGACGGGTGTACGTGTGCGGATTTAGGTACCTCTGGATGTCAAGGTGGGGTCTTCGGGCACCGATGAGGGGTGTGCACGCCCCCGTCGAAGGGAACTAGGAACTCATGTCAAAAGGTCGGCACGCCGCACCCCGCCGTTCGAACCGCTCGCGTATCACCATGCTGGCAGTCGCAACCCCGGTGGTTCTCCTCGGCGCGAGCGCCCTCCCGGCTAACGCCGCCTCAGTTCCCTCCTGCTACGGCTATGCGGCCACGATGGTCGTGACCGAGCAGTCGCCCGAGACCGTCGAGGGCACCGAGTTCCGCGACGTCATCGTCGTGACCGGCGGCAGCCACGAGATCTGGGCCGGCGCCGGCCGCGACCTGGTCTGCGGCAGCGGGCAGCGCGATGTCATCCACGGCGGCGACGGCAACGACCGCCTGCACGGCGGCGGCGGGCGCGACCGGCTGTACGGCGACGACGGCCACGACATGCTCGCCGGCAACCGGGGCAGCGACCGCCTGCACGGCGGTGACGGCAACGACCGCCTCTACGGCCAGGGCGGGCAGAACCTGCTCGACGGCGCCGCGGGTGACGACGCGCTGCACGCGAACCTGGCCGACAGCCTGCGCGGCGAAGAGGACGACGAGACGTACGCCCCGCCGGCCTGACCTGATCGTCCGTCAGATCGCTGTGGACGAGCGGATCCGGGAGACGGCTGCGGCCACGAGCGCCCGGACCGCGTCGTCCGTGGGCTCGGGTAGGTCGGTGACCGCGAACCAGCCGAGCGCCTCGGACTCGTCGCTTACGGCCTCCACTGCGCCGGTCGGCGCCACGGCCGCGTACATCACGTCGTAGTGGTGTTCGATCGCCGGTGAGCACGGCGCCGGGTGCCGGTCGAGCAGGACAGGCCCGGGCAACAGGTCGAGGCCGTCCAGCCCCGACTCCTCGCGGGCCTCCCGCAGCGCGGCGTCCGCCAGCGTCGCGTCGCCTGCCTCGCAGTGCCCGCCCATCTGCAGCCACAGCTTCGCCTTGCGATGCAGGGCCAGCAGCACCCGCTCGCCGGCCGCGTCCACCACGATCGTGCTCGCTGTCAGGTGGGCGGGCGCGCAGGTGCGCCGCATCGCGTCCGCGTGGGCGTCCAGGTGCGTAAGGTAGACCCCGCGAAGCTCCGCCTGACGGTCGTCGGACGGCTGGTACCGGGTCAGGACGGCGACCGCGTCGTCGTGCAGGTTCACGACTTCGGGGCGTCCGGGTCCGGGACGTCCGGGCCCGGCTCGTCGAGCAGGCTCGACAGGTCGAAAGAGGCCATCTCCACGAACGCCAGCGGGTCGTCGAGGTCTTCGGACGTCGGCAGCAGGTCCGGATGAGCCCACACGGCGTCGCGCCCGTCGATGCCGCGGCGCTCGCCCAGGGCCTGCCACAGGCGGCCGCGTCGCGCAGGCGACGCGGGCGCAGTTCGAGGCCCGACGAGAGTGCTGAACGTCTGCTCGGCCGGCCCGCCGCCGGCCCGGCGGCGGCGCACGGTCTCCCGCAGCGCGTCCGCGGAGCCCAGGTGTGCGGCTGCGGCCTCTCCGGCGACCGCGTCCACCCAGCCCTCGACGAGCGCGAGCGCAGTCTCGAGGCGGTTCAGCGCGACGGTCTGCTCGGGGGTCGTCTGCGGGTTGAACATGCCCTCGGTCAGGGCTTCCTGGATCGCCATCGGGTTGCCCGGGTCCAGGCCGCCGACGATCTGCTCGAGCCGCGACATGTCGACGGTGATCCCGCGGGCGTAGGCCTCGACCGCGCCCAGCAGGTGCTGGCGCAGCCACGGGACGTGGGCGAACAGGCGCTGGTGCGCGGCCTCGCGCAAGGCGAGGTAGAGGCGCACCTCGCGCAGGTCGACGCCGAGACCCTCGCCGAACTTGGTGACGTTCGCGGGCAACAGGACCGCCTTGCCCGCCGGGCCGAGCGGCAGCCCGATGTCGGTGGCGCCGACCACCTCGCCGGCGAGCGAGCCCAGCGCCTGGCCGACCTGGGCGCCGAACATCGCGCCGCCCATCTGGCGCATCACCCCGAGCAGCGGGACGGCGTAGCCCTTCATCTCGTCCGGGACCACGTCGCCCATCGCCTCGACGACGCGGGCGGCCACAGGCTCGACCAGTTGGCCCCAGACCGGCAGCGTGGACTCGACCCACTCCGCGCGGCTCCACGCGAGCGAGCCGGTCGCGCCGGCCGGCATGGCCGTGACCGGGTCCAGCCAGAGCTCGGCGAGGCGGACGGCGTCGTCGACCTCGCGGCGCTCCGGCTCCGTGACCGACGGGTCCGCGCCCGAGGCGACGGTCTTGCGCGCGACGTCCTTCGCGAGGTCCCAGTTGACCGGGCCGCCCGTCCAGGACATGAGCTGCCCCAGCTGCGCGAACATGGCGCCGATCGCGGCGGGGTCGTCACCGCCGAACAGGGCGGAAAACGGGTTGTCCATGCCCGGCTGGAACTTCTCGGGATCCCACTTGCCCGGCTCGTCGTCGTCGGAGGGGACACCGAAGCCGAACGGGACGCCGCTCATCGCATTTCCTGTTCGCTGGCCGGAACCCGACCCGAGTCGCCCGGCACGCTCACGTGCGCTTCCGGCAGGATGGACGGCATGGCAGGCCTGGAGCTCATGACGACCAACCTAATAGGGCGGCTCCGTCGGTGACGCAGCCGCAGGGGGGAATTCGCTCTGGGCACATTCGCCCTGGGCGCAGCGGCGTGCCCAATCGGTGGGCGGCCGCGCGGGCCGCCGTCGGGCGTACGACCTCCCGGGGGAGCGTCGTCGCGGTGACCGGGGCCGACCGCGGCCTCGGCCTCGCCCTTTCCGAGCGGCTCGGCGCCCACGCCGACGTCCGCGAGCTGAGGGCCTTCGGCGCGGTCGACGCCCCGACCGCCCGCCACCTGCGCGGCGTCGACGTCGTCGTCCACCTGGACGTGTCGTTCGCCGCGGACCGAGACTCGCCCGAGGCCGTGGCCGAACCGGCCGGCGGCAACGTCGCCGCGGCCGCGGCGCTGCTCACCGCGGCGGCGGAGGCGAACGTCCCGCGGGTCGTGCTGTGCACCAGCGCGATGGTCTACGGCGCGGACGAGTCCAACGCGGTGCCCCTGGACGAGGACGCGCCCCTGCGCGCGCTGCCGGGCGGCGGCCTGGTCGCCGAGCTGCTCGAGATCGAGGGTCTGGCGCGCAGCGGCCCGCACCGAGTGGGCGGCACCGACGTCACGGTGCTGCGGCCGGCGATGCTCGTCGGCGAGGGCACCGACACCGTCCTGACCCGGCACTTCGAGGCGCCCCGGCTGCTGCACCTGCAGGGCGCGCGCCCGGCCTGGCAGTTCTGTCACGTCGCCGACCTCGTCTCTGCGCTCGAGTACGCGGCCCTCGGCCTGGTATCCGGGGCGGTCACCGTGGGGTGCGAGGGCTCGCTGGAGCAGGAAGAGGTCGAGATCGCGACCGGCATGCGCCGCGTCGTCATCCCCGCGTCCCTCGCGTTCGGCACCGCCGAGCGCCTGCACCGCTTCGGCGTGAGCGCCGCCCCGCCGAGCGAGCTGCGCTACGTCGCGTACCCGTGGGTCGTGTCCTCTCGACGCGGCTGCGCGCGGCCGGCTGGAACCCCACCTACGACAACCGGGACGCGCTCGAGTCGCTGATGGCCGACGTCGCCGAACGCCAGGCCATGCCCGGCCGGCGCGTGGGCGCCCGCGACGCTTCCCTCGGAGCCGCGGGCGCGGCCGTCGCGATGGTCGGCACCGCCGCGCTACTGCGCCAGGCCCGGCGGCGCCGCCGGCACTGACAGGTTCGGCCGCAGTACCTGCACAATGTGCGGATGAGCAGCGCGACGAATTCTGACGCCAAGATTCGCCTCATCGAGATCCGGGACACGCCGCTGTCCGTCGAGGAGGTCCTTGCCGCCGTGGACGATCCCGCGGCAGGCGGGGTGAACGTCTTCGTCGGGACGGTGCGGGACACCGACAGCGGCAAGGGCGTCACCGGCCTCGGATACTCGGCGCACCCCTCGGCCGCCGCCCGCATGCGGGACGTGGCGGAGAAGGTCGTCGCGGACCACGACGTCGTCCGGCTCGCGGCCGTGCACCGCGTCGGCGACCTCGCGATCGGTGATCTCGCCGTCGTCGTCGCCGTGTCCTGCGGGCACCGCGGCGAGGCGTTCGCCGCCTGCAAGATGCTCATCGACGACATCAAGGCGACCGTCCCGATCTGGAAACACCAGCTCTTCACCGACGGCTCAACGGAATGGGTCGGCACCCCCTGACCCAGCGGTACAGGACGATTGGGGGCGATCGGCCTGGGCAGCCCAGAGGGCTGCCCTTCCCTGCCCGGGCAGGGAAGGGTCGAGCTTCGGGTCGTGGGGGGCCCGGAGCGGGACAACGGCTCACTCACCGAGGGGGTGTTCCGGCTCCGCTGCGCGAGGGCGCGAGTGCCGGCATCCGCGTGGTTCTCTCGGGTGACCACACGCTCCTCGGCGGGCGGATCGCACCGCTGACCGAGAACAAGCTCGCGCTCCGCCTGTCCGGCCCGAGCGACTTCGGCCTCGTCGGCATCCCCGCGCGCTCCGTGCCGGCCGACCTGCCGTCCGGGCGCGTGTACAAGGCCGGGACGGGCCTGCAAGCCCAGTCCACCTGCTCGCGGGCGACTCGGCGGGCGCCGCGCAGGCCGCCGCGCTCGAGCGACGCGCTTCGCGCTCCACTCGCTCCCGGTGGCCCCGTGGTCGTCCTCATCGACGACGCGGAGATGCTGCGCGAGTGCGGCGCCGGCGCCGAGCTGACCGCGCTCGTCCGGCGCCAGTACGGCGAAGACGTCGGCCTGGTGCTCGCGGGCGACTCCGACAGCATCTGCAGCGGCTTCTCCGGCTGGCAGGTCGAGGCGAAGAAGGCGCGCCGCGGGCTCCTATCGTCGCCGCAGAACGTCACCGACGCCGAGCTGATCGGCACGCGGCTGCCGCGCGCCGTCCTCGGCCGGCCGGTCCCCCCCCGGCAGTGGAGTCATGCACCTGGGCGGCAACGAGCTCGTCGTGGTTCAGGTGCCGCTCGCGGACGTGGCCCTCTGACGAGGCCGCTCGGATGAGCCGGGCGGGAGGAGCGAACCTGGTGCGACAGGTTCCTCTCCACGCCCCCAAAGTGATCGTTCCGGCCGTCCCGTCAGGTGTCGGTCCTCTCACATAAGGTTCTCGCCATGCTGTCCCGCCTCCGCTCGATGTCGGCCCGCTCGACGACCCTCGCGGTCTCGGGCGTGCTGCTGGCGGCCCTGGTGATCGTCCTGTCGTTCCTGCCCGTCCCGTACGCGCGCCTGACCCCCGGGCCGACCACGGACACGCTCGGCGAGGTCGCCGGCAAGCAGCTCGTCACGATCACCGGCACCAAGACCTACCCGGTCAAGGGCAAGCTCGAGCTGACGACGGTCTCGATCAGCGCGCCAGATCACCGGATGGGCCTGCTCGAGGCGATCAGCGGCTGGATCAGCTCGGGGGTCGCGGTCGTCCCGCGCGAGAACGTCTACGAGACGGGCAAGTCGAGCGAGGCGATCAAGGAAGCCAACACGCAGGAGATGGCGCTGTCGCAGAAGCACGCGACGCACGCCGCCCTGACCGAGTTGGGCATCGCGTCGAAGACGTACGTGGTGGTCTCCCAGACGACAGACGGCACGCCTGCGTCCGGCAAGCTCCTGATCGAGGACCGCATCGAGAAGATCGACGGCACCGCGGTCGTCGAGCCGGCTGACGTGCGCACGCTCGTGCGTAAGCACAAGGCGGGGGAGACGGTGACGTTCACCGTCCGCCGCGACGGCCAGGCTCTGACGATCCCGATCAAGACCACCAACGTCGAGGACGCGGGCAAGGTCGTGCCGTTCGTCGGCATCCAGGCCGACCGTGACTACGTCTTCCCGTTCACCGTCAAGATCGAGCTCGAGGAGGTCGGCGGCCCGAGTGCGGGCCTGATGTTCGCGCTCGGCATCATCGAGTACCTGACGCCCGAGGACGTCACGAACGGGGCGATCGTGGCGGGCACGGGCACGATCGACGACAGTGGTGTGGTCGGCAAGATCGGCGGGATCTCGATGAAGATCCTCGGAGCGCGCAAGTCGGGCGCGACCGTGTTCATGGTGCCGGCGGGCAACTGCCGCGAGGCGCTGAACAGCCCGCCGAAGGGCATCACGCTGGTCAAGGTCGACACGTTGAAGACGGCGCTGGCCGCCCTGACCTCGATTCGGACGGGCAAGGGCGAGGTCCCGACCTGCTGAGCTCCGCGGGTTCAGTCCTCGAACGTCGCGGCCAGCGCGCGGGCGAGGCCCGGCACCAGTTCGGGGCCGAAGACCACCGCGTCGTCGCGGTCCTGGGAGCGCATGCGCAGCACCGTGTCGACCGAACCGTCCCGCAGGACGCCGACGACGATGCGGACGTCCTGGCGCTCGGGGTGGGCCGCGGCGTACGCGGCGGCCTCGTCGTCGGAGCCGGGCAGGCCCGCCTCGGCCTGCGGCGGCAGCATCAGGCGCTCGAGGCTGAGCGCGCACCCGTCCACGGCGGGACCCCAGACGATGCCGGCGAGGACCTCGTCCAGCGGCTCGTCCGGCCGGGAACTCCTCCTGCTCGACCGGAGTCAGCGAGGCCGGCAGGTCGAGGTCGACGTCGGGCAGCAGACCCATCTGGAACGGCGAGCGCGGGCTCCTCGCGCAGCAGCGCGGCCGTGTCGACGAGGGCGTAGAGCCGGACGGGCTGGTCCCAGCCGGAGGCGGCGACGTGGCGCTCGATCTCCAGGACGGCCGCATTGAGGATCGGATTCACCGGGCCAACCCTAAAGGGGCGGCAAGCGGCTCGGTCACAACCCGGCGTCCCTGCACGGGAACCAGTGCTCGAGTCGGTAAGTTCCCATGTCACGGCGTGCCCTCCCACGCCCGCACCAGCCGATCGATCCGAGGTGTGGAGACCGTGAGCTTCAGCAACTCCGACCCAGGGCAGGGCCGCCGCCCGTTCGCGGCTGCCCGCCGTCGGCCCAGGGCGCTCGTGCCGACGCTGATCGCGCTGGTCGTCCTGGTGATCCTGTTCGGGGTCTTCACGACGTTCATGACCGACCTGCTGTGGTTCCAGTCGGTCGACTACACGGCGGTCTTCACCACCAAGCTCGTGACGCGGATGGTGCTGTTCGCCGTCTTCGCCGTGCTCATGGCCGGGTTCGTCTGCGCCAACATCATCGTGGCCTACCGGCTGCGCCCGACGTTCCGCGGCATGTCGCCGGAGCAGCAGAACCTCGACCGCTACCGGGTCGGCATCGACTCGTACCGGACGATGATCGTCGTCCTGGCCGGTTCGCTGCTCGGCGTGATGGCCGGCGCGTCCGCCGCCGGGCAGTGGCGGGTCTGGCTGCAGTGGCGCAACTCGACGCCGTTCGGCGAGAAGGACCCGCAGTTCGGCAAGGACGTCTCGTACTACATGTTCAGCTACCCGTGGTGGCGCTTCGTGCTGGGCTTCGCGTTCGCGGTCGTCCTGGTCTCGCTGCTCGCCGCGCTGGTCACGCACTACCTCTACGGCGGCCTGCGGCTGCAGACGCCGGGGGAGAAGGCGACGCCGGCCGCGCAGGCGCACCTGTCCGTCCTGCTCGGGCTCTTCGTGCTGCTCAAGGCCGTCGCCTACTGGCTGGACCGCTACGGGCTCGCCGTCAACGGCGGCGGCTTCGACGCCGTCGCGGGCTGGACGGGCCTGCGCTACCGCGACGTGAACGCGGTACTGCCGGCCAAGACGATCCTCGCGGCGATCGCGCTGATCTGCGCGGTGCTGTTCTTCGCCAACGTCGTCCGGCGCACGTGGATGCTGCCGGGCATCGGATTCGGCCTGCTGGTGCTCTCGGCGATCCTGATCGGCGGGGTGTACCCGGCGGTCGTCCAGCAGTTCAAGGTCCGCCCGAGCGAGGTCTGCCGCGAGGAGCCGTTCATCGACCGCAACATCAAGGCGACGCGCGACTCCTACGGGCTGAGCAAGGCCAGGGTGGACGAGTACGTCGCGAAGACGGAGGTCACGGCCGGCCAGTTGCGCTCGGACGCCGACACCACCGCGAGCATCCGCCTGCTGGACCCGAAGCGCGTCTCGCCGACGTTCCAGCAGCTGCAGCAGCTGCGCGGCTTCTACAGCTTCCCCGACCCGCTGCGCATCGACCGCTACACGATCGACGGCAAGGAGCAGGACGTCGTCGCCGCCGTCCGCGAGCTGAACCTCGACGGCGTCCCGGCAGCGCAGCGCAACTGGATCAACGACCACCTGCTGTTCACCCACGGCTACGGGTTCGTCGCGGCCAAGGGCAACACCGTGCAGAGCAACGGCGAGCCGGTGTTCATCTCGAACGGCACGTCCGACCTCGGCTGCGGTGGGCGAGTACGAGCCGCGGATCTACTTCGGCGAGAAGTCCCCGGAGTACTCGATCGTCGGCTCGGCCACGGGGCAGGACCGCGAGTTCGACTACCCCGACGACAGCCAGCCCAACGGCCAGAAGAACAACACGTACGCGGGCAAGGGCGGCGTCTCGATCGGGTCGTTCTGGCGCCAGGCGCTCTACGCGCTGAAGTTCCGCGAGGAGAAGATCCTGCTCTCGCAGGACGTCAACCCGTCGTCGAAGGTCCTCTACGACCGTGACCCGCGCAAGCGGATCGAGAAGGTCGCGCCCTGGCTGACCCTGGACGGCGACCCGTACCCGGCGGTCGTCGACGGGCGCGTCCTGTGGATCGTCGACGGTTACACGACCAGCGCGAACTACCCGTACGCGAGCCGCACCACTCTCGGCCGCGCGACGCAGACGGCCCTGACGACCGACTCGCGCCGGGTGATCGCCCCGCAAGACGAGGTCAACTACATCCGCAACTCGGTGAAGGCCACCGTCGACGCCTACGACGGCACGGTGAGCCTCTACACCTGGGACGAGAAGGACCCGGTCCTGAAGACCTGGAAGAAGGCCTTCCCCGGCACCGTGAAGCCTTAGGCCGACATCCCGGACGCGCTGATGGCGCACCTGCGCTACCCCGAGGACCTGTTCAAGGTGCAGCGCGAACTGTTCGCCCGCTACCACGTCACCGCGGCCCGCGAGTTCTACGGCCAGGCGGACTTCTGGCGGGTCCCGCAGGACCCGACCGAGGGCGACGTGTCCGGTGTCTCGACCTCCGGTGACGACGACCAGGCCCAGCCGCCGTACTACCTGACGTTGAAGATGCCGGGGCAGGACGTGCCGGCGTTCTCCCTGACCTCGACGTTCGAACCGGTGAACCGCGCGCAGTTGGCCGCGTTCATGGCGGTGAACGCCGAGCCAGGGCCGGACTACGGCACGATCCGGGTGATCCAGCTACCGCGGAACAACCTCACGGTGGCCGGGCCCAGCCAGGCGCAGAACATCATCAAGTCCAACCCCGACGTCGCGAACACCCTGACGCTGCTGAGCCGCGGCAACAGGGTGACCTTCGGCAACCTGCTGACCCTGCCGGTCGGCGGCGGTCTGCTGTACGTGGAGCCCCTCTACGTCCAGAGCGCGACGCGGGACGTCGTATCCCTTGCTGCAGCGGGTGATCGTCGCCTTCGGCAGTCAGGTCGCGATCGCGCCCGACCTGAAGACCGCGCTGGACCAGATCTTCGGCGGGCGGTCCGGCGCGGAGACCACGGAGACCGACGGCGGCAAGCCCTCGACCTCGACGCCGCCGAAGGGCGGGACGAGTTCGCCTACCGCGCTCACCGACGCCCTGACGGATGCTCAGAAGGCCTTCGACGACGGGGAAGCCGCGCTGGCGAAGAAGGACTTCGCCGGATACGGCAAGGCTCAGGAGCGCCTGAAGGAAGCGCTCGAGCGGGCCGCCGCCGCCCAGGGCAAGGCCGCCGCGCCAGTCGTGACACCGGCGCCGTCGGCGAGCCCCGCGGCCTCCCGGTCCAGCGGGGAAACGGGCAGTGCGGCCCGCTCTCCGAAGGCCGTCGCCCGCACAAGCACGCCGAAGGCGACGCCGCCGGCGAAGGCACCGAAGGCCCCGAAGGACGGCGCCAAGCCCGCCGGCGCAGCCCCGCCGCTCGCTTGACGAGGCCGCACGCCGGTACCGATTTGCGGGCCGGCGTGCGGACCCCGTAACCTGAGGACATCGCCGCGGGGTGGAGCAGTTCGGTAGCTCGCTGGGCTCATAACCCAGAGGTCGTAGGTTCAAATCCTACCCCCGCTACTACGTAAAACCGCAGGTCACAGGCCCTGTCCGTCTCACCTGACGAGCGGGGCCTGCTGCTATCTGTAGCCAAGTCTGTGACCAGGCGGGGCCTTAGATTGCGGGTTCTGACGTTGGTTCGCATGGGTCATCAGCGCGAATGCCCTGATCAGGGGCGTGTCGACTTGCGCGGGTGGTGCGAACGCAAGGTCGCGTGCCCGGCGATCCTCGTCTCAGGGCGTCTCACACGGTCCAGCGCTGGTGGGGGGATGAGCACGCCGGTGCACGGTTGTCGGTACTGTCCGGCGAATGTTGATGGCCGACCTGCAGCACTTCCTCGACCTCACCGAGGACACGCCTGCCCCGGCGCGGCGGCTGGCCGCGCATGTGGCGGTCATCGTCCGGGTGGCGAGCTCCGGCGATGCCAACGTCTCCTGGGTGAGTGCGTTGCCGTGCCGGCGAAGGCCGGGTAACCGTTCGTGCTCCGGCCGGGTGATGGTCTTTCGGCCGGAGCCGGCCGGGGCCGTTAGGTGGCAGTGCAACGCCTGCGGCGACGACGGGGCCATAAGCAACTGGGAGGACTCGATTTACGACCTGCGTCGCCGAACGCCGGTTCTGATCGGTCCTCGTTCCGAGATCCTGATCTCCGATGAGGTGGCATCGGCACTGCGCGGGCTCCACCTGCTGGACCCCGACTCCGAACGCGTCGTGTACGCGATGCGCGGTGCCGGCGAGCGAGTGGCGTTGGTCGTGGCAGACGACGAGTTGGAGGACCTGATCGGAGCCGTGTCCGCCGAGGCCAACCACGAGACGAATCGGCGACGTCAGAAACTTCTCGACGCCGCTCTCGACGCACTCGATGCGGCAGGGCGTTACTGAGCGCTGTAGGCAGAGCGGGGCGATCCTGGCAGGTCCCACCGACGACGTCGATGTCGTGGTCGACGTCCGGGCTCGACCCGGCGGCACCGAGTGGCTGGCCACCTGGCTCGGTCGCCGGGGAGGAGCGCGAGGCCGGTGATGACGCGCCCGGTCGTGGGGCAGGATTATCAATCCACGAGGTTCATCAACAGGTTGTATGACTCAAAGCCTACATTTTCATCAACTCGTCGATACACTCAACTTCATGATGAAGACCTTGTTCGAGGCTCCGAAGTTGGCCAAGGCCGACTTGGTGAGGCTGACCCGTATCGCCGAGATCCGCGCCGAGGTCGGCGTCTATGTGCGCGACGTGCACGTGTGGACCGGACCGTTGGCTCGGCTTCTGCGCGCCAAGGCCTCTCAGGGGTCGAACAGCATCGAGGGGCACGACCTGAGCCTGGAGGACACCCTCTCGGTCCTGGACGGTCAGGCGGTCGAAGGTGACGTGCAGCTGGAGCTGGACCAGGCGGCGGTGAAGGGTCACCGCGACGCGATGGCCTACCTCCTGGTCCTGGCGCGCGACGACCACTTCGCCTACGACGTCGGTACGCTTCGCGCCCTGCACCGCCTCCTGATGCAGCCCTACCGCGAGAAACTGGTCGAGCTGAAGCTGCTCAACACGCCCGGCCACCAGGACCCGAGGCCGGGCCTCTGGCGTCGGGGGCACATCAGTGTGGGCGAGTACGAGGCGCCGGAAGTCGACGTAGCGGTCCGCCTCGTCGCCGAGCTGGTCGAGATCCTGAACGGCCGCTGCCACGAGTCGGCGATCGTCTGCGCGGCGATGGCCCACCTCAATTACGTCTCGATCCACCCGCACTCGGACGGTAACGGTCGCATGTCGCGCGCCCTCCAGACCCTCGTGCTGGCGCGCGAGTCCGGTGACCTGGCGCCGGAGTTCGTCGGGGTGGAGGAGTGGCTTGGCGCGCATCGGATCGCCTACTACGACGCTCTGACCGAAGGTCGCCGGAAGGGAGCGCTCGGCTGGGTTCGGTTCTGTCTGCAGGCGCACCTCGACCAGGCAGAATCTGTACTGGCGGCCGCTCGGGATGCACGCCACAAGGGCCGGATCCTCGCCGAGCTGTGTGCGGCCGCACGGCTCAACGAGCGCTGCGTCACCGCCCTCTGGGATGCCGCCGCAGGCCGGAAGGTCACCAACACCACGTACCGCCGGCAGGAGGGGCTGGACCGCCAGGTGGCGACCTACGACCTCCGCCTCTTGGATGCTGCAGGTCTGCTGAAGCTCGTCGGTAAGGGCGGCGGCGCCCACTACGTCGCGGGGGACAAGCTGACGGCGGCACTCGACAAGGGCTGAGCAGCAGCACATGCGAGCGGACGACGCGGCACACGGTCGCCGGCCAGGTCGCGGCGACCATCGTTACAAACTGACGGATCATCATGTTCTAGGATCCGTGGCCAACCGGCTGTAGCCAACTCTGTAGCCAAGACCGATCGTGACTGGCCCATTCTTCTGGGACGCCGTGAGACGAGGATCGGGTCCCGCTGCAGGTGAGGGGGCTCGCGGTGAGACGAGCGGCAACGGTTGAGACGTGTGCGAGGCTGCTCATAACCCAGAGGTCGTAGGTTCAAATCCTACCCCCGCTACTACGTTTCCCCAGGTCAGGGCCATGGTCACAAATTTGTGATCGTGGCCCTTGATCGTTTGACCGCAGTTTGACCGCAGACTTTTTCGGCGTGCCGACCTGGACCCGGACGGATCGGCCTGGACGCTGCGGCGCTTGGATCTGCCGGCCACACTGGCCGTAGGCCTATCGAAGGATCACCCGATGGCCACCTCGCTCCTGCTTGGGCTACCCGCGCCACGCCCACCACGGGCCCCGCCACACCACTCCGCGGGGACATCGTGCCGGGCGCGGCTGGCCGCCCGTGGTACGACGTCTACCTGCACGACCGGAGGACGGGGACGGCCGGCCCGTCAGGGTCGGTCCCGGCGCAAGGTCGGTGAACGGGGAGTCCACCTCGCTGCCGGTGATCAGCGCGGACGGCAGCTTCGTGGCTTTCGCCTCCCAGGTGGCTATGTCAACCCGAACTGGCCCCGGGGTGACGGGGCGGATTCCAGTCATCGTCGCAACACGAGACCGTGATTCGACTGTAGCGACAGGGTTTCCGGCCTGAGGATGACGGGCTCGACGGTGGCGATGAGCACTCTGTTCAGGTGGCTGTCGAAGACCGCCGCGGGGGTCGCCCAGTCGAGGATCTTGCGCGGGCGGTCGTTGAGTTGCGCGGCGACGGCGGCCAGGCGCTCGGGGGTGTGGACCCGTAGGTCGGTGCCCTTGGGGAAGTAGTCGCGCAGCAGGCCGTTGGTGTTCTCGTTGCTGCCGCGCTGCCACGGGGAGGACTTCTCGCAGAAGAACACGGCGAGCTCGGCGAGGCGGGCGAGTTCGAGGTGGGCGCTCATCTCCTTGCCCTGATCCCACGTCAGCGACCGACGCATCTCGGGTGGCAGCGAGCTGAAGATCGCGATCAGGGCGTCGCGGAGCGCGGCGGCGGACTTGTCGCGTCCGAGGTGCACCAGGACGGTCTTGCGGCTGGTCCGCTCGACGAGCGTGCCGATCGCGGAACGGTTGCCGGCGCCCATGATGAAGTCGCCCTCCCAATGGCCCGGCTCGAGGCGGTCGGCCGCGCTCTCCGGCCGTTCGCTGACCATCGTCATCGGAGCGGGCAGGGCGTTGGTGCGGCGCGCATTTGCTTGCCTGTCAGGGATCCGACGCCGCCGTCGCGTCCGCAGCACGGCGTCGCAGTCCCGCGTGAGCGCGCACCCGCGGTCGTAGACGGCCCGGTAGAGGCTCTCCGGGACGAGCTGGCGATCGGGCTGGCCGACGAACTGCACGCTCAGCGCCTGGCTGATCTGCTCTGGGCTCCACCGCTGCTCGAACTTGTCCTGCACGAACCCGGCGAGGACCGGGTCACGGTCGACCCGCCGCGTCCGCGGCCGCGCTCGACGCTCTGCGGCCAGCCGCTGGGCCCTCGCTGGCCGGTACCTGCACGTGTCCGGGTCGGCGTTGCGGGTCAGCTCACGGCTGACCGTCGAGGGGCTGCGCCCGAGCTCGGCACCGATCGCGCGGACGGTCGCGCCGGCCCGGCGCAGGTCGGCGATGACGACACGCTCGTCCTCGGACAGGTAGCGCGGAGAGATCGGTCTCGGCTCGGTGGTGATCACCGCCGGATACTGCAGGGGCGGGCCGGAGGTGGCCGGGATGCTGCGCCCGAACCGCCAGCGTGTCCCCGTGCGCCGGTTCACCCCGACCTGCCGGCACGCCTCGCTGTTGGACATGCCTTGCCCGACCAGACGCGCGTACAGCTCCCGCTGCGCCGTCAACGGCACCGGCCCTGGCCGACCTGAACCCGCCATCGCTGCAACCCCTCACCATGTAGGTGTTGCGACGATGACTGGAATCCGCCCCGTCACGGTGGGGCCAAATCAGAATGCCAGGGCCACCCAGGCGTCCAATTTTGTCGGCGGGGGCGGCAACCGAAACCTCAGCAACGTCTACGTGCACGGCGTCCGCCCGCCGCCGGCGCGGGCCCGGTGACACGGATGGGCTACGAGGTCACCCTCAACCCCAGGAGGGCTGGGGTGACTCTCCGCGTGGAGTCAGTACCAACCTCAGGCGGCATCCTGAGTGTTCTCGCCCACCTGGGCGAGCAGCCCCGCGAGTTGCTCGGACTGCGACTCCTCCAAGGGGAGCAAGGGCAGACGCGGTACACCAGCGTCGAATCCGAGCGCGCGGAGGCCGGCTTTCACTGTGCCGGGCAGCCCGCCTTTGAGGATGAACTCCAGGACCGGAAGCATGCCGCGGAAATCCTGGCGTGCTTCCTCGATCGAGCCGGCCTGCATTTTCTCCCACAGGTTCAGACAGTGACGGGGAATCAGACAGGGAGCTGCGGTGCACCAACCCGCCGCTCCGGCGGCAAGGGCTAGGAAGGCCAGCGGGTTGCTCCCGTTGAAGAAGGGCACCTCGCCGCCGGTCAGCTGGGCGATGCGCTGCATCCGGGTGATGTCGCCGCTGGACTCCTTGATCATGGTGATGTTGTCGACCTGCTCGACCAGGCGCACCAGGAAGTCCGCGGTCATGTCGATCCCACTGGTGGCCGGGTTGTTGTACACCATGATCGGAATATCGATCGACCCCGCGACGGTCTCGAAATGGCGCAGAAGCTCACGCTCGGTCAGCTTCCAGTAGGACGTGGGGAGCAGCATCACGTTGTCTGCGCCGTACCGCTCCGCAGCTTGCGCACGACGCACCGCGCCGGCGGTGGTGAGGTCGGCGATTCCCACGATCGTCGGCACCCGGTTGGCCACCGCAGCGATGGACTGCTCGGCAACCTCGTCCCATTCCGGGTCGCTGAGGTAGGCACTTTCGCCTGTGCTGCCGAGGGGCGCGATGGCGTGGGCACCTGAGTCGATGAGTCTGTCGATCAATTCGGCCAGCGCCTTGATGTCGACACTGGAGTCAGCCGGCGAAAAAGGGGTGACGGGATAGGCCACGATGCCCCGGACGGTGTGCGCGGACATGAAATCTCCTGACTAGGGCATGGCCGTGCCCTGGCTGAGCACGTCGGGATGGTTGCGGAGTGCCTTGCGGGCGTAGTAGGCAAAATTGGCTTGATTGCGCTTGGCGGTCGACGTCCAGTCGTGGGCCTCGCGGGCAAGTTCCACCGGCAGTGGCTGGATGGTCCCGGCGGACATCGCAAGCAGTTGCACCCGCGCAGCGCGTTCGATGAGCACCGCCAGCGAACAGGCCTCCTCCACGGTCGAGCCCACGACCAGCTGACCGTGGTGGGCCAAGAGCACCGCCCGCTTGTCGCCGAGCGCGGCCGAGATGATCTCGCCCTCCTCGTTGCCGACGGGTATCCCCGGCCAGTCCTTGAGGAACGCGCAATCGTCGTAGAGCGGCGTGAGGTCCATCTGGGAGATCTGCAGCGGAATCTCGAGCATCGACAATGCCACGATGTGCGGCGGATGGGTGTGCACGATGGCGTTGACATCTGGACGTGCCCGGTAGATCCATGTGTGGAATCGGTTGGCGGGGTTGGGCATTCCTTCGCCGAAGACCACTGTCAGGTCCTCGTCGACCAGGACGAGATTGGCCTCGGTGACCTCGTCGAATCCCAGGCCGAGCTGTTGGGTGTAGAAGGTGTCTTTGCCCTCGGCGCGCGCGGTGATCTGGCCGGCGAGGCCTGAGTCGTGTCCCGCGTCGGAGAGCACGCGGCAGGTGAGGGCGACCTTCTGCTTCAGTGTCCACGAGCTGTCCCGAAACTGGCTCGCCATCTCTCGCTGCGAACGCGCCTTGAGGGTGCTCTTGCTGTCATGCAAGGACGTGGCCATTGCTTCATCTCCTCGGGAGTCGCGGAGCACCGACCCGGTCAGGACACCAGGTGTACTCTAGGACACAGAGTGTCTTTACGTCGAGCGCGGATGCTGGAGGCGAGACGGTGACGACCGCGTACTCGTTGACGGGGAGGGCATGAGTGGCAACGGTCAGCCTACGGATGCTGCGTCGCGAGAACGGCCTCACGCTCGAAGCTCTGGCCGGCCGTACAGGCCTGACGAAGTCCTATCTGTCCAAGGTGGAGCGCGGGCACAGCGTTCCGTCCATCGCCACGGCCATCAAGCTCGCGGACGCCCTCCACGTCGAGGTCGGGTCCTTGTTCGGCGAACACGACCAGACGGGGTTGATCAAGGTCGATCACGCGTGCGACCGCACGAGCCTGGCCCCGTCCGCGTCGAACGAAGGCTCGCGTTACGAGGGCATCGCCATCGGTATGACCGCCAAACAGATGCTGCCGTTCGTCGTGTACCCGCCGACTGTCGAGACCGACTGCGTGTTCCGCGAGCACGCCGGAGACGAACTGGTCATCGTCCACCGCCGATCGGTGGAGCTGCAGTTCCCGGACCAGACCGCGATCCTCGAAGAGGGCGACACCGCCTACTTCAAGGGCGGTATCCCGCATCGGTTCCGCTCGATCGGCGCGAAACCGGCCACCATGTTCGTCGTGATCGGCGCGACGCCCGACCTCCTGTAGGCCGCTTCGGAGTTACCCTGACGGGGAATCAGACTGGACGTAGCCGTGCCCCGGCGCCCGCGTCGTGGTGGGGCAGACGCGGCTGATGCGACGCAGGTCGGTCTCCCGCCCGTCACACCCCGTGCGGGGCGCCTTCCCGGTAGACGGTGACGTCCCCGTTGATCAACAGCTGGCAGGCGAGGCGCGCGCCATCGGGATGGTCGTTGTTGACCAGCGTCTCCTCCTCCTGCGTCGCGGCGGGCGAGCACAATTCGGCGCCGTCACGTATCTCGATGTAGCAATGCCCGCAGAGGCACTGCATGTGGCAGAAGGTGGGCCAGTCGTACCCGAGGCGGTCGGCCGCCTCCATGAGCGTCTCCTCCGGCTCGACCTCGATGTCGATGCCGGCCGGCTCCACGCGCACCGTTCCGCCGTCGTAGTCGGTCCGGTCCTCGACGTTGCTTTTGGCCTGCATGGCGGTTCGTGTACCCGGCACGTGCCCGGCGTTAACGTGCCGATCCCGCCTGACCCAGGGGGTCTCAGCGAGCCGTACCCAGGGACCCGCGGTGCCCGGGTGAGGGCACGCAGGCCAGGGTGCGGGCGCGGGCGTGGGAGAGCAGGGCCGTTGGGGGCAACGTGCGGGCGACCACCTGGTGAGCGAGGTCGGACAGTTTCTGGTTGTGGTCGCGGGCTTAGGCGCGCAGCACGGTGTCAAGTACCGGGTTTGATGGACACCATCAAGCCTGGAAGGACGTGCGAGGACGATGGCGGCGCCACGGAAATACCCCGACGAGCTGCGTGAGTGGGCGGTCCGTCTCGTGCTCGAGGCGAAGAAGGACCCGGCAGCCCGAGCGGGGGCCTGCCGGCGCATCAGCGAGCAGCTCGGGATCAACTCCGAGACGTTGCGCGGCTGGGTCAAGCAGGTCGAGATCGATGCCGGCGACCGGCCCGGCACGACGACCAGCGACGCGGCGCGGCTGGCTGGCGGAGCTGGAACGCGAGGTCAAGGAGTTGCGCCGGGCGAACTCGATCCTTCGTTCGGCATCGGCTTTCTTCGCGGCGGAGCTCGACCGCCCGTGTCGTTGATCTGCGAGTACATCGAGGCCGCGAAGGCCGAACACGGGGTCGAGCCGATCTGCACCGCGCTGTCCGGCGCCGGCGTCAAGATCGCCCCGAGTACCTACTACGCCGCCCGCGGGCGCCCGCCGTCCGTGCGGGCCGTGCGCGACGAGGCCGTCAAGGTCGAAATCGCCCGGGTGCACAAGGCGAACTACGACGTGTACGGCATCCGCAAGGTCCACGCCCAGCTGCGCCGTGAAGGCATCGCGCCCGGCGGTCGCCCGGTCGCCCGCTGCACCACCGGCCGGCTGATGAAATCCCTCGGCCTGAAGGGAATCAGCCGCGCCAAGGGCCCGAAGACCCATCCCCGGCACCGGCGCGGACACCCGCCCGGACCTCGTCGATCGCGACTTCACCGCTACCGAGCCTGACCGGCTGTGGGTGGCCGATCTGACCTACGTGCGCACATTCACCGGCTGGGTCTACGCCGCGTTCGTCTTGGACGTCTTCTCCCGGCGGATCGTGGGCTGGCAGCTGGCCACCCACCTGCGCACTGACCTGGCCCTCGACGCTCTGAACATGGGCCTGTGGACCCGCGCGCGCGACGGCCACGACACCACCGCGCTCGTGCACCACTCGGACAAGGGCGTGCAATACCTCGCCGTGCGCTACACCGAACGACTCGCCGAAGCCGGCGCCGTGGCCTCGGTCGGCAGCACCGGCGACTCCTACGACAACGCCATGGCCGAAGCGTTCAACTCTCTGTTCAAGGCCGAACTCGTCCGCAATCGCGGGCCCTGGCGATCCATCGACGACCTGGAGATCGCCGTTGTGGAGTACATCGACTGGTCACGATATGCAGGTGATCCACTCCTCGGCCATCGGGGCTTCGGAGCGAGGGTCACCGCAGCGAATCGGGGCTCTCCGTGGACCGCATGCCGTGCTTGGTTCGATCGGTTCAACCTGGCGGCGGTGAGCTGCTCCGGCTGGGTCATCCACTGCTGGATGCCTACCTCGAACTGGTCATCGCCCGGGCGAGGTGGAACACCGCACTGGCCACGGCCTTCGACTTGAAGGTCTTCTTCACCGTCGTCGAAAAGGAGCCGGGCGAGGTCGACGCGGGGGACGTGCTGGCGTTCATCCAGGCCCAGCGCGAACCCCGCCGTGGCGCGAAGGTCGTGCGGATCGAGGACGGTGAGAGCGGCCTGTCGGCGCGCACCATCAAACGGCGCCTCGCCACGATCGCGGGGTTGTATGAGTACCTGATCATCCGTGGGGACACCGACGTCCGGGCGAACCCGGTTCCTCGGGGACTCGCTACTCGTCGGCCGGGCCAGCGCTCCGTGCGCGGCGTCCCTCTGATCCGGGCTCCCCGGACGCTGCCACGAGTCATCGATCCGCAGCAGGCCGACGCGTTCCTCGCCGCGTTGCGCACCGATCGGGACCGGGCGATGGTCGAGGCGATGCTCCTTGGTGGGTTGCGTCGTTGTGAGGTCCTTGGCCTGCGCCTCGGTGACCTTCGTCCCGGTGAGCGCCGCCTATTCATTGCCGAGGGCAAGGGCGGACACCAGCGCATCGTCCCTGTCTCGCAGCGCTTCTTCACCACGCTCGCCCGCTACCTGGCGACCGAACGCCCCGAGTCGGCTGCCGATGACCACGTCTTTCTCGTGCTGAAGGGCCCCCGGCGCGGAAGCGCCCTTTCCGCGGCCGGCTTGGACGAGATCGTCGCCGGCGCCCGTGGCCGAGCCGGGATCGAACATCTGACCTGCCATCAGCTGCGTCACACCTGCTTCACGCGCTTGCGGGAGGCCGGGATGGCGCTGGAAGCCATCCAGGCCCAGGCCGGTCACCGCTCGATCGAGTCGACCAGGATCTACCTGCACCTGGCCAACGACTGGCTCGCCGGCGAGTACCGCCGGGCCAGCGAGGCAATCGACGCCCAAGATCTGGCCGGCTCGTGATGGGCGCCGCCCTCGTCTTGGCCGCCCGCAGTTCCGATCAGCTCGACAGCTACTTCGCCGCGATGGCACATCTGCAGCTCAAGACCGGCAGGTCGACCACGATGGCGGCACGCTCGTTCAGCGCCAAACTCGAACGGGCGGGCGGCTGGGAGCGCCTCACCCTCGCCGAACAGGTCGAGGCCGTCACCCGAGCGCGGTCCTTCGCCTCCTGGCTGATCGTCACCGGTCGGCTCGTCGTCACCGCCGAGCTGCTGGGTCGGGTTGATCTGCGGCTGGGAATCGTCGCCCGCAACCACGACCCCGGTTGCTGGACGTGGTTCCAGCAGGCCTGCCGCCGCCTCGACCTGAGCGAGGCCGACATCACCCTGCAGTGGAACGCGCTGCGCAAGGCCGCCGCCATCACCCCCAGCCCGCCGCAGCGCCTTACCGATGCTCAGTTCGACCGGGCCCGCGATGCCCTCGTCAGCGCCTACGCGCAGCGCGGCATGGCGAGCTCTGGGCGGAACCTCTCCGCGATCTTCCACCGCCTCCGGCTCACCTTGTTCCACGCCGGTCAGCTGAACAATCCCGGCCGCCCACCTCGCAAGGCGCCCGTGTCGGTCACCGGCTGGGATGGTGCACCGAGCGGCTTCGCGGACACCGCCCGACGCTATGTCGCCCAGGTCGAGCTGAGCCTTCGCCCCAGCACCGTCAGTCACATCGAGCACGCGTTGCGCGAGTTCGGCGTCTGGCTCGGCCTCAACCATCCCGACGTCGACAATTGCACCGACCTGACCCGGAGTCACATCGAGGACTACAAGGTCTGGATCAGCACGAAACACGCCCGGCACACCGGCAAGCCCCTCAACCGGGTCAGCATCAAGAATCGGCTCATCAACCTGCATTGCTTCCTCGACCGGATCACCGACTGGGGCTACGACAATCCGCCCCAGCGGCCACTGATGTTCACCGGCGACCTTCCGATCATCGACAAGCCGCTGCCGCGCTTCCTCGATGACGCTGCCGCTGCCAAGCTCATGCGGACCTCCCGCGCCGACCCCGACCCACTCTCCCGCCTGATCGTCGAGCTGCTCGCGCGCACCGGCATCCGCAAGGGCGAACTCCTCGCGCTCAACGTTGACGCCGTCGTGCAGATCGGCTCGGCGTTCTGGCTGCGGATCCCCGTCGGCAAGCTCCACAACGACCGCTACATCCCGCTGCACCCACAGCTCAAGGACATGCTCGACGACTGGATCCACCACCACCGACCAACCGGCGTCCGCAGCGAGCGGCTCCTCCTCGAACGCAACCGCCCCGTCACCTCGCTGCGAGTGTCCAACGCGCTCAGCCGGCTCAGCCACGAGGCCGGCATCGGCCACGTCACCGCTCACCAGCTCCGGCACACCTTGGCCACCCAAGCGGTCAACCGCGGCATGAGCATCGACGCGATCGCCGCGCTGCTCGGCCACAAGACCCTCGCCATGACGATGATCTACGCCCGCATCGCCGACAAGACCGTCGCCGAGGAGTACTTCAAGGTCACCGAGAAGGTCGAAGCGCTCTACGGCCAGCCCCGTCAACTGCCCCGCGATGACGAGGGCAGCGAGATGCGCAAACTCCGCGCCGAGATGCACAGACGGATGCTCGGCAATGGCCACTGCGCCCGCCCCGTCGAGACCGACTGCCACTTCGAGTCCATCTGCGAGAGCTGCACCTTCTTCGTCACCACCATCGCCTTCCGCCCCACCCTGCAGGCCCAACGCGACGACGCCCACAACAAGGGCCAAGTCGCCCGGCAGAAGATCTTCGACGGACTCCTCGACCGACTCGACCACGAGGCATCTTGAACCGGGCCTTGACGCGATCACCCGCATAAGTACAACCACCGCCGCCTGCACGGCGAGATCGGCCTCGTTCCACCGGTCGAGTACGAGACCCACCACCGTGCCATCGACCCCGTCCAGATGCTCACTCACATGGCTTCGATGCCTCTATGAAACCCGGTACTTGACAAACGTCTGCGGATGCTTCGCCCGGTGCTCGATCGTGACCATCACGGCTGGGCACCTTTGGACACGTCCGCGTATCGCGCGGGCACACGGCCCTCGAGTTCCTGCTCAACGAATGACCAGCCCCTACCCGACCCCCTCCGACGCAAAGCTGATGGATCATCAGGTGGTGGGTGCGGTGTGCCGGCGTTGCGACGCGCGGCTGTAGCCAACTCTGTAGCCAAGACCGATCGTGACGGGCCCATTGACCTGGGACGCCGTGAGACGAGGATCGGGTCCCGCCGCAAGTGAATGCCGCTGCGGTGGGATGAGCGGCCACGGTTGAGACGTGTGCAAGGCTGCTCATAACCCAGAGGTCGTAGGTTCAAATCCTACCTCCGCTACCAGAGAAACAGCAGGTCAGAGGCCCGGACGCCGTACTTGGCGGCCGGGCCTCTGACTGTTCCGGGTCGTTTGGGAACACATTTGGGAACAGCCGAGGTAGCGGCCTTCTAACGACGTGCGACCGGGACGCCAACCGTGCCAAGGTGACGGCATGGATGCCAAAGCCGACCCCTCTCCGTCCAGGACAGCCGCGTCGTCGTCGCCGGCCACGCCCAGGACAGCGACGGCAAGACCGACTCCGCCGGCCGGTTGATCGCCCTCGACGCCCAGACCCTCGCCGTTCTGGCGCTGTGGCGGGCTGCCCAGGCCGTCGAGCGCGAGTTTTTCGGTCCGGATTACCCCAAGCACGGACTCGCCTTCACCTGGCCCGACGGCAGACCGGTGCATCCCGATGTCGTCCGCGAACGCTTCGCCCGCCTTTCGGCAACCGCCGGCCTTCCCGCGATCCGCTTCCACGACCTCCGGCACTCGTACGCCACTGTCGCGCTACGGGCAGGTGTGAACCCCAAGATCGTGAGTCACCGGATCGGCCACTCGTCGCCGGCCTTCACGCTGCATGTCTACTCGCACGTCACTCCTGGCATGGACCGCGACGCCGCCGGCCAGGTCGCCGACCTCATCCTCGGTGTCACACCTGCGGAGCTAGCAAATGAGCCACCGCAGCCGACCACCGAGCCGCCCGAGTGAGGCCGCCAACGGTCGTGCGTCGAGACTCAACGCAGAAAGGCGCGCTCGTCGACGAAGTGATCCGGCATCCCGAGGAGGACATCCTCGGTCGCGGCACCGTACGCAAGGTTCATCGTGTCCAGTCGATAGAACCAGCCGTCGTCGAGACCGAACCGGTAATTGAACTGCCAGCGGATCCATTCGCCGGGTTTGAGCACAACGGCCGGCGGGCGTCGATGCCCTCGCGGCATGCGCGACGCACAAGGGACCAGCCATACGCGCAGGCCCTTCTCTGTCGCGCCGAGTTCGACATCATTCTCGTCGGGCAATCCGGCGCGGTGGGTGAACTCGGGCCGGAACTGGTCCCCCTTCCACATGGTCGCCTCGTGCACAGCTGGGCCGGCCGTCGACCAGAGCGCGAAACCAACCGGGGCGCTGTTCCTGACGGCTGCTGCCGGCCCACCTCGGGAGACCTTCGTCCAGCCGGCGCGGACCCACTCACCACCCGGCGCGGCGCATCCCGGTCGTGGCAACGAGGACGAATAACGGAAAGAACCGGTCGTTGCGTGCGGAGTCGAGGAATCGCCCGAGCTCGTCCGGCGCCCACACCGTTGGGCGAGACCGAGTGACCTTCGGCGCCCGGGCGTGCGCAGCGAAGCGTTCGCGGAACGACGTCCGGGTGGACGGGCCGCCCGTCGGGCCACGTAACACCAGCCCGTGCGTGGGGTAGTCGGGGCCGAAAAATCCGCGTTCGACGTCCTGGGCGGCGGGCCAGGCCCTGAGGACGGCGGGGGATTGGGCGTCCAGGCGTCCAGGCGATCAGGCGTCCGGCCGAGTCCGTCTTGCCCTCGGAGTCCTCGGCGCGACCGGCGACGACGAGGCGGGAGTCCTGCACCGAGAGCAAACCCTGAGCGAAGTCGATCGAGGCCAGTGGAGTCCGCACAGCTCGCCGCGCCGCATGCCCGTCGTCGCGACGAGGGCGAACAGCGGGAAGAAGCGATTGTCGCGGGCGACGGTAAGGAACAGCGCGAGATCGGCGGGAGTCCAGACGGTCCGTCGTTGCCGGGTGACCTTCGGTGCTCGGGCGTGGGCGGCCGGGTTGTCGTTGATGTAGTGCCATTGACGGCGTCGGCGAGAGCGCGGTGCAGCATCACGTGTACGTTCCGCACGGTCTTGGGCGCGAGTCCCGCGGGCTGCGGGACGGGGAACCGCCCCGACTGGTACCTGTGCACGGCGGCGCGTGCGTGCGGCGTGGATCGTCACGTCGCACGCCTCGGAAAATTCACGGGGCGTCGGCTCCGCACCGGCTTTCACCTGCGTGCTCCACCAGGCGAACATACGGACGTTGTGGTCGACCCGGCCCTCGGTCAGCAGCCGGCTGTAGAACGCCATCAGCTGAGATGCCGTCAGTTGCTGGAGTCGCGCGTCGCCGAGCTTCGGCACTACGTAGGCGTCGGTGTAGGCGCGCCAGTTGTCCCAGGTCGTCGCCTTCACTGAGGAACGGATGGCGGGTAGCCAGTCATCGACGAGGAACTCCCCGACGGTGCGCCGCGATGCGCTGACGACGTGACCCTTCTGGGCTGACGCGGGCGTCGGCGAGCGGGCGGGTGAGTTTGCCGGGGGTCATGACACTCGGGCGGGCACCGTGGCGGCCGCGGATCGCGGCCACCGCGAGGCCTTCCCGGGTGTTCTCCTCGATCCTGGCCGGCGAGGAATTCGCTTGAGCGAGGCGAGGATGTGGAAGGTCGGGATCGTCTCCAAAACGTCCAGCAGTCCGGCGCAGGCCGAGGCTAGGAGTCCGGGGTGGCGTGGGCGTCGACGTGGGTCACGCCTCGACAGGGCCTACGGGACGGATGTGGGTGAGACGGATTCGTGGACGTGCTCGGAGTCCTACGCCGTCGCCGCCCTGATCCGGGCGGTGCGTGCGAGCAGCGCGCGCAGTCGCTTGGACGCCGTCGCGGGGCCGGTGATCTCTAGCGTCGCGATGTCGGCCCGCCCGGCGATCGCCGCGACCATCGTGTGGGGCTCGCCGGTGATGCGGGCCTGCGGGGTGGGGACGTCGGCTCCGTCGCCTCGAACGGCGCGCACCCCCGCGCCGGGTTCGGCGATCAGGACGGCGGGGGGGCCCGCGCCGGTCAGGTCGAGCGCGAAGACCAGCGGTTGGGTGACCGCGGAGGGGGGGACCAGCGTTTCGACGGCCTGGGCGAACCAGTCGTTTCGGTAGCTGTCGTTGCCGGGTTCGCGCTCCATCTCGGCCTCGCCCCAGCGGATGAGCTCTTGCATCACCGGGCCTAGGGCTTCACCGCGCTCGGTGAGGGAGTACAGCGCCCGCGGTCCGGGCGTGCGGGCCACGATTCCGGCTGCTTCCAGGGCGCGCAGTCGCTCTGTCAGCAGGTTGGAGGCTGCGCCGGGCAGTGCTTCCGCGAGCGTGCCGAAGCGGTGGGGATGTAGCCACAGCTCGCGGACGATCAGCAGCGCCCACCTGTCGCCGATGGCATCGAGGGCGCGGGCCAGGGCGCAGAACTGGCCGTAGGTCCGCATGGGGCCGATCTTAAGCGGGCAGCTCCCAGATGGCGTCCGGAATCGGGTCCGGGCAGAGGTTGGCGCGCATGTGCGCCCGGAACAGGGTGACGATCGGGTACGGGCGCATGTGCGGCGCGACGCTGATCACCTCGCCGTCGGCGTTCTCGGTCATGGTGATGAGGACGTTGAGCGGGTGACCGCTGATCTCACCGTTGAATGCCGCGATGTAGCGGCCGTCCGGCGCCCGGAACTCCGTGACGTCCTTGGGCGGTCCGAAGCCCTGGATCGCCGTCGTGAGGATCCGGACGACGACGTCCCGGCCGCGGATTTCATCGCCGAGCGTGGCCAGGACCGGGGAGTGGAAGACGACGTCAGGGCTCAGAGCTGCGGACAGGCCTTGGACGTCCACGTTCTCCAGGGCCAGGGTGATCGGGTGCTTGCTCATGCTGCTGCTCCATCCGTTCGGGGGCCGACGGGATGGACTGTAAGCTTGTTATTTTAAAATTTCAAGTATTTAGGTTGGTAGCGCTGTACCTCTGATCCGCGTCCCGGCAGCTCCTCGTTCAACTCAGCCGTGAGCCCTCGGGGTCTCGCGCGCCATGCTCTGCCGCCACACTGACGCAGGCAGCACAGAACTGAACGGCAGCGATTCCGAATCCGCCGGCTCAGTCTTTGTCGGCCGGGATCGGAAACTTACTTTTGGCGGTGCCCCGTCACAGGTCGCGGACCTCACACCTCGAGAACGGTGCGCTCCAGGGACGCGCGAAGTTCGTCCCTGGCCCCGGGGCCCGCCAGGAACGCGGAGTGCGCACCGTCCACGGGGTTGCCGGTCGGGGCGTCCACCAGGACCGGTTCGATGGGTCGCCCCGTTTCGGCGTCCACCAGGTACACCGTCGGGCTCTCCGGCGGGAAGTGCTTCGCGCCCCACGTATACAGCGTGACGATCACCGGCCAGAAGTCCCGGCCCCGTTCGGTCAGGACGTACTCGTGACGCACGGGTCGGTCCTGGTACGGACGCTTCTCCATCAGGCCGCCCTCGACCAGGCTGTTCAGCCGCTTCGCCAGGGAGTTCGTGGAGATGCCGAGGTTGCGCTGGAACTGGTCGAAGCGGGTAAGGCCGTGGAACGCATCACGCAGGATCAGGATGCTCCACCACTCGCCGACGCGTTCCAGGCCGAGCGCGACCGGACAGTTCGCATCCTCGAACGAGGTTACTCTCATGATGGAAGCCTACGCCATGCCGCGAGCACCCTAGGGCGAACCGCACCCACCTACGCGTTGACGTCGACGACGACCCGTCCGCGGACCTTGCCCGACAGGGTGTCGAGTGAGGTCTGGATGGCTTCGCGGAGCGGGATGGTGCGGGTCATGCTCGTGATCGCGCTCGGTTCGAGGGCGTCTGCCAACAGTTGCCACGCCCTGGCGCGGCGATGCGTTGGCGCATTCACCGAGTCGATCCCGGCGAGGGTGACACCGCGGGTGATGAAGGGCAGCACGGTGACGGGAAGATCGATGCCCTGTACTAGGCCGAATGCGGCAACGGTGCCGCCGTACTTCGTGGTGGCAAGGATGTTGGCGAGGGTGTTGCTGCCCACGGTGTCGATCGCGCCGGCCCATTGCTCCGGTCCGACGGGTCCGTCCGGCGTCTCGGACAGAGCGGACCGTTCGACGATCTCGTTCGCGCCGAGGCCGCGCAGGTAGGCGTGCTCCTCGGACCGACCGGTGGAGGCGACGACGTGGTAGCCGAGGGCGGCGAGGAGCGCGATCGCCACCGACCCCGCGCCACCGGCGGCCCCGGTGACCAGGACGGGGCCGGATGCCGGGGTCACGTAATGGTCCTGCAGGGCCAGCACGGCCAGGGCGGCCGCGTAACCCGCCGTGCCGATCGCGGCCGCGGAGAAGCCGTCGAGGCCCTTGGGCACCGGTGTCACCCAGGCCGGATCGACGCGGGCTCGTTCCGCGAACCCGCCGTCCGAGTCGGTCCCGACACCCCATCCGTTGACGGTGACCAGGTCGCCGATGGCAACCTCGGCGTCGGTCGAGGCGGTCACCCTGCCGACGATGTCGATTCCGGCTGTCATCGGGAAATGAACGGACGAACCCGAAACAGGCCGGCGATGCACATGCCGTCCTTGAAGTTGACGTCAGAGAACTCGACGTCGATCGCGACGCCACGGTCGGGCAAGGTGGACTCGTTGAGCTGTTGGACCTGCGCGGCCTGTTCCGCACCGTCGTTCTTTAGGATGCGGACGGCCTTGAATGACATGGATGCTCCGTAAGATAGAGGAGTCCGGCGAGGCAGAAGCCGGCGTCGATCTTCAGTTCCAGGCCGGTGATGTAACGCCCCCCGCCGGAGACGAGGAACATGACCGCATTGGTCACATCCGCGGACTCGACCTACGGCACCGGCAAGGGATTCAGGGTGGCGAACACCTCCCTGGCCTGATCCCACCGGTGCCTTGGCCCGCCGCGCTCACCTTCAGTGGAGCGCGCCGGTGTCGGCGCGACCACCGACCTGGTACCTGCGAAATCCTGTGAGCTGCGCCATGCCGTACTCGGCGAGGGCGGTGATCGTGAGCGCGGGGTTGACTCCAGGGTTGGCAGGCAGGGCAGCAGCGTCGCAGACGATCATGTTCTGGTACCCGAACACCCGCAGTCTGTTGTCGACAACGCCGGTGGACGGATCGGAGCCGATGACCGCGCCGCCGAGGATGTGAGCCGTCCACGGGGCGTTACGAAATGCCTCGGTCAGGGTGCTTCCCGCCACTCCGCCGGTCTCCGCCGCGAGCCACTTCGCGACCTTGTGCCCGACGTCGAGGAAGGTGGGAGCCGGGCGCGCCTTGTCGATCTCGCTGACGAGCGAGTAGCGCTCGTCCGTGCTGTGCTTATGCGCCCGCAGCCCTCTCTGTCAACCTTGGCTGAGGCACCCGCTCCCTGAAAATCATTGACCCGAGGGCGGGGATGGAGACTCCCCGAATCGTGAAATCGAACTCGACTGCGGACGGCAACGGCGTGATCGTCGATGCTGGACCGGTGAGTGATGGCGTAGGACAGCGGCCGGATCCGCAGGTGCCCGAGCGGGCTCGGCGGCGGACGTTCACCGCGAAGTACAAGTTGGAGATCCTGGCGGCCTACGAAGCCGCGGGCGATGGCGAGAAGGGTGCCCTGCTGCGCCGAGAGGGCCTGTACTCGAGTCACCTGGTGGAGTGGCGTCGGGCTCGTGACGCTGGGGCGCTGGCCGGGCTGACCGCCCCGCGCGGGCGCCCGCCGCGCGACCCCGATCGGGCGCGGATCGCCGCTCTGGAGGCCGAGAAGGCGCAGTTGGAGAAGGAGTTGGCCAAGGCCCGCTTCGTGGTGGAGGTGCAGGCAAAACTGCACGCGCTCTTGGAGACGATCTCCGAGGGCGCGGAGCCCGAGGACGGGTCGAGCAGGTGAGCGACGCCGCGGTCGCCGAGCTGGTCCCGGTGATCGGAGTGCGGGCCGCCTGCCAGGCGTTGGGCCTGCCCCAGGCCGGGTACTACCGGCGCCACCGCCAAAGCCCGGCACCTGTGCGGCCGGCGCCCACGCCGCAGCGAGAACGGGTCCAGCCCCGCGCCCTGACGCAGGCCGAGCGCGAGGCGATCCTCGCCGAGCTGCACGGCGAGCGGTTCGTGGACCTGTCCCCGGCCGAGACGTGGGCGATCCTGCTCGACGAGGGCCGCTACCTCGGCTCGATCTCGACCTTCTACCGGCTGCTGCGCGCGGCCGGGGAGAGCCGGGAACGCCGCCGGCAGGCGACCCACCCGGCGAAGATCAAACCCGAACTGCTCGCCACCGCGGCGAACATGGTGTGGTCGTGGGACATCACCAAATTGCACGGCCCGGCGAAGTGGACCTACTACTACCTCTACGTGATCCTGGACATTTACTCCCGCTACGTCGTCGGGTGGATGGTGGCCGGTCGGGAGAGCGCCGCACTGGCGGAAGTGATGATCCGTCAGACCTGCGCCAAGCAGGGCATCGAGCGCAAGCAGTTGACCATCCACGCAGACCGCGGCTCGTCGATGACCTCCAAACCCGTCGCGTTCCTGCTCGCCGACCTCGGCGTGACCCAGTCCCACTCCCGCCCGCACGTCAGCGACGACAACCCGTACAGCGAGGCCCAGTTCAAGACCCTGAAGTACCGGCCCGACTTCCCCGGCAGGTTCTCCTGCATCGAAGCCGCCCGCGTCCACTGTCAGCGGTTCTTCGGCTGGTACAACGACGAGCATCGCCACTCCGCCCTGGGCCTGCACACCCCCGCCGACGTCCACTACGGCACCGCCGAGGCCGTCCGCGACAAGCGCGCAGCGATCCTCGCCGACGCCTTCGCCGCCCACCCCGAACGGTTCGTCCGCAAGCCCCCGACGCCCCCGCAACTGCCCACGACGGCATGGATCAACAAACCGCCGGACAGCCAGGAGGAAACTCAGTAATAGGCGACTGAACGTGCCTCAAACAGGTTGACAGGTTCCGCAGCCGGACGGCGTTGTCGCGCGGCTGCATCACGAGCATCCCGAGGGACCGGGCGCTCCACCCCTCGGAACGCTTCGTTGCCTTCCACCGGCGAGGGTGAAGCGTGACGGCCGTCAGCCATTTGATCCGACGGACCATCACATTCCCTTTGCCCGTGAGGACGGTGAACTTGCCCTGCCAGGCGTCGGCGTGCTTGCCGACCGTCAGTAGCTCGACCTGTGTGTCCTCGCCGAAGATCAGGCGGCTGGGTGCGGTGACGTCCTGCCACGCACCCAGATCCTCGGGGAACTGGATGCTCAGGAAGGTCTCGCTGTTCGTTCGGACAAGGTGGCCGAGTCTGTCGCTGATTCGCGGCAGGGATCCGCGGTGCTTGCAGTCGGCGAGCAGTTCGTTCGTGGCGACGGCGCCCCCGGCGAAGACGACGCCGCGTGCAGTGTACTCGGCGCGGCCCCGTGCTGAGTCGGGGCTGCGCGCTTCGGTGACGATCCGGTACCCGTCGGCGCCGTCGGGGGCACCGAGGGGTTGGACGTCCACGACTTCCTGTTCGGCGATGATCTGTGCGCCACGCTTCTGTGCGAACCACAGGTAGTTCTTCGTCAGTCGGTTCGCTGCACCGGTACGGCAACCGATCATGCAGTCGCCGCAGCGAGTGCATCCCGTGCGCGCCGGTCCCTCACCACCGAAGTACGGGTCGTCGACCGTCTTGCCCGGCTCGCCGAAGAACACGCCGGTGGGTGCCAATCCGAAGCTGTCGGCAACACCGAAGTGCTCTCCGATGCGCTTGGTCAACTGGATCGACACCGAGTCCCACGGGGACTCGGACACACCGAGCATGTGCTCGGCCTTGTCGAAGTGTGGCGCGAGTGTCTCCTGCCACGATCCGAGATTGCGCCACTGCGGATCGTCGTAGAAACCCTTCTGTGCACGGAAGAGGACGCCCCCGTACATAAGGCTTCCGCCGCCGACGCCTGTCTGCGAGGCGGTCTCGACGTGCTGGAAAGCGACATCCCGCAGAATGCCGTAGAGCCCCTGATCGGGGGCCCAGACGAAGCGATCGATGTCTGTGGTGGACCTCGGCAGGTCACTGTCCTCGTAGCTTCGACCGCGTTCGATGACTCCCACACGGTCTCCCTTCTCGGCCAGACGCAGCGCGGCGACACTGCCGCCGAAGCCGGAGCCGACGACGACCCAGTCGAAGTCGAACCCTGTGGCCGGCGGGTCCGACGCGGCCCCGTGCGTTGTGATCGGGATGGCATTCATCGTCGAGCACCTTCCTCGGTGGTGGGCGTGACCGCGCTCGGTCGGGCCGGTGGGAATGGCGGGCTCAAGACCTGACTGCCCGTCAGGGCCTACGGCGGAACCTTCCGACCTGAGCAGCGGCGTCTTCCGGGTGCTGCTGGTGGGGGCCGTGAGCGGCTTGCGGGTAGATCGCCGGCTGGGCAGTCGGGAGCCCGCAGGTTGTGTCGGACATGGAGAACTCACTGCGGCACCTCACGTGGAGCGGGCCCGACGGGGTCGTGAGGGCGCACGACCTCGGGACATGGAGCCGGCGGCACGCCTCGACGCCGGCAGTGTGTAAGCGACTCCAGTAGAGTGACTCCCATCATGGAAGTAACTTGGATCCCCAATTGGTTGCCCCAACCAGGGCGTTGAGCCCGGGCGAACAGCCGAATTGCTCCACAGGCAGGTCTTCAGTGCGTACGCGCGGCCCTGCCCACGGGCCGCGCCAGTGATAAAGGCGACCTTGCCTTCAGGTCTTCCCACGGGTCGCACCTGCTCAGGCCGTGGCGAGGAAGTGCTCGACCTGTGCCGCGACCTCGGTGGGGTGCTGGTGGTGGGGCGCATGGCCGGCCAGGGGATAGACGGCCAACTGCGCGTGGGGAATCTCCCGGAGCAGGAGCCACTGGTTCTTGACCGGGAAGAAGGGGTCGTTGTCTCCGGAGACGATCAACGTCGGTTGCCGCAGTTCGCTGAGCAGGCCGAAGTGCCCGGTCTCGCCGCCCATGTAGGCCATGATCAGACCGCCCATGGCCTGGATGGTCTCCATCGCCACCAGGGGCTCACGATCGCTTCGCAGGTTGATGCGGTCGATCGACGCCTGGGTCTCCGCATCGCGTCCCTCGGAGAAGAACAGGTAGCGGGTGTCCTCGAAGGTGTACTCGGGGCGCAGCGCGATGTCGAAGACGATGTCGGTGTGCGGGTCGGTCTCTGGATTGCCGCCGGGTCCGGTGCCGACCAAGACCGCTTTGCGGATCAACTCGGGATGGTGGATCGCCATGGCTTGCGCGACGAACCCACCCATGGAGAACCCGAGCACGTCGACGCGGCTGAAGCCTTTCGCGCGGACGAAGGCGGCGGCGTTGGCGGCCTTGGAGTCCACGTCCTTGGCGGGCGCGCCGGTCGAGGACCCGACCGCGGCGTCGCTGAAGAGGATGACCCTCCGGTTGGCGGCCACGGCATCGACGAAGGCCGGGTCCCAGTCATCGAGGGTGCCGCGGAATCGGTGCAGGAACATTAGCGGCGTCGGGTCGACGGGCCCCTCCGGGCCGAGCTCTCGGTAGGCGTAGCGGACCCCGTCCACGTCGAGGTACTGCGTTGGTACGGAAACGGCGTCGTGCCTGCCGCTGCTGGCAGAACCCATGATCTGACCTCGATCTGCTCGAAGAATGCCGCGACCCCGTCGCGCCGATGACCTGACCCCGTCCCCGAGGACCGAGGGCCAGGGCATCACGGTAAGGCAGTTACTTCAATCATGCAAGTGACGCGACCGCCGGAATTCCCTGCGCGGCAGCGGGTGTGCGCGCGCCGACGTCTGAAGCGGCCCAAGGCAGATCCGGGCATCGGCAGCCACTGGCCGTTCGAGTCCTGTGGCCACTTCCTGCGCGAACACGTCACCGCGGGGTCGACGCTCGATCGGCTCCTGCACCACTGCCACCTCGTCGTCGCCGACGGGCAGATCTACCGCATGTGCGAGGCCCGAACCACCGGAAGGAGTCGCCCCGCGGGCACCTGATCACCGCGAGGGGTGGGAACTCGCACTGGCCACCAGCGGGGACCACGAATCGGCCGTTGGCACGGATCATTATCGACGTCGATTCGCTGGAGGGGCTGCAGCTCGCCGATCGTGGCCCGTGTACAAATTCGTGTAGGTTCGCTATGTGCCCGGGTTAGCCACGAGCGGTCATTAGCACGATTCATCCAGGCATTAGCACGAGTGAATCGTTGAGTATCTCGCACGAATAGTGGCTTACCTCTGGCGTTTGCTGCAGAGCATGGGCTATTTTCATCTGTGGCCGAGGCGCCCCGGGGCCCGGTGCGAACACACTTATTCGATCCCGCCCGATCCCGCCCTCCAAGGACAGCCGTGGCCGCCGCCCCCAACGTTGCCGATCTCGAGTCAGATGGAACTCCGACCAGAGTTCGACCCCCGGGTGTGGTGTGCGCCAAGATCACGACCGAACCCATTGATGCCGGAACCTGTCAACCTGTTTGAGGCACGTTCAGTCGCCTATTACTGAGTTTCCTCCTGGCTGTCCGGCGGTTTGTTGATCCATGCCGTCGTGGGCAGTTGCGGGGGCGTCGGGGGCTTGCGGACGAACCGTTCGGGGTGGGCGGCGAAGGCGTCGGCGAGGATCGCTGCGCGCTTGTCGCGGACGGCCTCGGCGGTGCCGTAGTGGACGTCGGCGGGGGTGTGCAGGCCCAGGGCGGAGTGGCGATGCTCGTCGTTGTACCAGCCGAAGAACCGCTGACAGTGGACGCGGGCGGCTTCGATGCAGGAGAACCTGCCGGGGAAGTCGGGCCGGTACTTCAGGGTCTTGAACTGGGCCTCGCTGTACGGGTTGTCGTCGCTGACGTGCGGGCGGGAGTGGGACTGGGTCACGCCGAGGTCGGCGAGCAGGAACGCGACGGGTTTGGAGGTCATCGACGAGCCGCGGTCTGCGTGGATGGTCAACTGCTTGCGCTCGATGCCCTGCTTGGCGCAGGTCTGACGGATCATCACTTCCGCCAGTGCGGCGCTCTCCCGACCGGCCACCATCCACCCGACGACGTAGCGGGAGTAAATGTCCAGGATCACGTAGAGGTAGTAGTAGGTCCACTTCGCCGGGCCGTGCAATTTGGTGATGTCCCACGACCACACCATGTTCGCCGCGGTGGCGAGCAGTTCGGGTTTGATCTTCGCCGGGTGGGTCGCCTGCCGGCGGCGTTCCCGGCTCTCCCCGGCCGCGCGCAGCAGCCGGTAGAAGGTCGAGATCGAGCCGAGGTAGCGGCCCTCGTCGAGCAGGATCGCCCACGTCTCGGCCGGGGACAGGTCCACGAACCGCTCGCCGTGCAGCTCGGCGAGGATCGCCTCGCGCTCGGCCTGCGTCAGGGCGCGGGGCTGGACCCGTTCTCGCTGCGGCGTGGGCGCCGGCCGCACAGGTGCCGGGCTTTGGCGGTGGCGCCGGTAGTACCCGGCCTGGGGCAGGCCCAACGCCTGGCAGGCGGCCCGCACTCCGATCACCGGGACCAGCTCGGCGACCGCGGCGTCGCTCACCTGCTCGACCCGTCCTCGGGCTCCGCGCCCTCGGAGATCGTCTCCAAGAGCGCGTGCAGTTTTGCCTGCACCTCCACCACGAAGCGGGCCTTGGCCAACTCCTTCTCCAACTGCGCCTTCTCGGCCTCCAGAGCGGCGATCCGCGCCCGATCGGGGTCGCGCGGCGGGCGCCCGCGCGGGGCGGTCAGCCCGGCCAGCGCCCCAGCGTCACGAGCCCGACGCCACTCCACCAGGTGACTCGAGTACAGGCCCTCTCGGCGCAGCAGGGCACCCTTCTCGCCATCGCCCGCGGCTTCGTAGGCCGCCAGGATCTCCAACTTGTACTTCGCGGTGAACGTCCGCCGCCGAGCCCGCTCGGGCACCTGCGGATCCGGCCGCTGTCCTACGCCATCACTCACCGGTCCAGCATCGACGATCACGCCGTTGCCGTCCGCAGTCGAGTTCGATTTCACGATTCGGGGAGTCTCCATCCCCGCCCTCGGGTCAATGATTTTCAGGGAGCGGGTGCCTCAGCCAAGGTTGACAGAGAGGGTCACCGCTCCATCATCGATGGCGGCGTCCCGAAGGTCAGCAGTCGTGAGAGTCAACGTGATCAAACCCGATCTCGCCCCGTGCGAGGGAAGAAGAACTACCCGAGGTGTCTCACGTCAGCCTGACGCACAGGGGAGGCCCAGAGGGCACTCTTCGACGTCCGGGAGCAGCAGGGACGGACATGACCCGTTGGCGCCGGCGCGAAGCGTTGCTCCGTGCGGCGACGACTGCGAGGCCCGCGTGCTGTACCCGGATTTGTACCCGGGACACCGTGGCTCAGGGCGGATGCCATGAGACCGGGCGAGACGGCCGGATCCGGTCCACGCTGGTCAGACCGCGTTCGACTGGACGAGACGCCCGGGACCGGCCTGCTCAGGACTCATAACCCAGAGGTCGTAGGTTCAAATCTTACCCCCGCTACTAGTGTCGTGCGCCGGAAGTTCGTATGATATGTCGTAAAATGGCTCATGCCTCGTACCGGACGCCCGAAAGCCCCGCTGGAGTTGACTTCGGAGGAGCGTGAGCAGTTGCTCCGATGGGCCCGCCGGCGCAAGTCCGCGCAGGCGTTGGCGCTTCGCTCGCGCATCGTGTTGGGCTGCGGCGAGGGGTTGACGAACAGGGCCGTCGCGGCAGTCGAGGGCGTGACGGTGCAGACGGTCGGTAAGTGGCGGGCCCGGTTCGTGGAGTTCCGCCTGGACGGGCTGGCCGACGATCCGCGGCCGGGGCGCCCGCCCTCGATCACGGTGGACCAGGTCGAGGAGGTGATCGTGGCGACCCTGGAGTCCACGCCGCCGAACGCCACGCATTGGTCGCGGGCGAAGATGGCCGAACGTAGCGGGCTGTCGAAGTCCACGATCGGGCGGATCTGGCGCGATTTCGAGCTCAAGCCGCACCGGGCCGAGACGTTCAAGTTGTCCAACGACCCGCTGTTCACCGAGAAGGTCTTCGACGTGGTCGGTCTCTATCTCAATCCGCCCGAGGGTGCGGTCGTGCTCTCGGTGGACGAGAAATCGCAGGTCCAGGCTTTGGCGCGGTCCCAGCCGGCGTTCCCGATGATGCCCGGGATGCCGGAGCGGCGCACCCACGACTACGTCCGCCACGGCACCACCAGTCTGTTTGCCGCCTTCAACGTCGCCGACGGCACGGTGATCAGCTCGCTGCACCGACGCCACCGCACGATCGAGTTCAAAAAGGGCTCTTCTGCTGTTCCCGTGGGTGAGTTGATCTTGGTGTGAACGCGACACGCCGTACTACGTCTAGGTTTCTGAGCTGTCTAGGAACAGGAACCAGGGAGCGGAGTACGGCGTGCGCACGGCAAGGGTATGGCGGGGTTTGCTCGGGGTCGAGCAAACGGTGATCGAATCGGTCGAGCTCGTCGAGGAGGCCGACGAGGAGATCCTGGTCGCTGCGGTTCGTCCAGTGCGGACGCGACGGTCGAGGTGTTCGCGGTGCGGGCGCCGCGCGGGCGGATACGACCGCGGCGATGGTCGGCGACGCTGGCGCACGCTCGACCTGGGCACGGTGCGCGTCTATCTGGAAGCCGATGCGCCGCGGGTGGTCTGTGAGGAGCAGGGCGTGGTGGTCGCGGCGGTTCCCTGGGCGCGGCCGGGGTCCCGGCACAGCGCCGCGTTCGAGGACACCTGTGCGTGGCTGGCCGCGAATGCCTCCTTCGTCGTGGTCGCCGAGCTGTTGCGGGTGTCGTGGCGCACGGTGGCCGCGATCGTGACCCGCGTTGTCGCCGACCGAGCGGGCAAGGTTGACCAGCTTGGCGGGCTCACCCGAATCGGGATCGACGAGATCGCCTACCGTAAAGGGCATCGGTACCTGACCTGCGTCGTCGACCACGACACCGGTCGGCTGGTGTGGGCCGGCCAAGGCCGCGACCAGGACGTCGTGCGGGCCTTTTTCGATGCCCTCGGCGACGAGCGGGCCGCGGCGCTGACCCACGTGTCCGCCGACGGCGCCGAGTGGATCCACACTGTCGTGCGCGAACGGGCTCCGCAGGCGGTCATCTGCCTGGACCCGTTCCACGTCGTGGCCTGGGCGACCAAGGCCCTCGACGAGGTCCGCCGCGGCCTGTGGAACGAGCTGCGCCGGACCGGGCGGGGCGATCAGGCCGAGACGATGAAGGGCTCGCGGTGGGCGCTGGTGAAGAACCCAGGTGATCTGACCGGTGATCAGCGGACCCGCTTGGCCGAGATCGCCGCGACGAACAAGGGCCTGTACCGGGCCTACCTGCTCAAAGAACAGCTCCGCGAGGTCTTCGCCGTCAAGGGCCAACGCGGCCGAGCGCTGCTGGCCGGCTGGCTGTCCTGGGCCAAACGGTCCCGCCTGCCCGCGTTCGTCAAGCTCGCCAAAACGATCGAGCGCTACGCCCCGCTGATCCGCAACACCCTCGATCACGGGCTGTCCAACGCCCGATCCGAAGCCACCAACGTCCACCTACGCGTGCTGACCCGACGAGCTTACGGATTCCGCTCACCAGAGGCGCTCATCGCTATGGCAATGCTCACCCGCGGCGGACTCTGCCCGTCCCTGCCGGGACGCCTTCCATGATCAAACCACCCACGGAAACGTCAGTAGGTCCTCAAAAAGTTCCTGAACAAGATCGACCAGACCGTGCCTACCGATCTGACGGTGCATCTGATCCTGGACAACTACGGCACGCACAAGACTCCGGCGATCAAGAAGTGGCTGGCGGCTCACCCTCGCTTCCACGTGCACTTCACCCCGACTTACTCCAGTTGGCTCAACCAGGTCGAACGCTGGTTTGCCTACCTCACCGAGGACCTGCTGCAACGAGGGGACCACCGCAGCGTCCAGGCACTTGAAGCCGACATCCGTACCTGGATCAAGGCATGGAACGAGGACCCCAAGCCGTTCGTCTGGACCAAGACCGCCGAACACATCCTGGAACGACTCGGCCGACTAATTCAACGAATCAGCGGCGCGGGACACTAGATAAGCGCAGGTCAGGGGCCCTGGTCGTCTCAGCTGACGAGCGGGGCCGCTGACATGTGTAGCCAGGTTTGTGACCAGGCGGCGCGCCAGATTGCTGGGCCGGCGGTTGGTTCGGGAACTCGGTCATGGCGAACGCGCTGGTCAACGGCGTGGAGGCCGGCACGGGTGGTGCGAACGCCAGGTTGCGTGCCCGGCGATCCTCGTCTCAGCCCGTCTCGCATGTTCCGATGCCTATCAGGACTGCGATGGCGCCGGGCGGAGATCGCTACAGTCCGGAGAATGTTGGTGTCCGACCTGCACCACTTCCTCGACCTCCCTGAGGGCTCACCCGCCCCGGCGCAACGTCTGGCCGGGCATCTGGCGGCCATCGTCCAGGCAGGGACTTCTGGGGATGCCAACGTCGCCTGGATGACCGCGCTGCCGTGTCGGAGGCGTCCAGGCAACCGTGCGTGCTCCGGTCGGTTGATCAGCTCCCGACCGGAGCCGACCGCGGCCATCAGGTGGCACTGTCACGCCTGCGGCGACGAGGGGATCATCAGCAACTGGGAGCACTCCATCCACGACCTTCGGCGCCGAACGCCGACTCTCGTCGAACCTGTGTCCGAGATCATGGTCTCGGACGAGGTGGCCTCGGCGTTGCGAGACCTGCGTCTGTTGGACACCGACACCGAACGCGTCGTGTACGCGATGCGCGGCACCGCCGAGGGCGTCATGCTGGTCGCGACCGACGATGGGCTGGAAGACCTGATCGGGGCTGTGGCCGCAGAGACGAACCACGAGACGAATCGGCGACGCCGGAAGCTACTGGACACCGCTTTCGACGCACTCGACGACGCAGGACGTGGCTGAACGTGGGACATGATCCGACGTGCGTCCGTCGGGGACCAACCCCTCAGCGACGGCTGACCTCTCGTCAGATGCCTGTGCGCTGCTAGGCGAACCGCCGTACCCGATCCCGCGGTGAAGGTTCCCGTACGTCGCGCCTGTGAAGATGCTCGTACACGCGCCTATTGCTTGACGCAGGTGATTTCGGTGTCCCAGAATATGTGTGCAGACGAACTAGTTTCCGGACGGTGCATCGTGGAGTGGATGAGCGTCGCGGACGCAGCACGCGTCCTGCACCTGAGCGAGCAGCACGTCCGCCGGCTGGCGACCAGTGGCGAGATCGCGGCGCACCGATTCCCCGGCGGCTGGTTGCTCGCCGAGGAGGCGGTGCGCAGGCGCGCACGAGTTTCGACTGCTGTCGGGCGCCCGCTGTCCGAGGGGATGAGTTGGCTGCTTCTCCGAGCGCTCAGCGAGAACATCGGCCCGGATGGCGATACCGGCGGGGTGTCCGTCCTCGCAGGCATCGACGACCGAAAAATCCGCTACCGGCTACGGCAACTGCTCGCGGGTGCGCCGCCGTTGGAGCACTGGCCGAGTTGGCTGCGGCGCCGCGCTGCGCCCAAGCGCGTCTGGGTCCACCCCGGCGTGCTGACCCGTCTACGCGGTGACGGTCGCCTGCACGCCGGCGGTGGAGATGCCGCCGTCTTCGCAGCCCTGGGGGTAGCCGCGTCGACTCGACGCAGGTTCTACCTCCGGGAGCAGGACTTCGCCGCGGTGATGGGGGAGTACCGCGGCCAGGAGGACCCCGACGGCGAGGTGGAACTGATGGTCGTCCCGTCGGGCGCCTCCGACCTGTTTCCGCCCGACGCCGCGCCCGTTCCGCTTGCGGCTGCCCTGCTCGACCTGCTCGAGTCTCCGGACAGCCGCGAGCACCACGCGGCCGCGGGCTTGCTGAACTCAGGTCTGTCCCGGCTGACCGGACGCGCATGACGACCCTGGGCGAGCTGACTCCATCCGCCGAACAAGGCTGGGCCACGCTGTTCGACCTCGGCGAGGTCGACAGCCACTCGTGGCTGCTGATAGGCGGTCAGATGATGTACCTCTTGGCGACGGAGTGCGGCGCGGCACTGCCCCGTCCCACCGATGACGTCGACGTCGTCGTTGACGTTCGGGCCCGGCCCGGCGGCACGGAGTGGTTGGCCGGGTGGCTCGGTGAACAGGGTTTCGACCTTGACGGCATCAGTACCGACGGCATCGGCCACCGGTTCGCCAAACAGGCCTTACCGGGCCCAGGGCGGGTCGTCTTCGACGTGTTGGCGCTGGAGGGGTTGGGCGAGCGGACCCGGGTGTTCACCAAGCGCCCGGCACGCACGGTACAGACCCCGGGCCGCCAACAGGCGTTCGCCCGTTCCGAACTGGTCGAGGTCACCGTCTCCGGCGTCCTCGGCGGTCCCGAACGCAGCGGCACGGTGCGGCGCCCCAACATGCTCGGCGCGCTCGTCATCAAGGCGGCCGCCACCACCATTCCGGTGCGCTCGAATCCCGTGCGCGACTGGCAGGATGCCGCGTTGCTACTCAGCCTGCTACCGGACCCTGTCGCGGCCTCGGCGGAATGCGGGCCCAAGGATCGCAAACGTCTGCGGATGCTTCTCCCGCTGCTCGATCGCGACCATCACGGCTGGGCACCTTTGGACACGTCCGCGTATCGCGCGGGCAGCACGGCCCTCGAGTTCCTGCTCGACGAACGACCCGTCCAGACCCGACCCCCTCCGATGCAGAGCTGATGGGTCATCAGGTGGCGGGTGCGGTGTGCTGGCGGCGCCACGCGCGGCTGTAGCCAACTCTGTAGCCAAGACCGATCGTGACGGGCCCATTCACCTGGGACGCCGTGAGACGTGGATCGGGTCCCGCCGCAGGTGAGGGGGCGTGCGCCGGGACGATTGGCCACGGTTGAGACGTGTGCAAGGCTGCTTATAACCCAGAGGTCGTAAGTTCAACATCCTACCCCCACTACTACGTTTGCGCAGGTCAGGGGCCCTGACCGTCTCACTTGACGGTTGGGGCCTTCGCGTCTGCGTGACCAGGCCTGTGACCAAACGGGGCGTCAGATTTATCGTTCAGATTGCGATCTGCGGCTGGGCGGTTCGGATGGTTAAGGAAACGTGCAGGTCAGGGGCCTGTGCGTGTTCGGTAGGGGGCCCAGGGGGTGCGATCTCTGGGCGCTGCTCCAGAAGCACCAGTCTTAGGTGATCGCAGGCATTGCTCGGCATCGCGCGCGCGTCGGGAGCCGCGGCGTTTGTGGGTCGCCCAGCGGCTCGGGGATGCCGAGGCCGGCGATTGGTCAGGTCGGGCTGCGTGTGAGGGCGGCAAACCGGGGAGTCCGGTGTCCTCGACACGTGCGGCGTGGCCTTCGGTCCCCGGTTCAGGGCAGCCCGGCGCGGTCGAACTCGTGTTGGAGGCGGGGGCGTCGGCGGTGGGTGTCGCGTAGGTCGGCTATGAGTTCGTCGACCTCGTCCGCCTGGTGCGTGCCGGTGGCGAGTTGGCGCATCGTTTTGAGTCGCCGGGCGGCGATCTTGTAGTTGCGGGCGTCGGCTTCGGTGAGGTCGTCCTCGACAAGGCGGGTCAGGACCGGGAGGACGGCGAGGGGGTCGACCTTCTCGTATTCCTGGGCCAGTCGTGCCCAGGTGCTGTTGTCGGCCAGGGCGAGGTCGTGCGCGAGGGTCCAGGCAAACTGGACGTCGTCGAGGGTGAGCAGTGCGAACAGCACCGCGTCGCGGAGCCGGCCGCGAGGGTACGGGCGTAGCGAGCGGCGCTAGCCGCGTCCGCGTCCGCGTCGGACGTAACCGCGACGAGGTTGCCTGCTTGGCCCAGTCGATCGCGAGGTCGACCTCGCGGATCTCCGCCAGTGCCTCGGCGGTGTCGTGTAGCCATGCGGCGCCCTGGCGGTCGCGGGCGTGGGTGCGGATGATTGCCTCGGTATCACAGTCGAGGACGGCGAGGCGCCGGTTGTTCCAGTCCAACAGGAACTGGGTGCGGAAGTCAGGTGCGGCCCATCGTCGGGCCTCGGGAGGCGGCGGGCCGAGGTCGGCGCTGATCTGGTCCAGCCTGCGCCGGTAGGACTCGATCCCGGTGGCGCCGAGGGCTCATGGCGGAAGCGATCTCCTTCTGAGTGACCGTCAGGATCATGGCGGGGTCGTCGGACTCGGCGGCCTTCTCCAGCATGTCGACCGCGCCGTGCATCTGCCGCCCGTGCGCGCTGGCCGCGCTCCATCGGTGGAGATCGGCACGCGTTCGGATGAGCGGGAGCACGGCGTCGGCGAGGCTGGTCACAGGCGTGATTCTCCCGCCGGGGCCTGCCGTCTCCGCGCCCGGCCCGTTGGAACAGGCGAGCGCTCGGTCGTCAGGGGTGGTGGGTGCCTTCGCGCGGTCGGGGACGGCTTCAAACCCGTCGCGCCCGGGTTCGCCACACTATGCGTCACCGGCGCGCGCGAGGGCGGTCTGACGGCCGATGCCGCTGCCGGCGCAGGTCACGTATGTGACCTGGCCTCGGGAGAGGTGCTGTGCCGGTGGGCGTTGTCATCGAAGGGTGGCGGTGTCGATGACGAACCGGTAACGGACGTCGGAGGCCAGGACGCGTTCGTAGGCCTCGTTGATCTGGTCGGCGCCGATGAGCTCGATGTCGGAGCCGAGGCCGTGCTCGGCGCAGAACTCGAGCATCTCCTGGGTCTCCCGGATACCGCCGATCATCGACCCGGCGTAGTTGCGCCGGCCGACGATCAGCGACATGACGCTCAGGCTGAGCGGCCCGGCGGGGGCTCCGACGTTGACCAGCGTGCCGTCGACGGCGAGCAGTCCCAGGTGGGCGTCGACGTCGATGCCGGCGCTGACGGTGTTGATGATCAGATCGAACGTGTGGGCAAGCTGCTCGAAGGTGCCGGGATCGCTGGTGGCGTAGTAGTGGTCGGCGCCGAGCCGCTGGGCGTCCTCCTGCTTCTTCAGCGACTGGGACAGCACGCTGACCTCGGCGCCCATGGCGTGGGCAATCTTGACGGCCATGTGCCCGAGGCCGCCGAGCCCGACCACGGCGACCTTCTTGCCTGGTCCGGCGCCCCAGCGCCGCAGCGGTGAGTAGGTGGTGATTCCGGCGCACAGCAGTGGGGCGGCCGCGGCAAGGTCGAGCTCGTCCGGGATGGACAACACGAAGTGCTCGTCGACGACGACTTGCGTGGAGTAGCCGCCTTGGGTGACGGTGCCGTCCCGGTCGGTGCCGCCGTAGGTGGGGATCCCGCCGTTGAGGCAGTATTGCTCGTCGCTGTTCAGGCAGTTCTTGCAGGTGCGGCAGGAGCCGACGAAGCAGCCGACCCCCACGTTGTCACCGATCTGATGCGCAGTGACCTCGGGCCCGGTCGCGGCGACGACGCCGACGATCTCGTGACCCGGGACCAGTGGGAAGGGCTGCGGTCCCCAGTCGCCCCTGACGGTGTGGATGTCGGAGTGGCAGATGCCGGCGTACCTGACCTCGATCAGGACGTCTTTCGGGCCGAGCTCACGGCGCTCGATCGTGGTGAGTGCCAGCGGCTCGGTGGCCGACGGCGCTGCGTAGGCAGGGACGCGCATGGGTGCTCCTTCAGATCGGTGGCATGGTTTCGTGTTCGTACCGCAGCTGCGGTTGTGGCATGCCTGCCACTTAGGCGTTGGGTTACTTCAGGTTGTTCTGGAAGAACGTGGTCAACTTGTCGAACGGGATGAGGTTGACGCGGTCGTAGAGATCCACGTGGCCGGCGTCGGGAACGATCATCAGTTCCTTGGCCGCCCGCCGCGAGCCGGTAGGCCTCCTCGCTGAACTCTCGGGAGTGGGCGTTCTCGCCGGTGATGAACAGCATGGGACGCGGGGAGATCGTCTCGATGTCGTCGAACGGGTAGAAGTTCATGAACTTGACGTTGCTGGTCAGTGTCGGCTTGGTCGTGGTGTTCGGGCTGTGCCCCCTGGCGGTGCGGTAGAAGTCGTAGAACTCGCGGTCGATCGGGTGGATGTGTCGGTGAGCTCGTTCCGGCGTGCCGCCCGTGTACTCGGTCTCACCGCCGGCGAACTCCACGTCGCGCTGCTGCGCGGCCTGCTCGAGCATCTTCTTGCGCTGCTCGAGGGTCGACGGACTTGCGTAGCCCGTCGCGGTTGGCTGCGCCCATGTCGTACATGCTGACCGTGGCGATGGCCTTGATGCGCGGGTCGATCTTGGCCGCGCTGATGACGAAGCTTCCGCTGCCGCAGATCCCGATCGCACCGATCCGCTCCTTGTCGACGAAGGGCTGGGTGCGCAGGTAGTCCACGGCGGCGCTGAAGTCCTCGGCTGTAGACGTCGGGCAGCGACGGCGTTGCGGGGCTCGCCCTCGCTCTCGCCCCAGAACGACAGGTCGAGGGACAGGGTGACGAAGCCCTGCTCGGCCATCTTCGTGGCGTAGAGGTTCGCGCTCTGCTCCTTGACCGCGCCCATCGGGTGCCCGACGACGATGGCCGGATGCGTCGCGCTGCGATCCAGGCCGCTGGGGACGAACAGGTTGCCCGACGACGTTCATCCGGTACTGGTTCTTGAAGGTGACCTTCTGAACCGTCACCCGGTCGCTGGTGTAGAAGTTGTCGGCGCCGTTGGAGGTGTCCCCAGACGGCAGATCGGGTGCTGCCAGGCTCACCGCCAACGAGGTGGTTGCCCGTTCGGACAGGGAGCACCCTGCCGTGGCGAGTACGCCGGCGACGGCGATCCCGGCGCCGACCGTCTTGATCAGGCCGCGACCTCTGAGGGCCGCGGATCCCGTCGTCCTTGCGGTAGTGGACTTCGTGCTCATTGTCGATGCTCCTCGTGTGGCGGATGTGTGCGCTGCAGGCCCGTGAACGCTCTCGGCTTAAGGCAATGCAACGCGCTTGAGGGCTCGCGTGACAGGCCGTGTTCATCGGGGGTACAAGCGCAACCTCCCTGTGCGCTGAGGCGGCGCAGGAGGCGGGCGAACGCCGGGACCGGACGCTCTCGTCAGGCGCCTCACCGGAGACGTTCGTGCTTCGGAAGAGGGCCGCGCGTGCAGTTGCCGGCGTGCCTCAGCCCGGCGGGATCGGTGTGACGAAACCTGACGTTGGGTCAGGTGGGCTTCAGTCGGGCCGTAACGGCTGGCCGGAGGGCGAGCCTTGGGGAGAGCCGGCGGCCCAGCTGGCGAGCAGCCGGAGACGTTCCTCGGACGTGCTGCCCGGTTCGGCGATGTAGAGGGTCAAGTCGTGCAGGGCCCGGTTGGGCAGGGGCAGGTCGAGGGACTGGTAGGCCAACTCGAGTTCCCCGACGTCGGGGTGCCGCAACCGTTTGATGCCCTCGTGACGGATCTTCACATCATGTGCGGCCCAGTGCCTGCGGAAGTCGGGGCTCATCGTGGACAACTCGCCGATGAGCTCGCGCAGCGCGCGGTCGTGGGGCTCACGGCCCGCTTCCGCGCGCAGCAGCGCGGCGGTGGCGGCGGCGCCGTCGTCCCAGTCGACGAGGAAGTCGCGGGCGCCGGGGTCGAGGAAGACGTAGCGGGCGTTGTTCGCCCGGCCTCGCTTGTCGACGGTGGGACTGGTGAACATCGGGGCGTGGAGCGCCCGGGCCATCGCGTTCGCGGCCAGGATGTCCATCCGCCCGTTGCGCACATGGGCCGAGGCCATCGTCATCGAGTCGAGCAGCCACTGCACTCGTGGCGGTACCGTGACGTCCTTGCGGCGTGACTGGGTGCGCGAGGCAGGCCGGGCCGCGCGGGCCAGGTCGAACAGGTAGGTGCGCTCGTCGTCGTTCAGTTGCAGAGCGCGCGCGACGGCGTCGAGGACGTCGTCGGAGACTCCGGTGATGTGACCCTTCTCCAGCCGTGTGTACCACTCGGGGCTGACCCCAGCGAGGACGGCGACCTCCTCCCGGCGCAGCCCAGGCACGCGACGGCGGCCGCTCGAGGGCAATCCCGCCTGCTCGGGAGTGATTCGCGCGCGCCGGGTGGCGAGGAAGTCGCGGATCTCGGAGCGGTTGTCACCAGGGTCGCCGGCGTGGGGGTCCATGGATCCACGGTAATCCCGGCCCGTGACGGAGCCAGGTTGAGCTGGTACCCCCGATAAGCACGGCCTGCCGCGCACGCGACGCGAAGCTTCCATGGATGCGGTCGAGCATCTGAGCACCAGGAGGAAGCAGCACGTGAGCACCATCATCCACCCCAGCCGTGAGGTCGCGCCCGCCCGCGCGCACTACCGGCGCAACCTCGGAGGGGGGACGGCACGGCTGAGTAAGCTTGTGCTCGCCAACGTGGTGATGCTGACGATGATCGCGCCGCTGGCGACCGACATGTACGTCCCGGCGTTCCCCTTGGTCGGCAACGACCTGAACGCCGGGGCCACCGGGGTCCAGCTGACCCTGACGACGTTCTTCGTCGGAATGGCACGGGCAGCTGATCGGCGGCCCCATTTCCGATCAGCGCGGCCGACGCGGACCGCTGCTGGCCGCGATCATCGTGTTGACCGTTGCTTCGGCTGTGTGCGCGCTCAGCCCGACCATCGCTGTGATGATGGTGGCCCGGTTCGTGCAGGGTCTCAGCGGGGGTTGGGCGATGGTGATCGCCCGCTCGGTGGTCGTGGACCTCACATCCGGCCCCCGCCTGGTCCGGTCCCTCAATCTGGTTCAGGGTGTCGCCGGAATCGCGCCGATCGTCGGACCGCTCATGGGGCCCTGCTGCTGCAGCTGTCAGGGTGGCGGGTGTCGTTCTGGCTCCTCGCCGTGTGGGGCGTGGCGATGGTCATCTCGGTCGCACTTACGGTTCCGGAGTCGTTCCCCGTCGAGCGACGCCGCAGGGGCGGTCTCCACGAGTTTCGCTCCTCAGCCGGCCAGGTGCTCGGCCGGCCGGGGTTCGTCGGCTATCTGGTGGTGATGGCGTGCTCGATGGGCATGATCTTCGCCTACGTCGCCACGTCCGCGTTCGTGCTGCAGTCCATGAGCGGTCTGTCTCCGGTGATGTACGCCATCGACTTCGCCGCGAACGCCGTGGGCCTGACCATCGCCACCTTCCTCGCCGCCCGCCTCGCCGGCCGGGTACCCACACGCACGGTCATCACGGTGGGCCTCGCTGCGACGGCAGCCGCAGGCGTCCTGCTGCTCATCGGCGCGGTCTGGTTGGAAATGCCCCTGTGGATGGCACTGGTCGGGTTCTTCGTGCTGATGAGCGCGCAGGGCCTGGTCGGCCCCAACGCCGGAGCCCTAGCCTCCGCGGAGGTCCCGGAGAACCCCGGCACCGGCTCCGCCGTCCTCGGCTTCCTCCAGTGGTGCATGGCCGGGCTAGTAGCCCCAATCGCCGGGGTCGGCGGCGAGCACACCGCGGTCCCTATGGCCGCGATCGTGCTGGTCCTGGTCGCCGTCTCCTTCGCAGCGCTCGTCCTCGCAACCCGCGGCGAATGTCACCGGATGCACAGCGCCGACGTCCCGATCCGGCCCCTTTGAGGAGAGACATGCCTGTTCGCCTCGTTCTTCTCGCGCTCACAACGGCGTTGCTCAGCGCCTGCGGAGCATCTAGCGCCGGCGGCGAGGAAGCGGCGAGTGGTCAATCGAACTCTCGCTCCGAGGCCACTCCCGCGCCCACCACCCCCACGGCGACCGGCGCCGGCAACCCATCTGCTGCTGGTGCCGTTCGACTCCAGATCAGCGCCGGCGGCATCGACCTCGTCGCGACGCTGCGCGACTCGCAGGCAGCTCGTGATCTCCTCGCACAGCTGCCGTTGACCCTCAGGATGAAAGACCACGGGGATGTTGAGAAGACCGGCCCGCTCCCGCGGAGACTCTCTGTCGCCGACGAGCCTGCGGGAGCGGACCCCGACGTTGCCGACCTCGGCTACTACGCCCCAGGCAACGACCTGGTCCTCTACTACGGCGACCAGTCCTACTACGACGGGATCGTCATCCTCGGCCGCCTCGACGGGAACGTCCGCGGCCTTAGAGAACTCGCAGGCGACGTCAACCTTCAGGTACGCCGCCTCTAGGGCCCGCCGACCTGTTTTCGTAGTTGCCGAATCGGGCGAGGGCGCTCACTCGTCCGTCCAACGTGCTGTGACCGGATCTGTGACCAAGACGGGTCGTGACGCGGCGTCAGGGGAGAGACGCTGCGCAACCCGGGAGCGACATCAATGCAGGTCAGGGGGCATCCCGTGCGATTCGTTGAAGCGGTTGGGACACGGAAAAGCCTGCTCATAACCCAGAGGCCGTAGGTTCAAATCCTACCCCCGCTACTAGAGAAACCGCAGGTCAGAGGCCCGGAGCCGTTGGTGGGAGCCGGGCCTTCGGTCTCTCCTGAGCCGTTTGGGAACACATTTGGGAACACGCCTCGCGCGCCAGCGAAACAGGGCAGCGTTGTCGCTGCGCAGCTGTCACCCTGGGAGACGTGGTCACGCCCGGAGAACCCCTTGTCCAGGGGCGTTGGCGGCGAACCTGCCCGAGGGCAGGTGCGCCAGCGGTCCGTCGATCAGGTCGGCGAACACGGTCTCGATCACTGCGTGTTGGCGGTGGGTGATGTCTGCGTTCGCGGTGTCGGTGTCGGCGTCGGTGAAGAACGGGTGGTGGCGCCAGACGGGGAACAGTTCCCCGGTCTGTTCGTCCAGGCCGGTGCGGGCGCGGTCGCGGACGCGGCGCACGACCAGGCGTGCGGTGATCTCCTCGCCGGTGCCGGGGCGCATCGTGTACTGGGTTTCGGCGACTTGGGCGTCGGAGATCAACTCCCCGGTGTCGGGGTCGAGCACCGCGCCGGGGTAGTTCACCGGCTTCCACGCGGTCTCGGGGATCGAGGCGATCGCGCGGTCCACCGCCGCGTTACGGGCGATGCCCAGGGAGAACCGGGCCCCGGCCTTGCGCGCGGCGCCGGCGACGGCGGTGTTGCCGTAAGCACTGTCCCCCGAACCAGCACGTTGCCTCTGTGCGTGGTGCAGGAGCCGGTCGACCGTGGCGGTGGCCAGGGTCTTGGGCATCAGCTCGTCGAACGCGGCGGGGTGCAGGTTCGAGGAGATCGCCACCGAGCGTTTTTCGTAGGCGGCGTCGACGAGGCGGTAGAGACCTTCGGCGGCGTCTTGAGCGACGGGCAGCAGGCCGATGTCGTCGACGACTACGAGTTCGGCGCGTAGGACGCGGGCGATGGCCTTGCTGACAAGTCGTCGGCGCGGTGACGGCCGACGAGGACGCCGAGTTGTTCGAGGGTGAACCAGGCGACTTTCATGCCTGCTTCGACGGCGGCCTGGCCGAGGGCCTCGAGCAGGAACGTCTTGCCGGTGCCCGATGGGCCCGCAGATGACGAGGTTCTCCCGGCGCCCGATCCATTCCAGCGTGCGTAGCGCTTGCTGGGTCGGGGCCGGCACTGAGCTGGCCGCCGGCTGACCAGGCGTCGAAGGTCTTGCCGGTGGGGAACGCCGCCGCCGCGCGGCGGGTCGCCAACGACGATCGGGCCCGCCCGGCGGCCTCCTCGACGAGCAGTGCGCGCAGGACTTCGGCGGGGTCCCAGCGTTGGGCCTTCGCGGTGGCGAGGACGTCGGGGGCGTGGCGGCGGATGTGGGGCAGGCGCAGCCCGCGCAGCAGGGCCTCGAGATCGTCGGGCAGCGGCGGCGCCGCCGGGATCCCGACGGTCGGCGGCAGCCTGGAAGGACCGCACGGTCTTGGCGGGCGGGATCGTCACGGTCGTCGCGGTCACGGGGCCACCGTCCAGTTCCGGGCCTGCGACGGGTTGCCGGCGCCCAGTTGGCCGGGAAGGGCGGACCACACTTTGGTGCCCTGGGCCAGGCTGTGGTCTTCGCCGGCCTGGTGGACGGTCCCGCGGTTCGTGCGGGCGTGGTGGGCCAGGATCGAGGCGAGGTCGTCTCGCCGAAGCGGGCGTTGACGGCGGCATGCCCTAGCGCCCAGTCCACCGCGACGGGGTCACGGAGTTTCGCGAGGTCGACGGCGGCGGCCATCTTGACCCGCATCCGGCCCGCGCCCGCGGCGGCGGCCTCGACCAGCCAGAGCCTGGCGCCGTCACCGAGGGCGAGGAAATCCATCTCCTGCTGGTTTTTCTCCTTCGGTGCCCGGTCCAGCGCCCCGACCGGGGCGGGCGGGAAGTGCGCGTCGTCGATGCGCGGCGAACCCGGGGTCGCGCGCCCGTGGCGGGCGATCTCGACCGGCCCGGACGCGCTGACGTGCACGATGATCACCTGTTCGTCGGCGCCCGCGCCGTGGACGCGGACCCACACGCTCTGCCCGCGGAGGGTGTGCGGGACGGAGTACTGCCCGCCGTCCAGGGACACCATCGGGCTGCGGGGCGGGACGGTGCGGGCCACCCCGAACGCGACCGTGTGCGCGCTCGCGGGCACCGGGTGCAGCCGGGCTTGTTCGTGGCGAGCATCTCGTTCGGGGCCCGCCGCGTCACCCGGTGGACGCGGGCGTTGACCATGTCGCAGAAGACCCGGCAGGCAGCCTCGAGGTCGGCGAAGCTGTCGTAGGCGCCCAGCAGGTTCGTCTCGGTCGGCACGAGGTCAGCCTTGGCGAGCTTGACCGTGTTCTCGCTGCCGCCCTTGGACGCGGGGTCGGCCGGCTCGCAGGTATGGACGGTGACCCCGTAGTGCGCTGCGAACGACACGATCTGCGGGTTCCGCACCGCCATCCCGGCGATGTGAGTGACCGTCACAGTCTTCTCGTTGTCCGTCAGCACATACGTCGGCGCCCCGCCCAGGCGGCGCAACATCACGTCCAGGGCGGCGAACACGGTCGGGGCGGTGCGGTCCCGCAGCGCGAGCACGACCCGGAACCTCGACCACGCCAGCCACGCGCAGAACAGGACCGTCTTGCGTCCGGCGATGACCGGGCCGTCGCCGAAGTCGTACTGCAGCCACATGCCCGGCTCGGTGACCCACGGGCGGTGGACCCGGCCGTTGCCGAGGCTGAACGCGGCCTTCGCTTCGTCCAGACTCTGTGGACCGCAGCCTCCCGTGGAGCTCCGGCGGCATCGGTTCGCAACGCTGCGCCGATCGCCTTCTTGCTGCCCACGACGACCGGGCCGCTCCTGCACGAAGTGGTCATGAGGGAACGGGACGGTTTCACGCCGCAGGCCGAGCATCGACGCGAACTCCCCTCGCAGGAGGACGTCGAGCTGCGTTCGACCGAAAAAGGGCCTGCGGGTCCGGCCGGTGGCGTCGGTCTGGGGGATGCCCCGTCGCCACCGGCGCCCGCCCGCCGTCGTCCTCAAGCCGGGGGAGTGGTTGCGCTGGCACATCAACTACCGGTTCGGGCTGGACGGGGGCTGGGCGTACGAGCTGAAGACTATGAACATCAGTTATGGCGCGGTCGCCGAGAACACTTTCCTCGGGACACCCGACCACTTCGTAGACGAGCGAGCGTCGCTTCGCTGACCCTGCCGAGGAGGTACCGCCCATGAGTGCGCCGATCCGCGTCGAGCTGAGCCATGACGAGCCTGGTTCTGTTCGCCTGGCTGACGCGATTCCACCGGCTCGCTGATGGGCGGTTCGAGGACCCAGCCGAGCAGCGCGTCGGCCGTGACGTGTCCACCGTGAGCCGCGGCGACCTCGTCATCGCGCCGTTCGCCTACTCCGACAACACCCGCACCTTCTGCCGTGAGGGCCTGCACACCTCCTGCCTGCACGGCGGGTTCTGGGGCTCCGACGGCGTCGGCGGCGGGCAAGCCGAGGCGGTCCGGGTTCCGCTTGCAGACGGCACCCTGGTCAAGGTTCCGGCGGCCCCGGACCCGGAGCTTCTGCCGTCGCTGCTGACGTTGTCGGATGTGTACGGCACGGGGTGGCACGCCGCCCTACGAGGGGGCGTGACCGCGGGGAGCACGGTCACGGTCATCGGGGATGGCGCGGTCGGGCTGCTCGCCGTGCTGTCGGCCAGGCAGCTCGGCGCCGACCGCATCGTCCTGATGGGTCGTCATGTCGGGCGCACCGACCTGGGCCGGGAGTTCGGGGCGACCGACGTCGTCGCCGAGCGCGGCGAGGAAGGCATCGCCAAGGTGCGGGAGCTCACTGGCGGGCTCGGTAGTGGGATCGTGATCGAGGCCGTTGGTCACATGCCGGCCTACAGGCGGGCGATTCGGCGTCGTCCGGCCCGGTGGCGTGATCAGCCGCGTCGGGGTGCCGCAGTACGAGGACGCCCCGGTCGGGTTCGGCAGCCTCTTCGGCCCGAACGTCACCCTCACCGGCGGGCCCGCTCCGGCGCGCGCGTACATCGAGACGCTCATGCCTGCAGTTCTCGACGGCACCGTCACGCCGGGAAAGGTCTTCGACCTGACCGTGAGCCTCGAGGACACCCCCAAGGGCTACCAGGCCATGGACGAGCGCACCGCGCTCAAGGTGCTCGTCCAGCCTTGAGCACGAAGCGGAGTTGCATGAGTGAGGGTGGCCGGGGGCCGTGGTCGAGCCTCCGTGGCCGCGTACGTACGCACCCGGCGGGTCGGGGCGCTCATGGATGGGTCGAGGCTGACGATGCATCAGGACCCGCGTGCGGAGGGGCCTGGGCGTCGATCGCTCACGCGGCAAAAGATCGATGGATGACGCGGCCCTCCGCGCATCGCGGCGAGCTCAAGACAGAAGGTGGTCGGCGACGACGCCGGCGGCGAGGGCGTAGACGACCTTGTGCCCGACATCCATGACGAGCTCGTCCCGGGGCCACGTGCTGGGCGGCGAGCCCGCGCCCGCCGCGTTCTCCAGCGTCTGGTCCGTGCCGAAGCGCAGGGCGGCGAAGGCCATCGACGCGGGTAGCCCCCGCAGTCCGTGACGGGCCATGAGTGCTCGGACGGTGCCGAGGGCGACGCCCTGCCCCCAGTGCATTGCATGGTTCAAGGCGAACCGCTGCGCCGGCCCTCCGGCGCCGACGCCGGTGAGCCGCTGGAGGGTACGCCGCGGCATGTCCGAGTTCCGCCGGCCGGTAAGCGCCTGCTCCAGTTTCTCGCCGGCAGTCATCACCGCGACGCCGACCAGCCCCGCGCAAAGGCCCGCGGCCAGGGTGCGGGCAGGGCCGCTGCGCGGAAGCGCGTGCCCGACCCCGTCCTTGAGCCGGTCGGTCAGGGCGAGCGGGCCGGCGGCGAGGACATTTCCCGGCGGGCGCCGAGAGACCTTGGGGTGCGGCCTGGTCGGGGACGCTTTCCGCGCCCGTTCCCAGTGCCTGCCGATTCTGCGCAGCTCGTCGTCGTCGACGGCCAGGCGCAGCCGGGGCAGGAGCACGTCTTCCTCGGCGCGGGCGTCGTCCCGGATCAAGGCGAAGACCCGTCGGACGTGTCCCTCGAAACCGATCTCCCTCGGCTGCATCTCGGGAAGCTCCGCGAGGAGGTCGTTGATGGCTTGGTGCTCGCCCTCGATGTGCGCGGTGAGCACGTCGGCAGAGTCCGACAGCAACCGGCGGCATGCCGGGAACAGCACGGTCTCCTCCGCGAAGGCGTGCCGCAGGGCGCGCTCGGAGATCTCTTCGAGCAGGCGGTTGCGGGTGTCGCAGTCGGCGGCCGTCTCGTACTCGTGCATGAGGCGGTCCAGCTCCGCGTGGTCGTCTCGCTGGCGCAGCAGGATGCTGCCCGGCCCGCCCAGCTGGGCCTCCGTGTGATCCATGACCGGCTTCGTTGCTTGGCTCATGACGCGCTCCTCTCACCCAGGATTGAGCTGAATACATTGGCGATGCTGCCCCGCCGACGGACGTGGCCGAGACCGACGACACGGAGCCGGCCACGCCCTCGGCGAGGGCCGTCGGCGCGGGATGGCCCGCACGCCGTCGAACCGCCCGTCTAGCCATCTCGGGCCCATCTCAGGCGCTCCTGGCTCTTGCTGACCGGCCCCCGTGCCCGGGCTGGTCCACGAGCGCGTCGGACACGGTGGCGTAGAGCACCGGGCAGCGGGGCCCCCGGGTCTGCAGGCGCGCAGCCACTGGCGCCGCCGCCGCGGCGATGCGCAGCCAGCCGCCGCGTCGCCGGGCGCGTACGCCCGCCGCGGCGATCACCTCCAGCCCGGCGTCGTCACAGCCGACGACCGGGAACAGATCGAGCACTAGCCGCGGGCCGACCGTGCCGATGGCGTCGATGAGCGCGGTCCGCAAGCTGGCGGCGGAGCCGCGGTCGATGGTCCCGCAGACGGTTACCACGCAGATACCGCGGCACACGCGTACGTCCACGGACAGCCCGCGCTGCACCAGGGCCGCACCGGGGTCCCGGCGGACACGGTGTGTAGCTAGGGGAGCTGTCACCTGTTCCTCCGCGAAGAGTGCGAGCGAACAGGCCCACTGCTGGACCGGGCCGTCCATTGTAGATGCCGTCCGCCCCGAATGTCGGCTCGTTAAACCCGAACGGGCGCCCCACGATCGGCGGGGACTGGGGGTCAGCGGGGCTGGGCGGGATTGGTCGGGACGCCGTGGGATGGCGGGTTGAGGGCGGGCCCGGCGGTGGCGGGGGAGACCTCGGACGCGCCGGCGGGGGTGAGGGGGGCCTCGGGCCGGTCTGCGGTCACCGAGCCGGACGTCGGTTCCGCGCCCTCGCTGAGTGTCTGGACTCGCTGCTCGAGGATCAGGACGACGGGCAGGCGGTTCGCATGCGCGCGCTCGTATCTCAGCAGTTGCTCCACGCCCGCGCGGTCCAGCGACTTGATGCGGCTCGGCAGCGACCCCTTGGGGAGGTGGTCGTAATCAGGCAGCGGTAGGTCGTCATGTGACGGGGGCTCAGGCAAGGTGTGTGCCGCCGTCGGTTCGGGAACGGGCGGGACGACGAAGGCCTCGGCGGCCGCCTCGAGCCGACACTGCTCGAGCCCGGCAGACTGCCGCGGGGCGCGCTCGAGGAGCCGCTGGAGACGCCGGCCGTCCAGCCGAGGCTCGCGTTCGGCCATCTCCTGCAGGGTTCGCCAGCACGCGGCGTTCGCCGCGACGGCGACCTGCAGGCCCTCGGCCTCGATGACGTTGCTGAGGGGCGAGCGTTTCAGGACGTGCCCGTTCGGCTTCAGCCGGCCGATGCGTTCGGCCACCCGGGAGGCGATCACCTTGTATTGCCGCACGGGGATGCCCAGGGCCTTCATCATGCCCAGCAGCTCACCCCGGTCCTCGGCCAGTTGGGCGGCCAGTTCGTCGAGCGTCGCAGCAGCTGCGGACCCTTGCCGGCCCCGCGCCGCGCGGCGGGCGAGCTCGACACCGACGGTCATGGCCGCCAGATGGTCGTTGAGGTAGATCCCGAGGAGCGCGTCCTCGGTCGCTGCTGCGGTCGTCGGGCCTTCCGTCTTCACCAGAACCTCCATGTTGCGGCTCGAATCACGATCGAATCTGAAGACCAGAAGCCCGCGTCACGCCTGGAGCCGGTCCAGGAGGTCCCTCGCGACCTCGTGCAACGAGCAGTGTTCCTTCGTGGCGACCTCGCGCAGCGTCTCGTACGCCCCGTGGGCCGAGAGCTGCCGGCGTCCCATCAGCATCCCGAGCGCGTGCTGAATGTCGTCGTGGACCCGAAGTGCGGCGCGCAGTCCCTCGACGAGTTGGGCTCCACCCGGGTCAAGCGGGGGGCGCTCGGCCAGGCCGTCCCGGACGGGGTTGTCGCCGCCGTGGAACAGGTCCACGACCCGCGCGATGAGCCCCGACATGGGCGCGGGGTCACGGGCGTAGAGGTTCAGCGCAGCTACCACTTCGCCTCGGGCGGTGAACAACGGGATGGACAACGACGCGAAGACCCCGACGGAGTGGGCCTTCTGCCGAAAACGCGACCAACCGTCGCCGTCGCGGTCGGGGGTGTAGTGGACGCCGACCGGCTCCGCGATGTCCAGCGCGTGCAAGCACGGACCGTCGTCCGCGGCGTACTGCGCGGAGTCCACGGCCAGAGCAAGGTCGTCGCTCCGCGCCAGCGTCGAGTACGACCCGTTGCGATGCACGGTGACGGAGGCGTAGTCGACCGACTCGACCAGCCCCGGGACGATCTTTACGAGGTCCCGCAGGTACGTGTCGATTGTCAGACTGTCTTCGGAGGAGCCGGCGAGGCCGACCAAGGCCTCCAGCACCGTGGAGCTCATCGCCTCTCCGTCCTTCCCTCGGCCCCACCCACAAAAGGACGCTTCTGAGCCTCCGTCACCAGCGTGGTTGCAACGTCGCGCAGGTTGCGGCTCGACGCGTTAGACAGTTGGCGCAGGATGTCGAACGCTTCCTGCGCGCTGCACCGACGATCGCCCATGATGATCCCCTTTGCCTGCTCGATGACGGCACGGTGCTCCATCGCCTCGTGCATCTGGCGGGCCTGCGTCGCCGCGTCCTCGTAGAGATGCGCGTTGGCGGCAGCGACGGCTGCGTAGGCCGCGAAGTTCCGCACGACCTCCAGGGTCGCGTCGTCGAAGCAGTCGGGCTTCCGCTCGTACAGGTTCAACGCGCCCAGGACTGCCTCTTGGATCGGCAACCCGACGGAGATCGAGCTCGGGATGCCTTGGGCGGCAGCAACGGGGGCGTAGTCGGGCCAGCGCGTCTCGGTCGCCATGTCCTGGATATGCAGGAGCTGCGCACTGACCGCGGCGTCCAGGCAGGGCCCGTAGCCCTGCTCGTACTGCGTCTCGTCGAGAGTGAGCGCGACAGGTCCGGTGAAAGCAGCCGTGTAGGCATGGCGCCCGCGGAGCAAGGTGACGGAGACCTCGCCGTCCTGGACCAAGGTCCGCTTCGCCACGTCGGCGACCCGGCCCAACACGGCGCGCAGGTCGTGGCTGGCAAAGTCGATCTTCGCAAGCTCGGAAAACGCTTCTGCAGGGGCCAATCGAGCATTCTGGCGGCAGGCGATCTCGTCCTGCATGGCGCTGCCTTTCACTCCCGAGGTACCGAGATAGGCCGCTGCTTGACCCGTCCGCTCAGCTACCCCGGAGCATGGAACCTATGCTGCGCCCCCCGCGTGGGGCGCCCCTCACTTGCCCTCGAGGCGCCAGGTCGGCGCTCGCATGTCGGTCGTCACGATAAGGCGCCCGGCCCCCGGGTAATCCCGTGGCATTAATCCCGTGGCATCGAAACAAGGCAAGATCTCGAAAAGGGAGTGTTCAGATGCCGGAGATTGCTTGGGTGCTACTCGCCGTCCTCCCGGTCGCCCTCCTCGCGCGGGTGATCTTCTTCGCCTCCACAGCAGAGCCCGGTGGTCGAACCGGCGGGCGCGCGGGCCAGAAGGGCGTTCGCGCTTCCGGAGCACAACCCGGCCCGCGGCCGGACGAGAAGCGCACGGACGACTCCGCGCGGTAGGCGGCCGCCGGGGGATGGCAACGGCCAGCGCCGTCGGCAGCGCCCGCTCGATGACCCGCACCGCAGGATCCAACGTCCTGGACCGCTCGACGGCGCAGGCGCCCCGGTACAGCAGGCTCACCCGTTCAGGACAACGACGGCGGTTGTCGGCGGCAGCAGGCGACACCCGCGGTCGGCGAGGTGTGATGGTCAACGCGGGAGGTCGTCATGGCTTCGCGGGTCCCCCCACTCGGCGCGTCAAGCGCCAGCGCAGCGTGTCGCCTGCCTGGCGCTTGGGCGCTACCGGCGGCCCAGCGAGTGGAACTCGGAGTTGGGTCGCAGGGCACACAGGTGGGCGAGTCGGTTCGACATGGCGAAGAAGGCCGTGATCCCCCCGACGTCGCAGATCTCGTCCTCGGACAGACCCGCGCCTCGCGCCGCGGCGAGCTCGTCTTCGCCGCAGAGCTCCGGGCGGCGAGTCAACGCGAGCGCCAGGTCGATGATCGCTCGCTGCCGCTCGTCGACCTCGGGATGGCCTCCTCGATTTCCGCGAGTATGCAGGAGCACCGGCGGGCCCGCCTCATTCGTCCACCACGCAGCGGCTGGTCCGCGGCTTCGCCTGACATCGTGGAGACCGGCCGAGCCCGTGGCCACTGGCGGGGGGGTGATCTAGGTAACGCCCGATTCCGCCGCGCCGGGTGAGAGGGCCGCGGACGGTGGGTATTTTGTCTCTGCGACGGACAGGGCGTGGCCGGCCGGGTGCGGCCCCGGCGGCCCCGGTGTCGAGCCCGTGAAGCCCTCCGACCGCATTCTCGGCTCGAGAAGTGGGCCTACTCCACCGTCCCTTCTTCGTGCCCGTTCGTTCCTGGGGAGAAATCCACATGACCGCCTTCATCGTTGCGATGTGCGCCATCGGCCTCGGAGTTGTGGCCTGCCTGCTGTACATGGCCTGGGGGGTGCTGAGCCTGGCGGCCCACTACGCCGGCCGATTGCTGCGGCGCGCGCGGGGGCGTGCCGTCGCTCAGCCGATACCCCCTGCAGGCCGCCCTGCGGCGCCCAGATTTATGACCTGGCGCAGTATCTGACGGATGGTCAGTTTAACCCGAGCCGTCCGGAATGTCCGTTTCGTGCCGGATTACCGCGCCTTCGGCGGCAGGGAAACCGGCGCACCAACCCCTGTGAGAGATCCGGGAGACACCATGCGTACGACCCACTCGTCTACCACGGCGGACCGACCGATCCCCGCCGACGCCCGTCAGACCCCGCTGAACCTCGCGGCGACCGTTGTTGCCGCGACCTTCCTCCTGGTCGGCATCCTCGGGTTCGTTCCCGGGGCGACCACCAACGTCGGGAACATGGAATTCGCGGGCCACGAGGCGAACGCCGAGTTGTTCGGCATTTTCCACGTGTCGGTCCTGCACAACCTCGTGCACCTGCTCTTCGGCGTCGTCGGCCTGGCTCTCGCCCGCACGGCGAGCGGGGCGAAGCGGTTCCTGATCGGCGGTGGCCTGACCTACGCGGCAGTGGCCGCCTACGGCTTCGTGGTCGACAAGACCAGCGACGCCAATTTCCTCCCGCTCAACGACGCGGACGACTGGCTGCACACGGCGCTCGCCCTCGGCATGATCGGGCTCGGCGTCGCGCTCGGCCACAAGGTCGACGACACCCGGACCACCGGCGCGCGCGCCTGACCGGCACGGATACCCACGCGAGCACCGGGACCTCGTTCGGCTCCAGCCGGACGAGGTCCTCGCGCGCTGGAGGACCGTGTAGTCCTCGGTCTCGGGCGTAGGCACTGATTTGGTGGCGGTCATGCCGGCGCACAGGACAATGCAGGATGAAGCGTTCCAAGCTTGCCTGCGCACAGCCGGGCCGCGTCGTGCGGTTCCGGCTGCCGCGCCGTGATCCGCTGAACCTGGCGGTGGCGATCGTCCTGGCGGCGGTGGTGGCGCTGTGGGCGAGTGCGGGGCGGGCGGCGCTGCGGCCGGAATCGGCGGCCGACATGCTGATCTCGGCGGCGCGGTTGAGCGGGCTGCTGTCGGCGGGTCTGCTGCTGACGGCGGTCGTCCTGATGGCGCGGCTGCCGTGGGTGGAGCGCTTCGGCCATGACGATCTGACCCGCCGTCACCGGCTGGTGGCGATGTGGTCGTTCGGGCTGTTGTGGTTCCACGTCGTGATCAGCGTGCTGGGGTACGCCCGCCGCGCGCGCACGGGCATCTTTAAGATGCTGTGGGAGCTGTTCACGACGTTCCCGGGGATGCTGCTCGCTCTGGCTGCCACGGCGGCGTTGACGGTGGTCGCCGCGAGTTCGGCGCGGGTGGCGCGGCGGCGCCTGCGCTACGAGAGCTGGCATCTGCTGCACCTGTACTCCTACCTCGGGGCCGGGCTGGCGGTGCCGCATCAGATCTGGGTGGGCGGGGACTTCGTCGGCTCGCAGGCGGCGCGGGTGTTCTGGGTCGGCGCGTGGGCGGCGACCGCGGCGGCGGTCCTCGTCTTCCGGATGGGCATCCCCCTCGTTCGGACGTTGCGACACCGGATCCGGGTGCTCGACGTGCGGGTGGAGACCCCGGGTGTCGTCTCGCTCACCCTGGGTGGACGGGAGTTGCCGACGCTGGGTGCGCAGGCGGGTCAGTACTTCGTGTGGCGGTTCCGGGACGGACGGGGGTGGTCGCGCGGGCATCCGTACTCGCTGTCGGCGGTACCCGGCCGGGATCGTCTGCGGATCACGGTGAAGGCCGCCGGCCCGGACAGCGCCCGCCTGGTTCACCTGCGCCGTGGGACCTCGGTGCTGTTCGAGGGACCGTACGGCGCGGTCACCGGGGAGCGGTGGCGCGGCGGCCAGCTGGTGATGTTCGCCGCTGGCATCGGGATCACACCGCTGCTGGCCCTGTTGCACGAGATACCCTGGGCCCACGGGGATGCTGCGTTGATCTACCGGGTGCAAAGCGAGGCTGATCTTGTGTTCGGCGACGAGCTGCTCGAGCTGGAGATCCTCCGCGGGTTGACCGTGCACGTCCTGGCGGGGCCGCCCGGGCATGGGGACATGTCGTGGCTGCCGGAGGGATGGCCGTCGAACGGCGGGCCGGGCGAGGTGCTGACGGAACTCGTGCCGGACATCCTCGCCCGCGACGTGTTCGTCTGCGGGCCCGACGGGTGGGCGGAGGCGGTCTGCGCCGCGGTCACCGCGGCCGGCGTCCCGGACGGGCACGTGCACCGAGAACGGTTCGCGTGGTGAGGGCGCACCCGAAGCATGCCGGGGCCCGCAACGCAGCGGTCGCCGCCGGCACCGGTGGGCTGCTGGCCCTGTTGTTCAGCCACCCGACCTCCACGAACTCCAAGCCGCAGCAGGACGACGCACTGCTGGCCGGGACGTCCGATGCGGTGGGCCCGGCCGGCGCCACCATGGTCACCGGCCCGCTGACCCCGACCGGCGACTACGGCCCGGTGCAGGTTCGGGCGTGGCTTCGGGACGGGCGGGTCGTCAAATCGGAAGGAATCCGCTACCCCCACACCAAGTTCGGCGGCAATTTCGTCGACGACATCCTCAGCGGCATGGCGCTGCCGGAGCTGGCCGCCTCCTCGGTCGCCTACGGCAACGGAAACGTCGACACCGTTTCCACGGCGACGTACACCTCCGAGGCCTACGGCGCATCCCTGCAGGCAGCCGTCGACGCCGCCAACAACGCCGCGGGAAAGTGACGGTGCAACAGGGCGACGGCGGGCGCCGTGACGGCTCGCCACCGCCGAGCCGCAGCTGGGTCGAGCACATCATGGGGATGCCGATCAGCGTGCTCGCCCGCGGCTCCGCTGCTCACCTGAGGTCGGCGGACGGCGTCGTTTCGGCGGCGTTCGCCGAACTCCGCGACATCGACGCGACCTTCTCGCCGTACAAGTCGGCAAGCGCCGTGTCGGCGATCAGCGCCGGCGTGCTGACCCTCGCGGCGAGTCCCCCTGCCGTGCGGGCGGTCGCTGAACTCTGCGCTCAGGCGCGCGAACTGACAGAGGGTCTCTTCGACGCCGATCGGCCGGACGGCACCTGGGACCCGTGCGGCCTGGTGAAGGGCTGGGCGGTGGAGCAGGCAGCCCTCCACCTCGCCGCGCACCCTGAGCTGGACTGGTGTCTCAACGCCGGCGGCGACGTCGCGATCCGGTGCGGGGGCGGGCGCTCGTTCACCGTCGGCATCGGCGATCCGGGCCACCCCGGGCAGCTGGTGAGCGCGCTGTCTCGCAGCTCGGGCGGCGTCGCGACCAGCGGCACGGCCGCTCGCGGACGGCACATCTACGACCCCCGAACGGGTAATCCGGTCGAGGGTCCCCTGGCATCCGTGACCGTGGCGGGCCCGCGGCTCATGCTGGCCGACGTCCTGGCCACCGCGGCCTTCGTCGCCGGTGCCGACTGGCAGGTTGTCGTCGGGCTGGCCCCCGGCTACGTCGGGTTCGCCGTCACTGCGGACGGAACGCGCTCCGGCAGCCTCGGTTGGCCGGAGCTAGTGTGAGTTCGGATGCGGGAGCCATCTCAAGGTTGGCCGACAAGTAGCCCGTGCGTGGAAGCTTGAGCGTTGCCGCCGAGTTCGTCAGCGGTGGCTACTGCAAGGCCGCCCAGCATGAACGCCAGGATGACTCCGACGAGGGCGGGTGTACTGAAGGCCGGAATGAAGCGCCGAAAGCCTTCGGTCTTGGTCGCGCCGTGGTGATAGTGGTGCGTCAGGGCGTGACCCTTACCGCGCTGAAGTAGATAGCGGTTGACGGGGTAGGCCGCCACGAACGCGGCCGATAGTGCAATCAACATCGCGACCCAGAAGATGACGTTGCCAGCCCACCCTCCATCGCCCCCGGGATGATCGCCATGACGGCGTTGTCGACCACCTCCATCGTGGCGATCGAGAGGGTGTCCGCGGCGAGCACGATACTGATCGCGCCGAAGAAGCCCAAGCCGGCCTTCACCAGCGGCAGCGTCGAGAGCGTGTAGCCGAAAAAGAACGCCAGGCCGACGGCTAACGCGATCGTCCAGCCGGCGCTCAGCCCGATCGCCGTGCCGACGACCAGGCCGAGTATCTCGCCCATCGCGCAGCCGGTCAGGCAGTGCAGGGTGGCACTGACGGCCATCGAGTTCACATTGCCACCACCGACATGGTGCTCGCCGTGCCGAGCTGGATCGTGCCCAGCCTGGTGTTCACGGAGGGCGTGGTCCACGGTTGATACCGCAGTCGATGCCGCGCTCGCCTCGCCGCGATGATGGGCCTCGTCGCCTACGTGGATCCTCAAGGCTGGCTCCCTTCTTAACCCGCGTCCTGGAGATGTGCCGCTGCTGCACCGACCAGACATGATACCCCCGAGGGGTATTCCTGTGGAGGCAACGAGCGGGCAATCGGTCGTTCGCGCCCGGCCGGCGAAGACGGTGTAGGTGACGGCGATCAGTGGTCGACCGCGCCCTGTACCAGCTCTGGCCGGGAGCGCCGCTCGGCGAGCACTATTTGTACCGCACTCGGTGACGGGGCGTCAGATCGTTCTGTGCCGGCTGCACCGTCGATCCGCCACCGAGCCCTGCTCGCCTTTAGGACGTCCGCCACAGTCGTCGCTTGACCGGCCTTCACTTGTACCCGGATTTGTACCCGAGACGGCGCCTGACTAGACCGGCGGCCCCAGGAATCGCATGATGCGGGCGTTGACGTCGGCCGGCTTCTCCTGGAGCAGGAAGTGGCCCGCGTCAGCCACCAGTGCTGCCTCCGAGCCCGAGCCGAGATGTTTCGGAACCTGGCTGATCGTCGCGTCGTCGATCACGAGGCAGTTGTCCTTCGCGCCGTGCAGGTACAGCGTCGGTTGTTTGAGGGGCGCTCCCCAGATCGGGATCTGCTTGGCCATGCCGGCGGGCGTCCCGTACTCGGCCGGGCTGAACAAGCCCCGGTAGTACCCGAGCGCCGCCCTCAGATTCTCCGGGGTCCCCAGGGACTGCTTGACGTGCACGAGATCCTCGGTCGCGTCGAACCCTGGCGACCAGTCCTTCCACAGGTTCTCCAGGAAGGCCAGATCGTCGGCGAACACGACGAACTCCGCTACCGCCATCTGGAAGAACCAGAAGTAGAAGGAGCGCTTGAGCTGCTCGTACGTGAAGCCGACCTGGCCGAAGATCGCCAACGGCGGGACGCTCATGGCCACGCAGCGCCGCCAGCGTTCGGGCTCGAACGAGGCGCCGCAGTAGGCGATACCAGCGCCCCAGTCGTGGCCGATCAGGACCGCGTCCGCTCCGCCGCCCAGTGCGTCGTGCAGGGCGGAGACGTCGCGCGCGAGGATCGCCGTCGAGTAGTCGTCATCGCTCGGAATGGACGTCGGCGCATAACCCCTGATGAAGGGAGCGACGGCTCGATAACCGGCGCTCGCCAGGTCCTGCATCAGATGACGGTACGCATGCGGCGTGTCCGGAAAACCATGGAAACAGAGCGCAAGGGGTCCTTCCCCCGCCTCCAGACAGGCGAAATCGATGCCGTTCGCACGTACGCGGGTCTCTTGCACGGGGTTCACGATCAGCTCCTGATTCGATCGACGGTCCGGTGTGCGCCTATTCGGCGGCCAGGCTCGCGAGGAAGGACGTGGTGCGGTGCATCGACGCCGCGGTGTCGTTGCCGACCGGAAACGGGAGGGCCCAGAGCTCGGTGGCGCCAGCGTCGCGCAGGGCGGCGAGGTGCCGCCGGACGGTCTCCTCGTCGCCGATCACCGCGAGGTCCGCAACCGAGTCGACGCCCTCGCGTTCGAACTGGGCCCGGTAGTTGGCCAGCCCGCCGTAGCGGGCGAACGTCTCGAGGACCGTGGCGCGTGCGGCCTCGCCATCGGCGACGGCGACCGGGAGCCCGACGATAACCCGCGGGGCGCCCCGGCCCGCGTTGGAGGCCGCCTTCGTCAACCCGGGCACGATGTGCTCGCCGAGGCCACGCGGACCGGCGAGCCAGGTGATGGCGCCATCCGATAGCTCGCCAGCGACCCGCACCATCTTGGGACCGAGTGCACCGACCACGACCGAGACCGGCGTCGTACCAGGAATCGTGAAGCCGCAGTCCACCTGGAAGTGGCGGCCAGAGTGCGTGACCTTGCCGTGTGTGAGGAGAGGACCGAGCACCTCGAGGTACTCGCGCATGTGGGCGGCGGGACTGACGTAGTCCAGGCCGAGCATCGCCATGATCGGCTTGTGGGAGACGCCGACGCCGAGGGTGAGGCGGCCCCCGATGATCGACTGCACCGTCGCCGCCTCGTGGGCCATCGTGTACGGGTGCCGGGGGTATGTCGGCACTACGCCGACGCCCAGGTCGATCCGCGACGTCGCGAGGCCCGCGGCCGTGATGGTGGGGATCGAGTCGGTTCCGCGGGTGAAGTGGGTCACCCACGCCGCGCCGAAGCCGGCGTCCTCCGCGGCCTTGGCCTGCTCGGCCACGGCCCGCGGTGCGACCGGGGCGGACAGCACGTCGCCGCCGATGTTGAGCGAGATGCGCATGGACCGTCAGATCTCCCAGTCCGTGGGCACGTTTCCCCAGGTCCGCACGAGCAGGCTGAGCGACTGGGCGTTTTCCACCGCGTCCTTCATCGTGCCCTTCGTGAGCCGCATCTTTCCCGCCATGACGAGGTTGGCCGCAGGGGTCTTGCCGCTCGCCCCCTCCTGGAAGTGCTCGAGATTCGCACGGAACCGGGCCCAGACCTCGTCCTCGGGATACAAATCGGTGCACGTCCACGCGGTCGTGCGGCCGGCCTCGTACTTGACGTGGCACAGGATGCCCGGCCGGTCGGCAACCTCGAACGCGAGGACATGGCTGAACGTGCGCGGGTTCTTGAAGGCCTTCTGCATGCGGGCCGACTCGGCCTGCTCGGCCTTCATGGCGAGCTGACACCATTCCTCGGAGAAGAACTTCGATTCACTCATGATGCGATCTCCTTGCGGGATTGGTCCGGGTGATCAGAGCCGGTGTATGACGGACGGCATAGTCGAGCGTGAGGAGGGTCGGTTGCCTAGTGCTCCGCTGGAGCTTCGGCCCGACGGTTACCGAAACGGCTCGGGATCCCGCCCCGGCATGATCGTCGCCTCGATCGACCCCAGCAGGTCGACGGAGATCTCGACGAGATCTCCTGCTTTCAGCCACGGGTAGGCGTCGCTCCCGTGGACGCGGGAGAGTTCGAGGATGCAACCGGTGCCGACCGTGCCCGAGCCGAACACGTCGCCGGGCAGCAGGGTCGTCCCGCGCGAGGCATAGGAGATCATCTGCTCGAAGGTCCAGTAGAGGTCGCTCCAATTCCCTCTGCTGTAGGGCTTTCCGTTGACGTTCGCGGTCATTTCCAGGTCGTAGGCCTTGGCCGTGCGGGCGATGGCCAGCTCGTCCGGCGTCACCAGCCAGGGGCCGAAAGTCGTCGCCGAGTCCTTGCCTTTCGCAGGACCCAGCCCGATCTGCATCTCCTGGGTCTGCAGGTCGCGGGCGCTCCAATCGCAGAAGATCGTGAAGCCTGCGATGTACGCGCCGGCGTCCCCGACCGCGATGTCGCTGCCCTGCCGCCCGATGACCGCGGCCACCTCGAGTTCGTAGTCGAACATCGCGCTTCCCGGCGCGATCGCGACCGGTGACCTGTGGCCGCGCACGGCGGCCGGATTCGTGAAGTAGAAGACAGGGATCTCGTACCAGACCTTATGCAGCTCCAGCCCGATCGCCTTGTTCGCGTTCACCGCGTGATTCTCGAAGGCCATGAAGTCGCGGATGGACGGCGGCGAAGGGATGGGCGCCCGCAGTTCGACCTCGTGCACGGACACGCGTTCGGACGGAGCGCTTTGCACCTCCCGGGCGGCGCGCGCCAGGTCCGGCCCTTCGCGCCGCAACAAGTCGACGAGGGAGAGTCGCGGTTCGCCGCCCAGCACCTCGTCCTCGACGAGGACCCCAACCCGCTCCAGGCCGTCGGCGGGCGACACGTAGGTGACCCACTTCATTCTGGCGCTCGACCGGGTTCGATGAGGGCCGAGAGCTTCACCAGGGTCTCGATGTCGTCCTCGTCGTACCCGAGCTCCAGCAGGATCTCGCGATTGTGTTCGCCCTGGTACGCGGGCTGCTGCTCGACCAGGCCTCCGTCGTGGGCGCTGAAGTGCCAGGGGGCGGCGGGGATGCTGATCGATCCGCCACGCCGGTCCGGCACATCCTGGGTAATCCCCCACTGCCGGGCCCACTCCGTCGAGGCGAAGTCGGTAATGGTCCGCACGCGGCCGGTAGCGATCTTCCCCTCGTCGAGTTGGGCATCGAGCGAGGCCATGTCCTCGAAGGTGTTGATCCAGGTCTGGATGATGCCGTGCAGGACGGCGAAATTCTGCAGGCGGAGGCTTGGAGTCGCGAACCGCGGGTCGTCCTTGATGTCCGGGCGGCGCATGGCGTGCAACCAGAAGCCGAAAGATGCCGTGCCGACCAGGCTGAACGGGGCGACGAACTCGATGCCCTCGGGGCTGGTGAAGAAGGGCGCGTCGGTCGCGCCCAGGACGGGCCGTTCGTCACCGAGATCGACGCCTGAGAGGTCGTAGTGCACCCGTTCGTTGACCATAGTCATGACAGACGCCATGGCGATGTCGACGTACTGGCCCTCACCGGTCGCACGGCGATTGGCCAGGGCCGCCAGAATCGCGACGGTCGCATGCAGACCCGCATAGACATCGGCGTGGGACAACGCGTCCGTCTTGCGGTCGAGACCCTCGGCCCCGAACTGGTTCAGCGTGTTCTGAGTGAAGCCGACCTCGGCCTGAACGGTGGGGGCATAGGCCATGCGAGTCGACCAGGACCCGTGTTGGCCGTACCCGCTGATCGAGGCGTAGACGACGGCGGGGTTTTCCGCGCGGACGTCGTCGTAGCCGAGTCCGAAGGAGGCAAGCGCACCGGGCCGGAAGTTCTCGACGATGATGTCCGCCTGCCTGCACAGGTTCATCACCACGCCGACTGCCTCGGGCACGTTCAGGTCGATGCTGAGATTCCGCTTTCCCGAGTTCTGCTGTGCGTAGTACCCGCTGATCCCTCCGTGGTTGGGAAACGCCAGCCGTGAGAGGTCGCCGGCCGGCGGCTCGACCTTGATGACGTCCGCCCCCAGTTCCAGCAGAAGCTTTGCGCAGTGCGGTCCGGCCAACACGCGGGAGAAGTCGAGGACGCGCACACCCTCGAGAGGCAAGCCCATAACCCTCACCTGCCTTCGAACCGAGCCGCGCCCGGTCCGTTCACCGCGAGGGACTCGAGCCCCGTGCGGATGTCGGCGGAGGTCCACAAAGGTTCCTGCAGCTCGGCCATCCGCCGGTCGGCTTCGCGAATGCCTTCGGACGCGGCCAAGGAGATGATGGCCTTCGCGGACGCCTGCGCGACCGTCGGCCCGTGCGCCAGCTCCTCCGCGAGCGTCTGCGTCACCTCGGCGAGACGATCGTCCGGGACGACCCGGTTGATCAGGTTCCACCGTTCGAGGGTCCTGGCGTCGTAGCGCCGACCGAGCAGGGCCATCTCCTTCGCGCGGGTGGCGCCGGCGCGCTGCGTCACGCGTTGCATGGCCCCCATCAGCGGATTGACCCCGATCGTTGCCTCCACCGACCCGATCCGCGCGGATTCGGCGGCGACGATCAGGTCGCAGGCCAACGCGACCTCCAGCCCGCCGCCCACGCACACGCCACGGATGGCGGCCAGAATCGGAAGCGGCAGTTCGTCGAACGTCGTCAGAAGGATCGTCAGATCTACGGCGGGCGCGCGACCTTCGTAGGCACTGTCGAACAACTTGACGTCCGCCCCCGCGCAGAAGTTGCGCAGGCCGCTGCGGACGACCACCGCGCGCGCACGCTCCTCCACCGCCCGCCGGGCGCCGGCAACGAGCCCGTCGATCAGGCCGACACCCAAAAAGTTGTGCGGCCGTTCCTGCATGGTCAGGTAGGCCACGTCGTTCTCGATCGTGAAGCCCACCGACGGCGGAGCGTCGCCGCTCGTCAGCGTCGGTTTGACGGGGTCCGCGACTCCGGGGTCGTCCATCTCGAGCGAGTCCGTCACGGTTTTCCCCTCACCTTTCGCGGGTGGATGTGGGGAAGTTATATGTATGCCGTCATACTTGTCAACGTGTCGTACACTGGGCGGATGCCACGTCGGACCCAGAGCAAGCAGAACATGGTCTCCGCGGCTCGGCTCCTGTTCAAACAGAACGGGTACGCCGGAACCGCCTTCGCCGACATCCTCGAGGCGAGCGAAGCCCCACGCGGGTCTGTCTACTTCCACTTTCCCGGTGGTAAAGAGGAACTGGGCCAGGAGGTCGTACTCGCCGATGCCGCGGCGGCCACGCTGGCGATCAATCGCGACGCCCTGGAGTCGAGCGCGCCAGGGGAACTGATCTCCCGTTATCTCCTGCGTATCCGCGACGAGTTGGTCAAGAATCAGTTCCGGTACGGGTGTGCCTTCGCGCCGCTCGTCATCGAACAATCCGCTGTGACGGAAGGGCTGAGGGCCGTCACCCGCACGGCTTTCGCCGACATCTCCTCCACGCTCGCCGCCCGCCTGACCGAGAGCGGGGTGCCTGCCATTGATGCCCGGGAGCTCGCGTCGGCGACCATGGCGGCCTTCGAGGGCTGCCTGATCGTAGCGCGGGCGCAGAAGGACGCTTCGTGCTTCGAGACCATGGCACGGCTGCTCTCCACGCAGGCGAACGCCGCCGCCTCAGCGGCGGGCGGACGGTAGGCCCCTGTCGCGTCAACCACCGGTTGCGTGCATCGCACGCGCCAAGGCGCGGCGGACGACGACGGTGGCCAGGTGGCGGCGGTAGTCCGCCGGTGCGTAGGAATCGCCGAGGACATCGACGCCGTCCGCGGCCAGAACGGCCGCGGCGCTCAGGGATTCCTCGGTGGCGGCCGTGCCGAGCAGGTGATCCTCCGCGGCGCGGGCCCGAACCGGCACCGCTCCGATCCCGGTCAGCGCGATCCGCACCGCATGGACCTTCTGATCCTGGACGACGAGGACGGCCGCGGCGCCGGCCACCGCATAGCCCGACGCCGGGTGCGGGATCTTGACGTACGCGGAACGGCTGCCTGCGGGGGGCTTCGGCACAACGACGTGCGTGAGCAGTTCGTTCGCCGCTAGCGCGGTGCCGAAGAGGCCGGTGAAGAACCCGTCAGATCGGATCTCGCGGCCGCGGCCGACACTTCTGACCTGCAGCGTGGCGTCCAGCGACATGGCGATCGGCGGCCAGTCCCCGGCGGGGTCGGCGTGGGCGAGGGAACCGCCGAACGTCCCGCGATTGCGCACTAGCGGATCCGCCAAGTCGGCGCCACCGTCCCGAATGATCGGCCAGGCGCGGGCGGCGTCGCTGCAGAGAAGCTCGCGGTGGCTGACCATGGCCCCGACGCGAAATCCGTCGCCCACGTCCTCCACGTTCCGCAACTCGTCCAAGTGACGCAGATCGACAAGCACCGCCGGATCGGCCAGACGGAACCGCAACAGCGGGATCAGGCTCTGCCCACCGGCGAGCAGCTTGACTTCGTCCGGGTGCTCCGCCAACAACGAGAGCACCGCGTCGGCGGTGTGCGGCGCGGCGTAGGCGAAGCCGGCGGGGATCATTCCGCGACCTCCTGCAGCGCTGCCCAGACCTTGGCGGGCGTGAACGGCATGTCGACGTGGCGCACTCCGAGCGGACGCAGGGCGTCCATGACCGCGTTCGCGATCGCGGGCGGGGGTCCGATCGCCCCCGACTCCCCGATGCCCTTCACTCCCAGCTCGTTGAGGGGCGACGGTGTGATCGTGTGATCGCTCTCCAGGAACGGGATGTGGTGGGCACGCGGCACGGCATACTGCAGGAAGCTGATCGCCTCGGGCTGCCCCGCCTCGTCCCAGGCGAGGTTCTCGTAGAACGCCTGGCCGATCCCCTGCGCGACGCCGCCATGTACTTGCCCGGTGACCAGTTGCGGGTTGATCATGTTGCCGCAGTCGTCCACCGCGACGTACCTGGTCAACGTGACCTCCCCGGTCTGCGGGTCGATCTCCACCATGGCCACATGGGCACCGAAGGGCGCGGTGAACTTCGGGGGATCGAACACGCCGATCTCCTTCAGCGCGGGGTCCATACCGTCCGGCAGATCATTGCCGCGGAAGGCGACAAGGCTGATCTCCTCGAAGGTGTAACTGAACCCGTCCTCGCCGGCGGGCATGCCGCGGACGCTGAAAACGCCGTCGGCGAACACGACGTCGTCAATGTCGACCTCGAGGAGGTGCGCGGCGATCGCGATCGCCTTGGCGCGGACCTTCGCTGCGGCGATCTTGGCCGCGCTCCCGGCACTGGACATCGAACGCGAATTGAAGGTACCCGTGCCGAAGTGCACGGTGTCCGTGTCTCCCTGGACGACTTCCACGTCGTCGAGGGAAATACCGAGCTCGCTCGCCACGACCTGCGCGATCGACGTCTCGTGTCCCTGCCCCGCGGCGTCGATGCCGACCTGGACCGTCACCTCGCCGCGGCGCGACACTGCCACCACCGCCTGCTCCCACGAGTTGCGGTCGAAGCCGATGAGCTCGAGGAGCGGCCCGTCGCCGAACCCGCAGAACTCGACGTAGACGGCGATCCCGATGCCGACGATCCGCCCCTGCGCCCGCAGCTCGGCCAGCTCACGCGTCCGATCGTCCCAGCCGACGAGCTCGAGCGCCTTGTTCATGCAGACCTCGTAGTCGCCCAGAGTCGTACGTCATTCCGCATGCGTTCTCGTAGGGAAACTGTTCGGGCCGGACGAAGTTCCGACGCCGCAGTTCGAGGCGATCGATACCGAGCTGGACGGCCAACTCGTCCATCGATCGCTCGATGAGGTAGGCCGCCTCCGGCCGACCCGCCCCGCGGTACGTCTCCGTCGTGCTGGTGTTGGTGAAGACGCCGTGGATGTTCACATCCGCCACGTCGAAGTCGTAGCAGCCGGGGAACATCAGACCCGACACGCTGGGAATGCCGGCGCCCATCCCCGAGACGTAGGCGCCGAGGTTCGCGTACGTGCTGACCCGCATCGCCTGGATCCTGCCCTCCCGGGTGGTCGCCAGGCTGACGTACTCGACATGGTCGCGCCCACCGGACGTCCCGGTGAAGTGCTCCGAACGGGTCTCGACCCACCGCACCGGCCGCCGGAGCCGACGGCTTGCGGCGCACACGATGACGTCTTCGGGATAGACGCACAGCTTCGACCCGAAACCCCCGCCGACCGCGGGGGTCACGACCCGGATGCGGTTCTCCGGCATGCCGAGGATCAGCGCGAGGTTGCGCCGCACCACGTGCACGTTCTGTGTGCCGAGATAGAAGGTCAGCGTGTCTGTGCCGGGCGAGTAGTCGGCGAGGCTCACCCGTGCTTCCAGCGAGCTTGCATGCACACGTTGGTTGACCAGTCGGATCTCGAAGACGTGGTCGGCCTTCTCGGCGACCTCGTCGAAGTCGCCGGTGCCCAGATGCCAGATGTAGGAGGTGTTTTGGGGGTAGCGGTCGTGCAGGAGTGGAGCGCCGTCCGCCACCGCGCGCTCGGCATCGACGACCGCCGGAAGCCCGTCGTAGTGCACGTCGACGAGCAAGGCCGCGTCATCGGCCTGCGCGCGCGTCTCGGCGATGACGACGGCGACCGGCTCTCCCACGTAGCGCACCCGGTCGCCCGTCATCATGTGGCGCTCCGGAATGCCGTCCATGACGGGGAGAATCCAGTCCGTCACGAGCGGGCCCGCCTCGTCGTCGCAGAAGTCGGCCGCGGTGTAGACCGCTACGACGCCGGGTTGGGCACCGGCCACCGACGTCTCGATCCCGCGGATTATGGCGTGCGCGACCGGGGAGCGGACGACCGCGGCGTGCAACATGCCGTGCAGGACGATGTCCTCCGTGAACCGGCCCGTCCCGGTGAGGAACCGCCGATCCTCGCGACGCTGGACCGACCGGCCGACGTACTGGTTAACCTGTCCCGACTCGGTACCCGGGTGTGTGAGCCGTCATCTCGTTTTCTCGATCCCCGAGCACGACCGCTGGGAGAGTTCCACGATGGCCTCCACGATGTTCTGGTAGCCCGTGCAGCGGCAGATGTTCCCGGTCAGCGCGTGCTTCACCTCTTGGGCGTCCAGCGGCCCGTGGGTCTCGAGCAACTCGATCGCCGTCAGCACCATGCCGGGGGTGCAGAATCCGCATTGCAGACCGTGGTGGCGTCCGGAACGACTCCTGGACGGGATGCAGGTCGGCGCCCTCGCATGGGGCTACGCCCTCGATCGTCGTTACCTCCGAGCCATCGACCTGGCACGCCAGAACGCTGCACGACTTCGCCACCCGACCGTCGATGCGGACGGCGCAGGCGCCGCATTGGCTCGTGTCGCACCCCACGTGGGTGCCGGTCAGTCAGCTTGGTCCTCGCGCAAGTGGTGCACCAACAGGCGGCGTGCCTCCACGCGCGCGCGGACCGGCCGGCCGTTCAGCGTGTACTGGATGTCCAAGCATTCTGACGGCACGTCACGATCGGCGGCTTCGCCTGCCGGGTGTGGTCGCGTGATCGTCATGCGTGTCCATCCATCGGTGGGCCCAAGTACTATGCAATTCACCATAGCATAGTGTGAGCGGTACGCCCGAACTAGTCTGGGAATGGCCCGATTGCTAGATCGTGGATGCCGATGAGGTATGTCGTACTCCATAGAATGTGGCTCGTCAGCCGCTCACGGCGACCGTTGCTCTGATCGACCAGTAGACCGCGGCCCCGCCTGCTGTTCCAAGCACCCTGAGTCTTGCTTGGTTCACCTCACGCGGACGAAATTGCGCTGAGGCGGTGCGAGCATCGCTCGACTTGAGGGCCGACGTGCGCAGAAGATCACCGGACTGCATGCCGTCGATCGCCTCGCGACGATCTGCGGCCTCGGGCGACGCGCGCCCGCTCGTGCATGGAGAAGGACTTATGACGGATTAGGCCGAAGCGACTGCACAGCTGAAGCGTTCATCCCCGAACTATGACGGCCCGCTAACTCGTCGCCCGGAGCTGCGAGGCTCGCGTGAGCATGGCGCGCAGTCGGCTGGTCGCCTGCGCCGAACCTGTGATCTCGAGGCGTGCCCCTGTGCGGGTGTCAAGCCGCGACGGCCGCGGGCTGCGGCACGACGTGGGATGGGCGTGCAACGCCCTCTCTGACCGACCCGGCTCGCCTGGGAAGGGCTGGGTCTGATCGCCGCCGAACATTGAGCCTGGCATCCTGGCCGTCGGCGCGCTGCCCGCTGCCCCACCACGACGGCGCTGGCGCACCTGTGGGTGCTGGGCATTCGTGTGGCGACCGGCCGGTCGGTCGGGTTTGGTAGATGGACGCGGGAGGGGCGAGGGTGCACACCGACGAGGCGGGACCGTTGAGCGCGGTCGGGGAGCACCGGGTGCGCGTCACCGAGCGGGAGGCGCTGCTCAACCTGCGCGCCGTGCTGGAACTGTGCGCGGCGGGTGAGCTTCGGTGCAGCGAGAAGACCGGCCGCCCGTCTGCCGCGACGATTCGCACCGTCGGTGCCCGGCTCGTGCACGGCGATTTCTATCTCGACGACCCGATCGTTTCGTTCGCGTGGCCGCTGTTGGTCCTCGCTGGCGGGCTCGCCCGCAACGAAGGCGGTCGGCTCGATCTCACCCCGAAGGGCCGAACCGCCCTGCGTACTCCCTCGGCCGAGGTGATCCGGGGGCTGTGGCGTCGTTGGCTGAGCCACGCGGTGATCGACGAATTCAGCCGTATCGAGGAGATCAAAGGTCAGCGCGCCGCCAACGTGCTCACCGCGGCCGGGCGCCGTCGGCAAGCGGTCGCCGCCGCGCTGGCCGCCTGCCCGGCGGGCGAGTGGATCGACGTGGACGACCTGTTCGCGACCATGCAACGGGGGGCGAGCCCGACGATCGCCCGCAGCGAGCGGGCGGTGTGGAAGCTGTACCTCGTTGACGCGGAGTACGGGAGCCTGGGCTACGACGGCTATCACCCGTGGGAGATGTTAGAGGGCCGGTACACCCTCGCCGTGCTGTTCGAGTACGCCGCGACCTTGGGTCTGCTCGATATCGACTACGTCCACCCGGTCGGCGCGCGAGAGGACTTCCGGCAGAACTGGGGCGCGGACTACCTCGACGCGCTGAGCCGGTACGACGGCCTACAGGCGATCCGCCTCACCGCACTGGGTTGCTACGCACTCGCCCGGACGGACACCTACGCGCCCTACGACGAGGACGAGAGCCTGGCGCTGAAGGTCTTGCCTGACCTCGATGTCGTCGCCACCGGGACCGTGTCCCCGGCGGATGAGCTCCTGCTCTCTGCCTACGCCGAGCGCAAGGGGGACAGGGTCTGGACGCTGTCCGCTCCGAGCCTGCGGGCAGCTGTCGACGCCGGCCGCGACGTGGGGGAGCTAGCCGCGTTCCTGACCCGGCGGAGCGGTCACGAATTGCCGGCGACGGTGCAGACCCTCCTCGTCGACGTCACCCGCCGGGCGTCGCAGCTGACGGATCTGGGACACGCGCGAGTGATCGAGTGCGCCGATGCTGCGGTCGCTGCGCTCATCACCCGCGATCGCGCGCTGCGCGGGTTGTGCCGGCCGATCGGCGAGCGCCACGTCGCCGTCCCGTTGGAGCATGAGGTCAAGTTCCGGAAGGCGCTGCTGCGACTCGGATACGTCCTGCCGGGATGACCGACGCGGACGACTGGTCTACTTTGCTAGACAGATCGGTCAAACATCGGTAACGTCCGGTACGCGACCTCGGGCTCACCTGATCCGGGCGTCTTCGAACTGACGGGCCCTCAGGTCGATCGGGCTCGCCCTGAACAGGAGATCTGCAGATGAAGATCCTGTCTGAGCAAGCTTGGAAGATCTTGGAGCGGGCCGAGTACCTGCACGACCAGGGGATGTCCATGTCCGACATCGCTGCGGACACTGGCGAGTCGGTCGCCGGGCTGTCGTACTTGTCCATCGTGGGTCCGGACATCCGCGACGCTCTGGAGCGGGCCATCCGCCAGAGCCGTGTCGGCAGCTAGCGCCCCGAGTCCAGCGAAGCCCAGCGCACCCATGCCTACCCGCGGAGTGTTTCCATGCCCACCTATCACTGCGTGAGCCCTCCCGGTGTGCTCGACGCGGCACGCCGACAACTCGTCGCCGACGAGATCACCAGGGTCCACGCACAGGTGGCGGGTTCCGCGGCGTTCTTCGCGCACGTGTACTTCACCGAGACCCAGCCCGGCGGCTACTTCGTGGGCGGGCGGGCGCTCCAGGGTGACCACCTTGCCGTGCACGGGTACACCAGGGCCGGCCGCCCGGGCGAGCAGTTGACGCTGCTGGTGGCCGAACTGGTCAAGGCGGTCAGCGCCGCGACCGGCATCGCCGAGCGGTCGGTGTGGATTTATTTGGGCGAACTGCCGCCTGGTCAGATGGCGGAGTGGGGCCACGTAGTTCCGGAGATCGGTGCGGAGCAGGCGTGGTTCGCGTCCATGCCCGCCGAGGACCGCGCGGCGATCGACCAGTTCGTCGCGCCGGTCGACTGATCAACCGGCGGTAGATGCCCCCAGCCAGATCTACTGGCGAAGTTCTCGGTCTCGTCCGGCGCTCGGTTAGCTCAACTCGGAGCTGAGAAGCTGGAGCACCGCGCCCCTCGCGAGCTGGAGCGGCGCGACGTTCTGCGAGACCCGGGCGAGCACCAGCGCGCCTTCGAGGTTCGTCACGACGAGGGTGGCGAACTCGGCGGCTCGCCCGGGGGCTAGACCGGCGTCGGTGAGGGCCGTCGCAATGATGCCCCGCCAGCTGTCGAACGCCCCGGCGCAGGCGGCCGTGAGAACCGCGGACTCGGGGGCAGTCTCGAGGGCGACGGTGGCGATCGGGCACCCACCACGAAACTGACTGTCTGTCAGACCGGTGGCGATCGCGTCGAACCACCGGCGAATGCCGTCGGCCACCGTGGAACCTTCGGCGAGGGACGCTTCGAGCATGTCCACCACGTGTTGGGAGCCGAGCGCCAAGGCCGCGACCGCGAGCTCCTCCTTGCCGCCGGGGAAGTGGTGGTAAGCGGAGCCCCACGGCGTGCCCGCCTCGTTGACCACGCCCCGCCAGCTGGTCGCCGCGTAGCCGTCCCGCTGCAGTAACCGCATGGCTGCCTCGATCATTCGATCACGGGTACGACCGCTCGCCGGGGGGCCGGCGGGTGCTTGTGTAGCCATGCCGGGATCTTAGCGTCCGGTAGGACAGATGTCCTAGATCATCTTGACGATGGCCCGTGACGCCACTTACGGTCGAGCTAGGACGAACGTCCTAGTTGCTGAGGAGTGTGCTCGATGACTGAGATTCTCGTGATCGGTGGAACAGGCAAATCCGGTTCCCGTGTCGCCCGGCAGCTTGCGGAGTCCGGGGTGACCGCGCGCGTCGGCGCCCGCTCTCCCGGTGCTTCGGCGCCGGGCCTCGTCCCGACGCCGTTCGAGTGGTACGACTCGACGACCCACAAGGCGGCCGTGGACGGGGCCAGCGCCGTGTACGTCGTCGCGCCCGGTTTCACCGTGGACTACGTCCCGGTCATGGAGGCGTTCTTCGACGTGGTCAAGGACGCCGGCGTGCCCCGCGTCGTCCTGCTGAGCGCGCGAGGAGCTTCCGTCGGAGACCACATCCCCATGCGTGGCGCGGAAATCGCGCTCGCGGCCACAGATCTCGAGCACACGATCCTGCGGCCGGCGTGGTTCAACCAGAACTTCAGCGAGTACTTCCTGACCGCGTTCGTCAAGGACCAGAACATCGTCCCGGTGCCGACAGGTAGCGGGAAGACTCCGTTCGTCGACCTCGACGACGTCGCGGCCGTGGCCGTCGCCGCGCTGACCGGCACGGGCCACGCGGGCAAGACCTACGACCTGTCCGGGCCGGAGTCGCTGAGCTTCGCAGACGCGGCGAAGATCCTCAGTGACCTGCTCGGCCGCGAGATCACCTTCGTCGACCTTGCCCCGGGCGACTGGAAGGGTGCGGCCGAAGGCCTCGGCGTGCCCGGCGACTACGCCGACCTCGTCAACGAGCTGTTCGCCCTCGTCCACCGCGGCGGAGAGGACGTTGTCTCCGGCGACGTCGCCCGCGTCCTGGGCCGCGAGCCGCGCAACTTCGCTGACTGGGCAGCCTCGGTCAAGCCGGTCTGGGTGGACTAGTGGCTCCGACGAACGTCCTGACACCGCAGATCGAAGAAGCCTTCTTCGCGGGTCCGCACCTTGGGCACGTCGTCACGATCAACGCGGACGGTAGTCCCCATGTGACGATCGTCTGGGTCGGTGTGGAGGACGGCGAGATCGTCTCCGCGCACCTGTCCAACACGTACAAGAAGCACCGCAACATCGCCCGGGACCCGCGGGTGTCGGTCTCCGTGCAGCTTCCGACGATCAACCCCTCCGGGCTGCAGCACTACCTCGTCGCCGAGGGCACTTCGCGCCTGACGGACGGTGGCGGCGCAGCCCTGCTGCAACGCCTGGCTCACGTCTACCTCGGGCCGGAGGTCACCTACCCGGGGCCGGACGCGCCCGACGGGTTCGTCCTGCGCACAACGGTCACCAAGGTCCGCGGCGTCTTCCCGTGGGAGAACATCGGTCGCCCGCGGGGGAAAGCCTCCGGCTTCCGGGCCTGAAGTTCAGCGTTTCCGGCGGGGTTTCGGCTCGGGGGTTGGTGCGAGCTCTTCGTCTGACGCGAGACCAGTTCCTCGCGTTCGGGCTAGGCCAGGTCGGTGTCGATCATCAGCTGCATCGTGCGGACGATCGTCGTCGGCATCCCGTTGCCCACTTTCGCCAGCAAGATGGCGCCTTGCATCGTCACGAGGACGCGGCGAGCGAGCTCCGCCGGATCGACGCCGGCGGCAAGCTCGCCCGCCGCGGCGGCGTCTCGGCAATGACGGGCGACGCGGTGCTCCCATGCGGTGAGGACGGATCCGGCGTGCCTGCCGACAATTTCCTCCGTGGTCGCGAGTTCGGCGGCGAGGTTTCCCAGGGGGCACCCGACAGCGCGGCTGAAGTAGGCGCGCAGCCTGCCCTGGATGTCGCCGACCACCTCAGCCGTCGCAAGAATGCGCTCCGCCGGGCCGGTCTGGCGCCCTTCGAAGGCGTCCAGCAGAGGCCAGAGCCTGGCGCCGTGGTAGTCGACCACGGCGATGCCGAGGCTGCTCTTGGACGGGAAGGAGTGGTAGAACCCGCCCTTGTAGGCGGTTCACCAGACCCCAACGCAGGGCGTCCTCCGCGCCGATCGGCTCGCCGGAAAGGATCATCTCCATCGCCGCGCCGAGGGGGATCATCCGCGGCAGGCGCTGGGTGCCGCCCGCGCCGGGGATGATCGCGAGCTTGGTCTCGGCGAGACCGAATCGCGCGTTGGGGGAGGCAAGGCGGATGTCGCAGGCGAGCGCGAGTTCGAGCCCGCCGGCGAGGGCGAAGCCGTTCACGGCGGCGATCTTGGGCTTCCCCGCGTGCGCCGTCGCGGTGATCCCGCCGAAGACCCACGGCGGCGATTCCCCGGCCCGGACGGCGTCGCGGAACGCCGGGAGCAGGTGCCGCAGGTCCGCACCGGCGCTGAAGGCCTTCTCTCCGGCGCCGGTCAACACCGCCGCGTGCAGTCCGGGGTCGGACTCGTAGCGGTCGAAAGCCTCGGTCAGCTCGGCATTGTGGGCACCGTCGAGCGCGTTCATCGCCTCCGGGCGGTCGATCGTGATGAGGACGACCTGGCCGTCGATCTCGTACCTGACGGGCACTTGGGGCTCCTGTCGATGGCGCTGCTCGGTTTCGTCCGGCCGAAGTCGACCGCGAGCGGGACTATACCGACTAGTCAGGCAAACTTGACAGACCGGTCTGACCAACTAGGCTCGGCCGGGCAATCTCACTCCGAGGAGACACCGCATGGCGAGCTCCACCCAGTCCAAGAAGTACGTAGACGTCCTGGGCCGCCGCATGGCCTACGTGGAGCAGGGCGAGGGCGCGCCGATCGTGTTCCTGCACGGAAATCCGACGTCGTCCTACCTGTGGCGCAACATCATGGCGCCGCTGGCCGGCTTGGGCCGCTGCATCGCCCCGGACCTCGTCGGCATGGGCGATTCCGACAAGCTCCCGGATTCCGGCCCCGGTTCCTACTCGCTGGCCGAGAACCAGCCCTACGTCGACGAGTTCCTGGCCCAGGTCGGTGTGACCGAGGGCGTGACCCTCGTCCTGCACGACTGGGGTTCAGCCCTGGGTTTCGACTGGGCGCGCCGCCATCCGGACGCTCTGCGCGGCATCGCCTACATGGAGGCCGTCGTGCGGCCGATGGCGATGTCCGAATGGTCGGCGGCCGGCATCTTCGCCAAGATGCGTTCGGACGAGGGTGAGGCGCTCGTCCTCGACGGCAACCTGTTCGTCGAGAAGATCCTGCCCCGCAGCATCATCCGCAAGCTGTCCGACGAGGAGATGGCGGAGTACCGCCGTCCGTTCCTCAACGCAGGGGAAGACCGCCGGCCGACGCTGACGTGGCCTCGGCAGATGCCGCTGGACGGGTCCCCTGCCGACGTCGTCGAGATCGTCCGGAACTACGGGCAGTGGCTGGCCACCAGCGACGTGCCGAAGTTGTTCGTCAACGCCGAGCCCGGCGCGATCCTCACCGGCGGCATGCGGGACTTCGCGCGGACCTGGCCGAACCAGACCGAAGTGACGGTCTCCGGAATCCACTTCATCCAGGAGGACTCGCCGGAAGAGATCGCCGACGCGATCGGAACCTGGCTGAAAGCGTTGGCGTGACGTCGCCGTCGCGCGCTAACCCCTCGAACGAGCCGTGGGGACGTCCACGCCGAGCCTGAGGACCGGGCCGCATCGGGGTCCGTGACCTGACGCCGTCAGCATCCGAGCACGTCGGCGAGGTTCTCGAAATCGGTGACCGTGATGTCGCAGGTCTCCGGGCGAGGGCCGGGATTGCCGGGCCACTCGTCCGGTCGCTCTACGTACGCCGTCCGGAACCCCGCGCTGCGGGCGCCATCGAGATCCCAGGCGTGCGCCGCCACCATCATCACGGCGGCCGGCGGGACGTCCAGCAGCTGCGCCGCACGCAGGTAGACGGCAGGATCAGGCTTGTAGGCGCTCGCCAAATCGGCCGAGATGATGCAGTCGAACGGGAGAGCGGCTGCCTTGACGAGCCGGGTCATCAGCGCGAATCCGCCGTTGGAAAGGGCTGCCACGGTGTAGCGCCGGCGCAGCCGAGCGAGGCCGGGAGCGGCGTCCTCCCACGCGGGCAGCCGGTGCCACGCCAGCACCAACTCTGCCCGGTCCCGCGGGCCGAAGAAGGCTTCGATACCTCGCTCTGCGAGCAGGTCGTCGAGGCACTCGCGATGCACGGCGTCGAGGTAGCGCCACTCCTTGTCGCCGGAGCGAATCTCAGCTACCGCGGGCAGGTACCTGGCCCGCCAGTCGTCGGCGAGGTCTGTGCCGTCGATCTGGAGGCCACACCGGCCTGCGATTTTCTCTGCCTGAGCCGCCACGCCGGTGCGCCAGTCGACGGCGGTGCCGAAGATGTCGAATGCGAGCACCGCCACGTGGGTGCCGGGGTGTGCCTCGTCCAACTCGGCTCCTGAGCGGTTGCCGGGATACGCCGGCTCGAAGGTCGTCGGCGCTCGAACAATAGTTCAGTGCAGCAAGCCCCCGGGCCGCGCGTTTGGCAGGTCCCTGGTTTGGAACACCGCTGAGGTGAAGTTTCGACAGAGGTGACGACCGAGGGCGGTAGCGGGATGGAGATCGGCTACACGTTGATGTGCGAGCAGGCGGGGCCGGCACAGCTCGTGCGGGACGCCGTCGAGGCCGAGGCGGCAGGGTTCGACTTCGCCGTGATCAGCGATCACTTCTTCCCCTGGCTGGAGGAGCAGGGTCACGCGCCGTCCGCGTGGTCGGTGCTCGGCGCGCTCGCGCAGGCCACCGAGTCGCTGCCCTTGATGACGTTCGTGACGTGTCCGACGATTCGCTACCACCCCGCTGTAATTGCCCAGCTCGCCGCGACGACCGCGCTCCTGTCGGGCGGGCGGTTCACCCTCGGGCTGGGCTCCGGGGAGAACCTCAACGAGCACGTCGTCGGCGGTGGGTGGCCGCCCGTCGACGTCCGGCACGACATGCTCGCCGAGGCGGTGGAGATCATCTCCGCGTTGTTCACGGGCGAGGACGTAAATCTGACTGGACGTCATTTCGAGGTACGTTCGACCCGGCTGTTCGACGTGCCGGCACCACCACCGCCGATCGGGATCGCCGCGTCGGGGGCGCAGTCGTGCAAGCTCGCGGGGGAATACGCCGACGTCCTGATCGCCGTCGAGCCGAATGCGGACCTGATCGCTGCCTTTTCCGCAGCGGGCGGTGCGGGCAAGCCCTGCTACGGACAAATGCCGATCTGTTACGACCGGAATCGCGACGCGGCCGTCGCCCGCGCGCACGAGCAGTTCCGCTGGTTCGGCTCCGGCTGGAAGGTGAACGCCGAACTGCCCGGCCCTGCGGCCTTTGACGCGGCCTCCACCTTCGTCCGCCCGGAGGACGTCGCCGAGGCAATCCCGTGCGGTTCGGACGTCGAGCAGTGCGTGCAGGCGGCACGGCAGTGGGCTGACGCCGGGTTCACCCACCTCGCGCTCCTGCAGATCGGTGGGGACGCGCAGGGGGAGTTCCTGGCGTGGGCGGAGAAAGAGCTCATCCCCGCGCTGCGCGAGATCTGACGGGTGACCGCATCCACATCGCGGCGATCGCGGACGCCGTCCTCGGCAGGGTCGATCCGACCGGCGCGACGGCCGCTGTCTATCCGCGCTACGACGGGTCCGGCGCCTAGGAAGCTGCGCCCTTGCGGAAGTTCAGGTTCACGACCGCTCCGGGCGGTCTGGTCAACGACGCTGTAACCCCCTTGATCAGCACCGGCTTACCCGATTTCACCACGTACTCCTTGCCGGACACCGAGATGACGGCCTGTTCGGTGTCGGACTCGACGAGGGTGACCGCGAGCCCGAACGGACTCACCTCCTCGGTCGACGGCGGGATGAACACCGCGTCGCAACTGTGCTCGGAGCACAGCAGTTGACTTGTCTGCGGCGGGGCGCCCATCGCCATTCCCGGGATGTAGGAGAAGTCGGCCGAAGGCGTGTTCAGGGCCATCGGGTCGCCCGGCGGTGAACCCGCCGCGTCCCGGAGTCCGTCGCCGCCGTCCCCGTGCTCGCCGGCGCCGCGGCGGCCACCGGGCTCGTCCCGCTGCTACCGCACGCGGAGACTGCGCTCAACACCGTCAGGCCGCCGATGACAGTTGCCAATCCCCGGTTCATGCTTCCTCCGCTTGCTCTGGTGTACGCGGGTCGATCGCCCGGGGGGTCGCTGTTCGGTCCCGGTCCTCGCCTGCATCGTGAGACGAGGCATCAAGGCAATTGGACAGCATGGCTCGCTCTGCGATCGGACCGGTGTGCGCGGGAGGCTTGCGGCGCATCGTTTCCCGGTGGCTGTGGACTGCCGGCGCTAACTTGGCGGTCAGGCCGTGAACGAGCAGCTCGGCGAGCTCGCTGAAGGCATCGCCTGAGCTCATCCCGGTCCTGCGCAGGAGTTCGCCGGACTGAATGCCGGTGATCGCAGCGGCTACGACCTGCGCCGCGAACGCCGCGTTGACCTCACGGAAGACGCCGGCGTCCACGCCGAGGCGGATGAGGTCGCCGACGCGGTCCGCGGCGACTCGGGAGTTGTGGCGGTAGATCTCGGCGGTGGGTCCGTAGTTCGTCATGTCCTGCACGAACCTCGCGGAGCCTCGGCGCATGGCGGCCCCGACCCCGGTGAGGTATGCCGCGATGCGGTCCCTGGGTTGTTCCACCTCGAGCAGGGCCGCCTCGATCATCGTCGCGGCGCGGCGGAAGAAGTGCTTCACGACCGTGACGACGATCTGTTCCTTGCTCGGGGCGACGCTGTACAGCGTCGTCTTAGAGCACTGGAGCCGTCTCGCCAGGTCGTTGACCGTCAGGTGCTCGAAGCCCTCGGCGAGGAACAACGCCTCGAGCGCGTCGAGCAGTTCGACGCGCCGCGCCTCGATCTGATCCGTGCGGCGCAGCGGAACCGGGGCCTGTGCCCCCGTGTCCGACACCTCTGTCGTCAACGTCCGCCGCCCATCGATATGGCCCGCGCCAACCGCGTCGAGCCTAGGACACGAGGTCGGGGCGCGGGCCGGAGAGTCTCTTGCGTAGTACTAAGTTGAGTACTAACGTACCCGAAATGGTACTCCCCGCACCGGCTCCCTCCGTTGCCGACCACGTGCGCCGTCTGTTGGCCGAGTACGCCGACACCTCGCCCGGGCCGGCGTATTTCCTCTGCGACCGCCACGAGCCTTCGGCTGTGGCGATGCGCTTCGTGCGGCGCGACCTCAGCGTCGAGGTGGTCAGCTTCGGGGAACTCACGGAGCGCTCCCGCCGGCTGGCGGCCGATCTCGAGGCCGCGGGGATCAGGCCGGGTGACCGCGTCGCGACGCTGATGGGCAAGAGTGTCGAGTTCGTCGTCGCCTTGGTGGCGATCTGGCGGGCCGGCGCCGTGCACGTCCCGCTGTTCACGGCGTTCGGCGGCGAGGCTGTCGTCTCGCGCCTGACTGAAGCCCGGGCCGTCGCCGTCATCTACGACACCGCGCAACGCCAGAAGGTGGAACTTCCCGCACTGGACGCCAGCGACCTGTTCGTGCGCGTCGAATGCGCCCTCGACTCGTCCGCGCCGACCGGCCCGTTCCGCTTGCAGGGAGCGTCCCGCCCGCCGCTGGACGAGTCTGCGCGCCGGGCCGGGGACGGGGCCATGTTCGAGATCTTCACCTCCGGTACCACGGGGAGGCCGAAGGGCGTCGTCGTCCCACAGAAGGCGCTCGCCGCCTTGGTCGCCTACGAAGGGTTCGGGCTCGACCTGCGCGAGGGCGACGTCTTCTGGTGCGCTGCCGATCCCGGCTGGGCGTACGGGCTCTGGTACGGGGTGACGGCACCGCTCGCACTCGGCCGCGCCTTCATCCTCGCCGAGGGCAACTTCGACCCGACGCTGACCTGGCGGATCCTGACCGACCTCGGGGTCACGAACTTCTGCGCCGCCCCCACCATCTACCGCGCCCTACGGGTGAGCGATCGGCCGCCGGACGCGGAGCCGAACCTGCGCTGCGCGGCCAGCGCGGGGGAGCCGTTGACCCCCGAGATCAACGCGTGGGCCGTCGGTGCGCTCGGGCTGCACGTGCGGGACCACTACGGGCAGACCGAACTGGGGATGATCCTCAGCAATCACGCCCACCCCGCGCTCGCCCGTCCGATCCGCGACGGCTCCATGGGCCACCCGATGCCGGGATGGTCGGTCGAGATCCTGGAACCCGATGCCGACGTCCCAGCCCCGACCGGAACTCTCGGCCGGGTCGCCGTCAGGGTGGCGGACAGCCCCCTGATGTGGTTCCAGGGCTACAGCGGGGATCCCGACGCCACGGCTGCCCGGTACGTAGCCGACGGCACGTGGTTCCTCACCGGGGACAGCGCGGCCAGGGACTCCGACGGCTACGTCCATTTCTCGGCACGTGCGGACGACGTGATCATCATGGCCGGTTACCGGATCGGCCCGGTCGATCTCGAGGCGATCATCAACAGCCATCCTGCCGTAGCCGAATGCGCGATCGTCGCGGCCCCGGACGCGATGCGCGGCGAAGTTGTCGAGGCTTTCGTCGTGCTCCGCGCCGGGGAGACGGGCAGCGACGATCTGGCCGACGAGCTGAAGCAACTCGTCCGCGACCGGTACGGGGCCCACGCCTACCCGCGCCGGGTGCACTTCGAGGCGAGCCTGCCCAAGACGCCGAGCGGCAAGATCCAGCGCAACACCCTGCGGGCCCGGCGGCGGGAAGAAACCGAGCGATCGGCCTCGGCCGGCGGCGCCTGAGCACAACACAAGGGAGAAGACATGGCAACGATCGTCCTCGTCCACGGCGGATGGCACCACGGCGAGTGCTGGGAGCCGACCGCAGCCGCGCTGACGGCGCTCGGGCACGACGTGCACCATCCGACGGTCGGCGGCAACGAACCCGACGCCGACCTGCACACCACCCACGCGCAGGCGTGTGCACCCGTCATCGACTACCTCGTCGAGCACGACCTGCGCGACGTCGTCCTCGTGGGGCACAGCTACGGCGGTTCTGTGATCAGCAAGGTCGCGGAGGCGCAGCCTGCGCGCATGAAGCGCCTCGTGTTCTGGAACGCGTTCGTCGTCGCCAACGGCAACAGCGTCTACGACGAACTCCCGCCGCCCTTGCGCGAGGCCATCGACAAGAGCGCGGCCGACCGCGGCGACGGAGGGTGCTCCCTCACCTTCCCCGTGTGGCGCGAGGCGTTCATCCAGGACGCCCCTCTCGAGGTCGCCCAGGCGTCCTTCGCGCAGCTGCGTCCCCACCCCGTCAAGACCCTCACCGACAAGCTGGACCTGACGGACTTCTACACCCTCGACATCCCGAAGAGCTTCATCAACTGCACCGAGGACATGACGCTCACTCAGTTGCCCGAGTGGGGCTGGCACCCGCGCATGTCCCACCGCCTGGGTCTGTTCCGTCTCGTCCAGATGCCGGGCAGCCACGAGGTCATGTTCTCGAACCCGGACGGCTTGGCGGACGCCATTCACCGCGCCGGCCGGGACTGAGCGGCTCCCACATGGACGATTCCTCGCCAGGGCCGGCTTCGTCGGACGTCCTGCGCGTGGAGCAGAAGGGCGCGATCCGGCACCTGACCCTGCACCGGCCGGAACGCCGCAACGCGCTCGATCCCGAGTTGGTCCAGGCCTTGCGCGCGGGGGTCGTCGCCGCGGGCAACGACCCGGACACGACGGTCGTGGTCATCGCCGGCGCGGGCCGCAGCTTCTGCGCCGGCGCCGACCTGCTCCACCTGCGCGACATGGCCGAGGCAGGGACGGACCCCGACAAGTTCCTGCGCGGCGTCTCGGAATGCTTCACTGTCATCGAGTCCCTCCCCAAGCCCGTGGTCGCGGTGGTGCACGGACACTGCGTCGCCGGCGGGCTGGAGCTGGCGCTCGCCTGCGACGTCGTGGTCGCCGAACGCGGGACGCTGATCGGTGACGGTCACGTCCGGAACGGGCTCATCCCGGCGGGTGGCGGCAGCGTGCGCCTGCCACGACGGCTCCCCGAACCCGTCGCCCGGTGGCTCATGCTGTCCGGCGAGCTGGTGGCGGCAGAGGAACTGCACCGCTACGGATTCCCTTACCAGGTAGCGGACAAGGCAGATCTCGACCAGGTGGTCACCGCAATCCTGCGCGAGTTGTGCGCCGGACGCCCGGCCGCGCAGCGTGCGGCCAAGGACCTGCTGAACACCCTGCGGGAGACGTCGCCCGGCCAGGCTCTCGAGCGGGAGAGCGCGGCGTTCGCTACCCACTGGGCGACCGCGGACGTCCGTGGACCCCTCGGCGAATTCGCCGAGGGCAGACGCCGGTAGATCCCGTTGCAGGAGCGAACCTTCTGGGAGGTCGAGATGGACAGGTACGTCGGCCGCAAAGTCGTCGTGACCGGTGCGGCGAAGGGCCTGGGGCTGGCGATGGCCCTTCGCTTCGCTGCCGAAGGTGCACACGTCGTCGTCTGCGATGTCGACGCGGAGGCCCTGACGCAGGCTCAGAAAGACATCGACGAAAGCGCCCGCGCACCCGTACGCGCCGACCTCGTGGACGTCGCGGACTCGGCGCAGGTGACCAGGTGGGCGGCGGACGTGCTGACCGAAGGCCCGGTGGACGTCCTCGTCAACAACGCGGGCATCATCCGGGACGGACTGCTGACCGGCATGTCGGACGACGACTGGGCAGCCGTCCTGGGCGTCAGTCTCAACGGGATGTTCCATTGCACCCGCGCCTACTTCGCGGCGATGTCCGAACGGTCCTACGGACGCATCCTGTCCCTCTCCTCGATGTGCTGGCGCGGGAATTACGGCCAGGCCAACTACGTGGCGGCCAAGGCCGGCGTCGTCGGACTCTCGAGGACCATCGCCCTCGAAGGAGCGCGCCGGAACGTGACATCGAACGTCATCGCCCCGGGAGTCATCGCCACGCCCATGCTCGCCTCGCTGACCGACAAGGCGCGCGACCGGCTCGTCTCGCGGGTCCCGCTCGGACGGGCAGGCGACCCCCAGGACATCGCAGAAGCGGCGGCCTTCCTCTGCTCCGCCGCCGCCGGGTATGTGACCGGTGTCGTCCTCGACGTCGACGGCGGCGCGGCCATCGGTGCCTCGCTGCGCTGACGGGCAGCACGTTCGGACGTTACTTCCCTGAGGAGGCCGGTCACCGGGAGCCCACCGTGCCCGAGACGACGTAGAGCAGGTGCACCGACAGGAAGCGCCCGGCGGCGTCGCGGGCCGACAAGTCGGCGAACGCCTCCTCGACGTCGGCACCGATCACGAGCCCTGCGTCGAGAAGCTGGGCTGCTCTCTCCCGGAGTGGATTGAGGACCAGGAACGTGCCGAGGTCGGTGACGACGATCGGGTGCACCGCGACGGTGACGTCGGAACATCCGGCGTCGAGAAGGGCGCCGCGGATCCGGACGCCTGCGCGGGGGTTCGCGATCCGGTCGCACGCGGCCTGCAGCAGACGCCGAACAGCGTCCCCGGCGTCGATCGACAGCTGCAGCATCTCGGGCTCGAGCGCGACGACCCGGCCGGCGGGCCGGGTCACGCGGACGAGTTCCGCGACGGCGGCGTCGGCCTGATCGGGCGTCAGGTGGAGCAGGACCCGCTCCACTCGGGCGGCGTCGACAGCGTTGTCGGGCAGGTCGAGGGCGAGGATGTCCCCGACGCGGGGCTCGACCGGACCGCCGCCTGCCAGGCTCGCCGTCGCGGCGACCATGTCGGGGTCGGCGTCCACGGCGAGCACGCGGCCGCCGGGGGAGACCAGGGCCGCGAGCTCGACGGCGGCGATCCCCGTGCCGCAGCCGGCGTCGAGCACGGTCTGCCCGGCTGCCGGCCGCAGCTCCGCCAAGGAGGCAGCCCGTGGTTGGGCGAGGGCGGCCGCGACCTTCCCCAGGAAGGCATGCCGCTCCGCAACGGTCTGGGCATCGGGTTTCGTCCAGTGCGCGGACAGCAAAGGCTCCTCGCCGGTGTCCATGCCGATCCTCCATACCTGGTAACTTCCGCCGGCATGACCGAGCTCGCTCGCACCGCCCGCGTCGACGTCCTGGCCGAAGGTTACGTGCGCCTGCCGCATGTCGCCGGGACGGTCAGCCTGATCCGCGACGGGGACCGCGTGATCATCGTGGACCCCGGCATGGTCGCCGACCGGGAGCTCATCCTGGGCCCGATGCGCGAGCTCGGCGTCAGCCCGGCCGACGTCACCGACGTCGTCCTGAGCCACCATCACCCCGACCACACGCTCAACGTCGCGTTGTTCCCCGTGGTGCCGGTGCACGATTACCGCTGGGTGCTCGAGGGCGATCACATGACCGTGCGTCCGGCCGACGGAGTTCTGCTCACCCCGAGCGTCCAACTGTTGTTCACGCCCGGGCATTCTCTGCAGGACGTCACCACCCTCGTCGGAACCGCCGACGACGTCGTCGCCCTCACCCACCTGTGGTGGGGGAGCGAAGGCCCCGCCGACGACCCGCACGCCCCCGACCGCGCGCAGTTGCGGGAGCAACGCGAACGCGTCCTCGACATTGCCGGTCTCGTCGTCCCCGGGCACGGCCCGGCGTTCCGTCCGGGTGCCTCGACGCCTGTGTGAGCCAGACGGGGCGATCCGATCTCAGGACTAGTGCCGATGTGCGCAAGGGCTGGATGAGCGCGCGACAGTCAATCGGCGGTCGCCTGGTGCTCCACGACCAGAGAGGCGAGCGCGCTCAGGTGGAACCAGTTCGGTAGTTGGGAGACCAAATGGGCGGCGCCCTTGACGTCCAGGTCGCCGGACTCGACCGCATCGGTATAGGTGCGGTGGCCGAACCACACGGCCAGCCAGGTGCGGACCGAGCCGGAGACGACCACGTCCGGCACGTTTCCCGGAGCGTCCATGCAGAGCGAGGAGTCGGCTCCGTCCAGGTGCATCCACCCGCGGCTGGGTTCCGCGTCGTCGAACGCGAACTCCACCGTGACGCGCTGCGGCGGGAGCCGGTCCGTGTCGATGCCCTGGTACATGCGCCAGAGCAGGAGCGGGGAGTCGGGGACGGCCTCGGCCGGCGCTGGGAAGCGCCACCGCACCGTCCACGCGCCCAGCGCCATGAGCACGTCGCGCAGGCCGGCACCTGCCTCCGTCAGGCGGTAGCCGCTCTCGTCGGACAGCCGCTCCAGCAGGCCGTGCCGCTCCAGACTCCGCAGGCGTCCCGAGAGCATGGAACGGGACAGTCCGGGCAGGGCCCGATGGATCTCGTTGAAGCGGGTGGCGCCGACGAGCAACTCGCGAACGATGAGCAGGGACCAGCGATCGCCCATCACATTCGCGCCGATGGCCACAGGGCAGTACTCCACGCCCTCCAGACCGGGGTAGTGGCTCAGGGAGCTGTCCGGCATCGAGCACCTCCTCCGTCGCCACAGTACTGATTCGGGACTATCGGGCCTCGCCGGAGCGGCGTCTACTCCCTTGGTAGCAGTCCGGCCACTGCGACGAAGCGCGGTGGCCCACCGATCGAAAGGTTGCGAGCCGACATGACGAACCCGGATCTTCCCACCGGCATGGTCGACGAGTGCGTCGTCCTCTCCGCGGGCTACGCGCCGTGGCCGTTTCCCAGCGTGGGCGAGACCTTCACGGTCGCGTCGAGCGTGACCTTTCTGCGGGCCGGCGACAGGAAGATCGTCCACGACCCCGGCTTCGTGCGGAGCCGTGGCGCGATCCTCGACCCGCTCAAGGAGCGTGGATTCTCTCCCGAGGAGATCACCGACGTCGTCATCAGCCACCAGCACCCCGACCACACGCTGAACATCGCCCTGTTCGAGAACGCTGCCACCCACGACGTCTGGGGCATCTACAAGAACGACCAGTGGACGCTGCGCTTCGCCGAGGGCGTCGACCTCGTTCCGGGTGTGAAGCTCATCCAGACCCCCGGCCACACCGACCAGGACATCACCGTGCTGGTCAACACCCCCGACGGCCTGGTCGCGTTGACGCACCTGTGGTGGACCTCGGAGCTTCCCCCGGCCGACGACCCGGTGGGGACGAACAACGAGGCCTTCCACGTCAGCCGCGAGCGCGTCCTCGCGCTCAACCCCGCCCTGATCGTCCCGGGGCACGGGCCGGCGTTCGAGCCCACGTCGAAGACCCCGCGCTAGCCGCGACCAAGACGAGACGAGGTAGCGACATGGAATCTCTCGGCGTACGACTCGTCCTGCAGATCGCCGGCCGCGGCCGGCTGGAGGGGCACCCCCCGGGCAACGTCGACGGGGCGCGCTTCGAGGGTCGCTTCGTGATCTTCGGCGCGTTCGGCAAGGACGGTCCGCTGTTCGGGGACGACGTGTCGCTCTTCGACTCCGCGGCCGTCACCGCCCACGGGCGCGGTCCGCAGAGCGCCCACCTCGTCGCTGTCCGGAGCGGCTCGGCACGGGAGGGTTTCAGCACGGGCGCGGGCGACGACTTCCCCGGCCACATGATCGGCCGGTCCGCCGCGTCCACCCGGCTGCGCGTGTTCTTCGACCCGAGTCCGGACGGGTCGCGGTCGTTCGACGACCGCGCGTCCTTCCTGAAGGGGACCCTCGTCGCGACCTACAAGGCCGAGGAGTACTTCCAGATCAACCCGCGCTCGGGCACCTTCGACACCCGGGTGAACTACACGATTCTCGACAGCGAGCCGTTCACTTTCAATGGCATCACCGTGGATCTCGGAGCGCTCTACCCGACCATGGTCGAGCACTCCCACGGGCAGAACCCGGAGCCCGACCCCGACCCCGAGACCATCCCGGACGAGGAGCCGTTCGCCCACCGCGGCGCCGGGACGTTCGCCGACCGCTTCGCCGTCGGCGGGACCGTCTTCGCCCTCATCTGACACAGCGTCATCGCGTCCCACACGCAGGCTCGGTGACGCCGGCACTCACCCAGGAGCAACTTATGACCACCACTGTCCAGAGCACGCATCCCTTGTCCATGGCGAGCGAGGAGGAGGTCCGCACGGTCCGCGAGGTTCTCGTCGATGCCGGGCTGCTCGGCGACACCGTGCGCTACGGCTTCCTCCTCCCGGAAGAACCCCTCAAGAGCGCGGTGCTGGCCGGTGCGGCGACGGATCGGCGGTTCCGGGTGGCGCTGCTCGACATGGCCACCGGCCGGTCCTGGGACACCGTGGTCTCCACCGACAGCCGGACGGTCGTGTCCCAGCGCGAAATCGACTGCGCCGCCGAGGGGCAACTGCCGATCATCGACGCCGAATTCGAGACGATCGAGGACATCCTCAACGCCGACACCGCTTGGGTCGAGGCCCTCGCGGCCCGCGGTCTCGAACCCGCGCAGGTGCGCGCCGTTCCGCTGTCCGCCGGGGTGTACGACGACTACCCGGACGAGGCCGGGCGCCGCATCGTCCGCTCGTTCGGGTTCCGGCAGGACGGCGAGCTCGACCACCCGTGGGCGCACCCGGTCGACGGTCTGGTCGCCTACGTCGACCTCACCGCCCGCAAGGTGGACCGCCTCATCGACACCGGCGCGGTGCCGGTGCCGGAGCGCAGCGGCAACTACGACGATCCCGCCGTGCAGGGCCCGCCCCTGGACACGCTGCGCCCGATCGAGATCACTCAGCCCGAGGGGCGTAGCTTCACCGTCGAGGGCAACCACGTCCGTTGGGGCCGCTGGGACTTCCGCTACGGCTTCAACGTCCGCGAGGCGCTGACGCTGCATCAGATCAACTTCGACGGCCGCCCGGTCGTCTACCGGGCGTCGGTCGCCGAGATGGTCGTGCCGTACGCGGACCCGGCCCCGGTGCGGTTCTGGCAGAACTACTTCGACTGCGGCGAGTACATGTTCGCCCGCTACGCCGACTCCCTCGAGCTCGGCTGCGACTGCCTCGGCGACATCCATTACACCGACGCCGTGATCGCCGACGACCTCGGCAACCCGAAGACGATCCGCAACGCGATCTGCATGCACGAGGAGGACTACGGCGTGCTGTGGAAGCACTCCGACCTCTTCACCCAGGCTCGCGAGACTCGTCGCCAGCGCCGGATGGTGATCTCCTTCTTCGCCCCGATCGGCAACTACGACTACGGGTTCTACTGGTACCTCTACCTCGACGGCACCATCCAACTCGAGGTCAAGCTGACGGGCATGCTGTTCACCTCCGGCACGCCCGGGGAGTTCTCCGCCGAGGTCGCTCCGGGCCTCGGGGCGCCCTTCCACCAGCACATGTTCTCCGCCCGGCTCGACATGACTGTCGACGGCGTGACCAACGCCGTCGACGAGGTCCAGGCCGAGCGGGTGCCGATGGGGGCGGGCAACCCGTACGGCAACGCGTTCCGCCGGGTCCGGACCCGGCTCACCCGCGAGTCCGAAGCGGGCCGGCGGGCGGACAACTCGGTCGGTCGCACCTGGCACATCGTCAACACCGAGAAGGCCAACGAGCTGGGCCAGCCGGTCGGTTACGCCCTCTACCCCGAGGGCAAGCCGACGCTCCTGGCGGACGACGCGTCGTCCATCCACCGCCGCGCCACGTTCGCGACGAACCACCTGTGGGTGACCCGCTACGACCCGGCCGAGCGGTACCCGGCCGGTGACTTCGTCAACCAGAACCCGGGGGTCGGCGGTGTCAGCTCCTGGACCCAGGCCGACCGCGCGATCGACGGCGAGGACATCGTCCTCTGGCACACGTTCGGCGCGACGCATTTCCCGCGGCCGGAGGACTGGCCGATCATGCCCGTCGAGTACACCGGGTTCACCCTCAAGCCGGTCGGGTTCTTCGACCGCAACCCGGCTCTGGACATCCCCGCGGCGCCCGGCGCGCACTGCTCCGCCCGAGGCAGCGTCCAGGGCCCCGCCCAGGAGCGCTGAGGGTCCGGCGACGAGCGTCTCTGACCGATGACAGCGGCCCTTCGCCCGAGGTGTGGGGCGGGGGGCTGCTGCGCGTGCAGTTTGAAGGAGTCCCATGCGCGTCCCGCTCACCGTTTCTGATTTTCTCGCCCGCGCCGCGACGACGTTCCCGGACGGGACGGCCGTGGTCGACGAGCCGGCGCAGCCGGCGCCCCGCCCCCGTCGCGGACCATCCAGCGCATCTCCTCCGACCTGGGCTGGGAGTTCACCCAGATCTACGGCCTGACCGAGACGGCGCCGCTGCTGACCTTCAACCGCGCGGAGGCGGCAGACGACGGACTCACGCCGGAGGAACGGTCCAGGTGCTTGTCGCGCGCGGGCAAGCCCGCGCTGGGCGTACGGCTGGCGGCGGCGCCGGACGGAGAGATCCTCGCCCGAGCCAACGTCGTCATGGCGGGCTACTGGCGCAACGCTGACGCGACGTCAGAATCCTTGGACGGGGGCTGGTTCCACACCGGAGACGGCGGATCCATCGACGCCGGCGGATGCCTCACGATCTCCGACCGAAAGAAGGACGTGATCATCACCGGCGGGGAGAACGTGTCTTCGATCGAGGTGGAGGACACCCTGTTCTCGCACCCGGCCGTCGCCGAGGCGGCGGTCATCGGCGTTCCGTCGCAGAAGTGGGGCGAGACGGTCAAGGCCCTCGTCGTCCTCGCCCCGGGCGAGGCCGCCGACGAGGCCGAGCTGATCGCGCACTGCAAGCGGCACTTGGCCGGGTACAAGGCGCCCACGTCCGTGGAGTTCCTCCCGGAGATCCCACGCACCGCCACCGGGAAGATCCAGAAGTTCAAGCTTCGCGAGCCGTACTGGGCCGAGGCTGAGCGCAGGTCGGTTGACTGCGCGTTCTTGAACAATGGACGGCGAGCGGCGATAGTCGACGTCGAGGCCCTGGCGCGCCGCGGGAACGGCCCCCGCCGACAGATTGGCAGGGTGATCTTCGTGTCGTTGCAGCATCGCAGCAAGGGGACGGTCGTCGGCGTCGCAGCGCTCTTGGCGAGCGTGGGACCGGCCACCGCGGTGGCGGCGCCCGTCGCAGACAGCGTCACGCTCCGGTTCGACGAGGGGTCCTTCGACTACGACCGCCCGGGCTTCGACAACACCTTCTCGGTGGGCGACACCTACACGGTGACCTCCGAGCTGAGGCGTCCCGGCAAGAGCCGGAAGGTCGGCACGACCAGAACTCACTGCACGAGCGTGGAGGTCGTCGGACCGGCCGAGGCGCCGGAAAACGTGCGATGGCGCTGCGTTATCAGGCTCAAGACGGTCCTGGGCACGATCCGCGCGCAGGGGGAGCACGACTTTCGGGCGAACGGGTCAGTGCGGTACGCCATCGTCGCAGGTACGGGTACGTACACCGGTGCTGACGGCAAGATCAACAGGCAGTACGTGGACGACGCGAAGAACCGGCTCACGCTCCGCTTCTCGACGGACCGCCCCGCCTGAGCGGGTCGGGCGTCAGCGCCACGTCTCGGTGCGCGAGGACCGTCACACCCAGGGCATCTCCCGGGGTGGCAGGTTACGCAGCCGGGGTTCGGGGTGGCGGGCGCGGAGCGTGCAGTCCAGCGCCACGACCCCGGGGACCCGGGACAGCACCGAGCAGAGGACGTCGATGTCGCGCGGGTAATAGGTAGTGCCGCGCAGGCGAAGCATCCCGTTGCGCACGGTGGCGCGGACCTGTTGTCCCTCCGGCACGCGAAGGGGGTCGGCCAGAATCGCCTGAACGTCTTGCTCGACGTCCTTGTCGGCGCGGGTGAGCCGTTCGAGACGGTCGACCTTCGTGCTCGTCAGGTCGGCGACCTTCGTGCGGTAGGCCGGGCGCGGGCGGACGGTGCTGCGGCGGCGCGTCGCTCCGCCGGCGAACGACATGGACATGGCTGCCTCCGGAGAATTCCGAACGATCTCTGGATCTGCGGACGAGAAATTTCTGACTGCGTGTCAGCTGGTAACCCTGACGAGGTCGGCGCATGCCAGTCGCGGCGGATTGGCCTCGTCCTTGTCGGCCCCCGCAGCCCGCAGCAGATGAACGATGATGGATTTTGCGCGTGGCCCCGCCGGGGCCGCGCTGGTGGTCGTGGCAGTGCCCCTACCGTTTGCGTTGACCACGATCGGCGACAGCCAGATCGCGTTCGGCGGGTGTTTGGGCCCTGCCGGGTCGAAGACGAAGCGCCCGCCGCCCTCGTTCAGGAAGCAGGCCTGGTCGTGCACATCGGCGATGTAGGTGTTGCCGGCGTCCAGCCCGGTCAGGGAGATGCTGGTCGTCGTCGCGCTGGTCGTGACGACCATGGCGGCCTTTCCGCCGATCGGCGCGGTGCCCTCCGGGGCGCTGGCGACGTTGGCGAATTCGCCGGTGTAGTCGAAAGTGGCGCGCTCCGGGACGGTGGATGTCGCGTTGCCGACGCCGTTACCTGTCGCTGCGACGACCGCCAGGGCCGCTGCCGCGGTGCCCGCCCACCATGCCCGCCCGCCGGTCCGCCTTCCGGTCGCCTGCTTCTGGCGCATCGGTCCTCCTGTTCCATCCAGTTCAGTCATTGACACGTGGGGAACGCTGCCGCGCCCTGGAGCACCCGCGTGTGGCCGAGAGCTGCTCATCCCTCGACGGAGATGTTGCCCCGTCACGGCAACAGATCTATGGTGACTGTGGAAGATTTATAGATCGAACGGGTTGCCGAGCACAAGCCCGTGGAGCTGAGAGGTGACTGTGGACCCGATCACGCCTGGTCGCGCGATTTCGGAGGCGTCGGGCGCGTCCGCTCCCGTGCGGCCGCACGTGGACCGCGGCGTCTACGGGATCACCGTCGCGGCCGAGCTTGTGGGCACCGGCGTGCAGACGCTTCGCCTGTACGAGCGTCGCGGCCTGCTCGAGCCGGACCGGACGGCGGGCGGTACCCGCCGCTACAGCGAGGCAGACCTGGTCCGGGCCCGCCGGATCGGCGCCTTGCTCGGGGCCGGGCTCAACCTGTGCGGGATCGCCATGGTCCTGGGGTTGGAGACGGAGAACGCAGCGCTCCGCGCACAGCTGCACCGAGAAGACACGTGAGCTGACGTGGTCTCGGCCGGCAGATCAGCCTGGCCGAAGCGTGGTGCCGCCGACCAAATCAGACGGATCGCGTCGCCCGATCTGTACGGTCGAGACAATTTCCTCTGGAGTCGAAGTCCGTGATCGTTCAACGGAGGCCGCAGGGGGGATCGCCCGGTTGGAGAGCTGTCCGTGCGGGGGCATCGGAGGCAGTCTTTTCCGGGTCCGCAGACGAGGCGAGATGCGCTAGCCGCAATTTAAGCTGAATCCGCTTCGATGCCCCGGACGGATTGGCGGACCGTGAATATGGATGTCAGGCTGTCCTGTTGCTCGCGGGACACTGCGACCGGTCTGTGTCTGGCTGGGGTGACACGGTGGTAATGCCGGGCGAATCGGCGTCCCAGACTTCACCGGTCGGATTGACGGGGAACCGCGCATTCACCTTCACGCCAACCAGACGCAAAGCATCCGAATACGAGAATTACACGGTGGGATTGCAGTCGACGCCGGATCGCTGGATTCAGGTGGACTGGCCCGTTCACGACGACGGATGCCCGCCGTGGGCAGAGGAGTCGAGCCGAGTCCGCTCGTCGCGCTGGCACGGGTACCGCGACCCGCTCGGGCGGCACCACCGGGGACGGCACGGGGCCGTGGCCGGGCTCAACGGCTCCAGCTGACCTAAGCGAAAACGTGACGGCAAGGGCCGCACGGGCGAGTCGTGCGGCCCCATGACCATGACCGGAGGAGCAAGGCACACCGGCGAACAGGTCACGTTGGTGACGGGCCTTCTCGCGTCGGAGGACTCGTCCTACATGACGGGGCAGACCCTCGTGGTCGACGGCGGCTGGACCTCCCGCTAGGGACACGGCTGTCCCTGCCCTGCAAATCGCTCGAATCATTTGAAGGAGAAGGCAATGTCCAGAGAGCTGTGGGACATCCGGCAAGAGCCCGTCATCACCATCGACGAGTGGCGGCCGATCATCGACTCGATGCTGGAAGAGCCCGGCGAGGGCCGCATCATCGTGAACGTCGACGAGGACAACACCGACGAGTACGACGCGATCTACCTCGGCGGCGGGGCGGCCGGTCGATTCGGCTCGCAGTATCTCAAGGCCCTCGGCGGGCGCCAACTGGTCGTGGACCGCTATCCGTTCCTGGGCGGGACCTGTCCGCACATCGCGTGCGTTCCGCATCACCTGGCGAGTGAATGCGCCGCCGAACTCATGCTCGCGCGGCACATGAGCGGGCAGCTCTGGTTTCCGAACATGTCGGGGGTCGTGACGTCGATCAAGGACGTGATGGACCTGTTCAGGGCCGGTCGCAACGGCCTGCACGCCATCATGAACTTCCAGAGCAAAGAACAGCTCGACATGGAGTACATCCTCAATGCCGAGGCCGAGATCATCGACAAGAACACGATCAAGGTGGCGGGCCGGGAGTTCCGTACCAAGAACCTCATCCTCGCGATGGGCGCGCGGCCGCAGCAGTTGGAGATGCCGGGCCACGACCTGAACGGTGTCTACGACTACGAGGCCCTCGTCGAGGACCTCGACTACGACCCCAGCGAGACCGTGGTCGTCATCGGCGGGGGCAAGACGGCCGTCCTGTACGCGTGCTTCTTCAACGCCACCGGCCGCCGCACCATCCTGGTCGTGCGGTCCGAGGTGCTCAAGCTCATCCGCGACTCCGCCACCCATCACTACGTGAAGACGATGATGGAGGAGGAGGGGATGGAGATCTGGGAGCACTCCCAGGTCACCTGCATCGAGGACGACGGCTCGGGGCATGTGGGAGCCGTGCGGATCCAGACGCCGGACGGGGAGCAGCGAGTCGAGACGAACTTCGTCTTCCACGGGCTCGGCGAGATCCCGAACTCGGAGGATGCACGCGCTCGCCTGGGTGTCGAGGTGGACGCCAAGGGAGCGATCGTCGTCGACGACTACCTGCAGACCTCGGTGCCGGGCGTGTGGGCCGCCGGCGACATCATCGGCGGGCCGATGGAGATGTTCAAGGCCCGCAAGAGCGGGTGTTACGCCGCCCGCAACGTGATGGGGGAGGGCGCCAAGTTCGACAGCCGGTGGTTCCCCGACTTCCTGCACACGCACTACGAGGTCACCTGGGTGGGGCTCAGCGAGGAGGAGGCTCGTGCCGAACGCGGCGAAATCGTCATTCTCCAGATGCCTCCGGAGAACGCCGACGGCTGGGACGTCGCCCTGCCGACCGCCGACCGGACCATGATCTACGCGCACACGAAGCCCCGAAAGTCCGGCTTCCAGAAGTGCATCGTCGACGCGCAGACGCGCGAGATCGTCGGAGCGTGGCACGTCGGATTCGGCGGCAAGGACTCGTTCCAGTACCTGTCCAAGCTGATCAGGGACGGGATCACCATCGACGAGATGGCGGACCTGGACGAGCTCTTCCTGAACCCGACACACTTCATCCAGCTGTGCCGGCTGCGCGCCGGGAACAAGGAATTGCGAGACATCTGACCGACCCCGGGCCGCCGCCGAGAGCTCACGAACCTCGGCGGCGGCTCAGGGGTGTTCCGCGGCCTGCTCGTCTCGGTTCAGCCCGGCCGTCAATCGCCGCGGAGGACTCCCGCAGCCGCAGGGCGAGTTGGATGTTGAACCGCGCTTCCGCCGCCGTGTAGTCCTGGCCGAGGACCTCCCGGATCCTGCCGAGCCGGTACTTCAACGTGGAGGGGTGAATGGACAGGACGCGGGCGGTGTCGGCCTGGTTGTCGCCGCACAGGAACTCGCTCAGCGTCTGGCACAGCTGCGACTTGTGCTCCTGGTCGTAGCGGAGCAGCGGGCCGATCCAGCGGTCGATGTGAGCGTCGATGCGCCCGTTGTGGCCGGCGTCGAACAGGAGCTTGTACAGGCCGAGGTCGCCGAAGCGCAGCACGGCGATCCCGCTGCGCTCGGCCACGCCGGCTGCGGCCGTGGCCTCGCGGTAGCTGGCGGCGAGGTCGGTGAGCTTCGGGCTGACGTCGCTGATGCCCACGTGGATGCTCACGCCGGTGGCCGTCGCGCTCAGGGTGTCGGTGACCTGCCGCGCGACCGCCTCGGCCGATCTCGGGCCGCAGGATCGCCACCACTTCGTCGTCGAGCGAGCCGACGAGGGCGCCGGCGATGGTGAGTTCCCGGCCGGCCAGACGCCGCGCGCCGGCCTCCTGGCGGTGCCCGGGGCCCGCGGCGGCGCGGATGCGGGTGCTCAGCACGACGGCAGGCCCGACGGCGCCCTCGCGGTAGCCGAGCCGCAGCGCCAGCGCCGCGGCCGTGCGGGTGCCGCCGCGGTTCTGCAAGCCGTCGGCGAGCAACTCGCGGCCCGCACGTTCCTCGGCGTCCGCGATGCTTCGTTCCACCAGCAGTCGCAGGGTCAGCACGAGCCGCCCACCCTGGAACACCCCGTGGTCGACGGGTGCCAGCGCCTTCGAACCGACCAGCAGGTAGCCGAACGTGTCCTGCCCGCTCGAGATGCTCTGCACCAGGAACGGCCGGCGCCGGTCGGGCGCCACCGTCATCTCCACCGGCTGCGGTCCTTGCCCGGCCCGGATCGGCCACAGCGTGCGCCGCAACTCCGCCGGGCCGGGGAGTGCGCAGTCCGTCTCGCCCGGGCCTGCGTGGGTGGCCAGGACGCGGCACTCGTCGTCCAGCAACCACACGGGCGTATCGAGTTCGAGGCCGAGGTGGGCCAGGATCGCGGCGGCGTCCTTGCCGACCAGGACGAGGTCGATGAGCTCCTCCTGGAGCCGCAGCGTCCGGGCCAGGAGCTCGCTCTGCCGGCGCAGGCCCTCCGCGAGGGCGGCGGTCTCGCGGTTGCGGGACGCCTCTGCCTGCTGCAGGCGCGCGACGTACAGCGCTGTCGAGGTCTGGGCGCCGAGCAACTGAATGAGCGTCAGATCGCCGGGAATCGCCCCTCGCGGGCCTGCTGCCAGCAGGAAGCCCAGGAAGTCGTTGGACAGGCGCAAGGGGACCGCCAGAACCTCCTGCACGCCCGCGCGACGCAGGGGGTGCGAGGGGGTGACGACGTCGAGACTGCTCGGCCGGTGTCGAGCGAGCGTGCGGCAGATGTCGTCGAGACCGGCGGCGATCCCCGCCGGCAGCGTCCGGCCACCGCCGAAGTTGCCCTGCAGGCGCAGGGGCTGGTCGGGCCCGTGGTCGTACCAGGCGACCGCGGCGAGCGGGACGCGCGTCAGCGCGGTCAGCCCGCCCGCGGCGAGGTCGGCGACCTTCTCCGGATCTCCCACGGCATGCATGAAGGAGCCCAGCAGACCGACCGCGTTGAGCCCCGCGATCATCGCGCGGGACGCGTCGGGCTCCCGCGCGGCGTCCGCGAACTGCAAGCCGGGTCTCATGGGACGTCTCGACCGGCCTTCAGCCACCGAGGCCGGGGTCTTTGAACAGCAGGTCCAGCTCCACGTTCGGGTTCTGCAATTCCATGCCGTTGAGCACGACGCGCGCGTGCAACCGCAGCAGGTCGAGGATCTGACCGCCGCCGGTCTGCTCGAGGTCGTAGAGGCACAGGGTCACGGTCGACGTCTCGGCGAAGCGTTCCGCGTAGAGCGCCTCGTACTCGAGGAGGCGCTCCGTGCCGGGGCAGTCGGACAGGCTCCAGCTCATCTCGCCGATCACCACGAGTACCGGGTAGCCGTGGCTCAGGCTGGCCTCCGCCCTGCGCTGATAGAACTCGACGGTTCGCTCGGGCTCGAACCGGCCATCGCCGACGTAGGCATCGGTGCCCCCGCACAGGTGCAGCTGCCGCCGGAGCTCTGCCGCCTCGACGTCGATGTGCGCCGCCGCCAACTTGCCGGCTACCTCGCGCGGGTCGCTGCGGTCGCAGACGTAGACGACCCCGCACTCCGCGGACAGAGCAGAGACGATGACAGGGAGGACGAGCGCGTCGCGCTCCTCCTCGCCCCGGTAGAAGACCCCGACGTGGTCGCCCAGCCGGAGCATCATCGAGCCGAGTAGCAGGTCCGCGTACCGGTCGGCGACGTCGGGGTGGATAGCTGTCATGTCTCGTTCCTCTCACGGAGCGTCGGCAGCCAACGGTAGCCCGCCTGCCTGGGCAGTCGACCCGTCCAGTTTGGGCAGTCGAAGTGACCGACCCTGTCCGAACGAGCCAAGTCTGTGGGCGATTGCCGCCCCCGAGGGCCGTTTGCCGAGCGTGACCCGGCAGCTGGCTCCGGCCCCGCCTGACTCTACGGGCGCAATGAGGGGCCCCAATTGCAGTTTTCTGGACGAAGCCTGGTGGTGGCCACGCGCCTACGCTGACCCGGGTCGCGAAATGATCCGATGAACGGAAGTGCTCCCATGAAGATCAAAGGCCAGGACATCCTGCTTCCCGCCACGATGGTGGGTTCCTTCCCGCGGCCGAACTGGCTACGCGGCAAGGTATTCGGCGAATACGGCGAACCCGACTACATCGACTACGCCGCGAAAGAGGCCTACGAGGACGCCGTGCGACTGTGCGTCGACGACCAGGTCCGCGCCGGCCTCGACCTGATCTGCGACGGGCAGCAGTACTACGAGTCGGAGACGTGCCACGAATACGGCCAGGTCTTCCACTTCTGGGGCCACCACCTCGACGGCTTCACCCGGTGGGGCGACCCGGTCGCCATCGAGCTGTACAAGAAGTTCCACGCGCCCGCGGTCGTCGGTCCGGTCGACTGGGTCCGGCCGGTGTACGCGCCCGTCGCCGAGGTCACCCGCGCCGCGGCAGGGGACCGACCGTTGAAAATTGCCATGCAGGGCCCGCTGTTCCTGGCCTTCGGCAGCACGGACCGGCACTACGGGGACATCAAGCCCCTCGCGATGGACATCGCGAAGGCCTTCAACGCCGAGTTCAAGGACCTCGTCGCGCGTGGTGTCGACGCGATCCAGGTGCACGAGCCGCTGACCTATTACGGCGAGGAGCCCTGGTACATCGACGTGATCAACGCGGCGTTCGAGGGCGTGCAGGCGCACCGGATCTGGCACATCTGCTACGGAAACCAGGGTGGCAACCCAGGCGTGGGCGACCCGCGCGGGCAGGACATGTTCCCCTTCGCATTCGACGCGGACGTCGACGAGATCCACATCGAGACCGCGCGGCGCGGCCCCGGGGACCTGGACCACTTCAAGGACCTGCCCTCGCACATGAACCTCGGTATCGGGGTCATCGACGTCAAGTCTCTGGTCATCGAAGAACCCTGAGGACATCGCCGACCGCATCCTGCTCGCCGCGGACCGGGTACCGGCTGACCGCATCGCGGTCAGCACCGACTGCGGCCTGCTGAACCTCAAGCGCGAACACGCCCAGCGCAAGATCGAGGCGCTCGGCGAGGGTGTCCGCATCGCCCGGGAGCGGCTGTCGAAGGCGTAGCCTCCACGACCGCCTCGGCAGGGATCTAGCAGGACGCGCCGGCGAACTCCGTGAACATCGAGTTCGCCGGCGCGCTGCGTCGGCGGCAACTTCCATTGCGCGAAAGGGTGATCGGGACGGTGAACATTGCAGGCCTGCTTGCCGCCGCGACACGAGCGGCACCGGAGGTCTCCGGCGTGGACCTTCGGAGACCGGTTCGCCACGTACGGCCAGTTCGCGGCACGATGCGCCGAGTTGGCCGGCGGGCTGATGCAGCGCGGGATGCGGCCCGGCGACCGGATCGTGCTGCTGGTGCCGAACTGCCCCGAGCTCCTCGAGACGCTCTTCGCTGCCTTCTGGGCCGGTCTCGTGCCCGTCCCGTTGAACTGGCACCTCCATCCTGCGGAGGTCGCCTACATCGTCGACCACTGCGAGGCGAGGGCGATCCTCGTCTCCGACGAGACCGAAGCCGTGCTGGACGTTCTGCCCGCGGGGATGCTGGTCCTGCACCCCACGGGTGGGCGAGGTATCCCGTTCGCCGAGGTGACGGCCGAGGCGGCGGCGCTCGCCGAGACCGACCCGAACGACCCGGCCTGGCTGTTCTACACCTCCGGGACGACGGGGCGGCCCAAGGGCGCGACGTTGACGCACCGCAACCTGGCCCAGATGACGCTGAACTACTACGCCGACATCGACCGCGTCGCCGAACGCAGCACCTTCGTCCACGCCGCGCCGCTCACGCACGGCAGCGGCCTCTACCTGCTTCCCGCCGTCGGACGCGGCGGCGCACAACGTCATCTCGACGGCGCGGAACTTCGACCCGCGCGAGTTCCTGGCGCTGCTCGCCCAGCACCGTGCCACGCACGCGGCCTTCGCGGCGCCCACGATGCTGAAGCGAATGGCGGGCGGCGAGCCGGCGGAGCACGACCTTTCCCACCTGCGCAGCATCGTGGTCGGCGGAGCGCCGCTCTATCGGACCGACCTGCGCGCCGCCACCGTCGCCTTCGGGCCGATCGTCACCCAGATCTACGGTCAGGGCGAGTCCCCGATGACGATCACGGTCATGCCGCCGCTCCCGCTGAACGAGTTGGACGGTGACGACAGCCGGCATCATCTCCTGCGGACGCGCCTTCACGGGCGTCGATGTGCGCGTCGTCGATCCGGACGGCCGGCCGCTGCCGGCGGGCATCGAGGGCGAGGTGTGCGTTCGTGGCGACGTGGTCATGTCCGGGTACTGGGCGGACCCGACCGCGACCGAGCAGGCGATCCGTGACGGCTGGCTGCACACCGGAGACATCGGGCGCCTCGACGACCGGGGCTACCTGTTCCTGACCGACCGCGCGAAAGACGTCATCATCACCGGAGGGTCCAACGTCTACCCGCGCGAGGTCGAAGAGGCACTGCTCGCGCACCCCGACGTCCGCGAGGTCGCCGTGATCGGTCTCCCGGATCCCGAGTGGGGGGAGTCCATCTGCGCCTTCGTCGTGCTGAACCCCGGCGCGTCGGAGGATCCGGCGGCGCTGATCGCTCACTGCAAGGACCAGCTCGCCTCGTTCAAGAAACCGAAGAACGATCGTGTTCGTCGCCGAGCTCCCCAAGAGCGCGGCAGGCAAGGTCCTCAAGCGCGAGTTGCGGACTCCGGCAATGTCGCAAACCGAGCACGATCAGCCGGCGGCGGATGCGGCGGACCTGTTCCGCGCTCCCGCTACGACCCCGAGTCTGATGGCTCGCGGGCTGGTACGGGACTTCTGGGCGGATGCTGCCTCCGGGGAGGCGTAGGGTCGCGATGTCAGGGTCGCTCACGGGCTCGGCGCAGCAAGACCAGGACGAGCGCGCAGCCGACGCCGAGTACGGCCACGGTGCCTGGTCCGAGGGCGCTGACCCAGCGGGTGGCGGCGCCGGAGGCGTCGCTGACGACAGCGACGGGCCCGGCGGGTGGGTCGGCCCCGGCGTCGAGGCGGGTCTCGTACCAGCCGTAGTAGGCGACGTAGGCGCCCGCGAGCAGGGTCAGGACTCCGGCGACCCGGTTGACGTGGGGCAGGACGCGGCGCAAGCGGGCGAGCAGGCCGGCGTGTGCGCCGGCCACGGCCATCGTGACTGCGACGAGCACAGCGGTCATCCCGGCTGTGTAGGCGCCGAACACGGCCATGCCGGCGAGCGTTCCGGAGGTGGAGAAGGTGCCCGCGACGGAGACGAGGAACGCCGGGATGGTGCAGGACAGGGACACGGTCGCGTAGGAGACGCCGAACCAGAACATCGCCGCCGGGCCTTCGGTGCCGCCCGCCCGCCCGACCTTGGGCAGGCGCAGCTTCGGTGTCCAGCCGCGCAACATCGCCACACCCAAAGGGACGAGCGCCAGCCCGATCGCCACCGTCATCCAGGGCGTGTAGCTCTGGACGGTGACGGCCGTGCGGGTGATCAGCAACCCCCCGATGCCGAACACGGCGACGAACCCGAGGCTGACGCAGGCCGCGACGCCGGCGGCGCGGCGCAGCCGTGCGGCCGCCGTCGCGGCTTCCTTGCTGTCGCCGGCGAGGAAGAGAGACAGGTACGCGGGCAGGAGGGCGAAGCCGCACGGGTTGAACGCGGCGACCATGCCGGCACTGAACGCGAAGCCGATCGGCGCGTCGATCACTCGGGTTCCCGCCGGCGTCGTGGCGCGGTCAGGCCAGGCCGGCGGCAGCGAGGATGCCCTCGGAGTCGAACTGGCGGAACCACGTCCGTACGGGTTTCCCGTCCGGGCCGAGGACCACGATCGTCGGCTGGTTGGTGACCTTGTAGTGCACCCAGGTCGTCCCGGTGCGGTCCCAGACCATCTCGAGGTCCTCGGTGCCGGTCTCGGTCAGGAATTCCCCGGCCAGCTTCAGATCGTCTTGGGCGCCGAGGCCGAGGATCTGGATGTCGTCGCCGTGCTCGGCGGCGAAGGCGACCAGTTCGGGGGCCTCGGCTTTGCAGATCGGGCAGTGCGGGGCCCAGAACCACAACAGGGTGGGCTTGCCGGCGCCGGCCAGCGCGCGCAGGTTCGCCTTCTCCCCGGACGCCACCCGAACCACCTCGACGTTCGGCAGGGTGTCGAGCCTGCCCGCAGGCGTCTTCGTTTTGGCCGGGGCGGGAGCCGTCGGCGCCGGAGTGTTCTGAGCGGTCTCCTCGGCCACGATCTCCTCGGCCGCGGGCGAACCGGACCCGCCGCAGCCTGCCAGCAGGACGAGCGTCGCCGCGGTCACCGCGCCCCACCCGGCCCGCCCCGTCGTCTTCGCCATCGTGCGCGCTCCTCCTTGGGGGTGCGCCAATCTAGCGGCGTGGGGGCCGAGCGGACATTGCGGCGGGCTTACATGCCCGGGCCTGAACCCCTGCGAACTCGGGCGAGGGGCTGCCGCTGGTGCTCGGGGAGGCGATGGCGTGCGGTGTGCTGTGCGTGCGCGCTTCTCGACCGGCGTCGGTGGACGAGGTCTTCGACATGGTCGAGAGATAGGTGGCCGCGGGCTCGGCCGGCTCGAGCCCGCGCTCAGGGCCGTCCCGTTCAGGGTGTTCCCCGTGCCGGCCCACGGGTTTGTCACGGGGGACCGCGAGGCCGCCGGCGCGGCAATCGTACGAGCTCGACGGCGCGTGGTGCGGGCGCTGCCCATCCCTCGCGCCGAAGCGGGGCGCGGGGCGGGCCGGTGAACCCGGGTCTCGGGCGCGGCCATGCCGGCCAGGCGCCGTCCCAGGCGCCGGCGATGATCGCGTCGAACTCCGCGGCCAGCAGGTCCGGGTCACCGAGCACGACATCGTGGAACGCGCGGGTCGCCTCGGGGGTCTTGTTCGGTGCGGGAGCACCCGAAACGTGCAGCATCGTGACACTCCGGGAACGTCGTTGCTGCTCCGGGGGCATCGGGTCCTCCTCCGTCCGTCCAGTTCCGCCGGGTTAGTTCTCGGCCTCTGCGCCGATCTGGTGTGCGGGCGCAGCGCCGCCGGTGACCGTGATCTTGCGCGGTTTGGCCTGCGCTGCGACAGGGATTCGCAGGGTCAGGACGCCGGCGTCGTAATGGGCCTCGATCCGGGCCGTGTCCAGGGTGTCGCCGAGGAACATCTGACGGCTGAAGGACCCCCGCGGACGCTCCCCGACGATCATCTCGACGTCGTCCGGATACTGCGGCTTGCGCTCGGCCTTGACAGTGAGCACGTTGCGCTCGACGTCGAGGTCGATGGATCCCGGGTCGACGCCGGGGAGGTCGAGGGCGACGACGAAGGTGTCCCCGTCCCGGTAAGCGTCCATCGGCATGGCCGTCGGGCGAGCGGGACTGCCGTTGGCCCCGAAGAGCTGCTGGGTCAGGCGGTCCAGGTCCCGGAACGGGTCGGTGCGCATCAACATGGCCATCACATCCCACCTTGGTCTCAGACGATGTTGCCGCAATGCGGCAACGGATCTATGGTTGTTGCGGCAGATTTATAGATCGACCGACGGGCCCTACGCAAGTCCGCGGAGCTGAGAACTGACTGTGTGCATGCGATCACATCTGCCGGACCGACCCGGAAAGCCGGTGAGACCGACGACCCACTTGCATGCATACGTGGTCATGGGGTAGATAAAAATCTGTGTTGGTCACGACAGATTTAGTCCGCCACCGAAGGAGGTGAACGACCGTGGTCCTGGCTGGTGAAGCGGCCCGGCAGCTGGTGGCGCGGGTGAGCCTGCGCGTCCGCAGCCGGGAACAGTGCTCGGCGACCTGACCGGACGAACATCGTCGGCGCGCGGTCTCCACCGCGCGCCCGCCTACAGCCCTCGAGATTGGAAGGAGCAGACAGTGAACACGCTGAAGTCCGACCTACGAGCTGCCACTACCGAGCTGGCATACCCCCGCAGCGTCGCGGAGTTCAGTGACTACCGGTCCGCGCAGAGCGCCGTCGACCGCCTTGTGCAGGGTGGGTTTCCCCCATACGCGATCGCCGTCGTGGGGCGCAACCTCAGGTCGGTCGAACGTGTCGTCGCCGCCACGAAGGTGCGGGTGGCAGTCCGATTCGGAGCCGTACTAGGCGCCTGGTGCGGCCTGGCCTTCGCCCTTCCGTTCCTTCTTTCCGCCGACCCGCGCGGGTTCACCCTGCCCCTCAGCACCGCGATCCTCGGCGCCCTGATCGGGCTGGCATGGGCCGCTGTCGACCGTGCCCTGCTCAGCCGCGGCGGCGGTCGCAGCTACGCCGCCGCACCCGTCCAATACCTCGCCGACCACTACGAGGTGCAGGTCGAGCACCGGCACGCCGAGCAGGCACGCGAGGTCTTGGCGGGTGCGGCGCCCGGTGCGTTCGTCCGGGGCGAAGCCGGCTGAGCCGGAGCAGTCACAGCCGTCCAGGGCGCCTCGGCATCGTCAGCCTGCGTTGACCTTCGGCATGATCTCCTCCACGAGCCGTTTCATGTCGTCGAGCGTCTTCGACGTCGGGACGTCCCGGAACGGCGGCCAGAGGAGCGGCATATCGAGGCCGGCCTCCTTCAGGCGCTTGAGCATGTCCGTGATCTGGTTGGCAGTCCCGACTAGCAGGTTGGACGCCTTGCCGTTGGGGGTCTGGTCGGTCTCCGTGTCGGTGATGCAGAACCAGATCATGCTGCAGACGTCGAGGTCGTCGATGGACCGCCCGACCGCCTCGAGCTCCTGGGAGATGGGCCCCCGCCACGCCTGCAGCCCCGCGGGATCGTCCTGGATACCGATCCAGCCCGCCAGGTTGTACTTGGCGACGCGCTTGGCGGAGATTTCGGGGTTCTTCAGTCCGCTGAAATAGATCGGTGGCCCGCCCCGCTGCACGGGCTTGACGCCGAAGCCACTCGGACCGAAGTCGGCGAATTCCCCGTGGTACTCGAACAGGTCGTTGTCCCACGCGCCGCGGAGGATGTCGAGGGTCTCGCGGACATGCTTGTGCCGCCGGGGAAACACGTCCGTCGCTCCTACCGCCTCGAACTCCTCGACCATCCAGCCCGAGCCGACGCCGACGTTCAGCCGACCGTTGGAGAGCTGGTCGATGGTGGCGTACTCCGTAGCCAGGATGCTGGCCGAACGGTACGGCGTGTTGACGACGCTCATCCCCATGCGGATCTTCGAGGTCTTGGCGGCGAGCCAGGGAATGAGCGGGGGACCCTGGAAGAACCCGCCCCGGGACTCGACCGGGATCGAGTTCGGGAGGCCCTCCATCATCCCGAAGGTGTACTTCAGCTCGTTGCGGTCGTTGGATTCCGGCACGATCACACGGTCGACCGCCCAGACCGAGTCGAAGTCGAGCTCCTCCGCCAGAAGCGCAAGATCCTCCAGTTCCTTCACGGTCACGACGTCTCGCAGGTTCGGCAGGAGAAGCGCCAGCTTCATGGGGTGTTCCTTTCTGGCGGCGGACATGGCGGGACGATTATCGATCTGGCCCCTCGGAGACGGGCGAAGTGGTGCTCAGGTGAGTGACCAACCGTCAGATACGGACACGGGGATCTGCCTAGGCGTTCCTCCGGCCCGGCCCGGCCTAGGAGCCGTGTCGGGGGCCGGTGGGGTTCAAACCGCCCGGGGGGACCTCGGCACTTTCGGTCACGTGTTGGGCGGCGTCCTGGTTCGTGGCGGTGGTCTGGCTCGGCACGCCGGCCAGCTCCGTGCCTTCGGCGACGTCGAAGGCGACTCCGTCGGGCCGCTCGGTGTCCTCGCCCGGGGTGACCGGCATCGGAACCTCACCGTGGACCTCGGATACGAGCACGTCCTCGGCCGGAGTCAGCAGGGAGTCGGGGTTTCCGACGGTCATGGCGTTGTCCTCTCGTCGCGTGATCGCGCGCGGGCGCCTGTGCCCGGCCCGCAGGCTCTACCCCACCGAAAGACGGGCGAATCCGGAGCCGAGCAAGTAACTCGCCCTACTCCTCGTAGACCCGCCGTTTCGAGGGCCGTTTCGGGGTACCAGTAAGCGGACGCGTCACGGGCTCCGGAGGTCGGTATGCAAGTTGCTTGGCACCCGCAGGGGCCCGAGGCGTCAGACGCCGACGGTGAATTGTGCGGCGACGAGGAGCGCGAGCCCCAGTACGAGGAGGAAAGTGACGCGGCTGTCGGGTCTCCGCCATGCGGTGGCGACGGTGACCGCAGTGAGCCCGCCGGCTACCGCGGTGCTCGCCACCGCGAAGCTGAGGTCGATGTGGGTAGGGCCGAAAGCGCTCGCGGCAACGGCCCCGAACAGGGCGACAGCCATCACCACGATGGAGGCTCGTGCCCCGATCCGGTGCGGCATTCCGCGCACCTCGGTCGCCAGATCGCTGCGCAGGTCCGGCAGCACGTTGGCGACGTGCGCACCCACACCGAGCAAGGCGCCCGCGGTGGGGACCCACCACGGCGGTGCGGGGGAATGCTCGAGCATCAGGTAGGGCGCGGCGGGCAACGAGGCGAAGCCGACCGCGTAGGCGGCCCCGGACCACCAGCTGTTCTTCAGCCCCAAGTTGTAGGCCCAGCCGGCGGCGGGGAGGAGCAGATGGACGGCGCCCGTCCCCAGCGGCGCGGACAACACGAGCGACGCGCACCCGGACAGCGCCGCGGCTCGCCACAGCGCGCGGGTGGTGACCTGCCCGGTTGCGGCGGGCTTGTCCGCTCGACCGTTCGCGCGGTCGCGCGCGGCGTCGAGCGCGTCGTTCGACCACCCGACCGAGAGCTGACCGGCGAGTACGGCCGATGCCAGGAGCCATGTCGAGGCGGCGTTCAGACCGACTCCGACGCCGAGCAATGCAGCGACGAGGGTCACGACCGCTGTAGGCCCGGGATGGCACGCGGACACCAGCGCTGCAGCCACGGGGAAAACGTAGCAACAGGCCTGGGTCGGGCGCGATGACGACGTTGGCGGGGGTGCAGGGCGCGTTGCCGAAGCACCGCTATACCCAGGCCGAGGTGACGGAGGTCTTCGGAGAGTTGTGCCTGCCGCCGGGGGCCTCCCGCGCGGCTGTGCAGCGCGTGCATTCCGCCGCGGGCGTGCAAACCCGCCATCTGGCGCTGCCGCTGGAGCAGTACGCGAAGTTGCGTGACTTCACCGACGCCAACGACGCGTTCCTCGACGCCGCGGTCGAGTTGGGCTCGCAGGCCGTCGTCGCCGCGCTGGCCGAAGCGCACCTCGAACCCGAGGATGTGGACCTCCTGATGTCCACCACCGTCACCGGCTTGGCGGTTCCGACGCTGGACGCGCGGATCGCCGCCCGTCTGGGAATGCGCGGCGATGTAAGACGGGTGCCGATGTTCGGGCTCGGCTGCGTCGCCGGAGCGGCGGGCGTCGCGCGTCTGCACGACTATTTGCGCGGCGCCCCGCAGGCGGTGGGAGTACTCGTCGCGGTGGAGCTCTGCTCGTTGACCCTGCAACGGGAAGATCAGTCCATGGCGAATGTCGTCGCCGCGGGGCTGTTCGGAGACGGCGCGGCCGCGGTCGTGGCGCTCGGATCGGAACGGCAGGCGCAGGGCCCGCGGGTGCTCGACAGCCGCGCCCACCTGTACCCGGACACGGCCCGAGTGATGGGTTGGGACATCGGCAGCGCGGGCCTGACCGTCGTGCTGAGCGCCGAGATCCCCGACCTTGTCCGGGCGTGTCTCCGCGACGACGTCGAGGCCCTGCTCACCCATGCCGAACTGGGAATCCCGGACGTAGCCCGGTGGATAAGTCATCCGGGCGGGCCGAAAGTCATCGAGGCGATCCAGGACACGCTCGGGCTGGGCCGCGAAGATCTGGCCCTCACGTGGGACTCGCTGCGCAGGATCGGCAACCTGTCGTCCGCCTCGGTCCTGCACGTCCTGCGCGACACGCTCGACCGCCGTCCGCCCGCGCCCGGCGAGCTCGGCGTGCTGATGGCCCTCGGTCCGGGCTTCTGCTCCGAGCTGGTGCTGCTGCAGTGGTGAGGATGTTCGTGCTGGTCGTCCTCGCGGTGGGAGTGGAGCGCCTCGTCGAACTGCGGGTCGCGGAGCGGAACCTCGCTTGGGCGCGGGCGCGCGGGGCCACCGAGAGCGGCGCCGGCCACTACCCGGCGATGGTCGTCCTGCATACGGCCCTGCTGGGCGGAGCGGTACTCGAGGTCCTGGTCGCAGACCGTCCGTTCGTACCGCTGCTGGGGATCTCGATGCTCGCCGTGCTCGTCGCCGCACAGGCGCTGCGCTGGTGGTGCATCCGGACTTTGGGCCACCAGTGGAACACCCGGATCGTGGTCGTCCCCGGGCTGCCCTTGGTCACCGGGGGCCCCTATCGACTGCTACGCCACCCCAACTATCTCGCCGTGGTGGCCGAAGGCGTCGCGCTGCCGCTCGTGCACAGCGCCTGGATCACGGCCGGCGTAGTCACCGCCTGCAACGCAGCTCTGCTCGCCGTGCGGATCCGCGCCGAAGACGAAGCGCTGCACCGTGCTTGACCTGCTCGTCGTGGGCGCGGGGCCGGCGGGGCTCGCCACCGCCCTGCACGCCGCCCGGGCCGGATTCGACACCGTCGTCTTGGAAAGGCACCCCGGGCAGGGCGACAAGGCCTGCGGTGAGGGCCTGATGCCCTCGGCTGTGCGCGCCCTGCTCCGCCTGGGGGTCGACCCCGCCGGGCACCCCATTACCGGGATCACCTACCGCCAGGGCGACGTCACCGCACGAGCGCTCTTTCGGGGCGGGTCCGGCCGTGGGGTGCGGCGCACCGTCCTCCACGACGCCCTCCGAGACGCCGTCACGGCGGCGGGCGTGCCCATCCTGGCGGAGACCGTCAGGAACGTCGAGCAGCACAGCGAGTGGGTGACGGCCGCGGGACGGCGCGTGCGCTGGCTCGTCGCCGCGGACGGCCTGCACTCCACAGTCCGCGGGCAGTTCGCAATCACGCGCCCGGCGCGGACTCAGCGGTGGGGACTTCGTCAGCACTTTGCGCTGGCGCCCTGGACCGACAGCGTGGAAGTGACCTGGGCTCAGAAGTCCGAGGCCTACGTCACCCCCGTCAGCCCGAACTGCATCGGGGTGGCGATCTTGACCGCGCAACGTGGCGGGTTCGCCGAGCAGCTCACGGCGTTCCCGGAGCTGCGGGAACGGCTGGCCGGCGCCGCCGTAGCTTCGTCGGTTCGGGGTGCGGGGCCCCTCCGGCAACGAGTAGACCGTCGTGTCCAGGGCCGCGTGCTTCTGGTCGGTGACGCCGCCGGCTACATCGACGCCCTGACCGGTGAAGGCATCGACATCGCGCTGGCCGGCGCTGACGCTCTCGTGGCCAGCCTGTGCGCGGGGGATCCGGGACGGTACGAGCGGGAGTGGCGGCGGCTGTCGCGTACGTCCCGCACTTTGACCTCGGTGTTGTTGACCGTCCGGAACACGCCCGGGCTGGCCCGCACCGTGGTACCGACCGCAGCCCGCCTGCCGCACGTGTTTTCCCGCATTGTCAATCAGCTCGGCAACACGTGCGGGTGACCGCTCCTGGTCCCACGCTGGTGCGCATTTCGGTCAGATTTGACATCCTCCGAACCGGAGCCGATCCAGCGGAGGTAGGTATGGGCAGCGCGGGCGCGCACGCAGTGGTCGTCGGAGCCAGCATGGGAGGCTTGCTGGCTGCCCGGGCCCTCATCGGGCCGTACGACCGGGTGACGCTCGTCGACCGCGACACGCTCCCTGCGGGGGCGGACAGCCGCAAAGGCGTGCCCCAGGGCAAGCACGTGCATCTCCTGCTCCTGGGCGGCCTGAACGTCCTCGGCTCGATGTTCCCTGGGATCCTGGACGAACTCGAGGCCGACGGCGTCCCCGTCGTGCGAAATTGGGGCGAGACGTCCTTCACGGCCGGAAACCATCCGTTCGCTCTCCCGGTCGGGCCGGTCCCGATCCCGCTCTACCTGGCCAGCCGGCCGCAACTGGAGTTTCGCGTCCGGTCGCGGGTCCGGGCCCTGCCCGGGGTCGAGATCCTGGACGGGGGCGAGGTGACCGGGTTGTCGTCCACGCCGGGCGGCGATCGCGTCACCGGCGTCAAGGTCCACCGGGGCGGCGCCGAAACGGAACTCGCCGCGGACCTGGTCGTGGACGCCACGGGGCGGACGGGGCGCGCCCCGGTCTGGCTGGCATCGCTCGGGTACGAGGCGGCGCCCGAGGAGGAGTTGCCGATCGATCTGATGTACGCGACGCGTCAGGTGCGCGCCGCGGACGTCGAGGTGGACGGCGTGACGGCAGCGTTGATCGGGCAGTACCCCGGCATGCCCCGCGCGTTCTTCGTGTGCAAGTCGGAGGGCGGCCGCGCCTTCGTCACGGCGGCCGGATACGGCGTCCACCACCCGCCGACCGACGACGCCAGTTTCGACGCCTTCGTCGCGAGCGTCGCCCCGCCCGCCCTGGCGGCAGCAGTCGCGGCTGCCGAGCCGCTCGGTCCGGTGATCTCGCACCGGTTTCCCTCCAACCTGCGGCGGCACTACAACAAGCTCAACCGCTTTCCGGCCGGGTTCCTCGTCTTCGGCGACGCGTTCTGCAGCTTCAACCCGCTCTACGGGGAAGGCATGACCGTCTCCGCTTTCCAGGCGGTGGAGTTGCGGCGGTGTGTGGTCCGCGGCGAGGCTGACCTCGCCTCGCGGTTCTTCAGAGCCGCCGCCAAGCCGATCGACGTCGCCTGGCAGTTCTCCGTCGGCGCGGACCTCGCGATGCCCGAGATCGAAGGCAAGCGCAGCGCGCAGATTCGCGTCCTGAATCGCTACATCGCCCGCATGCAGCGCGCGGCGGAGACCGAACCGGCGGTGTCCGAGGCGTTCCTCAGAGTGATCCACTTCCTGGACCCGCCGAGCCGACTGTTCGCCCCGGGCGTCCTGCGCCGAGTGCTGCGGCCTGCTGCGTCGGCTCCGACGAAGTCGGCACCGGGAGCCGACCGCGGGCTGGTCGGAGCCGGGAGCGGCGGCGCCGGTCGGAGCTGACTGGCAGTCAGAATTCCTCGGTCGTCAGGAGACTGACGCCGGGCCGTCCGCGGGTGCGGACCTAGCCGCCGGTGGGGTTCAGCCCGCCCGGCGGGACCTCGGCACTTTCGGTCGGCTGCTGGGCCTCGTCTTCGTTCGTGGCGGTGGTCTGGGTCGGGACGCCGGCCAGTTCGGTGCCTTCGGCCACATCGAAGGCGACGCCCTCGGGGCGTTCGGTGTCGGCGCCGGGGGTGACCGGCATCGGGACCTCGCCGTGGACCTCGGATTCGAGCACGTCCTGAGCGGGGGTCAGCAGGGAATCGGGATTTCCGATGGTCATGACGTTTCCTCTCCTGGCGGTCGCGGGCGCCGATGCCCGAGACGCAGGCCTTACCCGCCGGGCAGCGTATAAATCACGGAAACTGAGTCCGTCTCCGAGGAGACCTCTGCGCGCGCTTTTTGCTTGACTGCCTCCAGAAAGGCGGGGCAGACTTTTGCTCCGTGGCCCCCGTCCTGGACTTTCACCAGATGTTGCGTGCGGTCGCGCTACGGGTCACGCGCCCTCGGGTGGCGGTGCTGACTGCGGTGTACGCCCATCCGCACGCGGACACGGATTCGATCATCCGTGCCGTCCGCCGGGACCTTCCGGACGTGTCGCATCAGACGGTGTACGACTGTCTGCACGCGTTGACCGCGGCGGGCCTGGTGCGGCGCTTCGAGCCCGCCGGTTCCGTGGCCCGCTACGAGTCACGGGTCGGGGACAACCACCACCACCTGGTGTGCCGGGTTTGTGGTCAGATCACCGACGTCGACTGTGCCGTCGGTGCGACGCCGTGCCTGACGGCGTCGGACGATCGCGGCTACGCGCTCGACGAGGCCGAGGTCATCTATTGGGGCCGATGTCCCGACTGCGCCGCTGCGTCCGGCGGTTGATCGCAGGTACGCGAGGCCCACTCATCGTCAAGAGTTACCGCCCGAGCAAGTGAACACCGACAGGAGAACGAGCGACGTGTCCGAGAGCGAGAACCCGGTACTGCCTTCCCCGACGCCCAAGCAGGGCCGACCGCACACGAACAAGGACTGGTGGCCCAACCAGTTGGACTTGTCCGTGCTGCATCAGCACTCACCCAGGGGCAATCCGCTGGGCGGGGACTTCGACTACGCGAAGGCGTTCGCGGGCGTCGACGTCGAGGCGTTGAAGCGGGACGTCGTCGAGGTGATGACGACCTCGCAGGACTGGTGGCCGGCCGACTACGGCCATTACGGGCCGTTGTTCGTCCGGTTGACCTGGCACGCGGCCGGCACGTACCGCACCGCCGACGGCCGCGGGGGTGGCGGGGACGGGGCGCAGCGTTTCGCCCCGCTGAACAGTTGGCCCGACAACGGCAACCTGGACAAGGCACGCCGCCTGCTCTGGCCGGTCAAGCAGAAGTACGGCCAGGCGGTCTCCTGGGCCGACCTGCTGGTCCTGGCCGGCAATGCCGCCGTGGAGGACATGGGCCTGGAGACCTTCGGCTTCGCGTTCGGACGCCCGGACGTCTGGGAGCCGGAGGAGGTCTTCTGGGGGCCCGAGGACACGTGGCTGGGCGACGAGCGCTACAGCGGTGACCGCGAGCTGACCGGTCCGCTGGGTGCCGTGCAGATGGGCCTGATCTACGTGAACCCGGAGGGTCCCAACGGCAGCGCGGACCCGCTCGCCGCCGCCCGCGACATCCGGGAAACCTTCGGCCGGATGGCGATGAACGACGAGGAGACGGTCGCTCTCATTGCGGGTGGTCACACGTTCGGCAAGTGCCACGGCGCCGGTGACGCGTCGCTCGTCGGGCCGGAGCCGGAAGGCTGTCCCGTCGAGCATCAAGGGCTGGGTTGGAAGAATGCGTTCGGCACCGGCAAGGGCGCAGACACGATCACCGCCGGGCTCGAGGGTGCGTGGACGCCCACGCCGACCACGTGGGACAACACCTTCTTCGAGACGCTCTTCGCCTACGAGTGGGAACTGACCACCAGCCCTGCCGGGGCGAAGCAGTGGAAGCCCGTGGGCGACGCCGGCGCCGGCACGGTGCCCGACGCGCACGACCCCGCCAAGCGGCACGCCCCGATGATGGCGACTACCGACCTCGCACTTCGCCTGGACCCGATCTACGAGCCGATCTCCCGGCGCTTCCTGGAGAACCCCGATGCTGCTCTCGGAGGCCTTCGGCAAGGCCTGGTACAAGCTGTTGCACCGCGACATGGGCCCGGTCTCGCGCTTCCTCGGCCCGTGGGTGGCGGAGGCCCAGCTGTGGCAGGACCCGGTCCCGGCCGTCGACCACGACCTGGTCGGCGAGGCGGAGATCGCCGACCTGAAGGCGAAGATCCTCGGTTCGGGGCTGTCCGTGCAGCAGTTGGTCTCCACGGCGTGGGCCGCGGCTTCCAGCTTCCGCGGGACGGACAAGCGGGGCGGGGCCAACGGCGCGCGGATCCGGTTGGAGCCGCAGCGCAACTGGGAGGCCAACGAGCCGGCCGAGTTGGCGAAGGTGCTCGCGGGCCTCGAGCAGATTCAGCAGGACTTCAACATGTCGGCGTCGAACGGGACGAAGATCTCCCTCGCCGACCTGATCGTGCTGGGCGGCACGGCGGCCGTCGAGGCGGCGGCAAAGGCCGCCGGGCACGACGTCACCGTCTCGTTCGCGCCGGGGCGCACGGACGCCTCGCAGGAGCAGACCGACGTCGAGTCGTTCGCGGTGCTCGAGCCGGAGGCCGACGGGTTCCGCAACTACGCGCGGCCCGGTGACAAGCTTCCGGCGGAGGTTCGCCTGCTGGACAAGGCGTACATGCTCGAGCTCAGCGCCCCCGAGATGACCGTGCTCGTCGGAGGCCTGCGCGCGCTGGGGGTCAATCACGGGCAGTCCTCGCACGGCGTCTTCACCGACCGGGTCGGGACGCTGTCGAACGACTTCTTCAGGAACCTGCTCGACATGAGCGTGGAATGGGCACCGTCCGGCGCGACCGAGAACGTGTACGAGGGGCGCGACCGGACCACCGGTGCGGTCACGCGGACCGCGACGTCCGCAGACCTGGTCTTCGGCTCGAACTCTCAGCTCCGGGCCATCGCGGAGGTCTACGCCTGCGCGGACGGCGCAGACAAGTTCGTCCGCGACTTCGCCGCCGCCTGGGTCAAGGTCATGAACCTCGACCGGTTCGACCTCGCCTGAGCACGGCGTCCAGGCCGGCCCGCCCGGGCCGGCCTGGACGTTGTCGGCCCGCTGGCCCGGTCGGCCGCGCGGGTTTGGACGCGTCCGTTGCGGCAACGTCCACTGAGCGGCTTGGCAACCGGCTCTTGCCGCTCGGGACGACAAGGAGGCCGAGGCCGTGACGAACCCCCAACTGGCCGGCAGGAAGGTCGCGTTCCTCGTGGCAAACGAGGGCGCCGAGCAGGTCGAGATTACGGAGCCCTGGGAGGCCGTGCGAGACGCCGGCGGCACACCCCACTTGATAGCTCCGTCGGCGGGGCGGGTGCAGGCGTTCCACCACCTCGACCGGGGGGACGACTTCGAGGTCGACGTGCAGGTCGAAGACGCTTCCGTCGACGACTACGCGGGCCTGGTCCTGCCCGGCGGCGTCGCCAGTCCGGACTTCCTGCGCACCGACGCCGCCGCGGTCGAGTTCGTGCAGGCGTTCTTCGACGCGGGCAAGCCGGTGGCGGCCATCTGCCACGGACCGTGGACGCTGATCGAGGCGGGCGTGACCGAGGGCCGCACGCTGACCAGTTGGCCGAGTCTTCGAACCGACCTGCAGAACGCGGGCGCCAACTGGACGGACGAGGAGGTGGTCGTCTGCACGAGCGGCCCGAATACCCTGGTGTCCTCGAGGAAACCCGACGACCTCAAGGCGTTTTGCGCTGCGCTCGTGGATGTCTTCGCGGGGCTGGGCCGATGACCGGCGAGTCGAGCGCGCAGGGGCCCGTGGACGAACTGCGCGGCCGGACGCCGACCGCAGAGGCGGACGTCCAAGGTGATCCGGCCCGGGTCGATTCCCGCGAGGAGGGCGGCGACCCGGACCGTCGCGTCAACGAGGGGGGCACCACGGGCACCTCGGTGAACGGTTCGTTCGTCGGTCGCGTGGCCGGGGATGACGACTTCTCGGGCGAGACGGGCGCGGAGGTCCGCGCCAGACAGGGCTAGTGCAGTCGGCGTCGGGCCTGACGCCGCGTCAGACCGCTTGCTGGCTCGGTTGCCCGCCGTAGAGACGGACGAATCCGACACTGTGGCTCGGACTATTCGCCGATGTCCTCCAGCCAGATCTCCGGTTCGGCCTCGATGAACGCGGACATCAGAGCGGCGCATTCGTCGGAGTCGAGGTCGACGATCTCCACACCGTGCTCGGCCAGCCAGGCGACGCCACCGGAGAACGTCCTCGATTCACCGACCACCACTGTCGGGATGTTGAACTGGCGGATCAGTCCGCTGCAGTACCAGCACGGCGCCAGCGTGGTCACCATGATCGTGTCTCGGTAGCTGCGTTGGCGGCCGGCGTTACGGAAGGCGTCCGTCTCGCCGTGTGCGGACGGGTCACCGAGTTGAACCCGCCGGTTGCGGCCTTGCCCCAGCAGCCGACCGTCGCGGCTGTAGAGCGCTGCACCGATCGGGCACCCACCCTCCTCGAACCCGGTGCGGGCTTCCTGCAGGGCCACAGGTAGTAACTGCCTGGCCTGATCGGTGCTCAACGCCATGCTGAATCCCCCATGTCTGCGCGGTGGTGAAACGACAGACCGACGCTAGCCGGGCCACGCGGGTACCTGCCGTCGTCCTCCCGGTAGGCCGGCCGCGGCGGACCCCTCGATCGGGGGTACTGGGCGCGGGGACTGGCGGGACGGGCAAGCATCGGTATATAACCAGCATTCACTGGTTTAACCGATTGAGGAGGACCCATGCGGCCAAAGTGGAACGCCCCCGCTGCAGCGGCCTGCGCACTGGTCGTAGCCACCCTCGGGGCCTGCGGCGGCGGGTCGGAGAAGAACGTCTCAGGGGACGCCGACTTGGCCGCCGAGTCGTTCGCCCTCCCCGACGGCGCCACGCTGGAGGACCTCGCGAAGGTCCCGGCGGTCAAGCGCCCGAACCTGCCGGCGTACGCCGTCACCGGGACGGTCGACGTCCGCACCGGGAAGGAACCGGTCGCCGTGGCGGTGAACGAGAAGACCAACAAGGTCTACATCGCCAACAAGAAGAGCGACAACGTCACGGTCCTGGACGGAAAGACGAACAAAATTCTCAAGACCGTGGATGTCGGGCCGGAGCCGAACGCGGTGACCGTCAACCCGCTCACGAACAAGATCTACGTCGTCAGCCTGAAAGGCGAGTTCAAGGACGGCTCGCTCAACCCCAACGGCAACGGCACGGTCTCGGTGATCGACGGGGCGACGGACAAGGCCGTCAGGGTCGAAGCCGGGCTGGAACCGTACGCGCTGGCGATCAACAAGAAGACCAACAAGATCTACGTCGCGAACCAGGGCAGCAACGACGTGACGGTGATCAACGGGAAGACGAACAAAACCTCCACGATCCAGTTGCGCCCCGACGATGCCACGGACATCTACGACGGGGTCTTGACCCCCCAGGATGTGGAAGTCAACGAGGTCACCAACACGATCTACGTCTGCGGCTCCCAGTCCAACACCGTCGCGAAGATCAACGGGAAGACGAACAGATTCACCACCCTGAAGACCGAGGAGCTCCCGGCAATCGAGGGGGCACCGACCGCCTCGTTGGCGACGTCCCAGACCGGGATCACCCCGACTGCCATGGTGGTCGACGACAAGAGAGACCTCCTCTACGTCACCGAACTTCACCAGCAACGACGTTGACGGTGATCGACGGGAAGACGTTCAAGGGGGGCGTCGTGCCTCTGCTGGACGTTCAGGACCCGTACACGATCGCGATCAACCACGACCACCAACAAGATCTACACCGCGAACCTGACCAGCAAGAGCATCACGATCATCGACGGGGAGACGAAGGCGGCCGTCACCATCGGCGACCTCCCGGGCAAGCCGCACGACGTGATGGTCAACGCGAAGACGAACAAGATCTACTTCCCCACCTTCGTCCTCTACCGGGGTGCCGAGGTCGGCGACGACAAGCAGGTACTGGGCGTCATCCTGGAGTTGGACGGAGAGACGAACCAACTCACCACCATCGTCGCCGGGATCACCCCGTACGCGGTGGCCGTCAATTCGACCAGCGGCAAGGTCTACGTCACCAATCAGGACGGCGGCACCGTGACGGTGCTCACGCCGAAGTAACCTCCCAGTTACCGCCGGCGAACGTTCACGAGTACTGCGCCCGCTGAACTGAGTGCGGCGGGTCGGGGTGCAATTTAAGGCCCCGACCCGGAGCTCCCAGGTGGGCCTCGATATGGGAAGGAATGTCATGCCTAACCACCCCTTCGTCTGGCACAGCGGTGTCTACCGGCGGACGCAAGAAGCGCTCCCGGGCCGCCGTCATCGGCGCGTCGGCGCTCGCTGTGGCCGTGTTCCTGCCTGCCGCAATGCCGACGGTCTCCGCGGCCGCCAGCCTGCCGGAAGGTCCGGCCGTCCAGCCTGCGGCCGCCGGCCTGCCGGAAGCTCCGGCCGCCAAGCCGGCGCTGAAGCTCCTGTCGGTGCAGATCTTCGACGAGAACACTGTCGATACGAACTTCAGCAACCCGATGGACCCGACCAAGATGAACGAGGAGCAGTTCCAGGCTCCGCACTACTACTGGGTCAGTCCCGCACACCCACATTGCCGTCGCGTACAAGTTGCTCAACGGCAACCGCAAGGTGCGGACGATTCTGGATCGCGGTCTTCACCCGATCTCGGGGCGGTGCCAGGGCTCGGCGAACAAGGACGACCCGCGCTGCTCCATCGACACGCTGAACTGGGAAGTCGTCGGGGCCACGGACATGTACGGCCAGAAAATCACCGACAAGGCCTGGAAGGTCTGGACGGAAGGCGCCAAGCGGCATCCCGGGCCTTGTCGGCCCGGCTGCCCCTGACGGCCCGGCGTTTCGAAAAGCCTTGTGACCTGACGCCTGCCGAGACCTGAAGCCCGCCGAGACCTCTAGGATGCGCCGATGACCGACGACGACAGCCCCGACCGCGCCGGAAATGCCCGCGGTGCGGAGGCCAGGGCCGAATGCGTCCGGCGTTCCGTGCTGCGGGGCGGCGCGGTGCTGGGGGCGGTGGTGGTCGGTGGCGGGTTGTCGCGCATCGGCTCAGGCTCCTCCAGCGCCGCTACCTTCGCCGCGAGCGCGAACAAGCACGGCTCCTGTGACCGGCGCACCGGCGGCGGGCACGACGACCGCACCGGTGGGCACACCGGCCACACGCCCCAGGGCGCGAAGAAGCGGCTGGTCGGGGCCGCCAGCAAGGTCCCGGTCGGCGGTGGCGCGATCTTCGAGAAGCTGCAGGTCGTGGTCACCCAGCCGACGGCGGGGGTGTACAAGGCGTTCGACGCGATGTGCACCCACGAGAAATGCATCCTCGCCGACGTCGCGGACGGCACCATCAACTGTGCCTGCCACGGCGGGAAATTCTCCATCACCGACGGGTCCGCGGTCCAGATCCCGCCCGTCGAACCGCTGCCCGTCAAGACGGTCACGGTGACCGGCGGCAAAATCTATGTGAGCTGACTCGATCCTGCCGAGCCCAGGCTCGGACGGTCAGTGCGTTGAGATGTAGACCCGTTCTCGCCGAGGAAGGCGTTGAGCGCCGGCGAGGATGTCAGGAGCCCGAAATTGTTCGACACCATCATGGATCTCCCGGTTCATATCCTCGTGTCGCACTTCGTGGTCGTGTTGATACCGCTGACCGCGATCGCCACGATCGCCATTGCGGTGCGCAAAGTGTGGCGAGAGAAGTACGCCCGGCATCTGGCCGCCGTGAACGTCGCGATGCTCGCGCTGACCTTCGTCACGTTGCGGGCGGGCGAAGACCTCAAGGACCGTTACCGGGGGCTCGGCAGTACCACGACCCCGAAGTTCGATCACGAGGCGCTCGGCCGGACCTTGGTATGGATCATGGTGGCGTTGGCCGTGGTCTCGTTGGCCATCTGGGCCGTCGAACCGATGAAGGCCATTGCTCCCGCGGCTGTGCTCGGGCTGGCCGGAGTCGTGGCGTCTGCTGGCGACCTCGTCGATCGTCTTCGCGGTGCTGGCCGGGCACACCGGTGCGGAGTCGCACTGGAAGGAGTTCGTGCAGAACTCCGACAAGCAATTGAGTAAGAAGCAATGACAACCCCGACTCAGGAGGCTCCAATGCGGACGAAGCAGGCGACCGGGAGGCGATGGACCGGTGGGCAGGCACGGTGGGCAAGCACCGCGGTAGCGGCCTTGACGGTGGCTGCGGCCACGGGTGTCGGCGTGACCAACGCGGCCGCGACAGCTGTGCCGACCGAGCAGAACACGATGTCGGAAGCGTTCAGCGTCCCGGCGCGCGCCACCTTCGACTACACCGGCGAGTTCGCGAACGTCACGACCGCCCCGCAGGGGACCCCGACTATCGGGGGCAAGGCTGCCATGGTCGTCACCACGAAGGCGACGACTACCAGCCTTGCCGTGACCGGGTTGGACCCGAACACCGTTTACGTTGCCGATGTGCACGACAAGGCTTGCTTCCTCGGGAGCGGCGAACGCTTCCTGTTCGACCCGGCGGGGCCCAAGGCGCCCGCCGAACGCGATCTGGCTGTCGCCGATCAAGGTCAGCCCGACAGGTCGGGGCACCGCGACGAACACCAGCGAGAAGCCGGCCGGGCCGCGCGCGAAGTCCATCGTGCTCCATCTCCTGCGGGCTGCCGGGGCTGACAAGGACGAGGCCAACCCGCCGAAGCTGGCTTGCGCCGACCTCGTCAGGGTCACCAGCTGACAGGCAGCCGCCGGGCACGTCATCCGCAACGGTAAACCGGCACTGGCACACCGGAGAGGCCCGGGTAGAGCGACCCAGGTAGCTCTCCGAGTGCTCGTCGGGCCTGGTCGGACGAGGAGGCGCTATGCACTGGGAACTGCTCAAGCCCGCGTTGGTGCTCGGGATCATCCAGATCGGCCTGTACGGCTTCCTCCCGATCTCCCTCGTCCTGACGTACCGCGTCAGCCGCACGATCGCGTTCTTCCACGGCGGCGTCGCCGCCTCCGGCGCTTCCGTGTACTGGTTCCTGACCTACGACAACGCGACGTTGCTCGGGGACCGGAACACGTACCCCGGCTGGGTCGGCCTCGCGCTGACCACCCTGGCCGGCGCCGTGGCCGGCGGCGCTCTTCGGCGTGATGGTCATGCACCGCAAGATCGCCGGGCTGGGCCCCATGCAGCTGACGATCATCTCGCTGGCGGGCATGATGCTGCTCCTCGGGACGGTCAGCACGCTGCTGGCGGTGGCCCCGGAGTACCCCGCACCCCCCGCCTTCGGCACGGGCACGCTGAACGTCTGGGGTGTCCAACTGGCCAAGGACCAGTTCTTCGCGGCGACCTGCGTGCTCGTGCTCGTCGTCGTCCTGGCGGCGGTGATGACCCGCACCCGGTCCGGCATGTCGATCCGGGCGCTGGCCGACGACATCGAGGCCAGCGTGTGGTGCGGGGTCAAGCTGCACCAGGTCGGCACCGCCGTCTTCATCGTCTCCGGTGCCATCGCGGCCCTCGGCGGCGCGCTGATCGCCGTCCGGCTGGGCCCGGACCCCCTCCAGATGCTGTTCCTCTTCCTGCGCGGCCTGGGAGTGGCCATGCTCGGCGGCATGCGCAGCCTGCCGCTGGCCCTGTTCGGAGCGCTCATCTACTCGATGGTGGAGACCTCGCTGAGCATCGGCTTGTTCGGCACCGTCGGCCTCGACTGGCAGGAAGTGATCATCAACGGCACGCTCGTCGCCGCGATCGTCCTCATCGCCCGAAAACGAAAAGAGGACTTCTTCCTGCTGGAGAGGCAGGCGTTATGAGCGCCGTCATCCTCCGGACGTCCGGCCTGGTGGCCGGCTACGACGGGCAGGCCGTCCTGCACGGGGTCAACCTCGAGGTGTCCGCCGGCGAGATCGTGAGCCTGCTCGGCGGCAACGGCGCGGGCAAGTCGACGCTGCTGAAGACGATCATGGGGACCGTCCCGGTCATCGGCGGGCACATCGAGTTCAAGGGCGACACGATCACGAAGTGGGCCCCGCACAAGCGGATCGCCGGCGGCATCGGCTTCAGCCCCGAGGGCCGGCGCGTGTTCCCGAACATGAGCGTCGAGGAGAACCTTCTCATGGGCGCCATCAGCCGGTCGAAGAAGAACGAGCGCGACGGTATGGCCCTCGTGCTCGAGCTCTTCCCCGTCCTCGGCGACCGGACGGCCCAGCGCGCGGGCACCCTGTCCGGCGGCGAGCAGCAGATGCTCGCCATCGGCCGGGCGTTGATGTCGATTCCGTCGCTGCTCCTCGTCGAGGAACCGTCCCAGGGCCTGGCGCCCGTCGTCGTCGACCGCGTCTACGAGGCGCTGCGCCGGATCGCGGACGGAAGCGTCGGTTCCGTCCCGGTCGCCGTCGTCGTCGCGGAGCAGTTCCAGCAAGTGCACGAGGACGAGACCGACCGCATCCTGGTCATCGACAAGGGCAGCGTCATCACGGACGACGAGCTGACCGGGGGACGGGTGTGAGCGGGAACGCCGTCTCGTCCGACCGCCGTACGCCCGACGGGTCGAGTCCGCCGACGACGTCCACGCGGCCGATGTGGGCGTGTGCGAGAACCCCGGGTCCGTGGGTCATCGCCGCGGCCGCGCTCTTCTGGCTCCTCGCCATGCCGGACTACCTGGTGTTCACGATGGCGAGTTCGATCCCGGTCGCGCTGGTCGCGGTAGGCCTGCTGATCCTGCAGGGCTGGTCCCGGGAACTCTCGCTGGCCTCGGCCGGCCTGTTCGCCGTCGCCATGTACTTCACGGGCATCCTCGACCGCCCCGACGCCCACGGCAAGGACTGGCCCTGGCCGCTCGCCGCCCTGGTCGGGATCGCGATCGCGGCCGGGTTGATGGGGATCCTCGCCCTGTGCAGCGCCAAGCTGCCCGGGATCTACGTGATCTCCTTCACGCTCGTCCTGCAGGTGCTGATCGAGCGCGTGATCTACCCGCGCGAGTACCTGACGGGCGGCGTGCTCGGCGGGGCCGGCCAGACGATCACGAACCCGCGCCCGCCGTTCTTCGGGTCGCAGACCTCCGACCAGGCCTACTTCGTCTTCTGCTCGATCTGGCTGGTGCTCGTCCTGATCGCGGTCAAGCGGCTGCGGCACAGCCCGGCCGGGCTGGCGTTCCTGCTCGTTGGCGCCGACCGGCAGGCCGCCTCGTCGGTGGGGATCAACCCGCTGCGGTTCCGCGTCATGGCCTTCGTCATCTCGGGCGCGCTGGCCGGCATGGGCGGCGTGCTGACCTGCTGGCTGCTGGTGTCGGCCGCGCCGACCCTGTCCTACATGGCGCCGCAGTCGCTGTTCTTCCTCGCGATCCCCGTGCTGGCCGGCATGGACTCGATCGCGTTCGTGCTCGTCATGGCGGCGACGTTCCAGATCATCCCGGTCGTGCTGGAGAGCTGGCACATCAACGTGTTCGTGATGGCCGGCGTCGGCCTCGCGCTCGGTGCCCTGGCCGGGCCTCGCGGCGCCGGCGGGCGCGCGTCCGACCTCTGGAAGCGCATCAAGTTCGGCGACCGCCGCAGCCGCACGGCCCGCGAGCGCGTCGAGACCACCACGATGCGAGGTGCGGAGGGCCTGGCCGGCGACCCGCAGACGGTCTCGTCCGCCAAGCTCGCGGGCGCCCTCCAGATCGTCGAGAAGTGGCTGCCGCCCCGCCCGGAGGGTGACGTCGCCGTCCAGACGTCCGGGATCAAGGTCTCGATGGGCGCCGTGCACGCCCTCGACGGCGCGAGCATCGTCGTCCCGGCCGGGCAGATGGTCGGTCTGATCGGGCCGAACGGCGCGGGCAAGACGACCCTGTTCGACGTGATCAGCGGGCTGCGGATTCCCGACGAGGGGCAGGTGCAGCTCTTCGGGCGCGACGTCGTCGGCGTCTCGGCCTGGGACCGCGCCACGCTCGGCATGGCCCGGACGTTCCAGACCACGCGCGTGATCAAGGAGCTCACGGTCGCGGACAACCTGCTGGCCGGCGCGCACGGACGCATCCCGTTCTCCACGCTCAGCTTCATCGTCGGTCGCCGCGCCGCCTGGGACGCCCTGGCCGAGGCCGAGGACGCCGCCTGGGCGATCGCGCGGCTGCTCGACATCGACCGATACTGGAACGAGCGCACCTCCACCCTGGAGTTCTCGGCCCGGCGCCGCGTGGAGATCGGCCGGGCCATCCTGGCCGGGCCGCGCCTGCTCCTGCTGGACGAGCCCGCCGCCGGCCTCGACCCCGCGTCGTCCGCCGCGCTGTTCACCCTGATCCGCCAGCTGCACTCCGACCTCGGCCTCACCGTCCTGCTCGTCGAGCATTACGTGAAGGCCGTCCTGGACACCTGCGACCTCGTGTACGTCCTCGCGCAGGGCACGGTTCTGGCCTCCGGGACCCCGGCGGAGATCGCCGCCCACCCCGAGGTCCGCGAGCACTACCTCGGCACCCGGCTGTCGTACCTGGACAAGTTGGCCGGGGTCGAGGCCCCCGCGTCGCTCCGCAAGCCCTCCAAGGACGGCAGAGCAGCGGACGGCCCGGCGGCGGGCGGCCCGGCAGCCGCCGACGACGACACCGGCGGCTTCGACCCGAAAGCACCCTTGCCCACCCCGAGCTTGCCGCCGAGGTAATGCCCTCAGGGTTGTGACGTGCTGGTGGGCGTTGCCGGCTCGAGACTGCTCCCTGGCAGCTCAGGCTGGACCGGATCCCCATGGCCGGCGTCCATCGGGTCGCGGAACCCGCTGATCGACTCACGGCCCCACTTGCCTTCGAGTGCGGCGAGCTGGGGATCGAACTCGCGCGCGACGTCCTCGAGGATGTTGTTGGCGGCGCGGGGGTCGTCCTTGCAATCCTCCGGCACCCCGCCGCCGAGGACGTTCCGCATTCTCTCGTCGATGTCGGGGTCGCTCGGCGACGCGTCCTCGAGGAGCTCTACCGCCGTCTCGTACAGCTTCACGTACTCGTCACGGCACGGCGAACCGCTCTTCGAGTCCTTGCCGCAGCCGACCAGCAACGCGAGGGTCACGGCGGCGAGACCGAGGATCGTCGAGGGGCGGTTCATGGCGCGGCTCCCGGGTGCGGCGCGCCGCCGTGGCCGCGCAGGTCCGGCCAACCTAGCGTCAGTAGGTGACGACGGGGACCCCGGTTGGGACACTGGCGATGTGACGGCATGTCAGCTTTCTGAGGGCTTCGGGGCCACGACTCGTATGCTTGCCGGGCGATCTACGGAAGGTGGAGGCCGCGATGGCCATGAGCTTCGAACTCACCCCACGGCAACGCGAGCTGCGGTCGCGCTCGCGCACCTTCGCCCGCGACGTCCTGCGCGGCGTCAAGGTCACGACCGAGCAGCTTCCGACGGCGGAAGAGCGGTTCCTGGCCACGAAGCCGGTTTACGAGCAGCTCGTGGCCGAGAAATTTCTCCGCGCCTGCATCCCCCAGGCGGCGGGCGGCGACAACCAGAGCCTGATCGACACGGCTGTCGTGATCGAGGAGCTGTACTGCGAGAACCCCAGCGTCGCGCTGACCCTGCTGGGCACGGTGCTAGGGCTTGCCCCGGTCCTGGTCGGGGGCAACGACGACCAGCAGAAGCGCCTTCTGGCGCCGTTCCTGGAGACGTCCGGTGCCCCGCTTGCTGCGTTCTGTTCCAGCGAGCCCGGCGGTAGCGCGAACGCGGCGGCGCCGCCGCCCGGTGAGGGCGTGCGCACCCGCGCCACCCGCGTCGACGGTCAGTGGGTCATCGCGGGACGCAAGAAGTGGGTCTCGTCCGCCACAGGCTGGCACCGAGACGGAGCGGACCTGCTCTGCGTGGTGTGTCGCACGGATCCTGACGCACCGTCAGAGGTGGCCGTGTCGATCATCGCGGTGGAGAAGCCGACCGCCGGGCTCGCCCTGGATCGCGTCATCGAGTCGCCCGGCTATCGCGCCCATCTGCTGCCGGAGTTCTCCTTCCACGACGTCGCGGCTCCTTACGAGAACCTGCTGGGCGAGGAAGGCGCCGGCTTGCGGCTCAGCGGCGAGAGCTTCGCCGGCGCAGCCGCGCTGATCGGCATGCTGGGCGTCGCACTGATGCGGTCGGCGTTCGACCACACGCTGCAGTTCGCACGGACGGAGCGCCGTGCCGGGGTCGTTCCCGTCATCGCGCACCAGGCCGTCGGCTACGCCCTCGCCGACGCGAAGATGAGCATCGAAGCGGCCCGGGCGCTGAGCTGGCGCGCCTGCTGCGCCGTCGACTCGGGGCACCCGGCCACGCAGGAACTCGCGAACTACTCGAAGATCTTCGGCTCGGAGACGGCCGTGCGCGTGATCACCGACCTCATGCGCGTCGTCGGCGTCGACAGCTACGACATCGCCGACCCGTTGAACAGCCTGCTCCAGGACGCCCTGGTCCTGCCCGTCTTCGCCGGCGGCAACATGGGCGTCCGCCGGCGCGCTTTGCACGCGATGCTCCAGAACCCGGGCTACGACCCCCTGACGGCCGGCGACGCTTCCTGACGCCACACGGCCGAGCACCCTCGGTTAAGAAATGGAGAAGCAGAACGTGGATTCCAAGACCGTCATCGTGACCGGCGCCTCGAGCGGGCTCGGCCTGGCCATCGCCGAGGCCTACCTCGCCAAGGGCGACAGCGTGGTCGGCAACGCGCGCACCCTCGCTCGCCTGGAGGCCGCCGCCGACACCCTGGGCAACCCGAAGAACTTTTTGCTCGTCGAGGGCGACATCGGAAAACGCGAGACCGCGGAAACGCTGTTCTCCAGGGCCGTCGACGCCTTCGGCAAGGTGGACATCCTCGTCGCCAACGCGGGGATCTTCATCAGCAAGCCCGCCGTCGACTTCACCGAAGAGGACGTCGACTCGATCATCGACACCAACCTCAAGGGATTCTTCTATCCCGCGCAGGCTGCCGCGAGGCACATGACGGCCAACGGGTCCGGTCACATCGTCGCGATCACCGCCTGCATCGCGATGCAACCGAACGCCAAGGTCCCGTCGCTGATGACGACGCTCATCAAGGGCGGCCTCAACCATGCGGTCCGCGGCCTGGCGCTCGAGTTGGGGCCAACCGGCGTCCAGGTGAACGCGGTCGCGCCGGGGATCATCGACACGCCGATCTTCCCCCGAGGCGAGGAGACCTGGAAGTTCCTGCGGACCCTCGCGCCCAACGGCAAGACCGGCGTTCCCCAGGACGTCGTCGACGCCGTGCTCTATCTGACCGGTTCCACCTACGTCACCGGCTCGATCATGACCGTCGACGGAGGGTCGACCGCCGGCACCTGGTGAGTCGTCGCCTTCACTTCGTCGCCGCCGCGGACCCGTCCGGTCCGCGGCGGCGAATCGGTGTGCTGTCGGCAGTTCGCGGGACTACCCCTGGGGGAGCTGTTCGTGGGTGATGACCCACAGCTTCTTCACGGGCGTCAGGGCAGACCAGGTGACGTGGTTGCCTGCGGAGACGCCGATGACGTCGCCGGGGCCGTACTCCCGCTCCTGTCCGGTGACGTCGTCGCGGACGTGGACGCGGCCCTCGAGGACGAGCTCGGTCTCGTCGCCGAGCGGCGAGGTGTAAGGCACGGTCAGGCTGCCGTCGGGATTGCTGCCGGCGACACCCGGGCCGCAGCGCCAGATGCCGGCCAGCAGCGTCCCCGTGGAACCGGTGCCGCACACTGCGTAAAGCTCGCCGGCCACCTGAGGACCTTCCAGGGGCTCGTCCCACCCGTAGGCGGTCCACGTCTCGGGGTTGTCGTGGATACTCCCGATGATCACGTCGTGCTTCGCCGTGGCCTCTTTCGGGCTGTCCCACAGGTTGGTGAAGCGGGTGAAGGACGGGCCCTCGATGTCCCACGTAAGGTCGACGTTCTTGGGGTGACACACGATCGACCCGGGGCCGACTTTGTGCTTCCTGCCCGTGCCGGCGACGGTGATCGTCGCGGTGCCCTCCAGCACGACGATGACCTCGTCGCCTAGGGGTGCGGAGTACGGCATCCGGCAGGAGCCGTCGGGGCCGCAGCCGGGCTGGCCGATGCCTGAGCGCCAGTACCCGGCCACGTGCGTGCCCATCGTGCCGCCGGCGCGGATGATGCCGGCCTCGCCGATCGTCTGGTGGCCGTGGATCGGGTCCGCCCATGCAAACGGCGACCACTGCGCCTCCGCCTGCCCCCCGCCCGTCGAGAGTCTCGTGGTCAGTTCAGCCGATGCCATCGAATGCCTCCTGCGCTCCTGGTCGGTGGAAACGTCAATCACGCTAGGGCGAGCGGGCTGGCGGGACTTTCCACTCCCGGCCACCGTGTTGTCGCGGCGCGACACGCTCTCCGGCTCCGCCGGGGCGGACGGGGCCGGGTCGCCCCCGTTGACATCGCGGAAGGCCCCACCCACGATGAACCGACCCCAGCCGAAACAGCGTGGACCGAGATGGATCTGAATCAGGACGCGTCTGACGTCCTCGTCGAGCGGGCGAGGTCGCTCGACGAGTGGACCGGGCTGATCCGGCGACGGTTCGTCGCGCTCCAGATCGCGCAGCATTCGCCGTCGGACGTGGCAGGCGTCGTCCGCACTCGCCAGGTGGCGCACCTCCAAGCCTCAGCGGTCTGCTCCACCCCTCAGACGTTCACCCGCACCAAGCGCCTGAGCTCCGCTGCCGGCGAGGGCGAGATGCTGGCGCTCGGCTTGGTGGACCGGGGCACCGGGCAGCTGCAGCAGGACGGGCACACGTGCGCGGTCTCGGGCGGGGGGTTCGCGCTCTACGAAACCTCGCGCCCGTTCTCCTGGTCCCTGTCCGGCGACTGGCGCATCTTCGTCTTCACCTGGCCGCGGGACACGCTCGCGTTCTGCGAATCGGAGCTGCGGCCGCTGATTGCGTCCGCCGTCTCGGGGGCTGCCGGTGTCGGCCGACTGGTCTCTCCCATGTTGCGCGACCTGGTCCGGGCGAACGACGGCCTGTCGCCGGCCGGGGCCGCGCGCTTCGCCACCGAGGTCGCCGAGCTGTCGCTCATCGCGGCGGGGGAGACCCGCCGGGAGTCAGCCGAGCTCGACGCCGGCCGTGGGCAGCTGCACGACATCCAGGTGTTCATCGAGCAGCACCTCGCCGAGGCCGAGCTCACCCCTCCGCGTATCGCGCAGGAGTTTTACATGTCGGCCCGCACCCTCAACCGACTCTTCGCTCAACATGGGCTGACCGTGGCGGCGTGGATCAAGGACCGCCGGCTGGAAGCCGCGCGGCGGGCCCTGGTCGCTCCCGGGCCGCGTCCGGCGCCTGTCGGCGAGATAGCCGCCAGGTACGGGTTTTCGACCGCTGCGTTCTTCAGCCGAGAGTTCACCGCCCGGTACGGACTCAGCCCCCGCAGCTACCGGACACAGGCTCGATCCTGACGGGTTCTCCTGCCCGCCCCCCGGATTCCCTACCCCACCGGGTGTTCTTCTCCGCCACCATCACCGCGGTCAGCGCCACCGTCACGGGCAGCGCGGCGGACCCGACCGCGAACATCACCAACATCAGGGCCCAGCAGCAGCCCAGGCAGGACAAGCCGTGGCGAAGGCCCAGATCCCAGCCGCCGCGGGCACGTCGGCGTAGCGCTGGTAGAGGAACGCCCGGGGGTCGCGGCAGTTGGTCAGGCAACTGCGCTCGAGCTTGCTGAACTGGAACCCACCCGCGAGGGCCAGCACCCCGGCGAGGGTCCACCGCGGGTCGACGTCGAGCCAGGGCACCGCGTCCCCCGCGGCTCGCAGCCCCGCCGCGGACGTCAGCGCGAGTAGCCCGAACGCCAGGAGCAGGACTGCCCAGCACACCGCGGTGACCGCCCACAGAATGACCCCGGGGTCGCGGACCCTCCGCTCGACCCGGGTTCGACATCGCGCGAGAGGCTGTCGTCGACATGCCTGACGACATCGCGACGACCCCCGGACGCAGGTTGCCGTGGACGCTCGCGCTCGCCGCGTTCGTCAGCAGCTACGACCGATTCGTCATGGCGCCGCTGCTGCTGGTCATTGCCGCCGACCTCGACGTGTCCGTCGGCGCCGTCGCGGCGGTCACCGGTGGCTACTACCTCGCGTACGGGCTCGCGCAGCCGCTGTGGGGCGCGCTCGCCGACAGCCGGGGGAGGGTGACTGCGCTGCGGTGGGGCCTGGCCGGGGGCGTGGTGGCAGGTCTCGCGTCGGCTGTGGCGCCGAATCTGACCGTCCTCGCTGTCACTCGAATTGTCGCCGGCGGATGCTTTTCGGGAGTGATCCCCTGTGTGCTCGTCTACGTCGGCGACTCGTGGCCGGCGCACGTCCGGCAGCGCCCCTTGAGTGACGTCCTTGCGGCGACGGCGATCGGGACCACTGCCGGCACGCTCGGCACCGGGCTCGTCGCGCAGGTCGGGACGTGGCGCACTGGTTTGGCAGTGTCCGCGCTGGCGGCTGCCGGCGTGGTTGCGGCGACCCGGACGTTGTCGGAGCCGGCGCGACCGGGCGCGGTGCAGCGGCCGCTCGAGGCTCTGCGCCGGGTGCTTTCGGCCCGGTGGGCCCGGGTGCTCGTGGCCTTGACGTTCGTCGAAGGCGTCGTCGTCGTGGCGCCGTTCCCGTATCTCGCGACGGCTCTGCAAGCGGAGGGTCTCAGCGTGGCGGCCGCGGGAGCCGCCGCGGGCACGCTGGGTGTCGGGGTGCTCGTCGGGTCCCGTGTGGTGAAAGTGTCGGTCGGGCGGGTCTCGGACGCGCAGTTGATCACGCTCGGTGGGGCGGTGATCTTGCTCGGCTGGGGAGTTCTCTTCGTCTCGATCACCCTCGGGACCATGCTCGTCGCGGCCTTGATCCTCGGCGCGGGATGGGCGTCCTTCCACTCGACGATGCAGAGTTGGGCGACCGACGTCGTCCCGGTCGCGCGGGCCACGGCCGTGTCGTTGTTCGTCGCGGCGCTGTTCTCGGGTGCGGCGTGCGGCGCCCTCCTCGTTGCGCCGCTGGTCGACCGGCACGCGTTCGGCACCGTGTTTCTCGCCGCCTTGGCGCTGACCGCCCCGCTCACTGCTACCACCGCGATTGCGCGATCCCGCTACGCGCGCAAAGACGGGCCGAACCCGGCAGCGCCGCGGAGTTAGGGTCAGGACATGGCCCAACTGGAGTTCGACGAGACCGTCCGCAAGCGGCTCGAGGCCCTCTACGGCACTCGCGACATCCTTCGCCGGCGCTCGCTCGTCCGGCGGGCCCTGGGCGCGAGGCAGGGCGAGCGCATCCTGGACGTCGGTTGCGGCCCGGGTTTCTACCTCGCAGAACTGCTCGACCTCGTCGGCCCGAGCGGGTCCCTCGTGGGCATCGACGGGAGCGCCGAGATGCTCGCCGTCGCCGGCGAACGGACGGCCGGTCACACCAACGTCACCTTCGACCAGGCGGACGTCTGTGCCCTCCCGTCCGCCGACGGAGCCTTCGACGCTGCCCTGTGCGTGCAGGTTCTGGAGTACGTCGGCGACCCGACCGCGGCACTGCAGGAGATGCATCGCGTCCTGCGGCCCGGTGGGCGGCTCGTCGTCGCGGACGTGGACTGGACGACGCTGTCGTGGCACGCGAGCGACTCGGGACTGATGCGGCGCGTGTTGACTGTCTGGGACGAGCATCTTGCCCATCCGGCGCTGCCCCGGACCCTCGGGGCGCGCATGCGGTCGGCCGGTTTCGACGACGTGCGCATGGAGACCCTCGTCTTCGCCGCGGACAGGCTGGACCCGCAGACCTACGTCGGCGCGACGATCCCCCTGATCGCCGGCTTCGTGGCCGATCGCTCAGGAGTCACGAAGGAGGACGTGGCCGCGTGGCAGGCGGACCTGCGGGATCTCGACGAGCGTCGAGAGTACTTCGTCAGCTGCGTGCAGTTCGTTTTCTCCGCCGTCAAGCGCGGTTAACGAGACAGATATCTGACGCATACCCAGATGAGTGCGCGTCAGCTGAAATGATGGACCTTGGGCAGGCCGTAGACCGGGGTGGGGATCTTCTCGAGCCGGGCCTTGAGCTGCAGCGCGAGGTAGAGGGAGTAGTGGCGCGACTGGTGCAGGTTGCCGCCGTGGAACCAGAGCGCCTCCTGCCGGGTGGGCTTCCACATGTTCCGCTGCTCGCCCTCCCAGGGCCCGGGGTCCTTCGTCGTGTCCGACCCTAGCCCCCACACCTTGCCGACGCGGTCGGCGACCTCCGGCGAGATCAGCTCCGCGGCCCAGCCGTTCATCGACCCGTAGCCGGTCGCGTACACGACGAGGTCCGCGGGCAGGCGGGTGCCGTCGTCGAGGATCACCGCATCCTCGGTCAGTTCGACAACCTGACCCCGCGTCAGAGCGACGTCCCCGTTCGCGACGAGCTCGGCCGCGCCCACGTCGATGTAGTAGCCGGAGCCGCGGCGCAGGTACTTCATGAACAACCCGGAGCCGTCGTCGCCGAAGTCCAGAGCGAACCCGGCCTTCTCCAGCCGGGCGTAGTAGTCGGCGTCCTGCTCGCGGATGGCGTCGTAGAGCGGGATCTGGAAGGTGTGCAGGATCCGGTAGGGCAGGGACGCGAACGTCATGTCGGCCCTCTCGGTCGTCATCCCCGCCGCGACAGCCTCCTCGGAGTACAGGGGCTTCAGCCCGGCCATCAGCGACTCCGAGCGGACGATGTGCGTGGAGGACCGCTGCACCATCGTCACGTCGGCGCCGGACTCCCACAGCGCCGCGCAGATGTCGAAGGCGGAGTTGTTCGACCCGATCACGACAGCTCGCTTGCCGGCGTAAGCGTCAGGCCCCGGGTGCGCGCAGGAGTGGTGCACGTCGCCGCGGAAGCGGTCCGCGCCGGGGATCTCCGGCACGTTCGGCCGACCCGACATACCCGTCGCGAGGACGAGCTGGCTCGGCCGCAGCACGTGGGTTTGGCCCTCGCGCTCGACCTCGACGACCCACTCGGCGGCCGCGTCGTCGTAACGAGCGGACGTGGCCCGGGTGCTCGCCCAGTAGTTGAGCTCCATGACGCGGACGTAGGACTCGAGCCAGTCCGCGATTTTGTCCTTGGGGGAGAAGACCGGCCAGTTCTCGGGAAACTTCACGTACGGCAGGTGGTCGTACCAGACGGGGTCGTGCAGGCACAGGGACTTGTAGCGACCGCGCCACTGGTCGCCCGGTCGCGCGTGCGCGTCCACCACGATCGTGGGCACGTCGAGTTGGCGCAGGCGGGCGGCGAGTGCGATGCCGCCCTGCCCGCCGCCGACGATCAGGACGTACGGCTGGGTGGTGTGGCCGAGTTCGGCGGCCTCCTGCTCCCGGCGCTCGGCCCACGTCCGCCGCTGCGGGTTCACCCCGTGTTCCGCGCCGGCCGGCCGCCGCGGTCCCCGCCGCTCCTCGTGACCCGTGAGCTCGTCGAGCGCGGTGAGCAGGGTGAACGCGCCCTCCGCGGTCAGGCGCAGCAGGCCGCTGCCCCGCCCGACGACGGTGGAGAAGGCGATCCAGGCGGTGACCACCCCGTCCGCCTCGGTGGGCGGCTCGGTCGTCCGGAAGCCTGACGGGTCGGTGCCGGCGAGGCACTCGCGCAGCATCGCGGCGACCCCGTCACGGTTTTCGACCGTGACGAGGTTCCACGTGAACGAGACCAGGTCGCGCCAGAAGCTGACGGGGGCGAACATCGCCGCCGCCCGCTCCACGTCCCGGGCGGCCAGCGCGGCCTCGAACTCCGCCAGCCAGGCGTCGACCCGGGCGTCCGGGCTGGTGGGGTTCGTCGCCTGCGTCTCGGTCACGGGGAGCGCCTCTCGTCCGGGTGTCGGTCAACATCACACCCGCGGACGGCTCCGTGGCAAGAGTGCGGCCTCGTTCAGCCGTCCTTTGCTCAGCCGTCCTTTGCTCAGCCGTCCTTTGCTCAGCCGTCCTTTGCCAGCTGTCCGCGCACCGCGCCGTTCGGGTATTGCTTGTTGTGCACGTTCACGTAGAATTTCTTGGGATTCTTCAGAACGTCCTGCGCGGTGACCCCCTCGAGGAACGCGTCGACGTCCTTGTTCGGGCCGACCTTCTCGCCTTCGGTCAGGCAGTCGGCGGCGTCGCCGTCGCCGGGGCCCGCGAGGTTGACGACGACCGGGCCGTTCTTCCCCTTCGCGCCCTTGTGGATGTGGCCGGCCACGCCCACGGCGCTGAGCTTGATCTTGTCGACCGTCAGCACGTAGCAGAGCGTCTTCGGGTCGCCGTCGACGCCGAAGACGTGGATCTGGCCACGGCCGTCGGAGTCGCCCTTCTTCGGGACCTCCTGCTTGCCGGTCAGACTGGCGCTCAGCACCGTGTTCGTGTGTCCGGCGAAAGCCAGACCGGCGAGCGGCGACATCAGGGCCGCCGCGGCGACACCGACCCCGACGGCGGCGGCTCCGACAACTCGTGCACGCATGTTCCACGTCCTTTCGTTTCACATTGGCAGCCCCACCGGTACTTCGGGGGCGCTCCCGGTCCGGACGGCGGCCGGAGGGCTTGCTCGCAGCTCCGACGGGGGGTATTCGGTACCCCCGGCGGGGGGTCACCTGTTTCAGGCTTCCCGGTGGGTACGAAGCGCGGTCTGCGTCCGGGGTACGACGCGCCTCGGCGCGCCCGAACCGTCGCCACGGAGCCCCGAAGGCGCAAGGATGTCCTCATGGGTCCCGACCGCAGCCCTGTTCCTCTGCTTAGGAGACAGTCAGTGACCCAGCCAGGAGCCACCCGGCCTTCGGACGCCCGACCGTTGAACGTCCTGGTCGTCGACGACGACCTGGGCGACACGTTGCTCATCTGCGACGCACTCGCAGACGGTCCGTTCGCCTATGCGGTGTCGACCGCCGCCGACGGCGCGGAGGGCCTGGCGCACCTGCGCACGCACCCGGGGACCGACTTGATCCTGCTGGACCTGAACATGCCGCGGATGAACGGGCACGAGGTGCTGGCCGCGATCAGGGTCGACGAGGTGCTGCGGCATATCCCGGTGATCATCTTCACCACGTCGAACGCCCCGGACGATGTGCTCGCCTCGTACCGGTTGCACGGTAACGCCTACATCACCAAGCCCGCCGACCTCGACAAGTTCGGTTGGGTGATCCAGCAGATCGGCCAGTTTTACGAGACGGTCGCCTTGCTGCCTCGCCATCCGTGACCCTGCCCGAAGATATTCTGAGATGCCGTCAGAAGACCGACGCGGCGCCTGTCGGAGAGGTGGATCGGAAATGACGGGTCAGTACTCCGAGATCCGTGCCCTGCGGGTCGACGGGCCCGACGAACACGGCGTCGTCGAGCTTATTTTCTACGGGCCGAACCTGAACGCCGTCGGGACGGACGCGCACCGCGAACTGGCCGAGGTATGGCGCCTGTTCGACGCCGATCAGCACGTCCGCGCCGTCCTCGTGCGCGGTGAGGGGGCCGGATTCTCGGCGGGCGGGTCGTTCGAACTGATCGAGTCGATCCTCGCGGACTCCGAGGTCCGCCAGCGGGTGATGAACGAAGCCCGCGACCTCGTGTACGGCATTCTGGACTGCTCGAAGCCGATCGTGTCGGCAATACACGGCCCGGCCGTCGGCGCGGGTCTCGTCGTGGGCGTCCTCGCGGACGTCTCGGTGGTCAGTCGCACCGCGAAGATCGTCGACGGGCACACGCGGCTGGGCGTCGCCGCCGGCGATCACGCCGCCATCTGCTGGCCCCTCCTGTGCGGCATGGCCAAGGCGAAGTACTACCTGCTGACGTGCCGTCCGCTCAGCGGCGAGGAGGCCGAGCGCATCGGCCTCGTCTCGCTCTGCGTCGACGGAGAAGACCTGCTCGAGGTCGCTCGCGGGGTCGCCCGCGAACTGGCGGAGGGCGCTCCCAACGCGATCAGTTTGACCAAGCGGGCGCTCAACGCCTGGTATCGGCAGCTCGCCGGGAGCATCTTCGAGGCGTCCCTAGGTTACGAGTTCGTCGGGTTCACCGGCAGCGAGGTCCTCGAGGGCCTGGCCGCCCATCGTGAGAAGCGCGCTCCCAAGTTCCCCTAGGACGGACGCCGGACCGGTGTAACCGTGCGTGGACCACGGATCCGGCGGGTACCCAGCCTGGCGACGAGAGGTGGTGCGCGATGGCACGCGCGATCTGGAGTGGGTCCCTGTCCTTCGGGCTGGTGAACGTCCCCGTCGCCTTGTTCTCGGCGAGCAAGGACCATCAGGTGCACTTCCACCAGTTCGAGAAGGGCACGTCCGCGCGTGTCCGCAACAAGCGCGTGAACGAGGACACGGGCAAGCAGGTGGATTACGACGACATCGTGAAGGGCGCGGAGGTCGGCAGCGGCGAGTACGTCGTCCTGACGCCCGAGGAGCTCGAGTCGGTCGAGCCCGGCAGGAGCCGGACGATCGACATCAGCGACTTCGTGGACGCGGCCGAGATCGACCCGCTGTACTACCGGCACGGTTACTACCTCGGGCCGCAGGACGAGTCCGCCGCCAAGGCGTACGCGCTGATGGCCGAGGCGATGGACACGGCCGGCCGGATCGCGATCGCCACCTTCGTGATGCGGGGCAAGCAGTACCTCGCCGCGATCCGGCCCCGGGACGGCGTGCTGGTCCTGGAGACCATGTACTTCGCGGACGAGGTGCGGGACCCGGCTGCAGCGACCGGACACAAGGCCCCCAAGGCGTCCCTGCGCGCGAAGGACGTCGACATGGCCGTCAGCCTGATCGAGTCCATGACGACGGCGTGGAAGCCCGAGAACTACACGGACACGTACACGGCCCGGGTGAACAAGCTCATCGAGGCGAAGCGGAAGAACCAGGTGGTCGTCACCGAAGGGCGGGACGAGCCGGCGTCCAACGTCGTCGACTTGATGGAGGCTCTGCGCGCGTCCCTCGACGCGAGCAAGAAGCACAAGCCCGGCAACCGCCACCAGGCGAAGCAGAAGATCGAGACCCGCAAGGCGGACGAGGCACCCCGCACAGCGAAGAAGGCCCCTGCGAAGAAGGCCCCTGCGAAGAAGGCCCCTGCGAAGAAGGCCCCCGCGAAGACGGCGACGGCCAGGAAGACGGCGGCCAAAAAGACGACCGCCAGGAAGACGGCGGCCAAGAAGGCGGCGGCCAAAAAGGCGGCGCAGAGGAAGAAGGCGTCCTGAGCGCCGCTTCCCGCGCTCAGGGCAGCAGCGACCTGACCTGGGCGGGGCTCGGCCCCAGCGGGTCGAGCAGCACGACGGCGTCGTCGAATCCGGCGTCCGCGTAGCGGCGGAGCAGCTCGCCGGTGCGTCCCAGATCGTCCGCCCCGGCCACGGGAATGGTGCACACGATCGCCCGCCGACCCCCGGCTGCGCGGAACCGGTCGTGTGCGGCGACGATCTCGTCGGGCGTCCGCCGGTAAGCGGAGGCGAGCCAGCCGTCGAACTCTCGGGCGGCGCGCTCGACCTTCGCGCCCCACGAACCGAGCAGGAGCGGCGGCCCGCCGTCGGCCACCGCAGCCGGCGCGAGGTCGGCGCCTACGTCCCGCCCGCGGGCGAGGAGGACCCGCAGGCGGGCAAGGTTCTCGTCGAAGGTCCGGAACCGCTCGGCGTAGTCCTGGCCGTAGGCGGCGTAGTCCGACTCGGTGGACCCGGGGCTGACGCCGAGGGTCAGGCGGTCGCCGCACACGAACCGGAGCGAGAGAATCCGGTGGGCGAGGTCGGCGGGATGAAAGAGCGGGACCTGCACGGTGGCCGTCCCCAGTTCCACGCCCTCGGTGGCCGTGGCCGCGACCGCCAACGTGACGAAGGGGTCGGGCACGAGGAAGCCGCGCCCGATCACCTGCGGTACCCACAGGCTCTCGAAACCCTCACCCACGAAGCGTTTCGCCTGTTCGGCGATCGGCGTCGGCAGGGACCCGGGTGACAGGTGGGCGAGAGTCGCACCCAGCCTCACGTGGTCTTCCTCCATCGAGCGCGGCGCGCTTCGTCCTCCGCGAAGGCCGCGTACCAACGCAGCGCGTCGGGGTTGTCGACAGCATCGATGTTTGCGGCCTTCTCCAGCGGCGTGCCGCGCAGCAGCTTCTTGATCGGGACCTCGAGCCGCTTGCCGGTCAAGGTGTGCGGCACGGCGGGAGCCTCGACGATCTCGTCCGGTACATGACGAGGCGTCAGGCGGGTCCGCAGGGTGGAGACGATCTTCTGCCTCAGATCGTCGTCCAGCGCCTGCCCCGGCGCCGGGACCACGAACAGGCCCAGCCAGTACCCGTCGTCGGGAAGGTCCAGGCCGACGACGAGGGTCTCGGTGATCTCCGGCATCGTCTCGAGGACGTCGTAGAAGTCGCTGCTGCCCAGCCGTACGCCCTGCCGGTTGAGCGTCGAGTCCGAGCGGCCGTGGATGCTGATGCTGCCGTCGGCGTGCATCGTCACCCAGTCCCCGTGGCGCCACACGCCGGGCCAGGTGTCGAAGTAGGACTCCCGTGTAGCGCACGGCGTCCGGGTCGTTCCAGAGGTAGACCGGCATCGACGGCATCGGCTGGGTGACCACCAGTTCGCCGACCTCCTCGACGACCGGGTTGCCGTCGTCGTCCCAGGCCGCGCAGTCGACGCCCGCGAGCTTGCCGCCGATACGCCCGACCTGGACGGGCGAGTACTCGTTGGCGCCGACGAACGCGCCGCAGGGGTCGGTGCCGCCGCTGGTCGAGTCGATCCGCAGGTCCGGGCTGATGTGCTCCATCACCCAGCGGTAGCCGTCCGAGGGCAGCGCCGAGCCGCTGACCATCATGTGTCGCAGCCGGCTGCAGGTCGTGCCCCTGCTCCCGCGGGGAGATCCCGGCGTTGGCCGTGGCGGTGATCAACGCCGCACCGAGCACCATGACCTGCGCCTGCGTGCGGGCCGCGACCTCCCACACCGCGCCGGCCGGGTAGCTGGGGCTGCCCTCGTACAGAACCATGCTGATGCCCTGCGGGAGCGCGTAGATCTGCATGTTCCACAGCGCCCACCCGGTCGAGGTGTAAGTGAAGATCCGCTCGCCCTCGCGCAGCCCGGCGTACAGGCCTGACCACTTGAGGCCCTCGAGGGCGATGCCGCCGTGGCTGTGGGCCAGTCCCTTGGGCAGCCCCGTGGTGCCGGACGTGAACAGCACCCACAGCGGGTGGGAGAACTCGACCTGCTCGAATTCGAGCGGCGCGTCGTCGGCCAGCATCTCGTCCCACGACACCGCGCCCGTCAGGGTGTGGACGGTCGAACGTGTAGGGGACGTGGACGAACTGACGCACCGTCGGAAGGTTCGCGCGCAGCTGCGCGACGACCTCGCCGCGGTCGACGTCCTTGCCGTTCCAGTGGTAGCCGTCGATCGCGATCAGGACGGTGGGCTCGAGCTGCGCGAGCCGGCCGATGGTGCCCTCGGCGCCGAAGTCCGGCGAGCAGCACGCCCACACCGCGCCGACCGCCGCAGCGGCCAGGCAGCCGATCACCGCGTGCTCGGTGTTCGGCAGGTAGGCGCCGACCCGGTCGCCGGGCCGCACCCCGCCCGGCGCAGCCACCCGGCCGCCGCCGCGACCGACCGGCGCAGGGAGCCGTACGTGATCTCCCGGGCGGGCAGGCCGCCCTCCTGGACGCACAGCAGCGCGACGGCGTCGTCGTCTCCCTTGCGGAGCGCGTGCTGCGCCCAGTTCAGTCGCGCGCCCGGTGAACCAGCGGGTGTGCGGCATCGGGTCGGCGGTGCGCACCTGCGTCCACGGCGCGGAGAACTCGACCTCGTAGTAGTCGACCAGGGAGACCCAGAACCGGTCCACGTCCTCGACCGACCACGCCCAGAGGGCGTCGTGGTCGGGGAACGCCCGGCCCTCACGCGCCTCGAGCCAGTTCAGGTACGCGCGCAGCGCGGAGTCCTCGATCCGCGCCGCCGAAGGGCTCCAAAGCGTGTCGGTCATGCGTGAAACATAGAGACGGTCGAGTACGGCGACCAACGGGGCGGCCGCGCGGTTAACGGGGATTTGAGATCCCGCATGCGAACCGGGTGAGGCGGGGGGCCCAGGATTTCGCTCGACGGTGGGATGTAGCCGACCGTCAGCAAGCCTGCACTCCACGGAGTACGGAGTACGGGTCCCGCGACAGGACGCCTCGAGGAGGCCGCACGAATGAAGCTCGCTCTCTACCTTCCGAACTTCCGCACCAAGGTGAGCGTCAAGGAACTGGAAGACCTCACCGCCCTCGCCGAGGACCTCGACTTCGACTCCGTCTGGACGCTGGACCGGATCGTCGTCCCGGAGGCCTCCGACCGCATGGAGCTCCAGCACTCGTTCGGCATGATGACCGAGTTCCCCAAGGGCATGCCGGTGACCGCGCGCGGGGAGTGGTTCCAGGGCTTCCCGTTGCTCCCGTGGCTCGCGGCGAAGACGACCAAGCTCCGGATCGGCATGAGCATCATCGACACGCCGTACCGCTCGCCGGGCGTGCTCGCCACTGAGCTCGCCACGATCGACCACCTTGCCGGCGGGCGTCTCAACGTCGGCATCGGCTCCGGGTGGATGCCCGAGGAGTTCGCGGCGGCGAGCGTCTCGCACCTGTTACCCGCGCCGGCACGCCCACGTGCGCGAGACGATCGAGATCATGCAGGGCATCTGGACGAACGAGCTGTTCGAGTACCACGGCGAGTTCGCGGACTTCGACCTGTGCGGGTTCGGCCACAAGCCGCTGCAGAAGCCGGGCCCGCCGATCTACTTCAGCGGTCTGAAGGACCCGAAGCGCTCGGCGAAGCGCATCGCGAAGTACGGCCTGCAGGGCTGGATCGGCATCCAGGACACCCCGGAGCAGCTCGAGAACTGGCGGTCCGAGATCACACGTGAGCTCGGCGAGCTCGGTCAGGGTCTGCCGGACAACTTCGACATGTGCAGCATGATCTGGTTCGTCATCACCGACGCCGAGGTCGACCAGTCGGACGCGGGCAAGGGCACGAACCTGCTGGTGGGCACCGTCGGCCAGATCACCGACCGCCTCAAGGCGTACAAGGAGGCCGGTATGAACATGCCGCTGATCTGGCCGCCGTTCAACGACGTGCCGACCGAGAAGACCCTCGCCGACCTCAAGGTCCTGGCCGAGGAGATCATGCCGAAGGTCAACGCCGGCTAACTGGCGCGAAACCGACGACCGAGCCCACGCCCTCGCGTGGGCTCGGTCAGGTCAGCCCGGCCATCCGCGCGAACGCCGCGAGCTCACGCTCGATGTCCGGACCGGCGGGCTGGTACATGACCTCGGTGGCGCCGGCCTTTTCCATCTCCTGCAGGCGTTCGCGCAAGTCGGGGGCCGTGCCGGTGAAGGTCGTCGCCCGGATCAACTCCGGCGTCAGCGCGACGCGTTCCTCGGGGGTGGCCTCGACGAGGTGCTTTCCCCACACCGCCGCGGCCCGCTGCTCGGCGGGAAGTCGCTCGACGGCCCCGCGATATTGCGCGCCGCCCGGCAGCTTGTCGACCGCTCCGCCGCCCCCGGCGTACGTGATGTGGTACGCCGCCCCGGCGCCCGCTCCCGCGGCCGCGAGCAGGTAGTCCTCGTCCACCGGACCGTCCGGCAGCACCGTGCCGTGCAGCAGGACGGCGTTCCAGGCGAATCCTGCTTTGGCCTGGCCGAAGGAGATCACGCCGTCGGCGACCCGCTGCGCGATCTCCAGGCCCTTCGGGCCCTCCGCCGAGAGCAGGATCGGCACGTCGAGCGGTCGCGGAGCGACCACACCCTCGGGGTGCAGCAACTGGTGCGGCGTCCCGTCCCACTCCACGGCCTCGCCGCGCAACAGCGCGCGAAGGGCGACCGTGTACGCCTCCAGGTCCTTCCACAGCCCCGGCTTCCCGCCGTGCATGATCTGCGCGCGGCCCGGGCCCAACCCGATCGCGACCCGCCCCGGCGCCTGCCCGGCCAGAGTGGCCACCGCCGCGGCGGTCGTCATCAGGTGCCGGTAGTCGGGGATGATCACTGCGGTGCCGAGCCCGATGCGACTGGTCCGATCCGCTGCCCGCGCCAGCGTCATCCAGATGTCGGCGAAGACGGCGGGCGCGTCGTAGCACCACGCCCGCCGGTAACCGAGTTGCTCCGCGCGCACGATGTGGCCGGGAGCCTGCAAGCTGGACGGGAACCCGACAGAAATCTCCATGCGCTGATGGTTTCAGAGGGGGAGGGCGGTTCTCAACGGCGGCCGCGCTCCCCGTTGAGCTCGGCGGGGCATCTGGTTACCGTGACAGTCATGGCTCACCCTCCTCCTGCCGCCGACCCCGGGCCGCGCTCGCTGGACCGCGAGTCGAGCGACCCGCTGTGGGCGCAGCTGCACGCGGACCTGATGCGACGGCTGGAGAGCGGCGAGTTCGCGGAGCTCCTGCCCGGCGAGGTGAGCCTGGCCGGGCAGTACGGCGTCAGCCGGCACACCGTGCGGGAGGCGATGCGGCGGCTGCGGGCCGAGGGGGTACTGCTCGGCGAACGCGGCCAGGCCGCTCGGCTCCCGGCGGTCCCGGCGCTGCCCACCAACCTGTACAGCCTGTCCGGCGTGGTCGAGCGCGCGGGCTTGCTGCCGCGGTCCGTCGTGCGCACCCTCGACGTCCGCTCGGACGCGGAGATTGCGCGCCGCCTGGATCTGCGCGCCGGCGGCCCACTGGTCTACCTGGAACGACTGCACCTGGCGGCGGGCGAGCCGCTGGCGCTCGAGCGGTGCTGGATGCCGGCGGCGCTCGCCGCTCCGTTGTTGGAGCTCGACCTGGCCGACTGCTCACTCTACGGCGAACTGGCCAAGCTCGGGATCCACCCGTGGGGCGGCGCCGAGCGCATGTCCGCGGTGCTCCCGTCGGCGGAGGAACGCAAGATCCTCGGTATCTCCCCGCGCGTGGCCGCGTTCTCGATCGACCGCCAGGCCTGTGCCGGCGGGCGGTTCTTCGAGATCCGCCGGACGCTCGTCCGCGGCGACCGGGCGGACGTCTACGCCGAGTTCACCGACCGCGCGGGCTACCGGATCGACCTGATCACCACCGGCAGCGGTGACCGGAAAGGAGATATGCCCAGCCGGGTCACGTTGTTGGCGCGCCCGCCGTCTGACGTAGCGTCAGCCGACTGACGGCCCGCTGGCCGCGCCCTCGCGCCGGCGCGCCATCGACGCCCCAGCCACGCCGAGCAAGACCAGCCCGACCCCGATCGACAGACCCAGGGTGACGCGGGCTGCCCGGCTGTCCGGTGCGGAAACGGCCGCGAGGTCGACCGACGGCAGCGGCGTCCCCTCCGGCTGAGCGCCTGCGGTGGTTGCTGCCGCAGTGGCCACTGGTGCGGGGGGAACCGCTGCGGGGGACGGGGTCAGCGTCAGGACTGGCGCGGGGCGGACGGTTCCGCCCGTCGACCCGGCGGCCGCCTCGTCGGACCAGCTGACGCTCTGGCCGTCGCTGTAGGTCTGCGCTGCCTGGAAGACCAGCTTGTCGATGCCGGCCGGGATCGGCCCGACGCTGACGGAGAACAGGTCGAACTGGTTCGGGCCGATCGCCGCCGGCCCCGGGGCGGCCGACCAGCGAACCCGCGACACCTGCGCGAGCGCCTGCGCCGCGCCGGAGTCCGCGGCGGGCGACGGTGCCGGCGAGGCAGTGGCTGTGCTCCTCTCGACCGTCACTTCCCAACCGGGCTTCGGCTGCGTCAGGACCTCCGTCAGCGGGTGTTCCGTGGGGAAGGTGAGCACGAGACCGGTCGTGCTCACGTCCGGGCGGTCGTTGCCGACGTTGAATACGACCGTCGCATGCGTGTCCTCCACGGACGACTGCTGATCCACCGTCACGGAAGCCCAACTCGATGCGGCGGAACCGAGGACGGCCCCCGTCACGGTGCCGAGGCAGACCGCGCGACATGCCAGGCGATGTGCGAATCGGGTCGTCATCTCAGCCGCCCGCCCAGGTACCGGAGGTCAACAGGTAGCCGGGAATCATCGCGGTGCCCACGCCGATGGCGATCGTGCTCAGCCCGGCGAATGCGTCCAGCCGCTTGATCCCGAGGGCGAACATCACGAAGAACATGTACCAGAGCAGGCCCCAGGTCACCCAGAAGGTGCCGAACCACGGGGTGCCGTCGGCGTAGGTCAGCGCCGCGGTGGGGAACGCCATCACGGCAACGAACCCGCAGTACCACCCGAACGCCCGCCAGTCCTCCTGCTTGGTCAGCGAGTTCCACGCCAGCCAGAGGTAGGTGAACGCGAACAGGAACAGTTGACCGGCGCCGAACGTGTTCTCCGTGACCCCCGCCCAGATCGCGATGCCGACGTTGAGCGCACCGCCCACCAGGTTGAAGAAGGCAATGCTCGGGCCGTCCACCTTCCCGAGGAGGGACAGGCCGTTCACCAACAGAACAGCGCCGGTGAACATGAGTGCTACGCCGATCATTGGGCGGCCTTCTTGGGTGAACCACCGCGTGGTCCGAGGGGGCGGGGACCCTCGCACCGTATGACTGCGGTGATCGCCCCGGCAAGACCATCGAGGCAAAACCTGTACGGACTTGTTGGTCGACCGCCTCCGCGCAGGCGCCGGCCCGAGGTTTGCAGTGGCTCCTGCGGGTACAGCCCGCTGGCGCCATCGTGCCCGCGCGGAGGGCCCGTAAGCCGCGCACCGACGAAGAGCGGAGAACCGTCATGCCCCCGAGGCGGCAGAACGACCAAGGCAAGCCGAAGCCGGTAGGCCCGACCGGCACCCGGCTGGACGAGCGGGGCGAGGACGAGCGGAACCAGGCGGGGGCACTTCTGACGACCGCTCAGGGACCGCGGCTGCCGGACACCGACCACGCTCAAGGCGGGTGATCGCGGGCCGACTTTGCTCGAGGACTTCCACGCGGCCGCCGTCCTGCAAGGTGCCGGCATCGACGCAGACCTGCCTCGGGCTGCACCGGGTCCGGGACCGACCACCCGCGGTGACGGCCTCCGCCGTCCCGCCCACCGCCGAGAGAGAGAAGAGATGGCAGAACAACTTCCACCGCCCGGATCTGCGGGGTCCGTCACCTCGCAGATGCGGGACGAGCCGGACCACGGGGAAGACACGTACGTCGGTACCGGACGTCTGCAGGACCGCGTCGCACTCGTCACCGGAGGCGACTCGGGGATCGGGCGAGCCGTAGCCCTCGCCTACGCGCGCGAGGGCGCGGACGTCGTCCTGGTCTTCCTGCCGGGCGAAGTGTCGGACGGGAAGCAGACGGCTCGTCTCGTCGAGGCGGCGGGCCGACGCGCGGTCCTGCTCCCCCTCGACCTGACGAGCGAGGCCGCGTGCGTGACGGCCGTCGAGCGAACCGTGCAGGAATTCGGTCGCGTCGACATCCTCGTCAACAACGCCGCGTATCAGATGGCCCAGTACGGCGGCATCGCCGACATCACCACAGAGCAGTGGGATCGGGTGATGAGGACGAACCTGTACGCGATGTTCTGGCTGTGCAAACACGCCCTGCCGCACATGCGGGACGGCTCCAGCATCATCAACACCTCGTCGGTACAGGCATCCAAGCCGTCGCCCGAACTGCTGGACTACGCCACGACGAAGGCCGGCATCGTCGCCTTCACCCGTGGCTTGGCGGACATGGTGGGCGATCAGGGGATCCGGGTGAACTCGGTCGCACCGGGCCCCATCTGGACGCCCCTGATCCCGGCCACGATGTCGGAGGAGAAGGTAACGGAGTTCGGCAAGAGCACCCCGCTCGGCCGGCCCGGTCAACCGGCCGAGGTCGCCCCCGCCTTCGTGTTCCTGGCCTCCGACGACGCGTCCTTCATCACCGGCGAGGTTCTGGCCGTCACCGGCGGAAAGCCGGTGTGAACGACCGGGAGCCTCGGCTGATCGTGGTGGTGACCGGTCCCGCCGGGGCCGGCAAGTCGACAGTCGGCGCGCTGCTGGCCGAGGCTCTCGGGTGCAATTTCGCCGACGCCGACGACTTCCACTCGGCGGCGAACGTCGCCAAGATGCGTGCGGGGGTGCCCCTCGACGAGGCCGACCGGAGCGGCTGGCTCACCGAGCTGGCCGGCTGGGTCCGCCGTCAGGAGCAGGGCGTCCTCGCCTGCTCTGCCCTGCGTCGATCGCACCGAGAGGCGCTGCGGGCCGACCAGAAGGCGGTGATCTTCGTTCAGCTGACCGCCACCCCCGCGGAACTTCGCACGCGCCTCGAAAGCCGTCGCGGGCACTTCATGGGGCCGGCGCTGCTCGCCGACCAGCTCGCGATCGCCGAACCACTGGACGCCGAGGAACCCGGCTTCGCCGTGGACGCGGGCGTCCCGCCGGCCGACGTCGTCGCGCGCATTCTCGAGCGGCTCGGTCGCAGCCCCGCGAGCAGCCTGGACCAGTTCCTGGCCGTTCTGGACTACCCCATGTTCCTCCTGACCACGGTCCACCGGACCACGGGCGTGCGCGCGGGTTGCCTCGTCGGTTTCCTCACCCAGTGCAGCATCGACCCGGCGAGGTTCCTGGTGTGCCTGTCGCGGGCGAACCGCACCCACGCAGTGGCGCTGGACGCGGACGTTCTCGCGGTGCACGCCCCGGCGGCGGACCAGCGCGAGCTTGCCGTGCTGTTCGGCGGCAACACCGGTGACGAGATCGACAAGTTCGCCCGGTGCGCGTGGACGCCCGGGCCCGGCGGCGTCCCGCTTCTGGACGCGTGTCCCCGGCGCTTCGTCGGGCGGGTGCGCGAGAAGTTCGTCCTCGGCGATCACACCGGCTTCCTCCTGGACGTCCAGGACGGCCCCGGCGCCACCACTGGCGATCTCCCGGGGCGCGCGTTGATGTTCTCGGCCGTCCGCGATCTCGAGGCCGGGCACGACGCCTGACCTGGCACATCGTCAGGACAACCCGGGCGGCCCGTCGACGCCGGTGCGAACGGCGAGCAGGACGGTGTCGTCGCTGTCGGCAGCGGTCGCCAGCAGCTGGTCGCACACCTCGTCGATCGGTCTCCCGGCCAGGTCGGCGGCGAGGCCGCAGAGCTGGGTGATGTTCGTGAGGATGTCGGTGCCGCGGCGTTCGACGAGACCGTCGGTATACAGCAGCACCGCTGTGGCGGGGTGGTCCAGTCGGATGCGGCCCACGGGGTACGGCCCGGCGAACCCGGGAATGAGGGGCACCCCGCCGGCTGCCTGGTCGAGGGGGCGGGCGGTCCCGTCCGGCGTGACGAGCAGCGGGGGGAGGTGCCCGGCGCTGGCCCAGGTCAGATTCCACTCGCCGCCGGCGCGGACCAGTCGGGCAAACAACACGGTCGCGTAGGTGGTGATGTCCAGCATGCGGTTGGCCTCGGCCAGACGGCCCAGGACGGCGCCGGGGTCGAGATCCTCTTCCAGCGCCAGGGTCCGGAGCGCCGCGCGGAGTTGGCCCATCGCGGCGGCGGCGGTCATGTCGTGGCCGACCACGTCCCCGACGGCCAACGCCAGCCGGCCCGGACCGAGTTCGAGAACGTCGTACCAGTCGCCACCGACCTCGTCCCGGCCGGCGGGACGGTAGCGTCCGGCCAGCTCGAGGCCCGGCACGGTCGGCGGATCGCTCAGCAGCGAATGCTGCAGCACCAGCGCGGTCTCGCGCGTGTGCTGGTAGGTCAGCCCGTGCTCGAGGGCGGTGGCGGCGTGCCCGGCGATCTCGGAGATGATCGCCAGATCGTCCGCGTCCCACGGGGCACGGTCGTGGCACATGCCGAACGACGCCACGGCGACCACGAGGCCGCCGACGAGGACGGGGGCCTGGACCACATGCTTGAGCCCGCCGTCGAACGTCTGTGCGATGCCGGCCCGCGTCGCCCAGTCGGGGATCGCCGGGGTGAACTGCGGTTGGGTCAGCAGCCCGCCCTGGCGGATCGTCTCGGTGATCGGGTCGCCGCCCGACCAGGCGTAGCCGCGCTGAACGGGCGGGCCCTCGACTCCGGGGATGATCTCGGAGGCCACCCGGTCGGTGTAGACCGGTATTTCCGGCATGACCCCCGGCAGGGCCGGACGATGCAACACGTGCACGCTGGAGAAGTCGGCCAGCTCCGGCACGACTACGCGGGACAGGGCGCGCAGCTGCTCGGTCGGGTCGAGACGGCGGTTGATCGCCGCCTGCGCCGCGGCGAGCAACCGGTGCCGCCGCGCGTCGGCGCGCAGGCGCTCGCTGCGGACGGCCCGGCCCAGGGCCTGCGCCGCGAGGTCGGCCATCGTGGTCAGGAACAGGCGCTCCGGGGCGTCGAACTCTCGAGGCTCCCAGTACCCGACCGACAGCACGGCGATCAGCTCGCCTTCCACCAGCAGCGGGAACCGGGCCATCGCCTCGACGCGGGTCGCTTCGTAGTGCGCTCCCGCGGCGACGCCGTAGCGGCGGCGGGTCTCCTCGGCGGAGGACGAGAACACCGGACGGCGGGCGGTCACCACCTCGGTCAACGCGCTGGGGGTGTCCACGGCCACCTCGGTGAAGCGTTCGTGATAACCGAGCGGCGTGCCGCCGATGTGAACGGCGCGGGCCACGCCCGCCTCGGCGTCGATCTCCCGCACCGAGAAGGCGTCGCTGAACACCGCCTGCTGGATGTGCTCGGCAAGCACTGCGCGGACCTCGGCCACCGTCGCCGCCGCGACGAGTGCCGCGGCCAGGGCGCCGAGCCGTTCGGCCCGCTCGGCGGCCAGGTGGTCCGCGGTCACGTCGCGGACCACGCCGACCAGCAGGGTTCCGGCCCCGTCCCCGTCGGGAACGGTCTCGACGGCACAGTCTGCCCACACTCGACGCCCGTCGCGGTGGCGCAGCGCGAGCAGGGCGCGTCCCGTGCCGGCCGCGACGGCCTCGGCCAGTCCGCTCTGCAGATAGGTGTACCCCTGCGGCTCCTCGCACGGGTCCGGCCACCAGGGGTAGGGCGCGGCGTAGGGCAGGCCGTCGGCCCCGTAGCCGAGCATCGCCTCGAAGGCCGGGTTGACCTCCACGACTTCGCTGTTTACGTCGACGACGAACAGGCCGTCCTGCAAGCCGTCGATCAGGGCGGCCCGCCACGTCGAGGCGCGCGGCGGCTCCGGGACGCGCCGGCCGACCCGCGCTTCGAGCACCCGGCCCACTGCCTCGGCCAGGGCGTCCAGCGTCCGGCGGTCGTCCGGCGACCACCGGCGTACGTCCGCGCAGACCACGCACACGGTGCCCACCACGAGGCCGGACCCGTCGCGGAGCGGGGCGCCGGCGTATGCCGCGACGCGCAACCCTGGAAGGAGCGTCTCCGACAGGTCTAGCGCGGCCACGTCCTCGACGAACGTCGACTGCGCGGACTCCACCACCCGCAGACACAGCGGCCCGGGCGGCGACACCGACCGCCCGGCACCCCATTCCCCGGGCGCGCAAACCCCGACCAGGTGCCGGACGCGGTCGTCGATCACCGAGACGAGCGCGGCGTCGGCGCCCAACATCGCGGCGACCAGCCCAGCCGCGGGATCCAGCCCGCCCGGGTCGGCACGACACGCTGCCAGGACGTCGGCGACGGCGTGGGACATATGCGAGCCCTCGACCCCTCTCGGCCTGCGTCCGGACCCGTCGACGTTCCGGCCCCGGTGCTTCGCGCAGCCACCGTCGGTTTGGTTCGGGCCATAGCCTAACGAGAGGCCGAAGGGATCGCACCAGCTCTGGCGCCTGAACCGTGGCGCCCAGCTCGGCCGCCCAGCTCGGCCGCCCAGGTCGGCCGCCCAGCTCGACCGCCCAGCTCGACCGCCCAGCTCGGCCGCCCCGAGGTCGCGCACGACGTCCGCGTCCGCGACGGGGCCTCCGCCGTGGAACTGACTGCCGATCAGGTCTGCCCGCTCGGGCCGAAGATGCGGCGCACCGCGTCCGCTCCGAGTCGGCTACCGCCGGGCTGCCGAGGCGTTCGTTTCGGTCACGTCGTGCCGAAGATGCGGTCACCGGTGTCGCCCAGGCCCGGCACGATGTAGCCGTGGTCGTTCAGCTCGCGATCGATCGCCGCCGTGTAGATCGGCACGTCCGGGTGGTGCTCCGCCATGTTCGCGATGCCCTCCGGTGCGCAGACCAGGCTGACGAACCGGATCGACCGGGGGGTCGTCTCCTTCAGGCGGTCGACCGCGGCGACGGCCGAGTTGCCCGTCGCCAGCATGGGGTCGAGGACGATGGCGTCGCGCTCGTCCATCTCTGACGGCATCTTGAAGTAGTACTCGATCGCGACCAGCGTCTTCGGGTCGCGGTAGATGCCGATGTGGCCGACCCGGGCTCCGGGCACGACGTCGATCATGCCTTCGAGGAGGCCCGCGCCGGCCCGCATGACGACCACGAACGCCGTCTTGCGGCCCTCGATCATGGGCGCGCTCATCGTCTCCAGCGGGGTCTCGATCTCGACCATTTCGGTCGGCATGTCGCGGGTGACCTCGTAGGCCATCAGCATGCCCACCTCGCGCAGCAGGCGGCGGAAGTCGTTGGTCGAGCACTCCTTCTGCCGCATCAGGGTCAGCTTGTGCTGCACCAGCGGGTGCGAGACGACATGGACCTGATGGTCGGTCACCAAGGGCTCCTCGAGGATCGTCAGTTCAGAACACCGTGCCGTCGCTCACGACGGTCACCGGTGGCGCACCACCCGGCCGGCGTTCGGCCGCGACGGCGCGGCCGGCCGCCCAGCTGCCGCCTTCGAGCAGGCAGGCTAGCGGCAGGGAGCGGGCGCGTTCCGCGATCGCCTCGGGGCGGCCCGCGGCGAGTCGCGCCCGCACGAGCGGGGCAAGTTCGTCGAGCAGGGCGACGGTGAGCGCGCGCCATTCGATCACCCAGGGATCGGCCGGAGTGACGCTGTTCGACGCCCAGTCCGCGGCCCGCGGCACGACCAGCCCGGTGTCGAGCAGCAGCCCGCCGTTGCGGTACTCGGGCAGCCCGGTCAGTCCGTGCGTCGCGTCGTCCAACTGGGTAACGGGCACGCCGGCCCACTCGAACGGCTCGACCAGGGAGTAGGCCAGCCACTGGCTCAGCTTGTGAAACGGCAGCCAGCCGGCACCGGCGTCGGCGGCCGCCGCGCCCGCGGCCGGGTGTCGCCACGCGTCGCCGAGCGCCCAGCGTTCCCCGTCCACCTCGAGCAGCTGCCCGCTCGGCCAGATCGGGCTGAAGGCGTCGAGCAGGGCGCGCAGCAGGATCGGGGCCGCCACCGGGAGATCCCGACCGCCCGTCAGCGCGTGGAAGAGGCTGCCCGGCCGCCCGTCGGAACCGAAGACCCGCGGGTGGGCGCGCAGTGCGTCCGCGAGGCGGCGCAGCAGGCTCGCCCGGCCGTCGAGCCCGACGAGCGGATTGCCCTCGTCCACCTGGAAGCGCTCGGCAAGCAGCGCCGCGTCCACATTCGCGAGGGCCGCCGCGTCGACGCGGCAGGGGTCGCTCGCGTCGGAGGAGAAGGTGCCGGCGAGGAAGGCGTGCAGGCTGGCCACGCCCAGCCCCTCCGACCGGGTCAACGTCATGCCGGTGCCGGCCTCCCGGTATCTCCAGTCGGGCCCAGCGCCGGCGTCCAGCAGCACGCTGACGAGCGCGAGGTCGATGTGCGCCCGCGCACGAGCCTCCCGACCGAAGCCGGCGAGGGCGCGGTCGACGAGCGCCTTGCGGTCGATGCCGCCGGCCTCGAAATGCCGCCACCGACTGTGATACGGCACGGCCAGGCCGGGGAAACGGGCGGCGGTGATCGCGGCGACGCGCTCGGCCACGTCGGCGGCGCGGCCCTCGTCCAGGCGGAAATGCTGCGAGGCCCCCGCGCGCACGGACGCGAGCACCTCGGCGGAACGCAGGCGGACGATGGCGACGTCGCGCAGGTGCGCGACTACCGGGGGAACAGCTCCGAAGAGCGCATCTGACTGCACGTCAGGGGGCGACGTGCCCGTCATTGCGCCCTCCGCTCAGCGACCGGCCCTGACCCTGGGCCAAGCGTGCGGCATCGGGCACTTCCGCGTCGGTGAAATAGCCGGCGGCAATTTTCGCGTCCATCTCGACGCGGGCGTCGGCGGGCACGAGCGCGTCCGGAATCTTGACGCGCTCGCCGACCTCGATGCCGCTGCCGGTGATGGCGTCGTACTTGTCGTTGCTCATGGAGACCAGCCGGTGGATCTTGGTGATGCCCAGCCAGTGCAGCACATCGGGCATCAGCTCCTGGAAGCGCATGTCCTGCACGCCCGCGACGCACTCGGTGCGCAGGAAGTACTTGGCCGCGCTGTCGCCGCCCTCCTGCCGCTTGCGGGCGTTGTAGACGAGGAACTTGGTGACCTCGCCGAGCGCCCGGCCTTCCTTGCGGCTGTAGGCGATGAGCCCGACCCCGCCGCGTTGCGCCCCGAGGATGCACTCTTCGATCGCGTGCGTGAGGTAGGGCCGGCAGGTGCAGATGTCGGAGCCGAACACGTCCGAGCCGTTGCACTCGTCGTGCACGCGGGACGTGAGCGTGACCGACGGGTCGGCAAGGTCGGCCGCCTTGCCGAAGATGTAGAGCGTCTGCCCGCCGATCGGCGGCAGGAAGACCTCGATGTCGCTGCGCGTGACGAGCTCGGGGTACATGCCGCCGGTCTCCTCGAACAACGTGCGGCGCAGTTCGGCCTCGCTGACGTTGAAGCGCTCGGCCACGCCGGGCAGCCACCACACCGGCTCGAGCGCGACCTTGGTGACCATCGCCGATCCGTCGTGCAGCAGGAAGCGCCCGTCGGGCACCAGGCGTCGCGCCTCGATCGCCTCGCGGACCTCGGGCAGGTGAATGTGGGCCTGCGTCACCGCGATGGTCGGGCGGATGTCGTAGCCCTGGGTCAGGTAATCGCCGTAGAACTCGCCCACGCGGGCTCCCCAGGGGTCGATCGAGACGATCGCGTGCGGGTTGCTCCACGCCGGGTAGGGGCCGGTGGCGTCCGTCGGTGCGGTGTCGGTGAGGTCGGCGCGGTGCCCGCGCACCAGGTTGCCCGCCGCGACGGACAGGGCGCGGTAGATGCCGTAGCTGCCGCTGTGGGTGCCGATGACGTTGCGGTGGCCGCGGTGCGTCGTCGTGCCGACGACGGGGCCGCGTTCGGCCGGGTCGGCGGCGCCCCAGCGCAGCGTCGGTGCCCCGCCGGCGCCCTGGCCGGGGTGGGACGTCAGGCGGATATGGCGGCGGTTCGCCGCGGCGCTCGGTGCGGGCGCCGTGGCCTCGGACGGCTGGCCGGGTGCCGGGTTCTCGCCTGTCATCGGTGCCACTCCTGACTGCAACCTCGTCGGTGGCCGCCTGCTGTGTGCCACCCGAGGCCTAGTGTGCCGCGCCTGCAGCGTCCGGCGTGGGTGAATCCGCCGTGAACACGATCAAGAAAGTCCCTATTGGGCTCAGAGGTCGAATTCGCACCAAACCTGCGTGCGTGTCCCGTCGAATTCGAGCCCGGTTCGGCTGGCCAGCCGGCTGACGATCATGAGCCCTCGGCCGCCTTCCGACAGCTGGTCGGGCTCGCCCGTCGGCACGGTGAAGGCTGGTCCGGTGTTGTGCACTTCCACGCGGACGCAGGCGGGCTTGCGCAGGACCCGTAGGACGATGTCGTCCTCGGTCGGGGCGTGCGTGACGGCGTTCGTCACCATCTCGCTGACGGCAATCCGCACATGCTCGCCGAGCTCGGCGGTCCCCAGAGCGGCGACGAGGTGGTCGAGCAGGCGTCGGGCGGCGGCGGGGGCACGCAGGGTATGCGGCAGGCGCCGGTCGAGCAGGACGCCGACGAGGTGGTCCGCCTTGACGACCTTGATCCCGAGGATGGCCATGTCGTCTTCTGACGACCCGTCAGCGTAGGCTGACACGCCGGCATACACGGCACCCACGACCTGCTCGGCGCTCAGACCACTCGTCGGGCGCAGGCATTCGGCCAGTCGCTCCTCGCCGAATCGCGACTGCGCTCGCGCGGCCTCCGTCACCCCGTCCGTGTGCAGGACGAGAACGTCGCCGACGTCGAGCACGACGCGGCGCTCCTCGAGCGTGACGTGCTCGAACGCCCCGAGGATGGTGCCCGCCATTTCGACGACCTCGACAACGTCGCCGTCGGCACCGGCCCCGCCCCGCACGATCAGCGGGTGGCAATGCCCCGCGGAGGCGACGGCGAGCTCGACTCCGCCCACGCGCGGCACGATCCGTACGCAGGCGATGGTGGCGAAGTCCTCGGGCTCGACTTTCACGTGCAGGACGGCGTTCAGTCGCTGGAGGATGACCGCGGGCCGCCCTTCGTCGGCTGCGACGGCGCGGACGGTGTTGCGGATCAGACCGGTGACGGCGGCGGCCGAGGGGCCTCGGCCGCGGACGTCCCCGATCACCGCCAGCCATGCGCCGTCGGGCAGTGCGAAGACGTCGTAAAAGTCCCCGCCGACGTCGGTCGCCGCACCGGCGGCCTCGTAGCGGGCCGCGAGCTCCAGGCCCGGGATCGCCGGCAACGCGGGCGGGAGGAGGGTCGCCTGAAGCGTCCTCGCCAGGGTGCGCTGAGTCTCGAAGGCCTGGCTGCGATCGAGGGCCACGGCGAAGCGGGCGGAGGCGAGGTCGATCAGCTCGAGGTCGGCGGCGGGAAACGCCCCGGGGAAGGTGCGGCCCACCACCAGCATGCCGGTCACCCGGCCGTCCGACACGAGCGGGACGAGCGCCAAGGAACCGAACCCTCGCCAGCGGGCGTCGACGGCGTCCGGGGACGCGGCGGCCACGTCCGGCACCACGACGGCAGCCTTCGAATGGACGGCGTCGCTGAGCAGGCCGCGGCCGATCGGCAACGGGCGGCCCGCGGCGGCGGGGCCGGGCAGGAGGGCCGGCCGGGCGGGGTCGTAAAGGTAGAGCGTCACCTCTGCGCCGTCGAGCATGGCCGCCAGACGTTGGCCGAGCGCGGGGACGAGCTCGCCGAGGGAGTGTCTCGACAGCGCGAGGTCGGACAGGTCCAGCAGGTGTCGCAGGCGCTCGGTGCGCATGGCCCGGCCCAACGCCTGGGCCGCCAGGTCGGCGACCGTGGTCAGGAACAACCGCTCCTCGGGCGCGAACTCCTGCGCGTTCCAGTAGCCGACGGACAGGATGCCGACGAGGTCCCGCTCGACCATCAGCGGCAGCCGGGCCAGGCCCGCGATCCGGGCGGCCTCGTAGTTGACCGTCGCCTCCTCGCCGAACAGACGCCCGTTCTCTTCCGCCGACCGGAGGAAGACCGGCGCCCTGGTCGCGGCTACCTCCGCAATCGCGCTCGGCAGGTCGAGCCGGACGTCCCCGAACCGTTCCTGGTAGCCGATCGGCGCCCCACCGAGGCGCACGGCGCGGGCGACACCTTCGCCGGGCAGCACGAGCCGCAAGGAGAAGGTCTCGCAGGCGACCGCCTGCTGCACGTGTTCGGCCAGGACGGAAGCGACGTCGTCGACGCTCAGCGTCGAGGCCAGCGCGGCACCGAGCAGGCCGATCCGCTCGGCGCGGGCCGCGGCCGCCTGCACCTGACGTCGGGCCGCACGGACCTCCGCCCGCAGGTGCAGGCGCTCCGTCGCCTGGGCTTTCAGCCTTTCCACGGCGACCAGCAGGTCCGCGTCGTCGTCGTCGAGCGCCTGGGGGCCGTCGAAAAACGTGCCGACGAGACTCATCGCGTCCGCTACGTCGCCGGGTTCCTCGGCCGAGTGCAACGCCGCCGTCAAGTCCAGGAGGACGCGCAGACGTGCGGTGGCCTCACCCGCTCCTGCGGGCCTGCCCTCCGGGCTACCTATCGCACACCCCCCGCGCGCCGTCTGCTGCACGGAGATAGTAGACGCCAGGCTTCTCAACTGGGGTGGTCCGCACAGGCAAGCTAGAGGAGGTTCCGTGCTCCATCCGCGTGGCGAGAGCGCCGGAGGGCTGCCCGCCGACGAACTCCTCGAGATCTTGGCCGGCGAAGGCGCACTGTTTGTCCAGTGCGCCCGGGAGTACGAGCTCGAGGCGCCGGTGCCGAACTGCCCGGGCTGGACGTTGCGCGACCTGGCGGCTCATCTGGGCCAGGTCTATCGCTGGGTCACTCGGGTGGTGCGGGACGACCGCCGGACCGGGCCCGACCGGGCAGGAGCTTCACGCGCTGGTCGATCCCGACCCCGCCGACGGGGTCGGTCTGATCGAACGGGTCCGGTCTGCCCACGCCGAGCTGGTCCGGGCGCTCGCCGCCGCGCCGCCGGACTTGGCGTGCTGGACGGTGTGGCCCAGCCCGTCCGCCCGGACGTTCTGGATCCGCCGCCAGGTGTTCGAAACCCTCGTGCACCGCGTGGACGCGCAGAACAGCGCGGCGGCGAGTGCCGGCCGACGGAACCGACCTCGAGCCGCGCGTCGCCGCGGACGGTGTCGACGAGATGGTCTGCGGATTCATCAACCGGTACGCGCGGCACCTACGGGCCGAGGTGCCGAGCACCATCGCCCTGCACGCCACCGACACCGGTGGACGGTGGTGGATCCGACTGGACGCTGCGGCGCCGACGTCGAGCCGCGGCCACAGCCCTGCACCCCCCGACTGCGCACGACGGGACGGTCGAGGCCACGGCGGGGGAGCTGTTCCTGCTGCTCTGGAACCGCCGCTCCGCCGCCGGCCTGCACGTCCGCGGCGATCACGCCGCCCTGGAGAACTGGCGCCGCGGCGCGCACAGGTGACGCTGCGTCATGGCGTCCCACTCGCAGGCTCGGTGACGCCGGACTCAGAAGCCGGACGGTGACTTGCCTTCCGGCCAGTCCCCGCGCGTCCGGTGGTTGCGGATGTTGCTGCGGCTCCGTCCGTCCGTCGGCAAGCCGGTCCGATCTTCGCTTCCGGCGCGGGTGCGAGATCTTCCAGCGCGTCCCGGAAGTTGGTGTTCATCCGCGCTCCGAACAAGACCGCCTCGACCTCGGCGATGACCAGCGTCGTCGGGACGATGTGCAGGCGCAGCCCGTAGGTGCAGGCGACGACCGGGACGCGGCTCTTGGCGACCACGCCGTGCAGCAGGACGGTGCGGCCCTCGGCCCGGAGCGCCTGGATCAGGTCGGCCGTGTCGTGCAGGACGAAGCCGAGGTTCGGATTCTCCGCCGGGTCCGGGAGGTCGACCAGCCGAACCTCGATCAGCTCGACGCCCGGCGGCACGTCCTCGGGTCCGACGGGGCACAGCGAGACGACGGCGTCGACGCCGGCGGGCAGGTTGCGCAGCGCCTTGTAGCCGCCGATCCACACCTGGTCGTCGTACGGGTGCTTGCCGATCGCCGACAGGTCGCCGGCCAGGGAGTAGTTGCCGTCGAACGGCGGCGCGAGGGTCGCGGCGGCCGTCGCGATCACGACGAGGTCTCTCGTCAGGAAACCGGTCGGGCCCTGAAGCCGGCGCCGCCACGCAGCCGGCACCGCGGAGGCGCCGTACACCGCGCCGAGCAGGCCCCCGTCGAGCACCGCGACGGCGTCGTCCCGCCGCGCACCGCCGCGTCCAGGGCCAGACTGCAGATGCTGGACGCGGAAAGTGCCCTCCCGCGGGCGATCCTCGGGCACGGGTGTCCGGCTGATCGCCGACCAGGCTCCCTGCAGGGTGTGCGGCCGTCGTGCCGTCCGCGAAGTCGGCGACCGGTCGGGCCTCCGCCTCGTCGAGCCGCTGCGCCCACACGGCCGCCCTTGACTCCTCGAGCCGCGCCAGGCCGTCGCGCATGTCGAGCTTGCCCGTCCGGACAGCGTGACGCATCGTCAGGCACATGAGCAGGCAGGCCTCGGCTGCTTCCGGATCGTCGTCGACCGCGGCTGCCGAGCGCGGCTGCGTCGCCCGCCAGCGCGTCCTCGTCGTCGAGGAAGGACAGGACGACGGCTCCGCACTGCAGCAACGCGTCGCTTGCCCGTCAGGCGCCCGGAGCTCGCGGCGTCCGCGACCACCCGCCGCCACCCGGACCCGGGCGCCTCGGCGCTGAACTGTTCGTCCCAGGGCGTCGACGCGATCGCGATGTCCATCGCCACGGACGTGGCGTCGCGTCCACGGCGCCGGAGATCACGGTCCGCCGCGACCGCGTCGGGGTCCGCGGTCGACGAGTCGCCGACGGCGCCCGCCAGCAACACGCCGGCGGCTCGATCGGTCTCCGCGTGGGTCAGGCTCGCCATTGCTGACGTCCGATCATGCGTGAAGAAGTCGAGTCGGCTCGCAGAACTGCGCAGCCGCCGGAACGGATGGAATATCGACGGTCAGGAAACGAGCGGTTCGAGCCGGTGCCGCGGCGACAGACCGAAAGTGCGGCGGTACTCGGTCGGCGAGACGCCGAGCCGTAGGTGGAAGGCGCGCCGCATGGATTCCGCGGTGCCGAAGCCGGTGGCCGAGGGCGATCGCCTCGACCGTCTGGTCGCCTTCCTCCAGGCGTCGCCGCGCGGTCTCCAGGCGAACCTGCTCGACGTAACGGCCGGGCGGCAGTTCCGACCTCCGTCGTGAAGATCCGCGCGAAGTGACGCTCGCTCATCTGGACGCGCTGGGCGAGCCGAGGCAGCGTCAGATCGGCGTTCGGATGGTCGGCGATGTACTGCTGCAGCTCGCGGATCGGCTGCCGTGCGGACATCTGGGCGGCGAGCTGCACACTGAACTGCGCCTGGTTTCCGGTGCGGTGCAGGAACATCACCAGGTAGCGCGCGACGTCCCGGGCGGCTTCGGCGCCGAGGTCGTCGGCTGACGAGAGTGAGCAGCAGATCGAGGCGTGGCCGTGATGCCGGCCGACGTCCACGTGTTGCCGTCGCCGATGAAGATCGGGTCGGTGTCGACGACGGTCTCCGGATGCCGGTCCGCCAGCAGTTCGCCGAACGCCCAATGGGTCGTGGCGCGCTTGCCGTCCAGGAGGCCTGCGCCGGCGAGGATGAACGCCCCCGTGCACAGGCCGACGACCCGGCCCGCGCGCAGCCCGGCGCGTCGGACCTCGGCGACGAGCAGGGGGTCCTCGGCGACCTCGTGGGCGTGCAGGCCGCCGACCACGACGAGGGTGTCGATCGGGCCGCTGTAGCCCTGGAACTTCTCGGTGGCGGCCATGTCGAACCCGCTCCACGTGCGGACCGGCCCGCCGTCCAGCGACACGAGATGGACCCGGTAGAACGGCTCCTTGCCGCTCTCGATCAGCGCCTGGTTCGCGAAGTGGAGCAGGTCCAGCGCGCCCATCAGCTCCATCCCGAGGACCAGCGGATGGCTGACGATCACGACGTCATGTGTCATAGCTCTAGGTTACGAACTGACTCGGGCGCGGCGACATGTCAGCGAGCCCAGAGATTCTGCCAACGCCCATTTGGGTCGCCGTCGTGCCCGTGGTGGGTCGACCGTCGCCGGGGAGCAGGGTGGGTTGGGCGAGGACGGCGAGGCCGAGGACGATGAGGGCGGCCCCGGCGACGTAGCGCATGGTGCGCCAGCCGGGAGGACCTTTTCGGCGTAGATGAACGCGGTGACGGCGGCGAGGGCGGCGATGTTCATCATGCCGAGGGGGAAGAGCATGGCCATGAGGGCCCAGCAGCAGCCGGCGCAGTGCCAGCCGTGGTGGATGCCCATCTTCAGGGCGCCGGCGCGGCCGTCCTGCCAGTGCTCCATGACGAACGCGAGCGGTGAGCGGCACTCGGTGAGGCAGCGATCCTTGAGTTTGGAGAATTGGTAGGCGCCGGCGACGACGATGAGGCCGCCGCCGATGCGGGCGGCGTTGTCGTCGATCCAGGTGACGTCGGCGGCGAGGCGTTCGGCGCCTGACGCGGCGGCGTAGGCGACCAAGCCGAGGGCGGTCCACAGCAGGAGGTAGCCGGCGACGAACAGCCAGACCGGGGTGTAGGCCTTGCCGTTGGTGCGCTTGGCGGCGGCGATGCGGGCGTACATGAGCACCATCGGGGAGACGGCCGGGAACATCGTCGCGGTCATCATCGCGACCCAGACGGCGAGGAAGAGCAGCGCGCCCATGCCCATCGTCGGGGTCATCGCGGCGTGGAGTCGGTCCATCGGGGCCTGTGCGAGCAGGTAGACCCAGGCGAGCGCGGTCAGGACGAGGAGGGCGGCCCCGATCCACCCGCCTGCGCGGGAGATCGGGGTCGCCTGAGCTGGGTCCGTCCAGGTCCGGAACCGGCCCGTCGGCGGGGAGACCTCGTCGCGGCGGTGCCCCCGGCGTGGGTGTGGCCGGCCGCGCGCCCCGGCCTGTCATCAGGGCGCGCGACCGTGTCCGGATGGGTCGTCATGCGTCGGGGCCGGACCAGCTGAACGGGATGTGCTTGCTGGACCGCTTGATCATCGCGACGTCGAAGTCGCCGAACAGGTCGGCCTCGATCTGCCGGACGTCGCCGATGCCCCAGGTCGAGGTGCTGTGCTCGCCGGGTCCGACCTCCGAACCGGGGGTGTTGATCAACTGCACCCGCTTGCTCGGGTCTGCGGTCGGCCCGGTGAGCGCGGTGGACGCCGCGGCGTACTTGCCGGAGACCTTGATACTCCAGGCCGAGAGGTCGTCGGCGATCTCGATCCGGATCGGCACGACCTCGACGCCGCGGAAGTCCCCGATCAGGGACGCGAACGCCGCGGGCCAGCCGCCCCCGCGCCGCCGAAGATCGTCGAGAGACCGGCCATCTGGGCCTCGTTCGCGCGGTCGTCGACCATGAGGCCGACGACCGCCTTGGTCTCGCCCGCCCAGACGTTGCCCTCGAATCGGACGAGCGCGCCGACGTTGAGGCCGGACAGATCGGTGTCGCCGTAACGTGCCCTCGGTGATGCGGTACGCGAACATCGCGGTGCACTTGTTGTCCGTGGGGGCCTGCGCGAACGTGCACGGACACGGGAGGTTGCAGGTGCAGACGTCGAACCAGTCGCCCTTGAGCGACCAGGTCGGGACAGCGGTGGTGGTCACCGATTCTCCTTCGAGGGATTGTACGAGTACGGGGCGACGGTATGTGCGGGTCGTGGATGCTCGCCATGACGGTAGCCCCGAGATCCGGCCATCCTCCGGACATCACTGACGTGCCGTCATCTCCATCTCGTCGTCCTCCTCGCTGGTCGCCGCCGTATGAGGTGATCGGGAAGACGGGAAGCCCGGCGGTGGCGACGGCCTTGTCGAAGATCTCGAGGCCTTGGACGATGGCCTCCTCCTGGGTTCGTCCCGCGACCACGATCTGAGCCCCGTAGCCCATCTGGTTCATGCCCGTGGCGATGCCCGAGTAGGTGGAGACGGCGTCCGCGAGCTCGACGATCTCCTCGCGCTCGAGGTAGCCGATCGCCTTCGGTCTTGATCTCGACGCTCCACCTCAGCCATCTGGCTCCAGGTGTGGGAAGGAGCGGCCCCGCCTCGGCACCGGCGGTGGTCTGACGTCCGGGTTCGGTGAACATCTGCCGCTCTCTCAGTCGGTCTTGACGGGCGGCGGGCACGAAACGTCCTCGCCGGTTCTGCAGCGCCTGCCACACCCGGTCCGGCAGGACCGGCATGTCGATGTTCCGGACGCCGGTGTCGGTCAGCGCGTTGATGACCGCGTTGACGAAGGCTGCGGGCCCGCCGACAGCCGCGCACTCGCCGACGCCCTTGGCGCCGATCGGGTGGTGCGGGCACGGGGTGACGACCTCGTGCAGCTCGAAGCCGGGCGCTTCCCAGGCAGTCGGGCAGTAGGTAGTCCATGTAGTTGCCGCCGATGATGTTTCCGTTCTCGTCGTACGTCATGAACTGCATGTTGGCCATGGCGTAGGCCTCGGTGAGGCCACCCATGATCTGACCCTCGACGATCATCGGGTTGATCCGCACGCCGCAGTCGTCGACGCCGACGAAGCGGAGAACGTCCCAGACACCGGTCTCGGGGTCGACCTCGACGGTCGCGATGTAGCACGCGAACGGCCACGTCAGGTTGGGTGAGGTACTGGGCCCGAGTCGACGAGGAAGCCGAACGCCGACCTGTGTGGGAACTGATCGTCCCTCAGAAGATTGCGGCGCCGGAACTCCGCCGGGTCCATGCCGAGGTCCATCGCTGCGGGCGACCTCCTGGCCTTGGAAACGGACTTTGTCCGTCGCCAGTACGGCCTGAGTGTCGTAGGACCGTCGGCATCCACGCCACGTTGCGTTGTGCGGCCATCTCACCCGTGAGGACCAGGTGGACACCGGGGATCTTCCAGGCACGCCTTCGGGCCGGCGTGGTCGATCAACTGGTACAGCCGAGGATTGTTGTTTTCAATTCCGCCGGACTGGACAGGGAGGCCCATGTCAGTACCTCCACGATTGCGGCTTGCCTTTATGTGAAGAGACTAAGGACGAACTTGTCGTGGCGACAAGGACGCGGATCGTCTAACTTCTGCCATCGGATAAATTCGGCATACCGAAACAAAAAAACATGCGAATAGGCCGGCCCGACGAATTCGTCGGACCGGCCGTCTGACGGCTGGGTTGCCGCCGCGCTCACCCGACGAGCGACTCCAGCCGCCGGCGGGCCGGCGACCCGAAGGCTCGGCGGTACTCCGTAGGTGAGACGCCCATACGCTGCTGGAACGTGCGTCGCATCGACTCGCCACTGCCGAACCCCGTGGCTGCGGCGATGGCGTCCACCGTCCGGTCGCCCTCTTCCAGGTGCCGTCGCGCAGCGTCCACGCGGGCCTGCTCCACGTACCGCGCAGGGGTCATGCCGACCTCGGCCCGAAATACCCGGGCGAAATGCCGCGGACTCATCTGTGCCCGCGTAGCCAAGCGGCGCAGGGCCAGATCTGCCGACAGGTTGTCGACGACGTATTGCTGCGATTCCCGGATCGACCGGCGTTCGGTGGCCTGCGGAGCGTGGTGCATTCTGAATTGCACCTGATTCCCGTTCCGGTGCAGGAACATGACGAGGTGGCGGGCGACGTCGCGGGCGGCTTCGGCGCCGAGGTCGTCACTGACGAGGGCGAGCAGGAGGTCGAGGCTGGCGGTGATTCCGGCCGACGTCCATGTGTCTTCGTCGTCGAAATAGATCGGGTCGGTGTCGACGATCGCGTCCGGATACCGCTCGGCGAGCAATTCGCCGAAAGCCCAATGGGTGGTGGCGCGCTTGCCGTCCAGCAACCCGGCGCCGCCGAGAATGAAGACGCCCGTGCCCAGGCCGACGACGCGACTTGCACGCAAGCCCGCGCGGCGAACCTCGGCGGCCAACGCCGGATCTTCGGCGGCCTCGTGTGCGTGGAGTCCGCCGACCACAACGAGCGTGTCGATCGGACCCCGGTAGCCCTTGAGCCGCTTGGTAGCGGCCATTTCGGACCCGCTCCAGGTCTGCAGTGGACCGCCGTCCAGCGAGACGAGATGCACCCGGTAGAAGGGCGGGTTCCCGCTGTCTGTGTGCGCCTGATTTGCGAAGTGAAGCAGGTCCAGCGCACCCATGAGTTCCATCCCGAGGACGAGGGGATGGGTGACGATCACTACGTCGTGAGGCATGAGCCCACGGTACGGAGCGAGCACTGCTGGCGACATGTCGTCCATCCCAGACATTCGGCCATCGATCGAACATTGAGAATTTAAACATAATAGTTGATTTTTTCTATCTCCCGTGCCAGGGTCCCGGAGGTGACCGGTGAGAGTCGGGATGCGATGCGCGCCTCGACGCGGGACCGTTCTTCGGGCGCGCCGGGCACGCCGCGCCGGGACGAGAAGCTGAGACTGAGTGGCCCGTTGAGTGCGTTTGGGCATTGCTGTCTCATCCGAGACGACTTTCGCGGAGGCGTAAATGAGCACCACGGTGGAGATCCAGTACGGCACCGGCAGCGCGGGCAAGATCTTCGAGGCCATCCGGGCGGCCGGGCACGACCCGGAACAGTTCGACGCCGCGATCTTGGAGCGAATGGAGGAGTTCCACAGCCTCGGGCGGGTCGCCACCGTGGTGCTCGCGGAGAAGGCCGGCATCGGGCCGGAGGATTCCGTCCTCGACGTCGGGTGCGGCATCGGCGGTCCCGCGCGCTACCTGACCCGCACCACCGGCGCCACCGTCACCGGGATCGACCTGACCGCCGAGTTCTGCGACATCGCGCGGGCACTCAACCGCGGCACCGGGTTCGGCGACAGCATCGACATCCGCCAGGCGGACGCACTCGACCTGCCGTTCGGTGACGCCACCTTCGACGTGGTGTGGACCCAGCACGTCGCGATGAACATCGCCGACAAGCCGGCGCTCTACCGGGAGCTGCGGCGCGTGCTGCGTCCCGGCGGAAGGCTGGCCTTCTTCGACGTCGTCGGCGGTTCGGGGGAACCGCTGCACTTCCCGGTGCCGTGGGCAGACTCCCCCGAGGTCAGTCACCTCGTCGGCGCGGACGTCGTCCGGGCCGCGGTCGAGGGCGCCGGCTTCGTCGTCTCCTCCTGGGAAGACCTGACCGAGGCCGCGGTGAAGTTCTTCGAGCAGTTGGCTTCGAGCCCGCCGCCCGCCTCGCCGCTCGGGCTGCAGCTGTTCGTCCCGAACTTCCCGGCGAAGGCGGGCAACCTCGGGCGCAACCTCGCCGAGGGCCGCGTGCGAACCGTCCGCTGCGTCGCCGTGGCCTCCTGACCCGAGGACATCGATTGAGAAAATCAACCACTGCGGTAGCCTGAGGCATGCGTTCCTACGGCCAGTACTGCGCAATCGCGCGCAGCCTCGACCTCGTCGGCGACCGCTGGACGCTGCTCATCGTCCGCGAGTTGTGGATGCGGCCGTCCCGGTACACCGATCTGAAAACCGCGCTGCGGGGGATCGCGACGAACTTGCTGGCCGAGCGACTGCGGGAGCTGGAGGCCGCCGGGTTGGTGAGCAAGACCGACGAACCGCCGCCGGTCGCCACCGCGATCTACCGCCTCACGGCCCGGGGTGCCGCGCTCGAGCCGGTTCTGCGCGAGTTGCTGCAGTGGGGTGATCCGCTCATGCACAGTGGGCAAGGCGAGGACGCGTTCTGCGCGCACTGGCTGACCGGAATCCTCGGGCACGCGTTCGCGAGCGCCAGGCCCGGTACCCCGCTGGCCTTCACGGTTGCGGTCCCCGGTAACGACCCCCCGGTGGTGGTGCGGGCGGGCCCTGAGGGCGCCTGCGTCGAGCGCACCGTGCCGGCCGATCTGCCGATCGAAGCCTCGATCGCCGGCCCCCCCGACGACCTCCTGGCCGTCCTTCGCGGGGCCCGTGACCTCGACACCCTCACCACGACAGGCTCGCCGGCGGCGCTGGCTCGTTTGCGTTCCCTGCTGGACGAACGCCGTCAGCCCGCTAGTACGTGAAGGCATTCGCGGCGCGCAGACGCAGCGGATGAGGCACAGTCAGAAATCCACGTAGGCACGAGAAGGGGCCCGGACGAAATCGTCCGGGCCCCTCTGCGTCGACTGCTATGGAGCCGGTGTAGCCGATGCCGTCGGGGCGGTCGTCGCCTCGGCTGTCGGAGCGCTGGTGGCGCCGGCGACGGGGCCGTCCAGCGGGTTGTGGAACGGGCCCTTCTTGCCCCCCTCGAGCCACGCGTTGAAGGCGTCGATGACGACCTTCGCCTTCTCCACGTCCTTGGTGCCCTCGGAGTTGTTGCCAGGCTTGTTGATCGAGTAGACGAGCTCGCCGTTGGCGTCGCCGGAGGCCTCACCGGGCAGCAGGCCCGGCGCCCCGATCCCGACCTTCGAGGAGTCGTTCCACAGGTACCAGCTGTTGATCCCGACGTCCTTGGCGGCCCGGATCTGGTCGGCCACGTCCGAGGACGTGTACGGACTCGGCCAGCTGAAGTTCTGCAGCCACGGGACGATCATGCAGTTCGTGCCGATCATCAGGCGGTTGAAGTCCATCAGCGAACGCTTGACGATGTCGTAGGGCTGGTCGATGGGGGAGGCCACCGAGTACTCGCCCTTGTTCCAGTGCGAGGGGTAGATCATCGGCGAGATGAAGTCCAGGTGCTTGGCCATGCCCGGGACGTCCTGCGCCACCGAGGACGGCGCGAAGGCCGAGATGCCGTAGACCGCGGCGCCGGCCAGCGCGCCCGCAGCGCGGATGCGCGGCCCGGCGACCTCCACGAAGTCGACGATCGCCTCGGCCGGGGTGCGCGACCCGATGCCGGGGTAGACCTGGCCGGAATTCTCCGGCCGGCGGATGTAGTCGTACATGATCTGGTCGAACCCGAGCTTGGCCGCCTCCTCGCCGAGGGCGACGTTGTACTCGATCACGTCGGAGTTGGCGAAGTTGGTGAACGCGCCCACGCCGTAGTTGCCGGCGGGGTAGGGGTTACCCGAACCGTCCTGGATCAGGTAGTCCATCTTGCCGTTCTTCAGCGCCCACTTGCCGAGGCGCAGGTCGCGGAAGGCGACGATGCGCCCGGTGACCGTCGCACCGAGGCCGTGGATCGTGTCCAGCGCCTCCTTGGCGTCGAAGCGCTTCATCACAGTCCCGGCTTCCTTGGCCAGCGCGAGCTGCGAGTCGTAGCCGATGATGCCGTCTTCGTCCTTGATGTCGAGCTGGACGTTGTCGAGCTTCTTCTCCTTGATCAGCTTCAGGATCGGCTCGCGGACCTCGGCCTGCGCCCAGCCGAAGGACGTGATGTGCGCCGAGCGCACGCCCGCCTTGCCGGCGCCGGCAGCCACGCCGGAGGCGAGGTTCACGCTCTGCTCCGCGACGTTGCCGGCCGCGTCCGCCGCCCAGATCTTCACCGTCGTCGGCGCGCTGGCGAAGTCGACCTTGAACTTGCCGGCGTCGAGCGTCACGTCCTTGTCGTCGACCTTGGCCGCCTCGGCGCCCTCGATCGACCCGGTGAGGGTGAACGGCTTGTCCGCCTCCGGCTTGGCCTGGTCGACGGCGATGACCGGCGCGGCGGTGTCCAGCTCGAAGGCGCGCTCCTCGGGAGCGTTGGTGCCCGAAGCGGCGGCGAAGGTGTGCTTGCCCTCGGTGACGTTGCTGGGCTTGAACACCAGCTTCTCGCCTTCGCGGGAGCCGGTGACCGACTGGCCGTCCAGGGTCAGCTTCACCTCGTCGAGGTTCTTCGCCGTGACCTCGAACGACAGGTCCTTGATGCCGTCCGCGGACAGCGGACCCATCTCCTTGTTGGCGGTGATGGCGACGTCCGAACCGCCCCCCTCCGCCGTGCCGCAGGCGGCCACGGTCATCAGCAGCGCGACGACGCCGCTGGCGGCCACCGCGCGACGTCCGGTCCCACGCATTGCACTTGTCATGTCCTCAGCCCCTGGTCTGGTCGGTCCTCGGTCCAGGGTGCGGCAGCGGAAGGCATCCCGCAGGAGAGTTACCTGATCTTTGTGGAGCGTCCGGATTCCGCCGGAGATTCTGTCGCGGTCGGAGCTCTGACCCGCACATCGAATCGTCAGAGAATCTTTCGACGTGACGCGTGGTTGCGTACGATGTGGCCTCCGAAGTCGCTCCAGCCCCGGGCGAGCTCCAGACCTTTGGAGGCCACCATGGCTGTGCCTTACCCTGCCGACCCGGTCATCGTCTCCGCGCGACTGCGGGCCGAGTACGCCGACCTTCCCGAATACTCCGTTTCCCAGGCAGTGGCGGCTGCGTACGTGGCTGCGGACGCCCTCGGCGCGGGCGCGGCCCTCACCCAGACCCGGCTGGAGACGCTGGCCCGGGAGCGTCTGGACATGATGCGCCGCCGCCTGGCCGCGCCCGCTCACCCGGCCGGCGCCCCGGTGCCGGCGACGACCGAGACCGCGGGCGACCTTCACCTGACGACCCTGACCGACGACGACCGGACCGTCGTGGCGATTCGCGGTGAGGTCGACGTCCACACCGCGCCACGGTTGCGCGCGTACTTCGTCGACCTCGTCAACTCCGGGTGTCACCACCTGGTCGTGGACCTCGACGGGGTGGGCTTCATCGACTCCACTGGTTTGGGCGTGCTCGTCGGGGTGCTCAAGCGGGTGCGCGGCGAGGGCGGATCTCTGCGCTTGGTCTTCACCCACGAACGCATCCTCAAGATCTTCCGGATCACCGGGCTCAACAACGTGTTCTCAGTCCATGCGAGCATCGCCGAGGCCACGGCGAGCCAGCGGGACGAACGGCGGCACGCGCCGATCTCGGCTCTCGAAGCCGGCTAGGGCGCGCCCGCGCAGCCGAGGGTGCCCCTCTCGGGCGGCGGAGGGCTCCCGGTTGAATAGGCGCCGCGGTTCCGGCAGCGGCCCGTCCGAGGCGGGCGCGTCAGGCCTCGCGTCCCGTCCAGCTCTCGACGTAGGTCGGAGAACCGCATGGTGCCCGGCGAGTCAGCCGCTAGCCCCGGTGCGGACAGCCGCCCCGCGACGTCGCCGTCGAGGTAGACCCGACGGGACCGTCCGCCGATGAGTTTCTCGGGCCGGACGGGTCATTACTTCCGTAACTCGGCGACGAGATCGCCCAGACGACGGAAGGCGAGCCGATGGAAGCGTACGTCACGTACCCCCTGCCCGAGATCGTCGGACGCGAGGCCTGGCAGGCCGAGATCGACCGGCTCCTGGTGCGGGAGAAGGCGCACACCCGGGAAGGTGACGCCATCGCGGCCGCCCGGCGGCGGCTGCCGATGGTCGAGGTGGACGCACAGACCAAGCTCGTGGGGGCGCAGGGCGTCGTCAGCCTGCTCGACGCGTTCGAGGGCCGCCGGCAGTTGGTCGTCTATCAGCACATGTGGCACGACGGGAAACCCGCCGCCGAGCAGTGCGAGGGGTGCACGTTCTTCACCGCGCACTCCTCGGAGTTGTCCTACCTGCACAACCGAGACGTCACGTACGCGACGTTCTGCCAGGGCCCGTACGCCGAGAGCGCCCGGTACCGGGACTTCATGGGCTGGACGATGCCGTGGTACTCGGTCCGCGACTCGCTGGACGCGCTGCTGGCCGGCCGCGACTTCGGCGGCTACGTCTGTTATCTGCAGGCCGGCGAGCGGGTGTTCGAGACGTACTGGACGACCAGCCGGGGCGCCGAGGTCGCCGCGGGCAGCTACCACCTGCTCGACCTCACCGTCTACGGCCGTCAGGAGCAGTGGGAAGACTCGCCGGCCGGCTGGCCGCAGCCCGACCCCACCGCCACCGGTAACCAGTTCCGCAGGAACGGGCGGCCGACCGCGCAGTGGGCCCGGCTCGCCGAGGGTCGGTCCGACGACCTGTCCGGCGACTGAGGCTGGCCTCAGGCCACCGGCGACGCGAACCACAGCGTCCGCTTCGTCCACTGCCCGGGGCCGATGCGCTTGCCGGAGCACACCACGATCGCGATCTGTGGCTGCCCCTTCTTCGCGTAGTAGCGTTTGCCCGGGTCGTCGGCGGCGACCTCGACGCGGTCGGTGACCTGGTAGCAGATCTTGCCCTTGGGGCCCTGCACGGTGAGGCGGTCGCCCAGATCCAACCCGGCGAGCAGCTTGTTCCCCAGGCCGCTGCCGTCCGGCCAGGTGTGGGCGTTCAGGAGCGCGTTGCCGTTCGGGTCGCCCGGGCGGATGCCGCTCCCGAGGTCGAAGGCCATCGAGACCTTGCCGGCGTCGGTGAGCGGCGGCGTCCCGGGTACCCCCTGGGCGTCCCGGCGCATGGCGGCGACGGAGATCTTCTTGACCACACCCGGGATGCTCACCGAGGTCGGTACGAAGCTGCTCGCGGCCGTGCTGCACAGGGCGGCCGCCGGCGTCGCGGTGACGGTCGGGGTGGGGATCGGCTCGGCTGTCACCGTTGCCGGTTCGCCCCCGCCGAGGGCGAAGAGCAGCCCGGTGGCGGTGGCGACGAGGACAGCGGTCGTGCCTGCCACGACACCGATGCGCGCGTTGCCTCTCGTCGATTCCACCCCGTGCACCGCTGCCCCACCCGTCCTCGCCCGGCCTTTCTTCCGACGGTAGCGGGGGATCCGCGCGGTCGGAGGCGATCGGCACGAGCCCTCGGCGGAGGGCGTCCCACTCGCTCCACAGTGCGGCTTTTGCCGCCGAAAATTTGCGGCGGACGGGTCGAGCCGCTCAGAACTTGCCGGAGATGTTGCTGGAGTAGATCGTCCGGCCGCCGTCGCCGTAGAGGTAGATCTCGGCGTACACCTCGTCCTTGCCGTAGTCCTCGTCGAGCTCGTTCGTCGGGACCGTGAACGTCTTCGCGAAGTACGCGCCGTCGGACTTGGCGAACAGCCAATCCGGGTCGCCACCGCTGCACAGGTAGTCGTCCGAAACGCTGTCGTCACCCATCATCCACAGGTCCATGCCCTTGGTGATCAGCTGCTTCGCGTGGGTGAGGCTGGCCGCGCCGTACCGGCCCTCGACCGAGAGCGTGGTCTTACCGGTGTGGCTGCTGCTGCCGTGGTGGTAGAGCTTTGCGTAGCTCGTCGGCAGCGGGCGGGCCTCGGCCGACGCGGCGATCGGCCCGAAGTTGAGGGCGGTTACGGCAAGGGCGGCGAAGCCGGCGGTGACGGCACGGCGGGCGGCGGGCTGAACGCTCATTGTCGATCTCCTGTAGTCGGTGGCGGGTCGATCTCTCGTGTCGATTACAGGGCGGCCCGCGGCCCGCTCACAGAGTGATCGTTACTCCCTTCCCGCTCCCGAGTACTCTGCGTCGGCCCGGGGTGCCTGTTAGGCGGTTCGCGTACGGACTGCTCCCGCTCTGCCTGATGTTCACCGTTCGATACGAGACCGGGTCCTTCCCGGTGGCCGCCGCGGTCGTCGCCTGTTTCGGCGTCGGCACCCTCGCGATGCCCGTGCAGGCCCGACTGCTGGACCGGCACGGCCAGCGCCGGATGCTCCCGCTGTTCGGCGGCGCATTCACCGTCGTGCTCGGCGTCGCCGTGGGTCTGGCCGTCGCCGACGTCCGGAATGTCCTGCCCTGGTTGGGAATCGGCGTCCTGCTCGGGCCGGCCGCGCCGGCGCTCGGCACCGCCATGCGCGCGCAGTGGCGGTCTTTCACGGAGGGGACGACCCTCAAGCCGCGCGCTTACGCCCTCGACGCGGCCTGCGAGGACGCCCTGTCCCTGGGCGGGCCGATCGTGTCCTCCGCCGTTCTCGTCCTCGCGCCGCCGTGGGTGGGTCTCGTGCTGGCCGCCGCGCTCGTCCTGACCGGGACTGCCGGCCTCGCGTCCTCGCCGGTGGGGACCGCGCCGGTCGGCGGCGCGGGCACGCGGACGCGCGGCGGCGGTCGTCCAGGGCTGGGCCCGCTGTTGGGTGTCATCGCGTGTGTGGGGCTGAGCGGCGGCGCGTCCTACACGGTGGTCGCGGCGCTCGCGGACGCCCTGCATCATCCCGAGTACGCCGGTTTCGCCGACGTCGGCATCGCCATCGGCGCGATCGCCGGCGGTCTGCTCTGGGGGCGCCGGCGACACCGACGACGCTGGACGATCGAACTGCCCCTGCTTGCGGCGGTGTCGGCCGCCGCGGTTTTCGCGGCGTCCGCCGCACCCGGCATCGTCGGAGTCGGCGCCTGCCTGGCTTTCGCTGCCGCCGCGACCGCGCCGATCTTCGTCGTCGCCTATGCGACCGCAGACGATCTCGTGCCTGCCGAGCGCCGCACGGAAGCGGGTTCGTGGCTCAACGCCGTGAGCAACACGGCGTTCGCCGTCGGCACCGCGGCTGCCGGTGCCACGGTCGGACTGGTCGGACCCGCGTCGGTGTTGCGGGCGGCGGCCGTCGGGCTGGCGGTCGCGAGCGCGGCGATTCTCGTCCACCAAAGCAACCGAATCCACCGATGAGTTCCGCGCGGCGTCCCGGTCTGAAGAGGAGGAAGCAAACGAGACAGACAGGGAGAACGACGATGGCGCTCGACACGACGACGACGGCCCCGGTGAACGCGGCGACGGGCGCGAAAGCCGCGGCGGCGCAGAGGCGGACCCGGCGGGTGCGCGCCGAGGACACCGGGCGCGATCTCGCCCTGCTGCTGGCCCGGGTGGGCCTCGGGATCCTGATGCTCTGGCACGTCAAGGTGGCCTGGGACTACACCGGTGGCGTGGCGGGCTACGCGAACGGCTTCGACCAGATGGGCATCCCGCTGCCCGAGCTGACCGCGCGGGCGAACCTGTTCGGTGAGCTGATCGGCGGGATCCTGCTGATCCTCGGCGCGGGCGTGCGCGCCATCGGCGTCTTCATGGCCGTGAACATGGTCGGTGCCTGGTACTACGTGCACAACAGCGCCCTGTACGCGATGGACGGCAACGGCCCCGAGCTCTCGGTCGCCCTCGCGCTGCTGGGCCTGATGCTCGCCGCGACCGGCTCCGGTCGGATCGCCCTCGACCACCTGCGTGCCGTGCGCCGCTCCTGAGCCGGGCGTGCCGGCCCAGGAGCGGTCTCGCTCTACGTGCGTGGGTCAGGCCTCGACGACGCCCGATGCCGCGATCTCGATGACGCCCTTGGTGGAGCCGGTGCGCGAGCCCAGCTTCTCGATCTGCTGGACGAGGTCCGAGCCCTCGACGACCTCGCCGAAGACGACGTGCTTGCCGTCGAGCCACGAGGTGACCACGGTCGTGATGAAGAACTGCGAGCCGTTGGTGTTGGGGCCGGCGTTCGCCATCGACAGCAGGAACGGGCGGTCGTGCTTCAGCTGGAAGTTCTCGTCCGCGAACTTGGTGCCGTAGATGCTCTTGCCGCCGGTGCCGTTCCGGTTGGTGAAGTCGCCGCCCTGGAGCATGAACTCGCGGGATGACTCGGTGGAAGGGCGAGCCCGCGTAGCCGAAGCCGTGCTCGCCCGTCGCAGAGCTCGCGGAAGTTCTGCGCGGTCTTCGGGACGACGTCGTCGAAGAGCTTGAAGACGATGCGGCCGGCGGGCTCGCCGTCGATGTTGATGTCGAAGAAGACGTTATTCATGACCCTGATCCTGCCACGGACGTCCGGCGGGACCGCATGCAGCATTCGGGCACGATCTCGTGTCACCATAGGCCGAGGGACCGTGGGTGCGGGAACGGTCCGGTGTCAGACTTGCTCGAAGGTCCCACCGCGAACGGGCCGTGAGGCCCGACGCGTCGATCTCTCGCAGATCCGTGGGGCCAGGGTTGCGTCTCGGACAAGGCTCACCCGGGCCTATTCCGCTCGACGGCCGTCGCCCCGGCCGCTGGACTGTGGACGAGCACTTCGCCGCCTCGCGTGCCGGAGTACTCCGAAGGGGGAGTTTGTGGCTCGACGTGGGCAGCGCCAACCGGATGCTCGCCGTGCCGCCCCGCGAGCTCAGGGGCGGGTCCGCGACAACGACGGCATCATCCCGGTGCTCGCCCGCACCGTGCGCGAGATCGAGACGGCCGTCAAGCGCGGGTCCGTGTTGCCCTCGGTGCGCACGAAGTTCCAGGTCGTCGCGCTGCTGGTGCGCCAGGAGCGGGCCCGGGTCCGGGCGGACGAGTCGACGAGCGAGGGCCGCCGGGCCGAGGTGCTCAAGCGGCTCGACGGGATCGCCCTGGTCCTCGCGCAGACGGCGGCCCGCGACCCGTCCCTGCTCGTGCTCCTCGCCGAGGACGCCGTCGTCTCCGCCGCGGCGAAGGCGCTCACGCGGGAGATGCTGAAGGACGCCGGCATCGAGGCAGCCCCGGAGGAAGCGCCGCCCCCGCAGCCCGCGGCCCTCTCCCCGACCGCCGAGCGCCGCGTCGTTCCGCAGGCGATCGTCACCCGCCAGCTGTCCAACCCCTTCCTCGCGCCCGACTTCTCGGCCGCCCGCCCGACCGCGGCACCGGCTCGCCGCCTCGCGACCTGGGAGCTGCTCGGCCCGCTGTTCAACTCGTTCGAGCAGGCCGGCGGCGGAGCGTCCCCGTGCATGTCGCTGCCTGCGCCGTCGTCCCTGCGGGCGCCTGGGGACCTGCAGTTGATGCCGCACCAGGCGCAGGTGGTCGCCGCCGCGGCCGCCGGCCACCGGACCTTCCTGCTCGCCGACGAGCCCGGCCTGGGCAAGACGGCACAGGCCCTGCTGGCGGCGCAGGCGGCGAATGCATACCCGCTGCTCGTCGTCGTGCCGAACGTCGTCAAGACCAACTGGGCCCGCGAGGCCGCCCTCTGGACGCCCAAGGCCTCGGCCACGGTCATCCACGGCAACGGGGACACGATCGACGGCTTCGCCGACATCGTGATCGTCAACTACGAGGTGCTCGACCGCCACGTGGGCTGGATCGGCGACCTGGGGTTCCGCGGGATGGTCGTCGACGAGGCGCACTTCATCAAGAACAAGACCTCCCAGCGCTCGCAGCACGTGCTCGAGCTGTCCGAACGCATCCGGTCGCGCACCGCGCGGCCTTTGCTGATGGCCCTGACCGGCACCCCGCTGATCAACGACATCGAGGACTTCCGGGCCATCTGGCAGTTCCTCGGCTGGATCGACGACAAGAAGCCGCTGTTCGAGCTCATGCACTCGCTGGAGGAGACCGGCCTGACGCCGATCGACCCCGGCTTCTCCCGTGCCGCCCGCAGCTGCGTGGTCGACCTCGGGATCGTCCGGCGCCGCAAGATCGACGTGGCCGCCGACATCCCGGCCCGCCGCATCGCCGACCTGCCCGTCGAGCTGGACGAGAAGGTCGGCCGTTCGATCCGCGAGGCGGAGCGGGGCCTGGCCCGCCGGATGGTGGCGCAGTACGAGAGCGCGCTCGCGCGGCGCGCGTCCGGCCCCCTCGTGGACGGCATCGACCACGACCTCGTGCGTCGGATCGCCACCCGGGAGCGGAAGGAAGCGACCAAGGCGAAGAGCGACGAGAACGTGTTCAGCATGATGCGGCGCATCGGTCAGGCCAAGGCCGGTCTCGCCGCCGACTACGCGGCCCAGCTTGCCCGCAGCGCCGGCAAGGTCGTCTTCTTCGCCAAGCACGTCGACGTGATGGACGCGGCGGAGGAGACGTTCGCCAAGCGGGGGATCCGCTACTCCTCGATCCGCGGCGACCAGACGCGCACGGTGCGGCAGCGCGAGATCGACGCGTTCGTCAACGACCCCGACGTCGCCGTCGCGGTCTGTTCGCTGACCGCGGCCGGCGTCGGGATCAACCTGCAGGTCGCGTCCAACATCGTCCTGGCCGAGCTCTCCTGGACGGACGCGGAGCAGACGCAGGCCATCGACCGCTCCCACCGCATCGGTCAGACGGAGCCGGTCACCGCCTGGCGCATCATCGCCGCCCAGACGATCGACGCGCGGATCGCCGAGTTGATCGACAGCAAGGCCGGGCTGGCCGCCCGGGCGCTGGACGGTTCGGAGGAGGAGGTCTCCTCATCGGCCGACGTCCAGCTCGAGGCCCTCGTCGCCCTCCTGACCGACGCCCTGTCCGCGGACGCCTTCTCGACGTAACCGCACCCGGGTTTCGACCCGGGCGGCCAGGACGCAGACGAGCACGGCCACCAGCGCGCCCGCGATGCAGTCGGACACGTAGTGCTCGGCGGAGTACACGAGGCTGAACGTCATCACCAGCGGGTAGGCGAACAGCACCGGCCGCCACGCCCGGCGGACCCGCCGCCACATGAAGATCGCGAACAGCGTCGTCCCGCCGAGGTGCAGCGACGGCACCGCCGCGACCAGGTTGACCGCACCCTGCGCCTTGGTGAGCAGGACCTCCGCGCTGGACAGGTGCAACTGCGAGTAACCCTTGCCGGAGATGCGCTCGACCCAGTCGTGGGCCCCGGGCCGGACGTTCTCCAGGGGGCCGAGCAGCCCGCCGTCGGGCACGAACTGCGGCTTGAACCGCATACAGGCGGGGTTGGACGGGTGGTCGGCGACCTGGGCCGGCGTGCACCGGGCCGCCGCCCACGGCGGGGACGCCGGGATGAGCGCGAACAGGGCGAAGCCGAGGAACGACAGGCCGACGAAGCGCCCCGTCCAGCGGTAGAAGTCGACGCGGCTGCGCAGCCACAGGACGCCGGCCGTGACGTAGGGCAGGAAGAAGAACGAGTTGTAGCAGAGGCACACCACGACGTCCCACCAGCGGACGTCCGCGTCCTTGAACGTCTCCTGCGCCCAGACGGTGGGGACGTGGCCGAAGAACAGGAACTTGTCGACGTTGATCTGGGGATGCCACCACGTCGGCATCCCCAGGTGGTCGGAGAACCCGCGCAGGTAGTCGTACGCGATGAGCACCAGCGCCAACGGGACGAAGTCGACGGCGATCATGACGACCGACCGCTTGCCGATGCTGAGCGCGGCGAGGCCGGTGACGATCCACAGCAGCAGGCCCTCCCGGTCGAACGGGATGCCGTCGAGGTAGACCTCGAGCGAGAAGCAGGCGACCCAGGTCGCGATCGCGGCCCAGCGGATCCAGCCCAGGACCTCCGGCGTCAGCCAGTCCGGGACGTACCGCGCGCACCACGCCGAGAGGCGGGACGGGCTGCGCCGCTCGTCTGCCCCCTCGGCGAGCGGCGGGTCCGTCGATGCCTCGGTCACTGCCGAACCCTGCCACGGACGGCCGACGGGTTTCGCGGCACCACGCCCCACCCCCCATTCGTGGGAGGTCCAAACCGGCCGTTCGGGGGGTCAGTGTCAGTCCAAGAGCAGCGTCGGTCCCGTCCAGCGGTTTCGCAGCCAGCGGTCGTGCGAGGTGACGATCACGGTGCCCGGCGCGGAGCCCAGGGCCTCCTCCAGTTCGCCGGCCAGGCGCAGCGAGAGGTGGTTGGTGGGTTCGTCGAGCAGGAGCAGGTCCGGCGCGGCGGCGACCGCGATCGCCAGCGACAGCCGGCGGCGCTGCCCGACGCTCAGCTCGCCGACGGCCGTCCCGTGATCGCGCGGGTGCAGCAACCCGAGCGAGCGCAGGGGGACGCGCTCGGCGGTCTCGGCGCCCACGGCCGCCGCGTACGCAGCGCGGGCGGAGCGGCCGGGACGCCCGACGTCCGGGTCCTGGCCGACCAGGCCGACGCGGCGGGCCCGGACGTCCACGCGCCCGGCGGTCGGGGTCAGGTCACCGGCGAGCACCGACAGCAGGCTGGACTTGCCGGAGCCGTTCGGCCCGGCCACGAGCAGGGTGACGCCGACGGGCAGGTCGAGCGTGTCGACGCGCACCCGGCACCCGCCCGGCGCGCCGACCCGCAGCCCGCGAATGGCGACGGCCAGGTCGCCGCCGGCCTCGGCGGTCAGGCGCCCGGAGAACCGCAGCGGCTCGGGCGGCTTCGCCACGGCGTCCCGCTCGGCCACCGCCAGGCGCCGCTCGGCGTCGTGGACGCGACGGGCCCGGGCGCGCTCCACTCTGGCGGCCTTGAACGCGTACCCGAACTTGTCGTTGTCCCGGGGGGCGCGGTTGTGGGCGATCGCGTCGGTGCCGACGCGCGTGCCCTCCCGGAGCCGGGTGATCTCGTCCTGCTGGGTTCGCCAGGCTTCCTCCCAGCGACGGCGGCTCGCGGCCTGCTCGCGGAGGTAGGCGGTGAAGCTACCGCCGAAGCGCGTCCCCCCGCGGCCGTCTGTGCCCAGCGCGCCGGCGTCGAGGTCGAGGAGGTCGGTGCAGGCGCGGTCGAGGAACGTCCGGTCGTGGCTCGCGGCGACCACGATGCCGGGCAGGTCCGACAGCGACTGCTCGAGCAGGTCGAGCGCCTCGTCGTCCAGGTGGTTGGTGGGTTCGTCGAGCAGCAGGCAGTCCGGGCGCCGGACGAGCGCGGCGGCGAGCGCGAGCCGGGTGCGCTGGCCGCCGGAGAGCGTGGCGACCGGGCGGTCACGGTCGAGGCTCGCGACGCCGAGGACGGCGGCGGTCACCGTCACGCGGCGGTCCGCGTCCCAGGCGTCGTGATTGGTCGCCCACGCGAGCCGTTCGTCGTAGGCGGCGGCGACGTCCCGGCCGGCGGCCAGATCGGCGGCAAGCCGCGCCAGGTCGGCCACGGCCTCGTGCAACGGGCGCAGCGCCGCGTCGAGCAGGTCGCCCACCGTGGATTCGGGTTCGACCTCGGGTTCCTGCGGGACGTAGACGAGGTCCACCGGCGCCTGCACGACGCCGGCGTCGGGCGCGTCCACCCCGGCGAGCAGGCGCAACAGCGTCGACTTGCCGGAGCCGTTCTCGCCGATCAGGCCGAGCCGGGTGCCCGGCGCGACGGTGAGGTCGAGCCCGTCGAGGACGGGCCGGCCCGAGGCGGACGAGGCATAGGAGCGGACGAGGCCGCGTGCGACCAGTGACATGACGACGTCCCGAGGGATCGGGGGAGACCACGCGGGCACTGCGCCTCGGCGGGTCAGGACGTCGTCAGTTCTCCATGATGCGGACGACGCTACGCGCCCGTCCCCCGGGGCCGTCAACGCAATTTCGCGGGCGACCGCCTGCGTCCATCGGCTCTTGTCATCCGTTACCGGGCGCTGTCATCCGTCAGGACGGATGACAAGCCCCAGTAACGGATGACAAGGGGGTCGGGCGGCGCCCCGAAGGCCGTCCCTGTGGACGACGAACGCACGATCGCGCCGATGTCGGCACGCTTGCGCGGCATGGAGGGGAAACTGGCTGCCCTCGCGGCGGCCCAAGGCGGGGTGATCACGTTCGACCAGGCGCTCGCGTGCGGGCTGAGCCTGGAGGAGGTTCGCAGGCGAATACGCCGCGGCGAGTGGATCGTCCTGCGCAGAGGGATCTACGCGGTCGCGGCCACTGCTCAGGCAAGCGAGCGCGCCCGGCACGCGGTGGACGTGGCCGGCGCGCTGCTCTCGTACGAGGGAACCGACTTCGCGGCCGCGCCCACGGACCCGCTCGTGGTTCCGGTCGCCGCCGGCCACCGCAGCGCCGCGCTGCTGTGGAACCTGCCGGCGCCGAAACCGGAGCGGCCGCCAGGCGAGGTACCCGCGACCGGAACTGAGGAAGGCCCCCGGCTGATCAGCGGCCGCACGATCGACCTCGTCAGCTCCGGCCGCGGCCGCCGCACGTCGCGATACGGCGTGCGGTTGCGGCCTGCGTGCCTGCCCGCCGGGCATCTGGCGCGCATCGGTGTCCTGCCGGTGACATCCCGGGCCCGGACGGCTGTCGACCTCGCCCGCCAACTGACCTGGCGGCAGGCCGTCGCGGTGGGCGACGCAGCGCTGCACGCCGGTTGCACCGAGGCCGACCTGCACCAAGCGGCCGCCTTCTGCGCTCGATGGCCGGGCGGGGGGCAGGCGGTCCGGATGGCGGCGTTCGCCGACGGGAGAGCCGAGTCTCCCGTGGAGTCGTTGGCCCGGGTCGTCCTTGCGGAGTTGGGGTTCCCAGCGCCCGACTTGCAGGTCGTCCTGTTCGTGGCCGGCGGGCTCGAAGTTCGGCTGGACCTGCTCTTCCGGCAGTACCGGACCGCGCTGGAAATCGACGGCAAGGTGAAGTACACCGACCCGTACGGCCCGGCAGGCAACGTCGTGTGGGAGGAGAAGCTACGTGAGGACGCGATCCGCGACGACGGCTACGAGGTCGTCCGGACCAATCACCGCGAACTCACCACCAACCCGAAGAACCTGGCCGACAAGCTGCACCGCGCCTTCGCTCGGGCCTGCCGATCTCACTAGCCGGACACCCGCGCCTTGTCATCCGTTATTGGGCGCTGTCATCCGTCAGGACGGATGACAAGCCCCAGTAACGGATGACAAGAGGCCTGGCGAGCTCCCGAGGTCATCCGACCGCGCCCTGCGAGAGGTCAGCCGCGGGTCTGGCTCGCCGCCTGACGCGCCGTCAGATGCGGTTGTGGGCGCGGCGGCGCGGGAGAAGTGCAGTTCCGGGTTGGTGACGCGGTCGCCGCGCAGGAGTTTGGCGTCGGAGCGGAAGTCCATCGAGGTGCGCCAGGGGGCGCGGTCGCCCTGCCGGGGGAGTGCCTCGACGGCGCGCTGGATGTAGCCGGCGGCGAAGTCGAGGAGCGGCCGGGTCGCCATCTCGGGGTCGGCGACCTCGGGGCGGCAGGTGTCGACCCCGGTGGCGTCCATGTGGGCCAGCAGGCGGCAGAAATGCTCGCAGAGCAGGCCGACCTTCAGCGTCCAGGACGAGTTCGTGTACCCGATCGAGTAGGCGAAGTTCGGCACGCCGGAGAGCATCATCCCCTTGTACGCGACGGTGTCGTGCGGGCGCACGGCGACGCCGTCCACGGTCAGGTTGACCCCCCCGAGCGCCTGGACGTTCAGGCCGGTGGCGGTGACGACGACGTCGGCAGTGAGCTCGCGGCCTGACGCCAGCAGCACGCCGGTCTCGGTGAAGGTCGCGATGCGGTCGGTGACGACGGAGGCGGTGCCGGCCCGGATCGCCTTGAACAGGTCGCCGTCGGGCACGACACACAGCCGCTGGTCCCACGGCTCGTACGGCGGCTTGAAGTGCTCGTCCACCGGATAGCCGGCGGGCAGCGACCGGGCGTTGACCTTGCGGATGAACGCGCGGGCCCGCTCGGGGTGCTTCTGGCACAGGCTCCAGATCGCGTGCTGGACGGCGATGTTCTTGCGCCGCGTCAGGGAGTAGCCGGGCTCCTCGCCGAGCACCTTGCGCAGGGCGTTCGCGATCGCGTCCTTCTTCGGCAGGGGCAGGATGTACGAGGGCGTCCGCTGCAGCATGGTGACGTGCGCGGCCGTGCCGGCCATCGCCGGGACCAGGGTGACCGCGGTGGCGCCGCTGCCGACGACGAGCACGCGCTTTCCGGCGTAGTCGAGGTCTTCCGGCCAGTGCTGCGGGTGCACGACCGGGCCGGCGAAGCGCTCGATGCCCTCGAAGTGCGGGGTGAACCCCTCGTCGTAGCGGTAGTAGCCGCCGGCGCAGAAGATCCACCCGGCGCTGAGCTGCAGACGCTCACCGGTATCGGCGCGCTCGACGTCGACGGTCCAGCGTGCGGCCGCGCTCGACCACGACGCGCCCGTCACCTTGTGGTGGTAGCGAATCGTGTCGTCCAGCCCGTTCTCGGTGGCCGTCTCGCGCACGTACTTCAGGATCCGCTCGCCCGAGGCGATCGCCTCGTCCTCCCGCCACGGCTTGAACTCGTAGCCGAAGGTGTGCAGGTCCGAGTCCGACCGGACGCCGGGGTAGCGGAAGAGGTCCCAAGTGCCCCCGGACGCGGCGCGGCCCTCGAGGATCGCGAAGCGCTTCGCGGGGAGCTTCGTGCGCAAGTAGCGCCCCGCGCCGATGCCGGAGATCCCGGCACCGACGATCAGGACGTCGAGGTGCTCGACCGGCGTCGGGTCGGCGGTCATGGCGGCCTCCTGGCAACGGGGGTTATTACCGTTGGTAAGATAGACCCCGCGTCCGGAATGCGCCAGTCCCGCCCGCCTTGTTTCGCGGACTAACGTCCAGGAATGAAGCTTGACCGGCTGGTGAACGTGCTCGGTGGGTACGGGGCGCGGCTCGAGTGCTGCCCGGGTTCCCGCGAGGTCGAGCTGCACAGCGTCGCCATGCACGACCCCGCCGACCCGCGGGTCGTCCTGGGGGACGTGTTTCTCGGCGTGGGTGTCGCGCCGACGGTCGAGGCTGTGGACCTCGCCGCGGCGGCCCACGCGTCCGTGGTGATGCTCCGCGGCGACGCTCTGGGCGCGGACGCAGTCGCGGCCGCGGAGAAGCACGGGCTCGCGGTCGTGATGCTGGATCCGGCGGTCTCGTGGACCCAGCTCGCCGGCATGGTCTACGGCCTGGTGCTGGAGGGCCGTGAGACTGCCTCCGGCCGGGGTCCGACGGACCTGTTCGCCCTCGCCGACAGCCTGGCCGGGGCGGTCGGTGCGCCAGTGGTGATCCTGGACGAGATGTCGCGGGTGCTGGCCTACTCGAGCCTGCAGGAAGACGTCGACACGATCAGGCGCGCGACGATCCTCGAGCGGCGCGTCCCGGAACGGGCCCGGGCCCTGTACGAGGCGTGGGGCGTCTTCGCCCACCTGGCGACGTCCGACCAGCCGCTGTTTGTTCCTGAGGATTCGTCAGAAGGCTTTACCGGCCGCATGATCGTCTCGGTGCGGGCGGGCAAGCGTCGGCTGGGGTCCGTCTGGGTCGAGAGCGTGACCGCCCTGACGGGCGCCCGCAACGCGGCGCTGGAGGACGGCGCGCGAACCGTCGCCCTGCACCTGCTGCGTTCCCGCGCGAGCGCGGACCTCGAACGCCACGTCGAGTCCGAGTTGGTGACCTGGCTGGTGGAGGGCACCGCGGACGCGGCCACGGTGGCCCGCCAGGCCGGCCTGCCGCCCGGGCAGTTCCGCGTCATCGCGGTCCACGCCCGGATCGCCGCCGATCGCCACGCAGCGTCCCTGCTCGCGTTCGAGCGGGCGACCACCGGATTCGGATGGTCCCGGCCCGGGCGCAGCGCGCTGCTCGGCGACACCGTCTACACGATCCTGCCCGGCGAGGACCCCGGCCCGGCCCGCGGTTGGGTGACGTCCCTGCGCGGGGCCCTCCCCGCGGACGTGACGCTGAGCGCGGGCATCGGAGCTGCCGCGGCCGCCGAGGACCTGACGGCCAGCCGGCAGGAGGCCGACGAGGCCCTGGCCCTGCACGACGCCCGGTGCCCGCAAGACGTCGCGGTCGCCTACGACGAGTCCTGGAGCGAGATCCTGCTGCAACGCCTGCGCACCGCCGCCGCGGCCGGGCGCCGGCCGGCCCGCGGGCCGATCGAGGACCTTCGCCGCTTCGACGCCGCGCACGGCACGCACTACGTCGACACCCTGCGCGCCTGGCTGGAAGCCCAGGGCGACCTGGCCGGAGCCGCCGCGCGCCTGGCCGTCCACCAGAACACCATCCGCTACCGGCTGCGCAAGATGGCCGAGGTGACCGGCCTCGGGCTGGACGATCCCGCGCGTCGGCTCGCGATGCTCGTCGACCTGGCGGCCGGGGACTAGAGCTGCGGAGGCCGACAAGAACTTCATGTCGAGTTGTCCGAATCGGACAAGCGCTTCCCGCCCCGCGGGGCCAAGCTGGGAAGGGAAAAGCCGCTGCCCCGTCCACTGGGAGGTCTCGATGAATCGAACGTCCACGTTGCGGCAGGAGCTCTCCGAGCAGTATCCCGAGCTGTCCGGTCAGTCGGTCGCCACCGCGCTCGACCAGGCGACCCGGGCCGCCGCGTTGCTGACCAACAGCACCGACGGCAGGGCCACCGTCGACGAAGTCCTGGTGGCCATGCTCGCCCGCGACCGGCTCGATGCCCGAAGCGCGCGCTTCGCGGCGGCGTCCCGCCGAGTTCTGCGAGTCGGCCAGGCCTAGTCGAGGAGTGAGCACTGTGGCTCCGTACGAGCGGGACCCTGAGGTCGGAGTGGCCATCGACCTCGGCACAGCGCGGATCCGCCTCTTCGTCCCGGGAGTCGGCATCGTCCTGGACGAACCAAACCTGGTCGCGTACGACGGCGCAGGGGAGCCCGTCGCCGCCGGACGGGACGCGTGGCTGGCCGCGAGTGCCGAGGGCATGCGGTTGCACAAACCGGTGCGCGGCAGCGTGATCCGCGACCCGGTCGGTTGCGTGCACGCGTTGCGGTTGTTGCTGGCGAAGGCCCGGTGCCGCGGCCGGACGACCGCCCGGGCCGCCGTCTGCGTCCCCGCGACCGCGCACCCGGCCGACGTGTCGGTGATCCTGGGCGTCGCGGCGTCGGCGACCGGCGGGCAGGTCCGGCCCGTCGCGGCCGGCCTCGCCGCTTGCCGCGGCGCCGGTTTGGACGTCCTCCGGACCGAGCCCCACCTCGTCTGCGACGTCGGCGCGGGCATCACCGAGATCGCCTGCATCGCGCAGGGCCGGGTGCTCGCCTCCGCCGCGTTCCGGTCGAGGATCGAGGACTACGACACCTGCCCGGACCGAGCCGCCGACCACGTGGGGACCGTCCTGCATCGCGTGCTGACCGGGCTGCCGTCGGGCGCGGCCGTCGACCCCGACGAACCCCTCCTGCTCGTCGGGGGAGGTGCGTTGCTGGCCGATCTCGCACCGCGCCTGTCGGCGACCCTGCTGCGTGCGGTGCTGGTGCCCGACCGGCCCCGGGACGTCGTCGCGTGCGGGCTGGGGTCCTGAGCGCGGACGTTTCAGGTTGGCGTCCCGAAGCCCCGGCCGCCGGTCTGAATTTTGTCCGGCCGGGAGCGATCGACCTCGAAGGGCCGATACGCGGGCCGCTCACCCTCCTGCGGCGCGCAGCCTGACCTGGAAGCGACTGACCTCTGTCGCGTGCTTGGCTGCTTCTTCCAGGGCCTTGCTGGCCTGGAGGTCGAGCTTGGTTGCGTCCAGTCGTAATTGGGTGGCCCGATCCTTGAAGCGCATGGCCCGCTTCAGGGCGTCGTCGCTGTATTTCCCGAAGCGCTTGATCTCGTCCCTAGTAATGCTGAATCGACATGGCAACCCCCTGGGTCAGCTGTCCCAACGGTACGCCCCTGCCTGCCGCCCGCTTCCCGCAGAAGAGTGAATTCGTAGAACGAGGGATACCTGACGATTGGTCAGCGGCGAGCCGGGCTTCGGCCGTCATGTCGCCTCCCGGCGACGGATGCTCTCCGCGACGTCGACTCGGTCTCGGCGCCGGGGGTGACACGCAGTCACTTTCAGGCCGGTCAGCACATCGAGAAGGGCGGCTCAGACGCGAGCTCGTCAGCCCGCCGGGCGTCGCGAAGTCGGGCCGAGGTCCCGACTTCGCGACCCCAATCTCAGGCCGGCGGCGCGTACGTCTCGTCGTCCTCGAGGCCGCGCAGGATGTGGTCGGCGTCGTCGTAGATCAGCGCGTCGTCGCCCCGCGCGCCGTCCAGGATGTCGATGCCCTTCCCGCCGGTGAGCCGGTCGTTGCCCGGCCCGCCGCGGACGTAGTCGGCACCGGGACCGGCGAACAGGACGTCGTGTCCGTGCCCGCCGTAGAGGCGGTCGTCGCCCCAACCGCCGTAGATCCGGTCGTCGCCGCCGCCGCCGTGGACGATGTTCGCGCTCCCGTTTCCGCAGACGACGTCGTCGCCGTCCCCAGCCCAGATGGAGTGGTCGCCGCCGGTGACGACGATGACGTCGCGATGGTCGGTCCCGCGCACCGAGTACGGCGACTGCGCCGACACGACCATGGTTGCGGAGCGGCCGTGACAGCTCGGCCCGGAGGCGGCGTCGGCGGTCGCGCTCGCGCCGATCAGCGCCACGGGGGTGACGACGAGCAGCGTGGTGATGCGGGCGCGCGAGCGGGAGTGCGACCGCGGTGCGGCGTGGCGGGGGCTCGGGCGGCGGGGGGCGGCATGTCTGCCTGTGGTGGACACGGCGGCAGTCCTTTCAGGTGGAGTGCCTTGAACGCTGGGTCGGCGTCAGAAGGACCACGTTGCCTGGCCTTGACGAAGAAATCTCGCGGATGGCGGATTGTGGGACCTTCGCCAGTCGTGGACGTGACTTTCGCCCCTGCTCAGACGGTCCGAGATCCGGACAGGTACGGCGAATCGGGTGGGCGCCGCCAGACTTGACTGTTTCCAGAAAACGCGACAAACTGCGGGGACCGTGGACCAGGTCACCGATTTCCCGCAGATGCTTCGCGGGGCCGAGCTACGGGTCACCCGTCCGCGGGTGGCGGTGCTGGGCGCCGTACACGCGCATCCGCATGCCGACACGGAGTCGATCATCCGCGCCGTACGGCGGGAACTCCCCGAGGTGTCCCACCAGGCCGTGTACGACTGCCTGCACGCGTTGACGGCCGCGCGCCTTCTCCGCCGCTTCCAGCCCTCCGGCTCGGTGGCTCGCTACGAGTCGCGGGTCGGCGACAACCATCACCACGTGGTGTGTCGCTCGTGCGGGCTGATCGCCGACGTCGACGGCGCGATCGACGAAGCGCCCTGCCTGGTCGTGGCCGACGACCGCGGCTTTTCGATCGACGAGGCCGAAGTCATCTTCTGGGGCTTGTGTCCCGACTGTTCCTCCGCAGCACGTTCCTGATCACCGCCCCATCGGCATAGTCCCGGAAGGATCCCCGATGCCCGAAAGCCTCGACGGCCAGACCATTGGCGAGATGAACGAGGAGGCCGGCGGTTGCCCGGTCGCCCGTCGCCCGCACCCGACCCAGGGTGGGGGCAACCGGGATTGGTGGCCCCAGCACCTCAACCTGAAGATCCTCGCGCAGAACCCCGCCGTGGCGAACCCGTTGGGCGAGAAGTTCAACTACGCCGAGGCGTTCGCGACCCTCGACCTCGCCGCCGCGAAGCGCGACATCGAAGAGATTCTGACGAACTCTCAGCCCTGGTGGCCGGCCGACTACGGGCACTACGGCCCGCTCATGATCCGGATGGCGTGGCACAGCGCCGGCACCTACCGCACCACCGACGGCCGCGGTGGCGGCGGCTCGGGCATGCAGCGCTTCGCGCCGCTGAACAGCTGGCCGGACAACGGAAACCTCGACAAGGCCAGGCGCCTGCTGTGGCCGGTCAAGAAGAAGTACGGCCAGGCGCTGTCCTGGGCCGACCTGATGATCCTCACCGGCAACGTCGCGCTGGAGTCGATGGGCTTCGAGACCTTCGGCTTCGCCGGCGGCCGCGAGGACGTCTGGGAGTCCGAGGGTGACGTCTACTGGGGCCCGGAGTCCACCTGGCTCGGCGACTCGCGCTACACCGGCGACCGCGAGCTCGAGGACCCGCTGGGCGCGGTTCAGATGGGCCTCATCTACGTCAACCCGGGCGGTCCCAACGGCAACCCGGACCCGGTCGCGTCCGGGCGCGACATCCGCGAGACCTTCGGCCGCATGGCGATGAACGACGAAGAGACCGTCGCCCTCGTCGCCGGCGGGCACGCGTTCGGCAAGGCGCACGGCGCGGCCGACCCCGAGGTCTACGTCGGTCCCGAGCCCGAGGGTGCCGCGCTGCAGCTGCAGGGCCTCGGCTGGGCCAACAGTCTCGGCGACGGCAAGGGCGTGCACACGATCACCAGCGGTTTCGAGGGGGCGTGGACGCCCACGCCGACCACGTGGGACAACACCTACTTCGAGACCCTCTTCGGGTTCGAGTGGGCGCTGACGGCGAGCCCGGCGGGGGCGCCGCAGTGGACGGCGATCGGCGGCGAAGGCACTGTTCCCGACGCGCACGACCCCAACGTCCGGCACGCCCCGTTCATGACGACGGCGGACCTCGCGCTGCGTTTCGACCCGATCTACGAGCCCATCTCCCGGCGCTTCTTCGAGAACCCGGACCAGTTCGCGGACGCGTTCGCCCGTGCCTGGTACAAGCTGACGCACCGTGACATGGGCCCGATCCAGCGCTACCTCGGCCCGGAGGTTCCCGCCGAGGTGCTGATCTGGCAGGACCCGATCCCCGCGGTCGACCACGAGCTCGTCGGGCCGGCCGACGTTGCCACCTTGAAGAGCCAGGTCCTGGCCTCGGGGCTGACGGTCTCCCAGCTGGTCTCGGCCGCCTGGGCGGCGGCCTCGTCGTTCCGCGGCAGCGACAAGCGCGGCGGCGCCAACGGCGGCCGCATCCGCCTCGAGCCGCAGGTCAGCTGGGACGTCAACAACCCTGACGACCTCCGCCTGGTGCTGCGCACCCTGACGGGGATTCAGGAGACGTTCAACGCCGCCCAGCCCGGCGGCAAGATGGTCTCGCTCGCCGACCTGCTCGTCCTCGGCGGTTGTGCCGCCGTCGAGCAGGCGGCCGGCGGCGCCGTCGCGGTCCCGTTCACTCCGGGCCGCACGGACGCCTCGCAGGAGCAGACCGACGTGGAGTCCTTCGCCGCGCTCGAGCCCACCGCGGACGGGTTCCGCAACTACCTGGGCAAGGGTCACCGGCTGCCGGCGGAGTACCTCCTCGTCGACCGGGCGAACCTGCTGACCCTGAGCGCACCCGAGATGACGGTCCTCGTCGGCGGGCTCCGCGTCCTGGGTGCGAACTACGCGGGGTCCTCGCTCGGTGTCCTCACCGACACCCCCGGGAAGCTGACGAACGACTTCTTCGTGAACCTGCTCGACCTCGGGACGAAGTGGCACGCCACGACCGAGGACGCGGAGACGTTCGAGGCTCACGACGACGCGGGCGTCCTTAAGTGGATCGCCAGCCGCGCCGACCTGGTCTTCGGGTCCAACTCGGAGCTTCGGGCGCTCGCGGAGGTCTACGCGAGCGACGACGCCGCCGGGAGGTTCACGAGCGACTTCGTGGCCGCCTGGGTCAAGGTCATGAACCTGGACCGGTACGACCTCGCCTGAGGTTCCTCCCGATCCTGCTCGAACCTGACGTCCAGGTCGGCCCGCCGCGGGCCGACCTGGACGTACCCCCCGGCATGGAGGGCGCTCTCGTCGTCCCGACGCTGCGTCACAACGTCCCACTCGGAGGCTCGGTGACGCAGGGTCACATGTTGCGGGCACCGTCCCGAACCGCCTCGCGGATGCGCACGTAGGTGCCGCAGCGGCAGATGTTGCGGATCTCGTCGAGGTCGGCGTCGGTGATCTTCCCGCCGGAGGCCTTCTTCGCCTCGACCAGGGCGACGGCGGCCATGATCTGGCCCGGCTGGCAGTAGCCGCACTGGGCGACGTCGTTGTCCAGCCAGGCCTCCTGCATCGGGTGCAGGTCGCTTGTCGACGGTGTCCGCGAGGCCCTCGATCGTCGTGATCCGGTCGGTCGCCTTGATGTCGCCGACGCGGCACGGCGCACGGGTTGAACGCCTTGCCGTTGATGTGTGAGGTGCAGGCCCGGCAGACGCGGATGCCGCAGCCGTACTTCGGCCCGGTCACGCCGAGGACGTCGCGCAGGACCCACAGCAGCCGGACGTCGTCCTCGACGTCGACGCTGACCTTCTTGCCGTTCAGGACGAACGAGTGCTTGGACACGGGAGCTGCCTTCCGGGTTCGGGAGCAGCTCAGCGGGCGAAGCGCAGGCCGTTGGTGGGGCTCTGCGGGACGGGCGGGGTCTTCGGTCTTCACCTTGAAGCCCAGCGGCTTGCGGAAGTTGATCGGGAACTCGGTCGGCATCTTCCCGACCGCCCGGGCGTAGGCGCAGGCCACCGCGGCCTGCGAGACGCCGCAGCCGAGTTCCCCGGCGCCGCCGGGGTGGTCGGTCGTGGCCGGCATGATCACGCACTCGAACGTCGAGTGGGGACGTTCCACTGCCGCGTGTAGCGGTAGTCGTCCCAGGACCCCTCGAGTGGCAGGCCCTTCTCGACGTGCAGGCCGGCCGTCAGCGCCTGGGCGATGCCGTCCATGGCGCCGCCCATCATCTGCGCCTCGAGGCCCATCGGGTTGATCGGCAGCCCGACGTCGACGGCGATGACGACCTTGGTGACCCGGGGGCCGGTGTAGGCGTCGCGGATCTTGCGGTTCACGGTCTGCGGCCGGCAGTCGATCTCGACCAGGCACGCGATCGCGGCTCTTGTACTCGTTGTGGATCGCGATGCCCTGCGCGGTGCCGGCGGGCATCTTGCGGCCCCACTTGCCGACCTTGGCGGCCTTGTCGAGCACTCGCGAGCAGCCGCGCGTCGGCCTTGAGGAAGGCGCGGCGGAACTCGACCGGGTCCTGGTTCATCAGCTTCGCGGTCTGATCCACCATCAGTTCGCGCGCGGTGACGGTGTCGGGGGAGTAGATGTTGCGGACGCTGCTCGTCGGGAAGTCGTCGAAGCGGAAGATCTCGTTCAGCAGTTGCAGGGTGGCGCCGAAGTTGTAGGGCACGCTGGTGGTCAGCTCGAAGATGCTCTCGGAGAACGACGAGGTTCCCGTACTGGTTGAACCCCTGCTGGGCCAGCGTCGAGGTGATCATCTCGCCGAGGCCGTGGGTGAAGTCGGTGGCGACGCTGGTGTGCCGCTGGTCGTAGGACGTCGACCGTGTCCCCGAGCGACGCTCACCCGCACCCGCGACGTGGCCATCGGGTGCATGCGGCCGTGCCGGGAGTCGTCGGTGCGATGCCACATCAGCCGGACCGGTTTGCCGAAGACCTTCGACGCCTCGGCGGCCTCGTACGCCGCGTCCGGGAACAGGTGGCGCCCGAACGAGCCGCCGCCCTCGACGACGTGCACCGACGACGGCCTTCTCGGCGAGTCCGAGGTCGGCGGCGATCTTCTGCTGCGCGACGATCGGGAACTTCAGGCTGCTCCAGATCTCCGCGGAGTCCTTACGGACGTCCGCGATCGCGCAGTTGGTCTCCAGCGGGGAGCCGCTGCGGAAGTTGAAGGTGAACGTCGTGCTCCAGCACCTGCGGTCCCGGGGATCGCCGGCACCAGCGGCAGCTCGGCGGCGGCCAGCTTCTTCGCCACGGAGGCGTTGGACTCGGTCGTCGACCGGTGCCGCGGCCCCAGTCGACCCGCAGCGCGCGGACGGCGTCGACGCACTGGCCGAAGGTGCGCGCCCGGACGGCCACGCCGGTCGAGATCGCCGCGACGTGCGTGACGCCCGGCATCGCCTTCACCTGCGTCGAGGTTGTCCACCGACCGGACGGTGCCCTTCAGTGTCGGCGGGCGGCACACCATCGTCGGCAGCGCCCCCGGGACCTTCAGGTCCATCGCGAACTTCTTGCGGCCGGTGACGGCCGCGACCGCGTCCGTGCGGCGCTGACCCTTGCCGACCACCGTGCGGGCGGAGTCGGCCTTGAGCGTGACCTCCTCGGCCACCGTGGTCTGCGAGGCCGCGGCCTCGGACAGCGAGCCGTAGGTCGCGCTCTGGCCGGAGGGGCCCGTCACGATCCCGTCGCGCAACGTCAGCGACGAGGTCGGGACGGCCCAGCGGGCAGCGGCGGCGGCGGCGATCCGCTGGCGGGCCAGGGCGGCCGCGACGCGGACGGGCTCGTACAACGAGTACATGCGTCGTCGACCCGCCGGTGAGCTGGTTGAACAGCAGTTCCGGTCTGCGCGTCCGCAAGGGTGATCCGGACCTTGGCTACGGGCAGGTCGAGTTCGTCCGCGATCACCATGGCCATCGCGGTCGTGATGCCTTGGCCGACCTCGGCGCGGGGCATGTCGAAGACCGCCACGCCGTCTTTGCCGAGGGAGATCGCTCAGCAGGGCGTTCGTCGAGCCGGCAGGAGTCCCGGACGAGGTCGGACAGGTCGTACGCGTCGAACACCTGCGGGTTGCTCGGCAGGGGCGTGGCGGCCTTCGCCTGCCCGGGCAGCGCGGTGTCCAGGCCCATCTGCGCAGCGACGGCGAGGGTCGAGCCGGCGAGCACGTAGCCGAGAAATCGGCGACGTGTCGGCGCCGACGGGCCGGGAGAGGGCAGGGGCGAACCGTCTATCGGGGGCATGAGGTTCCTCGGGCGGGAGGGTGCAGCGGGGCGGTACAGGTCGGGAGGCACCCCCACAGGTGACCCCGACCTCGGCGGGCCACGCCCGCCGAGGTGTCGTCAGATCAGATCAGAGCAGGCCGAGGCCGAGCAGGCCGTCGTCGTCGCCGAGGAGCCCGCTGAGCAGGCCGTCGTCGTCGTCGCCGAGCAGCCCGTCGAGCAGGCCGTCGTCGTCCGAGTCGTCGTCCGAGCCGAGGTTGACCGTGACGAGGTCGCTCAGGATGCCGTCGTCGTCGTGGTCGTCGCGGTCGGAGTCGCGCCCGAGGTTGACGGTGACCAGGTCGCTCAGGATGCCTTCGCCCCGGTCGTCGCCGATCGAGGCGAGGAGTCGGCCGCCGGTCCCGGAGTCGTGGGCCGAGGCCACGGAGGGGAGCCCGACGATCAGGGCCGGGGCGAGGATCGCCGCCGCGGCGGCGCGGCGCAGGTTCTTGCTCAGCATGGGGGTCCTTCGAGGTTGGGGGCCGCCAAGTAAATACGCGGCGCCTAAGTCGACTTCTCGCGGGTGGTTCGCTCCGCAACGTCCCTCAGATGGGCCCGCAAGCGGACGAATTCTCACCCGCTCGGGGGCGGCGATGGTGGCCTACGCCATGCAAGAAGGACTATTTGCGACTGACCTCAGCCATATTCGGCAGCATGTACAAGCCTTAGATTCGCCAGGTTCTCGTGCCTGCGAGCAGCGCCCGGAACCGACCGACTGGTCTGCCGCCGCAGGTCCCGCCAGGTCGATCGAGCGCGGGCCGAACCGGTCGCGCACGCGTCCGAGGAGGGACAAGCGTGACCAAGCCGTCCTGACATGGTGATGAAGCCGTCGCCGTTCACCCCGCTGTGCACGCTGCGGTTCGGCGAGATCGCGCAGACGGTTCGGCCGGCCGGTGTGCTCAACGTCGTCTCGGGCGGGAACGACCTCGGCGCGCAACTGACCGAGCACCCCGACGTGGCGAAGATCAGCTTCACCGGCTCGACCGCGACCGGCAAGAAGGTCATGGCGAGCGGCTCGACCAACCTCAAGCGCATCACCCTCGAACTCGGCGGCAACGACGCAGCGATCGTGCTGCCCGGAGCGGACGTCGCGGCAATCGTCCCGACCCTGTTCTGGGCGGCCTTCGGCAATTCGGGCCAGTGGTGCATCCCGGTGAAGCGGCTCTATGTGCACTCCAGCTTGTACCGCGAGTTCGTCGACGCGTTCGTGGCCTACGCGAGCGACATGGTCGTCGGCGACGGGCTGGACCCGAAGACCGACCTGGGCCCGATCCAGAACAAGATGCAGTACGGCAAGCTGCTCGACCTGTTCGCGGACATCCGTACCAACGGCTACACCGTCCCGCTCGGCGGCACGATCGACGAGAGCGTGCCGGGCAACTTCGTCCCCGTGACGATCGTGGACAACTTGCCGGACGAGAGCCGCATCGTGGCGGAGGAGCCGTTCGGCCCCGTCCTGCCGATCCTGTCCTTCGACGACGTGGACGAGGTCGTCACCCGGGCCAACGACAGCCGGTTCGGCCTCGGCGGGTTTGTCTGGGGCCCGGCCGCCCAGGCCGCCGCCGTCGCGCGGCGGCTGGAGACGGGGACGGTGTGGGTCAACGAGATCCACGTCCACGGCATCGACATCCCGTTCGGTGGCCACAAGGAGTCGGGCATGGGCGTCGAGAACGGGCCGGAAGGGTTGGCCGAGTTCACCAACACGAAGACGCTGATGTTCCGGAAGGTAACTGTCGAGTAAGCGACTGACAGGCCGTCACCCGGGCTCGTGGCCCGGGCCCGGGTGACGGCCAGTCGGCTGTGCTGTCTCGCCTCAGACCCCGAACGCCACGCGGACGTCGTCGGTGGTGGTCGCGACGGACGACGTGGCCTGCGGGGCCGCGCAGCCGAGCACGACCTCGGGCGCGACGATCGACGGGTCGACCGTCAGGACGGCGTAGCCGCCGACCGCGCCGGCCCCGAAGCCGGGCGCGAAGATCCCGGTCGGGCGGGAGACGACCTTGTCGCGGACGGCGTCGAAGATCGCGATCGGGATGGACGCCGCCGAGACGTTGCCCATCGTCTCGATATTGAAATACAGCGAGTCGGCGGAGATGCCGGCCTCGGCCGCCAGGGAGAGGATCATCGTCTTGTTCGCCTGGTGGGGCACGATCAGCTCGATCGAGTCGAGCAGCGAGCGGTCGCCGTCGTCCGGGTCGCGCAGTTCGCCGAGTTCGCTCGTCATCTGCGCGAGATAGCGTGCGACGAGCGCTTTGACCTCTGGCCCGTAGACGGTGATGGCGTTGTCGAACTCGGGGTTCGGCCAGATGATCGCGTTGACCTGGCTCGCCGGTCCACTCGCGTACGTCTGGAGGACGTCGACGTCGCCCCGCTCGCCGGACGCGGCCGGCGCCACCACCATCGCGGCGGCCCCGTCCCCGAAGATCATGCGCGAGGTCCGGACGCTGCCGATCTTGTCGGAGAATTTTTCCACACACACCAGCAGGACGGGCCGGCCGACCTCCTGGAGCTGGCGCACCGCCTCGGCGATTCCGTATGGCAAGCCCGCGCAGGCGGCGACGATGTCGGCCGAGCAGTGGGTCTGCAGAATGCCCAGCTCGCCGGAGAGTCAGCTCGCGAGGGAGGGGATCAGCCGGTCGCTGGTGCAGGTGGCGACGAGGACCGCGCCGATCTCCTCGGGCCCGCGGCCGGCGTGCTCCAGCGCGGCTCGGGCCGCCCCGAGCGCGAGCTCACCGATGTCGTGGCTGGTGTAGCGGCGCGTGCCGATGCCGGTCTTGGCGCTGATCTCCGCGGCACTCATCGGCGACCAGGAGAAGCTGGTGTTGCGCACCACGTCGCTGTTGTCGCACACGTGCTCCCCGCGGACGACAGCCAGCGCCTCGAGTTTCGGCTGCACGGCGAAGGCCTCGCGGACCTGCACCGGCGGGTAGGGGCGGACGGGTGGGCGGGCATCCGCTGCGGGGCGCCGGGGAATCCCGGCTGCGGCCCGGCCACAGCGCACGCGCTCGACGAAGGCGGTGACCTCGCGGCTGCGAGGGTGGAACGCCACGACGAAGTCGTCGTCGCCGATCGCGGCAGCGGGCTTCAGCTCGGTCCGGGAGCGGTCCCACGGGTACTGGTTGTGCAGCACCATCGCCCACCGGCTGAGCGCCTCGAGCTCGGGCACCGACTCGTGCGCGTCCACGATCGCGTCGAGGGTGAAGACCGGGTAGTCGGGGTCGTGCGCGGGCATCACGAAGGTCAGCGCGTCGGGCTGCGCGAGAAACTCGGCCACGGTGGGCTTGATCGCCGGCAGTTCCGTGGCGGTGTGGCGCCGGTGGCGGAACACGTCGAACAGCAGGCTGAAGATGCGGTCCTCCGCGGCGTCGTCCCAGGTGGCCGGCAGCTCGCGGTAGGCCCGCTCCACCGCGGCCACCCGCTCCTCACCGCCGACCCACGGCGTGAGGACGGGCAGGAAGACGTCCGGCCGGGTGCGGGACAGGTCCCGCCAGCGCGTGGGCCGCTTCTCGAACATCGTCATCGCATAGCGGTTCACCCAGTACAGGTTCTGGCCGACGTCGCGCAGAAGCTCGAAACGCGTTCGGTAGCCGCCCCTCTCTGTCAACCTTGGCTGAGGCACCCGCTCCCTGAAAATCATTGACCCGAGGGCGGGGATGGAGACTCCCCGAATCGTGAAATCGAACTCGACTGCGGACGGCAACGGCGTGATCGTCGATGCTGGACCGGTGAGTGATGGCGTAGGACAGCGGCCGGATCCGCAGGTGCCCGAGCGGGCTCGGCGGCGGACGTTCACCGCGAAGTACAAGTTGGAGATCCTGGCGGCCTACGAAGCCGCGGGCGATGGCGAGAAGGGTGCCCTGCTGCGCCGAGAGGGCCTGTACTCGAGTCACCTGGTGGAGTGGCGTCGGGCTCGTGACGCTGGGGCGCTGGCCGGGCTGACCGCCCCGCGCGGGCGCCCGCCGCGCGACCCCGATCGGGCGCGGATCGCCGCTCTGGAGGCCGAGAAGGCGCAGTTGGAGAAGGAGTTGGCCAAGGCCCGCTTCGTGGTGGAGGTGCAGGCAAAACTGCACGCGCTCTTGGAGACGATCTCCGAGGGCGCGGAGCCCGAGGACGGGTCGAGCAGGTGAGCGACGCCGCGGTCGCCGAGCTGGTCCCGGTGATCGGAGTGCGGGCCGCCTGCCAGGCGTTGGGCCTGCCCCAGGCCGGGTACTACCGGCGCCACCGCCAAAGCCCGGCACCTGCGCGGCCGGCGCCCACGCCGCAGCGAGAACGGGTCCAGCCCCGCGCCCTGACGCAGGCCGAGCGCGAGGCGATCCTCGCCGAGCTGCACGGCGAGCGGTTCGTGGACCTGTCCCCGGCCGAGACGTGGGCGATCCTGCTCGACGAGGGCCGCTACCTCGGCTCGATCTCGACCTTCTACCGGCTGCTGCGCGCGGCCGGGGAGAGCCGGGAACGCCGCCGGCAGGCGACCCACCCGGCGAAGATCAAACCCGAACTGCTCGCCACCGCGGCGAACATGGTGTGGTCGTGGGACATCACCAAATTGCACGGCCCGGCGAAGTGGACCTACTACTACCTCTACGTGATCCTGGACATTTACTCCCGCTACGTCGTCGGGTGGATGGTGGCCGGTCGGGAGAGCGCCGCACTGGCGGAAGTGATGATCCGTCAGACCTGCGCCAAGCAGGGCATCGAGCGCAAGCAGTTGACCATCCACGCAGACCGCGGCTCGTCGATGACCTCCAAACCCGTCGCGTTCCTGCTCGCCGACCTCGGCGTGACCCAGTCCCACTCCCGCCCGCACGTCAGCGACGACAACCCGTACAGCGAGGCCCAGTTCAAGACCCTGAAGTACCGGCCCGACTTCCCCGGCAGGTTCTCCTGCATCGAAGCCGCCCGCGTCCACTGTCAGCGGTTCTTCGGCTGGTCACGATATGCAGGTGATCCACTCCTCGGCCATCGGGGCTTCGGAGCGAGGGTCACCGCAGCGAATCGGGGCTCTCCGTGGACCGCATGCCGTGCTTGGTTCGATCGGTTCAACCTGGCGGCGGTGAGCTGCTCCGGCTGGGTCATCCACTGCTGGATGCCTACCTCGAACTGGTCATCGCCCGGGCGAGGTGGAACACCGCACTGGCCACGGCCTTCGACTTGAAGGTCTTCTTCACCGTCGTCGAAAAGGAGCCGGGCGAGGTCGACGCGGGGGACGTGCTGGCGTTCATCCAGGCCCAGCGCGAACCCCGCCGTGGCGCGAAGGTCGTGCGGATCGAGGACGGTGAGAGCGGCCTGTCGGCGCGCACCATCAAACGGCGCCTCGCCACGATCGCGGGGTTGTATGAGTACCTGATCATCCGTGGGGACACCGACGTCCGGGCGAACCCGGTTCCTCGGGGACTCGCTACTCGTCGGCCGGGCCAGCGCTCCGTGCGCGGCGTCCCTCTGATCCGGGCTCCCCGGACGCTGCCACGAGTCATCGATCCGCAGCAGGCCGACGCGTTCCTCGCCGCGTTGCGCACCGATCGGGACCGGGCGATGGTCGAGGCGATGCTCCTTGGTGGGTTGCGTCGTTGTGAGGTCCTTGGCCTGCGCCTCGGTGACCTTCGTCCCGGTGAGCGCCGCCTATTCATTGCCGAGGGCAAGGGCGGACACCAGCGCATCGTCCCTGTCTCGCAGCGCTTCTTCACCACGCTCGCCCGCTACCTGGCGACCGAACGCCCCGAGTCGGCTGCCGATGACCACGTCTTTCTCGTGCTGAAGGGCCCCCGGCGCGGAAGCGCCCTTTCCGCGGCCGGCTTGGACGAGATCGTCGCCGGCGCCCGTGGCCGAGCCGGGATCGAACATCTGACCTGCCATCAGCTGCGTCACACCTGCTTCACGCGCTTGCGGGAGGCCGGGATGGCGCTGGAAGCCATCCAGGCCCAGGCCGGTCACCGCTCGATCGAGTCGACCAGGATCTACCTGCACCTGGCCAACGACTGGCTCGCCGGCGAGTACCGCCGGGCCAGCGAGGCAATCGACGCCCAAGATCTGGCCGGCTCGTGATGGGCGCCGCCCTCGTCTTGGCCGCCCGCAGTTCCGATCAGCTCGACAGCTACTTCGCCGCGATGGCACATCTGCAGCTCAAGACCGGCAGGTCGACCACGATGGCGGCACGCTCGTTCAGCGCCAAACTCGAACGGGCGGGCGGCTGGGAGCGCCTCACCCTCGCCGAACAGGTCGAGGCCGTCACCCGAGCGCGGTCCTTCGCCTCCTGGCTGATCGTCACCGGTCGGCTCGTCGTCACCGCCGAGCTGCTGGGTCGGGTTGATCTGCGGCTGGGAATCGTCGCCCGCAACCACGACCCCGGTTGCTGGACGTGGTTCCAGCAGGCCTGCCGCCGCCTCGACCTGAGCGAGGCCGACATCACCCTGCAGTGGAACGCGCTGCGCAAGGCCGCCGCCATCACCCCCAGCCCGCCGCAGCGCCTTACCGATGCTCAGTTCGACCGGGCCCGCGATGCCCTCGTCAGCGCCTACGCGCAGCGCGGCATGGCGAGCTCTGGGCGGAACCTCTCCGCGATCTTCCACCGCCTCCGGCTCACCTTGTTCCACGCCGGTCAGCTGAACAATCCCGGCCGCCCACCTCGCAAGGCGCCCGTGTCGGTCACCGGCTGGGATGGTGCACCGAGCGGCTTCGCGGACACCGCCCGACGCTATGTCGCCCAGGTCGAGCTGAGCCTTCGCCCCAGCACCGTCAGTCACATCGAGCACGCGTTGCGCGAGTTCGGCGTCTGGCTCGGCCTCAACCATCCCGACGTCGACAATTGCACCGACCTGACCCGGAGTCACATCGAGGACTACAAGGTCTGGATCAGCACGAAACACGCCCGGCACACCGGCAAGCCCCTCAACCGGGTCAGCATCAAGAATCGGCTCATCAACCTGCATTGCTTCCTCGACCGGATCACCGACTGGGGCTACGACAATCCGCCCCAGCGGCCACTGATGTTCACCGGCGACCTTCCGATCATCGACAAGCCGCTGCCGCGCTTCCTCGATGACGCTGCCGCTGCCAAGCTCATGCGGACCTCCCGCGCCGACCCCGACCCACTCTCCCGCCTGATCGTCGAGCTGCTCGCGCGCACCGGCATCCGCAAGGGCGAACTCCTCGCGCTCAACGTTGACGCCGTCGTGCAGATCGGCTCGGCGTTCTGGCTGCGGATCCCCGTCGGCAAGCTCCACAACGACCGCTACATCCCGCTGCACCCACAGCTCAAGGACATGCTCGACGACTGGATCCACCACCACCGACCAACCGGCGTCCGCAGCGAGCGGCTCCTCCTCGAACGCAACCGCCCCGTCACCTCGCTGCGAGTGTCCAACGCGCTCAGCCGGCTCAGCCACGAGGCCGGCATCGGCCACGTCACCGCTCACCAGCTCCGGCACACCTTGGCCACCCAAGCGGTCAACCGCGGCATGAGCATCGACGCGATCGCCGCGCTGCTCGGCCACAAGACCCTCGCCATGACGATGATCTACGCCCGCATCGCCGACAAGACCGTCGCCGAGGAGTACTTCAAGGTCACCGAGAAGGTCGAAGCGCTCTACGGCCAGCCCCGTCAACTGCCCCGCGATGACGAGGGCAGCGAGATGCGCAAACTCCGCGCCGAGATGCACAGACGGATGCTCGGCAATGGCCACTGCGCCCGCCCCGTCGAGACCGACTGCCACTTCGAGTCCATCTGCGAGAGCTGCACCTTCTTCGTCACCACCATCGCCTTCCGCCCCACCCTGCAGGCCCAACGCGACGACGCCCACAACAAGGGCCAAGTCGCCCGGCAGAAGATCTTCGACGGACTCCTCGACCGACTCGACCACGAGGCATCTTGAACCGGAGCAATGCTTGAGACCTGTGGATCACCCCGCCGGGTTGCGTAGCTGAGCGGCGCGGCGGGATGCGGGAGGGTCGTACCTCCCCGATGATCCCGAGAAAGCCCCTCAAGCCAGGCCGGCGCGCCAACGCCGGTCGGAAAGGTACGACCCCGTGCTTACGGTAGTTGCTGGTTCCTGCCCCGAGCCCTCCGCCACGACGGCGCCCGGCCCCGCGCCGGTGTCGCTGATCGACGAGCTCGTGCGCGAGGGCGCCCGGCGGATGCTCGCCGAGGCGTTGCAGGCCGAGGTCGCCGACTACATCGCCCGATTCGCCGACGAGCGCGATGAGAACGGCCGGCGTCTGGTGGTGCGCAACGGCAGCCACGAGCCGCGGGAGGTGCTCACCTCGGCCGGCGCGGTGCAGGTGCAGGCTCCGCGGGTCAACGACAAGCGCATCGACGCCGACACCGGCGAACGGGCGCGGTTCTCCTCGGCGATCTTGCCGCCGTGGTGCCGCAAGACCCCGAAGATCAACGAGGTGCTGCCGCTGCTCTACCTGCACGGCCTGTCCAGCGGCGACTTCGTCCCGGCGCTGGGCCAGTTCCTCGGCTCCACCGCCGGGCTGTCCGCACCGGTGATCACCAAGCTCACCGAGACCTGGCAGCACGAGCAACGCACCTTCGCCGCCCGGGACCTGTCCGGGGTCGACTTCGTCTATCTGTGGGCCGACGGCATCCACGTCAACGTCCGCCTGGAAGAGCACCGGCTGTGCCTGCTCGTGCTCGTCGGGGTCCGCGCCGACGGGCGCAAGGAACTCGTCGCGATCAGCGACGGCTACCGGGAATCCACCGAGTCCTGGGCCGACCTGCTGCGCGATGCCCGCCACCGCGGCATGCGCGCCCCGGTACTCGCGATGGGCGACGGAGCACTCGGCTTCTGGGGCGCCCTCGCCGAGGTGTTCCCCCAGACCCGGGCCCAGCGGTGCTGGTTCCACAAGATCGCCAACGTCCTGGGCGCCATGCCCAAGACCGCGCACCCCGCGGCGAAAACGGCGCTCGCGGCGATCTACAACGCGGAGAACAAGACCAAGGCGGTCGCCGCCGCGAAGGACTTCGCAGCCACCTACGGGGCGAAGTTCGGTAAGGCCGTCGCGAAGATCACCGACGACCTCGACGTGCTGCTGGCCTTCTACGACTACCCCGTCGAGCACTGGATCCACCTGCGCACGACCAACCCCATCGAGTCGACCTTCGCCACCGTGCGCCACCGGCAGAAGCTCACCAAGGGCCCCGGCTCACGCGCCGCCGGCCTCGCGATGGCGTTCAAGCTCATGCAAGCCGCACAAGATCGCTGGCGCGCTGTCAATGCCCCCCACCTGGTCGCCCTCGTCCGAGCAGGGGCGACCTTCATCGACGGCAAGCTCGTCGAACGACCCGACGACCCATCCCTGACGGACCGTCAGACAGCCGCCTGAAAGTTCCCGATCCACAGGTATTGACTATTGCTCCTTGAACCGGGCCTTGACGCGATCACCCGCATAAGTACAACGACGAGCATCGCCACTCCGCCCTGGGCCTGCACACCCCCGCCGACGTCCACTACGGCACCGCCGAGGCCGTCCGCGACAAGCGCGCAGCGATCCTCGCCGACGCCTTCGCCGCCCACCCCGAACGGTTCGTCCGCAAGCCCCCGACGCCCCCGCAACTGCCCACGACGGCATGGATCAACAAACCGCCGGACAGCCAGGAGGAAACTCAGTAATAGGCGACTGAACGTGCCTCAAACAGGTTGACAGGTTCCGCGCCTGCGCAGACCCGGTCGAGGATGTCGGTGCCGGTCGGGGCCTTGGCCTCGAAGTCGCGACCGACCACCGCGACGAGTTGCTCCAGCGTGTGCAGCACGGAGAAGTCCAACTCGCCTCCGAAATTCGCCGGGAACACGAGACGGCCGTGGCTGTTGACCACGAACGGCTTCATCGGACAGCCTCCAGATAAGCGATATAGGGACCTACTGACGTTTCCGTGGGTGGTTTGATCATGGAAGGCGTCCCGGCAGGGACGGGCAGAGTCCGCCGCGGGTGAGCATTGCCATAGCGATGAGCGCCTCTGGTGAGCGGAATCCGTAAGCTCGTCGGGTCAGCACGCGTAGGTGGACGTTGGTGGCTTCGGATCGGGCGTTGGACAGCCCGTGATCGAGGGTGTTGCGGATCAGCGGGGCGTAGCGCTCGATCGTTTTGGCGAGCTTGACGAACGCGGGCAGGCGGGACCGTTTGGCCCAGGACAGCCAGCCGGCCAGCAGCGCTCGGCCGCGTTGGCCCTTGACGGCGAAGACCTCGCGGAGCTGTTCTTTGAGCAGGTAGGCCCGGTACAGGCCCTTGTTCGTCGCGGCGATCTCGGCCAAGCGGGTCCGCTGATCACCGGTCAGATCACCTGGGTTCTTCACCAGCGCCCACCGCGAGCCCTTCATCGTCTCGGCCTGATCGCCCCGCCCGGTCCGGCGCAGCTCGTTCCACAGGCCGCGGCGGACCTCGTCGAGGGCCTTGGTCGCCCAGGCCACGACGTGGAACGGGTCCAGGCAGATGACCGCCTGCGGAGCCCGTTCGCGCACGACAGTGTGGATCCACTCGGCGCCGTCGGCGGACACGTGGGTCAGCGCCGCGGCCCGCTCGTCGCCGAGGGCATCGAAAAAGGCCCGCACGACGTCCTGGTCGCGGCCTTGGCCGGCCCACACCAGCCGACCGGTGTCGTGGTCGACGACGCAGGTCAGGTACCGATGCCCTTTACGGTAGGCGATCTCGTCGATCCCGATTCGGGTGAGCCCGCCAAGCTGGTCAACCTTGCCCGCTCGGTCGGCGACAACGCGGGTCACGATCGCGGCCACCGTGCGCCACGACACCCGCAACAGCTCGGCGACCACGACGAAGGAGGCATTCGCGGCCAGCCACGCACAGGTGTCCTCGAACGCGGCGCTGTGCCGGGACCCCGGCCGCGCCCAGGGAACCGCCGCGACCACCACGCCGTGCTCCTCACAGACCACCCGCGGCGCATCGGCTTCCAGATAGACGCGCACCGTGCCCAGGTCGAGCGTGCGCCAGCGTCGCCGACCATCGCCGCGGTCGTATCCGCCCGCGCGGCGCCCGCACCGCGAACACCTCGACCGTCGCGTCCGCACTGGACGAACCGCAGCGACCAGGATCTCCTCGTCGGCCTCCTCGACGAGCTCGACCGATTCGATCACCGTTTGCTCGACCCCGAGCAAACCCCGCCATACCCTTGCCGTGCGCACGCCGTACTCCGCTCCCTGGTTCCTGTTCCTAGACAGCTCAGAAACCTAGACGTAGTACGGCGTGTCGCGTTCACACCAAGATCAACTCACCCACGGGAACAGCAGAAGAGCCCGATATAGATCGACGAGTTGTGCGCGTCACATCAGTGATCGGGATCGGCGCGTGAAGAGGGCAAGTTTAACTGGAAAGGCGCCCGGGCTGGGATGTGACGCTGCCCGGCTCGACGGCGCTGGGGGAGTGACCTATTACACTCAAGCTTATCTGACGTCGCGTCAGACGCGAATCTCACCGTACCGACGAGTTAATTTGTAGGAACCGCACAACTCACTCGCGGGTATTCGGTCGTGACCGCTGAAATGCCCGTGCCGAGCTCGGATTGCGTGTGACCCGTTCCTCGTGGAATCGCTCTTTCGGTCCGCTTCCCGATGCCTTTACGCTCGCCGAAATCCACAAAATCGAGGAGATTGCGATGACTGAGCAGAGGGTGGCGATCGTCACCGGGGGCACCCGTGGCATCGGTGCCGCGATCACGACCGTGCTGGCCCGCGACGGGGTGCACGTCGCGGCCGGCTTCCATCGCGGCAAGGACGCGGCCGAGGAACTGGCCGAGCAGCTGACCGGCGAGGGTCACTCCATCTCGCTGCACATGGGCAACGTCGGCGACCCGGAAGACTGCCAGCGGGTCGTCTCCGAGGTGCTGGACGCGTACGGCCGCGTCGACTACCTGGTCAACAACGCGGGCGTCACGGTCGACCGCACCGTTCGCAAGATGACGATCGACGACTGGCACGCCGTCCTGCGGGTGAACCTGTCGGGTGCCTTCTACATGACGAAGGCAGTCGTCGACCAGATGATCGCCCAGCAGTTCGGTCGCATCGTCAACATCAGCTCCGTCATCGGGACGAGCGGCAACATCGGCCAGGCCAACTACGCCGCGTCCAAGTCGGGCTTGTTCGGGCTCACGAAGTCCCTCGCGCGCGAGACTGCGCGCAAGGGCATCACGGTGAACTGCGTCGCCCCGGGATTCGTCGCGACCGACATGGTCGCCAAGGTGCCCGCCGAGGCGATGGAAGCCGTGCTGCGCACCATCCCGGTGGGGCGACTGGGCGAGGCGTCCGAGATCGCGCGCGCCGTGCAGTTCCTGGTCGACGACCAAGCCGGCTACATCACCGGCTCGGTGATCGCCGTCAACGGCGGGCTGGACATGTCGTAGGGACGGTCACTCGCCGGCGGACCGGACGGGGGCGAGGAGCGCGTTGTCGACGATCTCGCGCACCTCGTCCAACGAGGACGGCGTCAGATAGCCGGCCTCGTCGTCGATGAAGAGCAGGCCGTCGCGGACCGCCTCGGCGGTGAGTTCGGGGAGCAGGTAGCCGGGGGTCTCGGCGACGAAGATGCGAGCGACCCGGCCGCCCGCGACGGAGAAGATCTGGCCGGTGACTTCGCACTGTTCGGAGACGAGGTACGCCACGACCGGGGTCACCGTCTCGGGGCCGAGCTTCGCACCGAGGCTGCCGAGCAGCCCGTCGGTCATGCGGGTGTTCGCCAGCGGGGCAATGGCGTTGACCCGGATGTCGTGCCGCACGCCCTCGATGGCCAGCACCCGGGTCAGGCCGGCAAGGCCGGCCTTCGCGGCCCCGTAGTTCGCCTGGCCGAAGTTGCCGTACAGGCCCGAGGCGGACGACGTGTTGACGATGCGCCCGTAGCCCTGGTTCCGCATGGCCTCGAAAGCGGGACGCGTGACGTACAGCGCGCCCTTGAGGTGCGTGTCGATCACCGCGTCGATCGAGTCGGCGTCCATCTTGTGGAACGCCTTGTCGCGCAGGATGCCCGCGTTGTTGACGACGATGTCGACGCGCCCGTACGTGTCGAGCGCAGTCGCGACGATCGCCGCCCCGCCCTCGGGGGTGGCGACGCTGTCGAAGTTCGGGACGGCCTCGCCGCCCGCGGCGAGGATCTCGGCGACGACGGCCTGTGCGGCGGCCGCGGACCGGTCCGCCCCGTGGAGCGTGCCGCCGAGGTCGTTGACGACGATCCGGGCACCGCGCCGGGCGAGCTCCAGGGCGTGCGCCCGGCCGAGGCCGCCGCCCGCTCCGGTAATGACGGCGACGCGGCCGTCGAGGCTGAGGTAGCTCATGTCTTCCTTCGTGGCCGGAAATGTGACGCAGGAAAGGGCCGGTCGCCCTGGTTCGGGCGACCGGTCCGAGGGGTCGGGGAGGCTAGGCCGACTTGCCCGAGCCGGGCTGTGCGCCCGACTCGGTGACCATCGAGCGGTAGACCGCGAGCAGCGCGGACTTCTGGGCGCCACTGAGCCGCGGGTCGTTGCGGATCGCCGCCTCGGTGGAGGCCTCGGCCGAGGCGTCCGGGACCTGGGTCACCACGCCGGCCTGCTCGAGCAGCGCGTCCACCGACATGTTCAGCGCGTCCGCGATCGACTTCAGCACGGCCACGGACGGCTTGTGCAGGCCGCGCTCGATCTGGCTCAGGTACGGGTTGGAAATGTCTGTCATGGCTGAAAGCTGACGCAAGGTCAGTTTGGACAGCTGGCGCTGGGCACGCAGGTACGCGCCGAACGCGTCCCAGGACGGGGGCTGGTTCTCGGTCGGACTCACTTACCTGGCAGTCGCGGCGGACGGCTTGGGCTGCGTGCTGGTGACCTTGACGAGGGGGGACGCGACGGGGGCGGCCGGCGCGGTCTCGGAAACCAGCTGGGTGAAGAACTCCCGCTGCTGCGCGAGCAGCTTCTCGGCGAAGTCGAAGCGCAGGTCCACGTACGCGGCGGGGGAGGGGAGGTACTTGGCGCCGGGGAGGGAGTCGAACAGCGAGTCGGGAGCGACGGCTTTGACGGCGCCGTTCCAGAGCTTCACACCTTCGAGCACGGCGTCCTGGGCGTACTCGAGGGTGGAGAGCAGCTTGTCCTGCGCCGTGGAGGTCAGGTCCGTGACGTCGAGGGCCATGTCAGTTTCCTTTCGTGGATGGAAAGCGGTGTGCGAACTATCCCAAGCAAGACGATGGCATGTCAATCGAAGCGGATGTGACGAACGTCAGGACCGGCTCCGCACGTAGGTCCCGGGCGCGTCCCCGAGGGCCGGGTACACCTCGCTGCCGAGCCTGTCCGGCGCCGCCACCTTCGAGCCGGCTCGGTCGGCGATCCAGCGCGACCAGTCCTCCCACCAGGTCTCGCTGTGCCGCTCGGCGCCGGCCAGCCAAGCGTCCGGGTCCGCCGGCAGCGCGTCGTTGGACCAGTACGCCGCCTTGGGGCGCGGCGGGTTCACGATCCCGGCGATGTGGCCGCCGTCGCTGAGCACGAACCGGTGGTTGCCGCCGAACAGCTGCGTAGTCTTGTACGCGGAGTGCCACGGGACGATGTGGTCGTCGACGGCCGACAGGACATAGGCGTCCACCTCACACTTGCGCGGGTCCACCGGCGCCCCGTCGACCTCGAAGCGTCCCTGCGAGAACTCGTTGTTCAGGTAGCACGAGCGCAGGTAGCGGGCGTGCATCTTCGCCGGCATGCGCGTGCTGTCGTCGTTCCAGGCGAGCAGGTCGAAGGCCGGCGGTTTCTTGCCCAGCAGCCAGTTGTCGACCACGAACGAGAAGATGAGGTCGTTGGCCCGGAGCGCGTCGAACGTGCGGGCCATGTCGCGGGCCTCCAGATAGCCGTGCTTGTTCATCTTCTTCTCGAGCCCGTCGATCGTGGCGGAGTCGGTGAAGACGCCGAGGTCGCCTTTGAGGGTGAAATCGGTGTGGGCGTTGAGGAACGTCGCCGTGTTGACGGACCGCCGGCCCTCCCTCGCGGCATAGGCGAGCCCGATTGCCGACAGAGTCCCGCCGAGGCAGACCGACAGGGTGTTCACGGTTTCGGATCCCGTGATCTCCTTGACCACCTCGATCGCGTCGAGCGGGCCCTGCATCAGATAGTCCTCGAAACTCACGTCCCGCATCGAGGCGTCCGGGTTGCGATAGCTGATCGCGAAGCACGTGTGCCCGCGCCGGACGGCCCATTCGATCAGGCTCTTACCGGGCGCGAGATCCATGATGTAGTACTTGTTGATCCACGGCGGGCAGAACAGCAGCGGAATTTCGTGGACCTGCGGGGTCTGCGGTTCGTACTGCAACAGCTCGATCAGGTCGCTGCGGTAGACGACCTTCCCTTTCGTGGCCGCCATGTTGACGCCGACCTCGAAGCCTGACGTGTCGACCTGCTTGGGCCAGCCGCCGTTGTTGACGACGTCGTCGGCGAAGTTGCGCAGCCCGCGCACGGTGCTCTTGCCGCCGGTCTCGAAGCGCCGTCCGGATCGCGGTCGGGTTGCCGAGCAGCGTGTTGGTGGGGGCGAGGGAGTCGAGAAGGAACTTGGCGGCGAACCGGGCCTTCAGATCCTCGTCGGGGTCCAGCGCGGCCGCCGCGAGCAGATCGGCGGCGAAGCGTTCCAGCAGGAGGTGGTTCTGGGCCAGCCAGAAGTAGTACGGGTTCTGGTCGAACGCGGCGTCGGTGAAGCGCCGGTCGCCCGCCGCCGGAGCCAGCGGTGCGGCGACGTCGCGGCCGAGCAGGCGGCCCGTCGAGGCCAGCCAGGCCGAGCCCGCCCCGCTGACGGCCCGCGCCACGGCGCCGCTTGCCTCGGTCGGGTGCAGCGCGAGCCGTCGCGCGGCCGAACCGAGCGCCCGGGCGAACGACACCGGATCTGCTGTGCCGACAGCGTTCTCCGCGATGCCGAGCATGTCTGTGAGGGGTGCACCGGCTCGCGACGCGGTCGCTCGCATGACAATTCCTCCTACTGCCGGGGGCGATTCGGACCCACGTTGCCCGACCCGGCCCCGCGGCCGACACCCTCGCCCGGGGTGACGACGGAGGTCACACGATCGTCAGTCGACCGCGTCCAGGTAGTCCAACCGGTCGCCGAGGTAGCGCGCCCGCACCTCCGGGTCGGCCGCGATCTCCTGCGGCGTGCCCTGGGCGAGAACGGTGCCCTGGGCGAGGACGTACACGAGGTCGCAGGTGTCGAGCACGGCCTTCACGTAGTGCTCGACGAGCAGCACGGTCAGGCCGAGGTCCTGGTGCAGTTGGCGGACGAGGCTGAACAGGGCGGTGGAGGAGGCGGGGTCGAGGCCGGCCGCGGGTTCGTCCAGCAGGAGCAGGCGCGGTCCGGCGAGCAGCGCCCGGCCGATCTCCACGCGCCGGCGGGCGGAGAACTCCAGCGTGGACACGCGTTCGTCCCAGTACCGCTCGATGTCGAGGAGGCGGGCGGCGGCCAGCGCGGTCTCCTCGGCGCGCCGCATCCGCGCCCAGGCGGCCTTCCGGCCGAGCAGGAAGCTCAGCGCCCCGGGCTCGATCTGCTGGTAGGCGCCGGCGAGCAGGTTGTCGGCGACGGTCAGTTCCTTGACGACGCGTGTCGTCTGGAAGGTGCGCGCCATGCCGAGCTTGGCGCGGTTCCAGGGCTTGGCGGTGGTGACGTCGGTGCCGAAGAGCTCGACGCGGCCGAAGTCGGCCGGGGTGAAGCCGCTGATCACGTCGAACAACGTCGACTTGCCGGCGCCGTTCGGGCCGATGAGGCCGACCATCTCGCCGGTGGGCACGACGATCGAGGCGTCGTTCAGGGCGTGGATCGCACCGAAGCTGACGCGGATGTCCGTGGCCCGGACGGCGACCGGTTCGGTCGGACGGGGCGGGAGCCACCCCTCGAGCGTCTCCAGGCATTCGCTCCTCTGATCCGGCGTCAGGTGCCCGCTGTCGCCGGCGAGGCCGGTCCCCGCGCGCAGGGAGGCGGTGTCGACGCCGTCCCGCCCGGTCCGCTGCCGCCGGTTCCCGCGGGTCAGCCGGCGGGTGAGGTCCTTGGCCCGCCCGCCGATCCCGCCCGGGCCGAGCGTCGCGGCCAGCAGGAGGCCGAACCCGGCGAGGACGGCGCTGTCGAGCCGCCAGGACGGGAAGGCGACCGGCAGGATCTGCAGGGTCGCGACGACGAGCAGGACCCAGGCGATGGAGTCGACGCCCGCGAGGATCGGGATCGCGAGCAGGAGTAGCGACTGGTTGATCCCGTAGCCGAAGTAGATCGGCGGGGTGACGAACAGCCAGCAGGCGAGCACGCCGCCCATGCCGGCGAGCAGGCCGGAGGTCACGAAGGCGAGCATCCGGAACTTGGCCGGCGGGATCCCGACGGCCGCCGCGGCTTGGCGGTCGGCGCCGACGAGCAGGAACGCCAGCCCGGTCGGGCTGTGCCGGAGCCGGACGACGGCGGCCAAGGTCAGGCCGAGCCAGCCGAGGCTGAACAGGTAGAACGCGCTGTCGCTCTGCAGATTCAGGCCGAAGAACCACGGCCGCGGGGTGGACAGCACGTTGCCCTCGTTGCCGCCGGACAGGCCGCCGGACAGTTTCCCCTGCGTGTAGACGATCTGCTGGATGCCGATCTGCAGGCTGACGGTGAGCACGACGAGGTAGATGCCGGGCAGCCGTACGCTCGATCCGGCGAGGACGGCCATGAGCACCGTGGGGATCGCGATGGCGAGCACGGCCGCGACCACCCAGGGCAGGCCGAGGCCCTCGACGTCCCGCGCGAAGTAGCCGTAGTAGTACAGGGACGTCGCGAACAGACCCGCCGTGGCGAGTGAGAGCTCGCGGGCCCAGCCCTGGAGCACGAGCAGGCCGAGGCCCGCGAACGCGATCGGGACGGCCGCGCTGAGGGTGAAGACCATGTAGTCGGGCCAGAACAGGATCCAGCCGAGCAGGAAGACGCACAGCGCTATCGAGCCGGGCGCGCGCATCGCCGTCGTCACAGGCCTGGTCGTCGTGCGGGTGCGGGGGCCGCCGGAGGCGCTCACAGGGAAGGCCGTCCGAGTAGGAAGAAGCTTTCGCGCCGCCGCCGGGCCACCAGGAGGATCAGCCCCATCATCGCGGCGAACAAGACGAACTCGCGGGTGCCGCCGCCCAGGTCGCCGAAGATGCCGACGAGCAGGGCGGTCTCGAGCAGCCCGAACAGCAGGGCGCCGGCCAGCGCGAGCGGGACGCTGCGCAACCCGCCGACGACGGCAATCACCAGCCCGCGCATGAACAACATCAGCATGCCCTCGCTCGCGGCCGCGACCGTCCCGACGAACAGCGCGCCGGCCATCGCCGCGACGGCGCCGGCGACCGCGTACACCCCGGTGCCGATCACCCGCAGCCGCGCCCCGCACCACACGCTGGCCTCGAGGTCGTCGGCAATGGCCCGGATCGCCAGCCCCGTGTACGTCCGGTTCAGGATCAGGGCCAGGACGGCCACGAGCCCGACGACGACCAGCAAGGTGGCGAACCGGTGCGCGGTCACGTACTGGCCCCAGACCTGCACGCTGCCGTCGCCGAACGGCGACCGGGGCAGCGAGCCCCCGCCGCCCCCGCCGCCCCCGCCCCCGCCGGCCCGCAGGTAGCGCGGGCCGTACGCGGTGACCAGGAGCATCACGCCCAACGAGACGACGGTCAGCGTCATGCCGGGCAGCGCGGAGACGCGCCGCGAGAGCACGACCGCGCCGTACCCGCCACCGAGCACAGCTCCGAGCGCGAGCACGAGCCCGAGGGCCTCCCGCGGCCCCATCACCGGCAGCACGGCCCCGACGAGCGGGAGCCGCAGGCCGCGCATGGCCACCCCGAACGCCACCCCGCCGCAGACCGCGATGCCGCCGTGGACGAAGGCGATGGTGCGGCTGATCCGGTAGCTGAGGACGATCGAGATCGGCAGCAGGCCGTACAGACCGGCCTGCATGAGCCCGAGCACCAGCGCGGGCTTCAGCAGGTCTAGCTGCACAGCGACGCCCGCCCCGGCCTGGTCATGCCGCCACCCTTTCGGACGAACCTGGCAATCGGCCCAGCGTGCCCGGCCGGCTCAGAGCTTCTTGCGGCGCTCCATCAGGCGCAGGATCAGCGGGGTGAAGATGAGCTGCATCGCGAGTTCCATCTTGCCGCCGGGGACGACGATGATATTGGGCCGCGACATGAACGAGTCGTGCAGCATCGAGAGCAGGTACGGGAAGTCGATGCCGGCGGGATTCGTGAAGCGGATGACGACGAAGCTCTCGTCCGCGGTGGGGATGAACCGCGCGATGAACGGGTTGGACGTGTCGACCGTCGGCACCCGCTGGAAGTTCACGTGGGTGCGCGAGAACTGCGGGCAGATGTAGTTGATGTAGTCGGGCATCCGCCGCAGGATCGTCTCCATGACGGCCTCGGTGGAGTAGCCGCGTTCGGCCTTGTCGCGGAAGGCCTTCTGGATCCACTCGAGGTTGATGATCGGCACGACCCCGACGACGAGGTCGGCGTGCTTGGCGACGTCGATCGTCGGGGTGACGACGGCGCCGTGCAGGCCCTCGTAGAACAGCATGTCGGTGCCGGGCTCGAGGTCCTCCCAGGCCGTGAACGTGCCCGGAGGCTGGCCGTAGGGCTTGGCCTCCTCGTCGTTGTGCAGGTACTTGCGCACCTTGCCCGTGCCCGACTCGCCGTACGTCCGGAACAACTCGGCGAGCTCGGCGAGCAAGTTCGTCTCGGGGGAGAAGTGGCTGAAGTGGTTGTTGCCGGCCGCGGTGGCGTCCGCCATCGCGAGCTTCATGTCGTTGCGGTCGTAGCGGTGGAACGAGTCGCCCTCGACCAGTGCCGGGGTGATGTTCTCCCGCCGGAAGATCGACTGCAGCGTCTTCGTGACCGAGGACGTGCCCGCGCCGGAGGAGCCGGTAATCGCGACGACGGGGTGCTTGACCGACATGGATCTCCTCGGCTGCCTGGGAAAAACTGGTACAAACCGGATCCTACGGCGTGGCTCCCGGGCAGCCGCGGGCCCGGGAGAGTAGTCGCCGCGGGGCAATGGAGTAGTCCCTACTCACTACGCGCGAGGTGGTTCCGCGTGGAATGGGTCTAGGCCGCAGAAAGCAGCCGAACACCTACCGGAGGGACCGATCATGACCAGCACCGTCTCCCAGACCACCACCACCGACGAGGACCTGATTGTCGAGACCGGCCTGGTCGCGGGTCCCGGCAGCGGCGCCGGCGGCGTGTGGCTGAACCACGCCGAGGACACCGTCGACGAGTTCTAGATCTTTCTGCGCCCACGCGGGGAGGATGGGCCCGCGGAAGGGAGCACCGTGACGGGCTGGGACGAGCACATGGCCGCGGCCAGGACGGCGTTCGAGGCGGGGGACCCGCACGGCGCCGCGGCCGCGCCCCAGCAGGCATACGAGGCGGCCACGGGCCCGGCCCGGGCGGCGACCGCCCGCCGGCTCGTCGGGGACTCCCTCGTCCTCGCCGGTGACCGGGACGGCGCGCGGGCCGCGCTCACGGACGCCCTGCTCCTGGCGGAACCCTTGCCCGAACGGCACGCCGTGACAGCTCTGATCCGCAACAGCCTCGGGATCCTCGAGAAGTTCTGCGGCAACCTCGACGCCGCCGCCGCGCACTACGAGGCGGCGCTCGCCGGCGACCTGCCCGGCGACGAGTTCCGCGCGGGCCTGCTGCACAACCTCGGCGGCCTCGCGCACAGCGCGCGGGACCTGCCCGCCGCCGAGCGGCACACCCGCGAGGCGCTCGACCTGCACACGGCGCTCGACGGCCCGGTGTCACCGAACGCCTGCGCGGACCGCGGCCAGCTCGCGTCGATCGTCTCCGGCCTCGGCCGCCACGACGAAGCGCTGGAACTGATCGCCGAGACGATCGACGGGTTCGTGGAGCTGTACGGGCCCGAGCACGTCGAGGTCGGCATCGCTCGCTGCACGTTCGGCGCGGCCCTGGACCGAGCCGGCCGCCTGGACGAGGCGGAGGCCGCCTACCGCGCGGGGTTGGTGATCCGGGAAGCCGCGCTCGGTCCGGAGCACCCGGACCTGGCGCCCACCCTGCTGAACCTCGGCCGCATCCTCGACCGCCGCGGTGACCGGGCCGCGGGCTGCGCGCTGGCGTCCCGGGCCGTCGGCGTCCTCGAGGGCAAGGTCGTGGACGACCACCGGTTCCTGGTCAAGGCCCGGCGCCGGACCGCCCAGGCGTGACCGCCGCGACCGCGCCGGCGCCGCCGCGGCGCCGGGCCGTGCCCGAGACGATCCAGACGTCCGCGATGGACTGCGGCCCGGCCGCGCTGCGCTCCCTGCTCGCGGGGTTCGGCATCGACGCTCACTACGGCAGCCTGCGCGAGGCCTGCCGGACGGACGTCGACGGCACGTCCATCGACGCGCTGGCCGCCGTCGCGCGTTCGCTCGGCCTGGACGCCGTGCAGGCGATGGTGCCCGTCGACCATCTGCTGCTCGAGGCGCCCGCGGGCCCGCTGCCCGTCCTGGCCGTCGTCCGGCTGGCGAACGGGATGCCGCACTTCGTCGTCGTCTGGCGGGGGCACGGCCGCTTCGTCCAGGTGATGGACCCGGCTGCTGGGCGCCGCCTCGTCCGGCCGGCGCGCCTGCGGGAGATCCTCTACGTCCACGAGCAGACGGTGCCGGCGGCGGCGTTCGCCCGGTACGCGGGCAGCGCGGCCTTCCGGCGCGGGCTGGCGCTGCGGTGCTCGGAACTCGGCGTCGCCGACACCGACCAGGTCGTGGACGCCGCGCTCGCCGCCGGCTGGGAGTCGGTCGCCACCCTGGACGCGGCGCTGCGGTCGGTCGCGGCCGCCGGGCTGCGCGGGAAGGCGGCGGCCCGCGAGGTCGCCGCCCGCCGGGCCGACCCGTCGGGCATCGCCGCGGAGTGCTGGTTCGCCCGGCCGGCGGAAGGCGGCACCGTCGTGCTGCGGGGGGCGGTGGTGCTGCGGGCCCGCGGCCCGGCGGCCACCCCGCCCGACCTCGACGCGCTGCCGCCGGACCTGCGGGCCGCTCTGACCACCAGGCCCGACCCGCCCGTCCGCCTGCTGCTGGACGCCGCGCGCGCCGCCGGCCCGGTCCCCGCGCGCACGCTCGTCGCGGTGTCCGTGATCGTCGGGGGCGCCGCCGCGGTCGAGGCCACCCTGCTGCGCTTCGCGGTCGACGACCCTGGCACCGGCGGGGCGCTCGCCGCGGTCGCCGCGGTGGCCGGGGTCGTCCTCGGGATCGAACTGCTGGCCGCGCGCGCCCGCCTCGCCGTCGGCCGGCGCCTGGACATCGGCTTGCGCAGGGCGCTGGCCGCGGCGGTCGCCCGGCTGCCCGACCGCTACGTCCGCACCCGGCCCGGCTCCGACCTGGCCGAGCGCGCGCACGCGCTGCAGGAACTCCGCGCGTTGCCGACCCTGGTCGCGGACGCGGTCGCCGCGGCGGCCTGGTTGGCCGCCGTCACCGTCGGCCTGTGCGTCCTCGACCCGCGCAGCACGCCGCTGGCGCTCGCCGCGGCCGCGGCGGTGCTGGGCGTGGCGCTGCTCGCGCAGCCGCCGCTGCGGGAGGCGGAGCTACGCCGGCGCGAGCACGGCGCCGCGCTCGCCCAGATCGAGCTGGACGCGGTGCTCGGCAGCCACCCGATCCGGGCCGTCCGCGGGAGCGCCGCGCTCGCGGCCGAGCACGCCGAGCGCGTCTCGGCGTGGCGCCGCGCGACCGCGACCGCCGCCCGGACTCGCGCGGTCGTCGCGATGATCCAGGCGACCGTGGCCATCGCCCTGGCCGTCCCGTTGGTCCTCGGCGCGCTGCCCCGGTTGGACGGCCCCGCCGACCGGCTGCTGTTCGTCCTCTGGGCGACCGGGATCCCGCTCGCGGCCGAGCGGCTGTCGGTTGTCGCGCTGCACTGGCCGCTGCTGCGGGTGTTGGCGCTGCGGCTCGCAGAGCCGCTGGGGGCGGTCGACTCGGCGCCCGCAGCGGTCGGGCCTGCTGCGGTCGGGCCTGCTGCGGTCGGGCCGGTCGGGGTCGGGCCGGTCGGGGTCGGGCCGGTCGGGGTCGGGCCCGTTGCCCTCGCGGTCGACGGGGTCCGGCTGCTCGCGTCCGGCCGCCCGGTGCTGGACGGGGTCACCCTCGCCGTCGCCCCGGGGGAGCACGTCGCGCTGGTGGGCGCGAGCGGATCGGGCAAGTCGACGCTGTTGAACGTGCTGCTCGGGCTCGTGACTCCGACCCAGGGGACGGTCCTGGTGGACGGGGCCGCGCTCGACCGGTCGGGCACCGCCGCGCTGTGGTCGTCGACGGCGTGGGCGGCCCCCGACGTCCGGCTGTGGAACGCGTCCCTGGCGGTCAATGTGGGCGCCGTCTCTGTTCTGGACGACGTCGAGCTGACCGGGGTCGCCGCGCGCTTCGGCGACGGCCCGATCGGGGACGACGGCGGCCGCCTCTCGGGCGGGGAGGGCCAGCGGGTGCGGCTGGCCCGGGCGCTGGCGCAGGACGGGATCCGCCTCGCCGTCCTGGACGAGGCGCTTCGCGGCCTCGACCGCGCCCAGCGCTCGCGCCTGCTCGCCAACGCCCGGCGCCGCTGGGCCGACGCCACGCTGCTGTGCGCGACGCACGACCTCGCGGACGCGGCGACGTTCGACCGGGTCGTCGTTCTCGACGGCGGGCGGATCGTCGAGGACGGCTCGCCTGCTGTTCTCGCGGCAGACCCGTCGTCGCGGTTCGCCGCGTTGCTGGCGGCCGAGCGCGGGCTGCGCGCGGACCTCGACGCGGGGTCCGGCTGGCGTCGGGTCCGGCTGGACGCGGGCAGGCTGGTGTCGGCGGAATCTTCGTTGACATCGGCGGCGTCGGCGGCTCGACGCTCGTCGGGAGAGTCCCCCTCGTCGGCGGAATCGCCCGCGGCCGCGCCTTTCGTGACCCCGCGGGCACCAGAATCGTCCGCCGCCCCGCCTGCCGCCGCCCCGCCTGCCGCCCGCCCCGCGTGCCGCGGCCGCGCCTGCCCCTCGGCGGCGCGCGCCGTCGCTGGCGTGGCGGGTGGCGGTGGACCTGGTGATCCACCTGGCCCGGGCGGCGGCGCTGCTCGGGTCGTGGGCGATCGTCGGCTCCGCGGTGATCGACGGCGACGTCAGCGGGAACCGCCTGTGGCCGTGGGCCGGGCTCGTCGCCCTGTCGATCCCGATCGTCGGCGCGGCGGCGTGGTTCGAGGCGGGGACGTCCGCGACGTTCGCCCAGCGGTTGCGGCATCGGCTCTTCGACGGGGCGCTCGGCGTCGACCCGGGGCAGGTCCGGGCGGAAGGCGCGGGCCGGACCCTCGGGCGCATCTACGAGCTCGAGCCGGCCGCGACGGTCGCCGCGACCGGTGCGCTGGGGGTGCTGCTGGCCGCCGTCGAGGTCGTCGCCGCGGGCGCGCTGCTGGCGAGCGTCCCGGTCGGACGGCCCGCGGCGGCCGCGCTCGCCTGCTTCGCGGTCGCGCTGGCAGTGACCGGGTCCGTCCATCGGCGGCGGTACCGGGCCTGGGCCGAGCTGCGCGTCTCGGCGACGCGGGCACTCACCGAGCGCCTGGCCGGACACCGGACGCCTGATCCTGGCCCCGCTGGCGTTCAACCTGCTCCTCGGCCGGGCGTGGCCGCCGTCGGAGGACGACCTGAGCGCCGCGGCCGAGACGTGCCAGGCGCTGGGCCTCGGGCCGTTGCTCGGCCGGATGCCCGCCGGGATCGCGCAGGTCGTCGGCGAGACCGGCTGGCAGCTGTCCAACGGGGAGCGGGCGCTGGTCGGCCTGGCCCGCACGCTGCTGTCCCGGCCCGACGCCGTCGTCCTCGACGAGTCGCTCGGCCCGCTCGACCCCGACACCGCGGGCCGGGCGCTGGCCGTCGTCCTCGACCGCGTCCCGACCGTCGTGGTGATCAGCCAGGAATAGGCGGCCCACCGAACGTTGTGCGTGCGGGACGAGGCTCGGGTGGCGTCCCGCGGTTAGCGTCCCTGCATGCCCGCTTACGTGATCGCCCGCCTGACCGTGTCCGACCCGGAGCGCTACCAGCGCTACGCCAGCCGCTTCCGCGAGGTCATCACGCCCTACGAGGGCCGGATCCTGGCCTCGTCCAACGCCCCGGAGACCCTGGAGGGAGACGAGCCGCACAGCCGGGTCGTGCTGCTCGGGTTCCCCACGGCTGACGTGGCCCGCGAGTGGTACCACTCGCCCGAATACCAGGAGATCACCACCGACCGGCACGCCGCGTCCGACGGCGTGATCGTCGTGCTCGACGGCCCGCCCCGGGCTGGGAGTAGGCGGTGAGCGAGTCGTACCTGCTCGGCGGATACGTCGGCGTGACGCCGAGTCGCCGGGACGCCGGGATTCTGTAGGACGAGTACGCCGGCGAGCCGCACTCCCTTGCCCTGCTCCCCGAGCGACGGCCGCTGCCGCTGCAGCACGCTGAAACCTGACATGCATCAGAATGGTGGGACGTCGAGGTGTGCCGGGATCGGCTCGGGTTTCGGTTGCGGGGGGTCGGGTCCGGGGTTCGGTTCGGGGCCGTAGGGGGTGCCCCAAGTGGTGGTCAGCCACCAGGGCGTGCGGTCGTGCCACGGGCGTGGCGGGTCGATGCCGGTCGGTTCCGGTGCCGAGTACGTCTCGATGACCGGCGGGGTGTTCACGACATACCGACGGCGCAGCGGGCTGGTCCAGACGAAGGTGTGGGGGCCGGTTCGTTCCAGGCCCCAGCCGCCCAGATGTTTGAGGGCATGGTCGCGCCCGCAAGCAGGTCCGAGGTTCTCCCCGATCGTCGGTCCGCCGACGGCGTGGTCGATCGTGTGGTCGATGTCGGCCTTGAGGGCAGACCGACGACAACCCAGGCCGATGCACCGCCGCAGGTCCATCTGGACCTCGCGGCGTAGTCCGGCGTCGGGGAAGCGACGATGCGGGTCTGGCGGGGGCTTTTCGGCGCGGAATTCGAGTCTTCGGCGGATGTCGGCGAGAACGGGGAGCCAGGCGGCGATCGCCCGGTCGGTCTGACGGTCGGTCAGCTCGACGAGTTCGTCGAAGAGGGTTCCGGGGATCGCGATTTCGAGGACGTCGTCGGTGCGCCGGGCTTTCGGGGTGCCGGTCGGGCGGACCAGGGTGATCCCCGAGGCGCACAGGTACCCGTCGGGGGTGGTGATCGCCCACCGCCACTCGGCGGCGCCGAGGCCGGCGGCGATCGAGCGGGCGAGTTCAGCGTGGACCGGTCCCCACCCGGCGAGCTCGGCCGGGGCGTCGTCGGAGCCGAGGAGGGTCGAGAGCCGGACCTGAAGTTCGACCCCGCCGCGCGTCGGCGCGAGGGCGCGGTCCGGGGTGCTGCCGGCCGGGCGCTCGCCGATCGGGTCGGCGACGGCGGTCGGCTCGAGGTCGGCGGTCGGTTCGATGTGGGCGGACGCCACGGAATCGTCGCCGTCGGGTCCGAGTTCGTCGTCGTCCTCGTCCCAGCGCTCGAGGTCGGTGGGCTCGTCGGGGCCGAGGTCGTTGGGATCCCAGTCGTCAGGTCCGGGCTCGTCCCAATCAGGGTTGCCAAAGTCAGGAGTGTCGGGGCCCAGGTCGTCGTCAGGTTCGACGGGACCGGGATCGTCGGGATTCCAGCCGCCGGGGCCCGAGTCGCCGTCGTCCGGCTCGTCGGGGCGGGGATCGTCGTCGAAGTCCTCGCCGAGGTCGGGACGGTTCTCGAGGAGATGGGCGAGGATCTCCTCGTCGGTCAGCCCGGCGTAGGTGCCGTCCGTCATGCCGAGGAACAGCTCAGCGCGAAGGTGCCCGATCCGCCGCGGATCCCCGGCGTGCTTGGCAGATTTGGACAGGCGGTCCATCCGGTCCGAGGCCTTCACAGCCCGCCCGACCGGAAGGTGACGACCCGTCATCGTCGCCGTGCCCTCCGGGTCGAGGTACGCGGTAACGTCCCGGTCCTCGAGCGCGGCCTCGTACCGCTTCTGCGCCCAGTGCGGGTCCAGAGCCAGGATTTCCCGCTTGATCCGTGCCGTGAGCTGGCTCGTCGTCCACCGCGCAGCCTTCGGGACCAATTTCTCGCACACCTTGCGGGCCAGTTCGTCGGGCAGACCGCACAGCCACCGGGTGAACACCCACGTCCGGGAGTCGTCCAGTTCCCCTGCCAGCATCCCCGCGCCGAGCCGGGGCAGGCGCACGAAGATCTCGGCTGCGTGATCGACCATCAGATCCGCCCCGCGCGGGGTCACCATCAGTGCCGCCCGGACCTCGTCGGCGGAGTACCGGCTCAGTTCGCCTGGAGCGCACCCCGACGCAGCCGACGACCGGAACGCCGTTTCCAGCATCGCGGAGAAGAACCGGGCCCGATCGTGCGCGCCCTGCCTGTCCTGCGCGATCAGGACGTCTACGGCCTCGTCGTCGGACACCGCGGTGATGTCGATCGCGGAGAGCAGCGCGGCGAGCCCGGGGCCCGGCGCCATCTGCGCCAACCCCTCCGGGATCGTCCTGCTCGCCGTCTCCATGCCACGACACTAGAAGGGACCACCGACAGTTTCCGAAGCCCGGAAACCCTACGAGCAAAGGAAAGTACATGCATTCCGTCGGACGTTACAACCCTGCCTTGACCCGCCGAACACCCCCAGCAGAGCCACTTCCGGCCTCCACGCCAAAGCAGGCCAAGGGACCGACATGGCGCGGAGTCGGCGACCCCGCTCGCGAAGTGGCAGCCGGATTCGGGATGCCGGCCGGAAATCCTGCTCGACGCCGATGTGCAGTTCGAAGGCGTCGCCGCGGACCCAGAGGCCGCCCCGACCGGCGAGCACGCGGTTTCTGAATCTCCGTCAGCCCGAGGATGCCCACCCAGAACGATCGGCGCGCGTCCTCGGCGCCGGGCGGGATCGCGAGCTGGAGGGGGTGCAGGCTGAAGCCGAACCCGGTCATGTGGTCCGGCCCGTACCCCTGTGCGGAACCTCGGTCATGTGGCGATTCTCGATTCTGGTTCGTCGGAGGCGCGGGCGCACGCCGACCTCGTCGGAGCATCCCCCTCGATCGTCCGGGTCACGGATTCAACCACCGACCGCCCGGAGTCGGCTCGGGCGAGACGGTCGGGTCCGCAACACCGTCATCCTTGCGCGGGTCCGCCGGGCACGCGTCAGCCATCGGGCAGGCCAACTCGACTCGCTGGTCGAACGCGACGGCGCCGGTGCCGATGATGCGGAAGGTTTGAACGTGCGCTCGGATCCCCACGCCCGCAAGCCGTCCGTCCGCGGCCACGGCACGTCCGGTGATCTCCGCCGCCGACGGCGGTTCGAAACGAACATCGGCCCCCTTTTTGCAGTCCGGGGTCAGTTTCAAGACGAACCGGCCTGCCCAGGCGTACTCGATCGGCGCGGGCGTCGGGGCTGCCTGGCTGGCGTCGGTCCCCAAGAATCGGTCGAGCGGGCCAATCACCCCGAGGCCCTTGTAGGAGGGGCCGAGGCCCGTTCCGCACACCGGGTACGAAGGCCCCATGATCAAGTCTGTTGCGGCCGCCTGTTCCGGAGACAACGTCTGGCACACGTTGTCGACCGAGCCGTCGGCCCTGCCGAGGCCGACGCACTCGACTCGGCCGGTCGGGGTCGCGGTCGGCGCTGCCTCGTTTGAAGACCCGCCGCACGCAGCGCATAGCCACAGCGGAATCAGGATTCCGGCGAGCCCGATTGCCTTCACACTGTGCGCGTTCACTTCCCCGCGCCGTCTCTCAACGCAACGACCTAGATGACGCTCTACCGGAACTGCGGCAGGCCTTCTCCGCGCGCAACCGCATGGTCTCCGTCTACGGGTAGTCCGAGCAGCGGGGATCAGCTCTCCGCGCTCATCCATAACCGGCTTCCGGGTCGTCGTATAGGTCTCCGCGCTGGACGAAGAGCCAGGAAACGCGATCATCATCCAGGCCGAATCCGATGCAGAGAGACCACATACCAACTTCGTAGTCGACGTCGATCCAACGCACGCCGGTGGCGGTCCAATTCGGTGAGCGGCTCCCCGAAGACGAGGCCGTAGGTCTGCAGCGGCCACGGGCTCCCGTCACCTGTCCCGACCATTCCTAGGCCACCCGACGATTCCGCTATCCGACCAGTCGGCGGACTTCGGGGATCACGCGCTCCGCGAAGAGCGTCATGGTCTCCGTGGACGGATAGTCGCTGCACCACGGATAGAACCCGGTGCAGCCGAGGTCGACGTAGGTCTTGATCTTCTCCGCGACCTGCTCGGGCGTGCCGACGAGGTTGCCCGCGCGCCACGAGTCGAACGGTTCCTCGAACGTGCTGCGGCTGCCCCCGTCCACGATCTCTTTCTCGCTCTCGCGGATGAAGACCTCGGGCGACCACGTCTTCTGGATCTCGTCGTAGTCGCGGCCCTCGGTCTTGCAGTGCCCCTTGAGCACCTCGCACTTGGCTGCGAACTCGTGCGGCTTGCCACCGAAGTTGGCCGCGTCGGCGAGCCGTGCCACGTACTTCAGCGTCAGCTTCTCGCCCCCGCCGCCGATGAGGACCTGTGGTCGGGCCTGGACGGGCTTCGGGTCGCATTGTGCCCGGTCGAGGGTGAAGTACCGCCCCTTGTACGTGACGGACGGTTCGGACCACATCGCCGTGACGATCTCGACGGTCTCGGCCATCACGCGGATCCGGTCGGCGGGGGAGGGGAACTCGTAGCCGTAGCCGGCAAACTCGTTCTGGTACCACCCGGCGCCGATGCCCCAGATGAGACGCCCGTTCGACATCACGTCGATGTTCGAGGTGATCTTGGCGAGCAGGGCGGGGCTGCGGTACGGCGCGCAGCCGACCATCTGGCCGAGCTTGATCGTCGACGTGCGCTGCGAGATCGCGGCCATCGTCGTCCAGCACTCGAACATCGCCTCGTTGGCGGGCTTGGGCACGTTGTGGAAGTGGTCGTAGACCCAGAGCGAGTCGTAGCCCAGCTCCTCGGCGAGCGTGGCGATCTCGATCGACTTGGCCCATTTGGCGACCGGATCCGGGATGGAGGCCAACTCCATCTTCCAGCCTTGCGGGATGAACACACCGAAACTGAGAGACGTCATTGGCTGATCATCTCAGCCGCCCGCCTCGGCAGCGATGCCTAGTGGCGCAGCTCTCGCAGGCGCCGCCCAGGACGGTCGCCTACTGTCGAGGCCATGAGTTCCCGACGTTACGGCGCCTGGACGCGGACCGGGACCGTCATGGTCGTCCTGCTCGCCGTGGTCGGGTGCGGGGGAGGCGACCCGTCGGACGGGGCGATCGGGGCGGCGCCCTCGGCGAGCGCCTCCGCGTCCGCTAGCGCGGCGCCGCCCGCCGGAGGCCCATCGCCCGGCGCGACCTTGCCGCCGGTCGGCGACGAGCTGTCCCTGCCCGCGCTGATGCGCGAGAATTTCCCCGCCGGCCGGATCCGCCAGGTCTCGGTCGAGTCGCGCACGGACGACTACGTCCGCTCGCGCGTGACGTACGAGGCCGGTGACGTCACCGTGTCCGGCGTGATGCTGCGGCCGACGGGGCCCGGGCCGTTCCCGGGCATCGTCCTCAATCACGGCTACATCGAGCCGTCCGCGTACAAGCCGGGCCAGGGGCTGGCCCGCGAGCAAGACCGGCTCGCGAAAGCTGGATTCGTCGTCCTGCACACGGACTACCGCGGTCACGCGGGATCTGACGATGCCTCAGGGCCGTTCGACCTGGAGAGCCGGCTCGGCTACACCCGCGACGCGATCCACGCCGTCCTCGCACTGGAGACAGGAGCCGTACGTCGACCCGGACCGCATGGCCATGCTCGGCCGCTCGATGGGCGGGTCGGTCACGATGAACGCGCTGGTCGTCTACCCGGACCTGGTCGAGGCCGCGGTCGTCTACGCGTCCGTGAGCTCGAAGTTCGAGGAGAACGTCGAGCACTTCACCCAGCCGAACCGGCCCGGTGCCGCCAGCAAGTTGTACGACACCTACGGGACGCCGGCGGAGGCACCGGACTTCTATGCCGGGCTCTCCGCGCGCACGTACTTCGACCGGCTGTCCGACCCGTTGCTCATGCACCACGGGCGGGACGACGCGACCTGTCCGTTCCGCTGGGCGACGGCGACGAAGAAGGCCCTGGACGCGGCGGGCGCCGACAGCACGCTCGTCGACTACGACGGCGAGGACCACGTGTTCTACGGAGCCTGGGCCGACTCGATGAGCCAGACGATCTCGTTTATCCGCAAGCACTTCGACTGACGGTGCGGCGTCGCCGGCGTGGCCTTCCTCACGCCGGTTTCGGCGGCGGAACGTGCCTGCGGCGCGCACGTTGTCGGTGGCGGACCGCACACTGGTCCGGCTGAACCCGACCGGCGAGGAGCGTGAACCCCGTGCGCAAGTGGCTGCCGCTGCTCGCCGTGTGCACCGGCACGTTCATGTTGCTCGTCGACGTGACCATCGTGAACGTCGCGCTGCCGGCGATGGTGCTCGACCTGGACGCGTCGTTCACCGCCCTGCAGTGGGTCGTCGACGCCTACGCGCTGAGCCTCGCCGCGCTGGTGATGGCGGTCGGCTCGATCGCCGACCAGGTGGGGCATCGCAAAGTTTTTCTGGCCGGGCTGGTCGTCTTCGCGGTGTCGTCGCTGGCCTGCGGCGTGTCCGACGGGTCGGGGGTGCTCATCGCGGCCCGTGCCGTGCAGGGCGTCGGCGGGGCGGCGATGTTCGCCACGACGTTCCCGCTGCTGAGCAGTTCCTACAGCGGACGAGATCGGGGGACCGCCTTCGCCATGTGGGGCGCGGTCGCCGGGGCTTCGGCGGCGGTCGGGCCGATCCTCGGCGGAGTCCTCACCGAGGCGATCTCCTGGCGCTGGATCTTCTTCGTGAACCTTCCCGTCAGCGTCGTGGTGATCGGCCTGTGTTTCGCACTGGCCGACGCGCCGGTGCGGGGAGCCACAGGCGTCGACGTGCCCGGCGCGGTGACGTTCACCGCCGCGGCCGGCACCGCCGTGTACGGCATGATCCGCGCGTCCGAGCACGGCTGGTCAGCGCCCGGGACGTGGGGTCTGCTCGCCGCGTCCGCGGCGCTGCTGGTGACGTTTCTCGTGGTCGAGGCCCGCGTCCGGCACCCGCTCCTGGACCTCGCGCTGCTGCGGAACCGCGCATTCGTCGCCATGCTCGTCGCCGGGTTGTTCCTGAGCTTCGCGGCGTTCGGCGCGCTGATCTACACCTCGATCTGGCTGCAGTCGGTCCTCGGGCTGAGTCCGATCGAGTCGGGGCTTACGGGGCTCCCGCTGTCCCTCACGGCGTTCGCCGTCGCGGCCGGGAGCGGCCGCGCCCTGAGCGGCGCCCGGCCCGGGCGGGTGATCGGGGCGGGCCTGGCGCTCATCGGCGTCGGGGGGATCCTCAGCCTCGTGCTCGTGCACGGGGACGCCGGCTGGACGGCGCTGATCGCCGGCTTCGCGGCCATCGGGCTCGGCGTCGGGCTCATCTCCCCGATGCTCGGCTCGACGACCATGTCGAGCGTGCCGATGCAACGCGCCGGCATGGCCGCCGGCGCGGTGAACACGATGCGCCAGCTCGGGCTCGCCTTCGGGGTCGCGCTGCTCGGCACCGTCTACGCCACGCGCGCCGCATCGTCCCTGGCCGCGGACGGCGTCGCGGACGCCACGGCGACGGCCCACGCCCTGGCCGGCGGGCAGACCCGGGCGATCCTCGCGGCCGTCCCCGAAGCCGCCCGCCCGGCGCTCGACCAAGCCCTGCGCGACGCGTCGATCGCCGGGTTGCAGGGGGCGTTCGCGATCAGCGGGGTCTGCGGCCTCCTCGCCGGCCTGACGGTGTTCGGCCTGCTCCGCACCGGCCGCAGCCCCGTCGCGGCGCAGCCGGTCGCTGAGGCAGCCGCAGCGTCGGCCGTCGAGCTGCGCGGCCGCGTCCACGACGTGGCGGGCCGCGACGTCGTCGGCGCGATCGCCGTCGTGATCGACCCGAACGGGGTGCCGGCCGCGCGCGGCTTCGCCGGCCCGGACGGCGTGTACGAGCTTGCGGTGCCCGCGCCGGGTCGGTACCTGCTCGTCGTCCTCGCGCCGGGTCACGCGACCCACGCTCGCATCGTCTCGACCGGCCACGGGCCCGCCTCCGAAGCTCCCGCAAGCCGGGCCGTCCTCGCACCGGCCGGCACGAACGGGCTGACCGGGACCGTCAGCGCCGGCGGCCCGGTGCAGCACGCCCTGGTCGTCCTGCTCAACTCGTCCGGCGAGCTCGTCGCCGTGGCGCGCACCGGCGCCGACGGCCGCTACGGCCTGCCCGCTCCGCCCGAGGGGCAGCACACGCTGGTTGCGGCCGCCGGAGCGCACGGAACGGTCGCTCATCCTCTCGGAGCAGGCGTACGCCACGTCGACCTCGCTCTTGACGTGGCCAGCGTCTGACTGCCCGTCAGTTCAACTGACCGGCCCAGCGGCAGGCCATCTGCGCGACGATCTCCTCGGAGACCGGACGCAGCAGGTCGACCTGTGGGTCGAAGCACACGAGGCGGTGTTTCTCCGCGATCGACGCGACGATGCAGCTCCTGAGCGCGCCATCCTGCGCGATCAAATGCACGCCGAGCGCCGGCCCGGACGCACCCTCCAGGAGCGGCCAGTCCTTCCACGGGCTGTCGGCCCACCGCGGGTCGTGCGGATCGTCCGTCCAGAACTCGGTGAGTTCCGCGACGAAACGCCGGATCGCCGGCGTCGGCTCCACGGGCTCGGTCGCCAGGTAGCGGCCGACCACCTCCTCGTACTCGTCACCGCCTGCAATGTCGTCATGCGGCCGCGTCCCTTCCCAGACCACCAGTCGGTACCCCATCGAAACCCCCAATGTCGAAATGATGTCGACCGAGTTTCGTGGCTCGCCCAGAGCCGAACAAGCCGTCACCTGGCATCTGTGGACAGGGGCGGCGACTAGGGTCGCCTGGTGAAAACGACACGGTTGCGCGTGACGCTGCGCGAGGTGGAACCACCCGTCGTGCGCGTCTTGGACGTCCCCGCGAACGCGACGCTGCCGGAGGTGCACGACCTGCTGCAGGCGGCGATCGGCTGGACGGACAGCCACCTGCACTCCTTCGAGGCAGGCGACGTGACCTACGGCATGGCCGATGTCGACGCCCCCGACGACGAGCTGGACGAGGCCGGCGCGCACCTGAAAGACCTGGGCGCGCGCTTCGTCTACCGCTACGACTTCGGCGACGAATGGGAGCACGACGTCGAGGTGCTCGGCCCCGGTGCCGAGCCCGGCCTGCGGTATGGGGAAGGCATCTGCCCGCCCGAGGACTGCGGCGGGCCGCACGGTTTCGACCGCCTGCGCATGATCCTGGCGGATCCCGCGCACCCCGAGCACGCCGAGCTGCTCGGCTGGCTCGGCAGCGACCTCCCGAACTTCGACGAGGCGGCCACCGACCGCCTGGTCCGCGCGACGGTCGGGGTCGTGCCCGACTCCGTCCGGCTGGTGCTCGACCTCGTCTTCGCCGCGCCCGGCGGCAAGGTGAAGCTGACCCCGGGCGGACGGTTGCCGCGATCCTTCGTGCGGGACGTCCAGGCCAGGCGGCCGGGGTGGAATCCCTTCGGTGGGTTGGCGAGCGTCGAGGAGGACCTGTTCCCGCTGTCCGATCTGCGCGACCGGCTCCGGGCCGCGGGCCTGCTGCGGCTGTCGAACGGCGCGCTCTACCCGACGCGCGCGGCCTCCGCCGGCGACCAGGAAATCGTGCGGCGGCTGCGAAAGCTGTTCCCACCCCGCGAGTTCGAGACTGCCCTTCTGCGCCTGACGATCGGCGTTCTCGCAGAGGCCGGGGGCTCGATGAAGGTCTCCGAGTTGGCGGACCGCGTCCTGCCGATGGTGAGCGGGCGGTGGGGGACGCGGGACGGACGCCCGCTGGCCCTCGCGGACCTCGTCTCCTCGCTGCATTGGAACGGCGCCACCTGGGAGGGCATGGACCTGCTGACCAGGGACATCGGGACGTGGCAGCTCGGCCCGTCGGCGGGGTCGCTGCTCCCCGGCGCGACGAGGCTGACGCACATGTGGGGCGCTTCTGCTGCGGGGTGACCCCCAGTCAGGGCTTAGCCGGCGCAATCAATCTGCCGACCTGGGAAAGCACATCCGGCGACTCGGTGTCGGCGGTGTCGGCGGCAGCGGGCTCGACGATCTGCGGCGTTTCGGCGGCCGCCTTCGAAGGCGGCTTCGAGGTCGTGAGGGACAGTCTCCGGGCTCCGCCGTGGGTCGACTTGACGACCCGGACCTTGTCGCCGAAGTCCGCCAGCACCTTCCGCGCAGCGTTGACGTCGCCCTCGACCGCGACCTCTACCCAGGACGCCCCGTCCCGATATGTCGGAGCGGTGCTCTGAATCGTCGCCCCGACGTCGCCGGCTCCTTCCCAACGGGTGTGGATTTCGTCCTGGACGGCGGAGAGCACGTCGAGGGAGTACGTCGTGTCGATGAGATGGACAGTCACCTGATGCTTGTGCGCGATTTTGTTGATCCAGGCGTCGAAGGACGATCCGCCGGGTACGCGGTACACGCTGAAGAATTCTCCGGGGTGGCACACGACGAGGCCGGTGAAGTGCTTGCCGTTGGACTCGAACCGCTCCCAGTTGTACCTCTCGGAGACCTCGCCAATCGCGGCGTTGAGGTTCGGATTCTGGAGGTCCTCGAAGTCCACGCCCTCGGGAACCGGCTTGTCGGGCGGGCAAACCGGGTCGGAGGTGCGGAGGCGGGGCGGCAAGGTGACCGGGTCGGCGGTGATCGTCGGCTCGACGGTGATCTTGCCGCCGAGGACCTGGAACGGCGCCGGCGTACGGGTAGGCGTGGGCTTCGGGTCAGCCGCGGCGGCGGGCGCGACGGGCACCGGGGCGTCGGCGAGCGCGACCACGGTCGTCCCGCCGCCGCACCCGGCAAGCAGCAGCGCAAGTACGGCTGCGGCCGGCAGCGCGCGGCGGCGTTGTTGACGAATCATCGACGGGCTCCTCGGACGGCGGCAGTCTGGTCCAGGACGCACGGTCGCAAGGAAACGTTCGCTTTGCGGGGGATTTGGCCTAATCACGACCAGCCGCGGACCCCTACGGCATGTCGACGAAGATCGACTTCGTGGTTACGCCGGATCGCGTGGAGGTCGCGTCGAACCGCATGCGCCAGTCACCGTCGCCGCTCGACGGCATTTCACCGTAGCGAATTCCCTCGTCCTTGCCCGTCGGCTCGCCCTTGTCGACCCAGGTCGACGACCCCTTGCGGCGGAACTCGACGCGCACGTGACCGTCCTTCATCGACTGGTACTCGCTCGAGCCGGCGTAGGCGACGGCACCGGCGACCATGACGGCCTTCTTGCCCCGCGCCTCCGCCTGCCAGCTGTTGATGAGGACGTGCTTCTTGATCGAGAAGCGGTCGAGGATGTCGGAGGTTCCGGTTCGGTTGCCCGCGGCGTCGGTCGCGGTGGCCTTGAGCGCCCAGGAGCCGGTCTCCACGCCGATCTTGACCGACACGGTGCCCTTCCACGTCCCGTCCTTCGCCGTCCCGGACTTGCGGGTCAGGGCAACGTCGTACACGGGGGAGTCCTTGGACCCGGTCTCGCCGGGCGAGAAAATCTTGCCGTACACGCGTTTCACGCCTCCGGCGTCCTTCACCCGGACCGAGATTTCGATGGACGCGGTCTTCTTCGGCTTCAGGACGTAGGAACTCTCGCCCACGGACGCGGAGGAGATCTTGGGCTTGGTGGTGTCGGCGGCAGCGCTCGCGGACGGTGCCGCGAGCAGGCTCGGCGCGAGCACGGCGGCGCAGGCGAAGGCGGACAGGGTTCGACTGTTCACGGCTGAGTTCACCCAGGTTGGAGGGACGAGCGGGCCGGTTGGTTCACTCCGTGGCCAAGGTGTGCCCGATCGGACCGGACCCGCCTCAACCGTTCACTCGGGTCGCGTCAGCCGATCGTGGACGGGCGGTCAGCTGCCGTCGTCCGTGTCGAGGCCCTGGTCGATCGCGTACCGGACGAGTTCGACCCGGTTGTGCAGTTGGAGCTTGCGCAGCGTGTTCTGCACGTGGTTCTGGACGGTGCGGTGGGAGAGGAACAGCTCCTCGGCGATCTGCTTGTAGCTGCGGCATTTCGCGACGAGCCGGAGCACCTCGAGCTCGCGCGGGGTCAGGCGGGGGGCGTTCGGGTCGGCGCCGCCGGGGTCGTCCGCCATGCGGCGGAACTCGCCCAGCACGAGGCCTGCGAGGCCCGGGGTGAAGACGGCGTCGCCCACGGACACGGAACGGACGGCCGCGAGCAGCTCGTCCCGGGACGCGGACTTGACCAGGTAGCCGATCGCGCCGGCCTTCACTGCGGCCAGGACGTCCTCGCGCTCGCCGCTGGCCGACAGCACCAGCACGCGGATGGACGGGTCGGCCTTCACGAGCCCGGCGGTCACCTCGACGCCGCTGAGCGTCGGCAGCTGCAGGTCGACGACCGCGACGTCGGGCCGGACGGCGTTCGCCCGCCGCAGCGCTTCCTCCCCGTCGCCGGCGACCGCGACGACGTCCAGGCCGGCGTCCGCGAGGTCGCGGGCGACGGCCTCACGCCACATCGGGTGGTCGTCGACGACCATCACCCGGATCACGGCCGGCCCCCGGCGGCGCGCGGGACCCGCAGCTCCCACTCGGTTCCACGGTCCGGCCCGGTCGTGAGTTTCGCTGTCCCGCCGAGGGAGTCCAGGCGCGCGCGGATCGAACCCTCGACGCCCATCCGCCCGGCGGTGACCGCTTCGTCCAGCCGCCCGGGGAGGATCCCCGGCCCGTCGTCGCCCACGCTGACCACCACCTCGTTGCCCTCGTCCTCCAGCAGAACATAGGCGGACGCGCCCCCGGCGTGCCGGGCGGTGTTGTCCAGCGCGGCGGCCACCGCCGCGACGAGCTCGGTCGCGGCGTGCGCCGGCAGCGGGACGGGGTCGCCCGGCGTGGCCACCGACACCGTCCGCCCGGCGTGCAGGTGCAGCAGTTCCGCGACGTCGCGGAGTTCTGACGGGGCGTCGGGGCGGGCCATCGTCCCGCTGACCAACCCGCGCAGCGCGGCCTCCTGCTCGCCGGCGAGTTCGGCCAGCTCCCTCGTGGGCCCGCCGATCTCCGTTCCCCGGCGCTGGATGAACGCCAGCGTCTGCAGCACCCCGTCGTGGACGGCTCGGGCGAGTCGCTCCCGCTCGGCGGTCGCGGCCCGCGCAGCCGCGGCCTCGGCGCGTTCGCGCGTGCTCGTCCGGACCAGGGCGGAGGCGTAGCCGACGATCAGCCCGGCGAGGACGAGCAGAAAGATGTTGCTGAGTGTCGTGCTGGTCGGCTCGCTCCGGATCGCCAGGTCGACCCCGGCCTCCGCCAAGGCACCCAGGAGCCCGCCGCGCCACTCCCACTGGATCGCGCAGGCGAGCACCGGCGCCGCGATCCAGAAGCTCGGTAGTGACTGGACGTCAGCTTCCGTGGCGCCCTGGGCCCACGGCGTGAGCAGGAGGGCACCGAAGGCGATCGCGACCTCGAGCCCGATGAGGACGGGGCGGCGGTCGGCCCGCCGATAAAGCCAGGGTGCGGCGACCGTCCACATTCCGAGGACGGCGAGCACGGCCCACGCCGGGCCCGGCCGCCGGTAGAGGTCCTGGTTCACCGCGTTGACGACGACGGCGTACCCGAACAACACCGAGCGCGCGACGACGAGCGCCTGCCAGAGGACCTGGGGGTCTCCAGAGTCCGCCGGCCGGGTCGAGGTCACTCGATCATCATCGGGTACCGGGAGCCCGGGGGGATGAGTAGCTGTACCTGGTTCCGGTCGAGTCTCCCGCCCGATGCGGCGGCTCTTCGCGGAGAACACGCTCGACAACATGATTCTCAACGACATCCACTCCCGGCTGAATCCCACCCGCCCCGGCGCGCTGGTCGAAATCCGTTCGCTGGCCGACCTGCGCCGCGCGGTGCTCGGCGCGCGCGGCGGCCGGGTCGCCGTCGCGGGCGGCATGCACGCGATGGGCGGTCAGCAGTTCACCACCGGCGGCACCGTCCTGGACACGCGCGGCATGAACCGTGTGCTCGGCTTCGACCCGGTCTCCGGGTTGGTCGAGGTCGAGGCCGGCGTCCAGTGGCCCGAGCTCGTCGAGTTCCTCCTCGCCGCCCAGGAGGGCTGGGGCGCGCAGTGGGGTATCGCGCAGAAGCAAACCGGCGCGAACTACTTCACGATCGGCGGGTCGGTCTCGGCGAACTGCCACGGCCGCGGCCTGACGATGGCACCGATGGTCGGCGACGTGGAGTCGCTGCGCCTCGTCCGGGCGGACGGTTCGGTGCTGACCTGCAACCGGCGCACGAATCCGGAGCTGTTCTCGCTCGTCGTCGGGGGCTACGGGCTGTTCGGCGCGATCTACTCGGTGACCCTGCGCCTTGCCCGGCGCCAGAAGCTCCAGCGCATCGTCGAGGTCACGACCGTGCCCGACCTCGTCGAGGCGATCGAGGGCCGCGTCCGAGACGGCTTCCATTACGGTGACTTCCAGTTCGCCATCGACCCCGCGTCGCCGGACTTCCTGCACCGCGGCGTGTTCTCCTGCTACCGGCCGGTGGAGTGGGACCGCCCGATCCCGGCGCGCCAGCGCGAGCTCGGCCCGACCGACTGGCAGGACCTCCTCGTCCTCGCGCACACCGACAAGCCACGCGCGTTCGACGCCTACGCGAAGCACTACCTGGCCACCTCCGGCCAGCTCTACTGGTCGGACCTGCTCCAGCTCGCCGTCTACCTCGACGACTACCACGCGGAGCTCGACCGCCGCCTCGACGCCGCGGCGCCCGGCACCGAGATGATCACCGAGGTCTACGTGCCGCGCCGCCGGCTCGCCGAGTTCATGGCGGCCGCCGCGGACGAACTGCGCGCAGCGGACGCGGACGTGATCTACGGGACCGTGCGCTTCACCCAATCTGACGCCGAGTCATTCCTGGCCTGGGCCAAGGAGGACTATGCCTGCATCGTCCTGAACTTGCACACCCCGCACACGGACGCCGGCGTGGCTCGCTCGGCCGCGACGTTCCGGCGGCTGATCGACCTGGCGATCGACCGCGGCGGCAGCTACTACCTGACCTACCACCGCTGGGCCGAGCCGCGTCAGCTCGCGGCCGCCTACCCCCAGTTCGGCGACTTCCTCGCCCTGAAGCGGCATTACGACCCGGCCGAGCTGTTCCACAGCGACTGGTACGCCGCCCACCGGACGCTTGCGTGCCGCCAGTCGGCGGCCTGAGATGAGTACCTCTACTCAGCCGCAGTCGAGTGCTCACGCGGATGGCACGGAGCCGCCCGGCGGGCACTCTCGACACATGGTCATCGACAACGAAATCTCGCGCCCCGCTCCTACTGCCGAGCGGGCCCTGCTCAAGACGTACTTCGTGCGGACGCTGCTGGTCTCGCTCAGCGGCACCGCGCTGCTCGGGATCGCCGCCCTGCTGTTCGGGTCCTTCGGCGAGCTCGAGGGGCGCATCCTGCTGACGACCCTGCTCGTCGGCGCCTACAGCATCCTGTGCCTCGGCAGCCTCGTGCTCGTCGGCCGCAAGTTCGCACCGGTCGGCGTCGCGGGCATCGCCGCGAGCAGCGCCGCGCTGCTGATCGGGGCGACGCTGATCTGGTCCGTCCACGACCTGGACGGCGACACCAACCTGATCGAGTTCGCCATCCGGTGCTTCTGGGTCCTGGGGGTCGCCGGCGTCGCGTGCACGCACGCGAGCCTGCTGCTCAACCAGCGCGGCCGCATCGGCGCCCTGACCCTGGCGACCCTGGCCTCGGTCGCGGTCGTCGCGGTCATGGTCGCCCTGCCGGCCGTGAACATCGAGATCGCGGACGGCGCGTACTGGCGGATCCTCGGGGTCTTCGCGATCCTCGACGTCGTCGGCACGATCTTCGTCCCGCTGGCCGCGCGGTTCGGCCGCAGGTAGTTGCGGTCAGAGCACCCCGTGCGTCCGGCAATCAGCGTCCTATAACGAGCCGATTGCCGGACGTACGGGTGCTCGGGTTCAGCGACAGGTGTTCAGCCCAGGAGCTCGGTGACGGTGCCGGCGGCGACGGTGCGACCGCCCTCGCGGACGGCGAAGCCCTGACCGACTTCCAGCGGGACCGGCTTGCCGAGCGTCACGCGCATCTCCACCCGCTCGCCGGGCGCGGCGGACGCGACGTCGACCAGCTCCACGTCACCGACGACGTCGGTCGTCCGGACGTAGAACTGCGGCCGGTAGCCGGAGACGATCGGCGTGTGCCGCCCGCCCTCGGCCGCGGGCAACAAGGTGACCAGCGCCCGCACCCGCGTCACCGGGGCGACGCTGCCCGGCGCGGCGAGGACCTGCCCGCGCGCGACCTGCGTCCGCTTGACCCCGCGCAGCAGCACCGCGGCGTTGTCGCCGGGAGTCTGTTGCATGACCCCGTCGTCCGCCGACACCACCAGGATCGCCCGTCCACCTGGGCCGCGCCCGTGATCATGTTCTTCACGTAGTCGGCGTGGCCGGGCATGTCGATGTGGGCGTAGTGGCGCGTGGCCGTCGAGTACTCCACGTGCGCGATGTTGATCGTGATGCCGCGCTCGGCCTCCTCGGGCGCGCGGTCGATGCGCTCGAGGGGGACGTACGTGCCGCTCCCGCGGTCCGCGAGGACCTTGGTGATTGCGGCGGTCAGCGTGGTCTTGCCGTGGTCGACGTGACCCATCGTGCCGATGTTGACGTGCGGGGAGTCACGCACGAACTTCTGAGTGCTCATCAGTTGTCTTCCAGATTCGCGAGAGAGGCGGGACCCCTGGTCCGACGACCCTCTCCCGGGAGGTCTCCCGGACGGCCGGGAGAGGGTCAGCGTCGCGCGCCGGCTGCCGCTGCGAAAGCAGCCGCCAGCGCGTCCGCGACGGCGGACGTGAGCAGGGCTGCGGTCTGGAACACGTCGAGCAGGATGACGGCCCGCACCCGCCGGGCGCCACGGAATTTCCGGGACCGCCCCGGGGTATCTCGCAATGCACTGTAGTTGCGACTAATGTGCAGTAAGACTCCATGCGTGCCCGACCGGCGCGTCTCGATCGTGAGAGAGGTACCTACGTGACCCTGACTCTGCAAGGCGACGACCTCCAGGTGACCAAGCGCGCCGGCGCCGACGTGACGGGGCCGAGCGTCGACGGGACGCTGGCGCTGACCGAGTACGACCAGGGCGGCTTCAAGTACGTCCACGTGCGGCTCGAGCTCGACGGCGACCCCGAGGTGCTCAAGCCGGGGACGCACGCGGTGCACATCCACGAGAAGGCCGACTGCGGCGGCTCGCCGTTCCTGTGCGCGGGCGGGCATTTCGACCCCGGCCCCTTCGGCAACTCCCAGCCGGACGCGAACCACGGCTACCACGCGGGCGACCTGCCCTCGATCGTCGTCGACGCGGACGGCCGCGGCGTCATGGAGGCGATCACCACCCGAGTCACCCTCTCGCCGGGCCCGGTGTCGGTGCTCGACCCGGCGTCCGCCCCGGAGGGAACCTCGCTGATGGTGCACGCGAACCCCGACCCGTACACCCCGGGCGAGGCCGGGTCCGGGCACAGCGGCGGGCCCCGCCTCGCCTGCGGCGTGATCGAAGAGCGGGGCTAGGCCCGACGTGACCGTCGACGCCCGCCACCTGGCCGACAACGCCCAGCTCGCCGCGGGCGTGGTCGCCGCGAAGCACCGCGGCGACCTCGCCGGAGCGGAGGAACTCCTGAGCGCGTTCGGCTCCGACGTCGCGGCGGCGGGCGGGTTCCTCACCCTCGCCGAGGTGGCCCTCGGCCTGGTGCGGGCGCAGACGGGGCAGAGCATGGACGAGCTCGTCCAGGAGCTGTCGCTGCTGATCGGCACGGTTCTGGGCGCACCAGAAGCCAACTGACTGTCCGTCAGACGAGGATCGGTCAGCCGAACGGGTTCAAGCCGGCGACGAGGGTGTCCACGGTCGCCTTCGTCACCGCCTTGCGGACGAGGTCCTGCACCTGTGCGGGGTCCTCGATCCCGTCCAGCACGGCGCGGACGTCGAGCTCGTCGACGGTCCGGCGCAGGAGGTCGTCGCTGGCCAGCCGATTGTCGATCAGCGAATCCGGCAGCGCCCGCAGGGCCCGGTCGACGAGGCCGGGCAAGCTCGCCTCAGCGAGCGCCTCGTCCGCGAGCTCCGAGACCGGGGGGAGCCGCCCCTCCCGGTCCAGTCGGCCGGTCGCGTCGAGCAGCCCGGCGCGCACCGCGTCCACCTCGGAGTCGGTCGGCGAGCCCTCGGCGAGCCCGAGCACCAGCGCCTCCCGCGTGACGTCCAGGCGGCACGCCGCCCCGTCCAGAGCCAGAAGCACGAGGTTCTCGGCGAGCCCGTCGAGGCCGCCCGTCACCGCCGCGACCGCGCGCGGCAGGCAGGGGTCGGCCGCCCGGGCGGGCTGGAAGTCCCCGCCCCCGTGGGCGACCTGGACGCCGAGCACCCCCGCGACGAGGGCGGCCGCGAGGGCCGGCAGCACGGCCGCGCGGGGGTTCACAGGCGTCCCCGGCGCAGCGGCACCAGCATCAGCAGCGCGGCGAGCGCGAGCCCGGCCGCGATGACGAACGAGTTGCGGAACGCGCGGGTCGCCGCCCGCTCGAGTTGCTCGCCGAGCTGGACCTCGAGCCGGTCTGCGGCGGCCCGCTGATCGCCCGGCAGGTCGAGTGCGGCGAACGCCGGGTGCAGGTCGGGAACCCGGCCCTGCTCGGCGGTCAGCTGCTCTCCGAGGCCGCGGGCCAGGGAAATCTTCGTCTCGCCGGGCAGCGGCGCGTCCAGGACGAGCGCGGCGACGGCCTCCTGCGCGGGCACCTGGGCGTCCCGCAGGTCGGCCGTGAACACGGGCGTGAGGACGGCCAGGCCGAGGACGACGCCGGCGTGCCGCGCCCCGATCGTCCAGCCGCCGTGCAGGGCGCGCGGGAAGCGGTCGCGCAGCGCGTCGCCGGTCAGCGAGTCGACGGTCAGGCCGAGACCGAGGCCGACGAGCGCCTGCGGCGCGACCGTCCAGCCGAGGGACGCGGACGGCAGCAGTGCCAGCCCGCCGAGCCCGCCGGAGACCAGCACGCAGCCCGCGATCGTCTCCGACCGCGGGCCCGCCCGGGCGAACTTGGCCAGCGGCACCGCCGCGAACGCCGCCAGTGGGACCACCGACACCGTCAGGGCGGCGGTCGCGGGGGAGCGCCGCCAGCCCTCCACGAGCAGCAGCACCAGCAGGAACAACGCGGCGGTCAAGGCGGCGGACAGCAGCGCCAGCGCAAGGTTCGGCGCGACCGCAGGGCGGTGACGTTCCTCGCCGGCCGTCGCCTGCAGCGGGCGCAGCGACAGCGCCGCCGGCACGGCCAGCAGGGTCAGCGGCACCTGGACGACAAAGATCGACTGCCACGAGATCGCCTCGGTGAGCAGCCCGCCCGCCACCGGCCCGGCGGCGGTGCCGAGGACGCCCGCCGACGTCCACAACACCACGCCCCGACGCTCGTCGGTCGCCGCGACCAGCAGCTCGAGGCAGCCCACCAGCGCGAGCGCCCCGCCTAGCGCCTGGACGACCCGGGCGGCGATCAGCACGCCCATCGTGGGCGCCAGCGCACATCCGGCGGACGCGGCGGCGAACACCGCGATCCCGACCGCGCACGGCACCGCGGTCTCCCGGCGCAGCACGGCCGCCGCCGGGACGGCGGCCACCGCCAGCACGAGGTTGAACGCGATCAATACCCACGTCACCTCGGCGACGCTGCCGCCGAGCCCGCGCAGTATCTCCGGCAGCGCGAGGGTGACCACGGCCGAGTCCGCCAGCACGATCCCGACGGTCAGGGCGAGGAGGGGAACCCGGGCGCGGTGCACGGGACCAGCCTCGCCTACCGGCGGCTCGCGGGTCGGTTCCGGTTACTCGTAGCGGCAGGTGTCGTCGACGGCGATCGCGTCGCCGTTCGCCTTGGCCGTCGCGAGAGCCGCGGCGTCCGCAGCGGCCTTCTTCTCGGCCTTCTTCTTCGCCTTCTTCGCCGCTTCCTTCTTCTGCTTGGCGGTCAGCTTCTTGGGCGCCTTGGTCGACGTCGGCGCGGGGGTCGCCGTCTTCACGGACGTCGGCGTCTCGGACTTGGTGATCGCCCGCTGGACGCGCGCCCGCATCGCGAGGATGTCGGGGTTCGAGGGGTCCATCAGCGGCGGGTTGAACTGGACGCTGGTGACCTTGCTGGCCTTGGTTTTGGACGAGACGTCGACGAGCCGCTGGAGCGCCTTGTTCGTCAGGTCGGTCAGCAGCACGTGCTTCGCCGAACTCGCCAGCTTCTTGTAGTTCTTCAGGACGTTGATCGGGTCGGCCTGTCGCAGGATCGCGCCCATGACGCAGCGTTGGCGGGCCATGCGCTGGTAGTCGTCCGAGCCGTGGCGGGACCGCGCGTACCAGAGGGCGTGGTAGCCGTCGAGCTTCTGTAGGCCAGGCTCGATGTAACCCAGGATGGGCTGGACGACCCCGGCGAGGTTCTTGCCGCCCCCGATCGGCAGGCGGCGCTCGACGTTGATCGTGATGCCGCCGAGCGCGTCCACGACGTTGCGGAAGCCGGCCAGGTTGACCAACGCGAAATAGTGGACGGGGATGCCGAGCGCCTGCGCGACAGCGGCCCCGACTGCCGTGGCGCCGGTGTTGCCGCCTCCGCCGACGGCGTCCGGGTTGTCGGTGCCCCACGTGTAGATGCCGAACAGATAGTCCGGGAACCCGTTCGGGAAGCGCTTCGCCAGCGGGGTGCCCGGCGGGAACTGCGCAAACTGCATGTTGCGGGGGAGCGAGAACAGGACGGTGCGGCCGGTATCCACGTCCACGCTGGCGAGGGTGATGCTGTCGGTGCGGATGCCCTTGCGCTCGACCGAGCCGTCACCGCCGAGCAGCAGGATGTTCAGGCGGCCCTTGTAGAGGTCACCGAGCGGACCCTCGGTGATGATCTCCGTCAGGACGCCCTTCTGGATCGTCAGCAGCCGCGCCCCGTACGCCATCGGGGTCGCGATCGCCGCCACCAGCACGAGCGTGAGGCCCGTCGCGACGACCCGGTGCAGCCGGAACAGCGTCGGCGGCCGGCCGAGGCGCCACGCGTCCACGAACAGAGCGAGCCAGCACAGGCCCAGGACGATGATCGAGACTTGGCCCAGCGCGAGGGCCCAGGACTCGAAGCCGAGCTTGACGATGCCGTTCCGCCCGAGGTTGACGTAGGCGACGATCGCGCCGACCACGAGCAGCGCGTCGATCCGCAGCGCGGCCCGCCCGACGGTCTTGTTGCCCCGCATCACCTGGGCTGAGCCGGGCAGGACGAGCGTCATCAGGAGCAGCACGAGCGCACGCCGGAACCGGACCTTCTCCGACTTCCGGGCGACGTCTGCCGTGGGCACGTTCAATACGCGTCCGTCTCCGATGAGAGCTGCTCCCTCCTGCGCGGGCCCGCGCGGGGCTCTCCATTATCAGGTGGGATCCCGGTGGGGCGCTCCATATCGCCACAAAATTGGGATCACCACAAGTTTGCAGCTCACCGGGGGTGCGGATGTCTACTGGTACGAGATCATCACCGGCGTCGGCTTCTTGGTCATCGTCTCGGCGGCGGACAGGGTCCGGGTGTCCTTCTTGTAGAAGTTCTTCCAGCCCATCGTGACGCGCTCCGGCAGGTTGGTCGTGACGACCTTCCAGGTGGCGTCCTTCTGGATCGGCTCGCCCTGACCGTCCATGTGGATGAGGACGGCCAGCTCGTCGTGGCTGGTGTTCAGATTGGCGCGGTCGCGGAGCATCGACTGCTTGAACTGGTGCAGCACGAGCAGCTTCTGCGGCAGGTTGTTCTGGGCGGTGAGGTCGGCGAGCCAGTTGCTGACGGAGTTGACCTCGTCCATGCCGATGCTGCCGATCTGGCCCAGGGGCCGCTGGCTCCCGGTCAGCTTCCACTCCGGGTCGATGGCGAGCCCGACGTGCGGGAGCTTCAGCAACTCGGTGTAGATCTTCGCCTGGTTCAGCGCGTTGTCGCGGCCCGGCTGGAGGTCCAGCACGACGTACATGCCGGCCTTGCCGGCCGCCTCGACCCACGGTCGCAGTTTGTCGACCGCGGACTCGCCCGAGTAGTCGCCGTCGGAGCCTGGGACGCCCTGTGCGGTCGTCGCGATGATCTCGAACGTCGGGACGACGGGGACGTCGCTGAGCGAGATGTACGGTTCCGCGACCCGCTTCGCCCGGTCGATGCTCGCGGACAGGCTCTGTGCGCCCATGACGCCGAGCTCGGGGGCGCCCGGGTGGCCGTAGAGGGCGATCAGCCGGCGGCCGGGGAAGAACACCTGGCCGCCGCCGGGGAGCTGGATGCCGCCGACGACGACCGCCATCCGATCGGCGAGGCGGTCGGCGGGGCCGAAGTCGCCGCCGGCCGCCAGGACCTTCTCCGGCTTCGCGGCGGACAACGCGGAGACCGCGCAACCGTCGGCCCGGGGGTCGTCGCCCTGGACGGCCACGGCGCGCGCCCCCGCGGCCTGGGCCGTGGCGGACGCGGCGATCGCGCCCGGCAGGGTCAGCGGGTCGTCGTCCGCGTCGACCAGGACGGCGAGGCCGCCGAGCGCGGCGGGCAGCGAGGTCGCCGGGAGGTCACGCGCGGACTCGACGACCTTGACGTCGGGCAGCGCCGCGCGGAGGTCCGCGGCGAGCTGCGGCGTCGCCGCGAGGACGGTCTTCGCGCCGAGGCGGTCGATCTCCCGGGCCGCCGGGCGGTCGGCCGGGGCGGTGGACGGTTCGGGGGTGGCCGTCTCCGTCGCCTCGGGGGTCGAGCTCGGGGACGACGTGCCCGTGGGCTCGCCGGTCGCCTCAGCGGTGGCGGTCGCCTCCGGGGTGGCCGTGCCGGTGGGCTCGGCAATGGTCTCGGCGGCCGGCTCCGCGGACGGGGTGGGCGTCGCAGCGGGCTCGGCGAACGTCGGCGGCGAGCAGTCCAGCGCGGTCGCGATCGCAGCCTCGGGAGCCGCGGAAGGCTCCTCCGTGGGCTCCTCCGTGGGCTCCCCCGTGGGCTCCCCCGTGGGCTCCCCCGTGGGCTCCCCCGTGGGCTCCTCCGTGGGCTCGACAGCGGCCGCCGTGAACCCGGGGGAGGCCGAGCCGGACGGTTCCGGCGACGTCTCGTCCGCCTCGGCCGTGGCCGTCGGGCTCGCGGTAGTCGTGGCGGTGGCAGTGGCGGTGGGCGTGGGCGTCGGCGTCGGGGAGGGGGACGGGGTCACGCAGTCCGCGTCGTCCGCGGCGTCCGAGTCGGGCGTCGGCGAGGGCGTCGCGGACCCGCCGGTGGCGGTGGACCCGCCGTCGAGGAGCAGGGGCGCGCCGATCTTGCGGGCGTCGTCGGCGGCCGCGCGCAGTTCGGGGCCGTCGGTCGCGGGGGCGACGACGACCACGGGGGCGGAGGCGAACAGGGCCTTGCTCACGGCCGCGGCCAGCGCCGCGGAGTCCTTGCCGCCGACGATCGTCGTGCACCCGTCGGGCGCGTGCACGCTCGCGGCCGGACTGCCGGAGTTGTTCGACTCGGGCGACCGGGAGGGTGCCGGGTCCTTGCCGCTGCTGCAGCCGGTGGCCGCGAGGCTCACCGCCGACAGCAGGACGACGAGCGCGCCGGGTGTGCGGCGGAGGCCGGCGTTCTTGCGACCGATGCTCGACGACACGACGTCCCCCCGTTCCCCGGCCGCACCCGGAGGCGGTCCGGGGACGACAGTAGCCCTCGGCCGCCCGCGCGCGGGGCGAAACGCCGACGGCGAACGGAGAACGGCACCGCAGGTGAGGGTTCGCCGAAACTCGAAATCTGACGAGGCATCATTCCGGTCTGCAGAGAAGAGCGATTCGGGGCGATCGGTCCCGCGGTCTGAGCCTGAGCCTGGATTTGTGAGACCGGTTTTCAGGATCGGTCCGGATTGTCAAAATCCGTGATGATTCGGGCGAGAAAATCGCTTGTCTGCCCAGCAGTTCCTCCCCCCTTGTCGGCCTTTCTCCCAGGCTGTTGACAGCCCCCGTGAATCCGTCACACCCGAAGGGTGTGACGGATTCACAACAAGGGATTAAGGGCGCTGGTCAAGATCCAGCCGCGGTTACGGTTGGTTGAACATCCGCAAAACATGGAGTGGGGGCGCACGTGAGTGTCGTGTCGGAGGGCCATGTCGTCGGTGTGCACAGGGCCGAGCGGCAGGCGATCGCCGAGGCCGTCCTCGCCGACCCCCCGCCGCTGCCGCCGGTCGCGGAGGGGGTCGTGCGGGACATCGGGGGCGAGGTGCTGCACGCCTCCCGATCGCGGCCCGTGGTGCGCTGGGTGGTGACCGAACGCTCTGCCGGGCAGAGCACCACCCATGCGATCGTCGGCAAGGTATACGGCAAGGGCGACGGCGCGGCCGTGCACGCATTGCTGCAACGACTCCGGGACTGCGGATTCGACGGCGCCTACAGCGTTCCGGCTACTTTCGGCTTCCTCCCGAACCGCCGTCTATTGCTGCAGTCTGAGGCACCGTCAGGCACCCTTCACGACGGGTTGGCGGACCCGGTCGGGACAGTGAACAACGTCCGGCGGGCGGGTGAGTGGCTGGCCCGTTTCCACGCCGTCACCGGCACGGACCTGCGCCCCCTGCCGGTCGCCTTCGAGGCGGAGAAGATCGACCACTACGTGTCCCAGCTCGCGGTCCTGCATCCGCTGCTGGCGTTGCGCCTGCGCCACCTTCAGCACGAACTCGTCCCGCTGCTCGCCGCCGGCGGCGCGGGTCCGCTCGTCCCGACCCACGGTGACTTCCAACCCAAGAACGTGCACATGGACGGCGAGCGCATCATGGTGATCGACTTCGACCGGGCCGCGCTGGCTCCGGCGGGGCGTGACCTCGGGCACTTCGTCGGTCAGGCGATCACCATGGCAGCCGCGTCGCGGAAGTCTTTCGACGACGAGTCCCACGCCTGGGCAATGAGCCTGGTCGACGGCTACCTCGCCGCCGGCGGGTCGCCAGACGCTGTCGCCGCCGCGCCGGCGTACGTGGCCCGCACGTTCCTCGAGGTGCTCTTCTACCGGCTCGTCGTGCGGCCCGTCGCGGACGCCTCGTTCGCGGCGCCCTGGCTCGATACCTGCGCAGGCTGGTTGGACCGAGGGTCCCTGGAAGCCCGATGAGGGACGCGAGTTTCCCCAGACCGGTCGACCTGATCCTGGTTCAGCACGCCCACCAGCACATCGTCACGGCCGGGTACGACAACCGGGAAGGGGTGTTCGACCTGCACCGCGCGCTCAGCGGCATGCTGCTCGAGCACCTTGCCAACGGCGTCCCGCTCGCCCTGCACGTCAGCGGCACCCTGACGACGGCCCTGACCTGGCACGTACCGTCCTTCGCGGGCCTGGTCCGCCGGGCGCACGAAGAGGGGCTGCTCGAGCTCATCGGCAGCGCCTACGCGCAGAACGTCATGCCGTTGTTCTCCTGGGAGCACAACCGCCGGCAACTCGCCGAGACGTTGCGCCTGTACCAGGTCCACTACGGCGTCCACCCCGAGCAGGTCCAGTGCGCGTGGGTGCCCGAGAGGGTGTGGAACACCCAGATCCTCGGCGAGGTCTTCGCCAACCCGGACCTGCCCAACGGCGGCTACCGGGCGCTGTTCCTCGACGACCGCCACGCCTACCGGACGACCACCGCCACCGACGACGTCACGCGGGCGGACTTCGACGCGGACTCCGCCCCGGCCGCGGCATGCTGCGGCGAGGGCGGCAACATCGACCGGCCGTTGCCCGGCGGCGACGGCCGGCACCTGCGCCCGTACCGGGTGGCGGGTGCCGAGAGCCTCGTCGTGCTCCCGCTGTCCAGCGAGTTGCGTTACGTCGCTTCCGCTCGGCACCCCCGCGCAGGCCGAACGGCTCGACCACGTGCTGGCCTCCGCTGCCGAGGCAGGGCCGGGTGCTGTGCTGACCTTCGGCGACGATGCGGAGCGCTCGGCCGGCGTCGGCCCCTGGGCGCCGTCCCCCTGGCACGAGCAGTCCATCGCTCCCTACTCCGCCACGCTGCAGAAGCTGACCGAAGACGGCCGCGTGCGGCTTTCGCTGCCCTCGGAATGGCTGGCCGCCCACGACATCGAGACCGTGCGGCCTGTGGACGCCGGCGGGTTCTACGAGCTCGTGACCCAGCAGGGTGCGGGCGAGGACTACCAGGGATTCTGGGACGCCGAAGAATGGCGCCCGTACCGGGACGAGCTGAAGGCCGTCGAGACGCTGCTGTGCGCGCCGACCTCGCCCCCGCCCGGTGGCCTGTGGGACGCGGCCTGGCACCAGCTCATGGTCAGCTCCTACGAGACTGGCTGGCAGGAGCCGGACGCGTTCGGACGCTACCGCCCGGCGCCGTGGGCCAGGGCCACCGCGAACCACGTCCGGGAGGCGCGCCTGCTCGCGATTGCCGCGCTGCGCGCGGACCGGCCCGAGCGCACGGTCTTCGCCCAGGTCGCGGACCTGGACGGGGAGGGCAACGAAGAGGTGGTGCTGAGCAACGGCGCCCTCTTTCTCGTCGTCAGCCCGCGCTTCGGCGGCCGAATCGTGCTGGCGTGCGACCTCACGAGCCCGGGCGGCCGGGTGGTCATCGGGAACTTCGCCGACGACTGGAACTGGCAGGAAGAGCCCCACCAGTTCATGGGCCGGCCGCGCAACCACCCGGGCGGGCTCGCGGACGTCGGCGGCGAGAACGATGCCTACGCCATCCGCGACCTGCGCGTCGACACGGACGGCGTCCTGCTCGTGCTCGCCAACGTCGAGCCAGGCAGCCGCCTGCACGGCCTGCAGAAGTCGCTGCGGCTGCCCGCGGACACCGCGCGCCTGTCCGTGTCCTACACGCTGCCCGAGCACTGCGCCCGCGTCGGGGTCGAGTTCGCGCTCTGCCCGGACTACCTGCACTTGCTGCGCGAGGGCCGCCGCGCCCTGACGCCGCTGGAGGACGACGGGTCGTCCCGGCGCGGCTTCGCAGCCGCGCGGTCCGCGGTCTGGGTCGACCTGGCCGCCGGGCAACCGGTGACCTGGGACCGCCCGGTCGAGCCGGAGTGCGGGCATGCCGGGCTGCTGCGCCTGTCCGCTTGGGGGTCCTTCGAGCTGGCGCTGAACGCGTGCCAGGTCGGTGCCGCGTACTCGACGATCGGCATCTCTCCGTGGCGTGCCCTCGCCCACTCGCTGCCCGTCACGGGGTCTGTGGTGGATGACGAGGAGGGCGATTCCCTGCTGTCGGTGGCGGGATGAGCGTCGCCGCCGAGGTCAGGGCCACGGTCAGGGCCACGGTCAGGGCGAGGATCAGGGGCCGGACGATTTCCAAGGCCAACGCCAAGGCCAAGGCCAAGGCCGGCACCGGAATGCCGGTTCGGGACATTTACCGGATCTTCGGCCCGCACCTGCGGCCGCACAAGAAGCGCTTCATCCTCTCCGCCGTCCTCGTACTTGTCGGCACGGCGGTCGGGTTGCTCAAGCCGTGGCCGCTGAAGTACCTGTTCGACGAGGTGCTCGTGCCGCAGGAGAGCGGGGGCGCCGGCGGTGGCGCGGACGTTCAGACGATGTTGTTCGCGATCGTCGTCGCGCTCGCCCTTATCGCCCTGTTGGACTCGTTGATCGGGTTTGCCCGTTCCTACGTGCTGACCGGTTTGAGCGAGTCAGTGTCCGCGAGCGTGCGCATCCGGATGTACGACCACCTGCAGCGCCTGTCATTGCGGTTCCACGAACGGCAGCGCGCGGGCGATCTGATGACACGGTTGACATCTGACGTCGAGAAGGTCCAGTCGATCATCACCACCACCGTCATCGAGGCGGGCGCGAACGTCATCTTCCTGGTAGCGATGCTGGTCGTGATGTTCGTGCTGGACCCGCAACTGAGCCTGCTGATGATGCTGATGTTCCCGCTGCTCATCGTCGTGGTGAACCGGTTCCGTGGGCGGATCAAGCGGGTCGAGGCGCAGGTGCGCTCGAGCGAGGGTGACCTCGCGTCGCTGGCGCAGGAGACGCTGGCGTCGGTGAAGCTGGTCAAGGTCTACGGCCGCGAAGACCACGAGGTCGAGCGGTTCCGTCGCAAGACCGGCGAAAACCTGGGCCAGGAGATGAAGGTCCTGCGGGTGGCGGGGCTGTTCAGCATCGTCCTGGACATGATCACCGCGGTCGCGCTGGCCGGCTCTGGTCTGGCTCGGCGCCCAGCGCGTGCTCTCCGGGGCGCTGACCCCCGGGGACCTGATCATCTTCACCGCCTACCTGCGCGACGTGATCTCCCCGGCACGGTCGCTGTCCAAGCTGCCCGCGCAGCTTGCCAAGGCCAGCGTCCGCGCGGAGAAGATCGCCGAGGTGCTCGAGACGAAGCCCGAGATCGTCGAGCGTGCCGACGCAGTGGTGGCGCCGGCGCTCACCGGCGAGCTGGAGCTGCGGTGGGTGTGCTTCGGCTACGACTCGGGCCGTCACGTGCTCCAGGACGTGAACCTGCGTCGTCCACGCGGGGCAGACCGTGGCGGTCGTCGGGGCGACCGGGGCGGGCAAGTCGACTCTCGTCGGGCTCCTGTGCCGGCTCTACGACCCGGACCTCGGGACGGTCCACGCCGACGGCCACGACGTGCGCGAGTTCGTGCTGTCGAGCTACCAGCGCCAGCTCGCGGTCGTCCTTCAGCAGACGGTGCTCTTCCACACGACGGTGCGCGAGAACATCGCTTACGGACGTCCCGATGCCACCGACGACCAGATCCGGGCGGCGGCCGTGATCGCCGACGCCGACGGCTTCATCAGCGAGCTGCCCGACGGGTACGACACCCACCTCGGCGAGCGGGGCGACACCCTGTCCGGCGGTCAGCGCCAGCGCATCGCGATCGCCCGGGCTGTGCTGCGGGACGCACGCGTGCTCATCCTCGACGAGCCGACCACGGGCCTGGACGCCCGCAGCGAGCGGGACGTTCTCGCCGCCATCGAGCGGGCGACCGCCGGTCGGTCGACCGTGATCATCTCCCACCAGCTCAGCGCGGTGGTGCGGGCCGACCGCATCGTCGTCCTGCACCAGGGACGTGTCGTCGAACAGGGGACCCACGAGTCCCTGATCGCCGACGGCGGTCGGTACGCCGAGCTGGCGCGGCTGCAGGGCCTCGCGTCCAGCGGCTCGTCCAACGGGTCGTCCAACGGCAATGGCAACGGCCGTTCGGGTCCGGTCCGCTCCAATCTGCCCACGCACGCATACCCACTCAACGGGAGCTCAGATGCACACGTCGACCCGAACGCCAATTGAGCCCGGCGGCGCCCATGCTGCCGGACACCTTCCCCCGGCCAGATCTCGCCAGGGCGTTCGCTCAAGGAGGCCCAGGTCCTGCGGGCCGCGCAGGTGCAGACTCCGGAGTTTTTGGACGCCTTCGTCCGGCCGCACTTGCCGGCGCCGCAAGCCGGTGCCGGTGTCTGGGAGACGGAGGTCATCCAGCTCGACGGCAGCGGAGCCGCGACCGTGCGCGTTGCGCTGGACGGATGCCACCCGGTGTTCGCGAAGCTGTTCCCGGGCGACGACGGGGCCGCGGTGCACCACAAGCTGGTCGCGTTCCGCGGGGCCGGCTTCGACGGTGCGCACCGTGAACGGACTGTCGAACCGATCGCCTGGTATCCCGAGGAGAAGGTTCTGCTCTGCTGGGGTGCGGAGGGTCGCTGCCTTGACGACTTCTACGACGAGGGCGAGGAGGCATGGCGGGCAGGCGTCGCGGACGCCGGCGCGTGGCTCGGCCGATTCCACTCCTGCGGATTGGCTATCGGCACGCCGAAGTCGTCCGTGGTCACCAGCGAGCTGATCAGCCTGGCCAAACGCCTGGCGAAGGCGCTCGTCGCCACGCCCGGGTACCTCGACACGGCGCTCGGCCTGATCGGCCGCTTGAACGACCTGTCGCTCGACACCCGCGACGTGCCTTCGGTGCAATCGCACGGCCAGTACCGCCCGATTCACGTGTTCCTCGCCGAGAATGCGGTCACCGTGATCGACCTCGACCGCAGCGCCCCCGCTGACCCCGGCCGGGACGTCGCGGAGTTCCTGCACCGGCTGCACACCGATGCGTTCCAGCGGACGGGTCGCCCGGAGGCGGCCGAACACGCCACCCGCGACTTCCTCGACGCGTACGCCCGGGCGGCCGGCAGCGAGGAATTCCTCGTCAACGTCGCCTTCCACCGGGCCCGCTACATCGCGCACAGCCTGAGCCGCCTGGTGAAGAAGGGCCTGCTGGACGATCCCGAGTTCCCGTTCTGGCTCGAGCAGTTCGACCACGTCGCGTCTGGGCGGGCCGGCCGATGACGGCTCAAGCCGACGTGGACGGTGCTGTCGAGGCCGCTGTCGAGGAGTCGGGCAAGCTGCCGAAGGAGCCGTTCCCGCTGCACCAGGTGGCCGCGGTATACGGCCTCGGCCGAGTGCGGTCGGTGCACTGGCTCTCGGCCGGCAAGAACAACCACGCCCAGGTTTTTACCGATCGCGGCGCCTACTTCCTGCGCCGCTCCTACCGCTCGAAGAGCATCGAGTCCCTGCGCTGGCAAGTGGAGTTGCTGGGCGTACTGCGCGGCCACGGCCTGCCGGTGCCGGTGCCGCTGTTGGCCGGGGACGGCGACGCGGTCGTCGAGCTGGACGGCCGGCTGTTCACCGCCACGGTCCCGCTGCCCGGCACGGGCTACGACCCCGAACGTATCGAGCACCCTCGGGCTGCGGGCCGCATGTTGGCCGCCTACCACGCGATCGCCGAGGGGCTCACGCTCGCAGACCCGCCCGAGACGGAGCGGGAAAGCCTGCTCGACGGTGTCAACGAGCGACTGCCGCTGGTGGACGCCGAGGATCACCCCGAGCTCCACGAGCGTTGCGTGCGGGTGGCGGAGCGGCTGGCGGAGTTGTGGCTGCTGCTCCCAACCACGGTCATCCACGGCGGCTGCCGTCGCGGCAGCATGCTGTTCACCGGCGATGCGATCACCGGCCTGTTGGACTTCGACAGCGCCCGGCGCGCTCCCCGCGCCCTCGACCTCGCGACGGCCGTTCACGACGTCGGCAAGATCTACACGCTGCGGGAGCGGGAGGACCACAAGGTCGCCCTCGACCTGGACCGGGTCGTGGAGTTCGTCAGCGCTTACCGAGAGAACTGCGCGATCACGCCAGCAGAGGCCGAGGCGGTCGGCATCCTGATTGCCGCCAAGCGCGCCCAGCGGGCGCTGGGCCGGGCCGCGCGGCTGGCGGCCGGTGAGGTCCTGTCCGAGAACGACATAGTCAAGATCCGGATGGAGACCGCCCGACTCGCGTGGCTGCAGGACAACCTCGAAGCGCTGCGGGCCATCTGTTCCGGCTGAATTGCATCTAGGCCTGGGGCAGCCGGACGGAGCCCCGCTTCGGCGCCGGCCGCGACGGCGGGGGGACGAGCGGGCCGATGTCACCGTCCGGCGCGGTGTCCAGGTCGACGACGACGGGGGCGTGGTCGGAAGGCCCGGTTCCCTTACGGGCGTGGCGATCCACCCACGCCGCCGCGACGCGGCCCGCAACCGGCGCGGACGCCAGGATCAGATCGATCCGCATGCCGAGGTTCTTGTGGAACATGCCGGCGCGGTAGTCCCAGTACGTGAAGACCTGTTCGGCGGGCCACCGCTCGCGGACGACGTCCCGCAGGCCGAGGTCGGTCAGCGCGGTCAGCGCGGCGCGCTCCGGCGGGGTGACGTGCGTCTGGCCGACGTACGCGTCGGGGTCGAAGACGTCCGCGTCCGCCGGGGCGATGTTCATGTCGCCGCAGACCAGCGTCTCCGCCGGGCCAGACGCGACCAGGTCGCGCAGCGCGGCCAGCCAGGCGAGCTTGTAGTGGTAGTGGTCCGAGTCGGGGACGCGGCCGTTCGGCACGTACAGGCTGTGGACGCGGACGCCGCCGCACGTCGCCGACACCGCGCGCGCCTCCGCGTGCGGGAAGCCGGGTGCTCCCGGGATGCCGACCTCGACGTCGTCCAGCCCGACGCGGGACAGGATCGCCACGCCGTTCCAGCGCGGCTCGCCCGAGTGGGCCACCTCGTACCCGCGGCCCGCGAGCTCGTCGCGCAGCAGTTCTATGAACGCGTCGTTCGCGAGCTTCGTCTCCTGCAGGCACAGGACGTCCGGACGCCGCTGGTCGAGCCACGGGAGCAGCCGCGGCATCCGCTGCTTGACCGAGTTCACGTTCCACGTCACGACCCGCACTCGCCCACCGTACCGGCGGGCCCGGAGTCAGTAGCCCTGACTGGCCACCCCACTGGTAGTACCGGCTGTAGACGACCTGGACGTTCACGTCGAGGCGCCCTTGTGCGTGGGCAAGCCTACTGCCGGGGGAGGATCCGTCAGAAGGGCATGCGCTGGACCGGGCGAGACTGGAGCTCGGTGAGCGTCTCGGGCGTCTGCGCCTCCATCCAGTCGATCAGCTGGGTGAACGTGACGCATTTGGTCTCGGGGTTGTCGCAGGTGGCGAGCAGGAACTCCCCGAGGGCGTCGCGGTAGATCCCGTTGTTCCACTTGCTGAAGTGGCTGCCGATGATCAGCGGGGCGCGGCTGCCGTCGCGCAGGGCGGTGTAGGCATTGCGGTAGGTCGAGACGGTCTGGTTGCGCAGGGCGTCGTGCCGCGAGGCGGGCGCGGGTGCGGCGTTGCTCTGGGCGTCGTAGAAGTTGTAGTCCATCGACAGGACCCATTCCCCGTCGCCGGCGAGGCGGAGCTTCTGCAGGGGGATGTCCCAGAGCCCGCTCGCGCGCTGCGTCGGCCATTCCAGGTGGCCGTCGCCGCTGGTGTCGTAGCGGAAGCCGCGCTCGGCGAGCACGGGGAGTAGGGCGTCCCGCTTGCCCTCGAGGCACGGCGTGCGCTCGCCGACGATGGCGTCGACGCCGAACGGCATCGGCTCGGCGTCGAGGGAGCCGGAGTTGGCCCGCCAGTCGGTGAGGAAGGAGTTGAACTGGTCGAGTTCGCTGGCCCAGTCGGCCGCCGACCACTTTTGGACGCCGTTCGGGCCGCAGAAGTGGCCGTTGTAGTGCGTCCCGATCTCGTGGCCGGCGAGGTACGCCGCGCGCACCTGTTCCATGCGCGGGCGCACGGACTCGTCCTTGCTGAACCCGACCTCGGAGGTCCCGCGGTTGTGGCCGGGCGGGTCGTAGAGCGAGGCCTTGCTCTCCGGCAGCAGGTAGGTCCCGGTGAGGAAGAAGGTCAGACCGGCGTCGGCCCGTCGCGCGAGGTCGCGCCAGTACTCCCACGAGTCGAGCCCGCCGCCGCCGTCGAAGGAGACGACGACGAACTGGGGCGGCTTCTCGCCCGGCTTCAACCGCGCGGCGGGGACGGCGGCGGGGACGAACACGGGCGCGGCGACCGGGACGGACGCCTCCGTCACCCGAGGCTCGGCCGTGACCTCTGCAGCGGGAGGCACGGTGGGCGTCGAGGCGGCACCCAGAGTCGTCCAGCCGGTCGAGGCGACCCCGGCCACGGCAGCGGCAGCCAACGCGACACAGCCGCCGGCGAGGGACGTTCGACGCCACAGATTTCGCACGTTTTCACGGTAGGTCGGGCCGTTCGAGCGCACAGGTCCTTGGTCAAATCCTGACCTGCGCGCCTGATCAAGGAGGAAGGGGCGCCTCGTTAAGGTGGCGCCACTGATACTTGACCCCGGGCCGGCGTCAGCTCCGGCACCGCTCTGCGCACCACCGTGAGAAGGGGCCGGCATGGACTTCCTTGCCACCACGAAGGCCGGTAGGTCCCTGGGTGTCGCCCTTCTGGGCGTGACGGCCGCAATCATGGCGGCGTTCGTCGTCGTGTTCGGGCTGAACCGGACGACGTCGATGCACCTCGGCGACCTCAAGACGTTTGTCGACATCGGCGGTGAGGCCAACCTCCCGACGTGGTGGAACGCCTCCCTGCTCTTCACGGTCTTCGTCGTCGCGGTCGCCGCCGCGTTCCTGCCCTGGCTGTCCGCCGAGTCGGGGCCGCGGGACGCCGGCGTGCGGGGGGCGTGGCTGGTCATCGCCGCGGCCGGCGCGTACCTGAGCCTGGACGAGACCGCGGGGCTGCACGAGCGGCTGGCCACCCCGGTGCGGTCGAGCGGGCTGGACCTGCCGACGTACGCATGGCTCGTCCCGGGGGCGGTGATCGCCGCGCTCGGGTGCCTGATCCTGTTCAAGGCGGCTCGGCGGCTGCCGGTGCCCGTCGTCCGCCGGCTCGCGGTGGCCCTGGCCTGCTACCTGACCGGCGCGATCGGGATGGAGGGCGTGAACGGGCTGTTCAGTACGCGCGGGCTCGACATGGAACTCGTCTTCGCCGCCGGGACGACCCTCGAGGAGACACTCGAGATGGTGGCGTGCGTCCTCGCGATCACGGCGATCGTCGACCACCTCGTCGGGCGCCTGACCGGTGCCGCGGAGGTCGTCACGGCGGCCCGCTCGCGGGCTCGCTGACGCAGGGGTCAGATCCGGAAGCCCTTGATCTTGTGTCGGGCCAGGAGCTTGGTGATCTCTTCGTTGGCGGCCTTGCCGGCCGGGGTGCGGTCGGCGGACAGCATGCCGCCGGCCGACTGGAAGCGAACCGGGCCGCCTTCGGCGAACCGGAACACCCACAGGCCGTTGCCGGAGTTGAACGAGGCGCGCGTGACCGTCCTCATGTCGACCGTGACGGTCTTCTGCCCGTCGCCGGTGACCGTGAGGACGTCCCCGTCGATCGTCAGTTCGCCACGCCAACCGCCGACCACGAACGAGGTCGGGAGTACCTTTACTGAGCTCGTGTTCATCGGGACATCATGCCCGATTTGTTATGTGGCGGGCGCGACCGCCACCGCCGGCTGATGCTCAGCTGAGATCGAGGCGACCCAGGTACGAGTCGTCGGAGGAGACGTCCTCGGGCGAGACGTTGCTGTAGCCCGCGAGATAGGCGGTCTTGCCGTCCTTGCTCAGGGCCACGCCGTACCAGGAGTCGCCGTCGGTGCCGAGGTCGGTGAGGATCTTGCCCCCTGTGCCGAACCCGGACTCCGGCTTGCCGTCCTTGCTCAGCAGGACGACCATCGCCTGGATGTTCTTCGCGTCGACCTTTCCGCTGCCCACGTAGAGGATCCGGCCGTCGGGCAGGACGACCAGGTTGCGGCCGCGGTCGTCCTCCCCGACGTTGTCGATCCTGGTGAGGCCGTTCGTCCCGAAGCTCGTGTCGAGGTCGCCGTCGGACGTGAAGCGGTACGCGACCAGGTCGACCTTGTCGGACTCCGCGTCCTTGCCGTAGCCGGTGAGCACGAACTTGTCGCCCTGGACGCCGAACTGGTACGACTCGGCGACCGCCCCGAGGAGCTTCTGGATCGCGAAGCCCGACGTGCCGAACGTCGTGTCGGGCTTGCCGTCGAGCGAGGTGCGGATCAGCACCGGCTTCACGACGCCCTCGTCCTTGGCGTAGCCCGTGGCGACGATCTTGCCGTCGACGACCGCGACGTTGCGGGCCGAGTCGACGCTGTCGTCGAGATCGAACCGAGTGACGCCGGCCGTCCCGAAATCCTTGTCCAGCACCCCCGCCGGCGTCAGGCCGACGAGGGCGAAGTCGTTCTCCTTACCCTCGGACCCGGTGTTGCCGAAGACGACGATGCCGCCGTCGGGCAGGATCGCCGAGCCGTAACCCTGGTCGGCGCCGAGGAAGGTCTCGGCGTCCTTCGCCCGGCCGGTCGACAAGTCGATGCGCGCGACGCCGTCGGAACCGAACGTCTTGTCGAGCGCGCCGCTCGTGTCGAAGCGGACCGCCACCATGTCGGTGTCCTTGGCTGCGTCGCCGGTCGCCGCCCCGTCGTGTTCGGCGGTGCCGACGACGACGACCTTGCCGTCCTTCTGGACAGCCAGGCTGCGGGCCTGCTCGAGCTGCGCGGCCGGCACGGTCGAGTTGTTCGTCGAGACGTTGACGCTCGCGACGCCGTCCGTGCCGAAGCTCTCGTCGAACTTGCCGTCCGTGCCTGTGCGGACGAGGGCCAGCTTTTGGTCGCTGCCCTGGGTGGTGAGCCCCGCGGCGTAGAGCTTGTCGCCGTCCGCGCTGAAGGCCACGGCGCTCAGCCGGTCCTTGGAGCTGGACGCGAGCGGCAGCTTGACGACGCCGCCCGACCCGAACGAGGTGTCGAGACCGGTGCCGGCCGGCGCCGCCGACGGCGTCGCGGACGCGCTCGCGGTCGGCGCCGACGAGGCCGTGGTGGGGGCCGGCTCGGCTGCCTTGTCTTCGTCCTTGGTACCCCCGCAGCCCGCGAGGGCGAGGGATGCGACGAGCACGGCACCGAGCACGGGACGGTTCATGTGGGGCTCCCAAGTGGGGTCAGCCGAAGGCGGTTCATGAACATACCGTGAAACCCTGAGCTCATGATCAGCAGGTGTACCCACACCTGACGGAGGCTCAGATCACATTCGCCGGAAGCGTGACTGCAGGATCGCGAACAGCCCGAACGCCATGAACCCCAGCGCCATCGCGGTCAGCAGGAAACGCCCGAACGGCTCGGTGAGAATGACCCGGAGGGCGCCGTCGAGGCCGCGGGCCTTGCTCGGCTCGAACGTCCAGGCGGCGTAGACGAGCAACCCGCCGACGAGGCCGAGCGCCAATCCCTTCGCCACGTACCCGACCTGGCCCACCACGGTCGCCCGCCGTCGGACGGCGGCGGAGACCGCGGGCCCGCCGAGCTCGTCCCGGAACCGTCCGCGCACGCCCTTGACCACGTGCGCCACCCCGATGGCGACGAGCGCCGCCCCCACGACCTCGACGATCTGCTGGCCCGCCGGCCAGCCGAGCACGCCGGAGGCCGTCTTCTCCTGCGTGCCGCCGCCGGAGACTTTCGCCCCCAGCGCGAACGAACCCGCGCTGACGCCCAGGGCTGCGTAGACCACCGACTTGCCCGCGCTGGCGACCCGCTTGCGGGTGCGGGCGGCGCCCTGTCGGTCGCGGTAACCCCAAACGGACTCGCCGAGCTGCCAGAGCGCCAGCGCGACCAGGCCGACGGCGACGAGACCGAGCAGCAAGCCCCCGAAGGGTTGGGCAGCCAGGGTCCGCAGCGCCCCGCCGCTGTCCGCCTTCTCCGGCGCCGCGCCCCAGGCGAGGCGCAGCGCCGACCACCCGATGAGCAGATGGACGACGCCGTACGCGACCAGGCCGGCCCGCGCGGTCGCCTCCAGTGCGGCGCTGTCGGCGGCCTGCTCGACGCGGTCGCTCGCGCCCGATGACGTCGGTTCGCTCACAGCAAACTCCCAGGTCCGGCGCCGCGCAGGACCGCCGCGGTGGCGGTCCCCTCCAGCGTCGGTCACCGAGGCGGTTCGTTACATCGTCCGTTCGCACGGGGTATCCGGCCGAATGTCCGGTTTCGAGGTCAGCTGTTCTCCCGCAACAGGTGCGAGACGTTGCCGGGTTCCGCGCCGAGGTCCACGTAGAGCTCGGCCCACTCCCGGTCGGTGTCGGTGGGGCCCTTGCCGTCGCAGTACGCAGTGACCGCCTTGTTGCCCGTGTAGTACTTCAGCATCTGGAAGATCGCGCCCGTGTCCGAGGCGCCCGTGCCGGTGTAGGCCGCGCCGGGGGCGTCCGGCTGGTGGTCTAGGCAGCTGAGCGGGTACTCCCCGGTGCCGGTGGCGAAGCGGCCGCCGGCGTCGTCGCCCGAGCCGCCGCACGCCGTCAGGGTGGTGACGAGCGCGGCTGCGGCGAGGATCCGGCCGGCTCGGGTTCGGTGGGCGTCCATGTCGTCGTCTCCTAGCTGATTCGGGGGAGTTCGTTGAGCATCAGGCCGGCGCCGACCAGGATCACCAGCGCCGCGGTGACGAGGGGCATCACGGCGGACAGGCGGGCGAGCCGGCCGGCCGCGCGCCCGCGCAGTAGTCGGTCGGCGTGGTCGCGCAGGCGAACGAGCAGCAGGCCCGCGAGCATCAGCGTTGCCGCCATGCCGACGCCGTAGCCGAACACCAGCGCGACGCCGAACCACGTGTGGCCCAGCGCGATCGTGCCGAGCAGCACCACCAGCGCGGACGGGCTCGGGACGAGACCGCCCGCGACTCCGAGGCCGACCAGGCCGCGGCGGGTGAAGCGGACCTGGGTCAGGTCCAGGCCGTGGTTGTGCGTGTGGCCGTGGCCGTGGCCGTGGCCGTGGCCGTGGCCGTGGCCGTGGCCGTGGCCGTGGCCGTGGCCGTGGCCGGAGCTCGGCGCCGGGGCGCCGACCAGGGCCAGTTCGGGTTCGGGCTGTGGGTCCGGGTCCGTGGGGGCGATCGGGCGGCGGGCCTTCAGTGAGGAGCGGAGCAGGACGACGCCGATGCCCGCGACGAGCGCGCCGCTGAGCAGGCCGAGCCAGGCGAGCAGGCCTTCGCCGCTGACGGCGGCTGTTGCCGACAGGAGCAGGCCCATCGCCAGGACGCCGAACGTGTGCGTGGCCGTGACCGTGGCGCCGACGACGGCGGCGTCCCGGATTCCGCCGCGGCGGCCCACGAGGTAGGCGGCCATCACGGTCTTGCCGTGGCCCGGCAGGGCGGCGTGCGAGGCGCCCAGGAGCATCGACAGGGCGAGGGCGGCGATCCCGACGCCGACGGTGAGGTCGCGATTCAGCAGGCCGTCGAACGCCCGGTTCACCGGCGCGAGCGCCTTGGTCAGGACACCCGCGTCGGGCGCGGTCGGCGCGAGGCCGGGGGAGGACCCGGAGCCCGGGGTGGTTTCGAGGGTCGCCGACCGTTGGTTCAGGGGCGAGGCGAGCAGGTCGTCGGGGTAGCGGCGGAGCTCGTCGCTGATGCTGCGCTCCGGCACCGACGCGGCGCTCATGCGGACGCCGCGGCCGGTGGCCGTGATCTCGCGCCAGCCGACGTGGTCGGGGGAGAAGCGGGTCGCGAAGCTCAGCCCGGCGGGGCGGTCGAGCTTCGCCGGCGCGGTGAGCCCGCACGTGAGCCGGCTTACCTCGAGGCCTTTCTCGCCCGGCAGGTAGGCCAGCGCGCTGGTGCGCACCGCCCACGTCAGGGCCCTGGTGCCGACGGCGCCGGTGACCGAGGACGCGACCGTCGCGCACGCCCGGGCCGCGAACGCGGACCGCTCGGCCGGTGAGGTCTTCCCGTCGTCGTCGGTGTCGACCGCGCGCCGCTCCTGCAGCGTCGGGATCTCTGCCGTGTCGACGACCGCATTGTCCTCGACCCGGTCCGGGTACAGGACGAGGCCGTGGTGCTGGTTGATCGAGAAGTTGTTGAGCGGGTGGGCGCTGGCGGCAGTGCTGCCGAGGCCCAGGATCGCCCCCACGAGCGTGAGCAGGACAACCAGGCGCAGGACCTGACGTCGAATAACCTGACACGCCGTCACAGTGCACGCCCCAGCGCCGGGAGCTTCGCGTCGAAGCGCGGGTTGTACTCCCGGACGAGGAGTGCGTCGAGCCGGGCGGACGCGGTGTTACCCAGCGCGCGGTGAATCTCGCCGCGGTGGTGGGCGAACAGCGCGTTGCGCCAACCGCGGGCGAGCGCCCGGTTCGCGTAGGTGAGCGCCTCGGTGTCGCGCCCGGCTTTGTGCAGGGCCCAGCCGAGGGCGTCCGCGGTGACCGCGCTCTGCCGCCGCGACCACTCCGCCTTCGCGTGCGTGACCGCGCGGGCGGCGGAGCCGTGATCGGCCTCGTACTCGGCCAGCGCCAGGTCGTCCCGGCCGCCGTTGGCGGTGAACAGGGCCTGCAGCGTCTCGACGAGAGCGAACTGGTCCTTCGCCTCGGCCGTCCGGCCGGCCTTGGCCAGTACCTCCCCGTACTCCACGACGTACTGCGGGTTGGGGACCCGAGTGACCAGGTTGGCGTACTCGCGCAGCGCCACGTCGGTGTTCCCGGCGAGCGCCGCCACCTTCGCCAGCCCGTGGCGAAGCTGCGGGTTCTGCGGGTCCGCGACGAGCCCGCGCTGGTAGTGCCGGGCCGCGCCGGTCAGGTCGCCCGCGTTGAGTGCGAGCTCACCCAGGTAGTAGCGGCAGAACCCGATGTCCGACGGGACGTACGCGTCGGTCAGCGCCTGCGTGAGCAGCACGCGGGCGCGCGGCACGTCCCCGCGCTGCTCGAGATCGTACGAAGCGCGGCTGAACGACGCGAGCCCCGGGCCCAGGTCGAGCATCCGCTGCACGGCGGCGGTGGCCTGGGCGGGCTTGCCCAGTTGCGTATACGCGTCGGCGAGAACGCCGTAGACCTGCGGGTTCTCGGCGCTGACGGCGCGGGCCTTCTTCGCCCACGTCACCGCCGAGGCGAAATCGTGCCGGGCGTTGGCCAGCGCGCCCATCGCGGTCAGCGCGGCCAGGTTGTCCTCGGGCTGCAGGTCGAGGGAGGTGCGCAGCGCGCCCGCGGCCTTCGGGTAGTAGGTCGGGTCGACGGTGATCCGGGCCTGCTGGACGTAGGCGCCCCCGAGGGCCGCCCAGTCCGCCGCGCGGGCGGGCCCGTCGGCGAGTCGGCGCTGGAGGCGGGCGATGCCGGCGCTGAGCGCGTCGGACCCGGTTGTGTCGAAGGTCGCGGCGGCGCCCGAGGTGGTCAGCGGGGGTTCGGCGCCGCCCGTGGTGGCGGCGACGTCGACGTCCCCGGGTCCGGTCAGCGCGCCGAGGCCGAGCGCGCCGCCGGCGAACAGGGCCAATGCCACGCCGGTGACCACGAGGACGCGGCGAGCGGGAGCGGGAGTTCTCACGAGACCACCAAAGTCGAGGAACCACACGGAAACTGGGGCGCCGCCGCCGGCCGAGCGAGCCGGCCGGCGACGGCAGAGTGTTGCTTATTCGGTGTTGACGCCGCTCTCGTTCGGCCGCGCGATGTACGGGAACTTCGAGGTGAACTTCTTGTTGTTCTCGTTCACCCCGTCGCCGGCCGCGAGGGCCGCCACGAGCTTGCCTGTCTGGGCAGCGCCCACGAGGGCCTGGAGCCCGATGTCCACGACGTCGTCGCCGAGCCGGCGGCCGTTCGGGAAGCCACCGAAGTCGCCGGCGAGGACGCCGAGGCGGTTCGGGTTCTTCCTGACCGGCACGCTCATGTTGAGCCGCAACTGCTCCGACGGCACGAACTCGGACTCGTCGAAGTCCTTGTTCAGCGCGTGCGCGTTGAGGTCGGCCTTGATCGGGCCGAGGTCCTTGCCGATGCCGGTGAGGAAGATCTCGACCAGGTCCGCACGGGGGGTCTTCGGCGCCTTCAGCCCGTAGATCCCCTTGAGCAGCTTGGGCACCTCCGGGCTGGTGACGCGCTTGACCAGTGCGGGCCACTTGTGGTCGTCGGACGGGTTGGACCGGTTGAACCGGTCCTTCATGCCCGCCGCGGTGATGACCTCGTTGATCAGCGGGTTGCCCAGGCGGGACACCTGCTTCCAGGTGGTGACCGCAGTGTCGGTGCTCGCGTCCGCCACGTCGACGGACTGCGACGTGCCCAGCGGGCAGGATCCGGCGATCGCGATCACACAGGACTCGGCGGCGGAGCCGGCCTCGGTGGCGCCGCCGGTGCTCGGCGCCTCGACCTCGTCGGTGCTCGTGACGATCGAGGTGGACTTGCGGTCCGTGGTCGACCAGACGCCGATGACCGGGTTACGGCCGGAGTTGCCCTTCAGCGCGAGCTTGTTCTTGGGGATCTGGATCGCCAGGGAGTTGACGTTGTAGCCCTTCAGCGTGTCCTGCCCGGCCTCCTTCAGGTCCGCCCCGTACAGCAGGTCGAACACGCGCAGGTCGAGGGCGAACGAGTCGTCCGCGCCGCCGGCGTAGGTCTGGCCGGAGCCCTTGCCACTGTCGAAGCCGCGGGCGGCCTGACTGCGCAGCTTCTTGTAGTTCGGCATGGAGGTCTTGCCGACGAACGAGGGAGCCGCGATTCCGTTCTTGACCAGCGTCTTCGTCCCGTCCGGCGTGATCTCCTTCAGGGTGTAGCGCTGCTTGAACAGCAGGTTTGGGTCGCTCAGCGACTTCACGGGGCCGTCGTTGTAGAGGAAGGTCTTGTTCCCCCGCTTGTCGTCGTTGCGGAACGTCCACTGGTAGGTGATGTCCGCGACCCCGTCCCCGGAGTTGTCGACCTTGATGTTGTAGCGCGCGTCGGTGGCGAACGGGTAGAAGTTCGGGCCGCCGTTCGGCTCCTGGAAGGGGAGCCAGTTCGCGAGCAGTGTCACGGTGTTCTTCTTGTCGGGGCTCACGAACGCGTACGTGTCGGTGTTGTCAGCCTGCGGGTCGCCCGCGATCAGCGGAGCCTCCCGGTGGCTGGACGCGTTGACCGCGGTCCCGCCGAGCGTGGTGAGGCCGGCGACGGCTACGGCGCCGACGAGGCCGACGGCCCCGACGGTACCGGGGCGGAATCGCCGGCTCTTCGGTGTTCTCATGGGTCCTTGTCCTTCCGATGGAGCAGGTGGGGGTCCCGCGCTGGACAGGCACGCGGCAGCCGCGCGCGGCGGTGCCGCGTCGCTGATGCGCGGAGGGACGAAGCGAGGTCTAGGCCTGTCCAGAGGTGTGGACCGACTCGTGTCGGTTGGAACCGGAAATCTCGTCGGACTTCTGCGGCTCGTTGTCCACTCCTGCCGTCCATTCGGGGTAAAGGGACGAACGGTTTGGTTGGAAACGCGCACGAAACCTCTGCCGGACAGCACAGAGCCCCGGCAACCCGCGTCGCGGGCTGCCGGGGCTCTGGTGTGACGAGCTGTCAGATTTCCCAGAAGTCTACTGGGGCTGGGGCACGATGCGAATGTAAGGCTTCGGCTCCTTCCAGGTGCCGAAGAGCTCCTTCGCCTGCTCGTTGTTGACGGAGCCGGCGATGATGACGTCCTCGCCCTGCTTCCAGTTCACCGGCGTCGCGACCTTGTGCTTCGCGGTCAGCTGCAGCGAGTCGATCACGCGCAGGACCTCGTCGAAGTTGCGGCCGGTCGTCATCGGGTAGACGAGGATCAGCTTGACCTTCTTGTCCGGGCCGATCACGAAGACGTTGCGGACGGTCATGTTGTCCATCGGCGTGCGGGTCTTCGCGTCGCCGGAGGTGCTGGCCGGCAGCATGCCGTAGGCCGTCGAGACGACGAAGTCCTTGTCGCCGATCAGCGGGTAGTTTGGCGCCATGCCCTGGGTCTCTTCGATGTCGCGGGCCCAGCCCTCGTGGTCGGTCGTGGCGTCGACGGACAGGCCGATGATCTTCACGCCGCGCTTGTCGAACTCCGGCTTGAGCTTGGCCATCGCGCCGAGTTCGGTCGTGCAGACCGGGGTGAAGTCCTTGGGGTGGCTGAACAGCACGGCCCACGAGTCGCCGATCCACTCGTGGAACTTGATCGTCCCCTCGGTGCTGTCGACCTCGAAGTCCGGCGCGGTGTCGCCGATCGAAAGTCCCATCGTGATTACTCCCTGTTAGCTCGAGTAGCATGTCTCTGGGCGCGACGCTACTCGACGCGGCGGGCGCGTGGGAGGGTGCGCCCGCTCGCACTCAGAGGATGAAGAGCATCTCCTGGTACGTCGGGAGCGGCCAGAGGTCGTCCGCGACGACCGCTTCCAGCGCGTCCGCGGCCGCCCGCACGCCGGCCATCGCGGGCAGGAGGACGTGCTGAGCGTGCTCCGCCTCCGCCAGCGCACTCTCGCCCGCGTCCTCGGCCAGGCCGGTCTTCAGCACGGCCAGCGCGCTCCGGAGCTCGGCCAGCGGCGTCGAGACCCCGTCCAGCGTCGAGCGGTCCGCCTCGATCCCGGCCTTCTTGAGCGCACCCAGGTTGATCGCGAGCTCGGTCTGGTAGCGCACCGCCGCCGGCAGCACGACGGTCGTGCCGAGCTCGAGAGCCAACGCGGCCTCGACGCCGATGCTGCGGGAGTACTGCTCGAGCCCGATCTCGTAGCGGCTGTGCATCTCGCGGTGGCTGAAGACCTTGTACTTGCCGAACAGATCCATGGACGGTTCGGAGATCAGCTCCGGGAGCGCCTCGAGCGTGGTGCGCAGGTTCGGCAGGCCGCGGGCGGCCGCCTCCGTCTGCCACTCCTCGGAGTACCCGTTGCCGTTGAAGACCACGGCGCCGTGGTTGGTGATGATCTCGGTGAGGACCGCCTGCACGGCCGTGTTGAACTCCGTGCCCGCGGCCAGCGCGGTCTCGAGGGACGTGGCGATGTAGTCGAGGGCCTCGGCCATGATCGTGTTGATCGTCGTCATCGGACCGGCCACGGACTGCATCGAGCCCGGTGCGCGGAACTCGAAGCGGTTGCCGGTGAAGGCGAACGGGGACGTCCGGTTGCGGTCTCCGGGGTCGGTCGGCAGCGACGGGAGGGTGTCGACGCCGGGCATCAGCGTGCCCTTGCCCTTCGAGGTCGTCGCCGCGCCCTTGGCGATCTGGTCGAAGACGTCCGCGAGCTGGTCGCCGAGGAAGATCGAGATGATCGCCGGCGGCGCCTCGTTGGCGCCCAGGCGGTGGTCGTTGCTCGCGGACGCGACGGACGCGCGCAGCAAACCGCCGTATTTGTGGACGGCCCGGATGACGCCCGCGCAGAACACCAAAAACTGCGCGTTGTCGTGCGGGGTGTCGCCCGGCAGCAGCAGGTTGCCCTCGGTGGTGTTGCCGAGCGAGAAGTTGACGTGCTTGCCCGACCCGTTGACGCCGGCGAACGGCTTCTCGTGGAACAGGCACTCCATGCCGTGCTTCTTCGCGATCGTCTTGAAGGTGGTCATCAGCAGCTGCTGATGGTCGGCCGCGACGTTCGCGCGCTCGAACATCGGCGCGATCTCGAACTGGCCGGGTGCGACCTCGTTGTGCCGGGTCTTGGCGGGGATGCCGAGCTTGAACAGCTCTCGCTCGGCATCCATCATGAAGCCGAGCACGCGCTCGGGGATGGCGCCGAAGTAGTGGTCGTCGAACTCCTGGCCCTTCGGCGGCTTCGAGCCGAACAGGGTGCGGCCGGCGTTCAGCAGATCCGGCCGCGCGAGGAAGAAGTGACGGTCGATCAGGAAGTATTCCTGCTCGGCACCGCAGTACGACACGACGCGATCGGGGTCGTGCCCGAACAGGCTCAGAATGCGCTCGGCGTGCGTGGCCATCGCCTGCTGTGCGCGCAGCAGGGGGGTCTTGTGGTCCAGCGCCTCACCGGTCATCGACACGAAGACCGTCGGGATGCACAGGGTGTTGCCGTTCGGGTTCTCCAGCACGTACGCCGGGCTGGTGACGTCCCAGCCCGTGTAGCCGCGCGCCTCGAACGTGTTGCGCAGGCCGCCGTTCGGGAAGCTGGAGGCGTCCGGTTCGCCCTGCACCAGGGTCTTGCCCGCGAACTCGGCGAGCGCCGAGCCGTCGCCGACCGGCTCGAGGAAGCTGTCGTGCTTCTCGGCCGTCAGGCCGGTCAGCGGGTAGAACACGTGCGCGTAGTGGGTGGCGCCCTTCTCCAGCGCCCAGTCCCGCATCGCGGACGCGACGGCGTCCGCGACCAGCGGGTCCAGCGGGGCGGACTTCTCGATCGTCGACATGACCGACTTGAACACCGACTTCGGCAGCCGCTTCTGCATCACCGCCCGACTGAACACGTTCGCGCCGAAGATCTCGCCCGGCGCCTCGGCCGCCGTGAAGCTCACGGCGGGCGGTACGTACGCCTCGACGTCCTTGATCGCCTGGAGGCGGACGTTGTTGCCACTCATGAAGGACTCCTCCGGACGGTGTGCGCTCTGCGTACCCAGTCTAGGAACCCTGAAGACCGAGTGTGTTTCGCCATTGTGAACGGCGTACGTCGGCGCGCTCAGCCGGCTGTGAGCTCCGCGAGCAGTCGGTCGTGGGTGTGCACGCCCTGCTCCTGGACGCGGCGCACCAGTTCCTCGACCTGCGTCCAGTCGGCGTCGGCGGAGCCGCGCTCGAGGTCGTGCAGGAGGTCGCCCAGTCGGTACGCCCCCAGCGAGCGGGCGGTGCCCTTAAGTCGGTGCGCCGTGCGGGCCAGCACGGTGCGGTCCTTGTCCCGGCAGCCGTCGGCCAGCGTGGGCATGGCCTCCTCGACGTCCGTCAGGAACATGCCCGCGATCTCCCGCACCGAGTCCACCCCGATCTGCCGGACGAGCCGGCCGACGACCTTGCCGTCGACAGTCTCCGCGGACGGGACGGTCGAGGCCCCCAGCAAGCCGTTGAGGACCTTCGCGAGTTCCTCGACGACGATCGGCTTGCCCAAGAATCCGTCCATGCCCGCCGTGTGGCAGCGCCGGATGTCCTCCGGGGCGACGTTGGCCGTCATCGCGACGATCTGGACCGGCCGGTCCGGCCAGCGGCTGCGGACGAGGCGGGTCACCTCGAGGCCGTCCATCTCGGGCATCTGCACGTCCATCAGGACGAGGTCGTAGTCGCGCTGGTCGAGGGCGGCCAGCGCCTCGTTGCCGCTCGCCGCGACGTCCGCGCGGAAGCCGAAGCGCGCCAGCAGGTGTTGGGCGACCTTCTGGTTCACGGCGGAGTCCTCGACGACGAGGATCGACAGTCGGCGCGTCGTCGGCTGCAGGTCGAAAGCCGACGTCGTCGGGGCGATCACCGGTTCGACCGCGTGGCCGGTCCGCAGCAGGGTCGACAGGACGCCGAACAGCTTCTCTTCCCGGGTCGGCTTGGACAGCACCGCGTCGACGAGCCCGCGCCCGGCGATCTCCCGGGCGTACGGGCCCGCGGAGGAGAGCAGGACGAGGCGGGCCACCGGCAGTTGCGAGCGCAGCAGGGCGGCGAGTTCGGCTCCGTCCATCCCGGGCATCATGAGGTCCAGGACGACGAAGTCGAACTCGAGGTCGTGCTTCACCACGGCCAGCGCGGCCTCGGCGTCGGCCACGGAGACACAACCCATCTCGTAGCGTTCCGCCCAAGCTTCCAGGATCTGACGGTTCGTCCGGTTGTCGTCCACGACGAGCATCCGGCGGCCGGCCAGGTCCGTCGGCGGGGTGGTCGCGAACGCCTCGCCGAGGACGCCGCGGAAGGCGAAGGTGACGGTCGTGCCCGCGCCTGGCGCGGACTCCAGCTTGATGGAACCGCCCATGTCGATCGCGAGCCGGCGGCTGATCGCGAGGCCGAGGCCCGTCCCGCCGTACAGGCGCGTGGTGGTGCTGTCCGCTTGGGTGAACGGGTCGAAGAGCGCCTCGATGCGGTCTTCGGCGATGCCCACCCCGGTGTCGCGCACGACGATGCGCACCCAGACGCCGTCGTGCTCGAGCCGGTCGAGGAACACGCGCACCGCGACCTCGCCGTGCTCGGTGAACTTGACGGCGTTGGACAGCAGGTTGACGAGCACCTGCCGCAGGCGCGAGGGGTCGCCGACGAGGACGCCCGGCACGTCGGGATCCACGTCGTAGAGCATTTCGAGGCCCTTGTCGTGCGCCTGCAGGGCGACGAGTTCGATGCTCTCCTGCAGCCAGTCGCGAACCCCGAACGGGAGCTCTTCGAGCATCAGCTTGCCGGCGTCGATCTTGGCGTAGTCGAGGATGTCGTTGATGATCGTCAGCAGGTGCTCGCCGCTGGTCCGGACGGTCTCGACGTAGTCGCGCTGCTGGCTGTCCAGGCTCGTGTCGAGCAGGAGGCTGGTCATGCCGATGACCGCGTTCATCGGCGTCCGGATTTCGTGGCTCATGTTGGCGAGGAACTCCTGGCGCGACTTCGCGGCCTGCTCGGCGATGTCGCGCGCCCGCGCCACGACGGCCTCGAAGGCCTTCCGCTCGGTGGCGTCGCGGACGGCCGCCGTGACCAGCACGCCGTCCTCGCTCTCGATCGAGGACAGCGAGATCTCGGCGGGGAACTCCGTGCCGTCCTTGCGCCGCCCCGACAGGTCGATCCCGGCGCCCATCGGGCGGACCTCCGGGTTCTCGAAGTACCCCCTGCGGTGCGCTGGGTGCGCGCGGCGCGCACGTTCCGGTACGAGGGTCTCGATGGGGCGGTTGATCAGCTCCTCGCGGCGGTAGCCGAACAGGCGCTCGGCCTGGGTATTGACCAGTTGGATGAGCCCGTCGGAGTCGACGCCGAGCATGGCGTCGGGGGCCGCCTCGAGCAGGCCCTGGAATTTCGCCTGGGTCTTCTTCCGTTCGGTGGCGTCGCGCACGACCGCCGTGACCAGCCGCCCCTCGTCCGTCTCGATTGCGGACAGGGAGATCTCGGCGGGGAACTGGGTGCCGTCCTTGCGCAGGCCGGACAGTTCCAAACCGGCGCCCATCGGGCGGACCTGGGCGTTCTGGAAATACCGGGCGCGGTGCGTGGGGTGGATGTCCCGCGCCTCGACCGGGACGAGGGTCTCGATCGGCTGGCCCAGCAGCTCCGCCCGGTCGTAGCCGAACAGGGTCTCGGCCTGTGCGTTGACGAACGCGATCATGCCGTCAGTGCCCACGACGAACACCGCATCAGGAAGCGACTCGATGAGTTGCTTACTGATTCCGAGGTGTTCCATACGTGCGCCTCCCGGGCCTTCACCCTGCTCGCGTAAAAACTCGACCGGGTTATCGGGCGGGAAGGCGGACCACCTTAGGTGGCGGCGGGGTCAGTTGATGTCTGTACCGGTGGCCCCTGGCGGCGCGGGCGCGTGGCCCCTAGCGTGCGGGGATGGGGTCCTACGGGCAGTTCTGCCCAGTCGCCAAGGCCGTGGAGTTGCTGGGTGAGCGGTGGACGCTGCTGATCGTCCGCGAACTCGGGAGCGGGAGTCGGCAGGCCGACGAGCTCGCCCGCGGTATCCCGCGGATCTCGCCGGCCCAGCTGGCGGAGCGGCTGGACCAGCTCGTCCGGGCCGGGGTCGCGACGCGGCACGGGGCGGAGTACCTCTTGACCGAGGCGGGGCGCGAGCTGCGGCCCGTGGTCGAGGCGCTCGGCGCCTGGGGCGTCCGCTGGACGGGCAAGCTCGACGACGACGACCTGGACCCCAGGGTCCTGCTCTGGGACATGCACCGCAACATCGACCGCGACGCGCTCCCGCCCGGCCGCACCGTCCTGCGCCTCGTATTCTCCGACGTGCCCGCCGGTACGCGTCAGTGGTGGCTGGTGGTCACTCCCGAAGGCGCGGACGTGTGCGATGCCGACCCCGGCCACGAGGTCGCGGTCACCGTCTCCGGGACCCTGCGCGGGCTCGTCGAGGTGTGGCGCGGCGACACGACGTGGGCCGACGCCCTGCGCATCGGCACCGTCGTCCTGGACGGTCCCGAGGCCGCGTGCCGGGCCGTCCCGACCTGGTTCACGCTGTCGCTGTACGCGGCCGTCCCGCGGCGCTGAGGTTCCGGCCTTCTCCGCCGGTGAAGCCTGTATCAGTGCGGTTCGGGGGCTGGCGTGCGCAGGGCCGTCGGGCCGTCGCGACCTCGGGTCCTGACGTTGCGGTTCGGCGGCCTCGACTTCGTGCGCCGGCGGTGCACTTGTTGCGTTGGCGGCACACTTCCTGCGGTGTGTGCGGCGCTCGAGGTGGGCTGTCGCCGCACGAAGTCGCCGGGGTGGCAAGGCGGGGTGAACGGGGGGTCACGGCGGGGTTGTTACGTCCGGTCGAATGCTTGTACTTTCCTTTGCCGGTAGGGCTTTCCGGGGTTCGGGAACTGTCGGTGGGGTTCCGTAGTGTCGGGGTCATGGAGACGGCGACGCGGGCGATCCCGGAGGGCTTGGCGCAGATGGCGCCGGGCCTGGGGCTCGCGGTGCTGCTCGCCGAGATCGACTTCGCCTCGGTGGCCGACGGTGAGGTTGTGGACGTTCTGGTCGCGCGAGACCGCCAGGGTGCACACGATCGGGGCCGGTTCCTGGGTGCGGTGTTGGAGACGGCGCAGCGGTCGTCGGCGGTGTGGGGGAGTGCGCCGGGGCAGGTGAGCCGGTACGCGGCGGACGAGGTGCGGGCGGCGTTGATGCTCACCCCGCGCGGGGCGGACGGGCTGGTCGACTTCGCCTGGGAGATCTTCGTGCGGCTCCCTCGCCTCGGCGAGGGGATGCTGGCCGGGGAACTGGACGAGCGGCGGGCCCAGAAGTTCACCTTCATGACCGGTGCTGTGCCGGACGAGCTTGCGCGCAAGGTGTGCGAGAAGTTGGTGCCGAGAGCGTCGAGGTGGACGACGAGTCAGCTCGGGGCGAAGATCAAGCGTGAGCTGATGGCGCTCGATCCGGAGTGGGCGAGGAAGCGGTACGAGGCGGCGATCGAGGAGCGGGACGTGTCCGCCTACCTCGACCCGGAGGGCACCGCGACGGTGACGGGCCGTCACCTGCCGGTGGGCCGGGCCGCGGCGGCTTCTGATCGGATCGACCGGTTGGCGAAGTCCGCGAAGACGGCCGGGGACCGGCGGCGGATCGGGCACCTGCGCGCGGACCTGTATATCGGGATGCTCGACGGGACCTACAGCGGGCTGACCGACGCGCAGATCCTCGCGCATCTGCTCGCGAACCCGCCCGACCCCGACGACGGCGACCTCGACGACCCCGGTCCCGACGAACCCGACGACCCGTGTCCCGGCGACGGGCCTGACGAACCCGACGACCCCGGCCCCGACGAACCCGACGACCCCGGCCCCGACGAACCCGACGACCCCGGCCCCGACGAGCCGGACGACCCCGGCCCCGACGAGCCGGACGACCCCGGTCCTGACGAGCCCGACGACCCGGGTCCCGGCGACGGCCCCGAGCTTGGCGACCTCGAGCCGGCGCCGGCCGGCGGGCCGGGCGAGGAATGCGGGCCGGGCGAGGAATGCAGGCCGGGCGAGGAATGGGGGCCGGGGGAGGATTGCGGGCCGGGCCCGGGTTCTGCTGCTGCCTCGGTTCGCGGTGGGATGGAGTTGCAGGTCCGCCTCTCGACCTTGCTGGGCTCGGACGAGTTCCCGGCCGAGCTCGCCGGGTGGGGCCCGGTGCACGCCGCGCTCGCCCGGTCGATCGTCGCCGGTCTGGCCGGCGCGCAGTGGCGGTGGGCGGTGACCACACCGGAGGGTTACTTGTGCGCCGGGGGGATCACCCCGGTCCGCCCGGCCGGCACGAAGAGGGCCAGGCGCACCGAGGACATCCTCGAGATCGCGATCCCCGCGACCCTCCTCGATCAACTGGAAGAACTGAGTGCTCGTCAGACCGACGAGAACGTGACCGCCTGGATTCCGGTCCTCGCGGACATCCGCCGCCGGATGGACTTCGAACAAGACAAACCTCCCCCCGACCCGGACCGACGTTTTCCCGACGCTGCGTTGCGCCGCGAGGTCCAGATGGCGCTGCGGCGGTGCGTCGGTGTGGGCTGCCGCAGGCGCGCCACCAAAGCCGAGATCGACCACACGATCGACCATGCTCTCGGCGGGCCGACGATCGGGGAGAACCTCGGCCCGGCGTGCGGGCGCGATCACGGGCTCAAACACCGAGGGGGCTGGGGGCTGGAACGAACCGGGCCACATTCGTTCGTCTGGACCAGCCTGCTCGGCCGGCGGTACGTCGTGCATACCCCGCCGGTCATCGAGAGCTACCCGGCCCCAGAGCCGTGCGGGGTCGAACCGCCGCCGCCGTGGTACCCCGACGCCCGCACGCCCTGGCAGCTCACCACCACCTGGGCCACCCCGGAAGGCCCCGAACCCGACCCCAACCCGAACCCGAACCCGGACCCAGAGCCCGAGCCCGACCCAGAGCCCGCGCCGCCGTGCCTCGACGTCCCGCCCTTCTGACGGTGCAAGACCGGCGGAACGCTAGCCGTACAGGTGGTGCAGCAACTTCGTGAAGAGCGAGCTGTCGTCCGGGTGCGGGGTCATGCGGAGCAGCCCACGCTCGTCGCGGACGTACGCGTTCGTGCCGAAGGAGAACGCGACGACCTTTCCCCCGTTGGAAACTGACGCCCCGTGAGTACCCTGCCGGAACTGTGCGCCGTCGCCGGCGGTGGACCTGCGCGTGACCGTCCCGGTCCGAAGGTCCCTGGCGAAGAGGTCCCAGGTCCCGTTGGTGTCCTCCGGGATCGCTGGGTCCCCGGACGAGAACGCGACCACGGTGCCGTCGGGGGACAGGAGGGGGCTCGACGCCCCGTACTTCAATTCGGTGCCGCGCGCCGTCAGAGACACGCGTGTGACGGTGCGGGTGCGGAGGTCCTCGAAGAAGACGTCGCTGCTCTTGTTGCGGTCCTTCGGGTCGAACGTGCCCGTCTGCGAGCTGAACGCGACCTTCGTACCGTCCGCGGACAGCGACGGGTCGAAGGCCGAGCCTGTGCCGGCGACCGTCCGGGTCAGCGCGCCCGTGCCCAGCTTCTTGACGTAGAGCGAGTACTTGTGCTTGAGCAGGCCGGGCACCAGGCTGCCGGCGAGTGAGGTGAACGCGACGGTGGAGCCGTCCGCCGACAGGGCAACACTGTCGCCCGCGGCGCCCGGCCCGAACTGTCTGCCCGCCGCAGTCGTGGAGGCGCGCGTGAGCTTGCCCGTGCGGAGGTCTTTGACGAACACGTCCGGGCAGCCGTTGGTATCGCCCGGTACCAGGTCGTGCGCGCTGGACAGGAACGCGACCGTCCGGCCGTCGGCGGACAGCGCGACCCGTCGGATCGAGCGGATCTTCGCGCCGCAGTGCCTCGTCGCCCGGTTAGTTTCGCGGCGCTCGAGAATGTCCGAGCCGTGCGCCTGCGTTCCGTCCGCCGTCGTGGAGGCCCGGACGATCTCGCCGGTTCCGAGGTCCTTGACGAACACGTCGACCTCGCCGTTGGTGTCGCCGGGGACGAGGTCCGGGGCGTCCGACAGGAACGCGACGCGGCCGCCGGCCGCGGACAGGGCGGGCTGCGGGGCCTGCCGCCGCAGGCGGTCGGCCTCGTAAAAGTCCGGAGACTCGGCCCTCGGTGCACCGGGCGCCGCCGAACTCTGCGCGCCGGCGGAGGTCGTGGATGCCCGCGTGACCGCGCCCGTGACGAGGTCGCGGACGAACACGTCGCTGGCGGAGTTGGTGTCGTCAGGGACGAGGCGGTCGAACCACGATACGAATGCGACCTTCGTGCCGTCCGCGGACAGCGCCGGGGCCGAGGAGGTCGGCAGCTCCGCCGGTGTGTAGGTCAGCGCCGCCGTCGACCCGAGCACGGTGAACACCGCGATCGACGCGTACGAGATCCCGAGCGCACTCGGCCGACTTCGCATGGAACCTCCTGGCCCGAGGATGCGTCCTCGGCCGCGTTGCGTCCACTAAAAGTTGTCCCATTGGTCCGCCGGTCTCAGAGGATTTCCGCGCCGTCTGGGGCACACTGCCGCCGTGAGGGGAGCGACGGCGAGAGCACTGTGCGGTGCGGCGGTGTTTGCCGTCCTGGGCGGTTGCGGCACCGCTGGCGGGCAGGCGCTCGTGGAGCCGGGCGCGCTCGCCGCGCCGCCCGCGCCCACGGTGCGGAAGTTGAACACGGAGAAGGTCCCGATCGCCACCCTCGCCGCCGGCACCACGATCACCGACGACGGTCGGTACGCCGTGACCGTGGGCGGGTCGGGTTGTCGGACCGTGGCCGTGCGGGAGTTGAAGACCGGCAAGGTCGTCGCGGGCAAAGGCACCGCCGGGGCCTACCCCGAGTCGTCGAACTGCCAAGCGCCGACGGTGACCGGCGACGGCCGTTTCCTGGTGGAGAACAGTCGCTCGGCGCGGGTGGCGACCGACACCAACAAGGCCAACGACGTCTACCTGCGCGACGTGCGCACCGGTGAGTACGTCCGAGCCAGCGTCGGAGGTGACGGGACGCAGGGCAACCGCAGCGCCTACTTCGCCAGCGTGTCCGACGACGGTCGGATGGTCGCCTTCACCTCCCGCTCGAGCCTCGATCCGGCGCACCCCGTGCCCGCCTCCGAGGAGAGCGACGACAGCGCCGCGACCTACGCCTACGTGAAGAACACCACCACCGGCGCGGTCACCCTGCTCGCCGGACCGAACGGCGACGCCACCCAGGACGGCGGACCCGTCCTGTTGTCCGGGGACGGCAGTGTGGCGATCTTCCGCAGCGTCACGCGCGGGGTCTCGGGCGAGCGCGATCGCCCGTCGCGGATGCTCGTCCGCGATCTTCGAACGGGCGCCACTGCGGACCTGCTCGAGCGCATCGGGCTCCAGCCCTTCGACGTGGCGTCGGTATCGCTCGCCGACGCCTCGCTGTCCGACGACGGCCGGCGGATCGCGTTCGTCGTCGAATCCCCGGGCGCCCTGCCCACCCGCGAGGACTTCGCCGGTGTGTACGTCTCGGATCTGACGGCCGGAAAGGTGGTGCACCGGGTCGGCACCGCGGCGGGCGCCCCGGACGCGACCGCCCTGCGCCCGTTCCTGAGCGGCGACGGCAAGGCACTGCTGTTCGCGTCCAGACTCGCATTGGAGGGCAACCGGGACCGGGAGTCGTTCTACCCGAAGCTCTACGTGACGACATTGTCGTCCGGTGCTACTCGCCGAGTCGCGCGCGGCACCGGCGAAAGTGGAGAGGTCGCCCTCGCGGTCAGCGACGACGCGACCGTCGTCGCGTTCTCCTCCGCGAACGACCCGAACACCGGCAAGGAGCTGGGATACGACTCCACCGGTTCCCGCGGCTACGTGGTGTCGTACCGATGAGGGCTCGCGCGCTGGCGGCGGTGGCGATGCTCGCTGTCGTGGTGTCCGGGTGCGGCGGTGAGGACATCGACGCTCCGACGGCCTCGCCCACGTCGACGGGCACGAGCCTCGGGGAGACCTTGATTCCAGGCCCCAGCGCGATCGCGACCAAGGTCACCGTCGGCCTCGCCGGAGCGGCGCTGTCCGGCAAGGGAACCAGGCTCGCCTACCTGACGAGAGACGCCGACTCGCGGTTGCGCGTGTACGTCCGCAACCTCACGACCGAGGAGGTCGCCCCCGCCTGCACGTCGGCCACCGGAGCAAAGGCGGACGCGGACTGTCTTCAGCCGCTGTTGTCCCACGACGGCAGTAAAATTGCGTTCTCGTCGCGGGCGACGAACCTCGTCCCGGGCGACACGAACGACCGCGTCGACGTGTTCGTGAAGGACCTGCCTACCGGCGAGGTGACCCGCGTGGTTCAGGAAGACGGAACGGCGGGAGACCGTGACGCCTACCTGACCGGCTTCTCGGCCGACGGAGCCCGCGTGTTGCTCGTCTCCTCCGGGAGTCTGGACCCCGCCCGTCCCGTGCCCGCGGGGAGCCGGCGAACCTACGCCTACGTGAAAGACCTCGCGGCGGGGACCGTCTCGCTCGTGTCCGGCCCGGACAGCCTCGCCGTCTCCGCCACCGACGCCAGCGGGCCGCGCCTGTCCGCCGACGGCACGAGGGTGCTGTTCCTGAGCCTCCCCGACGATCGGGACTACGGCGGTAACGGCCTCTACGTTCGCGACGTCGAGGCCGGGACCGTCGTCCGGCTCGAGGATCGCGTCCCCCTCAATCTGCCGAGCGGACACGCCGTGTGTGGCCACTCGGCGCCGAGCGCAGACGGCAAGCGCGTGGCGCTGCAGGTGTGCGAGTCCACCCTGGACGAGGACGCGGACCTCGGCGAACCGCCGAACGAGACCGGCGTCTGGGTCCTCGACCTCGCCGCCGGAAAGGTCTTCCACCGAGTCGGCACCGCGAAAAGCACGCCCGATCGGTTCGCCGTGGACCCGGTCTTGTCCGCGGACGGGAAGCGCCTGCTCTGGACTCGGCCCGGGCGGCACGTCCCGAAGTTGGCCGCGCCGATGTACCTGACGAACCTCGTCACCGGTACGACCCAGCGGCTCAGCACCGCGGCGACCGAGGAGAAGTGGTCGCGGATCCTCGGCTCGCTCAGCTCGGGCGCCGGCGTCGTCGCGTTGGAGTACGTCGACCGAGGCGACGTCTACGGCAAGCGCACGAACCTGTCCGGGGACGTCGCGGTCGTTCGTCCCTGACGTCAGCTGATCAACCCCGGCACCCTGCGCAGGAAGGGCCGATTGCCGAGCCGCCGGGGTCCGTCAGGCGTGCGCGTGCTCGTGGTCGCCCTCGAGGCCGGCCTGGTGGACGTGGCCGTGCGCGTGGCTGTCGCCGCCGTGGCTGTGGTCGTGCTCGTGCTCGGTGTGCGCGTGGTCGTGCTCGCCGTGCGCGTGGGTGTGCTCCTGCCCGTCGTGCGCATGAGCGTGGACGTGCGCGGCTTCGTGGCTGTGGTCGGGGCCCATGAGTTCCTCCGTCTGTCGGATGCGGGGCCGTCATCGTAACCGAGATATGCGCAGCTGCGAATATCTCTTGGTCTTCGGTAAGGTTTGCCCATGACCAAGAGCGCGGCCGCCGGTTCCGGGGGTCAGGCGCGCGCGCCCGCGCATCCCGACGAGCTGACCGCCGAGCAGGTCTCCGTCGCCGTCCACTCGTTCGCGTTGCTGGCCGACCCGACCCGCGTCCGGATGCTCTGGGCTCTGCGTGATGCCGAACTCGACGTCGCGACCCTCGCCGCCGTCGCCGGCTGCCGACCCACGGCGGCGAGCCAGCACCTGTCCAAGCTGCGGTTCGCCGGGCTCGTCGAGGGTGAGCGGGCGGGGCAGCGCGTCGTGTACCGGCTGCGCGGGGGGCACGTTCGCGCGCTGCTCACGGAGGCCCTCTTCCACGCCGACCATCACGTGTCCGGCGGACCGATCCACGACTGAGAGGGACGACCGTGCGCGTGGCCTTCCACGCCGTCGAGGGGGAGGCTGCGCTCGAGCCCGGCTTGCACGACGCCCTGCTCGACATGTGGGTGGCCGTCATCGACGCCGGCGGCAGCGTCGGGTTCACCCCGCCCGCCCCGGTCGAGGCGGTGACCCGGACGCTGGACCGCGCGATCGCGCGCGTCGCGGTCGGCACCGACAACCTGGGGGTGCTCAAGGACGGCGACCAGGTGATCGCGATGGGCCTGCTCGTGGACGCGGGCAGCCACTTGCGCAGGCACTGGCGCACGGTGCTTCGCGTGATGGTCCGCCCGGACCGGCAGGGCGCGGGCAACGGGGCCCTGCTGATGACAGGCCTGCACGACCTCGGCCGCCGGCTCGGGCTCGAGCAGTTGCAGCTGACGGTCCGCGGGGGTGAGGGCCTCGAGGGGTTCTACCAGCGACTCGGGTACGCGGTCGTGGGTACTCACGCGGGCGCGATCCGGGTAGGTCCCGGAGACGACCGGGACGAGGTCATGCTCGTCGTCCGGCTGTAATGCCCTGCCGGCGAGCAATCTGACTGTCTGCCATAGAACGGAAAACGCCCCCGCAGGGTTTCTGCGGGGGCGTCAGCCGATGACCGATTGGTCCGAGGGTGATCGGGAGGCAAGCGGCCTCACGCGGCGGGTTCGGAGAGCAGAACCTCGGCGGTGTGCGCGGGGAGGATGACCCGGGTGCGCAGCATGTTGTCGAGGTCGTAGTACGGGTGGTCCAGAACGAGCTCGCTGGGCTCGTCGCCGAGGTTCGCGACGGCCAGGCCGTGCTCGAATTCCTGGCGGTACACGCTGCCGGCTGCAGCGCGGGCCTTGCCGTAATGCAGGGGAGCGCCGAGGTCGATCGACGGGCCGACACCGAAGCCGTACAGGAACTCCATGTAGATCACTGCGTGGAGGGCGTCGTCGGCGGGGAGTTTGTCGGCGGCAGCAGTCCGGGGAGCGGGGAGAGTCTGGATGGTCATCTTGTGCTCCTAAATCCGGCGCCTTGTGGGCGCTTGTCCCGTTGTTGCGATGGGGGAACTCTGCACCCGCAAGCGTCTTGTAGTCAAGAATCTGTGCATCAAGAGACTGTGTGATCCCGATAACAGTGCCTGGCGCGGGGTTGACGGGATCGCGGATTCTTGCTCGACCGCCTGACCTGCACGGAAACTCCATTGACTCCGGGGCCTGCGCAGGCGCACGCTGGTGGACGCGGCCGATTCAGGCCCGATCGAAACCAGGGAGCAGACGGTGTCCACCGACAGCAGGTACGAGCGCCGGCGCCCGCGACGCCGCACCCCGCGCGCCCGCGGTAGCCGACGCCTTCCCCGCTGACGGAATCCCGTCCGCTCCAGGGAGCCGCCCGCCGCCTTTCGGCGCGGGCGGCTCCTTTCGTTTCTCACCCCCGTGTCGCCTAACGGAGATGGCACCGGCCTACGAAGCCGTACAAGTGCAGGTTCGACTCCTGCCGCGGGGACGACCCCCCAACAGCGGATCTATCGCCCGCCCTCCGAAGGCGGGACGCCCCGTTCGACTCGGGGTGGGGGGACGAGCCCTACCAGACCTCGCCGTCGCGCCAGTCGCAGGTGAGCTCGCCGTCGACGTCCAGTTCGACGGCGACCGGCAGGACGAAAACGCCGCCGTCCACGTCCGGGCTCGGCACGATTCCTGCCGGGGTCAGCGCCGACGCCGGGCCGCGCCACAGCGTCCAGCCGCAAGCGGGGTAGAACGCCAGGGCCTCGTCCGTCGACGCGAGCGCGCCCAGGTCGTAGGCCCCGCGGATCACCGACTCCAGTGCGGACATCAGCGCGGCGCCGTGCCCGCGGCCGCGCCGATCGGCCCGCACGCCGACCCCTTCGACGTAGCCCGTGCGCAGCGCCCGGCCGCCGTGCAGCAGACGCCGTTGGACGACCGAGGCGTGCCCGACGAGGACGCCTGATTCCCTTGCCAGCACGTGGATTCCGCCCAGGCAGTGTTCCCAGTCGTCCTCGGTCAGCTCGCCGTCGAAGACCACGTCCAGCAGTTCTCGGGTCTCGCGCAGCGTCGCGGGCTCGAGGCCCGACGTGTGTGCAACCTGGATATCGACCACGCGGCGATTCTGCCGGAGTCAGGCGGCCAGCGGCGTGTGCCCGGCGGGGACGGTCTCGGCCGCCCGCGGCGGGCCGGGCGCAGTGCCGTCGCCGAACGGGTGTCCGCCGAGCGCCTCCCGCCCGTGCGGAGTCAGCCACCCCGTCAGATCCGGTCCTGCGGGGATGATTCCCGTCGGGTTGATGTCGTGGTGGACGCGGTAGTAGTGCGCCTTGATGTGGTCGAAGTCGATCGTGTCGCCGAAGCCGGGCGTTTGGAACAGGTCGCGCGCGTAGGCCCAGAGCACCGGCAGCTCGGTCAGCTTCGACCGGTTGCACTTGAAGTGGCCGTGATAAACGGAGTCGAACCGGGCGAGCGTCGTGAACAGCCGCACGTCCGCCTCGGTGACGGTGTCGCCGACCAGGTAGCGCTGGTGGGCGAGGCGCGCGCTCAGCCAGTCGAGCCTATGGAAGAGCCGGTGGTAGGCCCTCTCGTAGGCGTCTTGGGTGCCGGCGAACCCGGCGCGGTAGACGCCATTGTTGACGTCGCCGTAGACCAGGTCGGCGACCTCGTCGATCTCGTCGCGCCGGTCCGCCGGGTAGAGGTCGGGGGCGCCGTGGCGGTGGAACTCGCGCCACTCGGTGGAGAAGTCCAGCGTCATCTGCGCGAAGTCGTTCGTGACGACGGCGCCGTCCACCAGGTCGACGATCGCCGGGACGGTGATGCCCCGGTCGTAGTGCGGGTCGCGGGCCAGGAAGGCCTCCTCGAGCCGCTCGATGCCGAGGACGGGGTCGCGCCCGCCCGGGTCGAGGTTGAACGCCCAACTGCGCTCGTCGTGGACAGGCCCGGCCACGCCCATCGAGATGGCGTCCTCGAGACCCAGCAACCGCCGGACGATGATCGCGCGATTCGCCCACGGGCACGCCCGGCTCACGACGAGCCGATACCGCCCGGGCTCGACGGGGTAGCCGTCGCGAGCGTCCTCGGTGATCCGTGTCGTCAGGTACTTCTCGTCGCGCGAGAACTCGCCGCCGCTCTGCACGTAACCGCTCATGGGGGCTCGGTACCCAGGCTCACTCCTGGTGAACTTTCCGGCCGAGCACACTCCTCGGCGCGCGCCGCGAGCAGCGTCCGCTCGCGTTCGTTACGGGTCATCGCCGCGGCGAGGTCGAACTCCTTGCGGGCCTCCTCGTGGCGGCCGAGCTTGACGAGCAGGTCGCCGCGGACGGCCGGGAGCAGGTGGTAGTTGGCCAGGGCCGGCTCGCCGTACAGCGCGTCGACCAGTTCGAGTCCGGCCGCCGGACCCATCGCCATCGAGATCGCCACCGCCCGGTTCAGCTCGACGACGGGGGAACCGACCGCCCGGGCGAGCGCCGCGTACAGGGCGGCGATCCGGATCCAGTCGGTCGCCGCCGTGGACGGTGCCGTCGCATGGCACGCGGCGATCGCGGCCTGCAGCGCGTACGGCCCCCGCGTCTGTCCCAGCGCGTCCGCCCGCGCGAGCGCGGCGAGCCCGTGTCGGATCAGCAGGTGGTCCCAGCGGCCACGATTCTGGTCGCCCAACAGGATCGGCTCGCCGTTCGGCCCGGTACGCGCAGCTGCCCGGGACGCCTGCAGCTCCATCAGCGCGACGAGCCCGTGCACCTCGGGCTCCGCGGGGACGAGTTCGGCGACGATCCGGCCGAGCCGCATCGCCTCCTGACACAGGCCGGGACGCATCCAGTCGTCGCCGGCGGTCGCCGCGTACCCCTCGTTGAAGATCAGGTAGAGCACCTCGAGTACGGACGCCAGGCGCGCAGCGAGCTCGGCCGGGCCCGGGACCTCGAACGGGACGCCCGTCTTCGTCAACGTCTTCTTCGCCCGGACGATGCGCTGCGCGATCGTCGGCTCCGGCACCAGGAACGCCCGCGCGATCTCGCCGGTGCTCAGGCCGCCGAGGAGCCGCAAGGTGAGCGCGACCCGCCCCTCCTTCGGCAGCACCGGGTGGCAGGCGACGAATACGAGCCGCAGGAGGTCGTCGTCGATGCGGCCGTCGAGCGCCTCGACGATCTCGTCGGTGGGGTCCGACGCCTCCGTCTCGAGGTCGCGTCCCAGCTCGGAATGCTTACGTTCCAGGGTCTCCTGACGCCGAATCAGGTCGATCGCGCGCCGCTTGCCGATTGCCATGAGCCATGCGCCGGGGTTGCGCGGGATACCCGCGTCCGGCCACTGCTCGAGGGCCGCGACCAGCGCGTCCTGGGCGAGCTCCTCGGCGAGGCCCACGTCGCGGACGAGGCGCGCGAGGCCGGCGATCAACCGCGCCGACTCGATCCGCCAGACCGCGTCGATCGCGCGGTTGGTGGCGTCCTGCGCGGGGGTGTGGGGGCCGTCGGGCACGGGCTCGACCCTACGGCCCCACCCACCGTCAGGACTGGGCGGCGAGGCGCGCGCGGAGCTCCTCCTCGTGGGCGGCCAGCTCGGGCGAGAGAACGTCCGCCGGGAAGTCGGCGGTCTCGAACACCTGGCGCACCTCGAGCACGCCGTCGCTGAACGGGACGCGCCGAGCCCACTCGACAGCCTCCTCGCGGGAAGAGACCTGGAGGATCCAGAACCCCGCGATGAGCTCCTTGGTCTCGGCGAACGGCCCGTCGACCACGACCGGCGTCTCGCCGTCGAAGTCCACGCGGAACCCCTTCGAGCTGGGCTGCAGCCCGTCGCCCGCGAGCAGGACGCCCGCCTTGACGAGCTCGTCGTTGTAGCGGCCCATCTGCTCGAAAACCTCCTTGGCGTTCTCCGGCATGAGCCCTGCCTCGGACCGTTCGTCGGCCTTCACCAGCATCATGAATCGCATCGTCGTGCTCCTTCGTCGGTGTTCCTGGGGGCGCCAGGTGGTGCCTTACCCATGCGTCGAACGGGCACCGGCCGTTTCGACACCTCGCCCGAAATTTTTCGGATCGGGGATTCTCCGGGCGCTTCGGGCAGGTACATTCCGTTTTGTCCGGCCGTGCTCGACCGGCCGGAATCGCTACCGTCACCTCCTCGTCACCTCCTCGTCCCCGCCTTGGAGCCCCGCTGTGAGCACTACCGTCCGCCGTACCGTCCTCGCCGCGGCCGCCCTGGCCGCCGCCCTCGCCGGAGCCCCGGCCGCGTCCGCCGCGCCCGTCGCCGACAACCCCCTGCCCGTGTGCATCCAGGCGAACGTCCTCGACGTGATCTCGACCGACGACCTCTGCCAGGGCGTCTCCAAGCCGTAGGGCCCCTCGGGACGTCCGGGTAACTGGTCGCTATAGCGACCGCTTCCCCGGACGTCCGGGCTTGTCGGGGCCCGGCCAGCCGTTCCTGCGGAGGGCCGCTTCGACCTGGTCGAGGAACGGCTCCGGATTCGTCCGCAACGCGATGAGCGGGACGCGAAGGACGATCGCGCCGGTCAGCATCGACTCGTTCTGCTTCAGTGCGTCGGGCACAGCGGCCCGCACCTCGCCATGCTGGGAGCCGTCGACCTCGACGGTCACCCAGCCGTACTGTTCCCATCGCACGTCGTAGTAGAGGCGCCCGCTAGCTGTCACCTGGACGGCCTGCCGGGTGGGCGTCGGAAACTTCCGCGACTTGGACAGCCGGGCGAACTCTCGCTCGCCCATCGAGTGGATCCCGGCGGTGACGTCCTCCAAGAGATTTCGCAGGAGGGCCCGGCGGGCGTCGCGGCGGACGAGTTCCACCTCCGCGGCCAGCTCAGCGGGCGTGACGAGGCGCTGCTGGACTGCGGCGAGCAGAAACAGTGCAGCCTGTGCGTCCGTCTTTGCCCACAACACCGCATGGACGGCCGCAGTCGCCGGTTTCATCCGTGGCACCCCGGTGGTGATCACAGCGTCGCGGCGGTAACGACGGGTCTCGTGCACGATCACGTCCTTGCAGCGCCGGGGTCCGCCGACTTGGGAACCGCCATTTGGACGTGGTCCTCGGTGATGCCCGACAACCCTGAGGCGATCAGCGCACTTGCCCCGTCCAGCACCGCTCTCGGACCGACCTCGAGCACCGCCCGCCAGAACCGCGCATGGCCGTTCAGGGAGGGTTGGACCTGCACGCATTGCCCGCCGACGGGGCGCCACCGACCGGCCCGGACCTCCGCCCGTACCTCGCCGCGGCACAAGCCCGCAGCGTAGAGCTGCCGCCTGCTGAGAATCCCGTCCTGCCGGCGGGCGAGCATCGCAACCCGACGTCGTCGCTTTCGGCGATACTGCGCTCTCGTCTCGTCGGTCACTCGGCGAGGATCACGCGACCATCGGGTTCCGCGAACGCCTAGTCGTCGCGCTGTGGACAAATTCCGGTCGCGCGCGCTCCTGTGGACGGCCGACTTACTCCGGGACGTCCGGGTAACCGGTCGCTATAACGACCACCTACCCGGACGTCCCGAAGGGAACTCCTGCGAGAGCCATCAGCGCAGGCGCGCGTGCAGCCCGCTGGCCCGGGCGGCGGGGCGGGCGACGGACGCCTCGACGGCCGCGGCGGAGCCGACGACCCGGACGCTGGCGACCGCCCGGGTAAGCGCGGTGTACAGCGTCTGACGGGTGGCCAGGGGCGAGCCGGCCGGGGGCAGGAGCAGCGTGACGCGCTGGAACTCGCTGCCCTGGCTGCGGTGGACGGTCATGGCGTGCAGGGGCCGGACGTCGGGCAGCCGGCCGAGCGGGACGAACCGGCACGCCCCGCCCCGGCGGAACACGGCGACGGGCTGCCCGTCGGCCCCGAGGACGATGACGCCGGTGTCGCCGTTGAACAGGCCGGCGTCGTGGTCGTTCGCCGTGACGAGCAGCGGCTCGCCGACGTAGCGCCCGTCGGCGCGGGCGAGCGCACCGGGCGGGCCGAGCCAGCCGGCGACGCGGTCGGTCCACGCGCGGACCCCCCGCGGACCCACCCGGTGCGCGCAGAGGAGGCGGTGCGCCTCGAGCGCGTCGAGGGCCGCGTCGGCGTCGCCGGCGAGCGCGGCGGCCCGCAGGGCGCCGCCGGCGGCCGTGACGTCCGCGCGCAGGCCGGTTACGGCTGCGTCCGAAAGCAAGGTGTCGTCGTCGACCTCCACGAACTCGACGCCGTCGGCGCCCGCGCGCAGGAGCGCGAGCACCGCGGCCGGGTCGTCGTCGCGGACCGCCCGCGCGAGCGAGCCGATCGCGCCGTGCGCGGTGAAGCGCCAGTTGCGGTCGAGCAGGACGACCGCGTCCCGCAGCCGCCGCCCGCCCGCCGTCGACGAGTCGGAGGCCTCGACGTCGCCGCGCAGCACCGGATGGTCCAGAACGCCGCCGAGCACCGCGCAGAAGGCGGCCGACGGTGCCGGTACGCGGCCGGGGCCGACCAGGTCGCCGAGCACGGCCCCCGCCTCCACGGAGGCGAGCTGGTCCGGGTCGCCGACGAGAACGAGGCGCGCGGTCGGGCGCAACGCCTCCAACAGGCGCGCCATCAGCGTCAGCGACACCATCGACGTCTCGTCCACGACCACGACGTCGTGCGGCAGCCGGTTCGACCGGTCGTGTGCGAACCGGCCGGCGGCGCCGGGCTTCCAGCCGAGCAGGCGGTGCAGCGTGGAAGCGGTGGGTGCGCCGACCCGTTCGCGGTCCTCGGGGCTCAGCTTCTGCGCCGCGGCTTGGACGGCCTCCTCCAGCCGGGCCGCGGCCTTCCCGGTCGGGGCGGCGAGGGCGATCCGCGGCGCCGGGCCGGGCTGGTCGCGAAGCAACGCGAGCAACCGCGCGACCGTGGTGGTCTTACCGGTCCCCGGGCCGCCCGCGACGACCGTGAGCCGCGACAGGACGCAGACCGCCGCCGCGAGGCGCTGGTCGGCGTCGTCCGCCAGGGGGAACAACCGCGCCAGGCCCGTGCGCAGGAAGTCGAGGTCGACATCCGGCCGCGGCCCGTCGACGCGCGCGAGCAGGTCACCCGCGACCTGGCGCTCCTGGGTCCAGTACCGGTCCAGCCACATGGACGTGCCCACGAGGCGCAGGGGCCGCCCGGCCGGGTCGCCCTCGCCCGCGACGAGGGGGCTGGCAGCGCAGCGGCCCGGCCATGCCGCCGCGTCCGGCCAGGGGAGCGCGGTCTCGTCGGTGGCGTCGGCGTCGTCGGCCTCGCCGAAGACGGTTTCGGGGCCGAGGGTGCCGGCGGCAGTGGCCAAGTCGAGGACGACCGACCCCGCCCGCGTCCCCCGGACGGTCAGCGCCGCCGCGAGCAAGACGGTCTCGTCGGCCTCGCCGCCGAGGCGACCCAGTGCCAGCGCGACGTGGACGTCCGCGGCCGTCAGGTACCCGGCGGCGTTGAACTCGCCGAGCAGCCCGCGGGCCCGGCGGGCGCGGGCGGGGGAGTAGGGCGGCAGGCCGGTCACGGTGTCACTCCCGCCAGCAGCCCCGACACCGCGACGACGAGCGACACGGGTGGTCGCCACGCGAACACCCCCGGGACGGCCCCGGCGACCCCCGCCGTGCCGGGCCCGCACATGCCCCGCAGGTACAGGTACAGGACGCCGCCCAGGTGCACGCCCGGGTCGTATCCGGGCTGACGCCACGTCAGGTACCTGTGCAGCGCGACGGTGTAGAGCAGCGCCTGCAGCGGGTAGTCCGAGGCCCGCATCGCCGGCGCGAGTGCAGCCGGGCGGTAGTGCCACGCGGTGGGGTCGGTGTCGGGCGGGGAGATTCGGTTGGTCTTGTAGTCGACGACGAGGTAGGAGAGGGGGTCGGCGACGCGCAGGACGGCGTCGATACTGCCCGTCAGGTACCCGCGCAGGAAGGCGGGAGCGAGGTCGGGCCCGGCGAGGCGTTCCGCGTACGGGTACACGGGGTCGGCCGGGTCCAGGTGCGCGGCCAGCAGCGGGGCGAGCTCGCCGAGCCGCACGTCGCGGCCCGGGTCGTCGCCGCCCGCGAGCGGCAGTTCGAAGTCCAGCTCGACGAGGCGGTCGCGGGGGGTGAAGGCGACCAGCGGGCGGCCGCCGGCCAGCGGGCCGAGCGGCGTCGACATCGCCATGTGCAGCGCGCCGGCCAGGCCGGCGGGGTCGGCACCCGCGGCGGACGTCCCCCCGGCCGCGGCCACGGCCGCCGCGAGGTCGGCCGGCAGGGCGGCGGAACTGAAGTCGACGACCTCGAGTACCGAGTGGACCAGCGTGCCGAACGACGTGCCGCCGCCGAGGCCGGCGAACGGCGACGGGAGGCCACGCCACCGAGCTTCGTCCGAGGTGGGGCCTGCCCCGTCGAGGTCGCCGGGGGGCACCGAGTCGTCGGGCTCGTCGACGGTGCCGGGCTCCTCCGGCTCGCTGGCCACCCGGGGGCCCTGCTCGTGCGCGGTCGCGGTCAACCCGCTGTACGACGTGCGCCGCCACGCCGTGTCGACGGCCCGGTCGAACACGGCGGCCGCCAGGGCGGGCACCGCCGCCGCCGGACGCTGCCAGCGCAGCCCGGCGCGGGAAACCGTGGCCTCCACGGCGAGCCCTCCGCCCGAGCCGGCGGCCCGGGCGACCAGACGGGTGAGCGCGTCGGCGTCGGACGGGACCGCGACCTCCCGCGGCGGGACCGTCCCCTCCGGTCCTTCCGGCCAAGCGAGCGGCACGCCGAACAGCAGGCGGTGCAGCGGCGAGCACGGCGTGTTGGACGAGCGTGCCCACCACAGCGTCAGCGCGGACCGAGCCCGGGTCGCCGCGACGTAGAGCAGCCGCAGGTCCTCACCGGCCTCCTCCTCCTGATGGGCCGTCACTGCCGCGCGCCAGCCGGGGCTCCCGGCCCCGCCGACGTCCCGCACCCGACGCCCGGCGGCGTCGTGGAACAGCGGGGTGGCGGGCTCCCAGACGTGCCGGTCCCACGCGAACGGGACGAACACGACCGGGAACTCGAGACCCTTGCTCGTGTGGATCGTGACGATCTGGACGGCCTCGGCGTCGGAGTCCAGGCGGCGGCTGCGTTCCGTCCCGGAGTCGCCGCCCGCCTCCGAGAGGCGGCGGCGCAGCCAGGTCAGCAGCGCCGTGAGGCCGAGCCCCTCGCCGGCGGCGGCGCCGTGCAGCAGGTCGCCGATGTGGCGCAGGTCGGTCGCGTGGCGCTCGCCGCCCGGCTGGGCGACGAGGCGCGGAAGCGTGGCGTAGGTGGCGTCGACCGCGGCCAGCAGGGCAGCGACCCCGCGTTCGGCGAGGACCGCGGCCCACGACCGCAGCCGCAGTGCCAGTTCGTCGTCGCCGCCGGCCCCGGCGTCGGCCAGGTCGGCGGCGGTGCACCCCACGAACCCGGACACGGCGAGCCGCCGCACGCGGCCCGTGCGGTGCGGCTGCTCGAGGGCCTCCAGCAGGACGAGCCAGTCGGTCGCGGCGGCCGTCGCGAACACGCTGGCCGTGGCCCGAAGCACCGACGGCACCCCGGCGGCCACGAGCCGCTCGCGGACGAGTTCGGCCTGCGCGTTCGTCCGGACGAGGACGGCCACGTCGCCGGGGTGGACCGGCCGTTCGGAAACGCCGCTCGACACCGTCAGCGCGCTCCCGTCGGTCAGCAGGGTGACGATCTCCGCCGCGAGGTCGTCGGCGACGGCCGAGCGCGGCCCCGCGACCAGCGGCAGCCCGGAACGGCTGTTCACGACCATCCCCGCGGTGGGCACCAGGCGCAGCCGCACCGGCGGGCCGGCCTGGCCCCGGCGCAGGGCCGGGGTGGGATGCCCCGCCCGCACCGGGCCCACCACGATCCGCGGGTCGCCGAGCGCCGCGCCGCCGAGCAGCGCGTCCAGCCCGCGCAGCACACCCGCGTCGCTGCGCCAGTTCGTCGGCAGCGTGGCCTTGGCGCCCGCGACGCCCGCGGCGTCCAGGTAGGCGTGCACGTCGCCGCCGCGGAATGCGTAGATCGCCTGCTTCGGGTCGCCGATCAGGACGAGCGTCGCGTGCCCGTCGAACGCCTCCCGCAGGATCGACCACTGGACGGGGTCGGTGTCCTGGAATTCGTCGACGAGGACGACGCGGTAGCGCGCGCGCAGCCGGGCCCGCGCCGCCGGGCCGGCGACGGGGTCGGCCAGAGTAGTCTGAAGGTACGTCAGAAGGTCGTCGAACCCGAGCACTCGGCGATTGCGGCGGCGGGCGGCCACCTCCCGGCGGACCGCCGCGGCGAACTTCGCGCGGACGGCGGGCCCGCTGTGGCCGCTCGAGTCGGGCGCCAACAGAGCCTGCGGGTCGCCGACCGCCGCGCGGGCGACCTCGAGGGCGATCTCGGGGGAGAACGTCGGCTCGGGGGCACCCGAGACGGCGTACTTGCGCAGGTACAGATCGGTGGCGACCTCGACGACGAGCGCGTCCAGGTCTTCCACGAGTTGCCAGGCCGGGTCGACGTCGGCGGCTGTACCCAACCCGGCGAGCACGCCGAGTGCGAACTGGTGCGTGGTCGCGACGGTGGCCGCGTCGAACGACGCGCTCGCGCGGGCCAGCCGGGCGTGCCGGCGGGCGAGCTCCGCCGGCTCCACGTCGGCGAGGTGTCGCAGCAGCGGGTCCGTCGCGGCGGCTGCTGCGGCGGGGTCGGCGAGGGTGTCGCGCGCGTCGGCGAGCCGTTCGCGCACGCGCTCGCGCAGCTCCCGGGTCGCCGCGCGCCCGAACGTGACGACGAGAAGCTGGCCGAGATCGGCCGCGCCTTCCGCGACGTACCGAGCGACGAGCGCCGCGATCGTGTACGTCTTGCCCGTGCCGGCGCTTGCCTCCAGCACGGTCGTGCCGACCGGCAACGGCCCCAGCAGGTCGAACGGCTCCGCGAGGTCGCTCACAGCGAGTCCAGCCTCTCGGCAGCCAACAGAGGCGACCACAGGCGCATCGCGAGGACCCCCAGGCGGTGCGGCTCCGGGCCGTCCGCGCCGTCCTGATGACCCGTCAGGAAGTCGGCCGGCCGGGGCCGCGCCCGGGTCACCGTCTCGAACGGTGAGTCGACGCCCCACAGCAGGACGTGCTCGGCGTCCTTGCGCTCGCCCATCTTCTCGGAGGTCCACTCCCGCTCGGCAGCGCGCTCGGCGTTGTCCGGGCGCATGCCCCGGCATCGACTCGCGGCGTACGTCGCCGCCGTCCGCAGGGGGATCGGCAGGGGCTCGCGCAGGCCGGCGTCGCGCAGCGCCGCGAGGTCGGCCAGGACGGCCCGGGCCAGCGCGGGGTCGACCGGCCCCAGGACGCTGCGCTTGGCGCCCTTGCCGTCCTTGCCGACGACCACCGCCCGCCACTCGCGGGCGGGATCGGCCGCGGTCAGGGCGAGCAGCTCCACCCAGGCTCGCAGCCGGTGTTTTGCCGACAGAGTCGAGTAAGTGACGCTCAGCAGGGTCGTGCCCCGCACCCCCGTGACGGTGCCGGTCAGCCGGCGGCCGCCGCCGAGCAGGACGTCGACGTCGAGGCCCGTGGGTTCGGTCGTGGTGGCGGGCTCGGCGCGGGCGAGGGTCGCGATCCGCTCGGCCGCAGCGCCGATCCGCACGGCCTCGCGGTGGCCGAGCGCGCCGGGCGGCAGCGTGCCGTGCCGGGACTCGAGCTCGAGACACGTCGCCACGTCCGTGCCGAGCAGGCGGGACGCGAGCATGCGCTCCCCTATCGCCCACGCGGCCAGGCCGTCCAGCGCGACGGGCAGGGCGTCGGAGGGTTCGGAGTCGTCGCCCGGCATCGCCACCCCCAGCCGCTGGCGCAGGAACCCGCGGGCCGGGTGCAACAGCAGCCGGACGAGGTCGGCGAGGGCGACCCCGGCGTCGGCGTCTTCAGGATCGGAGAGCGGCGAACCGGCCAGCGGACGCAGGGCTTGCCGCGGCCCGATCAGCGCGCGCGCCGCCACGAGGGAGGCCTGGTCGAAGCTGCCCGGCCGCCCGCCCACCCCGGCCGCGAAGTTGCGGGGATCGAAGGGCTGCAGGGGGTGACGCACCGTCACCTCGGCGCGTACACGGCCGTTGCCGGCCACCCGGACCGTCGCGTCGAGGGTGTCGAGCAGCTCGCCGAGCGGGACGGACGGCGGTACGAGCGCGCCCGTCCGCTCGTCCGCGCCGGAGTAGAGCACCAGCAGGTTCTCCTGCGCGGCGCACACCGCGTCGAGCAGCAGCTGGCGGTCCTCCGCGCGCGGGTCGCGCTCGCCGGGCCGCGGGTCGCGGGCCAGCAGGTCGTCGCCGTCGGCCGCGCCAGCCCGCGGGAAGCTCGCCTCGTCGAGGCCGAGGAGCACGACGACGCGGTGCGGCACCGAGCGCATCGGCACCATCGTCGCGACCGTCAGGGTGCCGGTGCGGAAGCCGGCCCGGGTGGGGCGCCCGGCCAGCCGGTCACGCAGCAGCGCGTCGAGGTCGGCCGGTTCGAGCGCCACCGTCGAGCCGGCCGCGCTGGAGCGCAGGTCGGCGAGCTCCGCCCGCAGTGCGGCCTCCTGCCAGGCCTGGGCCGGCGCCGGCTCGGCGAGGCCGAGGACGGCGTCGCCCAGGATTTCCGCCCACTCCGCTACCGGACGCGGCCGGGACAGGGCGTCCAGAGCGGCGGCCACGCGGTCGACGAGCTCGGCGAGCCGCCCGGCCAGGTCGATGCCCGCGCTGTCCACGTCGTCCAAGGGCAAGGTCGGGCCCAGCCAGTGCTCGCCCGAGTCCATGGCGACACCCAGCAGCAGCCGGTCCAGCCCGTCCCGCCAGGTGCCCTGCCCGAGCCCGCCGAGGGAAAAGCGGGCCCGGTCCGCAGCGTCGAGACCCCAGCTCACCTTCGCGTCGCCGACCCACTCCCGGAGGTGCTCCAAATCGTCGTCGTCGAACCGGAACCGCCGCCGAACGGGCCCGGAGGCGGCGAGGTCGAGCACCGCCGACGCGCCCACTCGACCCCGGGCGAGTTCCAGCAGGATCGCGAGCGTGCCCATCAGCGGGTTCGCCTGGCGCAGCGCCCGGTCGGCGAGGCGCACGCGCAACCGGGCTGCCGGGTGGGCGGGCCCCTCGCCCGTGTCGAGGCCGAACGCGGCCGCCACCAGCGGCGCGAACTCCTCCACGTCCGGGCACATCACGAGGACGTCGCGTGGCTCCAGCGTCGGGTCGGCCGCGAGCAGGCCGAGGACGGCCTCGCGCAGCACCTCGACTTGGCGGGCGCGGCCGTGGCAGGCGTGGACGACCACGCTCCGGTCCGCCGGGTCCAGCATCGGCCGAGTGCTGCGCGGCAGGACCCGGTCGGCCGCTAGGTCGGCCTGCAACCGGCCGAGCAGCGTGACCGGGAGGGGCGGACCCGGCAGGTGCCGGTCGGCGTGGCCCGGCGCGGCGGCGGTGAGTCGGCCCTGCAGCGCCTGCACGTCTGCCGACATGGATGCGAGCAGTGGGTGGGTGGCCGGCCGGCCCGACGCGACCGCGTCCCACAGCGCGGGGGAGGCGTGGTGCAGCCAGACGTGGACGTCGCGGCGGTCCGCGAGCGCGGCCAGCACCGCCAGGCGCGCGGTCGACAGGCGGGTCGCTCCGAACAGGGACAGCCGCGGCGGCAGGTCGCAGGCGCCGGGTTCCGCGCGCAGGCGGGCGAGCGCAGCGGGCAGGCGCTCGGCCGGGCTCGGCGCGCCGATCCGCTCGCGCAGCCGCCGCCACAGCTCGACCTGCCACGCCAAGTCGGACGGGACGGCCCCGAGCTCGCCCGCGGCCCAGCTGCGCACCAGCTCCGGCCGTTCCTGCCCGTAGGTCGCGAACAGCGCCGCCAGCCGGGACGCCACCGCGTAGCGCCGCCCGCCGGCCGCGAGGTGGCGGGCGAGGCGCGCGCACCACGGCTCGCCGGCGCAGGAGTCGACCACCTCGAGCAGCGGCCACACCGCCCGCCCCGGCTCCCACGGCTCGACGTCGCCGGCCAGCTCGGGGCTGACCTGGGTCAGCGCGCCGTCGAGCAGCCGCGCCGGGGACGGGAACACCACGTTCGCGCAGACCCCGTCGCCGCCCGCTGTCGCGCCCAGCGTGTGCGAGAGGCGCTGCGCCAGCCAGCGTTCGACGCCCTTCGCCGGCACCGCGACCACCTCGGCCGTGAACGGGTCACTCGCGGGGACGGCGAGCAACTCGCCGAGCGCGATGACCAGCGTCCCGGCGGAGGTCGCCCGGTGCACGTGCAGCATTCGGCACACCCTGCCAGGTCCCGGCGACGATTCGCGATCGCGGCCCGTCGGTGGCTCCCGCCGGCCGCGGTTGTTCCACTGGTCTGAACCTAGACGAGGGAAAGACCTGACATAGCGTCAGACGCTTTTCCGGCATCTCGGACATGGCGCCACAGGGAGATCACGATGCGCCTGCGGCCGTCCCCGAGCGCGACCTAGCCTCTGGAAACCTCGTGACCAGGAGCCCCAATCGTGTCTGCAACCCGCCCGCGGTCGCCGCGTCGGCCCGCTGTAGCGGCCCTCCTGGCCGCAGCCTTGCTGTGCCCGCTCGCCGCCGTCCCCGCCGAAGCGGCAGAGTCCAAGGTGGTAAAGAAGAAGCTCAAGGACCGCTACGTCGTCACCTTCGACCGGTTCACGACCAAGAAGGACATCGCATTCGCGCGGGAAGGCGCTCGCGGCCGCGGCGGGAAGTTCCACTTCGACTACGACTTCGCCGTCAAGGGCTTTGCCGCGACGCTGCCGGCAAAGGCTCTCGCGGGGTTGCGCGACGACCCCCACGTGATCTCCGTCGAGCCCGACCGGCAAGTCCAGGCGACCGACACCCAGACCCCGGCGACCTGGGGCCTGGACCGCATCGACGAGCAGACCCGCGCGCTGAACAATCGCTATACCTACACCAAGACCGGTGCGGGGGTGACCGCCTACGTCATCGACTCCGGCGTCCGGGCCGGGCACAGCCAGTTCGGCGGGCGTGTCGCGAACGGGTTCAACGCGATCGAGGGCGAGGACTCCGGCAAGACCGCCGACTGCAACGGCCACGGGACGCACGTGGCCGGGACGATCGGGAGCTCCAGCTACGGGGTGGCCAAGGCCGTCACCATCGTCCCCGTGCGGGTCCTGGACTGCGACGGGTCCGGGTACTGGTCCGAGGTCATCGCCGGCATCGACTGGGTGACGGAGCATCACGTCGCAGGCACCCCGGCGGTGGCGAACATGAGCCTCGGCGGCGGGACCTATAGCCCGGTGGACAACGCGGTCGCCACCTCGATCGCTGACGGGATCACCTACGCCATCTCGGCCGGCAACGACAACGAGAACGCCTGCAACGCCTCACCGGCCCGGGTGAGTTCGGCGCTGACCGTCGGGGCCACTACGCGGACGGACGCGCGCGCCTCCTTCTCCAACTACGGCAGTTGCGTGGACCTGTTCGCCCCGGGCGTCGACATCACGTCGACGTGGAACTCGTCCAACTCCGCGACGAACACGATCAGCGGTACCTCGATGGCCAGCCCGCACGTGGCGGGTGTGGCCGCGACCCTGCTCGAGGGCACCTCCGGCTCGATTGTGAACAGCGCCCTGGTCAGCGGCGCGACTTCCGGCCTGATCAGCGGGGTCGGGTCCGGTTCGCCGAACAAGCTGCTCTACTCGGTGCTGACGCCCGTCACCACGCCGCCGCCGGGCAACCAGGCACCGGTAACCGTCGCCCCCGCCGCGGTGATCGCCTCCAGCGGGCGGATCGGTACCTCGACCGTGCCCCTCACCGTGAGTTGGAGCGGCAGCGACCCCGACTCGGGCGACTCTGTCGCGCGTTACGAGTTGCAAAAGAGCACCAACGGCGGAAGCAGTTGGAGCAACGTCACCCTGCCATCGGGCACCCAGACCAGCATCCTGCTGGACCTGGCGTCGTCCGCCAATCTGCGCTTCCGGGTCCGGGCGGTCGACACGTACGGCGTCACCGGCTCCTACGCCACCGCTCAGACCATCGCGCTGGCCCTGGTGGCGCAGAGCTCGTCTGCCGTGCAGTACCCGTCCGGCTCGTGGAGCACGAGCAGCGTGTCCGGGGCGTCCGGGGGCAGTATCAGGCAGTCGCGTACCTCTGGGGCGTCTGTCCGCCTGAGCTTCACCGGCACCCAGGTCGACTGGATCGGTACGCCGGCGTCCAACCGGGGCCTGGCCGACGTGTTCCTCGACGGGAACCTGGTGGCGACGGTCGACGAGAACAGGTCGTCGACCTGGACCCGCAGCATCCTGTACAGCGTTACGAACCTCGACGCGGGCTCCCACACGCTGCTGATCGTGCGCAAGTCGGGCCAGTCGACCAGCCGCTACATCGACGTGGACGCGTTCGTCACCCTCCGATAGCCGGGTCCGTGAGTGGCGGGGGCTCAGCCCCCACCGCCCACGGTCATGACGACCTTGCCGACCTGGCCGCTGGCTTCCAGGTACCTGTGGGCCTCGACGACCTCGGTGAGGTCGAAGATCTTGTCCACGACCGGGGCGAGGGTCCCCGCGCGCAGGCCGGCGTTGACGAACGCGACCGCCCGACCCAGCCGCTCCGGGCTTTTCGTGATCTCGTGGACGAGGTACGTCCGGATGTTCAGTGCCCGCAGCCCGCGCGCGACCGGTGTGATCGCCTGCGCCAGGTTGCCGTAGATGAACAGCGTCCCGCCCGGCGCGACGGTGTGCGCGACGATCTCCGCGCCCGGGCCTGCGACGGCGTCGAAGGCGATCCCGACACCGAGGTCGTCGGTCAGGGCCATGACTTCCTTCACGAGGTCCTGGCTCTCGGTCGCGATCACGTGCGCCGCGCCGGCGTCGAGCAGGGCCTGGCGCTTGTCGTCCGTGCGGGTCGACGCGATCGGGACGGCGCCGATGTGGTTCGCCATCTGGATCGCCGCGAGGCCGACGCTGCTCGATGCCGCCGTGATCAGCACCGGCTCGCCGGGACGCAGTCCGCCGAGCTCGAAGATCGCCCCGTACGCGGTGAGGTAGGCCATCCAGGTGGCGGCCGCGGTCGCCGCGTCCACCCCGGTCGGACGTGGGACGAGGACGGCCGCCGGCATCACGATGTGGTCGGCGTAGGTCGGGTAGTCGTTCATGGCCGAGCACGGCACGACGCTGACGCGGTCGCCGACGGACACGCTGGTGACGCCCTCGCCGACGCTGGTGACGATTCCGGACGCCTCGGCGCCGAGCCCGCCGGGCAGCGTGGGCTTCTCCAGGTACAGCCCCTTGCGGTACAGCGTCTCGGCACGGTTGAGCCCGATCGCCTCCACGGCGATGCCGACCTCGCCGGGCCCCGGCTGCGGCGTCGGCACCTCCTCGAGCACCATCACCTCGGGTCCGCCCAGTTCGTGGAACCGCACCGCTCGCGCCATCGATAATTCCTCTCTCTGCTTTGACCGCTCATCCTCATGACCGTCCCGCCCGCCGACACCGGCCCCGTGGGACGAAACGACCGGACGCAGTTGGCCGTGCCCGCTCGCCCCCGCCCGACCGGCAGGCAGTGCGAGGATGCCGAGCGTGCTCCTGCCCGACGGTCTCGTCACCCCCTGCCTGGTCGTCGATCTCGACATTCTCGAGGAGAACATCGCCGCGATGGCGGCGCTGGCCGGCGAGCGGGGCCTCGCGCTGCGTCCGCATGCGAAGACCCACAAGTCGCCGGAGGTCGCGCGCCGCCAACTCGCCGCGGGAGCCGTCGGCCTGACGGTCGCCACGGTCGCGGAGGCCGAGGTCTTCGTCGAAGCAGGCTGCGTGGACGTCTTCGTCGCCTACCCGCTGTGGGTCGACGCCGCCCGCGGCGCCCGGCTGCGCGCCCTCGCCGAGCGGGCGCGCGTGGCCGTCGGCGTGGACTCGGCGCAGGGGGCTCAGGCATTGGCGCGGCACGCGGGCGCGACCTGCGAGGTGCTGGTGGAGGTCGACAGCGGGCATCACCGGACGGGCGTCGCGCCGGGCGCTGCGGGTGAACTTGCCGCTGCCGCGGACCGGGCCGGCCTCACCGTCGGGGGAATCTTCACCTTCCCCGGGCACTCGTACGGGCCCGGTGCGGCGGGACCGGCGGCGGCCGACGAGGCCGCCGCCCTCATGGCCGCGGCGGAGACCCTCGCCCGCGGCGGGTTCTTCGCCGTCGTCCGCAGCGGCGGGTCCACGCCTACCGCGGTTATGACGACCGCCGGGACGGTCACCGAGCTCCGCCCGGGGGTCTACGTGTTCGGCGACGCCCAGCAACTGGAGCTCGGCAGTTGCGGCGAGTCTGCCCTCGCCCTCGTCGCCGTCGGCACGGTGGTCAGCCGGGCCCCGGGCCGGGTCGTCCTGGACGCCGGCAGCAAGGTGCTGGGGGCCGACCGGCCGGTCTGGACCACGGGGTTCGGCCGGCTCCCGGGCTACCTCGACGCGCGGGTCACCGCGCTCTCCGAGCACCACGCGACGGTGGCGTGGCCCGGCCCGGATCCCCTGCCGGCCCTGGGGGAGGCGCTCGCCGTCGCGCCGAATCACGTGTGCGCCGCGGTGAACCTGGCGGACGAGCTGACCGTCGTGCGAGGCGGCAGCGTCGTCGACGAGTGGCCGGTGGCTGCCCGAGGGGCCAACCGGTAGTCGTCCGAATGCGGACATCGGTCGTTTAAACACGCCGAGAGTAAAATATGACAGGCAATCAGTTCCCTATGCCCAGCCATGTCCGACATGTCCGTTCCAAGATCACCCATTTCGCTGAGCAGATGATCACCGCGTCATACCTTCGATGTAGGCCGATCGTCGGGGGGCGTCAAGGTCGGCCGGAACTGCACCGAAGCATCGGGCCTGGGCCCGTGTGCGCCCTCGTGCACGATCCGGTTGTCCGCCTTGATCTAGGAGTGGGAAACGTGTCTCGCAATCGCACGTCTAATCGCCGTTCGGCCCTCGTCGTCCTTGTGTCCGCCGCGCTCCTGATCCCGCTGGGCGGCATGCCGGCCGAGGCCGCGTCGCAGGGGCGCAAGGACCCCGACCCCACCAGTGGGCGGCACGAGAACAAGCGCATCAAGGACCAGTACATCGTCACCTTCGCCAAGGCCGCCTCCACCGCGGACGTCGACAAAGCGCGCAAGAAGGCCGAGGGCCGCGGCGGCAAGGTGCACCACAAGTACAAGAAGGCCGTGAAGGGCTTCTCCGCGACCATGTCGGCCGAAGCCGTCGCCGAGCTGCAGAAGGACCCGAACGTCCTCGCGGTCGAGCCGGACTACGAGGTGCACGCCAGCGACATCACCCAGACGCCGGCCACGTGGGGCCTCGACCGCCTCGACCAGGCCGCCCTCCCGTTGACCAACAGCTTCACCTACGGCGCCACCGGCGCCGGGGTCACGGCGTACGTCATCGACACCGGCATCCGCGCGACGCACTCGCAGTTCGGCGGCCGGGTCGCCAGCGGGTTCACCGCCATCAACGACGGCCGGGGCACCGACGACTGCGCCGGGCACGGCACCCACGTCGCGGGCACGATCGGCGGCAGCACGTACGGCGTCGCCAAGGGCGTGACGCTGGTCCCCGTCCGCGTGCTCGACTGCAACGGCAGCGGCTCCAACTCCGGCGTCATCGCGGGCGTCGAGTGGGTGACCGCGCACCACACCGGCGCGGCCGTGGCCAACATGAGCCTCGGTGGCAGCGCGTCCAGGGCCGTCGACACCGCGGTCGCCAATTCGATCGCCTCGGGCGTCACCTACGCGGTCGCCGCCGGCAACGAGAACGCCGACGCATGCAACTCCTCCCCGGCCCGGTTGCCGGCGGCGCTCACGGTGGGCGCGACGACGAACACCGACGCGCGCGCCTCGTTCTCCAACTACGGCTCGTGCCTCGACATCTTCGCGCCCGGCGCGAACATCACGTCCGCGATCCACACCAGCGACAGCGCCACCGCCGCCTACAGCGGTACCTCGATGGCGACGCCGCACGTGGCCGGCGTGGTCGCGGCGTACCTGCAGTCGGTGCCGGCAGCGCTGCCCGAGGACGTCCGGACGGCCCTGCTGAACGTCGCCGGCACCAACCTGGTGGGCAGCCCGGGCACCGGCTCGCCGAACAAGCTGCTGACCTCGTTGCTAGGCGGCATCGTGACCCCGCCGCCCCCGCCGCCGCCGGTGGACCCGCCGCCGCCCGTCGACCCGCCGCCGCCCCCGCCCGCCACCAACGTCGCCCCGGTGTCCGTGGCCCCCGCGGCCGCGATTCCGGTCACCGGGCAGCTCGGCTCGTCGACCGTGCCGGTGAAGCTGAGCTGGTCTGCCACCGACGCCACCGGCATCAAGAGCTACCAACTGCAGCAGAGCGTCAACGGCGGCGGCTCGTGGAGCAACATCACCCTGCCCACGCAGACCACGACGAGCGGGACGCTGAACGTCACCCCGTCCTCGACGCTGCGCTTCCGGGTCCGGGCGACCGACCTGCTCGGCCTCGTCGGCGACTACGCCACCAGCCCGACCATCGCGCTGACGTTGGCTCAGCAGACTGCGTCCTCGGTCAGCTACCCGTCCGGCACGTGGTCGTCGGTCAGCTCGTCCGGCGCCTCCGGCGGCAGCCTGCGCCAGTCGCGCAGCACCGGCGCGACCGCCCGCTTCTCGTTCACCGGCACGCAGGTGAACTGGATCGGCTCGACGGGCAGCAACCGCGGCATCGCCGAGGTATTCGTGGACGGGACCAGCATGGGGACGATCGACCAGTACTCGTCCTCCTCGGCGAGCCGGCGCGTCCTCTTCAGCGCCACGCTGCCGTCCGGGGCGCACAACGTCGAGGTCAAGGCCTTGGGGACGAAGCGCAGCGCGTCGTCCGGCACCTACGTGGACGTCGACGCGTTCGTCAGCCTCAGGTAGGCACGCTCGGCGCCACCAGACCGGCGGCCGCCCGCATCGGGACAATTCCCCCCGATGCGGGCGGCCGGCGGTGTGTCTCGGGTACTCGCCCAATCCGGACGAGTCCGGGATCCGGTTACTCGGTGATCACCAGTCACAGCGCCTGTCCACAGGTGAATGGCAGTTTCCTGGCTAAGATCGCAAATCGTGCGCGAACGGGTTCACCTCGACCTAGCCTGGGGGCAGAGCCGAATCGCCTGGGGGGGCAGAGCGGCGCTGAGCGGAACTTCCGTTTGTCCCCGGGTCGATCGTGCTGTGGGCGCAAGCCTGCGGCTGGGAACCGATGCCCGTGAGGACGAGGAGTGAAGATGCCCAGAACCCGATCGATGAGGCGACAGGCCAGCGGCGCGGTCGTGGTTGCCCTGTCAGCGACGCTGGTGTGTCTTCTTCCCGTCGTCGCCGCCGAGGCGACCGCGGTCCAGCACGGGAAGACCGCGAAGGCTTCGGACCCGGAGCCGGACCCGAAGCCGGACCGGCGGAAGTCGAAGCGGGTCAAGGACGAGTACATCGTCACGTTCGAGAAGTCCGCGTCGAGCGCGGAAATCGAGAAGGCCCGCTCGGGCGTCCGCGGCCGCGGGGGCAAGGTCAACCGCAACTACAAGCGCGCGGTGAAGGGTTTCTCCGCCACCATGTCCGAGTCCTCGGCGGCGGAGCTGAGGAAGAACCCGGATGTGCGCCACGTCGAGCCGAACTACACGGTGCACACCCGCGACGTCACCCAGAATCCGGCGCCCTGGTTCCTGGACCGCATCGACCAGCCGCAGCTGCCGCTCAGCGGCGGGTACACCTACGGCGCGACCGGGGCCGGCGTCACGGCCTACGTGATCGACACCGGCATCCTGGCCTCGCACCAGCAGTTCGGCGACCGGGTCAAGCCCGCCGACGGCTTCTCCAACGTGCCGGGCTCCACCGGCAGCACGAGCGACTGCAACGGTCACGGCACCCACGTCGCCGGCACGCTCGGCGGCTCCACCTACGGCGTCGCCAAGGACGTGACCCTCGTCCCGGTCCGCGTCCTGGACTGCACCGGCAACGGCGAGCTCGACGCGGTCATCGAGGGCATCGACTGGGTGACCTCGCACCACGTGCCCAACTCGGTCGCCAACCTCAGCTCGGGCATCGACGAGATCTCGGCCGTCTTCGACGAGGCAGTGGCCGCCTCGATCGCCGCGGGCGTGACCTACTCGATCGCGGCCGGCAACGACTCCGGCAGCGCCTGCGCGACCTCGCCCGGGCGGGTGCCCGCCGCGCTCACCGTCGGGGCCACGGACTCCGCGGACCGCAAGGCCACCTTCTCCTCCTACGGCAGGTGCGTCGACGTGTGGGCCCCCGGGGTGAACATCACCTCGGCGTGGAGCACCAGCAACACCGCGACCAGGGCGATCAGCGGGACGTCGATGTCCGCTCCGCTGGTCGCCGGGATGGTGGCGACCTATCTCGAGCGCAACCCGGGCGCGGCGCCGGCGGACGTGGCGACGGCCGTCACTCAGGGCGCGAGCCTGAACATGCTCACAGGTCTGGGAGGAGGCTCCCCGAACCGGCTGCTGTACTCCGCGCTGACGCTGACCAACCCGCCGCCGCTGCCGGTTGCCCCGACGGTGGCGCTCGTCGGCACGGGCGGCCAGATCGGCACCTCGACCGTCCCGCTGACCGTGAACTGGTCGGCCTCCGACTCCGACGGGATCACCGGCTACGAGGTGCAGCGCAGCACCAATGGCGGCAGCACGTGGGGCAGCTTCCTGCCGGCCACCACGGACACCAGCATCACGCTCAACTCGGCGGCGCTGTCCAAACTGCGTTATCGCGTCCGCGCCACCGATGGCCTAGGTCTGGTCGGGCCGTGGGTCGCCGGCCCGACGACGTCGCTCGGCCTCGTTCAGCAGACCGCGTCCACCGTCACGTACCCGGTCCGCTCCTGGACCACGAACAAGGCCGCCGACGCTTCGGGCGGCAGCTCGAAGACGACGACGACGAAGGGCGCGAACGCGAAGTTCACCTTCACCGGCTCGCGGATCCTCTGGATCGGGGCGACGGCCGGCAACAGGGGGCGTGCCGACGTCTACCTCGACGGCACGAAGGTGGGAACGGTCGACGCCTACTCGGCGACGACGGACCGCCGCCGCGTCCTGTTCAGCGCCACGGCCCCGGCGGGCAAGCACACCATCGAGATCCGTGCGCTGGGAACCAAGGCGACCGCGTCCACAGGCACCTACGTCGACCTCGACGCGTTCGTCACGACGAGCTAGCAGACCGCTGATCGGGAATGATGCACCGGCATGGAGACCGCTGCCCCGAGGTTGCCTGACGGGACCCAAGTCGTTCTGCGGGTGACGGTCTTCGACCGCGCCGGCGGCCCGGTCGCGGGGGCGACCGGACGGGTGACCGGATCGAACCCCGACGGGCGTTACCGGATCGCGCTGGCCGACGGCCGCACGGTGGTCGTGGCGCGCGGGCAGCTCAACGTCCGCAAGTTGGCGCAGCAGGCGGCCGTCCTGGTCGGCATCGGGGAGGACCCGGACGCCGCGCATCGCCTCGTCCTGGAGCGGACCCTCTACGCGGCCGTGGTCGGGTCCCGCGCGTTCGGTCTGGCCACGGCGGACTCTGACGTCGACGTCCGCGGTGTGTACGCGGCGCCGGCTTCGTCCTTCTGGTCCCTGCGCAAGCCGCCGCAGCACATCGAGGGTCCGGAGGTCGAGCGGTTCTCCTGGGAGGTCGAGCGTTTCTGCGAGCTGGCGTTGAAGGCCAACCCGAACCTGCTCGAGGTCCTGCACTCCCCGCAGGTGCTGGTGTGCACCGAGGTGGGCGCCGAGCTCGTCGGGCTGCGGGACGCGTTCCTGTCGCAGCTGGCGTACCAGACGTACTCCGGTTACGTCCTGTCCCAGTTCAAGCGGATCGAGGCCGACCTGCGCCGCGACGGCGTCCCGAAGTGGAAGCACGTCATGCACCTGCTGCGCCTGCTGATCGCCGCACGCGAGCTGCTGGCGTCGGGGCGCCTCGTGCTGGACGCGGGCCCCGAGCGCGAGCGGCTCCTGGCCGTCCGGGCGGGGGAGCTGGCCTGGGCCGAGGTCGAGGCCTGGCGACTCGCCTTGCACCGGGAGGCCGACGACGCGCTCGCCCGAACGCCGCTGCCGCCGGGCCCGGACGCCCCTCGGGTGGACGCGTGGCTGCGCTCCGTCCGGGCCCGCGACGCGCGAGCGGAGCTGGAGGCGGGGCCGGGAATTCACCCGTCCGCCTGAGGATTCTCCGGACTCGCCCTGTCGCGGGGGCACGGCGTTCTCTACGATGTGTGGACGGCCTACACGGGTACGTCATGTGTCCCCGGGTCCCATAAAAAAAGCCGCCGCGGGAACCCAGTTCGGCTGGGGCCGCGTCCGGCAACGCGCCGCGAGGCGACCATCGCACCACGGTGGGCCTAGCTGCCCCGACGGATTCATTCCGTCGGGGCAGCGCCTTTTTCCGGTCCCTGTTCCGCGGCGAAGCGGAGCACCTCGACCGAGTCGGACGTGATCCCGTCCACCCCGAATGCCGCGAGCTGCCGGGCGCGGCGCAGGTCGTTGACCGTCCAGGCCATCACCTGCGTCCCGCCCGACTGCAGCTCGTCGACGACCTCGGCCGACAGCAGTGAGTGCCGGACGGTGACGGCGTGGTCCGGCACCGGGGCGGCACCTCGGACGGCTGCCAACGCCGCCGCGTCCCCGACGCTGCGCCAGGTGCGGAACCCCTGCTCACGCAGCAACCGCAACACGTGCCACCCCTTCGTGCTGACGTGGCAGCGGGCCGGGTCCAGCCCGGCGCCGAGCACCGCGTGCGCGAGTTCCGCGGCCTTCTCGCCGCGGTCGTTCTTCAGGTCCAGGAGCAGCTCGACCTCGGCCGGAACGGCGGCGACCGCTGCCGACAGGTCGATCTCCCGCTCGGAGCGGGGACGGGTGGTGAACCCCCAGCGGTCCCGGCGCACGCGCGGCACGAGCGGGTGCAGGGGCAGGAAGTGCGAGACGACGAGCTGTTCGCCCAAAACTTGGACGTCGATCTCGAAGACCCGCACGCCGAGCCCGGCCAGGCGCGCGCAAGCCTCGGGCGAGGCCGGTGCCCGGTGGGCGATCGCCAGCATCGTCGCGCTCCTCTCGAAGTTGCGGACGACACAGACGGGCGACCCGCGCAGGCATCCGGCCGTGCACACCCTACGAACGTGGGTAGGACAGACTGGCGTCCGTGCGTTGCCACCGATTACCCGGGGGATGCGCTCGGCGCAGGCCCGACGAGCGGCCCGAGTGGCCCGACGAGAGGTACCGCCGTGAAGGTTGGCGACCAAGCCCCAGATTTCTCCCTCGCCGACGACAGCGGCACGCCGCGTCGCCTGAGCGAGCTGCTCACGAACGGCCCTGTCGTGCTGTTCTGGTTCCCGGCGGCGATGACCCCCGGGTGCACCAAGGAGGCGTGCCACTTCCGCGACCTGTCGGCGGAGTTCGCCAAGGCGGGCGCCCAGCGAGTCGGCATCAGCATGGACGGGGTCGACAAGCAGCAGAAGTTCTCGGCCGCCCACGGCTTCGACTACCCGCTGCTCGCCGACCCGGACGGGACGGTGTCCGCCCAGTACGGCGTGAAGCGGCGCGGGCCGCTGGCCAAGATCGGGCCGACGCAGCGAAAGACCTTCGTCATCGGGACCGACAGCCGCGTCCTCGACGTGATCACAGGAGAGCTCTCGTTCAACGACCACGCAGACAAGGCCCTCGCCACCCTCGCGGCGACGGCCGGGTCCTGACCCCGCCTCCGCAGGACTGTCCCCCGGGGGCACCCTCGTGACCGACGTCCTCGCGCTCGCGGTCGCGGCACTGCTCGTGCTGGCCTGCGGGTTGTTCGTCGCCGCGGAGTTCGCGTTCCTGGCCGTCGACCGGCACGCCGTCGAGCAGGCGGCGAAGGCCGGCGACCACAGCGCGGCCGGCGTGCTCGTCGCCCTGCGCACGTTGACGACACAGCTCTCGGGCGCCCAGGTCGGCATCACGCTGACCAACCTGGCCATCGGTTTCCTCGCCGAGCCCGCCGTGTCGAACCTGCTGCACGACCCGCTCGTGGGCTGGGGGTTGTCCGAAGGTGCAGCGAACGGTGTCGCGGCCGCCACTGCCCTCACCGGCGCGACGGTCGTGACGATGGTGTTCGGCGAGCTGACCCCGCAGTACCTCGCACTGGCCCACCCGATGGGTGTGGCCAAGGTCGTCCAGCGGCCGATCCGGATCTTCACCTCCGTCACTCACCCGCTCTCGCACGGGCTGAACTCCGTCGCGAACAGGATCGTGCGCCGGGCCGGCATCGAGCCGATCGAGGAGCTCGCGTCCGCGCGGACCCCCGACGAGCTGGTCTTCCTGGTCCAGCGCTCCGCCGAGCAAGGGGCGCTGAAGGAGTCGACGGCCGAACTGCTCCGCAAGGTCCTCACCTTCGACGACCTGCGCGCCCGGGACGTGGCGACGCCGCGGACGAGGGTGACCACCCTCACCGGCCACGCGACGCTGACCGAGCTGCTCGAAGTGGCCCGGGAGACGGGCCGCACGCGCTTCCCGGTCGTCGGCGACACGGTCGACGACGTCCGCGGCGTGGTCAGCGTGGTGGACGCGTTCGCGGTCCCCGCCGACCGACGCGACTACGTCCACGTCTCGGACGTCGCCTCGCCGGCCTTTCTGGTCCCGTCCGTGTTGCCCGTCGACGACCTGCTGGCCCAGCTGCTCGGCCGTCAGGCCCAACTCGCCGTCGTCCTGGACGAGTTCGGCGGCCTGCACGGCGTCGTGAGCCTGGAGGACCTCGTCGAGGAACTCGTCGGCGAGGTCGTGGACGAACACGACGTGGAGGAAGAGGGCAACAGCAACGGCTCCGGCGACCGCAAGGGCGGCGACGAGCCTTGGTCGCTGTCCGGCCTGCTCCGCCCGGACGAGGTTCAGGAGCTGACCGGCATCGACATCCCCGACGGCGGGCAGGTCTACGAGACCCTCGCCGGCCTGATCCTGGCGAGCCTGGGCCGCCTCCCCGTCCCGGGCGACCGCGTGAGCGTCGGCGACGTCGAGCTCGAGGTCACCGCGATGGACGGGCGCCGCATCGACCGGGTCGCGCTGCGCCACGCGCCGGCGCCGGACGTCGAGGGGGCCCGGCAGTGAACGTCGGAGCCCTCCTGGCGGCGGTCGCCCTGCTGGCCGCCAACGCGTTCTTCGTCGGCGCGTCCTTCGCGCTGGTCTCGGCCCGGCGCTCGCAGATCGAGCCGCTGGCGGCCGCGGGTTCGCGGCGTGCCAAGCGCACCCTCGCCGCGATGGAGCAGCTCTCGCGGATGATGGCCGCGGCCCAGCTCGGCATCACCGTCTGCTCGGTCGGGCTGGGAGCGCTGGCCGAGCCGGCCGTCGCCGCGGCGCTCGAGCATCCGCTGCACGCCGCGCGGCTGCCCGAGGGGGCACTGCACCCGGTGTCGTTCGTGATCGCGCTGACGATCGTCGTGGTCGCGCACGTCCTGCTCGGGGAGATGGTGCCGAAGAACTTCACCCTCGCCGTCCCGGACCGCGCGGCGCTGTTGCTCGGCCCGCCGCTGGCCACGTTCGCACGGGCTTTCGCGCCCGCACTCGTGATCGTCAAGGTGATGGCGAACGTGAACCTGCGGCTGCTCCGGATCAGCGCGCGGGACGAGATCAGCAGCTCCTACGGCGTCCACGAGGTCGCCCAGCTGGTCGAGGAGTCACATCGCGAGGGCCTGCTGGACGAGGAGGAGTACCGCCTCATGGCGCGCGCGATCGCGTTCAGCTCGGCCACCGCGCGCGACGTCGAGATCCCGTCGGGTCGCCTGCAGACCGTGTCCAAGGACGCGACGGCCGCCGAGGTCGAAGCCCTGGCCGGACGCACCCGCCACCTGCGCTTCCCGGTGCTGGACGCGGCCGGCCGCCCGATCGGCTACATCCATGCGAAGGACTTGCTGCGCAGCGGAGAGCTCGGCCGACCGGACACCCCGATCCGCCCGGCGATCCGCCAGATGCCCTCGGTCACCCCGAGCACGCCGCTGCCCGACGTCCTGAGCCTGCTGCGGGACGCGCGCGCCCCGATGGCCGTGGTGGAGACGCCCCTGGGGGCGACGGGTGTCGTCACGCTGGACGACGTGATCGTCGCGCTGATCCGGGCCGGCGTACCCGCCGGGCCCGCGGGGGGCGCCGCGGCGGGGTGAGGGGCTTCGCCCGGAGTTCACCGGGCGGTGTCGTGGGTGGCGGCAGCCGGCCGTGCGGACGGGGCAGGCTCGCAAGCACGCTCGGTAGTACCGAGAACGCGACCGAAGGAGTCCACATGTCCACGGCCACGATCGACAGTCCCGCAGACACCGCCCGCCGTTCCGCCGCGCCCCGGCCCCGCACCGGCGGCACCCCGCCCGGTACCGCGAGGCCGGCCGAGGCCGCCGCCGCCGAGCTGGTCTCGGCGACCGCGGAGACGGTCCGGGCGTTCGCGCCCGCTGCGCTGACGCGCCCCACTCATGCCGTCGAGACAGCCTTCGAGCTGGCCGAGCAGGGGCTCGCGGCGGCCCGCCGGGTCTGCCTCGAGCTCGCGGCCCTCGTCGAGGACGGGGTGGGCAGCGCCGCGCGCACCCATGCGTGACGCATACCCCGCCGTACGCTGCCTGAGAACTTGTACCGGAACCCGTACCGGAACCCGTACCTCCGGCCGGAGGTGGACATGCCCAGCCTGGCCAGCCTCGGGCTAGCGGTCGCACCGCTCGTGGAGCCGGCCGCCTACCCCGGCCGGCCGGCGCCGTTCAGCGCCGTCCAGGTGGGGGAGTGGCTTTATCCCTGGCACAGCGAGGACGGCGGGCGCCGGCCCGTGACGATCGACGGCGGGCCTCTGCTCGCGGCCTTCGCGCCGGGCGCCTCCGTGGGGGTGGAGCGGGTGCTGGCCGCGCTCGGGGTCGCTCCGATGAACCGGCGGCAGCCGGTCGTCGCCGTCGGGTCCAACGCCTCGCCCGCCCAGCTGTACGCGAAGGCCGGGGGGCCGGCCGCGCCCGTCGTACCCCTCGGTTGGGTCACCGTCGCGGGCTTGACGGTGGGCCATTCCGCCCACGTGAGCGTGGCCGGGTACGTGCCGTTCGCGCCGGCCGCCGGCCCGCCCGGGCGGCGAGGCCGGTTCCTCGCCGCCTGGCTGGACGAGGCGGAACTCGACCGCCTGGACGTCACCGAGCCCAACTACCGCCGGTCCCAGCTGGCTCCCGGGAGCGGTCCCGGCCCGGCGTGGGCTCTGTACCGCGGCCGGCGCGGGCTGCTCCGTGTGCCTGGGAGGGCTCCGCTCGGCGCCGGGCCGCAGGCCGCCGCGTGGGCCGAGCTCGCAGCGAACCCCCGCTTCGCCGAGCTCTTCCCCGCTCCGCCGCCCGCCCAGCACCGGCTGGGCGCACCGGACGAAGGCCCGTGGACACCGGTGATCGCGGCCGCGATGGCGGCCGACCCGGAGCGCCGCGCCGAGCTGAATCGCCGCCTGCGCGCGGAGGGCTGGAGCGCCGACGACGGGTTGGATGATCTCCTCGGCGCTGCGGCTCCGCGGACCGCGTGCGCGCCCAGAAGCTCGTCGCAGGGCGCTGACCTGCACGAACAAGCGTGAATCCCCCGTGGGCAGGGGGGTCTTGACAGAGCGGGGCCTCGAGCGCCTCGCCCGGGACACCCCCCGATTTGACTCTCCCTCGGGCCCCCTCGTAATGTTCACGACGTCGCCCCGAACGGAGCAACGGACACCGCAAGGTGGCCGGTCCGGTGGGTAGACCTCCTGCAGTTCACAACGAACCGCACACGGCCTCGGCCGGTTGCGGGCGCTGCGGCGCGCGGGGGCCGAACCGGAAAGTTGTCGATTTGACAGCCTCCATCAGTTCGGGTAAGTTCGCAGAGTTGCCCCGAAGACGGTCGAAAGATCAACGACGGTGAGCATCCGTACCTTGAGAACTCAACAGTGTGCCGAAAGTCAATGCCAAAAAACCCCGTTGACGGGTCGGCGAAACGTGGCCATCTGGCTTCGTCCGCTCCCGTCGTTAAACGGATTCCTTTGGTTATCGAACAATGAATGAGCCATCATTCAGATCGATGCCAGTACGGACACTTCGATGTGTCTCGGCGGTCTGCGTTCGCGTAGCCTGCCAAAAACAAGACATCAACGGAGAGTTTGATCCTGGCTCAGGACGAACGCTGGCGGCGTGCTTAACACATGCAAGTCGAGCGGTGAACCACTTCGGTGGGGATCAGCGGCGAACGGGTGAGTAACACGTGGGCAACCTGCCCCTAGCTCTGGGATAACCCCGGGAAACCGGGGCTAATACCGGATATGACCTCGAGCGGCATCACTCGAGGTGGAAAGATTTATCGGCTAGGGATGGGCCCGCGGCCTATCAGCTTGTTGGTGGGGTAACGGCCTACCAAGGCGACGACGGGTAGCCGGCCTGAGAGGGCGACCGGCCACACTGGGACTGAGACACGGCCCAGACTCCTACGGGAGGCAGCAGTGGGGAATATTGCGCAATGGGCGAAAGCCTGACGCAGCGACGCCGCGTGAGGGACGAAGGCCTTCGGGTCGTAAACCTCTTTCAGCAGGGACGAAGCGAAAGTGACTGTACCTGCAGAAGAAGCACCGGCTAACTACGTGCCAGCAGCCGCGGTAATACGTAGGGTGCAAGCGTTGTCCGGAATTATTGGGCGTAAAGAGCTCGTAGGTGGCTTGTCACGTCTGCTGTGAAAACTCGGGGCTCAACCCCGAGCCTGCAGTGGATACGGGCTAGCTAGAGTGCGGTAGGGGAGACTGGAATTCCTGGTGTAGCGGTGAAATGCGCAGATATCAGGAGGAACACCGGTGGCGAAGGCGGGTCTCTGGACCGATACTGACACTGAGGAGCGAAAGCGTGGGGAGCGAACAGGATTAGATACCCTGGTAGTCCACGCCGTAAACGTTGGGCGCTAGGTGTGGGGAACTTTCCACGTTCTCCGTGCCGCAGCTAACGCATTAAGCGCCCCGCCTGGGGAGTACGGCCGCAAGGCTAAAACTCAAAGGAATTGACGGGGGCCCGCACAAGCGGCGGAGCATGTGGCTTAATTCGACGCAACGCGAAGAACCTTACCAAGGCTTGACATATACCGAAAACTGTCAGAGATGGCAGGTCCGCAAGGGCGGTATACAGGTGGTGCATGGTTGTCGTCAGCTCGTGTCGTGAGATGTTGGGTTAAGTCCCGCAACGAGCGCAACCCTTGTTCTATGTTGCCAGCGAGTAATGTCGGGGACTCATAGGAGACTGCCGGGGTCAACTCGGAGGAAGGTGGGGATGACGTCAAATCATCATGCCCCTTATGTCTTGGGCTGCACACATGCTACAATGGCCGGTACAAAGGGCTGCTAAACCGCAAGGTGGAGCGAATCCCAAAAAGCCGGTCTCAGTTCGGATTGGGGTCTGCAACTCGACCCCATGAAGTCGGAGTCGCTAGTAATCGCAGATCAGCAACGCTGCGGTGAATACGTTCCCGGGCCTTGTACACACCGCCCGTCACGTCACGAAAGTCGGTAACACCCGAAGCCAGTGGCCCAACCCGTAAGGGAGGGAGCTGTCGAAGGTGGGACTGGCGATTGGGACGAAGTCGTAACAAGGTAGCCGTACCGGAAGGTGCGGCTGGATCACCTCCTTTCTAAGGAGCTTCTAGGCGCAGGTTCCCTATGGGGCCGGCGTCCAGAGCCATTTCGTGGGCGAATGTCTCACGATGGTTTGCTCAAGGGTGGAACATTGACCAGTTGGCCGGGCGCATCGCTCAAGAACAAGTACAACCGCTTCGGCGGAGTGGAACGGGACAGAGAGATGAAGCCAGCTTAGGCACACTGTTGGGTCCTGAGGGATACGGGCGCTTTTCGCCCCTCCTTCTGGGTCCTTCCTACGCGGTTCTGAATCTGCGTAGGGCTGGGACGGACCGGCTACCCCCTCGGACGACTCCGCAAGTCGGAGCACGCGTAGGGCTAGAGACGGGACCGCCCGTACCTTGAGAACTGCACAGTGGACGCGAGCATCTTTGTGGCCAAGTTAATAAGGGCGCACGGTGGATGCCTTGGCACCAGGAGCCGATGAAGGACGTAGGAGGCTGCGATAAGCCTCGGGGAGCTGTCAACCGAGCTGTGATCCGAGGATTTCCGAATGGGGAAACCCGGCAGGAGTCATGTCCTGTCACCTCTGCCTGAACACATAGGGCAGCAGGAGGGAACGTGGGGAAGTGAAACATCTCAGTACCCACAGGAAGAGAAAACAACAGTGATTCCGTTAGTAGTGGCGAGCGAACGCGGAAGAGGCCAAACCGTACACGTGTGATAGCCGGCAGGCGTTGCGTGGACGGGGTTGTGGGATCATTCAGTCGTTTCTGCCGATTCGACAGAGAGTAAGAAATCACAGTTATAGCTGAAGGCCATGCGAAAGGGCCGGCATAGAAGGTAATACCCCTGTAAGCGAAATGACTGTGACTCTCGAGTGACATCCCAAGTAGCACGGGGCCCGAGAAATCCCGTGTGAATCTGGCGGGACCACCCGCTAAGCCTAAATACTCCCTGGTGACCGATAGCGGACAAGTACCGTGAGGGAAAGGTGAAAAGTACCCCGGGAGGGGAGTGAAATAGTACCTGAAACCGTGTGCCTACAAGCCGTGGGAGCGTCGTCATGCAGTTTACTGCATGGCCGTCACCGCGTGCCTTTTGAAGAATGAGCCTGCGAGTTAGCGGTACGTGGCGAGGTTAACCCGTCGAGGGGTAGCCGTAGCGAAAGCGAGTCCTAATAGGGCGATTCAGTCGCGTGCTCTAGACCCGAAGCGGAGTGATCTACCCATGGCCAGGTTGAAGCGCGGGTAAGACCGCGTGGAGGACCGAACCCACCAGGGTTGAAAACCTGGGGGATGAGCTGTGGGTAGGGGTGAAAGGCCAATCAAACTCCGTGATAGCTGGTTCTCCCCGAAATGCATTTAGGTGCAGCGTCACGTGTTTCTTGCCGGAGGTAGAGCACTGGATGGTCTAGGGGGCCTACAAGCTTACTGAAATCAGCCAAACTCCGAATGCCGGTAAGTTAGAGCGTGGCAGTGAGACTGCGGGGGATAAGCTCCGTAGTCGAGAGGGAAACAGCCCAGATCACCAGCTAAGGCCCCCAAGCGTATGCTAAGTGGGAAAGGATGTGGAATTGCGCAGACAACCAGGAGGTTGGCTTAGAAGCAGCCACCCTTGAAAGAGTGCGTAATAGCTCACTGGTCAAGTGATTCCGCGCCGACAATGTAGCGGGGCTCAAGCATACCGCCGAAGCTGTGACATTCACACAATAGCCAGGCCTTCGTGGTCCAGGTGTGTGGATGGGTAGGGGAGCGTCGTGTGGCGAGTGAAGCGGCGGAGTAATCCAGCCGTGGACGCCACACGAGTGAGAATGCAGGCATGAGTAGCGAATGAGGGGTGAGAAACCCCTCCGCCGAATGACCAAGGGTTCCTGGGCTAGGCTAATCCGCCCAGGGTAAGTCGGGACCTAAGGCGAGGCCGACAGGCGTAGTCGATGGACAACGGGTTGATATTCCCGTACCCGCTACGATACGCCAATGCTGAACCAGGTGATGCTAAGCGTGTGAAGCCGGCTGCTCTTCGGAGTGGACGGTGGAGCCCGCGAACCGATCCCGTAGTAGGCAAGCGATGGGGTGACGCAGGAAGGTAGTCCAACCCGGGCGATGGTAGTCCCGGGGTAAGGTCGTAGGGCGAGGTGTAGGCAAATCCGCACCTCATTAAGCCTGAGAACCGATGCCGAGCCGTTTAGGCGAAGTGGATGATCCTATGCTGCCGAGAAAAGCCTCTAGTTAGTGTCGTGGCGGCCCGTACCCCAAACCGACTCAGGTGGTCAGGTAGAGAATACCAAGGCGATCGGGCGAACTATGGTTAAGGAACTAGGCAAAATACCCCCGTAACTTCGGGAGAAGGGGGGCCGCGTGGGGTGTAGGGACTTGCTCCCGAAGCTCCGTTCGGCCGCAGAGACCAGCGAGAAGCGACTGTTTACTAAAAACACAGGTCCGTGCGAAGTCGCAAGACGATGTATACGGACTGACGCCTGCCCGGTGCTGGAACGTTAAGGGGACGGGTTAGCACTTCGGTGCGAAGCTCAGAACTTAAGCGCCAGTAAACGGCGGTGGTAACTATAACCATCCTAAGGTAGCGAAATTCCTTGTCGGGTAAGTTCCGACCTGCACGAATGGCGTAACGACTTCTCGACTGTCTCAACCATAGGCCCGGCGAAATTGCACTACGAGTAAAGATGCTCGTTACGCGCAGCAGGACGGAAAGACCCCGGGACCTTTACTATAGCTTGGTATTGGTGATTGGTTCGATTTGTGTAGGATAGGTGGGAGACTTTGAAGCTTGGACGCCAGTTCAGGTGGAGTCAACGTTGAAATACCACTCTGATCGTACTAGTTATCTAACCTCGGTCCGTGATCCGGATCAGGGACAGTGCCTGGTGGGTAGTTTAACTGGGGCGGTTGCCTCCTAAAATGTAACGGAGGCGCCCAAAGGTTCCCTCAGCCTGGTTGGCAATCAGGTGTCGAGTGCAAGTGCACAAGGGAGCTTGACTGTGAGAGAGACATCTCGAGCAGGTGCGAAAGCAGGGACTAGTGATCCGGCGGTGGCTTGTGGAAGCGCCGTCGCTCAACGGATAAAAGGTACCCCGGGGATAACAGGCTGATCTTGCCCAAGAGTCCATATCGACGGCATGGTTTGGCACCTCGATGTCGGCTCGTCGCATCCTGGGGCTGGAGTAGGTCCCAAGGGTTGGGCTGTTCGCCCATTAAAGCGGTACGCGAGCTGGGTTTAGAACGTCGTGAGACAGTTCGGTCCCTATCCGCTGCGCGCGCAGGAGACTTGAGGAGGGCTGTCCCTAGTACGAGAGGACCGGGACGGACGAATCTCTGGTGTGTCAGTTGTTCCGCCAGGAGCACGGCTGATTAGCTACATTCGGAAGGGATAACCGCTGAAAGCATCTAAGCGGGAAGCTCGCTCCAAGATGAGGTCTCCCACAGGGTTAACCTGGTAAGGCCCCCAGCTAGACTACTGGGTTGATAGGCCGGAAGTGGAAGCACGGCAACGTGCGGAGCTGACCGGTACTAATAGGCCGAGGACTTGACCACAAATATGCTACGCGTCCACTGTGCGGTTCCCGAGATACGGTCGGGCATGGCTATATCTCAATAGAGTTTCGGCAGTCATAGCGAGAGGGAAACGCCCGGATCCATTCCGAACCCGGAAGCTAAGCCTCTCAGCGCCGATGGTACTGCACTGGTGACGGTGTGGGAGAGTAGGACGCTGCCGGACATTCTTTCGATAAGGGCCACCCCACCACGGGGTGGCCCTTATCGCGTTAAGGGCCAACTGAAATTGCACCACCCGCACGGCACGGCCGGCGACTTGTCGGCCGGCGGTCACAGCACGAAGCACCGCACATCTGAAGAGCGCGCACTGCCGAGATTGGCCCCATGCCGGGCCGAGAGGAACTGAGATGACTGGGTCCGACCCCGACCGCCGCGCCCGTGGCGGCGACGACAGATCTGGTCAGGCCGGCGGAGGGCGTTCCGGCGCTCCGAGCAGGGGATCCTCAGGCGGCGGCGCGAGTTACCGGGGGGCGTCGTCCCCCCGGAGTTCCGATTCCCGCGGGTCCGCCCCCTCGCGCGGGCCGTCGTCTGGCGGTCCCAGAGGCGGTACCTCGGGCGGGCGGAGCGATTCCGGCGGTGCGCCGCGCTCGTTCGGCTCTGCAGGAGGGCGTCCGGCGAACCCGCCGCGGTCCGGCGGGGGTGGGTCGCGCCCGACAGGTGACGCGGGCGCGCGCGGATCTGGGACGGGTGGTTCCTACGGCGATCGGTCGGGTTCGTCCCCCCCGCGGTCGGGTGGTTCGTACGGCGATCGGTCGGGTTCGTCCGCTCCGCGCTCCTCGGCGCCGCGTTCTTCCGAGTCCGGGGGGGCTCGGTCCTACGGTAGTTCGGCACCGCGCACCGGTGGCTCCGGTTTTCCGCGATCCGGTGGTGGCTTCGGGTCGCGTCCGGATGCCGGGCCCCGCGGAGATTCCGGCGCGAGCCGCAGTGGGGGTTACAGCAGGCCCACCTCAGATCGTTCCGGTGCCGGCGCCCGTCCAGACGGGCCGTCTGGGGGCGCCGCTGGTGAGCGTCCCCGTTTCCGGTCCGGCACTCGGCCCGACGCACGGGGAAACTGGAAGGGCGCTCCCGACAAGGGGGCGACGGGCGATCGCCGCACGGGCGGCGCGGGTTCCCGTCCTGAGCGTACGACCGGCACCGGGTGGTCCGGTGCGGATGCCCGTGACGGACGGTCGACCCGTCCCTCTGCCGACGGACGCTCCGGGCCTGGGGGCGGCAGGGGTTATCAAGGATCTGCTCCACGCAACGACGGCCCCCGGTCTTCGGCGCCGAACGAGCGTCGGTCCTACGACAGGCCCGCCGGCGGTGGCTCAGGCGGGGGCTCGAGAGGGGGCTCAGGTGGGGGCTCAGGAGCGGCGCGTTCGTACGAGCGTCCTGCCGGTGGTGGTGCTGCGTCTGGTGGTTCGCGTTCGTACGAACGTCCGTCCGGTGGGGGCGCGGCGTCGGGAGACCGGCGTCCCTCGGGTAGCGCATCGGGTGCGGCTCGGTCGTACGACCGCCCCTCCACAGGTGGTGCAACTTCAGGTGGTGCGCGGTCGTCCGAGCGTCCCGCTGGTGGCGCGCGTTCCTACGAGCGCCCCTCCGGCGGGAGTTCTGCGGCCGGAGATCGGCGTGCGTCCGGCACCGCCTCGGGGGCAGCGCGGTCCTACGACCGGCCGTCGAGCGGGCGTCCGCCCGAGAGTCGCGGAGTTGCGGGCACGCGGGATCGGTCGTCGCGGCCGGATACCCAGCGTCCACGGTCTTCTGACACCAGGTCAGCCCCCGCGGGCCGCAGCGCTCGGGCCGGCGTTGCGACGGACGGGGTGCGCAGTCCGGCTCGGGAGTCCTACAACTTGCCGCCCGCGCCGCCGGTGGACGCCGACGTGAGCGGGTTCGAATTGGACCGCGACGTCAAACGTGAACTGTCGTCGCTGCGAGCGGAGGCGGCCGAGCAGACTGCCAAGCACTTGGTGATGGTCGCGCGGCTGATCGACACCGATCCCGAGAGAGCCCACCTACACGCGATCGCGGCGCGGCGCTTGGCGCCACGGCTCGGGGTCGTTCGGGAGGCCGTCGGGTTGGCCGCGTACCACGCCGGGTTGTTTGCTGACGCGCTGTCAGAGTTGCGTGCAGCACGCCGAATCTCGGGCGGGGACGAGCACTGGCCGGTCCTGGCCGACTGTGAGCGGGCCCTCGGCCGACCGGAACGTGCGTTGACGATGGCGTCCGCCCCTGAGGTCGAGCACCTGGACCGCGCGGGCCGTGTCGAGATGCGGATCGTGGCAGCCGGTGCTCGTGCCGACCTCGGCCAGTTCGACGCTGCCGTCGTCACTTTGCAGTGCCCCGAGCTCAACGAGGACAGCCCGAAGCCGTGGTCCGCGCGCCTGCGTTATGCCTACGCCGAGGCGCTCGTCGAGGCCGGTCGGGACGAGGAGGGGCGGGCCTGGTTCGCCCGGGCGGCCGAGGTCGACCACGACGGCCTGACACCGGCCGAGGAACGGTGCCAAGAACTCGACGGCATCACCTTCGAATTCGCCGAGGACGACGACGAGGACGACGACCTGGCCGCTGATGCGGCGTCACAGTCCAGCGGGGACAGGCTTACCGACCTCGGCGACCCGCGCGGGACCGGCGAGATCGATCCGGCGGACGGCGTCGACGACCTTCGGGACGTGCTCGACGAACCTGCCGTCGTGGCGCCGACCACGGCGACCGTGCGGGACGCCGTCGTGGCGCCGGCTGCGGCGACCGCGCCGGACGCTGACGAGCCGGTTGTCGAGGGCGTTGCCGACGAGGCGACGGGCGAGGTCGCGGGGCCGGGTGCGGACGAACCGACCGTCCAGGACACCGTGGCGGACGAGGCCCCGGTCGATGCGGCAGGACGGGACGCCGAGGAGCCGGCCGTCCAGGAGACCGACGAGGCGACGGGCGGCACGACACAAGGCGTCGTGGCACCGTCGATCGAAGCGCCCGCGGACGACCCGGTGCATGAGCATGCCGCCCAGGACGTGGCGTCCGATGCGGCCGACGGAGCCGACACTCGGGGGGCTGCGTCCGATGCTGCCGACAGTGCCGACACCCTGGGCCCCGACTCCGGGGCGGACGCGGAGCCGGTGAAGCCGAAGGGGCCGCCCGCCCCCGTCCACGAGGCGTTGACCTTGTTCTCCAACCTGCAGTAGCGCGGAGCCTCGGCCGGGTCGACGCCCCTCGGGGCGTCGGACCCGGGCCGTGGAACGATGCGACGACGATCTGGAGGAGACTCGCCGATGACCGCCCCGCCCACCGACTCCGTTGCCGAGGGGCCGCGTCCCCCGCTGACGGCGGGCAGTACGAAGCCGTTGACCGAGCTGTACGACGCGGCCTTGCTCGACCTGGACGGCGTCATCTACGTCGGCCCGCTGGCGGTGCCGCACGCGGCCGAGGCGCTTGCCGTGGCGCGCGCGGGGGGTATGCGGCTGGCGTTCGTCACGAACAACGCGGCCCGCACGCCGGTGACAGTGGCCGAGCACCTGACCGAGCTCGGTATCCCGGCTGAGCCGGGCGAGGTCGCGACGTCGGCGCAAGCCGCTGCCCGACTGGCGGCGGACCTCGTGCCTCCCGGTTCGGCTGTCCTCGTCGTCGGCGGCGAGGGGCTGGAGGTCGCGCTGGTCGAGCGGGGCCTGGTGCCCGTGTACTCCGCGGACGACGACCCGAAGGTGGTCGTGCAGGGCTATCACCCGACCGTCGGCTGGCAGCGGTTGGCGGAGGGGACGCTGGCCGTCCGCCGGGGGGTGCCCTGGATCGCGAGCAACGTCGATCTGACGATCCCGAGCGTGCGGGGGATCGTGCCCGGCAACGGCACCCTCGTCGCGGTGATCAAGCTCGCGTCGGGCAAGGTCCCGGTCGTGGCGGGCAAGCCGGAGCTGCCGCTGCACCGGGAGTCCACGGAAAGGGTCGGCTCGACCCGGCCGGTTGTCGTCGGCGACCGGCTCGACACCGACATCGAAGGCGCGGTGCGGGCGCGCACGGACAGCCTGCTCGTCCTGACCGGCGTGACGGGCCCGGCCGAACTGCTGGCCGCCCCGCCGGAGCGCCGGCCGACCTATCTCTCCCGCGACCTCCGCGGACTGGTCGAGCCGCACCCGGCCCTGAGCCCCGACGAGGCCGGCCGGTGGAGCCACGCCGGGTGGACGGCGCAGTGCTCCGCCGGTGGGCTGACCCTCGACGGGGACGGGGACCCTGTCGACGGCCTGCGCGTCGCGTGCGCGGCGCTGTGGGCGGACCCCGCGACGCCCGCGGACACCGACGTCAGCCAGCCGGTCGCCCGCCTCGCGGTTCTCGCCCCCTGAGCCCCACCACCCGTCCGAGTCTCTCGAGCCCTCCCGGGGTGGCGGGGCTACCGGGTCAGGAGACCGTGGTCTCGTCGATCATGCCCTCGACGAAGTGCGGCGGGCCGGCGCCCTCGTGCCCGTCCTTGCTGCCCTTCGGGATGAAGCAGACGGCGGCGTAGCGGCCGGGCTTCAGGTCGAAGAACGCGGTGTCGGACTTGCCCGGCATTGCGAACGTCTCGCCCACGACGGTCGCCTTCGTCCGGGCTTCGGCCTCGGGCAGGGCGACGAGTTCGTCGGCCGAGAGCGTCACGCCGTCGTTCATGCGAAGGAAGACGATGTGGTGCATCTCCTTGCCCTCGTTGACGAGCTTGATGCCGGTCGGACCGGCCTTGGCGGTGTCCGGGAGGCCCGCGAACTCGTAGTCGCTCGCGGTCACGGCCATCTTCTGGTAGCCGCACTCGGCGTCCATGAAGGTGTCGACCTTGCCGTCCGCCGTGCTGAACTCAGGAGAGTCGAACAGGTCGAAGTCGCCCGTCGAGAACGCCTGGCGCGCGAGGCGGAGCATCGTGTCGACCTCGGTGCCGACCGCGGCGGGCTTGGTCCGCTCGATCTCCGCGAGCAGCGGGTCGAACGTCGTGCGCATCTCGGCGAGCTCCTCGGCCGACGGACCCACCGCCGACCCGCCATCCGCCGACCCGCTGCCCGACGACGGGCCTTCGGCGCCGGCTCCGGGGGGCGGGGACTCGGCCTCGGGGGCTGCCGAGCCGTCGGGAGCGGGCAGGTCACCCTCGAACGCCGACGCGGTGAAGACCGGGTTCGCGGACGGGGCCGCGGACTCCGCGGCGGACGGCTTCGCGGACGTAGCGGCCGCCGGGGCCGCGGACGGGGTGGTTGTCGGGGTGGCGCTCGCGGTCGCGCTCGGGGACGCGGCCGGGTCGACGGTCTCGGAGTCCTCGCCGCCGCCGTCCATCTGGGCGGAGGCGGTGTCGATGGCCATGATCGCGGCGCAGAACTCGCCCACGGTGGGAGCTGCCGAGGCGGACGGCGCGGCCGCCACGTCCGTGGTCTCGTTTGCGTTGCCGCAGGCCGTCAGCGTGGAGAACGCCGCGGCCGCCGCGATGGCGGAGGCTAGCCGGCGGCGGCGCAGTCTCGTCGTGGTCATGGGGGTCCTCGCAGGTCGGGGGGTCGGGCGGCCCGGGGCACTAAAACCCGAGCAATCATCGGATTCGAGGCTAGATCGCTCTGCCGCCCGCCCGGGCGACGTTGTCGGATCGTGACGAGAATCCCGCCGGTGCGGGCGGCGGACGGGTCGGGGAGAATCGTGAGGTGACCGCCGAACCCGCCCCGGTCGCCGCGGCAGTCTCGGTCGGTGCGTCCCGGCGGCCGGACGCGACGGCGGCGGCGTCCCGGGCCGACCTGGCGACGGCTGCGGCCGTCTTCGTGTGGATCACGATCGTCCTGTATGCCGACCGCGGCACGTCGATCACCGAGCAACGCCTGCTCGGGGTGGCCACCTGGGGCGTGCTGGTCGCGCTGCTGTGGCGGCAGAGCCCGCTGGTGCGCGCGCAGGTCGGTGTCGTCGTCGTGTTCGCGACCGCGGTGGAGTACACGTTCTCGCCGCTGCTCGAGGTCTACGTCTACCGACTGGGCAACGTCCCGGCGTTCGTCCCGCCCGGGCACGGCCTGGTCTACCTGTGCGCGCTCGCGCTCGGGCGGACGTGGTGGTTCAACCGCTGGACGGGCCCGCTCGTCGGGCTGACCGTGCTCGTCGGCGGCGCTTATGCTTTCTGGGGCCTGGTCCTGACGGACCGTCACGACGTGCTGGGCGCGTTCTGGTACGTCTGCCTCGTCGGCTTTCTGTGCCTCGGCAAGTCGCGCACGCTCTACGTGGGCGCCTTCCTCATCGTCACGTACCTCGAGTTGCTCGGCACCCACGTCGAGGCGTGGGTCTGGCAGGCGGAGGACCCGACCGGCATCGTCAGCATCGGCAACCCGCCGTCGGGCGCCGCCGGCGGGTACGGCTGGTTCGACCTCGCGGCGCTGCTGCTCGCGCCGGCGGTCCTGCGGGGTTGGGCGCGCCTGCGCGGCCGCGCTCAGCCGCTCAAATAGCCCAACGCCGCCGCGTGCAGTAACCCGTTGGACGCGAGCGCGCTGCCGCCGTCCGGGCCGGGCCGGCCGGTGAGGTCGGTGAATCGTCCCGCCCGCCTCGGTCACGATCACGTCCAGGGGGGCGAGGTCGTGCAGCGCCACCTCGGGCTCGGTGGCGACGTCGAGGGCGCCCTCGGCGAGCAGGACGTAGGAGAAGAAGTCGCCGTAGGCGCGGGTCCGCCAGCACGCGCGGGTCAAATCGAGGAAGCCGTCCAGGCGCCCGCGGCCCTCCCAACCGGACAGGCTCGAGTAGGACAGGGACGCGTCGGCGAGCGTGGCGACCTTCGACACCCGGCACCGGGTCGGCCCCGGGGCGCCGGGCCCCAGCGTCCACGCGCCGGACCCCGCGGCGGCCCACCAGCGCCGGCCGAGCGCGGGCGCCGACACCGCGCCGACCAGGACGCGGTCGCCTTCCATCAACGCGATCAAGGCTCGCCCACACGGGGACGCCGCGGACGAAGTTCTTGGTGCCGTCGATCGGGTCGAGGACCCAACGGCGCGGCCCGGCGCCGGTGTCGGCGAACTCCTCGCCGTGCACGGCGTCACCAGGCCGGGCGTGGGCGAGCAGCTCGCGCACGCGCACCTCGGCCGCGCGGTCGGCGTCGGTCACCGGGGTCAGGTCGGGCTTGGCGTCGACCTGCAGGTCAAGGGCGCGGAAGCGCGACATCGTGACGGCGTCGGCCGCGTCCGCCAGCGCGAGGGCCAGATCGAGGTCGTCGGCGAGGTCCGTCATGGGCCGCACGCTACCGTCCGGCCGCGTCCGGCCGTGTCCTCAGGGACCTGAGGGCTCGTCAGGATCTTCCGGCAGGTTGCGCACGCCGAGCAGGCGGCGCAGCGACTCGAGCCGTTCGGGTTCGGCATGGCCGGCCGCGACCCACGCGTCCAGCCCGCACTCGCCCTCTTCGTGGCTGCACGAGCGGGGGCAGGCCTCGGTCCCGGCGGCGAACTCGGGAAAGGCCGCGAGCACCGAGTCGGGCTTCACGTGGGCGAGACCGAAGCTGCGCACGCCGGGGGTGTCGACGACCCAGCCGCCGCCGGGCAGCTCCAGCGCGACCGCCGAACTCGACGTGTGCCGCCCGCGTCCGGTGACGGCGTTCACGACCCCCACCTGACGCCCGGTGCCGGGCACGAGCAGGTTGACGAGCGTCGACTTGCCCACGCCCGAGTGCCCCACGAACACGCTGGAGATGCCCGCGAGCCGCTTGCGCAGCTCGGCGGGCTCGGTGTCGCGGCGGGTCACGACGTAGGCGACGCCGAGGGCGGAGTAGGCCGACATGAGCTTCTCGGCCGGCGCGAGGTCGGATTTCGTCAGGCACAGCAGCGGTTTCATGCCCGCGTCGTACGCGGCGACGAGGCAGCGGTCGATCATCCGGGGCCGCGGCTCCGGGTCGGCGAGGGCCGTGACGATGACGAGCTGGTCGGCGTTCGCGACGAGGATCCGCTCGACCGGGTCGTCGTCGTCCGCCGTCCGGCGCAGCACCGACGTGCGCGGCTGCACGCGGACGATGCGCGCGAGCGCGTCCGGACTGCCGGTCAGATCCCCGACCAGGTCGACCCGATCGCCGACGATGATGCCCTTGCGGCCGAGCTCGCGCGCCTTCACCGCGGTCACGGCGGCATCGCCCACCCGGACGGTCAGGCGGCCGCGGTCGACCGCGAGCACGTGGCCGGGTACAGCGGCATCGTGGGTCGGGCGCAGCCGGCTGCGGGGACGCGACCCGCGCCCCGGGCGGGCGCGGACGTCGTCCTCGTCGAAGCGGCGGCCCGCGTCGCTGCGGGGCCCGGGCGGCGTCAGATCCTCCCGAGCATGCGGTCCCACATCTCGACGAACCCGGGGAGCGTCTTCGCGGTCGTCTCGACATTCTCGACCTCGATGCCCGGGACGACGAGGCCCAGGAGCGCGCCCGTCGTGGCCATCCGGTGGTCGTGGTAGGTCCGGAACACCCCGCCGCGCAGCGGGCGGGGCTTGATCACGAGCCCGTCCCGAGTCTCGATCACGTCGCCCCCGAGGTTGTTGATCTCGGTGGCCAGCGCGGCCAGGCGGTCGGTCTCGTGCCCGCGCATGTGGGCGATGCCGCGCAGCGTCGTCGCCGACCCGGCGACGGCAGCGACGGCCGCGATGGTGGGGGCGAGCTCGCTGACGTCGCGCAGGTCGGCGTCGATGCCGTGCACGCGGCCCTTGCCCCGTACGACGAGGCCCGCGGGGCCGAGGCGGCACTCCGCGCCCATGCGGGCGAGCAGGTCACGCAGAAAGTCGCCGGGCTGGGTCGTCTTGGCCGGCCAGCCCTGGATCGTCACGGACCCGCCGGTGATCAACGCGGCGGCGAGGAAGGGGGCGGCGTTCGACAGGTCCGGTTCGACGTCGAGATCGCGAGCGACGACGGGGCCGGGGGAGACGTGCCACCGCTGCGGGGTCTCGTCCTCGACGGACGCCCCGGCTTCGCGCAGCATCACGATCGTCATCTTGATGTGCGGCAGGGAGGGGACCGGCTCGCCGACGTGGACGACGTCGACGCCCTTGTCGTAGCGAGGGGCGGCGAGCAGGAGGCCGCTGACGAACTGCGACGAGGCCGACGCGTCGATCAGGACGTTGCCCCCGGCCAGGCCGCCTCGGCCGGACACCGTGAACGGCAGGCGGTCCTGGGCCGGCCCGCCGATCGCGGCCCCCAACTCGCGCAGCGCCCCGAGGACCGGGCCCATCGGCCGGTCACGGGCGCCGGGGTCGCCGTCGAATACGACGTCGCCCTGCGCCAGTGCCGCGATCGGCGGGACGAAGCGCATCACCGTGCCGGCCAGGCCGCAGTCGATACGGGCGGGGCCGCGCAGCGCGTGCGGCACGACCCGCCAGCGCGTGACCGACTCGGTGCCGACCGCGGCCGGGTCGCCCGGCAGTTCGACGACCTCGGTGCCCAGTGCGCGCACGGCCCCCAGCATCAGGTCGGAGTCGCGGGAGCGCAGCGGGCGACGGATCTCGCTCGGACCGTCGGCCAGGGCCGCCAGGAGCAAGGCCCTGTTCGTGATCGACTTCGAGCCGGGAACGCGGACGACCGCGTCGACGGGGCCGGACGCCAGCGGGGCGGGCCAGTGCTGCGGGGTCACGCTCAGGCAGCCTACGGGCCCGATGACGACTCAGCTCACGCGGGCGGCGGCGACCTTGCCGGCCAGCTTCGCCTCGCGCGTCGCGTGGTGCAGTTCGCGGCGGGCGAGCCGGGTGGACGCGTGCGCGACCGTTCCGGCGTGGTCCGTGGCGTAGCGCGCCCGGCGGGCCAGCGACGGCCGACCCCCGGTGTCGACGGCGGCGAGCAGCACCCCGCCGAGCACGCCGGCGCTGCGCAGGAGGTCCTTGCGCTGCTCCGCGCGGGCGGCCGGGTCACCGTCCTTCGGGTTCGCCTTGTATTCCTTAGCTCGCTCCACCAGGGGCGGCAGGAGCGTGGCCGCCATCGCGAGGGACGCGAGCCGCGGCGCGCGGCCCGCGGCCAGCAGGGCGCCGGACGCGAGCATCAGGCCGCCGTTGACCCGGACGGCCGCGTCGGGCCCCAGCTTGTCCAGCTTCGGGATCCGGTGGACGAGCCCGGAGGCGGCGCGTTCGGACACTTCCGCCGCGGATTCCGGATGGCGGAGCGCGTCGACACCCCCGAGGACTGCGGGGGAGGCGAGCAGCGGGCGGGCGAGCGTGCGGATGAGACTCATCCCTGCTGCATTCCACACAGAGGCGGGACGAATCCTGTGCGTGAGTTCCAGGTGAGTGAGTACACGGTCGACACCCCGCTCGGGCCGGCGCGGGCGCAGGTCACCTCCGGCGTCCGCCCGAGGCGGGGCGGCGGGCGGCCGACCGTCCTCGTCCTCGGGCACGGCGCGGGCGGCGGCATCGACGCGCGCGACCTCGTCGCCCTGGACGCGGCGCTGCCCGCCCGCGGAATCACCGTCGTCCGGGTCACCCAGCCGTGGCGGGTAGCGGGGCGGAAGGTCGCCGGTCCGCCGGCGCAGCTCGACATCGGTTGGACGGCGGTGCTTATGCACCTGGCGACGGCGCTGCCGGAGCTGGCCGAGGGCGGGGCCGGGGGCGGGGCAGGGGGCGGGGCCCGCCTGGTCGTGGGCGGGCGCTCGGCGGGCGCCCGGGTGGCGTGCCGTACCGCCCGCGCCGTCGGCGCCGCCGGCGTCGTCGCGTTGGCGTTCCCCCTACACCCGCCCGGGCGGCCCGAGCGCAGCCGTGTCGACGAGCTCACCGGTGCGGGCGTACCGACCGTGGTCGTCCAGGGCGAGCGCGACGCGTTCGGCGGTCCGCCCGAATTCCCGGCCGGCACGGAGTTCGTCGCGCTCGCCGGTGCGGACCACTCCTTCAAGGTGCCGGCGCGCGGGTCCGTGACGCAGGCTCAGACTCTCGACCTGGTCGTCGAGGGCGTCGCCGCCTGGCTCGCTCGCCTGGCGTGACGCGGGAATCGCTCGCCGTGGCTCGCGGTTGGACCAACTGGCGCGACACCGGCGTCACGTGAGCGGCGTTTACGGCTCGGTCATACGGAGGTTCCATGCTGGCGCAGAGGCGAGACAACACGTCGGTCCTGGGTTGGCCGGAGTGGACGACCGGGGTCCCGGCGCCCGAGAGTCTCCGGCCGCTAGGCTCGGGCGGGATGAGCCCCGAGGAGACGATCACCCAGCGCGGCGAGCGGTTCGAGCGCGACGCGCTGCCGTTTCTCGACCAGCTGTACTCGGCGGCCATGCGGATGACCCGCAATCCGGCCGACGCCGAAGACCTGGTGCAGGAGACGTTCGCCAAGGCGTTCGCCTCGTTCCACCAGTTCCAGGTGGGTACGAACCTGAAGGCCTGGCTCTACCGCATCCTCACCAACACGTTCATCAACTCCTACCGCAAGAAGCAGCGCGAACCGAAGCAGAGCGCCTCGGAGGACATCGAGGACTGGCAGCTGGCCCGCGCCGAGTCGCACACCTCGACGGGGCTCAAGTCGGCCGAGGCGGAGGCGCTCGAACACCTGCCAGATTCGGACGTGAAAGACGCGCTCCAGGAGCTGCCCGAGGATTTTCGGGTCGCGGTGTACCTCGCCGACGTCGAGGGCTTCGCGTACAAGGAGATCGCCGAGATCATGGGCACGCCGATCGGCACGGTCATGTCGAGGTTGCACCGGGGGCGCCGCCAGTTGCGGTCGCTGCTCAGTGACTACGCCCGGGACCGCGGCCTGGTGCCCGTCTCGGCGGAGCCGGCCGGCGACGACGCCGTCGGCGCTGCACAGGAGGATGCGTCATGAGCTCGGGCCTGCCGCACTTCACCTCCTGCGCCGACGTGCTCGCGCGCGTCTACGAGTTCATCGACCACGAGTTGGCCGATGCGGACTGCTCGCGCATCAAGGAGCACCTGGACGAGTGCGGGCCCTGCCTGCGTGAGTTCGGGCTCGACCAGCTGGTCAAGGACGTCGTCAGCCGCGCCTGTGCCTGCGAGCCGCCGCCCGAGGGCCTGCGGGCCAAGGTGATGTGGCGCATCCGCGAGGTTCAGGTCGAGATCGGCGGGCCGGTCGAGGTTGCCGGCTCGCTCGACGCGCCGGGCCGCGTCCGGCCCCGCCGGCACGCCGGGCTGGTAGCACCCGCGACGAGACGCGAGAGGGCCCCGCAGGAGCGATCCTGCGGGGCCCTCTCGCGTTTCGGAGCGCGTGCGTCAGGCGTTCGGACGACGGCCGTGGTTCGACTTGCTCTTCTTGCGCGCCTTGCGGCGGCGGGCCTTCTTGCCCATGTGAATCCTCCGTCGACAGTCGGCGCGGGATCGCTGCGCCGGGGTTTGCGTGCGCCCCATGCTCGCACACGTCCGGTGCGGGCCCGTCCGCCCGATCCCTCGGAGAAATTGCCGAATCTATTTCCGATTTACCCAATCGCCCCCCCTGCCGAGGTAGCGAAACGGCACGGGGCATGAATCTTCGGTGGCGCGGATGTTTATTCGTGACGTCAAGTTATCGAAATCAACCCCTCTGGCCCCTTAGCGAGGTGTACCTACGTACCGATATGAAGAAGTCACATGTCGCCCGAGTCGGATATTTACGGCTTGTGCCAACCTGGACGATCGTCGGCTGACTGTTCATGTCAGCGAGCGATCGACCGACACTCGGGCGACACGGTTCACATTCGACGAAGCTGAACGGCTCCGTCTCGGCAGAGAGGCTCCCCATGACCAAGTTGCTTTCCGTTCTCGAGCAGTTCCTGTCCGGTGGTTCCACCGCGAAGTGGGAGTAGCCGTCCTGACCTGGTCCTGAGGTGGCTCAGAGCCAGGCCGGAGGCGGGTCGCCGACGCTGGAGCTAGGCCGGGGGAGGAGGTGTTCCGACATGCGTACCGAGTTGGTTCCGGGGTGGAAGTGGCAGTGAGGGCCAGGGGCGAGCGCGCGAGCCGCAGCCGCGGCGGCGCGATCGACGCAGGGGACGCACGACGAGGAGGTGTGGGGCACATGGGGTGGAAGTGGCAGTGACCTGAGCTGGACGGGAAGCTCCTAGCTCCCGTCACGAACTAGGCAGTTCCAGCCGACGTGCACCATCCGTGCGGTTAGGCTCCCCGAGGGTCCAGCTGTTCTGGACGGGGGCCGACGTTGAGATCTCTGCCGTGGCGCGCGCGGGCGTACATCACCGCGGTCTGCTGTGCTGCGTTCGCCGCTGCGTCCGGAGTGTTCTTCACCGACGTCGACCTCGTCGCGCTCGTGGTGATCGGCGTTCTGTTCGCCGTCCTCGACCCGCTCTCGACCGTCAGCCTGGGCCGCGGCCGCGGAGTCACGCTCTCCGCCTGTTTTCCTGTCTCGCTGGCCGCCGTCATCCTGCTCGGGCCCTGGGGCTCGGCCCTGATCAGCCTCGCGAGCGCGATCTACCAGCCGGCCCGACCGCCGCGCGTGAAGCGCCTGTTCAACGCCGCCGAACTGGCCCTGTCCGGCGCCTGCGCGGGCCTCGTCTACCAGGGCCTCGGCGGCGAGCGGATGCTGAGCATCGACGACTTCCCGCTGGTCCTGCTGGTCGTCGTCGCCGCGGCCGGGGCGTACAGCGCGGTCAACGCCGGCCTCGTCGCCGGCGTCCTGTACTTCGCCCAGGGCGTGCCGTTCGGCCACGGCCTGCGCACCACCCTGTCGACCGGCGTCGTCGGCTACCTGGGCTACGGGCTGTTCGGCCTGATGATGGCCGTCCTGTGGAGCACGGACGTCGGCGTCCTCGCCGCGGTGCTCGTCCTGCTGCCGCTGCTCGTGGCCCGCTGGGCGTTCAGCCAGTACGCCGCCGAGCGGGAGGCCTACGAGCGCACCGTCCGCGCGCTGGTCCAGGCCGTGGAGACGAAGGACCACTACACCCGCGGCCACAGCGAGCGCGTCTCGCTCGGCTCGGAGCTGATCGCGCGGCGGATCAACATGACCGAGGACCGGGTCGAGTTGCTGCGCTTCGCCGGCCTCCTGCACGACCTCGGCAAGCTCGGCGTGCCGACCCGGCTGCTGCAGAAGTCCGGGGCCGCTGACGTCGGAGGAGTACGCGGTCATCCAGCTGCACCCGGTGCGCGGCGTCGAGATGGTGCGCGAGATCGCGTTCCTGCGCGAGGCGTACGAGGGGATCATGCACCACCACGAGCGGGTGGACGGGCTCGGTTACCCGATGGGCCTGGCCGGCGGCGACGATCCCGGAGTTCGCCCGCGCGATCGCCGTGGCGGACGCGTTCGACTCGATGACCTCGACCCGGTCGTACCGGCGCGCGCGCAGCACCGCCGAGGCGCTGGCCGAGCTGGAGCGCTGCAAGGGCGTCCACTTCGACCCGGCGATGGTGGACGCGTTCGCGAGTGCGGTCGCCGAGCACGGCTGGACGCCGGCGGAGACGCCCGCGCCGGTCGCCGAGCCCGGCGTCGCCGTCACCAGCTACGACCACGACGACCCCACCGCCGCCGTGCCGGTGCTGGGTGAAGGCGGAGACCTCGATCGGAGCCAGGTGGCCGCCGTCGCCGGGCGACCCGGCCCGGCGGGCTGCTGGCGCCGATCGCCGCGCTCGTCGTCGTCGCGGCGGTGGCCCGGACGGCCACGACCGGCGTCGAGGCCCCCTGGGTCGCGCTCGCGTTCCTGGCGTTCGTCGCGTTCGGCGAGTTCGTCCGCCTGACCTTGCCCGGCGACCGCGAGGCGGCCCCGCTCGGCGCGGCCGGCGCGCTCGCGTACGCCCTGCTCCCCGAGGTCGCGGGGGTCGCGACCCACCACAGCGCCGCGCAGGTCGTCGCGGTCACCGCCCTGGGCATGTGCCTCGGCGGGCTGCCGCACGCCGCCGTCGGCCGGGCACCGCAGGTGGACTACCTGGCCCGCCGGGTCCTGGCGATCAGCTTCGCCGCCGCCGCCTTCCGGCCGGTCGTGGGCGACTACCCGAGCGCGGTCGACATGGGCCTGGGCCCCGCGCTGGCCGCCGTGATGATCGCGGTCGTCGTCGCGGCCGGCCTGTTCGACGCCGCCCTGGCCGCCCTGACCCGGGCGCACCGGGAGGGCTCGCCGTTGCGCCCGGCCATGCGGGACGAGGTCCGGACGCTGCTCGGGATCGGGTCCGCGATCGGCGCGACGGGCATGCTGATCGCCCTGGCCGTCGGCGTCATGCACCTGTGGGCGATCCCGGTGTTCTGCGTCCCGCTGCTGCTCACCCAGTTCTCGTTCCGGCGCTTCGCGGCGATACGCGCGACGTATCTGCAGACCGTCCGGTCGCTGTCGCGGGTGACGGAGCTCGGCGGGTACACCGAGACCGGGCACGCCCGCCGGGTCAGCGAGATCGCGGTCGCGGTCGGGCGCGACATGGGCATGAGCGAGGACGACCTGCGCGACCTCGAGTACGCGGCCCTGATGCACGACCTGGGTCAGCTCTCGCTCGCCGAACCGATCCCCGGCGGCGCGACGATCATGGTCGACGCCGCCGAGCAGCGCCGCATCGCCGAGCACGGCGCCCGCGTGATCCGCCAGACCGGCGTGCTGGAGCGGGTCGCCGTCATCGTCGAGCGGCAGACCGAGCCGTACCGGCGCCCGCACTCGGCCGTCGACCCGACGCTGCCGCCGGCCAGCCAGATCGTCAAGGTCGCGAACGCCTTCGACGACCTCGTCGGCGGGTCCGCCGAGCCGCAGCGTCGCCTGGACGCGCTCGAGCGGCTGCGGCTCGGCATGGCCTACGAGTACGACCCGAAGGTCGTCGAGTCCCTGTCCCAGCTGGTCGAACGGACGCTGCGGCTCGCGCCCTAAGGTTGTCCGTCATGACCACCGGGCCCCGCGGCGACCTCCGTCCGCCGCGTCGCGCCGGCGTCCCGGGCGCGTCGGCTGGCCGCGGCCGCGGCCGTGCGTCGGGCTGCTGGTCTACGGCTCCGCCGCCGGCGACGACGACCTGTTCCCCTTCGGCCCGATGACCCAGTACTCGTTCCGGATCGACCCGGACGGCGAGATCCGGGCGCTGTGGGTGGAGGCCGACGGCGCCGACGGCCGGCACCTGCGCGTGGACCTGTCCTCCGCGGCGGACGTCGGGGTGGCCCGCGCCGAGCTCGAGGGCCAGCTCGACAAGATCATCGCCGACCCGTCCCGCCTGGCCGAGCTGGCGACCGCCTGGAAGCGGCTGCACCCCGACCGCCCGCCGCTGACGCGGCTCACCGTCGGGCAGGACGTGATCGAGCTGCGGGACGGCCGGGAGGCCCGGCGGCGCGTCGACGACGTTCGTCAGCTTCGACGTCCCGGCCGTGGCCCCGCCGAACGAGCCGAGCGAAGGGTCCCCGCTGCGATGAGCCGCTGGTGGTTTCCCGCGGTCCCGGGCTCGCGGATCGCCGTCCTGCGCGCGGCGATCTACCTGTTCGTCATCTTCGACATCTTCCTGCTGGTCAACGACATCGTCCCGCACGCGCACGCGCCGGCCGACCTCTACCAGCCGCTGGCGATCCCGCGGGTCGCTGCACCTGCCGGCGCCGAAACCGTCCTGGGTGATCCCGCTGCGCGCCGCTGCTCGTGGTCGCCGGCGCTGGTCGCCGCGACCGGGCCGGCTGCCCCGGCTCGCCGGCTGGGCCGTGGCGTTCGGGTACCTGGAGTGGGTCTTCCTGGGGATGTCCTACGGCAAGGTCGACCACGACCAGCTCGCGCTGCTCGTCGCGCTGTTCGTGCTGCCGACCGTGGGCCGGCGGCGGTGGGACGACCACCGCGGCGACGAGCTGGCCGGTTGGGCGCTGCGCTGCATCCAGCTCGCCGTCGTCGCGACGTACGTCCTGTCGGTGTGGGGCAAGATCAGCCACGGCGGCTGGAACTGGCCGACGGGGGCGACGTTCTACTGGGCCGTCCAGCGCCGGGGGACGTTCCTCGGCGAGCACCTCGTCAACTTCCCGGACCTGCTGGTGGCCTCGCAGTGGGTCGTCATCGTCGCCGAGGCCGCGGCGCCCGTCGTGTTCTTCGTCCGCGGCCGGGCGCGGACGGCGGTGATCTGCTTCTACCTCGGCTTCCACCTGGTCACCTACCGACGATCAGCATCCACTTCCTGCCGCTGGTGATCTGCTGGCTCGCGTTCGCGCGGCTCGAGATCGTCTCGGACGCGCTACGCGGCTGGGTCCTGCGCCGCTCGGGCGCGTCCCCGGCCGGGGCGCTTCCCGCACTGCGGGCCGCCGCCGGGCAGCCGGGTGCGGTTGGCCGCGACGGCCCGGTAGAGGCCGTGGGCCAGCCAGCGGAACGGCGGGAGGCGGAGCAGGCCGCCGAGCGCGGCCCAGGCGCCGCCGCAGTCGAGTAGCAGCTTCGCGATCGCCTGGGCGCCGCCGGACGTGCGTCCGTCCACGTCGACCCAGACGATCTCGTAGCGGGCCTGCTTGCGGCGTCACGCCGTACGCGTCGAGGTCGACCCGCTGCCACGGCTTGAGCTCGGCCTTCGTCGGCAGGCGCCGGGAGATGAACCGGGCCGACGGCGTTGCAGAACCCGCAGTCGCCCTCGTAGATCAGGAGCGGTCGGGGGGCCATGCCGTCATCATGCCCGACCCGCCGGGCGTGGGGCTCGGCGGTGAAGACCCCGCGGCGCCGGCCGGCGGTGCTGAACACCAGCAGGCCCAGCCCGGCGGCCAGCGCGACGTCCCCGACGCTGTCGACCTCGCGGTGCGCCGGGGATCGGCGTCGGGATGAGGTCGCCGAGCAGGTGCAGGCGCGTGTTGCCGTCCATCGGTTCGTGCCGGGGGTCGGAGTCGAGGCGCAGCGACTCCACCGAGATGCCCGCGCGGGCGATCGCCTCCTCCGAGACCGGCATCGCGCCGTTCGTGACGACGACCAGCGCGTTCAGCAGCAGCCCCAGCCCGGCCAGCGGGACGCCGGGCACCCGCGCGTTGCGGAGCCGTGAACTGGATCATCAGCGTCGCCGAGACCGCCAGCGAGAGCGGGTAGGAGTACGCGACCACCCGCCCGAGGAACGGTTCCAGGGCCTGGACGGCGAAGGCCGCCACGACGAGCGGGACCGCGTCGAGCCGGTGCGTGAGGTACCGGGTCGAGCGGCCGCCGGCGAGGCGGCCCGCCGCGAACGCGGCGAGCAGGATCAGCAGGGTCAGGCCCATGCTCGCTAGTGTCGCAAGGCCGACCGGCCCAGCCCGGTTGCGACCCGGCGGATGCGGAAGGGGACGGTCGCTGCGGTGGCGGAAGTCCGCGCGGAACTCGTCGCCGCCGTGCTCAGCGTCGAGGTTGCCGAGGGCGACACCGTCGCGGCGGGGGACACCCTCGTCCTGCTCGAGTCGATGAAGATGGAGATCCCGGTGCTCGCGGAGTACGGCGGCGTCGTCCGGCGCCTGACCGTCGCGCGCCGGCGACCTCGTCCAGGACGGCGACCTGATCGCCGTCATCGGCTAGCGTCCCCGATCGTCGCCGTGGACGGAGCAGCGGGCCGTCCAGCCGCTGCGGGGTCACCTGGACGACCATGCGCCGGCGGCACTGGGCGCAGTAGCGCGGCGGTTCCAGTTCGCGGGCCGCCCGGCACGCCGTCGTGGGCGCCCGCGGCGGCCGACTCGCCGCAGCGGTCGCAGTAGTGAGTCCACGTTGCGTAGGTTACGGCGCACCGAATTGCGTCGGAGGACCCGTGAGCGCTCCAGAACCGTCGAACGTCCCGTGGGAACGCAGCCCGGGCTGCCCTGGCCGTCGAGGTCGCGCGGGTGACCGCGCTGCTGCGCCAGGTCGGTGACACCGCCCCCGCGACCGCCGCCGTCGGTTCCTGGAACCTCGTCGACGTCGCCGTCCACCTCTCGCACGCCTGGGCGGCCCTGCCGAGCAAGTCGAGGGGCGACTCGACGGCCTTCGCGGACCTCGGTTCCGGGCGGGCGCGCGCTGCCGGCGATCTGGGACCTCGCGGAGATGACGTCGACGGCCGTCAAGGCGCGACCCGCGAGCGCGACCTGCGCGCGATCGCCGACAAGATCGACCGGTGCGCCGCCGACTACTTCGCGGCTTGCGCCGGCCAGATCGTCGACGAGACACACCCCTGGATGGTCGAGGGCGTCGACGTGCCGCAGTCGGTGTTCACGGCCCACCTGCTGAACGAGACCGTCGTGCACGGCTACGACATCGCCCGGGCCGCCGGGCAGCCGTGGGTGGTGAACCCCGTGCACGCGGCGCTGGTCGTCGAGGGCTTCATCGTCCGCATCCTGCAGACGTTCCCGCCCGAGACCTTCGTGACGAAGCGGGCGGCCGGCCACCGTGCGACATTCGAGCTGCGGGTCCGCGGCGGTGGCAGCTACCACTTCCGGTTCCGGGACGGCGCGGTGCACGTCGGCCCGCCGGAGGGCCCGGTGGACTGCTACCTGTCCGCGGACGCCGCGGCGTTCCTGCTCGTCGTCTTCACCCGGCAGAGCCAGTGGGAGGCGCATCTCGCGCGGCAAGCTCCTCGCCTGGGGTCGCAAGCCCTGGCTCGGGGTGCAGTTCAAGTCTTTCCTGCAAGCAACCTGACGGTCTGTCACATATGTAGGTTCACGTACACAACCAGGTAGAGCGCGAGAGCCGCCGCCGAGCAGGACCACCAGATCGTCGTGCGGGCGAACGAGTCGGCCATGACGGTGCGCGGGTCCGAGCGCCACGTCGCGTACGTCTGGGCGTGCGGCGGCGAGCCCGCCGGGCCGACGGGCGCGGGGCCGACCCGCTCCTGTAGGGCCGCGCGCTCGCGCCGGGCCAGCAGCGCGCCGCGGACGGAGAAGACCAGCGCGAGGACGACGACCACGCCGTGCAGCGCCGGCGGTAGCTCGACGAACGGCAGCCCCGAGCCGACGAGGGCGGCCGCCAGAACAAGCCAGAGGCTCTGGTGCGCGCGCAGGCGCCAGCGCGAGGACCGCGCCTGCGCCTGCGGCGTCCCGGTGGCACGACCGCGCACCCTGGCTCCTCCTCGACGGCTCTACGGATCAAGAAAGCACATCGCGGCGGCGCCTGCGGGTAGCTTTCGCGGGCATGGACCCCTCGCTCGACGCGGACGCCGTGCGGGCCGCGCTCCGGGCGGGCCGGGCGGACGCCGTCGCGCGCGCTGCCGGCCTGCGCCGCGACGTGGACGTCCACAAGGAGGCCGCTATGGACGGCGGCACGGACGACGAGCACGACCCCGAAGGGCACGACCGCCTTCGAACGGGCGCAGGCCCAGTCGCTGCTGGACGCGGCGCTCGGCGCAGATCGGCGAGTACGACGGCGCGGCCGCCCGCCTCGACGCCGGGGCCTACGGCACGTTGCGAGCGTTGCGGCCGGCTGATCGCGCCGGCTCGCCTGCTGGCCCGTCCGCTGGCCCGGACGTGCATCGACTGCGCCTCCGTCCGGTGAGGAAGGCACCACCCGTGCGTCCGACCGTCGACCCGCAATAACGGGTCGCTCGTCGGACGCACGGGGTGAGCCGTGACCTGAGCGTGGCCGCCTCTGTGATCTACGACTCCCCTTCTGGGGGGCACGCCGGAGGGCGGGCGGCGCCGAAGTAAGGGCGTGACCGACCCTCCGACGGCCCGGACGGCCCCGACGACGGCCGGCGAGCCCGCGCTGCGCGTTCGCGACGCCGCGGGGCCCGCGCGGCTGGTCGTGCTCGTCCTGCACGGGGGCCGGGCGGACAGCCGCGCGCCGGCCCGGCCGTGGCACCTTTCGGCGCTGCGCATGACGCCGTTCGCGCGCGGCCTGCACCGCTGGGGCGCGCGCCGCGGGGTGGCGGTGGTGAGCCTGCGCTATCGGGTCCGCGGGTGGAACGGGGACGAGGCGTCGCCCGTCGCCGACGCGCGCTGGGCCCTGGGGAAGATCCGCGAGCGGTACGGCGGCGTGCCCGTCGTCCTGGTGGGGCACTCGATGGGCGGCCGGACGGCATTCCGCGTCGCGGGGCGATCCGGCGGTGGTGGGGATCGCCGGTCTGGCCCCGTGGCTGCCCGCGGGAGAGGGCGCCGCCGCGACGGCGGGTCGTGCCGTGCTGATCGTGCACGGCACGGCGGACCGCTGGACGGACCCGGACCACTCGCGGCGGTACGCCGCGCAGGCGCTGGCCGCGGGCGCGTCCGAGGTCACGTGGGTCCCGCTCGACGGCATCGGGCACTTCATGCTGCGCCGGACGCGCACGTGGAGGCGCCTCACGACCGAGTTCCTCGCTCATCGCCTGGACTCCAACCCAAGCTAGACAGTGACGTAACGTCAGATTTCGAACCCGCAGTCGCAGGGCAATCTGTTTCGGACGCGGCACCGAATTCCTCTCGACCGGACGACGAGAGGGAGGGCCGCAATGCACGACGAGAGCAGCGGGGCGCGCCGGCGTGTCGCGGTCGTCGGCGGCGGGGTCTCCGGCCTCACTGCCGCGTGGGTACTGCAGCGCAGCGCCGACGTCACCCTGTACGAGGCGGACGGTCGGCTCGGCGGCCACGCCGACACCCACGACGTCGTGCGTGCAACTGGCGGCACCGTCGCGGTGGACACCGGGTTCATCGTCCACAACCGGCGGACGTACCCGACCCTCCTGCGCCTGTTCGCCGAGCTGGGCGTCGCCACGGCGCCGTCCGAGATGAGCATGTCCCTGCGCTGCGAGGGGTGCGGGCTCGAGTACGCCGGCGCCCGCGGGGTCAAGGGGCTGTTCCCCGCGGCGGCGAACCTGCGCAACCCGGCCTACCTGCGGATGCTGACCGAGGTGCCGCGCTTCCACCGCGCCGCCCGCGCGTTGCTCGCCGTACCGGCCGGCGACCGAAACGTGACTTTGGGTCAGTTCCTTGCTGTAGAGCGGTATTCACCGTACTTCGTCGCCCACTTCGTCAAACCTCTGGTCGCCGCGGTGTGGTCGTGCGCGCCCGGCACGGCGCTCGCGTATCCGGCTCGGTACCTGTTCGCGTTCCTGTCCCACCACGGCCTGCTCGCCGTCACCGGGTCGCCGCCGTGGCGCACGGTCGTGGGCGGCTCGCGCACCTACGTCGAGCGCGTGGCGAAGGAGCTGACCTCGGTCGCGACGGCCACGCCCGTCCGTGCGCTGCGGCGTACGTCCACCGGCGTCGAGATCGTCGACGAAGGCGGCGGGCTCGCCAGCTTCGACGGGGCGGTCGTGGCCACGCACCCGGACCAAGCCCTCGCCCTGCTCGCCGAGCCGACGCCGGCCGAGCGGGAAGTCCTGGGCGCGATTCCGTACTCGCGCAACGAGACCGTCCTGCACACCGACACCCGGCTCCTGCCGCGGGCTGCGGGCGCGCAGGCTTCGTGGAACTACCTGATGGCCGCCTGCGCAACCGATCCGAACGAGGTACTCGTCAGCTACGACATGTCGCGGCTGCAGTCACTCGGCGGCCCGGAGCGGTACGTCGTCACACTGAACGGCACCGACCGCGTCGCCGCGGGGACGGTGCTCGACCGCATGGTCTACCACCACCCCGTCTACACGCCGGCCTCCGTGGCGGCGCAACGCCGGCTGCCGAGCCTGGACGACGAGCGCGTCGCGTTCGCCGGCGCCTACCACGGCTGGGGATTCCACGAGGACGGTGCTGCCTCCGGGCTGCGCGCCGCCCGGCGCCTGGGCGGGTCGTGGTGAGCCGCTGGGGGTCGGCGGCGCTCTACGACACCGCGGTCGCGCACGTCCGCCACACGCCCGTCCGGCACGCGTTCCGGTACCGCAGCTACTCGTGGCTCGTCGACCTCGACGACCTGCCCCGCCCGCCGCGGTGGCTGGCACCGCTGGCCGGTTTCCGCTCCGCGGACCACCTCGGCCGGCCCGACCGGACGCTGCGTCAGAACCTGGACGTCTACCTCGGCGCGAACGGCGTCGACCTGCGCGGCGGGCGGATCCTCATGCTCGCGAACGCGCGCGTCCTCGGGCACGTCTTCAACCCGCTGTCGGTGTTCTGGTGCCACGACCCCGACGGCCGGGTCGTCTGCGTCGTCGCCGAGGTGCACAACACCTACAACGAGCGGCACGCCTACCTGCTGCGGGTCGACCCCACCGGCCGCGCCCGAGTACCCAAGGAGTTCTACGTCTCGCCGTTCTACCCCGTCGACGGGGAGTACCTGATGCGCCTGCCCGTGCCGGGTGAGCGCCTGCGCCTGTCCGTCGAACTCCACCGCGGCGAGGGTCGCCCGTTCGTGGCGACCGTGACCGGCCGGCGCCGCTCCGCCGGCACCCTCGCGCTGCTCCGGTCCGCCCTGCGCGTCCCCTCGGTCAGCCGCGCCGTGGCCGTCCAGATCCGGCTCGAAGGCATCCGCCTGTGGGCTCGTCGACTGCCCGTCGTGCCTCGCCCGACCCGCGTCCCGCAGCAGGAGGTCTGATGAGCTTCGACGCTTCCCCGGCGCAGTGTGTACCGCCCCGTCCTGGACGCCGCACGGTGGCCGGACGTCGCGGCTCTGCCGCCGCGCGGCATGCGGGCGCGGGTCGCGCGCCGGCTGTTCCTGCGGGTGGCCCGCGGGCTCGACCTCCAGATCCTGCTGCCCGGCGGTCGCAACGTCGGCGGCGGTCGGCGCGGGTACTCCGATTCTGCGCCTGGACGACCCGGGAGCCTTCTACCGCCGCGTCGGCGCCGGCGGGCTGATCGGATTCGGCGAGGCCTACATGGCCGGCGACTGGAGTGCGGACGACCTCACCGGCGTGCTGACGGTGTTCTGCGAGCGCATGGCGACCCTCGTCCCGCCGCCGCTGCAGCGCCTGCGCGACCTCGCCGTGAAGGCGCACCCGCACGATGAGCGGAACACCACGGAGAACACGCGGTCGAACATCTCGCGGCACTACGACCTGTCCAACGACCTGTTCGTGCTGTTCCTCGACCAGACGATGACGTACTCCGCCGCGCTGTTCGAACCGGCCGGGGCGACGCCGACCTTCGACGACCTCACTGCCGCGCAGGGGCGCCAAGATCGACCGTCTGCTGGACGCCGCGGGCGTCGGCCCCGGCACCCGCGTGCTCGAGATCGGCACGGGCTGGGGCGAGCTGGCGATCCGGGCGGCCCGGCGGGGCGCGAGCGTCCGCTCGATCACCCTGTCCGAGGAGCAGCGGGTCCTGGCGCGGGCGCGGGTCGCCGCGGCCGGCCTCGCCGACCGGGTGGACATCGACCTGTGCGACTACCGCGCCGCGACCGGCACCTACGACGCCGTCGTCTCGGTGGAGATGATCGAGGCGGTCGGGTTCGACTTCCTGGACGAGTACTTCGCCACGCTGGACCGCCTCCTCGCCCCCGGCGGGCGCGTCGGCCTGCAGGCGATCACGATGCCGCACGACCGGATGATCGCGTCCCGCGACACCTACACCTGGATCCACAAGTACGTGTTTCCCGGCGGGCAGATCCCGTCGGTGGAGGCGCTGACGGCCGCCGCGGGCTCCGCCGGGCTGGACGTCGTCGACTCGCTCGCCTTCGGCCCGCACTACGCCGAGACCCTGCGCCTGTGGCGCGAGCGCTTCGGCGCGGTCGCGGGCGAGGTGGACGCCCTCGGCTTCGACGCCACGTTCCGCAAGATGTGGACGTTCTACCTGGCCTACTCCGAGGCGGGGTTCCGTGCGAAGTACCTCGACGTGTACCAGTTCGTCCTGCACAAGGGGAGTTTTGATGACCGTAGCGCTCGCCGACCAGAAGCTGACGTGCCCGTCAGGATGGGATCGCCGCGCAGCTCGCGGTCCTCGTCGAGCCGCTGTTCGGGGGCTCCCTGCCGATCCGCCTCCGCGCCTGGGACGGCAGCGAGGTCGGCCCCGCGGGCGCGCCCGTCCTCGTCCTGCGGTCGCGGCGGGCCTTGCGCCGGCTGCTCTGGAACCCGGGGGAGCTAGGTCTCGCGCAGGCCTACGTCACCGGCGAGATCGACGTCGAGGGCGATCTGACGCAGGGTCTGGCGGCGGTGTGGGCGGCCGTCCGCGAGCGCGAACCTCGAGGCCCCCAAGCCCAGCCTCGCGGCCGTCGCCGGCGCGCGCGCGCACCGCGCTCCGCCTCGGGGCGGTCGGCCCGCGGCCGAAGGCGCCGGCGTCGCAGGCCAAGCTCACCGGGACGCTGCACAGCCGCCTGCGCGACCGGGCCGCGATCTCGCACCACTACGACCTGTCGAACGACTTCTACGCGCTCCTGCTCGACGAGACGATGGCGTACTCCTGCGCGTACTACACCTCGGACGCGCCCGGCTACACCCTCGCGGACGCCCAGCGCGACAAGCTCGACCTCGTCTGCCGCAAGCTCGGCCTTGCCCCTGGGATGCGCCTGCTCGACGTCGGCTGCGGCTGGGGCTCCCTGTCGTTGCACGCCGCCGCGCACTACGGCGTCACCGTCGTCGGCGTCACGCTGTCGACCGAGCAGCGGGCGTTCGTCGCGGCGCGCGCAGCGGAGCGCGGGTCTCGCCGACCGCGTGCGAGATCCGGCTGCAGGACTACCGCGAGATCCCGGCCGGCGAGATCGTTCGACGCCGTCGCCTCGATCGAGATGGGCGAGCACGTCGGCGCGGAGAACTACCCGGTGTTCGCGGCCGGCCTGCATCGCCTCGTCCGGCCCCGCGGGCGCGTGCTGATCCAGCAGATGTCGCGGCGGGACCGGCCGGGCGGCGGCGCGTTCATCGAGGCCTACATCGCTCCCGACATGCACATGCGCCCGGTGGGGGAGACTGTCGCCCTGCTCGAGGACGCGGGGCTCGAGGTTCGCGACGTGCACGCGCTGCGCGAGCACTACGTGTGGACGGTCCGGGCGTGGCTCGACACGTTCGAGGCAGCACTGGGCGGACGCGGTCGCGCTGGTCGGCGAGGAGGTCGCCCGCGTGTGGCGGCTCTACCTCGTCGGTGCGGCGCTGGTGTTCGAGGAGGGCCGGATGGGTGTCGACCAGATCCTCGCGGTGCGCCGCGAGCCCGGCGGGGCGGCGGGCCTGCCGTCCGGTCCGCGGTCGACTACGCGTGAGCGTCCGATCCTGACGGCCCGTCAGGTATGACCTCCTTCGACGGAACGGCTTTCGCGCTCGGCTTCGGTGCCTGCGCGACGGCGGTCGCCGCGCTGCTCGCGATCACGTTCGCGTTCGCGGTCGACCGGCGGCGGCACTGCGTGGTGGACGTGGCCTGGGGCCTCGGCTTCGTCCTCGTCGCCGCTCGTGAGCGCCGCGATGGCGACGGGGCACGGCGACGCCGGGTCGGCGGATCCTGCTCGCCGCGCTCGTCTCGGTCTGGGGGCTGCGCCTTGCCCTGCACATCGCCCGGCGCAACGCCGGGCACGGCGAGGACCCGCGCTACGAGGCCATCCTGGCGAAGGCGCCGCCGGGCAAGCGCAACTCCTACGCCGCGCGCAAGATCTACCTCGTCCAGGGCCTGATCCTGCTGTTCGTCTCGCTGCCGGTGCAGGTCGGCTCCTACAGCGACACCGGGCTGTTCGACTCGCCGGCCGTCGCCGTGCTGACGCGTGGCGGGGGTCGCCGCCTGGGCCGTCGGGCTGTTCTTCGAGGCGGTGGGGGACTGGCAACTCGCCGCGTTCAAGGCCGACCCGGCGCAACAAGGGCACGGTGCATGGACCGGGGCCTGTGGCGCTACACCCGCCACCCGAACTACTTCGGTGACGCCTGCGTGTGGTGGGGGGTGTTCCTGGTCGCCGCCGGCAGCGGCGCGGGCGCGCTCACCGTCGCGTCGCCGGTCCTGATGACCTTCTTCCTCGCCAAGGGGACCGGCGCCGCGCTGACCGAGGCGCGGATGGCGGGCCGGCCCGGGTTCGCCGAGTACGTCGCGCGGACGTCCGGCTTCGTCCCGCGTCCGCCCGCGAGCCGCGCCTGGTTAGCTGGCCGGGTGAGGTTGCCGGACGATGCTGCGGGCCCGCGGGCCGGCGGTCCTGCTGGGTGTCGCCGCGCTGCCCTCGGCGGTGCGCCTGATCGGCGACCACGACCTGCCGTGGCCGATCATGATCGTGTCGTTCACCCCGCTCGCGGCGGTCGCGCTCGTCGCGGTCACCGCGGTGGCGGCCGCGCTGCGCCGCCGCGTGGACGGCCGTCGTGGGCGCCCTGCTCGTCGCGCTCAACGTCGCGTGGCAGGCGCCGCTGTGGGTGGGCGACTCCCCGCCGGCCACGGGCACGCGCCTCGTCGCGATGACCGCGAACCTGCAGTACGGGTGGGCGGACGCGGCGACGGTCGTCCGGTACGTCCGCGAGCACGACGTCGCGGTCCTCGGGCTCACCGAGCTCACGCCGGAGGCCGTGACCGGGCTCGCCGCGGCCGGGCTTGGGCGCGCTGCTGCCGCACTCGGTGCTGCGCCCGGGGGAGTCGGCGCACGGCAGCGGGCTGTACTCGCGCTTCCCGCTGCGCGAGGGACCGGCCGTCGACGGCGTGCACGCCGGAGCGGGCGCGACGATCGACGCGGCGGGCCGGCCGCTCGTCGTGCGGGTCGTCCACCCGTTCCGGACGTGCCGCTTCACCGCCGCGGCGTACCGGGCCGACTACCGGACGCTGCAGGCGCACCTCGACGGGCTCGACCCCGCCGTCCCGGCGCTCGTGCTCGGCGACTTCAACGCCTCGCGGGACCACTCGGCCTTCCGCCGGTTGCTCGGGGACCGCTGGCGGGACGCGCCCGAGGTGGCCGGGGCCGGCTTCGTGCGGACGTGGAGCCCGCGGTACTGGGTTCCGGCGCTGATGCAGCTCGACCACATCCTCGTCAGCGCGCGCGTTCGGCGTCGCGAGACGTCGACACCGTGCGCCTGCCGGGCAGCGACCACCGGGGCCTCGTCGCCGAGCTCGTCCTCACAGGGCCGGACGGGTGAATCCGAGAAACGATCGGCTTCGCGACGCGAGGGTAAGGCGAGATGTGACTCTTTCGTCCTCGAGGGACCATTTGCCTCAGGTGAGCCTTCGCCTTACCGTCGGGCGCCCGCGCTCGAGGCCGCCCGACCGTGCAGCACCTACGCCTGCCTGCCCAGCGAGGAGCCGACATGCCGCCCACCCCCACGGCCGCCCGCGCCGCCGCCGAGATCGCCGACCGCGTCCGGACCCTGAACTACGCCACGCTGCCGACCGACGGTTGCCCCGGCCTGAGCCGGGTCTCCGACGTCCACGACGTCCTCGACTCGCTGCGCCTGGCCACCGTCCGACTGCAGCAGTCGTTCCTGCAGACCGGCTCCTACCTCGCCCACGCGTCGGACCGCGGCGGACTCGTCGTCACGTCCGGGCGATACGCGGGGGACCCCGCCGCCGCGATCGACAAGGCCCGGGACGCGCTGCGCGAGGCCGAGCGGCTCGGGGGCGAACTCGCCCTCTGCTCGACTACGCCGCCCACGCGATCGCCTCGGTGTCGCACCAGGAGCCCGCGGTCCCGACCGACGACATGCCGGAGAGCATCCCGGCCTGAGGCCTGCCCGAGGCGTAGGCCCTCCCAGGGGCAGATTCCGCTCGAGAATTGAACTCGCAGGACGGTAAGCGGGCTCCATACCGAATATCCGTTCGGCTTTCGCAGGCCCCTGACCAGCGCAGAGGCATTGCTGGGGCCTCCGCGGCGGTGCTAAGTTCGGCCGCTTTTCCTATTCCTCGAAGGCGCGGAGGACACTTTCATGCCCGAATCCGAAGACAAGGTCATTGCTTTTCTTCTGTATCCCGGCTTGTCGCTTCTCGACATGATCGGGCCGTACAGCGTGCTGTCGAACCTGGGCCGCGGGTACCGCACGGTGGTCGTCGCCGAGTCGCGTCGAGGCGATCCCGGACGACTTCGGCCTCGGCATCACGGCGCACGCCACGATCGACGAGTACCCGAACCCGTACGCGCTGATCGTCCCCGGCGCGGACGTCGCCACGTTCGAGACGATGGCCAACGACAAGCTCATGGACTACATCCGGTCGGCCGGCGGGCAGGCGGAGGTGCTCGCCTCGGTCTGCACCGGCGCCGTCATCCTGGCCGCGGCCGGCTTCCTCGACGGGAAGAAGGCGACCACGCACTGGGCGTACGCGCCCTTCCTCGAAAAGCTCGGCGCCACGTACGTCCGTGACCGCTGGGTCGAGGACGGCAAGATCATCACCGCCGCGGGTGTCTCCGCGGGCATCGACCTGGCGCTCTACCTGGCCGCGCGGTTCGCGGACGAGGCCGCGTCCAAGGCCGTCCAGCTCTACGTCGAGTACGAGCCGTCGCCCCCGTTCGGCGGCCTCGACTGGAGCATGGCGAACGAGGCGGCGATCTCCGCCGCGTCCGCCGTGAACCTGAGCGAGCGGCTCGCGACGCTGCCGCAGGTCCTCGCCGGCAAGCCGGAGTTGCTCGCCAAGCTGACGAGCTGACCGCTCGCCGGCCGGCCCCGGTGGCCGGCCGACGCCGCTCGGGGCTCTCGACCTCGGGAGAAGCCCTGGCGATCGTGCGCCGTCAGACCCCCGCGCGAACCGGCGCCGGTCGTGGGAGCTGGGGAGACCTGGCCGGGCACGGGCGCCCCGGGCCCGTACTGCTAGCTCCAGATCGTGACGAAGACCGGCGGGCGGAAGCGGGACGGGGGCACGCCGGCGCCCGGGGACTGCATCAGCTGCATGGCCTCGGGCGTGGACAGGAACCGGCGCAGCGACCCGGCGGCGGGCGGGCGCCGGTCCGGGCTCAGCGTCGTGACGTACCAGTGGAAGTCCGCGGGCGTCGCCGGCGTCTCCATGATCGCCAGCTCGCCGCGGGCGAGCTGCTTGGTCACGAGGTGCGCGGGCGCGGGGGAGACCCCGGCGCCGGCGGCGGCCGCGGCCCAGGCGGCGGTCTGGTTCGGGAAGACCCGGATCTTGTTCTCGGGGACCCGCAGGCGGCGCAGCAGCCAGCCGCTCTCGCTGCCGGTGTCCGTCGCGGACGGGTCGACGAGCCACTGCCACTGGGCGAGCGGGCCGGACCTGCGGGTCCGGCCCGGGCCGACGACGACCATGCGGCCGCGGAAGATCGGCTCGGAGACCAGGCCGAGGCCCAGGTCGGCCGGCGCCTGCGGGCCGAGCGCCATGTCGGCGAGCCGGTTCGCGACCAGCACCGGCATCTCCGCGGAGTTCGCGACCCCGAAGCTGACCTCGACGGCCTTGGCGGTGCGCCGGGTGTACGCGTCGACCAGCGGGGCCGCGACGAACTCGGCCATCGGCGCGGTCGCGATGACCCGCAGCTCGTCCGGGGCGCCCTGCGCGGCTCGGACCGCCGCCTCGGCCTCGGCCCCCAGCGCCACCATCTGGGACGCGATCGGCAGCAGCCGCTGGCCGCCCGCCGTGAGCGTCATCCCGCCGCTGCCGCGGGCGATCAGCTGGTCGCCGAGGTCCGCGCGCAGCGCCGTCAGCGCCTGCGAAACGGCCGACTCGCTGACTCCGAGGGCGTCCGCCGCGGCCTTCACGGTCCCCAGCCGGGCGACGAGGACGAAGGCGCTGAGCTGGGTGAGGGTCATCGACTCCGAACCTGGGTGGGGGCCTGCATAAGTTAACGCTTAATCGCCCGTTGTGAACCAGCTCACGTGTCTGACGAAGCTACGGCCACGAGGGCCCGCCGACCCGGCCGCGCAGTGGGACGCGGCGGCGCGACGGGCCTACGGAGCGAGTCGACGACGTTGTCGGCTCCAGACCTTCGAGGACGAATACATGCAGGTACCAGCCAACTTCGAGTACGCCCGGGCGAGCAGCGTCGACGACGCTCTCGCTCTACTCGCACGGTACGGCCCGGACGCCCGCGTCATCGCCGGAGGCCACAGCCTCCTGCCGATGATGAAGCTGCGGCTCGCGCAGCCCGAGGCCCTGATCGACCTGAACGACCTGACCGAGCTCGACTACATCAAGATCGACGGCAACGAACTCGCGATCGGCGCCATGACCCGGCACCGCTCGGTGCTCGAGTCCGCGCTCGTCCGGGAGCACTTCACCATCCTCACCGACGCCGAGCGCGTGATCGCCGACCCGATCGTCCGCAACCGCGGCACCGTGGGCGGCTCGCTGTGCCAGGCCGACCCGTCCGAGGACCTCTCGGCCGCCTTCTCGGCGGTCCACGCGACCTGCGTGATCAAGAACAACAGCGGCGTCCGCACCGTGGCCGCGCGCGAGTTCCACGAGGGCCCGTACGAGACCGTGGTCCGCGACGGCGAGCTCCTGCTCGAGGTCCGCCTGCCGATCCGCCCCGGCGGCGGCAGCGCGTACGAGAAGGTCGAGCGCCGCGTGGGCGACTGGGCCGTGGCCGCCTCCGGCGTCGCCGTCTGGCTGGAGCGGCGACACGATCAGCGACGTCGGCATCGGCCTCACGGCCGTCGGCGCCGCGCACTTCGCCGCCACCGAGGCCGAGAACTTCCTGCGCGGCAACGCCGCGACGGAGGAGAACTTCGCCGAGGCCGGCCGCCTCGCGTCCGAGAACTGCTCGCCGTCCGCCGACCAGCGCGGCCCGGTCGACTACAAGCGTCACCTCGCCGGTGAGCTGACCATCCGGGCGCTCCGTCGTGCCACTCTCCGCGCCCAGGGTCAGGAGGCCTGACATGCAGGTAACCGTCAACGTCAACGGTGAGGACTACACGCGCGACGTGGAGCCCCGCCTGCTGCTCATCCACTTCCTGCGCGACACCCTCGGCCTGACCGGCTCGCACTGGGCGTGCGACACGTCCAACTGCGGCGTCTGCACCGTGATGATGGACGGCAAGTCCGTCAAGTCCTGCACGATCCTCGCCGTCATGGCGGCCGGCCACCAGGTCGTCACCGTCGAGGGCCTGGCCTCCGGCGCCGAGCTCGACCCGATCCAGGCCGGCTTCGAGGCCTGCCACGGCCTCCAGTGCGGCTTCTGCACCCCCGGCATGATGATGGCCGCGCGGGCCTTCCTGAACGACAACCCGACGCCGACCGAACGACGAGATCCGCGAGGCCATCTCCGGCAACCTCTGCCGCTGCACGGGCTACGAGAACATCGTCAAGAGCATCCAGTGGGCGGCACAACACGCGTCGTCGGCTGCCACGTCTGAAGGGGTGTCGGCATGACCCAGGAAGCACTCCACGACGCCACCACGCCCATCGGCTTCGGCTCGATGAAGCGCAAGGAAGACGCGCGCTTCATCCGCGGCCGGGGCAACTACACCGACGACGTCCAGCTGCCCGGCATGCTGCACGGCGCGGTCCTGCGCAGCCCGCACGCCCACGCGAAGCTGATCTCGATCGACACCAGCGCCGCCGAGGCGCACCCGCAGGTCAAGGCCGTCATCACCGGCGCCGTCCTCGCCACCCTCGGGCTGGCGTGGATGCCGACGCTGTCCAACGACGTCCAGGCCGTCCTGGTGACCGACAAGGCCCGCTTCCAGGGCCAGGAGGTCGCGTTCGTCGTGGCGGAGACCCGCTACGCGGCGCGGGACGCGCTCGAGCTCATCGACGTCGAGTGGGAGCCCCTGCCGGCCGTCATCGACGCGCGCCACGCGCTCGACGCCGACTCCACCGTCATTCGGGACGACCTGGAGAACAAGGCCGACAACCGCATCTCCGACTGGGAGATCGGCGACAAGGCGCGCACGGAGGAGATCTTCGCGGCCGCCGAGGTCACGGTGTCCGAGGACATCATCTACCCGCGCAGCCACCCGGCCCCGCTGGAGACGTGCGGCTCCGTCGCCGACATGGACCCGGCGACCGGCAAGCTCACCCTCTGGACGACCACGCAGGCCCCGCACGCGCACCGCACGCTGTACGCGATCGTGGCGGGCCTGCCGGAGCACAAGATCCGGGTCATCTCCCCGGACGTCGGCGGCGGCTTCGGCAACAAGGTGCCGATCTACCCCGGCTACGTGCTCTCGGTCGTGGGCTCCATCGTCACCGGCAAGCCGGTGAAGTGGATGGAGGACCGCTCGGAGAACCTGATGAGCACGGGCTTCGCCCGGGATTACCACATGATCGGCGAGGTGGCGGCGACCCGCGACGGCAAGATCCAGGCCGTCCGCGTCAAGACCCTGGCCGACCACGGCGCCTTCAACGGCACCGCGCAGCCGACCAAGTACCCGGCCGGCTTCTTCCACGTCTTCTCCGGCTCGTACGACATCGAGGCCGCGCACTGCTCGGTCACGGCCGTCTACACGAACAAGGCCCCCGGCGGCGTCGCGTACGCCTGCTCGTTCCGGATCACGGAAGCGGCTTTCATCATCGAGCGCATGATCGACGTGCTCGCGGCGAAGCTGCAGATGGACCCGGCGGAGCTGCGGTTCAAGAACTTCCTGCAGCCGGAGCAGTTCCCGTACATGTCCCCGACGGGCTGGGAGTACGACTCCGGCAACTACCCGGCCACCCTCACCGAGGCCATGCGGATCGCCGGCTACGACGAGCTCCGCAAGGAGCAGGCGGAGCGGCGGGCCCGCGGCGACCAGACGCTCATGGGCATCGGCATCTCGACCTTCACCGAGGCCGTCGGCGCCGGACCCCGTAAGCACATGGACATCCTCGGCCTGGGCATGGCCGACGGTGCCGAGCTGCGCATGCACCCGACCGGCAAGGCCGTACTGCGTCTGTCCGTCCAGAGCCAGGGCCAGGCCCACGAGACGACGTTCGCCCAGATCGTCGCCCACGAGCTCGGTGTCTCCCCGGACGACATCGACGTCGTCCACGGCGACACGGACAACACGCCGTTCGGTCTCGGCACCTACGGCTCGCGCTCGACGCCCGTCTCCGGCGGTGCCGTCGCGCTCGTGACCCGCAAGGTCCGCGACAAGGCGCAGCTGATCGCCGCGGCGATGCTCGAGGTGTCCCCGGACGACCTCGAGTGGGACCACGGCGCCTGGGCCGTCCGCGGCAGCACCGAGGCGCGCAAGACGATCCAGGAGATCGCCTTCGCCGCGCACGGCAGCTTCGAGCTGCCGGAGGGCGTCGAGGGCCACCTGGAGGCGACCTGCGTCTACGACCCGCCGAACATGACGTACCCGAACGGTGCGTACATCGCCGTCGTGGACGTCGACGCGGGCACCGGCCAGGTGCACTGTCGCCGTTTCATCGCCGTCGACGACTGCGGTGTGCGGATCAACCCGATGGTGATCGAGGGCCAGGTGCACGGCGGTCTCGCCGACGGCATCGGCATGGCCCTCATGCAGGTCATGGCGTTCGATCCCGAGGGCAACCACCTCGGTGCGTCCTTCATGGACTACCTGCTGCCCACCTCGATGGAGTGCCCGTCCTGGGAGCTCGGCGAGACGGTCACCCCCTCGCCCCACCACCCCATCGGGGCCAAGGGCGTCGGCGAGTCCGCGACCGTCGGTTCGCCGGCTGCCGTGGTGAACGCGGTCATCGACGCGCTCTCGCCGCTGGGCATCACCAACATCGACATGCCGCTCACCCCGGCTGCGGTGTGGCGAGCGATCCAGGGCCGTCAGTTCCGGACGGACCTCGCGATCACGTAGCGCGTCGGTGGGTAGTCGCAATGTGAAGTGGTTCACTTGATGTGAGCCGGAAATGTTCGGAATCCGCCCGGTGTTCGTGGTCGAAGAGATCCTGGACACCGGGCGGTGCCCGATCGCGGGCCCGGTACCTGTGTGACTTGACGAGAAGGAGAGCGCTCCACATGACTCGAGTGGACCTGCTGGCTAAGGCCGACCGCCTGCGCGCGGAGCGGACCCCGTTCGTCTTCGCCACCGTCGTGCGCACCCAGAAGCCGGCGAGCGCCCGCCCCGGTGACTGCGCGATCGTCACGGCCGACGGGATCCTGGACGGGTTCGTGGGTGGCACCTGCGCCGAGTCCACCGTCCGGTTGACCGGTATGAACCTGCTGGAGACCGGCGAGTCGACGCTCCTGCGCATCACCCCCGACGCCGACGAGAAGCCGACCCGCGGGGCCGACGGCCTCGTCCTCGTCAACAACCCCTGCCTGTCCGGGGGCAGCCTCGAGATCTTCCTGGAGCCCAACATCCCCGCCACGCTGATCCACGTCTTCGGCGACGCCCCCGCGGCCCGCGCCATGAAGACCGTCGGCGAGGCCCTCGGCTACGAGGTCACCCTCACCGCCGACCCCGACGCCCCGATCGTGCCCGGCACCGCCGCGGTCGTCGTGTCCTCGCACGGGCGGCACGAGGCGCTCATGGTCACCAAGGGCGTGCAGGCCGGCGTCCCGTACGTCGCACTCGTCGCCAGTCCCGAAGCGCGGGCGCATCCTCGTCGGCGGCCTGACCGTCAGCGACGACGAGCGCGCGCGGATCAAGTTCCCCGCGGGCCTCGACATCGGCGCCCGCACCCCCGCCGAGATCGCGATGTCCGTGTACGCCGAGATGCTCGCCGCCCGGGCCCGCTCGGGCGCCGTGTTCATGCCGGGCGCCCCCTGCCTCGACGTCGAGGACATCAACACCCCCGCCGTCGAGGCGACGCCGGCCGCGACCGGCGGGAGTTGCTGCTCGTCGAAGGCCCCCGACGCTGCGAGGTCGTCGACGCCGTCGAGGTCCGCCGACGCCGCCGAGGCCGCCGAGGTCGCCGCCGAGGAACTGCAGGTGACGGCAGAGGGCCGGCCCGAGCTCTCCCTGGTCGGCGTCGAGGCCGACGCAGCCGAGCCGAAGTCGGGCGGCTGCTGCAGCGGCAAGTAGTACCGAAGATCGCTACGCCGAGGGCCGGTACCGCATTGCGGTACCGGCCCTCGACGCATAAGTGGCGTTGGTTACCGTTGGGTTGCGCCACCCCCGCCCCGTCGAGTTCGCTCGGGAGACATTTGTCATGCGCCTGCTGCTGATCGGGCCGCCCGGGGCGGGCAAGGGGACCCAGGCCGTACGCGTCGCCGAACATTTCGGGGTCGCCCACATCTCCAGTGGCGACCTGCTGCGTAAGCACGTCACCGAGGGCACCGCCGTCGGCCGGACCGTCCAGGGCTACCTCAGCCGCGGCGACCTCGTCCCCGACGGCATCGTCATGGACATCCTGCGCAAGCCGGTCGTCGAGGCGAACCTCGCGGGCGGCTACGTCCTCGACGGGTTCCCGCGCACCGTCGAGCAGGCGCAGGTCGCCTACATGGTCGCGCGCGACCTCGGCGTCTCCGTCCAGGTGGCGATCCACCTCGACGTCCCGCAGGAGGAACTCGTGCGCCGACTGGTCGCCCGCGGCGAGGCCAGCGGCCGCAGCGACGACACCGACGAAGTCATCGACCACCGGCTCGAGATCTACGACGCCAAGACGCTGCCGATGCTGGCGTACTACGCGCAGCGGGAGAAGCTCGTCGGCGTCAACGGGGCCCGGCCGATCGACGAGGTGACCTGGTCCATCGTCGTCCAGCTCCAGCAAATCGCCCGCCAGCTGTCCACCTAGCGGGCTCCGACCGCGTCGCTCCCACAGGTCGCTGCGGCGGGTCGGGCGACCACTGTTGGTCACCGAGGCATTACTGAGGCAGTCTTGGTCCATGGTGTCGCCCCAGGAGGGGGATCCCCTCTTCGAGGTCGCGTTCGACCATGCCCCGGTGGGCATGGCGCTGCTCGACCTGTCCGGCCGCTGGTTCCGGGTCAACCCGGCGCTGTCCCGGCTGCTCGGCTACAGCGCGGCCGAGCTCACCGGCGAGCATCGGCCCGACGTCCGCCACCCCGACGACCAACCGGCGGACGAGATCGCCGCGCGTCAGCTCTCCAGCGGCGAGCAGGCCGTCACCGTCGAGCAGCGCTACCGCCACCGCAACGGTCACATCGTCTGGGTGCGGCGCAGCAGCAGCCTGGTCCGCGACGCGGCCGGCATCCCGGAGTACGTCGTCGCCGCGTACGAGGACATCGGCGCCCGCCGCTCGGAGGACGCCCGGCTCGCCTACCTCGCGCTGCACGACGCGCTGACCGGTCTGGCGAACCGTGCGCTCCTCGACGACCGGCTGGCTCAGGCGATCGCCCAGCGGGATCGCGACGGTGGCGCCGTCGCCGTCCTGTTCTGCGACGTGGACGGCCTCAAGGCCGTCAACGACAACTACGGCCACGCGTTCGGCGACGAGCTGCTCTGCGCGGTGGCGCGGCGGCTGAACGGTCAGGTCCGGGCGTCCGACACGGTCGCGCGGGTCGGCGGCGACGAGTTCGTCATCGTGTCGAACCTGCGGGGGCCGGGGGACGCGCAGGCGATGGCCCGCCGGGTCGCCGCCGCCGTCGAGGGGCACCTGCAGGCGCCGGACGGCACGCTGGTCACGATCCGGATCAGCGTCGGGTCGGCCGTCTCGACCGACGCGGGGGTCAACGCCCGGGCGCTGCTCCACGACGCGGACGAGTCGATGTACGCGGCCAAGCGCCGCCGCGGCCTGCAGTCCTCGGCCTGGCCGGCCCCCCGGTCCGCCTCCGACGGTTAGGGCGAACCCGTAGCGTCCGACCAGGGACCCGTTATTGCGGGTCGACGGTCGGACGCACGGGGTCGGACTCGAGCGGCAACCTGGCCGAGATGCGAGCGTTCGCGCGCGGAGCGTGCCATGACAGGGTTTACTTCACCGTCAGGCGGATGACCCGGTCGTCGTTCAGGCGGGGGATCCCGCGGCCGTCGGTGTTGTTGGTGACGAGCCACAGCGAGCCGTCGGGCGCGAGGGCGACGTGCCGCAGGCGCCCGTACTTCCCGTCCAGGTAGGCCTTGGTCTTCGCCGTGGGGATGCCGGCGGAGTCGGGCCTGCCGAGCGCGATCCGCCAGAGCCGCTCGCCGCGCAGACCGGCCATGAAGATCGTGTTGCCGACCATCGCGATGCCGCTGGGCGACGCCGCGTTCGGGCTTCCACTGGGCGATCGGGTCGTCGTAGCGGGAGTCCTCCGCCTTGCCCTCGACCATCGGCCATCCGGTGTTCCCGCCGGGCCGGATCAGGTTCAGTTCGTCCCAGGTGTTCTGGCCGAACTCCGAGGCGAACAACCGGCCCTTCGCGTCGAACGCGAGGCCCTGCACGTTGCGGTGGCCGCGGCTGTACACGTACGACCCGCGGGTCGGGTTGTCGGCGGGGATCTTGCCCGCGCGGGTGAGCCGCAGGATCTTGCCGCCTAGCGAGGAGCGCTGCTGCGCCAGCTTCTTCACGCCCGTCTCGCCGGTGCCGGCGTAGAGCATCCCGTCGGGGCCGAACGCGATCCGGCCGCCGTTGTGGGTGAACCCGCCGGGGATGCCGCCGAGCAGGACCTTCGGCTTGCCGAGCGTCCCGGGTTTGGCGTCGGTGCGTGCCTTGTAGGCCATCCGGACGATGCGATTGTCCTTCTCGGCCGTGAAGTACGCGTAGAGGTACGGCTTCGCGTCGAAGTCCGGCGCCACCGCGATGCCGAGCAGGCCGCCCTCGCCGCCGTGGGTCACCCCCGGGACGGTACCCACCGACGCGACCCCGCCCGCCCCGTCCAGCAGCTTGATCTTGGCGCTGTCCCGCTCGGAGACGAACGCGGAACCGTCCGGCAGGAAGGCGAGGTCCCAGGGGGCGGACAGGCCGCGCGCGATCGTGCGGTCCACCTCCGGGACGGGTGCGGCGGCGGGCGCCGCAGCGACCGACAGGGCGAGGACGGGGGCGAGTGCGAGCGCTGCGGCCCGTTCGGCGGAACGGCGCGGGAGGGTTCGACCGGTCATGGGGCATCATGACTCATGCCCGCAATCCCGTGCGCCGGGCGACTCCTGGTCGCTGCCCCTGTTCTGGGCGACCCGAACTTCGCCCGCAGCGTCGTCCTGTTGCTCGAGCACAACGAGCAGGGCTCCCTGGGCGTGATCCTGAACCGGCCGACCGACCTGTCCGTCGCCGAGGTGCTCGACGCGTGGTCGCCGCTAGCCAGCGAGCCGGACGTGGTGTTCCAGGGCGGTCCCGTCGGGCTGGACGGCGCGCTCGCGCTGGCGGCGCTCGGCGACCGCGCGCCCGTCGGCACGCGCCGACGCGCCGCCGGGCTGGCGCCAGGTGTACGGCGACCTCGGCCTCGTCGACCTCGACGCCGAGCCCGCCGTCCTCGCTGCGTCCCTCGGCTCGCTGCGGATCTTCGCCGGGTACGCGGGCTGGGGCGCCGGCCAGCTCGCCGACGAGCTCGACCAGGACGCCTGGTACGTCGTGGACTCCGAGCCGACCGACATCTTCAGCGCGAACCCCGAGCGCCTGTGGAGCGACGTGCTGCGCCGCCAGCCGGGCGAGATGGCGTTCGTCGCGACGAAGCCGCTGGACCCGACCCTCAACTGAGCAGTGTCTAGACTCGGCCTCCTCCCCGACGCGACCTGGAGGGCACCATGAGCACCCCCGGCATGATCCCCGAGACCGAGCGCGGCCTCAGCACGATCGTCGAGGAGCGGGTCGAGCCGAAGACGGACGACGGCGACCACGACCGCTTCTCCCACTACGTGGTGAAGAACAAGCTCACCGAGGCGATGGTCTTCGGCAGCCCGCTGACGGCGCTGTGCGGCAAGGTGTGGGTCCCCAGCCGCGACCCGAAGCGCTACCCGGTCTGCCCGGAGTGCAAGGAGATCTTCGAGGGGATGGACCCGGGGAAGGACGACGACCAGAGCTGAGCTTCCGCTCGGTCCGCTGTAATCGCGCAACCTCCGGGGCGTCCTGAACACCATGCAGAACAACTTCGCCGGGCCGACCTCCGTCCCGGAGGCGGTCGCGGAGCTCGCGGCGGTCCCGGACGCGCTCGTGGTCGCGGGCGGCACGGACGTGATGCTCGCGCTCGCTGCGGGCCGCGTCCGCGCTCCCGCGCTCCTCACGCTGGCGTGGCTCGTCGAGCTCGCCGGCTGGGAGAGGCGCGCGGACGGCTCCGTCCGCGTCGGCGCCGGGCTGACCGCCGCGAACGCGCAGAGCCTCGCCGACCTCCTGCCCGCGCTCGCGCAGGCGGCCGCGGCGATGGGTACCCCGCAGGTCCGCAACTCGGCCACGGTGGGTGGCAACCTGGTCAGCGCCGCGGGCGGCGACCTGCTGCCGGTGCTGAGCGCGTGCGCGGCGGTAGTCGAACTCGCGTCCGCGGCCGGTGTGCGGACACTCGGCGTCGACGAGTTCCTCGCCCCCGCGGGCACGGCCCGCCGGCCCGGCGAGCTGCTCACGGCCGTGACCGTCCCGCAACCCGGGCAGGGGCAGGAGTTCTGCCGGATCGCGGTCCGGGGCGCGGCCGCGCCCGCGCTGCTGTCCATGGTCGCTGGTGCTGGACGTCGAGGCGGGGGAGCTGCGCACGTCCGTCCAGGCACACCGGGTGCCCGTGCGGGCCCGGGCGGCCGAGGCCGTCCTCGCGGGGAGCGTGCGGGCGGGGCAAGCCCCGGCCGAGCCCGAGGCCGCGGAGTACGCCCGCCTGGTCGGCGAGGTGGCCGGCACCGACGCCTACCGCCGCCGCGCGGCCGAGGTCTGCGCCCGGCGCCTGCTGGCGCGCGTGTTCACGCCCGGGGGTTCCGGTGACTGACGCCCCGTCCGAAGCGCCGGGGGAGGCGCTGCCCGGCTACGCCCTGGACGTCGACGGCGTGCGCCGCTTCGTCCGCGACGCGGTGGCGACCGAGAGCCTGCTCGAGGTCCTGCGCGGCAGGTTGGGCGTCCTCGCGGTGAAGGAGGGCTGCGCGGACGGTGGTTGCGGGGCCTGCACCGTGCTACTCGACCGCGAGCCCGTCAACTCCTGCCTGCTGCCGGCGATCACCGCGAGCGGGCGCGGCATTCTCACCGCCGCGGGCATCGGCGGCGGAGCAGCAGACCGACGTTCGCGCTCGCGCTCGCGGCCAGCGGGGCGCGTGCAGTGCGGGTTCTGCACGCCGGCGACGGTGCTGGTCGCGGAGGCGCTCCTCGCCGTCGACCCGGACCCGGCGGAGGCCGCGGTGCGCGACGCGCTGTCCGGCATCCGCTGCCGGTGCGGCGGCCACGGCCGGTCCGTCGCCGCGGTGCTCGCGGCCGCCCGCGCGCGCGGAGGTGCGGTCGTGAGCGAGCACGTGGTCCCCGGCGGGATCGGCGACCTGGTCGTCCGGCCGGACGCGGCGGCCAAGACGCTCGGGGTCTTCCCCTACGCGGGCGACATGTACGCCGACGGCATGCTGCACGCCGCGATCCTGCGTTGCCCGCACGCGCACGCCGCGATCCGCGCGATCGACGTCTCCGCCGCGACGGCGATGCCTGGCGTCCGCGACGTGGTGACGGCCGCGGACGTCCCCGGTTCGCTGCACTACGGACCCGAGCACGCGGACCGGCCGGTGCTCGCCGCGGGCGTCGTACGAGCACGCGGGGGAGCCTGTCGCGGCCGTCGCCGCGGACGACCTCGCGACCGCGCGCCGGGCGGCCGCGGCGATTGTCGTCGACTACCTGGTGCTCGCGCCGCAGGTCGACCTGGCGGCGGCGGCCACCGCGGACCCGCTGCACCCGGACGGCAACGTGGTGCGCGAGATACGCGTGCTGCACGGCGATCCGCAGGACGGCGGACCGCTGCCCGAGGGCGCCGTGGTCGTCGAGGGGACGTACACGGTCGCCGCCCGGGCGGGCTCCGCGTGCGGGCCCGAACGCCGCGCTCGCCCTGCCCGTCGGGCGGCGGCCTGGTCCTGCACACGGCGAGCGCGTGGCCGCAGTCCGACCGCGACCAGATCGCCCAGTGCCTCAACCTGACGCCCCCTCAGCTGCGGCTGGACCCGGCCGGCGCGGCCGGCCCGCCCGACGGCAGCCTCGACGTGGCCGTCCTCGCCTGCCTGCTGGCGGGGCGCACCGGGCTTCCCGTGCGACTGGTCGACCACGCGCGAGGGTGTCGCCCGCGCGCCGGGCGCGGGCCCCGCCGCCGTCCTGCACTACCGCCACTCCGTCGACGCCGACGGCCGCCTCGTCGCTGTGCGGGCCCGCCTGCTGGTGGACGCCGGCGCGTACGCGGGCGTCTCGGCGTCCATGCTCGCGGCCCTGTGCGCCGCGGCCGTCGGGCCTTACGCGGTGCCGCACGCAGACATCACCGCCGTCGCCCTGCGCACGACGAACCCGCCGGCGCCGGCCCTGCGCGGCGGCGGCGCCGCCTGGGCCTGCATCGGGCACGAGGCGCCAGCTCGACGCACTCGCCGCCCGGCTCGGCGTCGACGCCCTCGAGCTGCGGGCCCGCAACTCCCTAGACGAGACCGACTCCCTGCCGACGGGCCAGCTCGTCGACGGGGGCTCGCCGGCGGACGCGCTGCTCGCGGCCTGCCGCGAGGCACCCCTGCCCGGGCGGCGGCGCGCGTACAGCCTGCTGGAGCTGCCGGGCGGCGCCGGGCGCGCGGCGGACCGCGTCCGCGCTGCGCCGCGGGGTCGGGTACGCCGTCGGGATGACGCCCCTGCTGCCCGGGGAGGGCGGCGACCTGTCCGCCACGGCGACGGTGCACTATCGGGACGGCAAGGCCCGCGTCGTGTGCGCGGCCCCGGAGGTCGGCCAGGGCTTCCGGAACCGTCGCCGTGCAGTTCGTCCGCGAGGTCTTCGGCCCGGCCGAGGTGGAGATCTCGCCCACCGACTCGGACGCGCCGATCGCCGGCCCCGCCGCGGGGAGCCGCCTGACCTGGGTCGCCGGGCGGCGCGGTCGCCGCGGCCGCCCGCCGGATAGCCGACCAGATCTGCGCCGGCCTCGCCGCGAGCCGCGGCCTGTCCGCGAACCTGCTGCGGGTGCGGGGCGGGCGGGTGACCTCCTACGACCGCGTCGTCGACGTGTCGCTGGCCGAGCTCGCGGCCGGCCGGGTTTTCGAGGCGACAGCGACCTTCGCGCCGCCCGAGACGGAGCCGCTGGACACCGCGGGGCAGGGCAACGCCTTCGCCGGGTTCGCCTTCGCCGCCCACCGCGCGGTCGTCGAGGTCGACCCCGCGCTCGGCCTCGTCCGCGTCGTCGACCTGACCACCGCCGCGGACGTGGGGCGGGTCGTCAACCTGCCGCAGCTCCTCGGCGTCCTCGAGGGCGGTACGGCCGTCGGCGTCGGCATCGCACTCCTGGCGGACCTGTCCTCGCCGTGGGGCGGCCTGACGCCCGGCCCGCCCGACGTGCCGCTGCCGACCGTCGCCGCGCTGATGGAGAACGCGCAGGCCGGCGCGCCGTACGGGGTCAGGGGCGTCTGGGACGTCGACGGTCGGCCCGGCGGCCGCGGCCGTGCTCGCCGCCGTCCGGGACGCGACCGGCGCCGCCGTCCGCTCGGTGCCCGTGTACCCGTGGGACCTGGTCCCGGGGGAATCGACGCCGTGAGCACACACGCCGCCGAGCACCTTCCCCCCGCGTACCCGGGGCGCGCGCCGTGGGGGACCGCGGGCAAGCTGCGCGCCTGGCAGGAGGAGGCGCTGCGCGACTACCTGGGCCGCGACGCGCGCGACTACCTCGCGGTCGCGACCCCCGGCGCCGGCAAGACGACCTTCGCGCTGCGGGTCGCCGCGGAGCTGCTGAACGCCCGGAAGATCGCCGCGGTGACCATCGTCGCGCCCACCGAGCACCTCAAGAAGCAGTGGGCGGACGCGGCCCACCGGGTCGGGATCAGCGTCGACCCGGGGTTCCGCAACTCCGACGGGGCCGCGTCGCGCGACTTCACCGGCATCGCGGTGACGTACGCCGGGGTCGCCGCCCACCCGGCCCTGCACCGCAACCGCACCGAGGCGCGCAACACCCTCGTCATCCTCGACGAGGTGCATCACGCGGGCGACGCGCGCAGCTGGGGCGAGGCGGTCTTCGAGGCCTTCTCGCCCGCCCGGCGGCGCCTCGCCCTGACCGGGACGCCGTTCCGCTCCGACCTGAACCCCATCCCGTTCGTCACCTACGCGCCCGGCTCCGACGGCGTCCTGCGCAGCGTCGCCGACCACGTGTACGGGTACGAGCAGGCGCTGCGCGACAACGTCGTGCGGCCGGTGATGTTCCTGGCGTACTCCGGGCAGATGCGTTGGCGGACGAGGGCGGGCGACGAGCTCGCCGCGACCCTCGGCGACCCGCTCACCGACGACCTGTCCAACCAGGCGTGGCGCACGGCCCTGGACGCGTCGGGGCAGTGGATCCCCGCGGTGCTCTCGGCGGCCGACCGGCGGCTGACCGAGGTCCGCCGCCACATTCCGGACGCGGGGGCGATGGCAATCGCGACCGACCAGAACGCCGCCCGCGCGTACGCGCGGCGCCTGACCGACCTGACCGGTGTGGCGCCCACCGTCGTCCTGTCGGACGACCCGGGGGCGAGCGCGCGGATCGAGAGGTTCTCCGAGTCGCCGGACGACCGCTGGCTCGTGGCCGTCCGGATGGTCAGCGAGGGAGTCGACATCCCCCGCCTGGCGGTCGGGGTGTACGCGACGAACACGGCCACGCCGCTGTTCTTCGCCCAGGCCGTCGGGCGCTTCGTCCGGGCCCGGCGGCGCGGCGAGCTCGCGTCAGTGTTCGTCCCGACGGTCGCGCCGCTGCTGCGGCACGCAGCCGAGATGGAGCTCCAGCGCGACCACGTCCTGGGCAAGCCCGCCCGCGCCGACGACGACCCGTTCGGCCCGGAGGACGACCTGCTCGCCGCGGCGGAACGCGCGAACGACGGCCCGGACGACGGCCTCGGCGGGGAGTTCCAGGCGCTCGAGTCGGACGCCACGTTCGACCGCGTCATGTTCGAGGGCGCCGAGTTCGGGCTGCAGGCGACCCCTGGCAGCCGCGACGAAGAGAACTACCTGGGGTTGCCAGGCCTGCTCGACCCGGACCAGATCCAGGCGCTGCTGCGCAAGCGCCAGGCCGACCAGCTGCGTGCGGCCGCCCGGCGCAATTCCCGGGCCCAGAAGGCCGGCGGGGAGCCGGCGCCGGTGCCCGTGCCCGCGGACGCCCGGCCGGTCGCGACCCACAAGGAGGTCGCCGCCCTGCGCCGGGAGCTGCACGGCCTCGTCGGGGCGCTGCACCACCGCACCGGGAAGTCGCACGGCTCCATCCACTCCGAGCTGCGCCGGGCGTGCGGCGGGCCGGCCACGGCGCAGGCCACGGTCGACGATCTTCGCCGGCGCATTGCCAAGGTGCGGCAGTGGGCGTCCGGACCCCCGGGAGCGGGCGAGTAGTCACGCTCCGCTCGTCAAAGCACGGTGTACCTCGCAGAACGTGACGATCATGTCGCGCTCAGGCGGATTAGCCCATGATCGGCTCTGCGGTACGTAAGCGGCCCGCCTGTTTGATGCAAGGTTTCCACTACCGAGCGTGTCGGCGGCCACTCCGGGCGAGCATCTCTCACATCAGGGAGAGAATGCCAGGAGGGGAAATGAACCGCGCCTACCGCAAGCAGGCCGCAGGGACAGTGATGGCAGCCGCCGTCGTTGCCTCGACGTTGATCGCCGCCACACCGTCGGCCCAGGCCGCCAAGGCCTACACCGTCGTCGCGCACCGGGGGGACCGCGACAACGCGCCGGAGAACTCGATCGAGTCCTTCGAGAAGGCGATCGACAAGGGCGCGAACGTCATCGAGTTCGACGTACAGTACTCGAGCTCGGGGTACCCGGTGATCATGCACGACACCACGCTGAACCGGACAACGGACTGCTCGGGCAAGGTGTCGAGCAAGTCGCGCACCCAGTTGGAGCAGTGCGAGCTGGACGGCAACGACGAGTCCGTCCCGACACTGCGCGGCGCGCTGTCGGCGATCTCGAAGCGCTCCAGCAGCATCGACGTCATTCTGCACATGAAGATCACGCCGAACAGCACGCTCGCCGAGCGGACGATGGCGGACGTCAAGCGCTACGGCATGACCGACCGGGCGATCATCCTGGCGTCCAACTCGGAGACCTTCTCGGCGATGAAGAAGAAGGGCGCGAAGCACTTCGCGTACATCTTCAACAGCTCGTCCGGGTGGGACAAGGACTACGAGATCATGATCCCGTACGAGACCTCGCTGTCCAAGAGCGGGATCGACAAGGCGCACCAGCGCGGCAACGTCGTGTGGCCGGTCGAGAACCACCCGGACAGCCTGAAGTCGATGCTCAACGCCGGCCGGGTCGACGGCATCCTGGCCGACCACCTGGACGACCTGCTCGACCTGCTCTCGCCCTCGGTCTCCGCACAGGCCAAGGAGGAGGCGCACGCGCGCGCCACGGCACCGGAGGACCACCACGACTCCTGGGCCGACGAGGTCACGCGCCCCCGGTAGTCGCACCTCCGCGGCAGGTACGCCGCACCGCTCGAACGCCCTCCGGGCCCTGGATTTCGTGTCCGGGCCGGAGGGCGTTCTGCTTCGCGGTTGCGGAGCGTCAGCTCGTGGTCCCACCATGGGCGATTACTCGCTCACGGCGAGTTAATTTTGCGTCGGCTTGGTATTACCCACCATGCCAAGGTCTCTTGTGGGCGAAGATCCTTCGTAACAGGGAGTCCACGGGGAGGCCACATGAGCCACGAACACCACCCATTTTCTGCACGTCGGGCGAGAAAGGCCGCCGGCGCCGCGACGGCGCTGATGGTGGTCGCAGGGGGGCTCGTCGTCGCGACGCCGTCCGCCCAGGCGGCCAAGGAGTACACGGTGGTCGCGCACCGGGGAGACCGGGACAAGCATCCCGAGAACTCGGTCAAGGCTTTCGTCCGAGCGGCCGAGAAGGGCGCCGACGTGATCGAGATGGACGTGGCGTTCTCCAGCTCGGGGTACCCGGTGATCATGCACGATTCGACGCTGGACCGGACGACCGACTGCTCGGGCAAGGTGTCGAGCAAGTCCCGGACGCAACTGGCGAAGTGCGAGCTGAGCAACGACGAGCCCGTCCCGACGCTGCGGGGCGCGCTGTCGGCGATCTCGAAGGCATCGAGCTCGGTCAAGGTGATGCTGCACATGAAGGTCACGCCGACCACCAAGCTGGCCGACCGGACCATGGACGACGTCAGCCGCTACGGGATGACGAGCCGGACGTACGTCCTGGCGTCCAACTCGGAGACGTTCAAGAAGATGAAGTCGGAGGGCGCGAAGCACTTCGCGTACATCTTCAACACGTCCGCCGGGTGGGACAAGGACTACGAAATCATGATCCCGTACGAGACCCGCATGTCGTCGAGCGGCATCAGCAAGGCCCACGACCGCGGCAACAAGGTCTGGCCCGTAGAGAACCACCCCGACAGCCTGAAGGAGCTGCTCGAGGCCGGCCGGGTCGACGGCATCCTCGCCGACCACCTGGACAGCCTGCTCGACCTGCTCTCGCCCTCGGCCTCCGCCCGGTCCAAGGACGCCGCGCACGAGCACGCGATCGCGCCGGACGACCACCGGGACACCTGGGAAGACGAGATGACGCGGCCCCGCGAGTAGTCGCGCCGCCTTCGCGAGCGCCCTCCCTCCGGCCCGGGGTCCTGGCGGGAGGGCGTTTGCGGTCCGGAATTGGCCAGTCACGCATCGTGGTGTCCGGCATTGCCCCAAATGTAGGTATCGCCCATTTTCCGGGCCGCATCAAGCACGAAGATCACTCATGACGGGCGACGACCATGAGGGGATCCATGAAACGCGAGTTCAGCCCTGCCGGGGCACGCCGGACGAAGCAGATCGCCGGTGCGATGACGGCGGCGGTGGCCGCCGGGGCAGCGCTTGCCGTCGCGTCGCCGCCGGCCGACGCCGCCAAGGCCTTCACCGTGATCGCCCACCGCGGCGACCGGGACGACGCCCCGGAGAACACGGTCGCCGCCTTCGAGATGGCGATCTCCAAGGGCGCCCACGTCATCGAGCTGGACATCCAGTACTCCGACACGGGCTACCCCGTGGTCATGCACGACGACACGTTGAATCGCACGACCAGTTGCACCGGCAAGGTCGACCGCAAATCTCGCACGCAGGTGAAGAAGTGCGACGCCGGCGAATGGTTCTCGTCGAGGTACGACGACGAGCGAGTTCCCACCCTGCGCGGGGCGCTGTCCGCGATCTCGAAGCGGTCCAGCTCGATCCAGTTGCTTCTGCACATGAAAAAGACCCCGACCCCCCTGCAGGCGGACCGCACGATGGACGACGTCAAGGCCTACGGGCTGACCGACCGGACGTACATCCTGGCGTCCAACTCGGCGACGTTCCGCATGTTGAGAGCCGAGGGCGCGCGGCACTTCGCCTTCATCTTCAACAGCTCCTCCGGATGGGACCGGGACTACGAGATCATGATCCCGCACGACACAAGGATCTCGGACAGTGGAATCGAGCGGGCGCACAGTCGCGGCAACCAGGTCTGGGCTGTCGAGAACCACCCCGACGGCCTGAGTGAACTGATCCGCGAGGGCAGGGTCGACGGCATCCTCGCCAACCACCTGGACCGGCTGCTGCGCAAGCTGTCGCCGTATGCCAGCGCCGAGGCCGCGCCGGAATCCGATACGGGTGCGGGCGGCCACGACGCAGCTGGGCCGGCGAGCTGACCGGCCCGCCCGACCGGTAGGCCCGGTCACGGTGCGTACGTGCGCGGGCACCTGATTGCGCGCGCTGCGTCACCCACACGGCCGGCGGCGAGCGATTTCTCCGGGCCTACGGCTACAGCCTGTCAATTTGATGGAAGTTCAGCATTACTCAATGTGGTGAGGGCCTTTTCACGCGAACATCTTTCGCATCAGGGAAGATGCCGGGGAGGGCACATGAACTACGCATATTGCCGATTGAAAGCAAATCGGACGAAAAGGGTCGCCGGAGTGGCGACGGCCATGATGGTCGTTGCGAGCGGCCTCGTCGTGGCGGCGCCGTCGGCCCAGGCAGCCGAGACTATTACCGTCATCGCGCACCGGGGGGACCGCGACGACGCGCCGGAGAACTCGATCGAGTCCTTCGAGAAGGCGATTGACAAGGGCGCGAACGTCATCGAGATGGACGTGGAGATCTCGAGCTCCGGATACCCGGTGATCATGCACGACGTCACGCTGAACCGGACGACGAACTGCTCGGGCAAGGTGTCGAGCAAGTCCCGGACGCAGCTGGCCAACTGCGAGCTGAGCAACGACGAGCCCGTCCCGACGCTGCGCGGAGCGCTGTCGGCGATCTCGAAGCGGTCGGGCTCGGTCAAGGTGATGCTGCACATGAAGGTCACCCCGAACTCCAAGTTCGCCGACCGGACGATGGACGACGTCAAGAGGTACGGAATGACGAGCCGGACGTACATCCTCGCGTCCAACTCGGAGACGTTCAAGAAGATGAAGTCGGAGGGCGCGAAGCACTTCGCCTACATCTTCAACTCGTCGGCGGGGTGGTCCAAGGACTACGAGATCATGATCCCGTACAACACCTCGCTGTCCTCCAGCGGAATCAGCAAGGCGCACAGCCGCGGCAACAAGGTCTGGGCGGTCGAGAACCACCCGTCGAGCCTGAGGTCGATGCTGAACGCCGGCCGGGTCGACGGCATCCTCGCCGACCACCTGGACGACCTGCTCGACCTGCTCTCGCCCTCGGTCTCCTCGCGCTCCAAGGACGCGGCTGCCGAGCGCGCGGCGGCGGACGACGACCACGCGGACACCTGGGCCGACGAGATGACGCGCCCGCGTCCCTGACGCCCCGGCGGCCCGTCGCACCTGACGTAGCCCTCCCTGTCCGGACGCTCACGCGCCGGGTCGGGAGGGCTTCGTGCGTCCGGATAGGGAGGCGGGCAGCCAGGGGTTCACGGCCAACGCAGCGTCACTTTGCCGATCCGCTCCTATCCCGGCAATTCCGGACATCGAGTAAAGAAAAAGTAAAGAGTCTTGGGTCACACGATGTCAGAGCGTGATGGTCGCCAGGATCTTCACAAGGGGAATGTTCGTCGGGGAGGGGAATCCATGTCAGGGGCCTACAGGTCGCAGCGCGCGCGCCGCACGCAGCGTGCCGCGACCGGCGTCGTGCTGTCTGCCGCCGCCGTCGCCGGATCACTGGTGACGGCCGGGTCGGCGTCCGCCGCAGGGGACTACACGGTGATCGCGCACCGTGGAGACCACAGCGTCGCGCCGGAACTCACGTACTCCGCCTTCGGCAGCGCCATCCGCAAGGGTGTCGACGCCATCGAGATGGACGTGCAGTTCAGCAAGACCGGGTACCCGGTCGTGATCCACGACTACACGCTCGACCGCACCACCAACTGCTCCGGCCCGGTCAAGAAGAAGACCGTGACCCAGCTCCAGAAGTGTGACGCCGGCTCGTGGTTCTCCTCGAAGTTTGCGGGCGAGAAGATCCCGACGCTCTACCAGGCGCTCGCCTACGTCCGCCGCGCCTCGCCCGACGCCCAGGTCATCCTGCACATGAAGGTCACGCCCACCCGCAAGATGGCGAACCTCGTGATGCACCGCGTCAAGGTCAACAAGATGGCCGACCGCACCATCGTGATGGGCTCCAACGTCGAGACGATGTCGACGTTCTACCAGGCCGGGGCGAAGCGCCGCGCCTTCATCTTCAACAGCGCCAAGGGCTGGGACCACAAGTACAAGATCATGGTCCCGTACAACACCGCTGCCAGCGCCACCGAGGTTCGCGCGGCCCACAACCGCGGTGCCAAGGTCTGGACGGTCGAGAGCCACCCGAACACCGTCAAGGGCCTGCTCAACCTGAGTGTCCCCGTCGACGGCATCATGCTGAACAAGCTGAGCAGCAGCGTGCTCGACCTGCTCGACGGCGTCATCGACGTAGTCTCCGCGCAGGTTGCCGACGAGCCCGTCCGCAAAGTCCTCGGCGGGCAGGCGAACGACGAGACCAGCGCCCCGCGCGGCTGATCCGGCGCGGTACCTCGGGGGCGACCCCACCCACGACATGCCCTCCCGGCCGGCGGCCGGGAGGGCATCGTCCTGTTCGGGTCAGGGCTCGGGCGCCGCCGCGTCCCGCAGCAGCGGCAGGACCCGGTGGCGGATCTGCGTCTCGAGTGCAATCACCGTCGAGCTTCGGGTGATGGACGCGTCGGCGACGACCCGGTCGATCACGCGCTGCAGGTCGGCGTTCGAGCGCGCGACGACCCGGCACATCATGTCGGCCTGGCCGCTGATGGTGTGGGCCTCGAGCACCTCCGGGATCGCCGCCAGGTGCCGCGCGACGGCGGCGTGCCCGTGCCCCTGGACGATCTCGAGCGTCACGAACGCGGTCACGACGTAGCCGAGCGCCGCCGGGTCCAGGTCCGGCCCGAAGCCGGTGATCACCCCGTCCCGCTGGAGCCGGTCGAGGCGCGCCTGGACGGTGCCGCGGGCGACGCCCAGGCGCCGCGACCCCTCGAGGACGCCGAGCCGTGGCGCGGACGCCAGCAGCGTCACGAGCCGGGCGTCCAAGTCGTCGACGGCCACGGGTCGCTCCTCCTGGGCACTCTGGATCACCTGGCCGTCCGATTGTCCGATTCGCTTGGACAATCTGTCCAGCATTTCGGCGATCGATTGCACAACAATGCGTTTCGAGGCATTCTCGCTGGACATCCAGGGCCCAGGAGGTCGATTCCGGTGACTCCAGTCGACGGCGCGAGCGAGAGCTTCCCCCTCACGGGTCTGGACTACCTGCGGTTCGAGGTCGGTAACGCCCGCCAAGCTGCGCATTACTACTCCACCGCCTTCGGGATGACCTGCGTGGCCTACCGCGGTCCCGAGCAGGGCTACCGCGACTGCGCCGAGTACGTCATGGCCGCCGGGTCCGCGCGCTTCGTCCTCGCGGGGTCGGTGCGCGCCGGCACCGACGTCGCCCGCCACGTCGCCGAGCACGGCGACGGCGTCCGCGACATCGCGCTCGAGGTGCCAGACGTGGCCCTCGCGTACTCCCTCGCCTGCGCCCGCGGCGCCGTCGGCCTCGCCGAGCCCAGCTCCGTCGAGGACGAGCACGGCAAGGTCGTCTCGGCCGTCATCGGCACCTACGGGGAGACCCGGCACACGCTGCTGGACCGCTCCAACTACTCGGGCGCGTTCCTCCCCGGCTTCGTCCCGCGGGGGCCGATCGTCGCCCCCGTCGGTCCCTTCTTCACCTCGATCGACCACGTCGTCGGCAACGTCGAACTCGGCAAGATGGACGCCTGGGTCGGCTTCTACAACAGGGTCATGGGCTTCACGAACATGGCGGAGTTCGTCGGCGAGGACATCGCGACCGAGTACTCCGCGCTGATGTCCAAGGTCGTCGCGGACGGCTCGCGCAAGGTGAAGTTCCCGCTCAACGAGCCGGCCGCCGGCAAGAAGCGCTCGCAGATCGACGAGTACCTGGAGTTCTACGGCAGCGCCGGCGTCCAGCACGTCGCGCTCGCCACCGACGACATCCTGACCACGGTCGACGCGATGCGCGCGGCCGGTGTGGAGTTTCTCGCCACGCCGGACTCGTACTACGACGACCCCGCGCTGCGTGCCCGCATCGGGGAGGTGCGCGTGCCCGTCGCTTCGTTGAAGAGCCGCGGCATCCTGGTCGACCGGGACGAGGACGGCTACCTGCTCCAGATCTTCACCCGGCCCACCCAGGACCGCCCGACCGTGTTCTTCGAGCTCATCGAGCGGCACGGCTCGCTCGGCTTCGGCAAGGGCAACTTCCAGGCGCTGTTCGAGGCGATCGAGCGCGAGCAGGAGCTGCGGGGCAACCTGTAGGCCAGGCTAGGTCAGCCCAGGTCAGGCCCGGGCGAGCTCCGCGGCCCGGTCCTTGGTCGTCCAGAGGAATTGGGCGACGTGCTGGCGGTGCGCGAAACCGTCCCCCGCCAGCTCGCCCAGCACGTCGTTGCTCCACAGGATCAGCCGCCCGATCGTCCAGTGCACGGCCTTGGCGGTGGGGAAGTCGAGATCCCAGACGAGCTTGGCGATCTCCTTCTTGCCGCCGCTGGTGCTGCTGTAGATCAGGATCGGGATGAAGTTGGGCTGCGTGACGCACAGGACCTTGGTCAGCAGGGCCTCCCGGAACCCCTTCATGCCGAGCCCGCGCTTGCCCTCGATCAGGTCGGTCAGGCGGTCTTCGAGGGGGATGTAGTCGGGGCCGCGCAGGAGGTACTCGATCGCGGCGCGGGTGTCGTCCGCCGCCTTACCCTCGCCCAGGGCCTTCCAGGCCGTGTTGAACACCGACATGTTGCCGGGGTTCGCGCCGGTCTCGTCGTTGGCGAAGTCCTTCAAGTCCTGGGGTGCGCACTCCCGCAGGCCCTCGGCGCTGAAGATCTGCTGGTACCTGCTCCAGTAGGCCTCGACGGCGGGCTGCGGCTCCGGGTGCGCGCGCAGGAACTCTGCCTTCAGCGCCTCGACTCGGGCGCGCCGCTCGGGCTCGACCGCGTCCGGGCCCGGGAACTGTCGCCTGGCACCGGCGAACGACGAGAGGGGCTTCGGCACCTTCGCGATGCCGTGCAGCCACGTGTGCCCGCAGGCGTTGCACAGGACGCGGAACCGCTCGTCGGGGAGCGTCTCGACCTTGTCCAGATCGTCCCCCTGGCACTTCTCGCACAGGAGCATGCGTTCGACTCTAGCCGGGTGATCTCGGCGCCGGTTCCGGCGCTACTGGAAGAAGTACCGGGTCGCGTGGAAGAACACGGGCGCGGCGAAGGTCAGGGAGTCGATCCGGTCGAGCACGCCGCCGTGCCCAGGGATCAGCGTGCCGAAGTCCTTCACCCGGTTCTCCAGCACGACGGGGACAAGTTGGGCCTGCGGCGCCGCCTTCGCCAGGTGGAACAGCCCGGTCTTGAACGGGGCGAGTCGTGGCCCGCTGCGCGGGCGGGAGGGCCGACCAGATCGTCATGAAGTCGGCGTGGCTCGAATGGTTCGCGAAGTAGACCCGCTGGCGTGCCCGGGCGTGTTCGCCGAGAAGGTCGGGACGGTCGAGCGCGGCTCGACGTGCCACTGGGCGGTCGCCCCCGTCAGCAAGCGGGTGAAGCCCGCAATCGTGCCCGCGATAACGTCGGGGTCCGGCGGGAAAGCGGCCGCGACGGCGCGCAGGGGCAGGACGAACGTCGCCAGGCTGCCGGCCACGATCACGGCGAGTCCGACCGGGACCTCACGCTGAGAATGGCAAAGTCCGCCCAGTCTCTGGAATTGTGACGTCCCCAGCGGCGGCTGCAGATGCGAGATGTAACAGGCGAGGTGCCTACGGGTGCCCGGAGTGCCCCACGCGTATCGACCTGCATCTCTGGCCGTCGGTGGTGATCAACGTTGTGACCGGGGACGTGAGTGACTCCCGAGCGTCCGCCTGGTCGCCCACGTTGATCAGGAGTCTCCGCCGGAGCGGGATTTAGGCGACGACCGAGACGTCGCTGCCGGTCGGGGTCTTGCGGACGTGTAGTTGCGCCGGGATCCGTTGGCGCAGTTCCGCGACGTGGCTGACGAGCCCGACGACCCGGCCGCCCTCGCGCAGGCCGTCGATGACATCCATGACCTCGTCGAGGGTGTCGGCGTCGAGGCTGCCGAAACCCTCGTCGACGAACAGCGCCTCGAGGCGCGCGCCGCCAGCCTCGGCGCTCACCACGTCGGCCAGGCCGAGCGCGAGCGCGAGGCTCGCCAGGAAGGTCTCGCCGCCGGAGAGCGTCGCCGTGTCGCGGTCGTGCCCCGTCCAGCTGTCGCGGGCAAGGAGGCCGAGCCCGACCCGGCGGTTGCCACGCCCGGCGTCGGTGTGGACGAGGGAGTAGCGGCCCTGGCTCATCTTGATCAGCCGCTCGCTGGCCGCGGCCGCGACCTCCTCCAGCCGGGCGGCGAGGACGAAGGCGGACAGCGTCATCCGGCGGGTGTTCTGGCCCTGGCCGGCGGCCAGGTCGGCCAGCGACGCGAACCTCGGCGGCGCGTTCCGCGAGCGGGACGAGCCGGGCGCACAGGGCATCGAGCGCGGGACGAGGTCGGTGAGTTGGACCGCCCGCTTGCGCGCCTCGGCGAGGAATCCGACCGCGTGCTGGTGGGCCTGCGCCGCCGACGCGGCGGCCGCGGCGGTGCCGGCGACGTCCGCGGGCGGCGGCGAGGGGGACCGCGAGGTCGGGGTCGTCGAGCACCGCGGTCGCGGCGGCGACGGCGTCCCGGTGGCGCGGCGACCCGCTCGGCGGCGTCGGCTCGCCACGGGCCCGGCCGCGCGGCGGCCTCGGCTGCCGCGGCGTCGGCGAAGCCGGCCTCGACGGCCGCGGCGAGGGCCGCCTCCCGGCAGCGCAGCTCGTGCTCGCGGGCCTGAGCCAGGCCGTCCGCCGCCACGGCCGCGGCGGCGAGCGCGTCGGCGCCCTCGGCCGAGGCGGCCAGGGCGGCGGCCAGGTCGGGCGCGCCGTCGAGCCGCTCGGCCAGAGTGCGTCGGCCCGCCGCCGCCCGTTCGGCGGCGGCCGCGGCGTCACGTGCCGCGGCGACGCGCTGCTCCTCCGCGGCCGCGCGGGTCGCCTCGAGCTCCGCGAGCTGCGCGTCGAGCCCGGCGAGGGCCTCGTCGAGCGCCGCCAGCTCGCCCGCCCGCGCCGACAGCCCGGCGACGCGCTCGGCCGCGGCCGTCGCCGCCGCAGCGAGCCCGGCCGGGTCCGGACCGGTGTAGTCGTCTTCCTGACTCGGCGTCAGAAGTGATCGTCTGTAGGCGGATCCGGTGGCATCTGCGGGTTCGCCGGGATCGCCGGGCTCGCCGGACGCCGGGGCGACGCTGCGCGGCGCGCACAGCCGGCGCAGGCGGGTGCCGAGGTCGGCGGCGAGCGCGCGGGCGGCGGCGAGGTCGCGGCCTAGGGCGTCCGCGGCCTCGCGGGCGGCCTCCGCGGCTGTCGCGGCGGCCTCCTCCTGGTAGTGGGTGACCCGGTCGGCCCGCACCTCGGACGGGTCCGGGTGGTCGAGCGACCCGCACACGGGGCAGGGCGCGTCGTCCTCCAGCCGGGACGCGAGCTCGGCGACCATCGCGTCGAAGCGGTCGCGGCGGAGGCGGTGCGCCTCGTCGCGCAGGTCCTGCGGCGCGTTCGCGGGCGTCGCGACGTGGCGCGTCGCGCAGCCTGCCCGACCGTCGGCCCGAACCTCGGCCAGCCGGCCGGAGACGTCGGCGGCCTCGGCCAGCCGGGCCGCCTCGGCCACCGCGAGCGGCAGGGCCTCGGCCGCCTCCCGGGCCGCCTCGCGGTCGGGTTGCACCGCTCGGCGCGGGACGCGCGCAGCTCCAGCGCGGCCTGGGCGGCCGCGACGAGGTGAGCCGCGAGTTCGTCCCGGATCTCGCGCGCCTCGGCCGCGGCGAGTTCCTCCGCCGACACCGCGTCGGCGGTCGCCTGCAGGTCGGCCAGCCGGCCGCGGCGGACCGACCACTCCCGGGCGCCGGCCCGCAGCGCGTCGGCGTCGTCGTCGGGACCGGCGCCCGAGCGTCGCGCCCGCTCGCGGGCACCGCGCTCGGCCGCGGCCGCGGCACCCGACTAGCGCGGCGGCGCGGCGGCGCCTCGGTCAGCACGGGGGAGACCTCGGCCGCCCGGGCCGCGGCCGCGACGGTGGCGGCGAGTGCCGCCAGCGCCGGCTCCGCCGTCGGAGAGCTGGGCGACCACCGCCCTGCGCGGCGGCCCGGCGGCCCTGCCGCTCGGCGAGCGCGCGGGCGGCCTCCGCCGCGGCCTGCGCCTCCGCGACCGCCGCACCGCGTGAGCGTCGGCTCGCGCCGCGGCGGCCTGCGCGGCCGCGTCGGCCTGGCACGCCAGGTCGCCGGCCCACAGCGGGTCGAGCACGTCGCCGCCGCCGGGTCGCCCGGGACCTCGGGCGGCTCGACCTCCGCGACCTGCGCGACCACCTGCGCCGCGGTGTCGATCCGCCGCCGCAGCGCCTCGACCTCGTTGCCGCGTCTCGCGGCGTCGCTCGGCCAGCCACTGCTCGACGTCGCGGAACCGGTCGGTGCGAGAACAGCCGCTCGAGCAGCTTCGCGCGGTCCTCCGAGCCCGCGCGGAGGAACCGTGCGAACTCGCCCTGCGGGAGCAGGACGACCTGGAAGAACTGGGCCGACGACATGCCGAGCCGGTCGGCGATCTCCTGGTCCGCCTCGCCCGCACGGGTCGAGACGGCCGTCCAGACCGCCGTTGGTCCACTCCTCGAGCAGCACTGCCGCCTGCTCGATCGTCTCGCCCGTGCCGCGCTTCTTCGGCCGCGACTGTTCCGGCGACCGGGTCACCCGCATGCGCCGGCCGCCGAGCGTCGCCTCGAGCCGGACCTCCGTGCGCGCCGTCGTGCCCGCGTGGTCGCAGCGCAGCCGCCGCGCCGTCGCCCGCTGGCCCGGGACGACGCCGTAGAGAGCGAAGCCGATCGCGTCCAGCAGGGTGGTCTTGCCCGCGCCCGTCTCGCCGTGCAGCAGGAACAGCCCGCCGCGGCCGAGAGCTCGTCGAAGTCGACGCTCACCGTGCCCGGGAACGCGCCGAACGCCGTGACCTCCAGCTTGTGCGGACGCATCAGGCGACGCCCGCTTCGATCGCGTCGACGTCGTCGAACAGGCTGGGCCGCTCGAACAGGTCGGCCTGGACGTGCGCCGCCCGCGTCCGCCGCGGTGACCTCGCCGCGGGGGCCTTGGGCAGCGTCGCCGCGGGGGGCTCTGCCGGCGTCGCCGAGACGTCGGCCGCCGGCGGCTCTACCGCGGGCCTCGGGACAGCCGGCGGCGGGACTGCGGACATCGGCGCGGCCGGAATCGAGGTTGCCGGGATCGTTGCGGCCGCGGGCCGCTCCATCTCGCCGTCGCCGGCCCGCCGGACGGACTCGAACGCCTCGCGCAGCAACGCCTCCTCGGCCGTCCGTCGCCGCCGTGCGCCGCACGTGCCGGACGAAGTCGGTCGCGACCGCCAGGTCGGGCCGACCGTGCACGCGGGCGCGGTAGTCGCGCGGGTCCGCGGCGTTCTCTGCCGGTTCCCAGGCCAGCACGAGGACGTGCGGGAAGCGCGTGCGCAGCCGGTCCATCGCCGCTTCCGGCCGCGCGTCGTCGGTGAGCGTCACCGAGACGAAGTCGCCCTTCCGCAGCGGCGTGGGCGGGGCTCGCGAGCAGCTCCGCGAGCGTCCCGCGGAGCTTGGTCAGCCGCCGGTACGTGGGGGCCGGCACGTGCTCGACCCGGGCGAGGCCGCGGGCGCCGAGTTCGACGAGCCACGACCCCTTCGTCTGCCCGGCCTCGGAGAACGAGTACGGCAGCGGCGAACCGCTGTAGCGCAGGTGCTCGGCCATCGACTGCGGCCCGTGCAGATGGCCGAGGGCGACGTAGTCGAAGCCGTCGAACAGCGCCGCCGGGACGGCCCCGGTGCCGCCGACCGAGATGTCGCGCTCGGACTCGCTCACCGCCCCGCCCGTCACCCAGCCGTGCGCCAGCACGACCGAGCGGGCCGCGCCGCGGGCGTCCCGGTCGGCGCGCGCCGCCGAGCTGTCGCCCGGCGCAGGACGTCGGCGTGGCCACGCGACCCCGCCCGGCTCGCCGACGCCCGGGTAGGTCGTTCTCGACCGCGCCCGGCTCCAGGTACGGGATCGCGTAGACGGCGACCGTCGCCGTGCGCGTCGGCCAGCAGCACAGGGTCGGCCACGGCCGCCACCCGAGTGCGCAGGTGCACACCCGAGGAGTCGACCAGCCGCGAGCCGAAGCCCAGCCGCGTCGCCGAGTCGTGGTTCCCGCTGATCAGGACGACCCGCGCCCCCGCGTCGCGCAGGCGGAACAGCGCGTCCTCGCAGAGCGCGACCGCCTCGACCGGCGGCAGCGCCCGGTCGTACACGTCGCCCGAGACGAGCACCGCGTCGACCCGCTCCGCCCGGACGGTCTCGACCAGGTGGTCGAGGAACGCCGCCTGCGCGCCGTGCAGGTCGGCGCGGTGCAGGGAGCGGCCCAGGTGCCAGTCGGAGGTGTGCAGCAGTCGCATGATCAGCAAGCTAAACGGCCCCACCGACAGTTCCGTGCTGCCGCTCCGCCGGACCCCCGACCTCGAGGCTCGTGTGGCCTGTGGTGCCGGTGAGACCGCCCCGTGCGTCCGGCAATCAGCGTCCTATAACACTCGTTCTGCCGGACGCACGGGGTTCGGTTCGCTCACCCGGCGGCGAAGTCCGTCGTGTGGGCGAGCGAGCGGCCGGCCTCGACGTCCGCGCGGAGGGCGTCGAGCTTGGCCGTCGCGTAGGCGTACGCGTCCGAGCCCAGCAGTTGGTGCAGCGGGCCGTCGCCGGCGGTCACGAGCGAGACGATCGCGGCGGCGCCCTTCGCCGGGTCGCCCAGTTGGCTGCCCTGGAGCGCGAGGTGGCCCTCGGTCATCTCGCGGACGGCGGCGTAGCCCTCCTGCGGCGCGGCCGGCAGGGCCAGCGCGTCCGGCGCGAGGAACGAGGTCCGGAAGTAGCCGGGCTCCACGAGCGTGACCTTGACGCCGAAGCCCGCGACCTCCTGCGCGAGCGCTTCGGACAGGCCCTCGAGCGCGAACTTCGTCCCGTTGTAGAGCCCCCACCCGCCGACGCCGACGAGACCGAGGATCGAGGAGATGTTCACGATGTGCCCGCTGCCCTGCGCCCGGAAGATCGGCAGCGCCGCGCGGACGACGTTCCACGGTGCGAACACGTGCAGGTCGAACATGGCGCGGGCTTCGTCGTCACCGGTCTCCTCGACGGCGCCGATCAGCCCGTAGCCGGCGTTGTTGACGACGACGTCGAGGCCACCGAACCGTTCGGTCGTCCGCGCGACGGCGTCCGCCACGGCCTTGGGGTCCACGAGGTCGACGTTGAGCGCGAGCAGCCGGGCCGTGTCGGCGGAGCCGAGCGCCGCGGCGAGGCGCTCCGGCGAGCGGGTCGTCGCGGCGACGTTGTCGCCGCGGGAGAGCAGTTGCCGGACGAGGTCGAGGCCGAGGCCGCGGGAGGTGCCGGTGACGAGCCAGGTGGCGGGAACGTCGGTGGGGTACGGCATGTCGAAGCTCCTCAGAGGGTGGGAAGCCCCAGTTTCGGCGCGCGGCACGGCCGGAAACGGCCGACAACCGGCCCTGCGAAACCTCGGATTCGTCGACGTAGGACGCGCAGGGCCAGGTAGACGCCGCACGTTCTCGAGAAGATGTCGCCCGTGCCCGACGGAAACCGAGAGCTCGCCGACTTCCTCCGCCGTGCCCGGAGCAACGGCGACCCGGCGCGCGCGGGCCTCCCGACCGACGAGCGCGTCCGGCGCGTGCCGGGGCTACGCCGCGAGGAGGTCGCCCTGCTCGCCGGCGTCTCGACCGACTACTACACCCGGCTCGAGCAGGGCCGCCGGATCACCCCGTCCACCGGCGTCCTGGATGCGATCGCGCGCGCACTCGACCTGGACGCTGCGGGCCGCGCCCACCTCGGCCACCTGGTCGGCCCGACCGGCGGGGCGAGTCGGCGCCGCGTCCCCAGCGTCCAGCGGGTGCGCCCGGGGTTGCACCAGTTCCTGGACGCCCTGGACGGCCCGGCGCTGATCCTCGGCCGTCGGACCGACGTGCTCGCCGCGAACCGCATGGCGAAGGCGCTCCTGACGGACTTCGAGGCGCTGCCGCCGCGGCAGCGGAACTACGCGCGCTGGATGTTCACCTCCGAGGAGGCGCGCGCCCTGTTTCTCGACTGGGACGTGCAGGCTCGGGCCGTCGTGGAGAACCTCCGGCTCGACGTCGGCAACGACCCGGACGACCGGGTGGCGGCCGACCTCGCCGCCGGGCTCGCGGCGGACAGCCGCGAGTTCCGGCAGTGGTGGGCGGAGCACCGCGTCTACCAACGGACGTTCGGGTCGAAGCGCCTGCGGCACCCTGTGGTCGGGGATCTGACGGTCGACTACGAGACGCTGACCATGCCCGGCGACCCCGACCAGACCCTGTTCGTCTACACGACCGAGGCGGGCACGGCGTCCCGGCAGGCGATGAATCTGCTGGCCAGCTGGGCGCTGTCCGGGGCAAAAATCTAACGCGCCGGCAGGACCGTTCCGGTGACCTCGCCGAGCCCGATCCGTTCGCCGCCGGGGCCCGGGGCCCAGCCGCGGATCGTGATCGTGTCCGCGTCCGCCAGCCAGGCCGCGGGTTGCCGTCACCGAGGTCGAGCGGCTCCGTCCCGTCCCAGCAGAGCTCGAGCAGGCTCCCGCGCTGGTCCCGCTCGGGTCCGCTGACGGTGCCGGAGCCGAACAGGTCACCGGTGCGCAGCGCGGCGCCGTTGGACGTCAGGTGCGCGAGCTGTTGGCCCGGCGTCCAGTACATGGACGCGAACGGCGGCCGCGAGACGACGACGCCGTTCCACTCGACCTCGAGGCGCAGGTCCAGGGCGCCCGGGCTCGGGGTCGGCGAGCTCCGCGACCGGCGCCGGGTCCTGCGCCGGCGGCGCCACGCGCGCGTCAGCCAGCGCGGCCAGCGGGACCACCCACGGCGAGATCGACGTGGCGAACGACTTGCCGAGGAACGGGCCGAGCGGGCGGTACTCCCAGGCCTGCAGGTCGCGCGCGCTCCAGTCGTTAAGCAGCACGACGCCGAGGACGTGGTCGGCCAGCGCGCCGGCCGGCACGCGGGAGCCCGGCTCGCTCGGCACCGCCGACGACGAAGCCGACCTCGGCCTCGATGTCCAGCTTCCGGGTCGGCCCGAACGACGCCAGGCCGCCCTTGCTGGCGGGCCGCGGCTTGCCCGCACGGCCGCACGACCGGCGTCCCGGAGACCACGACCGTCCCGGCTCGGCCGTGGTAGCCGAGCGGCATGTGCCGCCAGTTCGGCGGGACGGGGTCGGGCTAGTCCGGCCGGAAGATGCGCCCGACGTTGTCGGTGTGGTCGCAGCGAGGAGTAGAAGTCGACGTAGTCGGCGACGGTGAACGGCAGGTGGGTGCGCAGCCCGGCGGCGGGCAGCAGGCACGGCTCGGTCGCGCGCGCCGGCGCTCGGGGTCGCCAGCAGATTCTGGACGCGGGCCCGGACGGCGTCCCAGGCGATCCGCCCGGCCGCGAGGAACGGGTCGAGCGACGGCGCCGCGAACCAGACGTCCGCGCCGGGGAGGCCGTGCAGCAGCCCGGCGGAGGACGCGGCGGCGAGGTCCAGGACGTGCTCGCCGATCGCGACGCCCACCCGGGGCGCCTCGCCGGGCGGCGCGACGACCCCGTAGGGCAGGGTCGCGGGCCCGAACACGGACCCGTCCGGCACGGGGACCCAGCATGCTTGCCCGGCGACATGGGGCCCGATCGTAGGCCCGATCGTAGGCTGGGCGCTGCACCGTGCCCCGGAGGGAGCCCCATGCCGCACTACCGCAGCGTCGGCGAGGTGCCGCGCAAGCGCCACACGCAGTTCCGCCGGCCGGACGGCGGCCTCTACGCCGAGGAACTGCTGGGGATCGAGGGTTTCTCCGCGGAGTCCGCGCTGCTCTACCACCACCACCTGCCGACGGCGGTCCTCGAGACCCACGCGTACAACGCGCCGGCGCCCGAACGCAGCCCCAACCACCCGCTGCGGCCGCGGCACCTGCGCCCGCACGAGCTCGTCGCCCCCGACGCGCTCGCCCCGGACGCCCACGCGCCCGACGCCGTGACGGGTCGTCAGTACCTCCTGGCCAACGACGATGTGCGGATCGCGTACGTGGTCGCGACCGTGCCCAGCCCGCTCTACCGCAACGCGGCGGGCGACGAGTGCGTGTTCGTGGAGTCCGGCTCCGGCACCGTCGAGACGGTCTTCGGGACGCTGGACGTCGGCACCGGCGACTACGTCCTGCTGCCGGTGTCGACGACGCACCGGTGGGTGCCCGAGGGCGCGGATCCCCTGCGCCTGCTGGTGATCGAGGCGCGCGGGCACATCGGCCCGCCGAAGCGCTACCTGTCCGGCAAGGGCCAGTTCCTCGAGTCGGCCCCGTACTGCGAGCGCGACCTGCGCGGCCCCGACGGTCCGCTCTGCCTGGCCGGCACCGAGCACGACAAGCCGCACGGACGTCCTGGTCGCGCACCGCGCCGGCTGGACGCGCTTCACCTACGCCCACCACCCGTTCGACGTGGTCGGCTGGGACGGCGCCCTGTACCCGTACGCGTTCAACGTCGCGGACTTCGAGCCGATCACCGGCCGGATCCACCAGCCCCCGACGGTCCATCAGACCTTCGAGGGCCCGAACTTCGTGATCTGCTCGTTCGTCCCGCGCAAGGTCGACTACCACCCGCTCGCGATCCCCGTCCCGTACAACCACCACAACGTCGACTCGGACGAGGTGATGTTCTACTGCCGCGGCAACTACGAGGCGCGCAAGGGCTCGGGCATCAAGGCGGGCTCCGTCTCGCTGCACCCGTCGGGGTGCACGCACGGGCCGCAGCCGGGGGCGGTGGAGGGCGCGCTCGGCGCCGAGTACTTCGACGAGCTGGCGGTCATGGTCGACACGTTCCGCCCGCTCGACCTGTGCGGGGCGGGCCTGGCCTGCGAGGACCCGGCCTACGCCCGGTCCTGGGTTCCCCGCGGAGCCGACCTGCCCGGCTGACGCGCGGCAGTTGGGCGGGGCCCGGCCCGGGTGGCAACATGTCGCCCATGTCCGTGGCCCCCGTCGAGGTCGAACAGCCGGAGACCTTCTCCGAGCTGGCGCCCGACGTGCCCTGGGTGACTCTCGTGTGGAACGACCCGGTCAACCTGATGTCGTACGTGACCTTCGTGTTCCAGGAGTACTTCGGCTACAGCAAGAAGAAGGCCACGAAACTGATGCTCGACGTGCACCACCAGGGCCGCGCGGCCGTCTCCAACGGCACTCGCGAGGAGATGGAGCGCGACGTGGGCGCGATGCACGGGTACGGCCTGTGGGCGACCTTGCAGAAGGACACATGAGCCGGGGCGGACGCATCCGCAAGGAACGCCACGGCGGAATCGCGATCTCGCTCGACCCGGGGGAGGCCCTCGTCGTGCGGGCCGCGTTCGCCGACCTGGCGGCGCTGCTCGACGAGCGCGCGGGCCCGCCGGAGGACACGGCGCCGGAGGTCGTGCCCGGCGTCCCGGACCCGTTCCTGGCCATCGACATGACGGGTCCGCTCAAGCTGCCGGTCGACCCCGCGCTCGCGCGCCTGCTGCCGGACGCCTACAAGGACGACCCCGCGGCCAACGCCGACTACCGCCGCTTCACCGAGCCCGACCTGGTCGCGGCCAAGCAGGCCAACATCCGCACGCTGCTGCACACCCTCGGCGAGGGCGGTGAGGTCCGGCTCGACCGCGACGAGCTGCGCGCCTGGCTGTACGCGCTCAACGACCTGCGCCTCGCGCTCGGCAGCCGGCTCGCGATCGAGGACGGTTACGAGGAGCTGCTGGCCGCGATGGAACCCGACGACCCACGGCTGCCGGGCTTCGCGCTGTACGAGTGGCTGACCGCGCTGCAGGACGCCCTCGTCCAGACCCAGCTGTAGAGAGCCTGCCGTAGCAGCCCAGTAACCTGACCGGCGTGCTGACTATCACCGAGGCGATCCGCGACGCGATCGTGGCGCACGCCCGCGCAGACCATCCGGACGAGGCGTGCGGCGTCGTCGCCGGGCCCGCCGGCTCCGACCGGCCGGAGCGGTTCGTCGCGATGGCGAACGCGGCGCGGTCCCCGACGTTCTACGAGTTCGACTCGATCGACCTGCTGCGCCTCTACCGCGAGATGGACGACCGCGACGAGGTGCCGGTCGTCGTCTACCACTCGCACACGGCGACCGAGGCGTACCCGTCCCGCACCGACATCTCGCTACGCGTCCGAGCCCGACGCGCACTACGTGCTCGTGTCCACCCGCGACCCGGAGACGGTCGAGTTCCGCTCCTTCCGCATCCGCGACGGCGAGGTCACCGAGGAGCAGGTGAGCGTGGTGGAGTCCCTGCACTCCTGACGTGCTGGAATGTTCCGGCACGCGTGCGCGGTTGCGCCCCGCAGAGCCCTTGTCAGCAGTACACGAAACACCTTGGAGTAGTTGATGGCGATCGAGGTCCGCATCCCGACGATCCTGCGGCAGTACACCGACGGCGAGAAGGCGGTCGAGGGCAGCGGCAAAACGCTGGAGGACCTGTTCGCCGACCTCGAGGGCCGCCACCCTGGCCTGCGCGCCCGCCTGGTGGACGAGCACGGGCTGCGCCGCTTCGTCAACGTCTACCTCAACGACGAGGACGTGCGCTTCCTCGGCGGCCTCGGCACCGAGCTCAAGGACGGCGACTCCGTCACGGTGCTCCCGGCTGTCGCGGGCGGTTAAGACCCTCCATGCGCTTCGACTCGCTGCTGGACTCCGTCGGCCGCACCCCGCTCGTGGGGCTGCCACGGCTGTCGCCGTCTCCGGACGTCCGGCTGTGGGCGAAGATGGAGGACCACAACCCGACCGGTTCGATCAAGGACCGGGCGGCGTTGCGGATGGTGATGGAGGCCGAGAAGGAGGGCCGGCTCAAGCCCGGCTGCACGATCCTCGAGCCGACGTCCGGCAACACCGGCATCTCGCTGGCGATGGCCGCGAAACTCCGCGGCTACCGCATCGTCTGCGTGATGCCGGAGAACACCTCCGAGGAGCGCCGCCAGATCCTGCGCATGTGGGGCGCGGAGGTCGTGCCCTCGCCGGCGGCCGGCGGCTCCAACGAGGCCGTCCGGGTGGCCAAGCGACTGGCCGAGGAGCACCCCGACTGGGTGATGCTCTACCAGTACGGCAACCCGGCGAACTCCCAGGCGCACTACGAGGGCACGGGCCCGGAGATCTTCGAGGACCTGCCGTCGATCACGCACTTCGTCGCAGGGCTCGGCACGACAGGCACCCTGATGGGTGTCGGCCGGTTCTTCCGCGAGCACAAGCCCGAGGTGGCAGATCGTCGCCGCCGAGCCGCGCTACGGCGAGCTGGTCTACGGCCTGCGCAACATGGACGAGGGCTTCGTCCCCGAGCTGTACGACCCGTCGCTGATCGACGCCCGCTTCTCCGTCGGCCCCCGGGACGCGGTTCGCCGCACCCGCCAGCTGATCGAGGAGGAGGGCATCTTCGCCGGCATCTCCACCGGTGCGATCCTGCACGCGGCGCTGGCCCAGGCGGCGAAGTCGCTGAAGAACGGCGAGCGCGCCGACATCGCGTTCGTGGTCGCCGACGGCGGCTGGAAGTACCTCTCGACGGGCGCGTACACCGGCACCATCGCCGAGGCCGAAGAGCGGCTCGAAGGCCAGCTCTGGGCGTGAACCCCCAGGTCCGACATATTCTCGTGTGACCAAGGTGACCTGGGGTTCGTCTGCCGGCCCTGTGCAGGTCACGTAACGTCTCGGGTTATGTCTGATGCACCCATCGGAATCTTCGACAGCGGCGTCGGGGGCCTCACGGTGGCGCGGGCGGTCCTCGATCAGCTCCCCGCGGAACCTGTCGTCTATGTGGGCGACACTCTCCATGCCCCGTACGGGCCGCGTCCGATCGCCCAGGTCCGAGCCTTCGCGCTCGACGTCATGGACCACCTGGTGTCCGAGGGCGTCAAGATGCTCGTCATCGCCTGCAACAGCGCCTCCGCCGCCGTCCTGCGCGACGCCCGCGAGCGCTACTCGGTGCCCGTCGTCGAGGTGATCCGCCCGGCCGTGCGCCGTGCGATGGCCGCGACCCGCAACAACCAGGTCGGGGTCATCTGCACCCAGGCCACCAAGACGTCCCAGGCGTACGAGGACGCGTTCGCAGCCGCGCAGCACGTCACGCTGACCGTCGCGGCGTGCCCCCGGTTCGTCGAGTTCGCCGAGCGCGGCCAGACCTCCGGGCCGGCCGTGCTCGAGGTGGCCCGCGAGTACCTCGCGCCAGTCGCCGAGGCGGGCGTCGACACCGTGATCCTCGGCTGCACGCACTACCCGCTGCTCACCGGCGTCATCTCGATGGTCCTGGGCGACGAGGTCACCCTCGTGTCCAGCGCGGACGAGACCGCCAAGGACGTGTACCGGACGCTCGTGGAGTTGGGCCTGACGCGCTCCCCGTTGCTTCCGCCACCCCGGCACCGGTTCCTCGCGACCGGTGACAGGCAGCCGTTCGCGGCCGTCGGCCGGCGTTTCCTCGGCCCCGACATCGGGGTTGTCGAGGCGCTCGGCTCCGTCGAGGTGATGGGAGCGATCGCGTGAAGTTGACCGTGATCGGCTGCTCCGGCTCGTTCCCCGGCCCCGCGTCACCCGCGTCCTGCTATCTGGTCGAGGCCGAGGGCTTCCGCATCGTCCTCGACCTCGGCAACGGCGCGCTCGGTCCTCTGCAGCGGCACGTCGACGTCGGGCACATCGACGCGGTCGTCCTCTCCCATCTGCACGCCGACCACTGCATGGACCTGTGCGGTTACTACGTCGCGCGGAAGTACGGTCCGTCCGGCCCGATGCCGCGGATCCCGGTGTACGGGCCGGCCGACACGGCACACCGCATGGCGCGCGCCTACGACCTGCCCGAGGACCCGGGCATGCAGGACGAGTTCGACTTCCGCGTTTTCCCGTCCGGTGGTTTCCAACTCGGCCCGCTGCGGGTGACCACCGACCTGATGGCGCACCCTGTCGAGGCCTACGGCCTGCGGATCGAGCACGAGGGCAAGGTCGTCACTTACTCCGGTGACACGGGCGGCTGCGAGTCGCTGGTCAGCCTGGCCAAGGACGCCGACCTGTTCCTGTGCGAGGCGTCCTTTCACGAGGGCCGCGACACCGTCCCCGACCTGCACCTGAACGGCCGGGAAGCCGCGGAGCACGCCACCCGGGCCGGCGTCGGCCGCCTCGTCCTCACGCACATCCCGCCGTGGAACGACCCGAACCGCACGCTGACCGAGGCGTCGGGCTTCGAAGGCCCGGTCGAGCTCGCGCGCCCCGGGTCCACGTACCTGCTCTGACAACCCTTTCTGTACCGAGGGAATTTCGGTATTTTTCGGACAGGCTTCGGACTCACCTGGTGGAGTCGCAACCTCTGCCGAAGGAGTTCCCGTGTCCGCACCTCTCGCAAAGCGCCGTGCCGGCCGTCTCGTCGCCGTCTGCGCCGCCGCCCTGCTGACTGTCGGCGCCACTGCCACGAGCGCGTCCGCCGTGCCCAACCGCTGCCCGAAGAACGAGATCATCGCCGTCTGGTACGGCATGCCGCCGGTGCAGAACCCCGTCTGCCCGGACATGGCCGACTACCTCGACCACCTCTTCTATCCCGGCACCATGTACACGACCTCGGTCGCGAACGTGTACCGCTCCAACGTGGTCGTCATCCAGCTGCGCCTGAACGACCTGAACTACGACGGGGTCCTCGTCGACGGCTTCTACGGTAAGAAGACTGCCGCCGCCGTGACGCGCTACCAGAAGAACCACGGCCTCACCCAGGACGGGAAGGTCGGCGCGAAGACCTGGAAGGCGTTGTTCGGCCTCGGCCCGGCCTGAGCGCCGGGGCCCGGCCGATAGGCTCCCGCGCATGTCACGACCCGACGGACGCAGCAAGCCCGACGAACTGCGGGCGGTCACGATCACCCGCAACTGGCTCGACCATGCCGAGGGTTCCGTCCTCGTGGAGTTCGGCCGGACGCGGGTGCTCTGCGCCGCGAGCGTCACCGAGGGCGTCCCGCGCTGGCGCAAGGGCAGCGGCTTGGGCTGGGTTACCGCGGAGTACGCGATGCTCCCGCGCGCCACGCACACCCGCGGCGACCGCGAGGCCGTCAAGGGCCGCATCGGCGGCCGGACGCACGAGATCTCCCGCCTCGTCGGGCGCAGCCTGCGCGCCGTCATCGACTACAAGGCCCTCGGCGAGAACACGATCGTGCTCGACTGCGACGTGCTCCAGGCCGACGGCGGCACCCGTACCGCGGCGATCACCGGTGCGTACGTGGCACTCGCCGACGCCGTGACCTACCTGGGCGGGCGCAAGGCGCTCAAGGGTGACCCGCTCACCGGCACGGTCGCGGCCGTCAGCGTCGGGGTCGTCGACGGCGAGCCCCGGCTCGACCTGCAGTACGACGAGGACGTGGCCGCGCAGACCGACATGAACGTGGTCTGCACCGGCGACGGCAAGTTCGTCGAGGTGCAGGGCACCGCCGAGGGCGCGCCGTTCGACCGCGCACTGCTCGACGCACTGCTCGACCTCGCCCTCGCCGGCTGCGCTGAGCTGACGAACCGTCAGCTGGAGGCGCTCGGGCGTCTCGGTTGAGCCTGCCCGTCGTCGTCCTCGCTACGCGCAACGCGGGCAAGCTCGTCGAACTCCGCCGGATCCTCGCCGACGCCGGCCTGAAGATCCGCCTCGTCGGCGTCGACGAGTTCCCCGACCTGTCGGACGTGGCAGAGACGGGCGCGACGTTCGAGGAGAACGCCCTGCTGAAGGCGCGCGCCGTCGCGGCCGGCACGGGCCTGCCGGCCGTCTCCGACGACTCCGGGCTGTGCGTGGGGGCGCTGAACGGGATGCCGGGGATCTTCTCGGCCCGCTGGTCGGGTCGGCACGGGGACGACGAGGCGAATCTCGACCTCGTCCTGGGCCAGCTCTCGGACGTCCCCGCGGAGCGCCGGGCCGCTCACTTCGCCTGCGCGGCCGCGCTCGCCCACCCGGACGGCAGCGCCGAGGTCGCCACCGGCCGCCTCGACGGGACGCTGCTGTGCGCCCGCCGCGGCACGAACGGATTCGGCTACGACCCGATCTTCGTGCCGGACGGACAGCCGGACGGACAGACCCGCACGACCGCGGAGCTGACGGCCGCCGAGAAGGACGCGATCAGCCATCGCGGCCGGGCGTTCCGCGCCCTCCTCCCGGCGCTCGCGAGGGTGGCCGGCTGAGCGAGCCGGGATTGTCGACGCGCGACGTCCGGCGTTCACCGGCTCGACATCCGAAGAACGTGAGAGCGCCCCAGGATGGGCCGACCAGCGCATCCGGCGGGACGGACGTGAACATGGTCGAGAACGGGTTCGTGCTCATCGCCGAGGGCGCGCTGCTGGTCGAGCGCAGCAGGCCCGGCGCCGGCCGGTTCTCCCTCGCCGCCGTCGAGGTGCCGCGGGGGCAGATGCACCTGCTGGAGACCGCCACCGGACACACCCTCTGTTGCACCGAGCAGGACGCGTCGCTGTGCTGCGGCCGGGGGTACGAGCAGTTCGGCGGGCGCGGGCTGCCCGACCGCGTCGCGGGGGGCTGTGCGCGCTGCCGCGCCACCGCCGGAGTGCGAGAGGGGGGACTCGAACCCCCACGCCCTAGGGCACCAGATCCTAAGTCTGGCGCGTCTGCCAATTCCGCCACTCTCGCGCGCGGGCCCGCGGGCCCCGCAGATTCGCCAACGGTCCGCTAGACGGCCAGATCCCGCAACAGCCTGTCTACGTGACCGGTCGCCTTGACGCCGTACATCGCCTTGGCGACGTTCCCGTCCGGGTCGACGACGAACGTCGAGCGGATGACCCCCACGACCGTCTTGCCGTACATCGTCTTCTCGCCGAACGCGCCGTAGGCCCGGAGTGTGTCCTTCGACGGGTCCGACAGCAGGGGAAACGGCACCTGGTCGCGGTCGCGGAACTTGGCCAGCTTCTCCGGCTTGTCGGGCGACAGGCCCAGCACTGCGTACCCGGCCGCGGTCAGCCGGCCGATGTTGTCGCGGAAGTCGCAGGCCTGCTTCGTGCAGCCGGGCGTCATGGCGGCGGGGTAGACGTAGACGATCACCGTGCGGCCGCGCAGGTCCGACAGCGTGACGGCCTTGCCGTCGGCGTCGGGCAGGGTGAAGTCCGGCGCAGGGTCGCCGGCGGCCAGTCGGGCTTCGGTCACGTCGGGCTCCTCGGGGGGCAGTCGGCGGGTCGGGGGCAGGGCGTGGGCGGTCGCGACCGCAGACCTGCGACACTACGCGCAGTGGTCGTCTTCACCCGAACAGAGGAGTAGGTCGTGGCTGGAACCGGCGCGGGTACCTCCGGGTCGGGACGCACGGCCGAGCTCGAAGCCGAGATCGAACGGACGCGGGCGCAGCTCGCGAAGACCATCGACGACATCGCCGAACGCGTCAGCCCGAAGAACGTGGCCGACAAGGCAAAAGCCCGAGCGCGGGACATTGTTATCAATTCGGACGGGTCGCTTCGCAAAGACCGAGTCCGGGTCATCGGTGGCGTGGCCTTTGCCTTCATTGCCCTCGTGGTGTGGCGTCGCTTTCACTGAGAGCTAATTTCACTCGCCGCTGATCTCGCCTCACGCTGCGCGGCCAATTTTGTCCGATTTATCCTTTATTGTCAGCGTTGTTGCAGGTCAGGGGCCTATGAGGACTCTTGACCAGACACGGGCAGGGACTTGTTTCTTTCGGTCAAGACCGCATTTGTTTCCGCACGGAATACGCTCCGTAGCCCTACTCTGAAGGAGGTGTCCGAGGGAACAAGATCACCAGGGGTGGGGATTCGATGGCAGTCATGGAAAAGCGTGCCGCGGCTAAGGCCAAGCACCGGGGTCGTCTGGGTAAGGACGGTCCGGTCCGCGCACTGGGTCAGAGCGCAGCAGTGGCAGGGACGTCCGGCGTCCTGCTGCTCGCGCTGAAGGCCGCAGTTCTCGTCTCGCCGACCGTCCTGCCGCACGCGGCGGGCGCCGGCCTGAACGCTCTGGGGATCCCGAACTCCCTCAGCGCGGTCGCCGGCAACACGGGAGCGCTCGCGGGCGCCGGAGACGAGCCGGTCGTCTTCCAGCCGGCTTCGACGGAGACCGACACCGGCGACACCGTCCCGATGAACCGGACGATCCCGGAGGACGACGAGTTCACGGCGCCGGGCGACGGCAGTAACCCGACCGACCCGACCGACCCGACCGACAACACCGGCACCACGCCCGGTGGGTCGACCGGCGGCGACACCGACACCGGCGGCGGCGACGACGACGACGACAACACGGGCAACCCGACCACTCCGACGACCCCGACGAGCCCCGTCAAGGGCGTTGTCGGCGACCTGGTCGACACGGTCGAGGGCACCCTTCCGGCCCTCGCTCCGGTGACCGGCGCGGTCAAGCCGGTCGTCGACACCGTGGACAAGGTGACCACGCCGGTCCTCGACGCAGCCGAGCCGGTCGTCGAGACCGTCACGGAGGTCGTCAAGACCGTCCCCGTCGTGGGCCCCGTCGTCAACGACCTCACCGACACGCTGGGCGTCACCAAGCCCGACACGTCGGCGTCCTCGCCGAACGTGGTCGGCGGCCTGGTCGGCGGTCTCACCGGTGGACTCCTGAAGAAGTAACACGCACACCTCGGACGAGGGGCGGGCCGGCAACGGTCCGCCCCTGTCTTTGCGTCCGGGTTCGGCAGGTCCGGCCCCGTTCGGGTGCCCGGGCACCACGTACGCTGGCCCGTTGTGACCCAGCCCGACCGGAACTCCCCGACTCTGGGGGAGAAGCTCCCGATCCGGATGCTGCACGACCGGGTGCTCGTCCTCGCCGACTCCGCGGAGGAACGGCGTTCGATGTCGGGCATCGTCATTCCCGCGACCGCGCAGATGGGCAAGCGCCTGTCCTGGGCGGAGGTCGTCGCCGTCGGGCAGAACGTGCGGACGGTGGAGGTCGGCGACCGGGTCTTGTTCGATCCCGAGGACCGGTTCGAGGTCGAGGTCCGCGGGCTCGACTACCTGCTGTTGCGCGAGCGGGATCTGCACGCCGTCGCGTCCGAGCGGCTCGCGGACGGGTCGCAGGGGCTCTACCTCTGACGGTGGGTCAGATCCGCGGCAGTCAGACCTGCAGGGTGAACGCCGCGCCGACGGCCATCGCGCCGACCATGCACACGACGACGATCGCGAGGGCGAGCAGGACCTCGAAGGAGATGCGCGGCGGTAACTGTTCGTCGTCGCGCTGCCGGGGGATCAGCCGGTCGCGGGACGCGACGCGGAACTGTTCGTCGTCGGCCGGCGCTCCGACCTCGTCGGTCGGCAGGTCGACAACCTCGACCGACGGTTCCGCAGCCTCGGGGGTCGTACCGCGTGCCTCGGGGCCACCACGCTGTGCATGGGCTGGTCCGCCGCGGCGACTGCGGTGAGATCCTGGGTGGAACGCGGTACGGGCGGGCATGCTCGACCACCTCCTTGTGAAGGGATGTCCCTCACATCCGCGATGGTAATCCGCGGTAACCGGACCAACCCGGTGTGTGATAAGTCAAATCTTGGCAATGTGACCGGAGTGTCACGAGACATGCCGATTTGTCCCGCAGTAAGCGTCCGATGCCACGCATCGTGTCCGAGGGTGTTGCGGGGATCACCCTGCCGGCCCCGCCGCGCGACTCACCTGGGGGAACACCGCGGTTCCGGCAGAGGTTGAGCAGCTGTAGTCGACGGCACCGCCGAGCCCACCCCTCCGCGGGGCCTGTCGTGACGAATGCAGCACGGAGGTCGCCATGTCGCGGGAGGGCACTACGAGCAAGCGAGCGAGCCGGCTCGGCACGGGTGAAGACCCGGACCTGGTCCGGTTCTACCTGGACGAGATCGGGGCCACGCCCCTGCTGAACGCCGAGCAGGAGGTTGAGCTGGCGAAGCGCATCGAGGCCGGGTTGTTCGCGGAGCGACTCCTCGCGGAGGCCGCCGACACCGGCACCCGCCTTCGGGCCGCCCGCCGCCGCGACCTCGAGCAGCTGGCGGTCGACGGCGAGAAGGCCAAGGAGCACATGGTCCGGGCGAACCTGCGCTTGGTCGTCTCCGTCGCCAAGAAGTTCTCGGGGCGGGACGCGGCGTTCCTCGACATCGTCCAGGAGGGCAATCTCGGCCTGATCCGCGCGGTGGAGAAGTTCGACTACGCCCGCGGGTACAAGTTCTCGACCTACGCGACGTGGTGGATCCGCCAGGCGATCCAGCGCGGGCTCGGCGAGCTCGGCCGCACCGTCCGGCTCCCGGTCCACGTCGTCGAGGAACTGTCCAAGCTGAACCGCCTCGAGCGGACGATGGGCGCCCAGCTCGGGCGGGAGCCCACGATCGACGAGCTCGCGGCCGAGATCGACCGGCCGGTCGAGCGGGTCGTGGAGCTGCGCCGCCTCAACCGGGCGCCGGTCAGCCTCGACGCGTCGGTGGGCGAAGACGGGGAGACCCGGATCGCCGACCTCATCCAGGACGGCGACGCGCTGCCCGCGGCCGAGATCGCCGAACACCACGCGATGATGGACCAGCTCCGCTCGATGGTCCAGGCACTGCCCGAGCGTCAGTCGGCCGTGCTGACCGCGCGCTACGGGCTTCGGGACGGTAAGCCGAAGACCCTCGCGGAGATCGCGGCCCCGATGGGCCTGACCCGCGAGCGGGTGCGCCAGCTCGAGAAGGAAGCGCTGGCCAGCCTGCGCGACCCCGAGTCCGGCGCGCAACTGCTCGCCTGGGCCGGCTGAGCGGTCAGCCTGATTCGACCAGGCGGCGCGCCCGGGCCTACCCCCCTCCGGCCCGGGAGTGCCGCCGATCACCGTGCGGGGTGGGCTGCGGCAGACTGACCGCCGGACGCCCAGCCCCGGAGGCCTCACCCATGACCGTGCACCCGAACGCCGGCCGCCTCGCCGACCCGGCGGAGCTGGTGGATCTCGCCCGCCTCGTGACGGCCTACTACGTCGAACACCCCGACCCTGCCGACCCCGCCCAGCGGGTCTCCTTCGGTACCTCCGGGCACCGCGGCAGCTCGCTGACGGCCAGCTTCAACGACGACCACATCGCCGCGACGAGCCAGGCGATCTGCGAGTACCGCGCCGGCGCCGGCATCGACGGGCCGCTGTTCTTGGCCAAGGACACGCACGCGCTCTCGGAGCCGGCCGCCGCGACGGCGGTCGAGGTGTTCGCCGCGAACGGCGTGCGGCTCCTGGTGGACAGCCGGGACGGGTACACGCCGACGCCGTCGCTGTCCCGGGCCGTCCTGGTGCACAACGCGGGCCGCAGCCACGGGGCTCGCCGACGGCGTCGTCATCACCCCGTCGCACAACCCCCCGGGTGACGGCGGGTTCAAGTACAACCCGCCGAACGGCGGGCCGGCCGACACCGACATCACCGGGTGGGTGCAGGACCGGGCGAACGCGATCCTCGCGGACGGCATGCGCGGCGTCCGCCGCATTCCCGTACCGGCGGGCGCTGGCCGCCGACACGTCCGGCACGTACGACTTCCTCGGCGCGTACGTCGAGGACCTGCCGAAGGCGCTCGACCTCGAGGCCGTCCGCGCGGCCGGCGTGCGCATCGGCGCCGACCCGCTCGGCGGCGCCAGCGTCGCGTACTGGGGCGCGATCGCCGACCGGTACGGCCTCGACCTCACCGTCGTGAACCCGCTCGTCGACGCGACGTTCCGGTTCATGACGCTCGACTGGGACGGCAAGATCCGCATGGACTGCTCGTCGCCGTCCGCGATGGCGTCGCTGATCGAGCGCCGGGCCGAGTTCGACGTGGCCACGGGCAACGACGCCGACTCCGACCGGCACGGCATCGTGACTCCCGACGGCGGGCTGCTCAACCCGAACCACTACCTGTCCGTCGCGATCGGTTACCTCATCTCCTCGCGCGGGTCCTGGCCCGCGAGCGCGGCGGTGGGCAAGACGCTGGTGAGCTCGTCGATGATCGACCGGGTCGTCGAAAGCCTCGGCCGCACGGTGCTCGAGGTACCCGTCGGATTCAAGTGGTTCGTGCCCGGCCTGCTCGACGGCTCGCTGGTGTTCGGCGGGGAGGAGAGCGCCGGCGCCTCGTTCCTGTGCAAGGACGCCTCGGTCTGGACGACGGACAAGGACGGCCTGCTGCTCTGTCTGCTCGCCGCCGAGATCATCGCGACGACGGGCCGATCGCCGAGCGAGCACTACGCCGAGCTGACCCGCAAGTTCGGCGACCCGGTGTACGCGCGCATCGACGCGCCCGCAACCCGCGAGCAGAAGGCGGTGCTCGCCAAGCTGACGCCGGATCAGGTGACGGCGACTGCGCTCGCGGGCGAACCGATCCGGTCTCGGCTCACCGCAGCGCCCGGCAACGGCGCCGCGATCGGCGGGCTCAAGGTGACCACCGACTCGGGCTGGTTCGCCGCCCGGCCGTCCGGCACGGAGGACGTGTACAAGATCTACGCCGAGAGCTTCGTCTCCGCCGAGCACCTCGCGCGAATCCAGGCCGAGGCGCGCGAGGTCGTGGCCGCGGCGTTGGGGGGCGGGGCGTGACCGAGCAGGTCGTGCTGCTGACCCCGGCGGGGCAGCCGTGCGGCGTGGCGGACAAGGCGACCGTGCACGGGCCGAGCACGCCGTACCACTTCGCGTTCTCCTGCTACGCCTTCGGCCGTGACGACAAGTTCCTCGTCACCCGGCGCGCTCTGACGAAGAAGACCTGGGCCGGCGTGTGGACGAACAGTTGCTGCGGGCACCCCGGGCCCGGCGAACGCGCGGAGGACGCGGTCGTCCGCCGCCTCGACCAGGAACTCTCGCTGAAGCCCCGCGACCTCGTGCCGGCGCTGCCGGAGTTCTCCTATCGGGCGAGTTTCGCGGGCGTCGAGGAGCACGAACTGTGCCCGGTGTTCCTGTGCCGCGTCGACGCGGACCCGGTTCCCGACCCGGCCGAAGTCGGCGAGTTCCGCTGGCAGGACTGGGCCGCCTACGCCGAGGCCGCCCTCGCGCCCGGCAGCGAGATCTCGCCGTGGTCGCGCGAACAGGTTGCCCAGCTCGTCGCAGGCGGGCACGTCGAGCGCTTCTTGCGGCCTTCCCTCTGACTAGCAGTCAGGTTCCAGACCGTCACGTTGCCGTCCAGCTGGGAGTTTCGAGCACATGGAGCCGTCACAGTCGTTCGCCGGCCGCGTGGCACTGGTCACCGGGGCCAGCCGCGGGATCGGACTCGGCATCGCGGAGATCCTGTCGGCCCGTGGTGCCCGCGTCTGCGTGACCGCTCGCGACGCGGACGCTCTCGCCGCGGTGGTCGAGGGCCTGGGCGGGAGCGACCGAGTCCTCGGTGTGCCGGGAAAGGCCGACGACGCCGAGCACGCGTCGGCGGCGGTAGCCGCCACGATCGCGGCGTTCGGCCGGCTCGACCTCCTCGTCAACAACGCGGGAATCAACCCCGTCTACGGGCCGAGCCTGGACGCCGACCCCCGAGCCGTCCGCAAGATCTTCGAGGTCAACGTGTTCGCGGCGCTCACCTGGACGAAGCTGGCCCGCGACGCGTGGATGGGCGAACACGGCGGCGCCGTCGTCAACATCGCGTCCATCGGCGGGTTGCGCACGACCGCGAACATCGGGCTGTACGGCGTCAGCAAGGCCGCGCTCATCGCGCTGACGGCGCAACTCGGCTCGGAACTCGCCCCGAAGATCAGGGTGAACGCCGTCGCCCCGGCCGTCGTGAAGACGAAGTTCGCTGCGGCGCTCTACGAGGGCCACGAGGAACAGGCCGCGGCGGCGTACCCGATGGGCCGGCTCGGCGTGCCTTCGGACGTTGCCGGCGCCGTCGCGTTCCTGCTCTCCGACGAGGCGTCGTGGATCACCGGTCAGACCCTGGTCATCGACGGCGGTGTGGCGCTGGGCGTGGGTGGGGGGCTCGAGTGAGCGGTCCCCTCGCCGGGCTGAAGGTGGTCGAACTGGCCGGGCTCGGCCCCGGCCCGTTCGCTGCGATGCTCCTCGCGGACATGGGAGCCGACGTCTTGCGCATCGACCGTGCCGGCGGCAACGTCCTCGACCTCCCGCCGGGCACGGACATCCTGGCCCGCGGGCGCCGGTCGGTCGCCGTGAACCTGAAGAACCCGGCCGGCGTCGAGGTGGTGCTGCAACTCGTCGAGCGGGCCGACGTCCTGCTCGAGGGGTTCCGCCCCGGGGTGACCGAGCGCCTCGGCCTCGGCCCCGCGGACTGCGCGGCGCGCAACCCGCGGCTCGTCTACGGGCGGATGACGGGCTGGGGGCAGGACGGCCCGCTCGCGCAGAGCGCCGGGCACGACATCGGATACGTCGCCGTCACCGGCGTGCTGGGCGCGATCGGCCGCGCCGGGCAGCCGCCGCAGATCCCGCTCAACGTCGTCGGCGACTTCGGCGGCGGGTCGATGTTCCTGGTGACGGGAATCCTCGCCGCGCTGTGGGAGGCGACCCGCAGCGGCCAGGGTCAGGTCGTGGACGCCGCGATCGTCGACGGTGTCGCGGTTCTGGCGGCGTTGCAGTACTCGCTGCGGGCCGCCGGCGCCTGGTCGGACGCGCGCGGGGTCAACCTGCTGGACGGCGGCGTGCCCTACTACGACATCTACGCCACGTCCGACGGGGGGCACATGGCCGTCGGCGCTCTCGAGCCGCAGTTCTATGCGGAACTGGTCCGCCTGCTGGGTCTGACCGACGAACCCGACCTGCCTGCGCAGGGGGACCGGCCGCGCCACCCCGAGCTCCGCGAGCGGTTGGCGACCCGCTTCGCCGAGGGCACTCGCGCCGAGTGGACCGAGGTCTTCGCCGGCACCGACGCGTGCGTCGCGCCCGTCCTGACCTTCGGCGAAGCCCCGGACCACCCCCACCTGAGGCACCGTCAGACCTATGTGCAGCGCGACGGCGTCGTCCAACCCGCCCCGGCGCCCCGCTTCTCCCGCACCCCCGCGGAGCTGGACCGTCCGCCCGCCGGCGCCGGCGCCCACACGAGGGCCGCGCTGGCGGACTGGGGCGTCTCCGGCGTCGAGGACCTCCTCGCCGCCGGTGTCCTGCACCAGGCCTAGCCCCCGTGCGTCCGACCAGCAGCGTCCTATAACGGTCAGCTGATCGGGCGTCAGATCGTGGGACGGGACGGACCGGCGTCTTACCCGCCTGTCCAGGCAGGACACGCCGGGCGGCACCGGCGTGTCGCGACTGCTCACTCATGCATGAGCGGGCAGCACGGCCGACAGCAGGCCCCGGGACGGACGTGGATCCGACGTGCTCGACGCCGCCGGTCAGCCAGGGTGCCAACCGATCCGCGAGCCGCGCGCACTCCAGGCGGCCGCGGGCGGCCCAGTCGGGATCGGCGTCGCCACCCGACCGGCTCGGTCGCCCAGGCCGGCCATTCCGCGGAGTCGCTCAGGCGACGTGGCCCATGTAGCGGGCGAACAGGTCGGTGCCGTCGAGTTCCCCAGGCTCGCCCGCGAACGCGATCTCGCCGCGGTGCAGAAGGTAGACGTAGTCGGCCAGGGCGAGGGCCTTGCTGACGTACTGCTCGACGAGCAGCAGGCTCGCGCCGCCTGCGGCGAGCATGCGCAGGAACTCGAAGATCTCGTCGACGATCAGGGGGGCGAGGCCCATGCTGACCTCGTCCAGCAGGACCATCCTGGGACGTTGCACGTACGCCCGCGCGAGGGCGAGCATCTGCTGCTCGCCGCCGGACATAGTCCCGGCGACCTGGTCGAGCCGCCGGCCCAGGACGGCGAAGGCGGACGACGCCCGTTCGACCGCCTGCGTCTCCTCACCGGCGTGCGACTGCACGATCAGGTTCTCGCGGACGGTCAGGGAGCCGAAGATCCCACGCCCTTCGGGGACGTGGCAGACCCCGCGGGAGACGAGCTTGTGCGGCGCGAACCCGGTGACGTCGGCGCCGTCGACGAGCAGGGAGCCGGACTCCGGCCGGAGCAGCCCGGCCGCCACCCGCAGCAAGGTGGTCTTGCCGGCGCCGTTCGCGCCGAGCAGGGCCACGACCGAGCCGGACGGCACGGTCAGCGTGACGTCGCGCAAAACCCGGGTCGCGCCGTAACCGGCGACGACGTTCCGGAGCTCGAGCATGTGCCGGGCCTTCTTCCGTGATATTGGTGACGATCAGTCAGGAAGCTTGCCCGCGCAGATGGCCTTGCTGCCGCGCGGTGCCGTCCAGCCCTTGGTGGTCAGCAGCTGGTAGAAGACGCAGTTGATCGCCGGCGCCTTCTTTTGGTTCGGGGAGAAGGTGATCGGGGGCGCGAGGCCGCCGAGCGTCTCCTTCTTGATCTGGCCGAGGCCCTTCATCACGAGCTCGGTGGTGATCGGGGTGTTGCGGGCCTCGGGCCCCAAGCTGCGGATCGCCGCCTCGAACAGCTTGCCGGACGACCACGCGGCGACGGAGACCGCGTCCGGGGGCAGGTCCGGCGCGTAGGTAGACATGGCCCGGTGGTACTCGGCAAGGCCGGGGGTGTCCTTGAGCATCCACGGGGCGCTGACGCTGGCGGTCGCGAGGTTGTTGCCGCGCAGGATCGGGTCTTCGGACTGCGCCGGGCTGATGGTCAGGCCGCTGGCCCCGAACTGCGGGTGGTAGCCGATCGCCGCGCAGGAGCGGGCGACCCGGCCCATCGCGGAGCCGTCCATCGCGAGGCCGAGGGCCTGGACGCCGGCGTTCTTGGCGTTCTGGCACTGGGCCGTGAAGTCGGTCTGGGTCAGCGAGATCGCGGAGGAGTACACGAGGTCCGCGCCGGCGACCTTGACCTGGTTGGTGATGGACTTCGCGGCCGTCGTGCAGGCGCTCGCCTCGACGCAGTACAGGAGGCCGAGCTTGGTCTTGCCCTGCTCCACGGACTGCTTGATGAGGCCGAAGGTCACCGAGTTTAGGCCGGCGCCCTGGGGGAAGAACATGGGGCTGTTGTTCCAGTCCTCCGAGAGCACGTCGCCGCCGACCGAGGGCACCTTCTGCGCCTCGACGCCGGAGCGGAAGCCGGCCATCGACAGGACGACGAAGTTGCCGACGAGCGCGACGACCTTCTTGTTCTTGACGAGCTCCTGCACGACGGCGGCGCTCTTCGAAGACTCGGCGCCGTCGTCCTGCTGATACAGCGTGACGGGGTGGCAGGCAATGCCGCCGCGGGCGTTGACGTCCTTAGCCCAGACGGCCATCGCGGTGCGGGCGCTCGCGGTGATCGGGCCGGCGATGCCGGTGAAGTTGCCGACCTGGCCCAGGTTCAGGGGGGCGCCCTTGGTGGTGCAGGGAGCCTCCGCCGATGCCTTGACGCCACCGGGGACGGCGGCGGTCGCTGGGCTGCCGGCCTTCTTCCCGGTCGCAGTCTTCGCCCCGGCCGCGGTCTTGGCGCCGGCGCCCTTGGTCGTGGCCGTGCTCGGGGAGAGGACGCCGGTCGAGTTGCCGACGGTCGCGGGGACGCTGCTCGCGGCCCCGGCGTCGGTGCCCGCGACGGGGGTCGTGCCCGCGCCGGCGGCGCCTGTGGACGCGGCGCCCGTGGACGCGGACGGAGCCGAGCCCGCCGCGTTCTGGCTGGAGCCGGAAGCGGCGCCCTCGGCTGCGGCCTTCGTGAGCTGGTCGAGGACGGACTGGGACAGCGTGACCGGCCCGCCGCCGGCTCCGGCCGCTACCTGGGCGTCACCCACGCGCGTCCCACAGGCGGTCAGGAACACGAGGCAGGTGGCGCCTACCGCCATCAGCCCCCGTCGCCGGTGTAGTGGGGCGGTCATCGGGTCTCCTCGGATCGACAGGTAATCGGATTGACTGGCAAGCAAGCTGACGAGGTGTCAGGTATCGGACCCGGCATCACGGCACCGCCGATCCGGACGCGGCGGTCTCGCGCAGCCGCGCGACCCGGGCTTTGGTGGTGCTCTCGCGCCGCCAGGCCGAATTCTCGGCGAGGCGTCCGAACGGCATGTCGTGCAGGCTGCGGGTCGAGGCGATGGCCGCCAGGATCGCGCCGGCGCCGAAGAGCACCTGGAACGTGTTCGACAGCGAACTCGCGTACGAGGGCAGCACGACCATCGCGACCGGGCCGATGATCGCGCCCGAGACGGTGGATCGCCCGGACATCGCGAGCACTGCGAGCAGGACGAGCGAGAGCACGAAGTTGAACGAGGTGCCCGACACGGAGCCGAACTGGCCCGCGAACAACGCACCGCTGATGCCGGCGAGGAACGCGGAGATACAGAACACCAGAACGCGCGTGACGTTGGCGGACGCGCCGAGGGTTGCGAGCGCGGTGGGGGAGTCGCTCAGGCCGCGCAGCAGGCGGCCGAGGCGCGACCGCTCGATCATCATGACCGCGACGATCCCGGCGACCGCCACGGCGAGCAGCAGGTAGTAGTAACCCTTGTCCGTCTCGAGCCCGAGGACCTGCGGGCGCGAGGTCTTCAGCTCGACCAGGCCGAACATGTAGCTCTTCACGTAGAAGAACTGCGCGAGCAGGATGCCGAAGCCCAAAGTGGCCAAGGCGAGGAACAGCCCCGACAGCCGGATCGCGGGGATCGCGACGATCGCGCCCACGGGCACCGCGACTAAGCCCGCGAACAGCACCGCCAGCCCCCACGGGACGCCGTTCGACAGCGCGTGCCCGAACGCCGCTGCGCCGACGGCGGCGAGCGAGACCTGGCACAGCGAGACCTGCCCGGACGTGTGGACGAGCAGGCCCAGCGAGAGGAACAGCAGGACCTGGCTCATCGCGTTCGTCCAGATCGGCAGCCGCGCCCCGACCATCGCCGGGACGAGCAGCGCGACTAGCAGCACGACCGACCCGGCCATCGCCTTCGCCGGCGTGGCCATCGCCATCGGCGGAGCGGCGCGCACGCGGACCTGCGAACCGAGGTCGCCGAGGCGCCGTCGACCCAACACGATCAGGACCACGAACAGGACGATGAACGGCAGGTTGAAGTCGAGCCCCTGGAGCCAGGTGAAGCGCTCGGTCTCCTTGCTGACGAGCTTCTGCGCGATTCCGATGACGAGCCCGCCGGCGTACGCCAGCGGCAGGCTGCGGAACGCGCCGAGGGCGGCGGCGCCGAAGGCCTGCACCACCAGGAGTGAGAGCAGCGTGACGTCCAGTTGGCGCTGCTGGCTCGCGAGCAGGACGCCCGACGCGGCCGCGAAGCAGGACCCGATCAGCCACGCCTGGCGGCGGACGCGGGCCGGCGCGACCCCCGTCGCGTCCAACAGGTTCGGGTCGTCGACGACCGCGCGCATCGTCGTGCCGAGCCGGGTGCGCTCGACGAGCAGGTACAGCCCGAAGGCTGCGGCCGTGACGGCGAGGAAGGTGATCACGGAGTCGGTGGTCACCTTGACGCCGCTGACCGTGAAGGCCGTGCCCTCCGGCAGGAACGGGGCGAAGAGCTTGTACTCCGCGCCGTAGATGACCAGGACGAGGGCGCGGATCAGCAGCAGCAGGCCGATGGTGGCGACGATCTGGTACGACACCGGGACGCGGGCGAGGCCGCGCGCCATCCGTTCCAGGATCAGCCCTACCAGCACGCCGAACAGGCCGACGGAGATGAGCGCCGCCAGTGGCCAGGGCATGCCCTGCTGGTCGCGCAGTTCGTAGAACGCGTACGCCGCCCCGGCGCCGACAGCGCCGTGGCCGAAGTTGAAGATGCCCGACGTCCGGTAGGTCAGGACCAGGCCCATCGCGGCGAGGCCGTAGATCGAACCGATGACCAAACCGAAGACCAGGTACGGGACGTAGTCGCTCACCGCGCGATCACCCGGCCCGCTTCTCGGGGGCCAGGCAGATGCCGCAGGGCGCCAGGCCGGCGGCGGAGTGCGCAGCCTCGTCGGCCCAGCGGGCGTCCTTGCCGACGAGCATGGCGCAGTGCGCGAGGTGGTAGCGGCGCATGCCGGTGACCGTGCCGAACGTGGCACCCGTCGACCCGGCGGGCGCGATCACGCGCGCGGGAGCGACAGGGCCCAGGCGCGCCTCGACCTCCGTCAGGACCTCGCGCTTGAGGTCGGTCACCGCCCGGAGGCCGGCGAGCAGCCAGACCACCATGCCCAGGCCGCCGACGATGAGGGCGGTGATGCCGAACGCGAGCCAGCGCATCTGCGAGTTCAGGTCGACGGTCCCGCCGACGCGGTACCAGCCGATCGCCAGGCCCACGGGCCCGACGAGGACGAACACGCCCGCGACGGCCGCGTCGGTGCGCGTCCACGGCTCCGGGCGGGCCGGCACCCGGTCGCGGGCGGCGTGACCTGCCCGGCGGCTCGTCCGGGCGTCAGCGCCCGCGCGCACGGCCGTCGTACTCATCCGGCTTCACACGAACTCATCCGCGGACCCGCTCGTCCACCGTCGGCAGTGCGGTCTCGTCCAGCCGGACCCGGATCGCGCGCAGTTCGCGCCACTCGTCGCGCAGGTCGGCCGAGAGCCAGAGCATGCCGCCCACGCCGAGGAGGAAGACGCCGCCGAGACCCTCGGAGGCGATGTAGGGCAACTGCTCGGACACGAAGCCGGTGCCGCTGACCCCGACCCACCCGATGATCAGCAGGATCGCGCCCGCGACCGTCGCGACGGCGGCGAGCACCCGGTCCCACTGCGCCCGCACCCACTCGGTCATGCCGGGAGACGTCTTTCCGGGCGCCGTCTGTCCGGGGGACGTCTTTCCGGGTGATCCGTTGCTCATCGAGTCCGCACTCCTCGGTAGCGCAGCAGGAAGGTAGCCGCGAACGCCGTCCCGGCGACGGCCACCAGCATCAGGTAGATCCAACCGACGTCGTTGCCGATCGCGGCGCGGGAGGCGGCGAGCGCGGTGAGGTCGAGCGGCGTCGAGACAGGGGCTGCGCCGGGGGCGAGGGCCGCGGTGCCGGGGGCTCGGGCGGCGAGGGGGGCGACCGGTGCCAGCTCCGGGAGCAAGCCGGACGCGCCGGACGGCAGCGTCGACGGCGGGACGGTGGCCGAGCCGATCTGGGTCGGCAGGGTGCCGGGGGCGGCGGCCGGCAGCGTGCCGGCCGGGCTGGTGCCGGGGGCGGTGGTGCCGGGGGCGGTGGTGCCGGGGGCCGGGACGGCACCGGCGGCCTTCTCGACGGCGTAGGCGACCTCGGCGCGGGCGAAGCCGATCTGGAAGGTCACCGGCGTCTCGCCGCTGAGGCCCGCGGGCGTGCCCGGCGGCGGCGCCGGCAGCGTGGTGGAGAACTCGAACCCGGCACCGATGATGCCGTTCTTCGTGTTCTTCGCGGCCTGGTAGGTGGTCTTGTACCCGGCGGCGTCGAAGGCCGCGAGCACGTCCGCGGTCGGGACGGGGGTGACCTTGGGCTCGGCGCCCGGCAGCGTGACGGTGAACTGGCCGTCGGCGAAGCCGATGTCGGGGGCGGCCACGTCGGGCGAGGCGGCCGGACCGCCGACGCCCTCGAGCGACGGCAGCTTGAGAGCCAGGCCGGGGATCTGGAGCCGGGTGAACGACAGGTGCGCCGACCGGGTGAGTGCCCCGGCGGTGTCCCGGGCCGCGTCGGCCGTGGCGCGCAGCCCACTGATCACCAGGACGTTGCCGAGGCGGATCACGTCGGCGTCCGAGCGCGAGCGGGCCGAGACCGCGTCGCCGTCGCGGGCGATGCGGGCGGACGAGGAGGCGCCCAGGCCACCCGAACCGCCTGTGGCCGACGCCTGCGTGACCGTCTCGCCGCTCTCTGAGCGCAGTTCGATGCCCGGGTAGCTCAGCTGCTTCAGGTCGTCGCCGTAGGTCGTGTTGACGGCGAACGGGTACGGCGGCGCCTGGAACGGGATGCCGGCGGCGCTGGCGAGGATCCCGGGCAGGCCGGCGACCGCGTCGCCCGGGTAGGGAAACGCGGCGTACGCGTCGGACTGCTGCAGCGAGGTCTGCCGCGCCTGGGCGACGGGGCCTTCGAGCTGCGGGGAGACGCCGAGGGGAACGGACTGGTTCGTGAAGATCACGCGGACGCCGGTGGAGTTCGCGACCGCCTCGTACGTGGCGTCGGCCGAGGCCGTGCCCCCGAAGGCCCCGACGCACCCGACGGCGAGCCCGGCGGCGAGGAGGACGGGCACTGCGATGCGAAGCCGCGCCATGCGCCCTCCCTCCCTCCCTCCCTCCGGGGCGACCCCTGCTGGGGCTGCCTCCCGTACCAAACCTTCCGGTATGGTCCTGCACCTTACGATCTGGTATGACTGCCAGAGCCACTTTGTACGCGGTTCGTCCAGATAGAGCAAGATGCCATACTAAATGGTACGGACACGGTCTTGTTACTTGAAGTAGAAACGTAGCTTACCGGGAGTAGCCCGACATTTACAGGAGGCGGCGCATGGACCTCGCTTCGTACGGGACGGCGGCGTGAGCTCCGGCCCGCGCCTCGGTCCGCGCGCCTACTTCACCGCAGCGTTCGCCATCCTCGGCGCCCGCGGTCCGGAGGCGTTGACGATCGCGGCACTGTGCCAGCGGCTCCGGGTCACCAAAGGGTCCTTCTACCACCACTTCACCGGAATGCCCGAGTTCGTGGACGCGCTGCTGCGCGACTGGGAGGAAGGCTTCCAGAAGATGCTGGACGAGACGGCCGGCCTGTCCGACCCCGTCCGCCGGCTCGAGGTCACCGCTCAGCACACGCTCGTCATCCCGCACGAGACCGAGGCCGCGCTTCGCGCGTGGGGGTTCAGCGACCCGGTCGTCGGCGCCGCCGTCCGCCGCATGGACCGCGCCCGCGAGCAGACCTACACCGCCTCGCTCGCGATGGTCATCGACGACCCCGCCCGCTGCCAGATGCTCGCGCACATGGGCGTCTCGCTCCTGATCGGCCTGCAGCAGCGCGAGCGGCCCATCGACCGTGAGCGCTTCATGCGCATCGGCCTGGAGTGGTTCGAGACCAACATCGGGGTCAAGACCGAGGTGAGCGACGTCGACGGCGTCCCCACGGTGCGGATCATCGCCGGGTCGATCCCGGTGCGGCTCGACAACAGGAGCGCGTCATGACCGATACCTCCGGCCTGGTCGTCGCCGAGATCTCGGTGCGCTACGGCGGCCACCTCGCCGTCGACCGGATGTCGCTGAACGCTCCGCGGCGTCAGATCACCGGTCTCATCGGGCCGAACGGCGCGGGCAAGACCACCACCTTCAACGTCTGCAGCGGCCTGCTGCGCCCGACGACCGGCACGGTGCACCTCGACGGCCGCGACGTGACGGACGCCGCCGTCGCCGCCCGCGCGCAACTCGGGCTCGGCCGGACGTTCCAGCGCATGGAGCTGTTCGACTCCCTGACGGTGCGGGAGAACGTCGCGCTCGGCCGCGAGGCCGGTATGGCCGGGTCGATGCCGTGGCGGCACCTGCGCGCGCGCCGGGCGGACGCGGAGGAGATCAAGACCGCGACGGCCGAAGCGCTGGCGGTCTGCTCGCTCGAGCCGCTCGCCACCCGCCGGCCGACGGAGCTCTCGACCGGCCAGCGTCGCCTCGTCGAGCTCGCCCGGGTCATCGCGGGTGGGTTCACGATCCTGCTGCTGGACGAGCCGAGCAGCGGCCTCGACAAGCTCGAGACCGAGCGGTTCGGGCAGATCCTGCGCGGGCTCGTGGCCGACCGCGGCCTCGGCATCCTCTGCGTCGAGCACGACATGGGCCTGGTCATGGACATCTGCGACGACGTCTACGTGCTCGACTTCGGCAAGCCGATCTTCCACGGGACGACGAGAGAGCTCGCCGTCGACCCGACCGTGCGCGCTGCCTATCTCGGCAGCGCCGACCTCGCCGTCGACCAGAGCGCCTGACCGCACCGGGAGCAGACATGCAGCGCAGGATCTACGACGAGGCACACCTGGCGTTCGCCGACTCGGTCGCCGCATTCGTCGGCAAGGAGGTCGCGCCCCACTACGACCGCTGGGAGGAAGCCGGGATAGTCGACCGGGACGCGTGGCTCGCCGCCGGCCGAGCCGGGCTGCTCGGCCTGTCCGTCCCCGAGGAGTTCGGGGGTGGCGGCAACACCGACTTCCGGTTCGACGCGGTGCTGATCGAGGCGTTCGGCGGCTACTCCGGCATGGCGCTCGGCCTGCACAACGACATCATCGGCCCGTACCTGACCTCGCTGGGCACCGACGAGCAGAAGCGGCGCTGGCTGCCTGGGTTCTGCACCGGAGAGATCATCACGGCCATCGCGATGACCGAGCCCGGCGCGGGCAGCGACCTGCAGGGCATGGCGACCACGGCGATCCGGGACGGTGACGACTACGTCCTGAACGGCTCGAAGACCTTTATCAGCAACGGGATCCTCGCCGACCTCGTCGTCGTGGCGGCGAAGACCGACCCGTCCGCGCGGGCCCGCGGGGTCAGCCTGTTCGCCGTCGAGCGGGGGATGCCCGGCTTCGAGCGAGGCCGCAACCTGGACAAGATCGGCCTGCACGCGCAGGACACCGCCGAGCTCTCCTTCGCCGACGTGCGGGTGCCGGCGGCCAACCTCCTCGGAGCCGAGGGGGCCGGATTCGGCTACCTCGTCGACAACCTGCCGCAGGAGCGGCTCGTCATCGCGCTCGGGGGCCTGTCCCGCGCCGAGAAGCTGTTCGCCGAGACGCTGGAGTACTGCAAGACGCGCAAGGCGTTCGGCAAGGAGATCGGGACCTTCCAGCACAACAAGTTCCTCCTTGCCGAACTCGCGACCGAACTGCAGATCGCGCGGGTCTTCGCCGACCGCTGCATCGAAGAACACGACCGCGGGGAGCTGTCGGTCCCCGACGCCGCGATGGTCAAGTGGTGGGTGACCGAGCTCGCCAACAAGGTGCTGGACCGGTGCCTGCAACTGCACGGCGGCTACGGCTACATGAACGAGTACGGCATCGCGCGGGCCTGGAAGGACGCGCGGATCGGGACGATCTTCGGCGGTACGACGGAGATCATGAAAGAAATCATCGGCCGAGACCTGGGGTTCTGACGGGCGGTCACCGGGGCGGAATGTTGCACATGCAACTACCGTTGAAGCAGATGTCCCGGCCGGAACGCCGGCGGGACGGACCGGAGGAGTCGACATGCCAGCCGTGACCGTGGACAACCTGCTCACCCTGCCCCGCGTGGCGGAGCCGGACCGCGCCACCACCACCACCACCCGTCCCGTGCGCGCCGTGAGCACGGCGCCGCAGGGCTTCGAGGGTGAGGGCTTCCCCGTCCGTCGGGCGTTCGCCGGTGTCGACCTCGCGGCGCTGGACCCGTTCCTGCACATGGACCAGATGGGCGAAATCGAGTACGGGCCGGGGGAACCGAGGGGGACGGCCTGGCACCCGCACCGCGGCTTCGAGACCGTCACTTACATGATCGACGGCCTGATGGAACACCGGGACTCCACCGGCGGCGGCGGGCTGATCACGAACGGTGACACCCAGTGGATGACGGCCGGCCGCGGGCTGCTGCACATCGAGGCCCCGCCGGAGCAGCTGGTCGTGAGCGGCGGGCTGTTCCACGGCGTCCAGCTGTGGGTCAACTTGCCCGCGGCCCAGAAGATGATCGACCCGCGCTACCAGGACATCCGCGGCGGCGAGGTGGGCCTGCTGACTTCGTCCGACGGTGGTGCCCTGCTGCGGGTGATCGCCGGCGAGCTCGGCGGGCATGCGGGGCCGGGCCGGACGAACACGCCGATCACCCTCGTCCACGCGACGATCGCGCCCGGCGCGTCGGTCCGGTTGCCGTGGAACCCCGCATTCAACGCGCTGGTGTACGTGCTCTCCGGTGCCGGCTCGGCCGGCGCCGAGCGGGCCGCGATCACCACCGGGCAGCTGGCCGTCTTCGGGCCCGGCGACGTGGTCGAGCTCGCCGCGGCGCAGCCGCAGGACGAACGCCACACCGCCGGCCTGGACGTCCTGGTCCTGGGCGGGCGGCCGATCCGGGAGCCGGTCGCGACCTACGGCCCGTTCGTCATGAACACCCGGGCCGAGCTCGCCCAGGCGATGAAGGACTACTCCGAGGGCCGGCTCGGCACGATCCCGGCCGGGGACGGCCGCGGCTGAACTCCGCGGGGAGTGGCGCGGCGAGAGTCGCGTCACCCCCGGCGCGGGCTGCCCCGGCGCGGGCGTCCCCGCTAGGGTTCCGTTGCATGTCGGAGCGCGTGTACCCGCCGGTGATCGCCGCGGCCAAGGTGGCGTTCGCGGCGCTGGACATCAAGGTCCGCGTGGTGGGCGGCAGGCAGATCCCGCGCTCGGGCGGCGTCGTGCTGGCCGTGAACCACGTGAGCTACCTCGACTTCATCTTCGCCGGCTGGGCCGCGCAGCCGTCCGGTCGGCTCGTCCGCTTCATGGCCAAGGAGGCGGTATTCGGCCACCGCGTCGGCGGCCCGCTGATGCGGGGCATGAAGCACATCCCGGTCGACCGCGCGGCCGGGTCGAACTCCTACCGCGTGGCGCTCAAGGCGCTGCGGGACGGCGAGGTCGTGGGCGTCTTCCCCGAAGCGACGATCAGCCGCTCGTTCACGGTGAAGGACATCAAGAACGGCGCCGCCCGCATGGCCGCGGCGACCAAGTCCCCGCTCGTCCCCGTCGCCGTCTGGGGCACGCAGCGCCTGTGGACGAAGGGGCAGCCGAAACACCTGACCCAGCGCCACGTGCCCGTGCTCGTCTACGTCGGCGAGCCCATGACCCCCGACCGGCGGCAGGACCCGGTGGCGGGCGCCGCCGAACTGCGCGCACGGATGCAGGAGCTGCTCGACCGGGCCCAGAAGGACTACCCCGACAGCCCGTCCGGGCCGGACGACCGGTGGTGGCTGCCCGCCCACCTCGGCGGGACGGCCCCCGCGCCCGAGGACGCGGCGCGGCTCGACTCGGCGGACAACAGCGTCGCGTAGGCGCTACCCCGCGTTCTGTCGAGCGGTGAGATATTCCCCGAAACCAAAGTGACTTGGTCTACATGCGTCGCATTTGACCAGGTTCGTGAACCAATGTACTTTCCTTCACATGCAGACCAGCGTGTGCCTCGTTGCGCGGCGGCACGTCGACCTCATGCGGCAGGCGAGCGCCCTGTGTGAGCGGGTAGCGGCCACCGGGTGACGACCGGTCGGCGCGCTGCCGCCGACCGCCCCGACCGCGCTCGACCCTCCATGCGCTGTGTCCCCTCTTCCTGACGTTCCGTCAGATTTTTCACTCTGCCCCCGCACGGCTCCTCTCGGACGCCGGTGCGTGCGGGCTGCCTGCCTTGAAAGGCCTCCCTCGCCATGTCCGCACCCGCGCCGAGCGCGCGCGCCCGGAAGTTGTACCGGCACCCCGCGGTCGTCGTCGGCACAGTGCTGGCGCTCGGCGCGACGGCGTTCGTCGGCTACGGCGCCTGGACGCGGCGCGGCGACGTCGCGCCGAGCCGCGGCGGGCAGGCCTTTCTGGCGGACCCTCAGGTGGCGACGCAGGCCCCGCCCGCACCCGCCGCGGTAAGCGCCGCAGCCGCGAAGCCTGCCTCGCGTCCGACGGCGGTGCCGACGCTCGCGCCGAGTTCCGGCGCCGCTTCGTCGGCGATTCCGGTTGCCGGGCCCAGCGCCCGCCCGACCCCGTTCGCACGCGCAGGCACGCCCGCTCCGCGCCAAACCGGCGCGAGCATCGAGCGGGCGCCGTCCGTGGCCACGTCGCGACCGGACGCCAAGCCGCACAAGGCCGCCGCGGCCCGTGCATTTCCGGTCGCGGGGAGCTACGGGCTCGAGGTCGCGGGCTCGGAGAACGTCAAGTTCGGCCCGTTCTCCTTCTGCGGCAGGGAATTCCCGGTCGAGACCAAGCTCGTCGTGGCACCCGCCGAGGGGGAGCCCGCGGGCTCGTACAACTTCGACGTCCGGTTGTTCCCGGACGCCGCCGGCCAGCACGACGAACGGCACATCTACCGCTACGGCCGTGCGGGCGTCACGCAGAACTTCGAGAGCGCGACCGTCACGTGCAGTGGGGTCCGCCAGTCCAGCGAGGTCTCCTACGTCCCCGTCCAGGCCCGAGTGAAGTTCCCGCTGAAGGTCGGGACGACCTGGGCCGGCAAGGGCGGCGACGCCGAGCGCACCGAGAGCTACACGACCGAGGTGACCGGCACCGAGGCCCTCACCCTCGGCGGCCGCGAGGTCGAGGCGTACGTCGTCGAGACCACCAGCGAGTTCACCGGGTCCGAGAAGGGCACCCGCGTCCAGCGCTGGTGGTACGCCCCGGCCTTCGCGATGCCGCTGCGCTGGAGCGACCACACCGAGGGCTCGCGCGCAGGTGCCACCTACACCAACGACCTCACGGTGTCCGTGACGTCCGTCCCCGAGGCGCCCGCGTGAACGTCGCCCGCCCTCCTTAGCGCCAACCCGCATCCGGCCACGCCCCCACCCCCCTCTGGAGAAACGTCCCCATGTCAGTTGATTCCCCACCCCGCCGGCGTCGCGGGCTCCGCAAGCCCGGCCGGCTCACGGCGATCCTGAGCGCTCCCGTGCTGATCGCCGCCGGCATCGTCGTCGGCACGTCCGGCGCCAGCGCGACGGACGAGGTCGAGGTCGTCACCTCGAGCTTCACCCATGCGAGCGGCCGGGTCTTCACCGTCACCAACCACCTGGTGAAGGACGACGAGCAGGTCACGGAGGCCAAGCGCGCCCTCGTGCGGTCCGCCCTGGCGGGCACCAACCCCCACGCGAAGAAGATCGTCACCTCGGACGGCAAGATCCGCCACGAGTACCTGCTCGTGTGGGCCGGCGACTGGAACGCGGGCGACAACAACACCGCGGGCCTGTCGAAGGTCCAGCCCAACGTCAACCCGGTGACGCTCCCCGAGACGGTGCGCGACAACGCCGTGGGCCCGGACTTCCTCGCGGTCGTGGACGCCACCAAGGGCTCCCCGACGTACGGCAAGGTCGTCAACACGGCCCTCGCCCCGCTGGCCGAGAACGAGCCGCACCACATGCAGTACGTGTGGCACAAGGGCGACAAGATCTTCGCCGGGGGCCTGTACAGCGACTTCACCTACGTCTTCGACGTGAAGAAGTTGCCGCTCGTCGAACTCTCCGGCATCAACCTGCCGACCGACACGCCCTGCGGTTCCATCCCCGACGCGTATTGGACGCTGAAGGACGGCACGGCCTACGGCACCTACATGGGCGGCGCCGACGTGGCCGGCCCGTGCGTCTACACCAACGGCGAGGTCCGGGTCAGCAACGGTTTCGGTGGCTCGCCGGGGTCCATCGTCCACATCGGCAAGGACGGCAAGACGCTGTCCGAGGTGCCCGCCGCTCTCGCCGAGAGTGAGGACCCGATCCGCTGCGTCAACTTCCCGGTCCTGCCGGCCGCGACGTGCGCGAACCCGCACGGCATCCAGGTCCGCGAGGACCTCAATCGGATGATCTCCTCGGACTACGCCGAGCCGCGCAACATCGTGCTCGACCCGATCCGCCCGCCCGACCCGCACGTCTTCCGGGACACCGTCCGTATCTTCGACATCAGCAAGCGGGACGACGCGAAGCTGATCTCCGTCTCCGCCATGCCCGACGGCCCGCGCAAGGAGCGCAACCCGTCGCACGAGGAGCCGCGCGGCATCATGGAGACCACGGTCACCAACCTGCCGGGCCACAAGGGCGCGTTCGCCTCGTCCATGTGCGGCGGGGTCATCTACTACACCCCGGACCTGACGGACCCGAAGCCGAAGTGGCGCGAGGTCTGGGACGTCACCACCGCGACGCGCAGCCTGCAGCCGCAGGTCGGCGAGGGCGGCGGTTGCACCGGGGCCGGGTGGGTGCAGACCAGCCCGGACGACAAGTACCTCTACCAGGCGGTCATCGGGCGCGGCCCGGGCTCGACCGGTGTGACCGACAACGGCTCGGCCAAGCAGGTCTACATGCTCGACATCCAGAAGCTGCTGAAGGCCGGCAACGACACCGAGTGCTCGATCGACACCATGCAGGAGGTCAGCCACGGCGGTGCCGAGAAGGACTGCCCGACGCTGATGGACTCGTTTCAGGTCGCCGACAACACCGGCGGCGGCCCGCACTGGGGCGCGTACGACAACTTCGAGATCGGCGACGACGGGTACTACCACGAGCTGACCGAGGACGTGAAGCGCATCGCGTTCTCGAACTACTTCGTGGCCCGGACCAACACCGACGGCAACCACAAGCTCTGCATCCTGGACGTGACGAAGAAGGGCAAGCTGCGGCTCGACGCCCACTTCGTGGACGAGAACGAGGGCTCCTCCTGCGTCAACTTCAACCGGACGTCCTGGCCGCACGGGGACTTCGGGGACGCCAAGCCGCACTCGATGATCTTCGCGGTGGCTGACGAAGACGTCCGCTAGGACGTCTGGCCCGGAGAGCAGTCGATGAATCGTCTCCCCGACGGGGGAAGGGGCCGCCGGTCTTGCCGGCGGCCCCGCTCCGTCCCCGGGCTGGTCGCCGTCCTCGTCCTGACGGTCTGTCAGATCGTGACTGCGGCAGCTCCCGCATGGGCGCACGGTGGGGGCTCCGCGGTCGCGGACCTCGCGCCGCTCGCGCGGGTCGCCCGCACCGTCGCGCTCACGGCGGCGGTCCTGCTCGCCGGCGCGACGTTCCTGCGTCCGCTGGCCGGCCGCCCGACCGAGGCGGCAATGCGCGTGCTGGACACGGCCGCGGCGACCGTGGTCCTCGCACTGGCCATCGCGTTTGCCCGGGACGTCCCCGTCTTCCCGCTCGCGGTGCTCGCGCCCCTGGCGGTCGCGGCGGCGCTCGCCGTGGGCCGGGCCCCCGTCGCGGCGGTGCCGCTCGCCGGCGGCGGCATCGTGGCCGTGCTGTGCTGGGACGCGCTGACCGACGGCGTCCGCCCCGGCGTCCTGATGGCAGGCCACGTCGGGGTTGCGGCCCTGTGGCTGGGGACGATCCTGGCGGGCGCGACCGCCCCGGCGGGAGCGCGGCTCGCCCTGGTGCGCCGGCTGACCCCGATCGCGGTCGCCTCCGCGCTGCTGCTCGCCGGCACCGGCGTGCTCAGCGCCCGCGACTACGACCTCACTCTCGACGGTGTCGCCGTCACGACCTTCGGCAAGGTCGTCGTGCTCAAGGCGGGCCTGCTGGTCCTTGCTGCGGTGCTCGGTCTCGCGGCGAGGCGGCTCGTGCTCGCCCGCCGCCCGGGGGGGGGCGGCCGGGGCGCGGGTGCGCTCGGCCGGGCCGAACTCGCGGTCACCGCGGCGGCCGTCGTCGCCGGGGTCACGCTGACGTCGCTGCCGCCGCCCGGACCACAGACAGTCGCGGGCTCGCCGCTGGTGCGGGTCGTCCGCATGGACGACGCGTCCACCGGCCTGGTCGTCGTCCCGGGGCGGCCCGGGGTCAACCTCGTCCACGTGATGAGCGCCCGGTTCACGGACGTCGGGGTCGGCGGCCGCGAGTACGAGGCGCAGCCCCGCCCCGACACCGAGGGTCGCTGGGTCGAGATCGTGCTGCCGGCCGGCCGGTCGCTGCTCGAGGTACGCCAGGGCCGCAACGTCGTCCAACAAGTGCTCGACACCGGGCACGGCGTCACCCAGAGTCTCGTCGCCGGGCCGGACGGGGTGGAGTGCGCGAGCGCCGCGCTGGGCGCGCTGCTCGGCGGGTCCACCGCGCCGGTCGAGTCGTGCCCGTCCGAATCGCTCTCGGACTCGGACGCGAACGTGCTACGCCTTCTCGTCCGCAACCTCGCCGAGCGGAAGGTGAAAAAAATCCGCCTCGTGGCCGACGAGACTCCGCGCGCGGTCGCGGCCGACGTGGTCGTCCGGGAAGCGGCCCGCACCGCCGGAATCGAGGTCGGGGCCGGCGCGGCCGGCGACGTCGTCCTCGCCGTCGCGGGCTGGGGCACCGCGCGGACGGCGCTGGACGCCCTGCGCTCGGCGCCCCCGCCCCTCTACGGCACCTACCTCGCGCCGTGGCTCGTCCAAGCGCCTATCGTCGCCGTCACCGGGACGGCGCCGCTCGCGGCGTTGCCGTTCGACCCGCAGTCGGACCTCGTCCGCGCCTACGTCTCGGCGCTGCGCCGGGTCGGCCCGGCGCAGAGCGCGACCTCAGCCGGGCTCGCGGCCTTCCTGGCCGCCCGCGGGGAGCGCCTCGGCGACGAGGTCGAGCTGTACGCCGCGACGGGCTCGATCACGGTCATGCCGATGGGCAGCGACATGGCGGCCCACGACGACGGCGCGGGGCCGGGCTGGCTGGCCGGCGGCGCGCTCACCCCGGTCTCGACAAATCTCGCGCAGCCCTAGCTACCGGCGGACCTTGAGCAGATTCTTCGCCTGCTCGACGCCGGTGGACGTGCACACGTCCGAGGGGGCCTCGGCGCCGAGCACCGCGCAGATCGCGGCAGTGAGGACGTTGGCGCTGCCGTCGATCGCACGCGCGAGGTAAGAGGTGGGCTTGGACAGCGCGGCGGCGATCTCGGCGTGGGTGTTGCCGCTCAGCAGTTGGGTGCCGAAGCCCGACCCGACGCCGACGTAGCGACCCGCGAGGTTGAAGAACGGCAGGAGCCCGACCGACTCGGGCGAGACGTACGGGGCGGCGTTCACATTCTCGAAGGTCGCGGCGTCGGCGGGGGAGAGGGTGTCGAGCGTGGGGTACGCGCCGTTCGTCCTGACCCGTCCCTCGGTCTCCACCCCGGTGAACGCGAGGTACTTACTCGTGAAGGCGGCGCCGTGAAAGGTCAATGTCGGGGTGTTCGGATAGAGCCCGTCGCGGGGCGAGGCCGAGGCCGCCAGTCCTTCCCAGGTGCCGAATCGGGAGAGCGCGACCGCGACCGGCCAGCGGGCCGACGCGCATTCCGGCCGGCTCTCCGCGCACACGAACAGAAAGCGCGGCTTGCCGCCTTCGGTGAGGGCCGGGGCGGACACCTTCTTCAGAACTGCCTTGGCCGAGCCGGCGCCCACCTCGTCGAATACGTCGTCCGGTACGGAGGTGATCTGTTTCAGCGACTTGGGGGTGAGGGTGAAAGTCTCCACGACCTCGGGAATTCCGCCGACTTTCTCGGCCAGTTTGGACACCGTGACGCCGAGCGCGGCGACGACGCCTATCAAGATCACGCCGAACGTCACACGAAGTCCGATGCGGCGCTTTCGGTGCGGGTCCGGCGGGGCTGCGGGCCGTGGCGGGGCTTTCTGGCTCGACTCGCGAGGCTTCTTCTCGGGCTTACCGGCGTCGGTATTGCGCTCGCGCTTGGACTCCGCGTCCCGGCGCAGGGCTTCGGCGATCTTCTGTTCCTGCGTCTTGCGCTTGTCGGCTTTCGCCGCCTGCCCGGCTTTGGGCTTCGCGCGATGCGTGGCCACGGCGCCCTCACCTTCCCTCGGTGCTCGGGCCGAACGCTACTCGTCCTCGCGCGTGCGGACGCCAGGTACTCTGCGAGCGTGTCCCGCGTCCTGCTCACGCCGCGTTGGCTGGCCCTGCACGCGCTCGGCGTCGTGCTGGTCGCCACCTGCGGCGCGCTGTCGTACTGGCAGTTCCTGCGGGCAGAAGGCGGCAGCGGTCGAAGCGTGGGCTACGCCCTGCAATGGCCGGGCTTCGGGCTGTTCGTTCTCGGGGTCTGGTACTGGCTCGCCCGCGAGGCCGTGCGCGGTCCCGCGCCGGCCGAGCCGCCGCCCGCCCGGCCGGCTGCAGCGTGGCGGGTGGACGACGAGGTCGTCCTGCCGCCGCTGCCCACGACGGCCGCCGAGCGCGCTCGCGTGCAGGGCGTGGGTCCCGGTGCGGCGCCCGCGGAGCCGACGGGGGACGATGAGCTCGCGGCCTTCAACCGGATGCTCGCCCGCCTGCACGAAAGGGACACGACGTGACCGGCGCCCTGCTCCGCTACCGCATCGCGGCCTACGTCGTCGGCGTGCTCCTCCTGCTGCTCGTCGTCGCGATGTACATGAAGTACGCCCAGGACGACGACAGCCTCATGTGGGTCGCGCTAATCCACGGCTACTTCTACATGGTGTACCTCGGGCTGGCGTTCGACCTGTTCAGAAGGGCAAAGTGGCCGACGCCGACTCTGATCTCGATGATCGTCGCGGGCCTCGTCCCCGGGATGGTCTTCGCGGTCGAGCGCAAGATCGTCCACCGGGCCCTCGCGGCGTCGCCGGCCGCGCGCGACGCGGGCGTCCCGCAGGCCTGAGCTCCCGGGTTCTCCCCGGGCCGTCCCCTATGGTCGGTCCGACCTAGGACGCCGCCGGCGGGAGGCGAGCCCTGATGACCGAGAGCGTTGTGCCGCCCCGGCACCGGCGCCCGATCGCGCTGCCCCCGCTCGTGCACTACGCCAAGGCCACGGCCGTCATCCTGATCGTGATCGCCCTCGGGATCCTGCTCCTGCGCGTGCGGTCGGTTGCCGCGTCCATCTTCCTGGGCTTCTTCTTCGCGGCCGGGCTCGAGCCGTTCATCCGTCGGATGGAACGCAAGGGGCTCAAGCGCGGGTATGCCGTACTGATCCTCGTGCTCGGCGGCGTCACTGCCTTCGCGGCGATCTGCTGGCTGATGATCGCCCCGGCCGTGAAGCAGGCGGGCGAGCTCGTGGCCGCGGTTCCGGCGCTGCTCACCGACCTGTCCGAGCGCGGGTCGATCTTGGGCATCCGGCTGGACGACCCCGAGGTGCAGAAGAAGCTGCAGGAGAGCCTCGACAAGATCCCGCAGCTGCTCACGGCCTCGCTCGGAACGGTCTATGGGATCGTCGGAGGCGTCGCGGCTGCCGCTTTCGGGCTGTTCACCGTGTTCGCGCTGACCATCTACTTCATGTTGGCGATGCCCCGCCTGCGGTCTTTCGCCGCCCGAGCCCTGCACGACCCCGAGCGCGTGGTCGTGATGGAGCAGGCGCTGGACCGGATCGGCGGGTACGTCACCGGCCAGCTGGTCGTGTCGTTGGCGGCCGGCATCTTCACCGGGATCACGCTGACCCTGCTCGGAGTGCCGTACGCGGCGATCCTCGGCCTCGCGGTCGCGTTCCTCGACGCGATCCCGCAGGTCGGCGCGACGATCGGTGCCGTGCTCTGCACCCTCGTGGCACTGACCGAGAGCGTCGGGCTCGCAGTCACGACGTTCGTCGTGATGCTCGCCTACCAGCAGGTCGAGAACTTCCTGATCGCGCCGAGGATCTTCTCCAAGGCCGTCGACCTCTCCCCGATCGCCGTGTTCATCGCCGTGCTGGTCGGGGCAGGTGTGGGCGGTGCGATCGGCGCGCTCACAGCGCTGCCCGTCACCGCGTCGCTGAAGGTGATCTTCCGGTACCTGCTCCGGGACCAGCTCACTCGGATGGAGGCGGGGGACGTCGCCGGGGCAACGCTTGCGGCCGCCGGCGACAAGACCCCCGGTGAAATCAAGGACGACGCCGAAAAGCCGAGGACGTGAGTATGTCAGGACATTCTCAGGTCCGTCGCGTCGCTTAAGGTGCGTCCATGCCTCGCTCCATCGACGAACTCCTCGGCCTGTTCGATCTCGAGGTCATCGAGGAGGGTCTGTATCGCGGTCGCCAGCCCGCCACATCGATGCAGCGGGTCTTCGGGGGGCAGGTGCTGGGGCAGGCGCTGTTCGCCGCCGGGCGTACCGTCGGGGCCGACCGGCACGTGCACTCGTTGCACGCCTATTTCCTGCTCCCCGGCGACACGTCCGTGCCGATCGTCTACGACGTCGAGTCGCTGCGAGACGGGCGCTCGTTCTCCAGCCGCCGGGTCGCGGCCCGCCAGCACGGACGCAAGATCTTCTACCTCACGGCGTCCTACCAGGTCGCCGAGGACGGGCCCGAGCATCAGGACGCGGCGCCCGTCGTCCCGGCCCCGGCGGACTGCCCGACGCTCGCCGACGTGGTCGCGCGGACCCGCGGACCCGCTGAGGCTGAGGCCCTGAGCAGGGAGTTTGCTGCCCTGGAGGTGCGGCACGCCGGTGCGTCGCCCTCCGGCGGCGCGGGCGCCGACCCGCTGCACCCGGCGGTCGCCCGAGTCTGGATGCGCGTCGCGGGGGCGCTGCCGGCTGACCCCGGCCTGCACAGCTGCCTGTTGGCCTACCTCAGCGACCTGACGCTGCTGCACGCGAGCCTCGTCCCGCACGGCGCCGCGCTGCGCCGCGGCGTCCAGCTTGCCTCGCTGGACCACGCCATGTGGTTTCACCGCGAAGTCCGAGCGGACGAGTGGCTGCTCTACGACCAAGGCTCGCCGTCGGCAACCGGGGCCCGCGGCCTGTCCATCGGCCACGTCTTCGATGCCGGGGGTGTGCTGGTTGCGACCGCCGTCCAAGAGGGCCTCGTGCGCCCGACGGGGTGAAACCGCAGGTCAGGGTGCGCGCAGCGTCAGGGTCGCGGTCCGGATCTGGTCGAAGGTGCGGAACTCGAAGAACATCCGGTAGTCGCCCGACTTGGGGAACACGGGCGTCAGCGTGAACTTCGGGCCGCCCAGTGCGCTCGGTCCCTCCGGCACCTCGACCGGGACGGTGCGCATCACCGCGTTGTCGGCGGCGTTGAAGCACGTCACGACGACGAAGGAGCCCAGGTAGGGCTGCAGACTGGCGACGTCCTCGTCCTGCCGGGTGATGTGCAGGCGCAGGTTGCCGCTGGAGTACGCGTCGGGGGCCTGCCCGGTGAGCTTGATCTTGTAGCCGTCCACCGTCGCGCTCGAGGCCGGCGCGGGCAGCGCCTCGGGGACGTACTTGCCGGCCACCTTGACGGTGGTGCCGAGCACCAGGTGGTGGATGCCGCCGCGAGCATCCAACGCGGAGAACTCGGCCATCACACGGTGCGGGCCGGGTCGCTTCCAGCTGATGGGGGCCGACCAGGTGCCGTCCGCCCCCATCGTGGGCCGGAGGTGGTGGAAGTCGGCGAGGTCGGCGCGGACCACGTAGACCTGCATCGGCTTCGTCATGACGGGAGCGAACTCGCGCGCGGGTGAGCCGTCCGGGCCGGTGACGGTGAAGCGCAGCTTGCCGGCGGTGCCCGCCTTGGTCGGGGCCGTGACGGCGTCGAGGCGGTAGCCGTCCTTCGCGCGGGCCAGGCCGGTGCCGTTCACTGCCTCGGCGGTGACCTGTTCGGCCCGGTCGGTGGCGTAGGTCTCGGGGGCCGGCGCGTGATCCGCCGGCCCGGGATCTTCGCCCGCCGACGTCCCGGTTACGGCGGAGAAGGCCAGGTGAACCGCATGACGACCGACGGTCGCACCGAGGACGCCCACGACCAGACCGGCGACCAGACCGACCACCAGCCTGTCGCTCGGTCTCTGTCTCGGCCGATCTTCGGGCCTGCCCTTCGGCCTGCGCATCGCGCCTTCCCGTCGGCGGCCCCTGGGGCCGGTGCGTGTACTTCGTCGCCGGCGCGCCCGCAGGTAGGCCGGAAGGGGTACGAATCCGCCGATGTCGACGTGCGGACCCGACGTGCCCAAGAGATACCGCACTTTGCCGGGAGCAGGCGAGACCTACGGGCTCGACGGGCCGCCGGCGGTCCCCGCCCACGGCATGACCGGGGGTGTGGCGGGCGGGGTGACGGGCTTGCCTGCGCCCTTGCCCTTCGGGGTGTGGGTCAGCTCCGTGAGCGCGTCTCCGACGGCCTTGCTGTTCTCGTTCGGCTGTTCCGGGCGCCGCTCGTCGCTCGCAGGCGTCTTGGGGCCCGCCGGCGTCGCCGGGGCCTGGTGGCCCGTGACACCCGGCGCCTTGCCGTCGGGCTTGGGGGCGATGAGTTCGCCGACCGCAGGTTGCGTGGGGGCCTTGGGGGCGGCCGGCACCGCCTTGGCCGGGCTCGCGGCCCGGGCGGGGGCCTTCGCCGCGGCCGCGGAGGCTGCCTTCTCTTGCGCAGCCTTCAGCTCGGCCTTCTTCCGGGCGGCCACCGCGTCCTCGGAGTCCGGGATCGAGGTGAGGGCCGTGTGGTACGCCTTGTACCAGGCCAGCACCAGCTTGTAGTAGTTCTCGGACCCGTTGTAGCTGAGGATCGCCTTCTTCAGCGCCTTCGGCTCGCGCAGGTCGGCGCCGCTCGCGCACAGGTACCAGGCGGCGGACAGGCTGGCGTCGTAGATGTTGCTCGGGTCGCCGATCTTGTCGCCGTTGCCGTCGGTCGCCCACATCGCCCAGGTGGTGGGGATGAACTGCATGGGTCCGACGGCTCTGTCGTACTTCTTGTCGCCGTCGTACACGCCGTTGTCGCTGTCGGAGATGGACTTGACGCCCGGGTGACCGTCCAACCGCGGGCCGAGGATCGGCTCCAGCGTCCGCCCGTTCTTGTCGAGGTAGCCGCCGTACGCGTGGTCGGACTCGACGCGCCCCACCGCGCTGAGCAGCGAGATCGAGATGTGGCAGACGGGGTTGACCGCCTTCACGGTGCGCTTGGCGCGCTTGTACGCCTTCAGGACGGTGACCGGGATGCCTGTCGAGTCGATCACGGGCTGCACGAACGCCACCTCCGCCGTCGCGGCCCTCAACTTGTCTCGTGAGGCCCTGACCTTGGGCTTTGCCGGGACGGCCCGGGCCGGGACGCGAGCGGCGGGGGCGAGCGCCACCTCGGGCGCGGGCTCCGGCATGACGAGTCCGAAGGCCGGGGGAGTGATGCCCGCGGCGAGAGCTTCGCTCGTCGGCGCCGCGGCGGCGTCGACGAGGTCGCGGTCGGTCTGCCCGACGGTCGCGAGGCCGAGGGCACCCGCCGCCACGAGGCTCGCGAGGACTGCAGTACGCGTCCTGCCCGCCTGGGCGCGTCGTTCACCGGCACCGGGTCGCATGCGGTCTGGAGCCTCCTGCCGGGCGGGGGACGGCTGCGGTCTGGCGGCCACGAGCGGCGCGCCTGTGGGGAAGGTCACGCCAGTATGTCCGAGAAGGGCGGGGGTGCAACGGTCCGAACGGGGCAATTTGGGCACGTAACCCCGTTCTCGTCACGCCGTTGTCACAGGTAGGCCATCCGAACCGGCCCGGGCTACGAAGTAAGCCGCGCAGTTCTCTCCGGACCAAGGAAGGGGCGACGGGCTCAAATGACGCCGGTGGTGGGGATCGACCGAGGACGTTCGGACGGCGCGGACGACGCCGCCCCGACGCCCGTGGACCCGCCCGCGTCCCCGCGCCTCGTACCTCCGGCCGAGGTTCCCCCGGCTGTCGAGGTCGCTCCCGAGTCCGCGGCCCACGTGCTGGCCGCCGAGTTGCACGACGGCGTCAGCCAGCAGCTCTTCGCCGCCGAGCTCGACGTCCACGAACTTCGCTGCATCCCCGGCCTGGCCCCGGAGGTGCGCCTCGTCCTCGACCGGCTGGCGCTGCGGTTGGAGACCGGCTCCCGTGAGCTGCGGTCCGCGCTGTTCAAGATGCTCGAGGCAGAGCGCGAGCAAGAAGAACTGACCCCCCTGCCTGACCGAGTGCGCGCGACGCTGGCCGAGTTCCGCGAGCGGCACGACCTCGAGGCGACCCTGCGGATGCACGGCGGCGGCGCCGACCCGCAGCCCGCCGCGGCTCGGCTGCTCCTGCGAACGGTCCGCGAGGGCCTTGCGAACGTCGTGAAGCACGCCGGTGCGACCCAGGTACTCGTCGTCCTGCGCTGCGGGCGGCGCTGGTGGACGGCGGAGGTTCACGACGACGGCTCGGGTGACCCCCGGGTGGTGCGCGAGTGCGCGGCCGGGGCGACCTCCTTCGGGTTGTACAGCCTGGTCAGCGACACGTCCCGGGTCGGCGGACGGCTCTGGGTAGCCGAGTCGCCCAGCCTGTGCGGTGTCCGGCTGAGCGTCTCCGTGCCGGTGGCCGGGCGGACGGACGCGTCCGGCCGGCTCGAGCCCTGACGACCCTGTCCGAGCGGCAGCGCCAGCCCCAGACAGCGGTTACCGATGGGTTCCGAGTAGGTCTCGGACGGATTCGCCTCGGGTCGCCGCGTTCCTAAGCCAGACCCCTTGTTGCATTCTAAGCATTTTCTTAGGCGGGCTAGTTCCGCTCGCTCACGTAATGCTGTATTCGACGCGGAACCCTCTGCGGGGAATCGACGGAACACGCTCGACGGTTCGGTAAGAACTCTGTCAAGTGCTATTGAGCGAACGCGCCTAGCGATCTCCCGGAGTTCGTGTTTCGAACGTGAGGATGGACCCGACGGGCGGGCCGGAGCGTGGGGAGTGGGCGGCAGCCAAGGGTCGCTCGGGTCGAAAACCCGGCCGGGCACCTGCGCTCGCTCCTCCTGGGCGATCCATGAAACCGCAGGTCAGGGGCGTGCCGGGGCGGTCCCTAGTCGCGCAGGCGGGTTCTGCCGAAGATAAAAACCGGGCCCAAGTTTCTCGATAACGAGATATCAAGAACGCGCCAGAATGGCTCTTCATGCGCGGAGTGTGATATCGCCGTGACAACGCTGCTAGCGCCCGCCGGGCCCTCCTGGGCCTTCAGCTTGGTCTCAGCATTCGGGACAAGCGAGGGGTTAGGGTGACGCAGGTTGCCCCGTAACCGAATCGTCCAGCTTTCGTTGGTACGGGGTGTAAGCCACCAACAGACGTGTGGGGGCCCAACGGTTGCGCGCGGACGCGCCGCGTCGGGTTCCCTCGCAAGACACACCGAGACGTGCCGTCCTCTTGGCGGCAAGGAAGGCAGCGACGGCACGCCATGGATTCGCTAACAGCCATCGAGTTCAACACCAATGTCGTGATGCCGGCGATCGTTAACGGCGTCACGACCACGGGCCTCTACGGCCTGATCGCGGTAGCGCTCGTCCTGAGCTACCGCATCAGCCGCACGATCGCCTTCGTCCACGGCGGCATCGTCATGGCGGCATGCCTGGTCTTCTGGTACCTCTGCTCGCCGAACTTCGCCGAGGGTGACAACGAGGCGCTCCTCGCGCAGGGCCTGGGTAACGACCTCGGTCGCCCGGAGCTGCCGATCTGGCCGATCCTGATCATGTTGCTGATCGGTGGGTCGGTCATCTCCGCCGGCTACGGGTACGTGATCACCAGCAGCAAGCTGGCGACCTACCCCCGTGTGACCCTGACGAACTTCTCGCTCGCCCTGATGCTGATTCTGGTCGGCATCATCTTCAAGTACTCCGTCGCTTCCGGTGAGCCCGCGCCCAGTCCCTTCGGTAAGGGCAAGACGCACGTCGGCATCCAGACCGTCACGGTCCACCAGATCGCCACGCTGATCATCCTGGCCGCGGTGGTCATCGGCTTCACCATCCTGATGCAGCGCACCCGGTTCGGCGTGTACGTCCGGTCCATCGCCGACAACGTCGAGGCTTCCAAGCTTGTCGGTGTCCCGATCGGCCAGGTCAGCACCACCGTGTACGCCATTGCCGGCGCTATCTCGGCGCTGGGCGGCATCCTGCTCGGCGGCTACGTCGGTACGGACACCACGGGCATTCTGTTCATCTTCCTGCGCGCTCTCATCGTGTGCGTGCTCGGCGCCTTCAGCTCCATCCCGATGGCGCTTGCCGGTGCTCTCGTCCTCTCGACCGTCGACTCGATGCTCAAGTCCGACGTGTTCGGCAAGGTCGGGCCCGGTCTCAAGGAGGTCATCGTCGTCGGCATTCTCTTCTCCGTCGTCCTCCTGATCGACCGCTTCGGCAAGAAGGGCAGCTCCCTCCTCGCCCACTGACGTCATCAGCGGCTAGGGCCGCTCCACACACAGCCAGCTGATTGCTAGCGCCACGCAGGGAATGGATGGTCATGGCACAAGGAACCGACGTCTCGTCGCGACCCGGACATAATTCAGCCGAATACCAGGCAACACACAGCGGTGCCCAGATGGCGTCTGCCTCCGGGACCGGCACGATCCCGAAGCTCGACATCCCGCCGCGCCTCACCGGCATCGCGGGTGTGCTGGGCTTCCACCCGGGTCTGATCGTGATCTTCGTAATGGCACTGCTCGTCCCGGTGATCTTCTCGACCTACTGGGTGTTCACCTTCACGGTCGGCCTCGTCCTCGCGATCGCCTGCATGGGCCTTCTCGTCGTCGTCGGCTGGGGCCGTGAGATCTCACTGGCGCAGGCCGGTCTCACCGGTTCGGCGCTCTACATCTCGGGCTACTACTACCGCGAGGGCGAGTACGGCAAGGGCTTCGCCTTCCCGGCCGCGGTCGGCGTCGGCATCGTCTTCGCCGTCGTCGTGTCCTGCATCGTGGCGCTGGTCTCCATGCGCCTCTCCGGCGTCTACGTCATCGTTCTGACGCTCTCGCTGCAGTTCCTCCTGGAGAACAGCGTCATGCTCTCCGAGAAGATGACGGGTGGCCTGTCGGCCCCGACCACTCCGCGCCCGAACTTCTTCGGCGCGAGCATGAAGTCGGACAAGCAGTTCTACTACTACATCCTCGGCATCATGCTCGTCTCGATGCTGTTCCTCTCGAAGTTCCGTAACTCCCGGTTCGGCCGCTCTCTCCTCATGGTCGGCTCGGACAAGGCGGCCGCTGCGGCCGTCGGCGTCTCCCCCTGGCTCTACAAGGTCGCCGCCTTCGGCATCGCCGGCCTTTTCGCCGGTATCGCTGGTGGCCTCTCGGCCCCGCTGTACTTCAGCCCCCCCGGGACCCTGCAGTACATCTCGTTCAACTCGCTGTTCTACCTCTCGATCCCGATTCTCGCGGGCTTCGAGTCGCTGACGGCCATCGCGATCGTCGCGGTCGTCTTCACGCTCATCCCGCAGATCCTCCTCGACTGGAAGATCAACGTGTACCTGCTCGGCGGCATCGGCCTCACGGTCGGTATCCTCGTCGGCCCGCGTGGTGTGGGTGGAACGGTCATGGACCTCGCCGACCCGAAGGCAAGGGCCAAAAAGAAGAACGCCCGTGGCGGCGCCGGCGCGGCTCCCAAGATGCCGAACCTGCCGGGCCTCAAGCCCAAGTCGGCGGAACAGCTGGGCGCCAAGTCCAAGCGCGGCGCATCGGACGGAGAGTAGACGTGGCTAACACATCTGGAGTTTCGGACGGCGGAAGCCACATTGTCTCGGAGGCCGGGCTCGACCCGGAGCGAGACCGTGCACTGGCGGTACTGGAGGACTACCTCCCGCACCGCGAGGAAACCGGTAACGCGCTCGTCGGTCGTGGTCTGTCCATCGCGTTCGGTGGTGTCAAGGCCCTGCAGAACGTGAACATCACGGCTCCGGCGAAGCAGTTCGTCGGTCTGCTCGGCCCCAACGGCGCCGGCAAGTCGACCTGCTTCGACGTGTTGAACGGGCTGAAGATCCCGGACAGCGGACAGATCGTGATGTTCGGCAAGGACGTCACGTCGCTGCGTCCGTGGGACCGCGCCAAGCTCGGCATGGGGCGCACGTTCCAGTCCAACCGAATCAACATGGACCTGACGGTCGGCGAGAACCTTCTCTCTGCCGCCCACCTGGCCATCAAGGGCAACCCGCTCTTCACAATGCTGGGCATGCCCGGCGCGTCGAAGTCGGAAGCCCGCGCGGTGCAGGCGTCGTACGCGATGTGCGTCCTGCTGGGCATCAAGGACTACTTCCACGTACGCGCCAGCGACCTCGACTTCGGTCGTCAGCGCCGTATCGAGATCGGCCGCAGCCTCATGTGCGGCCCGGCCATCGTCCTTCTGGACGAGCCGGCCGCCGGTCTGGACGCAGACGACGCCCACGCGCTCTTCGCGCTCATGCGTCAGCTGCAGCTCGACCTGGGTCTCACGGTCATCATCGTGGAGCACTACGTGAAGGCCGTTCTCGCTAACTCGGACATCGTGTACGTCCTCAACCAGGGCCAGCTCATGGCTTCGGGGACGCCCGACGAGGTGGCGAACGACCCGGTCGTCCGCGCCGAGTACCTGGGGTCGGTTCTCGACCTCGACGCCGACTCCGACGCCGACATCTAGGAGGCCTTGATGCTGTTTGAAATGAAGAAGGTGGGCGCCGGATACGGCCGCCTCCCGGTGCTCTTCGACATTGACATGCAGGTCGACCAGGGCGAGATGGTCTCGGTCCTCGGCTCCAACGGCGCGGGCAAGTCCACGCTGCTGAAGACGATCCTGGGCGCGATCCCGCCGACCAAGGGCGAGATCATGTTCCGCAAGCAGCGGGTCTCGAGCCTGCCCTCCCACAAGCGGGTGGCGCTCGGTATCGCGCTCTCGCCCGAGGGTCGGCAGGTCTTCCCGACGCTCTCGGTCAAGGAGAACCTGCTCACCGGCGCCTACGGCGTCGACGGTAAGAAGATGAAGGAGCAGTTCGACCGCTGCTTCGAACTCTTCCCCCGTCTGAAGGAGCGCTCCACCCAGGCCGCTGGGTCGCTCTCCGGTGGTGAGCAGCAGATGCTCGCGGTCAGCCGCGCGCTGATGTCCCGTCCGCGTCTGCTCCTCGTCGACGAGCTGTCGCTGGGTCTGGCGCCGATCATCGCCGAGCGTCTGTACGCCGCGCTCCGCTCGCTCTGTGACGAGGGTCTGTCCGTCGTCATGGTCGAGCAGTTCCACCTTGTGGCGGTCGGTTTCTCCGACAAGCAGTTCATCATGGAGAAGGGCCGCTTCGTGAAGGTCACGCAGAGCGCGACCAAGATGGCGGAGAAGGCCAAGAAGGAGGGCGGCGTCAAGATGCCGACCCCCTCGAAGGGCGCCTTCTAGCAGGGAGAACTACCGGTAGGCAGTCGGAAGGCGGGAGCGCACAGCGCTCCCGCCTTCTGCATGTCCTGGCCCGGGTCACGGTCTAGACCTCCCCAGATCGGTCGCGGCGAGCCTGGGATGGGGGTACATGTGGGGCATACTGGCCCGCGGATCTCGGAACTCGGTTCGCTACGGTGACGTTTCACCCGCGAGGACTATCGCTTTACGAAGCTGCGACGCCCGGAGCAGCCGCACCACCTGAGGCATGAGGACTGAGGAGTACGTGATGACCCCGAAGCCCGCTGCCGAGGCCACCGCCTCGGCGCAGGAGGCGAAGGTCGTTGACAAGGGGAAGGCGCGCACCGACGTGCCGGCCACCCTGCTGTCGGTCAGGAATTTGACCCGAAAGTACGGTCAGCGCACCGCGGTCGACGACGTCAGCTTCGACCTCGGCCCGGGCATCACCGGGCTGCTCGGTCCGAACGGCGCCGGCAAGACGAGCTTGCTGACCTGCCTCGCCGGCATCGCGGCGTGGGACGAGGGCACCATCCGCATCGGCGACGCCGACGTCGCCCGCAACCCGCGGGAGGCGCGCAAGCTCCTCGGTTTCATGCCCGAGCGCATCGCGTTCCCGAACGAGATGCGCGTCGAGGAATACCTGATGTTCGTCGCGGCGGCCAAGCGGCTGCCGCGCGGTGACCGTGACGCGGCCGTCGAGCTGTCGATGAAGCGCACCGGGCTCACCCACATGCGTACCCGCATCGTCGGCAACCTGTCGAAGGGCTACCGCCAGCGTGTCGGCATGAGCCAGGCGCTCATGGGCGACCCGCTCGTCACGATCCTCGACGAGCCGATGTCCGGTCTCGACCCGCTCAACATCCTCGACATGCGCGGCATGCTGCAGGAGTACGCGCGCACCCGGACGTTGATCGTCTCGACCCACCTGCTCGCCGACGCCCGCCTGATGTGCAACCGCGTGCTCGTCATGGCGCTCGGCAAGAAGGTGTACGAAGGCGTGCCGTCCGGTATGGCCGAGGGCACCGGCCACGCCGTCCGGCTGCGCGTCCGGCTCTCGGGTGAGGGCCGTCCGCAGGACGCGGACATGGTGCCCGGGACGACGCTGACCGAACTTCAGCCGGACACGAAAGGCATCACCGCGGTCGTCGAGGCACGTGACGACAAGGCAGTAGCGGACTTGTTGCGAGAGTGGTCGGCGAAGTGGTCGGTGACGACAGTCGAGCCGACGAGTGACAGTTTGGAAGAGGCATTCCGGGACGCCGTCATGGGCTCGGTGAACGCGGGAGAGGTCGTCACAACGGAATGATGTCGGTGCCGGGTTCGCCCCGGTTCGGACCAATCCCGGGGGGTTTACTGTACGAACACTGATGCCGAGACGAACGTCATAGAGGTGGATGCTAGCCGTGGGTACGTTACTCAAGCGCGAACTAACTTCGATGGCCTTATTGGCGCAGACCTACGCCATCGCGCTCGCCTACATCATCATCTCCGGTGTCTTCTTCATCGACCTGGTGAGCAGCTCGCAGTCCGCTGACCTGGCCGCTTACTACGCGAACATCGCCAACACCCTCCTGGTGCTGTGCCCCGTCCTGGCCGCGAGGTCGCTGGCGGAAGAGCGCGCGAGCGGTCAGTTGCTCGTTTCTCTGTCGTGGCCGGTGTCCCGTTGGGCGCTCGTTCTGTCGAAGTTCGTGGCGAACACTCTCTACACCTGGCTGCTCATCAGCATCTCCTGGATCTACTTCGTCCAGCTCGACTCGTTCGCCAACCCGGATTTCGCTCGCGCCTTCGGCGGATACTTCGGTCTGCTCTTCCTGGCGGCAATGTTCAACGCCATCACCCTCGCCGTTTCGGCCCGCGCGGCCTCGACTGCAAGCGGTGCATTTCTCGGATTCGGCGTTCTCCTGTTCCTCTGGGTCGTCCAGTTCCTGCCGGCCTCGGTCAAGGGTCACCTCGACCAGTTCGGTCCGCTGAGCCACCTCGACCCGATGCTCCGAGGGATCATCTACTTCAAGGACCTCGCGTACTTCGTCGTCCTGTCGGCCGGCTCCCTGCTCCTGACGATCTGGGCGATCAGCCGACGCCGGACGGGCACCGACCGGCAGGTCCTCCTGCGTCGCGTCGCGGCTGTACTGGGCGTCCTCGCGGTCTTCTTCGCGACGCCGACCATCGCGAACGCCGCCACCGGCCAGGTTGACCTGACTCCGACGAAGCGCGAGACGGTCTCGACGGCCACTAAGGAAGTCCTTAAGAAGATCGGCAACATCAAGATCACGATCACGGCCTTCGCGCAGACCGTGAGCAGCGAGGCGGCCGACGTCCGCACCGCGGTCCGCAAGTACAAGGCGGCCGGGGCGAACATCGACAACAAGATCATCGACCCGGACATCTCGCCGGCCCTCGCCGCTGCGTCCGGCATCACGGACTACAACACGTACCTGCTGACGGTCGGTGACCGCACTCAGGAGATCGACGACCTGGTCGAGAGCACGCTCACCTCGACGATCTCGCTGCTGGCCAAGGCCGACCCGCCCCGCGCCTGCTTCACCCTCGGCAACGGCGAGCGGACGATGGACGGCGCGACGACCGCGGGTCTGAGCTCGTTCTCCGCCCGGCTGCGTATTGCGGGGTACAACCCGACGAAGGTCGCCCTGTCGGCCACGAACGGCCCCGAGCTTCTCCCGAAGTGCGCGGTCGTGGTGATGATGGGCCCGCGGTCGCGGCTGCCGGAGAAAGAGATCGAGCTCCTCAAGGCGTACGCGGAGGACAAGGGCCGGCTGATCATCGCGGCTGACGCCGTGCGCGGCCCGACGGACCAGTTGAACCAGATCATCGAGCCCTGGGGCCTCAAGTTCAAGGAGGGTGTCGTCCGCGACCCGCAGTCGCTGGCCGACGATCCCGCGGCCGTGGTCTCCTCCCGGTACCCGACGGCGAGCCAGATCGTGGACGTGCTCGCGAACGACGACACCCCCGTCATCTTCGCCAACTCGCTCGCCTTGGAGAAGACGGCGGCGGCGGAAGTGGAGGACGGCCCGACCATCACCCCGCTGGTCATGTCCAGCCCGGAGAGCTACCTCGTCGAGCCGAAGACCGGCAAGCGTTTGTCGAACGAGAAGGACCAGTACGACATGGCGGCGGTCGCCAACCTGACCGAGCTCACCGGCCAGGGTGAGAACGCGACTCTCGGCAGCACCCGGATCGGCATCGTCGGCAGCGCCGACGTCGCGTCCAACGACTACCAGAAGTCGTTCGGTAACCAGGAGTTCTTCATCCGGCTCCTGCAGAACATCGCGCAGGACGACGCGATCGTCTCGGCGTATCGTGAAATCGGCGAGAGCTCGAAGTTCGCCATCACGGGGGAGCAACGACGGACGCTGATCCGGCAGACGGTCGTCCTGCCCGGGCTCGCGGCCATGATCTTCATTCCCTTCGTGCTCTGGAGGCTGAGGCGAGGATGAGCATGCGAACCCTCGGACGCACCCTGGCGGTCACCGGTGCGGTGCTGGTCGCCTCGACCGGCCTGTCCGCCTGCGGCAAGGAAGGCCCGACGTCGCTGAACATCGCGGCTATCGACGTCCAGCCCGACGACGTCGTCAAGGCCGTGTTCACCGGCGGCAAGAAGACGGCCGAGATCGAACAGCTCCAGGGCATCTGGGTAGCGCAGAAGGGCGCGACCGCGGAAGGCGCGGTGTTGCTCGAGGGCGGCGAGGACCGCGTGTTCCCCGTGAATGCGTACCGGATCATCGAGGGCTACGACCAGAACAACCCGCTCTACGGGCTGACCAAGGGCTCGGGCCGGTCGATGGAGATCACCGACTCGTCCGGCAAGGTCTGGCGCCTGACCGTCGGCAACCAGACGTTCAACCTCGCGGGTTTCTACGCGAAGGTCGACGGCGACCCGAAGATCTACCTGATCACGGCGCTGCAGGTGGCCGACATCATCTCCTTCGCCACCGGCAGCCAGTTCGCCTTCCCGCTGACGGCCAAGTACCGCGAGGTGGACCGGCGGCTCGAGGGCGCGGCGGGCGAGGGGCTGAAGGACGACACCCCGGACTATCACCCGTGGCTGAAACAGGTCATGGCGCGCAACGACAAGGAGCTCGAGAAGGTGGCGAGCGAGATCGTCGCGGCGCCGGGCTCAGGCGGCAACAAGGAGGGTCCGGCCACGAGGGTCGGGCCGTCGGCGTCCCTAGGAGGTGGGCTCAGTGAGTAACTCGACTGACGGCTTTCCCCGGCGGCGCTCCGCCGGCCGGCTGGCCGGCCTCGCCGTCGCCGTGAGTCTGGCGGTGGGTGGCGTCTCGGGGTGCAATTTCGTCGGCGACAAGACGGCGCCGGAGACCGCGGCGACCGTCGAGGGCTTGCCGATCTCGTCCAAGGCCGTGGAGGAGCTCTTCGAGATCTTCCGCGCGACCGAGGCCGGCAAGGCGAAGGAGCAGGGCAGCGACGCGGTTCTCGTCTCCGACAAGGTCATCCGGCAGACGGCGCTGTCGTACCAGATCAAGATCACCTTCCTCGAGGCCCTGGCCAAGAAGGAGGGCGTCTCGATCGACGAGAGTCAGGACGAGGCGGACCGGTTCGACGCCCTGATCGAGGCGCCGACCTTCGCCGGTCAGGGCGTGCGGCCAGAGGACCTGAAGATCGCCGCCCGCGCCGAGAAGCTGCAGAAGGCGATCGCCAAGAAGCTCCTGCCGAACGTCGAGGTCAACGACGACGAGCTCAGGGACGCGTACGACCAGCGCAAGGAGGCGCTCGGCGAGAGCTTCAAGGCCAAGACCGACATCGCCTTCATGAACACGAAGGAGGCGGCCGAGGAGCTGATCGAGAAGACGAAGAAGGGCGAGAAGTTCCTCGACCTCGCGAACGGGACCGAGGAGAAGCTCCTCGTCGACACGGTCACGATCAACCCCCTGAGCCCCATCTCCGGCGACTTCATCGCCAAGGTGAAGGACCTCAAGGAGGGGGAACTGAGCGAGCCGCTCGAGTTCACTGTGGATGACGGCACTCTGTACGTTGTTCTTCACGTCGAGAAGAGGGAGGATCTGAAGGCGCTTAGTCTCGAGGACAAGGAGGTCAAGGAGGAGCTCTCCGAGATCGTCCGGGACAGCAAGCGCTTCCAGTTCTTCGATAAGTGGTTCAACAAGAGATTTAAGGAGGCCGACATCGACGTGGACGGCTACTACGGCAAGTGGACGACGCGCTCACTGGCGGTGACCTGAGCATGGCCTCCGTCCGGCGGCCCCCACGCGTGAACTTCGCGCGCGCCTGGTCGATCTTCGCGGCACTGCTCGCGCTCTCCCTGCTCAGTACGATCACGGCCGCCGGCGCCCAGGCGGTCGCGAATCCGCGCGTCCTCGAGGCATCGGCTCCGGCCGCCCCGTCCAAGATCACGGACCCGGACGACGTCAAAGTCGAGATCGGTGACCCCGGCCTGCCCGTCCGGGACGGGAACTACAACAAGGTCACCCGCGACATCCTCGTCACCGACCGCAAGACGGGCGAAGACCCCGAGGTCAACTACGGGGTCTTCATCGTCTCCCAGTTCGGCGACGACGAGTCGACCCGGTCGGACCCGGCCGACTTCCCCTGCCTCCAGGCGAAGTACACGAACAACCCGGACCTGCCCCGTGGTCTCTATCGCTGCACGGTCATTGTCGACCAGCCGGGTACGTACACGTTCTTCGCGTATGTGAACAAGTCCGCAGTGATCGGCCAGGTGGGCCGCCAGCTCGCGACCACGCAGAAGACTTACAACATCGACAAGGCCATCAAGCTCGCGGGCGACTCGATCGGCCTGAAGTTCGTGGTCGAGGGGAGTCTCTCCGAGGTCTTCTTCCTCCAGACGCACGTCGCCGCTGCCAGTGCATGGCTGTTGCTGGCGTTGCTGATGGCATTTCTGGCAGTGCCTCGGCTCCGAAAGATGCTCTCAGTTCTGACATTGCACACGATCGAAGTCAGACGCGGATTTTTGCAGAGCACGTTGTGGGCGATGTTTCTCATCACGCTGGGCACCGGCATCTACCTGCTGCGTGGCCAGACCGCGTACGACGCTCCGTTCTCGATCTCGAAGTGGAACTCGGTCACGACCCTTCCGTACGCGCAGACGTACTTCATCGCCCTCTACGTGAAGATCCTGATCTTCCTCGCGATGGCGGCGGCGACCGTCGTCCTGGTGATGGAGGCCAACCGGCGGGCGCAGACCGCGGAAGACTCCGACGACCTCGACTTCGAGGACGACGACGCGTTCTGGGAGCGCATGAAGTTCCGCGACGTCGAAGCGGAAGACAGCGACCTCGACGTGGCGAGCACGGTCACGGAGGGCAGCACCGCCGGCACAGCTGTGAAGGCGAAGCCCAAGAAGTCGTTGGCACATCAGGGGGTTACGCCGCGGACCTTGTGGATCTGCGTGGGGGTGGTACTGGGTGGCATGGCGAGTGTGGGGGTATGTGTCACTCTGCTCAAGTACTGCCACGAACTGATCGAGGCAGTCGCCGCGCTCAAGACCCTCAACGTCGGAGGATGACATGACCTCAATTAAGGGGACCGCGCCCCGGAGCGGCCCGCGGGCACGACTCGTCGCAATGCTGGTCGCGTTCGCGGCGCTGATTGCGGCGGTCGGCGTGGCTGGTCCCGCCTCCGCCCACTCCGGTGGCAAGGCGGTCGTGCTCGTCCGCAACTTGGTCATCGCCCCGGTCGGTACCGGGTGGGAGGCGCGCGTCACGCTGGCCGACCTCGACTCCGGCTCCGCCATTCCCGGTGCGGACGCGAGGATCACCACCGGAACCGCGGCTGCTGTCGCGCTGACCGAAGCCGATACCGCCGGCGTTTACAGCGCGAAGCTGACGAAGCTCAAGCCCGGCGTCACCAACGTCAAGCTCGAGGTTCGCACGGCGCCCGGCGGCCTGCCCGTCGCGCCGTTCGTCGCGAACTGGGCACCGACCCTGGTCGCAGGTCAGGAGTCGGTCGTGATCTCGGGCGCCGCTTCCGGCGGCGGCGGTGGCAGCAGCACCGGAATGATCATCGGAATCGCAGGTGCCGTCCTGCTCGTGGCCCTGCTCTACGGCTTGTTCTCCGTCCGGCGCCGCAGCGCGGTCCCGGCGAAGGCAAAGTAAGACCCGCACTGACCTGCCCGCGGGTCCCGCCGCGGGCAGCGAAACGCTGCCGAGGGACACGGTTCTCGCTCTTCGCGAACGCCGTGTCCCTCCTTCGTCCTCCCGTTGGTGGCACAGCGGCCTGGCGTCGAGCGGCAGCTACCCCGAAATGAGGAACAAGTCATGGTTGAGCAGGGCCTGCAACCCGGGTCGCCCCCGGTGCCCGACGCGGAGCAAGGCGTTATCTCCGCTGTTCTGATCGACGACCACCAGGTTGTGCTCGAGGGTCTCAGCCGCACCCTGCAGCGCGAGGGCATGGCGGTGGTCGGGACGTTCCTGGACGGTGACTCGGCCGTCGCCTTCCTGCGCACCCGGCCTGTCGACCTCGTCGTCGTCGACCTGAGGCTGCAGAACCGGTCCGGGCTGGCCGTCGTCGACGCCGTCCACCGCATGCACCCCGACACGAAGATCGCCGTCCTGACGAGCTTCGAGGACCGGGCCGCGGCGTCGGCGGCCGTCCACGCGGGCGCGAACGGGTTCCTCCTCAAGGACACCCCGATCGACGAACTCGCGCGGCGTCTGCGCGGCGTGGCGACCGGCACGCTGGTCATCGACTCCCGGGTCGCGGCGGCTGTGCTGCGTCCCGAGCAGCGGCTGCTCAGCGGGCACGAGCTCTCGATCCTCGAGCTCGTTGCCGAAGGCCTCACGAACCGCGAGATCGGCGCTCGCCTGCACCTGAGCCACTACACGGTGAAGGATTACCTGACCCGGATCATGCGCAAGCTCGGGACGCGTTCGCGGGCCGAGACCGTCGCCCGCGCCGTCCAGCAGGGGCTGCTGGCCGGCCGCGCCTGAGGCTTGAGAATGAGTGGACCGCCGCGGGACGATCCGGGTGACGTCGATCTGACGGTAAGTCAGCCGCATCGCACTGCGGCGGGCGTCCCGGCGGTGATTGCCTCGCTGCGCCACGCGCAGGCGCAGATGGGGATCGCGCGGACGGCGGCCACGCTGCGGCTGCTCAACCAGAAGGACGGGTTCGACTGCCCGGGCTGCGCCTGGCCCGAGGGGCAGCAACGCCATCTCGCAGAATTCTGCGAGAACGGCGTGAAGGCCGTCGCCGAGGAGGCGACCAAACGCACCGTGTCCGCGGACTTCTTCCGCAGGCACTCTCTGGCCGAGCTCGAGACGCGGTCCGGGTACTGGCTCGGCCAGCAGGGCCGCCTCACTGAGCCGGTCGTCAAGCGGGCCGGCTCGGACCACTACGAGCCGATCTCGTGGCATGCGGCCTTCGAACTGATCGGCACGGAGCTGCGGGCGCTAGGTTCACCGGACGAGGCGGTCTTCTACACCTCCGGCCGGACGAGCAACGAGGCCGCGTTCGCTTACCAACTCCTCGTCCGTGCGTTCGGGACGAACAACCTGCCCGACTGCTCGAACATGTGCCACGAGTCGTCGGGGTCGGCGCTGACCGAGACCATCGGCATCGGCAAGGGAAGCGTCACGCTGGAGGATCTGCACAGGGCCGACCTGATTCTGGTGGTGGGACAGAATCCGGGGACGAACCACCCGCGCATGCTGACCGCGCTGGAGGAGGCGAAGCAGGCCGGCGCCCGCATCGTCGCCGTGAACCCGCTTCCCGAGGCCGGGCTGTTGCGGTTCAAGAACCCGCAGAAGATCGGCGGGGTCGTGGGGACCGGCACCGAGCTGGCCGACAGGTACCTCAAGATCCGGGTCAACGGCGACCTGGCGCTGTTCCAGGCGCTGGGGCTGCTGTTGCTCGAGGCCGAGGACGCGGCGCCCGGCACCGTCCTCGACAAGGCGTTCCTCGACGAGCACACCGCCGGCTTCGACAACTACGCCGCGCACCTACGCAAGCTCTCCTGGGACGAGGTGGCCGCGGCGACGGGTCTGCGGCGCGCGGAGATCGAGGCCGTTGCGCGCGAGCTGATTGCCGCGAAACGTGTCGTCGTCTGCTGGGCGATGGGCCTGACCCAGCACCGTAACTCGGTGCCGACCATCCGCGAGGTCGTCAACGTCCTGCTCCTGCAGGGCAACATCGGGCGCCCGGGCGCGGGGGTCTGCCCGGTGCGCGGGCACTCCAACGTCCAGGGCGACCGGACGATGGGGATCTACGAGAAGCCGTCCACGGCGTTCCTCGACGCGCTGTCCGCGGAATTCGGCTTCGAGCCGCCGCGGGTACCCGGCTTCGACACGGTGGACGCGATCCGCGCGATGCGCGACGGGCGGGCGAGCGTGTTCGTCGGGCTCGGCGGCAACTTCGTCTCCGCGACGCCCGACACCGACGTGACCGAGGCGGCGCTGCGCTCGTGCAGCCTGACCGTCCAGATCTCGACGAAGCTCAACCGCTCGCACGTCGTGACGGGGCGTCAGGCGCTGATCCTGCCGACGCTGGGGCGCACCGACCGCGACCTGCAGACCGGCGGGCCCCAGTTCGTCACCGTCGAGGACTCGATGGGGCTCGTCCACGCCTCGACGGGCCGGCTGACCCCGGCCTCTGACCGGTTGCTTTCCGAGGTCGCGATCGTCGTCCGGCTGGCGCGCTCGGCTCTGGAGGGCCAACCGGGGAGCCCGGACATCGACTGGGCCGCGATGGAGGCGGACTACGACGTCGTCCGCGGGCACATCTCGCGGGTGGTCCCTGGCTTCGAGGACTTCAACGCCCGCGTCCGGGTGAAGGGCGGGTTCTCCCTGCCGCACGCTCCGCGCGACTCCCGCACGTTCCCGACCGCGACCGGCAAGGCGAACTTCACCGCGAACGACCTGGTCGTCCTGGCGGTGCCGCCCGGGCGGCTGATCCTGCAGACGATCCGCTCGCACGACCAGTACAACACCACGATCTACGGCCTGGACGACCGGTACCGCGGCGTGCACGCGGGGCGCCGAGTGGTGTTCGTGAACCCGGACGACCTCGCCGACCTCGGTCTCGCGGACGGCGCGATCGTCGACGTCGTGGGGGAGTGGGACGACGGCGTGGACCGACGGGCGCCCGCGTTCCGGGTGGTTTCCTACCCGACGGCGCGAGGGTGCGCGGCCGCCTACTTCCCGGAGACGAACGTCCTCGTTCCGCTGGACAGCACGGCCGAGACGTCGAACACGCCCACGTCCAAGTCGGTGATCGTGCGGCTGGAGCTTGTATCTGAGGGAGCGTCAGGTGCCTGACGGCGGGATGTTCGCCAGCCGTACCTCGCCGCGGGCGAGGAGCTTGCCGGCGGCGTCCGTGACCTCCACCAGCCACAGCTGCTGGGTGCGCCCGCGATGGATCGGGGACGCGGTCGCGGTGATGCGCCCGGCGGAGACGGGCCGCAGGAAGTTCGTGTGATTGGCCGCGCCGACTACGTGGCCGCGGTCGTCGAGCCAGACCGCACCGGCGACGCTCGCGGCCGTCTCGACGAGCGTGCAGTGCACGCCGCCGTGGAGGATGCCCATCGGCTGCAGGTGCTGCGCCTGCACGTCCATCGTCAGGACGCAGGTGTCGGGACCGGCCTCGACCACCTCGATCCCCAGCGTCTTCAGCAGGTTGGGGCCGCCCCCGTGCATCTCGCGGAACCGGGCAGTGGTGTCGGCGCTCATTCGGAGAGGGTAGCCGCGGCGTCCGGCAGGAGCGCAGCCGGAACCGGCGGGGTGGCGACCAGCCCCTCGCGCGTGGCCAGGGCGAGCAGGACGATCGAGCACGTCCAGCCCAGGGGTGCGACCGACGCGGGCTCGCCGTCGTCGCGGACCTTCTCCGGTAGCGCGCCGAGCGGCGTGCGGTGCTCGCTCAGCCAGGCGAACCAGTGCCGGAAACCGGCCTCGTCCCGGGCGCCCGCGGCGGCGAGGGCGAACAGGGCGGTGGACGGGGTCCACGCGGCGCCGCCGACCCGCGGGATGTCGCCGGGCCGGAGCCCGCCCGAGGGCATCAGCAGGTCGCCGGCCGTGCGGGCCAGCGCGGCGCCGACGGCCGGCGTCGTCGGGGACAGCGGGGCGGCCAGGAACGCGAGCGCGGAGTCGGGCCCCGAGCCCGCCTCCGGATAGCGTCGGTAGCCGGTCGCCCCGAACGTCTGCGTCACGGCCGCGTCGAGCCGCCGGGCTGCGTCGGCCCAGGAGCGCTGCTCGTCGTCGCGGCCCAGGTCGGCGGCGAGGTCGGCCGCAGCGCGCAGCCCGACGAGCAGGGGGGCCGCGGTGCCGAGCGTGCGCCGGTTCTCGCGCTGCTCCCAGTAGTCGGCGGAGGCCCGCGGCAGGCCGTCGGCCTGGAGGGAGGCGGCCGCCGCGTCCGCTGCCTTCGACACCATCGGCCAGAACGCCTGCAGCGCTCTCGGGTCGCGGTCGGGGTCGGCGCGCCACCACAGCCAGGTCGCCCACGGCACCCAGCCGGTGGCGTCCAGCTGGCGCGCGCGGCCGTCCGCGACCGGGGCGCCGTCGGGGGTGTATCGGGCCGCCCAGGTGCCGTCGGCGTCCTGGACCTCGGCGAGGAAGCGGAGGATCGCGCGCGCCTCCGCCTGGTGACCGGTGACCGCGAACGCGGCCGCGTGCCAGCTCGCATCGCGAGGCCAGACCCGGTCCCACGCGCCGAACAGCGCGGCGACCGAGGCGCCGCCCGGGTCGGTCAACAGGGCGAGGTCGAGTAGGGCCCGCTCCGCGACCTGGCGTTCCGCCGGCGTCCGCCCCGGAATTTTGCCACCCGCGAGCCAGGCCCGGGACGCCGCAGCGAGCACCTCGGCGCCGGGGAGTTCTTCGCGGCCGTACCCCGCGCGGCTCGCCTGCGTACCCAGCATCGACCCGTCGGGACGGACGAGCACGGTGCTGCCGGGCAGGTAAGCGGCGTCGGTGCCCGGGGCGATCGCGAACTGGGTGAAGTCGCCCGGGTGCATGCTGCCGGCGATGCCCGCGGTGTACAGCGGCAGCGCCGGGCCCGAATCGGCGCGCGCAGGCCCGAACCCCGCGCACAGCAGCGCGGCCGCAGCCAGGGCCGCGACCGCCGTCGGGGTCTTCTTCATCGTCCTATTCTGCGTGCCCAGTTCGCGCCGCGCTCAGCTGAGTGGCGCGCCGCCGAAGGAGTAGGGGTCGCCGAGGCGGCTGAGGAAGTCGGCGAGCTCCTCGAGGGCCGCGTCTGCGTCCGCGTCGGGCTGGGTGGGGCTGAGGAAGTCGTGCGGCCGGCCCGCGTGCTGGACGGCGCTGACGGGGACGCCGGCGGCAGCCAACTGGGCGGCCAGTGCGTCGGCCGATTCGCGCCGCGGGTCGTCGGCGGCGGACACGATCATCGTGCCGGGCAGGTTTCGCAGGTCGAGTTCGTCGAGGCGCAGCGGGGGAGCGTCGGGCTCCGGCGCCGCCGGGAGGTAGTGCTCCCAGTGCGCGCCGCCGCTGAGTGTGCCCGCGGCAGCGGGGAGGTCGACGTCGTCCACGCCGGCCCGCAGCCCGGGCCCGACGAGGGGATAGACGAGGCCGAGACCCACGAGCGGCAGCGACTCGGTGACGGCCTGCACGGCGGCCTGGACGGCCAGGTAGGCGCCGACCCCGTCCCCCGCAATGGACGTCGGCACGCCGTTCTTTCGCAGCCAGCGCAACATGCGCCAGACCTCGTGGATCTGCGCCGGGTGGTGCGCGGCGGGGGCGAGGGAGTAGTCGAGCGCGGCGACGGTAGCCCCGGAACGGTTCGCGAGTGTCCGGCAGAACGAGTCGTACGTGTCGAGCGTGCCCATCACCCAGCCGCCGCCGTGCAGGTAGACGAGGGTGCCCTCAGAGCCCTCCGGCCGGTAGAGACGTACCGGCGAGCCTGCCCGGTTGATCTCCAGAACTTCGGCCACGTCCGGCCCTGACGAGAATTCGGTGTCGCGCATCTCGCCAACGTAGGCGCCCGGGCCGCTCGGGGCACTGTCCGCGGAGGTCAACATTGGGTTGTGACCCCTAGGCTTCCCCGATGCACCTCGGCCTGCCCGAGTGGACGGTGCTGGCGGTGATCGCCGAACGTCCCGTCCACGGCTTCGCCGTCGCGGCGCTCACCGCGCCGGGCGGGGATCTCGGCCGCGTCTGGCAGATCCAGCGACCGTTGGTCTACCGGGCGCTGGGGCGGCTCGAGAGCGCGGGGCTGATCGTGCCGGAGGCCGTCGAGACGGGCCCCGGGCCGCAGCGCACGCGGTACTCGGCGACAGCCGCGGGGCACACGGCCGTCGAGGACTGGCTCGGGACGCCGGTCGCCCACGTCCGGGAGATCCGCTCCGAACTGCTGTTGAAGCTCGCGCTGCTCGACCGGCGCGGATCCGACGCCGCCGAGCTGCTGGGCCGGCAGCGCGCCGCGCTCGAGCCCATCGCGGACGCCATAACCGCCGAGCGGGACGCGTGCACCGGCTTCGACTCCGTCCTGCTGGCCTGGCGGCAGGCGGGCACGACCGCCGCGATCGCGTTCCTCGACGACGTCGGCGAGCGCGAGGCTCGCTAAAGTGGCGACCGGGCCAGGACGGCGAAGAGAGCACGTCCCGGCCCGACGAAGGAAGGCGATTCCTGACGTGAGCGCTGACGGAACAGAGATCGAGGGCGGCGAGGAAGCCGCGCGGCAGGAGCTCAAGGTCATGCGCTCCCGCATGGAACGGCTCGAGCGTGAGGCTGCCGTCGAGGTCGAGGCCGCCTGGCAGACCCAGTGGCGCAGCCCGGACGTGTTCGCGCTGAAGGTCCAGACCCGTCTCACGATGAACCCCGAGTACCGCGTCCTGCAGGACAAGGTGCGTGCGTCCGAGGCGATCCTCGACCCGAAGCCGGAGGCCACCAGCGGTGGCGGCAACGGCATGAGCCTCAGCGACTGGTAAGGCTCAGACGCCGGTGTCGCAGGCGTCGACCTTCCCGCTCGTGCGGCCGGTCGTGAACCACTTCGTCCGCTGCGCGGCGCTGCCGTGCGTCCACGACTCGGGGTCGACCTGGCCCTGCGTCTTCTTCTGGATCCGGTCGTCGCCGACCGCCGCGGCCGCGTCCTGCGCCTGCTTCACCTCGGCGTCGCCGATCGAGACGTTGCCGGCGTCGTCTGCAAGCTTGCTCCAGACGCCGGCGAAGCAGTCGGCCTGCAGCTCGAGCGCGACGGAGAGCTCGTTCTCCTTCTTCGGACTGCTCTGCTGGAGCTTGCGGACCTTGCGCTCGGTGCCGAACAGCGTCTGCAGGTGGTGCCCGCCCTCGTGGGCGAGGATGTACGCCTGCGCGTAGCGGCCCTGCGCGCCGAATTCCTTCTGCAGTTGCTCGAGGAACCCGATGTCCAGGTAGACCGACCTGTCGGCCGGGCAGTAGAACGGCCCGACCTCCGAGGACGCGGCGCCGCAGTCAGTCCGGACCCCGCCGCTGAAGAACGTGAGCCCCGGCGGCTCGTAGCCCTGGACCTGTTCCGTCCAGACCTCGTTGATCTCGTTGTAGATCTTCACCAGGTAGCAGTCCGCGTACGCGTCGATCGCGCCGTCGGAGTTGCAACGCTCCTCGAGGTCGCCCGCGCCGGCCGCCTCGCTCTGCACGCTGCCGTCCTGCGGGAACAGGAGCGCGGCGGTGTCCTCCCCGCCGAGGACGCTGACGAGCAGGTAGACGACCAGCCCGACCACGCCGACCCCGCCGCCGCCGATCGCGGCCGCTCCGCCCCGCCCGCGCCGGTCGGACACGCCGGACGTGTTCACCCGCTGGTCGTCGAACTTGATACCCACGCGCCGCCTCTCCGGGGACATTGTGGCCCGGACGGGGGCCCGGCTAACCCCGGCGGAGTGTGAGCCTGTCGTCGGCCAGCGGAAGGGCTGCAGCAAAGGTTGGTCCATCGGTCGGAATCGCACCGCCCGGATCGCGCCCTGCTCGGTGTCCTGGGGCGATGCGTCCCGCATTCGACGAACGTGCCGCGGCCCTCGTGCGTCCTCGCGGTATGAGAGTTGCCGTGCTGCGCCGCGCTGTCGGGGTCGTTCTCGCAGCCGTGCTCGCCGGGTGCGGCGGGACGGCAGACATCGTGGTCGGGCCGGCGGCCGAGGCGCCGGCGATCGCGCCCGTCGGGACGTGGAAGCCGATCGCAGTGTCACCGCTCCAGCCGCGCAGCGCTCCGTTCACCGTCTGGACGGGGCAGGAGGTTCTCGTCGCCGGGGGGTTCTTCGGTCGTCCGTGCGCGGAGAGCTGCAGATCCAGAGGGGTCGAGATTGTCGGCGACGCCGCCCTTTACGATCCGGTGCTCGATCAATGGCGCGCGGCGGCAGTTCCGCCCCACCATGTCGTGGCCGGCACCCCCGCCGCTGTCGTCGAGCGAACCGTCTACGTCCTCTTCGACGCGTCCGTGGTGGGCAACGCTGGCGGCGAGTTCGAGGACCAGCTGTGGTCATATGCGATCCGGGACAACCGGTGGCGCCAACTCGCCAGCCCGGTTCGGCCCCTGGCACCGTGGTCGCTCCGGGGGATCGTCGCGACGCGCACCGGCCTTTTCACCTGGGCCGGCTTCACACCGGGCGGCCGGGCGTCATCGGATCAGCTCTACGACATCGCCACCGACAGGTGGCGGGCGGCCCCGCGCAATCCCCGTGCAACCGACGAGGAGCGCTCGGTGACTTCGACGCCTGACGGGCAGGTTGTGTCCGTCGGGACCCCGACCAAGATCGGCGGCAAGTCGCGCGTGCGGGGTGCGCCGCGCCCGTTCGTCCGAGCATCCGTGCTCGACCCTGGCGCCCTCGCGTGGCGGCAGCTTCCGGACGCAAACGCCTTGCGCGACTACGCGACGGGCAACAACGGGTGGGGCGCGGCCGCCGGCCTCGTTGTCAAGCCGCTGGTCGCGCCGACGAGTGACCGGCAGCCGCACGGCAAGGCGAAACGGCGGCCGACCGGTGCGATGCTGGACCCGCTCGTCGGTACGTGGACCCCGCTTCCGGCGCGCCCTGAGCCGGCGTCCGGGACCACGCCTTTCGTCGAGGCGCAGGGGTGGGGTGGCGACTTCGCGATCCTCCGCGGGTGGGCGCTCGACGTCGCGCACCGGCGCTGGTTCGTGGTTCCGCAGATTGGAGCGCAGACCTACAACACCTCGGTCGCCTGGACCGGCCGCTCGCTGTTCGCGTGGGGCGGCACCTCCGATTCCGGTACGGACGACGAAGCCGATCTGACCACCGGATGGGTCTGGACGCCGGACTCACACGTTCTCGGAGACCTTCTCGGCGACAGCTGAGGCCGTTCGTCCCCCGAATGCCATTCGGCGTTGACGCCGATCGTCCGAGTTGGACAGGGTCCCAGATGATCACGCTCCCCCGGGGACCTCCGGGCGGGCGCTCGCCTGCTCGCGTCCTGAGCACTCACGGCCTCGCGGTGCCCGCGCAGGCGGCCAGCCCGACGCGGATCCTCAACACGGGGCTGTCGTCGTCCGCCAATGGCATCCAGATCCCGAACTGGGTCGAGACGCGCTCGATGGCCCATGAGGGAAGCGGGCGGGCGGTGGTCGTCACGTTCCTCGTGGAGCACGCGCAGAGCCGCAGGATCTACTAGGTCGAGATCTTCGACAACCAGTTCACGAAGACCTCGACGACGGTGCCGGTCTACTCGTCGTCGCTGGCCACTGACGACCACGCGACGAACCTGATGGAAACCTCGGTCGTCACGCTGGACTTCGACCCGGGCGCGGCGAACTCCGAGCTCACCTCGACCCAGCGGTTCGCCCTGCAGTGCGGTCTGCGGCAGCGGATCGAGCGCGAGATCAGCTTCGCCGTCATCGACGACACCGGCGAGAAGAGCGCGCGGGTGACCTGGGGCGGTTTTCCAGCAGGTGCAGAACTTCGACTGCCCGGACCCGCTCGGCAACGACGGGCCGCTGTTCAACGAGGAGTCGCTGGGGCAACCTGCTGACGTTCACGGCGGCCGCGTCCGACCCGGACGACCCCGCCGACTCGCTGACGTTCTCGCTGGTGAACCCGCCTGCGGGGGGCCACGATCGACGCCGGCACCGGGAAGGTCAGCTACACACCGGTCGCGGCTGCGGTGGGCGTCGTCCCGCTCGTCGTGCGGGTCACCGACAACGGGGCCGGGGCCCTGGCCGCCGAGTCCACCGTCGCCGTGACCGTAAAGAAGCGGCCGACGACGGTCGTGTACTCCGGGGAACCCGCGCGCCAGTTCTCCGACGCGGCGGCGGTACGCGGAACCCTGCGGGACGCCGGCGGGGGAGCGCTGCAGGGTTCGCCGGTGGCGGGCCGCCCCGTGCGCTTCGGACTCGGCGCGCTCCACACCAGCGCGGTCACCAACGCGACCGGGCTCGCGAGCGGGACGATCGTGCTGACGCAGCCGGCCGGCGCTCTCACGCTGGCGACGGCCTTCGCGGGCGACGCCGCGTACGAGGCCTCGGCAGACTCCGACCCGTTCAGGATCACCGTCGAGGACGCGGCCGTCCGGTACACCGGGGCCAAGATCGTCGCGGCGCTCGGCAAGCCGGTGATGATCTCCGGCGGAGTGACCGAGGCAGCCGACGGCTCGGCCGGGAACCGGCTCGCGTCCACGTCGCTGAAATTCACCGTCCGCGGCGGGGGCTGCCGGGCTCGACCGGGCTCGTGGGTTTTTGCACCGCGACGGTGACCGCCGCCGGGCTGGGCAGCTGCTCCGTCCCGTTCCCCCTGATCGGCTTCTATCGCGTGAGCGTCGAACTGGTGCGCAGCGACTACTACGCCGCCCCGCCTGTGACGACCGGCACCATCACCCTCAACCTGTGAACCGGCGCGGCCTACGCCACGCAGAACTCGTCTTTCCGGGTCCTGCATGATCCACCAGGGGCCCGCGGGCCCCTGGTCGACCTCGCGGACGCGGACTGCTCCGAGGTTCTCCAGCTTGGTCACAGGTCGTCACGGCCGTCGGGCTCGCTGTGGGCGGTGCAGGCGGTTCTTACCGGCCTTGAATTCGGGCACGTCCTCCGCGAGGGCGGACACGTCGGCAGCGTCGACGACGAGTTTACAGCTCAAGGTCATGGAGCTCAGCTTCCCGGCGATCGTCTGCCCATTCATCCGAGGTCCTTCAGGCGCGACCGTTAAAGGTGCCTACCAGTGGCGTCCACAGGCTCAGAACGGCCGGCAGGCACCTCTCTGGGGGCATTGTCGTGGGGCGAGGGCGACCTGGCCGTTTTCGGCCTTAAATCTGATTAAGGGTCAGGGGCCTGCGCGCTCAGCTGGAACTGGCAGCTACGGCCGCCTCCGGTGGGTAGAACGTCGTCCAGAATTGGCTGGACCCGGAAACGATGGTGGGCAATTGATAGGCCACCGTTCCGAAGGGCTTCTCCTTGTTGGTCAATGCCTTCTCGATGGCCTGTCGCTCCCCCTCGATCATGTCGGCCGTGACGTCGCCCGGCTTGCCGTTGGCCGTGTTGGTCCACACGTAGACCCAGCCCTGCTCGACGTAGGTTTCCTCGAGTTGCCAACCTGCGACCTCGGCCTTGACGCCCTCCTTGAAGTCGAAACTGTGGGTCGTGGTGACCACCTGGGTCAGCTCCACCGACACCGAATTCTCACCGCCTTGCGAAAGTGATGCGCTCAGGGCAGCGGAGAACACCTCCAGGTCGACCGTGACCTCTGCGCCCAGCGTCGCTTCCCAACGCTGCAGGATGGCCGACGTGGTGGAAACCCCTTCCGAGACCTGCTGCCCGTAGGACCCGCCGGAGTGCGAGGTAGTCAGAAACTGGACGACGTTGACCCACGTGCGATCCCGCGCCGTCTGATGGAAGGTGACGGCGACCGCCTTGGGACCCAGGTTCGTGTAGACGTACGGCTTCCCGCTCACCACCGAGCCCGAGTAGCGGATGGTGTCCGGCGAGCGGTGCGGCACCGACTTGTTGAAATCGGCAGGAGCGGGGGCGTCGGGCCGACGATTCGGATCGGTGTTGTCGATGATGATGCGCATGAGAGTCCTCCCCATTCGGTTATCGAACGTGATGACGCAGTTGCTTGGAGTAATCGAGCGCTCTCACTCAAGAACACCTCGAGCGCATCCGCTGCGCCCGGGGGGCAGCCTTCGGGGCAGCGTTCGTGCCCGATAAGCGGGGTTCGACCGACGAGCGGCATCCACGGGCGCGTCACGCCCGACTCCCGGCGGGAGGCGCTCGTTGCCGCCAGACACAAAGAACCCCAGGTCGGTGGTTCCCTTTGAAGGGGCCCTGACCTGGGGTTTTGTCTGGTGCGCCGCGAGGGACTTGAACCCCCAACCCGCGGATTAAGAGAAGATCCTAGAGGCCGGATCACAGAAGGCAAACGGTCGCTGACCTGGGCGGATGGTGCGCGACGTTGCGCGTCGTCTGCCCAGGTTTCGCGACCTCGTGAGGCCAGATCGTGGCCAGATCGTCCGGGATCTGACCAAGCGTCAGGGCATTGGTTTCTACGTCGCACGAGAGGGATCGGGTGAAGGACGCGGATCTTTGGCGGGTGTCCTGCATCGGGCCGGGAGACGGGGGCGCCGTAGCCTCGCTGGCGCGACGGGCAGCTCCTCCGCTGCCCGCAATCGGCCGTCGTGGTGCCCCCGTCTTCGGGCCCCGGTCCGAGGGAGGTCGGTAAAGATCCGCGACCGGCGTCTGGCCAGGCCAGATCGGGGTGTTGTTCTCGGCCATTCACCTGCGAGGCTGCCGTCATGACAGCCAGATCCTCGTGGTGGTGATCCGCAGCTTCGTGAGCGGGTGAGCCCTTCGTTACCTCTGGTTGTTCTGCTTGGTCGGTGGCCTCTTGGCGCTCTTTGGCGACCACACTTGGTTCGTCAAGATCATCGGCGTCGTCTCGATCTCCTGTCTGGCCTATCTGGCCCGCGACCATTGGCGGGCGACGCGACGGGCGCCGAAAGGCCGAGAGGACTAGGAGAACGGCAACCCGGCGACCGGAGGGGCGATGGCCCGCTTCGGGGGATTTGGTATGTCCGGCCCGGCACGGCCGGGCCGCCCGTCGCCGGAGGCAGAGGGCGGGCCCGGCGCTCGTGCGGGCCGACCGGCCGCCTGGCGGCCGGCCTTGAAGACGTACAGAAACTCTTCGCTTCAATCGGGAAATGTCTCAGCCTCAGCTCAGCAGAGGCTCCGGGACGTAGACGGCGGCGTAAACGGCGGCAGCAGCTTGCCCACGTCCTGGTGGCCGGCGGGGATGCCGTCCTCGTGGATGCGGGGGCAGGCGGCGAGTACTCGCGTTCCGGTTGTTCTTCGGGGAAGCCGGTCAAATGCGGCGCTTTACGCCAGCTCGCTTCAAACCGGTGCATCGGCATGTGTACTTGCACTCATCACCGGATGACCCCCTTACCTATTCCCCGCCTGCAGTAATGCGTGTGCGCCAGCCGAGCGGGAGCGGCGCCTGAGGGTGCTTCGCCCGGATTACGTCGCCGCCCAAAACACGGGGAGGCACAAAGCGGGCGAGATTCCGCGGTGGGGGCACCCGGGGTAGAAACCTTGACCGAACGGCGGAGCCATCAACCTCCATACGGATGATCGGCCAACGGCGAAGGCGGCGCTACGATTCTTTTGGAGCACGTAGATGCTTTCGCCGGGCCAATGCAGCAAATCTCCCCGTCACGCCTTTGAGAGCACATCCAATTAATCATCATGCCTCACGGGTCCTATTCCGGATTCCGGACGAAAACTGCACTAAAGGAAGCTATTTCATGTCTTTACGAAAAGGCCCAATCGCGGCCGTAACAACTGTCGCCGCCTTAGCATTCCTTGGATCATCAGCGCAGGCCTTCGGCGCTCAGGGTACGGTAAGTGCATCAGTCGTGGGCGTCGGATCCGAAGACCCGCAGTACCTCGCGGCCCAAGTTGCCGCGGATGCATTTGACGCCTATCGTGAGGCGGCTCCAGTGGACGGGTACTCGTCCTATGCGATCCGTGACGGCGCGCTCGTGTACTACATCGCGGGTGGAGCTAAAGGGTCCGCAGCGGACAAACTTCAATCGCTCCGCGAAGAATATGATGTCGAGATTGTGGTCCGCGACACCCCCCTCGGCGACCGCAAAGATATGCTCGCCAGGTTCTACGACCTTGGACCTGCTCTCGCAGAGATTCCCGAGTACGAGACTATGCGCCCGACTAGCGATCGGCAGGGCATCGAGATCGGCTACGAGGGTGAGCTCACCGACGCTCTGCGAGCGAAGTTTGACGCTTTACTCGCAGGAGAATTTCCGGCTCTTCTGCTGTTCCGTGGGTGAGTTGATCTTGGTGTGAACGCGACACGCCGTACTACGTCTAGGTTTCTGAGCTGTCTAGGAACAGGAACCAGGGAGCGGAGTACGGCGTGCGCACGGCAAGGGTATGGCGGGGTTTGCTCGGGGTCGAGCAAACGGTGATCGAATCGGTCGAGCTCGTCGAGGAGGCCGACGAGGAGATCCTGGTCGCTGCGGTTCGTCCAGTGCGGACGCGACGGTCGAGGTGTTCGCGGTGCGGGCGCCGCGCGGGCGGATACGACCGCGGCGATGGTCGGCGACGCTGGCGCACGCTCGACCTGGGCACGGTGCGCGTCTATCTGGAAGCCGATGCGCCGCGGGTGGTCTGTGAGGAGCACGGCGTGGTGGTCGCGGCGGTTCCCTGGGCGCGGCCGGGGTCCCGGCACAGCGCCGCGTTCGAGGACACCTGTGCGTGGCTGGCCGCGAATGCCTCCTTCGTCGTGGTCGCCGAGCTGTTGCGGGTGTCGTGGCGCACGGTGGCCGCGATCGTGACCCGCGTTGTCGCCGACCGAGCGGGCAAGGTTGACCAGCTTGGCGGGCTCACCCGAATCGGGATCGACGAGATCGCCTACCGTAAAGGGCATCGGTACCTGACCTGCGTCGTCGACCACGACACCGGTCGGCTGGTGTGGGCCGGCCAAGGCCGCGACCAGGACGTCGTGCGGGCCTTTTTCGATGCCCTCGGCGACGAGCGGGCCGCGGCGCTGACCCACGTGTCCGCCGACGGCGCCGAGTGGATCCACACTGTCGTGCGCGAACGGGCTCCGCAGGCGGTCATCTGCCTGGACCCGTTCCACGTCGTGGCCTGGGCGACCAAGGCCCTCGACGAGGTCCGCCGCGGCCTGTGGAACGAGCTGCGCCGGACCGGGCGGGGCGATCAGGCCGAGACGATGAAGGGCTCGCGGTGGGCGCTGGTGAAGAACCCAGGTGATCTGACCGGTGATCAGCGGACCCGCTTGGCCGAGATCGCCGCGACGAACAAGGGCCTGTACCGGGCCTACCTGCTCAAAGAACAGCTCCGCGAGGTCTTCGCCGTCAAGGGCCAACGCGGCCGAGCGCTGCTGGCCGGCTGGCTGTCCTGGGCCAAACGGTCCCGCCTGCCCGCGTTCGTCAAGCTCGCCAAAACGATCGAGCGCTACGCCCCGCTGATCCGCAACACCCTCGATCACGGGCTGTCCAACGCCCGATCCGAAGCCACCAACGTCCACCTACGCGTGCTGACCCGACGAGCTTACGGATTCCGCTCACCAGAGGCGCTCATCGCTATGGCAATGCTCACCCGCGGCGGACTCTGCCCGTCCCTGCCGGGACGCCTTCCATGATCAAACCACCCACGGAAACGTCAGTAGGTCCGAATTTCCGGGCGTGCCTGTCTCGTACGTCGTAGCGACGCTCGCACCCGCTAAAGATCTCGCCGGACGCCAAGCGGACGGGACGCCTTACAATGGGGGCGGAGCGATGGTTCTTCCCAACATTCTGTACGGGAGCCCGCAATGCAGCCTTGGTTTTCGTGCCTATAAGCCCTCCCTGGCGCAGCACGTCCAGCTGACAGCATTCCACTGTTACGCTCCAGGAACCTGGGAGACGCTTGCGGGCCAAACCATCGGAACAAACGGAGCAGCAACCTCGCAGATGGACGCGATGGTCATCGTGCCAGCATCCGGCAAGGCCTTCAGCCAGAGCATGTTCTATAGTTCGTGGAATTCGACGCTGACGCGGTCCGTACCTGTCGGCTATAACCCTGGAGATGGAACAACCGTATATGCGAACGGGGCATTCCGTGGTCAATCCACGCAGGAGGTGATCGCCATCGACCTAATGGCCGGTTCCTATGGACCCTACTTCGTAATGGAGTCCGCCAACAGTGGCTACAATGTCGGCCCTGGAGACAGCGGAGGGCCCGTTTACAACGCGCCTACCTCCGTAGGGCACGCGGTGGGCCGCGGGCTCATCAAGGGTGCGACGGGAGGTTCCCCTCAGGGTACGTGCTCCCAGGGGGACCCCAACGCCGCGGGCCCATGCTTCTCGCAAGTGGTTGTTGGCCAGATAGACGAGATTGAGAGCACGCTCAACCTCGACGTGGGGTAGTCAAAACGATTCCATGAGAACCGATGGCCCCGACGATCATGGGTCGGGCCTCCGCGGTAACGAGGCCCGACCGAGTTTATCTGCTACCAGAACGCGGGTCTCACATCTCGCGATGCGTCAGACAAAGAACAACCGGCTGAGGTCATTATCGCAGCTTTTCGGAATCTCCACATCGGTGCCAATTCCGGAAGCACGCTCATGCGACAGGAATCCGCCGCCCACCGTGATGTAGTCCCCCAGCTCAAAAACAGTATTCGTTGCCATGACCTTCAGGGTCTGGTTCTCGTTGTTCCACTGGTATCGCCTCGGATCGAGCACGAAAGTTACCTGCGAGAACGCAAAACCTAAACAACCCAGAGCATTGATGCCGAGCGGGCCTTTCGCTGCAGCGGCTCCAGCAGTAACGTCTACGGCTCGCCATGTAGCGACCTGCGGAACGTGCACACCCGTCAAGTTGCCTGCGCCAGTTAGAACCAGGCCGAGGCTGATACCCGCCATGCGTTGAACTCTGTAGTTGATCATGACTTCTGACCGCCTCACACGCTTCAGAGCAGGGCAGCCACTGTCGAGTGGCGGATCGGTCATTATCGACGGATCAGTCACATGATAAGGGTGAATAGGCATGATCGGGGGCAGATTGCAGAACAACCCCCCAGGCTACGGTTCCTGCGAGCGAAGCTGGCCGTGCATCGCGCAGGGAGCCCGGTACGCCGCTCGGCCTAGGCCGGTACGCCGCCGCGCTGGCTGCCTCTCAAGCGATGGGTGAGGGCGTCCCACCGTGGCCCGTCCCGCGGGGTTAACGCTTCGCCAATGCGTCGAGGATGAGGGCCTCGTAGACGGGTGCGTCGGGGTACGGATGCAGGCGGGCGATGACTTGGTAGCCCCATGACAAGTACAAGCGGCGGGCGTTGGCTTCGCTGTTGGGTTCGACGAGGAGTGTGAACCTCGGCTCGGGTCGCGCGCGGACGAGCTCGTCGTGCATACGGGTGGCGAGCCCCTTCCCGCGCCATTCGCGGAGGACGTTGATCTCGTTGACGGCGAAGGTCCGCGAACCTGTCTCGTCGACGAAGCCGTCTGGGACAGGGTCGAGCAGACCGTTCCACCAGCGGGCGCTAACCGGCAGAACGTAGCCGAAGGCGAAGCCGGCCATCTCGCGATTGGGGGCGTCGGCGGTCACGAGGGTGAAGCCTGGGGACTTGGCGTACCCGTCGAGGCGCTGGACGAACTTCTCCGCGCTGTGGAAGGGGTCGTGCTCGTTGTGGGTGCCGACGTATCCGCGGACGTAGATCTCGGCGAGCGGGTTGCCGAGCGCACAGGCGGCGTCGGGGCCGTGGCTGGTGATGGTGATCTGGTCGGTGTCGTGCGTCATGTGCGACGGTCCCCCTTTCTCGTCAGGCGCTGAGCCGGAGGCCGGCCTGCCCGGTGAAACGGCGAACTTCCGGCACCCCCCTGTGCGGGGCGACCGCGGTGACGACGTCCTGTAGCTGGCGCCGGACTCGGGCGGAGGAGACCTCGGACAGCAGCGGTAACGCCGCAGTGGCAGTGGCGCACGCCTCGATCGGGTCGCCGGCTGCAGCCTGGCTGTTCGCAAGGCAGAATTCCCAGCTGAGACGGTTGCGGGACCGGCCGACGATCTCGACGGCATCCCGTAGGCACGCGGCGCCGCGGTCTGGTTCGCCGAGGGCGGTGAACGCCATGCCTGCCGCTCCGGCGAACTCGGCCTGGTCGAAGAACTCGACCCAACTGGGATCGTGGCCGCGACTCGGTGCGCTCAGTACCCGCTCGGCTCGGGCCAGCGCCAGTTCGGCGCCTGTCCGGTCGCCGATGACAGCCAGACCGCGGGCCTCTCGGACCTGCAACAGCGCACGGAGGCGGTTGCCGCCCTTGGTGCCGCTCGTGCGTTGCCCGGCCTGGGCCAGGCGGACGGCCTCTCGAGGTTGCCCGATGTGCTGGGCTTGCATCGCCATCAGCGACAACGCGTACGCCTGGGTCAGCGGGTCGTCGGCGGAGAAGGTCGCGGTGATCGCGTCGGCGAAGTACGCCCGGGCGGTCTCGTGGTGACCGGCGTCGAAGTTCAGCCACCCGGCCAGGATCGCCGCGTCGGCGAGGGTCGAGTGGAGCTGGCGCTCGACCGCGCCGCCGTACCGGCCCTCGTGCAACAGCCGCTGGACCTGGCGGACCTGCTGGGCGGCCAGGATGTGGAGGCGGTCGCCCCCGGCGCACTGGTCGAGGGCCCGCAGGTCGGCGATGGCCCGCGCGAACTCGTCGACGTCGGACTTGCCGATCGTCCCGTGCGCCACGAGCTCGGGCGCCACGGCTCCGGCGACGGCTGCCGAAGTCAGTCGTAGGAATTCCCGCCGCTGCACAGGTTCCTCCTCCCCACCCGGATCGGCGACGCCGAGCAGCGTCGCCGGGATCGTCAGCGTGCTTGCCAACATACGCAGCGTTCGGACGTCGTGCGCGGTGGAGCCCCTACCCCGTTCGATCCGCGACACCGCGGTCTGGGAGTACCCGATCGCCGCTGCGAGATCCGCCTGGGTCATGCCCGTGCGCTGACGGGCCAGGCGCACGACGACACCGGTCCGCCCCTGCTGCGCCGCTTCGAGCATTTCCGGTGAGACGTCCACGTTCGCCCCCTTCGTCCGAGTCGCGTCTTTGATCAGTATGGACCCGATCTCAGGCAGATTGCGCATATTCGTAGTCACCTCGTGACTACGCGTGACTCCTCACCCTCCGGTTCGGCTGTTCTGGTCCTGCACGTCAGAACGCGTGCGAAGCCAAATGTCCTGAGGAGGACGTCATGCGACTGCTGTTGGACACGTCGAAGTTGTCGGCAACCGTCACGCGAGGCCCGGTCGAGCGACTGGACCAGGACGGCAAGCACAAGGTCGACCGCAAGACCGGCGCCCGCCTATTCCACGTCCAGGTGATGGTGCTCGACGCACAGGCCGGCGCCGAGATCCTGAACGTCACGGTGGCTTACGAGCCGAAGCTGACGGTGGGTCAGGCCGTGGTCCTGGTCGAGCTGGAAGCCATCCCGTGGAACACGAACGGCAAGTCCGGGGTCGCGTACAAGGCCATCGCGATCAACGCCGTCCAGGCCGCCACGAAGGCCGCCTAACCCCACACCCCCGCACTGTCACCTACGCCCGTTACCGGGCGAGATCGGAGCACGAATCCCATGAGCACCGCAACGATCACCGCGAACGGCAAGGCCGGCGGCAACGGAGCGGCCAAAGCCGTCAAGCCCGCCGAGTCGGCGAAGCCGGAGATCCCGGCACCGTCGGCGTTCGACTACGCCCGGCTGCGTGAACTGACCGGGATGGTCTACCTGCGCGGCTACGAGTGCATGCAATTGCTCAACGTCGTCCGCGCGGCGTTCTCCGAGGGCGACCGGTGCGTCAACCGCGCCGAACGTGCCACCACGGAGGGCGAAGTCCGCGACGCCCTGGTCGACGCGCTCACCTGCGTCGCGACCGGGGAGCACTACGCCCGGATGCTGCTCGACCAGCTGATCCCGGCCGAGCGCGACGGCGGTGACGTCCCGCTGTTCTAGAAGAACGGCCCCCGAAGGGGCCGCTCCCGGAAGAGGCGACGCGGGGCCGGTCAACGGCCTAGGAACCAGTCCGGCTCCGTGTCCTTCCCACTCACCCACGCCTTGGAGGCAGGACGAGCCATGTCCAAATCTAGCGCCGCAGCCCGTTCGGGCCGCACCTCACGCACCTCCCGAAGCTCCGGCTTCGGGGCGTCCCGCCGCCGTGGCGGTCACCTGTCGGTCGTCGAGACGCTCACCCGCCCGCAGCGCACCATGCCGTTCCTGCTCGCCCTGACCCTGTGGCGGTGGCGCTGGGAACTGGTGCTCCTGATCGCCGGGATCGCCGGATACGTCCACCTCGCCGGCCTCGAGCTCTCGCAAGCGGAGTGGATCCTGCTCGCCGAGATCCCCCTCGCCCTGGTGGCGGTCCCGTTCACCCGCCGGTTCCTGCGCAACCGGTGTCTGTGCCTCTACTCCCGTCACCGCCTTCGCTCGTGCCTGGCCCAGGTCCGGGCGATGAACCCCTCCGGGCAACTGCCCCTGATCGTCGCTGCGGTCTCCACCCGCGTCGGGGAGAAGCTGTGGCTGATCCTGCGCCCCGGCCTCTCCGTCGACGACATCTCCTCCCAGACCGAGGAGATCGCCGCCGCGTGCTGGGCCGGGGAATCGCGCGTCACCCGCTCCAAGCGGTTCGCCTGCCTCGTGCGGGTCGACGTCATCCGCCGTGACTCCCTCGGCCGTGAACTCGTCCCCAACCCGCTCACCCAACTGCGCACCGGCGGCTTCGTCACCACCGCGCGGGAATACACCAACCTGGCCACCGGCGCCGAGTTCTCGCCCCGCCGCCCCGGCTCGGCCGACCCCGACGGCCTGTTCGCCGACCTCGCCCAGCCCCAGCCCGAGCGCCCCGCCGAGCCGCCCGCTCGCAAGCGGCCGTTCGGCACCCGCTCGTCGACCCCGCCCGGCGCCCCTGGCGTGACCGGGCACAACGGAGAGGACCTGTCCGACTATGTCTGACCTCGCAACCTCTGACCTGGCAGCACCCGATCTGGCAATCCGCCGCGCCCCGCGCCCGACCGCGGTCCCGTCGCGGCCGCCGCTGCGCCCGGCGACCGCCCCGGCCCCGGCCCGCCCGGGCAAAGGCCCACGCCCCGCACCGCGCCCCACCCGGCGGTGCACCCGCCTGCTCGAGGAGGACGTCGTGCCGGTCGCCGGCCTGTCCATCCACCACCCCACCTACCTCGGCGTCGACGAATACCGCACCGCTGTCGAAGTCGAGCTGATGTACCGTCAGATTCTGCTCGGCGGGGAACCCGGCGCCGGGAAGTCCGTCGCACTGAACAACATCGTCGGCCACGCCGCCATGTGCGCCGACGTGCGCCTGGTCCTGATCGACGGCAAGCTCGTCGAGCTGCTCCCCTGGGCACCGGTCGCGGACGTGTTCGTCGGCAACGACATCAGCCACGCCCTGCACGTCCTGAACGGCCTCCAAACGGAGATGGACCGCCGCTACGGGGTCCTGGCCCGGCAAGGCCGGCGCAAGGTAACCGCCGCCGACGGCGAGGCGATCATGCTCGTGGTCGACGAGATCGCCTACTTCTCCGCCACCGTCGGGGACAAGAAGACCCAGGAGGAGTTCGTCTGCCTCCTGCGTGACCTCGTCGCCCGCGGCCGCGCCGCCGGGATCATCGTCGTCGCCGCGACCCAGCGCCCTTCCGCGGACATCGTCCCCACGAGCCTGCGGGACCTGTTCGGTTACCGGCTCGCATTCCGCTGCACCACCGAGATCTCCTCCGACATCATCCTCGGCTACGGCTGGGGCAAAGAGGGCTACTCCGCCCAGCACATCGACCCCGGCGACCGCGGCGTCGGCTACCTGCTCGCCGAAGGCGGCATCCCCCGGCGGATCAAGTGCGCCTACCTCACCGACGCCGACATCCGCACCCTCGTCGGCCGAGCCCAGTGGATCCGGACCCGCCGCCACGGCGGCGCCGCATGACCACCGCAACCGCACCCCAGATCGCCGCACCGCAGATCGACTGGCGTACCCGCACTGCACCCGTCGAGGTCGCCGACCTGACCCCGGCCATGCTCGCCCCAGCCCGCAAGGCAGCGGACGAGTCCCGCCTCCCGCAGACCGTGTGGCCCTCGCGGTTCCACGGCCCGGACTTCTTCGGCATCGACTGCCTTCTCGTGTCTGCGGCCGCCGTCCTGGACCGGCGCCCCGTCGACACCGCCCCGGCCGCCGGCCACGGGCTCCTCACCGTCCTGCCCACCGGCTGGTTCGGCCCCACCCCGACTACCCACCTCGAGCAAGGAGAACGCGCATGACTGCCTTCAGCGGCGACGAGCTGCACGACGACGACACCACCTCCGGCCCGGCCGACACCGCGCTCCTCGCGCCGGCCTGGCCGCTGTGGGGGCTGCTCGACGACCCGTGCCTGGCCTGCGGTGCGCCCTCGGGCGTCGGCTGCGACCCCGACTCGCGCCTGTGCTGGGGCGGCGACACCGCCTAACTGACCACCCGTCACACCCACCCCGACGACCTGGACGAACCTGCATGACCGTCTCGACGCTGGCCCTCACCCCCGACACCACCACGGTGCCGGGGGTGGGAGCGTTCGCCGAGCACCCCGACCGCCTCGAGCACCCGACGCACCCGCTCTCCCGGCTCCCGGCGATCGGCACCACCGCCACCGCAATCGCACGCGCCGGACGGTCGGACTACTGGGCCTGGCTCGCCCACGTCACCGCGGCCGCCGGCTGCTCGCACCCGATCAAACTCTCCGGCCACGTCCACCGCGTCGACACCACGACCGGGGAGATCACCTCGAGCCGCCCGACCTCCGACATGCCCGACGGGGCGATCTACACCCCGTGCGGCAACCGCCGGGCCGTCGTCTGCCCTTCCTGCTCGGAGGTCTACCGGGCCGACACCTACCAGCTCGTCCTCGCCGGGCTCAAAGGCGGCAAAGGCGTCCCCGCCTCGGTCGGGTCCCACCCGTGCGTGTTCCCCACCTTCACCGCCCCGAGCTTCGGGCTCGTCCATTCCCGCCGCGAGCGGGGCGGCCGGGTCCTGCGCTGCCGGCCCCGCCGCAACGCCGAGCTGTGCCCGCACGGCGTCGACCTCGCGTGCAATCGCGTCCACAAGGAAGGCGAACGGATCCTCGGCCGGGCGCTGTGCCTGGACTGCTACGACTACGACCACCAGGTGATCTGGAACGCGAACGCCGGGGAACTGTGGCGGCGCACCGCCGAGGCGATCAAACGCAACATCGGCAAGGCGGTTCGCGACCAGCGACCCAAGGGCGCCAAGCGGCGCGGTCCCAAAGCGCGCCTGTCCTACGCCAAGGTCGCCGAGTTCCAAGGCCGCGGGGTCGCGCACTTCCACGCCCTCATGCGCCTGGACGGCATCGACCCCGGTTATCCCGAGGCGGTCATCCCGCCCCCGGACGGTCTCGACTTCGCCGTCCTGGATTGGGCGATCCGCGATGCCGTCGCCCGGATCCGCTTCCGGACACCGCCGCACCCCGACAACCCCGACGGGTGGCTCATCCAGTGGGGTACCCAGCTCGACATCCGCCCCGTCCGCGTCCGCGTCGAAGGCGAGATCACCGACGGCATGGTCGCCGCCTACCTCGCCAAGTACGCCACCAAAGCCACCGAGATCACCGGCCACGCCTCCAAACGACTCACCCCCGACACCGTCGACGTTTACGCGGACGAGAACACCCACGCCGGCCGCCTCGTCGACGCCTGCTGGCACCTCGGCCGCCCCGACGCCTGCACCCCCGTCGAAGGCGCCAAGACCGAACCCGCCTACCTGAAGCTGCGCCGCTGGGCCCACATGCTCGGCTTCGGCGGCCACTTCTCCACCAAGTCCCGGCGCTACTCGACCACCCTGCGGGCGCTCCGCGAAGCCCGCACGCACTGGCGCCGCCAACGGCACCGCTCGGCTGAGCACGTCGAGGAGGAAACCACCCTCGTTGTCGGTGCGCTCACGTATGCCGGATCCGGTTGGCGGTCTACCGGGGACGCCCTGCTCGCCAACACTGCCGCCGCCCAAGCCCGCGAACACCGCCGCATCGCTAAGGAAGAACTCGCCGCTCTTGCCGCTGCATGATCCCAAGGAGAACGATCACGATGACACCGGACGCCCCGCGCACCTGGAGCCCCGAGGATGTGTCTCACTTCCTCGGCATCCCCGTGCCCACCCTCTACCGCTGGCGCTACCACGGCACCGGCCCGAAGGCCGCCCGCGTCGGCCGGCACCTGCGCTACCTGCCCGACGACGTGCTCGCCTGGCTCCGCGAGCAGCAGGACGTCGCGTGAGCGTCGAGAAGCGCGGCGACGGCTGGCGCGCCCGTTATAGGGGCCCTGACGGCAAGGAGCGCAACCGGTCGTTCCCGCGCAAGATCGACGCGCAGCGCTGGCTCGCCGAGCAGAAGTCGCGCATGACCCGCGGCGACTGGATCGACCCGGCGGCGACCCGGGTCCAGTTCGGCGTGATCGCGGGGGAGTGGCTGGCCTCGTCCATGCACCTTAAGCCGAAGACGCGGGCCTCCTACTCGTCGTTACTGCGAACGCAGGTGCTGCCGACCTGGGAGACCGTGCCGATGTCGAGGATCACGCATGACGGCTTGGCCGAGTGGATCGCCGCCATGTCGCGGGCCGGGTTGTCTGCGTCCCGGATCCGGCAGGCGGTCTATGTCGTGTCGCTGAGCTGCGACTATGCCGTCCGCACCGGGCGGCTGATGCTCAACCCGACCGCTGGGGTGAAGCTGCCGAGGATCGTGGTGAAGGCCGAGCGGGCCTTCCTCACCCACGCCCAGGTCGTCGACCTCGGCCGGGCCGCCGGCCTCTACGGCACGTTCGTCCGGACGCTGGCGTACACCGGCCTGCGGTGGGGTGAGGCGACAGCCCTCCGGGTGCGCGACGTGGATCTGATCAGGCGGCGCCTCGACGTCCGCCGGGCGTTCTCGGACATCAACGGCCAGCTCGTCGAGGGCACGCCCAAGAGTCACCAGACCAGGACGGTGCCGCTGCCGCCGTGGCTGTGCGCGGAGCTGCGGCCCCTCGTCGAGGGCCGGGACCTGGACGCGTTGGTGTTCACCTCGCCGCTGGGCTACGCGCTGCGGATGAGCAACTTTCGGCGCAACGTCTGGAACCCGGCCGTGCGGGCCGCCGGCCTCGAGGGGCTCACCCCGCACGGGCTGCGCCACACTGCCGCGTCGCTGTACATCTCTGCGGGCACCCCACCCAAGGTGGTCCAGCGCATCCTTGGTCACGGGTCGATCGCCATCACGCTCGACCTCTACGGGCACCTGTACCCGGACGAGATGGATACCTGGGCCGTCCGCCTCGGGGAGATCGCCCAGGCCGTGTGGCCAGAGAGTGGCCAGATTAGAAAAGGCGAGGACGTTAAAACGTCCTCGCCAGATCCCGCAGGCCTGTGACCTGCGGTTTTATCAGAGTGCGCCGCGAGGGACTTGAACCCCCAACCCGCGGATTAAGAGTCCGCTGCTCTGCCAGTTGAGCTAGCGGCGCATGGCGGGAAACGTTAGCAGGCCACCGGCCTGCCGGAGAAATCGGTTAGCTCTTCGCGGCCGCGCGGTGCCGGCCGGTGGGGGAGGCCGTGGCGGTGAGGGCTGTGCGCAGTGAATCCTGCGCGGACGCGTCGCCCGCGTGGCGTCCGTGGGTCGGTTGGTCCTGTTCGAGGCCGCCAGGCCAGGCGAGGTCGGGCAGGAGGGTCAGCGGGATGCCTTGGGCGAGCATGCTCAGGATCACGTCACCGCCGTGGGTGGGTTCCATCCCCTGTGCATCGGCACGCGCGGTCGCGAACAGTTGACCCGAATGGGTGGCACTCGATCTAGGTGCAGTCAAGCTGCCTCAAGGAAAGGCCAAGGAGGGCAAGTTTCCCTGTGGAGTCCGGGAATCCGGGATTTCTGACGGTCACTCATAAATGAATGATCTTCGGATGTCGACGACGCGTGGACCTGACGGACCGTCACAAGCCGCCCGGCCTGCTTCGCAGGGCGGGGCCGATGATCGGAAATGGGGTGAGCGACGGGACTTGAACCCGCGGCCCCCGGGACCACAACCCGGTGCTCTACCAGCTGAGCTACGCCCACCATGACCGCATCGCGGACCGGGGAAGTCTACCTGCCCCGGAACGCGCAGCGCTCACCTTATCTGCCGTCCGCGGTCGGCTCGCCGGGGCCGTGCGCGTGCGCCTCGGCGGTGATCGTGTGGGAGGCGGCGATGGTGCGTGCCGTCGCCGTGTCGGGCCCGGGCTGCGGTCACGAAGATCGCCGCCCGGTAGTACTTCAGCTCCTCGATGCTCTCGCGGATGTCGGCGAGAGCCCGATGGTTGCCGGACTTGGTCGGCGAGTTGTAGTAGACCCGCGGGTACCAGCGCCGGGCGAGCTCCTTGATGCTGGAGACGTCCACGATCCGGTAGTGCAGGAACTGGTCGAGCTTTTCCATGTCGCGCGCCAGGAACCCGCGGTCCGTCGCGATCGAGTTGCCGGCAAGTGGCGCCTTGCCAGGCTCCCGCACCCACTCCTGGATGTACGCCAGCACGGCGGCCTCGGCCTCGGCGACGGTTGTGCCGCCGGCGAGTTCGGTGAGCAGGCCCGAGGTCGTGTGCATGGTTCGGACGACCTCGTCCATCTGGTCGATCGCGGCCTGCGGCGGCTTGATCACGAGGTCTACCCCGTCGCCGAGGATGTTCAGCTCGGAGTCGGTGACCAGGGCCGCGACCTCGACCAGCGCATCGCGGTGGAGATCCAGCCCGGTCATCTCGCAGTCGATCCAGACCAACCGGTCGTTCATGGCGCCACCCTATGCCGGGCGTCCGTCTGGGACGTTCCAGTTGGTCCACTTTCGGGCGGATTCGGAGTGGGTCTCGGGGCCTGCCGAACGAGCGGGACGTAGCGGCCCCAGGTGTACCCCATCGGACCTTTTCAACCGCCTGGACGGCCGTCGAAGATCACCTAGCGGCGAAAACCTTGCCGACCCAACGATCTTCGGAGGCTCTTTTCATGCGACGTATGCGCAGGCTGGCGGCGGTTGCGACCGTGGCCGCTGTCATTCCGCTGACGGCGGCAGCAGCCGCGACGGCGATCGGGGACTCCAGCCCGCAACGCAGCGCGAGTTCGATCGACCTGGAAAACGGGTTCGACCACATCGGCGCCGAGGTTCACGAGCTGACCCACAACGGGCGGCAAATCAACTACATCGACGAGGGTCGGCCGGGCCAGCGGGCGGTCGTGTTCCTCGGCGGCCAGGCGACCAGCCTCGAAGCCTTCCAGCTGACGGAGTTCGCGCGCACGACCCGCCAGGAGCTCGGGCTGCGCGTCATCTCGATCGAGCGGAACGGCTTCGGGGAATCGCCCTACAACGGGAGCCTCGGCTACGCGGACTACAAGAACGAGGTGCTCGCGGTGCTCGACCACCTCGGCATCGACAAGTTCGTGATCGTGGCGATCTCCGGCGGTGGCAACTACGCGTCTCACCTCGCCGCTGCGGTGCCCTCCCGGGTCATCTCGCTCCACCTCGCGGCTGCCGGGGGCTCGACCCTGCCCAACCGCAACGCGCCCAACTGCGCGCTCACGTTCGCGCAGCGCAACACGAACAACCTCTTCTGGTACGAGAACCCGAAGAGCTGGTGGGGCGTGCCGGGCTCCCCGGTGCTCGTCGTCCCCGGCTGGCAGGACACCGCCTACAACGACGCGACCCGCTCGTTCCACCTCGGTGGTGGGCCGATCGACCCGAGCCCGTTGAGCCACGAGGCGGAACTGCCCTGCTTGACCGGCGCGGTTGCCGACACCGCACTGATCACCTCGCCCGCGTACTTGTACTGGGGCGGGGCGGACACGACCGTGCCGACCACGATCATGGACAAGTGGAAGGCGGTGCTGCCCAACGTCAAGCGGTCCACCGTCTACCCGGGCGAGGGCCACACCGTGCAGTACCGGCACTGGGACCAGATCCTCACCGACATGGCCGGCCACACCGGATACACGGTCATCTGCAAGAACGACCGCACCAAGCTCGAGAAGAACAAGGACGTGGCGAAGCTCGTCAGTAAGGGGGCGACGCTGGGCAACTGCGCCTGGACGCCGTAGGACGGCGGCGAGGCCTTCGCCGTCAGCCCTCCCAGGCGAGCCCGCCGGCCGTGAGGTCGTGCAGGCCGATGACGTCGTAGGCCTCGCCCCACCCCGTCCGGCCGTTGCACGTCCATTGGGTGAGGCAGTTGAACCCGACGACGCCGGGCCACATCATCCACGGGAACGTGGTCGTTGCTGTTCCTTGCAGCGACCACGTCCGCCCGTCGGGGGTCTCGAGGTCCAGTTCGATCGCCTCCGGGTACCAGCGCTCGCGCCGGGTGGTCCCTCGGCCGCCCGACAGGCCGTGCACCTTGCCGTCCTCGAGGACGTACCCGTGGGTGAAGGGCAGGTCCGTCCCGCCGGAGGCGAGGTCGAAGTCGAACAGCGCATGCACCACCAGGTCTTCGCCGAAGTGGGCGTTCAGCCAGGACAGGGTGGTGCGGGTGCCGCAAGCTTGCGATCTGCCGCGGCGGCCTGCGTCCGGTTGGCGCGTTCGGCCTCGTCCTCTTTGCGCGCGCGGGTTGCGCTGACCAGCGCGGCGATGACTGTCGCCACGGCGGCCCCGACGACCCCGGCGAGGATCGCGTCCGGGACGCCGCTCGAGGCCATGTCGATCGTCGTCCACGGGGACGGCGACGGGGACATCGTCGAAGACGGCGACGGGGACGGGGAGGACGTGTCCGCGGACGGGAGCAAAGAGCACGCCGGCAAGGCTTCGCAAGGGACAGGGGCGCGCCCGACTGGACTCGAACCAGTGACCGTCTGCTTAGAAGGCAGATGCTCTATCCGACTGAGCTACGGGCGCATGTGCCCATTGTGCCCCCGGTTCAGAGGTGCTCGAAGGCACCGGGGGCGGTGCGGGCGAGGGCATTCTGCCGTTCCGCCCGCCGTGCGCGCCTCCGACATTCGGGGGTTGTCCACAAATTCGATCCGCTCCTCGTCGTCCACAGATCGGTTCCGGACGTCGCGGGCACGCCGCGGCGGCGGGCAGCGTGGAGCTCGGGGTCACGGCGCCGGGCCGTGTCCGCGAACTGGGAGGGGTACTGCCGTGAACGAGATGTGGACGACCGTCTGCGGGACCGTGGTGAAGGACCCGATCTACCGCCAGACGGACGGCGGGCTGACAATCGCGAAGTTCCGCGTCGCGACCACGCCGTTCGCCTACTCGAAGAGCACGGGCCGGGTGGACGGGGCGACGAGCTTCGTGACCGTCACGTGCTTTCGCTGGCTGGCCGAGAACACGGGCAGCTCCATCGGCAAGGGCGACCCGGTTATCGCGTACGGCAAGGTCAGCGTGAACGAGTACGCGTCCAAGGACGGGCACGTGGCACACGACATGGAGATCGTCGCGTCCGCGATGGGGCACGACCTCAACCGCGGCACGTCGGCGTTCCGTCGCGGTCGCGCGGCTGTGGCCGCGGCGCCTGGGGCCGAGGCCACGGAGGCGCCCGAGGAGGCGTTCGCCGACGGCCTCGAGGGTTCCTTCGACGATCTGCCGCTCGAGCCCGCGGCGCTCGCCGACCTGCCTCAGGCGGACGCGGCGTGAGTCCCGCGGGCGGCCCGCCACCCACGGGGAGCGGCGGCGTCGGCCACCTCCGGCGCCGAATAGGCTGGGCGGATGGCTGAGTTCATCTACACGTTCTACAAGGCGCGCAAGGCTCACGGCGACAAGGTGATCCTCGACAACGTGACCTTGAGCTTCCTGCCCGGCGCGAAGATCGGCGTGGTCGGCCCGAACGGCGCGGGCAAGTCGACGGTCCTGCAGATCATGGCGGGCATGCAGCAGCCCTCCAACGGCGACGCGAAGCTGGCGCCCAACTACACGGTCGGCATCCTGCTGCAGGAACCGCCGCTGAACGAGGAAAAGACGGTGCTCGGCAACGTCGAGGAGGGGGTCGCCGAGACCAAGGCGATGCTCGACCGTTTCAACGAGATCTCCGAGCTCATGGCGACGGACTACAGCGACGAGCTGCTGGCCGAGATGGGCAAGCTGCAGGACCAGATCGAGCACCGCAACGCCTGGGAGCTCGACTCCCAGATCGAGCAGGCGATGGATGCGCTGCGTTGCCCGCCGTCCGACGCCGACGTCAAGATCCTCTCCGGCGGCGAGCGGCGCCGGGTGGCGCTGTGCAAGCTCCTGCTCCAGGCGCCCGACCTGCTGCTGCTGGACGAGCCGACGAACCACCTCGACGCGGAGAGCGTCGTCTGGCTCGAGCAGCACCTGGAGAAGTACAAGGGCACTGTCGTGGCCGTCACCCACGACAGGTACTTCCTCGACAACGTGGCCGAGTGGATCCTCGAGCTCGACCGCGGCCGGGCGTACCCGTACGAGGGGAACTACTCGACGTACCTGGAGAGCAAGGCGACCCGGCTCAAGGTCGAGGGCCAGAAGGACGTCAAGCGCAAGAAGCGCCTCGAGGACGAGTTGGCGTGGGTGCGCTCCAGCCCGAAGGCGCGCCAGACGAAGAGCAAGTCCCGCCTCGCCCGGTACGAGGAGATGGCGGCCGAGGCGGACAAGTGGCGCAAGCTCGACTTCGAGGAGATCCAGATCCCGCCGGGCCCGCGCCTGGGCAACATCGTGGTGGAGGTCGACAAGTTGTCGAAGGGCTTCGGCGACCGGCTCCTCATCGACAACCTGAGCTTCAGCCTGCCGCGCAACGGCATCGTCGGCGTCATCGGCCCGAACGGCGCCGGCAAGACCACGCTGTTCAAGATGATCCTCGGCGAGGAGAAGTCCGACGACGGCAACATCAAGGTCGGTGAGACGGTGAAAGTCTCCTACGTCGACCAGGGGCGCACGAACCTCGACCCGACCAAGAACATCTGGCAGATCGTCTCCGACGAGCTGGACTACATCAAGGTCGGCCAGGTCGAGATGCCCAGCCGCGCCTACGTTTCCGCGTTCGGCTTCAAGGGTCCGGACCAGCAGAAGCCGTCCAACGTGCTCTCCGGCGGTGAGCGCAACCGGCTCAACCTGGCGCTGACCCTGAAGCTCGGCGGCAACCTGATCCTGCTGGACGAACCGACCAACGACCTGGACGTGGAGACCCTGTCCTCCCTGGAGGACGCGCTGCTGGACTTCCCCGGCTGCGCCGTCGTGATCTCCCACGACCGGTGGTTCCTCGACCGCGTGGCGACCCACATCCTCGCGTACGAGGGGGATTCCCAGTGGTTCTGGTTCGAGGGCAACTTCGAGTCCTACGAGAAGAACAAGGCGGAACGGCTCGGGCCTGAGGCGCTGCGTCCGCACCGGGCCACTTACCGCCGGTTCAAGCGCGACTGAGCGGCCGCGGGTGACTCCCCATGTGATGCCCTGTCAGATCCGTTGGGTCGACATGGACGCGTACCGGCACGTCAACAACACCGGCTACCTGCGCTACCTCGAGGAGGGCCGGCTGCGGATGCTCGGCCTGGGCGACGAAACCCAGGCCGGGTGGGACTCCCGCAGCCTCGTCATCGCCTCGATCGAGATCGCGTACCGCCGGCCGCTGACGTTCCGCCGCGACCTGGTGCGGGTCGCCTCCGTCGTGAGCCGCGTCGGCCGCGCGTCGTTCGACATCTCCCAGGAGATCGCGGACGACGACACGGTCTTCGCGACCGCGTCCTCCACGCTGGTGGCGGTCGGCATCTCCACGGCCCGCTCCCGTCCGCTGGACGACGCCGAGCGCGAGTGGCTGGGCCGGTTCGCCGGCGAGCCCTACACCGGGCGTCGGTCGTGACGCGCCACCGCACCGAGATCCACATGAGGTGGGCGGACCAGGACGTCAACCGCCACGTCAACAACGTGACCTACGCGGCCTACCTGCAGGAGGCGCGGGCGCACATGCTGGCGTCCGGGGATACCGGCACGCTGCTCGGCACGCTCGTCGTCGTCCGCATGCGGGTCGACTACCTGCTGCCGCTGGGTCTACCGGGCCGAGCCGATCACCGCGGTCACCTGGGTCTCGGCCGTCACCGCCGCGACCGTCGTCGTCGACTGCGAGATCGTCGCCGACGACCTCGTGTACTGCCGCGGCCGCACGACGCTGGCGCCGTTCGACTTCGACGCCGACCGGCCGCGCCGGGTCACCGCGGCGGAGCGGGCAGCGCTGGGGTGCTGGCTCGAGGAGCCGGTCAGCCCGCCGCGTTGACCATGCTGTGCGCGGCCATCTCCATGTACTTCCACAGCGCCGTCTCGTACTGCGGCGGCATGTCGAGCGAGTCGACCGCCGCACGCATGTGCACCAGCCAGCGGTCCCGCATCGCCGAGCGTCACCTCGAACGGCGCGTGCCGCATCCGCAGCCGCGGGTGCCCCCGCTGGTCGGAGTAGGTGCGCGGCCCGCCCCAGTACTGCTCGAGGAACATGCGCAGACGCTCCTCGGCCCCGGTCAGGTCCTCCTCCGGGTACATCGGGCGCAGCTCCGGATCCTGCGCTACCCCCGCGTAGAAGCGCTGCACGAGGGCGCGGAAGAACACGGCGCCGCCGACGGCCGAGTAGAAGTCCTCGGGGGGTTGCTGGAACTCGGTCATGAACGCAGTCTCGCAAAGCCCTCAGCCGCGGCGCGGGTTCGGGGGGCCGGACGGGGCCGGTGGGGCCGGCGGGGGGGCGGGCGGCGGGGCGGCGGGAGCTTCGGCCGCCTCGTCCTGCGCCGTGGCGTCCTGCCGCGGCGCCGTCCTCTGCCGAGAACACCTGCTGCGGCGGGGTCGGAGCCGGGCCCCTCGGTACGCACCCAGACCGTCCGCTGCGGGAAGGGCATCTCGATGTCGTTGTCGTCCATCGTCGTCTTGATCAGCTCGCGCAACTCGCGGGCGACCGCGAACTGCATGCCCGGCTTGGTCTTGACCACGACCCGCATCACCACGGAGTTCGCCGACAGCGCCTGGACGCCCCAGACGGACGGCTCCTCGAGGATCATCTCGCGGTACTCAGGCTTGTCCATGAGCGCGCGGCCGGCCTCGGCCAACCGGGCCCGGACGCGGGAGATGTCCTCCCCGTAGGCGATGTCGACGTCGATGACCGCGCGGGCCCAACCCTGGCTCTTGTTGCCGACCCGCGTGATCTCGCCGTTGCGGACGTACCAGACCGTCCCCTCGATGTCGCGCAGCCGTGTGACGCGCAACCCCACGGCCTCGACGATCCCGTTCGCGTTGCCCGTGTCGATGTCGTCCCCGACGCCGTACTGGTCCTCGAGGATCATGAAGATGCCGGACAGGAAGTCCTTGACCAGCGTCTGCGAGCCGAAGCCCAGGGCCACGCCCAGGATGCCGGCGCTGGCGATGAGAGGCCCGATGTTGAACGTCAGCTCGGACAGCGCCATCAGTAGGGCGATGCTGTAGACGACACCCGTGGAGATGCTGCGCAGCACCGAGGCCATAGTCGCGGACCGTTGCTTGCGCCGCTCGGTGACCAGCGCGGCCTCCGGCCCCGTCGGCGCGCGCCCGCGGGTGAGGACGCCCGGGACGGTGCCGTGCGCCGCCCGGTCGCAGAGCCGGCCGATCGCGCGGTGCACTACCCGCTTGACCAGCATCGCCACGACGATGATCGCGACGATCCGCAGTGGCTTGGCGATCAGCCAGTTCGACGACTCGGCGAGCCAGGTGTTGCCCGTCCAGTCGTGGACCCGGCTGCACAGCGAGGTGGTGCTCTCGCTGCGATAGCAGGGCACGGTCTCCTGGACGAGCAGGGACGTCGGCTCCGACGTGGACCTGGGGCCGGGGACCACCGAGACCCACCGCACTAGTTGTCCTTCACCCGGAGGCTGCCCCGGAGGCAGCACCGAAGGCAGCGCCGAAGTCCAGACCCCCGGTATGCGCGGCGGCGAAGGCCATCGAGTCGACGTTGACCTCGACGGCTTTGCTGATCGCCCGGGCGCCGTGGCCGACGTCGGACTCGCGCCGGATCAGGATCGGCCGGTCGCCGGAGGTCGCGTGCTGCAGCGCGGCCGCGAGCTTGCGGGCGTGCATCGTGTCGACCCTGGTGTCGCCGTCGAAGATCGTGAACAGCGTCGCCGGGTAGTCGACGCCCTCGCGCACGTTGTGCACGGGGGAGTAGGCCAGCAGCCAGCCGAGCTGCTCCGGGTCGGCCGCGGTGCCGTATTCTGACGACCAGGTCTGGCCGAGCCCGAAGTGCTCGTAGCGGACCATGTCCAGCAGCGGCGCCGAACACACCACGGCCGCGTACAGGTCGGGGCGCTGGGTCAGGCCGGCGCCGACGAGCAGCCCGCCGTTCGACCCGCCCGCGATCGAGAGCTGGGCGGGGGTCGTCCAGCCGTGCTCGATCAGCCACTCCGCCGCGGTGTGCAGGTCGTCGAAGACGTTCTGCTTGCTCCCGCCCATGCCGGCACGGTGCCACCCCTCGCCCTCCTCGCCGCCGCCGCGCAGGTTCGCGACCACGTACACGCCGCCGGCCTCGACCCACGCGAGGATCCCGGCCGAGAACGCCGGGGTCAGCGAGATGCCGAAGCCGCCGTAGCCGTAGAGCGTCGTCGGCCGCGGGCCCGCCTCGGCCGGGCCGGCGCCGGCCTTCGAGATGACGAACATGCGGACGGCCGTGCCGTCCCGCGAGGTGTAGGTGACCTGTTCGGTCGCCACGTCCGGCACCTCGACGGTGCCCGGCGCGCTCGCCCACAACGTCGTGGTGTGCGTGCGGGCGTCGTAGTGGAAGACCGACGACGGAGTGGTGTGGTCGGTGTAGCCGAACCACGCCTCGTGCCCGCCCTCGGGCAGCTCGGTGACGCCGCCGATCGAACCGAGGCCCGGCAGCGGGACGGTGTCGCGCAGCTCGCCCGTGCGGCAGGTCGTGCATGGTCAGCTCGCTGACGGCGTGCCGCGTCCAGGCGCAGAGCATGACCGGCGCGTCCCCGAGCTCGGGGCCGTCGAGGATCGCGTAACCGTCGAAGACGGCCTCCGGGTCCTCCGGGATCAGGTCGGTCCAGTGCTCGGCGCCGGGTGCCTCGGGGGTGGTCACGCAGAGGCGGCCGCGGGGCGCGTCGCGGTCGGTGAAGACGTAGAGCCGCCCGTCGCGGCCGACCTCGATGCCCGTGGACGCGTCCACGTCCACCTGGACGTCCACGAGTTCCGGACGCTCCAGCGGGCTGGCCGACAGGTCGGCGAGCCACAGGTCGTTGCGCGGGGCGGTGCCGGTCGAGGCGGACACCGACAGCCAGCGGCCGTCGCGGCTGACCGAGACGCCGTAGTAGTTCGTCTTGTCGAGCCCGTCGCCGAACACCATGACGTCGGAGTCCGGGTCCGTCCCGACGTGGTGCAGGAACACGCGGCGGTGGTACTGCTCCTCGCCGGCCGGGACGTCGGCCGGGGCGAGCCGGCGGACGTAGTAGTACGCCTTGCCGCCCGGGACCCACGCGACGGGGGAGTAGCGCGTGCGGTCGATCGGGCCGTCGACGATCTCGCCGGTGGCCACGTCCATGACGCGCACGGAGGACTCCTCCGTGCCGCCGACGGAGAGCTGGTAGGCGAGCAGGCGCCCGTCCTTCGACGGCTGCCACGCGTCCAGCGTGGTCGTGCCGCCCGGGTCGATCGCCATCGGGTCGAGCAGGATGCGCTCAGCTGCGCCGTCCTCCGCCGGGTCGATCGTGACGAGCACGGCGTGCTCCTGCTCGGCCGTGCGGCGCATCAGGAACTGTCGGCCGCCGCGCCAGTTCGGGGCGGTGACGACGCCGGCGCCGAGCAGCGCCATCGTGCGGGCACGCAACGCGTCCATGCCCGGCCAGGTCGCGCGCTCGGCGTCGAGCAGGGCGTCCTGCGCCTGAGACCAGGCTTCGGTGGCGGGGTCGGCGGCGTCTTCCAACCAGCGGTACGGGTCTGCGACCTGGCGGCCGTGCAGGTCCTCGACGATGTCCTGGCGGGGGGTGTCGGGGTAATCGGGTCGCGGCATGGCCGCAAACTTAGCGGCCCGTCGTTCCCGTCGGGACGTCGATGCTCGTGCCGCCCGTGCCGCCCGTCACCACGGTGACAGTGCCGGCCGGTGCGTTCGGTTCGATCATCGCCAGATCGCCGCTGCTCACGGACACGCGGAGCAGATGGCCGGCCCGAAGTCGCCAGTGCGTGGGCCACAGCGGGACGTCGTAGCTGTACGTCTTCCCCGGGATCAGGGTGACCGTCTTGGCGTGCCCCGACCGGTGGCTCGCCCGCAGCCAGCCCGTCGTGACGACGTGCGACGTGCCGTCCGGAGCGACGTCCTCCAGCCGCACGACGAGGTTGCCGTCGTCCGCGCTCAGAGCGACGTCCAGGTGGGCGACGGGGCTGCCGGCGATGACGGCGTCGCCGGCCAGCGGCCTGCCGTCGAAGTGCAGCCGGGCCTGGTCGGCCACCCGCTGGTCGTTGTAGGGGTCGTCGGGCGCGGAGTAGACCCCGTGCTCGACGCAGGCGCAGCCGTTGTCGAACGGGTTCACCTTGTACGAGGGGTGCCCCGGGGTGCCGGGCTCGAGCGCGAGCGTCCCGGCGGTGGTCAGGTAGACCCGCTGGACGAGGTCGGAGGCTGGCCAGCCGCGCAACTCGACGAACTTGCCCTGCGCGCGCGGCAGCTCCCAGCTGGTGACTTTCGCCGACGGCAGGGGCGCCCCGGGCAGGCGCATCAGATGGTGGTCGAACCAGGCGAGCAGGGCGTGGTCGACGACGGCGAAGTCGGGCAGGCCGGGCACGAAGTCGCCGTGCGCCCAGGGCAGCATCAGCAGCCGGCTCTGGTCCTTCGCGGCGAGGTAGTTGGCGACCATCCCGGCCGGGAACAGGTCGTGCCACCCGCCGATCCCGAGCACCGGCACGTTGCCCGCGTCGAGCGCCTCGGTGTCGATCGCGAGTTCGCGCCAGTACGTGTCACGCAGCGGGTGCGCCTGCGCCTGCTCCTCGAACGAGAGGTAGCGCGGCAGGGCGGCCACGCCGTCGGGGCCCGCGTCCGGGAGCGAGGTTCCCCAGGTCAGGGCCGGCCACCAGCGCAGCGGCATGCCGCGGACCCCGCCCGGATAGACCATCTCGGAGTAGACGTCGGAGTACGCGACGATCGGTGCGACGGCCTTCAGGTGCGGCGGTGCGGCGGCTGCCGCCTTGTACGTGGTGATGCCGCCGTAGCTGATGCCCGTCTGGCCGACGCGGCCGTCGCTCCACGGCGCTTTGCCGGCCCACTCGACCAGGTCGTAGTTGTCGCGGCTCTCCTGGGCGGCGAACGGCGCCCACGTGCCCGGCGTCCCGCCCGAGCCGCGCGGCGAGCAGCTCAGCGTCGCGTAGCCGCGGGTGGTGAACCCGTCGGACTGCACTTTGAAAGCGGTCTGCTGGAACGCCCGGTAGGCGAAGAAGTTCGTCACGATCGCCGGGTACGGGCCGGGCAGGGCGACCCCGGCCCGGGCCGGGCGCGCGAGCGTGCAGCGCATGCCGACCCCGTCCCGCATCGGGACCCTGACCTCCTCAGACGCCACCTCGTAGGTGGCGGGGCGGTCGTAGCGCAGCCAGGCGGGGGCGGACGCGGCTCCAGAGACCGAGGGCCCAGCGACCGACGGGCCGCCGGAATCGGCTGGTCGCGCGGCCGCGGGGTCGGCGACCGTGAGGAGGAGCGCGCCGACCGTGACGCCGATTCCGGCGACGGTGGCGCGAAGCAAGCGGCGGGCGGGTCGCGACATGGGCGAATTATGGGCACGCTGGCCCGCATGCGTTCCTTCCGGTTCTCTTTCAACCTCCGCGGGCTGGCGTCGCGGGCCGACGTCCTCGCCGTCGCCCGGGCGGGTGAGGCGGCCGGTTACGACACCGTCTTCGTCCCGGACCACCTCGGCGGAGCCGCCCCGTTCCCGCTCGCCGTGGCCGTCGCGGACGCCACCGCGCTGCGCGTCGGCACCCTCGTGCTGAACGCGCCGTTCTGGAACTCCGCGCTGCTCTCGCGCGAGGTCGCCTGCGCCGACCTGCTCACGGACGGCCGGCTCGAGCTGGGGCTCGGCAGCGGGCACATGAAGTGGGAGTTCGACGCGGCCGGAATCCCGTTCGAGTCCTTCGGTGCCCGCGCGGACTACCTGGAAGCGATGATCCAGGACCTGCGCCGGTTCTTCACGACGCCGTTCGACCAGCTCCCGGAGGGGGTCACCGCGCCGAAGCCCGTGCAGAAGGCGGGCTTCGGCGGGTCGGGCCCGCCGCTGATCATCGGCGGCACGGGCGACCGGCTCCTGCAGATCGGCGCGCTCTACGCCGACATCCTCGGCGTCGCCGGGGTCTTCCAGATCCCCGGGCAGCCGCCGGGGACGTTTCGCCTGGCCACGGCCGCGGAGGCGGCCGAGCGGGTCGCGTACGCCCGCGACCTGGCCGGGCCGCGCGCGGACGACATCGAGTGGCACCTGCTCGTCCAGGCCGTGGTGGTGACCGGCAATCGCCGCGCGGCGGCCGAGGAGCTGATCGCCGCCCACGGCTCGGACATGACCGTCGAGCAGGTTCTCGAGACCCCGTACCTGCTGCTCGGCACCGTCGCAGAGATCGCGGAGCAGCTCCGCGAGCACCGCGAGCGGTACAGCTTCAGTTATGTCACCGTCCACCAGGGGTTCATGGAGGCGTTCGCGCCGGTGGTCGCGGAACTGCGCGGCGGCGACGGCGCCTGAGAGCCCATTCCGGATTGTGCTGGCCGAAACCGCCTCCCGTCCCGGACACTGAGTCAGCTACCTCGGCACGCGCCACGTGCCGGGTGCCTGCCGAGGAGGTTCCGTGGGGCACGCCCTGGTCCTCAACGCGACGTACGAACCGCTGTGCGTCGTGTCGCAACGACGCGCGCTGATCCTCGTCCTCAACCACAAGGCTTCGACGGTGGAAGAGTCCGGGACGGTGCTGCACAGCGCCGCCGCCGCCGTCCCGCTGCCCTCGGTCGTCCGCCTGCACCGCTACGTCCGCGTGCCCTACCGCACCGGCATCCCGCTGACCCGTCGGGCCATCTTCGCCCGGGACGGGGGTCGATGCGTCTACTGCGGCGCGGTGGCCAACAGTGTCGACCACGTGATCCCGCGCAGCCGCGGCGGCGAGCACGTCTGGGAGAACGTCGTGGCGGCCTGCCGCCGCTGCAACCACGTCAAGAGCGACCGCCACATCTCCGAGCTGGGGTGGGGCGTGCGGGTCGCGCCGCGACAACCCTCGGGGCCGGCCTGGCGGATCCTGGGAACCGGGCGCAACGACCCGAGGTGGCTGCCGTACCTCACCGGTTATGTGCGCGACGTGTTCCCGGACGAAGCTTCCGCCTGACGGTCCCGTAACTTCCCGCTGTTAGCGTCGGCGCTCGTGGCCGACCTGCACGACCTGACCGCCCTGGAACAGGCGCGGGCGGTCCGCTCCCGGGAGGTCTCCCCGGTCGAGCTCACCGGCACTACCTGCGCCGCATCTCCGAGCTGGACGCGGCCGTCGGCGCCTTCGTCATCGTGACCGCCGAACTGGCGCTCGCCCAGGCCGAGGCGGCGCAGGCGGCAGTGCTCGCCGGCGGCGAGCAGTCTCGGCCCGCTGTTCGGCGTCGTCGTCCCGGTCAAGGACCTGTCGGCGGTCGCGGGCGTGCGGACGACGTTCGGGTCCGCCGCGTACGCGGACCACGTCCCGCGCACCGACGACCACGTCGTCACCCGGCTCGGGGACGCCGGCACGGTCATGATCGGCAAGACCAACGCACCCGAATTCGGCCTGCCGGCGTACACCGAGCCGGACGTCGCCCCGCCCGCGCGCACGCCGTGGGACCTGACCCGCTCGGCGGGCGGGTCCAGCGGGGGCGCGGCCGCCGCGGTCGCCGCCGGTCTCGCGCCGGTCGCCCTCGGCAACGACGGCGGCGGGTCCGTGCGCATCCCGGCGTCGGTGTGCGGGCTGGTCGGGCTGAAGACCTCGCGCGGACGGATCAGCAACGGCCCGCTCGGCGGGGACGTCGCCGGGCTCGCCTGCCACGGCCCGCTGGCCCGGACGGTCGCGGACGCCGCCGCCCTGCTCGACGTGCTCGCCGGGCCGATGCCCGGCGACCCGCACTGGGCGCCGCCGCTGCCGCCGGGCGAGACCTTCCTCGCCTGGGCCGGACGCGAGCCCGGCCGCCTGCGGATCGGCCGCTTCGCCACCCCGGTGATCTCCGAGCGGCCCGTCCACCCCGAGTGCCTGGCGGCGTACGAGGACGCCTCCGCCCTGCTCGCGAGCCTCGGCCACGAGATCGTCGACGTCCCGCCGCCCGCCGACCCGGCGTCCGCGGCGTCGTTCGAGGACGTGTGGGCCGCGCTGGCGGCGTCCGCCCCCGTCCCGGCGGGGAGCGAGGGGTTGCTGCGCCCGCTGACCCGCTGGCTGCGCGAGCGCGGGGCCGGGCTCGGCGCGCCGGCGTTCGTCGCGTCCCTGGCGGCGATGCAGTCCCTCGCCCGCGCGGTGCTCACCGCGTGGCGGCCCTACGACGCGATCCTGACCCCGACGCTGGCGTCCCCGCCGGTGGCGGTCGGCGCGCTGCGTGACGACGCCGACCCGGCCGCCGACTTCGCCGCGCAGAAGGCGTTCACCCCGTTCACGGCCCTGTTCAACGTGACGGGCCAGCCGGCGATCACGCTCCCGCTGCACGTGAGCGCCGAAGGCCTGCCGGTCGGCGTGATGCTTGCCGGGCGCCCGGCGGGTGAGGCTCACCTGCTCGCGCTCGCGGGCCAGATCGAGCGGGCCCGGCCGTGGGCGGACCGGCGTCCGGAGTGCTGGTGACCGATAGTGCCGCAGACATAGTGAAGGATCAACCGCGTGAACGATCTCTCGCCCAACCTCGTCGCGCTGGCGACCGCCCACGGGGTCGCCACCGAGTACTGGGACTGGCGCGGTGAGTACGTGCACGTGTCCGAGGCGACGATCGTCGCGGTCCTCGGCGCGCTCGGCGTCGACGCGTCCACCCCGGCGAGCGCCGGCGAGGCGCTGAGCCGCATCGTCACCGACCGCTGGCGGCGGATGCTGCCGCCGTGCGTGGTGCAACGGGCGGGCGGGCTGTCCACGACGTCGTTCTGGGTGCACGTCCCGCACGGCGAGCCGGTCGAGGTGTGGCTCGAGCTGGAGGACGGCTCGGAGCGCCGTGACCTACGTCAGCTCGACCGCTGGATCGACCCCACCCTCGCCGACGGCAAGCTCGTCGGCGAGGCGACCTTCGAGCTGCCCGGTGACCTGCCGCTGGGCTGGCACCGGGTGCACGCCACCTGCGCCACCGGCTCCGCCTCGGCGCCGCTCGTCGTGACGCCGCAGCGGGTCGAGCTGCCCGAGGCGCTCGCCGATCGGTCGGTGTGGGGGTACCTCGTCCAGCTGTACGCGGTCCGTTCCCAGCGCTCCTGGGGGCTCGGCGACCTGGCCGACCTCGCCGAGCTGATCTCCTGGTCCGGCGGCGAGCTTGGGGCCGGCTTCGTCCTGGTGAACCCGCTGCACGCCGGCTCCCCGGTGTCGCCGATCGAGCCGTCGCCGTACCTGCCGATGACCCGGCGTTTCGTGAACCCGCTCTACCTCAGCGTGGACGAGATCCCGGAGCTCGCGGCGGTCTCGGCGACCGGCCGCAAGCGCATCGCCGCGCTCGCGGAGTCGATGCGCCAGGTCGGCGGGCCGGACGACCTGCTCGACCGGGACGCCGTGTGGACCGCGAAGCGGCAGGCGCTCGAGCTCGTCTTCAAGGCCCGGCGGACCGCGGCCCGCAAGCGCGACTTCGAGGCGTTCCGCGCCCGCGAGGCCGAAGGCCTCGTCGACTTCGCGACCTGGTGCGCGCTCGTCGAGGCGCACGGCCCGGAGTGGATGGCCTGGCCGGTCGAGCTGCGCAACCCGGCGACCCCCGAGGTCGCCGCCGAACGCGAGCGCCTCGCCGTCCGCGTCGAGTTCCACACCTGGCTGCAGTGGCAGCTCGACGGCCAGCTGGCCCGGACCCGCGCGGTCGCCGCCGAGGCCGGGATGCCGCTGGGGGTCATCCACGACCTGGCCGTGGGCGTGCACCCCGGCGGCGCGGACTCATGGGCGCTGCAGGACGTCCTCGCGATCGGCGCGTCGGTCGGCGCCCCGCCCGACGCGTTCACCCAGCTCGGGCAGGACTGGAGCCAGCCGCCGTGGAAGCCGACCCAGCTCGCGGAGCTCGGCTACGCCCCGTACCGCGACATGGTCCGGGCCGTGCTCCGGCACGCGGGCGGCCTGCGCGTCGACCACGTCATGGGCCTGTTCCGGCTCTGGTGGGTGCCGTCCGGCGCGAAGCCGTCCGAGGGCACGTACGTGCGCTACGACCACGAGGCGCTCGTCGGCATCCTCGCGCTGGAGGCGCACCGCGCCGGGGCCGTCGTCATCGGCGAGGACCTCGGCACCGTCGAGCCGTGGGTGCGCGACTACCTGCGCGAGCGCGGCATGCTCGGCACGTCGATCCTGTGGTTCGAGCGCGACGCGGCGGGCCCGCGGCGCCCGGAGGCCTGGCGCGAGCTGTGCCTGGGGACGGTCACGACCCACGACCTGCCGCCGACCGCGGGCTACCTCGCCGGCGAGCACGTCGCCCTGCGCGACCGCCTCGGCCTGCTCAGCCGCCCCGCCGAGCACGAGTGGTCGGACCTCGCGGTCGAGCTCGACCAGTGGCGCGCCCTGCTGGACGACCTCGGCATCGCCCTGCCCGAGCGGGGACGGCGGACGCCGCGGATTCGGCGGCGATGGTCACCGCGCTGCACACCTTCCTGGCCCGGACGCCGTCGCTGCTGCACGGCATCGCCCTGTCGGACGCGGCGGGGGACCGGCGCACCCACAACCAGCCGGGGACCTACCTCGAGTACCCGAACTGGCAGCTGCCGATGCTGGACGGCGCCGGCCGGCCCGTCCTCCTGGAGGACCTGCGGGCGTCCCCCCGCGTACGCGAGCTCGCCGGACTGTTCACCGCGAGCGGGACGCCGTGACGGAGGGGGCCTCCCGACGCCCGGGGCGTTCGCTAAGTTGTCCCCCGTGACGTCACGCCACGCCCAGCGGGCCAGTGTTGTCTGCGCCGTCGCCTCGCTCTCCTCCCTCGTCGCTTCCCCCGCGTTCGCGGTCACCCGCGACGACGGGGACGAGCCCGGCGAGACGATCTCCAAGATGCACGCCCTGATGACCTTCGGTGCGATCCCCCTCGGTTCCCTGCTCCTGATCTGGATCGTCTGCTCGGTGATGAAGGGCAAGAACCCGCCCTACCGCGCGGGCCACACCATCGGCGGCGGCCCGGCCTGGTTCCCCGCGCCGGACGAGCACGGCCACTACCCGGCCGGGGTGCACCGTCCCCCGTCCATCACCTCCGGGAACGACCCCCACGGCGGTGGCGCCAGTGCGCGGTATTGACCGGCTTCACCTCGCACCAACAGGACGACATCCTGCGAGCCGTCCGGCTCGCCCGCCAGGTCTGCGGGCTGAACTTCTCCGTCCACGTCGGGCCGGCCGAGGGCAACCCTCGCGCCTACGCCCGACGTCGGCATGCCGAGCTGGGCGCCGAGGCGCCCGACAGCGTCCTCGTCTTCGTGGATCCCGACGCGCGCGCCCTCGAGATAGTCACGGGTTCGCGCGCGCGTCGCTTCGCCGACGACCGGGCCTGCGCCCTCGCCGCCGCGAGCATGACCAGTTCGTTCGCCGTCCGGGACCTCGCGGGCGGGCTCGCTCAGGGCTTACAAGTCCTGGCCGAACACGCGAAGCACCCCGCCTCGCTGCACACCGGCAACCGCAACTAGCCGGCCTCGCCGGCTGCCTTGTCGCAGGCGCGGGCCCGCAGCGCCCGCAGCACGCCGTCCCGGCTCTCGACCATGAGCCTGCGCAGTGACGGCGGTGGGTCGGTCTCCGCGAGGAAGCGGTCGGTGCGCTCCACCGTGGACTGCTCGATCCGGTACGACGGGTACAGCCCGATGACGATGCCCTGCGCGATCTCGTTCGTTCGGTCGGCCCAGACCGTCGGGCACGGCCTGGAAGTACCGCTCGACGTACTCCTCCAGGACGGCCGCATGGTCGTACTGGACGAAGCCGCCGATGATCGCCGCCTGCATCGCGTTCGGCAGGTCCGCCTCGACGACGACCGAGGACCAGGCCTCCTCCTTCGCGGCGGGGGTCGGCCGAGCGGCGAGGGCGCCCGCGGCGTGCCGTTGCCCGGCGGCCGTCTCGTCCCGGTCGAGCTCGGCGTCGATGTCCTTCTCGTTCGCGATGCCGGCCGCCACGAGGCGCCGCAGGACGTGCCAGCGCAGGTCGGCGTCCATCTTCAGGCCCTCGATGCCGTCGCGGCCGTCGAGGAGGCCCACCAGGACGGAGAGCTGCTCCTGCCCGCGAGCCACGGCCGCGAACGTCCGCGCCCAGGACAGCTGGCGGTCGCTGCCCGGCTCCGCGCCGCGCAGGAAGCTCAGGGCGCCGTCGGCGAGCCGGACGAGCCCGGTCTCGCGGTAGTCGGGGTCGGCGAACGAGTACAGCGCCGCCATCGCCTGACGCTGCAGCGCCTGCTCGACCACGATGTCCGACTCCGAGCCGACCCCGCGCAGTACCAGGTCGACGTAGTCGCGGGCCGGCAGCTCGGCGTCGCGGGTCATGTCCCACGCCGCGGACCAGCACAGCGCCCGCGGCAGCGAGTCGGTGATCGCGCCGAGGTGGCGGCCCACCGTCGCCAGCGAGCGCTCGTCCAGGCGGATCTTGGCGTAGGTCAGGTCGTCGTCGTTGACCAGGACGAGGTCCGCGCCAGCTTTGCCGACGAGTTCGGGGACGGTGGTCGAGGCGCCCGAGATGTCGATCTCGACTCGTTCCCGGCGGCCGAGCTTGCCGTCGACCAGGTCGTAGAGACCGACCGCGATGCGGTGCGAGCGCACCGTCGGCCACTCGTCGGGCGCCGACTGGGCGACCGCGAACGAGGCGAAGTTTCCGTCGGCGTCCACGGCGTAGTCGGGACGCAGCACGTTGACGCCGGCCGTCTCGAGCCACTCCTTCGACCACGAGCGCAGGTCGCGCCCGGAGGTCTCCTCGAGGATCGTCAGGAGGTCGGCCAGCGTCGTGTTGCCCCAGGCGTGGCGCTTGAAGTACCGCCGGATCGCCTCGAAGAAGTTGTCGTGCCCGACCCACGCGACCAGCTGCTTGAGCACCGACGCGCCCTTGGCGTAGGTAATGCCGTCGAAGTTGACCTCGACGTCCTCGAGGTCGCGGATGTCGGCGACGATCGGGTGCGTCGTCGGCAGTTGGTCCTGGCGGTAGGCCCAGGTCTTCTCGACGTTCGCGAACGTCGTCCACGCGTTCGTCCAGCGCGTCGCCGAGGACTGGCACAGGACGCTGACGTACGTCGCGAACGACTCGTTCAGCCACAGGTCGTCCCACCAGCGCATGGTGACCAGGTCGCCGAACCACATGTGCGCGAGCTCGTGCAGGATCGTCTCGGCCCGGCGCTCGTAGGACGCGTCGGTGACCTTCGACCGGAAGACGTAGTCCTCCAGGATCGTCACGCAGCCCGCGTTCTCCATAGCGCCGGCGTTGTACTCCGGCACGAACAGCTGGTCGTACTTCGCGAACGGGTACGGGCAGTCGAAGAGGTCGAGGAAGAAGTCGAAGCCCTGCCGGGTGACGTGGAAGATCTCGTCCGCGTCGAGGTGGCTCGCGAGGGAGCGCCGGCACGCCACGGCCATCGGGATCACCACGTCGCCGCGGGTGTACTCGCTGCGGACGACCTCGTACGAGCCCGCCACCAGCGCCGTGATGTACGTCGAGACCGGCGGGGTCGCCTCGAAGGCCCACGCGGACGCGTCCGGACGGCCCGGCAGCGGGCGCGGGTCCGGCGTCGGCTGGTTCGAGAAGACCGCCCAGTCGTTCGGGGCCAGCACCGTGAGCTGGAAGGTGGCCTTCAGGTCGGGCTGGTCGAAGCAGGCGAACACCCGCTTCGCGTCCGCGACCTCGAACTGGGTGTACAGGTACGTGCCCTTGTCGACGGGGTCGACGAAGCGGTGCAGGCCCTCGCCCGTGTTCATGTACGCGCAGTCGGCGACCACCCGCAGGGTGTTCTCCACGTCCAGGGCCGGCAGCTGGATCCGGGAGCCGTCGAACGCCTCCGCGGGGTCCAGCGCGCGCCCGTTCAGCGTGATGTCCCGGACCTCGGGGGCGATCAGGTCCAGGAACGTGGGGGCACCGTTCGCGAGGCTGGTGAACTGCACGACAGTGGTGGACCGGAAGGTCCGATCAGCCGTGGTGAGGTCGAGTTCGACCGCGTACGAGTGGACGTCGACGCCGCCGGCCCGCTCACGGGCCTCGTCACGGGTGAGGTTTTGGCCGGGCACCGGGCGATCCTCCGTCTTCAGCTGGCAGAACGCGCGCCATCCTGCCACGGGCGTGACCGGAGGTTCTCGGGGAATCCAGGCCGGTGCGCGGGTGGTTCAACCCGTCGTCGTCCCGCCAGCCACTACGAGAGGCCCGCCGTGACCGAGACCGACCGCCAGGTCGCCGACTTCTGGTTCGATCCCGTCTGCCCGTGGGCGTGGCTCGCCTCGCGCTGGATGTTGGAGGTCCAGGCCGTCCGTCCCGTCGACGTAGCCTTCCACCAGATGAGCCTGGCGACCCTCAACGAGAACCGGGAAGCGGACGCCGAGGGCCTGGCGAAGCGGGCCGCCGGCCGCGGTATCGGCCGCGTCGTCATGGCCGCGCGGCAGAAGGAAGGACCCGGCGTCGTGGCCGGCCTCTACACCGAGCTCGGCCGCCGCTTCCACAACCAAGGCTTGCCGCGGACGCGGGAGACGGTCGCCGCGGCGCTGGCCGCCGCGGGCCTGCCCGCCGACCTCGTGAACGCCTGGGACGACGACGGTCTCGACGACGCGGTGCGGGCGTCCCACCACGAGGGCATGGACGCCGTCGGCATGGACGTGGGAACCCCGGTGATCCACGTCGGCGGCGTCGCGTTCTTCGGGCCGGTCGTCACTCCCGCGCCGACAGGCGAGGACGCGGGCAAGCTGTGGGACGGGGTCGTCCTCGTGGCCGCCACCCCGGGCTTCTACGAGCTCAAGCGCAGCCGCTCCGAGAAGCCGAAATTCGACGCCGGCGCGGCCGCTGCATACGGCTGAGGGTGTGACCTGAAAGACTCCGCGGATGCGCGTCTACCTCGGCTCGGACCATGCGGGATTCGAGCTCAAAGATCATCTGCTGACCTGGCTCGAGGAGAACGGGCACGAGCCCGTCGACTGCGGCCCCGTGGCGTACGACCCCGACGACGACTATCCACCGTTCTGCCTGCTCGCCGCCACGAAGACGGCGGCCGACCCGGACAGCGTCGGCATCGTCCTCGGCGGGTCCGGCAACGGCGAGCAGATTTCCGCGAACAAGGTCCCCGGCATCAGGGCCGCGCTCGTGTGGAGCGAGGAGATCTCCGAGCTCTCCCGGCTGCACAACAACGCGAACGTGATCAGCATCGGCGCGCGGATGCACACCGCCGACGAGGCCGCCCGGTTCGTCCAGATCTTCCTGGAGACCGACTACACGGGTGAAGAGCGGCACAGCCGCCGCATCTCGCAGTTGGCGGACTACGAGAAGGCGCACGAGCTCCCGCCGATCCCGACTCACCTCAGCGGCTCGCACCCCGAACTGCTCTGATTGCGCGCTCCGCGCGGAACGCTCGCGGGACTGCTCCTCTCGGCGGTGTGATGTGTCAGGGCGGGGCACCCCGTGCGTCCGACCATCGACTCGTTATTGCGGGTCGGTGGTCGGACGCACGGGTTGGTCCTGAGGCTCGGCGCCTTGCTCAGGCGAGAGCGCGGAGCTTCGGCATGACGTCCGCGGCGAACTGCTCCATGAAGCGGACTTGGTCCGCGCCCGGGGCGTGGATGACGAGGTTGGTGAACCCCGCCTCCACGTAGGGGCGGACGGCTTCGGCGGCCTCGTCGGCGTCCGCGGTCACGATCCAGCGGGAGGCGACCTGCTCGATCGGGAGGGCGTCGGCCGCCTTCTCCATCTCCATGGGGTCGTGCAGGCTGGCCTTCTGGTCGGCGGAGAGCGCCAGGGGAGCCCAAAAGCGGGTGGACTGCAGGGCCACGTCGACGTCGTGGTCGTAGGAGAGCTTGACCTCGATCATCCGGTCGAGGTCGGTCTCGGCGCGGCTCGCGGCGGCCATGCCCTCGGCGATCGCGGGGACCAACTTCTCCTGGTAGAGGTCCATCCCCTTGCCACTGGTGCAGATGAACCCGTCGCCCACCCGGCCCGCGTACTTGGCGACGACGGGGCCGCCCGCGGCGACGTAGACCGGGACGGGGTCGGCCGGGCGGTCGTAGATCGTCGCGCCGACGGTCTTGTAGTAGGTGCCGTCGAAGTCGACGCGGTCTTCCGTCCAGAGCTTGCGCATGAGGTCGATCGCCTCGCGCATGCGGGCGAAGCGCTCCTTGAACTCGGGCCACTCCATGCCGGTCACGGCGACGTCGTTGAGGGCCTCGCCCGTGCCGATGCCGAGCATGATGCGGTCCGGGTAGAGGCAGCCCATCGTCGCGAACGCCTGGGCGACGACGGCCGGGTTGTAGCGGAACGTCGCAGTCAGGACTGACGTGCCGAGGGTGATGCGCTCCGTCCGCTCCCCGACGGCGGTCATCCACGAGATCGAGAACGGCGCGTGCCCGCCGTTGTGCCGCCACGGCTGATAGTGGTCGCTGACGACCGCGCTGTCGAAGCCGTGCCGTTCCGCCGCGACCCCGAACTCGACGAGGTCGCGCGGGCCGAACTGCTCCGCCGACGCCTTGTAGCCGATCTTGATCGTCACCCTGGTCCGCCTTCCCGCTGGCTTGCGCGTTCGCTCGGGAAGCCTAGGCGCCCGGCCTCAAATTTTCGTTGCCGAGGGCCGGAGCAGGTTGCCCACCTCGGCGGCGACCTCGGGACCGTCCGGGTCCGTCGACGTGCCCTGTCCGGCACGGCACCACCCGATCATCGAAGGGCCGAGCGCCCCTTGGTAAGAAGGTCGACCGTGATCTTGTGGGGAGTCTGTGTGACGCCGGTGCCATTCCTGTGGACCTTGCAACGCCTGCCGTGGTGCCTATTGTCTGGACGCATGACGGCGAGGGGGAGTCGAAGCGCCGCGCCGGCCCCGCGCGCGCTGGCGGCGCTCGCCGCCGTCCTGGCGCTGGGGGTGGCGACGACCTCGCCCGCGGCCGCCGCCGAGGTGGGGCGCACGCTCGCGGTGAGCGTGAACGACCGCGGTGACCTGGGCAACGGCCTCAGCCAGAGCCAGTCGATCAGCGCGGACGGCCGGTTCGTCACGTTCGAGTCGCAGTCGTCGAACTTGAGCGCGCTGGACCTCAACGGCGAGTTCGAGATCTTCGTCCGCGACCTCGAGGCGGGCCGGACGGAGCGGATCACCGCGGGCGCGCTCGGGCTGGACTCCGACTATTCGAGCGGGCAGCCGACGCTCAACGCCGACGGCCGCTTCGTCGCGTTCTCCTCCCAGGCCACGAACCTGGTCGTCGGCGACACGAACGACTCCGACGACATCTACGTGTTCGACCGCGAGAAGAAGACGACCGAGCGGGTCAGCCTACCCACGGGGGTCCTACCTGGGGACCTGCCGCTCGACCCCGCGGAGCAGGCGAACGGCAACAGCCAGCAGCCGTCCCTGTCGGCGGACGGCCGCTACGTGGCGTTCGACTCGTACGCGAGCAACCTCGTGTCGGGGGACACGAACGACCTGTCGGACGTGTTCGTCCGCGACCGCCAGACCGGCGTGACCGAGCGCATCTCCGTGGGCCCGAACGGCGAGGAGACCACCGAGGACTCCGGGCAGGCGGTGCTGTCGGCCGGCGGGCGGTACGTGGCCTACGAGTCCTGGTCGCCGAACCTCGGGCCGGGCGATACGAACAACGCCTACGACATCTACGTCTACGACCGCGAGCGCCACACGCAGGAGCGCATCAGCGTCGACAGCAAGGGCCGCGGGGCGAACGGGGCGAGCTTCGCGCCCTCGATCAGTGACGACGGGCGCTTCGTGGTGTTCGACTCGGTCGCGACGAACCTGGTGGCGCGCGACACGAACCGCAAGTACGACGTGTTCCTGCGGGACCGCCTGGCGAAGACCACGGTGCGGGTGAGCGTCGACGGCTCGGGCGCGCAGGTCGCGGCCGACAGCGGGCTCGCGTCGATCAGCGGGGACGGCACCTACGTCGGCTACCACTCCTTCGCCTCGACGCTCGTGCCGGACGACACGAACCGCGCGCGGGACGCCTTCCGCTGGTCCCGTACGGACGGGAGCGTGGCCCGTGTGAGCGTCACCAACGAGGGCACGGACGCGGCCGGGACCTCGGGCGCACCGTCGCTGTCGCGAAACGGCTCGCGGGTCGCGTTCGACTCGCTGGCGCCCAACCTGGCCGCCGTCGACACCAACGACACCGACGACATCTTCGTGCGTGAGATCCCCGCCGCCGAGGGCTGAGACAACGGGACCAATGGGACGGAAGGTACGCGCGACGAAGATCCTGCCCTCGAGCTGTAAGAGCGTCGGTCAAGCCCTGGAATGTCGCGCGTCCGCGGGGTGAACGGACTGCTACGTTCCGCGCCATGACCCGTCGGCGCCCGCCCGCCCACGGCGCCCGCGACTCCGGGGCGCCGGTGCTCCGCGCGCTCGCGATCGCGGTGGCGCTCGGCGGCATCGGCGTGGGTACCTGGGTGCTCGGTTCGGAGCCCGACCAGGGCCCGGCCATCGTCGATTCGCAGGTGCTCACCGTCCCCGGCACGTCGGACGTTCTGGACACGCCGGAGACCGTCGCGGTCTCCGAGCCGCCGCTGAGCGTCGCCCCCGCGCCGCCGGCCGCCGCGTCCGGCAAGCGCGCCGAGGTCACCCGCGCGACCCGCAAGGACCGCGCGCCCGGCACCAAGGCGCCGCACGCCGCCAAGCCGTAGGCGTTCCTGGCGGTTCTCGAGGGGGCGTTGTGAGCCAGACGGTGGAGATCGTGGCGGCGCTTATGGTGCTCGGGGCGTTCGCGGGCGCGCAGGCGGGCTGGCTGGGCCAGCGCTCGTACGCGTACCTCGTGCTCAACGTCGTCGGCGCGGGCGTGCTCGCCTACATCGCCTACGACCACCGCACGTGGGGCTTCCTCATGCTCGAGGGCGTGTGGGCGCTCGTGTCGGCGGCCTCGTTGCTGGCCGTGGCGCGCAAGCGGGCCGGGCCGGCGGCCTCGCCGCACTAGTCAGGCGACCGCGTCCCGTGGGTTCGGCAGGACTACCTCGGCCTCGAGAACGGCGGGGCACCAGCCCTGTCGGCACGGGGTCGTGCAGGAGCAGCTCACGTCGGCGATGTGCGTGCTGTCGCACCAGCCGCACGCGGGACGGGGAGTGGCGGTTCGGGTCGGTTCCAGTGCGCTCATCGCGGCTTCCTTGGCCGGGGGCCGCGCCCCGCCGGCTGCCAGGCGACAATGCCTGCGCCGTCAGGACGCGAAGGGACGGGGATCCACACCTCGAGCCCCCGTGCAGCTTGGACGTGCGTCTCGGCTTCGAGGTTTCCGTTCCGACATTTCCCCCGTGTCAACTCGCCGAGAAATGTGCATATTCCGTGTCGTAAGGTGCCCCGCATGCGGATCGGGGTCGTCGGCGCGGGTGGTGTGGGCGGCTATTTCGGGGCCAGGCTGGCCGCCGCGGGCCACGACGTGGCCTTCCTGGCGCGCGGGGCGAACCTCGCGGCGCTGCGCAGTGCCGGGCTCACGCTGTTCAGCCCACTGGGCGACCTGAAGCTCCCGGTGACCGCGACGGACGACGCCTCCTCGGTCGGGCCGTGCGACCTCGTCCTGTTCTGCGTGAAGGGCTACGCGACGGCGGGCGCCCTGCCGGCCCTCGCGCACCTGCTCGGCCCCGGCGGGTCGGTGCTGTGCCTGCAGAACGGGGTCGCGGGCGTCGATCGGGTCGCCGCGGTCGCGGGGCGCGAGCGCACGCTCGGCGGTGCCGCGTACATCTCCTGTCACCTGCGCTCGCCGGGCGTGCTCGAGCACCATCCCGGCCCGGCGGGCATCGTGCTGGGCGGGCTGGACGGGGGCGCGTGCGCCCCCGCGGAGGCGTTCGCCGTGGCCGCGAGGGGCGCCGGCATCACGGTCGACGTCTCCGACGACGTCCGCACGGTGCTCTGGACGAAGCTCGCCCTCATCTGCGGCCTGGCCGGCGCCACCTCCGCGATCCGCCTGCCCATCGGGGAGGTGCGCTCCGCGCCGGCGTCCCGGGCCGTCCTGCGCGGGCTCGTCGCCGAGACCGTGGCGGTCGGCCGCGCCGAGGGCGCCTCCTTGGCTCCGGACGTCACCGAGTCCACGCTCGCGCTGCTCGACTCGGTCGGCCCCGGCATGGTCTCGTCGCTGTACGAGGACATGGTCCACGGGCGTCCGATGGAGCTCGACGACCTGCACGGGGACGTCCTGCGCCGGGCGGACGCCCACGGCGTCGACGTGCCGGTGACCAGGACCGTCCACGGGATCCTCGAGCCGTGGGCGCTGCGCGCGGCGCCCGGGCCTGGGGCCTGAACCGAAGAGATGGCCCAATCGTGATACGCCGTGGGGGTTTCATTTCGGGCGGCGGAAGGCATATTTGGACCTCGGACAGTCAGGACGAGCGATGAACCGCAAGATCAGGCCCCTGTATGTGGCGTCGGCCGACGAGCCCGACGCGGTGCCGCAGCGCCTGGAAGACCTGATCACCGCTGTCGCCCGCGGTGACCAGGCGGCCTACGAGGCGCTGTACACCCGCGTCTCCGCCCCCGTGTACGGCCTCGTCCGCCGCGTCCTGCGTGACCCGGCGCAGTCTGAAGAGGTGACCCAGGAGGTCCTGCTCAACGTCTGGCGTTCGGCCGCGCGCTACGACGAGAAACAGGGCAGCGCGATGGCCTGGGTGATGACGATGGCGCACCGCCGGGCGGTCGACCGCGTCCGTTCCGAGCAGTCGTCCTCCGACCGGCACAAGCGCCTCGCCGCCCGCGACGTCGAACCTGCGTACGACTCCGTCTCCGAGGCCGTCGAGACCCGCCTCGACCAGGAGGCCGTGCGGCGCTGCCTGTCCTCACTGACCGAGCTGCAACGGGAGTCCGTCACCCTGGCCTACTACACCGGCCGCAGTTACCGCGAGGTCGCCGAACACCTCGAGCTGCCCGTCGGCACCGTCAAGACCCGCATGCGCGACGGTCTCATCCGGATGCGCGACTGCCTGGGCGTGGCCGTCTGAGCGAGGGACCGTTCGTGCCGGGCGACTTCGGGCGCGAGACCTCCCTGCTCCTGCTCTCCATCATCGAAGCCGTCTCCGCCGGCCCGGAGGTCGAGCCGCTGGCCGCCGCCGTTGCCCGGCTCATCACGGCGGCGACCACCACGGACGTCTGCTTCGTCCACGTCCTCGACGACGCGGAGCGCTCGCTCACCCTCGCCGGCGCCACCCCGCCGTTCGACTCCGCGGTCGGTGAGGTCCAGCTGGCGATGGGCGTCGGGGTGACCGGCTGGGTCGCCAGCCGTCGGGAGCCGGCTGTGATCGCCGAACACAAGGAGCTCGACCCGCGCTACGTGCCGATCCCGGCGCTGCGCGGCTCGGACTACGTGTCGATGGCGTCCGTGCCGATGGCCAGCGAGGCGGCCGGGCTCGTGGGCGTCCTGAACGTCCACACGGTGGCGCGGCGCGAGTTCAGCCCCGCTGACGTGCGCCTCCTGACGGTCATCGGCAGCCTCGTCGCGGGCGCCATGCACTCGGCGCGCCTGCACCGCCAGCTGGCGGCGCGCGAGCGGGCCCAGGAGCGCTTCACCGAGCGCGTCATCACCGCCCAGGAGAACGAGCGGCGGCGCCTGGCCGGCGACATCCACGACGGCATCGCGCAGCGCCTGGTGAGCCTCGCCTACCACCTGGACGCGGCGGAGCGTGCCCTGCCGGACCGTCCCGAGGACGCGGCCGAGCAGGTGCGGCTGGCCCGTCACCTGGCCGACCTCACGATGGACGAGGGACGCGCCGCGATCGGCGGGCTCCGCCCCCCGGTGCTCGACGACCTGGGGCTGGCCGGCGGGCTGTCCAGCCTGGCCCGGTCGGTGCCGGACCTGGAGATCGAGCTGGACGTGACCGAGCACCGCCTCCCGGAGCCGCACGAGGTCGCGCTGTACCGAATCGCTCAGGAGGCCCTGCAAAACGTGGTGAAGCACGCCGGTGCGACGCGCGTGCGGCTGAGCTTTCGGGCCGACGAGGGCGGGGCGCGGCTGGAGATCGGCGACGACGGCTGCGGGTTCGACCCGGAGGGGGCGAAGGCCGGCGACGGCTACGGGATGCACAGCATGTCCGAGCGGGCCGAGCTCGTCGGGGGCACGCTCACGATCCGCTCGGGGGCGCGGGGGACCGCGGTGACGGTGACGGTGCCGACCCCGCGGGCCGCGCCGGCTCACCCTGCGCGCTGAGCCTCGGGTGCCCACTCGCGGCGCCCGCAGACGTGTGCGACGAGCAATTCGGCGCTGGCGGTCGGCCGAGTCCCGCTGACGAGGTGCCACGGGCGTTCCATCGGGGTGCCCGGGACCGGCAGCACCAGCAGCGCGCCCGCCTTGATCTGGGCGGCCACGGCCTGCTCGGCGACCAGTGTGACGCCGAGCCCCGCCACGGCGGCCGCGACGGTCGCGCCGTGCGAGCCCAGGGTCAGCTGGGGCGGGTTCGCCTCCAGCGCGGACAGGACGCTCAGGCAGGTCGCCCGCGTGCCCGACCCGGGTTCGCGCTGGAGCCACGTGACGCGGTGCGGCTCGAAGCCGTCCGCCAGGCGGGGCGCGCCGACCACGACGAGGGTGTTGGGGCTCGTCGCCCGAGTCGAGACCGCGAGGTCGTCGGGCGGGCGGCCGGCGACGACGAGGTCGACCTCGTGGTGGGTCAGCAGCAGCCAGGCCGCGCTGCGCGGCCGGACCTCCAGGCTGAGGTCGACGCCCGGGTGCTTCTCCCGAAACGTGGCGAGCAGCGTGGGCAGGACGTGCTCGCCGGCGGTCGTCACGGCAGCGAGGCGGACGAGACCGTGCTCCGGGTCGGTCTCGCTGCGAGCGACGGCGACAGCTTCCGCGTGCAAGCCGAGGATCCGGCGGGCGTAATCGGCGTAGCGGATACCGGCGGCGGTCAACCGGATCCCGCGGCCGTCTCGCTCGATCAGCGGGGTGCCCACCTCGCGGGACAGCGCGGTGACCGCGGCGGAGACGGAGGACTCCGTGACGAACAACGCCTGCGCGGCTCCGCGAACCGAGCCACGATCGGCCAGTTCGACGAAGACGCGCAGCCGCGAGTTGGTGGTCACCGGTCGAATGATGCCCGACCGGCTCGGTGCCTCAGTGCAGGGTGTGGCCGGCCAATTCGCTTGCGACGCTCAGCCTTGGCCCCGCCGCGCTGCCTCGGGTGCGCATGCCGGCCCAGCGACAAAAGCGAGGGCATGGAGCAAGACATTGTGCTCGGCTGCAAGCTCTGCCGCTTTGGTGCCGGCAACGGTCAGCGCAGTCTGCGCTGACTTCAGGGCATTCTCGACGTCGATGACGTCCTGGGTGGCATCGAGCAGGTTGTTCCGATATTGCGCCTCGAGCGCGCCGGAGAGGTTCCGATATGCCTGTGGCAGGTCTTCGACGAGGTGCTGGAGAGTTCTGATGGCCTGTCGGATCTCCTCGAGATCGCGGTACGACGTCGGAGGCGTCTCCTGGATCACGTCCGATCCCCTCCGTTCCTCAGCACCTTCTCTGCCAGCCCAGCCTAAGCGCCCACGTTGTCTCGGGCGAGCCCACGAGACTGTTCAACTGCCGAACTTCACCATGCGCATGACTTGGATGTCCGAGACGAAGATCACCCCGGAGTGGCGCCCGAAGAACGGCGCGAAGCCGCTGAGGATGGGGTCCACCAGCGCCTCCGGTACGGCGGCCACGATCATCACCAGCAGGGCGTCCTCGTTGAACATCAGGTGCCCCTCGTAGTACCCGTGCCGGCCCTTGCCGGACAAGTTCTTGATGATCGTGTAGCCCTTGACGCCGGCGTGGTCGAGCAGGCCGGTCGCGAATTCCTGGTGCTCGCCCTCGAGAATGATCTCCAGCTTCTTCAGCCGGCTCAGTTCCATGTCGTTCATGCGGCGTCAGGGCCTCTCCGTCGCGTCGATGTGTGGGTCTGTCTCCCAGGCCGTAGCGAGCTGACCCTCGGTGCGCCACTGGCCATGATGAAACAGGTGGAGCGTCGCGGTGGTCGGGTCGACGACGAGCAGCCGGACCCAGGTGTTGGTCACCAGCTGCCGCACCGAGTACACCGCCTCGACCGCCGCGCGGGCGTGGGCGAGCGGGGCCTCGAGCACTGTGATCAGACGGATCGGGTCATGGTAGGGCTTGCCGTCCTTGAGGACGGTCTGCGCCGGCAGGCCTGTCCGCAGGTCACTGAGGTTGCCGGTCATGACCCCGAAGCGTCCCGAGACGTTGTGGGAGACCTTGCTGCCGCTGCCGTAGCACTGGTTGTCTACGGTCGAGAAGTAGTGCTCCATGTTGATCCACTGACCGACGACCAGCGGTCCGGCCAAGATGTTCTCGAGCAGGCGTCGAGTGGGGTCGATGCGATAGTCGTAGGAGTGCAGGAACGCCCGGCCGGCGAGGTCACATTCCCTGGTCAGGTCCCGTGTGCCGATGACGAAGTAGGCGTTGCGGGACAGGCCCCATTCGGGACGGACCTGGGACCAGTCCATCGAGTTGCGCAGGGCCCGCGCCGGGGCGCTCGACCTGCGGTCGACCTGGTAGAAGTCCAGGCCCAGGGTCGGGATCCGCTCTTGGGCACACAGGCGGGACGCGGCGGTCAGGCCCTGGCGCAGCCGGTCGATGTAGACCAGGTGTGCCGCCGGGATCAACTCGAGGTCGAACAGCGCCACCTCGTCGGTCGTGGTGTTGTGCATCGCCGGCAGGAACCAGGTGTCGTCCGGGATCTCGATGCCCTGGGCCCGCAACCGCCGCCGCACCTGAGGCTTGTTGGCCATCTGCGCCAGCACCCGGGCGCTGATGTGCCCGTGGTTGCCGCCGCAGGCCCCGCAGTCCAGCGCCGACTCGTAGGGGTTGTTGGCCGAGGTGCTGCCGTGCCCGGTCAGCAGCACGAACCGCGAGAAGTTGCCGGTGAGGCCGATCGACCTCAGCGCCTGTCCGGTGAAGGAGACCTGCTCGTCGAGCGTGAAACCGATTCGCCCGAGCCTCTCGAGCTGCAACCGGGCGAAGGAGATGTTGATCTCGTAGTTCGTCTGGAGCCGCACCACCAGCTGGCGCACCTCTTCTTCGGGCAGGCCCAGCCGGGCCAGGCACTCGTCGAGGTCACCCTCGTGTCCCAGGGCCGCCTCGCGCAGTTCACGGACCATGGCGTCGTTGACCGTCTCGGGGTCCAGACCGAGCTCTTGCTTCAGCGCCGCGACGATCACCCCCCGTTGCACCGCGCGCACGATCGAGTCGGCCTGCGCCCGGTCGAGCTTGTCCAGCAGCAGGTGGGTACGCGAGCCTTCGGGCGTTCGCCGGGCGCGCACCCGAGCGCGCCAGCCTTCGTAGGCCCGTGGCAGCACCGTCTTGCCGACCATGTCGAACGCGAAGAGCAGCCCGATCGCCTCCACGGTCACGAAGGGCGTCACGACCGACGCCTTGAGCTCGTGGACCGCCTCGTGCAGGACGGTGACGACAGGTGCGTCCGCCGGTGCGGTCGTCGCGATCTCGAGCACGAGGTTCTGCGGGGTGACGATGACCGGGCACAGGTGCGTCTCGCTGCCCTTGCCGAGCTCGATGAAGCTGACCGGTACACCGAAGAAGCCGGCGATCCCGAAGGTCTGGTAGTCCCCCACGCTTTCGAGGTGGCGGCGGATCCGCTCGGACCGGGTGTCGATGCAGAACGCGGCCTGGGCGAAGGGGCGCTTGTCCTGCACTGGGGCCTCCCGCAGCGTCATCCCTTCAACAAGGCGCCGGATCGCCGTGGCCTCCATCGCCTCCAGCCACACCCCGCCCTCGGCCTCCTCGCAGGCGGCGAGGACGCCGACCAAGGCAGCGACCTCGTCGGCGTCGAGCTCGGCGAGCCGATCCTCCTGCCTGGTCAGCTGGGCGAGACTGCGCAGCCCTCCCGCGAGGCGGTGCGTCTCGCGCTCACGCTCGGCCTCGACGTACTCCCGGAAGACGCGCTCGACCTCGGCCTGCCGACCCCGCGCCAGCGCCCGCTCGACGGTAGCTGCCAGACGCGGGACGACTCGGCCGCGGTAAAACTCCGCGCGTAGGTACATCTCCCGCGGGCGCTCCTCGATGACCTGGGACAGGGCGGTCCTCGTGGCCACCGCTGCCACGGACCGATGCTTGCTCGAGGTGAGCAGGGCCAACGCCAGCGTCAGGCGGATCGCGAGGAGGTCCACGAGGTCGCCGGGGAAGGCCTTGCTCCAGTGGTAGCGGCGGGCGGTCGAGCGCCACCGGATGAACCCGCTCCAGCCGTGCATTCGCGAGAGGTCACGGGTGAAGTACCCCGTCCAGTGATCCTGGGGGACTCGCAGCTCGGACAGGACGTGCCAGATGATGCCCTCGGGCGTGTCCGCGGACGACAGAATGCGCCGGACCGCGCGCGCGTGCCCCTCCAACGGGATGTTGTGCAGGGCCAGCTCGCGCCAGGCGCGGAAGAACCCCTGCTCGCGGCCCGGCATGGTCCAGCCGGACTGGCCCTCGTCGAAGAAGTCGAGACAGCTCTTGATGACCAGGGCGTCGAGCTCGTCGCCGATCTTGGAGCCGAAGAGGGCGTCGACGGCCTGCTGGACCGGGCAGTCGCCGAGGAACTCCGCGGTCAGCTCCTCCTCGAGCCGACCGCCCGCGTCGGGCCCCGTCGCGGGGAGCCTGCGACCGGTCAGCATTGCGTGCACGTCCGCGCCGGTCGCCCGGGTCGCGCTCAGGCGCAGCGGTCCCGGGGCCGTGAGCATCGCGTGCACCCAGGCGGCGACGTCCACGCCAGGGACCGGTTTGTGACAGGACGACACCTCCTCCAGCAAGTCGGTCACTCCGGCACGCAGGTCGCCGTCGTCTATCTCGCCCCTGGCGAGGTAGTCCTGGTAGGTGGCGCGCGGCAGGTAACCCCGCCCGTGGAACAGCCGGCTGCCCACGGTTACGGCCTCGCCGAACGGCAGGTGCTCCAAGCCGTGCAGCGGGTTGTGGTGGATGAAGGTCCGCATCGGCCAGAAATAAGGGATCGGCTCGGCCGCCAGGTAGACCATCGAGCGAATCATCAGCGAAGAGCCCAGCGACGTACCCACAGGTGTGCCCACTGTCCGTGACGTGTCCGGCGATCTGCTCATGCCCATTCCCCCCGCGGGCACTCCGTGCTCGTTCCTCGCACGCTGTACCCGCTCATGCCAGGCCTGCACTGAGGTAGAGGCCCGCCGAGGCCAACGTCGCGAGGGCGAGCAGAAAGGCCAGTGTCGTTCCTCCGCGGAGGTCCTCGACCGGCTCGGCGTCGTGGTCGGGACGACCGACGATAAGCCCCTGCAGCAGACAGATTCCCGCCCAGCTCCACACGAGCGCAGCGAGCAGGACGAAGACGAGCGCAAGGGTCGACGTCGTCGTCAACAGCACGTGGAGGACGACGAAGAACGCAGGGAAGACGGGGGCGGCGGTGACGGCGACCACCGTCACCGTCATGACCGCCGCAAAGCGCGGCAGGACGCGGCCGAGACCACCGTAGACGTGGGTGTACGCCGCCCCGAACCGCCGGTCGAGCCCGGCCGCGACCAGGGCCGTCAGCGCGAGCGGGAGGCTGAAACCGAGCGCGTGGGCGCGCACCGTCGACGCCTCCGCACCGGCCTGTAGCTCCAGCCAGAGCAGCGTCCACTGAGAGGTGGCGAGGAAGCCGAGCCAGGCATGGACGTCGCGCATGGTCATCAGGCGGAAGGCGTAGAGCAGCGCGGTGAACAGTGCCCACCACGAGACCCAGGCGGGCGGCACGGAGTCGGTCCGGATGGCCAGCTCGACACCGGCCAGGGGCCACACCACGAGCAGGGCCACCCGCGGCACCGGGTGGGCCAGCCAGGCGATGATCCTGTTGAACGCGATGCTCAGCGGGAAAAGGGGCAGGAACAGACCTACCAGCACGACATTCACGGAAGACAAGGGCTCACCCCCATCGCAGCCAGGAGTTGAGCCGGGTGGAGGCCGCGAGCAGGCCGCGGTTGGCCCGGGCGTAGATGTCGGCGATGTAGAACTCGCGGGAGAGCGTCGCATAGAAGCTGATCCGCCACCGACTCACGCCGGCCCCCGGGGCGGAGCGACGGCTCGCCCAGTGCGCGGCCCCCCACCCGGACAGGGCCACGACCGCCGCCAGCAGCATCAGGGCCGCGAACGTCGTCAGGTCGATGTGGGCCGCTGCGTAGAGCTGCCGGACGAGGCCCTCGGGGTAGAGCAAGTGCGCGAAGGCCTGGCTCACCAGGGTGTAGCCGAGCACCACCAGGACGAACGAGGTGACGACGACGGAGATCAGCCGCCAGGGATTCTGCGTCCGTACGTTGTAGACGCTGAGGAACAGCTGCGCCCCGGTGACCCAGCCGAAGAAGAGCAGGATGATGGCACCCTGCTCGGCGAAGACGTCCGGCTCGACGGCGTAGTGGGTGAGTCCGAGCACGGCCAGGGGCACCACGACCGTGCTTACGGCGATGACCGCCCAGGTGTAGCGCGGCGCCTGCGGCTGCTTCTCGATCACGAACGTGTACATGTCGTCCTTGGGGACGCCGTCGTGACGGCGTGCCTCCCCGACGACCCCGCCGGACCCGAGGAACAGGGTGCCCTTGAACAGGCCGTGGGCGATCAGGTGGAAGATCGCGAGGGAGAAGGCCCCGACGCCGCACTCCATGATCATGAAGCCCATCTGAGCCATCGTCGAATAGCCCAATTGCTTCTTGATGTCGTGCTGGCTCAACATCAGCGCCGACCCCGTCAGGGCCGTCACCAGGCCGACGAGGAAGACGAAGTGCAGCACGTCGGTGGTGTTGACGTAGATCGGCGCGAAACGGTTGATGAGGAAGCCGCCGGCGTTGACGATTCCCGCGTGCATCAGCGCCGAGACCGGCGTCGGGCCCTCCATCGTGTAGGCCAGCCAGGTGTGCAGCAGGAACTGCGCGGAACGGGCGAAGGCCGCGAGGGCGACGAGGGCGCCGACCACCTCGACCAGGGGCAGCCCGCCGATCGTCTCGATACCTGGGTCGGCCTGGACGCGGGCGAAGATCTCGGGCAGTGACCATGTCCCGTAGGCGCGGAAGAGCAGGACCGCGGCCAGCACGAGCGGCAGGTCCCCGAGCCGGTACGTCAGAAAGGTCCAGGAGGCGTATCGATGGGCTGCCTTGCTGGCGAGGTCCTGGCCGAGCAGGAAGTAGAGCACGACTCCGATCAGGTGCCAGGCGACGAGCAGCGTGATGAGGTCGGCCGCGGTCACCATCAGCAGGAGCACCGCCACCATGACGTCCAGCAGCGCGAAAAAACGGACGTACCCGTCCTCCTCGGCCATGTAGCGCACCGAGTAGACGCGCACGACGAGGCTGATCAGCGCAATGACCACGGCCATCAGCAGCCCTAGCGGGTCGACCCGCAGGCTGCCCCAGTCGTCGCCGATCGAGACCACAGTGTCCGCGTGGCCTCTCAGTTGCGTCGCCAGGAGCCCGACCGCGAGCGCGAGGGTCACGACGCCCGTCGACGTGGCGATCCGGACTACCCCGCGGCCCCAGCGCGGCGACATCGCCACCATGGCGAGAGCGGAGGCTATTGGCATCGCCGGCAGCAGCAAGACGATCCACATGCGCCCGGCTAGCCCCTCAGGTCCGGGAGGCGGGACAGGTCGACTGCCACGCCCAGCGCCCCCGCGGCACGCGCCGCGTCGACGTCGTCGGGCCCCAGGCCCCCCTGCGCGTAGACCGGGACCGGGCTGGCCGCGGCCAGTGCGCGAAGGCCGTCCCAGCCCAGCGCCTCGCGCCGATCGTGAGTAGGCAGAACCGGGTGTAGGAGGGCGACGTCGGCCCCCAGCGCCCTGGCGCGCTCGAGGTCACCCGCGCCGTGCGCCGACACGGCCCACAAGCGCGCCGGTGGCCGCTCCGTCAGGCCGGCAAGCGTGGCTACGCTGCTGTGCAGACCGCAGGCGCCGGCCTGGCGTGCTTCCAACGCCGTCCCCGACAACACGAGGCGCAGCCCCGTGCCCCGCCTGAGCTCGCGCACCCGGCGGACGAGTTGGACGCGCTGGCCCGGCGCAAGCTCCGGCGCCCGCACGATCAGGAGCTGCAGGCCGTCCGCGACGAGCGCGGGGATCCGCGCAAGCAGCTGGTCGTACTCGCCTGGGGCGTGACCCACGCGAGCGACGGCCACCAGTTCAGGAAGCGCCAAGGTCGCAATGGCAAGCGCGTTGCTCGGCAGCAACGGCCCGACCCCCGGGTCTGCAGGGTCCACCCACGCGATCTGCTGGCCTTCCCTGCCGTGCGCCTCGCCCGACCAGCTCCGTACGTGGAACCAGTGCAGCCGCACGCGTTTGGAAGGAAAGTCGTGCTCGTAGACGCGCCACGGCGCGAGCTCGAGCACGCGGACACCGACCTCCTCGGACAGCTCGCGCGAGGCCGCCTGCGCCGCGTTCTCGCCGGGCTCGATCTGGCCGCCGGGAAGCTCCCAGAAGCCGGCGGCGTCCTTGCCGGGCTTCCGTTGCGCCAGCAGTACGCACCCGTCCGGCCTGCGGAGCACGCCGACCGCCACGTCGACGACAGCACGACCGACGAACGGGAGGTGGCGGCTGGGCAGTGTCATCTCGGCCGCTCTCCGTTCCACGTCATGTCAAGATGCGTCCACAATGGCGAGTGCATCGGCGCGTGCAGCGAACTCCCGAGCCTCCGCGCCGATACCTGCACCCTCAGAGCCGTACACGGTGACGTTGACGTACGTCGTGCCGAAACTCAGGTCCGGATACAACCCGGTCTCTTTCGAGAGCTCCGCGAGCCGGTCGAGGAAGCCCTTGGTCTGGCGATAAGCGGGGAACTCGAAACGGCGGTACAGCAACGACCGTTCCTCGGCCTCCGTCCAACCTTCCGGCTCGCGGGATTCCGTGGTCATCTTGACCCTCCTTGTCGACGAACCGGAACGCTCAACGCCAACCCTTGGACGGCTGACGTTGAGGCGCTCGAACTGCTCCGATCAGCTCGCCGCCCCGGAGTACTGGGTGTCGGTGACGCCCAGGGGAAGGATCTGCTCGACCTCGTAGTGCGGGCGGGCGATGATGTGCGCGGCGGCCAGGCCGTCACCCACGCGCTCGCACGCGTCCGCACCGGCACGGACGGCGGCGTTGACGGCACCCGTCTCGCCGCGCACCAGCACCGTGACGTAACCGCCGCCGACGAACTGACGGCCGATCAGCCGCACCTCCGACGCCTTGGTCATGGCATCGGCAGCCTCGATCGCCGGGACGAGCCCTCGGGTCTCGATCATGCCCAGGGCAATGCCCATTGCCTCGCCTCGACCGTTGTTGGTGTTGGTGGCCATCTGATTTCCTCCTGGGTAAGTGGAACGGGGTGTTACAGCTTGGGAACTGGACGCGACCTCAGTCATGCCAACGCTCTTCGGTCCAGTGGTCGATGATCCCGCCGATGGTCAGGTCGGTGGTGATCCTCGGATCGCCCGCGGCCATCCGAGCCGCCGAGATGCCGATCGTGATGACGAAATCGCCCGGCCTTGCACCGACCGGATCGAGCGCCACCTCCAGGTTTCCCTTGTAGTCCTCGACCACGCGAAGCGACTTGTGGGCGAGCGACGGGGTCCTGTGCGTGGTGACGAGATCGCACTTGACGCGGTGAATGTTCATTTGCGCGCCGCAGGTTTCTTAGGCGCCGCAGCCTCTTCCTTCCCCGGGTCCGGCTCGTCCCAATAGTCGATGATGCCGACGATGGTCAGATCACTCGGGTATTCCTTGCTGCCGGCGGCGTCGCGCGCCGCGGAGCTGCCGACGACGATCACCCAGTCGCCGGGCTTGCAGCCGACCGGGTCCACGGCCACCTGCTTGTTTCCCGACCCGCGCTCCTGGACGACCAGTAGGCGGTGGAGGTCGAGGCCGCCGATGCGCGCGGTGGCGACGAGTGGCGCTTCCACGCGCATGATCCTCATGAGTGTGCCTCTTTCGGATCGACGACGTGGAGGTGGCTCCGGCCACGGGCGCGCACGACTCCCTGGGTGACCAGGTCGGCCGGATCGGCGTACCGGGCCTCGATGGCCGCGATCAGCCGGTGGACCCGTGCCTGCGCTCTGTCGCACGCACCCGGGATGCGCTCGTCGTAGTCGACGTGCACGAGCACCGGGACCGCGAGCCGATGGGGCGCGTTGATCTTCCGGAGGATCCCGATGCCGATGTCGAGGTCGAAGGTTCCCTCCTCGAGCGTGCGCATCTGAGCTTGGAATGCGAGGTTGCGCAACTGGACGTCGTCGATCACGTCGCCGGCGATGACCAGCTGCTCGGTGTGGCCTGAATCCGGGTAGGGCCCGCCGATCCAACCGCGCACCGCGTCGACCTGGCCGATGTTGTTCTTCAGCAGGTAGCCGCAGAGCCACCGCATGCCCTCGGTCGCGGTGTCGGTCGCGTCGACGCCGGTGGCGTCGGCGACAGCCCGCCGGATGAACTCCTTGGCGTCCTCGCGCTGAAGATCGAGCGACTGCTCGTGGAGCCGGGCGCTGGACAGGAAGCTCTCGACGCGCATCCGGCCCGCGTCGTCGGGCACGTGGACCCGGATGGCGTCGGTGTCGGTGTCCACGCCGACCAGCAGGGTGGCCACCCTCGCCTCGCAGCACTGAGTGAACTCGACGGCACCTTCGAACTCCTGAAGCCGCGTCAGAAGTGCGGCCGCGGCGCGTGCCTCGTCGCTCCCGTGCGCGGCGCAGCCCTGGTGGCGCGGATCGAGGCTGCTGAAGTGGTAAACCCCGATCTTCAGGTAGCGGGTGGGCTCGGCAGCGTCGTTCGGCCGGCCCTCACGCCAGCGCCGCAGCTCGAGCGACTCCCACCGGTGCAGCGCGTCCTCGACGTCGAACATCGCGCCGGCGTACGCGTCGTGCCACAGCACGACCGGGGAAGGCACGCGCAGGATGAAGTCCACCGCGCCCCGCAGGCGTCCGTCCGAGCAGGAGGTGATGTCGACCGCGTGGAAGCCGAAGCGCCGGATGAGTTCCTCCGCGCTCTCGCCTTCGTCGTCCACGGCGAGGTTGCGGTCGAACGCATCCTCCACCAGGTTCTCGAAGGTCCCGAGCACGCAGCGGGCATGGACGCGGCCGAGGTCCAACGGCGCGCTCCACGACGATTCCAGCTCGGCCGCCGGGATGTCGACCCCTAGCGACTCGGCGATCCGACGGCGTGTCAGTTCGGCCGAGCCGTCCTGGAACTGGCCCGGCGCCAGTTGGCGCAGGATCGGTTCGATCCGCGCGAAAGCGGCCGTGATCTCGTCGGCCCGCCGCTTCAACGCGGCGCTCAGCGCCGGCTCGGCGAGCGGGTGGTTGCCCGCCGGCACGGCCGGTGCGAAGCCGTCGTCCACGCGCGGCAGGCTCACCGGCGCCACCGCGTCCGGCCGCGACCACGACTGTGCCTGGTCCCACGGAGCGAGCCAGCGTCCGTCGGGTTGGAGCAGGGCCTTCATCCTTGCGCTCCGCCGGACAAGGTGATCTTCGAGCCGGCCTTAGGACTCGAGCCCGAGAGGCCGGTGACCGCATGGCGCGGCGGCCCTGCGGGCGTGCCCTGGTCACGGAACTTGCTCGCGCCGGCCCACCCGTGCGGCTCGCCGCCACCCTGGCTCGGGTTGCGCCCCGCCGCGAAGTGCCCCTCGGTGCCCGTGACCCGGTCGTTGGCCTTATAGGAGGAACCCGTGATCGTGCGGCCCTCGGTCCGTCCCTCGCCGGTGACCGGCGACTCCTTCCGCTCCCGGGTGGGCCGGGCGCGGAACAGGAACTCCTGATTGCCCGTCACCTTGCCGTCACCGTAGGCAAAGGAGCCCGTGATGCGACCGGGCTCGCTGGACGGGGACAGCCGGACGTCGCCCGACTCCTTCACGTCGTCCGCGCCCTCCTGGTCCGCCAGGCGCCGGGCCAGGGCCACGGGGAATGTCCGGGAACCGGTCCAGTCGTCGGCGACGGCCTGCGCGGCCCGCATGTCGCCGTAGTAAGCCGTGCCTGTGACGTTTCTGCCGTGGCCGCGCGCGGTGCCCGTGACTGCGCCGGAGTGCGTCGGGACGTCACCCGACACGGCCACGCCTCGCGGCGTGGGGCCCAGGCGCTGCGCCGAACCGTCGCCTACGCCCGGTTCGCACCAGCCGAAGGCGGTGGACGGGCCCTGGTAAGGCGTGCCGGTCACCGGGCGGCAGGAACCCGGCTCGTCGCCGGTGACGTTGGGGCGGTGCTCCACGCTGGGACCGGTGACCCGCTGACCGTTCCAGGTCTGCGCCACGGTCACCTTGCTTGCGGTCACCGGGTCCAGACGCCCTTGCGGATGCGCTGATGCGGACGCAGCGACCGTGCCCGGGGTGGACTCGAGCGCGGCGTACTGATTGCCGGTGATCGTGCGCCACGATCCTGCTTCGTTCCCGGTGACGCACCCGCCGCGGCCGACGGCCGTGCCGCTGACCGTCAGCCCGCCCGTGGTGGTCTCCAGCGGCATACCGGTCGGCGGTGTGGGCCTGGTGCCGACCGCGCCGGCACCGTGCGGGTTGGCCCGGCGCGGGAATTGTGCGGGACGGTAGCCGCCGTCGCTGCGCTGGGTCAGGTCGTCCGCGAGCTTCTGGTCGGCCTTGCCGGTGATGCGGAGGTGCTCGCCGAACTCGTCCCCGGTGATCGCAACCCGGTTGCGGACCGCAGTGCCGGACACGGTCAGGCCCTGGGCCGTACGCGTCAGCCCGACCTTCTGCCCGCCGCCCTGCACGGCGGGCGGGCCGTCGGCTGAAACGTACTGGGTGCCGGACACGGGGAGCGCAGCACCGGCCTCGTCGCCGGTGACTCGCACACCTTGGCCGATCCGCAGCCCGGTGACCTGCTGCCCGCCGTGGGTGGGCGTCACGACGACCTTGGGCGCGTACGAGACCGAGCCCTCGGGCTGCGGCCGGTGCAGCGCCTCGCTGCCGTACCGGCTCGCCTCGACGCGCCGGGTGCGGGCGCGTTCGCGGCCCGAGCTGGGGTCGGCCTCGACGCTCTCCGCGGCCAGCGGCAGGCCGACGGCTCCGGTCGGTGCCGCTCCGGTCAGGGCCGCCTTGCCCTGGGACAGGCGGCGGCGGCGTTCGATGGACATGCTGCGGCCGAGGTGGGCGTCGGAAACCACGCCGGCGGCGGTCGCCGGAGCGGTCGTCACCTCAGGCGTGGGAGCAGGGGCCCCCCCTGCGTTGCTCGCAGGGGCCAGGGCTCCGCTGCCCAGGGCCTGCTGGCGGCGTCGCTGAATAGACAGCGCGCGGCCGATGTGGGCGTCGGTGACGCCGGCGGCCGCAGCCGTCGGGGCAGCCTGCGCCTCGGGACGCGCGGCGGCGGAGGCCCCTCCCAGGGCACCCGCGCCTTGGGCCTGCAGGCGGCGTCGCTGAATCGACATAGCGCGGCCGACGTGGGCATCGGTCACTCCGGCGGAGACGGGCGCCGGGGCGACGGGCTGCGTCACCGGGACGTCGGCCGCAACCGGAGCGGCGCTGGGTGAAGCTTGACCGTTCGCGAATGCGGCGGGCAGAGCGTGACCGTTCGAGGCGGCGGCGGCGGGCGGAGCGTGACCGTTCGAGGATCCGGCGGGCGCCGCGTCCAGCGGGCCCGCGGGAGCAGGAATCCTGCCCTCGCGGAACCCGGTGCGCACCCGATCGTTCGCCGCCGGGAGGGCGGCTTTGCCTCCAGCGAGCGCCTGCCGCCGGGCGATCGCCACGGCGCGGCTGTCACGGGCAGCCTCGCTCATCATGGCGAGGTCACCGGTGTCGGCGGTCTGGACCGCGTACATGCCCATGGGTCAGCGCGCCCCGGCGCGGTACACGATGAACGACGTGCCCTGGGACTGCGTGTAGTTGTCGTAGCCGAGGAGGCGCACGTCGTGGCCCGGGTTGGCGCGGTGGCACGCCTCGATCTCGGCGAGCACCCGGTCGACGGAGCGCTCGCCGAAGAGCGGGAGCTTCCACAGGTACCAGAAGTTCGACATCGACTTCTCGGGCTCGGTGTGTTCGACCGCAGGGCTCCACCCGTTCGAGATCAGGTACGCGATCTGCGCGCGGAGGCGTTCGGGCGTCATGGGAGGCAGGTAAGAGAAGGTCTCCCCGCGGCGCTGGGTCGTCCCGTATGGCTCGACGTTCATAGCAATCTCCTAGCGTGGGCTCGGCGGGTACAAGCGATGACCTGTCCGGGTCAGGCGACGTCGAGCTTGTCCACGGTGTCGTACTCGAACTTGATCTCTTTCCACGTCTCCATGGCGATCGCAAGCTCGGGACTGTGGCGGGCCGCCTCGGTCAAAATCTCGCGACCCTCCTTCTCGACCTGCCGGCCCTGGTTGCGCGCCTCGACGCACGCCTCGAGCGCCACCCGGTTGGCGTGGGCGCCGGGGGCGTTGCCCCACGGGTGGCCCAGGGTGCCGCCACCGAACTGCAGGCAGGAGTCGTCACCGAAGATGGCCACCAGCGCGGGCATGTGCCAGACGTGGATGCCGCCGGAGGCGACGGGCATGACGCCGGGCATCGACGCCCAGTCCTGGTCGAAGAAGATGCCCCGCGAGCGGTTCTCCGGGATGAAGGACTCCCGCATGGTGTCGATCCAGCCGAGCGTGGCCGCACGGTCGCCTTCGAGCTTGCCGACCACGGTGCCGGAGTGGAGGTGGTCACCGCCGGACAGACGCAGGCACTTGGCGAGCACCCGGAAGTGGATGCCGTGCATGGGGTTGCGGTCCAGCACCGCGTGCATGGCGCGGTGAATGTGGAGCAGCATGCCGTTCTTGCGGCACCAGTTGGCCAGACCGGTGTTGGCCGTGAAGCCGGCGGTGAGGAAGTCGTGCATGATGATCGGCGAGCCCAGCGACTTGGCGAACTCGGCCCGCTCGTACATGTCCTCCGGCGTGGCCGCCGTGACGTTGAGGTAGTGGCCCTTCTTCTCGCCGGTCTCGGCCGTCGCCTTGTGCACGGCCTCCATCACGAACTCGAAGCGGTGGTTCCAGCGCATGAACGGCTGGCTGTTGATGTTCTCGTCGTCCTTGGTGAAGTCGAGACCGCCCCGGAGGCACTCGTAGACCGCGCGGCCGTAGTTCTTGGCGGACAGACCGAGCTTAGGCTTGATCGTGCAGCCGAGCAGGGGGCGGCCGTACTTGCCGAGGCGGTCGCGCTCCATCTGGATGCCCTGGGGGGGGCCGCCGCAGGTCTTGACGTACGCCACCGGGAAGCGGATGTCCTCGAGGCGCAGACTGCGGATGGCCTTGAAGCCGAAGACGTTGCCCACGAGCGAGGTGAGGACGTTGACAACCGAGCCTTCTTCGAACAGGTCCATCGGGTACGCGACGAAGGCGAAGAAGGCGGTGGGGTCGCCGGGGACGTTCTCGATCCGGTAGGCCCGGCCCTTGTAGTAGTCGAGGTCGGTGAGCAGGTCGGTCCAGACCGTGGTCCAGGTGCCGGTGGACGACTCGGCGGCCACGGCAGCGGCCGCTTCTTCGCGCGGCACACCGGCCTGGGTAGCCACCTTGAAGCACGCCAGGAGGTCGGTGTCCAACGGCACGTAATCCGGCGTCCAGTACGTCTTGGCGTAGTCCTTCACGCCAGCCTGGTAGGTCTTCTCTGCCACGTGGTTCTCCTCGGCTGAAGCTCGATCTGGGGCCCGGTTTCGGACTCGGATTTCCCATCTGAAGGTCTGACGCCTTGGTGGACGGCCGACCGGACCCTATTGCAAAGCCCCGCTGTTTGGATCATCCGGGGTTGTTCGGCCGATCGGATCGAACACCCAGCGCAGACGCGGTACCCACGCCTACCTGGTGCTGCTCGGCGCGCTCAACTCGAGATTTCGACAAATCTCTCGGCTGCAGCGCGAGCGGCGGCCATATGCGCACGGGACAGCACGCCCACCGGGTGGTGCGGGACGCCGCACACGCCCATTTCCCAGCATGCTCGGCCTCCCTCCTCGATCGCTCATGAGAGCAGCCTTCCGCTTGAAACCCAATCTGTCTATCAAGGGTTCGCGGTTGAGGATTAGCGTTTTGATTAAGTCTCAGTTGGCTCGAGGCTCCGCCTACCGTCCCCCTGGAGCCCACCCGTATGGGGGACGACAACAGGCGGTACGGGGATGGGAGCGTTCAGGCAAACGGTGCCGACGCACCCCACGGAAGGACGACTATGACGAATGATCTTCGGGTCACTGCTCTGGAGCTTGTCGGGGACCGCCGCGGCATCCTTGCCGCCGACGAGAGCCCGGCGACCATGTCCAAGCGGCTCGAAGGCGCGGGCGTCGAGCCCACGGAGGAGAACCGGCGCGTCTACCGTGAGCTCCTGGTGACCGCTCCCGACCTTTCGGTCGGGGTGAGCGGGGTGATCCTCTGCGAAGAGACGCTCCGTCAGAAGCTCACCGACGGGCGGACTTTTCCCGAGGCCTGCAACGAACTCGGCTTCATGGCCGGCATCAAGGTCGACACCGGCGTCGTCCAGCTCGCCGGTGCCGCCGACGGCGAGCTGATCACGCAGGGCCTCGACAACCTCGACAAGCGGCTCGCCGAGTTCGCCGCGCTCGGCGCCCGGTTCGCCAAGTGGCGTGCGGTGATCACGATCGGCGACGGCACCCCGACCGACTGGGCGCTGCGCGCGAACGCTCAGTCCCTCGCCCGGTACGCGCGCTCGTGCCAGGCCGCGGGCATCGTCCCGATCGTCGAGCCTGAGGTCATGATGGACGGCTCGCACACCCAGAAGGCGTGCGCCGAGGCCACCACCGCCGCCCTGAAGTTCGTCTTCGCCGCGCTGGCCGACGCGGGCGTCGACCCGGCTGGCATCGTGCTGAAGCCGAACATGGTCGTCTCCGGCTTGTTCTCGGGCGAGGACATCACGCCGGCCGAGGTCGCCGCCGCCACCGTCGAGGTGCTGCGCGCGACCGTCCCGGACGACCTCGCGGGCGTCGCATTCCTGTCCGGCGGCCAGCCGGCCGAGACCGCGGCCGCGAACCTTGCAGCGATGCAGGAGATCGACACCCCGTGGCCGCTGACGTTCTCGTTCGGCCGCGCGCTGGTGAGCCCCGCCCTGGAAGCGTGGCACGGCGACGCCGCCCTCGTGGACGCCGGTCAGGCCGCCCTGAACCACCACGTCACGGCGAACTCGACGAACCTGCGGGGGTCGCGAGTTTCCTGATCTGACAACGCATCTGACGGGCCCTCGAGTTTGGGGCCCGTCGGATGCGACTTTCAGGTCAACGGAAGAGGCCTTCTCGGAGGGCGCGGGCGACCGCCCCTGCGCGGTCCGTGACCTCCAGCTTGCGATACACCGCCCGGACGTGGCTCTTCACCGTCTCCTCGCCGACGATGAGCCGGCCGGCGATCGCGCTGTTGGACAGGCCGGCCACGATGAGAGCCAATACCTCGCTCTCGCGGTGGGTCAGGCCCAGGCGCGCGCCGGGCCAGAACTCGCCGGCGTCGATGCGCGCGGCGGCGGCAGCCACCCGTCCCGCGAGCGTCGGCTCGATCACGATCTCCCCGGCGTAGACCCGCTGGAGCTGATGCACCAGCTCCTTGCCGTCGATCCGCTTCAGCAGGTAACCCCGGGCCCCGGCGCGCAGCGCCTCGTACAGGTACTGCTCGTCGTCGTAGACGGTGAGCATGACCACGCGGCGTTCCGCCTTGGCGGCCAGCAACGCCCGGCACAGGTCCAGTCCGCTGTCGGCCCCCAGGCGGACGTCGCAGACGACCACGTCGGGCTCGAGTTCGGCCGTCAGCCGCAGGGCTCCGGCGGCGTCCGAAGCCTCGCCGACGACCTGCACGGCGTCGAGCCCGGAGAGCATGGCCTTGAGGCCGGTTCGGACCATCTCGTGATCGTCGACCAGCAGCACGCGAACCGGCGTGGCGTCCATCCGCGGATCCTATGGGGCCGCCCCGCTGCCGTCGCGTACCGGCCGTCACCTACGGCGTCCCCCTGTGCGGGGATCTGCCTGATCCCGAGCGCCCCGTACGTTCGCAAGCCGAGGCGCCAGGCACCTCGATGCCCTCGCCCAGGGGCGGACGACGGAACGGGGAGGCGCCGGGATGCCCGACAAGGAATTCCGGATGAAGCTGGCCGAACACCGCCGCGGCCGGCCGGTGATGCTGGCGATCGCCGGCGACAGTGCGGCCGGCAAGACGACGCTCGCGCATGGCCTGGTGTCGGCGCTGGGGGAGCACCGCATCACGTCCCTGTGCGTCGACGACTACCACCGTTACGACCGTGAGGAACGCAAGGGCAAGCCGTTCACGGCCCTGCATCCCGACTGCAACTACATCCAGATCATGGAGCAGCACCTGCAGCTGCTCGCGACCGGCCAGCCCATCCTCAAGCCGGTCTACGACCACGCGACGGGGCTGCTGGCGCGGCCCGAGCTGGTCACCCCGACGGAGTTCGTCATCATCGAGGGGCTTCTGCCGCTCTCGACCAAGCTCTCGCGCGCCTGCTTCGACGTCTCCGTGTACCTCGACCCGCCGGAGGACGTCCGCCGGGAGTGGAAGTGCCAGCGCGACATCGCCAAGCGTGGCTACTCCCGGGCGGACGTGGAGGCGGAGCTGGACCGACGCGAACCGGAGTCCGACGCCTACATCCGCCCGCAGCGGGCCTTTGCGGACATCGTGGTGCGGTTCGCCCCGGTGCCCGGGCGGACGGACCCGCCCGGCACGCCCCTGTCCGCGGAGGTGCTGCTGCGCCCGACCATCCACCACCCGGACCTGACCTCGGTATTCGCGCAGGTCGACCGCGCGACGATGCACGTGAAGATGCTGCGAGACAACGACGGGCGGCCCGTCGACGCCCTGCACGTCCACGGTCACGCGCCGCCCGAGGAGAGCATGATGCTCAAGAAGGCGATCTGGGCAGTGCTGGGCCCGGACACCGAGATGCCCCCCGCGCTCGGGCGCTACGGGGACGGGCGGGCGAGCGACCCGCTGGCGATCACCCAACTGCTGTTGCTCTACCACATGCTCGAAGAGGAGCGCTGACGCGTCCCGGGTGAGGTACCCGCCTGGGTGAATCGGCCCCGTGCGCGTCCGCATCTGCGTAACTTGGTGGCGTGCCCCAAGACCAAGACCAGGAACACTGGGTGTTCCAGAGCGCACCGGCGGGCGCCCCCGCGCCCCCGGCCTCCCGGCGTAAGCGGCTCGCCGGCGCCACCGGCGCCACCGTCCTGAGCGCGATCGTGCTCGCCGTGTGTGTCGGTGGCCTTGCCTTCGGCGGCCAGCACTGGCTGCGCTCCGCGTCCGACTGCAACGCCGGCTCGTCCACGGACCTGCGCACCCTCGAGACCGAGGTCCTGTCGAAGGTCCCCGCGATCCCGCCCGGCGACATCGTCCGGGTCAGTGGCTGCGAAGCGGACGGTGACTACCCGGCCGTCGGTTGGTCTACCGAGGCCGGCACGAAGGCCGCGCTGGGTGCCTTCGTCCAGGCCGGCTGGCGCGCCGAGCCCGAGCGGGCGGACGGGGCGACCGTCTACTCCTACAAGCTCGGGGACCGGCAGCTGATCGTCACGGGGAACCGCTCGATCAACGAGAACTTCGACACGACCGGTACGGACGTCGTTGCGCGCTTCCGCTGAGACGTGCGAAGGCCCGAACCGACATCCGGCCCGGGCCTGCGCGAGGTTCGCCTACGAGACGGTCAGCCCGCGAGCTTGGTGTTGACCGCGGCAGCGAGGGCAGCGAGCTCCTCGGCCTCGTCGGCGCTGAGCGCCGAGCCGACGATGGTGGCCATGCGGTTGTTCGTGATCTCTTCGACCTCCTCGAACTTGGCCTTGAGGTGGTCGGTCGCCGGGAACGGCTCCGGCCAGCCGAAGAACGCGCAGTATTCGGCGCCCTTGTTGAGCATGTGCGCTTCCTGCGGGGTCAGCCCGGCGGCCGTGACGGCAGCCAGGTGGATGCCGCCGCGAAGCTCACGCAGGATCAGCATGACCTGCATGGCGCGACCGGTCGTGTCCTGCGCCGCGGGCAGGTTCTTCCAGCCCGTGAACAGCGGGAGGCCGAAGGTCGGCGCCGCGTCGATGACCTTCTGGCCCAGCTCGACGATGCGGTCGAGACCTTCGACGCCCGCGAGGTGCTTGTTTGCCCACTCGCCGGCCTGGCGGAAGTAGAGCTCGGAACCGCCCTTGGCGCCGTGGACGGCACGGCCGCCGGTCCACATCGCCTCGACGACGCTCGGGTGGAAGATCGCGAGGGTCGAGTCGACGATCGGGGTCTCGACCTCGCCGAGCACGCCGGCGCGGCCGGCGAAGTACCCGGCGAACGGGTGCGGGTAACCGGCGGCGGTGCTGGCCTCGAACTGCTCGGGGTGGAGCATCCAGGTCGCGCCGATTGCCTCGAGGGGCCCGGCGGCGGCGCTGGTGGCCGCGGCGACACGGGTGTCGGTCATGGTGCGTCCTCCTACTAAATCGGTTGCCGGCTACGTCGCCGGCGACTTGGCGCCGAGCCTAGGCCGGTTGGCAAGGGGCCCGACAGGGACCCGGAGGCCAAAGATCGGGCTGTCGGCCCTGTCCCTACCGACCTGCGGGGGCCGACGACCCGCTCCTATCGGTCGGGACGCCTACCATGACGGTCCCCGGACACCTCGGAGCTCTCGCGTGGTTCGTCATCTTGTCGCCGGCGTCGCGTCGTCCGCGGTGTTCGCCTTCCTTGCCCTCGCGGCGGTCCCGGACGCGGGCGCGGCCGACTGGACGGGGGCCGGCTACGCCACGATCCACCCGGGGATCGTGACCGAGACCGGCCAGGGCACCTGCACCGCGAACTTCGTGTTCACCGACAGCGCGGGTCGCACGTACCTCGGCCAGGCGGCGCACTGCGCGAGCGTCGGCGAGGGTGACCCGACGGACGGGTGCACCGCGCCGTCCCTGCCGCTGGGCACGCCCGTCGTCCTGGCCGGGTCGGGGGTGCAGGGGACCCTCGCGTACAGCAGCTGGCTGACGATGGCGAAGCGCAAGGAGAAGGATCCCTCGACCTGCGCCAGCAACGACTTCGCCCTGGTGCGGGTGCCGGAGGACCAGCGCAGCCTGGTGAACCCGTCCGTGCCGGCCTTCGGCGGGCCGACCGGGCTGGCGACCGGCGAGCTCGGCTCCGGTGACGCGGTCTACTCCTACGGCAACTCGAACCTGCGCGGGAGCGCGGAGGCGCTCTCACCGCAGCGCGGCTCCGCCGTCGGAACCGGCGCGGACGGCTGGTTCCACCTCGCCTACTTCGTCCTGCCCGGCGTTCCGGGAGACTCGGGTAGCGGCGTGCTGGACGCGGACGGGAAGGCCCGCGGGATCCTCGTCGGGCTCAACGTCGTCCCGCCCGGCAGCAACGGGATCACCGACCTCGCGCACGCGCTCGCCTACGCCCAGGCGCACTCCGGGATCAAGGGGCTGGCCCTCGAGCCGGGCACGGAGAAGTTCGCGCCCTGACGGTGCGGCGGTGGGAATGTCGATAGGGTGACCACAGGAGCGCCGGGAAGCCTGGTCGGCAGCCTTATAAAGCTGCCTATCCCCAGGAGATGCCCGTATGCGAGCACGTGACCTCGCGCAGCCCACCGCCGTCGTCAGCCCTGACACGGACGCGATGTCCGCCGCGAGGGCGATGGCGGCGGAGAACTCGCCGGGGGTCGTCGTCTCGGACGACGGCCGGCCCTACACCGTCCTGCCAGGCCCGCTCCTGCTGCGGCATCTGCTTCCGGCCTATCTCCAGGACGACCCGGGTCTGGCGCGCGCGCTCGACGAGGAAGCTTCCGACGACCTGTGCCGCAAACTGGCCCACAAGTCGGTCCGCGACCTGCTGCCACGGGCGCAGGACCTCGACGACCTGCCGGTCGTCGACGACGACGCCACGGCGTTGGAGGTCGCGGCCGTCATGGCGCGGATGTCGAGCCCGCTCGTCGCGGTCGTCACCGACGGGCGGGTCTCGGGCGTCGTCACCGTCGGGCGGCTACTCGACTACCTCCTCCCGGCCGAGTCGGCCGGCCAGTGACGGAGATCCTCACCGTCGCGATCTTCGCGGCGGCGTACGTCCTCATCGCAACGGAGCGCATCCACCGGGTCGCCGCTGCCCTGGGCGGTGCGGCGGCGATGGTGGCCATCGGCGTCGTCGATGCCCACGTCGCCTTCTACAGCGAGCGGACGGGCATCGACTGGAACGTCATCTTCCTGCTGCTCGGGATGATGATCATCGTCAGCGTCCTGAAGCAGACCGGGGTGTTCGACTACCTCGCCATCTGGGCCGCCAAGCGCACCAAAGGGAGGCCGTTCCCGACGATGGTGATGCTCGTGGTGATCACCGCCGTCGCCTCGGCACTGCTCGACAACGTGACGACAGTGCTGCTGATGGCACCGGTCACGTTCCTGGTGTGCGACAGGCTCGGGTTGCCGCCCGTCCCGTTCCTGATCGCCGAGATCATGGCGTCGAACATCGGCGGTACCGCCACCCTCATCGGCGACCCACCCAACATCATCATCGCGAGCCGGGCCGGGCTGAGCTTCAACGACTTTCTGATCAACCTGGCTCCGCTCGTGGTCCTGCTCATGGTGGTCTTCGTCTTCATGTGCCGCGTGATGTTCCGCTCGGCCTTCAGCTACCACCCCGAGCGGGTCGCCGCCCTGATGGCGCTCGACGAGCGGGAGACGATCCGCAACGGGCCGCTGCTGATTCGGTCCGGGGTCGTCCTCGTCGCGGTGCTCGGCGGGTTCGTCGCCCACTCTGCCTTGCACGTCGAGCCTTCCCTGGTCGCGCTCCTCGGTGCCGGGGTGCTGGTGGCGTTGTCCAAGCTCGAGCCGCCGCAGTTCCTGGAAGAGGTCGAGTGGCCCACCCTGGTCTTCTTCATGGGCCTGTTCGTGATGGTGGGTGCGCTCGTGGAGGTCGGGGTCATCGGGCGGCTCGGCGAGACCCTGACGAACGCAGTCGGGGATCGCTACATGCTGGCCTCGACGGTCTTGCTGTGGGGCTCGGCGCTCTTTTCTGGAATCGTCGACAACATCCCGTACGTGGCCACGGCCGCACCGCTCGTCCAGGACCTCGTGGCCGCAGGGGACGGCTCCAGCCAGGCGCACGCCCTGTGGTGGGCCCTGGCACTCGGAGCGGACTTGGGGGGCAATGCGACGGCGGTCGGTGCGAGCGCGAACGTCGTAGTGATCGGCATCGCGGCCCGTAACGGCCATCCGATCTCGTTCTGGAACTTCACCAAGTACGGATCTGTCGTTGCCCTGGTGACCGTCGCCATCTCCTGGGCGTACCTCTGGTTGCGCTACTACGCGTTCGGCTGAGGGGGGCTCGAATGGCTCAGATGCCGCCTCGGCTGTTCGGCCGGAGCTCACGGCCCGAAGCCCGCCGGATCGCCGAGATCCTCCGCAACGAGACCGTCGGAGGCGTCCTCCTGCTCGTCGGCGCGATGGCTGCGATGGTCTGGGCCAACTCGGCGTGGTCGGAGAGCTACTTCGACCTGCGGGACTGGCAGATCGGCCCGGACGGTTTGCATCTCCGCTTGAGCCTCGGAACCTGGGCCGCGGACGGCCTGCTTGCCATCTTCTTCTTCGTGGCCGGCCTCGAGCTCAAGCGGGAGTTCGTCGCGGGGGACCTGCGGGACCCCGCCCGCGCCGCAGTGCCGATCGCGGCGTCGATCGGCGGCGTGGCGGTGCCGGCGCTGATGTACGTGATCGTGAACCAGTCGGCATCGGGTGCACCCCGCGGCTGGGCGATCCCGACCGCGACGGACATCGCATTCGCCCTCGCCGTCCTGGCCGTGATCGGTCGTCACCTACCCGACGCCTTACGGACTTTCCTGCTGACCCTGGCCGTCGTCGACGACCTGATCGCCATCACGATCATCGCGATGTTCTACACCGATCACCTGGAGCCGACACCGCTCCTGCTGGCGTTCGTCCCGTTCGCCGCGTTCGCGATCGCCGTCCAGCGCCGCGTGCGCTCGTGGTGGGTGCTGCTCCCGCTCGCCGGTGCGTGCTGGGCGCTGGTGCACGCGTCCGGCGTGCACGCCACGGTCGCGGGGGTCCTGCTCGGGCTCGCCGTGCCGGTGGCGCGCCGCTCGGCGGGTCCGGGGCCTGGGCTCGCGGAGCACTTCGAGCACCGCTTCCGGCCGCTCTCGGCGTCGATCGCTGTGCCGGTGTTCGCCTTCTTCGCGGCCGGCGTCGCGGTCGGCGGGTTCTCCGGGCTCGGTAGCGCCTTGCGCGACCCGGCGGCGGTCGGCATCGTCCTCGGGCTGGTCGTGGGAAAGCCCCTCGGCGTGCTCGCGGCGACGTACCTGACATCGCGCTTCACCCGGGCGGAGCTCGACACCGACCTGTCGTGGTGGGACGTGCTCGGCCTCGCACTGCTCTCCGGCGTCGGATTCACCGTGTCGTTGCTCATCGGCGAGCTGGCGTTCGGGGCGGGGTCCGAACGTGACGACCACGTCAAGGTCGCCGTGCTCGCAGGATCATTGCTCGCTGCCGGGCTCGCCGCCGGCGTTCTGCGGGCACGCAGCGGCGTGTACCGGCGCATCGAGGAAGCCGAAGCGGCCGCCGCGATGCGCGAACCTCAGCCTTTCGAGAGGCCGTTCGGGGTCCCGCCCTCGGTCGACTGACCTGATCCGGCGGGGGTAGCCGGCTCTCGGGGCTTCCAATCGGCGCCCCGGTTCGCCACCCAGTACTGGCGGATCGACGCAATGGCGCTCTCGAACCTGCTCTTTGCGAGGAGGGTGGAGGTGGGTGCCTCCATCAGGACGCGCGAGTCGTCCTGCAGGATCAGGACAATCCGCCGCGACCCCAGGCGCACCTCGGACGTGATCTCGCGGAGCTCCGCCCACGGGACCTTGCGCGGGCGCATGTTGTTGACGAGGAGTTCGGTCGGGGACAGCACCGCGACCGGGCGGTAGAGGCGGTACAGCTCGCCGAGGACGAGCAGGACCCCGAAGCAGCCGAACACGATGGCGGCGGTGCCGTCGCTGCGCGCGATGAGCCACAACATGAACGCGGTGATCAAGACGACGTTGTAGATCCGCGCCCGCCAGGACTCGCGCAGCGTCGTCGTTCCGGTCGCGCCCGGCTCAGCCATCGCGTCGTCCTCCGCCTCGTCCGGCCGCCTCGTCGCGGCGCGTTGCGGTCCATTGTCACCGCAGGGTCGCGGAACCGGTGCCGCGGGTGCTGTCGCGGGGCGGTCAGGTCGCGGGAGCCTTCTCCGGCGGGGTGATCCGCACTCCGACGCTTCCGTCGGGCAGGCGGAGGACGTCGACCTTGAGGCCGACGTTGCGCCGCGTCCACTCGAGGCCGACCCGCAGGAACATGTCGGGGTCGATCGGCTTCGTCTGCTGGAGCCCGATGAGCAGCTCGAGGCCGAGATGGCCGAGGCTCTCGCAGCGTTCGGGATCGTCGTTGAACAGCGCGACGGACGCACTGTAATTCTGCTGCCGGGCCACGTCGACGCGCGTCAGCGCGGCCTCGGCGACGGGGTTCGCGTACGCCCAAGCCCGCAGGCCCGCCTCGACCTCGTGCGGGATCTCGTGCAGCGTGTACCGGGCCGTCGCCTCGAACCTCGCCGCCACGTCCGTCAGCTCCCCGATGACGTCGAGCATGCGCATCGCCGACCGTTCCCAGACGTCGACGAGGGCGTCGGTGAACTCGGTCAGGTCGGTGAAGTGGTGGTAAAACGACCCGCGCGTCACCCCGAGCTGCTCGCCCAGGTTCATGATCGTGAGCGCGTGGCAGCCGTGGCGCGCGAGCAGGTCGAATCCCGCGGTCAGGTAGGCGTTTCGGTCCAAGAACTGCGATGAATTCAACGGCCGTCCAGACATACCCTGCTGCATGGAATCGTTGCTTACGCGGGGTCGGTTCTGAAGACTCAAGCAGACGAAGTGACGTCCGGACAACCCCCGCTCGCGGCTCCGGATCGCCTCTTCGTGCCCAGCGCACCGCCCGGTCGCGCCGGCGCTCCTCGTTGCCTGGAGGCACCCGGATGCCAGCTTCGCGGTGCCGGACGCGTTGCGGTTGCGCGGTTCTCGCCGGGCTGACGCTGCTTGCGTCGTGCGGCACGCGGGTTTCGGCGGAGCAGACGCGGGCCGGTGGGTCGATCAGCTTGCCCGCCGACGTCCTCGACCAGGTGCGCCGCGCCGCGGCGACGGGTGCAGCAGGGGCCTCGGCGTCGGCCGGATTGCGGCGGGACTCTCCGGACGCACCGGAGCGCGGTTCGGCGGGGTCGCGTCCGGTTGCGGAGGCGGACGCGGCGGTCGGCATCATCGCCGAGGTGGCCGGGTCGGCGCCGGCGGCGGTCGCGGGGTCGCTCGAGCGGCGGCCGGCTGCCGTCCCGCGCAGCGGTCCCCTGCGTCCGGTCGGGGCGCCGCAGGTGCCGGCCCCTTCGGCGCCGGCGGCCGGATGTGTCGCTCCCGGAGCTCCTGTGACGCTGGGTCAGGTCGGTAGCTTCAGTGGTATCGCCGGTCCGATCACGGCCGGCGCGCGGACCGCGCTGGCCGTCTGGGCGAGGGACGTCAACCTGCGAGGCGGTATCGCGTGCCACCCCGTCGTCCTCCACAGCGTGGACGACGCCGCCGATGCCGCCCGCAGCGCGGCGGTCGTGGAGGAGCTCGCGAACAATCGCAAGGCCGTCGCGCTGGTCGGCAGCTTCACCGTCCTGTCGATGGCGGGATTCCGTTCGGCCGTCGAGGACGAGAAGATCCCGGCCGTGGGCGGGGACGTGCTCTCCACGGACTGGAACGACAGCCCGTACTTCTTCCCGCAGGGCGCCGGATTCGACGCGCAGGTCTTCGGCCTGGTGAAGCAGGCCGTGGACGCGGGTCAGCGTCAGATCGGCCTGCTGTACTGCGTCGAGGCGGCGTCGTGCACGAGCGGGGCGAAGAAGATCGAGGCCCAGACCGCGAAGGCCGGGGGCACGCTCGCATACAGCTCGGCGATCTCGCTGACACAGACGGACTTCACCGCGCAGTGCCAGAACGCGAAGAGCGCCGGGGTCGAGGTCCTGGGCCTGGCGATGGACGGCTCCGCGATGGGCCGGGTCGCCCGGTCCTGCGCCGCGCTGAGCTATCGGCCGAAGTTCGCCGCGAGCGGCCTCATCATCAGCCCGGCGCAGGCGACCGACCCGGACTTGCGCCGCAACGGCGTCGCCACCGCCAGCGTGAACGCGCCCTGGATGCGTGAGGACACCCCGGGTCAGCGCGCGTACCACCGCGCGCTCGAGGCCTACGCGCCCGGCGCCGTGCCCGACGCTGCGTCCATCGCGGCCTGGTCAGCAGGAAAACTGTTCGAGGCCGCGATCGCGGCCCTCGGCACCGAGGCGCGGGACGGCGCGATCACGCGCGAACTCGTTTTGAAGGGGCTGGGCCTCGTCCGCAAAGAGACCCTCGGCGGTCTCGCCCCGCCGATCACGTTCAGCCCGGGGCAGGCCCGCGCGCCGGAGATTCGCTGTGTGTACTACGAACTGCTCACCACCGACGGCTGGATCGCGCCGCGGGCGAGCCGCCCCGTCTGCGCGTGAGGCGCGATGCGGACGGGGGCTTGTCATCCGCTACTGGGCGGTGTCATCCGTCAGGACGGATGACAGGCCCCGGTAACGGATGACAAAGAGGCGGGCGCGGTCCAGCTCGACCTACGGCCGCGAGCCGCGCAGGACGAGGACAGGTTCGCCGTAGGCGTCCAGGTCGTCGGTGATCCACGGGTCGTCGCGGCGGCCGTAGAACCGGAAGGTCGCGGACGAGGCGTACTCGTCGTCGCCCGGGTCCACGGAGATGACGACGTCGACGGGCGTTCCGGTGACCAGCGCGGCCTCGGCGACGACTCGGCGGCCGAGCAGAATGCCCTGCCCCACGCAGCGGGCGGGCCAGTCGGGGCCGCAGGGGGCGAGCATGTCGGCGAGGTGCAGCTTGTTGATCAGCGCCTCGTGGCCGGTGCGCCCGAGCCCGGCGGCACGCAGCTGCGGGTTTGCCCGCAGCGTCGCCTTGAAGTACACGCCGCCGTTGTACGCACGGACGCCGCCGCCCATCAGCGCGGCGAGAGACGGGGCGAGCCGCCCGGTCGCGACGACGGCCTCGGCCGCGTTCCGGATCGGGCGCATCGACGAGTTCAGGAGCTCCACAGGCACGGCGCGCAGTCTGCCCCACTCGGGCGCCCCCCGCCGCATCGCACCGTGCTGGTTCGGCCGCCGGTGCCCGATGTGGGACGCTCGGGGCAGGAGGTTTCGAGCCGTGAAGCTGCTGCATTCGGGCAAGGTCCGCGACGTTTATGCGGACGGCGCCGACCTGGTCCTCGTGGCGACCGACCGCGTGTCGGTCTACGACGTCGTCCTGCCGACCCCGATCCCCGACAAGGGCAAGATCCTCACGCAGCTCTCGCTGTGGTGGTTCGACCAGCTCGCGGACGTCGTCCCGAATCACGTGATCTCCGGCACGAACGTACCTGCCGAGTTCGCCGGGCGCGCGATTCGCTGTCAGGCGCTCGAGATCGTGCCGGTCGAGTGCATCGCCCGCGGGTACCTCGCCGGGCTGGGCCTCGTGCAGTACGTGGCGAACGCGGAGGTCTCCGGCGTCCCGCTGCCGGCGGGCCTCGTCGAGGCGTCGCGGTTGTCGGAGCCGATCTTCACTCCGACGACGAAGGCCCCCGCAGGCGAACACGACGAGCCGATCACGTTCGCGCAGGTGGCGGCCGGGGTCGGCGCCGGCACCGCGCTGGAGCTGCGTCACCTGACGCTCGAGGTGTACCGGCGCGGGGCCGAAATCGCGGCCGCGCGCGACATCGTCATCGCCGACACGAAGCTCGAGTTCGGCCGCGACCCGCTCGGTCGCCTGGTTCTGGCCGACGAGCTGCTCACCCCCGACTCGTCGCGGTTCTGGCCGGCCGAAGAGTGGGAGCCGGGCCGTCCGCAGCGCTCTTTCGACAAGCAGTACGTACGCGACTGGGCGCGTTCCACGGGCTGGGACCAGAAGGCGCCGGCCCCCGAGGTGCCGGCGGACGTCGTCGAGGCCACGCGGCAGCGCTACTTCGACGTCTACGAGCGGCTCACCGGCACGTCCTGGAACCCCGACGCGCTCTGATTCTGCGGCGCCAGCGCCTGGCGTTCGGCAGAAATGACTGGGGCTCAGGCGGCGAGGAAGTCGGCGACGGCCATCCCGAGCTCAGCCTTGGTCACCGCGCTCATGTGACTGCCGGGGACGGAGACGAAGCGTCCGTCCGGCAGCGCATCCGCCAGGGCCGCGGCCGAGCCGTTGTCGTCGTCCCCGGTGCCGGCGACGACCAGCGTCGGCGTCGCGATCGCGGCAAGCTCGGCCGGAGTCGTGTCGACGAACGAGTCGAGCAGGGCGAGCAGGGCGACGGGGTCGCCGCCCACCGTCCGCAGGAACGCCTCGGCCATGAATTCCGGCGTCCCGCGCTCGAACGTCCCGAGGTTGGTGAGGATGCGCCGGAAGTGCGCGCTGCGGGCCTGCGGGCGCAGGATCCCGTCCAGGCCCATGCCGGCGACGACCGCACGCCTCGGGGTCGAGCCGCGGGCGAGCATCCGCACGACCGTGCGCCCGCCGAGCGAGTAGCCGCCGAGGTCGTAGTCGGTGAGGCCCAGATGCTCGACGAAGGCCGCACCGTCGTCCGCGAGGACGTCCGGGGCTGCTGCATCGTGCGGCCGCGCGCTGTCGCCGTGGCCGCGCAGGTCCGGCATGAGGACGCGGAACCCGCGGGCGGCGAGCGTGCCCGCGTGCCCGTACTTCACCCAGTTGACCGTCGCTGTCGAGAAGTACCCGTGGAGCAGCACGAGCGGCCGACCGGCGCCGGCTTCGCGGTACGCGAGTTTCGTGCCGTCCCGGCCGGTGAAGTGGCGCGCAGGCAGGTCCATGCCGCCCATCCTTGCGCGAATGCTCAGAGCCGCGCGACGTACAGGTCGTGGAGGTAGTTGGAGTACTTCTTCCCCGACGAGTACTCGAGTTCGACTCGCACACCGCCCCGGAGGCCGGGTCCCCGCCGAAGGTCAGAATTGCGCGAGGAAGACGTCCGGGTTTGCGTTGGGTTCCTTCTTCTTCAACAGGTACCTGGCCTCGGACGTGAACAGCACGGCCGTGCCGTCGGCGGAGATCGACGTCGGGTGGGCGTACTGCTGGTCGCCGCCGGACTTGGTCGAGGGCTGACAGGCGCCGGATCGTGCCGGAGGAGATGGTCTGGACGAAGGTGTCCGCGCCCGTGTCCTTGTCGCCGGCGACGAGGTTGTTGTTCCCGTAGGAGAACGCCACCCGCCGGCCGTCGGCCGAGAGCACGGGATATTGGGCCCAATGCGCACGCTTGCCCGACAGAGTCTTGACGACGTGGATCACCTTGCCTTGACTCAGGTCCGCGACGAGCACACCGGTGTTGTCCGTGTACGAGTCCTCTTTCTCCTCGCCGGTGTCGATGCCGATCGAGAACGCGATCCGGGTCCCGCCGCGCGACGGGGCGGAGAACCCGAAGATGAAGTTGTACTTCGGCAGGTTCAGCTCGAGCAGTGACCCGAGCGAGGTCAGCGCGCCCGTCTTCAGGTTCTTGAGGTAGACGCCCGTGTACGAGGGGCCGTCCCCGAAGTTGTCGGCGCGGCTTTGGAAGGCGACGGTGTCGCCGTCCGGCGAGATCAGCGCCCGCCCTGTTTCGCCGGACAGGCCGAAGGTGCCGTCGGCGGTCGCCGAGACGGCTGTGACGGCACCTGATTTCAGATCCTTGGCAAGACCTGCGAGTAGTAACTTTCCGGGCGGTACTTGTCGGGCACCGGCGGATGCGCGGGGTCCACGACACCGGCGGAGGTGAAGACGAACTTGGTCGCGTCTGCAGACATGCCCGTCAGGTACGAGTGAGCGGCGATCTGCTTGCCGGTCGGGGTGGTGGACACGCGCTGGACCTTCCCGGTGCGCAGATCCTTGACGAAACCGTCCAGCTTGTTGTTGGTGTCGCCCGGCACGAGGTTGGTGGTCCTCGAACTGAACGCGACGAGCCGGCCGTGGGCGGACAGCACCGGGTGCTCGCACTTGCGATTCGCCGCCTCGCCCGACGCCGAGGTGCACACCGATTCGACGCGGCCGCTGCTGAGGTGGCGGACGTACAGCTTGCCGCCCTTGTCGGTCGACCCCCGGTCGACCCAGACACCGACGGCGCCTGGAAGGCGACGTGCTGGCCGTCCTCGGAGATCGCGCCGTCCAGGGCGCCGTGGGTCGGCGCCTTGCCGTCTGGCTGCACCGACACCTTGGTGACCTTGACGCCGCCGGACGCGGCCGCGGCCGTGGTCGACGGGATCGCCCCCTCGGCGGCGACGAGGATGCCGGTGATCAAGGCGGTGCGCATGCGGGACTGCACGTCGGATTCTCCCCAGGTTCGATGACGTCGTCCCAACGGTACGTCCGGACCATTCGGGCGGGATCGGACGAACTGGCCCCATGTCCGAGCCGGTCGGACGACAACCGGATCACCGGACGCGACGTGCAGGGGCGCTTCGGTAGGTTCGATCGGATGGAGAACTCACTTGCAGGCAAAGTCGCTCTGGTCGCGGGGGCGACCCGCGGGGCCGGCCGGGGGATCGCGGTGGCGCTCGGCGCCGCCGGCGCCACGGTCTACGTGACCGGGCGGTCGAGCGGGTCGCAGCGTTCGGACATGGACCGCCCGGAGACGATCGAGGGGACCGCCGCGCTGGTCGACGCCGCCGGAGGGCGCGGGATCCCCGTCCGCGTCGACCATCTCGTCCCTGCCGAGGTCTCCGGGCTGGTCGCCCGGATCCGGGCCGAACAGGGCGCGCTGCACGTCCTCGTGAACGACATCTTCGGCGCGAACGCGATGGAGTGGAACGCGACGGTCTGGGAGTCCGACCTGGACGCGGGGCTGCGCCTGCTGCGGCTCGGTGTCGAGACGCACGCGATCACCAGTCACTTCGCGATCCCGCTGCTGCTCGAGACTCCTGGCGGGCTGGTCGTGGAGGTCACCGACGGCACCGACGAGTACAACGCGGCGAACTACCGGGTCTCGTTCTTCTACGACCTGGTCAAGGGTTCCGTGAGCCGGATGGCGTTCTCGCTCGCCCACGAGGTCGGCTCGCGCGGCGCCACCGCCGTGCTGCTCACGCCGGGCTGGCTGCGGTCCGAGGTGATGCTGGACGTATACGGCGTCACCGAGGAGAACTGGCTGGAGGCGACGAAGCGGGAGCCGCACTTCGCGATCACCGAGACGCCCACGTACGTCGGCCGCGCCGTCGTTGCGTTGGTCGCGGACCCGGACGTCGCGCGCTGGAATGGGAAGTCGCTGTCCAGCGGGCAGCTCGCGCAGGTGTACGGGTTCACCGACGTCGACGGGAGCCGGCCGGACGCGTGGCGCTACCTCGTCGAGGTGCAAGACGCCGGCAAGCCCGCGGACGTGACCGGCTACCGCTGATGCATCGTCAGTTTTCTCGGTGTCCGAGGTCGGCTTGACACATTCCGATATCGGCATATGATTTTGTCATGGCACGAGCAGCGACCACGACAGACGCGTTCAACGCGGTGGCGGAACCGCGCCGGCGACAGATTCTCGATCTGCTGGCGGCGGGGGAGCTGCCCGTCAACGAGCTGGTGAGCCGGCTCGAGCTGGCCCAGCCGCAGGTGTCCAAACACCTGCGCGTGCTGCGGGAGGTGGGGTTGGTCGACGTGCGCGACGAAGGACGACAGCGGCTCTATCGGTTGAACGGCCGCGCGCTCAAGCCGATCCACGACTGGGTGAAGCAATACGAGCGCACGTGGGAAGCACGGTTCGACCGGCTCGACGACATCTTGGAAGAACTCAAGCAGGAGGCGGAGGGACGATGAGCGCAGTGGCGAGCACGGGGACGGCGACGGTGACGACGCCCAACGAGGTACAGATCCTGATCACGCGGGAGTTCGCGGCTCCGAAACACCTGGTCTACAAGGCGTGGACGACGCCCGAACTGGTCAAGCGCTGGTGGGGTGCTGGACACGGTGACGTCACCCTCGCCGAGATCGACCTTCGGGTCGGGGGGATGTGGCGGTACGTCATGGTGGCGAACGGCGGGTTCGAGGTCGGCTTCCACGGCGAGTTCCGCGAGATCGTCCCGACCGAGCGCATCGTCTCCACCGAGGTTTTCGAGGGCTTCCCGGAGGGGGAGGCGCTCAACATCCTGACGCTGACGGAGGTCGACGGGCGCACGACGCTGTCGATCCTCGTCGAGCACAGCTGCCAGGAGCACCGGGACGGGCACATCAACTCCGGCATGGAAGCCGGCATGCAGAAGTCGCTGGACGCGCTCGAAGAGGTCGCGTCGGCGCTTTGACGATCGAGTGGTGGCTCCGGTCTATCGTCGAGGAATGGACGACGACCGGAGCCAGCGGGACCGCATGCTGGCGGGGGAGCTCTACCGGGGCGACGATCCGGACCTGCAGCGCGAGTCCTTGCGCGCGATGGAACTGACGGCGCGCTACAACGAGAGCTCGGCCGCCGACGCGGCGGGGCGCCGGGCGATCCTCGCCGACCTGCTGGGCTCGGTCGGGCACGGCGTGAACATTCGCCCGCCGTTTCACTGCGACTACGGCTATCAGATTCACATCGGCGCGTTCACCTTCGCGAACTTCGGGTTGGTCGCGCTCGACGTCGCCCGGATCGACATCGGGTCCGACGTCCAGATCGGCCCACGGGTGCAGCTTCTGACGGCCACTCACCCGCTGGACGCCGAGACGCGCCGGGCCGGCTGGGAGTCCGGTGCGCCGATCGCGATCGGCGACAACGTCTGGCTGGGCGGTGGCGCGATCGTGTGCCCCGGCGTGACGATCGGCGCCGACACGGTCGTCGGGGCAGGCGCCGTCGTCACCGCAAATCTTCCGGCTGGAGTGCTCGCCGTCGGCATTCCTGCTCGGATCGTCCGCCAAATCTGAGAAATTCGCTCCTTGACACGTTCTCCCCGCGCACGTGTAATCGCAACGGTCGGGCCCGCGCCCGCGACCGCGAAGGCAGGACTTTGGCGACGCTTCCCGTCTCCAGCGACAGGCGTCCGTTCCTCGACGTGCCCCGGCGCGCCGGGGGGCTGCACGGGTTCCTGGGCGTCCACCCGGGGCTACTGGTGCTCGCTCTCGCGGCGCTGTTCGCGCCCACTTACCTCTCGACGTTCTGGGTCTACACCGTCACCGGCGGGTTGGTTCTCGCGATCTCGTGCCTCGGGCTGCTCGTCGTCGTCGGATGGGTCCGCGAGATCTCCCTCGCCCAGGCCGGTCTGACCGGCTCCGCGGCGTGCCTGGCCTTCTACGCCCTTCGTATCGAGGGTCTGCGCGAGGGTGGCCTGCCGTTCCCTCTCGCGGCGGCGTACGCGATCGGCGGGGTCGCGGCTCTGTCGCTGCTGGTGGCCTTGGTGTGTATGCGGCTGGGCGCCGCTTACGTCGTCGTCCTCACGCTCGCGCTGCAGTTCGCGCTCGAGAACACCGTGCTGGTCAGCCAGGGGTCCGGCAAAGTTGATCTGTCCGTTATCTACCGCCTGACGTGATCCGGTCTGGTGTCACGCGATGAGCTGGACGGCGCGGGCGGGGTGTCGGGCGACGTGGCGGCAGGCGGCCGCGATGTTGGTCGCGCCACCGAGGCGATGCCGGCTGATCGCGAAGTTCCGGAACGTGGCCATGACGGCAGGTCCGTGACCGGTGCGGACCTGGGAATGGTCCTCGGCGAAGGTCACGTCGCGGATCCAGTGCAGTCTGTTCTCGATGTCCCAATGCCGGCGCATCGCCTCGGCGATCTCGGCGGGATTGATCTGATGCCAGCTCAGATCGGTGATCGCGTAGATCGTCTCCACGGTCCAACGCCCGGTCCCGACCCGGCGGCGCCGGGTCATCCGCAGGGCAAGGGCAGCGTTCGGGAAGGAGATCCCGGCAGCGACCGCCACCACTTTCAGGGTCCGGGTCTCAGCGCGGCCGTGACCGACCTCGCGGCTCTGTCCCGCGACCGGCACGTCTTTCCACGGCAGCGCCCGCAGGGCGTTGTGCAGGTTCGGCTGGTTCGCTTTTACGGTGAGCAGGTAGTGCGCGCCACGTTCGTGCAGGTAATCAGCGTGGCCGCGTTGGGTGTGCATCGCATCGGCGGTGATCAGCGCCCCGGCGATCTCGATTCCCTGCAGCAGTGGGCAGAACGCCGTGATCTCGTTGCTCTTGCCGTCGACCTGGACCTGACCCAACACGACCCCGTTGGTGACTTCGAACGCGGCGAGCAGGTGCACCTGCCCGGTCTCGGTGCGTGCTCCCCGGACGGTCTTGCCGTCGATCGCGATAACCCGCGGCCCATGCCCCGGTGGCGAGGCGCGCGCCACGAGCCACCGGCTCAACGTCGCGTCCAGGGCGTCGGGGTCGACCCGCTGCAGCACCCGGCGGATCGTGGACTCCGAGGCCGTTCGCCGGCCCAGACCCAGTCGCAGCCGGACCCCCGGCGGCAGGTCCGCGGCCCACTCGGCGATCGCGACGAAGGACCGCGCACCCGCCAACACCGCGCAGACCCCGACCGCCAGGATCGGACCGATCCGATGCCGCACGCCGCGGGCGGCGCGCGGATCGGGCACCGCAGCCAAGGCCGCCAGGAGTTCCTTCGCAGCCTCGACCGGCGCGCCGACACCGGGCGCGTGGCGGACAAGGACATCGAGGACGGGAGAAGATGAACAGGCGGGCACGGTGCGGGCTCCGGTGGTCGGACGGTGTGAGAGCCCCCAATCACAGCAGCCACACCGTGCCCGCCCGTCACTACCGCATCACAGGCGTGTCGACCCTGCACCACGCCCTACAAGGCGACTTTGCCGACCCCCTGGCTGGTCAGCGAACACCTCAACGGCGGGAACGGCGACTGGATCATCGGGCGGCCGAACTTCTTCGGCCATCGCATGCTGACGGACGAGAGCTTCTATTACTTCGTCCTCGGCGCACTGATCGTGTCGATGGTGTTCCTGCACCGCCTGCGGATCTCGCGATTCGGTCGCGCGATGATCCTCGTGGGCTCGGACAAGCAGGCCGCCGCGGCGGCAGGTGTCTCGCCGTGGACGTACAAGGTGTGGGCTTTCGTCATCGCCGGCGCGCTCGCGGGCCTCGCGGGTGCCCTGTCGGCGCCGTTGCAATTCAACCCGCCCCACTCGCTGCCGTACATCTCATTCAACTCGCTGTTCTACCTGGCCGTGCCGCTGCTCGCGGGGTTCGATTCGCTCACCGCGGTCGTGGGCGTGGCGGTCCTGTTCGCTGTGCTCCCGGAACTCTTGCGGGACGCAAAAATCAACGTGTACCTGATCGGCGGAATCGGGCTGTGCATCGGCGTCCTGCTCGGGCCGCGGGGCGTTGCGGGATCCGTCACGGACCTGTTCGATCGAAGGCGTCGACTCGGGCTCGTGCAATGACAGCGCTCGTCGCCGAGCCGCCGCGGCCGACCATCGACGTCCCGCGGAGTGCGGGCGGCTTTGCGGGGCTCCTCGGCGTCCATCCGGGGCTGCTGGTGTTCGGGGCCGCCCTGCTGCTCGTGCCGCGCGTACTCCCGAAGTACTGGGTGTTCTCGGTCGCGGTCGGGCTGGTGCTCGCGATTTCGTGCCTGGGCCTGCTCGTCGTCGTGGGTTGGGTGCGCGAGATCTCGCTCGCCCAGGCGGGCCTGACCGGCACCTCCGTGTACATCACCGGCTACCTCCTGTGGGACCACGACTTCGGTTCTAGAGGCGGAGGTTTGCCCTTTCCGCTCGCCGCGGCGATCGGAATCGGGGTAACTGCCGGGCTGTCGCTTCTGGTTGCGCTGGTGTCCGTGCGGCTAGCCGGTGCCTACGTCATCGTCCTGACGCTGGCGTTGCAGTTCGCGCTGGAGAACACCGTGATGATCAACGACCGCCTCAGCGGTGGACTCAGTAGCCCCACTACCCCACGTCCGTCGTTCTTCGGCTACGGCATGTACTCCGACGACCAGTTCTACTACTTCGTTCTCGGCGCGCTCGCCGTGTCGACGGTGTTCCTGTACCGCCTGCGGATCTCGCGGTTCGGTCGCTCGCTGATCCTCGTGGGCTCGGACAAGCAGGCTGCCGCGGCGGCAGGTGTCTCGCCGTGGACGTACAAGGTGTGGGCTTTCGTCATCGCCGGCGCGTTCGCCGGCCTCGCGGGTGCCCTGTCGGCACCGCTGTACTTCTCACCCCCCGGGACGCTGCAGTACATCTCGTTCAATTCGCTGTTCTACCTGGCGATCCCGGTCGTCGCCGGCTTCGACTCTCTCAGTGCTGTCGTGGGAGTGGCGATCCTGTTTACCCTTATCCCGCAGGTCTTTCTGGACGCGAAGATCAACGTGTATCTAGTCGGCGGCGTCGGGCTGTGCGTCGGCGTCCTGCTGGGGCCGCGCGGGGTCGCAGGCTCCGTCAGCGATCTGTTCGACCGCAGGCGGCGCCGGGTCGAAGTCGCGTTGTGACTGCCCTTGTGGCCGAGCCGCCTCGGCCGATCATCGCGGTCCCGCGGCGGGCGGGCGGCTTGGTGGGGCTCCTCGGCGTCCACCCGGGGCTACTAGTGTTCGGGGCCGACCTGCTGCTCGTGCCGGTCTTGTTCTCGACCTACTGGGTGTTCACGGTCTCGGTCGGGCTGGTGCTCGCGATTTCGTGCCTGGGCCTGCTCGTCGTCGTCGGGTGGGTCCGTGAGATCTCGCTTGCGCAGGCGGGGCTGACCGGTTCCGTTGTGTACATCACGAGCCCTCATGCGGCCTGATCCCTACGGCAGCGAACGCGAGCATCTCGTTCAACTCGCTGTTCTACGTGGCGATCCCCGTACTCGCCGGGTTCGACTCGCTGACCGCGGTCGTCGTCGTTGCGGTGCTGTTCACCCTGCTCCCGCAGGTGTTTCTGGACGCGAAGATCAACGTGTACCTGATCGGCGGAATCGGGCTGTGCGTCGGCGTCCTGCTGGGCCCGCGTGGGATTTCCGGCGTGATCGGTGACCGCCTCGCCCGCCCCCGCCTGAGAGTGGCACGCTGGCCGGATGGCTGAGTTCATTCGCGAGAATCTGACGGGGTCCCGGTTCGAGGACGTCCACCTGAACGACGCGCAATTCCGCGACGTTGCCCTCACGAACGCGCGGTTCAGGCTCGTCGACCTGTCCGGGGTAACGATCCGCGACGCGCTGATGGTGAATGTGGACATCACCGCGGAGATCGAGAACGTCCGCATTAACGGGGTCGACGTCGTCCCGCTGGTGGAGGCGGAACTCGACCGCCGCTACCCCGGCCGGGCCAAGATGCGCCCCACGGACGCGGACGGGTTCCGCGAGGGCTGGGCTCTGCTGGAACGCCTGTGGCCCGAGACGGTCGAGCGGGCACGGCGGCTACCCCCGGAACTCCTCCACCAGCGGGTCGACGGCGAGTGGTCGTTCGTCGAGACGCTGCGGCACCTGGTCTTCGCGACGGACGCGTGGGTGAAACGGGCCCTGCTCGGGGAGCCGAGACCGTACAGCCCGCTCGACCTGCCGCACGACGAGATGCCGGACACGCCAGGCGTCCCGCGCGACCGTGACGCCCGGCCGAGCCTCGACGAGGTCCTCGCCCTGCGCGCGGACCGCATGGCCACCGTGCGAACTGTGCTAGCCGATCTGACGGACGACATGCTTGCCGGCATGACCGAGCCCGTCAGCGAGCCGGGCTACCCGGAGTCCGAGAGTTTCCCGGTCGCGCGCTGCCTGCAGGCGATCCTCGGCGAGGAGTGGGAACACCGGCTCTACGCCGAGCGCGACCTGGACGCGCTCGGCAGGTAAGTCGATCTCCCGGTTCGGCCGGTACTGGGTCGGCCGCCTCCGCGACCGACCGGGGGCTACGTGCGACCTTCGCCCGCCGGGGCGGGTCCCGTCGTGGCCGCAAATCTTCCGGCGGGAGTCCTCGCTGTCGGCGTTCCTGCCCGAATCGTCCGCTCTATCTGAGAAAGTCGCTCCTTGACACGCTTTCGCCTCGCCCGTCTAATCGGAACGGCCGGGCCCGCGCCCGCGACCGCGAAGGCAGGATTGTGGCGACGCTTCCCGTCTCCAGCGACAGGCGTCCGTTCCTCGACGTGCCCCAGCGCGACGACGGGCTGCGCGGGGCCTTGGGCGTCCACCCGGGGCTGTTGGTATTCGGGGCGGCGCTGCTGCTCTTCCCGCGCGTCTTCTCGACGTACTGGGTGTTCACGGTCTCGGTCGGGCTGGTGCTCGCGATTTCGTGCCTGGGCCTGCTCCTCGTCGTGGGGTGGGTGCGCGAGATCTCGCTCGCCCAGGCGGGGCTGACCGGTTCGGCTCTCTACATCACGAGCTACCTCCTGCGGCCTGACCCCTACGGCGCCGAGCGCGAGGGCCTGCCCTTCCCGCTTGCCGTGGCGGTCGGTATCGGGTTCGCCGGTGCTCTGTCGTTCCTGGTCGCGTTGGTCTCCGTGCGCCTCATTGGTGCCTACGTCCTCGTGCTCACGCTCGCGTTGCAGTTCGCGCTCGAGAACAGCGTGATGATCAGCGAACGCTTCACCGGCGGGCTGGGCCATTCGACGACCCCACGCCCGCACTTCTTCGGCTTTCATATGAGAACCGACGACCGGTACTACTACTTCGTCCTCGGTGCCCTCGTCGTGTCGATGGTGTTCTTGCACCGGCTGCGGATTTCGCGATTCGGTCGCTCGATGATGATGGTGGGTGCAGACCGGGAGGCGGCCGCGGCATCCGGGGTCTCGCCGTGGGCGTACAAGGTGTGGGCCTTCGTCATCGCGGGCGGGTTCGCGGGCCTCGCGGGAACCCTGTCGGGACCGCTGTACTTCAGCCCGCCCGGGACGTTGCAGTACATCTCGTTCAACTCGTTGTTCTACCTGGCGATCCCGGTCCTCGCCGGGTTCGACTCGCTGACCGCGGTCGTCGGCATCGCGGTGGTGTTCATCCTGCTCCCGCAGGTGTTTCTCGACGCGAAGATCAATGTGTACTTGCTCGGTGGCGTCGGGCTTGCGGTCGGCGTGCTGCTCGGTCCGCGCGGCCTCGGGGGGTCGGTCGCCGACCTGTTCGACCGGCGTAAGCGATAGTAAGGCTTCGCGTCAGAGCGCCCTGCTGTCGTCCACCGAGGCGTCGACCACCGGGAGGGGTCGGAGCCTCGGGGCACGCTACCTTCGGCGGACGGGAGGTCGCCGCCTCCGTGACGACCAGGAGGCCCCGTGCGGACGTTCGCTCGCAGGACGGTCGCGCTCGCCTCGAGTGCCGCCGCCGTCGCGGTCCTGTCCGTGCCCGCCGCCGTCGCCTCGCCCCCCGTCCCGCTCATCTCGAGGCTCTCGGACCTCGCTCGCTCCCAGGTCGTGGCCGGCGGGCCGGCGACGGCGCCGCCGGGCTCGGACACCTTCTCCGCGTCCTACACGCTCGCTCCCGGGGGCGGCACCGGCTGGCGGACCGCGCGCGGAACGTCGGTCTTAGCCGTCACCGAGGGCGTGCTGACACTGCGTGAGGCGAAAGGGTGCAAGAGCCGTCAGTTCGAGGCGGGCCAGGCGGCCGTCGTTCCCGCGGGCAGCTACCTCGTTGCGAACGGCGGAAGCGAACCGCTGGAGTTCGCGGGGGTCTTTCTCGGTCTCCGCGCCGGCGGGGACAGGCCGCTCGTGGACGGTGCGGCCGTCCCGGCGCCCGCCGGGTGCTCCGGCTCCGCCCGTGTCTCGGGGGTGGTGGCAACCGCCCCCGCGCGCGGCACGATGGTCCGGCTCTCCGAGTACGGCGTGTCCGTCCCGGCGAAGGGGACTGCCAACCGGATCGTGGTGGAGGAGACGAAGGACGTGCTGGTCGCGGCCTATGAACTGCAACCGGAGTTCAGCACCGGCTGGGTGACGCACCTGCCGGCGTTCGCGGTCGTCTCGAGCGGGACCCTGACGTACTTCGAGGGTCAGGCCGGGCAGTGCATCGTGGCCGCGGAGTACTCGGCCGGGCAGGCCTACTCCCACCCCGGCGGGCTGCACCTGGCGTCCAACGAGGGGTCGGACCCCGTGGAGATCACGGTCGTCTACTTCAACCTGCCGCACGGCGGCGCCGGGGCCGTCGTCCCGGTGCTGGGAAACACCCTCGACGCCGTCGACTTCACCCCGCTGCCGCCGAGGGACTGCCCGAGCATCAGCTGACGATCCGTCACATCGCGTTACCGTGGACGGCCCAGACGACGGGCGAGCGGCGTGACGGCGACGAGTCCCGCGCCGAGAACCGCGCCGAGTCCCGCCGCTCGCCGCAGCCGGTGCCGGCGGCGGGCTGCGCGCACGTCGTCCGGGCGGGCCGGGAGGTCGTCGGGTGCCGCGGGTCGCGCTAGGGCCGCCGGCACGTCGGCCTCGCGCCAGCGCAGCGGGAAGTCGGCCTGTTCGACGGCCAGGGAGCGGGCAGCGACGACGTCCGGTCGTTCGCTCGGGTCGTACGGGTCGACCCAGTGCCAGCTGGCGACTACGCGGTCGCGGGTCACGTCCACGAGGGTGAAGCCCCGGTTCGTCACGTCCACGAAGCGCACGTGCTCAAGGTGACGCACCGCCGCGTCGAGCACCCGCCAGGCCACCGGCCAGCGGGTCCGGCCCAGGGGAGCGGAGGACACCGACGGGGCGACCACCTCCACCGCCACCGGTGCGCCGTCGCCGTCGTGCGGACCCTCGAACGCCCAGGACGAGTGCACGTCGCCGGCGAGCAGGACGCTCCGCCCGCCCGCGGCCTGCCGCCGGGCGAGCCCGGCTGCCAACCGGTCCCGGTCGGCGCGGTAGCCGTCCCACTGGTCGTCGCGCAGGATCTCGCCGTCGTAGGCCGCGTAGTCGTGGGGGAGGAGGCGGGCGAAGAACCGGGCGAACGGCGGCCGCAGCACGATCTCGTTGACCACGACGCCGTTGGCGACCAACGTCCACGGCCGAGACAGGTCACCGATCCGCTGCAGCGCCCAGGAGCGCTGGTCCGCGCCCAGGATCGTGCGCTCGTGCGCGTCGAGCGGCAGCGCACCCGGCATCCCCGCCTGTTCGTCCCGGCCGTGGAACCGGCTGTCCAGCAGGACGAGTTCGGCCAGGTCGCCGATCGTGAAGGAGCGCCACGTCGCCAGGACGTCGTCGGGTTCCCGCCGCCGCGTCGGCAGCCACTCCGCGCGCGCGGTCATCGCGGCCCGCGCCCGGGCTTCCCACGGACCGTCCTCGGCGTCGTCGTGGCCTTTCGCGCCGTGGCGCCAGGCGTTGTCGGCCAGGTCGTGGTCGTCGACCATCGTCGCCCACGGGTGGCGCTGGTGCAGCGCCCGGCAGTCCGGGTCGGCCCGCATCTGGGCGATCCGGGCCCGGTAGTCGTCGAGGCTCCGGACCGGGTGCGGCGGCACGTGCTCGCGCTTGCGGGACCGGCCCTCGCTCTCGTAGACGTAGTCGCCCAGGTGCAGCACCAGGTCGACCTCGCGCTGCGCCAGCGCGCGGTACACCGTCAGGGGCGCCACGGAGTAGTTGGCGCACGAGACCAGGCCGAGCACCAGCCGTTCCGCGCCGTCGCCGGGCAGCGTCCGCGTCCGTCCGACGGGTGAATCCTCCGTGCCGGCCGTGAAGCGGTACCAGTACGTCGTGCCCGGATCCAGGCCCGTGGCGTCGACGACGACGGTCCCGTCGCGATCGGGTCCGGTGGTCGCCTCGCCGCCGGCAACTTCGTCGCGTAGGCCAGGGTCGCGGGCCAGCACCCACCGCACCGCGGTCTGCCCACTGAGCCTGGTCCACAGCAGGACCGCGTCGGACGTCGGGTCGAATGACGCGACCCCGTGGGTGAAGACTGAATCCATCGTCGCTGTCTGCCCTACGCCGCCGATCTCAAGCCCCGCCGGCCCCGTGGCGGTCCCGGGCGCGCGGTTGTCCGCCCGTCTCTTCAGCCCAGCCTCGTCAGCGTCGTTTACGGTCCAGCCAGAGGGCGGCGCCGCCGAGAAGCAGCATCGTCCGGCGCATCTTCCGGGCTCGAATGTCCTCGCGGTCCTGCGCGATGAGGATGGCGTCGTCGCGAGTGCGCACGACGAACGACCCGTTGAGCACGGCCTGCGCCAGGTAGCGGAACTGTTCGGGAAGCGCCCGCATGGCGAGGAACGCCTCGTTGGCCGTGCGCACGAGTTCGTCGCCGGCGACCATCTGCTTCGCCTGGTCTTTGATGATCGTCCCCATCGAGTCCCGGAAGAGATCGAACGGGGCGAGTTCGGGCGCGATCAGGCGTAGGGAGCCCTCCATGTTGGCGGAGGCCTTGCCGAACAGGGCGATCGCCGGATTGATGGCGATCGACCGCTTCGAGCAGAACGTCAGGAACTGGTTGAAGTTGCTGCCGAAGTCGAGGTTCTGCAGCGACACGTTCGAGATCGACGGCACCCACCGAGCCATGTCGCTCAGGAACCCGGGGACGTCCGAGCGGGTCGTCAGGGACGACATCTCGATGGCGGCCCGCCCGGCGGCCTGTCCGTCGTTCATGGCCACAGCCATCATGAAGCGGGTGTAGGCCAGAGCGGTGCGGCGGTCGATCCGGCCGATCATGCCGAAGTCGATGACCGTCGCCGGGGCTCCCGGCTTCACGAAGATGTTGCCGGGGTGCGGGTCGGCGTGGAAGGCGCCGTCGACCATGAAGCCGCGGAACACCATCATGCAGATGTCCCGCGCGATGTCCTCGCGCTCTTTCCGCGAGAACGTGTCGAGTTCCGCCGACCGGATCGACACCCCGGGCGCCCGCGTCATGATCAGGACCTCTCTGGTCACCTCGATCACCTCGGGCACCTCGAGGTGTTCGTAGTCCTCGAGGTAGCCGCCGAACTCTTCGATGTTGACGGCCTCGACGGTGAAGTCGATCTCGGGACGCATGGCCGCGAAGATCGTCTCCAGCATGATGTCGGGCTGGAAGAGTTCGGCCGCAGCGGGGAACCGCTTCATGACCAGTTTCACCGCCTGGGCCAGGATTTCCATGTCCAGGCGCGCTTGCGCGGCCACGTGCGGCCGGAGCACCTTGACGACGACGTCCCTGCCGTCGTGCAGGGTGGCGGCGTAGACCTGGGCGATGGACGCGGCGCCGAGCGGACGGTCCGTCACAATCGTCGTGAACCGGTTGCGCCACAGCGGCCCGAGGTTCTTGGCGAGGACAGGTTCGAACTCCGAGAAGGGGCGGACCATCACCTCCTCGTGCAGGTCCTGGAGGGCGTCGATCATCGTCCGGGAGATCAGGTCCGGACGGGTCGAGAGCATCTGGCCGACCTTGATGTACAGCGGGCCGAGCTCTTCGAGTGCGAGGCGGAGGGCCTTGGCGCGGGCCACCTCGTGCGCGAGCGGGTCGTCGTCGCCGTTGCCGCGGGCGCGGTCGACCCGGCGGTGCGCCTCGCCGTTCATGAGCGCCCCGAGGACGCGGGCGACCTCCCCCACGCGTTGGCGCTTCACCGTCCGATCACTCGGGGAGCCTACGACCGCATCCTCCCTCCGCGGTTGCCAGGTCGGTGGGGTGATGGCCTGTCGCGTATCCAGGCAAATCATGGGCAATCCCGCCGAACGAATCCCTGCGGTACTGCGTCATTGACGCATGCCTGTCACCGCCGGGACCAGCCGCCGACGCCTCGGCCTCGCCACAGCACTCGCCTTGGCCGTCGGCCTCCCCTGGACGCTGTCGGCGGAAGCGACCGTCGCAGCGGCGACCGTGTCCGTCCAGCCTGGGGCGGAGGACACAATGACCGTGGCCGGGACGGGCTCCGTCCAGAGCGCGCCGGACGTCGCCCACATGACGGTGCAGGTTCTCGGTCGCGGCACGTCGATTCCGAAGGCCGTGGACCGGACGGCGGCGGGCGTGCGCCGCGTTCGGTCGATCTTCACCTCGGCCGGCGTGCCTGCGGGCGACGTTCGCCTCGTCGACATCGGCGTGAACCGAACCGGGCGGGGGGACTTCCTGGGCGCCAAGGACGTCACGGTCACTGTCCGCGACGTGGCCGCCGCCAAGGGCCTGGCCGCTTCCCTCAAATCCTCCGTCGCCGACCTGGAGACCCGCCTGCGCGACTTCTCCTACCGGGTCGAGGATCCGGAGCGGTTCGCCTCGGAGGCCCGCGCCGCCGCCGTCGCGGACGCCCGCGCGGCGGCAGAGAGCCGAACGACCGCCGCCGGGCGCCGACTCGGCGCCGTCCTGTCGGTCCGGGAAATGAGCGGCCCGGACGTGTCGTTCCGCTGGGTCGGCGGTCCGGGCGACGGTGAACCGACGGCGAATTCCGGGTACGGGGAGGTGCCCGAGCCGCCGTCGCGGATGACCGTGTCGATGCGCGTCGCGATCGTGTGGGAGGTGCTCTCCCTGCTCGGGACGCCGTCGAGCGCGCCGGGGGTCGTCACGGTCACCGGACTGGGTCGCAGTAGCACGGAGCCCGAGTACGTCCGGACGCTGTTTCTCCTGCGCGGCTGGGGGACGGACAAGGCGGCCGCGCGAAAGAATGCAGCGCCGACGATCCGCCGGCTGCGTGACTCTCTGGAGGCAGCCGGCGTCGCCGCCGCCGACATCCGTGCCGAGGCGAGGCCGCTGCGGGACGAGTATTCGCACAAGTACAAGACCTCCGGCTGGGCGGCGATCTACGAGGTCGAGGTCAAGGTGCGCGACCTCGCCCGAGCGGAGCAGATCGTGGACGACGCCGCACACGCCGTGGGCAGCAAGGGTCACTACTTCCGGTGGCAGTACGGCGCGTCCGGCCAGGCCGCCCTGCGGGCGACCGCCGTGCGCCGGGCGAAAGCCGGTGCGGCCGCCGCTGCCGGGCAGTACGCGGATCTCGTCGGGCGTCCGCTGGGCAAGGTCGTGGCCGAAGGCCCGCCGCCGCGCTCCAGGGACGGGTTCGCCGTCGTGCGGTTGCCGGAGGACGACGCCCCCGCGGCCGTCCATCGCGTCGTCGTGACCCGCGAGCTGGGGTGATTGTGACGGCACGTAAGTGGGCCTGGTTGCGGGGATGTCGTCGTGGCCGAGGTTCAGGCCGGCAACCCGGCAGATCGGATCACCTGTGATCCGAGATACCAACCACTGAGTACCGGTTACAGCATGGGACTCGAGACCTTCGACGCCGAGGGGCGCCCGACGCCCGAGGGCGCCGCGCGATATCTCGCGAAGGAGGCGTGGCGCCTTCCGGAGATCGATTCGCGCCGAAGTCTTGTGCGTCACGACGTCCGCCTGGCCGCACGGGTGGCCCGCCTCCCTCCGTCCGACAAAATGCCCGCCGGCGATGACGCGGCCGACGCCTCCGTCCGCGGCACGGCCGGTGAGCTGGTCTTGGTCATGTACGGCCGCCTTCCGGTGGACTCCCTGCAACTCGACGGCGACCGCCGTGTGTTCGACCTGCTCGTGGACTGGGAGCCGTAGTAAGGCGGAAAGTCAGAAGTCCGGATCGTCCGACTCTGGAGCCATCTGACGAGAGGTCACTTTGACGGGAGTCGGAGACCACCGCACCCGGAGGGTGTCCAGCCGGCGCTCGACGATCGTGCCGACGGGCCAGTCAGCCACCAGCGCGGCCAATTCGTCGGCTATGCCCGCGCCATGATGGGCGCCCCAACCCTGTTCCCCCAGGCTCGAGCTGACGGCCTGCACGTACTCGTCGCGGCTGAGCGGCAGCTCGGCGACGCGCGCGGTGGTGGTTGCCCGATGCGAACTCAGCCCGCCGAATCCCCGGCCGCAACCGCAGCCTCCGTCGGGGTTGCGGCGGTCGGTGTCGCACGCCAGCCCGACCCACACCAGTTCGCCTTCGACGCACCAGTGAAAGTCGTTCACGCGCTCGCCCTGCCGGACGTTCGTGGCCACCAGCACCTTCATGTTCTTGCCCCTCTCCTTGCTCGGTACCGGACTACTACCGGGAGGGTCCGACAGAACTTGATGACGACCGGCGATCAGGCGAGCTGACGGTCGATCCGTCCGACGATGTCCGCGTCCAGCGCAACGAGTTGAACCTCGTCGACCGTGGTCGGCGCCGCCGCGATCGTCGTGACCGCGACGGCGATCGCATCGTCGAGGGGCCAGCCGTAGATCCCGGCGCTGATCAACGGGAACGCGATGCTGCGGACGCCCAGTTCGTCGGCGACCTCGAGGGCGCGCCGGTAGCAGGACTCCAGCAGCGACCGGTCGCGCTGGCCGGCGTTGTAGTTGGGGCCGACGGTGTGGATGACCCAACGGGCCGGGAGGTCGCCGGCGGTGGTCCAGCCGGCGTCACCGGTCGCGAGCCCGTGGGGAAATCTGGCCACGCAGTCGTCGAGGACCGCCCGTCCGCCGGCCCGGTGGATCGCTCCGTCCACCCCGCCGCCGCCCCGCATCCTGGAGTTCGCCGCGTTGACGATCGCGTCGACAGGGCAGGTCGTGATGTCGCCGTGGACGGCGTGGATGTTCGGCATGCTCCGCATTCTCGCCGTGTCACAACGCCTGCAGGATCATCAGCGCCCCGATTCCGACTACCAGCGTCAGGGCGATGTTCTTGGTCCGCCAGGCGACCGCGGCGGCGAGCAGGCCGGCGAGAAGGCGAGGCTGGGTGAGGTCGATGCCGCCGTGTGGCCGGATGATCGCCGGGACGACGAGGGCGGCCAGCGCCGCCGGCGGGATCTGGCGCAGGATCCGTCGAGCCCAGGGCGGCACGTCGACGAGGCGGTGCGCGAACGCGAGGAACGAGGCGCGCATCGCGAAGGTGCCGATGCCCGCGAGCACGATCGCCGTCCAGGTCCGATTCACGTGGTCCGCCGTTCGGTCGCGAGCTCGGCGAGGACGCCGGCGACGATGCCGGTGAGCGCACCCAGCACGATCGAGAGTGAACCGGCGCCGGCCTCGAGCGCAACGACCGTCCCGATGCCGCCCGCCGCCGCGGCCGCCCCTCCAGGGCGTGAGGTGATCGCCGGGACGAGCAGGACGAGGAACACCAGCGGGACGGCGAAGTCCAGCGGCAGATCATCCGGGAGCGTCGAGCCGAGCATCGCGCCGGCTGCCGTCGACAGGACCCAACCCGTCCAGACCAGCAGCCCGCCGCCGAGGAAGAACGGCAGCCTGCTCGCCGGTTCGTGGTCGGCCCGCGCCCACCGGGTGACCGAGTCCGCGTAGTTCTGGTCGACGAGGAAGTAGGACGCCAGCAGCCGCCGCCGCAGCGGTTCGGCGGTCAGGAACGGTGCGAGCGAGGCGGAGTACAGCAGCATGCGCAGGTTGATCGTCCAGGCCACGATTGCGGCCAGCAGCGCGGACCCGTCCCGGGAGAGCACGTCGATCGCGGCGAGCTGGGACGCGCCGGCGAAGACGACGATCGAGAAACCTAAGGCGTCCGCGACGCTGAGCCCGACCTCGGCCGGGGTCGTGCCCGCGACGAGGCCGAAGGGGATGATCCCGATCAGCATCGGCGACATCGCCCGGGCACCCGCCCGCACGTCGGACCACCGGTGTGTCGTCACCGCGGCACCGTACGCGGCCGGTGCCAGACCTCGTCGCCCGCGCTACCCCATTCACGGATCGCGCTGGGGTAGACGCCTGGGGTCTGTTGCTAGGAAACCCGGAAGGCGAAGCTCGCGGGGCTCGCGTCGACGTTTCCTGCCTTGTCCTTGGCGCGGACCTCGAGCTTGTGCTTGCCCGGCTTCACCGACGGGCTCGTCCAGGACTTGCCGCAGGTGGCCCACTTCTTGCCGTCCATGCTGCACTCGAACGTCGCACTCGACTCGTTGCTGGTGAACTTGAACGAGGGCGTCCGGTCCTTGCCGGTCGAGGCGGGCTTCGACGAGATCGTCGTGCTCGGGGCTTTGGAGTCGACGGTGAACGACTTGCTCGCGGGCGAGGTTTCGACGTTGCCGGCCGGATCGGTGGCCCGTACGCGCAGGGTGTGCGCCCCATCGGGAAGCGTCGGTGCCGTCCAGGACGCCCCGCACGTCGCCCACGCCTTGTTGTCGACGCTGCAGGCGAAGGTCGAACCCGATTCGTCGGCGGCGAAGGCGAACGACGGGGTTCGATCCTTCGTCGGGGAACTCGGCGCCGTCGTGAACCGGCTGCTCGGCTCGCGTTGGTCCAGCGTCACCACATGCGTCGCCGGAGAGGCGTCGGCGTTGCCGACCGAGTCCAGCGCACGCACGGCGAGAGTCCGCTTCCCGGAGGTCAGCGGCGCCTTCCACGGCGACGCGCACGCCTGCCACGCGGCCTCGTCGACCCGGCACTCGAAGGTGGCTCCCGCCTCCGGGCTGCTGAAGCCCAGCGGAAACCCGGCGTTGCGGGTGAGTGCCGCGGGCGTCCCACTGATCGAGGTGTTCGGCGCGGAGGCGTCGACGTCCACGTCGATTCTCTCGGTCTCGCCGAGGACGCCGCGGGCCCCGTAGCTGCGGATCCACATCGTGTTCGGCGAGCCGGAGAGCTGGAAGGTGTGCGGCGAGGTGCACGGCTGCCATTCCAGGTCGGCGTGGCGGCACTGCGCCCCCACCATCGCCTCGCCGCCACTGAAAGCGACCGTGTTCCGCGGCCCGACGGTGTCGCCCGAGGCAGGCCCGGAGTCGATCTGCAGATAGGGGGCGGCGGGGAACTCCGCGAGGTGACGCAGGTACAGGTAACCCCGGACCTTCGGGTCGGCGGGCATGAGCTGCTTGCCGTTCCTCGACACGGAGCTCAGCATCGCGAGCGCGCCGTCGCTGCTGAGCGCGACCGGGGAGGCGCCCCCGTTCTGCTCACCCTGGACGTCGAGGGAGATGCGCTCCGCGCGGCCGGTCGTGGTGTCGACGCGGAACGTGTCCGTGTCGATGTCCGTGTCGTCGCCGGAGAAGAGCCGGGAAGCAGTGCCGATCAGCGTCCAACGAAGGTCGGGGCTGGGGCTGATCGGATATGGGTAGGAATCCGAGACGTCCGGCGAGGAACTCGCCAGCTCCGCGAACTCCCCGGTCGCGCGGTCGTACCGCACGAGCTTCTTGTGGACGGTCAGCAGGACGCTCTGACCCGCCCAGTCCAATCCGCCGATTCCGTTCGGTCCACGTTCGGACTTGATGAGAGCGGCGCCGCTCGCAGCGTCCCAGATGGTCGTCTCGGGCTCCGGCATCAACGAGGAGCCGAAGACGACGACCTGTCCGTTTCCACTCAGCCGCAGCACGTCGCCGCAGGACGTGGGGCGTGTGGTGTCGGCCGCCTTGGGGACCGTCGTCGTCACCCCGGTCAGGGCGTCGAAGTGCTGATAGTTGCAGCGGAATTCCCGGTCCGCACCGCTGTTGCCCGCCCAGACGACGTAGCGACCGGACGGGTCGACCGTCATCGGCGAGTTCGTCTCGGGAACCGCCGGCGATCCGACGCTCACCGGCGCCATCGTGTCGTCTGCGGTGTTCCACAGGTAGATGTCGTAGGAGACGTCGGTGTCCTCGGGGACGAGTGATTTGGCGGTGTAGATCAGCAGGGAGCCGTCGTCGGTGAGGCCGCGGACCGTCCAGTTGTCGAGCTGCTTCACGGGTCGGAGCGTGACCCGTTCGCTGCCGTCGCGCAGGTCGCGGACGACCGTGCGCGAGTCGACGATGTACGGCTCCTCGTCGATCCTGCGCGCGAAGTTGTAGGCCACGTAGTGCCCGTTGGCGCTGAGGAATCCGTCGCTGGAAAACCAGGTTCCGGGCTTCGCGGCGTCGGCGGCGTCGAGCTCCGTCGACAGCCGCTGCAGGGTTTCCGCCACCCGCGGAGGGAACGGGCTCGGCCACCGCCGCCTGGGCGGCCGGCGCACACAGCGACCGCCTTGGATCCAACCGCCGTGCTCGACGAGCGGTATCGCGTTCAGCGCCGACAGCTGGCCTGTCCGCCGCGTCGCGTCCGGGCCCTCCACGCCGTCCACGCGACGGCCGCGGCCGCGAGCAGGCCCAGGGCGAGCACGCCGACGCCCGGACCCGACGAGTCAGTCTCGACGAGCGCGATCCGCATCGGTGTCCGGGGCGGGCGGACGCTGACGGCTTCGGGGGTGAATGCACGGCCGGGGACGCCGACGACGCCGTAGGCCCGCGCGAGCAGCAGTTCCTCCGCCTCGAGCGTAGGCCCGGACACCGGGGTGACGGTCAGCCGCCCGGTGTTGAAGGTGACCAAGGAATCGCCGACGACCGTCCGCCAGCCGCTCGGGACGCGGCGCGGGTTGCGACCGGCCGCAAGTCGGTGTCGAAGGCGACCAGCTTCGGGGTCTGCGGTCGGTGTACGAGGGGTTGGTCACGGCCAGCGGGCCGCGGGACGCCCACCCGACCACCGCGGTCGTGCCACCTCTGGGCGGCACCCACCGTGCAAGTCGTCGGCCGGTGCGAGCGTCGATAGCCACGAGGGCGCCGGTTCCGTCCGACACGGCGATCATGCGCCCGTCAGGCGAGGCAGCGAACTCGGCCGCGCCGGCGAACCGGCCCAGCACCTTCCGCGTGCCGTCCGGCGCGATGCGGACGACGCGGCTCCGCGATTCGCCGCTGTCCTCCGTCAGCAGGGCGACCTCGCGCCGGGTCTGCAAGGTGGAGACGTCGCGCACGGACAGCGTGTAGCGGTCGCTCTCGTCGGACCTGCTCGCGACGACGGCGACCTTGCCGCCCGGGCAGGTGCCGACCGCGACATTCCAGCCGCCCTGCTCGTCCCAGGCCGCCACTCGGCCCTGCGAGTCCACGGCGGCGAGCCAGTTCCTGTCGTCGTAGGAACCCCAGGCGAGGGCGACCGCCGGCCCCTCGCCCGACGTCGTGGGCGCGCCCCGAATCCGGTGGAGGGCGGCCCCGACGTCGACGTTGGAGCAGGTGCCGAGCACCAGTTCCTCCGGGTCGCCGGGCCCGGGGTCGAGGAACCTGGCCACCTCCTCGACCTGCACCGTCCGGCGGGGCTGGAAGACCAGCGCCTCGACGCCCCCGGGCGCCACGGGGCCCTGGCAGTAGTCGAGGACGCCGGTCACCTGGTCGGGCAGCGCGGGGCCGACCGCCCCCTCCAGTCGGAACGTCGCCGCCTCGTCGCCTCCCGTCCCGGTCGGGCCCGTGTCCGTCCGCGTCACCACAGCGATCGCGTACCCGGCGTCGAGGGAGGACTGCATGTCGCGGTGGCCGCACGAGCACGCCTGCGCGCCTGTGGGGACGAGCAGAACAGCGGCCATTACCCCGAGGCCGATAACGAGAGCCCGCACACGTGCGCCCATGCAGAGTCAACGACCGTGTACCGAATGGTTCGCGCCCGGCGGATCGAGGGGATGTGAGACGGGCCGGGCACCGTGTCGGTGCGGCCCTGCGCCACGATGGCCGGATGGACTCCGCCAGGCTCGCCGTCGCCCTGCAGGCGATGGTTGTGACGTACTCCGCGCACGCGCAGTCGGACGCCGCCGACCGGCTGCAGCGCGCCCTCGACGAGGTCGTCGCCGGGAGCGCGAACCGGGCGGCGGTCCATGCCGTGTTGAGCCCACGGGCGCTGCCGCTGACGAGCGTCTACCCCTTCGACCCCGTGTCGCAGAAGGTGTTTTACGACGCCTGGGACGAAGCGTTGCGCCTTACCACCGACCCGCCCGCGGATTGAGGCGGTCGGTGGGTGGGTTCGTCGCAGGCGCCCGGACTGGAGCGACTCGTCCCCGCGAGCGCGGCCGGTCCATGATTGGCCAACCGAGGGCGGGATCGAGAGGGTCGATGATGAGCACACGTGAATTTCGACTGGACGGCCAGGAGTTCATCCTGCTGCAGTCGCTGCTCCAGGTCGGCAACGTCTGCGACTCTGGCGGCGAAGCGAAGATTCTCATCGTGGACGGCGAGGTTTCGGTGGACGGCGAGATCGAGACCCGCCGGGGGAAGAAGATCAGAGCGGGCCAACACGTCTCCTGCCTGGGCGTGAGCATCGAGGTCGTCGGCTGAAGAGCCGACCAAACGCATGACCTGGAGGCTGCCCGGCGAAGGGCGCCACGCGAGCGACACAGGACACCCGGCGGCGCACGGGTTTACTGGTCGTTGGCCACTTCCAGGCCAGTGACGTCATCAGGTTCGCGACGTTCATGACCGCGGTGGCAGTCGGGCGACGAGTATGGGGCGGGGGAAACCGCTCGACCCTGGACGAGGGGCCAATTTCATGCGCGGGAGAGATGCCGTCACCGTCGGCGTTCTGGTCCTGCTCGCCGGGTGTGGGCCGGGTGCGGCGCCGGAACGCCGAGCGGGGGATCCGGCGCCAGCCGTGTCGTCCCAGGTGCGGCCGTTGCCCTCGGCGCTGGTGGGCCAGTGGAAGGTGGGCGGGCCGGGGATCGCACCGGACGTCGCCGTCAACCTGGCCGACCGCACGCTGGAGATGTTCGGCAAGTGGTGCGTGCTGTACGGCACCTGGGACGCCCATCCCGGCGGCCCGTTCCTGGCCGATCTCGGTTTGGCCGGCAGCGGACGGTGTTTCGAACCCGGCGCAGGCGAGACGACGACGAGGACCGCGGTGTCGCCGTTTCGGACGGCCACCAGCTTCGTGGTGGACAGAGACCGCCGGCTGCTGCTGGACGCGACCGGCGCCCAGGTCGCGGCCCTCGAGCCCGCCTCACCAACGGCCCCGCCGGCCCCCAGCGCCGACTCGACGCCCGAGCCTCCCCAGGCGCCGGCTGCCGCGCTCGACACTGAGCGGCCGCCGATGCCGACGGGGTTCCGACCAGCGGATCCCGAGGACGTCGTCGGTGTCTGGTCGGTGTCCGGCCCTGATCAGGCTAAGGCGCCGACGGTGCGGTTCGGGCCGGACCGTAGCTACGAGGGCGCGACGTTCTGCCACTCGAGGTCGGGCCGTTGGGACGTGGCCGAGGGCGCCTTGCTGATGACCGGCCCGGTGTCCGGTTCCCTGATGCCCTGTGAGCACGACGACCCGTTCGTCGACGCCAGAGCTGTCGGCACGGACGGAGTCCATCTGCTGCTCGTCGCCGCTGACGGCGAGCTGATCCAACAATTAGACCGGGTCCAAACGTCCGACCAGGTCGGAAAAGCGGCCCCCCTGAGTGCCTCGCCGTGCGGCCTTCGACGCTCACGGCATCTGCAGCCGGTATGCCCGCCGTGTCCGACAGCGTGGAACTCCTCCTCGCCTACGCCAATGTCGTAAAAGACCGTCACACGTCGACCCAGGAAGTTGTTCTTTGTCGAGCCTGGCGTTCCGGAGTTCTGAGGCAGTCCGGAATTCTCGACCACCTGGCGGAAGAAAACCATGCGCATCGGACTCCTCGCCGAACGATTGGCGGCCCGCTCGCGTCCTAGGCCCATGACTCCGCGTCGCGTACGTCTGAACGCCGCGGTGCTGGCTGCGTTCGCCGTCATTGGTCTCGCGGGATGCGGTTCCGCCGTGGACGTCGCCGCCGCCGATGCGCCGGCCACGCGAGCGCCTTCCGCGACGCCCGTCCCGACGCTCCCGGCCGACCCGTGGTCGCAGCCGGGCGAGCCGCCGACGACGCCCGAGGAGCTTGCCCAAGGGAACAGCAAGGCCTACGCGCTGGCGCACGAGATCGGCAACCTGGCTGAGGACGGCCTGTACGGCCGCCCCGCCCACAGCGGCTACTCCGACATGAAGACCGACGCTGAGGCCGAGCGGATCGACCTGTGGTGGAAGGGCGAACTTCCCCCCGCTATCCGGCGGCTCGTCGAGTCCGGCCTCAAACGGGGGATCACGGTCGTGGTGCACCAGGTGACCCGCTCCCGCGCTGTGATGACCCCCTGCTCGGACAAGATCTTGCGCAGCCCCGAACTCCGCAATGCTGGCATCGAGCCCACGTCGGTGGCGGTGGGCCGCGATGCGTACTACCTCAGCTTCCACACCAACCGGTCGGATAAGGCCGCGGCCGCGTCGGACGCGAAGCGGATCGCCGAATCGATCTGCGACGTCCCGGTCGAGGCCCAGGAGGGCGGGAAGATCGTCGGAGCGTGAAGCAACTGGGTCGTCCCGCGGCCGATGCTGGACATGCTGTGCAGGGGCCCACTGGCACGGGCCATCCGGTGGATAAGCGGACGGCGTCCTCGATACGGCGGGGACCTGGCTGTTCGTGGAGCGGGTGACCGGGATCGAACCGGCATGGCCAGCTTGGAACCCCTCGACGCCCCCGCGTGAGCTGGGAGAATCCGCCCTGGACGGGTGCATCGAGCGGCCTGGAGCGACCCTGGATCGCCTGCCGTTCTGGCCCGTTAATGGCCCGGATGATGCCGCCGGGCCGGGCGAGGCGAAGAAGCGAGGGGGCTATCCGGCCTGTCGTCTTGGACCTGGCACGCGAGGTTGACCTGCATGGGCACATGTACGGGCTCCCTCACAACGTCGACTGGGCCCCTTTCGAGGGCGCGACGCTCATCCAGGTCTGTTACGGAGAGTTTCAGGTGCAGCTGGCGTTCCAGCGGCCGACAACGAGCATCTCTCGATCAGCGTCGAGTCCGTATACGCGGTGATCGCTGCGAGCGGTGAGGGTGTCCGTGACCGCGGTCTTCTCGGGGGCGCTACCGGGCTGCTTTCGCTTCTTGGTGCCAACGTGGTCGGCGCCGCCGGGACGCCCGAGGGTGCGCTCGGCTTGTAGCGACGCACCAGGAGGTTGCGGATCGCTCGCTGAATGCCGGGCGTCGCGGTGGAGATTCGGTGCGCCAGCCAGCGGTCGTCAGCCGATCCAAAGCACGCGCACGACCACTACCCGGCGGGCGGCCTCGGCGATCAGGTAGATCGCCAGACCTTCGGTGTTGGCGCCGAAGGGGTGGGCGCGCATGTTGGTCGCGCGTCCGGGGCGGATGTACGCGTCCCCGCTCCACGGAGCCACCTCCAGTTACGCCATCAGTTCCGCGAAGGAGGCGAGCGCGTTCGCCGGTAGTGCGGCGATCTCGTTCTGGGCGTCGGCGACGGTCTCAACCGAGTACACCTACAGTCCCAGTCGCGCTTTCGTCGCGGCCCACGCCTCGGTGGTGACGGTCCTGCCTGCGTTGAGATCCTCGACAGTGGCGAGCATCCGTCGGTGCGCGCTCGGGTCAGTCGAGGACCAGGCCACACGTTGCCACCGACGGCGGAACTCGAGCACGCCGCTGAGGTCGAAGGTCTCGGTGGCCTCGCTCATGACGACGCGGAACTCGCGGTCGAAGTCGCCGACCTCTTCGGGCAGCAGCGCGTCCCGGATCGAGCGGAGCGTGGGGTCGTTGTCGGCGGGTTCTGACGGAGCGGCTGCGGCTGGCACACGCACACGATAGTTCGCGGAACGCCGCATTGCTGCCTTCAGAGGACGCGACCCGACAGCCCCGCTCACTGGCGGATGGACACCGCCGCTGGACAGCTGGGCATGGCTCGATGCGGTTAATGGCCCGTAATGGCCCGGGCCATTAACCGGTCCGAGGTAGACGAGGGTCAGCAAGCCCCTGACTTGGGCTTTCGTGGAGCGGGTGACCGGGATCGAACCGGCATGGCCAGCTTGGAAGGCTGGGGCTCTGCCATTGAGCTACACCCGCGAGGTGCAGCGCTCAGCGTAACGGGCCGGAGGCAGGGCCGCCTCCTGGATAACCGGGCGAGCGGACAGCGCCGCCGGCGACGGCCACGGATGCGGATTGAAACTGGTGAGACGCCTGGCCGGCGGATTCGCGCCCCTTCAGTTGCAACCTGCATCCCTGGCCCCCCCGGATGACCGGATTCCGCCCGTCGACGGAGGCCACAGGGTTGAAACCCGTGGGACTGGTGGGAGTCCCATACGCCCCGCCAGTCACAACGTTGATCGGCAGCCTCCGGACGGCGACGGCCGTCTGTCGGATCGGGTCGTCAGGGCTGCGTCGGGCGGCCGACAGTCGGGCGCCCGGACGCGTCCTCGCCCTCGGCCGGGCCCGAGCCCAGATTCGCTGCCGCTGACGGCCGGGCGCGCAGGTTGCAACAAGCGAGGTGCCGGCAGGCCGCGCCCGCCGCGTCTCCAGACGCCGCGGGCCTCCGACAGACCGTCGCCGCACGGCGGGGATCGAGGCGACCGGCGCCGTCGAGAGCCTGCATGTCGTTCCGGCGAGCGAGCGGTGGTCGACGCCCGACGATGCCGCCGCAGGCGCTCTGTGCTGGGACGGAACGCCCCCACGGGTCCTCTAGACTGCCGCCTACGCCGCGGGGCGTAGCGTAGTGGCTAGCGCGCCTGCTTTGGGGGCAGGAGATCGGGAGTTCGAGTCTCCCCGCCCCGACCGAGTTCGACCCCACGCCGGGGTCGGCGCCCTCGAACACCCCCGAATTACCCGGAAACTGAGGAGAACTGCTGCCGTGAAGAGCGCCGTCGAGACCCTGAACCCGACGCGGGTCCGACTCACCGTCGAGGTGCCCTTCGAGGAGCTGAAGCCCAGCCTCGACGCGGCGTACAAGAAGATCGCCGGCCAGGTCACGGTGCCGGGTTTCCGCAAGGGCAAGGTCCCCCCGGCGATCATCGACAAGCGGTTCGGCCGCGCCGCGGTGCTCGACGAGGCGATCAACGAGGCCCTGCCGAAGTTCTACGGTCACGCGGTCGAGGAGCGCGAGATCCAGGTGCTCGGGCCGCCGCAGGTCGACATCTCCGAGTTCGCGGACGGTGAGGAGCTCAAGTTCACCGCCGAGGTCGACGTCAAGCCCGAGATCGTCCTGCCGGAGTACAACGGCCTCGAGGTCACGGTCGACGACGCCGAGGTCACCGACGACGACGTCGAGGAGCAACTCGAGGCCCTGCGCAACCGCTTCGCGACCCTGCTGGGCGTCGACCGCCCGGTGGAAGACAAGGACTTCGTCTCGATCGACCTGGCCGCCTCCACCAAGGAGGGCGAGCCGATCGAGGACGCGCAGAGCAGCGGCGTGTCGTACCAGCTCGGCTCCGGCGCGCTGATCACGGGCCTGGACGAGGCGCTGGTCGGCATGTCGGCCGGCGAGGCCAAGACGTTCCCGTCCGAGTTGCTCGCCGGTCCGCTCAAGGGCCAGGAGGTCGACGTCGCGGTGACCCTGCAGGGGGTCAAGGTCCGCGAGCTGCCGGAGCTGGACGAGGAGTTCGCCCAGTCGGTCAGCGAGTTCGACTCGGTCGACGAGCTCCGCGCCGACATCCGCAAGAACCTCGCCGAGCACAAGAAGCTCGAGCAGGGCGGCACGGCGCGCGACAAGGTCCTCGAGGTGCTCCTCGCGCAGATGGACGTGCCGCTGCCGGAGGCCTTCCTGCAGGAGGAGATCAAGTTCCGCAACCGGGCGATCGCCCAGCAGCTCGAGGCGGCCGGTCTGACCCTCGACACCTACCTCGAGCACGAGAACACGACGCGTGAAGAGTTCGACGCCGACATTCTGACTCGCGCTCAGGAGGGCATGAAGGCCCAGTTCGTGCTCGACGAGGTCGCGAAGAAGGAGCAGCTGACGATCGGTCAGGAAGAGCTGACCCGGCACCTGATCCAGCGCGCGCAGAACGTCAACATGAGCCCGGACGCGTTCGCCCAGCAGGTCGTCGAGTCCGGCCAGGCGCAGGCGCTCGTCGCCGAGGTCGTCCGCAGCAAGGCCCTCGCCCTGATCCTCGGGACGGCCAAGATCACCGACGCGTCCGGCCGTGCCGTCGACCTGTCGGCGCTGCGCCCGGGTGGCGAGGACCTGGACGCTCAGGTGGCCGAGGCCCAGGCGCAGTACCAGGCTGCGATGGCCGCCGCCGCCGAGGGTCACGACCACGACCACGACCACGACCACGAAGGTCACGACCACGGTCACGGGCACGGCCACGCCGAGGAGTCGGCGGAAGGTTCCGGCGACCTCGGCGACCAGCCCGTCGTCGAGACCGAGGCCGAGTCCACCGCCGACGCGACAGAGGACGCGGCGGACGAGCTCGCCGACGAGGCCGCCGAACTCGACGAGGCCGTCGAGTCCGACGAGGCCGACGAGTCCGCGCAGGCCAAGCCCGAGTAGTCCTCGGCGCCTTCACGTGCACGGCCGACGGCCGCGCGATCATCCGATCGCGCGGCCGTCGCCGTTGCGGCGAACGTGCCGACGCGGCGTCAGGACGAACGCGTGCGGTGCTCGCGTCCTGTTCGGCCGTCCGGACGCGAGCCTGCGCTCAGAGCGAAAAAGCGGCTCCGCCGGAGTTTGCGGTCGGGCCCGGGCGTTAGGGTCGGCAACGGATCGTGAGCGAGGAACGTGCGAGCGAACCGGCGAAACGACAGGAGCGACGACGTGGTTCGTCGCATCGAAACCCAAGCAGGTGAGGATCGCGTGAACGCACCGTCAAGCCCGCGGCTCGACACTCCCGGCCTTGTACTGCCAGAGGCACGCACACCCCGACGCCGGTGGCGGCCTCGGCGAGCGCGTGTACGAGCGCCTGCTGCGCGAGCGCATCATCTTCCTCGGCTCCGAGGTCCGCGACGACATGGCGAACACCCTGTGCGCGCAGATGCTGCTGCTCTCGGCGGAGGACCCGGACAAGGACATCTGGCTGTACATCAACTCGCCCGGCGGCTCGGTCTCGGCCGGCATGGCGATCTACGACACGATGCAGTTCGTCAAGAACGACGTCGCTACGGTGGCCCTCGGCCTCGCCGCGTCGATGGGTCAGTTCCTGCTCTGCGCCGGTGCGCCGGGCAAGCGCTACGCCCTGCCGAACGCGCGGATCATGATGCACCAGCCGCTCGGCGGGCTGGGCGGGTCCGCGTCCGACATCAAGATCCAGGCCGAGCAGATGCTCTACACGAAGCGCCGCCTGGCCGCGCAGATCGCCGAGCACACCGGTCGCCCTGTCGAGCAGATCGAGGCGGACTCCGACCGTGACCGCTGGTTCACCGCGGAGCAGGCGAAGGAGTACGGCTTCGTCGACCACGTCGTGAGCAGTGCCCGCCAGGTCAGCGGCGGCGGCTCGGCGTGAGCGACTCGAGCGCGCGAGGAACGAGCGAGCGAGACAAGCGAACCAAAGGCACTGTGAATGTCTCCAGTCGTCTGACCACCCCCTTCTCCGGAGGCATCCCGCGATGAGCGACCTGCATCTTCCCTCGGCCCGCTACGTCCTCCCGCGCTTCGTCGAGCGCACCAGCCAGGGCTACCGCGAGTACGACCCGTACGCGAAGCTCTTCGAGGAGCGCATCATCTTCCTCGGCGTCCAGGTCGACGACGCGTCCGCGAACGACGTCATGGCTCAGCTGCTGACGCTGGAGTCGATGGACCCGGACCGCGACATCCAGATCTACATCAACTCCCCGGGCGGCTCCTTCACGGCGCTGACGGCCATCTACGACACGATCCAGTTCGTCAAGCCGGACGTGCAGACGATCTGCATGGGCCAGGCGGCGTCCGCGGCGGCTGTGCTGCTCGCGGCCGGCACCCCCGGCAAGCGGCTGGCTCTGCCGAACGCCCGCGTCCTGATCCACCAGCCGGCCATCGAGGGCGGCGGCGGTCAGGCCAGCGACGTCGAGATCATCGCGAACGAGGTGCTGCGCATGCGTGCCCTGCTCGAGGAGCTGCTCGCGAAGCACACCGGTCGCGACATCGAGCTCATCCGGAAGGACATCGAGCGCGACAAGATCCTCACCGCGGTGCAGGCCAAGGAGTACGGCATCGTCGACGAGGTCATCTCGTCCCGGAAAACGTCAATTATGGCCATGTCCGCCCAGGGCTGAATCTCCCGACTCGCGCGTGCAAGGTGGTGCCCCAGCGGCATCGGGCGGGTACCGTCAGTCGAAATCGAGGCTCCCCAGCGGGCGGGCCGGCAGCCAAAGGAGACGCACCGCGTGGCACGCATCGGTGACGGCGGCGACCTGCTCAAGTGCTCGTTCTGCGGGAAGAGCCAGAAGCAGGTCAAGAAGCTGATCGCAGGCCCTGGCGTCTACATCTGCGACGAGTGCATCGATCTCTGCAACGAGATCATCGAAGAGGAGCTGTCCGAGTCCTCGGAGATGCGGTGGGACGAGCTGCCGAAGCCGAAGGAGATCTGCGAGTTCCTCGACCAGTACGTAGTGGGGCAGGAGACGGCGAAGAAGGCGCTCGCCGTCGCCGTCTACAACCACTACAAGCGGGTCCAGGCGGGCGAGGCGGGCAAGACCGCCGGTGGTGACGCGGTCGAGCTGGCCAAGTCGAACATCCTGCTGATCGGCCCGACGGGCTGCGGCAAGACGCACCTGGCGCAGACGCTCGCGCGGATGCTCAACGTCCCGTTCGCCATCGCGGACGCGACCGCGCTCACCGAGGCGGGCTACGTCGGCGAGGACGTCGAGAACATCCTGCTGAAGCTGATCCAGGCGGCCGACTACGACGTCAAGAAGGCCGAGACGGGCATCATCTACATCGACGAGGTCGACAAGATCGCCCGCAAGAGCGAGAACCCGTCGATCACCCGCGACGTCTCGGGCGAGGGCGTCCAGCAGGCGCTGCTGAAGATCCTGGAGGGCACCACCGCGAGCGTCCCGCCGCAGGGTGGACGCAAGCACCCGCACCAGGAGTTCATCCAGATCGACACCACCAACGTGCTGTTCATCGTCGGCGGTGCGTTCGCCGGGCTCGACAAGATCATCGAGTCGCGGGTCGGGCGCAAGGGCATCGGGTTCAGCGCGACCCTGCACTCCAAGGCCGAGATCAACGCGGCCAACATCTTCGGCGACGTCATGCCGGAAGACCTGCTGAAGTTCGGCATGATCCCCGAGTTCGTCGGGCGCCTGCCGGTCATCACGAACGTGCGCAACCTCGACCGCGAGGCCCTCGTCCGGATCCTCAACGAGCCGCGCAACGCCCTCGTGAAGCAGTACCAGAAGCTCTTCGAGCTCGACAACGTCGAGCTCGAGTTCACGGACGACGCGCTCGAGGCCATCGCCGACCTGGCGATCCTGCGGGCGACCGGTGCCCGTGGCCTTCGCGCGATCATGGAGGAGGTCCTGCTCTCCGTGATGTACGAGGTGCCCAGCCGTAAGGACGTCGCGCGCGTCGTCATCACGGCCGCGGTCGTCCTGGAGAACGTGAACCCGACGCTCGTCCCGCGCGAGGTCGAGCGCAAGCGCGAGCGGCGCGAGAAGAGCGCCTGACCGTTCCGAGCTCTGACTGCAAGCCCTCGCCTGTCCGGCGGGGGCTTGCATCATGCCGGGGCGTCGGGAACTATCTCGACCAGGTCGCACCTGTTTTGTGCCTGCCTCCCTTGCCTCCCGACCTTCCCCCCCGACGTAGGCGATTCCTCATGACCTCGATCCGTACCGAGCCCGTCGGCGCACCCGCCCACCCGATCGTCGGGGCGGGCGTCGCCGCGGCGGGTGCCGCGCGCGTCCGCACGGGGCCGCCCGCGACCGGGGCCTGGCAGGAGGGCGACCCGGCGGGGCACCGCACGTTCGTCGACGTCGGCCCGCTCGACCTGGAACTGGGCGGGCGCCTGCCCGGCGTCACCGTCGCGTACGAGACCTGGGGGACCCTGGACGCCGACGGCGGCAACGCCGTCCTCGTCCTGCACGCGCTGACGGGGGATTCCCACGTCGTCGGCACCGCCGGCCCCGGGCACCCGACCGCGGGGTGGTGGGACGGCCTGATCGGGCCCGGCGCCCCGCTCGACACGCGGCGCTGCTTCGTCGTCGCCCCCAACGTCCTCGGCGGCTGCCAGGGCACGACGGGTCCGTCCTCGCGGGGCCCGGACGGGCACCGGTACGGTGGCGCGTTCCCACGGGTCACGGTCGCCGACCAGGTCGAGGTCGAGACAGCGGCTCGCCGACCGGCTCGGCGTCGCCCGGTGGGCCGCGGTCGTCGGCGGTTCGATGGGCGGCATGCGTGCGCTCGAGTGGGTCGTCGCGCACCCCGGCCGCGTCGGGGCGGCGCCTCGTCGTCGCCGTCGGCGCCGCGGCGACCGGGGAACAGATCGGCACGCAGAGCACGCAGATGCTCGCGATCACCTCCGACCCGGCCTGGGCGGACGGCAACTACCACGACGCCGGTGCCGGCGGCGGCCCCTGGCGCGGCATGGGCGTCGCCCGCCGGATCGCGCATCTGACCTACCGCAGCGAGATCGAGTTCGGCCTGCGCTTCGGCGCCGCAGCCGCAGGCGGGAGAGGACCCGCTGGCCGGCGGCCGCTTCGCCGTCCAGTCCTACCTCGAGCACCAGGCCGACAAGCTGCACCGCCGCTTCGACGCGGGCACCTACGTCGCGCTGACCGACTCGATGAACACCTGGGACGTCGGGCGCGGCCGCGGCGGGGTCGACGCGGCGCTGTCGTCCGTCGACCGTCCCGCTGGTCGTCGCGGGCGTGTCGACAGACCGGCTGTACCCGCTGCACCTGCAGGAGCAGATCGCGGGCGCCCCCGGCACGGTCGGCGGGCTGCGGGTGATCACGTCCCCGTACGGGCACGACGGCTTCCTCATCGAGCGCGACCAGGTGTTCGACCTGGTCGTCGAGACCGTGGCCCTCGGGCGACGCGCGACGTGACCTGCCGACTAATCGGCGACGATGACGACGCAGCGAGACTGGGGCTTCAAGACCCGCGCGATGCACGCGGGTGCCCGCCCGGATCCGCAGACCGGCGCCCGGGCCGTACCGATCTACCAGACGTCCAGCTTCGTCTTCACCGACACCGCGGACGCGGCGAACCTGTTCGCCCTGCAGAAGTACGGCTCGATCTACAGCCGGATCGCCAACCCGACCGTCGCCGTGTTCGAGGAGCGCCTGGCGAACCTCGAGGGCGGGCATCGGCGCCGTCGCGACCGCCAGCGGCCAGTCCGCGGAGTTCGTCACCTTCGCCGCCCTCGCGGGCGTCGGCGACCACATCGTCGCGGCGGCGAGCCTCTACGGCGGCACGTTCACCCTGCTGGACGTGACGATGCGCCGTTTCGGCGTGAACACCACCTTCGTGCCCGGGACGGACCCGGCCGACTACGCGGCGGCGATCACCCCGCAGACGAAGGCGATCTACTGCGAGGTCATCGCCAACCCGTCCGGCGAGGTCGCCGACCTCGCGCGGGCTGGCGGACGTCGCGCACGCCGCCGGCGTCCCGCTCGTGGTCGACTCGACGCTGGCCACGCCCTACCTGTGCCGCCCGATCGAGCACGGCGCCGACATCGTCGTGCACTCGGCGACGAAGTTCATCGGCGGGCACGGCACGACGCTCGGCGGGGTGGTCGTCGAGTCGGGTCGCTTCGACTGGGCCAACGGCAAGTTCCCGATCATGACCGAGCCCGTGCCGTCCTACGGCGGCCTGACCTGGTGGGGCAACTTCGGCGTCTACTCCTGGCTGACCCGGCTGCGCTGCGAGCAGTTGCGCGACGTCGGCCCGGCGCTCTCGCCGCTGCCCGCGTTCCTGCTGATCCAGGGCGTCGAGACGCTGCCGCAGCGCATGGCCGCGCACGTCGCGAACGCCCGGGCCGGTCGCCGAGTGGCTCGAGGCCGACCCGCGGGTCAGCTACGTGAACTGGGCCGGTCTGCCGAGCCACCCGCACCACGCCCGCGCGCAGCACTACCTGCCCGAGGGCCCCGGCGCGGTGTTCGCCTTCGGCGTCGTCGGCGGGCGCGAGGCGGGCCAGACGTTCATCGAGAACGTCACAGCTCGCGAGCCACCTGGCGAACATCGGGGACGTCCGGACGCTGGTCATCCACCCGGCGAGCACCACGCACCAGCAGCTGTCCGAGGCGCAGCTGGCCGCGGCCGGCGTTCCGGCCGGACCTCGTCCGGATCAGCGTGGGTCTCGAGGACCCCGACGACATCATCTGGGATCTCGACCAGGCGCTGACGGCGGCGGCGAAGGTGGTGGCCGCATGACCACGGACTTCGAGCAGAGCGAACCCGTCGAGGCCGTTCCGGACGAGGGCGGGTCCTTCGCGGCGGCCTGCGCGCTGCCGTCCGCCGAGGCGGTGCGGACCGGCCCGAACATGAACGAGCGCAAGCGGATCGTCCAGGCGACGAAGACGGTCGCGATGCTCGGCGCGTCCGCGAACCCTGTCGCGCGCGAGCTACTTCGTGGCGACGTACCTGCTCAGCAGCACGAACTTCGACGTGTACTTCGTGAACCCGTTCGAGCACCGAGATCCTCGGCCGCCCGGTGTACCCGTCGCTGGCCGACCTGCCGGTCGTGCCCGACTGCGTGGACGTGTTCCGCAAGCCCGCCGACCTGCCGGAGGCGCTCGCCGAGACGCTGAAGGTCGGCGCGAAGGTGTTCTGGCTCCAGCTCGGGCTCTACGACGCCGTGCTCGGGGCCGAGGCCGCCGCCGCCGGGCCTCGACGTCGTCATGGACCGCTGCCTCAAGATCGAGCACGCCCGCTTCCACGGCGGCCTGCACCTCGCGGGGTTCGACACCGGCGTGATCGACTCTCGCCGGTTCTGACGCCCGTCGAGCAGGACCCGAGCCTGCATCCGACCGTCGACACGTTATAGCGGGTCGATGGTCGGACGCAGGGTGCCTCAGGCGAACCTGATCTGCACCTTCGCGCCGACGGGACGTAGCCGATGCGCGTGTAGACCCCGTTGGACGTCGGGTTCGACGCCTCGGTGAACAGCATGCACGTGGCGCGCCGGCGGCTAGCTCGCGCTCGCTGACGGCCGCGACGAGCGCGGCCGCGTAGCCGCGCCGGCGGTGCTCGGGCGGGGTGTAGACGAGGCTGACGCGGGTCACCCCGGCGACGGGCGCGGACGTGCCGGTCATGGCGACGGCTCTCGCCGCCGGCGTCCCAGACGAAGAGCCGGCCGGCGGTCAGGCGCGGGTCCACGGTCGGCTCGGCCCGCTCGGTGCCGCCGCCGACGTGGACCTCCGCCAGAAGCCACGCGTCCAGCCGCAGGAGCAGGTCGCGGTCGCCGGGGCCGGCCGCGCGCATCGTCCCGGCACGTCGCCGCGGCGGGACGACGGCGTCGAGGCGGTAGACGTGCATCGCGTCCCGTGCGGCCTCGGCGGCACCGCCGAGGCGGCCCAGCGGGCGGCGAACGCCTCGGCGGCCGGTTCCGGCCCGGTGACCCCGACGGCAGCGAAGCCGTCCGCGGCGAAGCGTCCCGCCAGCGCCTCGGCCTCCCGCCCGGACATCGCCGACAGCGAGACCGGGTACGGCGGCGTGCAGACGGCCGCGCCGGTGATCTCGCCGTCGGCGTCCCGGACGATCGCCCACACGAAGGGGTCCCCGGTGCTCACGAAGGAGCCCGGGCTGCCCGCGGTCAGCGCCGCCCCGGTCACTGTCGCGACGATGTTGTTCGTCACCGGGTCACGTTCGAGCCACGCCAGCGCGGCGGCGGCGAAGTCGGCAGCCCGGTCCCCGGATTCGGTCAACATTCCGGCACCCTCGCGCCCCACCGGTTCGGCCGCAACTGGGTTGCGGCTACTGCACCCTGTGCGCCCGGCAAACGGCCCGTTATAGAGGCTGTCGCAAAATCCGGCGGGTCCTGCCGGGCGTGGCTGGGCCGGGTTCGGAAGACTTCGGTCATGGCTTACGGATATCGCCCGGTGCGTCGGGACGAGTCGATGTTGTTGCCGCCGGATCTGCGGGAGTGGCTCCCTGATGGGCATCTGGCGTGGCTGGTGATCGAGGTGGTCGACCGGTTGGATCTGTCCGCGGTCCGTGCGGACGGGCGTAAGCGCAAGGGCCCGGCGGGGCGGGAGGCCTACGACCCGGGCATGTTGACCGCGTTGGTGATTTACGCGTTCTGCTGTGGGGTCCGGTCCTCGCGGGAGATCGAGCGGGCCTGCGTGAGCGATGTGGCGTTCCGGGTGATCACCGCGCAGCAGCGTCCGGACCACTCCACGATCGCGCGGTTCCGGTCCTCGCGCGCCAAAGCGCTCGCGGAGCTGTTCGGGCAGGTCCTGACGATCTGCCACGAGGCGGGCCTGGGCCGGGTCGGGGTGGTCGCGATCGACGGGACGAAGGTGCAGGCCAGCGCCTCGCCGCGCAAGAACTACACCGCCGAGCGGCTGACCCGCCTGGCCGCGGACCTGGTCGCCGAGGCGCAGAAGGTCGACGAGGACGAGGACGCCCTGTTCGGCGAGGCGCGCGGGGACGAGTTGCCCGAGGGTCTGGCGCCGGGTCCGGACCGGGCCCGGCGAATCCAGGCCGCGCTGGACAAGCTGAAGGAAGAACAGGCCGAGCGGGTCACCGCCGACATCGCGACCGCCACCGAACGTGCCGACCGCGCGGACCGGGTCGCCGAGCACGCCCGCAACGTCGTGAACAAGCGCCACGCCGCCCGCCCTGCCAGGAGAACCCGCAGACCCGCCGAAGAACACAAGAACGTGCGGGAGGCCGACGCGAAAGCGGCTGCGGCCCGCCAGGAACAGGCCCTCGCGCAGGCCGGCGAAGGCCCCAGAGCGAAGGCGGGCGCGAAGGCACGGTGCAACCTGACCGACCCGGACAGTCGGATGATGCGGGCACCGAACCGCGGCTACGTCCAGGCGTTCAACGCCCAGATCACCGCCAGCGACGACCACTTGATCCTGGCTACCGACGTCACCGGCGAGGTCAACGACCTGCGCTGCTTCGTCCCGATGATGAACCTGACCGTCACCAACGTCACCAGGCACATGCCCGGCAAGACGATCGGGATGGTCCTGGCCGACAACGGCTACTGCAGCCGGGAGGCGATCACCGCCCCCGGGCCCGACCGGCTCATCGCCACCGGACGCGATCCCGCCAAACCCGCCAAAGACCCCGTCCTGGCGGCGATGGCCGAGCGCCTGGCCCCGGACACACCCGGGCGCAAGCTCTACAAACGCCGAGGCGCCACCGCCGAACCCGTCATCGGACACCTCAAAGACCGCATCGAACTGCGCAGATTCTCCCGCCGGGGCCTCGACGCCGCCAGACACGAACTCGCCGTCGCCGCCATCGCCCACAACATCCGCCGACTGGCCACCGTCCGGGTCGCCACCACCGCCTGAAAAGCCCCGGCCAGGGCCCGGACCGCGAACACCAGCCGGGAATCCCCGACCCTGACCGCGACGCCGGCACCCCGCCCGATTCAAATCGCGACAGGCTCTATAGGACGCTGTTTGCCGGACGCACGGGGTTCCGGCCCCGCAAGGCCATCCGGCCGAGACGCGAGCGTTCCGGGCGGAGCCCGCCATGACACGAGCCCTCCGTAGACTGCCGCGCGTGACCGAGACGAACGCGCGCCCCGCCGCGGCCGACCTGCCGACCCGCTACGCCCCGGCCGAAGTCGAGACGAAGCTCTACGACCGGTGGGTGGACGCGGGCTACTTCGAGGTCGACCCGGCCTCGGACAAGCCGCCGTTCGCGATCGTGATCCCGCCGCCGAACGTGACCGGCGTGCTGCACATCGGGCATGCGCTGGACCACACGATCCAGGACACGCTGGTGCGCCGCCGGCGCATGCAGGGCTACGAGGCGCTGTGGTTGCCGGGCATGGACCACGCCGGCATCGCGACCCAGAACGTCGTCGAGCGCGAGCTGGCGAAGGACGGCCTCTCCCGCCACGACCTCGGCCGCGAGGCATTCGTGGCGAAGGTCTGGGAGTGGAAGGCCGAGTCGGGCGGCAAGATCCTCGGCCAGATGCGCCGCCTGGGCGACAGCGTCGCGTGGGAGCGCGAGCGGTTCACCATGGACGCCGGGCTCTCCCGCGCCGTCGGCACCATCTTCAAGCGGCTGTACGACGACGGGCTGATCTACCGGGCCGAGCGCATCATCAACTGGTGCGTGCGCTGCCACACGGCGCTGTCCGACATCGAGGTCGAGCACTCCGAGGACGCGGGCGAGCTCGTCTCGATCCGGTACGGCGACGGCGCGGACGCGATTGTGGTCGCGACCACCCGCGCCGAGACGATGCTCGGCGACACGGCCGTGGCCGTCCACCCGGACGACGAGCGCTACCGCCACCTCGTCGGCAGCACGGTCGAGCTTCCCCTGACCGGGCGTCAGATCCCGATCGTCGCGGACCTGCACGTCGACCCGGCCTTCGGCACGGGCGCCGTCAAGGTCACCCCCGCGCACGACCCGAACGACTTCGAGATCGGCCGGCGGCACGACCTGCCGTCCATCACGATCCTGGACGAGGCCGGCGTCGTCACCGCGCACGGCCCGTTCCAGGGTCTCGACCGGTTCGAGGCGCGCCCCGCGGTCGTCGCGGCCCTGCGCGCGGAGGGTCGGATCGTCGCGGAGAAGCGCCCGTACCTGCACGCGGTCGGGCACTGCTCGCGCTGCAAGACCGTCGTCGAGCCGCGCCTGTCGCTGCAGTGGTTCGTCGGGGTCGGCCCGCTCGCGGCCGCGGCCGGCGACGCCGTCCGCGACGGCAGCGTGGTGATCTCACCCGAACGAACTCGAGCCGCGCTACTTCGCCTGGGTCGACAACATGCACGACTGGTGCATCTCGCGGCAGCTGTGGTGGGGCCACCGCATCCCGGTCTGGTACGGCCCCGGCGGGCGAGGTCGTCTGCGTCGGGCCGGACGAGCGAGCCCCCGGCCGGCGACGGCTGGACGCAGGACCCGGACGTCCTCGACACCTGGTTCTCGTCGGCCCTGTGGCCGTTCTCGACCCTCGGCTGGCCGGACGAGACCGCGGAACTCGAGCGGTTCTACCCGACGTCCGTCCTGGTCACGGGCTACGACATCCTGTTCTTCTGGGTCGCCCGGATGATGATGTTCGGCCTGTACGCCATGAAGGACGCCGAACCGGGCTCGCAAGTGCCGTTCCGTCAGATCGCGCTGCACGGCATGGTGCGCGACCAGTTCGGCAAGAAGATGTCGAAGTCGTTCGGCAACGTCGTCGACCCGCTGGACTGGATCGACCGCTTCGGCGCCGACGCCACCCGCCTGACCCTGATGCGCCGCGCGCACCCCGGCGCGGACGTGGCGGTTAGCGAGGACTGGGTGCAGGACTCGCGCAACTTCTGCAACAAGCTCTGGAACGCGACGCGGTTCGCGCTGCTCAACGGCGCCACGGTCGCGCGCGCCGTGCCGCCGCGCGAGCAGCTCTCGCCGACCGACCGCTGGATCCTGTCCCGGCTGCACGCCGCCGTGGCGGAGGTCGACGCGTACTACGAGAACTTCGAGTTCGCGAAGGCCACCGAGACGCTCTACCACCTGGTGTGGGACGAGTTCTGCGACTGGTACGTCGAGCTCGCCAAGGCACCGCTCGGGCGCGGGGGAGCGGAGGCGGACGGCGACCGCCGCCGTCCTGGGCCACGTCCTGGACACGCTGCTGCGCCTGCTGCACCCGCTGATCCCGTTCGTCACCGAGGAGCTGTGGACCTCGCTGACCGGCGGGGAGTCGTGGTGATCGCCGCCTGGCCGCAGGCCGAGGAGCGCTTCGCCGACCCCGAGGCCGAGGCCCGGATCGCCGCGGTCCAGACCCTCGTCACCGAGATCCGCCGGTTCCGCGCCGACCAGGGTCTGAGCCCGAGTCAGAAGGTCCCGGCCGCGCTGCAGCTACGACGGCAGCGTCGCCGGGCCTCGGCGAGCACGAGGACCAGGTGCGCGCGCTCACCCGGCTCACCGCGGCGGAGGACGACTTCGCCGCCGGCGCGTCGCTGCAGGTGGTCGGCGCGCGCGTCGAACTCGACCTGTCCGGCACGATCGACGTCGGCGCCGAGCGGGCCCGGCTGTCCAAGGACCTGGCGCGCCGCGAAGGCCGAGATCGCCGCCGCGGACGCGAAGCTCGCCAACCCCGAGTTCCTCGCGAAGGCGCCGGAGAAGATCGTCGCGAAGATCACCGAGCGGCGCAGCCGCCGGCCGAGGCGGACGTGGCCCGGATCAGGCGCAGCTCGACGCGCTGCCGGCCTCGGGATGAGCGACTCGCCCGTTGGGCCGGGTCGAGGCGGAGCTGCTGGCCCGCTGGCCGGAGTCGCGCCTGCTGCCGAGCCTGGACCGGATCGCCGCGCTCGTCGACGTCCTGGGCCACCCGCAGCGGGTGTACCCGGTCATCCACGTCACGGGCACGAACGGCAAGACCACGCACGACACGCATGATCACCGCCCTGCTCGCGCGAGTTCGGTCTGCGCGTCGGCGGTTTCACCAGCCCGCACCTCGAGTCGATGCGCGAGCGGATCACCTTCGACGGCGAGCCGATCAGCGAGGAGCGGTTCGCCGAGACCTACGACGAGATCGAGCCGTTCCTCGGGCTGGTCGAGAAGCGGCAACGAGACCCCGCTCTCGTTCTTCGAGGTGATCGTCGGCATGGCGTACTCGGCGTTCGCCGAGGCGCCCGTCGACGTCGCCGTCGTCGAGGTCGGCATGGGCGGCAGCTGGGACGCGACGAACGTCGCGGACGGTCAGGTCGCCGTGATCACGCCGATCTCGCCCGACCACACCGCGCAGCTCGGCACGACGGTCGACGCGATCGCCGCGGAGAAGGCCGGGATCATCAAGCCAGGCGCGCTCGTCGTCATCGGCCGCCAGCCGCTCGAGGCGGCGACGGTCCTGCTGCGCCGGGCCGTCGAGGTCGAGGCGACGGTCGCCCGCGAGGGGCTCGAGTTCGCGGTCCAGTCGCGCACGCCGGCCGTCGGTGGCCAGATGCTCACGCTCGCGGGGCTCGGCGGCGTCTACGACGAGGTGTTCCTGCCGCTGCTGGGGGCGCACCAGGCGCACAACGCGGCCTGCGCGCTCGCGGCGGTCGAGGCGTTCCTCGGCGGCGCGCGCGGCATGCTCGACGTGGACGTGGTCCGCGCCGCCTTCGCCCGGGTGAGCTCGCCGGGCCGGCTCGAGGTGGTCCGGCGGACGCCGACGATCCTGCTGGACGCGGCGCACAACCCGGCCGGCGCCCAGGTCACGGCGGAGGCGATCACCGAGAACTTCGCGTTCGGCCGCCTCGTCGGCGTCCTCGGCGTCATGCGGCGACAAGGACGCCCGCGGGATCCTCGAGGCGTTCGAGCCGGTGCTCGCCGAGGTCGTGGTGACGCAGGCGGCGACCGGCTCGGGCGATGGACGCCGACGAACTCGGCGCGCTGGCGGTCGAGGTCTTCGGCGAGGACCGGGTCGAGGTCGTCCCGCGGCTGGACGACGCCCTGGACGCGGCCGTCGCCACCGCCGAGTCGGACGGCGACCTGCTCGGCGCCGGCGTCCTCGTCGCGGGCTCGGTCGTCATGGTCGGGCAGGCGCGGGCGATGCTGGCGGGCAATCGCAGGGGGAACGCGGCGTGAGCGAGCACGAGCGCAAGGGGCTGACCGAGGCGTCCCGGGAGAAGATGCAGCGCCGGCTGTGCGCGACCGTCCTCATGTTCGAGGGCCTGATGGTCTTCTTCGGGCGCTTTGGTGGCGGCCCGCATGTCGGACGTCCCGTCCGGCACGGCCCTCGCGGTCGGCGGCGGTCTGGCGCTGGCCTGCGTCCTGGCGTCGGGCGCCCTGCGCGGTAAGTACGGGATCTTTCTCGGCTCGGCCCTGCAGGTGCTGGTGATCGCGACCGGATTCGTCGTGCCGGCGATGTTCTTCATGGGCGCGCTGTTCGCTGCGCTGTGGGTGGCCGCCCTGCGAATCGGGACGATGGTCGCGCCCCGATAGGCTCCCTGCAACTGCCCCGACGTCGTAGGCATTCAATTCACTAGGAGATCCCGTGGCCGAACGCACCCTCGTACTCGTCAAGCCGGACGGCGTGCGCCGTGGCCTGGTCGGCACGATCATCGCCCGGTTCGAGGCCAAGGGCTTCGAGATCGTCGCGCTGAACCAGCGCACGCTGGACAAGGAGACGGCCGACCAGCACTACGCCGAGCACGTCGAGAAGGGCTGGTACCCCGAGCTTCGGGAGTTCATCACCTCCGGCCCGCTGGTCTCCCTCGTCCTGTCGGGTGACAAGGCGATCGAGGTCGTGCGCCTGATGGTCGGCGCCACCGACGCCCGCGCCGCCGCCCCCGGCACCGTCCGCGGTGACCTGGCCCTGTCGAACCAGGCCAACCTGATCCACGCGTCGGACTCGCCGGAATCGGCCGTCCGCGAGATCGCGCTGTTCTTCCCGGAGATCTAGAACCCGCAGTTCCCGAACCCCCGTCGCGTCCGGAAAGCCGGGCGCACGGGGGTTCGCTGTGTTCGGCCTCGCAGAAAGTCACCCGTTCGGCGCCGCGCGCCGCACCGAGATTTCCCTCGTCCGCTGGTTAGGGTCGCGAAGTCACATGCAACCCATCAGTCACACCAGTGTCAGGGGAGGGGCTCGCCGTCATGACGATGACCACGGGCAGGACGTCCACGGGTCCCGCGACCGCGAGTACGGGCAACGCGGGGATGGGCATGTCCTCGCTCTCCTCGTTCATCGGCCGTGACATCGGGGTCGACCTCGGCACGGCCAACACCCTCGTCTACGTCCGCGGGCGCGGGGTCGTGCTCAACGAGCCGTCCGTCGTCGCGATCAACACCCAGACCGGCGCGGTCGTCGCGGTGGGTTCCGAGGCGAAGAAGATGATCGGCCGCACGCCGGCCCAGATCGTCGCCGTCCGGCCTCTGAAGGACGGCGTCATCGCCGACTTCGAGATCACCGAGCGCATGCTGCGCTACTTCATCCAGAAGGTGCACCGCCGCCGGTACTTCGCCAAGCCGCGCGTGGTCGTCTGCGTCCCGTCGGGGGTCACCGGCGTCGAGCGCCGCGCGGTCATCGAGGCCGCCAGCCAGGCCGGCGCGCGCCAGGTGCACATCATCGAGGAGCCGATGGCCGCCGCGATCGGCGCCGGGCTGCCCGTCGCGGAGGCGACCGGCAACATGGTCGTCGACATCGGCGGCGGCACTACCGAGGTCGCGATCATCTCCATGGGCGGGATCGTCACCGCGCAGTCCGTGCGGGTCGCGGGCGATGCGCTGGACAACGCGATCGTCCAGTACGCGAAGAAGGAGTACTCGCTGATGCTCGGCGAGCGCTCCGCCGAGGAGATCAAGATGACCCTCGGCGCCGCGCTGCCGCTGACCGACGTCGGCCCGGCCGAGATCCGCGGCCGCGACCTGGTCACCGGCCTGCCGAAGACCGTCACCGTGGACGCGGACGACATCCGCCGCGCCATCGAGGAGCCCGTGCACGCGATCGTCGACGCCGTCCGCGTGACGCTGGACCAGTGCCCGCCGGAACTCGCCGCCGACATCATGGACCGCGGCATCGTCCTGACCGGCGGCGGCGCCCTGCTGCGCCGCCTCGACGACCGGCTCTCGGAAGAGACGGGCATGCCGGTGATCGTCGCCGACAACCCGCTCGACTGCGTGGCACTGGGCGCGGGTCGCTGCGTGGACGAGTTCGAGGCGCTCCAGTCGATGCTCTCGTCCCACAATCCTTACAAGAATCGTTACTGACCCACCGTCAGCCGCAGCAGGGGAAGCAGCCTCGTGATCCGCGACACCAAGGGCACCCGCGTCGTGCTGGGCACGCTGCTCGTCGTGGCGTTCGCGGGCGTGAGCATCGACTCGCGCTCCGGCGACGACAGCTCGCCGCTCTACCCCGTCCGATCGGCGGCCGCGGCGGTGCTCGCGCCGCTCGAGGCCGTGGTCGAGAAGGTCACCAGCCCGGTCACGGGCACGATCGGCGCGCTGCGTGACGCGCACGGCCAGGCCGACCGCGTCGCAGCGCTCACCGCCGAGAACGCCCGGCTGCGCTCCGCGCTGAGCACCGCCGAAGGCGATGCCGAGCTGGGCACCGACCTCGTGGCGCTGCGCGAGGCCGGCGGCACGGTCGGGCAGCGGGTCCTGCCGGCGCGCGTGATCGCCCTGGACGCCCGCGGCGGCTACTCCTGGACGGTGTCGCTGGACGTCGGCTCCGGCGACGGCGTCGCCCGCGACATGACCGTGCTCGACGCGGACGGCCTGGTCGGCCGGGTCGTGGCCGTCACAGAGAACAGCTCGACCGTGCTGCTCGCTGCCGACCCGATCTCTTCGATCGGCGTGCGGATGACCGAGTCCGGCCAGATCGGCACCCTCGACGGCGACGGGGACTCCCCGCTGCGCCTCACCCTGTTCGACCGGCACGCCAAGTTGGCCGTCGGCGACAAGCTCGTCACCTTCGGCTCACCGGACGACCGCCCGTTCGTCGCCGGCGTCCCGGTCGGCGAGGTCGTCGCCGTCTCGCCGCGCCCGGGCGGGCTCGGCCAGGTCGCCGACGTGCGTCCGTTCGTCACGTTCTCCGCGCTCGACACGGTCGGGGTGGTGGTCGAGGCGGCGCCTACGCTCGCCCGGCCCGCGACGTCCGCGGCGGCCAAGCCGTGAGCCCGCGCCGCTGCATCGGCCTCGGCGCGCTCGTCGTCCTCGCCGTGCTGCTGCAGGTCACGACGGTCGCGCGGTTGCCGTGGCTGGGTACGGGCGGCCCGGACGTAGTGCTCCTGCTGGTGGCCGCGGCTGCGCTCGCCGGCGGCCCGCGGATCGGCGCCGTCTGCGGATTCGGCGCGGGCCTCGTCCTCGACCTCGCGCCGCCCGCGGACCACGCCGTCGGCCAGTGGGCCTTCGTCGGCTGCGTCCTCGGTTACCTCGCAGGCCTTGCGGCGCGGGAGGCGCGCGGCTCTTTCGTCGTCCCGATCGGCGTCGCCGCGCTCACCGCGGCCGCCGGCCCGCCGGCGTTCACCCTGCTCGGCAACCTGGTCGGGGACCCGCGGGCGGCCCTCGGCGCGAGCGTCGCCCAGGTGCCCGGCACGCTGCTGTGGTCGCTGCTGCTGGCTCCGCTGATGGTGCCGCTCGCCGCCCGGCTCGTGCGGGGCCGGGGCGTGCCCGCGTGAACCCGATGCACGGCCGGGGGCGAGTCGCCGTCGTCCAGGCCGTGGTGATCGCGCTGATGGCCACCCTGTTCGTCCGGCTGTGGTTCCTGCAGGTCGTCGGTCGGAGACGTACGCGGCGGCCGCGTCCGCGAACAGCGTCCGCGAGGTCGTCACGCCCGCGCCGCGCGGCCTGATCCTGGACGCCGATGGGCCGCCCGCTGGTCCGCAACCGCACCGACCTGGTCGTCTCGGTCGACCGCTTCACCCTCGAGCGCCGCGCCGACAAGGGCGCCGCCGTGCTGGAGCGCCTCGCCGGCGTCCTCGAGACGGACGCGGACGACCTGCGCGCGCGGATCCGGCTCTGCAGGGCGGGCGTCGCGCAGCCGTGCTGGAACGGCTCGCCGTACGCGCCCGTCCCCGTCGCCCGCGACGTCGACCCGGCCACCGCGCTGCAGATCATGGAGCGCCGCGAGGACTTCCCGGGCGTCGAGGCCGCGCAGGTCTCCGCCCGCGAGTACCCGGCGCCGGAGGGCGCCAACGCCGCGCACCTGCTGGGGTACCTGCAGCCGGCGGACGCCACCGAGATGGCCGCGCAGACCGCGGCCGGCCGGCTCGACGCGCGGCTGCAGCGCGAGGACCTCGTCGGCCGCGCGGGCCTCGAGAAGCAGTACGACGAGTTGCTGCGCGGCACGCCGGGCGTCTCGCACGTCGCCGTCGACCACCTCGGCCGCGTCCTCGGGCCCGTCGACGAGACCGCCGCCGATCCCCGGTCAACAACCTCGTGACCACCATCGACGCGCGGGTGCAGGCGATCGCCGAGAAGCAACTCGCCGCCGCGATGGCGCGCGCCCAGTCCAAGCCGGACTTCCGCGGCCGCGTCTATCCCGCCGACTCCGGTTCGGTCGTGGTGCTCGACGTGCGGACCGGCGCGATCGTCGCGATGGCCAGCGCGCCCACGTTCGACCCGAAGGTGTGGGTCGGCGGCATCGACGACGAGGTCTACAAAGACCTGACCAGCAGGGCCTCCGGCATCCCGCTGCTCGCCCGGGCGTACGCCGGCGGCGGGGCGCCGGGCTCGACGTTCAAGGTGATCTCGACCGCGGCCGCGGCGATGGACCGCTACAAGCTGACCGACTACTACGGCTGCCCGAGCTCGCTCACCGTCGGGGACCGCGAGTTCAAGAACTTCGAGTCCGAGGCGTACGGGGGCATCTCCCTGAAGCGCGCGCTCGAGGTCTCCTGCGACACCGTCTTCTACAAGATCGCTCACGAGATGTGGCTCCGCGACGGCGGGATCAGCCCGAAGGAAGACCCGAAGGACCCGATGCAGACGATGGCCCGCGCCTTCGGCCTCGGCTCGCCGACGGGCGTCGACCTGCCGGGGGAGTCCGCCGGGCGCATCGTCGACCGGGACGCGAAGAAGGCGGCCTGGGAGGCGACGAAGGACGCGACCTGCAAGCGGGCGAAGGACCGGCTACCCGGACGTCGCGGCGAAGACAGCCGAAGCGGGCCAAGTACCTGCAGCGGCTGGCGAAGGAGAACTGCGCGGACGGGTACGCGTTCCGCGCCGGCGACGCCGTCAACTTCTCGATCGGCCAGGGCGAGACCGTCGTGACGCCCCTCCAGCTCGCCCGGGTGTACGCGGCCGTCGCCAACGGCGGGACGCTCGTGCGCCCGCACCTCGCGAAGGCCGAGCTGAGCCCGTCGGGCAAGGTCGTGCGGGAGTTCGCGCCGGCCGCGACCGGCAAGGTGCCGGTCTCCGACACCGTCCTGGACTACATCTCGCAAGGCCCTCGTCGGCGTGTCGAAGAAGGGCACCGCCGCCGGGGTCTACAGCGACTGGCCGCACAAGAAGACGCCCGTCGCCGCGAAGACCGGCACCGCCGAGAAGTACGGCGAGGAGCCGACCTCGTGGTTCGCGAGCTACGCGCCGGCCGACAAGCCCCGCTACGCCGTGATCATGACCGTCTCGCAGGGCGGGACGGGCAGCGGGACGTCCGGACCGTCCGTCCGCAAGATCGAGGAGGCGCTGCTCGGCGTCGGCCGCGACCCCGTCGTGCCGAACGGCTGCCGCCGGCCCTGCCCGTCGCCCGCCTCGACGGGACGTTCGGGAAGCCAGAGGGATGGGCACAGTTGAGCCTCGCCCGGCCCGCCGCCCCGCTGCTGCCGCCGCTCGGCGTCCAGCCGCGGTCGGGGTTGCCGGCGCTCGCCCGCGGCCTGCGGCGGTTCGACGGCGTCCTGCTCGGCTGCGTCGCCGTCCTGGTCGGTCGCTGGGTTCGCTGCTCGTGTGGTCGGCGACGCGGGTGCGCCTGACCAACGCCGGGGACGACCCGAAGGCGATGCTCTACCGGCACGTCGTGTACTTCGCGCTGGGCTCGGTGCTGGCCGTCGGCGTCGCCGTCTCGGACCACCGCCGCCTGCGGATGTGCGCCCCGCTCGCCTATCTGGCCTCGCTCGTCGGGCTCGTCGCGGTCGTCTCGCCGCTCGGGCGCGACGATCAACGGCTCGCACTCCTGGATCGTCCTGGCCGGGTTCTCCGTCCAGCCCGTGGAGTTCGCGAAGGTCGCGCTCGTGCCTGGGCCTGGCCGTGCTGCTCGCCGAGCGCCGCGAGGGCACGGGGCGACGGGTTCAGGCATGCGGAGGTCTTCCTGGCGCTCGGCCTCGCCGTCGTCCCGATCGGGCTCGTGCTGCGCCAGCCGGACCTCGGCTCGGTGATGGTGCTGGTCGCGGTCGTCGCCGGCGTCCTCGTCGTCGCGGCCGTTCCCGCCCGCTGGATCGTCGGGCTCGCCGTCACCGCCGTCGTCGGGGCGGTCGTCGTCGTCCAGGCGCACGTGCTCAGCCAGTACCAGGTCGACCGGTTCGCCGCGTTCACGAACCCGGCCCTCGACCCGCAGGGCGTCGGCTACAACGCCAACCAGGCGCGGATCGCGATCGGCTCCGGCGGCCTGACCGGCACCGGGCTCTTCGCACGGGACGCAGACCGGCGGGCAGTTCGTCCCGGAGCAGCACACCGACTTCATCTTCACCGTCGCGGGCGAGGAACTCGGGCTGCTCGGCGCCGGCGCGATCATCCTGCTGTTCGCCGTCCTGCTGTGGCGCGGCTGCGTGATCACCCGCCGCGCGCCCGACCTGTTCGGCGCGCTCGTCTGCACCGGCGTCGTCTGCTGGTTCGGCTTCCAGGCCTTCGAGAACATCGGTATGGCCCTCGGGATCATGCCGATCACCGGCCTCCCGCTGCCCTTCGTCTCCTACGGCGGGACGGCGATGCTCGCGAACCTGATCGGCATCGGCCTGCTGCAGAACGTCCACGCCCAGGCGAAGGCCCGCGCTGCGTCCGGATTCTGAGGGCGGGTACCCCGTGCGTCCGGCAGATCCGGCGTCATAGGACGCTGATTGCCGGACGCACGGGATGTTTCCTGACGCGGGCTAGGCTGGACGCAATCCGTCTGTCCCCTTACCCCGGAGTTCCCGTTGCCCGTCGAGTCCCTGTTCCCCCGACTGGAGCCGCTGCTGCCGCTGGTGCAGAAGCCGATCCAGTACATCGGCGGTGAGCTGAACTCCGTCGTGAAGGACTGGGACTCGGCCGACGTCCGCTGGTGCCTGATGTACCCGGACGCGTACGAGGTCGGGCTGCCGAACCAGGGCGTGCAGATCCTGTACGAGGTCCTGAACGAGACCGAGGGCGTCCTAGCCGAGCGGACGTACGCCGTCTGGCACGACCTCGAGAAGCTGATGCGCGCCGCCGGCGTCCCGCAGTTCACGGTCGACGCGCACCGCCCGGTCAAGGACTTCGACCTGTTCGGCGTCAGCTTCTCCACCGAGCTGGGCTACACGAACATGCTCAACGCGCTCGACCTCGCGGGCATCCCGCTGGACGGCGGTCGACCGCACGGACGACGACCCGATCGTCATCGCGGGCGGGCACGCGGCGTTCAACCCGGAGCCGATCGCGGACTTCATCGACGCGGCGGTGCTCGGCGACGGCGAGGAGATCGTGCTCGCGATCACCGAGGTCGTCCGCGAGTGGAAGGCCGAGGGCAGCCCCGGCGGCCGCGACGAGGTGCTGTTCCGGCTCGCGGCCGGCGGCGGCGTGTACGTCCCGAAGTTCTTCGACGTCGACTACCTGCCCGACGGGCGGATCCAGCGCGTCGTGCCGAACCGGCCCGGCGTGCCGTGGCGGGTCGCCAAGCACACGGTGATGGACCTCGACAAGTGGCCGTACCCGAAGCAAGCTGCTCGTGCCGATGGCCGAGACCGTGCACGAGCGCTACAGCGTCGAGATCTTCCGTGGCTGCACCCGCGGGTGCCGGTTCTGCCAGGCGGGCATGATCACCCGGCCCGTCCGCGAGCGCAGCGTCACCTCGATCGGCGAGATGGTCAAGGCCGGCATCGAGAACACCGGCTTCACCGAGGTCGGGCTGCTCTCGCTCTCCTCGGCCGACCACACGGAGATCGCGGAGATCGCCAAGGGCCTGGCCGACCGGTACGCCGGCGACAACGTCTCGCTGAGCTTGCCCTCCACCCGGGTGGACGCGTTCAACGTGACGCTCGCCGAGGAGCTGACCCGCAACGGGCGCCGCTCCGGCCTGACGTTCGCGCCCGAGGGCGGCAGTGAGCGGCTGCGCAAGGTGATCAACAAGATGGTCACCGAGGAAGACCTGATCCGGACGGTCGTCACCGCCTACACGCACGGCTGGCGGCAGGTGAAGCTCTACTTCATGTGCGGGCTCCCGACGGAGACCGACGAGGACGTGCTGGCGATCGCCACGATGGCCCGCGAGGTCATCCGCGCCGGCCGCGAGGCGACCGGCACGCGGGACATCCGCTGCACGGTGTCGATCGGCGGGTTCGTCCCCAAGCCGCACACGCCGTTCCAGTGGGCGGCCCAGCTCGACGCGGAGACCACCGACGCCCGGCTGATGAAGCTGCGCGACGTCCTGCGGAACGACAAGCAGTACGGCAAGGCCATCGGGTTCCGCTACCACGACGGCAAGCCCGGCATCGTCGAAGGCCTGCTCTCGCGCGGCGACCGCCGCGTCGGCGCGGTGATCCGCGCGGTCTGGGCGGACGGCGGCCGCTTCGACGGCTGGAGCGAGCACTTCTCCTACGACCGCTGGATGCGCTGCTGCCGCCGAGGCGTCTTCGACGGCACCGCCGTGGACGTGGACTGGTTCACGACCCGCGAGCGCGAGCTGGTCGAGGTCCTCCCGTGGGACCACCTGGACGCCGGCCTCGACAAGGACTGGCTCTGGGAGGACTGGCAGGACGCGATCGACCCGGACGGCCGCGAGGTCGAGGACTGCCGCTGGACCCCCTGCTTCGACTGCGGCGTCTGCCCGCAGATGGGCACCGACATCCAGATCGGCCCGACCGGCGCGAAGCTGCTGCCGCTGACCGTCGCCGGTAAATGACCGTTCGATGAAAGCAATCTGATGGCCCGTACACCGACCGGCCCCCCGCCGCCGCCGGCCGTCCAGCGGCTGCGGCTGTGCTTCGCCAAGCGCGGCCGGATGCGCTTCACGAGCCACCGCGACTTCCAGCGCGCGTTCGAGCGCGCGCTGCGCCGGGCGGCGATCCCGATGGCGTACTCGGCCGGGTTCTCCCCGCACCCGAAGGTCTCGTACATGGGCGCGGCCCCGACCGGGACGGCCAGCGAGGCCGAGTACCTGGAGATCGCGCTCGCCGAGGTCCGCGACCCCGAGGCCGTCCGCGCCGCGCTCGACGCGGCGCTGCCGCCCGGGCCTCGACGTGCTCGAGGTCGTCGCGGCCGGGCCGGGCTCGCTGGCCGAGCGGCTCGAGGCCTCCGAGTGGGAGATCGTGCTGGACGGCGTGCCGGTCGAGGCCGCGGCGGCCGGGCTCGCGATCTTCCTGGCCGCGGACGCGGTCGAGGTCGAGCGGATGACCAAGAACGGGCTGCGGAAGTTCGACGCGCGCGTCGCCGTGCTGACCGCGTCCTGTCGCGCCGGGATTCCGCTCGGCGTGGACGTCGCGGGCCGCCCGCTCGCCGCGCCGAACAGTTCGTCTGCGCGCGGTGATACTGCGCCCGCCCCGTCCTGTGCGATACTGCGAGTGGTCGTACGGCACGTGACGCCCGCCGTCCGACCCGACGACGTCCTCTCCGGACTCTGTCGGGTTGCCGACCTGGCGCCGCCGCAGCCCCCACGGGTCACCCGGCTGGCGCAGGGTCCGCTCGACACCGAGTCCGTCGGGGTGCTCGACCCGCTGGCTCCAGACCGACAAACCGCCTGGTCTGCCGAGGGATCGGCGCCTGACCAGGCCCGGGCCCACGCCGGCTGAAAGTGTCGTCGTAGTTCTACCGTCGCTCCGCCGCTGCCTTACGACAAGGCGCGAAGGAGCGACCCGCCCAGACTTCCACCGGACCTGCGGGCCCGGCGGGACTACACATCAAGGTTCCTGTGCGGCGCGCCCGAGAGCGCGCCCGGGGGCCCGAACGGGAGACAAGCCCGGATGCTCGACAACGAGCCCACCGGCGGCGCCGACCAAGGCGACGCCACCACTCGGACAACTCCGAGAACGACGCCCAGACCGCCCCACGCCGCACGGCGCCGCGCCGTGGCCCGCCCGGCCGGGCCGCCGGTCCGACGCCGCGCCTCCCGGTGTCGGCGTCCGCGCCTGCCGCCGGCACCGACCTGGACGCGGCGCCTAGCCGGCGACGCCCCGGCCGCCGAGCCCGCGACCCGGGCCAAGCGCACTCGCAAGAAGGCCGCCGCGCCCGAGACTGCGGCTCCCGCGGCCGCCGCGGCCGAGACTGCTCCCGAGGTCGCGGCTCCGCCGACGCGCCCGACGGTCGGCGACGAAGCCTCGGCGACCAAGGCGTCCGCGGACCCGGGCGTCCGCGACCCGGCCGCCCGCCAAGCGCGCGGCCGCCAAGCGCACGCCGGCGAAGGCGACGCGCCGCCAAGGCCGCCGCCGCCGAGACCGACGAAGCTCCCGTCGACACCCCGACCGCTGCGACCGTCGTGGCCGAGACCGCGGGCGTCGACGCTGCCACCGCTTCCGAGCCAGGCGCCCCCGAGCCAGGCGCCCCCGAGCCTGGCGCCGCCGAGCCCGCCGCCCCGCGGGCGCGCCGCTCGCGGGCCAAGAAGACCGTGGCCCCGCCCGAGCCGCCGCCCGTCGAGGAGGCCCTCCTGGCGGAGGAACCGCTCGCCGAGGACGACGCCGTCGCCGCGCCGGTCGCCGCGTCCGCCCCGGCGAAGACGCTCGCCGCCGCCGGTCGTGCTGTTCCAGGAGCCGGACCAGGTGCCGGCCCCGCGCCGCCGCCGCGCCGCAGGCCGCCCCACGGGCGAGCCCGCCGCGGTCGCCGCACCCGCGGAAGCCGCCGCCGAGGCCGCCGGCCGAGACCGACGCCGACCAGGCCGCCGTCGAGGCGGATCCGGGTGCTCCCCGCCGCCGCACCCGCCAGCGCGCGGGCAGCCCCGAGGGCGCCCCCGCCGGCGGTGGCCGGGCAGCCCAGCCGCGTCCCGGCCGCAGGTCGCCGCGGTCGACGACTCCGACGCGGACCTCGAGTTCGCGGACGAGAACGAGACCGGCGAAGGCTCGACGGCGGCGAGTCCGAGGAGTCCGCGGAGGCCCGCCGCCGGCGCCGCCGCCGCGGTGGCCGTGGCCGCCGTGGCCGCGGCACCGGTCTCCCGTCCGGACGGGGACGAGGACCTCCGACGTCCGAGGACTCAGGACGCCGCCCGGCCGGCGCCCGCCAGGCACCGGCGGGCCGCCGCCCGGCGGCGGCTGCTGCCGCGGCCGAGCCCGAGGACGACGCCGACCCCACCACTCCCGGCTCGGCCGGCGCCGACGACGAGGACGGCCCTGAGGACGACGACGGCTCGCCGACCCGCCGCCGGCGCCGCCGCCGTCGCCGCGCGGGCGACGACCCGATCACCAGCAGCCCGGACGACCCCGAGCACACCGTGGTGCGGGTCCGCGACACGATGACGCGGATCTCGTCCGACGACGAGGTCGCCTCCGTCCGCGGCTCCACCCGCCTCGAGGCGAAGAAGCAGCGCCGCCGCGAGGGCCGCGAGGCCGGCCGCCGCCGCGTCCCGATCGTCAGCGAGTCCGAGTTCCTGGCCCGCCGCGAGTCCGTCGACCGCGTCATGGTGGTCCGCCAGGGCCGCGAGCGCACGCAGATCGCCGTCCTGGAGGACGGCGTGCTCGTCGAGCACTACGTCAACAAGGTGACCTCGTCCTCGCTCATGGGCAACGTGTTCCTCGGCCGCGTCCAGAACGTGCTGCCCTCGATGGAGGCGGCGTTCGTCGACATCGGCAAGGGCCGCAACGCCGTCCTGTACGCCGGTGAGGTCAACTTCGAGGCCGCGGGCTCGGACGGTCACTCGAAGCGCATCGAGCACGCGCTGAAGTCCGGCCAGTCCGTCCTCGTGCAGGTCACCAAGGACCCGATCGGCCACAAGGGCGCCCGCCTGACCAGCCAGGTCAGCCTGCCGGGCCGCTACCTCGTCTACGTGCCCGAGGGCTCGATGACGGGCATCAGCCGCAAGCTGCCGGACACCGAGCGGGCCCGCCTGAAGGCGATCCTGCGCAAGGTCGTCCCCGAGAACGCCGGCGTGATCATCCGGACGGCCGCCGAGGGTGCCTCCGAGGAGGAGCTGGCCCGCGACGTCGAGCGCCTCACCGCCCAGTGGGAGGACATCCAGCGCAAGGCCAAGACGGCCACCGCGCCGGCCCTCCTGCACGGCGAGCCCGACCTCACGATCCGCGTCGTCCGCGACGTCTTCAACGAGGACTTCGGCAAGCTCGTCGTGGCCGGCGACGCCGCGTGGAGCGAGGTCTCGGAGTACGTCGGCGCGATCACGCCCGACCTCGTCCCGCGGCTGTCCCGCTGGACCGTCCGAGCAGGACGTCTTCGTCGCGCACCGCATCGACGAGCAGCTCATGAAGGCGCTGGACCGCAAGGTCTGGCTGCCCTCCGGCGGCTCGCTGGTCATCGACCGCACCGAGGCGATGACCGTCGTCGACGTCAACACCGGCAAGTTCACGGGCCAGGGCGGCAACCTCGAGGAGACCGTCACCCGGAACAACCTCGAGGCCGCCGAGGAGATCGTCCGCCAGCTGCGCCTGCGCGACATCGGCGGGATCATCGTCATCGACTTCATCGACATGGTGCTCGAGAGCAACCGCGAGCTGGTGCTCCGGCGCCTGCTCGAGTGCCTGGGCCGCGACCGCACGAAGCACCAGGTCGCCGAGGTGACCTCGCTCGGCCTCGTCCAGATGACCCGCAAGAAGGTCGGCCAGGGCCTGCTGGAGGCGTTCTCCGAGGGCTGCGAGCACTGCGCCGGCCGCGGGATCGTCGTGAAGATGGAGCAGGCCGAGGTCAAGGAGAAGCCGTCGATCATGGCCGACCGGGGGCCGCGTCCCGGCCGCCGGCGGCGCGGCCGCAGCGGCGGGGGCGACCCGCTCGACCTGTCCGCGGACGAGATCGAGACCCTGGACGAGTCCGGCGACGCCGACGCGGTGGCCCCCGAGGTCGTCGACACGGTGGAGGCCGTGGCGGAGGCCGTCGCCGACGCGGTGGCCCCGCATGGACGACAACGCGCCGGCGGACGAAGCGCCTGCCGACGTCGCCGGCTGAGGCGCCGCCGAGTCGTCGCGGCCGCGCGCGGGACGCACGAACGGCGCCATCAGCGCCAACGTCGCGGACCCGGACGCGGCCGTCCCACCCGACGTCACCGCCGAGGCGGAAGCCGAGGCCGAGACGGCTCGGCCGAAGCGGACCCGCCGCAAGGCAGCCGCGGCCAGCGGGGCGCCGACGAGCCCGGTTTGACCCGCACCCGGGCCGGTCGGGTAGCCTTACCTGCTGGCCCGCCCTTCGTGCGGTGCCCCCTGTTCCGATCTGAGAACTGAACCAAGAAGAGAGTGAGTCCGCGGTGTACGCGATCGTCCGTGCTGGCGGCCGGCAAGAGAAAGTCGCTACCGGCGACGTGTTCGAGCTCGACCGGGTCCAGACGGAGCCTGGGGCAACCCTGCAGCTGCCGGCCGTGCTGCTCGTCGACGGCACTTCGGTGACCTCGGACAAGGCCGCGCTGGCCAAGGTGAAGGTCACGGCCGAGGTCGTGGCGCACACCAAGGGCCCGAAGATCCAGATCCTGCACTACAAGAACAAGTCCGGTCACCGGGTTCGCGGGGGTCACCGCTCGAAGCTGACCCAGGTCAAGATCACCGGCATCGAGACCGGGAAGTAGGGGCTCCAGTGGCTCACAAAAAGGGCGCGTCATCCACCCGCAACGGGCGTGACTCGAACGCGCAGCGACTCGGCGTCAAGCGCTTCGGCGGCCAGCTGGTCAACGCCGGCGAGATCCTCGTCCGCCAGCGTGGCACCCACTTCCACCCGGGCGAGAACGTCGGCCGCGGCGGCGACGACACGCTGTTCGCGCTCAAGCACGGCTCGGTGCGAGTTCGGCACCCGCCGCGGGCGCCGCGTCATCAACATCGTCCCGGCGGAATGACACCCGAGAACGCATAGCTTCACGATGACGAGGGCGGCCGGTTCTCCGGACCGCCCTCGCGTCGTGTCCGGGCCCGACGATACGACCGGTACCCGGCTGACCGGTAACGAGGAGGTGCCATGACCACGTTCGTCGACAACGCGGTGCTCTACGCGACCGCCGGTGACGGCGGCAACGGCTGCGCCTCCATCCACCGCGAGAAGTACAAGCCGCTCGGCGGTCCCGACGGCGGCAACGGCGGGCGGGGCGGCGACGTCGTCCTCGTCGTCACGCACAGCACGACGACGCTGCTGGACTACCACCACCACCCCCACCGCAAGGCGAACTCCGGCAAGCCCGGGGAGGGCAACCACCGCAGCGGCTCCGACGGTGCCGACGTGGTGCTGCCCGTGCCCGACGGCACGGTCGTGAAGACGCCGGACGGCGAGCTGCTCGCCGACCTGATCGGCGAGCACACCCGCTACGTCCTGGCCCGCGGCGGCCGCGGGGGGCTCGGCAACGCCGCGCTGGCGTCCCCGCGGCGCAAGGCCCCCGGCTTCGCGCTGCTCGGCGAGCCCGGCACCAGCGCCACCGTCGTGCTCGAGCTCAAGTCCGTCGCGGACGTGGCGCTTGGTCGGCTACCCGAGCGCGGGCAAGTCCTCGCTGGTGGCGGCGATGTCGGCGGCCCGCCCGAAGATCGCTGACTACCCGTTCACCACCCTCGTCCCGAACCTCGGCGTCGTCCAGGCGGGGCAGACCCTGTTCACGATCGCGGACGTCCCCGGCCTGATCCCGGGCGCCAGCCAGGGCAAGGGGCTCGGGCTGGAGTTCCTGCGCCACGTCGAGCGCTGCTCGGTGCTCGTGCACGTGCTGGACTGCGCGACGCTCGAGCCGGGCCGCGACCCGATCACCGACCTGGACGTCATCGAGAACGAGCTGGCCGAGTACGGCGGCCTCGCCGACCGCCCGCGCCTGGTCGCGTTGAACAAGATCGACGTCCCGGAGGGCCGCGAGCTCGCCGAGTTGGTCAAGCCCGAGCTGGAGGCTCGCGGTCTGCAGGTGCTCGAGATCAGCGCGGTCAGCCACGAGGGCCTGCGCCCGCTCGGGTTCGCGATGGCCGCAGTCGTCGCCGCGGCCCGCGCGGCCCTGGACACGGGCCCGCCCGTCCGGCTGATCCTGCGTCCGGTCGCCGTCGACGACGCCGGCTTCACCGTGACCCGCCGAGGTGACGAGTTCGTCGTGTTCGGCGAGAAGCCGATGCGCTGGGTCCGCCAGACCGACTTCTCCAACCCGGAGGCCGTCGGCTACCTCGCCGACCGGCTCGCGCGCCTCGGCGTCGAGGAGAAGCTGTACGAGGTGGGCGCCAAGGAAGGCGACACGGTCCTCATCGGCGAAGACGACGACGCGGTCGTCTTCGACTGGGAGCCGACGCTGCGCGCCGGCGCCGAGCACCTGACCGGCCCGGCCGGCCCGCGCGGGTCCGACGTTCGCCTGGACGGCAGAGCGAGGTGAACCGCGCGGCCCGGGGGGAGTTGCGAGCCGACGTGGCGGACGCCCGCCGGGTCGTGGTCAAGGTGGGTTCGTCGTCCCTGACAACCACCGACGGCGGGCTCGACACTGCCCGGGTGGACGCCCTCGTCGACGTCCTCGCGGCCCGCCGCGCGGCCGGCGTCGAGATCGTCCTCGTCTCCTCCGGCGCGATCGCGGCCGGGCTCGCGCCGCTCGGGCTGTCCCGGCGTCCGCGCGACCTCGCGACCCAGCAGGCGGCCGCCAGCGTCGGGCAGGGCCTGCTGGTCGGCCGGTACGGGGATGCCTTCTCCCGCCACAACCTGACGGTAGGTCAGGTCCTGCTCACCGCCGAGGACGTGATCCGCCGCGGGCACTACCGCAACGCCCAGCGCACCCTGTACCGGCTGCTCGAGATGGGCGCCGTCCCCGTCGTGAACGAGAACGACACGGTCGCCACCGACGAGATCCGCTTCGGCGACAACGACCGTCTCGCCGCCCTGGTCGCCCACCTCGTCCACGCGGACCTGCTCGTGCTGCTCTCCGACGTCGACGGGCTCTACGACGGCGACCCGGGCAGGCCCGGGTCCGTCCAGATCGCCGAGGTGCGCGGCCCGGCGGACCTCGCCGGCATCGTCCTGGGCAAGGCGGGCAAGGCCGGAGTCGGCACCGGTGGGATGGGCACGAAGGTGGACGCGGCGCACATCGCGACGACCGCGGGCGTCGCCGTCGTGCTCACGGCGGCCGCGGACGCCGCCGCCGCCCTGGCCGGCGAGCGCTGCGGCACGTACTTCCACCGGACGGGCTCGCGCGCCTCCACCCGACTGCTCTGGCTGGCCCACGCGGCGACCCCGCGCGGCAGCCTGCGGCTCGACCCGGGGGCCGTCCGAGCGGTCGTCCACGGGCGCAAATCGCTGCTTCCGGCCGGGGTCACGAGGGTCGTCGGGACTTTCGTCGCCGGAGATCCTGTGGACCTCCTGGACGAAACAGGCCACGCGGTGGCCCGCGGGCTGGTCAACTTTGACGCTAGTGAGCTTCCCGGTCTTCTAGGCCGCTCCACCCGGGAACTCGCGAGGGAATTAGGACCGGCTTACGAGCGCGAGGTCGTCCATCGGGACGATCTGGTACTTCTGAGCCACTGATGCGCGACCGACCCAGGGACTGGCAGGCGAGGATCGTGGCGACACCGGGTGACGAGCGGCTGTGGCACGTGACCGTGTCGGTGGCCGGGCCGACCGTGGACATCGACGAGGTCCAAGCCGGCCTCGAGCGCCTTGCCTACGACCACCCCTTCCTGCTCAGCGCGCGCTTCGCCCCCGACCGGGCCGAGGTCCGGTACTGGGAGGAGGCCCCGGACGTCCACGACGCCCTGGCCCTCGCCCTGCGCCTGTGGGGCGAGCACCGCACCACCGCCGGGCCTGCCGAGTTGGCAGATCGTCGGCCTCGAGGTGCTCGACCGCGAGACCTTCCGATCGCGCGGCGGCGCCACCGCGATGCTCAGCCCGGGCGTCCGCCCCTTCTGACTCGGAGCTCCCGGGGCGACGGCATTAGGCTTGGGGACTCCCGTTCCCCGCTGAAGGCTGGACCCGCGATGACCGACTCCACCGCCGTCCTCGACGCCGCCCGGCGTGCCCGGGTCGCGTCCCAGGACCTCGCGGTTCGCTCCCGCGCCGAGAAGGACGCGGTCCTGCACGCGATGGCCGACGCGCTGATCGCGCGGGCGCCGGAGATCCTCGAGGCGAACCGTGCGGACGTTGCGCGCGCGCAGGACGCCGGCACGTCCGAGGCGATGATCGACCGGCTCGCGGCTCGACCAGGGCCGGGTCGAGGCGATGGCCGCCGGCCTGCGCGACGTGGCGGGGCTGCCCGACCCGGTCGGCGAGGTCGTCCGCGGGTCCACGCTGGCGAACGGGCTGGAGCTGCGCCAGGTGCGCGTGCCGTTCGGGGTCGTCGGGATCATCTACGAGGCGCGTCCGAACGTGACGGCGGACGGCGCGGGGCTGGCGCTGAAGTCCGGCAACGCGGTCCTGCTGCGCGGGTCGTCCTCGGCGCGGGCGTCCAACGCCGCGATCGTCGAGGCGCTGCGCGAGGGCATCGCCGGGGCGCTGCCCGGCGACCCGATCCCGGCGGACGTGGTGCAGCTCGTCCCGGGCGAGGGGCACGACGCCGTCAAGCACCTGATGAGGGCCCGCGGCCTGGTCGACGTGCTGATCCCGCGCGGCGGCGCGGCGCTGATCCGGGCGGTCGTCGAGGAGTCGACGGTGCCCGGTCATCGAGACGGGCGTGGGCAACTGCCACGTCTACGTGGACGCCGACGCCGACCTCGAGGTCGCCGAGCGCATCCTGGTCAACGCGAAGGCCCAGCGGCCCAGCGTGTGCAACGCGGCCGAGACGGTGCTGGTGCACGCGGACGTCGCCGCCGCCTTCCTGCCGAGCGCGCTCGCCGCGCTCGCGGCCGCCGGCGTCACCGTCCACGCCGGCGCGGACGTCGCGGCGTTCGCCGACCCGGCCGGGCCCGAGATCGTCCCGGTCGACGGCGGAGGACTGGGACACCGAGTACCTCTCGCTCGACATCGCGGCGAAGGTCGTCGCCTCGCTCGAGGACGCCATCACCCACATCCGCGAGCACGGCAGCGGCCACACCGAGGCGATCGTCACGCGCTCGCAGGCCGCCGCCCGGCGCTTCGTCGCGGCGGTCGACGCCGCCGCGGTCGTCGTGAACGCGTCCACCCGCTTCACCGACGGCGGGGAGTTCGGGTTCGGCGCCGAGATCGGCATCTCCACGCAGAAGTTGCACGCCCGCGGGCCGATGGGTCTGCCCGAGCTCACGTCCACGAAGTACGTCGTGACGGGCGACGGGCACGTGCGCGGCTGAGCGGTTCCGGACACACCCGGACCTGCGCGCGACGCCCTCGAGTGCCGCGTGACATTCTGTACGCCGACGCCGCTGATCGACCCGGGAGCCGAGAACGCATGATCGCCTCCACCACCACGCTGATCACCAACGTTCTGGTGTCGGCCGCGGAGCACGGCGGCGGCGAAGAGATCATTCGCACGCAGCACAACCCCTACTTCGTGGGCATCTGCACGTTCATCTTCCTGGTCGTCTGCCTGATGATCACGCTGTCGTTCAACCGCGACCGCTGAGTTTCGCGGCGGCTCGTGGCTGACGCCGCTCGCCTCCGCATCGGCGTGATGGGCGGGACGTTCGACCCCGTCCACCACGGGCACCTTGTCGCCGCGAGCGAGGTGGGCGCACAGTTCGACCTGGACGAGGTGATCTTCGTCCCGACGGGCGTCCCGTGGCAGAAGGCGGACCGGCCGACCTCCGCGCCGGAGGACCGCTACCTGATGACGGTGATCGCGACCGCGTCCAACCCGCACTTCTCCGTGAGCCGCGTCGACATCGACCGCCCCGGCCGCACGTACACGATCGACACCCTGCGCGACCTGCGGGCCGAGCGCGGCCCCGACACCGACTTCTTCTTCATCACCGGCGCCGACGCGCTGGCCGCGATCCTGACGCTGGCGGGACGTCGACGCGCTGCTCTCGCTGGCCCACTTCGTCGGCTGCACGCGCCCCGGGCACCCGCTCGCCGACCCCGGGCTGCCCGCCGGGCGGGTGAGCCTGGTCGAGGTGCCGGCGCTGTCGATCTCGTCCACCGAGTGCCGGGAGCGGGTCGCCGCCGGGCAGCCGATCTGGTACCTCGTGCCGGACGGGATCGTGCAGTACATCAACAAGCGCGGCCTCTAGCACATGAGCGTGCCGCCCGAACTACCCGGCGACCCGCCGACCGACGGTCACCTGCCGCCGCGGAGCCTGCCGAGCGGGAGTACACGACCGAGCAGTTCACGTTCGTGCACGAGGAGACGACGCCGGAGGTCTCCGGCTGGCTGAGCTTCATGAACTCGCGGGCGGGGCGCCGGGCGGACCGTCAGGAGCGCTTCCGCGAGCGGGTGCTGGTCGCGGGCGTCCTGCTCGGGGTCGTCGTCCTCGTGGTCGGGCTCGTGGCGTGGCGGCCGTGGTCGTCCAGCCCGTCGGCGGACACGGGCGACGCGGCGCTCGGCGGCGACCGGGCCGCGGTCGTCCTGCAGGTGCAGGAACCCGACGGCGCCGCGCTGTTCACCGGGATCCTCATGCACGACCGGCGCTCCGGCGGCAGCGGCGCGGTCGTCGCGGTGCCCGCGGAACTGCAGCTGCCGGTCGCCGGGGAGGGCCGCCTGACCGTCCGCACGGCGCTGGACGCGGCCGGGCCGACGCTGAGCCGCGAGGGCCTCGGCGAGCTGCTCGGGCTGGAGTTCGCCGGGTCGTGGGTACTCGACCGGCGGGCCTTCGCGGACCTGGTCGACCGCCTGGGCGGGGTCGGGATCGGCGCGCAGGGCACGGACCGGCTGGACGGGGCCGGCGCGCTCACCCGCGCGGCCGCCCCGACCGGCGGGCCAGAGCTGCTCGCCGCATTCGTCGGGGCGTTCCCGCCGACCTTCACCGCCGCGCGGGACCTGCTCGACGACTCTCGGCGTCCTGCCCGCGCCCGGGCTGCCCGTGGAGCGGCTCGGCGCGCTGATGGCCGGCCTGGCCCGCGACGCCGCCGCGACGCGGCTGGGCGTCGGGGCTCTGCCGCTGGACCCGGCCAGCCGGGGTCTGGACCTCGTGGCGGCGCTGCCCGTCGTCCGGGACATGCTCGGCGGGGTGCCCGGGCAGGGCCGCGAGGACGCGACACCGCGGATCCTCGTCCAGTTCGCGCCGAGGTCCGGCAGTACGGAGGCCGACGTCCGGGCCGACGTCGTCAACGCCGGGTACGAGTACGTCGCCGGCGGCGCCGCGGCCGCCGGGCGTGAGCGCGAGCTCCGTGACCGTTCGCTCGAGCATGCCGGACGCCCAGCGCGCTGGGGGAGTCCGTCGCGAAGACGCTAGGGCTGCCCACCTCGGTCGTGCGGGTCGCCGACGACGTCCCGTTCGTCGCGGACGTGGCCGTCGTGCTGGGGACAGGGTCGGGCCCCGCAGTCGCCTCGGCCAAACCGACGCCGAAGCCCTCGGCGGGCTCCACCCCGCGTCCGTCGTGAGATCCTGGGGCCAGTGTGTGCGTCGCCCGGAAGCTGGGCGCGCCTGGCGGGTCGAGTCCGGCCCCCGACCGGAAGTGAGTTCGTGACCGCAACCCCCCGAGCCGTCGAGCTCGCCGTCGCAGCCGCCGAGGCTGCCTCGGACAAGCTCGCCGACGACATCCTGGCGTTCGACGTGAGCGACCAGCTCGTGATCACCGACATCTTCGTGCTGTGCTCCGCGTCCAACGACCGGCAGGTCAAGTCGGTCGTGGACGAGATCGAGGACCGCCTGCGCGGCCTGGGTGAGCGCCCGGTCCGCCGCGAGGGCCTGCGCGAGGGCCGCTGGGTCCTGCTGGACTACGCCGACATCGTCGTCCACGTCCAGCACGCCGAGGAACGCGTGTACTACGCGCTCGAGCGGCTGTGGAAGGACTGCCCGATGGTCCCGCTGCCCGACGCCGTCCGGATCGGGCGGGACGGCCGGGCGAGCGACGCGCGGTCTGAGCGTGGTCGAGGACGCCTTGATCGGGACCGAGCCGACGATCCGGGGCGAACCGGCAGCGCATCGTCGTGTGGCGGCACGGCCGCACGGCCTGGAACTTCGAAGGCCGTTTCCAGGGCCAGGACGACGTCGCGCTCGACGCGACGGGTGTCGCGCAGGCGCGGTCGGCCGCCCGCGTCCTCGCCGGGCTGGAGCCGGAGGCGATCGTGTCCTCCGACCTGTCCCGCGCCGCCGCGACGGCCGCCGAACTCGCCGCGGTCACCGGCCTCGAGGTCGCCTACGACCGCGGCCTGCGCGAGACGAACCTCGGGTCCTGGCAGGGCCTCACCCGCGAGGAGGTCAACGCCCGCTTCCCCGGCGAGGCCGAGGCCTGGCTGCGCGGCAGCACCGACCGCCGCGGCGGCGGCGAGTCGATGCAGGAGGTCGCCGAGCGCTGCCGTCGCGTCGATCGAGAGCGCGCTGGAAAAGCTCACCGACTCCGCGACGCTGGTCGTCGTGACGCACGGCGGGGCCGGCCGCGTGATGATCGCCCAGCTCATCGGCCTGCCGCCGGAGTACTGGCGCGCCCTCGGCGGGCAGTCGAACTGCTGCTGGTCGGTCATCGGCGCCGGCCGCGGGGGGTGGGCGCTGCTCGAGCACAACGCCGGGACGCTGCCCGAGCCCGAGCTCTCCGACGACCGCTGAGTCTCGTGCGATCACTCCTGCCCGCGGAGAGCCGGCGTAGCCGAGGCCGTTCCGGCGTCCTGGCCGCGGCGTTGGTGTGCGTCTCGCTGACCGTGGCCGGGTGCGGGGGAGACGGCGACCCGGCCGCGGCGGGGCCGTCGCTCCCGGCGGGAAGCGCTGCCTCGGATCCGGGCGCGTCGGACGACCTGGCTCCGGGCGCGACGCCGGCCCCGGGCTCGGCATCGGCCCCGGGTGCGACGTCGGCCCCGGGTGCGACGTCGGCCCCGGGTGCGACGTCGGCCCCGGGCTCGGTCGGGGGGTCCGCGGGGCGGGCGCTGCGCCGAAGGCCGCGACGAAGGCGTCGCTGAAGCGGGCGGCGCAGCAGTACGCGACCGGGCTGCTGCGCGGCGACTTCGACAGGCTCGCGCCGTACCTGGACACCTCGTGCACGCCGGAGGACCGGGCGGGCCTGATCGTGGCGCTCGGCTCGGTCGAAGAAGCTCGCGAAGGGCGCCACGATGACGATCACCGGGACGCGGGTGGTCGGCAAGCGCGGGAACGTGACCGCGTACAAGCTCTCCGCCGAGGCCCCGGCGGAGCTCCGCCAAGTGCTCGACGAGAGCCTGGCGCAGGCCACGTCCAACCCCTGGCGCTTCGCGGGCGGGAAGTGGCGCAACACCGGCCCGTGCTCCGGCGGCGACGCCGTCACGGGCGCTGGGAGCGGGCCCGTCCGCCGGACCTGACCGGGCGCCGTCTCACTACTCGGACATCCTGCAGGCTTGTCATCCGTTAACGGGCTCTGTCATCCGTCAGGACGGATGACAGGGCCCGTTAGCGGATGACAAGGCGGGACAGGAACAGGCCGCGGCACCCGGGCTGCGCCTGCGAAAGCTGGATCTGACGGGCGTTCAGGTCTTGGCAACCGCGACCTTGAGGGTGGCCGACGTAGCGGACCCGAACTCGGTCGTGGCCGCGCGACAGTGCGATAGGTGTACGTGCCCGTCGTGGTCGATTTCGTCGTGATCGAGTACGACCCCGTCCAGCCGACGGTGCCCGTCGCGACGGTCGACCATTTCCCCGAGGTATGGCGCTGCAGCGACACGGACTGCCCCTTCTCCGAGGGGGTGAGCGTGCCGGTCACGGTGACCTTGCCGCCGAGCTTGATCGCCGGTGTGGAGCCCGACAGAGTCGGCCGGACCGCGATCGTGAGCGTCGGACTCGTTGCTGCGGCGATCGCGGTCGTCGCAGGGTGACCCAGCGGAGCTCGGTGTTCCGGGGGGCTTTGTAGTCGCGGTCGAGCGTCCCGTCGGGCTCACTGCGCAGGGTCGCGACCGTGGTCCAGGCCGACTTGCCCGGGCGCCGCACCTGCAGTTGGACGCGCTCGCCGCCGATCCCCACCCCGTCCGTGCGGGTCAGACGACCCGTCACTTCCGCGACAACGCCGTAGGTCAGCTCCTTCGGGGAGGCGGCGGCGAGGCTCGCGGCTACTGCGGGGATCGTGATCGTCACCGCGACCACGACGGCCGGCGGCGCGCTCGACCCGTCGCCCTGCAGCCGTCCGAGCGGACCGCGAGCACGCGAGTGAGCAACTCGGACCCGTTCGCCACGACCTTCGCGCCACCCGGACGAGGTTGTTCAGTTCGCCCCGCCCACCCAATAGAGGACGCCCGACGGCGTGACCCACGCGTCCAGGATTGCCTCGGGCTTGCCGTGTTCCGCCGGCAGCGGAGGCACACTGGTGGGGGAGAGCTCGGCGATCATTCCCGTCGCGGCGCTGACGGGCCGCCAACTCCTCTGGAGGGTGTCGAAGAACCACAGGTCGCCCGTCGCGGTCCGGTGCAACCGCCGAGCGTTGACCAGCGCCTCGGCGGCCGGGCCGCCGTCCCCGACGCCGCCCGGCAGCACCGCCTCGACCGTCGGTGCCGCGGCGGCCGCCGCCGGTAGTGCGGCGGCGCCCAGCGCTGCCGTGACGGAGGCGAGCAACCCTACGACGGCGACGACGAGGCGGGCGGGACTGGTTCGACGGGGCGCACGAGGTTCCTTCCGGGCCCGCGCAGACGGCGCGGCTGGTGGGTTTGCCTCGGTTGGACGCTCCGGAGCCGAATTACGGTTAGGCCCTTCGGCCGTTCCTTCCGAGACGTTCGTCGGGAAGGATCTCGCACTTGCGGAGCCGAACAGGGGCCGACTGGTCCCATTGGTACAAATCAGTGGTTGCGCAGTGCCTCGACGAGTTCGCTCTTGTTCATCGAGGACCGCCCCTCGATGTCGAGTTCGGCGGCGCGCTTGCGCAGGTCGTCGCGAGTCCAGCCGTCGTACGACCCGGACTTGCCGCCCTTGCTTCCGACGGAGGAGCGGGAGGTCGCGGCGGCAGCGTTCGAGATCCGCGCGGACTTCTCCTTACTGTTCCCCTCCTCGCGCAGCTTTTCGTAGAGCTTCTCGTCCTTGATCGGGCTCGCCATGACGTCCTCCTTTGTCGTTGTCCGGTGCCTTTGGCCGTACCCGCGGCGCAGGCAGGCGAACGCGGCGCTGCGGTAGGGTTTCGTCTCATGCGGACCGTGCTGCGCCTTACCGGGCCGCGCTGAATTCCTCGGGTTGCTCCGGCGCCCGACCAGCGCGGCTGACCCCTCCTGAGCGAGGGGTTTTCTCATTTCCGGACGCACGAGCCCTATGACGACGAGGAACCCGAGGACGATGAGCGACACCGCAGCACGGCCCGAGGCCGCCGAGGAACTGCCGCCGTACCGCTACGTGGCCACGCTGGCCGCTGAGCTGGAGCGCCGCTGGCAGGACCACTGGGACGCCGAGGGCACCTTCGAGGCGCCGAACCCGGCCGGGCCGTTGGCCGAGCCCGAGAAGGTCGCCGGACGCGAGAAGCTCTACGTGCTGGACATGTTCCCGTACCCGTCCGGCTCGGGCCTGCACGTCGGGCACCCGCTGGGCTACATCGCCACCGACGTGTTCGCGCGGTTCAAGCGGATGACCGGCTACAACGTGCTGCACGCGCTGGGTTACGACTCGTTCGGCCTGCCCGCCGAGCAGTACGCCGTGCAGACCGGGCAGCACCCGCGGGTCACGACCGAGGCGAACGTCGCCAACATGCGCCGCCAGCTGCGCGCGCTGGGCCTGGCCCACGACGCGCGGCGGTCGGTCGCGACGACCGACACAGGCTTCTACCGCTGGACGCAGTGGATCTTCCTGCAGATCTTCAACTCCTGGTACGACCCGGCGGCCGGCGGTGCGCGCCCGATCGCGGATCTGATCTCTGCCTACGAATCCGGCGCCCGCCCGACGCCGGACGGCCGCGCCTGGGCCGACCTGGCCGAGGGCGAGCGCCGCGCGCTGGTCGACGACCACCGCCTGGCGTTCCTGTCGGACGCGCCGGTGAACTGGTGCCCCGGCCTGGGCACGGTCCTGGCGAACGAGGAGGTCACCGCCGACGGGCGCAGCGACCGCGGCAACTACCCGGTGTTCAAGCGGAACCTGCGCCAGTGGGTCATGCGCATCACCGCGTACGCCGACCGCCTGATCGCCGACCTGGACGGCATGGACTGGCCCGAGCCGATCAAGATGATGCAGCGCAACTGGATCGGCCGGTCCGCGGGCGCGCGGGTCGACTTCGCGGCCGTCGCCGCCGCCGGAGCCGCCGCGCCGATCACCGTGTTCACCACCCGTCCCGACACGCTGTTCGGCGCGACGTACATGGTGCTGGCCCCCGAGCACCCGCTGGTCGACGACCTGGTGCCGGACGCGTGGCCGAGCGCCGTGTCGGCCACCTGGACCGGCGGGGCGGCGAACCCGGGCGACGCGGTCGCCGCGTACCGCAAGGCCGCGTCGGCGAAGAGCGAACTGGAGCGCCAGGCCGACAGCCGCGACAAGACCGGCGTGTTCACCGGTGCGTACGCGACGAACCCGGTGAACGGCGAGGCGATCCCGGTGTTCGTCGCCGACTACGTCCTGATGGGCTACGGCACCGGCGCGATCATGGCCGTGCCCGCCGAGGACGAGCGCGACTGGGAGTTCGCGAAGGCGTTCGACCTGCCCATCATCCGGACGGTGGCGCCGCCCGCCGACTGGCCTGACGCCGCGTTCACCGGCGAGGGCCCGACGATCAACTCGGCCAACGCCGAGGTCAGCCTGGACGGGCTGGACATGGCGGAGGCGAAGGCCGCGATCACGGAATGGCTGGCTGGTAAGGGTTGTGGCGAGCCGACCGTGCAGTACAAGCTGCGCGACTGGCTGTTCAGCCGCCAGCGCTACTGGGGCGAGCCGTTCCCGATCGTGTTCGACGAGTACGGGCGCGTGGCGCTGCCGGACGACATGCTGCCGGTCGAGCTGCCCGAGGTCGACGACTACTCGCCGCGGACGTTCGAGGCGACTGACGCGGCGTCGAATCCCGAGTCGCCGCTGGCCCGGGCGACCGAGTGGGCCACCGTCACTTTGGACCTGGGTAACGGACCCAGGGAGTACCGCCGCGAGACGAACACGATGCCGCAATGGGCCGGGTCGTGCTGGTACGAGCTGCGCTACCTGGACCCGACGAACACTGAGCGCTTCGTGGACGCGGACGTCGAGCGGTACTGGATGGGCCCGCGCTCCGAGGGCGACTGCGGCGGCGTCGACCTGTACGTCGGCGGCGTCGAGCACGCCGTCCTGCACCTGCTGTACGCGCGGTTCTGGCACAAGGTGCTGTTCGACCTGGGTCACGTGTCGAGCTCGGAACCGTTCCGGCGCCTGTTCAACCAGGGCTACATCCAGGCGTACTACTACGAGGACGCGCGCGGAATCCGCGTGCCGGCCGAGGAGATCGTCGAATCCGACGGTGTGTACACCTACGAGGGCGAGCCGGTCACGCGCCTGTACGGAAAGATGGGCAAGTCCCTGCGCAACGCCGTCACGCCCGACGAGATGTGCGCGGAGTACGGCGCCGACACCCTGCGCCTGTACGAGATGTCGATGGGCCCGCTGGACGTCTCCCGCCCGTGGGAGACCCGCGCGGTCGTCGGGTCGTTCCGGTTCCTGCAGCGGCTGTGGCGCAACATCGTGGACGAGACGACGGGCGAGGTGACCGTCCACGACGGGGAAGCGGACCTGACGACCCGTCGGATTCTTGGCCCGCACGGTCGACGGCGTCCGCCGCGACATGGACAACCTGCGTTTCAACACCGCGATCGCCAAGGTCATCGAGTGCAACAACCACCTGATCAAGGTGGCGGCCGACGGCGGGCTGCCGCGCGAGGTCGCCGAGACCGCTCGTGCTGCTGATCGCGCCGCTGACCCCGCACGTCGCCGAGGAGCTGTGGGCGAAGCTGGGCCACACCTCGACGCTGGCCTACGAGACCTTCCCGGTCGCCGACCCCGCCCTGCTGGTCGAGGAGTCGGTCACCTGCGTCGTCCAGGTGCAGGGCAAGGTGCGCGACCGGCTCGAGGTTCCCCCCGACATCGACGAGGACTCCCTGCGCGAGCTGGCGCTGGCGTCCGCGGCGGTGACGCGCGCGCTGGACGGGCGGGCCGTGCGCACCGTCGTCGTCCGGCCGCCGAAGCTGGTCAACGTCGTCCCGGCATGAGTTCCGCCGTGAGCATGCGGGCGCGCGGTCGCGCTCGTGACGGACTCGACGTCCTCGCTCGCGCGGCGACATCGCCCGTACGCAGGGAGTCACCGTCGTCCCGCTGCAGGTGATCATCGGCGGGCGCGTGCTGTCCGAGGACGGTGAGGCGACGCCCGCTGCCGTCGACCGAGGCGCTGGGCCGCTGGGTCCCGGTGACGACCTCCCGCGCCGCGCCGGAGGCGTTCGTCGCTGCGTACACCGCCGCGGCGGCCGCCGGCGCGGAGTCGATCGTTTCGGTCCACCTGTCGGCCGAGGTGTCCGGGACGTACGAGTCGGCCGTCGCTGGCGGCGAAGTCGAGCCCGGTCCCGGTGCACGTCGTGGACTCCCGGCTCGTCGGCATGGGGCTCGGATTCGCCGTCCTGGCAGGCGTTCGCGCGCGGGACGCCGGCGGGGGAGCGGAACAGGTCGCCGCCGCCGTGCGCGCGTGCGCGGCCGCCACGTCCGTCTTCTTCTACGTCGACACCCTCGAGCACCTGCGCCGCGGCGGGCGGATCGGGTCGGGCCAGGCGCTGCTCGGCTCGGTGCTGTCGGTGAAGCCGATCCTGCACCTGGACGCAGGCCACATCCTGCCGCTGGAGAAGGTCCGCACGGCCGCGCGCGCGGTGGCGCGGCTCGAGGAGATCGCGTTCGCGCGCGCTACCTCCGCGGGGGTGGGCGAGGGCGGCGATCGCAGTGCAGCACCTCGCGGCCGCCGACCGTGCGACCGGCGCTCGCGGGCCGCCTGCGGTCCCGCCTGCCCGGCCTGCGCGACCTTCAGGTCAGTGAGATCGGCGCGGTCGTCGGCGCGCATGTCGGCCCGGGGATGCTCGCGGTCGTCCTCGCCCCGGCCTGACCCGCTGGCTCGGATTCTTCGCCGGCCCGCGCCTCGCGGCTCGACTTCACGCGCTGGTGCGTCGACTTCGTGCGCCGGGGACACACTTCCTGCGTCGTGCACACCGCAGGAAGTGTGTCTTCGACGCTGGAAGTCGGTCGCGACCGGGCCGTCGGGAGGTTGTCCACATCTTGCGGCGGGTTGCGCGCTGTCCACAGCTGGGCCGTGCGCGCGGCCCGCGGCGACGTGGCGCTCGTAGCGTCGCCGGATGCCGTTCCCGCCGCGCCTCCGTGGGCGCGCCGCGCCTGAGTTGCGCGCGGCTGCGCTCCATCGGCTGCGCGTCCTGCTCGGCACGGGGGAGCCGGACGAGGGCGGGCTCGGTGCGGACGGGCCCGGCGGGGCAGGTCCGGCGGGGGCGGGTCCGGCGGAAGCAGCCCCGGCGGGGGCGGGTCCGGCGGGGACGAGGGACGAGCCGACGGACGAGACGGCGGACGAGGCCGAGGCCGGGCCAGCGCAGGGGTCTCGGCGGGCGCGGTTCGGGCTGGACGGTCGGGCGGCGCTCGTCCTGGCCGTCCTGGCGTCGGCGGCGGTGGTGCTCGGCGGGCTGCTGCTCTGGCGCGCGCGCCCGTCGAGCGTGGACGTCGGGCCGGCCGCCGCGTACGTCGCGCGTGGGGTGGCGACCGTCGGCGTCGAGGGTCCGTCGGTGGACCCCGCGTCCGCGCCCGACCTGTTCGTCGACGTCCAGGGACGGGTCCGCGACCCCGGCGTGGTCCGGCTGCCGGCGGGGTCGCGGGTTCTCGACGCCCTCCGCGCGGCGGGCGGGCCGCGGGGCGACACGCCGACGTCCTCGCTGAACCTCGCCCGGCCGCTGGTCGACGGCGAGCAGGTCGTGCTCGCGCCGGAGGGCGCGGTGGCGGGCCCTGTCGCGGGGGCCGGCGGACCGACGGGCGGGCCGGTCGACCTGAACGCGGCGACGCTCGCCGACCTCGACGGGCTGCCGGGTGTCGGCCCGGTGCTCGCGCAGCGAATCTTGGATTTCCGCGGCGAGCACGGGCGGTTCAACGCGGTGGAGGAACTGCGCGAGGTCCCGGGTATCGGCCCGTCGAAGTTCGCGGCCCTGCGCGCGAAGGTCCGCGTGTGAGCGGCTGGCCGGCGGAGGGACGGCCGGCGCGGGGACGGCCGGGCGAGGGCCGGCCGGAGGCGCCCGCTCCCGAGTCGACCTGCGCCTGCTGCCGGCGGCGCTCGGCGCGTGGGCGGCCGCGTGGCTCGCGCTGGTGCTGCCGCCTGCCTGGACGGCGGCGCTCGCCGCGCCGGCGGTCGGGCTCGGCGGGTGGTTGCTGCACGCAGCCCTGCGCCGCGACCGGGCGCGCCGCGGTGGCGGGGTCCCCGACCGTGCCCACGCTCGCTGCGGTGCTGGCGGGCGCGCTCCTGTGCACGGGCGCGGGCGGGCTTGCGGCGGCCGCGCGGGTGGCGGCGACCGGCGCCGGGCCGCTGCCGGCGCTCGGCCGGGAGCAGGCCGCGGGCACGTTCGACCTGGTGCTGACGGGCGACCCGCGCGTCCTGCCCGAGACGGGTCCGCGGCGCCGGCCCGGCCCGGCCTCTGGTGCTGGTGCGGGCGCGGGCCGAGCGCGTGGTCGCCCGCGGCCACGTCACCACCGTGCGCAGCCCGCTGGTCGTGTTCGCGGACGACCCGGCGTGGGCCGATCTGATCCCCGGTCAGCGGGTCCGGGTGGCGGGCCGCCTGGGCCCGGCGCTCCCGCACGACCGGGTCGCGGCGGTGCTGCGCGTGCACGGCCCACCTGCGGGCGCGCGGCCCGCGGGGCGCGTGCAGCGCTCGGCCGACCACGTCCGCGACGGACTGCGGGAGTCGGTCACCGGCCTGCCGCCGGATCCGCGGGGTCTCGTGCCGGGCTTGGTCCTGGGCGACACGTCGGGCCTGGCGGAGGACCTCGCCGAGGACTTCCGGATCGCCGGGCTCTCGCATCTGGTCGCGGTCAGCGGGGCGAATCTCGCCTTGCTGCTGGGCCTGGTGCTCGCGGTCGCGCGCCGGGCCGGGCTCGGGCTCCGCGCCGTGCCGGTGCTGGGCGGCCTGACGATGGCGGGTTTCCTGGTGCTGGCCCGTCCCGGAACCGAGCCTGCTGCGGGCCACTGTGATGGGCGCGGTCGGCGTCGCCGGCCTGGCGTCCGGGCGGCGAGGCAGGGGCGCGCCCGCCCTGTGCGCGGCGGTCGTGTTCCTCGTCCTCGTCGACCCCTGGCTCGCGCGGTCGTACGGCTTCGCCCTGTCGGTGCTCGCGACGGCGGGGCTGATCGTGCTCGTCCCGCCCTGGCGGGACCGGCTCGCCCGGCACATGCCGCGCTGGCTCGCGACGGCTCTGGCGGTCCCGATCGCTGCGCAGGCGGCCTGCGGGCCGGTGATCGTCCTGCTCGCCGGCGGGGTCAGCGTCGTCGCTGTACTGGCGAACCTGCTGGCCGCGCCCGCGGTCGCCCCGGCGACGGTGTTCGGAGTCGTGGCCGCGTTGGTGTCGACGGTCTCGCCGCCGGTCGCGCGGGTCTTCGGCGAGCTCGCGGGGCTGCCCGCCCGGTGGATCGTCGCCGTCGCGCGGACGTCCGCCGACGTCCCGGGCGCCACGGTGCCCTGGCCGGACGGGGTCGCGGGAGCCGCGGCCCTCGCGCTGGTCACCGCCGCGGCGGCCCTCGCGTGGCGGCGCCGGGCGAGCCGGCCCGAGGCACCCAGGCCGCGCCTCGCGGTCCGGCTGGGACTGCTCGCCCTCGGTCTCGCGGTGCTTTTGCGCCCGGCCGTGCCGGTGTCGCCGGCCTGGCTGCCGGGAGCGTGGCCGCCGCCCGGTTGGCTGGTCGTCTCCTGCGACGTCGGGTCAGGGGGACGCCCTCGTCCTGGCGGCCGGGCGCGGCTCCGCCGTGGTCGTCGACGCCGGGCCGGACCCGGAGGCGGTCGACCGGTGCCTGCGCCGGCTCGGGGTGAACCGCGTCCCCTACGTGCTTCTGACGCACTTTCACGCCGACCATGTCGAAGGTTTGCCGGGCGTGCTGCGCGGGCGCCGCGTTGCGGAGATCGGCGTCAGCCCGCTGTCGGACCCGCCCGGGCAGGCCGCGCGGGTCCGGCGTTGGGCCGGGGACGCGGGCGTGCCGACGACGGCGGCCGCGCCCGGGGAGGTGCGGGCGGTCGGGTCGCTGCGGTGGCGGGTCCTCTGGCCGCGGCGGATCCTCACGGAGGGCTCGGCGGCGAACAACGCGAGCGTCGTCCTCTGGGTCGAGACGGCAGGCGTGCGCGTCCTGCTTACCGGCGACATCGAACCGGCCGCGCAGGCCGCGCTGCTCCGGGCCGAGCCGGGCCTGCGGGCCGACGTGCTGAAGGTCCCGCATCACGGGTCGGCCTACCAAGACCCTGACCTGGCCCGGGCCGTCCACGCGCGGGTCGCGCTGACGTCCGTCGGTGCCGGCAACGACTACGGCCACCCGGCGCCGCGGACCCTCGACCTGCTCCGGGACGCGGGCATGCGCTCCGCGCGGACGGACCTCGACGGGGACGTGGCCGTCTCCGGGACCGCGCAGACGCTGCGGGTGACGGGCCGGCGCGGGTCCGGCGAGCCGCCGGGGCCGCCGAGCTCGCCGGCGCCGGCCGGTCAGCCCGTGCGGAAGTCGAGGGTCAGGTAGCTCTTGGTGTCGCTGACGCTGTCGACCTTCAACGTCCCGCTCGCGTGGGAGTAGTCGCCGGTGCCACCGACGATCGCGAGCTTGAACGGCTTGTCGCTGCTGAAGTCGATCTTCACCGGGCCCTGCGCGGTCAGCGACCCGCCCTTCAGGAGCAACCCGGCGACGCACAGCACCTCGAGGCCGGTCGGGCTCCCGCCTCCGTACACGTGAGTGGTCGTGCACCGGACGGCGTCGGTGCCGACCTTCTTGTTCTTCTTCTTCAGGTCGGCGGAGAAGGTGAACGAGTCGCCCACACTCGGGGCCGACCCGGAGGCGACATCTTCCGAGTGCTGGGTCTGAACCTCGGTCAACTTCAGGTGGTGCGTGCGGACTTTGGCTGCCGCGGCCGACGCGGGGCCGGCGGGCACCAGGACCGCCGCGGCCACGAGAGCGATGCCGCATCCGGCGGCGAGGGTGCGGGTCGGGCACATCGTCGGGAACTCCTCGGCGGCGAGATGACGGCCAGTCAGAATTGAGTATCTGTCGGAACCTAGTCGCAAGCTAGCAGCCGATTCGTCCCGGTTCCGGTAGCACGCACGCGGCGCGCCACAGCGAGTGGTGCGCCCGGGCAGTCGGCGGAACTGTCGCGGCCGGGTGGCATGCTGGCGCCGTGCCCACCGCCCCGGTCCATTCCGTCACGATCCATCCCGTCACGCTGGTGCTCGGGCCGGAAGAGTTGCTGGCCGATCGCGCGGTGGCGGCGGTCCGGCGGGCGGTCCGGGCTGCGGACGCGGAGGCCGACGTCCACGACCTCGCGCCGGGCGCGCTGAGCCCCGGCATGCTCGACGAGCTAGCCAGCCCGTCGCTGTTCGCCGAGCGGCGCCTGATCGTCGTCCGCGGGGTCCAGGACCTCCCGTCGGACGTGACGACCGAGCTCGAACGCCGCCTCGCCGACCCGGCCGAGGACGTGACGTTCGTCCTCGTCCACAAGGGCGGGGCGAAGGGCAAGTCGATCCTGGACGCTGCCCGCCGCGCCGGCGCCGTCGTCGTCGACTGCGCCGAGGTGAAGAAGGCCTCCGACAAGTTGGCGTTCGTCAGCGCCGAGGTGCGGCTCGCCGGGCGGCGGATCTCGCCGGACGCCGCGCGGGTCCTCGTCGACGCCGTCGGGTCCGGGCTGCGCGAACTCGCCGGCGCGTGCAGCCAGCTCGTGGCCGACACAGCGGGGCAGATCGACGCGGACGTCGTGCACCGCTACTACGCGGGCCGCGCCGAGGTCTCGAGCTTCATGGTCGCCGACCTGGCCGTCGAAGGCCGCACAGCGGAGGCGCTCGCACACCTGCGCTGGGCGCTGACCTCCGGCGTCGACCCGGTGCTGCTGACCGCCGCGCTGGCGATGGGCCTGCGCGGGATCGCGAAGCTCGGCAGCGCGCCCCGCGGCATGCGCCCGGCCGACCTCGCCCGCGAGCTGGGCATGCCGCCGTGGAAGGTCGATCGCGTCCGGGGCCAGTTGCGGGGTTGGGACGGCGAGGGCGTCGCCGCGGCCCTGACCGCGGTCGCGCGGGCAGACGCGGAGGTCAAGGGCGGCGGGGTCAGCGCCGGCTACGCGCTCGAGCGCGCGGTCGTCGCGGTGACCGGCGCGCGCACGGGCTGACCGCCAGGACCCAGGGCGTCAGGGGGCGGACGGGCCCCAGACCGGGTTGGCGCCCTTCGCCCCGATCGGGGTCTTGCCGGTGCCGTCGGCGTTGGTCACGTACACGTCGTAGGCACCCAGCGCCGGGTCGCCCGCTACCGCGCTGAACGCGATCTTCGTGCCGTCCGGGGAGAACGCGGGCAGGCTGCGGCCGAGATTGTCCGTGGTCAGGCGCTTCTGGTCGGTGCCGTCGGCGTTCATCACGTACGCCTCGAAGTCCTCGGAGTCGGCGGCGTCCGCGGCCCGGTTGCTGGTGAAGACGATCTGCTTGCCGTCCGGTGAGAACCGCGGGTACCAGTCGCGGGCGCCGTTGTGGGTGAGCTGCGTGAGGTCGGAGCCGTCTACGTCGATGACGTAGACCTCGTTGTCGGCGGTGCCGGTGAAGGTCACTTTCGCGCCGTCGGGGGAGAACGCGGGCAGGGCGCCGCGCGGGGTGAGCTGCGCGCGCCCGGTGCCGTCCGTGTTCATCAGGAACACGGCCTGGTTGTCGCCGTCGAACCCGGTGTAGAGGATCTTCGTCCCGTCGGGGGAGAACATCGGGGTCCGCGGCGTCGCGCCGCGGCCGTCGTCGGTCAGGCGGGTCAGGCCCGTGCCGTCGATGCCGACGGAGAAGACCTCGTCGCGCCGGTGCCACATGCCGTCGAAGGTGAGGCGCGTGCCGTCGGGGGAGAACGTCGGCCACCGCCCGCTGTCGCTGACGCGGACCCGCTCGGACCCGTCGACGTTCATGACGTGCAGGCCCTGCTCGCCGGCGAGGAAGCTGGCGAACGCGATCTTGCGGCCGTCCGGGGAGAAGACCGGCGGGCTGGTGTCGGCGTCGAGGTCGGTCAGCGGCGCCTGGCCGGAGCCGTCGGGATTCGTCCGGTACAGCTTCCAGGCGCCGTCCTGCTTGCTGACGAAGGCGATGGGGCCGTTCGCCGTCGAGCGGACGGCTGCCGTGGTGGGCGCCGCGCTCGCCAACGGGGCCGCCGCAGCGGCCGGCAGCGCCGAGTTGGCGACCGCCTGAGCGGGGGCGTCGGAGCCGGTGAACATCGCCCAGCTCGTCCCGCCCAGCCCGGCCGCCGCGACGACGGCGAGGACGCCGGCGACCCGCCGGCGGCGACGGCGGGACGCACGGAAGGCGAGAACGGCGGCGGGCATGTCGATCGCGGCAGGCTCGGCGAGGGGGATGGGTGCCGCCGCCGCGAGCGCCGTGACCGGCACGTCGAGCACTGCCGGCACGTCCAGTACTGCCGGCGCGACGAGGACGGGCGACGGTTCCGGCACGGCCGGGGCGTCCAGGGTTTCCGCGACGGAGTGCGCGGTGTGGGGCCGGTCGCCGGGCGCCTTTGCCAGCAGGGCTGCGATCACGTCCCACAGGCGGTCGGGGACGGCGGCCGGACGACGCGGCGTGACCAATGCGTGACTGCGCGTCAGTTGCCCGGCGGCGCCGAGGAACGGGGGCACGCCGGCGACCAGCTCGTAGAGCAGGATGCCCAGCGCGTACAGGTCCCCGGCCTCTGTCGGCGCGGCCCCGGCGCCCAGTTCGGGGGCGCGATACTCGGGGGTGCCGAGGAGCGTGCGTGCGTGCGCCGATCCGCCGAACAGCCGGGCGAACCCGAAGTCCGCGAGCCGCGGGGTCTCGGTGTCCTCGTCCAGCAGGACGTTCTCGGGCTTGAGGTCGCCGTGGGTCAGGCCCGCGGCGTGCAGGGCGGCGAGCGCGCGGGCGAGCTGCGCGCCGATGCGGGCGGCTTCGGCGGGGTCGATCCCGGCGGCGTTGACCGTCTGGCGCAGGCTGGCGCCGGAAACGAGGTCGGTGACGACCGCGAGCGCGTTGCCGTCTTCGACGACCAGGTCGTGCACGCGGACGAGGCCCGGGTCCGTGGCGCCGTGGAACAGCGCCCGGTCTCGCAGGAACCTGCTGGTCACCTCGTCGTCGGTGCCGAGTTCGGCGCGCAGGATCCGGAGCGCGCAGGGCGTCCCGGACTCGTCCCGCGCGCGGAACACCTCACCGAACCGACCGCCGCCCACCAGGTCGCCGATCACATAGCCGCCACTGCCCGGTTCCCGCATCCCGCCCCCTCGACTCGCCGCGAGTGAGTATTCCTCGCTTGTCCGGCGTCCGTAGGGCAAATCGACGAAATGGGAAATGAACCGTCAAATTCGGTGACCGTGCAACAACTTCGCGGCGTTCGGGAACGCAGAACGGCCGGCCGAGAAGCTCGGCCGGCCGGTTCTGTGGCGCTGCTGGGTCTGGTCTCAGACCTTGTTGATGGCCTGGGCCATCGCGGACTTCTTGTTCGCCGCGGCGTTGGCGTGGATGACGCCCTTGCTCGCGGCCTTGTCGAGCTCACGCGACGCCGCGCGCAGCAGCACGCCTGCCTTCTCGGTGTCACCCGCGGCCGCGGCCTCGCGGAACTTACGGATGGACGTCTTCAGCGACGACTTGACGGCCTTGTTGCGCAGGCGCGCCTTCTCGTTCGTCTTGATCCGCTTGATCTGGGACTTGATATTCGCCACGGACTGAGCCTCGGTCCTCACTCGCTGGGTGTTCGCTGGAGACTGCCCTGGTGACTGCCTCAGGCACGCGCCAGCGAGCGCTGTACGCGCGACCGCCGAGGCTACCAGCGGTGCGGTGCAGTGCACAAAACCGCTCTCGGCTCGCCCAGGGGTGATCACCGCCTGGCTGGGGAAGACATGCCTGCAGCACGGCAGCACGGACCGGCTCGACACCACCGAGGTGAGCGGCGTGGACGGGAAAACTGGACGAAATGTCCCGGGCATACAGTCGTCCGATGGCTGACCTCTTCCAGGATTACCCCCTCGGTCTCGCCTGGGACGAGATGTTCGAGCGGCCCGGCGCGCCCCGTGCTGCCGCCGAGGCCGTCTACGACGCAGTCCGGCTCCTGGCCAGCGACGAGTTGCGCGCCCGGGCCGACGCACTCGCCCTGTCTTTCCTCGACCGGGGCGTCACTTTCGCGCTGGGCGGCGAGGAACGGCCGTTCCCGCTCGACATCGTCCCCCGGGTGATCACCGCCGAGGAGTGGGCGGTTCTCTCCCGCGGCGTCGCCCAGCGGATCCGCGCGCTCGAGGCGTTCCTCGCGGACGTCTACGACGGCGGCCGCATCTTCAGCGACGGGGTCATGCCGCGCCGCCTCATCGCGACCTCCGCCCACTTCCATCGAGCAGCCGCGGACGTGACGCCGGCCAATGGCGTCCGGGTCCTGGTCGGCGGCATCGACGTGATCCGCGACGAGCAGGGCGAGTTCCGCGTCCTGGAGGACAACATCCGGACGCCGTCGGGCGTGAGCTACGTCATCGAGAACCGCCGGGCCATGACCCACGGGCTGCCGGAGGCCTTCGGCACCCACCGGATCCTCCCGGTCTCCGACTACCCCCAGCGGCTGCTCGCCGCCGCCCGGGCGGCAGCGCCGAGCGGTGCGGCCGACGCCGAGGTCGTGGTCCTCACGCCGGGCGTCTACAACTCCGCCTACTTCGAGCACGCGCTGCTGGCCCGGCTGATGGGCGTCGAGCTCGTCGAGGGCCGCGACCTGGTGTGCCGCGGCAACCGCGTCTACATGCGGACGACCTCCGGCGAACGCCGCGTGGACGTCATCTACCGCCGCATCGACGACGACTTCCTCGACCCGATGCACTTTCAGGCCGACTCGATGATCGGCTGCCCGGGTCTGCTCAACGCGGCCCGGGACGGCGGGGTGACGATCTGCAACGCGGTCGGCAACGGCATCGCGGACGACAAGCTCGTCTACATCTACGTCCCGGACATGATCCGGTACTACCTGCACGAGGAGCCGATCCTCAAGAACGTCGAGACCTACCGCCTCGACGAGCCGGACACGCTGAAGTGGGTGCTCGAGCACCTGAACGAACTTGTGCTCAAGCCGGTCGACGCGTCCGGCGGCAAGGGGATCGTCATCGGCCCGCGCGCGAACGAGACGCAGCTCGCGGTGCTGAGGGCGAAGGTGATCGCCGACCCGCGCGGCTGGATCGCTCAGCAGGTCGTGCAGCTGTCCACTGTCCCCACGCTGGTGGGTGACCTCCTCCGCCCGCGGCACGTCGACCTGCGCCCGTTCGCGGTCAACGACGGCAAGGAGGTCTACGTGCTCCCCGGCGGCCTGACCCGCGTCGCGTTGCCGGAGGGCCAGCTCGTCGTGAACTCGAGCCAGGGCGGCGGGTCGAAGGACACCTGGGTGCTCGCCGCCGACGACGCGCACCACGAGGTCCCGCCGAACGCCGCCCTCGACGTGCACCGCGTCCCGCGCGGCGCGGCCCCGGACCCCGGGCCGATGCACGGTCAGCACCAGCAAGTCCAGCAACAACAACAGCAGGTGCAGCAATGAGCGAGGGGACGCACCCGTGCTGAGCCGGATCGCCGAGTCGGTCTTCTGGATCGGCCGCTACATCGAGCGCGCGGACGCGACCGCGCGCATCCTCGACGTCCACATCCAGCTGCTGCTCGAGGACCCGTGGGTGGACGAGGCGGTGGCCTGCGCCTCGCTGCTGTCGGTGATGGGTTCGGAGACTGCCGAGGACGACGAGGACGTCGTCGTCCGGGCCCCCGAGGTGCTCGCGCAGCTCGCGTTCGACCCGGAGAACCCGAGCGCGATCGCCGGCTCGCTGTCCTACGCCCGCGAGAACGCCCGAGGCGCCCGCGAGACGATCTCGGCGGAGACGTTCGAGTGTATGAACGCGACGTGGATGAACCTCGCGGAACGGCGCCGCCGGGCCGACCGGTTCGGCCCGCACGGGTTCTTCCAGTGGGTGCGTGACCGCACGGCGATCCTGTCGGGGCTGGTCGACACGACCATGAGCCGCGACGAGAGCTGGCAGTTCCTGACTCTCGGACGCAGCCTCGAGCGGGCCGACATGACCGCGCGCCTGCTGATGATGCGCACGCTGCCCGGTGGCGGCGCGCCGACGTGGGGCACGCTGCTGCGGTCCTGCGGCGCGTACGAGAGCTACCTGCGTACGTACCGCGGCCCGGTGAAGGAGGGGAACGCGGCTGAGTTCCTGCTCGTCGACCGCCTCTCGCCGCGCTCGGTGTTCGTCGCGCTGTCGACCGCGGAGGACTGCCTGAGCCACCTCGACCCAGCCGCCGGCCGGAGCGGGTTCGCGGACGACGCCCGCCGCCTGCTCGGCCGCGCCCGGACCGACCTCGAGTTCCGCGGCGCGGGCGAGCTGCTCGGCGACTTCTCGCACTACCTGGAGGAGCTCCAGGCGACCTGCTCCGGCGTCAGCGACGCGGTCGCGCGGAAGTACTTCCCGCACGTCCGGCCGACGTCCTGGTCGATGGGCACGCGGGTGCTCGACGCTGCGCAGCGGGAGGCGATCGCGTGACCTGGCGACTGCGGATTATGCACCGGACGGGCTTCGCCTACGACGGCGACGTGGTCGCGTCCTACAACGAGGCGCGGATGACCCCGGTGACCGACCTCGTCCAGACCACCCTGGACGCCCGCGTGCAGGTCAGCCCGACGGCGACCGTCTCGCGCTACTGGGACTACTGGGGGTCCTACGTCACCGGCTTCGACGTGCACACCCCCCACCGGGAGCTCACGATCGAGGCGAGTTCCGTCGTGGAGACCGGCCTGATCGCGCGCTCGGCCGGGCCGGCCACCTGGGCGGTCCTGGCGGACGCGGCGTTCCGCGACACCCACGTCGAGTGGCTGAGCTCGACCGAGCAGTCCGCGGTGGACGCCGAGCTGACCGAACTGGCCCGCGCGGCGGCCGGGTCGGCGCCGCCGGACGCGACCGCGCGCGCCGTCGCCGACTGGCTGCGGGACCAGATGGAGTACGTGCCCGGCTCGACCGGCGTCCAGACCCGTGGGCTCGAGGCCTGGGCCGAGCGCAAGGGCGTCTGCCAGGACCTCGCGCACCTCACGGTCGGGCTGCTGCGGAACCTCGGCATCCCGGCGCGCTACGTCTCGGGCTACCTGCACCCCGTTGCGGACGCGGAGATCGGCCACACCGTCGAGGGCGAGAGCCACGCGTGGGTCGAGTGGTGGGACGGCGACTGGACCCCGTACGACCCGACGAACGGCAAGCCCGTCGGGTTCGAACACGTCGTCGTCGCCCGCGGCAGGGACTACGGCGACGTCCCGCCGCACAAGGGCATCTACTCCGGGGCCGCGGCGACGTCCCTGGGCGTGCAGGTGGAGGTCACCCGGCTGGCCTGAGCAGCAGGCAGCTGTCGGCGGCGTCCCGGAACCGCCGGACGGCGGCGTCCGGGCGCCACTGCTCGGAGCGCTGCCAGGCCTCGAGGTACGGCCACGGCGCGAAGACACCTCGGCGGATCCACCAGTCGCCCGGGATGTCGCACTGCGGGCTGATGCCGAAGTGCAGGTGGCAGCCGGTGCCGCGGGCGGACCCGGTATCACCGATCTCTCCGAGGGCCCGTCCGGGCTGGACCCGGACGCCCGTACGGATGCCCTCGGCGATCGTGCGGAGATGGCTGCCGTAGTAGCGGACGCCGTCGTCGCCGATCACGGTGACGGACAGGCCGCCGCGGGTCGCGCCGAAGTTCACGGCCGGGTCCCAGAGGTCGATCCGGGAGACCTGGCTGACGAATCCGGCCGTCGGCGCGACGAACGTGTGCCCGCACGGGGCGAAGATGTCGGCCGCCGGGTAGTCGTGGTGCGGCCGGCCGAACTTCGCGTCCGCCACCTGTTCGACCGGGAAGACGTAGGCGTCGCCCGGTGCGCCGAACGCGGGGAGCGTGGCCGCCCCGACGGCGCCGAGGGCGGCGACGGTGGCGAGCGCGGCGAGCCGCCGCCACGACGGGAACGGAGCCATGCCAGCCCTTCGGGTCCGAGTGATTCTCGGATCATTCCGTATGCCGCCGAGCGTCGCTCGTGCGGGAGGTAAACGGGTGACGTCGAGGAGTTTGCCGTCGTCCCGGCAGCGTCGCTCGGCCCGTCGTTCTCCCGGCTACTTCGCTTGCACCGTCCGGGTGGAGATCGGGCCGGAGCCGCCCTTGGTGATCGGGTTGACGTCGACGGTGTAGGACTTGCCGGACCCGAGCCCGGAGTACGTGTACGACCGCGCGGACGCCGGCAGGATCACGGCGGCCTTGCCGGTGCGGTCGACCCGGTAGCCGGTGACCCCGCTCCCCGCGTACAGCGGCGCTTTCCAGGTGACGGTCAGCTTCTTCGTCCCGGGCGTGACCGTCAGCGCGGACAGGTTGCTCGGCTTGGTGCCGCCGCAGGCGAACAGGCGGACGTCGTCGACGGTCCAGCCGTCGAAGGCGATCTGCTTGTCGCCGAAAATTCGCCAGCGCAGCTTCACGGTCTTGCCGACGAGTTCGGTCAGCTCGACGATGCTCGACACGTAGCCGCTGCTGTCGCCGCCGAAGGCGTAGTAGGACCCGCCGCCCTCGGGGGTGATCTTCTTGTTCGGCCCGTTCTGCCAGTCCTGGCCGGTCGCGGACGTCCACGGCCCGCCCCGGACCTGGTACTCGAGCCGTGCGCCGTCGTAGTACGGGCCCAGGCCGATCGGCAGTTCGACGTCGGTCTTGTCGAAGACGACGCCGGAGTCGAGGCGGTACTGGTGGGCGAAGCGTAGGAACGTCCGCGCGCCCCGCGGGATCGGGTAGGCGGTGTTCAGCGAGATCGAGCTCGACGTCGTGTAGTCGGGTTCGACGCCGTAGACGCTGTAGTCGCCTTCCTTCGCATAGTCGCGGATCCGGACCCACTGGCCGCCGTACGTCCAGCGCCCGGCCACGGCCGCCTCGAAGCCGTCGAACAGGATCGTGTCGCGGCTCGTGCCCGTCGGGCAGTAGCCGACCTCGGGCGCGGCGGCGGACGGGACCACCGGCTGGGAGGTCATCTCCGTCGCCGCGACAGCCTTCTGGACGCTGGCGCACGTCGTCGTCGCGAAGCCGTATTTGCCGACGAGGTCGGCGCAGCTCTGCGTCAGAACCCCTGCCAGGTCGGCATAATCGGCGCCGGAGGTCAGCATCTGCTGGGCCCTCAGATACAGCCGGGCGGTCTTGGTGAGGCCGATCCTCGTGATCGTCTGGCCGTTGAAGGACCCGGTGCTCTCGCCGCCGGTGCCCGCCGCGATGAGGTATGCGGCCTTGTTGCCGACGCCGCTGTTGGTGTGGACCGCGCCGGAGTCCTGGAACAGCAGGTCGATCTTGTAGAGCGCGCTGGTCATCCGGTCGGGCTCGAGCAGCTGTGTGGGGTCGGACATGCTGCGCAGGAAGTCGTCCAGCGGGGCGTCCTCCCCGACGATCCAGTCCGTCTGGATGCCGCCGGCGTCGAAGCCGTCGGTCAGGTCGGTGAGTTCGCCGATGACGTCGGACATCGACTCGTTGATCGCACCGGACTGGTAGAGGTAGAGCAGCCGGGAGGTCTTGTCGGTCAGGCCGTGACCGAGTTCGTGCGCGACGACGTCGTCGGCCCGCTGCCAGCCGTTGCCGTAGTACATGCCGCGGCCGTTCCAGAAGGCGTTGTCGAAGATCGTCCCGGCCGACACGGAACACAACGTCGTGCCAGGGCAGAACCGGACGGTCGAGCGCAGCTTCGTGCCGTCCCCGGTGTCGACTCCGAGCAGCTTCGTCAGGTCGATGCCCAGGTAGGAGTCGAAGAACTTCGACGTCCGGACGGTGTTGTCCCACGCCTGGTCGGTCTCCGTGCCGCCCGGGCCGGAGTTCGCCACGCGCGCGTACGGCTTCTTGCAGTCCGAGCCCGTCGCGAGCCGGTCGGGCTTGTTGGCCCGGTCGCAGACCACTTGGTTGAGCGCGTGGGCGATCTGGTTCAGCTGCAGCGGGACGGTGCCGGTGGTCGAGTCGACCAGGACAAGCTCGCGGACGTCCGCCGGGCCGGTCACCTCCGTGCGCCAGACCGGGCCGGCCGGCATGTGCGCCTGCGCCGGGACCCCGATCAGGGCGGGGTCGAGGTACCAGCGCTCCGGGGCGCTCGCCTGCAGCGCCTCGGCGGGGTATGCGGGGTGCGCCCGGGCGGTGACGGCGACCGCGGTCGCGGCGGCCCGCTCGGCGGTGACTGCGGTGACCGGCGCCTTTCCGGCCGAGCCGGGCAGGGTCTCCCCGAGGACCGAGCGCAGCGCGCCGGCGGAGTCGAGCACCACGACCAGCTCGCCGCCGAGGACGGGAAGCCCGTCGCGGACCTGCTGGAACTTCACGATCCGGTCCCCGGTCGCGTCCGGCGCGAGGGCCTGGGGGAGGAGCCTCAGCTCGAGGCTCACGTCCTTCAGCCCGAACAGGGCGCCGACGCGGTCGAGGTGCGCGAGCGCCTGCTCGTCTGCCGGCGCGGTCGCGTCCGCGGCCTCGGGCAGGGGGATCGGGTGCCCGGCCGCGGTGCCGACGCGGTGGGCGAGGCCGCGCGCGTCCCGGACGATCACGACGGACGCGTCGGACGCGGCCTGCAGGAGCCGTTCCGCTGTCAGGGAGGCCGGGGACGGGGGGAGCGCGGCGACCACCGGGGCGCCCGCCCGGCCGACGGCCGAACGGGCCTGAGTCTGCCTTGACCGCCTGCCCGCTCAGCGCCGCGGCGAGGGCGACCGCGACGGCCGCTGCCGTGAGTCTTCCTGCCCGCATCAGGCGCAGTGTGGCACAGCGACTTGCGAGGACGCTCGAACCGCCGCGGCACCGGGGCGGGGCGCGAGCCGTGGGATGATGGGTGGTCAGCCCGTTTTCCTGCCGAGATGGACCTTGTACGCGTGCCACCCACGTCACCACCGCGGCCGAACCGCACGGATCCGACGCTGATCCGCAACTTCTGCATCATCGCCCACATCGACCACGGCAAGTCGACGCTCGCGGACCGCATGCTCCAGCTCACCGGGGCTGTCGACCCGCGGCTCATGCGCGCCCAGTACCTCGACCGCATGGACATCGAGCGCGAGCGTGGCATCACGATCAAGAGCCAGGCCGTCCGGCTGCCGTGGACGGGCCTGGACGGGAAGATCCACGTCCTCAACCTGATCGACACGCCCGGCCACGTCGACTTCACCTACGAGGTCTCGCGGTCGCTGGCGGCGTGCGAGGGCGCGGTGCTGCTCGTCGACGCGGCGCAGGGCATCGAGGCGCAGACCCTCGCCAACCTCTACCTGGCGATGGAGAACGACCTGCAGGTCGTCCCCGTCCTGAACAAGATCGACCTGCCGGCGGCGCAGCCCGAGAAGTACGCCGCGCGAACTCGCGCACATCATCGGCTGCGAGCCGGAGGAGATCCTGCGGGTCAGCGCCAAGACCGGCGAGGGCGTCGTCGACCTCCTGCACGAGATCGTCGCCAAGATCCCGGCGCCGGTCGGCGACCCGGACGCGCCGGCCCGCGCGATGATCTTCGACTCCGTCTACGACACCTACCGCGGCGTCATCACCTACATCCGCGTCATCGACGGGCACCTGAGCCCCCGCGAGAAGATCCTCATGCTCTCGACGCGGGCGACCCACGAGCTGCTCGAGATCGGCGTCAGCTCGCCGGAGCCGAAGCCCACCGAGGGCCTCGGCGTCGGCGAGGTCGGTTACCTGATCACCGGGGTCAAGGACGTCCGGCAGTCGCAAGGTCGGCGACACGATCACCGACGCGTACAAGCCGGCCACCAAGGCGCTCGCCGGCTACCGCGAGCCCAAGCCGATGGTCTTCTCCGGTCTGTACCCGATCGACGGCTCCGACTTCCCCGAGCTCCGCGAGGCGCTCGACAAGCTCCAGCTCAACGACGCGTCCCTGGTCTACGAGCCCGAGAGCTCCGCGGCGCTGGGGTTCGGCTTCCGCTGCGGGTTCCTCGGCCTGCTGCACCTCGAGATCGTCCGCGAGCGGCTCGAGCGCGAGGCCGGGCCTCGACCTGATCTCGACCGCGCCGAACGTGGTCTACCGCGTGGTCAAGGACGACGGCAGCGAGCACATCGTCACCAACCCCAGCGAGTTCCCGGACGGCAAGATCTCCGAGGTCTACGAGCCGGTCGTGCGTGCGACCGTCCTCACGCCCACGGAGTTCGTCGGGCCGGTCATGGAGCTGTGCCAGGCGCGCCGCGGGACGATGGGCGGGATGGACTACCTCTCGGCCGACCGCGTCGAGTTGCGCTACACCCTGCCGCTGGCCGAGATCGTCTTCGACTTCTTCGACGCGCTGAAGTCCAAGACCCGCGGGTACGCCTCGCTCGACTACGAGGTGAAGGGCGAGCAGGCGGCCGACCTCGTCAAGGTCGACATCCTGCTGCAGGGCGAGCCGGTCGACGCGTTCTCCGCCATCGTCCACAAGGACAAGGCGTACGAGTACGCGGTCCGGATGACCAAGAAGCTCCGCAAGCTGATCCCGCGCCAGCAGTTCGAGGTGCCGATCCAGGCCTCGATCGGGACGCGGGTGATCGCCCGCGAGAACATCAGCGCGATCCGCAAGGACGTCCTCGCGAAGTGCTACGGCGGCGACATCTCGCGCAAGCGCAAGCTGCTGGAGAAGCAGAAGGAGGGCAAGAAGCGGATGAAGATGGTGGGCCGGGTCGAGGTTCCGCAGGAGGCCTTCATCGCCGCGCTGTCGACGGACGAGTCGCCCGACAAGAAATAGTCGTCCGGGTGAACATGAGATGATTTGCGAAATTTTCCAGGTGTGGGGTACGAAGTCGTACCGTACGGCCGGTAAGGTTCGCGCGTGGACGAGATCACCCCCCGTGAGCAGGAGATTCTCGACGCCTGCGCCGGGATCCTCACCGAGATCGGGTACGAGCGTCTGACGATCGACGCGGTCGCCGCCCGGGCCCACGCCAGCAAGGCCACGATCTACCGCCGCTGGCCCGGCAAGCCCGCGCTCGTGGTCGCCGCCGTCGTCCACCACACCGACGTGGACGGCATCACCGCCCACTTCACCGGCGACCTGCGCGCCGACCTGCTCAGCCACCTGCGGTCGGCACGGGACCGCCTCGCCGACAAGGGCGCGATGCTCGCCGGCATGGTGCACGCGATGCAGCACGACGCGGTGCTCGCCCAGCTCATGCGGGCCGACATCGCCCGCTGCAAGGCCATCGCCGCCGCCCTGCTCGACCGGTACGCCGTGCTCGGCGAGGTGACCTCGACAGACCTCGAGATGGTCCGCGAACTGGCCCCCGGCCAGGTGCTGACCCGCCTGCTGATCACCGGGGAACCCGTGGACGACGAGTTCCTCGCCCGCCTCGTCGACCGAGTGCTGTTGCCGCTGTTGACCCTCGCCGTGCCGGTATCCGCCGGCTCCCCGAGCTAGCCGAAGACCCGAGGAGCCTGACGATGGCAACACCTCCCCCTGGGCCTGGCGGCGAGGCGCAGACCGGCGCGTTCCCGCCAGCGCCGCCCAAGCGCCAGCGCCGGGGCGAGACGACGGCGGTCCTGCCCGTCCGCCGTCCCGGTCGACGTGACGCCGCCCGCCGCCGCGCCCGCCGAGGCCCCCGGCGGGCCGCGCCGGCTACGTGCCCGACCCCAAGCGCTGGCTCGGCCTCATGGTCATCGCGGTGTCGCAGTTGATGATCGTCCTGGACGCCACGATCGTGAACGTCGCGCTGCCCGCGATGGCGGTCGACCTGGAGATCTCCGAGGCCGACCGGCAGTGGGTCGTCACGGCGTACACGCTGGCGTTCGGCGGGCTCCTGCTCCTCGGCGGACGCCTGGCCGACTACTGGGGTCGCCGCACGACCTTCCTCATCGGCCTGATCGGCTTCGCCGTCGCGTCCGCGCTCGGCGGGGCGGCCGACAACATGACGATGCTGCTGGCGGCCCGCGGCCTCCAGGGCGTGTTCGGCGCCCTGATGGCGCCCGCTGCACTCGCGCTCGTCACGACCATGTTCATGGACCCGCACGAGCGGGCGAAGGCGTTCGCGATCTTCGGCGCGGTGGCCGGCGGCGGGTCGGCGGTCGGCCTCGTACTGGGCGGGATGCTCACCGAGTGGGCGAGCTGGCGCTGGACGATGTTCGTCAACATCCCGATCGCGCTGCTCACCGCGCTGGGCGCCGCTCGCGCTGCTGCCGGAGAGCCGCGAGAAGGTCCAGGGCAAGCTCGACTGGATCGGCGCCGTCCTCGGTACGGCGGGTCTGCTCGCCGTCGTCTACAGCTTCTCCGAGGCGGAGCGGAAGGGCTGGACGAAGCCGTCCACCCTGTTCTACCTGGGCGCCGGCCTCGCGCTGCTGATCATGTTCGTCACCAGCCAGCGCCTCGTGCCGAACCCGCTGCTGCCGCTGCGGGTGCTGGCCGAACGCAACCGGGCGGGTGCCAGCATCGCGGTGCTGCTCGGCATGGTCGCCATGTTCGGCGTCTTCTTCTTCCTGAGCTTCTACATGCAGGGCGTCCTCGGCTTCGAGCCGGTGAAGACCGGCGTCGCGTTCCTGCCCGTGACGGGCGGCATCATCGTCGCGTCCGCGGTCGTCAGCGCCGTCGCGACCAAGGTCTCGACGCGGCTGCTGATGGGCGGTGGCCTGCTGGGCTCGGCGCTCGCGATGTTCCTGCTCGTGCGCATCAAGCCGGACAGCAGCTACGCCGCCCGACCTGTTGCCCGCCCTGATCCTGATCGGGCTCAGCCTCGGCTGCGTGTTCGTCCCGGCGTTCAACGCCGCGACGCTCGGCGTCGAGCCGACGGACGCCGGCGTCGCCAGCGCCACCGTCAACACCGCCCAGCAGGTCGGCGGCTCCCTGGGCATCGCCCTGCTGAGCACCGTCGCGGCCAGTCACGCCGCCGACTTCCTGGTCGGCAAGCCGGCCGACCAGGCGACGCTGATCGCCGCGCAGGTCGAGGGGTACGCGCGGGCCAGCCTGTGGGCCGGGTTCATCCTGCTCGGCGCCGCGGTCATCACCGTCGCTGTTGGTCAACGTCAAGCGACTCGAGCTGAGCGGGTTCGGCGAGGGCGGTGTCCCGGTCGTCGACGTGATCGAGCCCGTCGCGCCGGCGCCCGCCTCTGCCCTGGCGTACGCGGCGCCCGGCCCGCCGGTCGAGGGCGCGCCGCCGCCGCTGCACGCCGAGGCGCCCGCCCCGCGCGTGCCCCCCGTCCCGGTCCAGGCGCCCGTGCCCACACCCGTCGAGCTTGCGCTGGTCGTCCTCGCGCCTGCTCCGGCGGCGGTCGCGGAACCGGTTGGGCCGCCCGCAGAGGCCCCGGTCGCCGAACCGGTCCCGGTCGTCGCCGAGGCCATTTCCGCCGTTGCCGAGCCCGTCCCCGCGCAAGCTGCGCCCGTCCCCGTCGAGGCCGCGTACGAGACGCTGATCCTCGTCACGGACGCGCCCCCGCCCGCGCCGGAACCGGTGGAGAAGACCCTCGCGGACGTCGCCGCGCAGGCCGAGCGGTTCCAGCTCGCGAAGGCCTCCCCGGAGCCGGTGCCGGTGCACGCCTCCGTCGCACGCGTCTGCGTCGGGCTCCAACGGCAGCGCGCACACCCCGCCCCCGGCCGCCCCGGTACCCCCGGCTGTCGCGTCGCCCGTCGCCGTCTCCGTTGCGCCCCCGCTCAGACGGGACACGCACGGCCCGGGCGCCGGCGAGGGCCCGCGCACGCCGGAGCCGAGCGGGTTCCGGGTGCACGGTCGCGTCCGCCAAGGCGGCGGGCTTGCCGGTCGCGGACGCGGCCCTCACGCTGCTCGACCGGTCCGGGCGCCAGATCGCGCGCGGCGCCAGCGACGCGGACGGGGCGTTCGACTTCGGCATCCCGGACGCCGGGGAGTTCGTGCTCGTCGCGCGGCGGGCCGGACACCGCCCGCACGCGATGACGGTGTGGGTGACCGGTGCCGCGGGCGAGGTCGACGTCGTCGCTGTTCGGGGCTGCGAGCCTCGTCGGCAGCGATCGTCCGCGACCGGTCGGCGGCACCCCCGTGCGGGGCGCGCTCGTCACGCTCGCGGACGCGACCGGCGACGTGGTCGCGTCGGTCCGGACGGACCCGTACGGCGAGTACGAGATCGCGGACGTCACGACCGGCACGTTCACGCTCGTGGTGACGACCCCGTCCTGCCGTCCGACCGCGCTGCTGGTGGAGGTCAACGCCGACGGCCGCACCCGCCAGGACGTGGAGGTCGCCGGCGCGGCGAGCCTCGACCGGCGTCGCGCGCACCCCCGAGGGCCGGCCGATCGTCGAAGCGCGGGTGTCGCTGTCCGACGGCGAGGGCCGGATCGTCGCGGAGACGTTCACCGACGACGACGGCCGGTACGAGTTCACCGACCTGCCGGAGGGGCACTACACCCTGCTCGCCGTGGGCTACCCGCCCGCCGCGGACGGGGTCGTCCTCGACGCGGGGCAGGCCGTCGAGCACGAGATCACCCTCGGCGCACGCAGCGGCGACGAGCGAGCCGCCCGAGCCGGTCTGACGGGGTCGGGGGACGACTAGAGCCGCATGCCCTCGATCCTGTCCGTCAACGTCGGACGCATCGTCGACGCCCCCTGGGCGAACCGCTGGGCGGTACGGCGATCGACAAGCATCCGGTCGACGGGCCGGTCGCCGCGCACTCCCTCGGGCTCGAGGGCGACGCCCAGGCGCAGATCCGCATCCACGGCGGCGTCGACCAGGCCGTGTACGCCTACGCCCGCGAGGACCTGGACTACTGGGTCGACCGAGCTCGGCTACGAACTCCCGCCGGGCCGGTTCGCCGAGAACCTCACGACGCTCGGCGTCGACGTCACCGACGCGGTCATCGGCGAGCGCTGGCGCGTCGGCACCGTCGAGTTCGAGGTCTCGACCGCCCGCACGCCGTGCGCGGTGTTCCAGAAGTACCTGGACGAGGAGCGGTGGGTGAAGCGGTTCACCCGCGGCGGCCGGCCCGGCGCGTACCTGCGCGTGCGGGTCGACGGCGTGGTCCAGGCCGGCGACGAGATCGTCGCTGCTCTCGCGGCCCGGGCACGGCGTCACGGTGGGGGAGACGTTCCGCGCGCTCACGACCGAGCGCTCGCTCCTGCCCGGATGCTCGACGTCCCCGCAGTTGCCGGCCGAGGTGCACGACAAGGCGCGCAGCTACCTCGCGTCCCGCGGCCGCGCGTAGATCCGGCGGACGGGGGCATGGCAGGCACCGCGCTCGAGGGCGAAGCCGTGCCGCGCAGACGGCTCGCTGCCCGCCGCCGCGCTGGTCGGGCTCGGCGCGCGGCCGTTCGGCTTCTACGTCCACGTCCCGTTCTGCGCGACGCGCTGCGGCTACTGCGACTTCAACACCTACACCGCCGACCGAGCTGGGCGGCGGGGCCTCGCGCGACGCAGTACGCGGCGACGGCGGCGGCGGAGGTCCGGCTCGCGGGCCGCGTGCTGGACGCGTCCGGGCGCGCGCGGCCGCGCGGTGCGAGACGGTGTTCGTCGGCGGCGGGACGCCGACGTTGCTCTCGGCCCGCGGAACTCGGTTCGCTGCTGCGGGTGATCGACGCCGAGTTCGGGCTGGCGCCGCGGCGCCGAGGTCACGACCGAGGCCAACCCCGAGTCCGTGGACGCGGCGTCGCTGGCCGCGCTGCGGGCGGCCGGGTTCACCCGGATCTCCTTCGGGATGCAGAGCGCGCGGGCGCACGTCCTGGCCGTCCTCGACCGCGTGCACACCCCGGGCCGCCCGGCGCAGTGCGCGGCCTGGGCGCGGGAGGCGGGCTTCGACCACGTCAACCTCGACCTGATCTACGGGACGCCGGGGGAGACCGACGACGACTGGCGGGCCTCGCTCGAGGCCGCGGTCGCCGCCGGGCCGGACCACGTCAGCGCGTACTCGCTGATCGTCGAGGACGGCACGCGGCTGGCCGCGCGGGTGCGCCGCGGCGAGCTGCCGGCGCCCGACGACGACGTGCTGGCCGACCGTTACGCGATGGCCGAGTCCGAGTTGTCCGGCGCGGCGGTCTGGAGTGGTACGAGGTGTCGAACTGGGCGCGGACGCCGGCGGCGCGCTGCCGGCACAACATCCTCTACTGGACGGACGGTGACTGGTGGGGCGTCGGGCCCGGCGCGCACAGCCACGTCGGGGGCGTCCGCTGGTGGAACGTGCGGCACCCGCGCGAGTACGCGGCTCGCCTGGCCGAGGATCTGACGCCGGCTCAGGCGCGAGAGATCCCGGACGACGCCGCGCGCCGCCTCGAGCGCGTGATGCTGCGGCTGCGCCTCGCCGACCGGGTCTCGACCTCGCCGAGCTCTCGGTCGCCGGCCTGGCTGCGGCCGCGCGGGCGGTCGCGGACGGGCTGCTCGACCCGGCCGCGCACGACGCCGGTCGCGCGATCCTGACCTTCCGTGGCCGACTGTTAGCCGACGCCGTCGTCCGTGATCTCACCGACTGACGGTCCGTCAGGTGACCAGGCGGATGGTGAACGGGTAGCGGTAGGACTGGCCTTTGCTGGCCGCGATCGTCGCGAGGATCGTGCAGACGAACCAGCCGATCAGCACGATCGGCAGCATGATCAACCCGACGAGCATGAGCATCGCGACCAGCGAGACGACGAAGTAGATCGTCACGCTGATGTTGAAGTTCAGCGCCTCGACGGCGTGCGCGCGCACGAACGGCGACTTCGGGCCCTGGATCAGCATGACGAGCAGCGGGCCGAGGAACTGGATGACGATCGTCGACAGGTGCGCGGCGAGCGCCCAGTTGCGTTCCTCGCTCGGGCTCATCCTGGGGGCGGCCGGGTTCTGCCCGTAGGGGTAGCCGCCGGGCGGGTACGGGTGCGGCTGTTGGCCGGGCGGCGGCGGGTAGCCGGGCGGCGGGGCGCCGTAGGGCTGGCCGTACGGGGGCGGCGGCGCGCCGTACGGGGGCGGCGGCGCGCCGTACGGCTGCGCGCCCTCGGCCGGCCGGGCGTTCGGGTCCTGCGGTTCGTTCCACGATCCGGTCATTGCGCGGCCCCCCCGGTCGCTCGTCAGTTCAGTGCCACACGTGCAGCGACGGCGGATAGCGGTACACCTCACCGTACGACGTACTGACCATCGCACGGATCGTGAACATGAACCAGTACACGAGCACGAGGATCAGGTACGACAGCGCGGTCGCCGGCACCCACTGCGGCGCGGTGGCCGCCGCCCTGTGCGGCCTCGCCGGGGGCGGAGAACAGCATCACCAGGAAACCGGCGAGGGACGCGAGGCTGACGGTCAGGTTGAAGTTCGCGGCCTGGACGACCTGGTGCCGGACGAACGGCGACCCGCCCCCGCGTAACCGGCCGACCACCAACGGGCCGACGAAACTCAGGCCGAGCAGGATTCCCGGGGATCGCCGCGGCATGCACGGCGGGGGCCCAGCGGCGCTCGTGCGCGGTGAGCCGCACGCGCGGGCGGGCGGGTTCCTTCGCGGCGGGTTCCGGTGCCCCGTCCGCCGTCACGGCCCTCGTCGGGCGCGGCGGTGACGAAGTCGATGAGCTCCTCGACGCGGCCGAGCAGTTCGGGCTCCAGGTCCGTCCAGCCGCGCACCGCGCCGAGGATCCGCCGCCACGCGGCGTACGACTCCATGCGCCAGCCGAGCGCGTCGAGGACGCCTTCCTTCCACGGCTGCCCGCGCGGGACGTCCGGCCACGCCGCGATGCCGACGGCGGCGGGCTTCACCGCCGCCCAGATGTCGATGTACGGGTGCCCGACGACCAGGACGTGGGGGGAGCGGACGGACGCCGCGATCCGGGTCTCCTTCGACCCGGCGACCAGGTGGTCGACCAGGACCCCCAGGCGCCGGCCCGGCGACGGCGCGAAGTCGGTGACGATCGCCGGCAGGTCGTCGACGCCCTCGAGGTACTCCACGACGACACCCTCGATGCGCAGGTCGTCGCCCCAGACCTTCTCGACGAGCTCCGCGTCGTGGCGGCCCTCGACGTAGATGCGGCTGCCGCGGGCGACCCTGGCGCGCGCCCCCGCGACCGCGATCGAGCCGGACGCCGTGCGCCCCGGCCCCTTCGGCGCGCCCGGCGCCGGGCCGGACGAGCGTCACCGGCTTGCCGTCGATCAGGAACCCCGGGCCGAGCGGGAAGACCCGGCGTCGTCCGCGACCGTCCTCGAGCGTGACGAGGTGCCCGCCCGCGCCCTTCTCGCACCCCAGGACCGCACCGCAGAACCCGGTCTCGGCCTCCTCGACGACGAGGTCGAGCTCCGCCGGGACGTCCGGGACGGGGATCGGCCGCCGCCAGCCCGGGCGCCAGGACGTCCCGGTCGTACCGCCCGCCGCCGGTCCCGATGCTCATCCCGGAACGGTAACCGCCGCCGCCCGCAGAGCGCGGGAGCGTGGCCGTTGGGAGCCCGAACCGGGATCCGGCACTCGGGCATTGTCGGACGTGCGTGCTCTGGTCTACCCGTTCACGGGAACGGGGCGGGGTCGCCGACGGTGGAAATAGAATTCCGGGACTATATAAAGTGGAGGATATACTCTTGGCTGCTTGGGACGTCCGAGTGCTGGAGGAGGTCGAAAGTTGGCTGCTTGCTCTCGACGATGGCAGCTACGACCTGGTGGCGGCCGCCATCGACAAGTTGGCCGAGGACGGCCCGGCGCTCGGACGTCCGTTGGTCGACAAGATCGCTGGGTCGCGAATCCACAATCTCAAGGAGTTGCGACCCGGATCGGCCGGGTCGAGTGAGATCCGCATTTTGTTTGTCTTCGATCCTCGTCGCCGAGCGGTGCTGCTCGTGGCGGGGGACAAGGCTGGCAACTGGCACCGTTGGTACCGGTGGAACGTGCCCTTCGCTGAGCGGCGTTACGACGAATGGCTTCGCGATCAATGCAATATCTGAACCTGTTGGAGGAGCCTGCGATGGCGAAGGATTGGAAGGACATTCGTGCCGCGCGCGTCCCGGACGAGGTGCAGGTCGCCGCGCACCGTGCCCGGATGGATCTGGAACTGCGGGCTTACCGCCTCCGCGAGGTCCGAGAGGAGCAGGGGCTCACCCAAGTCGAACTGGCGGAGCGGATGCGGGTTACCCAGCCGTCCGTGTCCGCTTTGGAGCGCGGCGACCTCGACCGCGCCGGCTTGGCAACGATCCGCGCCTACGTCCGCGCGCTCGGAGGTTCCGTCGAGATCGTCGCGAGTTTCGGAGATCGAAAGATCGTGATCGGCTGAATGCCCCGCGCTCAGCTTGTCGGCGGTACCCGGCGGAGGAGCTCGTCCAGCTTTCGATCGATCACGTCGAATCGTCCGTCGTTCGAGGGCGGCTCGGAGTCGGCTCCGTTCCCGTCGGCTGGGGTCTCGAGGGGGGCGAGCAGATCTCGAGGTCGCGGTGGGTGCGTTCAGCCAGGATTTCCACTGCTGAAACGCGGCTCTCCAGGTCGCTCATCCGGGCACCATACGACCGAGACTCAGCTCGATGTCAACGTTATCCACAGGCCCAGGCGCGGCACCCCGAGCGTCCGACCGACGACCCGCAATAGCGGGTCGGTGGTCGGACGCAGGGTGGGCTCCGGTCGGGCGACTACCGCCGAACGGGTCGGGACGTAGACTCGCACTCGACTACTCCGAGTGCCAGAAACTTCTAGCACCAGAACTCCGAGGGTGAAGGAGGTGGCGAGGTGCTCGACGACAGGAAGCTCGAGGTTCTCCGCGCCATCGTCCAGGACTTCGTGTCCTCCGAGGAGCCGGTCGGGTCCAAGGCCCTGGTGGAGCGGCACAACCTGGGCGTCTCCCCGGCGACGATCCGCAACGACATGGCGGTGCTCGAGGAGGAGGGCTACATCGCCCAGCCGCACACGAGCGCCGGGCGGGTCCCGACCGACAAGGGCTACCGGCTGTTCGTCGACCGGCTCGCGGAGGTCAAGCCCCTCTCGCCGGCCGAACGCCGCGCGATCCAGCAGTTCCTCGGCTCGGCGGTCGACCTGGACGACGTGGTCAACCGCACCGTCCGGCTGCTGGCCCAGCTCACGCGGCAGGTCGCGGTCGTCCAGTACCCCTCGCTGACCCGCTCCACGGTGCGGCACGTCGAACTGCTCGGCATCACGCCGGGGCGGGTCATGCTCGTCCTGATCACCGACACGGGTCGGGTGGAGCAGCGGGTGATCGACTGCCCCGCGACAGTTTCCGAGGACCTGCTCGGCGAGCTGCGCGCGCGGCTCAACGCGGCGGTCGGCGGCAAGCGCTTCACCGACGTCCCGGCGGCGGTCGCGACGCTGGAGGGCACGTTCCGCGACGAGGACGCGGCGGTCGTCGGGTCCATCGTGACGACCCTGCTGGAGTCCCTCGACGAGCCGCGCGAGGAGCGCATCGTCCTGTCGGGCACGGCGAACCTGACCCGCCTCGGCCACGACTTTCCCGACTCCCTGCAGCCGGTGCTCGAGGCGCTCGAGGAGCAGGTCGTGCTGATCCGCCTGCTCGGCGAGGCGGCGTCTCCCGACGTGACCGTCCGGATCGGCAAGGAGAACGACTTCGAGGGCCTGACGCGCACCTCGGTGGTGGCCTCCGGATACGGTCGGGACGAGGTTGTCGCACGGCTCGGGCGTCATCGGGCCGACGCGCATGGACTATCCGGGGACGATGGGAGCGGTACGCGCGGTGGCACGGTACGTCGGACACATCCTGTCGGGGTCCTGAGTGGCGGACTACTACGGCGTCCTCGGGGTCGCCCGGGACGCGACCCCGGAGACGATCAAGAAGGCGTACCGCAAGCTCGCCCGCGAACTCCACCCGGACGTGAACCCGGACCCGGCGTCCCTCGAGCGGTTCAAGGAGGTCACTGCCGCCTACGAGGTGCTCTCCGACCCGCAGAAGCGGCAGATGCACGACCTCGGCGGCGACCCCCTCTCCCCGGGAGGCGGCGCGGGCGGCTTCGGTGGCGCGCAGGGCTTCGGCTTCAACGACATCATGGACGCGTTCTTCGGCCAGGGCGGCGGCCGCGGTCCGCGCAGCCGGGTGCAGCGCGGGCAGGACGCGCTGATCCGCCTGGAAATCGAGCTGCCGGACGCGGCGTTCGGCGTCACCCGCGAGATCCAGATCGACACGGCCACGGCGTGCGACACCTGCCAGGGCGACGGCACCGCGCCCGGCACGTTCCCGATCACCTGCGACATCTGCAAGGGCCGCGGCGAGATCAGCACTGTCCAGCGCTCGTTCCTGGGCCAGGTCGTGACGGCCCGGCCCGTGCGCGCAGTGCCGCGGGTTCGGGACGGTCATCACCTCGCCGTGCGGGGAGTGCGGCGGTGACGGGCGCGTCCGGATCCGGCGGACCCTCAAGATCAAGATTCCGGCCGGAGTCGATGCAGGCACGCGGATCCAGCTCTCCGGCGAGGGCGAGGTCGGCGCCGGTGGCGGTCCCGCCCGGCGACCTCTACGTCGAGATCATCGAGGTGCCGCACCCGCACTTCACCCGCGACGGCGACGACCTGCACTGCACGGTCCAGCTGCCGATGACCGCGGCCGCGCTGGGCACCACGCTCGAGCTCGACACCCTCGACGGCGGGCACACGATGCCGGTCAAGCCGGGGACGCAGTCGGGCACGGCGATCCGGGTGCCCGCTCGCGGCGTTCAGCACCTACGCGGCACCGGGCGCGGCGACCTGATCGTCCACCTCGAGGTGCAGACGCCGTCGAAGCTGGACGCCCGCCAGGAGGCGCTGCTGCGCGAGCTCGCCACCCTGCGCGGCGAGGAGTCAGCCGGACGGCACGATGCGCTCCGGGCAGACCGACCACTCGGCCGGGCAGTCCGGGCTGTTCTCCCGGTTGCGCAACTTCGGCCGCTGAGCTTTCCGGTGACCGCGCCGCTGTTCCTCGTCGAACCCGGGGCGCTGGACGCGGCGGGCCCGGTGCTGTTGGCCGGGCCGGAAGGGCGGCACGCGGCGAAGGTCCGCCGCCTCGGCGTCGGTGAGCGGGTCGACCTCGCGGACGGCACCGGCGTGCTGTCGGAGTGCGTGGTGGCCTCGGCGGCGGGTGAGTCCCTGACGCTGGACGTGGTCCGGCGCCTGGAGCTGCCGGTTCCGTCGCCCCGGTTCACCGTCGTCCAGGCCCTGCCGAAGGGCGACCGTGGCGAGCTGGCTGTCGAGGTGATGACCGAGGTCGGGGTCGACGCGGTCGTCCCGTGGGCGGCGTCGCGGTGCGTCACGCAGTGGGTCGGCGCGCGGGGCGAGCGGTCCGCCGCCCGCTGGGCCGCGCACGCGCGGGAGGCGTCGAAGCAGGCGCGACGGGCGCGGGTGCCCGTCGTGGCGCCGCTCGCGTCGACCCGGGACGTGTGCGTCGTTATTGCAGTCGGCGGCGCTGGGCCTCGTGCTGCACGAGTCGGGGGCCGAGCCACTGGCCGGGCTCGCCGTGCCGGACGCGGGCGAGATTGTCCTCGTCGTCGGCCCGGAGGGCGGGCTGGACGATCGCGAGCTCGCCGACTTCGCCGCCGCCGGCGGGCGCGTTTTGCGGCTGGGACCCGAGGTCCTGCGGACCTCGACCGCGGGGGTGGTGGCGCTCGCGGCGCTGCTCGCCCGGACCTCGCGCTGGGCATGACGGCATTGCGGCATTCGCCCTGACTCCGCGCGAGACCCGGCCACCGGTTGCGCAGGTCCCGACCCCGCCCGCCGACGGGCGGACGCCAGGTCAGGTGCGGTCAGCTGCCGGTCGGTGCCGGGTCGGTCGGGGCCTCCGGCGCGACGGGACCGGACGCGGGGTCGAGCGCCGGTGACGCCACGGGCTCGGACGGGACGGGCGCGGCCGGGTCGGCGCCCTGGCCGACGTCCTCGCCCGCAGAGCCCTGCGTGCCGTCGGCGACGGTGATCCAGATCGAGTCGAGGCCCTGCTTCTCGCCGGTGCCCTCCATCGACTCCTGGAACGCGTCGACCCGGTAGTTGCCCGGCTCGAGGGTGACGACCTTCGTCCACTCGCCCAGCTCGGGGGCGCCCGCGGAGGCGGTCGTGAACGTCCGCTGCAGGACCTTGCCGTTCTGGGAGATCTCGATGATGACGTTGGCCTCGAACGCGCGAGCCTTGCCGCGAAGTTCGACGGCGCGCCCGACCACCGTGGAACCCGACTCGGGCGAGAAGATCGCCACGTAGATGCCGCCCGTGTCGGCGGGGACGTTTGCCTTGCGCTGCTCCTCGGTCGGCGCCGACTTCAGCGCGACGGACGACTCCGTGGACTCGCCCGAGTCGGCCTCCGCTGCCGGGTCGGCCAGAGTGCTCATCGGGGCTCCGGCCGCGTCGCCCCCCTGGGGCTGCTTCGCCGACCGCTCCTCGGCGTCGGCGGGCACGGGGGCCTGCGGAGCGACCATGCGATCGGACTGGTCCACCGCGAACGCGGTCGCGCCCGGCTCGGCGACCACGTCGGTGTTGCCGTTGTTCTTCGCCATGTTGACGCCCGCGAGCGTGCCGATGACGAGGGTGAACGCGAGCGCTGCCCCCGCTACCGCGGGCCGAAATAACCAGTTGCCCGCACCGGCCTTCTTCGCGGCGGACGTGCGCTGACGGATGAGGGCGAGGGCGGCCGGGTCGGTGGTCGCCCGGTCGGCTTCGGAGTGCAGGGCACGGCTGAGCCGGCTCTCGAGGTCCTGGTGGTCGTTCATGCGCTCTGCTCCTGGTCCAGCATCTTCCGCATCGCCGCCATGCCGCGCGACGTGTGGCTCTTCACGGCCCCCTTGCTGACCTTCATCGCCGCTGCGATGTCGGCTTCGGACAGATCGCCGTAATAGCGGAGCACCAGCGCTTCCCGCTGCCGCGTGGGGAGCTGGCGCAGGCAGGCCAGGACCCGCTCGTTCTCCAGCCGGGCCAGGGCGCCGTGTTCGGCGCTCGGCTCGTCCGGACCCGGGGTGGGCATGTGCTTGTCTGCCACGACCCGGCGGCGCAAAACCGACCGGGACCGGTTGACGACGCACTGGCGGAGGTAGGCCACTGCCTTGTCGCCGTCCCGTAGGCGCCCCCAGGAGGCGTGCATGGCCACGAACGAGTCCTGCACCACCTCTTCGGCGGCGCCGACGTCGCGCAGCAGCAACGTGCCGAGCCGCACCAGCGCGCGGTAGTGCTCGGTGTAGAGCTGCGTGACGGCGTCGTCGGCCTCCCAGCGCACGGCACGCTCGCCGCTCCCCTGATCGGCCCCGAATACGGCCACCATGACTGTCACGCCTCCTAGACGCACGACTACGCACTGCGGTTGACAAGCGGCGCGAATGTCGTAGTGAAACTGCCCGATGCTAGCGTCGCGCGGATCATCAGACGGGGCGAAATGCGGGACGTGAGGTGCAACTTTGAGTGGGGACTCTTGTCTTTTCTGCCGGATTGTCGCCGGGGAGATCCCGGCCACACTGGTACGCGAGACACCGGACACGGTCGCGTTCCGTGACATCGACCCGCGCGCGCCGGTCCACGTGCTGGTGATCCCGCGGGCGCACCACGCGGACGTGTCCGCGCTCGCCGCCGCGGACCCCGACCTGGCGGGGCGGCTGCTGGCCGACGTCGCCGCCGTCGCGGAGGCGGAGGGCGTCGGCGGCGCGTACCGGCTGGTGTTCAACACGGGCGCAGAGGTCGGTCAGAGCGTGTTCCACGTCCACGGTCACGTACTCGGGGGCCGTCCGATGGGTTGGCCCCCGGGCTGAACGGGGCAGAAAGCCTCCGACCGTCGCTGCGCGGCGTCGGTAGCATGACCGCAGCAACATCGCCGCAGACACATCGCCTGAAGATGAGGGGCAGGGAGCAGGCCGCACCGGCCGACCCATGTCGGAGATCGCACGAACCCAGCACAAGATCGTCGTTCCGCCCAGCGTCCCGATGGTGGGCTTGCTCGGAGCGGGCGACGAGTTCCTCCGGACGGTGGAGCGTGCGTTTCCCGCCACCGACGTCCTCGCCCGCGGCAACGAGATCACGATGAGCGGCCCCGCCGCCGACATCGCGCTCATGGAGCGGCTGTTCGACGAGCTCGTCGTCGTCCTGCGCACCGGCCAGCCGCTGACGGTCGACTCGGTCGAGCGCTCGATCGCCATGCTGCGCGCCGACACCCTGGAGCGGCCCGCCGACGTCCTGACGGCCGACATCCTGTCGAACCGCGGCCGGGCGATCCGGCCGAAGACGCTGAACCAGAAGCGCTACGTCGACGCGATCGACAAGCACACGATCAACTTCGGCATCGGCCCGGCGGGCACCGGAAAGACCTACCTGGCCGTCGCCAAGGCCGTCCAGGCGCTGCAGCAGAAGCAGGTCAGCCGCATCATCCTGACCCGGCCTGCGGTCGAGGCGGGCGAGCGGCTCGGGTTCCTGCCCGGCACGCTCTACGAGAAGATCGACCCGTACCTGCGCCCGCTCTACGACGCGCTCCGCGACATGCTCGACCCCGAGACCGTCCCGCGCCTGCTGACCGACGGCGTCATCGAGGTCGCGCCGCTGGCGTACATGCGGGGCAGGTCGCTCAATGACGCGTTCATCATCCTGGACGAGGCGCAGAACACCTCCGCCGAGCAGATGAAGATGTTCCTGACGCGGCTCGGGTTCGGCTCGAAGATCGTCGTCACGGGTGACGTCACCCAGGTCGACCTGCCGCACGGCACGGCCAGTGGTCTGCGGATCATCCAGGGCATCCTCGACGGCATCCCGGACATCCACTTCTCGTGGCTGACGAGCAGCGACGTCGTCCGGCACCGGCTCGTCAGCGACATCGTCGAGGCGTACGGGCGGTTCGACGCGGCGAACGCCGAGTCGGGCGGCGCCCGGCGCGCAGGCGGCCGGCGGTGAACGTCGACATCTGCAACGAGTCCGGGGTTGCGATCGACTCGGACGCGCTGCTCGGGTTGATCCGCCACGTCCTGGACGAGATGCGGATCCACCCGCTGGCCGAGCTTTCGGTCCTGCTCGTGGACCCGGCGGCAATGGAGCAGCTCAACCTGCAGTGGATGGACCACGAGGGCCCGACGGACGTGCTGGCGTTCCCGATGGACGAACTGCGGCCCGGTCGCCGCGACGACCCGGACACCGACCCGGGCCTGCTCGGCGACGTCGTGCTGTGCCCGGAGGTCGCCGCGGCGCAGGCGAAGAAGGCCGGGCACTCGGCGGAGGAGGAGCTTCACCTGCTGACCACGCACGGGATGCTCCACCTGCTCGGCTACGACCACGCGGACCCCGAGGGCGAGCGCGAGATGTTCGGTGAACAGGGTCGCCTGCTCACCGGTTGGCGGACCGCCCGGCGTGCGGGCTCCGCCTCCGGCCCCGGCTAGGACACCGTGACCCCCGACGTCTCCCTGATCGTCCTGGCTGTCGCGCTCGTCGCGGTGGCCGCACTCTTCGCCGCGATGGAGGCGGCGATCTCACGGCTGTCCCGGTCCAGGGTCGACGAGCTCGCCCGCGACGGGCGCCGAGGCGCCGCGGGCCTGCGCCAGATCATGGAGGACACCCCCCGGTACCTGAACCTCGCGCTCCTGCTGCGGGTGGTGTGCGAGATCGCGGCGACGGTGCTGGTCGCCGTCGCGGTGCTGGAGGGGTTCGAGAACCGCTGGGCCGCCATCGGCGCCGCCACCGGGGTGATGGTGGTGGTGTCCTACGTGGCCGTCGGCGTCTCCCCGCGGACCCTGGGCCGTCAGCACGCCGGCATGTTCGGCCTTATCGCGGCGGCGTTGCTGATCCCGCTGGCGAAGGTGCTCGGCCCCGTCCCGCGGCTGCTGATCCTCTTGGGCAACGCGGTCACGCCGGGCAAGGGTTTCCGCGAGGGCCCGTTCGCCTCCGAGGCCGAACTGCGCGACCTGGTCGACCTCGCCGCCGAAGAGTCGATGGTCATCGAGGACGACGAGCGCCGCATGGTGCACTCCGTCTTCGAGCTCGCCGACACCATCGTCCGCGAGGTGATGGTGCCGCGTACCGACATGGTGTTCATCGAGCGTGACAAGACGCTGCGCTCGGGGCTGTCGCTGCACCTGCGCAGCGGGTTCTCCCGCATCCCCGTCGTCGGCGAGGGCGAGGACGACGTCGTCGGCGTCGTCTACCTCAAGGACCTGGTGCGCCGCACGTACGACAACCGGGCGGCCGAGACGACCGAGCGGGTCGACTCCGTGATGCGTCCCGCGACCTTCGTCCCCGACTCGAAACCCGTCGACGAGCTGCTCAAGGACATGCAGCTGACGCAGAGTCACATTGCCATCCTGGTCGACGAGTACGGCGGCACGGCGGGCCTCGTGACGATGGAGGACCTCGTCGAGGAAATCGTCGGCGAGATCGCCGACGAGTACGACACCGAGCGCCCGCCGGTCGAATGGCTGGCCGACGGCGCCGTCCGGGTCAGCGCCCGGCTGCCCGTCGAAGAGCTGGGCGAGCTGTTCGGCCGCCCGATCTCCGACGACGAGGTCGACACGGTCGGGGGGCTGCTGGCCAAGCACCTCGGCCGCGTCCCGATCCCGGGCGCGTACGCCGTCGTCGAGGGCCTGCGCCTGCTGGCCGAGAGCACCGGCGGCCGCCGCAACCGCATCTCCACCGTCCTCGTCACGGAGGAACCCGAGCCCGAGGACGACGACGGCGCCGACTCCCGGGACGTGAACGAGCACGAGCACGCGGGCTAGGGCCTGCGGGTTCGGGCCTGCGGGTTAGGGCCTGCGGGTTAGGGCCTGCGGGTTAGGGCCTGCGGGTTCGGGCCTGCGGGTTAGGGCCTGCGGGTTAGGGTCGGACCCGTGACCGAGACCCCCCTGGACCCGGAGGACACCAAGCTCGTCGTCCTCGCGCGCGCGACCCGGGCGCGCAACGGCGCCGAGGAGGGCGCCGCCGTCCGCGACGACACCGGCCGGACGTACGCCGCGTCGACCGTGGCCCTGCCGTCGCTGCAGCTCTCCGCGGTGCAGGCCGCCGTCGTGATGGCCGTCGCCAGCGGGGCGCGGGGCCTGGAGGCCGCCGCCGTCGTGACCGATGCGGCGTTCCCGGACGAGGCGGACCTCGCCGTCGTCCGCGACCTGGGCGTCGCCGGCACCGCGCTGCACGTTGCCACCCCCGACGGGACGCCGCGGGCCAGTTACGTGGCCCGCTGAATCTGTCCCCCGTGGCTGAGGACCGGGACACTGCCGATCGAGACAGGGACCCCGCCGGGCGGGCCCGCAACGCGCGCCCCCGGGACGGCGCCGGCCGCCCCCTGCCGTACGGCAGCCCGGGCGTCGAGCGAGTCCCGGACGACCTGATGCTCGTCCCGGCCGACGCGCTCGCCGAAGCGCAGCGCCTGCTGGACGAGGGGTTCCCCTTCCAGGCCCACGAGGTGCTGGAGGGTGCGTGGAAGTCGGCCGACCCCGGCGAGGCGCCGCTCTGGCAAGGGCTGGCCCAGCTGGCCGTCGGGCTCACCCACGTCCAGCGGGAGAACGCGGCCGGCGCCGTGGCGCTCCTGCGCCGGGGCGCGGGCAACATCGAGCCGTTCGCGCTCGCCCCGCCGCACGGGGTGTCGGTAACCGCGCTCGCCTCCTGGGCGCTGCACCTGGCCGACGAGATCGAGACGGGCGGCGTCCTCGCTGTCGCCCCGGCCCCGCCGCGGCTGGTTCACCCCGTGCTTCCGACCAGCGACCCGGTATAGCGGGTCGGTGCTCGGACGCAACGGGGTGCGTGGTCGGGGGGACGGCCCGGGCGGGGGAGAATCGGGGAGTGTCCGAGACCCCGCAACACCGCTCCGGCTTCGCCTGCTTCGTCGGCCGGCCGAACACCGGCAAGTCCACCCTGACGAACGCGCTGGTCGGGACGAAGGTCGCGATCACGTCCGACCGGCCCCAGACGACCCGGCACACCATCCGCGGCATCGTCAGCCGGCCGGGCAGCCAACTCGTCCTCGTCGACACCCCGGGCTTCCACCGCCCGCGGACGCTGCTCGGCGAGCGCCTCAACGACCTCGTCCGCGGGACGCTCGCGGAGGTCGACGTGATCGGCCTGTGCATCCCGGCGAACGAGCGGATCGGGCCGGGCGACCGGTTCATCGTCTCGGAGATGGCGAAGGCCGGGCGGCGGACGCCGGCGATCGCGATCGTCACGAAGACCGACACGGTCGGGAAGGCCCAGCTCGCCCAGCAGCTGCTGGCCGTGCACGAGCTGGGGGTGTACTCGGGCGCCGAGTTCGCCGACATCGTCCCGGTCTCGGCTGTGCGCGGCGAGCAGGTGGACCTGTTGGGCGACCTGCTCGCGGCCCGGCTGCCCGAGGGTCCCGTGCTGTACCCGGACGGCAACCTCACCGACTCCCCGGAGCTGATCATGGTCGCGGAGCTGATCCGGGAGGCCGCGCTCGAGGGCGTCCGCGACGAGCTGCCGCACTCGCTGGCCGTGGTGGTCGAGGAGATGGTGCCCCGCGAGGGTCGGGGGGAAAACTCGCCGATGCTGGACGTCCGCGCCGAGGTCTACGTCGAGCGGGACAGCCAGAAGGGCATCGTCATCGGCCACCAGGGCGCCCGGCTGCGGGACGTCGGCACGGTCGCGCGCAAGCAGATCGAGGCCTTGCTGGGCACGCCGATCTACCTCGACCTGCACGTGCGGGTCGCCAAGGACTGGCAGCGGGACCCGAAGCAGCTGCGCAAGCTCGGCTTCTGAGGCGCCGAAAGCTGGCGATCCGTCAGATCCCTACCTGCCACTCGCACCAGTGGTCCCACAGCCGGAAGCCCATCGCCTCGTTGACCGCGATCATCGGGCCGTTGGACACCGCGTTCCACGTCGAGATCGTGCGGAGCGCGGGCTCGTTCGCCATCACGAAGCGCAGGTTCGCGCACTTGATCAGCGTGCCCAGCCGGTGGCCCCGGTGGACGGGGTCGACGATCGTGTCCCACTGCCAGGCGTGCGTCGGGTCCTCCGGCTGGAACGCGACGTCGCTGTAGCCGACGACGGTGCCCGACGCGAGCTCGATAGCCAGGGCGCAGTACTTGCGCCGGCCACGTTTGTCCAGCGCGGCCTCGCGGAGGCGGACGCGCTCGACGTCGTACGCCTCCGGCTCGAGGGCGAGGTCGTCCAGCGGGGCGTCCGTCGACATGCGGCCGGTCAGGTAGGCGAGGTCGGCGACGTAGCCCTCGGGGGTCGAGCCGGCGAACGTGCGGACCTCGTAGCCCACCGCGTGCGGGGCGGCGGCGGCCGCGAGTTCGCCGGCCAGCGCGGCGGCCTCGGCGTCCACGGCCAGGTGGCGGCGGGCGCTGAGGATGCCGAGCTCCGCGCCGAGCGACTTCGCGAACGCGGCGCCCGGACCGTCCCGCGGGGTCTCGAACATCGCGAGCTTGCGGCTCTGCGCGCGGGCGCGCGCGACGCCCGCGTCGTAGAGCGCGCGGCCGGTGCCGCGGCCCCGGGCGCCGGGCGTGACGGTGACCTGGACGAACGCCGTGCCGAGGTTGTCCAGGAGCGGGAGCTGGACCTCGGCGACGCCGGTGACCTCGGCACCCTCGACGGCGATCCAGTGCTCGACTGCCTCGCTGGGGATCGGGTCGTGGATCTGGCCGAGGTCCCAGCTGGGGCAGTACATCGGGTCGCGCGGCAGGTCCGCCTCGTGGGCGGCGCGCAGGACCGCGAGGACCCCGTCGACGCGATCGGCGTCGGCGGGATCGAGTCGAGAAATTGTCATGGCGTACAGGGGACCGCGCCGGACCGCCCTCCCGCCACTCAGTTTCCGTGCGGCGGAGCGCTCCGGCCGGAATCCCGATCCCTGGCTGGCCCCGCGCGGGGTCGTGTAATGTGCCGGACGTGCATCTGTCCGGACTCCTTCTTAGCTGCCGCGGCGAGGCCCTGTAAGGGCCGGCTCCCTCGTCGCGGGTTTGCGCTGCGCCTGCCGGTCGCGCCACAACTCGACCCTCGCGACACCCCAGGGAGCCCCAGATGCGTCACCCTCAGAAGCCCAGCGGTATGCCGATCCACCGGTATACGCCGTTTCCGCCCGTCGGCCTGACCGACCGCACATGGCCCGACAAGGTCATCACCGCGGCCCCGCGCTGGTGTGCCGTCGACCTCCGTGACGGCAACCAGGCGCTGATCGACCCGATGAGCCCCGCCCGCAAGAAGCGCATGTTCCAGCTGCTCGTCGGCATGGGCTACAAGGAGATCGAGGTCGGCTTCCCCGCCGCCAGCCAGACCGACTTCGACTTCGTCCGCGACATCATCGAGAACGACCTGATCCCCGAGGACGTGACGATCCAGGTCCTGACGCAGGCCCGCGAGGAACTGATCGAGCGCACGTTCGCCTCGATCCGTGGGTCGCGGCAAGCCGTCGTCCACCTCTACAACTCGACGTCCGCGCTGCAACGCCGGGTCGTGTTCGGCCTGGACACGGACGGCATCCGCGACATCGCCGTCCGGGGCGCGCAGATCTGCCAGAAGCTCGTCGAGACCGTCCCGGGCACGGACGTGTACTTCGAGTACTCGCCCGAGTCGTACACGGGCACCGAGCTGACCTTCGCGGTCGACGTCTGCAACGCCGTCAACGACGTGTGGCAGCCGAGCCCGGACCACAAGACGGTCCTGAACCTGCCGGCGACCGTCGAGATGGCGACCCCGAACGTCTACGCCGACTCGATCGAGTGGATGCACCGCAACCTGGGCTACCGCGACTCGGTCGTGCTGTCTTTGCACCCGCACAACGACCGGGGCACGGCGGTCGCTGCCGCAGAGCTGGGCTTCATGGCCGGCGCCGATCGCATCGAGGGCTGCCTGTTCGGCAACGGCGAGCGCACCGGCAACGTCTGCCTGGTGACCTTGGGCATGAACCTGTTCAGCCAGGGCGTCGACCCGCAGATCGACTTCTCCGACATCGACGAGATCCGTCGCACCGTCGAGTACTGCAACCAGTTGCCGGTCGGCGAGCGCCACCCGTACGGCGGCGACCTCGTCTACACCGCGTTCTCCGGGTCGCACCAGGACGCGATCAACAAGGGCTTCAACGCGATGGAGCGGGACGCGGCCGCGGCCGGCGTGGACGTGCGCGACCACACCTGGGCCGTCCCGTACCTGCCCATCGACCCGAAGGACGTCGGGCGGACGTACGAGGCCGTGATCCGGGTGAACAGCCAGTCCGGCAAGGGCGGCGTCGCGTACATCATGAAGACCGAGCACAAGCTGGACCTGCCGCGCCGGCTGCAGATGGAGTTCAGCGCCGTCATCCAGCGGCACACCGACGACGCCGGCGGCGAGGTGTCCGCCGACGCGATGTGGGCGATGTTCGACGGTGAGTACTTGGGCGACGCGGGCCGGGTCCGGCTCGACTCGCACCACACGTCCTCGGCCGTCGGCGAGCAGGACAAGCTGACGGTCAACGTCATCGTGGACGGGGAGTCGGTCACGCTCGAGGGCACGGGGAACGGGCCGATCGCGGCGTTCACGGCCGCGCTGTCCGAGCAGCTGGGGTTGGACGTGCGCGTGCTGGACTACCACGAGCACGCCCTCAGCGCAGGCGGCGACGCCCGCGCCGCGGCCTACCTCGAGTGCGCGGTCGGCGACAAGGTCCTGTGGGGCGTAGGGATCGACGCGAACATCGTGACGGCCTCGCTCAAGGCGGTCGTGTCGGCGGTCAACCGCTGACACCACGACGATTCGGGGAGTCGGGTATGGGCAAGGCGTGCGGCACGGACGTTCCGGAGGTCGCGCAGACCCTGGCGGAGGCGTTCTTCACGGACCCGATGTTCGCCTGGTGGATGCCGTCGGAGGCCCGGCGCAAGGAGATCCTGCCGGCGTTCTTCGCCCTCGCCGTCTCGGCGTTTCTGACCGCCGACGAGGTCTACCGAGACTCGGACGGGGTCGCCGCGGCGGTGTGGACGCCGCCCGGCGGCCGGCCGAGCGAGGAGGACATGGCCGCACTGGCGCCGGCGATGGCCGCGGTCGCCGGCGAGTACGCGGGCACGCTGTTCGAGAGCATGGAGGTCATGGACGCTGCGGATCCGTGACTCGCCGCCGATGTGGTGCATGTGGCGGTCCTCCGGGTCCGGCTGAGCGGCCGCTCCGCGTAGCCCCTGTGGCATGATCGCCCCCGGCCGTGGAGCGACGGGGAGGTCAGATGGCGCAGTTTCGCCTGGACGGGTCGAGGGTCCTCGCGGTGAGCCTGAGCGGCGAGACCGTGCGGGCCGCCACCGGTGCGATGGTCGCGTACGACGGTGACGTCAAGTTCAAGAACGCCGGCGTCGGCGGCGGCGACGGCATCCGTGCCGCGCTCAAGCGCAAGGCCACCGGCGAGTCGGTGTCGCTGATGGAGTGCTCCGGCAACGGCACGGTCTGGTTCGCCAAGGACGCGATGGACGTCGTCCTGATCGAGCTCACCGGCGACACGATCAAGGCCGAGTCGGACCACCTGCTGGCGGTCGGCTCCGGGCTCGAGACCGACGTGGCGTTCGCCGGGCTGCGCGGCGCGACCACCGGCCAGGGCCTGTTCACCTCGACGGTGACGGGCCACGGCACGGCCGCCCTGCTCTCCGCGGGCGGCCCGCCGGTCGCGCTCGAGGTCAGCCCGCAGTGGCCGCTGGTCGTCGACCCGGACGCGTTCATCGCCAGTCGCGGCAACCTCAACCAGTCCTTCGTCACCGACGTGTCGTGGAAGAACCTGATCGGCGAGAGCTCGGGCGAGGCGTTCTCGCTGCGGTTCGACGGGACGGGCGTCGTGTACGTCCAGCCGGAGGAGCGGTAATCGTGGGGTTCACGCAGGTCAACGGCAAGGTCGTCCTGGCCACGGTCGCGCCGGGGCGCGAGGTGCTCGCCCAGCGCGGGGCGATGCTCGCGTACACCGGGCAGGTCACGTTCTCGCCCGTCCGCACCGGCCCCGGCTCGGGCGGGTTCGGCGGCAGCATCGGCGGGATGCTCGGGCGGCGCCTGGCCGACGAGGCGGTCCCGATGATGGTCGCGCAGGGCACCGGGGCTGTGCACTACGGCTTCGGCGGGCTGTACGTGACCGTCGTCGACCTGGACGGGTCCGGCCCGCTGTCGGCCGAGGCCGACCGGCTGCTCGCGCACGACGCGAACCTGCAGCCGACGGTGGTGTTCCTCGGCCAGCAGGGCGGCATCCGCGGGGCCGTCCGGGGCAAGGTGACGGGCCAGGGCCTGTTCACGACCCAGTTGCAGGGCGTCGGGTCGGCCGCGCTGCTCAGCCACGGCGGGACGATCGACCTGCCGGTCACGCCGAACCGTCCGGTCGCCGTGGACCCGCAGGCGTACGTTGGGCACTACGGCAACCTCGAGGTCACCGTCACCGCGTCGGTGGGGTGGCGGGAGGCCGTCGGTCGCGGGTCCGGCGAGGCGATCCAGCTGAAGGTGACCGGCAGCGGCACGGTCTTCGTCCAGGCGTCCGAGCAGAAGTTCTGAGGGGCCATCAGATGACGACCCGTACGTGGAATCCCGACGACCCTGCCGGACAACGACAACATCCACGGACAACCACTACGCGTACTGCGTGAAACTGACGCAGCCGCTGTTCATGCAGACCGGCCGGATGATCGCCTACTACCCGGCGCCCGGCGGGCCCGGCATCAAGTTCGAGCCGCTGACCGCCGCGAGCGTCGGCGCGTTCGTGGCGACCCGGTTCTCCTCGCCGATGTACTCCCGCGACTGGGTCGTGGTCGAGGGGCAGGGGCACCTGATCCTCGGCGACCGCGGGTACGACATCAACTCCTACGACCTGGACGACGGCAACCTGACCATCCGGGCGGCGAACCTGCTGGCATTCGACGCGACGCTCGACCTGAAGCAGTCGATCGTGCCGGGGTTCCTCACGCTGCTCGGGACGGGACGGTTCCTCGCCTCCTCGTCCGGCCCGGTGATCTTCGTCGAGCCGCCGGTGCGGGTGGACCCGCAGGCCCTCGTCGGCTGGGCCGACTGCCCGGCGCCCGCGCATCACTACGACGCGACCTGGATGCAGGGTTTCCTGTCCGCCGCGATGGGCCATTTCGGCATGAACTCCGGCGAGGAGCGGCAGTTCGACTTCACCGGCGCCGGCACCGTCCTGCTGCAGTCGTCCGAGATGGCCATCGACGACCCCAAGCTCGTCCAGATGCTCCAAGGCCAGGTGGCCACCCTCGGCGTCGGCGGGCTGACCACGCTCCAGCAGACGATCGCGCAACGACTGGCCGCCCAGCAACAGCGCTGACGCGCCGCCGCGGGTGACAATGGGGCGGTGAGCCTCTACCGCGACACCGGCGTCGTGCTGCGCACCCAGAAGCTGGGGGAGGCGGACCGCATCATCACGGTGCTGACCCGCCACCACGGCCGGGTCCGCGCAGTGGCGAAGGGCGTCCGGCGGACGTCGTCGCGGTTCGGGGCCCGGCTCGAGCCGTTCAGCCACGTCGACCTGCAGTGCTACATCGGACGCTCGCTGGACATTGCCACCCAGGTCATGACGATGGACGCGTTCGGCGGGGTGCTCGTGCGCGACTACGCCCGCTACACCGCCGGGACGGCGATGCTCGAGACCGCCGAGCGGTTCACGGAGAACGAGCGCGAGCCGGCGACCCAGCAGTACCTGCTCCTGGTCGGTGGCCTCCGCGCTCTCGCCGAGACCCCGCGCGACCCGGTGATGCTGCTCGACGCGTTCCTCGTGCGGTCGCTCTCGATCGCCGGGTACGCGCCGAGTTTCGGCGACTGCGCCGGGTGCGGGGCGGCCGGGCCGCACCGGTTCTTCTCCGTCCCCAACGGCGGCGCGGTGTGCACGGACTGCCGCCCGCCCGCCTGCGCCGCCCCGGGCGCCGACACCCTCATGCTGCTCGGCGGCGCTGCTCACCGGCGACTGGGCGTACGCGGACGCGAGCGAGCCGCGCTCGCGGCGCGAGGCCAGCGGCCTGGTCGCCGCGTACCTGCAATGGCACCTGGAGCGAGGGATCCGCTCGCTGCGGCACGTCGAGCGCGAGCACGCGGTCACCGCCCCCCCGGCCGAGGCCGGCCAAGGCCCCGCCGCGTGAGCCGCCGCACCTACCGCGAGCCCGACCCGCACCCCAGCGGCGCGCGTCCGCCCGTCCTGCCCAAGGAACTGATTCCCCGTCACGTCGCGATCGTGATGGACGGGAACGGCCGCTGGGCGAAGTCTCGCGGGCTCGCCCGGACGCAGGGCCACGAGGCCGGCGAGGCCGCCCTGCTCGACGTGATCAAGGGCGCGATCGAGATCGGCGTCGGCTGTGTGTCGGCGTACGCGTTCTCGACGGAGAACTGGAAGCGGACGCCCGACGAGGTGCGCTTCCTGATGGGCTTCAACCGCGACGTCATCCACCGCCGCCGAGACGAACTCGACGCGATGGGCGTGCGGGTCCGCTGGGCCGGGCGCCGCCCGCGGCTGTGGGGCTCGGTGATCTCCGAGCTCGAGGACGCCGAACGTCGGACCGTCCACAACGACAAGATCACCTTGCAGTTCTGCGTGAACTACGGCGGACGCGCGGAGATCGTCGACGCCGCCCGGGCGCTGGCCCTGGACGTCGCGGCCGGCCGGCTCGACCCCGCGAAGATCGACGAGGAGTCGTTCGCCTCGTACCTCGACGAGCCCGACCTGCCGGAGGTCGACCTGTTCGTCCGCAGCTCGGGGGAGCAGCGGACGTCGAACTTCCTGCTCTGGCAGTCCGCCTACGCCGAGTTGGTCTTCCTCGACACCCTCTGGCCCGACTTCGACCGCCGCCACCTCTGGCACGCGATCGAGCTCTACGCCTCCCGCGACCGCCGCTACGGCGGCGCCGTCCCGAACCCCCCGCCCGTCGCCTGACAGGGGGCCGAACCGTCCGACCAGTGAGACGGTCCAGCGCCCGATCCGACCGGGATGATCACCCCAGCCCGCCCGAATTATCCGCCGGCGGGCGGTTCGGACGTCCGGCGTCCAATCGGCCCATGAGGCGCTCCCCCATTCGGGCGCTATTCCTGCCGATTCGCTGAAACTGCCCGACCGGACGGTCGGCGCGGCGCAGACTCTGATCATCGACAGCGATGTCGCCGCGGGCTGGGGGGTCGGCGGAGAAGCGATGGGGGATCCGGACATATGCGTAGAAACGTGCTGGCGGTGTGCGCGGCCGCGGGGGCGGTCGCGAGCCTGACGGCGGCGTCGTTCGCGCCCGCCACGGCGAGTCCGGCGACGGCGGCTCCGAAGACCGTCGCGGTTGCCGCGAAGAGCGCCGAGATCGGCGTCAAGACCGTCCGCTACGCCGAGCACGACGCGAACGTGATGGACGTGTACACGCCCGCGTCCGCGGTCGGGAAGACGAACCGTCAGCTCCCGACGGTCGTCCTGATCCACGGCGGCGCCTGGGTCAAGGGCGACAAGAAGGACTTCGCCCCGGCCGCGCGGCAGTTCGCCGAGCGCGGTTACGTCGCGATTTCCATGAATTACCGGTACGCGACGGACGCACGCTGGCCCGCTCAGCGGACGGACACGCTGGACCTGCTCGACTACCTCGACCACCACGAGAGCTCGCTGAACGTCGACGACCACGAGATCGTGCTGATCGGCTCGTCGGCCGGCGCACACATCGCGGCGTCGACGGCGATGTACGGCGAAGGCAAGAAGCTCGTGGACGGCGTGATCGGGCTGTCCGGCCCGCTGGACCCGGCCCGTACGGCCCTCGACACGGACTACGGCCTCAGCAAGACCGTCATCGACGTGCTGATGCGCTGCACGCCGAAGTCGTGCCCCGTCCGCTACGACTCCGCGAACGCGATCAAGCGGATCAGCAAGGGCGACCCGCCTTCGCTGATGTTCGCGTCCAGAGACGAGTGGCTGGATCCGCAGCACTCGGTGAAGTTCGTTGCAAAGGCGAAGGACACGGGCCTGAAGTCGACGATGGTGTGGATGTCGGGCAAGCAGCACGCCCGCGACTACTGGGACCGTGCCTGGCCGAAGATCCGCGACTGGGTCGACGACCAGCTCGACTGACCTGATCGGGCGTCAGGTCGCCGCAGCTGCCGCACATGTCGGGCACAGCCCGAAGATCTCCACGGTGTGGCTGACGTCGACGTAGCCGTGCTCCGCGGCGACCTTGTCGGCCCACTTCTCGACGGCGGGTCCTTCGACCTCGACGGCGCGCCCGCACACCCGGCACACCAGGTGGTGGTGGTGCCCGCTGCTGCAGCGCCGGTACACCGACTCGCCGTCGTCGGTGCGCAGCACGTCCACCTGGCCGGTCTCGGCGAGGGACTGCAGCGTCCGGTACACCGTGGTCAGCCCGACGTTCTCGCCGCGCTGCTTGAGCACATCGTGCAGCTCCTGGGCGCTGCGGAAGTCGCGCACCGCGTCCAGCGCGGCGGACACCGCGGCGCGCTGCCGCGTCGACCGGGGCCGCACTGCGGGAGTCCGGACCTCGCTCACTGTCGTCCTCTCGGGGCCGGCGGAGGAACGGCAGGAACCCGCTCCTACGGCGAGGCCGTACCCCCGGGGACGGGCTCGGGGGCGCGCCGGCGAAGTTGGGCGACCAAGGCCGCGCCCACACTCGTCACAGCGAACCCACCGATCGCGAGGAGCACGATGCTCGGCCCGGAGGGGACATCTCCGTAGTAGGACACTACGACACCGGACACCGCACTCGCGGTACCGAGGGCCAGGGCCAGGGCGAACGTCGCGCGGAAGCTGCGGGTGAGCAGCTGGGCCGTGGCCACCGGCACGACCATCAGGGCGCTCACCATGAGGACGCCGACGACCCGCATCGCGATCGTCACGGTGACGGCCGCGAGCACGGCGATCGTGATGTTCAGGGCCGCCACCGGCAGGCCCGAGACCCGGGCGAACTCCTCGTCGTGGCAGACCGCGAACAGGCGCGGCGCGAGCCCTATCGTGACGGCGAGGACCAGCAGGGACAGCGCGAGGATCGCCCACAGCTCGTCGGGGGCGACCGTCGTGATCTGACCGAACAGGTACGAGGTGAGCTGGTTGCCGCGGCCCGGCGGGGCGACCGCGAACAGCATCACGCCGCCGGCGATGCCGCCGTAGAACAGGATCGCCAGCGCGACGTCGCCGCTGGTGCGCCCGGCCGCGCGCACGACCTCGATGGCCACGGCGCCGAGGATGGAGACGGCTACGGCCGTCGGGATCGACGACGTCCCGAGGACGGCGGCGAGCGCGACGCCGGTCAGCGCGGCGTGCCCGATCCCGTCGCCCATGAGCGCGAGCCGGCGCTGGACGAGGTAGACGCCGATCGCGGGCGCGGCCAGCCCGACGAGCAGAGCGGCGAGTAGCGCCCGCTGCATGAAAGCGGGCTCCAGGAATTCGGGCGTCACGGGCGGGTCACCACCAGCGGGCAGGATGCTGATGCGGGGTCAGGACCCCGTGCTCGTGCCCGTGCCGCGGGTCGCCGGCGACGAGGCCGCCGGCGAGGGAGTCGGCCGCCGGCGGCGGGCCGTCGTAGAGCAGCTCGCCGCCGCGCATGACCAGCGTCCGGTCGACGAGCGGTTCGAGCGCGCCGAGCTCGTGGGCGACGAGCACGACGGTGCGCCCCTCGGCGGCGATCAGCCCGACGGTGTGCGCGAAGTCCTCCTGGTGGGCGAAGTCGACGCCGGCCATCGGCTCGTCCATGATCAGCAGGTCGGGGCGGCCGGCCAGCGCGCGGGCGATCAGGACCCGCTGCTGCTGCCCGCCGGACAGGGTCGCGACCCCGTCGCCGGCGCGGTCCCCGAGCCCGACGGTCTCGAGGGCAGCGATCACGGCGGCGCGCGCGGACGCCGACGACGGGCGCCACCACGGCGACCCCGCGAGGCACCCGGAGCTGACGACCTCGCGGACGGTGGCGGGCACGCCGGTCGCGGCGGTCGTGCGCTGCGGGACGTAGCCGATGCGATGCCAGTCGCGGAACCTGGACAGCGGCGTGCCGAACAGCCGGACCTGGCCCCCGGCGAGCGGGGCGAGCCCGACGGCCGCGCGCACCAGCGTCGACTTTCCGGACCCGTTGGGCCCGAGGATCACGGTGAGGCCGCCAGGCGAGAGCCGCGTGCTGACCCCGTGCAGGACGGGGCGACCGCCGTACCGCACCACCAGATCGCTGACGTCGACGATCGCGTCCGCGCCCGCGGTGCTCGGGGCCCCAGCGTTCATGACAATCATATTCATGTACCGCGAGGGCTGTTGTCAAACGATCAGACGACCTGCAGGACCCCGACCAGGACCACGAGCCCGATCGCGACGACTCGCAGGACGCGGCCCGGCGTCGGCGTCACGGGCCAGAAGATCGCGAGCAGCCATGCCAGCACCCCGGCCACGGCAAGCATGCAGACCAGGCCCGCCGCGCCGCCGGCGGCGAGACCCGCGAACACCCCGACCGCCATGAGCACCGGCAGCAGGGCTCTCGGCAGCAGGGCGATGCGCGCGAGCATGGGGGCTGACGCGACGGCCACCTTGTTCGGGGGGACGAGCGGGCGGCCGCCCGGCGTCGTCCGCGCCGTGCTGGGCCGCTGCGCGGCCGCGCTTCGGCGGGGCGCCGGGCGTGGGGCCGCCGGGCGCTTTCCGGCGGGCTTCTTCTTCGCTGCCATGCTGCTCCGGTCCGCGGTAGGTCGAGCGCCCATCGTGCCCGACGCCCCCGCGGCGGACGAGTGGAGGTCGCGCGTGCTGGTCGTGCTGCGTGCCGTGGTCACCGCGGACCAGGAGCAGTTCCTGGTCGACGCCCGGGCCGCCCTGGCGGCGCTGGCGACCCGGCCCGGGTATCTGTCCGGCCGCGTCGCGCGGGCCGTCGACGACCCGGACGCCTGGGTCGTCACGTGCGAGTGGGACGGCATCGGCAACGCCCGCCGCGGGCTGACTTCCGGGGTCGTCCGCGCGCAGATCATGCCCCTCATGAGCCGGGTGACGCCCGAGCCGAATGCTTACGAGATCGTCTTTTCGGGCTGATCCCGCCGGTGTCGTCCCCCCGGGGCGGCGGTAGAGTTTGCGGCTCCGGCCCCCCGCCCGGTCCGTTGTTCCTCGACCGCGCCCGACCGTGCCACCGACAAGCCAGCCGGATGGAGACGTGTTTTGCCTGCCGACCGTATCGACGCGATCGTCAGCCTCTGCAAACGCAGGGGGTTCGTCTACGCCTCCAGCGAGATCTACGGCGGCACTCGTTCGGCGTGGGATTTCGGCCCCCTCGGCGTCGAGCTCAAGGAGAACGTCAAGAGGGCATGGTGGAAGGCGTGCGTCCAGGGCCGTGACGACGTCGTCGGGCTCGACTCCGCGGTGATCCTCGCGCCCCAGGTGTGGCAGGCGTCGGGCCACGTCGAGGAGTTCGTCGACCCACTGACGGAGTGCCAGTCGTGCCACAAGCGCTGGCGCGTCGACCAGTTGGAAGAGGAGCACACCGCCCGGTGGGGGCAGGTGCCCGACGGCGGACTCGCGTCACTGATCTGCCCCAACTGCGGCACCAAAGGCACGTTCACCGTCCCGCGGATGTTCAACGGCCTCATGAGCACCAACGTCGGCGCCGTCGACAGCCCGGACGCCGTGCACTACCTGCGTCCCGAGAATGCGCAGGGCATCTTCTGCAACTTCGCGAACGTCATGCAGTCCTCGCGGCGCAAGCCTCCGTTCGGCATCGGCCAGGTCGGCAAGTCGTTCCGCAACGAGATCACCCCGGGCAACTTCCTGTTCCGGACGCGGGAGTTCGAGCAGATGGAGCTCGAGTACTTCGTGCGGCCCGGCACGGACTCCGACTGGCACGAGTACTGGCTGGCCGAGCGCTGGGCCTGGTACCTCGACCTCGGCATCGCGGAGTCCGACCTGCGGCAGCGTGCGCAGCCCCAGGAGACCCTCGGTGCCCATCTCAGGGCGCGAACCCAGATCCAGTACCGGTTCCAGTTCGCGGGCTCCGAGTGGGCCGAGCTCGAGGGCGTCGCGAACCGCTCGGACTTCGACCTGACGACGCATTCGAAGAACTCCGGCGCGGACCTGAGCTACTTCGACCAGGAGGCGGGGGAGCGCTGGACCCCCTACGTCATCGAGCCCGCCGCCGGGCTGACCCGGTGCGTCCTGGCGTTCCTGCTCGACGCCCACACGGTCGACGAGGCGCCGAACGCGCGCGGCGTCCTGGAGAAGCGGACGGTCATGCGTCTCGACCCGCGGCTCGCGCCGGTGAAGGCCGCGGTCCTGCCGCTCTCGCGCAACCCCGACCTCTCGCCGCGCGCCCGCGGCCTCGCCGCCGCGCTCCGCAAGAACTGGAACGTCGAGTTCGACGACGCCGGCGCGATCGGGCGCCGCTACCGCCGTCAGGACGAGATCGGCACTCCGTACTGCGTCACCGTCGACTTCGAGACCCTCACCGACCAGGCCGTGACCGTGCGGGAACGGGACTCCATGAAGCAGGAGCGCGTCGCGCTCGACCGGGTCCCGGGGTACCTGGCGGAGCGACTGGTCGGCTGCTGATCATGAAGCTCCTGCTGTGAAACTCCTTCTGGGCCCGACGGAGATCTGGCCGCCAGTCGTCCTCGCGCCGATGGCCGGCGTCACGAATATTTCGTTTCGGACGCTGTGCCGCGAGCACGGCGCGGGTCTGTACGTCAACGAGATGGTCACCGCGCGCGGGCTGATCTACCGGGACGCAACGACGCTGGCGATGGTGCGCTTCGCGCCCGACGAGTACCCGCGAAGTCTCCAGCTCTACGGCACGGACGCGGCCTCGATCGCCGCCGCGGTACGCGTTGTCGTCGCGGACGACCTGGCCGACCACGTCGACCTGAACTTCGGCTGCCCCGTCCCGAAGGTCACCCGCCGCGGCGGGGGAGCCGCCCTGCCCTACAAGCGCGCCCTTTTCGGACGCATCGTCAGCTCGGCGGTCCAGGCGGCCGACGGGCGCGTCCCGGTGACGATCAAGATGCGCATCGGCATCGACGACGCGACCCACACGTACCTGGACGCGGGCCGGATCGCCCAGGAGGCCGGCGTGGCCTGGGTCGCGCTGCACGCCCGCACCGCCGCCCAGCACTACTCCGGCGAGGCGGACTGGGCGGCGATCGCGCGGTTGAAGCAGCACCTCGACATTCCGGTGCTCGGCAACGGCGACATTTGGGAGGCGGCCGACGCCGTCCGCATGATGACCGGGACGGGGTGCGACGGCGTGGTCGTCGGTCGCGGTTGCCTGGGCCGGCCGTGGCTGTTCGGCAACCTCGCGGCGGTCTTCGCTGGCCGCCCGGACCCGGGCCACCCGGGCCTCGCCGAGGTGGCCGCGACCATCCGCCGGCATGCCGTCCTGATGGCCGGCGAGCTCGGCGCGCTGCGCGGCTACCGGGAGATCCGCAAGCACATTGCCTGGTATCTCAAGGGTTTCGCGGTCGGCACGGAGATCCGCAAGGCGCTCGGGCTGGTCTCGACGCTCGCCGAACTCGACGGCCTGCTCGCCCGGCTCGACACCGACCAGGTCTTCCCCGTCGACGTCCTCGGCCTGCCCCGCGGACGCACCGGCTCGCCGCGCCGGGTCACCCTGCCGCACGGCTGGCTGGACGACCCGGACGACGACGCGGTCGCCGACGACACGCCCGAAGAAGTCGGCGCCCTCTCCGGCGGTTGATCTGGGCGTCGTCCGGTTGTGTTGCATTCGTCATGGGATGGATTCGGTCCCGACGGGGCAGAGGGGGAATGATGCGGTCCAGGCCATGGTCCTTCGGCCCGAATTCCGACTCCGGCAGCCAGCCCGGTAGCGAGCAGTGAGGAATCACATGGGAGATCAGAACAACGCCGATCCTGTCGTGGTGATCGGCGCCGGCCCGGCCGGTCTGACTGCCGCACTCGAACTGGTTCGCCGCGGACGTGCCGTCACCGTCCTCGAAGCCTCCGACACCGTCGGGGGGATCAGCCGTACCGAGGTTCGCGACGGATGGCGTTTCGACATCGGCGGGCACCGCTTCTTCACGAAGGTCCCCGAGGTCGAGAAGTTCTGGCACGAGGTGCTCAGCGACGACGAGTTCCTGCAGCGTCCGCGGATGAGCCGGATCCTGTACCGGGGCAAGCTGTTCGACTACCCGCTCAAGCCGATGAACGCCCTGCAGGGTCTGGGCGTCGTCGAGGCGGTCCGCTGCGTCCTGTCGTACGGCTGGGTGAAGGTCAACCCCCCGAAGGACCAGAGCAACTTCGAGACCTGGGTGGCCGCGCGCTTCGGCTGGCGCCTCTACCGCATCTTCTTCAAGACCTACACCGAGAAGGTCTGGGGCATCCCGGCGACCGAGATCCAGGCCGACTGGGCGGCCCAGCGCATCAAGAACCTCTCGCTGATGAGCGCGATCCGCAACGCCCTGTTCCCGAAGAAGGGGCAGACCGAGATCACCACGCTGATCGACAAGTTCCAGTACCCGAAGTACGGCCCGGGCATGATGTGGGAGCGCTGCCGGGACCTCGTCGTCCAGGGCGGCGGCAAGGTGCTCATGCAGACCCCGGTCGTCGCGCTGCACCGCGAGAACGGTCGCGTCGACGCCGTCACCGTCCTGCGCGACGGCAAGGAGGAGCTGATCCGCTGCAGCGACGTCATCTCCTCGATGCCGTATTCGCAGCTCCTGCTGAGCATGGACTCGAAGGCGCCGGAGAAGGTGGCCGAGGCGGCCGCCGGCCTGGGCTACCGCGACTTCCTCACCGTCGCGCTGGTCGTGCCGGAGTCCTCGGGCTTCCCCGACAACTGGATCTACATCCACACGCCCGGCGTCCGCGTCGGCCGCGTGCAGAACTACGGGTCCTGGTCGCCCTTCCTGGTCAAGGACGGCAAGACCTGCCTCGGCCTCGAGTACTTCGTGAACGAGGGCGACGACATGTGGACGATGTCGGACGAGGACCTGGTGGCCCTGGCCAAGCGCGAGATCTCCGCGCTCAAGCTCGCGCAGGCCGAGCACGTCGAGGTCGGCTACGTCGTTCGCGTCCCGAAGGCCTACCCGGTCTACGACGCCGGTTACGACGAGAAGGTCGACACGATCCGCGAGTGGCTGGCCGCCGAGGCGGCCAACGTCCAGGCGGTCGGGCGCAACGGCATGCACAAGTACAACAACCAGGACCACTCGATGCTGACGGCCATGTACGCGGTCGACAACATCTGCGGGACCCCGCGCGACCTCTGGGCCGTCAACGTGGAGAAGGAGTACCACGAAGAGAAGGAGGGCGCCTCCGGGTCGACCTCCACCGGGTCATCTACCGGGTCGACCGGCACCGGCCGCGCCGCGCCCATCGCCCCGGCCAAGTGGGACGCCGCGAAGGCTGCGGCCAAGGTCGCGCCCCCCAGCAGGGCCGAAGCCGCGAAGGCCGGGGCTGCCAAGGTCGCTGCGTCGACGTCGACTGCGGCGAAGGTCGCGCTCGCGAAGGCGAAGGCGAAGGCGGGTTCCCGCTGACGACTCCTTTCGCCCGGGTCTCACCACGGGGGACCCGGCCGGACACGGACGTCCGGGCGCCGATCGAGCGGACGTGGGGGCGCCGCCCGCACGCGCTGGTGGGGCTCGTCGTCGCCCTGGGCGTGGCTCTGCGGCTCTGGTCGCCGTCGGCGCTGTGGCTGGACGAGGCGCAGACGGTCGCGTTCGCGCAGGTGCCGCTGGGTGACCTGCACGCTGCGCTGGGCCGAGACGGCGCGCCCCCGCTGTACTACGTGCTCCTGCACTTCTGGATGGACCTGTTCGGCAGCAGCGTCTGGGCCGCTCGGTCCCTGTCGATGCTGTGCTCGGTCGCCGCGATTCCGCTCGCCTTCCTCGTGGCCCGGCGCCTCGGCGGGTCCCGCCGGCACGGCTACGTCACCGTCCTGCTGCTGGCGAGCAACCCGTGGTCGGTGCGCTACGCCGGCGAGGCGCGGATGTACGCGCTCGTGGTCGTCCTCGTCCTGCTCGGGATCCTCGCGGCCGACTGGCTGCGCCGCCGCCAGGGGCCGGCCCCGGTAGCTGCGGTCGGTGCGTTGACCGCAGCCCTGCTGCTCACGCACTACTGGGCGATCTTCCTGCTGGCGACGGTCGGCCTCGTCGTCCTCGGGCGCGCGGTCCGCTTCCCCGCGGAGCGGCCGGTGGCCCGGCGGGCGGTGACCGGCATGGTGGCCGGCGGCGTCGCGTTCCTGCCCTGGCTGCCGACCTTCCTCTACCAGGGCAAGCACACGGGTGCCCCGTGGGCGTCCACCCCGAACTTCGGCTCGCTCGCGCAGCTGCCGCTGGACTGGTCCGGCGGCGGGGGCCCGGTCGGGCAGACGATGGCGCTGATCCTCGTCCCGCTGATCCTGCTCGCGGTGTTCGCGCGCCGGGCGCCCGGCGGCACGGTCGCGATCGGCGTCCGGCCCGGCGGGGTCACCGGCCTGCTCGGCCTGGTCGCCGGGGGCACGCTGCTCGTCGCGCTGGGCGCCACCGTCGCCAGCCACGGGGCGTACGTCGGGCGCTACACGGCCGTCGTCGTCCCCATGATCGTCCTGCTGGTCGCGTTCGGGATCCTGACGCTGCCGCGGGTCGCCGCCGTGCCGGTGCTGGGCCTGCTCGTGGGTCTGGGGCTCCTGGGGAGCCTGACGATCGCCCAGACCCCGCACAGTCAGGGCGGGCGTATCGCGGACGTCCTGAACGTCAAGGCCCGCTCCGGCGACCTGATCGTGTACTGCCCCGACCAGTTGGCGCCCGCCGTCGAGGCCCGGCTGGACGTCCGCGGGCTCGAACGCATCACCCTGCCGAAGCAGCGCAACCCCGCGATCGTCGACTGGGTCGACTACACCGAACGGCTCGCTGCCACCTCCCCGCGCTCGATCGCGGAAAAGGTGACCAACTACGTCGAGTCCGACACGGACGCGGCGGTGTGGTTCATCTCCGGCAGCATCAACTACCGCACGCACCAGGCAGTGTGCGGCCCGTTGCGGACGCGGTTGATCGCGTCCCTCGGCGTCCCCGCCGTCGCCGCGTCCAATGCGGGCCGCGGCTACGAGAAGGCGACGCTGGAGCGTTTCGCCCGCTGACCTGGGCCTCGATAGGCTGCACGTCCGGGCCGGGTCCCAGCGTCAGCGCTTCGGTTCGGGAACACCGACAGCTCAGAACTATCGAGGGAGCACGGGAGTGCCGAAGTTCGTCTACGACTTCACCGAGGGTGACCGCAACCAGAAGGACCTGTTGGGGGGCAAGGGCGCCAACCTGTCCGAGATGACGAAACTCGGGCTGCCCGTACCGCCAGGCTTCGTCATCACGACCGAGGCGTGCAAGGCCTACCTGGAGTCCGGTTCGGTCCCCGTCGAACTTGCGGCCGAGGTCACCGAGCACCTCGTCGCTCTCGAGGGCGAGATGGGCAAGAAGCTCGGCCAGGCCGACGACCCGCTGCTCGTCTCGGTCCGCTCCGGGGCGAAGTTCTCGATGCCCGGCATGATGGAGACCGTCCTCAACATCGGGCTGAACGACGAGTCGGTGGCCGGCCTGGCCAAGCAGTCGGGCAACGACCGCTTCGCCTGGGACTCCTACCGCCGCCTCCTGCAGATGTTCGGCAAGACCGTCCTGCACATCGAGGGCGAGCACTTCGAGGACGTGCTGGACGGGGCGAAGAAGGCCAAGGGCACCAGCGACGACCTCGACCTGGACGCCGACGACCTGCGCGGGATCGTCGACGAGTTCAAGGGGATCATCGCCAAGCACTCCGGCCGCGACTTCCCGCAGGACCCGCGCGAGCAGCTCGACGCCGCCGTCTACGCGGTCTTCAACTCCTGGAACTCCTCGCGTGCGATCCTCTACCGCCGCCAGGAGCGCATCCCGGCCGACCTCGGCACTGCGGTCAACGTCTGCACGATGGTGTTCGGCAACCTCGGTATGGACTCGGGCACGGGCGTCTGCTTCACCCGCGACCCCGGCACCGGCCAGATCGGCCTGTACGGGGACTACCTGTCCAACGCCCAGGGCGAGGACGTGGTGGCCGGCATCCGCAACACCCTGCCGTTGCAGGCGCTCGAGGAGCTCGACAAGAACTGCTTCGACCAGCTCGTCGCCATCATGGCCAAGCTGGAGGAGCACTACCGCGACCTGTGCGATATCGAGTTCACGATCGAGCGCCGCAAGCTGTGGATGCTGCAGACCCGCGTCGGCAAGCGCACCGCGGGCGCGGCCTTCCGCATCGCCACGCAGCTCGTGGACGAGGGCCTGATCAACCTCGACGAGGCACTGCAGCGCGTCGACGGAGCCCAGCTCGCGATGCTGATGTTCCCCCGCTTCGACGACAACTCCGGCGCGCAGAAGATCGCCAAAGGCATGAACGCCTCCCCGGGCGCGGCCGTCGGCCGCATCGTGTTCTCGTCCAAGACCGCGGTCGAGTGGGCCGAGCGGGGCGAGCGCGTCATCCTCGTCCGGCGCGAGACCAACCCCGACGACCTGGACGGCATGATTGCCGCGCAGGGCATTCTCACGTCGCGCGGCGGCAAGACCAGCCACGCGGCCGTCGTCGCCCGCGGCATGGGCAAGACCTGTGTGTGCGGCGCGGAAGAGCTCGAGATCGACGTCAAGGCCAAGCGCATGACCGCCCCCGGCGGCCTCGTGCTCGGCGAAGGCGACCTGGTCTCGATCGACGGCACTTCCGGCGCCGTGTACCTCGGCGAGGTCGGCGTCGTCCCGTCCCCCGTCGTGGAGTACTTCGAGGGCAACCTCGACCCCACGAGCGCTGACGCGGGCGACCTCGTGGCGGCTGTGCACCGGCTCGTCTCGCACGCCGACGCGACCCGCACGATGGCGATTCGGACCAACGCCGACACGCCCGAGGACTCGGCGCGCGCCCGGCGCATGGGCGCGCAGGGCATCGGCCTGTGCCGCACGGAGCACATGTTCCTCGGCGACCGGCGCCAGTTCGTCGAGGACCTGATCCTCGCCGACGGCGACGCGGGCCGGATCGCCGCGCTCGACGCCCTGGAGCCGCTGCAGAAGGGCGACTTCCTCGAGATCTTCGAGGCGATGGACGGCCTGCCGGTCACCGTGCGGCTCATCGACCCGCCGCTGCACGAGTTCCTGCCCGACCTCACCGAGCTGGCCGTCAAGGTCGCGGTGGCCGAGGCGACCGGCGTCGACCCGGGGTACGACAAGCAGCTGTACACGGCGGTCAACCGCCTGCACGAGTCGAACCCGATGCTCGGCCTCCGCGGCGTCCGGCTCGGCGTGGTGATCCCCGGCCTGTTCGCGATGCAGGTGCGGGCGATCGCCGAGGCGTACGCCGAGCGCAAGTCCGCCGGCGGCGACCCGCGCCCGGAGATCATGATCCCGCTCGTGGGCGCCGTGCAGGAGCTCGAGCTCATGCGCGAGGAGTCGGTGAACGTGCTGGCCGAGGTGGCCGCCGCGTACGGAGTGGCGATCGACATCCCGATCGGGACGATGATCGAACTGCCCCGCGCCGCCCTGACGGCGGGTCAGATTGCCGAGGCGGCCGACTTCTTCTCCTTCGGCACGAACGACCTCACCCAGACGACGTGGGGCTTCTCCCGGGACGACGTCGAGGCGGCGTTCTTCGCCACGTACCTCGAGAAGGGCATCTTCGGCGTCTCGCCGTTCGAGTCCCTCGACCGCGACGGTGTCGGCCGGCTCGTGAAGCTCGCCGTCACCGAAGGCCGCGAGGTCAAGCCCGACCTGAAGATCGGCGTCTGCGGCGAGCACGGCGGCGACCCGGAGTCGGTGCATTTCTTCCACCACGCCGGGCTGAACTACGTATCCTGCTCACCATTCAGGGTTCCGGTCGCACGCCTCGAGGCGGGCCGGGCCGCCGCCGGGAGCGAGGGCAGCGACAGCAGGTGACCGTGAGCAGCGCCCCCACCGGCAGGTCGTGAGCAGGGCGGTCACACCGCCCCGCCCGTTGCCGCCTCCGCCGCGCCCCGCCGCCCCCCGGGCTCGACGGTGGCGGCGGCGGCTCGGCTGGCTGGTCGCCACGGGGATTCTGCTCGTCGTCGTCGCGCTCGTCGCGTCCGCCGGCCGGATCTGGTGGGTCGCCCGCCACGACGACCGCCCCCGGTCCGACGCGATCGTCGTCCTCGGGGCGAGCCAGTTCAACGGGCGCGCCTCCGCCGTGCTGCGCGCCCGGCTGAACCACGCGCTCACGCTCTACAAGTCGGACGTCGCCCCCGTCGTCGTCACCGTCGGCGGCTCGCGCCCCGGCGACCGGTACTCCGAGGGAGGCGTCGGTCGGCAGTGGCTCGTCGACCACGGCGTCCGCAGCGGCGACGCGGTGGCGGTCGGGACCGGCTCCGACACCCTGACCAGCCTGCAGGCCGTCGCCGACCTCGCGTCCGACCGTGGCTGGCGCTCCGTCGTCATCGTCACCGACCCCTGGCACTCCCTGCGGACCCGCACCATCGCCCGCGATCTCGGCCTGTCCGCGGAGTCGTCCCCGACCAGGCAAGGCCCCGCCGTCCGGACGCGAGAGACCCAGGCCCGCTACATCGGCCGCGAGACGGCCGCGTACCTGTACTACCGGGTGTTCCACCGCAGCGCAGACCGCGGGCCTGACGCGTTCTGACCTGCCGGCCGCCTGCTGCTGCACTGGCGGGCCGGGCCCGACCTGGGGCTGCGGGGAGGCCAGGGATCAACGTGGGACGGGTGGGGTAGTGGGAATCCCGTCTGCTTCGGGGCTGCGACCCCGTTCCGCCGTCTCCTCGCGCGGGGACCCGCTGACGTTGTGGCTGAAGACGGCGCCACCGTTCGTCCGGCAGGCGGGATCGATTTGCTCGGGGAGGTCGTCCCCGCTCTGCGTGCTCCCACCTCCCGAGACGCGTTCTCCCGCCCAGATGACGAACCCGGCCGGGAGTCGAACGCCGTACCGGCCGTCCTTGCGCACATCTGTCGTGCCGTGCGGCCACACCGGGAATCCCAGGTTCGTAAACGCGGCCGGGCCCTCGGTCTCGATCACCGCGGGAGAGCTGTGTCGGGGCTAGCCAGGCCGAAACAATCCAGCGAGCGGACGTAGACGAGGGTCCACAAGCTCCTGGCGAGCCCGTGACTGCCGGCGCCCGCAGGAAGCACGACGACCGCCGGGTCGGTGCCCTTCAGGCCGCCCTTCCTCGACTCGTGGACGAACGCGGTCAGGCCGCCTGTGGCCAGCGCGGCCCCGAGGACGCACTCGGCCGCCCGCCGGCTGATCGTGAACTGCACGGGGTGAGGACGAGACGGTCGCCGGCGGCGTTCGGAACGATCTTTTTGAGGGCGCCGGCGGTGGCTCGCGTCCGGCTCGAGGGCCCTGCGGCGCGGTCAGGGATCGGCGTTGCAACTGGTGGGGCTGGTGGGAATCCCGTCGGCCCCAGGGGTTGCGGCCTTGTTCTCCAGCCTTTGCGCTGGCGGAGGCTGCGGATGCAGGTTGGGACGGGTGAGGCAGGACGGTGCGGCGAGGTCGCCTCACGCGTTTCGACCTGCATCCCTGGCCGTCGCCGTCGCCGTCGCCGTCGCCGTCGGCGACGGCTGCGGCGTCGGCGTGGCGGCGGCGTCCTGCGTCGCTTCCGGTCGGGGTGTCGGTGTTCGCGTACGACTTGAGGCCGGCGGCGAAATCAGAGATCAAGGTTGCGACAGGTGGGGCTGGTGGGAATCCCGTCTGCCTCACACGTTACATCCTTGTTCGCCAGCCTTCGTGGCCGGGGCGCTGGCGGAGGCTGCGGATGCAGGTGGGGACGGGCGGGGCGGGACGGGGCCGCGGAGTCGCCTCAGGCGTTTCGACCTGCATCCTTGGCCGTCGGCGTCGGCGTCGGCGTCGGCGGCGTCATGCGTCGCGTTGCGCGTCGGCGGCGGCGTCATGCGTCGCGTTGCGTGTCCTTTAGCGGCGAGGGTGGTCGCGTCCGACTTGAGGTTTGCGGCGAGGTCAGGGATCAACGTTGCAACGGGTGGGGCTGGTGGGAACTCTCATCCGCCTCACACGTTGCAACCTTGTTCTCGAGTGTTCCGCGCCGGGTGACGGCGGAGGCCGCGGATGCGGGTTGGGACGGGTGAGGCGGGACGGGGCCGCGAGTCGCCTCAGGCGTTGCGTCGCGCGTCGGCGGCGGCGTCATGCGTCGCGTCGGTCGGCGGTGTCGGTGTTTCGCGTCCGGCTTAAGGACTTATGGCGAGGCCCGGGATCAACGTTGCAACGGGGCTGGTGGGAGTCTCATCCGCCTCAGGGGTCGCCACCTTGTTTCCAGCCCTCCCGGCCAGGCGCAGGCGGAGGCTGCGGATGCAGGTTGGGACTGGTGAGGCGGGACGGGGCCGCGGAGTCGCCTCACGTGTTGCTTGCATCCCGGACCGTCGGCCCGGCCCTCAGGGCAGGCGGCTGCCGTTCAGGCGGAGGTTCACCCGGCGCGGGAGGGCGAACGTGTGGCGCGGTTCGGGGACGAGGGCAGGCGCCGGTTCGACTGTGAGTAGCGGTTCGTCGCGGGCCGGGCGGGCGGGGGAGTCGACCGGGACGGGGAAGCCGTTCGACCGCCACGGCCCGGCCCGTTCGACGAGGGCCGCGCGTTCGCGGGCGATCCCGGGGTCCGCGGCGTCCGCGAAGACCCAGCGGCCGACGGCCGGCGGGGCCGGGACGTAGGCGGGCAGGCGCAGGATGCCGGGCGGGTCGATGCGGTCGGCGCGCTCGTCCGCGCAACCGGAGCAGCCGTCGACGTGGCGCAGGACGCGGCGGCGCCAAGCAATGCCGGGCGCGCCGTCGAAGGTACGAGTCAGGCGGCGCAGGCGGCGGCACCGGGCCGAGCCGGACCGGGCGAGGACGAGCGCGCCGAGGTCGGCGCAGAACCGGGAGCCGACGCGGTCGAGGGCGGCTGCCGCCACGCCCGGCGGGACGCCGAGGATCAGCCCGATCTCCGGGGCCGACAGACGCAGGCGCAGGCCGAGTTCGAGGAGCTCGCGGTCGCGGGCGTCCAGCTCGGCGGCTGCCCAGCCCACCACCGACCGCAGTTCGTCGTCCGGGAGGCCCGCCCCGGGCCCGTCGCCGCCGCGCTCGTCCGGCCCAGCGTGCCCGCGGTGTGCGGCGTGCTCGCCGGGTGTGGCCTGTCCGGCGTGCTCGCGGTGTGCGGCGTCGCCGTGTGCGGCGTGCCCAGCCTGCTCGGCGTGCCCGCCGTGTCCGGTGCGCTCGCCGTGTTGAATACCCGGTCTCCCGGCACTCGGTCCGGCGTGCCTGCCCTTTCGGGTACCGGGCCCGGCGTCCTGCCGGGCGCCCAGTAGGGCGCTCTGCCCGGTACCCGGCCCGGCGTTCTGCTCAGCGCTCGGGCTGGCGCCCGGCCGGTCGCTCTGCCGGTCGCTCGGCCGGTCGCTCGGCCGGTCGCTCGGCCGGTCGCTCGGCCGGTCGCTCCGCCCCGAGGCAGGGTCGAGCGCAGGAGGGGCGGCGGGAGCCGGGCAGAGGATTGCCCGGGGCTGGGCGGGTCCGGTCGCGGCGAGGAGGTGCAGGCATTCGTTCCGGGCGATGGCGAGCAGCCAGGGGCGCAGGAGCTGCGAGCCGGTCGTGGGCCGCCGCGGCGAGGCGAACGCGATCATGAACGTGTCGTGTACGGCGTCTGCCGTGGCGTTGGGAGTCGGGCCGGGCGCCGCCGCGCGCAGCCGCCAGCCGACCTGGTCGTGTACGAGGTCGCCGTAGGCGGCGTACGCGGCTTCGAGGCCGGCCACGTCCCCAGCTGCGGGGACGGCCGCGATGTCGGGATTCCGCACCTTCAGGACGCTAACAGCGCCTCCGGCCGCTTGCGTGGGCTTTGGAAAGTTCCACCGGTATCGTGGGCGGCCTTCCAGCGGAACTCGTCGAGGGACCTCCATGGCTTCGGACCGGCCCATTTTCGTGGTGGGTTGCCCTCGTTCGGGCACCACGATGCTGCAGCTGATGCTGCATTCACACCCACGGATCGCCGTCCCGCCGGAGAACCGGTACTTCCTGCGCGGGTACCACCAGCGGGCCGACTTCGGTGACCTGCGGGAGGCGGGGAACCGTCGCGTCCTGGGTGAGTTCATCACCAAGCGCCGCCAGTTCCGCGACTTCAAGCTCGACCGCGCGGCGGTGATCGAGGCGATCGTCGCCGCGCCGCCGACGCTGGGTTCGGCGTACGAGACCGTCATGCGCGAATTCGCCGCCGCGAACGGCAAGCAGCGTTGGTGCGACAAGCGCCCCGCGTACCTGCACCACACGCACACGATCCTGCGGCTGTTTCCCGACGCGCAGTTCGTGCACCTCGTCCGGGACGGCCGGGCCTGCGTCGCCTCGCTGAAGCGGATGCCGTGGTGGAAGGGCGGGGCACCCGCCGGCGTCGTGCACTGGGTGAGCGCGATCGACGCGGGGCTGTCGCTGAAGAAGCGGATGCCGCCGGGCACCTGGTACGAGCTGCAGTACGAGCAGCTCGTGAGCGATCCCGAGAAGGAGCTGCGGGCGCTGTGCGCGTACCTCGGCGAGGAGTTCGACGACGCGATGCTCTCGCCGCAGTTGGTGAAGGCGGGCATCGTCCCGAATCGCAAGAAGTGGCATTCCAACACGGCCGGCGACGTCTCGACCGACCGCGTGCAGAGCTGGCGGACGGAGCTCGAGCCTGGGGAGCTGCAGCTGATGGAGCAGGTCGCGAAGCGGCAGCTACAGGCGTACGGATACACGGTCGGCGGTGAGCTCGGCCGTCCGCCCGCGCAGGCGCTGGCCACGCACTACGCCCATCTCGCGAAGCGCAAGGGTCAGATCCTCGCCCGGCGGGCGAAAGACGACTTCGAGGCGCGCAGCGACGCCCCCGTCCGGACGATGTACACCGCCGAGATGCGCGCCCAGAAGATCTGACGCTCAGCCAGGTATCGGTGGATGGTCGACGGTGATCGTGAGTCGCTTCGCACCGGGGCCGAAGTCCACGACGTAGGAAGTGACGGGCCGTCGGACGTTGGGGCTCAGGCGGACGGTGATCGTCACCGCCTCGCCGGCTTCGAGCGTCCCGCTGGACTGGCTCAGCGAGACGAACCGCGCGGCGCCGCCGGTGCGCGTGGACGTCCATGTCACCGGGCCGCTCCCGGCGATCAGCCGGATCGTCCTGCTCGCGCCCGGCGCGAGCGTGAGGGCGTTCGGCAGCAGCCGGAGGGTGCCGGCCGGCGCGGGCGTCGGGTCGGACGTGGGTTCGCCCGCCGGCGGAGTGGTCGGCTGCGGCGAGCGGCCCGGGCCCGGAATGCCCTGCGGCTCGGGAGCCGGCTCGGGCGCCGGCTCGGGCGCCAACTCGGGATCCGATGCCGGGTCGGGGGGCGTGCCGACGTCCGGGACGTCATCGGTGTCAGGCGCGCCCGCGGGGTCCGTGTCGCCGCCGCCGAGTTGGACCCTCGGCGCGGGCGTGTTCGACTCCTGCGTCCCGGGAGCGGGCGCGAGCACCGGGGTGGGCGGGGCGGACGCGGCGGAGCGCGGGTCGCCGCCCGGCCCGCTCTGGTCGGCGAGCACCCAGGCCGTCCCGGCACCACCGAGGAACAGCAGCAGGGCCGCCGCGACGATCAGGCCCCGCCGACGCTTCTTCTCCTCCGGCGGGGCGGGTGCGGCCGGGGCGAGGACGGGCAGGACGGGCAGGACGGCGGTCGGCGGGCCCGCAGAACCGGCGGAACCGGCGCCGCTGCCGTCGGAACGGTCGCTGTCATCGTCGACGTCCGAAGCCCACCCTTCCAGCGGCTCGGGAAATCCGTCCGCGTCGAACGGCCCGGCGCGGTCGGCGAGTTCGTTCGCCTGCGCGACGAGCGAGGCGGGGTCGACGCCGAAGAGCCGGTCGCGCAGGAGGAGCGGGGCGATCGCGATCGCCACGACCGACAGCAGGGCGGCGGCGCTCATCTCCCGGCCCTGAACGCCGGTGCAGGTCGTGCAGTCGTCCACGTGGCGGGCGATCCGCTTGCGCCACAGGGGGTCGAAGGCCCCGTCCCAGGCGCGCAGGAGGCCGTCCAGGTCGGCGCACTGGCCGCGGCCCTGCCGGGCGACGACGAGGGCGCCGAGGGCCCGGGAGAACTGGGTCCGGACGCGGGAGAGCATCGCGTGCGCCGCGTTGTCGGCGACGCCGAGCGCCCGGCCGATCTCGGCGGCGGCGAGGTCGTGGCGCATGCCGAGGTCGAAGACTTCGCGGTCTTTCGGGCTCAGCCCGGCGGCGGCCGCGTGCACCAGTTCGCGCAGGTCGTCTTTGCTCAGGCCCGTCGCCATGTCGGTGCTCCCTTCGGCCTCGGCCGCGCTCACTGCGGGGTTGGGGGTTCCGTCGTCGTAGGTCAGGGGCTCGCTGCGCTTCGTCGCCCGCAGCACGCGCAGGCACTCGTTGCGGGCGACGGCGTAGAGCCAGGGGCGCAGCCGCTCGGGGTCGCGGATCGTCCCGCCCTTGGCGAGCGCGATCAGGAAGGTGTCGTGGACGACGTCGGCCGCGGCCTCCGGGCCGGCGGCACGCAGCAGGCCGCGCGCGTAGTCGTGGATCCGGTCGGCGTACGCGCCGTAGGCGGCTTCCAGGCCGCGGACGTCACCGGCCGCGAGCAGCGCGACGATCTCCGCGTTCGGCATGGCCCCCACCCGGCGAAAGCTAGCAGCCGCGACGGCGCCGGGCGCCCCGGTTGCCCGGGGCGCCCAGCGGTGCCTGCCGTTTCGCACGGAGCGCTACTTCGCGTTCAGGACGATCGAGCCGAGCGCTGTGCCCAGGCCCTGCGCCGAGACGCCGCCGCTCCTGCTGTTGGCCATGACCGCGACGACGATGCCCTTTTCCGGGAACATCCGCAGGTAGGCGCGGTTGCCCGAGAACGCCCCGGACTTCGCGACGACCTGCGTGCCGCCCTCGGTGCCGGTGCTCCAGCCGTAGGCGTAGTTCGAGTTGCCGTTCGGCGGGGTGAACATCGTCGAAAGTTCGGTGTCGGTCAGGATCTGACCCCCGATCAGCTTCGCGCCGAAGCGGGCCAGGTCGGTGACGGAGGAGTCGATGCCGCCGCCGAGGACCTTCCAGTCGTTGTCGAACGTGTCGATCTCGTCGTAGCTCGAGCCGTAGATCGACATGCGGTGAACGGACGAGGAGAAGTCCTGCGGGCCGAGCGTCCCGAGCTTGTACGGGGTGGTGAGCCGGGACCGGACCAGGTCCTTGACGTCGTCGCCGCCGGCCGCCTCGAGCGCGGCGCCGAGCAGCGTGTAACCGTGCGTCGAGTAGTTGTACTCGCCGTTGTCGCAGTCGTCGACGAGCGCGTCGTTCCAGAACTTCTTCGACGCCGCGAGGGCGGTCGCGTAGGACGTGTCCTCGTAGGCGGTCTCGCCGCCGTCGTAGTGGTGGATGCAGCCGCGGTTGGCGAGCAGGTCCCCGACGGTGTGCGTGTGCTTGCTCGGCATCGTCGGCACCCACGAGCGCGTGGTGTCGTCGAGGTCGAGCGGGCTGTTGCGGGCCATCCGCATCGTCAGGACGCCGGCGACGGCCTTCGACACGGACGCGATCGAGCCGACGTGGCCGGAGTCCATCCACTCGCCGGCCTCGACGTCAGCGTCGCCGAAGCCGCGCAGGTACTTCGCGACGCCGTTCTGGTAGATCGCGACGGAGACGCCGGGCGTCGTGGTGCCGTCGATCTCCTGCTGGACGCGGGCGTCCACCGCGGAGCGCAGCGACCACGTCGGACGGTTCGAGTTCTGCCGCCACATCGCCGCGTAGCGCGTCCCGTTCGCGGTCTCGTACCGGTCCATCCCGACCATGCGGTAACCCATGTCGGAGTAGCGGTGCCACCAGTTGGTGTACGCGGTCGCGTCCATGTCGCGGCGGAACGTCGCCTTGCGGCCGCCGTTCTGCACGAAGATTCCGCCGTACCGCTGGCCTTTGGACGTCGCCAGCGAGTCGAAGGACAGGACGCGGTAACCGGGGCGGGCGTCGAACTCGTCCGCCCAACCGGCGGACGTCAGGTCGTTGACGAGCTTCCAGTCGAGGTCGGCGTCGTTTTCGACCCAGACGGTCGAGTACCGCTTCGACCCGTCCACCAGATACTCGTCGAAGTCGACCGGCATGAGCCCGTTCCGGCGGGCCGCGGCGACGGTGTCGGCGAGTTCGGACGCGGTCTGGCCGCGGTGCGAGCTCCAGGCGAGCTTCTCCGTGTTGGCGACCCAGACGCCGGCGTAGCGGCGTTCGCCGCCGGTGACGTAGGTCTCCTGCTCGACGAGGCGCAGGCCGTCGGCCTTGGCGTCGCTCCACTCGGTCGCGAACTGAGTACCGGTCAGGTCCCGCTTTTCGCGCCACGCCCGGCCGTCCGTGTTCTCCTGCCAGACCGAGCCGACCTTGTAGGCGGAACCCACGGCGTCGATCTCGAGGTCGGTGAGCAGGTAGCCGGCCTTCTTGTTCTTCGCGAAGGTGGTGCCGAATGCCGCGGAGGACTGGTCGCGGTGGGAGAGCCACGACACCGAGGACGGGTCGAACGCGTCCGCCGGCACGCCGGGGACGGCGCTCGCGGACCCGGCGAGCGTGCCGGTGAGGGTGACGCCGGCGAGCAGGGCGGCGGTTGCGGCCGCCGCTGTGGCGCGGCGGGTGGTACGGCGGGTAGTGCGGGCCATCGGAGGCTCCTCGAGAGTGTGGCGGGCCGGATTCGGCCGGCGGACACAGCTGTGAGGAGCGAGCCCCCCGGATCCCAACAACTTTTTTCCGTAGGGTTCGGCGGCATGGAACATGACGAGGGCTCGGGGCCGGGCTACTCGCCGTCGGACCGCACCCGCTGGGTGCCGGAGCCGCCCAAGCGCACGGGGCGCTCGGCGTTCCAGCGCGACCGGGCCCGGGTGCTGCACGGGGCGGCGCTGCGCCGGATGGCCGCGAAGACGCAGGTCGTGGCCCCGACGACCGACGACTTCTCCCGGAACCGGCTCACGCACTCCCTCGAGGTAGGCCAGGTCGGACGCGAGCTGGGCCGCCAGCTCGGCTGCGACCCCGACCTCGTCGAGACCGCCTGCCTGGCCCACGACCTCGGGCATCCGCCGTTCGGGCACAACGGCGAGGACGCGCTGGACGCCGCGGCGGCCGACTGCGGCGGGTTCGAAGGCAACGCGCAGACCCTGCGGGTGCTCACCCGCCTCGAGGGAAAGTCGTTCACCGCGTCCGGGCGCAGCGCCGGGCTCAACCTGACCCGCGCTGCGCTGGACGCGACGATCAAGTACCCGTGGCCGCGGCGCGGGGACACCGGCAAGTTCGGCGTCTACCCGGACGACCTCGAGGTCTTCGGCTGGATCCGGCCCCGCGAGCTGGGCGAGCGGCGCTGCCTGGAGGCCCAGGTCATGGACTTCGCGGACGACGTCGCCTACTCCGTCCACGACGTGGAGGACGGCGTCTGGGCCCGCACGATCGACCTGAAGGCACTGACCTGCGCGGCGGACGTGGCCGAGATCGCGGCGATCGCGCGGGAGACCTACCTGCCGGACGCCGGCGAGGCCGAGCTGGCGGAGCGCGCCGCCGTCCTCGCGGCCCTGGACTGGTGGCCGTACGGACACGACCCGGGCCGGCGCGGGATGGCGGCACTGAAGAACATGACGAGCCAGCTGATCGGGCGGTTCTGCACCGCGGCGGAGCACGCGACCCGGGCCGCGTACGGCCCGGGGACGTTGACCCGGTACGCGGCAGACCTGGTCGTCCCGCGGGAGACGCAGGCCGAGGTCGCCTTGCTCAAGGCGACGGCCGCCCGCTACGTGATGCGCACGGACGCGCGGGCCGTGATCCAGGAGCGCGAGCGGGAAATCCTCGCCGAACTCGTCGAGTTGTTCACCTCGACAGCCCCGGGCTCGCTGGAGGTGCCGTTCCGCGAGGACTGGGACGAGGCGGCCGACGACACCGCGCGCCGCCGGGTCGTCCTGGATCAGATCGCGTCGCTGAGCGACACGTCCGCCGTGGGGCGCCACGCGACCTTGCGCGCCGCCGCGAGGCGCTGAGCGTGCTCTGCGCCGCCGCGGTCTGCCCGCACCCGCCGTTGCTCGTCCCCGAGGTGGCCGCCGGGGCGGCCGCGGAGCTGGACGCGCTGCGGGTCGCCTGCGCGGAGGCGCTCGCGGTGGGGCTCGCCACCGGCCCCGACCAGGTGGTGCTGGTCGGTGCGGGGGAGCGGACCGGGCCGGTCGAGCTCGCCTCTCCGGGCGCGCTGGCCGGTTTCGGGCTGCCCGGCAGCCGCGGGACCTTGCCGTTGTCCCTGACGATCGGCGCGTGGTTGCTGGACCGCGCGGGTTGGGCGGGGCCGCGGGTCGGGTACGCCGTCGCGCCAGGTGAGAGCCCGGCGTCGTGCGCCGCCGCGGGCGCCGACCTGACGTCCGCAGGCCGAATATTCCTGCTCGTGCTCGGGGACGGGAGCGCTCGCCGCTCGATCGCGGCCCCGGGGCATCTCGACCTCCGCGCGCAGGCATGGGACGGGGCCGTGGCGGCCGCGCTGGCCGAGGGCGACGCGGCCGCGCTCCTGGCGTTGGACTGCGGACTGGCGGCCGACCTGCTGGCCGTGGGCCGCGCGGCCTGGCAGGTGCTCGCGGGGGCGGCCCGGCTCGGTCCACGGCCGAAGGCGCGCGTCCTCTACGACGCGGCGCCCTACGGCGTGGGCTACCTCGTCGCCACGTGGACGTGAGCTGCGTCCGGCTGATCGGGCCTGTCGACACCGATCAGCCGGACGCAGAAGGGTGAGCCGAAGCGGACGGCTCACCCCGGTCTCACGAGCGCGGGGGGCTTTCGCGCGAGACGTCAGGCGCGCCGAGCCCGTCCGACGCCACGGTTTCCGAGCCGTCGTGGCCGATCCCGTCCAGATCCTGCACGCCGGCGCTGTCCGGCGTCGCGGTCTGCTCGCCGCCGACCTTGTCGAGCGCCTCCTGGGCCTTGTCTACGCCGGAGTTGATCTTGTCGCTGTACTTGCCGCCGGTCTTCTGGTCGACGAACTGCGCGGCTTTGTCCAGCCCCGAGTCGATCTTGTCGTTGTGTTCGGTGACCAGGTCCTGCGCCTTGTTCTTCAGGTTGTCCAACGCGCCCATGTCGGCCGCCTCCTCAATGGTCGGGTCGTTCGATGATCAGGAATTCGCTACCGCTACGGGTTGTGCGTCTCCGACCGCCCGGACCCCGCGTCCGCGTCGGGGGACGGGCCCGGCGTCACCGCGGGTGAGACGGCGGCGTCCGCCGCGCCGGGGGCGTCGGGCGTGGACGGGGCGGGTGCGCCGTCGATGCCGGGGTTCTTCTCGGTGTCCGCGCCGGTCACGTCGTCCAGCGCGTCCTGCATGAGCGCTCCGTCGTCCGCGTTGCTCTTGGTCATGACGGCTCCTCTCGTCGAAGTTCAACGCCGACAGTCCTTCCCCGTGGCCGTCCGGCAAACACGGCCCGCCGTCCCAGACTGGGACACTGTGGAAATGCACACCCCGCCCGTCGTCGCCGTGGTCGGCCCGACCGCGGCAGGCAAGTCGGACCTCGGCATCGCCTTGGCCCGGCGGCTGGGCGGCGAGGTCGTCAATGCCGACTCGATGCAGCTTTACGACGGGATGGACATCGGCACCGCGAAGCTGACCCCCGCCGAGCGCGGCGGCGTCCCGCACCACCTGCTGGACGTCTGGGACGTCCGGGTGACCGCCAGCGTCGCCGAATACCAGCGCCTGGCTCGCGCCGCCGTCGCCGAGATCCAGGGCCGGGGCGCCACGCCCGTGCTGGTGGGCGGGTCCGGGCTCTACGTGCGCGCGGTGCTGGACGACCTCGCCTTCCCCGGGACGGACGCGGCCGTCCGCGCGCGGCTGGAGGCCGAGCTCGCCGAGGTCGGCCCGGCCGCGCTGCACGCCCGGCTGGCCGCGCTCGACCCCGCCGCCGCCGGGCGGATCCTGGCCGGAAACGGACGGCGCATCGTCCGGGCGCTCGAGGTCGTCGAGATCACCGGCGGCACGTTCACCGCGACGCTGCCGGACCCGAGCTACGTGCGCCCGGCGGTCCAGATCGGGCTGGACGGGCCCCGCGACGTGCTGAACGCCCGCATCGCGGCGCGCGTCGACGCGATGTGGGACGCCGGGCTCGTCGCGGAGGTCGCCGGGCTCGCCCACCGCGGCCTGCGGGACGGGCTGACAGCCTCGCGCGCGCTGGGGTACGCGCAGGTGCTGGGCATGCTCGACGGGGAGTGGGACGAGGCGGCGGCCAGGGCCGACACCGTAACGCGGACGCGCAAGTTCGCCCGGCGCCAGGCCTCGTGGTTCGGCCGCGACCCGCGAGTGCACTGGCTGCGCTTCGACGACCCCGACCTGACCTCCGCCGCGATCCGTACTGTGGGTGCATGAGCACCTCACGGCTGCGCTTCGTCAAGGGCCACGGGACCGAGAACGACTTCGTCGTGATCCCGGACCTGGCGGGCGAGCTCGACCTCACCCCGGAGCAGATCGTGTCGATCTGCGACCGCCGGGCGGGCATCGGGGCCGACGGCATCCTGCGGGTCGTCCCCGCGGCCGCGGACCCCGAGGGGGTCGCGTACGCCGGTCAGACCCGCTGGTTCATGGACTACCGCAACGCCGACGGCTCGACCGCGCAGATGTGCGGCAACGGCATCCGCGTGTTCGCCCGTTACCTCGTCGACCACCTTCCTCGAGCCGCCCGGCGAGTTCACCGTCGCAACCCGGGGCGGCCTGCGCAGCGTCAAGCTCGGGGCGCAGGGCGACGTGACCGTGGACATGGGCGCGGCCGGGTGGCCCGACACCGGCCCGGTCACCGTCCGGGTCGGGGCGCGGTCGTGGCCGGCGGAGGCCGTGACGATGCCGAACCCGCACGCGGTCGTCTTCGTCGACGACCTGGACCACGCCGGCGACCTGCGCACCGCCCCCGAGGTCGTCCCCGCCGGCGCCTTCCCCGAGGGCGTCAACGTCGAGTTCGTCGTCGACCGCGGGCCGCACCACGTCGCGATGCGCGTCCACGAGCGCGGGGTGGGGGAGACCCGCTCGTGCGGGACGGGGGCGTGCGCCGTCATGGTCGCGGCGGCCCGCCGCGACGGCCTGCTCCACGAGGACGGCGGAGCCGTCACCTACACCGTGGACGTCCCGGGTGGACGGTTGGAGATCGGCGTCCGCGCGGACGGGCGGGTGTCGATGGCGGGGCCCGCGGTGCTCGTCGCGGAGGGGGAACTGGTGGCGTTCGGCCCGGTGGCGCAGCACTCTCGCGGGTAGATATCCGTTCGTCCGGCGCGTGCGAACCGTGCGACGCTGGCCGTGCACGGTTCCGGACACCACACGTCGAGAAACTAGGGACGGTATGACTTCCACCAGTGCTTCACCTGAGGGAACGAACGACGCACCCGAGGGCCAGGACTGGGCAGACGAACAGCTGGACTGGTCCGAGCAGGACGGGGACCAGCAGGATCTCGCCGACCGCCAGGCGTTGCGCCGGGTCCAGGGGCTGTCCACCGAGCTCACGGACGTCACCGAGGTCGAGTACCGCCAGCTGCGGCTCGAGCGGGTCGTCCTGTGCGGGGTCTGGACCCAGGGCACCGTGGCCGAGGCCGAGAACTCCATGCTGGAGCTGCGCCGCCTCGCCGAGACCGCCGGCGCGCTCGTGCTCGACGGACTGATGCAGCACCGCGACAAGCCCGACCCCGCGACCTACATCGGTTCCGGCAAGGCGAAGGAACTGCGCGACGTCATCCTCGCCGAGGGCGCCGACACTCTCATCTGCGACGGTGAACTGACGCCCAGTCAGCTGACCAAGCTCGAGGACGTCGTCAAGGTCAAGGTCATCGACCGGACGGCCCTGATCCTCGACATCTTCGCCCAGCACGCCCGCTCGCGGGAAGGCAAGGCCCAGGTCGAGCTCGCCCAGATGGCAGTACATGCTGCCGCGCCTGCGCGGCTGGGGCGCCTCGATGTCGCGGCAGGGCGGTGGCCGGGTAGCCGGCGGCGCCGGCATCGGCGGCCGCGGTCCCGGTGAGACGAAGATCGAGACCGACCGGCGGCGGATCCGCACGAGGATGGCGAAGCTTCGCCACGAGCTCGAGGCGATGGGCACCTCCCGCGAGACGCAGCGCCAGCGAGCGGCGGCGCAACGCCGTCCCGTCCGTGGCGATCGTCGGCTACACGAACGCGGGCAAGTCCTCGCTGCTGAACCGGCTCACCGGCGCCGGCGTGCTGGTCGAGAACGCGCTGTTCGCGACGCTCGACCCGACCGTCCGGAAGGCGACCACGCCGGACGGGCACGAGTTCACGCTGACCGACACCGTCGGGTTCGTCCGGCACCTGCCCCACCAGCTCGTCGAAGCGTTCCGCTCGACGCTGGAGGAGATCTCCGGTGCCGACCTGATCGTGCACATCGTCGACGGTTCCGACCCGGAGCCGGAGTCGCAGCTCGCGGCCGTCCGGGCGGTCCTGGCCGAGATCGACGCGACCGGAGTTCCCCGAGCTGGTCGTGGTCAACAAGGCCGACGCCGCCGACCCGTACGTGATCGAACGGATCGTGCGGCGCGAGCCGACCGCGGTCGTCATCTCCGCGCGCAGCGGGCAGGGCATCGCCGAGCTCATGGCCACCGTGCAGGCCCGCCTGCCGCGCCCGGACATCGAGGTCGACGTGCTCCTGCCGTACGACCGGGGGGACCTGGTCTCCCGGCTGCACGAACGCGGCGAGATCGACCTCGAGGAGCACACGGGCGACGGGACGCACCTGCGCGCCCGGGTCTCACCCGCCCTGGCCGGCGAGTTGGCCGCCTTCGGCGTCGCTCCGGTTGCGGACTGACTCGTTCGTTCGTCCACAGGGGCGGCGCGGGTGACCTTGGGGAAACTTCTGGCCGGTTAGTCTCGACCGGTGCCCGCCCGCCCGTCCGTCTCCGAGCTGCTCGCTGCCGCCGTCGGCGACCTCGGCGGGGTGGAACGGCCCGGTCAGGGGGAGATGGCCGAGGCTGTCCGGGCGGCGATGCGGCGCAAGGAGCATCTGCTCGTCCAAGCCGGCACGGGCACCGGCAAGTCGCTCGCGTACCTCGTCCCGGCCCTGCTGCACGGGCGGCCGGTCGTGGTCGCGACGGCCACGTTGGCGCTGCAGGCGCAGCTGATCCGGCGCGACCTGCCCCGCCTGGCGGACGCGGCGGAACCCCTGCTCGGGCGGCGCCCGACCTTCGCGATCCTCAAGGGCCGCAACAACTACGTGTGCCTCAACCGCCTCGACAACGGCGGGCCGGACGAGGCCGACGTCCTGTTCGACGAATCGGCGACCTCGCCGATGGGCCGGGAGGTCGTGCGCGCCCGGGCCTGGGCGTCGGAGACGGACACGGGCGACCGGGACGACCTGCTGCCCGGCGTGTACGACCGCGTCTGGGCGCAGATCGCCGTGACCTCCCGTGAGTGCATCGGCGCCGCCCGGTGCACGTTCGGGGAAGAATGCTTCGCCGAGCGGGCCCGGGCGCGGGCGGCGGAGGCAGACATTGTCGTCACCAACCATGCCCTGCTCGCGATCGACGCCCTGGAGGGCATTCCGGTACTGCCGGAGCACGACGTCGTCGTCGTGGACGAGGCGCACGAACTCGTCGACCGGGTCACCGGCGTCGCCACGGCCGAGTTGACGGCCGCGATGGTCGAGCGAGCCGCGCGAATGGCGACCAAGGTCGCGGACGAGCGCGCCGTCGACATCCTCCGCGGCGTCGGCGAAGGGCTCGGCGCCACGATGGCCGGCGTCGAACCGGGCCGCCTCGACCCGACCCCGCCGTTGCTGGCCGCCGAGCTCGCCGCGGTGCGGGACGCGGCCCGCGGCGTGACGGCGTCGATCAGCACGTCCCGCGACGACTCCCCGGACGAGGTGCTGGCCAAGCGGCTCGCGCGGGGCTCGGTCGAGGAGATCTTCGAGACCGCGGCTCGGCTCGCCGCGGTCGCCCAGCACGACGTGGCGTGGCTGACGCTGGAGGAGCGCCGCGGCCGCGTCTTGCGGGTGGCGCCGCTGTCGGTCGCGGGGTTGCTGCGCGAGGCCCTGTTCCGGCGCCGCACGATCGTCCTGACCTCCGCGACCCTCGAGCTGGGCGGGTCCTTCGAGTTCACCGCCCGCAGCTTCGGCCTCGGGCCCGAGGCCGACCGGGCTGTCGAGCAGGAGCCCGACGAACCCGCGCCCGACTCGACGGCTCCAGGCGGGCAGCCCGAGACCGAGACCGATGCCGAGACCGACGCCGCGCCTGCCGACGCCGCCGACGTTGCCAAGCCGCCCCCGCCGTGGCGGGGCCTCGACGTCGGATCGCCGTTCGACTACGGCAAGCAGGGCATCCTCTACGTCGCCAAGCACCTGCCGGCGCCCGGGCGTGACGGCCTGTCCGAAGCGGCGTTGGACGAGATCGCCGAGCTCGTCGTGAGCGCCGGAGGACGGGCGCTCGGCCTGTTCTCGTCCCGCCGAGCGGCCGAGCAGGCGGCGGCGGCGCTGCGAACCCGGCTCGAGCTGCCGGTGCTCTGCCAGGGCGACGACACGCTCTCGGAGCTCGTGCGGCGGTTCGCGGACGAGCCGCAGACCTGCCTGTTCGGGACGATGTCGCTGTGGCAGGGCGTCGACGTCCCCGGCCCCTCGTGCCAGCTCGTCCTGATCGACCGCATCCCGTTCCCGCGGCCGGACGAACCGTTGTCGGCAGCCCGCTCCAGGGCCGTGGACCAGGCGGGCGGCAGCGGGTTCATGGCGGTCTCCGCCGCGCACGCCGCCGTACGGTTGGCCCAGGGGGCCGGCCGCCTGATCCGCCGTCAGGACGACCGCGGGGTCGTCGCGGTACTGGACTCCCGCCTGGCGACGGCCCGCTACGGAGGCTTCCTCCGCGGCACGATGCCGCCGTTCTGGTACACCACCGACCGGGCCGCCGCGCATGCCGCGCTCCGCCGCATCGACGAAATGGCGGTGTCATAGCGGGCTCAGCCCTTGAACGCTTGCGGCGCGCGCTGTGCAGTGCCGTTCGGGCGCTCCTTCGGTCGGTCGTTCCTCACTTCCTACGTCACGCCCGCCCGGCACTGCGCCAGCTACGCTGCACGCCGGCGTGACAGTTCGCTACTTGCCCTACAAGCGGCGCAGGACGCTGACCACGCGGCCGAGGATGGTCGCCTCGTCGCCGGGGATCGGGTCGAAGGCCGGGTTGTGCGGCATCAGCCAGACGTGCCCGCCCTTGCGCTTGAAGGTCTTCACCGTCGCCTCCCCGTCGAGCATCGCGGCGACGATGTCGCCGGACTCGGCGACCGGCTGCTGGCGCACGACCACCCAGTCGCCGTCGCAGATCGCGGCGTCGACCATGGAGTCGCCACTGACCTTCAGCAGGAACAGCGCGCCGTCGCCGACGAGCTGTCGGGGCAGCGGGAAGACGTCTTCGATCGCCTCCTCCGCGAGGATCGGGCCCCCGGCCGCGATGCGGCCCATCACGGGGACGTAGCGGGCGGCCGGCCGCGCGGAGATGCCGTGCTCGTCCTCCGGCTCGGCCGCGACCGGGTCGTCGGAGGCGGTCGCCGCCTCGGGAAAGCGCACCTCGACGGCTCGCGGGCGGTTCGGGTCGCGCCGCAGGAAGCCCTTGCGCTCGAGCGCGATGAGCTGGTGGGACACCGACGAGGTCGACGTCAGGCCGACCGCGTCGCCGATCTCGCGCATCGACGGCGGGTAGCCGCGTCGCTCGACGGACGCGCTGATCACCTCGAGGACCTTGCGCTGCCGGGGAGTCAGGCCGCCGACGTCGGCGGGCCCGTCGGGCAGGGCCCGAACGTCGCCGCCACCCACCGCGCTGCTCCCCACCGCGCTGCTCCCCACCGCGCTGCTCCCCACCGCGCTGCTCCCCACCGCGCTGCTCCCCACCGCGCTGCTCCCCACCGCGCTGCTCCCCGCGTCGCTGCTCCCCGCGTCGCTGCCACCCACTTTGCCGCCGTCGTCGCCCTTGCGGGTAGCGCCCACCACAACCTCCTCGGCTCGGATCAGTGGGCAGACCGTAGCGCGCTCACCGGGGTCGAATCAAACACATGTTCGAAGCGGCGTGGCTTTTTGTCGGCGCGGTGGTGTACAAATTCGTTCAGGCGTTCGATCGAATGCATGTTCGATCGCGAGTGGTTCTCCAGGAGGCAGACATGAACGGCACGGCGCAACTGAACCTGGTCCCGGTGGGTGCTCCGACGGCGCGGCTGACGGTGTCGGCGTGCGGGCTGGCGGCGGTCCCGCGGGTCGCCGCCCCGCGGGTCGCCGCCCCGCGGGTGGCTGCGCGTCCGGCGGTGCCTGTCGCGGCGCCGCGCCCGGCGCCTGCGCCTGTTCGGCTGACGCGGCGCGGCAGGGCGGGGTTGTTGGGCGCCCTGGTCGGCGTCGCCCTCGTCGGTGGCCTGACGCTCGGTCAGAACCCCAGTGTGGCAACGGATTCCGCGCAGCTCGCGCGGTCCTACGAGTACGTGGTGGTCGAGCCGGGGCAGACATTGTGGGAAATCGCGCGTCGTGCCGCGCCAGGCGTCGACCCGCGCGCCACGATCGACCGCATCCGCGAACTGAACGCGCTGCCCGGCGCCGACATCCGGGCCGGCGAGCGCATCGCGCTGCCCTGACTCGGAATTGGGCTTCCGCAGCCCGCCGAGCTTCCTCGCACCTCAGAACGGAAGGCGTTCCGTGGTCCCCGCCGCCCGTGCCCCGCTCGCGGACCTGCCGCAGGCGCCGCTTCAGGAGCGGCCCTGGCCCTCGGTCTACCTGCTGCCGGCGCTCGACAGCGCACCTGCGGTCGTCTGCGTGCCCGACGCTCGCGACCCGGCTGACCCCGTCGCTTTCGCCCTCGCGCGCAGCCCCGGACGGCGGATGTCCGAGCGGCCGGTGTGTGGGCGTCCGTTGCCGGTACGCGACCTTCTGTGGCGGCAGTTCTGGGCCGGTCTCGTGGTGGCGCTCGTCAGCTTCGGCCTGGCGTTCGCGGCGTCCCTGGCCGGCACCGGGCGCGCGCCGTCGGTCCTCGCCGTCCGGTTCCTGGGGTGGCCCGCGTTGCTCCTCCCGATCGCTGTACTCGGCGTCGCGCTGCGGACCCGAGGCCCGGGCAAGCGGGCCCGGCCGGATGCCGCGCTGCTCGGCTTGGGCCTCGTCCTCGAGGTGGCTGCCCTCGTGCGGTTGCACGCCGTCCTCGGCGTCCTGGCGGGTGCCGGGTGAGGACTTCTGGGGCAGGTGGGGCGGGGGTGGCGACCCGCCCGGAATGTCCCGGACACGCCGACCTCCCGGCATTTTCTGACTGTCTCGAGCCCCTGACCTGGGGTGCGGCGCCCGGCTCGGTGGCGACGACGGATCCGAACCGTCCACGCGCTTGCGGTTGTCGGTGGCGGGATCTACGGTTCCCCCAGATGTTGTATTACACCGCTGTAAGTCGTCCACAGGTTGTGGTCGGTTAGACACAAGTTCTCCCCAGGACATGCACAGAATCGTCCCCAGGGAGGGCTCGGGCAGCCGCTGTCAGGCCCGTTTTCGGGCGTCGCGGAAGCCTGCGAGAACGGGAGAGGAGCGCTCGGATGGATTGTCCTTTCTGCCGCGTCGCGGACACCCGGGTGATCGACTCCCGCACAGCCGAGGACGGAGCCGCGATCAGGCGCCGCCGTCAGTGCGGCCAGTGCGGGCGGCGGTTCACGACGATCGAGACAGCGAACTTGCACGTGGTCAAGCGCAGTGGCGCCACCGAGCCGTTCAGCCGCGAGAAGGTGCTGGCCGGGGTGCGCAAGGCGTGCCAGGGCCGGCCGGTCGACGACGACGCCCTCGCCCTGCTCGCCTGCCGGGTCGAGGAGGCCGTCCGGGGGGTGGGCAGCTCCGAGGTGCCCGCCCACGAGGTGGGCATGTCGATCCTGGGTCCGCTGCGGGCGCTGGACGAGGTCGCCTACCTGCGGTTCGCGAGCGTGTACCGCTCGTTCGAGTCGATGGAGGACTTCGAGGCCGAGATCGCCCTGCTGCGCGCCGAGCGCGTGGGGGTGTCGCGGTGAGCATTCCCACCGGGCGGGTACCTGAGTCGGAGGGGCCGCCGCCTGGCAGCAAGGCACGACAGAACGAGACATCAGTAGACAGCGATGCCGTACGGGGATCGGGCGACGGCATGTCGACGCAGCTCCAGGCGTTGGCCCCAACCAGGAGGACTTCAGTGACGGAGACGATGAACGGCCTGCACGCGCAGGCGGGGCGCAGGCCTGGGGGAATGACGATGGAGCGGATCTTCACCACGCCCGGGCGTCACCCGTACGACGAGGTCGACTGGGAGCGTCGCGACGTCGTCATGACGAACTGGCGCGACGGGTCGGTCGGGTTCGAGCAGAAGGCCGTCGAGTTCCCGACGTTCTGGTCCGTGAACGCCGCCAACATCGTCACCACCAAGTACTTCCGCGGCGCGGTCGGGCACCCCCGTCCGCGAGTGGAGCCTCAAGCAGCTCATCGACCGCGTCGTGAAGACCTACCGCGCGGCGGGCGAGCAGCACGGCTACTTCGCCACTCCCGGTGACGCCGAGATCTTCGAACACGAGCTCACGCACGCGCTGCTGCACCAGGTGTTCTCGTTCAACTCGCCGGTCTGGTTCAACGTCGGCACGTCGGCGCCCCAGCAGGTGTCGGCGTGTTTCATCCTCGCGGTCGACGACACGATGGACTCGATCCTGAACTGGTACCGCGAGGAGGGCCTGATCTTCAAGGGCGGCTCCGGCGCCGGCCTGAACCTCTCGCGCATCCGTTCGTCCAAGGAGCTGCTGTCCTCCGGCGGCACGGCCTCGGGCCCGGTCAGCTTCATGCGCGGTGCGGACGCGTCCGCGGGCACCATCAAGTCCGGCGGTGCCACCCGGCGCGCGGCGAAGATGGTCATCCTCGACGTCGACCACCCCGACATCGCCGAGTTCATCGAGACGAAGGCGCGCGAGGAGGAGAAGATCCGCGTCCTGCGTGACGCGGGCTTCGACATGGACCTCGGCGGCTCCGACATCGCGAGCGTCCAGTACCAGAACGCCAACAACTCCGTCCGCGTCACCGACGAGTTCATGCGGGCCGTCGAGTCCGGCGGGCAGTTCGGCCTGCGCTCGCGCACCACCGGCGAGATCATCGAGCACGTCGACGCGCGGACCCTGTTCCACACGATGGCCAAGGCCGCGTGGGCGTGCGCCGACCCGGGCATCCAGTACGACGGCACGATCAACGACTGGCACACCTGCCCGGAGAGCGGGCGCATCACCGCCAGCAACCCGTGCTCGGAATACCTGCACCTCGACAACTCTTCGTGCAACCTCGCGTCCCTGAACCTGATGAAGTTCCTCAAGGACGACGGCACGTTCGACGCCCCGCAAATGGCGAAGGTCGTCGAGCTGGTCATCACGGCGATGGACATCTCGATCTGCTTCGCCGACTTCCCGACCGAGTCGATCGGCGACACCACGCGCGCCTTCCGCCAGCTCGGCATCGGCTACGCGAACCTCGGCGCGCTGCTCATGGCCACCGGCCACGGCTACGACTCCGAGGGCGGGCGCGCGCTCGCCGCCGCCATCACCAGCCTGATGACCGGCACCGCCTACAAGCGCTCGGCCGAGCTGGCCGGCGTTGTCGGGCCGTACGACGGTTACGCGCGCAACGCCGAGGCGCACACCCGGGTGATGCGCAAGCACGCGGCGGCCGGCGACGCCGTCCGCTCGATCGGCGAGATGGACCGCGGCATCCTCAGCCTCGCGACCCGGACGTGGGCCGAGTGCCTCAAGACCGGCGAGCGCCAACGGCTGGCGCAACTCGCAAGCCTCGGTGCTCGCGCCGACCGGTTGCTTGACCGCCGACACCCTGGTGACGACCGATCGTGGCCTGACGCGGTTGTCGGAACTGGGTGAGATCTACGGCGACCGCTGGCAGGACCTGGACCTCGCCGTGTCCACCGACGACGGCCCCCGTACCGCGACGAAGTTCTTCGTCAACGGTGAGGAGCCGACGCGGCGGATCGTGACCCAGGGCGGCTACCAGATCCAGGGCACTCTCGCCCACCGGGTCAAGGTCGTCGACGCGGTCACCGGCGAGTGGGTGTGGAAGCGGCTCGCCGAGATCGTCGACGGGGACGTACTGCCGGTGCAGCTCGGCACGCTCGTCGGGGAGCCTCGCCGGGTGCCGCTGCCGGTGCTCGACCAGGCTTACTACGCCGGAGATTGCCACGTTCGCGTGCCGGACGCCGTGGACGCCGAACTCGCCGAGCTCGTCGGCTACTTCATGGGGGACGGGAGCCTGCACGCGAAGGGCATCCGGCTCTGCGTCGCGGATGCGGACCTCGACGTGGTCGAGCGCTTCCGGATCTTGTCGAAGAGCCTGTTCGACCTCGAGCCGGTCGTGACCGCGTGCGAGGGCTACCAGGAGGTGACGCTGCAGTCCGTGCGCCTCGCCCGCTGGTGGCAGGCGGCGGGGTTCGCGAAGACGCTGCCCGACCGCGGCCACACCGGCAAGGGTTGGACCCCGAGGATCCCTTCTGCGTTGCTCGAGACCAACGACCCCGCCGTCTACGGGGCGTTCGTGCGCGGGCTGTTCGAGGCGGACGGGACTGTCGGTGAGGGCGTCCCGTCGCTCTCGACCGCGTCGGCCTCGTTCGCCAACGAGGTGCGCACGCTGCTTCTGAGCCTCGGGCTCGCCTCCACGACCCGCGAGACCGTCAGTGGCTGGGGTGGCGCGCAGTTCCAGATCCGGCTGCGCAATCTCGACCACGCGCTCAACTTCGAGGAGGTCGCCGGCTTCATCGGCAACCGCAAGGCGATGTTGCTGCCGGAGCTCGAGCCGGTTCAGACCGGGAACCGCGATCGCGTCCATCTGCCGCGCGCCGTGTGGGAAGAGCTCGTCCCCACGACCCACGAGCTTCGCAACGTCGTCGTCAACGCGCTCCGCAAGTCCGGCGGGGTTCCGCGGATGACCGCTCGGCGGATCTTCGAGGAGAAGCCCGACGCGCGGCTCGGCCATGCACTCGGCTACCTGTTCGAGACTGTCGCGGCAAACGAGGACGGCGGCGTCCAGCCGACCTACGACCTGTCGGTGCCGGAAAATGTGACCTACGTGGCCAACGGCCTCGTCAGCCACAACACCATCGGCCTGATGATGGACTGCGACACGACCGGCATCGAGCCCGACCTGGCGCTCGTCAAGTTCAAGAAGTTGGTCGGCGGCGGGTCGATGCAGATCGTCAACCAGACCGTGCCGCGGGCGCTCGTCAAGCTGGGCTACCAGGCCGAGCAGATCGAGGCGATCGTCGAGTACATCGCCGAGCACGGCATCGTCGTCGGTGCGCCCGGTCTGCGCTTGGAGCACTACGAGGTCTTCGACTGCGCGATGGGCGAGCGCTCGATCCGCCCGATGGGCCACGTGTCGATGATGGCCGCGGTCCAGCCGTTCATCTCCGGCGCGATCTCCAAAACCGTCAACATGCCGTCCGAGGCGACGGTCGCGGAGATCGAGGAGGTGTACGAGAAGGGTTGGCGGATGGGTCTGAAGGCTCTCGCCGTCTACCGCGACAACTGCAAGGTCGGGCAGCCGCTGTCGGCCGGCAGCAACAAGAAGACCGCCGCGGCAGCGGACGCGGCGGCCGCGCTGCTCGCCCCGCCCGTGCAGCTCGAGCACCGTCCGATCCGCCGGCGTTTGCCGAAGTCGCGCGACTCGAAGACGGTGTCGTTCTCGGTCGGCGGCGCGGAGGGCTACATGACCTCCTCCGGCTACCCCGACGGCGGGCTCGGCGAGATCTTCCTCAAGATGAGCAAGCAGGGATCGACCCTCGCCGGGATGATGGACGCCTTCTCGATCGCGGTGTCGATCGGCCTGCAGTACGGGGTCCCGCTCGACACGTACGCGCAGAAGTTCGTCAACATGCGCTTCGAGCCCGCGGGTATGACGGACGACTCGGACGTCCGGATGTCGGCGTCGATCATGGACTACATCTTCCGTCGCCTGTCCCTGGACTACATGTCCGCAGACGACCGTGCGGCCCTCGGCATCTACACCGCCGAGGAGCGCTCGCGGCACCTGGAGACGGGTTCGTACTTCCAGGACGACGACAACGGCGACGAGCTCGACGTCGAGGCGCTCGCCCAGTCGGCGCCGATCGAGCCGGTCGACTCCACCGTCGGGGGTGTCTCGGCGACGTGGGAGGAAGGCGGCAGCCCGCGGCCCGGCTCGTCCATCGAGCTGCTGGAGGCCCAGCAGGGCCGTACCGCGGACGCCCCGCTGTGCTTCACCTGCGGCACGAAGATGCGCCCGGCCGGCTCCTGCTACGTCTGTGAGGGCTGCGGCTCGACCAGCGGTTGCAGCTAGTCCGTACGCACTCGACGCCCCCGTCCTCCGCGAGGAGGGCGGGGGCGTCGTCGCGCGCGGGTTTCTCGCGAAACTGACGGATCGTCAGCCTAAGCCGGCGACGGCCAACGTTAGGTGCAGGATAAATCGGACACCTCCGTGCTGGCGTCCGTGATCATCGACGCGAAAGATCATCCTCGTCGGACCGGGACGGACTCGGGCCGTCGCGGGGGGACATCATGAAGCTAGGACCAGCAGCGGTCGGCATCGTGGGAGCCGCCTTGCTCCTCAGCGGGTGCGCGCAGCAGAGCGGGACCGCAGCGGCCGCGTCGGGCGCAACCGGCGAGCCGGGTGTGGTGACCTACGTGAGCAGCATGCGTGCGACGGACTTCGTCGTCCCCGAGAACATCTCGAAGCACGCTTCCGACGAGCGCAAGGCGTCCGAGGCTGCGAAGTACGACGGCCGGCTCGTCCTCGTCGGAAACGGCATCTGCCAGGTCGCCGCCGAGGCCGGGGTCAGCTACGGCAGTCTCGTCCAGGAGGTCGTCGTGTCCGCTGACGACCCCGGCGGTACCGGCGCGTTCGTTGTCCAGGAGAAGTCGGCGGACGGGTCGGCCGTGAGCGCCGCCTACGACGACACCCGGGTCTTCCTCACCAAGCCGATGGACTACCGGATGGCCGAGTTCGTGGTCCAGTCCGCCGTCACGAACCTCTGCCCGCCCCTGACGGGGATGCTGCCCGGCGCCACCCCAACTCCCTGACCGCCGCGGCCGGGTTCGCCGTCCCGTGGGGGGAGACGGCGAACCCGGCCCGCGTCGCGTCCCGGCCGGTGCCCCCCGATCGGGGCCGGGGCTGCCACCTGGGGAGTATGTGGCGCTGCGCCCCGGTTAGGGTGAGAGGATCGGCGGCATGTCTACGTCAAAACACCGTGGTGGTGCGCGCGGCCGCCAGACGTCCGGCGACCCGCGCCGTGCCCATGCCTCCGCCGACGGCCCGGAGGAGCTCGACCTCTTTACCGTCCTGACCGCGCTCGGTGGCGCCACGCACGCAGACAGCACCCCGATCTCCCAGGAGGGGCTCTACGCCCTCGCGAACGCCCTGCTCGTGCTCGCCGCCGAGGAGAAGTGGGCCTTCGCGGGCACCGCGACGCTGGTATTGCACCAGGCGATCACGGCCGCTCGCGCCGTGTCCAACGCGCCGATGGCGCTCGTGCCGGTCGACGTGGCCGACCCCGAGGTGCTCGTCGAGCTCGGCGCCGACCCGTCCGGCCCGACGAACGTAGCCGACCTCGTGACGGCCGGCCTCGCCGTCCCGGTCGTGCCCGGCCTCGTCCTGCTGTCGGCCCCCGGCGGCACGGGCGCGCGGCGCAGCGGAACGCGCTCGGTCACGGTCAGGCTCCCGGCCAAGGACTGAACCTCAGCTTTTGCCCCGCGTGATCCGCTGGACGAGCATGATCACGAACGTGGCGACGAAGGCGCCCGCGGCGCCGGAGATCGCCCCGAGGAACGGCGTGAGGGCGAACGCGACGAAGACCAGCACCGCCGCCACGCTCCCCGAGACCGCGGACGTCCGGATCGAAGACTCGAACCGACCTGAGGCGGGGGCGACAGCCGGGTCCGCTCGGCGTGCCGGCGCAGCGGACTTGGCGGGCGTCGGCCCGGCCAGCATCCGTTCCGTCTCGGCCATGAGCTTGTCGAAGTCGTCGTCCGTGCTCGCCATCCGCCTATCGTGCCCGAGCCGGAGGCTCCGGACGACTACCTGAGCGCCCCGCCGCGCAGGCCCGGTGGTCGGCGCCGCGCCCGCCGGCGGCGAGGATGGCGACCATGACCCCCCACCCCGCAGCACCTGCGCCTGCCCACAAGGAGGGCGCCTACGAGGAGGGCGCCGACTACGAGGAAACACAGTACGCCGACGACGTCGCCCGGCTCCGGGACGCCTTCGCAGCCGCGGACTACACCTCCGACGGGGTCACCGGCCTGTTGGGCCCGGTCGCGCACGCGGCCCTGTCGCGGCAGGAGAGCGTCCCGGCCCGGCGCGCGGCCGGCGGTCCGGCCCCGCTGGCGGTGCTGGTGCGGCTGTTCCTGCTGGGCGACCAGGTGACGGCGGCGGACGCGGCCGCGGCGCTGCCGGTCGCCGCGGCGGAGCGGCTAGGCCTGATCGGCCCGTCCGCTGGTGGCGTGGCGGCGCTCCTGGACGCGCGGCCCTACGACGAGGGTTTCTACGTCGTGTCCGACCTCGGCTCGGGCTTGGACGGGGACGTCCGCCCGATCTCCGCGGACCACGTCCTCGGGGTGGGCGGGGCGTCGGTGTCGCTGGCCGGCCTGACGGTGCGGACCCCGGTCGCCCGGGCCCTCGACCTCGGCACCGGTTGCGGGGTACAGGCCCTGCACCTGTCCCGGCACGCGGGCTCGGTCACCGCGACGGACGTACTGCCGCGGGCTCTGGAGCTGACCCGGCTCGGCGCCGGGTTGTCGGGAATCGACCTCGACCTGCGCGAGGGCAGCCTGTTCGACCCGGTCGCCGACGAGCGCTTCGACCTGATCGTGTCCAACCCACCGTTCGTCATCGGCGGCGGCCTCGCAGGCGCGGGAGAGCACCGCACCTACCGCGACGGAGGACTGCCCGGCGACGAGTTGTGCCGGCGCCTGGTCGGGGCTGCGCCGGAGCACCTCACCGAGGGCGGCTGGTGCCAGCTGCTGACGAACTGGGTCCACCGGCGCGGCGAGCCCTGGGCGGAGCGGGTCGAGGGCTGGCTGCCGCCCGGGTGCGACGCCTGGGCGGTTCAACGCTCCGTCCTCGACCCCGCCGCGTACGTCGCGCTGTGGCTGCAGGACGTCGGCGACACCGCCGGCCCGGACTATCTCGCGCGCTACGACACCTGGCTCGACGCGCTCGAGAAGGACGGGGTCGAAGCGATCGGGTTCGGCTGGATCACCCTGCGCCGGACGGACGCGGCCGCGCCGCTGCGCCGGGTGGAGGACTGGCCGCATGCTGTCGACGCCCCCCTCGGTCCGCATCTGGTGGAGGCGTTCGACCGCGCCGCCTGGCTGCGTGCGCATCCGCGCGACGGCGACCTGCTCGGCGCACGGCTGCGAGTCGCGGCCGGCGTCGTCCAGGAGCAGATCGGGTTGCCGGGCGCGGACGACCCCGAGCACGTCGTGCTGCGCCAGCGCGGCGGGCTGCGCCGGGCCCGGACCGCCGACACCGCCACGGCGGGTCTCGTCGGCGCGTGCGACGGGACCCTGCCGGTCGGCAAGCTCGTCGACGCCATCGCGATCCTGCTGGACGAGGAGGCGGAGGACCTGCGCTTCCGGCTCGGCGGGGTGACACGCGACCTCGTCGCAGAGGGCTTCCTCGAGCCGGTGTAGCCCTCGGGAGAGGATGGGGTTCATGAGCACTTCCACTTCCACCTCCACCGTCGACCGGTCGCGCCGGGGGCTCGGCAACGCGGCGGCCACGGCCCTGGTCTTCGTCACCGCCGGTGCCGTCCTGGTGCTGGAGATCCTGAGCTTGCGCCTGGTCGCCCCGTACGTCGGCCTCACCATCCAGGTGAGCACGGCCGTGATCGGCTTCGCGCTGGCCGCGATCGCCTTCGGGTCGTGGGTCGGCGGCTGGCTCGCCGACCTGGTCGCGCCGCAGCGCCTTCTCGGGCCACTCGTCGTCGCCGCAGGCGGGCTCGTCCTGCTGATCGGCCCGCTCGTGCGCTGGACGGGCGAGGGGGTCAGCGGGGGCGACACCTCGAGCGTGATGGCCGTCGCGGCGGTCACGGTGTTCCTGCCGGCCTGCTTGCTCTCCGCCGTCCACCCGCTGGTGGTCAAGCTGCGGCTGGCGACATTGGCCGAGACGGGCCGTGTGGTGGGGATGTTGTCCGGGGTGGGCACCGTGGGTGCGCTCGCCGGCACGTTCGTCACCGGGTTCCTGCTCGTGCGCGCCGTGCCGACGAGCCGGGTCCTGTTCGTCCTCGGCGGCGTGCTGATCGCCATCGGTGCGGCCCTGCTCGCCTGGGGAGCGAGCGTGCGGATCGCCGCAGGGGGAGCGGGCGTCGCGGCGCTCGGCATCGTCCCCGTTGCACTGGCCCCGCAACCCTGTGCCGTCGAGACCGCCTACCACTGCGCGCGGGTACTCGCCGACCCTGACCGGGCCGACGGGCGGACGCTGAAGCTCGACACACTCCAGCACTCCTACGTCGACCTGAAGGACCCTCAGTACCTCAAGTTCGCCTACATCCGGGGCATCGCCGCGGTGTTGGACGTGGCGAAGCCGCCCGGCACGGCGATCCGCGCCCTGCACGTCGGCGGCGGCGGCGGGACGCTGGCGCGATACCTCGACGACGTGCACCCCGGCAGCGAGAACCTGGTGTTCGAGATCGACCGGGGGGTCGTCGATCTCGACGTCGAAGAGCTTGGTCTAAAGCTTGGCGACGGCGTCGACGTGCAGATCCGGGACGGGCGCACGGGCGTGGCCGAGCAGGCCACCGACAGCCGCGACGCGGTCGTCGGTGACGCGTTCGGCGGCGTCGCCGTGCCGTGGCATCTGACGACCCGTGAGGCTGTCGAGGACATCGACCGAGTGCTGACACCCGAAGGCGTTTACGTCCTCAACACGATCGACTACCCGCCGACCCGATTCGTCCGCGCCGAGGTCGCGACGCTCGCCGCGGTGTTCCCCCACCTCGTCCTGATCTCGAAGCCGGAGAACCTCGCCGGCGGCAAGGGCGGCAACTTCGTCATCGCCGCCTCGCCCAAGCCGCTGGACGTGAGCGCGATCGCGGCCGCGCTGACCGAGCGCGCGCCCGAGCTGTCGATGCTCGACACCCGCGCGGAGGTCGAGGAGTTCGCCGGCGACGCGCGCGTCCTGGTCGACGACTTCGCGCCGGTCGACCAGTTGATCACACCGATCCCGCGGGGCTGACCAGACGCTCAGGAGCGCCTCGATCTGCGTAGCCGCGCAGCGCACCTCAACCAAGAGACTCGACCTCGTCCATTACACGAAGAATTCGCTTCTCCGACACGGGATACGCGGTCCCGAGCGTCTGCGCGAACAGGCTGACCCGCAGTTCCTGCAGCATCCAGCGGATCTCGACGACGTCCGCTGCCGTGCGCCGCGCGGGCGGCAACCCGGCCAGCAGGTCCGCGTACTCGCGCTCGAGCTGGGTCACCTGCGCCGTGCGCGCCCGGTCCCGCTCCGCGCTCTCCGCGAGCTTGTCGAGCCGGCGGCCGATCCCGCGCAGGTAGCGGGCGACGTCCGGCAGCCGCGCGGCTCCCGTCGCCGTGACGAAACCGGGGTAGAGCAGCGACTGGTAATGCGACCGCATGTCGCTCAGGGAAGCCAGCACGGCCAGGCTGTCGCTGTGCGCGAGGCGCGTGTCGACGTCCTGAGCCACCGTCAGGATCCTTACCACGTCGGCTACCACCGCCTCGGTTCGCGCGTGCAGGCCCTGGCGCACCGTCAGCAACAGCGCGGCGTAGGCGGCCTGCTCCCGCGGTGGGCCCCCGGCGGCCGCGACGAACGAGTCGACGGCCGCGTCCAGGCAGTCGGCGAACAGCTCCGAGCCGGACGCATGCGGTGCCGCGGTCAGGGCCAGCTTCGCTTTGTTGTCCAGGCGGGCCAGGACGGCCTTGACGGGGGAGTTGACGCCGAGCAGCAGGAGCCGGCGGGTGCCTGTCCACATGGCGGCGGCCTGCTCGGCGGGGGTCCCCAGCACGCGCAGCGCCACGGTCTCGCCTGCGTCGACGAGCGCCGGGAAACCCTGCACGACGTGGCCGTCCCGCGAGCGGGTGTAGGTCGGCGGCACGCCGCCGGTCGGAAAGTCGACGAGGCCGCTGCGCTCGATCTCGGCCGCCCCCGCCGCGACGACAGCCCGCATTTTCGGCGCAAGCTTGTCGACGAGGGCGGCCAGGTCCCTACCCTCGCCGACGGTGCGCCCGCCCGCGTCCTCGATCCGGAACGTCATCCGCAGGTGCGGCGGGACGCGGTCGAGATCCCAGTCGGTGGCGTCGATCCGTACCCCGGCCCGGCGGCCCAACTCGTAACCCAGCGCGCCGGTCAGCGTCCCGTCCAGCGGGGTGAGTTCCCGCAGCGCGGACGCGGCGTGGTCCGGTGCCGGGACGAAGCTGCGCCGGATCGCCTTCGGTAACGACCGGATCAGCGCCGTGGCCAGGTCGGCACGCAGGCCGGGGATCTGCCAGTCGAACCCCTCGACGGCGACCCGGTTGAGCACCGCGAGGGGAATGTGGACGGTCACGCCGTCGGCGTCCGCGCCTGGTTCGAACTGGTAGGTCAGCTCGAAGGTCAGCCCGCCCTGCGTCCAGGTGTCGGGGTAGTCCTCGGCGTGCACCTCGGCCGCGCCGGCGCTGATCAGCAGCGCGGTGTCGAATGTCAGCAGGTCGGCGCGGTTACGCCGGGCCTTCTTCCACCAGCTGCCGAAGTGCGTAGCTGACACGATGTCAGAAGGCAGGCGCTTGTCGTAGAAGTCGAACAGGGTCTCGTCGTCGACCAGGATGTCGCGGCGCCGGGCGCGGTGCTCGAGGTCCTCGACCTCCTCACGCAGCGCCTGGTTGTCGTGGAAGAACCGGTGGTGGGTGTCCCAGTCGCCCTCGACGAGGGCGTGGCGGATGAACAGCTCCCGGCACAGCTCGGGGTCGACCTTCGCGTAGTCACATGTGCGTCCCGCGACGATGGGCACGCCGTACAGGGTCACGCGTTCGTACGCGACCACGGCCCCGCGCTTGCGTTCCCAGTGCGGCTCGCTGTACGTCCGCTTGACGAGGTGCTCGGCGAGCGGCTCGACCCACTCCGGCTCGATGCGTGCGACCGTGCGCGCCCACAGCCGCGAGGTCTCGACGAGCTCCGCGGACATCACCCACTTCGGGGACTTCTTGAACAGCGCGGAGCCGGGGAACACGTGGAACCGGGCGCCGCGGGCGCCGAGGTAGTCGCCCTTCTCGGGGTCCTTCATGCCGATGTGCGTGAGCAGCCCGGCGAGCAGGGCGAGGTGGACCTTGTGCGGGTCGGCGGGGGAGGAGTTCCACTTCAGCCCGAGGCCGCCGGCGACCTCGCGCAACTGCGCGACGAGGTCCTGCCACTCCCGCACGCGCAGGTAGTGCAGGAAGTCCTTCGTGCACATGCGGCGGAACGCGCTGGAGGACAGCTCGCCCTGTTGCTCCCTCAGATACCGCCACAGGTTGAGATAAGCGACGAAGTCGGAGTCCGGGTCGGCGAAGCGGGCGTGTTTCGCGCGCGCCGCCTCCTGCTTGTCGACCGGACGTTCCCGCGGGTCCTGGATCGACAACGCCGCCGCGATGACGATGACCTCGCGGACGCACCCGTACCGGTCGGCCTCGAGGATCATCCGGGCGATCCGCGGGTCGACCGGCAGCGCGGCGAGCTTCACCCCGACGGGCGTGAGGCGCTTGCGCGGGTCGGTCGCGGCCGGGTCGAGCGCCCCGAGTTCCTCCAGCAGCGCGATGCCGTCGGCGATGTTGCGCCTGTCCGGCGGGTCCAGGAACGGGAACGCGCGCGACGTCGCCGAGCCCGAGCGCGGTCATCTGCAGGATGACCGAGGCGAGGTTCGTCCGCAGGATCTCGGGCTCGGTGAACTCGGGCCGCGCGGTGTAGTCCTCCTCGGAGTACAGCCGGATGCAGATGCCCGCCGACACGCGCCCGCAGCGCCCCGCGCGCTGGTTGGCGGACGCCTGCGAGACCGCCTCGATCGGCAGCCGCTGCACCTTGAGTCGCATGCTGTAGCGGGAGATCCGGGCCGACCCAGGGTCGACGACGTACTTGATCCCCGGGACGGTGAGCGAGGTCTCCGCGACGTTCGTGGCCAGCACGATCCGGCGGCCGTGGTGCGGCGCGAACACCCGGTGCTGCTCGGCGATCGACAGGCGGGCGTACAGCGGCAGGATCTCGACGGCTGACGCGCCGTCAGAACCTAAGCGTCCCTTCAGCGCGTCCGCCGTGTCGCGGATCTCCCGCTCGCCCGACAGGAACACCAGGATGTCGCCGCGGCCCTCCGCGGACAGCTCTTCGACCGCGTCGCAGATCGCCGCGGCCTGGTCGTGCGGATCGGCGTCTACTTCGTGTCGTCCGCAGCATCATCCCCAACATCAGGCACCATCGGCCGGTACCGCAGCTCGACCGGGTACGTCCGCCCGGAGACCTCGACGACCGGCGCGGGCCCGGCCGCGGTGGAGAAGTGCGCGGCGAAGCGGTGCGGGTCGATCGTCGCGGAGGTGATGATCACCTTGAGGTCCGGACGGCGCGGCAGCAGCTGGTGCAGGTAGCCCAGGAGGAAGTCGACGTTGAGGCTGCGCTCGTGTGCCTCGTCGACGATCAGGGTGTCGTAGCGCAAGCAGCTGGCGGTCGCGCTGAATCTCCGCGAGCAGGATGCCGTCGGTCATCAGCTTGACCAGCGTCGAGTCCGAGATCTTGTCGGCGAACCGGACGGCGTAGCCGACCGCGTCCCCGAGTTCGGTGCCCAGCTCCTCGGCGATGCGGTCCGCGACCGTGCGGGCCGCGATCCGCCGCGGCTGGGTGTGCCCGATCAGGCCGCGTACGCCGCGTCCCAGGTCGAGGCAGATCTTCGGCAGCTGCGTGGTCTTGCCGGAGCCCGTCTCGCCGGCGACGACCACGACCTGGTGGTCGCGGATCGCGGCGGCGATGTCGTCGCGCTTCCGGCTGATCGGCAGGTCCGGCGGGTACGTCACCGTCGGCACCGACTCCCGGCGCGCGGCGACCCGCAGCCAGGCGGTGTCGACCTCCGTCGTCAGCGCCGCAAGCCGGTCGGCCCGGGCGGCGGGGTTGCGCAGCCCGCGGGCCGAGTCGATCGATCGGCGCAGCCGATGCGCGTCGCGCAGCATGAGCTCGGGCAGGCGGCTACGCAGCTCGCCCCACCCTGCCGCCGTCGGTTCGCTGACTGTGCCCATCCCAGTGGTCAGGTTAGGCGAGCGCCCACCCTGGAGTCGTGCGGCTCATGCGCCGGCAGTGCTCAGGCGGTCTCGCCGGCGGGGGAGGAGGCCGTGGCCCGGACCCGCGGCTCGAGCTCGCGCCAGGCGTACAGGGTGCCGAGGTCGCGCTCCTGCCGCTCGAAGAGCGCGTTGCGTACGTTGGCCAGCGACCCGCGGTGAGCTCGCGCAGACAGGGCCGTGAGGGAGACGTCGAGGGCGCTCTGGGCCACCCGGGCGACGAGCGCCGCGTGGGTGTTCAGGGACGACGGAGACAGGAGCACTGGGTGATCCTTTCCGGCAGGCGGTCCGCACCGGTTTTGTGATCGAGTCCGCACCTTATGGGCGAGTGACTTGTGAGAACAGTCCCAGGGGGGTGTGGCCTCGGGGTCACGGCCGTGTGAACGGCATGTGAGGAGTGGTTCACCCCGACGGGTACTGCCCTTCGAACGCGATGGTTACCAGCCGGGTGTGGCTGTTCTGGCCGATCCTGTTCTGCCGGGCGGCCAGCCCAGCCGAGAGCTCGAAGAACGGCGCATGGACGACGAGCCGGCCGTCCCGGCCCGCGGTCACCGTGGGGCCCAGGAGGGTCAAACCCACGGGCCCGAGCGCCTCGACCGCGGCCGCGTTGTTGCGCACCGACTGGTTGAACTGGGCCGGCAGCTCACCGACCGGGACGTCCACCCCGGACGCGAGCGGGCCCTGCCCGACCGGCCCGCTGGTCACGCCGATCCGGTAGCTGATGCGGGGCTCGCGGCCCGGGACGTGGCGGACCGTCATCACGGACGAGACGAGGTCGACGATGCCGGACGTCCCCTGCAGCCCGCTGACGAACGCGCGCGCGGTGCCGACGTACTCGCCCGTGGCGCGGCTGACCCGTGCCGTCGTCGTGCTGGCCGCCGTCTGCACGCCCAGCACCTCGCCGTCCGCGCCCGTCGCGGTGCCGCGGGTCTCGTCCTGGCACTCGGCATCCCATCGCACGCCGGTCCCGTCGGCGGGGACGGCGTACACGCTCTCGCCCGTCGTCACCGCCGGCCCGTAGGCCATAGCCGTCGACCCGGTGTCCCGCTTCGGGGCGGTGTCCCGCGCCTCCGTCGGGTTCGGGGTGGCGCGGCGTTCCTCGGGCTCGTGCCCGCTGTTTTCCATCACGGACGCCGCGTCCAGCAGGCGGTCCCAGTACGTTCCCGCGCCGAGGGCCTCGCAGGTCGCGTCGGCGGCGCTCGACTCTTTCGCGAGGTTCACCGCGCTGTACCCGACGCTGAGGACGAGGGGCTCCGGGATCTCGAGGGCCGTGGCCGCCGCTGCCGCGTTCAAGTTCAGGACGAACTCGCTGGCGGCGAACGGGCTGGGCGCAGCCTCGGCCGTTGCCGGGACCGCCGCGAGCGCGAGGGCGAGAACGAGCGCGGACGCAGATCGCATCGGAAACCTCCTCGGGTTACTCCTCTATCGGGACAAACCGCCCCGGCGTTCCGCCCCGGGCGCCTCGAACCTGCAGTCGATCAGGATCGCGGGGGAGGCCTGCGCTACTGCAAATTCGGCGGGTCATCGGCCGTAGAGGCCCTCGAAGTCGATGTTCACCAGGCGCGTGTGGGTGTTCTCGCCGACTCGACCTTCCAGGGCGGCGAGCCCGGCGGTGAGCTCGAGGTACGGGGCGTTGAGGATCGGCCGGTTCCCGTGTTCGGACGTGCTGACGGTCGGGCCTATGAGGCTCAGCCCGAACGGGCCGAGGGCGTCGACCGCCGCGGCCGGGTTGAGGTCATGGAGCCCCGGGGACTCGATCTCGTCCGTCCAGTACGCGCCCGCGCCTCTCGTCTTGCACGCGCCGACGGTCCCGCCTTGGTCCTTGTCGAGGTTCACGTGGCTGTACCCGACGCCCAGGACGCGTGCGGGCACGTCGACCTCCGGCTCGATAGCCGCAGCGCGCAGGTGCAGCAGGTACCAGCTGCGCTCGACCGCCGGTTGCTGTCGGTGGCGGCCGCCGCGACGCCCGGCGTCCCGGCGAGGAGCGTGGCGATCACCGATTCTCCTGGAATGGAGGTCAGCGAAGCCGCACAGAGCGGCCGGAGACCACCCACCAACGACGACGTCCAGGATGAGGACGACAACGCGGTCGCCAGCCGCGACGTCGCGCGACCAGAAGTTCGGCTACGACTTCGGCGTGAGCCGCTGGGACGCCACGGCGAAGAAGCGGACGGGCCTGAAGGCCGGCACCGACGGGTCGAAGAAGGAGGACTTCCTGATATTCGGCAAGCCCGTCCGCGCGATGGCCGGCGGCACGATCGTCAAGTGCGCGTGGTCGAAGCCCGATAACCCCCAAGCCTGGAGTCAAGCTCGTGCTCGCCGGCACGATGCCCGCGCACCAGTTCAACCTGATCTGCCCGAGCACCACGGGCTGACCTCGTCCGAACGGTTGAGCAGGCCCTCGGCCGGGCGTCCGATTGCGGAACGTCACACCCGCCGGAGGGTTGCGGGCGATTCCTCCGGATCGGTCCCGCCGCAGGTCGAAGGCATAGTGACCACCGGTAGCGAGTTCACGACTACGCCCCGGACATGCAACCGGACACCAAGATCCTGCGTCCAACTCCTCAAGTCATCCGGGTCGCTGGGACCGGCAATCAGGTGGGGGTCGGTTTCATGGCGGGTGCGGTGAATGCGGGGTCGCGGGGGCGCAGCTGGACGCGCCCGGTTTCCGCGGGTCTCGGCATCGCCCTGCTGTTCGGCTCGCTCGCCGCGTGCGGCGTCCAGGTGGACGACGTGGCCCTGCCGGCCGGCAACTACGTCGTGCGCGCGACCCCCACGAAGCTCCCCGAGGTCCTGGACGAGGTCCGCAAGGCCGGCGGCAAGGTCACCCGCGAGCTGGAGTCGATCAACGGCGCGTCGGTCGCCCTGGATTCGAAGTCGGCGACGAAGCTCGCGAGCGACCGCCGAGTCGCCGCGCTGACGCCGGACGCGAAGGTCACGCTGGCCCCGTCCGAGGCCCGCAAGGACAACACCAAGTCGACCGCCAAGCCGAAGACCACGACCAAGAAGGTCCCTGCCTACGACGCCGCCGCCGACCCGAACTCGCTGTGCAACATCTCCAAGCTCGTCGGCGTCCGCCCGATGTGGTCGCAGGGCGGCACGGGCAAGGGCATCGACGTCGCGGTCATCGACTCCGGCGTGGCGCCGGTGCAGGGCCTGGCCGGCAAGGGCAAGGTCCTCAACGGCCCGGACCTCACCCCCGAGTCGCAGAACAAGGCGACCCGCTACCTCGACACGTTCGGTCACGGCACGCACATGGCGGGCATCATCGCCGGCCGCGACGCGGGCGTGAACGCCAAGAAGGCCGGCGGAAGCTGCGACGACTTCCTCGGCATGGCCCCGGACGCGCGCATCGTCAGCGTCAAGGTCGCGGACGCCCACGGCGCCACCGACGTCTCGCAGGTCATCGCGGCGATCGACTGGGTCGCCGAGCACGCGCAAGTCCGACGGCATGAACATCCGGGTGCTGAACCTGTCGTTCGGCACCGACTCCGCCCAGAGCTACGTGCTGGACCCGCTGGCCTTCGCGGCCGAGGCAGCCTGGCGCAAGGGCATCGTCGTCGTCGTCTCCGCCGGCAACAGCGGTTTCGCCGACGGCCGCCTGACCAACCCGGCCCGCAACCCGCTTCGTCCTCGCCGTCGGCGCGGACGACACCAAGGGCACCGCGTCGACCCTGGACGACACGATCCCGGCGTTCTCGAGCCGCGGCGACGCCAAGCGCAACCCGGACGTCGTCGCCCCGGGCCTGTCCGTCCAGAGCCTGCGCGTGCCCGGGTCCTACATCGACGCGAAGCACGGCGACAGCGGCCGCCTGGCCGAGCGCTTCTTCCGCGGCAGCGGCACCTCGCAGGCCGCGGCCGTCACCTCCGGCGCGATCGCGGCCCTGCTCTCGGCCCGACCGCACCTGACCCCCGAGCAGGTCAAGCTGCTCGTCTCGACCCTCGGCCTCGGCCTCGTCGTCGCGGACCCGCGCGCGCAGGGCCACGGCCTGCTCCAGCTCGGGGTGCCGGCGCTCGTCGGCAGCCTTCTGGGCGTGCCGCTCGTCGGCAGCCTCACCGACCCCGTCGCGGGGATCCTGAACAACGTCCTCGCCAAGCCGTCCGACCGGCATCGGCTCGCTCGACAAGGCCCGCGGCACCGCCCGCCAGGTCCTGGACGGCGTCGAGCTCTCCGGCGAGAAGGACATCTTCGGCAAGAAATTCGACTCCGCCGCGATGGCGAAGGCGACCACCGCCGGCCGCACCTGGGCCGGCGGTACATGGAACAACACGAACTGGACGGGCAACTCCTGGTCGGCAGCCGGCTGGGCCTCGACTCCCTGGAAGGGCCGCACGTGGGCGGGCCGGACCTGGGCCGGGCGCACGTGGGCGAACGGGACCTGGACCGGGCGCACGTGGGCGGACCAGAGCTGGAACGGTCGCACCTGGGCCGGGTCGGACTGGGCCGGACGCACCTGGGCGGGCACGGACTTCGCGGGCGGGGACTGGCGTTGAGCGCCGTCGTCGCCGTCGGGCGGCGCTCGCTGCGGTCCGTCCTCGCGCCTTCCGCGATCGCCGCCAGCCGGCCGCTGCGGATCTGCGTCCTGATCGCCGGGCTCCTGGCGCTCACCGCCGCGCTGCTGGTGTGGACACCCGCGCTCACCTCGAACTCGGGGATGATCCTCCACCTGCCGTGGTGGGTGATGGTCCTGCTGTTCGCCGGCTCCGAGATCGTCGTCCTGCACATCCAGATCAAGCGTGAGGCGCAGACGGTCTCGCTCAGCGAGATCCCGCTGGTCATCGGCCTGTTCATGGCGGGCCCGATCGCCCTCCTGATCGGCCGTACGCTCGGCTCGTTCCTCGTCTTCACGCTGCACCGCCGCCAGGCGCCGATCAAGGTCGCCTACAACTCCGCGCTCGTGCTCACCAGCGGCGCCCTCGCGCTGACGATGTGGTCGCTCGCCGGTGGTGGCCGGTCGCCCGGCCCCGAGGCCTGGGCTGCCGCGTACGCCGCTGTCGTCGCGGCGGGCGCCTTCGACGCCGCGGTGACCACCGTCGCGATCGCCTGCTACGAGGGCGGGCTCAAGCTTCGCCAGGTGTGCCACGAGGTCGCGAGTGCCGGTCTGCTGGCCGCCGCGTTCGGCACGGTGGGCATCGTGGCCGCTGCGGCCATCTACGCCGACTCGCGGAGCTCGGTTCTGGTCGGCGCCGCCGGCGGCCTGCTCCTGCTCGGCTACCGCGCCTACGCCTCGCTGCGAGAGCGCCACGAGAGCCTCGAGCAGCTCTACCACTTCTCCGAGGTCGTCAGCGGCGCGCACGACGTCGACACCGTCCTGCGCAGCGTCCTGTCGCAGGCCCGCCAGCTGCTGCGCTCCGACCGCGCGGAGTTCCTCGCGCTGTCCTTCCCGGGGGGCCTCGCGCCGCACCGGCTGACCCTGCTCCCGGGTGGCGTCGAGCGCTCCGCGCTCGAGGACCTCGCGACCGACCCGGTCGCCGAGCGCGTCGTCCTGCAGCGACGCTCGATCCTGATCGCGCGCCACACGAAGGACCCGAACATGCGGGCCTACCTCGACGAGCGCGGCCTGCGCGAGGCGATCGTCGTCCCGCTGCACATGGACGGCACCGTCGTCGGGACGCTGTCGGTCGGCAACCGCCTGGGCGAGGTCCGTGGCTTCGACCAGGGCGACGTGCGCCTGCTCGAGACCGTCGCGAACCACGCCGGTGTCGCGCTCAAGAGCGGCAGCCTCATCGCCCGCCTGAGCTACGAGGCCCACCACGACTCGCTGACCGCGCTGCCGAACCGCCAGCTGCTCCAGCAGGAGCTGGACGCGGCGATCGGCGCCGTCCGCATGGGCACCTCGGTCGGCTGCGCGGTGATGATCAGCGACCTCAACGGCTTCAAGGAGGTCAACGACACCCTCGGGCACCAGCACGGTGACGAGCTGCTGCGCAAGGTGGCCTACCGCTTCGTGGCCGAGGCCGGGGAGCGTGCGACCGTCGCCCGCCTTGGTGGGGACGAGTTCGCCGTCCTGCTCACCGACGTCTCCGACCCGGCCGAGGCACTGGCCCTGGCCGAGCGCCTCGTGGCCTCGCTGCTGCGCCCGATGCGGGTGGACGGCGTGTCCGTGGACGTCAGCGCGTCCGTCGGTGTCGCGATGGCCCCGCTGCACGCCGAGGACGTCTCGGGCCTGCTCAAGCGGGCCGACGTCGCGATGTACGCGGCCAAGGCCAACGGCGGTGGTGTCCGCGTCTACGACGAGGGCCTGCAGGAGGCCGCCAACCCGAGCCGTCTGGCGCTGGTCGGCGAGCTGCGTGCCGCGATCCGCGACGGTGGCATCGAGGCCTGGGTGCAGCCGAAGGCGTCCCTGCGTGACGGTGCCGTGTTCGGCGTCGAGGCGCTGGCCCGCTGGCGCCACCCGGTCGACGGCATCCGGATGCCGGCCGACTTCCTGCCGGTCGCGGAGTCGAACGGCATGATCGCCCCGCTGACCGAGGCCATGCTGGACTCGGCACTCGCCGCCTGCGCCGCCTGGCGCACGCAGGGCATCGAGGCCGGGGTCGCCGTGAACGTCTCGCCGCGCAGCCTGAAGGACCGCAGCTTCCTCGACACCGTCGCCGCCGCCCTGGCCCGCCACGACGTGCCGGCCCGGATGCTGACGATCGAGATCACCGAGACCTCGCTGATGGCCGACAGCCCGCAGGCCGTCGACCTGCTGTGCCGGCTGAACGCGCTGGGCGTGCGCCTGTCGATCGACGACTTCGGGACCGGGTACTCCTCGCTCGCGTACCTGCGCCGCCTGCCGGTCAGCGAGGTCAAGATCGACCGCGAGTTCACCAGCCGCATCGCGACCGACCCGAAGGTCCTCATGATCGTCCGCTCCGTGGCCGACCTGGCCCGCAACATGGGCATGGAGATCGTCGCCGAGGGCGTCGAGGACGCGAGCGTCTGGCGCCTGCTGCAGGAGCTCGGCTGCCACACGGCGCAGGGCTACCACCTGGGCCGCCCGATGCCGGCGTCCGAGTTCCCGGCGTGGCTCGCCAAGCACAACGCCGAGTTCGCCGAGCGTCGCGGGGCCCACGCCCGGGCTGCCGCGCCGCTCGTGACGGCCGAGGTCGAGACCGAGCCGGCGATCCCGGGCCGCCGCCGCCGCGTCCACGCCGCGTGATCACTTCTTAGCGCGATGAGTGGCCGCGGGAGCCCGCGGTAGTGCAGAATGACATGGACGTGATCTGGTTTTTCAGTGATCGTCCTTCTGGATCGTTCTTCTGGCATCTGTGCAACGAGGTCGCAGGGGAAGGCGCATCTCGCTCGCAGCAGCCAGGAGGATCCGGTGACCACACGTGGGGTGCTCTATATCCACTCCGCTCCGACCGCGATGTGCCCGCATGTCGAATGGGCCATCGCGGCAGTTCTCGGCGTCCATGTCGGTCTCGACTGGACGTCGCAGCCAGCCGCGCCCGCGCAATGGCGGACGGAGCTGTCCTGGCAGGCCGAGCCCGGCACGGCGGCCAAGCTGTCGTCCGCAATGCGCGGCTGGAACCAGCTCCGCTTCGAGGTCACCGAGGAGCCGAGCGCCGGCAACGAGGGCTCACGGTTCAGCTGCACGCCGACCCTCGGGGTCTATCCACGCCGACCATCGGCGATCCACGGCGACATCCTGATCAACGAAGACCGGCTGCGCGCCGCGGTGCTGCGGGCCGCCGACGACGAGGACTGCGACCTCGCCGACGAGCTCGAACTGCTGCTCGGGCCAGCCGTGGGACGACGAGCTCGAGCCGTTCCGGTACGCCGGCGACGGGGCTCCCGTGCGCTGGCTGCACCGCGTCGGCTGAGTCCAAACCTGAGATTTCGATCTGAAATTGCGATCGGAGGCTTGGAAAGCCTTCAGCGGGGGCATACCCCAGCCGACCAAGTTCCCGGACGTGTCGTTCCGACTACTTACCGATCCCACCCAGAAGCGTGGCCGCGCCGGTCCTGGTGTCTCTGACCCGGGTTCCCGTTAGTCGCGGCCACACCACGTGGCGTGCGGGCGTGCCGACACGGCACGCCCGCACGTACTGTGTCCGCTCGCCCTGTGTCCGCTCGCCGTCCGGCAGCAGGCCCGCTCCCGCGAAGGCATCCGGGCCGCTGCCCACACCGCCCCGGCTGCTCGTCCAAGCCGGGCGTCTACTCGACGCACCTGGGCTTCCTCTCTACCGCGGTTGCGGCCACACCTGGAAAATCCTGAGCAGGGCATCGCGTACCAGCTGCACGAAGAAGGACTCGTCGGAGCAATTCGCCGGGTTCTTCGCGCCGCCGCAGGTGTTCCCCTCAGTGCACCCGTTCGGCGCGGCGGAATGCCTGGTCGAGGGGGTGGATTCGCGCCCGTTTACGGCCTGCCGGAGGCGTTTGCGGCTTCGGGGTCGCTCTGCGCGCCGGTATAGTCTGTCCCCGGCCGGTGCCGATGGAGCAGCACGCGGCATCTCCCAGAACCTGATCGGAGCACGTCGTTTTGTCCGCCGGCCGGATCTCGATGGTGGTGCCCACGTACAACGTGGCGCGGTATCTCCCCGCATTCCTGCAGTCGCTGGACGAGCAGGTCGACGGCCTCGCTGACGTCGAGTTGATCTTCGTGAACGACGGGGCCACCGACGACTCCGGCGAGATCATCAGCGCCTGGCTCGCGTTGCACCCCGGCCTCGACGCGCACCTGCTGACGCAGGAGAACGGTGGCCTCTCGTCCGCCCGCAACGCCGGCCTGGCCGCCGCGACGGGGGAGTGGATCACCTTCCCGGACCCCGACGACGTGCTGACTCCCGAGTACCTGTCGGTGATGCGCACCTTCCTGAAGACCGACAAGGCGAAGTCGATTCACCTCGTCGCGGGCAACCTGATTTACCTCGACGACGAAACTGGCAAGCGCAGCAACGGGCACCCGCTGCGGTTCAAGTTCGCGGAGCACCACCGGATCGTCGACCTCGAGCGGCACCCCGAGTTCATCCACCTGCACGCCAACACGGCGCTGTTCCGCCGGGCGCTGATCGTCAAGTACGGCCTGCGCTTCGACAGTCGCGTGAAGCCGAACTTCGAGGACGCGCAGCTGATCGGGTTCTACCTCGCGAAGTTCGAGCGCCCCCGGATCGCGATGCTCGACGACGCGGTCTACCTGTACCGCCGCCGCTCCGACGGCAGCTCGCTGGTCCAGAGCAGCTGGGCCAAGGAGGCGAAGTACAAGGACGTCCCGCAGTACGGCTGGCTGCACATGCTCCAGCAGGTGCATGCCGAGCGCGGGCGCGTCCCGCGCTGGATGCAGATCCTCGTCGTCTACGACATGTTCTTCTACTTCCGCATGGACACCCGGCGCGACGTCCGTCACCGCGGGCCTGCCCGCGGAGTGGAAAGAGACGTTCCTGTCCACGCTGACCGAGGTCCTGACGTTCGTCGACGCCGACCTGATCGAGTCCTACAAGATCGTCCGGGTCGCGCCCGAGGTCCGGCGCGGGGTGCTGTTCGGGCTGAAGCACACCGACCCGCAGATCTCCGAGACGTTCGTCGACTACCTCGACCAGGGCCGCCAACTCGTCCGCGATCCGGTACTACTACTCGGGCCCGCTTCCGCGACGAGCAGTACCGGGCCCGCGGCTTCCTCGTCCGGCCGGTCTTCGCGAAGTCCCGCGCGGTCACTTTGTTCGGCCGCGTCATGATGCACGAACGCACGGCCTGGCTCCCCGCCACCGGGACGCTGTCGCTCACGCTGAACGGCCGCCCCACGCCGCTCGCGCTCGCCCCGCCGGAACTGCCGCGCTACTCCGTCGGTCCGACCACGTTGTGGAACGAACTGGCCGGCGGCGTCAAGCCGCCGCTGCCCGTGAGCGCCTCCCTCAAGCGACGGGTCCGGCGCAAGGCCGGTGACGCGCGGCGGACCGTGCGCAAGTACAAGGCGAAGTACGGCGGCCTCGAGCGTTCGCTGTCGAAGAGCCCGCACGCGGTGCTGCGCTACCGCAAGGCGTGGCTGCTGGTCGACCGCGACAGCCAGGCGCAGGACAATGCGGAGCACCTGTACCGCTACCTGCGCGCCGAGCAACCGCAGGTGAACGCGTGGTTCGTGCTCGCCCCGAGCAGTAGCGACTGGGACCGACTACGTGACGAGGGTTTCCGGCTGCTCGAACACGGCTCCCGCGAGCACCACCTGGCCCTGTTCAACTGCGAGCACGTGATCTCCTCGCAGGTCGACCACTACATCGTCCGCCCGCTGCCGAAGCGCTACGGCGAGCCGACGTGGCGCTACACGTTCCTCCAGCACGGCGTCACGAAGGACGACCTGTCGCGCTGGCTCAACGCGAAGTCGATCGACCTGATGATCACGGTGACGCCGGACGAGCACGAGTCGATCGTCGCCGACGGCACCCCGTACATGCTCTCCGACAAAGAGGTGAAGCTGACCGGGTTCCCTCGCCACGACCGGCTGTACCACCTGGCCGAGGCCGCGCGCGCCCGATGCGAACCGTTCCGTGCTCGTCATGCCGACGTGGCGGCAGGGGCTGCTGCTCGACCGGCTGACCGGAGGCAACGACCGCGGCCTGCGCGACGACTTCTGGGAGACGAACTACGCCGTCCAATGGCGCAAGGTGCTCGAGTCCGAGCGCCTGCAGAAGGTCGCGGACGAATACGGCTGGCAGGTCGTGTTCGTCCCGCACCCGAACATGCAGGGTTACCTTGAGAGCAGCCCGCTCGCCCCGCACATCCAGGCGCACAAGTTCAAGGACATCGACGTCCAGAAGGTGCTGGTCGCGGGCGGCGTGCTCGTCACTGACTACTCGTCACTTGCCTTCGAGATGGCTTACATCGAGCGTCCGGTCGTGTACTTCCAATTCGACCAGGAAGACTTCTTCAACGGCCTGCACGCCTACAGCCGCGGCTCCTGGAGCTACGAGGACCAGGGCTTCGGCCCCGTGACCCTGGACGCGGAGGTCGCGATCGACGAGATCACCGCACGCATCAAGGCCGGCGGCGTGCCTGACGGAGTCTACGCCGCGCGGATGAGGGAGACGTTCCCGCTCCGCGACGGCAAGTGCTCGGAGCGCACGTACGAGGCCATCCGCGACCTCAACCGTCCGCTGACCTACGACGAGCTGTACCTGCGCCTCGAGCCGGCCGAAATCCTAGCCGGCGTGCCGGTCGAAGAGTCCGAGGTCAGTCGGCCGGACCGATAGGGTCCAGGCGTCTCGAGCCAGCCTGGGTCCGAGTCGCTCACTTCACCCGCCTGCGTCGACAGTGGCCTTGCGGGCGCGCAACTCGTCCTCCGTGACATGCCAGAGCTCTTGGCACTGCACGTAGTAAGCGTGCCAGGGCTTCACGGCGCCGGCCCAGTGGACGAACTTGGCCTCGGCGACGACCTCGAGCCGGGGAAAGCGGTTCCAGTCTGCGTCGATCTCGACCCGGTCGTTGCCGGCGTAGGCGTTCATGACCTCCTGGTCGTTCATCCCGAAACGCTCGACGTAGGGCAGGAACTGGCGACAGAAGTCGTCCGACCGCATCCGCTCGAGGTTGAGGACCATCACGCCGGCGTTGAAGCCGAGGAAGTCGAACGCGTGGCGGGTGTGGGTGCGCGCGACGAGCTCGCGGGCGCGCTCGGGGCTCTGCTTCAGCCGGATGCAGGCCGACAGGATCCCGGAGAACCCGCTGCGGAACTGCGGCTGGGGCGAGCTGCGGGCGGCGACCGGCTTGTCGCCCAGATTCACGTCCCACAGCTCCGCGACGTCGCCGAGACACAGCCCGTCGAGGTCGAGGTGCACGATGCGCGAGACCTCGGGCAGCAGGTCGGGCATGAGCAGCCGGTCCATGGTGGCCACCGTGATGTGCCGGATCATGCCGATGATCGGGCCGTAGTCGACGTGGTCGGTGGGCAGCCAGACGAACGACACGGACGGGAACAGCGCGGCGACCCGGTGGAAGTCCGCTACCTGATGCTCGCGGCACAGCACGAACGCGCGGATCGGGCGGGTGGCCCTCGCGACGACCGATTGCAGGACCACGTCGAGCTGGTGCTTGAAGTTGCCGTCGAGGGAGAACTCGATGTTCATCTCCTCGCCGTCGGGTGCCGGCTCGGTGCGCTCGAGGATCACCGACTCGGCGTGGACGGTGTCGCAGGCGGCCCGCAGGTCGAAGCTGACCTCGGCGATCGGGGCGATCGCGGCGGCCCTGGCGTGCGGCGGCGGCGACGTCGGGAGCGCAGATCTGGCGCCAGAGCGCGTAGACCTCGTCCTCGCTGCTCCCGCCTGCGATTGCGCCCAGCACAGCGTCCAGCTTCGTCAGGATCCCGGCACGGATCTTGTCGTAGGCCTCGTCGTCGAGGAATGTGAGCCCGTCGAAGCGGGGGTCGGCCGGGTTGCGGGGCACGAACTCGACGTCGGCGCCGATGGAGCGGGCCGGCAGGTAGCAGTGCAGCCGGGAGGTCACGACCTTCGCGTAGGTCGAGCGGTAGCTCTCGACCCGGGCGATCGCGTCGTCGACGTTCGCCGCCAGCCCGCGCTCGCGGACAGCGTCGAAGCATTGCTCGAAGGTCTCAGCGCCCTCGCCCTCCGGCGGCGCGTCGACGTAGAGGGTTCCCTCCGGCCGGGCGGCGGGGTCCGGCGGGAAGAGCGTGTCGGTGGTGGTGGTGATGCAGCCGGAGAAGAAGGCCGGCACCCCCGCGGCCTGCAGCAGGAAGACGGTGTTCCAGTCGCGGCAGCCGACGGGGGCGTAGCGGCGCAGGTAGTCGACGACCTCGGGTGTGAGCATCCTGGGGACGTTGATGTGCACCGAGAGCAGGATCGGGCGCAGGCGCGGGTTGAAGGGGAAGTCGTACCGCATCCGGAACATCCGGTGCATGTACCACCCGAACGCGATCATCCAGGTGCCCTCGGGGACCGCCGAATAGCTGCTCGCGTCGCGGTCGACGCGGAAGAGCGCGAACTCGGCGACGTCGCCCTCGACGACCCGGCCGGGCGCGACCCGGGCGCGCAGCCCCTCCGCGATGCCGACGAGCTCCTTGTCCCCGGAGAAGCGGATGCCGGTGCGGCGAACCAGATGTCCGAGGCTGGCGAGCGTCTGCACGGTGTCGCCGAGGTTCGTGGAGGCGAACCCGCGGTCGACGTGGTCGTAGGAGACCACGGCGAACGGGATCACCCCGGCCGGAGCGGTCGCGGCCTCGGTCGCCTCGGCGGCCCTGCCGTACCAGCGCCGCAACCAGTCGATGTCGGCTGCCAGGGCGGGGTCGGCCGCCTCCTCCGCGAGGTCCAGCGCTTGCCGGGACAGGTCCTCGTGGCCCACCGCGAAGCTCGCCTGCGCGATCTCCAGCCAGGACTGCGGGGGCACGGCCGCCGGCGTGTCCGACCGCAGCGCGTTCTCGAGCGCAGCGGAGGCCTCAGCCGGCGCCACGGCGAATCCGGCGCGGAAGTACTCGGAGGCCGCCAGACGAACGCACAGCGCGGGGTCGTGCCGGGAGAACAGTTCCCATGCCGTGGCTGGGAGGTGGTCGGTGACGGCCACCATGGCCAGCGTGATATCGCCGACCTGCGCCAGCCCCGGGTTCCGTTGCAGCACGTGCGCGATCGACCGGGCGCGCTCGAAGCCGCGGCCCGACAGCATCTTGCGTACCGACTTCGCCATCGCGACGTCGAGCTCGTCCCGCAAGAGGAGCCCGGAGAAAAATTCGTGCTCAGCCGCGTGGACCCTCGCCGCGCGCTCCACCGCGTGCAGCTCGCTCCAGCGGGGCACCCGCAGCGGAATCTCCGGGTCGAAGCTCTGGACCCCTTCGAGCGCCTCGCGGACCTCGGTGTACGACTTGAGGACCTTCTCCAACTGACGGCGTTGGCGCTCCATCTTTTCGTGCTGCTTGTCGGCCCGCTTGCTGAGATCGTCGCGGAGCGCCCTGTCCGCGCGCGCGGACTCGTCGAGGCGCTGTGCGCGGGCCGCCAGCGGCTCCTTCTCGAGTAGCTTCGCCTGCGTTGCGTCGAGCTGCCGGCTCACTCGCCGGAGGACCTTGGCGGCGAACACCCGCGCTCTTGGTGGCGCCGCCCCCGCGGTGCGCTGCTGTCCGGACACTGACCCTCCTCATGAGCTTTCGCATCCGCGCGCGGAGTGCGACGCCTTAAGTACGCCGCATGCTATCGGGCGGAGGCCGGAGCTCCGGACAGGCGAGCCTCGCCGCGAACGGGCCCGGTGCGGAGTTCACCCGATCTTCACCCGGTCGGAACTAGCGTGGCGCGGGCGGCCGCGGGGAGCCCGTCGCCGGGGCTCAGCGACTCGAAGTTCCGGTTGCGGTGCGGGCAGCGTCGTGACCGCCGACGGCTCAGGCTTTGCAGAGGATGCGCCTGCCGAGCGGCCCGTCATGGGCGTACGCGCAAGCTGGCGGGGAGCGAGCTGTGCTTTCGGGGTAGCCCGACGCTTAGGGCCTGCGCAGGAACAGGTGCCGGTTCGCCTCCTACAACGGGATGTTGCCGTGCCGCCCGCGCGCGTCCGGTGCGGCGGCGATCGCGGCGGCGACGGCGGAGCGGGTGCGGTCGGGGGTGACGATCTCGTCCACGACCTCGATCTCCTGCGCCCGGTCGAGGCCGCCGGTCGTCACCTCGTGCTCGGCGGCGAGTTGCAGCTCGACGGCCGGCCGGTCCTCGGCGGAGACCTCGGCGAGCCGGCGCCGGTGCAGGATCCGGACGGCGGCGACCGCGCCCATCACGGCGACCTCCGCGGTCGGCCAGGCGAACACGCGGGTGGCGCCCAGCGAGCGGGAGTTCATCGCGATGTACGCGCCGCCGTAGGCCTTGCGCATCACGACGGTCACCCGCGGGACGGTCGCCTCGGCGAACGCGTGCAGCAGCTTCGCGCCGCGGCGCACGACCCCGTCCCACTCCTGGCCGACGCCGGGCAGGAACCCCGGGACGTCGACGAGCACGGCCAGCGGGACCCCGAACGCGTCGCACATCCGGACGAAGCGCGCGGCCTTCTCGGCCGAGTTCGAGTCGAGGCACCCGCCGAGGCGCAGCGGGTTGTTCGCGATGACGCCGACGGTCCGCCCGCCGAGGCGCCCGAGGGTGGTGACGACGTTGGGCGACCAGCGCGCGTGCAGTTCGACCGCCGAGCCGGCGTCGAGCAGCCGCTCCACGACCGGGTGGACGTCGTACGCCCGGCGCAGCGATTCGGGCAGCCCGGCGGCGAGGTCGACGTCGTCCACCGCGGCGAGGTCCAGCGTGCCCTGAGCACCCAGCAGGGCGGCAAGCTGACGGGTCGCCCGCGAACGCCTCGTCGACCGTCGTCGGTGACCACGTGGACGACCCCGGAGCGCCGGCCGTGCGGCTTCGGGCCCGCCGAGGCGGCGCATGTCGGCGTTCTCGCCGGTGACCGAGCGGACGACGTCGGGGCCGGTCACGAAGACGCGGCCGTCGGGGCCGAGCACGACCACGTCGGTCAGCGCCGGGCCGTACGCGGCGCCGCCGGCCGCCGGGCCGAGCACGAGGGAGACCTGCGGGATCCGGCCGGACGCCCGCGTCATCACCGCGAACACCCGCCCGACGGCGTGCAGGCTGGCGACGCCCTCGGCGAGCCGCGCGCCGCCGGAGTGCCACAGGCCCGACGATCGGCGACTGGTCGGCGAGGGCGCGCTCGTACGCGCGAAGGAGGACCTCGCACCCGTCCACGCCCATCGCGCCGCCCATCGTGTCGGCGTCGGAGACGAACGCGACGACGGGGCAGCCGTGCACGGTGCCGGTCGCGGCGAGGAACCCGCTCTTGTCCTGCGGCGTGAGGAGGGAGACCGAGCCGGCGTCGAACAGCAAGCCCAGCCGGGCCCGAGGCGTGCGGGTGTCGGTGCGGGACTTCAGCGCCGTTCTGGTCGAGCACGAGAAGTCAGCGGCTCGTGAACGCCAGGCAGACGTTGTGGCCGCCGAAGCCGAACGAGTTGTTCAGCGCGGCGATCTGGCCCTCCGGCAGTTTCCGCGGCTCGCGGGTGACGATGTCGACGTCGATGTCGTCGTCGGGGTCGTCCAGGTTGATGGTGGGCGGCGCGACGCCGGTCGTGCAGCGCCAGGATCGTCGCGATCGCCTCGACCGCCCCGGCCGCGCCGATCAGGTGGCCGGTCATCGACTTCGTCGCGCTGATGCAGAGGCTGTCGACCGCCCCGCCGAGGACGTTGCGCAGCGCCAGCACCTCGGCGATGTCGCCCTGCGGCGTGGACGTGGCGTGGGCGTTGACGTGTCGGACGTCGCCGGGCGCGAGCCCCGCGTCCGCGAGGGCGAACCGCAGCGCGCGCGAGACGCCGGCGCCCGCGGGCTCCGGCTGGGCGATGTGGTGGGCGTCGGAGGTGATGCCGGACCCGGCGAGCGTCGCGTAGATCCGGGCGCCGCGGGCCAGCGCGTGCTCCTCGGACTCGAGCACGACGATGCCCGAGCCCTCGCCGAGGACGAAACCGTCCCGCGCCCTTGTCGTACGGGCGGGACGCGCGCTCGGGCTCGTCGTTGCGGGTCGACATCGCTTTCATCGACGCGAACGCCGCCATCGGCAGCGCGCAGAGGATCGCCTCGGTGCCGCCGCAGACGACGACGTCGGCGCGGCCGAGCCGGATCATGTCCAGGCCCATCGAGATGCCCTCGGCGCCGGACGCGCAGGCGCTGACGGGGGTGTGCACGCCGGCGCGGGCGGAGATCTCGAGGCCGATCGCGGCGGCCGGCCCGTTCGGCATCAGCATCGGGATGCAGAGCGGCGACACGAACCGCGCGCCCTTCGCTGTTCAGGGTGTCGTACGAGGCGAGCAGCGTCGTCATGCCGCCGATGCCGGACGCCACCGCGACGCCGAGGCGCTCCGGGTCGACGCCGATCGCGTCCCCGCCCGCGTCCTTCCAGGCCTCGCGGGCCGCGACGACGGCGTGCTGGCCGCCGCGGTCGAGGCGCCGCGCCTCGATGCGGGTGAGGACCTCGAGCGGCTCGACCGCGACCGGCGCACCGATGTGCACCGGCAGCTGCTCGACCCAGTCCTCGGTCAGCCGCGGACCCCGGACCGCCCCGCGAGCATCGACGACCACATCGTCGCGACGTCGCCCCCGAGGGGGGTGGTCGCGCCGAGGCCGGTGACGACAACGGTGCGGTTGCTCATGGGCGGGACTCCTCCTTGGTGACGCCGTACTTCCTGCCCCGGGCTGTCGGCGGTCGATCAGCCCGGGGGTCGTCGCATCGGTCAGGCGTTCGCGTGGATGAAGCTGACCGCGTCGCCGACCGTCTTGAGCTTCTTGACCTCGTCGTCCGGGATCTTGACGCCGAAGCGCTCCTCGGCGGCGACGATGACCTCGACCATCGACAGCGAGTCGATGTCGAGATCGTCGACGAACGCCTTGTCGGCCTGGACGTCTTCCACGTCGAGGCCCACGATCTCGTTCACGATCTCGCCGAGGCCCTCGAGAATCTCGGCTTCACTCGTCGCCATGCTGTTGTTCTCCTCGTTCGTGGTGTGTGCAGATTTCGGATCGGGCGCCAGTATCGCGGGTTCTAGGGAACCGTCACGACCTGGGCGGCGTAGCTCAGGCCGGCGCCGAAAGCGATCGTGAGCGCCAGGTCGCCGCTCTTGACCTCGCCGCGCTCGAGCATGCGCTCCAGCGCCAGCGGGACGGACGCCGCCGACGTGTTGCCGGTGTCGACGATGTCGCGCGCGACGGCGACGTGCTTGGGCAGAGCCAGCGCGCGGACCATCGCGTCGGTGATCCGCAGGTTGGCCTGGTGGGGCACGAACGCGCTCAGGTCGTCCAAACTCACCCCGGCGACCTCCGCTGCCCGCCGCGCGACCGGGGCCATCTCGTAGACGGCCCAGCGGAACACCTGCTGGCCGTTCATGGCCATGTACGCGGACTCGCCGGCGGCGGCCTTGTCGAGCCAGTCGCCGTTCATCCGGATCGCCTCGGTCTGCGAGCCGTCCGAGCCCCACACGACGGGCCCGATCGCGGGCTGCTCCGAGGGGCCGAGGACGACCGCGCCCGCACCGTCGCCGAAGATGAACGCCGTCGCGCGGTCGGTCTTGTCGACGATCGCGGAGAACTTGTCGGACCCGATCACCAGGACGTAGGGCGCGCTGCCCGTCCGGACCATGTCGGCGCCGACGGCGAGCGCGTGCGTGAAACCGGCGCAGGCCGCATTCAGGTCGAACGCGCCGGCGGTCGAGCCGAGACGGAAGGCCACCTCGGCGGCGGCGGACGGCATCTGGACCGTGTACGTCGTCGTCGCGACGATCGACGCAGCCGATCTGCTCCGGCGAGACGCCGGACGCGGCGAGCGCCTTGCCGCCGGCGGCCACGGCCATGTCGGGGACGGACTCGCCCGCCGCGGCGTACCCGCGGGTGACGATGCCGGAGCGGGACTGGATCCACTCGGGGGTCGAGTCGATGTGCTCGCAGATCTCGGCGTTGGTCACGACCCGGGCGGGGCGGTAGCCGCCGATGCTCATGATGCGGACGTGCGGTGAGCCGACCGAAGGCCGGATCGTTGCCGTCATGCGTGCGCTCCCTCGGGATGTAGCCGGACCAGGGGCTGGCCGGGAGCCACGGGGTCACCGTCGGCCACCAGCCATTCGGCGACGGTGCCGCCGTGTGGCGCGCTGATCGCGACCTCCTCGCCTCGTCGCGTGCAGACCGCCCCGACAGTGCTGCCGGGTTTGAGGGAGGCGCCGGCGGGGGCGTCCCCGACCCTGATCGTGCCACTCACCGGCGCGATAAGCAGCTTCGAGGTGGGCGCGTCGGCGAGCGGGTTAGGGCTTCCGTGCGCCGCGACGAGCGCGCGGGCCTTCTCGAGGTCGTCCGGCGTCTTCAGCGCGACGCTCTCGACGCCCCGCAGGCCGCGCTTGGCGAGGCCCGTCAGCGTGCCGCCGGGGAGCAGTTCGACGATGCCGGTGACGCCCATGTCGGCGAGGGTCTCCATGCACAGGTCCCAGCGGACGGGGTTGCAGACCTGCGTCACGAGCCGCGACAGGACCTCGGCGCCGGAGTGCACGACCGTGCCGTCCGCGTTGGACAGCAGGCGGGTGCGCGGGTCGGCGACGGTGATGGAGCGGCTGTAACTCGCGCAGGACGTCCACGGCCGGCCCCATGTGGGAGGTGTGGAACGCCCCGGCGACGGACAGCGGGATCAGGCGGGCCTTCGCCGGGTCCGTCCGCCGCGAAGGCCTCGAGCTGGGCGAGGGTGCCGGCGGCGACGATCTGGCCGGCGCCGTTGTCGTTGGCGGCGGTGAGGCCGTGCGTCGGCGAGCTTGGCGAGCACCTCCTCGCGGTCGCCGCCGAGGATCGCGGTCATACCGGTCGGGGTGATTGCCGACGCGGCGGCCATCGCCCGGCCGCGCTCGCGGACGAACACCATCGCGGCCTCCGCGGAGATGACGCCCGCCCCCGCCGCGGCGGTGATCTCACCGACGCTGTGCCCGGCGGCGACCCCGACCGTGGCGTAGCCCGCCGTCGGGTGCGGGAACAGGGCGCTCAGCGAGACGAGCCCGGCGGCGACGATCAGCGGCTGGGCGACCGCGGTGTCGCGGATCTCGTCCGCGTCGCCCGTCGTGCCGTACCGGACGAGGTCGAGGCCCGCGACCGTGGACAGCCACGCCATGCGCTCGGCGAAGCGGGGCACGTCGAGCCAGGGGGCGAGGAAGCCGGGAGTCTGGGAGCCCTGTCCGGGCGCGAGGATGGCGAGCACGAGACTAACCATGCGGGATGCGGGTCGCCATCGCTGTAACGCGCGGCACCAACTTGGCGTCCGGCAGTTGTGGGAGGACTACAACTCGGCGCGTCTCGCCCTCGAGTCTGTCCCAGCGTGAGGGCGATGCGGAGCGCGAACGCGGACCGTCCGGCGGTGGGGGCGGCCCCCGTGACCTCAGCCACACGTCGTAGCCGGTAGCGCACGGTGTTGGGGTGGACGAAGAGCATCCGGGCGGTCGCCTCCAGGCTGACGAGGCCTGCTCCAGGAAGACCGCCACGGTCTCCAGGACGGCGGGCCCGGCCTCGACGAGCGGTCTGTAGAGCTCCTCCACCAGTTGGCGCTTCGCCGACAGGTCGCCGGCGAGCGCGCGCTCGGGCAGCAGGTCGTCGGCCGCGACGGGTCGCGGCGCCTCGGGCCAGGCCGCCGCGGCGCGCAGACCGGACAGCGCGGCGCTCGCCGACCGGGTGGCCGAGGCGAGGTCCGGGACGGCCGGCCCGGCGACGACCGGACCCGGCCCGAACTCGGCCGCGACGATGCCGGCGGCCTTCAGCGGGTCGTCCACCCCGCCGACGAGGACGACCAGGCGCTCGCCCTGGACGCCGACGAGGACGTCCAGGTCGTTGTGCCGACCGATGCGGTGGATGGCGTGCGCGACGAGCTGCGGGTCGTGCTCCGGGGTCCGGCCGACCACGACCGTCACTGCGCCCGGGTGCTGCCAGCCGAGAGCCGACGCGCGCGAGTGCAGCGCCTCGTCCGACTCCCCGCGCAGGACCGCGTCCACGATCAGCGCCTCGAGCCGGGCGTCCCAGGCGCCGCGGGCCTCGGCGGCCTGCGCGTAGATCTGGGCGGCGGCGAAGGCCAGCTCGCGGGAGTAGCGCAGCAGCGCCGAGCGCAGCCAGTCCGCCTCGCCGGGGGCGGCCAGCTCCTCGATCCGGTCCTCGAGGACGTCGACCGTCAGGCGCACCAGCTCGACCGTCTGCTGCAGGCTCACCGCGCGCGCCATCTCCGGGGGAGCGGTCGCGAACACCTCGGTCGGCAGCTGCGCCGTCGCCGCCCTCGGGCTCGTGCAGCCACGTCGAGAAGGCCTGCAGACCGGCCTGCATGATCAGCCCGATCCAGGAGCGGTTCTCCGCGGGCATCGCCCGGTACCAGCCCAGCTGATCCTGCATCTGCTCGAGCGCCGCCGTCGAAATCATCGCGGTGGCCTTCTCGACCCGGCGGACCGTCCGGTAGTGGTCGTGGCCTCTTGTGGTGGCGGTCACACGGGGCCGGGACATGGCGCAAGCGTAGAGCCGCGACGTACCGGGTGGTATCGGCGTGCCCTGACGGGGCACGATCTCCGCGTGAGCACCCCACGCGATCCCGTCGGCGACCTCGAGCAGATCGCCTTCCTGCTCGAGCGCGAGCACGCCCCGACCTACCGGGTGCAGGCGTTCCGGAAGGCGGCCGCGATGCTCGGCGCGCTGCCGCCGGGCGAACTGAGACGCCGCGTGGCGCGCCGGGACGCTGACCGACCTCGCGGGGATCGGCGAGAAGACGGCCGGCCGTGGTCGTCGAGTCGCTCGCGGGGCAGGTGCCCGCGTACCTGCGCAAGGTCGCCGCCGGCGCGCCCGCCGACCGTCGCCACCGGCGGCGAGCAGCTGCGGGCGCTGCTGAAGGGCGACCTGCACACGCACTCGGACTGGTCCGACGGCGGCAGCGGGATCGAGGAGATGGCCCGGGCCGCCGGGGACGTCATCGGGCACTCGTACGTCGCGCTCACCGACCACTCGCCGCGGCTGCGGGTCGCGAACGGGCTGGACGCCGACCGCCTGCGCGCCCAGCTGGAGGTCGTCGCCGAGCTGAACTCACGCCTCGCGCCGTTCCGCATCCTCACCGGGATCGAGGTCGACATCCTCGACGACGGCGCGCTGGACCAGGACCCCGCGCTGCTCGACCGGCTCGACGTGGTCGTCGCGAGCTGCCACTCGAAGCTGCGGATGGAGCGGGAGGCCATGACCCGGCGGATGGTCGCTGCCGTCGCGAACCCGCACGTCGACGTCCTGGGGCATTGCACCGGACGGATCGTCGGCACCGACCCGTCCGGCAAGCGCGGCGGTCGCGGCGGGCGGCCCGAGTCGGAGTTCGACGCCGAGCTCGTCTTCGCCGCCTGCGCGCAATTCGGCGTGGCGGTCGAGATCAACTCGCGGCCCGAGCGTCTCGACCCGCCGCGGCGGCTGCTGCACCTCGCGATCGAGTCCGGTTGCCTGTTCTCCGTCGACAGCGACGCGCATGCCCCCGGCCAGTTGGACTGGCAGCCGTACGGGTGCGCGCGCGCCGTCGAGTGCGAGGTCGACCCGGCCCAGGTCGTCAACACCTGGGACCTGGACACGCTCCTGAACTGGACCGGACGCCACCGATAGTTCAGCAGCGGGTGACGCCTGGGGCGAAGGCGGCGTTCGACGTCGACGCGAGGACGGAGTTGCTGACGTAGGTGCCGTCGTCCAGGCGGTTCCAGACCGTCGTGCCGCCGACCAGCGGGCCGGGGGTCTGGCAGGTCACCCAGGCGAGGGCGCCGGCGGGCAGGGTCTTCTTCGCCGGGACGCCGGTCGGGCCGGGGACGGACACCGGGACGGTGCCCTTGGCCGGTGCGACCTGGACGGGGTAGCGGCAGGTGCGCAGGCCCTTCGCCCCGACGTACGCGTCGGAGACGTACGAGCCGTCGCTGAGCTTGTTCCACCACGTCGTCCCGGCGACGTTCTCGCCGCGGGTGTGGCACAGGACCCAGACGGACTCGCTGGGCTCCCGGATTCCGACCTGCTTCGCCGTGGAGCTGGGAGTCTGACGGGTCCTCAGGCGGGTGACGCCTTTGATGGGGAATTCCTTGGCGACGGTCGCGACCGGGCCGTCCACGTAGTCGGAGTCGATGTTCAGGGTGACGCCGCCGTGCTTTTCGTTGTGGTCGCCGCGGTACTGCTTCGCGCGCTGGTGGTGGGCCCACTGCGCGTCCGGGATCCCGTCCCAGCCCGTCAGGCTCGTCTTGGAGTCCCACCGGGCGAGCCAGACGGCGTCGGGGCGGGCGTAGGACGTGGAGGCGTAGCGGTCCGAGAGGTCCCCGACACCGGAGCCGAGGTTGCCGTACACGCCGGAGAGGTAGCCCGAGCGGTGCACCTCGATCGTCCAGGCGGAGATGTACTTGGCGACGGCCTTCACGCACGAGGACTTGCGGGAGTCGTAGCTCTCGATGTCGGCGAACAGCGGGCTGCCGGGCGCGATCCCGAGCTTCTTCGCGGCGGCTACGGCGGCCTTGGCGTCCGTGACCGCCTGGGAGTCGGCCTTCGACGCGTCCATCGGCTTCTTCTTGGTGTTGTCGCGGCACGGAGCCTGCAGTCCCATGCTGATCGGCAGGAGCTTCCAGCCCATCGCGGAGACGTCCGCCACCCACGCGGCTGTCAGCTCGGCCTGCTTGCAGGCGCGGTTGGTGCCGCTGACGTAGATGCCGATCCCGCGGTACGGGGACGCGAGCCAGGCCTTCATCGCGGCTCGGCTGGGTGCCGTGCACGTGTCGAAGGCGGCGCCCTTCCACGGCGTCGCCGCGGCTCCCGCGGGAAACTCCGTGGCGGTGGCCGGTTTCGCGGCCGCGGCGGTGGGTGTGCCGGCAGCGAGGGCGACCCCCGCGAAGAGCGTGCCGGCGAGGCCCGCGGCAATCCCTGCCCGCGGGTGTGCGGCAAGGTGGCGAGCGGCGGGCGTGCGGAGGTGCGATCGAGCGGGAAGTCGGCGCATGATCGCGAGCGTACGGGGCCCGAGGGGCTGATGTGGCTGATGTTACTGAAGTGTTTTCAGGAATCCTCGGGCCCAGCCACGGTCAGATCTCGCCGCCCGCCTCCTCCGCTGTCGTCGCGGTCACGTCGTGCAGCTGGTACTTCTCGAGCGCCTCGCGGACGGTCTCGGGCTTGACCTCGCCTCGTCGGGCCAGCTCGGTCAGGGCCGCGACCACGATCGACTCGGCGTCGACCTGGAAGTGCCGGCGCAGCGCCGCGCGAGTGTCCGAGCGGCCGAAGCCGTCGGTGCCCAGCGACACGTAGTCGTTCGGCACCCAGCGCGAGATCTGGTCGGGCACCGCGCGCATCCAGTCGCTGACGGCCACGACCGGACCCGGCGTGCCGTCGAGCATCCGGGTGACGTGCGGGACGCGGGCCGGCTCGTCCGGGTTGAACATGTTGTGGGACTCGCACACGATCGCGTCCCGGCGCAGCTCCGTCCACGACGTCGCCGACCACACGTCCGCGGCCACGCCCCACTCGTCGGCGAGGCGGCGCTGGGCAGTGAGCGCCCAGATCATCGCCGGGCCGGACGCGAGGATCTGCGCCCGCGGGGTGTGCTCGCCGTTCTGGATCTCGGGCGGCGACTGGTAGTGGTACAGCCCGGCCAGCAGGCCCTCGAGGTAGAGGCCCTCGGGCTCGGCCGGCTGCGGATACGGCTCGTTGTAGATCGTCAGGTAGTAGAAGACGTCCTCGCCGTGGGGGAGTTCCGGCGTCGAGCCGTACATCCGGCGCAGGCCGTCCTTGACGATGTGCGCGACCTCGTAGCCCCACGCAGGGTCGTAGTTCACGCACGCCGGGTTCGTCGAGGCGAGCAGGATCGAGTGCCCGTCCTCGTGCTGCAGGCCCTCGCCGTTCAGGGTCGTGCGGCCCGCGGTGGCACCGAGCATGAAGCCGCGGCCCAGCTGGTCGGCGAACGCCCACGCGGCGTCGCCGGTGCGCTGGAAGCCGAACATCGAGTAGAAGATGTAGATCGGGATCATGTGCTCGCCGTGCGTGGCGTACGCGCTGCCGGCCGCGATCATCGAGCCCATCGCGCCGGCCTCGCTGATGCCCTCGTGCAGGATCTGACCCGACGTCGATTCCTTGTAGGACAACAAGAGCGAGCGGTCGACGGCCTCGTAGGACTGGCCGTGCGGGGAATAGATCTTCGCAGTCGGGAAGATCGAGTCGAGGCCGAACGTGCGGGCCTCGTCCGGGATGATCGGGACGAAGCGCTTGCCGATCTCCGGGTCCTTCAGCAGGTCCTTGAACAGCCGGACGAACGCCATCGTCGTCGCGACCTTCTGCTTGCCCGAACCCTTGGACAGCAACGAGTACACCTCGTCGCCGGGCAGCTTCAGCGGCTTGGCCCGCACCTCGCGGCTCGGCAGGTAGCCGCCGAGCGCGCGGCGGCGTTCCTGCATGTACTGGACTTCCTCGGAGTCCGGCCCCGGGTGGAAGTACGGCGGCAGGTCGCCCTCGAGGTCCGCGTCCGGGATCGGCAGGTGCAGCCGGTCGCGGAACTCCTTGAGGTCGGCTTTGGTCAGCTTCTTCATCTGGTGCGTCGCGTTCCGCGCCTCGAAGCTCTTCAGCGTCCAGCCCTTGATGGTGTGGGCGAGGATCACCGTCGGCTGCCCGACGTGTTCGGACGCGGACTTGAAGGCCGCGTAGACCTTGCGGTAGTCGTGCCCGCCGCGGGAGAGCTTGGGCAGCGCGTCGTCCGGCAGGTGCTGGACCATCTTGCGCAGGCGCGGGTCCTGGCCGAAGAAGTTCTCGCGGATGTAGGCGCCCGACTCGGTGATGTACGTCTGGAACTGCCCGTCGGGAGTGGAGTTCATCGCGTTGACGAGGACGCCGTCGACGTCCTTGGCCAGCAGCGGGTCCCAGTCGCGGCCCCAGACCACCTTGATGACGTTCCAGCCGGCACCGCGGAAGTACGACTCGAGCTCCTGCACGATCTTGCCGTTGCCGCGGACCGGGCCGTCGAGGCGCTGCAGGTTGCAGTTGATGACGAACGTCAGGTTGTCGAGTTCCTCGCGGGAGGCGAGGCCGATCGCGCCGAGCGACTCGGGCTCGTCCATCTCGCCGTCACCCAGGAAAGCCCACACGTGCGAGCGTGACGTGTCGGTGATCTGACGGTTCAACAGATACCGGTTGAACCGGGCCTGGTAGATCGCGTGCAGGGGGCCGAGGCCCATCGACACGGTGGGGAACTCCCAGAAGTCGGGCATCAGCCGCGGGTGCGGGTACGAAGGCAGGCCGCCGCCGGGGTGCGTCAGCTCCTGGCGAAACCCGTCCAGCTGATGGTCGGACAGGCGGCCCTCGAGGAACGCGCGGGCGTAGATGCCGGGGGAGGCGTGGCCCTGAATGAAGATCTGGTCGCCGGACTCGCCGCCGACCTTGCCGCGGAAGAAGTGGTTGAAGCCGACCTCGTACAGGCTCGCGGAGGACGCGTAGGTCGCGATGTGGCCGCCGACGCCGATGCCGGGACGGTTTCCGCGGGAGACCATGACGGCGGCGTTCCAGCGGATGTACGCGCGGACGCGGCGCTCGATGTGCTCGTCGCCCGGGAACCAGGGCTCGGCCTCCGGCGGGATGGTGTTGATGAAGTCCGTACTGCGCAGGCCCGGCACACCGACAGAGCGCTCACGGGCCCGCTCGAGCAGCTTGAGCATCAGGTAACGAGCCCGGCCGCGCCCCTCCGTGTCGATGACGGAGTCGAGCGACTGGAGCCATTCGCTGGTCTCCTCGGGATCGATGTCGGGCAGCTGCGTGGGCAGCCCGTCACTGATGACCGAGAACCTTTCGCGTCCCTTGGTCACGTGGGGTGTGTTCCTGTCTTCCGGGGACATGTCGGCGGTACCCCCATCGTGGTCGGTTCCGCCGGGACTCGCATCTCTACCGCCGGGTAGCGGCTGTGGCGTCGGTCTACCCACCTGGTAAGACGGCTCACATGGAGTCTCGGGTGATCGCCGTGCACACCGGCACCGAGGAACGCGCGTACGACCTCACCCAGGCGTGCGCGGAGTTCCTCCGCGAGGTCGCGGGCGGAGGTGACGGACTGCTGCACGTGTGGGTGCCGCACGCGACCGCCGGGCTGGCTGTCATCGAGACCGGCGCCGGGAGCGACACCGACCTGCTCGCGGCGCTGCGCGAGATCCTCCCGCACGACGCGCCGTGGCGGCACCGGCACGGTTCGCCGGGGCACGGGCGCGACCACGTCATGCCGGCCCTGGTGCCTCCTTACGCGTCCGTTCCGGTGTTCGGCGGGCGGATGGCGCTGGGTACCTGGCAGTCGGTCGTCCTCGTCGATCTGAACCGGGACAACCCGCGCCGTGAGGTTCGGTTGTCCTTCCTGGCAGGCTGAGGGCATGGCGCATCGGTCGGTTGACGACAGTCCCTTTGGCTCGCTTGTCTCGCTCGCTCGTTCCTCGCTCGCTCGAGTCGCTCGCGGAGGTACTTGCGTGCGGCGCCCGGAGTGTGTGGACTACCGCCACGACCTCGCGATTCGTGGGGCGGAACGGCACCAGGAGGTAAACCCGTGAGCGCGACCGCGGACGGCGCGGGTCATTCCACCGGGCCGGGAGGTCGCCTCGGCCTGCGTCCCGGCCAGGTCGTCCAGGAGGTCGGTTACGACGACGACTGTGACGACGACCTGCGCGAGGCGATCGTCGCGATCACCGGCACCGAGTTGGTCGACGAGGACTACGAGGACGTTGCCGACGCCGTGCTGCTCTGGTGGCGCGAGGACGACGGTGACCTGGTGGACTCCCTCGTCGACGCATTGACCTCCCTGGCGGACGGCGGCGTAATCTGGCTGCTGACCCCCAAGTCCGGGCGGGACGGTCACGTCGAGCCGAGCGACATCGGCGAGGCCGCCCCGACCGCGGGGCTCTCGCAGACGACCAGCATCAGCGCCGCGCCGGAATGGTCCGGCACGCGGCTCGTCACCCCCAAGGTCGCCCGCAGCAAGCGCTGACGTGCCGGGGTCGACGGGCAAGATCCGGTGGGTCGCCGCGCGGCGCCCGTCGCGCGCGTCGTAACGTCGTCCCCGTTGTCCTGCGACGGGCGTACGAGGGATGTGCTTGATGGCGGTCGAGTCAGGGTCGGTGGCACCGGGGGCGGTCGAGGTCGGTCGCCCGGCGCCGGAGTTCAGCCTGCGCGACCAGCACAACGTGTACGTCGGGCCCGCGAACTTCCCGGGCCGCGCGGTGCTCGTCGTGTTCTACCCGCTCGCCTTCACCGGGGTCTGCTCCGGCGAACTCGCGGCGCTGCAGGCCGAGCTCGAGGCGTTCCAGAACGACCGCGTCCAGCTTCTGACGATCTCGGTCGACTCGCCGTACACCCTGCGCGTGTTCTCGGACCGGGAGGGCTTCAAGTTCCCGCTGTTGTCCGACTTCTGGCCGCACGGTGAGGTCGCCCAGGCGTTCGGGGTGTTCAACGACGACGTCGGCGTGGCCTTCCGCGGCACGTTCCTGATCGACGCCGACGGCATCGTGCGCTGGAAGGTCGTGAACGACATCCCGCACGGCCGCGACCAGGCGGAGTACCACAAGGCGCTCGCTGCCCTGTGAGACGCCCGTACCGCCCTTTCCCGGCCGTCGCCGTGGCTCTCCTCCTGCTCGCGGGCTGCGGCGGATCCGGAGACGACAAGGACGCCGACGCCGAGCCCTCCGTGTCGTCCACGCCCAATACCGTCGCCGGCTGCGAGGCCGCCGCCGTCAAGGCGATCAAGGCCGGCGACCTCAGCGCCCCGGACGACAGCGGCGACTACCCCGAGTGCGTCGGGCTGTCCGAAGCCGAGCAGAAGAAGGCGTTCGAGGGTGCGCTCGCCGACCCGGCCGTCGAGCAGGCGATGATCGACATTGTCGAGAAGGGGATCGGGGCAGTTCGAGCGACCCCCGACCCCGACCCGACGCTGCCGCCGGATCCGGACGAGAGCCCGTCCCCGGTATCGTCACCCTGACCTGTACGAACCACCAGCAGGGGCGCATAGCTCAGCGGTAGAGCACCGCTCTTACAAAGCGGGGGTCGGGGGTTCGACACCCTCTGCGCCCACCCCTCGACTATCGCAGACGTGGAAATGCCCCGGCCGGGGAGGAGCCACTCGCCCCGGCCGGGGCACGTTCTTTTCGGGACCGGACGTTCCTGAACCGGGAAGCCTCAGGACGGACCGGCGGCCCGGGTGAGCTACTTGACCGTGATGTCGATGATCATGCTCTGGTGGTAGAAACAGACCGCCTCGTACTTGCCCTTCTTCATGGGCATCGTGACGGCACCCTTCATGCCGGGGTTGACGTCGCCGCTGAAGATCGTCTTGTTGTCTTGGGTCCGGACGTCGTGGATGGCGACGTCCTGGTTGTCGATCGCCCAGACCTTGCCGGGCTCCGTCGTGATGACGGTCGGGAAGAACGCGATGCTCTTCATGACGATCGTGAACGGGGGAGCCGAGGTGGGGGGACCACCGGCATAGGGGTCGTTCGGGTTGACCTGGCCGGGGTCGGTGCCGGCGCCGCCGCCGGCGCCGCCGAGCGCGCCGGTGACTGTCGCCACGGCGTCGGTCACGGGGTCGCCCGCGTCCTGTGCCGTGGCGTCGTTGTAGCTGTACGCGCCTCCGCAGGCGGTGAGGCCGAGCAGTAGTGCTGTGGCGCTGAAGGCGCCGATTGTCTTGCGCATGTTCATGTGTTTCCTTCCCGCGACGGTGGGGACGCCGCTGAGGCCGACCGTCGGCTCCGCATGCCGACGATGCGCGGGGGTGCGGTCTGTGTCCCATTCGGACGGGTATGCGGACCGGATTGGTCCAGATGTGCGGCAAATTAAATCCGTCCGGCATTACCGGCAGGAACCAGGTGAGGGGTGATGGCGTCCAAGGTGGCGTTGATCTTCTTGGGGGAGAACCGTGTCGGACTTCGTGCTCTACCTGCTGCCGGTCCTGTTCCTGGTCGGTATCTGCTGCATTCTGAACTCGCTCAGCCGCCGGGCCACCCCGCCTGCGCCGCCGATGCCGGGCCTCGAGGAGCGCCGCCTGGCCGCCGCTGTCGCGGAAGCCGAGCGCCGCGAGCGCGAGGGGGGGTCGCACGTGAGTGCGGACTTCGTCGCTGCGGAACTCACGCGCATGCGGTCCCGCCGCGCTCGCCGCGCCTCGCCCGACGCGTCCGCCTGAGCCCTGGGCGGCCGGGGCGAGAGCGCGCCGGCGCTCGACCGGAGGGCTGTCAAGACCTGTCGAGCGGAATTCGGTCGGCCTCGAAAATCTTGGGAAATCTTGAGGTAGAGAGGTATCGCCTAATCGTGACCTTAGGTGCATGATGGCGATTGAGCGAGAGGCCACCAGGGACGGCCTCCCCCTCACGGAATTGGCGGGGGAGGCCCCTCAGGGGAGGCCTCCCCCCAGCGAAATTCCGCAGGACCCCGTAGCTGACGGCCTCAGGCCTCGCTCCCGGGCCCAGAAATCGAGCCCCGGACGCCTAGAGCGCTACGCGTTCTTCGCGACCTGCTCCGCGTAGCCCGGGAAGCCCGCCGCAGTCAGGACGGCGTCGGCGAACGCCACGGCCTCGTCGTCCGTCGGGCGCTTCGGGCAGGACGGGCCCGGCCGCGGCCCCGGCGGCGCCTGGAGATCACCGGCGTGCCCACGGCGCGGCCCTCGACGCCGGAGAGCCCGAGCAGCCCGATGGCGTCGTTGGTCTCCTTGATGATCGCCGTCTCGAGGGACGGGTCGTTCAGGGCCTCGACGTAGAACTTCGGCAGCCCGGCCGCGCCGAGCATCGCCTCGATCTTGTCGGGCCGTGCGTCCAGCGCGGCGTTCGCGTCGCCGGAGCTCGCGTGCTGGGCCTCGAAGATGTGCTCGCCGAACGCCTTGTAGAGCCGGTCGACCGCCTCGGCGCCCTTCTCCGTGCGGGCGTGCTCGGCCACCCGCAGCATCCGGACGCCGGCGTTGTGCACGTGCTCGACCCCGGGCGCGAACTCCTGGTCGTAGTTGATGCCGGTGTTCAGCACCCGCAGCGACATGAACCGCCAGTCGACGGTCTTGCCCTGTTCCTCGGCCACCTGGCGCACCCAGGTGCTGGCCTTCCAGGAGACGGGGCAGGTCGGGTCGAAGTAGAAACGGATGTCAGAGTCCATCCGGCGAACCTACCCGGCGTCCGGCTCGGGCCGCGAGACGGCATAGCCGGTCACCACGTCGGACGCGGTCCGCGCGGAGCACGCCCCGCGCGACCAGGACCTCGAGGTGCGCGGCCGTCTCGCCGGTCGCGAGCAACTGGTTGAACACGTCGAGGGTGTCGAAGTGCTTCGCCCGGCGCGTCCAGCCGAGCCGCTGGGCGGTCTCGAAGGCCGTCCCGGCGCCGCCGGCGACGGCCTCGCGGGTCGCGGCGAGGCGCACCTCGTGGTGCTGCAGCAGTTCGTGGACGCGGGCGTGCATCGCCGTCCGCCGGGGCGCCGTGCGCGGGCAGCATCCGCGCGTCCGGGTGGTCGAGGAGCAGGCGCAGCGAGCGCAGGTAGCTGTCCAGCGCGTGGGCGACCGGGGCCGGTTCGAAGCCGATCGACGGCGTGATGTGCGGCAGCACGTGGTCCCCGGAGAACAGCAGGGACTCGGCCGGGTCGAGGAACACGACGTGGCCGCGGGTGTGGCCGGGGGTGGGCAGCACGCGCAGCGTCCGCTTGCCGACCTCGATCTCGTCGCCGCCGCCGAGCCACGAGTCCGGAAGCTCGAAGTCGGCGCGGTTCTTCGCGCGCTCCTCCGCGCCGTACAGCTCCCGCCACGCCGCGAGGACGGGCTCGGCGCCCCAGGCCACCATCGCGGCCTCCATCGTGCCCGCCCCGCCGACGCCGGTGGCGCCGTCCTTGCCGGCGACGATCACCGTCCAGGTTGGGGGCCTCGCCCGCGCCCAGCGAGATCCGCGTGCCGAACAGGCGGCGCAGGACGACCCCGAGCGTGTAGTGGTCGCGGTGGACGTGGGTGACGAGGAATTGGCTGATGTCGCCGCAGGTCGCGCCCGAGCGTCCCGAGGCCGGCCTCGAGCTGCTCGCGGGCCTGGGTCGAGGGCCCAGCCCGAGTCGATCAGCACGCAGTCGTCGGGCCCGCCGTCGAGGACGTAGACGTTGACCGCGCGCAGGGCGTCGTTCGGCAGCGGGAGCGGGATCCGGTGCACCCCGGAGGCGACCTCGAACACCCCGGGGGTGGTCCAGGCGTACTTGTCCGGCGGAACCGACGGGGTCGCTGGCACGGTCATGCTCACTCTCCACTCCCGCTGTCCACTGCCGCGCCGTCTCGCCTCGCGCGTCGCTGCCGTCTTGCACGGTAGCCCGCATCACGCCAAGGCCTCGCGTGGCGTCCGGGATTCGATCCTGCCCTGGGCTATACAACGTGAACATGACGACGAAAGCGGTTCCCGCACCCCTGCCGTGGTCCTTGCGGGCCTCCACCGCGATCGCGGTGGTCGCCGCTGTGGCGACTGTCACGATCGCGGTGACGGCGGCGCTGCTGTCCCGGCTCGACCCGGGCGCCGGGGCCGGCGTGCGGATGGAGGCAGCGCGCACCGGCATGGTCGCCGGCGTCGCGACGGCGGCGTTGGCCCTGCTCGGGCTGGCGTTCCGCGGCCAGCGCGCCGCCCACCGGGCGCGGGCCGAAGCGCCCGGCCACCGTCGCCGAGGTGACCGCCGCCGCGGAGGCCGAGGCCCACCGCGACGCCGAGCTCGACGCCGCATTCGACCGGCTCGGCGGCGCCACGCCGCCCGTCCGGCTCTCGGGCCTGTACGCGCTCGAGCGGCTCGGCCAGGAGTACCCCGAGTCCCGTAAGGCCGTCACGGGCGTCCTGTGCGGGTACCTGCGCCTGCCCTACGACGGAGCCGAGGACGCGAGCCCGGACGGCGAGGCCGAAGTCCGCCGCAGCGTGCAGCGCGTGCTCGCCCGCCACCTGCTGCCCAACTCGCCGGCGACCTACTGGGGGCCGCTCGAACTCGACCTGCGCGGCGCCGTCCTCGTGGACGCGGACTTCGCCGGCGTCCAGTTCGCCGAGGCGGACTTCCGCGGCGCGATCTTCGCCGGCGACGCGACCTTCGACGGCGCGTCCTTCGAGGCTGCGGCCCGGTTCGAGCGCGCCGAGTTCACCGGCGAGGCGCGCCTGCGCGGCGCGATCTTCGCCGGCGGTGCGGCCTTCGACCGGGTGGCGTTCCGGGGCCCGGTGGCCTTCCGTGGCGCCAGGTTCGCGACCGCGTCCTTCCGAGGTGCGGCGTTCGCGGGCCCGGTCGGGTTCCGTGCGGCGGCGTTCACCGGCCCGGCGTCGTTCGAGTCGGTCGGGTTCGGTTCGACCACGACGTTCGCCGACTCGACCTTCGTCGGCGACGCCTGCTTCGACAAGGCGTTCTTCGCCCGCCAGGTCGGCTTCCGCTCCGTGTCCTTCGGCGGGGCGACGGGCTTCCGGGCGGCGTCCTTCACCGGGGTGGCGGCCTTCGAGCTGGCGGCGTTCGCCGCCGCCGTCGGGTTCGACGCGGCCACGTTCTCCGGGCGTCGCGGCCTTCGACGGGGTGTCCTTCGCCGCCGACGCGGGGTTCCGGGGCACGACGTTCTGCGCGCACGCGGGCTTCCGCGACACGGGGTTCGGCGGCCCGGCCGGGTTCGAGGAGGCCACGTTCGCCCGTGAGGCCGACTTCGGCGGGGCCGTCTTCGGTGGCCCCGCGCAGTTCCGCGGGCGTCGACCTGCACACCGCCCGCTCGCCTTCGCCGGAGCGTCAGCCACCGACCCCGACGTCGTCCACTGCTGGCCTCAGGGCTGGGACGTGCGGTCGGGGCGACTGTCCGCGGCGTCGGTGGCCGGCGAGGTCGCGGCGCTCGGCGCGTCCGACTGAGCAGTTCTCACGCCGCCTGCGGGCCGTGGGTCACCGCTGCGGCGGCGCCGGGCGCCTCCACCGGCTTGCCGCCGCCCGGCAGCGCCATCCGGAACACCCGCTTCCAGGTGCTCAGGGCCTGCCCGACGAGCGACCCGGAGTTGTACGGCAGGTCGAACTGCTCGCACAGCGCGCGGACCTTCGGGGCGATCTCGGCGTACCGGTTGCTGGGCAGGTCCGGGAACAGGTGGTGCTCGATCTGGTGGCTGAGATTGCCCGTCATCAGGTGCAGCAGCGGGGGCCCGTCGATGTTCGCGGAGCCCAGCAGCTGACGCAGGTACCACTCGCCCCGCGTCTCCCCGTCGAGGCAGTCGGCGTCGAAGTACTCGACCCCGTCGGGGAAGTGGCCGCAGAAGATGACCGTGTGCGTCCACAGGTTGCGGGTCACGTTGGCCGTCAGGTTCGCCAGCAGGACGGGGACGAACGCCGGGCCCGCCAGCAGCGGGAACGCCACGTAGTCCTTGGTCAGCTGCCGGCGGCCCTTGCGCCAGACCGTCGCCAGGTGCGAGCGGACGTCGGCCCAGCTCTTCTCCTTGCGGACCGCCTTCTCGATCTCCGCGTCGTAGATCGCGATGCCCCACTCGAAGTTCAGCGCGAGGACGGCGTTGTAGAGCGGCTGCGCGAGGTACAGCGGCGTCCACGGCTGGTCCTCGGACATCCGCAGGACGCTGTAGCCGACGTCGCGGTCCTTGCCGACGACGTTCGTGAACGTGTGGTGGATGTAGTTGTGCGCGTGCTTCCACTGCTCGGCGGGGGTCGCGTGGTCCCACTCCCAGGTGCTGGAGTGGATCTGCGGGTCGCGCATCCAGTCCCACTGCCCGTGCAGGACGTTGTGCCCGATCTCCATGTTCTCCAGGATCTTGGCGGCGGTGAGCATGGCCGTCCCCGCCAGCCACGCGGGCGGGAACAGCGAGGCGAGCAGGGCCGCTCGGCCGCCGACCTCGAGCCGCCGCTGCAGGTCGATTACCCGGCGGATGTAGGCGGCGTCGTCCGCGCCGCGGGCGGCGAGGATCTCCTCGCGGAGCAGGTCGAGCTCGCGGCCCAAAAGCTCGAGGTCCTCGTGGCTGCGGTGAGTGGTCCCCATCGGTCCTCCTACAGGTCGATCTCGACGGAGCCGGCCGGGGCCGACACGCAGGTCTGGATCAGGTCGCCGGGCTCGCCGTGCTCCCGGCCGGTGCGCAGGTCGCGGACCCGCCCGGAGCGCAGGGGCGCCAGGCAGGTGTGGCAGACGCCCTGGCGGCAGCCGTTCGGCATGAGGACGCCGGCGCGCTCGCCGGCGTCCAGCAGGGACGTGCGGCCGTCCGTCGCCGTCCGGACGCCGCTGCGGACGAACTGCGCGCGCCCGCCCGGCCCCGCGGCGGTGCCGCGCGCCGGGCCGGCGAGACGGAAACGCTCGACGTGCAGGCGGGCATCGTGGCCCGCGTCCGCCCAGTGCTCTCGGAGATCGTGCAGCAGGCCCTCGGGCCCGCACGCGAAGGCCGTGCGTCGCGCCCAGTCGGGACACAGCGCGGCCACGTCCACGGCGTGCAGCCGTCCGCGGGACCCCGGGGTGCGGGTGTGGTGCTCGAGGAAGCGGTAGCCCGCGAGCCCGCGCAGTTCGGGGCCGAAGATCACGTCCTCGGGGGTGCGGGCCGAGTGCACGTGGACGACGTCGGCGCCGGTGCCGCGCAGTTCCCGCGCCATCGCGGCCACCGGCGTGATCCCGCTGCCGGCCGTGACGAACAGCAGCCGCGGCGCCCGCGCGGGCAGGACGAAGTCCCCGCCCGCCGGGCCGAGCCGCAGGATCTCGCCCGGCCGCGTCCGGTGCGCGAGGCGGGGCGAGACCCGCCCGCCCGGCACGGCCGTGACCGTGACGGTGAGCAGGCCGGCGCCCGGGGGAGTGCTGAGCGAGTACGTCCGCCACGTGCGGACGCCGTCGACGTCCACGCCGACGGGGACGTACTGCCCGGCCCGGTGCCCGGCCCACCCCCGCCCGGGGCGGATCACCAGGCTCGTCGTGTCGGCGGTCTCGCGCCGAACGGCCTCGACCCGGCCGCGCAGCTCACCCGCCGACCACAGCGGGTCGACCAGCTCGAGAAAGTCCGCGGGCAGCAGCGGGGTGCTCAGCCGGGACGCGGCGGCAAGCGCTCGGGCCTTCAGCGTGCGGGTGGCGGTCTGCATGCGGGCGCTCCTTCCGGTCGGGAATCGACCGGCAGAGTCTGGGCCGGGGCTGGTTAGCTACACTTACGTAACCGTAACTTACGATACCTCTGGTTCGGCCGAACGCCAACCGCCGAGGCCTGTGGGGCCGGTCTCGTCCAGCCCGCCGGGAACTAGTGCTAAAGGGTCAGGGGGTCATCCGTTCGGACATTTCTGGCCCCCTGAATCACCGGAGCGTGAATTTGCGGCTCCGGGCTGGAACCGGACCGCCCTGTCGCTGCGTCCGAGCCACAACCGAAATGGTGGCGAAGGGTGGCGCGAGTTGAGCAAGCACGGTGTTGACCTCATGCGGTCGGACACGGGTCACTTCATGACCTGGCCGTCGGCGCAGTCGCCGGCAGTCGCCCTACCCGCACCGGTCCTCCGCTCGCGGACACCGTCGATCGACCTCGACCACTTCGTTCCCGCCCGGCCCGTGCCTCTCGCCGGGCCCGTCGAGGCGCCGGGCGCCCGCGCCGTCGTCACCAGCACGAGCACGGACCGCGGCACGCTCGCGGTGACCCTGTTCAACTGGATGTTCCTGCTGGGGCTGTTCTGCACCTTCCTTCTGGCCGCGACCGCCGGGAGCGGTGCCTCGGCCGGGTAGCCTCACCGCCGTGCCTGCCGACCCCGTCCTGCTCGCCGACGTCCTCGCCGTGCTGGACGAGCGCTACGACCCGCGCTGGGCCGAGTCCTGGGACGCCGTCGGGCTGGTCTGCGGGGACCCCTCGGCTCCGGTGCGCCGGGTGCTGTTCGCCGTCGACCCCGTCGCCGCGGTGGGTGCCGAGGCGGTGGAGTGGGGTGCCGACCTGCTCGTCACCCACCACCCGCTGTACCTGCGCCCGGTCCACGGCGTCGCCGCCACCACGCCCAAGGGCCGCCTCGTCCACCGGCTCGTGACCGGCGGCGTCGCCCTGCACGTCGCGCACACCAACGCCGACCGGGCCGACCCCGGCGTCTCGGACGCCCTCGCCGCGGCGCTGGGCCTGCCGCCCGGCCGCCCGCTCGAGGCCGCTCCGGGCGAGGAGATGGACAAGATCGTCACGTTCGTCCCGCACCCGGACACCGAGCGCGTCCTCGACGCCCTGGCCGCCGCCGGGGCGGGCGCGATCGGCGACTACGACCGCTGCGCCTGGTCGGTTCCCGGCACCGGCACATTCCGCCCGCTGCCCGGCGCGAACCCCACGATCGGGACGGTGGGGGAGATCGAGGACGTCGAGGAGCAGCGGCTCGAGTTGGTCCTGCCCCGAGCCCGCCGGGCCGCGGTCGTGGCCGCCCTGCGGGCCGCCCATCCGTACGAGGAGCCCGCCTTCCACGTGCTCGAGCTCGCGCCCGAGCCGTCCTGCCGCGGGATCGGCCGGGTGTGCGAACTCGACGAGCCGGAGCCGCTCGCGACGTTCGTGGGCCGGGTCCAGCGGGGGCTCCCCGCGACGGCGACGGGCATCCGGGTGGCCGGCGACCCCGCCCGTCCCGTCCGGCGGGTCGCGGTCTGCGGCGGGGCAGGTGACTCGCTGTTCGGGGCCGTCCGGGCGTCCGGGGCGGACGTGTACCTGACCGCCGACCTGCGCCACCACCCGGCGGGCGACGCCCTCGAGATCGGCGGGCCCGCGTTGGTCGACGTCGCGCACTGGGCGAGCGAGTGGCCCTGGCTCGGTGCCGCGGCGCGCGCGCTGCGGGAGGGCCTGGCGCGGCGGTACGGCCCCGCGACTACGGTGGAGACCCGCGTCTCGTCCCTCGTCACCGACCCGTGGACGGCCCACGCGGCCTACTCGGAGGAGCCACGCTGAACGCAGCGCTGTCCGACCAGTGGCGCCTGCTCGACCTGCAGGCGCTCGACTCCCGTGTCGACCAAATCGCGCACCGGCGGCGCACGCTGCCCGAGCACGCCGCGATCGCCGAGCTGATCGCCCGCCGCGACGAGGTGCGCGACCTGCTCGTGGCGGCACAGACGGAAGACAGCGACATCGGCCGCGAGCAGATCAAGGCCGAGGCCGACGTCGACCAGGTGGTCCAGCGGGCGGCCCGCGACCAGAAGCGCATGGCCTCCGGGGCCAACCCGAAGGAGCTCGAGGCCCTACAGCACGAGGTCGCCAGCCTCGCCCGCCGCCAGGAGGAGCTCGAGGACGCGGTCCTCGAGATCATGGAGCGTCGCGAGAGCGTGCAGAACCGGGTGACCGAACTCGAGGCGGAGAAGGCCGCGACGGCCGCCCAGCTCACGGAGCTCGAGGGGCGCCGCGACGCCGCGATGTCCGAGCTCGACGAGGAAGCCGTGAAGTTGACGGGCGAGCGCGGCCTCATCGCCCAGGGTCTCGCCGCCGATTTGGTCGCGCTCTACGAGAAGATCCGCGCCTCCTCCGACGGGGTCGGCGCCGTCGCCCTGCGCCGAGGTCACTGCGAGGGTTGCCGGATCGACCTCAGTACGACGGACCTGTCCGCGATCAAGGCCGCGGCCGAGGACGCCGTCGTCCGGTGCGAGGACTGCCGGCGGATCCTCGTGCGCGTCGCAGACTCCGGCCTGTGACGGTTTCGTGACTCGCACAGCGGGGCGCCGCCTGGTCGTGGAGGCGGACGGGGCGGCCCGAGGCAATCCGGGGCCGGCGTCCTACGGGGCGCTGGTGCGCGACGCCGACACCGGCGAACTGCTGGCCGAGCGCGGGGAGGCGCTGGGCCACACGACTAACAACGTCGCGGAGTACCGCGGACTCATCGGCGGCCTCGAGGCGGCGTTCGAGATCGACCCGCAGGCGCAGGTCGAGGTTCGGATGGACTCGAAGCTCGTCATCGAGCAGATGGCGGGCCGCTGGAGCATCAAGCACCCGAACCTCAAACCGCTGGCGAGCCGGGCGAAGGCGTTGATCACCGTCCCGGGCCAGGTGCGCTGGACGTGGATCCCGCGGGCGGACAACTCGCACGCCGACCGGCTGGCGAACGAGGCGTTGGACGGGCCGCCGAGCCGCGCGCACACGGAGGTCGTGTCGGCCCAGCCCGTCGGCGGCGACCTCGTCCTGGAGGGGGCCCCGGGCCCTGCCCCGAAGATCATCGGCTGGGCCACCGACATGGGCGCCGTCACGACGCTGCGCCTGCTGCGCCACGGCGAGACCGCGCACACGATCGAGAAGCGCTTCAGCGGGGTGGCCCACGACCCTGAGCTGTCCGAGCGGGGCTTCGGCCAGGCCCGCGCCACCGCGGCGCACCTCGCGGCCACCGGCGGCATCGACGAGATCGTCAGTTCCCCGCTGCGCCGGGCGCACCAGACCGCGAGGGCGGTCGGCGACGCGCTCGGGCTCGACGTCCGCGTCGAAGACGGCTTCCGCGAGTGCGACTTCGGCGTGTGGGACGGCCTGACCTTCGCCGACGTCCAGGCCGGTTGGCCGAACGAGCTGACCACCTGGCTCGCCGGGTTCGCGGTCGCGCCTCCCGGCGGGGAGAGCCTGCTGAGCGTGTCGCTGCGCGTCGCCGCCGCGCAGGAGGCGTTGATCGAGCGCTCCGCGGGCCGCAACGTCCTCGTCGTGGCGCACGTGATCCCGATCAAGCTGCTCGTCCGGCTGGCGCTCGGTGCGCACCCCGAGGTCGTCCACCGGCTGCAGCTAGCGCCGGCCTCGTTGAGCACCGTCGCCTGGTACGCCGACGGGAACGCCGCGCTGCACGGCTTCAACGACACCGGGCACCTGGGCGAATGGGCCCGCCTGGACGGATCCTGAGGGAGCGTCACATGGGGGAGTCAGTGGGGGACTCGGTAGTTCCGGACGAGGGGTCACCCTGGCTGGACTGGGCCCGGCGGTTGGATGCGATGGCCCGGATCGGGTCGACGTTCGCGGGGAACCCGTACGAGACGCGGCGCTACGCCGAGCTCGCGGTCATCGCGAAGGAGATGCTGGCGTCGCTGAGCGGCCGGGCGCCGGCGGAGATCCCCGACCTGTACCTGCCGTCCGAGGGCTACGTGACGCCGAAGGTGGACGTGCGCGCGGCGGTGTTCGACGCCGAGGGCCGGGTCCTGCTCGTCCGCGAGGTCGCCGACGGCCGGTGGTCGCTGCCGGGCGGCTGGGCGGACGTGGGTGACTCCCCGTCAGGTTCGGCCGCGCGCGAGGTGCGCGAGGAGTCCGGGTACACGACCCGGCTCACGCACCTCGTCGGGGTGTTCGACGCCCACGTCACCGGATCGCTCTTCAGCGCCTACAAGATCGTCTTCGCCGGCGAGCTCAGCGGCGGCGAGGCGGGCGGGGACCACGAGACGGACGGGGTCGGCTTCTACGCCCGCGACGGCCTTCCGCCGCTCTCGCACCGCCGCACCCCCGACCGCGTCGTCGACGCGATCTTCGCCCACTGGGCCGACCCGACCCGTCCCGCGCTGTTCGAGTGAGCCGTCAGACGGCGAGGTAGGCCTTACCGGACGTGCAACCCCGTGAGGTCGGCGGCGATCTGCCGGAGCGCCGCCTCGATCAGGTTCACAGGACGCGATCTGAGGCCGGGCCTGGATAGTCCGCGAACTCGGCGCCGGGGCGGTGCGCGAGCCAAGCGGCGATCTCGCGCTCGACGTCAATCTCGGTGGCGCCGGGGTTCTCGCGGCGGATCCGCTGCCGGAGCATCGCCTCGCCGACCTCGTAGAGATCCAGGGCCGCCCGGATGCGGGCTGCTGCGTCCGAGGTCGTCACGGGGCGATCCTAGGCTGGCCCGGCCCGACCGATGAGTTCTCCGGTGGCGGGGGTGTGACCGGTAGGAAACACGACAGCCGACGAGAGGACAGCCCGATGGAGCGCATCAGCCCGTGCCTGTGGTTCGACAACCAGGCCGAGGAGGCAGCGGAGTTCTACACGTCTCTGTTCCCGGACTCGAAGATTCCCGAGGCCGTCTCGTTCCAGATCCACGTCGGCGACCAGGCCGAGGTCGACTCTCTGACGGCGGCCCTCATCGAGGGCGGCGAGCAGGGGCCGTGCGGGTGGGTCAAGGACCGCTTCGGGCTGTCCTGGGAGGTGACGCCCGTCCGCCTGCTCGAACTGGGGATGGACCCGGACCCGGCCCGGGCAGCCCGCGCGACCGCGGCCATGATGACGATGCAGAAGATCGACATCGCCGCGCTCGAGGCTGCTGCCGACGCGTCCGCCTGACCGGCGTGCGGATCCTGGTCACCGGGGCGACCGGCAACATCGGCCGGATGGTCGTCGACCACCTGACGGCCGCCGGGGGGTGCACGGTCCGCGCCCTGACTGTCGACCCCCTCCGCGCCGCTTTGCCGGTGGACGAGGTCGTCGCGCTGGCGAAGGCGGCCGGGGTCGGCCACGTCGTCGACCTGTCCGGGGAACCGGAGGGCTGGTGGGGGAGCGTCGCCCTGGCCCGTCGAGGCGGGCGGGATCCCGTGGACGCACCTGTGGCCCTGGGACTTCATGGAGAACATTGAAGGGTGGGCTGCGCAGATTCGGGCGACCGGGCAGGTCCGCGAGCCCTATCCCGAGGCGACGGGGGTGCCCATCGCGATGGACGACGTCGCTGCCGCCGCGGCCGCGGTGCTGACCTCGGAGGGCCACCTGGGCCAGGCGTACACGATCACGGGCCCCGAGGCGCTGAACCGGCTCGATCTCGTCCGGCACCTCGGCGCGGCGCTGGGCCGGCCGGTGGAGTTCGTCCGAGTGAGCCGCGACGAGGCGGTGCGGGCGATCGACCCCGACCTGGGCGAGAGCGCGTGCTGGTACGTCGACACGATCCTCGCCGGTTCGGTGGGTAACTCGGCCCAGCCGACCGGGTTGACCGCCGAGCTCCTCGGCCGCCCGGCCACGGTCTTCGCCGACTGGGCTCGGGCGCACGCCGACCGCTTCCGCTGACGCAGCGGCACGGAGCGCTTGCGAGCGCGTCGCCGTGACCCTGCGTCAGGTTCCTCACCTGGGAGGACATGGAACGGCCCCCGGGTGGGTGTGCACCCGGGGGCCGGACTGTGGGGCGGACTTACATGGTGTGCATGAAGCCGTCCAGGTTGAGCAGGTCGTCGACCGGCAGGGAGTCGACGACGCCGGAGACGGTGTCGGTGACGCTGCCGAGGTCGACGGCCTCGAGGGCGCCGCCGGAGACGGTCTCGGTCACCGTGTCGACGACGCTGGTGAGCGGGCCGTCGGAGACCAGGCTGTCGACCAGGTCGGTCGCGGCCGAGGTCGGCAGGGCCGAGGTGGGCACCGAGGTGGCGATCCCGCCGCCGAGCAGCCCGCCCAGCAGGCCGCCGGCGCCGCTGGTGCCGGTGCCGAGGACGCCGCCGAGGATCCCGTCCGGGCCGGTGACGGTGTCGAGGACCCCGTCGACGGGGCTCGCGCCGCCGCCGCCGAGGACCCCGCCGAGCAGGCCGTCGACGGGGCTGGTGCCGCCGCCGAGGACCCCGCCGAGCAGGCCGTCGACGGGGCTGGTGCCGCCGCCGAGGACCCCGCCGAGCAGGCCGGACGGGCCGGTGACGGTGTCGAGGATGCCGTCGACTGGGCTCGCGCCGCCGCCACCGAGCAGACCGCCGAGCAGGCCGTCGACGGGGCTGGTGCCGCCGCCGAGGACCCCGCCGAGCAGGCCGGACGGGCCGGTGACCGTGTCGAGGATGCCGTCGACCGGGAGGGTGCCGCCGCCGAGGACCCCGCCGAGCAGGCCGTCCAGCGGGCCGGTGGGTGCGAAGGAGGAGCTCATCGAGGCTCCGCCGAGGCCGCCGGTCAGGCCGCCCAGGAGGCCGTCCAGCGGGCTGGCGCCACCCCCGAGGAGGCCGCCACCACCGAGCAGGCCGTCCAGTGGGCTGGCGCCGCCGAGCAGGCCGTCCAGCGGGCTGCCACCGGTGCCGCCGAGGAGGCCGCCGAGGATCCCGTCCGGGCCGGTGACGACGTCGAGCACGTCCGCGCCGGCGAGCAGGCTGCCGAGCAGCGTGGTCGGGTCGGTGGTGGTGCCGCCGCCCAGGACGCCGCCGAGGATCCCGTCCGGACCGGTCAGGCCGTCGAGCAGGCCGCCGGTCGGGTCGGTGCCACCGAGGAGGCCGCCGAGCAGGCCCGTCGGGTCCGCCCCGCCGAGGAGGCCGCCGAGCAGGCCGGTCGGGCCGGTGAGCCCGCCGAGCAGGCCGGTCGGGTCGATCCCGTCCGCGCCGCCGGCGATGCCGGTCAGCGAGCCGACGATGCCGGTGACCGCGCCCAGGGCCGGGGTCAGCCCGCCAAGCAGTGCGCCTTCGGCCCCGTTGATCGAGCTCAGCACCGGGGCGAGGGGGTTGAGCAGGCCGGTGGTCAGCGAGGTGCCGAGCACCGTCCCCTTGACGGAGGCGACGAGGTTGTTCACCAGGCCGGTCGAGCCGGTCAGGCTGGGGATGTTGAGCGCGCCGGTCGAGGAGTTCAGCAGGCCGGTGACCAGGCCCAGCGGCACGGCCGGGTTGAGCGGCGGTCTGGACGGCGCCGGTCAGGCCGGTCAGCGTGGACAGCGGGCCGGCGACGCCGGTGGCGCCGGTGACGGCGTTTGTGACGCCGGTCAGCGTGGCCTGCAGGCCGGTGGTGCCGAGGAGCGGCTTGATCGCGGTGACGGTGGTGCCGACGACCGAGAGCGGCGCGCCGAGGCCGGCGAGGGCGGTGCCGAGCGCGGAGGTGTCGAGCCCGACCAGGCCACCGGCGGTCCCGGCGACACCGGCTACCAGCGGGACGGCGAGGGCGGTCGCGCCGGTCAGCGTGGCGCCGACGGTGGCGATGTTCGACGCGGTCGCGGCGAGCTGGCTGACGGCGGCCAGCGGGATCGCGCCGTTGACGGCGGAGGAGACGGAGGTGAGCAGCGGGCCGGCGACGCCGAGCGGAGAGGACAGGCCACCCACGAGGGACCCTACGGCGGACTGGACCGGGGCGAGCATCGTGACGGCGCCCAGCGGGCCCGTCGCGGAGGTCAGCGCCGAGCCGAGGGTCGTCAGCGAGGACAGCGGCAGCGCCGCGAACAGGGACCCGGGTATGCCGGGCGTCGCGGCGAGGAACGGCGGCAGCCCAGGGTTACCCAACGCCGCAAGCTCCAGCAGCGTCAGGGTCGCCGGCCCGGCCAGCACCGACGCCAGAGCCGCGCCGAGCCCCGCAGTGCCGGTCACCAGGCCGAGCACGCCGTCGAGCGCGTCGAGCGGCACAGCAGACGCAGTCATGTCGCTCATGAAAATCCCCATTCACACCCCGACGCGGGGGACTGTCCCGGCCGCGTCCCGTATCGACTGTCCGCGGCTTTCGGGAATTCCCCGGCACGACGGGGAAGGCCGTTTACGAGAAGCGACGGATCAGTCACTTCACGGTACGAATTGAGAACCTCACGCCATCGGGGGAATCCCCCAGTCGATCTTCTCCCCACTAGGGGCCCCCGGAAGATCCCCTAATGACACTCGATACTGTCCCGACATTCGCGGCGATCTTCCGTTGCCGCCCGCGGCAAACATTGGGTAAATCGGGCGCGGAGTCACCGTGTGCGCATGCCGGGAAGCGGAGCGTCAGGCGATTCGCTCCGCGCGTCTCGGTCGCTGTGCCCGGGCCCCCAGCGTCAGTTCGTGGACGAGGCGCAGCTTCTCCATCACCGTCTGGGACAGCACGAACGGGTACAGGTCCTGCTTGCCCATGCTGCGGCTCACCGCGTTCAGCGCGTAGGTCAGAGGCAGCCAGGTGTCGACGAGCGCGTCGAAGTCGTCCTGGGACTCCTCGGGCATCGACGCGAGCGGAGCGCCGGGGGAGATGCGCACGGGGGCCTCGGGCCCGGCGACCAGGACGCCGAAGGACGACGCGGTCTGCAGGGTGTCCCGAATGTGCAGATAATGGGCGAAAGTCTCCGCCCAGTCCTCCCACGGGTGCGCGGTCGCGTAAATGGAGACGTGCGTTTCCCACCATTTGTCCGGCGGCGGGCTGTCGTAATGAATGCTCAGCGCCCGGGCATAGTCGGCGCGCTCGTCGCCGAACATCACGCGGAACACGGAATGGGCCGGCCGGCCTTCGACCAGCACCGTCCAGTACCAATGGCCGACTTCGTGCCGGAAATGCCCGAGAAGGGTGCGATAAGGCTCGGCCAGGCGGACGCGCAGCATCTCGCGGTGACCGTCGTCGCCCTCCGCGAGGTCGATGGTGACGACGCCGTCGGCGTGGCCGGTCACGACGGGGCCGCTGGCGCTGGAGAGCAGGTCGAACGCCAGCCCGTGGGTCGGGTCCTGCTCGCGGGTGATCACCGGCAGGCCGAGGTCGTCGAGCTGGTAGAGCAGCCGGCGCTTGGCGGTCTCGGCCCGGGCGAACGCGATCAGGGCGGCGGCGTCGTTGTCGTGTGGGCGGGTGCGGGTCAGCTGGCAGCAGTCGCACAGCCCGCCCGGCGCGCCCGCCGGCGGCGAGCCAGTTGCAGCACGCGAGGCCGAGGTTGGCGCAGCGGCCGCAGCTCGCGGCCGTCCTCGGCGCGGTGGACCGGGCCCGTCCGGGCCGAGCCCGAGGGCGCAGGAAGGAGCCGGTCACGCCGGTCGAAGCCGATCGACGAGTCGCAGCTCAGGCACAGCGAGTTCTCGAAGAACACGAGGATCGAGCAGGTGGGGCAGGAGAAGGTGCGCACGCAGGGACGCTACCCGGCGCCCGCCGGGATCATGTCGACCGCGACTCGCATCTTGCTGACCTTGCTCTCGGTGTAGATCACCCCGCGCAGCGGCGGCGACGTCGCCGTAGTCGCGCCCGTAGGCGACGACGACGTAGCGGTCGTCGACGAACTGACGGTTCGTCGGGTCGAAGTCGACCCAGCCGATCCCGGGAGCGAACACCGACACCCAGGCGTGCGAGGCGTCCGCGCCCTGCAGCCGCGGCTTGCCGGGCGGCGGGCGGGTCTCCAGGTAGCCGCTGACGTAGCGCGCGGCCAGCCCCACCGAGCGCAGGCACGCGACGGCGAGGTGGGCGAAGTCCTGGCAGACGCCCTCGCGCGTGGCCAGCACCTCGGTGAGCGTGGTCTTGCACGCTCGTCGAGCCCGACACGTACGCGAACTCGTCGTGGATGTCCTCGAGCAGGCCGGTCACGGCCTCGCCGAGCGACAGACCGGGCCGCAGGACGGTGGCGGCGTACGCGTCGACCGGGTCGGCGCGCCCGATCATCGGCGAGGGCAGCAGGAACGGCCGCGCGTCCATCAGCTGGGGCGTCAGGTCGGCGCGGTCGGCGAGGCGGTCGCGCGCGTCCTCCCACGGCAGGGCGGCCAGCGCCGGCGTGGTCGACCGGGCGCCGGGAGACCTCCACGACGCTCTCCGCCGTGACGCGACAGGCGCGTGTGCGCGGTCGTCACCGCGAAGTACACCGAACGGTTGCCGAAGAAGTCCGTGTGCTCGCGCAGCTCGTCCGGGGCGGGGTCGACGACGACCTGGCCGCTGACCCGCTGCTGGCCGCCGCCGTGACGGGGGATCAGATGGGCGCGCCCGTAGCTGGTCCCGACCTCGTCGTCGTAGGTGTACTCGGTGCGATGGACGAGCGTGTACGCTGCCGGGCCGTCACCAGGACTCCACCGCCTCGGTGGGCGTGAGCTGGCGCAGCGGGGCGGCGTGGACGAAGAAGTTCTTCTCCACGTCGGTCGCCGTGCCCTGCAGGCCCGCGGCGAGGTCGTTCAGCAGGCGCACGCAGCTCGACCCGGCCGGCCGTCGGCGTCCGGCCGGGCCAGCTCGGTGGTGTCGACGGCGCGCAGCCGCGCCCGCACCTCGATCAGGGACGCTGCGGACGGCGGCGATGCGCTCCCCGTCGCCGGGGATGCGGTCCAGCGACTCGCCGAGGCGGTCGAGTTGGTAGGCCACCGCGCGCGGGTTCTCGCGGTCGGTGAGCAGCAGGTCGAGCAGCGTCGAGATGCCGGCCCGGGCCTGGTAGCGGCGCCGGTAGGTGATGATGCTCTCGCCCGCGATCAGGACCGACTCGACGACCAGGCTGTCGGTCGCCGCGTCCCGCACGGTGCCCAGGGTCGCGGCCAGCAGGGCGGTGACGTGCTGGGCGCGCTCGATGCGGCGGCCGAGGTCGAGGAAGCGCCAGCCCGTGTCGCGGACGAGGCTCTCCGCGGTCAGACCGGACAGGGCGAGCAGGCCCTCGAGCACCCGCGCGAGCGCGGTCGACGTGTCGAGGCCGGGGCCGGCCCATTCGGCGCCGCCGTACACGGAGGCGCCGAGCTTGTGCAGCGCGCGTTCCATGCTGCCGAACACCATCCAGGTGTCCGTGGACAGTTGCTCGCGGACGTCCCCGGCGACCTCGTTCAGCCGGCGGACGGCGTAGGCGAGCGTGCCCTCGCGGTGCTCGTCCAGCAGCAGGGAGGCGAGCTCGCCCTGCGGCGCGCGGACCCGGTTGCCGGCTTCCGGGCCGGTGAAGCCCGGCCACGTCGCGGTGACCACGGTGAGCGCCTCGAGCAGGACGGTCAGGGCCTCGGCGCCGGCGGGCTCGGGGGAGGACTGGAAGTCCGACCAGCGGTCCGTGACCGCGCGCAGGAGACGGGCGGTGTCCTCGGCGCGCTCGGCGTACCGGCCCAGCCAGAACATGTCCTCGGTGACGCGGGGCGAGACGGTGAGCGGGTGCACCTGCGACGGCGTCGCCTCGCGCACCCACGGCTCGACCAGCGGGGCCCCGCGGGTGTTGCGGATCCAGATGTCCTTGGACGTGGGTCTGGACGGACCCGGCGCCACCGAGCCGGCGAGCGAGGCGCCGTGACGCTGCGTCAGACTGTCGGCCGGGGTGCGAACCTGGGCGAGTCCGCCGGTCATCACCTGGAACCCGCCGCCGGAGGCGACCGAGAACGTCCGCCAGATGAGGTTGCGCGGGCGCAGGCCGCCGTCCACCACGGTGGGTGCGGTGCTGCCCGGCGACGGCCTCCTGGCCGACCCAGCTGTACGGCTCGGCTTCGATGCGCCGGGCCAGGTCCTCGAGCTCGGCGGCCGTGAGCTCGGCCCCGTCGATGAGCGTGCGGCCGATCCCGCGGGCGATCGGCTTCACGACCAGCTCCGCCAGGTTCGCGAGGACGTGCTTTCGGCTGGCCGCGTCGCCGCACCACCAGGTCGGGACCGACTTCATCCGCAGCGGCTCGCCGAGCAGCAGCTTGGCCAGCTTGGGCAGGAACGGCAGCAGGCCCGGGTTCTCCAGGACGCCGCTGCCGAGCGCGTTGACGACCGTGACCGTGCCGAGCCGCGAGGCCTCGATCAGACCCGGCACGCCGAGTTGGGAGTCCGGGCGCAGGTCGAGCGGGTCGCAGAACCAGCTGTCGACGCGGCGCAGGATCACGTCCACCGGCTCGAGCCGGCCGAGCGCGCGCTGCCAGACCCGGCCGTCGGACACGACGAGGTCGGAGCCGCGAACGAGCGGGTAGCCCAGCAGGGACGACAGGAACGCCTGCTCGAAAGCGGTCTCGCTCTGGGTGCCCGGGGTGAGCAGGACGACCCGGGCGGCCTCCGCGGTCGGCGGGGCGATCTGCTCGAGGCCGAGACGCATGGCGTGGAAGAACGGGCCGAGCCGGTGGATCTCGGCCTGGCGGTGCAGCACAGGCAGGACGCGGGAGACGACGCGGCGGTTCGCCATCGCGTACCCGGCACCCGAGGGCGCCTGGACGCGGTCGCCGATCACGCACCACGCCCCGTCCGCGCCGCGGGCCAGGTCCGTCCCGCACAGGAAGAGCTGGCGGGCGCCCAGCGCAGGGATCTGGTCCCACGCCCGCAGGAACCCCGGGTGGGAGTACACGATCTCCATCGGCAGCAAGCCCGCCCGGATGGACTCACGCGGGCCGTACAGGTCGGCGAGCAGCCGGTCGAGCAGCAAGGCCCGCTGGGCGAGCGCCTGCTCGACGACCGTCCACTCGCTCTCGTCCACGAAGACGGGGAGCGGGTCGAGGCCCCAGGTCTGCTCGTCCGTGCCGCCGAGCGGGCGGTAGGTGACGCCGTCCTCGGCGAGCAGTCGGTCGGTGTCGGTCGCAACCTGCGTCAGACCCTCGGGGCCCAGCGCCTCGGCGGCGGAGCTCAGCTCACGCCAGCCCCGGCGGACCCGGCCGTGGAAGCCCACCATCTCGTCCCACCGGGGGCGCCCGACCCGGGGGGAGCTGCGGCGCGCGGCGTACGCGTGGATCAGCCCTGATTCGGCGTGAGCTTCCGGCGGACCGGTGCCACTCACCGGCGGGCGCGCCGAAGATCCAGCGTGTGCGGGTATTCGCCCGAGTCGGGGCCGTACATATTCGCGGGCGTGTGCGCGGGCATAGGTCGAAGCCTGCCATGCTTCGGAACCCACGTAACCGGGCGTGTGCCCCCCGGGGACGAACCGGACGCCGCGGCGAGCCTCGGCCTCTCCGGCGTTGACCGGGAACGTCTCGTACGCGAGCCCGCCCGGGTGCACGACGTGGTAGGTGCAGCCGCCGAGCGAGCGGCCGTTCCAGCGGTCGACGACGTCGAAGACCAGCGGCGAGTGGACCTCGATCGTCGGGTGCAACGCGGAGTACGGCTGCCAGGCCCGGAACCGGACGCCGGCCACGCGCGCGTCCGGGGAACGGGTCGGCGAGAGCGGCAGCGCGATGCCGTTGCACGTGACGACGTGACGCTCGGGGATGTCGCCGCTGACCTTGACCTGGATGCGCTCCAGGGAGGAGTCGACGTAGCGCGCGGTGCCGCCGCCGCTGACCTCCTCGCCCAGGACGTGCCACGGCTCGATCGCCGAGCGGAGCTCCACCTGCACGCCCGCGATGTCCACCGAGCCGAGACGGGGGAAGCGGAACTCGCCGAACGGGTCGAGCCACGACGGCGTCGAAGTCGAACCCGTGGGACTGCAGGTCGGCGACGACGTCCGCGATGTCGGCCATCGCGTACTCGGGCAGCAGGAAGCGGTCGTGCAGCCGGGTGCCCCAGCGCACCAGCGTCGCCCGTGTACGGCGACTGCCAGAACGCGCGCGACCAGCGAGCGCAGCAACAGTGCCTGGACGAGGGCCATGTCCGGGTGCGGCGGCATCTCGAAGCCGCGCATCTCGAGCAGACCCAGGCGGCCGCGTTCGGAGTCCGGGCTGAACAGCTTGTCGATGCAGAACTCGCTGCGGTGCGTGTTGCCGGTGATGTCGACGAGCAGGTGGCGCAGCGCCCGGTCGACCTGCCACGGGCGCGCGCCCTCGGGGGTGGACGTGGCGAGGCGGGCCAGCTCGGCGAAGGCGATCTCGAGCTCGTAGAGGGTCTCGTGCCGGCCCTCGTCGACCCGCGGCGCCTGGCTCGTCGGGCCGATGAAGCGCCCGGAGAACAGGTACGACAGCGCCGGGTGGTGCTGCCAGTAGGTGAGCATGCTGACGAGCAGGTCGGGCCGGCGCAGCAGCGGGCTGTCGGCCGGGGTGCGCCCGCCGAGGGTCAGGTGGTTCCCGCCGCCGGTGCCCGTGTGCGTCCCGTCCAGGGCGAACGCCTCGGTGGCGAGGCCGACCTCGCGGGCCGCCGCGTCGAGGGTCCGGTTGAGCTCGACGAGCTCCGCCCAGGACTCCGCCGGGTGGACGTTGACCTCGACGACGCCCGGGTCGGGGGTCACGGTGAGCGTGCGCAGCCGCGGGTCGGGCGCGGGGGCGTAGCCCTCGACGACGATGCGCGTGCGCAGCTCGGCCGTGGCCTTCTCGAGGACGGACAGGAGCTCGAACGTCGCCTCCGCGTCCGGCAGCGGCGGGAGGAACACGAACAGGTGCCCGTCGCGCTCCTCGACGCACAGAGCGGTGGTCGGCGCGTCCTCGACGGGCAGGACGCGGGCGGACGGCGGCGCGCCGTACGCGCTCAGGTCCGGGCGCGGTTCGAACGGCGACCGGTCGAACGCGCCGGGCGGCGGGCTCCAGGCGACGGAGTCCAGCGGCAGGCGCAGGCCGGCCGGCGACGTGCCCGGCCGCAGGAACAACCGGCCGCGGCGGGTCTGCCAGGTCGTGGTCGTCCAGTCGTCACCGTCCGCCGCGCGGGACAGCGGCAGCGCCCAGGCGACCGGCTCGCCGGCCTCGTCGTCCAGCTCCTCGACGATCTCGGCGCGTTTCGCCGCGGTCGCGGGCCAGAGCGCGCCGGTGCTCACGCGGTCCGTCGGGCGGGCTGCCCGCGGGCAGGCGGGCCTCGGCGGCGAGGCGGTCGAGCGGGTCCTCGTACAGCGGCACGGGCGTGCTCGACGCCGACGCCGAGACCGCGCGCGACCGCCGCGGTCAGCGCGGCGGTCAGGTCGCGCGCGGTGGCGGAGCCGGGCTCCGTCGTCGCGGGGCCCCACGGGTCGTCGAGCAGGTCGGGGTCGCTCCACAGCGGCGCGCCGTCGGCCCGCCAGATCATCGCGATCTGCCAGCGGGGGAGCGGCTCGCCCGGGTACCACTTGCCCTGGCCGTGGTGCACGAGCCCGGCGGGCGCGTAGTGCGTGCGCAGGCGCTGCGCCAGCGCGGCGGCCAGCCGGCGCTTGTCGGGCCCGTCCGCGGCGATGCGCCACTGCTCGGACTCCATGTCGTCCGCCGCGACGAACGTCGGCTCGCCGCCCATCGTGAGGCGGACGTCGCCGGCGGTGAGCGCCTCGTCGACGCGTCGCGCCGAGGGCGTGGATGCGCTCGAGCTGTCGCTCGGGAGTACGGCCGGGTGACCCGCGGGTCCTCGTGGATGCGCCGGACGGTGTTGCTGAACTGCATCGTCGTCACGGCCGGGCCGGTCGTCCCGGTGATCGCGGCGGCCTGCTCCGGCCGCGGGGTGCCGACCAGCGGGATGTGCCCCTCGCCCGCGAGCAGGCCGGACGTCGCGTCCAGCCCGATCCAGCCGGCGCCGGGGACGAACACCTCCGCCCACGCGTGCAGGTCGGTGAAGTCGCTGCGAGAAGCTCGTCGTCTGGTCGTCCGGCACGAGCTGGATCAGGTAGCCCGACACGAACCGCGCCGCCAGGCCGAGCTCGCGCAGGACGGCGACGAGCAGCCAGGCGCTGTCGCGGCACGAGCCGATGCGGCGGTCGAGCGTCATCTCGGGGGACTGGACGCCCTCCTCGAGCCGCAGCGAGTACGACGACCTCCGTGGCGATGCGCCGGTTGACCTCGACGAGGAAGTCGACGATCTGCGGGTCCTTCGCGCGTCGGCGCTCGAGGTCGGCGACCCAGCGCTCGAGCCGCGGCCCGGCACCGGAGCCGACCGGGTAGCCGGGCTCGTCCACGGGCCGCAGGTACGGCTCGAGGTCGCCTGCCAGCGACGGGGAGTACGTGAACGGGTACGTGCGCGCGTCGTCGTCCACGAAGAAGTCGAACGGGTTGATCACCGCCATCTCGGCGACGAGGTCGACGACGATCGCCAGCTCCGTGCGCGAGCTCCGGGAACCCCAGGCGCGCGACGTGGTTGCCGTGCACGTCCTGCTGCCAGTTGAGGAAGTGCTCCTTCGGCGACACGGTGAGCGAGTAGCTCAGGATCGGCGTGCGGCAGTGCGGGGCCGGACGCAACCGGACCAGGTGCGGGCCGATGTCCGTCGGCCGGTCGAACTGGTACACGGTGCGGTGCTCCACGGCGACGCGGATTGCCACGGACGCTCCTCAGCGAGGGTTCTGGTACGTGCAGCCTGCCTGATGGCCTTTCACGTCCTGTTTCGCGGGGGTGAACAGTGTGAGTGTGCCTCGTCTCGGGGGCTCGGTGGTTTTCGTGGCCGGGGCGGGTGGCCGGGCGGCGGCGCCGGGGTCGTCCGGGAGGGCCTAGGCTTCGGGGCGGCGACGAGCCGGCCGGGCGGCCGCGTTGCGGACGGACCTTCGGGTGCGTCCGTGCCGAGGAAAGTCCGGACTCCACAGGGCGGGGTGGTGGGTAACGCCCACCCGGGGAGACCCGCGGGAAAGTGCCACAGAAAACAGACCGCCCGTGCCGCCTCGGTGGTGCGGGTAAGGGTGAAACGGTGGTGTAAGAGACCACCAGCGCCCGGGGTGACCCGGGCGGCTAGGTAAACCCCACCCGGAGCAAGGCCAGGATGGCCGGGACCGCTTGCGGACCCGGCCTGCGCAGGCGTTCGAGGGCTGCCCGCCCGAGCCTGCGGGTAGGCCGCACGAGGCCACGGGCAACCGTGGCCCTAGATGGATGGTCGCCTGTCGGGCCCGCGAGGGGCCGATAACAAAATCCGGGGAAAATGCGGACGGAAGGTAATGTCATCTGTTGTGCGTCCATGCGGACAGATTCGGCGGACACACGAGGAAGTGCATACCAGCCACAGACGTACGACCAATGGCTGCGGACGAGCGCAGGGAAGCGCATGTCGCAGTACCACCGGCTGAAGAACGAAGCCCGGAGGAACAACATGTCTATGGATACCGCGTCTTCGTCAACGGCAACGGCATCGCGAAGGCAGGAAGCGACTGGCGGACATCGAACATCGCGCAGCCGACCTCACCCGGCTCCAAGTGCAACTACTCCACTCATAACAGTTCAACCTTGGTTTACACCTAAGCCCTAACATCTAGCTTTAATAAGCCTCCCCTTTCTACCCAAACTCCGGCTTACAGGTCGGCTCGTCGTCGCCTAACGCTCGGAGCGCCCGCCGCGGGCGGGATGCGGCCTCTGACTGTGGGGCGGGGATGTCTCCGCTGTTCTCGGGACTTCTCAGGCCTCCGCGACGTCTGACGGCCTGTGGACGGCCTGCGAACGATCGCGCTCGGAAGAGGCCCAGATCGCCGTGGATCCGCCGGACCGGCCGCTGGGGCCGGCGCCAACAGGGTCGCGCCTGCCGCCTGGGTCAGCCGCACCTAGCGGTTCCCGGACCAGCTCACGCTAGTTCACTTCTGGCGTGGGTCCTCGACGGTGCCGAGGAACACCGGCGCATTGGTCTTCGTGTCGACGATCTCGAAGACGAACGGGCGGTCGACGTCGAAGCGCACCGGAACGGGGCCGCCGCCGGAGAGGGGGACGCCGAACATGATGGTCGCAGCGGCGGCCTCGGTGCCGAGTTCGTCCACGGTGATGTTCGCGGCGTGCAGGGCCGTGGCGATGTAGAGCGCGTCGCCGGAGATCCCGCTGAGGTCCGCCTGATCGCTGAACGGCAGCGTCAGGCCGAGCTTCGGGAGCAGCTCGACCAGGTCGGCGCGCGTCTCGAAGTCCCAGCGCGGCATCTTGAGGTCCACCAGCTGGGGGTTGGTCTCGGCGGCGGCCGCCAGCACCTCCGGGATCAGGAGGTTTGCGGGAGTCTTCGCGCCCGTGGGGACGATCAGCCGCATCACGAGAGTGCTGTCGAAATAGGGGAGTTCGACGGCGTGCCAGCCGTCCCCGGAGGCGTAGCCGTAGGTGTAGTTGGACCCCATCGCGGGGATATTGACGGGTTTCCCGCCGACAGCGAAGTCGAGGTCGCCCATCTCGCCGAGCCGCTGCTCCCAGCTGCCCCTGAAATACACGGCGTTCGCGAGGGCGATGACCGCGTCGGAGGGAATCTGATCCGGCGTCACCATGTCCGGGATCCGTCCGGCCGTGTGCTTGTCGATCCACGCGTTGACGATGCGCGCGGCGGCAGTCGTGTCCCTGAAGTTGACCTCACTCGCCTCGCCGCGGTACTCGGTGGTGACGGTGCGTCGGAAATCGGGCAGCAGCTCGTACCCGGGCAGCGTGAACAACCCGTTGGCGATCGTGAGGATGTCCGATTCGGGAGGTGGGCGTTCACCCTTCGGCGGGTCCTTCTTCACCGGAGGTGTCTCGCCCGTGACGAACTTGGCGCGGAGCTCGGCCAGGGCGGCGTGGACGTCGGATGGGAGGCCGAAGGTCGCGTCGAGCTGGTCCGCGGTGGCGCCTCGTGCGCCGGCCCGCAACATCGCGAACGCGTACGCGATGCTCAGCGGGCTGAACACCGTGTTCTTGCCGGGCTGCGCCGCGACGCGATGGAAGTCGATCGCGAACTGCGTCATGCCGTCGACGGCCGCGGCCGTCCCTGTGCCTTGGAGGGCCGCAGGCGTCGAGGACGAAAGCCCGTCCGCCGGCGTCACGGTCGTGCTGCCGCACGCTGCGAGCGCGACGGCCAAAGCCACGACCGACGCCGCGCGGGCGGTTCGGCTCTGGGTTCGAGGGCGCACGTCTGCCTGCTTTCTCCCATCGGTACTCAGTATGAGCGGACGTCGTCGCCGAGGTCGTCGTCCTGCCAGATGCCGAGCCCGGCGGCGGCCACGGACAGGACCGTTCCGGCGATCGCCGCACGCGGGCCCAGAGTCCTCGGTCGCGGCGCAGTATGAGGGTTCACGGTGCTAGGAACGCCGAATCGCTCGTTCCCGCCGCTCAGCGCGCGGGACGCCGCGCTCGGAGGGGCCAACGGCCGTCTCGGGGGACTATGCAGCAGCCGGGTCCAGGATCGTGACTCCCGCAGCGTCGGCCGGCTCGGGGATCGGCGCTCCGATTTCGCGGAGGCCTTCGAGGTGAAAGGCCATCGCCTCGCGCATGAGAACCTCTGTCTCGTCCCGGCTGGCCCCGGCCGCGACTACGCCGGGGAGGTCGGGGGAGTACGCGGAGTAGCCCGTCACGTCGTCGCCCTCGAAGACCACCACGTAGCCCTTCACGGATTGCCCCTTCGTAGGCCAGCCTGTCTCAGGATGCTCGATTCTGTCCCAGGCTTCAATGTCTCGCTCAACTTGCCGGCGACCGTGACGAGCCCAGGCTTGGACGGATGCCGGAACTGCCGGTGCGATCCCTTGCTCCGAAGCAGGAGCCAGCCGTCCTCCTCCAGGAGGCGGATCATCTTGCTGATCTTTATGGGCACGGACCGAACGTAGGTCTCGGCGCCGACAGCTTTTCGGCGTGCGCGTCGGTGGGTCCGGAGCGGGAGTCGGTGCGGCCAGGACTTACAGCGCCCGGCCGTCCGAGAACGCCACCGAGACGTGCTCGAGGCCTGCGAGGATCCGTTCGGCGGCTTCGACGTCGCCGGCCACCCCGACGACGACGTGGCCTCGAGCCTGCCGAGAGATCGACTCGATCGGCGCGTTGGCGTCGTCCAGTTTGTCGCTGCGCCTGTTGACTTCGTCGGCGAGGCGGGTCATGTCCCACCGTGAGAGCGGCGCGTCGGTGAGTTCGACGCACAGGCCGCGGTCGGCGGCGATCTGACGGACTGTGCGGTCGAGTTCGGCGTCGGGGACGCGGAAGACCGTGATCCGGTCCGCCGGGGCGAGCTCGAGTCCCGCGAAGGAGTGGTGGAACTTGCCGTCCTCGGACCACCCCAGCGACTGGATCTCGGCCGCGGCGCTGGTGCGGGTCCCTGCGTCTGGCGCGAACGTGCAGTCGGCAGGGGTTTCTGACGCGACGTTGGCCGCTGCTGTGGTCGTCGGGGCGTTCAATGCGTCGCCGGTGGCGACAGCTATCGCGGTCGTAGCCACCGCAGCGGCCAGGTACATCGCGAACTGGCGCACGCTCGCGTCCTCTCGCCGTCCGGATCGAAGCCTCAATATGGGGGTCGGCGCCTAGCCATTTGTCGACTTGGCCAACCCTTGGGGACGGTCAAAGGGTCGGCCCGACCGTCCGTCTTCCACCGAGACCGGCCCTGCCTTCGAGGCCGCACCGCAACGGGGAAGTCGCGCCACGGGTCGAGCGCGCGGACGGACGTCCGTGGCGTGCCGAGTTCCGGAAAGTCGCGGGAAGTAGGTGCGGCGAGGGACTGGACGCCGGGCCCCGGACAGGTCCATCATCGGCATTATTAACCCGATTGGTGGTAGTTTTTCCCGTGTCCCCGGACGATTTAAGCGCTCTGACCAGCGTTTATCTTGTTTTGCTGCTGTGCTGCAAGTGACACAGAAATCCGATGACGCGTAGGAAGCGCCAGCCGACCGGGCTCACTTTCTCGTGCAATCGCACCGAACGGAGCATTCAGATGGACCGTCAGATCGCACGCTTCCTCGTCACGTCGGCCGTGTGTGTCGCCGCCCTCGCCCCGGTCACGTCGGCCTCGGCGCACGAGAACGAGGGCGGCAACGCCAACGCCTGCACGATCGCCGGCGCGGTCGCCAGCGCCACCGGGGTGCGCTACATACCCGGCGACGGCAAGTTCACGATCCGCGGCACGATGGACTGCACGTCCAAGGAGTTCAGCCACGGCGAGCTCACCGGTAAGGGCACCGGCATGCTCGGCTGCGTCGGCGGCATCAGCAACGCCGTCCTGAAGGTCGTGTGGAGCAACGGCAAGACCAGCACGATCGCGATGGACATGGGCGACTTCACCTACGGCACCGGCGGGCACGGCACCGTGACTCACGGCGCGCTCGCCGGCAACCACGTCGGCACCGCCTGGGGTCGCGCCGCCGCCGGAGCCGAGGCTGCTTGCGCGACCGACGCCGTCCGCTCGTACCAGTTCGCCGGGGGCGTCGGGTTCCACCACTGAGCCCTCGGACGTCCGCCGAAACGGTGGCTATAGCGACCGCTTCGGCGGACGTACGGCGTCGCGCGGCGCCTGCTCAGTCAGGCCTCCGGCACGTCCGGCAGGGGCGGGCCGTCGAAGCGCTCGGACGTCGCGAACTCGGAGACGGGCTTGCGGGTCAGTTTCGTGACGTGCTTGACAGGGTGGCCGAGCGGGATGACGGCGGCGACGGCGTACTCCGCCGGGATGCCCAGCAGCGCCTGCAGCCGGGGCTCCTCGCCGATCGCGGCGGTCGTCAGCGTCCCGGCGAGGCCCTCGTGGCGGGCGGCGAGGAGCAGGTTCCAGACGAACGGGTAGATCGACGCGCCGCTGACGACACCTACCCGGTCGAGGTTCTGGTCCACGGACGCCACGACCGCCAGATTGACGCACACGACGAGGACGGCGGCACAGTCGAACAGCGGCTGAGTGAACCACTCCGGGACGGCGGTGGCCGCGATGTCGTCCTCAGTCACGCCCGTCGGGACGATCGTGTTCCACGGCGCTTCGCCGGCCGCGACCTGCGCCGCGTAGCGCCGCGCGACCCGCTCGGTGAGCTCGGCGAGCGTGGCGCGCGTCTCGGCCGACCGGACGACGATCACGTGCCAGCCCTGCCGGTTGCCCCCGTTCGGCGCATAGCGCGCGTGCGCGAGGATCGCCGAGATCTCGTCGTCGCCGACCGGCTCGCCGGTGAACTTGCGGGCCGACCCGGTCGTGTCCATCACCTGATACAGATCCATGAGGCCTTTATAGACGGGAGCGCCTCGTCGCCGACGCGGCCCTCCGGGCGTCCCCGCGCGGTCGAGGCCCCCGAGGGCCTACCTTCGTGCCGTGACGGACGGTGGCGCAGGGTCGAGCAGGCGGGCCGCGCTCCTCGTCGCGCTCGCCGCCGCCTTACTCGGCGCGCTACTGCTCGCGATGCCGTCCTTGGCCGTCTGGCGGCTCGCGGCGACAGACGACGGCGGGGCCGAGGCCGCCCGCGGCGGGCCGGGGCGCCTCTCGTCCGGCACGACCCACAGCTGCGCGCTCGCGCCGGCGGGAACCCTGAAGTGTTGGGGCAGCAATGCCGACCTCCAGTTGGGGACGGGTTTTCGGACGTGGACGCGCGTGCCGCTCGAGGTCGTCCGGCTGGGAACCTCCGTCGTCGAGGTCGCGGTGGGCGGATCCCACTCGTGCGCGCGGACGGCCACGAAGGGCGTCTGGTGCTGGAGCAAACAGGGTGTCGCGCTGGGCGTCGGCGACCGGAATCTCGAGACGGCCGCGCCGATCCCGGTGCCCGGGCTCGGCGAGGGCGTCCAGAAGATCAATGCCGGCAACGACCACACGTGCGCGATCACCTCGGCCGGCGGCGTGCGCTGCTGGGGCGAGTTCCACGGCGCGGACCTGAAGCCGGTCCGCTACTTGAAGACGAAGCCCGTGCGAGGTCTGGACGGTGGGGTCGTCGCGCTGAGCGCGGCTTACGACGACGGGTGCGCCGTCACCGCCGCGGGCGCGGTGCGCTGCTGGGGGGAGCACTACACGACCCGCGCCGGGGCCTCTCCGCTCACGTCCGTCCCGGTGGCGGGGGTGGCCGACGCGACCGCCGTGAGCGTCGGCGGCAGCCACGCCTGCGCGTTGAGCGACGCCGGCTCGGTGAGTTGCTGGGGCGGCAACCGGCACGGCCAGCTGGGCAACGGGACGACGACGGACTCCGCGGCCCCCGTCCCCGTGCGCGGGCTGGCGGACGTCGTCGCGATCAGCGCGGGCTACCAGTACACGTGCGCGCTCACCGGGGCAGGAACCGTGAAGTGCTGGGGGCACGACGAGTACGGCCAGCTCGGCGCCGGCAAGGCCGCCGACACCACCGCGCCCGCCGACGTCGTCGGCCTGACCGACGTCGCCGCGCTCAGTGCCGGGTTCCAGCACGCCTGCGCGATGACCGGCGCCGGGGCGGTGAAGTGCTGGGGCCACAACTTCGAGGGCCAGCTCGGCATCGGCCCGACCACGCTGTCGAACTCGCCTACCCCGCTGGACGTCGTCGGCCTCTGAAGGCTGTGACGCAGGGTCAGCTCGCCACCGGTGGGTGGTCGCCCGCCTGCCCGTCGAGGAGTTCGCGGACGATGTCGACGTGCCCGGCGTGACGTGCCGTTTCCTCCAGCATGTGGATCAAGACCCAGCGCAGCGACACCGTCGCCCCGTGCCAGGCAGTGCCCAGCGAGTCGACGTCGAGCTCGTCGATCACCTCGTCGGCCGCCGCGCGGGCCCGGGCGTAGAACGCCAGGATGTCCGCGGCGCTCTCGTGCGGCTCGGCCCGCATGTCGGCCTCCGGATCCGCCTCGTCGAACGGCAGCGGCTCGGTCGGACGGTCGAACGTCTCGCAGAACCAGCCGTACTCGACCGCCGCGAGATGCTTCACCAGCCCCAGGACGCTCGTCCCCGACGGCGTCATCGGCCGCCGCAGCGCCGCGTCGTCCAGGCCCTGTGCCTTCCAGACCACCGCGTCCCGGTGCCGGTCGAGCGCGACGTGCAGGCTTTCCTTCTCGCCGCCGGTGTGCGGCACGACTCGTCCCATGTTCGGCACCCTAGAGCGACCCACCGACGACCCGAATCTCGAGCTAGTGGACGCGGGCGTGCCGCGCGGCCCGGGCCTGCTGCGGTAGCGGGAGCGGCTCGGCGGGCACGTCGACCTCCGGCGGGAAGACGAACACCGGCGCCGGGGCGAGCGGAGCCTCGACGAGGTGCCCCGCAGGCCGGGGGGCCTCGTCGAGCCCGGCGAGCCAGCTCTTGCGGCCGCCGTCGAGACGGAACACCCCGGGCAGGTGGACGGACTCGCCGGTCACGAGGACGGGAGCCTCGGCGAGGTCCTCCGGCGGAACCCACCCCGCTCGTCGCGACCGCTTACGCGCGGATGCCGGCTCGAGGAGCGGCAGCTGCGCGACCGTCGGTCTTGCGGATGCTGCGTCCGCCTCAGGGGGTTCGGGCGCCAGGTCGGGTTGGGTGGCCGCCGTCCGGCGGGCGAGGACACGACGCGTCCAGCTTTCCTTCGGCGCCTTGCGGTGCGAGGTCGAACGGGGTGCCGCGTGGCGGCGGGCCTGCGACACGGGGGTCTCCGGACTTGTCGGACGTCGGCGGGGTCCGGTGGTTATCGACGTTGCTCCGACCTCGCTTGAGGCTCGACGACCGTTTCGAGGAAGGTGCGCCTCGGATCCTGCCGACGCGTTTCGTTCTACGCCCGCGGCTCGAACGACCAGGCCCCTGCCGAGAGCTCGGCGCCGGAGGCGCCGTTCAGCACGACGAGCCGCGTGCCGGCCCAGACGGCGGGGCCGGGGACGTCCGGTGCCCCGTCCGGACGCGGCAGCAGCCGCCACGTCTCGGCGCGGTCGTCGTAGAGCCAGCCCTCGGACGCGACGAGCGGGCCGGCCAGCGCTGTGACCGCCCACCCGCCGGCGCGGTCCGGCGGCGCGTCGGGCAGCGGCGACCACGCACCCGTCGCGGGGTCGAGCCGGCCGCCGACGGTTTTCGGGGGGTCCGTGCGAGGGACGCGCTCGAGCGACGGCTGCAGGACGTGCGCCCCCGTCCAGACGAACTCGGGCCCGCCGATGATGTCGCTGTCCTGCAGGAGTTTCCAAACCCCGTCCGGTCCGAGCAGCGCCGCGCGGACGGGGTGCGCCCCGGTCGCGGTGTCCAGCGCGCGGCCCAGCAGGACCAAGCCTGCGGGCGTGGCGACCGCCCGCCGGTCGAACGCGGGTACGAGCGGGTCCTTCGGCAGCAGCGACCAGGTGCGTCCCGCAGGGTCGTACACCCGGTCGGGCTGGGGGGACGCGTGCTCGTGGCTCGCGTCGACGAACGCGACCCGGTCGCCGTACGCGACGAGCCGGGGGTAGCGCCCGTCCGCCGGCCCGGGCGGCGCGGGCAGCGGCGACCACGCGTCGTCGGAGGCGTCGTACACCACGAACTCCCCGCCGGCGTAGAGGTAGACGCGGTCGCCGAGAACGGCGTTGGGGGAGTAGGCCACGATCGACGCGGGCGCCTGCGCGGTGCGCCGCCACGTCCCGGTGGCCGGGTCGAAGACCACCCCGTCACGCAGCCACGGGTCGCCGGCCGAGCAGCTAGCCCCGGGAGGGCACGGCGGATTCGGGTCGCCGCCGAGGAACAGCGCCTCCCGGCCCGTCCAGGCGGTGACGGCGCTCGCCCGCGGCGGGACCGGCGGCGCCGACAACGCGGTCCACGTGCCCGGAGCAGCCGTAGGTGTGGGTTCTGGCGCGCCGTCAGATCCGCATCCCGCGGCCAGAACGGCGAGCAGCACCGCCCCGACGACGCGCCCGGGCGAAACGCTCACACGCGCGGCGCGACCTTGCGGAGCACGTCCGGAAGTTCACCCGTGTGGACGACGCCGAGCCGCCGGGTCGCGCGGGTCAAGGCAACGTAGAGGTCGCGCGCGCCGTTCGCGGACGCGTCCAGGATCGCCTGCGGCTCGACGACCAGGACGGAGTCGAACTCCAGCCCTTTCGACTGAGCCACCGTCAGAATCACGGCGTGGTGGTCGAGTGCGTTCGGGTCGTCGGCGAGCGCCACGTCGTCCAGTGAGGCGAGGGGGCGGCCCAGGTCGCCCATCCGCGACCGCGGGACGAGGATCGCGAGCCGCCCGTCGCCGACCACCTCGATCTCGGCGACGACGAGCGCGGCCAGCTCGCGGGCGGCGTCGCCGGTCGAGAGTTGCAGACTCCACGGCGCCTCGCCGGTCGAGCGGACGGCGATGGAGGGCTTGAGGTCCGGGTCGATGCTGGCCAGGACGTCGGTCGTGATCTCCATGATCTCGGCCGGCGTCCGGTAGTTGATCGTCAGTTCCTCGAGGCGGCGGCGGTCCTTCACGTACGGGTCGAGCACCCTCGCCCACGACGTGGCAGCCGCCTCGGCGCCGGACTGCGCGATGTCGCCGACGACGGTCATCGACCGGCCGGGGACGCGGCGCATGACCATCCGCCAGGCCATCGGCGAGAGTTCCTGCGCCTCGTCGATGATCGCGTGCCCGAACGTCCAGGTGCGGTTGTCGCGGGCCCGCTCGGCGATCGAGCGGCGCACGACGCCGCCGGCGTACTGGTCGACGACGTCGGACGCCTCGATCCCGACGAGCTCCATGTCGTCGAGAATTCGCTGCGCGTAGTCGAGTTCGTGGTCCCGTTCCTTGGCGGCGGACTTCGAAGCGGGGTTCTCCTCGGAGCCGAGCAGTTCCGCCGCCTCGTCCAGCAACGGGACGTCGGCGGGCGTCCAGTGGGCGCCGGCCGCGGCCACCTCGGGGTCGGGCGCGGAGCGCAACAACAGGGCGAGTTCGGCGTCGGTGAGGTCCTCGCCGGCCGCGGCGAGGCGGTCCGTCGAGGAGTAGAGCTCCTCCAGCAGGCGCTGCGGGGTGATCGACGGCCACAGCACGCCGAGCGCGCGCCGGATCTCGGGCTCGGCGCGCAGGTCCGAGCCGATCTCCGCGCGGTCCTCTTCGTCGACCAGGTCGCGCCCGAGCTTGTCGATCAGCTGGTTGCCGAGCGAGCGCAGCACGTCCTTCACGAAGATCCAGCGGGCCTGGTTGTGCGGCTCCCGCGAAGCCTGGGCCCGCTCCCGCGCGCGCCGGCAGACGGCCGGGTCGAGGACCAGGACCTCCTGATGCACCGTCCCCGCATTGACCGTCAGATTCCACGCGGCACTGGGAACCCGCTGCCGGTTGCGCACCGCGGTGGCGAGCACGTCGACCATCCGCAAGTCGCCCTTGACGGCCGCGGCGCCCGGCCGGTCCTCCGCGGTGGCGCTCACGCCGGGGAACAGGTCGCCGACGCTGTAGAGCAGCACGTCGGTCTCGCCAAGGGAGGGCAGCACCTGGTCGATGTAGCGCATGAACGTCGGGCTCGGGCCCACGATCAGGACGCCGCGGGTGGCCAGCTGCTCGCGGTAGGTGTAGAGCAGGTAGGCCGCGCGGTGCAGGGCGACGACGGTCTTGCCGGTGCCCGGGCCGCCCTGCACGACGAGGACGCCGGGCAGCTCGGAGCGGATGATGCGGTCCTGCTCCGCCTGGATCGTCGCGACGATGTCGCCCATCCGGCCGGTGCGGTGCGCGGTGAGGGACGCGAGCAGCGCCGCCTCGCCGTTGAGCGCGCCGCGTTCGTCGTCGCTGAGCGCGTCGAGGTCGAAGACGTCGTCGTCGATGCCGATCACCCGGCGGTCCTTGGTGCGCAGGTGCCGGCGGCTCGCGACGCCGTGCGGCTCGGCGGGGGTCGCCCGGTAGAAGCCCTGCGCCGCGGGGGCGCGCCAGTCGATCAGCAGTTGCTCGTGCTCGGCGTCCGACAGGCCGATGCGCCCGACGTAGATCTTGGCGCCGTCGCGCATGCCGAGCCGCCCGAAGCACAGCCCGTACTCGGCGGCCGTGAGCTGGCCGAGGCGGCGCGCGTAGTACGCCTCCATCGAGTCCCGCTCCGAGCGCGACTGGTGCGTGCCCGTCGCCACCTGCCCCTGCACGCTGCGCAGGCGCTCCCCGCGCGCTCGAGCAGGTGGTCGAGCCGCGCGTAGAGCGTCGAGAGGTAGGCCTGCTCCCGCTCGAGCTCGTCACGCCGGAGCCCGGCCGTAGGGGCGTCGTCGTTGCCGTCGAGCACGATCGGAGGTCCTCCTGGGGAAATGGCGGAACGTGCAAGCCTACCCAGCTCCGGGGGGCCGCGCCCGGCCGCGGTCCACAAAGCATTGACCGGACGGGGCGCGCGGCGCATGGTTGCCTCTTCAGGAGGTCGAATGCGCCGGATTCGGGTAGCCGTGGTGGCGTCTGCGGGCCTGCTGGCCGCAGTCCCCACCGGCATGTACGTCGCCGTCGCGGCCTCCGGGTCCTACTACCGCTGCGACGACGTCCGCGTCCTCGCCGAGGTCCTCGCCCGCGCCAAGCCGGGTTCCGAACTCTCGTACCGCCCGCGGACCGCGCTCGAGTCCGCGCCCGCGTCCCAGCTGGGCGAGGAGCTCTACCTGGGCGACCTCGCCGACTGGGTCGTCGTCGAGAACAACGACCGGCGCGTGGCGATCGTGCGTCCGCACGTCCAGCAGATCGCGCCGACGACCTCGGGAGCGACCTGGCTGGACCTGGCCGTCGCCGAGCGCACCGGCCCGATCGGCCGGGCGGGCCGCGCCACGTGGCAGACCCGCCCGCTCGAGCTGTGTGTCATGCACCGCGAGCTCGACCTCGGCGGGGCGCTCGTCGCCCCGGTGGCCCTGGACGCGGCGCAGCCCGCCCGCCCGTCCGACACGCGGATTCCCGTCCTCGTCAGCGACTGGAGCTGCGCCGGCCTGCCGGCGGCGCCGAACCGGGTGCGCCAGATCAAGGTCGCCTATCACGAGGACTCGGTCGGCGTGGTCCTCGGCGTCGAGCCCGCGCCCGCGAAGAGCGCGAGGACCGAGGACGAGTGCGCGAGCGTGCAGATTCCGTTCGTCCTCACGCTAGACGAGCCGCTGGGCGACCGCGCGTTGGTCGACGACCTCTACTACCCGGCCGTACCGCTGCGGGCAGTCACGGGTTCGTGACGACGGCGTTGCGGCGACCCGGTCGCGGCGCGGGTTGCCTACGATGATCGGCAGCCGACAAAAGGGGTCACGGCATGAAGACTCGACTGCCCATCCTGGTCCTGACCGTAGGAAGCCTGCTGCTCGCCGGCTGCGGGGGTGGTGACGGCGAGGACACGGCCGAGAACACGCCCGAGGTCAGCAGCGCTCCGGAGACGCCGGCGCCGCTCGACGGCACCTACGCGGGCACGTTCGCGAACGTGCCCGAACCGCCGAAGGACTCGGCTGCGGTCACCGGCACCACCGAGATGGTCGTGTCCGGGTCCGCGACGAAGGTCTCCGTCGCGGCCGAGGGCCTGGACGACAAGGCCGTCTACGTCGCGCACGTCCACGCGGACGCGTGCGCGGCGGACGACCCGGGCGGCGCGCACTTCATGTTCGACCCGGAGGGCGACGAGAAGCCGCCGAACGAGATCCACATCGCCCCGCTGAAGGTCAAGGACAAGAAGGGGACGGGCGAGGCGTCCAACCCGAAGCCCGTGACCAGCGCGGCCAAGTCGATGGTCATCCACGTGAAGCGCGCGGCCGGCGAGTCGAAGGACGCGGAGAAGCCGCCGAAGCTCGCCTGCGCGGACTTCGTCAAGAAGTAGCGGGCCGAGACACGCTGGTCGAGACGTCGCCGGTCGAGACGTAGCCGGTCGAGACGTAGCCGGTCGAGACGTAGCCGGTCGAGACGTAGCCGTCAGGGCGCGGCAGGCCGCCCCCGCTCGACGGCGGGGGAGTCGCCGGGTCCGTCGCGACCGGCGGTTCGGTCGGCGCGGGTGTCGCCGTGGCCGGTGTTCCGGGCAGGTCGGGCTGCGCCGGCTCGTCTGCGCCGGCGGGCTTCGCCGGTTCCTTCGGGTCTGTCGGATCCTTCGGGCCGGTCGGGAACACCGGGCCCGCCTCGCCCGGCACCTGATCCGACGGGGCGCTGCCCGTTCCGGGTTCGACGGCGACCGGCGCGGGGGCCGGCACCCCGGACGGGGCGGGCGGGAACGGCAGGTTCGGGTCGATCGACCCGTTGGGCGCACCGGTGACGTCCGGCCGGACGACGCCGCGGGCCTTGTCCCTGGCCCGCGCCTTCGCGACCTCGAGCTCGCGCCCGTGGTACATCTTCCCGGCCTTCAGCTTGCCGGCGTACAGCTCGGACACCGTGACGAACGCGTAGCCCTGTGCCTGGTAGTGATCGATGATCGCCGGCACCGCCTGCTCGGACTCCGCGTAGACGTCGTGCAGCAGCACGATCGAGCCGGGGCCGGCGCGGTCGGTCACCCGCTGGGTGATCAGGGCGGGGTCGTGGTCGCGCCAGTCGTCGGGGTCGACGGACCAGAGCACCACGGGGCGCGCGATTCGCTCGGCCGTCGCGTGGTCGACGTCGCCGTACGGCGGGCGCACGAGCGTGGGGCGCACACCTGAGACGCGCGTGATCTCGTCGGAAGTCCGCAGGATGTCGCTCGCGATGTCCGCGGTGCCGCGGCCGGCGAGCGAGCGGTGATCCCACGTGTGGACGCCGATCTCGTGGCCGTCCCACGCCGCGCGGATCAGCGGGCCTGGGTCGGTCTTCACGTTCTTCCCCAAGACGAAGAAGGTCGAGCGCGCGTTCTTGGCGGCCAGGACTTCGAGCAGCTTGTCGGTGCCGGCGCCCGGCCCGTCGTCGAAGGTCAGCGCGATGCACTTGAGATGAAGGCAGTCGACGTTGCGGCGGCGCGGTCACGGGCGCGAACGCGGGCGGCTGGTGGTGGCGGGCGCGCACAGCGGCCCAGATCTCCTTCACCGAGAGCTGGGGAACGGCCGGGACGGGGGCGGCCTCGACGACCGCGGCGGGGAGCACGGCGGGCGGCGGGGGCTCGCCCGGGAGCGAGCGCGCCGGGCACGGTGGCCGCGCGGACGGCGACGTTCGGGACGGACGACGCGGTACCTGCCGCGCGGGCCGGCGCAGCGACGCGGGCCTTCGCCGGTGCGGCGAGACCGGCCGCGGCGGGCTGCGGCGGCCGGCGGTGCCGGCGTCGTGGAACAGGCGGTGAGGAGCGCGAGGCTGAGGGTCGACGCCGCGAGGAGCCCGCGTCGGCGCGTGCGGGAACGCCCGGACGGAGCGCGGGAGATCGGCACGGAGGGCCTGTTCGGAGCAGGGAATCGACCTGTCCTAGAAGTACCTATTCGACCCGGTTCCGTCTACACCGCAACGCCGGGCAATCGCACCGGATTCGGCCGAAGGGCCGCCGGTGGGCGCTCAGCGCGCCGCGGGGCCCTGGGCGACCGGACGGCGGCGCATCGCCTCGGCGGCCAGGACGAGGCCGGCGCAGGCGAGCGCGGCGGCGGTGACGACGAGCAGCGAGGGCTCGATGCGGGCGGGGCCGCTCTGCGCCGCGCGGGCCGGGCCGGTCAGCAGGGCCAGGGCGGCGGGGACGGCGGCGGCGATCACGGCAGGGACGCTTCGACCGGCGGCGGCCACCAGGAACGGGGCCATCAGCCAGGCGACGAAGATGTCGGAGCCGCCGCGGGCGATCCACGCGGCCGCCGCTGCGAGAGCGACGGTGACGCACCCGACGCGGGCCACGGTCACTCGCATGACTGGCCTCCGAATCGGTGTCGTCGGGTGGGGCGGAATGTCAGTAAACGACTCCCGGGCGGGCCGTGCGGCGGAATTGACACATCCGCCCGGCGAATTCGGCGCGTCGCCCGGGGGAGTGCCTCAGGACGCGTCGGCGTCGACCGGGGACTCCACGACCGCGTCCACCGGGGCGGGGACGAAGGCGATGATCTCGCCGCCGGCGATCGACCACTCGTCGGCGATGTTGTAGTCCATGTACTCGCTGACGAATGCGATCAACGCGGCGTCGTAGACGGCCTCGTCGGTCGAGTCGATAACCAGCTCGACGCCGATCTCGGTCGGGTAGACGAACCACTGCTGTGCGGCCATTTCGATCTCCCCCTGGAGGACATATCCGGACTGTGTGGGCCATGAGACTCGGGTCCGCTTCGTCCGGTTTCACCTTGCGGCGAGGTCGGTACGTTCGATTGGGCGGCATCGTCCGTTCGGCTTACCCCGAACGCGCGGACGGGCCCGCCTCGATGGTTCGAGACGGGCCCGCGGCGGTGTTCGGTGCTGGTAGGTCGGTGCTTGATCACGCCCTGCGGCTCGAAGTCGTAGGTTCGGAGACCGTCCGGTGTCACTACTTTTCCCGGGTTCCGGCGACTTCAGATCGACAAGACGGACAGATCCGAATGGTCTTTTTCGCTACTGATTCGACGTTTTCGGCGAACTCCGGGCGTCGGTGGCACCTTCGGGGGGTCGCGCCATCGTCCGTTCGGTCAAGTCTGGGCCGTTCGGTGTATCTGAGAGCGGACATTCCGCTCTCATGGAGGAAGGCATCTGCACCAGCGCGTCGCCCTTGCAGGCTCGCGCGCCCCGCCGAGAGGACCGCACAGCATGGCCGCCACCGATCTGCAGCCGCCGAGCGCAGACCCGAACGACGAGATCACCAAGCGCTTCACCGGTGGTCCCGCGGCGGTGTCGAGCGTGGGTTGCGGCGTCGTCGCGATGTTGTTCGCCCTGCAGCCGCGCGGCGACGTGATCGCGACCGGCTTCAGCATCGCGGCCGTGGTCCTCGCCATCCGCGTCCTGCGTCAGGTCCGGCGCGACGCGCAAGCCCGGTCGCGAGCTCGCGCTGGCCGGCATCGCGCTCGCGTTCCTCGCGACCGTCGGCACGTTCGCCGCCCAGGCAGCCTTCGGCGCGATCACCCAGCGGGAGGCCGTCGCCGAGGCGCCGGTCGCCGCCCCGGGGGTCGGCGCCTCGACCGACACCAAGGACGTCCTGGAGAAGTTCCTCGAAGTCGACATCCACGACTGGCGCCTGAGCCTGGACGACTCCGGGATCTCGAGCTCCGCCCTGTCGATCACGGTCACCAACAAGTCGAAGAGCACGAAGTCCTTCGACATCAAGCTCGAGGCGCTGCAGGACGGCAAGTCGCTCACCACGGACTCCGCCTACATCCCGAACCTCAAGGCCGGCCAGTCCGCGAACGTCAGCGTGTTCAACATCGTGAGCACCACGCTCGCGCCGGAGCTCAAGAAGGCCGACGTTCGCATCACCGAGGCCTTCGCTTACTGAGGTCGTCGGGCCGGACAGCAGCTGCGCTCCCTTCCTGTGGAGCCGCTTCGTATCGCAGCAGTGAGCCCGTCGCTCACCGCCGCGTGAGTATTTGCGGCTGACCAGCGGTTATGGCCTCTGACCTGGTCATTCGTTCGGTCACGGAGAGGCGGCCGTTCAGTCAAATCCCACCAAGACCGGTGCACAGGCGGCCTGTCGGCCTCACCCTGGTAACCGGCAGTGATATGTCGGAGCAGGGTCCTCGACCGGTTCCTCGCCGATCGCCGTCAAGGATCGTGGACCAGGGGAAGGGACGTCGCAGGCCATGTTCAGCTCCCACGTCAAGGGCTCGTCGGTCGAGGGTGCGCCGCAGGCGTCTCCGCAGGATTCGGCCCGGGAGAACAAGGTCTCACGCGGCCGAGCGCAAGTCCGCCAAGGAGGCCGAGCAGGCCGCGGCGAAGGTCGCCGCCAAGGCCGCCGAGACCGCCGAGCGGGAGACCGAGGCGGCCGCGCGCAAGGCGGCCGACGAGGCCCTGCAAGGCCGAGAAGGTCGCGGCCAAGGAAGCCAAGGCGGCGGCGAAGGCCGAGAAGAAGGTGCCGAAGCCGAAGGAGCCCCTGAAGCCGAAGGAGCCCCCGCAGCCCAAGGCGCCGCTGACCGCCAAGAAGACGATCAAGACGCCGGACCAGCTCGACCCGTTCGACCCGAACTACGACCCGCTGTGGAAGCCGCCGAAGCCGGGCGTCGACTTCGGCGCTGTCCGTGCCTGGCGCTCGGCGCGGTCGCGTTCGTCCTCGCCGTGGGTCCCGATCGTGAAGTACATCGGCGCCGTGTTCGCCGTCGGCGGCCTCGTCGTCGCGGCCTTCGAGTCGCGCCGCGCCGTCCGCCCAGCGGCAAGGACCTCGCCCGCGCCGCGCAGTCTGGGTCGCTTCCTCGGCGTCGTCGCGCTGATCATCGTCGTCGCTGACCACGATGATCGGGTTTCAAGGAGTCTGCGGACAACAGCAAGAAGGCGTCCGGCCGCGCGACCGGCATGGTGCTCGACGACGACCTGAGCGTGAAGTTCGGCCAGTTCGTCCGGGGCACCAACCAGTTCGGCGAGGCGACCAAGACCCTGCCGATCGTGGTGAAGAACAAGTCCGACGGCAAGATGTCGTTCGACTTCCAGGTCGACGCGCTGAACCCGGCCGGCGAGCGCATCGCGAGCCAGCAGTTGCTCGTGCGCAACATGCGCGGCGGCGAGGAGCGCGAATACTCGCTCTTCGAGTACGTCGACGAGCGCGACCGCCGAGGCGCTCATCACGGCGAAGTACAAGGTTCCGGCACGCGAAGGCCTGGAAGTAGCGTCCACCCGAGATCGTGTACCGGCAGGCGCCGGCGCTCCCCGCGGTCGTCGGCGCCTTCCGTTCGTGGGTCTAGCGTTCCGAGCCCGGCTCGGTACCTGCGAAGGAGACCACGATGGCGGACGCAATCGCGACGGTTAAGCAGTTCTTCGAGTCCCTGGACACCAAGTCGCTCGAGGCGTCGCTCGAGGCGCTCGGCGCGGCGGTGACCGACGACTTCGTGTGGAAGAACTCGGGGCTGCCGACCTGCGTGGGCCGCGACGCCGCGATAGCGTTTATGGTCCAGTTCGCCCAGAAACTGCCGCTCGTCGGCATCCGCGTCGAGGTGCTCGCGATCGCCGCCGACGGGGACACCGTCGTCACCGAGCGGATCGACCACTTCCCCGGCGCGGACGGCACGATCCTCGCGTCCCTGCCGCTGGCCGGCACGCTCGAGGTGACCGCCGACGGCAAGATCAAGGCCTGGCGCGACTACTTCGACCCGCGCCCCCTGCTCGGCGGCTGAGCCGGGTTACGGCAGGGTCAGGATCTCCGCGCCCGTGTCGGTCACCAGCAGGGTGTGCTCGAACTGCGCGGAGCGGGTGCGGTCCTTCGTGACGACCGTCCAGCCGTCGTCCCACATGTCCCACTCCTCCGTGCCGAGCGTCAGCATCGGCTCGATGGTGAAGGTCATGCCGGTCTCGATGAGCGTGTCGTAGCGCTCGGAGTCGTAGTGCGGGATGACCAGGCCCGAGTGGAACGACCGGCCGATGCCGTGGCCGGTGAAGTCGCGGACGACGCCGTAGCCGAACCGCTTGGCGTACGACTCGATGACCCGGCCGATGACGTTGACCCGCCGGCCGGGACGCACCGCGCGGATCGCCCGGTGCAGCGCCTCCTCGGTGCGCTGGAGCAGCAGTGCGGAGGTCTCGTCGATCTCGCCGACCGGGTAGGTCGCGTCGGTGTCGCCGTGCACGCCGTCGAGGTAACGCCGTGATGTCGACGTTGACGATGTCGCCGTCGCGCAGTTCCGTCGAGTCCGGGATTCCGTGGCAGATGACCTCGTTGACCGACGTGCACAGCGACTTCGGGAAGCCCCGGTAGCCGAGCGTCGACGGGTAGGCGCCGTGGTCGCAGAGGAACTCGTGGCCGATCGCGTCCAGCGTGTCCGTCCGGACGCCGGGAGCGATGTGCTTCGACGACCTCGACGCAGAGCCTGGCCCGCCAGGCGGCCGGCCACGCGCATCTTCGCGATGGTCTCGGCGTCCTTGACCTCCGGACCACCGTCCGGCGTCGGCTTCTTGCGGCCGACGTACTCGGGGCGCGCGATGGCCGCGGGCACGTCCCGCATGGGTGAGATGGTTCCGGCGGCGACGATGGGCATGCGGCGGCATTCTAATGAGGAGGCAACGAGACGTGTTACGGGACGAGAAGGGTGCCGAGGTGCGACTGGCGGTCGCCTCGCCGGGTCGTCTCGCTGGTGCCGTCGCTGACCGAGACGCTCGCGCTGACCGCGCCGGACCTGCTCGTCGGCGCGACCGACTGGTGCACGCACCCGCCCGGGCTGGACGTCGCCCGCGTCCGCGGGACGAAGAACCCCGATCTGGACGCGGTCGTCGCGCTGCGTCCGGACCTGGTCGTGGCGAACGCCGAGGAGAACCGCGCCGGCGGACGTCGACGCGCTGCGCGCGGCCGGGATCGCCGTGTGGGTCGGGGTGATCCGGACGCTCGACGAGGCGTTCGCCTCGCTGGCCGGCATGCTGTGGGTGTGCGGGCTCGCGCGGCCCGGCGTGGCTGGACGAGGCGGCGGCCGCCTGGGCCGCCCCTTCCCGGCTCGGTGCCGACGCCGCGGATGCGCGCCGCCGTCCCGATCTGGCGCAAGCCGTGGATGGTCGCGAACGTCGACACCTTCACCAGCGACCTGCTCGCCCGGCTCGGCGTCGACAACGTCTTCGACACCCCGTCGACGGACGCCGCCGGGCGCTACCCGCAGGCACGTCCGTCGAGGAGATTCGCGCGCGCGGCGCGACCCTCGTCGTCCTGCCGGACGAGCCGTACGCGTTCTCCGCGTCCGACGGGCCCGAGGCGTTCGCCGGCCTCGACGTCGCGCTCGTCAGCGGCCGGCACCTGACCTGGTACGGCCCGTCGCTCGCTCGAGGCCCCGGCAGTCCTGCGCGCTCAGCTCGCCGCACGCCTCGGTTAGAGCGACACGCGGTGCGCACGGACGCGCGCGGGCGCGCCTGCGGTCAGTGGAAGGTGTGCTCCGCGGCCGGGAAGGTGCCGCCGGTGACGTCGGCCGCGAAGGCCTGCGCGGCCTCGGTCAGGGCGCCGCGGACGTCGGCGTAGCGCTTGACGAACCGGGGCACCTGCCCGGAGCGGAGCCCGGCCATGTCCTGCCAGACGAGCACCTGGGCGTCGCAGTCCGGGCCGGCGCCGATGCCGATCGTCGGGATCCGCAGCTCGCCGGTGACGCGCTTGGCGACCTCCGCGGGGACCATCTCCAGGACGACCGCGAACGCGCCCGCGTCCTGCAGCGCGAGGGCGTCGGCGACGAGGCGGTCGCCCGCGTCCCCGCGCCCCTGGACGCGGTACCCGCCGATGCCGTGCTCGCTCTGCGGGGTGAAGCCGATGTGCGCCATGACCGGGACGCCGGCGGCGACGATCGCCTCGACCTGCGCGGCCATCCGCGCGCCGCCCTCGAGCTTGACCGCGTGCGCCCCGCCCTCCTTCATGAACCGGATGGACGTCTCCAGCGCCTGCTGCGGCGAGACCTGGTACGACCCGAACGGCAGGTCACCGACGACGAGCGCCCGCTTGCTCGCCCGCACGACCGCCCGCACGAGCGGCAGCAGTTCCTCGACGGTCACCGGCAGCGTCGTGTCGTAGCCGTAGACGTTGTTCGCCGCGCTGTCCCCGACGAGCAGGACGGGGATCCCCGCGCCGTCGAAGATCTCGGCCGTGTACATGTCGTACGCCGTGAGCATCGGCCAGCGCTCGCCGCGCTCCTTCATCGCCTGCAGGGTCGTGACCCGCACCCGCTTCGCGGGCGGCAGGTTGCCGTAGATCGGGGTGCTCTCGGGGCGTGGCGTCGGACGTCATAGCGACTCCTCGGAAGTCTCGAGGCCTCCCGCTGAGGTCCCCGGACGGCTCCGATGGTAACCCCGGACTCAGGCGTGGCAGCCCGCCAAGCCTCGTGAACTTCCGGACGCAGGCGGCCCCGGTCGGGGACGGCGATGCCCTGCGTACGCGCCCACGCCCGGACCTCCGCGACGGTCGGCACGGCCGTCGGCGCCGCGGTGAGCGGCGGCTCGTCGAGGCCGATGCGCCGGACGGCCGCGGCCTCGGCGGACGCCCAGGCGTACGCCGCCGCGAGGTAGCGGTAGGTCCACTCCTCGGCGAGCTTGCGGTTCTCGCAGAACACGATCGGGACGGTCGGGTAGCGGACCTGCAGCTCTGCGAGCCCGTCGGCGACGACGGCGGGGCGCGTCCACTCCTGGGCGAAGACCTGCGAGTACCGGTCCTCGACGACGACGGCCGCCCGGGGCAGTGCGCTGAGCTCGGCGATCGCGAACCGCAGCCGGCCGGCGGTGAGGCTCGACACGAAGTCCGCCAGCGACTTGCGCTCGACCGACGCGACCGTCCGCCCGTCGAGTTCCACGGCGTAGTCGCCGCAGGGCAGCCTGCGCGCGACCGTCCGGACTTGTTGGGCGCCGAAGTTATAGGCGTACCGCTCGTGGGCGTCCACCACGATCTCGAGCTCGACGACGCCGGCCGCGCGGGCGGTCGGGACGCTGACGTCCGGCCGGGCCTGCTTGCGGGTGCGCGGCGACTGCCAGAAGACCATCTCGCGGCCGCGCGCCCGGGTGAACACGATCTGCGAGCGGCTCTCGCGGGCGCGCTCGGCGACGACGTCGATGGCCGCGCCACGCCGGGCGCAGGCCTTGAGCGGGATGCGTTCGACCAGGTCCGGCGTCGCCGGCCACTCGCTCGCGTCGACCGGGTGGCAGTACAGCGCGGACGTCCGCGGCCACGTGTCCTTCGTCCGGAACACCAGCCCGTCGCGGCCGAGCGGGACCCGCAGGAGGTAGGGCAGCGTGCTGTCCGGGTCGGGGTTGCGGGCGATCAGCAGCTCCATCGGCTGATCCTCTCGCGCCTGACTCTGGAAAGCGGTCAGGCGGGCGGGGAGATCTCGCGCCAGCCGCTCGTGACGGGCAGGCGGCGGTCGCGGCCGAACGCGCGCAGGGAGATCTTCGGGCCGGGCGGGTACTGGCGGCGCTTGTACTCGGCGGCGTCGACCATCCGCAGGGTCTTCTCGACGAGCGCGGGGTCGAAGCCGGCGGCGACGAGTTCGCCGGCCCCGGCGTCGCGCTCGACGTAGTCGTCCAGCATGTCGTCGAGCAGCGGCGTAGTCGGGCAGCGAGTCGGTGTCGAGCTGATCGGGCCTCAGTTCCGCGGACGGTGGCTTGGTGATGCTGTTCGGCGGGATCGGCGGCGCCTCGCCGCGCGCCTCCGCGTCGGCGTTGCGCCAGGCCGAGAGGCGCCACACCAGGGTCTTCGGGACGTCCTTGAGCGGCGCGAACCCGCCGACGGCGTCCCCGTAGATCGTGGAGTAACCGACCGCGAGCTCGCTCTTGTTGCCCGTCGCGAGCACGAGGTGCCCCTCGGCGTTCGACAGCCCCATCAGGGTCGTCCCGCGGACCCGCGCCTGCAGGTTCTCCTCGGCCAGGCCGGTGAACCCGAGGACGCCGAGGAACGCCGCGACCATCGGCTCGATCGGGACGACCCGGTAGTGCATGCCCGTCCGCTTCGGCCAGGTCCTCGGCGTCGCCGCGCGAGTGGTCGGAGGAGTACCGCGACGGCATCGAGATTCCGTGGACGTTCTCGGCGCCGATCGCGTCGCAGCAGATCGCGGCCGTCAGGGCCGAGTCGATGCCGCCGGACAGACCGAGCACGACGGAGCGGAACCCGTTCTTGCGGACGTAGTCGCCCAGCGCGAGGACGAGCGCCCCGTACACCTCGGCCTCGGCGGCGAGGCGCGGTGCGACGGGCGCTGTCTTGCGGCTCGTAGGCCGGAAGCGCGTCGGCAGAGATGATGTGACGATCTATCAGGACGTCGGCCCGGGCGGCGTCCTGCGGGTCGCCGGGGTTCGGTCGCGCCGGCCGGGAGCTCGAGGTCGACGACCAGCAAGTCCTCGGTGAACTGCGGCGAGCGGGCGAGGACGTCGCCGGCGGGGGAGACGACGAGCGAGTCGCCGTCGAAGACCAGCTCGTCCTGGCCTCCGACGAGGTTGACGTAGGCGAGGGTCGCGTTCGCCTCCGCCGCGCGCCGGCAGCACAGCGCGAGCCGGGTGTCGTCCTTGTCGAGCTCGTACGGCGAGCCGTTGATGACGACGAGCAGGCCCGCCCCGGCGCCGGCCGCGGCGGCTACGGGGCCGCCGTCCTGCCAGAGGTCCTCGCAGATCGCGATCGCCACGTCGACCCCGTGCACCCGCACGACCGGCAGTGAGTTGCCGGGGACGAAGTAGCGGAACTCGTCGAACACCCCGTAGTTCGGCAGGTGGTGCTTCGCCGACCGGACGACCACGCGCCCGCCGTGCAGCACCGCCGCCGCGTTCTGCGGCGACCCGACCGGCCGGCCGAGCTGGACGCGAACCGCCTCCGCCGCGTCCAGGTAGCCGACGATCACCGTGAGCTCACCGAGGCCCTCCGACTCGAGGCGGGTCGCCAGGTCGTCCAGTGCGGCGCGCGAGGCATCCTGGAACGTCCGGCGCAGGGCGAGGTCCTCGACCGGGTAGCCCGTCAGCACCATCTCGGGGAACGCGACCAGGTGCGCGCCGCGCGCGGCCGCCTCCCGGGTGCGGTTCAGCACGATCTCGACGTTGGCGGCGATCGCCCCGACCGTGACGTCGACCTGAGCGAGCGCGAGACGGAGTTGCGGCACGAAGGGAAGCCTAAGCCGTCGGGCGATAGCTCGCGTCCGAGGTCCCGGGGGTGGCAGGACCGGCGGAATGTCGAGAGCGAACGCCAGCCCGCCTCGCCGCCCTGAGCGGCGCCTGCCTCGGCAGCGCGGAGGGTCTCCGGGTTCCGGAACCCGGGGGGGGGGTGGTCACCGCCGGCGAGGGACGCTCCGCTGGAAGGTGGGACGCCTAGGCCGCTGGGCGCTCGCTGGTGTCCACGAGCCGGGGTGGCAGCACCGGCGCGACGTAGAGGGCCAGCGGGGCACCGTCGGAGGCCGCGACGACGGCGCGGTTGCCGAGCGGGGTGGCCAGGTGGACTGTGACCTCGCGGCCGTAGCCGACGTAGTCGCAGAAGTAAGGCTCGTGCAGGCCGAGTGCCTCCTGCAGGCTGACGTGCCCGCCGGGGTGGGCAAGTTTCCCGATTGCCACTGCTGTCCGGGACTCGCCCACGATCGGCGAGTACTCCGCTTGGCACCGGTCGCGGCCTGGTGCAGCCCGGGTGAACATGTAGGTCAGCGTCAGGCCGTCGGGCGAGATCCGATACGAGGTTTCGCCGCCGATCGCCCCTTCGTAGGGGACCGGGCTGTCGAACTCGTCCGCTGCCGACACGATCGCCGGCGTTCGGGAGCCGTTGAACGTCACGCGCCATGCGGGCAGGGACCAGTCGCCCCGAGTCGTACGGAGTCCTTGGATTCCTGCGCGCCTCGCGGAAAATCGGGCCACTGCGTCACCTGAAAGACCGACATGACCGGCGCCGGGTCCGCGTCCACGGGGTAGTCGGCCCACCGGGCCAGCGCCGCCGCCGAGTCGGCCCGCGGCTGGTCTCCCGCAGCGAACCCGTCCGAGTCGCCGACCGACGCCACGGCGGTCGCCAACCGCGCACCCACGACGAGCACCGCCGCAGTCGCGCAGAACTGCCTGACCCGCCGCCTCACGACGCCGCTCCGAGTCGGGAGACCGCGGCCGACCGCAGTGGTGCGCCGTGGGAGTACGTCACGACGACCCGGTCGCCCAGCGGGGTCGCCAGATCGACCCGGACGTTTCGCGTGCTTCCCACCACCAGGCAGGCGGGGTCACCGCCGAGCCGGCGCTTCCAGAAGCTCGCCCCTGCACGCTCCAGGACGCCGACGGCGACGGCGTGCTCGTCAAACGCGGGGCGGCCGTGGTCGGGCGCGACGAATCCAGGCCGACGGGCGCGACGGCAAGGACGGACCCCGCCGCCGCCGTCCACACCCAGAACCTCCGCACGCGCACACCTCCGTCGAGAGGCAGTGTCTGTCGGGGCGAGCGCCGCGTCCTAGTTTTCCGGAACCAGGCTGTCCAGCACGGCGCCGGCTTTGATGTGGCTCTTCAGCACGACGAGCGATTCGGTCTTCACCAGGCCGGGGATGCCCCGGACCTGGGTCTGGATAACCTCGAGCAGGTGGTCCTGGTCGCGGACGCACAGCGCGGCGACGAGGTCCCAGCGGCCGGTGACGGCGTGGACTTCGCGGACCCACGGCAGCGCGAGCAATGTCGCGACGGGCTCGGCGAGGGGGGTCCCGGGGGAGATCGCGATGCCGAGGAGTACCTCGAGCGTGTAACCGAGCGCCGCGGGGTCGATGTCGAGGATGACCCCCCTGATCACACCCTGCGCGCGGAGGCGGTCCAGGCGTTCCGCGACGGTTCCGGGCGCGACCCCGGCGGCGCGTGCGAGTGCGCGCAGGGACGCCCGCGGGTCCTGCTGGAGGAGCGTCAGGAGCCGCAGGTCCAGCTCGTCCGGCCGGTAGACGCCGCGCGGGCGGCCCGGCTCCGTGGCAGGGGAAGACACGACCCGAGACTCTCTCATTTAAAGCGGGGGGTCCAGCGAATCGCGAGGTGGATCATGCACCTACGCCCGGGCCGTCTCGCGCCGCAACCGATCCGCCACTGCGCGTGCCTGAGGCCATCTCACGTACGGACGCCTCTCGCCGGTCGCGTACCGTAACCGCGGCGAAACCCCTGCGCGCCAGACTGCGGGGCAGGCGCGCGCGTCGGTGAGAATGAGGGACATGGACAAGCAGACAGAATTCGTGTTGCGGACGCTCGAAGAGCGCGACCTGCGCTTCGTGCGGTTGTGGTTCACCGACGTGCTGGGCTTCCTGAAGTCCGTCGCGATCGCCCCGGCCGAACTCGAGTCCGCATTCGCGGAAGGCATCGGCTTCGACGGCTCCGCGATCGAGGGCTTCGCCCGCGTGCACGAGTCCGACATGCTCGCCAAGCCCGACCCGGCGACCTTCCAGGTGCTGCCGTGGCGCGCCGAGGCGCCGGGCACCGCCCGCATGTTCTGCGACATCAACATGACCGACGGGACGCCCTCGTTCGCGGACCCCCGCTACGTCCTCAAGCGGACGCTCGCGCGCGCCTCCGACCTGGGCTTCACCTTCTACACGCACCCCGAGATCGAGTTCTACCTGTTCGAACGACGGCCCGGTGCCCGGCGTCAAAGCCCGTCCCGATCGACGCCGGCGGCTACTTCGACCACACCCCGCACGGCGCCGGGTACGACTTCCGCCGTCAGGCCATCACGATGCTCGAGAGCATGGGCATCTCGGTGGAGTTCAGCCACCACGAGGGCGGCCCCGGCCAGCAGGAGATCGACCTGCGCTACGCCGACGCGCTGACCACGGCCGACAACATCATGACCTTCCGCATGGTCATGAAGGAGGTGGCGCTCGAGCAGGGCGTGTACGCGTCCTTCATGCCGAAGCCGTTCACCGAGCACCCCGGCTCCGGCATGCACACGCACCTGTCGCTGTTCGAGGGCGACCGCAACTCCTTCCACGAGGCCGGCGCCGAGTACCACCTGTCGAAGGTCGGCCGCGCGTTCATCGCCGGCCTGCTCAAGCACTCCGCGGAGATCACCGCGGTCACGAACCAGTGGGTGAACTCGTACAAGCGCCTGTGGGGCGGCGGCGAGGCCCCCGCCTACGTCTGCTGGGGTCACAACAACCGCTCCGCGCTCGTCCGCGTCCCGATGTACAAGCCCGACGAAGGGCCAGTCGACGCGGGTCGAGGTCCGCTCGATCGACACCGCCTGCAACCCGTACCTGACGTACGCGCTGCTGCTCGCCGCCGGCCTCAAGGGCATCGAGGAGGGCTACGAACTCCCGCCCGGCGCCGAGGACGACGTGTGGTCGCTGTCCGACGCCGAGCGCCGCGCCCTCGGCATCGAGCCGCTGCCGCAGAACCTCGCGGACGCGATCGTCCTGATGGAGCGCAGCGAGCTCGCCGCCGAGACCCTCGGTGAGCACGTGTTCGAGTTCTTCCTGCGCAACAAGCGCCGGGAGTGGGAGGAGTACCGCATGCAGGTCACTCCCTTCGAGCTCGATCGCTACCTCCCCGTCCTCTGAACGGCCGGCCGATCAGCCGGAAGTTCGACCGTCCGATCGGCCGTTCGGACGATTGTTCACATCTACTCGAGGCACGTACCGTTTCGCCCGTACCTACGGAATACCTGGACCGGGCACAGGGGATTTGCCGCCCGTGACAGCGACTTCGCAGGTCGTGTGGTGCCAGGGGGAATGCTCGTGCGCCGATCGGGGGGTCGATCGGCGCGCGGGACCCCCGCGCCTGGCGCGCTCTCTCGACGACGCGCCGGGCGCGTTAGGTTGAGCTCGTGGTCGTGCCCGAGTTCCCGCGTCCCCGGCTCACCAGCACAGACTCCCGTCTTGCCCGCCTGGGCTTCCAGGACCGCGCGGAGGCGCTGCGCCTCGTCGCCCTGCCTGTGCTCGGCATCGAGACCGAGCCGGAGCTGCTGGCGTCGCTGGGCGACGCCGCGGACCCCGACCTGGCGCTCGCCGGGCTCGTCCGCCTCGCGGAGGTGGAGAAGCCGGACGATCTGATCGCCGCGATGCGCCGTTCGCCAGGCTTCCGCGCCGCGGTTGATCGCCGTCCTCGGCACGAGTACCGCGCTCGCGCGACCACCTGGCGAAGCACCCGGAGGACTGGCGCCTGCTCGACCGCGACAAGGGCGCGCCGCACACCGCCGAGATGCTGCGCGCGGGCATGCTCACGGCCGTCGGCGCCGACCCGTACGCGGCGGCGCCGGTCGCCGACTCCGCCGGCCCGGGCGCGCTGGACGACCTGCGCGTCGAGTACCGGCGCTGGCTGCTCGCGCTGGCGGCCCGCGACCTCACGGGTGCGGCCGGGCTCGAGGAGGTCGCCGCCGAGCTGGCCGACCTCGCCGCCGCCACGCTCGACGCGGCGCTCGCGATCGCCCGCGCCGGGCTGTCCGTGACCGCGGAGCCGTGTCGCCTGTCCGTCATCGGCATGGGCAAGTGCGGCGGGCGGGAGCTGAACTACGTCAGCGACGTGGACGTCATCTTCGTCGCCGAGCCGGTCGAGGGCGGCGACGAGTTCGAGGCGCTCAAGACGGCGACGCACCTCGCCGCGGGCATGATGCAGGCGTGCTCGGCCGCGACCGGCGAGGGCACGATCTGGCCGGTCGACCCCGCGCTGCGTCCCGAAGGCAAGGCCGGACCTCTGGTGCGGACCCTGGCCAGCCACGTCGCCTACTACGAGCGCTGGGCCAAGACCTGGGAGTTCCAGGCGCTGCTCAAGGCCCGCCCGGTCGCCGGCGACCTCGAACTCGGGCGCCCGCTACGTCGACGCCGTCAGCCCGATGGTCTGGAAGGCCGCGAACCGCGAGAACTTCGTGCCGGACGTGCAGGCGATGCGCCGCCGGGTCGAGAGCACGCTGTCGCCGGGGGAGGCCGACCGCCAGATCAAGCTCGGCCCGGGCGGCCTGCGGGACGTCGAGTTCGCCGTCCAGCTGCTGCAGTTGGTGCACGGGCGCGGCGACGCGAGCCTGCACAGCGGGACCACGCTGTCCGCGCTGATGGCCCTCGCTCGCGGCGGGTACGTGGGGCGCGAGGACGCGACCCGGCTCGAGCGACGCCTACCGGTTCCTGCGCACGCTCGAGCACCGGATCCAGCTGCACAAGATGTGGCGGACGCACGTCCTGCCCGAGTCCGAGTCGGACCTGCGGCGCCTCGGCCGGTCGATGGGGCTGCGCTCCGACCCGGTCGTCGAGCTGACGGACGCGTGGCGCCGTCACGCCGTCGAGGTGCGGCGCCTGCACGAGAAGCTCTTCTACCGTCCGCTGCTGGCGGCGGTCGCCCGGCTGCCCGAGGACGAGTCGCGGCTGACCCCCGAGGCGGCCCGGGCCCGGCTCGCGGCCCTCGGCTACGCCGACCCGGCCGGCGCGCTGCGCCACCTCGAGGCGCTCACCGCGGGGCTGAGCCGGCGCGCGGCGATCCAGCGGACGCTGCTGCCGGTGATGCTCGGCTGGTTCGCCGACGCCGCCGACCCGGACGCGGGGCTGCTCTCGTTCCGTCAGGTCTCCGACGGCCCTGGGCTCGACGCCCTGGTACCTGCGCCTCCTGCGCGACGAGGGCATGGCCGCCGAGCGGATGGCCCACGTCCTCGCGTCCAGCCGGTTCGCCAGCGAGCTGCTGCTGCGCGCTCCCGAGGCCACGTCGATGCTCGCCGACGACAACGAGCTGGTGCCACGCGTCGCGCGCGGCGCTGGACACCGAGATCGCGCGCCGCCGTGCACCGCGCGAGCACCGCCGAGGGGGCGGCCACCGCGGCCCGGGCGATCCGGCGGCGCGAGCTGTTCCGCATCGCCGCCGCCGACGCGCTCGGCCTGCTCGACGTGGACGCGGTCGGCGAGGGCCTGACCGCCGTCGCCAACGCGACGCTGGCCGGGGCGCTCGCCGCGGCCACGCGCGCCGTCGAGACCGGGCGTCCGCCCGTGACCCGCATGGCTCTGGTCGCGATGGGCCGCCTCGGCGGGCACGAGATGAGCTACTCCAGCGACGCGGACGTCGTGTTCGTCCACGAGCCCGTCCCGGGTGCGGAGGAGAAGGCGGCCACGGACGCGGCGCACGCGATCGCCAACGAGATGCGCCGCCTGATGAGCATGGCGTCGACCGAGCCGGCGCTCGTCGTCGACGCGGACCTGCGCCCCGAGGGCCGCCAGGGCCCGCTCGTGCGGTCGCTCGCGTCCTACCAGGCCTACTACGCGCGCTGGTCGAGCCTGTGGGAGGCACAGGCCCTGCTGCGGGCGGAGTTCGTCGCGGGCGACCGCGAGGTCGGCGAGCGGTTCACCGCCCTGATCGACCCGATCCGGCGGCCCGAGGCCGGTCTGACGGACGATCAGGTGCGCGAGATCCGGCGGATCAAGGCGCGCATCGAGTCCGAGCGGCTGCCCCGCGGCGCCGACCCGGCGACCCACACCAAGCTCGGCCGCGGCGGTCTCGCCGACGTCGAGTGGGTGGCGCAGCTGCTGCAGCTCCAGCACGGGGCGAAGATCCCGAGCCTGCAGACCACGCGCACCCTGGACGCCCTCGAGGCCGCCCGCGCGGCCGGCATCCTCGCCACCCCGGACGCCGCCGTGCTCGCCGAGTCGTGGCGCATGGCCACCCGCGTCCGCAACGCGATCATGCTGGTGCGCGGACGCCCCGGGGACAGCCCGCCGACCGGCGGGCGCGAGCTCTCGTCCATGGCGCGGGGCCTGGGCTACGCGCCGGGCGAGACGGGCCGCCTCCTCGAGGACTATCGTCGGGTCACCCGGCGGGCACGGGCAGTAGTCGAGAGGGTGTTCTACGCGTGAACTCGAGCAGCCGTCGTCGGCGGCTGCTTCGTAACGGCGAGTTCCGGGCCCTGATCGCCGCGCAGGTGGCGAGCGAAGTCGGGGACCAGTTCGCCCGCGTAGCCGTCGCGGGCATCGTCCTGGAACGCTCCGGCAGCGCGTTCTACTCGGCGCTCGCCTTCGTCGATCAGCTACGTCCCCGGCATCGTCGGGGTCCCTGCTGCTCGGCCCGCTTGCGGACCGCCTGCCCCGCAAGGGGCTGATGATCGCGTGCGACGTCGCCCGGGCCGTCCTGGTCGGCGCGCTGGCTGTGGCCGCCGCCGTCGCGGCGCCGCTGTGGACGCTGATGGCGCTGCTGCTCGCCGCGGAGCTGTTCAGCGCGCCGTTCGACACCGCGCGGGCGGCGGTGCTGCCCGACGTCCTGCCCGACCCCGAGGACTATCTGACGGGCTCCGGGTTGTGCCGCGTGCTGAACCAGGTGAACCAGGTCGTCGGGCTCGCCGCGGGCGGCGCCGTCGTCTACCTGTCGTTCACGGGCGTCCGCGCAGGCGGCGCTGGTCGCGGACGCACTGACCTTCGTGGTCTCCGGCCTGCTGCTCGCGGTGGGCCTGCGCCGGCGGCCGCCGGCCGCCGGTGACGAGGCGTCGACGGGCCTGCTGCTCGACGTCCGGACCGGCGTGGCCCTGGTCTTCACCGATCCCGTCCGGCGCGTGTTCGTCCCCCTGGGCTGGGCGGCGGGCGCCGTGCTGATCGCGCCGGAGGGGGTCGCGCTCGCGTACGCGGTCGAGCACGGGCACTCCCGACTCGGCGGCGCCCTGATGGCGTCGCTGCCCGCCGGGGCGGCGATCGGGGCGCTGGTCATCGCCGGCCGCGGCCCGGCGGCGGCCGTCCGCGCGATCCGGCCGCTTGCTGTTGCTCGGCTGCCTGCCGCTGCTCGCGACCGGACTCGACCTCGGCTTCTACCCGACGATGGTGCTGTGGGTGCTCGCCGGCGCGTGTCAGGCGTTCCTGCTGCCGATCATGGTGGTGGTGAACCTGACGACGCCGCCCGGCCGGCGGGGTGCGGTCAACGGCCTGGCCGGCGCCGGGTTCAACCTCGCGGTGGCCGGCGCGTTCCTGGCCGCGGGCCTCGCCGCGGACAAGGTCGGTCCCGCGAACGCCGTGTTCGGCGCGGGCGTGCTCGGGCTGGTCCTGACTGGCGCCGCGTACCTGTTCTGGCCGGCCGGATCGCTGGCCCGGGTGTTCGCACCCGCCGCGGCGCCGGTCAGGCCGGCTGCACTGCCGCCCGCCGGGCCGCCTGCTCGGCCGCCTGCTCGGCCGCCTTCTTGAGCTGGGCGAGCGTGGCGTGGATGTTCGCCTCGACCATGCCGGCGACGTCCCGGGCGCCGTTGACGGCCAGGATCAGCGGCTTGAAGTGGGTGATCGGCGAAGTGCGCAGGTCGCGCCACGTCTCGGTCAGGCGCGTCCCGCCGCCGGGTAGCGGCTCGAGCCGGTAGCCCCACTGCGAGACGGAGAACCCGAGAAACGACACGCACCAGGTGAGTTCGCGCTCCGGGTTGGCGGCGACGATCGTGACGGTCGTGCGCCAGTGGTGCCAGTCGTTGCGGTTGGTGCCCTGGAAGCGCATGCCGACGGCGGGCTCGCGGGTGCCGGCCGGCCACTGGGCGCCGGTGCAGGTCGGACTCCACTCGCCCATGCGCCGCATGTCGGCCAGGAGGGCCCACACCGCCGACGGCGGCGCGTCGATGTCGACGCCGATGTCGTACGAAACGGTGCCGCGGGTCTGCATGCTGAACGTCCTCACCCATTTACTCTCAAAGAGAGTAGGAAACTACCGCCTGCCCCGGTATTGTCAACGGCCGTGCCCAGCTCGTCCACGACCCGACCCCCGACGATCACGTACGCCCTGCTCGGCCTGCTCGCGTTGAAGTCCTGGACGGGTTACGAACTGACGCGCAGGCCCGGCTGAGCCTGCGGCTGGTGTGGCCCTCGTCCGAGGCGCACGTCTACCGCGAGCAGCAGCGCCTCGTCCGCGCGGGCTGGGCGACGGTGGCGGCCGAGGAGGTCGGCAAGCGCACCCGCAACCGGTACACGATCACCGACGCTGGGCGGGAGGCGCTGACCGCGTGGCTCGCGACCGACCCCGCGCCGCCGGCCGATCGAGGTCGAGGTGCTCGTCCGGGCGTGGTTTGCCGACCAGGGCGGGGTTTCCGACCTCGTGTCCTCCCTCGAGCGGACGGCCGCATGGACCGAGGCGGCCGTCGACGGGATGCTCGTGCTCGTCGAGCAGTACCTCGCCGGCGAGGGTGCGTTTCCCGAGCGGGCGCACCTGAACGCGCTCGTCGGCGAGATCGTCGCCGACGTCCTGTCGACGATCGGGACGCGCTGCCGGACGGCCGGCCGAGGAGGTCGCGCAGTGGGACACCACCCGCGACCGCGGCCTCGACGAGGCGACCCGCGCGCGCTTCCAGAAGATGCTCGACACGTACGGGCCGGTCGATCAACCTCCGTCGAGGTAGGCGAGGACGGCGAGCACGCGGCGGTTGTCGTCGTCGGACGGGGGCGAGCCGAGCTTGGTGAAGATGTCGGACGTGTGCTTGGCGACGGACCGGTCGGTCACGACGAGGCGGGCGGCGATCGCCGCGTTCGAGCGGCCCTCCGCCATCAGGCCGAGTCCTCCGTCTCACGGGGCGTCAGATCCGCGAGCGGGGTGCGGCGGGCACCGCGGGCGAGCAGGGCGGCGATCACCTGCGGGTCCATCGCCGTGCCGCCGGCGGCGACGCGCTGGACGGCGTCGACGAACTGGTCAGCGTCCAGGACGCGGTCCTCGAGCAGGTAGCCGACGCCGCCGCTGCCGTCGGCCAGCAGCTCGCGGGCGTAGAGCTGCTGGTCTCCGGCGTCACGGGTGATCCTCCGCGATGGCCGGGATGTTCCTGTCCAGGTTCGTGTTGTCGAGGGCTTCGCGCCGGCGACGATCCTCGTCGTCGCGGTCGACCTGGCCGGCTCCGTGACCGTCCTACCCGCGGTGCTGTCGTGGCTCGGGGACCGAGTCGAGCGGGGGCGCCTGTTCGGCCGTCGGCGCCGCCCTACGCGGCAGGGCCGGTGGGCGGTGCGGTGCTGCGCCCCGTGTGCGCCCGCCCGAAGACTGCGGTCCGGTCGGCGTCGGCCGTCGCGAAACCGGAGTTCGGCACGCCCGTCGAGGTCGCCGAGCACCGGGACGCAGGCATCGTCACGATCGACGTACCGCTGGCCGGCGACGGCGCGGACGGGACCTCGCGCCGCGCGCTGGACGTGCTGCGCGACGAGATCGTCCTGGCCACCGTCGGCCCGGCCGCGCTGGGCGCCGGTTCGTCCGCCCAGGTGACCGGCGAGCTCGCGGGGAGCGTCGACTTCGACGATGCGCGCAGCCGTAGCCTCGTTCCCGTCCTCGGGTTCCTGGGACTGGTGACGTTGGTCCTGATGCTGCTGGCGTTCCGCTCGCCGGTGATCGCGGCGACCGCCATCGGGCTGAACCGGCTCCTGCTCCTGCCCACCGTGATGATCGTGCTCGGCGAGCGGAACTGGGCGCTGCCGCGCTCGCTCGCGTGGCTGCCCGGGGCCCGTTCGGAGACGCCCGCCCGCACAGCGCCGGCCACCGATTGTGATCTGGCCGGGCTGCGCGGATAGAAGTCAGCCGACCGGGGAAGCCCGTCCCGCAGAACGGAGAGGTGATGGTCATGAACGCAAAGATGGGCTTCCGCCGGTCGGCGGCAATCGGTCTGCTGTGCGCGAGCGGGTTCTTCACGGCTGCGTGCGGAGACGACGACTCCGCCAACCCGAGCGGGGTCGTCAACGAGATCCAGCAGGAGACCGACGACGCCGTGGACGGCGCTGGTGACGCCGCCGAGGACGCGAAGGACAAGGCCGAGGACGCGGCGGGCGACGCGAAGGACGCGGCCGACGACGCCGCGAACGACGCCAAGGACGCCGCCGACGACGCCAAAGAGAAGGCCGGCGAGGAGATGGGCGAGGCCGGCCACGACATGAAGGACATGGGCGACGACATGACGCACGGCACGGGGAACGAGCCGGGGTGACCCGCCCCGGCAGGCCCGCGGCCAGGCCACCGTCCTGATACTTGGCCTCGTCGTCATTGTGGACGGGCCCGGGCCCTGCCTACGGTGGGCGCATGCCTACCGAAGTCGCACCTGTCGGGCCACGCCGAGTCCTCGTCGTCGGTCACGCCGGCGTCCTCGGCATGGAACTGCTGGGCGTCCGCGACATGTTCGAGTGCGCGGTCTACGCGGCCGGCGAGGAAGGACTGCCGACGCCCTACGAGGTGTCGGTCGCGTCTCTGGACGGTGAGGCGCTGTCCCTCGGCCGCGGGCTCACCCTCGGCGGCCTCGTGGCACTGCGCGGCTTTCCCGCCGAGATCGACACGCTCGTCGTCATCGGCGGTTACGTCGCGGCCGACACCGCGGCCTCGGACGCGGACCTCGTCGAGGCGATCCGTGTTGCCGCCGGCCGGTCCCGCCGGGTGGTCTCGACCTGCACCGGGTCTTTCTTCCTCGCCGCGGCAGGGCTGCTGGACGGCCGCCGCGCCACGACGCACTGGTCGGCCGGCGAGCGCCTCGACGCCGAGCACCCCCGCGTCGAGGTCGACATCGACGCGATCTACGTGCGGGACGGTCACACGTGGACCTCCGCCGGTGTCACCGCCGCGCACGACCTCGTCCTCGCGCTGATCGAGGAGGACCTCGGGCCGGAGATCGCCCTCGCCGTCGCTCGGCTCGTCGTCATCTGCCTGCGCCGGGCCGGCGGGCAGACGCAGTACAGCGTCCAGCTCGAGGCGCCGCCGGCCCGGCGGGCGCCCATCCGGGAGGTCCAGGAGTACGTCGTCGCCAACCCGGGCGCCGACCTCTCGCTGGCGACGCTTGCCGGCCGCGTCCATCTGAGCCCCCGTCACTTCGCTCGGCTGTTCCGGGCCGAGGTCGGGATCCCGCCCGGCGTCTACGTCGAGCGCATCCGCCTCGAGGCGGCGCGGCGCGTCATCGAGTGCACCGATCGTCCGCTCGCGGCCGTCGCCGCGGACACCGGCCTGGGCACCGGCGAGAACCTGCGCCGCGTCTTCGTCGCCGAGCTGGGCGTCTGCCCGGCGGAGTACCGGCGACGGTTCGGCCTGCGCGCGTCAGCGCCCCTGTCCCTCGCTGCCACCCACTGAAACCCCTGCCCCACAAGGAGAAACCATGGCTATGTTCCAGCAGCCCGACGTGCCCGTGATCGCCACGATCGGCATCTACCTCTGGCCCGACATGACGCACCTCGACATCCTCGGCCCGCACCAGGTCCTCGGCCTCGTCCCCGGTCTGAAGGTGTTCACCTTCGCCCGCACGCGCGACCCGATCGTCTCCGACGTCGGGCTCACGGTCCTGCCGGACTACGGCTTCGACGACCTCCCGGCGATGGACGTGCTGCTGGTAGGCGGCGGGGCGAACACGTACCCGGAGACGTCCGACGCGTCGGTTGTCGAGGCCATCGCGAAGGCCGGAGCCGGCGCTCAGTACGTGACGTCCGTGTGTTCGGGCTCGATGATCCTCGCCGAGGCCGGGCTCCTGGACGGGTACAAGGCGACCACGCACTGGGCCTACCTCGAGCTGCTCGACGCGTACCCGGGCGTCGAGATCGCCCACGACCGCGTCGTGATCGACCGCAACCGGATGACCGGCGGCGGCGTCACCGCGGGCATCGACTTCGCCCTCACGCTCGTCGGCAAGCTCGTCGGCCCGGAAGCCGGCGCCTTCGTCGAGCTGCTCATGGAGTACCGGCCCGCCCCGCCGTACGGCACCGGGCACCCGGAGTCCGCGCCCGCCGAGCTGATCGCCGCCGCCCGCGGCGCCTGCGCAGAGATGGCCCCGGAGCTCTTCCCGGCCGGCGCCCCCGCCTGACGGCTGGGCGCAGACTCGGCTCTACAGGTTCGGCGACGAGCGACCGGGACCCTCCGCAAGGAGGGTCCCGGTCGTGTGCCGTGGGTGTGGACCTGATCAGAAGGATGCTTCCTCGACGAGCGGGCCTTCCTCCCCATCCGGGAGGATGTCGCCCTGCGGCAGGACGATGCCGCAGTGGCTAGTCTGGCTGGTCTGGAAGCCGGGCTCGCCGACGTTGGTCCACTTGACCTGGATGTTGAGCTTGCGGGTGTTGTTGCGGCCGGCGAAGGCGGCGTCGCCGTCGGCGACGAGGGCGCCGGTCTGGGCGGTGGTGAGGGCGTAGGAGGTGGAGGAGGGGAAGTTGTAGTAGCTGGTCCGGATCTCCTTGGCCTCGGCTGCGAGGTTGAACGCATCGAAGGGGTATTCGTTCGGGAAGCCCGCTCCCGTGGCGTCGTAGTCGTCGTCGGCGTCGCGGTCGACGGCCTCGACCCGGATGCTCTCGATGTCGTCGAACCCGCCGGTGTCGTTGCCGTAGCCGTCGCCCTTGAGGTCGATGTAGGCCTGGAAGCCGATGTTTTCGAACGAGCAGGTCGCGGTGACCGTGTCGCCGTCCTTGAAGACCTCCGCCGCCGCGGTCCTGATGGTGACGGCGCCTGCTGAGGACGCGACCGCGGCGAGGGCCACGGGTGCGAGGGCGGATACGGCCAGCGCGCGCTTGATGTTCAGTTTCATGGATTCCCCCGGTGGATTCATGTTCACGACGTATGGGCGGGGAGATCTCGACCAACCGCCGACCGCCCCCCCAGCTCAACCTAACGGGGCATGATCGGCCCGTCAGGTAATCACCGCAGCTTCACCCATCCGGTCGAAACCGGAGCCTGACGGGCCAGGGCAGGGCCCGCCGAAAGGACGAGCCCGTTCGGTGGGCTGGCTCGGCGCCGGACAGCAAAATGGGACCCTCGGGCAGGAGGGTCCGACTTCGCCGGCGAGGGGCCTTAGCTCCGTCGGTCAGAGCTCCTGGGGCATCAGCACGACGCAGTGCCCGGTCTCGCTGGTCTGGGAGCCGGGCTCGCCGACGTTGGTCCACTTGACCTGGACGCGGAGCTTGCGGGTGTTGTTGCGCCCGGCGAATGCCGCGTCGCCGTCGGCGACGTTCGCGCCGGTCTGCACGGAAGTGAGGCCGTAGGAGGCGGACCTCGGGAAGTTGTAGTAACTCACCCGGAACTCTTTGACCTCCGCGTCGCGGAGGGTGTCGTTGCCGACACTGTCGCCCTTCAGGATGATGTGTGCGCGCGGTAGCAGGTGTTCTGGGCGTAGTTGCAGGCCGCGATGACCGAGTTGCCGTCCTTCTCGACGCTTGCGTTCACGGTCCTGACGTTGACGGCGCCGGCGGATGACGTGATGCCGGTGAAGGCCAGCGGCGCGAGCGCGGACAAGGCGAGGGCGCGTTTGATGTTGGTGTGCAAGGGGGGCCTGAGGTGGTCGAAAGACGGTCGACATGGTGAGATCGCCGTGTCGACGGTGCCTCGGGCTGGCGGCTGGTGAGCCGCGCGCTGTCGTACAGCTCGAGGAAATTTTGGCGCATGCCGCCGTCGTTTTCCAACACGAAGATGCTGAGGGGGATACATTTGTCCGATCCTTGGCAAGGGGCATTCGCTTTTCACGAGGGAACCGGATTGCCGACACCACACAAGCCGGTCGATAGGCGGTTGTGGGGCACGAATCGGCACAATCGGGCACAAGTCGTGAGTGACACTTCCAGAGAAATGAACAGTTGGCCGTCCACTAATTGGCGGGCAAGGAAACATAGGTAAATGAGGTAATGTTTACCTCAAGCATTACTCAAAAAACGCTGCAACATGACCACGATCGGTGACCTCACCGCTCATGAATAAGTCCGTAGTCTGTCCGCCAGCCGAGTAGCAGGAGCCATTTAGTCGGTGTCGGCGGTGTCGGCGGTGTCGGCCGGGGACAGGACGCCGACCCCGGCCCGAGGAGGCCGATCTCCCGCCTCCAAGGTGGCGAACCGATGCGCACCCGGCCCGGTCCGCAGGAGATCCGGCAGTACTCTGAGCGCCGGCGGGGGACTACCGGCAGTTGCGCTGCCGGCCGCGGGCCCCCCCGACAGGTCTGGGACAGCGAAACGGGACCCTCCCGAAGGAGGGTCCCGTTCACGCCTGTCGGGCCGCGGCCCGACCGATCAGAGAAGCGCCCTACCCGAGGGTGCTGCTCTGCGGCAGGGCGATGCTGCAGTGCCCGGTGATGCTGGGCTGGCTGTCGTCGTTGGTCACGTTGGTCCACTTGACCTGGACGTTGAGCTTGCGGGTGTTGTTGCGAGCCTGGAAGGCCGCATCGCCGTCGGCAACGAGCGCGCCGGTCTGGGTCTTGGTCAGGGCGGGCGAGGTGTTCGCTCGGGTAGTTGTAGTAGCTGACCTTGATCTCCTTGACCTCGGCGTTGGCGTCGAAGTCCCAACCCGAGTTCGGGTACATCCCGTCGGGTGCGCCGTCGGCGTCCGCGTCACGGTCCGAGGCCTCGACCTTGATGCCCTCGATGTCGTCGAACCCGTCTGGGCCCGAGGCCGGTACCCTTCAGGTCGACGTAGACCTGGAAGTACGTCTGGTTGGTGAACTCGCAGGTCGCGGTGATCCTCGAGCCGTCCTTCTGGACGTCGGCGACCGCGGCGCGGATGCTGACGGCGCCGGCGGAGCCCGCGACGGTGGTGAGCGCGAACGGGACCATGGCGGACATGGCCAACGCACGCTTGATGTTGGAGTGCATGATGCTCCCTGAGGATGAGTCGAACGAGGTCCGACGGATGAAATCGCCTTTGCCGAGGAGCGCCCAGGACTGGCAGTAAGTCAGTCGATCCGCTTGCTCTGGCAACTACGAGGAGATCTCGGCGAGCGCCGTTCTCTCCCCCGTGAGATCAAGTTAACCGACGGAGAACCAGTGCCGCAGGCCCTATGCGGAAATGATCTCCGGCCTAGTTGATTCTCACGGTGGACCCTGCCCGAAGTGCACTCATTTTCGGACATCTCGGGCGCTCGGAGCATGCGAAAGATGAGAAACTCACAAATTGTAAAGGCTGGAGAAATCGGGCGTAACGCCCATTTGGTGCCCGCGATTCCGTTAGGGTGTCCGCCGTCCCGAGCCCCGCCAGTCCGCGCGGCGGGAATCCGTGGGCGCGTGGACCCCGGATTGACCGCGAACGCCGCCTCTGACGTGTCGTCAGAGAGAACTGTCGACCTGCGGGAGGACGTTGCCGCAGTGGCCGGTGAAGCTGCCCCGGGCGCCTTCCTCGCCGACGTTGGTTCCACTTGACCTGGAGGTTGACCTGGCGGGTGTTGTTGCGTCCGGCGAAGGCGGCGTCGCCGTCGGCGACGAGGGCGCCGGTCTGCACGGACGCGGTCCTGAGTGCCCGATCCCTGTGAAATCCGGACGTAAAGGACGGGCCCTCGCGGGACCCTCCAGGAGGAGGGTCCCGTCCGGTTCACAGCCCGGGGTCCCACCCGCTGATGGGTTTGGCGGCCCCTGCTACGGAAGGAATTCGGTGTCGACCTGCGGGAGGACGATGCCGCAGTGGCCGGTGACGCTGGACTGGTAGCCGGGCTCGCCCACGTTGGTCCACTTGACCTGCAGGTTGAGCTTGCGGGTGTTGTTGCGTCCGGCGAAGGCGGCGTCGCCGTCGGCGACGAGGGCGCCGGTCTGCGCGGTGGTGAGGGCGTAGGAGGCGGAGGAGGGGAAGTTGTAGTAGCTGGTCCGGATCTCCTTGACGTCCATGGCCTCCTCGTAGTTGTCACCGATGTCGCCGAGGTCGGGGAAGTCGCCGTCGGCGTTGCGGTCCTCGGCCTCGACGCGGATGCTCGAGATGTCGTCGAAGCCGGTGGTGTCGTTGCCGAGCCCGTCGCCCGCCAGGGTGATCTTCACGCCGTAGTAGGCGTTGTCGAAGATGCAGTCGGCGTAGACTTCGTTGCCGTACTTGTAGACGGAGGCCTCGGTGGTCCGGATGCTCACGGCCCCGGCAGGGGACATGATGCCGGCGTAGGCCAGCGGGGCGAGGGCGGACAGAGCGAGCGCGCGCTTGATGTTGACGTGCATGAGGTTCCCCCAAGATGGTTCGAATGACGTTCGACAAGATGACAACGAGTTCGCCGCGCGCCTCCTGAACCTGACTGCTCGTCAGGCCCGTGCGCTACCGCCAACCACGAGGAGCCCCCCCCGGCGATGGCGCCGATTGCTCCCCACAACGACGACGTTAGCCGTGCGCGGCCGCATCCCACACCGGCCGAAAGCCCAGGCAATTGGGGTCCGTTTGCAGCAGAACGACCCCATGTGGATCTTTCGCCTCCACCGAACAGCAGAACGGGATCCTCCGTAAGGAGGAGCCCGGTCGCGCTGTCAGGCGGCGCCTGGTGGCCCCGCTGAGGTCGGCGTCAGATGGGGGAATTGACCTGCGGGAGGACGAGGCGGCAGTGGGCGGCGACGCTGGACTCAGCCGGGCTCGCCGACGTTGGTCCGCTTGACCTGGATGTTGAGCTTGCGGGTGTTGGGCGGCCGGCGAAGGCGGTGGCGCCGTCGGCGACGAGGGCGCCGGACTGTGCGCTGGTGAGGGCGTAGGAGGCGGAGGAGGGGAAGTTGTAGTAGTCGGTCCGGATCTCCTTGACGTCGACCGGCGCCTGCAGGCGTCGTCGAGGAGGAGCGGGAAGTCGTCGTCGGCGTCGCGGTCGAGGGCCTCGACGCGGATGCTCGCGATGTCGACGAAGCCGGGTGGTGTCGTTGCCGAGCCCGTCGCCCGCCAGGGTGATGGCCGCCGCGAAGGACGCGTTGGCATCGCGAGCACGTCCTGGACCTGCTCGGCCACATGGACGATCAGGTGGACCGGGTCGCCCGTCAGGGTGACTCCGTGATTCGACCGCTCCCCGTCGCAGCCCACGAAGGCCCAGCCGCAGTCCTCGACCAGTTCCACCATCACCTCGCGGCCGAGGGTCCGGGTCGCGTCGGCTGCCACCAAGGCCGCTGCCGGCGGGAACGCCTCCCTGATCCGGACGACCTCCGCGTCCGCCTGGATTCCGGCGCTGTCCAGCAGCGTCGCGAGCCCGTCGGAATCGAGCAGCTCGGCCAGTCAGACCCACAGGGCCTGCCCCTCGACGTGGCACCGGACGCCGTCGGAGCCGCTGTCCAGGACGCAGTCGTCGGCGCACTCGGGATCCTCGGCGATCGGCAAGTCGTGCGGGGTCAACACGGCGGCGAACGGCGCCTGCGCGCGGGATTCGCGTCCCCGGTCCGGCATCATCGGTCGACCGTAGCTGGGGGCCGGCCCGCCGTCGCTCGGAGTTAACGCAGAATGATCGCGACGTCGAGGAGGGGCCAGATGCGGGAGCGGGACGGGGAGCTGCGGGTCGAGCGGTCGCCGAAGTGGGTCCGGGCCTACCTCGGCGGCGAGCTGGTCGTCGACTCCCGCGACGCGCGCCTGGTCTGGGAGCAGCCGTACTACCCGACGTACTACTTCCCGGTCGCGGACGTGGCCGCCGCGCTGAAGCCGACCGGCGAGACCGCGACGGACGAGCGCCGCGGGCACGGCCGACGCGTGCGACGTCGCGACCGCGCGGCTCATCGCGCCGGGCGCCGCGCTGCGGTTCGCCGACGACGCGGTCGAGCCGCTGCGCGGGCTCGTCCGGCTCGACTGGAGCGCGATGGACGCGTGGTTCGAGGAGGACGAGCCGGTCTACACCCACGCGCGCGACCCGTACACGCGCGTCGACGTGCTGACCAGCTCGCGGCACGTCCGGATCGACCTCGACGGGACGACGCTCGCGGAGTCGCGCGGCGCCGCGGATCCTGTTCGAGACCCACCTGCCGGTGCGCTACTACCTGCCGATGACCGACGTCGACCAGCGTCTGCTCCGTCCGTCGGAGGCGACGACGCGCTGCCCGTACAAGGGCGAGGCGAACTACTTCTCCGTCGAGGTGAACGGCAAGCTGCACCGCAACCTGATCTGGGTCTACCGCTCGCCGCTGCCGGAGAGCCAGAAGATCGCCGGGATGGCCGGGTTCTACACCGAGCGCACCGAGCTGTGGGTGGACGGTGTCCGCAGACGGCCGAAGAACCCCTTCGCCTGAGGCGGACGCGCGGTCCGCTAAAGTCCGCCTGGGTCTTCGTCCTGCGGGGACGTGACCGCGGGCCCGCCCGGGCGCAATGCTGGCCCGGGCAATGCTGCACGCTCCAGGGAACGTGACCAACGGAGGTAGCTGCCGTGCGGATCGCCATGAACATCGGCGGGGACGCGATCAGCGCCCCGGTCTCGGCGCTCGAGATCGTCGAGCAGGCCGTGCAGGCCGAGGCCGACGGGCTTCCCCGCCGCGTGGACGGTGCACTTCACCCGCGGCGTCGACTCGCTGACGACGCTGTCGGTGGCGGGCACCCGGACGTCCTCGATCGACCTCGGCGTCGGCATCGTCCCGACCTACCCGCGGCACCCGTTCGTCATGGCGCAGGAGGCGGCGACCGTCCAGAGCTTCTGCGGCGGGCGGTTCACCCTCGGCGTCGGCGTCTCGCACAAGCCGGTGATCTCGGGGCTGCTCGGGCTGGAGTACTCGAGCCCGGCCGCGCACATGCGCGAGTACCTGCAGATCCTCGGCCCGCTGCTGAACGGCCAGGCCGTCACGCACAAGGGCGAGTACTACACGGTCAACGAGGGCAGCTTCAACGTCCTCGAGACCAGTCCGGTCTCGATCGTGGTCGGGGCGCTCGGGCCGAAGATGATCGAGGTCGCGGGCGAGCTGTCCGACGGCACGATCACCTGGCTGGCGGGGCCGCGCGCCCTGGACAGCCGCGATCGTGCCCGGGCTGTCGAAGGCTGCCGCCGCCGCGGGCCGCCCGTCGCCGCGGGTGATCGTCGGGCTGCCGGTCGCCGTCTGCGACGACCTGGACGAGGGCATCGCGACCGTCGAGGCGGTCTTCGCCCGCTACGGCGGCCTGGACAACTACAAGAAGGTGTTCGCGCTCGAGGGCGTCGACAAGGTGAGCGAGCTTGCGATCATGGGCACCGAGGCCCAGGTCGAGGCGCACCTGCAGCGGCTCGCAGGACGCCGGCGCGACCGAGCTGTGGCCCGCAGTCTTCCCGGTAGGCGACGACGCTGCCGCCAGCATCGCCCGTACCCGCGCGTGCCTCGCGTCGCTCGGCCCGGAGTTCTGAGGACCCGTTGGCAAAGAAGAACTACGCCCAGGAACTGATCGACGGCGCGTTCGCCGTCGAGGTCGACGACGCCCCGCTCCTGCACGGCCCGCTCGACCTGGCCGACATCGCGCACGTCCTCGTGCTGCTCGACCGCAGGGTCGCGCCGCCGGAGGCCGGCGCCCGGCTGCTCGGCGTCCTGCTCGAGTCGCACCGCACGCCGGTCGGCGGACTTCGGCTACGACCCCGTCCACGGCGAGGCCTACAACTGCCGCGAGCGCTGGTTCGCCGAGCGCATCGGGCGCGACGCGGGCTGGCTGCACGCGGGCCGGCCGCGCCGCGAGGCCTTCCGGATCGCGCTGCGGCTGCGGCTGCGCCGCGACATCGTCGACCTGATCGAGGCGGCGGCGTCGTTCGTGGTCGCCGCGGCCGAGCAGGCCGAGGCCCACGCCGAGACGTTCATGGCCGAGCAGACCTACCTGCAGCACGCGCAGCCGTCCACGTTCGGGCACTACCTGGTCGCGTTCGCGCACGCCGTCCAGCGCGAGATCGACCGCCTCGTCGACGCACTCGACTGGGTCAACCGCAGCCCCGGCGGCGCGGGCGGCGTCAACGGCAGCCGGCTCACCGGCGACCGCGGCACCGTCTGCCAGCTGCTCGCCTTCGACGGCGTCATCGAGCACACGCGGGACGCGATGTGGCAGGCCGACGGTTTCCTCGCGCTGATGTCGACGACCGCGAGCCTCGTCACGACGCTGGCGAAGTTCGCCGAGGACCTCGAGATCTGGGCGAGCAGCGAATTCGACTACGTCAGCCTGGCCGACGGCCACACCCGCACGTCCATCCTCATGCCGCAGAAGCGCAACCCCTACGCGCTGACGATGATTCGCGGCGAGGCCGGCGTGCTGATCGGGCGGATGATCGGCATGTACGCGGTGTCGAAGAGCCCGTCCGCGCGCAGCGACAACCTGATCTTCGCCTACGGCGAGGTGCCCCGCTCGCTCGACCTGGCGACCCGCGCGACCCGCCTGACGGCCGGCGTCACCGCGTGGCCTGACGGTGAACGCCGCCCGCATGTACGAGGCGCTTGGAGTCGGGTTTCTCGCAGGCGGCAGATCTGTCGGAGCATCTGATGACGGAGTGTCAGATCGACTACCGCACCGCGTACGAGGTCGTCGGCGCCTGCGTACGGCGCGCCGCCGCCGGCGGGCTCCGCGGCATCGACATCACCGGCCTGATGCTGGACGAGGCGGCCGTCGAGGTCACCGGTGCCGTTCTCGGGCTGACGGGCACGGACCTCACCACCGTGCTGGACCCGCGCGAGGTCGTCCGCAGCCGCGACGACGCAGGGCGGGCGCCGAGCCGTCGGTCGTGCGGGCGATGGCCGCGGCGGCGGCCACCGGCGGCCGGCTCGCGCGGGAGCTCGCGGTCGCCCGCCGCGAGGCGTTCGACGCCGCCGAGGACGCCCTGCTGCGGATCGCCGCCGAGCGCTCGTCGTAACCACCCCGTGCCGTCCGGCAGAACGCGTGTTATAGGACGCCGTTTGCCGGACGCTCGGGCTGCGGGCTCCCACCCGCTCGTGGATCTCGCGGGCCGGGCCGAGGATCCGCAGGGCGAGCTCGACGTCGAGGCGGGTCTGGCGGTCGTCGAGGTCCAGGCCGCCGATCTCGTGGATGCGGCGCAGCCGGTAGGTCAGGCTCTTCGCGTGCAGCTGCAGGTCCCGGGCGGTCTTGGACGCGTTGCAGCCGTGCTCGAAGTACCGGTCCAGGGTCGGGACGAGGTCGGTGCCGTGCCGCGCGTCGTACTCGACGAGCGGGCCGAGGACGCCTTCGGCGTAGCGGTACAGGTCGGCGGCGCCGCTCGGCGCGATCAGGAACTGCAGGACGCCGAGGTCGTCGAACGTCACGACGGCGCCCGTCGCTCGGGATTCACCGCGCTCAGCGCGACCCGCGCCTCGTGCAGGCCTGCGGCAGAGCCTCGACGTCGGGCGCCGCCCGGCTGATGCCGGCCTCGATCGTCAGTGCCGGGAAAGGCGAACGGCGCATCGCCGCGGCCGTCACCTGGGCCAGGTCGGACGAGGTCTCGCCGACGATCGCGACCAGGTACTCGTCGCGGTGGGCGACGGGCACGACCTGGCCGGTGAGCTCCTCGAACGCGCCGGCGATCCGGGCGGTCAGCCAGGCCCGGTTGCGTTCGGTCTCCTCCGCCGTCCAGCCCTCCGCGCGCCCGAGCGCGCGCAGCCCGGGCGCCTTCAGCAGCGCGACCCGGGCCGGGAACGCGAGCCGCAGGCCGAGGGCCACCGCGCGCGCGGTCTCGTCGGTGTCGGACCCGCCCCCGTGCCCCGGACGGCCCTCGAGCAGGTCCCAGACGAACTCCGAGCGCAGCCGGGCCGTCGCCGCCTGCAGGGAGTCCTCGTGGCCGAGCAGCAGGGCGCAGATCGTCGCCGACTGCTCGAGCGTCACGACGTCACGCAGGTTCGGTGCGGACGGCAGGGCCGCGTAGAGCAGCCCGTGCCGGACGTTCGCGGCCTCGATGCTGACGCTCACCCAGACGCCCGGGCCGGCCCCGGGCCTGGTCGCGGGCGCGCGCAGCGTCTCGCGGGCCGGACGCGCGTCGCGCTCGCGCGGCAGGTCGGCGCCGGGGGCGGCGAGCGGCCACTGGACGGCGGGCCGGTCACCGTCCGGGACGATGACGACGCGCCCGCCGACGAAGCCCTGGACGGCCTGCGCGAGCGAGGCCAGGTCGAGGCCCTCGGCGGCGATCTCGGTGAGCCGGCGGTGGATGTCGAGCGCCTCGTCGGAGACCGCCAGACGACGCTCGAGCTCGCGCCTGCTCTCGTCCAGTTGGGCGGTGGCGGCCTGCTGCTTCTGGTAGAGCCGCGCGTTCACGAGGCCGATCGCGGCGAGGCCGGCGAGCGAGACGAGCAGCGCCTCGTCCTCGTCCGAGTAGACGGACGGGCGGCGCCGCCACACGGACAGGACGCCGATGATCTGCCCGGCCGCGTCGCGCATCGGCACGCTCAGGCCGGACTGCGTGCCCTCCTCCATCGCGATGCCGATGTAGTCCCGCGTGATCGCCGTCGTGGTCGCGTAGTCGTCGATGCGGGCCGGGGCGCCGGTGGCGAGGGCCTTGCCGGCGATCCCGCGGCCGGCCGGGATCCGCAGCCGGACCGTCTCGACCGTCCGATGGCCGACAACGCAGTGCAGCGGAGTTCCGGCCCGTCCCCGTCGTCGGGCTCGCGCGTGTCGTCGGTGAGGAAGACGCCCGCCATCTCCGAGGCCAGCAGTCGGGCCGCCGCGTTGGTGATCGTGAGCAGGACGCGGTCCAGGTCGAGCGTCCCGACGATCTCGAGGCTCAGGCGGTGCAGGGTGTCGGCGGCGTCCTTGCGGCCGACGGCGGCGCCGTGCGTGAGCAGCGTGGCGACGGCCTGCAGGCCGGCGATGTCGCCGGTCGAGAACGGCGGCGCCACCGCGGGCGCGGGCGGCGACGAGGTCGCGGTAGGCGTCCACCGGCACGACTGCGACCGGGCCGGCCGTCCACCTGGCCGGGGCCGGGGCGCAGCCGGGTCTCCAGCGGCGACCGGGTCGCCGAGCGCGTGCACGGAGCTCGCCCGCCCGCGGACCCACTCGACGACCTCGACGGCGTCGGCGCCGGTCATGCGGGGCGCCGCGTCCACGGCGGCGCCGAGGATCGCCCGCGCGGACGTGTGCCCGCCGAGCAGCCGGGAGATCAGCACGGGCCAGGAGCGGACGCTCAGCTGCGGTGCCGATAACGCGACACCTCCCTAGGTCGGCCGCAAAATGGAGTAAGCATTCGGGTGAATCAGGGCCTGACTCTATCCCTTGTTGCCGAAGTGCGACGTTGCTCTGGTGTCTAGCGTCACGCCTAGGCGAAACATCGCTGCAATGTGGGAGCACCAAGGGCGGAGGGTACGAGGGTGACGACGCACGAAACGGCGGAACACCATAAGGACCTGGTCGGGAACCGGCAGTTCACGTGGTTCACACCGGCCAAGCGCAAGCCGACCGAGTACGAGAGCTACACCGTCGGGCAGTACTCGGACCCGGATCAGTGGATGGACGTCGGTTGGCCGTTGCGGTTCGACGACGGCGCCGAACGCCTGGTCGGCGGACTACAGCAAGGTCAAGACGTCGCAGTGGAACACCTACCGCGACCCGTTCGGCGTCTGGCAGCGCCCGTTCGTCAGCCAGACCAACCAGGATCAGCAGTCGCTCGCCCGCCTCGTCCCGGTGCTGGTGAAGAACAGCGCGGCCGCGCGACCCCGCGACGTGGACCGAGAACGTGCTCGCGAAGACCTACGCGGCCTGGCCGTTCGTGGAGTACGGGCTGTTCCTGTCGCTTGGCGTACGCGATCCGGCAGGCGATGTCGGACACCGCGCAGTTCGCCACCGTGTTCCAGGCGATCGACCGACTGCGACTGCTGCAGGACATCGTCCTGCACCTCGACCACCTCACCACCGAGACCGGATTCAGCGACGCCGGTGCCCGCGAGGCCTGGATGTCGCGACCCGACGCTGGTCCCGATCCGGGAGCTCGTCGAGCACATCTACGCCAGCGAGGACTGGGTCGAGATCGTCGTCGTCGCCACGCTGGTGTTCGAGCCGATCGTCGGCCGCCTCGCCAAGGCGGAGCTGTTCACCCGGCGGGCCACCGTCTGCCGGCGACGCCACCACGCCGCTGGTGATCGCCGGCGCGCTGCGCGACAACGACCGTCACGTCGAGACGGTGCAGGCGCTCGTGCAGCACGTCATCGCCGACCCCGAGACCGGGCGCCGCGAACGCCGAGGTCATCCGCGGCTGGATCGCGCGAGTGGACGCCGCGAGCCGAGGCGGCCGCCCAGGCGCTGCTGCCGGTGCTCGTCGCCGTCCGGCGAGACCGAGCAGGCCGCCGCGGACGCGCTGGCCCTTCTCGTCACCGCGCAGAACAGCATCGTCGAGGCCGCAGGAGTGAAGGCATGACCACCACCGAATCGACCACGAACCGCAAGGTCGGCATCTCGCTGATGGACAGCTCCGACACCCAGGCCGCCATCGAGCACATCGCGGAGACGCAGCCGAAGGCCGTCGTCGACTACCGCGACTGCTTCTACAAGATCACCTGCGAGGACGTGCTCAGCTTCGACATGGCCGAGGTCTCCGAGCTGGCGGGTCGCGACATCGACACCGACATCTTCCTGGTGAACATGGCCAGCTACTACGGCCGCATCGTCGTGGGCGACGGCCGGGTGGACATCTACTCCGACATCCAGCCCGACCGGTTCAAGGACTGACCCCCTTCCCCGTCTGCGACGTAACTGACGTTTCGAAAGAGGTCATCACCATGGCGTCCAGCCTTACCCACCTGCACGACAAGACGAAGTCCTACGACTGGGACCACACGACCACGCGAGTCGGGCCCCAAGTTCGAGACCCGCTACAAGATGCCCAAGAAGGGCAAGGACCCGTTCCGCGTCCTCGTCCGCGACTACATGAAGATGGAGGCGGAGAAGGACGACCGCACCCACGGCTTCCTCGACGGCGCGATCCGCACCCGCGAGGCCGAGCGCATGGACGAGCGGTTCGTCGAGGCGATGAAGCTCATCGTCCCGCTGCTCACCAACGCCGAGTACCAGGCCGTCGCGGCCTGCGGCATGATCATCTCCACCGTCCAGAGCCAGGAACTGCGCCAGGGCTACGCGGCGCAGATGATGGACGAGGTTCGCCACGCGCAGCTCGAGATGGCGCCTGCGCCACTGGTACGTGAAGAACTACCACGACCCCGCGGGCTTCGACATCGGCCAGAAGGGCGCTGTTCCAGCACCCGGCCGGCCTCGTGTCCATCGGCGAGTTCCAGCACTTCAACGTCGGCGACCCGCTGGACTGCATGATCGACCTGAACATCGTCATCGAGACGGCGTTCACGAACATCCTGCTCGTGGCGACCCCCCAGGTCGCGGTCCGCAACGGCGACCACGCGCTCGCCAGCGTCATGCTCTCGATCCAGTCGGACGAGGCGCGGCACATGGCCAACGGCTACGGCTCGCTCATGCGCTGGTCGGGGAGCCCGACAACATCCCGATGATCAACCAGTCGCTCGAGCGGCACTTCTGGCACTCCCACAAGGCGCTCGACGCCGCCGTGGGCTGGGGCCGCGGAGTACGGCGCCCGCAACCGGCCGTGGAGCTACAAGAACCAGTGGAACGAGTGGGTCGTCGACGACTTCGTCGGTGGCTTCATCGACCGCCTCAGCGAGTTCGGCGTCAAGGCCGCCGACGCGTCTGGCCGCGGCGGCCGAGGACGTCACCTGGAGCCACCACACGCTGGGCCAGGTCCTCTCCGCCGTCTGGCCGCTGAACTTCTGGCGCTCGGACGCGATGGGCCCGGCGGACTTCGAGTGGTTCGAGGCGAACTACCCGGGCTGGTCCACGCACTACCAGGGCTACTGGGAGGGCTACAAGGCCCTGTCCGACCCGGCCGGCGCGCACCTGATCCTGCAGGAGCTCCCGGGCCTGCCGCCGATCTGCCAGGTCTGCCAGCTGCCGTGCGCCATGCCGCGCCTGGACATCAACCAGGCGAAGATCATCGGACTGGAAGGCAAGAACTACGCCGTCTGCTCCGAGGGCTGCGAGTGGATCTTCAGCACGTGGCCCGAGGCGTACAAGGGCCGCAAGCAGTTCTGGGAGAAGTACCACGGCTGGGAGCTGTCCGAGGTCATCCGCGACCTCGGCTACATCCGTCCCGACGGCAAGACCCTGATCGGCCAGCCGACCCTCGACCTCGAGCGTGCTCTGGACGATCGACGACATCCGCAACATCGGCTACGAGATCAAGGACCCGCTGGCCTCATGAGCCAGGGAACCCGGAGATATTCGTGAGCTACAAGGTGACCGTCTCTCCCTTCTCGCACTCGTTCGAGTGCGAGGAGGGGGAGACCATCCTCGAAGGTGCACTCCGCAACAGCTTGCTCCTGAAGTACGGGTGCAAGCACGGCGGCTGTGGCACCTGCAAGATCAAGCTCGTCGACGGCGACGTGGACGAGCCCGGCTCGTCGTTCGCGCTGACGTCTTCGGACCGGGCGGACGAGATCATCCTCGCCTGCGCGAGCGTGCCGGTCGAGGACTGCGAGGTCGACGTCGAGTGCAACAACCTGACGGAGGACGAGTTCTTCTCCGGCGACAAGTCGCGGTCCTACGCGACGACGCTGGCGTCGGTGGAATTGCTCACCACGGACATCGCGCGGATCCGGCTGGACATCACCGACGACGTCCATGCCCTTCGTGGCTGGGCAGTTCGTCAACGTGGAGATCCCCGGCACCGCGCTGGTCCGGACGTTCTCCCTCGCCAACGCCCCCGCCCAGGACGGGGTCGTGGAGCTGATCTGCAAGATGTACCCGGACGGCGCCTGGTCCGCCTTCCTGCGCGACGCACCGCTCGGCACGCCCGTGACGGTCCACGGACCGTTCGGGCAGCTGAAGGTGCACCTGTCCCACCGGCCCATCCTCATGATCGCGGGTGGTTCGGGCCTGGCCCCGCTGTTGTCGATGCTGCGGGACCTGGCGGCCAAGGACTGCGACCGCCCGGTGTCGCTGTTCTTCGGTGCTCGCACCGAGGCCGACCTCTACATCGTCGACGAGATCCGCGAGATCGGCGCCGGGATCGCCGAGTTCGAGTTCTACCCCGTGTTGTCTCAGTCCTGGACGCAGGACTGGCAGGGTGAGACCGGGATGGTCACCGACGCAATCCGTCGGTGGCGTCCCGAGCTCGCCCACGACGTGTACATGTGCGGTCCGCCGCCGATGATCGACGCCGCCGTCCCTCTGCTCCTGGACGCCGGCGTACGGCCCCGCAACGTCTACTTCGACGCGTTCACCCCGGCCGCGCAGACGGTCCCTATCTGATGCCCCGTCTGAATCAGCCTGCTGAACGTCCAGCCAGCCTGTAGCCCAACGACCGCCCGAACCAGACCCGGGCATTTCCAGGAGTGAGAACGATGGACCTGCGCAACACACCACCTGTCCATGCCGGAATGGGAAGTTCTGATCCACAAGGCAGAAGAGGGCGAGATCACCGAGGCCCTGGAGAACGTCCACCGCGAGAAGGGCAACGAGTACGACGTCATCTACGTCGGCGGCGGCGCCGGCGGCCGGTTCGGCTCGGCGTTCGCCCAGGCCCGCGGCCTGCGCCAGCTCGTGGTCGACAAGTGGCCCTTCCTCGGCGGCTCGTGCCCGCACCAGGCCTGCGTCCCGCACCACCTGTTCTCCGAGGCGGCGCGCGAGATGGACTACATGCGGACGTACTCCGACACGCTGTGGTTCCCGAAGTTCGACGAGTCCCGCGCGTCGATCGTCGACATGATCACGCTGTTCAAGGCCGGCCGGAACAACCCGCACGCCTTCATGAACTGGCAGTCCAAAGAGCAGCTGGACATGGAGTACATCCTCAACGCCGCCGCGACCGTGGTCGACAAGAACACGGTCACGGTCAACGGTGAGGTCTTCAAGACCAAGAACATCGTGCTCGCCACCGGCGCGCGTTCCTACTTCCCGCCGGAGATTCCCGGGCTGGACAAGAAGGGCGTGTACGAGTTCGCCAACCTGATCGACCCGGGCCTGGACTACGAGCCCACGTCCTGCGTCATCATCGGCGGCTCGAAGGTCGCGATGGAGTACGGCTCGTTCTTCCAGGCGACCGGCTGCCAGACCACGATCCTGACCCGCAGCCCGCTGATGCGGACCGCGTCGCTGCACCACATCGACGAGGACCTGCGCCAGTACGTCATCAAGAACATGAAGCGCCGCGGCATGGACATCGTCGAGGGCTGCGAGATCCTCGAGGTCGTCGGCGACGACACCGCCACCGGCGTCCGCGTGAAGCTGGCGGACGGCACGGAGAAGATCTTCCACACCGACTTCGTCTTCCTCGGCACGGGTGAGCGCCCGGACACCAAGGAGTTCGTGGACGCGCTCGGCATCGACGTCGACGAGAAGGGCTTCGTCAAGGTCAACGGCCGCATGCAGACCAACGTCGAGGGCGTCTACGCGATCGGCGACCTCATCGGCTCCCCGATGGAGATGTTCAAGGCTCGCAAGTGCGGTGTGACGGCGGCTCGCAACATCTCCGGCGAGGACATCGAGTTCGACTTCTCCGAGTACCCGGACTTCCTGCACACCACCTACGAGGTCACCTGGGTGGGCTTGTCGGAGGACGAGGCCCGGGAGAAGTACGGCGACATCACGGTCATCCAGATGCCGCCCAAGGGTATGCCCGACGAGCACCTGTGCCTGCCGTGCGCCGAGGGCACCATGCTCCACGCCTTCTCCAAGCCCGAGCTCTCCGGCTTCCAGAAGTGCATCTACGACAACGCCACCCGCCGAAGCTGGTCGGCGCCCACCACGTGGGCTTCGGGGCCAAGGACGCGTTCCAGTACCTCGACTACCTCATCAAGAAGGGCATCACGATCGACGAGATCGGGTGGATGAACGAGCTGTTCCTCAACCCCGAGCACTACATCCAGCTGTCCCGGCTCCGCGCCGGGAACGCAGACCTGACCGACCTGTAAAGGTCGTTCAGTAGGGCCTGCCGGTACGACAGGACCGGTAGGACGCCCGCCGCCGGCTCTCCCACTCCAGGTCGTGGGAGGGCCGGCACCGGCGTGTCCGATGCAGGCGTGTCGCGGTCTTCAGCCCCCCGATGACCGCGACACGCCCGTACGGGCGTACTGCCTGGACAGGCATGGGAAGGCGACCCGAGCGCTGGTTGCCGGGCCGCCGGACGGAGCCGGGACCGGCCCGTCGATCAAGGGGTGCGCGGGGTGACGCAGTAGTCGCGGCCGGCGGGGTCGCGCAAGGTCGTCCACACCTGGGTTCGTCGGACGACCACGGCGCCGAGGTCTTCGTGCCGCGCGACTTCCGCGGCGACGTCGTCGCAGGCGAGGTCCAGGTGCGCGCGGACGGGCCCGGCAGGCTCGCCCAGTCGGTGCAGCAGGAGCCGCAGAGGGATGCCCGCCGGCCGCGCGAGGTACGCGAACTCCGGCAGGGACCCGACGTGCAGGTCCCAACCGGTCAGCGCCGCCCAGAACGCGGCCTCGGTGTCGAAAGCCTCCGCGGGGATGTCGAACGTGAGCTGATCGACGAGGCTTCGACGGCCCACGGGCCAGGCGGCCGGGGTCGGGCGGACGGCCTCGCCCTCGTCCGGTACGAGGCAGAACGCGTAGCCTCCCGGCGAGCGCAGGACGACGAACTCGAGGTGATCGGCCGTCAGTTGTGCGCCCAGCGTGAGAACGCGCGGCAGTTCGGTGCGGACGTCGTCGACGTGGACGTCCAGATGGGTACGCGCCGCGCCGTCCGGCACGTCCTGGAGCCGCAGGTACGCGTCCCCGTCCGCAGGAAGCAGCGTCGTGTACTCGTCGTGCTCGCCGCGCGTCGAGGAGATCGTCGAGCCGGTCACGCGTGCCCAGAAGGCGGCCGCAGCCTGGTCGCCGCGCGGGGTGTCCAGGAACGCGGTCAGCCAGCGGACGCCCACCGGCGTCAGTTCACCGTGAACAGGGTCGGGGCGCCGCCGGTGACGAGGAAGATCACGGGACCCTCGACGGGGTGCGGGCCGCCCGGCCCGGCGTCGATCGCTTCGAGCAGGCCGGCCATGCCCTTGGCGGCGAAGACCGGGTCGAGGAACACGCCCTCGGTCTGTGCGACGAGGCGCGCGGCGGCCTCGCCGGAGGGGGAGCGGTACCCGTACGTGCCGTCGTCGAGGTGCCCGCCGACTACCCTGGGGAGCGCCTCGGGAGCGGGTGCGCCGATCAGCTCGCAGGCGGCGGCGGCCACGGCCGCGATGCGTGGGACGCACTCCTCGACCGGTCGGCTCACGGTCACCCCGTGCACCTCGTAGGACGGTCGCAGCCATGCCGCGCCGGCGACGAGACCCGACTGCGTGCCGCAGGATCCCGTGGACAGCCATAACTGACGCGGCGTCAGGTCGATCTCGTGCAGCTGACCGGCCAGTTCCAGGGAACCGGCGACGTACCCGAGCGCCCCGACCGCCGTCGCCCCGCCGCGCCCGAGCAGGTAGGGACGCCGCCCGTACGCCTCCAGCTGCGCCCCGGCCTCGGCGACGCCCCCGGTCGACGGAGGTCCGGTCCTTGCCTCGCCGGTGAAGACGATCTCGGCACCGGCGAGCTCGGCGAGGGCGAGGTTGCCGACGGGCGTGACCGGGTCCCCGTACATCACGAGAACGGCGTGCAGGCCGCGGGTCCGGGCGGCCAGTGCGGCCAGCATCGCCCAGTTCGACGACGGGCCGCCGCCGGTCACGAGCGCGTCGCACCCGGACGCGCGCCGCGTCGCCGAGCACGTACTCCAGCGCCCGCACCTTGTTGCCGCCGAGCCCGAGGCCGGTCAGGTCGTCGCGCTTGAACCAGATCTCGACCCCGGTGTGCGCGGACAGGCGGGGCGCGGGGTGCAGTGGCGTCGGGAACGTCCCGAGCCGCACCCGCGGCTGGTCGGCGAGGCTCATGTGCGCGGTTCCGTCGGCTCGGCGCGACCACCCGGTCCACGAACGCGGTCGCGGCGCCGAGCGCGCGGGTCGGGTCGGTCGCCCGGGCGATCTCGACGTCGTTCAGCAACCCGTCGGCGCGGAGCTTGTCGGTGAGGTCGACGCCGGCGGCCAGCCCGGCCATCGCGGCCTCGTAGATCGCCTCGTGCGCGGCGTGCTTGCCGATCCGGTCGGCGAGCGCGCGCATCAGCGGTTCCGAGAGCAGGTACCCGCGGCGCGCGTCCAGGTTGGCGCGCATCCGGTCGCCGTCGACCTGCAGGCCCTCCAGCAGCTTCCCGGCGAACCCCAGCGCCGCCCCGGTCAGCTGGCAGGCTTCCGGCAGCACGAGCCACTCGGCCTTCCAGCTGCGGCCGTCCCGCTCGTGCAGGGCGACGAGGCCCTCCATCGTGACGGCGGCGTCCGCGCGGACGACGCGGGCGAGGGTGTCGAGATGCTCGGCCAGCTCGGGGTTTCGCTTGTGCGGCATCGTGATGCTGCCGACCTGGCCGGGGGTGAAGGGCTCCGCGACCTCCCCGATCTCCGGCCGCTGCAGCTCGAAGATCTCGTTGCCGATCTTCGCCAGCGTCCCGGTGACGAGCGCGAGCAGGCCGGCGAACTCCGCGACCCGGTCGCGCGCGGTGATCCACGGGACGTCCGGCGCGGCCAGGCCGAGCCGCGCGGCGAACGCGTCCAGCAGGGGGAGCGCGGCGTCGCCCCAGAACTCCATCGTGCCCAGCGCCCCGCCGAGCTGGACGACCTCGAGCCGCGGCCGGGCCTGGGCGATCCGCTCGCGGTGGCGGGTCAGCTCGTCCGCCCAGATCGCAGCCTTGAACCCGAACGTGATCGGCAGGCCCGGGCTGGCCGTGGGTCCGCCCGCACATGACGGTGTCGCGGTTGGCCCGCGCCAGCTCGACGGCGGCGGCAGCGCACCGGGCCACGCCGCGGTCGACGATGTCGAGGACGCGGCGCATCGTCAGCGCCGTCCAGGTGTCGGTGACGTCCTGCACGGTGGCGCCGTAGTAGACCCACTCGCGGGCCTCGGGCGGCAGCAGCGCGCGCAGGGCTCGGATCAGCCCGAGGGTGGAGTGCCCGGTCTCGCGGGTGCCGGCGGCGACCTCGGCGAGGTCGAGCAGGTCGACCCGCGCGTGCTCGGCGATCACCTCGGCGACCTCGGCCGGCAGCAGCTTGACGTCGGCCTGGGCCTGCGCGAGCGCGGCCAGCACGTCCAGCCACCCCTGCGTGCGTCCGTGGTCGTCGAACAGCGCGTGCAACTCCGGGGTCGTCCACAGGTGGCCGTAGAGCTGAGAGTCCGTCAGATGCGTGCTCATAGCGAGCAGCTTACGGAGCCCCTCGCGGATCTCGTCCAGGTTGGTGCCCCACGGGACGACGGCGGTGCGGTCGCCGACGTCGAGCCCGCGCTCGATCAGGCAGCACTTGATCACCGCGAGCTCGTCGCTCGCCTGGAACGTCGGCGTCGGCCTCGAGCCGGTTGCGCGGGCACAGGTCGACCCGGCGCGGCTCGTCGCCGTAGAAGTGGCGGTGGAACTGCAGGGAGCGCTCGCAGCCGATCATCAGCCAGTCGTGCCGCTCGGCGGGCCGGGTGTCGAGGAACTCCACTTGCGAGCCCGGCAGCGCGGCGCCAGAACCGCGGCACGGCAGCAGGTAGTTCGCGGACGGGTTCGCCGCCGCGATGTCCTCGAGCTGGACGGCGTCGAGGATCAGCTTGATCGGCGGCAGGTCCTCGTCGAACTCCACGACCTGGCGCACCTGGGTGAACAGCTTGGGCGGGTACGGCGGCACGACCTCGGTCACGCGGACGGGGATCGGCGCCGGCCGGTAGATGAAGTTGACGTGCTCGAACATGCCGACGACGACGCTCGCGAGCTTGTCCGGGTCCGCGGCCTCGGCCAGCATCGTCGCGTTGCCGACGTCGCTGTCCGGCGATTCGATGTAGGCGATGTCCGACGGTCCTGCCAGGACGATCGCGTCGGTGACCGGCGCGAACAGCGGCTCGTAGCTGCCCTTCGCCACCTGGACGAGCGCGGTCTCGTCCCCGTGCCGCAGTGCCAGGTAGTCCGTGCGCCGGTAGACCTCGCGTCCGTCGAGGAACTTCAGGACGGCCGACTCCGTCAGCGTGAAGTCGACCTCCTGCATCGACAGCCCGCGGTACGGGTGGGAGCGGGTGTTCGGCGGCGGCAACCGCAGGAGGCCGGCGAGCATCAGCAGGTCCCGCCGGAGATCCTCAGTCGGCGCACCTTCGACGACGCGCGCAGCGGGGTCGGGGCCGTGTCCGCGCGCAGGCCGACCCGCAGCGTCTCGAGCGGCAACAGCTCCTCCGGCGGGATGTTGCCGAGGCTGACGTCCGGCCCGAACCGCGTCGATGAACCACATCTGCTGGGTCTTCCGCGGGGCCTCGAAGATAATCCGCTCGACCGGAAGCAGGCGGGCGAGCCCGTCCACGAGCTGGGTGCGGATGGACCCGTCCGGCTCGAACAGCCCGACGGTGCCTGACTCTCGTCCCTCGGCGATGACCCACGTCGCGCCGGCGTCGAGGTCGGCCGCCATCTCGTCGGCCCACTCGGCGGCCGCGACGGGCGCCTTGGCGTCCTTGGCGCCGGCCTCGGCGAGCACCAGGAAGTCCTGCGACAACTCCCGGACCAGCTCGTGCTTGCGCGCCCGGGTCAGGCGCTCGAGGCCGTTGGAGACCTCGACCGCGTCGACGCCGGCCTTCTTCGCCCACCGGGCCAGCTCGGGGACGCGCCCCTGCGCGGCCGCGATCTCCAGCAGCGTCCCGCCGAGCGACACGGACACGCCGAAGGAGTGGTACGCCGCGATGCGGTCGGGCAGCGCGCGGTCCACGTAGGAGATGCCCCAGCCGATCTTGACGATGTCGACGTACTCCGCCGCCGAGGCGAGGATGCCCTCGATGACGGCGGGCGGCGAGCCCTTGTCGAGGACGTGGGTGACTCCCGCGCGCCGGGGCTTCACGGCGCGGTCGGGAAGGATCAGAAAGTCAGCGGCGTCCCACATTCCAGGAACGGTAGAGCCGAGTGGCGCTCGTCACCTTGTCTGGAGCGGACAGAGTTCCGTGGGTTGTTTGGTACCGGACGGACGTGACTGGGCCTAGACCGGGTCCCTAGCGTGACCGCGACAGCCCCCGCCACGTGAAAGGCCTCTCATGACGACGAAATCCCAGGTTGCGGTCGTGACTGGAGGCGGGTCGGGCATCGGTCTGGCGACGTCCCAGCGGTTGACCGCGGACGGCTTCGCCGTCGTCGTGCTCGACATGGACGGGGACGCGGCGAAGTCGGCCGCGGGGTCGAACGGCCTCGGGTTGTCCGTCAACGTCGCCGACCCGGGTCAGGTCGACGCCGCCTTCGCCGAGATCCGCTCGGCGTTCGGCCGCGTCGACGTCCTGGTCAACAACGCGGGCATCACCGGCAACCCGACGGCAACCCGCTGTCACGAGACGCCGGTGGACGAGTGGGACAAGGTGCAGGCGGTCAACGTCCGCGGCCCGTACCTGTGCTCCCGGGCGGCGCTGCCGACGCATGATCGAGCAGGGTTCCGGCCACATCATCACCGTCGCGTCGGTCGCGGGCATGATCGTGTTCCCCGGCCGGTGCGCGTACGTGGCCTCGAAGGGCGCCGCGTTGATGTTCGCGAAGTCCCTCGCTGTCGACTACGCGAAGGACGGCATCCGTTCGAACGCGATCTGCCCCGGCATGGTCTACACCCCGATGACCGCCTGGCGGCTCGACCAGGAGGAGCTGCGGGCCAACATCGACCGGATGATCCCGATCGGGCGGGTCGCCCAGCCCGAGGAGATCGCGGACGCGATCGCCCTGCTCGCCTCCGGGCGGCTCGGCTACATGACCGGCTCCGCGCTGACCCTCGACGGCGGCTGGAGCGCGATCTGATGAGCGGGCGTCTGGCGGGCAAGGTCGCGGTCATCACGGGGGCGGGCTCCGGCATCGGCCGGAACTCGGCAGTCCGGTTCGCGGCGGAAGGTGCGCGCGTGGCCGTTCTCGACCTGAACGGCGACGCGGCGGCCGAGACGGCCGCACTCGTCGGCAAGGAGGGCGGGATCGCGTCGGCCTTTGTGGTCGACGTGGCCGACGAGGCGTCCGTGGACGCGGGCATCGACGCGGTCGCGGCGGAGTTCGGCGGCATCGACGTCGTCTACAACAACGCCGGCATCTTCAGCCGCGGCTCGGTCGCCGTGGCCGAGGTGGACAACTGGAACCTGCTGCATGGCGGTCAATGTAACGGGCACCTTCCTGGTGGCCCGGGCCTCGCTGCGGCACATGAACCCCGCCGAAGGCGCCTACGGCTCGATCGTCAACACCGCGTCGGTGGCCGGCCAGGTCGCGGTCGGCGGCGTCGCCGCGTACTGCGCTTCCAAGGGTGCCGTCATCGCGCTGACGCGTTCGATGGCGCTGGACCTGGCCCCCCGCCGCGTCCGGGTGAACGCGATCTGCCCGGGCACGGTCTTCACCCCGCTGATCGGAGCCGCTGGTCGCGGCCCGCGGCGACGGCGACTTCGATCTCGGTCTGAAGAAGACCCTCGAGAAGTACCCGATAGGACGCCTGGGCGAGGTGGAGGACATCGCCAATCTGGCGCTGTTCCTCGCCAGCGACGAGTCCTCGTTCATGACGGGCTCGATCGTCAACTGCGACGGGGGCATGACGACCATCTGAGCGCGGCGCTCGACCCGTTCATGGTGCGGGGGGACATGCGGTGCCTCGCAAGGGCATAGTTCTCGTCCTGACGGGACGAGTCCTGCCGCACGTTCTTCGTGTGCACCGGGACGGCGACCCGGCTGGGCAGCGTGCGTAGCGTCCGGGGTGCGCGCACTCTCACTGACGCATGACGCAAAGGAGCGGCCGAACATGAGGGTCGGAAATCAGGACGTCCTGCTGCCCACCTCGATGGTGGGTAACTACCCCAACCCCCGTTGGTACGACGGGCACGCCTTCGCCCAGTACCCCAAGGGTGAGTTCATCTACGACGCGATCAGCCGTGAAGCCCTCGAGGACGCGGTTCTGGCGATCGTGCACGACCAGGAGATGGCCGGGATCGACGTCATCTCCGACGGTCGCGTGTACGGCGGCGACTCCCCGTACGCCCAGATCGTCTACCACTACTACGAGCGGATGACCGGCTACAAGATGTCCGGTGGCAACATCGGGCTGCCGATCTACTCGACGCTGTTCTCCCCGACCTGTGTCGGCGAGGTCAAGCGCGAGCACCCGTTCCACCTCGGCGACGCTGCGGGCGACCCGCAAGGCCACCAAGAAGCCCGTCAAGATCTCCTACGCGGGTCTCGGCGTCCTCGCGGCCGCCACCACGAACGAGTACTACAAGGACACCCGCGACCTCGCGCTCGCGATCGCGAAGGCCTTCAACGAGGACTTCAAGCAGCTCGCGGACGCGGGCTGCGACATCATCCAGATGGACGAGTTCGTGTGGCCGTACGGCATGGGCGACTGGGAGATCGAGGCGCTCAACGCCGCGATGGAAGGCGTCGACTGCCAGTTCTGGGTGCACGCGTGCTGGGGCAACTACTCCGGCTCGCCGGGCTACAACCCGGGCGACGACGCGGGCGAGACGGACGTCTGGAAGGCTTCCGTGCTCGACTCGCGCAAGCCCGACGCGTACTCGAAGCCGCAGCGGGCCAACGCGATCTTCCCGAAGGTCAGCGACGCCAACATCACGGCGCTGAACTACGAGGTCGGCCGCATGGGTCCGGACGACCTCAAGCCGCTGCTGGACAACAACTGGACCCGCCCGTTCGTCGCCGGTGTCATCGACGTCAAGTCGACGATCACCGAGTCCGCGGACGAGGTCGCCGACCGCATCCGCGCGGTGCTCGAGTTCGTCCCGGCCGAGCGCCTGGGTCTCGGCACCGACTGCGGCATGATCAACCTGCCCCGCATGATCGCGGCGAGCAAGCTGCACGCCCTGGTCGCAGGTGCGGAGATCGTGCGCAAGGAACTGCGTTCTCAGTAGTCGGAACCAAGCGACCGCCGGGTTCCGGTGGTCGAGGCGGTCGCGGGGTTCGGCGCAGTCCTGGCCGGGCCCCGCGATCCGGCGTTTCGGCGCCGTGGACGCGGGCGTGACGGCTTCGGGTGACACTGCGAGAGGCACTGGAGGTGGCGAGATATGACGGCTCCGCTGCGTGGGCTCGAAAGCCTGACGGCCGGTGACGCGTGCCCGGCCGTGGGCACGATCCCCATGGGTGTTCCCGGCGTGACGATCTCGCCGGGCGACCACATCTGCGCGTTCTACCGCGGGTCCGACCAGCGCGACGAGGTGCTCCTGCCGTTCCTGCGCGAGGCGCTGCTGGCGGGCGACAAGTGCATCTGCGTCCTGGACGACGACCATCCCGAGCGCGTCACCGGTCCGCTCGGGGCCGAGTTCGACGTCGACGCGTCCGTGTCCAGCGGCCAGTTCGAGCTGCTCACCTCGGCCGACACGTACCTCGGCGGCGGGTACTTCTCCACCGACGAGATGTTCGACTTCTGGGAGCGCGGCATCGGCGGCGCGGTCGGCGCGGGCGGGTTCGGCTTCGTCCGTGCCGCGGGCGAGATGACCTGGGCGCTGCGCGAGTCCGCCCGGGCGTCGAGGAGCTGCTGAACTACGAGGCCCGCCTGAACCGGTTCCTCCCGCGCTATCCCCAGGTCATCCTCTGCATGTACGACCTGGAGCAGTTCTCCGACGGCACGCTGCTGCTCGACCTGCTGCGCACCCACCCGTTCGTGCTGCTGGGCGGCCAGCTCCTGGAGAACCCCTGGTACACGGAGCCCGACGAGTTCCTGTCCGACCGCGCATGACCGCCGCAGGGGCCGAGACCGGTGGACGAGCGCCGCTCAGCGGCGCCGCCCGCCGAACGGAACCTGCTCTCGAGCCTGCGCAGCCTCCTCGTCCTCGGTCAGCTGATGACCGAAGGCGCGGGCGAGCAGCAGATCCTCCAGCTCGCCGCGACCTCGGTGCCCTCGCTTGCTCACGCGCGGTCCGTCGGCATCGAGCTGGCGAACGCGCAGTCGGTCGCGCCGGAGCTGCACGTCCAGCTGGAACTGGTGGGCGGCGCCGGCGGCCAGGTGGACGTCGACGGGCCACAACTGGGCCTGGGCCTACGCACTGGCCAGCCGGTCGGGGTGCCTGGGGCACCTGCTCGTCGTGGCCGAGGTGGAGCCTTCGGGGGACGAGCAGTTCCTGCTGCGGGCGCTGGCCCAGCAGACGGGCGCGGCGCTGGCGAACCAGCGGCTGCACGCGGCCGAGCTCGCCACCGCGGAGGAGATGACGGTCGTCAACGACCGGCTGCTCGGGACGGTGGGCGCGCTGCAGCGCAGCATGGACATCCACAGCCGGCTCACCGCGGTGGCCGTCTGCGGCGAGGGCAGCGACGGGATTGCCCGCGCCGTCTACGACCTGACGGGTCTTCCGGTCGCGATCGAGGACCGGTACGGCAACCTGCGTGCCTGGGCGGGCCCGAACTGCCCGGACCCGTACCCGAAGGAGGCGGCGGGCGTTCGCGAGCGGCAGCTGCGCCGTTCGTTGAAGTCCGCCCGGCCCGTTCGCGAGAACGGCCGGGTCTTCGCGCTGGCCCACCCGCAGGGCGACATCCTCGGCGTCATCGCGCTGATCGACCCGGACGGCGATCGCCGGCGAGTCGGAGCTGATGGCGCTCGAGCACGGCGCGACGATCCTGGCGATGGAACTGGCCCGCGTGCGCAGCCTCGCCGAGAGCGAGCTGCGCATGCGCCGCGACCTCGTCGACGAATTGCTCGGCGGTGCGGACTCCGACAGCGCCCTGTCCTCCGCCGTCGCGCTCGGCTACGACCTGCAGCGCCCGCACCGCGTCGTCGTCGTCGAGGGCCGCGGCCGGACGCGAGACGCCGACGTGTTCTTCCAGGCCGTGCGCGCCGCGGCCCGCGAGGAGCGCGCCGGCACGCTGCTCGTCGCCCGCGGTTCGCAGGTCGTGCTGCTGGCCGACAGCGAGGTCGACTGGGAGAAGCTGCGCGCGGCCCTGCTCCGCGAGCTCGGCGGCGGCCGCGTCCGGATCGGCGTGGGCGAGGTGTGCGAGCGCGTCCCCGACTTCCCGCGCTCGTACCGGCAGGCCCGGCTCGCGCTGTCCCTGCCCGCGGCCGCCGAGTGGGGCGACCGGGCCGTCCGGTTCGACGACCTCGGCGTGTACCGGCTGTTCTCCGCCCTGGACGACCTCGACGAGGTGGAGCGATTCGTCGAGCTGTGGATCGGGTCGCTGATCGCCTACGACAGCGCGCGCGGCTCCGACCTCGTCCGGACGTTGACGCTGTACCTCTCCCACGGCGGGAGCTACGAGGTCACCGCCGAGGCCCTGATCGTCCACCGGAACACGCTGAAGTACCGGTTGCAGAGGATCCGTCAGATCTCCGGGCTGGACCTCGGCGACCCGGAGACGACCTTCAACCTCCAGCTCGCCACCCGTGCCTGGAGCACCCTGAAAGTCCTGCGTACCTGACGGCTCACCCCAACCCCGTGCGTCCGGCAGACAGCGTCCTATAACCCTCGGATTGCCGGACGCTACGGGGTTTCAGCGCGCGTCAGGCCCGGGCGAGGATTCGGCGGGCGCGGTCGACGACCGGCTTGTCGATCATCTTCCCGTCCAGGACGGTGACGGCGCCGTCGCCCGCGGCGTCCACGACCTTGCGCGCCCAGGCCAGCTCCTCCTCGCTCGGGCTGAAGGCGGCGTGGACCGTCTCGAGCTGGCGCGGGTGGATGCACATCTTCCCGGTGAAGCCGAGGCGCGACGGCGTGGCGGGAGTCGCGGGCGAGCGCGTCGTCGTCGTTGATGTCGGTGTTGACGCCGTCGACCGGCCCGGCCACACCCGGCCGCGGCCGACGCCAGGACGAGGCGGGAGCGGGTGAAGAGCATCGCCTGCGCGTCGGTCGGGTCGATGCCGAGCTGGGCCGACAGGTCGATGGACCCGAACGCCGGCGCGCAGCACCCCCGGCACGTGCAGGATCTCGCGCGCGCCCAGGACCCCGCGCCGCAGTCTCGATCAGCGGCAGGACGGTGCGCGAACTCGCCGAGGTCGGCGACGAGCGCGCGGACGTCCTCGGGGTCCTCGGCCTTCGGCAGCATCACCGCCGCCCCGCCCGCGGCCGCGACCGCCTCGACGTCGTCGGCGTACCAGGGCGTGCCCGGCGGGTTGATCCGGACGACCGCGCAGGCCGTCGCTCTCCTTGGCGAGCCAGGCGGCGACGTGCTCGCGGGCCTCGTCCTTGGCGTCCGGGGCGACCGCGTCCTCCAGGTCGAGGATGATCGCGCCGGCCCCCGCTCCGGCGGCCTTCGCGAACCGGTCCGGACGGTGACCCGGGACGAACAGCAAGCTGGTCGCTGCGGCCAGGGCCTCGCGCGGAATCGGCATGGTGCTCCTCGGGGGTGGGGCGGGCCGGTCGGGGCGATTATCGTGGACGCCGACCGAGGAGGTCCCGATGCCCCAGCCCGAAGGCGCCGAACTGGACGCAGTGCGAGCCCGCCGCGACGAGCTCAAGGCGAAGTACCTGCGCGGCCGGCGGCGGTTCCCCGCCCACCCGCGGGATCCACCACCTCGCGCTGATCTGCCGGGACGTCGAGGAGACCGTGCGCTTCTACCAGGAGTTCCTCGGCTTTCCTCTGGTCGAGCTGGTGGAGAACCGCGACTACGCAGGGCTCCAGCCACTTCTTCTTCGACGTCGGCAACCGGACGATGCTGGGGTTCTTCGACTTCCCGGGCCACGACCACCCGCCGTTCATCCGAGACGATCGGCGGCGTCCAGCACCTCGCGCTGTCCGTGAGCGCGCAGCACTTCGCCGACATCAAGGCGAAGCTCGACGCCGCCGGCATCGACTACCTCGGCCCCGACCGCGGCGTCGAGGACAGCATGTACCTCCGCGACCCGAACGGCATGGGCCTGGAGTTCTACATGGAGGCGCTCGGCATCTTCGAGGGCTCGACCCTCGTCACCTGACCTCTGCGGGTGCGCCTCGGTCCCGCGCTCAGGGATGAGCTGAGCGCAGCGACACGCCGGTGACGCCCGGCGTGTCGCTGCTCTCAGGGCGTGGGGGAGCCTCGCCTGTGGACGACCGGAGGTGGCTTTCGGTCGGTTCCTGCCAGCCTCTGGCGCCATGACCACACCCGTCATCGATTCAGTGAGCTGCTCACCAGCGAGCACTTGCCCGCGAAGGGCTGGACAACGACCGCCGTCCGGTACCTCGTCCGAGCCGGGTACCTGCACGTGCTGCGCCGTGGGATTTACGCCCGCTCCGCGGAATCTGCGCGGGTAGCCGGCGACCCGGAACGAAGGCATGCCCTCGAGATTCAGGCGCTGCAGACTGCCCTGCGCCGCCGGACGGATTGCGGCGGCCGGCAGTTCGGCCGCACAGATATTCGGCCTCGAGTTTCTCGACCCGCCGACGTCCAAACTCGTTGTGGTCACCGGCGACCCTGGCGTGTCGGGTACTGCGCGGGACGGCTACGTCTTGCGGTCGGCGCACTTGCCGCCCTCGCATGTGACTCGGCGTCACGGCGCTGCCCATAACGTCGCCCGCGCGGACGCTGCTCGACCTGAGCGCCGAGCTGGGGTTCGTGGCCGGTGTCGTGCTCGGCGATTCGGCTTTCCGGAAGGGACTGGCCGTGCCGGCAGAGTTGGACGCAATGCTGGCAGAGTCCGTCGGACGACCGGGGATCCATCGCGGGCGGGACGTCTTCGGCTTCCTGGACGCGGCGGCCGAGTCGCCTTTGGAGTCGGCGTCCCGTGCCGTGATCCATCAGCTGGGCCTGCCGGCGCCGATGATCCAGGTCGTCTTCGTCAGCGGCGGGAGGCGCATCCGGACGGACTTTTTCTGGTCGGAGTCCGACGTGATCGGCGAGGCCGACGGCCTCGGCAAGTATCTCGACGACGACGGGCGCGGGACGGCCGAGGCGATCCGTGATGAGAAGGATCGCGAACAGCGCCTGCTGGAGTTGAACCACGAGATCGTCCGTTGGGGTTGGCCGGAGGTCCGCAAGCCTCAGGTTCTGGAGGCGCGCCTGCGGTCCGCGTTCGCCCGAGGGCTGGACCGGCGCCGCGGCCGAGGCGTCTGACTAGCTCCCCCATGCCCAGGGAGCAACGCCACGCCGGGACGCCGCGGCGTGTCGCTGCGCTCAGCTCATCCATGAGCGCAGGCCACCCCCGGCTGTTCACAGGGGGAGTGCCGCAACGCGATCGTCCACAGCTGCCCGGCCGGCCCCGCGGACGGTCGGGGCGGCCGCCTACGGTTGGGCGATCGGACGTGGAGAGGGGCATGTGGTGGCAACTGGTGCGGGGGGTCGGGCGCTGGCAGAGGCGGTGCTCGTCGAGGTGCTGCACGCGCCGGAGGGCGCGGTGCGGCGGGCGGTCGCGGTCGGCGCGGGCCGGTTGGCCGCGGTGGCGCACTCGGGCCCGGAGGCGGCGGCGGAAATTTCCCGGGCGCTGCTGGCTGCCGCCGAGCGGGGGCTCGGCGAGGTCTGGGGGCGCGGGTGGCAACCGGCGGATCGTGGCCCGGGTCTGCGCGAGGCTGCAGCCGGAGCGGGCGGAGCGGCCGCGGGACTGCGCGGCTGGTGGTCGACCTGATCGCGGCGGAAGGTCGCCGGTACTTCGCCGGCGACGCTCGAGGCGCGCTGGGCGGCGCAGTTGGACGATCTGGGCGCCGCGGTGTGGTGGGGGAACGACGGCGCCTACCTGGCCGGGCTCGTCGCCCGCGAGGCCGGCGGCGGGGCAGGTGTTCCGGGAGGTACCGGCGCCCGTCGCGCCCGACCGGGCGTCGCTGCGCATCCTGGAGCCGGTGCTGGCCTCGTGGCTCGGGGCGTGGCGGCGACTCGCCCGGCTCCCCGCGATCGCAGCGGTCGGCCCGCTCCCCGGGAGTGCCGTGCGTGTGGGGTCGGGTGCACCGCCGGAGGCGGCGGGCGGCGATCCACAGGTCCCTGTCGAGGCGCGGTACCTGCACCGCGTCAGATCCCTGCTGGCGAAGGCGGAATCGACGACCTTCGAGGAGGAGGCCGACGCGCTGACGGCCAAGGCGCAGCAGTTGATGGCCCGGCACAGCATCACGGCGGCGCTGTTGGCGAGCGACGGCGGCGGGGCCGCCGGTTCGGGTGGCCCGTCCGCCCGGCGGGTCGGGATCGACGACCCGTACGAGGCGCCGAAGGCGTTGCTGCTCAGCTCCGTCGCCGGCGCGAACCGGTGCCGCACGGCCTGGTCGAGTGCGTTCGGGTTCGTCGACGGTCGTCGGGTTCGAGCCTGACCTCGACGCGGTGGAGTTGCTCTACACCTCGCTGCTGGTCCAGGCGACGAGCGCGATGACGCGGGCCGGGGGTCGCAAGGACGAGCTGGGCGCCTCGCGGACGAAGTCGTTCCGCCGCTCGTTCCTGGTGGCGTACGCGAGCCGGATCGGCCAGCGGCTCACCGAGGCGGCCCGAGCCGCCGCCGAGGATGCCGCGGCCGGGGCGCGACCAGCCCGACGACGCGGACGTCTTCGGGGCGGGCCCGCTGGCCGACCGCGACCGCTCGCGCCTGCTGCCCGTGCTGGCCGCTCGCGAGGAGGAGGTGGAGCAGGCGACGCGCGAAGCTGTTCCCCCGCTTGAAGATCGCAGAACGTGCGGGTCGGTGACGCGGAGGGCTGGGCGCACGGCACGGCGGCCGCCGACCAGGCGGTCCTGTCCGGGCAGCCGGGGGTCGCTCCGTCCCGGCCAGAGCTGACAGATGTCAGGTAGCCGCGTCAGAAGGGATCCGGGGCTCCGTCGAACGCGGCGAGGATCCAGGGGACGAGCCGTTTGCGCAGCTCGTCGGCGGCCTCGGCGAGCAGGTGCCCCGCGCCGGGCAGGACGACGACCTCGCCGTGCCCGGCGAGTTGCCGGACGTGGGCGCTGGAGTAGGCGGGGATCACCGCGTCCGCGTCGCCGTGGACGAGGAGGAGCGGCCGGCCGCCGAGCTCGGCGGCCGGTTCGCACCCGGCCGACTGGGTCGCGAGGGTCACGACGCCGGCGACGTGGTCGGGCATCGCCGCGCCCGCGCCGACGGCGACCGCGCCGCCGAACGAGTGGCCGAGGACGACGAAACGTTCACCGCCGCAGCGTTCGGCGAGGTCGACGGCGACGGCGACGTCGAGCACGCAGGCCTGGAGGTTGTTCGGCTGGCGGTAGTCGACCCGCACGGTGGTCACCCCGGCGGGGGCGAGCGCGCGGGCGAGGTCGAAGTACAGCCCGCTGGCGGGGCCGAGGAACCCGCCGAACGCCCCGGCGCACGTGACGAGGACGCGGTCGTCCTCGCTCGGTTCGCCGTGCCACATCAGGCCGAGCTTGCCCGCCCGGGTGAGGATCTCGGTGTGCCGGGTGCCGTCGCCGGTCTCGACCTCGGTGATGTCCAGCGCTCCGGCGAGGTCGAGGGGGCGCTCGTCGGGCGTCGGCTCGGGCAGGGGAGGCGGAGTCGGCGTTGGAGGCGGAGTCGGCTCGGTCATGGGAGGCGGTGCTCCTTGCGGTCCCGACCCGGCCGGACGGCCTTCGGGCGATTTCCCCGAACCCTTTGACGTAGTCGAACATGTGTTCGACTATAGGGGGATGTCCTCCAGTGTCGCCGACCTCCTCGCCCGGTTGCCGGGCGGGTCGGTCGCGCCCGCCTCGGCTGCCGCGGGCCAGCTGCTGCCGGTGCTCGCGCCGCTGCGTCCGCTGCTGCCGGCGGGCGGCCTGCGGCGAGGTGTCACGGTAGAGATCGGGGCGGGTTCGCTGGTGCGCCCGGGCGAGGCCGCGGCCGAGGCGGGGCAAGGCGGCCCCGAGCGAGCTGGGGGCGGCAGCGCGCTGCTGCTCGCCCTGGTCGCCGGGGCTGTCCCAGGCCGGGTCGTGGTGCGCGCTCGTCGGCGCGCCGGGGCTCGGGTTGGCGGCGGCGGGCGAGTCGGGCGTCGAGTTGGCGCGCTTCGCCCTCGTCCCCGCGCCCGGCCCGGGCTGGGCGCGGGTCGTCGCCGCGCTGGTCGAGGGGTTCGACCTCGTCGCGGTCCGGCCGCCGGCCCGGGTCTCCGCGGCCGACCAGCGCACGCTGTCGGCACGGGCGCGGCACCACGGCGCCGTCCTGCTCTCGCTCGGGTCCTGGCCGGGGGCGGAGGTTCAGCTTTCCGCGACGTCCTCGGCCTGGGAGGGGCTGGGTGCCGGGCACGGCCGCCTGCGGGCCCGCCGGGTCGTGGTCCGCGCCGGCGGTCGGGGCGCCGCCGGCGGTCGCCCGCGGGCGGTGGAACTCTGGCTTCCAGCCGAGGGTTCCCCGCTCGCCGCGGCCGTCCCCGGCGCCCCGGCCGTGGTCCGCGGTGACCTCGGGATCGGCGAGGAGGCCGTGTGAGCGGCCGATTTGACTTCTCGAACATATGTTCGAAAATAGAGACATGTCGACTCCGGCCCGCGCGCTGATCCCCGCAGAGCCCCCGCTCCCCGGGGGCCGGGCGGCGGCGCGGCCAGGCCGCACGATCGCGGTCTGGTCGCCCGACTGGCCGGTCGTGACCGCGGTGGCGGCGGCGAGGCTGCCGACCGGCACCCCGGCGGCGGTGCTGGCCGACGGGGTCGTCCTCGCCTGCACAGGCAGCGCGCGGGCGGCGGGGGTTCGCCGTGGCCTGCGCCGCAGGGAGGCGCAGCACCGCTGCCCCGACCTGGTCGTCCTGCCGCGCGACCTCGCCGAGGAGGCCCGGGCATTCGAGCCGGTCGTGGTCGCGGTCGAGGCGGCCGCCCCGGGCGTCGAGGTGATCCGGCCCGGCCTGTGCGCGGTGTCCGCGCGCGGTCCCGCGCGGTACTTCGGCGGTGACGCGGCGGCCGCCGCGCACCTCGCGGCGCAGGCGTCCGCCGCCGGCCCCGCCGACGGGTGCCTGGCCGGGGTCGCAGAGGGCTCCTTCGCCGCGGCGCTGGCCGCCCGGGCGGGTGAGGTGGTCCGCGCGGGGCAGACGCCGGGCTTCCTCGCCGCCTACCCGGTCGACGTCCTCGCCCGGCCCGAGCTCGCCGACCTGCTGCGCCGGCTGGGGCTGCGCACGCTCGGCGCGTTCGCCGCGCTGCCGTCGGCCGACGTCCTCGCCCGGTTCGGCGCCGACGGCGCGCACGCCCACCGGCTGGCCCGCGGCCTCGACCTGCGTCCGCCCGCCGCCCGCAAGCCGCCCCCCGACCTCGTCGTGAGCACCGCGCTCGACCCGCCTGCCGACCGTGTCGAGCAGGCCGCGTTCGCCGCCCGCCCACTCGCCGACCGGCTGCACGCCCGCCTCGGCGCCGCGGGCCTGGGCTGCACCCGGCTGTGCATCGAGGTCGAGACCGAGCGGGGCGAGCGGCACTCCCGGCTCTGGCGGCACGAGGGCATCCTCAGCGCGACGCGCGATCGCCGACCGTGTGCGCTGGCAGCTCGACGGCTGGCTCACGGGTACCGCCGGGCCCCGGCCGCCGTGACGGCAAGCCCCGCGGCGGGCTGCGCGGGGCCCTGCCCTCCGACGCTCCCGCGCCGGGCCGTCCCAGCAGCGGCATCGTCGTGCTGCGTCTGGTGCCCGACGAGGTCATCCCCGACGGCGGCGACCAACTCGGCCTGTGGCAGGCCGCCGGCGCGGTGGACGGCGAGGCGGCCGAGCGGGCGGGCCGCGCCCTGGCCCGGGTGCAGGGCATGCTCGGCCAGCCCGCGGTGCTGACCGCGGTGCTGGACGGGGGCCGCGGGCCGGGCGAGCGGGTCCGGTACGTCCCCTGGGGCGACGTGCGCGACCCGGCAGTGACAGAGGCGCCCGTGGCCCGGTCGGGTGCCGGCGCCCAGCCCCGCGTTCGTCCCGCCCGAGCCGCTGCCCGCGATGCTCGCCGACGCCGGCGGCGTGCCGGTCGGGGTCAGCTCGCGGTTCGCGGTCACGGCGCCGCCGGCGCTCCTCGCGGTTGCCGGCGGCCGCGCCGCAGCGCGTCCTGGCCTGGGCCGGCCCCTGGCCCGCCGACGAGCGCTGGTGGGACGCGGGCACAGCACGCGCGCGGGTGCGTTTCCAGGTGGCGACCGCTGACGGCTCCGGCTGGTTGCTCACCCTCGAGGCCGGCCGCTGGTCCGTGGAGGCCATTTATGATTAGCCGTCAGGTGTCCGATGGGCTTTGACAACCCGGTCATGCCGTGGACGGAGCTGGAACGGCGGCTGTCGGGCAAGTTCAACCCGCCCGGCCAGAACCACCGGCCGTTCCCGTACGGCACCGAGCCTGAGCGGCCGAGCAGCACGAAGCGGGCGCCGTACCAGCCGCGGCCGAAGCGGGCGAGGCGGCGGGCCCGGCGGTCCCGTACGCGGAGCTGCACTGTCACTCCAACTTCAGCTTCCTCGACGGCGCGAGCCACCCGGAGGAGCTGGTCGAGGAGGCGGTCCGGCTCGGGCTGAGCGCGCTCGCGATCACCGACCACGACGGCTTCTACGGCATCGTCAGATTCGCGGACGCGGCGGAGAAACTCGGCCTGCCCACGATCTTCGGCAGCGAGCTGAGCCTGGGGCTGTCCAAGGCCGCAGAACGGCGTCGCCGACCCGGAGGGCACGCACCTGCTCGTCCTCGCCCGCGACCCGGACGGCTACGCGCGGCTGTCCACCGCGATCAGCGACGGGCACGCCGTGGGCAAGGAGAAGGGCCGCCCGATCCACGATCTGGACGCGCTCGGCGCCGCGTCCGGCGGGCACTGGCTGGTGCTGACGGGCTGCCGCAAGGGCGCCGTGCCGGCGGCTCTGATCCGCGGTGGTGCCGACGGCGAGGCAGCGGCAGGCCGCGGAGCTCGACCGGCTGGTCGACGCTGTTCGGGCGCGACAACGTCGCGGTGGAGCTGTGGGACCACGGCCACCCGGAGGACTCCGCTCGCAACGACGCACTCGCCGCCCTCGCCGCGAGACACCGGCTGCCGACCGTGGCCACCACCAACGCCCACTACGCGACACCGGACCGGCGCCGCCTCGCCACGGCGCTCGCCGCCGTCCGCGCGCGGCGCAGCCTGGACGCGCTCGACGGCTGGCTGCCCGCCGCCGGCACGGCGCACCTGCGTTCCGGCGCGGAGATGGCCGCCCTGTTCGCCCGCTACCCCGGCGCCGTCGCGCGGGCGGCGGCCCTGGGCAAGGAGTGCGCCTTCGACCTCGCCCTGATCCGCCCGCGGCTGCCCGACTTCCCCGTCCCGCACGGTCATACGGCGATGAGCTGGCTGCGCGAGCTGACCCTGCGCGGGGCGGCCGAGCGCTACGGCCCCCGCGACGCCGAACGGCAACCGGGGGCGTACGCCCAGCTCGACCACGAGCTGGAGATGATCGACCAGCTCGACTTTCCCGGCTACTTCCTGATCGTCCACGAGATCGTGGAGTTCTGCCGGGAGCAGGACATCCTCTGCCAGGGCAGGGGGTCCGCGGCGAACTCGGCGGTCTGCTACGCCCTCGGCATCACCGCGGTCGACGCGGTCCTCTACGGCCTGCTCTTCGAGCGCTTCCTCTCACCCGAGCGCAACGAGCCGCCGGACATCGACATCGACATCGAGTCCGGCCGCCGCGAGGAGGTCATCCAGCACGTCTACCAGCGCTACGGGCGACGGCACGCGGCCCAGGTCGCGAACGTCATCTCCTACCGGCCGCGCTCGGCGGTGCGCGACATGGCGAAGGCGCTGGGTTACTCGACGGGCGCGCAGGACGCGTGGAGCAAGCAGATCCACCGGTACTCGAGCGCGGCCGAGGCAACCGATCACGACGTGCCCGCCGAGGTAGTCGCACTGGCCGGCGAGGTCGCGAACTTCCCGCGCCACCTGGGCATCCACTCGGGCGGCATGGTGATCTGCGACCGGCCGGTGGTCGAGGTGTGCCCGGTGGAGTGGGCGCGGATGGCCGACCGCACCGTCCTGCAGTGGGACAAGGACGACTGCGCGTCCGAGAAGGTCAACCTGGTCAAGTTCGACCTGCTCGGCCTCGGCATGCTCTCCGCGCTGCACGGCTGTTTCGACTTCGTCCGCGACGTTCACGGCACGACGTGGACGCTGGCGACGCTGCCGAAGGAGGACCCCGAGGTCTACGAGATGCTGCAGCGCGCCGACTCGGTCGGGGTGTTCCAGGTGGAGTCCCGGGCGCAGATGGCGACGCTGCCGCGCCTGAAGCCGCGCAACTTCTACGACCTCGTCGTGGAGATCGCGATGATCCGCCCGGGCCCGATCCAGGGCGGGTCGGTGCACCCGTACATCCGCCGCCGCAACGGCCGCGAGCCGATCCGCTACCCGCACCCGTCGCTGGAGAACTGCCTGCGCCGCACGCTCGGCGTGCCGATGTTCCAGGAACAGCTGATGCAGATGGTTGTCGCGGCGGCGGGTTGCACCCCGGCGCAGGCAGACAAGGTCCGCCGGGCCGTCGGGTCCAAGCGGTCCGCGGAGCGCATCGCCGAACTGCGCGCCGAGCTTTACAAGGGGATGGCCGAGAAGAACGGCATCACCGGGGAGACGGCCGACGAGATCTTCAACCTCGTCGCAGCGTTCGCGAACTTCGGCTTCGCGGAGAGTCATTCGATCAGTTTCGCCCTGCTCGTCTACGCGAGCTCGTGGCTGAAGCTGCGTTATCCGGCGGCGTTCTGCGCGGCGCTGCTCAACGCCCAGCCGATGGGGTTCTACTCGCCGCAGACCCTGGTCGCGGACGCGCGCCGGCACGGGGTCGAGGTGCTCCGTCCGGACGTCAACCTCTCCGCCGCCGGTGCGACGCTCGCACCCGCGGGGCCCGGCGACACGGAGCCCGCGACGATCGTGGGGCCGAGCTGCGATCCGGCTGGGCATCTCCTCGGTGCGTTCGATCGGCGACGACCTGGCAGAGCGGGTGGCCGCGGGTCGTCCGTACACCGACCTGACCGACGTCGTGCTGCGGACCGGCGCGACCACAGCCCAGATCGAGGCCCTGGCCACTGCGGGGGCGTTCGACAGCTTCGGCCGCACTCGCCGGGAGGCGCTGTGGGCGGCCGGCGCGGTGACTCAGGCGAGCCCGGACCGGCTCGCCGGCACGGTGCTGGGGGAGGCGGCCCCGCCCCTGCCGGAGATGGACGACGCCGAGCTGACGACGGCCGACCTGTGGGCGACCGGCATCTCCCCGGACAGCCACCCGATGGTCCACGTCCGGCCGTGGCTCGACCCCGAGGTCGTGACGATCGCCGGTCTGGAGGGGGTGCGCGACCGGTCCCGCATCCGGGTCGCCGGGGTGGTGACACATCGTCAGCAACCGCAGACGGCGGGAGGCACGATCTTTCTCAACCTGGAAGACGAGACGGGGATCCTGAACGTCATCTGCTCGCCAGGGGGTGTGGAAGCGCAACCAGCGGGTGGCGCGCGACTCGGCCGCGCTGGTCGTCCGGGGGATGCTGGAACGGGCGGACGGGGTGACCAGCCTCGTCGCCGAGACGTTTTCGGCCCTGGCAGTGCCAACCGGCGGCAGATCGAGGGACTTTCGTTGACCCTCGGAGACCGGGGCGGAGAATGTGTACCAGCCCTACCCTGGCGAGGCCGGACCGACGGGTCCCCGTCGTGATTGCACCGCCGTGCCAGGATGTGCGAACCGCTGGTACAGCCGAGAGGAGCGCGAGGGGTGCAGACGATCTATGCCGCGCACCTCCCGCTGCCCGCAGCCCTCGGCGCCGACGCTCTCGACCGCGCGGTCGACGCGGTTGCCGGGCTGGCTTCGTGACCGCTTCTCGATCTCCCCGGTACCGCTGACGGGCGGCAGCGTCCGGCGTGACGACGTTTCCGTCGAGTGGGGGAGCCTGTTCGGTGACGCGGGCGGCCTCGTCGGCATCGAGGTCGACCAGCCCGATCCGGCCGACCCGACCTGGCGTTGGCGCACCCACATCGACATCGGCGTCGAGCACGGGGCCGCGTGGCTGCGCACCCGAGTCGCGCTTGTTCTCCCCGATCGAGGGCCTCGTCACGAGGCCGAAGGTCGCCCCGCACCGGCCGCCGGTGGTGCGCCGGGTGGTCGACCGCCTCGACGTCCGGATCGACGGCCGCCGCATCGGCCAGCCCTGGCTCCTCTCGGTCGCGGACGTGCCTGCCTACGTCGCCTTCCTGACCGACCCGCGACCGCCGGCTGCCCGTGCTGGCGATCTCCCACGACGGGGACGGTGAGCCGTTCCTCGACCGGGCCCGGGCCGCGGACCGCCTGCTCGGTCTCGCGCACGTCGTCGAGATCGACCTGCAGTCCAGCTACGGCGTCACCGACGCGATCGGCAAGACGCTGAGCTGCTACTCGGGCGCCGTGCGGGTGTACTGGCCCGGGTTCGCCGTGGGCGACGACCCGTACTTTCACCGCGCCTACGTCGGCGGGAGTCTGGCCTACCTCGGTCGCGAGGGCATGGGTGCCGAGCTGTTCGACACCCTCGGCCGCCTGTCGGCCCTGTCGATCAGCGAACCCGACCTGCGCCGGCGCCTGCGCCGGGAGAAGCGTGCGCGGGAGGCGGCCGCCCGGGCGGCCGAGGCGGCGGCGATGCGGTCGCGCCTGGCTGTCATCGAGGCGTCCGTCGACAGCGTGGTCGACCACCAGACCTGGGAGTCGCTGGCCGCCGACTACTCCCGCAGCCAGGCGCGCATCGACAGCCTGGAGGAGGACCTGCTCGACGCTCAGCTCGAGATCGAGATCCTGCGCGAGGAACGCGACCGAGCCGAGGCCCAGGCCCGCTCGCTGAACGTGGCGCTCACCTAGTCGCCGTCCCGGACGCCGGCGCCGCAGCGTCCCGTGCGACCCCGAGCCGGTCCCGAAGGACGAGCCGACGCCGTCCACGCGTCCTCGAGGCGGTCGAGATGGCCCAGGAGTCGCTGCACGCACCTGGTGTTCCTGGACGAGGCGTTCTGACCAGCGCTGCCGACAGCCAGTACGCCGACCCCGAGCGTGTCCTCGCGAACCTGCTGTCCTGATGGAGCGGCATCGCGGCGGACTGGAACGCGGGCGAGCTCTCGGCCGGCCCGCACGAGGCGTTCCAGCAGCGTTGCAGCGGTTACCGCGACGGACATCGGCGCCACGGCCGCCTCGCTGTACCCGGAGGACTACCAGCGCACAGTACCAGAGCCGAGATCGTGACCCTCGGCCCGCACATCGCCCGCGGCACCGGCAACGTCCGCGCGATCCTGCGCATCTACTGGTACGTCGACACCGAGCAGACCGCGGCATCGTGATCGGCCACGTGGGCCGCAAGCTGCGCGACGGCTGGCCCGGACAGCGACGAGCCGGGGTCGTTAGACCCCGGCCGTCAGTTCTCGTCTCGCGTGGTGCCGTCGGGGGAATCGAACCACCCGCGTCACCCATGCTCGACTGCCACGCACAACGGCGTCGTCTGTCAGTGGTTTCCCACCAGCGCATCCAGGGACGGCAGATTTCAGGATAACCGCGGGGCAGTTTTCAATGCCCAAGATCCACGTCAAGAGCCGGTAAGGTTCACCACATTGTGACATTAGCCACACCTCTACCGTTATCGGTCGTCCCGGAGATCGGACGTGAGCGGGATCGCCAACGCGACACGTAGCCGAATTCCTACGCGCGAGTAGGCTTCGCTGGGGGCTACGGACGGGAGTTCGGTCATGGGCGGCATCGGTCGGGTCGGGGTAGTCGGAGCGGGCCAGATGGGCCTGGGCATCGCGGAGGTCTGCGCACGCCACGGCCTGGACGTGATCGTCAGCGACGTCGCGCCCGGGGTGCAGGAGACCGGCCGCGCACGGATCGTTAAGTCCCTCGACCGCGGCGTCAAGGCAGGCAAGCTGAGCCCCGACGACCGCGACGCCACGCTCGAGCGCGCTGACCTTCACCGCCGACCTCGGCGACTTCGCCGACCGTGACCTCGTGGTCGAGGCCGTGGTCGAGAACGAGGCCGTGAAGCTGGAGATCTTCGCCGCGCTCGACAAGGTCGTGGTCGACCCGGCGGCGATCCTGGCGTCGAACACGTCCTCGATCCCGATCATGAAGCTCGCGATGGCGACGCTCGCGGCCCGCGCAGGTCGTCGGGCATCCACTTCTTCAACCCGGTGCCGGTGCTGCACCTCGTCGAGCTGATCCCGTCGCTGCTGACCGGCGAAGACACCGCTGCCCGCGCAGAGGAGTGGGCCGGCTCGCTCGGCAAGACCGTCGTCCGCGCGCAGGACCGGGCCGGCTTCGTCGTGAACGCGCTGCTGATCCCGTACCTGCTCTCGGCGATCCGGATGTTCGAGTCCGGCTTCGCCTCGGCGCACGACATCGACAACGGCATGGTGGTCGGCTGCGCGCACCCGATGGGGCCGCTGCGGCTGACCGACCTGATCGGCCTGGACACGACGATGGCCATCGCCGAGTCCATGCACGCCGAATTCAAGGAAGCCCTCTACTCGCCGCCCCCGCTGCTGCGCCGGATGGTCGAGGCGGGGCTGCTGGGCAAGAAGACCGGTCGTGGTTTCTACGAGTACGCGAAATGAGTGCACCCATGGACACAGGAATCTACGAGCTGCCCGAGGAGCACCAGGAGCTCCGCCAGGCGATCCGTGACCTTGCCGAGAAGGAGATCCAGCCGTACGCGGCGGAGTGCGACGAGCACGAGCGGTTCCCGGTCGAGGCGCACGACGCGCTCGTCCGCTCCGGCTTCAACGCCCCGCACATCCCCGAGGAGTACGGCGGCCAGGGCGCGGACGCCCTGGCGACCTGCATCGTCGTCGAGGAGATCGCGCGCGTCTGCATGTCGTCCTCACTGATTCCCGGCGTCAACAAGCTCGGGACGATGGGGCTGCTGCTGGCCGGCTCCGACGAGCTCAAGCGCCAGGTCCTGCCGTCCGTCGCGAGCGGCGAGGCGATGGCCGCCTACGCCCTCTCCGAGCGCGAGGCCGGGTCCGACAACCTGGCCATGCGCACGCGCGCCCGCCTCGACGGCGACCACTGGGTCCTGAACGGCACCAAGTGCTGGATCACCAACGCGGGCATCTCGAAGTGGTACACCGTCATGGCGGTGACCGACCCCAAGGCGGAGAAGCCCTCCCGCGGCATCTCGGCGTTCATGGTGCACGCCGACGACCCCGGCTTCGTCGTCGGCACGAAGGAGCGCAAGCTCGGCATCAAGGGCTCGCCGACCCGCGAGATCCACTTCGAGGACTGCACGATCCCCGGCGACCGCATGATCGGTGACCCCGGTACCGGGCTGAAAACCGCGCTGCGGACGCTGGACCACACGCGCCAGACGATCGGCGCGCAGGCCGTAGGCGTCGCCCAGGGCGCCCTGGACGCAGCCGTCGCGTACATCAAGGAGCGCCGGCAGTTCGGGCGCGCCGTGTCGGAGTTCCAGGGGCTGCAGTTCATGGTCGCCGACATGGCGATGCAGGTCGAAGCCGCGCGGCAGTTCGTGTACGTCGCCGCCGCCGCCGCCGAGCGGAACGCGCCCGACATGGGATTCCTCGCCGGCGCCTCGAAGTGCTTCGCGTCCGACGTCGCGATGAAGGTGACCACCGACGCCGTCCAGCTCTTCGGCGGCGCCGGTTACACGCGCGACTTCCCGGTCGAACGCATGATGCGGGACGCCAAGATCACCCAGATCTACGAGGGGACGAACCAGATCCAGCGCATGGTTATCGCGCGTCAGATCCTCGCGTAGGGGGGCCGCCGGGCCGTGGGACTCCGGACGGCCCAGCACCCCGTGCGTCCGGCAAAGAGCGTCCTATCGCGCGCGGTTTGCCGGACGCACAGGGTTTCCGCACGCGCACGCCCCGAGTTTTCGTGGGCGGAGCCCGCCGTGACACTGTGTCAGTCGGTCTTGTAGCCCGCGCGGCGGAGGGCGTCGGCGATCGCGCCGGACGGGGGGTCGGCGGGGGCCGGGCGGTTACGGCCTCCGTCGGACGTGCCCGTAGGGACGGGCTTGCCCTGGTTCGGCGTGCCGCCGGCGGGGCGAGGCCCGCGGTCGCGGTCGCGGGGGCCGCGGGCGCGCGCGGGGCCGCGGGCGGGCTCGGGGGAGCGGGCCGGGGCGGAGGGGCGGGACGCGGGGGTGGCGTCCTCCTCCAGCAGCAGGCTGAGGGAGATCCGTTTGCGCGCCGGCGTCGACGGAGACCACACGGACGCGGACGACGTTGCCGGGGCGGACGACGTCGCGTGGGTCGGAGACGAAGGTCATCGACATCGCGGAGACGTGGACGAGGCCGTCCTGGTGGACGCCGACGTCCACGAAGGCGCCGAAGGCGGCCACGTTCGTGACGACGCCCTCCAGCACCATGCCGGGCAGGAGGTCGGAGATCTTCTCGACGCCCTCGGCGAAGGTCGGCGGTGGTGAAGGCCGGACGCGGGTCGCGGCCGGGCTTCTCGAGCTCGGCGAGGATGTCCGTGACGGTGGGCAGGCCGAAGTTCTCGTCGATGAACGCGGCCGCGTCGAGCGAGGCGAGGACGGCGCCGTTGCCGAGCAGGGACCGGACGTCCAGGCCGGTGCGGGTCAGCATCTTGCGGACGACCGGGTAAGCCTCGGGGTGGACGGCGGACCGGTCGAGGGGATCGTCGCCGTCGGGGATGCGCAGGAAACCGGCGCACTGCTCGAACGCCTTCGGTCCGAGCCGAGGGACGGCCTTGAGGGCCGAGCGGGTGCGGAACGCCCCGGAGGCGTCGCGATGCGGCGACGATGTTCTCGGCGAGGGTGTCGGTGATGCCGGAAACCCTGGCCAGCAAGGGAGCTGACGCCGTGTTGACGTCGACGCCGACGGCGTTGACGCAGTCCTCCACGACGGCGTCGAGCGAGCGCGAGAGCTTCCCCTCGGCGATGTCGTGCTGGTACTGCCCGACCCCGATCGAGCGGGGGTCGATCTTGACGAGTTCGGCGAGCGGGTCCTGCAGGCGCCGGGCGATCGAGACGGCGCCGCGCAGCGACACGTCCAGGTCGGGCAGTTCGGCGGAGGCGTAGGCCGAGGCCGAGTAGACGGACGCGCCGGCCTCCGAGACGACCGCCTTGGTCAGCTTCAGCTCGGGGTGACGGCGCATCAGATCGGCAGCCAGCTTGTCGGTCTCGCGCGAGGCGGTGCCGTTGCCGATGGCGACAAGCTCGACGACGTGCGCGGCGCAGAGCTTCGCCAGTACGTCGAGGGAGAGCGTCCCACTGGCGGCGCGGTTCGTGCGGGTAGATCGTCTCGGTGGCCACGACGCGGCCGGTGGCGTCGACGACCGCGACCTTCACGCCGGTGCGCAGGCCCGGGTCGAGGCCGAGGGTCGCGCGTCCGCCTGCGGGCGCCGCGAGCAGCAGGTCGCGCAGATTCTCGGAGAAGACGCGGGCGGCCTCGTCCTCGGCGCCCTGCCGCAGGCGGGCCCGGAGGTCCAGCTCGAGCCGGCCCGAGGACGCGGGTGCGCCACGCCCAGCGCACCGCCCCGAGCAGCCACGTGTCGGCTGGGCGGCCACGGTCGGCGATGCCGAACGCGGTCGCGATGCGCTCCTCGCACGGGTCCGGGCGGGACGGGTCCGGGCCGGCGGACGGCGGGGCGCCGGGCGGCGACGGCGCGGTGGACAGGAACTCGAGGTCCAGCACGCCCTCCTTCTCGCCGCGCAGCAGGGCGAGGACGCGGTGGGACGGCAGCCGGGTGAACGGTTCGGAGGCGTCGAAGTAGTCGGAGAACTTCGCCCCGTCCACGGAACGGCCCTCGCGGACCGTCGAGCGCAGGTGCCCGCGCGACCACATCTGCTCGCGCAGCGCGCCGACGAGGTCGGCGTCCTCGCCGAAGCGTTCCGCCAGGATCGAGCGCGCGCCGTCGAGGGCGGCCGCGGACGTCGGCGACCCCCGCGTCCGGCGCGACGTACCGCTCGGCGGTCGCGACCGGGTCCAGCCGCGGGTCGGCCAGCAGGTCGATTGCGAGCGGTTCGAGCCCGGCCTCGCGGGCGATCTGCGCCTTCGTCCGCCGCTTGGGCTTGTAGGGGAGGTAGATGTCCTCGAGCCGCGCCTTCGACTCCGCGCCGAGGATCTTGGCGCGGAGGTCGTCGTCGAGCTTGCCCTGCTCGGTCGACGGATGCGAGGATCGCTGCCCGGCGCTCCTCGAGTTCGCGCAGGTAGACCAGCCGCTCCGCTAGCGCACGCAGCGCAATGTCGTCGAGCGTGCCCGTGGCCTCCTTGCGGTAGCGCGCGATGAACGGCACCGTCGCGCCGCCGTCGAGCAGGTCGACTGCCGCGCGCACCTGGTGGTGTCCGACACCGAGCTCGGTCGCGATTCGTTCCGTGATCGTGGGAATGCTCGTCACAGTGCCCACCCCTTCCCTCGTCCGGGCGCATTGTCCAGGGTTAGGCCGACCTAACCGGCGACGCGGGCAGGGAAGATGGGTGCCCGACCAGGAAGGAACCACGCAGATGGGCCAGAGCACGACCCGGCAGATCATCGAGTGCCACCCGGCCGGCTACGGCCTGCTCGACCGCAAGAAGCTCGAGGCGGCGATCCTCGGGCTCTACGAGTCGGCCCAGGCCGCGACGGCCTGCGCCGACGGCTGCCTGAACGAGGGCATGATCAAGGAGATGACCGCGTGCGTGCGGTCCTGCCAGGACGCGGCGGACGTCTGCGAGGCCACGGCGAAGGTCCTGTCGCGCTATACGGAATTCAACGTCGACGTCGTCCGGCCGGTGCTCGAGGCGGCGATCGCGGTGCTCGCCGCCTGCGGCCACGAGTGCGCGCGGCATGCGTCCATGCACATGCACTGCCGCCTCTGCTCGGAGACGTGCCGCCGGGCCGAGAAGGTCGTCCAGGCGTTTCTCGACACGCTGGACTGACGGTGCCTGCTTCTCGTGGGGCCGCCGGCGCGTCGATGCTGACGGCCTTCGACTACGTCTGGGCGCGGTTCCGGGCGCGGCTCGAGGGGCTGACGGACGCCGAGTATCTCTGGGAGCCCGTTCCGGGTGCGTGGACGCTGCGCGAGCACCCGGACGGCCGTTGGCGCCTGGACGGAAACGGCGGTGGCGGCCCGCCGCCCGACCCGGTCCCGGTCACGACGATCGCGTGGCGGACCTGCCACGTGGCCGCGCTGAATCTCGGGGCGCACGGGGCCCGGGCGTTCCGCGGGACGGCCACGGTCCCCGCCGATCTGGACTTCCCGGGGCACGTCGCCGGGCTGGACGCGTTCCTCGACGGCGAGTACGGCCGCTGGCGGGACGGCATCGCCGGCCTGGACGAGGCCGGCTGGGCGCAGGAACTCGGACCCGACTGGGGTTTCTTCGCGACCTCGAACCGCCTCGACCTGGCCCTGCACGTGTACGACGAGCTCGTCCACCACGCCGCGGAGGTCGGGCTGTTGCGCGACCTCTACGGCCGGATCGCCGTGATCAGCCAGGCCGCCGAGTCGTAGGTGACCCCGTTTGGGCCGGCGTGCGCCTCGAGGCTCGCGCGCAGCGCGGCCAGGCCGGCGGCGCGGCCCTCCTCGTCCAGCCCGTCGAGGCGCCACCCGGCGAGCCCGCTGACCAACGTGTACGCCGCCTCGACGTCCGGGCCGTAGTCCATGCGAGCGTTCAGCGGCTCGAAGTCGGGCTCGGCGAACCCGGCGCCGATGAGGAGATCGCGCACGAGGGCCGGGTCGGCGAGCGCGAACGGCCCGGGCGCGCCGGGTGGTGGCGGCGGCAGGTCGCGGCCCACGTCGAGGGCGGCCATGATCTCGCGGAACCACTCGTTGCCCTCGATCCCCTGCCAGACCAGCAGGACAAGGCGCCCGTCCGGCGCGACCGCACGCGCCAGGTTGGCGAACGCCGCGTTCGGGTCGCCGAAGAACATCGAGCCCATCCGGCTCAGTGCGACGTCGAAGGCGCCCGACGGGAACGGGTGCACCTGGACGTCCGCGCGCGTGAACGTGACGTTGGCCAGGCCTTCGGCAGCGGCGACGCGGCGGCCGAGGTCGAGTTGAGCCGTCGAGATGTCCACGCCGAGGACAGTTCCGGACGATGCCAGGCGCGCCGCGTCCCGCGTGCACTGGCCGGTGCCGCACCCGAAGTCGAGCACCCGCGAGGCCGGCCCGATCTGGGCGGCGGCCAGGAAGGGCGCCTGGAAGCCACCCATCGCGAGGTCGAACTGCTCCGCGTTGGCGGCCCAGAACGCGCCGCCCTCGCCGTCCCAGGACTCTGCCTGTGAGACGTTCGACGGGTCGACAGTCACCAGGCCGCGTCCGGCGCGAGGAGGTCCGCGTACTCCGGGTGCTTGTCGATCCAGCCCCGGACGAACGGGCATCTGACCAGCACGGACAGCCGGCGCGCACGGGCCGAGTCCAGCGCCCCGCGGGCCAGGACGCCGCCGAGGCCGCGGCCGCCGTACGCGTCCGAGACCTCGGTGTGGTTCAACGCGAGCGACCCGGCACGCAGCGTGTACTCGGCAAATCCGGCGAGCTCACCGCCGACGTGGAGTTCGAAACGGTGGGCGGCGGGGACGTCGACGACGCGGACGTCGTCCTGGGGGTCTGGTTGCACCGGACGATCCTACGAACCGGACGCGTGATCTGATCGAACCTGCGCTGCAGGAGGGAGTTCTCGTGATCCAGCGGACCGACCACGGACGCGTCACGGTCCTGACGATCGACCGGCCGGACAAGCGCAACGCGCTGACGGCCTCGCTGTGCCACGCCCTGCGCTCCGCGGTGCAGTTCGCGACCGGCGACGGCGCGCGCGCGGTGGTGCTGACCGGCGCGGGCACGAGCTTCTGCTCCGGCGCCGACCTGGACGACGTTTACACCGACAACTTCCGCGACGCCCTGTACGCCCTGCTCCGCACCGTCCGGGACACGCGCGTGCCGGTGGTCGCCGCCGTGAACGGCCCGGCGATCGGGGCGGGCACGCAACTCGCGATCGCCGCCGACCTGCGCGTCGTCGCGCCCGGCGCGGTCTTCGGGGTTCCCACCGCGAAGATCGGTCTCGCCGTGGACCCGTGGACGATCCGGCGCCTCGCCCAACTGGCCGGGCACGGCACCGCCCGCGTCCTGCTGTTGGCCTGCGACGAGATCGACGCCGCGGCGGCCCGCGCGTGCGGGCTCGCCGACCGCGCGGGCGACCTCGCGGACGCCGTCGCCTGGGCCGACCGCATGACCGGCCTCGCGCCGCTGACCGTCGCGTACAACAAGGCGGTGCTCAACGCGCTGGGGGAGCCGGACGCGAAGGAGGCCGCCCTCGCCGCGTCCTTCGACGCCTGCTGGGCGAGCGTCGACCTCGCCGAGGGCCGCCGCGCCCGAGCGGAGAAGCGGACCCCTGTCTTCCGCGGGAAGTGAAGGGGCGCGTGACAAATTCGCGTATGCCGGATTCGTCACACCTTTCCGGCCGCACAACCTCCAGGATTTGCCCCGACGACGCGCTGCGGAGAGGCACCGGCGCGAGGCCCTGAGACCTGGAGATTACTTAATGACCACGCTTGCCCAGCGCCCCTGCGCCGAGCCCGCACCCGCCACCGTCGAGCTCACCGGCACGTACCGGATGTCCGCAGAGCGGGTGGAGGAGTCAGTTGCCGCCGAGATGTTCCCGGCTTGGTCGTCGCTGTCGTGGGACGAGCGCGCGGACTACGTCGCCCGGCACTGCCTCTGACGTGAAGATTCGCGTCAGTGGGCCGCCTGCCTGAGGTTGAGGTGGCGTCCGCACTCCTGCACCTAAACCGCGCTGGTCTTGTCGACGGTCACCGAGTGCAGCACGGGAGCGGTGGTGTCGGGTTCGGCGTGAGGGCCTCGAACGAGCCCCCAGGCACCACCGATGCCCACGAAGCGAAGCCGGAGTAGCGAGGGAGAAGCGCGTCGAAAAGGGCTTGGTCGATCCACCATCCGTTATTGCCCGGCAGGGCGGCGTCGACGACCTCGACCGCGGCGTGCCAGGTGCCTGACGCCTCGTACTGCTCGACCGTTACGACCGCCCTGTAGCGGCCGTCCTTGGCGGTACCGGACGTGCGTTGCATGCCCGCAAGAGTCTTCTGCTCGAATCCGCCGTAGCCGTCCGGTGCCCAGGCTGTCTTCAGGGGGTCCCGGCGGCCCGCCACATCCGGATCGAAGCCGACGTCCTCGAAAGCGTTCATCGCCGCCGGACGGGTCGAGCCTGCGATGGGTGAAATCTACGCTGACCTGCGGAAACACGTGTGCCCCCGGCAGGATTCGAACCTGCGCATCCGGCTCCGGAGGCCGACGCTCTATCCCCTGAGCTACGGGGGCTCGGGACGGCCGGAACCTTACCAGCCGTGGGTCCGCCCCCGTGCCGCGCGAGGGCCGGGCCACGAATCGGGCAAATCGCACAGACGACCATGTAAGCGGCGCTAGTCTCCGAGCGTGCCACTGCCCTCCCGCCGCGTTCTCGTGGCCGATGACGACGAGCCCATCCGCCGTCTCATCTGCGTCAACCTCGAACTCGAGGGGTACGTGGTCGACGTGGCCACGGACGGGCGCGAGTGCCTCGCGATGGCCCGGGCGAACCCGCCCGACCTCGTCACGCTCGACCTGGTGATGCCGACACTCGACGGGCTGCAGACCGCCGCGAAGCTGCGGACGGACGCGCGTACGCGCCACGTCCCGATCGTCCTGCTGTCCGGCGGCGCGACCCCGCGTGACCGGGTGAAGGCCGACGAGATCGGCATCGAGGTGTTCCTGGCGAAGCCGTTCCTGCCGGCCGACCTGGTCGCGGCGATCCGCAGGCTCCTCGCGGCCGTCGAGGCCGCCGAAACCGACACGGCTTTCGTGGGCACGGAGCCCGCCGAGGTTGCCGAGGCCGGCGCGCTCGATAGTCGGATGAGGACGCCCGAGCTCCACGGCTAGGCTCGCCGGGTGACACCCGCTGAACTCTCCGACGCCGTCCAGGTCGCCGTCTACGCCGCCGTCCAGGGCGGCGAACTCGACGTCTCCGTCCCGCGCGAGATCACCGTCGAGCGCTCCCGCAACCGCGACCACGGCGACTACGCGACGAACATCGCGCTCCAGCTGGCCAAGCCGGCAGGGCGGCCGCCGCGCGAGGTCGCCGAGATCATCGCGCGCCACCTGCGCTCAGCGGCGGGCGTCTCCGCGGTCGACGTCGCCGGCCCCGGCTTCCTGAACATCACCCTCGCGTCCGCGGCGCAGGGCCGGCTGGCCCGCACGATCGTCGCCGCGGGCACCGCGTACGGGCGCAGCGAGGTGTTGCGCAAGCAGCGGATCAACCTCGAGTTCGTGTCGGCGAACCCGACCGGGCCCGTCCACCTGGGGCACACCCGGTGGGCGGCGGTGGGCGACAGCCTGCGGCGCATCCTCGAGGCCGCGGGTGCGGACGTCGTCAGCGAGTACTACATCAACGACGCCGGCGTGCAGATGGGCAAGTTCGCCGAGTCGATCTACGCGGCCCTGCACAACCAGCCGCCGCCGGCCGACGGCTACGGCGGGCAGTACATCGCCGACATCGCGGCGCGCATCCTCGCCGAGACGCCGGCAGTAAAGGACGCCGAGGTCGACGCCGCGCTGCCCGAGCTGCTGGAGCGCGGCTACCGGTTGATGCTCGCGGAGATCGCGTCCAGCCTGGAGAGTTTCGGCGTCCACTTCGACGTCTGGTTCTCCGAGCGCGCGCTGCACAACACGGGCCGGGTCGACGCCGCGATCGCGACGCTCCGCGAGAAGGGCCACATCGTCGACTTGGACGGGGCGGTCTGGCTGCGCACGACCGACTTCGGCGACGACAAGGACCGCGTCCTGATCAAGGCCGACGGCGAGAAGACCTACTTCGCCGCGGACGCCGCTTACTACCTCGACAAGCGGGAGCGCGGCTTCGACACCTGCATATACATGCTCGGGGCCGACCACCACGGCTACATCGGCCGGCTGCGGGCAATCGCGGCGTGCGCGGGGGACGAGCCCGACAAGGCCGTCCAGGTGCTGATCGGGCAGATGGTCAAGCTGCTCCAGGACGGCGCGGAGCTCAAGATGAGCAAGCGCGCCGGCACGTTCGTCACCCTCGACGACCTGGTCGAACTCGTCGGCGTCGACGCGGCCCGATACACCCTCGCGCGGTCGAACACCGACTCCCAGCTGACGATCGACGTCGCCGAGATCACGCGGCAGGCGCCGGAGAACCCCGTCTTCTACGTCCAGTACGTGGCCGCGCGCACGGCGTCGGTCGCGCGCAACGCCCGCGACCTGGGGCTGGACTGGTCGGCGTCCGGAGACCTTCCATCCGGAGCTGCTCGAGCACGAGCGGGAGTCCACGCTGCTCGGCATGCTCGCGGAGTTCCCGCGCGTGGTGTCCACGGCCGCCGAGCTGCGCGAGCCGCACCGCGTCGCCCGGTACCTCGAGGAACTCGCGGCGACCTACCACCGGTTCTACGACGCATGCCGGATCCTGCCGCGCGGCGACGAGGAGTTCTCCGACCTGCACCGCACGCGGCTTTGGCTGAACGACGCGACGCGCACCGTCATCGCCAACGGTCTGGCACTGCTGGGCGTGAGCGCCCCGGAGCGGATGTGAGCGCCACCCCGACACCCCGTGCGTCCGGCAATCGACCCGCTATAGGACGCTGTTTGCCGGACGCACGGGCAGGGGTGAGGCGCGCATGAGCCGCTCGGCGCACCCGGCCGGGCCCCGGCACGCGGACGGTTACCCGCCCGACGCGGTCGGCCCGGCACCCGACGACCTGAATGCCCTCGACCCGGCGATCTGGCCGCTGAACATGAGCCGCGGCGTCGACGGGGTCGTCACGTTCGCGGGCCTGGACGTCCGCAACCTGGCGCAGGAGTTCGGCACACCGGCCTTCCTGCTGGACGAGGCGGACTTCCGTTCCCGCGCCCGCGCCTACCGAGAGGCCTTCGCCGGCGCCGACGTGTTCTACGCCGGCAAGGCGTTCCTCTGCGCGGCGGTCGCCCGCTGGGTCGCCGAGGAGGGTCTCGGGCTGGACGTGTGCACGGCCGGTGAGCTCGCCGTCGCATTGCGGGCCGGCTTTCCGCCGGAGCGCATCGCCCTGCACGGCAACAACAAGTCGACCGCCGAACTCGCCGCCGCCCTGGACGCCGGCGTCGGCCGCATCGTCCTGGACTCCTTCACCGAGATCGTCCGCCTCGCCGCCCTGGCGGAGGAGCGCGACACCAAGGCCCGAGTGCTGATCCGGGTCACGGTCGGCGTCGAGGCGCACACGCACGAGTACATCGCGACCGCGCACGAGGACCAGAAGTTCGGCTTCTCGCTCACGGGTGGCGCGGCGGCGGAGGCGATCCGCCGGGTTCTCAAACTCGACTCGCTCGAGCTGCTCGGCCTGCACTCCCACATCGGCTCGCAGATCTTCGACACGTCCGGCTTCGAGGTCGCCGCCCATCGGCTCGTCGGGCTGTCGGCCGACGTCCGCGACGAGCACGGCGTCGAGTTCGGTGAGCTCAACCTGGGCGGCGGGCTCGGCATCGCGTACACCAGCGACGACGACCCCGCGGACGTCCACGCCACCGCCACGCAGCTGACCAAGATCGTCGAGCAGGCCTGCCTCGGCGCGGGCCTCGCGACGCCCCGGCTGTCCGTCGAGCCCGGCCGCGCGATCGCCGGTCCCGGTACGGTCACCCTCTACGAGGTCGGCACCGTCAAGGTCGTCACCCTCGGCGGCGGCAGCGCCGCGACCCGCACGTACGTCTCGGTCGACGGCGGCATGAGCGACAACATCCGCACGGCGCTGTACGACGCCTCGTACACCGCGGCGCTGGTCAGCCGGGCGTCCGCGGCCCCGCCGATGCTCGCTCGGCTGGTCGGCAAGCACTGCGAGAGCGGCGACATCGTCGTCCGCGACCTGCACCTGCCTGCCGACACCGCGCCCGGCGACCTGGTCGCGGTCGCCGCCACCGGGGCGTACTGCCGTTCGATGGCCAGCAACTACAACCTGCTCGGCCGGCCGCCCGGTGGTGGCGGTGCACGACGGCGCGGCCCGGGTCGTGCTGCGGCGCGAGACCGACGAGGACCTCGCCCGGCTGGACGTCGGGTGAGTCCGGCCGCCGAGCACCTGAGAGACTGCGGCCGGCAGAGCACAGACACGACACGGAGAGGGCGTCCATGCGGACCAACGCGCTGAGGGTGGGGCTGCTCGGCTGCGGGGTCGTCGGCACGGAGGTCGTCCGCCAGATCGCGAAGCACGGCGACGACCTGGCCCAGCGGGTCGGGGCCCCGATCGAGCTCGTCGGCATCGCCGTCCGGCGCACGAAGCGGGCCCGGGCCGGCGTCGACCCCGCGCTGCTGACGTCCGACGCGGCCGAACTGGTTACCCGCGACCTGGACGTGGTCGTCGAGGTCATCGGCGGCATCGAGCCGGCCCGCACGCTGATCCTGTCCGCGATGGAGCACGGTGCCTCGGTCGTCACGGCTAACAAGGCGCTGCTCGCCGAGGACGGCGCCACCCTGTACGCGGCTGCCGAGAAGTACGGCGTCGACCTGTACTACGAGGCCGCGGTCGCCGGGGCGATCCCGCTGCTGCGCCCGCTGCGCGAGTCGCTGGTGGGCGACAAGGTCCGCCGCGTCCTCGGCATCGTCAACGGGACGACGAACTTCATCCTCGACCGCATGGACTCGACCGGCGCCGGGTTCACCGAGGCGTTGGAGGAGGCCACGGCCCTCGGGTACGCGGAGGCCGACCCGAGCGCCGACATCGAGGGCTTCGACGCCGCCGCGAAGGCCGCGATCCTCGCCTCGCTGGCATTCCACAGCCGGGTCACCGCCGCGGACGTCCACCGCGAGGGCATCACCGAGGTCAGCGCCGCCGACGTGGCGAGCGCCCGCGAGATGAACTGCGTCGTCAAGCTCCTCGCGATCTGCGAACTGTCGGAGGACGGGCAGCGCATCGGCGTCCGCGTCCACCCGGCGATGATCCCGCGCACGCACCCGCTGGCCGGCGTCCGCGAGGCGTTCAACGCAGTGTTCATCGAGGCCGAGGCGGCCGGGCAGATCATGTTCTACGGCCGCGGCGCCGGCGGCGCCCCGACGGCCAGCGCGGTTCTCGGCGACCTCGTCGCCGTGGCCCGGCACCGGGTCGGCGGCGGCCGCGGGCCGGGCGAGTCGGCGTACGCGCAGCTCTCCGTCCGCCCGATGGGCGAGAGCATCACCCGCTACCACGTCAGCCTCGACGTCGCCGACAAGCCGGGCGTGCTCGCCCAGGTCGCCGCGGTGTTCGCCGAGCACGGCGTGTCCATCCAGACCGTCCGCCAGCAGGGGCATTCCGACGACGCGACGCTGGTCATCGTCACGCACAAGGCCGCGGACTCGGCCCTGGCGTCGACCGTCGTCGCACTGCGCGAGATGAGCGCGGTCCGGGACGTCGCCAGCGTGATGCGAGTCGAGGGCGAGACCACCACCTGATCCCGCCGTTCGCGCCCAGGGGCGGACGCAGGCGAAGATGGGCTACCGGCACCGGGGCGAGCAGCGCCCCGGACCGCACGTGAGTAGGGCGGACCAGTGAGCGTGACGCAGCAGCACGGGACCCAGCAGTGGCGGGGGATCATCGAGGAGTACCGCGCCCGTATGCCCGTCAGCGCGAGCACGCCGATCGTCACGCTCCAGGAGGGCGGCACGCCGCTCGTCCCAGCGCCGGTCGTCTCCGCAGCTCACCGGCTGCGACGTGTGGCTGAAGATCGAGGGCTCCAACCCGACCGGGTCGTTCAAGGACCGCGGGATGACCCTCGCGATCTCGAAGGCCGCGGAGGAGGGCGCGAAGGCCGTCATCTGCGCGTCCACCGGCAACACGAGCGCGAGCGCCGCGGCGTACGCGGTGCGCGCCGGCATGGTGTGCGCCGTCCTCGTCCCGCAGGGCAAGATCGCGCTCGGCAAGATGAGCCAGGCCCTCGTCCACGGCTCGCGGATCCTGCAGGTCGACGGCAATTTCGACGACTGCCTCACCCTCGCCCGCGGCCTGAGCGAGAACTACCCCGTCGCCCTGGTGAACTCGGTGAACCCGTACCGGCTCGAGGGGCAGAAGAGCGCTGCGTTCGAGATCGTCGACGCGCTCGGCGACGCTCCCGAGGTCCATTGCCTGCCCGTCGGCAACGCCGGCAACATCACAGCTTACTGGAAGGGCTACACCGAGTACCTGGTGGACGGTCTGGCGACCCGCCGCCCGCGCATGTTCGGCTTTCAGGCCGCGGGTTCGGCGCCGCTCGTGACGGGCGAGCCGGTGAAGAGCCCGCAGACGATCGCCACCGCGATCCGGATCGGCAACCCCGCGTCGTGGGACCAGGCGATCCGCGCCCGCGACGAGTCCGGCGGCCAGATCGAGGCCGTCACGGACCGTCAGATCCTTGCGGCGTACCGGCTCCTGGCCACCCGCGAGGGCGTCTTCGTCGAGCCGTCGTCGGCGACGAGCGTCGCGGGCCTGCTGCTCGCCCGCGAGCAGGGCTGGCTGACGCCGGGCCTGCGCGTCGTCTGCACGGTGACCGGCCACGGACTCAAGGACCCCGACTGGGCGATCGCCGGCGCGCCCGCGCCCGTCACCGTCCCGGTCGACGCCGCCGCGGCCGCCGCCAAGCTCGGTCTGGCGTAACCGCCCGATGGCCTCTCCCGCCTTCCGGGCCGCGCCGGTCCGCATCCGGGTGCCCGCCACCAGCGCCAACCTGGGGCCGGGCTTCGACTCCTTCGGCCTGGCCCTGGGGATCTACGACGACGTCGTCGTCCGCGTCGTCGACTCAGGCCTGGTGGTCGACGTCGCGGGGGAGGGCGCCGGCCACGCTGCCGCGCGACGAGTCGCACCTGATGGTGCGCGCCCTGCGCGCAGGATTCGCCGCGCTCGGCGGGCAGCCGCAGGGGCTCGAGGTCGTGTGCGCGAACCGCATCCCGCACGGACGCGGTCTCGGGTCCTCCGCGGCGGCGATCGTCGCCGGCATCCTCGCTGCGCGCGCCCTCGCCGTGGGCGGCGAGCACTGGTCTCGACGCGGACCGCGCTGCTTCGAGCTTGCCACCGAGCTCGAGGGGCACCCCGACAACGTCGCGGCCTGCCTGTCCGGCGGATTCACCCTGGCCTGGACGGACGGGGCCGGCCCGCACTCCCTGCGGCTCGAGCCGTCGGCCGAGGTCGTGCCCGTCGTGTTCGTCCCGTCCGCGGAGCTGTCGACGGCGAAGGCCCGCGGCCTGCTGCCGGCGAGCGTCCCGCACGAGGACGCGGCGCGCGAACGCCGCCCGCGCGGCGCTCCTGGTCGAGGCGCTGACCCGGCGTCCCGACTTGCTCCTGGTCGCGCACCGAGGACCGGCTGCACCAGGACTACCGCGGCCCGGCGATGCCCGGCATCCCTCGCGTTGGTGCGCCGACTGCGTGCCGCCGGCATCCCGGCCACGATCTCCGGGCGCCGGGCCGACGGTGCTCGCGCTCGCCTCCGCCGCGACGGCGGACGCGGCCGCGGCGCTCGCCGACGGACGTGGCGGGTCGAGCGGCCCGGGCTTCGACGCGACCGGCGCCGGTCAGCCCCGCTGGTCGCCAGTCGTCCTGACGTCGGCGCGATCACAACACCCCGGCTCGGGTGATGTTCAGCTCCACAGTCCGGGGTGTTACCCTCAGAGCGCACTAGACGCGCCGTGACCCTGAAGAATTCGTCAGGGGCGCCGTGTTTCTTGGAACCCCGGTGCCAGGTCGTTTCCCCAGGAGTCTCTTCCCCACTGTCCTACCGGACGCATGTGACGGACTCCTCCCTGTTCGTGCTCCTCGGCGTGTGCGCCGACGAGGTGCAGGGTCGCGGGCGTCGGCGTAGGCGGCCAGGGCCGTAGCGACGTCTCGTGCGGGAATCTCCGGTGCCTCCGCATCGCCGAGCCGGCGTTCCCGGCTACGAACCGATATATCTCCACATTCACCGACCGGTCGCTGCCCCATGTCCGGCGACCGGTCCGGGAAGGACACATTCTCAGTGAGCGAAACCACCGACCTCGTGGAAGCCCGCCACGCCGAGGCGCCCGCCGAGACCAGCCCCTCGTCCGACTCCGGCTCGGAGGGCGACGGCAGCGCGGCGCCGGCCGCAAGCGCCGCGGCGAAGGCCTGCAGGGCATGGTGCTCGCGGAACTCCAGTCGATGGCCTCCGGGCCTCGGCATCACCGGCACCGGTCGGCTGCGCAAGAGCCAGCTGATCGAGGCCATCCAGGAGCGCCAGGGCGGGCGGCCGTCCGCCCGGCCACCCGCGAGCCGCCGCCTCGGCAGGAGTCGGCGCGCGGCCCCCAGCGGCGAGCCGCGCCGCCGCGGAACCGGCCAGACCGCGCCGGCCCAGAGCCGCGCCCGCCGAGCCGCGCCGGCGCGAGCCTCCGCCGCCTCGCCGTCCGACGACGGAGCCGCCGCGTTCGACATCCCCGCCGACGCGACGCAGCCGGCCCGGCCGCGGCGCGAGCGGAGCCGCGCGAGCGCGCCGCAGCAGGCGCCCGCGCCTGCCACGGTTCCGACGGATCCGCCAGATCGCCGTCCAGACCGGCCTCGAGGTCGGTGCCGAGCGACGCGGCGACCGGAGTCCGACCGAGGTCCGCGCCGGTCGAGCGTTCGCGAGCGCGGCGACCGTCGGCACCGCTCGAGGCACCGCGCAGCGAGGGCGACCGCCGGCGCGACGCGAGCGGTCCCGACCGCCAGCAGAACGACCGCGCCGACCGCCAGCAGGGACCGACCGCGGCGACCGTCAGCAGAACGACCGCGGCGACCGTCAGCAGAACGACCGCGGCGACCGGCAGTGGTCGACCGGCAGGACCGCCAGCAGGGCGACCGTGCGCAGACGGGACCGCCAGGGCGAGGACCGGCAGGGCGACGACCGGACCGGCCAGGGCGGCCGGGATCGGCCGCAGCGCGACCGGCAGCGGACAACCGGCCAGCGGGACAACGGCCGCAGGACAACCGCCAGCAGGACCGCCGGCAGGACAACCGCGCCGGACGCCGGGCCTCGGCCAGCAGGGTGGCCGCGACAGCGTCAACAACGGGCCGCGGGACGACGACGAGGAGGACGACGGCACCGGGCGGCGTCGCCGCCGCGGCCGGTACCGCGACCGCAGCCGGACCCGGACGGGCGCCCCCGCGCGGCCCGGGCGGCTACGACCAGGGCGAGCCGGCCGAGGTCTCCGAGGACGACGTCCTGATCCCGGTCGCCGGCATCCTCGACATCCTCGACAACTACGCGTTCGTCCGGACGTCGCGGTTACCTGCCGGGCCCGAACGACGTCTACGTCTCCCTCGCCCAGGTCCGCCGCGGCGGGCTGCGCAAGGGCGACGCGATCACCGGCGTCATCCGCTCGCCGGGCGACGGCGAACGCCGCGAGAAGTTCAACGCGCTCGTCCGGCTCGACACGGTCAACGGCACCGACCCGGAGCAGGCCCGCAACCGGCCCGAGTTCCAGAAGCTGACGCCGCTGTACCCGCAGGACCGCCTGCGCCTGGAGTGCGACTCGAACGTCGCTGACCACCCGGGTCATCGACCTCGTCGCGCCGATCGGCAAGGGCCAGCGCGGCCTGATCGTCTCGCCGCCGAAGGCCGGCAAGACGATGGTGCTGCAGGCGATCGCCAACGCGATCACCCGCAACAACCCGGAGACCCACCTCATGGTCGTCCTCGTGGACGAGCGGCCGGAGGAGGTCACCGACATGCAGCGGTCGGTGAAGGGCGAGGTCATCGCCTCGACGTTCGACCGTCCGGCCGAGGACCACACCACGGTCGCCGAGCTGTCGATCGAGCGCGCCAAGCGGCTCGTCGAGCTGGGGCACGACGTGGTCGTCCTGCTCGACTCGATCACCCGCCTGGGCCGCGCGTACAACCTCGCGGCGCCGACGTCGGGCCGCATCATGTCCGGCGGTGTCGACTCGACGGCGCTCTACCCGCCGAAGCGGTTCTTCGGCGCGGCGCGCAACATCGAGAACGGCGGCTCGCTGACGATCCTCGCGACGGCCCTGGTCGACACCGGGTCCCGGATGGACGAGGTCATCTTCGAGGAGTTCAAGGGCACCGGCAACATGGAGCTCAAGCTCGACCGCAAGCTCGCCGACAAGCGGATCTTCCCGGCCGTCGACATCGACGCCTCCGGCACCCGCAAGGAGGAGCTCCTCATGTCCAAGGAGGAGCTGGCGATCGTCTGGAGGCTGCGGCGGGTCATGTCCGCGCTCGCCGACCAGCAGGCGATCGAGCTGCTGCTCGACCGGCTGAAGAAGTCGAAGAGCAACATCGAGTTCCTCATGCAGGTGCAGAAGACGTCGCCGACTGACCGAGGCGGCCGGCGAGGAGTGACGTGCGGGGCAAGCGGCAGCTGACTCGGGCCCGTCCCGGCCTAGGCGTTCTCAGCGAGCGCGACGACCGAGACGAGGTCCAGCAGGGCGCCGAGGCCCCGCTGCGGCGCCGGGGCCGGTGCTGTCGGCGAACGTCAGCCGCGTGGTCGGCTGCGTCGCGACGAGGTCGATGGTGGACGTCCTGCCACGTCGGGGTCGGTCACCGGCGCGAGCGCGATGCTCTGCGTCGTCTCGCCGAAGGTGACCTCGAAGGCGTTCTCCTCGCGGCGACGTGTTCGGCCGCGCGGTGTAGCGGAACGTCGAGCCGGTACGTCGCTCCCGACGATCGTCGGGCACGTCCTGGAAGAAGCTGGACGAGCCCTTCGAGTTGAGCTCGACGTACTGCGCGCCGCCGCCCTCGGCGGCGGAGTCGTAGAGCCGTTCTGGACCTCCATGCCGCGGCCGGTGGTCTCGATCCAGCCCGGGATCGCGGGGAAGTTGCCGACGACCCCGGACGTCGGGGGCGGCCGGGATCTCGAAACTGCCGTTCGGACGAGCTCGGCGGGGCGTCGGCGGACGGCGGTGTCGGCGTGGACGAGGCCGGCGGCCGCCACGAGCGCGACGGCGGCGGTGACGACGGCGGTGATCCGCATGCGCGTCCGCAAAGTTGAGCGCTCCGGCTTGTCATACGACGCATCCCTTTCGACGTGCGGCGGAACGCGATGGACAGTACCAGGAAAGGTATTCATTAAGTCAAAACAGTAAATGTCGATATATAGGCAATAGGCGGCGACCGTGCGGGAATGCCGGCGGCGACGCCGCGGTTCGGCCTGATCGGGCGCACCCTGGCACACTGGTGCGTCGGCCCCGGTTCACGTGGGTGGCAGCCTGCCGCTCGCGACCCGGAGCCCGAGTAGCTCGAGGAGAGCGTCGTGAAGCCCGACATCCACCCCAACTACGCGGCAACCGAGGTCACCTGCACCTGCGGAGCCACGTTCGTCACGCGCAGCACCGCGAAGAACGGCGTCATCCACGCCGACGTCTGCTCGCAGTGCCACCCCTTCTACACGGGCAAGCAGAAGATCCTCGACACGGGCGGCCGCGTCGCCCGCTTCGAGAAGCGCTTCGGCAAGAAGGCCGACGCCGGCACGACGACAAGTAGCTCTCCGACGCCGGCGCCCGGGCTCTCGCCCGGGTGCCGGCGTCGTTTCGCGTCTGCACCGTCGACGGGGCCCGGCCGGGCCCGGTCGGGACGTCGCAAGGAGCGCACCGCCGTGTTCGACTCGATCACCGACCTGCTCGCCGAGCACGCCGTCCTGGAGGCGCGGATGGCCGACCCGGCCGTCCACGGCGACCCGGGCGAGGCCCGCCGGCTGGGCCGCCGCTACGCCGAGCTGACCCCGATCGTCGAGGCGCAGCGCGAGTGGGCCGAGGTCGCTGGGCGACCTCGCCGCCGCCGTCGAACTGGGCGCGGAGGACGAGTCGTTCAAGGCCGAGATCCCGGCGCTGACCGCGCGCCAGCGGAGATCGAGGAGCGGCTGCGCGACCTGCTGCTGCCCGCGCGACCCGCTGGACGACAAGGACGTCATCGTCGAGATCAAGGCGGGGGAGGGCGGCGAGGAGTCGGCCCTGTTCGCGGGCGACCTGCTGCGCATGTACCTGCGCTTCGCCGAGCGGCAGGGCTGGAAGACCGAGGTGCTGGAGTCCCAGGAGTCGGGCCTCGGCGGCTACAAGGACGTCGCGATGGCCGTGAAGGCCCGCCACGCCGACGCCGGGCGCCGGTGTCTGGGCCCGGCTGAAGTACGAGGGCGGCGTGCACCGCGTCCAGCGCGTCCCGGTCACCGAGTCGCAGGGGCGGATCCACACCTCGGCCGCGGGCGTCCTGGTGCTGCCCGAGGCGGAGGACGTCGACGTGGAGCTCAACCTCTCCGACGTGCGGGTCGACGTGTTCCGGTCCTCCGGGCCGGGCGGGCAGAGCGTCAACACGACCGACTCGGCGGTGCGGCTGACCCACCTGCCCACCGGCACGGTGGTGTCCTGCCAGAACGAGAAGAGCCAGCTGCAGAACAAGGAGCAGGCGCTGCGCATCCTGCGCGCGCGCCTGCTCGCGCTCGCGCAGGAGGAGGCGGACAAGGAGGCCTCCGACGTGCGCAAGGGCCAGATCCGTACCGTCGACCGGTCGGAGCGGATCCGGACGTACAACTACCCGGAGAACCGCATCTCCGACCACCGGGTGAACTTCAAGGCCTACAACCTCGACCAGGTGCTGGACGGCGACCTCGACGCGCTCATCCAGGCGTGCGTCGACGGCGACAACGCAGCCAAGCTCGCGCGAGATCTGAGATGGCGTCGGATCCCACGTCCTGCGGGGATGTGGCAGATCTGACGAACACTCAGGGTCGCGGGCGGGCCGGACGTACGGAGCTGCGTGCCGCGCTCGCGGCGGCGACCGAGACCCTCGCTGCGGCCGGCGTCCCGTCCGCCCGGCACGACGCGGAGTCCCTCGCCGCGCACCTGCTCGGGGTGGGCGGGGCGAGCTGGTCCGCGTTCGCCGACATCGACGCCGCGGGCCTACGCGAGCTCGTGGCCGCGCGGGCCGCGCCGCCGCCCGCTGCAGCACCTGACCGGCGTCGCGCACTTTCGCCACGTCAGCCTCGCCGTCGGGCCCGGGCGTGTTCGTCCCGCGGCCCGAGACCGAGGTGATGGTCGGGTGGCTGCTCGACGCGCTGCGCCGTCGGCTGCCGGGCCCGCACCTGGTGGTCGACCTGTGCACCGGCTCGGGCGCGATCGCCCTGGCGCTGGCGGGCGAGCTGCCGGCGCGCGACGTCCATGCCGTCGAACTCGACCCCGGCGCCCACGACTGGGCCGCGCGCAATCTCGCGGGCAGCGCCGTCGTCCTGCACCTGGCCGACGCGGCGACGCGCCCTGCCCGAGCTGGACGGCCGCGTGCGACGCGGTGATCAGCAACCCGCCCTACATCCCGCACGAGGCGTGGGAGTCGGTCGCGCCCGAGGTACGCGACCACGATCCGGCGGCGGCGCTGTGGGGCGGCGGGCGCGACGGGCTCGACCTCGTCCGCGCGATCGAGCGCAGCGCCGCCCGACTGCTGCGACCGGGTGGGGTGGTGGCTGTCGAGCACGCCGACGCCCAAGGCCGGACGGCGCCCGCGGTGTTCATCGCCGCGCGGTCGGTGGTCGGACGTGTGCGATCATCGAGACCTCACGGGTCGTGATCGATTCGTCACGGCGCGTCGACCAGATATACGGACATAACGTGACATGTCCTACGCGGGTTGGCGGGCGAGTGCCCGCGGTCCTAGCGTGGGACCTTGCGGCGCCGCACGACGTCGGATCGAGGTCTGTGATCCGGTGGCGAAGGCGTCCGCGGTAACTCCGCTGCCGACACGGGGGCTGCGGGGGATCCGTACGGGAAGGACGTCTGCGCATGCCCAGGTCCTTCGACTGTGCCGATCCGGCGGCGCGGGCCCAGGGGATCGCCGCGGCGGGTGACGCGATCACCCGCGGGCAGCTGGTCGTGCTCCCCACCGACACCGTCTACGGCACTCGGGGCGGACGCCTTCTCCCCGTCCGCCGTCACCGCGCTGCTCCGGGCGAAGGGCCGCGGCCGCGACATGCCGGTGCCCGTGCTGATCGGCTCCGCAGCGCACGCTCGACGGGATCGCGACCCGCCTCAGCCAGGACGCGCGCGACCTCGTCGAGGCGTTCTGGCCGGGCGCGCTCACCGTGATCTGCCACCAGCAGCCCACGCTCGCGTGGGACCTCGGGGACGCGCGCGGCACCGTCGCCGTTCGGATGCCGCTGCACCCCGTGGCCCTGGAACTGCTGAAGGTGACCGGCCCGATGGCGGTCAGCAGCGCGAACATCACCGGTCGCGCGCCGGCCTCGACCGCCGAGGAGGCCCTGGCCCAACTCGGTGACAGCCGTCGAGGTCTACCTCGACGGCGGCGCGTCGGGCGAGGCCGTCCCGTCCACCATCGTCGATCTGACGGGGGACCGGCCCCGGGTCGTGCGGGTCGGGGCGGTCGACGTGGAGGAGCTGCGCACGGTCGCGCCCGAGCTGGAGGTCGGAGCGTGACTGGCGCCGAGATGACGGCTCACTTCTGCGTCCTGTTCGTGTGCACCGGCAACATCTGCCGTTCGCCGATGGCCGAGCGGATGCTGCGCCAGGCGCTGGCCGAGGTGCTGGGGGCCCGCGCGGCCGCCTTCAAGGTGGAGAGCGCGGGCACGTGGGGCCACGAGGGTTCGATGATGGAGCCGAACGCCGAGGCCGTCCTGCGCGAGCGCGGCGCCCGCACCGAGGCGTTCGCCGCGCGCGAGCTCGCCCCCGAACACCTGGTGATCGCCGACCTGGTCCTGACCGCGACGGCGGAGCACCGCGAGCAGGTGCGGGTCCTCGACTCCGTTCGCGAGCGGGCGCACGTTCACCCTGGGCGAGTTCTCCCGCTACGCGCGCATGGTCGACCCCGCCGGCCTGCCCGACGACGCGGTCGCCCGGGCTCGCGTCGCTGGTCGAGCGGGTCGGCCGGCTGCGCCACGACCGTCCCGCCCCGCCGCGACCCGAGGACGACGTCCCGGACCCGTACGGAGCGCCCCTGCACGTGTTCCGGCTCTGTGGCGAACGCATCGCCGAGGGCCTCGACGGGCTGGTGCGGGCGCTGGAGGTCACCCAGAGCCGCCGGGCCGTGGGATAAAGGCAGCGTGCGCGAGTATCTGCTGACCCTGCTGGTCGCCGCGGCAGCGACGTATCTGACCACCGGGCCCGTGCGGATGCTCGCGATCCGGGGCCGGGTGATGACGGCCGTCCGTGACCGGGACGTGCACGCCGTCCCGACCCCCCGCCTCGGCGGCGTCGCGATGCTGATCGGCATGGCGGTGGCCCTGGTGGTGGCCAGCGAGCTGCCGTTCCTGTCCGAGAACCTGTTCGCGAACTCCCGCGACCCGTGGGCGCTGCTCGCCGGCGGCACACTGATCTGCCTGCTGGGCGCGGTGGACGACAAGTGGGGCCTGGACGCGCTGACGAAACTCGCCGGTCAGGTCCTGGCGGCCGGTGTCATGGTCGTCCTGGGAATCCAGATGACCTACCTGCCGATCCCCGGCACCACCGATCTCGCTGGACGCGACCTCGGGCATCGTGCTGAGCGTCCTGATCGTCGTCGCGACCGTCAACGCGGTGAACTTCGTGGACGGTCTCGACGGTCTGCTCGCCGGAATCGCCCTCACGGCGGCGCTCGCCTTCTTCTCCTACACCTACCTGCTCGCGGTCGAGCAGCGCTTCGACCGCGCGATCTCGCCGTCCCTGTTCTCGCGCGCTTCTCGCGGGCATGTGCCTCGGCTTCCTGCCGCACAACTTCTACCCGGCGCGCATCTTCATGGGCGATTCCGGCTCGATGCTCATCGGGCTCGTCCTTGCCGCGTCCACGGTCAGCTTCGCGGGACAGATCGACTTCGGCGCGGTGGAAACCGAAGACCTTTCGCCTGTGCTCCTGCCGCTCCTGCTGCCCTTTGCGGCGATTGCGGCTCCCTTCCTCGACCTGGTCCTCGCGGTGATCCGAAGAACCCGGTCGGGGCGTTCGCCGTTCGCCCCGGACAAGCAGCACCTGCACCACCGGTTGCTCGAGATCGGGCACTCGCACCGCCGGGCCGTCCTGATCATGTACTTCTGGTCCGCGCTGATCGCCTTCGGAGTCGTCGGCCTGTCGTTGCTCAGCGCGTCCGATGTGGACGATGGCGGGCCTCGGCGGCCTGGTCGTGGTCGGCGTTGTTCCTGCTTCGACTGCCGGCGCTGGGCCGGGTCCCGGCGGGGGCGACGGAGATCGAGTCCTGAGGGTCGTGAGTTCCGCCGTCGACGCCTTGATGACGAGACAAATGCGCTGGTAGGGCGCGCGGGGCCCGGATGATCACGCCGTGTCATCCCGCCATGACACCCCCCCGCGCGGAGTACGTCCGGACTGGTGGTAGTTTGCAGCCCGATGGGGCTCCTGGCCCCTGCCGGTGGTGGTGTGAGTGACCCGTTGTCGCACGGGTCGCGCACCGCCAGAGCCCTCAACCGACTCCACGGAGCCCCGAAGATGCCCTCAGTCCGGACCCCTCACGGCGGTCTTGTGATTGCGTGCACAGGCGCCCTGCCCGTGCCGGGTTTCGGTGTGCCTCCGGAGGCTTGTCGAGTCGGCCCCATGATCGTTAAAAAAACCGGACATTATGGGGCAAGTCGGGCCGGTCTGCACAGCCCCGACAGTAAGCTGAGATCTAGAGCTTTGCGTCCGAGCCCCGAAATCTCCGGGCTCCGGGTCCCCCCGTACTCTGGCCCCTGTCCTCTAAGCCCACGGCTTTCGGCATACCAGGAAGGTACGACCAATAATGCAGCAGCCGCCCAGCGTGGTACGCCTGCGCGTACGGGCAACTCGCCTCCATTGACGACAGATGCGACTACCTACGAGCCAGGACCGGGTCCGCAGTGTAAGGAACCCGACGTGGCTATAGACGCTGACCCGCCCGGGGCCAGCCCTCTGTCGGCAGTGTTCCGTAGCCCGGACGTGCTGCTGCGTGGCTCGTCGCCTGCTTGCCGGCCATCGCCCTCGGAGCTTCCGAGCTCGGGTACTACCTCGGCGCCGGCGGCTGGATCCTCCAGCGATTGATTGCCGTGCTCGACAAGCGCTGGATCGACAAGTCGCTGGACCCCGTCCGGCGGCTGGCTATCAACCTCTTCGAAGCGTTCGGGCGGATCTGGCTCCTCGCCGGCGTGATCGTGCTCTCGGCCGTGATCGGCGAGCGCCAGGACGGGCTCACCGCGGCGGTGGTGATCCTCGCTGCGTATTCCGTAGCCTTCGTTCTCAGGCTCTCCTCAGGACGTCGCCGACCTAAGGCGGTCAAATGACCGTCACCGTCGACGGCCCCGACGAAGCCGAGCCTCGAAAAGCCCAGCCTCGACAAGCCGCCCGTCGACAAGCCGCCCGTCGAGAAGACGGACCCCGAAGAAGCGCACCAAGAAGAAGATCACCGATCGTCCTGGCCATCTATCTCGGCGGCTTCGCGGTGATCATCGGTGTCTACGGCCTTGCCGGGCACAAGAACGAACACTTCAGCATCGTCGAGCCCTTCCATGTCACCACCTGGATTGCGCTGCCCGGCCCGATGGACTTCAACAAGGGCGTTCTCTACCTGCTGCTGACGACCGTCATCACGGTAGGCATTCTCTTGATGGTCGCCCGGCGGATGCAGCAGCGTCCCAACCGGACCCAGACGGCCGTCGAGGCTCTCTACGACATGATTCGGCGCATGACGCGCGAGAACATGGACGACGAGATGGCGCAAGAAGTACTTCCCGCTCGTCTTCAGCCTCTTCGTCTTCATCCTGGTCACGAACCTGCTCGGGTACATCCCGCTGCCGGTCAACACGGCGCACAAGTTCGAGCAACGGGTTTCCCGTCGTTCCAGATCTACGCCGCGAACACCAACGTGGCAATGCCTCTCATTCTTGCCTTCGGTGTCTTCCTTGCCTACAATTTCGAAGGTTTCAAGCACCAGGGCTTCGTCGGCTACATCAAAAGCCTCGTTCCGTCGGGTGTCAGCAAGGGCATGCTGTTCATGCTGTACCCGCTCGAGATCCTCTCGCACTTCCTGCGGCTGCTCTCTCTGGCCGTCCGATTGTGGGCCAACCTCCTCGCCGGCCACATGCTGATCGGCTTCATGTCAGGTGACTTGGCGGTCCTGCTCGGGATGCCGGCGCTGGCGTGGTTCACCCTTCCCCTCGGCGTAGGCATCTTCCTCTTCGAGTGTGCCTTGATCGCCGGCTTGCAAGCTTTCATTTTCGCAATCCTCACCTGCATCTATATCGGCGGTGCGGTCCGCAGCCACTAGTTAAAAAAGGAGTTCGATGTCTAATCTACTTTAGCCGCAATCAACGTCGCCGCCGAAATCGACCCCACGACGTACGGTCAGAAGGCCGGTAGGGCTATCGCCCTCGGTGCCGGAGCGGGTGGCGGAGCGGCCGGAGCCGGAGCCGGTATCGGTATGCTCTTCGGCAAGGTAGTCGAGGCGGTAGCTCGCCAGCCAGAAATGAAGGACGAGATTGCCTCCACTCAGTGGTTGGGCTTCGCCCTTACCGAGGCGTGCTTCTTCTACGGCCTCGTCGGCGGCTTCATCGCTTTCTTCCTCTAGGGTCTAGGAGTTCGCCACCGTGTTGCTCGCATCTGAGTCCGGGATCCGAGGAGGAATCGACCACCTGGTTGATCACCCCCGACGTAGGGCTGACCGTATGGACGTTGCTCGTCTTCACGATCACCATGTTCATCCTGTCAAAGGCGGTCTTCCCGAAGATCCGCGCCACTCTCGATCAGCGTGCCAAGGTCGTCGCGGAGTCCATCGACGCGGCCGATCGCACCCGTCGCGAGGCGGACGCGCTCCTCGTCGAGTACCGCGAGCGCCTCCAGGAGGCTCGTCAGCAAGCCGAGGAGATCGTCGAGCGTGCTCGTCAAGCCGCGACCGCCTACGAAGCTCGAGGCGCGCAGCACCGCACAGGCGCGGGGCGAGCAGATGTTGGAGCAGACCCGCCGGGACATCGAGGCCGAGAGCCGGCGCATGATCGACGAGATCCTGCGCGATGTCGCAGACCTGACCGTGATGGCCACCGAGCGGGTTACCCGCAAGGTGCTCACCTCGGACGACCAGCGTCAGCTGGTCGAGGACGCTCTGGCCGATCTCGACTTCACGGCTCTGGCCGGCGGGCGGGCCTGACGATATGGGAAACGTCGCGCAGGTGTACGCGCGGTCGCTGTTCGAAGTCGCCTCCGAGCGCCGGGTCCTCGACACGGTCAAGGAGCAGCTCTCCCAGTTCGTCGACGCACTCGCCGCCGACAAGAACCTCGAGACCTTCTTCTTCTCTCCGTACTTTTCCACGGCAGAGAAGAAGACCGGCCTGAGCCGCTCGGTGACCGAGGCGGAGCCGACGGTCATGAGCTTCCTCGAGGCTCTGATCGAGCGTAAGCGGATGCCCGAGATCTCCCGGATCCGAGAGAGTTTCGACAAGCTCTGGGACGTCGAGATGAAGGTGCTCCCGGTCGAGGTCACGACCGCGGTGCCGCTGGACGAGGCGACCGTCGCCAGCATCGGTGAGCAGCATCGGCGCTGGAACCGGCAACCGGATCAAGCTGACCAGCGTGGTCGACCCCGAGGTCCTCGGGGGCATCGTGCTCCGGGTGGGCAACGTCGTTCTCGACGCGTCCATCAGAAACAGACTCAACCAACTCCGTAAGCAAATCTCCAAGGCGCGCCCTGCGTCGCCTGTCAACCCGGCGTCGCCTGTCTAGGAGTCCTGCAGTGCAGATCAAATCTGACGAGATCACCTCCATCCTCAAGAGCCGTATCCAGGGGCTCGACAGCTCGAGTGCGGACCTGACCGAGGTCGGGACCGTGCTGTCCGTCGCTGACGGAATCTGCCGGATCCACGGGCTCGAGAACTGCATGTCCTTCGAGATGCTCGAGTTCCCGCACGACGTCATCGGGCTGGCACTCAACCTCGAGTCCGACAACGTCGGTGCGGTGCTCTTCGGCGAGTGGAAGAAGATCGTCGAGGGTGACACGGTCAAGCGCACCAAGCGCCTGCTCGAAATCCCCGTCGGCGAGGGGATGCTCGGCCGGATCGTGGACCCGCTCGGCAACCCGCTCGACGGCAAGGGCGAGATCCGGGCTGCCGGCACGCGCCCGGTCGAGTTCAAGGCGCCCGGCGTCGTCCAGCGCCAGCCCGTCACCGAGCCGATGCTCACGGGCCTCAAGGCCATCGACTCGATGATCCCGGTCGGCCGGGGTCAGCGTGAGCTGATCATCGGCGACCGCGGTACGGGCAAGACCGCCATCGCGATCGACACGATCATCAACAACAAGGACACCGGCGTGGTGTCCGTCTACGTCGCCATCGGGCAGCGCAAGGCCACGGTCGCCCGCGTCGCCGCCGTCCTCGAAGAGGCCGGCGCCCTCAAGAACACGATCATCGTGGTGGCGGCGGCCGACGAGGCCGCGCCGATCAAGTTCCTCGCCCCCTACGCGGGCTGCGCGATGGGCGAGTACTTCACCTACCAGGGCAAGGCGGCCCTGGCCGTCTACGACGACCTCACCCGGCACGCGTACGCGTACCGCCAGATGTCGCTCCTCCTGCGTCGCCCGCCCGGTCGCGAGGCCTACCCGGGTGACGTCTTCTACCTGCACTCGCGCCTCCTCGAGCGTTCCGTGAAGCTGGCCGACGACCTGACCGACCCCCAGACGGGCGAGCGGGTTCCCGGCGGCGGGTCGCACACCGCCCTGCCGATCATCGAGACGCAGGCGGGTGACGTCTCGGCCTACATCCCGACGAACGTCATCTCCATCACCGACGGTCAGATCTTCCTCGAGCCGCGCCTGTTCTACTCGGGTGTGCGCCCCGCCATCAACGTCGGTATCTCGGTCTCCCGAGTCGGCGGTAACGCGCAGATCCAGCCGATGCGAAAGGTCGCCGGCCGGCTGAAGGGCGAGCTGTCCCAGTACCGCGAGCTGGAGGCGTTCGCCCAGTTCGGCTCCGAGCTCGACGCAGGCACCCAGCGCACGCTGGCCCGCGGTGAGCGTCTGGTGAAGACGCTCAACCAGAACGAGCGGGCGCCGATCCCGGTCGAGGAGCAGGTGGTGCAGATCTACGCCGCCACGAACGGCTTCGTCGACCGCATCTCGGTCGACAAGGTGAACCGGTTCCTGACCGAGCTGTCAGCGCGGGTCCGGGCGACCGAGGCCGACATGCTCAAGCAGATCGCAAGTGGGGACTGGAGTTCCGACATCCAGTCCCGCGTGGACGCGGCCGTGAAGCGGTTCGCGGACGACTTCGGTTACGACAAGGAGGACGAGTCCGCCCTGGCCTGACCAGGACGCCTCTACCAACATGGCCTCCCAGCGCGATGTCAAGAACCGCATCTCCGCCGTCAAGAACATCGAGAAGATCACCAACGCGATGGCGATGGTCGCCTCCGCCCGGCTGCGCCGTGCAGAGCAGCGTGTCGCGGAGTTGCGGCCGTACGCGGCCGGCATCAGGTTGATGACCCGGCGCGCTGCCGAGGCGGCGGGGAGCGTGCCGAACGTCCCCCTCCTCCAGGAGCACGCCGAGGTACGCACGGTCGGCATCCTGCTCGTCGCGGGAGACCGCGGCCTCGCGGGCGCGTTCAACTCGAACATCGTGCGCGCCGGTATGGCCGCGGGTCGCGAGCACGAGGCGGCCGGCCGCAGCGTCATCTACTTCGCGTCCGGCCGTCGCCCGGCCTCGTCGCTGAAGTTCCGCAACCTGCCGGTCGGCGAGGCCTTCACCGGCCACACCGACAAGCCCACCCACGCCGACGCCCGGCGCATCGCCGGCCGACTCATGGCCGCCTACCTCAACAACGAGGTGGACCAGGTCGAGGTCTTCTACAACCAGTACCGCTCGGCGATCTCCCAGGTCGTTCAGCACGAGATCCTGCTCCCGCTGAAGCGGGCGACCATCGTCGACGACGGGCCGGCAGAGCCGGAGGTCGCTGCGAGCGGGCACGGCGGTAAGGCCGCGATTGCAGGCGGTTCCCGAGTACGAGCCCGACCCGGTCTCCGTGTTGAAGCGGCTCGTTCCCGATTCGATCGAGATCTCGATCCTATCGGGCCCTGCTCGACTCGACCGCTTCGGAGCACGGCGCGCGGATGACGGCCATGCGGAACGCCTCCGACAACGCGGCCGAGCTGATCAAGGACTTGACCCTGAAGATGAACCGCGCGCGCCAGGCGGAGATCACGCAGGAAATCATGGAAGTTGTTGCCGGGGCCGAGGGCCTCAACTAGCTACAAGTACAGCTAGGTCGGGTAAGAGGACACGACAGCTAGGACGGCTGAGAGACATGACACTGACAGCAGAAGGTTCGACGGAGGCGGCTCCCGCCCCGAACGTCGGACGGATCGAAGCCATCCAGGGCGTCGTCATCGAGGCTGTGTTCCCGGACAAGCTTCCCGAGGTCTACAACGCGATCAAGGTGCGGCGCCCGGGCAACTGGTCGAACGAGTCGGACGCAGTACCTGGTCTGTGAGGTTCAGCAGCACCTCGGCGACAACCGCATCCGGGCCGTCGCCCTGGACACCGCGGACGGCCTCGCGCGCGGAGTCGAGGTCATCGACACCGGTGCGCCGATCACCGTTCCCGTGGGTCGCTCGACGCTGGGCCGGATCTTCAACGTGCTGGGCGACCCGATCGACCTGGGCAAGCCCATGGACGAAGGCCAGGAGCGCTGGGCGATCCACCGCCTGGCGCCCAACTTCGAGGCGGTCACCCCGACCACCGAGATGTTCGAGACCGGCATCAAGGTCATCGACCTGCTGGCCCCGTACGCCAAGGGCGGCAAGGTCGGACTGTTCGGCGGTGCGGGTGTCGGCAAGACCGTCATCATCCAGGAGCTCATCAACAACCTGGCCCAGCAGCACGGTGGTCTGTCCGCCTTCTGCGGCGTGGGGGAGCGGTCCCGCGAGGGGAACGACCTCTGGCTGGAGATGAAGGAGTCCGGCGTCCTCGACAAGACCATGCTGGTCTTCGGTCAGATGAACGAGCCTCCCGGCGCGCGTATGCGCGTCGCGCTGACCGGCCTCACGATGGCGGAGTACTTCCGCGACCAAGAGGGCCAGGACGTGCTCCTGTTCATCGACAACATCTTCCGGTTCGTCCAGGCGGGTTCCGAGGTGTCGGCCCTCCTCGGCCGCATGCCGTCCCAGGTGGGATACCAGCCCACGCTGGAGTCCGAGATGGGCGAGCTGCAGGAGCGGATCACCTCCACCCGCAAGGGTTCGGTCACCAGTATCCAGGCGATCTACGTCCCTGCTGACGACCTCACCGACCCGGCGCCGGCCTCGGCCTTCGCCCACCTCAACGCGACGACCACGCTGTCCCGGTCGATCGCCGAGAAGGGCATCTACCCGGCCGTCGACCCGCTCGACTCGACCTCGACGATCCTCAAGGCCGACATCCTCGGTGAGGAGCACTTCAGCGTCGCCACCGAGGTGCAGCGAGTGCTCCAGCGGTACAAGGAGCTCCAGGACATCATCTCCATCCTCGGTATCGACGAGCTGTCGGACGAGGACAAGATCACCGTCACCCGCGCCCGGAAGCTGGAGCGGTTCCTGTCGCAGCCGTTCCACGTGGCCGAGCAGTTCACGGGTACCCCGGGCGTGTACGTCCCGGTGGCGGAGTCGGTGCGTGGCTTCAAGGAGATCCTCGCCGGCCAGCACGACGAGCTGCCTGAGGGCGCCTTCTACATGAAGGGCACCATCGACCAGGTCGTCAAAGACTTCCGCGGCGCTTCCTGATGGCAAACGCCCCGTTTCCGGTGGAGATCCTCACCCCCGAGGGTGCGGTCTTCAGCGGTCGAGGTCGAGCGGGTGTCCACGCGTACCACTCTCGGTCTGATCGGCATCATGGCCAGGCACGCACCGCTGCTGGCCACGCTCGAACCGACCGAACTGCGGCTGATCAAGCCCGGGGGCGAGGTCACCCGGTACGCACAGTCGGAGGGTTACCTCCAGGTCGGCAGCAACCGCGCGCTCCTGCTGCTCGCAGAGGTACTCCCGCTCGACGGCATCGACAAGGAGATGTTGCGCGAGCGCCTACGCGTCGCCGAGCAAGAGCTGGCGGCGGCAGGCGACAACGTCGAGCTGCGCCGGAATCCTGAGCGAGACAAGAAGCGCTACGAGATGTTCTTCAGCTCGCAAGTAGCCTCGCCGGATACGGCCTGTCCGCTGGACCAGGCAGTGGTACGTAACAAGGGGGCGTCCGGTGCACGTGCTCGACGTCGCTCCTCGGTGCTGGTGGCCCTCGTGGCAGCTGGCGCCGCTTTCCCGACGGGTCGTCGCATGATCCTTGCGCGGCCCGTCGGCACGTTCGCGTGCAGCGTCCGGGTCGGCTCGGCCGACAACGGCAAGGGCTGGGCCTACGGCGTCGGTCGCTACCACGGTGACCGCGTCGAGTGGTTCCGCATCCGCAGCTTCTCCCCGCGGCCCCGGCACGTCTTCGTCCGCCGCGACCTTCAGCTTCGCGGTCGGCGACTGCCCCGGGCCGAGGAGATGCACTGGATCCCGACCTCGGCGATGATCGTCGAGTGCGCGCTCGCCGGGCACAGTGCTGGAACTGGCGATGAGCCCGGACGCGCTCACCGGCTTCATGTCGTGGATGGAAGCGGCTCCGCCCGGCCAGCACATGGTCGCCGGCCGTGACCGCCAAGGCGGGGCAGCTCAGGTCGCCGGCGGGATGTTGACGTTGCGGCGGAAGACGTTCTGTGGGTCGTAGACGGCTTTGATCTGCGCCAGCCGCGCGTACTTCTCGGGACCGTACGACGCCACGATCCGGTCTTCCTCGAACTCGACCATGTTGTTGATGTAGTCGCCGATGCCGAGCGAGTACGGCTGGAGCGCCTCCCAGACGCTGCGCACCCAGCCCTGCTCCGCCTCCCAGGTCTCGATGCTGTCGGTCAGGCCGACGATCATCGCGGCGTACCGGCGCTCCCGGGAGCTGCCGTAGGCGGTCGCGTCGTCGGCGACCTCGCAGTACGCCTCGTCCAGCAGATAGAGCAGGAACATGGACGTCGGGGTGACCCGGTGGGGCAGCCGCTCGACGAAGACCGCGACGACCTCGTCGGTCAGGTCCGGCAGTTGAGTGCCTTTCTCGTAGGCGAACTGGCCCCACCGCGTGCCCTCGTCCTGCATCTGCTGGAGCGCGGCGTACGGGATGGGCGTGGCGAACTCGAAGAGCGGGGGCAGTGCGGTGCGCATCCGCTCGACCTGCTCGGCGTGCGCCTGCGGAGAGCCGAAGCCCACGAGTAGGAGGGCGACGCCGGGGGCGAACTTGTGCTCGTCCGGGACGAAAGGCGCGGGTGGGGCGTTCAGCCCGGCGACGATGATGTTGAACTCGCGGGGGAGGGTGCGAGCGAAGTCGCGCATTGCGCGCATGGCGGCCTCGGCCTGGTCCATCCCCCAGAAGAACAGGCCGAAGTTGACGATCGGTCCGACCGGGTGGAGCCGGAACTCGAAGGTCGTCACCACGCCGAAGTTGCCGCCACCGCCGCGCAGCGCCCAGAACAGGTCGGCGTTGTTCGACTCGTCCGCCCAGACGATCCTGCCGTCGGCGAGCACCACCTCGGCGCCGGTGAGGTTGTCGATCGACAGCCCGTGCATCCTGGTCAGCCAGCCCATTCCGCCGCCGAGGGTCAGCCCTGCGACGCCGGTGTGGCTGATCATTCCGCCGGGGGTCGCCAGACCGTGAGCCTGCGTCGCGGCGTCCAGGTCGGAGAGCAGTGCGCCGCCGCCGACCCGCGCGCGGCGCGCTTCCGCGTCGACGCTCACCGCGTTCATCCGCGCCAGGTTGATCATGAGCTCGCCGTCGGCGACCGCCGATCCGGACGTGTTGTGCGCGCCGCCCCGGACGGAGATGCCCAGGCCCTGCCTGCGTGCGAACCCGATCGCGGCGGCTACCTCCGCCGCGTCGGTGCAGTACACGACGGCGGCGGGTCGGCGGTCGATCTGGGCGTTCCAGACGCGGCGGCCTTCGTCGTACCCGGCGTCGTCAGGGCCGAGTACGTCCCCTCGGACGGCCGAGCGCAGGTCGTCCACGATGCTGGTCGCTTGGGTCATGGGCCTGCTCCCGGTTAGCGGTTTCCGTGATCCGGACAAGTCTGCTGGGGTAATTCGCGCACTGTCCACGACAGGCCGCTGAACAGCTGAAGTCAGGCTGCGATCACCGGTTGGCGCCCGGCACCCACAGGATGTCGCCGTCCGTCCCGTTGGCGACGCGGCCGAGGATGAACAGCAGGTCGGAGAGGCGGTTCAGGTAGGTGGCGGTCAGCGCGTTCATCGTGTCGGGATGGATCTCGATCGCGGCCCAGGCGCTGCGCTCGGCCCGCCGGGTGACCGTGCGCGCGACGTTGAGCAGGGCGGAGCCCGCAGATCCGCCCGGCAGGATGAAGCTGCGCAGCTTCGGCAACGTGTCGTTGTAGTGGTCGCAGGCCTCCTCGAGGCGTTCGACGTCCGGCAGCGGTGATGCGCAGCGGCGGGTACTTGGGGTTCTCGACGACCGGGTTGCACAGGTCCGCGCCCACGTCGAAGAGGTCGTTCTGGATGCGGGTCAACAGGACGACCAGGTCCGGCGCTGAGCCCGCCCATCGCGATCGCTACGCCGATCGCGCTGTTCGCCTCGTCCACGTCGGCGTACGCGGCCAGGCGCGGGTCGTTCTTGGTAGTCCGGCTGAAGTCGCCGAGCGACGTCGTCCCGTCGTCCCCGGTCTTGGTGTAAATGCGCGTGAGGTTGACCATGAGCCCGAGCCTAGGGGTGCGCGAGTGAATACGATGCACCGATGGACAGGTTCAGGGTCATGGGGGGCGCTCGCCTCGTCGGTGAGGTCAGCGTGTCGGGCGCGAAGAACAGCGTGCTGAAGCTGATGGCGGCGGCGCTGCTGGCCGAGGGGCGCACGACGCTCACGGCAGTGCCGGACATCCTCGACACCGACTACATGGCGGCGCTGCTGCGCCGCCTCGGGTGCGAGGTCGAGGTCGGCGCCGGACAGGTGGTCATCGACGTGCCGGCCGGACCCGGGCCACGAGGCGGACTACGACCTGGTGCGGCGCCTGCGCGCGTCCATCTGCGTGCTCGGCCCGCTGGTCGCGCGCTGCGGCGAGGCCAAGGTCGCGCTGCCGGGCGGCGACAACATCGGCTCGCGAGCGCTGGACTTTCACCTCGCCGGGCTCGCGAAGCTGGGCGCGACGAGCGAGTCCGAGCACGGCTACATCATCGCCCGGGCGCCCGACGGGCTGCGCGGGGCGTCGATCTGGCTGGACTTCCCGAGCGTCGGGGCGACCGAGAACATCCTGATGGCCGCGGTGCTCGCGGACGGGACGACGGTGATCGACAACGCGGCGCGCGAGCCCGAGATCGTCGACCTCGCCGACATGCTGATCCAGATGGGCGCGAAGATCAACGGCGCCGGGCTCGTCGACGATCGAGATCGAGGGCGTCAGCGGCCTGAGCCCGACCACCCACCGGACGGTGCCGGACCGCATCGTCGCCGGCACCTGGGCGGTCGCGGCGGCGATGACCCGCGGCGACGTCATCGTGCGCAACGCCCGCCCGCAGCACCTCGAGCTCGCGCTCGACAAGCTCGTCACCGCCGGGGCGGACGTCGAATGGCTCGACGACGGTTTCCGGGTGGCGATGGACCGCCGGCCCGAGGCAGTGGACATCGTCACACTGCCGTACCCGGGCTTCCCGACCGACCTGCAGCCTGCGTTCATCGCGCTCAACACCGTCGCGGAGGGCGCAGCGATGGTGACCGAGAACGTGTTCGAGGCGCGGTTCATGTTCATCGACGAGATGGTGCGCCTCGGCGCGCTGATCAAGACCGACGGTCACCACGCCGTGATCCGCGGCCGCGAGCAGCTCTCGGGCGCCCCGGTGCGCGCCCACGACATCCGGGCCGGCGCGGGCCTCGTGCTCGCCGGCCTCGTCGCGGACGGGGAGACGATCGTCACCGACGTCCACCACGTCGACCGGGGCTACGCCAACTTCGTCGAGCAGCTGCGCTCGCTCGGCGCCGACATCATCCGTGAGCCCGATCCGGACGTGTACGAGCCCTGACGTGCAGGGATGTGACGGGTCGCGTCAGTTGATGGGACTCGGCTTCGAGCGCCGCGCGTGCGCCGGGTGGCGTCCGCCGGCCAGACGAGCACGTGCAGGCCCGGAGTTGCGTCTCGACGAGGGTGACCTGGAAGCCGGCGGCCTCCAGCCTGTCGCGGATCGCTTGCGCCCTCCTGCCGCCGTGTCGGGCGCGGCGACCGAGACGAGCAGCCCGTACTCGTCCGGCGTGCCCGGTGCGGGGCGGCGCGGACAGCAGCGTCGTGGTGCGGCTCGAGTAGGCCCAGCGCAGGACCAGGATGAAGAACCCGACGACGCCGAGCGCGACGATCGGGCCCGAAGGTACGTAGCCCCCGTCGTCCCTCCCATCGCTCAAGGGTGCCTTCCGTCACACTCGCTGTCCACTGGCCCGGTCACAACCGGCGGGTACGCTTTCGTCGGGTCGGAGACCGGCCTGCGACGAGCGCCTGCGAACAGGGGTGGACGATGGGGGCCGATGAGCCGCGACAAGCCCTGGCTGATCCGGACGTACGCGGGGCACTCGTCCGCGGCCGAGTCCAACGCGCTGTACCGGCGCAACCTCGCCAAGGGCCAGACCGGGCTGTCGGTCGCGTTCGACCTGCCGACGCAGACCGGCTACGACCCCGACGACGAGCTCGCGCGCGGCGAGGTCGGCAAGGTCGGCGTTCCCGTGCCGCACGTCGGGGAGATGCGCCGGCTCTTCGACGGCATCCCGCTCGACGCGATGAACACCTCGATGACGATCAACGCCACCGCGATGTGGCTGCTCGCGATGTACCAGGTGGTGGCCGAGGAGCAGGCCGCGGCAGGCCGGCGTCGAACCGTCCGAGGTGCTCGGCAAGCTCTCCGGCACCACGCAGAACGACATCATCAAGGAGTACCTGTCCCGCGGGACGTACGTGTTCCCGCCGGCGGCGTCGCTGCGCCTGACGACCGACATGATCGCGTACACGGTCGCGAACGTCCCGAAGTGGAACCCGATCAACATCTGCAGCTACCACCTGCAGGAGGCGGGCGCGACGACCGTCCAGGAGCTCGCGTTCGCGATGTCGACCGCCGTCGCCGTCCTGGACGCGGTGCGCGACTCCGGGCAGGTGGCGCCGGAGGACTTCGCGGACGTCGTCGCGCGGATCTCCTTCTTCGTGAACGCCGGGGTGCGGTTCGTCGAGGAGATGTGCAAGATGCGCGCCTTCGTCGAGCTCTGGGACACGCTGACGCGCGACCGGTACGGCATCACCGACGCCCGGGCGCGCCGCTTCCGCTACGGGGTCCAGGTCAACTCCCTCGGCCTGACCGAGGCGCAGCCGGAGAACAACATCCAGCGAATCGTGCTGGAGATGCTCGGGGTCACCCTGTCGAAGGACGCGCGGGCCCGCGCGATCCAGCTGCCGGCGTGGAACGAGGCGCTCGGCCTGCCGCGCCCGTGGGACCAGCAGTGGTCGCTGCGGATCCAGCAGGTGCTGGCGTTCGAGTCCGACCTGCTCGAGTACGACGACCTGTTCACCGGCTCCGTCGTCGTCGACGCAAGAAGGTGGCCGAGCTCGTCGAGGCCGCCCGCGCGGAGATGGACCGGGTCGCCGCGCAGGGCGGGGCGGTCGCGGCGGTCGAGAACGGCTACATGAAGTCGGCCCTCGTCGCCTCGCACGCCGAGCGCCGCCGGCGGATCGAGTCGGGCGAGGACAGGATCATCGGCGTCAACTCGTTCACCGAGACCGAGCCGAACCCGCTGACCGCCGACCTGGACGCCGCGATCCAGACCGCCGACCCCGAGGCCGAGCGGGCCGCGGTCGCCGCGCCTCGCGACCTGGCGGGCGGGCCGGGACGCGACGGCCGTGGCCGAGGCCCTGGAGCAGCTGCGGACGGTGGCGAAGACCGACGCCAACCTGATGCCGGCGACGCTCGCCTGCGCGCGGGCGGGCGTGACGACGGGGGAGTGGTCGGCGGCGTTGCGCGGCATCTTCGGCGAGTTCCGCGCGCCGACGGGCGTCTCGGGCGCACCGAGCGCCGGCGCCGGCGGCGCCGAGATCGCGGACGGTCCGCGAGGCGGTGCGGCGCACGGGCGAGGAGCTCGGCGGGCGGCTTGCGGCTGCTCGTCGGCAAGCCCGGGTCTGGACGGGCACTCCAACGGCGCCGAGCAGGTCGCGGTCCGGGCCCGCGACGTCGGCTTCGAGGTCGTCTACCAGGGCATCAGGCTGACGCCCAGTCAGATCGTGAGCGCCGCGGTGGAGGAGGACGTCCACTGCGTCGGGCTGTCGATCCTGTCGGGCTCGCACATGGAGCTGATCCCGGACATCCTGGCGCGGCTGCGCGAGGCCGGCGCCGGGCGACGTCCCCGTGATCGTCGGTGGCATCGTGCCCGAGGCCGACGCGCCGGGCCCTGCGCGCGGCCGGCGTCGCCGCGGTGTTCACGCCGAAGGACTACGGGCTCACCGCGATCATGGCGCGAGATCGTCGAGGTCATCCGGCGGCGAACGGGCTCGGCCTCCGCTGCGGGCCTGTAACCGCGCTTTGCGGACGCTACGGCTCGGCCGAGTAGCTCGGAGACCGGTCACGAGTTCGTAGCCGCGCTTGCGCAGGCTTCTTGACGATCTTCGCCACGGCCTCGTCCGTCAGCGGGACGATGTCGCCGCCGTGCATGTGCAGGGTGACGATCGTGCCGGTGCCGGCGCCGCGCAGGACGGTGTTCGCGATCGCGTCCGCCGAGCGGGCGTGCCCGTCGCCGCCGGCCAGGTCGGTGCCGATCGCGGTCACGCCCGCGGCGGCGGTGCGGCGCAGCGCGGCGTCGTCGGAGCAGCCGCCGGGGAAGCGGAAGTAGCGCGTCGCGTCGCGGATCGAGGCGGTCGAGCGTCCGGATCGCGTCGGGTGACCTCGCGGAGCATCTCCTTCGGCGGGACGGTGCCGAGCCCGTAGCAGTGCGGACGTGAACGCGCGATGCGTCTGCGAGTGGGTGCCGAGCTCGAACAGCGGATCGGCCGGCCAGGTCCGGGTCACGCTCGGGTACTGCTCCATCCACAGGCCGGTGAGGAACATCGTCGCCGGCACGTCGCAGGCGGCGCAGGACTCGTGATCAGGTCCGCGTTGTAGTACGACGTCGACCTTGCCCGAGCGCAGCCGCGCGCGCATCCCGGTGGTGAGGTCGGCGTCGAAGGTCAGGGCGATCCGCTTCTTCGCCCGCGGACCGTGCTTCGACCAGCGGCATCGTCCGGCGGCCGGTCTCCGCGCCGCCGGGGCTGCGCGCGGTTGACGGCCGGGCGAGAGGGCGGGCTCGGCGTGGGACGCGGGCGTCTCGCTCGGCGGGGCGACGCTCGCGCTGGCGTCGCCGCAGCCCGAGAGCAGCAGGGCGAGGGCGAGCGACGGCGGCGCCCGGCCGCGCTGCGCGCATCCGGGCAGTGTGGCGCACGGGCCGAGGCTCGGGTAGCGAGGTCGGTGCATTACTTGACAGGTATATAACCATAAGGGCATGCTGGCGGGATGAGCGCTGCGTTCGCCGTCCTGGCCGAACCGTCCCGTCGGCACATCGTCGAGTTACTGGCCGACGGGCCTCGGTCGGTGAACGACCTGGTCGGCACAGCTCGGGTTGAGTCAGCCGGGCACGTCCAAGCACCTACGCGTGCTGCGGGACGCGGGCCTCGTCACCGTCCGGCCGGACGCGCAGCGTCGCCTCTATGAGCTGTTGCCGGAGCCGCTCGCCGAGATCGACGAGTGGCTCGCGCCGTACCGCCGGCTCTGGGAGCGCAGCTTCGACGCGCTCGAGCGCCACCTCGACGTCATGCCCGACGACCCGACACGGAGACCTCACGATGAAACCGACCCTCACGATCACCGGGCCCCGGCCCGTCCTGCGCATGGAGCGCCGCCTTGCGCACCCCGTCGAGAAGGTTTGGCGCGCGCTGACTGACCCGGAGCAGTCGAAGCACTGGTTCCCGGGCCCGTTCAACGGTGACCTGGTTGTCGGCGGTGCGCTGACCTTCGCGCCCAGTGGGCCGGGGGAGGACCCGTCGACCGGCGTCGTCACCGAGGTCGACCCGCCGCGGCTGCTCGCGTTCGAGTGGGTCGACGAGATGCTGCGCTGGGAGCTCTCTCCGGACGGCGACGGCTGCCTGCTGGTGCTGGAGCACTTCGTGAACTTCTACCCGGACGTGGCGAGCTTCGCCAGCGGCTGGCTGATGTGCTTCGACGCGCTGGACCACGTCCTCGACGGGTCTCCGCAGGCCTGGGCGATGGACGGCTGGCAGGCCAAGCACGAGGAGATGGTCGCGCTGTTCGGCCTCACGGACGGGACGGTGACCGTCGACGGCGACGGCACGCTGGTGTGGTTCGCCCGCCCGCTGACCGCCCCGGTCGCCGAGGTGAAGCCCGTGCTGGACGCGGTCGCGAGCACCGGGCCCCGGTGCCGACCCGGCGGCATTCCGGCTCGAGGACGGCGCCGGCCCGAACGCCCGCGCCGTCGTCGAGCAGCGCCTGCCTGCTGGTGTCGACGCGGGTCCCGTCCGCGCGGCGTGGAAGTCCTACCTGCAAGCGATCGCCGACCGCCTGCCGATCTGACCTGACGCACCGTCACCTAGTCGCCGCTCATGGATGAGCTGAGCGCAGCGACACGCCGAGGCCGCCCGGCGTGTCGCTGCTCCAGGGGTAGGGGAGAGGGTCAGTCGCGCCACTCGTAGTCGCCGGGCGGCGGGGCGAACGGCTCGTACGGCCGGTCGCGGACGATTTTCATCTCCCGCGCAGTGACGGTGATGATGTCCGGGTTGCCCGCCAGGACCGTCATCTCCTCGTCCAGGTGGATGCAGAACAGGGCGTAGCCCCCGGATCGCGGGTCGCCTGTCCTCCAGGCTGGGGGGACGGTCATCGACGCCAGGTAGGTGGCGAATGTTTGCGGAGTCGTTCGGATCTCTGTCGGATACTCGAGATCAAGGCCCTGGTAGCGCGTAATCGTCAGAGACGCCTTGCCGGCCGCGACCGTGCCACCCTCCGCAGCGATGTCGGCGGCGAGGAGCGCCAGGTAGTCGACGTCGTCCATGTGCGCCCCTCATTCGTCGGCCTGGGGGGCGGCGGACGACGTGACGGCGCGTCAGAAGCGACGGTCAGAGGAGGCGCATGCGGGGGTCGTCGGCGCCGCGCAGGCCGTCGTAGTCTAGGACGACGCAGCGGATGCCGCGGTCCTCGGCGAGGAGGCGGGCTTGGGGCCTGATCTTCTACGCGGCGAAGATCCCGCGTAGGAGGGGGTCGCCGTTCATCTGCAGGCGCTCGCCGACTGCCTGCCCGGCTGCTCGGCCAAAATTGATGCACACCGTCACCCCGGCCGGCGCACGTAGATGAGCTGGGAGCAGCGACACGCCGAGGCCGCCCGGCGTGTCGCTGCTCCAGGGAGGTAGGGGAGAGGGTCAGGCTCGCCACTCGTAGTCGCCGGGCGGCGGGGCGAACGGGGTGTACGGCCGGTCGCGGACAACCTTCATCTCGCGTTTGGTGACGGTGATGATGTCGGGGTTGCCTGCCAGGACAGTCATTTCCTCGTCCAGGTGGATCCGGAAGAGTGCGTACGCCGAAGCTTGACCAGGTCCTTCGGGCCAGACGGCCAAGCCGCTCTCCGAGGTGAAGGTCAGGTAGGCGCTGAATGCCTCTCGCGTGGTCCTGATGACCGTCGGGAACTCGAGTTCGACACCCTCGTACCGCGTGACTGTCAGAACAACCGACTCGCCCTTGCGGTCGACACTGGCGACGGAACCGCCCGAGGACAGGTCAGCCTCCAAGTACGAGAGATAGTCCTGATCGTCCATGTCCGGTTCGTGTCCTCTTCGATTCAGTTGCTGCACTGGCGATCGTTCGGATAGGCGGTGATGATGTCCGCCGTCTCTTCCTTGACGACGACCTTCACGATTCTGTTCTTGATGTGCTTGCGGTTGTTCTTGTCCCACAGCTCGATGGAGCGGGAGTAACAGTAGCTTCGCTTGTCGTTCGGTTCGACGCGATATGAGACGGCGTCCGGGTCGGTCAGCGTGACGTCGATCGACCAGTCCGCGTGGTCTCGCCAGTTTGAGCCCACTGTCCCGGCGTCGTACGCCCAGTCACGCTTGTGGCGCTTCAGGATGTGGCGGTAGCCAGATCTGTCGTCCCCGCACAACATTCGCGCACCGCCGCCGGTCAGCACATGGCCGGCGCCGTCGTCCCCGCGATGCCTGTCGAACGTCCGGACCAGCTCCATTTCGCCGTCGCGCCACCCGCACGCGCCCCAGACGTCTGCGGCGCCATCGGCATTTGCTGAAGCCGGCGCGCTGACGACGCACCCACCGAGTACGGCGACGGCGACGACGGCGACGAGGCTGCTCTTGCGGCCAGCACGCACAGCATGGTTGAACCCCATGATCCCTCCCCAGGAAAATCGCGAGCCCCCCGGCTCGCATTGACGGATCATGGCCCATCGCCGCCTGGCATGCATTCTTCGTCCACAGGCCCGATCTGCCCTGTCATCCGTTGCCGGGCGGTGTCATCCGTCAGGACGGATGACACCGCCCGCTAACGGATGACAAGCCAGGCGGGTCCGCGGACGCCATGACGATGCGTCAGAAGTGACGGTCAGAAGAGGCGCATTGCCGGGTCGTCGGCGCCGCGAAGGGCGTCGTAGTCGACCACGAGGCAGCGGATGCCGCGGTCCTCGGCGAGGACGCGGGCTTGGGGCTTGATCTCCTGCGCGGCGAAGATCCCGCGGACGGGGGCGAGGAGGGGGTCGCGGTTCATCAGGTCGAGGTAGCGGGTGAGCTGCTCGACCCCGTCGATGTCGCCGCGCCGCTTGATCTCGACGGCGACGCTGGCGCCGTCGGCGTCCTTGCACAGCAGGTCGACGGGCCCGATGGACGTCGGGTACTCCCGCCGCACGACCCGCCACCCGGCGCCGAACACCTCGGCGTGGTCGGCGAGCAGGATCTGCAGGTGAGCTTCTACTCCGTCCTTCTGCAGGCCCGGGTCGACGCCGAGTTCGTGCTTGGTGTCGTGCAGGACCTCCTCGAGGCTGATCCGCAGTTCCTCGCCGGCCTTGTTCACGACGAGCCACGCACCAGGGGACTCGGTCAGCGTGCAGGGCGGTGACATCCAGTTCAGTGGCTTGTACGAGCCGCCGTCGGAGTGCACGAGGACGGATCCGTCCGCCTTGACCAGCAGCAGGCGCATGGCCATCGGCAGGTGGGCGGTCAGGCGGCCGACGTAGTCGACCTGACAGCGGGCTATAACGAGTCGCACGAGAGCCAAGCTATCGTTCTACGGTTCGGTAACCCTCCGGTGCACCGCCGCACCGGACGACGCGGAGGTGCAGTGATGTCAGCCGAGTTCGCCAAGGCCGGAGTAGTCGGCGTCGGGACGATGGGGTCCGGGATCATCGAGGTCCTCGCGCGCAACGGCCTCGTGGTCGTCGGCGTTGATGTGGACGAGAAGGCGGTCGCCCGCGGCCGCTCCCACCTGGAGAGCTCGACCGCCCGCGCGGTCAAGGGCGGCAAGCTGACCGAGGCGGAGCGCGACGACCTGCTCTCCCGGGTCACGCTGAGCACGAACCTCGACGACCTCGCGGACTCGGACCTCGTCATCGAGGCCGTCCCGGAGGACCTCGACCTCAAGCGCTCGATCTTCGCCCGGCTCGACGCGATCACGCGGCCCGACGCGATCCTCGCGACGAACACGTCCTCCCTGGCCGTCACCGAGATCTCGGTGTCCACCCAGAACCCGAGCCGCGTCGTCGGCATGCACTTCTTCAACCCCGGTCAGGTGCAGGAGTTCGTCGAGGTCGTCCGCACGGTCGTCACGGACCCCGGCGTCGTCGAGTCGTCCAAAGTGCTCGCGGAGAAGCTCGGCAAGATCCCCGTCGTCTGCGGTGACAAGGCCGGGTTCATCGCCAACGCGCTGCTCTTCGGGTACCTGAACCACGCGGTGACGATGTTCGAGTCGCACTACGCGACCCGCGAGGACATCGACGCGGCGATGATCTACGGCTGCGGCTACCCGATGGGCCCGCTCGCGCTGCTCGACCTCATCGGCCTCGACACGGCCTACGAGATCCTGAACTCGATGTACCGCCAGGACCGCAAGCGGGTGCACGCGCCGGCGCCGATCCTCAAGCAGATGATGGCCGCCGGACTGCTGGGCCGGAAGACGGGCCGCGGCTTCTACTCCTACGAGAGCTCGGAGTCGCCGAAGATCGTCGCCGACCACCTGACCCCGGCCGCCGGGTCCGGGCCGGAGATGCGGCACGACATCGCGCGGGTCGGCGTCGTCGGCACCGGCACGATGGCGACGGGCATCATCGAGGTCTTCGCGAAGGCCGGCTACGACGTCACCTACGTCGCCCGCAGCGACGAGCGGGTTGCGTCCGTCCGCAAGAATATGGAGCGCTCGCTCGAGAAGGCCGTCCAGCGCGGCAAGCTCACGACCGAGGCCCGCGACGCGGCGCTCGGCCGGGTCACCGGCACCACCAAGCTGGACGAGTTGGCCACCGTCGACCTCGTGGTCGAGGCCGTCGTGGAAGATCTGACGGTCAAGAAGGCGCTGTTCGAGAACCTCGACGAGATCTGCCGACCGGGCGCGATCCTCGCGACGACCACGTCCAGCCTGCCCGTCATCGAGATGGCCGCGGTCACCGGGCGCCGCAGCGACGTCATCGGGATCCACTTCTTCAACCCCGCCCAGGTGATGAAGCTCGTCGAGGTCGTGCACACCGTCGCGACGTCGGCCGAGGTCGTCGAGACCTCGCGGGCGCTGTGTAAGAAGCTCGGCAAGGTCGCGGTCACCTGCGGTGACCGCGCCGGGTTCATCGTCAACGCCCTGCTCTTCCCGTACCTGAACGACGCGGTGAAGATGCTCGAGGCGCACTACGCGACGGCCGACGACATCGACCTGGCGATGAAGCACGGTTGCCGGCTGCCGATGGGTCCCTTCACCCTGCTGGACGTCGTCGGGCTCGACGTGTCGCTGGCGATCCAGCGGACGCTGTTCCTCGAGTTCCGCGAGCCCGGCTTCGCGCCTGCGCCGCTGCTCGAGCACCTGGTGACCGCCGGCTACCTCGGACGCAAGACCGGCCGCGGCTTCCGGGACCACTCGCAGGGCTGACGCTGGTGACACACGGCTCCCCGACCGGACACACTTACCGCGAGTACCGGTAGGACGACCGGACGATCGGGGAGCCGCATGACCGCCAGGGTGAAGGTCGACCCCTTTTCCGCCTCGGGCGTCCACGGGCGCACCGAGGCGTACGCGGTCCTCGCCGCGTCCGGGCCCGTCCAGTCGGTCGACCTGCCGTCGGGACGCCCGGCGTGGCTGGTCACCGGGCACGCCGAGGTGCGCCAGGTGCTGACGGACGCCCGCCTCGTCAAGGCGCCGACCCCGGCCGGCGCGATGGTCCTGGCCGCGCTGCCGGAAGTCGCGCCGGGGTTGTCGAAGCACATGCTGGCCTGCGACGGCGAGGACCACGCCCGGCTCCGCCGCCTCGTCGGGGCGGCGTTCACATCCCGGCGGATCGCGGCGCTCGAGCCCCGCATCCGGCAGATCACCGACGACCTGCTCGACGCCCTCGAGGCGTCCACGCCAGACGGCGTCGCGGTCGACCTCGTAGCCGAGTTCGCCTACCCGCTGCCCATGACGGTGATCTGCGAGCTGATCGGCGTTCCGGAGTCCTCGCCCGGCTGCGCGGCGACCCGGCCCTGCTGCCAGGCGCGGTCGAGGAGCTTCTGCGCTTCGACAGCCCCGTCCAGGTGACGTTCCCGCTGGTGGCGACGGCGCCGCTCACCGTCGGCGCGGTCGAGATCGCGCCGGGCGACGTCGTCGTCCCCGCCCTGCTCGCCGCGAACCGCGACCCGGAGCTGACGCCGGAGCCCGAGACGCTGGAGGTGGCCCGTGCGCGCTCGTCCCACGTCGCGTTCGGGTACGGGATCCATTACTGCATCGGTGCCCCGCTGGCGCGGCTCGAAGGCCGGATCGCCCTCGAGGCGCTGCTGAGGCGCTTCCCCGATATGCGGCTGGCGGTGTCCGCCGGCGAGCTGAAGCGGCGGCCGAGCCTGCTCATCCACGGGTTCGCCGACCTGCCGGTGTTCCTCGGCGCGAAGGAGTTCCGATGACCACGACCGAGCGCCCCGACCCCTTCGGCGCCACCGGCGCTCGCGGACGGATGGACGCGTACGCCGAGCTGAGCCGCAGCGGGCCGGTGCAGGCGATCTCGCTGCCGGTCGCGGGCGGCGTCCCGGCGTGGCTCGTCACAGGCCAGGCCGAGGTTCGCCAGGTGCTGAGCGACCCCCGCCTGGTCAAGGCGCCGGTGACCAACGGGCGGCTCGCTCGCGAGACGGCACCGGACTACGCGGCTGGGCTCGCCACCCACATGCTGTCGAAGGACGGCGTGGAGCACGCCCGGCTGCGCCGCCTCGTCGGCGCGGCATTCACCGGCCGGCGGGTAGCGGCGCTGGCGCCCCGGGTTCAGGAGATCGCCGACGCGTTGCTCGACGAGATGGCGTCCGCGGCGGCCGGAGGCGGCGAGGTCGACCTGATCGCGGCCTACGCCTTCCCGCTGCCGATGACCGTGATCTGCGAATTCATCGGCATCCCGGAGGCAGACCGGGAGGAGTACCGGGGCTGGGCCGAGACGCTGGTCGGGGCGACCTACATCGACCCGGGGGCCTACGGCGCGGCGGTCAAGGAGGAGGTCTGCTACGCCCGCGACCTCGTCGACCGCAAGCGGCGCAAGCCGGGCGACGACCTGCTCTCGGCACTCGTCGCCGTGCGCGACAGCGGCGACCTGCTCTCCGACGACGAGCTGACGTCGATGATCTTCCTGCTGACGGTCGCCGGGCACGAGACGACGGTGAACCTCATCGCGAACGGGACGCTCGCGCTACTCGAGCACCCCGACCAGCTCGCCCGGCTGCGGGCCGAACCGGCGCTGCTGCCGGCGGCCATCGAGGAACTGCTGCGCTACGAAGGCCCCGTCCAGGCGGCGTTCCCGCTGCAGGCGACGGAGCCATTGGAGATCGGGGGAGTCGCGATCGCCGCCGGGGAGGTTGTCGTGCCGGCGCTGCTCGCCGCGAACCGGGACCCGGGGCACGCGGCGGCGCCGGCCGACCTCGACATCACGCGTTCACCGAACTCGCACGTGGCGTTCGGACACGGCATCCACCACTGTGTGGGTGCGCCGCTGGCCCGGCTGGAGGCGCGGATCGCGCTCGAGAGCCTGCTCAAACGGTTCCCGGACCTTCGCCTGGCTGGCGCAGTCGAGGACCTTCGGTTCAAGCCGAACATCATCTTGCACGGCCTGACCGAGCTGACGGTACGGCTCGGCTAGGCCCGCCGACCTATCTGCACTTGCCGCCGCAGCAGCCGGTAGCGGAGCGGGGCACATAGCCCTTGTCCACGACGGCCTGCGGCTTGAGCGAGCCCTTCGGCGGCGGCCAGGTGCTCGCCTGGCCGCCGACCATGGCGACCTGGGAGAGCATCTTCACGGTGTCGGCGTGCCCGTCCGGGCAGCTTGCGGGGTCGCGAGCCTCCGACATCGGCCTGGTCAGCTCGAAGGTCGTGTGGCACTCGCGGCAGTGATAGTCGTATCGGGGCACCCGCTCAGGTTACCCGCCCCGGACGGGTGCGAGAACGACTCGGCGACCGGAGCCGGGACCCACCCCGGCCGCCGAGATCTCTGCACCCCCGTGCGGGGCCTCAGCGCAGGTCCCACACCACCGACGAGCGCATCGTGACGCGCTGGCTGCCCGCGGCCAGGGACACTGCGCTCGGGCCGGACGCCTTCGCGGCCTTCGCGACCGCGCAGCCGGAGCAGTAGGCGCCTTCGTGATCGTCGTAGTACTCGCCGGCGCGGCCCTCGGTGACCGTCCGGACCTCGCCGAGCGATCGGCCGGCGAGCTTGGCGTAGCGGTTCGCCTTCGCCTTGGCGTCGCTGAAAGCCAGATCGCGGGCCTGTTTCACCAGGTCGGAGCGGTCCTCGAGGTCGTAGGAGACGCCGTAGATCCGGGTCGCGTTGCCGCCCGCGGCCGCCGCGTCCGCGATGATCTTGCCGGCCTTGCCCAGGTCGCGGACGGTGATCGCCAGCGACTGCGAGGCGATGTAGCCGGGGCTCTTCTTCGAGTACGACTTGTCGACCGAGAAGTCCCTGGTCTGGATGTCGGCCTCGGCGACGCCGTCCTTCTTCAGCGCCGCGCGGACCTTCGAGATCAGCTTGTTGGCGCCGTTCATCGCGGCGGACACGTCGGGGGCGCGCTTGGTGACCGCGAGGGTCGTCCGCAGGATGTCCGGCGACCCGATCACCATCGCCGTCCCCTCGACGGCGACGGTCCCGGGCTGGGCGGCTGCCGAGTCGGCCGCGGACACGGGCCCGGAACCGGCCGTCAGGACGAGGGCTGCGAACGCGCCCGCCACGGTCAGCGCGAGCCCGGCCGGGACGAGCGCCCGGCGGCGCAGCGCCCTCATCGCAGGTTCCAGGTGACGGAGGAGCGGACCTCGACGCCCTGGCTGCCCGCGGACAGCGGCACGCTGCTGCTCTTCGCCGCCGTTGCCACCGACGTGCGCTTGCCGCCCATCTGGAGGGCCTCCTCGCCGTAGGAGTCGTCGTACTGGACGTTGCCCTCGGTCACCAGCCGGACGGCGCCGAGCGTCCGCCCGGCGAGCTTCGCGTACCGCTGCGCTTTGACCTCGGCGTCGGCGAACGCCAGGTCGCGGGCCTTCTTCAGCATGGAGACCCGATCCTCGATGTCGTAGGAAACTCCGTAGATCTCGGTGGCGTTGCCGCCGGCGTCGGCTGCGTCGGCGATGGCGCGCCCGGCCTTCGGCAGGTCGCGCAGGACGACCTGCAGCGACTGGGAGGCGATGTAGCCGGGGTTCCTCTTGGAATACGTGCTGTCGACCCGGAAGTCCGTCGTCTGGACGTCCGGGTCGGCGACACCGTTCTTGCGGAGCGCGGCGCGCATCTTGGTGACCAGCGAGTTGGCCCCGTTCATCGCACTGGACACATTCGCGCTGCGCTTGGTGATCGCCAGGGTCACGCGCAGGATGTCGGGCTTCGAGATCACCTGCCCGGTGCCCTGGACTGCGACCGTCCGGGGCGGGTCGGCGGCGGTGGCCGCCGCGGCGACTGGGCCGGAACCGGCCGCCAGGACGAGCGCGGTGGCGGCGGCCGCGGCCGCCACGAGACCCGCAGGCACGAGCGTACGGCGCCGGATCGAGACCGTCACGAAACCTCCCAAGTCCTCCCACAACGGTTGTGGTGAGGACGGGACGCACGAAGGCCGCGAAACGTTCGGGTGCGCACGCGAAAGCGTCCGGCAGATCGTGGGCAGTAACCCACGATCTGCCGGACGCAGGTGGCACGCCGAGCGCCAGAGGTCAGCCGTTGAGCTCCCAGACGACGGTGGAGTCGATCGAGACCTGCTGCGAGCCGGCCTCGATCGGGACGGAGGACTTCGCCGCCGCGTCGCTCTCGTACATCGCGGTCGGGTACGGGACGTTCCCGCCGCCGTTCGTGTTCTCGCTGACCGAGCTGACCTCGCCGAGGTCGCGGCCGGCCAGGCGCGCGTACTGCTCGGCCTTGGCTTTCGCGTCGGCGAACGCGGCGTCGCGGGTGGCCTTCAGCAGGTTGGCGTTGTCCTCGATGTCGAAGGAGACGCCGTTGATCCGGGTGGCGTTGCCGCCGGCCTCGGCAGCGTCGGAGATCGCGTCTCCCGCGTCCGAGAGCTTGCGCAGCTTGACGGTCAGCGACTGGTAGACGTCGTAGCCCTTGACGAAGCTCGTCTTGCCGTTGTCCTCCCAGTGCGGGTTGATCGACAGCTGCGAGGTCTGCATGTCCTTGTCGGCGACGCCGTGGCGCTGGAGCGCGTCCTTGATCTTGCGAATGTCGGCGTTGGCGGCGTTCAGCGCGGCGTTGACGTTGTCGCCCGTGCGCTGCACGCCGAGGTCGAGGCGCAGCACGTCCGGGGTCCCGGTGACGTGCCCGACGCCCGAGACCGTGACGGTGTGCGGGGCCGGGTCGCCCGGCGCGGCCACGGAACTGGACCCGCTGCCGACGACGGCGGCGACGACGGCCGCCGAGAGCAGGACGGCGGCGGAGGCGGGCAGGGCGGCGCGGCGGAACTTGGAGCGCGCGGACGTGGTCATGGTGTTCTGTCTCCCTCAGAAGCGAACGTCGTTGCAGGACAGACGCCTTGCCCCCCTGATCGGTTCACACGTTGACCGAGCCGTGACAATGGGCCATGCCCCGCCGTCACCCGCGTCCCGAGGAGCGGCGGCCCGTCAGCTCGGGCGGGGACAGCGCGCAAGTCGAGGTGCACCGCGACGGCAGCTGGAACGTCCGCCGGCTGACGGGCGTCACCGTCGTCAAGGCCTACCGCTGCCCCGGCTGCCAGCAGGAGATCGCGGTGGGCACGCCGCACGTCGTGGCCTGGCCGACGGAGTCGGACGGCGAGGAGCGGCGGCACTGGCACACGGGCTGCTGGGCGGCCCGGGAGCGCCGGCACCCGCCCGGGCGCGCGCGGTGACGGTCCGTCAGGACCCCTTGCCCGCAAGGAGGAACGGCAGCAGCGCCGCAGCCGTCTCGGCCGGCGACTCCTCCGCGACGAAGTGCCCACCCGGGACGGCGACGCCGCTCACGTTCCCGGCCCGTCGGCGCCACGACTCCAGCACGTCGCCGCGGCGGCCGACGAAGCCCTGCTCACCCCACACCACCAGCAGGGGGCACTCCAGCGGGCGGCCCAAGTCGGCCTCGTCGTGGACGAGGTCGATCCCGGCGCCGGCTCGGTAGTCCTCGCAGGTCGCGTGGACGGTGTCCGGGTCGGAGAACGCCTCGACGTACTCCGCGAGCGCGTCGGGGGCGAAGCACTCGGGGTCGGCGCTCCAGGTGCGCAGGCACCACCGCAGGAAGTACTCGGGGTCGGCGCCGATGAGCCGTTCGGGCAGATCGTACGGCTGGCTGAGGAAGAACCAGTGGTAGTAGGCCCGCGCCAGGGTCTCGTCGGCCTTCCGGAACATCTCCAAGGTGGGCAGGATGTCGAGGACGGCGAGGCGTTCGACCCGCTCCCGGTGGTCGAGCGCGAGGCGGTGCCCGACGCGGGCGCCGCGGTCGTGCCCGACGACGGCGAAGCGCTCGAAGCCGAGCGCGCGCATCACCTCGACCTGGTCGCCGGCCATCGCGCGCTTGGAGTACTCGTGGTGACCGACCGAGCCGCGCGGCTTGTCGCTCGCGCCGTACCCGCGCAGGTCGGGGGCTACGACGGTGAACTCGGCGGCGAGTTCCGGCGCGAGGAGGTGCCACATCGCGTTCGTCTGTGGATAGCCGTGCAGGAGCAGGACGGGCGGGCCGTCGCCGCCGATCCGGGTGTCGATGGTGACGTCGGGAGTGGAGATGCGGGCCTGCCGGAACGTGCGGAACATCCCCGATCATGGCAGCGGTCACCTCGGAACGGGCGCCGCGAGGGGGTGGCGGACGCGGCGAAACCGTCCTGAAAGGGCGGGGTCGGCCGGCCCCGGACGCGAGTAACCTCTGCCCGATGAGCGTCGAGCTTGCCTATTCCGACAGCGGGCAGGGCCGCCCGGTCGTCCTGCTGCACGCGTTCCCGCTCTCGTCACGCATGTGGCAGGCGCAGCGCGCACAGCTCGAGCCGCGGTGCCGGCTGGTCACCCCGGACCTGCGCGGCTTCGGCGGGTCCGCGCCGGGCGACGACCCGCCCTCGGTCGACGCGATGGCCGACGACGTGGCCGCGCTGCTCGACCGGCTGGGCTTGCGCAGCGTCGTCCTCGGCGGGCTGTCGATGGGGGGCTACGTCGCGATGGCCTTCCTGCGCAGGCATCCCGAGCGGGTCGCCGCTCTCGTCCTCGCCGACACGAAGGCCGGCGCCGACCCCGGGCCGGCGGTCGAGAACCGCTTGCGTATGGCCGACACCCTCGAGGCCGAGGGCAGTCCGCGCGCCCTGCTGGACGAGGTCGCGCCCAAGCTGGTCGGTGAGACGACGAAGGACTGTCGCCAGGACGTCGTGGACTGGATCGACGAGTTGGTCCGCGAGTGCGACCCGGCCGCGGCAGCGTGGGCCCAGCGGGCGATGGCCGCCCGGCCGGACTCGTTCGACACGCTGCGCGCCGCCACCGTCCCGACCTTGGTTTTGGTGGGGGAGGAGGACGTGCTCTCGCCCCCCGCCGACGCGGAGGCGATGGCGGCCGCGGTGCCGGGCGGGCGCGGCGAGTTCGTGATCAAGGCCGCCGGGCACCTGTCCAGCATGGAGGTGCCGGACGTGTTCGCCGCCGTGCTGGCCGCCTTCCTGAACCAGTTGGACGCGGAACCGGCCTGAGACACACGTAGGGGGCGGCACCACCGAAGTGGCACCGCCCCCACACGAGGAACTACGAGCGTCGCCGCAACTACGAGGGGTTGGCCCCGTTGTCGGCCGGCGAGTTGGCGCCCTGCGGGCCGCCCTGGGCCGGCATGGCCGCCCCGGCGACGTCGTGGACGAGCGCCGCCGCGGAGCCGGTCAGCGTCGCGAGCATCTCGCGGACGTTGGACAGCTGCGCGTTGATGCTGTCGCGCCGGTGGGTGAGGGCCGCGAGCTCGCGCTCGGACTCCATCCGCTGGCGCTCGGCCTTGGCGCGGGCGTCGTTGACCAAGTCTTCTGCCTCGCGGCGCGCGGCCTCGAGGAGCTGCTTGGCACGGCGCTCGGCGTCGTCCCGCATCTTCTGCGACTCGAGCCGGAGCTGGTCGGCCTTCTCGCCGGTCTCCATGAGGCGGCGCTCGGCGACCTCGGTGCGGGAGACCAGGTCACGCTCGGCCTGCTCGCGACGCTTGGCCAGCTTGGCCTCGACCTCGGTGGCGATCTGCGCGGCCTTGGCGCGGGCCTCCTCGACGACACTCTCGGCCTGGGCCAGCTTGGCCGCGGCCTCGTCGGTCGCCTCGGTGCGGATCTGGGTGGCCTGCTTGCGGGACTGCTCGAGGAGCCGCTCCGCGTTCTTCTCGCCTTCGGCGATGCGGCGCTTGGCCTCCTCGTCGGCGAGCGCGCGGGCCTGCTTCGCGTCCTCCGCAGCCTGGGCGCGCTCACGCTCGCCCGCGGCCTTGGCCTCGGCGGCGACGTCGCGCGCCTCCTCCTCGGCCAGCCGGAGGATCTTCTCGACCCGGGCACCGAGACCGGCGTACGTCGGCTCGGTCTGCTCGGTCTTGTTGTTCTCCATGTCGGTCTTCAGTCGGCTGACCTGCTTTTCCAGGTCGCCGGCCCGACGGTCTGCCGTGAGCCGCTCGTTCACGAGCGTGGCCAGGTGCTCGTCAACCTGGCGACGCTCGTAACCGCGGAGCACGATGTCGAACGCAGGGGGAGTCTCGTTCATCGTCATCGCGTGTTGAATCCTCGGTCAGGGGGTGGTCGGTGGTCATCCTCGCAGAGACCGCTGAGTTTGGAGAGCCAACAGCGTTGTCTCCAACGTTGCTGTTCGGTCTCCGCGATTCCTGCTTCGGCGCTACCCGACCGGGTTACCCAGTCCGCTTCCGGCCTGGTCGATCCGCTCGGTGCCCTCGATCTTGCCAGTGTGATCGATCTCCCCGGTAAGCGCGGTCAATCCAGAAAAGAGCTCGAGTCCCGCGCGAAGGTTTGCCAGGTGTTGGTCGATGCCTTCGCGTTCTGTCCGAATTGTGTCGCGTTGGAACTCTGCGGCTCGGATTTCCCCACGCCTGGCGGCAAGTTCGGCGGCGACGGCGTCCAATGCCGCGGCGGCCAGAAGCTCCGCGCGGACGCTCGCTTCGGAGTTTGTGGCCTCCGCTTCGGCCAGCAGGCGGGCCGCCTCGTCACGAAGGGAGTTCGCGTGCGCGGTGAGGGCATCGGCCTCCGCGACGGCGTAGGCGCCGATCGAGAGGGCGGCGAAGCGCGCGGCCGACAGCGTCTCGCTCGCGCGGGCGCGCATGCGGGCTGTTGCCTGCGCGGCGCGGGCATGCCCGCGGGAGCGGGCACCGAAACCAGCGTGCTCGGCGGCGTCCACGCGCCGGGAGACGATGCGCTCGATCTCGGCCACGCGCGCCTGTCGCGCCGGCGACGATCTCGGCCGCCTTGCGCTCGGCCGCGGCGATCGTGCGGTCGCGTGCCGTCGCGCCCTCCTTGCGCCGCTCTTCCGCGGTGACCTTGCCCGCGGCGGCCAACGCCACCGCGGTCGCCCGGGCCTCGCTCACCGTGCGGGCCTTCTCGACGGCGGCGGCGGCGACGACGTCCTCGGCCTGGGCCGCGGCTGCCGACAGTGTCTCCTGCGCCTGCTCCAACACGGCGGCGGCCGCTGCCTGCGCCTCGGCGCGCAGGCTCTCGGCCGTGAGCTCGGCGAGGCGCATGACCCGCGACGCCCCGTCGACCCCGGGCAGCGGCGGCGGCAGCGCCGCCTGGGCCTCCGCGTCCGCCACCTTGCGGTTGGCCTCGCCCAGGCGCCGGTCGGCTTCCGCCAGCCGGGCGCCGAGACGGGTGGCCTCCGCCGCGAGCCGGACCGCCTCCTGCCGGCTGCGCTCACCGACAGTCTCCGCGGCCTCGGCACGGGCCTGGAGCATCGCGATGCGCTCGGTCAGTTCGTCGACGTGGCGGTCGACCTCGTTGCGGTCGTAACCGCGCAGCACGACGTCGAACCGCGAACCCCAGGCAGCCGCCCACGACATGTCGTCGCGTGCGTAGTCGAGGGCCATGGGAGATGGTGACATGGCGCGCAGTTCGGCCGAAATCGGTCGCGGGTCAGTTCTCGGTCAGATGTTGCGGAACCGGTCGATCTGCGTGGCGAACTTTTCCCGCTTCTGGTGATCGGTGACGCCGAGGCCCTCTTGGGGAGCCAGGCAAAGCACGCCGACCTTTCCCTGATGCAGATTCCGGTGGACGTCGTAGGCCGCCTGGCCGGTCTCCGCGAGCGGGTACACCCGCGAGAGCGTCGGGTGCACCAGGCCCTTGTCGATGAGCCGGTTGGCCTCCCACGCCTCCTTGTAGTTGGCGAAGTGCGAACCGATGATCCGCTTCAGGTTCATCCACAGGTAGCGGTTGTCGAACTGGTGCATGAAGCCCGACGTCGACGCGCAGGTCGCGATGATGCCGCCCCGCTTCGCCACGTACACGCTCGCGCCGAAGGTCTCGCGGCCCGGGTGCTCGAACACGATGTCCGGGTCCTCACCGCCGGTCAGCTCGCGGATCTTCGCGCCGAAGCGCTGCCACTCCTTCGGGTCCTGGTCGTGCTCGTCCTTCCAGAACTTGTAGTCCTCGGCGGAGCGGTCGATGACAAGCTCGGCGCCCATCGAGCGGACGATCGCCGCCTTCTCCGGGCTGGAGACGACGCAGACCGGGATCGCGCCGCCGATCAGGGCCATCTGCGTCGCGTACGAGCCGAGGCCGCCGGACGCGCCCCAGATCAGGACGACGTCGCCCTGCTTCATGTTCGCGCCGTTGTGCGAGACGAGCTGGCGGTAGGCGGTGGAGTTGACGAGGCCGGGGCAGGCCGCCTCCTCCCAGCTCAGGTGGGCCGGCTTCGGCATCAGCTGGTTCGCCTTGACGAGGGCGATCTCGGCGAGGCCGCCGAAGTTGGTCTCGAAGCCCCAGATGCGCTGCTGCGGGTCCATCATCGTGTCGTCGTGGCCCGGCCGCGTCCTCGAACTCGACGGACAGGCAGTGCGCGACGACCTTGTCGCCGGCCTTCCACTTGGTGACGCCGGGCCCGGTGCGCAGCACGACGCCCGCCAGGTCGGAGCCGACCACGTGGTACGGCAGGTCGTGGCGCTTCGTCAGGTCGCTGAGCTTGGCGTAGCGCTCGAGGAACTTGAACGTCGAGACGGGCTCGAAGATCGACGTCCACACGGTGTTGTAGTTGACCGCGCTCGCCATCACGGCGACGAGGGCCTCGCCGGGACCGAGTTCGGGCACGGGCACCTCGTCGAGGTGCAGGCTCGTGCGCGGGTCCTTCTCCCGAGTGGTGAGGCCGGCGAACATCTCTGCCTCGTCCTTGTGCACCGTGATGCCCCGGTAGGTCTGCGGGATCGGGATGCTGGCGAACGAGGGCGCGGCGGTGTCGTCGGCGAGGATCGCCTCGAGGATGTCCTTCACTTAAGTCTCCGGGGACCTGGGGGGCGGGCTCCTCGGCACTCTACCCACGGGTATTGCGGCGGCCCAGCGCCCCCCGGCTCTGCAGTTGGGCCCCCAGTTCCACGACGGCGATGCCCACCGCCGCACAGATGGCGGCCACCGTCATGTACTCGCCGTTGCTGGTGTCGATCTCGAACAGCCGTTGGGTCGTCGGCGTCGAGAACAGCAACACCGAGGCGCCGACCATGACGCCGACGAGCAGGATCTTCCACCAGGTGTACGGCCGCGCGACGACGGACAGCACCCAGAGCGCGATCGCGAGCAGGGTCACCAGGGCGGCGGTGCTCGCCTGGACCTTCTCGGTCTGGGTGGCGTCCGCGCCCTCGTAGGCGTTCACGTACGACACGAAACTGGCGATCGCGACGACTATCCCCGCCGGGATCGCGGTGCGCATCACCCGACCGACGAAGCCGGGCTGGCTCGTTCGTTGTTCGGCGCCAGCGACAGCACGAACGCGGGCAGGCCGATCGTGAACCAGCCGATGATCGTGACGTGCCGCGGGAGGAACGGGTACGGCAGCACCTCGAAGCCGATCAGCCCGGGGATCCCGATCATCAACGCCAGCAGCACCGAGTAGACGGTCTTGGTCAGGAACAGCGCCGAGACCCGCTCGATGTTGCCGATGACCCGTCGACCCTCGCCGACGACGTGGGGCAGGGTGGCGAACTTGTTGTCGAGCAGGACGATCTGCGCGACCGAACGGGCCGCCGGGCTGCCCGACCCCATCGCGACGCCGATGTCGGCGTCCTTGAGCGCGAGGACGTCGTTCACGCCGTCGCCGGTCATCGCGACGGTGTGCCCGCGCGACTGCAGCGCGCCGACCATCGCGCGCTTCTGCGCGGGCGTGACCCGGCCGAAGACGGTCGAGGTCTCCAGCGTCTGGGCGAGGACCTCCCGGTCGTCCGGGCAGGGTCTGCGCGTCGACGGGAGCGTCGGCGTGGGGGAGGTCGAGCGTGACCGCGACCGCCCCGACCGAGATCGCGTTGTCGCCCGAGATGACCTTGACGGTGACGTTCTGCCGGCCGAAGAAGTCCAGGGTCTCCTTGGCGTCCGAGCGGACCTTCTGCTCGAGCACCACCAGCGCGACCGGCGTGACCGCGCCGGGGGCGTCGGCGGCGTCGACCGGACGGTCGGAGCGGCCGAGCAGCAGGACGCGGAGGCCGCGGGAGCCGATCTCCTCGGCCTCGGCGCGCTCGGCGCTGCCCGGGGTCAGCAGCACGTCGGCGGCGCCGAGCACCCAGTCGCCCCGGCCGGCGTAGCTCGCCCCGCTCCACTTGCGGGCCGAGGAGAACGGCGCGACGGCGCTCGTGCGCCAGCCGGGGTCGTTCGGGTACGCCTGCCGGACGGCCTCGAGGCTCGGGTTGGGGCGCGCGTCGGCGGCGGCGAGAGCGGCGAGCACGTCGTCGGTCGACAAGCTCCCGTCCCCCAGCGGGCGCACCTCGGCCAGCCGCATCGCGTTCTCGGTCAGCGTGCCGGTCTTGTCGACACAGACCACGTCCACGCGCGCGAGACCCTCGATCGCGGGCAGCTCGTTCACCAGACAGTTGCGCTTGCCGAGCCGGATGACCCCGACCGCGAACGCGATGGCCGTCATGAGGACCAGCCCCTCGGGCACCATCGGGACGAGCGCCGCGACCATGCCGCGCAGCGCGTCGTTCATCGGCGCGTCGCTGGACAGCTCGTTGTAGATGCTCAACGCGCCGGCCGGGACCAGCAGGTAGGTGATGAACTTCAGGATCTTGTTGATGCCGTTGCGCAGCTCGGAGTTCACGAGCGTGAACTTGCTGGCCTCCTCGGCCAACTGAGCCGCGTAGGCCTCGCGGCCGACCCGGGTCGCCCGGTACGTGCCGCTGCCGGCGACGACGAAGCTGCCCGAGAGCACCTGGTCACCGACCGCCTTGACGATCGGGTCGGACTCGCCGGTCAGCAGCGACTCGTCGATCTCGAGGGCCTCGCAGCCGAGCACCTCGCCGTCCACCACGATCTGGTCGCCCGCGCCCATCTCGATGACGTCGTCGGCGACCACCTGGTTCGGCGCGAGCTCGACGGTCACGCCGTCGCGGCGGACCCGCGGCTTGGCCTGCCCGACGATCGTCAGCTGGTCCAGCGTCCGCTTGGCCCGCAGCTCCTGGATCATGCCGACCGCGCTGTTGGCGATGATCAGGCCACCGAACATGCCGTCGAGGTAGTGCCCCGTCGACATGATGATCGCGAACAGGACGCCGAAGATCGCGTTGATCCGCGTGAAGACGTTCGACCGGACGATCTCCCACGTGCTGCGGCTGGCCCGCACGGGGACGTCGTTGGTGCGGCCGTCCTTGACACGCTGGGCGACCTCTGCCGCGGTGAGCCCCCGACGGACGGTGGCGACCGGCGCCCGCTCCGCACCGGCTTCTCGGCGGACAGCGTCTCGTCAGCCGACATGGGCGCTCGACGCTCGGGAGGCCCTTGCCGGAGGCAGCATGCCCAGACCCTACGCAGCGGGGAACGGCGAGGTATGTTTGGGCATCCGCACTGCGGCTGTGAACTTGCTGGCCGCCGGGGAAGGACTACGGCCGTACGGGGACCCCGCCGGGGTCCTCCGAGAGGCGGCGGACATGAGCAAAGCGGACACGAACACTGCAGAACACAACAGCGAGGTCGTACGGGAGTTCTTCGGCGCGTTCTACGCGGCCGACCCGGCCGCGCTCCAGAAGCTGGCCCACGACGACTTCGTCGCCCACGGGCCGGGTGGCGCCACCGCCGACGCGCCGGCGTGGTGGGCCCTGGCCGCCGAGCTCGCCGCCGCCGTCCCTGACAACAGGACGCAGATCGACGACCTGGTCGCGGCAGGCGACAAGGTCGTCGTCCGCTACACCACCTGCGGCACGCACGAGGGCGTCATGCACGGCGTCGCCCCGACCGGCCGCGCGCTGACCACGCACGGCATCGAGATCTACCGCGTCGTGGACGGCCGCGTCGCCGAGTGCTGGGGTCAGTACGACATGAGCGAGCTGTTTGCGTCCGGCTGCTGAGCCGGGGGTTCAGCGCGCGTTCTCAGCGCGCGTTCTCAGTGCCCGTTCTCAGTGCCCGTTCGGAGGCGTCGCGGCGGCCTCGACCAGCTCGATCAGCACGCCGCCGGCGTCCTTCGGGTGGACGAAGTTGACGCGCGAGTTCGCCGTGCCGCGCTTGGGGGTGTCGTAGAGGAGCCGCAGACCGGCGTCGCGCAGGTGCTGGCTGATCGCGTCGATGTCGTCGACGCCGTACGCGACCTGCTGGATGCCTTCGCCGTTGCGGGCGAGGAACTTGCCGATCGTCGAGTCTTCGGACAGCGGCGCGAGGAGTTGGATGCAGGACCCGGAATCGCCGACGGCGAGCATCGCCTCGCGGACGCCCTGCTCCTCGTTCACCTCCTCGTGCACCAGGTGCATGCCGAAGGTGCGCTCGTAGAAGGCGATGGCGGTGTCGAGGTCGCGGACGGCCAGACCGATGTGGTCGATGCGGTTAATCACGGGATTTCCTCATGACGGTGTCCTCCGGAGGTGCTGCCTGCCACACGGTCGACCGACCGTTCGAACTGCAGGTCGGGCTATCGTGGCACGAGCCGCCGACAACGCCGGAAATCGCGTCGAGGCTCACGTCCCACCCCCGGATTGCGCCCCCAATCACCGCAGAGGAGTCCGTGATGGCCGGTTCCGTCATCGTCGCAGGGTCACGTACCGCGATGGGTCGCCTGCTCGGGTCGCTCAAGGACTTCTCCGGGGCAGACCTCGGCGGGTTCGCGATCGCCGGAGCTCTCGAGCGGGCGCAGGTCGCCGGTTCGGACGTCGACTACGTGATCATGGGGCAGGTGCTCCAAGCCGGCGCCGGCCAGATCACCGCACGCCAGGCCGCCGTCAAGGGCGGCATCCCGATGAACGTCCCCGCCCTGACGATCAACAAGGTCTGCCTGTCCGGGCTGAACGCCATCGCGATGGCCGACCAGCTGATCCGGGCCGGCGAGTACTCGATCGTCGTCGCCGGCGGCATGGAGTCGATGACCAACGCCCCGCACCTGCTGCCGAAGTCGCGGTCGGGGTTCAAGTACGGCGACACCACCCTGGTCGACGCCATGGCCTACGACGGGCTGTGGGACGCGTTCACCGACGCCCCGATGGGCCTGCTGACGGAGAATCACAACGGCAAGCTCGGCATCAACCGCGAGGAGCAGGACGCGTTCTCGGCGCAGTCCCATCAGCGGGCGGCGACCGCGGCCAAGAACGGTGTGTTCGCCGAGGAGATCGTGCCCGTCTCCATCCCGCAACGCCGGGGCGACGCGATCGTGGTCACCGACGACGAGGGCATCCGCGGTGACACGACCGCCGAGTCGCTCGGCAAGCTGCGTCCCGCCTTCAGCAAGGACGGGACGATCACGGCCGGGTCGGCCTCGCAGATCTCGGACGGTGGCTGCGCCGTGGTCGTCATGAGCAAGGACAAGGCCCAGGCCCTCGGGCTGCGCTGGATCGCCGAGATCGGCGCCCACGGCGTCGTGGCCGGCCCGGACAGCTCGCTGCAGTCGCAGCCGGCTAACGCGATCAAGGCCGCACTGGCCCGCGAGGGCATGGCGCCCGGCGACCTGGACCTGGTCGAGATCAACGAGGCGTTCGCGAGCGTCGGGATCCAGTCGATGCGCGAACTCGGCATGGGCGACGACAAGGTCAACGTGAACGGCGGCGCGATCGCGCTGGGGCACCCGATCGGCATGTCCGGCGCGCGCCTCGTCCTGCACCTGGCGCTCGAGCTCGGCCGGCGCGGCGGCGGGGTCGGCGCGGCCGCCCTGTGCGGCGGCGGCGGCCAGGGCGACGCACTGATTCTGCGGGTCGACGGGTCCTGACCTTTCCGAAGACCGGACGGCTCCCCAGATGACTGGACGCACGGCGGCGGGTGCATGACCGCGCCCGCCGCGGCCGGGCGGCGCAACGACGTCCCGGACCTCGTGACCCGTGCGCGCGCGGGCGAGCGGCGCGCGGTCGCCCGCCTGATCTCCCTGGTCGAGGACGCCTCGCCGCTGCTGCGCGAGGTGATGGCCGCCCTGGTCGGGCATGCCGGGCATGCGTACGTCGTCGGGCTGACCGGGCTCGCCGGGCGTGGGCAAGTCGACGTCCACGTCCGCGCTCGTGACGGCGTACCGGGCCCGCGGTGCCCGGATCGGCGTGCTCGCCGTAGACCCGTCCTCGCCGTTCTCGGGCGGGGCGCTGCTCGGCGACCGCGTCCGGATGCAGGAGCACGCGACCGACCCCGACGTCTACATCCGATCGATGGCCACCCGCGGACACCTCGGCGGGCTCTCGTGGGCGGCGCCGCAGGCGATTCGCGTGCTGGACGCCGCCGGCTGCGACGTGATCCTCGTCGAGACTGTCGGGGTCGGGCAGTCGGAGGTCGAGATCGCCGCGCACGCCGACACGACCGTGATCCTGCTGGCGCCGGGCATGGGCGACGGGATCCAGGCTGCCAAGGCGGGCATCCTCGAGATCGGCGACGTGTACGTGGTGAACAAGGCCGACCGGGACGGTGCCGACGCCACCGCCCGCGAGCTCGGCCACATGCTGGCGCTCGGCGCCGCGCGGAGCGCGGGGGACTGGCGCCCGCCGATCCTCAAGACGATCGCCTCCCGCGGCGAGGGAGTCGACGAGGTCGTCGAGGCGCTGGAGAAGCACCGGGCGTTCCTGGCCGCCTCGGGCGAGGGGCTTACCCGGCGCCGCCGGCGGGCCGCCGCGGAGATCGAGGCCGTCGCGCTGACCGCCCTGCGCGCCCGGATCGCGGACGTCGGCGGCGACGCCCGCCTCGGGGCCCTCGCCGACCGCGTCCTCGCCGCCGAACTCGACCCGTACACCGCCGCCGACCAGCTCATCGCGGAACTGACTGGCTGACGCGTGCCGGCGCCCCTGTACGTCCGGCAATCGGCCCGCTATGGGACGCTGATTGCCGGACGCACGGGGTTCGAGCAGTGCGGCGGACCCCCGGCCTCGGGCGTCCAGGTTGCTGGGCGAGGATGGCCCCCGTCGGTGCGGGTCTCCAGGTGCGTGAAAGGACGAGCGATGGTCGCGAAGGCGGTCGGGCGGCTACGAGTGGTCTCCCTGCTGGAGGGCATCTCGTTCCTTATCTTGCTCACTGTGTTCGGTGATCAAGCGGACGGCGGACAACGAGACGGGCGTCCAGATCATGGGCCCGGTGCACGCGGTCTTCTTCATCGCTGTACGTGATCCTCGCCCTCGACGTCCGCAGCAAGCTGAAGTGGGACGTGATGACCACGGCGAAGGTCCTGGTGGCCTCGGCGATCCCGTTCGCGCCGTTCTTCGTCGAGCGCTGGCTGCGCACGCTGGACACGAGCGCCGCGGCGCCGGCGCGCGCCAAGGCCTGACGCCCGGCGTACTGTCGTGTCTCATGGCGCGCAGGGAACCGCTGCCCTTCGACCCGATCGAGGAGGCCGCTCGGCAGTGGGGTGCCCGCTGGGGCGGCGTCGGCGAGATGCGTGCGGTCACGTCCCTCATGCGCGTCCAGCAGTTGGTGCTCGCCGAGCTCGACGAGGTCCTGCGCCCGCACGGGCTGACCTTCGCCCGTTACGAGGCGCTCGTCCTGCTCACCTTCAGCCGGGCCGGGTCGCTGCCGCTGGGCAAGATCGGCGACCGACTGCAGGTGCATCCCACGTCGCGTCACCTCGCATCATCGACCGGCTCGAGCGGGACGGCCTCGCGCGACCGCGTCCCGCACCCGGCGGACCGCCGCGGAGTCCTGGCCGAGATCACGCCGGCGGGCCGCGCCACCGTCGAGGCGGCGACGGCCGACCTCGTCGCCGCTCGGTTCGGGCTGCGCGCGCTGGACGCCGCCGCGCTGGCCGCCCTCACCGACCTCCTCACGCCCGTTGCGGCGCGACGCGGGTGACTTCGCACGACAACGTCGACATCGTGCCGGCGACATAGGACAACCGATAGTCGGACGTCCTACTATCTCGTCCAGGACGCAGACTGAGGAGCCGGTCATGAACGCGAACGACATCCAGGCGGGCCGCGACCGCTGGCAGGCGCGGTTCGACGCCTCGCGCGTGCGCGACGCGGACTTCACCACGCTGTCCGGCGTCGAGGTCGACCCGGTGTACGGGCCCGCGGCCGGGCGAGACCGTCGAGGACTTCGAGCGCATCGGCTGGCCGGGGGAGTTCCCCTTCACCCGCGGGCTGTACGCCACCGGGCTACCGCGGCCGCGCCTGGACGATCCGCCAGTTCGCGGGGTTCGGCAACGCGCGCCAGACCAACGAGCGCTACAAGATGATCCTCGCGGCCGGCGGCGGCGGGCTGTCGGTAGCGTTCGACATGCCGACCCTGATGGGCCGCGACTCCGACGAGCCGCAGTCGCTCGGCGAGGTCGGGCACTGCGGCGTCGCGATCGACTCGGTCGCCGACATGGACGTCCTGTTCGACGAGATCCCGCTCGCGGACACCACCACCTCCATGACGATCAGCGGGCCCGCGGTGCCGGTGTTCTGCATGTACCTGGTCTCGGCCGAGCGCCAGGGCGCCGACATCGGCGCCGCTCAACGGCACCCTGCAGACCGACATCTTCAAGGAGTACATCGCGCAGAAGGAGTGGCTCTTCCCGCCCGAGCCGCACCTGCGCCTGATCGGCGACCTGATGGAGTACTGCGCGGCGGAGATCCCGGCGTACAAGCCGCTCTCGGTCTCCGGCTACCACATCCGCGAGGCCGGGGCGACGGCCGCGCAGGAGCTCGCGTTCACCCTCGCGGACGGGTTCGGCTACGTCGAACTCGGGCTCGTCGCGCGGGCTGGACATCGACGAGCTTCGCGCCGGGCCTGTCGTTCTTCTTCGACGCCCACGTCGACTTCTTCGAGGAGATCGCGAAGTTCCGCGCCGCGCGCCGCATCTGGGCCCGCTGGCTGCGCGACGTCTACGGCGCGAAGACCGACAAGGCCCAGTGGCTGCGGTTCCACACCCAGACCGCCGGCGTCTCGCTGACCGCGCAGCAGCCGTACAACAACGTCGTCCGCACGGCCGTCGAGGCTCTCGCCGCGGTGCTCGGCGGGACGAACTCGCTGCACACCAACGCCCTCGACGAGGTGCTCGCCCTGCCGAGCGAGAAGGCAGCCGAGATCGCCCTGCGGACGCAGCAGGTGCTGATGGAGGAGACCGGCATCCTCAACGTCGCGGACCCGCTCGGCGGCTCCTGGTACGTCGAGGCGCTGACCGACCGCATCGAGGCCGAGGCCGAGGCGATCTTCACCAGGATCCGGGACCTGGGGACGGACGGCACGATCACCTCCGGCCTGCTGCGCGGCATCGAGGACGGCTGGTTCACCGGCGAGATCGCCGACAGCGCGTTCACCTACCAGCGGCAGTTGGAGAAGGGCGAGAAGAGGATCGTCGGCGTGAACTGCCACACCGCCTCGATCGACTCCCCGCTCGAGGTGCTGCGGATCAGCCACGAGGTCGAGCTCGAGCAGAACCGGGTGCTCGCCGCCCGCCGTTCGGGCCGCGACGAGGCCGCGGTGGCCGCGTCCGCTCGCCCGCCTGCGTCGAGGTGGCCCGGACCGACGCGAACATGATCCCGCCGATGCTGGACGCGGTGCGCGCCGAGGCGACGCTCGGCGAGATCTGCGGCGCGCTCAAGGCCGAGTGGGGCGGGTACACCGAGCCCGCGCGGTTCTGAACCGAAGGTACGCGAAATCGTTTCTTTCTGAGCGATGTCTGTGAATGACCGCCTGTCAGATCTCTGTGAATCGAGGCGGTTGGTCGAGACTGCCCGGTCCGGCCGGGAAGGATGGGTCGATGGCCTGGCAAGCGCGAGCGAACGAATTGCTCGGCCGGACGGCCGGCCTGGAGGTTCGGCGCCGCGTCCCGGGCACGCTGACCGGTCGCCGGATGCCCGTGGTGGCGGAGGCCGGCACCGGCCGGCTCGTCGCGTCGCCGATCTTCATCCTCTGCTCGGTGCGGTCCGGGTCGACGTTGCTGCGCGTGCTCCTCAACGGTCATCCCGACCTGCACGCGCCGCACGAGTTGCACCTGCGGCGGGTGAAGGTGGTCGAAGAAACTCGGCTCGCCAGCGCAGCGATGCGGGAGAGCGGGCTCGCCCGCAGCGAACTCGACCACCTGCTCTGGGACCGCATCCTGCACCGTCACCTCGAGCTCACGGGCAAGGCGCGCATCGTCGAGAAGACGCCGAGCAACGTCCTCATGTGGCGGCGGCTCGCGCAGTGCTGGCCGGACGCGATGTTCGTCTTCCTGATCCGGCACCCGTGGTCGATCGCCACGTCCTGGCAGGAGGCGAACAAGCACAAGGGGCTGCCCGCGGAGAAGCCGCTCGCGTCCGTCCTGAAATACCTGGCGGCCCTCGACGAGGCCCGGCGAGCACTTCCCGGGCTCACCGTGCGGTACGAGGATCTGGTGGCCGACCCGGCGCGCGAGACGCGGCGGATCTGCGAGTACGTGGGCGTGCAATGGGTGCCGGACATGGTCGACTACGGCCGGCACGACCACGGGAGGTTCAAGCGGGGGCTGGGCGACTGGAGCCCGAAGATCCGCAGCGGGGTGATTCAGGCTGCGCGGCCGGTGCCGCCCGGCCCGGTGCCCGAACCGCTCCGCCTGCTGTGCGCGTCCTGGGGTTACGCGGTCGCCGACGCGGCGAGCTGAACCCGGGCATGCCCGGCGGGCGAAGACGCGGCAGGATGAGCCCATGACGCAGCCTCCGCGCCCCCCGCGCATCCCCACCACCGGCGCCGTGGACCTGTCCGCGCTCAAGGCCCGCAGCCGTCCGCTGCCCCCCGGCGCGACGTCGCGGCCGATCCCGTCCGTGCCGCCGCGCCCCGCCGGGCAGCCGGTGCCGAAGACCGCTGCCGCCAAGGCCCGCTGCGCCCACGCGCAGCGACTTCGTCGTGGACGTCGACGAGGCCAACTTCCAGGAGATCGTCCTCCCGGCCTCGATGCAGGTCCCTGTCGTCGTCGACTTCTGGGCCGGTTGGTGCGAGCCGTGCAAGCAGCTCACCCCCGTCCTGGAGAAGCTCGCGGAGGAGTACCAGGGCCGCTGGATCCTCGCGAAGATGGACGTGGACGCGAACCCGTCACTCGCGGGTGCCGTCGGTGTGCAGAGCCTGCCGACCGTCATGGCCGTCGTCGGCGGCCAACCCATCCCGATGTTCACCGGCGCGTTGCCCGAGCCGCAGATCCGCCAGTACATCGAGGAGCTGCTCGCCGTCGCCGAGGAGGCCGGCATCTCCGGGGTCGTGGCCCTACGCGGGGACGACGATGCGGAGTCGGCCGAGGAGGGCGCGGTGGACGAGGAGTCGCCCTACCGTTTCCCGACGGCGCTGGCCGCGCTCGTCCGCGGCGACCTCGAGACCGCGGAAGACCTGTACTCGAAGGCCGCCGAGATGTATCCGGGCGACCCCGAGGCGATGCAGGGGCTGGCCCGGATCGCCTTGCTCAAGCGCGTGTACGAACTCGACCCGGTCGAGATCCGCGCCGCCGCCGAGGCGGGTCCCGCGGACGTGACGGCACAGTGCCGCGCGGCCGACCTCGATGCCGTTGCAGGTGAGATGGAGCACGGCTTCAAGCGGCTCATCGAGACCGTCCGGATCACGAGCGGCGCCGATCGCGACGCCGCGCGCCAGCACCTGCTCGTGCTCTTCGAGGTCGCCGGCCCGGCGGATCCCCGTGTCGCGGCGGCCCGCCGGGCCCTGTCGAACGCACTCTTCTAAACGCCCCGGTCAGGGGGCGTGGCGCAGCCAGATCGTCCCGAGCGGGGGCAGGCGCAAGGTGAGTGACGCGGGTTGGCCGTGCCACTCGCTGACGTCCGCGTCGCACCCCGCCGAGGTTGCCCACCCCGCTGCCGGTGTAGATCTCGGAGTCGGTGTTGAGCACCTCGTCCCACCGGCCGGCGACGGGGACGCCGATGCGGTAGTTCTCGTGGACGGTGTTCGCGAAGTTCGCCACGCAGGCGAGCACGGTGCCGTCGTCGCCGAATCGCAGGAACGAGAACACGTTGTTCGCGGAGTCGTTGGCGTCGATCCAGGCGAAGCCGGTCGGGTCGTGGTCGTGCTGCCACAGGGCTTTGGACGCCCGGTACGTGCGGTTCAGGTCGCCGACGAGTCGCGACAGCCCGGCGTGGTCGGGATGGTCGAGCAGCCACCAGTCCAGGCCGCGCGACTCCGACCACTCCGCCTCCTGGCCGAGCTCCCCGCCCATGAACAGCAGTTGCTTACCGGGGTGGGCCCACATGAAGGCGTAGAACGCCCGCAGGTTGGCCAGCTTCTGCCAGCGGTCGCCGGGCATCTTCCCGAGCAGGGAGCCCTTGCCGTGGACGACCTCGTCGTGCGACAGCGGCAGGATGTAGTTCTCGGAGTACGCGTACATCATCGAGAACGTCAGCTGGTGGTGGTGGTACTGGCGGTGGATCGGATCGTGGGCGAAGTAGCCCAGCGAGTCGTGCATCCAGCCCATGTTCCACTTGAACCCGAAGCCGAGGCCGCCGAGGTGGGTGGCGCGGGTGACGCCCGGCCACGCGGTCGACTCCTCGGCGATGGTCATGGCGCCGGGGGAGCGGCGGTAGACCGTCGCGTTCATCTCCTGGAGGAACTCGACGGCCTCGAGGTTCTCGCGGCCGCCGTACTTGTTCGGCAGCCACTCCCCGTCGTTGCGCGAGTAGTCGAGGTAGAGCATCGAGGCGACGGCGTCCACGCGCAGGCCGTCGATGTGGAACTCCTCGAGCCAGTAGCTCGCGTTCGCGACGAGGAAGTTGCGGACCTCGTTGCGCCCGAAGTCGAACACGAGCGTGCCCCAGTCGGGCTGCTCGCCGCGGCGCGGGTCCGGGTGCTCGTAGAGCGCGGTGCCGTCGAAGCGGGCCAGGGCCCACTCGTCCTTCGGGAAGTGCGCCGGCACCCAGTCGACGATGACGCCGATCCCCGCCTGGTGCAGGGCGTCGACGAGGTAGCGGAAGTCGTCCGGGTCGCCGAAGCGGGACGTCGGCGCGTAGTACGAGGAGACCTGGTAACCCCAGGAGCCGCCGAAGGGGTGCTCGGCGACGGGTAGGAGCTCCACGTGCGTGAAGCCGAGACCCGACCACGTAGTCCACGAGCTCCTCGGCAAGCTGACGGTACGTCAGACCTGCGCGCCAGGAGGCCAGGTGTACCTCGTACACGCTCATCGGGGCGGACGTCGGCGGGTTCTCCGCCCGGGCCGTCATCCACGCGTCGTCCGCCCACTCGTAGCTGGACGCGAACACGACGGACGCGGTGGCCGGGTGGATCTCCGCGGCGAATGCCATCGGGTCGGCCTTCTGGCGCCACACGCCGTCGCGGCCGAGGATGTCGAACTTGTAGCGGGCGCCGGGCTCGACACCGGGCAGGAACAGCTCCCAGACACCGGTCGAGCCGAGCGACCGCATCGGGCTGGCGCTGCCGTCCCAGTGGTTGGCGTCGGAGACGATCCGGATGCCGCGCGCGTTCGGCGCCCACACCGCGAAGGACGTACCGGTGATCGGGCCGCTCGCCGACTCGTAGCGGCGCGGGTGCGCCCCGAGCACCTCCCACAGCTGCTCGTGCCGGCCCTCGGAGATGAGGTGGCGGTCGATCTCGCCGAGCGTCGGCAGGTAGCGGTAGGGGCAGTCGACGGTCGTGGCGTCGCCGCCGTAAGAGATCTCGAGCCGGTAGTCGGGCACGTCCGGGCCCGGCAGGACGCCGGAGAAGACGCCCTCGTACTCGTGCCGTAGCTCCACCCGGGTGCCGCCGGCGACCACCGTGACGCTTCTGCGCGCGCGGGCGCAGGGTGCGGATGGTCACCGCGCCGCCGTGCGGGTGCGCGCCGAGGATCGAGTGCGGGTCGTGGTGGTCGCCGGCGACCAGCCGCGCGAGTTCCGCCTCGGACACGGGGGCCAGGGGGGACGTCGTGGTGGTCACTGAAACTGCCTCTTTCTCGTCGGTCTCGGGGAGCCGCGCCATCAGGCGGTGAGCCGGCTGATCGCGGACAGCGGCACGTCGATCCAGTCGGGCCGGTTGCGCGCCTCGTACACGACCTCGTACACGGCCTTGTCCAGGGTGAAGGCGCGCAGCGGCAGCGGTTCCTCCGTGACGTCCTGGCCGCTCACGTCGGCGTAGCCCTCGCAGAAGGCCTCCTGGTTGCGCACCGCCCATTCCTCGGCCCGGTACTCGAGTGCAGGGTCGCTGTGCTGGGCGAGCAGGTAACGCGCCGCGTAGTCGAACGAGCGGAGCATGCCCGCGACGTCCTTCAGCGGGCTGTGCACCGCGCGCCGTTCCTCGACCGGCCTGGCGGGCTCGCCCTCGAAGTCGAGGATCCGCCAACCCGACAGCGTCCGCACGGCCTGCCCCAGGTGCAGGTCGCCGTGCACCCGCTGGACGTGGACGGGGCCGTCGTACGAGCCGAAGTCGGAGTAGATCTTCGCGATCGCGTCCGCCGCGGGGACGAGCGCGGGGACAGCCTCGACCGCCGCCTCGAGGCGGTCCGTCATGCCCTGTGCCACCGCCGCGAGGTCGTCCGCGGACAGCGGCGCGGTGCCGAGCACCTTCGCGAGGTCTGCGTGGACGGAGGCGGTCGCCTGGCCGAGCCGGCGGGTCTCGCTCGCGAAGTCGCCGCCGGACTCGCCCGGCGCCGAGCTCGGGCTCGGCGAGCAGAGACGCGCAGGCTGGTGAGCGCCAGGTCCCAGCCGCCCGTGGCGGACTTGAGGAACTCCTGGGCGATCGCCAGCGTGCCGGCGTGCTCTGCCCCGCCGGCGGCGTCCGGCCACGTCCCGTCGACCCAGCCGAGCAGGGCGGCGACGTGCGTGTTGCCCGCCTGCGCGAGCGCGTGGTGCAGCTCGACGTCGGGGTTGAGCCCGTCCGCGAGCTTGCGGAAGATCTTGAGGATGACGGCGTCGCCGAAGATCAGCGAGGTGTTGCTCTGCTCGGCAGAGAGCACAAGTGACGGCTCGTCAATGGGGAACGCGGGCGCCGCGGGCTCCTGGTGGAAGGACATGCCCACCTCGTGGCGGCCGGAGCGCATGCCGCGCAGCCAGGCGCCGGTGACGTCCTTGTCGAACAGGGCGTCGTAGGCCCACATCGGCGCCGTGCCGAGCCCGTCCACGACGCATTGCCCGATCAGCGCGTGGCTCAGGGCCTCGGCGGGCACGTCGCGGTACTCCACGGGCACCTGGTAGGTCTCGGTGTCGCCGTCGGCGTAGCGGACGGTGGCCAGCTCGAGCCGGACGGCAGGTTCGGTGACAAGCCAGGGCGACGGCGACACCGAGACCTCCGCGATGTCGCGGCCCTTGCCGGCAAACCAACGCCGGCTGGTCAGCCACTCCTGCAGGATCTCCGGTTGCATGCGTGCCTACTCCTTCTCGTCGCGGTTCAGGTCTTGGCGATACCGCGCTTACACGCGGTTGGGGCCGCTCGCTGTCGCCGGCGGGTTGAGCCGAAGCCAGTAGAAGCCGTGCCCCGCCAGCGTGAGCAGATACGGCAGCTCGCCGATCGCGGGGAACTCGACGCCACCGAGCAGTTCGGTGGGCCGGTACCCCTCCCACGGCCGCAGGTCGAGTTCCACCGGCTGGGCGAACCTCGACAGGTTGTTCACGCACAGGACGACGTCGCGCCCGTCGGGGCCCGTGTGCTCGCGGATGAACGACAGGACGCTGGGGTTGGAGCCGCCGAGGTCGGTGAAACTGCCGAGCCCGAACGCCGGGTTCGCCTTGCGGACCTCGATCATCCGCCGCGTCCAGTGCAGGAGCGAGGACGGCGCCGCCATCTGCGCCTCGACGTTGGTGACCTGGTACCCGTACACCGGGTCCATGATCACCGGCAAGTTCAGCCTGCCCGGCGTGCAGCGCGAGAAACCGGCGTTGCGGTCGGGCGTCCACTGCATCGGGGTGCGGACGCCGTCGCGGTCGCCGAGCCAGATGTTGTCGCCCATCCCGATCTCGTCGCCGTAGTACAGGACGGGGGAGCCCGGCAGCGAGAGCAGCAAGGCCGTGAACAGCTCGAGCTGCGTGCGGTCGTTTTCCAACAGTGGGGCCAGCCGGCGGCGGATGCCGATGTTGGCCTTCATTCGCGGGTCCTTGGCGTACTCCGTGTACATGTAGTCGCGCTCTTCGTCCGTCACCATTTCGAGCGTCAGCTCGTCGTGGTTGCGAAGGAAGATGCCCCACTGGCAGTTGTCCGGGATCTTCGGCGTCTGCGCCATGATCTCGGAGATGGGGTAACGGGTCTCGCGCCGGACGCCCATGAACAGGCGCGGCATCACGGGGAAGTGGAACGCCATGTGGCACTCGTCGCCTTCGCCGAGGTACTCGACGACGTCGTCTGGCCACTGGTTCGCCTCGCACAACAGCACGCGGTCGTCGTAGAGGCGGTCCACCTCGGCGCGCACGTGTTTCAGGAATTTGTGCGTCGCGGGCAGGTTCTCGCAGTTCGTGCCCTCTTCCGCGTACAGGTACGGCACGGCGTCGAGGCGGAAGCCGTCGATGCCGAGGTCGAGCCAGAAGCGCAGGGCCTCGAGGATCGACTCGCGCACCCGCGGGTTCTCGAAGTTGAGGTCGGGCTGGTGGGAGAAGAACCGGTGCCAGAAGTACTGCTTGCGCACCGGGTCGAACGTCCAGTTCGACGTCTCGGTGTCGACGAAGATGATCCGGGCGTCGGCATAGCCCTTGTCGTCGTCGGCCCACATGTAGAAGTCGCCGTACTCGCCCTCGGGGTCGCTGCGCGAGGCCTGGAACCACGGGTGCTGGTCGGAGGTGTGGTTCATGACGAAGTCGATGATCACGCGCATGCCGCGCCGGTGCGCCTCGTCGACGAACTCGATGAAGTCGCCGAGGGTGCCGAACTCCGGCAGGACGTCGGTGTAGTCGGCGACGTCGTACCCGCCGTCGCGCAGGGGCGAGGCGAAGAACGGCGGCAGCCAGAGGCAGTCGACGCCGAGCCACTGCAGGTAGTCCAGCTTGGCGGTCAGGCCCGGCAGGTCGCCGACGCCGTCGGCGTTGCTGTCGTTGAACGACCGGACGAGCACCTCGTAGAAGACGGCACGCTTGAACCACTCCGGGTCGGCCGGATTCTCCGGCCCAGACTGGAAGGCGTCGATCGGGGTCGGCTCGCTCACCGGTGTCCTTCCGTGTTGTCGTGCTGGCCGTTCAGTGGATTGGTTCTCCGCCGTGGAAGGGCTCGGGCCGCACGCCGTCAGGCGAGATCCGATGCACCGTCAGGAGGTGAGCAGGCTCGGCGAAGGGATCGAGACGGACGTAGTTCGTCTCGCCCCATACCCACGAGTCGCCGGTGAAAAGGTCACTGACCACGAACCGATCGCCGGGGGCGAACCCCAGTTCCGCGAGGTCGAGGGTGACGAAGGCTTCCCGTACGCCGTGCGGGTCGAGATTCACCACGACGAGGACGACGTCGTCCGCACCGTCCGCGCCTACTCCGCGCTTCGAGTAGGCCAGGACGTCGGGGTGGTCCACGGTGTGGAAGTGGAGGTCCCGCAGCTGCTGCAAAGCGGCATGCTCGCGGCGGGCCGCATTCAGCTGCGTCAGATACGGCGCCAGGCTGCGCCCGTCCGCCTCGGCCCGGGCCCAGTCGCGCGGGCGGTACTGGTACTTCTCCGAGTCCAGGTACTCCTCGCTGCCCGCGCGGACGGCGACGTGCTCGTACAGTTCGAAACCCGAGTACACGCCCCACGCCGGGGAGAGGGTCGCCGCCAGGATCGCGCGGATCTTGAAGATCGGCGGCCCCCCGTACTGCAAGGACGCGTGCAGGATGTCCGGGGTGTTGACGAAGAAGTTCGGTCGCATGAAGTGCGCGGACTCGGTCGCGAGCTCTGTCGCGTAGTCGGTCAGCTCTTCCTTCGTCGTCCGCCACGTGAAGTACGTGTACGACTGGTGGAAGCCGGCCTTGCCGAGCTCGTGCATCATCGCCGGCCGGGTGAACGCCTCGGCGAGGAACAGCACGTCGGGGTCGATGCGACGCACGTCCGCCATCAGCCGTTCCCAGAAGGAGACCGGCTTCGTGTGCGGGTTGTCGACTCGGAAGATGCGGACGCCGTGGTCGATCCAGTGCACCAGGATCCGCAGGCACTCGGCGTACAGGCCCTCGGGGTCGTTGTCGAAGTTGATCGGGTAGATGTCCTGGTACTTCTTCGGCGGGTTCTCCGCGTAGGCGATCGTCCCGTCGGCCCGCGTGGTGAACCACTCCGAGTGCTCCTTGACCCACGGGTGGTCCGGCGAGGCCTGCAGCGCGAAGTCGAGCGCGACCTCGAGGCCGAGACTCTTGGCGCGGGCGACGAAGGCGTCGAAGTCCGCCAGGGTCCCGAGGTCGGGGTGGACGGCGTCGTGCCCCCCGTCGACCGACCCGATGGCCCACGGGGACCCAGGGTCGCCGGGGCCTGGCGTCAGTGTGTTGTTGGGGCCCTTGCGGTACGCCTCGCCGATCGGGTGGATCGGCGGCAGGTAGACCACGTCGAAGCCCATCGCCGCGATGGCCGGCAGGCGCTCGCCCGCGGTGGCGAAAGTGCCGGAGCGCGGGGGATCGAGGCCTGCTGGATCCAGCACGGCGCCCTCGCTGCGCGGGAAGAACTCGTACCAGGAGCTGAACAGCGCGGCCGTGCGGTCGACCTGGAGCGGGTACCGGCGCGACGTGGTGAGCAGGTCGCGCAGCGGGTACTCGGCCAGCGCCTCGGTGACCTCGGGGGTGAGCCCGGCCGCGAGCCGCACGAGATCCGGGCGGCCGACGTCCCGCAGGGCGACCGCGGCGTCCAGCAGGATCTGGCGGCCCGCTTCGCCGGGGACGCCGGCGGCGGCCTGGGTGAAGACCCGCGCGCCCTCCTCCAGCATGAGCTCGGTGTCGATGCCCGCGCGGACCTTGATCTCGGCGTCGTGGCGCCAGGTCGCGACCGGGTCGCTCCACGCCTCGATCGTGTAGGTCCAGCGGCCCGGTTTCGTCGGGGTGACGAACGCGCCGTAGCGGTCCGACCCAGGCGCGAGCAGGGTCATGGGGGTGAAGGGTCCGGTACGACCCCGGGGGTCCCGGAGGACCACGTTCGCCGCGACGGCGTCGTGCCCCTCACGGAACACGGTCGCGCGCACTTCGAACGTTTCGCCGACGACCGCCTTGGCGGGTCGGCCTGCACAGTCCACGACAGGGTGGACGTCACTGATCGGAATTCGAGCGTTCATCGAGGCGAACGTACCCCTGCGGCTCGGGTCCAACCAGTCGGAGGCGGGCCGCTTGTGTGGCGATACACGGAGAACATAAGCAGCCGATAGGGTTTCGCCGTGAGAGCCATCCGCAGGTTTACAGTGCGCACCGCCCTGCCCGCCCCTCTGCAGCCGCTCGGCGACCTGTCGACGAACCTGCGCTGGTGCTGGCACGCGGACACGCGTGAGATCTTCGCCTCGGTCGACCCGGTCACCTGGGACGCCGTCGGGCACGACCCGGTCAAGCTGTTGGGCGCCGTCTCCGGCGAGCGCCTCGCCGCGCTGGCCGCCGACCCGGTGTTCCTGGGCCGTCTTCAGGAGACGGTCGCGGACCTCACGTCCTACATGACCGACGAGAAGTGGTACCAGAAGGCCGACGAGCCCGAAGGCCGCATGCCGAAGGCGATCGCCTACTTCTCCCCGGAGTTCGGCATCACCGCCGTCCTGCCGCAGTACTCCGGCGGTCTCGGCATCCTCGCCGGCGACCACCTCAAGGCGGCCAGCGACCTCGGCGTCCCGATCATCGGCGTCGGCCTGCTCTACCGCCACGGCTACTTCATCCAGTCGCTCTCCCGCGAGGGCTGGCAGCAGGAGCGGTACCCGGTGCTCGACCCGCACGAGCTGCCGATCACCCAGCTCCGGGAGGACGACGGCTCGCTGCTGCGCGTCCGGATCAGCCTGCCCGGCGCGCGCAGCCTGGTCGCCCAGGTGTGGAAGGCCCAGGTCGGGCGGGTGCCGCTGCTGCTCCTCGACTCGGACGTGGAGGAGAACGGCCCGTTCGAGCGCGAGGTCACCGACCGGCTCTACGGCGGCGGCACCGAGCACCGCCTGCACCAGGAACTGCTGCTGGGCATCGGCGGGGTCCGGGCCGTCCGGGCGTACTGCCGGCTCACCGGCACCCCGAGCCCCGAGGTGTTCCACACCAACGAGGGTCACGCCGGCTTCCTCGGCGTCGAGCGCATCCGCGAGTACGCGGAGGACGACGGGCTGCCGTTCGACGCCGCGCTGGAGGCGGCCCGCGCCGGCACGGTGTTCACCACGCACACCCCCGTCCCCGCCGGCATCGACCGCTTCCCGCGCGACCTCATCTCGCAGTACTTCGGAGGCGACAACGCGAGCCCGGCCGTGCCGGTCGAGCGGGTCCTCGAGCTCGGCGCCGAGACCTACGCCGGCGGCGACCCGTCCGTGTTCAACATGGCCGTCATGGGCCTGCGCCTCGCGCAGCGGGCCAACGGCGTCGCCCTCCTGCACGGCGAGGTCAGCCGGGGCATGTTCGGCGGCCTGTGGCCGGGCTTCGACACCGCCGAGGTGCCGATCACGTCCATCACCAACGGGGTGCACGCCCCGACCTGGACGGCGCCGGAGGCGCTCGAGCTGGCCCGTCGCGAGATGGGCGAGAAGTTCCTCGCGACGGCGGACGACTGGTCCGGCCTGAGCGACGTCTCCGACCGCGCGCTGTTCGACGTGGGGCGCGTGCTGCGCCAGCGGTTCGTCGACAGCGCCCGCCGCCGGCTTCGCGCGCAGTGGTTGATCCGCGGCGCGAGCGAGGCCGAGCTGGGCTGGATCGACACGGCCCTCAACCCCGACGTCCTGACGATCGGCTTCGCACGCCGCGTCCCGTCGTACAAGCGCCTCACTCTGATGCTGCAAGACCGGGCGCGCCTCACCGCGTTGCTGCTGCACTCGGAACGCCCCGTCCAGATGGTCATTGCGGGCAAGGCACACCCGGCCGACGACGGCGGTAAGCGGCTCATCCAGGAACTCGTGCGCTTCGCCGACGACCCGGCGGTGCGGCACCGCATCGTGTTCCTCACCGACTACGACATGGGCCTCGCAGCCGAGATGATCCCCGGCTGCGACGTCTGGCTGAACAACCCGCTGCGCCCCCTCGAGGCCTGCGGCACGTCCGGCATGAAGGCGGCGCTCAACGGCTGCCTGAACCTGTCCGTCCTCGACGGCTGGTGGGACGAGTGGTACGACGGCCAGAACGGCTGGGCGATCCCGTCCGCCACGGGTGTCGAAGACCCGGACCGGCGCGACGAACTCGAGTCGAACGCGCTCTACGACTTGATCGAGACCTCGGTCGCACCGCGGTTCTACGAGCGCGACGACGCCGGCCTGCCCGCGCGCTGGCTCGAGATGGTGCGGCACACGATCGGCTCGCTCGGGCCGAAGGTTCTCGCGACCCGCATGGTGCAGGACTACGTCAACAAGCTCTACACACCCGCCGCCCTGGCTTCCCGCGAGCTCGCGGAAGACAAGCTGACGGCGGCGAAGGAGCTGGCGATCTGGAAGGCCCGCCTGCGGTCGGGTTGGAACGCTGTGCGGGTCGACCACGTCGAGGCCGACGGTGGCTCTGACGGTGCGTCAGTTGGGGACTCTGTGGCGGTTCGGGCGTTCATCTCGCTCGGTGACCTGGACCCGTCGGACGTGCAGGTGCAGTTGGTGTACGGCCGCGTCGACGAGTCCGACCAGCTGACGGCGACCTCGACGAAGTCGCTGGACGTGGCCGAGCGGTACGAGGGCGGGCGCCTGCGCTACCAAGGCACCGTCGCGCTGGAGCGGAGCGGGCCGTTCGGTTACACCGTTCGCGTCCTGCCGGCGCACCGGCTCCTGGCCGGCCCCGCCGAACTCGGTCTCATCGCCACGCCCCCCGCCCCCGCCGGCATGACGGACGGTCACCTGCGCTGACGCCGCACTCCGTTCCCGAAAAGTTCATCACGTTCACGTTGTCGGGGCTCACCTTGCGTCGTTAGTTTCGGGCGCGGACTACTGGTGCGCCCGGGGGACGGAGCTGGGATGGACACACCGCTGGGGGCGCGTTACGTCCTCGGCCAGGTGATCGGGCGCGGCGGCATGGGCACGGTCCACGCCGGGCGCGATCACGCGGGTCGGCGGTACGCGATCAAGGTTCTGCGCCGCGACCTGTCCCTGGACCCGGGGTTCGTCGCCCGGTTCGTGAGCGAGGGCTCCGTGCTGGCGGGCGTGCGCAGCGGCTACGTGGTCGCGGTGCACGACCTGGTGGTCGAGGGCGGCACCCTGGCCCTCGTCATGGACCTGGTGGAGGGCGGCGACCTGCGCCGCGAGTTGGTGGCGTCCGGTCCGCGCCCGCCCCGGCGAGGTCTGCCGCATCGGTTCCGGGGTGGCGCGCGGGCTCGCCGCCGTGCACGAAGCGGGCGTCGTGCACCGGGACGTCAAGCCGGAGAACATCTTGCTGGACCGGGCCGCCGTGCCGTACGCGACCAGGCTGGCCGACTTCGGTATCGCGCGCATGACGAAGGGTCAGGTTCCCGCCGGCACCGTCTTGCTCGGCACCCCTGACTACATCGCGCCGGAACTCGTGGCCGGGGCAGTGCCCACGTCCGCATGCGACCTGTACGCACTCGGCATCGTCCTGTACGAGCTGTGCTGCGGCGTCACCCCGTTCGCCGGCGGGGCCGTCGGGACCGTCCTCGCGCGGCACGCCGAGGTGAATCCGCCCCGGCCGGCGGGTGTGCCGGACGCGCTCTGGGGCGTGATCGCCGCGCTCACCGCGAAGGACCCCGCCGCCCGGCCGTCTTCCGCCCGGGGCGTCGCGACGGAGCTGGCGGGGCTCGCCGTGAGCCTCGCCCCCTGCCCGGCTGCTCCGCGGGCGGGGGCGGTCGCGCGGGCGGGCCTGGCGCTGCCCGTGCTGCCGGCGTTCCCGGTGCAGAAGACGGCCCCGCCGCCGGTGGCGCCACCTCCTGGCGCAGCCCCGCCGGGCCGGGGGCGCAGCATCGTCGCGGGATTGCTGGCGTTGCTGCTGCCCGTGCTGGGTTTCGCTTTCGTCCGGAGCCTGGACGCCGGGTCCGCGCCGGACGACGTGATCAGCGCGACCGGGCCGGACCTTCTCGGCGGGCCCGTCGCCGTCCTGCCCGGTGTGCTCCCGGACGCGCTCGCTCCCGCTCCCGAGGTGACCGTCGAGCCGTCGTTCGACCCGCGCTCCTCCGCGATCCCGCCCGGCGCGGCCGACCTGCCGTCCGACCCTGCGTGGGAGGGCGACGCGGCGCCGGGCGCGGAGGGCACGACCGCGCCCGTGGACGTCCTGCCCGCGGATCCGTCGCCGCCGGTCGTCCCGGTGGCCCCGCCGCCGCTCTGGCGTGTGACTCTCGCTTCCGGGAGCGCGGCCGGTGCGCCGGGCAGCGGCGACGTGGCGCCCGGCTCCCTCTCGGCGGACGGCAGGTTCCTCGCGTTCTCCTCGTCCGCGCCGGACCTCGTGCCGGGGGACACCAACGTCGCGAGCGACGTGTTCGTGAAGGACACAACCACCGGCCTGCTCACCCGGGTCTCCACCGCCGCGGACGCGGTGCAGGGCGACGCCGGCTCGGACGGGCCGGTCGTCTCCGCCGACGGGCGGCGGGTCGCCTTCTTCTCCAGGGCCGCGAACCTCGTCCCCGGCGACACGAACGGCGGCATCGACGTCTTCGTCAAGGACCTGTCGACGGGCGCGGTCACGCGCGCCTCGACCGCCGCCGGGGGAGCCCAGGTGGCGGACTTCGCCGCGGCGTCCCCGCGGTTCCTGGCCCTGTCCGCCGACGGCGGCCGGGTCGCGTTCTTCTCGGACGGTTCGTCGCTCCTCCCGGACGACACCAACGGCGGTTCGGACGTGTTCGTCAAGGACCTCGCGACCGGCGCGACCGTCCGGGCGTCCACCGCGGCCGACGGGGCGCAGGCCGGCCCGTGTTCGCGCGGGGACCGCGGCGGGCTGCGGGTGGCTCTCTCGGGCGACGGCGGCACCGTCGTATTCGGCTCCGGCGCCGCGGACCTGGTGGGCGGCGACGTCAACAATGCGGACGACGTGTTCGTGAAGAACCTCGACACCGGGGCGATCGTCCGCGCCTCGACCGCCGCCGACGGGACCGAGGCGAACAAGCCCTCGGGCGACCACGGCCTCGCGGTGTCAAGGGACGGCGCGACGATCGCGTTCGAGTCGGCCGCGAGCAACCTGGTGCCGGGCGACACGAACGCGGTCGGGGACGTCTTCGTCAAGGACCTGAGCTCCGGACGTGTCGTGCGCGCGTCGACGACTTCGGCCGGCGTCGAGGTGCCGGGCGCGTCCGGGTCGCCGTCGCTGTCGGCAGACGGCCGCACCGTCGCCTTCGATTCGGCGGCCCCGCTGGCGCCGGACGACGGCAACACCGCGCGGGACGTGTACGTCAGGGACGTCGAGACGGGCGAGACCGTTCGGGCCTCACTCGCCGGCGACGGCGCGGAAGGCGACGGTTCCAGCAGCGCGCCGGCCCTCGCCGCCGACGGCCGCAGCCTGGCGTTCCTGTCCGTCGCGTCGACTCTCGTCCCGGGGGACGAGAACGGCGCCGCCGACGTGTTCCTCGGCACCCGGGCCTGACGGACCGTCAGGCCTCCGGGCGCCGACCGGCGGGTCGGGCGCTCGCGTGCACTACTGCAGCCCAATCGCGGTATCGGACCCTCTTGGTGCCTCACTGAGCCTGCATAGGTCGCCGACGGGGGGTGCCCGCGCTGACTACTGCAGGCTAATCGAGCTATCGGCACGCCGCGATACCTCGATACGCCTACACAGGTTGCTGACGAGGACGTCCGCCGAGGTCCGGGGTGCGCTACCACGCTCGAAGCGAGCCTAGATGTGGAAGTGACGGAGCGTCAGCCTAGTTGTCCCCAGGATCACCCGCCGTCATTGCCTACCTCGCCGAGTCCAGTTAGGTTCTGCCCGGGGAGAAAATGATCAAGGGGGAATCACGGTGCGAAAAGTTCTGACAGCCATGTCCCTGGCCGTTCTGGCATTCGCCAGCCCGGTGCACGCGATCGCGGCTGAGGGCCAAGCCGCCGGGGTGAGCGAACTCGAGTTACAAGACGGGCCCGTACGATTGACGCTGAACTTCGACCGGCCGATTGCGGCCCACGACTCAGCGGACCTGACTCGCCGACTCGGCATGGGAGTAGCAGGCCCCGTCACCGCCGCCGGGCCGGACCGGACGGTCATCGACTGTAGTGAGAGTGTGTATTTCTTCACCGACCGCAACGGCACCGTCAGCTTCCGGTTCAACTGCAAGCACGACAGCATGAACTGGGGGTTCAAAATCAAGCCTGAATTGCAAGCAATTGCTACCGGCGACGTCAAGGAGATCGGCGCGCGGTGGTGGGTAAACGGCTCCAAGAAGGCTGCCAACTCGCCGCACACCGAGCCGGCGTGGTACCACTTCCACGGCAGCTTCGGAGACATCCACAACGGTGACGACGTGGACTGGTATGACTCGCTGACGTTCCCGGTCAAGTCCGGCGGCGTGCGCGGGTCGGCACATCTCGAGATCGGTGGTTCATTTGAAGCCCGCGAGTGAGTGGATGTTGGAGTCTGCGCGGAACGTCGCGGCGTCGCTGAACGGCGCGGGCGGAGAGGTCGTGCTCCTCGGCGTGGAGAAGGAGGGGCCTGAGGTGACAGAGGCGGCGGCGGCGTTCCTCGGTCTCCCTCTCGGCGACGACGAGAGCTGGCAGGTGCGGTTCTCCGTCCTCGGAAAGGCGGTGAGTACCATAGTGCCCTCTCATTACGGTCCGTTGCGGGCTGCTGCCGCCATAGCCGACATCGTGGGCGACGAGATGAGCCGGATCGCAGCGGGCAGCCCCGCACCGGCCTGCGCGCCCGGGCACCCGCATCCGATGGAGGTCGGGCACGACGAGGTGTCTGTCTGGTGGGCGTGCCCGCGCGAGAAGTCGGTGCCGCGGCGAGTCATCGCGACGTTCGAGGACGACTAACTGACGGATCGTCAGGAAACGCGCCGGGGTCCCGCGTGCAGCAGGACGGCGGAGCGGCCGAGCATCGGCACGGCCTGACCGGCCCGGTACGGGCGCCGGACGGGGTCGGGGCCGCCGGCGACGTCGGTGTCCAGGACGACCCGGTACACGTCGGCCCAGGGTTGGCCCGGCAGGCGGAACTCGATCGGCACGTCCCCGGCGTGCAGGAGCAGCAGGAACGAGTCGTCGCGCAGGACCTCTCCGCGGTCGCCGCGGCGGCTCGTCGCGTCGCCGGACAGGTACATCCCCAGCGTCCGCAGGCCGGGGTCGAGCCAGTCGCGGTGGGCGAGTTCCTCGCCGTTCGCGGTGAACCAGCCGACGTCCGGGCGGGCGCCGGGCTCGCCGGGGCGGCCGGTGAAAAACAGGCGCTGGCGGAACACCGGGTGGGTGCGGCGCAGGGCGAGCAGGTTGCGGGTGAAACCCAGGAGGCGTTCGGCGGCCGCGTCGGGCTTCCAGTCGATCCAGGAGATCTCGTTGTCCTGGCAGTACGCGTTGTTGTTGCCCGACTGGGTGCGGCCACGCTCGTCGCCGGCGACGAGCATCGGGACGCCGATCGAGAGCATCAGGGTCGTCAGCAGGTTGCGGATCTGACGTTCCCTCAGGGCGGCGATGCGGACGTCGTTCGTCTCCCCTTCGACGCCGCAGTTCCAGGAGCGGTTGTCGTCCGTGCCGTCGCGATTCGCCTCGCCGTTGTCCTCGTTGTGCTTGACGTGGTAGCTGACCAGGTCGCGCAGGGTGAAGCCGTCGTGCGCGGTGACGAAGTCGACGGAGGCGGTCGGGCCGCGGTCGGCGAACAGGTCGGACGAGCCGGACAGGCGGTAGGCCAGGTCGTTCACGCCGGGGGCCGCGCCGCGCCAGAAGTCGCGCACCGTCCCGCGGTACTTGTCGTTCCACTCCGACCACGGCGCCGGGAAGCCGCCGAGGCGGTAGCCGCCGTCGCCGAGGTCCCACGGCTCGGCGATCAGCTTGACCCGCGAGAGCACCGGGTCCTGCCCGAGGACGGTGAGCAGCCCGGCGTGCGGGGGGTCGACGTCGCGGTCGCCCCGGATCAGCGCGGACGCGAGGTCGAAACGGAACCCGTCCACGCCCATCTCGGTGACCCAGTAGCGCAGCGAGTCGGTGATCAGCCTCAGCGCGTGCGGTTCGCGGGTGTCGAGGGTGTTGCCGCAGCCGGTGTAGTCGACGTACCGGCGCCCGTCCCGCAGCCGGTAGTAGGCCGCGTTGTCGATGCCGCGGAAGCTCAGCGTGGGGCCGGTTTCCGCGCCCTCGGCGGTGTGGTTGTAGACGACGTCGAGGATCACCTCCAGCCCGGCCGCGTGCAGCGCGCGGACCATGTCCTGGAACTCGCGGACCTGGCCGCCCGTCGTGCCGGACGCGGAGTAGGCGCCGTGCGGCGCGAAGTAACCCGAGGGTGTTGTAGCCCCAGTAGTTGCGCCGCCCGCCGAGGAGCAGGTGCTCCTCCGAGACGAACTCGTGGACGGGGAGCAGTTCGAGCGCCGTGACGCCGAGGTCGGTCAGGTACTCGATCACGGCCGGGTGGGCCAGGCCCGCGTACGTCCCGCGCAGCTCGGGCGGCACGCTCGGGTGCGCCGCCGTGAACCCCTTGACGTGCATCTCGTACAGGACGGTGTCGGCCCACGCCGTGTTCGGGCGGACGTCGCCGGACCAGTCGTAGCTCCCGCCGACGACCACCGCGTGCGGCACGTACGGGGCGGAGTCGCGGTCGTCGCGGATCCGGTCGCTGCCGCCCTTGACGTGGCCGAAGATCGCGTCGTGCAGCCGCAGGTTGCCGGTGACCGCGCGGGCGTACGGGTCGAGCAGCAGCTTGTCGGGGTTGAAGCGGTGCCCGCGGGCCGGGTCCCAGGGGCCGTGGACGCGGTAGCCGTACCGCTGCCCGACGCCCATGCCGGGCAGGAAGCCGTGCCAGACGTGGTGGTCGACGTCGACCAGCGGGACGCGGTCGACCTCGGCGCCGGCGTCGTCCAGCAGGCACAGCTCGACGGCCTCCGCGTGCCGCGACCACAGCGCCAGGTTCGTCCCGTTGCGCAGGGGGTCGAAGGTGGCGCCCAGCGGGGCGCAGTCCCCGGGCCAGGGGAGATCCCGCATCGCGCACATGAGTCCACATCCTTCCCGACGCTCACCGGGCAGACTGACCCGCATGCCCGTCGTCGTGACCGGGGCCGACGGCCCCCTCGGAGCGGCGGTCCTCGCCGCGTTCCTGGCAGGGGCCGACCGGGTGGAGTTGCGGGCCACCGTCCGCGACCGGGGTGCGGTCGGCGCGCTGGTCGCCGCCGGCGTCCGGACGGCGGTCAGCGACCTCGAGGACCCGACCCGCTTCGGCGCCGTCCTGGAGGGGGCGCACACCGTCGTCCATCTCGACGACCCGCTCGCGACCTGGGATTTCCTGCTGGACGCGGCCGAGGACACGGGGCTGGTCCGGGTCGTCACGGTGCTGGACCCGTCGGCCCGGGCACCGGACGCGCCCGGCTACGACCTCGTCGTCCTGCGCCACCGCGACGGGCGAACCGCCCGGCCCGGCGTTGCTGGCGGCGGTCCTCGCGGCCGACGGGCGCCGGTCCGACTGATCCCGGACTCCCGCGACGAGTACGGTGCCGCGTGGAAGCGCGTGCCGCCGGCGCGTGCGCGAAGGAGGCCCGATGGGGGAGTTCGTACGTCTCGAGGTCGACGGTGGGGTCGCGACGATCCGGCTGGACCGGCCGAAGATGAACGCGCTGAACGCGGCCATGCAGGAGGAGCTCCGGGCGGCGGCCCTCGCCGCGGGCGCGGACGACGCGATCCGGGCGGTCGTGATCTACGGCGGCGAGCGGGTCTTCGCGGCCGGCGCGGACGTCAAGGAGATGGCCGGCATGACCTACGCCGAGATGGCGGCACGGTCCGGCCCGCTGCAGTCCTCGTTCACGGCGGTCGCGCGCATCCCGAAGCCGGTCATCGCCGCGATCACGGGCTACGCGCTCGGCGGCGGCTGCGAGCTCGCGATGTGCGCCGACTTCCGGGTCTGCGCCGACGACGCGCAACTCGGCCAGCCCGAGATCGGCCTCGGCATCATCCCCGGCGCCGGCGGGACGCAGCGGCTGCCCCGCCTCGTCGGGCCCGCGAAGGCCAAGGAGCTGATCTTCTCCGGCCGCTTCGTCGGCGCGCAGGAGTCGCTCGCGATCGGCCTCGTCGACCGCGTCGTCCCGGCCGAAGGAGGTCTACACGAGCGCACTGACGTGGGCGCAGACCTTCGTGGACGGCCCGATGACCGCGCTGCGGGCCGCGAAGGAGGCCGTCGACCGCGGTCTCGAGCTCGACCTCGACTCCGGTCTGGAGATCGAACGCCTCCAGTTCGCGGGGCTGTTCGCGACCGAGGACCAGAAGCTCGGCATGCGCTCGTTCGTCGAGAACGGGCCCGGCAAGGCGAACTTCACCGGCAAATGACGGCGCGGTGCGGTGTGTGGCTGACGTCACCGCCGCCCCGTCGGAAGCACGTTTACCCAGCGGTAATATGACCGCTCTACCCACGCTCCCAGGAGGTCGGCCCCTCTCATGAACATCGTCGTCTGTGTGAAGCAGGTGCCCGACACGTGGGCGGAGAAGAAGCTCGAGGCGGGCACGAAGACGCTGGACCGCGAGTCCGCGGACAACATCCTGAACGAGATGGACGAGTTCGCCATCGAAGAGGCGCTGCGCATCATCGAGGCGCACGGCGGTTCGGTGACGGTGCTCTCGATGGGGCCGGACTCGGCGACCGAGGCGATCCGCAAGGCGTTGTCGATGGGCGCGGACTCGGCGGTGCACGTGTGCGACGACGCGTTGAAGGGCTCGGACTCCGCGGGCACGTCGCTGGCGCTGGCCAAGGCCGTCGAGCGCATCGGCGGGGTCGACCTGGTGATCGCGGGCTCGGAGTCCTCGGACTCGCGGACCTCGGTCGTGCCGGCGATGCTCGCCGAGCGGCTCGGGCATGCCGCAGTTGACGTTCGTGAACAAGGTCGAGATCGACCCGGGTGCGGGCACGATCCGGGTGCAGCGGATCACCGAGGACGGCTACCAGGTCGTGTCGGCCTCGCTGCCCGCGGTCGTGTCGGTGGTGGAGAAGATGAACGAGCCGCGATACCCCTCGTTCAAGGGGATCATGGCCGCGAAGAAGAAGCCGGTCGAGGAGGTCGACCTCTCCGACCTCGGTATCGACGCCGGGCCAGGTCGGGCCTCGCGGGGGCGTGGACCTCGGTCGCCGACTTCGCCGACCGCCCGCCGCGCAGTCGCGCGGGCACGATCATCGACGACGACGGTGACGGCGGCGTCAAGCTCGTCGAGTTCCTCGCTGCCGGCAAGTTCGTCTGAGCCTCGATCCGAGACAGGGAGATACGCAGATGTCGCAGGTCCTCGTTCTCGTCGAGCACACCGACGGGGTCGTCAAGAAGGTCACTCTCGAGCTGCTGACGATGGCCGCGGCCGTCGGCGAGCCGGCGGCCGTGTTCGTCGGTTCCGGGTTCGACAACGCCGCGGCGAAGCTGGCCGAGTACGGTGCCGCCACCATCTACGTCGGCGACGACCCGGAGCTGTCCGCCTACGTGGTCGCGCCGGTCGCCGAGCTGCTGGCCAAGCTGGTCGCCGAGCAGTCCCCGGCCGCCGTGCTGGTCGCCGCGACCGCGCAGGGCAAGGAGGTCGCCGGGCGCCTGGCGATCAAGACCAACTCCGGCGTCCTGACCGACGCGACCGGGCTGTCCGCCGACGGCGGGACGCTGGTCGCCGAGCAGTCGATCTTCGGTGGCGCGACCGTCGTGCACTCCACCGTCACCTCCGGCACCCCGATCATCGCGGTCCTGCCGAACTCCACCCCGCCCGTCGCGGCCCCGGCCGCCGGGACGCGGGTCGACGTCGCCGTCGACGCTCTCGGACGCCGCGAAGGGCGCCAAGATCGTCGACCGCGTCGTGGAGGAGAAGGGCGAGCGCCCCGAACTGACCGAGGCCTCGATCGTCGTCTCCGGCGGCCGCGGCGTCGGCTCCGCGGAGAACATGTCGGTCGTCGAGCACCTCGCCGACACCCTCGGCGCGGCCGTCGGCGCCTCCCGCGCCGTCGTCGACGCCGGGTGGTACCCGCACCAGTCCCAGGTCGGCCAGACCGGCAAGACCGTGTCCCCGTCGCTCTACATCGCCGCCGGCATCTCCGGCGCGATCCAGCACCGCGCCGGCATGCAGACGTCCAAGACGATCGTCGCGGTCAACAAGGACCGCGAGGCCCCGATCTTCGAGCTCGTCGACTACGGCGTCGTCGGCGACCTGCACAAGGTCCTGCCGCAGGCCGCGGACGAAATCACGAAGCGCAAGGGCTGAGTCGTTGCGGGCTGCGCCCGCGACCGCTCGTCGCCTGCACGGTTACGCTTGGCGCGCTATGACTTACCTGGACCACGCGGCGACGACGCCGATGCTGCCCGAGGCGCTCGCCGCGATGGCGGCCGAGCTCGGGCGCGTCGGCAACCCGTCGTCCCTGCACGGGTCCGGGCGGGCCGCGCGGCGCGTCGTCGAGGAGTCGCGCGAGACCCTCGCCCGCGCGCTGAACTGCCGCCCGAGCGAGATCGTCTTCACCTCGGGCGGGACGCAGGCCGACAACCTGGCGGTCAAGGGCCTGTACTGGTCCCGCCGGGCGGCCGACCCGGCCCGGCGCCGCGTGCTGATCAGCGCCGTCGAGCACCACGCCGTCCTCGACCCGGCGGCGTGGCTCGCCGAGGCGCAGGGCGCCGAGCTCGAGATCCTGCCCGTGGACGAGTGGGGGCGCCTGCGTCCCGAGACGCTGCGAGGCCGCGATCGCGTCCGACCCCGGCTCGGTCGCGCTGGTGTCGGTGATGTGGGCGAACAACGAGGTCGGCACCGTCCAGCCGATCGCGGAGCTGACCCGCGATCGCGCACGCCTACGACGTCCCGATCCACACCGACGCCGTCCAGGCGCTGGGGCAGGTGCCGGTCGACTTCGCCGCCGTCGGCGTCGACGCGATGACCGTGACGGGCCACAAGCTCGGCGGCCCGCTCGGCGTGGGCGCGCTCGTCCTCGCCCGCGGCACCGACCCGATGCCGCTGCTGCACGGCGGCGGGCAGGAGCGCGACGTGCACTCCGGCACGCTGGACACCCCCGCGATCGCCGGGTTCGCCGCGGCCGTCCAGGTCGCGGTGGACGACCTCGAGGTCCGCGCGCACGAGCTGGGCCGGCTGCGCGAGGCGCTCGTCGCGGGCGTCCTCGCGGCGGTGCCGGACGCGCAGTACAACGGCGACCCGGCGGTGCGCCTGCCCGGCAACGCGCACTTCTCGTTCCCCGGCTGCGAGGGCGACTCGCTGCTGCTCCTGCTCGACGCCCGCGGCATCGAGTGCTCGACCGGCTCGGCGTGCTCGGCCGGCGTCGCGCGCCCGAGCCACGTGCTGCTCGCGATGGGCGCCGACACCGACCGGGCCCGCGGCTCGCTGCGCTTCTCGCTCGGGCACACCTCGACCGACGCCGACGTCGCCGCGCTGGTCGAGGCGCTGCCGCCGGTCGTCGAGCGCGCGCGCCGCGCGGGCCTGATCGCGGCCGGCCGCCGCGCCCGTCCGAGCTGATGCCCGGCTCGCGTCCTCGCCGCCATGTCCGGCGGCGTCGACTCCGCGGTCGCCGCGGCCCGGGCGGTCGACGCCGGCCACGACGTGACCGGCGTGCACCTGGCGCTCGCCGAGAACCCCGTCTCGTTCCGCACCGGCGCGCGCGGCTGCTGCACCCTCGAGGACGCGCGGGACGCGCGGCGGGCCGCCGACGTCCTCGGAATCCCCTTCTACGTCTGGGATCTGGCCGAGCGCTTCCGCGAGGACGTCGTCGACGACTTCGTCGCCGAGTACGAGGCCGGTCGCACGCCGAACCCGTGCCTGCGCTGCAACGAGAGCATCAAGTTCGCGGCCGTCCTCGACCGCGCGCTGGCGCTCGGCTTCGACGCCGTCGCCACCGGGCACTACGCGCGCCTCGTCGACGGGCCGGCCGGGCGCGAACTGCACCGGGCGGTCGACCCGGACAAGGACCAGTCCTACGTGCTGGGCGTGCTCGACGCCGACCAGCTCGCGCACGCGATGTTCCCGCTCGGCGACTCGCCGAAGGCGGCGGTGCGCGCCGAGGCCGCGGCGCGCGGGCTGGCCGTCGCCGAGAAGCCCGACAGCCACGACATCTGCTTCATCGCCGACGGCGACACCGCGGCGTTCCTGCGGGAGCGGCTGGGCGAGCGGCCCGGCGAGATCGTGGACACGGACGGTGTCGTGCTCGGCGCGCACACGGGGTCCTACGGTTACACCGTCGGGCAGCGCAAGGGCCTGCGGATCGGCACGCCCGCCGGCGACGGTCGACCGCGCTACGTCCTCGACATCTCGCCGGTCGACAACCGGGTGACGGTCGGTCCCGCCGAGGCGCTGGACGTCGGCGCGCTCACCGGGCGTGTCCGCGCGCTGGTGCGGGCCGCGCGCCGGCGGCAGTGTTCGGCGCGGACGTGCAGGTCCGTGCCCACGGCGGGACGGTGGCGGCGCTGGTCGAGGTCGCGGGCGGCGAGATCCGCGTCGCGCTGGTCGAGCCTCTGCGCGGGGTCGCCCCGGGCCAGGCGGCGGTCCTCTACGACGGCACGCGGGTGATCGGCTCCGCGACGATCGCCGCCACGAACTCACGAACCCTCAGCTGACGACGCGACAGATGGACGGACTTCTCCTCGGGCTCGACGTCGGCAGCAGTCGGCTCAAGGTGGTCCTGGTGGACGCGTCCGGCACGGAGACGGCGGTCGCGTCCGTCCCGACGCCGTTCGCGGTGACCGGACGCGGGCGTGGAGATGGACGTCGCCGCGTTGGAAGCGGCGCTCGGCGGGGTCCTGGCCGCGCTGCCGCCGGACGGCGCTCGGGTCCGTCGTCGCGGTGGGGATCGCCGGCCTCGCGGAGAGCGGGGCGCCGCTGGTCGGCGACAAGGCAGCCGGGCCCGTGATCGCCTGGCACGACGGCCGGGGCGAGGAGGTCGCCGCTCGGCTCACGCACGTCTTCGGCGACGAACTCGCGCTGCGGATCGGGCAGCGTCCGCGCAGTGTCTCGTCCGTCGCGAAGCTCGGCTGGCTCGTGGAGAACGGCCTCGGCGCCCTGGACGGCTGGCTGGGCGTGCCGGAGCTGTGCCTGTGGCTGCTCACCGGGGAGCGGGCGAGTGACTGGTCGCTGACCGCCCGGACGGGAGCGTTCGACCTCGGGTGGCGCGACTGGATTCCCGAGGTGTTCGAGGTCGCCGGCATTCCGGAGGGCGTGTTCCCCGAGCCGCAACCGGCAGGGTCGGTCCTCGGCCGGGTCGGGCGGTCGGGGGCCGCCCGTTTCGGCGTCCGTGTCGGGACGCCGGTCACGCTGGCCGGGCACGACCATCTCGCGGCCGCGGAGGCACTGGGCGCCGCCCCGGGCACGGCGTTCAACTCGGTGGGCACGGCCGAGTGCGTCCTCGGCTTCGAGCGTCCCGCAGCCGGACGTCGCGACGGCGCTGAGCCTGAAACTGACGGTGACCCTGCGTCCGGTCGGCACAGGTTTCGCCGTGTTCGCCGGGGCGGCTCGCTCCGGGATCGTCCTGTCCGACCTGGCCACCGCTCCTCGGCCGCCCCCATGCCGACCTCGACGACCTGGCGCCGGACTCCGACGCCGGGCGGACCTGGCACGCCGAACTGCGCGCGCTGGCGGAACGGACGTCCGACGCGACCGACCGGCTCGGGTTGCTCCTCGGCCGCCCCGAACGGGTCGTCGCGTTCGGCGGCGGCAGCCGCAGCGTCCCGTGGATGAGCGCCAAGGCAGCGTTGCTCGCGCCGCTGCCGCTCCTGCGCGCGGACGTCGACGAGGCCGCCGCCCGCGGCGCCGCGCTCGCGGCCGGCGCCGCCGCGGGGTGGTGGCGAATTCCCGCGAACGGCCCGGCAGTCGAGCTCGTCTCCGTGCGTTCGGGAACTACGTGACGGCGGCCACCAGGGCTTCGGCCAGCGGCACGGAGGACGCCGGGTTCTGGCCCGTGTAGACCATCGGTCAGGCGGGTCTCGAGCAGTCACGGAGCCCGGTCGGCGAAGCCGACCTGCGTCTCCTCGGCGTTGCTGAATCCGGTCAGCTCGTAACCGGCGAAGGCCCAGGTGCCGTCCGCGCGCTTGGCGGAGAGTTGACGGGAACAAGCCGAGGGACGTCGACTCCGCCTCTGCGCCGCCGTCTCGGCCGCTCCTCGCCGGCCGCCCGATAGCCTGCCGGAATGCCTCCCGCCGTGCCCCTGCAGCTGCCGCCCGGGTCGGCGTCCGGCATCGGCTCGTTGCCCGGGACCGCGCCGCTCGAGGCGGTGCCGGTTCCGCTCACGCTGCTGCCCGGCCTGCCGTACCTGCCCGAGCTGCCCGCCCGCGGCCCCGGCGCCGACATGATCGGGCGCGGGACGGCGCTGCTCACCGACTCTGTACGCGGAGGTCACGCCGAGCGGGTGGCGCTTCGCCGACCACCCGGGCCGGGACGCGCGCCGCGCGGCCAGCTACCTGGCCCAGGACCTCGACGCGCTGGAAGAGCGCGGGCAGGACTACGACCGGCGCGTTGAAGGTCCAGGCGGCCGGGCCGTGGACGCTGGCCGCCGCCGTCGAGCTGCACTACGGCGACAAGGCGCTCGCCGACCGCGGGGCGTGCCGCGACATCGTCGCGTCGCTGGCGGACGGGGTCGGGGCGCACGTGAAGGAGGTCCTGCGGCGCCTGCCCGGCGTGACGAGCGTCGTCGTCCAGCTCGACGAGCCGTCGCTGCCGAACGTCCTGCGCGGTGGGGTGCGGACGGCCAGCGGGTTCGGCAAGCTCGCGGCGATCGAGACTTCGGTCGTGGAGCGGGCGCTCGCCGCGGTCGTGGACACCCTCGGCGTCCCCGTGATCGTGCACTGCTGCGCGCCCGGCACGCCCCTGACGCTGTTGCACCGGGCCGGGGTCGCCGGGGTCGCGCTGGACATGTCGCTGATCGACAACCCGGTCTCCGAGGCCGCCCGCGACGCCGACGGCGAGGCGGTCGACAACGCGTTGGGCGCCATGCTGGAGGACGGCCTGGTGCTGTTCGCCGGCGCTCGTCCCGACCCGGGAGCCGCGAGGCGGCAAACTGTCGGCGCTGGGCGCTACGGTCGCCCCGGTGCAGGCGTTGTGGCGGCGGCTCGGCCTCGCGCCGGCGAGCCTGGCGACCTCGGTCGTCCCGGTGCCGGCGTGCGGGCTGGCGGGTGCGTCCGGGCCGTACGCCCGCACCGCCACGGTGCGTTGCGCGGATGCAGGCGCACCTGCTCGTCGAGCTCGCGGAGGGTTGAGTTGGCAGGGCCGAATCTCGAGGGGTTGCAACCCGAGGTGGCAGATCCCCCCGCGCAGGCGCGGGCGCGGCACGCCGAGCTGACCCAGGAGATCGACGAAGCCGGCTATCGGTACCACGTGCTGGACCGGCCGACGCTGAGCGACTCCGAGTACGACGCGTTGATGCGCCAGATCGTCGCGCTGGAGGAGGAGCACCCGGGGTTGCGGACCCCGGACTCGCCGTCCCAGCGGGTCGGTGCGGTGATCAGCACCGACTTCACCGCGGTCGACCACCTCGAGCGCATGTTCAGCCTCGACAACGCGTTCTCGGCCGACGACCTGGCGGCCTGGGCGCAGCGAGTCGAGCGCGAGGTCGGTGACGGCGCCGAGTACCTGTGCGAGCTCAAGGTCGACGGGCTGGCGATCGCCCTGGTGTACGAGAACGGCCGGCTGGTGCGCGCCGCGACCCGGGGCGACGGGCGGACGGGAGAGGACGTGACGCCGAACATCCGCTCGCTCGACGACATCCCGCACCGGCTGAGAACTGATGCGTCGTCAGAAGTTCCGGAGCTGCTGGAGGTCCGCGGCGAGGTGTACTTCCCCGTGGCCCGCTTCGCCGAGCTGAACGAGGCGCTGGTCGCCGCCGGGCGGGCCCCGTTCGCGAACCCGCGCAACGCCGCGGCCGGGTCGCTGCGCCAGAAGGACCCGCGGGTCACAGCCTCGCGCCCGCTGCGGATGGTGGTGCACGGCATCGGCGCCTCACAGGGCGTCAGTTACGAGCGCCAGTCGCAGGTCTACGCGCTTCTGAAGTCCTGGGGCCTGCCGACGCCGACGACCGCGCGGGTCGTGCCCGACCTCACCGGCGTCGAGCAGTTCATCCGGTACTACGGCGAGCACCGGCACGGCGTCGAGCACGAGATCGACGGCGTCGTCGTCAAGGTCGACCAGCTCGTGCACCAGCGTCGGCTCGGCTCGACGTCGCGCGCGCCGCGGTGGGCGATCGCGTTCAAGTACCCGCCGGAGGAGGTCAACACCAAGCTCCTGGCGATCGAGGTCAATGTCGGGCGGACGGGCCGGGTGACGCCGTTCGGGGTGATGGAGCCGGTGCGGGTCTCGGGCTCGACGGTGGAGCGCGCGACGCTGCACAACGCGAGCGAGGTCAAGCGCAAGGGCGTGCTGATCGGCGACACGGTCGTGCTGCGCAAGGCCGGCGACGTGATTCCCGAGATCGTCGGGCCCGTCGTCGACCTGCGCGACGGCAGCGAGCGCGAGTTCGTCATGCCGACGCACTGCCCGGCCTGCGGTTCGGAACTGCGGCCGTCGAAGGAAGCCGACGTCGACCTGCGCTGTCCCAACACCCGGGCGTGCCCGGCGCAGCTGCGGGAGCGGATCTTCCATGTGGCCGGCCGCGGCGCGTTCGACATCGAGGTGCTGGGCTGGGAGGCGGCGTCCGCCCTGCTGGACGCGGGGCTGATCGCCGACGAGGGTGACGTGTTCGCGCTCGACGCCGACGCGCTCGCCGCGGTGCCGTTCTTCGTCCGCAAGGCCGACGGGGGCCTGTCCGCCAACGCGGCCAAGCTGCTGGCGAACCTCGGCGAGGCCCGGGCGAAGCCGCTGTGGCGGGTCGTCGTCGCCTTGTCGATCCGCCACGTCGGGCCGACGGCTGCGCAGGCGCTGGCGCGGGAGTTCCGCTCGATCCCGGCGATCGCCGCCGCCTCGGAGGAGGAACTCGCCGCGGCCGACGGCGTCGGCCCGACGATCGCGTCCGCCGTCCGGGAGTGGTTCGCGGAGGACTGGCACCGCGAGGTCGTCGCCAAGTGGGCCGCCGCCGGCGTGCGGATGGCCGAGGACGCGGCGGAGGAGGGCGAGCGGCCGCTCGAGGGCGTCACCGTGGTCGTGACCGGCTCGCTCGTGGAGTTCTCGCGGGACCAGGCGACCGAGGCCGTCCAAAAGCGTGGGGGCAAGGTCAGCGGGTCGGTGTCGAAGAAGACGGGGTTCGTCGTCGTCGGCGACAGCCCGGGGTCGAAATACGACAAGGCCGTAACCCTGAAGGTCCCCGTGCTGGACGAGGCCGGGTTCCGGGTGCTGCTCGCCGACGGGCCCGAGGCGGCCCGCGCGCTCGCACTGCCGTCCTGACACGGCGACGCCCCGCGCGGTCGCGGCCTGGTCGGGCCGCGGCCCCGCGGGGCGTCGTTCGTGCCGGGGTGCTTACTTGACGAGCGTGATCGTTCCCTGGACCTCGGAGTGCGCGCTACCGGAGGCCGCGATCGACTGGCCCGTGGTCGGCATCGACGCGTCGGTGAAGATCATGCCGCCGGGCGGAGTGGCGGGCTTGGCGCCCTCGACCGGGCAGGCGTAGGGACCTTCGCAGCCGCCGAAGTCGGGGTTGTAGCTGTCGATCGAGCCCAACAGCGAGGCGGGACCGGGCTCGAACGGCTCGGAGCCCTGGTACGCGCTGGCCTGCACGTAGACGTTCACGGTCTTGGCAGCCCCGGAGCAGGTGATGCTGCGGCCGGACCCGCCGGAGGCGAAGCCGTCACCGACGACCTCGACGACCTGGAGGTTGAGGTAGCCCTCCCAGCCCTTGTTGCAGGTGTACGTGATCGGGATGCGGACCGCGGCGCCCTTCGCCGAGATCTTGGCCTTCTTGGCCGCCTTGATCGAGCTGGCGGCGGCGTCGGTCGCGGACTGCGCGGCGACCGCGGCCGTGGGGGCCACCGCCATCGTCAGAGCCGTCGCGGCGGCACCCGCGCTGAGCATCAGGCCGGTCCGGGTTCGTGCCTTCATTTACGTCCTCCTCGACGTGCAACGTCGCCGAGGCCATCCGAATAGAGCCCCCCGCAGCGACAGGTGTCACTCTATGCCCCGATTCGTCCCGATTCCACAAAGCTTGGGCAGCGTTCCGCGGCCTCTCGGAAGGGGTCTCAGGAAGCCCGATACGCGGCGGCGAGGCGCTTCGGGGCCCGGTCCAGCCACGCCTCGACAAGCAGGTCGCGAAGGTCGTCGAGTTCGATCACGTCGAGCCGCACGAGCACGGCCGGGTAGCCGTCGAAGTGGGGTGTGGTGAAGCAGGCCGTGCCGGGCTCGGCCAGCAGCGCCTCCTTCGCCCCGAGGTCGGGCACGCGGACGCCGAGGATCTCCCCGGTCGGGGCGCCGTCACCGAGCGCCGCGAGATCGGACTTGCGCAGCGGCCGTTCCCAGGCGATCGACTTCTTCCGGATGCGCCACGCGAGCGTGGCGCCGCCCTCGTCCTCGGTGGTCTCGGGCAGCGACATGGCGAGCGCGCGGACGTCCTCCCAGGTGGCCATGCCGGGACCCTAGCCCGGCTCAGGCGCTCAGACGGCGGGCGAGGGCCTCGAACTCGCTGCCGCGCTCGATGGCCACCCTTCCGTCCGAGCCGAGGGCCGCGACCTCGGTCAACTCGCCGTCGCGCCACCAGAAGACCGACGGCGAGAGCGGGCCGGGGGCGTCCGTGAAGTCCAGTTCGGCGAGGCGGCCCAGGAGCGGGGTCACCCGCAGCGGGTCGCCCTCGATCGGCCAGACCAGGAGCTCGTTGCGGTTGGGGACCGCGACGAGGACCCCGTCGGGGAACTCCCGCTCCCCGTAGGTCCGGCGCAGCACGTCCCGAAGCACCAAGACCTTGCTTGCTGTCTGTGGCGACTCGCCGTCCAGCAACAGGACCGTGGTGTCGTGGCCCACGAGGAACTGCGGGTCGGGGAGCGGCTCGCGCAGGAGGTTCTCGAGGCCCGCCGCGAGCAGGTTGTCGAGCCCGAGGCGGTCGACATCGCAGGTGCGCAGGTACCGCGTCGTGCCCTGGCTGCGGTAGCCGAGGAGCTCGATCAGCGCGCCGCAGACCGGGCGGGCGTGGGCGAGACCGGCCAGGGCCTCACCCATCACGTGGACGTTGTTCAGGCGCAGGAAGACGCTGTTCAGGATCTCCTGTGGCTCGAGTTTGTCGAGCAGGAACGGGTCGCCTCCCGCTGCCAGGAGGCCCTGCACGTGCGCCGCCACCACAGACGGCCAGACACCCTCGCCGAACCCGTTGCGGTAGCACTGCGCCGCGAGGTTGCTCAGCCCGAGCCGGCGACCGAGCGCGTCGTCCAGATAGTCGGCACCGGCGGCGACGATCTCGACGCCGGCGTCCGTGAACGTCTGCACAACCAGCGCCCGGAAGCGGCGCGCCTGATCAACCGTCAGAAATGGGAACGTGGCGTCCCGACGTGGCTTCCCCGACTTCGACATGTGGTCCTCCCCGTTGTTGGTGTGTCGGGGATTTCTACGCGTGCGGCGGGGGTGCGGGCGAGCCCGTCCGGCCGCCTGTGGACAACGCGGACGGCGGATTGTGGAGGACCGTCAGGTTCCGGCGCCGATGGTGCGGGCGAGCGCGACGAGGTGGCCGAGGCGGGCCAACTCGGAATCGAGGAAGTCCGGGCCGCCGCGGCGACCGACGATCAGCATGCGGTCGGCGCCGCCGGTGGTCACGGCCGCGATCGCCGACTCTTTCCAGGCCGGCGCCCACAGCGCGACGTCGTCCAGCCGCTGGGCCCGCGGGCCCGCCAGCTTGGGCGGGCGGACGCCGTCGAGGTCCTCCGGCGCCGCGGACGAGCGCCGCGCCAGCACGAGCTCGCCGCCGGGCAGGCACTCGAGGACGAGGGCCCAGTCGGCGCGGAAGACGTCCGGAGCGAGCTGGACCAGTACCTCCTCGGCCTGCGTGGGGTCGACCGTCATCGCCTCGACGGCCTGCAGGTCGCGACCCAGCCCGGCCCGTGCCGGGTAGAAGCGGACGAACTCGACGCGGGCGCCCTCGACCGAGTTGCACGCGGTCACGAGGGCGTCCGCCATCTTGCCGTGGGGGAGTTCGACGAGGATGTCGTCGACCGCCACCCCGTCCGCCCGGTGCTCGACGACGTCGACCGCGACGATGTCCGCGTCCGCCTTGCCGAGGGCCGTCGCGAGTGCCCCGAGGGAGCCCGGGCGGTCCGGCAGGACAACGCGCAACAGAAACATGCTGGCCATCATGCCGCCCCGGTGTTTCGGGGACGTGCTCCTCGGGGCGCCGTCGCCGGTCGGATTTCTGTGCTTCCCGCGACACTAGGATCGGGTGGAGATCTCTCACCTCGAGGAGCACCGCACCGCATGGCCATCACGCGTGACGAGGTTGCGCATCTCGCCCGCCTCTCCCGGCTCGAGCTGGGTCCCGACGAACTCGACCGCATGGCGGCCCAGCTGGACGTGATCCTCGGCGCCGTCGCCCGGGTCGTCGAGGTCGCGACTGCCGACGTCCCGCCGACCTCGCACTCAGTGCCGCTGACGAACGTGCTGCGCGACGACGTCGTCCGCCCGGGTCTGACGCCCGAGCAGGCGCTGTCCGGCGCGCCTGCGGCGCAGGACCAGCGCTTCCGGGTCCCGCGGATTCTGGACGAGGAAATTTGATGGTGGAGGTCACTTGCCTGACCGCTGCCGGGACGGCTGCCGCGATCGCGTCCGGCGAACTCACCGCGGTCGAGGTCACGCAGGCCCACCTGGAGCGCATCGCGAAGGTCGACGAGCGCGTCCACGCGTACCTGCACGTCGACACCGACGGGGCGATCGAAGCCGCGGAGGCGGTCGACCGCAAGCGGAGTTCGGGTTCGCCGCTGGGGCGCCTCGCCGGCGTCCCATTGGCGCTGAAGGACGTGCTGACGCAGAACGGCGTGCCGACGACGTGCGGGTCGAAAATCCTCGAGGGCTGGCGCCCGCCGTACGACTCGACGGTGGTCACCCGCCTGCGCGAGGCGGACGTGGTGATCCTCGGCAAGGCCAACATGGACGAGTTCGCGATGGGCTCGTCGACCGAGAACTCGGCGTACGGGCCGACCCGTAACCCGTGGGACCTCGAGCGGATCCCCGGCGGGTCCTCGGGCGGCTCGGCGGCGGCGGTCGCCGCGTACACGGCGCCGCTCGCGATCGGCACAGACACTGGGGGCTCGATCCGTCAGCCGGCCGCCGTCTGCGGCATCGTCGGGGTGAAGCCGACCTACGGCGGGGTCAGCCGGTACGGGCTCGTGGCGTTCTCGTCCAGCCTCGACCAGGCCGGCCCGTTCGCGCGGACGGTGCTGGACGCGGCGCTGCTGCACGCGGCGATCGCCGGACACGACCCGCTGGACTCCACGTCGATCGACGCGCCGGTCCCCCCGGTCGTCGCCGCCGCGGGGGTCGGCGACGTGCGGGGGATGCGGGTCGGTGTCGTGCGCGAGCTGTCCGGCGAGGGTTACCAGGCCGGCGTCGAGGCGCGGTTCGCCGAGGCCGTCGACCTGTTGCGCGAACTCGGTGCCGAGATCGTCGAGGTGTCCTGCCCGCACTTCACCTACGCGCTGGCGGCGTACTACCTGATCGCGCCGAGTGAGTGCTCGTCCAACCTCGCGCGCTTCGACGCCATGCGGTACGGCCTGCGGGTGGGCGACGACGGCCTCGCTGGTGTCGAGGAGGTCATGTCGAAGACGCGCGCAGCCGGGTTCGGGCCCGAGGTCAAGCGGCGCATCATCCTCGGGACGTACGCGCTGTCGGCCGGCTACTACGACGCGTACTACGGGTCGGCGCAGAAAGTCCGGACGCTGATCACGCGCGACTTCGCGGCGGCCTTCGGCCAGGTCGACGTCCTGATCTCGCCGACGTCCCCGACGACGGCGTTCCGGATCGGCGAGAAGGTCGACGACCCGCTGTCGATGTACCTGCAGGACCTCTGCACGATCCCGTCCAACCTGGCGGGCAACTGCGCGATGTCCCTGCCCGTCGGCCTCGCGCCCGAGGACGGCCTGCCCGTCGGGCTGCAGATCATGGCGCCCGCGCTGGCGGACGACCGGCTCTACCGGGTGGGCGGCGCGCTCGAGGCCGCGCTGCGTGAGCGGTCGGGGCACCTGCTGATCGAGGAGGCCCCGGAACTATGAGCGTTCTCGTGCCCTACGAGCAGGCCCTCGCCGACTACGAACCCGTCATCGGGCTCGAGGTCCACGTCGAGCTCGGGACGAACTCGAAGATGTTCTGCGGCTGCCCGACGGAGTTCGGCGCGGAACCCAACAGCCAGGTCTGCCCGACGTGCCTGGGCCTGCCGGGCTCGCTGCCGGTGGCGAACCGGAAGGCGATCGAGTCGATCATCCGGCTGGGGCTGGCGCTGAACTGCTCGATCGCGCAGTGGTGTCGGTTCGCCCGGAAGAACTACTTCTACCCGGATATGCCCAAGGACTTCCAGATCTCGCAGTACGACGAGCCGATCTGCGTCGAGGGTTTCCTGGACGTCGAGGTGAACGGCGAGACGTACCGGATCGGTATCGAGCGCGTGCACCTCGAGGAGGACACGGGCAAGTCGCTGCACGTCGGCGGCGCTACCGGGCGAATTTCCGGGGCGTCACATTCCTTGGTGGACTACAACCGGGCCGGTATCCCGCTCGTCGAGGTCGTCACCAAGCCCGTCCCGGGCACGGGCGCGCTGGCGCCCGAGGTCGCCCGCGCGTACGTGACCGAGCTGCGCGAGATCTGCCGGACGCTGGGCATCTCCGACGTCCGGATGGAGGAGGGTTCGCTGCGCTGCGACGCGAACGTCTCGATCGCGCGGCGCGGGGCGACCGAGTGGGGAACGCGGTCGGAGACGAAGAACGTCAACTCGCTGCGCTCGGTCGAACGGGCCGTGCGGCACGAGATCTCGCGGCAGGCCGGCGTGCTCGACGCGGGCGGTCGGGTGGTGCAGGAGACGCGGCACTTCCAGGAGGACTCCGGCACCACCGTGTCCGGGCGCAGCAAGGAAACCGCGGAGGATTACCGCTACTTCCCGGAGCCCGACCTCGTGCCGCTCGCCCCGTCGCGCGAGTGGGTGGAAGAGTTGCGCGCCGCGCTGCCCGAGCTGCCGACCGCCCGCCGCCGGCGCCTGCAGGCCGACTGGGGCCTGTCGGACCTCGACATGCAGGCGCTGCTGAACGCGGGCGCGCTGGATTCGGTCGTCGCGACCGTCGCCGCGGGCGCTCCCGCCGACTCCGCCCGCAAATGGTGGCTGGGTGAGCTTGCCCGGCGCGCCAACTCCGACGGCGTCGAGGTCTCCGCCCTGCCGATCACCCCTGCTGACGTAGCGTCAGTTATCGCTCTGATCGAGGCGGGTTCGCTGAACGACAAGCTCGCCCGGCAGGTCGTCGAGGGCGTCCTGGCGGGGGAGGGGACCCCGTCGGAGGTCGTCGCCGCCCGCGGTCTCGCGGTCGTGTCGGACTCCGGCGCGCTCGGCACGGCCGTCGACGAGGCCATCGCCGCGAACGCCGCCGTCGCCGACAAGATCCGCGGCGGCAAGGTCGCCGCCGTCGGCGCGCTCGTCGGCGCGGTCATGAAGTCGACCCGCGGGCAGGCCGACGCGGCGGCCGTCAAGGCACTGATCCTCGAGCGCCTGGGCGTCTCCGAGGGCTGAGCTCCCCCGTGCGTCCGACCAGCGACCCGCTATTGCGTGTCGATGGTCGGACGCAACGGGGTGGTCGGCCGCCACGATCGGCGGACGGTTGGGCACTCGTGCATGTCGAGGTAGTCAGGCGCCTGGTCGTCTCACGGGTCGGACGATCTGACGGCTTGTCATCCGTTGCCGGGCGGTGTCATCTGTCAGGACGGATGACACCGCCCGCTAGCGGATGACAAGGCGAGGCGAGATAGCGCAGCGCCGTCATCGCCGGCCGCCCGGGCGGAACAGGGACGACCCGCGCACCTTCAGGTCGCCGTCCAGCATCTGCAGGCCGTCGTCGCCGAGCGCGACGAAGTAGTCGCCGACGGGCAGGACCTGCCGCAGCCCGCCGAGAGCGTCGAATCGATCGGCCTTGTGCGAACGCCCGTCCGAGCCGGTCCGCAGGACCATCCCGACCGAGTCGAGCCCGCTCAGGCCGGGGACGACCACGAGCCCAGGCCCCGGCAAGTACGCGAGGGGGCCGGACATGACCGCGATCTTCGGGAAAGCGTCCGGGCCGACGACGGCAGGGGAGGGATCATCGAGATCGAAGTCGAAGGAGGAGACCGCGGTCCCGGCATCACCGTTCGTCCGGTGGCCCTGTCTCACCGCAATCACCCTGTACCTGGACGTGTGCAGGCAGGCGCGGAAGTTCGGCGCGGGGAGCGCGGGCATCGCCTGCGGCGCCGTGGGATCGGCCAGATCTACGGGATGCAGGGCGGCGCTCGCATTCCCGCCTGTGGCGAGCACGACGACTTCGTCGAGCCAGCAGACGGCGGCGAGCCTCTCGCTCATCGCCAGTCCCGCGCTTGCGCCCACCGGCGCGATCCGCCCGTCGCGCTCCTCGAAGATCCCGATCCCGGTCTCCGGCGCTGTCGGCGTGGCCGTCCACGCGCCGCCGCGCTCGACCGCGACCCGCAGGCGCCCGTCGCGCTCGGACATCGCGGCCCGGTTCGGGACTCGGCCGAACACCGACCCGCTGGCGCGGTAGGCCGTCGTAAGAGCCGTCCCGGCGTCGAATGCATGGACCGCGCCGGGCACCCCGGCTGCCGTCGGCGTCGTCGCCACGTACAGGCGTTTGTCGGACGCATGGACGAGGTCGCCGTCGGTCACGAGTCCTGTTGCGGTTGCTTTGGTCAGGGCTTCGGGGCCGGCCGCGTCCACAGTGAGGACCGTCAGGACGCTGCGACCCGACGCGTCTGCGGGGTGACGGACGTCCGTGCAGCTCATCATAGGCGCGTCGGAGACAGGTTCTCCCCTGGCGCCGAGGATCTGACGGATCGGCAGGGGTTGGCCTGGGACGGTGGGGTACGAGGTGACGACCCGAAGAGTCGTGCCGGTGCCGAAAGCGGTGACGTAGCGGGCGTCGAGCCTGGTCGACTCGACGAGCTTCGGGTGGTCAGGATCGGCGAGGTCGACGAGCGACAGCGTGGTGGTGTTCTCGCCACGGTCGCGGTACTCCGCAGGTAACGCGTAGGTCGAGGCGATCACGAGCGCGCGGTCTCCGGCGAGGAGTACTCGCTCGAGTCGGTCCGGGCCGTCGTCGCCGAAGTCGAGGACGCCGCGCCGAGTGAGCTTGCGTCCGGAGGCGCCGAAGACGCGCACCGCGCCGTGCTCGATGGTCACGAGCACCCGGCCGTCCGTGGCCGCCTTGTCCGCCTCGGTCATCCCGGGCCCGGGGAGGCCGGCGGTGTCGCCGGCCCCCACCTGCGGCTCAGGTGACGAGGCGTCAGTTGTCCCGAGGTACTGCTGGAGTTCCGCGCAGTCGCGGAAGGCCGTCAGCTCCGGGCGGGGTTCGGCGCTCGCGGAGGCGGTGGGCGACGGCGACGCCGACGGGCTGTCCGAGCGGTCCCCGAGGCCCATCGAGGCCGCGCCGAGGACGAGCGCGGCGCCCAGCAGGCCGATCCCCACCCGTCGGCCCGACGGAGTCACGGCTGCTTCCACTTCAGGATCGGTGCGGTACCGAGGTAATGCAGATCCTTGTCGAGCATCGAAATGCCGCCCTGGCCCCAGACGGCAAGCCGGTCGCCGACGGGCAGGACGCGGTAAATGCCGCGATGTGAGGCGAACCATCCGACAGGCCGGAGGCTCCCGTCCGCGTTCACGCGCGCTGCCACGAGGCCTTGAACGTGGTTGTTCTTACAGCCGCCGGGCTGGTCGCACACGTCCGGTTTCGGGGCGGCGCAGGCGACCTCCGGCAAGCACCCGCCGCCGACGATCGCGGCACCCAGGGCCACGACGAGGCGTTGTTCGGGCCAGAGGAGAGGGCCAGCGTGAACCGAGCCGTTGCCGATGCCGAGCGTGTCGACGATCCTCGGCGAGGACGGGTCGCTGACGTCGATGGTGGTGAAACCGGGGTGCCGGCGGCGAGGTCGGCCCCACCCTCGCTGTTGCCAACGGTGACGAGTCGGCCGTTGCCGACCGGGCGCAGTTCGGCCGTGTCGACGGGGAGATCGAGGGTCGCCGCGTCCCGCGGGGCGTAGGAGTCGGACAGGTCGACGAGCCGCAGGGGCCCAGACATGCGGTTGTAAACCGAGTTACTGTGGTTGCCCAGGAGGATGGCCAGTTCCCCGTCGAAGCGCGGAGCCAGCGCGAGGAGGTCGTCGAACCAGCGGATGACACCGAGGGGCCGCGCTGGGACGTCTACCGGGGTGGACCCGAACGGCATCAGGTGGCCGTCCTGCTCGCCCACGGTGCTGACCGCGTACTCGCGAGCCGTCTTCGCCCCCGGGTCGAACCACCAGCCGGGAAAGTTGCTGGAGACCACCCGCAGGACGCCGCCGCGGGCCGACATGCCTGCGGCTCCGGCGACGTGATTCTCCACAGTCGTGCTCGACAGGTACGTCGTCGCCGGCCGCGTGGTGTCGAAGGCGTGGATCTGGCTCCGGACGCCCGCGGGCGGTGCCGTCGCCTGATCCGTCGGTGGTGCTGCGTCCCAATCTGGGGTGCTGGCGACGAACAGCCGGGAGGCCGACGCCGCGACTATGTCGCCGCCCGCGACGATCCCGACGGACGAGCCGGCCACGAAGGCGTCGTCGCGCGCCGGGTCGATGCTGACCACGGTCAGCAGATCGGAGCCGGATTCGTCGGCGGGCCGCCGGATGTCGGTGCAAGCGAGCAGGGGCCCGACCTCGACTGGTTTGCCAGCTGCGTCGGTGATCTCGCGGGTCGGGAGCCAGCCGTGGGTCTCGTCCGGGACGGTGGAGAACACGACCCGCACGATTCCGTTGCTGAGCCCCGCGGAGACGACCTGGCCTCCGACGACGTGCTCCTGCACGAGCGTCGGGTGGTCGCGATCACTGACGTCGACGAGGCTGAGCCGCGACTGCGGCGGCCCGGCTTCCGCGTAGACGTGCCCGACCGTCAGGAGCCGGTTGCCTGCCAGCAAGAGTTCACCGGGGTGGCGCAAGGGCAGGGCGCTGCGCTTGGCTGGAGCGGGTCCGGAGAAGTCGAAGATCCGGATCTTGTCGCCGGTCGTCAGGAAGACGTCGCGGCCGTCGGTCGCGAGAAGGTCCGGGGGGTTGACATCGACGGCGGAGGAAGGCTGGACGGCGGTGCCGGTGACACGGCCGGGGACGTCGGAGTGCTCGGGCTTCGGAGGCTGGGACGTGTACGGGTCTCGGGGCTCCTGGCCCGATGTCAGACGGGCCAGGTGATCGGCGTACTCGGCGCAGTCGCCGAAGGCGACGAGCTCGTCGGTGCCGCCGGGTGTGTCGGCGGAGCATGCGCCCAGGCCCGCTACGGACAGGACGGCCGCCGCGAGGAAGGCACGTCCGCGGCCCGTCCTGTGGGCGCTCACTCGCTCGGGTCCGTGAGACCGAATGCCGTGACGAGTGTGAGGCCGGGCGGGCTGAGGGTCGTGAGGCGGCTCGCGTAGTCGTCCGTGACGTGCACCAGCCCGCCGGTCTCGAGGATGCGGCTCCCGCTCGCCAGGTAGGTGCCCGCGACGCGGAGCGTCCCGTCCGCGTCGACCTGGAGAGCGCGGACTACGTTGCGGAGGTCGAGCGAACCGCCGCCGCCGCAGTCGACGGAGGCGTGGCCGTAGGGATCCTGTTCGTGCATCCTGCGTTCCGTCGCCTCGCACACGCGAACGACCCGCTTGCGCTCGGTGGACTGCTGAGCCGGGGTGAGGTGGCGGACGACGAGGCCCGGAAAGACGACGAGCTGACGGTCCGGCAGGTACGCGACCGAGTGGGCGTCGACGATCTGACTGGGCATCGCGAGGTGATCGAGTTGCCGGGCGGCCTGCGGGTCGGAGATGTCGAAGCTCTCGATCCACGAACTGTCGGTGTACGGGTCCCCGCCGAAGGCGAGCAGGCGCCCGCCCGGCAGGTCCTGGAGATAGGTGTCCGACCCGTGGGCGAGGGGCAGGGTTGCGCCGACTTTCGGCCCGAGCGGGTCCGTGAGGTCGACGAGACGCCAGTCGTCGGTGTCGTTCAGCGGGACGGTGACGGCGGTGTCGTCGAACCAGCGCACCGCCCGCACCCCGCCAGGGAGCTCGGCGGACACGGGCGCCGGCGCCGCGCCGGTGAGGGCGAGGTCCAGGCGGCTGACCCGGTAAGTGGGTCGTTCGCCCGCTGTCTGGGGCGGGACGACCGTCGCCGCGCGGGCCGAGGTCACGCGGCCGGACAGCGCGCCCGGCCCGAGCAGGTAACCCTCGACCGACGCGCTGCCGAGGTACGCCGGCCTGCCGGGCACGCCGAAGGCGAGGCCGAAGGCATGGACGGCGGTGACCGGGGTGCTCGCGCGCGGTGCTATCGGCTGCACCTGGTTCTCGTCCACGACGGGACCCTGGCTCCACCACCGGTCGGGCTGGGTGGCGACGTACGCCCGGGTGCCGTCGGGGGAGAAGGTCATGAGGTTGCCGTTGGCGACGACCGCGCTGCCCGTGGACGAGGTGAGCGGGTCGGCAGCGCGAAGGTCGACCTGAAGCATCGTCAGGAGGTCGACGCCCGCCGCACGGGAGGGACGCATGACGTCGGAACACGTCAGCGCCGAGCCCTTGCTGCGAACGGCCCCGCTCGCGTCCAGAACCTGACGCACCGGCAGCCACTCCGCCGCGCCGGCGGTCTCGATGATCGTCCGGTTGCGCTCCAGCGCGTCCGCCCGGGCGTTCTCGCCGAGCCCCGGTTCGGCAAAGTTCAACTGGGGCTGGCTGGCCAACACGATCCGGACGAGGCCAGTGTCCGAGCGCACGGCGTACGCGCGGCCGTTCACCCGCATGCTTCCCGCCACCCGCGGCCGGTCCGGGTCGGACAGATCCAGCAGGGTGAGCGCGGTGGCGCCCTGGCCGGGACGCGGCACCGCCGCCGCCCGCAGTTCACCGATCATCAGCGCCCGGTCGCCCGCGACGACCAACGAGGTGACCGCGTTCGTCGCGTGCCGGACGGTTCCGGCCTGGCGCGGCTGCTTCCCGCGCAAGTCGACGACGCTGACGAAGCCGGCGCCGGAGGCGGTCAGCAGGAGGCGCCCGTCGGTCGCGGTCGATCCCGTCAGTGGTGCCCGGAGTTCCACTTGCCGAGGCTCGTGGAAGCGGGTCTCGTCCAGCCCGAGGCTGTGGGTGGTGCCGCTCAGGCCCGTCGCCGGCCCGGCAGGGTCGGGAACCCGGCGCGCGCCGCCCTTCCCCTCCAGCACGGCGTATCCGCCGCCGAACCCGTCCGCCGTCACGGACCCGAGGGCGATCTCGCGCATGTGCCGGACGAACGCGTCGCAGTTGGTGAACCGGGTCAGCGCGTCGAACATCGACTGCGCCGCGACGCGGGCGGCGAGCCCGCCGCCGGACGTGACCTGGCCGAGCAGCACGCCGAGGATCAGCGCCAGCGCCAGCGTGCGCAGCCTGTTCATCGGGCGGCCGGTCGGGCGGCCGGGGCCACGAGACCGAGGCGGTGCCGGGCGTCGCGGGTTCGCGGCACTCGGGTACCTCCTCGGATCGGCTCGCGTCAGTGTCAGGCGTCCCAGTGGTACAGCTAGCCATGTGCGGCATATGTCTAAGAAAAACCTGAGAAAAGATGACATGTCTCGCGTTCAGCTGTCGACCCCGCGTGTCGGCCGGGTGACGCTCCGGCCTTGTCATCCGTCGTTGGGCCCTGTCATCCGTCAGGACGGATGACAAGGCCCGCTAACGGATGACAAGGCCGGCCTACGAGAAGGGGCGGGTCAGCGGCCGTCGTAGCGGGTCGCGCCGCGGACGTCGAAGGAATCCGCGTCCAGGATCGTCAGCCCGGACGCGTCGAGGGCGGCGAGCCGGCCACCCGGCAGCGAGAGGACCTTGTCGACGCTGCCGCCGTAGCCGTACCGGTCGTACCCGCCCTCGTTCCACTGCGCGCCCTTGAACAAGCGGCCCTTCGGCGAGACGCGTACGGAGATCAGGCCGGTGCCGCGCCCGAACGCGTCGATGGACGCGGGCATGATCGCCAGGCGCCGCTCGGGCAGGTAGACGAAGCCACGCGGGTCCTCGGTCACGATGGAGGAGGAGCCGGACCCGAAGTTCATCCGGTCGACGCTGCGGGGGTTCTCGGCGTCCGCGATGTCGAACGACGAGAACAGCAGGCCGAGCGAGGAGCCCCAACGGCTGAAGTCCTCGCCGATGCCGAGCAGGCGGTGGTCGCCGATCGGGTGCATGTAGGCGGAGTAGCCCGGGACCTTCAACTTCCCCCGCAGCTTCGGGCGCTCGGGCGAGGAGACGTCGAGGATGTACAGCGGGTCGGTCTGACGGAACGTCACTACCACGGCCAGTTCGTCGAACCAGCGGACGGACCGCACGGTCTCGTTGTGCCCGATGCCGCTGCTGGTGCCGACCTGCTCGAGGCGGCCCTTGCGCGACTGCATCGTCAGGACGTGGCTGTTGGTCTGCCCGTTCGCCCAGTGGTTGTCGAGCCACGGCTCGAGGTTCGTGGTGAGGACGCGCAGATAGCCCTGGTACTCCGACATCGCCCAGCGACCCGGGACGTAGCCGTCGACCGTCCCGGTCGAGAGGTACTCCGTCCCGTCCGGGCGGCTGATGTCGAACTCGTGGATGGCGGTCGTCACCGACGCGTCCGTCCTGGCATCGGCGAATTTGCCGGTCCGCGAGGCCTCCTCGCCCCACCCGCCCTTCGTGGTCGCGACGTAGAGCCGCTCACCTGAGGCGTAGACGAGGTCGCCGGCGGCCACGACTGCGGCGGCCGTGGCGGCCTGGAAGACGTCGTCGCGGCCGAGGTCGAGGGTCTGGACGGCGAGCATGTCGAGGCCGGAATCCTCGGCCGGGTAACGCACGTCGGCGCACTCGACCAGCGGCACCTCGCCGGCGACGATGCGCCCGTCGGCGTCCGTGATCGTCCGGGAAGGCAGCCAGTCCTCGGCCTTCGCGAAACGGACGACGTCCTCGTTGTGCGCGAGCGCGGACTCGCGCCCGCTCGGGTTCGACCCGGGCGCCAGGAACGGCAGGTCGGGAGTGCTCGACACGATGATCCGGGCCGTCCCGCCGCTCAGGCGAGCCGACACGAGGGTGCCTGTGATCGTCTCCTTGGACAGCAGTCGCGGCCGATCGGGGTTGCTCACCTCGACGAGGCCGAGCGCCGCGGACTTGCGCGACGTACCGATGACGAGGACGCGGTAGCCGTCCAGCAGCAGGTCCGAGGGGTCGATCCCGAAGCTGCGCAGGTCCAGCGACCCGCGGGCGGACGGGCGTGAACCCGACACGTCGACGATGCGCAGCTTGCCGCCGCGCAGGGAGTAGACCAGCTTGCCGTCGGTCTTGGCCGTGTCCGGCTCGTCGACCTCCGCCTCCTGCAGGTTCGTGCCCGTCGCGCCGGCGCCGACCGCCTCGTTCGGGTCGGAGTAGCCGCCCTCGTCGGACGTGCGCCCGGACAGCGCCGACTCACTCTCGGTCGAACCGGACGTCGAGACCGTGCCGGTTCGCTTTGCACTCTGCTGCAGGGCGTCTTCCTTGACGCTGCCCTTCCCGGCAGCCGACGCGGCCGACTTCGCCGCCGCGGCCCTGGGCGCCTTCGCGGTGGTGGCCGCGGCACCTCCGGACGCCGTCGCTGCCGCGCCTGCGTCCGCCGCGGCCGCACCTGTGTCTGCCGCCGCCGCACCTGTGTCCGCCGCGGCCGCAGCTGTGTCCGCCGTTGCACCCGTGTCCGTCGCCCCAGCCGCGGCGTCAGCGGCCGCCGCCGCAGCGGGGGCCTGCTGCGCTACGGCGGTGCTGTCGCGGGACGACGAGCTGGAGTCCGCGGCCGCGCCGGTGGTGGGGAAGTCCCCGTCCCGGGCCGTGCCGAGGGCTTCGCCGTCGCCCTCTTCGTCCCGCCAGTCGGACCGGCGGGGAGGCGTTGGCGTCCCGTCGTCGTAGGTGGTGTCCAGCCCACGCTCGCTCACGTGCGGCAGTGCGAGGTCGGCCATGCGGGCGGTGAGCGCGTCGCAGTCGTCGAACGCGGGCAGGACCTCGTCGGCCTGGGCCTGGGTCGTGCCCCCCGCCGTGTTGGTGACCGCCACCGCGGACGCGGTGAGGGCCAGCAACACGACGAGGCCGCCGAGGGCGGTGCGCTTTCTGGGACGGTGCAGTGGGCTCATGGGAGGCCTCCGGAGGGTCGTCACGCGGGTGGCCGCTGGGTCCACCGGGGCAAAGACGGACGAACCTCCGAAAACGTTCGGATTCCTCTCAGAAAAACTGCAGAATCATTTCGCCGGCTCGCCGGGGTAGGCCACGGACCCGCGCGGGTCCAGGTCGTCGGCGTCCAGCACGGTGACGCCGACCGAGTCCAGGGCCGCGAGGCGTCCGCCCGGCAGGGACAGGACCTTGTGGACGGGGCTCCGGCGCCAGCCCGGGGCGTCCAGGGTCTGCCAGGCCCCGGCCTTCGCCAGGCGGCCGTCGGAGTCCACCCGGACCGACACGAGCCCGGTCGCGTACCCGCACTCGCCGCCGAACGAACCGCACCCCCGGTCCATCTCCGGTATTAAGGCCGGCAGGACTGCCGTGCGGCGCTCGGGCAGGTAGACGAACCCGCGCGCGTCCTCCTGGACGGGCGAGCTCGAGCCCTGGCCGTAGCCGACGGTGTCGACGCGGCGCGGGTCGGTCGCGTCCGCGATGTCGAAGGAGGAGATTTGCAGGCCGGTCTCACGGCCGGTGTCGGTCGCGTCCTGGCCGACCCCGAGGAGGCGGTGGTCCCCGATGGGGTGCAGGTACGCGGAGTACCCGGGCACCTTCAGCTCGCCGCGGAGGACGGGCCGGTCGGGCACGGCGAGGTCGACGAGATAGAGCGGGTCGGTCTGACGGAACGTCACCACCGCGGCCAGTTCGTCGAACCAGCGCACCGCGCGCACGGTCTCGCCGTGACCGAGGCCGCCGACGCGCCCGATCTCGGCGAGACGCCCGCGCCGCGGGGTGAGGACGACGACGTGGCTCTCGGTCTGGCCGGCCGAGAAACCGTCGGAGCGCCAGGGTTCCTGAGTGGTCGTCACTACGCGCAGGTCGCCCTCGAACTCGGACAGCGCCCAGCGGCCGGGGATGTAGCCGGAGACCGAGCCCGACGAGAGGTACTCCGTGCCGGCGGGCCGGCTGATGTCGAACTCGTGCACCGCGGTCCGGATGCCGTCGCGCGGCGCCGCGAACCGGCGGTCGGTGGAGGCGGCGCCCCAGCCGCCCTGGGTTGTCGCGACGTAGAGCCGGTCCGGGGAGGCGTAGACGAGCTCGCCGGCGGTGACGACGGCGGTCGTGCTCGCGGCCGACAGCGCGTCGTCGCGGCCCAGGTCCAGGGTCACGACGGAGAGCAGGTCCATCCCGGAGTCCGCTGCCGGGTAGCGGACGTCGGTGCAGTCCACGAGCGGCGCCGCCGGGGCGACGATGCGCCCGGAGCCGTCGGTGATCGTGCGCGAGGGCAACCAGTCCTCGGCCTTCGCGAGCCGCAGGACGTCGGAGTTGTAGGTGTCCGTCGTGCTCCCGGCTCCGTAGCCGGAGCGGAACCGCAGGTCCGGCGTGCTGGTCACGACCATCCGGGCGACGCCACCGCTGAGCCGCGCGGACACGTGTCGGCCGGTGATCTCCTCGCTCGCGAGCAGACGCGGTGACCCCGGGTCGCCGATGTCGACGAGGGCGAGCGCAGCCTGGCCGCCGTACGGTCGGGCGATCCGCAGGTCGCTCTCGGGGGCGAACCCGGGCTCGGCGCCCCCCGAGCCGGCGTACGAGTCGTCGTAGCGGCCCTGGTAGCCCGACGACGTCCCGATCACGAGGACGCGGTCCCCGTCCAGCAGGAGCTCGGACGGGTTGATGCCGGCGGCGGCGAGGTCCAGCGTGCCGCGCGCCTCCGGGCGGTCGGTCGAGACGTCGACGACGCGGAGCCGGCCGCCGTCGAGCGAGACGACGAGCCGCCCGTCGGTCTTCGCCACGTCCGGCTCGTCGACGCCCGCCTCCTGCAGGTTCGTCCCGGTCGCGCCGGGCCCGACCGCGTCGGCCGCGTCGGAGCCCGAAAAGAGGCCTGACGAGTCCGCGGACTTCGACGACAAGGCCGAGCCGGCGCCGTCCGCCTCAGCCGCGGCTTGCGGGGCGACCGGCGATCCGGCCGCCGGCGCGCCCATCGACGGCGGCAACGCCCGCTCAGCCGTCGCCTCGCGGCCCTCGTCCTCGGAGCTGTACCGCCCGACGTACGGCGCCGCCAGGTCGCGCATGCGCGCCGTGAGAGCGTCGCAGTCGTCGAAGGCCGGGAGCAGTTCGTCGGCCGCTGCGGGCGTCGACCCGAAGGTGTTGCCAACGGCGACGGCCGAGCCGGTGAGCGCCAGCAGCAGGGCCAGCCCGCCGAGGGCAGTGCGCTTGCGAGGTCGGGACAGTGCGCTCATTCGGAGCCTCCGGGTTGTGGTCGCGCCGGTGGCCCGCTAGCGGTCACCGGTGCGTAGACGCCGGAGGTGGCGAAAAGGTTTGCATGTTCACCCCAGGAAGGACGTGCACAGCGGGACGGCGGGCTGGCGCGCGGCGGGATCGGGCCGCGTGGTGAGCGAGCCGGCGATCCACTCGCCGGACTCCAGGCGCAGCCAGTAGTCCGGGTCCCCGCCGGTGACGTCGGGCGTCTCGCAGGTCGCCCAGGCGAGCGCGCCGGGGCCGTGCTTCCCGTCGGCGTCTTGTGCGAGCTGGAAGGGCGCCGTGCAGACTCCCAGCCTGCGCGCCTTCGGTGTCGCGGCGGCGGGCAGGTAGGTGCCGTCGGCGAGCTTGGACCACGCACCGACCGCGGGGTCAGTGCGGCAGACCAGGCGTACCTCCGTGCCGGCCGCCACCGTGGTGGTGGACGCCGAGAGCTCGTCCGGCTGGAGACGGGCGACCGACTCGACGGCGATGGTGTACTTCCGGGCGACGGTCGCGACGGGGGCGTCCACGGCGTTGCTGTCGATGTTGAGCAGGTATCCGCCGTGCACCTCGTCGTGGTCGCCGCGGTACTGCTTGATCCGCTGGTGAACCGGCCAGTGCTTGTCGGGCAGGCCCGCCCACTTCTTCGTGACGGCCGTCCCGTTCCATTCGGCGCTCCACACCGCGTCGAGGCGGGCGTGCTCGTCCGAGCCGTAGCTGGCGGACTGGGTGCGCAGACCCGCGGTCAGCGCGCCGTACGCGCCGGCGAGGTAACCGCCGTCGTGCAGCGTGCGGGTCCAGCCCGAGAGGTAGCTGCGGACGGCCTCGACGCACCCCGAGTCGGCCGTCCGGAAGGGCTCGAGGTCGGCGTACAGGGCGCTGCCGGGCAGCATGCCCAGGGCGGCGGCCGCGTCGATCGCACCCGTGGCAGCCCGCGCGCCCTGCTCGGTCGCCCGCGTGGGGTCTGCGCTCATTCGCCCGAGCTTCGCGTTGTAGGCGCAGGGTGCCTGCAACCCGACGTCGAGCGGGATGAGCTTCCACCCGAGCGCGGTGGCGGCGTCGACCCAGTCGGCCGTGAGCCGGTGCTGGCCGCAGGCCCGCAGGTCGCCGCTGGTGTAGACGCCCAGCGCCCGGTACGGCGAGGACTTCCAGGCCTTCAGAGCGGCGATGTCGGGTGCGTCGCACGCGTCGAAGGCGAGGCCGGTGAAGCGGGTGGCCGAGGCCTCGGACGGGTAGGTCACCGGCGTGCCGGGTTCCGCCGCGGCGCTGGGGGCGACCGCGACGCCGGCGATAGTCAGGGCGGCGAGAAGGTAGGGCAGGGGCGGCAACTGGTCTCCGAACGGGACGACTCGACGACTCGGTCGTCTTCATCGTTCGGACGGTTGGGACTCCATCATGAGGAAACTCCGGTAACTGCCCGGAATCTGACGGTGTCGTTCAGCGGGTGTCATTCAGCGGGACCGGCTCGGGCGGGGTAGCTTCGCCGCGCCGGCGACGACTCGCCGACCCCCGTCGAGGACGGCTCGCGCCCGGCGGCCGAGCGTCCCCGCGGATATCGACAAGGATTTCGGCGCCAGGCGAGCCCGGGCCCGGGCCGAGCGGTCCGTATTGGCCGCGAGTTCGTGGCGTACGTCCTCGACGGCGGTGCGCACGACGTCCGGACTCACCCCGGCTCCGCCGGCGGGCGAGTACCGCGCCCGCTCCACTGCGCGGCACAAGTTCGTCAACGCGTCCGCGCCCCGGTCGGCGAGTCTCCCCTCGACGGCGAGCAGCGCGGCGCTCTGGCGGGGGGTGCGGGCTTCCGGCCACGGGTACCCCAGATCGACCGCGCAGTCGCGCAGCTCACGCCAGGCCGTCTCGGCGATCCGGGCAGCCGCGGCCGGGCTCGCCCCGGTCGCCGGCCCGACGCCGACGACCGACCAGCGCCGGCGGCGGATGCTTGCGCGGACGACCGCGGGCGCCGCCGCGAGCCCGAGCAGGAGGGCGGCGAGGGCCAGAGGTCCACGCGGCGGACCGCCCTGGCCCTGGTCGGCGCCGGGCAGGACGGGTACGGCGTCCTCAATGGTCTCTTCCGTGGCTTCGGCAGCGGCCGGCGCGTCTTCGGGCTCCGGATCCGGGCTGCTCGCGGCGTCCACGGTGTCGGCTGTCGGAGCGGGTGCGGGCGCCGGCGCGGGCTTGTCGTCCTGCCCGAGCCAGGACGGCACGGCGGGGCTGGAGGTCGCCGAGCCGGGAGTGGGCTCGAAACGGGTCCACCCGATCCCCGGCAGGTACAGCTCGGGCCACGCGTGGGCATCCCGCGTGCTGACGATCCGGGTCGACCCCTCGGCGTCGACCGAGCCGGCCGTGAAACCGACGTTCACTCTGGACGGGATCCCGATCGAGCGGGCCATCACGGCCATCGTGGAGGCGAACTGTTCGCAGTAGCCGCGCCGGTCGTCGAGGAAGTCCAGGATCGCGGCTCGCCCGGTTCCGGCTCGGACGGTCAGGTCGTAGGTGAAGTTCGCCGGATTGCGGAACCACGCCTGCAGCGCCGCCGACTTGGCCAACACACCGTCGGCGGCTCCGCTGATCCGCTCGGCGAGGTCCCGCACGCGGGCAGGGATCTCCGGCAGCTCCAAGTAGGGCTGGAGGTACGGCGTCATGCGCTCCCGTTCGTCGACGTCGTCCGCGGTCGGGGACAGGTCGAGGCTGGAGACGGTGTAGGCCGTGCCGACGGCCTGCTCGCGGCCCTCGCGGCTGATGACGTTGCCGGTCATCGGGTCGACGCGCCACTGGCCCGGGACGTCCACTCGGGTCGTCGGGTAGGGCAGCGGCAGGTAGTCGGAAGCGAACCGGTCGCCGACCTGGACGAACGTCCGGACGGGGCGGCGATCCACGGACGCGGCCAAACCGACCGGCTCGGGCAGGTCGGCCGCGAAACGCTTCACCTCGCGCTTGCCGGCCGTCCACTCCTCGCCGTCGAACTTGTCGAGGGTGGCGGTTCGCAGGTAGAGCTCGTCGGGCTTGCGGGAGTCGGTGCGCACGCTCAGCAGGGGGAAGTCGTCGGGCCGGACGAGGTCCCGACGGAGGCTGACCAGGGCGTTGAGGGTAGTGATCGTCTTCGGGCCGGAAGCGACGCCGATGCCGTTGCTCCCGAAGGCGCCCGCACTGACCCCAGGCAACCCCGCGGGTATCACCACCGCCAGGACGAGGACCGCCACGCCAATTCGGCGACTCGGACCGTGCAGCACACCCGACCTGTTCGGGGCAGCGGAGTCGATGCCGCGGGGCGCGATCGGGATTCCCAGTCGTACCCCGCGGTTGCGGCTGCCGGCCGAGAGCAGAGCCAGGTAAGCCACTGCGGGAAGGAGGAACGACGCGCCGGGCAGGCCCTGCGGCAGCAGGACGGCCGGCACCGTGTACACGACGAGGAGCGGCACGCCCGACAATGCCGGCTGCCGGTAGGTCACCGCCAACGCGTCCACCAGCAACGCCATGATGCCGACACCGGCCACGACGACGAAGGTGACGCCGGGCGTTGCTGCAACGGGCAAGGTCTGCTCGCCGAGCTGAGTGAACCCGCCGGCGACGACGTCGTACAGCTGGTCCCAGGCGGCGCGGCGCACAGGCACGATTCCGGCGAACGCCGACCCGGAGACGGAGCCGGCCACCAGGTAGAAGAACCCGGCCGAGGCCTGGGCGAGGATCAGAATCAGCCGGGGCAGCCGCAAGGCTCGGCCCCCGGCACCCACGACTGCGACCAGCAGGATCATCCCGATGCTGCGGACGAACCAGCTTCCTCCCGAGACCAGGGAGAACAACAGGATCGAGGTGAGCACGCTGGCGAACGTCGCGCACAGAGTCGACCCCACGGTCTTGTCGACGTCCCCCGGACTCGGGCCGAACGGATTCGTCGTCGGGAGTTTCGTGTCGACCGCGGCGGTGCCGGTAGTTGCAGTGATGCGGCACCTCCGGGTGGCAACAAGCTCGAGAGCCCGCTCGGGTTACGAGGGACTCTCAACCAAGCTACCTGCGCCGAGGCCTACGAGCACCGGCACTGCTCTTCCTCTCAGGAAGCCGTCCCTGGCACTGCGGGGACGATCGTGCACAGCGGGACCGCGGGGTGCCGCGCGTACGGGTTCGGTTTGGTCGTCAGGGGGCTGCTGACCCAGCTGCCGGTGTCGAGCCGCTGCCAGAAGCCGGGCTGCCCAAGCGTGACACCCGGCGTCTCGCAGGTCGTCCACACCAGGCCGCCACCCGGGATCGCCCCGTGTTCGTCAGCGTCGACGCTCGGTCCGATGCGGGTCGTCGCCGCGTCGACGATCACCTGGAACGGCGTGGTGCACTCGGGCAGGACGAGGGAGGTCGCCGTCGGTGTGGCCGCGCCCGGTAGGTAGCTGCCGTCCGCCAGCTTGTTCCACGCGCCTGCGGGCGTGTTCGTCCAGCAGACGACGGACGCCGTGGCGGCGACCGCGAACGGGTCGACCGTGGCCGCGAGGCCGGTCGGTTGGGCGCGGGAACTTGCCGCGACCGCGACCTGGTGGCGCTGGGTGACCGTGGCGACCGGCGCGTCGACGATGTTGCTGTCGATGTTGATCCGTTTGCCGCCGTGGGTCTCGTCGTGGTCGCCGCGGTATTGCTTGATCCGCTGGTGGGCGGGCCAGTGCTCGTCCAGCAGGCCGTTCCAGTCCTCGGTGGTGGGGTCGCCGTCCCACTGTGCGCTCCACACCACGTCGAGGCGGGCGTGGGCCTCCGAGGAGTAGCTCGCCGCCTGCGAGCGCACGGCCGAGCCGAGGTTTCCGTAGGCGCCCGCGAGGTAGCCGCCGTCGTGCAGTTTCTTCGTCCACCCGGACAGGTAGCTGCGCACCGCCTCGGTGCACCCGCTGTCGCGCGAGTCGAACTGCTCGATGTCGGAGTACAGCGCGCTGCCGGCCAGGATGCCGAGTTTGCCCGCGGCCTTCATGGCGTTCTCGGCGGCGGACTCGCCCTGTTTCTCCGCCTTCGACGGGGTGCGGCTCATCGGGTGCAGCCGACGATTGTCCGAGCACGGGGCCTGCAGGCCGACGTCGATCGGAATCAGCTTCCACCCCATCGCGCTGACGTCCTCGACCCAGTCGTCGGTGAGGCGCTTCTGGTCGCAGGCCCGATATTTGCCGCTGGTGTAGACGCCGATCGCCCCGAACGGCGAAGAGCGCCAGGCCTGCATCGTGCTCAGGGCCGGCGCGTCGCAGGCGTCGAAGGCGAGCCCGGTGAAGCGCGTGGCCGACGCGCCCGCCGGGTAGTGCGCGGCGGTGCCCGGCTCGGCGCCTGCCGTGGTGGCGACGATCCCGACTGCGGCGCCGGCGACGGTCGTGCCGATCGTCGCCCACAGGGCAACCTGACGCCTCGTCACTGTTCACCCGACCGGCGGCGGATGGTCGTGCGCGCGACCAGGACGGGTCCGGCGGTCGTGGGGGGCATGGGGATCTGCTCTCCTGGCTGGGTGTGGGTCGCTGTCTCTTACTTAGGGCACCCTAAGTAACATCCTCGGGCCTTAGGTCGGAGAAAAACTCGAAACTTCCTAAGAATCCCGAGTTTTCCTCGGCGATCACCGGGAGGGCCTGGCGCGAGACAAAAAGCAAGGAAGGCTCGGAACTTCGAAGGTGGCGGCGACGACCAATTGGTTGTGACAAGTCCGCCCTCGCGGGCCCGCGGAGGCAAGGTTCTGGCGATCGCGGCCCTCGCGGTGGTGCTGGGCGCCTCCGCTGTCGGAGCGCAGCCCGAGTTTCGCGGCGATGCGGTCCCGGCAAGCTCCGACGCGGAGCTGACGTTGGTCGTGCCCCAGGACCTGGCCGAGTCCGTGCTCAACGTCGAGGTCGTGGTCGCCGTTCCTTCGGCTTGGCAGGCACTCGACTGCGGGCAGAAGCTCACCTGGGCGTGCGCAATCCGGCAGGGCGACGGTTTCTCGATGATCACTTTCACGAAGGCCGGCGGAGCGCCACGAGCCGAGGACGAGACCTTCAGCTTCAGCGTCCACAGCGCGGCCTCGCAGGGGACGTTCACGTTCCCGATCCGGCAGCGTTACAGCGACGGCACGGTTGTCGACTGGGCGGGGCCGCCGGACTCGACGACCCCGGCGCCGACGGTCCGCACGCTGACAGTGGACTCGGAGGCACTGCCCACCCCGCCACCGGCGGCCGTTCCCACGCCAAGTCCGTTTCCCACCCCCGTCCCCACCCCGGCGCCGGCGCTCCCGTTGCCCGTCCCCGCGCAGGTTCTCCCGAAGGCGGTCGTCCCGCCGGCGCCAGCGGGCGCCGCCGTTCTCCCCGTCGTCCCCGCCGGCTCGTCTCCGCGCATCACCGCCGCGCGCCCCATTCCGACCCCGACGGCCACCCCCACGCCGTTCTGGGAATCCCGCATCCGGCCTGCCGTCGAGGGTGACCTGACGGACGGTGTCTCTGGCATCGTGATCAGTGGCGACGCAGCACCGATCGCCGTCGGGATCTCCGACGAACGAGGCTTCCCAGCTGCCGAGGGCTTCATGGCGTTGACGATCTTGTTTCTCGGCGGCTCCCTTTCGCTGGTCGTCCATCGTTGGCGCAACCGGCCGGACATCTAGCCGCCCGCTCCACGCGCGACCGGCCTAGCTCGGCGCCGGTGTCGCAGGTTTGCACAAGGCGATCGCCTGGTGGTGCTCGTACGGATCCGGCTTCGTGGTCAGCGGGCTGCTCAGCCACTGCCCTGTGTCGAGGAGTTGCCAGTAGCCCGGCTTGCCGAGGGTGATGCCGGGGGTCTCGCACGTCGTCCAGAGGAGGGACCCTGCGTCGATCGAGTCGGTCATGGGGGCATCCCGGTCCGGGCCGCTCCGCGTGTTCGCCGGTCCTTCGGCGAGCTGGAAGGGTGTCGTGCAGACGGGCAGGGAGTCCGGCGTCGCGCTCGGAGTTACCGCAGCGTGCAGGTATGTGCCGTCCGCCAGCTTGTTCCAGGGGCCGACCACGACGTGGGTCCGGCACACGAGTTCGACCTTCGTGCCCGCGAGCAACGGGGGGCCGGGGTGTGCGGCCGGGTCGGGCGCAGGTCGCGCATTCGACGGCATGGTCAGCGTGTGAGTGCGGGCGATCGTGGCGACGGGCGCGTCGACGATGTTGCTGTCGATATTGATCGTCTTGCCGCCATGGGTTTCGTGGTGGTCGCCGCGGTACTGCTTGATCCGCTGGTGGGCGGGCCAGTGCGTGTCCACGACGCCCGACCAGTCGGCGGTGTCGGGATCGCCGTTCCACTCGGCGCTCCACACCGCGTCGAGCCGGGCGTGTTCGGTCGAGGTGTAGCTGTTCGATTGGGACCGGACTGCGGACGCCAGGTTCCCGTAAGCGCCGGCAAGGTAGCCCAGGTCGTGCAGGGTCTTCGTCCAGCCCGACAGGTAGGCACGAACCGACTCGGCGCACTTGACGTCGCGCGAGCTGAAGGACTCGATGTCGGAGTACAGCGCGCTACCGGGCAGGATGCCGAGCTGACCCGCCGCGGCGACGGCGCCTGTCGCGGCCGTGGCGCCCTGCTTGCGGGCCTTGGACGCCGTCCTGCTCATCCGGTCCAGGCTCCGATTGTCCGCACACGGGGCCTGCAGGCCGACGTCGATGGGGATCAGCTTCCAGCCCATGTCGCTGACGTCGTCGACCCAGGCCGCCGTGAGCTCCTTCTGGTCACACGCTCGAAGGTCGCCGCTGGTGTAGATGCCGATCGCGCCGAACGGCGAGGAGCGCCACGCCTGCATGGTCTCGCGGCTCGGGGCGTCGCAGGCATCGAAGGCGAAGCCGGTGAAGCGAGTGGCGCTCGCGCCGGCCGGGTACTTGGCAACCGTGCCTGGTTCGGCACCTGCACTGTGCCCGAGCGCCACGCCGGCGGCGGTGACGCCGACGGCGATGACAGCTGCCACCGCTGCGGGGCGTCCTATGCCGCGCCGCCCGGTCCGTTCGGTCGTCATGTGCGCCGTCCATTCGCCGTCTGCGGAGACCATGCGCCTCTGCGAGCTGCTGCGCCGAGGGGTAGTGCAAGGAAGAGCAGGCCGAGCCCGGCGACGACGATGTAGCCGTGCGAGGAGGCGTCCTGTGCCGGTGCAGTCTCAGGCGAGGACGCGGTCGCGTCGAGAGCCGCCGTGTCTGCAGCAAGCTGTGCCTGGACCAAGGCGTCCAGAGGAGTCTCGGGCTCGGCGTCCGGGGTGATGTCGCCAGGATCGGCAACGGCAGGTGCTGTGGTTTGAGGCTCGTAATCTGACGCAATGTCAGGACTCCACTCGATCACCTCGATGCCCGGTGGCGCCTCGGGAGTGAGGGGGTCGAGTTCCCGGACCAGGCTGGTCCGGACCATCTCGGGGCCGCCGACGCCCTCGCTCACAGCAGCGGCCTTGATGTTCTTGTACTTGTAAGCGCCGTAACCGCGGTTGAGGTAGTAGGACAGGCTGGCTTTGACGACGTAGCGGGCCGGCTTACCCGTGGAGTACTGCTCGTAGAGGTTGAACTTGGTGTGGCTCGAGTTGGCCCAACCGGCGAAGATCACCGTGTGCCGGCGGGGGAGCAGCAGGATGTCGCCCGGCCTGAGGTCTCTCGACGAGATCCTCGTGGAGACCCTGGCCAGGTTGCCCGTCCAGTAGTTGATGCGTGGGTTCAAGTGCCAGGCCATCGCGACGTAGCCGGAGCAGTCCTGGCGGTAGCGGCCGTTGGTGTCGGTCCACCAGCGAACCTGGCTGTAGGGCACCTTCTGCAGGATCCAGCTCACCGTCCGAGTCATCACCTGGGTGCGGGTGATGGACTGCCCGGCTCCGGACTGAGGCCGTGGGCCTTTCGGTTCGGCCGTCGGAGGCTGTTCTGCGGCGGGCGGCGGTGAAACGACCGGGGGCGGTGTGCTGACCGGCAGGGGGACGTCGACCGGTAGCGGAGGGGCACCCGGCACCGGGACGAAGGGCGGCGGCGCCTCGTCCGTGCTCGGCGCTGAGACAGGGGGGAGCGGGACGGCGACGGGTAAGGGGAGGGGCCCTGGTGGCACGACGGGGATGGTCGCAGGGGCTCCCACGGGGACGGGGGGTGGCGGCGTCCAGAAGGGAACGGGGTCCGCCGGGCCGGCCCCGGCCCCGGGTGCGGGCGCAACACCGGCAACGGGCAGGGCTGGCGGCAGCGCTGCTGCGGGGATCGGGGGCGGTGCCGGCGAGAAAGCGGGCGGGACGGTGGGTTCGAGCTGCGCCGCGATGTCGGCTTCAGGTTCGGTGCTGTCGCCGAGGGCTGGGTCGCCGGGCCCGAGGTCGGCGTGGTCGTCCGTGTCGGCGAAGAGCTGGTCTTCGGCGTGGTCGTCCGAGTTTTCGTAGGTTTCGCCCGTGCTCGTGTCGGCTTCGGCGTAAGCCACCTCGCAGGCGGCCGCGAGCTCGTGGGGATCCACTTCGGAACCACGGTCCGGTACGGGCGCCTCGACCGCGTTCCGCGCCGGTTCGACTGGGGCGATCTCGGTCGCGCCGGTCGGGCACACAGCGGCGGAGACAGGGTTCTTGTCGAACCCCAGGGCGCCGAAGCCGACCATGCCTCCGCCCAGGCTGCCGCAGAGGATGGCTGCAATGGCGAGCGTGCGACGCGGGCCACAGCGAGTCGTCGTGCGTGTCATGAGGGAAACTCCCGGATCCGAAACCCATTCGTCAAGAGGTCGCGCCCGTGGCAGGGAAAGTTCCGATCGAAACATCTGAACCGTGCGCTGCACAACAACGAGTGTTATGAGATGTGCGACGTCAGAAGCATCGAACCTCATACCGGTAGATGTACTGACGTACCGTCAGTACATACAACTGATGCCCAATCCAAGCTGAGTGGTAGTCAGAAGCACCGCAGCGCGACGGGGGTGATCAGGCGGTCGGTGCCGGCGCACGCTGCGTGTCGACGTCGGCTGAGTCGGCTCCGTCCTGCGTGCGCTTGCGGTTGACCAGATAGGCAGACACGAGTCCGGCGAACAGGAGCAGGAGCAGGAGTTGGCTCCAGGCGAAGGCGAACGCGCTCCCCGAACTCGTGGCTGCGGTGAAGGAGGACGTGGGTAGTTCGCCCTGCAACTGATCCCTCGGTTCGACGGCGACCTTGGCGTTGGCCGGCCCGAGGACCCGCGGGCCGCTCAGGATCTCGGTGAAGGACAGGACGGCCCCGGGAAGGAGTTCGGGTAGGTCGCGCTTGATCGTGCCGCCCCCCAGGAGCCCGCCGACCTTGACGTTCCGCTTGGCTTGCAGCCGCGTGTTTCCCGTGTTGGAGATGGTGTAGGAGATCTGGGTCTTCCCGCCGACCGGGTTGGCGGACCCGCGGTAGGACACGGTCGGCTTGCTCACGGTCAGCGCCGGAGTGAGGGGGCCTGCGACCCGCAGATAGATCCGGGCGCCCAGCCTGCGGTCGAGTCGGACGTTGCCGCCGTCGCCGGCGTCCACGGTCGAGCCGACCGAGGTGACGATGCCGCCGACGTGGTCCCCGGGGGTGGCATTGTCGGGGACGGTTAGAGTGAACGGGATTTCCGTCGCGTCGCCGCCCCGGATCGTCAGGCGGTCGCGGCCCATCTCGACCCAGGAGCCCACGTCCTTGGACGGCTTAGCCGCGGGAAGCACATCGAAGACGCCGGACTCGCCGAGAAACGCGTCGCTGCCGTAGACCTGAAAGCCGATCTCCGTCGAACCGATCACGCGCACCCGCAGCGTATCCTTGATGACGTCACCCGGCTCTACGTTGTACTCGAAGAGCGACCGCGACGCGTTGTCCTTGTCGACCGGCGTCACAGACCAAGTGAGTTGACCGTCGTCGGCGGATGCGGCTGCTTGCGAGGCCGCCGGCTCCGGCGCGGGGTCCGCCGCGAAGGCGGAGTGAGTACCCGTCAGCAGCAGGGCCCCGGTGGCGGCGGCGGCTGCGGCCGCCTGCCACGGACGCAGGTGCACTCCACCGGCTTGCTTCATGAACGCATGTCCCCTCGTGGTGATCGTGCAAGGTAGGAGGTGGCGCGGCAGGTTCAGTCGCGGCGGCTGTTCTTCCGGCGGCGTCGAGGACCGCTAGTGGCGGTGACGAGGACCGTGCCGACCGAGAGCGCGCTGGCACCGGCGAGCATCCAGGCCGACGAGACGTCGCCGCCACCAGTTTTCGGCAGCACGTCGAGGTTCACGTCCTGCCCACCTGAGGTGGAGGTCGGCGCCGCGCTGGCCGTAGGCCGTGGAGTCGTGGTCGCCTGGGCCGTCACGGTGGGCTTGGGGGTGGACGAGACCGTGGCGGTCGGTGCGGGCGTCGACGAGCCTCCGGCGGCCGCGACCGAGCGCATCAGGCCGTTGGCCAGCTCGCCTGCGGTCGTGTTGTTCGGTGTCCGCCAGGTGGACGTGGCTCCGTCGGCGTACTTCTGGACGACGTGGAAGCCGTTTGCGGCGCTGCCCGTGGCGCCGTAGGTGGTGGCTGCTCCGGGGGAGGGTGTCGTCATGGTGAAAGTGAAGTACTGGGCGCTGTCTTCGCTGGTCTTGCCGACCGCGACCTGAGCGCCCTTCCAGTGCAGGACCTGCCGGCCGCCTTCGGTGCTGACGGTGCAGGCCCAGCCGCTGACCACGGCGCTGAGGTCGCCCTTGCGTGCTTCGCCGCAGGAGGCCTTCGTCCAGCCCGACGGAGCGGTGATCTTGACGTCGGTGGTGGTGTTGTCGGCGCCTTTGAACAGGACGCCGTCCTGCTCGAAGGGCACCGCCATTTTCAGCGTCTGCTGCGTACCGGCCGGGTAGGGGCTCGCCGCGGTGCCGACAGGGTTCGTGGCCTGCGGGAAGGAAGCGTGGCCGAATGCCGGGACACCTGTGGCGACCAGAATGGCTGCGGCGCCTGCAGTGACCGCCACCGCGTGGCTGCGGGTTGGGCGCCGTGTCACTGAAGCCATGGGGACCTGCTTTCGTCGGGGACCGGCCGAATATTCGTTGGAAGCGGCCGACAAGGAAGTCGCCGCACAGGTACTCGGGGTTCCCACATCGGGTGAAAAAGCCGAAAACTCTTACGAACTGCCTGTTCTGGGATCTCGTGCCGAGCGGGTGTGAGGCCTGGTCCTGGCCCGCGTGCCAACCGCCAGAGGGATCGCGAGGAGTAGCAGGCCGAACCCGCCGACCAGGACGTAAGCCGGGTCGGAGGAATTCGTGCCGGAGGTGATGAAGGAGGTGACCGCAGGTGCTGGGTCGTCGAGGGCCCGCTGCGCCGTCGCGACGGCGGTCGGTGTGAAGTCGATCGTGATTGCCGGTGTCCTGGTACCCCTCAGCCCTGCGGACGGGACGTTCTCGGGCTCGTAGGAGGCGGCCAGTTCCGGTGACCACCGTGGCGCGGCGAGTTCGGTCGGCGCGGTGGCAGGGGCCGGTTCGGCGGGGGGAGCCGGACTGCCGGCCACTCGCGGGCCGCCGACGCCACTTCCCACTGGTACCAGCGCCCCGTCTCGGTCCTCGGCCACCTCGGCAGGCAAGGGCGACGGGACGGCCTCCGAGGTGTCCTCGATCCCGCTGTACCGGAAGGCGCCGAACCCGCGGTCCAGGTAGTACGACAGCGAGGCGTTCACCGCGTAGCGGGCAGGATGGCCGGTGGCGAACTGCTCGAACAAGTTGAACCGGGTCCGCTCGACGTCCGCCCACCCGGCGAAGATCACGGTGTGTTCTTGCGGCAGCAGCAGGATGTCACCCGGCCGCAGCGCGGCCGAGGTGATCTGGTGGGAGACGGTGGCCAGGTTGCCGGTCCAGTAGTTGGTCTCGCGCGCCAGGTCCCAGACCATGGACACGTAGCCGGAGCAGTCCTGCCGATAGGTGCCGTGCTCGTCCGTCCACCAGGACGTCTGGCTGTAGGGGACCTCCTGGATCACCCAGCCCACCGCTCGCCGCAGGACCTCGGCGCGGTCGACGGTGCCGTCCGGCCCGGACGGCTCGCCGACCTGCAGGCGGGCCGTATATGACGACATGGCAGAAGGCTCACTGGCGCGCGCTTCCGCTCCTAACCCGAGCAGCCCGCCACCGAGAACGCCGCAGGCGAGCGCGGCGGTCACGGCCCGGCCGCGGGCATCGCCGATCGATCTACTCACGCCGTCTCTCTCTTCGGGGGCGGAGCCGCGGTGGCGACACGACGACCCGGCCCGGGTACCCCGGGTCGGGTCGGCTGCCGCCGTGACGCTGTGGTGTCGCCCGACGGACCTACTGGTGTGTGCTAGTGACGATTGCTCAGATAGCCGTCACCGTCAGGGTGGTGGTGTACGTGCCGCCCGGGATGCCGGTGGGCAGCCGCAGGTTCAGGGCTGCGCCGACCGAGCCCTGCCCGCTGTTCGTGCCCGCGGAGGCGCCCGTCGCCAGGGGCTTGGAGGTCGCCAGACCGGGGCCCGAGGTGACCGGGTCCAGGAAGTTGCGGACCACGGCCCCGGCCACTGCCGTCGCACCGGGGATGGCGATCGACGGAGTCCAGCCGAGGTGCTTGGCGCTGTCGCCGCCGAGGGGGCTGAACGCCGCGGCCTGCCCGGACATGGACCAGCCGGGGCCACCGGCACGGGTGTCGGTGACGGTGATCGCGTTGAGCGCGCCGGTGAAGGCGTGGAACGCCGGGTTCGGCGCGCCCGGGGTGAGCGAGATCGCGTTGTTGTTCGGGATGCTGAGCGAGAAGGTCCCGGCCGGGGGGCCCCCCACCACCGCCGTGACCGTCTGGTTGCCGGGCGTGCCGGTCGGCGGCGCCGTCGGCGACACCGTGCGGACCAGGCCGCCGGCCGTGTTTCCGCTGCCCGCGGCCAGCGGGTGGTTGGGCGGGTACCAGTTGCGGATCTGCCCGGTAGCCGGCGGGCCCGCGGCGTACGACGCGTAGATCTGCGTGGAGACGAACCCTTCGCCGGTCGCGAAAGTCGGCGGCGTGGCTGTGTCGGCTAGGGCGCCGTAGCGAGTGAGCGTGGTCGGCGTCGGGGTGGTGACGCTGAACAGGAAGAATTCTGCGCTCGCCTCGGAGGTGGCTGCCTGCGGTCCGGTCCAGGTCAGGAACTGGCGGTCGCCGACACCAGCAGCTCCGGGTTCGGTCGTCACCGCGCAGGTCCAGCCGGCCACGACGGCGCCAGGCTGGTTCGTGGCCGAGGTGGACGCGTCGTTAATCTCGCTGCGGGCGTCGCCGCACGTGGGGTTCGTCCAGCCGGCCGGTATCTGGATGACGGCCTTCACGGTGTTGTCGTCCACCCCATTGTGCAGGGTGGTGACCTCGTCCGGCAGGCGGAACGCGGCCGTGTACTGCGTGGTCGGGCCGAACGGCGGGGCGACGTTGCCTACGCCGAATCCGCCTTGCGGGTTTGGGTTGAACCCAACCGTCGGCGCGCTTGCGAAGCTCGGGTGCGCCGCTGCGGGCAGCGCCGCCGCGAGCAGGGCGAGGCTGGCCGCGCCGGCGACGGCCGCGACGCGCTTGGTCTGGGCTGTGCGCCCGGGTCGATTCATCGATCTGTCCTTGGGGTTGTCCGGGGAGGCCCGGAAGTCGGGGTGTGAGAGGTTCCGGCAGGCGCCCGCGCCGGGAGGCGCGTGCGGCGCGGGCACGGCCGGTCGGTCAGATCGCTGTGATGGTGAGCGTGCTGCTGTAGCTGCCACCGGGGATCCCCGCAGGCAGTTTGACGTCCAGAGCCGCGTTCAGAAGTGCGGTGCCGAGCGTGTGGCCGGCGACGGCACTAGCCAGGCCCTTGGACGTGGTCAGGCCGGGGCCGGCCGGGGTGTCCAGGGCGCTAGGCACGGCGGGCCCGGCGACTGCTCCGGCCCCAGTGTTGGCCGAGGGAGTCCATCCGAGGTACTGGGCGCTGTTGGTCAGGCCTGTGAAGTTGCTGGTCTGGCCCGCAACAGCCCACGGGAGGGCGGCCGCGCGGGTGTCGACCAGTGTGATCGGGTTGAGCGCACCGGTGAACTGGCTGTAGGTGGCCGTGGTGGTGCCGGCCGTGAGGTTGACCGGGGTGGCCCCGAACGAGATCGAGAATTCGCCGGCCGGGCCGCCCGGAACGACCGCTGAGATGGCCTGCTCGCCGACCAGAGCACCAGGTGAAGGGCTGGGGCTCGGGCTCGGGCTCGGGCTCGGGCTGGGATCCGGACTGGGACTGGGACTGGGGCTCGGGCTGGGGCTGGGGCTCGGGCTCGGGCTGGCAACCGCAGCCGCTGCTACCGTCCGGGCCATTCCGTTGGCCGTGATGCCGCCGGAGATGGCCTCGTTCGCGGGTTTCCAGATCGACACATTGCCGTTGTTGTAGGTCTGGTCGACCCTGAATCCCTGCGCCCCGGTGCCGACGGCGCCGGCTCCGTAGGTGGTCTGGGTGGCCGGCGACGGGGTGGTGAGGCCGAAGGTGAAGAACTCCGCGCTGGCGTCGGGGTTGGTGAGGGCGGGTCCGGACCAGTGGATGAACTGGTTCGGCCCGATCGTCTCGATCTCGCACGACCAGCCGCTGACGAGAGTGCCCGGCACTGTCGGGGATCCCGTTTCCGTCTTGACGCCGCTGGCGGCGCAGGTCGGGCTGGTCCAGCCCGTCGGCACCCGCAGGAGGACGTCGGTCGTAGTGGAGGCCGTAGTCCCGTCCGCCTCGCGCTCGTCCTCCCACGGCACGTGCATGTCCAGCGAGACGGCCGTGGCCGCCGGATAGGGCGCCGCGGTGGTCCCCGTCGGGTTGGTGCCCGGGGTGAAGGACGAGTGGGCGAACGTCGGCACGACGCTCGTGACCAGGGCGGCGGTGGCGAGGCCGGCGACGAGTTTCGCCCGTTGCCGGTGCCGCCGACGTGGTGGTGAGGTGGAGGGTGACGCCATCAGGTGATCCCCCTTCAGGTGATCAGGTTTTAAAGATCGTTGTCATCTGGTATGTCGCGCTTGCGGTGGGATGGGTTCCCGATTCCAGGCATGAACCCGAAAGCCATTCAGAAATGTGCGGGGCGAGAGGGGGGCCACCTGGTGGACTCTCGTGCTGCGATGGGGCGGCGGGGGAGTGACCAGATGGACATGACTGGGCGTCAGATCGCTGTGATGGTGAGAGTGCCTGTGTAAGTACCCCCGGGGATCCCGGCGGGGAGTCTGAGGTCGAGGCCGGCGTTCAACAAGGCTGTTCCGAGCGCATGACCGGAGACCGCGTGGGCGAGGCCCTTCGACGTTGCCAAGCCTGGTCCGCCCGCCGGGTCCAGCGCGCCCGGCACTGTCGGCCCGGCGACGGCCCCGGCTCCGCTGCTCGCTGCCGGAACCCAGCCGAGATATTGGGCGCTGTTCGTGAGGCCGGAGAAGTTACTGCTCTGCCCCGCTACTGCCCAGGAAGGCGCCGCCGCCCGGGTGTCCGTCAAGGTGATCGGGTTGAGCGCGCCGGTGAATTGGTGGTACGTGGCCGTCGTCGGGCCCGCGCTCAAGTTGACCGGCGTAGCAGCGAACGAGATCGAGAATTCGCCCGCCGGTCCGCCGGGCACCGTGGCGCAAATGTTCTGGCTACCCGTCAGGAGATCTGCGGAGGGGCCAGGACCGGCTCCCGAACAGTTGGCGGGTGGGGGAGTCGGGCTGGGGCTGGGATCTGGGCTGGGGCTGGGGCTCGGGCTCGGGCTCGGGCTGGGGTTGGGGTCGGGGCTCGGGCTGGGGCTGGGGTCGGGGCTGGGGCTGGGGCTGGGATCGGGGCTGGGGCTGGGGTCGGGGCTGGGGCTGGGGTCGGGGCTGGGGCTGGGGTCGGGGCTCGGGCTGGGGTCAGGGCTGGGACTCGGGCTGGGGTCAGGGCTCGGGCTGGGGTCAGGGCTGGGGCTGGGGCTGGGGCTGGGATCGGGGCTGGGGCTGGGGTCTGGGCTGGGACTCGGGCTGGAGCTGGGGTCGGGGCTCGGGTTCGGTACGGCGGCGGCGACTGTGCGGACGAGGTCTGCCACCGCTGTCCCGTCGCCGGGATCGTTGGGGCTCTTGAATGTCGTCGTGGTGGTGGCCGTGCCGAGGAGGTTGGGGTAGAAGGCTTGGACGCGGTACCCGGGTGCCCCGGTGCTGACCGCCCCGGCGCCGTAACTGGTGGTCGTGGTGGGGGAGGGCGTCGTGACGTCGAAGGTGACCTGGACTTCGTGGCCCGCGCTGAGGGCGACACCGGCGCCGATGGTGATGCCACTCCACGTCAGGAACTTCTGACCACCGTCTCCGGTGGTCGCGACGCAGCTGGCCCCCAGCCCGACGCTCACGGTCACGGTGCCGTTGACCAGGGCGGCAGAGCCGGGCGCGCACGTCGCGCCTGTCCAGCCGGTCGGGATACGTACCTTGGTGCTCGTCGGGGCCTTGAACACCGAGATGCCGCCGATCCCGATCAACGTCTTGACGGGCACGTTGAGCTTCAAGGTCTGCAGGGTGTTCGCGGGATACGGGTTGGTCACCGATCCGAGCGGGTTGGCCGGAGCGCTGGGGAAGCCGGTGATGGCGAAGGCGGACACTGCCGTCGCGGTCACCGCGAAGACCGCGGTGCTCGCGACTGTCGCAGCGCGCCGGCGTGGCCAGGTCTGCCAACGCTCGAGTACGCCCATGCCGTCTCCTGAAGGTCAAAGAATTTCGGGTTGGTTCGTTCGTGACGTCGTTTGCCGAAGGGCGAAGGTTCCGGGAAAGAGAAGAAAGTTCCGGACTGCCGGAACTGTCGTGCCGTGAGTGGCGACTACTCGGACGTGATCAGATCTGTAGCCCGGCCCGTTCGCCTCGCAGGTCCGGCGGTGGCGCTCGCGATGGCCGGAGGTGTGGTCTGCGCCGGTCCGGCCGGCGCGCATGCCCAATTTCAGGGCGTCAAGAGCGTGGCGCCGAATACGGATTCGCCGATCACGATGTTCGTCCCGCACGAGCGGGACGAGACGAAGTACAACGTCAAGATCGTCGTGGCAGTCGCTTCCGGCTGGCAGGCCGTCAGTTGTGAGCAGAAGTCGACGTGGACGTGTGTCCTCGGCCAGTCCGGAGGCTCCTCGGTGATCACCTTCGCCAAGGACGTGGGGGCTGCGCGAGACGAGGACGAGACGTTCGTGTTCACCGTGCACAGCCACGAAGGCATTGTCACGTCGCCGTTCCCCACGCAGCAGGTATACGACGACGGGGAAGCCGTGAACTGGTCCGGCCCACCTGGTTCGGCGGAGCCTGCGCCTCTACTCCGCACCCTCGAGCCGGGCCAGTCTGCCGCTCCCGTCGAACCGGCCACGCCCACCGAACATGCCGCGCCCGCGACGACTGCCGATCCGGGGGCGTTGGGCACGGCGAGCGTCGCACCCGTTCCGTCCGCGAGTGCCACCCCACTTGACGCGGGCATCGTCATACCGCCGCCGGCCTCGGCTTCTGCCACATCCCCCGCGGCCGGTACCGAAATCGAAGCTGACGCAGCGTCGGTTACCGCGCAAGACGACGGTTCCGCGCTCCTCGGAATCGTCGGGGTCGTCGCGGTCCTGGTCCTGGGCGCAGGAGCGCTGACGGCGGCAGCCGTGCAGCAACGACGCCGCAAGGGGGCGCAATGAACTACCGACCCGTGGTAGGGGTTGCCCGGCAGCGGGTGTGCGCGAGCCTGTGCGCCGTTTTGCTCCTGCCGCTGCTAGTTGCGTGCGGCGGTGCGAGCAAAGGGACGGCGAGCGCCTCCAACGCTCCGGTCGCGAGCGCCGTTCCCTCGGCGTCGGCGTCGGCGAGTTCGTCGGGCGGGCCTGGGTCCCTGGCCTTCGACGACGGGTCTCCGGGCCGGCTCGCCGCCGTCCGAGCCGCGGACGGCAACACGACCGCCACCGTCGAGTTGGACACCACCGGTGCGCCGGTGACCAAGATCATGCTCAGCGCGGCGAATGAGGCCGCCGACGTGACGGGGCTGGAAGTCCCGATGACAGGATCTGCGGGCGCTTGGACGGGGCAGGTTCTCCTGCCACTGCCAGGTCTGTGGACGTTCGAAGTCGTCGTGCAGCGCAACGACAACGGTTTCAAGACTGAGGACTTTGCCGACGTGAGCGTGACTCTGTGAGCAATCGTCGTCGTCTCCCGGCGAGGCCCCACAGGTGGTGGCGCGGGTTCGTCGTCCTGGTCCTACTCGGCCCGCTCGGCCTGGTCGGTCCGTCTGCGGGAGCGCATGCGTTCCTGCTGGCGCAGTTCCCCAAGGACGGTGAGGTCGTGGAGGAGGGATCGGTGCCGACGACGATCCAGCTCGACTGGAACGAGACGGTCACCGTCGACCCGGCGGGCGCCGCTATCCGGGGCGCCGATGCCGCGGTCTTGTCCGGCCCCGCGTCGGTCACGGTGATCCCGGCGGCGCCGACCTCGCAGCCGGCACCAACCCCGTCCGCCGGGGGCGCGAAGTCGGCACCAACACGGGTCTCGGTGACGAGCACGAGCGCGCTACCCGTCGGGCGCTACGCGCTCGAGACATCGATCCTCTCCCCTGACGGCCATCAGTTAGTGCAGTCGTACGGGTTCGCCGTGGGTGATTCCCCGCAAGTGACGGGTAATCAGATCCCAGTGGTACTCGACCCGGCGAACGGGGTGGGGGCTCCGCTGAACGTGAACATCGACGGCGCCCTGCTGGGCGCGCGGACCTTGCGGGTCGTGGTGCCCGAGGGGGTGAAGGGTGGGCAGGTCAGGCTGACTTGCCGGCGGGAGGCGGGGGAGCGTGTGGCCAAGGTCCGCGCTCCGTTCGTCTGGAAGCTGAATGCACCGGAGGGCGGTACGTCGTCGGCCGCCGGGTACCTGCCCGTTGCCTGCAACTACACGATGCGCATTACGCTCGACAGAGAATTCCCGGCGTCACCCCTGTCCTATGTCACGTCTCCCAGTCGCAGTCTGGCGGTCCCTCCCGGCTGAAGCAGACTCGCGGGTGTGTCCTCATAAATATGAAACAACTTCGATAATCTCGATCTTGACGTCGTCACAGTCGGCCCGTCGCCATCGCCACGGCCGCCCGCCACTCGTCGCCCGCGAGCAGGAACGGGTAGCCGGAGGTGTGGGGCGATGGTCGATGCCGACATGCTCGGCGCGCTCGCGCGGGCCGCTGGGCACGGTGACCAGGAGGCCTTGGCAGCACTTGTTCAGGAAAGCTACGACTCCGTGTGGAGGTACGTCGCGCGCGTGGTGGACCGGCAGAGTGCGGACGACCTCACGCAGGAAACCTTTATCCGTGCCATGCACAGTTTGCCGTCGTTTCGGGGGGACTGCACCGTCCTGGTCTGGCTGTTGAGCATCGCCCGTTGCGCCGCGATGGACCATTTCCGCGCGCAGAAGAGGCGGCCCTTCCTCCTGTTCGGTCTCAGTGGGGATCCGCCGGACGCGATGGGCATGCGGATGGTCGCGGATCCCGGTGCGGAGAGCGACCTCCTCGGTTTGGTGTGGCAGTTGGAACCGGCGCGGCGCCGTGCGTTCGTCCTGACCCAGGTATTGGGCTACACCTATGCCGAGGCGGCGACGTTGTGTGGCGTCCCGGTCGGGACCGTACGTTCGCGGGTTGCTCGGGCCCGGGAGAACCTGCTGGAGATGCTCGCCTCAGCCGAAACCGGAGCGGTGGATCTGGAACCGCTCGACGCCTGAGGGGTTCCCCGAACTTATCCAGGGGAACCGCGTCTGTCTTCGGTGCGTCCGATCCCCGACTGGACGCGGTACGGGGGGGACATGGCGGACGAGCAGGACGGCGACACGGTCGAGGTCGACCGCACTACTGGTATCCCGGCCCAACGGCGGATCCCGCCCGGGCCGGCGAAGACGGCTCTGCGGCGACGCGTCGGGGACATGCTGGAGGCCCTCGCCCCGTTGCTCATCGCGATCTTCGTGGTCGCCCTGTTGGTCGGGAGCGTCGTGATGGCGCTCTGACATGCAGTCGCGTCATGAGATTCACTCGTGAGGCCTATTCATGAGCGAGGCCCCGCCCGGTAGGGTTTGTCCCGACGCAGTCACGGTTCGTCCGTCTCCTCCCACGGCGCTCCGACACCCGTCGCTCTTTGTGGCAGCGGGACCGGAGGAGACACATCGTGGTGGATGCCGAGGCGCTTGCTGCCCATGCCCGGGCGGCGGCCGGCGGTGACGAGGACGCCCTGGCGGAGTTCATCCGTCATACCTACCAGCCTGTCTGGCGTTACCTGGCGCACATGGTAGACCGGCAGATTGCCGAGGATCTGACGCAGGAGACCTTCGTCCGGGCGATCCGCAGCCTGCGCGCCTTCCGTGGGGACTGCACCGTCCTGGTGTGGTTGCTGAGCATTGCCCGCCGCACTGCGATGGACCATTTCCGCACCCAGGGGCGCCGGCCGAACATCCAAGCCAGTCTCAACGAGCTGCCACCGGACGTCCACAGTGCCACGCCCCTGACGCCCGACCCGTCGGGTGAAAGTGACCTGCGCGCGCTGATCCACTACCTCGACCCGGCGCGCCGTGCAGTGTTCGTCCTCACCCAGCTTCTGGGTTTTTCCTATGCGGAGGTCGCCGAGATCGTCGGCGTCCCGATCGGCACGGTGCGATCGCGGGTGGCGCGTGCCCGCGAGGACCTGGCGGCCATGCTTGCCGCTGGAGAGGACGAACACCTGCTGTGCGTCTCGGGGGCCTGAGGCCTCTAGCTGACGATCCGTCAGCAACGTCTGGGCGTCCGTGACGACGGGTCAGGCAGGGGGAGGGGTGGCGGTGAGGAAGGCCGTCAGGATCAGGACGAGCCCGCCGAGGGCGAGTTCGAAGGCGACCCCGCGGCGCAGCCGAATCTGATCGGGATCAGGCCGGGGCTCGGCCAGGGCCGCGCCCAGAGAGGCGCCCGCGCGCAGCGCACGGGGCGGGGCGGCGATCACCATCGCACGTACCTTGTGCCGACCCAGACTGGCCAGGACGAGCATGCCGCCCAGGACGATCGACTTCGCGAGGACCCACCGTCCGTACTCGGTGTCGACCAACGCCGAGAAGCGGCGCAGCCGCCACGCGGCCTGGAACACGCCCGTGACGACGAGGACGGCGACGGCGACCGTCGCCACCCGCGACCACCTCGCCAGTACCGCGGCGCAGTCTGCAGGCGGGCGGGGGAGCACCCGACTGGCCAGGACAAGCAGGCCGGCCAGCCACACGGCGACCGCGAGCAGGTGGATCGCATCGGCGGGCATCGTCAGCTCCGGCCGGCTGCCCGCGCCGGGGTGGCCGATCCGCGCGTAGGTCAGGGCCACTCCACCCGCAGCGAGCACCGCGCCCACGACGGGGAGGCGCCCCGGGCGGCGGGCGGCAACGACCAGCAGCGCGACGAGGGCCGCGACCAGGCCCAACCGCCAGAGGATCGCCCCGCCGAAGCGCGAGTCGATCACCTCCGAGAGACGACCCTCGCTGAAGGCGCCGCCGATGCCGGTCCCCGCCAGCTGCGCCGCCTGGACGGGGAGGGCGGCCGCCGCCGCCGCGACGACGAGCCCGGCGCCGAGGGCCGCCGCCGACCACAATCGCTTGTCACGCCTCGAGGCCGGCATGCACAGGAGGGCGAACGCAGGGACCCCGAGCAGGAGCACCGCGCCGGCGTACGAGATCCCGCGGACGACGCCGGCGGTCCCGGCCAGCGGGGCGTGCTCGGCGTGACCGGCGTGCACGCCCGTCCCGACGGCGGGGATCCCGATCGCGGTGCCGCCGTGCCCGGAGTGCCCTCCCGCGGCAGCGACGGCCGTCGGCTCGGCGGTGGGCCTGGCTTTCGGGGTGGCCTTTGCGGCGGCCTTCGCGGGCTTGGTCACGCTGAAGGCGACCGACCCGGAGATCGGGTGGTTGTCGGCGGACACGACGCGGAAGTTGAACAGGTAGAACCCCGGCCCGAGACCCGCCGGAAGCGGCGTCCGAAGCGTCTTCGCTTGGGCGGTGGGCTGGACGACGGCGACGCGCCGGTCGTCCTCGTCCCGCAGGTCGAAGCTGCCCTTGACCGGTTTGACGGGCTCGGAGAAGACGAGTTGGAGGTCCGCGGGGGGCCGGGTGACCTCGGCCCCGTTGGCCGGAGCGGTGGAGACCAGTTCGGCATGCGCCGCCGCGGGCCCGGCCGCGGCGGTGCCGAGCACCACCCACAGCAGCGTGAGGATGCCCGCCAGGACCACCCGGACCCGGGAGATGCCCTACCTACTTCTTGACGCGGAAGGCGACAGTGCCCTTCACGCTGTGCTTGTCGGCGGAGGTGACGGAGTAGGTGAGCACGTACGTGCCGTTGGCCAGAGACTTTTCGATCGGCACGATCACGGACTTTCCGGAGCGGTAGGCCGCGCCGGTGGCGACCTTCTTGCCGCTACTGGTGCGCAGCACGATGGCCTTGGTCTTCGGGGTGACTTTCTCGCTGAACTTGAGCTTCGCCTGCTTCGGCGACTTCGTCAGGAGCTGGCCGTTGGACGGGCTCGACGTCACGAGCTCGGTGTGAGCAGCGGCCGGGGTGGCCGCGCCGACGCCCACGGGAGCAGTGACCAACGCGACGAGAGCGGCGAGCGCAGTGACTCGGCGGCGCACGGTGGTCATGGGGAGTCCTTTCCGAGGAGCCGGATTCGATCGCGCGAGCCCACGCTCCGGTCGGACCGCACACGGACATCGCACAGACATTGTCGTCGGACGTACTCGGATAGTTCCTCCGGACTCGGGACGAATGTGGCTAGCGACTCGATTCCGCGGTTCGGCCGCCGCGTGTCGAGGACGCACAGCCGCGCGCTCGAGGACTGGTAGGGATCCTGGAAAACCATCCGGACGGCACGACGGAACTGGCGAGCCGTCTCGCCGCGCAGGGCGTGCACGTCGGTCCCGTCGAACCGCACCGCCCCCGATGTCGGCCGCAGCAGAGCGACGGCACGCTGGCCAGCGTCGGACTCCCCGCAACGTGGCCGGTCTGCGTGCCCTCTTGCCCGGGCCGACTCGCTCGAAGCATGACCGGGCTGCGAGTCTGATCGTCCGTGGCCAAGGCCGGGACAAGAGCGCGGGAACTTCCTCGGTCCCGGCCGCGACATGCTGAGAATGACGAGTCCGCCCCGCCGTCGAGCGGGCCGTGTCTGCGCCGCGCTCGTCGTTGCTGGGTTCTCGATCGTGTCCACGGCGCGACCGGCCGAGGCGCAGGCGGGGTTTCAGAACGGCGGCAGCCTTCCTGTGGACGCGGACGTCACCCTGGTCCTGTCCGTCCCCGAGGAGCGCGGCGAGGCGGTGCACAACGTCGGCGTCGTGGTCACCCTGCCTGCCGGGTGGAGCGCTGTGGGGTGCGGTCTGAAAGCGACGTGGACCTGCTCGCTTGTTCAGTCCGCCGGGCCTGCGGCCGTCGCGTTCGCGAAGACCGCGGGATCGGAGCCTGCGGAAGACGAGACGTTCGCACTGACGGTGCACAGCGGGCCCGGAGGTGGCGCGTTCGCCTTCCCGACGCGGCAGCAGTACACCGACGGCTTCGACGTGAACTGGGTGGGCCCGGTCGGGTCGGCAGCGCCCGCGCCGCACGTGAGTGTCGTGGGCGTCGTGCCGACTCCGAGCCCCAGCCCGAGCCCGGGCCCGAGCCCGCCGCCAGGCACCAGCCCGAGCCCTATGCCTAGTCCGAGCCCGATGCCAAGTCCGAGCCCGATGCCAAGCCCGATGCCTAGTCCGAGCTCCATGCCTAGTCCGGTGCCAAGCCCGACGCCGACGCTGAGCCCTGTCCCGAGCCCGAGCCCGGCGGTGGTCGCGCCCGTCGGGCCGACGCCGACGCTGGTCCCCGCTGCGCCAGTTCCGAGCCCGTCGCCTCGGGCCACGCCGCCGGCCGAACCGTCCCCGAGCGTGGAGCCGCCCTTCGAGTTGCCGGATCTCGGTGACGGTGACGGTGACGCCGTTGTCGAAGGCGATGCTGTGATCGCGTCCGACCCGGACGACCCGGGGTTCCCTGTTCTCGCCGGCGTCGGGTCCCTGGGAATCCTGGTTGTCGGCGGCACCGCTGCCGCGGCGATCTACCAGCGTCGCCGGAACGACGAGGCGTGATCGGCGAATATCGTCTGCTGGCGCCAGGGACGCGGACCGCCTCGGCTGAGCGAGACGGTCCGCGTTCCCCCCGGCGAGAGGAAGAGTCGTCCGGCGTTCTTCGACGGTTCCCGAACGTCGGGCATCCTTTCGTGGGCGGTGCGGGCGCCGGGCCAGGTCGTCGTTCGGCGCAACGTCTCGGTACCCGTTACCCCTATGGGGTATGGTGACCGGACGGTCCGGCTGGCGGACCGGGAGACGGAGAGTTCAGATGAACACCGACATCGGAACGTGCACCTGTGAGCCCTGCAACTGTGGGTCGACCTGCTCCTGCGGCTGACGCGCTCGCGGCAGGGTCGTCCGGGCGGGCGGGGAGTAGCGTGGTGTCCGTCCGAACGACCTGCTAATTGGAGGCGACCTGCCGTGACCGACGACAAGAAGCACGCGTCCACCTGTAGCTGTAACCCGTGCAAGTGCGGTTCTACCTGTAAGTGCGGAGGCTGAACCGAGGTCGACGCTGCAACGGGTGAGTGCCAGACTCCTCTTCGTGACGAGTTCGCGCCACCGCAGTGGCGGCCGGGCAGCCCCCACCCTGGTTTTGACTGCCGGGATCCTGGTGGCAGGTGTGGTGCCCGCCGGGGCCGAGCCCCGGTTCCGCGGTGTTACCAGCGTTCCGGCGGATGCCGACACGACGCTGACCATGTCCGTCCCGCACGAGCGCGACGCGCACAACATCAGCGTCGTCGTCACGCTGCCGTCGGGGTGGGACGGCCTCGGCTGCACGGAGAAGTCGACCTGGACGTGTGCCCTCGTACAGTCGGGCGGCCCGGCCACCGTCGCTTTCACCAAGGACGACGGCGCCGACCCGGCCGAGGACGAGGCGTTCGCCTTCCGGGTGCACAGCCCCGAGCACGCCGGCACGTTCGCGTTCGCGATCCGGCAGGTCTACAGCGACGCGACGACGGTCACCTGGCCCGGCCCGATGCTGGAGACCACGGTCCCGGCCGCGACGCCGGACCCGCCGCCGAGCCCCGACCCGGCGGTCACCGTGGCGCCGCTCCCGCACGGCACGCCTGCCCCGACGCCGAGCGTGCGGCCCCCGAACACCACCCCGAGCAAGACGCCGGTGCCGCCGACGGATTACGTCCCGCCGGTGTACATCCCGCCCGTCCCGCAGACATCTTCGCCCCGGGTGGGCACCCTGCCCGGTGCCGCGCCGGCGACTGGGGGACTCGTCGGGCCCCTTGCCCACGGCACGCTCCCGGCCGCGACCGGGGCCGGCGGGACGGGGGCCGGCGGAACAGGGCCCGGCGGAACAGGGCCCGGGGCGAGCGCGCCGCCGGGCGGATCCTCGCCGTCGCCCAGCCCGGGCTCGACCGAACTTCCCGACCTCGGCGACGCCGACGACGAGGTCGTGCTCACCGACGTGGACCCCGTCGCGGCGGGGTCCGAGGAGCCGGGATTCCCGGTCAGGGCGGGGATGGGTGCGCTGGCGATCCTGATGATCGGCGCGTCGACGGCGATGGTGGTCTATCTGCGACGGCGGGCGAGTGAGCTCTGAGCACAGCAGTCGCACACGGACTCGTGGAACCGTAGGCAGGCCGCCGACGACTAGGTAGTTTGTCCGGATTCGCACCGGCCGGATCTGCGGCCGGCCAGCCGACGGAGTGCTGCCATGACGCTTCCCCGGTTCGTCCCGGCCGGCCTCGCAATCGGTCTCGCGCTGTCCGCGGTGCTGATCGACGACCGTTCGGCCGCGTCCCCGGCGTTGGTGTCGTCCGCCCCGAGCGCCGCGGTGGCGCCCCGTGCCGTCCCCGTCGTCGCTTTCGCGGAGACGGTGCGCGCGTCCCGGGCCGCCGAGCGCTATCCGCTGGACAACGTCGACCAGCTCTGCGCGTACAGCCACGCCGAGTTCTCCGAGGCCGTCCCGCCCGCGGCGATCCGCGAGTACGAGGAGACCTTCGGCATCGAGGTCGTCGTCGGCACGTCCGAGTCGAACTTCCTGCTCGGCACGCCCGGCGACGATCTGATCCTCGGTTTCGCGGGGGTCGACCGAATCATCGCGCAGGGCGGCGACGACCAGATCTGCGGCGGGCCCGGCGCCGACCGCATCTACGGCGGCAGCGGGAACGACCGCATCGTCGACCGGTCGGGCAGCGACGACGTGCACCCGTGACCTACCGTCAGGATGCCGTGAGATAAAGCTATTGGCCCAGGTCAGTCTGCGCGGAGATCAACACCAGCACGAGGACGCCGGCGGCGAGGAGCAGGTGGGAGGCCTCGTCCGCGGCGGCGACGAGGCCCGTCGCGATGTCGCGAACCGTGACTGCGGCCGAGATGACGCACGCCGTCGCGAGGACGGGCAGCAACGCGCCCGCCGTGCCGGGCCGGACCGCCGCGGTCAACAGGCCCGCGCTCGCGGCCAAGCTCCACGTGGCGATTTCGTGGCCGGAGTGGGACCGGCCGGCGAGGTCGGCGGCGACGCCCGCGCTCTCCAGCACGGCGATCACGACTAGAACTGCGCGCAAGACGTTCATCGTCGTGAGCACCGGAGGTCGTGCGCCGGCGACCTCGCCGGCAGCGGGTCTCGACTCGAGCTCTTCGCTCCGGTGGCTCACTTCCTACTGGACGCCGAGGAACCCAGCTCAGTTCCGGGCACAGCGGCACCCGGTCGGATCCCCTCCGGCCCGACCGGGTGTGCGCGTTGCCCTACCTGGCGCGGCCTCAGTACACGCGGCCGTCGTCGTACTTCGGCGCGGTGCGGACGGACCCGATCTGCGCGAGCTTCTTCGGGTCGAGCAGGACGACCGAAGTGGCGGTGATCGCGACGAGGCGGTCGCCGATCGGCAGGATGCGGATGACGGGCGAGTCCCCGATGAAGCGGCCGGTCTTCTTCAGGTGGCCGCTGGAGTCGATGGTCACGCCGATCGCGGCGGGAACCTGGATCTGACCCACGAAGCCCGGGCCGGACCCGTCGCTCGCCATGCACTGCGCGTTCGCCGGGCACTTCACCTGCTGCATCACCCAGGCCGGCAGGACGGCGAGGCGCCGGCCCGGCAGGTACGTGAAGGCACGAGAGTCGTTCTCGACGTCGGTGTAGCCCTGGCCGAGGCCGACCGCGTCGGTGCGCTTGGGCTTGGCCGTGTTCGAGATGTCGAACGAGCTGACCTGCAGGCCTGTCGTGCGCCCGTCCTTGTCGGCGTCCTGCCCCACGCCCAGCAGCCTGTCGTCGCCGACGGGGTGCAGGTAAGCCGAGTAGCCGGGGATCTTCAGCTCGCCGGTGACCTTGGGTGCGGTGGGCTTCGACAGGTCGACGATATACAGCGGGTCGGTCTGACGGAACGTCACGATCGCGGCCAAGTCGTCGAACCAGCGCACGGCGCGGATCCGCTCGGTCTTGCCGAGACCCGAGACGCTGCCGATCCGGGTGAGTTTCTTGCCCTTCTCGGCGAGGACGACCACGCTGCTCTGGCTGACCGGCCCACCGTCGTTGGTCGCCCAGGGCGGCCCGGTGGTGGTGGCAACGCGCAGGTTGCCCTCGTGCTCGGAGAACGCCCAGCGCCCGAGCAGGTAGCCGGGGACGAAGCCGCTGCCCACGTACGGGGCTGCGGAGCGGCCGGTCACGTCGAACGCGTGGATGTCGGTGTGCTGCTCGCCGCCGCCGCGGCGGGCGACGCCGGAGTTCCAGCCGCCCTGCGTGGTTGCCACGTAGAGGCGCTTGGCCGACGAGTACACGAGCTCGCCGTTGGCGACGACCCCGTTGCCGTTCGCCCGCTCGAAGGCGTCGGCGCCGCGGTCGGTGTCCAGGGTGAGGACGGAGATGATGCCGAGGCCCGAGCGCTGCGACGGGTGGCGGACGTCGTCACAGCCGTACAGCGAGCCGGTGTAGATCACCTTGCCTGCCCCGTCGAGGATCTGCCGGGACGGCAGCCAGTCGGCGGCCTTCGCCTTGCGCACGGCGGCCTTGTTGCGGGCCAGCGCCATGGACTCGGGCTCGCCTTCCCGCGGGTAGGAGAACGCGATCCGCGGCTGGCTGGTCATGACGATCCGCGCTACCCCGTCGCGCAGGCGGGCGGAGACGTAGCTGCCGGTGATCTTCTCGGAGCGGATCACCTGGAGGTTCTTCGGCTTCGAGTAGTCGACGAGAGTGAGGACGACCTGCGGGGTCGAGTAGTCCTGCTGCGGGGCGAAACCGGGGGCCATCTTGCCTGCGGGCGCGGCGTCGGCCCTCGCCTCGGTGTCGGCTGCCGGCGTGTCGTACGTCTGACGCGAGGAGTACGCGGTTCCGAAGACGAGCGCCCGGTGCTTGTCCAGCACGAGCAGTTCGTTGGGGTACTGCCCGTCGGGGAACTTCAGGGTGTCCAGGATCTTGGGCTTCTTGCCTGCCGCGTCGAGGACCACGAGCCGGCCGGCGGACAGCGTGACGACCTTGTCGCCGTCGATCTTCGTCATGTCGGGCTCGTCTACCCCGCGCTCCTGCACGTTCGTGCCGGTCTCGCCGTTGCCGACCGCCGCGCTCGGTGCGCTCTTCTGGGCACTGTCGGCCTCGGGCGCCGCACCAGCCTGCGGGGCCACGCCGCCCGAGTTCCGCCGGGACATGAGCATGGGCCCACCGCCCAGCCCGTACGGGGTGACCTCGGGCTCGGCGACCGACTGCATGTGCTTGGTGAACGTCCGGCAGTCGCTGAACTGCGGGAGCCCGGCGGCCGCAGCGGGCGCGGCCGTCGCGGCGAAGGCGCCGGTGACGCCGAGGGTGACGGCGAGCAGCAAGCTCGTGCCACCGAGGGTCTTGGCCACCCGGTCGGATCCCCTCCGATCCCGACCGGGTGCCCGTCGAACCTCGCCCGGGGGAGTCGGGGGTGGGGTTCCGTCGCTGGGCAAATTCGCTGGTGCCATTGCCGTACCTTCCGTCCAACCCCCCGGTTGATGGGCGGTTTGACGTGGCCGTGACCCGCTCGGTTCCCACTTGTTCCGGTTTACGCCCGAATATTTTCCGGCGACGGGCTAGTCGATCTCGAACTGCAAGATCTTGTCGTCCCCGTCGTTCTCTTCGCCGCGGCCGTCGGTGTTGCTCGTGGTGATCCACAGTGAGCCGTCGGGCGCGGCCACGACGGTGCGGAGGCGGCCGTAGTCGCCCTTCAGCCAAGACACCGGGGTCTGGGTCAGGGGGCTGCCGTCGGAGTCCATCAGCGAGGTCGGGAGGATCTCCCACAGACGTTCGCCCTTGAGCGCCCCCATCCACAGCGCCCCTCCGGCGAAGGCCAGGCCGCTGGGGGACGCCTCGTCCGGGTTCCAGACCCGCGCCGGGTTGGCGTGCCGGTCGAGCCCGTCGATGCCCTCCTGCGACGGCCAGCCGTAGTTGAGGTCGGGACGGATGTAGTTGAGCTCGTCGAACTCGTTCTGTCCGAACTCCGTGGCCCACAGGCGCTTCTTGTCGTCGAACGCCAGGCCCTGGACGTTGCGGTGCCCGCGGCTGTACACGACCGTGTCCGTGTACGGGTTGTCCTCCGGCACCTCGCCGTCCGGGGTCATCCGCAGGATCTTGCCGCTCAGCGACTCCGCATTCGGTGCGTCCTCGCGGTGGCCCGCGTCCCCGGTGCCCGCGTAGAGCATGCCGTCGGGCCCGAAGATGATCCCCCCGCCGTTGTGGTTCTCGGCCTTCTTGATGCCGTCGAGGATCACCTCGGGCTTGCCCAGGCCGTCCTTCTCGTCGTAGGTCATCCGGACGATGCGGTTGTCCTTCTCCGCCGTCAGGTACGCGTACAGCAGGGGCTTCTTCGGGTAGTCGGGATGCAGCGCCAAACCCATCAGGCCGCCCTCACCGTCCGGCACGACGCCCGGCACCTTGCCGACCTCGGTGACCTTGCCGTCCGGGTCGACGTGTTTGATCTTCGCCGAGTCGCGCTCGGAGACCAGGGCGCTCTCGTCGGGCAGGAAGGCGAGGCCCCAGGGGACGTCCAGGCCGGTCGCGATCGTCTTGCCGATCTGAGGCTTGTACGTGCCCCCGCGCGGGTCCTGCCCGGCCACGGTGGGGCTGGGCTCGGCGGACGCCGCGACCGGCGTGGCCGTGTCGGTGGCCTCGGGGTCGTCGCCGTCGCCGCTGCCGCAGGCGGCGGTCGAGAGGGCGAGCGCGGTGACGAGGAGCAGGCGCGTGAAGCTGTTCATGCCCCCTGACACGCTCGAGGCGGGGCGAAAGGTTCCGGATTCAGCCGAGGTGGTGGAAGTTCGGCGGCGGATGCATGAGGAAGTCACGGTGAGAGATGTTCCACCCGTAGGCGCCCGCCATCGTGAACACGACCGTGTCGCCGCCGCGAAGTTGCCAGATCGGGACCTTCCGGGCGAGGACGTCCTTGGGCGTGCACAGCTGCCCGACCAGGGTGACCGGGCGCTCCCGGACCGTCGGCCGGGCCCACGACCAGGGCCAATGCGCCACCGGGACGACCACGAACGGCTGGTCGTGGCTCTTCGCCGCCGGCGTCCGGAGGTGGTGGGTGCCGCCGGCCAGCACGGCGAACGCCTCGCCGTGACTGTCCTTCACGTCGACGACCCGGGTCAGGTAGTACCCGTCGTAGGCCGTCAGCGCGCGCCCCGGCTCGAGCCGCAGCGAGACCCCCGGGTGGGCGGCGCCCAGGCGGCGCAGTGCCGCGCCGTAGGTCACCCAGTCGAACGCGCTGGACGGGTCGGCGTAGTCCACCCCCATGCCGCCGCCGAGGTTGCACTCGGCGAGCCGGACGCCGGACCGGGACGCCCACGCGCTCGCCCAGTCGAGCACGCCGGCCGCCAGCGCGGCCATGCCCGCGGCGCCGGGCCCGCTCGCCAGGTGCGCGTGCAGCCCGCGCAGGCGCACGTGCGGGGCGTCCGCGAGCACGGTCAGGCACTCGCCCAACCCCGCCTCGTCCAGCCCGAACGGGCTCGGTCCGCCCATCGACAGGACGGTCCCCGCGGCAGGTGCGCCGCGCGGCGGGTTCGCCCGCAGCAGCACGTCCGCCGTCCGCCCGAGCGTGCCGGCGAGCGAGGCGAGCACCCGCAGTTCGTGCACGCTCTCCACATGGACGCGCTCGACACCCGCCGCGAGGGCCGCGGCCAGGTCCGCCGCGGTCTTGCCCGGCCCGCCGAAGGCCACCCGGGCGCCCGGCACGGCCGCCAGCACGTGCGCCAGTTCCCCGGCCGAGGCGACCTCGACCCCGTCCAGGGCACCGTTCGGTCCGGCGAGGGCGGCCAGGATCGCCGCGTCGGGGTTCGCCTTCGCGGCGTAGAAGATCTCGACCGCGGCCGGCACGGCGGCGCGGACCGCGCGGGCGCGGGCCGCCAGCCCGGGCAGGTCCCAGGCGTACGCGGGCAGTCCGGCCGGGTCGGCCCCCGCGTCGCCGAGGCGCTCGGCCAGCCCGCGCACCGACTCCGGCAGGACGAGGCCGGGCGGCGCGCTGCGCAGGGACGGGGCCGAGCCCGGGCTCAGCGCAGCGCCTTGCGGGGGAGCGGACCGGTCCCGGTCCCGGGCGCGAGCGGGCACGGCGCCGGAGCGTAGCGGGCGTGCCGGTCGGCGGCGCGCGCCCAGCGGGTGAGCAGGTTCGCCTTCGCCGGCAGGGGGCGCCCGTCGTGCAGGGCCAGCAGCCGGGCGGGGGAGCCGAGCGCGGCCGCGCACTCGTCCAGCACGTCGCGGACGGCGTCCCAGAGAGCCCGCTCGAGCCCGGGGTGCAGGTCGGCCAGCGCAGCGGCGGTCTCGCCGGCGTTGTTGACGAGGAGGCAGTAGACGACGCGGTCCCAGCCGCGCTCGGCGTCGTAGGTGACCTGGGCCCGCAGGTCCTCGGGGAGCGCCGTCGCCAGGGCGGCCCCGGGCCCCGCGGCGACGAGCTTGACCCCCTCGAGGTCGCGCAGTAACACCTGCCGGGGCAGGCCGTCGGAACCCACCCCGACGACGACGTTCTGCAGGTGCGGCTCCAGGACGACGCCGTGCTGGAAGTAGGCGTGCAGGACGGGCGGGACGAGGAGGGCGAGGTAGCCGCGCCACCAGCGCAGCGCCGCGGCGGCGCCGCCGTCGCCGTGCTCGGCCGAGCGGCGGACCAGGTGCGAGACGTGCGCGCCGCTCGTCGGGTACTCGTCGGCGACGGCGGCCGCGAGCAGCGGTGTCACCCCGGGCCGCAGGTGCCGGCCGAACCCGTCGCGGACGATGACGCCGAGCGCCTCGGCGAGGTCCGGCCCGTCACCGTCCGCGGGGCCTCCGGGGCCTAGCTCGCCCACCGTGCGATACGCAGGCTCGCCCAGCAGGACGGCCCCGAACCGCGCCGTGAGGTCGGCCGCGAGCGGGCGCAACAGCCTGGTCAGCTCGACCGCGCCGCGGAGTTCGTAGCCGGCGCTGCGCCGGACGCAGTTGGTGATCCGCACGTGCAGGGACGTCTTGTAGAACGCGTCCGCGACGGGGTCGTAGAGCGTGCGGACCGACGCAGTGGGAACCACCCGGGGGCCGGCGGGGCCGAGGTCCAGCAGCCGGCCCGCGTCCAGGGCCCGGCGCAGCGGCCCGTCGGCTCGCGTGAGGATCTCGAACTGCCACGGGTGGACGGGGAGGACCGCGTGGCCGGTCGGGAGCCCCGCGGCGCGGGCGGCGTCGTCCAGCGCCGTGTCGAGGGGGTGGGGCCCGTCGTTCGCCTGCGCCGAGCGGACCGCCCCTGCCGGGACTCCGAGCAGGCGCAGCGGGAAGGCGGCCCGCGCCTCTGGCGCGTAGGCGAGCCACGTCGCCTCGTCCTCGAGCGTAGGCGGCCCGGCTGCCGTTGCCCGGGCCTTGGGCGCGGGGTGGAACCGGTGTCCGAACAGCAGCGCTTGCTCGCTGTCCAGGTAGGCGGCCGAGAACCCGACCGGCGCCGGCGGGGGGTGCGCGGCGCGGTGCGCGAGCGCCCGGCGCACGGCGCTCTCGCTCGCCCGCACCTGCTCGACGAACTCGGGGTTGCTCACCCCGCTGCGCAGCTCCAGCTCCGCGCCGACGCGGGCGGCGAGCCGGTCCGGGGCGAGGGCGACCCAGCTCCCGCCGGCGAACTCCTCGACCGCGCCGACGAAGCGGTGCGCGCCGGTCACCGACTGCCGGCGCAGCCGGGCCCGCAGCACGACGTCCTTGCGGGGCAGCCGCAGCACGACATGGTCGCCGGCCAGCGTCACCTGACCCGCCGGGCCGCAGACTTCCCGCAGAAGGCAGTTCAGCAGGGTATGTGACGTTACGTCAGCAGCAGTCACGGGCACGGCGGTCATCGCAGGCCCCGCAGGTAGTTCGGCCCCGTCCGGACGTAGAACTTGTTGATGTCGGCGGCGCCCGTGCGCGACTTCGGCAGCAGGGTCCCGGCGGTGAGCATCGCCTTGACCGGGAGCCTGTCCGCCTCCAGGACACGGTCGCGCAGTACCGCGGCGTCGCGGCAGTCCGCCAGGTCGGCCAGGGCGCCGCGGGCCGCGTCCCGGACGACGCCGAGCAGCACAGCGGCCCGCGCGACACCGGCGTCCGCGAGCGCGAAAGCCACGGCCCCGGCGCACAGGTGCAGGGTGACGGTGGTGAACAGGTCGGCGAGGGCGACGGGGCCGGCGCTCACCCGCGGGTCGCTGTAACTTCCCGTCAGATCGGCCGCCACGGACTCGCCGAGCGCCTCGGCCAGCACCGTCGGGTCGATCCGGGGGCCGTCGTCGTCCTTGTAGAGCAGGGCCACTCCCGCCGGCCCGGGCGTCGCCGGGTCGAGGACGAGCGAGACGTTCTGCTGGTGGCTCTCCAGCGCGATGCCGTAGCGCAGCCACAGGGTGGCGTGCCAGCGCAGCAGCAGGTCGGCGTAGTCGCGGAACAGGCCTACCGCGTCCCCGCCGCGGTAGCGGTCGGCCAGCTCGGCCAGGACGGGTCGGCCGCTGCGTCCCCGGGCGGGAAGTGCCGCGACGACGACGACCTGACATGCAGTCAGCTCCGCCGGAAGCCGGCGCACCAGGAAGCTGAGCGCCTCGTGGCCGGCGTGGCCGAACGCTGTCTCGTCCGCGTGCAGGATGCGCCCGGCGAACGCGGGTTCGCGAGCCACCACGGCCGCGAGCAGGCGCTGGGTGAGCGCCCCGTCGGCGAGTGAGCCGGGGGAGAGGGTCCGCCGGTTCAGCGCGCCGAGAGTGGCGGTCGGCAGCGGCAGTTTCAGGTGCGTGCCGGGATCCGCGGTGACGGCCACGGTGCGCATCGACAGGGTCGGGCTCACCCGGACGCGGCTCGCCGCCGCCAGGACCGCGGCGCCGCCCAGCCCACGCGTGGCGAGCGCGGCCCGCAGGGCGGGGGAGCGGGCGGTGAGCGGGTGGACCGGCAAGGCGACGTGCGTGGCGTCCAGAGCCGGGTCGAGATCCACCGCGGCAGGGGTCGGCCACCAAGCGGGCAACTGCTCGGGCCGCACGACCCGCTCGTGTGGCAACGCGAGCCAGCGCAGGGCGAACGACGGCGCGTGCTCGGGGGCATGGGCGCGCAGGTCGGCCACGCTCAGGCCGCGCCGGGCCAGGGCCGTCGGGTACACCGGGTGGCCGAGCCGGGCCGCGCGGGCCTCGTGCGCGAGGCTGCCCGCGGACCCGGTTCGCAGCGCGGGGCCACGGCTGGCCGGCGGCAGCGCCCGTTCGGCGGCCAGCGCCTCTCGGCACTCGGCCGCGAAGTCGTCGAACCCGGCCGCCGCCTCCGGGTCGCCGTCCGGCCGCAGGGCGGCGAGGACGTCGTCGAGCCGGCGCAGCGCCTCCGTGCCGCGGTTGCTGCGGCGCGCCAGCAGGCCCTGCCGCACGGCGTAGTCGCACAGGAACCGCCCCGGGCGTACGGGAAGCAGCAGCTCGACGGGGCCGGCGTCCAGGCGCAACCAGCCGCCGCCGTCCAGCTCGGGCACGGCCGCCGGGACCGTCGCCGAGAGCAACCCGCGGAAGTCCTCGCGCAGCAGAGCATCAAGGACTCGGCGGAGCAACGCTTCCTCGGCGGGCCCCGCCGAGCGCATGCGGGGTGCGCGGTCGCTTCGCCCCTCGCCAGTCGAGTCGGGCGGTGCGGGCAGGGTCGAGGTCCGCGTCGCCTCGCTCACGGTCGCGGCTCCCCGATCTGCCACGTGTGCGCGGCGAGGAACTCCTCGACGGCGACGTCGACGGCGGGCCGGTCGACCCCGAGCGCGCGCACGACCCCGAGGTAGTCGCGGTTCGTCCGGGTCAGCTCGATCGTCGCGCCGGTGGCGCGCAGGGGGCGGTACCGCAGAGTGACCTTCTCCCGCGGTTCGTCCGCCCGGCCGGCGGGCAGGTCGCACGCCTGCGGTGCCCGGACGAGGATGCCGGCGCGGCGGGCGTACACGTACTCGATCCGGGCGTGCCCGTACGCAGGCGTCGCCGGGGCGGGGAGGCTCGCGACGGGCTCGCCGAGGTGCGCGCGCAGGACGAGACCGAACAGGTCCTCGCCGAGCAACTCCGCGAGCAGCAGGTCGCACTGGTCGCCGATGAGCCGGTAGTTGACCTCGACCAGCCGCGCGTGCCCACGGGACACGACGAATTCGGTGTGGCAGCCGCCGAGCCCGACGCCGAGCACAGCGAGCTGGGTGAGCACCTGGGCGGTCACGTCGGCGGGCAGCTCCGGGTACCAGTCGAGGCCCGCCTCGACGAAGTGCGGGCGAGGCCCGAGCCGCGTCGCGAACGAGCCCAGGACGCGCAGCGAGTGCCCGTCCCCGAGCGTCTCGAGCGTGTACAGCGGGCCGTCGAGGAACTCTTCGACGACGATGCCGACCCGCCCGCGTCGCGCGCGGATCTCGTGGACGCGGGCTCGCAACTCCGTCAGGTCCTCGACCAGGAACACGTCCTCGCTCGCGACGCCCTCCCGCGGCTTGACCACGCACTGCCCGGGCAGCCTCAGCGCCGGGCGGTCCCGGAGCTCCTCGTCCGGCCCCAGCTCGACGGCGAAGACCTTGTCCACGCCCGACGCGGCGATCTGACGCCGCATCAGGGCCTTGTTCTTCGTCCGGAGCGCGGCGGGCCAGCTCTTGCCCGGCAGGTCGAGGTACTCCGCAGCCTGGGCCACCTGGGTCTGCAGGTGGTCGCTGTTCGTGACGACCGCGGCGGGCCGCCCGAGCCGGGTGATCGCCCCGACGAGTTCCGCGGCGTCCGTCACGCGCGCGCCCACGACGGCGGCCGGAGCGTGCGGCAGGTCGGCGTAGGCCCGCAGGTGTGCCGCAGGGTCGTCCGTGAAGAGCGTGACCTCCGCGCCGAGCCGCGCGGCCGCGGGCAGGAAACCCTCGGTGACGGCGTCGGTGGGATTGCGTGCCACCAGGTGGATGCGCATCGTGCCCGAGACACCTTCCGTCCGCCGGGGAATTTAGGCGAGCCTCACCTAAAGTGTCGCAGATCGATCTTGGTCCGGCCGAGCCGGGGCCGGGGGCGCGCCGGAACTCCGCCGGGCTCGGGAACCTCGACCGGTTTCCGGCCGCCGTGGTGCAGGTGCGAAAGTGGTCGGCATGACTGGCGCCTTTGTTTCCGACAACCCTGGCCGCGACGCGCAACGAGTCGGCACCGCCAACTTCCTCGGCCAGTCGGCGGAGAAGATCCATGCGCCCGTGTGGGCCGTACTGGGCACGCTCGGCGACAGCCAGTGCTACCTGGGTGTGCGCGAGAAGGTGCAGGCGGTGTTCGACGCGATGTCCAACCGAATCGCCGAGGACGACCTCGACGTGCGCCTGATCGCGCCCGGCTTCACGATGGGCGTCTCGGACGGGCAGCTCAACGGCACCGATCGCATGCGGTACTCGCTGATGGGCCGTGAGCTGGTCAACGACCTCACCGACATGCACCTGCGCGCGAACGCGGTGCAGGGCTTCGTCGGTGTCGTCGCGTGCGACAAGCCGCCCGTCGGCACGGTCGCGGCCCTCCTCGAGCACAACGTGCCCTCGGTGATTCTCTCGGACGGGTCGGTGCACCCGGGCAAGGACCCGCTGACGGGGGCCGCGCTCGACATCATCTCGGGCTTTCAGGTCGCGGGCGACCCGGACGGCGAGGCACGCACCAGGGTCGCGATGCATGCGTGTCCCGGCCAGGGCAGCTGCGCCGGCATGTTCACGTACAACACGATGCAGACCTTCATCGGCGTGCTCGGCCTCGAGCCGCTGCACATGATCTCGCCGGCCTCCGACGACCCGCGCCGGACGAAGGAGTTCCCCGCGGAACTCGTCTCCTGTCTGCTCTCGATGACCTCCAAGGGCATCACGCCGCGCGACATCGTCACGCCGGCGTCTCTGCGCAACGCGGTGACCGTGGTGATGTCGATGGGTGGCTCGTCGAACGTCGCGCTGCACGTCGTCGAGATCGCGCGTGCCGCGGGCATCGACTTCTGGGCGGAGTCGATGAGCCAGGCCGAGTTCAACGACCTGTCGCACCGGCTGCCCGTTGTCGTGAACATGCGGCCGTTCGGGCTTTACTCGATGGTCGACCTCGACAACGTGGGCGGGGTTCCCGTTGTCGTGAAGGAACTGCTCGAGGGCGGCTGGCTCGACGGGTCGACTCTGACGTGCACCGGCGAGACTCTCGCCGAGCAGATCGCGCGGCTGAATCCGCCCGCGCCGGACGGCTCTGTCGTCCTGCCGCTGGCCGCGCCGTTCAAGCCGACCGGCGGGCTCCGCTTCCTGTGCGGCAACATCGCGCCGGACGGAGGAGCGATTCTCAAGGTCGCCGGTGTCGAGGGCGGCATCGTGGGCGGACGTTTCGTCGGCAAGGCGCGCGTGTTCGCTCGGGAGCAGGGGCTGATCGACGCCCTGCAGAACGATCCCGACTCGTTCAACGACGGCGACATCGTGGTCATCCGGTACGAGGGTCCGCGTGGCGCGCCCGGCATGCCCGAGATGCTCGATCCGACCTCGCGCATGACCACCCTGTGCCGTCAGCGCAACATGACGATCGCGTTGATGACCGACGCGCGCTTCTCCGGCGGCTCCGTCGGCCTGGTGATCGGCCATGTCGGCCCGGAAGCGTTCCTCGGCGGACCCATTGCCTTGATCGAGGACGGCGACACCATCGTCATCGACCTCAACACCGATTCCCTCGACTGCACCGAACTGACGGACCAGGCTGTCTTCGACACCCGGATGTCCGCCTGGCAGGCCGCTGCAGACGCCAACGGCGGCACTCATCCCGGTGCCGTCCCCGTCACGACCCGCACGCTGAGCCGCATGCGCGCAACCGCCCAGCCCGCCCTGAAGGGCGGCGGCATGAACGCCGGCTGACCAGGCGTTCTCCGCTGCCCCGCGGCCACCAGCCGGTAGGTCCTCAACCCCCGGACGGGCATGATCGTGGACACGTTGACTGCGCTCGGACCGTCGTGTTGTAGTCACCGGACAGTCGACACAGCCGGTCCAGACACCAGCCCCTCGGTCGCTCTCCACAGTTCGCGAACGCAGTCTTCGGAGTGATCTCGATGCGCAGGGCCATCCGCTTCTCCCTCGTTGCCGTGCTCTTTGCGGGGACGTTCGCCGCCACCGGTCAGGGCGTCGCGCTCGCCGCTGTCGAGGACTGTCCCGACGGCAGTGTGTGCGTCTGGCGGGGCTCGCAGTTCACGGGTGACCTCGCCATGACCGACCGGCCCACGAGCGGGTGCGTCCCCGGCATCTCGAGGTCTGCCGCGAACCGCTCGGAGGAACTACGGCTGGTGTTCTGGTCGGAGGACGGGTGCTCCGGAGATCGCCTCGTCCTCGCGCCCGGGGAGCAGGCGGAAGAGTTCGACGTTCCGACAAGGTCGGTGCAGGTCGAGACCGTCCCGCCCTGCCCGCTGGGGTTCGTCACGCTGCTGTGCCAATGAGTGTGCCGAGTGTCCGTCCCACATGTCGGACACAGGCTGCTCACGGCTTGACACGTCGGGTCCTGATGGGCAACCGTTCGTGCATGTGCCTGTACCACTCCGTAGTAGTTACCGAGCGCGCCGCCTGACCGCCACGTCAGCCGACGCGCTACCCCTCGTTCTGCCCGTGGTCGGGCACGAGGGGTTTTTTGTTGCACGGAATGCCGAACACCAGCTCTGACGAGAAGAGAAGGCCGATGCCAGACCCGATTTCAGATCAGCCGAACCCCGAGCGGATCACCGGAGCGCAGTCGCTGATCCGCTCCCTCGAGGCCGCGGGGGTCGAGATCATCTTCGGCATCCCGGGCGGGGCGATCCTGCCCGCGTACGACCCGCTGTTCGACTCGAAGCAGATCAACCACATCCTCGTCCGCCACGAGCAGGGCGCGGGCCACGCGGCCCAGGGCTACGCGATGGCGACCGGCCGCGTGGGCGTGTGTATGGCGACCAGCGGCCCCGGCGCCACGAACCTCGTCACGGCGATCGCAGACGCGTACATGGACTCGACGCCCATGGTCGCCGTCACCGGCCAGGTGCCGAGCGCCGCGATCGGCACGGACGCCTTCCAGGAGGCCGACATCCGCGGCATCACGATGCCGATCACCAAGCACAACTACCTCGTCACCAATCCGGACGACATCCCGCGGACCATCGCCGAGGCCTTCCACATCGCCGGCACCGGCCGTCCCGGCCCCGTCCTGGTGGACGTGTCCAAAGACGCGCTGCAGGCCATGACCACCTTCGTCTGGCCCGACAACCTCGACCTGCCCGGCTACCGGCCCGTGTCGCGCCCGCACGCCAAGCAGATCCGCGAGGCCGCGCGGATGATCGGCGAGGCGAGCCGGCCGGTTCTCTACGTCGGTGGCGGCGTCATCAAGGCGAAGGCTGCGGCCGAGTTGAAGGTCCTAGCCGAGCTCACCGGCATCCCGGTCGTGACGACGCTGATGGCCCGGGGGGCGTTCCCCGACTCGCACGCCCAGCACCTCGGCATGCCCGGCATGCACGGCACGGTCGCGGCCGTGGGCGCTCTGCAGAAGTCCGACCTGCTGATCTGTCTCGGTGCCCGCTTCGACGACCGGGTCACCGGCAAGCTGTCTTCCTTCGCGCCCGGCGCCAAGGTGATCCACGCCGACATCGACCCCGCGGAGATCGGCAAGAACCGCGTGGCGGACGTCCCGATCGTGGGCGACTGCCGCGAGGTGATCGCCGACCTGATCGTCGCGCTGCAGGCCGACCACGACGCCGGCAAGGCCGGCGACTACGCGGCCTGGTGGGAGCAGCTGCGCCAGCTGCGCGACCGGTACCCGCTGGGTTACAACGAACCTGACGACGGGTCACTGTCCCCGGAGTACGTGATCTCCCGTATCGGTGCGATCGCCGGGCCGGACGCGCTCTACGTCGCCGGCGTCGGCCAGCACCAGATGTGGGCCGCCCAGTTCGTCAAGTACGAGAAGCCGGACACGTGGCTCAACTCCGGCGGCCTCGGCACGATGGGCTTCTGCGTCCCGGCGGCGATGGGCGCCAAGGCCGGACGCCCCGAGGCGACCGTGTGGGCCATCGACGGCGACGGCTGCTTCCAGATGACGAATCAGGAACTCGCGACCTGCGCCATCAACGGCATCCCGATCAAGGTCGCGATCATCAACAACGGCGCGCTCGGCATGGTGCGGCAGTGGCAGACGCTGTTCTACGGCGGCCGCTACTCGAACACCGACCTGCAGTCCAAGCGCATCCCCGACTTCGTCAAGCTTGCGGACGCGTACGGCTGCCTGGGCCTGCGCTGCGAGAAGGCCGAGGACGTGGACGCGACGATCGAGAAGGCGATGGCCTGCAACGACGTGCCCGTCGTCATCGACTTCGTCGTCCACCAGGACGCGATGGTCTGGCCGATGGTCGCGGCCGGCACGTCCAACGACGAGATCCTGTACGCCCGTGACCTGGCGCCCACGTGGGACCGCGAAGACGAGGAAAACTCCTGATGTCGATTCACACCCTGAGCGTCCTGGTCGAGAACAAGCCGGGCGTCCTCGCGCGCATCGCCAGCCTGTTCGCCCGCCGCGGCTTCAACATCGACTCCCTCGCGGTCGGCCCGACCGAGCACCCCGAGATCTCCCGCATGACGATCGCGGTCAACGTCGAGGGCAACCCCCTCGAGCAGGTGACGAAGCAGCTCAACAAGCTGATCAACGTCATCAAGATCGTCGAACTGGAGCCGCAGGCCTCCGTGCAGCGCGAACTCGTCCTCGTCAAGGTCCGCGTCGACCTGGAGAACCGCTCGCACGTCCTGGAGACGGTGCAACTCTTCCGCGCCAAGGTCATCGACGTGAGCTCGGACGCGGTCACCATCGAGGCCACCGGCAGCGCCGACAAGCTCGACGCGCTGCTGCGCATGCTCGAGCCGTTCGGCATCAAAGAGCTCGTCCAGTCGGGGATGGTCGCGATCGGCCGGGGGCCGCGCTCCATCACCGACCGCTCGCTGCGTACGGTCGACCGTAGCGCCTGACCTGGACTTACCCCGAACCCCTTGCGTCCGGCAGACAGCGTCCTATAGCGATCGGTTTGCCGGACGCACCAGACGCACAGACCCGCTCAGACATGTGATGAAGGAGAAGCCCCCGTGGCAGCAGAGATGTTCTACGACGACGACGCCGACCTCTCGGTGGTCCAGGGCCGCAAGGTCGCGGTTCTCGGCTACGGCAGCCAGGGCCACGCGCATGCGCTGTCCCTGCGCGACTCGGGGGTCGACGTCCGCGTCGGCCTGCTCGAGGGCTCGAAGAGCCGCGCCAAGGCCGAGGAGGAGGGCCTTCGGGTCGTCACCCCGTCCGAGGCGTGCGCCGAGGCCGACCTGATCATGGTGCTCGCGCCGGACCCGGTGCAGCGCACGCTCTACAAGGACGCCATCGAGGGCAACCTCAACCCCGGCGACGCGATCTTCTTCGGCCACGGCCTGAACATCCGCTACGGGTTCATCACCCCGCCCGAGGGCGTCGACGTCTGCATGGTCGCCCCGAAGGGCCCGGGCCACCTGGTGCGCCGTCAGTTCGTCGAGGGCAAGGGCGTCCCCTGCATCATCGCCGTCGAGCAGGACGCGACCGGCAAGGCGTGGGACCTCGTGAAGTCCTACGCCAAGGGCATCGGCGGCACCCGCGCCGGCATCATCAAGACCACGTTCACCGAGGAGACCGAGACAGACCTGTTCGGCGAGCAGACCGTGCTCTGCGGCGGGCTCAGCCACCTGATCATGGCCGGCTTCGAGACGCTGATCGAAGCGGGCTACCAGCCCGAGGTCGCGTACTTCGAGTGCCTGCACGAGGTGAAGCTCATCGTCGACCTCATGTACGAGGGCGGCATCTCCAAGATGCGCTGGTCGATCTCCGAAACCGCCGAGTGGGGCGACTACGTCTCCGGCCCGCGGCTCGTCACGGCCGAGACCAAGGCCGAGATGAAGAAGATCCTCGCCGAGATCCAGGACGGCTCGTTCGCCCAGAAGTGGATGGACGAGTACGACGCCGGCCTGCCGAACTACAAGAAGTACGCCGAGGAGGGCCGCAACCACCCCATCGAGAAGACGGGCGAGAAGCTGCGCCCGCTCATGTCGTGGATCCAGTCCTGACGTTCGACCCCGCCAGGCACCGCCGCCCCACCGGCGGCGGTGCCTGTCAGCGTTACCGGGCGGTTACACTCGCCGTTGCGCATCCGGGCACAGTGTCGTGTTCCTTCCCGCCGCATCCCACCCTGCGAAGGACCCTCTCGTGACAAAGCCCGTCGTCCTGATCGCCGAAGAACTCTCGCCCGCGACCGTGGACGCCCTCGGCCCCGACTTCGAGATCCGGCACTGCGACGGGGCCGACCGGTCCGCGCTGCTCGCCGCGATCGTGGACGTGGACGCGATCCTCGTCCGCTCCGCCACGCAGGTCGACGCGGAGGCCCTCACGGCCGCTCGCCGCCTGCGGGTCGTCGCGCGCGCCGGCGTCGGGCTCGACAACGTCGACGTCCCGGCCGCCACGAAGGCGGGCGTCATGGTCGTCAACGCCCCCCAGTCGAACATCACCAGCGCCGCCGAACTCGCCGTCGGCCTGCTGCTGGCCAGCGCGCGGCACATCTCGCCGGCGCACAGCGCGTTGCGCAACGGTGAGTGGAAGCGCTCCAAGTACACCGGCGTCGAGCTCTGCGACAAGGTCGTCGGCGTCGTCGGCCTCGGCCGCATCGGCGTCCTGGTCGCGCAGCGGCTCGCCGCCTTCGAGGTCCAGCTCATCGCGTACGACCCGTACGTCCAGGCCGCGCGCGCCACCCAGCTCGGGGTCCGCCTCGTGTCGCTGGAGGAGCTGCTGCGCGAGAGCGACTTCATCACCGTCCACCTGCCGAAGACCCCCGAGACCGTAGGCCTGATCGGCGCCGAGGCCCTGCGGACGGTCAAGCCGAGCGTCCACATCATCAACGCCGCCCGCGGCGGGATCGTCGACGAGGCCGCGCTGTACGCCGCGCTCAAGGAGGGCCGCGTTGCCGGCGCCGGGCTCGACGTGTTCAACAAGGAGCCCTGCACCGACAGCCCGCTGTTCGAGCTGGACAACGTCGTCGCGACGCCGCACCTCGGCGCCAGCACCGACGAGGCCCAGGAGAAGGCCGGCGTGTCCGTCGCGAAGTCGGTCCGCCTCGCCCTGGCCGGCGAGCTCGTCCCGGACGCGGTCAACGTCCAGGGCGGGATCATCGCCGAGGACGTCCGCCCCGGCCTGCCGCTCGCCGAGAAGCTCGGCCGCATCTTCACCGCGCTCGCCGGCGGGGTCGCCCAGCAGATCGACGTCGAGGTCCGCGGCGAGATCACCAAGCACGACGTGAAGGTGCTCGAGCTGGCGACGTTGAAGGGCGTCTTCACCGACGTCACCGAAGAGGCCTCGGTCTCGTACGTCAACGCCCCGCTGTTCGCCCAGGAGCGCGGCGTCGAGGTGCACCTGACGACCAGTGCAGAGAGCCCGGACTACCGCAACCTCATCACCGTCCGCGGGACGATGGCGACCGGCGAGGTCATCTCCGTCTCCGGCACCCTGTCCGGCGCCCGCAAGCTGCGCGAGAAGATCGTCGAGATCGACGGGTACGCGGTCGACATCGAACCGACCGAGCACATGGCGTTCTACCGCTACGCCGACCGCCCCGGCATCGTCGGCCAGGTCGGCAAGGTGCTCGGCGAGGCGAACATCAACATCGCCTCGCATGCAGGTCGGCCGCCTCGCCAAGGGCGGCCCCGCGCTCGTCGCGCTGACGGTCGACTCGGCGATTCCCGCGGAGATCCTCGCCGAACTCCAGCAGGCCATCGCCGCCGACTGGGTCCGCGCCGTCGATTTGACGTAATGGTCGGCGGGCTCCGCCCGCGAACGTTCGCGGCGTGCGCGACCGCGGGGTCGATCGTTCGGCCGTGTCGCGTTTGCGCCGGGTCCCCAGCTCATGGATGACCTGAGCGTTGCGACACGCCGAGTCGCCCCCGGCGCGGCGTGCGCTCAGCTCATTCCTGAGCGGCGGGCCGCCGTCTCCGTCCGCCGACCCGGGGTCATAGGCCGGTCTGGGAGAAGTGTTGGTAGTCCTTCGACTTGCGCCAGTCGCCGCCCCAGGGCCAGCCGATGGAGGCGAAGGCCTTCGTCACGACCCCGCCGGGCAGGATCATCCCGGCCGCTCGCGGTCGCGCTTCAGGTACGAGCTCGCGAGTTCCGGCAGGACGAGGTCGTCGCGGCGGTACGGGTTGTGGAACGGGTTGACGTCGACCGCCAGCCCGTACGCGTGGGCGGACCAGCGGGTCTGCCCGCGGGCCGTCCGGCAGGCGAACGCGGCGGTGTTGTTGCCGTCGCCGGTCGGGGCGGCGTCGAGGTCGGCGCTGGTGACGATCCGCATCGACTCGATCGGGAAGTCCGCGCGAAACAGCTTGCGGAACACCGCGACGACGTCGTCCGCGACCTTGCGGTGCACGATCAGCTCGCCGGTGTGCGCCTTCCCGTCGAACCCGCGGAAGCTCACTGTCAGGTAGCGCAGGTCTTCGAGCGGGACGGGGCAGCCGGGCTCCCATGCCGTCCCCGTCCGCGTGCGGACGTCCTCGTTGATCGGCGCCACCGACGACGCCCACGTGCCGCCGGACGGCGGCGGGAGCAAGTCGACCGTCGGCAGCGCGCGCTCGCGCAGCGCCTTGGGCGTCGGGCCGATGACCCCGAACCCGTCCGGACGGAGCGGGAGCGCCTTCGCCCCGACCTCCCACGCCGGATCGGCCGCCGGCGCAGTCGGTTGGGGGGACGGCCCAGCGGTCGGGCCGGGAGTCGCGTCGGCGGTCGGCCCGGGAGTCGGCTCGGGACTCGATTCGGCGGTCGGCTCGGCCGCCGGCTCCTCGGCGTTCGGGCTCGCGATCGGTGCCGGCTCGGCGGCGACACTCGCGAGCGGGCTCGGCGCGGGGAGGGTCCCGACGACGGCCCCGCCGCCCCCGCACCCCGCGAGCAGGACGCCGGCGAGCAGCGCGCTCCCGATCTCCCGTCCCCGCATGACACCCAGCCTCCCACCGGATCGGTGAAACAGCGGGGCCCCGCGGCGACCGCGACGTATCTCACCGTCCACCACGTGAGATGACTTGACCGACCACTGAGACGGAGACGTACGCTTCGCGTCATGTCCAGCAGCATTCGCCTCGCCGTGATCCCGGGCGACGGCATCGGTCCCGAGGTTGTCGCCGAGGGTCTCAAGGTGCTCGACGCGGCGTTGCCCGCGCACGAGATCAAGGTCGACACGCGGTCGTACGACCTCGGCGCGCGCCGCTGGCACGCGACGGGCGAGACGCTGCCCGACTCGGTCCTCGAGGAGCTGCGCGACCACGACGCGATCCTGCTCGGCGCGGTCGGCGACCCCGGGGTGCCCGTCGGGCGTCCTCGAGCGCGGCCTGCTGCTCAAGCTCCGCTTCGCGCTCGACCACCACGTCAACCTCCGCCCGGCGCGGCTGTTCGCCGGCGTGACCTCCCCGCTGGGTGACGTCGCGATCGACTTCGTCGTCGTCCGCGAGGGCACCGAGGGTCCGTACGTCGGCAACGGCGGCAGCCTGCGCACCGGCACGCCGCACGAGGTCGCGACCGAGGTCAGCCTGAACACGGCGTTCGGCATCGAGCGGGTCGTCCGGGACGCGTTCGCCCGCGCCGCCGGCCCGGCCCCGCAAGAAGCTGACGCTCGTCCACAAGAACAACGTGCTGGTGTACGCGGGCGCGCTGTGGACCCGCATCGTGAAACAGGTCGCCGTCGAGTTCCCGGACGTCGACGCACGACTACCTGCACGTCGACGCCGCGACGATCTTCCTGGTCACGCAGCCGGAGCGGTTCGACGTCATCGTCACCGACAACCTGTTCGGCGACATCCTCACCGACCTCGCGGCGGCGGTCACGGGCGGGATCGGCCTGGCGGCCAGCGGCAACCTCGACGTCAGCCGGGTCAACCCGTCGATGTTCGAGCCGGTGCACGGTTCGGCGCCCGACATCGCCGGCCAGGGCAAGGCCGACCCGACGGCGACGGTGCTCTCGGTCGCGCTCCTGCTCGAGCACCTCGGGTACGCCGAGGCGTCCGCTCGGGTCGTCGCCGCGGTCGAGGCCGACCTCGCCCGCCGCGGCCCGGCCGATCGCACGCACCTCCGAGATCGGCGACGCCATCGCGGCGCGAGTAGCTGGCTGAGCGCAGTACCTCAGCCCAGTCCGCACCGCAGCCCCAGGAGCACGCGCCATGACCGCGAGCACTCGTCCGCACACTGACCAGCGACCGGCCCAGCCCGGTAGCGTTCGGCCCATGACTGGCCTCGACACCCTCCCGTTCGTCGTCACGCCCAACCCGGCCCCCATGCCGGACGAGCGGCGCGCGGCCGTCCTGGCGAGCCCCGGCTTCGGCAAGACGTTCACCGACCACATGGTCACTGTGACGTGGACGTCCGGCAGCCGGCTGGCACGACGCCCAGCTGAGCCGTACGGCCCGATCTCGATGGACCCGGCGACGCGCGGTGCTGCACTACGCCCAGTCGATCTTCGAGGGCCTCAAGGCCTATCACCAGCCGGACGGTTCGGTGAAGACGTTCCGCCCGGAGGCCAACGCGGCCCGGTTCCAGCGCTCCGCCCGGCGGATGGCGCTGCCCGAGCTGCCGGCCGACGTCTTCGTCGCCGCGATCGACCGTCTGGTCACGACCGACCGCGTCTGGGTGCCGAACGCGGCCGAGCACAGCCTCTACATCCGCCCGCTGATGTTCGCCTCCGAGGTCTTCCTCGGCGTGCGCCCGGCGGCCGAGGTCACGTTCCTCGTCATCGCCTCGCCGGCCGGCGCGTACTTCCCGCAGGGCCTCGAAGCCCGTCTCCATCTGGGTCTCCGAGGAGTACACGCGGGCCGCCCACGGCGGCACCGGCGCGGCCAAGTGCGCGGGTAACTACGCGGCCAGCCTCGTCGCCCAGTCGGAGGCGATCGCGAACGGCTGCGAGCAGGTCGTGTTCCTGGACGCGGTCGAGCGCCGCTGGATCGAGGAGCTCGGCGGCATGAACCTCTACTTCGTCCACGCGGACGGGTCGATCGAGACCCCCGAGCTGACCGGCTCGATTCTCGAGGGCGTCACCCGAGACTCGATCCGGACGATCGCGGGCGACCTCGGCCACAAGGTCGCCGAGGCGCGGATCAGCGTCGACGACTGGCGCGACGGCGTCGCGTCCGGAGAGATCACCGAGATCTTCGCGTGCGGGACGGCCGCGGTCGTCACCCCCGTCGGCCGTCTGGCCTGGCGCGGCGGCGAGCAGCCGATCGGCGACGGCGAGCCTGGTCCGGTCACCGCGTCGATCCGCAAGGCCCTCCTGGCCATCCAGCACGGCCTCGCCCCGGACGTCCACGGCTGGCTGCACGAGGTGTGTTGATGTCGAGGAAGCTGTGGCAGACTGCCGACGTGGCTTCGACCCCGACCATTACGTAGAGCGCACTGGAGCAACACCCGGTGCGCAGACCTCCCGCGACAAGCGGGAGGTCTTTTGTTTGAGCGCCCACTCGACTTCGGGGTCACCTACAAGGAGCTTTTGCGGTGAGCACGGACGACTTCCACGTCTACGACACGACGCTGCGCGACGGCGCCCAGGGCGAGGGGATGGCCCTGTCGGTCGCCGACAAGCTGGTGATCGCCCGTCACCTGGACTCCCTCGGCGTCGGGTTCATCGAGGGCGGCTGGCCGGGTGCGCTGCCGAAGGACACGGAGTTCTTCGCCCGCGCGGCGAAGGAACTGACGCTGCGCCACGCGAAGCTCACCGCGTTCGGGGCGACCCGCCGGCCCGACGCGAAGGCCGCGGACGACCCGCAGGTTGCCGCGTTGCGCGAGTCCGGCGCCGGCGTCGTGTGCCTCGTCGCGAAGAGCCACGACCGCCACGTTCTGCGGGCGCTCAAGACCACGCTGGACGAGAACCTGGCGATGATCCACGACACCGTGAGCCACCTGCGGGCCGAGGGCCGCCGGGTGTTCGTGGACGCAGAGCACTTCTTCGACGGTTACCTCGCCAACCCGGCGTACGCGCTCGAGGTCGTGCGGACCGCAGCCGAAGCCGGGGCCGACGTGATCGTCCTGTGCGACACCAACGGCGGGATGCTGCCGAGCCGGCTGGCGGACACCGTGTACGAGGTGCTCGCACCTCCGGCGCGCGCCTGGGAATCCACTGCCACGACGACGCGGGCTGTGCGGTCGCCAACACGATCGCGGCCGTCGAGGCGGGCGTCACCCACGTCCAGGGCGTGGTCAACGGCTACGGCGAGCGCTCCGGCAACGCCAACCTCGCCACGGTGGTCGCGAACCTCGAGCTGAAGATGGGCCGCATCGTCCTGCCGACTGGGCGGCCTGCGCGAGTTGTCCCGGGTCAGCCACGCGGTCGCCGAGGTCGCCAACCAGACGCCCCGCCACCAGGCCCCGTACGTCGGCGGCAGCGCGTTCGCGCACAAGGCCGGGCTGCACGCCAGCGCCATCAAGATCGACCCGGACCTCTACCAGCACACGGACCCCGGCCTGGTGGGCAACGGGATGCGGATGCTCGTCTCCGAGATGGCCGGGCGGGCCAGCGTCGAGCTGAAGGGCAACGAACTCGGTCACGACCTCGCCGCCGACCCGGACGCGCTCGGCCGCGTCGTCCGGCGGGTCAAGGACCTGGAGGCCCGCGGCTACTCCTTCGAGGCCGCGGACGCGTCCTTCGACCTGCTGGTGCGCGAGGAACTCGGCGAGTGCGCCGCGCGCTTCTTCGTCCTCGAGTCGTGGCGGGTCATCGTCGACCGCGACGCGGACGGGGCCGTGAGCACCGAGGCGACCGTGAAGCTGTACGCCGGCGGCGAGCGCTTCATCGCGACGGGGGAGGGCAACGGCCCCGTCCACGCCCTGGACGTGGCATTGCGCCAGGCGCTCGACCGGGTCTACCCGGACCTCGCCGCACTCGAGCTCGTCGACTTCAAGGTCCGCATCCTCGAGGGCACCCACGGCACCGGCGCGGTCGTGCGCGTGCTCGCCCAGACGACCGACGGCGTCGAGGCGTGGGACACGGTCGGCGTGCACGAGAACGTCATCGAGGCGTCCTGGCAAGCCCTCGCGGACGCCGTCACCTATGGCCTGGTTCACACCGGCGCGAGCGGGGAATAAACCGCGACGCCCGCGCTCAACCCGCTCGGGTTAGGGGCCGCGGACCTCAACTGACCCGGCGGGACGAAGCCTTTCGGCCTCATGTTCCATACGGTCGCAGTGTTCGGTCGACGGTCCCCTGGGAGTACGACGTGAAGATTAATGCTGCAGTGTGCCGAGGTCAGGGCGAGGAGTTCCGCATCGAGGAGATCGACCTCGCGGACCCCCGCGAAGACGAGGTACTCGTCCGCAACGTCGGTGCCGGCGTCTGCCACACCGACCTGATCTGCCGTGACCAGTGGTACCCGGTGCCGCTTCCGGCCGTGTTCGGCCACGAGGGCTCGGGCGTCGTCGAGGCCGTCGGCAAGAACGTCACCAAGGTCAAGCCCGGCGACCACGTCGTCATGAGCTTCATGTCCTGCGGCATCGTGCAAGAGCTGCCGCTCGGGCAACCCCGCGTACTGCGCCGAGCTGTACGGCCGCAACTTCTCGGGCGGGCGGCCCGACGAGTCCAGCGCGCTGACCGACGGCAGCGGCGAACGGCTGGGCGGTCACTTCTTCGGCCAGTCCTCGTTCGCGACGCACTCGGTCGCCTACGAGCGCAGCGTCGTCAAGGTCGACCCGGAGGCCGACCTGGCGCTGCTGGGCCCGCTCGGCTGCGGCATCCAGACCGGCGCGGCGGCGGTGTTCAGCACGTTCAACCCGCGAGGCCGGCACCTCGATCGCGATCTTCGGCTCCGGCTCCGTCGGCCTCGCCGCGATCATGGCGGCCAAGGCCGTCGGGTGCACGACGATCATCGCGGTGGACCTCAAGGACCAGCGCATCGCGCTCGCCAAGGAACTCGGCGCGACCCACGGGATCAACCCGTCGGACGGCACGAACGCCGTCGAGGCGATCAAGGACATCACCGGCGGCGGCGTGGACTACTCGCTCGAGATGACCGCCTCGCCCAAGGTCTTCCGCGACTGCGTCGACAGCCTCGGCCCGCTCGGCACCTGCGGCATCATCGGTGCCGCGGCCCTGGGCACCGAGTACACCTTCGACGCCAACGACGTCCTGCTGCCCGGCAAGACGATCAAGGGCCACATCGAGAGCGGCTACAGCACGCCGGACATCTTCATCCCTCGCCTCGTCGCGCTGATCCAGCAGGGCAAGTTCCCGCTGGAGCGGCTGGTCACCCAGTACAAGCTCGCCGACATCAACACGGCGGCACACGACACCGAGGCCGGCGTGACCGTCAAACCGGTGATCGTCTTCTCCTGACCCGCCCGTCGCACAAGGTTCGAAAGGATTGTCATGAAGGAGACCACCCGATGACCGGTCAGGGTGCGGTGGAGGAATTCCTGCGAGCCCTGGCGCAGCGGGACGCCGCCGCGGCGGTCGCGGCGGCCAAGAGCGGGAAGATCGAGGTCGTCCCGCTCGACGTCAAGGGCGCGATGAGCACGAAGGGCAAGCAGTACTTCGCGGACCTGTTCGCGAGCTTCCCCGAGCTCGAGATCGAGGTGACCCGCAAGATCGTCGCGCGGCGACAAGGCCCTCGTCGAACTCGTCCTGCGCGGCACGCCCAAGCAGCCGTACCTCGACCTCGCGGTGAAGGACGGCAAGAACCTCGAGTCCCGGCAGGCCTGGCGAATCGACCTCGCGCCGGACGGCTCGATCGCGTCGGTGAAGGTGTTCTTCTGCCTGAACGAGGTCAAGTGGAGCCTCGGCGCGAACAAGTCCTACGAGGAAGCCGTCGCCGTGGGTGCAGCTGGAGGGAACGCATGAGCAGCCGTTCGGAGACGGGTGTCGCCGTCGTCGAGGAGTTCTTCGCGCAGCAGCGCAAGCGCGACGTGGTCGGCATGGCCGAGCTGTGCTCGCCGAGGGCCAAGTTCGACTACGTGCCGTTCGTCAGCCACGACAAGCAGCGCGTCGTGACGGGCAAGGGCTACGTCAACGGCGTCGGGCGGACGATCTGGGCGCTCGGGTTCCGGGCGTTCCCCGACCTCACGAACAAGGTGCACGAGGTCTTCGCGGACGAGGACGGCAACGTCGTCGCCGAGGTCACGCGTCATCGGGCACCCAGGCGAGCCCCTACCTCACGCTCACGCCGCGCGGCCAGAAGTACACCGAGCGGCACCTGTTCCGCCTGCACGTCGACAAGAACGGGAAGATCGACGACATTGCGGCGTACTGGGACGCGGCCGGCGTCAACTCCCAACTCGGTCACTTCGAGCTGGACTGAAAGGGACTGCAGACATGTCTGAAGAGAACCCGATCCCGGTCAACGCGTACTTCGTCGGTGACCACATCACGCACCTCGTCGTGATCGACGCGACCGACACCGTCTCGCAGGCCTGCGAGAAGGTCGCCGACATGATGGTCGGCAAGCGCATCATGCGGCGCGAGAACGCGACGTACGTGATGACGGTCGACGGCGTCGAACTCCCCGGTGACCTGGTCGTCGCCGACTCACCGATCACCCCGCTCGGCGAGATCATCGTCGACTTCGCCCAGGCACCGGCCCAGCAAGGAGCGTCATGAGCAAGGGAGTCGGACCCATCCTGCGGATGAGCGACGACATCGACGGCATCATCGCGGCCCTGCGCGACGACAACCCGGGTCAGGAGATCCGGGTCATCGACCGGCACGCGTACGTGCGTATCGAGGGTGACCCGCCGTTGCGCCTCACCCGCGCGTCCATCGAGAACCATGTCGGTCGCGACTTCCCGCTGCGCGAGATCGAGATGATGATGTCGTCCTTCTCGGGCGTCATCGACAGCACGTCGTCCGACGAGTTCATCTGGTCGCGCAAGACCTCCCCCGCGGCCGAACCCACCGAGAGCTGAAGGAGCGATCCAGTGGCTGGACCCACCAAGCGGCGCACCTGGTCCGCTTTCGGCGACATCAAGCGCCGTCCGAGCGAGTACGAGATCGTCTCTCACGCGCTGCACTACAGCATGCGCGAGGGCCGGGCGGCGCCGTTCGAGGCCAACCCGTCCTCCGCCATGAACATGTGGATGAGCGCGTACCGCGACGAATCCCCGCTGCAGGCGGACAACTGGGACGGGTTCCGCGACCCCGACCAGTACACCTACCGCGAGTACGTCACCCGGCAGGACGAGGCCGAGGTCGTCGTCCGCGAGCTGTGCAGCGAGTTCCACGACCGCGGGCACGACGCGAACCTCGACCCCGAGTGGGTCGCGACGCTGCGTCAGATCTTCACGCCGTCGCGCTACCCGTTGCACGGCCTGCAGATGATGGCGGCCTACATCGGCCAGGTGGCGCCCTCCTCCTACATCACCAACGCGGCGTCGTTCGAGGCCGCCGACTACGTGCGCGCCGTCTGCGTCGTGGCGTACCGCACCCGGGAGCTGCAGATCGCCCACCCGGACGCGGGCTTCGTGACGGGTGAGCAGGAGACTTGGGAGAAGCGCAAGGAGTGGCAGCCGACGCGTCAGGTCATCGAGGAGGCCCTGGTCGCGTACGACTGGAGCGAGTCCTTCGCCGCCCTGAACCTGGTGCTGCGTCCGACGATCGAGTCGGTGCTCTACAAGGCGTTCAGCCAGGTGGCGTCGGCCAACGGCGACGAGCTCACCTCGTTGCTGTTGGCGAACCTTTCGGACGACGGCGAGCGGGCGGCGCGCTGGAGCGCGGCTCTGAGCACGTACGCCATCGCGCAGAACCCGGCGAACGCGGCGGTGCTGACCCGCTGGGTCGACAAGTGGACGCCCAAGGCGGACGCGGCGGCGGTGAGCCTGGCCAAGATGCTCGCCACGGTGCCGCCGGTGAAGGGCAACGCCAAGTCCATCGTGGCCGCGGCCAAGGGTGCGCGGCTCGCTACGCTCGAGAAGGCGGGGCTGCTCGCCGGGGCGTCCGCCTGACCTTCGAGTACGCAGGAGGAAAAGATATGAGCGGCTGGGTCGACGTTTACGACGACGAAGAGCTGTGGGAAGGCGACATGGCCGGCGTCGCCGTCGGCAAGGACAAGTTCATCATCCTGCGCGACAGCGAAGACCTCCGTGCGTACAAGGACTCGTGCCCCCACAAGGGCACGCCCCTGTCGGACGGGGACTTCGACGACGGCATCCTCACCTGCAACGTGCATCTGTGGGAATTCGACGTGAAGTCGGGCGACAGCGTGAACCCGTGTGGCGAGAAGCTGGCGCCCTGCCCCATCCGCGTCAACGGTGGCCGAATCGAGATCCAACCCGTCACCTGACGGACCGTCAGCAGGAACAATTTCGGGCGCCCGTCCCTTGCCGCGAGCTGGCGGGGGCGGGCGCCGCACTGTGGCACGGCCCGATCGATTTAAGGATGGTGCGGCATGGCAGCGCGTCCCCTGGACGGGATCCGGATCATCGCCCTCGAGCAGTACGGCGCCGGCCCCTACGGCAGTGTCCACCTGGCCGACCTGGGCGCCGAGGTGATCAAGCTGGAGGACCCGCCGACCGGCGGCGACATCAGCCGCTACGTCAGCCCGTACGCCGAGGGTGAAGACAGCCTGTTCTACGAGACGTTCAACCGGAACAAGCGCAGCCTCGGGCTCGACCTGCGCTCGCCGGCCGGCCGGGCCGTGTTCGAGGACCTCGTGAAGGTCTCCGACGCCGTGTACTTCAACATGCGCGGGGACGTCCCGGCGAAGCTGCGCCTGCGCTACGACGACCTGAAGCACCTGAACCCGAAGATCGTGTGCTGCTCGCTGTCCGCGTTCGGCATGACGGGGGACCTGCGCGCCGAGCCCGGGTACGACTACATCCTGCAGGCGATGGCGGGCTGGATGTCGCTGACCGGGGAGCCGGACGCGCCGCCGGCCAAGTCGGGGCTGTCCGTCGTGGACTTCGCCGCGGGGCTGGCCGCGGGCTACAGCCTGCTGGCCGGGATGCTGTCCGCGTCCCGCACGGGCGTGGGCATGGACTGCGACGTGAGCCTCTACGACGTGGCCATCTCGTTCCTCACGTACCCGGGCACTTGGCATCTGACGGCGAATCACGAAGCGAAGCGGATGTCGCGCTCGGCGCATCCGTCCCTGGTGCCGTTCCAGGCATTCCAGGCCTCGGACGGGTGGGTCGTGATCGGCTGCGCGAAGGAGAAGTTCTTCGCCCGCATGTGCGAGGGGCTCGGCTGCCCCGAGGTGGCCCAGAACGAGCGGTATGCCACGTTCGCCCTTCGCGACGCCAACCGGCTCGACCTGATCGCCGAGTTGGACGGAGTGATCGGCAAGCTCGAGGCCGAGGACGTGGTCCAACGGATGCGCACCGCCGCGGTCCCGTGCGGCGCGGTGCTCTCGGTCGCGGACGCCCTCGCACACCCGGTCGCGCAGCAGCGCGGCCTGATCATCTCCACCGAACACCCGGTCTTCGGCACGGTGCTCCAACCGGGCAGCCCGGTGCGGGTGGGAGAGCCGCGGGCCGAGCATCGGCGCGCGCCCCGCCGCAACGAGGACTACGAGTTCGTCCTGGGCGAGATCTTGGGGTACGACGCCCAGCGAATCGACGCCGTCACTGGGAGCGGGGCCGTCGGCCCGGTCACAGGGGATGCGTAACCGGGGTACAGACAAGTCAGAGCTGTGATTCCTAGTGAGAACACGTGAGGAGTGTTGCCAAATGGCTGAGACGTGGCTGCGAGTCGCGACCTACACCCCCGCCGGCTCCGGGAGCGAGGACTTCCTGAACTACATGGAGTCGAGCGTTCAATCTGTCGTCACGAGACTCGAGAAGCAACCGGGTTTCCGCGGCGGTCACTGGGGCCACGACCCTGCGAGCGGCGGCGTCGCCGCCGTCACCCACTGGTCGAGCCGCACGGCGATCGAGAATGCCGCCCGAGTCTTCGACGCGGTCGCAGCGGACCGGTCCGCGCACGGTGTCAGGGCCAGCAGCACCGCCAACCTGCGCCTGTTCACCAACCCCACGAGCTGGAGCGCCGGCGACTGGGCGGCGATCATGGGGGGCAAGGCCGCAAACTGGCTCCGGGTGGTGCTTTACCGTCCCGAAGGTCCGGCCGACGAATGCGTCGATTACCTGCGGTCCTCGACGCAGGAGGCTGTGCGCATTCTCGAGCGGCTGCCCGGATTCCGGACGGGTTACTGGGGCCACGATCCCGTCGACGGCACCATGGCCGCAGTGACCTACTGGGACAGCGAGGACGCCATCGCGAACGCGACTCCGGAACTCGACCGGTTGCACCAGGAGCGTAAGGCGCACGGTATCCAGACCGACACTGTGGTGAACCTCCGCCTGCTTCCCGCCCCGACGCACATGGTGGAGCCCCAGGGCTGGCTCTCCTAGCCACGTGGCGCGAGGCCCGACTCGCTGAGAGCAGCCGGGCGGCGTGCCTTCAGCCCGCGGTGGTGATCGCGAGGTTGAACGCGCCGCCCGCGGCGATGGCGGTGACGTTGCGCAGGCCGGTGGGCACCTTCGTCCGGCCGATGTCGTCGGAGGGGACGAGCGAGCCGGGCACCCGCCGCCCGCCCCACGCGACGACGATCCCGTCCGAGCGCAGGGCGATGTTGTGGAAGCTTCCGGTCGCGACCGCGACGACGCCGTCGAGGCCGAGCGGGGGGTAGTTGCCCGGGTTGTAGCGCGACCCGGTCGCGGTCACCGTGCCGTCGGCGCGCAGCCCGACGGTGTGGTCGTACTCGACGTCGATCGCCTTGAACTGGCCCAGCAGGCCAGTGCTGTTGGCGGTGTTGAGCATGCCGTTGTACTTGCCGTGGACGAGCCGGACGGGGTTGGTCGGCGAGTCGCCCAACTCGGGGGAGGGGTAGGCGGCGACGTCACCGAGCTCTACGTTGTAGCCCCAGACGACTACGGTGCCGTCCGAGCGCAGGGCGGCGCTGTAAAAGCCGCCCGCGCCGACGGCGACGACGTCGCGGAGCCCGAGGGGCACGTCGGTCTGGCCGTCCTTGTCCTCGCCCCAGGCGAGCACGGTGCCGTCGGAGCGCAGGGCGATCCCGTGGTCGTAGCCCGCCGCCACGGCGATGATCCGGTCCGTCAGGGCGGGCGGCGCGAGCGGGCCGCCGTGCCGGGCCCGGCCCCAGCCGGCAAGCGTCCCGTCCGAGCGGACTGCGAGGCTGTAGCCCGGCCCGGCAGCGATCGCGGTCACCTCCGTCAGGCCGGCCGGGGCGCCCGCCTGCCCGTCGCTGTCGTCGCCCCAGCCGACGACGGTCCCGTCGGAGCGGAGCGCCAGCGCATGGCTGCCACTGGTCGCCACAACGACCGCGTCGCGCAGCCCGGCGGGGATCTTCGTCAGGCCGTGGTTGGGGTCCCCCCACGCGACGACCCGCCCGCCCAGCGGCCGGCCCTGCTCGGCTCCGTGCGCCGCGACGGGCACGGCGAACGCCGCGAGCACCAGCGCGAGCGCGCCGGAGCCGCGGCGGGAGGGGTTCCTCACCCGCTGGACGGCGCGGAGAGGGCCTCGAGGGTCAGCCAGATGCGAGTGGCGAGGTGCAGGTCGAAGCGCGTCGAGCCGTCGGTGAGGTTGTAGCCGGTGAGCTCACGGATGCGCTGGAGCCGGTACTTGAGCGTGCTGCGGTGGATGCACATGCGTTCGGCCGTCTCGTCGTACTTGCAACCGCAGTCGAAGTACCGCGCGAGCGTCAGGACGAGGTTGGACTTGTGGTCCTGGTCGTACTCGATCAGCGAGCCGAGCTTCTCCTTCATGAAGCGCTCGACCTCGGTCAGGTTCGTCACCGACGACAGGATGCGGTAGATCCCCAGGTCCTCGAAGGTCAGTACGGGCTCGGTGAAGTTGCTGGTGATCGAGCCGGAGAGGTCGGCGACGAACTGTGCCTCGCGGTAACTGTGGTGGATCTCCCAGGCGTTCGGGTACTGCGAGCCGATCGCGAGCCGGCAGGACTCCTTCGGCAGCTCCTGGTCGATCGCGGCCTGCAGGTCGCCCCAGGCCACGTCCCGGTAGGCCATGACGATCACGCAGTCGGAGCGGCCGACCACCAGGGAGGCCATGTCGAAGCTGCGCACCTGGCGGTTGACCGTGCGCAGGAAGGTGTCGTTGATGCGGGCCCGGCGCGCGCCGGTGACGATGATCGCTCGGTGCGGGCGCTGCGCGTCGTAGCCGAGCGCGTGCGCGGTGCCCTTGACCGACGTCTCCTCGGCGCCGGCCAGCAGCTCCTCCGCGAAGTCACGGTGGGTGCGCAGCTCGATTTCCGCGATGCTCCGCAGGCGCGCCAGCTCCATGCTCAGGACGGTCGCCGCGTACTCGAGTGCGGCCAGGTCGCTTTCCGTGGCGCGCTTTTCGGGGTCGATCAGGGCGATGACGCCGCGCACGTCGATGTGTGGGTTGGCCAGCACCATCCAGGCCCCCCGGCGGTACACGGCCTGCCGCAGGGTGGCGAGGACGCGGATGAGGTCCTTGCGAGCGTCCGGGGACTCCTTGTCGAGGTCGTCTTCGCCGACGTCGCCCGCCCGGGCCCGGACGTTGCCGTGCGCGTCCTGGACGACGACGGCGAGCCCGGTGAGGCGGTTCAGGACCTCGGCGATGCCTTCCTCGCCGCGGTCGGAGGCCGCCACCTCGTTGAGCTGGCGGTGCGTGTCCATGACCTTCGTCAGCGTGGCCACCGTCGACTCGAGCTTCGAGTTCAGCTCGGCCATGCCGAGCGCGCTGGCCCGCTCCGCGGCGAACAGCTCGGCCTTCGAGATGACCGTCCCGCACAGCTGGGCGAGGACCGTGAGGAGGAACTTCTCCTCGTCCGACGGCTCGAGCCCGCCGGCGATGACGAGGAAGACATGGTTGCGCTCGGCCGGGCTGGACAGCGGGTACGCCCACGCCCAGGGGAACTCGCCGACCCGCAACCGGCCCCCGGAGGGGGTCAGCTTGGCGAGCTCGGCGGCCGCGTCGGGCGGTGCGGCCTCGTAGTACGAACCGGAGTCGTGGGCGTGCCAGACGGCGACGAGTTCGCACGACACGATGGACGGCGCCGCCGTCCGCGCGAGGTGCACGATCTGCCCGGGGGAGTTCGACTGGGACAGGATCAGCGACAGCACCACGACGGCGTTGATCGAGGACAGCTGCTCCTGCACCGCACGATGAACGCGCCCGTCCGGTGACTCGCCGAGAGCCGAGCTTCCGATCGGCTCAATCGCCGTCAAGGAGCTTCCCGGGGGAGACGTAGTACGGGTTGTGGATGACCAGCCCGTTGAGCAGGATCTTCGCGTGCGTCCGAAGGACGTCGAAGACGAGCGACCCGTCGAAACGGTTCAGGTCGTACAGGCACAGAAACGCTGCCGGCTGCCGCGGTGACAGCGCGTTGACCTCGGCCTCGTAGGCGAACACGGTCTCGGTGTCGACGCCTGCGCGCATCACCCAGCTCATGTCGCCGAGCAGACGCACCTCGCCGTAGCCGGCGTCCGTCGCCGCGGACACCGTGGTCTGCAGGCGGTGCAGCATCGCGTCCTTGCTGAAGCTCCCGCCGGGCGCGTACGCGGCGTCGGCGTCGCAGAACTCGACGTGGCGCAGGTCGTCGGGGATCTCCGCCCCGAAACGCTGGATCAGCGACGTGGACTCGTCGACGTAGCAAATGCACTTCTGGCCGGCCTTGGCCCCTTCGGTGACCCAGGCGGCCGTGATTTCGTCGCGGTCACCGTCGCCGCGGTAGAACCCGCAGACGTGGTCCCCCGGGCGCAGGTCGAGGCCGACAACCCCTGCTGGAACCGCTGACATGGCTCGGCCTCTCCCTGGTAGGGCGGGTATCGGAAGACCGATGGTACGTCGATACCCACCCTGCCGGGAATCAGGCCGGGCGTTCGGTGTCGGACCGCGCTCAGCGGCCGGGGGCGTGCCCGATGTACAGGTGCGGCTTGCGGTCGAACGTGCGCTGGCAACGTTCACAGCAGAAGTAGTACGTGACGTCTTTGACGGTCGAACTGGGCGCCGTGGCCGGGTCTACCTTCATACCGCAGACGGGGTCGGGCGCGGTGCTCTCGCTCACGGGACCGCCACCACGTCCGAGGGCGGCAGGTAGTACGGGTTGTGAATGAACATCCCGTTGAGGATGATCTTCGGGTGCGTCCGCAGGACGTCGATGACCAGCGACCCGTCGAAGTGGTCGAGGTCGTAGAGACACAGGACGAACTGCGGGTAGCGGGTCGAGAACTCGTTGACCTCGGCCTCGTACGCGAACACCGTCTTGGTGTCGACGCCGCTGCGGATCACCCAGCTCATGTCGCCCATCAGCCGGACCTGGGAATACCCCTCGGTCATCGCCGAGGTCACCGAGGTCTCGAGCCGCCGGAGCATCGTGTCCTTGCAGAATCGGCCTTCGGGTACGTAGGCCGAGTCGGCGTCGCAGAACTCCACCCCGCCGGGGGCGCTGATCAGCTGTTCGCTCAGGCGGGAGAGCAGGTCTTCCGAAGAGTCGACGAAGCACACGCACTTCTGCCCCGCGGCCACGCCCTCGGCGACCCACGCTGCCGTGACGTCGTCGCGGATGCTCGACCCGTTGTAGAACCCGCAGATGTGGTCCCCGGGATCGAGCCCCAGGTCGGCGAGCACACCAGGACCGCCGCGCATGTTCAACCTCCTCCGAATGTCCGGATTTCCCCCAGAGTAGGCGTCAACCCCCGATCGGCCCCGATCCTGCCGGGACCCCTCGGAGGCCGCCTTCTGCCCTCCCAGGACGGGTCTGTCGTCGTCGGTCAGTCGTCGTCGGCGACGGACAGCAGGGCGATCGTGCGGAGCGAGGCCACGGTGTGCGAGAGCAGGCCCTTCACCACGAGCTTGTGGGTCGCGATGTCCTTGAGGACCTTGCCGCCACGCTTGGTGAAGAAGCCGACCGGCAGCAGGCCGCCGCCCTTCATCTTGAGCTGGGACACGTCGAGGATCTGGTCGACGGTCGCCGACACGATGACCGTCGGGTCGCCGACGACGCCGTTGTAGATGACCGCGCCGCCGTGGTCGAAGTCGACCGTCGCCTGCGTCTCCGTGTCGGTGCTGATGATGGCCACCGGCTTCTTCATCCGCCGCGCGACCGGGATGAGGTGCGGCTTGTTGACGAAGTTCTGCGAGAGCAGCATCTGCAGAATGTTGGCGACGCCGTTGGCATCGTCGCCTTCGTGACACGTCACCGTGTAAGTAGGCGTGTCGGTCGTCATGCGAGGTTCCGTTCTAGACAAGGGATTCTCCGGGCGCAGTTTAGCCAGGCCACACCCCGGAGCCGTCGTGACGACGACCCCGGGACGCGCCTGGCAAGGTCTGGCGTGGTCTGCCGGGAACTCAGATGTCCCAGTCGGTGTCGACCTGGCCCCAGGACGAGAGGAAGTTGTTGAACGCGCCGGCGTTCTGGATCGCGAGCTGGATGTTGCCGTCCGTGATCTTGAGCTTGCCGCCCATGAGCAGCTTGCCGCCCTCGGTGCGACCCTCGGCGGCCTCGCGCCAGTGCTCGACCTTGCCCTTGATGCCGAAGGCGATCTCGGACACGTCGTGGATCGGCGGGCCCCAGTAGGTGACGACACCCTGTTCGAAAGTCAGGTGGGTGATGACGTCGTTGTCGAGGTTGCCGAAGTACATCTTGTGGGTGAAGGTCGAGGCGTCCTTGAAACCCTTCATCACTGCGGGGTTGGCGTTGATGGCCGCGGCCGCCGCTTCACACCACTCGGGGGAGTAGAACTTCATAGCCATACGGGTTGAGCCTCCTGTGTCACAGGCGCCGGGACTGGCACCGCGCGGTCCGTGGCGCTCTGTGTAGTCGTGTGTCGGGTCGTCGTGCAAGGCGTCGAGCCTAGAAGCGGGGTACCCGGACGGGGTTGGTCCCGGCCGGGCGAACCTCGGCGGGATCTTCGTCAAGGCCGGGCATGGTGACCAAGTCGGGCCTCGACACATTCTTGGATTGCGAAGGTAAGGCGACGGGCACCCCTGTGGAGGGGTTCGTGGGCGCCGGAGGGCATCCCCGGCAACCGGCTCAGTGCAGCCCGCCCCAACCCGATGAGCGCCCCACGATTAACGCGAAAGGAGCTGCCAACGTGTCGACCGACGTCTCGCCGCCGGCCCCGGCCTCGGACAGCGCTGGAGAGTTTTCTGCCCGGGTCACCGCTTCTGACCAGATCATCCCCGGCAAGACCCTGCTGACCGACGAGGCCATGGGCTGGCTGGCCTTCATGGACCGCAAGTCCAAGTTCAACCAGACGTGGTTCAAGGAGGAGGAACCCCACCCCTCCTGGGACAACATCTCGAACCCGCCGATCAGCCCGTACCACCGCTACGACCTGAGCTACGCGACGTACGCGCTGACTCTGATGTCGGAGAACACCCCGGCGTGGCGTGAGCAGTACGGCTCGATCCTCGGCCACATGGCGGACAGGTTCCTCGAGTACTACGCGATGTGGGACTGGATCGAGAACTCGGGCCCCGACCCGAACCGCGCGAACTACCCGCCGGAGACGGCTTTCCTGTTCCCCAAGGGGTACATGGGCAAGTACGACATCCCGGGCTGGGCCGGGAACGGCATCGAGCCGTACCAGTACGACCCGGACCCGGTGCGCGGCAACGGCGCCTGCAACCTGATGTACAAGGGCTACCTGAACCTCGTGGTGTCCTTCTTCAACTACGTCACGGGCGACGCCAAGTACGACACGGACTTCAAGGTCCAGTACGACAAGGACACCGTCTACACGTACAACCACGGCACGCTCAACGACCTGATCTCCAACCAGCTCCGGGCGAACATCTCCGGCCTGGGCTGCGAGGTCATGAAGGTCTACCCGTGGTGCCTGAACCTGACGGGCATGGCGCAGCGCCTGTACGACGTCATGCACGGCACGAACCACATAAGCTCGTACAACGGCTGGAAGCGATACTTCCGCGACAACTTCGTGGAGAACGGGCGCGGCACCGGCCCGATCACCAACCTGTCGCTGTACTGGGACCCGACGGTCCAGGCGAACATGAACTCCTCCGAGCACCAGATCGCCTACAACTGGTTCGCCAACGCCGTCCACCTCGCGGGTCTCGACCCCGACCTGGGCCAGCGCCTCTACGAGGGTGGCCGGGACAAGTTCATCCAGGTCCAGCCTGACGGAACCGCCTTCTCCATCGGTCTGCCCGGACTCGAGGGCGACTACCAGATGGCCACGATCACGGCCGTCACGGCGGCGAAGATCTTCGGTGACGACGAGACCTTCGAGGCTCTGAACAGTCACGTCCAGAACACCTACGAGCCGACGTGGGACGCCACTCGCGGTGAGTTCTACTTCGGCTTCGGGCTCGGCGAGGACTGGCCCCGCGGCCAGCTCAACGACTGGATCATGCCGGCGTACACGGTGACCCGTCCGGGGCAGTGGGCGAGCATCTTCACCGCTCCTAACACCGACAAGTTCCACCTCCCGACCCTGGAAGGTGTGGACTTCCCGACCCTGCGGGTTCGCCAGGCCACGTCGGACGCGTCCGCGTTCTACGGCTCGTTCACCTCGGTGGACCGGGCCAAGCTCGGCGAGCCGACGGCATACCAGATCACCAAGCTCGCCCCCGGCGCCCGTTACACGGTGGCCGTGAGCGGTGCAGACACGACCGAGGCGACCGCCGGCACCAACGGCGAGATCACGGTCAACGCGAAGATCGGCACGCACACGGTGGTCGTCCGCCGCGTCAGCTGACCTTTCGTCAGATCGAGAACGAGCACTGCCTGTCCTGGCGGCGCACCTGTCCCGGTGCGCCGCCAGGACACTCGTTTTTCCCGTACCGCTGGAGGCTTCCGTGTACATGCCCTCGCCTTACAACGCGCTCGTCCGGTCCTTCCTGCGGACGCTGGAGAGCGGCGAATACGACGTAGCGAGCCTGGAGCCTCTGCTGCACGCCGAGGCCGTGCTGCACGCCCCGGACGGCGCCGAGGACCTGTCCGACTTCGAGGCGACCACCGGGTTCTCGGGGTACCTCACCAAGCTCAGGGAGGCCTCCGGTGGCACGCTGGTGCTCAAACCCCAGTCCTTCGAAATTCGTGACCGCGGCGCCGTGTCGCTCGTCGACGCGACCGGCAAGCGCGGCGAGGAAGAGTTCAGCGAGACGCTGCGGGTGGTCATGGGAATGGCCGACGGCCGGGTGAAAGAGGTGTGGATCGACCCGGTGGACCGCGCGTCCTTCGACAAGTCGTTCGGTGCGTGACGCCGGTGGCTGACGGGCAGTCGCTGTTCGGCGCAGCCCTCCTCGCCGCCGTCGCGGGGGACGTGACGGGTCGCCAGGAGGAGTCGGAGACCGTCGTCGCGACCCTGGACGCCGGCCGTCACCTCGTCCTGGAAGGCCCGCCCGGCACGGGCAAGTCGACGTTGCTGCGCAGCCTCGCGCACCACGCCGGTGTCTCGTTCGAGTTCGTCGAGGGCAACGCCGAGCTCACTCCGGCCCGCATCGTCGGCTACCACGATCCCAGCCGGGTCCTCGCGGAGGGCTACACGGCCGACGCGTTCGTCGCCGGCCCGCTGGTGCGGGCGATGCAGGCTGGTGCGCTGTTCTACGTCGAAGAGATCAACCGGGTCCCCGAGGAGACGCTCAACGTTCTCATCACGGTGATGTCGGAAGGTGAGCTGCACGTCCCGCGGCTGGGCCGGGTCGGCGCCGCGCCGAGCTTCCGGCTCGTCGCGGCGATGAACCCGTACGACTCCGTCGGCACGTCGCGCATCTCCAGCGCGATCTCCGACCGGGTCTGCCGGATCTTCCTGGGCTACCAGACCGAAGCCGAGGAGGCCGCGATCGTCGCCCGCCGCACGGGCGTCGCCGAACCGGCCCTCCTGGACGCAGTCGTGGCTCTCGTAAGGGCCACCCGCAAGCACCCGCAGGTGCGGATCGGCAGCTCGGTACGCGGCGCGATCGACCTCGTCCTCATCGCTGCGAGCCTCGCGCGCCTCGGCAGCAAGCCGATCGGGGCGGCCGACGTCACGCGCCGCGCGACGATGACCGCCCTGTCGGGGCGAATCCGGGTGGACGAGGCCGCAGACCGCACCCCAGAGGAGATCCTCGGCGACCTGTGGCTGCTGTACCTCGCGGGCGAGGCGCCGGCGGCCGAGGGGTCCGTCGCCGTCCCCGGCCGGTCGAACGGAGCGGTTCGAGACGCCGGGCCGTCGCCGGGAAAAGCGACGGCCCCGCCAGCGCGTCCGACGGACAACCTCCCGGGGCCGGTAACTCGATCCTGAGCGGCGCGGACGTGGCCGACGTCGTCGCCGCGGAGCGGCGCCAGATCTGGAGTCGGCCCGAGCTGGGCCAGTACCCGATCTTCAAGGAGCTCTCGCCCGACCCCGGCCGCCTCGACCGGTCTGCGCTGGCCGCGGCGATGCAGGACGACGCCGAGGCACTGCTCGACCTGATGCCGCACCTGGCGAAGGCGGCCGACCCCGCGCTGCGCCGGGTCGCTCGGCAGGTTGCAGGCCGCCTGGTCGTGCGCTTCGCCGAGGAGTCGGCCGGGCGTGCCTCCGGGGACGGCAAGTGGCGGTCGGGCCGGTACACCCCGGGCGCCGAGCTGGACCTCGAGGCGGCGCTCGAGGACGTCCTGGTCGCCCGGACGCTCGGCCGGCCGCTCGACGTCGAGGAGTTGCGTGTCCGCACGTGGCAGCGGCGGCCGACCGCCGTCTGCCTCGTCGTGGACACCAGCGGGTCGATGGGCTCCGACCGGCTCTCGGCCGCCGCGGTTGCCACCGCGTCGCTCGCCCTGCGCGCCCCGGCGGACTTCAGCGTCGTCGCGGTGAGCGACAAGGCCCTGGTGCTCAAGGCGCAGGGCTCCACGCGCCCCGCCGACGCCGTCGTGGACGACCTGTTCGGCCTGCGCAGTTACGGCTGGACGGACCTGTCTCTCGGCCTGCGCGCCGCGCGCGCCCAGCTCGCCCGCTCGTCCGCGCCGCGCAAGCTGACCCTCCTCCTGACGGACGGTCAGGCGAACCGCGGGGCCGACCCCGCCCTCGAGGCCGCCCGGCTCGACACCGTCCACGTCCTCGTCCCGGGGCAGGCGAACGAGCAGTGCCACGAGATCGCCCGGGCCGGTTCCGGCCGCGTCGCGGTGTTCTCCAGCCTCGCCGACGCCCCGGCGGTCATCAGCGCCCTGCTGCGTTCCTGAGGCGCGCTCCGCGCGCGAACGCTCGTGGCGTGCGCCGCTTCCGTGCCGGCGGGCCACTCCTTCGGTCGCTCCGGCCGCGCTCCCTACCGGGAGCACAGCCGCCGCTTCCTACGTCGCAGCCCGCCGGCACTACGGCGCCTTCGCCCCTCGCCCGGGCGCGCACTCCAAGCGGGCGAGCGCTGCCGACAGGCGCTCTCGCACGACGGCACCGCGGGCGGCGAAGTTCCGCTGGGCGGCCGCGTACGTCGCGCGTCCCTCGGGCGTCTCGATCGGGACGGGCTCGTAGCCCAGCTCCCGCAGGTCGTAAGGGCTCGCCCGCATGTCGAGCTCGCGGACGTCCCGGGCGAGGGCGAAGCAGTCGGCGACGAGTTCCGACGCCACGAACGGCGTCAACTTGTAGGCCCACTTGTAGAGGTCCATCGTCGTGTGCAAGCAGCCGCCCTGCTCGAGGTGCGGCATTGCTTCCCGGGTCGGTTCGACGATGTTCAGCGGGCGGGCAGGGGGCGTGAAGAAGCGGAACGCGTCGAAGTGCGTACAGCGCAGGGGAGCGGCGTCGACGACCTCGGCGACGCCGGCGGGGCCCAGGCGCAGCGGGAAGGCGGAATGCCGCACGTCCGCAGGCGTCTGCCGGTAGACCATCGCCCATTCGTGCAGGCCGAAGCAGCCGAAGAAGGCAGGCCGCGCGGCGGTGCGGTCGAGCAGGTCGGCGACGTACCGGACGGTCTCGCCGCGGCGTCCCGCCAGTGCCGCCGCGTCGGCCGTCACGCCGCCGTCGATCTCCGTATAGCCCGGCCAGGCGCGGTGTGGCGGGTCGCCGTCGAGCACCGTGCCGAACCCGGGGTGCCAACGGCGCAGGTGCGCCGGCCGGTGCGAGTAGTACGTAAACAGGAAGTCGTGCACCGGATGGGGTTCACCGCGGCGCGTGCGGTCGGCATGTGGCCCGATCCACGCGTCCACGCGGGCCTCGTGTGCCTCGAGCCGGGCCCGCCACACCGATTCCTCCACCCCGCGAGGCTAACTCGGAACGCCGTTGTCCGGGCGGGCCCGCCGAGCCGGGTAGCCTCGCGGCGTGCGTATCGCGAGGTTCACCCACAACGGGACGCAGGCATTCGGAGTGGTCGCCGGCGACCCCGGCGACGAGCTGGTCGGCGTCGTCGAGGGCGACCCGCTGCATCTGCCGATCACGCCGACGGGCGAGGTGCTCCCGCTCGAGGGGCTGCGCCTGCTCGCCCCGGTCATCCCGCGGAGCAAGGTGATCGGCGTCGGGCGCAACTACGCCGAGCACGCCGCGGAGCTCGGCAACGACGTGCCCGCCGAGCCGCTGCTGTTCCTCAAGCCGAACACGACGGTGATCGGGCCGGGCGACGCGATCGTGCATCCCGTCCAGTCGACGGAGGTGCACTTCGAGGGTGAGCTGGCGGTGGTGATCGGGCGGATTTGCCGCGACGTCCCGCTCAACCGGGTGCGCGAGGTCATCTTCGGTTACACCGCCGCCAACGACGTCACCGCGCGCGACTTGCAGCGCTCCGACGCGCAATGGACGCGGGCGAAAGGCTTCGACTCGTTCTGCCCGCTGGGCCCGTGGATCGAGACCGAGCTCCACGTCGGCGACCTGGCCCTCACCACCACCCTGAACGGCGAGCTCAAACAGGCTGCCCGCACGAGCGCGATGGTGCACGACGTCGCCGCGCTCGTCGTCTACATCTCCTCCGTGATGACGCTGCTGCCGGGCGACGTCATCCTCACGGGAACGCCCGCCGGCGTCGGCCCGATGAAACCCGGCGACGAGGTGTCGGTCACCGTCGAGGGGATCGGGACACTGACCAACCGCGTCGTCGCGCGGTCGTGAAAGAGGGAGTGTTCCAGTGACCGAAAACTCTGCGGTCCGGGTGCGTTTCGCGCCGTCGCCGAGCGGAGACCTGCACGTGGGCAACGTGCGTACCGCCCTCTACGACTGGGCGTACGCGCGCCACACCGGCGGCGTGTTCGTCTTCCGCATCGAGGATACGGACCAGTCCCGGGTCACGCCCGAGTACATCCAGGCGGCCGTCGACGCGATGCGCTGGCTCGGCCTGGAGTGGGACGAGGGCCCCGAGTGCGGCGGCGAGTACGGGCCGTACCTGCAGAGCGAGCGGCTGGGCCTGTACGCCGAGTGGGCGCGACGCTTCGTCGAGTCCGGCCACGCTTACCTCTGCTACGAGTCCTCCGACAGAGGCCGAGGCGCGCGCCGCCCGGCAGAAGGAGGCGAACCTCTCGCCCGGCTACGACGGACACAGCCGCGACCTGACGGACACCCAGCGCGCGGCGTACGAAGCCGAGGGCCGCAAACCGGTCGTCCGGTTCCGGATGCCCGCAGGCACCACGACCTTCACCGACCTGATCCGCGGCGAGGTGAGCTTCGACAACGCGCTGATCCCCGACTTCGTCCTCGCCCGGGCGGACGGATCGCCGCTGTACACGCTGGCGGTCGCGGTCGACGACGCCGAGATGAAGATCAGCCACGTGGTGCGGGGCGAGGACCTGCTGTCCTCGACACCCCGTCAGATCGCCGTGTACCGGGCGATGGGCCTGTCCGACGAGCAGATGCCGGTCTTCGCGCACCTGCCGTTCGTGATGGGCCAGGACAACGCGAAGCTGTCCAAGCGGCACGGCGCCGTGACGATCGGTCAGTTCCGCGCCGACGGCTACCTGCCCGAGGCGATGTGCAACTACCTCGCGCTGCTCGGCTGGTCGCTCGGCGACGGCGAGCGCGAGGAGTTCGACCTCGCGGAGATGGCCGAGAAGTTCACCCTCGAGCGGGTCAACCGGAGCCCCGCGCGGTTCGACCCGAAGAAGCTCGACTCCATCAACAGCGCGTGGATCCGGCGCATCGACGCGGCGGACTTCGCGGCCCGGATCGTGCCGTTCCTGCAGCGCGCCGGTCTCGCGTCCGACCCGCCGACGGCCGAGCAGGCGCGCCTGATCGACGGGATCGCGCCGCTGATTCAGGAACGGACGACCCGGCTGACCGAGGTCGCCGACATGGCCCGCTTCCTGCTCGTCGACGACGCGGACTTCACCCGCGACCCGGACGACGTGGCGAAGATCCTCACCGCCGATGCCGCCGCTGTGCTCGCGGCCGCCGAGAAGGCGGTCGACGCCGCGGAAGGGTTCACCGCCGCGGACCTCGAGGCCGCCCTGCGCGCCGCCCTGATCGACGGCCTGGGGCTCAAGCCGAAGGTCGCGTTCGGAGCCGTGCGGGTGGCCGTCACGGGCCGCCGGGTGTCCCCGCCGTTGTTCGAGTCGATGGAGCTGCTCGGCCGCGACCGCACCCTCGCCCGGCTCCGGGCGGCCGCGGCGGCGATCGCCTGAGCGGCGAGGCCGGCGCTCGCACCGAGACCCAGGCGTACCCCGACCTGCTGCGGACGCCGGATGCGCGGTGGTGGCACCCGCTGCTGGGCGTCGTGTTGATGGGGGCGACCTTCCTCACCCTCAGCCTCGTCGTCTTCGGCGGGGCCGCGGTCGTCGTGTCCGCCGTCGACAACCCGGAGCGGCTCTCGACCGAGGACCTCGCCGAGTTCAGCTCACGGCCCGGGTTCCTGATCGGCAACCTGCTCCTCGCCGGGGGAATGCTCGCCGCGGTGGTGGCCCTGCGCGCACACGGCGCGCGGCCCGGCTGCCTGCTGTCGGTCACCCGCCGGTTCCGCTGGGGCCTGTTCGGCACGGGGCTCGCCGTGGCCACCGCCGTCGCCGTCCCGGCGTCCGTCGTGTACTGGACGATGCCCGGCGGGAGCGAGGACACGGCGTCCCTGCCCGGCGGCGCGAACGCGGTCTGGCCGGGTGCCGGCGCGTTCCTCGGCCTGGCGGTGCTGATCGTCGCCACGACCCCCTTGCAGGCCGCGGGCGAGGAGTTCGTCTTCCGGGGCTACCTCGTCCAGGCGATCGGCGTGTGGACGCGGTCGCGCTGGGTCGGCGGCGTGGCGACCTCGCTGCTGTTCGCGCTCGCGCACGGCACCCAGGGTCCGTGGCTGTTCGCGGACCGCTTCGGGCTCGGCCTCGCGGCGTGGTGGGTGACCGTCCGCACGGGCGGGCTGGAGACCGCGGTCGCGCTGCACGCGTCGAACAACGTTCTGACGCTGCTGGCCAGCGCCGCCGCCGGCCAGTTCGGGGACGCGTTCACGGTCACCGACCTGCATCTCGCCACGGCCGTCGTGGACGTCTCGACGTACGTCCTGATCGTGGTGGTCGCCGCCCGCCTGGCCGCCCGCCGCGGCGTCGCCGTCGTGGCAGCCGTCCCCGCGCCCGAGGGCTAACCCGTTTTGGGTCGTCGGCTCGCGTTCGCTATCATCAGCGGTCGGTGCGGGCCTTCGGGTCCGGGTCGTCCCCTTGGGGTATGGGGTAATTGGCAGCCCGGCTGATTCTGGTTCAGCTAGTCTAGGTTCGAGTCCTGGTACCCCAGCTCGGCACGTAATTCTCCCGGTCTGACGTCCGGTAGGGTTTCGGCCGCAGCGACGTGCCTGTCGCTGTGTTCCACGGTTCGATTGTTGGCAAGGCCCCGTTGTGTAGTGGCCTAGCACGCCGCCCTCTCAAGGCGGTAGCGCGGGTTCGAATCCCGTCGGGGCTACACCCGTGACGCCCAGGTCCTCACCGACCTGGGCGTCCGTTTTTCAGCGGTGCCTTTTCAGCGGGTCGTTCCGCCCCCTGTCCGTCGATGTGAGGCCCCAGGAGCGTCCGTGGCCGAGCCCCAGGCTTCCCCAGCCCTGCAGTCGACCCGCGAGGCGCTGCACGCCCTCGCCGAGCACGTCCTGAGCCCCGCTCGGTACGCGGTCACCGGCCGGATCGGCCTGCGGGCCGCCCCGGGCGGAATCGAGACCCCGCCGTTCGGGCCCGGCACCCGCGTCGTCGGGGTGGACGGGGTCGAGCTCGTCGTGGCCGAGGCCGGTCCCGAGGGGGAGGGCGTGTTCCGGCGGTCGCGGATCACCACCCTGCGTGCGGCCGCCGAGTTCGTGGGGGTCACCCCCGGCGCCCCGGCGGATCTCTACAAGCCGACGACTCCGCTCTCCCTGGACGCGCCCCTCGTCCTGGACGAGGCTGCAGCCCGCCTCCTGACGGACTGGTTCATGCTGGGCGACGCGGCGCTGGGCGAGTTCGCGGCCGCGTACGCCGGTGACGAACCGACCTCGGCGCAGCTCTGGCCCGAGCATTTCGACCTCGCGATCACCGCCGCGGCCGTCAACTACGGTTTCTCACCCGGCGACGGGTATGTCGCCGCCCCGTACGCTTACGTCGGCCCGCACGGCGGCCCGCCCGCCCACGGCGACGGGTTCTGGAACGCGCCCTTCGGCGCCACCCGCCTCCTGGGCGAGATCACCTCGATCGAACAGGCCGTGGACTTCCTCGTGGAGGGTCGTACCCGGCTCGGCCGCTGAGCACGCGCGGAGAGGCGTCACGAGGCCATCGAGCACGACGGCCGGGCAAGCGAGGCGGACGGTCTCCATCCCATCGCGCGCGCCTGCTCCGCGACGGCACGGGCCGCCCAGCGTTCGTAGCAGTCGTACGGCGAGCCGTGGATCCGGCGGTTGCCGTCGGTGTTGCGGCAGACGACGTCCTTCGACCAGCACCAGGAGCTCACCTGGCCCTTCTCGGCGCGGGTGAACGCGGGCCGGGCGCCTGCCAAACCCGCCCCGGTCGACGGCCCGGGCATCGGCCGGACGGCCGGGTCGTCCGGGTTGCGCGCGGGGTCGGCGAACAGCAGCAGGTGCAGCACGCGGTCCCGCGACGCCGCAGGAAGGTCCGCGAACCCGTTGCCCACGGCGTGGGCGCCCTGCGAGAACCCGAACAGCGCGACCCGGGCGGACGGGCATGTCTGCGTGATCGACGCGACCTGGCGGGTGACGTCGTCCACCGCTTTGCCTACGGAGTCGGGATAGTCGCGGAAGCGGCTCGGGGGGACCGCCGGGTACAGCACCGGGTTGGGCTGAAACGTCGAGTGCGACAAATCGAGCCGGTCCGCCACGTCGCGGTAGACCCGGTCGCCCTCTCGGCCCATGCCCCGGGCATAGCCGTTCTCCTTGCCGTCCGTCGGATTCTGGCCCGAGCCACGTGCGGACAGGAAGTACCCCGCGGCGCAACCGGCCCGCCCCGAGCCGGCGGCGAAGGACTTGCCCTTCGCCGTGGGCCGGACCGAGAACGTCAGCGACCGCGGGCCGTCGTTCGCCTCGGGCTCGTAGAAGTCGTCCGTCGTGAACGACGTGACTGACGCGGACACGCTGGCGATCTGCCCCCTGCCCTTCGGCGGCCGCACGTAGCCCACAGACCCGATCGAGCCCCCCGCGACCATCTCCCGCCAGACCTCGTAGCCGGTAGCGCCCGCGACCTTCGTCCACGAGACGCGGAACCCGCCGGCGTCCAGACGTTCCACCGTGAGCTTCGGGGCGGCCTGCGGTGCGGACTCCGCAGACGAGGCGGGTGCGGTCGCCAACGCCGCGGCGCACATCGCGGACAGCGCCAAGGCAGTTGCCGTGCGGCGATTCATGTCGTCAACCTTTCGTAATTTTCGCTGCGGCGGGCCGGGACCTGCCTGGGAAGTTTCTGACGGAGCGTGGGGCCGCCGAAGGCGCGGCCGGTCGGGCCGTCAGCAGGGGCCGGACCGCACGGCGCTGGCTTTGTCGCTCCACACGCCCATTCGGGCCGCCGCGCTGTTCTTCGGGATCGTGATGCGCCGGGGTCCGGCCGGCCAGTCCCAGGCGAGGCACGCCTCGCGGCCCGTGCGGTTCAACCAGGACGAAGCCTCGTCGTTGAAACCGAAGCCGCTCAGCTGCACCCAGGCGTCGTGGTTGAACGGGATCATCCGGTTCCGGAAGAAGGAGTCCATCCACAAACACAGCCGGTCCACGGGGCAGTCCTCGCTGGCGGTGGTGGCCGCGGGGGCGGCGCTCACCGTGGCGCGGGCGGGAGCGGCGGACGCGGCCGCGGCGGGGACCGCGGTGAGGACGGCGGCGGCGAGCACGGTCGAGGTGGCGACGGCGATACACATGAGATTCTGCCTTCCGGTAGGAGATCTTCCCTGTCGTCGCCGGCCGGTGTTCCGGCCGGGAACCGAAGGAAAGCCCGTCGCCGGTGTCCGGAACCGAACTCCGGACGTTTCCCGTCAGGCCCGCGGATCGGCCCTGCTCACAGGCGCTGTGGGAGGATCCCGACCGGACGAGACCGGACGAAGCGGGGGATTCCGTGGCGGGTGAGCGGCGCGGGCCGGTGGCGGAGTTCTGCGCCGGGTTGCGGCACCTGCAGCGCGCCAGCGGGGTCAGCGTCCCCGTCCTCGCGCAGCGCCTGACGTTCAGCCGCTCGCAGCTCTACGACGTGCTCAAGGGTGCGGTGGACCGCCCGCCGGACTGGGACCGGGTCGTCGAGCCGCTCGTGCGCGAGTGCACCGGCAATGACGCCCGGGCCTTGCGCGGCTGGCGCCGCCGGCACGAGGTGCTCGTCGAGGTCGTCGGGCAACTGCACGAGGCAGCGGCCGCTCCCGCGCAGCTTCCGGCGGACGTGCCCGGATTCACCGGCCGGGGCGGCGAACTGGCCGAACTCGACCGCGTCCTCGCCTCGGCGAGGGCCGCGGGTCGGCCGGGCGCGGCGTCCCCGGTCTGCGTTCTGGCCGGCACGGCGGGGGCCGGCAAGACGGCGCTCGCCCTGCGTTGGGCGCACAAGAACAGGCGTCGCTTCCCGGACGGGCAGCTCTACGTCGACCTGCGGGGCTACGACCCCGACGCCCCGCTGCCGGCGGGCGACGCGCTGTCCGGGTTCCTGCGGGCACTCGGCCGGAGTGGGCCAGGCGTCCCGGTCGACCTCGACGAGCGTGCGGCGGCTTATCGGAGCTTGCTCGACGGCCGCCGCATGCTCGTGGTGCTCGACAATGCCGCGTCCGTCGAGCAGGTGGCACCGCTGTTGCCGGGCAGCGCGTCCGTCCGCGTCGTGGTGACCAGCCGCGACTCGCTCGGCGGTCTGGTGGCCCGGCACGGTGCGCGCCGGGTGGACGTGGGACTGCTGCCGGACGCGGACGCGGTGGACCTTCTGCGCCGTCTCGTCGGTGACCGGGTCACGGCCGAGCCGGCGGCAGCCGCGGAGCTCGCCGCCCAGTGCGCGCGGCTGCCGCTGGCCCTGCGGGTCTCCGCCGAGCTTGCGGTGGAGCGCTCCGCGGAGACCCTCGCGGAGCTTGTCGCAGACCTCGCGGACTCCCGGCGCCGGCTCGAGCTGTTCGACGCCACCGGTGACGTCCGGACGGCGGTCGGCGCCGTCTTCTCCTGGTCCTACGCGAATCTGGCGCCCGCCGCGGCCCGGGCCTTTCGGGCGATCGGGCTGTGCCCCGGGGCGGACGTCGACGCGTACGGCGTGGCGGCACTGACGGGGACCGACCTCGAGGAGGCGCGCCGCGCGCTCGACCTGCTGGCCCGCGGGCATCTCGTCGCGCGGGGAACCGCGGGCCGTTTTCGCATGCACGACCTGCTGCGGGCCCACGCGGCGCGGCTCGCCCTGGCTGAGGACTCCGAGCCCGACCGCGCCGCCTCCCGCGCTCGGTTGGCGGGCTACTACCTCGCCGCCGCCGGGCGGGCGATGGACGTGGGAGCCCCGAGCCAGAAGGCATTCCGCTCGCCCGCGAGCGGTGCGACGACTCCGGTTCCGGAGCTCCCGGACGCCGCTGCGGCTGCCGCCTGGCTGGACGCCGAACGCGTCAACCTGGTCGCCGTGTGCACGCAGGCAGCGGCGGACGGCCTTGCGGAGCAGGTGATCGGGCTCGCCGCGACCCTGTTCCGCTATCTCGACCTGGGTGGTTACTACTCCGACGCGGTCGTGGTGCACGGTCACGCCCTGGCCGCCGCGAGGACGACGGGCGACCCGCTCGTGGAGGCGGAGGCCTTGACCAACCTGAGCGGCGCGTACTGGCGCCTGGGACGGCACGAGGAGGCCCTCGGCTTTCTCGACCGAGCACTCGTCCTCGCCACCACGGCGGCGCACCCCCTGCGCGAGGCGGTGGTGCGCACGCACCTCGGCATCGTGCGCCTGCACCTGAGCGACAACGCCTGCGCCGCCGAGCACCTGCTGCGCGCGCTCGACCTGTTCGGCTCACTCGGCGAGCGCTACGGCGCCGCGACGTCGCTGAGCTGTCTGGGCATCGTCCGCTGGCGCCAAGGTCGGTACGGCGATTCCGTCGAGCACAGCCGGCAGGCGATCGTGCTCTTCGACGAACTTGCCGACAGGCCCAACTCGGCCCGTGCGCACGCCACGCTCGGCGTCGTGCTGGCCCGGCAGGGCGAACTCGACGAAGCCGAGGCGGAACTGCGGCAGGCGCTGGAGTTCGGCGGGGCCGACCACCGCTCGTGCGAGGCATTCGCGGGCACCGGTCTCGGCACCGTGCTCGCCCGGCGGGGGCAGTACGGCGAGGCCGCGGACCTGCACCGCCGCGCGGTCGAGGTCGCAGAGTCGATCGGGGACCTGTTCAGTCTCGCGACGGCGACGACCAACCTCGGCAGCCTGCTCGGCCAGACGGGTCGTCACGAAGCGGCGATCGCGCGGCATCGGGAGGCGGTAGCGGTGTTCCGGTCGCTGGGAGACCGCGCGGGGGAGGCGGACGCGCTGAACGGTCTCGGCCTCGCGGCCTGTCGTACCGGCGACGAAGACGTCGTGCGGGCGGCGCTGGTCCGCGCGCTCGAGTTGGCGACCGAGGTCGCCGATCCGTTCCAGCAGGCCCGCGCCCACCACGGGCTGGCGCGGCTCACCGCCGACGGGGTCGCGGCTGCTCGCGAGCACGGGCGGCTCGGGCTCGACCTCTACGGCAAGCTCGGCCTGGAGTTCGAGGCGGACGAGGTCGGCGCCCTGCTCGCCGAGCTCGACTGACTGACGGTGGCTCAGGCCGTCAGCGCCCGGTCGAGGTCGGCCCAGAGGTCCTCGACGTTCTCGATCCCCACGCTGAGCCGGACGAGGCCCGGGGAGATCGTCGGTGATTCTCCCGGCCAGCGGCGCCGGCGCTCCAGCGTCGACTCCACCCCGCCGAGGCTGGTCGCGTTCACCCAGATGCGGACGGCCGCGCAGAAGGCGTCCGCGGTCGCCGCGTCCGCGAGCTCGATGCTGATCATCGAACCGAAGCCGGCCATCTGGGTGCTGGCGCGGGCGTGCCCCGGATCGCCGGGCAGGCCGGGGTAGCGCACGCGCCCGCAGGCCGGATGCGCGGCGAGCCGCGGCGCGAGGACGGCGGCGTTCGCGGTGGCGCGCTCGACCCGCAGGTGCAGGGTGCGCAGGCCGCGCAGGGCGAGCCACGTCTCGAGGGGCCCGGGGATCGCGCCGGAAAGGCGGCGGCGGCGCTCCAGCGCCGCCCACAGCCCTTCCTGGGCGCACACCAAGCGCGCCGAGCACGACGTCGCTGTGGCCGGAGACGAACTTCGTCGCCGAGTGCAGCACGACGTCGGCGCCGAAACCGAGCGGACGCTGGCCGAACGGTGTCGCGAAGGTGTTGTCGACGACGACGAGGGCGCCGGCGGCCTTGCCCGCCGCGCAGAGCACCGGCAGGTCCGCGACCTCGAGCGCCGGGTTGGTCGGGGACTCGACGAGCAGCAGGTCCGCCCCGTCGAGCACGCCGAGCACCGCGTCCGTGTCGGACACGTCCACCAGACGCACCGTCAGGCCGTGGCGCTCGCTGGCCAGCGACAGCTGGCCGAGCGTGCCGAGGTAGCCGTGGTTCGGGGCGACGACGACGCCGTCGGGCGGGATCGACGCGACGACCGCCGAGACGGCGGCCAGGCCCGAGGGGTACGCGAGCCCGCGGCCGCCCTCCAGGGCGCCCAGGGCGGCCTCGAATGCCTGCCAGGTGGGGTTTCCGTAGCGCCCGTACTCGAGGTCACCGCCGGCCACGTACGTGGACGCGAGCACCAGGGGCGGGTTCAGCGGTGCATCGGGCACGACAGGGGGCCGGCCGGTCACGACGGCCAACGTCTCGGGTGCGCAATTTCGCTCGTCCGGGTTCGTCCACGGCTCAGGTTCCCGGGGTGCGCAGCCCGCGGCGCGGGCCGGCGGCCCGCGCCCGTGCGGCGGCGGCCTCGGCGGCGGACGGTCGGCGGCGGCTCCGCCTCCAGGCCCGTGCTCCCGTCGGCGGCCTGCGATCGGCGGACGACCTCGCTGAGCTTGTCCGCCGCCGCCAGGACGGCGGCGGCGTGCAGCCGGCCCGGGCTGGCGGGTCAGGCGGTCGAGCGGGCCGGACACCGACACCGCGGCGACGACGCGGTTGCTCGGCCCGCGCACGGGGGCGGAGACCGAGCCCACGCCCTGCTCGCGTTCGCCGACGCTCTGCGCCCAGCCGCGCCGCCGCACGGCGGCGAGCGTGGTCGCCTGGAACCGCGCGCCCTGCAGCCCGCGATGCAGGCGCTCGGGCTCCTCCCACGCGAGCAGAACCTGCGCGGCGGAGCCCGCCGTCATCGGCAGCGCGCTGCCGACCGGCACTGTGTCGCGTAGGCCGGACAGGCGTTCCGCCGCCGCGACGCAGACGCGATGATCGCCCTGGCGCCGGTACAACTGGACGCTCTCGCCGGTGATGTCGCGCAGGTGGGCGAGGACGGACCCGGCGGCCGCCAGCAGCCTGTCCTCGCCCGCGGCGGCGGAAAGCTCGCCCAGACGCGGGCCGAGGACGAACCGCCCCTGCATGTCTCTGGCCACGAGGCGGTGGTGCTCCAGGGCGACCGCCAGCCGGTGCGCGGTGGGGCGCGCGAGACCTGTGGCGGCGACGAGGGAGGCGAGCGTCGCGGGACCCGCCTCGAGAGCTCCGAGGACCAGGGCGGCCTTGTCCAGGACGCCGACTCCGCTAGAGTTGTCCATGCCTTGATACTGCCGTCTCGGGATGCGAGACGCAAGCTCGTCCACCGGGCTGTTCGATCAAGCGCCGAATTCAGCGTACGTCTCTTGAGGGAGCAATTGGGATGGGCCGCACACTCGCGGAGAAGATCTGGGACGCCCACCTCGTCCGGCGGGCCGAGAACGAACCCGACCTCCTCTACATCGACCTGCACCTCGTCCACGAAGTCACGAGCCCGCAGGCGTTCGACGGCCTGCGCGCGTCGGGCCGCCCCGTCCGCCGGCCCGATCTCACGCTCGCGACCGAGGACCACAACGTCCCGACGCTCGACATCGACAAGCCGATCGCCGACCTGGTCTCGCGGACGCAGGTCGACGCGCTGCGCACCAACTGCGCCGAGTTCGGCGTTCCGCTCTACTCGCTCGGGCACGCGGAGCAGGGCATCGTCCACGTCGTCGGCCCGCAGCTCGGCCTGACCCAGCCGGGCATGACCGTGGTGTGCGGCGACAGCCACACCTCCACGCACGGCGCGTTCGGCGCGCTCGCCTTCGGCATCGGGACGAGCGAGGTCGAGCACGTCCTCGCGACGCAGACCCTGCCGCTCGCGCCGTTCAAGACCATGTCGGTCACCGTGACCGGGACCCTCGCGCCGGGCGTCACGAGCAAGGACGTGATCCTCGCCGTCATCGCGCAGATCGGCACCGGCGGCGGCCAGGGCTACGTCATCGAGTACCGCGGCGACGCCGTCACCTCGTTGTCGATGGAAGGCCGTCTGACGGTCTGCAACATGTCGATCGAGGCGGGTGCCCGGGCAGGCCTCGTCGCCCCGGACCAGGTGACGTTCGACTATCTGCGAGGGCCGCACGCATGCTCCCGCGGGTGCGGACTGGGACGCGGCGGTCGCCGCGTGGGGCGCCCTCTTCACCGATCCTGACGCGGTGTTCGACCGCGAGGTCGTCGTCGACGGTGCCGCGCTGACGCCCTTCGTCACGTGGGGAACGAACCCCGGCCAGGGCGCCCCGCTGGGTGCCCGCGTGCCCGACCCGGCCCAGATGGCCGATCCCGCCGAGCGATCCGCGGCCGAGCGGGCGCTCGAGTACATGGGCCTCGAGGCCGGGACGGCGCTGCGCGACATCGCCGTCGACACCGTTTTCCTCGGTTCCTGTACCAATGGGCGTATCGAGGACCTGCGTGCCGCTGCGGACGTGATCCGGGGTCACAAGGTCGCCGACGGCGTGCGAATGCTGGTGGTCCCGGGTTCCGCGCGGGTCCGGCTGCAAGCAGAAGCTCGAGGGCCTGGACACCGTCTTCACCGACGCGGGCGCGGAATGGCGGTTCGCCGGCTGCTCGATGTGCCTGGGCATGAACCCCGACCAACTCGCCCCCGGCGAGCGCAGCGCGTCCACGTCCAACCGGAACTTCGAAGGCAGGCAGGGCAAAGGCGGCCGGACGCACCTCGTCTCGCCCCTGGTCGCCGCGGCCACCGCGGTCACCGGGCATCTCGCCGCACCTGCCGACCTGACCGCCGACACCACGAGCTGACCGGAGTTTCGCGATGGAAGCCTTCACCACCCACACCGGCCGGGCCGTCCCGCTGCGTCGCAGCAACGTCGACACCGACCAGATCATCCCGGCGGTCTACCTGAAGCGGGTCACGCGGCACGGTTTCGAGGACGGGCTGTTCGCCAGTTGGCGGGGCGATCCCGACTTCGTCCTGAACCAGGAGCGCTACGCCGGCGCGACGATCCTGGTCGCCGGCTCGGACTTCGGCACCGGTTCCTCGCGCGAGCACGCCGTCTGGGCGTTGCAGGACTACGGGTTCAAGGCCGTGATCTCCTCGCGGTTCGCCGACATCTTCCGCGGAAACTCAGGCAAGGGCGGGCTCCTGACGGTGCAGCTCGCCGCAGGACGTGGTCGAGTCGATCTGGGCCGCGGTGGAAGCCGATCCGGCCGCGCCGGTCACGGTCGACCTCGTCGGCAAGCAGGTCCGGACGGGCGATCTGGTCGTGGACTTCGACATCGACGACTACACCCGCTGGCGGTTGCTCGAGGGGCTCGACGACGTCGGTCTGACGCTGCGGCACGCGGACGCGATTGACGCGTTCGAGGCGTCGCGGCCGGCGTACCTGCCCGCCACGATCTGAGGGCGTCGGCGGGATGTCCGACGGCACAAGGGATTTCCGGAAGCTCGCCGGACGCCGTGCGAGAGGCGTTCCGCGAGCTCGACCGGCGCTCCCTCGCCCCCGCCCGTAAAGCCGAACTGACTCGCCGTCTGCTCGCCGTGACGGCCGCCGCGAAGCACGACGCGAACGGCGCTTTGCGTCGGCTGGAAGGTGTTCTGGCGCAGATCCGCGCGGAGCCGCCGGAGCCGCGGGAAGGCTGAAAGTGCGTCACGAAGCCTCGGAAACGGCCGAAATCCTTGCGACACAGCGACTTTTGCCGACCAGGTGATTGTTTCGCGCGAGCGAATCCGCTTAACTTGCCTGCGAACCGGGCCACTCGTGCCCGTTGTCGGCGTCGGAGGGACGCGATGAACAAGACGCAGCTGATCGATGAGCTGGCCTCCAGATTCGAAGGAAACAAGAAGGCGGCCGCGCAGGCTCTCGACGCGGTGGTCGACACCATCACCCGCACGGTGGCCAAGGGCGAGAAGGTCGGCATCACCGGCTTCGGAGTGTTCGAGAAGATCGACCGCCCGGCCCGGTTCGCCCGCAACCCCGCGACAGGCCAGCGGGTTCGGGTGAAGAAGACCTCCGTGCCGCGCTTCAAGCCCGGCACCGGATTCAAGGACGTGGTCAGCGGAGCGAAGAAGCTCCCGAAGGCCACGGTCACCAAGGCGACGGCGACCGGCCGCAGCGCCGCGGCCGCCGCGGTCGGCACGGCGGCCAAGGTCACCGGCGCCGCGACGGGCACCGACTCGCACGCGCGCGGCGGCCAAGCCGGCGACCGACACCGCGCCGCTCCGGCCAAGGCGACCGCAGCGAAGAAGGCCGCTCCGGCCAAGGCCGCGGTCGCGAAGAAGGCGGCTCCGGCGAAGGCGGCGGCGACGAAGGCGGCGGCTCCGGCGAAGGCGGCGGCGACGAAGGCTGCGGCTCCGGCGAAGGCGGCGGCGACGAAGGCTGCGGCTCCGGCGAAGGCTGCCGCGAAGAAGGCGCGCTCCGGCGAAGGCGGCGGCGACGAAGGCTGCGGCTCCGGCGAAGGCGGCGGCCACCAAGGCCGCTGCTCCGGTCAAGGCCGCGGCGAAGAAGGCCGCTACGGCAGCGAAGAAAGCGGCTCCGGCCGCGGCGGGAGCTGCTCCGGCAGCTGCCGCTGCTCCGGCGGCCAAGCCGGCGCGCAAGGCCCCGGTCCGCAAGACCGTGGCGAAGACGGCCGCTCCGGCCGCGCTCCGAGTAACGACGCGACCGCCCGGCCGGGTCCAGCTCTAGCTGGACTCGGCCGGGAGCGGCGGCAGCGTAGGGATCGTCAGAAACGTGACCCGGCACCCCGCCCCGTCGCCTTCGGTGCGGATGCGCACCCGCTGACCGAAGCGCAGGAACCGCAGGCCGCCCGGCGTCGAACGCGGCCGCGTCGAACGGGATCTCGCTCCCGTCGTCCAGAAGCACGGTGCCGCAACGGTTCCCGGAATCGAAGCTTCGTACGGTCGCCTGCACCCCGCGAGCCTACCCAGACGCTGCGGGACGCTCGGTCGCGAACCGGGCAGCCGCGCTCATCCGGGCGACGACGGCGGCCGTGCGGGCCCCGACCCCGAGCCGGACTGCCGCGTCCAGGTCCGCCGGGGTGTCCACGTCGCGGCGCAGCGAGGTCAGATCCTCGCCGTCCAAAGGGTGCGCCCCGCCCGACACGTGCGCGAGCAACGATCCCGGCCCGAACGCCGGCGTGAACTCGCGAGCCGTGCGAGACCAGGTACGCCGTCGTGCCCGAGCCGCCGGTGTCGGCGACGACCGCCGTCCCGTGCCGCGTCGCCCGGCTCAGCGCGCGGGCGAGTTCCTCGGGTCGCAGCGCGGGCAGATCTGCAGACAGGGCGCCGATGCCGGCCCGCGGGTGGCGTGCGCCGGCGGCCCGAGCGCCGTGCACGCAGCGCGGGGTTGAGCCCGGCGTCCGGCTCGTCGGTGACCACCCGCGCGCCGATGCGGGCGAGCAGACCGGGCGACGTCGGGGTCGTCGGTGACGGCCACGACCTCGAGCAACTCCGCGGCGTGCGCAGGGCAGCGGAGACCGTGTCCGCGGCGAATGCCAGGGCCAGTTCGGCACGGTGAGCCGGCGGCGGCGCCGGTGAGCCGGGACTTCGCCACGGCGAGACGCTTCACCGGGACGACCAGGCACCACTGCGGTGTCGGAGCGGCGGAGCCCGTTCGGGAACCCGTGAGAGAACTCAGCCATCGGGTGCGATCCTGTCACCCGGGTCGGCATGCCTCACGAACGCCACGGGAGGATGCCGACGTGGCAACGGGGACGAGAAAGGGGAAGCAGGTGTCAGGCGACCGCAGGAGACCGTGGTTTCGCTTGGCGGAATTCGTGCTGATCCCGCTCAACCGGATCGCCACCCGCCGCCGCTGGCACGGCCGGGAGAACATCCCGCGGGTCGGGGGCGTGCTCGTCGTGGCCAATCACATCTCCAAAATCGATCCCGTGACGTTCGGGTACTTCGTCAACAGCACCGGGCGCGTCCCGAAATTCCTCGCGAAGGCAGAGTTGTTCGACCACCGCTATCTCAAGTTCGTGTTTCGCGGCACGGACCAGATCCCCGTCCACCGCGGCGGGCAGGGCGCGGCGGGTTCCGTCCAGGCCGCCTCGGCGGCAGTGCGCGGGCGGCGGCTGCGTGGTCGTCTACCCCGAGGCGACGATCACCCGGGACCCGGGTTTGTGGCCGATGGTGGGCAAGACCGGGGCCGCGCGGATCGCGCTGGAGACCGGCGTGCCCCGTCATCCCGTGCGCGCAGTGGGGAGCGCACCGCATCCTCGCGCCGTACGCGCGCAAGCCGGAACTGCTGCCCCGCAAGACGGTCTACGCGCGGGCCGGTGCCGCCGTCGACCTGAGCGACCTGCGCGGTCTCGAGCGCACGCCCGCGGTCCTGGCCGAGGCGACCGACCGCATCATGGCGGCGATCACCGCAGAGCTCGAGACGATCCGCGGCGAGCGTGCGCCCGCCGCAGCGATTCGACCCGCGCAAGGCCGGCGTCGCCGAGTACGGCAAGCCGAAGACCCCGGAATCCGGCGGCGGGGAGTCGACGTGAGCCGCGTCGCGGTCCTCGGTTCCGGTTCGTGGGGCACGGCGTTCTCGCTGGTGCTCGCGGACGCCGGCAACGACGTCGTCCTGTGGAGCCGCCGGGCCGAACTCGCCGACGCGATCGCCGTCGAAGCACCAGAACGTCGACTACCTCCCGGGCATCGACCTGCCGCTGTCGGTGGCGGCCACGACGGACGCGGCGTCCGCGCTCGACGGGGCCGAGATCGTCGTGCTCGCGATCCCGTCGCAGGAACTGCGCGAGAACCTGACGGGTTGGGCGCCGCACCTCGGGCCGGACTGCGTGGTCGTCAGCCTCATGAAGGGCGTCGAACTCAGCACCAGCAAGCGGATGAGCGAAGTGATCCGCGAGGTCGCCGGTCTGCCCGCCGACCGCGTCGCCGTCGTCACCGGGCCGAACCTCGCGTGGGAGGTCGCGCGCCGCCAGCCGGCCGCGACGGTGGTCGCCTGCACCGACGAGGACGTGGCCGCGCGCATCCAGGCCGCGTGCCACACGCCGTACTTCCGGCCGTACACGAACACCGACGTCGTCGGCGCGGAGCTCGGCGGCGCTGTGAAGAATGTCATCGCCCTGGCCGTCGGGATGGCCCACGGCATGGGCCTCGGCGACAACGCGAAGGCGTCGCTCATCACGCGCGGCCTGGCCGAGACCGCCCGCCTGGGCGTGGCCCTCGGCGCGGACGCGTACACGTTCTCCGGCCTGGCCGGCCTCGGTGACCTCGTCGCCACCTGCCAGTCGCCGATGTCGCGAAACCGGACGTTCGGTGAGCGCCTGGGCGCCGGCGTCCCGCTGGCCGAGCTCGTCTCCGGCTCCCGCCAGATCGCCGAGGGCGTGGAGTCCTGCAAGGCTGTGCGCGAGCTTGCCCGCCGGCACGCCGTCGACATGCCGATCGTGGAGCAGGTGACGGGGCCGTGCACGGTGGCCTGACACCCCGTGAGGTTCTGCGCAGCCTCATGTCGCGATCCGCCAAACCCGAGCGGGACGGGCTCTGAATCCCGCGTTCACTTAAGGAGATCCCCGTGAAGTTCGGCGCGTGCATGTTCCCGACCGACTACGCGATCAGCGTCACCGAGCTCGGCCCGGCCCTGGAGGAGCGCGGGTTCGAGTCGCTCTTCCTGCCCGAGCACACGCACATCCCGTGCTCGCGGATCAGCCCGTGGCCGGGCGGCGCGCGACCTGCCGAACGAGTACCGGCACACCCTCGACCCGTGTGTCGCGCTGGCGGCCGTCGCCGCCGTGACCACGACGCTGCAGCTGGGTTTCGGCGTCTGCCTGGTGATCCAGCGGGACCCGATCGTGCTCGCCAAGGAGGTCGCCTCCATCGACCACCTCTCCGGCGGCCGCGTCCTGTTCGGTGTCGGCGGCGGTTGGAACCTCGAGGAGATGGCAAACCACGGCACGGACCCCAAGAAGCGCTGGCCACTGCTGCGCGAGCGGGTGCTCGCGATGAAGGAGATCTGGTCGAAGGACGAGGCCGAGTTCCACGGTGAGTTCGTCGACTTCGACCCGATCTGGTCGTGGCCGAAGCCGGTGCGGATGCCCCCGGTCCTCCTCGGTGGCGACGGGCCGAAGACCTTCGACCGCGTCCTGGAGTACGGCGACGGCTGGATGCCGATCAACCGCGGCGACATCGACCGCCTCGCCGCGCGCGATCGCCGAATTGCAGGACACTGGCGGCCGACCGCGGCCTGCCGCCGGTGCCGGTCACCATCTTCGGCGGCGTGCCGAAGCCCGAGGTCGATCGAGCGGTACGCGGAGCTCGGCGTCGAGCGCGTCCTGTTCTGCTGCCGCCCGCCGGCGCCGACGAGGTCCTGCCGAAGCTCGACCAACTGGCCGGTCGTCGTCGACCGATTTCGCCGTCGAGCCGCGGTGTCGGCTCGAATGCGCCGGGGATCTCGAGCCCCCGTTCGGAGTAACCTCTGATCTTCATGGACGAAGATCAGCCCCGCCGGACCCGTGTCGCCGTCGTCTTCGGCGGGCGCTCCTCCGAGCACGCGGTGTCGTGCGTCTCGGCGGGCAGCGTCCTGCGCGCGATCGACCGTTCCGCCTACGAGGTCGTGCCCGTCGGCATCTCGACCGAGGGCCGCTGGGTCCTGGCCACGGACGAGCCCGAGCGCCTGATGATTTCGGACGGCAAGCTGCCCGAGGTCGACGCGACCGGCCCCGCCGTGGTGCTGCCGGGTGACCCGACGGCCCGCGCTCTCACGGTGTTCGACGCGGGCGCGCCTTCCGGTGCGCTCGGCGAGATCGACGTCGTCTTCCCGCTCCTGCACGGCCCCTACGGCGAGGACGGGACGATCCAGGGCCTGCTCGAGCTCGCCGGCCTCCCTTACGTCGGCTCAGGGGTCCTGTCCAGCGCGGTGAGCATGGACAAGGCCTACATGAAGGTCGCGCTCGCCGGGCACGGCCTGCCCGTCGGGCCGTACGTCGTCGTCCCGCCGCGGCGCTGGGAGTCCGACCCGGCCGGCGTGCGCGCCGACGTCGAGGCGCTCGGCTGGCCCGTGTTCGTCAAGCCGGCGCGCGCCGGTTCCAGCGTCGGCATCAGCAAGGTGAAGTCCCTCGCGCGAGCTGGACGCGGCGATCGAGGCCGCCCGCGTGTGGGACCCGAAGGTCGTCGTCGAGGCCGCGATCGTGGGCCGTGAGATCGAGTGCGGCGTCCTCGAGGGCCTCGGCGGTCCCGGGCTCGCTGCTTCCGGACCGGACGCGAGCGTCCCCGCCGAGATCCGCGTGCTGGGCGACCGCGAGTTCTACGACTTCGAGGCCAAGTACCTCGACGACAGCACGGAACTCGTCGTCCCGGCAGACCTGCCCGACGACGTCGCGGCGGAGGTGCGCCGCCTGTCGGTCGCCGCGTTCGAGGCGCTGTCGTGCGAGGGTCTCGCCCGCGTCGACTTCTTCGTCTGCCCGGACGGCACGGTGATCCTCAACGAGGTGAACACGATGCCGGGGTTCACGCCGTTCTCGATGTTCCCGCTGATGTGGGCCGCCACCGGCATCGCCTACCCGCAGCTGATCGACCGGCTGCTGCGGACCGCGCTGGCCCGGCGAACCGGCCTGCGCTGAGCCCGCGGCTCATTTCGTCGAGGGCACCTGCGCGGTGACGGCGGCGGCGACGTCGACGAGCGGGCCGACAGCGGGCTCGTGCGCCAGCGGCACGGTCAGCTCGACGTTGGCGACCCGCCCCGTCGTGGTGAACACCCGGTGCCTGCGGAGTCTCGACGAGGTACCAGTCGACGCCGTTGACGATCTGCAGCTGCGTCATGGGCCCCAGGCCCGCCGGCGTCGCCACCCCGCAGCGCAGTACCACGGGCGGTTCGCCCCACACGGTCACGAGGTCGGAGGCGGGCTCGGCGGGGCGCCGCGCCGCGCCGTCCACGGTCGGGGGCAGGGCGGGCGCGAGGCGGGCGCAGGCAGCTGCGGCCGCAGCCGTCGGGGCGGGGGACGGGGCGGGAACCGGGACGGGCGGGCCGGCGCTGTCGTCGGTCCCGCCGCCGCAACCTGCCAGGGCGAGCGCGAGAACCGCGAGTACGAGCCTCAGAGGTTGACGACCGGGCACGTCAGGGTGCGGGTGATGCCGTCCACCGACTGGACGCGGGCGACGACGAGCTTGCCGAGTTCGTCCACGCTCGCGGCCTCGGCCCGGACGATGACGTCGTAGGGACCCGTGACGTCCTCCGCGGTCGTCACCCCGTCGATGTCCTGGATCTCGCGTGCCACGACCGCGGCCTTTCCCACCTCGGTCTGGATGAGGATGTAGGCCTGCACCGTCATGTGGTCCTCCGCGATACGTAGCGATCCGATCGAGCGTCCGATCGGGTGAGAACCTACCGCGTCGGGGCAAGGACCGACGGCCGAGAGGGGAGAGGACCGCACCGTGGACGACACCGAACGCCCGACCCTCGGGACGCTGGGGGAGTTCGGCCTCATCGCCGCGGTGACCGCGGGCATGCCGCAGGGTGTCGGGGTGCTGCTCGGCCCGGGAGACGACGCGGCGGTGGTGCGCGCCCCCGACGGCCGCGTCGTCGTCACGACCGACCTGCTCGTGGCGGGCCGGCACTTCCGGTGCGACTGGTCCTCCGGCTACGACGTCGGGCGCAAGGCCGCGGCGCAGAACCTCGCGGACGTCGCGGCGATGGGGGCAGTGCCGACCGCGATCGTCGTCGGCCTGGCCGCACCGCCCGACCTCGCTGTCGACTGGGCTGCCGAGTTCGCCGCCGGCCTGACCGACGAGTGCGCCCTCGTCGGTGCGTCCGTGGTCGGCGGCGACCTGGTCGGCTCCGACGTGCTGACCGGTGTCGGTGACCGCCCTGGGCGACCTGGGCGGGCGGGCGCCCTTGACCCGGTCCGGGGCCAGGCCGGGCGACGTCGTGGCCGTCTGCGGCCGCCTGGGGCGCCTCCGCCGCGGGCCTGGCGCTGCTGCTCGCCGGGCTGGGCGACGACGAGCGCTGGGCGCGGCTCGTCGCCGCGCACCGCCGGCCCAGCCCGGACTACGCGGCCGGTCCGGCCGCGGCCGACTCTCGGTGCCCCGCGCTGATCGACACCAGCGACGGGCTTGCTCGCCGACCTCGGCCACGTGGCGACGGCGAGCGGCGTCGCCGCTCGACCTCGACAGCGCCTGGCCTCGACGTCGCGGAACTCGTCGCGGCCGCGGCGGAACTGGGCGTCGACCCGCTCGGCTGGGTGCTCACCGGGCGGCGAGGACCACGCCCTCGTCGGCCTGCTTCCCCGCCGGTGTCGCGCTGCCGGCGTCCTGGCGGGTGATCGGGACGGTCGACGGCCGGGCCTCCGGCCGTCACCGTCGACGGCGCGCCCTGGGCGGGCCCGGCCGGCTGGGACCACTTCGCATGAGTTGCCCGGCGCCGCCCCGCGTGCTCACGATCGCCGGCTCGGACTCCGGCGGCGGCGCGGGGATCCAGGCCGACCTGAAGACGATGCTCGCCCTCGGCGTCCACGGCATGAGCGTCCTCACCGCGGTGACGGCCCAGAACTCGGTCGGCGTGCAGGGCGCCTGGGAGCTGCCGGTCGACGCCGTCCGGGCCCAGTTCGCCAGCGTGACCGGCGACATCGGCGTCGACGCCGTCAAGACCGGCATGCTCGCGTCCGCCGCCGTGGTCGGCCGTCGCCGACCTGCTCGCCGGGCCTGCCGGCCGGGGGTCCCGGTCGTCGTCGACCCCGTCGCGGTCTCCAAGCACGGCGACGCGCTCCTGCGACGCGGACGGGCCTCGACGCCGTGCGAGCGCTGCTCGTCCCGCTGGCGACCGTCCTGACGCCGAACCTGGCCGAGGTGGAGGCGCTCACCGGGGTGCGTCGTGCGCGGCGTCCGGACGACCTGCGCGCGGCCGCGGAGGCCGTCCTCGCGCTCGGGCCCGCGTGGGTGCTGGTCAAGGGCGGGCACCTGGACGGGGACGCCGTCGACCTGCTCTTCGACGGCGAGCACGAGCACCGCCTCGTCGCACCCCGCCACGACAACGCGCACACCCACGGCACGGGCTGCACGCTGGCGAGCGCGGTCGCGGCCCGCCTCGCCTGGGGCGACGATCCCGTCGTCGGCCGTGCGCGCGGCGAAGGACTACGTCACCGGCGCGCTCGCGGCCGGGTTCGCCCTCGGCGCCGGGATCGGGCCCGTCGACCACGGCTGGCGCTTCCGCTAGCCCGAAGGGGTCCGTACGCCGAAAACCGCCCGGCACGAGCCGGGCGGCCTGGGGTGGAACGAGCTAACGGGTCGGTCAGCGAACGACCTTGCCGGCCTTGATGCACGAGGTGCAGGCCTGCACGCGCTTGGGCGTGCCACCGACGTTGGTTCGAACGGTCTGAATGTTCGGGTTCCACCGGCGGCGGGTTCGGCGGTGCGAGTGGGAGATGCTGTTGCCGAAGCCCGGCCCCTTGCCGCAGACGTCGCAGTTGGCAGCCACGGGAGACACTCCAAAGCCAGTGGATGAACGGGTGGACCCCGCGACCGAGATCGCGGGTGCGCCCAGGCGTGCCAGGCAACCGGGACAGGTTATCGGAGGAGGGCACGCCGGAGCGAACCGGCGCCGTCAGGGCCTGTTGCCGGGCCGGGTGTCGGGGGTGGCGGCTACTGTGCAGCGGCGGCTCGCCACCCCGCCCTAGCGACGGGTGTGGCCTACGGAGATCGGAGTGGGCAGGTGTCTGCCGACGGCGCGGCGGGTCCCGGCGAGGCCTTCGACGCGGCCCAGGTCCGCCGCTGGTGCCGGGTCGGCCTCGCCGGCCTCGGCCGCGCGCGCGAGGAGATCGACGCGCTCAACGTCTTCCCGGTCGCCGACGGCGACACGGGCACCAACCTGTTCCTCACGATGGAGGCCGCCACCGAGGCGGTGGAGGCGCTCGGTGACGGCGCGTCGGCGAGCGAGTGCGTACGGGCCCTCGTCCGGGGCGCGCTGACGGGCGCGCGCGGCAACTCCGGGGTGATCCTCAGCCAGATGCTCAAGGGCGCGGCCGACGTGGTGCTGGCGATCCTCGACCCGGCGGTTGGTGCGTCCGGTGCCGCGGCCCGCGCGGCCGGGCCCGGGACGGTCGAGGTCGCGGCCGGCGCTCTCGCCCGGGCCGCGACCCTCGCGTACGCCGCGGTCGCCCGGCCCGTGGAGGGCACGATGCTGACGGTCGCCCGGGTGGGCGCCGAGGCTGCGGCCGCCCTGGTCGAGGAGGGCGACCTGGCCCGGGTGGTCGCGCGGTGCGGCCGCGGCGGCCAGGGAAGCGCTGCTGCGTACGCCGCTCCAACTCGAGGCGCTCGCGCGGGCCGGTGTCGTCGACGCGGGCGGGCGCGGCCTGACGGTCCTGTACGACGCGCTCGCCACCGTCGCGAGCGGGATCACGCCGATGTCGCTGCCCCCGCGCGCGCACATCCCCGTTCCGGAGCTGGCACCCGGCGCGGTGTGCGCGGAGCCGGCCGCACCCGCCTTCGAGGTGATGTACCTGCTCGACTCGGACGAGCACGGCGTGAACCGACTCCGGGCCGAGCTGGCGTCCCTGGGTGACTGCCTCGTCGTGGTCGGCGGCGACGGGCTGTGGAACGTCCACATCCACGTCCCCGTCGACGACGTGGGGGCCGCGGTCGAGGCCGGGGTCCGGGCCGGCCGCCCGCACGGGATCCGGGTGAGCGGCCTCGACTGCGTGGACGCGCGACCGGCGCCGGCGCGCGGCACCGTCGCGCGGGCGGTCCTGGCGCTGGCGCCCGGGCCGGGCCTCGCCGGCCTGCTCGCCGACGCCGGCGCCGTGGTGGTGGAGAACATCTCCGGGCGGCGGCCGTCCACGTCCACGCTGCTGGACTCGATCCGGGGGACGGGCGCGGGCGAGGTCGTCCTGCTCCCCAACGACCGGGACGGTCGGGCGGCGTGCGAGGCGGCCGCGGAGCAGGCCCGCGGGCTCGGGCTGCGGGCGGCCGTCATCCCGACCGTCGCCTCCGTCCAGGCCCTCGCGGCCCTCGCGGTGCACGAGCCGGGCCGCCGGTTCGAGGACGACGTCGTGGCGATGACCTCGACGGCCGGGCGCGACCCGGCACGGGGAGATCCTCGTCGCGAAGGCGGACGCGATGACGATGGCCGGCGTGTGCCGGCCCGGCGACGTCCTCGGCCTCATCGACGGCGACGTCGTGACGATCGGGAGCGACGCTGAGGCGGTGGCGATCGAGCTGATCGGCCGGCTGCTGCGCGGCGGCGGCGAACTCGTGACCCTCGTCGGCGGCGCCGGCGCGGCGGCCGGCATGACGGCGCGGCTGGAGGCCACGCTGCGCCGCGAGCGCCCGGAGGTCGACTGCGTGGCCTACGAGGGCGGGCAGCAGGAGTACCCGCTGCTGATCGGGGTGGAGTGAGCTGGACCGACTACCGCTGGCGCAGCCGCTCGACCGGATGTTCAGCCCTGCGTCGGCCGGCCCGCTCGCCAAGCACCTCGACCTGGTCACGGTCGGCGACCTCCTGCACCACTACCCGCGGCGCTACGTCGAGCGCGGGGAAGCTCACCCCGCTCGACGAAGCTGCGTCGAGGGCGAGCACGTCACGATCCAGGCCGAGATCCAGACGGTGAGACAGCGCGACGATGAAGTACAAGAAGGGCGACCGTCACGGACGTCACGGTGACCGACGGGAAGACGGCACGTTCGACGCTGACGTTCTTCAATCTGAAGTAGCCCGCAGAACGCGTTCAAGGTCGGCAAGCGCGGGATGTTCTCCGGCAAGGTCAGCAAGTTACGGACGAGGGCAGGTGGACGCGCAAGGCAACTCGTCATGCCCGACTTCCAGTTCTTCGACGAGCCGAGGCCGACGAGGCCGCGCGCCGAGGACGCCGGCGTGCTGATCGGCGGTCTACCCGGCGTCCGCGAAGACCCCGACCTGGACGATCGCGAAGTGCGTCCAGACCGCTCTGGACACGCTCGAGGAGCTGCCCGACCCGCTGCCGGCGGACCTGCGCGCCCGGCACCGGCTGCTCGGGCTGCCGAGGCGATCCGGTCGCGGTCCACCGCCCGCGCGACTTCGCGGACGTCGGGCGGGCGCGGGCGCGCCTGCGCTGGGACGAGGCGTTCGTTCTCCAAGTCGCGCTGGCCCAGCGGCGGGCCGCGGCCCGGGCGCAGCTCGCGACCCCGCGCCGCATCCGGAGCCGGACGGGCTGCTCGCCGCGTTCGACGCCCGGCTTCCCTTCGTCCTGACGCAGGGTCAGAAAGACGTCGGGGACGTCCTCGCGGCCGAGCTGGCGAACTCGTACCCGATGCACCGCCTGCTGCAGGGCGAGGTCGGGTCCGGCAAGACGCTCGTGGCGCTGCGCGCGATGCTCGCCGTCGTCGACGCGGGCGGCCAGGCCGCGTTGCTCGCGCCCACCGAGGTCCTGGCTCAGCAGCACCACCGCTCGCTGACCGAGCTGCTCGGCCCGCTGGCCCTGGGCGGCCAGCTCGGGCGGCGCCGACCGGGCGACCCGGATCGCCCTGCTCACCGGCTCTGCCGGCGTCCCGGCGCGGCGCAAGGCGATGCTCGACGCGGCGTCCGGCGCGGCCGGGATCGTCGTCGGCACGCACGCGCTGCTGGAGGACAAGGTGTCCTTCGCCGACCTCGGCCTCGTCGTCGTCGACGAGCAGCACCGCTTCGGCGTCGAGCAGCGCGACGCCCTGCGGGCCAAGGGGGAGCGGCCCGCCGCACCTGCTCGTCATGACGGCGACGCCGATCCCGCGGACGGTCGCGATGACCGTCTTCGGCGACCTCGACGTGTCCACGCTGACGGAGCTGCCGGTCGGGCGGTCGCCGATCACGACCCACGTCGTCCCGGTGAGCGAGAAGCCGCACTTCCTCGACCGGGCCTGGGACCGCATCCGCGAGGAGGTCGACGGCGGGTCACCAGGCCTTCGTGGTCTGCCCGCGGATCGGCGAGGGGCCGGAGGCCGACGACGTCCCGCCGCCCGACGGACGAGGCGACCTCCGCCCGGCGCCCGCCCGTCGCCGTCCTCGACGTCGCGCCCGAACTGGCCGCGGGCCCGCTGGACGGGCTGCGCGGTCGAGCTGCTGCACGGCCGGATGCACGCCGATGCGAAGGACGAGGTCATGCGCGCGTTCGCCGCCGGCGAGGTCGACGTCCTGATCGCCACGACCGTCATCGAGGTGGGCGTGGACGTCCCGAACGCGACCGTGATGGTCGTCCTGGACGCCGACCGGTTCGGCATCTCCCAGCTGCATCAGCTGCGCGGCCGGATCGGGCGCGGCAAGGCCCCGGGCTGTGCCTGCTCGTCACCGACAGCCCGGAGGCGAGCCCGGCCCGCGCCCGGCTGGATGCCGTCGCCGCCACGACGGACGGCTTCGCGCTCTCCCGCGTCGACCTCGAGACCCGCCGCGAGGGCGACGTGCTCGGCACGACGCAGTCGGGCAGTCGCTCCAGCCTGCGGCTGCTCAGCGTGATCCGGGACGAGGACGTGATCCTCGAGGCCCGGGAGGAGGCGGTCGCGCTGGTCGCGGCCGACCCCGACCTGGGCGAGCACCCGGTCCTCGCGGGGGCGCTGCGGGCCCGTCTCGACCCGGAACGGGCCGAGTTCCTGGACCGCGCATGACCGTGAGCGACTCGAGCGAGCGAGGAACGAGCGAGCGAGACAGCGAACCGATGTCACCGGGATCACGGCGTGACGCGCATCATCGCGGGCGTCGCGGGCGGCCGCCGGCTGGCCGTGCCGGCGGGGACGTCCACGCGGCCGACGGCGGACCGGGCGCGTGAGGCGCTGTTCTCCGCCCTCGAGTCGTCGGCCGGGCTGTTGCGGGTGCCGCCTTCCTCGACCTCTACGCGGGCAGCGGCGCGGTCGGGCTGGAGGCGCTGTCCCGCGGCGCGGCGCGGGCGGTGCTGGTCGAGTCCGACCCGAAAGCGCTGGTCGTGCTGCGGGCGAACGTCGCCGCGGTCGGGCTGCCCGGCGTCGAGGTGCTCGCCGTGCCCGTCGCCCGAAGGCTCTGGCGCGACCGCCCCCGGCGGTGTTCGACCTCGTCTTCGCCGACCCCCCGTTCGCCCTGTCCGGACGCCGAGCTCGCCGGCGTTCTGCGGGCCGCGCTCGACGGCGGCTGGGTCGCGCCTGGGGCGGTCGTGGTCGTCGAGCGTTCCGCGCGCGCCGGGGAGTTCGCGTGGCCGCCGGGCCTGATCGGCGTCCGCTCTCGGCGCTACGGGGAGGCCGAGCTTTGGTACGGTCGCGCCGCCACTCCCGACGTCCTACAGGGGGCCTGAAATCGTGCGCAGCTGTGTGTGTCCCGGCTCTTTCGACCCGGTGACCAACGGCCATCTCGACGTGATCGCCCGGGCGTCGAAGCTGGCGGACGAGGTCGTCGTCGCCGTCCTGGTGAACCGCACCAAGAAGAGCCTGTTCAACCTGTCCGAGCGGATCGAGATGCTCGAGCTCACGATCGCGGCGTACCCCAACGTCCGGGTCGACTCGTTCGACGGCCTGCTCGTCGACTACTGCGCCCGCAACGACATCCCCGCCATCGTCAAAGGCGTCCGGGTGGTCGGCGACTTCGACTACGAGCTGCAGATGGCGCAGATGAACCACACCCTGACCGGGGTGGAGACGCTGTTCGTGGTCACCAACCCGATCTACAGCTTCCTGTCCTCCAGCCTGGTCAAGGAGGTCGCGACGTTCGGCGGCCCCGTGGCGGGGCTGGTTCCCGACGTCGTCCTGGACCGGCTCGTGGAACGGCTCCGCGAGACCGGCGGCGCGCCCTCCCGGTGAATGTCCACGAGGCGCTCGACGCGCTGCGCACGATGGCGACCGAGGCCCGCTCGATGCCGATGTCGGCGTCCTGCATCGTCAACCGGGCCGAACTGCTCGACCGGATCGCGGAGCTCGGCGACCTGTTGCCCCGTCAGCTGACCGACGCCGAGGGAGTCCTCGCCGACCGGGACGCCGTGCTGGCCGCGGCGCAGGCCGAGGCGGAGCGCATCGTCGCCGAGGCGGACGCCGAGCGGGAGCGCCTGCTCGCGTCCAGCGCCGACGGCCGCGAGGTCAGCGCCTGGGCGGCGCGAGATGCGCGCCCAGGTCACTCGGGAGGCAGCCGACGCGCGCGCCGAGATCGACGAGTACGTGGACGCGAAGCTCGCGAACTTCGAGGTCGTGCTCGAGAAGTCGCTCGACACGGCGAAGCGTCGGCCGGGAGCGGCTGGCGGCAGACCCGGCGGCGGTAGACGAGAACTCCAAACGCGACATCCGCGCCTACGTCGACTCCACACTGGCCGACTTCGTCGAGCTGCTCGACAAGTCGCTCGTCTCGGTCCGCCGGGGCCGCGACCGGCTCCGCGGGCGGCACGACATGGAGGATCTGGGCGACCACGTCCGGGCCCAGGACAGTGGCCCGGTCGACGCCGCGCTGCTGGACCTGCCCGGCGAGGACTGACCGGGTGCTCGCGCCGACCTGCCGGTTTGAGGCGCGGCCCGTGACCTCGGGTAGTCTGGCCCTCGGTCTACGTGACCGAGAATGCGCCATGCCCGAAGAGACCAGGAAAACGCGAAGCGACGACCCCGGCACGCCCCTCGAGCTCGATATCCGAGCGCTCGGTCGGCGACCCGGGTCGATGCTCAGGGTTTCCCGGACTGTTCCGGCACCGGCGGACCTCGGTCTCGACGTGATCGGCGTCCCCGAAGGTGCGGACCTGGAGCTGGAAGTGCGGCTCGAGTCGGTGCTGGAGGGCGTGGTCGCATCGGGAACGGTGCGGGCACCGCTGGTCGGTGAGTGCGTGCGCTGCCTGGATCCGGTCTCCGACGTCGTGGAGGCGGACTTCGCGGAGCTGTTCGTGCACCCCGGTGAGGACGGCGACGACGAGACCCGCTGGATCTCGGGCGACGCTGTCGACTTGGATCCGGTGGTGCGCGACGCGGTGGTGCTCCTGCTGCCGCTGCAGCCGGTGTGCGAGGCCGACTGCCCGGGTCTGTGCTCCGAGTGTGGAGCCCACCTGGCAGACGATCCCGAGCACGGGCACACGGCCGTCGACTCCAGGTGGGCGGCCCTGCAGGGTCTTGTGGGTCCGGACACCGCCCCGCAGGACGAACGAGACCGGTGAGCCCGGCGCCCGTGCCGACGCGCAGGGTGCCGAACGAGAAGCAAGGAGAGTGCGGCCGTGGCCGTTCCGAAGCGCAAGATGTCGCGCAGCAACACCCGCAGCCGGCGCGCGCAGTGGAAGGCGACACCCCCCACGCTGGCGACCTGCGACCGCTGCCGCCAGCCGAAGCTGCCGCACACGGCGTGCCCGACGTGCGGCACCTACAACCGCCGCCAGGTCGTCGACGTTTGATCCTGTGAGCGCCGCCCCGGAGATCCGTCCCTCGGCAACACTGCTCGAGGGGCGGCTCGGCGTCGCTGTCGGTGAGGCCCTCCTGGTACGCGCGCTGACCCACCGGTCGTTCGCGTACGAGAACGGCGGCCTGCCGACCAACGAGCGGCTCGAGTTCCTCGGGCGACTCCGTGCTCGGGCTGGTCGTGACCGACACGCTTTATCACCGCCATCCCGACCTGCCGGAAGGGCAGCTGGCGAAGCTGCGGGCGGCGGTCGTCAACATGCGCGCGCTCGCCGACGTCAGCCGCGGCCTCGACCTCGGTCGCTTCCTGCGGCTCGGGCGCGGCGAGGAGGGCACGGGGGGCGCAACAAGTCCTCCATCCTCGCCGACACCCTCGAGGCGCTCATCGGCGCCGTCTACATCGACCGCGGCCTGGACGAAGCGTCCGCGCTGGTCCACCGGCTCTTCGACCCGCTGATCGAGACCTCCGCGCGCCTCGGCGCCGGCCTCGACTGGAAGACCAGCCTGCAGGAGCTGACGGCCACCATCGGCATCGGCGTCCCGGAGTACGCGGTCACCGAGAGTGGGCCGGACCACGAGAAGACCTTCCAGGCGACCGCCCGGGTCGCCGGGGCCGACTACGGCGAGGGCTCCGGGCGCAGCAAGAAGGAGGCCGAGCAGCAGGCGGCCGAGGCCGCGTGGACGTCGCTGCGCGCGCAAGTACGCGGACGACCTCCCGCCCGCCTAGATTTCACCTCTCGTGCCCGAGCTTCCCGAGGTCGAGGTGGTCCGCCGGGGCCTCGACCGCTTCGTCACCGGCCGGACCGCTCGCGGACGTCGCCGTCGAGCACCCGCGCGCCATCCGCCGCCACATCGCCGGCGCCGATGACTTCGCCGGCCGCCTGGCCGGCCGGCGCGTTCTCGGCACGGCCCGCCGCGGCAAGTTCCTCTGGCTGCCGCTGGACTCGGGCGAGGCCCTGCTCGCCCACCTGGGCATGAGCGGCCAACTCCTCGTCCAGCCCGCCGACTGCGCCCCGCCGAGCGGCACCTGCGGGTGCGGCTCGGCTTCGCCGACGGTGGTCCCGAGGTCCGGTTCGTCGACCAGCGGACGTTCGGCGGGCTGTCCGTCGAGCCCTTCGCGGACGGGGTCGGCGGCGCCCCCGTCCCGGCGTCCGTCGCCCACATCGCGCGCGACCCCCTGGACCCCGCCTTCGACGAGGCGGCCTTCAGCGCAGCCCTCCGGCGCAAGCAGACCGGGCTCAAGCGCGCCCTGCTCGACCAGAACCTGGTGAGCGGCATCGGCAACATCTACGCCGACGAGGCGCTGTGGCGGGCCCGGCTGCACTTCGCCCGCCCGACCGAGACGTTGCGGCCCGGCCGAGGTCGCCCGCGTTCTCGCGGCCGCGCGGGAGGTCATGTCGGAAGCGCTCGCCGCAAGGCGGCACGTCCTTCGACAGCCTGTACGTCAACGTGAACGGCGAGAGTGGCTATTTCGACAGGTCGCTGGAGGCCTACGGCCGGGCCGGACGGGCCTGCCGGCGGTGCGGTTCCGAGATCAGACGCGACGCCTTCATGAACAGGTCGTCGTTCAGTTGCCCGAAGTGCCAGCCGCGACCGCGCCGAGCCCGCTGGTAGCACGGTGACCGGCGCCTATGGTCGGGCGGCCGAATCAATGCGGTGTTGTGATGATTAGGTACGGGTGAATGCTATTGCGCCCCGGGTTGCGGTGATGCATGATCGCCTCGATCGGGCCCTTCGTGAGGACTCCTCCGACGCCCCTTCGTCCGGTGTCAGCCGCCGCATGGGCGCGGTCGCCTCCTATGGCTTGACCTCAAGAGGGTCTGGGTGCGACCCTAAGGAGACCCCCGCGTTCGCTCGAAGCAAGACACACTCTTGTCCTCAGGTGAACGCCCACATCACGACAGCACACAAGCTGGTCTCTCAGCGTGGAGGACCCCTCGATGGCGAAGGCGCTTCTCGGACATGTCGGCGGTCCCGACCCCCGTGTGATCAGGAGATGCGGCGCTTGCAGCGACGAGTCAGTGAGCTCGAGTCCGAACTCATCCGGGTACGGGCCGAGAACGACTCGCTGGCAGCTGCCTTGCACCGCGACGAACTGCTCGCTGTACACATGCAGGAGCCCGCACTCGCGTAGTGCCGGCTAGATCATTGCGACCGGGGACGCCTCGTGAGGCGTCCCCTTTGTCGTGTCCGGGCCTAAGTAGGCGCGACCCCGGGTGCAAAGTCGGACATTCTTTGCATCGCGGACTCGCGGTCGGGCGACCGGCGGAAATAGCCCAGGAATCGCCGAACATCTGCGAGCCCCACGCGTGACCTCCGCTGCGTTCGCTCGTTGAGGGGGGCAGAGGGTTGCGGTTCCGAGAAATCGGGGCAGCAAGTCACTACGGAGACCCAGTTCTGCTGAGTCTTGGTTCCTTCCACTCATCGCGCTGGCGGGCGCGCAGGTGGCGGACGGACACTGTAGTGAGCCTCCAGCGGTCACCTCGTCTGACGAGTTGATCGCCCGGGCGGTCGGTCGGCGGGCCTGACCGTCCCAAGTACGCGCTGGGGTGCTCGCAGGCGGGCGCGAGCACCCCAGCGCTCTTTTTATTGCGGGCTCCGCCCGCGTCGCGCTCGCGCCGTGCGCTGCCGCAGGGCAGCTTCGGCGCTCGCCGCCTGCTCGCCGTTCCGCTCCTTCGTCGCTCCACGGCTCGTGGCCATTCGCTCTACGCTCCGCTCCGTTCCGGCGGCGGTCGCCGGTCGGCGGCCATTTCGGAGTCGGCCGCACTGTCTCTCGGGCCTCCGCCGGCCCGTCCGCGCGCGCTCTCGTCCCGCCCTCGGTCCACTTCTGGTGGTCTGTCGGTCCTATCGGCGGTCCGAAGGGCCGACACGCCGCCAGAAGTCGACCTAGAGGCTGGCGGCACCGTCCAGAGTGCAGACGCGCGAGGACGCCGGGCAGGCTGCGTACAGGCCAGTTCCCTCGAAGGCCCCACAGTCCGCTCTCGTCCCGCCCACTTCCGGCGGCGTGCCGGTCCCATCAGCCCGCGGTCACCCCCATGCCGGGCCTCCCTGCACGCGGCCACCAGCCCTCATTCGCCACGGCAGTCACAGGGGTTTCGCGGGCCGGTGTCGTGGTCCGGAGGGCGCGGGATCGGCGGGTAAGTTCGACCGCGTGCACCTCAAGAGTCTGACGCTCCGCGGATTCAAGTCCTTCGCCTCCGCGACCACCCTGCGCTTCGAGCCGGGGATCACGTGCGTGGTCGGGCCGAACGGCTCCGGCAAGTCCAACGTGGTGGACGCGCTCGCCTGGGTGATGGGGGAGCAGGGGGCCAAATCCTTGCGCGGCGGCAAGATGGAGGACGTCATCTTCGCGGGGACGTCGGGCCGTCCGCCGTTGGGTCGAGCGGAGGTCCAGCTCACCATCGACAACAGCGACGGCGCCCTGCCGATCGACTACACCGAAGTGACGATCTCGCGGACGATGTTCCGCAACGGCGGCTCGGAGTACGCCATCAACGGCGACACCTGTCGCCTGCTGGACATCCAGGAACTGCTGTCCGACTCGGGTATCGGGCGCGAGATGCACGTCATCGTCGGGCAGGGTCAGCTCGACGCGGTGCTCTCGGCGACACCGGAGGACCGCCGGGGGTTCATCGAGGAGGCTGCGGGCGTCCTCAAACACCGCAAGCGTAAGGAGAAGGCGCTCCGCAAGCTCGAGGCGATGCAGTCCAATCTGACCCGCGTCGGCGACCTCATCACCGAGTTGCGCCGTCAGCTCAAGCCCCTCGGCCGCCAGGCCGAGGTGGCGCGGCGCGCGGCGGTCATCCAGGCCGACCTGCGGGACGCACGGCTGCGCCTGCTCGCCGACGACCTGCTGACGCTGCGGTCGTCGTTCGAGGCCGAGGTCGCGGACGAGGCGGCGCTGCGGGCCCGCCAGGGCGAGGTCGAGACGGCGCTCGCGGCCAGCCGCGAGCGCGAGACGCAGCTCGAGATCGCGCTCGCGGACGCGTCCCCGGCGCTCGCCCGCGCGCAGGAGACCTGGTACCGGATCTCGGCGCTCCGGGAACGCTTCCGCGGCACCGCCGGCCTCGCCGCCGAGCGCGCCCGCCACCTCGCGGACGAGCCCGAAGCCAGCCGTGCCGGGCGCGACCCGGACGACATGGAGCGCGAGGCTGTCCGTGTCCGCGAGCAGGAGGCCGAGCTGGCCGAGGCCGTTGAGGCCTCCCGCGAGCGGCTGGCCGACGCCGACGAGCACCGCCGGCGCAGCGAGGCCGACTTCGCGGCCGAGGAGAAGCGCCTCGCGTCGGTCCTGCGCGTCGCCGCCGACCGGCGCGAGGGCCTCGCCCGCCTGCAGGGCAAGGTCAACGGGCTGCGCAGCCGGGCGGCCGCCGCCGAGTCCGAGATCGGCCGCCTGGCCGGTGCGCTCGACGGCGCCCGCGAGCGCGCGAGTCAGGCGAGCGGCGCGCTGCGCGGGCTCGAGTCGCAGGCCGCCGGGCTGGACGAGGGCGAAGTCGACCTGGACGAGGCGTACGAGCAGGCGGCGGACGTCCTCGCGGGCATCGAGGAGCGGGTCACCGCCCTGCGCGAGCAGGAACGCACGGCCGAGCGCGAGCGCTCCGGCCTGGCCGCCCGCAAGGAGACGCTCGAACTGGGCCTGGCCCGGCGCGACGCCGCCGGAGCGCTGCTCGCGGCGTCGGCCGAGCTCAGCGGCGTTCTCGGGTCCGTGGCGGCGCTGCTGACGGTGAACCCGGGCGACGAGACGGCGATCGCGGCCGCACTCGGTGCGGCGGCCGACGCCGTCGCGGTGGAGTCCGTCGACGCGGCCGAGGCTTCGCTTCGCTACCTCAAGGACTCCGACGCCGGGCAGGTCCGCCTGCTCGTCGGCGGCGCGGCCAAGTCCCCGTCCGACGCGGGCTTCGCCGACGGCGAGTGGCCGGCGCTGCCGGCCGGCGCGCGCTACGCGGTCGAGCTGGTGACCGCACCTGCCCCGCTGTGCAACGCGCTCGAGGGCCTGATCAACCGGTACGTCGTCGTCGACGACCTCACGGCGGCCCGCGCCCTCGTCAGCCGTCGCACCCGCAGCTGCGGGCGGTGACCCGGGACGGCGACCTGCTGGGCGCCGACCTGGCCGCGGGGGGCTCGGCGAGCGCGCCCAGTCTGCTCGAGGTGCAGGCGGCCGTGGACGAGGCCGCCCAGCAACTCGCCGAGGCCGACCACCTGGCGGTCCGGTTGCGCTTCTCGCTCGGCGCAGGCCGACGCCGAACGCGCGAACGCGGCGGCGGCGGCGGACGCCGCGCTGATCCGCCTCAACTCCTCCGACGCGGAGATGGCCGCCGTCAGCGGAGCAGCTCGCCCACCTGGGCGCGGCGGCCCGCAGCGCCGAGGCCGAGGCCGAGCGGCTGGCCGCGGCGATCCGCGGCGCGGAAGAGGCCCGCGACGCCGACCTCGCCGGCCTGGCCGAGCTCGAAGAACGGCTCGACGACGCGGAGTCCCAACCGGAGGACGCCGACGCCGGCACCGGGGAACGTGACCGCCTCGCCGAGATCTGCACGCTCGCCCGCGCTGCCGAGATGGAGGCGCGCCTGGCGCTGCGGACGGGGGAGGAGCGCGCCCGCGCGCTGGCCGGTCGGGCGGACGCCCTCGAACGGTCCGCCGCGCTCCGAGCGGTCCGCCCGCGAGCAGGCCGCCGTCCGCCGCGAGCAGCGCGCGCGCGAGGCCCGCGTCGCGCGCGCCGTCGCCCTCGCCGCCGGGTACGCGCTGACGCTGCTCGAGTCCTCGCTGGTCGCTGCGGCGGCCGAGCGCGGGGCCGCCGACGCGGCCCGCCAGGCCCGGGAGGTCGACCTGGCCGCCGAGCGCCGCGCCGGGCGAGAATTGGCGGCCGAGCTCGAGCGCCTCACCGACACCGTCCACCGCGACGAGGTGGCCCGCGCGGAGCACCGCATGCGGATCGTCCAGCTCGAGCAGCGCTCGCTCGAGGAGCTCGGTACGGACCCCGACACACTGCTCGCGGAATACGGCCCGGATCAGTTGATCCCCGTCCAGCCCGAACCGGACGCACCGCAGGACGCCCTGCCCAGCGAGCCGGTGCCCTACGTCCGGGCGGAGCAGGAGAAGCGTCTGCGCGGCGCCGAGCGCGGGCTCGCGCTGCTCGGCAAGGTCAACCCGCTGGCGCTGGAGGAGTTCGCGGCGCTGGAGGAGCGGCACAAGTTCCTCTCCGAGCAGTTCGAGGACCTGAAGAACAGCCGGCGCGACCTGCTGACCGTCATCAAGGAGGTCGACGACCGCGTCGAGCAGGTGTTCGTCGCCGCGTACGCCGACACGGCCCGCGAGTTCGAGGGCGTCTTCTCGCGGCTGTTCCCGGGCGGCGAGGGTCGCCTCGTTCTCACGGACCCGGACAACATGCTGACCACCGGCATCGAGGTCGAGGCCCGCCCACCCGGCAAGAAGGTCAAGCGGCTCTCGCTGCTCTCCGGCGGCGAGCGGTCGCTCGTGGCCGTTGCGCTGCTCGTGGCGATCTTCCGCGCGCGGCCCAGCCCCTTCTACGTCCTGGACGAGGTGGAGGCGGCGCTCGACGACACCAACCTCGGCCGTCTGATCACGATCATGGAGGAGCTGCGGGAGTCCAGCCAGCTCATCGTGATCACCCACCAGAAGCGGACGATGGAGGTCGCGGACGCGCTCTACGGCGTCTCGATGCGCGGCGACGGTGTGACGACGGTGATCAGCCAGCGGCTGCGCGAGGACCAGCCCGCTTGAGCGGGCGGTTCCTCGCGGGTGGGCACGGGCTGCCAGGATGGGGTTCATGAGCTCCACCCCGCAGGCGTTTCTGTTCGACCTGGACGGTGTCCTGCGCGTTTTCGACGCCGGTGGCACCGCCGAGATCGAGCGACGTCACGGGGTCGAGCCGGGCACCCTGGAGGCGGTGGCCTTCGCTCCCGAACGGGTCGGGCCGGCGCTGCTCGGTGAGATCACCGACGAGGACTGGCGGGCCGGCGTCGTCGCCGGCGATGGTCCCGATCTGCGAGCGACGTCGAGACGGCGATCGACCTGGTCGCCGACTGGAGCGCGCGCATGGGCCGCGTCGACGACGTCGGTCGCGGACGTGCTCGCTCGATATCCGCGCGCGCGGGGTCAAGGTCGGCCATCGTCGCGAACGGCACGACACGCCTCGAACTCGACCTCGTCGTGCTCGGTCTGATCGAGAAGGTCGACACCGTGGTGAACTCCGCCCGCGCCGGCGCCACCAAGCCGGACGCGGCGATCTACACGCTGGCCGCCGGGCATCCTCGAGGCCGAGCCGGAGCGCTGCGTCTACGTGGGTGCCAGCAACCGGCACGTGGCGGGCGCGGAGCGCGTCGGAATGAAGGGCCATCTCTACGACGGGATCGCGGGGTTGCGCTCGATGCTCGCCGAACGGCTCCCCACCGGCTAGCCCAGGCGCTCGGGTCCGTCCCGCCGGTGGACAATCTGCTGAACCGGCCGTCCAAACTCATCTACTTACCGGGGTCGTCGTGGAAATCCTGCTTCTCACCTTCGTCATCGTGATGGTGGTGGCTGCCGGGGTCGTGGGTCTGGTGCAGCGTGGCCTCAAGGGTCGACCGAAGCCCGGGCCGCAGGCACCCCCGCCGAAGGCGACCGGGCTGCCGCAGGCGCCCCCGAAGCCCGAGAAGAGCCTCACGGACGCCGTGCAGCCCCCCGGCCGCGCCCCGCCGGCGGTCGACCTGCCGGACGCGATCGACGACCTGGAGCAGGACGACCCCGCCGTCGAGGACGTCGCCGTCCCGGCGTTCGACGTCCCCGAGCCGACGGCCGGCCGGTTCCGCCGGCTGCGGTCCCGCCTGGCCCGCTCGCAGAGCACGCTCGGCCGCGGCCTGCTCGCGCTGCTCACCCGGGACGTCCTCGACGAGGACACCTGGGAGGAGATCGAGGAGCTCCTGATCGGCGCGGACGTCGGCGTCGCGCCGACCCGCGAGCTGGTGGAGGCGCTGCGCCGCGAGGTCCGGGTGCAGGGCGCCAAGACCCCGGACGAGCTCCGCGCGCTGCTGCGCGCGGAGCTGCTCAAGCTCATCGGCACGGACGTCGACCGCTCGCTGCACCCGATGCGGGGCACCGGCGAGCGCCCCTCGGTCGTCCTCGTCGTCGGGGTCAACGGCACCGGCAAGACCACGACCACCGGCAAGCTGGCCCGCGTCCTGGTGGCCGACGGGCACACCGTCCTGCTGGGCGCGGCCGACACGTTCCGCGCCGCTGCCGTGGACCAGCTCCAGACCTGGGGTGACCGGGTCGGCGCCCGCACGGTGCGCGGCCCCGAGGGCGGCGACCCCGCGAGCGTGGCGTTCGACGCCGTCAAGGAGGCCGCAGGCGCGGACGTCGACGTCGTCCTCATCGACACGGCCGGGCGCCTGCACACGAAGACCGGGCTGATGGACGAGCTCGGCAAGGTCAAGCGGGTCATCGAGAAGCAGTCGCCGGTGCACGAGGTCCTGCTCGTCCTGGACGCGACGACCGGGCAGAACGGCCTGATCCAGGCCCGCGTGTTCTCCGAGGTCGTCGACGTGACCGGCATCGTCCTGTCCAAGCTGGACGGGACGGCCAAGGGCGGCATCGTCATCGCCGTCCAGCGGGAGCTCGGCGTGCCGGTGAAGCTCGTCGGCCTCGGCGAGGGTCCGGACGACCTGGCGCCGTTCGACCCCGAGGCGTTCGTCGACGCGCTGCTCGCCTCCGACTGAGGCCCTCGGCTACTCCCCGGCGTCGTTGCGTTCCGTGACAACCGATGGTCGCGGAGTCCGTCACTGTGCGAGTTCGCACCGCCATTCTGGGTGGTTGCGTCCCGGTTGATCCTTTTCGTTAATCCAGACGTAACGACGGTGCACCAGCGGTGACCCCTCTGAAACAACTCTCGCGTTCTTGTGAAACGCGCTCTCGACACTCTGCGACGCAGGACGCGACCGCAGCGCGCAGAGCTGCGGGGCACGAAGGGAGTACCAACGGATGCCTGAGCTCAACTCCGGGGATACCGCCTGGATCCTCGCGAGCAGCGCGCTAGTGCTGCTCATGACACCAGGCTTGGCGTTCTTCTACGGCGGCATGGTCCGCGTGAAGAGCGTGCTCAACATGCTCATGATGTCGGCGGCCGCGATGGCCATCACCACGGTGATCTGGGTGATGTACGGCTACAGCCTCGCCCTCACCACCGACGTGGGTTCCGGCCTGCTCGGCAGCCGGGACGCGTTCGGTCTGGCCGACCAGATCCTCGACACCAAGCTGATCGGCACCGTCCCCGAGACGGTGTTCATCGCCTTCCAGCTGATGTTCGCGATCATCACGGTCGCCCTGATCAGCGGCGCGGTCGCGGACCGGGCGAAGTTCAGCACCTGGTGCGTGTTCGTCGCGTTCTGGGTGACCCTGGTCTACATCCCGGTCGCGCACTGGGTCTTCTTCTTCGACGGCGGGAACGGCGGCTGGATCGCCGACCGGCTCAAGGCCCTCGACTTCGCCGGCGGCACAGCGGTGCACATCAACGCCGGCGCCGCGGCGCTCGCCCTCGTGATCGTGCTCGGTAAGCGCAAGGGCTGGCGCAAGGACCCGATGCGCCCGCACAGCATGCCGCTGGTCTTCCTCGGTACGGGCCTGCTGTGGTTCGGCTGGTTCGGCTTCAACTCCGGCTCGGCCCTCGGCCGCGAACAACACCGCCGGTGTCACCTTCATCAACACCCAGGCGGCCACCGCGGCGGCGATCATCGGCTGGATGCTCGTCGAGCGCCTGCGCGACGGTCACTTCACCACCCTGGGCGCCGCCTCCGGCGCGGTCGCCGGCCTCGTGGCCATCACCCCCGCCTGCAACACCGTGAACCCGATGGGCGCGATGGCCATCGGCGTCATCACCGGCGCCGTCTGCGCCCTGGCGATCTCGCTGAAGTTCAAGCTCGGCTACGACGACTCGCTCGACGTCGTCGGCGTCCACCTCGTCGGCGGCCTGTTCGGCACCGTCCTGATCGGCCTGTTCGCTACGGCGTCCGCCCCCGCGGGTGTCGACGGGCTCTTCTACGGCGGCGGCGCTGACGCAGCTCGGCAAGCAACTGGTCGGGGCCTTCGCGGTCATGGGCTACTCGTTCGTCGTGACTCTGATCCTCGGCTACATCCTGCACGCGATCATGGGCTTCCGGGTCGCGGAGGAAGAGGAGCTCACCGGCGTCGACGTGACGCAGCACGCGGAGAGCGCGTACGAGCTCACCGCCGTCGGATCGCCGATGGCGCGGCACACCGGCATCCCCGCCTACGCCGGTGCCCCCGCACCGGTCCCGGCACCGCCGCCCGCCCCCGCGGGTCCGGTCGAGGCGGACGCCCGCCAACCCCAGCTCCGCCGGCCCGAAGGTGGACGCGTGAAACTCCTGGTTGCGGTGATCAAGCCGTTCAAGCTGGACGACGTCAGGAGCGCGCTGGAGAAGTTCGGCGTCCACGGGATGACGGTGAGCGAGGCCAGCGGCTACGGCCGCCAGCGCGGGCACACCGAGGTCTACCGGGGCGCGGAGTACACCGTCGACCTCGTGCCGAAGGTGCGCATCGAGGTCCTCGTCGACGACCCCGACGTCTCCGACATCCTCGACGTGGTCGTCAAGGCGGCGCAGACCGGCAAGATCGGCGACGGCAAGGCCTGGGTCGTCCCCGTCGACACGGCGGTGCGCGTGCGTACCGGCGAGCGTGGGGTCGAGGCGCTGTAGGAGGCGTGGCCCGGCCGGTCGGTGAACGGGGACTACCCCTCGAACGCACCGCGACCCGGCCGGGCCGGCCGCCTCCGTGAGGCGCTCTTCACCGGCCCGGAACGATTGTGCGGCATCCGTAATTCGCCGGAAACACGTCGGATCCATTGCGCGAAACACGACCTCGGAACAGTCCCACGCGACGCGTCCGCCCGGGCGTCGGACTGCAAGGAGGCTCCCGCACATGCCGGAGATCGACGGCGGGCGACACCGCCTGGGTGCTGGCGAGCACGGCGCTGGTGCTGCTCATGGCGCCCGGGCTCGCGATCTTCTACGGCGGCATGGTCCGGGCGAAGAGCCGTCCTGAACATGATGATGATGACGGTCGCGTCGATCGTGATCCTCACCGTCGTCTGGCTCGCCTACGGCTACAGCCTGGCGTTCACCACCGACCAGGGCAGTCGGCCTGATCGGCGGGCTCGACGCGGTCGGCCTGTCCGGCACCATGACCACCACCTACGGCACGATCCCGACCCCGGTGTTCGCCACCTTCCAGCTGACCTTCGCCATCATCACGACGGCCCTGGTGAGCGGGGCGATCGCCGAGCGGGCCAAGTTCAGCGCCTGGTGCGTGTTCGTGTTCCTGTGGGCGACGTTCGTCTACGTCCCGATCGCGCACTGGGTCTTCTTCTTCGACGGCGGGAACGGTGGATGGATCGGCGACCGGCTGGGTGCGCTCGACTTCGCCGGCGGCACGGCAGTCGAGATCAACTCGGGTGCGGCCGGCCTGGCGATGGCGATCGTGATCGGTCGCCGGCTGGGCTGGAAGCGCGACCCGATGCGCCCGCACAACCTGCCGTTCGTCCTGCTGGGTGCGGGCCTGCTGTGGTTCGGCTGGTTCGGCTTCAACGCGGGGTCGGCGCTCGCGGCCAACATGCAGGCCGGGCTCGTGCTCGCCAACACGCAGATCGCGGCCTCCTGCGCGATCGTGGGCTGGCTCCTCGTGGAGAAGGCCCGGGACGGGCACTTCACCTCCTTCGGCGCGGCCTCGGGCGCGATCGCGGGGCTGGTGGCGATCACCCCGTCGTGCGGGTCGGTGACCCCGCTCGGTGCCGCGGCCGTCGGCGCTGGTCGCCGGCGTGGCCTGTTCCCTGGCCGTGCCGCTGAAGTACAAGCTCGGCTACGACGACTCGCTGGACGTGGTGGGGGTCCACCTGGTCGGCGGCATCGTCGGCACCCTGATGATCGGGCTGGTCGCCAGCGCGGAGGCGACAGGCATCCTCACGGAGGACCCGAACGACGGCGTGAACGGGCTCTTCTACGGCGGCGGGCTCGACCAACTCGGCAAGCAGGCCGTCGCGGCGGGTGCCGTGTTCGCCTACTCGTTCGTGGTGACGATGATCATCGGCCTGGTGGTGCACAAGACCATGGGCTTCCGGGTCAGCGAGGAGGACGAGATCACCGGCGTCGACCTCGTCCTGCACGCCGAAACCGCCTACGAACTGGGCGCGGCCACGTCGCACCCGTCCCGGGTGCCCGTAGGGTCCGGCTCGACGCCGCACGGCAGTACAGGACCCCCGTCTTCCTCGGCCCCGCCCCCGTTCTCCACCCCGACCTGAGCCGCAACCGAGAGTTGGAACCCCGATGAAGCTGCTGACCGCCGTGATCAAGCCCTTCAAGCTCGACGACGTGCGGACGGCGCTCGAACGCGTCGGCGTGCACGGGATGACGGTCAGCGAGGCCAGCGGGTACGGCCGCCAGCGCGGGCACACCGAGGTCTACCGCGGCGCCGAGTACGTCGTCGACCTCGTGCCCAAGGTCAAGATCGAGGTCCTGGTGGACGACCACGACATCGAGGCCGTTCTCGACGCCGTCCTCGCGGCCGCGCAAACCGGCAAGATCGGCGACGGCAAAATCTGGGTCGTCCCCGTGGAGACCGCCGCGCGCGTGCGCACGGGTGAACGCGGCATCGAGGCCCTGTAGGTCTGTGGCTCACCGACGGCGAGCGACGGGACGGGACGGGGCGACATGACCACCTACGCGCAGGCGCGTGCCGCGCTCATCGCGCGCTCCGAGCCGTACGGCCCGGAGCGGCGCAAGCAGCTCAGCGGGGCCGCCGACCGCTGGCTGGGCCGGCTCCTGAACACCGCGACCGGCGGCGACGAGTCGCAGGTGGCGCTCGTCGCCGTGGGCGGCTACGGCCGGGGTGAGCTCGTCGTCGGCAGCGACCTCGACGTCCTGCTGCTGCACTCGAAGAAGCGCGACATGGCGGGCGTCGCCGACGCGATCTGGTACCCGATCTGGGACGCGGGCGTGAAGCTCGACCACTCCGTCCGAACCCTCGAGCACGCCCGGACGATGGCGGGGGAAGACCTGAAGGTCCTGCTCGGCCTGCTCGACCTGCGGCACATCGCGGGCGACGTCGGGCCTGACCCAGCAGCTGCGCTCGACGATCCTCGCGGACTGGCGCTCCGCGGCGCCGACCCGCCTGCGTGAGCTGTCCGACTCGTGCCGGGAGCGCGACCGCACCCAGGGCGAGCTGGCCTTCCTGCTCGAGCCGGACCTGAAGGAGTCGCGCGGCGGGCTGCGCGACCTGGTGGCCCTGCGGGCGGTGCAGGCGTCCTGGATCGCCGACGTCCCGCACGCCCGCATCGCCGGCGCGCACGCGCACCTGCTCGACGTCCGCGACGCCCTGCACACCGTGACCGGGCGCAGCACCGACCGGCTCGTACTCCAGGAGCAGGACAACGTGGCGGCCTCCCTCGGCCTGCTCGACGCGACCGCCCTGATGCGCCTGCTCGCCGAGGTCGGCCGCAACATCGCCTACGCCTCCGACATCACCTGGCGCCGGGTGCACCAGGTGATCGAGGAACGCTCGCGCAAGTTCCGGATCCGCGGCACCAACAAGCCGTCGGCGCGGACCCCGCTGGCCGAGGGCGTCGTCGAGTTCGAGGGCGAGGCCGTCCTGTCCCGGGACGCGGACCCGGTCAAGGATCGGGTCCTCGTGCTGCGCGCGGCCGCGGCCGCCGCGCAGGCGGGCATCCCGCTCTCGCCGGGCACCGTCGACCGGTTCGCCGCCACGGTCAAGCGGCTGCCCGAACCCTGGCCGGACGCGGCCCGCGGCGAGCTCGTGCGGCTGCTCGGCGCCGGCCGGCCCGCCGTCCAGGTGTGGGAGGCGCTCGACCTCGCCGGCGTCATCACCACGCTGCTGCCCGACTGGGAGCGGGTCAGCTGCCGGCCGCAGCGCAACGCCGTCCACCGCTTCACCGTCGACCGCCATCTGGTCGAGGCGGCCGCCAACGCGGCGGCCTTCACCCGCCGGGTCGCCCGCCCCGACCTGCTGCTCGTCGGCGCGCTCATGCACGACATCGGCAAGGGCTGGCCGGGCGACCACAGCAAGACCGGCGTGACCGTGGTGCGCGACCTCGCCCCGCGGCTCGGGTTCGGCGCCGGACGACGTGGACGTCCTCGCCCTGCTCGTCCAGCACCACCTGCTGCTGCCCGACGTCGCGACCCGCCGCGACCTGGACGACCCGGCCACGCTCGCGCAGGTCGCCGAGGCCGTCGGCACGCTCGAGGTCCTCGACCTGCTGGCCGCGATGACCGAGGCGGACGCGCTCGCGACCGGCCCGGCGGCCTGGACCCCCTGGCGGGCCGACCTGATCGGCACCCTCGTCGAGCGCACCTCGGAGGTGCTGCGCGGGCGCCCGGCCCCGGTGTCGTCCGGCCTCACCGACGCGCAGCGCGCCCTCGCCCGCGAGGGCGTCGTGGACGTCGCCGTCGACGCGCCGCAGGCCGAGGGCACCACGATCACGGTCGTCGCGCCCGACAAGCTGGGCCTGCTCGCAGCCGTCGCCGGCGTGCTGAGCATGCACCGCCTCGCCGTGCGCTCCGCCGTGACGGAGACCCTCGGCGGCGCCGCCGTCACGATCTGGACGGTCAGCCCGGAGTTCGGGTCGCTGCCGGACGCCGGCGTGCTGCGGACCGACGTGAAGCGCGCCCTGGACGGACAGCTCGACGTGGCCGAGCGGCTCGCCCGGCGCGAGGCCGCCTACGCGCCCCGGGTCGGCATCGCCGTCCCGCCGCCGCGCGTGCACGTGATCGCCGGCGCCTCCGATCGCGCGACCGTGCTGGAGGTCCGCGCGCACGACCGGCCCGGCCTGCTCTACCGAATCGGGCAGGCGCTCGCCGGCGCCGGCGTGTCCGTCGTGTCGGCCAAGGTGAGCACCTGGGGCGCCGAGGCCGTCGACGTGTTCTACGTCGTCGACCCCGACACCGGCGACGTCCTGGACGACGCGAAGGCCGCGCTCGGTGCGGAAAATCGTTCTCGCCGCGCTCGACTGACGGGGTCGCGGCGTGACGCGGCGGATAGGCTGACGGCGACCGCTCCGCATCGTCCGTGAGGACTCCCACGCCGTGTTCGACACGCTTTCCGACCGCCTGGCCGCGACGTTCAAGAACCTGCGCGGCAAGGGGCGGCTCACCGACGCCGACATCGACGCGACCGCGCGCGAGATCCGGGTCGCGCTCCTCGAGGCCGACGTGGCGCTGCCCGTCGTCCGCGCAGTTCATCAACGCCGTCAAGGAGCGGGCGCGGGGCATGGAGGTCAGCCAGGCGCTGAACCCGGCCCAGCAGGTCATCAAGATCGTCGACGAGGAACTCGTCAAGATCCTCGGCGGGGAGACCCGCCGCCTGCGGTTCGCGAAGGTCTCGCCGACGGTCATCATGCTCGCCGGCCTGCAGGGCTCGGGCAAGACGACCCTCGCCGGCAAGCTCGCGTTCTGGCTGCGCGAGCAGGGCCACACGCCGATGCTCGTCGCCGCCGACCTGCAGCGCCCCAACGCCGTCCAGCAGTTGCAGATCGTCGGCGAGCGCGCCGGTGTCGCGGTGTACGCCCCGGAGCCCGGCAGCGGCATCGGCGACCCGGTCGCCGTCTCGCGCGCGTCCATCGAGGAGGCGCGGCGCAAGCAGCACGACATCGTCATCGTCGACACCGCGGGCCGGCTCGGCGTCGACGCGGAGCTGATGCGCCAGGCCGCGGACATCCGCGACGCGGTCAACCCCAACGAGATCCTCTTCGTCGTCGACGCGATGATCGGCCAGGACGCGGTGACGACCGCGCAGGCCTTCCTGGACGGGGTCGGCTTCGACGGCGTCGTCCTGACCAAGCTCGACGGCGACGCGCGCGGCGGTGCCGCACTGTCGGTGGCCCAGGTGACGGGCCGTCAGATCATGTTCGCCAGCAACGGCGAGAAGCTGTCCGACTTCGACACCTTCCACCCCGACCGGATGGCCGGGCGCATCCTCGGCATGGGCGACATGCTCACGCTGATCGAGGCCGCCGAGAAGGCCTTCGACGAGAAGCAGGCCGCCGAGATGGCGGACAAGCTGCTCGGCAAGAAGGGCAAGAGCGGCAAGGCGCAGGAGTTCACCCTCGACGACTTCATGCTGCAGATGGAGAGCGTTCGCAAGATGGGCTCCCTGCAGAAGATCCTCGGCATGCTGCCCGGGCATGGGGGAGATCAAGGACCAGCTCGGCCAGGTCGACGAGCGCGACATGGACCGCGTCGTGGCGATCATCAAGGGCATGACGCCGGCCGAGCGCAAGGACCCGAAGATCATCGACGGGTCGCGGCGCAAGCGCATCGCCAACGGCTCGGGCGTCGACGTGAGCGAGGTCAACGGCCTCGTCGACCGGTTCTTCGAGGCGCGCAAGATGATGATGTCGATGGCCGGCGGCGGCGGGATGCCGGGCATGCCCGGCATCGGCGGCGGCATGGGCGGCCGCGGCACGAAGAAGGGCAAGGGCAAGGCGAAGGCCCCGGTCAAGACCAAGGGCCGCAGCGGCAACCCGGCCGCCCGCGCGCGCCAGGTCGAGGAGGCCGAGTTGCGGCGCGCGTCCGGCACGGCGCTGCCGGAGCTGCCGAAGGACTTCGAGCTGCCGCCCGAGTTGCGCGACCTCATGCCGCCCGGCGGGCGCTGAGCCGTGGCGCCGGAGGTGACGACCGCACTGCACGTGCGGGGCGTCCGGCTGCCCGACGAGACGTCGGTCGACCTCTGGGTCAGGGACGGCCGCGTCACCTACGAACCCGTCCCGGGGGCCACGACCGTCGGGACGGGGTGGATCGTCCCCGGCCTCGTGGACATGCACTGCCACCTCGGGCTCGGCCCGGGCGGCGCCGTGGATGCCGCGGAGACCGAGGTCCAGGCGCTGGCGGACCGGGACACCGGCGTCCTGCTCGCCCGGGACTGCGGGTCGGCCGCCGACACGCGCTGGATGGACGACCGCGCCGACCTTCCGCGCGTGGTCCGGGCCGGCCGTCACATCGCGCGGACGAGGCGCTACGTCCGCGACTACGCCGTCGAGGTGGAGCCGGCGGACCTGCCCGCCGCGGTCACCGTCGAGGCCGGCCGCGGCGACGGCTGGGTCAAGGTCGTGGGGGACTGGATCGACCGCGACGCCGGCGACCTCACCCCGTGCTGGCCGGCCGACGCCGTCGCGGCCGCGATCGCCGCAGCGCACGCCGCCGGCGCCCGGGTGACCACGCACATCTTCGGCCGGGACGCTCTGGCGGCGTACCTCGACGCGGGCGTCGACTGCATCGAGCACGGCACCGGCCTGGACGCGGAGCTGATCGGGCGCATGGCGGAGCGGGGCGTCGCCCTCGTCCCGACCCTGCTGAACGTCGTCGAGAACTTCCCGGGGATCGCCGAGAGCGGGGCCGCGCGCTTTCCCGCGTACGCCGCCCACATGCGCCGCCTGCACGCCCGGGGGCGCGAGACGGTGCGCGCGGCGTACGAGGCCGGCGTGCCGGTCTTCGTCGGGACCGACGCGGGCGGGGTCATCGAGCACGGCCGGGTGGTGGACGAGATCCGCGTCCTGCACGAGGCGGGACTGCCGCTGGAGTACGTGCTCGGCGGCGCGTCCTGGCGGGCCCGGGATTATCTCGGCCGCCCCGCGCTGGCCGAGGGCGACCCCGCGGACCTGGTGGTGTTCGCCCGGGACCCGCGCCGCGACCTCGCGGCCCTGGCCGCGCCCGCGCGGATCATCCTGCGCGGGCGGGTGGTCGGGTGAGATCCACCCTTCTGGCATAATCGGCGGCTGCACCGCGTCGCCTAGGCCCCTCTCTCCTGAGCGTCGCGTGTCCACCGAGCATCCGTGTGCGCCAGGACCCCACCTTGGCCATGCCGCTCATCCACGCGAAGAAGACCAGGAGTTCCCACCCCCGTGGCCGTCAAGATCAAGCTGAAGCGCATGGGCAAGATCCGCGCCCCGTACTACCGCATCGTCATCGCCGACTCGCGCACCAAGCGCGACGGTCGCGCGATCGAGGAGATCGGCAAGTACCACCCGACGAACGACCCCTCCACGATCATCGTCGAGTCCGACCGGGCGCAGTACTGGCTGGGCGTCGGCGCGCAGCCGACCGAGGCCGTCCTCGCGCTGCTCAAGGTGACCGGCGACTGGCAGAAGTTCAAGGGTCTGCCGGGCCAGGAGGGCACGCTGCGCGTCGCCGAGCCGAAGGTCAGCAAGGAGATCGCGTTCGTCGCGACCGGCAACGACGCCACCGTCGGCCGGGGCGGCGCGACCACCCCGCGGGCCAAGAACGACGCCCAAGGCCGACGAGGCCGCCGCCGTCGACGCTGCGGCTGCTCCCGCGGAGGCTGCGGTCGTCGAGGCCCCCGCCGAGACCACCCCCGTCGAGACCGCCCCGGCCGAGGCTGCACCGGTTGAGGCTGCTGCACCGGCCGAGGCTGCTGCACCTGCGGACGACGCACCTGCCGACGGCGCCGCCGCCCAGGCCGACCTCGCCGCCGACCAGCCGACCACCGGGGTCTGACCGCATGCTCGAAGAGGCCCTCGAGCACCTCGTCCGCGGCATCGTCGAGCACCCTGACGAGGTGCACGTGCGCGAGCGCTCCCAGCGCAACGGCAAGGTGCTCGAGGTCCGCGTCCACCCGGACGACCTGGGCAAGGTCATCGGCCGCTCGGGCCGTACGGCGACCGCCCTGCGCACCGTGATCAGCGCGGTGGGCGGGCGCAGCGTGCGGGTCGACCTGGTCGACCAGCGCGGCCGCTGACCTGCTCCGGCGCCGGTAGCCCCGTGGTCGAGCTCGTCGTCGGCCGCGTCGGCAAGCCGCACGGGCTGCGCGGCGAAGTCACGGTCGAGGTGCGCACCGACTCCCCAGAGCTCCGGTTCGCGCCCGGCACCGTGCTGCGGACCGACCCGGCTCTGCCTCGCCCGCTCGTCGTCGCCGCTCTGCACTGGCACAGCGGCCGGCTGCTGCTGAGTTTCGACGGCGTCGACGACCGCTCGGGCGCCGAGGCGCTGCGCGACGTCAAACTGGTCGTCGAGGTTGCCGAGGACGAGGTCCCGTCCGACCCGGACGAGTACTACGACCACCAGTTGACCGGCCTCGCCGCGGTGACCGTCGACGGCGCTGAGGTCGGCGTCGTGACCGAGGTGCTGCACCTGCCGTCCCAGGACGTGCTGGCGCTGCGCTGCCCCGACGGCCGCGAGGTGCTCGTGCCGTTCGTGGCCGAGATCGTCCCGCAGGTCGACCTGCCGGGCCGCCGGGTCGATTCTCGACCCTCCGCCCGGCCTGCTGGACGCGCAGTTCGACGCGGGGGAGTGACTTGGCGTGCGTATCGACGTCGTCAGCATCTTCCCCTCTTACCTTGCGCCGCTCGAGCTCACGATCGTCGGGCGGGCCGTGCGGCGTGGCCTGTTGCGGGTGAGCGTCCACGACCTGCGGGACTGGACGCACGACGTGCACCGGACGGTGGACGACACGCCCTACGGCGGCGGCGCCGGCATGGTGATGCGCCCGGAGCCGTGGGGTGCGGCGCTCGACGCGCTCCTCGCCGCCGACCCCGATCCTGGCGAGCGCGCCCGGGTGGTGGTGCCGACGCCCGGCGGACGCCCGTTCACCCAACGGGTCGCGGAGGAGCTGGCCGCCTGCCCCTGGCTGCTGTTCGCCTGCGGGCGCTACGAGGGCATCGACGCGCGGGTCGCGGAGCACACCGCGACGCGCCCCGAGGTCGACGCGCTCGACGAGATCTCGATCGGCGACTACGTTCTCGCGGGCGGCGAGGCAGCCGTGTTGGTCATGGTCGAGGCGGTCGCCCGACTGCTGCCCGGCGTGCTGGGCAACCCCGGTTCGCTGGACGAGGAGTCCCACACGGCCGGCCTGCTGGAGTACCCCCTCTACACGAAACCGCCTACGTGGCGGGGTCTCGAGGTGCCGGAGGTACTGCGTTCCGGGGACCACGGGGTGATCGCGCGCTGGCGCCGGGACGAGTCGCTGCGGCGGACGGCGCGGCGGCGGCCGGACCTCGTCCGGGCGTTGGACCCGGCTGCGTGCGACCGCGCCGACCTGGCCACGCTGGCGGCCGAGGGGTGGGCGCCGCGCGACGGCCGGTTTCATCCCGCGCTGCTGTCTGTGACAGACTAGGCCGCCACCCCGAACCCTGATCATCTCCGGCACGCCCGCGTGCTGTGACGACGGAAGCGACTCCAAGCGATGCACACCCTCGACGCCGTTGATGCCGCGTACCTGCGGTCGGACATTCCCGCGTTCCGCGCGGGCGACACGCTCAAGGTTCACGTCCGCGTGGTCGAGGGCAGCCGCTCCCGAATCCAGGTCTTCCAGGGCGTCGTCATCCGCCGCCAGGGCAGTGGGCTGCGCGAGTCGTTCACCGTTCGGAAGGTGAGCTTCGGCGTCGGCGTCGAGCGGACCTTCCCCGTACACACGCCGTCGATCGACCGGATCGAGGTCGCGATCCGCGGTGACGTGCGCCGCGCGAAGCTCTACTACCTGCGCGACCTTCGCGGCAAGAAGGCGAAGATCAAAGAGAAGCGCGACCCCGCCGCTTCCCGCCTCTGACCATCCCGCGCTCGGCTCTGCCGCCAGGCGATCCGCCGCAGGTCGGCGGTTGGCTACCCTCGGCGGAGATGGGCGAGGACGAGAACGCCGGCGACGACGGTCCGGCCGGGGCGGCCACGGCGGTCGATGCGCCGCCGCGTTCCCACCGGCGGATGTCGTTGGGCGGCGGCGGCAGGTCCCGGGGCGAGGACGACGCGACCCGCGCGGAGTTGCGGACCCGCCGTCGGCGCAAGCTGCGCCGGACGCAGGCCGCCCTCCTGTTCGCCATGCTCGCCACGATGGTGCTGGTGCGAGCGCTGTTCCTGCAGGCCTTCTACATTCCGTCGCCGTCCATGCAGAACACGCTGCAGGTCGGCGACCGCGTCCTCGTCAACAAGATGTCCTACCGCGTCGGCGACGTGCAGCGCGGCCAGGTCGTCGTCTTCGACGGGGTCGGCAGTTTCGAGCAGAAGTCGTCGGGCGGCCTGGGGTTCTGGGACCGCGTGCTCGGCCTTGTCGGCGCTGCGCCGAGCGAGGACGACTACATCAAAAGGGTGATCGGGCTGCCGGGGGACCGCATCCGCTGCTGCGACTCTCGCGGTCGCCTTCAGGTGAATGGGCAGTCGCTGGACGAGCCTTACCTTTATCCTTTGGATCTTCCGTCTCGCGACAAGTTCGATATCCGAGTCCCGCCGGGCAGGCTGTGGGTCATGGGTGATCATCGGAGCCGCTCGGCCGACTCGCGTGCCCACCTCGGGGACCCGGGCGGCGGTACTGTGCCGATGGACAAGGTCGTGGGCCGGGCGGTAGCCGTCGTATGGCCGCTCTCGCGGGTCGGCCGGCTGCCTGTTCCCGACAGTTTCGAAGGGCTGACGAATGGACGTGCCACCGGTGACTGACCCCGCGGACTCCGCGGAGCCTGAGCCCGTGGAACCGCTCCCGCCGCGCCCGACCCAGCGCCGGACCGTCCGGCGGTCCGACGAGGACCTGCCTCCGGAGCCGACTGTGGACGAACGCGAGGAGTCGGCCCCGTCCTCGGGCCTGCTCCGTGAACTGCCGGTTCTCGTCTTCGTCGCCCTCGCCCTGGCACTGTTGATCAAGACGTTCCTCGTCCAGGCGTTCTTCATCCCGTCCGACTCGATGGAGAACACGCTGCTGCGCGGCGACCGCGTGCTGGTCAACAAGTTCGCCTCGCACTTCGGGGATGTGAAGCGCGGCCAGGTCGTCGTCTTCCGCGACCCCGGCGGCTGGCTGGGCACCGAGCCCGCTGAACGCAGCAGCAATCCCGTCGTGCGCGGCCTCAAGGACGTCTTCGTCTTCGTCGGCCTGCTGCCCTCGGACAACGAGAAAGACCTGATCAAGCGCGTCATCGGCGTCCCGGGCGACAAGGTGGCCTGCTGCACCGGCGGCAAGGTCACGGTCAACGGCGTCCCGCTCGAGGAGCCGTACATCTACCCGGGCGACAAGCCGTCCGACCGCACGTTCACCGTCACCGTCCCGCCGAACCGCCTGTGGGTGATGGGCGACCACCGCTCGCTGTCGGCCGACTCGCGAGTGCACATGTCCGACCCGGGCGGCGGCACGATCCCGTCCGAGAACGTGGTGGGGCGCGCGTTCGTCCTCGTGTGGCCGCTGGGGCGCTGGACCACGCTGCCGGTGCCGGAGACGTTCCACCGCAAGGCCCTGGACGACGCGGCGATCACCTCGACCCTCGGGCTCGTGGGCATCGTCGGGGTGCCGCTGCTGTTCGCCCGTCGCCGCCGAGCCGCCGAACCAGAGCTCGCCTCGAGCGACGCCCGGGACTGAGGCGTGTCCGTCCGACCGCGCGGCACGACCGTCCGCCGCGACGCGGGCCTCTACGGGTACGAGCGCGCCCTCGCGCGGTCCGGGCTCGCCCCGGTGGCGGGGGCCGACGAAGCGGGACGCGGGGCCTGCGCCGGCCCGCTGGTGGCCGCCGCGGTGATCCTGCCGCCGGGCCGCCGGGGCGAGGTCCCCGGGCTTGCCGACTCCAAGCTGCTGCGTCCGGGCGTGCGCGAGGAGGTCTTCGAGGAGGTCGTCGGCCGTGCGGCCGCCGTCGCCGTCGTCCTGGTGCCGCCGGCCGAGATCGACCGCATCGGGCTGCACCGGGCGAACATCGCCGCCCTGCGCCGGGCCCTCGCCCGCCTGTCCGTCGGCCCGTCCTACGTCCTGACCGACGGGTTCCCGGTCGCCGGGCTCGGCGTCCCGGGCCTGGCCATGTGGAAGGGCGACCGGGTCGCCGCCTGCATCGCCGCCGCGTCCGTCGTCGCGAAGGTGACGCGCGACCGCCTGATGGTCGACCTCGACGCGCATCACCCGGAGTACGGGTTCGCGGAGCACAAGGGTTACGTCACGCCGGAACACTCCGCCGCGCTGCGGCGCCAGGGTCCGTGCGCCGAGCACCGCTGGTCGTACGTCAACGTGCGGGCCGCCGCCGGGTGCGCTCCGGCCGCCGGGAACAATGGCGCGGACGATCGCTGTGAGGAGAACGCGTGAACCGCCCGTGAGTGCCGAGGACCTGGAGAAGTACGAGACGGAGATGGAGCTCCAGCTCTACAAGGAGTACCGCGACGTCGTCGGCCTGTTCTCCTTCGTCGTGGAGACGGAGCGCCGCTTCTACCTCACGAACAACGTCGACCTGCAGGTCCGCTCGGACGGCGGAGAGACGTACTTCGAGGTCTCGATGACCGACGCCTGGGTCTGGGACATGTACCGGCCCGCGCGCTTCGTGAAGAACGTCAAGGTCGTCACGTTCAAGGACGTCAACGTCGAGGAGCTGGCCAAGACCGAGCTCGAGCTCCCGGGCGGCGGAAAGCCGAAGGAGCCGTGAGCCGACCGTGACCATCCACTGCCCGCTGACGGTGATCGGGATCGTCCGGTCGGGGCGCTCGGTGACCGAGGCGACGCCGGTCCAGTCCAGCCTCAACCGGGGCGAGGAAGCGTCGATCGAGATCGCCGCGGACTTCGTCGACGGGCTCGCCGGCCTCGAGGACTTCGACTACGCCTGGATCTTCAGCTGGCTGGACCGCTCGGACGAGCGTGGCCTCGGCCCGCCGCCGCTGCGCCAGGTCCCGTTCCTGATGCGCCGCGAAGGGCGGGAGATCGGGCTGTTCGCCATGCGCGGGCCGCGGCGGGTCAACCCGCTCGGGCTGTCCCTCGTGCGGCTGCTCGACGTGTCCGGCTCGACCGTCCGCTTCGCCGGCGTCGACCTGGTGGACGGGACGCCGGTCGTGGACATCAAGCCCTACGTGAGCCGGTTCGACCTGCCCGGCGGTGAGCCGCGCTGCGGTTGGTTCGACGCGGTCGACATGGTCGACGGGGTCACGCCGTCCGACCTCGGCCCCAGCTCCGCCTGACGCTCGCCCGCTGCCTTCGTCCACAGGACGGCGGCGCGGCCGGACTGTCCACAGATCGCCCCGGGGCGGGGACGTCCGCGACCGGTTCCCGCCAAGGTCGGGGCCGGAGGTGGTGCGCATGCGCGCGAAGGACGCAGTGGGTCGCTACGGGGAGGACGTGGCGGCACGGCATCTCGCGGATGCGGGGATGGCTATCGTCGAGCGCAACTGGCGCTGCCGGGCGGGCGAGATCGACATCGTCGCGCGGGACGGGCAGACCCTCGTGGTGTGCGAGGTGAAGACGCGTTCCGGGAGCACGTTCGGCACCCCGTTCGAGGCGGTGACGCCGGCGAAGGCCGCGCGGCTGCGGCGCCTGGCGGCGATGTGGCTGGCGGCCCACGACCTGCGGGTCGCCGAAGTCCGGGTGGACGTGGTCGGGGTGCACCGCAGCCGGCTCGGCGCCGCGCTCGTGGAGCACCGGCGGGGGGTGGCGTGATGCCGGTCGCCCGTGTGTGGTCGGTCGCGCTGGCGGGGGTGCGCGGCCGGGTGGTCGAGGTCGAGGCCGACATCTCCGACGGGCTGCCCGGCTTCTACCTCGTCGGGCTGCCCGACGCGGCGCTGTCGGAGGCGCGGGACAGGGTGCGGGCCGCGCTGGTCAACAGCGGCGAGACGTGGCCGAACCGGCGCCTGACGGTGTCGCTCTCGCCTGCCGACCTGCAGAAGCGGGGGTCCGGCTTCGACTTGGCGATCGCCGTGGCGGTGCTCGCCGCCGCCGGCGACGTGGCGCCCGGCCGAGGTGGCCGGGCTCCTCCTGCTCGGGGAACTCGGCCTCGACGGCGGGGTCCGCGCCCTTCGCGGGGTCCTGCCCGCCGTCGCGGCGGCCACCCGGGCGGGGCTGACCCGGGTGGTCGTGCCGGAGCCGAACGCCGCCGAAGCGGCGCTGGTCGACGGGGTCGAGGTGCTGGGCGTCCGCTCGTTGCGGCAGTTCCTCGCCGTCCTGCGGGGCGAGCCGGTGCCGGACGAGCCGCCGGTGGCGCAGCGTGGTCGCCGTCGCCCCGGTGCCGGTGCGGTGCGCCGCGGACGCGCCGGACCTGGTCGACGTCCGGGGCCAGAACGAGGCGCGCCGAGCCCTCGAGATCTGCGCGGCCGGCAACCATCACCTGTTCATGCACGGCAGCCCCGGGGCGGGCAAGACCATGCTGGCCGAACGGCTGCCGGGCCTGCTCCCGCGCCTGGTAGGTGAGGCGGCGCTCGAGGTCACGGAGATCCACTCGGTGGCCGGCCTGCTGCCGCCGGGCCGCCCGCTGGTGACCTCGCCGCCCTTCTGCAACCCGCACCACACCGCGACGTCGGCCGCCCTGGTCGGCGGCGGGTCGCGCGAGATCCGGCCCGGGGCCGCGTCGATGGCGCACCGCGGGGTCCTGTTCGTCGACGAGGCGCCGGAGTTTCGCTCGGGCGTCCTGGACGGCCTGCGGCAACCCCTCGAGGCGGGCGAGGTGGTGATCGCCCGGTCGGGCGCCACGGCGATCTTCCCGGCGCGGTTTCCTGCTGGTTCTGGCGGCGAACCCGTGCCCGTGCGGGCAGGCCTCGACGTCCGCGGTCGGGTGCTCGTGCAGCTCGGAGACCCGGCGGCGCTACCACTCCCGGCTGTCCCGTCCGCTCCTGGACCGCATCGACATGCAGGTCATGATCGACCGTCCGAGCCGCCACGACATGCTCGACGCGAACCGATCCGGAGGGCACGGCGCCGGCGGCGGCGCGGGTGCGCGAGGCGCGCGAGCGGGCGGCCCGGCGCCTGGCGGGCACGCCCTGGACGGTGAACTCCGAGGTCCCGGCCCGCGAGCTGCGCACGCGCTGGCCGGTCGCCTCGACCGCGTCGCTGGAGACTGGCCTTCGACCGCGGCACGCTCACCGCCCGCGGCGTGGTCCGGGTGCTCCGGCTGGCCTGGACGCATCGCGGATCTCGCGGGGCGCGACCGGCCGACTGCCGACGACGTGCGCACCGCGGTCGCATTCCGCACCGGGCATCTCATCGGAGTGGGCCGCGTGAGCCGGCGCAAGTCAGCGACGACGAACGGGCGGCGCGCGCGGCGCTGACCCGGGTCGCCGAGCCGGGGGAGCCGCGAATCGGCGTCCTGCTCGACGAGGAGGGGGCGCCGGCGGTGATCGAGGGCATCGCGGCGGGCGTACCTGCGCGGTACCCGGCGCCGCGGCGATGCGCGCTGCGCCTCGCCGAGGCGGACGGCGCGGCCGAGCTCCGGCGCGGCCGCGTCGGCGGGCGCGCGCCTCGTCTGTCCGGGCGACGACGAATGGCCGACGCAGCTGGACGACCTCGGCGCGGGACGTCCCTACGGGCTCTGGGTCCGCGGCGAGCTGCCGCTGCGCACGCACCTGCTCGAGTCGGTGGCGCTGGTCGGGTCGCGCGCTGCGACGGCGTACGGGCTGCACGTGAGCACCGAGCTTGCGGCCGGCGTGGCCGAGCGCGGCTGGGCGGTCGTGTCCGGGTGCGCGTTCGGCATCGACGCGGCGGCCCACCGCGGCGCGCTCGCCGTCAACGGGGTGACGGTCGGCGTCCTGGCCGGCGGCGTGGACGTGCCCTATCCGCGGGCGCACGCCTCGATGATCGAGCGGATCGTCGCGGAGGGCGCGCTGCTGAGCGAGTCCGCCCTCGGCGTCGGCGCCGGCGCGGCGTCGGTTCCTCACCCGCAACCGGGTGATCGCCGCGCTGTCCCGCGGCACCGTCGTGGTCGAGGCCGCGCTGCGCAGCGGCGCGGCCACCACCGCGCGGTGGGCCGACGAGCTCGGCCGGACGTTGATGGCCGTCCCCGGGCCGGTCACGTCGGGAGCGTCGGCCGGTGCGCACGAGCTCGTCCGCACGAGACACGCGGTGCTGGTCACCCGGGCGGCGGAGATCGTCGAGGCGGTCGGGCGGACTCGGTGACGACCTCGCGCCGGTGCTCGTCGGGGCGTCCCGGGCCGGGACGATTTGCCGGCGCAGCTGCTGGCGGTCATCGAGGCCCTGCCGGCTCGCCGGCCCGCGCCGCTGTCGACGGTCGCCCGCGACTGCGGGCTGGAGCTGAGGGGCCGACGCACGCGGTCCTCGGCGAGCTGGCGGGCACGGGGCCTGGTCGAGCGCGTGGACGGCGGCTGGCGGCTGACTCGCCAGGCGCGGGCCGGGGCGTGAGCCGGCGATCTTTGCCTGTTCCGGCGCGGCGATGCTTGCTTCTGCCCTGGCCAAGCGCGAAGTTTGCTCGCATGAGGAATCGGCCGGGGGTGCGGGATCCGGCCGTCCCCGGTCCGGTCCCGAGGGCCCTGCCCGGACCCCTCGGCGACGCGCTGGCCGCGTTCGAGGTCCACCTGCGGGCCGAGCGCGGGTTCTCCGCCCACACCGTCCGGGCGTACACCGGGGACGTGGGGCGGCTGCTCGAGCACGCCTCCCGGGCCGGGGTCTGCGCACCGACGGAGCTGACGCTCGCCGTCCTGCGCAGCTGGCTGGCCCGGGAACGGACGACCCGCCACTCCGACGCGACGATCGCGCGGCGGGCCGCGTCGGCGCGGGCGTTCACCGCGCACGCGCACCGCACGGGCCTCGCTCCGGCCGACGCGGGCGCCGGGCTCGTGAGTCCCAAGGTCCGCCGCAACCTGCCTGGGGTGCTCACCCACGAGCAGGTCGAGGCGCTCGTCGCGTCGCCCGAAGCCCCGGCCGGTCCCGGCGGCTCTGCGAGACCTCGCGGTACTCGAGGTGCTGTACGCGACCGGCCTGCGGGTCGGCGAACTCGTCGGGCTCGACGTGGACGACGTCGACCGTGAGCGCCGCGTCGTCCGGGCGCTGGGCAAGGGCGCCCGCGAGCGAACCGTCCCGCTCGGTATCCCCGCGCTGCGGGCGGTCGACGAGTGGCTGCGGGCCGGGCGGCCGGTGTTCGCCGTCGACGGCAGCGGCCCGGCCCTGTTCCTCGGGGCGCGCGGCGGGCGACTCGGCCAGCGCGCGGTTCGTACCCTCGTCCAGCACCGGCTCGGGGGCATCGAGGGCGCCCCCGCCCTCGGCCCGCACGGTCTGCGGCACACCGCAGCGACCCATCTTTTGGAGGGCGGCGCCGACTCTGAGGAGCGTTCAGGAGTTGCTCGGTCACGCTACGCTCACCACGACGCAGATCTACACCCACGTGTCGGTCGAGAGACTCAGGGCCTCCTATGAGCGAGCGCACCCCCGGGCTTGACGCGTCCGCGCTCGAACTGTGCGGGCCGTCTCCCGAGAGTTTCCGACTCCCGTCGCAGGGCGGGGAAGACGCCGCCGTCGAGGCGTTGTGGCGCGCGTACAAGGCCGGCGGCACGGACGCGCAGCGCGAGCCGCTCATCCTGCACTACTCGCCGCTGGTCAAGCATGTCGCGAACCGCGTCCGGGTCGGCCTCCCGCCGAACGTGGACGCGGGCGACTGCGTCTCGTACGGCATCTTCGGCCTCATCGACGCGATCGACAAGTTCGACCCCGCGCGGGGCATCCGGTTCGAGCCGTACGCGATGCGCCGCATCCGCGGGGCGATCCTCGACGAGCTGCGGGCCCTCGACTGGATCCCGCGCTCCGTCCGGGCGAAAGCTCGCGCCGTCGAGCGGGCGTACTCCAGCCTGGAGGCGCGCCTTCGACGCACCCCGACCGAGGCCGAGCTGGCCGCGGAGCTCGACGTCCCGCTCGCCGACCTGCACCAGATCTTCAGCCAGCTGTCGGTCGTCAACGTCCTGGCCCTCGACGAGCTCCTCGAGCGCGACCAGCGACCGGCCCGGCGCGATGAGCCTCGGCGAGACGCTCGAGGACGCCGGCGCCGAGGACCCCGTCGCGATCTTCGAGTCGCAGGAGACGAAACAGCTCCTCGCGGACGCCGTCGCCGACCTGCCCGAACGCGAGCGCGCCGTCGTCACGCTCTACTACTTCCACAGCCGGACCCTCGCCGACATCGGCCGGGAGCTCGGCGTCTCCGAGAGCCGGGTCTCCCAGATTCATACGAAGGTCATGCTCGCCCTCCGGGCGAAGCTCGCCGAGCCGCACGCCTGAGCTTCGCGAGAGGCTGCCGCCCAGGGGCCGCCGCCTAGGGGCCGGGTGGGGGAAGAGACCAGAACGGCAGCAGGACTGCGGGGCCGCGGCGGAACAGGGCGAGCGGGTCGAGGTAGCTCGTGCCCGTGCCGCAGGCCCCAGTGCAGGCAGTCGCGCCCGCCGCAGTGGCCCGCCCCTGGCTCCAGCGTCCCGAGCGCGTCGCCGGCCGCGACTCGGCGTGCCGACGCGGACGTCCGCGGAGATTGGCTCGTACGTCGTGCGCAGCCCGCCGTCGTGGGTCACGGTGACGACGCCTCTGCCCGCGACCTTCCCGGCCCAGCTGACGACGCCCGGGCCGGCCGCGCGGACGACGTCCCCCGCCGCCGCGGCCAGGTCGACGCCCCGATGCCCGCGCCCCCACTCGCTCGCCGGCGCCTCGAACCCGCGCAGAACCTCGACGCCCCCGCCCAGCGGAGACACCCACCCGGTCCCGGGGTCGTCCTCCGGGGCTGTTGCCGAGCCCGGCGACCGAGCCTGCCCACGGCCGGCGCCGCCGCCGGGCGGGGTGGGCCGGGCGGCCCGGACCGAGTGGGCGGCCCGGTCGCGCGCGACCGGCCGTTCGCCCGGCGTCCCCTCCACCGCGCCCCGCCCCGGCCCCGGGGCGGGGGACTGCGCGGCGACCGGCACGGCGGTGAGGGTGGACGCCGGGAGCCCGCCCGGGAACGCCGCGGCCGCCGCCAGCAGGACGGCACCGGCGAGAAGCGTCAGCCCGCAGAGCATGAGGGCGGTGAGCGCCAGCCGGGAGGGTCGCGACCGGCGTCGCCGGCGGCGGTTGTCAGCAACCATGATCGACATCGTGGCCGCGCCGGGCGCCGAGCGCGCCTGCGGCGGTCCGCCTGTGGACAACTTGGCGTCGACCGGGCCCTGTGGGCTCCGCGTGCTCCGGCCGGCCGGCCGCGCCACCGTTCGCGTGGCCCTTCGCAGGTGCGGGTGCCGCCCGGCGGTGGCCGGGGTGATCCGCGCGGTGGCGTAGACTGCCCCCCGGCGGCCCGGCAACGGGCCGTACTTCGCACGCCCCCCGGTGTCCTCGCGCGGTCGTTTCGCGCAGGTCGCCGCCAGCGCCCATTCGGTCGGCTGTCGTCAGGCAGCCGCACGGGTGCGTCCGGGCGTCAGAGCGACGGCCGACCGGCCGCCGCACGGAACCGAGAAGGCTCGGGCACCGCGCCCGGGCACCACAGGAGAGAACCACCCATGGCCGTCGTCACGATGCGCCAGCTGCTCGAGAGCGGTGTCCACTTCGGGCACCAGACTCGCCGCTGGAACCCCAAGATGAAGCGCTACATCTTCACCGAGCGCAATGGCATCTACATCATCGACCTGCAGCAGTCGCTGTCCTACATCGACCGCGCGTTCGAGTTCGTCAAGGCCACTGTCGCGCACGGCGGCTCGGTGATGTTCATCGGCACCAAGAAGCAGGCCCAGGAAGCGATCGCCGAGCAGGCGACCCGGGTCGGCATGCCGTACGTGAACCAGCGCTGGCTCGGCGGGATGCTGACGAACTTCTCCACCGTCTACAAGCGCCTGCAGCGCCTCAAGGAGCTCGAGGAGCTCGACTTCGACGACGTGGCCGGTTCGGGCATGACGAAGAAGGAGCTGCTCTTCCTCAAGCGCGAGAAGGACAAGCTCGACAAGACCCTCGGCGGGATCCGGGACATGACCAAGATCCCGAGCGCCGTCTGGATCGTCGACACCAAGAAGGAGCACATCGCGGTCGGCGAGGCTCGCAAGCTGCGGATCCCCGTGGTCGCGATCCTCGACACGAACTGCGACCCCGACGAGGTCGACTTCAAGATCCCCGGCAACGACGACGCCATCCGCTCGATCAGCCTGCTGACCCGCGTCGTCGCCGACGCCGTGGCCGACGGACTGATCGCCCGCGCCGGCGCCTCCCGCGGTGACGACAAGGCCGCCGGCGGTGCCGCGGCCGAGCCGCTGGCCGAGTGGGAGCGCGAGCTGCTCCAGTCGCACGACGCGGCCGCCACCCCGGCGCCCGCCGCGGCCCCTGCCGAGGCACCGGCCGCCGAGGCACCGGCCGCCGAGGCACCGGCCGCCGAGGCCACTGCCGAGGTCCCTGCCGCCGAGGCCCCTGCAGAAGAGGCGCCGGCTGCCGAGGCCGCTGCCGACGAGGCAGCCGCACCGGAGGCCTGAGCCCCCGGCTCTTGCTGTCGTGGGCCTGCCTTCGGGCAGGTCCACGACCGGGACGCCCCCTGGGGGCACCACACACGTGTACGTGATCGAGACAGAAACGGACGGCCCAACACCATGGCTGACTTCACCGCCGCGGACGTGAAGAAGCTCCGCGAGCTCACCGGCGCCGGGATGATGGACTGCAAGAAGGCACTCCAGGACTCCGAGGGCGACCTCGACGCGGCCATCGAGGCCCTGCGCATCAAGGGCCAGGCCAAGGCCGCGAAGCGCGGCGCCGAGCGCACCGCCAGCAACGGGCTCGTCGCCGCCGCCGACAAGGCGATGATCGAGCTCAACTGCGAGACCGACTTCGTCGCGAAGAACGAGCAGTTCCAGCAGCTCGCCGCCGACATCGTCGCCCACCTGGCCGGCTCCGAGGTCGCCGACCGCGAGGCCCTCCTGGACGCGAGCCTGGCCGACGGCCGGACGGTCAAGGAGAGCATCGACGCCGTCGCCGCGGTCATCGGCGAGAAGCTCGAGCTGGGACGCGTGGTGAAGTTCCCCGGCACGGTCGCGGCGTACATGCACCGCCGCAGCCCGGACCTGCCTGCGCAGGTCGGTGTTCTCGTCGAGTTCACCGGCGACGACGTGTCCGCCGCCCGCGGCGCCGCGATGCAGGTCGCCGCGATGAAGGCGCAGTTCGTGTCGCGCGAGGCGATCCCGGCCGAGACGCTCGAGAGTGAGCGCCGCATCGCCGAGGCCACCGCCCGCGAGGAGGGCAAGCCGGAGCAGGCGATCGCCCGCATCGTCGAAGGCCGCCTGACGGGCTTCTACAAAGACGTCGTCCTGGGCGAGCAGTCGTCGGTGCAGGACAGCAAGAAGACCGTGAAGGCCCTGCTGGACGAGGCCGGGGTCACGGTGACGGCATTCGCGCGGTTCGAGATCGGCGCGGGCTGACAGACTGCCCCCGGGTGGGCCGGTTCCTCGGCCCACCCGCACGGCACGTATTGACCAGCTCGCGAGATTGAGGAGACCGCCGCGTGGACGCAGCCGAACCCCAAGGCGAGCGAACCGAGGACGTCGTGGTCTACCGGCGGGTGATGCTCAAGCTCTCTGGCGAGGTGCTCGCGGGGCCCAAGGGCATCGGTGTCGACCCCGTGGTCGTCGCGCTGATTGCCCGTCAGATCGCCGAGGTCGTGGACGCGACCGGCATCCAGGTGGCCGTGGTCGTCGGCGGCGGCAATTACTTCCGCGGCCGTGAGCTCTCCCTGGCGGGCATGGACCGGGGCCGCGCCGACTACATGGGCATGCTCGGCACGGTGATGAATTGCCTTGCGCTGCAGGACTTCCTGGAGAAGCAGGGCGTCGAGACCCGGGTGCAGACCGCCATCACGATGGGCCAGGTCGCGGAGCCGTACATCCCGCGGCGCGCGGTGCGCCACCTCGAGAAGGGCCGCATCGTGATCTTCGGTGCCGGGCTCGGTTCACCGTTCTTCTCCACCGACACCACGGCCGCCCAGCGCGCGCTGGAGGTCGGGGCCGAGGCCGTCCTGATGGGCAAGCAGGGGGTGGACGGGGTCTACGACGCCGACCCGAAGACCCACCCGGACGCGGTCAGGTTCGACTACCTGAGTTACAGCGACTTCCTGGCCCGCGAGCTGCGCGTCGCCGACGCGACCGCGATCAGCCTGTGTCGCGACAACAACCTGCCGATCGTCGTCTTCGACCTGCTGACGGACGGCAACATCGGCCGCGCGGTCCGGGGTGAGAAAATCGGCACCGTGATCGGTCCGGAGACCTGACCGACCCACCCGACCGACCCTACCCGACCGACCCCGCAGCATCCCGTACGTCGCACGAGACGAGACCCCGTTCAGCGAGGAGCCGACCATGATCGACGACATCCTTCTCGAAGCCGAGGAGAAGATGGAGAAGGCCGTCGAGGTCGCCAAGGACGACTTCAGCGCGATCCGGACGGGCCGTGCCAACCCGGCGATGTTCAACAAGATCGTCGTGGACTACTACGGGTCACCGACTCCGGTGAACCAACTCGCGTCCTTCGCCACGCCCGAGGCTCGCATGGTCATCGTGACTCCGTACGACAAGAGCTCGATGAGCGCGATCGAGAAGGCGATCCGCGACTCCGACCTCGGGGTGAACCCGAACAACGACGGCAACATCATCCGCATCGTCTTCCCGCAGCTGACCCAGGAGCGCCGCAAGGAGTTCATCAAGGTCGCGCGTACCAAGGCCGAGGACGCGCGGATCTCGGTCCGGAACATCCGCCGCCATGCGAAGGACGCGCTGGAGAAGCTGATCAAGGACGGCGACGCGGGTGAGGACGACGTGCGGCGCGGCGAGAAGCACCTCGAGGACGCGACGCACCGGAACGTCGTCGCGATCGACGACCTGCTCAAGCACAAGGAAGCCGAACTCCTCGAGGTCTAGGGACACGCGACGGCGGGGGCGAACACCATGAGCGCGGAGGTCCCGCCGCAGCCGCCGGCTCCGGCCGCGTCGCCGCCGCCCGCCAAGAAGGGCGGGCGGGACCTGCCGGCCGCGATCGGTGTCGGGGTCGCGATGGGCTCGGCCGTGGTCCTGTCGCTGGCCATCGAGCGCGCCGTGTTCGTCGGCCTCGTGGCCCTGGCGATGCTGGTGGGCATCCGGGAGCTCGCCGGGGCGCTCGGCACGCGCGGCATCCGGCCGCCGGTTGTGCCGATCTCGATCGGCGCGGTGGCGATGCTCGTCGCGGCGTACGACGGCGGTACCGAGGCCTTGGTGGTCGGTGCCGCGCTGACGATGCTGGGCGTGGTGGTCTGGCGGCTGACGGACGGCCCGGACGGTTACGTCCGCGATGTGACCGCGGGTTTGTTCACGACGGTCTACGCCCCGTTCCTCGCCGGCTTCGCCGTCCTGCTCGACGCGCCGGAGGACGGGGCGAAGCGGGTCGCGACCTACGTCCTGCTCACGGTCTGCAACGACGTGGGCGGCTACTGCACGGGGGCGAAGCTCGGCAAGCACCCGATGTGCCCCACCGTCAGCCCGAAGAAATCCTGGGAGGGCTTCGTCGGCTCCGTCCTGACCTGCATGGCAGCCGGTGCGGTCTGCCTGGCGGTGTTCTTCGACGAGGCCTGGTGGAAGGGCCTGGTGATCGGCGCTGCCGCCGCCGTTGCCGCTACGGTCGGTGACCTGGGGGAGTCCATCCTCAAGCGCGACATCGGCGTGAAGGACATGGGGACGCTCCTGCCGGGCCACGGCGGGCTAATGGACCGGCTGGATTCGCTGCTGGTCACCGCGCCGGTGATGTGGCTACTTCTGTCCGCTTTCGCCCCACCCGGGTAAAGTCACTCGTGTCCCGTGTAGAGGGGTTCACCTGTGAACCAAAGATGCCGTTCGGTCGTACGGTTCGCACCCGTGCTGGCTTCAACGCTCCTGCTCGCCTCCGCCTGCGGTAGCAGCGGCGACCAGCAGGTTGCCGTCGGCGCCGGGGCGGGCCCTGCCCACGAGCAGGTGGCGCACAGTCCCGAGAACGTCGCGGCGGCGCCCGCTAACGCGGCGGCCACCGGCAGCGCCGGGGCAACGGCGCCCCAGGCTCCCAAGGCCAGCGTTCCGGACGCTCCCGGCGCGGCACCGGCCGCGGCCCCCGCCGACGTCCCGGTCAACGACCCGGCCGACAAGCGGCCTTTCACGACCCGCAAGGCCGAAGCGCTGGCCCAGGCGGAGGCCCGGGCGCGCGCGGCGACCGTCGAGGCGGTGGCCCAGGCCGCGGAGGACCGAGAGGCCTACGAGTCCTCCGGCGGCGCGACCGACGTCGGCGTCACCAAGTCCGGGATCAAGCTCGGCTCGATCAACATGCACAGCATGCCCCTGGGCAACGTCCTGGTGACCCCGCAGGTTCGTGGCAATCTCGCGACGCTGACCTCGATCAACGACCGCGGTGGCATCCTCGGCCGGCGGCTGTCGCTCGTGGATTGCGACGACGGCCAGGGCGAGGTCGCCCGGGCCAAGGCGTGCATCAAGAAGCTCGTCGGCCAAGACAAGATCTTCAGTCTGATCACCGGCTACGACTGGGCGACCGCCTCGATCCACGAGGACCTCGACCAGTACAAGCTGCCCTATATCGGCTCCTGGGCCTACTCGCAGACCGAGTGGCAGGACCCGTACATGTTCCCCACCCACATGTCGATGGTGCACGAGGCGACGGCCAACGCGAACTGGGTGCGCAACACCATCCGGCCGAAGACGTACGGCCTGATCTGCCTCACGTCACCGGAGATGCAGCTCGCGTGCGGCCAGGCCCAGAAGGTCCTGGACGCGGCAGGCCTGACGATGGTGAAGAAGCTCGACGTCGGCATCTCCGTGACGTCCATGTCGGCTCAGATCCTCGCGATGCGCGTGGCCAACCCGGACCACGTCCTGCACTACGTGATCAACCCCGCCACGATGGCCAAATTCATGCTCGAGGCGACCCAGCAGGGCTACTACCCGCCGATGGGCATCTCCGGCAACCACCTCGCCGCCGAGGTCCTGGGCTCGCTGTTCGGCAAGCACCCCGAGGGCCGGTACTGGACGAACACGACGTACAAGCTGTGGGGCTCCGAGTTCATGGCGACCATGTCGAAGTACGCGCGCGGCAACAAGGGCACGAACCACCACATCGTCCAGGCGGGATACGTCGGGCATCAAGATTCTCGCCGAGGCCGCGAAGCAGGTCGGTCCGAACCTGACCCGCGACCGCCTCGTCGGCGACGCTGGCCAACGGGACGGTCTGGAAGTCCGACGTCACGCTGGACCAGAAGTTCTCCTACGTGCCGTCCGAGCGCGTCGGCGACAATTGGGACCCAGAGATGGGCCAGGGCCGCGAATTCATGTACAAGTACACGTCCTCGGACACGGTCTCGAACCCGAACGGCTCCCCGTCCGGCTTCGAGCCGGACGAGAAGCAGTTCGTCATCTATACGGATAGATAGCGGCTCCGCCGCGAACGCTCGCGGCGTCGCGGTCCGCCTGGAACTTGCGGCCTGACGGTTAGTCAGTTCCCAGACCGGGGGCGGGGAAGGCGGCGGTCAACTCCGTGACCTCCTTGCGGACCCGCGCGATCGTGTCCTCGTCGCAGTTCTTCGCGGCGGTGACGACCTCGTCGAACCAGCCGGCGATCGCGTCCATCTCCGCCGGGCCCATGCCGCGGCTGGTGACCGCCGGGGTGCCGATGCGGATGCCGGACGGGTCGAACGGCTTGCGCGTGTCGTACGGGACGGTGTTGTAGTTCGTCTCGAGCCCGGCCCGGTCGAGCGCCTGCGCGGCCGGCTTGCCCGCGATCCCCTTGGACGTGAGGTCGATCAGCACCAGGTGGTTGTCGGTGCCGCCGGAGACCAGGTCGAACCCGCGAGCGTTCAGACCCTCGGCGAGCGCCTTCGCGTTGGTGACGATCGCGGCCGCGTAGTCGCGGAACTCCGCGGTCGACGCCTCCTTCAGCGCGACGGCGATCGCGGCCGTGGTGTGGTTGTGCGGGCCGCCCTGCAGGCCGGGGAACACGGCCTTGTCGATGGCCTTGGCGTGCTCCGCGTCGCACATCAGCATCGCGCCGCGCGGGCCGCGCAGCGTCTTGTGCGTCGTCGTGGAGATCACGTCGGCGTGCCCGACGGGGGAGGGGTGTGCGCCGCCGGCCACGAGACCCGCGATGTGCGCGATGTCGGCGACGAGGACGGCCCCGACCTCTTCGGCGATCGAGGCGAACGCCGGGAAGTCGATGGTGCGCGGGACGGCCGTGCCGCCGCAGAAGATCAGCTTCGGGCGCTCGGCGAGGGCGATGTCGCGTACCTCGTCCATGTCGGTGCGGCCCGTCTCCTTGGACACGCCGTACTTCACGCTGGTGAACCAGGTGCCGGTCGCGGACACGGACCAGCCGTGCGTGAGGTGCCCGCCCATCGGCAGCGCCATGCCGAGCACCTTCTCGCCGGGCTTCAGGAACGCCAGGTAGACGGCGAGGTTCGCCGGTGAGCCGGAGTACGGCTGGACGTTGGCGTGGTCGACGCCGAACAGCGCCTTCGCCCGCTCGACTGCCAGCGTCTCGATCTGGTCGATCACCTGCTGGCCCTCGTAGTAGCGGCGGCCCGCGTAGCCCTCGGAGTACTTGTTCGTCAGGACCGTGCCGGTCGCTTCGAGGACGGCGCGGGAGACGTAGTTCTCCGACGGGATCAGCTTGACCGTGTCGGCCTGGCGGCGCACCTCGGCGCTGATCAGATCGGCGATCTCCGGGTCGGTCGCGGTCAGCGCGGGGTCGTTCTGGGGCATGCGGGGATCCTCCTGGCGGCGTGCCTGTACTCCCGCGAACGATCTTCAGGCCCCCTGGCGGGGTGCCGGTCGCGGGGCTACGACGGTATCGCGTCGGCCCCGAAATCGCGCAGGTCGCGAACGAAGGTGTCCGCCACACCGTTGCGGTCGGTGCCGACCAGGTCCGCGGCGAGGGAGTCGAACACGACGTGCCGGCCGTCGGCGCTGAACGCCCCGCCCACGGCCCGGCCGTGGGCGCGGGCGCCCGCCGGGGTGAGGCCCACCCGCACCGCCTGCCCGGAGCGCATGTCGCGGACGAACAGCTCGGCGTCGCGCGCACCGCTCGCCGTCAGCAGGTACCCGACCCGCCGGCCGTCCCGGCTGATCGACGGCGCCGAGGCCGTGCCGCCGGAGAACCCGCCGCTCACGGGCCGGCTGACGAGCCGGGTCTGCCCGGTGCTCCGGTCGTGGAGGTAGACCTGCCCGTACGCCTCGCCGTCGCGGCGCCGGCTTGCCGGCGATCAGCGACCGAGGTGTGGAACGCGACGTAGCGGCCGTTGCCGCTGATCGCGGGGCTGCCGGAGCCGACCGTGAGCTGGGCGCGGCGCGCGCCGGTGCTCACCCGGCGGGTCTTCTTGCCGTCGACGTCGCGGACGAAGACGTCGTTCACGCCGTTCGTGTCCTTGGCGACGAGGTTCGCCGCGCCGGACTGGAACGCCACGAACTTGCCGTCGTCGCTGACCGTCGGCGTTGATGCTGGCGCCGTTGCCCTGCGTGGCGTCCTTGCCGACACTCACGCGTTTGGTGGTGCCGTCGCGGCCGTGCAGGAAGACGTCGACGGCGCCGTTGGTGTCGGTCGCGATCAGGTTCGACGCGCCGGACTGGAAGGCGACCCAGCGGCCGTCCCGGCTCAGCGACGGGTACGCGCTGCCGCCGTTGGCCTGCAGCCCGCGCTTGCTCACGCTCACCCGGGTCGTGCGGGACTTGGCCCGGTCGAAGAGGAACACGTCCGCCATCCGGTTCGTGTCACCGGCGACGAGGTTGGACGCGGCCGAGGAGTAGGCGACCCAGCGGCCGTCGCCGCTGATGGTGACGCCGACGCTGGGGCCGTTCGCCTGGACGCCGCGGGGACCGACGCTGACCCGGGTCGTCGCGCTCCAGCTTGCGGTCGCGGACGAAGACGTCGAGACGCGCGGTTCGTGTCCTTCGGGACGAGGTTGCGCCGCCGCGGAGACGAAGGCGACGTACCGGCCGTCGGCGCTGACCGCGGACGACGCGCTCGCCCCGTTCGCGGCGGCGGAGCGGCTCGAGACGCTGACCAGGGCCGTCTTGTTCGGGCGGACGCCGCTCGCGGGCATGCCGGCGGTCTCGTCGCGCTTGCGGTGAGGTGGTCGCGGCCGCGCTCAGCAGCACGCCGCCGAGCACGGCGACGGCGGTGACGATGCCCACGGACTTCCGGGCCCGCTGCGCTGCGACCGCTCTCACCCGCTGCCTTCACTCGTCCCCGCGCCGGTTCCCCGCCCCTGGGGTCACCTGGCATGAAGGGCCATTGGAGCACAGCTGCGAGAATGAAACGGTCATGCCTGTCCCAGGAGCACTTACCTTTGCCGCGCCGCGCCGTGCCAAGCCGCCGCGTCATCTCGCCGACCTCAGTCCGGCCGAGCGCCGCGAGGCGGTGGCGGCGGTCGGCGAGAAGCCCTTCCGCGCCGCTCAGCTCTCGCGGCACTACTTCGCCCGCTTCGGCGCCGACCCGGCCGGCTGGACGGACATCCCGGCCGAGCGTCGCCGCCCGCTCGCGGAGGCGCTGCTGCCGACACTGCTCACCGAGGTCCGCAGTTTCGAGTGCGACGCCGGGACGACCCGCAAGACGCTGTGGCGGCTGTTCGACGGGGCGCTCGTCGAGAGCGTCCTCATGCGCTACCCGGACCGCGTGACGCTCTGCGTGTCCTCGCAGGCGGGCTGCGGCATGAACTGCCCGTTCTGCGCGACCGGCCAGGCCGGGCTGACGCGCAACATGTCGGCCGCCGAGATCGTCGACCAGGTCGTCGCCGGGGCGCGGGCGCTCGCCGCGGGGGAGATCGCCGGCGGTCCGGGTCGGATCTCGAACGTCGTGTTCATGGGCATGGGCGAGCCGCTTGGCGAACTACAACGCGACCGCTCACCGCCCTGCGTCGGCTCACCGACGCCGTCCCGGACGGGCTCGGGCTGTCCCGGCGCGGGATCACCGTCTCCACCGTCGGGCTGGTGCCGGCGATCGGGAAGCTGGCCGCGACCGGGCTCGCCGTCACCCTCGCGGTCTCGCTGCACGCGCCCGACGACGAGTTGCGCGACACCCTCGTCCCGGTGAACACGCGCTGGAACGTCGCCGAGGTCGTCGCGGCCGCGCGGGCCTACGCCGCGACCACCGGCCGGCGAGTCTCGATCGAGTACGCGCTGATCCGGGACGTGAACGACCAGGCCTGGCGGGCCGACCGCCTGGCGGAGGTGCTGCTGGCTGCGGGCACAGGCGGCTGGGTGCACGTCAACCTCATCCCGCTGAACCCGACGCCCGGGCTCGAAGTGGACGGCCTCGCGGCCCGCGCGACGAGCGCGAGTTCGTGCGGCGGCTCGAGGCCCGGGGGGTGGGCGTCACCGTCCGAGACACCCGCGGGCGTGAGATCGACGGCGCGTGCGGGCAGCTGGCGGCGGAGGACGCCCCGTGAAGAGCGCCACCGAGGTCGTCGCGCGGCACTTCACCGGCTTCTTCGCCGGGCACGAGATCTTCGAGCTCGACCCGCCCGCCGACTCCGCCGACCGCGTCCCGGGCCTGAAGCTGCTCGAGATCCGGCCGGGCCCCCGGGTCGACCTGGTCACCTACGTCACCCTCGGCTGCTGGGACGCCGTGCAGACCGACGGGCTCGGGCACGAGTTCGTCCTCACCGCCCGCGAGCCCGACCTGGGTCACGCGGCGACGCTCGCCGCGGCTGCTGCGCACCACTGCGGGACGCCCGCGCAGCGCCTGCACCGCGGCCGGGTCGTGCCGCTGGGGCGGCCGTGGGCGCCGGGCTCGAGCTGCGACCGGCTGCTGGTGACGGTCCCGTACCCGTACGGACCGAACCTCGAGTGGTGCCGGTGGCGGCGCAACACCGCGCGGGTGCTGTGGCTGATGCCGATCTCGGCCGTCGAGCACGCCTTCGTGGTGGACGCGGGCGTCGACGCGCTCGAGGCCCGGTTCGAGGCGCTCGGGCGTGTCGTTCGCGGACCCCGTGCGTCCTCCCGCTGTCTGAGGGCGCCGCGCGGGGGCGAGGATGGCGGCATGAGTTACGCCGAGACCTTCCGCCGCAGCATCACGACCCCGAGGGTTTCTGGGGCGAGGCCGCCGAGGCGGTGAACTGGTTCCGCGCGCCGCAGACCGTCCTGGACGACAGCAACGCCCCGTTCGTGACGTGGTTCCCGGACGGCACCATGAACACCTGCTACAACGCCCTCGACCGGCACGTGATCTACGGGCGCGCGGACCAGGCCGCCGTCATCTACGACAGCCCGATCACCGGGTCCGCGCGCACGTACACGTACGCGGAGCTCCTCGGCCTGGTCGGAAGGTTCGCGGGTGCGCTCCTGGACCTCGGCGTCGGTCCGGGCGACCGGGTGGTCATCTACATGCCGATGATGCCCGAGGCCGTGATCGCGATGCTCGCCTGCGCGCGGGTCGGGGCCGTGCACTCGGTCGTGTTCGGCGGGCTTCGCCCCGAAGGAGCTCGCGGCCCGGATCGACGACGCCCGACCGGTCGTCGTCGTGGCGGCGTCCTGCGGGATCGAGCCGACGCGGATCGTGGAGTACAAGCCGATGCTCGACGCCGCGCTGGAGCTCGCCGAGCACAGCCCGCGGCACTGCGTGATCTTCCAGCGCGAGCAGCTGCTCGCCGACCTGGTGGAGCCGCGCGACCTTGACTGGGCGGCCCTGATGTCGTGGGTCAATCCCGCCGCGGTCGTCGAGGTCCGCGCGACCGACCCGCTCTACATCCTCTACACGTCCGGGACGACGGGGAAGCCGAAGGGCATCGTCCGCGACAACGGCGGCCACGCCGTCGCGCTGATGTGGAGCATGAAGAACGTCTTCGGTGTCGAGCCCGGCGAGGTGTTCTGGACGGCGTCGGACGTCGGGCTGGGTCGTCGGCCACTCCTACATGATCTACGCGCCGTTGCTGCTACGGCGCGACGACCGTCCTCTACGAGGGCAAGCCGGTCGGGACGCCGGACGCGGGCGCGTTCTGGCGGGTCATCGCCGAGCACGGCGTCTCCACCCTGTTCACCGCGCCGACGGTGTTCCGCGCGATCAAGCGCGAGGACCCGGACGCCGCGCTGCTCGCCGGGCACGACACCGCGTCGCTGCGCGCCCTGTTCCTCGCGGGGGAGCGGCTCGACCCGGACACCTACCACTGGGCGACCGACAAGCTCGGCGTCCCGGTGATCGACCACTGGTGGCAGACGGAGACGGGCTGGCCGATCGCGGCGAACCTGCGCGGGCTCGAGCCGATGCCGATCAAGGCGGGGTCGCCGTCCGTGCCCGTCCCCGGGTGGGACGTTCAGGTGCTCGATGCGGCCGGCAAGCGTTGCGCGCCGGGCGAGGAGGGCGCGATCTGTGTGAAGCTCCCGCTGCCGCCGGGCGTCGCTACCGACGCTGTGGGAGGACGACGACCGGTTCGTCCGCTCGTACCTGTCGACCTACGAGGGCTACTACCTCTCCGGTGACGGGGGCTACGTCGACGACGACGGCTACCTGTTCGTGCTCGGGCGCACCGACGACGTCATCAACGTCGCCGGGCACCGGCTGTCGACGGGCTCGATGGAGGCGGTCCTCGCGACCCACCCGGCGGTCGCCGAGTGCGCGGTCATCGGCGTCGCGGACGCACTCAAAGGGCAGGTCCCGCGCGGGTTCGTCGTGCTGAAGGCCGGCGCCGACATCGACCCCGGAACGCTGACCGCCGAGCTTGTCGCGGCGGTCCGCGACCAGATCGGCGCCGTCGCGTCCTTCAAGCGCGCGGACGTCGTCGCGGCCCTGCCGAAGACCCGTTCAGGCAAGATCCTGCGGAAGACGATGCGGGGTATCGCGGACGGTCGCGACGAGCCGATTCCCTCCACCATCGAGGACCCCGCCGTGTTGGACGCATTGCGCGACGTCCTGAAGTCCTGACATGAATGTTGTTCTGACAGCACCGATTCCGGAGGCTTCCCCATGCTGACCGACGACGAGCGGAAGCTGATCGACTCCGTCCCGCACGGCCTGTTCGTCGGTGGCACCTGGCGGGCGGCGTCCGGCGGCCGCACGATGATCGTGGACGACCCCTCGACCGGCGAGGCCCTCTGCGACGTCGCGGACGCCAACGCCGGGGACGCGCTGGCCGCGCTCGGGCGCCGCCGCCGGCGCTCAGTCGCGCTGGGCGACCGTCGCGCCGCGGGAGCGCAGCCGGATTTTGTCCCGGGCCTGCGACCTGCTCCTGTCCCGGACGGACGACCTGGCCCTCCTGATGACCCTGGAGCAGGGCAAGCCGCTCGCGGAGTCGCGCGGCGAGATCGCGTACGCGGCCGACTTCCTGCGCTGGTTCGCCGAGGAGGCCGTGCGCGTCTCGGGCACGTACACGGTCAGCCCGGACGGGAAGGCGCGCCTGCTCACCATGAAGCAGCCCGTCGGGCCGTGCCTGTTCATCACGCCGTGGAACTTCCCGATGGCGATGGTCACCCGCAAGATCGGCCCAGCCGTCGCCGCGGGTTGCACGATGGTGGTGAAGCCGGCGGCCGAGACCCCCCTGTCGATGCTGGCGCTGGCCGAGATCTTCACCGAGGCGGGGTTGCCCGAGGGCGTCCTCAACGTCGTGCCGACATCCGACCCGGGCGGGGCCACCAGCCCGCTCCTCGCGGACCCACGGCTGCGCAAGCTGTCCTTCACCGGCTCCACGCCCGTGGGCCGGGCGCTGCTCGCCCGCGCGGCGGACCAGGTCCTGCGCACCTCGATGGAACTCGGCGGCAACGCGCCGTTCCTCGTCTTCGCGGACGCCGACCTGCAGGCGGCCGTGGACGGGGCCGTCGTCGCGAAGATGCGCAACATGGGTGAGGCCTGCGTCGCGGCCAACCGGTTCCTCGTCGACGGGCGGGTCGCGGAGGAGTTCGCGGCGGGCCTCGCCGAGCGGATGAGCGCGATGGTCGTCGGCCGCGGTACCGAGGACGGCGTCCAGGTCGGCCCCCTGATCAACGCCAAGGCGGTAAAGAAGGTCGCCGGGCTCGTCGACGACGCCGTCCGCAAGGGCGCGAAAGTCCTCTGCGGCGGCAAGCCCGCCCCCGGGCCGGGCCACTTCTACCCGCCGACCGTGCTGACCGACGTCCCGGACGGGGCGCGCCTTCTCTCGGAGGAGATCTTCGGCCCGGTCGCCGCGATTCGCACCTTCGCCTACGAGGCGGAGGCGATCGCCGAGGCCAACGCCACGGAGTTCGGCCTCGTCGCGTTCCTCTACACGCAGGACCTGAGCCGCGCCATGCGAACCGCCGAGACCCTCGAGTCGGGGATGGTCGGCATCAACCAGGGCATGGTGTCCAACCCCGCCGCGCCGTTCGGCGGGGTGAAGCAGTCCGGAATCGGCCGCGAGGGCGGCAGCGTCGGGATCGACGAGTACCTCGACCTGAAGTACGTGGCCATGCCGGCGTAGACCCGGACGGCCGCCGGCTTCGCTGGCCGATTTCTCAGGCGGGGGAGGGTCGTTACCGCGTGTACCGATGCCTTCCGGCGGGTAATCTGCGGCCGACGCCGCCTGGAGGCACCTTGCTCTCGATCAGCTCCGTCGACCTCGTGGCACTCGCCGAGGCGCTGGAGGACCACACCGCCGAGCACACCTGGTGGTTCGATCCCCAGAGCGGTCAGCTCGAGCTCGGGGTCGACTCCGACGGCGAGCCGGGGGCGCGCGAACCGCGGGTGCTCGACACCGAGAAGCTGATCCCCGTCGACCCCCTCCCCGCCGGGGTCGTCCGCCGCGACATGCAGGAGTTCCTGCACCGCGTCCAGGACGGCGCGGCGCTCGCGCGCCTCGACCGCTCCGCCGAGGCCGGCGACGTGGCGCGGTTCACCCACACCGTCGGCGAGTACGCCGACCTGCGCGGGCAGTGGCGGACGTTCGTCGACAACCGCCGCCAGGTCCGCGCGGTGCAGTGGCTGGCGGACGAGGGCGTCGTCGCCGCCGCGGAGGTCGACCGGGTGCTGGCGCAGCGTCGGGCCGGCGGCCCCGCGGAGACCCGCAACTGCGACCCGGAGGCGTCCGCCGAGCGTGTCTCGGCCGCGCTGGTGGCCGTGTACGGCACGCGTCTGCGGGAGGTCGTCCGGCTCGACCGCGCGGGGTCCTCGCCGCGTCCGGCCGGCGAGGTCGACCTCGTCGTCGTCCTGGACCGCCTCGACTCGGTCTGGACGGAACTGGCCCGCATGGAGGCCGTGCTGTGGGCCGAGACGGCGGCGTGCGGCGTGGTCGTCACTGCGCTGCCGCTGGGCGAGGACGACATGCGGTCGTTCCGGCCGTCCACCGCCCCGGACGGCGCGCGCCGCGGTGCCGCGCCCGGCGAGGTTGCCGAGGAACTCGCCGCGGCCCACGCGCTCAGCAATGCGGGCCTGCCCCGGCCCGCGATCGCGCACGCGCTCGCCGCCGCGGTCCTCGCCGCGTCCCGCGCCCTCGCGCCGGACGCGGAGCCGGCCCGCGCGGGCGGGATCGACCCGACGGAGCTCATCTCGGCGCTGGTCGGACCCGGCGGCGAGCTTGCCGGCCGGATCGGTGAGCGGCAGGGCGCCGCCGGCCGGCAGGCGGCCGCGCGCCTGCTCCGCTCGCTCTACGAGCGGGCCCGAGCCGGGCTCGAGGCCGGCGTCACCGTCCCGCCCGGGGAGGCCGCGCGGGCCGTGGCCGACGCCGAGGGTGTCGTCCGGGCGTTGGGCTGGCCCGCTCTGCGCGCCGCCCGCGAGGACCGGCTCGCCTGAGCGGGAAAGCGTGCGAGGAACTCCCGCGGGGGGAATAGGGCGTGGACGTAAACCGCCGGGTCTCCTCGCGCGTCAGGTAGGCGAGGTGGTTCCGGCGACGGGGGGAAACCGGGTGCGCAAGGCTCTGTGGGCAGCGGCGGCGGCCGCGTTACTGGCGCTCGCCGCGTGTGGCGGCGGGTCCGACGTCGTCGCGGGGTCCGAGGGCGAGGCGCCCGAAGGCACCTGGCTGACCACCGTGGTGACCGAAGGCGGGTCCGCCCGCGAGCTCGTCGAGCCGGGGCACCTCTCGCTGCAGTTCTTCCCGGACGGACGCGTGAGCGCCGGCGGCGGGTGCAACGGGCTGAGCGGCACCCTGCGCCTGGACGACGGCCGCTTCTGGATCGACGACGCGGGCTCGACGACGCGGGCTCGACGATGATGGGTTGCCCCGGCGCCGGCCGCCACGAACAGGACCAGTGGATGGGCGAGTTCTTCGCCGCCGGGCCCGCTTACACCTACGACGGCACGCGCATCGACCTGAGCACCGAGAAGGTCACGATGGCCTTCGCGACGCGCGAGGTCGTCGACCCCGACCGCCCGCTCGCGGGCACCGCGTGGCAGATCACGCACGTCACGTTCGGCCCGGCGCCGGGTGCGGCCGCCGACGCGAACGCCTCGACGAGCGCGTCGTTCGTCCCCGCCGGGAGCACGCTGCTGTTCACCGCGAACACCGTCCAGGGCAACGCAGGCTGCGTCGAGTTCTCCGGCCCGGCGGCGCGCGCGGGCGACACGGTCACCTTCGGGGAGCTCGAGGCCGACCGGTCCGGCTGCGGGAAGGACGCGGACACGACCGCCGCGGACGGGGTGCTCACCGTCCTGAACGGGCCGGTCGGCGTCGACGTCGAGGCGGCGGGGCTGAACCTCACGCACCCGTCCGGGCGCGGCCTCCAGCTCCACACCGACGCATGACCCGCACGGCGGATCGGGTGCGGGGCGCGCGGAAGTGGAGAATGGGCCGGTGACCCTCGCCCCCGCCGCGTCCCGCGCCGTCGTCCTGCTCGGCTCGACGGGCTCGATCGGGACGCAGGCGCTCGACGTCGTCCGGCACGACCCGGCCCGGTTCCGCGTGGTCGGCCTCGGCGCCGGCGGCGGCAACGTCGCCCTGCTGGCGGCCCAGGCGATCGAGTTCGGGGTCGAGGTCGTCGCGGTCGCGAAGGCGAGCGCGGCCGGGGACCTGCAGCTCGCGCTGTACGCGGAGGCCCAGCGCCGCGGGTACGCCACGGGGGAGCACCGCGTCCCGAAGATCCTGGCCGGCCCGGACGCGCACACCGAACTCGCGGCCTGGCCGTGCGACGTCGTCCTGAACGGGATGACCGGCTCGGTCGGCCTCGCGCCGACCCTGGCGGCCCTGGCCACCGGCCGACTCGTGGCGCTGGCCAACAAGGAGTCGCTGATCGTCGGCGGCCCGCTGGTCAAGGCCGCCGCGGCGCCCGGCCAGCTCGTCCCGGTCGACAGCGAGCACTCCGCGCTCGCCCAGTGCCTGCGCGGCGGGCGGTCCGGCGAGGTCGCCCGGCTGGTGCTGACCGCCAGTGGCGGGCCGTTCCGAGGCCGCACCCGCGCCGACCTGGCGGGCGTGACGATCGCCGAGGCGTTGGCCCACCCCACCTGGGACATGGGGCCGGTCGTCACGATCAACTCCGCGACGCTGGTCAACAAGGGCCTCGAGGTGATCGAGGCGCACCTGCTGTTCGACGTCCCGTTCGACCGGATCGACGTGGTCGTCCACCCGCAGTCGATGGTGCACTCGATGGTGGAGTTCACCGACGGCTCGACGCTCGCGCAGGTCAGCCCGCCGGACATGCGGCTGCCGATCGCGCTAGCGCTGGCCTGGCCCGACCGCGTCCCCGGGGCGATCGGCGGGTGCGACTGGACCCGGGCCAGCTCGTGGGAGTTCGCGCCGCTGGACGACGAGGCGTTCCCGGCCGTCGCGCTGGCCCGGCACTGCGGGCGGGAAGGCGGGACGGCCCCCGCGGTGTTCAATGCGGCGAACGAGGAGTGCGTGGCCGCGTTCCTGGGCGGCACGCTCCCGTTCGGCGGCATCGTCGACACGGTGGCGCGGGTGGTGGGTGATCATGAGGTGCGGGGGGGCGACGGCGCGCTCACGCTGGCGGACGTACTCGAGGCGGAATCGTGGGCCCGAGCCCGCGCGCACGAGCTGGTACCGGTGACCGGGGGAGTCGCAGGCAGATGATCGAGCACGGTATGGCCACAGCGCTGCCGCGAGCGCGGAGTTCGTCTACGGTGGAATCCGCATGATGACATTTCTGGGGATCCTGCTCTTCGTGTTCCTGCTGATCGCCTCGGTTGCCATCCACGAGGCCGGTCACCTGCTGACCGCGAAGGCGTTCGGCATGAAGGCGACCGAGTTCTTCATCGGCTTCGGGCCGAAGGTCTGGTCCTTCCGGCGGGGCGAGACCGAGTACGGGTTCAAGGCGATCCCGGCCGGCGGGTACGTGAAGATCGTCGGGATGACCGACCTCGACAAGGTCGAGGAGGAGGACGCGGACCGCGCCTTCTACAAGTTCTCCGCGCCCAAGAAGCTCGTCGTCCTGTCCGCGGGCTCCATCTCGCACATGTTCATCGGTTTCTTCCTCTTCGTCTTCGTCCTCATGGCGCTCGGTACCCCGACGCTGGACACCAAGGTCGGCGCGGTGAGCCAGTGCATCCTCGCGGACGGCGCGGCCCCCGAGGCGACCTGCGCCGACGGTGACGCGGCGTCGCCCGCGAAGGCCGCCGGGCTGCGCGAGGGCGACCAGATCCTCGCCGTCGCGGGCACACCCGTGAAGGAGTGGGCGGACGCCACCGCGGCCATCCGCAAGGCGGGCGAGGGCCCGCTCGAGATCACGATCAAACGCGACGGCCAGACCCAGACCCTCACGCCGGTCCTGGTCGCGCGGGAGCGCACCGACCCGGTGACCGGCGAGAAGATCACCGCCGGCGTCCTGGGCGCCAGCGCGTCGGTCGCGATGGTCAAGGACGGCCCGATCGCCGCCTCCGACCGGGCGCTCGAGCTCGTGGGCACCACGATCAAGCTGACCGGCGAGATCATGCTCGACATCCCGGAGAAGATCCCCGCCCTGTTCGACGCCCTCACCGGCGGCGAGCGCGACAAGGAGGGCCTGGTCGGCGTCGTCGGCGTCGCCCGGATCTCCGGCGAGGTGCTCGCCCAGGGGGAGGTGCCGCTGTCGGCGCGGATCGGCAACATCGTCGCCCAGATGGCTGCGCTCAACATCTTCATCGGCCTGTTCAACGCGCTGCCGCTGCTGCCCCTGGACGGTGGGCACATGGCAGTGGTCAGCTACGAGCACGGCCGTCGGCGCATCTTCAAGCTCGCCGGGCGGGCCGACCCCGGCCGCGTGGACATGACGAAGCTCCTGCCCGCGACCTACGTGTTCCTCATGGTGATCGTCGGGTTGACTGTGCTGCTGCTGGCGGCGGACATTCTCAACCCCGTGTCCCTCACCAGCTAGGTTGGGCGCGTGACCGTCTCCCTGGGGATGCCCGCCCTGCCGTTACCGAGCCTCGCGAGGCGCCACCGCACCCGCCAGATCATGGTGGGCAAGGTGGCAGTCGGGGGCGACGCCCCGGTGTCGGTGCAGTCGATGTGCACGACCCAGACGACGGACGTGAACGCGACGCTGCAGCAGATCGCGGAACTGACCGCGGCGGGCTGCCAGATCGTCCGCGTGGCCGTCCCGACCCAGGACGACGCGGACGCGCTGCCGGAAATCGCACGCAAGTCGCAGATCCCCGTGATCGCCGACATCCACTTCCAACCCAAGTACGTCTTCGCGGCCATCGACGCCGGCTGCGCGGCCGTCCGGGTCAACCCCGGCAACATCAAGAAGTTCGACGACAAGGTCGGGGAGATTGCCCGGGCCGCGCGCGACGCCGGCTGTTCGATCCGGATCGGCGTCAACGCCGGGTCGCTCGACCCGCGCCTGCTCGCCAAGTACGGCCGGGCGACGCCCGAGGCGCTCGTGGAGTCCGCGCTGTGGGAGGCGTCGCTGTTCACCGAGCACGACTTCCACGACTTCAAGATCTCGGTGAAGCACAACGACCCGGTGATCATGATCAACGCCTACCGGCAGCTCGCCGCCGCATGCGACCACCCGCTGCACCTCGGCGTCACCGAGGCCGGGCCGTCCTTTCAAGGCACGATCAAGTCCGCCGTGGCCTTCGGCGCCCTGCTGGCGGAAGGGATCGGCGACACCATCCGCGTGTCGCTGTCCGCGCCGCCGGTCGAGGAGGTCAAGGTCGGCAACCAGATCCTCGAGTCCCTCGGGCTGCGCGAGCGCGGCCTGGAGATCGTGTCGTGCCCGTCCTGCGGGCGCGCCCAGGTCGACGTCTACACCCTCGCCGAGCAGGTCGCCGCGGGGCTGGACGGTCTCGACGTCCCGCTGCGGGTGGCCGTCATGGGTTGCGTAGTGAACGGTCCGGGGGAGGCCCGCGAGGCCGACCTCGGTGTCGCTTCGGGGAACGGCAAGGGGCAGATCTTCGTCAAGGGGGAAGTCATCAAGACGGTCCCGGAGTCGCAGATCGTCGAGACGCTGATCTACGAGGCGATGCGGCTTGCGGAGTCGATGGCCGCGGCAGGCGTACCCTCGGGCGAGCCTGAGGTCACGGTCTCCTGACCGAGGCGCACGATCGGAAGGAGGCGGGCGTGCTGGACACCGCCGCCGTCCGCGTGCTGACCCAGGCCGACCTGCCCGCCGCGCTGGCGGTCACCGCGCGCGACCCCGTCGCCAACGTCTTCGTCGCGTCCCGCCTGGCCACCGCGGGCCTCGGCGGCTCTCGCTTCGGGGCCGAGGTTTGGGGCTACGAGGTCGACGGCCGGCTCGAGTCGCTGTGCTACGTCGGGGCGAACGTCGTGCCCGTCGAGGCGTGCTCCGACGCCATCCGGGCGTTCGGGGCCCGCGCGGCCGGACAATCGCGGCGCTGCTCGTCCATCGTCGGGCGGGTGGAGGCCGTCGAGCCGTTCTGGGCCCGCGTGGCGAGGGCCTGGGGGCCGGCCCGCGACGTGCGCGTCGCCCAGCCGCTGATGGCCGTCGAGACCCCGGCGCCCGGCGTCGCGCCCGACCCGCGGGTTCGCCTCGTCGGCCCGGAGGACTTCGAGGTCCTCATGCCGGCGTGCGTCGCCATGTTCACCGAGGAGGTCGGCGTCTCCCCGCTCGGCAGCGACGGCGGTGCCCTGTACCGCTGCCGGATCCGCGAGCTCATCGAGGCCCGGCGCGCGTACGCCCGGATCGACGGGCACACCGTCGTGTTCAAGGCCGAGATCGGGGCGGCGACCGACGAGGTGTGCCAGGTGCAGGGCGTCTGGGTGGCGCCCGAGTACCGCGGGCTGGGCATCGCCGCCGGCGGCATGGTCGCGGTGATCGAGGCGGCCCGCCGCGAGATCGCGCCCGTGGTCAGCCTCTACGTCAACGACTTCAACGCCCGGGCACTGGCCACGTACGACCGCGTCGGCTTCCGCCAGGTCGGCACCTTCATGTCCGTCCTCTTCTGAGATGGTCGAGATCACCGAGCTCGACCTGGTCGGACGTGCCGCCGAGGCTGCGCAGATCCAGGCCGCCGCCCTGGGCCCGGTCGCGGCCGACCGCTCGCTCGTCTTCGTCCGGCACGCGGGCTATCCGGGGTTCCGGGCCTTCGGGGCCTACGACGGCGACGCGCTGGTCGGCTTCGTGTACGGGGTGGAGTGCCGGCGCGGGCAGTGGTGGTTCGACCAGATCCAGCCCGCGCTGACCCGAGCCGGCCACGGCGGGGTGCTCGTCGACGCGTACGCGGTCACCGAGCTGCACGTCCTGCCGGACTACCAGGGTCTCGGTCTGGGGCTCGCGCTGCTGACCCGCCTGCTGGACGGGGTAGCTCACCCGCAGGTCGTCCTGTCCACCTACGACTCCGACAGTCGCGCCCGCGCACTCTACCGTGGTGTCGGATTTGCGGATCTTGTCACGGACTTTCGCTTTCCTGTGCAAGATCAACCCTATGCACTGATGGCGGCAGACTTGCCGCTGCGGAGGGTCGGTGCCTCTTCGACGGGGCAGCGGCACGAAGAGGAGTGAGCGCGATGAAGGCTCGGGACGCGAAGCTCACACTGGCGGTCCTGTGGATCGCGGCCGCGGCGACGGGTCTGCTCGTCGCGCTGGTTCCGATCCTCGACGGCGACCCGGCGGCGCGCCTGATGGCGGCGCTGCTCCTGGCCGCGTCGCTGCCCTACGGCCTGCTGCGCCCGTCGGTGCCCGCCCTGTGGGCGGTCGCGATCGCCTGGCCCACCGTGGTCGTCCGGCTCGGCCAGGACGCGGGCTGGCAGTCCGTGCTCCTCCTGGGCTACACGCTGGTCGGCCTCTACGGCGGCGACTGGCTCGCGACGTGGTGGTCGGAACGGTACGGGGCCGATTCCGCGGCTGCCGTGGCCGCTGCCCGCGCCGGCGGGGGAGCGTCCGCAGTGCCCGCCGCGGTCGTCGACGGGCTGCCCTCACCGGTGCCCGGCAGGTGGGCCGCCGCCCGCCGCCGCGGCGACGAGACCTACGAGCCGGCGGCGCCCCTGCCCGACCGGCCCGCCTCCCGGTTCCGCCGGTGATCCTGCGGCTGTCCGCACTCTTCCTCCGGACGCTCCGGGAGGACCCGGCGGACGCGGAAGTGCCCAGCCACCGCCTGCTCGTGCGGGCCGGCTACGTGCGCCGGATCGCGCCCGGCATCTACTCGTGGCTCCCGCTCGGCAAGCTGGTCCTCGAGGCCGTCACCCGCGTCGTACGGGAGGAGATGACGGCTATCGGCGGCCAGGAGGTCCTGCTGCCGGCGCTCCTGCCGCTCGAGTACTACGAAGCGACGGGGCGGGCCGAGGACTACGGCGACCTGATGTTCCGCCTGCAGGACCGCCGCGGCGCCGAGTTCGCCCTCGGCCCCACCCACGAGGAGCTGTTCACCTCGATGGTGAAGGCCGAGGTCTCGTCCTACCGCGACCTGCCGCTGACGCTGTTCCAGATCCAGACCAAGTACCGGGACGAGGCGCGTCCCCGCGCCGGGCTGCTGCGCGGTCGCGAGTTCCTGATGAAGGACTCGTACTCCTTCGACCTCGACGAGGACGGGCTGCAGGGCGCCTACAACCGGCACCGCGCCGCGTACATGCGCATCTTCGACCGGCTCGGGCTCTCGTACCGGATCGTCTCCGCCGTCGCCGGGGCGATGGGCGGTTCGCACTCCGAGGAGTTCCTCGCTCCCGCCCCGGTCGGGGAGGACGCGTTCGTCACCTGCTCGACGTGCGACTTCGCCGCGAACTCCGAGGCCGTCCGGTGCTCTGTCGTGCCGTCCAACCCCGCGGCGCTGCGCCCCGCGCTCGAGGTCGTCGACACCCCGGGCACCCCGACGATCGCGGCCCTCGCCGCCTACCTGGGGGTCGCGGCCTCGGCCACGCTGAAGAACGTGCTCGTGCTCCTCACCCCGCCCGGCGGCGAGCCGGAGGTCGTGGCCGTCGGCGTTCCCGGCCACCGCGAGGTGGACCTGCGCCGGCTCGAGGCGGCGCTCGCCCCGGCGCGGTGCGAGCTGCTCACCGAGGCGGACTTCGCCGCGCGTCCCGACCTGGTCAAGGGTTACGTGGGCCCGCAGGGCCTCGCCGGCGTGGCGTTCCGCTACCTCGCCGACCCGCGGGTCGCGCCGGGGACGTCGTGGGTCACCGGCGCCAACGCCGAGGGCAGGCACGCCCGGCACGTCGTGGTGGGCCGGGACTTCGCCGTCGAGCGCTACGTCGACGTCGTGGTCGTGGAGGACGGCGACCCGTGTCCGGCCTGCGGCGGCGGCCTGCGCCTGGACCGTGGCATCGAGATCGGTCACATCTTCCAGCTCGGCCGCCGGTACGCCGACGCGTTCTCCCTCGACGTCCTCGGCCGGGACGGCCGGCCGGTGCGCGTCACGATGGGCTCGTACGGCATCGGCGTCTCCCGGGTCGTGGCGGCCATCGCGGAGCAGCACCACGACGGCTCCGGGCTCTGCTGGCCGTCCGAAGTGGCGCCCGCCGACGTGCACCTCGTGGCGACGGGCCGGGACGACGCGGTGTTCGCCGCCGCGGAGGCCATCGCCGCCGAGGCCGCTGCCGCCGGGCTGCAGGTGCTCTTCGACGACCGCCGGGCCACCTCCGCCGGCGTGAAGTTCGCCGACGCGGAGCTGATCGGGGTGCCCACGATCGTCGTGGTGGGTCGCGGGCTCGCCGACGGCACGATCGAGGTCCGGGACCGGCGCAGCGGCGAGCGCCGCACGGTCGCGCCCGCCGCCGCCGTCGAGGCGATCGTCGCGCTGGGCGGGGAGCGCAGGTTGTCGGCGGTGTCCCCGTGAGCGAACCGGTGGACGCCGTGACCGTCGAGGCCGTCGTCTTCGACTGGGGCGGGACGCTGACGACCTGGCGGCCGATCGACATCGCCGCCTCGTGGCACGCGGTCGCCCGCGCGGCCCACACGGCGCACCCGGACGCCGACGCCGTCCCCGGCCTGGTGACCGCACTGGCCGCCCGGCTCACCGAGGTGGACGAGCAGATGTGGGCGCGCAACCGGGCCGGCTGCGAGAGCTCGCGATTCGCCGACATCGTCGAGGCCTGCGAGCTGGTGGCGACGGCGGAGCTGCTCGCCGCCCACGTCGAGTACTGGGAGCCGATCACCGCCCTGGACCCGGACGCGGCTCCGCTGCTCGCCGGCCTGCGCGAGCGCGGAGTGAAGGTCGGGCTGCTGTCGAACACCATCTGGCCGCGGGCCCAGCACGAGGCGTGGTTCGCCCGGGACGGCGTCGAGCACTACTTCGACGGGGCGGTGTACTCGAGCGAGATCGCCTGGACCAAGCCCCACCCCGAGGCCTTCCGGGCGGCGATGGAGGCGGTCGGGGTGTCCGACCCCGCCAGGTGCGTCTTCGTCGGCGACCGTCCGTTCGAGGACATCCACGGGGCCAAGCGGGCCGGCATGCGCGCCGTCCTCGTGCCCTACACCGTGATCGCGCCCGACGCGCCGGCCGGGGCCGAGGCCGACGCCGTCCTGGGCCGCCTGCTCGACCTGCTGCCGCTGGTCGACGCCTGGGGCACGCCAGCACGCTGACGACCCGTCAGGTAGTCGGTGCCGTCGCGGAAGTAGGCGTCGCGGTCGCGGCCGGGACCTCCGGCTCCGCCGGGATCCCGGGGAAGCGGGCGGCGGCGCCGGCCCACCGGGCGCCCCGCACCGACGCGTCCTGCAGGGCCCTGGCGGCGAAGGTGCGCTCGCCGTCGGTCGAGGACGCCACGAGGATGCCGAACGCGATCGCGACGCGCTCCTCGATCCAGGCCGCGAGGCGCACGGCCGAGGCGGCGCCGCCGAGGGGCACCGGCAGCACGTAGGACGCCGAGGACTCCACCGGGCGCTGGCCGAGGTCGACGATCATCGCCCGCAGCCGGTCGCGCCGGGCCCGGTGGTGGTCGAACGCCGCGAGCGCGTCGCGGCGCCGGTCGCCACCGAGCCGGGAGCCCAGCGCGCCGTAGCCGTAGACGGCCGCGTGCTCCGCGGCCAGGACCTCCTGCAGCACCGCGATCGTCGCGCTCATCGAGCGCCCGCCGGGGGCGTGGTCTTCCTCGGGGCGGGCTTGTCGGCGGCCCGCTCCGGTGTCTTCTCCGGTGTTTTCTCCGGTGTCTTCTCCGGGGCCGGCAGCGTCGCCGCGAGCTCCGTCAGGACGAACCCGTGCGCGGCCTCGCAGCCGCCGACGGCCGCGAGCAGGCGGGCGAGGTCCCGGTCCCGCGCGCGCACGCAGTGCTCCACCCGGCGGTCGGCCGCGGCCTGCTCGGCCGCGGCGAGCGCGGCGACCGCGGCCCTGCTCCCGGCGGGCGCGGCCGGCGGCGGGCTCGCGGTGGCGGCCGGCGTGCCGGTCGGCGTCGGTGCGGGGGTGGGCTCCGGCGGGGCGTCGAGGGCGTCGAGATGGGCGAGGTGGTCGGCGCGCAGCGGCGCGAGCGGGCCCGCCAGCCCGGGGTGGCGTTGGACGGTGACGCGGTAGCGCGCCAGCAGCGCGCGCTTGTCGGCGACCACGGCCGCGACCAGGACGGTGTCGGGGTCGGGCGCAGTGGAGGGCGACGGCCTGCCGGGTCTCGCGCCCTCGTCGTCCTTGCCGCAGCCGGCTACGGCGCCGAGACCGGTGACAGACAGGCCCCCCAAGACCGCCCTGCGGGTCACTCGCACCCGCCCCGCGGGCGCGCTTTGCGGTCGCCCTGGCACCGACCGATCTCCCCGCCGCACCCGGGGGACGCTATCTCACCGTTAGTGTGTGGCCCCGACGCGACTCCGACGGATCGCCACAGATCTTGGAGGTCCCCGATGGGTTCGGGTGCCAGTCGTGAGCGCCTTCCGGAGCACTTGGAGGCGTTGCTCTCGCCGGTGGTCTCGGCTGTCGACCTCGACTTGGAGAAGGTCGAGGTCACTCCCGCCGGCCGCAGGCGGGTGCTGCGCGTGATCGTCGACTGTGACGGCGGCATCGGGCTCGACGAGGTGACGGCCGCAAGCCACGCCATCTCGGCGGCGCTGGACTCCAGCGACGTGATGGGTTCGACACCGTACGTGCTCGAGGTGACGAGTCCCGGTGTGGACCGGCCGCTGACGGCCCCGCGGCACTGGCGGCGGGCGACGGACCGGCTCGTCCGGGCCGAGCTGGCGGGGGGCGAGGTGGTCACCGGCCGGGTGGTCGAGACGGACGACGAGGGCGCGGTCCTGGAGGTTTCCGGCTCCCCGCGCCGGGTCGCCTTCGCCGGGGTCACCGGGGCGCGGGTCCAGATCGAGTTCTCCCGGCCCGGAGTCGCAGACCCGCTGGACGAGGGCGAGATCGACGAAGGCGACGAGATTGACAGCGACGACGAAGACGAAGACAGCGACGAGGTCGCACACGAACACAAGGGTGAGGAGGGTGGCTAGATGGACATCGACATGAATGCGTTGCGAGGTCTGGAGCGGGAGAAGGAGATCTCCTTCGACCTGTTGGTCGGAGCGATCGAGTCGGCCTTGCTCATCGCCTACCTCCGCACCGAGGGTTCCCAGCCGCAGGCCCGGGTCACCCTGGACCGCAAGAACGGCCACGTGGTCGTCCTCGCGCAGGAACTCGGTGCCGAGGGCAATGTGCTGCGCGAGTACGACGACACGCCGAGCGGGTTCGGACGGATCGCGGCGACGACGGCCAAGCAGGTCATCCTCCAGCGGTTGCGCGACGCCGAGGACGAGGTGACCTACGGGGAGTACCTGGGGCGCGAGGGCGACATCGTCTCGGGCGTGATCCAGCAGGGGAAGGACCCGCGGGCGGTGCTGGTCGACCTCGGCCGGATCGAGGCGATCCTGCCGCCCCAGGAGCAGGTGCCGGGCGAGCAGTACATCCACGGCGCGCGCATCAAGTGCTATGTCGTGCAGGTCCGCAAGGGCATGCGCGGGCCGTCGGTGACGCTGTCGCGGACGCATCCGAACCTCGTCCGCCGGCTCTTCGCGCTGGAGGTCCCGGAGATCGCCGACGGCACCGTCGAAATCGCCGGGATCGCGCGTGAGGCCGGCCATCGGACGAAGATCGCGGTGCGCTCGACGAAACCCGGGGTGAACGCCAAGGGGGCGTGTATCGGGCCGATGGGCGCCCGCGTCCGCAACGTCATGAGCGAGCTGCACGGTGAGAAGATCGACATTGTCGACTGGTCCGAGGACCCCGCCGAGCTGGTGGCCCACGCGCTGTCGCCCGCCCGCGTCCACCACGTCGAGATCGTCGACCTCGCGGCGCGCGCGGCGCGGGTGATCGTGCCGGACTACCAGCTGTCCCTGGCGATCGGCAAGGAGGGCCAGAACGCGCGCCTCGCCGCCCGCCTGACGGGGTGGCGGATCGACATCCGGCCCGACGTCGAGGTCGCGGCGCGGGAATCCCCGAGCTGATCGTGGGGCTAGACTCTGGAACGGTCGGTTGTACGGACCTCGGTTCGCCCCTGATCGGGCCACGCCCCTGGCGTACCTGCGTCGGTTGCCGGGAACGTGCGCCCAAGCCGGATCTACTGCGGGTCGTGCTGGTCGAGGGCGTTTGCGTCCCTGATCTTCGCGGCCGGTTGCCGGGTCGGGGAGCCTCGTTGCACCCCACGCCCGACTGTCTGACCCTCGCCTTGCGCCGCCGGGCGTTCCCACGGGCCTTCAGGATCCCGGGTCCGCTGGACATTGCAGCCGTCGAGGCGTATCTAGAGCACCTGCAGTAGCGAGAACACGCAATGCCGAGCAGTTCCAAGTGTCAGCCCTTGTCGGAAGCGGGTCGAATGCGATGAGCGCTCAATGAGCACGCAGCGATGAGTACCAGCACGAGTTAGCGGTCTGCGCCCTCGCGGGGTTCGGACCAGAAGGAGAAAAGTGGCCAAGGTCCGGGTCTACGAACTCGCCAAAGAGTTCGGTGTCGAGAGCAAGGTCGTCATGGCCAAGCTTCAGGAACTGGGGGAGTTCGTCCGTTCGGCGTCCTCCACCATCGAGGCGCCTGTCGTGCGCAAACTCCAGGAGGCGTTCCCCGGCGCGGGCGGTCCGCCGCCCCGGCCGGCGCCTCGCCGGCCCGAGCCCCCCAGCGCTCCCGCGCCCGTCGCGGCGCCCTCGGTGCCCGCGGCCGTGAGTTCGCCCACCGCCCCTGCCTCCCCCACGTACGCGCCTCCGGTGGCGGCGCCTTCGCGACCGGCCCCGCCCGGCCCCGGCCCCCGGCCGAGCGCGCCCCGCGCGCCCGAACCCGTTGCTCCCGCGGCGGCCGCCGCACCCCCGGCGGCACCTGTCGCGGCGCCGCCCGCCGCACCCCTCGCGGCGCCCCCGGCCGCCCCGAGTTCGGACGACGGCCGGCCGCCGGCGTCGAGGCCCGGTCCCAACCGCGCGCCCGGCCCGCGTCCCGGCAACAATCCCTTCACCTCGGCGGCGGCTACGGGCATGGCTCGCCCGCCGGCGCGTAACCAGCGTCCCGGTGCCCCCGGCGCGCCGGCGGCTCCCGGTGCCCCCGGGGCCCCGGCCAGTCGGCCCGGCCCGGCGGGTGCGCCCGGCATGCGTCCCGGTCCCGGCGCCGGTCCCGTCGGCGGTCCCCGCCCGGGTGGGCCTCGGCCCGCTCCCGGCGGTCCCCGCCCGAATCCCGGCATGATGCCGCAGCGCCCGGCCCCGGCCGGTCGCGGTGGTCCCGGTGGCCCCGGCGGTCCTGGTGGCCCCGGCGGTCGTCCCGCCGGTCCCGGGGGTCCCGGCGCGCGCGCCGGTGGTCCCGGTGGCCCCGGCGGTCGTCCCGGCGGTCCCGGTGGCGGTGGCTTCGGTGCCCGTCCCGGTGGTCCCGGTGGCGGTGGCGGCGGTTTCGCCGGTCGTCCCGGCGGTCCCGGTGGCGGTGGCGGCGGCTTCGCCGGTCGTCCCGCCGGCCCCGGCGGTGGTGGCGGCGGCTTCGCCGGTCGTCCCGGTGGCGGTCCCGGTGGTCCCCCCGGTGGCGGCGGTGGCGGCGGTGGCCGTCCCGGTCCCGGTGGTCGCGGTCGCGGCGGCACGGCGGGTGCCTTCGGGCGTCCCGGCGGTCGGCCCGCGAAGGGCCGCAAGTCGAAGAAGCAGCGCCGCCAGGAGTTCGACAACATGCAGGCGCCGTCGATCGGCGGCGTGCAGCTCCCGCGCGGCAACGGCCAGACGGTGCGGCTGCCCCGCGGGGCGTCCCTGTCCGACTTCGCCGAGAAGATCGGCGCGAACCCGGCCTCGCTCGTCCAGGTGATGCTGCACCTCGGCGAGATGGTGACGGCGACGCAGTCGGTCTCCGACGACACGCTGCACCTGCTCGCCCAGGAGCTGAACGTCGTCGTCGACGTCGTCAGCCCCGAGGACGAGGACCGCGAGCTGCTCGAGACCTTCGACCTGACCTTCGGCGACAACGAGGGCGGCGAGGAAGACCTGGTCATCCGGCCGCCGGTCGTCACCGTCATGGGTCACGTCGACCACGGCAAGACGAAGCTGCTCGACGCCATCCGGAACACGAACGTGATGGGCGGCGAGGCGGGCGGCATCACCCAGCACATCGGCGCCTACCAGGTCATCGCCCACCCGGGCGAGGACCGCGAGCGCGCGATCACCTTCATCGACACGCCGGGCCACGAGGCGTTCACCGCCATGCGTGCCCGTGGTGCCCAAGTCACCGACATCTCGGTGCTGGTGGTTGCGGCGGACGACGGCGTGAAGCCGCAGACCATCGAGGCGCTCAACCACGCGCAGGCGGCTGGTGTCCCGATCGTCGTGGCCGTGAACAAGATCGACAAGGAAGGCGCGGACCCGACGAAGGTGCGCGGCCAGCTCACCGAGTACGGGCTGGTGGCCGAGGAGTACGGCGGCGACACGATGTTCGTCGACATCTCCGCCAAGCAGGGCATCGGCATCGACGAGCTGCTCGAGGCGATCATCCTGACCGCCGACGCGGCTCTGGACCTGCGGGCCAACCCGACCATGGACGCCCAGGGCGTCGCGATCGAGGCCCACCTCGACCGCGGCCGCGGCCCCGTCGCGACCGTCCTCGTCCAGCGCGGCACTCTGCGCCAGGGCGACTCGATCGTCTGTGGCGAGGCCTTCGGCCGCGTCCGGGCGATGCTCGACGAGAACGGCAAGTCGATCGCCGAGGCGGGCCCGGCCCGTCCGGTCCTGGTCGTCGGCCTGACCTCGGTCCCCGGCGCCGGTGACAACTTCCTCGTCGTCTCCGAGGACCGCGTGGCCCGCCAGATCGCGGAGCGGCGCGAGGCGAGCCAGCGCAACGCGATGCTCGCCAAGGCGCGTCCGCGCGTCACCCTCGAAGGATTCCAGGACGCGCTCACCCAGAGCCTGCGGGAAGAGCTCAAGCTCATCCTCAAGGGCGACGGGTCCGGCTCGGTCGAGGCGCTGGAAGACGCGCTGCTCAAGATCGACGTCGGCGAGGAGGCCAGCATTCGGGTCATCCACCGGGGCGTCGGTGCGATCACGGAAACGGACGTCACGCTGGCGTCCGCCTCCGACGCGGTCATCATCGGCTTCAACGTCCGGCCCGAGGGTCGCTCGCGGGAGCTGGCGGAGCGCGAGGGCGTCGACGTGCGCTTCTACTCGGTCATCTACAACGCGATCGAGGAGGTCGAGGCAGCGCTCAAGGGCCTGCTGAAGCCGGAGTACGAAGAGGTCCAGCTCGGCACCGCCGAGGTGCGCGAGGTGTTCCGGTCCTCCAAGTTCGGCAACATCGCGGGTTGCCTCGTCCGCTCCGGCGAGATCCGGCGCGGCGCGAAGGCCCGGCTCTTGCGCGACAGCGCCGTCGTCGCGCCGAACCTGTCCATCGAGTCGCTCAAGCGATTCAAGGAGGACGCGACCGAGGTCCGGGACGGGTACGAGTGCGGTATCGGCCTGGGGTCGTTCAACGACATCAAGGTCGACGACGTGATCGAGACCTTCGAGATGCGGGAGAAGCCGCGCACCTGACGCCCGCGGGCGGCGGGCCCCGGGTGCGACTCCCGGGCCCGCCGGCCGCGCCGTCAGCCGCGGCGTCCAGCTCATGTTCGTAGGCACGTTGAGCGTCGAGATCCTGCTCGGTGACGTTCACTCTCTCAAAGAGAAGCGCGGGGTCGTGCGGCCGATCGTGGCCGAGGTCGCGCGCAAGTTCGCCGTGTCCGTCGCGGAGGTGGGCCACCAGGACCTGCACCGCCGGGCCACGATCGGCGTGGCGGTCGTGGCCGCGGACGCCGCGCACTGCCGGGACGTCCTGGACGCCTGCGAGCGGCTCGTCGCCGGGCGTCCCGAAATCGAGGTGCTGTCGGCACGGCAGCAGTTGCACACCGAGGAGGACTGATGGGTGGGGCGTCGCAAGCGAGGGTCCGCAAGCTGGCGGACCGGATCCGCGTGATCGTCGCGGAGACGCTCGAGACCCGGGTCAAGGACCCGCGGCTCGGCTTCGTCACCATCACCGACGTCCGGATCACGGGCGACCTGCGGGACGCCTCGATCTTCTACACGGTCTTCGGTGACGACGAGGCTCGGGCGGAGACGGCCGCTGCGCTGGAGAGTGCGAAAGGCGTGCTGCGCTCGGAGGTCGGCAAGCAGACCGGCGTGCGGCACACCCCGTCGCTGACGTTCTTCGCGGACGCTATCCCGGAGACCGCGAAGGCCATCACCGACCTGCTGGCGGTCGCCGCCGCCGCCGACGCGGAAATCGAGCGCCGCCGGGCCGGCGCCCAGTACGCCGGCGATCCCGACCCGTACAAGGTCGACCGGGTCGCGGACGATGACGAGGACGATTCCGCCGACCAGGACTCCGGTGCCGGCGGGGGGGGATGGGCGTGAGCGTGGCGGAAGCGGCGTGGGAGGCCGCGCTGGCCGTCCTGCGCGGGGCCGACGAGGTCGACCTGGTCGCCCACGTGAACCCCGACGCCGACAGCCTCGGCTCGGCGCTGGCCCTCGGGCTGGCGCTGCGCTCGCTCGGCACGGCGGTCCGGGTGACCTTCGGCAGCGACCCCGGGGCGATCTGCGTGCCGGACTCGCTGCGTTTCCTGCCCGGCGCCGACCTGCTCGTCCCGCCGGCGCGGGTGCCGGCCCGCCCGGACGTGCTCGTCGTCCTGGACACCGCCAGCGCAGACCGGCTGGGCTGCGTCGCGGACCGGTGCGCGACCGCGTCCGCCGTCCTGGTCGTCGACCACCACGCCACCAGCGCGGGCCTGGGCACCAACCCGGGTACGCACTTGGTCGTCGACACGTCCGCCCCGGCGACCGGCGTCCTGGTGGAGGAGTTGATCTCCCGCCTGGGCGTCGAGCTCACCCCCGAGATCGCCGTCGCGCTGTACGCGGCCGTCGCCTCGGACACCGGATCGTTCCGCTACGCCGGGACGACCCCCGACACCCACCGCCTCGCCGCGCGCCTGCTCGAGGCGGGCGTCCGGCAGGACGAGGTGTCGAGCCGGCTGTGGGACAACGTCCCCGTCGGGTACTTGCACGTCCTCGCGGACGCGCTCGCCGGCGTCCGGCTCGAACGGGACGCCGCGACGGGGCTCGGCCTCGTCTGGACGGTCGTGCCGGCGGCTTCGCGCCGCGCGCACGGCGTCGCGCTGGACGCGTCGGAGGGGGTCATCGACGTCGTCCGGAAGGCGCAGGAGGCCGAGGTCGCCGCCGTCCTGCGCGAGGACGCCACCGGCGCCCACCTGGTCTCGCTGCGCTCCCGCGGGCGGCTCGACGTGGGCGGGGTCGCCGGGCGGCTGGGTGGCGGCGGGCACGTCTTCGCCGCCGGTTTCACTGCGCGGGACGGGGTCGAGCCCGCGATGACCGCCTTGCGCGAGGCGTTGGCCGGCGCCCGCCTGCTGCCGGCATGAGCCGGTCGAGATGACCGCCTCGCGAGCCCACGAGCCCGGTCCCGGCGGGCTCGTCGTCGTCGACAAGCCGGCGGGGATGACCTCGCACGACGTGGTCGCCCGCGTTCGGAAGCTGGCCGGGACGCGCAAGGTCGGGCACGCCGGCACCCTGGACCCGATGGCCACGGGGGTGCTGGTCGTCGGGATCGAGCGCACGACGCGTCTGCTCGGGCACCTCGCCCTGGGCGACAAGGTCTACACCGCGACGATCCGGCTCGGCGCCGCGACCGACACCGACGACTCGACCGGCACGGTGGTCTCCACCGCCGACGCCGCCGCGGTGGCCGACGCCGACGTCGCGGCGGCGATCGCGGTGCTGACCGGGGAGATCCTGCAGATCCCGGCCAAGATCAGCGCGATCAAGGTCGACGGCGAGCGTTCCTACAAGCGGGTGCGCGCCGGCGAGGAGGTCGATCTCGCCGCGCGACCGGTGACCGTGAGCGCCTTCGACCTGCTGGCGACCCGGCGCGAGGGAGCCACGGTCGACCTCGACGTCCGCGTCGAATGCTCGACCGGCACGTACATCCGGGCGCTGGCCCGCGACCTCGGCGAGGCCCTCGGCGTGGGCGGGCACCTCACGAGCCTGCGCCGCACGCGGGTCGGGCCCTATACCCTCGCCCACGCCCGGACGCTGGCCGAGCACGATCAGGACCTCGTCGTCCTGCCACTGGACGCTGCCGCCGCGCTGTCCTTTCCGCGCCGCGACCTGGACGCCGAAGGTGCCCGCATCGTCGTGCACGGCGGCTGGATCCCCGCAGAACGAGCACCGGAGGGCGCGGTCCCGGGCGAGACCCCGATCGCCGCCTTCGGCCCGGACGGCACCTTCCTCGCCCTGTTGACCGAGCGCGGCGGCCGGGCCCGCCCGCTGGCGGTCTTCACCGCGTAGTAGCGGGCTACCGGCCCGGACGGTGGCTCGCGGCGATCGCGGCGTGGAGGGCGGCTCGAGCGGCCGCCCGGCGCTCGGCCTCCGACGCTGCCGGCGTAGGTGCGTCGACGGGCGCGGGTGTGTCGACCGACGCAGCCGACGGCGTCGAAGCCGAAACCGCAGCCGCAGCCGCACTAGCCGTAGCGGACGGGACCCGGCCGACCGGCGCGCTGGGCTTCGGCGGGCGCGGCCGCTCGATGCCGAGCATCGCGCGGAGCTCACTCATGTCCCGAGCCGACGCCGTGGTCTCACCCGACGTGCGGGCGAGGTCCTCGGCGAGCGGCTCGGGCACGGGCCGACCGTCGCACAGCTTGTCGGCCAGGCGTCCGTCCGCGCGGGCGGGGAGGGCCCCGGTGCGCAGATAGTCGAAGACCACCTCGTCCACGCACTCGTTGCCCTGCAACGTCGCTGTGTGCCCGACGCTCCCGGTGTCGGCGAGCAGGGCCGCGCCGGGGAACGCCAGGCGGACGTTCAGGCTGTTGAGGAACGGCGTCGCCGGGTCGATGAGGGTGCTCGTGAGCAGGAGCGGCGGGGCGGCGGCGCCGTTCACGCTCGCTCGCTCGCCTTCCACCGGCCAGCTGCCGCATCCGAGGTCGTTGAGCGCCTGCGGCCAGCTGTTGAACGGCGCGAGGGCATCGGAGGCGAAGATGTCGGCGCGCCACTGGCTGTAGTTCCGCGGCCAGGGCCCGTCGGTGCAGAAGACCGAGGCGAAGACCGCGACGGCGTTCGCGGCGGCGTGCTCGTCCGCGGCGGCCTCCGCCGCGGTCTGGTCTTCGACTGGCGCGAAGACCTGCTCGAGCGGAGCGGAGTCGCCGCGGGCCTGGGCGGCGAACACCGACGCCACGAAGGGCCACGCGTCCTGGCTGTAGGTGGAACCCCACACGAGGTCGGTCCACTCCGCGGGGCCGACGCGCTCGAGCGGGTTCTTCCGCAGGTCCTCCTCCTCGCGGTAGTACGCCGCCTCGACCTCGTCCGCGCTGCTGCCGAGGTGGTAGACGCTGTCGTAGCGGGCGATCCACGACCAGAGGCTGTGCGCGGCTTCCTCCGTGGCTCGGGCGCTGACGAACAGGTCCGGATACCAGACCGTCGTCGGGTCGATGTTGCCGTCGAGAACGAAGCGGCCCGTCCGGGCAGGGAAGGTCGTGGAGTACAGCTCACCCAGGTACGTCCCGTAGGAGAAGCCGTAGAGATTGAGCTTTTCCGCACCGAGCGCCGCGCGGATGGCGTCCATGTCTCGGATCACGTGGGTGCTGGCCAGGTAGGGGAGCAGGTCCGAGTGTTCCGCGGCGCAGGCCGACGTGAATGCCCGCCACCGCGCTCGCCACAGCTCCTCGTTCGGCCCGGGGGCCTCCAGCAGCCCGGTGCTGGGCCGGTAGTCCGGCTGACGACCCGGTCCCCACGGGTTGTAGCCGCAGTCGAGCGCCGGCTTGCTCGCGCCGAGGCCACGCGGGTCGAAGCCGACGACGTCGTAGGACGCGAGCACGTCCGCGGGCAGGACCTCGCGGAAGAACAGCGGTGCGTCCAGGCCCGTGCCGCCGGGACCGCCGAAATTCACGAGCAGCGGGCCTCGGCGCGACTCCAGCGGCCCGGTGGCCTTCAGCCGGGAGACGGCGACCGTGATCTGCCGGCCCGTCGGATCCGCGTAGTCGAGCGGGACGGCGAGGTCGCCGCATTCGACGCCGACAGCGGTGAAGTCGGAGTCCTCGCACGCCTTCCACGTGACCGCGCCGACGGCGACGGGGTCACCTGCGGCGGCGAAGGCCGGGTCGGGCGACTCGGTGGCAGTCGCGTTGGCGAGGCCGAGCGCGGCGGTTGCGCTCAGCACGGCACATGCGAGCGCGGCTGTCCTGCGGATTCGCTTCACCAAGGCTCCAGAGTTCGAGGCGGCGCCGCTGCGCTGAACCGCCGGTACGGCACCGGAACCCGAATGGTGAGGATCCGGACAATTGGGGTCAAGGTGAGAAATGCACGCATATGACCGGGTGATCGCGCCTGCCGCACGAGCCCCTGAGCAGACGTCAGATTCGGGCGATGTGGAAGGGTGCGGGGCGGTGGCGGTGACGTTTCCGGGACGGGTGACGGAGGGAGCAGGGTGCAGGTCTGGCGCGGGCTGGGGGAGGTCGATCCGGCGGCGGTGCCGTGCGTGGTCGCGATCGGCGTCTTCGACGGCGTGCACCGCGGGCACCAGGCGCTGCTGGCGCGCGCGTCAGGGCATGCCCGGGCCGCCGGCCGGCCGCTCGTCGTCCTCACGTTCGACCCGCACCCGCTCAGCGTCGTGCGCCCGGGGCAGGCGCCCCAGCTGCTCGGGACGGTCACGGACCGCGTCCGCCTGCTCGGCGCGGCGGATGCGGACGCCGTCCTCGTCCTGACGTTCACCCCGGAGTTGTCGGCCGTGCCCGCGGACGAGTTCGTCGCCACCGTCCTCGTGGACGCGCTGCACGCCTCGACGGTGGTCGTCGGGCAGGGCTTTCGTTTCGGTCACCGCGCAGCCGGCGACGTCACGACACTGGGCGAACTAGGGGAGCGGCACCACTTCGCCGTCGACGCCGTGGACGTCGTCGTCGACGCGATCGAGCGGTTCTCCTCCAGCCGGGTGCGCGCGCTGGTCGGCGCCGGTGACGTCGCGGCGGCCGCCGATGTCCTCGGCCGGCCCTACGGCCTGACCGGTGTCGTGGTCGAGGGCGACAAGCGCGGCCGCGAGCTCGGCTTCCCGACCGCGAACCTCGCCATCCCACCGGGCCTGGTCGTGCCGCCGGACGGCGTCTACGCCGGCCGGCTCGTCGACGGCGCGTACTCGGCGGCCGAACAGCGCTGGCCGGCCGCGATCTCGGTCGGCAGCAACCCGACGTTCGAGGGGGTCTCGCGGCGGGTCGAGGCGTACGCGCTCGACCGCACCGACCTCGAGCTGTACGGGCACGAAGTGCGGGTCGAGTTCGTCACCCGGCTGCGCGAGATGGTGGCATTCGACTCCGTCGAGGACCTGATCGTCCAGATGACCGCGGACGTCGCGGCCAGCCGCGCCGTGCTGACCGGCCAGGATTCGGGGCTTGACCGCCCGCGCTGATAGCGTGGCCAGCGCCGTAGATCGGCCGCGGACCGACAGTGCCCGGGTGGACAGGCCCCGACGCGCCGCGCAACGACCTTATGAGGAGACCAGTGCCGCTCGACAGTGCGCAAAAGAAAGAGATCATCACCGAGTACGGGACGTCCGAGACCGACACCGGCTCCCCCGAAGCGCAGATCGCGATGCTGACCAAGCGCATCAGCGACCTGACCGAGCACCTCAAGGTGCACAAGCACGACCACCACAGCCGCCGCGGCCTGTTGCTCCTCGTGGGCCGACGCCGCCGGTTGCTCAAGTACCTCGCGAAGTCCGACATCCACCGCTACCGGTCGCTGATCGAGCGCCTCGGCCTGCGTCGCTAGGTAAGCACCACCGGAGGAGCGGTCCGGCACCTCGCCGGCCGCTCCTTCTGCACTCTGCACTATCGGCACTCTCAGTACGACGCACGAGCTACACAGACGAGCAAGACATAACAGGAGCGGTCGGAACCGCGGGGTGGCCCCGCTTCCGGTCCTCGGTAGTGGCACCCGGACGCCGGCCCCGTCTCCACGGAGCGGCACAACCCGCACCGTGCGCCTCGATCGAAGACCGGTCTGCAGTCGGGGCTCTCCCGAGCTTTCGTTCTCGGCGTCCGCCGCTCCGAGACGACGAAGGAGGGGCACCCTATGGAGGGTCCCGAAATCATTTCCGCCGAAGCGCGCATCGACAACGGCGCGTTCGGCCACCGCACGGTCCGGTTCGAGACCGGACTCCTGGCCCGGCAGGCTGCCGGTGCCGCCGCCGTGTACCTGGACGGCGAGACCATGATCCTGTCGGCCACCACGGTGGCCAAGGGCGTCCGGGACGGGCTCGACTTCTTCCCGCTGACGGTCGACGTCGAAGAGCGCATGTACGCCGCGGGCCGGATCCCCGGCTCGTTCTTCCGCCGCGAGGGCCGCCCGTCCGAGGACGCGATTTTGACCTGCCGCCTCATCGACCGCCCGCTGCGGCCGACGTTCGGCAAAGGCATTCGCAACGAGATCCAGATCGTCGAGACGGTCATGGCGCTCGACCCCGACGACCTCTACGACGTCATCGCGATCAACGCCGCGTCGATGTCGACGCAGATCTCCGGCATCCCGTTCGCCGGCCCGGTCGGCGCCACCCGTGTCGCCCTGATCGAGGGCCAGTGGGTCGGCTTCCCGCGGCACTCCGAGCTCGAGCGCGCGGTGTTCGACATGGTCGTCGCCGGCCGCGTCCTGCCCGACGGCGACGTCGCGATCATGATGGTCGAGGCCGAGGCGACCACCTCGACGATCGACCTGATCGCCGGCGGCGCGGGCGCCCCCACCGAAGAGGTCGTGGCCGCCGGCCTCGAGGCCTCCAAGGCGTTCATCCGCGTGCTCGTCGCGGCGCAGCTCGAGGTTGCGGCCAAGGCGTCCAAGCCGACCCTGGAGCTCAAGACGTTCCTGGACTACCAGGCCGACGCGCTCGAGGCGATCACCGCCGCCGCGCGCGACGAGGTCGCCCAGGCGTTGACCATCGTGGTCAAGGCGGAGCGCGAGTCGGAGCTCGACCGCATCCGCTCGGTGGCGATGGACAAGCTGGCCGGGCAGTTCGAGGGCCGCGAGAAGGAGCTCAAGGAGGCGTTCCGCTCCCTGACCAAGAAGACCGTCCGCGAGCGCGTCGCCAAGGACCACGTCCGCATCGACGGCCGCGGGCTTCGCGACATCCGCCAGCTCTCCGCCGAGGTCGAGGTCATCCCGCGCGTGCACGGCTCGGCGCTGTTCGAGCGCGGCGAGACGCAGATCCTCGGCGTCACGACCCTCAACATGCTCCGCATGGAGCAGATGGTCGACACGCTGAATCCCGAGAAGACCAAGCGGTTCATGCACAACTACAACTTCCCGCCGTACTCCACCGGCGAGACGGGCCGCGTGGGCTCGCCCAAGCGCCGCGAGATCGGCCACGGCGCTCTGGCGGAGCGGGCGATCCTGCCCGTACTGCCCAAGCGCGAGGAGTTCCCGTACGCGATCCGCCAGGTCTCCGAGGCGCTGGGCTCCAACGGCTCCACGTCGATGGGCTCGGTCTGCGCCTCGACGCTGTCGCTGCTCAACGCCGGTTGCCCGCTCAAGGCGCCGGTGGCCGGCATCGCGATGGGCCTGGTCTTCGAGGGCGGCGAGTACGTCACCCTCACGGACATCCTGGGTGCCGAGGACGCGTTCGGCGACATGGACTTCAAGGTCGCGGGTACCCGTGACTTCGTGACCGCCCTGCAGCTCGACACGAAGCTCGACGGCATCCCCGCGCACGTCCTGGCCGGGGCGCTGACCCAGGCGAAGGAAGCGCGCCTGCACATCCTCGACGTCATGCTCGAGGCGATCGACATGCCCGACGAGATGAGCGACTACGCGCCGCGGATCCTCACCATCAAGATCCCGGTCGACAAGATCGGCGAGGTGATCGGGCCGAAGGGCAAGATCATCAACCAGATCCAGGCCGACACGGGCGCCGACATCTCCATCGAGGACGACGGCACGATCTACGTCGGCGCGGTCAACGGCCCCTCGGCCGAGGCGGCGCGGGCGATGATCAACCAGATCGCCAACCCGACGATGCCGGAGGTCGGCGAGCGTTACCTGGGCACAGTCGTGAAGACGACCGCGTTCGGCGCGTTCGTCTCCCTCGTCCCGGGCCGGGACGGGCTGCTGCACATCTCGCAGTTGCGCAAGCTCTCCGGCGGCAAGCGGGTCGAGAACGTCGAGGACGTCGTGGCCGTGGGCTCCAAGCTGCTGGTCGAGATCGCCGAGATCGACCAGCGCGGCAAGCTCTCGCTCGTCCCTGTGGTCGAGGGTGAAGAGGGCGCTGACGGGGGCGCCGACGACGGCGCCGACGCGTAGTGGCGGCCCCGGCGAAGGCCCAGCGGGCTCAGAAGGCCGCCAACCAGGTGAGTGCCCGCGAGCAGAGGCCTGGCACCACGCGGGTGCTGCTGCCGGGTACGGACGGCAACGGCGCGGTGCGCCGCACCGTCCTGCCCGGCGGCTTGCGCATCGTCACCGAGGAGATGCCCAACGTCCGCTCTGCGACGTTCGGCATCTGGGTCGGGGTCGGCTCGCGCGACGAGACGCCGAGCCTCGCCGGGGCCACGCACTACCTGGAACACCTGCTGTTCAAGGGCACGCCGAGCCGGGACGCGCTGACGATCTCGGCCGCGCTCGACGCGGTCGGCGGCGAGATGAACGCGTTCACGGCCAAGGAGTACACGTGCTACTACGCGCGGGTCCTCGACCGTGACCTGCCGCTGGCGATCGACGTCATCTCCGACATGGTCACCTCCTCGCTGATCGCCAAGGCCGACGTGGACGGCGAACGGGACGTGATCCTCGAAGAGATCGCGATGCACGAGGACGACCCGACGGACGCGGTGCACGACCAGTTCACGCAGGCGCTGCTCGGCGACTCGCCGCTGGGGCGCCCGATTCTCGGCACGGTCTCCTCGATCACGGGGCTGAGCCGCACGGCAATCGCCGGCTACTACAAGCGGCGCTACACCGCGCAGAACACGGTCGTCACGGTGGCGGGCAACGTCGTCCACGCCGACGTCGTCCGGATGGTGAAGAAGGCCTTCACGGCCGCGGGTGCGCTCGGCGACTCCGGCACCCTGCCGGCGCTGCCGCGGATCGGCGACAAGCGGGTCCGCGCGCCGGGCGGGCTCAGCCTGGTCACCCGGCCGACCGAGCAGGCCAACGTGGTCCTCGGCGTCCCCGGGGTCTCCCGGACGGACCCGCGGCGCTACGCCCTCGGCGTGCTCAACGCCGCGCTGGGCGGCGGCATGAGCTCGCGGCTGTTCCAGGAGGTCCGCGAGAAGCGGGGCCTGGCGTACTCGGTCTACAGCTTCTCCTCGCACTACGCCGACCTGGGCCTGTTCGGCGTCTACGCCGGCTGCCTGCCCAAGAAGGTCGACCAGGTGCTGGAGATCTGCCGCGACGAACTGGCCAAGGTCGCCGCCGGCGGCATCACCGAGGTCGAACTGGCCCGCGGGATCGGCCAGTTGCGCGGGTCCTTCGTCCTCGGGCTGGAAGACAGCGGCTCGCGGATGAGCCGGCTCGGCAAGGCGGAGCTGGCCTACGGCGAGCTCCTCGGCGTCGACGAGGTCATCGACCGGATCAGTTCGGTCACCCTCGACGATGTGCGGGAGGTGGCGGCCGACGTGCTGTCCAAGCCGCCGACCCTCGCAGTCATCGGCCCGTTCGACGACGCGAGCACGTTCGACGCGGCGGTCGCCTGACCGGCATGAGCATTCGCGTGGGTGTGACCGGCTCGGCCGGGCGCATGGGCTCGGAGACGTGCGCGGCGATCGAGGCCGCGAAGGACCTGCAGCTCGTCGCCCGGGTGGACGAGCACGACCCGCTGTCCGTGCTCGTGGACGCCGGGGCGCAGGTCGTCGTCGACTTCACCCATCCCGGCGTGGTGATGGGCAACCTCGAGTTCGCGGTCGAGCACGGCCTCCACGCGGTGGTCGGGACGACGGGCTTCGACGACGCCCGGCTCGCGAGCCTGCGAGGCCTGCTCGCGGCCGCGCCGGGCGTCGGCGTCCTGATCGCCCCGAACTTCGGCATCGGCGCCGTCCTGATGATGCGGTTCGCCGCGCAGGCGGCCCGATTCTTCGAATCCGTCGAGATCGTGGAACTGCACCACCCGAACAAGGCCGACGCACCGAGCGGCACGGCGGGGCGCACCGCGGAGCTCGTCGCGGCCGCCCGGCGCGAGGCCGGCCTGGGCCCGATGCCCGACGCCACTAGGACGGGCCTGGAGGGCGCGCGCGGGGCCGACGTCGACGGCGTCCGGGTGCATTCCGTCCGCTTGCGCGGACTCGTCGCGCATCAGGAAGTGCTCTTCGGGGACGAGGGTGAGACCTTCACTCTGCGCCACGATTCGCTGCACCGTTCGTCGTTCATGCCGGGTGTGCTGCTCGGGATCCGCAAGGTGATCTCCACGCCGGGACTGACCGTCGGGCTCGAAAACTTTCTCGATCTCGACTGACCTGCCGGCGGTCGTTGCCGTGTTTCACCTTTACCAGGCCTAATTGTCCGGGCACGTAATTCTGCGGGCCGTCCGGAATTTGCCGTCAGTCCTGCGCGGCGAGCGAGGTATGCAGGCGGACCTGGCGGACGGTCTCGCCGGACGGCGTCTCGAGATCCCGCCAGGCACCGTCGGGCGCCCAGCCGGTGTCCTGCAGGAAGGCGCGCAACGTCTCGTCCGAGGCGAGGGCCCAGGTGACTGCCGCCCCGAAACCGTCGTCGCGGAGGAAGTCCATCGCGGCGTTGAGCAGGCGCGAGCCGTGGCCCTGGCGCCCGACCGCCGGATCCACCGCGAGCGTCACCAGTTCGCCCTCCGCGCCTTCTGCCAGGTCGGGGTCGACCGCGGGGGCCAGGGCGGCGAAACCGACGATGCGGGCGCCCTCCGCCGCGACGAGCACGCGGTGGCGGCCGGAGGGGGGCGAGTTGACGGCCTCGCGCCAGCCGGCGGCGAGATCATTTTCCGACAGCGCGTCCAGCACGCCGCCCGGAAGGCGCGCCGAATATCCCGACCGCCAAGATCGCAATTGCAATGCGCCGAGTTCGGCCGTGTCTTCGGGCCGGGCGAGCCGGACGAGGATCGCCGTCACCTTGGAGATTCCTGATAACGGATCATGAACATCCCGTTCCTTTGCCTGTGACTTGTTCCTGATTGGCGCGTCGAGGGATGACTCCGCCGCATTTATACGGGTAATGTCGCTCGCCCCGGGTCAGGCCTGCGCCCGGGACCGCCGCGCCACCCCCCCCGCCATCGTGATCTCCGAGGTTCCCACATGACCCGTAGTACCCCGTGCCGTCTTGCCGTCGCCGCCGGAGTTCCTGCTGTCCTCGCCGCCGGGCTGGCGGTGGCGACCCCCGCGAACGCCGCCCAGGCCGACTACAAGGGCTCCTCCCTCGCGATCAAGCTGCAGGTCGGAGTGGCCGGCTCGACCCTGATCGACGAGATCCTCCCCGGGCTGGTGTCGTTCCCCTCGGGCGGGGACTCGAGCGTCTTGGAGCTTCCCGCCGAGCTCTCCGAGGTCGCCACGCTGAAGGTGCTGAACGCGGCGTCCGGGGTGAAGTCGAAGGTGCTGTCCTCGAACGCGCGGACGGCTCAGCTCACGGTCCTGGGCGGTCTTGTCACGGCGGGGGTCCTCAACGCGGACTGCACGGCGGAGAACCTGAAGCTCGCGGGCGACAGCCAGGTTACCGACCTCGCCATCGCCGGCACCAAGGTCCCGATCGACCCGGGCCCCAACTTCGAGATCGAGCTCCCGGCCGCGCTCGCCCCGTTCGTCACCGGCGGCATCTTCATTGACGAGCAGCAGAAGCTGCCGTCCGGCGACCTGCAGGTGCGCGCGCTGCACGTCCGCCTCGTCGTCGACCCGGCCGGCGCCGCGGCCGCGCTGAAGGCGGTGTCCGAGACCGTCCGGCAGGCTGCGGAGCAGGTCACGGCCGCGGTCGAGCAGGCGACCGGCGAGACGATCGAGACCCTCGCCCAGGCCCAGCGGACCACGCGCGGTGCCGCCGGCCCGCCGCAACCCCGCCCCGGTCGCGACACCGTCGAGCCCGAGCCCGCCGCCCGCGCCGCGAGCAACCAGGCCGGCGGCGCGCGCGCTGGCGACCAGCAGGAGGTCCGCGCCGCGGTCGCGCAGAAGGCCGCGCAGCGGGCTGTGCAGAAGACCGGGCAGAACGCCGGGCACGACAAGATGGTCCGCGCTCGCGAAGCGCAGGCCGCCGCCGCCGAAGCGCAGGCCGGCGCCGCAGAGGCGCGGGCCGCCGAGGCCCAGGTCCGGGCCGACGAGGCCGCGGACGAGGCCGCCCAGGTCGCGGCCGGCACCCAGTCCGCGAACGCGCTACCGAAGGCCCGCAAGGCGGACCGCGCGGCCGTCCCGGCGCAGACCGTGCCGGTCGAGTCCGCCGAGTCCGAGCGCTCCCGCCCAGAGGCGGGGACGCCGACGCAGAACGGTCCGTCGGACGGCGAGCTCGAGGCCGCCCGGGTCCATGCCCTCGCCGCGCAGGACGCGGCGGACGCGGCCGCAGCCGAGGCCCGCGACGCACGCCGCGCCGCCGACGAGGCGCACGCCGCCTCGTACCGCTCGGCTACGGAAGCGGCGTCGTCCACGGCTCCGTCGACCTCGTCCACCGCGTCGTCCACCGCGTCCACCGCCACGACGCGCGCCGCGACCGATCGCGCCGCCGTGCCCGTCACTGCTCCCGACGTCGCCGCGGCGGCAGCGCCTGTCGCCGCGATCGCCGAGGGCGACCTCGGAGTTGTCGGCCTGGACGTCGTCGTCAGCCAGGTGACCTGCAAGGGCCGCGAGATCGCGCAGGTTCGGGCCAAGCCGCCGGTCAAGGCCCCGGAGCGGCCGCCGGCCGTCCCGGAAGCGCTGCCTCGGACGGGCGGCGACGGCAACAGCACCTTCGGCGTCGGCCTCGCGGGCCTCGGCCTGCTCGTCGTCGGTTCCGGAGCGGTCTTCGCGGTTCGTCGGCGGGCCTCCCGCGGCGTCTGACGGGCGGCCTGAGAGGCTGGCCTCCTCGGCAGAGCAAACGCCAAGGAGGCCCGCATGGGCACGGACGGCACGGGGACAAACGACCCGCAGGACGTGACGTTCCGCAGCGACGTCACGGTGGAGCTCGTCAAGTCCTCGGCCTCGGACGCGGACGTACTCTTCGCCGCCCGGGTCTCGACCCGGGGAGAGGCCTCGCGGGCCGACGTGGACGGTGACGCGTCGCGCTCGGTCGGGTTGATCCGGTACCTGATGCGGGACCGGCACGGCAGCCCGTTCGAGCACAACTCGATGACCTTCTACATCGAGGCGCCGATCTTCGTGTTCCGCGAGTTCATGCGGCATCGTGTGGCGTCGTACAACGAGGAGAGCGGGCGCTACCGCCAGCTTCGGCCGGTCTTCTACGTGCCGGGGCCTCAGCGCAAGCTCGTCCAGGAGGGCAAACCGGGGGCGTACACGTTCGTCGACGGCACCCCCGAACAGCACAAGCTGGCGGTCGAGGCGACCCAGGAGTCGTGCCGGCGCGCGTACGCGGCCTACCTCGAGATGCTGGACGCCGGCGTCGCCCGCGAGGTCGCGCGCATCGTCCTGCCGGTGGGCACGTACTCGTCCATGTACGTGACGATGAACGCCCGTGCGCTGATGAACTTCCTGTCCTTGCGGACGAAGCGGGACGACTCGACCTTCCCGTCCTTCCCTCAGCGGGAGATCGAGATGGTCGCGGAACTGATGGAGGACGCGTGGGCCGCGCGCATGCCGCTCACGCATGAGGCGTTCTGCACAGGCGGCCGCGTCGCGCCCTGAACGGCGCGCAGGGCGGGGTGGAGAGTTTCCCGAAGAACCTTCGTAACACGCGGCTCCGGGCTTACGATTCAGTCGTTGATCGCGCCGCTGCCCGGACCCCCGAGCGGGTAGCGGCGCGGTCGACTTGTCCACCTACCAGGCCCTCCCGCGGTGCGGTCGCAGGTTGCCGGTCGGCCTCGAGAACACGTCGAATGAAACATCCCGGCGGCGCGCGCGTGCCTGCGCCCGGTAACTTTGCGGCATGTCATCGAGTGTGAGCCCCGCTACTCCCTTCGGCCGTGTGCTCACCGCGATGGTGACGCCCTTCGGGCCGGACGGGAGCCTCGACCTGGACGGCGCGCAGCGCCTCGCCGCCTACCTGGTCGAGCACGGACACGACGGCCTCGTCGTGAACGGCACGACAGGGGAATCCCCCACCACGTCCGACGCGGAGAAGGAGCAGATCGTCCGCGCCGTCGTCGAGGCGGTCGGCGACCGCGCCTGCGTCGTCGCGGGGGTCGGTACCAACGACACGCGGCACACCTCCGAGCTGGCCCGGCAGGCCGAGAAGGCCGGCGCCTACGGCCTGCTCGTCGTCACGCCGTACTACAACAAGCCCCCGCAGGAGGGCCTGTACCGCCACTTCACGGCGGTCGCCGACGCGACCGGGCTGCCCGTCATGCTCTACGACATTCCCGGCCGCAGCGGGGTGCCTATCTCGACAGAGACGCTGATCCGCCTCGCCCAGCACGACCGCATCGTCGCCGTGAAGGACGCGAAGGACGACCTCGGGGCGTCGAGTTGGGTCCTGACGGCGACCGACCTGGCGTACTACTCGGGCAACGACATGGTGAACCTGCCGCTGCTCTCGGTCGGCGCCGTCGGCTTCGTCAGCGTCGTGGGCCACCTCGCCGGCCCGCGGCTGCGGTCGATGGCGGACTCCTACGCGGCGGGCGACGTCGCTGGTGCCCTGGAGCTGCACCGGGGCCTCCTCCCGCTGTACGACGGCATCTTCAAGACCCAAGGCGTGATCCTGGTGAAGGCCGCGCTGAACCTGCTCGGCCTGCCCGCCGGTCCCGTCCGGCTGCCGCTGACCGACGCGACGCCGGCTCAGCTCGAGGTGCTGAAGGCGGACCTGGTCGCGGGCGGTGTGGCCATTTGAGCGGGTCCGGCGTGCGAGGAACGAGCACGGGGGGCCCGCGGGGGGAATGGGCGTGAGCCACCCGCACCCCGGGTTGGGCCGGCCGGGCGCGCTGCCCGTCGGCGGCCTGCGGATCGTCGCGCTGGGTGGGCTCGGCGAGATCGGCCGCAACATGACCGTGTTCGAGTACGGCGGGCGGCTGCTCGTCGTCGACTGCGGAGTGCTGTTCCCGGAGGCGGACCAGCCCGGCGTCGACCTGATCCTGCCGGACTTCGACTACATCGCGGGTCGCCTGGACGACATCGAGGCGATCGTCCTGACCCACGCCCACGAGGACCACATCGGGGCCGTCCCGTACCTGCTGCGGCGCAAGCCCGACATCCCGCTCATCGGCTCGAAGCTCACCCTCGCGCTGACCGAGGCGAAGCTCACCGAGCACCGGATCCGGCCGTACACGCTGCAGGTCGCCGAGGACGGGCGGGAGCGGCTCGGGCCGTTCGACTGCGAATTTCTCGCGGTCAACCATTCCATTCCGGACGCGATCGCGGTGGCGATCCGGACGCCCGCGGGCCTCGTCCTGCACACGGGGGACTTCAAGGTCGACCAGCTGCCGCTGGACCGGCGCCTCACGGACCTGCCGGGCTTCGCTCGGCTCGGCACCGAGGGCGTCGACCTGCTGATGGTCGACTCGACGAACGCCGAGGTGCCGGGGTTCGTCCCGAGCGAACGCGACATCGCCCCCGTCCTCGACCGGGTGTTCGCCCGCGCGGACCGCCGGATCATCGTCGCCTGCTTCTCGAGTCACGTGCACCGCGTCCAGCAGGTCCTGGACACGGCGGCGGCGCACGGCCGGAAGGTCGCCTTCGTCGGCCGCTCGATGCTGCGCAACATGGGAGTCGCGCGCGACCTCGGCTACCTGCGGGTGCCACCGGGTCTGACGGTGGACGTGAAAGCGCTCGACGACCTGCCGCCGGAGCAGGTCGTGCTGATCTCGACCGGGTCGCAGGGCGAGCCGATGTCGGCGCTGTCGCGGATGGCGGCCCGGGACCACGCCATCCGGATCGTCGAGGGCGACACGGTCATCCTCGCGTCCTCGCTGATCCCGGGGAACGAGAGCGACGTGTTCCGAGTGATCAACGGGCTGACCCGCTTGGGCGCGCGGGTGGTGCACAAGTCGAATGCGCTGGTGCACGTCTCGGGGCACGCGTCCGCCGGTGAGCTGCTGTACGTCTTCAACCTCGTCAAGCCGCGCAACCTCATGCCCGTCCACGGGGAGTCGCGGCACCTGCGCGCCTGCGCGGACCTCGGGATCCTGACGGGCGTCCCGCCCGACCGCGTCGTCCTCGCCGAGGACGGGGTCGTCGTCGACCTAATCGACGGGGTCGCCCGGATCACCGGCGCCGTGCCGTGCGGGTACGTGTACGTCGACGGGCTCTCGGTCGGCGACGTCACCGAGGCTTCCCTGAAGGACCGGCGGCTGCTCGGGGACGAGGGGTTCGTGTCGGTGTTCGTCGTCGTGGACACGCCTCTACCGGGAAGGTCGCCGGCGGTCCCGAGGTCTTCGCCCGCGGGTCGGGCATCGAGGACTCCGCGTTGAGCGCGGTCGTGCCGCTGATCGCCGAGGCCCTGGCGTCCGCCGCCGCGGACGGGGTGTGCGAGACCCACCAGCTCCAGCAGCTCGTCCGCCGGGTCGTCGGCCGCTGGGTCAACGACACCTACCGTCGCCGCCCGATGATCATCCCGGTGGTCGTCGCGGTCTGAGCGGGTGCGAGGAATCCTCGCGGACGGGGCGCGGCGTGGCAGCCGGGTTCTGTCGGGGTGCTCGATTAGCTTGCGATCATGGCTACCCGCACGCCCGCCGGCGGCTCCCGCGCCACGCGCCCGGCCCCGGCTCGTACCAAGGCCGCGCCGCCCGCGCCGGCCCGCAAGTCCGCTCCTCGCAAGCGCGCCGCCGCCGCGCCGCCGCCGACGCAGAAGACCGCGGCTCGGCGCCTCGCCGTCAAGACGATGAAGGTGAACCCCGTCGCGGGGCTGGTCCTCGGGGTCTGGGTGATGCTCGAGGGCCTCTACCTGGGCATCGCGTTCGGGGTCGGCAAGCTGACCCGCGGCATGGGCCGCACCGCCCGCGAACTCGACCCGGCGCACCGCCGCGACGGCCTCGGCCTCGCGCTGCTCGGCGTCGCAGTGATCGTGGCGGCGGGGGAGTGGTGGGGTCTCGAGGGGCCGGTCGGGCGCGGCGTCCGCAGCGTCGTCGCGGGCACGTTCGGCGAACCGGGCCTGGCCGTCCCGCTCGCCCTCGTCGCGCTCGGCATCCACGTCCTGCGCAACACCGGCGACGGCACGGAGGGCGGGCGCATCGCGATCGGCGCGTCCACGCTTGCGTTCGGCGTCTGCGGTCTCGTCCACGTCACGCACGGGCTGCCCGAGCCCGCGCAGGGCGCGACGGGCATGCGCCAGGCCGGCGGCATGGTCGGCTACCTGATCGCACAGCCGGTGGCGACCGCGACGTCCGGCGGGGTGGCGGGGGCCCTGTTCGTGTTGCTGTCCGTGTTCGGTCTGCTCGTGGTCACGGCGACGCCACTCAACGCGCTGCCGCAGCGCCTGCGGGCGCTCGCGACGCCGATCATCGGCCCCCCCGGGGCCCGCAACGTCGACCCGGACGAGGAGTTCGCGCGTCCACCCGGCGGTCTCGTCGACCGCCGCGACGTGCCCTACGACCAGGAGTCGGACCGGCAGGGCTCGCTCCGCGGCCGGTCGCGGCGACGCAAGCGGGACGAGGCGACGGCCGCCGAGACAGCGGCTCGGACCGCGGAGGGCGAGGTGCCGTTCGAGAGCCCGCTGCTGGCCGACCCGCCCACGCTGCCGAACCTGCCCAAGGTGCCGCCGCAGGCCTCGCCCGCGGAGGCGCCGGCCGCCCCTCGCGTCGCCCGGCCGGAGCGCACGCCCGAGCCCGCCAAGCTGCTGCCGCCGACGGCCGCGGTCGACGCCGGTCCCGACCTGCTCCCGGCACCCGCGAACGCGCCGCCGCTGCGCGTCCAGCAGTTGGCGCTCACGGGTGACGTCACCTACCACCTGCCCTCGCCGGCGGCGCTGAGCTCAGGCACCGCGCCGAAGGCCCGGACGGCGGCGAACGACTCGGTGATGGCGGCCCTGTCCGGCGTCCTCGAGCAGTTCGACCTCGACGCGCGGGTCACCGGCTTCACCCGCGGCCCGACCGTGACCCGGTACGAGGTCGAGGTCGGCCCCGGGGTCAAGGTCGAACGCGTCACCGCGTTGTCGAAGAACATCGCGTACGCGGTCGCGAGCGCCGACGTCCGGATCCTGTCGCCGATCCCGGGCAAGTCCGCGATCGGCGTCGAGATCCCGAACACGGACCGCGAGTGGGTGACCCTCGGTGACGTCCTGCGCTCGCCGGCCGCGCGCAACGACCACCACCCGATGGTCGTCGGCCTGGGCAAGGACGTGGAGGGCGGCTTCGTCTGCGCGAACCTCGCGAAAATGCCGCACATCCTGATCGCGGGCGCGACGGGCGCGGGCAAGTCGAGCTGCATCAACGCCCTGATCGTCTCGATCCTCATGCGGTGCACCCCGGAAGAGGTGCGCCTGATCCTGATCGACCCGAAGCGGGTCGAGCTGACCGCGTACGAGGGCATCCCGCACCTGATCACCCCGGTGATCACGAACCCGAAGAAGGCCGCCGAGGCGTTGGCATGGGTCGCGCGCGAAATGGACCTGCGTTACGACGACCTGGAGGCCAGCGGCTTCCGGCACATCGACGACTTCAACGCGGCCGTCCGCTCGGGCAAGCTCACCCCGCCGCTGGGCAGCGACCGGGTCTACAAGCCGTACCCGTACCTGCTGATCATCGTCGACGAGCTCGCCGACCTGATGATGGTCGCCCCGCGGGACGTGGAGGCCTCGATCCAGCGAATCACGCAGCTCGCCCGGGCCGCCGGCATCCACCTGGTGCTGGCGACGCAGCGGCCGTCCGTCGACGTCGTCACCGGCCTGATCAAGGCGAACGTCCCGTCCCGGCTGGCGTTCGCGACCAGCTCCCTCGCCGACTCGCGGGTCATCCTCGACCAGCCGGGCGCCGAGAAGCTGGTCGGCCAGGGCGACGGGCTGTTCCTGCCGATGGGTGCGTCGAAGCCGATCCGCATGCAGGGCGCGTTCCTGCCCGAGAGCGAGATCGAGGCGGTCGTCCGGCACTGCAAGGAGCAGCTGGAGGCGACCTATCGCGACGACGTGACCGTTCCGGTCGGGGCGTCGAAGGGCGAGGTCGACGGCGACATCGGCGACGACCTCGACCTGCTGTGTCAGGCCGCGGAGCTCGTCATCACGACGCAATTCGGCTCGACGTCGATGCTGCAGCGCAAGCTGCGCGTCGGCTTCGCCAAGGCCGGCCGTCTGATGGACCTGATGGAGAGCCGCGGCATCGTCGGGCCGAGCGAAGGCTCGAAGGCACGCGACGTGCTCATCCCGCCGGACGAGGTGGACTCGGTGATCGGGGGGCTGCGGGGCGAATGACCAACATCGGGGAGGTGCTCAAGACGGCCCGCCGGGACGCGGGGCTGACGCCGTTCGAGGTCGCCGGCACGACCAAGATCCGCCTGGCGACCCTGGTGCGGTTCGAACGCGACGAGTTCTCCGGTGCGGGCGACGTCTACGAACGGAGCCACCTGGGCAAGGCTGCGGAGGCCGTCGGCCTAGACCCGGGCCCCCTGCTCGCCGCGTACGACGCGCGGACGGGCCGGTCCGCGGGCGGTCGCCGCAGTGCCATCGTCGCGCGGGAGCTGCAGCGCCGGCCGCGTCCGCCGCGGAACTGGTCGTTGATCCTGGCCGTCGGGCTGGGCCTGACGGCGATCTACGCCCTCGCGTTGGTCGTGGCCGGGGTGCTGAGCTGACCGTCGTCGCGCCCGGCGCTTCGCCCGGGTGGGGCCCCCGGGCGGGGAGAGATCCTTGTCACCTCCCGTACCCTGGTGCCTCGTGACCCCCCGCTCGCGCCGCCGGCGCCCCATGCCGGTGAATCCGTCCGTCGCCCTGCTCACGATGGGTTGCGCGCGCAACGAGGTCGATTCGGAAGAACTTGCAGGTCGGCTCGAATCGCACGGCTGGTCGATGGCCGCCGACCCGGAGGACGCCGACGTCGTCCTGGTGAACACGTGCGGGTTCGTCGAGGCCGCGAAGAAGGACAGCATCGACACCCTGCTGGCCGCCGCGGACCTCAAGGACGGACGCAAGACGCGGGCGGTCGTCGCGGTCGGTTGCCTCGCCGAGCGGTACGGCGCGGAACTCGCTGCCGCGCTGCCGGAGGCCGACGCGATCCTCGGGTTCGACGACTACGCCGACATCTCCGAGCGCCTCACGGCCGCGATGCACGGCCGCAAGCACGTCCCGCACGCCCCGCGGGACCGCCGCGCGCTGCTGCCGCTCACGCCGGTCGATCGGCAGGCCGCAGCCGAGGGTGTGGCGGTGCCGGGGCACGGCGCCGACAGTCCGGGTGCACCGACACTGTCGGCTGTCGAGGAGCTCGCCGCCGCGGCCGCCGCGCTCGGGACCGTCCCCGACCTGGAGCCGGGCACCGCGCCGGCGAGCGGCCCGCGCCCCCTGCGCCGCCGGCTGGAGGGCGGGCCCGTCTCGCCGCTCAAGCTGGCGTCCGGCTGCGACCGCCGCTGCACGTTCTGCGCGATCCCCTCGTTCCGCGGCTCGTTCCTGTCGAGACGGCCGGGGGAGATCCTGACCGAGGCGGCCTGGCTGGCGTCCGAGGGTGTCAAGGAACTCGTCCTGGTGTCGGAGAACTCGACGTCGTACGGCAAGGACCTAGGCGAGCTGCGCCTGCTGGAACTGCTGATGCCGCAGCTCGCCGCCGTCCCCGGCATCGAGCGGGTGCGGGTGAACTACCTGCAGCCGGCCGAGATGCGTCCCTCGCTCGTGGAGGTCATCGCGACCACCCCGGGCGTCGCCCCGTACTTCGACCTGTCGTTCCAGCACGCGTCCGGCCCCGTGCTGCGCCGGATGCGGCGCTTCGGCGACGCCGACAGCTTCCTCGGCCTGGTCGAGCAGATCCGGTCGCACGCGCCGGACGCGGGGATTCGGACGAACATCATCGTCGGTTTCCCCGGCGAGACCGAGGCGGACCTCGCCGAGCTGGAGCGCTTCCTGATCGGCGCCCGGCTCGACACCGTCGGCGTCTTCGGCTACTCGGACGAGGACGGCACCGAGGCCGTGGGCTTCGACGGCAAGGTCGACGAGGCAGAGATCCGGGACCGGGTCGAGCGACTCACGTCCCTGGTGGAGGAGCTGACCGCCGCCCGCGCGGAGGACCGGATCGGCGACCGCGTCGAGGTGCTCGTCGAGTCGGACGACCCGTTCCGCTACCCCGGCGCGGACACCTGGGGCGAAGCGTGCGCCGAAGGGCGGGGCGCGCACCAGGCACCGGAGGTCGACGGCAACGTGGTGCTGGTGGCCGGGCACGCCGGGGCGGAACCGGCGGTGGGTGAGATCGTGAGCGCGAAGGTGGTCGGGACGGACGGCGTCGACCTCGTCGCGGTCGTGACCGGTTGATGCCGGAGCCGGCGGCCGCCTCGGTTGTCGAGGGAACGGACCACTTGGCAGACCCCGTCGCGCAGGTCAGCGCCTGGAACATCGCGAACATGCTCACCGCGCTCCGACTGGTGCTGGTGCCGGTGTTCCTCGTCGCGCTCTACGCGGAGGGCGGTCACGACGACGGCTGGCGCTGGGCCGCGTGGGGCGTGTTCGCCGTCGCGGCGATCACCGACACGATCGACGGGCGGGTCGCCCGGCGCCGTGGGCTCGTCACGGACTTCGGCAAGATCGCCGACCCGATCGCCGACAAGGCGTTGACGGGTGCGGCGCTGATCGGTCTGTCCGACCTCGGCGACCTGCCCTGGATCATCACCATCGTGGTGCTCGCCCGCGAGGTCGGCGTGACGCTGCTTCGGTTCTGGGTGATCAAGCACGGGGTGATCCCGGCCAGCCGCGGCGGCAAGGCCAAGACCCTGCTGCTGAACTTCGCGATGGGCATGTACGTCCTGCCGTTCCACGGGTTCCTGCAGGTGTTCACCGAGGTGCTCATGGCGGCCGGTGTGACCGTCGCCCTGGTGACGGGTGTCGACTACGTGAATCGCGCCCTGCGGCTGCGCCGGGAGGCAGCGGCGCGGGCCGTGAGCTAGACCGGGGATGGGGACCGCCGGGTTGCGGATCGAGATGGTCGCGGTCGGCGACGAGCTGCTGTCCGGGGCCGTCCTGAACTCCAACACCGCCCGCCTGGCGGGCGCGCTCTCGGGGGTCGGGCTCGGGCTGCGGACCGTCGTCGAGGTCGCGGACGACCTCGGGGATATCGCCGCCGCCGTGCATGCGGCGGCGGCCCGGGCGGACGTGGTCGTCGTCAGCGGCGGGCTCGGGCCTACGTCCGACGACGTGACCCGGGAGGGTTTGGCCGCAGCCGCGGGGGTCGACCTGACCCGGGATCCGGGCGTCGAGGCCCGCCTGCGCGAGATCTACGAGCGGTTCGGGGTGCCGATCCCGTCGCTGGCGTTCCAGCAGGCGGACGTGCCCGACGGCGCCGTCCTGCTGGTCAACCCGACGGGCAGCGCCCCCGGGCTGCGGATCGCGATCGGGTCCGCGGTCGTCTACGCGTTGCCCGGCGTGCCCGGTGAGCTCGAGGCGATGCTGCCCGCCGTCGTCGCCGAGGTCGCGGCGCTGGCGGGCGACCACCCCGCACCCGTCACCGTGACCGTCCGGGTGGCGCTCGAGGGGGAGTCCGCGATCGCGGAGAAGCTCGCCGGCCTCGAGGGCTCCGCCTCCGGGGTCCGGTTCGCCTACCTTGCCGACGCCGGTGACGTCCGGGTGAAGGTGACCGCCGACGACGCGCGGGTCGCCGAGGCGGTCGCCGCGCAGGTCGTGGCGCTCGTCGGGGTCGCCGCGTACTCCACGGACGGCCGCGGGCTCGACGAGATCGTGCACCGCCTGCTCGCGTCGAAGGGCGCCACGGTCGCGGTCGCCGAGTCGCTCACCGGCGGCGCTGTCGCGGCGGCGCTGACCGACATGGCCGGAGCGTCGGCGACCTTCCGCGGCGGGGCCGTCGTGTACGCGACCGACATGAAGGCGCACTACGGCGTGGACGCCGCGCTGCTGGCCGAGCGCGGCCCGGTCGACCCCGACGTCGCGCTCGCGCTCGCGGCCGGTGTGCGCGACGCGTTCGGTGCCACGTACGGGGTCGCGACCACAGGCGTCGCCGGCCCCGACCCGGTCGGCCCGTACCCCGTCGGCGCCGTGTACGTGGCGGTGGCCGGGCCGGACTCCGCGCGGGTCGCGCGCCGGGACCTGCGCGGCGACCGGGCCCGGATCCGGCGGCTCACCGTCGTCCACGCCCTCGAGCTACTCCGCCGTGAGCTGCTCGGGGAGGGCCCGAACGGGTGAGAGTGCGTTCGCCCTGGGCAGAAAGCGGGCGAGAAATTCGGCCGAGGGAGGAACACGTGCCAGACGCGTCGCCGTTGCCGGTCCTCGGCGGGTACGGTGGTCCTACCACAAAGTTGGCTGGTCGACCGACCCGTCTTCCGGTGGCCGCACTACGAGGGAGGGCGCGACCATGATCTTGCTTCGTCGCCTGCTCGGGGACGTGCTGCGCCGCCGTCGCCAGGGTCAGGGCAGAACGCTGCGTGAGGTTTCCGCGCTCGCACGGGTCTCGCTCGGCTACCTCTCGGAGATCGAGCGCGGCCAGAAGGAAGCCTCGTCCGAGCTGCTCGCCTCGATCTGTGACGCGCTCGGCGTCCGGATGTCGGACCTCATGCGTGAGGTGTCCGACTCGCTCGCGGTCGCCGAACTCGCGCACGCCGACGGCGTCCGCTCGCTCGAGTCGGTCGGGTCCGCGAACACTCCTGCTCGCGACGTTCCGCAGGTCGTCGCGGCCGCGTAGCCGCTGCTACGTCGCGGCCCGTTCCGCGTCGCTGCGCTCCACGCAGAACTCGTTTCCTTCGGGGTCCGCGAGGACCGCCCAGCCCGTGCCGTCCGGCTTGCGGTGGTCGTCGACGAGCCGCGCGCCCAAGCCGAGCAACCGCTCGACCTCCTCGTCCCGCGACCGGTCCTGCGGCACGACGTCGAGGTGGACGCGGTTCTTGCCTGTCTTCGGGTCAGGCACCGGGACGAAGAGCAGCCCCGGCGAGCCGGCGGGGCCGGCGAGTACCCACTCGGGATCGCCGGGTTCGTTGGGGTTGTCGGGGTCGTCGCCCCACCCGGTCACCGCGGCCCAGAACGTGCCCAGGCGCTCGGGATCGGCGCTGTCCACGGTGATGTGGCGGACGCGGATCGTCATGCCGGAAACACGCAGAACTCGTTGCCCTCAGGGTCCGCGAGCACGTCCCCACGCCGGTCGGGTTCGGCGGGCCCGTCGGTCGCGGCGTGGAACATGGTCGCGCCTGCGGCGAGCAGCGCGCCCGGGTCGGCGCTCGTCACGTCCCAGTGAATGCGGTTCTTCGCGGTCTTCGGCTCCGGCACCGCGACGAAGACCAGCGACTCGAACGACGCGTTCGGCAGGCCCTCGAGCCACCAGTAGCCGTCGGTCGGCCCGCCGCACACCTTCACACCGAAGACCTCGCCCCACCACTGGGCCTGGGCCTCGGGGTTCGCGCAGTCGACACAGATTTCGTACAGCCGGTCGGCGGGGACCTGCTCGCGGGTGAACGCGCAGAACTCCTGGCCGTCGGGGTCGGTCAGCACCGTCCAGCGGAAGCCTTGGGTGGGCTCCAGGCGGGCGCCGGCCGCCGTCAGCGCGGCCACGTCGCCCGTGTGCACGTCGAGATGGACGCGGTTTTTCGCCGTCTTCGCTTCCGGGACCTGGTTCACCCAGATCGTCTGGCCGGGGGTCGAACCGCGGAGCACGACGTCGGGCGCGCCGGCCGAGTCGACCCGCAGGCCGAGGGCGTGGCCCCAGAACGCGCCGAGGGAAGGCGCGTCGGAAGCGTCGATGCAGAGGTCCTTGAATGTCGCGAGAGCCATACCGCGGACGCTACCCGGTGGCGCCGAGCGCCAAGCCTCGGTCACATCGGGCGTCGCGGGGCGTCGTCTTCTGGCGGCGTGTGGGGCTCTCCGGGCGCGGGATAAGCCCGACTTGCCGCCAGAAGTTGGCGATGGCGGCCTCGCGGGTGGGCGGTCAGAGCGGCTGGCAGGACGGGCACCAGTAACTGCGGCGCTCCTGGCCTTTCGGGCCGAACTCCTCGGACGCGACGGGTGTCCCGCAGCGGCGGCACGGCTCCCGGGCGCGTTCGAAGACCCAGTGCTGGCGGCCGCGGCGCGTGTCGCCCGTCGTGGACTGCTGGGGATGGTTCTTGTTCGCCGACAGCAGGCGCTGGGCCCGGGTGACGACGGCCGCCAGGTCGCGGACCTCGCCGACCGGGCGGCGCGGGTGGACGCCGCTCAGGAACAGCGTCTCCGCGCGGTAGAGCGTGCCGATGCCGGCGAGGTTGCGCTGGTCGAGCAGCGCTTCGCCGATCGTGCGGGCGGGGTCGGCGCCCAGCCGCCGCAGGGCTTCGCCGGCGTCCCAGCCTGGCCCGAGCAGGTCGGGACCGAGGTGACCGACGACCGTGTGTTCCTCGGACGTCGGCACCAGTTCGACGACGGGCAGCCGGAAGCCGACCGCTTCCTTGTCGGCACTCGCCAGGACGACGCGCACCTGGAAGTCCGGCCCGCCTCGGCGCGGGCTGCCGCGGGAGTAGACGTGCCAGGAACCGTCCATGCGCAGGTGCGTGTGCAGCGTGAGGCCGGTCGAAAACCGGAACAGCTGGTGCTTGCCGAGGGAGGCGACCTCGAGAACCGTCGCACCGGACAGGTCGACCGTCGCGAGCTGCGGGACCCGGAAGTCGGACGCCACGAGCTCCCGGCCCGCGAGCGCGTCGTGCAGGCGTCGGCACGCCAGCCAGACGGTGTCGCCTTCGGGCACGCGCACCTCCCAGCGGTCTCGTTGTCGGCAGGGGTCAGCCTCGCAGGCGCAGCCCCCGCGGCGTCGCGTGGAACCCGGCCGCCTCGAGCGCTCTACCCAGCGGAGAGCTGAGCACCTCCTCGCCGTCGGCGCGCTGGACGGTGAGGCGGCCCAGCGCCCCCTCCCGGACCGCGAGGGCCAGCGCGTCCACGGCCGCCTGCAGGTTGGCGTCGCCGGAATCCCACGTCAGCAGGGTCTTTCCGCCGCGCTCGACATAGAGCACTAGCGTGCCGTCGACCAGGACGACGAGGGCGCCCGCCTTGCGCCCGGCCCGGTGCCCGGAGGCGGCCTCGCCGCCGCGGTCCGGCCAGGGCAGGGCCGCCCCGTACGGGTTGGCCGGGTCGGTCGCCGCGAGGACGAGGGCCTGGCCGGAGCGCGCCGGCGTCGTCGGCGCGGCCCCGGGCGCGTACGCACGGAGCCGGTCGACCGCCCCTGCCACCGCGAACTGCGCGGCGCCCAAACCCTCGACGAAGTAGCCGCGCCGGCAGCGGCCCGCGTCCTCGAACGCCGTCAACATCCGGTACGCCGCGGCGAACCCGCCGGGCGTGCGCTCGGCGACGACCGCCCCGCGGGTCAGAACGCCGTGCCGGTCGAGCAGCGCCTCCGCGGCCGCCTGCGCGCGCCGGGTCGGGTCGGCCGCCGCGGCGGGGAGCAGCGACCACCGCCCGGCCACCGTCGGCGGCCCGGAGCGGGTGGGCATCGACGGGCGGCCCAGGCCGGCGCCGCCGCGCGCCCGGGTGTAGCGGGGCCGCGGCGCGGCCGGCTTCGCGCGGTGGGAGCCGCGGCCGCCGATCAGCACCCGCAGCGGCGCGAGGGTGTCGTTGGTGAGGCGGCCGGCCCACACCAGATCCCAAATCGCCGCGACCAGCGCCGGGTCGTCGGTCGCGCCGACGCGGTCGGAGAGCTGGCGGAAGAACAGCGCGTGTCCGTCGCCCAGCGCTCCCAGCAGCTGCTCGTGGAGCGGCGTCGGGGCCGCGGTCTCGTCCGCCGCAGGCAGCAGGAGCGCCGCGGTGTCGGGCAGATGCAGCGACACCCAGCCGTCGTCGCCAGGCAGGGAGCCGTGCCCGGCCCACAGCACCTCGCCGGCCGCGCACAGCTCGTCGAGCATCGCGGGGGAGTAGCCGATCACCCGGGCAGGCAGAACCAACCGCTCCAGGGCGGACGCCGGCACCGCCGCCCCGGCGAGTTGCTCCACGACCCGCAGCACCCCGTCGACGCCGCGGAGCCCGCCGGAACCGATGTGCTGCCACGCGGGCAGGAAACGGGCGAGCGCGACCGGCTCGACTGGTTCGATCTCTTGCCGCAGCCGGGCGATGGACAGCCGCCGCAGCCGGCGCAGCACCTCGTTGTCGCACCACTCCGCGCCCGTCCCGCCGGGCCGGAACTCGCCCGCGACCACGCGGCCGGCCGCCGCGAGGCGCGCCAGCGCCTGCGCCGCGACGGCCTGGCCGAGCCCGAAGCGGGTGGCGACCGCGGCGGCGACGAACGGGCCGTGCGTGCGCGCGTAGCGGGCGACGAGGTCGCCCAGCGGGTCGCGGACTCCTTCGGTGAAGGCCTCCGGCACGCCCACCGGCAGAGGGGTGCCCAGCGCGTCGCGCAGGCGGCCCGCGTCCTCGATCGCGGCCCAGTGCTCCTCGCCCGCCACCCGCACCCGGATGGCGCGGCGCGCGGCCTCGAGGTCGGCCAGCCAGTGCGCGTCGGCGCCGCGCTCCAGCGCCTCCGCCGTCGTGAGCGGGCCGAGCATGCGCAGCAGGTCGGCGACGCCCTCGGCGTCGCGGGCGCGGCGCTCGGGGGTCAGCCGTTGCAGCTCGGCCTCGACCGTCTCGACGGCCCCCGGGTCGAGCAGCTCGCGCAGGTCGGCCTGGCCGAGCAGTTCGGCGAGCAGCGTCGAGTCCAGCGCGAGGGCCGCCGCGCGCCGCTCGGCCAGCGGCGAGTCGCCCTCGTACAGGAACTGAGCGACGTAGCCGAACAGCAGCGACCGGGCGAACGGTGACGGTTCGGACGTCTCGACCTCGACGACCCGCACCCGCCGGGACTCGATGTCGGTCATCAGCTCGATCAGGCCGGGGACGTCGAACACGTCCTGCAGGCACTCGCGCATCGTCTCGAGCAGGATCGGGAACGACGCGTACTCGCTCGCCACCGACAGCAACTGCGCCGAGCGCTGGCGCTGCTGCCACAGCGGCGAGCGCCGGCCCGGGTCGCGCCGGGGGAGCAGGAGCGCCCGGGCCGCGCACTCCCGAAAGCGCGCCGCGAACAGGGCCGACCCGCCGACCTCGGCGGTGACGAGGGCGTCCACCTCGGCCGGCTCGAGCAGCGTCGCGGCCACGGCCGAGCCGACGCCGGAGCCCGCGCCCTCGAGGTCCTCTACGTCGGGCAGGCGCAGGACGATGCCGTCGTCGGCGTGCATGGCCTGGACGTCCACGCCGAACCGCTCGCGCAGGCGGGCCGCCACCGCGAGCGCCCACGGCGCGTGCACCTGCGCCCCGAACGGCGAGTGCACGCACAGCCGCCAGTCGCCCAGCTCGTCGCGGAAGCGCTCGACCACGATCGTGCGGTCGTCGGGCAGGTGGCCGGTCGCCGCGCGCTGGTCGGCGAGGTAGGTGAGCAGGTTGCCGGCGGCCCACTCGTCGAGCCCGCCCTTCGCGAGCCGCGCGCGGGCGGCGCCCTCGTCGAGCCGGCCCAGCTCGCGCAGGTACGCGCCCATCGCCCGGCCCAGCTCCAAGGGACGGCCCAGCGAGTCGCCCTTCCAGAACGGCAGGCGCCCCGGCTGGCCCGGCGCGGGCGAGACCAGGACGCGGTCGTGCGTGATCTCTTCGATGCGCCAACTGGACGAGCCGAGGGTGAACACGTCGCCGACGCGCGACTCGTACACCATCTCCTCGTCGAGCTCGCCCACCCTCCCGCCCTTAGAACCGGCTGCCTTCTCGCCGACGAGAAACACCCCGAACAGGCCGCGGTCCGGGATCGTCCCGCCGCTGGTCACCGCGAGCCGCTGCGCGCCGGGGCGGCCGGTCAGCATGCCGCCCACCCGATCCCACACCAGCCGGGGGCGCAGCTCCGCGAACTCGTCGCTCGGGTAGCGGCCGGACAGCATGTCGAGCACCGCGTCGTAGGAGCTCTGCGGCAGCGTCGCGAACGGTGCGGCCCGCCGGACGAGGGTGAGCAGGTCGTCGACGGCCCAGTCGTCCAGCGCCACCATCGACACGATGTGCTGGGCCAGGACGTCGAGCGGATTGCGCGGCACCCGGATCGCCTCGATCGCCCCGAGCGCCATCCGCTCGACGACCACCGCGGTCTGGACGAGGTCGCCTCGGTGCTTCGGGAACACGACGCCGCGGCTGACCGCGCCGACCTGGTGGCCAGCGCGGCCGACCCGCTGCATGCCGCTGGCGACCGACGGCGGCGACTCGACCTGGATGACCAAGTCGACCGCGCCCATGTCGATGCCCAGCTCGAGGCTGGACGTGGCCACGACCGCCCGCAGCCGGCCCGTCTTCAGCTCGTCCTCGATGATCGCCCGTTGCTCCTTAGACACCGAGCCGTGATGCGCCCGCGCCAGGATCTCCGGGACGCCGCGGGAGGCCCCGCTCTGCGCCATGACCTGCGCGGGCGGGTCGACGGTGGACGGCAGCGGCTCACCGGCCTCTCTCTCGAATGCGATCTCGTTCAGCCGCTGGGTCAGCCGCTCGGCCAGGCGGCGCGAGTTCGCGAACACGATCGTCGAGCGGTGCGCCTGGACGAGGTCGACGATGCGCTCCTCGACGTGCGGCCAGATCGACGTGCGCGGCTCGGCGCCGGCGGCCGGGCCCTCGAACTCGCCGGTCGGGCGGCCCAGCTCGCGCATGTCCTCCACGGGCACGACCACGGACAGCTCGACCGACTTGGCCGACGGCGGCGCGACCACCTCGACCTCGGCGGCGCCGCCGAGGTAGCGCGCGATCTCGTCGATCGGCCGGACCGTCGCCGACAGCCCGATGCGCTGCGCGGGCTTGTCGAGCAGCGAGTCGAGCCGCTCGAGCGACAACGCCAGGTGCGCGCCCCGCTTCGTCGCGGCGACGGCGTGCACCTCGTCGACGATCACCGTGTGGACGCCGGCGAGCTGCTCGCGGGCGCGCGAGGTCAGCAGGAGGAACAGCGACTCCGGCGTGGTGATCAGGATGTCGGGCGGACGGGTCGCGAACCGGCGGCGCTCGTCGGCGGGGGTGTCGCCCGTGCGCATCGCGACCTCGACGGACGGCTCGGGCAGGCCGAGGCGCCGCGCGGCCTGCGAGATGCCCGAGAGCGGCCCCCGCAGGTTGCGCTCGACGTCGACCGCGAGGGCTTTGAGCGGCGAGATGTAGAGCACCCGGCAGCGGTGGGTGCGCTCGGCCGGCGGGGGCGCCGACGCCAGCCCGTCCAGCGCCCAGAGGAACGCGGCCAGCGTCTTGCCCGACCCCGTCGGCGCGACGACCAGCGCGTGCTTGCCGCGCGCCACCGCGCTCCACGCCCCGGCCTGCGCGGCCGTGGGCGCGACGAACGCGCCGGTGAACCACGCGCGCGTGGCCGGGGAGAAGCTCGCCAGCGGGTCGAGTTCGGGCATGGCTCCATCCTGCAACGTCCCACCGACAGTTCCTGTCTACGCTGACTCCAAACGGAGGTTCGCGCGTGGAGGTCAGTCTCGAGTACGACAAGCTCGGCACCCGGCTGCGCCAGATCGGGGCCCTGCGGATCGACTACGACCAGCTCGGGACGCGGCCGTGCCGCCTCGGCGAACTCCCGCTCGAGTACGACCATCTCGGCACCCGGCTGAAGGCGGTCGGGGACCTGGAGCTGACCTACGACGGGCTCCAGCGGATGCGCTCGTTCGGCGCGTGGGACCTGGCCTACGACGCGCTGGGCACGCGCCTGTCGACGATCGGGCCGTACACCGTCGGCTACGACAAGCTAGGCACCCGGGTGCGTTCGGTCGGCCCGATGAACGTGCACTACGACAAGCTCGGCACCCGGGCGTCCCGGGTCTCGACGGACCTGCCGGACTTTCCCGAGGCGTCCGAGCTCGCGTTGTTCCTCGCGCTCGTGGTGGACGCGGACGGCGAAGGCTGAGCGGGTATCCGCGCGCACTTGTCGGGGCCGGTCGGTAGCGTGCCGAGCATGCCCGACCCCTCGCTGATCCTCGCCCGCGGGCTGACAAAGACGTTCGGTGAGTTCACGGCGGTGGACGCGATCGACGTCGACGTCCGGCGTGGCGAAGCATTCGGGTTCCTCGGGCCGAACGGCGCGGGCAAGAGCTCGACGATGCGCATGATCGCCTGCGTCTCCCCGTCCGACGGCGGCACGCTGCGCGTCCTGGGCCTCGACCCGGCGAAGGACGGCTCGGCGATCCGGGCGCGGATCGGCGTCGTCCCGCAGGACGACTCGCTCGACACCGAGCTGACCGTCCGCGAGAACCTGCTGATCTACGGGCGCTACTTCGGCCTGCCGTGGGCGGCGGTGCGCGAGCGGGCCGACGAGTTGCTCGCCTTCGTCCAGCTCACCGAGCGCGCCGGGGCGAAGGTCGAGTCGCTGTCCGGCGGCATGAAGCGGCGGCTGACGATCGCGCGCTCGCTGGTGAACAACCCCGAGCTGCTGCTGCTGGACGAGCCGACCACCGGGCTCGACCCGCAGGCCCGCCACGTCGTGTGGGACAGGCTGTTCCGGCTCAAGCAGAGCGGCGTGACCCTCGTCCTGACGACCCATTACATGGACGAGGCGGAGCAGCTGTGCGACCGCCTCGTCGTCATGGACAAGGGCCGGATCGCCGCGCAGGGCTCGCCGCTGCGAGCTGATCCGGACGCACAGCACGCGCGAGGTCGTCGAGCTGCGCTTCGTCGCTCGAGGACCACCGGGAGATGGCCGAGAAGGTCGCCGACCTGGGCGAGCGCATCGAGGTCCTGCCGGACAGGCTGCTGCTCTACACCGACGACGGGGACGCGGCGGCTGCTGCCGCGCACGCCCGCGGCCTCGTCCCGGCAAGCGTGCTGGTGCGGCGCGCGGGCCTGGAGGACGTGTTCCTGCGCCTGACCGGCCGGACGCTGGTGGACTGACGTGCCGCTCGCGCTCCGCACGCTCGAGTACTGGCTCTACCGCTACCGCCGGGTCTGGAAGGGCTCGGCGGCGACGAGCTTCCTGGCGCCGGCGCTGTACCTGGCCGCGATGGGCTACGGGCTCGGCGCGCTGGTCGACGCCGGGAACGGCACGGCGAACCTGTCGGGGGTCGACTACGTCGTGTTCCTGGCGCCCGGGCTGCTCGCGGCGAGCGCGATGCAGGCCGCCGTCATGGAGTGCACGTGGCCGATCCTCGGTGCGCTGAAGTGGGCGCGGACGTACCACGCGATGGCGGCGACGCCGATCCGGCCGGTCGACATGCTGGTCGGCCACGTCCTGTACGTGGTCGTCCGCCTGACGTTGACGACCGGTGCCTTCGTCCTCGTGGCGGTCGCGTTCGGGGCCGTCCAGTCGGCGGCGGTGCTGCTGGCGTGGCCGGCGGCGGTGCTGTGCGGGCTGGCGCACGCGACGGCCGTCGAGGCTTTCTCGATCACCCGGGAGAACGACCACGGCTTCGCGGCGCTGAACCGGTTCGTGGTCGTCCCGCTGTTCCTGTTCTCGGGCACGTTCTTCCCGGCCGACCAGCTCCCGCGGGCGATGGAGCTGTTCGCCTACGCGACGCCGCTCTGGCACGGCGTCGACCTGTGCCGCGACCTGTCACTCGGTACGGCGTCGGGCGGTCAGTCGCTCGTGCACGTCGGGTACCTGGCGCTGTGGGCGGTCGTCGGGGCCGCGTTCGCGATGCGGTCCTACAGCCGCCGGCTGGGGGTCTGAGGTGGGCGCCCTTCGCGTGCTGCCCGCGCTGCCGTCACTCGGTCGGGCCCGGTTCCTGGTCGAGCGCAACTTCCTGGTCGCCCGCCGGGCCTGGGTGATCATCGTGTCGGGGTTCTTCGAGCCGCTGTTCTACCTGCTCTCGCTGGGGGTGGGCATCTCGCAGCTGGTCGGGCAGGTCGAGGGTCCGGACGGGCGGATGATCTCGTACGTGGCCTTCGTCGCGCCGGCGATGCTCGCGTCCTCGGCGATGAACGGCGCGGTGCTCGAGACGACCTTCAACGTCTACTTCAAGCTCCGCTGGGACAAGACCTACGACGCCCTGCTCGCGACGCCTCTGACGCCGCGCGACATCGCGGTGGGGGACGTCGGCTGGGCGCTGTGCCGCGGCGGGACCTACTCGCTGATGTTCCTCGGCGTGATGGGCGGGATGGGGTTGATCGACTCGTGGTGGGGCGTGCTCGCCCTGCCCGGCGCGCTGCTGATCGGCTTCGCGTTCGCCGCCGTGGGGATGGCGGCGACGACGTTCATGCGCAGCTGGCAGGACTTCGAGTGGGTGAATATGGCGATCCTGCCGATGTTCCTGTTCTCCGGCACGTTCTACCCGCTGACCAGCTACCCCGAGCGCCTGCAGTGGGTGGTGCAGGCGACGCCGCTCTACCACGGCGTCGCGCTGGAGCGAGCCCTCGTCACGGGGGCCGTCACGCCCGGCGTCGCCGGCCACGTCCTGTACCTGGCGGTGATGGGATCGATCGGCCTGCGGGTCGCGTCGCGACGGCTGGGGCGCCTGCTGCTGCGGTGACGTGCACGCCGCCCGGGGACCCGGTTACGATGGTCGCTGCAGCCGGGCTTCCCGGCTTTCCTTTCGCACCCGCAGGAGTCCACCGTGGCCGGAGCCAAGCAATCAAAGACCTCGCGCGCGTCAGTCCGCGCCGGTGCCGGCGCCGCCTCCGGTGCCGTCAGCGTCCTGGGTGAGGTCAAGTACGTGATCCCGCTGAACAGCGGCCGCAACGCGTACGTCCGCAACATCACCACCGGCAAGACCCCGAACCTGAAGACGGACTCGGACGCGTTCGTCGAGGAGATCCGCATCCTCGCGCGGCGCCGGCTACGGCCCCAAGATCCGCACCGAGCTCGAGCAGCTCAACGTCGACCTGCCCGGCCACGGCTGGGACGCGACGCTGCAGCGCCTCGTCGACGCCGAGGTCCTCGTCTAGGTCGTGCCTTACGTCGGCGCCCCACCCGCTCTCGGGTGGGGCGCTTCGTGCTTTCCCGGCGTATGGGCGAGACTGGGTCTCATGCGCCTGACGGACTTCTGGGAGCGGATGAACGACCAGTTCGGTGAGGCCTACGCCGACTCGTTCGCCCGCGACTTCGTCGTCCGCGAACTCGGCGGCCGGACGGTCGTCGAAGCCCTGGCCGCGGGCGATTCGCCCAAGCTGGTCTGGCGCGCGGTATGCGACGCGATGGAACTCCCGGCGACGAAGCGCTGACTTCTACGCGTCTGGAAACCCGGCGCGGAGTGTCGTCGGCGTGGCGTCTCGCGTCGAACGCCTGTTCGATGTACGTTTTCCACACCGCGGCGTCGTCCACAGATGCGTGCAGTGCACGCGCTTCTGTCGGACCCGCCGGTTAGCTTCGCCATTGATCCCGTGCACAGGACGGATGTGCACGACATGACGACCGGCAAGGTGGAATTCATGGCTCCAGGAGCAGACCGCGACAAGGCCCTCGAATCGGCTCTGGCCCAGATCGAGCGCAACTTCGGCAAGGGCTCGGTCATGCGTCTCGGCGACGAGGTGCATGTGCCGATCGAGGTGATCCCCACCGGGTCGATCGCCCTCGACATCGCCCTCGGCATCGGCGGTCTGCCGCGCGGCCGGGTGGTCGAGATCTACGGGCCGGAGTCCAGCGGCAAGACGACGGTCGCGTTGCACGCCGTCGCCAACGCGCAGCGCGCCGGCGGCATCGCGGCATTCATCGACGCGGAGCACGCGCTCGATCCCGAGTACGCGCAGAAGCTCGGCGTCGACACCGACAACCTGCTCGTCTCCCAGCCCGACACGGGGGAGCAGGCGCTCGAGATCGCCGACATGCTGATCCGCTCGGGGGCGCTCGACATCCTCGTCATCGACTCCGTCGCTGCACTCGTGCCGCGCGCGGAGATCGAGGGCGAGATGGGCGACAGCCACGTCGGCCTCCAGGCCCGGCTCATGAGCCAGGCCCTGCGCAAGATCACCGGCGCGCTGAGCAACTCGAAGACCACCGCGATCTTCATCAACCAGCTTCGCGAGAAGATCGGAGTAATGTTCGGATCTCCTGAGACCACCACAGGCGGCCGCGCGCTGAAGTTCTACGCGTCAGTGCGCCTGGACGTCCGGCGGATCGAGACGCTCAAGGACGGCAACGAGCCGGTCGGCAACCGCACCCGCGTGAAGGTCGTCAAGAACAAGGTCGCGGCGCCGTTCAAGCAGGCGGAGTTCGACATCATCTACGGCAAGGGCATCAGCCGTGAGGGTGGCCTGATCGACATCGGCGTGGAGCAGGGCTTCGTCCGCAAATCGGGCGCCTGGTACACGTACGAGGGCGACCAGCTGGGGCAGGGCAAGGAGAACGCCCGCACGTTCCTGAAGGACAACCCCGACCTCGCCGACGAGATCGAGAAGAAGATCAAGGAGAAGCTCGGTATCGGCCCGCAGATCGACAAGCCGGACGTCCCCGCGATCGCCGCGCCGGCACCGGCCAAGGCCGAGCCGAAGGGCAAGGCGAAGGCTCCGGTCGCCCCGCTCGACTTCTGACGGGTCGTGACAAACGCACGAGACGGGGAGGGTCGGCGTTCGTCGCCGGCCCTGCCCGACCCCTCGGACCCGCTGTCCGCGGCCCGGGAGATCTGCCTCCGGCAGCTCTCGCACGGTCCGCGGACGAAGGCTCAGCTTGCGAATGCGATGAGCCGCCGCGAGATCGACGAGGACGTCGCCGAGGAGATCCTCGGTCGGCTGGAGGACGTCGGCCTGGTCGACGACGCGGCGTTCGCCGCCGCGTGGGTCGAGAGTCGGCACGCCGGCCGCGGTCTGGCCCGCAAGGCGTTGGCGCACGAGCTTCGACGCCGCGGGGTCGAGGATCCGCTCGTCGACCTCGCCGTCGCGGACCTCGACCCCGAGCGCGAGTTCGCGACCGCCCAGGCGCTCGCAGCCCGCCGGCTTGCCGGCACCCGCGGCCTCGACGCGCAAGTCCGGATTCGCCGGGTCGCCGGCGTCCTCGCCCGCAAGGGCTACTCCGAAGCGCTGTCGTTCCGGGTCATCCGCGAGGCGCTCGAGGCCGAAGGCGCCGACTCCAGCGGGCTCGTCGACTTCGACCACTGATCGAGCCACCCGACGCGGGACGTCCGGGGAGATGGTCGCTATAACGACCAGCTACCCGGACGTCCGGGGGGTTTCGTGACGGCGCGTCAGGCGTCGACGGTCGCGGAGGGGGCGGGGGCGGGCGGCGGGGTCTTCTCCTTCGTCACGCGACCGGGGGTGAGGCGCCGTTCGGCGACCACAGCGACGCGGCTCAGCGTGTAGTTCACCGCGATGTAGATCAGGCCGATGACGAGGAACATCTGCAGCGGGTTTCGTAGCGTCTGGATGGCGATGTTCCCGCGGCGCAGAAGTTCCTCGTAGTAGATGAACGTCCCGAGTGAGGTGTCTTTCAGGACGACGACGAGCTGGCTGATCAGCGCGGGCAGCATGATGCGGAACGCTTGCGGCAGCAGGACGAGTCGCAAGGTCTGGCCGCGGGTGAGGCCGAGCGCGGCGGCGGCTTCGGCCTGGCCGCGGGGGAGCGAGTTGACGCCGGAGCGGATGATTTCGCCGATGACGACGGAGTTGTAGGCCGTCAGGCCGATCACCAGGTACCACATGATGGGCAGCTTGATGCCGTGGTCCGGCAGGACCCGGGCGGCGAAGAAGATCGTGATGATGACGGGGATCCCGCGCAGAATCTCCAATGCGCCGATCACGACCCAGCGGTACGCGGTGCCCGCCGCGACCGTCACGACCGGCTGTCTTGCGGCCCGTCGACCGCGCGGTGGCCCGGCCGGCCGACAGCGTCGGGATCGCGTTGGCGGTGAGACGGGCGACTGCGAACAGTGTGCCGCAGACGAGCGAGAGCAGGATCGCCGCGACGGCGACCTGCAGGGTGTTGCGGAGGCCGCCGCCGAGGAACTTCCAGAGCTGGGAGAAGTCCTCGTGGCCGGGGTCGAAGATCGGGGCCCACTTCTCCGCGCGGAACTGGCCCTGGTCTTCGAGACGCAGCGCGACGACGACGAGCAGGGCGGCCAGCACGGCGCCGGCGATCACGCTGAAGAGGAGGATGCGGCGGCGGGCGCGGGGCCCCGGCACGTCGTAGAGGACCGAGGTCATCGCGCCACCGCCGTCCGGCGCTCGAGCTGTTGCAGTCCGATGCCGACGGGGATCGTGATCGCCAGGTAGGCGAGTGCGACGCCGGTGAAGGCCGGCAGGCTGTCGACCCCGCGGTGGACGATGAGCGTGTCGATCGCGCTGAACAGTTCCCCGCCCACGCCGAAGGCGCCGACGATCGCCGAGTTCTTGATCATCGCGATGATGACGCTGCCCACGGGGGCGACCACCGAGCGCAGGGCCTGCGGGAGTACGACGAGGCGAAGGGTCTGGGTGAAGCCCAGCCCGATGGAGCGGGCGGCTTCGGCCTGCCCGATAGACACGGCGTTCACGCCGCTTCGGACGCCTTCGCACACGAAGGCCGCCGTGTAGACGATGAGGGCCGCGGTCGCGAACTTGTAGTAGGACCAGTTGACGCCGAGTTCCGGCAGCCCGAAGGCCATGAAGAACAGGACGACGGTCAGCGGACAGTTCCGGACCATCGTCACGTAGCCGGTGCCGAACCAACGCAGCGGCGGCACGGGGGAGACGCGGCAGGCGGCGATCAGCGTCCCGAGGACGAGCGCCCCGGCGCCCGACAGCAGGCACAGCCCGACGGTCCTGAGCCAGGCGCTACGGAACAGTTCGAAGTTGTCGACAATGACGTTCACGGCACCGCCCCCTGACGCAAGCCCGCGCCGGGCGGGAGAGCTCTCCCGCCCGGCGCCCCGGTCGTCACCATGTCGCCGACGAGCGACTCGTCAGGAGCAGGTGCCCAACGTCGGCAGCGTCGGGACGTCCTCCGCGACCTCGCCGGCCGTGTCCTTCCACGCCTCTTCGTAGCTGCCGTCGCTGGCGGCCTTCTCGAGCGTGTCGTTGATGAACTCGCAGAACTCCTTGTCGCCCTTCTTGATCCCGATGCCGTACGGCTCCTCGGTGAAGGGCTTGCCGACCAGCTTGAACTTGCCGTCGCTGGTGTCGACGAGGCCGATCAGGATCACGTTGTCGGTGGTGACGACGTCGACCTGGTTGTTCTTCAGCGCGTCCGCGCACTTCGAGTACACGTCGAACAGCGTGATGCGGCTCTCGGACACGTAGTCCTTGATCTTCTCGGCGGGCGTCGAGCCCTTGACCGAGCAGACCTTGTCGGTGGAGTCCTTCAGCGACTCCGGACCCGTGATCTTGGTGTTGTCCTCACGGACCATCAGATCCTGACCGGCCTCGTAGTACGGCCCCGCGAAGCTGATCTTCTCCTTGCGGGTGTCGTTGATCGTGTACGTCGCGACGACCAGGTCGACGTCGCCCTTCTCGATCGCCGTCTCGCGGACGGCCGAGGGGGTTTCCTTCCAGGTGATGTCGTCCTCGTCCAGACCGAGGGCCTCGACGATCAGCTTGGCGATCTCGACATCGAAGCCCTCGGGGTCGCCCGAGAGGCCCTTGAGGCCGAAGAGCGGCTGGTCGAACTTCGTGCCGATCGTGATCTTGCCCGGCCGACTTCAGCTTCGCCATCGTCGAGCCCGACGCGAAGGCGCCGGTGCCGGACGACGACGCGGACGCCGACGACGAACGCCGAGGCGCTGGTGGTGACCTCGGGCTCGGGATCGGTCTTCGGTCGCTTCCTTCTTCTCGGCGCCGCACGCGGTCATGCTGAGTGCGAGCGAGTCAGCGCGGCGGCCGTGCGAGGCCATCCGGCGCATCGTGATCATCGAGTACATCCTTCCCGCCGGGCTACCGGCGTGATCAGGCGTTCGGCGGCCGCTGGGCGGCGGCCGCTCAGTGGGCGAGAATCTTTGACAGGAAGTCTCGGGCGCGCTCGCTGCGCGGATTTCCGAAGAATTCTGACGGGGTGTTTTCTTCCACGATCCGGCCGCCGTCCATGAAGACGACCCGGTTCGCGGACGCTTTCGCGAAGCCCATCTCGTGGGTCACGACGATCATCGTCATGCCGTCGGCCGCGAGGCCGCGCATGACGTCGAGCACCTCCGAGATCATCTCGGGGTCGAGCGCCGAGGTGGGCTCGTCGAAGAGCATCACCTTGGGGTCCATCGCGAGCGCGCGGGCGATGGCCACGCGTTGCTGCTGCCCGCCGGAGAGCTGCGCCGGCATCTTCGCGGCCTGGTCGGCGACGCCGACGCGGCCGAGAAGTTCGCGCGCACGCTTCTCGGCGTCGGCTTTCGAACGTCCGCGCACTTTGATCGGACCCAGCGTCACATTGTCGAGGACGGACAGGTGCGCGAACAGGTTGAAGGACTGGAAGACCATGCCGACGTCGGCACGCAGGCGGGCGAGCGCCTTGCCCTCTTCGGGCAGGACGGCGCCGTCGATGCGGATCGTGCCGGAGTCGATGGGCTCGAGCCGGTTGATCGCGCGGCACAGCGTCGACTTGCCCGAACCGGACGGCCCGATGACGACGACGACCTCGCCGCGCGCGACCGTCAGATTGACGTCGCGCAACACGTGCAACGCCCCGAAGTGCTTCTCGACCTTCTCCATGGAAACCAGCGGCGAGACCGACGGGCCCGAGGCAGGGGGTGCCGAGGCAGCAGGCTCCGCCGAAGCAGGATCCTCGGTCATGCCTCGCAACCTAACGGCGTAAGCGGAGAGTTGGGGCCAGGCGCGACGGATTGTGGACAACGATCCGGCCACAACCGGCGCGCCTGCGCGACGCCGTACCCTGGACGAACCAGCCGATTCAGCACCGGAGCCGACCCGCCGTGTCCCGCACGTACGAAGTCCGCACCTACGGGTGCCAGATGAACGTCCACGACTCCGAGCGCCTGTCCGGGCTGCTCGAGGCCGCGGGCTTCGGGCGCGCCGGCGAGGGAACGACGCCTGACGTCGTGGTCTTCAACACCTGTGCGGTGCGCGAGAACGCCGACAACAAGCTTTACGGCAACCTCGGCCATCTCGCGTCGGTCAAGGCCGTGAATCCGGGCATGCAGATTGCCGTCGGCGGTTGCCTGGCGCAGAAGGACAGGGCGGAAATCGTGCGCCGCGCCCCGTACGTCGACGTCGTCTTCGGCACGCACAACATCGGCTCCCTGTCCGTGCTGCTCGAGCGCGCGCGGATCGCGGAGGAGGCGCAGGTCGAGATCCTCGAGTCGCTCGACGTGTTCCCCTCGACGCTGCCGACGAAGCGCGACTCGGCGTACGCGGCCTGGGTGTCGATTTCGGTCGGCTGCAACAACACCTGCACGTTCTGCATCGTCCCGGCCCTGCGCGGCAAGGAGAAGGACCGCCGGCCCGGCGACATCCTCGCCGAGATCGAGGCGCTGGTCGCCGAGGGCGTCCTCGAGATCACGCTGCTCGGCCAGAACGTCAACTCCTACGGCGTCGAGTTCGGCGACCGGTACGCGTTCGGCAAGCTGCTGCGGGCGTGCGGCGACGTCGAGGGTCTCGAACGCGTCCGGTTCACCTCGCCGCACCCGGCGTACTTCACCGACGACGTCATCGAGGCGATGGCCGTGACGCCGAACGTGATGCCGGCGCTGCACATGCCGCTGCAGTCCGGCTCGGACCGGTTGCTGCGCGAGATGCGCCGCTCGTACCGGGCCCCGCGCTACCTCGGGATCATCGAGCGCGTGCGCGCCGCGATGCCGGACGCCGCGATCACGACCGACATCATCGTCGGCTTCCCGGGCGAGACCGACGAGGACTTCGACGCGACCCTGGCCGTGGTGCGCGAGGCGCGGTTCGCGTCCGCGTTCACCTTCCAGTACTCCAAGCGCCCCGGCACGCCCGCCGCGGAGATGGACGGCCAGATCCCGCCGGAGGTCGTGAAGGAGCGCTACCTGCGCCTCGCCGCGCTGCAGGAGGAGATCTCCTGGGACGAGGCGAAGAAGCAGGTCGGCCGCAGCGTCGAGGTGCTCGTCGCCGCCGGCGAGGGCCGCAAGGACGCCGAGACGCTGCGCCTGTCCGGGCGCGCGCGGGACAACCGGCTCGTCCACTTCGCCGCGCCGGCGGGGCCCGCCGCCGCGTCCGGGCGACGTCCTGACCGCCGAGGTGACCTACGCGGCGCCGCACCACCTCGTCGCGGACGGGGCGGTCTCGCGCACCCCGCCGCACGCGGGCGGGCGACGCCTGGGAGGCCCTCCAGGCGCAGCCGGCGGGAACCTCGTCCCCAGGGGTCCTCCTCGGCATGCCGGGGGTCGGAGCGCCCGCCTAGAGTGGGCCGGTGGCCGGGCGTATCAACGACGAGGACATCGCGCTGGTGCGCGAACGGTCCCCGATCGCGGACGTCGTCGGCGGGCAGGTGGGTCTGCGCAACGCGGGCGGCGGGTCGCTGAAGGGACTGTGTCCGTTTCACGACGAGAAGTCACCGTCGTTCAACGTCAACCCGTCCAAGGGCTTCTTCTACTGCTTCGGGTGCGGCGAGAACGGCGACGTCATCGACTTCGTCATGAAGACCGACCACCTGACCTTCGCCGAGGCGATCGAGCGCCTCGCGTCCCGGGCCGGCATCACGCTGCGCTACGAGCAGGGCGGGGCGGCGCCCCGCCAGCAACAGGGCAGACGCACGCGGCTGGTCGAGGCCAACCAGGCGGCCGCGGAGTTCTACGCGGAGCGGCTCGTCTCCTCCGCGGAGGCGGCGCCGGGCCGCAAGTTCCTCACCGAGCGCGGGTTCGACGCCGAGGTGGCGCGCACATTCGGCGTCGGGTTCGCGCCGCGCGGGTGGGACGAGCTCGTCAAGCACCTGCGAGGAAAGCGCTTCACGGACGAGGAGCTCGAGACCGCCGGGCTCGCGCGCACGGGCCAGCGGGGCATGATCGACCGCTTTATGGGCAGGCTGCTCTGGCCGATCCGCGACATCTCGGGCGACGTGGTGGGTTTCGGCGCGCGGCGGCTGTTCGACGACGACCGCATCGAGGCGAAGTACCTCAACACACCCGAGACGCCGATCTACAAGAAGAGCCAACTGCTGTACGGGCTCGACCTGGCGAAGAAGGAGATCGCGCGCCGCGCGCAGGCGGTCATCGTCGAGGGCTACACGGATGTGATGGCCTGTCACGTGGCGGGCGTCCCGACCGCGATCGCGACGTGCGGCACCGCGTTCGGCACCGAGCACGTCAAGGTGCTGCGCCGCCTGTTGATGGACCAGAACTCCTTCCACGGCGAGGTGATCTTCACTTTCGACGGGGACGCGGCCGGTCAGAAGGCCGCTCAGCGGGCCTACGACGACCAGGACCAGCACTTCACGACGCAGACGTTCGTCGCCGTCGAGCCCGACGGGCTGGACCCGTGTGACCTGCGGCTGCAGAAGGGGGACGAAGCGGTCCGCGAGCTCGTCGCCCGCCGCGTCCCGCTGTTCGAGTTCGCGATCCGCTCCGTCCTCGACAAGCACAACCTCGAGACGGTCGAGGGCCGTATCGCCGCGCTGCACGCCGCTGCGCCGGCGATCCTGAACATGCGCGACCGCGCGCTGCGGGGGGAGTACGCACGCCGGCTCGCCGGCTGGCTGGGCATGGAGGCGGACGCGGTCATCGCCGCGCTGACCGCCGACGCGAAGAGCGGCGCCGCGTCCGGGGCGCAGTCCAACCGGCCGCGGCCGGCCCGCGGTGACGGGGAGGCGGCGCCCGTCCCCGCGTCCGCCCGCCCCGACCCGCGCGACCCGCTGCTGATGGTCGAGCGCGAGATCCTCAAGATTGCGCTGCAGTTCCCCCAGCTGGCCGGCCCCAGCTACGACGGGCTGGAGGCGGCGGTGTTCTCCGCGCACCCGTACGCCTCGGTGCACGCGGCCGTGGTGGCCGCCGGCGGCACCGCGACGGCAAAGTCCGGGGAGGAGTGGGTGTCCGCGGTGCGGGCCCAGGCCCTCGACGAGATGGTGCGCAGCCTGATCGCCGAGCTGGCCGTCGACCCGGCACACTTCGCGACCGAACCCGACCGACGCTACGCCGGGGAGCAGTTGGTCGCGATCCAGGTCGCGGCGGTGAATCGGCAGGTCAACGACCTGAAGGGCCGTCTGCAGCGGATCAACCCGCTGGAGTCGACGGACGAGTACAACCGCCTCTTCGGCGAGCTCGTGGCGCTGGAACAGTACCGACGAGCCCTACGCGAACGGGCGATCGACGACCTGTAGGTACGAGCGGTAATCATCCGGACGTACCGCCCTGTGAGCCGAACGGCTCCGTTTTCCCAAGTGGCCTACGCACAGCGTTGGTGGACTCCACACTGGGCGACGGAACCTCACAGAATCAGGGGGTGTTCGTGACCCGCATCACGTCATCTAAGTCGACCGGGGGCGCTGCCGCATCCCCGGCCGCGACGACGCGCGGGTCGGCGACGGCATCTCAACCTGTCCTCGTCGGCCTCGCCGCCGACGGACCGGCCGAGCCCGCCGAGCCGGTACGCGACCACCTCGCTCCCGTCCCCGACGAGGAGCCGGCCGTCGCCGAGCTGACCGAAGAGGTCGAGGTCGAAGACGAGCCGGAGCCCGTCGCCGAAGCCGGCAGCGCCCCGATCACGGATCTCGTCCGGCACTACCTGCGCGAGATCGGGCGGGTCAGCCTGCTCACCGCGGCCGACGAGGTGCAGCTTGCCCGTCGCGTCGAAGCCGGGGTGTTCGCTCGCGAGCGCCTCGACCTGGACACGACTCTGAGCGCCGAGAACCGCTGGGAGCTCGAGACGATCGAGCGTGACGGCGGCATCGCCAAGCGGCACCTGATCGAGGCGAACCTGCGCCTGGTCGTGTCGATCGCGAAGCGCTACGCGGGCCGCGGCCTGCCGTTCCTGGACCTTGTCCAGGAAGGCAACCTGGGCCTGATGCGCGCGGTCGAGAAGTTCGACTACACCAAGGGCTACAAGTTCTCGACGTACGCGACGTGGTGGATCCGCCAGGCCGTGACCCGGGCGCTCGCCGACCAGGCGCGCACGATCCGCGTCCCGGTGCACGTCGTCGAGATGATCAACAAGATCATCCGGATGCAGCGCTCGATGATTCAGGAGCACGGGCGCGAGCCCACTCCCGAAGAGCTCGGCGAGCGCCTCGACCTCACGGCCGACCGCGTCCGCGAGGCCATGCGCTTCGCCCTCGACCCGGTGTCGCTGCACACGCCCGTGGGCGAGGCGGAGGACTCCGAGCTCGGCGACCTGATCGAGGACGTCGACGCGGCCTCGCCGGCCGACGCCGCGTCCGCGTCGATGCTTCGCTCACACCTCGACCAGATCCTGGAGACGCTGGGGGACCGCGAGAAGCGGGTCGTGCAGATGCGCTACGGCCTCGCCGACGGCAACCCGCACACGCTCGAGGAGGTCGGCCAGGTCTTCGGGGTCACGCGCGAGCGCGTCCGCCAGATCGAGGCCAACACCCTCGCCAAGCTGCGGCACCGGCCCGCCGCGGCGGAGCTGCGCGAGTACCTCGCTTAGGCGCCTTACGGTGTCTGCATGAACATGTTCGCGCCGACCTCCGCGACGACTCCGGCGGAGTATCTCGACGCGCTGCCGGAGCCGCGGGGGACTGGTTCTTCCTCGGGCTGGCCGGGCGCAAGGCGTACGTCTCGCTGTACGTGATGGCGGACTGCGACGGCGCCTACCTCGCCGAAGGCTTCCGCGACCGGCTGCCCAAAGCCGACATCGGGCGCAGCTGCGTCCGGATCAAGAAGCTGGCGGACGTCGACCTCGACGTCGTCGCCGACCTCGTCCGGCACGCCGCGGTTTGGACCCCGCCCGAGGTCTAGTGGCTCTTGCCGTTGGCGCTGCTCAGCGAGTCCGACTTGTGGCCCGGCGCCCACTCGGGGAGCTTGTCGCCGACCTTCTCGCTGATCTTGCCGACGGCGTCGTGCAGGACGTCCCCGCCGATGTGCGTCGCCGTCTCCTTGGCCTTCTGGACGCGCGGGTCGCTGCCGGCCTGCTTCGCGAGCTTGGCGATCTGTTCGTAGCGCTCGGTGCCCGCCTTCGACCCGAGGACGTAGCCGGCGCCCAGACCGAGGATGAGGAACGTCTTGCGTCCGAACATGTCGTGCTCCCAGCTGTCGGCATCACGGTTCGGCGGACATTCTGCCGCGCATCGGGCCGGGCGCGGCGGGTGGGAGCGGGCAACTGCGGATCTTGCGCGTGGACGCACCCCCCGGTGCGCTAACCTTGTCGCGGTCACAGGAGCGTCGCTCCCGAGACGGTCCCGCGTAGCTCAATTGGCAGAGCAGCCGGCTGTTAACCGGCAGGTTACTGGTTCAAGTCCAGTCGCGGGAGCTCACAGAACGTCCTCGCAGCACTGTCGACGAGGGCGTCCTCGAACGCGAATTCACCCTCGGCGAGATTCCCGGCATCTTGTGGATGCCCGCGACCTCGTCCGCGCCGGCGCCGCTGATCCTGATGGGTCACCCCGGCGGGCTGCAGATGATGTACCCCCGCCTGGTGGCGCGGGCGCGGCAAGCCGCAGTGCAAGGCTTCGCCGCCGCCGAAGAAGCCCGCGCCGACCTGCGCCGGGCGCTGCAGGCCGGCGAGCCGGTAGCCGACGAGATCGTCGACCGGCTCGTCCTCCCGCTGGTCGAGAAGGCGGTCCCGGAATGGCGGGCCACTCTGGACGCCCTGCTCGCGCTGCCCGAGATCGGCGGCCCGGTCGGGTTCTCGGGCGGAGTGATCGCCATTGGCGTCCGGCTGGCGGTGGTCGAGCCCCGCATTTCGGCGGCGCTGCTGTTCGCCGGAAGCTTCGTGCCGCGCGCCATGTTCCAGGAGGCCAGGCAGGTCACCCGCTCCTGGTCCTGCTGCAGTGGGACGAGGAAGGAAACGACCGGCAGCTAGCACTGGACCTGTTCGACGCCTTCGGCTCCAAGGAGAAGACGCTGCACGCCAACATGGGCGGGCACACCGGCGTCCCGGCGTTCGAGGGCGACGACGCCGCCCGGTTCTTCGCTCGGCACCTGACGTGAGCGCGGCGTTCGCGTGGCCGAGTCGTTGGCGTACCGCAGACCTGACCTGGAACGATGCGTGCCGAGGGGCGGTAGCTCAGCTGGTTAGAGCAGGGGACTCATAATCCCTGGGCCGTCGGTTCGAGTCCGACCCGCCCCACGCAGTTCAAAGGCTTGCGGCACGCAGATCGGACGGGTCGCAGCTCACCCGCCGGGTGTGGAAGTCCCGCTCGGGCGCCGGGGGACGATACGCAGTTCGGAGGGTCGAACAATCGATCGAAATTCGAACAATTGTGCGACCAGATCGCGCGCGCTACGTCTCCCAGCGCTGCAAGGCCTGGCTTTCGGGGCTGGCCGACCGACTCGCGAGTCCCGCCGCGGCCCTGGCTCACGACGGGTGTCCGCGGCGCGATCGAGCATTTCACGTTCGCACCCGACCCGACCTGAGCCGCTCGTGACGGGACGGTCCGGGGTTCGCTGAGTGGCAGACGGTCAGTCAGGTCGGACGGTGGGCGCGGGCCCACAGCATCGACCGCCGGCGACCAGCGAGCCAGGCGTCAGGTACCTCGAGAGCAGCGAGCTTGCCCGCTTCGACGCGTGTGCGGAGCGCCGCGAGCGCGGTGGGCAGGCCGGCCGGGTCGAGTTCGGTGGCCGTGCGCCAGCCTTCGGCCCAGGGTCCCTCGTCGTCCAGAAGCGAACTGGTCGGGTGGCCTGGTACGGCGCCGCCGTCGCCGAGCGCGATGACGATCCGCGGTCGGGGTACCGCTGCGATGTCGGCGGGCGGCCAGGCGGTGAGCGCCAGTACCGCGGCGCATAACGGTCCTGGGCGCGGGTGTCGTGCGATCGCGTCGTCATCCGCGGGTCTGCGCCCCGCAACAGGGTCCCGAGGGGCGGCGCGGACGGCGCGTTGCGCCAGCCCTAATTTGCGGGCGCGCTTCACCGGATCGAGGTTGGCGAGAGCCCGCAGGTTCGCTGCCACCGGGCCGAAGTCGGCCAGGGGACCGGCGTACAGAAGATCGGCGATGGACGGGCCGAGCGCGTCGAGCGCGGCCCGAAGCGGACGCGGCGCGGTTGCCGCCAAGAACTGACGTGCCGTCAGGATCGCCGGGGTCGGCCAGTCTCACCGAGGGCATTGCGACAGTGTGCAGGGCGGCGAGGCGGTGCCGAAACATCCCGGGCGCATTTCGGCCTGGATTTCAGGCGTTCGGTGCCTTGGGTAGGCGACGTTGTGAGTCTCGAGTACCCGAGTGCCTCCGTCGAATCGACGGAGCTGACGGAGGCTCAGGAGGCGATCGACCACGCACGGGATCTCATCCGCGCCGTAGGCCAGCTCGTCAAGGGGTTGTCGCTTTTTCGTAGAGCGTCACGCTCCCTTCGGCGATTGGCTCCGAGAACCGGCATCGATGACCCGCAGGGGGGTCCCGGACGGGTCGTCGACGACGGGCCTCCCGCCGAGTGGTGCGAGCAGCGGGAACGTCAGCGCCTGATAGCCGCGGCGGTTGCGGCAAGGCGTCGCCGGGTCGGAGTCGGCGCCCGGCCGGCGGATGCCCTGGAAGACCACCGTCACGGTCCGGCCGTCCGACGAGACCTGGTAGCCGTGCACGATCGGCACAAAAATTCTCTCGCGCATCGGGTACAGGTAGAGAGCGGGCTCGGCGACGGCCGCGACGACGCCGGGGGAGTCCGCTCCGCGGAAGTGGAAGATCCATGCGGGAAGGCTGACTGGCCCCCGGTCAGTTTCGAAATTGCGTGTCTCGAGCCGGACGTCGGTCACCTCGAGCCGCCGGCCCGGCTTCGGACTTTCCGGCACGCCGTCCCTGAGCCGATCCGACGCTTCTACGGCCCGGATGACCGGACAGGTGCCGGCCTCGGCGGGGGTCGCCGGCAGCCGTGGGGCGACGTCCCAGCGGCGTCGGTTGTATGCGCGGCTGTCCGCGGCGGAGTCGAAGCTCGCGTCGATGACCCCGTCGCCGAGCAGGACGAGCGGGCGCGGGGAGGTGTAGGCGGGGAAGTCTGACCAGGCGCCGACCGTCGCCGGGTCGATCGAGGCCGCGGGGAGGAACACGGTTCCGGGCGGCTCGCCGCACTTCGGAGCCTCCAGCGCCCACGTCTGCTGCCCGCAGGGTAGTACCGGGTACGCGTACCACCCGGCTCCCGCCAGGCCCGAAGCGGCCCTGGGGCGCAACCGCCAAGACGTACGCCGTCCCGGTCGGGCGTCGGCCGTCCAGGGCTTCGGTGATGCGGTAGTCGACGAGCCAGGCGGGTAGCCGCTGCAGGCCGGAGGCGCCCCCCGGCGAGCAGTGGGCTGGGCGGCCCAGCATCCGCGGCGTGGAGCGCTGCCGACCCGCAGCCGGCCAGCGCCAGGCAGAGCCCGAGCACCGTCGCGCCGAGCCGCCATCGAGGAAGTTGCCTCACGTCCATACCCCCAAGGACGCGAGTATGCGGTCGGACGTTCGGTTCAGCAGAAATGGCGACAGGGCCGCGCCAGACCACTTCAAATGAGAGCCGGCAGCGGGGAGCCATTCGTGGAGCGAAATCGAGCGACCGGTGCGGTCCACGTGTCACCGTGGCCGGCTCGGTCCGGCCATGCTCGACTGCAATGCGCGACGGCGTGAACGCAGTGGGGCATGGCCGTACGTTGGCTTCGTGATCCTCCTTAAGGAGCGCGACCCGTGATTCCTCACCATCCGCCGCGGAGGCACGCTGACGAACGGCGACCATCGGCTCCTGGCTTTGTGGGCGGTCGCGTGTGCGGAGCACATCCTGCACTTGTTCGAGTCGGAGCAACCGTCGGACCTCCGGCCTCGCCAGGCGATCGGGCAGATCCGCGCCTGGGCGCGAGGCGAGATCGCGATGACCAGCGCTTGCGCAACGCGATCTGCTGGTCGGTTTTCGACTGCTGACGGGTAACGACCATCTGCGCGCGACGTAGGGGGACGGCCACGGCTACCGTCACGCCATGACACCTGCATTCGCGAGCCAGCCAAGCGGCGCCGTGCATCCCGCGTCTCCGGGTTCGCGGGGAGCGGCATGACAGCGGGGCAGCGGTGGGACGAGCGCTACCGCCGCTCGGGCGTGACGGCGCTCCCTGCCGCGCCGCCGGCGCTGCTCGTCGAGCACAGGAACTTGCTGGCGGGCGGCGGGCGCGCCCTCGATCTCGCCTGCGGCCTCGGACGCGCCGCGCGTTATCTGGCCGAGCTCGGCTACGACGTCCTGGCCGTCGACGCCTCGGACGTCGCCGTCGGTGCGGTGCGGGACGCGGCCCGCGAGCACGGGCTGGCGGTCGAGGCGCGGGTGATCGACCTCGAGCGTGAGCCGATCCCGCAGGGTCCGTACGACGTGATCGCCGTCTTCATGTTCCTCCAGCGAGATCTGTTCGGCCCCGTCCAGGACGCCCTCGCTCCGGGCGGGCTCCTGTTCCACGAGGCGTTCGACTCCGGCCGGCGCGGGGATGGCGTCCGCTCCGTGAACCCCGCCTTCGTTCTCGAGGACGGCGAACTCCTGCGCGCGTACCCGGCGCTGGAGGTGCTCGACCACCGAACCGGGGTCATCGACCGTGAGCGCAGCGTCTCGCGTCTCGTTGCCCGTAAGCCGGTTTAGCCAGCCTCGTCCCGCGCCGGTGTCGCGACGATCCTGATCGGCGAGCGTGGACCCGTTAGCCTGGGTCGCCAAGGCGGGTGGGGGAGCTGCCGGGATGGGCGCGATCGGGTGGGACGTGCGGCTGTGGTTCGGCGCGCTCGTGCTCTCTATTGCCGTGTGGGGCTCGGTTCTCGTCGTCGACGCAGCCACGGAGGAGGTCGGCGGTCCACCTGTCGCCTCGACGCGAGTCTTCGCGTCCGCGCCGGTGTTCTCGCCGGACGGCGCCCGAATTGCCTTCACCTGTACGGGGAGCGATCCGTACGGCGAGATCTGGGTGATCAACGTGGACGGCACCGACGAGAAGCGGCTCACGGCCGGCGGTGACGGGCGATGACCGCTATCCCGGGTTCGCGTTCGGACGCGGCGGAGGCGGTTGCATGGGGGGTTCTGGTCGGGTTTGTGGTGAACTACCTCGCCTTCTTCGTGCGCCTCAACCGGGTGTCGGAGGGCGCGGACACCCCTGCCTGGTACTGGGCCTTCATGCTCAACGTCGCCGCGTTGGTCGTCGGGGCCGCCTGGTGCCTGTGGCGACGGCAGCGGTACCGGTGGCTCGGTGTGGGCCTCCTCGTCGGGTTCGCCCTGCCCTACCTGGTGGGCCTCTCGGTCGGTGCCGTTCAGTGAGCGGTCAGACGGACGGGTCGGTCGCCGCGGCGACGACGTCGCCCTTCAGGTCCTCGAGCCAGTCCCGGGCGGCGGCCTGGGTCTTCTCCGTTGCTGTGCCGGCGGACTGACCCGCACTCAGATCCAAGATCACCCAGTCGCCGTCGGCCTGGAGGTGGATGACCCGCAGCCCCCAGCCGATATTCGGCTGGACGTCCTTCGGCGTCGGCTTCCAGCTCGACCACTGGACGTGGGCGGTGCGTCCGTCGGGCAGCGTGACCTCGGTGCACGCCTCGCGCGTCGAGCCCTTCTCCTCCAGCGCTGCGCAGAAGCTCTCGAGCCCGCCACCGAACGACGCACCGGATCCGGCCAGGGCCTGCGTCCGCGCCTCGTAGTCCGCGGGCAGGCGCTCCGCCGTGGGCGAGCCCCTGCGCAGGACGACCTGCTCGCGGTCGACCAGCTTCCAGTCGTCCCCGAGCGCATCCACGTACGCCGCCGCGGCGGTCTCCTCCGTGGTGTCCCCGCGTTCGATCGCCGCCTCCCGCTCGAGCGCGCCCGTGGCAGCCCGCTCGGCCTCGACCTGCTCCGGCGACGTCGGCGAGAAGGCCGGGTCCGTCGCGGCGATCCCGAGCCTGACCACGTGGTCGTCCAGCCAGGTCCGGACCTCCGCCCTGCGCGGGGCCGTGCTGCCGTTCGCGGGCTCGGATGCGGCGATGTCGAGCATCACACGATCGCCGTCCGCCTGGTCGTACAGGACCCGGACGTTCGCGCCGGTGTTCCGCTCTTCGGTTGCCTCCGGTTGCACCCAGTGCGTGTGCTCGACGGTGACGGCGCGGCCGTCCGGAAGGGCCAGCTTCGTGCAGGGCTCGAAGGTCATGCCCTTCTCGACCAACGGCCGGTCGGCGCAGTACTGCGCGATGGTCTGGGACTCGCGGCCCGTGAGGTTCCTAGCGTTCACCTCGTACCCGGCGGGGAGGCGGAGCGCGGTCGGTGAACCCGGCCGCAGGAGGACCTGCCCGCGGTCGTCGACCTCCCAGTCCGGCCCGAGGGCGGCGCGCACGATCTCGGCGTCGGCCCGGCTCCGCTCGCCCCACTTCTCTTGCAGCTGCTGTGCTGTCATCGCCTGCGGCCCGGGCGTCCCGTCCGCGGGGACGGCGGCGGGCGCCGTCACGGGCGACTCGACGACCTGGATTCCGCTGCCGCCCTGCGCGACCACGAGGGCGACGGCGGCGGCGGTCGCGAACACGGTCCCGGACGCGGCCATTCCCGCGACCCGGCGCCGGCGCCGCACGCGGCGCCCGGCGGTCAGCGGAGCATCCAGTGCGTACCGCATCGGAGGGGCGTCCTCGCCCATTGCGCCCAGGCGCTCGATCAGCTGCTGCTCGTCCATGGGTGACCTTCCGTCAGATGTCATCGCGCGTCGCCGCGTCCGGTGGAGTGAGTGGGCGTCAGGCGGCGACGCATTGCGTCTAGGCCGCGCGCGGCCTGGCTCTTGACGGTCCCGGTCGAGCAGCCGAGCACCTCGGCGGTCGCCTCGATGTCGAGGCCCTCGACGTAGCGCAGGACGACGGCCGCACGTTGGCGCACCGGCAGCGCAGACAGGGCCTCGAGCATCGCGTCGTCCAGGCCGGCCGGCTCGGGCACGGCCCGCTCCGGCGGGCAGTCGGCCGGGTCTTCCCGCCGCCACGGCCGGCGGGACTCGTCGATCGCCGCGTTCACGACCGCGCGCCGCGCGTACGCCCACGGGCCCCGGTCGGACTCGACCCTCGACCACTGCACGTAGACCTTCACCAGCGCTGTCTGGACGATGTCCTCGGCGTGGTGCCAGTCCCCGCACATCGCGTACGCCACCCGGCGCAGTCGGTGCCGCGCGTCGGCGACGAAGGCCACGAACTCCAGGTCCGCGCCGCTGCGCTCGATCCTCATCCGCCCACCCCCTCCAGCGCCTCATACGGATCCGGGGGGCCGGAAAGTTGCACGTCCTCAGGCGAACTTCCCGGACGTGCTGGAGCCCCACCCTCGAGGATCGCCTTCGGAGGTCCGGTGCGGGCGGGATCGTCCGGATCTCGTCCGTTCGGACGAGGCCCGGCCCTCGCCGGCGAGCCTTACCGGTCCACCCGACAGGCAGTGCAGTGATCGGACGGACCGAGGTCGGCCAAATCGGGGAAGTCGTGCGGAAACGACAGGCGGGGGAGACCGCACAGGGTTTCGACGGCCTCCGGTCCGTCGACGAGGTGGGCCTCGCCCGCCGGATGCCTGCTCACGTCGCCCTTGCCCGCGTAGATTCGGCCGGCGCGCAGGCCCGGATACTCGTCCCAGGCGAAGTGCGAGGCCACCACGAAGCGAGTCACGGGCGGGAGTTTAGCGGCCACGTTGCGGAGCCGAGCGACGAGCAGGTTCGCGGCGGCCCTGCCGGATCGGTCGACGCCGTTCGATATCGGTTGCCCGGACGTAGGTGATCCGGGACCGTCGACGGCATGACGCTCTGACGGACCACCTCACCTGTATCCGTCCGTGCCGTCATTTTTTCGAAGGACTTTCCCCTCGTGGGCGAGGCCCTGACGGGTGCGCCTCACATGGTGACTGGGGGGCGAAACCGAAAAGGGCCGGCTCGGAGACCGAGCCGACCCGATTTTGAGGCTGTTTCAGCCTTCCTTCACCCAGTCTTCGACGTGGGCGCAGGTGCCGGCCTTGCCGGCGGCTGCGCACGGGGTGCAGGTGCTGTACCCGGTGCCGTGCTTGTGGGGCTTGATCACGCTCGCGTCGAACGGTGGCGTCCGGACGGGCTTGGAAGAGTCCTTGTTTCGGGCGACCTTGACCGCCCGCTGCTTCACTGACAACGATTTCTCCTTGTTCGGTCCTGGGCTGCGCTGATTGCAGGGCCAGTCCAAGTCCCCCCATCATCACAGGCTTTCCCCGAAGCTGCGCTCTAGGCGTGCAGATGCCGGAAATCTGTGCCCGGTTTGCGGGCCGCGGGTGGTAGACAGCCGGAGTGCGAGAGACACTGGGATTACCCGATCTGCTGCGGCTGATCGACGAACGGTCGGCTGCCTCCGGAGCGGCAGTCGCCGCCGCGCCCAGCCTCGACGTGGCAAGTGCCGACCTGTCCCGAGTGGACGCTGTTCGACCTGGTGAAGCACCTGGGGGAGGGGCGCCGCGCCTGGGCGGCCACCGTCGCGGCAGGGCCGCCGAGGCCAAGTCCGCGGCGGAGGGCGCGCCGCCCGCACCTCGCGAGCGCGACGCCCTGCTGGCCTGGTGGGCCGCCTCCGCGCAGGAGCTCCAGGACGCGCTGCGCGCGGCCGACCCTGACCGTGGCTGCTGAACGTGGTGGGGCACGTCACAGTCGCCGTTCGCCTGGCCGCATCCGCCCGCTGTAGTCGACTACCACGCCACCGAGGGTCGCTCCTGGCGCCTGTGGCTCTCCGCCGACGGTTACGGACCGCCCCCCTCCCCGGGCCCGGCGCGGGACGCGGCCGACGCATCCGCCCGGGGCACCGTGGAAGGGCGGCGCACGACGAACGCGGTTGCGGCAGCCAGGGCCAGCCCGCCGCCGACCGCACCGGCGAGCGGAACGTCGACCGACACGGACGCGTCGTCGTCGCCGACGACGACGCTCGCCTCGACTCCGTCCTGCTCGTCGGGCCCAATTGGGCCGGCCGCGAATCCTGCGTCCGAGAGGGCGACCACGTGCTCGGCGCCGGCCAGCCGCAACTCGTCTGCGACGAGAACCGCCTTGCCCGCCCGCGCTGCGCTCACCCGCGCCTGCTTGTAGCTGACCCCGGACTCGCCGACGGCGGCGAACTTCCAGCCCGGCCCCGCCTTGCCTTTCGCGAGCGGTTGCATCGTGCGGTCGAACCTCCGCAGTTCGGCTTCCGGCGTCACGCTGCTCAGCCTCAGTAAGACTGCGCCTGATCCGGTGAACGCGAGGCCCGAAACGTGCGTGCCAGGCTTCCAGTCGCCGAGGACCTTCCCTGACCGCGCGTCGATCGTCCGCACGACCGTGACGTCGTCGTCGATCGTCCCGAGGACGGCGATCGTCCGCCCGTCCGCCGACGCGGCCAGGCCCTCGTACGCGGGCCTGATCCCGGTGGCGAGGGCGGTCCGGGTGCCGTCCGCTGCCAGGCGGTCGAGCCCGGCGGCCGAGCCCTCGACGAACCCGTCCGGCGTCGCGGTCAGGACGCCGAGCTTCCCGAGCTTGACCGTGGTGACCTTCTTCCCCGTCACGATGAGCGCGCGGACGCGTTCGCCGCCATTCCACGCTCGGACGAGGACCTCGACGCGGTCGGCCCGGGGGTCCGCGCAGCGCATCGCCTCCACGGCGTCGCCCTGGTTGATCCGGATCGGGACGGACCTGCGAACGGCGAGCGTCCGAACGTCGTGCACGGTCAATTGCGCGGTGCCGTCACTGGCGTACGTCCCGCCGGTGCGGCCCACCGAGGCGACGACCTTCCCGCCCGGGCACGCCGCAGACTGGAGGCCGGTGCCGTCCTGCCCGTCCCAGGCAACGGGACGTCCGAGGTGGTCGAGGGCCACGAGGCGGCTTCCGCCGAAGGTGCCGGCCGCGACGGCAACCGCGCGGCCGCCCTTCACCGCTTTCGGCTCGCCGGCCGCCCGCAGGATCGTGTCGCCGAAATCGACGTAGCCGCAGAGGACGGGCCGCCAGGTGTCCTTCCGGTCCACCAGCATCGCCTCGACGAAGCCCGGCAGGGGGTCGGGTCCGCCGCAGGCGTTCTCGTGCGGAGGCTCGATCCGGGCTGGGAGGTCGGCGCCGTAGGAGGCTTCGACCCGCAGCGGCGACCGGTCGCTCCGAGTGAAGGAGGTGTTCGTCACCACGGCGGCGGCCAGACCGCGCTCGACGATCTTGTCGATGTCCGCGATCTTGCACGAGCAGGCAGCGGCGGGCTCGGCGAGCAGCAACATGGCGCCGACCGCCCCCAGGGTGGCTGCGGCGGCGATCAACGCGCGGAATCTCGGCCTCGTCACCCGGCTAGGACGAACGGGGCTGACGAAACGTTCAGTCGGGGCGTGCGGGCCGCCAGGTCCAGCCGTCGGCGGCGTTGGTGTCCGAGCCCGTGCCCCGCGCGCCGCCCCAGGCGAAGACGCGGTCGCCGGCCCAGATCGCCGACGCGTCCGCGAGTCGAACCGGCCCGCGGTCGGACGGGACGTGCTGCCAGGTCCCGCTCCTCACGTCCAGCGCCCACCGGCCGGCGACGACGAATCCGTCCCCGCCGACGTTGAGCCACGGGAATCGTTCGATCCGCGGCTGGTCCGCGCCCACCCGAGTCCCGCTCTCGGGGCCGTTCCTCTCGTGAAGCTCGGCGAGCCTCGCCTCGGCTTCGTCCCGGGCCTTTCGCTCCGCTGCGGACAAGGGGCGCTCAGGCAGCCGCGACCAGCCGTCGCCCAGATCGAGGATCCCGCCGATGAGCGGCTGCTTCTTCCTGCTGTAGTCGAGTCGGTCGCCGCGAGGCGACGCGCAGACGACCTTGCCGTCGGCGGCGTGCAGCGGCTGGGGCAGGTAGCTGACGAGGTTGGCGGCGTTGCGGCCCTTTTCGTACTTCAGATCCGTCCAGCGCAGCGTCGTCGGGTCGAGCACGGCCGCGGCGAGACCCGAGCTGCTGTAGTCGCCCTTGGCGTTCGGGGGCCGACCGACGAGCACGCCCTTGCCGCCTACGTCCACCATCTCGCGCTCGAAGGTGGGGCGCTTCGGCGTGGGAGGGAGTTCGCGCCAGAGCTCCGCGGTGACGTCCCGGTAGTGGTCCCGGTGGCCGTCGCGCCCGCCGCTGCTCGTCTCGCGGTAGGCCACCAGCACGCCGCCGACGGTGACGAGTTTCGAGTACACCGTCGGCGACTTCCCGAGTCGCTGCCACGTGTCGTCGGTGAGGCTGTAGGAGAAGAACTCCCGCTCCATAAGGACGAACACGGTGTCGTCGACGACCGCCGTCGTTGCATACAGCATCGGGACCGGGGCCCGGGCGATCTGACGCCAGGAGTCCTTCGCCGGGTTGTAGGCGGCTCCGTCGCGCCGCGGCGGGTCGTCCGGCGAAGCACACGTGAAGCTGCCGTACATCGGGCCGCCGCAGTGGAAGAGTTCGCCGCCGAAGACGAGGACTTCCTTGCCTGTCCACGTGATGACGGCGTTGTTCCGTGGCTTCAGCGGAGAGCGGGCGACCGGTTGCCAGGAGCCGTGCGGGACGTCGTCGGCGAGAACCGGCGCCGGCGTCTTTGCCACCTCGACGACCGCGACGGCCGGCGGGCCGACGTCGGCGCCGCCGCACGCCGCGAGCGCGCAGAAGGCAAAAGCGACCGGTACGAGCTTCAGCTTCACTCAGGCAGGACGGCGTGGAGGCCCGAATCGTTCACCGGTGTCGACAGTTGGCGTCGGCCGGCGTGCGAGCAGTCAGCGGACGTAGTTGATCGTGACGACGGAGGCCTTGTTCTTGGCGGTGATGGTCAGGGTGCCTTTCGCGCCCTCGTAGATGCCGCTCCCGCCGGTCAGGGTCAGGACGGGGGTGAAATTTCCGACCGCCAGGCCCTGCGCGGTGAACTGGCCCTTGTCGGTGAGCACCGACGACACGCACTGGTTGGTGGCGACGAGGTTCGAGCCGGTGCCCGCCGTCCGGACGACCTGGCAGTCGATGGCGAAGATCGCCTCGAGTTTGCCGGCCTGGAGCGAGCTGGACGTCGTCCGCCGGTCGCCCAGCTTCGGGACCTTCTTGCCGACGTTCTTCACCTGCGGGTCGGACACCGTGAACGTCAGCTTCGTCCGCGCCGCGGACGACGAGGCAGGTTCCGCCGCGGACGCTCCGTTGCCGGCGACTCCCGTGAGGGTCAGCACTGCGGCCGTGACCGCTCCCGTCCCGACTGCGGCCGTCCGCATCCACCTCTGAGTCATGTCCGTCTCCCGTCCCTGGTTGTACCGCCGCGTACAGCGGTGGGCCGGATTGTGTCAGCCGTCCCCACCCGAACCGGAACGGCAACCGGTGCCCTCTTCGGACACCAGCTTCGCGGCCGGCGGGCGGATCACTTCGGCCGTGCCGGCGGCGTAGGAGAGGCGGATCTGGAACTGCCGGATCGCCGGCCGAACGGCCGCGCCGACGCCTATACCCGCCTCGTCCAGGGTGGCGAGAAGGTCAGGCCCCGACAGGAGGACCGCGGTGACGCGCTCGTCCCCGAGTTCGATGCTGACCGGCACCCACCGGTCCGTGACCGCGGGCTCGGTGATGGCGAGCTCGGTGAGCGTCTTCGCGTTCAGGAGGCCCAGGGCTGCGGCGAGGTCGAGATCGCCGACGATCGAGGTTTTGTCGGCGTCGACGAAGCCCCGGGCTCGCAGGCTGCCGGGGACCTGGAGGTACACGGGCTCGTCCGGACGCATCGCGGCGTAGCCCAACGGCGCCTGGGTCGCGGTCATACCGAGCCAGCACCCGCGCTGCTCGGCCGGCCAGCTCTCCATCTGCATCCAGACCGAGCCCTTCGCGGACCGTACGTGCATGACGTACTCGTCCTGGTCCGGGCCGTCGACGTTGGCGAGCTTGGCTGTGGCGCGCCAACCTCCTGGCGGCTCCAGGTCGACGCCCTGAATGTCGGCGAAGCTGACGCCCCCGATCCGGAAGTCGAAGCCGAACTGGGTCACCGCTTCCTCGCGAATCGTGTCCACCGCCGCGGCGAGCGCGCGTTGCGCGGCCTCGGGGTCCTGGGGAGCGCTCGTGGCCTCGGATGGGGCCTCGCCGGTCGGCGAGGCGACGACCTCGGGGCTGGAACCGCAGGCGGCGAGGGCTGCCACGACCGCCGACGCGGCGGCGAATTTCGTCAGGGAGCGCACATGATCATCATGGCAGCGGCATCGAGGCGGGACGTCTGCGAACGATTCGGGTCCGTCCGGCGTCCCTTGTGAGACCGTTCGGACCCGGGACGCAGAGGAGTCGGCGTGAGCGCACGGTGGACGCGGCGGTTGGCCGGGTCGATCTCCGCCGCCGGGATCTTCATCGCAGTGCTCGTGGCGGCGGAGCCGGCTGAGGCGTCGTGCATGGTTCCTGATCTCGCCAGAGTGCTCGAGCTGGGCCGGGTCGTGGGCGTCGTCAGCCGCCTCGACGACGACGAGGGCCGCAAGGGCACGTTCCGCGTTCACCAGACGGTCGGCGGCACGCTGCCGGCGGAGCTGACGGTGGACATGCCGTGGAACTACAGCCCGCAAGTGATCGAGGACGGGCTGGCCGCGCTGGCCTTCGAGCGCAAGGACGGCTGGGAACTGGGCTGGTGCGCCACGCTCGACCTGGGCGAGGTCTTGCAGCGAACCGAGGGCGCGGCGGCCGTGGCGTCCAAGCGTTCGGCGGTGGCGATCGCGGCGGGGACGTTCGGGGACAGCCGACTCGTTTCTCTCGACAGGGCCGGCAAGCCTGTGGCGTGGGACAGGCAAGGCGGGACGGCGGAGCGGGTCGCGGTCTGTCCGGGCGGGAAGACGGTCGTAGCGGTCGGGCGGCCGGGCGGCACGTACGCGCGCGGGAAGGAAGAGCTCTCTGTCCACGATGCTCGAACCCTCGAACCGAAGCGCGTCGTGAAGCTGCCGATATACAAGCACAACGAAATCGCGGCGCTGCGGTGCGCCGACCCGCAGGGTGAGCGGGTCGACATCTTCGTCGTCGAGTACCACTCCGACGGCTGGGGTCACCTGTTCAGCGTGACGGACCGCAAGGTCAGCTCGGTCGGCGGCATCGGGCGGTCGGGTGCGGCCGCTGTCCTCGGGGACGGCTTCGTGGCGGTGGTGAAAGGGAAGGTCGTGCGGATCGCCTCGAGCGGCGCCAACCGGCCGATCGCGTCCCTCGTGAATCTGAGGCCTCGTCAGCTCGTCGTCTCCCCGGACCAGAAGACCATCGCTGCCTACGACGGGCAGAGGCTGAACACCGTGGACCCGGGCACGGGTGAACGCCTCGGTTCCCTCGACATCACGGACGTCTCCGGGATTGCGTGGACGGTGTCGAACCGGCTGTTGGTCCGGGTCGGCAACGGCTCGGGACCGGTACCGAACCTGCGTAGCTTCGACCGAAAGCTCGAGCACATGGGGCAGGGGAAGGCAGCCACCGGTTGGAAGTTCGCCGCCGTCGGAGAGGCTGGGGTGAATTTCGACGGCGTGCAGATGCGGGTCACGCCGGTCGGCGGCCCGCGGAAGGTGCTCGGCGAGTTTCGACTCGGCGCGACCGAGGACCTGATCAGCCTGTCTGGTGAGGGATTCGACACGGATGCGCTCGCCCTGGACGTGGACGTGAAGATCGCCTCCGAGCCGAATCTCGAGGAGGCGGGCCCGGACCCCGACGAGTCGATGCTGGGGCCCCGGGCTGCTCGGTGCGGGAGCCGCCACCGCGGCCGTTGCCGGGGCGGGCGTCGTCGCGGTCGGGTTCGCGCGGCGGCGTAGGACCGCCGGCTGACCTACTTGTCGCCGACGCCGATTGTCACGTCGAGGGCGGGCCGGGTCGGGCGCCACGACCAGCCGTCGGTGCTGTTGCCCGCGGCCCCCACGCGCTCGCCGCCCCAGGCGACGACACGGTCGCCGGCCCAGACGGCCGAGGCGCCCGAGAGTTCCACAGGGCCGCTGTCGAGTGGAACGTGCTGCCAGGATTCACGAGCTACGTCCAGGGCCCAGCGGCCGGCGACGACGAACCCTTCGCTGCCGACGTTTAGCCAGCCGAAGCTCTCGATGTGCGGGCGCTCGGTTCCCCCCGGCATCAGGCCGTCTCCGCGCTTGCGGCTGACGGCGTCCACCCGCGCTTTCGCCTCGGCCTGAACCGGCCGCCGAGGCCGCCGAGGCCGCCGAGGCCGGTGGGGTCGACGGGCGGGTCCAACCTGCGTCCGGTCGAGGATGCCGCCGGCGAGAGTTGGGCCTCCGTCGTACGACCGCGGGCCGTACCACGACGCGGCGACGACCTTTCCTGCAGCCGCGAGTACCGGCCACAGTCCGGAGCTCATGAGCTTGGTGATCTCGCGGCTCATGTCGAAGCGCAGGTCCGTCCAGCGCAATGTCGCGGGATCGAGTTGGGCCGCAGCGAGCCGGGTGTCCGGGGCACGATGCACGTCGCTTGCGGGCCAGCCGACGAGAATGCCGACGCCGTCCAGGTCCACCATCTTGCGATCGAACGCCGGGCGCTCGGGAGCGGTGGTAGGGCACGCCAGCGCTTCGCGGAAATGTCCCAGTAGTGGTCTCGGCTGCCTCGCTCAGTCGTCTGACGGAAGGCCACCAGCAGCTCGTCAATCGCCACGAGCCGGGCGAACTTCGTGGGTGGCGTGGGAAGCCCCCGCCACTTGTCGTCGGGAACGTCGTAGGCGAAGAAGTCCTTGCCCGCCAGGACGAACAGCGTGTCGCCGACGATCGCGGTCTCCGCATCCAGCAGGGGGACGGGGGCGCGCGCGATCCGGCGCCAGGAGTCGCTCTTCGGGTCGTACGCCGCCCCGTCCGGCTTCGCCGGGGAATCGTACCCCGAGCCGTCCACTGCCAGCTTTCTACCGCAATCGGCGGCGATGCCGGAGAACGGCTGTACGCATTCGAAGGTCGATCAGCCTTCGGCGTGGCGGCCGACAGTAACGGAGCCCGGACCTCCGGAAACCTTCCTGAGGAGTCGGGTTAGGGTCGGTATGGCCGGTGGGTTGCGGGGCGAGGGGTGTCATGGTCGAAGAGCGGGTGATTCGCCAGACGGTCGGCGAGACCGTGTTCGTCCGGGCCCGCGCGCTCGTCGAGCGGGGCGCCGTCCTGTCGGTGACCACCGTCGAGCAGGGGGACGGAAGGCGCCTGGTCGGCCGCGTCCAGGGCAGCGCCCGGGCGCCGTACAAGGTGGTGGTGCGCCTGCTCGGCGCGGGGCCGACGGGCGGGTTCACGGGGACCTGCGCGTGCCCGATGGCGTACGACTGCAAGCACGTCGCCGCGGTCGTCCTCAAAGCCGGCCGCGCGGAACGGCGCGCCGCGGTCGGGCGACCCGCGCCGGGGAACGCCCGAGCCGAGTGGGCTCAGGCGCTGCAGGAGATGCTGCCGCTGGACGACGTCGCGCCCGCCGGCCCGACCGTCGCGTTGCAGTTCGACCTCACGCTGCCGGGCGGGGCTGCGGGCCGCATCGCCCTGCGTCCCGTGCTGCGCGGCAAGAGCGGGCGTTGGCTCCGGACCGGCATCTCCTGGACCTCTCTGACGCACCATCAGGAACGGCGGACGTCCGGGACAGCCGTCAACCTGCTCGAGGAGCTCTACGCCCTCAACGCGCGGCGCGACCGGTACCACTACTACGGCCGGGAGGAGCAGGTGCTCCTCGACTCCTTCCCGACCCCGCGGGTCTGGGACGTCCTCGCGCAGGCGGCCGAGGCCGGCCTGCCCTTGGTCTGCGCAGGTCCTGCGGACCTCCCCGTCCTGCTTGCCAGGGAATCGGCGCGGGTCACGATCGACCTGACGGACACGGGGGAGGAGTGGCAGCTGCGGCCCGTCGTGTCCGTCGGTCCGGAGGCGCTGGCGCCCGACCGCTCGCTGCTGTTGGGCGATCCGGCGCACGGTATCGCTTGGTGGGACCGCGGGCAGGGCGACCTTCGGCTCGCCCGGCTCGACCGCCCGCTGCCCCCGGGCCTGCGGTCCCTCGTCGCGCGCGGCCGCGACCTCGCCGTCCCGGTGGCGGAACAGGCGGAGTTCCTGCGCGACTACTACCCGGTGCTGCGCCGTCAGGTCACCGTCACCAGCGCGGACGGCAGCGTGCATCTGCCGGTCGCGCGGCCGCCGCGGCTGGTGCTGCGGGTCGCCCACAGCCCCGGGTACCGCGTCACTTTGCACTGGAGCTGGGATTACGCGGTCGGCGACGCGGTACGCGAGACCCCGCTGTGGCCGCCGCCGTACGGCGCTGCGGAGGACAGCGAGGCGGACGCGGAGGCGAAGATCCTGCTCGCCGTCGACTTCTGCACGGAGGCAATGCCGCAGCTGTACGAGTCCGGCGCGGCCGGGCCGCGGCTCGCGCCCTACGTCGACCTCGAGGGCGCGGACGCACTCGTGGACCTCGACACGGTCCTGACCGAGCTGGCCGAGCTGCCCGACGTCGACGTCCGGACCACCGGGGAGGTCGTCCCGCTGCGCCCGGCCGCAGGGCCGGCGCTGGTGTCGGTGGGCGGCGAAGCGGCGGGCAACGACTGGTTCGACCTGGCGGTCTCGGTCTCCGTCGACGGCGAGCCCGTCCCGTTCGGCCTGCTGTTCACCGCGCTCGCCCTGGAGCAGCGCTACCTGCTGCTACCCAGCGGGACGTACCTCGGCCTCGACTGTCCGGAGCTGTACGAGTTGCGGGCGCTCATCGAGGAGGCGCGCGGCCTCGGCGAGCGCGCGGGCGACGAGGGGACGGTGCGGGTCAGTCGCTTCCAGGTCGACTTCTGGCAGCAGCTGATCGCGCTCGGCGCGGTGACCGCCCAGGCCGAAGCGTGGACGGAGGCGGTGCGCGGCCTCGCGGGCGCCGCCGACGTCGAGCTGATCGACGTGCCGGCCTCCTTGAACGGGACGATGCGGCCCTACCAGCAGAGCGGGTTCTCCTGGCTGGCTTACCTGTACGACCACTCGCTCGGCGGGGTCCTCGCCGACGACATGGGGCTGGGCAAGACGTTGCAGGCGATCGCGTTGCTGTGCCGCGCGCGGGAGGCGGCCCCCGACGGTCCGCCCTTCCTGGTGGTCGCGCCCACCAGCGTCGTCGGCAACTGGGCCGCGGAGGTTCGCCGGTTCGCCCCCGGCCTGACGGTCGCGACGATCAGCGAGACGAAGGCCCGCCGCCGGGTCGAGCTGGCCGACATCGCCAGCGGCGCGGACGTCGTCGTGACCTCGTACGCGTTGTTGCGCCTGGAGTACGAGGCGTACGGCGACGTCGCGTGGGCCGGCCTCGTCCTGGACGAGGCGCAGGCCGTGAAAAACCACGCCGGTAAGGGATACCAGTGCGTGAAGCGCCTGCCCGCGCCGTTCAAGCTGGCGATCACGGGCACGCCGATGGAGAACAACCTGATGGAGCTGTGGGCGATCTTCTCCATCGTCGCGCCCGGCCTGTTCGCCGACCCGAAGCAGTTCGCCGAGTACTACCGCAAACCGATCGAGAACGGCGCCGACGCGGAACGCCTCGCGCAGTTGCGCCGCCGAATCCGTCCGCTGCTGCTGCGCCGGACGAAAGAGGCGGTCGCCGCGGACCTGCCCGCGAAGGTCGAACAGGTCGTCTCCCTGGAGCTGAATCCCCGGCACCGCAAGCTCTACGACACCTACCTGGCCCGCGAGCGGCAGAAGGTCCTCGGCCTGCTCGGCGACCTCGACAAGCACCGCATCGCGGTCCTCACTTCGCTGACCCTGCTGCGCCAGGCGGCCCTCGACGTCGCGCTGGTCGACCCCGTCCATGCGGCCGTCCCGTCCACGAAGCTCGACACGCTTTCCGAGCAGCTCACCGAGGTCGTCGCCGAAGGCCACCGCGTGCTGGTGTTCAGCCAGTTCACGCGGTTCCTCGCGCGGGTCCGCGAACGCCTCGACCGGGACGGGATCGAGTACTGCTACCTCGACGGGCGGACGCGCAAGCGGGCCGAGGTGGTCGAGAAGTTCACCTCCGGCGCCGCGCCCGTCTTCCTGATGAGCATCAAGGCCGGCGGCGTCGGGTTGAACCTGACGCAAGCCGACTACTGCATCCTGCTCGACCCGTGGTGGAACCCCGCGACCGAGGCGCAGGCCGTCGACCGCGCACACCGCATCGGGCAGACCCGCTCCGTGATGGTCTACCGCCTCGTCGCCAAAGACACGATCGAGGAGAAGGTCATGGCACTGAAGGAGGGCAAGGCCAAGCTCTTCAGCGCGATCATGGACGGAGGGGGCGCCGGTTCCGGGGCACTCACCGCCGACGACATCCGCTCGCTGCTGGAGTGAATTCTCAGCGGGAGCAGGGGCGAAATCCCGCCGAAAAGGGCGCACCATCAACCGATGGACCTCCGGGCGATCGCGTCGGTCGCCGGCGTCTGGGCGGTCCTGGTCGCCGCCACGACGCTGGGCGGCGGCGCCGCGGACGGCGGCGGGACCGTGCCCGCAGCGGCGGCGGGGCTCACCGCGTTCGAGGACTGTGAATCCTTCACGGTGCACGTGCGCCCCGTGGCGGTCGCGAGCGCCGAGGCGGGCGCCTGGAGTCACAACGGCGCATGGTTCCGCACCGACAACGGCAGCCGGTGGTCGAAGGCGGTGTGGCCGCTCGGCGGGGCGCGGCTGGAGGAGCCGCTCGCCGCCAAGCCCGCCAGCGCGGATCGCGCCGGCCGGCCCGACCTGGCCGCCGTGGACGGGACGAGGGTGATCACCGTCGGCCACCGCGACGAGCGGGCCGTCCTCGAGGTGGTCGAGACGGCCGGCGGCCTTCCGCGAACCCGCGGCTGGGTGGCGTTCGACTCCGGTCCGGCTGTGCTGGAACTGCTGCTGCTGGGAGCACATCGCGCCCTCGTGATCGCCGACGAGCCGCACGGGTTCTGGCCCGGTGATCCGGAGATCAAGACCCCACTGACAGCCCTGACGCTTGTCGATTTTGCCGATCCCGTCCGTCCGGTCGTACTGGGCACCCAGAAGCTGACGGGGCGTTATATCTCGGCGGATTCGCGGGACGGCGTCGTGCGGCTGGCGCTCAGCAGCGGTTACCGGATCGCGCTGCCCCACCTCGGCGAGGATGACAGCCGGGGCAGGAGGGTGCTGGACGTCGCGGCCAGCCGGGACGCGGTGCAGGCCGCAGGTCCCGAGCGTTTCCTGCCCGAGCGAGCCGTGCTGGACGGAGCCGGGAAACTCGTCTCGCACGGCCCGCTGCTCGGCTGCACGGACGTCCTGGCGCCTGCCGAGCACTCCGGGACGGGGATCCTGTCGGTCCTGAGCTTCGACAGCGGGGACGGCCTCGACGGTTTCCTCAGTCCGTCCGCCTTCGGAATCGTCAGCGACAGCGACGTCGTCCACGCCGGCGTGGACCGCCTGTACGTCGGGACGATCCGGGGTGGCACGAACTCGACCACCATCTTGAAGAACAACCAGCTACGCCCCTGGTACACCGGGCCGCCGCGCAGCACCGTCTACGCCTTCGACGCGGCCGGGCGGCACACGTCGACGGGCGTGGTGCCCGGGGTCGTCCTCCAGTACGCGGGACTGTCGGAAGACCGGGGCACCTTGCGGGTCGCGACCTCGGCGACGGTCCACGGGTATTTCACCCGCAAGGACGGCCGGCACAGCCACGTCCTCGCGCTGGCCGAACGAGGTGACCGCCTGGTGCGGCTGGGTGAGGCGCCGGGGCTCGAGCAGACCCGGCACCTCTGGAAGGTCCGCTGGTTCGGCCCGGTCGCTGCGATCTCGTCCCACCCGCATCGCCCCCTCCGGCTGGTCGACCTCAGTGACCCGGCGCGACCGGTTCTCGGCGCCCGGGCCGCCTCAGGATTCTTCGCCCACGTCCACAGCCTCGGCGACGGTCGCGTCCTGGAGGTCCGGCCGCCTCCAGTCGCAAGATTGGGTGGCCTCACCGCACGTGTTCTGGACGAGCCGCGGCTCGACGGGGCCCCGGGCGCCCGGGACGGCGATCGCGTCCTGGACCTGGGCCCGCAGACGTTCGCCCCCCAAGACCCCGGGACCTTCGCCTACCTCCCTGCGCGCCACCTGGCGGTCTTCCCGGTCGACGTCCGTTCGCTGAAGCCGCGTTCGTCGACCGATGTCGTGCAGGCGGTCCTCGTCGGCGCGGACGGTCGCCTCACCGAGGCGGGGCAATTCGTGAGCCCGGACTCGGTGTTGCGCATCCTGGCGGTCGGCGACCGCCTCGCCGTGATCACGACCCGGTCGATCGTCCTGCTCGACCCGGACGGCCTGCGCTCGCTCGGCGCCGTCCGGACGGCGAAGCGCACCGAAGGCTGAGCGGGAGGGGACGTCGACGAGTCGTGACCCCTGGCGGCATCGACCCCGTGCGTCCGGCCAGCGGCGTCCTATAACGGGTCGATGGTCGGACGCACGGGTTCACCACCGCGGACGTCCGGATGAATGGCTGCAAGGCGGCATCGATGAGCCCGCGCACGTCGGTGACCGCCGTGTCTGCCTCCGCGTAATCCGCCGCCTCGTCGGCGATTTCCGGATACTCGAGTTCGTTCCTCCGCCGCCGCATGGTCGAGAACACGCGGAAACCAGGGCTGAACTGGGCCTTCAGCGCGAGGTCGAGCGCGTAGTGGCCGCCCTTGCTGGTTGGCCGCAGGCCTTGATGCGCCAGCAGGGCGGTCCCGGCGTGGCGGGCCGCGCCGTAGGCAAGGACGTAGGCGCTGTCCGCGTCAGAATCAATAATCTTCGCCGCACTGTCGACGATGCGCCTGGCCTTCGTCAGCAGGCCGGTGCCGTCAGCCTGACTACCCGTCACTTGTTGAAGGTTGCCCGCACGGACCAGTTCGGCGATTTCGGCCTCGCCACGCACCCACCGGGTCACGCGGCGTCCTTGCGCACGTCGACGGACGGTGACGCTCGGATCTGCTGGACGAGGGAATCAGCCGCGCTCGTCCATTGACCGGGGGAGCGCAGGACGGGATTGACCTGCATACCGAGCCGTTCCTGTGCCCGGTCGGCGGCCTCGTAGACGTCGGTCCGGGACGGCGTTCCGACGACCAGCACGTCGATGTCGCCGGGCGGGGGGCCTTCGGCGCCGTGATAACGCGCGGCCCAGGAGCCGAAGATCAACACGTGGTCGACTCCGGAGATGCCCGCGAACTCGTCCTCGATCACGGTGTGCGGGCCGAACGTCAACTCGAGCAACCGGGTGAGCGCGGCGGCGGAGGGATGATCGAGGTTGGCGCGGAGCAGCCGGCTGCGCCCGACGGTTCGCGAGCGCAGAATGGTCGCGGTTTCGAGTCGTTGCACTTCGCGATGCAGCGTGGTCAGCGGAATGTCGAACCGCCGCGCAAGCTCGGTGGTGGTGTACTCGCGATCGGGGTGGAGCAGGAGCCACGTCAGCAGGTCGGCCTGGTGTCGCGACCGGAAAATCGGCATGAGCGGCGGTGCCTCACTACGCATAGACGGAATATAACGTCCATCTATGCGTAGTGTCACGCGGACGGCTCAGCCCTTGACCTGGCCGCCGATGATCTGGCCGGCGACTTCCTGGAGCGCGGACAGGAACGCCGTGCCCGCCATGCCGTTGCGCATGGGGTCGCCGTAGGGGACGCGCGCGGCGACGCCCAGGGCGATGGTGCGGATCAGTTCGTCGCGGTCGAGGACGTCCGTGCCGGGTTCGACCTTGGCCATCGCGGCGACGAACTCCTCGCCGACGACACCGCGGAGCGGCCCGAGGTCGCCCTGCGAGGCCAGGGGCTCGGCCCACTTCTCGCCGGCCGCGGCGTCGGCGGCGGCCCGCTCGTCCGCCGTCTGGCACTCACGGCACAGCGCCGACTTCTGGTCGTCGACTGCGCCGGCCGCCGCCCAGCCTTCGCGCGCGGCGACGGCCATCGGCCGCACCTTGTTGCATCGATTGCACGTCACCATGTCGAGCTTGCGCATGCGGAAAACCTACCTGGCCGGCGGTCCGGGCTGCGAGGGCGGTTGCCCTCGGATCGGGGCGCGGGTGCGCGTCGCGTCCAGGCTGCGGCGCTGTCTTTGTCCTCGTGGGTCGTAGCCTCGCGGGCGGGGCTGCCCGTTGAATCGCGGTGCCGGACGCCGACCGCGGAGGATGCGCACATGCAGGAGACGTACGACTTCGTCGTCGTCGGTGCCGGCTCGGCCGGTGCTGTCGTCGCGGCCCGGCTGTCCGAGGACCCGACCTGCCGCGTGGCGCTGCTGGAGGCGGGCGGCCCGCCGCCGCCGGAGGAGCTGATCCCGGCCGCGGCCGCGTCGTTGCAGCTCAACCCGGCCACCGACTGGATGTACACCGCAGACCCGGGACGCGCCGGGCTCGGCCTGCGCGACCGGCGGAGCCCGGCGCCGCGCGGCAAGATGCTGGGCGGGACGTCCGCGATGAACTACATGGCTTACGTGCGCGGGCACCCCGGCGACTTCGACGCCTGGGCTGCTGGCGGTGCCGACGGGTGGAGCTACGCCGACGTCCTGCCCCACTTCCGCAAGAGCGAGGGCCTCACGCCGAGCGACGACCTCGTGATCGACGCGGCGGCCCACAACACGGAAGGCCCGATGGGGGTCTCGGTGCGGGCGCCCCTGCTGCCGGCGGCGCTCGAGTTCGTCGAGGCCGCGGTGGCCGCCGGCATGAAGCGCGGCGACCACAACGGGCGTGACCGCGGCGGGCCCGAGGGCGTGGTCTCGCTCGCTCAGATCTCGACCCGCGGCGGACGCCGGGCGAGCACTTACCATGCGTTCCTCGAGGGCGAGGCGGAGGCACGGCCGAACCTCACGATCGTGACCGGCGCGCACGCGACGAGGATCCTGCTGGACGGCCCGGCGGGCGAGACCGTCGCCACCGGCGTCGAGTACCGCAGCGCCGACGGTGAGACGCACGCGATCCATGCCGCCCGCGAGGTCGTCCTGTGCGCGGGGGCGGTCAACTCCCCGCACCTGCTGATGCTCTCCGGTGTCGGGCCGCGCGCGGAACTCGAGGCGGTCGGCGTCGCGTGCGTCGTCGACGCGCCCCACGTCGGCAAGCACCTGAAGGACCACATGCTGCTCCCGCTGTTTTTCTCGGCGCCGGGAGTCGGGGTGCCGGCGATCGAGATGGCGATGTCGTTCGGCCCCAACGCGCTGCGCGGGCCGACCGGGCCGCTGCCGGCGGACCCCGCCGACGACGTGCACCTCGCCCCCGACCTGGTGGAGCTGAAGGCAGAGGCCGAGCGCCGGCTCGCCGAGTGGAGGGCCACCGGCCGCGGCCTGATCGCCTCGACGCTCGCGGACGCCGTCGCGTTCTTCTCCACCGGTCTCGGCGACGCTTACACCCACGACGCGCAGATCGGCATCTTCCCCTCGGGATTCACCCCGGACTTCTGGCGTAGCCGGCTGCGGATCGAGCCCGACGAGTACCTGCGCGACCCGGCGACGCAACTGGCCCCGGACGCGCAGAACCTCGTCCTGCTGCCGAATCTCGCCCGGCCGCGCAGCGAAGGCGAGATCGTCCTGCGCAGCTCCGACCCGGACGTCGCGCCGGACATCCTGATGAACTACTACGCCGAGCAGCACGACCTGGACACGATGGTGGCGATCGCCCGGCGGGCATTGGAGGTCGTCGCCCACTGGCCGGCCTACCGTCAGATCAGCGCGCTGGCGGTCCCGCCGTTCCTGGCCGACCGGCACGGGCACGTCGAGGGCGCCGAGCCGTCCGACGCGCTGCTCGAAGATCTCGCGCTGCACTACTCACTGACGGTGTATCACCAGTCGTGCACATGCCGGATCGGGGACGTGGTCGACCCACGACTGCGAGTCTTCGGAGTCGACCGCCTGCGGGTCGCCGACACCAGCGTCATGCCGGACATCGTCTCCGGCAACACCAACGCGGCCGCGATCATGATCGGAGAGAAGGCAGCCGAGCTGATCGCCGCCGACCACGGGGTCAAGCTCGCGGAGTTCGTCAGTCCCGCCTGACGACGGGTCACATCGGCTACGACGCGGGGGCGACCTTCAGCGCGGCCATCACGCGGTCCTCGAGGTACGGGGTGAGCGTTCGCGTGTAGGTGGTCGTGAGATGCGACGCGTCGAAGTAGACGACGACGCGGCCGATGACCCCCGGACAGATGTCGTCCCGGCAGAAGAACTCGGTCAGGTCGGCCACGCGCATCCGTTCCGAATTGAACGAGCGGGCGGCTTCGGCGAGCGGGTCGCGCTGGAGCACCTCGCCCCGGTCAGCCGAGCAGGTCGAGTAATCGGTCGCGTTCTGCATGAGACACTCCGGGATCTTGACGCGCGGCTTCGGCGTGTCCCGGACGACCAGGACCGTGCGGCCGGCGTCTGCCCACGTCTGCAGGTGCTCGGTGTAGCCCTTCAGATACTCGGTGTCGGGGTCGCCGCCGACGACCGGACGCGCCAGCGTCCGCTCGCTCTGGACGATCAGGTCGAAGCCGCCCGTCGCCGCGGAATCGCGGGCCCACTTGCCCCAGGCGAGGCAGTCCTCCGTCATCTGTGCGGAGTCCATGATCACCGGTGTCGTGATGGCGAAGCACCGAGCCGACACGAACGTGGTGATCCTGAGCCCGCGCCGCTGGGCGATCTCTTGCAGGGCCGGCAGCCATTGGACGGCGTGCGAGTTGCCGATCAGGGCGACGTCGACCGAGGAGTTCAGATCGCCGAATCGGCAGATGAAGCGGTCGGTGAACGGTTCCTTCACCTGGCACGGCGCCTCGGACGGTTCCGTGGCCGCCCAGTCGTGCTGCGCCTGCTCGGCGCTCGGGAACACCGGCCCGTCTGTCGGTTGCACGCAGTTGCTGCCGGGCTCCAGGGAGGGGGCGCCCAGGCACAGGGTGGCGAGGACGGGGTCGCCCCCGGCGGCGGCGGGCCGCTGCGGCACGGCGAACGAGGCAACCAACGCCACGAAGAGGACGAACGAGACTGTGAGCGCAAGCCCGACCCGGCTCCGCGCAGGCAAGCGCGACCGGTCGTCGTGAACGCGGCTCATAGAACTTGGGTGCCACCCGGGCAGGATGCCGAAACCCCGCTATCGAGGCGTCTGCCGTGGGGTTGCCGGCTGAACACGGGGCCGGGACGCGAACGAAACCGCGGCGGCACCGAGCGCCAGCACCGGTGCGAACCAGAGCGCAGCCTTCGCCTCGGGGCTGGGATGCAACTCGATCGGCTTGCCGTTCACCGTGACTTCTCGATCCCAGCGGTCCTTCGTGACCCGGTCGCCGCGGTGCAATTGTTCGCCGATCCGGCGGTCGAGATAGTGCGTGTCGTCGCCGACCCGGACGAACCACGCGTTGCCCACGCCCGGGTGTTCGTCCCGGACGTCGATGGAGCGCACGACCCCGTCCATGCTCGCCGGGATCGCAGACCGGGACCACAGCGCGGCCGTCATCACCACACCGAATATCACGACGAGCAGTGGCAGGAGGACGTGCGCGGCCTTACGCAAACGCATACGAGAACCCTGCTACGAGCATGACGATCCCCGCGACGAAGGTGAGGTCGCCCTTGGGGCCGCCCCCGCCGGCAAGGAACGGGATCGACACCAGGACTGCGCCGCTGCTCTGCAGGGAGAAGTCGATCCAGTCGAACGCGGCCTCCCGAAAGATCGTGGCCTCGGTGCCGACGCCCGCCAGGACGGCCGCGAGGCAGAGCCCGACCACCAGGCCGGGCCGCTGGACGATGACGAACGACGTGACGATCGCGACCATCGTGGCCGTCGCCCCGGCCCCGGCCAGAAAATGCCCGGCGTAGTCCGACCGGTCCGGGAAGCCGATGACGATCAGGGCGGCGAGGACGGTCACGGTAGCGATGCTGACGACCGCGGGAAAGACGGGAGGGTGCTCGTCAGCAGGCTTCTCCGACGTGCGCACGGCCGGCTAGCCTCGGTTGCGCCGGGCCCGTCGCTCGGCGGAGAGCAGGCCGACCGACGCGAGGACGACCAAACCGGAGAGGCCGGCCTGCACCCCCACCCACGAGCCCGTCTGGTGATGGCTGGACGCGGGGCACATCGCGGTGAATGCCAGCATCGCCATCCCCGAGGCGACCCCGAGCGCGGCGCCGCGCGGGCGGGCCAGAAGGAGCGCGTAGAGCCCGGCCAGGATCGTCAGGACGCCGACGACACCGGCCACCTCCATCCACGCCCGCATGACGGGCTCCGCGCCGTTCGCCCCAGGCTCGACGGCCTCGCAGACGCCGAAGGCCACCACGATGAAGACAGCCAGCAGTCGGCCCGCGCGCGGGTACGCGGCCCGGGTGGGCTTGCCCGGCTTGGGCAGCAGCCGCCGGGGGTGGTGGGGATGCGGGTCCAGGGGATGTGGAGCCAGGTCGCCGACCGGGACGGGCTGCCGGGTGGCGGGGGCGGACTCGCGCACGAGCCAACCGCGGGGGACGGGCGCAGAGAGACTCATCTGACGAGAGTACGGCTCAGCGCGCTCGGCGGGTCCGCTCGAACGTGATCGTCCCGCCGGCGAAGGGGAACGACCGCCGGCCGGGTCCGGACGCTGCGGGTGCGCGTGCGGGGAGGGGGATCGGGGTGAGCACCGCGCCGAGGCGCTCGGTCGCGGCGTCGGAGGCGTAGGCGTCGACGGGCAGGCCCGGCACGTGCTTGGCGAACATCCGGGCGTTGGTCTCGGCGTACGCGCCGAGGATCTCTGCCCGGGCGGCGTCGTCGAGAAAGCTGTTCTCGCCGGCGACCGCGGGGAACCGGGCGAGGACGAAGTCGCGGACCAGCGCCTGCTCGGCCGGCGACTCGAGGTGGCGATTGAGCGCGACGGCGACGTTCATGCCCCGCGGCGTGCAGACCCGCGGGGGGATCCGGCGGCCGAGCGTGCCCACGTCCAGCGCGCCCTTCGCGCCCACCACGTCGAGGAAGTCGTCGACGAACGCGGCACGACCCGCCCCGGCGAGTTCGATCGGCCGCAGCATCGTCCCGGCCACCCCGCGGACGGTGCTGACGCGCTCGAGCAGGTCACCGAAGTCCAGCGCCGGCGTGCACCTCTCGGGGAACTGCTCCCCGAAGGGGTGCCAGCGCCCGGCCAGCACCTCGCGCAGGTAGGCCAGTTCCATCAGCCTGTCCTGGCGGCGACAGTGCATGACGATCAGGACGCGCTGCGCCCCCAGCGCCGCGATCAGGTCGGCGACCGCCTCGGCGGCGCCGGGACGCAGCTGCGGGAAGTCGCCGGACCCGAGGTTGGTGCCGCCGAGGGTCGCGTCGGAACACAGCAGGACCGGCCCGCCGGAGACCGCCCGGCGCTCGGCCGTGAACGCGTCCCTGGTGGGCCGGGACCCCGCCACGCCCACGTAGCCCACGCCGCGGGCGTGCAGTTGCGGGCGCAGCGCGGCGAGCGCGTCCGGCAGGTCTAGGGGGCACACCGAGGGCAGCCCCAGGCACAGGACGAGATCGGGCTCGCTCATGCCGACGCCCCGGAACCGACCGGCGCCGGGCGGCCGACCAGGGCGTCGTACTCCGCGTCGTACCGGTCGCGCAGCGCCCGCCGCTGCTCGTCGGTGAACAGCAGCGGACGGGGGAAGTCGGCGTTCGAGAAGTGCTCCTGCAGGAAGCGGCGCACCGCCGAGCGGTCCTCGCCGCGCACGTGCGGGTTGGCGTCGAGCGCCATGCGCAGGCCGCGTTCGGACACGCTGAGGTTGCGGGTCGAGGTGTGCGTGACGGGCCAGTCGAGGCGCGCGTCCATGGACTGCAGAAGCCGTTCGATGTAGGACTCCTGGCCTTGGCGGATCAGCCGGAAGTCGACGACCTCGACCCCGTCCGGCCCGAACGCGGCTCGGCACGCGTCCACGATCGGCGTCCAGGACAGCGCGTCGAGGTCGATCCGGCGCACCCACTGCGCGAAGGTCTTGACCCCGCCCTCGTGGACGGACTGCAGGTAGTACGACTCGACGAAGTCGGCCTGGGGGCGGATCGACACGATCACCTTGGCGCGGGAGTTCGCGAGGGCCGCGGCGAGCCCGGCCATGTTGGCCGCTGCCTGGGGGTAGAGGCCGCTCTTGCCGCGCCGCGCGAAGGGGCGGCCGACGAGGTTCTCGTAGGAGCCGATCATGGTGGTGAACCACGGGTTGCGGCGGAACTCCTCGACCCGGGCGGCCAGCGGGCCTGGGTCGGCGATCAGGCGGTCGCCCCACCCCGCGTAGTCCCTCAGTTCGGCGCGGCGCAGGACCAGCACGCGCTTGCGACGCAGCAGCTTCGGGTTCTCCCGGAGGTACTGCTGGAACACCGAGGTGCCGGTCTTGTGCGCTCCGACATGGATCGCCGTCACCTTGTCCTGGGACCACATCGGACGGCTCCACCTGCCTTGCCGGGGACACGCAACGGGCGCCACGTTACAGACGAAAGATGTGGACGAGGGCGCACCCCGCGCCCCCGCGCGCAGAGAAATGCGCGCCCCGCCACGGCTAGGGTGCTGTCTGTGGAACGGGTGAGCGCGCAGATTCTGGCCGGCGGCTTGCCGGAGCTGCGGGCGGTCCCGCGGCCCGACGGGCTTCCCTCGGCCCTGGCCGGGTGGGAAGGTGCCGGCTTCGGCGCCGTGCTGTGGCTGCGCTGGCTCAGCAACGGCGAGTTCGACACCGAGTGCGTGGTACTCGGCTGCGACCCGGACGGCGAATGGGCCGCGCACTCGAGCTGCGGAGCCGGCGGCACCTGGTATCCCTGCGTCGACGAGCTGACCGGTTCCTGGCGGCGCCTGAACGAGGACCCGGACGACGTCCTGGTCTGCTGGTGCGACGACACCACGACTGCCGTAACCGGGCCGGACGGAGCCGGCGACACGTTCCTGCGGATCGTCTCGGGCTTCGCCGTCCCCGAGGTCGCGGCGCTGCGGGTCGCGTCACCGAGCGTCGGGACGTACGTCGTGGAGCCGCACCCGGTGACCGGCGCGCTGCTCGTCGGCACCCTCGGCCCGGAACCGCTGGTGCTCGCCGCCCTCGACGCGGACGGCGCAGAGCTGCGCGGCCCGACCGGGGAGGTCGTGCTGGACGACCTCGCCGCCTCGCTCCCGCCCGACCCGCCCGGCGTCCACGCTGACGCGCTGGTGCCCTGCGCCGACCACACGTCCCACGTCGGCGAGTTCCGCAACACGTACACGCCCGGAGCGCTCCTGCACCCCGGCGTCGCGGCCTCCCCGGAGGCGGCGCTGGACCTGCACTTGCGCGACCGCCCGCCGATTGCGGCGCGGCTGCGCTACGACCGGGCCGTCAGCCGAGCCCGTGCGGTGACGTTCCACGGCCGCTCGGCAGACGGGGTGGTGCACGCGGTCGTGACCGCCGAGCAAGTCGGCGGTCCGGACCGCTGGCTCGTCAGCTTCGCTCGCGCTTGCGCGGAGAAGGCCGAACGGTAACGAATCTGATCTTGCGTCAGACAGGACAGTCGGTCAGTCGGTAGCCGGCGGCGGACTCGACAAGTGGGCGTTGACGGCGAGCACCCGCAGGGCGAGCTCGAGGTGGAAGACGTGTCCTTTCCTGCGCTACGAGATGATCGAGTTCCGCAGCTACGCCGGCTGACCGCTGGGTTGGGCACCCCGTGCGTCCGGCGAAGTGTCGGTTATAGGACGCTGATTACCGGACGCACGGGGTGTCGGGGTAACAGATGACGAGTCGGAGGGTGATGTGAACGCGGTCTTCGCGGTCGACGCGTGCCGGACCCCGGTGGGCTCGGTCAAAGGTGCCCTCGCCGGCGTCCGGCCCGACCACCTGACGGCGGTGGTTCTGCGTGCCCTGCTCGAGCGGACGCCGGGGCTCGACCCGTCCTCGATCGACGACGTGTACTGGGGCGCGGCGAACCAGGCGGGGGAGGACAACCGCAACGTCGCTCGGATGGGCGTCCTGCTCGCGGGGCTGCCCGTCGAGGTGCCCGGGGCGACGGTCAACCGGCTGTGCGGCTCGGGGCTCGAGGCGATCGCGGGTGCAGCACGGGCAATCGCCGCGGGGGACGCCGACATCTGCCTGGCCGGCGGGGTCGAGTCGATGACGCGGGCCCCGTTCGTGCTGCCGCGCGCGACGGAGGCCTTCCAACGCTCCGCCGAGCTTGCCGACACGCGGCTGGGCTGGCGGCTGGTCAGCCCGCGGATGAAGGAGCTCTACCCGCCGATCGGCCTGGGCGAGACCGCCGAGAACGTCGCGGAACGCTACGGCGTCAGCCGCGAGCGGCAGGACGAGTTCGCGCTGCGCAGCCACCAGCGCGCCGCCGCCGCCCAGGCGGCCGGCCGGTTCGCCGACGAGCTCGTCCCGGTGGACGAGCCCGAGGGGACTCTCCAACAGGACGAGGGCATCAAGCCGGATCTGACGATGGATCAGCTCGCCGCGAAGCGCGCGGCGTTCCGCACGGGCGGGACGGTGACCGGCGGCAACTCCTCGCCGCTGAACGACGGCGCGGCCGGCCTGTTGCTGATGTCCGAACGGGCCGTCACCGCCCTGGGGCTCACGCCGTTCGCCCGCTACGTCGGCTGCTCGTCCGCGGGCGTGCACCCCGACTACATGGGGATCGGGCCCGTGCCGGCGATGCACCGGGTGACCGAACGGGCCGGGTGGACGGTCGAGAGCCTCGACCTCGTCGAGGCGAACGAGGCGTTCGCCGCGCAGGCCGTGGCCGTCCTGGACCAGCTGAAGCTCGACCCCGAGCGGGTCAACGTTAACGGCGGCGCGATCGCGATCGGGCACCCGCTGGGCTGCTCCGGCGCGCGGATCGCCACCACGCTGCTACACGAGATGCGCCGGCGCGGGGCCGTCCGCGGCGCGGCGACGATGTGTATCGGCGTGGGGCAGGGAATCGGGATGTTGTGGGAAGAGGTCTCGTGAGCGAGTACTCAGCCGTGATCGGCGCGGGCACGATGGGCCTCGGCATCGCCTACGTGCTCGCGGCCGCGGGTGACGACGTCCTCGTCGTCGAGCCGGACGCTGCGCGTGCGGCCGGCGCGCTGCCGATGCTCACGGGCGTCGCCGAGAACGCGGTGCAGCGAGGCAAGCTGGACGAGGCCGCGGCGAAGGCGCTGCTCACGCGGATCGGCACGGTCGGAGCCGTCGGCGACCTGCCCACCACCGGCGCTCAACTGGTCGTCGAGGCCGTCCCCGAGCGGGCCGACCTGAAGAAGTCGATCCTGCGGGCGGTCGAGGACCACGCCTCGCCCGTGATCCTCGCGTCGAACACCAGCGGCCTGTCGATCGACGACCTGGCCGGCGCGCTGGCCCACCCGGAGCGATTCCTCGGGCTGCACTTTTTCAACCCCGTCTGGGTCATGGCGCTCGTCGAAATCGTCCGCGGGCCGAGGACGGACGACGAAGTGCTGGACGCCGCCCGCGACCTCGTCCTGCGGATCGGCAAGGAACCCATCGTCGTCAAGGACATGCCGGGGTTCGCGACGAGCCGCCTCGGTGTCGCGATCGGCCTCGAGGGCATGCGCATGTTCGAGGAGGGCGTCGCGGACGCCGCCGACATCGACAAGGCGATGGAGCTCGGCTACCGGCACCCGATGGGTCCGCTGCGCCTGACCGATCTCGTCGGTCTCGACGTCCGGCTCGACATCGCGCGTCACCTGGAGAAGACGCTCGGCCCGCGGTTCGCGCCGCCGCAGATCCTGATCGACAAAGTCGCCGCCGGCGAGCTGGGCAAGAAGTCCGGGCGCGGGTTCTACGACTGGAGTTAGCGCCGGGCGTCAGCGACGGGCTCTGACGCCTTCCGCTCGTCGAACTTGCAGTAGGGCAGGTCAGCCGTCCGTTTTCGGATGTTCTACTGCAGGTTCGATTCGGCGGCGAGGTATCGAACCCTGACGCGCAAGACCCGGCGTCAGCCCTCCGAGAGCTCCGCCCAGCGGGCGCGGGCGGTCGGTTCCCACGCCGCGTGCCGGTCGGTGAAGACCGCGCGGGCGCGGTGCCCGATCCAGTGCGGCGGGAGGAGCCCGTCGGGGAGCTGGGGATCGAGGAACGGGAACCGCCGCCATTCGTGGACGAGGCGGATCTGCGCGAACAGCATGTCTTCGCCGGCGGTCGGACGCTCGCCGGCGAAGGCGTCGATGAAGGCCTGGTAGTGCGCGGCGACGTCCTCGAGGTCCCAGGCGCGGGAGACCAGTTCGGGCTCGGAGCCGACGCCCGCGAACGGGCCGACGAACGAGAACGCGGCCGCGTCCAGCCCGAGGTCGCGGATGATCCGCCCGACTTCGTCGGCCCGGTCGGGATGCGGAGTGACCCACAGGCCGGCGGTGGGGTTGCCGAGACCGGCCCAGGCGAGGCGGGTCTGGAGCTGGTGGCGCAGCTTGCGCTGCGTCTCCGGGACGGAGGCGAGGACGATCAGCCAACGACCGTCCCACGCCGGGCCGGCGGCACCGACCGAGTAGATGCGTGCCGCACCCTCAGTCAGCAGGCGCTTGCCGGGGGCGGCGAGGACCCAGCGGACGCGGCGGCCGTCGCGTTCCGAGGAGATCCAGCCGTCCGCGGCCGTCCGGGCGATGGCCTGGCGCGCCGACTTCTCCTCCACGCCGAGGCCGCCCAGGACGTGCAGCAGCGTGGACGTCCAGACCGGACGCCCGCTGGGCAGCACGAACTCGCCGAGGACGGTGAGCAGCAGCGAGCGAGCGCTCGCCGGGCTCACGTTGTGCCGGCGGGACAGGGTCGGCTGACCGGTGGCGGTGACCACGCCTGCGGGCTCCTCGGTTCGGGCAGATCGATGCCTCAAGCTACCAACGGCACGGTTACCGCTGGATCGCCTTGATCTCCAGGTACTCCTCGAGGCCCGCCTCGCCGAGCTCGCGGCCGAGGCCCGACTTCTTGTAGCCGCCGAAGGGGGCGAGCGGGTTCCAGGCGCCGCCGTTCACGTCGACCTGGCCGGTGCGCAGGCGCTTGGCGACCGCGAGGGCGCGGTCGGCGTCCGCGGACCAGACGCCGCCGTGCAGGCCGTACTCGCTGTCGTTCGCGATCGCCGACGGCCTCCTCCTCGCTGTCGTAGGGCAGCACTGCGAGGACGGGGCCGAAGATCTCCTCCTGCGCGATCCGCATGTCCGAGCGGACGTCGGCGAAGACCGTCGGCCGCACGTAGTAGCCCTCGTCCAGACCTTCGGGGGCCTCGGCCCCGCCGAGCACCAGGCGGGCGCCCTCGGCGATGCCGACGCCGATGTACTCGCGGACGCGGTCGCGCTGTGCCTCGGACGCCAGCGGGCCGAGCCGGGTGGTCTCGGCGAGGGGGTGACCCAGCGTCAGACGGGCCAGGGACTTCTCGATCAGCGCCAGCGCCTCCTCCTGCGAGCTCGCGGGGGACGAGCAACCGCGTCCACGCGGAGCAGGTCTGCCCGGAGTTCAAGTAGGCGTAGTTCACCCCGGCGCCGACTGCCTTCTCGAGGTCGGCGTCCGCGAGGACGACGTTCGCGGACTTGCCGCCGAGCTCGAGCGAGACCCGCGCGATGTTCGCGCCGGCGAGCGCGGCGACCCGCGCGCCGATCGCGGCGGACCCGGTGAACGAGAGCATGTCGATGCCGGGGTGCCCGGCGAGCGCCTCGCCGACGTTCGGCCCGTCGCCCGAGACGATGTTCACGACGCCGGCCGGCAGGCCGATCTCGATCGAGCGCGTCGGCCAGGATGAACGCGGTCAGCGGCGCGACGTCGGCCGGCTTGACCACGATCGTGCAGCCGGCCGTGAGCGCCGCCGCGACCTTGGCCACGACCTGGTGCAGCGGGTAGTTCCACGGCGTGATCGCGCCGACGACGCCGACAGCCTCGCGCGTGATGAGGGAGTTGCCGACCTCGCGCTCCCACTCGTACGTGCCCGCCAGCGTCGGCGTAACTGCCCAGGACGGCCAGCGGGACGCCGAGTTGGACGCGCTGCGACATCTTCAGCGGCGTGCCGACCTCGAGCGAGATCGTCTCGGTGATCAGCTCGGCGCGAGCCTTCAGCGCGCCCTGCAGGGCCGTCAGGTAGGCGCCCCGCTCGGCCGGCGGGGTAGTCGACCAGCCGTCGAACGCTGCGCGCGCGGCGGCGACGGCGGCGTCGATGTCGGCGGGGGACGCGGACGGGACCCGGCCCGACGACCTTCCCGTCCGCGGCGCCGAGGACGTCGGTCGGTTCCGCCGCCCTCGACCGGTGCGACCCATTGCCCGTCGATGTACAGCGCGTCGTACGTCAGCACGTCAATCCTCCAGAGCCCGATTCGATCTGCGTGGCGATTGTCCCTCGAATCAATACTCTACAACAAGTTGACGAAACGGTACGATTGCGTGGAAGATGAGTCAGGCACACCAGTCGTTCGCCCTGGGAGGCGCTCACCATGTCGGTAACTGTGTCGTTCGACGCGCATCCGAGCTCGTATCGCCATCTGGCCCTCAGCTTCGACGGCCCGGTCGCGACGATCACCCTGCGCACGGCCGAGGACGGCGGGCTGGTGCCGGGGTACGAGCTGAAGCTGAACTCCTACGACCTCGGCGTCGACATCGAGCTGTACGACGCGGTCCAGCGCCTGCGGTTCGAGCACCCCGAGGTCCGCGACGGTCGTGGTGACCGGCGGGCTCGAGAAGGTGTTCTGCGCCGGCGCGAACATCCGGATGCTGGCGCAGTCGAGCCACCCGTGGAAGGTGAACTTCTGCAAGTTCACCAACGAGACCCGCAACGGCATCGAGGACGCGACCGAGCACTCGGGCCAGTACTACCTCGCCGCGGTGAACGGCACGGCGGCCGGCGGCGGTTACGAGCTCGCGCTGGCGTGCGAGGAGATCATCCTGATCGACGACGGCTCGTCGGCCGTCTCGCTGCCCGAGGTGCCGCTGCTCGCGGTGCTGCCGGGCACGGGCGGCCTGACCCGGGTGGTCGACAAGCGCGGTGTGCGCAAGGACCGGGCCGACGTGTTCGCGACCAAGAGCGAGGGCATGCGCGGGCAGGTGGCGGTCGACTGGAAGCTCGTCGACGCCTCCGTCCCGCGCAGCCGGTTCGCCGAGACGGTCCGCGAGCGGGCGCTGGCGGCGGCGGCAGGGTCGTCCCGCCCGACCGGCGCCACCGGCGTCGAACTGACGCCCCTTCAGCGGGAGGTCACCGACACCGCACTGACGTACCGTCACGTCAGCGTCAAGCTGGACGCCGAGACCGGCCTGGCCGAGATCACCGTGCAGGGCCCGGCTGCTGCGGCCCCGGAAACGGCCGCGGGGATCCACGCCCAGGGCGTCGACTTCTGGCCGCTCGCAGTAGCGCGCGAGCTGGACGACGCTGTGCTGCGGCTGCGGGCTAACGCGCTCGAGCTCGGCACCTGGGTGATCCGCACCAAGGGCGACCCCGACCTCGTCGCCTCCTACGACGCGGCGCTGGCCGACCACGCGCGACTGGCTGGTCAACGAGATCCGCCACTACCTCAAGCGGACGCTCAAGCGCTTCGACGTGACGAGCCGCAGCCTGATCGCGCTGATCGAGCCGGGGTCCTGCTTCACCGGCCCGCTGCTCGAGCTCGCGCTCGCCTGCGACCGCCAGTACATGCTGGACGGGACGTTCGAGGAGACCTCGGGCGAAGACGAGCAGCCCGCGCAACTTCTCGTGTCCGAGGCGAACTTCGGCACGTACCCGATGGGTAACGGGCTCACCCGCCTGGCGTCCCGCTACTGGAACGACGAGGCCGGCCTCGACGCCGTCCGCAACGTCGTGGGCAAGCCGCTGGACGCGGGCGCGGCCGACGACCTCGGGCTCGTCACCTACGCGCTCGACGACATCGACTGGGCGGACGAGGTGCGCATCGTCCTCGAGGAGCGTTCTTCGATGAGCCCCGACGCGTTGACCGGCATGGAGGCGAACCACCGTTTCGTCGGCCCGGAGACGGTGGAGACCAAGATCTTCTCCCGCCTGTCGGCCTGGCAGAACTGGATCTTCATCCGTCCCAACGCCTCGGGCCCGGACGGCGCCCTTCGGAAATTCGGCACCGGCCAGAAGGCCGTCTTCGACCGGAAGCGGGTCTGAACATGACGACGATCGACTACACCGAGCGCATCCCGAACAACGTCGACCTCGCGTCCGACCGCAAGCTGCAGCGGGCGCTGGAGTCGTGGCAGCCGAAGTTCCTGCAGTGGTGGGGCGACATGGGCCCGACGCTGCCGGTGAACGACGTCTACCTGCGCACCGCCGTGGACGTCGGCCGCGAGGGCTGGGCGCACTTCGGCCACGTCGCCCTGCCGGAGTACCGCTGGGGCATCTTCCTGGCCGAGCGCAACGCCGAGCGCAAGATCGCGTTCGGCGAGCACAAGGGCAAGCCGGCGTGGCAGCAGGTGCCGGGGGAGTACCGCGCGGAACTTCAGCGCCTCATCGTCATCCAGGGCGACACCGAGCCCGCGTCGGTCGAGCAGCAGCGCCGCCTCGGGCTGACCGCGCCGAGCCTGTACGACCTGCGCAACCTGTTCCAGGTCAACGTCGAGGAAGGCCGCCACCTGTGGGCGATGGTCTACCTGCTGCACGCGTACTTCGGTCGCACCGGCCGCGACGAGGCGGAGTCGCTGCTGCTGCGCAACTCCGGTAGCGAGGACTCCCCGCGCATCCTCGGCGCGTTCAACGAGGAGACGCCGGACTGGCTGAGCTTCTACATGTTCACCTACTTCACCGACCGGGACGGCAAGTACCAGCTCGGGACGTTGAAGGAGTCCGCGTTCGACCCGCTGTCGCGCACGTGCGAGTTCATGCTGAAGGAGGAGGCCCACCACATGTTCGTGGGCACCACCGGCATCGACCGCGTCGTCGAGCGCACCGCTCAGGTCATGAGGGAGCGCGACACCGAGAACGTCGCCCCGCACGGCGCGATCCCACTCGACGTGATTCAGAAGTACATCAACTTCCACTACAGCGTGAGCCTGGACCTGTTCGGCGGCGAGACCTCGACGAACGTGGCGAACTACTACACCGCGGGCATCAAGGGCCGCTGGCAGGAAGAGCGCCGCAAGGACGACCACCTGCTCGTCGACGCCGTCTCCAGCGTGCCGACGGTGGAGAACGGCCGGATCGTCGACACCGAGATGGCCGCCCTCGTCACGCTCAACCACGACCTGCGCGGCGAGTACATCGCCGACTGTCTCAACGGGCTGAAGCGCTGGAACTCGATCCTCGCGGACCACGGCGTCGACACCGCGCTCTACCTGCCGCACGTCGGCTTCAACCGCCACGTCGGCGCGTTCGCCGCGCACAACGTGACGCCCGACGGCCGGCTGATCTCGGACGACGCGTGGAAGGCGGCCAGCGGCAAGTGGCTGCCGACCCCGGACGACAAGGCCCACGTCGCGTCGCTGATGCAGCCGGTCTACACCCCCGGCAAGATCGCCTCGTGGGTCGCGCCGCCGAGGGTCGGCATCAACGGCCAGCCGTTCGAGTTCGACTACGTCCACCTCGCCTGAGGCCTGCCGTGACCACCGAGATCTTCAATGCGAGCTGGTACCTGTTGGACCGTCAGGTCGAGGCCGGCGGGGGAGACCGGACGGCCGTGACCGGCCCGGGCGGGTCGTGCACCTACGCGGAACTGCAGGCGGTCGTGCACGCGGCCGCCGCCGGTCTGGCCGACCTCGGCCTACGGGCCGAGGAGCGCATCGTGCTGTTCAGCTCCGACCGGGTCGAGCTGCTCGCGGCGTTCCTGGCCGCGCTGCGGCTGGGCGCGATCCCCGTGCCCGTCTCGACGATGTACGGCGCGGCCGAGCTCGCGGAGATCCTGCACGACTCCCGGGCGCGGGTCGTGCTGGCCTCGCCCGAGTTCGCCGCAGTGGCCCGAGCCGCCGCCGGGCTGGTGGAAGGCGTGCGCACCCTCGTCGTCGTGGACTCGAGCCCGGCGGGGGCGGCGGAGGCACGCACGAGATCACCTGGGCCGACCTGCTCGCCGCGGGCGAGGCGTCGCGCCAAGGGAAGGACCCCGCCTACGACAGCTGGCCGGAGTCCCCGGCGTTCTGGCTCTACACGTCCGGCACCACCGGCACGCCGAAGGCGGCCATGCACCGGCACGGCAACGTCCGCGCGGTCGCCGAGACGTACGGCGCGCAGGTGCTCGGGATCCGCCCGGACGACCGGTGCCTGTCCGTCGCGAAGCTCTTCTTCGCGTACGGGCTCGGCAACTCCGCGCTGTTCCCGCTGTCCGTGGGCGCGGCCGCGGTGCTCGACCCGGCCCGTCCGACGCCCGCCACGGTCGCCGAGCGGATGCGGGCCGACAGCCCGACGCTGTTCTTCGGCGTACCGACGTTCTACGCGGCGCTGCTCGCCGCCGACCTCCCGGCGGACACGTTTTCCACCGTCCGGCTGGCGATCTCCGCGGGGGAAGCGTTGCCGGCCGAACTCCAGCGGCGCTTCACCGAGCGGTTCGGCGTGGAAATCATCGACGGCATCGGGTCCACCGAGGCGCTGCACATCTTCCTGTCCAACCGGCCCGGGCAGGTGCGCCCGGGCACGTCCGGCACGGCGGTGCCCGGCTACGCCGCCAAACTCGTGGACGACGACGGCGCCGAGGTCCCGGCCGGAACGCCGGGACACCTGCTGATCAGCGGGGAGTCCCTGGCGTCCGGCTACTGGTGCCGGACGGCCACGACCCGCGCGGCCTTCGACGGCGAGTGGATGCGCACCGGCGACACGTACGTCCGTTCCGAGGGCGGCTTCTTCACCTGCCTCGGTCGCTCCGACGACATGATCAAGGCGGGCGGCATCTGGGTCTCGCCGGCCGAGGTCGAGGCATGCCTGCTCACCCACGCGTCGGTCGCGCAGGCCGCCGTCGTCGCAGTGCCGGACGCGGACGGGCTCGACAAGCCCGTCGCCTGCGTCGTCGCGGCGGCGGGTGCGACGGTCGACGAGGCAGACCTCATCGCGCACTGCCGGGAATCCCTGGCCGCGTTCAAGCGGCCGCGGCACGTCCTGGTCTTCGACGAACTCGCCACCACCGCCACCGGCAAGCTCCGCCGCTTCGCCGTCCGCGAAGCCGCGTGCGCGCTGCTGCGCCCGGCAACCGTGCGCCCGGAAATTGAGAGGATCCCCTCCCCATGAACGACCTCCAGGTCGACATCCTCATCGTCGGCGCCGGCCCGGTCGGGCTGTTCGGCGCCTACTACGCGGGCTTCCGCGGGCTGCGCGTCGCGGTCATGGACTCCCTGCCGGAGCTCGGCGGCCAGATCAGCGCGATGTACCCGGAGAAGCAGATCTTCGACGTCGCCGGGTTCCCGAGCGTCCGCGGCCGAGACCTCGTCGCGAACCTGCGCGAGCAGGCGGACCGCTTCGACCCGGTGTACCTGCTGGGGCACCGGGCCGACTCGCTGGCGAAGGTGGACGCCGGGTTCGCCGTGACGAGCCAGAAGGGCACCCGCGTCACCTGCGGCGCCGTCGTCGTCACCGGCGGGATCGGGACGTTCACCCCGCGCCCGCTGCCGGCCGGTTCGGAGTTCGAGGGCCGCGGGCTGGCCTACTTCGTCCCGGACCCGGATTCGTACGCGGGCAAGGACGTCGTCATCGTCGGCGGCGGCGACAGCGCCTTCGACTGGGCCCTGGGTCTCGAGCCCATCGCGAGGTCCGTCACCGCTGGTGCACCGCCGCGAGGCGTTCCGGGCGCACGCACACACTGTCGCCGAGGTACAGCGCACGAGCGTCGAGATCCTGACGAGCAGTCAGATCAGCGCGGTGACGGGCGCCGACCGGGTCGAGACGGTGCACGTCACCGCACGAGCCCACCAAGACCGTCCGGGAGCTGGCGGCCCAGGAGATCGTCGCCGCGCTCGGCTTCACCGCCAACCTCGGCCCGCTGCTCACCTGGGGCATCGAGATCCAGGACCGCCGACACATTTCGGTCGACACCGCGATGAGCACGAACGTCGCCGGGGTCTACGCCGCGGGGGACATCACCGAGTACCCGGGGAAGGTCCGCCTCATCGCCGTCGGGTTCGGCGAGGTCGCCACCGCGGTCAACAACGCGGCCGTCCTGATCGACCCGACCACCGCATTGTTCCCCGGCCACTCGACCGACGCCGTTCCCGCCGCCGCCCTGTAGGAGCGCACCATGCCGTACGTCATCGCCGAGCCGTGCATCGACATCATGGACATGTCGTGCGTGGACGAGTGCCCCGTCGACTGCATCTACGTGGGCGACCGCAAGCTCTACATCAACCCCAAGGAATGCATCGACTGCGGCGCCTGCGAGCCGGTGTGCCCCGTCGAGGCGATCGCGCAGGACCGCCGGGTCAAGCCCGAGTTCGTCGACTTCGTCGAAGACGGCGCGCGATTCTTCAACCTGGCGCTGCCGGGCCGCGACCAACCGTTGGGCGCTCCGGGTGGATCGCGCGCGACTGGGAAGATCGGCGTCGACACCGAACTCGTCGCCGACCACCCAGGCAACAGCTAAGGAGCCACGACATGCTGGACGGCCTCCTCCTCGTCGACGCGCACGTGCACGCCCCGCGGCTGCCGACGCTGCGCCCGGCGTGGATCGAGTGGGCGCACGAGTTCGGCAGCGCCCATCCGTGGCCCGACCTGTACGACGGCGACGGCACCCCGGTCCCGGAGCGGATGGACGCGCACTTCGAGGGTGAGGGCGTGGACGCGGCGCTGCTCTTCAGCGAGTACAGCCCGAAGGCAACCGGAGAGCAGCCGATCGAAGATGTGCTCCCGATGACCCAGCACAACCCGCGGCGGTTCCGCGCGGTCGCGAACGTCAACCCGCACGTGCACCACCCCATCGCGGACGAGGTCGCCCGCCAGGTCGGCCTCGGCGCCGTCGCGCTGAAGCTCCACCCCGTCCACGCCGGGTTCGATCCGGGTGACACCGCGCTGTACCCGGCCTACCAGGCCTGTCGCGAACTCGGCATCCCGGTGATCCTGCACTGCGGGACGAGCGGGTTCCCCGGCGCGACCCACAAGTGGGCCGACCCGGCGCTGCTCGACCCCGTCCTGCGCGACTTCCCCGACGTCCAGATCGTCCTGGCCCACGGGGGCCGCGGCTGGTGGTACGACGCCGCCGCGTTCCTGACGCTGTCCCGCGAGAACGTCTGGATCGAGCTGTCTGGCCTGCCGCCGAGCAAGCTCGCCACGTACTACGCGAAGTTCGACCTCGCCAGGCTGGCGAAGCGGTTCATCTTCGGCACGGACTGGCCCGGCATGCCGGGCGTCGCCCGCAACGCCCGCGCGATCGCGAAGCTGGGCTGGGACGACGAGACCGTCGCCGGGGTGTGGGCCCTGAACGCGCTGCGGGTGTTCCCGGCGTTGCGCGACCTCACCGAGCCGTCGACGACCGACACGGGGGCCTGACCGTGCCGATCTACGCACTCGGCGGTCGCGAGCCGACCATCGACCCGACCGCGTACGTCCATCCGGACGCGACGGTCATCGGCGACGTCCGGCTCGGCCCTGAGGCCTCGGTCTGGCCAGGCGCGGTGCTGCGCGCCGACTACGGCTTCATCGAGATCGGGGCGCGCACGTCGGTGCAGGACGGTTCCGTCCTGCACACGACCGAGGAGTTCCCGACGACGATCGGCGCCGACTGCGTCGTCGGGCATCTCGTCCACGCCGAGGGCTGCCTCGTCGAGCACGGGTGTCTGGTGGGCTCCGGGTCGATCCTGCTGAACCGCTGCCACATCGCCACCGGCTCGGTGGTCGGCGCGGGCGCCCTCGTCCCCGAGGACTACGCGGTCCCCCCGGGGCATCTGGCTCTCGGCATCCCCGCGAAGGCCCGCCCGCTGCCGAACCCGGAGGCGATGGCCGGCTGGATTCGGACGGCCGTGCAGATGTACGTCGACAACGCTGTCCGGTACGCCGAGGAACTGCGCCGCCTTGACTGAGCGCCACCGACCCCGCACGAGAGGAAGCCGATCATGGCCCCCCGGGAGTCCCCGCCGGAGGGTGACTCGCGAGTAGATTCGGGGCGCCCGAAAGATCGAGTCTCAGAGGGTGAGAGAACCTCACCCAGGATTGGCCGTTCTGCGGGGATTCGTGGTGAAATCTGCGGGTTCTCAGGGGAAACGGTGATGCGGATGACGATCTCTCCGGAGCGTCAAGCTCGGCTGGTCCAGCTGGCGTTTCTCATCCTGCCGCCGAAGAGCGGGCGCCATCACCGCGCCCGGGTCGCCCACGACGAGGTCGAGCAGGTCGTCGCAGGCGCGGGACGTGCTGCCGACGGCCGCAGCCCCGAGGCCGTCTACGAACTCCTCCGCGGGCGGGTGGTCAGCCGGGCGCTCACCGGCGGCGCATCCCGCGGCCTGCGGGTCTCGATGGGCGGTGGCGGTGGTGACGGAGCGGGTGCCGCCCGCGACGAGGCGCTCGCCCGGCTGACCCCGCCGGCCCGGGCCGCCTACGCGCTGCGCCACCTCGAGCGGCTCGACACGGCGGCGACCATCGCGGCGCTCACCGCCGTCGGCGTCCCCGACCCGCACACCGCCGTGAAGCTCGCCGAGACGCACGGGCCCGACCCCGTCTGCCTGACGACCTTGGAGATCCCCGCGACGGGCGTCGTGCGCCGGCGCCGCAAGGTCGTGGCAGCTGCGGTGGCGGTCGTCGCGCTGGCGGTCCCCGGGACGTTCGCGCTCGCCTCCGGCGGCGGCGACGGGACGGCGCCGGGCGTCACCCAGTTCCGGGAAGCCGAGGCCCCCGCCGCGACGAAGAAAAAGAGCGCCACCTCGACCACCGCGTCCGCCGCGAAGAACAAGGCGGGCAAGGGCGCCAAGAAGTCGACGGGCACCAGCGGGACGGTCCGGCGGACGGCCGTCATCAAGCCCGCCGTGACGAAACCGGCCGAGCGTCGCACGACGGCCGTCCTCGCCGACACGGCGCGCGCGGCGGAGGTCGCCGCGGTCCGCGCGGCCGAGGCAAAGGTCGCGGCGAGAAAGACCGCCGCCCGAAAGGCGGCAGCGAAGGCAGCCGCGAAGGCGGCCGCAGCCGCCGCGGCCGCCCGCAAGGCCGCGCAGGACCCGGCGCTGAACCCCGGCCCGCCCGTGGTGCTGGAGAAGGCCGACCCCGCGGACGTCGTGGTCGAGCCCGTGCCCGTCGACGACGCCCCGGTCGAGCGCACCCCGGTAGACGAGCCCGTCACCGCCGATCCGCAGCCGACAGAGTCCGGTCCGGACGAGGGCGAGGCCGAACCCGCGGGCATCCCGCCGACCCTCCTCGGCTGACCCGCACCGGAAGGACCACCAGTGCCACAACTGCTCCGCGTGCAGAACTTCAACGTGTCCAGTGACGGGTACGGCGCCGGCGAGGGCCAGAGCTTGGAACGGCCGTTCGGTCACGCCGACCCGGGCACGATGTTCTCCTGGGCCGGGGCAACAGCCAGCTGGCCGATGCGCACCGCCCCCGGGGGTAGCCGCGGTCTGGACGACTACCTGACCCGCGACTACCCCCGCAACATCGGTGCCGAGATCATGGGGCGCAACAAGTTCAGCCCCTATCGGGGTCCGTGGGCCGATCACGACTGGCAAGGCTGGTGGGGCGACGAGCCGCCGTTCCACACTCCGGTGTTCGTGCTGACCCACCACGAGCGTCCGTCGCTCACCCTGTCGGACACCACGTTCCACTTCGTCGGTGGCGAACCCGCGGCTGTGCTGCAGCTGGCCCGCGAGGCGGCCGACGGCTCGGACGTCCGGCTCGGTGGCGGCGCGAGCACCATCCGGCAGTTCCTGGACGCCGACCTCGTCGACACCTTGCACGTTGCCGTGTCTCCTCTGACATTGGGTGGCGGCTCTCGACTGTGGACCTCACCGGAGGATCTGCTCGACCGGTTCCACTGCGACGTCGTTCCGAGCCCGAGCACCGGCGTGGTGCATCACCTGTTCTGGCGCCGCTGAGGGTCGGCCCGTTCACCTGAGTTCGCCGCAAAAACCCGAGATCCCGTGCAACCTGGGGTCGACGTGCGCTCGACGGCCGTCCCGCCGGGCAGCGTCCTGCGCCAAGTCCCCGCGGTTGGGCAGAACTTGCCGCTCGGCGCCCGTGTCTCGCTGATGGTCGCCGAGGCCGCCAACAGCGGCGCGGATCCGAGTAGCCCCACTGTGCGGACGGCGAGCACGTCGCCTACCTGTCCGAGGTCGACACGGCGGAGCGGACGGTGACGTTCGACGCCGTTCAGGTCCTGAGTCAGCCCCGAGCCCGGTGCCTTTGTCTGCGAGGGTGGCCCCTTTTGGGGTCCAACCGGAATACGCCGGAAACCTGCCGCAGGCAAAGGTCAGCGTCGGTGGGGAGGGTGTTGATGGCGCGTTGGCGGTCTTGGTCGGCGGTGGGCAGGGCGTAGCCGCGGGTGGTCTCGACGCGGGCGTGGCCCATGAGTTCGGCGACCAGGACGAGGTCATGTCCGTCGCGGACGAGGCGGGTGCCGAAGGTGTGGCGAATCACCGACTCAGTTGTTGTTCGCGGGATCCTCGCGGGGTCTGAGCGGGACAGACATGATCTGGTCTGGGCGGGTCTGGATGTGCGCGTGCAGCCATGAGTGGGCCTGCGGGTCGCTCGCCCACCCGACGTGGACGGCCGCAAGGGCAGAGCTGCGCGCGGAGGGAGGGCCTTCGACTACGAATCGTTTGAGGAAGGCGAGGACCTGCGTGTTGCCTGCCCACCCGGCGGCGAGGGTTCGGAACGCGGCGTCAGAGGTGTCTTGGTCGCCGGTTGTGGCGTGCCGGTAGAGCCAATCGAGGATGGCTGGGTCTCCGGGCCACCCGGCTCCGATGGCCTGGAACGCGTCCCACCGGCGGATGGAGGTGGTGTCGTCGGCTAGCGCGCGCAGCCAAGCGAGCACGGCGGGGTCGCGGTGCTGGCCTCGCCCGAGAGCGCGCACGGCGGCGCCCTGCACGTCGGGGTCAGTTCCCTCGGCGAGCTGCTGGAGCCAGGCCAGGGTGGCAGGATCGTCGGGGACTGCGACCGCCGCTGCGTCGACGGCCGCTGCGCGGACGGCGCCGTCCTCGTCGGCGATGGCCCGGTCGACCAGAACCGCTTGGGTGTCGGCGTGCGGTGGGGTCCGGGCGAGTCCCTGTACTGCTGCGCGGCGGGTGAGAGGGTCCGGGTCGTCGGCGGCGCACCGCCGCAGCAGGGCAGCGACGGACGGGACCACGGCCCAACCCTCGGCGAGGACCGTCACTGCCACGGCGCGGACTGCGGGGTGCTCGACCGGGCGGACACTGTCCAGCAATACGGGTGGTGGGGTGGGCGCCGGATCGGGGTCGAGGAGGGCGCGTAGGGCGTTGGCCCGGTTGCACACGGCGGCGCGGGACTGCGGCCCTGGCCAGGTCGCGATCCGTCGGGGTGGGGCGGCGGCGGCCGCGGGCCAGAACTGCAAGCGCCAAGTGTCCCCGGGCGTCGTGGTCCCGGGCCAGCCCTGGGCGTGGAACCCGCGGCCGGCGACGCGCACCGTGTACCGGCCGGGCGGCGGGGCGGGGAGGCGCGCGACCGCCGGCGGGGAGTAGAACTCGATGCCCCGCCCGTCGAGCTCGATGCTCGCCTCGCACACCTCCTGCCAGTCGCAGGTGTCCTCGGGTGCCGGCTCGTCCCACGTCTCGACGGTCACCGTCGTGGAGACGTTGATCTGATGCGGGGAAAGCATTATGAGATAGCCGGGCCCTTGCACGAGGCGCAGCGCGGTCGAACGCACCAGGGCGATCGCCGCCTCCAAGTCCGATCGGCGGGCGGTGTGCGGACCGGCGAGCATGCAGAAATAGCCGTTGTCGTAGGCCAAGTGCAGCCGTTCGCGAGCAGTGCACGTCGGGGGGGATGTCATGTGTCCCGCTTCCTCCGCTCAGTCTCGGAACGGTCGTTCACCCGGGCGCCTCCGGTCGTCCGGTGGAGACGCTCGCCCGCTCACTGGTCAGCGCCCAGCTCAGGGCATCAGGAGACGCCGTCGTCTCCCAACCGCAGGGCAGGTTGGCCCTCGTCCACCGGCCACAACGTCACGTCGTAGTGCTCCGTGGGTGTCTGGCTGACCGAGTCGTAGTTCTCGGCCCGGCCGCGGGCGAGGACTCTGACCCGGTGCAGGCCGGGCCGGCGCGGGCGGAACGCTCCCTCGATCACCGGATCCCCGCCGAGCGGAGAGATCAGGGTGAGGTCCTCGAGAATCGTGACGGTCTCCTCCTCACCCACTTCCCAGCCGAGCATGCTGTCGGCCAGGGTCGTGGGCGGTTCGGCTCGGGATCGGATCGTGATCCACACCTGGCCTGCGGCGCAGCCGGTGTGGACGATCAGGCCCGCGTCGTCGGTGTCGACCAGGAGGACTTTGGCGGGAGACCACGCGGCCCGGTCCGGACGGGGACTTTTCCCCAAGGGGGTAAGGAATACCTGGTGGTAGTCGACTCTGGCCGCGTAGCGGCTCGCCGTCGAGGTCACGGGAGATAGCCTACTTGAAACGGGTCGTTGTCGAGCATGCGCTCGTCGGAGTAGAAGTTGCCGAGGTCCGAACCGGCGCGGCTGTTCTCGCCGGCGTTGATGAAGCAACGGCTCCATCCCGCCGCCCCCGTACGGCCGACTTCTGCTGCCGCCATGCCGCAGCCGGTGAAGCTCCGCGGCAGGTGGGCGCTGGCGCTAGCGTAGGGGCTGGTCGCGGCGCCTTCGTGCGAACTGGCGAAGGGGTATTCGTCGCAGGATTTCCCGGCCGGTGCGGTCGGGATTCCGGAGCACGCCTTCGTCTGATTTCTGTCACGATCGGCCTGGAAGTCGAGCTTGGTCAGGTTCGTTCCCTGGTCGAAGCGCCCGGGCAACCCAGAGATCTGTGCGTTATAGACGTGCTGAACGAATTCGGGGTACTCGGTCTGGCTGTAGCCCATGATGCCGCGCACGTCTTCGAACACGCAGCCGCCGGGACGCCGGTTGCCAATCTGGTTGTCGCAACGGATGCCGGCGGAGTACATCGGGGTGACGGCGGCGTTGAGCCAGGCCGGGTTGGAGAAGGCGATCGTCCACAGCCCGTGGGCGTCGTCGACCAGTGCGCCGTCGGACATGTTGGGGATCGAGATGGTGCCGTCCCCGGCCCAGGCGTTGGTGCCCAGCCCGTAGAGGGGGGAGGCGAGCCCGGTGCACTGGGCCGTGGCGGTGTTCGGGTTCGGGCACCCGGCGAACGTCCCGACCGCTCCGGTGGGGGTGCCGTTGCCGTCCGCGCGGGTCAGGTAGACCTCGAGGCTGATGACCACCGACGGTCCGCCCGTCGTGGCGTTCATTTTGTGCACCACCTCGGTGGTGAAACCACCGGAGCGCTGGCCCGTCTGCACACTCTGCACGTCGTAGGTGTATTCGCGGTGGTCGCAGGCCAGGCGGCGGGAGGTCGCCAGCCACTGACCGGCCGTCAGGTTCCCCCCTAACCGGCACGACGGGTCGTAGGTGTTGGCGCTCACCGCGCCCGATCGCTGACTGGCCGAAGGACCGGTAGGCACCGTCGGTTGCGTGCCGAGGGTCTCGGTGACGCTGATGCAGGTACTCGGCGGGTTCGCAACCGTCCCCGCCCGCACCGCGGCGATCAGGGCCGCGCAGTCGGCTCGCGACATCGGCTCGGGGGCGCCCGGGTTCGGTGTGGCCCTGGGCACCGCCACCGAAGCGGGGGCCATCAGCGGGCCGCCGGGGACGGCGGCGACCGGCACCGGCGGGGCGGGATTGCCAACGACACCGGCGACGCCGCCGACTCCGACGTCCGCAGCTGTCGCCGCCGATCCGCTGACGGAAACGGGAACGAGGACACTCAAAGCGAACAGGGCGCCGAGAAGCGGACGCTTCAACTCGAACCTCCATCAGGGGGAAGGGCCCTCGAGGAACATTGGAACGGAAAGTCACGTCACAAGTGCGTCCCGGACGATCTCGCCGCGGCGGCTCGCGTGCGCGGTACCGGCGAGGTGACCGGGCTCTTGAGGACGGTCGCGCGGAAAAGTCCCGCTAAGGCTGAGGGCCGGCCGTAGCTTCGAGCGCGTCGAGGCGGTCGAGGTGGCGGTAGATCGTGGGGCGGGTGACGCCGAACTCGGCGGCTATCTGGGCCACTGTGAGTTCCCCGGCTTCGTACATCTCACGGGCCAGCTCGGCCTGGCGGCGTCCGAGCTTCGGTTTCTGCCCGCCGGTGCGCCCCCGGGCCCGAGCGGCGGCGAGGCCGTCCATCGTGCGTTCGGACATGAGGGCGTGCTCGAACTCGGCGATCGAGCCGAGGATCTGGAAGAACATCCGTCCGACCGCGGTGGAGGTGTCGATGCCCTGGTCCAGGACGACAAGGTCGACGCCGCGTGCCTGCAGGTCTTTGGACAGCTCGAGCAGATGCTCCAGGGAACGACCGAGCCGGTCGAGTTTGGTGATCACGAGCTGGTCTCCGGGCCGGTTCGCTGCGAGCAGCGCCTTGTCGAGCTCGGGGCGGCGGGCGAGCTTGCCGGAGGCCTTGTCCAGGTAGACCTGATCGCAGCCGGCCGCGTTCAGCGCGTCGGCCTGGGCCTCGGGGTGCTGGTCGCGGGTCGAGACCCGCCCGTAACCGATGCGCATGACAAGAACGTATCGCGAACGCCCTAGCGCGTGGCGTAGGCCAGGACACCAGTTTCGTTACACACCTGACCTGCGGAAACGCAGGGCAACCGCCAGTGTCGCGCGAACGTTTGTTTACGGACGAGCTAGAACCTATTCCGCCCGACGGGCGAGGTCAGCCTCGGCCGTCACTGCCGGTTAGTTGTCGCCCGCGGCGAGGGACCCTCCCAGTGCTTGGTCTGACCGCGGGGCGACGGCCCCCCAGGTGCCGGGCCGAGCCCTGGACTAACGGGGTGCCGGTCACTCCGACACGCTGGGGACCCGCGTCCGAGAATCCAATACCGGCCGGTATTAGCCACCCTGACCAAACCGCGGTGAGCTGAACGGAGATGCTCCTTCGAGCTTTTTTGGCTTTTTACCGAGCACATGGCAGACCTTGGTCGAATTCGAATATGAATTCGTATAGTGATCCGCCCAACTCGGGTTCCCAGACATGACTGGCAGTCTCCGCCGCAGCAGCCCGGAGTAAGTCGGTCGCCCTGACCGGGGCCGGGCTGCGCCAACTTCTCCCGGCGCTCGCGCGGAACTCCTGACCGCGACGCGGATTGCGTTAGGTGCACGCCGGCGCTCAAACCGCGAGGCCTAGCGGTAACGGCCGTGTTACCAATCTAGATTCAGAGACTTGTCCATATATGCTTCGATGGTGTACTTAGCACTCATCCCGTGAAGTCCGCCAAGCAGCTTAACTTCCTCCAGAGCATGTAGCGCGTGGACCGGATCCCATGATAGGCATTCGGTGGCCGCAAGGAGCCGAACACCGGATGATTCGTGATGCATCAGGGTGGAAAGTGATTCTCGGCCATGTTCCGACACGCGGAGCGCCTTCGCTAAATCATGGAGCTGATCAAATAAGCGATTTGCTCTTTTTGCATCAGTGGCCGCGAGAGTATCCCACGATATAGCCAGCCCCGCGTACAAGGAGCCTCTCTGGCGGTCGGAACCGGTCTGATGCAAGACGTTCACTGGATGGTTCCTTTCCGAATCTGCGTGAGTACTTCCATTCCGAATCATCGTCAAGCTAGTGTTCTACCGACTCTGGGCTAGTGATTCATTTTGAATAGAGCTCAAAGGTGCAACATGACGAATCCATCCCGAAGGATGGTTTGCGCACCAATCTTGTCCGCCAGAGCTTCGAGTTGGTCAGCGAGCGGTCCTCGGGGCGCCCCAGCGAGGGCCCCGAAGTAGTCGGGCAGGTTTCCTCTCGAAACAGGCTTGTGCAAGCAGTTAGGCGATTGAAGGAGGTCCAGTTGTAGGTCGTCGATGCCTAGTACAAACTTGGCAGAGACAGCCGCAGCCAACTCCGCGATCATGCTGGCGATGAACTGCCAAGGCACGGCTTGCCCCCCCAGGCCGAAGTGGCGTGTGGAGATTCTGAGCTCGTCGAACTTCGGCTCGTCCGAAAGATACTTAAGTTCGGCGTGCAGCAGCTCGCCTCTACAAACCGACACCGAGTATTCTTCGTCAAGCTCCGGCGAGAAGAATGAAATTAATCCGTCAGAAGCGCTAAGCCAGCGGAACGCGGACTCTGCGGATTCGAATACGACCTCCCCGGTGCCGTCGCCAGTCATGGCCAGCAAGGACCCGTCGGGTTGAGTCAATGGGTGGATTCCCTTTTGGTTTAAGACGTGGCCCAGGCTCATGAGACTGGATGCCGAAAGAGAATTCCTCTCAATTAGGATTCTGGCTGTCCAGCTCGTACTCATCCGATTGGCCTCACTCCGTGTTCGCCGAACCATTTTGCGGCTAGGTTTATCGCTTCTTGGGGTGTACCGGCATCGTACATGAAGACCGGTCGTTTGCCAGCTTCGTCGGCTGCCCACTTGACCCTTTGGAGCTGGGACCCGAATTTTGAGAGGTTGCCCTTAGCGGGCCCACCGATCTCGATGAACGCGTCCTTCAGAACCACGTCGATGTCTGTCTTCCCATAGGGGGTAACAACCTTTCGCTCGGTTTCCACCACGCTGGCGGCGTACCGCTGCACAACTCGGTTGACCCGCCATCTGCCGAGTGCCTGTCCTGCGTTCAAGCCGCTGTACGCGGTTTCGCCTACAGCTCTCCCGAATCCGCTTGCGAGCGCTCCCAGCGAGCCGGCGCCACTGATGACTGCCCAGTTGCTTGCCGCAGTCATTAGGCAAGAGCTGATCGACGGGTCGGTCACGCAGGGAATCGTTGGTCCCATTTGACGGGAGATCCCGTAATCGATCGGGTGGTCGTAATAGTACGGATTAGTGAGGAAACTACCCTGCCCGGTGCTTGTCGATCCACGGCCGGCGGAGTGGGACGCGGCGGACGAGGGCGAGCCACCGCCACCGCCCGCGGGTTGGTTGGTAACCGGGCCGGAGCCAGCAGGATCGGGATTGCGGCTAGGGAGTGCTGGTCTGCCGTCCACGTTTCCGCACACGGTCAAGCCGTCGGGGCAGATCGCCCGCAGGCCGGTGGGGTCGCTGTATGTGAGGGGGTTGTTGCTGGAGTAGCTGTAGCCGTTGACTTGTTGGGGGTCGGTGGTGTCGAGGAGCGGGTCGACGGATAGGAATTTCCCGAGGTTCGGGTCGTATTGGCGGGCACCGATGTTGGTCAGCCCGGTGCCGGGGTCGAGGGTTCCGTTGACGAATCCGCGGGTGCTGGCCCACCCGGTGGTGGTGGTGCCGCGGGTGCCGCCGTAGGGGAGGGTGCGCCGGGTGAGGAGGGCTGAGGTGCCGGCTTCGATGGCGTAGGTGGCGGTGTCGTGGGGGTCGGTGATGAGGATCTGGAGGTCGGTCATGGCGTTGCCGTCTCGGGTGGCGATGGTGCGCCCGTCGAAGGTGTAGTGCCGGTTCCAGGTCTTCGCCGTGGTGGTCCGGTTCAGGGTGAGCTCGGTGTCGCCGAGGTAGAGCGTGGTGGCGGTCTTGTCGCGTCGGACGATGCGGGTGCCGTCGGTGTCGTAGTAGTTCTTCTCGATCTCGCCGGTGGCGTCGGTGACCTTGTCGAGTTTGCCTTCGACGTTCCAGTCGAGGGTCTGGTCGGTGGGGTTCGTACTGGCGGTGAGGTGGCGCTCGTCGGTGTTGCCGGTGTCGTCGTAGTGGTAGGTGTCGGTGCCTGCCACGCCGGCGCCGGTGGCGGTGGTGGTGACGGCGGCGACCTGGTGGGTGCCCGGGACGTAGGTGTACGTGCTGGAGGTGGTCGCCGGAGCGGTACCGCCGGTGCGGGTGTTCTGGCCGGTGCGGTTGCCGTTCTCGTCGTTGAACGCCCACACCGCTGAGTAGGGGGCGGGTCCGCCGAGGGCCGCGGTGGCGGCTTGCCCGGTGGTGCAGGTGCCGTCGGCGGGGGTCCACGCGGCGGTGAGCTGGCGCAGCGCGTCGTAGTCGAAGCACTGGGTCTCGTCGTCACCGGGCAGGACGGCGGTGACGTCCCGGTCGGTGGTGATCTTCTTCGGGTTGCCGGCGAGGTCGTAGGCGTAGGTGGTGTGGTCGTCGGCGCCGGGTTCGGTGTCGGGGATGACGGGGACGGGGATCTCGCGGTCGACCCAGGTGTCGGTGACCCGGCGGGTGCCGGGCTGGTAGCGCAGGCGCTCCCAGGCGGCGTTGGCCCAGGTGTTGCCGTAGCCGTAGCGCAGGGCCTCGCCGTAGGGGGCGCGGATGACGTCGGAGACGTAGGACCCGGAGCCGGTCAGGTACTCGGGTCGGGCGTTGGTGTCGTACCCGTAGGTGAGCTTCTCGCCCTTGATCGGGCCGAAGTTGCCGGTGGTCGTGGCCTTCAAAGAGCCGTCGTCGTTGTAGGTGGCGGTGGTGGAGTAGGTGCCGTCCAGGCCGTCCTCGATCGCGCCGGGGATCTCCGGGATCACGGTCGCGGAGCCGGTGGGCCGGTCACCGGCGTCGTAGCCGGTCACCTTCGTCACGAAGACGCCGCTGTCGGTGCTGCTGGACAGGTGGCGGGTCGAGGTGGAGGGCAGGCCGGGCTTGGTCCAGCCGGTCCCGGTGTCGTAGGTCCATTCCGAGCGCAGCGGCCCGTTCTCGGAATCGGCGCGCACGTTGACGGGCCGCCCGAGCGGGTCGTACTTGGTGACCAGGGTGCGGCCTTCGGCGTCGGTGGTGCTGACCTGCCGGCCGGCGTCGTCGAAGTCGGCGGTGGTGGTGCCGTGGTCGGGGTCGGTCGCGCTGATCTGGTTGCCGCGCAGGTCGTAGCTGTAGGTCCAGGCGGCGCCGGCCGGGTCGGTCATCTTCTCGAGCTGCCCGGCCGGGGTGTACTCGTATTTCGTGGTCTGGGTGGCCGCGCCGTGTTGCTCGAGCTTGATGGTGCGGCCGCGGCCGTCGGTGACGGTGGTGGTGTCGACCGCGCCGGTGGGCGCGTCGACGGTGACGCGGTCGCCGTCGTAGGTGGTGGTGGTGACCAGGGTGAGCAGTTCCCCGGTGGAGGGGATCTCCTCGCCGTCCTCGGGGTCGGTGGTGACCTCGTCGTAGGCGACAAACTTCGACTTCGTGGGCCGCCCGGCGCCGTCGTAGACGGTCTCGGTGCGCCCGGGCGCCGGGGCGCCGTCGATGATGGTGAACAGGGTGGTGGAGGCGGGGTTGCTGTTGAACGCCGGGCCTTGGGTCTGGACGACCAGGCCGCGGGAGTCGTACCGGGTCTGGGTGAGCAGCCGGCCGCCGCTCGGGTAGGTCTCGTCCTTGGCCAGCTCACTCTGGGTCTGACGCGGGCGCAGCAGCCCGTCCAGCAGCTCGATCGAGGTGAGGGTGCGCTCGCCGTTGTCCTCGTCCTTGACCCGGGTCTTGGTGGTGACCGCGTTCGGGCCGCCGCTGGGCCGCAGCAGGTAGGTGTAGGCGACGTCCGCGGTGCCGGAGACGGAACGGCCGTCCCGCCACACCCCGGTCAGGCGCCCGAGGGCGTCGTACTGGGCGCGGGTGGTCTTCCCGGAGGGTTCGACGACCTCGAGGGGGGCGCCCAGGAGCGGGTCCGACGTGGTGACGGTCTTGACGGTGACCCCGCCGGCACCGTCCGGGTCGGGGGCGGTAACGGTGGTCTGGTCGAGCAGACCGTCACCGTTGTGCCGGTAGGAGGTGGTGGTGACCTGCCCGAGCGCGTCGGTGACGGTCAGGGCCCGGCCGTACATGTCGTAGGTGGTCTCGGCGACCTTGCCGAACTCGGTGCCGCTGCCGGTGTTCTTGATGGTCTCGGTCTTGGTGAGCAGGCCGCGGGTCGGGGTGGCGGACAGGGTGTGGCCGTCGTAGTAGTTGCGCACGGAGGACACGATCGTGCTGCTCGAGCAGGCGCCGCTGACGGTCTCGACGGTCGCGACGCGGTCGAGGATCCAGGTTCCGGTCTCGCCGGTGTCCCGGACGAAGCCGGTGGTGGTGCACAGCGGGGTGTCGTCGCCGGGGTCGCCGGCGTTGTCGATGTCGGCGTCGGCGACGGACTCGGTGACGTAGCCGTAGAGGTCGTGCTGGTTGGTGACCGAGCCGTGTCGCCACTGGCCGGTGCTGAGCTTGGTGAAGGTGTGCGCGGCGGCGGTGCCGGCCAGGCGCGCGGTCGCCTTGCCCTGGGCGGGGGGGGCCTGCGCGGTCGCGGGGCCTTGCCAGGGCTCGGTGACGGTCAGCGAGACTTCCTCGCTGCCGTTGTAGGTGATCACCTGGCGGGTCTGCCCGACGAACCGCGGGTAGTCCTTCACCTCGGTGTCCGCGTTGCCTGCCCCGGACCCGGAGACCTCACGGGAGGTCACCATGTCGGTCCGGATGTTGTCGGCGTCCTCGGCGTCGTAGCCGGGGTCGTCCGGGTCGTCCCCGGTGTTCTTCTTGGTGCCGTACAGGCCGCGGTAGTAGGTGGACAGCGTTTTCATCTTGGGCGCGGTGTGCCCGGCGATGGGCGCGCTGCCGTCCCCGGTGGTAGTGCTGACGGACCCGTAGCCGCGCCACTGGTTCCAGGTGCGGTCCTTGCGGGCGGTCAGGACGGAGTCGTCGTAGGCCCACGCGGGGCTGCCGAGGTAGTCGTAGGTGGTGATCACGGGCGCGCTGCCGGTGAGGTTGTCCTGCTGGGTGACCTTGTCCACGACGTACTTGTGGAACCAGTTCCACGTCGGGTTCGGGGCGCCGGGATAGGCGTAGCGCACGGGGAAACACGCGGAGGTGTTGCCGTCGCGGTCCTTGCCCGTGACCGATTCCTTGGTGCATTTCGTGCCGGCGGTGGCGTAGGTGAAAGACAGGATCGCGCCGGTCCCGGAGTACACGGCCGACAGGCGCGGGCGGTGCAGCGCCTGCGCGAGGTCGACCCCGTCGACGCGGTTCTCGAGAGACACGTGGTCGAGTTCGACCTTGGGCAGCTCGACCTCGGAGCGCGCCGGGGTGGCGCCGGCGGTGGCCTTGCCGGTGTGGGTGATGGAGTCCGGCCACAGGGTGGACGTGCCGGCCTCGCCGGGGTAGGCGACGAACGAGTGGTCGAGCGCCCAGGCGTCGACCTTGTCCCACGAGCTGGCGTGCCCGACCTGGGTGGTGACCGCGGCGAGGCGTTTGCGGGTGAAGAACGTGGGGGTGATGTGCATGTCCCCGCAGGTGCCTGCGGTGCAGATCAGGTCACCGGGCAGGTCCGGCCACCAACTGGTCTTCTCCGGGTCGGTGATGTCGGCGTCCTCGCAGGAGGAGTGCGCGTCGGTGTTGCACCGTTCCGCGGCGGTGAAGACCACCTGGGCGGAGGCGTTGGTGGACGGCTGCTGCCCGTCGCGGAAGCCGTAGTCGATGCGGGAGAGCACCCCGCCGCGGGTGTAGGTGGTGGCGGCGGCGTCGTTGTTCAGCCCGTACTTGTTGGTCTCCCGGTTCCAGGTGTAGGCCAGGGCGTTGCCGTGCAGGTCGACGACGTAGTCCAGGTTCCACCGCCAGGCGGCGTTGCGGGTCTGCCCGTCCTCGGTGTCCTTGATGACAGAGTCGGGGAAGTCACTGTCGTAGCCGGGCTCGCCGGGGTGGTTGCCGAACACGGGGACGGTCCACGCGGATTCGGTGTCCTGGCCTTCGATCTCGCCGAGACCGAAGTAGTACCGGGTGCCGTCGGGGGTGGTGAGCTCCCAGTGTTCGCCGTCGTAGGCGCCGTTGTCGGCGTCGGGCCGAGGGTCGTCGTCGCCGTCGTGCAGGAGCCGGATGCGGCTGCCGTCGTCGAAGCGCTTACGCCACAGGTCGTCCCCGTCGGGAACGAGTTCGTCGGTGGAGCCGGCGAAGGTCAGTACGGCGTTGTCGGTGCGCCAGCACAGGTCGCCGGTCTTGTGGGTGGCGTTGTTGGCGTCTTCGCCCTGGGTGCCGGTGAGGTCCTGGTCGTCGTCGGTGTCGTCCGAGCAGGGCACGTAGCGGCGGTCGACGAAACCGGGGGCCAGGTCGAAGCCTTCGCCGATCCAGGACGCCTGGTTGTTCTTCGACGCGGTCCGCCCGTCGACGGAGCCGGAGTTGTAGTCGATTGCCAGGCTCGGGGTGAGGCCGCTCGGCACGGCCGGGACACGCAGCGGGTAGGACCACGTGGCGGAGCCGCCGGAGCCGCCGGCGCTCCAGGTCGCGGACTCCGACAGCGGGGTGGCGCCCCAGTCACCGCCGGGGCTGTCGGCCGCGGCGATCGCGCCGACGACGGCCTCGCCGCCGCCGCCCTCGCGCGAGGCGCGCAGGGACTGAATCGAGCGGGATCCCGCTGTCTCGGCGTCCGGCGTCGTGACGTCCTCTGATGTGGCGTCACTTTCCGGATTGACGGGGGCCGGCGTCGGTTGCTCCGTGGGGCCGGAGGTGGTTTCGGCGGACGGGCCGGGCGTGGCTTCCGCGGTCGGTTCGGACGTGGGCGCGGCGGTCGGGGCGGTGGTTGGCGGCACGGTCGCGGCAGGGGTGGGCGAGGCCGCCGGTTCCGCGGTGGGTTCGGGAGTGGGGACGACGGCGGTGTCACCGGCCGTGGGGTCGGGCGCGGCGATGTCGACGACGGTGGTGAGTGTCTCGTCGGCGTTGTCGTTGGTGCTCGGCAGCGGTTGGGCGATGCGGCACTCGGCAAGCTCAGGGGTGCTCAGCGCGCAGTCCGGGAGCAGGACGAACCGCAGCCGGGCGGCCCAGTCGCCGCCGTAGGCCTGCCCGAAGGCGGAGTAGTCCAGTTTCAGCGCGACCGGACCCGGCAGTTCCCGGCCCTGCGTGCTCAGAGCTTGTCAAGTTATCTGTGTAAGACAGGTTCTGATGGATAGTCAGGTCAGGTGACGAGGAAGGCGGTCGGGGTAGGTGATGGCGAGGGCGTTCAGGGCCTGGGTCCAGCCCGGGACGAGGGCGCCTTCGACGAGACGAGGGTTGGAGGTGCGGGAGTTCGCGGGTTTGCCGCGTTCCTTGGCGCGGGCTCGGGCGCGTTTGTCCTCGATGTCGCGGATCGCGAGCCACAAGAGCTTGACGACGGCGTCGTCGGAGGGGAAGTGGCCGCGGTTCTTGATGATCTTGCGGAGCTGGTAGTTCAGCGACTCGATCGAGTTCGTGGTGTAGATGACCTTGCGGACCGCCGGCGGGAAGGCCAGGAACGGGGTGAACCGCTCCCAGGCGCGTTCCCAGGTCGCGACCGCGCCGGGATAGCGCCGGCCGAGGTCGGAGTCGGCGAACGCGCCGAGCGCGTCGAGGGCGGCGTCCTCGGTGGGGGCGGTGTAGACGTGGCGCAGCAGCGCGGCGGAGGCTTTGCGGTCCCCGTAGGACACGTAGCGCATGGAGGCGCGGATCAGGTGCACGATGCAGGTCTGCACGACGGCGCGGGGCCAGATCGTCTCGATCGCCTCGGGCAGGCCCTCGAGGCCGTCGCAGCAGGCGATCAACACGTCGCGGACGCCGCGGTTGGCCAGGTCGGTGAACACCGAGAGCCAGAACTTCGCGCCCTCGGCGGACTGGACCCAGATCCCCAGGACGTGCTTGATCCCGTCGGTGTCGACGCCGACGACCAGGTGGGCGGCCTTGTTGACCACGTGCGCGCCGTCGCGGACCTTGACCACGATCGCGTCGATGAACACGACCGGGTAGACCGGGTCGAGCGGGCGGGTCTGCCAGGCTTTGACCTCCTCGAGCACCCCGTCGGTGATCTTGGAGATCGTCTCGCGGGAGATCTCGACGCCGAGCGTGCGGGCCAGGTGGGACTCGATGTCGCGCACCGTCATCCCGCCCGCATACAGCGAGACGATCATCTCGTCGAGCCCGCCGGCCAGGCGCCGTGCGCCTTTGGGGACCAGCCGTGGTTCGAAGCTGGCGGCCCGGTCGCGCGGGATGTCCAACGGCACCGGGCCGGTCTCGGTGAGCACAGTCTTGGGTGTGGTGCCGTTGCGCGAGTTCGGCGAGCCGCGCCCGGCGGGGTCGCCGCGCTCGTAGCCGAGGTGGTCGGTCAGCTCGATCTCCAGGCCGCGTTCGAGGACCCTCTTGATCAGCCCGGGCAGGAACCCGCCCGGGCCGGTCAAGGCGAGCTCGCCGGCGCTGGCCCGGTCGATCAGCTCGTCGAGCCACGGGCCCTCGAGCAGGTCGCCGACCTCGCCGGGAACAGATGCTCCGGGCTCGGGCGACGGAGAGTTCTCACGCACAGAATTCGTGGAAGTGGACATGGGGCGCTCCTTCTGGCCCGGAAGTCACGAAGTGCCTCCAAGGCTCTTACGCACCTCTCGTACACAGACCATCTGACACGCCCGTGGCGAAGATGTCGCGGCGCTTGAGCCGGCGGTGGAATGCTTCCAGCACACAGAACACGTACGCCGCCTTCGCGACCGTGCCCTCGGGCCGGCCGGGGGGAAAGACCAGCCGTTGCCACCAGCCGCTGGGCACCAGGTCGACCGCGACCCGGCGGGCATCGAGGTACCCAGCGGGGACCTTCTTGCTCGCCTTGGTCTCCATCAACCCGGGCAGGTCCCGCATCGCGGCCAGCACCGGGGCGGCCTCGGCGGTCGAACCGAACTCGACGACCTGACACAGGAGCGGCGCGAACCCGCGGATCGATGCGAACCGCTCCATCAGGCGGGCCCGCCATTCCCCGTCGGGGTCGGCGTCCGGTGGTGGGAGGACCTCGGTGACCCCCGCGACGGCGGCGCGGAGCTCGGCGCGGGAGACCACGTTCTCGATCGCGTCCCACACCACCTCCAGGGTCATCTCCTCACCCTGGCCCCATTCCTCGGCCTCGAGCAGCACCTCCACCGCCGCGGCCAGGCGGGCCGCGTGCTTGGCGATGCGCGGGTAGCGCGCCAACTTCTCCGCGCTCGCCTGCCGTTCGGCCCGCCCGAACAGCTCCGTGGTCACCAGCACGTCGAACAGTTCGAGGGCGTCGTCGACGCTCTTGGCCTCCAGCCAGCGCACCGTGGCCAGCAACGTGGCCAACCTGCGAGCCTGCGGATGGCGGCGCAGCGCCGGGGCCTTCGCCGCCACCCCGTAACGGGCCAGCTCAACCATCCGCCGGTGCGGCACCGCGGCCAGGTCCAGCTCGCCCATCCGCAGGCCGGCGACCTCCGCCGCCCGGTCCAGAGCCAGCACCATCGCTGCACCTGTCGCCTTGGACGGGCCCCGGCGCCATCCCTCCAACGGCGAGAACCGCGCCGCCGCAGGAACCTCCAGGAGCCCCTCCAGCAACCGCGACTGGTCCGCGGTGAGCAGGCCACTGAGCGTGTCCCACAGCCGCGCCTCCGCGCCGTCGCGGACCCGGGCCACCAACCGGGCCAAGGTCGACTCCCCGGGCAGCAGCACCCGGCGCTTTCGCAGCCACCCCACCGCGCCGTCGAACAGCGCCCGCGGCCCGTCCCCGGTCATCCACGCCCGGTCCGCCACCCACCCGGTCAACTCCGCCTCCGCGCTCGCGAAATCGCGGTAGCCGCCGGCCTTGGAGATCTCCGCCTGATGCTCGAACCTGGTGGCCCGCCGCTCCAGATATCCCTTCACACACGAGGGATCCGCGACCTGCAACTGCTCGGCGACGTAATCCAGGACGACGGCCGGGACATCGAGCGGGTCCGCCAGGAACCTGCCCACGAACCGGGCAGTCACCAACTGCAGCGCGAACCCCAGCCGCAGCGGATCAGCCCGCCGCTTGTCGACCAACCGTAGATCGGCGTCATCGAGGAAGCAGAACCGCTCCAACTCCACCAGCGACGGCGACCCCGCGAAGCGGCCGTACGCCGCTACCTGGGCATCAGTGAGGAACTCGACCGGCACAGCCGCCCAACCTACCGCCGGTCACCGACCCACCCGCCGGCCCCGGGCGACGTGACTTTCCGTTCCAATGTTCCTCACGGGCCGGAAGTACAGGGATTTCCTGCGCGACGCCGGTGCCTTGGTTCTTCGACGCCTTCGTGGACGATCAAAAGAGGAACCCCGGCTGCGTCGTCGTCATCTCTGACGCAGAGCGCGCGAAATGGGCGGCCTGGCAGCAAGCCCGCCGATCCGCCCTGGGGATCATCGGCGGCACGAATAGAACACTTGAGAGGTGATCGCCGGCCAGCCGGAATACGGCGGAACCTGCCGTACGGACGGCGCAGTCCCGGCGAAGGGGGCCGACCGGAAGCGGCCGAACTGGCAATAGAGAAGTCTGATGGAGCGTCAGTGGTCGGTGGGGAGGGTGTCGATGGCGCGTTGGCGGTCTTGGTCGGTGGGCAGGGCGTAGCCGCGGGTGGTCTCGATTCGTGCGTGGCCCATGAGTTCGGCGACGAGGACGAGGTCGTGTCCGTCGCGGACGAGGCGGGTGCCGAAGGTGTGGCGCAGGACGTGGGGGGTGAACTCGACGTCGAGGCGGGCCTCGGCGGCGAGGGCGTTCAGGGCGTCGTGGGCACCGCGGGCGGACAGCCGGGCGCCGCGGCGGTTGAGCAGCAGCGCGGGCGTCGTGTCGGCGCGGGGCCAGTGGGGGCGTTCGTCGTTGATCCACAGGGCGAGCTGTTCGCGTAGTTCGGGGTGGGCGGGGATCTCGCGGTAGCGGCCGCCTTTGCCGGCCCGCACGGTGATCAGGCCTTTGCGGGCGGACAGGGTGATGTCGCCGAGGTTGAGGGCGACGGTCTCGCCCAGGCGCAGTCCGGCGTAGAACGGGAGCAGGGCAAGGACCCGGTCGCGTGGGTTCAGCCACCGTTCGACGGTGCGCAGCCAGCGGGTGAGGTCGCGCTGGGACAGCGCACGCGGCCCGCGTTGGGGTAGGTCGAGACGGGCCGCGTCGGGGGGCCCGGGGCCGAGGCGGGTGTAGAAGTCGCCGAGCGCGGCCAGGATCGTGTTGATGGTGGCCGGCTTGCGGGCGGCGACGGTCTGCAGGTGGTTCCGATAGTCCCGGACCGCGCCGTCGCGCGCGGAAGGTGAGGTCAGCGGGTCACCGTCCAGGGCACCGGCGAGGTCGACCGTGTGCAGCCAGGCCAGGTACCCGCGAACCCGGGACGCGTAAGCCCGGTGGGTGTCCGCGTCCAGCATGGTGGCCTTACCCAGCTCGGCGACGTAGCGGTCGTGCACCAGCTGCAGGTACGCCGGCAGCGTGGCCGGGGCACGACCATGACGGCCCGTGCCGGAGGACTTCGTGTTATCTGAAGTGGTTCTGGACGGCTCTTCCTGGAGTGGGTGCGCGTTATCTGAAGCCACGTCGAGAGCTTACTTCAGATAAACAGTGTTATCTGAAGTAGGGTCCCGTGCGGCGTGGGTCAGCGGAGCGTGGCGAGGTCGAGTCGGCCGCCGACGACGGACGGGGGCGGGTCGAGGTTGAGCACCCAGTCACCGAAGCGGCGGATCTTGCTGGTGATGTACGGGGTGATGGTGGCCAGGTCCTCGGGGTCGATCGCCCAGCCTTCGGCGGCGAGTTCGTTGGCGGCGGCGGTGATGTCCAGGGTGGTGGAGTAGATCGCGCAGTTGGCCAGCAGTTCGTTGAACTTCACGATCTTCTCGTGGTGGTCCGGGTCGTTGTCGGCCAGCACACCGTCGTGGCCGAAGCTGAGCCAGCTCGCGAAGCCGTGGAAGGCCTCGACCCGGTTGGTGACCGCGGTGATGGCCTCGCGCAGCTCGGGTTCGGACAGGTAGCGCAGCAGCACGATCGAGCGCACGGCCCGGCCGAGCTCGCGCAGCGCCCGGTAGGTGCGGTTGCGCCGGGACTCGTTGCCCAGGCGGCGCAGCAGCGTCGCGGAGGAGATCCGTCCGGCCCGGATCGACAACACCAGGCGCATCAGGTCGCCCCAGTGGGTCGCGATCAGCTTCCAGTCCACGGCCTCGGCGCCGAACAGCGCGTCTATGTGGGCATAGCGGGCGGTCTTCGCCGGTCGGTAGAGGATCAGGTCCTGCCAGTTGCGGATGCGCGGGAGCAGGTCGAAGCCGAGCAGGTGCGCCAGGCCGAAGACGGGCAGCGACTGGCCCTGGGTGTCGGCGTGCACCGTTCTCGGCTGGACGTCGGACGTGTTGGCCAGCAGGCCTTCGAGGAGGTAGACGGCCTCCCACACCCCGCAGGGGATGAAGTGGGAGAACAGCGCGATGTAGTTGTCGGCGATGTAGCGGTAGGCGATCCCGCCGTAGCCGCCGTAGCGGATCGAGGACTCCGCGAGCAGGTTGTCCGCCCATGTGTCGAGTTGGGTGCCGTCGACCCCGACCCGGGAACCGTCGCCCCACAAGCGGGTGAGGTCCAGGCGTGCGTGGGCGTTGACCACGTCGACGGAGGCGGCGTGGATCTTGTTGGCGTCGGTGTGCTTGTTCGCCGTGGACAGCTCGTGCGCGGAGACCTTGTCGGGCATATGCCGGGCGACCTGCGCGGGGCCGAGGTTCGCCCCGTAGGTGAAGGTGAGCAGCACGTAGCGGGCGAACGCGTCCCTGATCTTCGGGTCCGACCCCGAGGCCGGCCCGAAATGCCGTGGCCAGCCGATCCAGTAGCCGGTGCGGGTGAGGATGTCGAGGATTCCGCGCTCGGGCATCCGGGCCTGCACCGCGGTCTCCAGCTTCAGGGCCGCGGGTCCGCGCTCCTTGCCTTTGCGTCGTTTGAGCAGCGGACGGCCGCCCTCGATGACCAGGTCCGCGTTGTCCGGGTAGCCGGCGTCGACGCGGGCGGCGAGGGTGTCCAACTTGTCGCGCAGCGCGGCACACGCGGCCTCGGCGTCGGCGGGTATCCCGGCCTCGGCGCAGTACGCCCCGATCAGCGGCTCGCATTCGGCCCAGCTCAGCAGCTGCTCGGTGAAGTCGGCGTAGGACGACGAGCCGGCCACAGCGATGTCCCCGCACCGCAACTCGGCGGCCAGGTAGGTGAACACGCACGCCTCGAAATGGCGGCGCACGAGGCGGTTGGGGCGGCGGTGATCGACGATGATCCGTCGCCACGCCTCGGAGGCGAAGGTCAGGTCCACTTCGACCCCGTCGGCGTGGTTGGGGATGTGTTCCCCGGTCCGGGTGCGCATCCCGGCCAGGAACCTCACCGCCTTCGCGACGCTGTGATCGGCGCTGGTCGGGGTCAGCACCAGGAGCTCGAGCACGTCGAACAGCGCCGAACGGGAGGACCGGTAGAACCGTTCCACCAACGGCAGGTGGTTGTTGCCGTGGTGCGCGCTGACCGCCTCGTGGGCCGCTGACAGCTCCGCCATCCCGCCCGCCGAACCGAGGGCGCCCAGGACCAGGCGCCCGGCCCGGGTGAACACCTCGTCGGGGGCGTCCGCGGTCCCGGCGTGAGCTTGTCAAGTTATCTGTGTAAGACAGGTTCTGATGGATAGTCAGGTCAGGTGACGAGGAAGGCGGTCGGGGTAGGTGATGGCGAGGGCGTTCAGGGCCTGGGTCCAGCCCGGGACGAGGGCGCCTTCGACGAGACGAGGGTTGGAGGTGCGGGAGTTCGCGGGTTTGCCGCGTTCCTTGGCGCGGGCTCGGGCGCGTTTGTCCTCGATGTCGCGGATCGCGAGCCACAAGAGCTTGACGACGGCGTCGTCGGAGGGGAAGTGGCCGCGGTTCTTGATGATCTTGCGGAGCTGGTAGTTCAGCGACTCGATCGAGTTCGTGGTGTAGATGACCTTGCGGACCGCCGGCGGGAAGGCCAGGAACGGGGTGAACCGCTCCCAGGCGCGTTCCCAGGTCGCGACCGCGCCGGGATAGCGCCGGCCGAGGTCGGAGTCGGCGAACGCGCCGAGCGCGTCGAGGGCGGCGTCCTCGGTGGGGGCGGTGTAGACGTGGCGCAGCAGCGCGGCGGAGGCTTTGCGGTCCCCGTAGGACACGTAGCGCATGGAGGCGCGGATCAGGTGCACGATGCAGGTCTGCACGACGGCGCGGGGCCAGATCGTCTCGATCGCCTCGGGCAGGCCCTCGAGGCCGTCGCAGCAGGCGATCAACACGTCGCGGACGCCGCGGTTGGCCAGGTCGGTGAACACCGAGAGCCAGAACTTCGCGCCCTCGGCGGACTGGACCCAGATCCCCAGGACGTGCTTGATCCCGTCGGTGTCGACGCCGACGACCAGGTGGGCGGCCTTGTTGACCACGTGCGCGCCGTCGCGGACCTTGACCACGATCGCGTCGATGAACACGACCGGGTAGACCGGGTCGAGCGGGCGGGTCTGCCAGGCTTTGACCTCCTCGAGCACCCCGTCGGTGATCTTGGAGATCGTCTCGCGGGAGATCTCGACGCCGAGCGTGCGGGCCAGGTGGGACTCGATGTCGCGCACCGTCATCCCGCCCGCATACAGCGAGACGATCATCTCGTCGAGCCCGCCGGCCAGGCGCCGTGCGCCTTTGGGGACCAGCCGTGGTTCGAAGCTGGCGGCCCGGTCGCGCGGGATGTCCAACGGCACCGGGCCGGTCTCGGTGAGCACAGTCTTGGGTGTGGTGCCGTTGCGCGAGTTCGGCGAGCCGCGCCCGGCGGGGTCGCCGCGCTCGTAGCCGAGGTGGTCGGTCAGCTCGATCTCCAGGCCGCGTTCGAGGACCCTCTTGATCAGCCCGGGCAGGAACCCGCCCGGGCCGGTCAAGGCGAGCTCGCCGGCGCTGGCCCGGTCGATCAGCTCGTCGAGCCACGGGCCCTCGAGCAGGTCGCCGACCTCGCCGGGAACAGATGCTCCGGGCTCGGGCGACGGAGAGTTCTCACGCACAGAATTCGTGGAAGTGGACATGGGGCGCTCCTTCTGGCCCGGAAGTCACGAAGTGCCTCCAAGGCTCTTACGCACCTCTCGTACACAGACCATCTGACACGCCCCCCGGCGTCGGTTTCCGTCTCGGAGGGGGCCAGGGCCTCGCGCACACTGGCCAGGACGTCGCCGAAGGCCTCGAGGAGGCGTTCGGATTCCTCCCGGTGAGCCTCGCGCAACGCCTCCAGCCGCTCCCGGGCCCTCTTGTGGATGGTGGCCATCCGCTTGCACAACATGGTGACGACCTCGTCGCGGGCCCGGACCTGCCCGGTGTGGACCAGCGCCGCGATCAGCGCTCGTCGCTTCTCGTCCCCGTAGCTGCGCAGGTCGGCGGCGTCGGTGACCCGGGCCTCGCCGGCGAAGTGCGCGACCTTGCCTGGCGGCACGCCGTCCAGCCAGGTGCCCGTGTCGCCGAGGGAGTCCAGCCACTTCAGGTGCGCGAGGTGGTTCCGCAACCCGCTCACCGTGACCGCGGGCGCCACGGTCTTGCACCGGTCGAAACCGCTGCGCCGACTCACTGGGTCCACGACCAGAAGTTCGTCCAGCGCCGCGACGTCCGCGGGGTCCATCCGCGCCGCGATCCCCATGTACACCGCGGTATTGACCTCGGTGCGGATAGCGGCGGTGAGCTCGTCCAAGGTGCTGTAACCCGGCAACTCGAGGCGGGCCCGCACCAGTTCCTCCAGCGCCACGTTGATCAGGTCGGCTGGGTTGTCCTTCGTCGCTGCCGCGGTTCGGATCGCGCTTGCCGCCAGCTCCCGCGCTTTACCCGGGTCGTAGACCACACCGAGGCGGGCGCGGACGAACTCGCGGTGGCGCCATAGGGTCCGCTCCGCCTCGTGGCCAGGCTCGACATCGATCTTGAGCTCGAGCATCCCGCGGATGTGCTCCACGATCGGCAGTGGCACCTCGAACAGGTCCGGGAAGTAGCCCAGCCGGTGATAGGCCTTCAACAGCACCACCAGGGCCAGCAGGTGCGGCTCGGATCTGGTCTTCCCCTGCGCCCACTTGATTTCCTCCGCGCTCGGAGTGAACGACTCGTCCAGCTCGCGCGCCGAGACCAGGCGCCCGAACCGCGGGTACGCCGTCCGCTCCATCGACGTCACGAAGCCACCACCTGACCATCACCAGGTGAGCCGGCCCGACCGACCCGAACCCGGCGCAGACTCTAACCGGGCACCCATCGGCCGAATGATCGACGCTCCTACGGCAGGTTTCCGGCGTATTCCGGCTGGCCCCCCTTTTCGCGCCTCCGGTCTGACGGCGTCGAGACAAAACATGATGTCGCAAACCTGCTAGTCATTTTGTCGCATCGTTCGAATGTCTGTTCTATAATGTGAGTGTGTCGATCGACCAGACGTGCACCTCGCACCCAGCCCTGCAGGCCGCAGCGGTGATCGACGACGCCCTCACCGACCTCCTGACCACCTCCCTGTGGACGCTCACCGAACGCGAACTCCTCGACCTGATGACCCATCAGGAAACCCTGCTCGCCCGCCTGCACGCCGCCGTCCTGGCCACCACCCGAGACTTCGACTCCCGCGGCATCGCCGCCACCCAAGGCGCCGCCAGCACCGCCGCCTGGCTACGCGAACGACACCTGATCACCCCCGCCGAAGCGAAGAAACGCGTCAAACTCGCCCACGACCTCGACACCGACCTCCCGGGCGTCAAGGAAGCACTCGCGACCGGGTCCCTCAGCGCCGACCACGCCCACGTCATCGCCACCGCCATGCACCGCATGCCCAAAGACCTCGACCAGAACACCCGCGAGGTCACCGCCGAACAACTCCTGGGCCTGGCCGAACTCAACGACCCCGACCAACTCCGCGACATCGCCAACCAACTCCGCGACCTGCTCGACCAAGACGGCGCCGAACCCCGCGAACGCGACGCCCTCACCCAACGCACCCTGACCCTCACCGACCGCGGCGACGGCACCCACCGCATCAGCGGCATCCTCGACAACCTCGCCGCCGCCACGCTCAAAGCCGGCATCGACCCCCTCGCCGCCCCCAAACCCGCCGAAGACGGATCCCTCGACCCCCGCCCACCCGGCCGCCGCCGCGCCGACGCACTCCTCGAACTCCTCGACCGCGCCCTACGCCACGGCAACCTCCCCCGCCGCCGAGGCGCCCGCCCCCACCTGATCATCACCGCCAGCCTCGACACCCTCCTGAAACTCGAAGGCGCACCCCCAGCGCGGACCACCACCGGCGAAACCGTCACCGCCGAAAACCTGCGCCGCCTCGCCTGCGACGCGAACATCACCCGCATCCTCACCGACCCCGCCAGCATCCCCCTCGACGTCGGCCACCGACACCGCCACATCGGCCACGGCATCTGGATCGCCCTCCTCACCCGCGACACCGGCTGCGTGTTCCCCGGCTGCACCCGCCCCGGCGCCTGGACCGACGCCCACCACATCCAGCACTGGGCCGACCACGGCCCCACCGCCCTACACAATCTTGCGCTCTTATGTTCCGTCCACCATGACGCCGTCCACCACAACGGCTGGGACATTCGGATGGGCGACGACGGGCGACCCGAACTGATCCCGCCCAGCTGGATCGACGGCGACCGAAAACCCAGACGAAACACCTACTGGCAAACCCTTTCGGTGCAGCGCGCGTAGGCAGTGACGCATCGTCAGCCATCGTGAGGGGCTCGTTTCTCACCCTCGGAGTCGTCCGACCCCAGCTCAGCCCGATGCGGCCGGGCTGGGCTCGGCGTGTCCAGCCCGCCCCCAAGCTCGTGTCGAGCGACCTCGTGCATCCGCCTGGACGACCGTGCTGGGCCGGCGCTACGTCGTGCACACCCCGCCGGTCATCCAGGCGTACTCGGCGCCGGAATCGACCGGCGCCGACCCGCCCGAGCCGTGGTTCCCCACCGATGACCGCACGCCTTGGCAGCTCAAGGTCCCGCCCTTCTGATCCTGGGGGCGGTCGCGGACGGCGATGTTGGATCCGGTGAAGGGCCGAGAAAATTCCGTGCCGAGGAGGCAACCTGGGGGTGGTCGCATTCCGTAGAGCGGGGTGACCGAGGAGAGGTACGGGGTGGGCGACGAGGCACGGCGCATACGGGATGCGGAGTTCGCGGCTTTCGCGATTCCCGCGCAGCGGCGGCTGCGACGAACCGCCTATCTGGTGTGCGGCGATTGGCACCGGGCCGAGGACATCGTCCAGACGGCTCTGGCGAGCGTCTACGCACAGTGGGAACGGATCCGGCCCGCGGAAGGCCCCGAGGGCTACGCGCACCGCGCGGTGGTGAACGCGGCGATCGACGAGAAGCGCCGACCGTGGCGTCGGGAACGTCCCGTCGAGTTCGTGCCCGAACGCACGGCGCCGCAGGACGACGGCATCACGCACGCCGTCCTCGAGGCCCTGGCGGGGTTGCCACCCCGTCAACGCGCGGTCGTGGTGCTGCGTTTCGTCGAGGACCTCGACGTCGAGGCCACCGCGGTGCTGCTCGGCATCTCGCCCGGCACTGTGAAGAGCCAGTCCAGCAAGGCCCTGGCCAACCTCCGCGAGCACCTCGACGGTGCTGCCTCCACCCATGCGAAGACGGGCGACCTGTGATGAACGACGACGACGTGATCGCACTGCTCCGCGCGGCCGGCAACGGCGGTGGTCCCGGCGACATCGGCCCTGCCATGCGCGAAGGCGCCCGCATGCGACGCCGTCGGCGCACCCGGCAGGCCGTCGGCGGGGGCGCAGGGCTCGCGGCCGTCGTGGCGATGGGGATCTTCGTGACCGGCATCAACTCCCCTTCGACGGTCGTCGTCGCGCCGCCGGCGACGTCAGCGAGTCCCGCGCCCGTCGGCTCGACGAGGACCGAATCACTGTCGTGGCCGCAGATGGAAGAGGCCAACGTTCAGCTGTTGCTCGACGCCCTCGGCGCCGGCTGGGGACCCGGCCGCACGAGCAGCTACCGGTCGGTCGAGCTCGACGTGAACAGCCCGGCCGCCGACGGCCTGCCGGAGGGCTTCACCGTGTTGGCCTTCATCCGGTTCATCCAGGCTGGCTTGTTTGTCGGCACCCCGTGCGACGGGTGCGAGGAGCGCCAGCTTGCGGGCGGGCGGACCGTGCAGGTCGACAAGCCGCAGGAGGAGCGCGACTCCCTCGAGCGGGAGCACAGCACCTCGGCGCTGTACCACCGCAGCGACAGTAGCCGCGTCATCGTCACCATCTCGGCGCTCGACAGCCGCAAGGAGTTGACCGCGGAGCGAAGCGCCGAGGCAGTCGCTTTTCTCGACGGCTACGTCGACACGGTCGCCGAACTGGCCGCCAGCGAGGGCGTGCGGCCGCGGGTCGGCGAGGAGGCCAAGAGCGTCGAGACCGGCCCGACCGCCGACGAGGTCCAGCAGCGCTACCTGCAGGAGGCCCTCGGCGACGCCTGGGGCACGAAGGTCGACAGCGAGCGGCGGATCACGCTGAAGTCCGAGAGCGACCTGGCGGGCGAGCTCCCGTCGTCGGACTACCAGGGCAAGGCCACCCTGCAGGTCCTTACCGCGGCACAATTCGCCGCTGCCTGCGACGCGAAACCCGGCGTCGAGGCGTGCAACTGGCAGAAGCTGGGAGATGGCAACAAGGTGCACTGGCGGGCGTGGGCCGATCGTGAGGCCTACGACGACACCATGACCGGCGAACTCGCCACCTACTACCCGCGCGAGGACGGCAGCGTCGTCATGGCGATGGTCGCGGTGCTCGGCCGCGGTGTGTCCGCGTCGGAGCGCGACGCGCACCGCGACGCGATCTTCACCTGGCTGGAGTCGCTGCGCCACCAGCTGATCGGCGCCGCCCTCGACAGGCGCGTCGGTGCGGACGTCTACACCACCGAATGACCCCGTAGCGTCCGACCGATCGTGGCCCCTGCGCATCCATCGATCGGACGTCCTGGGTTACACGGGACCGACGGCGGCGGCGACGCGGTCCGCAGCGCGATGCTGTCATCGGTGCGCAGGCGACGGAGCGGGGCGAGTCGGCGGTGCTGCAGCGCGCGGGGTGACGACCTCAGCCGGGCACGGCTCCGCGTGCAGGGCGGCGACGGCGTCCGCCCGCCGGTCCAGGACGACCCGCTGGTTGACGTAGCCCTTGTCGGTGATCTCGCCGGCGTCCAGGCTCGCGGGGGTGTCGAGGAGCAGCAGCCGCTCGATCCGCGCGGACGACCCCTGGCCCTTGTTCAGCGAGGCGAGCGCGGCGGCGAGGCGTTCGCGCAGAACGGAGGAGTCGAGGTCCGCCGCCCCCGTCAGCGCTGTGACGGCGGCGAGGTTCGGCCAGGCGAGCGCGCTCGCGTATTCGCCGTCGTGTCCGGCGATCACCGCGTCCGTCAGCAGCCCGCCGGCGGCGGAGACCAGCGCGGTGCGCAGATTGCCGACGCTGACCCACGTCCCGCTGGTGAGCTTGAAGTCCTCCGCGATGCGCCCGTCGAAGAGCAGTCCGAGGTTCGGGTCGGCCGGGTCGACGAAACGCACGGCGTCGCCGGTCACGTAGAAGCCCTCGTCGTCGAACGCGGCCTCTGTGGCGGAGGGGAGGCCGAGGTAGCCGGGCGTGATGTTGGGACCCTGAACGCGGATCTCGAGCTTGTCGCCGCTCGGCACCAGCTTGAGGATGTCGCCCGGGATCGGGACGCCCGATGCAGCCGCTGGGGGAGGGGTCGTAGTGGGCGGACGTCACCGCGGGCCCGGTCTCGGTCGTCCCCCACGAGGACGTCAGCGGGATCTGACGTCCTGTCACCTCGAGCGCCAACGCGCGCAGCCGCAACCAAAGCGCCTCCGGCAAGGACGCCGCAGCGTAGAAGAGCACCCGCAGGCGCGAGAAGAACCGGGCCGCCAGTGCGCGGTCCGCCTCGAGTCGCGGGACGAGCATCGCGTAGCCCATCGGCACGTTGAAGTAGGCGGTCGGGGCGTGTTCCGCCAGGGCGGCGAGCGTGAGCGCGAGCAGCGCCGGCGTGGGCTTGCCGTCGTCGACGTGCAGCGTCCCGCCGTTGGCCAGGATCATGTTCAGATTGTGGTTGCCACCGAAGGTGTGGCTCCAGGGCAGCCAGTCGACCAGCACCGGGGGCTCGTCGGTCAGGAACGGCCAGACCTGGCGCATCTGCTGCTGGTTCGCGCACAGCATCCCGTGGGTGTTCAGGACGCCCTTCGGCGTGCCGGTCGACCCGGACGTGAACAAGATCTTGGCGACGGTGGTCGGCCCGACGGCCGCGTAAGCGTCCTCCACCGCTGCCGTCGGAGTCGTGACGAGGAGCTTGGCCAGCGCGTCCGGGCCGGCGACGACTTCCGCGCCGGTGGCGGCGACGGTGGCCAGAGCCGGGCCGAAAGCGTCGTCCTCGGCGAACACCAGTCCCGGCCGAGTGAGCTCGGCGATCGCCCGCACCCGCGCGTGGTCCGAGCTCGCGAGCGAGTACGCGACGCTGACGGGTACGACCGGGACGCCCGCCGCGTACGCGCCGAAGGTGATCAGCGCGTGGGCGATCGAGTTGCCGGACAGCACGACCACCGGGCGGTCGGGCCCGAGCCGGCGGTCGAGGAAGGCCTGCGCGAGGGAGGAAGCGCCCTCCAGCGCTGCTGCGTAGGTCAGGGAGTCCGACCCCCGGCTGATCAGGACCCGGTCGCTGTGCGCCTCTGCCCCTGCCCGCAGCCACTCGCCGAGCGAGCGGGGGTACGCCCGCAGCGGGTCGCGCGAGGAGAGCAGGACGGACCCGTCCGCCCTGTCCTCCCGCGAGACCTGGGGTACGGCGAACAGACCCATGTCAGTCCTCCACACGCACGACGAGGGCCGCCCCAGTGTCGCCCGCGGCGCAGCCGGTGAACCTTCGGCTCCGGGTAGATCAGCACCGGGCCGTTGCTCGTGCGGTCGGTCGTGATCACGAGCTGGGGGCCGCCGCCCGCGGCGATCGTCCCGGCCGCGGCCGCGAGGGCGGCGTTGTCGTGCATCGGCTGCTCCCGGGGTGGGTGCGGTTTGTGCGACTCACGTTAGACACAAATTTAGCGGACCACACCGACGATGTGGACTATCGCGTCCGTCCGGTTTCGTCTCGATCAGACAGGCGCGGCAGTGCAAGCCCGCGGTCGGCCGGACACAGACTTCTCACCCCGCTGTTACTCGCCCGTAGCTTTGAGGGTCCACGCTTCTAGTCTCGGGGACCACGGGCGTGGTCCCCGGAGGCCGGCGCCAGCACGGGCGGGGGAATACGGTCGTGGGACGGGCGAAGCCCACCGCCGTTCCGTCTTGACTAGTGGCGCAACGGGCCAGGGGTGTCCCCGTGTCCGGGACACGCGGGGGCACCCCTCGGCAGTCCGCGGTGATCCGAGCGCGAACCGAGCCGCGCTCTCAGGTCGAGCCCCTAGGGTTGCGCCCGTGACCACGGGATCGCAGGAAACTCACCGCGTGCCGGCCGACGCCCGCGAACGGACCGGCCGCACGCTCGCCGCCACTGCCGGCCTGCGGGGGGTGCCCAGCGACGCCGAACGCTCGCGGACGCTGCTCGCCGAGGTCGGTACCGGGTCGCTGGCGACGATGAGCATGGAGCAACCCGGCTACCCCTTCGGCTCGCTGGTCGCCTACGCCGTCAGCGACGACGGGATGCCGCTGCTGTGCCTGTCCGACCTCGCCGAGCACAGCCGGAACGTCGCCGCCGATGCGCGGGCCTCGCTCATGGTCACCGCCTCCGACGACTCCGCCGACCCGCTCTCGCTCGCGCGCGTCACCGTCCTCGGCGAGGTCGCGGTCGTCCCGGCCGCCGAGCGCGACGACGTCCTCGCCCGCTACCAGGCCGCGCACCCCGGCGCGTTCTACGCGACCTTCGACGACTTCCGGCTCTACCGGCTCGACGTCGCGTCCGTCCGCTACGTCGGCGGCTTCGGCCGAATGAGCTGGGTCGACCTCGCCGAGTACACCGCCGCCGAACCCGACCCGCTGCGCCCGCACGCCCGCCGCGTCCTCGACCACATGAACGCCGACCACGCCGACGCCCTCGTCGCGTACTGCCAGGCGTTCGGCGGCGAGCCCGCCACCGCGAGCGCCGAGATGGTCGGCGTCGACCGGTACGGGTTCGACATCCTCGCGGCGGACGACCCGGAGGCGCCGCGCCGGGCCGTCCGGATCACGTTCGACGAGCAGATCGACACCGTCGGACGCGGTCCGCGCCGCGATGGTCTCGCTGCTCCGCCGCGCCCGTGCCGAACTCGGCATCGCCGATCCCGGCGCGAAGCACTGACCCCTACTTCGAGTGGCCGCCTGGTACACCTCGCGAACTTTGCCCGCGCTGACCTGGCCGGGAACGGAAATCTGGTTGTTACCCTGACCGCATGCGGTCCGAGGCGCGGCTGGAACAACACCGGGTGCTCGTCGTGGACGACGACGAGCAGGTCCGCACGCTCGTCGCGTGGCAGCTCGAGGCCGAGGGGTTCGCGGTGTCCGGCGCGGCGGACGGCGCCTCGGCGCTCGGCGAGATCGACGCGCGCCCGCCCGACCTGATCGTCCTCGACCTGTCCCTGCCGCTCGTGGACGGCCTCGACGTCCTGACCCGGCTGCGCCGCACGAGCGCGATCCCGGTCATCGTCCTCACCGGGCGCGGCGGTGAGACCGACCGCATCATCGGCCTCGACCTCGGTGCGGACGACTACCTCGTCAAGCCGTTCTCGCCCGGCGAGCTCGCGGCCCGCGTCCGCTCCGTGCTGCGGCGCACGACCCCCGGCGACCTGACCGGCCGGCTCGAGTTCGGCGCCCTCGACATCGACGTGTCGATGCGCGTCGTGGCGGTCGGCGGCGTCCAGGCCGAGCTGACGGCCCGCGAGTTCGACCTCCTCGTCTTCCTCGCCCGCTCGCCGCGCCAGGTGTTCACCCGGGCGCAGTTGCTCAAGCGGGTCTGGGGTTCCTCCACCGAGTGGCAGGACGCGGCGACGGTCACCCAGCACGTCCACCGCCTGCGGCAGAAGCTGGAAAAGGACCCGCACGACCCGCGCTGGCTCCGGACGGTGCGCGGGGTGGGCTACCGGTTCGACCCGTGAGCGGGCAGGCGCAAAGGTGACGACCGCCTGGCGCCAGTTCGAGGGACGGAGCTCGTTCGGCCCGGTACCGGACGCCGACGCGGCGCTGTCGACCGACCCGTCCAGCAGCGGGGTCGACCACCCGCAGAGCCTGGCGCTGCTCGCCCAGCAGACGGAGATCCTCGAGCTGCTCGCGGCGGGCGCCTCGCTGCACCGACGTGCTGACCGCGGTGGCGCTCTCGCTGGAGAGTCACATGCCCGGGACGCAATGCTCGGTGCTGCTCTACGACCCGCGTCGGCAACCGGCTCGTCGACGCCGCGGCGCCGAGCCTGCCCGCCGCGTACAACGAGGCGATCCACGGTCTCGTGTGCGGCCCGAAGGCCGGCTCCTGCGGCACGGCCGCGTACCTGGCGCTGCCCGTGGTCGCCCGGGACATCAGCACCGACCCGCGGTGGGAGGGCTACCGCGACCTCGCGGCCGCGCACGGCCTCGTCGCCTGCTGGTCGAGCCCCATCCTCGGCCGCGAGGGCGAGGTGCTCGGGACGTTCGCGGTCTACCACGGCGTGCCGCACGCGCCCGTCCCGCCGCGAGGCGAAGCTCGTCGAGCGGTACCGCCACCTCGCCGCGATCGCGATCAACCACAGCCGGCTGTGGGGCGCGCTGGCCGAGAGCGAGGAGAAGTTCCGTCGGGCGTTCGAGGACAACGCGGTCGGCATGGCGCTGCTCGACCTGGACGGCCACTTCTTCCTTGTGAACAAGGCGATGTGCGACCTGCTCGGCGCCGGCGAGGACGACCTGCTCGGGTTGCACTACCGCGACATCACCCACCCGGACGACGTCGATCCCGAGCGCTGCGGCGCTGGCCGAGCTCGTCGACGGCCGCGCCGCGAGCCGGCAGCTGGAGAAGCGCTACCTGCGCGCGGACGGCACGATCGTCTCGGTCGTCATGACCGCGTCGGTGGTGCGCAGCCGGCACGGTGTGCCCCTGCACATCAGCACGAACATCCTCGATCTGACGGCCCGTAACGCGGCGCAGGCCGAGCGCAGCGCGCGCCGCGAGGCCGAGCTCGCGCAGGCGGCGGCGGAGACGGCGAGCCGGGCGAAGTCCGACTTCCTGTCGACCATGAGCCACGAGCTGCGCACCCCGCTGTCGGCGATCGTCGGCTTCACCGAGTTGCTGGACACCCTCGACCTGGCCGGCGAGCGGCGCACGACCGCGCTGGGCCACATCGCCCGCGCCGCCAAGCACATCCTGGCGATCCTGGACGACGTGCTCGACCTCGCGAAGGTCGAGGCCGGCGCGGTCGCGATCGAGGCCGTGCCCGTCCGGCTCGCTCCGCTGGTGCGCGGGAGTTCGCGAACTGCTCGAGCCGCTGGCCGCCGACCGCGGCCTGGCGATGGACGCGAGCAACCTCGACGAGGAGGCCGTCGCCCTCGCCGACCCCCGCCGGCTGCGCCAGGTGCTCATCAACGTGGTGTCGAACGCGATCAAGTACAACCGCCCGGACGGCTCGCTCGGCATCTCCGTCGCCCGCCGGGCGGGGGCCGGCCAGGGGACCGGGGATCCTGGCCCGGCACAGGCCGTGATCATCGTCCGGGACACGGGCCTCGGCATCCCCGACGACGTCGCCGACCGGCTGTTCACCCCGTTCGACCGCCTCGGGGCGGAGCGGTTCGCCGAGCCGGGCTCGGGCCTGGGCCTCGTCGTGTCCGACCGCCTCGTCGCCGCGATGGGCGGGACGCTGCGCGGTGCGCAGCCGACTCGGGGGAGGGCACGACCGTCGAGATCGCCTTCGAGGCGAGGTCGACGGCCGAACTGCCCGGCCGGGGACGGACGTCGCCGAGCGCCCGATGCCGACGACGGTCGCCCGCCGACGGGCCGCCGGTGCGCGGGCGCGTGCTCTACGTCGAGGACGACGCCGCCCATCGCGACCTCGTCGCCGAGGTCCTGCGAGCCCGTCCGGGTATCGAGCTGCGCGCGTGCTCGCACGGGCTCCAGGCCGCTGGAGCGCGCCCGCGCCGCGCCGCCCGACCTCGTCCTGCTCGACCTCGACCTGCCCGATGTCACGGGCGAGGACCTGGTGGCCGCGATGCGCGGCGGACGACGCGCTCGCGGGCGTCCCGGTCGTCGTGCTCAGCGGCCGCAGGCCGCACGGGCTGGCCGGTCTGGCATGCCTGGCCAAGCCGCTGGACGCCGACGCCCTCCTGTCCGTCCTCGACGAGCTCCTGACCTGCCCGTAGCTGGTTAACCGGGATTTGAGAATTCCGGTAGGGGCAGATGAGCTAGCCCGGCCCAGTCTCGGGAGGTGCCGCATGCCCTCCTGTCCCACGTCGGCTCCGACACCGTCGCCACGGTGCTGGAGCGCCACGCCCGGCGCACGCCTGACGCACCCTTTCTCGTGTTCGAGTAGACGCCCGGCGTCCTGCGGACGCTGACGTACGCCGCAGATGGACGCACGGGCCGATCGGGCCGCGAACCTGCTGCGCTCCGCGGGGATCGGGCCGGGCGGCCGGTTCGGCGTCCAGCTGACCAACTGCGTCGAGTTCTACGACGTGTGGTTCGGTGCGGCGAAGGCCGGCGCCGTCATGGTGCCGACGAATCCCCTGTCGACTGCGGACGAGCTCGCGTACGTCTTCGACCACGCCGGCGTCGCGCTGACCGTGACGGAGCCCGACCTCGTCGGCACCGTCCGCGCCGCGCACAAGCTGCTGCCCGGCGGCGGCGCGAACTCCCGGGTGCTCGTGACCGGGCCGGGCGGCGCCGACGACTCGTACGCGGACGCGCTCGCCGCGCAGCCCGAGACGCCGGTGGAGTCCGACCAGGACCCGCTCGACGTCCTCGGTGTGCTCTACACCTCCGGCACGACGAGCCGGCCCGAAGGGCGTCCTGATCACCAACGCGAACTACCTGTACGTCGGGCAGGTCGTCGCCGAGTACCTGCGGCTGCGCCCGGAGGACCGCGACCTGATCGTCCTGCCGCTGTTCCACGGCAACGCGCAGTACTACTCGACGATGTCCTCGCTCGTGACGGGCGCGTCGATCGGGCTGGCGCCGAAGTTCAGCGCGAGCCGCTGGTCGGAGCAGGCGACGGTCCTGGGCGCGACGGTGGCGAGCCTGTTCGCCGCCCCGATCCGGATGATCCTGGCGCAGGCCCCGAGCCCGTACGACCGCAAGCACGCCGTGCGCGTGGCGATGTTCGCGCAGAACATGACCGACAGTCAGACTGCCGAGTTCGAGGACCGATTCGGCATCTCTGCTCGCCCAGCTGTACGGCATGACCGAGACGATCGCACCGCCCACGCTGAACCCGCTCTACGGCGAGCGTCGCCACGAGACGATCGGGCGGGCCGCGGTCGGCACGCGCGGTTCGCATCGTCGGCGAGGACGGCGTGACCGACGTCGAACCCGGTGAGCCGGGAGAGCTGCTGGTCGGCGGGGTCCCCGGGACGACGCTGATGCTGGGTTACCTCGACAACCCGGAGGCCACAGCAGAGGCGCTGGCCGGCGGGTGGCTGCACACCGGCGACAACGTCCGCATGGACCCCGACGGCTACCTGCACTTCGTCGACCGGGCGAAGGACGTCATCAAGCGGGCCGGCGAGAACGTCTCCTCGGGCGAGGTCGAACGCGTCGTGAACGCCCACCCGGCCGTGTTCGAGTCGGCGGCGATCGGGGTCCCGGACGAGATGCGCGACGAGGCGATCGTGATGTTCGTCGTCCTCAACGAGGGGGCGGCGGCCACCGAGGAGGAACTGATCGCCTGGTCCGCGGAACGGCTGTCGAAGTTCAAGGTGCCCAGCGGCGTCGAGTTCGTCGACGCGCTGCCCCGCACGTCGGTCGGCAAGATCCAGAAACACCTGCTGCGCAATCGCCCCGGCGCCACCTCGGGGAGCTGACCGATGATCGTCGGCCTCGGCGGCGGCATCGGCGCCTCCGGTTCTGGCGCGCCCTGCTCGCCCGCGTCGACGACTCGGAGCTCACGCTCGTCGTCAACACCGGCGACGACCTGTGGATCCACGGGTTGCGGGTCTGCCCGGACCTCGACACGACTCGTCGTACGCGCTGTCCGGCCGGCAGGACACCGAGCGCGGCTGGGGCGTGCGCGGGGAGACGTGGCGCACGATGGACGCGCTCCGGGCCCTCGGGCCCGAGCCGTGGTTCAACCTCGGCGACCTCGACCTCGCGACGCACCTGTTCCGCACGGGACGCCTGCGCGAGGGCCGCCCGCTGTCCGAGGTCACCCGCGACCTGGCCGCGGCGATGGGTGTCGGCCCGACGCTGCTGCCCATGTCCGACGACGAAGTCGAGACCCACGTGCTGACCCGCGGCGGCTCGCTCGTGCACTACCAGGACTTCTTCGTGCGGCGAGCCGCTGCCGACGACGTCCGCCAGGTCCTCTACCGCGGCGCCGAGGCGGCCCGGCCGGCCCCGGGGGTGCTGGACGCGATCGCCGGCGCTGACCTCGTCGTCCTCGCGCCCAGCAACCCACTGGCCAGCATCGGCCCGATCCTCGCCGTACCGGGCATCCGGGACGCGCTCGTGGCGCTGCCCCGCTCCGGTCGTCGCGATCAGCCCGATCGTCTCCGGTGTCGAGATCGACGACCCGGGGGAGGCGCGCCGGGCAGACAGCCGGGCGGCGCTGCTGCGCTCGGCCGGGCTCTCGCACACGGCGTCGGCGGCCGCGGCGCTGCTGCGCGGGCATCGCAGACGTGTTCGTCCTGGACCAGGTGGACGAGATCGAACGCGAGACGATCGCCGCCGGTGACCTGCTCGTCCTGCTCGCAGACACGCTGGTCGGCCGGGACGGGCATGCCCGCACGGACGACGGTGTTGCCCAAGTCGTGGACCTGGTGCTCGGCCTGCGTGGCCGTCCTGCCCCCGACCCTCGAATGAGCCCCCGACACTCGGAGAACCCATGACGGTCCCAGAGCGCGTGACCGCCAACGAGATGCGGCGCGCCCTGCGCCGCGCTCGCGACGGCGTGACGCTGAACCCCGAGGAGGCCTCGGTCCTGCTCGCGGCCCGCGGCGCGTGACCTGGCCGACCTCATGGCCACCGCCGCCCGGGTGCGCGACGCGGGTCTGGTCGCTGCCGGGCGCGAGGGCGTCGTGACGTACTCGCCGAAGGTGTTCCTGCCGATCACGAAGCTGTGCCGGGACCGCTGCCATTACTGCACGTTCGTCGTGACGCCGGGTGAGCTGCGCAAGGAGGGCAAGGCTCCCGTTCATGTCGGCGGACGAGGTCCTGGAGATCTGCCGCGCCGGGGCCGCCGCGGGCTGCAAGGAGGCGCTGTTCACCCTCGGTGACCGGCCGGAGGACCGCTGGGACGTTGCTCGCACCTGGCTGGACGAGGCGGGCTACGACTCGACGCTCGACTACGTCCGCTCGCTCGCGATCCGCGTCCTGGAGGAGACCGGGCTGCTGCCGCACCTCAACCCGGGCGTGCTGACCTGGGAGGAGATCGCCCGGCTCAAGCCGGTGGCACCCTCGATGGGCATGATGCTCGAGACGACGTCGACGCGGCTGTTCACCGAGCCGGGCGGCGCCCACTTCGGCTCGCCCGACAAGGACCCGGCGGTGCGGCTGCGCGTCCTCGAGGACGCGGGCCGGCACAACGTCCCGTTCACCACCGGCATCCTCGTCGGCATCGGCGAGACCCGCGCGGAGCGGGCCGACTCGCTGTTCGCCGATCCGCAAGGTGGCGCGGGCGTACGGCCACATCCAGGAAGTGATCATCCAGAACTTCCGGGCCAAGCCCGACACGGCGATGCGGTCCACCCCGGACGCCGGCGTTCGAGGAGTACCTGGCCGCGATCGCGACGGCCCGGGTCGTCCTCGGCCCGAAGGCGCGGATCCAGGCACCGCCGAACCTGTCGGCGCCCGACGAACTCGCGCCGCTGCTGGCTGCCGGGGTGGACGACTGGGGCGGCGTCTCGCCGCTGACGCCCGACCACGTCAACCCCGAGCGCCCCTGGCCGCCGATCGAGGCGCTGCGCCGGGCGACCGCCGAGGCCGGGTTCGACCTGGCGGAGCGCCTGACCGTCCACCCCGAGTACGTGCACGCCGGCGAGCCGTGGATCGACCCGCGGGTCGATGCCGCACGTCCGCGCGCTGGCCGCGCCGTCCGGGCTCTCCCGGCCGGGCCCGGTCGCGGTGGGGCTGCCGTGGCAGGAGCCCGACTCCGAGTGGGGCGGGTCGGGTTCGGGCCGGGTCGACCTGGCCACCTCCATCGACACCGAGGGGCGCCGCACGGTCACCCGCTCGGACTTCGACGCGGCCTACGGCGACTGGGACTCCGTCCGCGAGGACGCCGAGCGGATCGCAGCCTCGAACTCCTTCGTCCCGCCGAAGCTCGCCGGCCGAGGTGTCGGACGCGCTGCGCGCGGCCGAGCGCTCGCCCGCGGATCTGACGGACGGTCAGGCGCTCGCGCTGATGACCTGCGACGGGCCCGCGCTCGCCGCCCTGATCTCCCTCGCGGACGACATCCGGCGCGACACGGTCGGCGACGACGTCACCTACGTCGTGAACCGGAACATCAACTTCACCAACGTCTGCTACACCGGGTGCCGGTTCTGCGCGTTCGCCCAGCGCCGCACGGACGCCGACGCGTACACGCTCTCGCTCGCCCAGGTCGGCGACCGCGCGGAGGAGGCCTGGGCTGTCGGGGCGACCGAGGTCTGCATGCAAGGCGGCATCCACCCCGACCTGCCGGGCACCGCCTACTTCGACCTCGCCGCCGAGGTGAAGCGCCGCGTCCCCGGCATGCACGTGCACGCGTTCAGCCCGATGGAGGTCGTGAACGGCGCGACCCGCACCGGCCTGAGCATCGAGGAGTGGTTGATCGCCGCGAAGGAGGCCGGGCTCGACACGATTCCCGGCACGGCCGCGGAGATCCTGGACGACGACGTCCGCTGGGTTCTGACGAAGGGGAAGCTGCCGACGGCCGCCTGGATCGAGGTGGTGACGACCGCTCACTCCGTGGGGCTGCGCTCGTCCTCGACGATGATGTACGGCCACGTCGACAACCCGGGCCACTGGGTCGCGCATCTCAAGCTGCTGGCGCGGCTGCAGGACATCCAGCGGCGGGTTCACCGAGTTCGTCCCGCTGCCGTTCGTCCACCACAGCGCGCCGATCTACCTCGCCGGCGTCGCGCGCACGGGCCCGACCCCGCGGGACAACCTCGCCGTGCACGCGATGGCCCGGCTGCTGCTGCACGGGCGGATCGACAACATCCAGACCTCGTGGGTGAAGCTCGGCGTCGACGGGACCCGCGCGATGCTGCGCGCCGGCGTCAACGACCTCGGCGGGACGCTGATGGAAGAGACGATCTCCCGGATGGCCGGGTCGGAGTTCGGGTCCGTCATGACCCCGGCTCAACTCGACGAGATCGCCACCGGCATCGGCCGCCCCGCCCGCCAGCGGACCACCCGCTACGGCATCCCGGACCCCGAGCGCGTCCGGCTGTCGTACGAGAAGTTCCCCGCCGCGGTGGCGCCGTCGCCCGTGGCGTCCGGCCCGAAGCTCCTGCCGCTCACCCCGGTCGGCGGCCGCACCTGACGGGGCCACCCCGAGGCTGAGGGGGGCGCTCAGCGCACGCGGACGCGCAGGATCCCGCTGCTCGCGCCGTCGAAGAAGGCGTTGGCCAGGGCGCGGGCCCGGAACTCACGGGTGGACGGCACCCGGACGGTCAGCGCGACACGGCCTCGGGTGTCGGTCACGGAGCGGTCCGCCTCCCGCCAGCCGCTCTTTCGGCTCTTGCGCTGGTCCAGGACGACGGTGGCGCCGGCGACGGCCAGGCGCGTGTCGACGGCCGAGACCGCGGCGCCGAACGTGGCCCGCTCGCCGGACTCGACGGACTGCGGCGCAGACAGCGAAACCGAGATCGGGGAGCGCCCCGACGGGGCGTTCGCCGCCCCGGCCGCGGACGTGCCGGCGCCCAGGGGCAGGACCGCGAGGCCACCGAGGAGCAGGCCGGCCGCGAGCGGCGCGCGGCGAGCGCCGGACCGTCCTGGCATCGTCCACATCCTGACGCTGAGTCCGACGCGGCGGAAATCGGCAGAATCTGGAGCGTAGCGAAGGCCGACGCCCGCGTCAGTGCGCGGAAGGGGAGCAAATTCCGCTTCCTGCGGGCCGACCTGACCGGGCGTCAGCTTGACCCCGGCACGGACGCCGGGCCGACGAATGGGGTGTCGGCGGCTGCGCAAATCTGACAGCCAACTCGTAGTAACCACTTTCGGCAACCCCCGCCCCATCAGACCCAGCTTCAGGGCCGCTGGCGGGTATTTCGGCGCACGCTGCGTGACGGTGCATCAGGAATGACTGCGGTGCGTAGTGACCGGCGTTACGGGCACTTCCCGTGATCGGGGGGCGTTGTCGGACCACGACGCGGGTCGCAGCCTGAGTCCTCGGCCGGACGAGGACTAGGCTCGCCTCGACGCCATCGGTCCTCCGGTGGCGAGCAGCACCATGCCAGGGGAGTAGGTCATCGTGGACCTGCCCCGCATCCTCGAGAAGGGGGTCGACTCTCGTGGGAGTCAGCCTTTCCAAGGGCGGAAACGTCTCGCTCACCAAGCAGGCCGGCGCAGCCGGCCTGACCGCTGTCACCGTCGGCCTCGGGTGGGACATCCGGACCACCGACGGGCACGGACTTCGACCTCGACGCCTCCGCCATCGGCGTCAAGGCCGACGGCAAGGTCCTCAGCGACGGGCACTTCGTGTTCTTCGGCAACCTCAAGAGCCCCGAGGGCGCCATCGAGCACACCGGCGACAACCTCACCGGTGAGGGCGAGGGCGACGACGAGCAGATCAAGGTCAACCTCGCCGCCGTGCCCGCCGAGATCGACAAGATCGTCGTTCCCGGTCTCGATCTACGACGCCGAGAAGCGTGCGCAGTCCTTCGGCCAGGTTCGCAACGCGTTCATCCGCGTCCTGAACCAGGCCGACGGCGAAGAGCTCGCGCGCTACGACCTCACCGAGGACGCCTCGACGGAGACCGCGATGGTCTTCGGCGAGCTGTACCGCAACGGCGAGGAGTGGAAGTTCCGCGCCGTCGGTCAGGGGTACGCCTCGGGCCTGCGGGGCATCGCGCAGGACTTCGGCGTCAACGTCGCCTAGATCGAAGCTCCACAGCTCCATCCCGACGTCCCCGCCCGGCCGCGGCCGGGCGGGGACTCGGGCGCCACCTAGTTGCGCGCCGAGCAAGTCTCGCAGGCACGCACCAGGACGAGTACTCAGGAGGAATGTCGTGTCCGTCTCCCTCGCCAAGGGCGGGAACGTCAGCTTGACGAAGATGGCGCCCAGCCTGACCGCTGTGGCGGTCGGCCTGGGCTGGGACGTCCGCACCACCACCGGAGCCGACTTCGACCTCGACGCCAGCGCGCTGGTCTGCGGCGCCGACGGCAAGGTCATCGACGACTCGCACTTCGTGTTCTTCAACAACCTCAAGTCGCCGGACGGCTCGGTCGAGCACACCGGCGACAACCTCACCGGTGAGGGCGAGGGCGACGACGAGTCGATCAACGTCGACCTTGGCGACCGTGCCGGCGAACGTCGACAAGGTCGTGTTCCCGGTCTCGATCTACGACGCCGAGAACCGCGGGCAGTCCTTCGGCCAGGTGCAGCAACGCGTTCATCCGGGTCGTCGACCGGTCCAACGGCACGGAGCTCGCGCGCTACGACCTCACCGAGGACGCGTCGACCGAGACCGCGATGATCTTCGGCGAGCTCTACCGCCACGGCGGCGAGTGGAAGTTCCGGGCCGTCGGCCAGGGCTACGCCTCGGGTCTGCGCGGCATCGCGCAGGACTACGGCGTCAACGTCGGCTGAACTCCGCGTCACCTGCGGTCACGTCCGTTCGGGCGGACCGTCCTGATCAGGCCGCGCACGCGGCCCGGTCCTTCACACGTTCGGGGAACTCGTGGTTCTGAAGACGTTCGGCTGGTCCTTCGGGATCACCGTCGCCGGCCTGATCGCCGGGTGGCTCTACGGCGGAGCCGCAGGCGCTGGTCCTGGTCGCCATCCTGATCGTCCTGGAGATCTCGCTCTCCTTCGACAACGCGGTCGTCAACGCCAAGATCCTCGAGCGGATGAGCGCGTTCTGGCAGAAGATGTTCCTGACCATCGGCATCCTCATCGCCGTCTTCGGCATGCGCCTGGTGTTCCCGCTGCTGATCGTCGGGATCACCGCGCACCTGGGGCCGATCGAGGCGATCGACCTCGCGCTCGAGAAGGGCGACGTGGACGAGGAGGGCTCCTACGCCTACCTGCTGGACGAGGCGCACCCGGTCGATCGCCGCCTTCGGCGGCATGTTCCTGCTGATGCTCTTCCTCGACTTCATCTTCGACGACGAGCGCGAGATCCCTGGCTGGCGCTGGCTCGAGCGGCCGCTGGCGAAGGTCGGCGAGCTCGACGGCTGCGGCCACGGCCGTCGCGCTCACCGCCCTGGTGCTCTCGGCGAAGTACCTCGCCGAGGACGAGGGCGCCGTCATGACCGCCGGGGCGTTCGGCCTCATCACCTACCTGGTGGTCAACGGGCTGGGCAGCCTCTTCGAGTCCCAGGGAATCGAGGAACACGCGCAGCACGCCGCGGAGTCGTCCGCGAAGGGCCGGCGGGCCCGACGGGCCTCGGCGAAGGCGACCGGCAAGGCCGCCTTCTTCCTCTTCCTCTACCTCGAGGTGCTCGACGCGTCGTTCTCGCTTCGACGGCGTCATCGGTGCCTTCGCGATCACCCAGGACCCGATCATCATCGCCCTCGGCCTCGGCGTCGGCGCGATGTACATCCGGTCGCTCACGATCTACCTCGTCCGCAAGGGCACCCTCGGCGACTACGTCTACCTCGAGCACGGCGCGCATGTGGGCGATCGGCGCGCTCGCCACGATCCTGCTGCTCACGATCAAGTACCACGTTCAGGAGATCGTCACCGGCGGCATCGGCGTCGGCTTCATCATCACCGCGCTCGTCACCTCGCTGCATGTCACAACAAGCGGCACGGCGGTCCCGCCTCCCAACGGGACGCGGCCGGGACGGAACCGAAGGCACCTACCGAGGTCAAGTCCATCACGTAACGGTCCATCCAGCTTTCGGCGTCCGGCGCCACGAAGGGACAGTCATGCCAATCGACTACACGAAGCCCAGCAAGCCGGCGGCCGCACCCGCCGTACCGCCGCCGCCGTCGTCGCCGCCGTCCGGGGGCGGCTCGGCTCCGGTGTCGCTCGGCAAGGTCACGCTGACCAAGTCGGCGCCCTCGGTCTCGCTGACCAAGAGCGGCGGCTCGGGCGGGATGCTCCGGGTCAACCTGAACTGGACGGCCCGGCCCGTCGACACCACCAAGCCGGAGGAGAAGAAGGGCGGCTTCCTCAAGCGCATCGCCGGTGCGGCGATGGGCGGCGCGAACGGCAACATCGACCTCGACCTCGGCGCCCTGTACGAGTTCACCGACGGCTCCAAGGGCGTCGTCCAGGCGCTCGGCAACACGTTCGCCGACCGGCACAGCCGACGTCGTCCAGGCCGATCCTGCGGCTCGACGGCGACGACCGCAGCGGCACCAACACCGGCGGCGAGAACCTGTTCGTCGACCTGTCCCAGGCCTCCCGGATCAAGCGGATCCTCGTGTTCGCGTTCATCTACGAGGGCGTCCCCAACTGGGCCGGCGCCGACGCGGTCGTCACGCTCTTCCCGGCCGACGGCCCGCAGGTCGACATGCGCCTGGACGAGAGCCGACAGCGGCTCCCGCTTCTGCGCCATCGCGATGCTGGAGAACACCGGTGGCGGCGTCGCCGTCCGCCGCGAGGTTCGCTACATCCGCGGCAGCCAGCGCGAGCTCGACCAGGCCTACGGCTGGGGCATGAACTGGCAGGCCGGCTCCAAGTAGGGCACTGACTCTCGGACGTCCGGGTGTCGGTCGCTCGAGGCTGTTGCGGAATCGGCCCGCCTCAGCTCATGGATGAGCTGAGCGCAGCGACACGCCGAGGGCGCCCGGCGTGTCGCGGCTCCCAGGGCGGGGGAGAGCGACGCCGGCCGCGGCTCGCTCTCGCCGCACGAACCGACGTCCCGGACGCCGGACGCCCCGCGCGCTCCGCTCACCTGGCGCCCCGTCACCCACCTTCCAGTTGAGCGTCCCTCGCCGACAGAGACCGTCCCCCGGGCTCCGGAACCGGGGACCTTCCACGCTGGCGAGGGAGGCTCGCTCAGGGGCGGCGAGGCGGGCAGCGTGTCAGCGCGCCGGGCTTGCGAGCGTCCGAGACGCCGGTCCGCACCAGCGACTGGCCGCGTGTTCCGTGGGCGCGCAGCTCACGTGCGGCAGCCTCAGTACTCGACGAAAGGTGCCGAATGCGGGCGTCCGGTCGCTGATGACCCGCATTCGGCACCTCTCGGCGAACGTCCGGGCCGGGCGGACGGTCTGGTGGCGGACGTCCGGGTGAGCGGTCGTTATGGGCGACCACCTACCCGGACGTCCCGCGAATTCCAGCGTCAGAAGCCGCGCAGGGCGGCGGAGGCCGGGTCGACCATCGCCTTTCCGGTCTTGCCGTCGTGGAAGGTCCCGAGGGCTTCCATCTCCCAGGGGCCGGCGCTCGTGCGCCGCAACGCGGCCATGAGGACGCCCGTCTGCGGCTTGGAGTCGGTCAGGTCGAAGCGGACGAGTTCGGCGCCGTTGCCGGCGTCGACGAGGCGGCAGAACGCCCGGCTGATCTCGGTGAACTTCTGCCCGCGGAACGAGTTGATGGTGAAGACCAGCGCCGCCACCTTCGCGGGCAACGCGCCCAGGTCGACGTGAATCTGCTCGTCGTCCCCCTCGCCGGCGCCGGTGAGGTTGTCGCCGGAGTGCTTGATCGCCCCGCCGAATTCCGTCAGGTGCATGAACCAGACGATCTCGAGCTTCTTGTGGTTCGCGTCGAAGGCGATGACGGACGCATCGAGGTCGACGTCCTTGCCGGCCTTCGCCGGGTCCCAGCCGAGGCCCATGATCACCTTGGTCAGGGCCGGGGCGCCGGTCTTGACGAGGCTGACCCGCTGACCCTTCTGCAGGCTCACGCGGCCCTTGTCGAGGTTGACGGGAGCGCCGGACGGCGCGGCGCCCGGCGGCGGCCCCGGGGGAGCGACCCGCGCACCCGCGGGCGGCGGCGGGGGCTGGCCGGCGGGTTGGGCCTGCGGGTTGGGCCTGGGGTGTGGGGGCCGGCGCGTCGTCCACCGAGATGCCGAAGTCGGTCGCCAGGCCGGCGAGCCCGGAGGCCCAGCCCTGCCCGACGGCGCGGAACTTCCAGGCGCCGTTGCGCTTGTACAGTTCGCCGGCGACGAACGCGGTCTCCGTGGACGCCTGCATGTCCTGGAAGCGGGCGATCTCGGTGCCGCCCTCGTCCACCAGGCTCAGGTGCAGGCCCGGCACCTGCCCGAACGTCCCGCCGTCGGACGAGGCGGCGATGACGACCCGCTCGATGTCCGGCTGCAGGCGGCCGAGGTCGACGGTCAGCGCGTCGGTCGCGGCCCCCGAGCCGGGCGCCTGCTTCCCGACGTGCGCGACCGCCCCGGAGGCGTGCGACGGCTGGTTGTAGAAGACGAAGTCCGCGTCGCTGCGGACCTTCCCCGCGGCGGTGAGCAGCAACGCGGAGGCGTCGACGTCCGGGACGCCGGGGCGGTTGTCCCACCCCAGGACGGCCCGGACGCGGGTGGCGGTCAGCGACGTGTTGGCGCCTTTGGCAAGCACGGTCATAGCGGCATCGTGCCACTTCCCGGCGTCTAACGGTCCGTCAGCGAGTCAGGCCCTTGTCCCGCGCCATCGTCAGCCAGCCGGGGTACTCGTTCATCAACAGGTCGAACAGCGCGTCGTCCGAGATGTTCGCCGGGTCCGAGACCGCGAAGAAGTCGGCGTTGTCGACGTACCGTCCGGTCATGTCGTCCAGGTCCTCGAGTAACGCGAACGCGCGGTCGCGGGCCGCCTGGGCGAGCTTGGCCAGCCCGCGCTGCTTCTTCACCGGGGCGCCGGGGGTGGCGTCGACGGCGTGCGAGGACTCGCCGATCGCCATGAACTGGAAGAACATCGGCTCGAAGCTCGCGTAGGTGAGCTGCTCGCGGGTGACCCGCTCGTCCATCGTCGCGCCGTCCGTCACGAACATGACGTAGACCGGCATGTCGGCGAGCGGCGACGAGCGCGGGGCGTCGGAGCCGAAATAGTGACGGCGCATCATGGCCATCGCCTTGCCGTAGTACGTGCCACCTTCGAGGCGGTGCTTGCGCAGCATCGCCGGGACGTAGTCCTTGTAGTTGTCCAGCGTGATCTCGCCGGCCTCGTACGCGTCCGCGCCGAACAGGAAGCAGTCGATGGAGGCGTTGTCGTCGAACCGCATGCCGAGCGCGAGCACCCGCTCCGCGAGCGCCTGGATCTTGCCCTCACCGTAGAGCTTGTGCATGGACGCGGAGATGTCCAGCGCGATCGCGACGCGCGCGGTGTGGGTGGCCAGGCCGCGCTTCTCCAGGGAGACGGCGGCCTTCTTCGTCAGGCTGAGCAGCTTGGTGTCGCCGCGGTTCTCGAGGTTCTTCTCCAGCCGGACGAGCTTCTCGGCCTTGGACAGAGAGACGCCGCCGCCGGCGGGAGCGGGCGCGGCGGCCGGGGTGGGGGTCGGCGGGCGCGGCGGCGGGTTCGTCGTCGACGCTGATGCCGAAGTCGCCGGCCAGGCCGGCGAGCCCGGAAGCCCAGCCCTGCCCGACGGCGCGGAACTTCCAGGCCCCGCCGCGCTTGTACAAGCTCGCCGGCCACGAACGCCGTCTCCGTGGACGCCTGCATGTCGTCGAACCGGGCGATCTCCGCGCCGGTCGTCCGCGTCCAGCAGGCGCAGGTTCAGCCCGGGGACCTGCCCGAACGTGCCGCCGTCCGAGGACGCGGCGATGACGACCCGCTCGATGTCGGGCTGCAGCCGGCCGAGGTCGACGCTCAGCGTGTCGGTCGCCGCCGGCGTCCCGCCGCCCTGCTTGCCGTCGTAGGTAACGGCGCCGGAGGCGTGCGCCGGCTGGTTGTAGAAGACGAAGTCCGCGTCGTCGCGGACCTTGCCGGCCTCGGTGAGCAGGAGCGCGGACGCGTCGACGTCGGGGACGCCGGCACCCGCCGCTCCAGACCGAGGACGGCACGGACACGAGTGGCGGGAACGGCAGTGTTCGCGCCCTTGGCGAGGGTGGTCATCGGAGCATCGTGCCATTCGTGCCGCGGCGTAACCGTCCCGGCACCCCGCGTGATACTGGTGTACGTCAGCCGGAACTGGGAAGTCGGCCGGGGCGTTGGACGCTCGAGAATAATTATGCCGATATCGGTGGTGATCAACATTTAACGGCGCGGGAGACCCCGCGCGCTTGGGTTCCGCGGGCACCGGCCATCCTTGGAGCCGGACGTGACCGCGAACGAGCTTGCCGGCTGGCCCGGCACGGGGAGCAGGCCGCATGCGTCATTTCCACCACCTAGCGCTGTTGAGCGGGCCCGGCTCTTCGCCCGGGAACCGCAACCCTTCAGCCGGAAGAGCGATCTGTCCGCCCAGGCCGTGGCCCTTGGCGCGACGCTCTACATGCCGGCCACCCGCCCGGCCCTGGCCACCGACCTCGCCCGGCAGGCCGCCGCGGGCGTCATGAGCAGCGTGCTGTGCCTCGAGGACGCGATCGGCGACGCCGACCAGGCCGCCGCCGGCGCCAACGTCATCTCCCAGCTCCGCCTGTTCGCCGCCGGGCAGGCCGCCGTCGACCCGGACTCCGACGGCCCGCTCGTCTTCGTCCGCGTCCGCCACCCCGAGCAGGTGCCGGTGATCGCGGAGGGCCTCGGCGACGACGTCCGGGTGCTGTCCGGGTTCGTCCTGCCCAAGTTCACCGACGCCAACGGCGCCGCCTTCCTGGACGCGGTCGACGACGCCTCCCTGCGCTGCGGGCACCGGCTGTTCGCGATGCCCGTGCTCGAGTCGCGCGAGGTCATTCACCGCGAGACCCGCCAGGAGACGCTCGCCGGCGTCGCCACGCTGCTCGACAAGCACCGCGAGGCGCGTCCTGGCCGTCCGCATCGGCGCGACCGACCTGTGCTCCGCGTTCGGCCTCCGCCGCAGCCGCGACCTGACCATCTACGACGTCCACATCGTCGCCGAGGTCATCTCGGACGTCGTCAACGTCCTCGGCCGGGCCGACGGCACGGGGCACGTCGTGACCGGCCCGGTGTGGGAGTACTTCCACAACCGCGAGCGCCTGTTCAAGCCGCAACTGCGCCAGTCGCCGTTCGACGAGCACGACGCCCGCAAGCTGCGCCGCGACCTGATCACGAAGGACCTGGACGGGCTGATCCGCGAGGTCGTGCTCGACCGCGCGAACGGGCTGACGGGCAAGACGGTGATCCACCCGACGCACGTCGGCGCCGTCCACGCGCTGTCGGTGGTCACCCACGAGGAGTACTCGGACGCGAAGGACGTGCTCCGCACCGACGCCTCCGGCGGCGGCGTCACCCCGTCCCGGTACGGCAACAAGATGAACGAGGGCCGCCCGCACCGTGCCTGGGCCGAGCGCACGATGGCCCGGGCGGACGCGTTCGGCGTCGCCGGCCGAGGACGTCACCCTCGTCGACCTGCTGGTGGCGAGCGTGGCGTGACGGCCGCGGCCTGGACGCGGCGCCTGGGCTGGCGGAACGCCTGCCGGCCCGGCTCGACGACGCTGCGTCGCCGGCCCGTCGGGCGTGGACGCGGCGGACCTGCTCGGCCTCGCCCTGCGGCGCAACCCCCGCCGGGCGCACCTGCTCGTCTCGCGGGTGCTCGGCAAGCACGTCCCCGCCGACCCGCGGCTGGTCTACGGCGCCGGCCTGCTGCTCGGCGAGCTCGTCGCGGCGCGAGCTGGCGGGCGAGCAGGCGATGCCCACCGACGTCGCGGAGCTGCTGTGCGCGGCCCTGACCGACGGCGCGCACGCCCGGGGCGGCCGCCGCGCTGCCCGGCGCCGTCCGTGCGGCCGGCGGGGCGGCCGGCGGGGCGCCGCGTCCGGCCGGCGACCCCGTCGTCGTGCTCGGGTACGCGGAGACGGCCACCGGCCTCGGGCACTGCGTCGCCGACGCGCTCGGCGCCGTCTACCTGCACTCCACCCGGCGCCCGGTCGCCGGCGTCCCGACCGCGGAGACGTTCCGCGAGGAGCACTCCCACGCCACCGGGCACCTGCTGCTGCCGGCCGACCCGGCGCTGCTGGCCGGCGCCGGCCCGGTGGTCCTCGTCGACGACGAGCTGAGCACCGGGCGCACCGTGCTGAACACGGTCGCTGCGCTGCACCGGCTTCGAGCTCGCGGAACGCTACGTCGTCGCCACCCTGGTCGACCTGCGCTCCGCGAAGGACCGCGAGCGGATGGCCGCGGCGGCAACCACGCTCGGCACCCGCATCGACGTGGTCGCCCTGTGCGCGGGGCAGATCGCGCTGCCGGCGGACGCGCTCGACAAGGGCCGTGCCCTGGTCGCCGGGCTCGAGGTGGCGCCCCGGTGGGACGCGCGCGGGCACCGCGGCGGGCTGCGCGACGTCGAGGTCGGCTGGCCGTCGGGCGTCGCAGTGACGGGCCGTCACGGCCTCACCGTGGCGGACGTCGGCGCGCTCGGCGGTGCGGCCGGCGAGGCGGCGGAGCGGGTGGCCGCGATCCTGTGGCCCGGCTCCGACCTGCCGGCCGGCCGCGTGCTCGTCCTCGGGACCGAGGAGCTGATGTACGCGCCGATGCGCATCGCGACAGCGCTCGCCGACCTGGTCGACGCCGTCCCCGGGGCGTCGAGCGCGGGTCTCGTTCTCCACGACGACCCGGTCGCCCGTCCTCGCCGTGGACGACCCCGGCTACGCCGTGCGGACCCGGCTGGTCTTCCCCGCCCACGACAATCCCGCGCGACGGACCGGGCGACCGGTACGCGTACAACGTCGCCGGGCCGGGCGGGTCCCGGCGCTTCGACGCCGTCGTCCTCGTGGTGGACGCGGCGGCCGACACCCCGGCGCTGCGCGCTCCCGGCGGCCTGCTGGACCGGCTGCGCGCCGTGACCGGGGAGGTCGTCGCCTGCGTGCTGCCCGACCCGGCCCCGCGTCCTGCCCCCGCGCCAGCGCAGTACCCGGCGGCTGCCGAGCCCGCTCGTCGGGCCCGGCTTTCGGGTCGTACGCGGCGGACGAGGTCGCGTGGCTGCTCAAGGACCTGTCCGGCGTCGCCGCTGGAGGCTCCGGTCGAGGAGCGCGAGGAGGCGGTGCAGGTCGCGCGGCGCGCACTACGCGGAGTCGCTTGCCGCTCGAGTACCAGCCTTCGCCGGAGTACCAGGAGCTGTTCGCGCGGGCGCTCGCCGACTCCGCCCGCCGCATCGCGCACGCCGTCGGCGTCGTCGACCGAGGCCGTCCTGGCCACGCGCGGGCCCGGCGCCGTCCTGGTCAGCCTGGCGCGGGCCGGAACGCCGATCGGCATCCTCATGCGCCGCTGGGCGCAGCACCGGCACGGACTCGTCGCCGGCGCACTACGCGGTCAGCATCGTGCGCGGGCGCGGGCATCGACCCCGTCGCGCTGCGCTGGCTGGCCGCCAACCACGACCCGGCCGCGGTGGTCTTCGTGGACGGCTGGACGGGCAAGGGCGCGATCGCCCGCGAGCTCGCCGCGTCCCTCGTGGCGCACGCCGCCGCAGGCGGCGCCGCGTTCGACCCCGACCTCGCGGTGCTCGCCGACCCGGGCTGCGCCGTGCCGATCGCCGGGACCCGAGAGGACTTCCTCGTCCCGTCCGCGTGCCTGAACTCGACGGTGTCCGGGCTCGTCTCGCGCACGGTCCTGCGCCGCGACCTGATCGGCCCGGACGACTTCCACGGCGCGAAGTTCTACCGCGACCTCGCGCCGGCGGACGTCTCCGCCGAGTTCCTCGACGCGGTCAGCGCGGAGTTCGGCGCCGTCACCGCCGAGGTGGACGCGGCTGTCGCCGCCGGCTCGGCAGCTGCCCGGCCGGTGACCTGGGCGGGCTGGGCCGCAGTCGAGCGGATCAGCGCGGAATACGGCATCGGCGACGTCAACCTCGTCAAGCCGGGCGTGGGGGAGACGACGCGGGTGCTGCTGCGCCGCGTCCCGTGGAAGATCCTCGCCCACCCGGACGCGGGGGCCGACCTCGACCACGTCCGGATGCTCGCGACGACCCGGGGGGTTCCGGTCGAGCTGGTCGAGGGTCTGCCGTACAGCTGCGTCGGGCTCGTCCACCCGCGCTACACCCGCGGCGCGGTCGGCTCGGCCGGCGTCGCCGCACTCTCGGAGCTGACATGAACAGAGTTCTCGGGGGGCTCCCGGTCGTGGCGATCGACCTCGACCGCACCCTGATCTACTCCGCGGGCGCGCTGGGCCTCGCCGGCCCCGACCCGCGGCTGCCGCGGCTGGCGGTCGTCGAGCTCCACCACGCGGCCCCGGCGTCCTTCCTGACCCGCCGCGCCGACGCGCTGCTGGCCGCGCTGGCCGAGGTCGCCGTGGTCGTCCCGACGACGACGCGGACCCTGGCGCAGTACCGCCGGGTACGCCTAGCCGACGACGTCCCGGAGTACGCGGTGACGACCAACGGCGCACGCATCGTCGTCGGCGGCCGTCCCGACGGCGACTGGGCCCGCGCGGTGAAGGGGAAGATCGCCGCGGAGTGCGCGCCGATCGAGGAGCTTTCCGAGCACCTCGCGAAGGTCTGCGACCCGCGCTGGACGACGGCGCGGCGCGTCGCGGAAGACATGTTCTGCTACCTGGTCGTGTCCCGGGCCGAGATGCCCGCGGCGTTCGTCCCCGAGCTCGCCGAGTGGTGCGAGCCGCTCGGCTGGGGCGTCTCGCTGCAGGGCCGCAAGGTGTACGCGGTGCCGCATCCGCTGACCAAGTCGGCGGCGATCGCGGAGGTGGTCCGGCGGACGGGCGCGACCCGGATGCTCGCGGCGGGGGACTCGCTGCTGGACGCGGACCTGCTCGAGGCCGCACAGTTCGCCCTTCGGCCGGCGCACGGGGAACTGCACGACCTCGGCTGGACCCGTCCACACGTCGAGGTGACGGAGGCCGCGGGGGTGCTGGCGGGGGAGGAGATCCTCGCCCGGTTGCTCGAGGCCGTCAGCGGGAGCTGAGCGGACCTGTCTCGCTTACGGCGCGCTACGGTGCCGAGCATGAGTGGCCGGGCATGAGCGGTGGGTACGGCGGGCCGCCGCGAAAGCTGCGTGGCCGCGAGGCGCGCGCGTGGGAGGCGCGCACCGCGCAGGAGGCCGCCGTCCACGCGTTCTACCGGATGGACCGGGCACAGCGAGACGCGCAGATCCAGGTGGACGCGTTCGCGAACCTCGGCGAGGACGCTGCCGCTGCCGCTCGGTTGACGGCCGCGTACGCGAAGCTGAGCGCGCAGGCCGACGTCCGGGCGCAGCGCTACCTCGCGACACTGGATGCGCACCCGATCGAGGACGACGCGCCGGCTGGGCGCTCTCGCCGCGGCGGCGGCGGCGTTCACCGCGGCCACGGCCGACGTCGGCGCGATGGCCGGCGAGCTCGAGGGCTTCCTCGCCGAGCACGCGGCGCTGTTCGCGCGAATCGACGCGGCGCTCGAGCGGCTCACCGCGCGAACGGCGGCGGCCTCGGCGGCGCTGGCCGAGGCCCGCGCGGCGGTGGCTGCGCTCGCGGCGGACGGGCGTCGAGCTGGACGCCGCGGCGTACGCGCTGGCGGAGGCCGAGGCTGTCGCCGCCGAGCTGGCCCGGGGCGCGGGCGTGCACGGGGTCGGGGGCGCGGGTTCGCTGGCGGACAAGGTTGCCGCCTTGGCTGCCCGGGTGCCTGCTTTGGCGGACGCGACCCGGGCCCGAGCCGTCGCGTTGGCCCGCCGCCGCGAGGAGGCCACCCGGCGCCTCAGCTCCCTGCGCACGCGGCGGGAGGCGCTGGCGAACCAGTCCGGCGCGATCCCGGAGGTGCTGCGGGAGCTGCGCCGCGGCTACGTCGAGGGGTGCTGGGCCGACCTGGCGGACGCGGAACCGCGCATCGCCGCGCTGCTGTCGGCCGCCGACGCAGAACTCGACCGCGCCCGCGAGGCCGCCCGGGGCGCCGACTGGGACCGCGCGACCGACGTCCTCGCCCGCGCCGTCGCCCGGCTCGACTCGGCGGCCGACCTCGCCGCGTCCGTCCACGGGCGGCGCGCCGCGCTCGAGGACGCACGCAAGGACCCGCGCGCCCGCGTCGCGGCCGTCCGCTTCACCGTCCGTGACGCCCAACGCCTCGTCATGACCGGCCGGACGCTTCCGCCACAGCCGTGGGCCGCCCAGCTCGACGCCCTCGCCGCCCGCCTCGACCGGGCCGAGGACATGCTCGAGGGGGTCCACCCGGACTACTGGGCCTTCCTGACCGAGCTGAACAGGATCACCGAGTCGACCGCGGACCTCGTCCGCCGCTTCCGGGCCGACCCACCGCCCGCCTGACGCGTCGTGCGGTTGCTGCCCGCTCATGGATGAGTGAGCAGTCGCGACACGCCGATGCCGCTCGGCGTGTCCTGCCTAGTCAGGCATGGAAGAGGGGCGACGGCTCGCGACCCCGCGGCGTACGCACATTTCCGTACGGTCGAGGCCGCCTCCTACCCGACGACGCGACGTCGCAAGACGCGGATCCTGGGCCGCATGGAGACGACCACCGCAACCCGGACAGTCCAGACCCGCCGTGCGGTAGGGCGGCAGTTGCCCCGCCGGACGCGCAAGGCCGTGCTCGTCGTCCACATCACGTCGGCGGGCGCGTGGATCGGGCTGGACGTGGTGCTGGCCGTGCTGGTCGTCACCGCAGCAACGACGGACAGCGCGAACACCAAGGCGGTCAGCCTCCAGGCGCTCGAGCTGTTCGCCGTCGGGCCGATGCTCGTGACGGGCCTGGTGTGCCTCGGAAGCGGGCTGATTCTCGGGCTGGGGACGAAGTTCGGGCTCGTCCGGTACTGGTGGGTGGCGGTCAAGCTGGTGCTGAACATCGTCCTGGTGGTGCTCGTCGCGACGGCGCTGCGCAGCGGCGTGCACGAGGCCGCGGACCAGGCCCGGCTGCTCGCTACCGGCGGAGCAACCGACGTCGCTGTCGGCGATCTGAAGTTCCCCCCGATCGTCTCGCCGCTCGCGCTGATGATCGCCGCGACGCTGTCGGTGTACAAGCCGTGGGGCCGCATCCGCAGGACCGTGTGACGCGCTCCACCCGGACCGCTAAGGACGCGTCAAGATGCGCGGCTCGAGCGTCAGGGAGCCGTCAAGATCCGGAAGCGCGGCCGTAGCGGGTGTTCCCTCAGGTCGTGAAGCTCGCCAAAGCGCTGCAGATCCCCAAGCGGTTGTTCGTCGGCGCGCCCGTCCGCAGCGAGCGCCTCGGCGACACCCTGCTGCCGAAGCGCATCGCCCTGCCCGTCTTCGCGAGCGACGCGCTCTCGTCGGTGGCGTACGCGCCGCAGGAGATCTTCCTCGTCCTGTCGATCGCGGGCGTGTCCTTCTACCACTTCAGCGCCGTGGATCGCCGCCGGCGTCGTGCTGATGATGATCGTCGTCATCGCGTCCTACCGGCAGAACGTGCACGCCTACCCCAGCGGCGGCGGCGACTACGAGGTCGCGACCGTCAACCTCGGGCCGAACGCCGGTGTCGTCGTAGCGAGCGCGCTGCTCGTCGACTACACCCTCACGGTCGCGGTGTCCGTCTCGGCCGGCGTCGACAACCTCGGCTCGGCGGTGCCGTTCGTCGTCGACCACAAGGTCGCGGTCGCGCTGGCGATGGTCGCGCTGCTGACGCTCGTGAACCTGCGCGGCGTGCGCGAGTCCGGGCTGGCGTTCGCGATCCCGTCCTACGCCTTCATGCTCGGCGTGCTGACCCTGGTCGCGGTCGGCCTGTTCCGCATCCTCGTGCTCGACGACGATCTGAAGGCGCCGACCGCCGAGCTACGAGATCGCGCCCGAGGTCGTCGGCCTGGGCGGGCTCGCGCTGGTGTTCCTCGTCCTGCGCGCGTTCTCCTCGGGCTGCGCAGCGCTGACCGGCGTGGAGGCGATCAGCAACGGCGTCCCGGCGTTCCAGAAGCCGAAGAGCAAGAACGCGGCGACCACCCTGGCGCTGATGGGCGGCGATCGCCGTGACGATGTTCGGGGGCCTGGTGGCTCTGGGTTCGCTCACCGACGTCCGGCTCGCCGAGCACCCGGCCGTCGGACATCCTCATCGACGGGCAGCCCGCGGGCGAGGGCTACCAGCAGGAGCCGATCATCGCCCAGGTCTCAGCGGCCGTCTTCGGGGACGGTTCCGCGGCATTCGTCTACCTGGCCGGTGTCACCGCCCTCATCCTCTTCCTCGCCGCGAACACTGCGTACAACGGCTTTCCCGTCCTCGGCTCGATCCTCGCCCGGGACGGGTTCCTGCCCCGTCAGCTGCACACCCGCGGCGACCGGCTCGCGTTACAGCAACGGCATCGTCGTGCTGGCCACCGCGGCCGGGTTGCTCGTGTACGCGTTCGACGCCGAGGTCACGAAGCTGATCCAGCTCTACATCGTCGGGGTCTTCGTCTCGTTCACGCTCAGCCAGACCGGCATGGTCCGGCACTGGACGCGGCTGCTGAAGACCGAGACGGACGCCCGCGCCCGCCGTCGGATGGTCCGCTCCCGCCTCGTCAACGCGACCGGGCTCGTCCTCAGCGCCAGCGTCCTGTGCATCGTTCTCGCGACCAAGTTCACCCGCGGTGCCTACCTGGTCTGCATTGCGATGCCAATCCTGTTCCTGCTGATGAAGGCAATCCGGCGCCACTACGACCGCCTCGCGCGCGAGCTCACGCCGCCGGCCGGCGGGGTGACGCTGCCGAGCCGGATCCACGGCGTCGTCCTCGTCTCACGGCTGCACACCCCGGCCATGCGGGCGCTCGCCTTCGCCCGGGCGACCCGACCGACGACCCTGACGGCGCTGACCGTGCAGACGAGCCCGGAAGCGACTGCGGCGTTGCTGAAGGAGTGGGGCGACCGGCAGATCGCCGTGCCGCTGCGGATTCTCGACTCCCCGTACCGGGACGTGACCGGGCCCGTCCTCGACTACGTGCGGGCCGTGCGGCGGGAGAGCCCGCGCGACGTCGTCTGCGTGTTCGTCCCCGAATACGTCGTGGGGCACTGGTGGGAGCAGCTCCTGCACAACCAGAGCGCGCTGCGGCTGAAGACCCGCCTGCTGTTCCTGCCGGGTGTGATGGTGACGAGCGTGCCGTGGCAGCTCGGGTCGGCCGAGGTGCGCGAAGCGCGGCGTGCGCTGCCGGCCGGCGACGCGGCGCCGGACCTGGAGCCCGAGCCCGCGCTGCCCCCGCCCTGAGCCCCCGCCCTGAGCCCCCGCCTTGACGCTGGTGTTGTCTGTGCGGCGTGAAGCTGCTGCAAATCCCGAAGCGCTTGTTCGTCGGAACGCCGGTGCGTTCCGAGCGCCTCGGCGACACCCTGCTGCCCAAGCGGATCGCGTTGCCGATCTTCGCGAGCAGCGCGCTGTCGACTGTGGCGTACGCGCCCCAGGAGATCTTCCTCGTCCTGTCGATCGCAGGCTTGGCCTTCTACCACTACAGCGCATGGATCGGTGCGGCGCGTCGTCCTGTTGATCGTCACGGTCGTGTTGTCCTACCGGCAGACTGTGCGCGCCTACCCGAGCGGCGGCGGCGACTACGAGGTCGCGACGGTCAACCTCGGGCCCAAGGCCGGCATCACCGTCGCCAGCGCCCTGATGGTCGACTACGTGCTCACCGTCGCGGTGTCGGTGTCCTCGGGTGTGGAGTACCTGGGGTCGGCGATCCCGTTCGTGGCGGAACACAAGGTCGGGATCGGCGTCTGGATGGTCGTCCTGTTCGCGCTGGTCAACCTGCGCGGGATCCGCGAGTCGGGCCTGGCCTTCGCGGCCCCCTGCTACGCGTTCATCGTCGGCATCCTCGCTCCTGGTCGGCATCGGCCTCGTTCGCTCTGTCGTGCTGGGTCACGATCTCGAGGCACCGACCGCGGCGTACGAGATCGAGCCCGAGGTCGTCGGGCTCGGCGGCATCGCCGTCGTCTTCCTCGTCCTGCGGGCTTTCGCGTCCGGCTGTGCCGCCCTGACCGGGTGCGAGGCGATCAGCAACGGGGTGCCCGCGTTCGAGAAGCCGAAGGGCGACAACGCGGCGACCGCGCTCGCGATCATGGGCGGTCTGTCGGTGGTGATGTTCGGCGGGATGGTGGCACTCGGGCCTGCTCACGGACGTCCGGCTGGCGGAAAACCCGGCCGTCGACATCCTCATCGGCGGGAAGCCCGCGGGGCCTGGCTATCAGCAGGACCCGATCATCGCCCAGGTGTCGGCTGCGGTCTTCGGAGACGGATCCGTCGCTTTCGTCTACCTGGCCGTCGTCACTGCCTTCATCCTGTTCCTGGCCGCGAACACCGCATTCAACGGCTTCCCTGTCCTCACCTCGATCCTCGCCAGGGACGGGTTCCTGCCGCGTCAACTGCACACCCGCGGCGATCGGCTCGCGTTCAGCAACGGCATCATCGCGTTGGCCGCGGTGGCCGGGTTGATGATCTACGCCTTCGACGCCTCGTCGACGAAACTGATCCAGCTCTACATCGTGGGTGTGTTCATCTCGTTCACGCTCGGCCAGACAGGCATGGTGCGCCACTGGACCCGGTTGCTGCGCACGGAGTCGGACCCGAAGGTCCGCGCCCGGATGATCCGCTCCCGCGTCGTCAACGCGGTCGGCCTGACGATGTGCGGCACGGTACTGGTGATCATTCTCGTCACGAAGTTCACCCACGGCGCGTACCTGGTGTGCATCGCAATACCCCTGCATCTTCCTGCTGATGAAGGCGATCCACCGGCACTACGACAGTCTCAGCGAGGAATTGACGCCCCCCTCCGGCGGGGTCACGCTGCCGAGCCGCATCCACGGCGTCGTCCTCGTCTCGCGGCTGCACACCCCGGCCATGCGGGCGCTCGCGTTCGCCCGCGCCACCCGGCCGACGACGCTGACGGCCCTGACCGTCCAGACCAGTCCCGAGGCCACGGCGGCGCTGCTCAAGGAATGGGGGGACCGGCAGATCCCCGTCCCGCTCAAGGTCCTGGACTCCCCGTACCGCGAAGTGACCGGGCCCGTCCTCGACTACATCCGCACGATGCGGCGGGAGAGCCCGCGAGACGTCATCTGCGTGTTCGTCCCCGAGTACGTGGTCGGGCACTGGTGGGAGCAGTTGCTGCACAACCAGAGCGCGCTGCGGCTGAAGACGCGCCTGCTGTTCCTGCCCGGGCGTGATGGTGACCAGCGTGCCCTGGCAGATCGGCTCGGCGGAGGTCCGCGAAGCGCGCCGCAGCGGCGCACCGCCCGACGCCTGACCGGGTGTGAGACTGGGCGCATGGTCCACATGCCCGGGTCGACAGTCGCCGTGCGCCGCGGTGCGCTGCCCGCGGCGGGCGGGGGGCTGTCGCCGACCCGGCGGTGGGCGGGTCTCGGCCTCGCGCTGGCCGGCCTGCCGGCGCTGACCGCGGGCCTGGTCGCACTGCGTGCGCAGCTCTCGCTGGAGAGCGTGCTGCTGCTCTACACGCTCGCTGTCGTCATGGTCGCCGTCGTCGGCGGCGTCGGGCCCGCGGTCGTCGCGGCGACGGTGTCGTTCCTGCTCGCGAACCGGTTCCTGACCCCGCCGTACGGCGAGTTCGCGATCGCGGACCGCTTCGACGTGATCGCGCTGGTCGTCTTCGTCCTCGTGGCGGTCACGGTCAGCGTCATCGTGGACCTGGCCGCCCGGTCGCGGGTCGCCGCGGCGCGCAGCATGATGGAGGCGGAGCTGCTCAGTCCCGCTTCGCCGCCGCGCCGGTCGACGACACCTCGCTCGCCGCGGTGCTCGAGCAGGTCCGCGAGACCTTCGGGATGACGTCGGTGGCGCTGCTGCGGCCGCGGCCACGACAGCGACCCGTTGGCCGCGGTGGGCCCGCCGCTGCGCGGGAATCCCGTCATCTCCACGGACGCCGGCGGCGGGCTGCGCCTGGTCGCCGAAGGCCCGGAGATCTTCGCGGAGGACCGCCGGCTGCTGGCCGCCTCGCCGCCACCGCCGCACGGGCGTGGGAGGCACAGCGCCTGGCCGAGGAGGCCGCGCACGCCCGGGAGCTCGCCGAGATCGACCGCCTGCGCTCGGCGCTGCTCGCCGCGGTCGGCCACGACCTGCGCACGCCGCTGGCCGGGGTCAAGGCCGCAGTGTCGAGCCTGCGCCAGCGCGACGTCGAGTGGAGCGCCGAGGAGCGCGAGGAGTTCCTCGCCCAGATCGAGTCCTCGGCCGACCGCCTGGACGTCCTGCTCGCGAACCTGCTCGCGATGAGCCGGCTGCAGTCGGGCGTGCTGTCCGTGTCGTGGCGCGCCGTCGCCTTGGACGAAGTCGTCGCCCGCGCGCTGCTGCACGTGCACGCCGCCGGGGACGCGCCGGTCGACGTCGACGTGCCCGACGACCTGCCGCTGGCGCACACTGACCCCGGGCTGCTCGAGCGGGTCGTCGCCAACCTCGTCGCGAACGCGCGCCGGTTCTCCCCGCCCGATCAACCCGTCCGCGTCCGCGGGCGGCGCGGACCCGGACGGGCGGCACCTGCGCCTCGAGGTCGTCGACCGCGGCCCGGGCATCGCGTCCGCCGACTGGGAGCGGGTGTTCGCCCCGTTCCAGCGCCTCGACGACCGGTCCGCCGGCGGCGTCGGGCTCGGGCTCGCGATCGCCCGCGGGCTTCACCGAGGCCGTGGGCGGGACGCTGACCCCGTCCACCACGCCCGGCGGGGGCCTGACGATGACGGTCACCGTCCCGGTGTCCCGGGGGAATCGACGTGAGCGGGCACGGCGTGGGAGGAACGAGCACGCGGTGCCCGCGGGGGGAATGGGCATGAGCGGCCGGGCAACCGCGTCCTGATCGTGGACGACGAGCCGACCCTGCTGCGGGCCCTGAGCATCAATCTGCGGGCCCGGTCGTACGACGTCGACACCGCGGCGGACGGGGCGTCCGCGCTGGCGGCCGCGAGCCGGCGCCCACCCGACCTGGTGATCCTCGACCTCGGCCTGCCCGACATGGACGGTGTCGACGTCATCCTCGGGCTGCGCGCGTGGTGCCGGGCGCCGATCGTGGTGCTGTCGGCCCGCGAGACGCAGGCCGAGAAGGTCGCGGCGCTGGACGCCGGCGCCGACGACTACGTGACCAAGCCCTTCGGGATGGACGAGATGCTCGCCCGCATCCGGGCCGGCCTGCGCCGCGCGGCGACGGACGCAGAGCAGGTCGCGGTCGTGACGGTCACCGAGGACTTCACCGTCGACCTCGCCGCGAAGCGGGTCACGACCGCCGGCGGGGGAGGTCCGGCTGACCCCGACGGAGTGGGCGGTGCTCGAGGTGCTCGTCCGCAACGCCGGCAAGCACGTCGGCCAGCGCCAGCTGCTGCAGGAGGTCTGGGGCCCGGCGTACGGGACGGAGACGAACTACCTGCGCGTCTACATGGCGCAACTGCGCCGCAAGCTCGAGCCCGACCCGTCCCGCCCGAGGCACCTGATCACCGAGCCGGGCATGGGCTACCGCTTCGAAGTGTGACGAGCGTCATCGGTAAGGTCTCGCGCATGGGCGTCCTTATTTCACCGAGCATCCTGTCCGCTGACTTCGCGCGGCTCGCCGACGAGTGCAACGCCGTTGCCGGCTACGCCGACTGGCTGCACGTCGACGTGATGGACAACCACTTCGTCCCGAACCTCACGCTCGGCCTGCCGATCGTCGAGAGCCTGCTCAAGGCCGTGACGACGCCGGTCGACTGCCACCTCATGATCGCCGACCCCGACCGCTGGGCCCCGGCCTACGCGGAGGCGGGCGCCGGCAGCGTCACGTTCCACGTCGAGGCCGCGCACGCGCCGATCCGGCTCGCGCGGTCGATCCGCTCCGCCGGGAGCCCGCGCCGGCATGGCGCTCAAGCCCGCCACCCCGGTCGAGGGCTACGCCGACATGCTCGGCGAGATCGACATGCTGCTCCTGATGACCGTCGAGCCCGGCTTCGGCGGCCAGTCGTTCCTCGACGTCGTCCTGCCGAAGATCCGCCGGGCCCGCGAACTCATCGACGGCCGCGACCTCGACGTCTGGCTGCAGGTCGACGGCGGCGTCGCTGCGTCGACCATCGAGCGGTGCGCCGAGGCGGGAGCCGACGTGTTCGTCGCCGGATCGGCCGTCTACAACGCCGAGGACCCGCAGAAGGCCATCGACGGCCTCCGCGCGCAGGCTGTGGCCGCGAAGGCGAAGGCGGGCACACCCGCCTGACCGCACCCATTCGTCCGACTTAACCGTCCGCGTTGTACCAGCGGCACGTTGTCGGTACGAAAGGTTGACCCTGTTCTGACCGAACGACGTGAACGCCGCACCCCCCGACTCCGTCCAAGCTCCAAGATCAGGGCGGCGATTCGGGGGGATCGGCTTTGGAGCGTCAGGGCACTTCACAGGCGGCGGCATCAGCTTCACCGCGTCGGACGCGCGCTGCCGCGCCGTACCTCACGGTCGCCGCGGGAGTCGGTGCGATCGCCCTCGGATTCGTCGCCCTCTCGCTCAGCGCCAGTGCCGGGGCGACCACCCCAGAAGCGCTCAGCCAGTCACCCGCCGTAGTCGAACAGCCCCGCGCCGTCCTGGCGAAGCGAACCGTCCCGCCCAGAAAGAACCCCCAGGTCGTCGGCCATCGCGGCGGGTCCCGCTGGGGCGCGGAGTCGACGATGCCCACCATGCGCCACGCGAGCGACATCGGCGCGGACGGCGTCGAGTTCGACATCCGCTTCACGCGCGACGGTGTCCCGGTGCTCATGCACGACCGGACCGTGGACCGCACCACGACCTGCACCGGCCTCGTCACCCAGATCACGCTCGCGGCCCTGAAGGCGTGCGAGGTCGGGACCTACGTCCTGGGCAACCCGCTCTCCGGCGAGCGCGTGCCGACGCTGGACGAAGCGCTCGCGGAACTCGCGCCTACGGCGCTGAAGGTCTACGTCCATGTGAAGTCCGCGTTCGCCGGCCAGTCCGAGACGATCGTGCGGATCCTGAACAAGCACAACATGAACACGACCTCGGGCCCCGCAAACCGCACCGTCGTCATGGCCGACAACCCGCACCACGTCGAGAAGCTCAAGCTGGCCGGCGCCAAGCGCCTGGGGCTCGTGATCGAACGCGAGGACGAGTGGAACGCGCCGTACCAGGTGATCGTCGCCCGCGGCGCGCCGGTCACCAAGGCGATCGTTCAGCGCGCGCACAAGCAGGGCAAGTTCGTCGTGGCGGTGGAGGGCTGGCCGGTGCGTTCGACGCAGGCCCGCAGCCTCGGCGTCGACGGTTTCATGGCCGACGACCTCGACGCCGCCGTGCTGAGTCTCGGCACGATCGCGACCCGGGCCGCCGGCCACTGAGCCGTCAGGCCCGCGGAGCGGGTGTGCCGAGACCGCCGCGGGCGATCATCGGCCCGACATGTCAGACTGGCCCCGAACACTCGTGTGCTCCGGGGTCGGTGTAATTCCGAACCGGCGGTGACAGTCCGCGACCCGGCCGATGCCATCGGCCGGTTGACCTGGTGGAACTCCGGGACCGACGGTGAAAGTCCGGATGGGAGGCGCACGCGAGGGGTGTCGTTTATTCGGCGTCCTTTGCGCCAGGTACTGCGGGTCGCCCCGCGATGCCCGGCCCTCCCGTTGCCACGCCCCGTAGCCCGCGTCCGCGACGCAGGGAAGGGCGAATACCGTGGCTTCGACGGTCGAGATCGACGCGATGCGTCGCGCCGTCGACCTCGCCGCCCGTGGCCTCGGTACCACCTCCCCGAACCCGGTCGTCGGCGCGGTCGTGCTCGACGCGTCGGGCCGGGTCGTGGGGGAAGGGTTCCACGCCCGCGCGGGCGGGCCGCACGCCGAGGTCGCGGCGCTGGCCGTCGCCGGCGACGCCGCACGGGGCGGCACCGCGGTCGTCACCCTCGAGCCGTGCAACCACACCGGCCGGACCGGCCCGTGCGCCCAGGCCCTGCTCGACGCGGGGATCGCCCGGGTCGTCCTCGCGGTCCGGGACCCGCACCGGGCCGCCGCGGGCGGAGCGCAGACCCTGCTGGACGCGGGCGTCGCCGTCGAGGTCGGGCGTGCTCGCCGCCGCCGCGGAGCGGGTCAACGAGGCGTGGCTGACCTACGTCCGGGCCGGCCCGCCCGTTCGTGACCTGGAAGTACGCGACCAGCATGGACGGCCGGGTCGCCGCCGCCGACGGCAGCAGCCGCTGGGTGTCCAGCGTCGAGTCCCGCACGGAGGTGCACCGGCTGCGGGCGGCCTCCGACGCCGTCCTGGTCGGCTCGGGCACGGTCCTGGCCGACGACCCGCACCTCGGCGTGCGCAAGGTGTCGACTTTGCGCGGCCAGCCGCTGCGCGTCGTGCTCGACACCGAGGCGCGCACCCCCTCGACCGCGCGGATCCTCGACGACACCGCACCGACGCTGGTCTTCGTCAGCGAGGACGCAGCCGACGGCGAGGGCGCCGCGGGCGCTGCGCAAGGCCGGTGCCGTCGTGCTCCCGGTGCCGCGCGCAGTGACGGGCCGGGGGCTCGACCTCGCCGTGGTCCTGTCCACGTTGCACGAGCGGCAGGTCGTCTCACTGCTGCTCGAGGGCGGCGCGCACCTGGCCGGCAGCTTCCTCGCGGAGCGCCTGGTCGACCGCGTCATCGCCTACGTCGCGCCCCTGATGATCGGCGGCGGCGGCCTGCCCGCGCTGGCGGGGCCGGGCGCCCCCACGCTGGACGCGGCCCTGCGGCTGCGCCTCGACGACGTCACCGTGATCGGGCCGGACGTGCGGTTGACCGCGCGCCCGGCGAGCTGGGAGGTCTGAACATGTTCACCGGCATCGTCGAAGAACTCGGCGAGCTCGCGGCAGCTAGAGCCGCTCGCGGACTCCGCGCGCCTGACGTTCCGCGGCCCGCTGGTCGTGACCGACGCGGGTCACGGCGACTCGATCGCCTGCAACGGGGTCTGCCTGACCGTCACTTCCGTCGACGGCGACACCTTCACCGTCGACGTGATGAAGGAGACCCTCGACCACTCGGCGCTCGGGGCGCTCGACCCCCGGCGCGCCGGTCAACCTCGAGCGGTCGGTCACGATGGCGACCCGGCTCGGCGGCCACATGGTCCAGGGCCACGTGGACGGGGTCGGCACGGTCCTGCGCCGGGAGCCCGCCGAGCACTGGGAGCTCGTCGAGATCTCGCTGCCCGCCGACCTGGCCCGCTACGTCGTGCACAAGGGCTCGATCGCGGTCGACGGGGTCAGCCTCACCGTCGCGGCGCTGACCGTCGACTCGTTCACGGTCAGCCTCATCCCGACCACCCTCGGGCTCACCACCCTCGGGCACCGGGGGCCGGGCGACGTCGTGAACCTCGAGGTCGACGTGGTCGCCAAGTACGTCGCGAAGTCCGTCGAACACCTGATGCCAGGAGGAACGGCATGACATCCGTCTGCGCGGGCTCCGCGCCCGCCGCCGAATTTCGCTTCGACTCGATCGAGAAGGCCGTCGTCGGACATCCGGGCCGGCAAGGCGATCCTCGTGGTGGACGACGAGGACCGCGAGAACGAGGGCGACCTGGTCTTCGCCGCGTCCAAGGCAACCCCCGACCTGCTGAACTTCATGATCCGGCACACCAGCGGCGTGGTCTGCGTCCCGATGCTCGGCAAGGACCTCGACCGGCTGCTGCTCCCGCCGATGACGATGGTCAACGAGGACGCGAAGAAGACCGCGTACTCGGTCTCCGTCGACGCCCGCGACGGCGTCAGCACCGGCATCTCCGCGAAGGACCGGGCCCGCACGATCCGCATGCTCGTGGACTCCGCCACCGAGCCGTTCGAGCTGACCCGGCCCGGGCACGTCTTCCCGCTGCGGGCGGTCGAGGGCGGCGTCCTGCGCCGGCCCGGCCACACCGAGGCGTCCGTCGACCTGGCGCGGCTCGCGGGCCTGACCCCCGCCGGGGTCATCTGCGAGGTCGTCAACGAGGACGGGACGATGGCCCGCCTGCCCGACCTGATCACCTTCGCCGCGACCCACGACCTCGCGTTGATCTCGATCGCGGACCTCGTCGCGTTACCGGCGCCGGGTCGAGTCGCAGGTCGTGCGACTCGCCCAGACCCGGCTGCCGACGGTCGAGGGTGAGTTCCAGGCGTACGCGTACAACGACAACGCCGCGATCCGCGGGGCCGAGGACGAGCACCTCGCGCTGGTCGTCGGCGACGTGGCCGGCGGCGAGGACGTCCTCGTGCGGGTGCACTCCGAGTGCCTCACCGGCGACGCGTTCGGCTCGCTGCGCTGCGACTGCGGCCCGCAGCTGCGCTCGGCGATGTCGCGGATCCAGTGCGAGGGCCGCGGAATCGTCGTCTACATCCGCGGGCACGAGGGCCGCGGCATCGGCCTGGCCTCCAAACTGAGGGCCTATCAGTTGCAGGACGGCGGCCGCGACACCGTCGACGCGAACCTCGACCTCGGCCTGCCGGTGGACGCCCGGGACTACGGCGTCGGCGCGCAGATCCTGCTCGACCTCGGCGTCAAGTCCGTCCGGCTCATCACCAACAACCCGGACAAGAGCATCGGCCTCGAGTACTACGGCGTGACCGTCCTCGACCTGGTGCCGTCGATCATCGAGCCGACGCCGGAGAACGCCCGCTACCTCGACACGAAACGGGATCGGATGGGGCATCAGTTGCCGCCCGGGCACGACGAGAGGCCCTGCACATGAGCGGCTCCGGTGCGCCGACCATGACGGTCCCCGACGCCGCCGGGTTGCGCGTCGCCGTCGTCGCGGGGGAGTGGCACGGCGAGATCGTCGCCGCGCTGCTGGACGGTGTGAGCCGCGCGCTGGACGAGGCCGGGGTCACCGACCCGACCGTGCTGCGGGTCGCGGGCACGTTCGAGCTGCCGGTCGCCGCGCTCCGCCTGGCCGCGTCCCACGACGCGGTGATCGCGCTCGGCGTGGTCATCCGGGGCGGCACGCCGCACTTCGACTACGTGTGCCAGGCGGCTGCGCTCGGGTTGACCGACGTGGCGGTGCGCACCGGCGTCCCCGTCGGGTTCGGGGTGCTCACCTGCGACAGTGACGCCCAGGCGTACGAGCGCAGCGGGCTGCCCGGGTCGAAGGAAGACAAGGGTTACGAGGTCGCGCAGGCGGCGCTCGCCACGGCGCTGACGCTGCGCCCGTTTCCGATCGCGCAAGGGACGAGACCGTGAAGACGTTCGAGGGGCTGTTCGAGGAGCTGACGGCGAAGGCCGCGGCGGGGGACCCGGGTTCGGGCACCGTCCGCGCGCTGGCGGCCGGCGTGCACACGATCGGCAAGAAGGTCGTGGAGGAGGCAGCCGAGACGTGGATGGCCGCCGAGCACGAGGGCCCGGAGCGCGCGGCGGAGGAAATCTCCCAGCTGCTGTACCACGTCCAGGTGCTGATGCTGGCGACCGGCCTGTCGCTGGACGACGTATACGCTCACCTGTAAGTCCTTCACCTCACGTCACTTTGTAGGAGAGCCCGTGCTGCGCGTCGCGGTGCCCAACAAGGGCTCGCTGTCCGAGCCCGCGAGCGCGATGCTGCGCGAGGCCGGCTACCGGCAACGGGCGGACTCGCGGGAACTGGTGCTCGCCGACCCCGACAACGGCGTCGAGTTCTTCTTCCTGCGCCCGCGGGACATCGCGATCTACGTCGGCTCGGGTCAGCTCGAGATCGGCATCACCGGCCGCGACCTGCTGCTCGACTCCGGTGCCCCCGCCGAAGAGGTGCTCGACCTCGGCTTCGGCGGCTCGACCTTCCGGTTCGCGGCGCTGCCCGGCGTCGGCACCGGGGTCAAGGACTTCGAGGGCCTGCGGGTCGCCACGTCCTTCCCCGGCCTGGTCGCGAAGTACCTGGCCGACCACGGCGTCAGCGCCGAGGTGATCCGCCTCGACGGCGCCGTCGAGACCTCCATCCAACTGGGCGTCGCCGACGTCATCGCGGACGTCGTGGAGACCGGCACGACCCTGCGCCAGGCCGGCCTCGTGCTGATCGGCGAGCCGATCCTGCGCTCGGAGGCGGTCCTGATCCGCCGCGTCGGCGCGGTCACGTCCCCCGGGGTGGAGCAGTTGCTCCGCCGCCTGCAGGGCGTACTCGTCGCGCGGCGCTACGTGATGATGGACTACGACGTGCCCGAGTCCGCCGTCGACGCGGCCGTCGCCCTGACCCCGGGCATGGAGTCGCCGACCGTGTCGCCGCTGCGCAACGCCGGCTGGTTCGCCGTCCGCGCGATGGTGCCGCGGGCCGACGCGCAGCGGATCATGGACGACCTGTGGGACGTCGGCGCCCGCGCGATCCTCGTCACGGACATCCACGCGTGCCGGATCTGAACCCCGTAGCGAAGCCGGCCGTGCCCGTCACCCCGGCGCTGCCCAAGACCTGGCGCCCCCGCCGGACGCGCAAGGTCACGCTGTTCATCGCGGCCCTCGATCTCGCCGTGCTCGGCGCGATCGCGCTGGGCCTGACGAACGCCGGCAACGCCACGCTGAGCGTCGGCGACCGGATCGGCGTGTTCTGGTTCGGCATCGTGGTCGCGACCGTCCTGCTCAAGCAGTCGAACGTCCGCGCCGTCGCGACGCCGGAGGGCCTGCTGGTGGTGAACCTGCTGCGGCGGCGCAAGCTGGCGTGGCCGGAGATCCTCGGCGTGACCCTGCAGCGCGGCGACCCGTGGGTGACCCTCGACCTCTCGGACGGTTCGCGCCTCGCCGTGATGGGCATTCAGGCGTCGGACGGCAAGGCTGCCCCGGCGTCCGCCCGCGAGCTCGCGAGTCTGGTTCACAAGTACAGCGCCGGGTAGCGTCGCGGGCATGACCGAGCTCCCCGTGGATCAGCGCACCGCCGGGGACGCCCCTGCGACCGCTCCGCGCCGGAGCCGGACATCCGCGGGCAGCCACCGCGCGAGCCTCGGCGAGGTCCTCGGGACGACGGCGCTGCGCTCGGCGGGGGCGAAACTGCTGGCCGGGGAGTCGGGACTGGGGCGGCGCGTCGGCGGGGTGCGGGTTCTCTCGGCGGCGGGGCGGGACCGACCGCGGCCCTACGACCTGGTGATCGTGCCGTCCGTCGGCATCCTCGTCGATCTCGTCTCCACCGACGCCGAGCCCGCCGCCGCGTTCGAGGCGATGGCCGGCGCCGAGCTCGCCGGGCTGCTGGTTCCCGGCCCGCCGCCGGGCCTGTTGGACTGGGCGGACCGCCTCGGCCTCCCGCTGATCGGCCTCCCGCTCGACACCCCGACCGGCGTCCTGGCGGCGCTGCCCGCCGACGTCCTCGCGGAGCTGGTGGACCGCCGCTCGCGCACCCTCGACGACGCCGACCGCGTGCACGCCGCACTCGAGCACGTCGCCCGGACGGGCGCGGGCCTGCAGGACGTCGCCGACGAGATGGTCCGGCTGCTCGGCGCCGCCGTGTTCGTCACCGATCGAGACGGTCGGGTGCTCGCGTCCTCGGGGGCACGCCGGCTGATCGAGGACGACCGCTACCGCACGCTCTTCGACGCGGCCGGGCGGTGCCGCGCCGGGCGCGCACCCGTCGGGCTGCACCCGCACGGCGACGGTCCCGGCTCGCACCTCGTGATCGCCGTCCCGACCGGCGCCCACGAGGGGGACGACGCCCGCGTGGTCGCGCTCAGCGAGAACCGTACGTTCGGCCCCGCCGACATCCGCGCGCTCGAGCACGCGGCGACCGTCGTCGCGCTCGGCCTGGCCCGGCGCCGCACCACCGCCGACGCCGAGAGCCGCCACCAGGGCGACGTCGTGCGCGACCTCGTCCACGGGACCCTGACGCCGGAGCGCGCGCTCGGCGCCGCGACCGTCTTCGGCTGGGACCTCGAGCGCCCCCTGGTCGTCGTCGTGAGCCGGCTCGACCCGGGCAGCGGCCCCGCGCTCGACGCGGAGCCGGCACGCGCACGGCAGGTCCAGTTCACCGCCGCGTGGTCCGCGGCCGTCCGGGCCCGCGACCCGCGGGCCGCCGTCGCGGGCTTCACCCACGAGGTCGTCGCGGTCGTCGGCGGTGCCGCCGGCGCCGTGGAGCTGCTGCGCGAGGCCGCCGCCGCCGTCGAGGAAGCCGGCGTCGGCGCCGCCGGATTCGCGGGCTGGGGGACGCTGAGCACCGGCCTCAGCCGGGTCACCGCGATCGCGGGGATCCCGGAGGCGTACTCCGAAGCCGAACGCGCGGTGGCCGTCGGCCGTGAAGTACACGGTCCAGGCGCCGTCACCGAGTTCAACGCCCTCGGCGTCTACCGCCTGCTCAGCCTCCTGCCGCAGGGCGCCGAGCTGCGCGCGTTCGTCCGCGAAACCCTCGGCGGCCTGGTCGAGCGCGACGACGCGGAGAGCCGCGACCTGCGCCAGACGCTCGAGATCCTGCTCGAGACGAACCTCAACGTCGCCGAGACCGCCCGCCGCCAGCATTTCCACTACAACACCCTGCGCTACCGCATCCAGAAGCTCGAGAAGATGCTCGGCTCGTTCACCACCGACGCCCACCTGCGGCTGAACCTGATGCTCGCCCTCCAGGTCGTCCGGATGCGCGGGCTGGACGAGGACTGACGCCCCTCAGGCGGGCAGTCGTCAGGCGGGTAGTCGTCAGGCAGGTAGTCGTCAGGCAGGCAGTCGTCAGGCAGGTAGCGGCATCGGGTCGGGTCCGACCGGCGGCGGGGCAGGTTCTATCGGCGGGGCCGGCGGCATCGGGTCGGGCGCGGGGACGGGCGGCTGCGGGTCCGGCGCGGTCGGGTCCGGACCAGGGGCCGGGCGGACGGGGCCGGGCCCCGGGACGGGCATCGGGTCGTGTGCGGTCGTCATGGGCACCTCCGGAGTCGGGACGCCGGGGTGCTACCCGCGCCGCAAGCTCTGGAACTCCGGCGGCGGGTAGGGTCCGGCCGTGCCCAAGTCGATCCCCGATCCCGGATTCTTCGGCGACGACGGGGGAGCGGACCCGGCGCTGGCCGCGGCTCTGGCCGCGCACGCGGCGGGAACGGAGCGGACGCCGCGCGGTCTGTCGCGCGCTGGCCGGCACCGCGCGTCATGGTCGCGGTGATCGCGGTCGCGCTGGACGTCGACGTGAGTCACCGGGGCGGACAAGGCGACCGACATGTCGGTGATCACCGTCGTCGGCGAGGACGGGCGGACGGCGATGCCCGCGTTCACGTCCCTGCGCCGCCCTGACCACCTGGCACCCGCAGGCCCGGCCGGTCCCCGTCGAGATCGAGAAAGCGTGCCTGGCCGCGATCGTCGAGAGCTACGACCTGGTCGTGCTGGACCCGGCGGGCCCGGTGACGTTCGTGGTCGAGGGGCCGGCGATGCGGGCGCTGGCGCAGGGCCGCGTCCCGGTCCCGCCGGCGGAGGACCCGGCGGTCGTCGCCGCGGTGGGGGCGGTGCTCGCCGCAGGAGCTCGGCGTCGCCGCCGCCGGCCTCGTCCCGGCGGTGGACGCGGACGCGGTGCTCGCCCTCGTCCCGGCGCCCGGGCTCGACGCGGACGCCGCGGTCGGCGCTCGCCCAGCGGGTCGCCGCGCGCCTCGCCGACGACCCGGTGTTGCGCGAGCGGCTCGACCGCGGCCTCGACCTGGCGCTCCTTCCCGCGGGCACGCGGCCGCCCGGCGTGCAGGTGGTCGACCGCGGGCCCGGCTCCGCGCGGCGTCCAGGTGGGTGATCGGCTGCTAGGCTGACCCCCGACCTGCCCGGCATCTGTTCTGTCGGGCCGCAAAAGCGGAGTCCAGCTCCCACCCGCACCGACCGCAAGGTCGTCGGGTCCGGTCGAAGACAGCCTTTCGGGGCTGCCTGCGTGTTCCCGCGACGGTGGGGGCGCGTCCGGTGTCTGGGCTTCCGCGTGCGTGAGTGCGGAAGCCTTTTTCGCGCTCGGGGCCAGACAGACCACAGCCCGAGGAGGCGCCATCAGCGCAGAACCCCGCATCAACGACCGGATCCGAGTTCCCGAGGTCCGGCTCGTAGGGCCGAACGGTGAGCAGGTCGGCATCGTGCCGATCGCCAAGGCCATGGAGCTCGCCCGGGAGTCCGACCTCGACCTGGTCGAGGTCGCGCCGATGGCGCGACCGCCCGTCGCCAAGCTCATGGACTACGGGAAGTTCAAGTACGAGTCGGCCCTCAAGGCCCGTGAGGCACGCCGTAACCAGGCGCAGACGGTCATCAAAGAGATGAAGCTGCGGCCGAAGATCGACGCGCACGACTACGAGACCAAGAAGGGCCACGTCGTCCGGTTCCTCAAGGCCGGTGACAAGGTCAAGATCACGATCATGTTCCGCGGGCGCGAGCAGTCGCGCCCGGAGCTGGGCTTCCGGCTCCTGCAGCGGCTGGCCAAGGACGTCGAAGAGCTCGGCTTCGTGGAGTTCAACCCGAAGCAGGACGGCCGCAACATGATCATGGTGATGGCCCCGCACAAGAAGAAGTCCGAGGCGATGGCCGAGGCTCGCGAAGCCCGCGACAACCGCCGCCGCGAAACCCACCCCCACGAGTACGAGGGTGAGCGCGGCGAGGGTGCACGGATCGCGCCGGACCTCGACGACGACCACGAAGACCACTACGAGGACGCGCCGGACGACACGACCGACGAGGCCGCGACCGAGACGACCTGAGGCACGGGCCCGCCCGCCGGGCCTCCGGGCTTGCACCGATCACACGGACGTCCCGCCGGGGACACCCGCAGGAACAGCACACCCCGCGCACGCACCAGCACCGCGCGGGTCCGACGACGAGGAGACGCGGCTCTCATGCCGAAGAACAAGACGCACAGCGGCGCCAGCAAGCGATTTCGGACGACGGGCACAGGCAAGCTCATGCGTGAGCAGGCCAACCGCCGCCACCTGTTCGAGTACAAGTCGTCCCGCCGGACCCGGCGCCTCGCGGCGGACGTCCCGCTCGCTCCCGGGGACTCCAAGCGCGTCAAGAAGATGCTCGGCCTTTAGTCAGTCCGCTGTCCCAGATCACACGACGGGCCGCCGCTCGCTAGCGGTAGCCCTCGCGAAGGAGTTCGAACGTGGCACGCGTCAAGCGGGCAGTAAACGCCCAGAAGAAGCGCCGTACAGTCCTCGAGCAGGCCAGCGGGTACCGCGGCCAGCGCTCCCGCCTGTACCGCAAGGCCAAAGAGCAGGTCTCGCACTCGCTGACCTACTCCTACCGTGACCGCAAGAAGCGCAAGGGCGACTTCCGCCGCCTGTGGATCCAGCGCATCAACGCCGCGTCCCGCGAGAACGGCCTGACTTACAACCGTCTCATTCAGGGGCTCAACCTGGCCGGCATCGAGGTCGACCGTCGCATGCTCGCCGAGCTCGCCGTGAACGACGCGCCCGCATTCGCCGCGATCGTGGAGCTGGCCAAGGCCGCGCTGCCGGCCGACCGCAACGCCCCGGTTGCTCCGGCCGCTCCGGCTGCCTGAACACCACCACCAGCACATCCCCTTGGCCGGCCCCGAACTGACGTCCACGCGCTCTGCGCCCGTGGCGGCGGCTCGGCGGCTGGCCAAGCGTGCGTTCCGGGCCGCCGACGGCCGGTTTCTCGCCGAGGGGCCGCAAGCGGTGCGGGAGGCGCTCGCCCGCCCGTCCACGGTGACGGAACTCTTCGCCACCTCGGACGCGGCCGACCGCTACCCCGAACTGTTCCGCGAGGCCGCCGCCGCCGGGCTGGACGTCCGCTGGGTCAGCGGGCAGATCATGGAGACCCTCGCCCAGACCGTCACCCCGCAGGGGGTGCTCGCCGTCTGCCGGAACGTGGACGTCTCGCTCACGTCCCTGCTGACCCCGGCTCCGCGGCTCGTCGCGATCCTCGCGTCCGTCCGCGACCCGGGCAACGCCGGCACCGTAATTCGCGCGGCGGACGCGGCCGGCGCCGAGGGCGTCGTGCTCACCCACACGTCCGTCGACCTCTACAACGGCAAGTGCGTGCGGGCGTCCGCGGGCAGCGTGTTCCATCTCCCGATCACGGTGGGTGCCGACGTCGTCGCGGTCGTCGCCACGCTGCGTGACGCAGGGTTGCGCGTCCTCGCGGCCGACGGGGCGGGCCCGGCCGACCTGGACTCGCTCGACGACTCCGGCGGCCTCGACGGGCCGACGGCGTGGCTGTTCGGCAACGAGGCCTGGGGCCTGCCGCCCGAGATCCGGTCCCTGGCGGACGCGGTCGTCCGCGTCCCGATCCACGGCAAGGCCGAAAGCCTGAACCTCGCAGCCGCTGCCGCTGTCTGTCTGTATGGCTCCGCTCGCGCTCAGCGACGTCCCGGCGGGTGTCGGGGCAAGGGAACGTAAACAGATCTCACGAGCGCGCGCGCATGGGCGATGCTGCTGGGGTGAGAGATGTGACACCCCTGTCTGGGGGCGCCGGCGACGGCCGGGTGGCGTACGACGAGCTGCCCGACGGTCTGGTCGTCGCCGACGACGCCGGCCAGGTCACGGTCGTCAACCTGCGTGCCGAGGCGCTGCTCGGGCTGCCGAGCGACGAGCTCGTCGGCAAGGACCTGGCGCACGTCCTGCCGCTGCACGACCCCGCCGGTCGCGACTGGTGGGCCTGCGTCGACCCGTACGGCGGCCTCGCGACGCGCACCGGCCACCCCGAGCGCGCCCTCACGCTCGACAGCGGCCGCGAATTGCTCGTTACGGCCCGTTACGTCCGGCTCCACCCCCGGGGACCCGTCGCCCGCGTCGTCGTCACGCTGCGCAGCGGTGCCGCCCGCGAACGCTGGGACCGCGAACGCGCCGAACTGGTCGCGACAGTGGCCCACGAGCTGCGCTCCCCGCTGACCGGCGTGAAGGGTTTCACCGCGACCCTGCTGGCGAAGTGGGACCGGTTCACGGACGACCAGCGCAAGATGATGCTCGAGACAGTGGACGCGGACGCGGACCGGCTCACCCGCCTCATCACCGAACTCCTCGACGTCGCGCGGATCGACTCCGGCCGGCTCGAGCTCTACCGCCGCATGGTCGACCTGTCCGCGGCCGTCGAGCGGCACGTCGCGCACCTGATCGCCGCGGGCGCCTCGCCGGGCGCGTTCCGGATCGAGCTGCCCGGCACCGTCCCCGACCTCTGGGTGGACGCCGACAAGGTCGACCAGATCCTCGCCAACCTGCTCGAGAACGCGCAGCGGCACGGCGGCGGGACCGTGACCGTCCGGCTGGAGAACTGCCCCGGCGGCGCCGCGATCACCGTCAGCGACGAGGGCCCCGGCGTCCCGCCCGAGCTCGTCACCCGCATCTTCGGCCGCTTCTGGCGCGACCGCCGCCACGGCGGCAGCGGTTTGGGCCTCTACATCGCCAAGGGCCTCGTCGAGGCGCACGGCGGGACGATCGGCGTCGGCCGCGCGCCGTCCGGCGGGGCCGCCTTCCGCTTCACCCTCCCGTCCGTCGTCCCGGACTTCGAGCGCTGAGCTCTACCCGGGCCGCCGGCGTTGCGGGTGAAAGCTCGTCGGACGGGCGGCGGCAGGCCCCCTGCTAGGGTGCAAGGCCAGCTCAGAAACGCCTTCGCGCCCTCAGGAACGGACTTTCGGTCACCGTGCGTCTCCCGACTGTCAACGGAACTTTCGCGGACTATCCGGACAGTAGGCAGGACACGCCGTACTGCCTCGAGCTCGTGTCGCAGGTGACGACGTACGGGTACCCGACGCTGCTGGACGAGGTGTCCGCGCTCGCGGCCGCGAGCCTGTGCCTGCAGATCGACACGGGCCGGGCGGTGATCAAGGTTCTCAACCTCAGTGACGCGGTCACCGACCCCGAGCTGCACTTCCCGTCCATGCTCAACTTCCTCGCGGGGTCGACGGAGGAGCGGCACTTCGCGCCGGTCGAGGTCCTGTCTCGCGCGCACCTGAGCCAGTCCGGGGCCGTGGCGGACTACCTGTCCGAGCACCACACCGACATGATCCGCATCGACCGGTTCCGCACGGCGGTGGGCATGGGCGGGCCGATCGCGAGCCTGGAGAAGCCGACGATCCACCTGTCGCTGGACTCCGGCTGCACCGACCGGCCGCTGAACGAGATCGACGTGTGCCTGCAGTCCGTCGCGCTGTGGTGGACGAGCTTCGAGGACCCCGAGCGGTGCCGGTTCTTCCGCCCGCAGGCGAACCCGGCGATCGTCGACACGGGTCAGCTGCTGGCGCGGGTCCCGCTGCCGTACTCGCGGGTGACGGCGACCCGCGCGGACGGGCTGTTCCGGCACCGGACGATTCACCGTCCCGACCGGCCGGCCGACGCGCTCGGGGCGAGCCTGCGGCTGGACGCGCCGGGCCTCGAGGCGGAGGACTACGGCCACGAGGTCATGAAGGCGCTCGTCGAGCACAACACGACGCTGACGACGAAGGCACTGACGGAGCAGAAGGCGTGAAGCCCCAGGTCACCTGGACCGCCGAGCAGCACGTCGATCCCGCGGGCCCGGTGCACCTGGTGGTGGTGGGCGCGGCGGACGGGATCGGCCGCTGGCTGTGCGCGCACCTGTTGCACTTGCGGGCCTGGAAGTCCGTGACGCTGATCGACCGAGCGTCGGAGGAGGGCGCGTCCACCGATCGCAAGATCGCCGAGGTTGAGGCGCACTTCCCGGGCGGCGCGACGTCGTGGGTGCTGGCGGGCGACGAGAAGCCGGCGGTGCAGCTCGCCGACGCGCGGCTGGGGGAGCCCCGCACGGCGGTGTGCATCGCCGTCCCGCAGAAGGAGGTCGGCAACGTCGGCCAGTGGCTGCTCCCGGCTCTGGCCCCGGACGCGGTGATCTTCGACAATTCCTCGTCCAAGGTAGGGACGCTGGCGACGCTCGCGCAGGTCCGCTCGGACCTCGCGGTGTTCGGGTTCCACCCGCTCTTCGGGCCGACGACACCGGGCCCGGCCGGGCAGTCGTTCGTGTTCTGCCCCTCGTGGATCGACCGCAGCGCCCACGGCTGGCTCTCCGACCTGGTGCGCTTCGCGGGCGGGCTCGTCTCGGAGATGACCGCCGAGCGGCACGACATGATCATGAGCTACATCCAGACGGCGACGCACCAGTCGCTGCTGCTGTTCACGGACGTCGTGGGCATGTCCGGGTTCGACCTGGACGAGCTGTGGGCGTTCCGGACGCCGATGTTCGAGGGCATGCTCAGCCTCGCGACCCGCGTGATCGCCCCCGTCCAGGAACGCACGTCGGTCTCGATCGAGCTGACCACGGACGGCGCGCGGATCAACGCCGAGTACGCCGAGGCGGTCGCGCGGTTGCGGCAGGCGCTGCTCTCCGGCGAGCAGGGGCCCGTGCACGAGCACTTCCGCTCGGTCCGGGACCGCTTCTCCGGCTCGTTCTTCCTCGGCCTGCAGCACACGGCGGCGGACGCGATCGACGCCATGCAGGTCACCCGGACGCGCCTGGCCGAGAAGATGCGGACGCACTCGCTCGTCGGGCTGCGCTCGCTCGACTCGGCGGACGTGTACTGCTGCCTCATCGTCGGGTTGTCGTCGACGACCCTGACCGTCCGTGACGTGCTCACCGGCCCGCGCCCGCGGGCCGGCCTGCTGCACACGCCCGCCGCGGAGCGCAACGCCCGAAAGCTCGGCCTGAACGGCAAGGCGCGCAAGGTCGACCTCAGCCTCGGGCGCATCCGGATGCTCTCCGACCTCGAGCTCGAGACTTTCCTCGACCTCAACCTGGGCCGCCTGCGGATCGACCTGCGGGTGATCATCCCCGAGTCGGTCAGCGGCGAGGCCGCGGCCCGGCTCGCCGCCGAACACCGGCTGGTCGGCTCGTCGGCGGTGCGCCGGCAGGAGGCACGGCTGGGCCAGCGCGAGGTGATCCTCGACCTCGAGGTACGGGCGGACGCGGATCACGACGTCCTCGCCGCCGAGGTCCGGGGGCGCATCGAGGACGCGCTCGCGCCACCGCCAGGCATCCTCGGCACGCTCGCCGCCGCCCCGCTCGACCGGCCGCCCGTCGTCGGCTTCCTCGGCCCGGTCGGGACGTTCTCGGACCAAGCGGCCGAGCAGCTGCGCGGGCTGCTCGCCCCGCAGGAGATCTCCACGTCCGCGCGGGGGACGTTCCCGGAGCTGCTCGAGGCGCTCACGGCCGGCGACCTGGAGTTCGTGGTCATGCCGATCGTCAGTTCGTCCTCCGGGCTCGTCGACTCGGCGGCCCGCGCGCTGTTCGAGGCGGACGGGGAGTTCCGCGCGGTCGGCACTCGTCGACGTGCCGATCCGGTTCGACGCGTTCGGTCGCGCCGAGGCGGGCGACGGTGCCTTCGCCCCGGGCGCACGCTGCGTCAGCCACGAGCAGGCGCTGCTGCAGTGCGGGCAGTTCGTCCGCACCCGCAAGCTCGAGACCGAGGCGACGGAGTCCACCGTCCGTGCGTGCGAGGCCGTCCGGGACGGCGGCGGGATCGCGCTCGCCGGCCCCGGCATCGGGCAGCGGTACGGGCTGGTGACGGTGGCGACCGACGTCGGCGACATCTCCGGCGCGCTGACCCGGTTCCTCGTCCTCGGCCGTCCGGGGCGCTCGGGCGACGCGCCCCGCGGCTCTCAGGTCGTCCGATCGCTGTGTGTGGGCGACGTGGCGGCGGTCGCGAACGCGCTCACCGCGGGCGGACCGCACCGTTCGTACACGGAGGTCATCGCGGGCGGCGACGGGCTCGGGCTGCTCGTGTCCACCGAGCTCGTCCCGGCGAACGGGACGCGCCCGGATCTCCCGCCCGGCCTGCGCTGGCTCGGCACCGTCCCGTGGTCCCCGCCGACGGCGATCGTGCGCCTCGGCACCTGAAGGCGGCGAATAGACTCGCCGGGATCTCCGGCGAGCGTTGCCGAACCCCGAAACCGCAAGGACGTCTACGAATCATGTCGGCTCCGAACACCCCGTACGACCCCAAGCAGGTCGGCCCGTTGCACCCCGACGAGGTCGAGCGCATGCGGGTCGAGGCCCTCGACGCCATCGCGAAGGCGGCGGACCTCGCCGAGCTGAAGGCGGTCCGGCTGGACGTCGGCGGTGACCGCTCGCCACTCGCGCTGGCGAACCGCGAGATCGCGGCGCTCCCGCCGGCGGCGAAGGCCGACGCGGGCAAGCGCGTCGGCGGCGCGCGCAAGTCGATCCAGGAGGCGCTCGCCGCGCGCACCGTGGAGCTCGAGACCGAGCGGGACGCGCGCGTGCTCGTCACCGAGGCCGTCGACGTGACGCTCCCGTGGGACCGGGCGCCCCGGGGTGCCCGGCACCCGCTGAGCACGACCCAGGAGTACCTGGCGGACGTGTTCGTCGCGATGGGCTACGAGATCGCGGAGGGCCCGGAGCTCGAGACCGAGTGGTTCAACTTCGACGCTCTGAACATCGCCGCCGACCACCCGGCGCGCAGCATGATGGACACCTTCTTCGTCGACCCGCCGGAGACCGGGCTGGTGCTGCGCACGCACACGTCCCCGACGCAGATCCGCGCCCTGATGGACCGTGAGTTGCCCGTCTACGTCGTGCATCCGGGCCGGGTCTTCCGCACGGACGAGCTCGACGCGACGCACACGCCGGTCTTCCACCAGATCGAGGGCCTGGCCGTCGACGAGGGCATCACGATGGCGCACCTGCGCGGCACGCTCGACCACCTGTGCGAGGTGTTGTTCGGCAAGGGCATCCACACGCGGTGGCGGCCGTCGTACTTCCCGTTCACCGAACCGTCCGCGGAGTTCGACCTGCAATGTTTCGTGTGCCGGGGGTCGTCTGTGGGCGATCCGAGAAATCCGTGCCGGACCTGCCGGTCCGAGGGCTGGATCGAGTGGGGCGGCTGCGGCATGGTCAACCCGCGGGTGCTCGTCGCCTGCGGCGTGGATCCCCAGCGCTACAGCGGTTTCGCCTTCGGCATGGGCATCGAACGGACGCTGATGTTCCGGCACGGGGTGGAAGACATGCGCGACATGGTCGAGGGCGACATCCGCTTTTCGCTGCCGTTCGGGGTGGAGGTCTGATGCGGGTTCCTGTCTCCTGGTTGCGCGAATTCGTCGAGCTGCCCGCCGACGTGACTGGCCGTCAGATCGCCGAGAAGATCGTCGCCGCAGGCCTCGAGGTCGAGACTGTGGAGGTCCTCGGTGCCGATGTGACGGGCCCTCTGATCGTCGGCCGTGTCGTCGCGATCAACGAGCTGAGCGAGTTCAAGAAGCCGATCCGCTACTGCCGGGTCGACGTGGGGCCCGAGCACAACGGGGAAGAGGGGTCGCGCGGGATCGTCTGCGGGGCGTCCAATTTCGCCGTCGGCGACGTCATCGTGGCCGTCCTGCCGGGCGCCACGCTGCCGGGGCCGTTCGCCATCTCCGCGCGCAAGACCTACGGCCACATTTCCGACGGCATGATCTGCTCCGAGGCCGAACTCGGCATGGGCACAGACCACGACGGCATCCTCGTCCTGCCCCCGGACACCGAGGTCGGCACCGACGCGCTGGAGTTCCTAGGGCTGCGCGACGAGGTGCTCGACATCGCGGTGACCCCCGACCGCGGGTACGCGTTGTCAGTGCGGGGGGTCGCTCGCGAGGTCGCCACGGCCTTCGACGTCCCGTTCCGCGACCCCGGCCTGGCGGGCCCGCCGACGGCGCCGCCCGCGCTGGGCTACCCGGTACGCCTCGACGACCTGGCGGGCTGCGACCGCTTCGTCGCGCGTGCCGTGACCGACCTGGACCCGACGCACCCGTCGCCCATGTGGCTGCGCCGGCGCGTCCAGATGGCGGGCATGCGCCCGGTCTCGCTGGCCGTCGACATCACGAACTACGTGATGCTCGAGCTCGGCCAGCCCCTGCACGCCTACGACCGGGCCGAGCTACGCGGCGAGATCGTCGTGCGCCGGGCGAGAGCGGGAGAGAAGCTCGAGACCCTCGACGGCGTCACCCGCGACCTCGACCCCGACGACCTGCTGATCACCGACGACTCCGGGCCGATCGGCCTGGCCGGGGTGATGGGCGGCGCCAGCACCGAGATCTCGTCCGCGACTACCGAGGTGCTCATCGAGGCGGCGCACTTCGACCCCGTGACGATCGCCCGCGGGGCGCGCCGGCACAAGCTGCCCAGCGAGGCGTCCCGGCGGTTCGAGCGCGGCGTCGACCACGCCGTCCAGGCCGTGGCCGCGCAGCGCGCCGTCGACCTGCTCGTCGCGCTCGGCGGCGCCGTCGCCGACGGCGCGCGCACCGACGTCGGCACCCGGCCCGACCCGGTCGTCATCGGCATCGAGGCGACCTATCCGGGGCGCGTCGCGGGACACCCGCTCAGCGTCCGCACCGTCGTCAAGCGGCTGCAGCAGGTCGGCGCCGAGATCGTCGAGCACGGCGACACGCTCGATGTCGTCCCGCCCTCCTGGCGGCCGGACCTCACCGATCCTGCCGACCTGGCCGAGGAGGTCATCCGGCTCGAGGGCTACGACACCGTCCCGTCCGTGCTGCCCGCGGCGCCTGCCGGACGCGGTCTGACGCGCCGTCAGCGCCAGCGCCGCGCGGCCGCGCGGGCGATGGCGGCGGCCGGGTACGTCGAGGTCCTGAACTACCCGTTCGCCGGCCCGAAGGACTGGGACGCTCTCGGGCTCCCCGCCGACGACGGCCGCCGGGCGACCCTGCGGCTGGCGAATCCGCTCTCCGACACCGAGCCTGAGCTGCGCACCACGCTGCTGCCAGGGCTGCTGACCACCTTGCGGCGCAACGTCGGGCGCGGGTTCGGCGACGTCGGGCTGTACGAGACCGGCACGGTCTTCCTGCCGACCCCCGGAGCCCCGCCGGCCCCGCGGCTGCCCGTCGACCGCCGGGCCACGCCCGAGGAGCTGGCCGCCACCGCAGCCGCGCTGCCGAACCAGCCGCGCCACCTCGCGGCCGTCGTTGCGGGGGCCCGCGAGGACGCCGGCTGGTGGGGGCCGGGCCGCCCGGCAGCCTGGGCGGACGCGATCGAGGCGGCCCGCACCGCCGCCAAGGCGGTCGGGGCGGTGCTCGAGGTTCGGACCGGCGCACGGATGCCCTGGCACCCCGGCCGGTGCGCGGAGCTGGTCGCCGTCGCCGGCGACGGCACCGAGACCGTCGTCGGGCACGCCGGCGAGCTGCACCCCCGCGTCGTCGGGGCGCTAGCCCTGCCGGCGCGCACCGCCGCGATGGAACTCGACCTGGACGCGCTGGCGGTCGCCGGAAACGAGATCGTCGCCGCCCCGCGGATCTCGAGCTACCCGCTCGCGACCCAGGACGTCGCGCTCGTGGTCGACGCCCACGTCCCCGCCGGGGCCGTGCAGGCTGCGCTGCGCGACGGTGCGGGCGAGCTGCTGGAGGCGATCCGGCTGTTCGACGTCTACACCGGCGAGCAGGTCGAGCCGGGCAAGAAGTCGCTGGCGTTCGCGCTGCGGTTCCGCGCGCCCGACCGGACTCTGACGGTGGAGGAGGCGACGGCCGCTCGCGACTCCGCCGTCGCCGCGGCCACCGCGGCGGTGGGTGCCGTCCTGCGCTCGTGACGGCCGGCGTCGCCGAACCGGCGCGTAAGACGTCATGACGGACCCTCAGGTCGCCCTCGTCACCGGCGCCAGCCGGGGGATCGGCCGGGCGATCGCCGTCGCCCTGTCGATTTCCGGTCACGCGGTCGGGTTGCTCGGCCGCGACCCGGCGGCGCTGGCGGAGACCGCGGCGTTGTGCACGGGCCCTACGTCCGTCGTTCTCGCCGACGTGACGGACGGGGTGGCGGTCGCCCTTGCGGTCGGCTCGGTAGTCGCGGCGCTCGGCCCGATCGACCTGCTGGTCAACAATGCCGGGCTGATCGACGCGGCCGAGGTGCTGCCGTGGGAGGCCGACCCCGACCAGTGGTGGTCTGTCGTCGAGGCGAACCTGCGCGGGCCGTTCCTCACGAGCCGGGCGGTGTTGCCCTCGATGGTCGCCCGCGGAGCCGGCCGGATCGTCAACATCAACAGCGGGATGGGCCCGCGCCCGTACACCGACTACTCGGCGTACTCGGTCTCGAAAGGCGCCCTCGCGCGCCTGACCGACTGCCTGGCGACGGCACTCGACGGCACCGGCGTCACGATCTTCGACGTCAGCCCCGGCCTCGTCCGGACGGAGATGACCGAGGCCATGCCGATCTGGACGGACGCGCGCCCGGCCCAGTGGAACCCGGTCGCCAACGTCGTCAACTTCATCCTCGCCGTCACGCGGGGCGAAGTCGACGCGCTGAGCGGACGCTTCGTTCACGCGAGCCGTGACGACCTGGCCGACTTGCTTGCCCGCGCGGACGACATCCGCGCCGCCGACGCCCGGACACTGCGACTGCGGCCTTACGGCCCCGCCGACCCGCTGGCCTGAGCTACCTGACGCCCCGTCACGCCCTTTCCGGCGGACCGTCCCTCGCCGGCGTTGCACATTCCCCGGGCTCCAGGACCCGGGGACCCTCCGCGCCGGCGAGGGAGGCTCCGCCCTGCGGAGGGATGGACCGGCCGCGCACGTCCCCGGTGACAGGTCGCCCTGCGCGGTCGCGACGCGTCCGCCGAAGTGGTCGCTATAACGACCACTTCGGCGGACGCCCCGAGTCGACATGACTGGGTGTCAGTTCAGGTCGCAAGGCCGGCGCGAGACTTGGTCTTCCCTTTACCTGCAGGGCTTTCCTGGGATCGGGAACTGTCGGTGGGGGTGTCTAAATTCGGGGCATGACAGCGGCGGGGGCGGTTCCGGAGGGCTTGGCATCGATGCCGCCCGGGCCCGCGCTGTCCGCCGCGCTCGCGACCGTCGACCTGACCGTGCTGTCGGGGTTCGACGCCGTCGTGGTGATGAAAGCCCGCTACCGCCAGGTCTCGCACGAGCAGGCGGAACTGTTCGCCTCGATCGTGGAAGTCTGCCTGTGCGACGCGTTCGGCGCGGAGACCGAACGGATGGAAGACCCGGACGACTACTCCGCCGACGAGATCCGTGCCGCCCTCTTCCTGACCCGCCTGTCGGCGACCTGCCTGCTCAACTTCGCCGACACGGTCGTCCGGCGGGTGCCGTCGGTGCACGAAGGCATGCGGGCGGGCATCGTCGACTGGGCGAAGGCGAAGCTCCTTTCCGACTAGACGATCGCGCTGTCCGAGGACCACGCCCGCAAGATCTGCGACTCCCTCGTGCCGTTGTGCGACAAGTTGACGACCGGGCAGATCCGGGAGCGGCTGAAGAAGCACGCCACCGCTCTCGACCCCGGACTGGGCGCAGCGCCGCTACGAAGCCAGCCTGCGCGAGCGCAAGGTCGTGGGCCGCGCCAACGACGACGGCACGGCCGACCTGATCGGCCAGTGCCTCCCGCCCCACCAGGTCGCCGCAGCGTGCGCGCGGCTGAACAACCTCGCCCGGGCGGCGAAGCACGCCGGGGACCGCCGCGGCATCGACCTGATCCGCGCCGACCTGTTCCTGGCATGCTCGACGGGACGTACGAGGGCCTGACCGGCGCGGAGATCCTCGTCCACCTCGCCGCGACCCGGCCCGACCCCGCCGCTGCGGACGCCGGGGAGAACGCGGCGGACGCCGCGACCGGAGACGAACCGGCCAGGCCTGCGCCGACCGACGAACCCGACGACGTCGACGGTTCCGGCGACGACAGCCCGAGCGACGGCGGCTCGACAGATGGCGGCCCCAGAGGTGGCGGCCCGACCGACGGCAGTCCGGGCCGCGCCGGGGACCCGGCTGACCGAGAGGCTGAGGGCACCGACCCGTCCAGCACCACGGCCGAGCTCACCGATCCCGACCTCGCCGCCGCGGACCCCGCCGACGTTCAGCCCGCCGCAGCGGAGCTCCTTGCCGCTGCCAGGAAAGTCTCACCCGAGCGGCGCCTCGAGATCGCCCGCCGCGAGCCCCCGCGGTACGGCGTCGAACTCCAAGTGCGCCTGTCCACCCTCCTCGACCTCGACGAATTCCCCGCCGCGCTGGCGGCCCACGGACCGATTCACCCCGCGTACGCCCGCGACCTCGCGAACGACCTCGGGGCCGCCCAATGGCGCTACGCCGTCACCGACCCCGAAGGCCGCCTTCTTACCGCCGGCCTCACCACCGCCAGACCCCCCGGCCTGCGGCGACGCACCTGGCGATCCCGAGCAATCGTCGAACTCCAGATCCCCGAAACCCTCCTGGCTGACCTCCTCACCGGCGAACGAGGCGCCACCGTGGACCCGGCCGTCTTCGATGCCTGGCGACCCGTCCTTGCCGACATAGCCAGCCGCATCCAACCCCGCGGCCCCCCAGGCGAAAACGACACCACCAGGCCCGACGACGCTCGACGACGATTCCCCCGCGCGGCGCTACGTCGCGACGTCCAAATCCGAAAGCGAGTGTGCACCGGCCCTGGTTGCCGCGCGCCCGCGGCCACAGCCGACATCGATCACACGATCGACCACGGCCACGGCGGACCGACGATCGACTGGAACCTCGGTCCGAAGTGCCGCCACGACCACACCCTCAAGCACAGGGCCGGCTGGACCCAGCGCCTGACCGCGCCGGACACATACCTCTGGACCTCCCGGCTCGGGCACCCCTACAAGGTCACCACCCCGACGATCATCGAAGACCTGCCCGACCCCCAACCCAGCGACGACCAGCCCGAGATCTACGTCGACGAACCGAAAAACCCGGCCACGGTTACGACCGCAAGCCCTGGCAGACCTCCGACAGCTGGTACCAGTCGCCGACCCCCCGGATCTGGACGCCTGCCGTACCCCGAAGGCGTCCCCCCACCCCGGCGGACGTTTCCACGCCCCGACTACGGCGACGAGCCGCCCTTCTCATCGGACGCCCGGGCGGGTACTCGATACTCCTGATCTGATGCGGCATCAGACTCGGCCTGCCGAGCTTCTCAGCTCGATGCCGTCAGGGCCAGATGTAAACGCGGGGAGCGGTGTCGACCGGGACGCGGAGGTCGAGGTCCGTGCCGATCCGGGCGGGCGGCAGTGCCAGCGAAGACCGGAGTGACGCATGGTCCTCCCGCGGGCGGGCGGACCCCGTGCGTCCGACCAGCGACCCGCCATAGCCGACATGCCCAGCAAGCCGCGCCGGGGCCGGGACGCTGGTGGTCGGACGCATTGGCGGTGCCGTCAGGAGCCGGAACTTGCCAGCTGCGCTTCGACGGCAGCACGAACCCGGGCGTCCTCGGCGGCCTTACGGCGCTTTCGGTGCCACGTCGCGGCGAATGGTCCGCCGACGAGCAGGAACAGCATCAGGAACGTGGCCCAGGGGACGGTCCAGACACCCGACGTCTTCGCCGCGGGCGCGACGTCGGCGCCGAAGGTGTCCCCGGCGCGGGTCGCGACGGGATGCAGCCGGAGCGATGCGCTGGTGTGGATCGTCGGATAGACCCCGGGCACTTTCGCGCTCAGCGTCAACGAATTGCCGGGCAGAAGCTCGGGCATCCGGTCGAGCGTGGCCTTGCGGCCGGCGAGGCCGAGCGGGCCTTTCGTCCCGACGACCTGCTCGGCCGCCATCCGGACGTTGCCCGTGTTCGTCACGGTGTACGTGAGGTCCATCGAGCTCTTACCGACCGGGTTCAGCGTTCCGTCGAACGCCGTCTTCACCTCGGTGATCTCGAGCTTCGGGCGGAGCTCGCCGTCGATCCTGACCTGCACGCGGCTGCCGAGCCGCCGGTCGAGCACGACGGGCTTCCCGTCTTCGGCCGCGCCGGGAGCCACGAAGGACGTCACGATGCCGCCGGTGTGGTCGCCGCTCTCCGCGTTACCCGGCACGGTCATGGTGAACGGGACGTCGACGAACTCTCCCGGCGGGATCTCGATCTCGTTCTTCTCCAGCGCGATCCACTTGCCGACGTCCTTCGGCTCCGCGCCCGCGGGCAGCAGATCGAGGGCGCCGGACTGCGTCGTCCGCGCGTCGCCGGCGTAGATATTCAGCGGCAGCGGCTCTTTGCCGAAGTTGCGGACGCGGATGCTGTCGGTGACCTGTCGCCCTCCTTCGACCCGTAGGAGAAGTTGGGTCGCTCGGGCTCCGCGTCCGTCGGCGTCGGACGCACCGACCAGGTGAGCGTGTTGCCGTCGTCGGCAGTCGCGACGAGCACACCGGACGGGGCGAAAGCGGTCGTCCTGGCCGGCGGGGGTGACGCGGACGCGGGGAATGCAGCCCCGAAGGCCAGGGCGCCGCTCAGGGCAGCGGCGACGCAGGCGCCGCGTCGGCGTCCTGGACGAGCGGGGAACGTCGGGGAACCCGTTTCGCGCGCGTTCACGGTTATTCCTCTGCTCTCTGGGGTCCAGGCTGTTCTTCCGTCCGGACGCTCGAGCAGGTGCGCGCCGGTAACATCGACGGCGCTGCACACGGTTCGTCCGGGTGCCTCGGGTGAGCCGGGGGCAGTGGCACCGGGGGCGGGGTCCGGGCTCCATCCGGACCCCGCCCTTTGCGGCCCGCCCTCAACTGAGCGCCGTGAGCGTCAGCGTGGCGGAGTACGTCCCGGCGGGGGTGTCGGCGGGCAGGTGCAACTCGAGCCCGGCCCCGGCGATCGCCGTACCGGGGGCGTGGCCCGCGGTCGCCCCGGCGAGCAGGGAACTGACCGACAGACCCGGCCCCGTCGGGTAACCCGGCGCAACGTGCGGCCCGGCTACTGCCCCGGCGCCCTCTTGGAGGACGGTCGGCGACCAGCCCAGGAAGCTTCCCGGGATCCCGCCGGTGAAGTTGCCGACCTGACCCGAGATCGACCAGGCCGGCCCCCCGGTGCGCCCGTCGATGATCGTCGCCGGCGCGATCGCGCCGGAATAGACCCAGTGGCTGCCGCGGTCGACCGACTCGGTGAGGTCGACCGACGCGTTCGGCGGGATGGACCACGTGAACTCGCCGGGCTCGACGTCCTCCGGGACGGTGACGACGATGTTCTGCTCGAGCGGCGCGGGTGAGGGATTCGGCGAGGGAGACGGGGACGGGACCGGCGACGGCGACGGGACCGGCGGCAACTCGGCCGCGGGCAGCGTCTGAGTCACCGTCAGTGTCGCCGGGTCCGACGCGATGGACCCGGCCAGGTTGGTGAAGACGGCGCGATACCGGCGCCCGTCGTCGGCGGCCGCGGCGTGCACGGTCAGCGAGCCGTTCGGGTCGCCTTCGACGTACTCCCACGTGGCGTCAGATTCGGCGGCACGGGACTGCCACCGCACGGTCGGGGTCGGCTCGCCGGCAGCTGCGGAGCTGAACGTGGCAGAGATCGTCGACGCGCCGTCCGACAGGGTCACCGCCGCGGCCCGGGGCTGCCCGGTGACCGCGGGGGAGATGCCGGTCCGGACCAGCCGGACGAGCTCGGTGCCCGTTCCCACGTAGAGCGCGCCGTCCGTGCCCACGGCGAGGAGCTGGGGCGGGGCGCTGAACCCGAGGAACGTCGCGAGGATCTTGTCGTCGCGGAGCGCCTGGATCACCCCGTCCCCGTCGTGCGGCAGGGCAACGTAGCGGGTCGAGTCGCGCGGGTCCGTCACGGTCGCGGGCGGCTCGGGAGCGGGGGTCGTTGCCGGCTCGTCCTCGGCTTCCGGCTCGTCGTCGTTTTTTGGTGCGGCGGTGTCGGCAGGGTTCGGTTCGGCGGCCGCAGGGACCGGGGTGGGCGAGGAGGCCGGCTGCTCGACGACGGTGTACGCGTCGTCGGCCCAGCGCACGGACTCCGAGCCCGCTGCGTGACTCCCCGTCAGCGTGGACGTCTCGAGGTCGGCGCTGACGCCCGCGCCGTCCAAACCGAACTCCCAGGCCTGCAAACCGGAAATCGTGCCGCGGGGCGCGAGGGTCACCGCGTCCAGCGCGGTCGCCGACCCGGGCGCGAGGGCGTGGACGACGCCGCGCTCCGTGTCGACGACGAGCGCGGCCAGTCCGGTCGGGAGGGTGGTCGTGGTGCGGTCGGCCGTCCAGGTGGACGCGGGAGTCCACTGCTCGGGGACCGGGGTGCCGGCTCCGCTGGCAGCCCGGGTGACGGCGGCGAGCGCGAGGAGCGCGCCGACGACTGCGGCCGCGCGCAGAGACCGCAACCGGCGTCTGCTCGACGGCGCGCGGGATCCGGCCGGTGGTCCGGCGAGGATCGTCATGACGCCTCCTGGCCCCTCCTGACTAGCCGTCAGGAGGTTCGTGCGGTGGATCGGTCGGGCCGGCGGACCGCGCTCAGCGGCCGCCCCCAGGCCCTGATCCGGTCAGTCCCTCCGCCTGCCGCAGCGCCTCGATCGAGGCGGCGACGCGCCTGTCTTCGCGGGCCTTGGCCTGCTTGCGGCTCCAGGCGACGGCGGCACCGATGCCCAGCAGCAGGAACAGGACCAGGAACGTCGACCACGGGATCGTCCACAGGCCCTTGCTGATCTTGGGGGTCGAGGCGGCGGTGAAGTCGTCGCCCTCGCGGGTCGGCAGCGGCCGCAGGCTGACCTCGGCGTTCGTCCGCAGCGCGGGCCAGACTCCCGTCACGGTCGACGTCACGGTCATCTTGTTGCCGGGCAGGATTTCGGGCATCGCCTCGAGCTTGGCCTTGCGGCCGACGAGCCCGAGCGCGCCCTTCACGTCCACGATCTGCTCGGCGGACAGGCGGACGTTGCCGGTGTTAGTCACCGTGTAGCTGACATCCAGGTCGCCGCGGCCGACCGGGTTGACCGGGCCGGAGTACGAGGCGGTGAACCCGCTGACCTCCAGGGCTGGACGTAGCGGGCCGTCGACCCGGGCGGCGAGCCGGGAGGCGAGCCGCTGGTCGAGGGTGACGGCTTGGCCGTTCGCGTCCTGGCCAGGGGCCAGGTAGGAGGTGACGATGCCCCCGGTGTGGTCGCCGGACTCGGCGTTGTTCGGGACCTTCATCGTGAACGGAATGTCGACGGTCTCGCCGGCCGCGACCTCGATCTTGTCGCGGCCGAGGTCGATCCACGTCCCGATGTCGGTCGGCTTGTCCTTCGCCGGCAGCAGGTCGGTGCTTCCACTGTCGGTGGTGACCGCGTCTGTCGCGTACACGTTCAGGTTGAGCGGGACGTCGCTGAGGTTGCGGATCCGCACGCTGTCCTTGACGGACTGACCCTCCTTGACGTCCAGGAAGAAGCTCGTCCTCGACTCGTTCTCCTCCCGCGGGGTCGGGCTCACCGACCATGTCAGCGTGCCCGGGGTGTCCGCTTGCCGGACGAGGGCCGGCGACCACAACGAAGGGGCGGACGACACGGCGGGGACGCCCGCCGTCGCGGTGCCCGCGAAGGCGAGACTGCCCGCGAAGACCCCGGAGCCGCTGACCACTACGGTGAGGAAGGTGCCTGCGTGCCGGCGCGCGGCCGGTGTCGCGACAACGGTTCTCATCGAATCCCTGTTCTGTACGAGCTGACGGTGGAGGTTCCTGGGGCGGGGGCCCGGTGGTGCCGGGCCCCCGCCTGCTGGGTCTCGCTCTGACCTGAGGTGGGGTCAGGTAGCGAGGGCGGTGATGGTGAGAGTGGCGCTGTAGTCGCCCTCTTCGACCGAACCGGGGATCCGCAGGAGCAGGTCCGCGTCGAGGTCACCGGTGGTCGGTGTGCCGCCGAATGCACCGGAAGCTAGCGAGCGGCTGACCGCGAGGCCCTGACCGGCCGCCGTACCCGGGGCGATGGTGCTCCCGGCCACGGCGTTGGCACCGGGGACGGACACGCTCGGCGTCCAGCCCAGGTGGAAGCCCTCGAAGGTCTCCGAGCCGGAGGTGATGAAGTCGCCGACCTGTCCGTTGACCTGCCACGTACCCGCGAGGCGGGTGTCCGTGACTCGGACGTCGTTCAGGTCGCCGTTGTAGTCGTAGTAGTCACCCGGGGCCAGCGTGCCGCCGGTCAGGTTGACCGTGTTGTTGTCCGGGATCGTCCAGCTGAAGGCCGGGTCGGTGATCTGCTGGACCGTGACCGCCACGTTCTGGGCCGGGCTACCGGGGTTCGGCGCCGTGTCCGACGCGTGCGTGTAGCTGACCGTGATCCCGGACGGCGCCTTCGTGCGGTCGCCCGTGGTCTCGGTGGCGCCGATGCTCGAGCTCCAGAACCGGCCGCCGTCCCCGCTCGCCGCCCCGTTGTTCTGCAGCGCGCTGATCCAGGCCGCAGGCCACGCGCCCCACGCCGGCGTCCCGCCGGGCGAGCCGAGGTAGGTCTGCGCCTGGATGATCGGGACCGGCTGGATGATCGAGGTCGGCGGGGTGGTCGCCGGGACGACCGCCGCCAACGCGCTCACGCTGTTCCCGAAGAACGACGGCGTGCTGGTGAAACCGGTCGCACTCGTCGTAACACCCGACATGCTGGCGATCAGCACGTTCGGCGTCGTGTACGCCGGGGCCGCGACCGTGTTGCCCACGGCCACCGTGCCGCGAAGCTCACCGACGCCGGCCGCCGAGACAGTCAGCACGGGGTCGGTGATCCGGATCGGCGCCCCGCTGTACTTCAGCACGAGAGCGCCGACGAAGTTCAACGTCGTCGCCCCCGTCACGGTGTCCCGCGTCCCGGTGCCACCGGTCCAGCGCGCCTTCAGGTTCGCGGGCGGCCCGCCGGGGTTGGAGGAACCGGAGACGAAGTTGCTGTAGCCGGCGCAGCGGTCGGCGTAGTTGTTCGTCGCCGGCACGCCGCCCCGCAGCAGAGCGACGTTGCCCGCCGAGGTGGCGTAGGTCGCCGCGGACGTCGTCGCGTTCGTCCCGTCGAAGGCGCCCGCCGCCATGAAGTTGCAACTGGCGCCCGTGCCGCCGTACTGGATGTAGTCGTGGATGCCCCAGTCGAACGAGGCACCGCTGACAGAGACGGTCGCCGCGGCGGCCGAGGGGGCTATGCCCAGTAGGGTGCCACCGGCCAGCGCGGCCGCGGCTACCGCTGCCACGGTTCTCCTCGTGCGCGAGGTTGGTCCTCGCGTCGTGTCGAAATGCATGGAGGTTCTACTTCCTGCCGGCTCGCGCCGGCCGATGAATGTGGGGTGTGGGGCGAAGGACCGGCAAACTCCGTCCTCGCGGCGGGGGCCTGCGTGCTCCGGCCCCCGCCGGGTTCGCGCTGAGGTCGACCTGACGCCAGGTCAGATGACGAGCGCAGTGAGAGTGAGGGTGCCGCTGTAGTCGCCGGGGTCGACGGAGCCGGGAATTCGCAGGAGCAGGCCCGCGTCGAGGACACCGGTGGTCGGGGTCCCGCCGAACTCGCCGTCAGCCAGTGTGCGACTGGCCGACAATCCCTGCCCTGCTGCTGTGCCGGGGGCGATGGTGCTCCCGGCTTCGGCGTTGGCGCCGGGCGTGAACACGTTCGGTGTCCAGCCGAGATGCCAGCCCTCGAAGGTTCCGGCGCTGCCGGTGAAGTTCCCGACCTGGCCGTTGAGTTCCCACGTACCGGCGGGGCGGGCGTCGGTGACCGACACCTTGTTCAGCGTGCCGGTGTAGTCGTAGTGGTCGTTGGGCGCCTCGGCGCCGCCGGTCAAGTTGACCGTGTTGTTGTCCAGGATCGTCCAGCTGAAGATGCCCGGTTCGGGCGGGTCGACGACCTCGACGGCGAGGTTCTGCTCACCGGCCGGTGCAGGGGAGGGCGACGGGTCCGGAGAAGGCGACGGGTCCGGAGAAGGCGAGGGATCCGGTGACGGGTCCGGCGAGGGCGACGGCGACGGCGGCGGGTCGGCCGCGTGCGTGAACGAGAAGGTCAGCGGGTCCAGCGGTTCGTTGGCGCCGTACGTCGCGTAACCGGACGCGTTGAAGTAGGTCCGGCCGGCTCCCGTCAGCGTCACCGGCAGGTTCGTATAGGTGACCGTGTTGCCGACGACAGTGGGTGCCGTGGCCAGGCCCTGGATGTTGCCGATGACGAGGTTGTCGCTGGTCGCGTCCGGCGTCACGATGTCGACCATCAACGTTCCGGTGGTGCCGGTGATGTTCACCTTGACGTCGGTGAACTTCATGTTCAGGTCGTAGTCGCCCGGCGCGGCCGGGGCCGGCAACTCGTGGCCGAGGAACTGCAGAAACCCGCCGTAGGTCGCCTGGATCGTGTTCGTGCCCGGGAGGTAGGTCCCCGTGCCGTTGACGAACGTGGCGTTGAGGGGGACTTCGCGGTTGAACAGAGGGTCCGGGTCGAGGAAGTCCGGGTCGTTCGGGCCGATGATGGCCCCGTCGCCGACGGCCATGTGACCGTGGGCGATCCCGCCGGTGACGTAGCTGCGGAAGGACTTCTTGAAGCCCCAGCTCGCGGTTCCGGCGTTGATGGTGTCGGCGCTGGCCGACGCGGCGGAGAGGATTCCCAGACCGGTGAGGCTGAGCGCCCCGGCGGCGATGACCGCCAGCGCTCGGCGGCGTGGTCGTGGTAGGTGATCTGGCTTAAGTTGACGGACCGTCATCGGTCGTCTCCTCCTGGTCGGATGTGCGGATGGGGTGTGATCTGTTCACCCGTCCGGCCCGTCAGCGCTCCATCGACTGACGTGCCGTCAGGTCAGCCCGCGGCGTTCCGGTGCCTGGATCGCCGCAGGGCTATGGCAATGGCGCCACCCGCTATGAGGACGCCTACCGCTCCGACCACGGGCAGCGCGCCGCCCCCGCCGCCGACGTCGGACACTGTGCTGACACCGACCGCGACGGTCTCGCCGTCGAGCGGTTGGCTTCCTGCCGAGGTCGCGGGCGACGGCGCGGAGGCGGTCGCCTCCTCGGCGGGTTTTTCGTCCGCCGGGACGCTGTCGTCCTCGTGGTCGGAGGTGATGTCGTGCGGGACCGGCTGCGCGAGCGCGGTCGTCACGGGTGCCTGTGAGACGACCGGCTCCGGGCTGGGCACCGCGGCGGGCGGTGGCGCGGCCGGGGCGGGCGCGAAAATGACGGGAGTGAACTTCTCGTTGGTGGCGCTCGACTTGCCGTGCGCGCCGATGGTGAAGATCCCGCACGTGACCTGACGGCAGTCGAAGTCCCGTTTGCCTCCGTCCGGCAGGGCGGTGCTGAACGTGGCCCCGGGGATTTTCACCTTGGCTGCCCAGTTCCCGTTGTCGTCCATGTGGACGGTGGTCGCGTCGCCGGACTCACCCGCGTCGGTGAACGAGATCATGCCGGTGGTGCCGTCGTCCGGGGCGTCCGTGCGCGTGTCCGCGCCGCCGCCCTCGCCGGGGTAGAAGTAGGTGGCGCCGAACTGCCCGTCGGTGTTCTCGACATTGCGCGCGCTCGGGCCCCACTTCTTGCCGGCCTCGACGTAGCCGAAGAACAGGTAGACCCCGCCGAACACTGCGGCGCCGGGCGCGTGCGGCGGCACGAGGAAGTCCGTCCCGGTGACGTCCACGATCGTGGCCGTGTCGGACGGGACGGAGGCCGGGTTCACCGTCAGGGTCGGGTTCCCCGATCCCTGCCCGGCAACGGAAGCGGCGGTCGGCAGCAGGGCCAGCGCGAGGGCCGTCGCGAAGGCGGCGGGGGCACGCGTGCGGGCGGTCGGGTTCGTCATCGGGAGTCACTCCACACGAGGTCGTTCAGGAGGGCGGTGCCCGCGGAACCGGGCGCTTCCCGCTCGGGGATGATCACGATCGAGCCGGTGCGGGGGTGGAGCAGGACCTCGATCGGGTACTCGTAGACCGCGCTCAGCAGCGCCGGGGTCAGCACGGCAGCCGGTGGCCCCGCAGCGCGCACCTGGCCGCGGGAGAGCAGGCACACCACGTCGGAGTGCGCCGCCGCCAGCCCGAGGTCGTGCATCACCACGACGACGGCGTCGCCGCGGGCAGCCCGGGCGCGGGCCAGCCGGAGCATCAGTTCCTGGTGCCGGATGTCGAGCGCGGCCGTCGGCTCGTCCAGCAGCAGCGCGCACGGCTCCTGGGCGAGGACGCGGGCGAGCGCCGCCCGGGCCCGCTCGCCGCCCGAGAGCGAGGTGAAGATCCGCGTCGCGTGCATGGCGACGTCGGTCTCGACGAGGGAGGCCGCGACGATCTCGTCGTCCCAGTCCTCGGCGGGTGTTCCTTCCCAGGGTGCGCGACCCATCCGCACGACCTGGGTCACCGAGAAGGGGAACGAGACGTCGACTCGTTGCAGCAGGACGCCGCGGCGGACCGCGAGATCCAACGGCCCCCAGGACAGCAGCGGCGCGCCGTCCACGATGACGGAACCCGCTTCGGGCTGCAGGTCGCCGCACATCACGCCGAGCAGCGAGGACTTTCCGGCGCCGTTCGGCCCGATCAGGGCGAGCACCTGGCCCGCGCGCACCTCCAGGTCGACGTTGTCGAGCACCTTGGTCTCGCCGAGGGTGAGCGAGACGTCGACCGCCGCCATGACGACGGCGCCGGGCGCGGGGCGGTCCGGGACGCGCAGGGCGTTGGGCGCGAACGGGTTCTTCATGCCCAACCCCCGGATCGTGCGCGAGTGCGCAACAGCAGCCAGAAGAAGAACGGCCCGCCGGTGAGCGCGGTCAGCATGCCGATCGGCAGGTCGGCGAAGTCCACGGCCGTCCGCGCGATGAGGTCGGCGAGGGTGATGACGATCGCGCCGCCGAGCGCGCTCGCCGGCACGAGGATGCGGTGCGAGGGCCCGAGCACCATCCGGACGAGGTGGGGGACGACCAGGCCGACGAAGCCGATGATCCCGGCGAACGCGACTCCGGAGGCGACCAGCAGCGCGATGAGGACGATCGCACCGAGGCGGAGCCGCTCCACGTTCACGCCGAGGTGCCGCGCGGCCCGCTCGCCGAGGGCCAGCAGGTCGAGCTTGCGGGACAGCAGCAGCGAGCCGCCGATCCCGATCGCCATCAGTGGCGCGGCGATCTGCACCTGCTGCCAGCGGCTGCCGTTGAAGCTGCCGAGTTGCCAGAACACGATCTGCTCGCGGGCCGCGGTGTCACCGAGGAAGACGAGGTAGGCGATGAGCCCGCCGCACACGGCGTTGACCGCGATGCCCATCAGGACGAGGGTGACGACCTCGGTCTTCCCGCCCCGCCGGGCGAGCAGGTAGATCATCACGGTGGTGAACAGCGCGGTCGCGAAGGCGCAGGCGGCGATCGTCAGGGGCCCGAAAAACGACCAGCCGAACACGATGACCGCGCACGCGCCGACGGCCGCACCGGACGAGACACCGATGACGGCCGGCTCCGCGAGCGGGTTGCCGAACACCCCCTGCATCACCGCGCCGGCCGTACCGAGGGCCGTGCCCACGAGCAACCCGAGGACGAGTCGCGGGAAGCGGATGTTCCACAGGACGGAGTCGCCGTTCGGGTGCGCCGGCATCGGCCCGATGTCCAGGCCCATGCGGTGCAGGATCGACCCGAGGACCTCGTTCGGCGCGACGTGCAGTTGGCCGCTGCCGGCCGAGATCAGCAGGAGCAGGACGAGGGCGGCGACGAGCCCGCACATCACGACCGTCGTTCGCCTGCTGTGGATCGGCGGCAGCGTCGCGACCCCGGGCGAACTCTCGCGGCTCACCTGCGGGGGACGCTCGATCGAGCGCACCCGGCTCACGCCGGCGCCGCCTTCTCGTAGATCGCGGTGGCGAGGGCGTTGAGCGTGTCCGGGTACAGCGGCCCGAACGAGAGGATCTGGTAGTCGACCATGTCGACCACGCAGGAGTTCTCGCCCGCGTCGGTGTCCGCGATGCCGGGCACCTTCTTCAGCCCCGGGACCCCGCCGACCGAGTCGAGGCCGTGGGTCATCATCAGGAACAGGTCCGGGTCGGCCCGGACGAGGCCCTCGGCGTTGATGGGGCGCATGCCCGTCACGCCGGCCTCGTTCGCCGCGTCGACGCCCCCGAGGGCCTCGATGAGGTCGTCCGCGCCCGAGCCTTCGCCGAACCAGTAGTACACGCCGGCCGTCCCCCGCATGTACAGGAACGCCATCCGCAGCTTCTCGGCGTCCGTCTTCGGCGCGAGCTGGGCCACCCGGGCCTCGGCGGCGACGATGTCGGCCTCGACGCGGTCGGCGAGTTGCTTGCCCAGGTCAGGGACGCCGAGGACCTCCGCGACCTTCTTGATCTGGGGGGAGATCAGGTCACGGGAGTGCTGGTCGCTCATGATCACGACCGGGATGCCGGACTCCTCGATCTGCATCTGCACCTCGAGCGGGCCGATGCCGTAGTCGGTCATGACCAGGCTCGGGCGGAGGTCGAGAATCGCCTCGCCGTTGAGCTCGTGCCCGTTGTGGGTGACCAGCGGCAGGTGGGCGAGCTCGGGGATGCCGGTCGAGACGTCGCGGCCGATCAGCCGGCTGCCCATGCCGAGCGCGTACACCGTGGTTGCGAGGCTGCCGGACATGTCCAGGGCGAGGATGCGGCTCGCGTCCGTGACCGTCACGGCCTTGCCGCGGGAGTCCGTGAACGTCACCGGCAGGGCGGGCGTCGGGTTGTCGGCGACCGGCCGCAGCGTCGCGCCGGCGGTCGCCGTGGCGGCGCCCGTGCACGCCCGCTGGACGCCTTGGCCCGATCCGGAGGCCGGGGTGGGGGACGTGGGCAGCGTTGACGTCACCGCGGCCTTGACCCCCGGATCGGAGTTCGTGCAACCGGAGAGCATCGGGAGCAGGCCCGCCAGCAGAAGGCCCGAAAGAAGGCGCTGCCAGGCCCGGACGCGGCCGATCGTGCCGGGGCGCCCGTGCAAGTGCGATATCGGAGCCATCCCGTGCCCTTCGTCGGCAGGTTGCGGACTGCTCCGCGGTCCACGCTCACCGGTTGACCCCGGCGTCAAACCGGGGTAGTAAGGGGAGCCTTACCTAATATCGAATCAAAGTTGTTCTCATGATCCTTGTCAATGGGTAGGGCCGAGATCCAGTCCGACGGACCAACCGAAGCCGAATAGCTCTCGGGTATTGACACGGGGTGGGCGGAAGGAGTCGGCTAGCCCCGGACAGTTGACGGGGCGCCAGCTGACCCCATGACAGAAAGTGACGGGGCCACAGATGATGGAACGGGAAAAGACTGCCACCTACAACGGCGGGCATCGCGTGCCGGTGGAAGTGCGGCAGCGTACGGCTTCCACCCTGCGGGCGACCATCGGGCTGGCCGGTGTCCCCACCGACGCCGAGCGGTCCAGGACGCTACTTGCGACCGCAACCTTCGGCTCCCTGGCAACCATGAGCACCGAGCAGGTGGGCTTCCCGTTCGGCTCCCTGGTCGGCTACGCGGCCGACACCGCCGGCAACCCCCTGCTGTGCATGAGCGACATCGCCGAGCACAGCCGCAACATCGCGGCCGACGCGCGCGGGTCCCTGATGGTGACCAGCGGCGGCGGGGTCGACTCCGACCCCCTGGCCCTCGGCCGGGTCACTCTGCTCGGGGAGATCGTCGCCCTCGAGGGCGACGAGCGCACCGAGGCGCTGGACCTGTTCCTCACCACGCACCCGGGTGCGTTCTACGCGAAGTTCGACGACTTCCGGCTCTACCGCCTCCAGGTCGGCTCCGTCCGGTACGTCGGCGGGTTCGGGCGCATGAGCTGGGTCAACCAGGAGGAGTACGCGGCTGCCGAACCCGACCCGCTGATCAACCACTCCGCGCGGATCATCGCGCACATGAACGACGACCACGGCGAGGCTCTGGTCGACTACGCCAAGGCCTTCGGCAACGCCCCGGACACGGTCAGCGCGACGCTGGCCTCCGTCGACCGCTACGGCATCGACGTCATGGCGATCTCCGCGGACGAGGGCAAGCGCCGGGCCGTGCGGGTCGGTTTCGCCGCTCCCGCCGACACCCCGGACGCCGTCCGCAAGGCCGTCGTCGCGCTCGTCCACGAGGCCCGGACGCGCCTGGGCTGAGCCCTCTCGCCGGGCCTCTCGCCGGGCCTCTCGCCGGGCCTCTCGCCCGGCCTGTCGCCCGGCCTCTCGCCCGGCCTGTCGCCCGGCCTGTCGCCCGGCCTGTCGCCCGGGAGACCTTGATTCGATCTCCCGGGCAAGGCAGGGTGCATCGGTGACGAGTCGGCGCGGATTGCACCGGGTGAGGGGCGGGCGCGTGCCGACGCGCCCGGATTCGACCGGTTCGCACCGGTCTGTCCCGAACCGATGGGGCACCCGTCGCGGCCTCGCCGCGGCCGGCCTGCTCGCCGGCGTTCTCGTTGCGTCCACGGTCGGTTGGTTGCCGGGCTCGGCCGCCGGCTCGCCGGGTTCTCCCGATGCCGCGAAGGTCGCGCTCGCCCGGGCAGCGGTCCCGGACTCGGACATCGGCCCGGCCCCGGCGCCCCCCAGCGAGCCGCCGCCCGCGTTCGCGGCGGACCTCCCCGCCGAGACCGCCCAGGTGGTCCGCACGATCCGCACCGACCAGTGGTGCGCGAAGGTCTACTGCACCCGCACAGAGGCCTGGGAGAAGACTCTGCGGGGTTGGCGCATCGCGACGAAGGCCGACGGGCGCCCCGCGGTCTTCCGCTCCACTATCGGCCCGAAGGGCTTCGCCGCTCCCGGCATGCGCCGCGAGGACGACGGCAAGTCCCCATCCGGCGTCTACGCCATCACGGTCACGTTCTCGACGACCGAGACGGCACCCGGCCCCATGCCCTGGCGCCCCCGCCTGCCGACGTCGGTGGTCAGCGGGGAGCACGACAAGAACTACAACACCTGGGTCGAGAGCAAGGGCCTGTCCAACGGCGACCGCCCGTCGATGCGCTACGGGTTCTGGATGGACTACAACAACCCGCGGCTGACGCCCGGTGTCGGCGCCGAAGCCCGTCGCGGGTGTCGGGAGCGGGATTTTCTACCACACCTCGTGGCCCGGGCAGGAATGGGTGCCGACGATCGGTTGCGTCGCGCTCGGCAACCCCGCCGACATGGCGTGGGTCGTCGCGTGGCTCGACCCCGCCGCCACCCCCCGGGTGGTCGGCAACATCTGAAGCCCCATCGCGGCCGCGTACATGGCAGGCTGGCGGCATGAAGGTGTTCTCCCTGGACGAGGCGCGAGCCCAGCTCGCGGACCTGCGGCCCGTGCTGGCCGAGATCATCGTCGTCCGGGCCAACCTGGCGGAGCTCGGCTTCGCACTCGCGCAGGAGGCGACAGCCACCTCCTCGCTCGGCGGCCTTCCCGAGCTCAAGGGCGCCCAGGCCCACCTGGACGAGATGCTCACCGAGGTCCAGGCCGGCGGCATCCAGATGAAGGGCTTCGCACCGCTGCTCCTGGACTTCCCGAGCTGGCTGGACGGGGAGCCCGTCGTCCTGTGCTGGCTCGAGGGCGAGGCCGCGCTCGACTGGTTCCACCGCGCCGACCTGGGGTTCGCCGCCCGCCGCCGCCTGACGGCCCGCAGCGACCCGAACGACAAAGGCCCGGGGGAGCGCGACAGTCGGCGGGGCACCGACTCCTGAGCCCATTCAGGACGCGTGCGCGGGCGGCTTCTCGACGACGGCGGGCGAAGCGGCGGGACGCGGCGAGCGGCGGCGTCCGGAGAACGGCAGGACCACCAGGAACACCGCGGCGTTGGTCAGCACGATCGTCGTGCCGGACGGCACGTCGAGGTGGTAGCTGAGGTTCATCCCGACGAACCCGCACACCGCCCCGATCGACGCGGACAGCCACGAGCATCCGAGCGAAGCGGTTGGTCAGCATCCGGGCGACGACGGCCGGGATCACCAGCGTCGCGGCCACCAGCGTCACCCCGATGACCGTCAGCGTCGCGAGGATCGACAGCGAGAGCACCAGCATCAGCAACGCGTCCGCGCGGGCGACCTTCACCCCGCTGACGTCCGCGACCTCCGGGTCGAACGTGGCGAACAGCAGCGTCCGGTAGCGCAGGACCACGACGGCGACGGCGAAGACCGTGACGCCGGCCAGTACCCAGACGTCGGAGGCCCGCACGCCGATGATGCTGCCGAACAGCGCCGCGTCGAAGCTGGCGCCCCGGGAACCGAAGATCGAGATCAGGGCGATGCCCAGGGCGAAGGACGCGGTCGTGATGACGCCGATCGCAGCGTCCGCGCCGATGCGCCGGCTGCGCGAGATCCGGTTGATCGCCAGCGCCGAGCCGAGCCCCCACACGCCGGCGCCGAGGTAGTAGTTCACCCCGACGATCGAGCTCGCCGCGAAGCCGCCGAAGATCGCGTGCGAGAGCCCGTGCCCGATGTAGCTCATCCCGCGCAGGACGATGTAGACGCCGATCAGCCCGCACAGGAAGCCCGCCAGCGTCGCCGAGATGACGCCCTTGACGAAGAACGAGTAGTCGAACGGGTGGAGCAGGACCTCTAACACGGTCAGCCCGTACCGCGGAAGACCTGCAGGTGCGGCGCGGGGTCGAGGACGACGGGCAGGCCGAGGTGTTCGAGCACGTCCATCGGGGCGCCGAACGTGCGTTCGAGCACCGGCCCGGTGATCACCTCGCGCGGGGGACCGGCCGCGACGATCGTCCCGTTCAGGGCGACCAGCGAGGGCAGGTGCGCGGCGACGCCGTTGAGGTCGTGGGTCGTCAGCAGGATCGCCGTGCCCGCGGCGTTCAGCTCGCCGAGCAGATGCAGCACCTCGTGGCGGCTGGTGAAGTCGACCCCGGTGGTCGGTTCGTCCATCAGGAGCAGGTCCGGTTCGCGCAGCAGTGCGCGGGCGATGAACATGCGCTGCTGCTGCCCGCCCGACAGCTCCCGAATGTGACGGTCCGACAGGTTGCCGATCCCCAGGCGGTCCAGGACGCGCGCGACGTCCTTGCGCTCCTGCCGGGACGGCCACGGCACGCCGCGCCCCGGCCGCGCCATGAGGACGCACTCGGCCACCGTGACCGGGAAGTTCCAGTCGACCGTCTCGAGCTGCGGGACGTAGCCGAGGGTCAGGCCCGGTGCCCGCGTCACCGTCCCGCCGCGCGGGCGGGACGTGCCGAGCAGCAGGCGCAGCAGCGTCGTCTTGCCGGATCCGGACGGCCCGACCACGCCGACGAAGTCGCGCTGACCGATCGTCAGGCTCACGTCGCGCAGGACGGTGTCGGCGCCGTAGCCGAACTCGACCCCGTCCAGCCGGACGAGGGAGCCCGCGCGGGCCGGCTTCGCCGGGTGCCCGCGCGGGTGGTCGTGCGAGTGGGTGCTCATTGCGGGTAGTTCGCATCGTCGGGTACGGCAGGTTTGGTGTCGACCGCGTCCAGCTTCTCGGTTGTCCCGCCCAGGCCCTTGATCATCGTCACGTAGTCGTAGCGCATCAGCCCGAGCCACGAATGCTCGGCGTCGCCGGGCTTGCCGGGCAGGTCGTCGTCGCGCAGGGTGTCCTCGTAGCGCGCGCCGGTGGCCTTGCCGATCTCCTCGAGGGCCTTGCTGGGGAAGACCTCGGAGCCGAAGATGACCGGCACCTTCGACTCTTTGATCTGGTCGATCAGGTCGCGCGATCTCTCTCGGTGTCGGGTCCTCGAAGTTCTCCGGCTGGATCGCGCCGACGACCTTCCAGCCGTACGTCTTCGCGAAGTACGCGTACGCGTCGTGGTAGGTCAGCAGCTCGCGCGGGCCGGAAATCGTTGCCTGGTCGGCCTTCAGCGCGTCCGAGAGGGCGGTGGCCTGGTCTTCGAACGTGTCGTAGTTCGCCCGGTAGGCGTCGGCGCCCGCCGCGTCCAGCGTCGGTCAGCGCCTTGCGGATCTCCTCGGCGTACTTGATCGCGTACGTCGGGTCCGTCCAGAGGTGAGGGTTGGGCTTGCCCTCCTCCTTGGGGAACGAGAAGTCGTACAGGTAGTCCGACTCCGGCAGCACGGCCGTGCCGATTTCGACCAGCTTCGCGCCGTCGGCCATGTTGGCCTGCGCGAGCTTCAACGTCGGGTCCTCGAGCTTCAGCCCGTTGATGAAGACGAGATCGGCCTCCTCCAACACCTCCGCCGCGCTCGGCGGCGGCTCGAACGTGTGCGAGTTCGTGCCCTCCGGGACGAGGCCGCGGATCTCGGCCCGGTCGCCCGCCACCGCCGCCGTGATCGACGTGATCGGGGCGACGGTCGTGACGACCTTCAGCTTGGGGCCGGACGACGCGGCGCTGGACGTCGCCGAGGCGGTCGCGCTCGGCTCGTCCGCCGCCGTGCCTTCAGGATCGGTCTCGGCGGATCCGCATGCGGCGAGCAGCAGGAGCACCGCCGCTGCGAGTGCAGGAGGGACGCGACGACCGAGGGCGAACCTGTGATCGAGACACCCGCTCACCTTAGTTGCCCTTTACCGTTAATTGCGAGAACTTCGCAGGTGCTGCTCTCAGGCGCTCGTACGCTCCGTCAGCGCCAGGACGGTGTTCCAGTTCCGGGCCGTCGCGGTCGGGTCCTGCGCTCCGGCGAGCACGGCCTTCCCGACGACCGTGGCCAGCTTGCTGCGCCCGGGGGAGTTCACGTAGCGCAGGTAGATCGCGTGGTCGCCGAGGGCGAACTCGTCCGGCGCGAGGGCGGCGGCGTCCAGCGCGGCGGCGGCCTTCGCGTCCGGGACGGCGGCGAGGAACGCGACGTGCAGCCACGCCGGCTTCTCGGCCGCCGCCTCGGGGAACGGGTTCGCGTGCACCAGGGCCGCGAGTTCCGGGTGAGTGCGCACGAGGACGCGGGTCGTGACGCCGAGTTCGGCGGCGAGGGCCGCCTCGACCGCCGCCGCGATGTCGGCCGCCGTGGTCTTTTTCGCAGTGACCACCGCGTTTCCGCTCTGTAAATACGTCCCGACGTCAGTGTGACCGAGCCCGGTCAGGACGTCCTTCAGCGCGGGCATCGCCAGCTTGCGGTGCCCGCCGACGTTCACCCCGCGGAGCAGGAGCGCGTACCTGGTCATGTCGCGGACGCTACAGCGACTTGCCCGGCTTCTCGCCGCCGTCGTCGCCTTCGGGTTCCGCCTCCGGGATCTCGGCCTCAGGCCGCGTCCCGGTGTTCGCGCTCCAGGTGAAGGGCGCCGCCGAGCCGCCGACCGGGCCCTTGAGGAACAGGCCCCGGACCTTCTGCCCGTACGAAGCTGCCTTCTCCGGGTCGACGAGGAACGTGACGTCCTCGACCACGCGGGCGAACGTGTCGCGCACGCGGGTCTCGTCGATGTGGCTGGCCGCAGCGCCGACGAAGGAGTTGACCTGCTCGGCGAACTTGCCGAGCGTCTCGCGCGACGGCATCGTCGAACGAGCGGTCGTGGGTCGGGCACGGGGGCAGGGTGGACGCAACCGGGCGGGCCGCCTTCTGCCGTTCCTTCCAGTGCGGGTCGTGCAGGTAGGCGCGCTCGGCGACCTCGTACCGACAGACGAGTTCGGCGCTCGACCAGCGCGTCGAGGTCGGCGACCATCGCCTCGGTGGGGTGCTCGTCCGCGCGCAGCGGCCACAGGTAGCCGTTCAGCACGGCGGGCTGGTCCTTGCCGCGGCCCTCGTCGTCCAGGACGGTCGGCAGATAGGCGTAGGTGAGCGCCGCCGACAGCGGCAGACCGGCGATCCGCTCGTCCTGTGCGTCGCCGGGGTGGACGGTGCGGGGCTTCTGGGCCATGGCAGGCTCCTGCTCTCTCTCGTGCGGCCCGGTGAGCGGGCCCGCCGGTCGGCGGGTCGGCTGCCGGTGCGGCAGGACCTCAGTATTGCTCGCGAGTCGTCGTTCGGCCACGGCTGCCTTCTGTCGGGGGGGCGTGCCAAGCTGGTCGGCATGTGCGGGAGATACGGCGCGAGCTGGGGCGTCGACGACCTGATCGCCGAGTACGACGTCGTCGTCGATCGAGGCCGGCGAGCCCCTCGCCGCCGACTACAACGTCGCCCCGACGAAGCCGGTGTACGCGGTGCTCGACCGTCCGCCGCGGGGCGCGGAGGCCGGCGCGGAACCCGCCCGGCGGCTCATGCAGCTGCGCTGGGGCCTCGTGCCGTTCTGGGCGAAGACCCCGTCCGGAGCCGCCAAGCTCATCAACGCCCGGCTCGAGACGGCCCACGAGAAGCCGTCGTTCCGCGAGGCGTTCGCCAAGCGCCGGTGCCTGCTGCCCGCCGACGGCTACTACGAGTGGATGGGCGAGAAGGGCGCCAAGCAGCCCTACTTCATCCGCCCGGTGTCCGGCGGCTCGCTCGCGATGGCGGGGCTGTACGAGTTCTGGCGCGACCCGACCCGCGACCGCGACGACCCGTCCGCCTGGCTCGGCACATGCACGATCCTGACCACCTCGGCCTCGGACGTGGTCGGCCACATCCACGACCGACAGCCGCTGTTCGTCGCGCCGGACGCGTACACGGCGTGGCTCGACCCGTCCTCGTCCGACCCGGCGTGGCTGCGCACGCTGCTCGACTCCGCGCCGGGCCGCGGGCTCGAGGCCTTCCCGGTCTCGAAGGCGGTCAACGACGTCCGCAACAACGGGCCGCACCTCGTCGAGCCCGTCGAGGACGTGACACCCCAGATGCTCTTCTAGCGTCGTCCTTCTAGCGTCGTCCTTCTAGGGTGGCCTCATGGCATTTCGTGAGTACCTGATCGGTGAGGTCGCAGAAGAGTTCAGCGAGGGGCTGCTCAGCCGCCGCGAGGCGGTGCGCCGGCTCGGCCTGCTCGGCCTCGCAGTACCCGGCGCCACCGCCCTCCTCGCCGCGTGCGGCGGCGGGGACGACGACGCCGCGGCGCCGACTCCACCGCCGATGCGTCGGGGGCTCCGTCAGAATCGCCTTCTGAGTCACCGTCAGCGACGCCCGCCGCGAAGCCCGGGCCCGACGCGGGCGAGCTGATCACCTTCGCCGGCAAGGGCGACGTCGAGCTGATCGGGCGCGTTCAAGGCGGCGGACGACCCGACGGGCGCGCTCCTCGTCATCCACGAGAACAAAGGCCTGACCACGCACTTCTACGACCTGGTCGGCCGGCTCGCGAAGGCGGGCTACAGCGCGCTGTGCGTCGACCTCGTCTCGCGCGAAGGCGGCACCGCCAAGTTCTCCGACCCCGCCGAGGCCACCGCAGCGCTGATGAAGCCGTCGATCGGCGAGCAGGTCGGCGACCTGCAGTCCGGCATCGACGAACTGCGCAAGCGCACCCCCGACGTGAAGCTCGGCGCCGTCGGCTTCTGCTTCGGCGGCGGCATGATCTGGCACCTGCTGACCGCGGGGGAGAAGCGCGTCCTCGCCGCCGTCCCCTTCTACGGCCCGCCCGGCGAAACCCTCGACCTGACGAAGGCGAAGGCCGCCGTCCTCGCCGTCTTCGCCGGGCAACGACGACCGCGTCAACGCCTACCGCGGGTCCGTCGAGCAGGCGCTGAAGAAGGCCGGGCTGAAGCACGAGATCAAGACGTACGACGGCGTCGACCACGCGTTCTTCAACGACACCGGCCCGCGGTACAACGCGACCGCTGCGGCGGCCGCCGAACGGCAGATGCTCGGCTGGTTCGGCAAGTACCTGAAGTAGCGCTCGCCGCCCGGTTCGACCCCAACCTCCGGCGGCGGCCCAGGCGGAAGGTCAGGGACGCTTGCCGCCCGGCTTGACGCCGGCCTTCGGTGCCTTGACGCCGGCCTTCGGTGCCTTGACGCCGGCCTTCGGTGCCTTGACGCCGGCCTTGGCGGACTTGGTCGCGTGGGTCCCGTGCAGGGGCGCGGCCGGCGCCGCGGGGACGGCTGCCGGGACGTCCTCGGGGATGCCGTGGACGACGTCGACGTGGACGTGGTCGAGGTGGCGCAGGGTGGGGTTCTTCGTGTCGCCGCTCGGGTGGACGTACTTGCGCCAGGCCTCGGGGGCCCGCCAGCTCGACCAGATGTAGTCGTCGAAGATCACCGTGGCGACCTGGTGGTAATCGCCGTGCGCGACGAGCCAGTGGGCGAGGAGCCAACCGCGCTGCTTGTTGGCAGGGTTGGGGGGGCTGAAGGAGACGTCGACGGCGCGGCCGTCATAGTGCGCGGAGTCCTCGATGTGGCCGGTCGTGATGCCGCCGGGGGCGAAGCCACCGACGGGGCGGACGCCGTACGAGTCGTAGACGCCGAACAACATCGCCTGGCTGCGGAAGGTCAGGCCGTTGGTCAGGAGCTCCTGGTACGGCATCTCGCGGGCCGGGTGCACACAGGTCAGGGTGTGCGGCCGGTAGAGCGCCAGGACGGCGTCCACGGCGTACGTCTTCGGCCTCTTGTTCTTGTACTCGTTGGTGATGAGCTTCAACGCGAACTCGGGTGTCGCCGGCGTCCGGCCCTCGATGTGCAGGGACCGCTGGAAGGCGCGCCCGGCCTTCTCCACCGGGAGGCCCTTGCGGTACGCGACGGCCGCGATCATCGTCAGGGACCGGGCGGCGGTGGTGTCGATCTTCCAGATGCCGTAGCCGAGGTCGAGGCGGCAGGCGCCGTCCTTCGCGGTGGCTACGGGCATCAGGCGGCGGACGCTGGAACGGCTCGCGGCGACCGGGACGGGCTTGTTGTCGGCAGGCTTCGCGACCTGAGGTGGCTCGGGGACAGCTTCTGCGAGGGCCGTGATCGTCTGCAGGCCGTACGGGTCGGACGCGCCGGCCACGGCGACGTCGGTGCTGGCGCCGGCGAAGGTCGCTGCGTCGTCGCTGTGCCGGGGCAGGCCCGCTGCAGCCGACGCTGCCAGCGCGAGGATGGCCGCCACGCCGGCGGCGGTCAACGCGCCCAGTCGGGAACGCCTCGCCTCCGGGACGGACGTCATCGCACCTCCCACACCCCGTCCGGTTTCCGATTAATTTCGGATTCTCCGGGCATTGTGCCCTGGGTGTGTGATCGGCGCCACCAAGGCGCGGTCTAGTTCACTCAGTTCCCGCGCAGGACCGTCAGGTGGACGCGGTCGAGCCGACGGGTGGTCTCGGTGGTCGGGAGAACCTGCCAGCCGGCGGCCGACGTGGCCTTCCAGACGTGCTCGTCGTAGACGACACGGTCGATGTTGAGGGTCGCGCCGCGCGCCGCCAGCCAGTGCGCGAGGACCCAGCCGCGCGTGCGGGCGGCGTCGTCGACGGGGGTGAACTTCACGTCGAAGGCACGCCCCTCCTTGAGCGCCCGCTCGGTCGAGGCCTTCTTCGTCGAGTCGCTGTACCCGGCGGTCGGGACCTTGCCGAACGCGTCCAGCACCGCTTCCTTGACCTTCTCCGACCGCCGGGTAAGGCCGCTGTCCGCCACCTTCTCCTTGGTGAGCGGGAGGGCGGGGTAGAGACAGCTCAGCGCGCCCGGCGTGCCGAGCGCCCGCAATTGCGCGAGGCCGGATTCGCTTGCCCCCAGGGTGTCCTCGGCGGCGAGCAGGGCGAGGGCGTCCATCACCTTCGTGGACGCGGCGCTGGGCGCGGCCGTCGCCACGTCCAGCGCGTGGGCGATCTGGATGTCGGGCGCCGCGATCTGTTGGCCGACGGCCGCGACCATCGTGAGGGTGCGGGCCTTGCGCGCCTCGAGCGCGGTGGTCTTCCCGTCGACGGTGAACGTGCACGCGCCGAGCGTGGGTTTCAGCCCCGCGCCGGAGGTGCGCTCCGCGTCGTCGCTCTGGCCGGCCCAGGTGAGCCCGGCGAGCCCGAGGACGGTCACCGCGATCGTCACGACGCCGATGCCGAAGACCCGGCTGTGCACCCGGCCGGGGCTGACCGGCGTCGGGTCGGACCAGAACGGACTGTCGTCGTCCGGGCTGGGGTCGCTGAAAGCGGCCACGTCGCACTCCTCGTCGGGCCCCGCCGTTCGGGGGTCTCTACGTGCTCCAGCGTGCAGTGCACAAGGGTGTGTTGTCCGGCCTGTGACACAGCGCACTTGTCGGCGCGGACGGACGAATCGGGACACAATCGCCCAGACCGCGGGGACTTTTGCCGCAGGATTGCACCGAGTTGTCTCGGCCCCTCGCCCCGCCGACCGCGGGGTGACGTCAGCCGACGGCCGGGGCGCCCAGGTACGTCGCGATGACGGTCGGGTCGGCGAGGACGTCGTCGGGCGCACCCTCGGCCACGACGCGGCCCGATTCGAGCGCGATCAGTCGGTCGCAGGTGCGGCGGAGCAGGCCGACGTCGTGCTCGACGATGACGAGCGCACCGCCGGTCGCCTCCCGGATCCGCTTGAGGAGCGGGCCCATCGTCTCCGCCTCGGCACGGGCGAGCCCGGCCGCGGGCTCGTCCAGGAGCAGGACGTCGGGTTCCTGCGCGATCAGGCACCCGAACTCGACGAGGCGGCGGGACCCGGTCGAGAGCTGGGAGGCGAACCGGTCGCGGAAGACCCCGAGCCCGAGCAGCGCGATGATCCGCTCGACGCGGTCGGAGATGTCGGACTCGGACATCATCGAGGCCGGCAGCCGCAGCGCCGCGGCGACCGGCTCCCGCGACGTGACCCAGCGCTCGCACGACACCGCGATCGTCTCGGTGACGGTCAGGCCGGGGAACAGTCGTGCGTCCTGGAACGACCGGCCCAGCCCCAGGTGCGCGCGGGCCTGCGGGGTCAGCGCGGTGACGTCGCGCCCGGCGACGAACACCCGACCCTCGTCCGGGACGAGGAAGCCCGACAGCGCGTCCAGGATCGTCGTCTTGCCCGCCCCGTTGGGGCCCATCAGGCCGACGATCTCCCCGGGCCGGACGTCGAGGTCGACCCCGGCGATCGCGAAGACGCCGCCGAAGGTCTTGCGCAGCCCGCGGGCGGCGATCGCGACGGTCTTGTCGGTGCCGTCCGTGGGTCGGTCGCCCAGGTGGACGGCGGCTGGTCGACCACCGGCGCCGGCTCGTCCACCTGCAGCAGCGCGAGCTGGACGTGCGGCGCCGCGTCGGCGGGCAGGTTGTGCACGGCCGGCAGGTCCTCGTCTGCCTGCCTCCAGCGCCCCGGCGAGGAACACCGAGCGGATCAGGTCGCCGCGCTCCAGGATCTCGAGCGCCGGGCCGCTGAAGCGCACCTCGCCCTTCTCCAGGAACATCGCGCGGTCGGAGACCTTCAGGGCCAGCTCGGCGGACTGCTCGACGAGGACGATCCCGATGCCCGTGTCGCGCAGCCGGCGGACGACCTCGAGCAGCTCGGTGACGATCGCCGGGGCCAGGCCGAGCGAGAGCTCGTCGATGAGCAGGACGCGGCTGCCGGGCTTGCCGTCCACCCCGACCGGGCCCTGCACGAGCGCCTGACCCAGCGCGAGCATCTGCTGCTGGCCGCCGGAGAGCAGGCCGGCGCGGTCCTCCATGCGGGTCTTCAGCGCCGGGAACAGCTCGAGGGCGCGGGCGACCGCGTCCGTGCAGTGGGCCTTGTCGCGGCGCGACACCCAGGTCGCCATCCGCAGGTTCTCCCCGACGGTGAGGTCGGGGAAGATGCCGCGCCCGCCGGGCATGTACGCGAGGCCCTCGCGGGCCATCCGCATCGGCGTCGAGCCGGTCATGTCCTTGCCGCCGAAGACGACCTTGCCGCGTCTTCGGCGGGGTCAGGCCCGAGATGGCGCGCAGGATCGTCGACTTGCCGGCCCCGTTGGTGCCGAGGACGGCGAGCACCTCGCCTCCGTCCACGTGCAGGTCGACGCCGTAGAGCACTTTGTTGCGCCCGTAGGAGACCTCGAGGCCGGTGGCCGACAGGAGCGGGCTCATGTGGCCCTCGCCGGCTTCGTGCGGTCGCCCGGTGCTGACGCGGGGTCAGGTGGCGGCGCGTTGAGGCTGCCCGGTCCGCCGAGGCGGTCGCCGATCCCGGCGAGGTCGACCTCGGTCGCCCCGGTCTCCCCGCCCGGGCCGGCCAGGGTGATGCTGCGGAGCCGGGCCACGAGCCGGAAGTACCAGCCGCGGACGGCGTTGAGGATCTGGGCGAGCCCGCCCGGGCAGCAGCGAGCAGCACGAGCAGCACGCCGGCGCCGGTGATGAACATCTGCAAGCCCGCCGCTGAGGTAGTACTGGGCCAGGCGCAGGCACACCGCGCCCAGCAGCGCCCCCGACATCGACGTGGCGCCGCCGAGCACGACCATCGAGAACGCCTCGAACGCCATGTTGGGGGAGTAGGTGCCGGCCCGCACGCCGTCCAGCGCGATGACGTGCAGGGAGCCCGCGAGCCCGGCCAGGGCGCCGCTGATCGCGAAGCACATGAGCTTGATCCGGGTCGGGCTCAACCCGCGGGCCTGGGCGGCCCGCTCGTTGTCGCGCACCGCGAGCATCGCGCGGCCGGCCCGCGAGTGTCGGATGCCCGCGACGAGGACGATCGCCCCGGCGAGGATGGTGAGCGCGAACCAGTAGAGCGTCCGCTCGTCGTAGAGGTCGAAGCGGTCCAGCAGCAGCGGGCGCTCGACCTGAGTGGGGATCAGGTCGGGGAAGTTCGCCGGGTTGAGGAAGAACGTCGAGAGCGGGACGGCGAAGGCCAGCGTCGTCACGCCGAGGAACAGCCCCCGGATCCGCAACGCGGGCAGGCCGACCATGAGCGCCGTCAACGACCCGGCCACGGCGCCGCCGATGACGGCGATCAGCAGGTCCGCGCCGCGACTTGGCGATCAGGTCGCCCGCGACCACGGCGCCGAGGCCCGCGATCGCGAACTGGCCGAGGCTGATCTGACCGCCCCAGCCGGTCAGGACGACCAGGGAGATCGCGACGAGGCCGTAGATGATCGTGACCGTCCCGATCAGGCTGATCTGACTCGGGCTCAGCTTGTACGGGCAAGCAGGACCAGGAAGGCGATGACGCCGGCGAGCATGATCCGGCGCCCCCACACGACCTCGGGCAGCCGGGCGAGCTCGGACGGGACCGGCGGGGTCTCCTCCGCGGCCGACCAGCCGCCGGTGTTCGCGTCCTGGACGCGGGAGAGCTGGTGGCGCTGGGCGAGCAACGCGAGCAGGACGGCGATCAGCAGGCCGACGTCGACGTAGCTGGAGCGCGAGGTGTTCCAGAAGACGGCCTGCTGGAAGACGCCGACGCCGATGCCGGCGACGACCGCGCCGGGCAGGCTCTCCATGCGGGCGATGACCGCGGCCGCAAGGGCGGGAAGCAGCAGGGCCGGCCCGCCCGCGAGGTCGTTGCCCTGCCCGATCAGCGGAGCGGCGAGCATCGCGGACAGCGCGGAGAGCACGCCGGCGAGTGCCCACACGACCGTCGACAGGCGCCGCACCGGGATGCCCAGCAGCATCGCCCGCTCGGCGTTGGACGACGTCGCGCGGATGCCCACGCCGAGCGCGGTCCTGCGCAGGAACACGGCGAACGCGAACAGCACGACGCGGCACGACGACGAGCACCATGACGTGCCCGCCGTTGAAGATCAGCGCGCCGAAGGAGAACTTGATGTCCAGCGGGGTCTTGAAGCTGCCGATCATCCCGCCGAAGCCGCCGCCGCCCGCCGCCGACCAGCTTCGGCACCGCGAGCTGCGCGCCGGCCAGGACCTGCGCGAGGCCGATCGTCGCGACCGTCAGGATCAGGCGCGGGGCCCAGAACAGCCGCTGCACCACGAGCCGGTCGCACAGCGCGCCGACCAGCGCGGCGACGACGACGCCCGGTGAGCAGCGCGAGGTAGTAGTTCCAGTGCTTCGTGCTGGAAGAGCTGGATCGCGAGGACGGACGCCGCGGAGCCGAGCGCCGCCTGGGCGAAGTTGACGACCCGGGACGAGCGGTAGACCAGGACGAGGCCCAGCGCCGACAGGCCGGTCAGCGAGCCGAGGACGATGCCCTGCAGGACGACGCCGAGCGGGAGCCCGGCCGGCAGCGTCGCGTTCAGCACGACCCAGGCCGGACGACGCAGGACCTGACGAGGCGGCCGCCGGTCGAGCGCGGGCAGCGCGAACCGCCCCCCGTCGGCGCTCACGGTCACCGGTCCCCCGCACGTGATCGCAGTCGCTCACGGTGTCTTGTCGCTTCTCGCTCGCTCGTTCCTCGCTCGCTCAGTCGCTCACGGTGCAGCGGCCGGTGGGATCGGCGCCGCCGGGCGCCTTCGTCGGGCCACGTCGCGCCGCGGTAGCGCTTGCCGCCGTTGAGGACGACCCAGCGGCCGGGCTTCGAGTTGAAGGCGCTGATGGCCTTCGGGTCGAAGTAGACCTCGCGGGCGTCGTCGGTCGGGGTGTAGTCGTTGGGACCGAAGCTCCACTGGCCCGAGCGGGCCGGTGTGCGGGCCGTAGCGTACATGCCCTGCTGGAACGTCGTGGGCGTCAGGTTGGGGCCGGCCTGCTGCAGGCCGATGAACAGCATGAGCAGGGTCTGGTAGGTCAGGTCGGCCGTCGTCGTCGGCTCGTCCTGGCGCATCGACTTGTACGCGCGGTACGCCTCGGCGGCCTTGCCCTGGCCGAGCGCGGTCAGGTAGCTCTGCCCGTAGGCGAACTGCCACTGGTCCGCGTCGTAGAACTGCCCGGCGACGTCGATGTCGGTGCCGATGGTGCCGGTGACGAACCACTCCGGCCAGAAGTCCTGCTGGGTCGCGGCGCCGGTGAGGAAGAACGGCAGCAGCGGGTCGGTCACCAGCAGCAGCGTAGTGACGCCGGCCTGCTTCAGCTGGGCCGCCATGTTCGGCGTCTCCTGCTGCAGCTTCGCGAAGTCCAGCGCGTACTTGATCTCCTTGGTCAGCGTGATGCCCGCGGCCTTCAGCTTCGGCCGGGCCTCGTTGATGCACTGCGCGTAGACCGCGTCGTCCGGCACGAGCAGGCCGTACTTGCGCGGCTTCTCCCGCATCTTCGCGCTGCCGGACCGCTCGGCCTTGCCGCCGGCCGGGAAGCGCTTGGCCAGCAGGTCGACCGCGGAGGTCATCAGCGTCGTGCAGTCGATCAGCTGGCCCCAGGCGTACGGGGCCTTCGACTTGTAGTAGCTCGCCGGCAGGTGCAGGCCGCCGAAGGACAGGACCTTCTGGCGGACGAGCGCGTCCAGGTACGGCTGGGTCGTCGCCGACAGGTCGGCGAAGGCCTTGATCTCCTGACCCACCTTCAGGGCGTCGGCGTTCGCGGCCTCCTGGCCGCCGCCGCCGATCTCCTTCATGCTGGTCGCCGCGGCCGGTGTACTTGACGATCTTCACCTTGCGGCCGTAGAGCTGGTAGGTCTTGTTGAAGTAGGCGAGCAGCGTGTTGAACGTGCGCTCGGTGTCGGCCTTGCTGTTGGTGATGCCGGCCGCCTTGGCCTTCTTGGCCGAGCTCGCTGTTCTCCTCTTCCTGCGTGTTCGTCGCGCTCCGGGCCCGAGCGCATGGCGATGGTGATGCGTGTCCTTCGTGATGCCGCGGAAGGTGGCGCCCCCGTTGTCGCCGGTGAACGCGAGGCAGCCGGGGGAGTAGGCGCTGATCTTGTCCTGCTTGGCACCGCCCGCGCAGTTGGTGGCGGCGCGGGCGCCGGTGACCGCCGCGGCGGCGGCCGCGGCAGCCGCCGGGGCGGCGGCGGCGCGCCCCCTGGTCGCGGCCTGGGCCGTTTTCGAGCCCTTTGCGGCCGCGGGCGTCCCGGCGAGCGCGGCCGCGGCTGCGGCCGTCGCGGCCTTGCCCCCCTTGGCCGTGGGGACGGGCAGGCCGGCCGCGGCCGCCTCGGCGGCGACCGCCGCCTGGACCGGGTCCTCGACGACAGCCTCGCCGTCGCTCGCGGCGCTGACGGCGACCTCGTCCGCGTCCTTCGCCGGACTTGCTCGGGACGGTGACGGTGATCGTCAGCAGGACGGCGAGCAGACCAGCCAGAGGGCCGTAGCCCCGGAGGATCAAGCCGGTCGGGAGAGGGTCGGCGGACGCTCACCGTGAGCGACTCGAGCGAGGGAGGAACGACCGAGCGAGATAAGCGAACATCAGCACTGTGACCTCGGGGTGGGAGGTTGCTAGCGGGAGAGTGCGCGGATGCGGAGGCGGTCTCCGACTGCGAGAGCGATGACGGCCAGCAAGCCCAAACCGAGTGCGACGGAGGCGGTGCGCCTGCCCTCGGACTCGGCGCACTTTGTAGGCGACGTTCCGTGGGCTCGATCCCGGTGACGGTCTGGGCGGCGGGGGAGTTCACGGAAGTGAGGGCCGGGTCGGGGGCGGTAGAGGTAGCGGTACCGGCCGAGTCGGAGGGCACCGCACCGTCCGAGACGGAACCGCTGGACGAGCTGCCGCCGCTCGAGGCGGCGATGCCGGCGGTGTCGGGGAAGGCGGAGGTCTTGCCGGCGGTGCCGTCGGCGCCCGGCCGGCCGGCCGTGGAGCCGGTGCCGGTACCAGCGCCGATCGTAGGGAGGTTGACGGTGTCGAGCGGGTTCACGGCCGCGGTCTCGTCGGCGACCGCCAGCTTGGTCAGCCGGGCGCTGACGCCGCCGAGTTCGAGCCGGCCGCCGCTGCGGCCGCCGGCCGCGCCGAGCGCGGCGTTGAGGACGATCTGGGCGGCCGCCGCGTCCGGGTAGGCGGCGATGACGGACTTGATCATCTCGGCCAGCACCGGCTTGAGGGCCTCGCTCGCCTGGGCGCTCGGTGCGACGAGCGCCTCGGGGTTGCGGACCTGAATCATCAGCGGGGCGACGACGCCGCCGTTGGCGTCCGCGGTCGTGGACGGGCACCGCGAGCGCGAGGCCGACCGGCTCGAGCGCCGTGTTCGCGCCGGCGATCGCGGTGGCGAGGGACTCGGCCCCGTCCACCGGCATCGCCTGGCCGGCGACGCTGAGGCCGCCGAGGGAGAAGGTCGCGGTGCCGACGGACTTGCCGACCTGCTTGGCCGTCCAGTGCAGCCCGCTGAGCACGACGGCCCCGGCGCCCAGGTTGACCGAGGAGATCGTCACGTCGGAGACGGACTGCTTCGCGTCCGAGGTGGCCTGGCTGCGGCCGCCGGAGATCTCGATGAGGCCGGGCACGCCGAGGACGGGCCCCGTGACGGTGCCGCGGGCGCTCGGCGCCTTGGTCGCGACGGCCTGCTCGTGCGCGACGCTGAACGCGGCCTTCGCCGGGTCGGGCTTTGCCGAACCGTCCGTGCCGTCGAGCGGGACGGGCTCGCGGTCGACCTGCGTCGTGCCCTCGCTGTCCGCGGTGATCGGGGACGGCAGCGCGGGGACGTTCTCGGCGGCGGCGCCGGCGAGCGTGCCGAGGAGGCCGAAGTCGGCGGCGGTCGCGGAGGAGCGGGCGGTCGCCCCCTCAACCTGGGCGGCGACCAGGCCGATGCTCGCCGCGACGCCGGGCAGGCCGACGTACGGGACGATCCGGGCGAGGACAGCTTGCGCCTGACCGTTGGTGACGGTCGTCTCGGCAGCGTCGCCGGTGGCGGCTGCGGCGAGAACGGAGACAGCAGCGCCGCCGGCGCAGAGCGAGAGCAGGCGAGAGCGTCGCATGCGTCCTCCAGATGTCGTGGCCCCTTGCGGAGCGCACGGCCCCCGCGCGGCCGGGGTCTCGGGTCCCAGCCACACGGGGGTACCGCGGGCTTCACCATATTCGGACAATCGTGAACGTGCCATCGTAAACTGCGAATTCTTTACCGGTCCGGGCCATACTCGCAGGACACGGCCAGGTTGGGGAGCGATCCGAACTGGCAGTCCGCTGGCGGGCTAAAGTCGTCGGGACGGTGATCGGCCCCTTCCCGAGGCGCAGTCGCCGCCACTGCCCAGGAGGTGCAGGTGCCCCAGCCGGTATCCAGCGTGGCCGCCGCGCCCGACTTGCCGGACGCGCGCCGCACCTTCGTCGAGCGCATGTCGATCGCCATGTACGAGCGCGGCATGCCCCGGATGGCCGCCCGAGTCCTCGTCACGCTCCTGTGCGCGGAAGGTGACGCCGTCACCGCCCGCCAGCTCACCGCCTCGCTCGGCGTCAGCCCGGCGGCCATCTCCTCCGCGGTCAACCATCTGATGCAGGTCGGTCTCCTCGTCCGAGAGCCGATCCCCGGCTCGCGGCAGGAGCACTATCGCCTCCCCCCGGGAGGGGTCCTCGGCGCGATCATGCGCAAGTCCAACGCCGCCCCCGACCTCGCGGACATCGCCGAAGAAGGCGTGGACATCCTCGGTGGGTCCGATACTCCGGGTGGTGCCCGACTGACCGAGGTCTCGGAGTTCGTCCGGTTCATGGACTCCGAGATGCGCGGCGTCTGGGAGCGCTGGACTGCGCTCCAGGCCGCCCGCGCGGACTCGGCCGGCCCGGACGCCTGACCGACGCCCGGCAACGGGCTGTCCCGGCAGGTTCGGAGGAGGTAGCTGTGGCTCTGTTGCTCTACCGGCTCGGCCGCTTCTCCTTCCGGCGCCGTCGCCTCGTCGCGATCGCATGGCTGCTCGCGCTGGTCGGCGGCGGATTCGCCGCGGCCACGCTGTCCGGGCCTACCTCCAACGCGTTCTCGATCCCCGGCACGGAGAGCCAGCGGGCCATCGACCTGCTCGCCGAGCGGTTCCCCGACACGGGCGTGGACGGGGCGACCGCCCGGGTCGTGTTCACCGCGCCGCCAGGCACGACGCTGCACGGACGGCCCAGGCCGTGCCGCCGTCGAGCAGGTCGTGAAGGACCTGGCCGGCGCCCCCAAGGTCGGGGTCGTCGTCAGCCCGTTCGACGCCGCCGCCGTCTCGCCGGACGGCCGAACCGCCTACGCGCAGGTCGCCTACACCGTCCAGGCCGGCGACATCCTCCCGGCCGACCAGGGCGCCCTGAAGGAGCGTGCCGAGCCGGCGCGCGCCGCCGGGCTTTCGGCGTCGCGTTCGGCGGCGACGCGACGGAAGAACAGCAGGAACAGAGCATCACCGAGGTCATCGGCGTCGTGATGGCCGGTTTCGTCCTCGTCCTGACCCTGGGTTCGCTGGCCGCGGCCGGGCTGCCGCTGCTGAACGCGCTCGTCGGCGTCGCGCTCGGCCTGATGGGTGTGCAGGTCGCGACCGGGTTCTTCGATCTGAGCTCGTCCTCGTCCACGCTCGCGCTGATGCTCGGCCTCGCCGTCTCGGTCGACTACGCCCTGTTCATCGTCACCCGCTACCGGCACGAGGTCGGTCTCGGCCGGGAGGGCGAGGACGCCGCCGGCCGGGCGATCGGCACCGCCGGGTCCGCCGTCGTGTTCGCCGGGCTCACGGTCGTCATCGCCCTGTCCGCGCTGTCGGTGGTCGGCATCCCGTTCCTCACCGCGATGGGCCTCGCCGCCGCCGGCACGGTCGTGGTCGCCGTCCTGATCGCCCTGACCCTGCTGCCCGCGATGCTCGGCTTCGCCGGTGTCCGCGTGATCGGCGGGCGCCGGGAACGCAAGGCCCGCAAGGCCGCCCGCCGGGCGGCGAAGCGCGCCGAGCGCGCCCGCGCCGCCGGGCGGCCGGTCGAGACGGTGGCGGCGGCGGAGGCGGCGGCAGCCGTAGCCGAGGCCCGGGTCGAGCCGGAGGGCACGGCGGAAACCCCGGCCAAGGTCTCGCTCGGCGGCCGCTGGGTGCGGACTGACGCTGCGGCACCGGCTGGCCGGCGGTGTTCGGCAGCGTGGCGCTGCTCGGCGTCATCGCGATCCCCGCGCTCGACCTGCGCCTCGGCATGCCGGGGGAGGACACCCGGCCGATCGAGTCCACCCAGCGCCAGGCGTACGAGGCGCTGTCGAGCGGTTTCGGCCCCGGCTTCAACGGCCCGCTGCTGATCGCGGTGGAGCGAGACGGAGCCGAGGGCGACCTCGACGGCGCCCTGCAGCCGCTGCGCGAGCGCTTGCGGGCCGTGCCCGGCGTCGTCGCCGTGACCGAGGCCAACCTCAACGCCGCCCGGACACCGCGATCGTCACCGTCGTCCCGGCCACGGGACCGACCGACCCGGCGACGACGACCCTGGTGAGCGCGATCCGCGCCGACATCGAGCCGATCCGGGCCGCGCTCGGCGTTCGCGTCGCCGTGACCGGCGCGACCGCGATCGGCATCGACGTCGCCGACAAGCTCGACCGCGCCCTGCTGCCGTACCTGGCCGTCGTCATCGGGCTCGCGCTGATCCTGCTGTTGCTCGTGTTCCGTTCGATCCTTGTACCGGTGAAGGCCACCGTCGGGTTCCTGCTCAGCATCCTGGCCACCTTCGGCGCGGTCGTCGCGATCTTCCAGTGGGGCTGGCTCGCGGAGCCGCTGAACATCGCCAGCAAGGGTCCGATCGTCAGCTTCCTGCCGATCTTCCTGATCGGCCTCGTGTTCGGCCTCGCGATGGACTACGAGGTCTTCCTGGTCACCCGCATGCGCGAGGAGTTCGTTCACGGCGCGTCGGCCGAGCAGGCTGTGGTCGTCGGGTTCGAACACGGCGCACGAGTCGTCACCGCCGCCGCGGTGATCATGATCAGCGTCTTCGGCGGCTTCATGCTCGCGCCCGAGCCGATCATCCAGTCCATCGGCTTCGCGCTGGCCTTCGGCGTCCTCGTCGACGCGTTCGTCGTCCGCATGACACTGGTGCCCGCCGTGCTGTCGCTGCTCGGCGCGAGGGCCTGGTGGCTACCGGGCTGGCTCGACCGCATCCTGCCCGACGTCGACGTGGAGGGCGAGAAGCTGCGCGCCCGCCTGGACGCCGAGCACGCCGCCGAGCCGGCCCCGTCGGCCGCCGAGCCGCAGCGCGCTCCCTCCCCTGCCGTCCTCCGCCCTGCCCATCACGGGGTGCCCGCCGCTCCGGTCGCCGCGGAGCTACCTGCCGCCGCGGTACACGGCACGATCGCGCGGGCCGACGGCGACATGGTCCCCGCTGCGGTCGTCACCGTCATCGACATGGACGGCCGGCAGGTCGGGCGGTGCGCGGCCGGGCCGGCCGGGGCCTACCGCGTCGCCCTGCCGGACGCGGGCACCTACGTGGTCCTGGCCAGCGCGCCGGGCTACCGGCCGGTCGTCGTGAGCCGCGCCGTCCACGCGGAGCCGAGCCTGCACGACGTCGTGCTGGTGCCGAAGGCCGCTCCGCCGGTCGCGGTGCCGGTCGCGGGGCCGGTCGCGGGGCCGGACGAGGCCGACGAAGCTCAGGGAGCGGACGGCGCCGCGACGGGTCGGGACGGCTCGGTCGTCGGCCAGACGGGGCCACGGTAGCGCTTCGACCCGGCGGGGGCGATGTAGCGGCCAGGTTGGTTGTTGAACGGGCTGATCGCCTTCGCCGTCCCAGTAGATCTCACGGGCGTCGTCGATGGCCGTGTAGTCGTTCGGGCCCCAACTCCACGTGCCCAGCGAGCCCGGGTGCGGGCCGTAGGAGAACATGCCGCGCTCGAAGGTGTCGGGCGTCAGGTTCGGCCCGGCCATCTGGAGCCCGATGAACAACATGAGCATCGGGTAGAAGTCCAGGTCGCGGGTGGACGTCGGCTCGTCCTTCGGGCGGATCGCGTGGTACGCCCGCCACGACTCCGAGGCCTTGCCCTGCTTGATGTCGGAGATGTAGCTCTGCCCGGCGGCGTACTTCCACTGGTCCTGGTCGTAGAACTGGCCGGCCACGTCGACGTCGGTGAAGAACGTGCCGGTGACGAACCACTCCGGCCAGAAATCCTGCTGCGTCGCCGAGCCGGAGAGGAAGAACGGCAGCACCGGGTCGGTCACCAGCAGCACGGTCGTGACGCCGGCGGACTTGAGCTGGGCGGCGATGTTCGGCGTCTGCCCCTGCATCTTGGCGAAGTCGAGCGAGTACCGGATCTCCTTCGTCAGCACGATGCCCGCGGCCTTCATCCTCGGCCGGGCGTCGTCGATGCACTGCGCGTAGACCGCGTCGTCCGGGACGACGAGGCCGTACTTGCGCGGCTTCGTCCGCAGGCCCGCGCTGCCGGCCTTTTCGGCGTTGCCGCTGGGCGCGTACCGCTTGGTGATCAGGTCGATGGCGGACGTCGTCAGCGTCGTGCAGTCGATCAGCTGGCCCCAGGCGTACGGGGCGCGGCTCTTGTAGTACGCCTGCGGGCATGTGCAGGCCGCCGAAGGCGACGACCTTCTGGCGGACGAGCGCGTCCAGGTACGGCTGGCTGATCGCCGACAGGTCGGCGAACGCCTTGATCTCCTGCCCGACCTTGAGGGCGTCGGCGTTCGCGCGCTTCCTGGCCGGTGCCGCTCAGCTCCTTGATCGTGTCGCCGCGGCCCTTGTAGGTCACGAGCTTCACCTTGCGGCCGTAGAGCTGGTAGGTCTTGTTGAAGTACGCCAGCAGCGCGTCGCGGGTGCGCTTCTGCGCCTCCGGCGTGCTGATGAGACCCTTCTTCTCCGCGGCCTTCTCGAGCTCCTTGTTGCCGCCGCCGAGGTTCGCTGCCGAGGTCGCGCATGGCGATCGTGATGGTGTCCTTGGTGACGCCGCGGGCCGTTGCGCCGCCGTTGTCGCCGCTGAAGGTCATGCAGGGCGGAGAGTAGGCGGTGTTCGCGTCCTGCTGGGCGCCGCCGGAGCAGGTGTTCGCCCGCGCGACGCCGCCGGGCGTCGCCGCCGCGGCCGCGTTCGGCTTGCCGCCCTTCGCGGCGGGCGCGGCGCCGGTCGCCGCCCCCGCCGGAGTGCGTCCGGGCTTGGTGGCGGCGGGCCCGGTCCCCGCCGGGGTCGTGCCCGCGGATGTGGCAGCGGGGCCGGTGCCGGTGGCCCCGGCCTTAGCGCCCGTGGGGGTGCCCGCGGCGGCGTCCGCCGGTTGTCCGGTCGCCGGGGGAGCACGCCGGCACTGTCGCCGCCGCCGCCGGTATCGAGCGGTGCGGACGCCTCCTGGCCGACGTTCACCGCGTCGTCGGCCTGGGCGGCCGGCCGGCTCGGGACCAGCATCGTGAGCAGCAGGAGGACGGCGACGAGACCGGCGAGCGGCCCGTATCCGCGCAGGATCAGGCGCGTCGGCGCGCCGGAGCGGGCGCGCCGGGCGTCCCCCGGCAGAGTCGGGCGCTTCCGTCATAGGTCGGACGGTATGCGTCCGGATGGCAAAAAACTACCGAGAGTAGGAAACGTCCTAGGCCGCGTCGTCCCACGGCCATAGCCCGTCCGTGCCGTTCCGCCCGCTGAACACCCGATCGGGGCCTCGTCCGAACGTCCCGATCGGCCGTGAACCGTAGTGAAACAGCCCACCCTGGTGCGACGCTCGTCTATCGGCCCGTTCGTATCCGGCCGCAGGAGCTGCGATGTCGAGGGGGAGGGCGAGCATGGTCGATCCGGACGGGACCGCCGACCGCGCGCCCGCGATCGGTCCCGCCGCGACCGACGGCCAGTACGTCCTGCTGGTCGACGCCGGGTACCTGTTCGCCTGCGCCGGCCGCCTCGTCTTGCAGACGACCACCCGCCGTGACTTCCGAGTCGACACCCCCGGCTTCGTCGCCGCCCTGACCGCCGCCGCGGCCGAGCGGCTGCCCGGCCGGCTCCTGCGCGTCTACTGGTTCGACGCCTCCAAAGACCGCGTCCCGACTGTCGAGCAGCGCGCCGTCGCGCAACTGCCCGGCGTCAAGCTGCGGCTGGGCAACCTGAACGCCGCCGGCCAGCAGAAGGGCGTGGACGCCCAGGTGCGCGCCGACCTCGAGACCCTCGCCCGCAACCACGCCGATCACCGATGCGATCCTGCTCGCCGGCGACGAGGACATGGTCCCGGCCGTCGAGGCCGCACAGGCCTACGGCGTACGCGTGCACGTCTGGGGGGTCGAGCCGCCGTTCGGGTCGAACCAGGCCGAGCGCCTGCTGTGGGAGGCCGACGAGCAGCACGTGCCTGGACGACGAGTTCTGCCGCCCGTTCCTGCACCGCACCGAAATCGTCCGCCCGGTCGGGCCGCGCGCGACGGACATTCCGCTCCGCCCCGTGCTGCCGGCCGTGCCGACGCCGTTGGCGATGCCCTCGGACGGCCCCGTCCGGCACGTACCGGTCGCGCTGCCGTCCCAGATCAGGGCCGTGCCGATCGCGCCCGTCGTCGATCTGCGCCGCGTCGAGGAGATCGGCGAGACCATCGCCCACCGCTGGCTCTACCAGCGCGGCCGCGAGAACCTCGGCGACCTGCTGCCCGACGCGCCCGCGCCTGCCCGTCGTCATCGACCGCGACCTGCTCGTCGAGGCCGAGGGCGAGCTCGGGACGACGCTGCGCGGCTCCGAAGAGGCCCGCCGGAAGCTGCGCGACGGGTTCTGGGCCCGGCTCTACCGCGAGTTCACCGCCGCCGGCGACGACCAGAGCGGCGCCGCCGGCGAGGCGTGAGCGCTCGGGTCAGTCGAGCTGGCCGCGGATCGAGCCGTCCTCGTGCTCGGTAGTGTGGATGTTGAGGTAGTAGTCCTGCGGGTCATCGATGATTGCGCGGATCGTCTTGCGGGGGGCGTCCACGCAGTCCGCGTCCCCGCCGCGCTTGCCCTTGAGCTTCGCGTCCATGAGCAGGTCGACGGCGTGCGGCCCTACCTCGCCGGCGTCGCCCTTGTGCAGGTGCATCGCCTCCACCTTGCCGTCGAGCTTGCGCCAGTGGACGAGGTAGCAGACGGTCTTGCGCTTGGCATCGAGCTTGAGGACCGCAGTTCCGCGGCCGTTGTCGTCGCCCCCGTCGGGCACCTGGTCACCGGTCAGGCTGAACCCGATGAACGTGGGCTTGGCCGGGACCGCGGCCTGCGCGGGGAGACTGGAGACGAGGACGGCGGTGGAGGCCGTCAGGACGACGGCGGCGGACGTGACGGCACGACGGCGTGCGATCTGGGTGGACATCGACGTACTCCTCGGGGAAGGGCTGCTGGAGACGTCCGGCTGCGTCGCGACACAGGCGAATCGGGGTGAATGTAGTGGAGTTCAGGCCTGGATGAGGAGTCGCCAGATCCGGTCCCGCGGTTCCCTCGTTCGGGCTCGTGTCCGTCCGCCGCCGGTGTCGGTCGTCACGCGGGGCCGAGCGCCCGTTCGCTGCCAAGCCGACCGCACCCACGGCGTCGTTAGCTCCGTGCTGTTCTACGTTTCATCTGGATACCCGCTTCGCAGGAAGTTGGGGGAAGAGAAACGCCAAGGCGTTCGTGTGAGCTGGGTTCCGGACCCCAGCGAATTTCATTAACAGGATGCTCATTGGGGGGTGTGCGTACGACGTCAAGCATCAATGGATTCTCACGTTCGATTGTTGTCTACTCCTAGAGCCTCGGGTGATTGCGAGCGTTAGTCATAAGGCCGTCACCAGCGCAAGCGGTAGAATGTAACCTGACGACAGTGCGTATGACAGTTGGCGGTTCGTCGAGGCGTCCGTGATAGCCCGTTGCGGGGACCTTCCAATTCTTCAGACGGGCGATCCATCGCTCCACTGCGGACCGCATCCCGGAGATGACTTTGTTTTTGGCCTTGCGGTAGTCGCTGAGTTCTTTCCTCGGGGCTTCGTCTGGGGGTGATCGCCGTGGCGCCGACGTAGGCGGGATCGGCAATCCAGTGCACGTCGTCGAGGGCGTCCTCCCATCCGATCTCGGTCAACGCTCGGCGGTCGTGGCGAGCGCCGGGCAGAGGGCGCCCACGCGCGGGCTTTGTGTCTTCGATACCTGCCGGATCCGGTGGACCAGTTCCGCGATCTCGTCCGCGTCCAGCCCTGTTGTAGACTCGTAGCGCTCCGGCTCTTCTTTCTGCGGGGATTTGCAGTGTGGTAACTACAAATTCTCCCGAAGGAAGGGCCGGTCGTTACGTCACGACACGCGAAAATCGGGCCTTATGAATATCGCACTGTGTCTCAGATATTATAATTCACCCGAAAGCGGAACCGACTATAGCACGCTCTACCTGCACGTATCGTCCACGGGCGGCACTCCGCGCGCCGGCGCGCGACGAACGGGGGGTAACACGCTCGGCAATTTCGTAGATACGGCTCGGGGGGCACCGGAGATCTCGCCGGCGGTGATTTCGGTATGCTTCAACGCGACAACCGACATGACAAAAACCGGGCCGGCATCTCATATTGGTTTACATAATTCTGACCGACCCAAATCCGCAGCGCGCATCTTTCCGCCGCAAGTAGCCGGTGAATTCCCTCGAGGCCGCGCACGGCCGCGTCCCGTCGACCTCCGTCCGGCGCCCGACCGTTAACGAGTTGCATAGATACGCATGCGGGCGTAAGTTCATGCCATTAGCGTCAGGAGGACGGCATGGGCATGCGCGTGGCGGTTGCGGGCGCGAGTGGGTACGCGGGCGGCGAACTGCTCCGCCTGCTCGCTGGGGCACCCCGAGTTCGAGATCGCGGTCGCGGCGGCGGGAGCCCGCGCGGGAGAGGAGGTCACGGCCGTCCACCCCCACCTGGTCGAGCCTGGCGGGCCGCACCCTCGACGCGACCGATTCGCGGACGCTCGCCGACGCCGACGTGGTCTTCCTCGCGCTGCCGCACGGCGAGTCGGCCGCGCTGGTCGGCGACCTGCGCCCCGAGCAGCTCGTCGTCGACCTCGGGGCCGACTTCCGGCTGCGCGACGCCGCCGCGTGGGAGAAGCTACTACGGCCTGCCGCACGCGGGCACCTGGACGTACGGGCTCCCGGAGCTCGCAGGTGGGCGAGCGGCAGTCGCCACGAGCCGGCGGATCGCCAACCCCGGTTGCTACGTCACCGCGGTCAGCCTCGCGCTGGCCCCGTTGCTCGCCGCGGGCCTCGTCGAGGCGCAGGACGTCGTCGTCGTCGCGGCGTCCGGCACGTCCGGGGCCGGGCGCGGGCCTCAAGACCGTCCCTGCTCGGCTCCGAGGTGATGGGCAGCATCAGCGCGTACAAGGTCGGCGGCACCCACCAGCACACGCCGGAGATGGTGCAGAACCTGGAGGCCGCAGCGGGCGCGCCGGTCTCGCTGAGCTTCACCCCGCTGCTCGCCCCGATGCCGCGGGGCATCCTGGCCACCTGCACCGCCCGGCTGGCGGGCGGCGCCGACGCGGCCGCCCTGCGGGCCGCGCTGGCCGAGGCGTACGCCGGCGAACCGTTCGTCCACCTGCTCGCCCGAGGGGCGGTGGCCCGGCACGGCGGCCACCTTCGGCAGCAACGCCGTGCACCTGCAGGTCGCCGCCGACCACGACTCGGGCCGCGCAGTCGTCGTCGCGACGCTCGACAACCTCGTCAAGGGTGCCGCCGGCCAGGCGTTGCAGAACGCGAACATCGCCCTCGGGCTGCCGGAGACGTACGGGCTGTCGGCGTCTCGGGCGTCGCGCCATGAGCGTCACCGCGCTGCGGCGGGCTTCCGGGCCGCCGGGGTGGCGGCTGGCCTCAAGGCCAGCGGCAACGCCGACCTCGCGCTCGTCGTCAACGACGGGCCGACCCACGCGGCGGCCGCGGTGTTCACGTCGAACCGCGTGCAGGCCGCGCCGATCGTGTGGACCCGGCAGATCGTCGACGGACGGGCGGGTCGACGCGGTCGTCCTGAACTCCGGCGGGGCGAACGCGTGCACCGGGCCCGGCCGGCTTCGGCGACACCCACGCGACGCGCGGAGAAGGTCGCGGACGTCCTCGGGCATCTCCTCGGTCGACGTGGCCGTCGCCTCCACCGGGCTGATCGGCGAGCGGCTGCCCGATGGACAAGCTGCTCGCCGGCGTCGAGGCCGCGGCGGCCGCGCTGTCGACCGACGGCGGCGCCGGACGCGGCCCGGGCGATCATGACCACCGACTCCGTCCCGAAGCTGGCGAGCGCCGCGGGCGCGGGCTACACGGTCGGCGGGATGGCCAAGGGCGCCGGCATGCTCGCGCCCGGCCTGGCCACGATGCTCGTCGTCGCTCACCACCGACGCGGACGTGGACGCGGCCGGCCTCGACGCCGCGCTGCGCGGCGGGACGCGGGTCAGCTTCGACCGGGTCGACTCCGACGGCTGCATGTCCACCAACGACATCGTCCTGCTGATGGCCTCCGCGGCGTCCGGGGTCGCGCCGGACCCGGCCGAGTTCGCCGCCACCGTCGCGCGCGGTGTGCACGGACCTCGCGATGCAACTGCTGCACGACGCAGAGGGCTCCTCGCACGACATCGCGATCGAGGTCGTCAACGCGGCGACGGAGGACGACGCGGTCGAGGTCGCCCGGTCGGTCGCGCGCAGCAACCTGTTCAAGTGCGCGGTCTACGGCAACGACCCGAACTGGGGCCGCATCCTGGCGGCGGTCGGCACGACCGTCGGCGGCGTTCGACCCGACGCAGCTGGACGTGTCGTTCAACGGCGTGTGGGTCTGCCGGGACGGCGGGGTGGGGGAGCCCCGGGACAAGGTGGACCTGAGCCCGCGTCAGGTGGACGTGGTGGTCGACCTCAAGGCAGGCTCGGCCGACGCGACCGTGTGGACGAACGACCTGACCGACGCCTACGTCCACGAGAACAGCGCGTACTCGACGTGAGGGGCTCGCAGATGAGCAGGGACCGGGCCGCGGCGCGCGCCGCGGCGGACGTGCTCGTCGGCGCGCTCCCGTGGCTGGAGCGCTTCCACGGGCGGACGGTCGTCGTGAAGTTCGGCGGCAACGCGATGACCGACGACGCGCTGATGGACTCCTTCGCGGAGGACCTCGTCTTCCTGCGGTACGTAGGGATCCGCGCGGTCGTCGTCCACGGCGGCGGTCCCCAGATCACCGCGGCGCTCGACCGGATGGGCGTCGAGACCGAGTTCCAGGCGGGCTGCGGGTCACGACGCCGGAGGCGATGGAGGTAGTCCGGATGGTGCTCACCGGTCAGGTGCAGCCCACGATCGTCGGTCGCCTCAACGCGCACGGCCCGTTCGCGGTCGGGCTCTCCGGCGAGGACGCGCACCTGTTCACCGCGCAGCGCCGGCACGCGGTCGTCGACGGCGAGAAGGTCGACATCGGCCTGGTCGGCGAGGTCACCGAGGTCGCGCCGGGCGTCGTCGAGGCCCTGCTCGACGACGGCCGGATCCCGGTCGTGTCGAGTGTCGCCCGCGGCGAGGACGGCGAGATCTACAACGTGAACGCCGACACCGCCGCCGCCGCCCTGGCGGTCGCGCTGAAGGCGGAGAAGCTCGTCGTGCTCACCGACGTCGAGGGCCTGTACGCGAACTGGCCCGACGACGACGAGGTGATCAGCAGCCTGACGGCGGATCAGCTCGAGAAGATGATGCCCGACCTGAGCTCCGGCATGGTGCCGAAGATGGAGGCGTGCCTCGTCGCCGTCCGCGGCGGCGTGCCCGGCGGCCCACGTGCTCGACGGGCGGGTGCCGCACGCCGTCCTGCTCGAGCTCGTCACGGACGAGGGCATCGGCACGATGGTCGTCCCCGGGGAGACCTCATGAGCACGACATACCGAGGCCCTGCAGGCGCGGTTCACCGCCGCGCTCATGCCGAACTACGGCGTCCCGCCGGTCGCGCTCGCCCGCGGGCTCGGCGCCGAGGTCTGGGACGTCGACGGCCGCCGCTACCTCGACCTGCTCGGCGGCATCGCGGTCTCCTCGATCGGGCACGCCCACCCGGCGCTGGTCGAGGCCGTGACGCGGCAGGTCGACCACGCTGGCGCACACGTCGAACCTCTACCTGCACGCGCCCGAGGTCGACCTGGCCGAGCGGCTGCTGAGCCTGCTCGGCTCGCGAGGGCCGGGTCTTCTTCTGCAACAGCGGCACCGAGGCCGATCGAGGCCGCGTTCAAGCTCGTCCGCCGCCACGCCGGGCCGGGCCGGACGCGGGTCGTCGCCGCCGAGAACTCCTTCCACGGCCGCTCGATGGGCGCCCTCGCGCTGACCGGCAAGCCGGCGATCCGCGAACCGTTCGCGCCGTACGCGACCGAGGTCGACTTCGTCCCGTACGGCGACGCGGCGGCGCTGCGCGCGGCGGTGACCGCGTCGACCGCCGCGGTGTTCCTCGAGCCGGCGCTCGGCGAGGGCGGGATCGTTCCGGCCCCGGCCGGCTACCTGGCCGCGGCCCGCGAGACCTGCGACGCGACCGGGCGCCGTCTTCGTGCTGGACGAGATCCAGAGCGCGATCGGGCGCACCGGCGTGTGGTTCGCACACGAGCACTCCGGCGTCCGCCCGGACGTCCTGACCCTCGCGAAGGGCCTGGGCGGCGGCCTGCCGATCGGCGCGTGCGTCGGGCTCGGCGTCGTTCGGCTCCGCGTTCGCCCGCGGCGACCACGGCAGCACCTTCGGCGGCAACCCGGTGTCGTGCGCGGCCGCGCTCGCGGTGCTCGACACCATCGAGGCCGAGGGCCTGCTCGACAACGCCGTCAAGGTCGGCGACCAGCTCACGAGCGGCATCGCCGGCCTCGACCACCCGCTGCTGGCCGGCGTCCGGGGGCGGGGCCTGTGGCTCGGCATCGTCCTGACGGAGCCCGTCTCCGCGGCGGTCGAGGCCGCTGCCCGGGCCGCCGGGTTCCTCGTCAACGCGGTGCAGCCGGGCGTCGTCCGGCTCGCCCCGCCGCTGGTTCTGACGCACCCTCAGGCGCAGTCGTTCCTGGACGCTCTACCGGGCATCCTGGACGCGGCCGCGGTAGCGGCACCCTGATGCGGCACTTCCTTCGCGACGACGACCTGAGCCCGGCCGAGCAACTCGAGATCCTCGACCTGGCCGACCGGCTCAAGGCGGACCGCTTCTCGCTGACGCCGCTCGCCGGCCCGCAGGCGGTGGCGGTCATCTTCGACAAGCACTCGACCCGCACCCGCGTCTCCTTCTGCGTCGGCATCGCGGAGCTCGGCGGCTACCCGCTCGTCATCGAGGCGGCGGCCACCCAACTGGGCCGCGGCGAGCCGGTCGAGGACACCGTCCGCGTGCTGGACCGGCAGTGCTCCGCCGTGGTCTGGCGCACCTTCGGCCAGGCGCCGGCTCGAGGCGATGGCCGCGGTCAGCGCGGTTCCGGTCGTCAACGCCCTCACCGACTCTTTCCACCCCTGCCAGGTGCTCGCCGACCTGCAGACGATCCGCGAGCGCACGGGGCGCCTCGCCGGCCTGACGCTGACCTACCTCGGCGACGGCGGCAACAACATGGCGCACTCGTACCTCGTCGGCGGCGCGACCGCCGGCCTGCACGTGCGCATCGGCTGCCCCACGCAGTTCCGGCCCGACCCCGAGATCCTCGCCTGCGCCGCGGAGATCGCCGCCGCGACCGGAGGTTCGGTCTCGGTCACCCACGACGCGAAGGAGGCGGCGGCCGGGGCCGACGTGCTCGCGCACCGACACGTGGGTCTCGATGGGCCAGGAGGACACGGCCGCCGAGCGGGAGGCGCCCTTCGTGCCCGTACGCGCTCGACGACGCGGCGCTGGCGCTCGCCCGGCCGGGCGCGGTCGTCCTGCACTGCCTGCCGGCCTATCGCGGCAAGGAGATATCGGCCTCCGTCCTGGACGGCCCGAACTCCGCCGTCTGGGACGAGGCGGAGAACCGCCTGCACGCCCAGAAAGCCCTACTGGCCTGGCTTCTGGACCCGTCCCTGCGATCGGGGACGTGACGCATGACCATGATGCCTGCGACCAAGACGGCCCGGCACCGGCGCATCGTCGAACTCCTGGCGTGCACCCGCATCCACTCGCAGACCGAGCTCGCGCGCATGCTGGACGGTGACGGTGTGCACGTCACGCAGGCGACTCTGTCCCGCGACCTGGACGAGCTCGGCGCGGTGCGGATCCGCGACGAGGACGGCTCGCTCGTCTACGCCGTCCCGGCCGAGGGCGGCGACCGCCGCCCACGCCTCGCCCCCGAACCGGCGACGAACTCCGTCCGGCTAGCCCGCGTCGCCGAAGAACTGCTCGTCAGCGCGGACGCGTCGGCCAACCTCGTCATTCTGCGCACCCCCCCGGGCGCCGCACAGTTCTTCGCCTCGGTCGTCGACCAGGCCAACCTGCCCGCCGTCCTCGGCACCATCGCCGGCGACGACACTGTCCTGGTCATCACCCGCGACGCCGCGCGGCGGCGCGGAGTGTGCCGCCTACTTCGTCGGCCTCGCCGAAACAGGGTCCGCCCTTTCTCCGCGGGTCCTGCCCGCGCACCGCCCGCAGAACCATCCCCTAGAAGGAGACCGTCCGTGACCGAGCGCGTCGTACTCGCCTACTCCGGAGGCCTCGACACCTCCGTCTGCATCGGCTGGATCTCGGCCCAGACCGGAGCCGAGATCGTGGCTGTCGCGGCCGACGTCGGTCAAGGCGGCGAGGACATGGACGTCATCCGCCAGCGCGCGCTCGACTGCGGCGCCGTCGAGTCGATCGTCCTCGACCTGAAGACCGAGTTCGCCGACGAGTACTGCCTGCCGGCGCTGAAGGCCAACGCGCTCTACATGCAGCGCTACCCGCTCGTGTCCGCGCTGTCGCGCCCGATCATCGTCAAGCACCTCGTCGAGGCGGCGCGCTATCACGGCGCGACGATGGTCGGCCACGGCTGCACCGGCAAGGGCAACGACCAGGTCCGCTTCGAGATCGGGATCGGCGCGCTCGCCCCGGACCTGCGCGTGCTCGCCCCCGTCCGCGACTCGGGTATGACGCGGGACAAGGCGATCGCGTTCGCCGAGGAACGCCAGATGCCCGTCGACGTCAACAAGAAGTCGCCGTACTCGATCGACCAGAACGTGTGGGGGCGCGCGGTCGAGACCGGTTTCCTCGAGGACGTCTGGAACGGCCCGATCGAGGACATCTACTCGTACACCCAGAACCCGGCCACCCCGCGGGACGCCGACGAGGTCACCGATCACGTTCGCGTCCGGCCGCCCCGTCGCGATCGACGGACGCCCCGTCACCATGCTCGAGGCGATCGTCGAGATGAACGCCCGCGCGGGCGGGCAGGGCGTCGGCCGGCTCGACATGGTGGAGGACCGCCTCGTCGGCATCAAGAGCCGCGAGGTGTACGAGGCGCCCGGCGCCATCGCGCTCATCACGGCCAAGCAGGAGCTCGAGAACGTCACCGTCGAGCGCGAGATCGCCCGGTACAAGCGGGGCGTCGAGCAGCGATGGGCCGAACTGGTCTACGACGGCCTGTGGTTCTCCCCGCTGCGCCACGCCCTGGACGCGTTCCTGGAGAAGGCCAACGAGCCCGTCTCCGGCGACATCCGCATGACCCTGCACGGCGGCCGCGCGGTGCCGACGGGCCGCCGGTCGGCCGGATCGCTCTACGACTACAACCTCGCGACCTACGACGCCGAGGACACCTTCGACCAGTCGCTGGCCAAGGGCTTCATCGACATGTTCGGCATGTCCAGCCGGCTGGCCTACCAGCGTGACGCACGGCTCGCGGAGGGCAAGGACTCGTGACGGGGCAGCCGGGCGAGGAGGCGCTGCGCCTGTGGGGCGGGCGTTTTGCGTCGGGCCCGTCTGACGCCCTGTCAGCTCTTTCGGTGTCGGTGCACTTCGACTGGCGCCTGGCGCCGTTCGACCTGGCGGGGTCGCGGGCGCACGCCCGGGTCCTGCACCGGGCGGGCCTGCTGTCGGAGGCGGACCTCGCCGGCATGCTCGCCGGCCTGGACGCGCTGGAGAAGGACGTGCTCGCGGGGGAGTTCACCCCCACGGTCGCAGACGAGGACGTCCACACGGCGCTCGAGCGCGGGCTCATCGAGCGCGTCGGCCCCGAGCTGGGCGGACGCCTGCGCGCCGGCCGCTCGCGCAACGACCAGGTCGCGACGTTGTTCCGGATGTACCTGCGGGCGGCAGCCCGGCGCATCGGCGTGTTGCTCGCGGACCTGCAGGACGCCCTCGTCGCGCCAGGCGGAGGCGCACCGCGGCGCGGCGATGCCCGGCCGGACGCACCTGCAGCACGCGCAGCCGGTCCTGCTCGGCCACCACCTGCTCGCGCACGTCCACGCCCTCGGCCGGGACGCCGAGCGGCTGCGCGACTGGGACCGGCGGGCGGCGGTGTCCCCGTACGGGTCCGGCGCGCTGGCCGGCTCGTCGCTCGGGCTCGACCCGGAGCAGGTCGCCGCGGAGCTGGGCTTCGCCTCGTCCGCCGCGAACTCGATCGACGGGACGGCGGCCCGCGACTTCGCCGCCGAGGCCGCGTTCGTCCTCGCGATGATCGGGATCGACCTGTCGCGCATCGCCGAGGAGGTCATCCTCTGGGCGACGAAGGAGTTCTCGTTCGTCACCCTCGACGACGCGTACTCGACCGGCAGCTCGATCATGCCGCAGAAGAAGAACCCGGACGTCGCGGAGCTCGCGCGCGGCAAGGCGGGCCGTCTGGTAGGCAATCTGACGGGGCTTCTGACGACGCTGAAGGGCCTGCCGCTCGCGTACAACCGCGACCTGCAGGAGGACAAGGAGCCGCTGTTCGACTCCGTCGACACGCTCGAAGTCCTGCTCCCGGCCTTCACCGGGATGATGGCGACGCTGCGCTTCGACGCCGACCGCCTCGCCGCGCTGGCCCCCGCGGGCTTCTCGCTCGCGACCGACGTGGCCGAATGGCTCGTCCGCGAGGGGGTGCCGTTCCGGGACGCGCACGAGGCCGCGGGCGCGTGCGTCCAGGCCTGCGAGGCCCGAGGGATCGAGCTGCACGAACTCGGCGACGCCGACCTGGCCGCGATCTCGCCGGCGCTGACGCCCGGCCGTCCGCGAGGTACTCACCGTCGCCGGGTCGATCGCCTCGCGGAACGGCCGCGGCGGGACGGCGCAGTCCAGCGTGGACGCGCAACTCGTCGCTCTGCGCGAGGACCTCGCCGCGCAGCGGGCCTGGGCGTGCCCTGGCCCGGTGCTCGGAAAGTAGACGACGGCCACAGCTGAGACGTGTAAATCCATTCGGGCGGCGCCGGCGAGTCCTGCGCGGCCGTTACCGCCCCCGTCGCGACCGTCTCCAGTACCGACTCCTCCGTCGAGCGGCGACCTGACAGCGTCGATCGACTGGGGCGACGGCACCCCCGCGACGTCCGTCCCGGGCGGCCGGGACGGTGACGTGCACCGGCGGTGTCCTCGGCGTCGTGCCGGCGCTCCTCGGCTTGTCGACTCGAACCTCCTATGACGGCAGCGACCTGTATCTGGACAGTTCCGACACGGCCCGGGTGCGATTGCTCTCTTAGCACCGAATGCACCGGGGGACCGACTATTCGGAACTCTCCGGCTTTTCCCCGAGCCTCTGGACGGCGCCGCCCCACCAGATAGCATCGAAGGCTCTGCGACATTGACTCCACCCGTGCATTTGCAGAAGCAATAAGTGTCGGTCCGGTCCGGCGAGGGGGAATTCGTGGCATTGGGCGGCAATGTGGTGTCCGCGTGAGCACCCCGCCGTACGGCCGCGCGTGGCTGCCCGGCCAGCGCGACGACCCGGCGCACTGGGAGCCCGTCGGCGGGCGCATCGTGGTCGCCGACGACGACCCCAGCATCCGGGCGCTCGTGACCTACAAGCTGGCGAAGGCCGGCGCGACCGTGCTGCAGGCAGCCAACGGCGCCGAGGCCGTCAAGGCGTGCCGGCAGGGCGAGGTCGACCTCGCCGTCCTCGACATCGAGATGCCGTACCTGACGGGCTTCGAGGCGCTCGAGGAGCTGCGGGCCCACCCCGAGACCGCCATGCTCCCCGTCCTGCTGTTGACGGCGCACCACCTGCCGGGCGGGGCCGTCAAGGGGCTCGGGCTCGGCGCACACGACTACATCCGCAAGCCCTTCGACCTCGACGAGCTGCAGGCGCGGGTCGACGGCGCCGTCCTGCTCGGCCGGCGGACCCGCGAGCTCGCGAACAGCGAGGCGGCATTCCGCGGGCTGTTCGAGGGTTCACACACCGCGATGTCGATCGTCGGGCTGGACGGGCGGCTGCGCCGCGTCAATCAGGCGTGGGTCGAACTGCTCGGGCGGCCCGCGGCGAACCTGGAGACCATCGACACGTACTCGCTGGTGCACCCCGACGACCGGGCGCGATACGGCCAGGTGATCGTCGACATGCACGGGAAGGGCGTCGACCACGACCGCGGCAGCATGCGGGTGCTGCGCCCGAACGGCGAGGTGCGGTGGTGTGACGTCTCCACCACCCTCGTCCGCGACCACACGGGCGCGCCCGCCTTCCTGTACCGCGTCCTGGTGGACGTCACGGACGAGACGAAGAACGAGTGACGGTCCGTCAGATCGGCACTCGCACCGGCGGCGCGGACGCCTTCTCGGTGATGTTGCGGGCCATGCCGCCGAAGACGATCCCGTGGAACGGCGCGACCGCTCCACCAGTAGACGTGCCCGGCCAGGCCCCTTCGGGACGAACACGGCGCGCTGCCGGTAGATCGAGCCGCCGTCCGTGCCCGGCGCCACACCGAGAGCTCGAGCCACGCGCGGCCGGGCACCTTCATCTCCGCGCGCAGGCGCAGCAGGCGCTCGGCGCCCGCCTCGTCCAGCGTCTCGACCCGCCACCAGTCCAGCGCCTCGCCGACGAGCAGGGTCGCCGGGTTGCGCCGGCCGCGGCGCAGGCCCGACGCCGCCGACGAGCCGGTCCACCCAGCCGCGCACGGCCCAGGCGAGCGGGAACGAGTACCAGCCGTTCGAGCCGCCGATGCCCTTGACGACGGCCCACAGGCGGTCGCGGCTCGGCGGTCGTCTCCGTGCAGCGGCTGTCGATGTAGACGCTGCCGCCCGTCCAGTCGGGGTCGGTGGGGAGCGGGTCGAGGACGGGAGCGCGGGTGCCGAGACCGACGCGTCCGACCAACGGGTCTCCACCTCGCCGGCCCTGATCTTCGCCAGCGCGAGTTCGACGGCCCGCGTGTAGCCGGTCAGGCCGCCCGTCGGGTCGGGGACGTACGGGTCGATGTCGTGCTCGCGGCACACCATCTCGTGCACGAGCGACTCGATCAGCGGTGTCGCCAGCGACTTCGGCACCGGCGTCACCACGTTCACCCACTGCGAGCTCAGCCAGGGCGTCAGCACGGGGACGCCGATGATCCGCCGCGGCGGCAGGTCGACCGCGGCCGCGTACCGCTGCATCATCTGACGGTAGGTCAGGACGTCGGGCCCGCCGAGGTCGAACGTGCGGTTCACCCCGCGGGCAGAGTCGGCGGCGCCGACGAGGTAGTGCAGGACGTCGCGCACGGCGATCGGCTGCACGCGCGTGTCGACCCAGCGCGGCGTCACCATCACGGGCAGTCGCTCGGTCAGGTAGCGCAGCATCTCGAAGCTGGCCGAACCCGCGCCCAGGATCACGGCGGCCTGCAGGACCGCGGCCGGGACCCCGGAGCGCAGGAACACGTCGCCGACCTGGGCCCGCGAAAGACAGGTGGTCCGAAAGCTCGCCGTCGGTCTCCGCCGGGCGCAGGCCGCCCAGGTAGACGATGCGCCCACGCCGGCGTCGCGCGCGGCCGCGGCGGTGACCTCGGCGGCCTGCCGGTCGGTCTCGACGAAGCCGTCCTTGGACAGCGAGTGCACGAGGAAGTACACGACGTCGACGTCCCGCGCACGCCTCCTTCATCGCCACTCGGCGTCGGAGACGTCGCCGCGGGCGATCTCGGCCCGGGCTGCCCACGGGACGCCGGCGAGCTTCTCCGGGCTGCGGGCCAGGCGCGGACGGTGTGGCCCTCCGCGAGCAGGCGAGGCGCGAGCCGTCCGCCGATGTAGCCGGTCGCTCCGGTCACGAGAATGCGCATGGCCCCCACCTGCCCCAGCGCGCGTCACGATCCACCCCGTGCGTCCGGCAAGACGCGCGTTATAGGACACACTTTGCCGGACGCACGGAGTGCGGGGTGACCGTCACGGGCGCGCGGCGGCGGGGGCGGGCGGTCTTCGACGGCTCCGTCGGTAGGGCGTGCCCGATCTTCTCGCCCGCGTACCCAGAACCGCCAGGGGACGTCGGCGGCTACCGAGATCACCCACGCGGGGGCGGTCGCTACCCGGGGCTCGCCGCCGGCGCGCGGGGCCAGCACCAGCCGCGGGCCGGCCCGTGTGGTGCCGTCGTCTACGCCCCGGTCAGCCCTAGCGTCTGGCCCAGGTTGCCCGGGCCGCGGGCGAGCCTGTGGTCGGGGACGGCTTCGCCGCGGCGCGCGCGCGCGAGTTCGACGCCTTCGACGACCCGCCCCGCCCGGAGCAGGACGGCCGCCGCGACCCCGTCCGGCCCGGTCGTGATGTTCGCGCACCGTCAGGCCGTGCGAGCGGTAGACGTACAGGACGCCGGCGGGCCCGAACATCACCTCGTTGCGCCGGGTCGGGCCGCGGTAGGCGTGCGAGGCCGGGTCCGCGCTGCCCGCGTCGCCTCGGTCTCGGTGAGCACCAGCGTGACGACGCCCTCCGGCGAACGCGCGGTGAGCGTCGCGCCGAGCAGCGCCCGGGCGACGTCCGGCGAGGGCGCGAGGAGGTCGAGCACGCTGCCAGGGTCCCAGACAACCGGGAGGCGCCCCGGATCGGCGGGCTGACAGAATCCCAGGGTCCTGCACTCGATCGAGAGGAACACATCGTGACCGGCATCCTCGACGAGCTCGCCTGGCGAGACCTCGTCGCTCAGACCACCGACCCGGACGCGCTCGCCGCGTCGCTGGCGGCGGGCCCGGTCACGCTGTACTGCGGCTTCGACCCGACCGCGCCGAGCCTGCACGTCGGGCACCTCGTCCAGGTCCTGACGCTGCGGCGGTTCCAGCAGGACGGGCACCGCGTCATCGCGCTCGTCGGCGGCGCGACCGGCCTGATCGGCGACCCGAAGGAGAACGCCGAGCGCAGCCTCAACACGCGCGACGTCGTCGCCGACTGGGTGGAGAAGATCCGCGCGCAGATCACGCCCTTTCCTCGACTTCGCCGGCGACAACCCCGCCGTTCATGGTGAACAACCTCGACTGGACGGCTCCACTGTCGACGATCGACTTCCTCCGCGACGTCGGCAAGCACTTCCCGGTCAACCGGATGCTCGCCCGCGACGCGGTCTCCGCGCGCCTCGGCTCGGACGTCGGCATCTCGTACACCGAGTTCAGCTACGTCCTGCTGCAGTCGATGGACTTCCTCGAGCTGTTCCGCCGGAACGGCTGCACGCTTCAGATCGGCGGCAGCGACCAGTGGGGCAACATCACCGCGGGTTGCGAACTCGTCCGCCGGGTCGAGGGCGGCAAGAGCGCACGCGCTCACCACCAACCTGCTGGTGAAGGCCGACGGGTCGAAGTTCGGCAAGACCGAGGGCGGGGCGATCTGGCTGGATCCGGCGCTCACGTCCCCGTACGCGTTCTTCCAGTTCTGGCTCAACACCGACGACCGCGACGTCGTCGGTTTCCTCAAGTCCCTGACGTTTCTGACGCAGGATCAGGTCGACGAGCTCGAGAAGGCCACCGCCGAACAGCCGGCCGCCCGACAGGCCCAGCGCACCCTCGCGCAGGAGCTCACGACGCTCGTGCACGGCGCCGACGCGACGGCTGCGGTCGAGGCGGCGAGCGAGGCGCTGTTCGGCCGCGGCGATCTCGACGTCGCTGGACCCGGCCACGCTCGCCGCCGCGCTCGGCGAGCTGCCGGGCACGACCGTCTCGGGCCGGAGTCGGTTCAGCTGCCCGAGCTCGTCGACCTGCTCGTCGCGACCGGCCTGGAGAAGAGCCGCGGCGAGGCCCGGCGCACGATCGAGCGAGGGCGGCGCCTACCTGAACAACGCCAAGATCGCGGACGAGGCGGCAGTGCCTGCCGCCGGTGACCTCCTGCACGGCGAGTGGCTCGTCCTGCGGCGCGGCAAGCGGAACCTCGCCGCCGTCCGGGTGACCGGCGAACGGTGACCGGCGAACACCCCGTGCGTCCGGCAATCAGCGTCCTGTAACGAGCCGATTGCCGGACGCACGGCGTGCCACCCGCGGCAGGCGCATCCTGGCTTGTGGGCGACCGGCTCGAGTCCAACCCCGTACGTCCGACCAGCGACACGCAACAGCGGGTCGATGGTCGGACGCACGGGGTGTCCCCCCGCCAGGTGGCCCCTGCCGGCTCGGGGCGTCCTGCTGTGGACGACCGGCCAGGCGGACGGACCCGGTCGGCCGCGCGGGGTAGCGTGACGCAATCGCCGGCCCGCCCGAGGCCAGGCGTCGAGACGGGAGCGCGATGGACATCGACCAGGTCCCCGAGGCGCCCGAGACCGGCGACCCGCGGGTCGACGCGGTGCTGGCGCCGCTCGCCGCCCTCGCGGCCGAGCCCGTGTCCGAGCACGCGGCGTCTACGACGACGTGCACCGCGGCCTGCAGGACGCGCTGGCCGACCTCGACCGGGCGTGAACCGAAGGCTGCGGCTGGACGCCGAGCTCGTCCGGCGGGGCCTGGCGCGCTCGCGGGAGCAGGCGGCCGAGCTCGTCGCGGCCGGGCGGGTCAGCGTCTCCGGGACGGTGGCGACGAAGCCGGCGACCCAGGTCGTCCCGGCGCAGCCGATCGTCGTCACGCACGATGCGACGGAGCCGAGACTACGCCTCCCGCGGCGGGCACAAGCTGGCCGGCGCGCTGGACGTCTTCGCAGCAGCGGGCCTCACCGTCGACGGCCGCCACTGCCTGGACGCGGGCGCGTCCACGGGCGGGTTCACCGACGTCCTGCTGCGCCGGGGCGCGGCGCGCGTCCTCGCCGTGGACGTCGGGTACGGCCAGCTCGCCTGGGCCCTGCAGACCGACGAGCGGGTGACGGTGCTGGACCGCACGAACGTCCGGGCCCTGACCCCCGAGCAGGTCGGGACGCCGCCGGGGCTTGTCGTCGGCGACCTGTCGTTCATCTCGCTCACGCTCGTCCTGCCGGCCCTGATCAGATGCGCCGCCCCGGACGCCGATCTCGTCCTCATGGTGAAGCCCCAATTCGAGGTCGGACGCGAGCGGCTGGGCTCCGGCGGGGTCGTCCGCGACCCGGCCCTGCGGGCCGACGCGGTGCGCACAGTCGCGGCGGCCGCCGCCGAACTGCAACTCGGAGTCCGGGGGGTCACGGCGAGTCCGCTGCCCGGACCGTCCGGCAACGTCGAATACTTCCTCTGGATGGGGGCGGGGGCCCCGCCGCTGGTCGAGGCCGACCTGGAGCGGGCGATCGCGGAGGGACCGGCATGAGAAGTGTGTTGCTCGTGGCCCACATCGGGCGGCCCGAGGCGATCGCGGCGGGCCGCAAGGTGGTCACCGCGCTGCTGGAGGCGGGCCTGTCCGTCCGCACGCTCGCCGCGGAGCGCGAGGCCCTGGCGATCGACGAGCTGGCCCTCGTCCCGGCCGACGCGAGCGCGGCCCAGGGGTGCGAGCTCGCCGTCGTCCTCGGCGGCGACGGCACGCTTGCTGCGCGGGGCGGAGCTGGCCCGGGGCAGCCGCACCCCGCTGCTGGGGGTCAACCTCGGGCACGTCGGGTTCCTCGCCGAGGCCGAGAAGGAGGAGCTCTCCGCAGGTCGTCGAGCGGGTCGCCGCCCGTGACTACGACGTCGAGGAGCGGATGACGATCGACGTCACGGTCGGTGTCCACGGCGAGGAGACCGCGCGGACGTGGGCGCTGAACGAGGCGTCGGTCGAGAAGGCGTCCCGCGAGCGCATGCTCGAGGTCGTCGCCGAGGTCGACGGCCGGCCGCTGTCCCGCTGGGGCTGCGACGGGGTCGTGTGCGCGACGCCGACGGGGTCGACGGCGTACGCGTTCTCCGCCGGCGGCCCGGTCGTGTGGCCGGAGGTCGAGGCGCTGCTGATGATCCCGATCAGCGCGCACGCCCTGTTCGCGCGGCCGCTGGTCGTGTCCCCGAAGTCCGTGCTGGCCGTCGAGGTGCAGTCGGACACGCCCGCGGGCGTCCTGTGGTGCGACGGCCGCCGGACGGTCCCGCTGCCGGCGGGCGCCCGGGTCGAGGTGCGCCGCGGCGAGCTGCCCGTGCGCCTGGCCCGCCTGCACCTGGCGCCGTTCACCGACCGGCTCGTCCGCAAGTTCGAGCTGCCCGTCCGCGGGTGGCGCGGCGCGGCGGGCTGAGGGGTAGTCAGATGCTGGAAGAGATCGCGATCCGCGACCTCGGAGTCATCGACGCGGCGGTGCTCGAACTCTCGCCGGGCCTGACCGTCCTGACCGGCGAGACTGGCGCCGGCAAGACGATGGTGATGACCGGCCTGGGCCTGCTGCTCGGCGGCCGCGCGGAGGCCGCGCTGATCCGCGGGGGAGCGGCCAAGCTGGTGGTCGAGGGCCGCGTGCGCGTCGCGCCCGGCTCGCCGGTGGCGCTGCGGGCCGCCGAGGCGGGCGGCGACCTCGACGACGGCGTCCTCATCCTGAGCCGGACGGTCACGGCCGAGGGCCGCTCGCGCGCCCACGTCGGCGGCCGGTCGGCCCCGGCGTCCGTGCTCGCCGAGCTCGGCGAAGACCTCGTGGCCGTCCACGGCCAGCACGACCAGCAGCGGTTCCTGCGCCCCGGCCGCCGCCGCGAGGCGCTGGACCGGTTCGCGGGGGACGCCGTCGCCGTCCCGCTGGCGGCGTACCGCGAGACCTACGATCGGCTGCAAGGCCGTCCGCTCGGAGCTGGCCGCGCTCACCGGCCAGGCCCGCGAGCGCGCCCGGGAGGCCGACGTGCTGCGCCTGGGCGTGACCGAGATCGAGGCCGTGGCGCCGCAGCCCGGCGAGGACGCGAAGCTCACCGCCGAAGTCGGCCGCCTCGCCCACGCGGACGCGCTGCGCGAGGCCGCGACGGACGCGCACGACCTGCTCCTGTCCGACCCGACCAGCGGGGCCGGCGGCGCCGACGCGGCGAGCCTGGTCGGCGACGCCCGGCGGGCGCTCGAGGCGAAGGCCGGGCACGACCCGGCGCTCGACGAGCTGACCGCCCGGGTCGCCGAGGTCTCCTACCTGCTCGCGGACGTGACCGCCGACCTCGCGTCGTACGCGTCCGGCATCGACGTCGACCCCGAGCGTCTCGCGCAAGCCCAGGCCCGTCAGGCGGCGCTGGCCGCGCTGACCCGCAAGTACGGCGACACGGCCGACGACGTCCTCGCGTGGGCGTCCGCCGCGTCCGACCGGCTGCTCGAGCTGGACCGCGACGGGGACACGACCGAGGAACTGCGCGCCGAGTCCGCGCGGCTGCGCGCCGACCTCGGGACGCTGGCGGGCAAGGTGTCGAAGGCCCGCACCGCCGCCGCCGCACGGTTCTCTGCCGCCGTGACCGAGGAGCTGGCCGGGCTCGCGATGGCGACCGGCCGCCCTGACCGTCGCCGTCACCCAGCAGGAGCGCCCGGGCGAGCCCGAGGCGCTGGCGGTGAAGGGCCGCCCGCTCGCCTTCACCCGCGACGGCGTGGACGACGTCGAACTGCTCCTGCGCGCCCACCCCGGCGCGCCGGACCGTCCGCTGGCCCGGGGCGCGTCCGGCGGCGAGCTCTCCCGCGTGATGCTCGCCGTCCAGGTCGTGTTCGCGGACTCCGACCCCGTCCCGACGTTCGTGTTCGACGAGGTGGACGCCGGCGTCGGCGGCAAGGCGGCCGTCGAGGTCGGCCGGCGCCTGGCGCGACTCGCCCGCGTCGCCCAGGTCGTCGTCGTCACCCACCTGCCGCAGGTCGCCGCTTTCGCCGACCGGCACCTGCTCGTCGCCAAGAGCGACGACGGGGTCGTCACCCGGACGGGCGTGAGCGTTCTCACGGGCGAAGATCGAGTCCGTGAGCTTTCCCGCATGCTGGCGGGCCAGGAGGACTCGACGACGGCCCGGGCGCACGCGGAGGAGCTGCTGGCGGCCGCTGTGCTGGACGCGTCGAGGCCGTGACATGGGAAGATGCCGGTCGTGAGGTTGTCCCAACGCGGCTGGTCGCGGCCGGGTGAGCAACCCGGGGTCATCGCGGTGACCCGGGTGGACCGCCGCACGAAGAACCTCACCAAGCGCCTGCGCCCCGGCGAGATCGCGGTCATCGACCACGAGGACCTCGACCGGGTGAGCGCCGAGGCGCTCGTCGCCTGCCGGGCCGGCGCGGTGGTGAACGCGTCCGCGTCGATCAGCGGCCGGTACCCGAACCTCGGCCCGGAGATCCTGGCGGCTGCCGGCATCCCGCTCGTCGACGACGCCGGCCGCGAGGTCATGGAGGCCGTCGTCGAGGGCGAGATCCTGCGCCTGGAAGACGGGGTGCTCTACCGCGCCGACACCCCCGTCGCCAAGGGCAAGGTGCTCACGCCCGAGTCCGTCGCCGAGGCGATGGACGACGCCCGCGAGGGCCTGTCCGAGCAGCTCGAGGCGTTCGTCGAGAACACCATGGAGTACCTCGAGCGCGAGCGCGACCTGCTGTTCGACGCCGTCGGCGTCCCGGAGGTCAGTACCGTCCTCGAGGGCCGGCACTGCCTGATCGTCGTGCGCGGCTACCACTACCGCGAGGACATCGCCGCGCTGCGCCCGTACATCCGCGAGTACCGGCCGATCCTGATCGGGGTGGACGGCGGCGCCGACGCGCTGCTCGAGGCCGGCTACACCCCCGACATGATCGTCGGCGACATGGACTCGGTGTCCGACAAGGCGCTGACCTGCGGCGCGGAGATCGTCGTGCACGCCTACCGGGACGGCAACGCCCCCGGCCTCGCGCGCGTCGAGGCCCTCGGCATGAAGTGCGCGATCTTCCCGGCGACGGGCACGTCCGAGGACGTCGCGATGCTGCTCGCCGACGACAAGGGCGCCTCGCTGATCGTCGCGGTCGGCACCCACGCGACGCTGGTCGAGTTCCTCGACAAGGGCCGCGCCGGCATGGCGAGCACGTTCCTGACCCGGCTGCGGGTCGGCGGCAAGCTGGTCGACGCCAAGGGCGTCTCGCGCCTGTACCGCAGCCGGATCAGCAACGCGTCGCTGCTGCTGCTGGTCTTCGCGACCCTGGTGACCATCGCGGTCGCGATGACGGTGTCCCCGTCCGGCCGTGCGATCATGACCACCCTGCTCGCGCGGTGGGACGACTTCCTCTACTGGCTGCAAGGACTGTTCTAGCTTGATCGACTTCCGCTACCACGTCGTCTCGCTCGTGGCCGTGCTCCTCGCGCTCGCCACCGGGATCCTGGTCGGCAGCTCGCTGCTGAACCAGTCGCTGCTCGACAGCCAGCGCGCGACGATCAGCTCGCTGGCGAAGGAGAAGGACGAGTTGCGCAGCGAGCTCACGGTGACCGAGGGCCAGGTCGGCTACCGCGACGACTACCTCGCCTCCCTGAACACGACCCTGCTGCCGAGCCGGCTGATCGGGCAGCGCGTCGTCCTGGTCGTGCTGCCCCGCGCCTCCGAGAAGGACGTGGTCGCGCTCGCCAAGACGCTCGGCGAGGCCGGCGCTCAGGTGCCGACGACGATCGCGGTCACCGACGACTTCTTCGCGGACGACGCGGGCGACGACGACGAGACGACGAACAAGGCCGCCGAGCGCGACGCGCTGGTCAAGCGCTACGCGCAGCCGGACGTCAAGGCGAAGGACGCGTACGACCAGCTCGCCGGGGCGGTGATGGCGAAGGTCCCGGGCCGGACGCTGGAAGCCCCCGCGAACAACCTGCTCGGCCAGCTCGACAAGGCCGGGTTCATCGAGCGGCGCAGCGGTTCCGACCGTGGCGACGTCGCGGTCGTCGTCGCCGGCCCCCCGTCCGAGGAGCCCACCCCGGTCGAGCTGAAGACCCGCTCCGGCGCCGTCGCACTCGCCGGGGCGCTCGACCGGGCCGGCATGGGCACCGTGGTTGCCGGCCCGCTGTCCTCGACCGTCGGCGGGGTCATCGGCGACGCTGCGCAAGTCGCCGTCGTCCAGCGAGGTCTCGTCGGTCGACACCGTCGACTCGCCGTTCGGCCGGGTCGCGACCGCGTACGCGCTGGTCGAGCAGATCGCCGGCGGTTCGGGTCAGTACGGTGCCGGCGACGCGGCCGACTCACCCCTGCCCGAGTTCCGCGGGGCACCCGCCAAGACCAAGGACAAATGAGTGAGCAGGGTCGCGAGTGTGCGGCGTCGGCCGGCTGATCGCGCTCGGCGTCGGAGCGGGCGTCGCGCAGGCCGCCTACCGCGCGTTGTGCGCGAAGCCGCCCGGCCCCGACGGCACGTGGGAGCGCACGAACCACCGCCGCGAGACGGTGACCCTGCTGGAGGGGCCGGCCTTCGTGGCCGCGGCGGGCGCTGCTCTCGCACTGACGCCGGGCCTGCCCTTTCGGTCGCGCCTGGCCGGGGTCGCCGCGGTCGCCGCCGCGGGGGTCGCCGGGCTCTACGACGACCTGCGCGAGGCCCCCACCCACGGCGGGTCGGACAAGGCCAAGGGATTCCGGGGCCACCTCGGCGCGCTGCGCCGGGGCCAGGTCACCAGCGGCGCGGTCAAGATCGCGGGGATCGGCGCCGGCGAGTCTGGTCGCGGCCGCGCTGGTCTCGGACGGCCCGATCGACGCCCTGATCGGTGGCGCGGTCGTCGCCGGGTACGCGAATCTCGCGAACCTGCTCGACCTGCGTCCCGGTCGGGCCCTGAAGTTCGGCCTGCTGCACGCCCCCCTACTCGCCCTGCCCGGCGCCGCCGGGACCCTCGCCGCCGGCCCGCTCGGCGCCGCCGCCGCGCTGTTGCCCACCGACCTGAAGCGAACGCGCCATGCTCGGGGACGCCGGCGCGAACGCGCTCGGGGCCGCGCTCGGGACGGCCGTGCTCGTTCAGTACGGGCGGGGCGGGCGCCTGGCGCACCTGGCCGTCCTCGCCGCGCTGAACCTCGCGAGCGAGAAGGTCAGCTTCACCAAGGTCATCGCCGCCACCCCGCCCCTGCGCTGGGCGGACGAGCTAGGCCGCCGCCCGGCCGCCCCCGCCGCGCGGGTTCCGGCCTTCCCGTCCGCCGCCGCTCCGGTCGCGGCCCCGGCGCCGGCGTGACACGTCCCCGGTCGTGACGTGACGGCCACCCCGTCCGTCCGGCAAACAGCGTCCTGTGACGCCCACCTGATCGGACGTCAGATCTTCCAGCGGGACGGGACCGCGTCTCACCTACCCGCAGCGCAGGGACACGCCGAACGGCCGCGGCGTGTCGCGGCGCTCAGCTCATCCGTGAGCGGGCACCTGGTAGCCGGACGTCCGGCGGCCCGGCGGTGAGCGCGCCGAGCCGGACGGCCGGGATCGCCGGGGCGGCGCTGCTCGTCGCGGCGGTCACGATCGTCGCCCGGGTGACGGGGTTCGGCCGGTGGGTCGTGTTCTCCAAGACGGTCGAGGGCGGCTGCCTGGCGGACGTGTACAACACGGCGAACCTCCTGCCGAACGTCATGTTCGAGGTCGTCGTGGGAGGGGCGCTGGCGGCCGTGGTCGTCCCGGTGCTGGCGGGGGCGCTCGACCGCGGCGACCGCGCCGCCGCCGGGCGGACGGTCTCGGCGCTGCTCACCTGGGCGATGCTCCTGCTCGTCCCGGTGGCGCTCGCGGCGGCGCGTCCTGGCGGGCCCGATCGTGCGGTTCTTCCTCGGCGGCGGCGCGGACTGCGCGGGCGCGGACCTGCTCGCCCGCCGCATGCTCCTGATGTTCCTGCCGCAGCTGTTCTGTTACGGCGTTGCGGTGATCGCGTCCGGCGCGCTGCAGGCCCACCGGCGGTTCCTGGCCGCCGCCCTGGCGCCGCTCGTGTCGAGCGCGGTGGTCATCACCGCGTACGTGGTGTTCGCGGGCCTGGCCGACGGCGCGCTCGGCGTCGACCCCGCGGGTGGGGACCTCGTCCCGCGGGACGCCGAGAACGCCCTCGCGCTCGGGACGACCCTCGGCGTCCTGGCCCTGGCCCTGACGGTGGCGGTGCCCCTCAGAGCGACCGGCCTGCGCCTACGTCCGACCCTGACGTTCCCCGCCGGCGTCGCCGTCCGCGTGCGGGCGTTGGCGGCGGCGGGCATCGCCGTCCTGCTCGCCCAGCAGGTCTGCCTGCTCGTCGTGAACTGGCTGGCCAACCACGAGGGCGAACGGGGGGCGGTGACCGCGTACACGTGGGCGTGGGCGGTGTTCCTGCTGCCGTACGCGGTCCTGGCCGTCCCGATCGCGACCAGTGCGTTTCCGCGACTCGCAGCTCTGTTCGACGCGGACGCCCCGGGTGACCCGGCGAACCTCGCCGCGGAGCGGGGGCGGGTCACGGCCGGCACGACGCGCGCGGTGGTGCTGGTGTCGGCGGGCGGCGCGGCACTCGTCGCGGCGGCGGCCGTCCCCGTCTCGCGGATCTTCGCCGCCGGCGCCGGGGTGGCGGACGCGGACGCGCTCGCGGCCGGAATCGCCGCCTTCGCGCCGGGGCTCATCGGGTACGGCCTGGTCGCCCACCTCGGCCGCGTCCTGTACGCCGCGCACGCAGGTCGTCGCGCCGCGGTCGCCACCGTGGTGGGATGGGCCGCAGTGATCGTCGCCGACGTGGTTCTCGTCGCCGCCGTCCCCGCACCGGACACGGTGGCCGCCCTCGCGGCCGGCAACTCGGTGGGGATGACCGTGGCCGGCTTCGCGCTGCTCGCCGCCGTCGCGAAGGTCGCAGGCGCGGGCGCGCTCGCGGGTGTCGCCCGCACCCTCGTCGCCGCGGTACTCGCCGGCCTGGTCGGCGCCGTCGCCGGGGGAGTGTTGGGGGAGCGGTTCGACGAGGCGAGGTTCGGGGCCGCGCTGGCGGGCTCGGCCGGCGTCGCCGCGGTCGCCGGCGTCGCGTTCCTGGTGCTCGTCGCGGCGGCCGACCGCGAGACCGTCCGCCTGCTGCTGCGCCGGGGCGGCGCGAAGTGAGCGACGCGCCGACCGCCGAGCTCGAGGTGCGCCCACCCGGCGTCCGCCCGCTGCTGGTGCTCGCGAGCAGCACGGGCGGGGTGGGCCGGCACGTCGCCGCGCTGGTGGCGGGCCTGGTCGAGCGCGGGGCGACGGTGACGGTCGCCGGCCCCGCCGCCACCGACGAGCTGTTCGGCTTCAGCACGCTCGGCGCGAAATTCGTGGCCGTGGAGATCGCCGCCGAGCCGCGTCCGGTGTCGGACGCGGCCGCAGTCCGCGCGCTGGCCGCGGCCGCAGCAGCCGCGGAATCCACGGTGGTGCACGCGCACGGGCTGCGGGCCGGCGCCGCGGCGGTGCTCGCGAACAAGGCCGCAGCCGCGACCGGCGCCGTCGCCGGCGTCGTCGGGCGGGGGACCGGGGCTCCCCGGCGTCCGCTCGTCGTGAGCCTGCACAACGCGATCCTGGCGACGGGGTCGAAGGGCAAGGTGCTCGCCGGCCTCGAGCTCCTCGTGGCGCGAGGTGCGGACGTGGTGCTCGGCGCGTCGTCCGACCTCGTCGAGCGGGCCCGCACTCTCGGCGCGAACGACGCGCGCCCGGGGCCGGTCGCGGCCCCGGTACGCCACCCGAGCCGCGACTGGGCGGAGCTGCGGGTCGAGTTGGGCGCCACCGGACGCCCCCTGGTGCTCGCGGTCGGGCGGCTCGCTCCGCAGAAGGACTACCCGCTGCTGCTCTCGGCCGCAGTGTCGTGGTCGAAGCTGTTCCCGATGCCGCTTGTCGTCATCGCGGGGGAGGGGCCGCTTCGGGGCGACCTGCAGGCCCGCATCGACGCGGGGCATTTGCCGGTCGCGCTGCTCGGCGCCCGCGAGGATGTCCCCGACCTGCTGGCAGCGGCGGATGTCGTCGTCCTGCCCAGCAAGTGGGAGGCCCGGGCGCTGATCGCGCAGGAGGCGCTGCGGGCCGGGACGCCGCTGGTCGCGACCGCCGTAGGGGGCGTGCCCGAACTGGTGGGGAACGCCGCCGTGCTCGTCCCGGCCGGCGACGTCGACGCCCTCGCGGACGCCGTCACGCACCTGCTCTCGACGCCCGCCGCCGCCGGGCGCCTGGCCGCGGCGGGCCCCGTGCAGGCCGCGACCTGGCCCGACGACGGCGCGATCGCCGACGGGGTGCTCGCCCTCTACACCGAGCTGGCCACGACCCGCCGGGGCGCGGCGTCGGGCGCCGCGGGCGGATAGTAGGCTGGAGGCCCGTGGACCCAAGGCGGTTTGCCGCCGACCACCTCCAGCTTGCGGGCCGGAGTGAGAACGCTACCCACGGGAGCTACGTTGGCCGCGCCGCACATCACCAAGCACCTGTTCGTGACGGGCGGCGTCGCGTCGTCCCTGGGCAAGGGGCTCACCGCTTCCAGCCTCGGCAACCTGCTGAAGGCGCGCGGGTTGCGGGTCACGATGCAGAAGCTCGACCCGTACCTGAACGTCGACCCCGGCACGATGAACCCGTTCCAGCACGGTGAGGTCTTCGTGACCGACGACGGGGCCGAGACCGACCTAGACGTGGGGCACTACGAGCGGTTCCTCGACACCGTCCTGCACGGCTCGGCCAATGTGACGACTGGTCAGATTTACTCGACCGTGATCGCCAAGGAGCGTCGCGGCGAGTACCTCGGCGACACCGTCCAGGTCATCCCGCACATCACCAACGAAATCAAGGCCCGCATCCGGCGCATGGCGGGCGCGGCCCACGGCTCCGGGGAGGTCGTCGACCTCGTCATCACCGAGATCGGCGGCACGGTCGGCGACATCGAGTCGCTGCCGTTCCTCGAGGCGGCGCGGCAGGTCCGGCACGAGATCGGGCGCGAGAACGTGTTCTTCCTGCACGTCTCGCTGGTGCCGTGGATCGGCCCGTCAGGCGAGCTGAAAACCAAGCCCACGCAGCATTCCGTGGCAGCGCTGCGCTCCATCGGCATCCAGCCGGACGCGATCGTCTGCCGCGCCGACCGGCCGATCCCGGCGTCGGTGAAGCGGAAAATCTCGCTGATGTGCGACGTCGACGAGGAGGCCGTGGCCGCCGCCGTCGACGCGAAGTCGATCTACGACATCCCGAAGGTCCTGCACGCGGAGGGGCTGGACGCGTACGTCGTCCGCCGGCTCGGCATGCCGTTCCGCGACGTCGACTGGACGGCGTGGGACGAACTGCTGCGCCGGGTGCACTCGCCCTCGAAGGAGGTGACAGTCGGCCTCGTCGGCAAGTACATCGACCTGCCCGACGCGTACCTGTCGGTGACCGAGGCGCTGCGTCACGGCGCGTTCGCCAACGACGCGCGGGTGACGATCAAGTGGGTCACCTCCGACGACTGCCAGACCACCGAGGGGGCGGCCGCGCAGCTCGACGACTGCGACGCGGTCTGCGTGCCCGGCGGCTTCGGCGTCCGAGGTATCGAGGGCAAGCTCGGGGCCGTTCGCTACGCGCGGGAGCACCGCATCCCCTTGCTGGGCTTGTGTCTGGGCCTGCAATGCGTCGTGATCGAGTACGCGCGCCACGTCGCGGACCTGCCCGGCGCGTCCTCGCTGGAGTTCGACCCGGCGACCGCGCACCCGGTGATCGCGACGATGTCCGACCAGCGCGACGTCGTCGCCGGCGAGCGCGACATGGGCGGGACGATGCGACTCGGCCTCTACCCGGCCAAGCTCGCCGACCACTCGATCGTGCGTGAGCTGTACGGTGAGCCGTACGTCTCGGAGCGCCACCGGCACCGCTACGAGGTCAACAACGACTACCGGGCCCAGCTCGAGCGGGCGGGTTTGGTCTTCTCCGGGACGTCCCCGGACGGGCGCCTCGTCGAGTTCGTCGAGCTGCCCCGCGACGTGCACCCGTACCTGGTCGCAACCCAGGCCCACCCGGAGTTCCGCTCCCGCCCGACCCGCGCGCACCCGCTCTTCACCGGCCTGATCGCCGCTGGAGTGACGCGGCGGGCGGAGCGGCTGGCGCTCGACCCCGTCGCGCCGTCGCCGAACGGCTCGACGGAGGCGCGCGCCGCCGCGACGCGGTGAGCCCGCTCCAGGACACCCCGGCGGCCTGGGCCGTCTCGGCGTCGGCGGTCGCGTACGCGGGCCCGGTCGTGGACGTCCGCAAGGACGTCGTCGCGATGCCGGGCGGCGGTTCGGCCACGCGGGACGTGATCGTCCATCCCGGGTCGGTGGGCGTCCTCGCGCTCGACGACGCCGGCCGCGTCCTCGTCCTGCGCCAGTACCGGCACGCCGTCGGTGCCCGCCTGTGGGAGTTGCCCGCCGGCCTGCTGGACGTCGCCGGCGAGGACCCGCTCGCCGCTGCCCGGCGCGAGCTGCACGAGGAGGCGCACCTCGTCGCGGACGACTGGCGCGTGCTGCTCGACGCGTACACCTCGCCGGGCATCAGCGACGAGGCCGTCCGGGTGTTCCTCGCCCGCGGGGTCCGGGCAGCCGACGGTGAGCAGCACGAACGCGTCCACGAGGAGGCGGAGCTCGAACTGCGCTGGGTGGCGCCGGAGGACCTCGTCCGCGGCGTCCTGGCCGGCGACCTGCACAACCCGCTGATCGTCATGGGAGCGCTCGCCCTCGCGGCCGCGGCGGTCTAGTGGGCTGGACGCTCTGCGCCCCGCCGACAGCCCCTGGCCCGCGCGTCCGTTCTAGGGCACGTCTTCCTCGTCCTCGTCGTGAGTGCGAGTGCCCTCGGCGTTCTCGAACGTAGCCGGGCCCGGCGAGCACGCGGACATGCCGCTGGACAGCCACGACTTGGACTTCCCGCCCTGCTCGACCCCGACGGCCCACTGGACCGTCCCGTCCTCGCGCATGCCGACGAACACGACATCACGGCCGGACTCCCCGCGGAGGGCGCTGCGCCGGTACGGCATCGCGGCCATGCTCTTGCCGTGGGCGCCCCCTTTGCGCATCTGGTCGAGCTCCTCTTCGAGCGCGGCCTCCGGAGTCCTCGCGGCACCAGGCCCGTCGAAGGCGCCTGCTTCGTAGTCGTTGCCCGAGCTCGAGGAGAGCCCGTCCCTCGGGCAGTCGAGCGCCCCGACCTTGACCACGAGCCCACCTCTCTGCTCATCCCGTCGAGTGTGGACGGAGTTCGGGCCGCGAACGTTCGGTTTCGCCGCAGTGCAGACCGCCCCGACCCGGACCTCTGGTGGCGTGTCGGGCTTAGCACCGCTCCGGGAGCCCCGACACGTCGCCAGAAGCCGCCGGCGCCACTGTGTGTGCTTCGGGTGGCAGTCAGTCCGGTGCAGCAGCAGGGGCGGACTACAGGGGAGGTCGCGAGCATGGCGTCCAGATGGTCGCGCGGGACCGCGTTAGGCGCGGTGGTGGTGTTGCTGGCCGCCGGGTGCGGGTCGGACGACGGGGGAGACGCGGCGGGCCAGTCGGCCACCGTGAGACCCACGGCGACGTCTCCGCCGTCCCCGTCCCCGTCGGCATCGGGCGACGGGGAGGACGCGACCACCTCACCTGAGGCCCCGTCAGCGTCGTCGTCCGCGTCCGCGTGGCGCGGCGCGCGAGAGCTCATCGCCAACAAGGGACTGAAGCCGTACATGCAGGCGGAGCCGATCCTGTCCGGCGACGGCTCCCGGGTGGCGTTCAGCGCGGCGTTCGAGGGCGCCGCGGAGAGCGACGTGTACGTCCGCAATGTCGACGGTGGCCCGCTCGCGAAGGTCTCGACGACGTCGTCCGGCAAGCCCGCCGACTACGCCGAGGATCTCGACGGCGACGACGGCAGGATCGCCGACGTGGGGTCGTTCTCCCCGTCGCTGAGCGCCGACGGCCGCACCGTGGCGTTCGCGTCGAGCGCGGTCAACCTGGTCCCTCGCGACGGGAACCGGACCGAGGATGCCGTGACCGGGTTCGACGTCTTCGTCAAGGACCTGCGCACCGGCAAGGTCGTCATGGCGTCGACGGACGCCGACGGAGTGCAGGGGCACGGCGAGTCGACGGACCCGTCGATCTCCGCCGACGGGCGCAAGGTCGCGTTCACGTCCACGGCTGCCGATCTCGTCCCTGGCGACACCAACGGTAAGCCCGACGTCTTCGTCAAGGACCTGCGCACCGGCGAAATCACCCGGGTCTCCGTCGACATGACGGATCGTCAGGTTGACGGGGCGAGCAGCGACCCGGTCTTGTCCGGCGACGGCGGGACCGTGGCGTTCGTCTCCGAGGCGACCGATCTGGCCTCCGACGACACCAACTCCGCGCCGGACGTCTACGTGAAAACACTGCGCGGGGGCGGCGTCGTTTACGCGTCCCGCGGGCACGACGGCAGCGGTGACGGCGAGTCCGACCGGCCCTCGCTGTCGTCGGACGGGTCCGTCGTCGCCTTCTCCTCGTCCGCGGCCCTGGTAGAGGCCGACACCAACGGCAAGCCCGACGTGTACGTCCGCGATCTGCGCCTCGACAAGCTCAGTCGGGTCTCGACCGAGACCGGCGGGGGCCAGCATCCTGCCGGGAGCACGTGGGGCGCGGTTTCCGGCGACGGGACGTCGGTGGTGTTCGTCGCGGCCAAACCGGGCCTGACGGACTCCGACGGGAAGTCGAACACGGACGACGTCCTCGTGAAAGATCTGCGCAACGACCGCACGTCTCCGGTGGCCGACGTCTTCGAGGGCCTCTACCCGCGGATCGCGGACGAGGCGGATCGGGTCGTCTTCCTCGACGGCACTGAGAAATGGGACGTCCACGTGGTGGTCCGCCGCGGTTGACCGCGGGGTTCTGCGGCTCCACCGGGCGCGCCCGGCGTCCGAGGGCCTTGACGGGCACGAGCTGAACGCTGATAGTCCGTCAGTTCGACGGATCGGCGACGCGCACACGGTGGGACTGATTCCGGCCGAACGCCCTCGTCCAGGCGTCGCATCGGACCCGTTCTGCTCCTCTTCTCGGCCCCGTTCCGGGCCTCTTTGCCTCGCCCTGGCCGGTCTTCAGGGAACCTCCTGGCGGGGGTGAACTGGACGCCAAGTCCGGGTTGTAACGTCCGACTGAATGCTTGTACTTTCCTTTGCTGGTCGGGGTTTCCGGGGCAAACGAAATTGTCGGAGGTGCCGCATAGTGTTCTGGCATGGGGCCGGGGGCGGGTTGCTTGGGTGAGGTGCTGGCGGAGCTGGCGCCAGGGCCGGACCTCGCCGCGCTCCTGGATGCTGTGGATCTCGGGTCGGTGTCGGATTACGAGGTCGTGGACGTGCTGAAGGCGCGGGATCGGCAGGGTGCGCACGAGCGGGCGCAGTTCCTGCGGGCGGTGCTGGCGACGGGTCTGCGTTCGTCGGCCGCGTCGGGGTGCGATCCGGGGGAGTTGGGGCCGTACGCGTGGGCGGAGGTGCGGGCGGGGTTGATGGTGACCCCGAACGGTGCGGAGGGCCTGCTCGAGCATGCGAGTGAGCTCTTCGTGCGGCTCCCGGTCCTCGGTGAGGCGATGCTCGCCGGGGGGTTGGACGAGTCGCGGGCACGGGTGTTCACGAACTGGATGCCGGGGGTGCCGGACGTTTTGGCGAGCAGGGTGTGCGAGAAGTTGGTGGCGAAGGCGTCGGGGTGGACGACGAGCCAGTTGCGGGAGCGGATCAAGCGGATGCTCACGAATCTTGATCCGGAGTGGGCCCGGAAGCGATACGAGGCCGCGGTCGAGGAGCGGGACGTGGTGGGGTACCGCGACCCGGAAGGCACCGCGACGCTGACGGGTCGTCATCTGCCGGTTAACCGTGCGATTGTGTCGTCCGATCGGATCGACCGGTTGGCGAAGTCGGCGAAGGTGGCGGGGGACCCGCGGCGGATGGGGCACCTGCGGGCGGAGGTGTATCTGGGGTTGCTGGACGGCACGTATGTCCGGATGGACGATGCGGAGATCGTCGCGCACCTGCTCGCGAACCGCCCCGAGGACGACCTCGACGACGAGGACCTTGGCGAGGATCCCGACGAGCCCGACGACGACCCCGGCCCTGGCCCTGGCCCTGGCCCTGGCGATCTCGGCCTTGACGATCTCGGCCCTGTCGAGCCGGCCGACGATTCCGGCCCTGCCGGTTCCGGCCCCGACGACGACCCCGGCCCTGACGACGACCCCGGCCATGCCGACTCTGGCCTCGACGACGATCTCCACCCCGACGATCCCGGCCCGGACGAGCCGGTCGACGAACCGAGCTGGGCCGACGAGATCGACGGGTTCGAGCCTGAAGTCGTAGGAGCGCCCGAACCTGAGATCGAGGGAGCTTCCGGACTCGAGGTTCGCGGGTCTCCCGCATTCGAGGTCGGGCAGGACAGCAACCGCACGGTCGCGGTTCGTTCTGCGGCGCGGGGCGGGGTCGAGTTGCAGGTCCGCCTGTCCACACTCTTGGGCGGAGACGACGCCCCGGCTGAGCTGGCCGGGTGGGGCCCGGTCCACTCCGAGTTGGCCCGCACGATCGCCTCGACCCTCGGCGCCGCGGAGTGGCGGTGGGCGGTCACGACCCCCGACGGGTACCTCTGCGGCTCAGGGATCACCCTGGTCCGCCCGACCGGCACCCCGAAGGGGCGGCGTACGGACAGCGTGCTGGAGATCGCGATCCCCGCGACCCTCTTCGACGACCTCCTAAATCTGACTGACCGTCAGACCGACCGGGCGATCGCCGCCTGGCTCCCTGTCCTCGCGGACATCCGCCGGAGGTTCGAGTTCCGAGCCGAGAAACCCCCGCCGGACCCTGATCGTCGTTTCCCTGACGCCGCGTTGCGCCGTGAAGTTCAGATGGCGCTGCGGCGGTGTATCGGCGTGGGCTGCCGCAGACCGGCCCTCAAGTGCGAGATCGACCACACGGTCGACCACGCCTTCGGCGGGCCGACACTCGGGCCCAACCTCGGCCCGGCGTGCGGGCGCGACCACGGGCTCAAGCACGCCGGCCGCTGGGGGCTGAAACGAACCGGCCCGCACACGTTCACCTGGACCAGCCCGCTCGGCCGCCGGTACGTCGTGAACACCCCGCCGGTCATCGAGACCTACCCGCAGCCCGAGCCCACCGGCATCGACCCACCGGAGCCGTGGTTTGCCAGCAACGACCGCACGCCCTGGCAGCTGGACACGACCTGGGCGACCCCTTACGGCCCCGAGCCCAACCCCAACCCCGACCCGGAGCCCCAGCCCGAAGCCGAACCCGAGCGGATCCCTGCTCATCTCGACATCCCGCCCTTTTAAGGGTGCGGGTAAAGAACCTGGCGGCTGGGCAGGGCGGGGCGTCAGCCGGCATGGGCGCGCCGCTGGACGCTGGAAGCGCTGAACCCCGGCGCGATTCCCCATCATCCGCCAACCGGTCACCGACGCAGACGTCGCGGTCGTCCCATTCCCTTGGGACGTGGTCGTGTGGCCCTACGGCACCACCGTGGTACCCGACGGCGACACCCACGCGATACGCCTCGCCGATGGCACGACGTACCGGATCGGCGAGTTCGTCACCGGGGGCGCCGGAGTGTTCCCACTATCCGGCAGCCCCCAGAGCTACGGCTTGCCACGTGCCTGCACCGCTGGCGGAGTGCTCCTGTTCGATCCGATCACCTAACGGATGTGACCCGACGCTAAGTGGCGGTGATATCCGCGGTCAGCGGGCCGACGGGGCGTAGCGCAGCCGGTGGCCCAGGTACCGGTCGCGGACCTCGGGGTCGGCGAGGATCTCCTCCGGCGTCCCGGCGGCAAGCACCCGGCCCTCGGCCAGGACGTGGATGTGATCACACGTGTCCAGGACGGCCGCGACGTAGTGCTCCACGAGGACGACGGTCAGCCCCAGGTCCTCGTGCAGCGCGCGCAGCAACCGCAGCAGGGCGGTCGAGGACTCGGGGTCGAGCCCGGCCGCGGGCTCGTCCAACATCAGCAGCCGCGGGCCGGAGACGAGGCAGCGCCCGATCTCGACCCGCCGGCGGGCGGAGAACTCCAGCGTCCCGGCGCGCTCGTCCCAGTAGCGGTCGATCCCCAGCAGAACGGCGGAAGCCCACGCGGCCCGCTCGGCTTCCCGCAACGAGGCCCAGGCGGCAGGCGACCCGGCGAGGAACGCCGCCGTCCCCGCACTGATCCGGCTGCGCGCCCCGGCGAGTAGGTTGTCGGCGACGGTCAGGTCCTCGATCACGCGCGCGGACTGGAACGTCCGCGCCATCCCGAGGCGCGCCCGCTTCCACGCGGGCAACGAAGTAACGTCCGTGCCGAACAACTCGACCCGGCCTTGCTGGGGCGTACGCGTCCCGCCGACGACGTCGAACAGCGTCGACTTTCCGGCGCCGTTCGGCCCGATCAGCCCGGCCATCACCCCGTTCGGGACGCGGAGTTCGACCCCGTCCAGCGCCTTGACCCCGCCGAGGCGGACGCCGATCCCCAGTGCCTGGATCGCGTACTCGTGCGACGACCGCGGCGGCAGCCACGCCTCAAGCACGCCGAGCGCCTCGGCACGAGAAGCTGAGTTCCCGTCAGAAGGCGACCCAGCTAGGCCGTCCGCGGTCCGGAGCGCAGCGGCGCCCGGGCGTGAGCGGGCGGTCCGCGTGACCCGGTCGCCGTGCCGAACTCGCTGGACGAGGTCGGCCACCCGCCCGCCGACGCCCCGGGACCCCAGCGCGGCACCCCCGAGCAGCCCGAATCCCGCGAGCAGGAAGGAGTTGATCCGCCAGCCTTCCAACGCCATCGGGACGACCTGGAACACCGTCGCGATCCCGACGACCCAGGCGATCGAGTCCAGTCCGGCGAGGACCGGGATCGCCAGCATCATCAGGGAGGTGGGGGCGAGGTAACCCACGAACACCGGCGGGTTCACGAACAGCCAGCTGCCGAGGATCCCGCCGACCGCCGCGAGCGTCCCCGACACGACGTACGCGGCAAAGCGGTACCGGTCCGGCGAGATCCCGACGGCCGACGCGGCCTGCCGGTCGTCCCCGACGAGGAACATTGCGAGCCCGGCGGGGCTGTGCCGCAGGCGAACGAGCAGCGCGAGCACGATTCCCAGCCAGGCAAGGAGGAACAGGTAAAAGACGGTGTCGCCGGCGAGACCCAAGCCGAAGAACCACGGCCGGGGGTTGGTGATGGGGACTTGCAGTTCCGTCCCGCCAGAGATGCCGCCCGACAGGTTGCCCTGCGTGAACACGACCCGCTCCAGCGTCGTCTGCAGACCCAGCGTCAGGACGATCAGGTAGATCGCCGGCAGCCGGACGCTCACGGCCGCGATCGCGGCCATCAGCCCCGCGACGAGCCCGACCGTGAGCAGAGCGGCGATCACCCACGGGATGCCCTTGCCGAGGTTGTCCTGCCGGTTGAGGTAACCGAACACATACATGGACGTGGCGAACAACGCGGCCGACGCAAGCGAGACCTCCCGCGCCCACCCTTGCAGGACGAGCAGGCCCAGTGCGACGACCGCGAGCGGAAACGCGCACGAGACGGTGAAGATCCAGTAGTCGGGTGCCGCGAAGATCCACACCACCGCGAGGCCGAGGAGCGCGAGCCCGCCGGGTTGCCCGACGGCTGCCCGCACCGGTCGGGTCCGCGTGCTCCTCATAGGGTCCGCCGTTCCAGCACAGCGAACTCCGACCGGCGCGCGCGGGTCACGGCCAGGATCAGGGCGAGCAGCGCGACGTTGAGGATGAACTCCTGGCGACCGAGCGAGACCTCACCGAACAGGCCGGTCGCGAGCGCCGACTCGGTGAGCCCGACGATCAGCGCCCCGGTCAGGGCGATCGGCAGGCTCAGCAGCCCGCCGATGACCGCGACGGCGAGACCGCGCAGCACGACCTGGAACACCGCGATCGGGTCGGGGCCGAGGGTAGCGACGACGAGCGCTCCCGCGAGCCCGGCGACCGCGCCGGACACGGCGTGCACGCCGCACCCGATGCGCTGGACGCGGATCCCGCACCAGGTGCTCGCGTCGAGGTCGTCGGAGATCGCCTGGATCTTGCGGCCTACCGGCGAGACCCGCAGGAACGTGGCCAGCCCGACGACGAGCAGGACGACCGCGGCGAACGTGCCGGCCCGCAGGCGGGTCACGTAAATACCCCAGACCTGGACGGTGCCCTCGCCGAACGGGCCCGGCGGGATCACGCCCGGGTGGACGAGGAAGACCTTCGTGACGATCCCCAGCAGGATCATCATCGTCCCGAGCGAGATGACCGTCAGGGTCATCTGCCCGAGCCGGGCGACCCGCCGCGACAGCGTGAGCGCGCCGAACGCCGCGCCGATCACCGTGCCCAGCGCGACCGCGGTTAGCAGGCTGAGCCACGGCGGCCACTTCGGGTGGGCGCCGGGAATGAACGTGCCGTCGTAGGCGAGCACGAAGTAAACGAACCCACACGCCCCGGCCGTCCCGCCGTGGACGAACGCGACCGTCCGGCTGATCCGGTAGCTCAAGACGAACGCGACGGGCAACAGCCCGTACAGGCCGGCCTGCAGCACGCCGATCACGAGCACCGGCTTCCAGAGCTCGAGGTTCGCACTCGCGGTGATCACGGCCGACCCTCCCGCTCGTTCTACGTCGAACTGACCTGCCGTCAGCCGTCGGCACGATCCTGGTCGGGGGCGGGCACAGGACACATCGACCCGGCGGGGTATCCGGCCTACCTCCCCGGAGGTATGCCCCTGCGGCCGCGCCGGAGCTAGAGTCGCGAGCATCGTGGACCGACGCCTCGTCTTGCTCGATGCCACCGTGCCACCGATGGCGTGGGGGATCGTCGTCAGCGCGGGCTATTTCCATGCCTCAGCGGACGTTCGCGCGGTCGGCGTCGTCGTGAGCGGCCTCGCGTGCGGGGCGCTCGCCGCCCGGCGCAGTGCGCCGTGGCCGGTCGTCGCGGTCACCACGGCGATCGCCGTCGCCCTGTTCGCCCTCGACCCGGCGATCGCCCCGTACGCATTGCTCGTCCCGGCCGTGGCGCTGTGCGCGATCGCGTTCAACGGCACGCGGACGGTCCGGCTCGCCGGCGGGTTCGGCGCGGCGGCGTTCGTCGTCGCGTCCGAGGCCGCGAACCAGCACCGACCGGGGATCATCGCCAGCCTCCAGCACGTCGGGATGATCGCCCTGCCGATCCTCGCCGCCGAACTGCACCGCACGAGCCGCTCCTACCGCGACGTCCTGCACGAGCGCCGCCTCCTGCTCGGCAAGAGCCGCGAGCAGGAGGCGCAGCGCTGCGTCCAGGAGGAGCGCCTGCGCATCGCGCGCGACCTGCACGACGTCGTCGCCCACACGCTGACCACGATCAACGTTCAGGCGGCGGTCGCCGGGCACCTGCTCGACAGCCGCCCGGAGCACGCCCGCGACGCGCTCGCGGTGATCGAGGACGCCAGCCGGGATGCGATCGCCGAGCTCCGCACGATCCTGGGGGTCCTGCGGGATCCCACGGGGGAATCGGCACCGCGCACCCCGACCCCGGGTGTGGACGAAGTCGCGGACCTCGTCGAGATCGCCTGCGGCGCCGGGTTGCGCGCGCGACTGAAGGTGAGCGGCGAACGCCCCGACCGCCTGCCGGAAGGCGTCTCGCTCGCCGCGTACCGGATCGTCCAGGAGTCCCTGACGAATGCGGCGCGGCACGCGGTCGGAACGAACGTCCGCGTCGATCTGGCGTTCGGGCCGAACGAACTCGCCATCGACGTCGAGAACTCGGCGCCTACGGTGGCGGCCGTCGCGGGCACCCACGGCGTCGGCATCGTCGGTATGACCGAGCGCGCCGAGGCTCTAGGCGGGCGGCTGCGGGCGGCCGGTCACGACACCGGCTTCCTGGTCGCCGCGCGGCTGCCGTACCGGGCGGGGCCTGGATGATCAGCGTGCTGGTCGTCGACGACCAATCGGCCGTCCGAGGCGGGTTCGCCGCGCTGATCGACGCGCAGGACAACATGCACCTCGCCGGCGAGGCGGGCAACGGGCGCGAGGCGGTCGACCTGGCCCGGCGGGTGCAGCCCCGCGTCGTCCTCATGGACGTCCGCATGCCCGTCCTGGACGGCCTCGCGGCTACGCGCCTGATCTGCGCCGATCCCCAGCTCGCAGGTACCCGCGTGCTCGTCCTGACCACGTTCGACCTCGACGAGTACGTGTACGAGGCCCTGCGCGCGGGTGCCAGCGGGTTCCTGCTCAAGGACGCCCGGCCCCGCGATCTGCTGCACGCGATCGAGGTCGTCGCGGCCGGCAACGCGATGCTCGCGCCGACCACGACCCGGCGCCTCATCCGCGAGTTCGCGGCCCGCAAGGACCCGCTCGGCGCCGCCGCGCTGGCGGGGCTGACCGACCGGGAACGCGAGATCCTCGCCCTCGTCGCCCGCGGCCGGAGCAACGACGACATCGCCGCCGACCTGGTAATCAGCCCGCTGACCGCCAAAACTCACGTCCGCAACGTCCTGCAGAAGCTGGCGTGTCGCGACCGTGCGGCGCTCACCGCGCTGGCCTACGAGACGGGTCTGGTTACGCCGGGGGAGCGCGACGGTTCGTGCGGGACGTCCGGGTAGGCGGTCGCAATAACGGCCAGATCCCCGGACGTCCCGCTACTCCGCCGGCACTCCTAGGCCGAGGGCAGTCCGCAGCTGTTCCGCAGCCCCGGCGGCGGAGGAGCACCCGGTGCCGAGACGCACGGCCCGGGCGCCCTCGATCTCGGGGGAGTCGGCGGAGCACCGCGGGCCGGCAGTGATGTCGAGGTAGGTCTCTTCGGAGGTCCGCCGGACGAAGATGGCGTCGCCGCGGTTCGCGAGGTCCCTCATGGCCGCGCGGACGCTCGCGCGGGTGGCGCGAGACACGGACGCGTCGACGACGTACGCGACCGGCTCCTCGAGCTGCTGATCGGAAGGTTGGGCGACCTCGGGGGCCGGCCCGAAGCACAGCGCGACGGCAACCCCCGCCCCGAGCCCGAGGGCCGCCCAGCCCTGCCGTCGAACGTTGCTGCTGCCCCGATTACCCATGCGCCGCCCCCGCGTAGGACCGAGCCCCGTCAGTCCCGGTTCGCTACAAGTAGTAAACGGATTCGCACGGACAGTCGCACCCGGATTGCGCCGAATGATGGCGAAAGTGCCCCATTTCGCACCCTCGATCGGGCGATCGGCGGACTACCCCTGGCGGCCTCGCGACTGGGCTCGTCCTGGCGCTCGCGCCCCTGCCGTCCGCGTCCGCCGCAGCGTCGGACGGTGCCCGGCGGATCACCGACGCGCGGGTCACCCCGTCGTCCTGCCCGGCCGGCGACGATCCGCTGGTCTTCACCCGCCGCCCGACCCTCGAGGCGCAGGCGCGCAACGTGGGCGGGCCCCGCCTGCGCATGCGCTTCGAGGTCTACGAGCAGGACGCGAGCGAGCACGGCGTCCGCGGGTTTCCGCTCCTGGCCGGCGGGGTCACCGCGCCGGACGCCGGGGGCACCGACGCCGGCCGGACCTCCACCTGGAAGCCCACCCGCAAGCTCGACGGGGGTGAGCACGTCTGGCGTTCCCGCGTCGAGTCGGACGGCAAGGCGCTCACCCACTGGTCGGCATGGCAGATGTTCACCGTCGACACCACCCTCCCGCGCGTGCACGAGTGCCGGGTCGGCGCCGCCACCATCCGGATAGCCGCGTGGTTCGCCGAGGACGAGGGCACGAGCCTCGCGGCCGCGCTGGACGACCTCGTCTACCAGGACAGGCTCGGCCCGCTGATCAACAGGATCGAGGCGCGGTACCCGAAGGCCTACTCCGGGGCAGCGATGGCCTTCGACGGCAAGCCCAGCTACCTCGGGTTCGCCGGCGCGGTGCCCGCGGGCGCGAAGCGGCTGATCGCGGAGTTCCGCGCGCGTCGATTGCGAAGCACGCGCCGCTGCGCGTCGAGGACCACAAGGGCTACAACAACGCGCAACTTCAGAAGCGGACGAGCACGCTCTACTACGCCGCGTCCGGGCTCGACATCGTCGACGGTTCGTCCGGCGACGCAGATCAGCAGACTGGGGTCCTGACGCTGGAGCTCGGGCGGGCGGCCGGGGTCACGATGTCGGACGCGGCGTTCCGCCGGGTCGTTCTGAAAGCCCTCCAGGAGCGGCGGCCCGACCTGCGCATCACGGCGTGGCGCAAGGGCGCCAAGGCCACCGCGACCACCCAGCCCGTCCGGCTTTTCGTCGAGCCGGTGCCCGCAGCCGCGTCATGATGCCGGGTCAGAACCCGGAGGACCAGGCGCGCCTCCGGGTGTATGCCGGCCCGCCGCCTACGCTCGGCGCATGAGGATCGGTGTCCCGCGCGAGGTCAAGAACCACGAGTACCGGGTGGCCATCACGCCCGCCGGCGTCCACGAGCTGGCCAGCCGCGGCCACGCGGTGTACGTCGAGCAGGGCGCGGGGGTGGGCTCCTCGATCCCGGACGAGGACTTCGTCGCCGCCGGCGCCACCGTGCTGGCCGAGGCCGCGGACGTCTGGGCCCAGGGCGACCTGATCCTGAAGGTGAAGGAGCCGCAGGCGGCGGAGTACCCGCTGATGCGCAAGGGTCAGGTGCTCTTCACCTACCTGCACCTGGCCGCGTCCCGCGAGTGCACGCAGGCGCTGCTCGACTCGGGCGTCACCGCGATCGCGTACGAGACCGTCCAGCTCGCGGACCTCTCGCTGCCCCTGCTCGCGCCGATGAGCGAGGTCGCCGGGCGGCTCGCGCCGCTCGCCGGCGCGTACCACCTGATGCGGTCCGGCGGAGGGCGCGGCGTCCTCATGGGCGGGGTGTCGGGGGTGTACGCGGCGAAGGTCGTCGTGATCGGCGCCGGCGTCTCCGGCATGAACGCGGCGGCGATCGCGCTCGGCATGCAGGCCGAGGTGCTGCTGCTCGACCGCAACATCCAGCAAGCTGCGCGAGGCCGACCGGATCTACCAGGGCCACCTGCAGACCGTCGCCAGCAACGCGTACGAGGTCGAGAAGGCCGTCGTGGACGCGGACCTGGTCGTCGGTGCCGTCCTCGTCCCGGGCGCGGTCGCCCCGAAGCTCGTGTCGAGCGACCTCGTGTCGCGGATGAAGCCCGGCAGCGTCCTCGTCGACATCGCGATCGACCAGGGCGGCTGCTTCGCCGACTCCCGTCCGACCACGCACGCCGAGCCCGTGTACGAGGCGCACGGCTCGCTGTTCTACTGCGTGACGAACATGCCCGGCGCCGTCCCGCACACGTCCACCTACGCGCTGACGAACGTCACCCTGCCGTACGCGCAGGCGATCGCCGACCTCGGCTGGCGCGACGCCGCCCGCCGCGACCGAGCCCTCGCCCTCGGCCTCAACACGCACGAAGGCGCGCTGGTCTACGGCCCGGTCGGCGAGGCGCACGACATGCCGGTGGCACCGCTGGAGGGCCTGCTGGCCTGAGCGCCTCCGGCGAGGCTCACCGATCCGAGCGCTCCGCTGGTCTACCGTCCGAGCAGGCGCACGCACGACGGTGGCGCCGAGGCGTCCTGAGGGGGCGTCACAGCGGAGCGGAGGCGCGCGGGTCGTGGCGGATTCCGAGCTGGCCGTGGCATTGCGCGGCTACCTCGACCATCTGGCGGTCGAGCGCGGCCTGGCGACCAACACGCTGCAGTCGTACCGGCGGGATCTGAGCCGGTATCAGGCGGTGCTGGACGACCGCGGCATCGCCAGGTCGCGGCGGTCACCGAGAACGACGTCGCCGACTTCCTCGTCCGGCTGCGGGCGGGCGACCCGAACCACCCGCCGCTGGGCGCGAGCTCCGCGGCCCGGGCGGTCATCGCCGTCCGCGGGTTCCACAAGTTCGCGCTGCGCGAGGGCCTGACGGCGTCCGACCCGGCGCGACCGGTGCGCCCGCCGAAGCTCCCGCAGCGGCTGCCGAAGGCCATCTCCGTCGACGACGTCCAGCGGCTGATCGCGGCCGCCGACTTCGGTCGACCCGAGTTGGCGCTGCGCGACCAGGCGCTGCTCGAGGTGCTCTACGGGACGGGTGCGCGCATCTCCGAGGCCGTCGGCCTGGACGTCGACGACCTCGACCTGGCCGCCGCGGCCGTGAAGCTGTCCGGCAAGGGCGGCAAGCAGCGCATGGTGCCGCTCGGGTCGTACGCGATCGAGGCGCTGCGCAACTACCTCGTCAGATCCCGGCCCCTGCTGGCCGAGAGCGGCCCCGGAACGCCGGCAGTGTTCCTCAACGCCCGCGGCGGGCGCCTGTCGCGCCAGAGCGCGTGGGCGGTCCTGCGGACGTCCGCGAGCCGCGCCGGCCTGACCGTCGACGTCTCGCCGCACACGCTGCGGCACTCGTTCGCGACCCACCTGCTGGACGGCGGCGCCGACGTGCGCGTCGTCCAGGAACTGCTCGGGCACGCCTCCGTCGCCACGACGCAGGTCTACACGCTCGTGACGGTCGACAAGCTGCGCGAGGTCTACGCCGCGTCGCACCCGCGCGCGCTCGGCTGAGCCGTCTCGTCGCGCACCACGAGTCACAGTCGCGGCACCACCTGCATCACGGCGCGGGTCGTTTGTCAAGGACCTTCGCGACACGCCGTCCGACGTCCGAAAGATGCGCGGCCCGGTGGGCCAACCTTTCCGTCATGGCCAGTCGCCAGGTCGGTGCATCGACCGGTCGAGCAATCGGTTCGTCGTCATGGAGGTTGAGCGACTTGTGAACGAGTCGACATACGGATCCCAGCAGGGCGCTACCGCCCGGGCCGACCAGGAGTTCCCGCCCACCCCGGCGGTGCGCGTCTCGGTGCCCAAGGAGCGCTGGACGCCGACCGCGAAAGCCGTCCGCGACGACGTCGAACCCGACGTCGTCGACGGACGACGAGCCGTTCGAGTACGTCCAGGGCAAGACGCAGTCGACGCAGGAAGTGCTGGTCGACAGCGCCCCGGCAGTACCGCGTGGCAAGCTCGGTCCCACCGGCCGGCCGCTGCCGGTCTGGCCGGAGCCGCAGCCGGTCGAGAACCACGGCCCGGCGATGATCATCGCGATGTGCAACCAGAAGGGCGGGGTCGGCAAGACGACCTCGACCATCAACCTGGGCGCCGCCATCGCCGAGACCGGTCGGCGCGTGCTCCTGGTGGACTTCGACCCGCAGGGCGCGCTGTCCGTCGGGCTCGGAATCAACCCGCACGAGTTGGATCTGACGCTCTACAACCTTCTGATGGAGCGCGGCGTCAGCATCGACGACGTCCTGCTCAAGACGAACGTCCCGGGGCTCGACCTGCTGCCGTGCAACATCGACCTGTCCGCGGCCGAGGTCCAGCTCGTCAACGAGGTCGCCCGCGAGCAGAGCCTGATGCGCGCGCTGAACCCGGTCCGGCACGAGTACGACGTCATCATCATCGACTGCCAGCCGAGCCTCGGCCTGCTGACGGTGAACGCCCTGACGGTGGCTCACTCTGTGATCATCCCGCTGGAGTGCGAGTACTTCGCGCTGCGCGGGGTCGCGCTGCTGGCCGACACGATCGAGAAGGTGCAGGACAGGCTGAACCCCGACCTGCGCCTCGAGGGCATCCTCGCGACGATGTACGACGCCCGCACGGTGCACAGCCGCGAGGTGCTCGCCCGCGTCATCGAGGCCTTCGGCGAAGGCGTGTTCCACACGGTCATCGGACGCACCGTCAAGTTCCCCGAGACGACCGTCGTGGGCGAGCCCATCACCACGTACGCCTCGTCCTCGACGGGGGCCGCGGCGTACCGCCAGCTCGCGAGGGAGGTGCTGTCCCGGTGTCCCGCCGAGTGAGCGTGCCGCGCGCCGACGAGCTTCTTCGCTCGACCGACGCGGCGGCTCCGCAGACCGAGCCGGCCGACCCGACCCGGGACCGGCTGCGCGCCGTCCCGGACGGGTGGACGGAGCCGTCCGGCAACGGGTCCCGGCGCTCGTCGGGCCGGGAGCGGCACGACGAGAAGATCACCGTGTACGTGTCCGCGGGTGAGCTCGTCGACCTCGAGCGCGCCCGGCTGAACCTGCGGGCAGGGCACGGCCTGGCGGTCGACCGCGGTCGCATCGTCCGGGAGGCGGTCGCGGCGATGCTGGAGGACCTCGAAGCCCACGGCGAGGAGAGCATGCTCGTCCGGCGCCTGCTGCAGGGTTGAGCGCCGGGCTCGCGACGGACGAGCCGCCGCCGCTGGTCGGCTACGGTTCCACGGTGGACGCGGCGACCGAGGGGACTGCGACAGGGGGCACGGCCGAGCCTGTCGTCCGGGGCGCGTTCCAGGTCCACCTGGCCGTCTTCGAGGGCCCGTTCGACCTGCTGCTCGGCCTGATCGCCAAGCACAAGCTCGACATCACCGAGATCGCGCTGGCGACGGTCACCGACGAGTTCATCTCCTACATCCGCAGCTACGGCTCGGACTGGGACCTCGACGTCGCCAGCGAGTTCCTCGTCGTCGCCGCGACTCTGCTCGACCTCAAGGCCGCCCGGCTGCTGCCCAGCGGCGAGGTCGAGGACGAGGACGACCTGGCGCTGCTCGAGGCCCGCGACATGCTGTTCGCACGCCTGCTGCAGTACCGCGCGTACAAGCAGATCACGATCGTCTTCGCGCGCCGGCTGGCCGAGGAAGCCCGGTGCCACCCGCGGTCGGTCGGCCTCGAGGAACCGTTCTCCCGCCTGCTGCCCGAGGTGCTGATCGGTCTCGGCCCGCGGGAGTTCGCCGCGCTCGCCGCCCGCACGCTCACCCCGAAGATCGAGCCGACCGTCTCCGTCGCGCACCTGCACGCGCCGAAGGTCAGCGTCCGCGAGCAGGCGGCGATCCTGATCGAGGCGCTGCGCCGACTCGGCAACTCGACGTTCCGCAACCTCACCGCGGACTGCGACGACACCGTCACGGTCGTCTGCCGCTTCCTGGCCCTGCTCGAGCTGTACCGCGAGCTCGTCGTGAGCTTCGAGCAGATCACCCCGTTCGGCGAGTTGCACGTCCGCTGGACGGGTACGGACGGCACCGAGGTCGACGTGACCGACGAATTCGACGACGGGGGAGGGGCACCCGAATGAACGGCTCCCTGGACGAGACCGAGACCCACCCCGTCCCGGACGTCGAGGACCCGACCCCGCCGGACGTGCCCGGCGGGCGAGCCGCCGGCCGGAGGACCCGTACCCGCCGAGGACCCGACCCCGCCGGACGTCGCGGTCGACCTCGAGCTCGTCCCGGACGCCGCCGACGAGGAGCCGGACGACCCGAGGGCCCGTCGCTGCGGGCGGCGATCGAGGCCGTCCTGCTCGTCGTGGACACCCCGGTGGCGGAGGTGATGCTCGCGCAGGTGTGCGAGCGTCCGCGCGAGGACGTGCTCGCGACGCTGCACGCCCTCGCCGCCGAGTACGACGCCGGCGACCGGGGGATCGCGCTGCGCGAGGTGGCCGGCGGGTGGCGCTTCTACACGCGCCCGGAGTGCGCGGCGGTGGTCGAGCGCTTCGTCCTGGACGGTCAGCAGGCCCGCCTGACGCAGGCGGCGCTGGAGACGCTGGCGGTCGTCGCGTACCGCCAGCCGGTCAGCCGCGCCCGGGTCTCGGCGGTCCGTGGCGTGAACGTGGACGGAGTCATGCGTACCCTCGTCGCACGCGGCCTGGTCGAGGAGGGCGGCACGGAGTCCGAGAGCGGCGCGATGCTGTTCCGGACGACGAGCTACTTCCTGGAGCGGTTGGGCCTGCGAAGCCTGGACGAGCTGCCCGACCTGGCGCCGTTCCTGCCGTCCGTCGACTCGATCGACGGCGATCTCGACTTACCGACCAGCTGACAGGAAACAGAAGTGGACACAGACGTGGACCAGGGCGAGGGCGTGCGTCTGCAGAAGGTGCTCGCCCAGGCGGGCCTCGGCAGCCGCCGGGCGTGCGAGGAGATCATCGAGGCCGGCCGCGTCGAGGTCGACGGCAAGCGCGTGCGCGAGCAGGGCATGCGGGTCGATCCGGACCGCGCGGTCATCCGCGTCGACGGCAACCGCCTCTCGACCCGCGTCGGCCTGGTCTACCTGCTGTTCAACAAGCCCCGCGGCATCGTCTCCACGATGAGCGACCCCGAGAACCGGCCCTGCATCGGCGACTACGTCGCGGACCGGACCGAGCGCCTCTTCCACGTCGGACGCCTCGACACCGACACCGAGGGCTTGATCCTGCTGACCAACGACGGCGACATCGCGCACCGCCTGACCCACCCGTCGTACGGCATCCAGAAGACGTACCTGGCCGACATCCCCGGCCCGATCAAGCGCGACCTCGGGTCGCGGCTGAAGAAGGGCCTCGTGCTCGAGGACGGCCCCTGCAAGGTCGACAAGTTCCGCCTCGTCAGCTCGATGAACGGGCGCGCGATGGTCGAGGTCGTCATCCACGAGGGCCGCAAGCACCTCGTCCGGCGCCTGCTGGAGGAGGCCGGCCACCCCGTCAGCCGCCTCGTCCGGACCCAGATCGGCAGCCTCACCACGGGCAACCTCATCCCGGGGCGGATGCGGCACCTGACCACCCACGAGGTCTCGGCCCTGTTGGGCGCTGTCGGGCTGTAGTCGCCGCGACACACCCCATAGGGTGGCCGCTGGCTTCCTAGGAGGTGGGTGTCGGTGGCGGTACGGGCCATCCGGGGCGCGGTCCAGCTCGACGCGGACGAGCGCGAGCACATGCTGGCCTCGGTCAAGGAACTGGTGTCGGAGATCCTCGACCGCAACGAGCTGTCGGTCGACGACCTGATCAGCATCATCTTCACCGCGACCCCCGACCTGCACGCCGAGTTCCCCGCCGTCGGCGCCCGCGACCTCGGCATCATCGACGTCCCGCTGCTTTGCGCCGCCGAGATCGACATCGAGGGCGCGATGCCCCGGGTCATCCGCACGCTCGTGCACGCCGAGACCTCCCTGCCCCGGGCCAAGGTGCAGCACGTGTACCTGCGCGGGGCCGTCGCGCTGCGCAAGGACATCGCCCAATAGAGCTCGCCCGGTAGGGGCCGCTCACGGCGGAATGCGGTGATCAGGCCTCGCGACAGGTAAAGTCGTGGGGACGGAGCCGCCCAGCGGTAGCTCAGTCGTGCCCGAATGCCGCGTTTCGCAGCGTCAGGAGACTGAACCGATGGACGCCCTCAGTGCGGACCAGCCCGACCAGGCCACCGAGCGACCGCTCGTCGTGGCGATGGACGGCCCGTCCGGCTCCGGCAAGTCCAGCGTGTCGCGCCAGGTCGCGGACACCCTCGGCCTGCGCTACCTCGACACCGGCGCCATGTATCGCGCGCTGACCTGGTGGATGCTGCGCAACGGCGTCGAGGTCACAGACGCGGATGCGGTCGCCGCGCTCGCGTCCACCCCCGTCCTGTGCAGCGGCACCGACCCGCTCGGCCCGACGATCACGGTGGACGGGGTCGACGTCTCCACCCCGATCCGCAGCCGCGAGGTCACCAACGCGGTCAGCGCCGTCAGCGCCGTCCCCGCCGTGCGGACCCGCCTGGTCGACGATGCAGCGCGCCATCATCGAGCGGTGCTGCACGGACGACGGCGGCATCGTCGTCGAGGGCCGCGACATCGGCACCGTCGTCGCGCCCGACGCGCCCGGTGAAGATGTACCTGACGGCCTCCGCGGACGCCCGCGCGAACCGCCGCGGGGCCGAGATCGCCGCCACGCGCTCCGCCGCCGGAGGAGGCCTCCCTCGCCGTCCAGCGGCAGGAGATGGCCCGGCGCGACAGGCTCGACTCGACCCGCGCGGTCGCCCCCCTGCACAAGGCCGCCGACGCGGTCGAACTCGACACCACGGAGCTCGACATGGACGAGGTCGTCGCCGCTGTGCTCGCCCAGGTCCGTCGCGCGCTCCCCGAACCGGTCAGCGGGGACATCGCCAGGTGAGTAGTGAAGTGAAGCCGGCCGGGTCGCTCGACCCGGAGTTCGGCATCGACGCCCCGACGTTCGACGACGACGAGCTGGCCGCCCTGATCGAGGCGGCGGAAGCCGGCGACGAGCACGCCCTCGAGATCCTCCCGTCCGACCCGCTGCCGGTTCTCGCCGTGATCGGACGCCCGAACGTCGGCAAGTCCACGCTGGTCAACCGCATCCTGGGCCGCCGCGAGGCCGTCGTCGAGGACCTGCCGGGCGTCACCCGCGACCGCGTGTCCTACGACGCGATCTGGAACGGCCGGCGCTTCACCCTCGTCGACACCGGCGGCTGGGACCCCGACGCCGAGGGCATGCGCAAGCGCATCACCATGCAGGCCGAGCTGGCCGTGTCGCTGGCCGACGCGATCCTGTTCGTCGTCGACGCGACCGTCGGCATGACCGACCACGACGAGGCCGTCGTCCGGATCCTGCGGGCCTCCGGCAAGCCGATCGTCCTCGCCGCCAACAAGGTCGACGGCCCGTCCGCCGAGTCCGACGCGACCGCCCTGTGGTCCCTCGGCATCGGCGAGCCGATCCCCGTCTCCGCCCTGCACGGCCGCGGCAGCGGCGACCTGCTCGACGCCGCGCTGAAGCGCCCTGCCCGAGATCGGCGCCGCCGGCCGCGTCGTCACCGGCGGCCCCCGCCGCGTCGCGCTGCTGGGCAAGCCGAACGTCGGCAAGTCGAGCCTGCTGAACCGGCTCGCCGGCTCCGAGCGCGTCGTCGTCGACGACGTCGCCGGCACCACCGTCGACCCCGTCGACGAGATGATCGAGCTCGGCGGGCGATGTGGAAGTTCGTCGACACCGCCGGCATCCGACGCAAGGTCTCGACCGCGTCCGGCCACGAGTACTTCGCCAGCCTGCGCACCGCCGCCGCACTGGAGAAGGCCGAGGTCGCCGTCGTCCTGATCGAGGCGCACGAGTCGATCACCGAGCAGGACACCCGGATCATCTCGATGGTCGTCGAGTCCGGCCGCGCGCTGGTGATCGCCTACAACAAGTGGGACCTGATCGACGACGAGCGCCACCACTACCTCGAGCGCGAGATCGAACGCGACCTCGTCCGTGTGCCGTGGGCGCCGCGCGTCAACATCGCCGCCAAGACCGGCCGCCACATGGACAAGCTCGTCCCGGCGATCGAGACCGCGCTCGAGTCGTGGGACACGCGCATCCCGACCGGCCGGCTCAACGCGTTCTTCGGCGACATCGTCGCGGCGAAGCCGCACCCCGTCCGCGGCGGCAAGCAGCCGAGGATCCTGTTCGCCACCCAGGCGTCCACTCGTCCGCCCCGGTTCGTGATCTTCGCGTCCGGCTTCCTCGAGGCCAGCTACCGCCGGTTCCTCGAGCGGCGCCTCCGCGAGGAGTTCGGCTTCGCCGGCACGCCGATCGACATCGCCATGCGCGTGCGGGAGAAGCGAAAGCGGTGAGCGTCCGACCTGGGCGATGAGGTAGGGTCGTCCCGCCCGGTCCGCCGGGATTCGGGCTGTAGCGCAGCTTGGTAGCGCACCTGACTGGGGGTCAGGGGGTCGCAGGTTCAAATCCTGTCAGCCCGACCGAACAAAGAACCCGCTCGATCTGCGAAACCGCAGGTCAGCGGGCCTTTTTGTATTTGGGCCACGCTGCGAACGTGAGCGCCGGCGGCCACCCGTGGGGACCACTTGGGGACCAGGGGGTCACTTCTTGGGCCGTTCGGCGCGACGGACGCCCGTGCCCTTCTCCCGTGGGGTAGGCCGGGTGGCCTCCGTCAGTTCCACCTCTCCGGGTCGCGGACGGCGTCCACCACCGCTCGCCACCACGGAGACAACGATCGCCGGATCAGCCTTCAGAATGGGCGTTGGCGGAGCCGGTGGGCTGTCGCTGTCGCCGGACTGCGCCGCGGGCTCCCCAGATCGGCTGGATTCCATCGTACGAACTCCTTCGTCGGCGGCGGTCCTACTTGGTGCGGGTCTCCTGGGCCTGGCCACCGTTGTCACGAGTGATCGTGATGACGATCTTGGGATCAGGCTTCGTGGTTGGTGCGTCCACAGAGCCGTCGCTTGATGCAGGGCCCGATGATCCACCTTCAGCAGCCACTTGCCATCCTCTCTCTGGTCGATCACCTGGACAGATTGGGGTCTACAACCACCGAGCAGGTTTGCCGAGCGAGTTCCGCCTGCCCAGGAGGCAAACCGGAAGGGTCCAGATTCGATCGAACAACGCATGACAGCTGACTCTGCTCGCCTGGATCATCCGCTTGTAGGTCAAGGATAGTGCTTCCCACCGACAAAACTGTCGAGGCAACGAGCACCGACATGGCACCGCGCATGCGCTTGACCTTGGTCTTCAGCCGCACCTCGTTTTGGTCGAAATGCTCCGCCCTGGTGGCGTACAGGGCGGACCGCGACAAGATCGGCGACTTGTCCACGTAGTTGTCCCTTAACGCAGTCGGGCCGACCTCATTAGCTGACTGCGGCCACAGCGCCCACGCAGCGAGGAATGCTGCACTGACTGCACCAGCCTGCGAGATGACATCGAGATAACCAGGAGCATCCGGACCCAGCGCGATCATCACGCCAGCGAACCCGAGCAGGAGGCCAGCTTTGGTGTCTAGGGCAGACGCTCGCTGGAACTGTTCGGCCGATGAACGGTCCAACTCCTTCTCAACGACGTCGAGGGAGGGCCACACTTCCTCAGCCAACGTCACTCCTGGGGTTACTCAGCGGCTCGCAGGTTCGGTACCCGCGTCTCAAGTGTCCCGGACGGGGCCTTCAGATGCGCGCTTAGAAGCCCGCTAGCAACGACCATAGAATTGGCATCCGGGTGCAGGTAGCGCTGGGTCGTCATCAGGGAGCCATGTCCGGCGATTTTTCGGAGCACATGAACTGGAACGCCGGCATCGGCCATCCACGTCAGCCCCGTATGGCGCAGATCGTGACGGTGCAACTGCTCAAATCCCTGAGCTGCGACCACTTCGTCCCAGTGAGTCGCGTCGCGCAGAACAGCGGTAGTGATTCTTCCGCCTCGAGGTCCAGTGAACAGTCGGGCCATAGGATCGCGGCCGACCCGGTCGAGTCGGTTACCGACCAACTCGCGGATCTCCTCAATCAGCGGCACGGTCCGAGCGCGCTTGCCCTTTGTGCCCTTGTCGACGACACCACCGGGGGAGGGGGTCGTCTGCCGGCGCACGGTCCACATCCAGGTGTCGCGGTTGATGTCGCCGACGCGGACCCCGGAGACCTCGCCGATGCGGGCGGCAGTGCAGGCCGCAAAGATCACGACGTCGCCCCAGCCGCGGAAGTTGTCGGCGGACCGCTCGACCAGAGCGTCCGCGAGGTTGACGAGGGACTCCCAGTCGGGCAGGGCGAGAGAGCGAGGGTCGTCCAGCTCGTCCTCGGCGAGCTTGTACTGCTGTTGCCAGCCGGTGATTCGGGCCGGGTTGCGGTCGAGGATGCCGTCCCGGACGGCCTGCTCCATGACGCGGACCAAGATGGCGAGGGTGTTCTTTACCGAGGACCGGCCGGTCTCGTCCGCGATCCAGCCGTGCACGGCCCGGTCGACGGCACCGTTGGAGATCATCCGCAGCGGTAGGTGGCCGAGGGTCGGGACAATCCGCATGCGCCACCCGCACATGTAGGGATCGACTGTCTTCGGCTCCAGGCCGCGCAGGGCGAGGGGCATCGACGCTTCGCCGTACTCAGCCAGCGTCATGGTCGCGGCCAGTGGGTCGACACCACCTCGAGCAGCGCGGCACATGCTCTCGACCCAAGCCACTGCGGCGGGGTGGGTCGGAAAGGCCTCCGACTTGGACCGGCGCTTCTTCGTGCTCGGGTCGACCCAGCGAACCCGGGCGCGGTACGGCTGGGCGCGGTCGGGGCGGTGCTCGACGTCGGTGGAGAGATCGACGCTGATCGGCGGACGCTCAGCAGCGGCCATCACGCGGCCCGGTTTGGGTCCACGCGACTGGTCACGAGCCAGCATTCGACATCCAGCACGCTGTACAGGGTGACGCGCGAGGACAATCGGACGAACGGCGGGCCCTGAGCCGGTCGGGCCGTGCGCCAGCGCCGCAGGGTCGAGGCATCCACGCCCAGGTGCTCCGCGAGCTCGTCGGTCGTGAGCCAGCCGGCGCCCAGAATGCCAGCCGGTCCAAGCGACCCTTGCCGGATTTCGTCGGCCCTGCCGGTTGCGCGGTGATCGGCTGGTTCGGGATTCACGCTGCCTCCTTGGTTGCCGAAAGATCGGGCGGTGTGTCGTCGGGTGGTTGGCCGGCGGCGAGTTCTTCGGCTTGGCGGAGTTTCTGGCGCCAGTGCTCGCGATCGGCGATGGAGCGCATCAACCGGTACGAGAGCGGGTCGACGTCAGGGTCGCCGGGGCGGACGGGTTCGAAGATGTACCGGTCCGGGCGTGCCTTGACCGGCGGTGGTTCTGACGCCCCGTCGGTTCCGGCGCCGGCGTTCTCGACGCGGGCGAGGAGGTCGAGGACCCAGGCGCGTTGTTCGTGTTTGTGGTCGGCGAGGGACTTGCCGGACCACTTACGGGACACGAGGACCCGGCGGCCGCCGAGGCCGAGGGTCTCGCGGCGGTGGACACGGCCTTTGCAGTAGCCGGGTTTGAGATCGGGCCGGTAGCCACGGGGCTGGACGCCGAACCGCAGCCAGTTCGCGCACGTCGGCGAGCACGGCTCGTAGCGCAGCGCGGCGTGCATCCGCTCGACGTGGTCACGCTGCCGGTCGGTGTCCTGCTCGTGGCATTCGGCGACGGACTTGGTCAGGTACTTGGCGAGGTAGCGGATCCAGTCGTCGGCCTGCTTCGTGCCCGCGGTGATGCCCTGGGCGTGGAGCTGAGTGCCGAAGGTGACGACGTGCAGCGGGCGCGCGTCCGGGTTCTCGGCGAGGGCGTCGAGGGCGTCGTCCCACGTCGGCAACGGTTCGCGGGTGTCGGGGTCGACGTAGGTCTCGAGGGCGGGGTCCCAGTCGGGCAGGAACCCGTCGTCGTACTTCACGACGTCGGCCTGAGGCCACCAGACCTGGTGGTAGGTCGCGGCGACGACCTGGCGCAGCTCGGCGCGAGAGATGGTGCCGCGGACGGCGGCGTGCAGGTGCGGGGCGAGGCGGCGCTGCGGTTCGACGCACGCGAAGTACTGCACGTCGTAGCCGACGACGCGTCGGGTGTTCTGCCAGAACCGGTCGACCAGCTTGGGGAAGTGGATCGCGTCCCTCGCGGCGCGGCGGTAGTCGTAGGTCGCCGGGTTCGCGGGGGTGCCGTCGGGCAGGACGCGGCCGTACGAGCCGAGGGTCAGGGTCAGCGACATCGAGGGGCGCATGACCCGCCCGTCGGGGGTGGTGAACGTCCGGCCGAGGGTTTCGGGTTCGACCTTGCGCCGCGGGAGGTCGGGGGCGTCCTGGCGGCGCCGGGTCGAGCGGGCCCGGCGCGGTTTGTCCTTGGACGCGTCGAGGCGCCCGCGGACCTGCAGGGCGCGGAGCTGGTCGTCGATGTCCGCGAGGACGTCGTCGAGGTCACTCGCGCGGTCGGTGTCGCCGGCGGCTTCGGCGAGGTCGCGGGCGTGCTGGGCGTCGGCGCGGAACGCGGCGAGGTACTGCTGTTCGGGGGAGGGCATGTTCGGTTCGTGCACGGGCTCGGCGTCCAGGTGCCAGCCGAGGCGGCAGTCGGCCATCCGCAGCCGGCGGCGCCGCTCCGCGCACGAGGGGCACTTGGAGGACAGGGTCGCCGAGCAGGGGACGTCGACGATCCCGGTCTCGCCGGTGTCGAAGTTGACCCGCCGCAGCGCGACCGGGCGCAGGCACACCCCGTAGTCCTTTGCGACTTCCAGCATGACGTCGGACATCCGGGGGTCCGCGAGGCGCTGCGCCCGGTTCCGGTGGACAGCAGCCGGCGACGGGATTTCGGTCTTGTCGGCCGGGGGAGTGGTGTCGGTGTTCATGCGGCGCTCCTTCCGTCGTCGGTGTCGGTGTCGGTGTCGGTGTCGAGTAGTTCGTCGAGGACGTCGTCGACCTGGGCGCCGGCCGCGAGGTCCGCGCGGGCATCCCGGCGGGCGGTTTCGGTGACCCCGCCCCACAGGCCGTGCTCGTTGTCCAGGACACCGGCGGCGAGGCAGGACAGGCGGACTGGGCACCCGGCGCACACGGCGAGGGGCTCGGCAAGGTCGACGAGCGGCGTTTGCTCGTGCGGGAACCAGGCGTCGGGGTCTTTGGCCCCGAGGCAGCCGGCGCCTGCCTGCCAACCGGGTTCGATGCGGCGGGCGAGCGCGGCGACCTTGAACGGGTGCATCTGGGTGGCGATCGGCAGCGGCAGCTGGCCCGGCATCTGGGTGGCGATCTGAGTACCCATCAGGCGGTCGCCTCCCCGGTGGTCTTGAGCAGCGACACCGGGACGCGCTGGACCGGGATGGTCTGCCAGCCGTGCCACCCGTAGGTTCCGGCGAGGGCCCGGATGTCGTCGTCGGTGCAGTACGCGGCGCGAACCCTGATCGGTTCGGCGTCGGAGTCGTCGCGGACGTAACCGACGCCGGGCAGGGACTTGGGGATCAGGTCCGCCAGTGCACCGCGGTCGCGGGCACCCTCCTTGAGGACCATGTCGACCTCGTTCGCTTCGCCGACGCGCAGGGCGATGCGGGTGGTGAACAGGTTCCGGTAGGAGATGACGTCCTTGCCGGGGTCCTGCAGGAACGCCACCACGACCACACCGGCGGCCCGGCCCTGGGTCAGCAGCGAGCCGAGGGCCTTCTCGACGCGGGCGGCGGTCTTGCGGTCGCACAGCGCGGTGAGGGCGGCGAGTTCGTCGATGACGATCACCCGCAGCGGGGAGGCGACGGTCGGGGTGTGGCAGCGCGTCACTCCGGCCAGCTGGGCGGTGCGTTCGTCCATGAGCGCGACGCATTCTTCGAGGCCGGCGGCCATCGACTCGCGGTCGCCGGTGAACAGGCGGGCGAACATCGACTTGGCGAAGGCGAGTTCCATCCCGCCTTTGGGGTCGAAGCCCCACGGCTCGACGAGCCCGTCCCGGATCCCGACCGCGAGGGCACGCAGCATCGAGTGCAGGACCGAGCCTTTGCCTGCTCCGGTGGACCCGACGCCGAGGATGTGGGTGCCGCGCACGGCGACCTTCCACGGCTCGCCGTCCTCCCTGATGCCCAGGCACACGTTGTCGAGGTCGACGCGGTCCGGGATCGGCCGGGCCGGGACCGCCTTGAGGAGCGGGTCTTTGCGCAGGAGCTCGAGCCAGACTCGGCCGGGGCGGTCGTCGCGGACCCGGCACTCCAGCGAGCGGGTGGCGTGGGCCATCGACGGTGCGGCGTTGACGAAGTCCTGCGTGCACAGCCCGGCGGGGATGGCGATCAGGAGCCGGTCGACCGCGGGGGTGCAGGTGACCTTGAGCAGCCGCGCAGTCTCCACCACCGACGGAACTTCATGCTGGCCGGCGGTCGGTTCGTGGACCTGGAGACGGTGGCGCCGGGCGAGCTTCGGCCAGCGCCAGGCGTAACGAGTCCACATCCGCCACCACCCGCGTACCCGGGGGATCAGCCAGGAGGTGAACTTCTCGGGCCACAGCCACCGCCACACCCCGAGCACGACCAGCACGAGCGCGGCCGGTTCGACCAGGGCGTAGCGGCCGGACGAGCCGATCAGGAACGCCACCGCGCCCAGGAACAGGGCGGTGCGCCAGAACCGCACGCCCAGCCGGGCCAGGCCGACCACGAGTGCGACCAGGCCGACGGAGACGAACAGGACCCCGGAGCGTTCCAGGGGCCGGCGGACGTGGTGGTCGTAGGAGCGGCGAAAGAAGGTGTCCATGTCGGTCATCCGTCCAGTCGGCGGCGCACGGCCTGCAGCTCGTCGCGGATCTCGAGGACGTACAGGCGGGCGGTACGGGCCTTCCACAGCAGCGCCGGGTCCGGGACCCAGGCCAGATCGATCGGAAGGTGGATCAGCGCGTCGAACGCCGCGTCGGACTCGACGATCAGCGCGTCGATGCGGGCGAGGCCGTCGGACACGTTGTCGGTGTCCATCGCGAGGAGCCACGAAGCGAAATCGCCAGCGAATGCGGTCACGGCCATCACCCGTCCAGCCGGGAGCGGACCGCGAGCAGCTCGGACACGGCCTCGTCGACCGCGGCGGACGCCTGGCGGAACAGCTCGCACACCCGGTCGTCCGGGACGTCCGAGGTGCAGGTGACGAGCATCCGCAGCTCGTCGGATGCGTTGTCCGCGAGGCGCTGCAGGGTGGCCAGCTCGGCGCGGGCGTCGCCGATAGTGTCGGCTTCCAGGGCGAGGACCCAGTCCCCGAGGCGGGCGCTCACTGCTCGTCCCAGCAGCGCCAAGCGGCGAGGTCGGCGCGGTGGCGGGTGCAGAACTCGTCGTGGCCGGACTCGCAGTCCGTGGGGTGGCCGTTGAACGGGCCGCGGTCCGTGACCCGCTGCCCGCACGCCCCACACTTCCACGAGACGCAGTCGCGCCACGAGCTGAAACCGCGGTCGACCTGCGGGAGGGTCCCGTCGGCGAGGTAGGCCCACGCAGCTTCGCCGAGGTCCTGGCCGGCGTCCTCGGCGAGCTTGCCCAGCCCGAACGCCTCGCCGATCTCGTCCCAGGTGTGGCCCTCCCCGCGGGCGGCGCGGGCGTAGTCCTTAGCCCGGCCGGCGGCGTTGCGCTCGACGAACACGGCGGCGCGGATCCCTGCGAGCGGGGCGGCGTCGTGCTGCGGGGTGCCCCACGGGGTCTCACCGCGGACGATCGCGCCGTCGCCGTCGAGCAGGCGGGCGACCGCGAGGACGTGGTCCGCGGTGCGCCAGCGGGCCTGCTCGACCGGGGTGGTCGTGAACGTGTCGGTGTCGGTCACGGCGGTCACGCGGCCTTGCTGTCGGCGTCGCCGGCGGCCGTGCGCGGTTTGACGCCGACGCTGGGTGCGCGCATCCCGGTCGCGTTCAGGGAGACGCCCTGCTTGGCCCGGCACTGGTGGGCCGATCCCGGCTTCGGCGCGCCGCAGCGCTGGGTGTCGACCCACGCGGTCACGGTCAGGCCTTCGAACTCGACCGGGCGGAACGGGGTCCCCGCGAGGACTGGCGGGGGGACCGGCTGCACCGGGGCGGTGATCTTGACTTTGAAGGTCTTGTCCCGGGCCTCCGGGTCGCCGTCGAGGCCCTCGACGATCCAGACCAGCTCGCCGGTGTCCTTGTCGCGGGCCTGGACCGCCATGCCGGGCTTGGAGGCGTCGAAGTCGCGCTGCGCGGCCACGCTCATCACGAACGCGCCGAGCGGGAAGGCGTCGTCAAAGTCGACGCGGACTTTGTTGAGTTGCACCATCGGGGCGGAACCTCCAGCTCAGGGCCGCGGTGGTGCGGCCTATGACGCCAATCTGGAGAAATCGCCCGGACAAGATCACCACGCAACAGGGATGTCTCGGGACGTCTCAAGTATGATCAGAAGTCCCTAGACGTAAGGAGCCCGCCGTGCCCGCTGTCAACGACCGGTTGCGCGACGCCTTGCTCGTGCGCGGCATGACGGTCCAGGACGTCGCCGCGAAGCTCACCGTCGACCCGAAGACGGCCGAGCGGTGGGTCACTCTCGGCCGCACGCCCTACCCGCGCTACCGCCACCAGATCGCCGCCCTGGTCGACCAGAGCGAGGCCTACCTGTGGCCGAACGCGCTGAGCAAGGACCAGCAGGCCGCGGTCACCGAGTCGGAGATCGTCCGCGTCTACCCGCACCGGGCCAGCGTGCCGGCCGACCTGTGGCGCCAGCTCTTCGAATCCGCCCAGGAGCGCATCGAGGTCCTCGTCTACTCGGGGATCTGGATGCCCGATCAGAACCCCAGGCTCGCCGCGTTGCTGCGCAGCAAGGCATCTGACGGTGTATCCGTCCGGATCCTGCTCGGCGACCCGGATTCCGAGGAGGTCGCCCGCCGCGGAGCCGAGGAAGGAATCGGCGACGCGATGGCCGCCAAAGTTCGCAGCGTCCTCGTCCACTACCGCGACCTGGCCGACGCACCCGACGTCGACGTGCGCCTGCACTCGACCACGCTCTACAACTCGCTCTACCGCTTCGACGACGAGCTGCTCGTCAACGCCCACGTCTACGGATTCCCCGCAGCCCACGCGCCCGTGCTCCACCTGCGCAAGCTCAGCGCCGGCGTCCTGTTCGACACCTACGCCGAGAGCTTCAAGAAGGTCTGGGCCGGCGCCCGACCCGCCTGGCCCGCGGAGGCGTAAGACTGAGGGCGTGAACAAGCGGATCGACTACCTCGACGACCCAGCCGCCCCACCGGCCAACAGCATCGTCCCCTCGGTCAACGTCGCCATCACCGACGACCAAGGCCGACTGCTCGTCATCCGCCGCACCGACAACGGAAACTGGGCACTGCCCGGCGGCGGCATCGACGCCGGCGAATCCGTCGCCCAAGCCGCCGTGCGCGAAGTCGAAGAAGAAACCGGGATCCGCTGCGAGGTCGTCGCCCTGGTCGGCATCTACTCCAACCCCCACCACGTCATCCACTACACGAGCAACGACGAAGTCCGCCAAGAATTCTCGATCGTCCTTACCGCCAACGCTCTCAGCGCCGACCGACAAATAAGCGACGAATCCTCCGACGTCGAATGGGTCGCCCCGGACACGCTGCTCGCCGAGTTGGACCTGCACCCGTCGATGCGCGAACGGATCGAGCACTTCTTGGCGGGCCCCGCGCAGTGGCCGCACATCAGCTAAAACGCGGCGCCAGCGTCCCGCAGCCTCTGCTCGGTGCGACCAGCGGCGGCGAGGATCGAACTAGCCGCCCGTTTGGTGAATCGAGTCACCACATGATCGGGGCCGTACCGAGCCCGGATCTCTGCCAGTCGTGCAGGCACGGCGACAGTCTCTCCGCTTGGGCCTGTAGTCATATCGCAATACAACAGTGCATCTGCGAGCGGCGTCACCTCGTGCGGAAACTCGGCTAAGAGTTCGTGGTCCAAGCCCCGTTCATCGGCCTCCACCGTCGCGCATGAGTGATGGGCCACGAGTAGCACGACATCTTCGCCAACTCCTTGGCGTCGTAGGAACCGGGCCCCGTCCAGCGGGTGGAGCCCGGTCTCGACAATTTGCGGCGAATATCCAATATCGTGCAACCAAGCAGCGCTCACAAGCGATTGTCGGGGGAGCCGGAGCGAGCCCGCGACGTACTCAGCAGACGCGGCTACCGCCTCGACGTGCCTCCAGCGCCTCGGCAGCGGTGCTGCTAGGTAGCTGCGGGCCAGCTCTCGCGCCTGTGCGACATCCACGCGTGCAGCCTACGACCCCCACCGCTTCCGAGCTTGATCCTCCGAGCGTATGACCCGCCACGACGTTCGGTCCATTAACGGCGTCGTCCGGCCGATTCCGCACATGACCCGGATCCTCTCGGCTCTCCTCGCCGTCAGAACCGCGTTGGTAGCGAATCTTCAGGGGGACTTTTCGATGGCTTGGTACACCCGCTCCCGCGTGTCTACGGATGTGCCCGGCAGGCCCACGAACCAGTGCGCCGCGCGCCGAGTAGCGGTTGTCGCCGCGGCGGGCGTCGTGCTGACCTTGGCCCAGGTCCCGGCGAGTGCGGCAGAGGGAACGAGCGTCAGCCAACAAATCGCCAATCCAGTCGCGGGGACTCCAACGACGACCTCCCCCGAGCAGGTGGAGATCGACGCCGCCGCAGCGCAGGCGAAGGAGACTGGCGAGCGGGTGGAGGTCGAATCCGCTCGGGAGGCGAACACCACGGTCTACGTCGAGCCCTCCGGCAACACCACCGTGGAGATTACCGAGGGTCCGACCCGCATCCAGCAGGACGGAGAGTTTGTCGAAATCGATAGCTCGCTGTCCAAGCAGAACGGTGTTCTCAGTCCGGAAGCAACGAAGGCGGATGTGAAGATCACCGACGGGGCCGGCGCGGAGCCCTTGGTGGAGGTGTCGAAGGGGTCGAAGTCCCTGGCTCTGGACTGGCCGACAGACCTGCCCACTGCCACCGTGGACGGCGACATGGCCACCTTCGACGCCGGGCCGGCGAAGGACGTTCGGGTGACCGCCCGCAACAACGGCTTCAGCCTGCACGTGATCTTGGACAGTGCCCCGGCGACCGCGCCGGTTTACCGGATTCCCGTAATCACTGAGGGTGTTCGCCTGGTCGAGACTGACAGCGGCGCGTTCGTGGCCAACGACGCCAAAGGCAAGACATTGTTCTGGATCGCTCGCCCAGTCGCTTGGGACCACACCCAAGACGACCTGGAGGCCGGCCCTGAGGTGACCGTCCCGGTCGAGGCAAAGCTGACCGAGGACGCTAACGGCGGCCAGATCCTGGAACTCCACCCGTCACTGGAATGGCTGTCCGACCCGGCTCGAGTTTACCCAGTGACAATCGACCCAGACACGTACACCGACGGCAACGCCGACAGGACCACCTTCGTCATGTCGAGTGAGTCCTACGTTGGGAACCCGACGTCGTCGATGATGCGGGTCGGCTATGAGAACACCTACAAGATCACACGTAGTTACATCCAACACGAGATCCCGAAGCGCCCGGGCACCGTGATCTCCGCGAAGCTCAAGCTCTACCAGTACGACGCTCGGTCCTGCAATCCTACCAAGCTTAGTGTCTATCCGGTGGCCGAGCAGTGGTACGCCAATGACCACTCCAGCCTCACAGGGCCCCAAGCCGGTGTCTGGTGGAAGACCAACGACCCGGACCCGAACAGCCCGACCAAGAACCACCGGCAACCCGTACTCAACTGGGACGCCGCCTACTCGACTTCGGCGACCTTCACTCACGGGATGGAGAGCTGCGGGGGCACCGCCGGACCGAACGGCTTTGACGAGGTCGACGTCACCAAGATGGTGAAAGCTTGGGACGACGGCGTCCTGACCAACTACGGCATGGCCCTGCGCACCCAAACCGAGTCCGACCCGAACTACTACAAGGCCTTCTGCTCAACCAACATCAACACCACAGGCACAGCCACCTCGTGCAACACCACCGACCGCGAGCCGAAACTGATCGTCACCTACAACGCTCCTCCCGAAAAAGTAGTTGATATGGCTACTGCTTCTCCGGCAACAAGTTGTGTGACGGGTTCGACCCGGCCCGTTATTACCACTCTTACGCCCACTTTGGTGGCATCAGCTCCAGATCCCGATATCCTGGATGGCGAGGAGTACGCACGCATCCACGCTGAGGTGTGGCCCGTTACCGGAGCGTCTCCGATATCCCAAGGGGATTCGGACTTCGTTTCGCAGGGAACTGTTGCCGGGTGGCGCATTCCGGCGGGAGCTCTTTCAACGGGCGCGTCATACAAGTACCGCCTCAAAGGTGACGACGGCTACGAACTTTCGCCGGAGTGGTCTGATTGGTGCGAATTCACCGTAGACACCTCTCTGGAGCCGGCATACGCGAGCGCCCAAAAGTTCCTGAAGGCGCTTGGCGAGCATCTCGTCGGCCCCAGCCCTACTCCGACCGAGGGCCAACTCCAGGTGACGCCCGCTGGCCAAGCCGTGTTTGACAGTCTCGCAAGCATGCGGGATGCGTTCCGAGCGGAAATCGCACTTGACGGCCAGTCTTATACCGCTGTCGAACCCGAGTTGGGGTTCGATGTCGGCCCAGTTGCGGGCGCGGATTCCCTGTCGGTGAATACCGAGGTGGCAATCTACAGTACGGTGACAACAAGTGCAGGCGTCGAAACCGGACAAGCTAGCGAGACTTGGCAGTTCGATCTGCGCTCGGCAAACGGCTCATGGATGGTCAACAACGCTGTCAAGCTATCGGATCCGAATGCCGAAGAGGGACCGGACACGTCTATCGACGTCGTCAGCACTATGTCATTCAACGACTATCCGAATGACGACACTCTCATCAAGGAGCTCTACGACTACTATTGGCCGACCGCAGGCAAGAAGGTCAATCTGTATGTCGATACGTCCATCTCCGATCTGGGGAGAGCAACCAACTCACGCGGCGACTACCTACGCCGGTACCTCATCGACTCGATGACGGCATGGAACAGGCTTCCGCGCGATCAGAAGAGGCCGATCCTCGTGATGAAGACCGGTGCTGATGTGGACTATGACGACAGCGATCCGTGTTACACCTACGACGGGATCGACCCGGTCTTCGACGTAGGGATCATCGCCCGATACGCCAGCGTTCCCTTCAGGCCTGATGCGGCGGGCTCAACCCAGCCGTGCCTGATGAAGAACAGCCTAGGAAAAATGACGGCGATGGTCCGGGGCTACATCCTGACCATCGACAAGGAAGCTGGCGGCACAAGCTGGCACTGGGACAAGGGCAAGTCTCTCCCGGCCAAGTGCGACAGCAACGGTAAGAACTGCAAGACCCCAATGGACCTGTGGAGCATCGTGAAGCACGAGATGGGTCACACGGACGGCTGGAACTACGACAAGACGGCCTCAAGCAACATCGAGTACAAGCCCACGGGAAACTGTGCTCGTGAGGTGAGCAGCACGAAGATGACGATGTGTGGTGACGTCAAGCGCGGCACGATTTACGCCCGTTCCTTGACACAACGGGAGAAAGACATCAAGAACAGGTTCTACAGTGGATCCTGGCGACCGAGCGCCCCTGCGCAATACCCGGGATGAGGTTGACCAACCGTTACCTCCGCAGTAGAATAGTCCCAAATTCTGTCTCAAGCGGAATTTTTCGGACATGGTAGGGAAGCCCTATTCGTCCACAAGTAAACTCGGAGAAGTCATGAAGTCGAAGCGATCTACCTACGTGGCCGCCGCGGCGGCCGGGATCGTAGTCGCTGGGGGGATCGGCTTGGCGTCTATGTCGTCTGACGGCGGCACAACCGTAATTGAGGGCGCCTCCGCGGGCGCCGCCAACGACGCCGTCGCTTTAGAAGACCCCGGGCTACCGTTGAGCTGCCCTACGGATCTTTATAGTGCGATGAGCTTCCCGGTCACCGAGACTTACCCGCGGGATTCTCGTCCTGCCGTCGAGATCGCGGAAGATCTCATGGCGAAGGATGGCGCGCGGCTGACGCGGGAGTTGGGGCAACGACCCTACGTGCAGACGCCCGAGATAGTACTGCCGGGTGACGGCGCGCCTAGCGTGAACGTTGGAGTTCCCAGCCGCAATGGTGGATTCATCGCAACGATGAAGTTCACCCAATCTCCCCTTGGCTGGCAGCTCGTTCATGTGGAGCAATGCAGCAGGGTTTCCTCCGACGACCTTGATGAGCCCGGCGCTGTGGACCTCCCCAGCTAGCACGCCCGAGTATTCGGACAACGGACTTACCCCCCGCCCGGAAGAGCGGCAAGGCTCGATGCCCTTCGGGAGGTGTCCTCGAGAACAGGGCGGACTGAACGCACGTCCAAGTTCTGCCCAGAATATGCAGGCCGTTCGCCTACCGGCCAAGGGTAGGGCGCTGGAGCCTGAGTACCTCGACGCCTCCGAGGACGAACCGATCTTCACCAGCCTGCGCTGCGCGTGTCAAGGTCGGCTGCGGTGCCCGGGGCACGTTTCAGCCGCATGGCATTGCCGATTTCGCCAATTTGGTCATCAAGGGCCGCGCTCCGCGCGGCCTGCCCGGCCACTCGCGCCGGGGCGTGCGGCGCAAGCGCCGGTCCCCGGCGCGGCGGCCGGCCCTCGGTCGAGGCTGCCCGTTCCAAGGTGACAGCTTTCTCGCACCTGCCCTCGAGCGCCGAGCCGCTGGTCTCCGGCCCGTCGCGATCCACGGTTCCAGTCTCGACCGACTGACGAGTTGCCGGTCGTCGACGAGCACGTCCACCATTGCCAAACTACCGAGCGAACGAATCCGGGCCCAGTTTCGTCATAGAGGTGTGCGGTCAATGGTGACGACGTCTGAGGAGCTTCAGGGTTCGCGCACGCGCCGGATCGCCGTGGGCGCTGCCCTCGTGGTCAGCGTCAGCGCGATTGCCTTCTGGACGCTTTCCAACGAGCGCGGCAGCCCGAGACCGACGGGGCTGCTGTGCAATGACCCGGCCGCCTTGCAGAGTTGGGCCGGGTTTGTCGCTTGCCAGGCCACGGTCATCGAGGGCGACGTGCTCCGTATCGGGCCTAAGGACGGTTCAGATCGGCAGTCGATCACGATGAAGGTGTCCCACTGGCTCAAGCCCGCGGAGGGCCCGGCCAACACGACATTGGACGTCTTCCGCGTCCAGGTCGTCGATGCCAAACCCGGTGCGGGCGGCCTCAAGGTCGGCAGCCACTACCTGCTGACCGTGCCGAAGTGCCCGACCACTTCCACCGATGCCTTCCAGCCCCCACGGATCGCCGAGACCCGGCGACTGGTCATCGAGGCGCTGCCCGAGTCGATCACTTTCGAGAACAACGTGGTCCCGTGCTGACGGCCGGCGTCGACCTGGGGCTGACCAGCGGGACCTGAGGCGCGGTCTAAGCCGAGGGCCGTGACGTAGCCGCGGACGTGCCGGACCCTCTGCGCGGCAGTCTGCGGCCTCCACTCCGGGCGTCAAGGACCTTCGGCCGCTGGCGCGGTCGCTACGCGATCCTGGACTCCCTCCGCTCCGGCCTTCGATCAGCTGCTACGAGGGGCCGGCGGGGGGATGGTTGGCGAGCAAATCTGCCCTCTAACGAAGTTGGCACCGCGCGCGTCCTACCCGCACGCGCACCGAAGGGAACCCCCCGTGATACCTCGTCTACGCCTGCCCGCGGCGGCGATTGCAGCGAGCCTCGTGCTCTTGTCGGGCTGCGGCTCCGGCGACCAAGTCGAGCAGAACGCGGCCCACGCATCAGAACTCCCCAGTTCCGCGACGACGCCCGTTCCCAGTCGCGGAGCGGACGGCAAGCCCGGCACAGGCGAGGGTCCCGGAGCCGTCGGAGGTAAGGGCGGACGCGGCGGTGACGGTTCAAACACGCCCACCCCGCCCGATCCCGATTCGACTGCGGACGAACTCGTCGAGCAGCCGTGTAATGACACTGGCAGCAAATCCATGTCCTCCGATTCTGTGGTCTCCTACTCCTCCGCCTGGTACGCCGGCTCCGGCCCTTCGTACACCGCCGTCGCGTGCGCCGCCGGTTTCAAGATCGGCAAGAAGTTCTATTCGCTCAGTTGCGGCGCCGTGCGCGCCGACAAGGTCCAGCGCAAGGTATTCGCTTCCGGGCACTACTACGACACCCCGACAGAAGTCCGCTACATCGACGGAGTCAGCCCCGACGTCCTGCTAGCAATACACCTGCCCGGCGGGCAATGCGGCGACGAGGACCACGTCGCCCTGAGCCCGTGGTCCATGCTGTTCCCGGGGACCGGGCGACCCGATGAGCACGCCCAGCACAAGGCGATCTGCTCGGTGGCAGTCAAGCAACACCTGAACCGGAACAACTGCTGACCTCAGGTCGCCCGCTTGAAACACCCTTAATCGGACTGCCGGTGCGTGCCTGGGGACCACTTGGGGACCACACGTCACGCACGATCACGAACGCCACGCGCGGGAGCGCACCCTGCAGGCGTACCGCGCACCCTGGTTGACCTGCGTAAACGGCTACTCCCACGTCCTGGGGGTCAGGGGGTCGCAGGTTCAAATCCTGTCAGCCCGACCGAACAAAGAACCCGCTCGATCTGCGAAACCGCAGGTCAGCGGGCCTTTTTGCGTCTGGCGCTCATGCGCCGGCCGCCGGGACGATCTTGAGCTGTGGACCATTTGTGGACCGACGAGCGCTCAAGTCGACCGTCAAGGCATCGCCCGCGGCGGTGATCGACTGGGCGTCCGGGTGCAGGTAGCGCTGTGTCGTCATCAGCGAGAGCGGTCGACCCGCGGGGACAGCGCGAGCCCGTCTCGAGATCTGGGCCGCGGCCGGGCGGGCGGCGGTGAGCGCCCTCGACTTGCGGGCCATTGCTCGGTCCCTGCCCGGTTCATCAGCCACCCGCTCTTTTAGCTGCTTTCGCCTGAGCGGGGCCTTTTTCGAACTGCGGATCTGAGCTTGGAGTAGCTGAAGGGTTAGAGCTGGCGGTCTCGCCCGGCGTGTCAGCCTGGTTATTGGAGGCTAGCTCTACGACGGTTTCTGAGCACCCGGCCATCGCTGCGAAGACCGTCGTTGTCTACAGCCAGATCGCGATACAACGCACGTCCCGTCTCCGTCCTCGCTGCACCGACAGGGCTGATCCCGGGGAAGACTGCGCGGCTCATATGCCGAGGAGGAGGGCGACGATCCGGGTGAGTTGGGCCAGTTCGCCCGTCGGGGCTGCCCCGAGTCGGTGCACGAGCCGGTCGGTCGAGACCGACTTGATGTCCTCGGCCTTGGCGTAACTCGTCTCGCGCAGGCCGCTGGGCCCGGGCTCGAGCTCCACGTGGGTGGGCAGCCCACGGTGGGCCGTCGTGCAGGGCACGACGATGACCAGCCCGGACCGGGCGGTGTTGAGCCGGTCGGCCGAGAGCACCACGGCAGGGCGGCGGTATCCCTGCTCGTGACCGACGGGGGTGCCGAAGTCGACCAGCCAGAGGTCCCCGCGGGCCGGCAACACCGGCGATGTCGAACCGGGGCTCACCCCATGCCGTCGCGCAGCGCCGGCGCCTCGCCCGCACGCTCGACCGTCACGGCTGCCCAGGCGTCGGGATCCGCGGCGAGTCGTGCGTATCCCTCGTCCAAGGCCTGCCAGAACAAGGCCTGTTCGTAGGCGGCGAGCGCGGTAGCGACCACGCTCTGCATCGGTACCCCGGTACGGCGGGCGAGGTCGGCGGCCAGCCGCCGGCTGTCCTCGCTGACTCGGATCGTCGTGCTCATACCCACCACGCTACAGACCTGTAGACCATTAGGTCTACAGATGGATCCACCTGGCGAAGCTTCCTGCGCCCGGCCGAGATCATTCGAGGACGGCCTGCACGACTCGTCGGCCCGGGTCGAGCCGCGTCCAGCGCAGGGCGGCTTCGACGCCGACGCGGCCCTGCCAGAGGACGCTAGTGTCGTGCGCCGGAAGTTCGTATGATATGTCGTAAAATGGCTCATGCCTCGTACCGGACGCCCGAAAGCCCCGCTGGAGTTGACTTCGGAGGAGCGTGAGCAGTTGCTCCGATGGGCCCGCCGGCGCAAGTCCGCGCAGGCGTTGGCGCTTCGCTCGCGCATCGTGTTGGGCTGCGGCGAGGGGTTGACGAACAGGGCCGTCGCGGCAGTCGAGGGCGTGACGGTGCAGACGGTCGGTAAGTGGCGGGCCCGGTTCGTGGAGTTCCGCCTGGACGGGCTGGCCGACGATCCGCGGCCGGGGCGCCCGCCCTCGATCACGGTGGACCAGGTCGAGGAGGTGATCGTGGCGACCCTGGAGTCCACGCCGCCGAACGCCACGCATTGGTCGCGGGCGAAGATGGCCGAACGTAGCGGGCTGTCGAAGTCCACGATCGGGCGGATCTGGCGCGATTTCGAGCTCAAGCCGCACCGGGCCGAGACGTTCAAGTTGTCCAACGACCCGCTGTTCACCGAGAAGGTCTTCGACGTGGTCGGTCTCTATCTCAATCCGCCCGAGGGTGCGGTCGTGCTCTCGGTGGACGAGAAATCGCAGGTCCAGGCTTTGGCGCGGTCCCAGCCGGCGTTCCCGATGATGCCCGGGATGCCGGAGCGGCGCACCCACGACTACGTCCGCCACGGCACCACCAGTCTGTTTGCCGCCTTCAACGTCGCCGACGGCACGGTGATCAGCTCGCTGCACCGACGCCACCGCACGATCGAGTTCAAAAAGTTCCTGAACAAGATCGACCAGACCGTGCCTACCGATCTGACGGTGCATCTGATCCTGGACAACTACGGCACGCACAAGACTCCGGCGATCAAGAAGTGGCTGGCGGCTCACCCTCGCTTCCACGTGCACTTCACCCCGACTTACTCCAGTTGGCTCAACCAGGTCGAACGCTGGTTTGCCTACCTCACCGAGGATTTGCTGCAACGAGGGGACCACCGCAGCGTCCAGGCACTTGAAGCCGACATCCGTACCTGGATCAAGGCATGGAACGAGGACCCCAAGCCGTTCGTCTGGACCAAGACCGCCGAACACATCCTGGAACGACTCGGCCGACTAATTCAACGAATCAGCGGCGCGGGACACTAGGGATACGGGCTTCCGCCGCGGCGGCCTGGCCTTGTGGGTCACCGACGGCGCGTGTATCTCGTGGGGCCGGACCGCACCGAACGCTGGCCAGCGGTGGGCGAGGGGCCGCTCTGCATGTAGGCGGTCGGGCCGTTGGCCTCGAGCGGCGCACTCGGTAGGTCCCTTGTGCGCGGGGCTCAATGGCGATAGGACGGGCAGGCACAACGCGCCGGGAGACCGGGGCCACTCGTCCGAAGGGGAAGTACATGCTGAGCCCGCAGGTTCGATTCACGGCGGTCATCCGGGCCGTGCTCCCGCTGCTGGACGAGGGGAACACGGAGGGCATCGGCCGGATCCGGGAGCGGATCGAGGCGGGGACGATTCTCGACCACCTCTCCGCGAAGTACGACGCGGACCTCACCTCCCTCGACGCGGACGATCGCGCCGACGTGATCGAGACCTTCCAGCGGCTGATGGACAGCACCCCCTCGAGCCAGTTCGGCATCGACCACAACGGCCTTGCCCTCCTGATCGCCCTGGCCACGGAAGCCGTGCAGCTCCCCGCTGGAGATCGATCCTGACGGTACGTCAGGTCCGCACGCACCGTGCGGGCGCGGATCTCTCGCGGATCCGCGCCGTCCCGGCATCGAACGCCGGGGTGCGAATGGGCACAGGATCGCGATAGTTGCGATTTTGCGACTACTTCTCTACTGTCCCTCGCGTGGATGCACGCAGCGAGCTGTTGGACAGCCTCGAAGACTTCCTCCAGCGGCTGTTCGGCCTGGCCGAGTCCGAGGGCCTGAATTTCCTGGTCGAGGTCGAACTGTCGTTCGCCCAGGTCCGCACGCTGCTGCTGTTGGCATGTGCGGATCAGCTGCCGATCAACGCCGTCGCCGAGCATCTCGGACTCTCGGTCCATGTCGCCGGCCGGAACATCGACCGGTTGGTCGAGACCGGGTTGGTCGAGCGACGCGAAGATCCCAGGGACCGGCGGGTCAAACGTGTCTCGTTGACTCCCCGCGGCTTGGAAGTCATCGACCAGCACGAAGTGGTCCGACGACGAGCTTTGCAGACGCTCATACACAGGCTGCCCGAGGAGTACGCGACGGCATTCGCCGACGCGCTTCGGCCGATTCTCGCAGGCGACTACCTACGTCCCGATCGGTCGGCGGCAAACGCCGACCTGGGGTGACCGCGATGCGCCCGCGAGAGTACGAAGGAGACCGATGACCGCTGTAGCACCTGCGGCAAGCCCGCCGACAGGCCCTGAACTCGGCGACCCGAAGGACAAGCTGACCGCGGACGTTCTCAAGATCGCCGGCGTGGTGGTCCTGGGAATCATCATGTCGATCCTCGACACCACGGTGGTCAACGTCGCTCTCCCGACGTTCATGGCCGACTTTCAGGTCGCCGAATATTCCACGGTCGCCTGGACGATCACCGGCTACACCCTGGCCTTGGCCGCGGTCATCCCGGTCACCGGGTGGGCGGCCGACCGGTTCGGAACCAAGCGCCTCTACGTCCTCGCGCTCTTCCTGTTCACGTTCGGGTCCGTGCTCTGTGCTCTCGCGTGGAACATCCAGACGCTGATCACCTTCCGCGTCCTGCAAGGACTCGGCGGCGGCATGCTGATGCCGCTGGGCATGACCATCCTGACCAAAGCCGCAGGCCCCCACCGGATAGGTCGCCTGATGGCGGTCATGGGAGTCCCGATGCTTCTGGGCCCGATCCTGGGCCCGATCCTCGGCGGCTTGCTCATCGACAAGGTCTCCTGGCACTGGATCTTCCTCATCAACCTGCCGCTCGGCATAGCCGCGATCATGTACGCACTGGCCGTGTTGACCCCGGATTCACCGGAACCCAGCGAGACCTTCGACTTCGTCGGCATGCTCCTGATGTCTCCCGGCCTCGCCCTGTTCCTGTACGGGGTCTCGTCGATCCCCGCGGAAGGCACGGTCGCCGCGACCAAGGTCCTCGCCCCGGGCATCGCCGGCACCCTGCTGATCGTGGCGTTCGTGGCCTGGTCGTTCCGGCCGGAGCACCCGCTGCTGGACCTGCGGCTCTTCAAGGACCGCAATCTGACGGTCACGAATATCGTGATGTTCCTGTTCGCGGGCTCGTTCTTCGGCGCGCTGCTCTTGGTCCCGACTTACTTTCAGCAGGTCCGCGGCGAGAGCGTCCTCATGGCCGGCGTCCTCGTGGCCCCCCAAGGCCTCGGCGCCATGCTGACCATGCCGCTGGTCGGAACCCTCTCCGAGAAGATCCCCGTCGGGCGGATCGTCCCGTTCGGATTCATCGGCGTCATCGGCGGCATGGCCGGATTGGCCTTGACCACAGATCCGGATTCCCCTTACTGGCAGATCATGGCGGCCAGCTTCGTCCTCGGACTCGGCATGGGGGCGACCATGATGCCGTTGTTCACCTCCGCGTTGAAGACGCTCCGTGCCCACCAGGTCGCTCGCGGCTCCACCCTGCTCAACGTCGTCCAGCAGATCGCCGCCTCTGTCGGCGTCGCCTCGATCTCCGTGGTTCTGACCAACCGCCAGAACGCATCCGACGCGCTCACCGCTCTGCGTGAAATCAGTGGCGCCGAACTCGCAGGCATCCAGCCACCGGTCTCGGCAACCGACATCGCCCGGGGCCTCGGCGAGGCGCTCCACCCCACGGCGCTGGCCGACCACGCCGCCGCGTTCAGCACCGCCTACTGGATCGCCACCGCGGCCCTGGTCCTGACGCTGATCCCCGTCGCTTTCCTTCCGCGCAAGCACGAGGTCTCGCGCCTTCTCGAGGACGAAGGCGGGCCGACGCACCTCCTCGACGACCAAGACGTGGACGCGTTGCCCGCCCCGCTGACAGTCGAGTCGATCCTGCGGGAGCATGCCCCCGGGGTCGAGGAGAGCTCCTACCGGGCGCCTACGCCGAGCCTCCTGCTGCAGGACGGCAATGTGGTCGACGTCGACGGTCACATCGTCGCGCGGCTGAGCGCCATCCAGGATCCCGTCCTGGCGGATATGACGGATCCAGTCACGATCCTGGACGGGCTGGCTCGCTTGCAGCAGGTTGTCGAGGACGATCCCCGCCTGGCGATCGGCTACGCCAACGAGTTGTGCGAGTCGACGGCGCGGGTGGTGCTGCGGGCTCGAGGGCGCACCTTCACGGTGGGGGACGCGTTTCCGACGTTGGCGCGAGCAGCCCAGGAAAGCCTGATGTTGTCGCCGCACCAGACCGGAGACGCAGCCGTAGGCATGATTCTCGGTGGGCTGAGCAGCGTGGTCTCCGGCCTCGACGAGCTCCGCAGCCGAGGTCACGGAGCTGGTCACGACCCGACGGAACGGCCCGTCACCCTGCCCGTCCGACAGGCGAGGTTGGCTGCCGCCGCTGCGGCGGCATGGTGCGAGCTCCTGTTGGACACCTTGGCTGACCAGGGCGCGCCGTGGAGAAGTTCCCAATTCCCTGCTTCCGGGAGTCCCGAGGTGACGGGACACGACGCGGCACCGCATCCGTAACGTGGGCCCATGCCTGAGTAGCGCGAACCCGACGAGACTTTTCCTGACGATACGTCAGGGTTATAACTTCGACTGTCACCGGGAACGAACCTCCGAAGAAGGCGTGAGCGACCACCTACCCAAGTAACTGACGGTACCTCAGTTCCACGACGCTTCCGGTTATCCTACCGAAACACTCGTACCCGCAGACGACAAGGTCGCGCAGCGCGTGGCGGGCTCGTTCGCTCAGGCGGGTCGCCTTCTTGCCCTCGGTGAAGGCCGCCGGGTCGACGGGCTCACGATCGCACTCGAACGGCGGGGCGATGCGCGGTCGCGTCCCGGTGGTGACATTGACCGACTCCGGAACGGGCGCCCTAGCAGGGTTCGTCGCCGGCGCTGCCGACGCGAACGCCCCTGGTGAACGCGCGATCGGCAGCGAGCCGGCGTCGACGCCACAGGCGGCCAAGGTCGTCACGAGCAAGGCTGACAAGAACCCGCGGCACCGGTCCGGCCCACGCAAATTCTTCACCGTCCTTCACCGCCCTCCGGCTGCCATTTCAAAGAGACGCACGAAGACGTCCCCACGTTCGGCACGAATCCGCGGAGGTTCCGTGCACGATGGTGGTCTCTCGGCCCTCGTCAGGGAGGTGCGTGAACCGGTGGCCCGTCAGGCCTTCGTCGCCCTGCTCGCCGCGACCGCCCTCGGCCTCGGCGCCTTGTCGTCGTGTTCGGCGGACGAGAACGAGCCGCCAGTTTCCGTCGCGATGGTATGGACCGATGCGTCCGGCACCGCTCTGCCCGCGACAGTGGTGACGTCGGAGGCTGGTCCGGAGCACTGCGAGTGGCAGAGCGCGACGTTCCTCAACCTGGACGGCGGGATCGTCGCGGGCGGTCAGCAGTACCTCCGCGACCCGGCGGGATCCGTTTCCGGGGCTCTTGCAACCACGTACCAAGCGGACGTGGAACTACCGCCCGACGCGCACGACACCGGATTCCGTCGGGAAGGCGCGGCCCTCTGGGTCGCATCGGACGCCGTCTTCGTGGTCTCGCCGAACGCGACCGAACGGTGGCCGCGAACCGTCGACGGCATCGGCTGCGCGTGAGGCCCTGACGTAAGTCGGTCTGCACCGACAGCGGTAGGCCGAACTACGTCAGGTACGCGGCTGGTCAGGGGCCGACGCACCTCCCGCGAGAACCCGTCGAGTCGCTTGGGGCGCATGAGGCCGACGAGGGACAGGATGCTTGTGGGACTCCTCGTACGCCGGACCGAACCGCCGGCCCGGCGGCTCCGAATCACGCGACAGCAACAGCGCCGAGGACGGGACCGCACGCATGAGCCAGCCACCGCGGGACACGATGTTCGCGAGCAGGTCCGTGCCCGTCCACGTCGTCCGTGGCGTTGTGGGCCTGGTCGCGTTCGTGGCCGCGTTCGCCCTGATCGGGGTCGTCGGCCCGGCGTCCCTGCTCCTGCTCGTCCTGGCCGGGCTCGCCTGGCGTGGTTGCCCCACGTGCTGGGCCGTGGGCCTCACCCGGACGAAGGCGGCCCGCGGCGCCTGCGCCGTCCGCCCCGCGAAAACCCGCTCCGCGAAGCGGGAAGACGCCCACCCGTAGGGGCCGCGTGCTCAGCCGGCGAATCGAGCCGCTCTCGCGCGATGCTCGACCGCGACCTGTCGGGCCGTGGTGTCGCTGATCACCGATCCTGGCATCGCGGCCAGACGCTCGACCTGCTCCGCGGCGAGCCAGTGCTGCGTCCGAGCGTGCTCGCGGCACAGCAGGCAGGTGACGCGTTCTGGCTGCGCGGAAGTCATCGCGCGGGGGCCTGCACGCCGTACCCGGTCGTGACGACGCTCGGGAGGTTGGCGACGAGGCCGAATGTCGCTGCGAGGACGTCACGGGCGGCGGCGGCGCTCATGTTCGTCTCGACGTGGATGTGCGGATCGTTCACCGGTCGAGTATGCAGCCCGCCGGACCGAGCAGGAATCGAGAAGCACCTGTCAGGACCCGCGGCTAGCGTGAGCGGGGCCGGAGGTTCCACGGGCCGGAAGGCCGTGGATACCGTGGCTCGGCCGCCGACGGAGACCACCCAGCGGTCCGCCTGACAGATGGAGACACGTTGAGCAAGGCAACGAAGACGGACCCGAAGGCACCGCACGTCGCCGACAGCCACGACCTGATCCGCGTGCAGGGCGCGCGGGTGAACAACCTGAAGGACGTCAGCGTCGAGATCGCCAAGCGCCGGCTGACGGTGTTCACCGGCGTCTCCGGGTCGGGCAAGAGCTCGCTGGTCTTCGGGACGATCGCCGCGGAGTCGCAGCGGATGATCAACGAGACGTACAGCGCGTTCGTCCAGGGCTTCATGCCGTCCCTCGCGCGGCCCGACGTCGACGTCCTCGACGGCCTGACGACCGCGATCATTGTCGACCAGGAGCGGATGGGTTCGGACCCACGGTCCACGGTCGGCACGGCCACCGACGCGAACGCGATGCTGCGGATCGTCTTCAGCCGGCTCGGCAAACCGTATGTCGGTTCGCCGCAGGCGTTCTCGTTCAACGTCGCCTCGATCAGCGGGGCCGGCGCGGTCACGATGGAGCGCGGCGGGCAGACCGTGAAGGAGCGGCGGACCTTCAGCGTCACCGGCGGCATGTGCCCGCGCTGCGAAGGGCGCGGCGCGGTCACCGACTTCGACCTGACCGCCTTTTACGACGACAGCAAGTCGCTGAACGAGGGCGCGCTGACGATCCCCGGGTTCAGCATGGAGGGCTGGTGGGGCCGGATCTTCAACGGCTGCGGGTTCCTCGACCCTGACAAGCCGATCCGCAAGTACACGGAGAAGGAACTGCACGACCTGCTCCACAAGGAGCCGACCAAGATCAAGGTCGAGGGCATCAACCTGACGTACGTCGGGCTGATCCCGCAGGTGCAGAAGTCGTTCCTGGCCAAGGACGTCGACGCGATGCAGCCGCACATCCGGGCGTTCGTCGAGCGGGCGGTCACGTTCACGACGTGCCCGGAGTGCGACGGGACGAGGCTGTCCGAAGCGGCCCGGGCCTGCAAGATCAAGGGGATCAGCATCGCCGACGCGTGTGCGATGCAGATCAGCGACCTGGCCGAGTGGGTCCGCCGTCTCGACGAGCCGTCCCTGGCGCCGCTACTCGCCAAGTTGTCGCACAGCCTCGACTCGTTCGTCGAGATCGGGCTCGGCTACCTCTCGCTCGAGCGGCCCGCCGGCACGCTGTCGGGTGGCGAAGCGCAGCGAACGAAGATGATCCGCCATCTCGGCTCCTCCCTGACCGACGTCACGTACGTCTTCGACGAGCCGACGATCGGCCTGCACCCGCACGACATCCAGCGAATGAACGGGCTCCTGCTTCGCTTGCGGGACAAGGGCAACACCGTCCTGGTCGTCGAGCACAAGCCCGAGACGATCGTGATCGCCGACCACGTCGTCGACCTGGGCCCCGGCGCCGGTACCGCCGGCGGCACCGTCTGCTTCGAGGGGTCGGTCGAGGAGCTGCGCGGGAGCGACACCGTCACCGGCCGGCACTTCGACGATCGGGCCACCGTCAAGGACTCGGTGCGCAAAGCGACCGGTGCGCTGGAGATCCGCGGCGCGAACGCCAACAACTTGCAGGACGTCGACGTCGACGTCCCCCTCGGGGTTCTGGTCGTCGTCACCGGTGTGGCCGGCTCCGGCAAGAGCTCACTGATCCACGGCTCGCTGGAGAAGAGGGACGGGGTGGTGGCGATCGGGCAGGCCGCGATCCGCGGATCGCGGCGGAGCAACCCGGCGACGTACACCGGGCTGCTCGACCCGATTCGTAAGGCGTTCGCGAAGGCCAACGGCGTGAAGCCGGCGCTGTTCAGCGCGAACTCCGAAGGCGCCTGCCCGACGTGCAACGGCAACGGCGTCATCTACACCGACCTCGGGATGATGGCCGGCGTCGCCACGATGTGCGAGGTGTGCGAAGGCAAGCGCTTCATGGCCTCGGTGCTGGAGTACCGCTTCGGCGGGCGGGACATCAGCGAGGTCCTCGCCATGTCCGTAACCGACGCGCGCGAATTCTTCGGCGAGGGGGACGCGCGCACGCCGGCCGCGCACGCGATCCTCGACCGGCTCGCGGACGTCGGGCTCGGCTACCTCAGCCTCGGCCAGCCGCTCACGACACTGTCCGGCGGCGAGCGCCAGCGGATCAAGCTGGCCACGCACATGGGGGAGAAGGGCGGGGTGTACATCTTGGACGAGCCGACCACCGGCCTGCACCTCGCCGACGTCGCGCAGCTGCTCGGCCTGCTCGACCGGCTCGTCGACTCCGGGAAGTCGGTCATCGTCGTCGAGCATCACCAGGCGGTCATGGCGCACGCCGACTGGATCATCGACCTCGGCCCCGGCGCCGGCCACGACGGCGGCAGGATCGTCTTCGAGGGCACCCCCGCGGACCTCGTCGCCAAGCAGTCCACCCTCACCGGCGAGCACCTCGCCGCGTACGTCGGCTCCTGACGCGAGCGGCCGCCGGGCCGTACCCGTCCGGCGGCGTCGAGACTTCCGTACGCTCTCGGCATGCGTACTCGACTGGCGGGCCTGGGGGCCCTCGTGTTCGTCGCGGGGTGCAGCGCGCAGGCCGCGCCGACGATCGAGGACGCCCGCCCGCCCGCCGCGGAGCAGCCGGCGCAGCCGACCCACGTCGCAGCGTCGGTGCCGACCGCGAAGAAGCCCGGCGAGGTGACGCTGGCGTTCGCCGGCGACGTCCACTTCGAGGACGATCTCAAGCCTCGCCTGGACGACCCGGAGTCGGCGCTCGACCCGGTCGACAGTTTGCTGAACTCCGCCGACATCTCGATGGTGAATCTCGAGACCGCGATCACCGACCGCGGCAAGCCCGAGCCGAAGAAGTACCGCTTCCGCACCAGCCCGGCCGCGCTGGGCGCCCTCGCTGCGGCCGGGGTCGACGTCGTCTCGATGGCCAACAACCACGCCGTCGACTACGGGGCCGACGGGCTCACTGACACCCTCGCGGCCCAGAGGGCCTCGCCGATCCCCGTGGTCGGCATCGGGCGGGACGTCGAGCAGGCGTTCGCGCCGGCGGTCTTCGACGTGCGCGGGACGAAGGTCGCTGTCCTCGGGGCCACCCAGGTGCCCGACCGCACCGCGGCGGCCTGGGCCGCGACCAAGAAGAAGGCCGGCGTCGCCGTGGCCCGCAAGCCCGCGAAGTTGGTGCGCGCGGTCCGCGCGGCGAAGAAGGCGAGCGACCTCGTCGTCGTCTACCTGCACTACGGCACGGAACGGGTGGCGTGCCCGACGTCCGAACAGAGCCAGATCGTGGACGACCTCGTCGATGCCGGAGCGGACGTCGTCGTCGGTTCGCACGCGCACGTCCTGCTCGGCGCGGGGTGGCACGAGGCGGCCTACGTGTCCTACGGCCTCGGCAACTTCGTCTGGTACAGCCCGAACACGGTCGTCGAGGCCACCAGCGGCGTCCTGGCACTGACGGTGAAGAGCGGCCGGGTGACCGCCGCCGCCCTGAAGTCGACCCGTACCGGCCCTGACGGCATTCCCCGGCCGCTGAAGGGAACTGACGCCGAGAAGGCACAGAAAGGCTGGAAGTCGCTGCGCACGTGCACCGGACTGGCCGCCAAACCACCGGCCTGACCGATCCCGCAACGGGGCATCTCGTGACATCTGCACCTTGACCGGACACGTTCGGCGACTCACCCTCAACGCATAATGACGACGGCACCGGGGCCAGGTCTCGCCGGCAGCACCCCCACGGATGCGCCCGGCCCGTCTCGCCTGCTCGTCTACGTCCCGTCCCTGAACGGCGGCACGACACGGCCCGCCGCCTTCCTCTTCCGCTTGAGGGAGGCCCTCGGCCCGGGTTGGCGGGTCGAGACCTGGGACCACAAGATCAAGACCGTGAGCCTGCGTCAGATGTCGGACGTCGCACGCGAGCTCGCGGTCCGCATCCGTACCTGGGCGGGCGACAACGGCGTCGGCGAGCCCGTCGACGAGGTCATCCTCGTCGGGCACAGCCTGGGCGGCATCCTGGTGCGCCATGCGTTCCTGCTCGACTCCGCCTGCACGGGCGGCCCGACGCCCGCCCAGCGCTGGACCACCCGAACGTCCCGGATCGTGCTGCTCGCCGCGCCCAACGCGGGCTTCCGGAACGGGTCGATGCCGCTGGGCGCGCGCCTGGCCTACCCGATTCTGGGTGCGACCGGCCGGTTCACCGTCGAGGAACTGCGCGCGGGCTCGCCGTACCTGACCGAACTCCGGCTCCGCTGGGTGGACGCCTCGCGCCGTCACCTGCTCCCGACTGTCGTCCAGGTGGTGGGCGACCGCGACGGGCTCGTCTCGCTCGAGGACAGTGTCGACATCGACTTCCTGCCGAACTCGATCCAGGTCGAGGTGCCGGGGGCGGGCCACGGAGACCTCGTCGAGTTGAAGAGCTCGCGCGACCCCGACGAGCGGTTCGGCATCCTGCGACACGCGATCGTCGGTGGATTCTCGGCGACGGACACGGCCCCGAAGCCCACCGAGACCCGCAACGTCTACATGCTCCTGCACGGCATCCGGTACGGCGACTTCAGCGGCTGGGTGCGGGAACTGTCCGGCCTGATCGCGAAGTCGGATCCCGACGCACTGGTCTACACCCCGAGCTACGGCTACTTCGGCGCGTTCCAGTTCGCCCTGCCACTGGCCCGGAAGCGAAACCTGCGCCGCTTCCTCGACTGGTACTGCGACATGTACGTGCGCACGACGTCGACGTCCGAGATCAACTTCGCCGGGCACAGCAACGGGACGTACATCGTCGGCCGGGCGCTGCTCTCGGTGCCCGCGATCCATTTCGACCGCGTGTACCTGGCGGGTTCGGTGCTGCCGCGCGAGTTCGACTGGACCCGGGTGACGGAGTGTCAGGTCAAGCAGGCCTATTCGGTCCGCGCGTCCCGGGACTGGGCGGTCGGCTGGCTCTGTGCCTTCCTGCGCGGCCTGCGGATGCGCGACGTCGGCACGGGCGGGTTCACCGGTTTCGACGACCAGCCGAAGCGGTTGTACCAACCCCACCACGCCCTGGACGGTGGGCACGGCGCCGCCCTGACCTCACCGCGGCTACCGGACATCGCCACGTACCTGCGCACCGGCGAGGAGCCGAAGGTCGCGAAGGAGGACGAGAAGGACGCCACGCCCGGCTTCGCCCGCGTCGGCCGCCTGCTCGGCGCGACGGCGGTACCGCTCGTCGTCCTGTTGGCGGTCGGGCTGGGGTACGCCACGGCGGCGATGAGCGACCTCGGCCGGGCCGCGTTCCTCACGACTCTGGTGGTCGGCCTGTGGACTGTGGGTCGCGCTCTCTGACGCCGGGCCTCACGAGTTCGGTCGCGCGCGGCTCGAACCCGCACCACGCCCCGACGAGCACCCCGTAGGACACCCGGACGGCCCGGACCCGCGCCGCCACGAATGCCCCCGGCTTGTGAGCGCGCTGCAGGTCGCGCCGCAGGTCGACGACGAACTGGTCCCGGAAGACCTCGGCCGAGCGGCGATGCGCGAACCGCACGGAGAGGACCACGCCCTGGTCGGTGACCACGTACCAGCCGGGTGGGTCGCGCGGCATCAGCGAGGAGTCGGCGGTCATCGGGTCGGCCTCCAAAGGCGAATTCCGGCTCGACCCGCGCTGCGACCCTACGGCCGGCAGAACCCCGGCAGGAAGAGGGCACCGCCGCCCGGGCGTGTCCGGCTTATCCTGGGACGCATGACGCCGGAGGAACTGGCCAACCTGGCCCACCTGCGCCGCGCGCGCGACCTGATGGACCGGGAGTACGCCCGCCCGCTCGACGTCCCCGCGCTCGCTCGGGCCGCGCTCATGTCGCCGGCGCACTTCTCCCGGCAGTTCCGGGCCGCCTACGGCGAGACGCCTTACAACTATCTGATGACCCGTCGGATCGAGCGGGCGAAGGCCCTGCTGCGTCGCGGTGACCTGTCCGTCACCGAGGTCTGCTTCGCGGTCGGCTGCACGTCGCTCGGTTCGTTCAGCTCACGGTTCACCGAGCTGGTGGGGGAGCCCCCGACGGCGTACCGGGCCCGCGACCACACCGCCGGCGCCGTCCTCCCCGCGTGCGTCGCGAAGGTCGCGCACGCGGCCGACGAAGGCGAGCAGGATCGGAGAAGCCGCCAGCGCCGAGGCTCCTCTAGCGTTGTCGGCATGGACCTTTCCCTCTCGCACTGCTTCATCATCGTCACGACCCGGACGCGGCCCTCGGCTTCTACCGGGACGCCCTCGGCCTCGAACTGCGCAGCGACGTCGCGACCGAGGCGGGCCGCTGGGTGACGCTCTCGCCCCCGGCCCAGCCCGACATCGAGATCGTCCTCACCGACCCGGGCGCGGGTCGCCCCGCCGACGGCGACACGATCCTCGCCCTGGTCACCAAGGGCTCGCTCAACGGCGTGCTCTTTCGCACCGACGACCTCGACGCAACCTTCGAGAAGGTGCGCGCCTCCGGCGCCGAGGTGCTCCAGGAGCCGGCCGACCAGTTCTGGGGCGTGCGCGACTGCGCATTCCGCGACCCGTCCGGCAACATGATCCGGATCTCCCAAGCACCCCCGACTGACCTGCCCGACGGGCCCCTCGCTGTGCCAGACTGCCGACGGTTCAGCCCCCCGCGCGCATAAGGAGCCCCAGATGATCAAGGTCAGCGTCTACTACCCCTACAGCGACGGCGCCGCCTTCGACCTGGACTACTACAAGACCAAGCACATCCCGATGGTCCAGGAGCTCACTGGGCGCGGCCTGCAAGGGCGCGTCGGTCGACGGCGGGCTCGCCGGCGGCGCACCGGGCGAGCCGCCCGCCTTACGTCGGCATCGGCCACCTGCTCTTCGACTCGGTCGACGAGTTCCAGACCGCGTTCGGCCCGCACGCCGGCCAGATCATGGGCGACATCCCGAACTACACGGCCATCCCGCCGGTGATCCAGATCAGCGAGGTCACGACCGTCGGGGCCTGAACAGCACGTCGGGGCTGCTCGTCGCACGGCGGCGAGCAGCCCGGAACTAACCCGCGCGGGACGATGCAGCCCAGCACGCGCTCGACGTCGCCGGCGAGCGCGTCGGCGGCCGTGGGGGAGCCGGTCAGGTGCGCGCCGAGCGCCTGCTGGAACAATCCGTCGAACATCGCGTACGCGACCCTCGACGGGCACGAGCGGCGGCCGATCCGGCCAGCTCGGCATAGGAACTGACGATCCGCCAGATCATCCGCTCCAGGCTCGCGTCGATCTCCCGGGCGTCGCTGCGGAACCACTCCTCGAACAGGCTCTGGTTGCGCAGGTCGTACCAGAGCCGGTGCATCGGCGCGTCCTGGCGCAGCGTCGCGACATCGCCGCCCCGAACTCCGCCGCGAGCGCCGGCGCCGACTGCGCCGACGTGACGATCTCGTCGTACCGGGTCACGCAGGCGACCTTGTACTGCCGCACGCAGTGCGTGATCAGGTCGACCTTGTCGGTGAAGTAGTAGTGCAGGACGCCGTGGGAGAACTCGGAGTTCTGCGCGATCTCGCGCAGGCTGGTGCGGGCGTAGCCGAGTTCGGCGAGGGTCTGCAGGGCCGCGGCGGCAAGCTCGTCCCGACGCGCGGCGAACTTGTCGACGCCGCTGCGGGACACCTTGCCGGCGGGCCGCTGGGCGACCTCGGTCACGTCCGTTCCTGCCTCTCGTCACAGTGATCTCGCGCTGCCAGTGTGGCAGTCCCGGGACCGTCCGCACCAGATTTCTTGGACAGTCGCCCAAGAAAGTCTTGACGACTGTCAAGGCGCGGGACAGGCTGGGCGCTGCGTCAGCGCCGACCGACCCCGCGGAGGACCCCCCGATGAACGAGCGCACGAGCGTGTACGAACTGACCGGCCGCAAGGCACTGGTGACCGGTGGGGCCCGCGGCCTCGGGGCGGGCATGGCCCAGGCGCTCGCCAAGGCCGGCGCCGCGGTCGTCATCGGCGACATCCTCGAAGACGTCGCGAAGGGCACCGTGGACGCCATCCGCGAGGCCGGGGGAGTCGCCGAGTTCGTCCACCTGGACGTGACCGACGAGGCCAGCTGGGAGGCCGCGGTCACCCAGACCATCGCCGAGATCGGCGGCTTCGACATCCTCGTGAACAACGCCGGCATCGAGCTCTCGGGCCTCGTCGTCGACATCGACGCCGGCGACCTGCGCCGCATGTTCGACGTGAACGTCGTCGGCACCGCGCTCGGCATCAAGCACGCGTTCCGCGCGATGAAGCCCGGCGGCGCCGCCGGCAACGGCGGTTCCGTCATCAACATCGCTTCGGTCGCGGCGACCATCGCGTTCCCCATGATCGCCGGCTACTCGGCCTCGAAGTCCGCCGTCGACCGACTCACCCGCGTCGCCGCCGTCGAGTCCGGCAAGCTCGGCTTCGGCGTCCGCGTCAACTGCGTGTACCCCGGCCTCGTCCCGACCGACATGGGCGTCCGGCTCGCGATGGACATGGTCGACACTCGGCCTCGCACCCAGCGTCGAGGCCGCCGTGGGCGGGGTCGTCGAGGCCACGCCGCTGGGCCGCCTCGGCGAGATCGCCGACATGGCCGACGTCGTGGTGTTCCTGGCCTCCGACGGCGCCCGCTTCGTCACCGGTGCCGGCATCGCTGTCGACGGTGGCATGGGCACCTGACCCGCAGTCACTTGGCAGACCACCCCCGCGCGCACGGCTGAGACCGGGGCAACTCGGACAGCGCGCGACTTAAACGTGGCCACCGACACGTACCCGAATCCGTTTCGGTATCGGCCCCCGCGGCAATACCTGCGACATGGGATTTCTTCTGTGGGTTCTCGCGGTCATCCTCGTCGTGTTCGGTGTCGTCAACATGATCCAGGGTCAGTTGCTGTTCGGTCTCGTCCTGCTCATCGTCGGCCTCGCGGTCGGTCCCGGCGGGTTCTCGATCTTCAATTCCCGTCGTGCCCGAGTCTGAGTTCCGCCTGACCTCGTAGTGCTGCCTGACCTCGTAGTGCTGTAAGCCCGTCCACCCGTCCACGGACCCCCGTCACCGCACCCGGTGGCGGGGGTCCCTCACGTCCGGGCCCGCGTGCGAGGATTCCCGGATGACCGAAGCCCAGGAACTCGACCCGATCATGGCCCGCATCGGCACAGCGATCGAAGCCGGCCAACAGGGCGACGGTGACCGCGCGGTGACGCTCTTCGACGAGATCTGGGCCGAGGTCGGCGCCGACGGTGACGCGTTCTACCGCGTCGTGACGGCCCACTACGCCGCCGACGTCCAAGCCGAGCCGTCCGACTCGCTGACCTGGAACCTGCGTGCCCTCGCGGCCCGCGGAAGGCCTGACCGACGCGACCGCGCAGCGCCATCACGCGTCCCTGCAGGTCGAGAGCTTCTACCCGTCGCTGCACCTCAACCTCGCCCGCGACTACCTCGACCTCGAGCAGAAAGCCGAGGCGCGCAGGCACATCGCGGCCGCCAACGCGCGAGTCGCCCTGCTCCCGGACGACGGGTACGGCCGCATGGTTCGCAGCGGCATCGCCCGCATCGAGGCCGAGCTCGCCGGCGAGTCACCCGCCCCGCACGGCACGTCCTGCGAGCACTGAACACTCGCGGTTCGGCACCCGGTCGGTGTGTCGTTGGCCCCATCCGGCGCAAGGATGTGTGCCTGATCAGCCCGCGCGTGGGCACACTGAGGGGATGAACGCGCAGGCGCTGTTCGACGAGATGCTCCGGGTCCAGCTGGCCCCGGCGTTGCGCGAGCTCGGCTTCCGCGGGTCGGGCAAGACGTTCACCCTCCCGAACGAGGTCGGCGACCACGCCCTGTTCGGCTTCCAGAAGGACCGCTGGAACGCCCCGGGGGCCTGCCGGTTCACCGCAGGCGTGGCCTTCCACCTGAAGGCCGACTGGGACCGCGCCCGCGCCGCCGACACCTGGCTCCCGGCCCGGCCGACCCTGAGTCACGTCACCGCCGGAGAGCTGGCAGACCCGCGTCGGGCTGCTCCTCGACCCGCCGCACGACCACTGGTGGACGATCCGGTCGGAAGAGGACGTACACGGCATCGCGGACCACGTCGTCTCTGTCGCGATGGACGCGGTCGTCCCGCAGTTGCAGTCTCGTCTCGGCGGGGCCCCGCCGCCGCTGCCGACCCACGGTGGTTGGTCGCCCGACTGCCCGTGGCCGTACTGCACCAACCCGCACGACCTGTTCCTGGACCATGTCGACCTCGACGGCGTCGGCGCGTCCGGCAGCTCCGCCGCCGGGCTGAGCCCCGCTCACCGCGACGTGCTCGCGCGGGCGCGGACTCTCGAAGTGCCGCGGACGCAGGCGTGGAAAGTCCTGCACATCAGCCGCAAGCGGTTGGACGAGTACGCCGACCGCGTCGGCGCGGGCTCCGTTCTGACGCTGGCCCAGTTGCTGGCTGTGTCCATCCTCGGCGCCGACGACGTGCTCGCCGCGCCGCGGTGGTCGGACGCCGCGGCAGCGGTAGGCGCGTGGGTCAGGCAGTTGCCCGACGCAGACCCGGCCGCCGCCCTGGTCGTCGGCGACGCGGCATGTGCCGTCCTGCCGCTGGGCGAGGTCCTCGCGCTGCACGCGCAGCTCGACCTGTGCCTAGTGGCCGGGCTCCTGGGCGCCACAGAGCGCCTCCTCGACGAGCTGAACACCGCGCGCCTCGTCTGAGCCGGGCGCGGGACCCATGTCCGGATCTGGGGGTTCGGCGACATTGCTGCCGGGACGCCGGGGTGCCAACCTGAGGCCATGCCGCACCACCACGTACTCGTCATCGGCCACCCGAAGGTCCTCGGGATGGAGCTGATGGGCGCTCTCGACCTCTTCCACACGGCCAATCTCCGGCTCCAACAGCTCGTCTGACGGTCAATCAGATTTCCAGTTCGCCGAACACCCTGTTTTGCCATGCCCTCGAGTCGACGGAGTTGTCCCCATGAAGAAGAACGTCGCGATCTACCTCTGGCCCGGAATGACCATGATGGACTCTCTGGCGCCGCATCAGATCCTCGGCTACATGGAGGAACTGAACGTCTACACCTTCGCCAGGACCACCGAGCCGTTCAAGACCGACACCGGCATGACGCTCGTCGCCGACTACGGCCTGACCGACCTGCCGCAGCCCGAGATCCTGATCGTCGGCGGCGGCGCGAACCCACTCTCGGAGATGGCCGACGCGGACGTCATCGCCTCCATCCGCAAGGCGGGCGAGAACGCGGAGTACGTCTGCTCGGTCTGCACCGGCGCGCTGATCCTGGCCGAGGCCGGCCTGCTCGACGGCTACAAGGCGACCACACACTGGGCATACACGCGCCTGCTGGAGCAGTACCCGCAGGTGACCCTCGCCGAGGGCCGCGTCGTCGTCGACGGCAGCCGCATCACCGGCGGCGGCGTGACCGCGGGCATCGACTTCTCGCTCACGTTGATCAAGAACCTGATCGGCGAGCTGAACTCCCAGGTCGCCGAACTCGTCTTCGAATACCGCCCCGAGCCGCCGAACAACACCGGCCACCCGGAGACCGCCGGCGAGGGCCTCACCGCCCACGTCGTCGGCATGTGCGCGCAGCTGTCCCCGGGCCTGGACGACTTCGTCGCCGCCAGCACGCGCTGAGGACGCTGCGGACAACTGCGCGGCGTCAGGTCGCGGGGACGCCGGACGGCAGGCGGCGCTCGGCCTCGTCCGGCGTCAACCACACGACCCCGGCGCCCCAGTCGTGCATGACGACGCCGGCGGGCGGCCGAGCGTCTGCGCCGCAGAGCAGGGCCAGTTCAGGCGGGGCGAGGAGCGGCCAGGCGGCGAACGCCTCCGCGGGCGTCGGCAGCGGCCTGGCGGTGGCGGTCACGCCCGGCGCCACGGCCTCGAGCGCGTCCTCCCAGACCGACCAGTCACGCCAGCCGGGGATCGTCGCCTCGCCGGCCGGGCCGGTCAGCACGAGGCACGGCAGCCCGAACCGGAGGCGGCCGTTGTGCAGCTGGGCCTTTCCGAAACCGACGCGGTCGTCCTCGAGGGAGAGCACGTGCTCGTTCGGTTGCCGGGTCTCCTCCCAGTCCGCCAGGTAGGCGGCCGCCACCGCGGCGGACGCGGCGTCCCGGCCCAGCCGGTCGGAGTCGAGACCGTCGATCCCCGCGGCCGTCGCGACGGCCCGCTCGACGGTGTCGGCGGGGCGACCGAACACGAACCAGCTCTCCCGCAGCCGCCGCAGGAAGCGGTCCGCCGGGTCGGCGCCTTGGAGCTCGGCCGCCTTGACCAGCCGGCACGCGGCCTCGGACGACGTCCAGATGTGACTCAGGGTCGTGGGGTAGGGCATGCCGGTCAGGTTGTGCACGTCGCGCCAGTACTCGCAGACGGCCGGCGGGAGCGCGGGGTCGTCGAGGGCCAGGCCCGCGTTCACTTCCCAGCCGTCGGCCATGAGCCCGGCCACGACCCGCCGCAACCGGAGCCGGTCGCCGTACTGCCACTGCAGCCGCCGCATTTTCGGCTCCGTACCCCACGCGTACGAGCAGACCGGGTCCGTGAACTCGACGACCTCGATCTCGGTCATCGCACCCCCTCGCGTCAGTCGAACCTCAATATCAGCAGATCGCTGATCCGGTGCGCTCTCGGCCCGCCTGGAAGTCGACCCGCACGACGGAGAACTGCCAGTCCTTCACCACGGGCAGACGGCGGGCGGCGGGCAGCCAGCGCCCGAAGATCGGCCCGCGGCCCTGCGGGGTCGGCACCTCGCACACGGCGGAGATGTTCGGGTGCAGGGCGCGGATCGGCCGATAGTCGCCCGCGTCCATCGCCCAGGGCATCGGCGGCGCGCTGTAACCCGTCAGGCCCTTCATCCGGCCCTTCAGCGTGAGCTGACTGAACCAGCGGGGCACCGTGTCGAACACCAGGACGCCGCCGTCGAACCGCTCTGCACAGCGCACGATCAGCGCCCGCACGCCGGGCGGCGGCAGGTACATCAGCAGGCCCTGGGCGACGATGACGACCCGGTCGCCGGGCCGCTCGCCGACCTCGTCCAGCCAGCCGTCGTCCAGCGCAGAACCCGCGTAGAGGCGGCGGCGCGGCGGCTCCTCCCCGAGCAGGCCGCGGCGGACCTCGGCCGTCTCGGGCAGGTCGACCGTCAGCCAGCGGACGCGTCCGTTGTCCACGCGCCAGAACTGCGTCTCCAGCCCCTCGCCGAGGGCGACCACGATCGCGTCCGGGTCCCGCACCAGCACGTCGCGCACGACGGCGTCGAAGCTGCGGGCCCGCAGCCCGATGAACTGGGACAGGCCGACCGGGTCCGTACCGAACCGATCGACGAAGGGATAGTCGATCGCGGAGACCAGTTCGGCCGCCCGCGGGTCCTCGAACGCCCCGCCGGCGCGGCCGGCCTCGAGCGCGCGGTGGTACAGCGTCCACAGCGCGGTCTCCGGCACGCCGCCGAGCGTCACCTTCACCTCAGGGTGACCTTCGAGATCACGACCCTGGTGTGCGGACGGTCGTTGTCCGGACCGTAGGTGCCCTTCTTCGCGACCTTGTCGAGGATCTTCAGGCCGGCGGCGTCGATCGTGCCGAACGGGGTGTAGTCCGGGCGGAACGAGGACGGGCGGAAGACCATGAAGAACTGGCTGCCGTTGGTGTTCGGCCCGGAGTTCGCCATCGCCAGGACGCCGCGCCCGTACGTCGCGCCGGAGAGGTTCTCGTCGCCGAAGGCGTAGCCCGGACCGCCGCGTCCGGTGGCCGTCGGGTCGCCGCACTGGAGCACTCCCGCCTTCTCGACGGCGAGCATCCGGTGGCACTCGGTGTCGTCGAAGAAGCCCTGCTCCACGAGGAACCGGAACGAGTTGACCGTGCACGGCGCGGCCGCCGGGTCCAGGGTCAGCGTGATGTCACCGACGTTGGTGGACAGCGTCGCGACCGTCGCACCCGCGGGCGGGAACGGGTCCGGCAGGCCCACGTACCTCGCGTCCCCGGAGCCGGCGATCTCCGGTGTGTACAGGCAGACCCCCGGCACCAGGGGCGGGACCCCCGGCGAAAACGCGGCAGCGACCCCACCGGGGCCCCCCGCGGCGAGGGCGACCGCAACCGCGCCGCCCGCCACGAGTGCCGTACGTCGGCGTGCTCGCCGCGCGCGGGGAGTCGAAGTGCTCATGGGGTCCTTCCGGCTTCCGGCTGCGGGGTCTCCCACAGATTGTCCAGTCAAGCGCGGAGATGCCCGTGGTCGGGGCGATTTGCCCGCAGGTTGGCCTACTGCGCAGGTGTTCCGAACGAGGCCCAGTACTCGTTGAGCGCGCCGTTGGTCTTCGCGAACCAGATGAACGGGCCGACGAGGATCAGGAAACCGGGGATGTACCAACAACCGGTCGCACCGCTCACCGGTTTCTGCGGAGTCTGGGTGTACGGGACGGGGGGTTGCCCGTAGGGCTGTCCGACCTGGTTTTGCGGGCCGCCGGGGGGCGCCGCCCAGGCCGGCGCGTCCGGCACGGGCGGCGGCACGACCTGCCGCTCCGGGCCGTCCTCGTGTCCTTGTCCGCCCGTTCCCTTGGTCAGATCGGTCATTGGTGGTACACCCTCCCGGGTCGACGACGAGCGTCCTGCGATCACCGTAGACCTGGAGACCCGACCGGCCGACCCGCCGAGCGCAACGGGGGTCGCGTGACCCATGCTGTGGCCGAGCACGAGTTCGGCGGGAGGACGAGGCGTGGACGCCGCAAGCGGTGAGGCGCCGGAGGAACCGGCAGGTGCCGGCGCAGCGCCCAGTGCTGCCGCCGCTCTCGAGCGCATCCTGCTGGGCGGGGACGCGACGATCTCCCTGCAGCAACTCGGCGGCGGACGCCGGCATGAGCCCGGAGGTCGCCAGCCTCATCTGGCACGCGCTGGGCTTCGCCGACTCCGAACCGCCCGGCCGCATGTTCACCGAGGCCGACCGGGACGCCCTCGTCCGCCTCAACCGCATGGTCACCGCCGCCGGCGCCGACGAGGAGTTCGCCGTCGGGCTGTTCCGCGCGCTCGGCCACCACACGTCCCGGCTGGTGACGTGGCAGATCGTCGCCCTGGTCGAGCAGATGACCGCGGTCGACGGGCAGCCCGCAGGCCGGGGCGGACGCGGCCGTCGCCTTCGTGACCGAGCACCTCGAGGACATCGACGCCCTGGTGTCCTACAGCTGGCGCCGGCACATGGCCGCGGTCCTGAAGTGGCGGCCAGGGTCGCGGTGCCGAGAACGCCCTGCACTTCCCGCTCACCGTCGGGTTCGCCGACATGGTCGCCTACACGCGGCTCACCCAGCAGATGGACGCCCTCACGATCGCCGCGCTCGTCGCCCGGTTCGAGTCGGTCTCGGCGAACGTCGTCCAGCGCCAGGGCGGCCGCGTGATCAAGACGGTCGGGGACGAGATCCTCTTCGTCGCCGACACGCCCGACGCCGGCCGCGGACATCGCCGTCGACCTCGCGGACGCGATGGCCGCCGACCCCCTGCTGCCCGACGTCCGGGTCGGGCTGGCCACCGGCGAGGTGGTCTCGAGCCTCGGCGACGTGTTCGGCCCGACGGTGAACCTGGCCAGCCGCCTCACCGCCCTGCGCCGGGCCCGGGCACGGTCCTGGTCGACCCGGCGACGGCGGCGGCGCTCGCCGCCTACCCCCACATCGAGGTCACCGCGGACGCGGAGGTCGAGCTGCCGGGCATGGGCAGCGTGAAGACCAGCCGGCTGCGGCGCTTGTAGACACGACGACGACAGTGAAGGGATCCTGACGACCCGATGGCACCGATGCTGACGAAGCTGGCCGAGCCCGCCGACCTGGACTACAGCGCGGCGGAGGTCAAGCAGCTCTGGTGGTTCCGCGACGGCGCGATCATGTCGGTACCGATCCGCGACCGGCTCTGGGACGCCCGCGGGCTGTGCCACCGGCACGCGTGGGGCTACGCCGTCCTCGAGATCGAGCTGCTCGCCGGGCAGGCGTTCTCCACCGCCGTGCTCTACGCCGACCTGACCGACCGCGCGGCGAAGCTCGTCGGCAAGCGGGGGATGCGCAAGCCCAAGCTGAACGCGGACGGTTTCTGCATGACCTGCGACCACATCAAGACCACCGCGTCGCAGCCGCTGACGGGCGCCGAGTGGCCCCGCGGGGCCGTGCGGGTCAACGCGCGCGGAGACCGCGCGCGAGCTCGTCACCGAGACCGAGTCGGTGTGGCGGCCCGCGTCCTGCCCCGCCTGCGGCCTCGGCGGCTCCGGCCCGACCTGCCGGCCGCACCTCGTCGCCGGGCAGCCCGCGCCGGCCGACCTGGCGGACACTCTCGCCGAACATCGCGTCGCGGCTGGACCCGCTCGTCAGCTCGATGACCGTCGCCCGCACGACGGTCGGGCTGCGCGAGCGGGCGTCCTGGATCGAGGCCATCGGCTGGTTCACGGGCTGGGCCGAGCTGGACCGCTGCTGAGGTTTGCGGCGCTCCCGCGTCCCCTCGTCCGCACGGAGCCGAACCGATCTCGTCACGCCCGGGCAACACCGGTGAAACACCTGCTGCCCGACAGTCTGAGACAGACACGGGACGCCCTCGGGGACGGCGGCTCACAGGAGGGGAGACCACGTGATGCTTCGGCTGCGAATCACCCTGCCGGACCGGCCGGGTTCCCTCGGCCGCGTCAGCCGGGTCCTCGGGGCGCTCGGCGCGGACATCCTCGCCGTGACCGTCCTCGACCACGCGGAGGGGCGTGTCGTCGACGAGTTCACCGTCTCCTGGCCGAACTACCCGGGGCGCGACCGGCTGCTCACCGCGCTGTCCGGCATCCCCGGCGTCACCCTCGAGGGCGCCTGGTCGACCGTCGCGCAGCCCGACACGTTCGCGGACCTCGACGTCCTCGGGCACGTCACCGCCGACCCGGCGCGTGCGCTCGTCACGCTCGTGGACGCGCTGCCGGGCATCTTCAGCGCCGACTGGGCTGTCGTCGTCGGGCCCCCGCCGGAGCGCGCCGTCCTCGAGGGCAGCTGGCAGACCCCGGAGACGGGCAGCCTGCCCGACATCACCCCCGTCCGCCCGCTGGTGTTCAGCACCGGGCCGGACGCGCACTTCGCGGCCGTCCCGATGGGCCGCTCCGGGCGCACCCTCTACCTGGCCCGGACGTCGGGGCCTGCGTTCCACCGCGTGGAACTGCAGCGTCTCGCCCGGGTCGTCGAGATCGTCCTCGCGATCGCCGGTGACCGGCAGGCGGGCGGCCTACGGGCCGCCGACGCCGAGTCGGGCCGTGCTCGATCGGGGGAGGCCGGAGCCTGAGATGGTCGCGGTCGGCAGGCGGGGGCCCATCCGACCAGCAGCGACCACCCGGGCGGCGTGTCGCCCGCCTGCCGCGTCCTGTGGCGGGCGACACGCCGAGTACTCGGCTGGCCGCGGGCGCTTCCGGGCGTCGGCAACCCGGGCTCGGACGAGGGGAAACCGCAGGTCCGGACTCAATCGGGCGGCTCGGCCAGCGGGTGCCGGGCCCGTATCGTGCTAGCGTTTTCCCGGTCGTAGTTCTTGCTCGTGTTCACGCGTCCCTCAGACCTATGCGATGGGCGTATGCATTCTCCGGTTCTCCGGGAGCAGCACGGCGGCTTAACGTGCGCAAGGTGCGCATGTAGAAGGCTCCCAGGGGAGTTAGGCATGGCTCAGGGCACTGTCAAGTGGTTCAACGAGGCCAAGGGCTTCGGCTTCATCACGCCGGACGATGGTGGCGCCGATCTGTTCGTCCACTTCTCGGCCATCAACGCGACGGGGTTCCGCACCCTCGCTGAGAACCAGCGGGTGGAGTTCGAGGTCACCCGTGGCCAGAAGGGCCCGCAGGCGGAGAACGTCCGCGCGGTCTGACACCACGAGACGTACCGACGGGCGGGACAGGCTTCGGCCGGTCCCGCCCGTTTCTTTTCCGGGGGAGGTGCGGGGTGGCGGAGTCCGTCGAGCACCCGTCTCCGACCGGGTCTTCACCGTCCCGAACATGCTCAGCATGGCCCGGATCGCGGGCGTCCCGCTGTTCCTGTGGCTGGTCCTCGGCCCGGAGCGCGACGGCCTCGCCCTGATCGTCCTGATGGTCAGCGGCGCCACCGACTACCTCGACGGCTACCTCGCCCGCCGCTGGAACCAGACCAGCCGCCTCGGCCAACTGCTCGACCCGGCCGCCGACCGCCTCTACATCCTGGCCACCCTGATCGGCCTGACGATCCGCGACATCGTCCCGCTGTGGCTCGTGCTGTTCCTCGTCGCCCGCGACGTGATGCTGACGCTGTGCATCCCGACTCTGCGGCGCAGCGGGCTACGGGCCCGCGCTGCCGGTGCACTACCTGGGCAAGGCGGCGACCTTCAACCTGCTCTACGCCTTCCCGTTCCTGCTCCTCGGGGACGCCTCGGGCGGGGCGCTGTCCGACACCCAGACCCTCGCGAACGTGTTCGGCTGGGCGTTCGCGATCTGGGGGACGGCGCTGTACTGGTGGGCCGGCGTCGCTCTACGTCGTGCAGGTCCGCGGCCTGGCGCTCGGCGAGCCGGCGTGAGTCGCTGGCGGGGGCGGCCACGTGAAGGCCGTCGTCATGGCGGGCGGTGAGGGCACCCGCCTGCGCCCGATGACCTCGTCGATGCCGAAGCCGCTGCTGCCCGGTGGTCAACCGGCCGATCATGGACCACGTCCTGCGTCTGCTCCGCCGCCACGGCCTCACCGAGGTCGTGGTCACCGTCCAGTTCCTCGCCTCGCTGGTGCGCAACTACTTCGGCGACGGCGAAGACCTGGGCATGTCGATCTCCTACGCCAACGAGGAGACGCCGCTGGGCACCGCGGGCAGCGTCAAGAACGCCGAGGAGGCGCTGCGCGACGGCACGTTCCTCGTCATCTCCGGCGACGCGCTGACCGACATCGACCTGACCGACCTGATCCGGTTCCACCGCAGCCACGGCGCGCTCGTCACCGTGTGCCTGACCCGGGTGCCGAACCCGCTCGAGTTCGGCATCACGATCCTCGGCGACGACGGCCGGGTCGAGCGCTTCCTGGAGAAGCCGACCTGGGGCCAGGTCTTCTCCGACACCGTCAACACCGGCATCTACGTCATGGAGCCGGAGATCTTCGACTACGTCGCGGCGGGGGAGGAGGTCGACTGGTCCGGGGACGTGTTCCCCGAGCTGCTCGAGAAGGGCCGCCCCATCTACGGCTACGTGGCCGAGGGCTACTGGGAGGACGTCGGCACCCACGAGAAGTACGTCCAGGCCCAGGCGGACGTGCTGATGAACCGCGTGGACGTCGACATCGACGGCTTCGAGATGGCGCCCGGCGTCTGGGTGTCCGAGGGCGCGGAGGTCGACCCCGACGCGATCCTGCGCGGGCCTCTCTACATCGGCGACTACGCCAAGGTCGAGGCCGGCGCCGAGCTGCGCGAGTACACGGTGCTCGGCAGCAACGTCGTCGTGAAGAGCGGCGCGTTCCTGCACCGGGCGGTCGTCCACGACAACGTCTACATCGGCCCGCAGACGAACCTGCGCGGCTGCGTCGTCGGCAAGAACGCGGACGTGATGCGCGGGCGCCCGGATCGACGAGGGCGTCGTCGTCGGCGACGAGTGCCTGATCGAGGAGGAGGCGATCCTCGCCGCGGGCGTGAAGATCTACCCCTTCAAGACGATCGAGGCCGGCGCGGTCGTCAACCAGTCGCGTCATCTGGGAGTCCCGCGGCCAGCGCAGCCTGTTCGGCCCGCGCGGCGTCTCCGGCATCGTCAACGTCGAGATCACCCCCGAGCTCGCCGTGCGCCTCGCGAGCTCGTACGCCACGACGCTGAAGAAGGGCGTCACCGTCCTGACGGCGCGGGACGGCTCGCGCGCCGCCCGCGCGCTCAAGCAGGCGGTCATCTCCGCGCTGCAGTCCTCGGCCATCAACGTCCGCGACCTGGAGATGCAGCCGCCGCCGGTCGCCCGCATGGAGGCCGCCCGCGGCAACGCCGGCGGCGTCTTGATCCGGACGACGCCGGGCGTCCCGGACAGCGTCGACATCCAGTTCATCGACGCCCGCGGCGCCGACCTCTCGCACGCCCAGCAGCGGCAGCTCGAGCGGGTCTTCAGCCGCCAGGAGTACCGCCGCGCGTTCCCCGGCGAGATCGGCGACCTGAGCTTCCCGGCCCGCGTGGTCGAGAACTACGTCAAGGCGCTGCTGGACGCGGTCGACACCAGCGGCGTGCCGATCGGCGGCATGAAGGTCGTCGTGGACGCGGGCAGCGGCGCGGCCGGCCTGCTCCTGCCGCGGCTGGTCGGCGGCCTCGGCGTCGAGGTGCTGACGGTCAACATCGGCATCGACGAGGCCCGCCCGACCCAGACGATGGACGACCGGCAGCGCTCGCTCAAGCGCCTCGGCGAGCTCGTCGCGTCGTCGAAGTCGGCGTTCGGCGTCCACTTCGACCCGCTCGGCGAGCGCATCTCCCTCGTCGACGAGCGCGGCCAGATCGTCTCCGACGACCGCGCCCTGCTCGTCGTCATGGACCTCGTCGCCGCCGAGCGCCGCGGCGGGCGCATCGCGCTGCCCGTGACGACGACCCGGGTCGCCGAGAGCGTCGCCGGGTTCCACGGCGTCGAGATCGCCTGGACGACCACGTCCGCCGACGACCTGGCCCGCGCGGCCGCGGACCGCGGCGCTGATCCTCGGCGGCGACGGCCGCGGCGGCTTCGTGATCCCCGAGCTGGGCAACGCGATCGACGGGGCGGCCGCCTTCGTCCGGCTCGTCGGGCTCATCGCCCGCACCCAACTGACGCTCAGCCAGATCGACGCGCGCATCCCGCGGGCGCACGTCCTGCGCCGCTCGCTCGCGACGCCGTGGGCCGCCAAGGGCATGGTGATGCGGACGGTGCTCGAGGCCGCCGGCAACCGCGAGCTCGACACGACGGACGGCGTGCGGGTCGTCGAGAAGGACGGCAGCTGGGTGATGGTGCTGCCCGACCCGGCCGAGGCCGTCACGCACATGTGGGCCGAGGGCGAGGACGACGCGCACGCCGAGTCGCTCCTCGAGGAGTGGGCCGCCGTCGTCGAAGGGCGCCGGGCACTAACCGTGTCCTCCGGCCGCGCGCGAGCGCGTGGAACTATGACCGCGTGACCCAGGGGCCCCCGACTCCGCCGACGCACCGACTCCGCCGGCCGCCACCCGGCGGCCGGACGCGTCCATGTCCCTGCTCAGCGACCTGATGGCCAACACGCTCGACCCGGGCTACCGCCGCGCGGCCGACGACTCGCCGGCGAAGCCGCCGACGGGCGCGGCGAAGGTCCGCCGGTCCGCCGTGCTCGGCGTCGGCCTTCGCGATCGCCGGGCTGGTGCTGGCGACCGGCAGCCAGTCAGACGCGGGCCAGCGCCCCGTCGGTCGCGCAGGCGCGGGACGAGCTGATCGACCGCGTCCAGGCCAAGACCGCGCAGGCCGACGCCCTGCAGCGTCGGCTGGTCGATCTGCGAGCTGTCGGTCGACAAGGCACGGGCGGACGCCCTGAACCTGACCTCCGCCGGCACGGCCGCCCGCACCGACCTCGAGATCCTCGCCGCGATGGCCGGGGTGTCTCCGGTGCACGGCCCCGGCATCCGGGTGACCGTCGACGACGCGCCCAAGCAGGGCAGCGGCAGGCCCGACGCCTCGGGCACGGGGCGCGTCCTCGACACCGACATGCAGCGCCTGCTCAACGGCCTGTGGGCCGCCGGCGCGGAGGCCGTGTCCGTCAACGGCCAGCGCCTGACCCAGCTCACCGCGGTCCGTTCGGCCGGCGACGCGATCCTCGTCGCGTACCGGCCGCTGAGCCCGCCGTACGAGGTTCTGGCGATCGGTAACCCCGACGATCTCGAGGTCGACTTCGTGGACGGGCCCGGCGGCCGGTGGTTCAAGACGCTCGAGGCGTTCGGCATCCGGTTCAATGTCACCCAGCAGAAGGACATGCAGGTACCGGGCGCGTCGGGGATCTCCCTTCGGCTGGCCGAGAAAGGGGAGCGGAGTTGATCGCGGCACTCGGGCTGGTCGTCGGCGTCGCCCTCGGCCTCCTGTTCCAGCCGTCCGTCCCGTTCTGGCTCCAGCCCTACCTGCCGATCGCCGTCGTCGCGGCCCTCGACGCCCTGTTCGGGGCGCTGCGCGCCCTGCTCGACGGCATCTTCGACGACAAGGTCTTCGTCGTCTCGTTCATCGCCAACGTGCTCGTCGCGGTCCTGGTCGTCTTCATCGGCGACCGGCTGGGCGTCGGCGGGCAGCTGACCACCGGCGTCATCGTCGTGCTCAGCATCCGGATCTTCTCGAACGTCGCGGCGATCCGGCGCCACCTGCTCAGCGCGTGACACCGCCGGACGAGCCGCCGGTGGCGGGCGGCGAGGGGGACGCGAGCTTCGACTACGTCGGCTACGACGCGCCCGCTGGCGGCCACGCCCGACGCGTCCGGCTCGACCGCGGCGAAGAAGCGCGCCGACCCCTTCGCCGACGAGGACGACTACGGCGACGACGAGACGATCCTGATCGACGGGCGGGCGTTCCGCGGCTCGGCCCCCGGCGAGGCGCCGACACCGACCCCGCCGCCCGCCGCACCGGCGCCTGCACCGACCCCGGCTGCCGCCCCGGCGCCCGACGCCGCGCCGCCGCACGCGCCGAGCGGCCCGGCGCCGCCGCCCCCGCGCCGCCCGAGGCGCCCGGCCGTCCCGGTGGACGCGTCGCCGGTCGCGGCCGGCCTCCGGGGCCTCGTCACGGCGCTGCGGGCCCGCCGCGCCCGCGGCACCCAGCTGGTCATCGCGGTCCTGTGCGGGCTGCTCGGCTTCTTCGCGGTCGTCCAGGTCCGCCTGCAGGCCCAGGACAACACGCTGAGCACCGCCCGCCAGAGCGACCTGATCCGGATCCTCGACGACCTCAACGACCGCTCGGACCGGCTGGAGAGCGAGCTGCGCGACCTGACCGACCGGCGCGACGAACTGCAGTTCGGCACCGACAAGTCGCAGGCCGCCCTTCAGGAGGCGGAGCTGCGCCGAGCCACCCTCGGCATCCTCGCCGGGACGCTGGCCGCGCACGGCCCGGGCATCACCCTGCGCATCACCGACCCCGGCCGCAAGGTCGACGCCGCCGTCCTGCTCGACACCCTGCAGGAACTGCGGGACGCCGGCGCGGAGGCCGTGCAGATCGGCGACGTCCGCATCGTCGCCAGCACCGACTTCCTCGACGCGGGCGCCGGGAAGGTCCGCATCGACGGCCGCGTCGCTCACGTCCCCGTACGTGTTCAAGGTGATCGGCGACCCGGATACGCTCGACCCCGCCCTCCGGATCCCAGGCGGGGTGTTCGCCGTCCTCGACGAGCGGGGCGCGACCCCGACCGTCGATGCGAAGCGCACCGTCGTCATCGACGCCGTCCGGCCGGCCCAGGCCCCGCAGTACGCCCGTCCGCAGCAAGGTTGAGGAGAACGCGCCCGCATGTACCCCGACGACCTCAAGTACACCGCCGAGCACGAGTGGGTCCGCGGCCCCGACGCGGAGGGCACCGTCCGGGTCGGCATCACCGAGTACGCCCAGTCCCAGCTCGGCGACATCGTCTTCGTCTCGCTGCCCGAGGTCGGGCACGACCGTGGTGGGCGGGGAGCCGTGCGGCGAGCTCGAGTCGACCAAGAGCGTGAGCGAGCTGTACGCGCCGGTCTCCGGCGTCGTCGTGGCGAACAACTCGGCCGTCGAGACCGCGCCGGAGCTCATCAACAGCGAGCCGTACGGCACCGGCTGGTGCTTCGAAGTGCGCCCGTCCGACCCGGCTGCGCTCGCCGCGCTGCTCGACGCGGACGAGTACAGCTCCGGTCTAGATCACTGACCCCCCGCCGGGTCGGTTGACCACGCTCACCCCGCCGCATAAGTTGCCATCACCGTCAACCTGAAGTTGGGGTCGACGGTTGCCCGAATTCTCCCGGCGCCCAGCCCGGAACGACGGCCGCGGCTCCCGCGGCGAGAGGCCGGCAAGCATGCCTTTCTGTAGCCAGTGCGGCCACGAGGCCCCGGCCGACGCCCGGTTCTGCGCGAGCTGCGGGGTCGCGCTCTACGGCGGCGCCGCGGGCGCCTCCGGCGGAGCCGAGGTCACCTCCAGCATCTCGATCAGCGGGCTGGAGGTCGTCGAGGCCGAGGCGGGCCTGCTCTCGCCGGGCGACCAGGCCGCCGTCGACGCGCTGCCGCCCGAGTCGGCGCTGCTCATCGTCCAGCGAGGGCCGCAGTCGGGCAGCCGGTTCCTGCTCGACGCCGACGTCACGACCGCCGGGCGCCACCCGGCGAGCGACATCTTCCTCGACGACGTCACGGTCTCGCGCCGGCACGCGGAGTTCGGCCGGATCGGCGACGGCGGCTTCTGCGTCCGCGACGCCGGCAGCCTCAACGGCACCTACGTGAACCGCGAGCGCATCGACGAGGTCGTCCTCGCGGGCGGCGACGAGGTGCAGATCGGCAAGTACCGCCTCGTGTACTTCGCCTCGTCCCCGACGGGCGCGGCGACCGGCGTCGGCCTGGAAGGACGCGCCGGAGACCCCCCGGTGAGGGCGGCCGCCCCGTGAGCTCCGCGGTTCCCGCGCGGTCGCACATGAGCATCGGCGAGGTTCTGGGCAACCTGCGTCCCGACTTTCCCGACGTGACGATCTCCAAGATCCGCTTCCTCGAGGCGGAGGGCCTGATCGAGCCGTCCCGGACGCCCTCGGGCTACCGCAAGTTCTCCCCGCACGACCTGGACCGCCTGCGCTACGTCCTCACGGCGCAGCGCGACCACTACCTGCCGCTGCGGGTGATCAAGGACCACCTGGACGCGATCGACCGCGGCCTCGAGCCGCCCGGCACGGGCTCGACGAGCCCGCGGGTCCCGCGGGCCGTCACCGCGGTGGACGGCGTCCCGGCGGCCGAGGACTTCGGGCGCGACCCGGCGGAACTGCGGCTGTCCCGCGCCGAACTGCTGGCCGAGACCGGGCTGCGCGAGGTCGACCTCAAGCAACTCGAGGCGTTCGGCCTCCTGTCGTCCCGGCCCGGCGGGTTCTTCGACTCCGACGCCGTCCTGGTCGGGGCGACCATCGCCGAGATGGGCCGGTTCGGCCTCGAGGCGCGGCACCTGCGGGCATTCAAGAGTGCCGCCGACCGCGAGGTCGGGCTGATCGAGCAGGTCGTGACACCCCTTGCGCGGCAGCGGAACCCGGACGCGCGGGCCCGCGCCGACGAGGCCGTCCGGGAGCTGGCGGCCCTGTCCGTCCGGCTGCACGCGGCTCTCGTGAAGACCGGGATCCGGGCAACCCTGCCGGGTTGAGCGTGGGCCGTCCGGCGCGTCCGGCGCGACATGCCCAGTGGCCTCATGGGCCCGAGCCCGGCGGGGTACTGTGACAGGCGTGAACCAGCTCGACGTCGTCGGTGTCCGTGTGGAGATGCCGTCCAATCAGCCGATCGTGCTGTTGCGAGAAGTCTCCGGCGAGCGCTACCTGCCCATCTGGATCGGCGCAGTCGAAGCCACCGCGATCGCCTTCGCCCAGCAGGGCGTGGTCCCGGCCCGCCCCATGACGCACGACCTCTTCCGCGACGTCCTGCAGGCCCTCGGCCAGGAACTGCAGCAGGTCCGCATCACCGGCCTGCGCGACGGCGTCTTCTACGCCGAGCTGATCTTCGCCAGCGGCATCGAGGTCAGCGCCCGCCCGTCCGACGCCATCGCCCTCGCCCTGCGCACCGGCACCCCGATCTTCGGTAGCGAGGAAGTCCTCGACGAGGCCGGCATCGCGATCCCGGACGAGCAGGAGGACGAGGTCGAGAAGTTCCGCGAGTTCCTCGACCAGATCTCCCCGGAAGACTTCGGCTCGTTCTGGCTGATTCGCGCTCCGCGCTGAACGCTCGCGGCGCGCGCGGCCTTCGTACCGCCTCACCGCTCCTTCGGTCAGTCGTTCCTCCTTCCCTACAGAGCGGCTCCCCGGCACTCGGCTGCTTCGCCGCTCACCGGTCGTCTGGCTCGTCTCGGACGGCGTTCCGTCCGGGGCCGGTCGGTCGGCCCGGCGGCTGCGCATTGTCGGTCGGAGTCGGGTCACGCGGCGGCCGACCCCGGCCAGAGTCGCGCGCCTGCCGTTGCGAAGGTCAGGGATCAACGTCGAACACCTGAGGCGATTTGGTCGTCCCACTAGCCCCATCCGTTTCAACCTTGATCTCCAGCCTCCACCTCGCCGGAAATCACCGGCGGCGATGCCAGCCGGCACGGCCGGGCCCCGCCCCGAGGTACGCGCTTCATGTTACGCATGGGGCTGGTGGGACAACCCGTCACACGAACGGCGCGTTACGTTGACGGACCCCCATACCCCGCCTAACGTCAGGGAAGAAAATCCCCGGTGTAATTTCCGCGCTGTCGACCCCTGTCGCCAGCCGCCGGGCCCTTCGACACAGGAGGTCGCTGTGAGCGGCACCCGGGACACGCCCGCCACCGGCGGTACCCCCGACCCCAAGGCCGTCGCGGCCGCGGGGGAGCAGGGCCTCCTCTTCGAACCCGAGATGACGACCCTGCCCGACGACATGGGCTACCGCGGGCCGACCGCGTGCGCCGCCGCCGGCATCACCTACCGCCAGCTCGACTACTGGGCCCGTACCGGCCTGGTCGAGCCCAGCATCCGTCCGGCCCACGGCTCGGGCACGCAGCGGCTGTACGGGTTCCGCGACATCCTCGTCCTGAAGATCGTCAAGCGTCTGCTCGACGCCGGGGTCTCGCTCCAGCAGATCCGTCAGGCGGTCTCGCACCTGCAAGACCGCGGGGTTGCCGAGCTGGCCGCCATCACGCTGATGAGTGACGGCGCGAGCGTCTACGAGTGCACCTCCGCCGACGAGGTCGTCGACCTCCTGCAGGGCGGCCAGGGCGTGTTCGGCATCGCCGTCGGCCGTGTCTGGCGCGAGGTCGAGGGCTCGCTGGCCGAGCTGCCCGGCGAGCGTCCCGCGGCTCCGGAGGCCGAGGCGACCCCGACCGACGAGCTGGCCCAGCGGCGCGCACGCCGCACCGGCTGACCGAAGGAGTCACTCAGACCGCCTGGCGCACCACACGCCGGGCGGTTCTCAGTGCCCGGGTCAGGTAGGTGTCGAGGGCTTCGGTCGCCTGGCGCGCCCCGGTGGTGTTCCACCGCTGCACCGGCAAGCGCCATGCCCTGCGCCTGCTGGACGATCGAGCGGTCCGGCAGCGGCGGGTTGAGCACCAGCGGGCCGAACAGCCGGCGCAGTTCCTCGAGCCGGAAGCGGTGCTCGGCGGAGCGTTCGTCGTAGCGGTTGACCACGACCCCGAGCGGCTGCAGCATCGCGTTGTGCGCCCGTTCCTCCTGGACGGCCCGGAAGGCGCGGTCCGCGCCGTGCACGGCGAACAGGCTGGGTTCGGTGACGATGAGCGCCCGGTGCGCGGCGACGAGACCGCTGCGGGTCAGCCGGCCCAGCGAGGGCGGGCAGTCGACGAGGACGAGGTCGTAGCGGCCGTCCAGGCGCATCAGCGCCGTCTCGAGCCGCCGCAGGCGGCTGACCGGCGGGTTCGGATGGTCGTGCTGCGAGCAGGCTGTGGTGGCCGACGAGGACGTCGAGGCTGGGCGGGACGCGCTGCGGCTTCGACGGGCCGAGCTCCTTCGTCCAGGCGCTCGGCGCGACGGCGCGCTCGATCGTGGCGGGCCTCGGGTCGTCGAAGACGTCGACGACGTTCGCGTCGCTGGGCACCACGTCGAGGGAGAGGGTCGCGTTCGCCTGCGGGTCGAGGTCGACCACGAGGGTGCGCAGGCCTCGGGTCAGGGCCGCGCCGGCGAGGCCCAGCACGCACGGTGGTCTTCCCGACGCCACCCTTGAGGCTGAGGACGCTGAGAACGAACACCGACACAAACTAGCGGCCGCGGACGGCGCCGGGGAATGTGCCCCCGGGGGGTTCAGGCCGCGGTGGCGCCGACCCTGCATCGTCCGTCGGGCGGTGCGGCGCCACCAGGCGCCCGTCAGGAAGGATCTCCCCGGTGTCCTCGAAGACCACGACGCCGTTGCAGAGCAGGCTCCAGCCCTGCTCCGGGTGGAACGCCACGGTGGAGGCCGCCACCGCGTCCGCGTCGAAGGCGGAGGGGCAGCGCGGGGCGTGCGCACACTTTCTCTTGCTCGTCTTTTCGCCACTGTCAGTCACACCTTCAGTGTCGTCACACCTCGGCCCTGATCTATGGCCTGACAGGGCCAAACTGCGGGAAACAATCAGTGGGACATAGGGAAACGGTGGTCGCAGTTGCCGCGCCCACCGCTCCTAGCTGCACCTTTGTCCCGCAGCGCCCCCTGTGCCCAAGTTCAGGCCTGCGGCAGATCCACCGCGAGGACGATCGGCATCGTCGGCGCGGCGGACCCGCCCTTGGGCTCCACCGTGACCGCGAGCTTCTCCGCGTCACCCATGCCGGGGATCAGCTTCGCCCCGTGCCGACCCGCGGAAGGGATGAACGTGCCCGCGGAGCGCGGGCCCTCCGCGCCGATCAGCCAGAGCTGGTAGGTCTTGCCGTCGCGCCAGGTCGCCCAGCCCGCGGGACAGGAACATGACCTGGTTGTTCTTCCGCGACACCGTCACCGAGGCCGTGACGCCGGCCTTGGAGCTGGTGACGCTGCGCGCGTCCGGCGCGGTCTGCAGCGCGGCGATCTGCTGGCTCGCGGACCGCAGATTGTCGTTGTCCCGCTGGAGTTGCGTCGCGTAGGCACCCAGGCCGATGGTGAACACGGCCAGGCACGCGGCGGCCGTCAGGCTCCACCGGCGGGTACGCGCCCCCCAGCGCGCGGCCGGGACCTCGACGACATTGGACTCGACCGGCGCGGGCTGCGCCTGCTGGGAGAGCAACGGCGGCAGCTGGCGGGTCACCGCGACCTCTGCCATCACCCGGGCGAACATGTCCGGCGGCGGCGGAGCAGCGGCGGCGACACCGAGCAGGGCCGCGGTCTCGACGAGCTCCCGGACCTCCTGCTCGCACTGGCCGCAGGTCAACAGGTGCGCCTCGAACTCGTCCCGCTCGTTCGCGGGCAGCGCCCCGCCGGCATAAGCACCGGTCAGGACGTGCAGATCGGCATTCGTTGCGCTGTTCATGCGACCACCCCCAAGCAGTCACGCAGACGGATCAGCCCGTCCCGCATGCGAGTCTTCACTGTGCCGAGCGGCACGTCGAGCAATTCCGCCACCTCGCGGTAGCTGTAGCCGCCGTAGTACGCGAGCGCGACCGACTCCTTCTGCAGTTCGGTCAGCGAGCCCATGCACCGTCGGACGGCCTCGCGCTCCAACCTGGTCTCCACGGCCTCGACGACCTCGTCGTAGGCCGGCTCGATGTCCTGACGTCCCATCCGGTCGTGCCGGTCGCTGGCCGACTGTTCCGAACGGACCCGGTCCACCGCGCGGCGGTGGGCCATCGTCATCACCCAAGCCATCCCGCTGCCCTGCGTCTCGTCGAACCGGGACGCGGACTTCCAGACGTTGAGCAGGACCTCCTGGGCGACCTCCTCGGACTGCGCCGGGTCACGGAGCACCCGCTTCACCAGCCCGAAGACCGGGCCCGAGATCCGGGCGTACACCCGTTCGAAGGCCTCCTGGTCGCCACGCGCCACCTGGACGAGCAGGTCTTCCAGCCGCTCGGTCGCAGCGGGCGCGGTCGCGCCCCCGATCGACCGGAGCGGAGATCCGATGTTCGTCATCGCGGTCAGGTACTCCTCACGTCTGTCACCAGGTCATTCGCAGCGGAGGTGACCCGAGGATTGGTCCACCGCCGGGGGCATTGACGGGCCCGCCGGACGGGTGAGATAAGGACCGGCATTTCAGGGCGACAGCTCCGCGGCCAGCGCGTCGATCGCCCCGGCCAGGGTCTCCACATGAGTCAGCAGCGCCTCCCCGAGAGCCGAAGGCGAGATCGCGTCCTTCGTGATGTCCGCGAAGAACTTCCCGGCGGTGCCCCGGTACCGGTCCAGGTTGTCCAGGGCGACGTCCTTGGCCTTCTGGTCGTTCTTGGCAGCGGCCTTCGCGAAGTCCTCGAAGTCGCGGATGTGGGAGCGCCACTGGGTGAGGAAGGTGAACCGCTTGCTGCTGGTCGAGACCGCGCCGACGGCGTCCGCGAGATTCTGCGAGTTGTCCTCGAGCGCGGCGATCGCCGACTTGTACACCTCTCCCACCGTGCCCTTGCGGTCGGTGTAGGCGGTGAAGACCGTCAGCCCGGCCAGGTAGACGTGCTCAGTGAACATGCGGGCGAGGTCGGCGCGCAGGTGAGCTGCCTCGTCGCCGGGGTCGCCGTCGATCTCGGCGAACTTGACGAAACCGCCGGTCAGCACCGCCGCGAGCTGGGGCATGTGCTCGGCGGCGATCTTGAGCTTGTCGAAGGCCTCGCCGTCGGCGTCCGCGAAGGAGTCGATCGCCTCGATCAGCTCGTCGACGTGCGTCCGCAGCTCCCGCGTCACCGCGCTCGCCCGCACCTTGTTCTTCGTGAGCGTCGCGAAGAACTCGCCGGCCGTGTCGCGGTAGAGCCGCAGGTTGTCGAGGGCTTTCTGCTTCGTCACGTCCTTGTCGGCCCGGGCCGCGTTCGCGTAGTCGACGAAATCGTCGACGTGGCTCGTCCACGCCTTCAGGAACGTCTCGGCGTCCTTGTCCGAAGACACGGCCTCGACCAGTTTGGCCAGCGAATCCGAGTTGTCGTCGACGGCCTCGCGGGCAGCCTCGGTGCGCTGGCTGTCGGGCGCGCTGGTGTACGCGGTGTCGACCAGCAGGCCGACGAGGTACACGTGTTCGGTCAGCAGGTGCGTCAGGTTGGCGCGCAGGTCGGCCGCGTCCGAGTCGAAGGTGCCCTTGATGTCCGGGCCCTTCGCCATTGCCCCGGCGATCGCAGCAGCCGTCTTCGGCATGTGGGAGGCCGCGCTCCGCAGGCCGGCGAACGCGTCGTCGTAGACCTTGGGCTTGATGGCGGCCGTGCTCTTCGGCGGCACGACGACGGGCGCCGCGCTGGTCGACGTCTCCGGCCCCGGCTGGGCGGTCGACTTCTTGTCGCCGCAGGCGGTGAGACCGGAGACGAGCAGCGCGGCCACGATGGTGGTGAGCAGGCGCTTCGGCAGGTCCCGCATCGTAGGTGTCCTTCGCTGACTGGATAGTCCGTATGCGACGAGCCGTGTGGGGTAGCTCACGTGATAGCCCGTCAGTTCCCTTGCTGCACGGCATGCCCCGAGGACCGCACCGCTGACTCCGTGTCGACCTTACCCGCAGCGTGTGATGTGCCCGGCAGCCACGGGTACGACTGGGTCACCCGCGGCCGTTAGAGTCGCGCCATGCCCACCGCCCAGGCCAAGTACCCCCTGCTGTACCGGGGCATGAAGCTGACGGTCGGCACGGTCATGCAGGCGGCGTACCGACCGAAGGTCGAGGGGCTCGAGCACGTCCCCACCACCGGGCCCGCGATCCTCGCAGGTAACCACGTGTCGTTCTCCGACCACTTCTTCGTCCCGCTCGTCGTGCCGCGCAAGGTCGTCTACCTCGCCAAGGCGGACTACTTCAACGGCAAGGGTGTCGCCGGCCGGCTGACGGCCGGGTTCTTCAACTCCGTCGGGCAGAAGCCGGTCGACCGCTCCAGCGGCCGGGCCGGGCTCGCCGCGATCCAGACCGGCGTCGACGTGCTCGCCGCGGGCGATCTCCTCGGCATCTACCCCGAAGGCACCCGCTCGCCCGACGGCAAGCTCTACCGCGGCCGCGTCGGCGTCGCCCGCCTGTGGCTCGAGTCGAAGGCGCCCCTGCTGCCCTGCGCCGTCATCGGGACGGACGTCATCCAGCCGCCCGGCAAGAAGATGCCGAAGGTCGCGCCCGTCGCCGTCCGCTTCGGCCCGGCCGCTGGACCTGTCGCGCTACGACGGCGCCAAGCGCGACGGGGTCCTGTTCCGCCAGGTCACCGACGACATCATGCGGGCGATCCAGGAGCTGTCCGGCCAGGAGTACGTGAACGTGTACGCGACGACGGTCAAAGAGTCCCTGCAACGGCTCCGCGGAGCACGCGGGCCCGTAGGCTCGCTGGCCGTGCTCCCAAGGCTGACCGCGACCCGGTACATCACGCCCCTGCGCGAGGGCGGGTCGCTGCCCGGGCTGATGGAGGCGGACGACCTCGGGACGTACGTGGTGAAGTTCCACGGGGCCGGGCAGGGCCGCAAGGTCCTCGTGGCGGAGATCGTGTGCGCCGCGCTCGCCCGGACGCTCGGTCTGCCGGTGCCGGACCTCGCGCTCGTCGACCTCGACCCGGCGCTCGCGCCCGCCGAGCCGGACGAGGAGGTCCAGGACCTCCTGCGCCGCAGCGCCGGCCTCAACCTCGGGATCGACTTCCTGCCCGGGTCGCTGGACTTCGACCCGGCGTGCGTTCGGCGGCGACCGCGCGCTGGCCGGGCGGGTGCTGTGGTTCGACGCGCTCGTGCAGAACGTCGACCGCTCCTGGCGGAACCCGAACATGCTGCACTGGCACGGCAAGCTCGTCCTGATCGACCACGGCGCCGCCCTGGTGTTCCACCACGACTGGACGCGGGCCGGCGCGTCGGTCTCGCGGCCGTACGACGCGGCCCAGCACGCGCTGATCCGGTACGCACCCGGACGTCGCCGCCGCGTCCGCCGCGCTCACCCCGCTCGTCACGGTCGAGGTGCTGGTCGCCGCCGCTCGCGGAGGTCCCGGACCCCTGGCTGGACGGACGAGCAAGGCTACGCCGCGCCGGACGATCTGCGGGCCGCGTACGTCGCCCGGTTGCTGCGCGCGGCTCGACGCCCAGGACGACGTGGCTCCCGCCGCTGGCTGCGGCCGCCGCGGCAGGCCCGCCCGCGCCGCAGTCCGAAGCCACGTCCGGACGGCCCGCATGGCTGACCGGGCGGCCGGGCTCCGGCGGCCGGCCCAGCGGCGGGGGCACCGCGTGACCGTCCCGCGCCGGCACGCGTTCGAGTACGCGCTGCTCCGGGTCGTCCCGCGGGTGGAGCGCGGCGAGACGATCAACGCCGGCGTCCTGCTCTACTGCAAGGGCCTGGACTACCTGGGTGCGCGGGTCCACCTGGACGTCGGACGTCTTCGCGCGCTCGACCCGGCCGCGGACCCGGCGGCCGTCCTGCGCGGCCTCGAGGCGGCGGCGGGGGTGTGCGCGGGGGAGGGTCCGGCGGCCGGGGAGGACCTGCTGCGCCGATTCCGCTGGCTGACCGCGCCGCGCAGCACGGTCGTCCAGCCCGGTCCCGTCCACACCGGGCTGACCACCGACCCCGACGCCGAGGCGGACCGGCTCATGGCGCTGCTCGTGCTGCCCCTCGCCTGATCGGTCCGCCGCGTGATCGGGCGGTGAGGGTTTCGCCACGCAGGCCCCACTGCCCCTCGACCGGGGGTCGGCATTAGTGTCGGGACGCTGTGACCTGGGTTGTCGAAAGAGATTCCGGAGGCTCTAGGCATGGACAAGGTGGTCTCATCCGCGGCGGAAGCCGTGGCGGACATTCCGGACGGGGCGACACTCTCCGTCGGCGGATTCGGATTGTCCGGGATCCCGGCGGTCCTCATCGACGCACTGCTCGCCCAAGGGGCGAGCGACCTGAAGGTCGCGTCCAACAACTGCGGCACCGACGGCTTCGGCCTCGGCAAGCTGCTCGACGCCCGGCGGATCAGCCGGGTCACCGCCTCGTACGTGGGCGAGAACAAGGAGTTCGAGCGCCAGTACCTCTCGGGTGAGCTCGAGGTCGAGCTGACTCCGCAGGGGACGCTCGCGGAGCGGCTGCGCGCGGGCGGCATGGGCATCCCGGGCTTCTACACCGCGTCCGGGGTCGGCACCCAGGTCGCCGACGGCGGCCTGCCGTGGCGCTACGACTCGGACGGCAACGTGCAGCTCGCGTCGCCGCCGAAGGAGACGCACGAGTTCGACGTCCGCGGCGAGGTGCGCAGCTTCGTGCTGGAGAAGGCGTTCTACGCCGACTTCGCGCTGCTGCGCGCGTGGAAGGGCGACCGGCACGGCAACCTCGTGTTCAACAAGTCGGCCCGCAACTTCAACCCGCTCTGCGCGATGGCCGCGAAGATCGCGATCGTCGAGGTCGAGGAGCTGGTCGAGGTCGGCGAGATCGACGCCGACAGCGTCCACCTGCCCGGCATCTTCGTGCAGCGGGTCGTGGCACTGACGCCGGCTCAGGCGGCGGACAAGCAGATCGAGCGGCGGACCACTCGTCCGCGGACGGAGGGCTGAACCGTGGGTCTGACGCGCGAGCAGATGGCGGCCCGGGCCGCGGCGGAACTGCAGGACGGCTCCTACGTCAACCTCGGGATCGGCCTGCCGACCCTGGTGCCGAACTACGTGGCGGACGACGTCGAGCTGGTCCTGCAGTCGGAGAACGGGATCCTCGGCGTGGGTGCCTACCCGTACCCCGAGGACGTCGACCCGGACCTGATCAACGCGGGCAAGGAGACGGTGACCCTGCGCAAGGGGGCGTCGTTCTTCGACTCCTCGCTGAGCTTCGGGATGATCCGCGGCGGCAAGGTCGACGCGGCGATCCTCGGCGCCATGCAGGTCTCGGCTGCCGGCGACATCGCCAACTGGATGATCCCCGGCAAGATGGTCAAGGGGATGGGCGGGGCGATGGACCTCGTCCACGGCGCGAAGAAGGTCGTCGTGCTGATGGAGCACGTCGCCCGCGACGGTACGCACAAGATCGTCAACGAGTGCTCCCTGCCGTACACCGGCCGCCGGGTCGTCCACCGGATCATCACCGACCTCGCGGTCATGGACGTGACGCCGGACGGGCTCGTCCTCGTCGAGCTCGCGCCCGGGGTGACGGTCGAGGAGGTCCGCGAGAAGACCGAGCCGACCGTTCACCGTGGCCGAGTCGCTCGTGGAGATCGCCAACCCGGCTGGGGTCTGACCGCTGCATCAGATTCTCCGCCGTGCCTCGCCACCGCCGTGCTGGTCACGGCGGTGGCGATACCTGGCGCGCAGGCAGCGTCCCCGCCCGTTCCCGAGGCGCCGACGGTGACGCACATGCGCCCGGTCGCGAGTGACCCGGCGACCCTCGCGAAGCGGCTCGCGGCGGCCGAGCGCACCGCCGCCGACCCGGACGCCACCGCCGGCGAGGTGGCCGCCGCGGCGCTCGTCACGCAGGTCGCGTACCGCCAGCTCGGCCGCCGCCCGGCCTGGATCGACACCGTGGTGGCGAAGGTGCCGCGCGGGCTGCGCGCGACCGTCCGGGAAAACATCGCCGCCCGCCGCGAGTTCGTCGCGATGGCCCCGTCCGAGCCCGCGAAGAAACTGCCCGCGTGGCGCATCGTCGACCCGATCGCGGCCGACACCCTGCGCGGCTACTACGCGGCGGCGCAGAAACGATTCGACGTACCGTGGGAGGTCCTCGCGGCCGTCCACCTGGTCGAGACCGGGCTCGGCCGCATCGTCGGGCTCTCGTCCGCGGGGGCGAAGGGGCCGATGCAGTTCATGCCCGGGACGTGGCGCGCGTACGGGCTCGGCGGCGACGTCTGGGACGCGGAGGACGCGATCATGGGCGCCGCGAACTACCTGGCGTCCGGGGGCGCGGCGGACGGCACGAAGCGCGGCCTGCGCAAGGCGCTGCGCCGCTACAACAACTCGGCGCACTACGTCCGCGGGGTCCTGCACTATGCAGAGCTGATCGGCGCCGACCCGCTCGCGTACCGCGAATACCACGGCTGGCAGAGTGTTCTACCGGACGCGCATCGGCGAACTCCTGCTGCCGACGGGGTACTCCGAGCGCAAGCCCGTGCCGCTCCCGGTCCGCAAGGGTCCGTGAATTTCTCACGATTTACCCCGTGATGGTGGACTTCGTCCGCCCGTTCCCTAGCGTCGCAACGGTGGGTGTACTGGGACGTCGAGGGTCCGCGCGCGCGGTGGTCACAACTGTGGCCGCCGCCGCGCTGATCTTGCCGGGCGCAGCCGCGTCCGCCGCCGGCGAGCCGCTTCCGACGGTGAACTGGGTGCCCTCCGCCGTGCTGCTGTCGCCGGGGGAGGACTCCGCGACCGCGTCGGTGATCGGCACGTACCGCTGCAAGAAGGGCAGCCCCAAGACCGACATCTACGTGTCGGTCACCCAGGGCGTCGGCACGGGCGGCGTCGACGGGGTCGGCTCCCCGCACGCGCCGGCGGTCTACGACCGGGGAAAGCGCACCACGGAAGAGCCCGGCGGCCTGCCGTCGGTCTGCGACGGCAAGCCGCACCTGCGGACGATGCCCGTCGCCTCGCGGGTCGGCAACCTGAAGCCGGGGACGGCATACGTGCACTGGTGCCTGTCCGACACGAAGCCTTACGAGCTGAATTCCGCCGGCCTGGCGTTCAACTGCAACGTCCGGTCGGTCACCGCTCGCTGATTCGGAACCATTACTAGAGTGTTGACGCTAATATTCGAGACATGCTCACGCCCTTCACTCTCGTCCACGACGGCCGCCGGTTCGAGCTCACGACCGCTCGCGACGGCGACGCCACACGCGTGCACCTGACCGTGGACGGCGCCCTGGCCGTCGACCAGCGGGTGAGCCCGCCGGGCGCCAAGCTCGACCTCGGCGACGCCTTCGGCGGAGTCAAGGTCGGCGTGCGGGCCCTGCTGCCGGGCCGAGTCCAGGGCGTCGCCCTGGTCCTGCCCGAACCGGCCGTGCCGATCGGCCCGAAGCGCAGTCGCGCGGAACGCATCGCCTTCGAACCCCCGGCCGGCACGCGCGCGCACCGGCTCTATCGGTACCAGGAAGCCCACCCGACGCTCTACGCCGTTCGGCACGTCGTCGTCGCCGTCGTCCAGGTTCTGCTCTTGCTGCTCGGGCTCCGGCTCGCGATCAACCTGATCCCGTGGGGGAGCATCCCGTTCCCGAACCTGCCGTCGATCGACCTCCCGCACATCCCGCTGCCGAGCATCCCACTGCCGCACATCCCACTGCCGGAGGTCACGCTGCCCGACTGGCACCTGCCGGGCTGGGTGCACGCGGTACTGGAGTCCAAGAAATACTGGATGCCGATCCTGCTGGCCGTGTTCGTCGCGTCCCGCGAGGTCGACCGCCGGAACAAGCGCAAGGCCGCCGCAGCGGCGAAGGACGCCGAGGAGGCGCCGACAGTGGACGAGCAAAAGCCGGCTGCAGAGTAGTGGCCCGTACCGTCGACCCGGTCAAGCGACGTGAACGCCGGTTCCGCATCGTCGACGCCGCGATCACGTGCTTCGCGGCGAAGGGCTTCGACCGGACGACCACGGCCGAGATCTGCCGCGAGGCCGGCATCAGCTCCGGCAGCCTGTTCCACGAGTTCCCGACCAAGGCGTCGATCCTGACGGAGATCTTCGTCGAGGACGTCCGGGAGTTGAGCGAGTTCTTCGCCGGCCTCGCCCCGGACGCCGATCCGCTCGACGGCGTGCTCGCCTACGTCGAACGGGCGGTGAACGAGGCGTCCGACCCGCGGATCCCCGGCCTGCTCGCAGCCGTCCTCGGCTACGGCGGGGACCCCGACTTCGCCGCCGCCGTCGCCGCGAGCGAGAAGGCGAGCCAGGACGGGCTCCGCGCCCTGTTCGAGCGCGCCCACGCGTCCGGACGCATCGCCTCGGACCTCGGCGCTGCTCAACTCGCCGGCTGGGTGGCCCTGCTGGTCGACGGGCTCTACAGCCGCATCCTCGTCGACCCAACATTCGACTTGGCGAAGGAAGCTCCCGTCCTGCGCCGCCTGGTCGGGCTTCTTGCCGACCCTGTGGACGTTCTGACGGAGGGTCAGGCATCGAGTGACCGACCGAGATAGGCGGCCAGACGGTCAGCTGCACCCGCCCCGTTCGGCACCTGCCGCTCACGGGCGAACGAGCCGCCGGGCGTGCGGGGGAGCTGGCCGTAGATCGCTCGCACCACCGGCAACGCAGCCTCGGCGACGTCCGGGGCCAGATCGGTCGGCTGCCCGGTCGCAGCCGCCAGGTCCCAGCCGTGAACGAGCATCTCGATCACGACCTGCTCGACCATCCGCCAACCGGGCGCCGGCCCGAAGCGCTTCTCGAGCAGGCCGGGCCGGGAGAACGCACCGAGACTCCCAGCGGCCGCCGTCGCGAACGCGGCCGCGTGGTCGCGTCCCAGGTGGTCCTCGGAAACGTCAGTGCGGGGCGCGCCGGTAGCGAGGCTCGTCCAGAGCAGGTTGTCCCAGACGAGGTGGTCGAGCAGGGCGCGGACGTCCCAGCCGGAACAGGGCGTGGGGTCGCCGAAGCGTTCGGGTCCGACGGCGGCGACCAGGCGGCCGACCTCGTCCAGCACCCGAGCGCAGGCCCGCAGGACGCCGCCGACCGCGGCCCAGGCCTCGGCCCCTTCGCCGTAGAGCGGCTCCAGCGCCGCGGCACGGGCGCCGGGCTTCGGGTTGGCGCGCAGCGCGGTCGTGAGCCACGCTCCCTCCGCGGCGATGCTCGGCCGGACGGGTGCGCCGTTCAGCAGGCAGACGAGCTGCCAGTACCGCTCGACGCGGGCGTCCGCGGCGACCTCGAGTTGCTCCAGCAGGAGCGCACGCGCGGCCCCGCCGTCGGCGGCGGGCGAGCCGGCGGCCTGCAGGGGCAACCACGCCGCGACGACGCCCGCGACGACTGGTTCGGCGCTGGGGGAGTCGGCTGCGGGGCCCGCCGCGATGGCCGCGCCGACCTCGCGGACCCAGCGGTTCGTGAGTTCCTCAATCGCCCGGACGTCCGCGGTCCCGTACTCCGCGGGCGCGTGCGCGGCCGCGTACTCGGCGATTCGGCGCAGGCCCGCGCCGAGCTCCGGGTCCCGCAGGAGGGCCGCAAGCTCGACCCACGCGGCAATCTGAGGCACCGTCGGATCGGCCCGGCATCGCGGGGACGCCGCGAGCATCGCCCGCCGGTAGGCCGGGACGTCGACGCCGTCGAGGGAACCCGCGAGAAAGTCGTGGACGAGGGTGTGCCGCTCGTCGGCGCTCATCCGGGCCAGGTCGGCCAGCAACGCGACCTCCTCCGCGGTGGCGTCGCGAGCGGCTGCCGCGCGCAGTAAGACCTGCTGCAGGCGCAGAGTGCGGATCTGCACCTCCAGCGCGTCCGCGTGGACGGCGGCGACCTCACCCATCGCGCGTTCCCGGTCGAGCACCGCGCGGATCGCGTCCAGCCCGAAGCCGAGGTCCCGCAACGTCCGGGCCAGGTCCAGCCGCGCGAGCGCCGCAGCGTCGTAGCGCCGGTAACCGGCCTGCGTCCGCGCGCTGGGGTGGATGACGCCGACGTCCGACCAATGCCGGACGAGCTTCACGGACAGGCCGGCGCGCTCGGCCAGCTCGCCGATCGCGAAGGTCTCGGGTGGGTGCACTTCCCCACTGTGAAGTCTCCCTCGGGGGGAGAGTCAAGCGCCGGGGTACGTTGGCCGGGGTAATTCGGGCGGCATGCCTGACACCTCGTACCTGCTGATCCCGGGCGCCGGCGGCGACGGCTGGTACTGGCACCTAGTCGTCGAGGAGCTGGGTCGGCGCAGTGTCGAGGCGGTCGCCGTCGACCCAGGGGCGGACGAGGCGGCCGGCTTCGCCGAATACGCGGACGTGGCCGTCGTGGCGGCGGGCGACCGCGGCCGTCTGATCGTCGTGGCCCAATCGATGGGCGCGTACGTCGGGCCGATGCTCTGCGAACGGCTACCGGTCGCGCTGAGGCTGAGCGCTCAGCCGGCGCGCGGGGCAGGGCGGTGCAGCACGCCGCCGGTGAACTTCACGACCACGTCCTCGCCGCGCAGCGACCCGATCCCGTCTACGATCAGCGACATCTCGCACGGGTCGGCCGGCGGGTAGACCATCGTGGCGGACGGACGGGCAGCGAGGTTCGCGGCTGCCCGGCGACCGGCGCCGGTCAGCAGCAGGGTGTCGCCCTCGAGGGTGGTGGACACCGACACCACGTAGGCCTTGTCGTCGTCCCCGACCGACATCAGGTACGCGAAGGTGTACCGGGTCAGCGTCTCTGCCAGCTCCGGCAGCGTCACCTGGATACTCATGGGCGCAGCGTAGGCCCTGCGCCCGCCGGCGGCCGCGGTGCCTCGCGACCACCGGCATGCTGCAGAACCTGCCCTACTTCTTGACCCACGCCGCGTCGAACGCTCGCGAGAGCGCGTCGCACTGGTACGGGTACGCGCCCAGTCGCGAGTTGATCAGCACGGTCGCCTCGACCCCGATCGGGAAGGCCGTCGCGCACGTGTCGACGCCGCGGTTGCCGTAGTTCAGGTCCCCACCGTGGCTGCGGTAGACGCCGAAGGCGCCGTTGTTCCAGGAGTAACCGTTGATCGGGTCGTTGTAACCGAGGAAACCGGAGTCCATCCACTCCCGCCACAGCGGCGAGAGGATCTCGTTGGTGTGGTGCAACCGGGACAGGAAGCGCGCGACCCCCTTCGCCGACATGTAGAGCCCGCCGCCGCCGCAGCTCAGCGTCCAGTCCCCGGGGTCGGTGCCGCCCGAGCCGTCGTCCGGGAACGCGAAGGCGCGGGAGGTGACGATGCCGAGGAACTGCGGGTCCTCGGTCTTCTTGCAGTCCGGGCGCCGGCCCAGCGGGTGGTCCTCGAAGATGTGGTCCTGCAGGTACTCGACGTAGGTGCGCGACGCCAGCACGTCCGGTGCCGTGTCCGGGTCGCCGTAGATGTCCACGCCGAGCATGGCCGGGATGATCACACGGAAGATCGCCAGGTTGGCGTTCTGGTAGGTGAAGACCTTCTTGTCTGCCGGGTTGATGCCCTTCTCGAACGCCGCTCGCATGGCGTCCAGCTTGGTACCGGGGTTGACGTTGCCGTTCAACCCGCTGCGCTGGGTCAGGAGGTCGCGGTAGGTGAGGTCCTGAATCGACGGGTGCAGGTTCCACTCGTCCGGCAGGAAGGACGCGACGGACTCGTCCAGGTCGAGCTTGTTCTTCTCCATCAGCTTGAGCACCGCGGCCGCGGTGATCGTCTTGGTCATGCTCGCGATGTTCATCTCGCCGTCCGGCGACTGGGTGAACGCCCCCCGCGCCTTGCCGAATCCCTTCGCCGTGTACAGGTTGCCCTGCCGGACGATGGCGTAGGAGTACCCCGTCGTCTGGGTGTCGAAGAAGCCGCGGATGTTCTGCTCGAAGCGCGCGATGTCGAACGTCAGGGCGTTACCGCCGACCTTGACGCCCTTGCCGAAGGCAGCGGTGGCGCCTGCGTGGTTACCGGCTGCCGCCAGCTTGTCGCCGCGGGCGAGCTCGACGCGGGCCTGCGCGACGGTTCCTCGGTCCACGTCCGCCCGAGCGGCAATTTCGACGAGGCCCACGGCGATCCGGCGGGCTACAGCCGCCAGCCGCGCCGGGAGATCGCCGACACTCCCGTCCGCCGCGGCGGTGGCGAGCGCCCGCTGTGCGGCGACGAGGGCGTCCACGCTCGCCGAGAGATGCGTCGCCTCTGCTCCGCCGGTCATGGACCCGAACGTCGACTGCGCGAGCCGCACCTCGGTCAGGGCAGCCTCGAGGCTCCCGTTCCGGCGGACGAGCGCGGCGAGTTCGGTGGCCACGGCGTCCAGCGCGACGCGGGGTGCGCCCACGTCGACGCGACCTGCGGGTGGCTCGACGTCGCCGGCCGGATCCTCCGCAGCCGCGGCTGCGGCTTGGTCGGCGGCCGACGCGGTGGCGGTCCCACCGGCAACGGCAGCCAGCGCGAGGATCGCGGCGGCCAGACGGCGAGTCTTGCGGGTCTTGCGGATCGGCCCGTGGGCGGCGCGCTCTTCGGCTCGGTTCGTCAGGCGGTGGCGGGTGCTCATGACGTCGGTTCCTCTCCGGTGGTCGGGGGCCCTGAGGGCTCACCCTGACCCTGGGCTGCCAACCCGTCGGCCGCAGAGAGTAGTCATTACTCCACTTATCGTGCCGACTACCCTGCCGCGAGCGCATCCAGGATCTCGATGACACGACCGAAGGCCTTCGGGTCGGCGGCGTGCGCGGCGTCGACGCTATGGACGCGGAACCGGTTTCGCGGCGTCAGTTTGTCGGCCTCGGCGATCATCCGGTCTTGCAGGGCGAGTGGGATCAGCTTGTCCTGCGTGTGCCGGATGTAGGTGCGGGGGATCCGGCCCCACGTCTTCGCCTGGACGCGGGAGTCCTCCGAGCCGACGGTCAGCGACTCGTCCGGCTGCAGGCTCGCGAGCAGCCCGTAGAACTCGGCATCCGACGCCCCGGCCATGATCGCCTCGCGCACGGCCGCCAGCGTGAGGACGTCGGCGGTGCGGTGCGGTAGTTCGCCCGCACCGCGCCGACCGCGCTGTCGTGGACGATGTGGGAGATCAGGTGGGGTACGGCGCCCGGCCACCCCGACCCCCGCCGCCGCCCCCAGCGCACCTCGTCTGGTCCGTCCTGCCGGGAAACCGCCAGCCATGCCCGCCCCTTCCGCGCCGTCCCCACCCGACGTAGTCCGTTCGGACCATGTCGGCAATCCGTTCGGGCCGCATCCACCCGATCGGGCTCGCGGTGGTCGAGCGGAGCCCTACGCTGCGACGATCCGCATCGATCCTGGGGGAGTCCCATGCGCATGTCCCGTCCTGCCGCGGCCTTTGCGGCAGTCGTGTCCGTTGCCTCGCTGTCAGCGTGTGGCGGCAGCTCGGGCAGCGCCCCCGAGGCGATCGAACTGAGCCCGGTCGCCGCCGTTCAGCGGGCCGCGGAGACTTCCGCCGCCGCTGACAGCGCGTCCTTCACCCTCAGCGTGGGCCCGGTCGACGGGTCCGCGGACAGCCGGAAGATCGACGTCCGGATGCACGGGAGCTTCCGCGGCGGGGCCGACCACGCCGCCAGCTTCGTCCTGGACCACCTGTCGGTCATCGGTATGAAAACGCCGGCCACCCTCGAGGCCACCGTCGTCGACGACGTCGCCTACGTGCGGACGGGCCTGATCCCCGGCCTGGACGCGACGAAGTGGATCAAGTTCCCGTTCTCCGCCGCGTCCGGCATGAAGGACCTGGCCGGTAGCGACGCCTCGTCCCTCACCGACCTTCTCGGCAAGGACGCCGGCGGCCTGGAGGGCATGCTCTCGGCGACGCAGAAGCCCGACCCCCGCGAGATGCTCGACGTGCTGAAGACCGCCGTCGAGGTCCGCAAGGTCGGCGTCGAGAACGTCGACGGCGACCAGGCCACCCACTACACCGCCAAGGTCACCCCGGAGAGCATCCGCAAGGCAGTCGAGGCGAGCCCCGAGCTTGCGAAGCAGTTCGGCGACGTGGACGAGATCGACGAGTCCGGCTTCGAGTCCCTCGACCTGGACGTGTGGGTCGACAACGAGTACCGGGCCCGTCGCCTCGTCGCGACGACCGCGGGCGACGGCACTGACTACGTCCTGAATCTGAACCTGCGCGACTACGGCAAGGACGTCTCGATCACCGCGCCCGCCGCCGGCGACGTCGTGGACTTCCAGACCGTCATGCAGAAGGCACTGACCGGGATGATGTCCGGGATGAAGCTGCCCGGGGGCCTGAAGATGCCCGAGGGGCTGACGATGCCGGAAGGCTTCACGATGCCCGAAGGCTTCGAGGTGCCCGAAAGCTTCGAGATGCCCGAGGGTTTCGAGATGCCGACGGGAATTCCGACCCCCGTCGCCGGCACGGGCATGACGTCGCTGCTGGACAGTTTCAAGCAGTCCTGACCTCTGGCGCCAAACTGCGCCAGGTTTGGCTTGTGTTGGCACCACAGTGATGCCATAGTGGTGCCATTAACCTGACGCCGTACGTAGACGCGCTGCGCCACGACCTTGCCGTCGCCGCCGAGGCAGGGGGAGCGGAGGCCCGCGCTGTCGCCGAGCGGCTCGTCGCGCCGCTCGAGTCCGCAGTGCGCCTCGTCCTGCTGGACGCGTTGTCGGAGGCGGCGGGCGAGATCACCCGTGACCTCGCCCCCGGCTCCGTCGACCTTCGGCTGCGCGACCGTGAACCGAGTTTCGTCGTGTCCCTCCCTCCGGGGGAGCCGATGCACGAGCACCTCGACGAGCCTGACCCGGTCAGCACCCGCGCGCCCGCGGAGGCCGACGACGCCGCGATGGTACGGATCAACCTGCGGCTGACCCAGGACCTCAAGGACCGGGTCGAGGACGCCGCCCGCGAGGCGGGCCTGTCGGTCAACGCCTGGCTCGTCCGCTCGGCCGTGGCCGCGCTGGAGCCCGACGGCGGCCAGCGACGCGACCGACGCGAGGCCGGTGGTGGCGCCCGTTACCGCGGCTGGGTTCGCTGACGCACGTCCTGACCCCACGTCACCTTTCACTCCTACCGCACTTTTCCTTCTCTGGAGGATCAGCCATGCCCACATTCAGCACCCCGGATCCGATCTCCGTCTCGATCGAGCTCGCTGTCGGCGAGGTTCACCTCGTCGCGAGTGAGCGCACCGACACCGTCGTCGACGTCCGCCCCAGCAACGTCGCCGTCGACGCGGACGTGCGCGCCGCGGAAGAACTCCGCGTCGGGTACACCTCCGGCGCGCTGGGGATCAAGACCACCAAACGTTTCGGCCCGGGCCTGTTCGGTCGCACGGGCTCGGTCGTCGTGACGATCGCGCTGCCCGCGGGCTCTCGCCTGCACGGCGCCGCCGCGGCGGCGACGTTCCAGAGCACAGGCCGGCTCGGCGAATGCCGCATGAAGACGGCGTCCGGTGACATCCGGCTCGACGCCACCGGCTCGATCGACGTCGACAGCAGCTCGGGCTCCGTCGAGGTCGGTCAGGTCGCTGGGGATGCCGACGTCCGCACGGCCTCCGGGGACGTCCGGCTGGGCAGAGTCGACGGGAACGCCGTCGTGAAGAGCGCCAACGGCAGCGCCTCGGTGGGCGGCATCGACGGCGACCTGCGCGCGGCCACGGCGAACGGCGACGTCTCCGTCGACCGCGGCGGCCGCACGATCGCCGCAGCCACGGCCAGAGGCGACCTGCGGGTCGGGCAGACCGGCAGCGGTCCGGTGACCCTCGAGACGGCGTACGGCCAGATCGAGGTCGGCATCCCGGCCGGGACCGCGGCCCGCCTCGACGTCCGAACCAGCTTCGGCCGAGTCGAGAACGGCCTCGACTCGGCGGAACGTCCCGAAGCGTCCGACCGCACAATCGACGTGCGGGCACGCACAGGCTACGGCGACGTGGTGATCCGGCGGTCGGCGCCGGCCGCCGCCGCCAAGTCGCTGTGACCGGACTCGCGGGCAGCAGGAAGGCCCCGCCCCCAGCCGGGGACGGGGCCTTCTCGCGAAACTGAGGGTGGGTCAGTTGCCGATCTTGATGGTCTCGTGGAACTCCGCGTGCTTGTAGTGCGGCACCTGCTTCTCGATCACGAGCGGGGTAGAGGCAGAGGTGAAGATCGAGTTGCCGGTGGGCGGCGGCATCTTCTGCGCCCGAGCGATCGGTGCCACACCTTCGGTGCAGTCGAACTCTTCACACGGGTTGTACGAGGGGTCGGAACTGTCGATGGAGCCCACGAGCGAGGCGGTGCCCTTCTCGAACGCCTTAGCTCCCTGGCCGGGGCTGGCCTGCAGGTAGAGCGTGACGGCCTTCGCCTTGCCGGTGCACTTGACCGACTTCCAGGAGCTGGACGAGGCGAAGCCGTTGCCGACCGCCTGGACCAGGGAGACGCTGATGTAGCCCTGCCACTTGGCCGTGCAGGTGTACACGAGCGGCAGCTTGACAGCCGCGCCCTTCGCGGAGACCTTCGCGTTCTTCTTGGCCGGCTTGACCGAGTCCGACGCGGCCGTGACCGCCGACTCGGCGGCAAACGAGGTCAGGGGAGCGGCGACGACCGTCAGGGCCGTGACGACGGCTCCGACGCTGGTCAGCAGCGTAATCCGGGTGGGTGCTCTCATGTGTTCTCCTCGACGTGGGGGATGCCGAGGCGTACGTGTGACCCCCGCCGCGACCGCGCACAGCTTAGTCCCAGTTTGTCCTGGTATGTCCCACTGGTCGCAAAGTTCACCTGGCACGTCTTACCTGAGCCCTGAGACGACGTCAGCCGCAGACCGTCGACCGGATCTCGTCCGTGCGGACGGTCGTCGAGTTGTAGAGGAACGAAGTTCCGGCCGGCAACTCGGCGACGCGGCCGGGGTCGAAGTCGACCTGAGCGAGCTCCGTGCCCTCCGACTCCGACCAGGCGAGCGCGTCGTACGTCGCGCCCGTGTCGAGCGGGCCGGGGTCGAGCACGACCTCCCACTCGGGCCCGGGGTTGCCGAAAACCAGCGAGGTGTCGACGACCGACGGCGACGTCCGCTCCCAAATTCCGACGGGCGCGTCGGGCTCGCTACGGTCGGCCGGGTGCAGGCGCTGGTCGTAGAGCTCCACCCGATCGACCTTCCCCGAGCACAGCGTCATGTTCAGCTGCACCGCTCCCGACCCGCCGGAAACGACGCTGAGAGCGCCGTTGACTTCCGTCTGGTGGCTCAGCCCCCAACCCACCACGCCGACGGGGACGGCGACGGCGAGGCCCGCCACGCAGAGGCCGACGGCGAGCCGGCGGTTGTGCTTGCGCGCGCCTGCGCCGGTCCCTGGTGCGGTCATCGTCATGGCCCAACTCTGGTCGTGATCGATCTCGGGCGCATCGACCGCCGGGCTCAGATCGCCTGGGTATTCCTACTCAGTGTGTCGGTTGAACGCCCGCCCTACAGCACCTAACGGGGAGTCAGGACGCAGAATTCGTTGCCGTCCGGATCGGTCGGCCATGCCCACCCAGCCGATTTCGCCCTGGCCGAAATGAAGTCGTCTCGCCCCGAGCGAGACGAGACGCTCGACCTCCGCCTGCTGATCGCCGCCGGCCGGGGGAGCGAGGTCGAAGTGCAAGCGGTTCCTCCCGCTCTTCGGGCGCACCGGAGGACCACCCCACGTGATCTTGGAGCCACCGCGCGGCGACTGGATCGCGGTCTCCTGGTCCTGGTCCCAGACCAACGGCCAGCCCAGCGCTCGGCTCTAGAAGTAGCCGACCTCCTGCGACCCGCCGCTCGACAGCGCCCCGATCGAGCCGCAGCCTGCGAGGAAGTTGTTGCCCGGCTCGATGACGCAGAACTCGTTGCCTCAGGGTCGGCGAGCACCACGTGACCTTCCTCCGGGAGCTGACCTACGTCGAGTGGCCGGCCACCGAGTTCGAGCGCCCTGGCCACGATCTGCTGTTGGTCCTCGAGCGACGCGCTCGTCAGGTCGAAATGCATCTGGTTCGGTCCGACTTTGGGCTCCCGGGTGGGTAAGAAGCGCAGCCGAAACCCGATGCCGTCGTTCGGTAAGAGCGCGACGCCGGAGGGATCCTCCTCGGCCGTCTCCCGGCCCAGGACGCCGGCCCAGGACGCCGGCCCAGAACCGCGCGAGCCGCACCGGGTCGTCCGCGTCGATGCAGAGCGCGAGGAGGCGAGAACTCATTGCGTTCCTAAAAGTCCGACAACCGGGCGAGCCGTCCGGCGGCGTCCAAGCTCGGCCGCATGCGGGCGGAAAGCCGGCGGCGTACGCGCCAGCGCGCGCCGGAGAACGAACAGTTGGCGAGCGTCGCGAACCCGCGCTCGTCAGTACGCAGCGCGAGGAGCAGGTGCGCCACACGGTCGGCCCGGGGAAGGTTCGGCTCCGGCACGCGCACGCAGCAGCAGTGCACCCGCCGCCCGCCCGGGCGCACGAGCAACGCGCCTTCCTCGCCGACGAGCCAGATCCCTAACCTCCCCGGCTCGGACACGAGCCCCGTGCGCTCGTAGCCGTCGCGGACCTCGTGCCCGACGAGGTCGCCGAGCAGGCCGAGCGCTGTGCGCTCACTGTCCGCGCCTACCGACTGCCGTCGAATCTTCGACTTGACCACGTTCGCGCCGCGCTGGGCGTACAGCCCCGAGATCACCCACGCGTGGCCCAGGGCGAGCAGCCCGGCCGGAGCGGTCAGCGGCTCGACGACGAAGAGGACGACGGCCAGGACGCAGAACGGCGCAGCGTGCAGGACGGTGTAGAAGCTCCACACCCACGCCGTCCGCCGAAGCGTCCCGTCGTCGACCAGCGGCCGCCAGGCGACGGTTGCCAGCTCCGGGAGCCGCCCTGCCGCCGGCTCAGCCACCCGCGATCGGCCGACGCATGATCACGAGATCCGCGTCGAGCGGCAGCTCTCGAACCATCTCGGCCTGGCCAGGCCCGGTCGTGACCATGCCGATCGAACCTCGCCCCAACTCGGTGCGGAACGCCGTGACGGCGGCCTCGACGGCCCCTGGGTCGTCCGTCGTCCACTCCGCGAGCGTCGTGTGACCGGTGTGGTCCATGCGGATCAATTTCGACATCGCGACTCCTTTGGAGGGACCTGGCGATGGTACGCGGGGCCTGGCCGACGTGACGGGCCCGAACGGGTGCCGCACCCGTCCTGCCAGGTGTGGGCAGCCCAGGACGTAGCAGGCGGGCCGCCCGGCCGCGGTTTTCGACCGACGCCGACGGGTACCCCACCGCGGATAGCACCCGCACGCTGAGGAGACAGCCATGACGACCGAGCAAGAGCAAGCGGACGACTTCGCCCGCCAAGAGGTCGTCAACGAGGTCCTGGCCTTAGCCGAGGGCCACGACGTAGGTGAAGTCGCCGCCGCCCTCGCCTCGGCGTTCCAGGCTCGGGGGTTGCCGGTGCCGGCGGACCGGTGGATGGAGTCGACGGCAACCGAACTCGCCGCCGGCCGCAAGGTGGTCGTAAGCGCGGCGACAGCCGACGCGGCGGCGTCGATTCACCCGCCCCGAGAGGACGAACGCGGCCAACCGCCCGCAGGCGTCCCGGCGTAGTCAGGACGCCCAGCCGGGCATCGGTTTCGCTACCCGCGCCACGCGGGCATGCTCTTCGACCTGGGCCATGTCTACGCCCAGCGGCATCCCGATCGGGTCACCGCGATGGTGCTAGGGGCGGTCGACCGCCCTGCGAGAGATTCGGTCCAAACAAATTGACATAACGTACATTATCGGCGTCCGACCATGACGAATTTCAGGTGTGCTTCGAGTGGAATACCGCCGTCCACGCCAGCGACTACGAAGGACGCCCGCAGCGCCGCGCCCTTACCAAGCCCGAGTTGCAGCGCCTGTTCGACTACGCCGACGAGCGGATCGAGTCGGCGCGGCGAAGCGGCCACAAAGGCTGGCTGGCCGCGGTGCGGGACGCGGCCGCCCTGAAGGTGACCTACGCCTGGGGCCTGCGCCGCCGCGAGGTCGCGATGCTCGAGCTCGCCGACTTCGGCACCAACCCGCACGCGAGCGAGTTCGGCTCCTACGGGGTCCTCTACGTCCGCTGGGGCAAGGCGAACAAGGGCTCCACGCCCAAGCGCCGCAGCGTGCTGACGGTGTTTCCGTGGTCCGTGCGGGTCATCGCCCAGTGGATCGAGCAGTGCCGGGAGCTGTCCCCAAACGCGGCCGGCGGCAGTTCGTCGAGCTTGTCAAGTTATCTGTGTAAGACAGGTTCTGATGGATAGTCAGGTCAGGTGACGAGGAAGGCGGTCGGGGTAGGTGATGGCGAGGGCGTTCAGGGCCTGGGTCCCGCCCGGGACGAGGGCTCCGGCGTGTCGCCGGGCCGTTGATTTTCGGTTTTCGGGTCGGGTTCTGTGTTCTGGGCGTGCGGAGGGAACGGCTGTCGCGCCGGTGGCGGGTTTCCTGTCCTCGGGTCGTCGGGGCGGCTGGTTGATCGTCAGTCGAACGCGGCGCGCAGGCGGGTGAACGCGGTCGCGAGGTCGGTGGCCCAGGGCCAGTCGCGGTCGATCTTGAGGTGTCGTCTTCGGGCTTTGTCGGTGACGAGTGCGCCGACGTGCAGGAGGCGGTAGCGCAGGGTCGCGGGTTCGGCGCGGGCGAGGCTGGTTCCCTTCAGGCACAGGGCTTTGGTCCAGGTGAGCAGGTCGGCTGCGGCGAGGGCGAGCTCGAGCCAGCGGCGTTCGGGGCGGCGCCGTGACACGGCAGGTTGGCCATGCCGGCGCCAACGCCGTCCCGCCGTCGGCGATCGCGACCGCCAGGTCAGCGAGCACCTGTCCCGGCGCATGGATCGGTGGCGCGAGGTAGGTGTCGATCAGCGCGGCCGTCCAGGCGGCCGCGAGCCCGCTGTCGCGGGCCAGCTCCCGCAGCAGCGCCGCCCCGGCATGGGAGACCACGCCCTTACCATCCGCGTCGACCTCGAACCGGGAGCCGCCCTTGGTAACCTTCACTCGCGGAGTGCCTTCCTGCTCGGGGACTTTCGACCATCAGCAAGCCGATTTTCCCTTACAGGCAAGGCACTTCCGTGTTCCCGGACCAGGTGGCGGCCCTATTCCGGTGAAAGATCGAGGCTAGTGCTCGGCGTGGCCCCCGCCGTGGCCGCTACGCAGGTCCGCAGGGCAGCCACCGGATTCGCCGGTCGCCCCAGTCTGCATAGGTGCGGTGTCGTAGTTAGCCCACGCCCCGGACTCGTTCTGGATGCAGAGGATGAACTCCTCCGCCTGCTCGTCGAAGCTGTATCCGGCAACCTTGTTGCCGCTGGAGACCTACTCCCCGGCCGGCTTCAGCGACGCCTTGGCGCCGGCGAGGTCGCGCGGGTAGCCCTTGGCGAAGTAAAACTGCTCCAGCTTCGGGGTGATCCGGTTGACGTCGTCGGTGGCCGCGCTCAAGCCGGGGCTCGCCTGCTGCAGGGACGCCCTGGCTGCGGCGCTGAGGTCGGTGACGGCCGCGGGGGCGATGTCGCTGGAATCTCCGCACCCCGCGAGCAGCACGGTGCTGAATGTGGCGGCGAGGGCGAGGGCAACTCGGTTCACGGGAATCTCCGCTGGCTAAGGGAATGCGTCCTTCCCGATTCGAAGCCGCCGCTCCGCACGGATGGGTTGGACCACCGGGTCGGGCCGGAGGAAGCGGTCCGCAAAGTGCGCATGGTCCAGTTACGCAGCGAGCCCCGGCAACCGTGGTGCGGGTTGCCGGGGCTCGCGTGATCCGGGTGCCGTCGCCCATTCCCACGGAGGCGCCGGTACCGGGTTCAGAGGAACTACTTGATCAGCGCGGCCTTGAGGGAGTCGATCGCGCCGGCGAGGGTCTCGATGTGGCCGATGAGCTCCTTGGCGACGGCGTCGGACGGCAGTGCGCCGGCGGTGATCTTGGCGAAGAAGTCGCCGGAGGCGGTGCGGTACGCGTCGAGGTTGGCCAGGCCCTTGTCCTTCAGCGCCTGGTCGCCGGTCGCCGTCGCCCTTGGCGTAGGTGACGAAGTCGTTGATGTGCGAGCGCCACACCTGCAGGAAGACCTTCTCGTTCGCCTTGCCGGCGACGGACCCGACGGCCTTGGACAGCTCGACGGTGTTCTCGTCCAGCGCGCCGGCCGCGGCCTTGAACGCCGTGCCGTCCAGGCCGCCGTCGGCGGTGTAGGCGGTGAAGACCGCGACACCGGCGAGGTAGACGTGGTCGGTCAGCATGCGGGTCAGGTCGGCGCGCAGGCCGGCGGCGGCGGAGTTCGGGTTGCCGGCCATCTTGGTGGCCTTGTCGATGCCGGTGGCCAGGACGGCGGCGCTCATCGACATGTGGTGGGCGGCCGTCTTCAGCTTGCCGTAGGCGTCGGCGTCGCCGGCGGCGAAGGCGTCGACCGCGCCGGCGAGGGAGGTGATGTGGCCGAGTGAGGTCCTTCTCGATCGACCGCGGCCTTGAGGGTGCCGCCGCTGATCTTGGTGAAGAACGTCGCCCTGGGTCTTGGCGTAGCCCGTGAGGTTCGAGACGGCGCCTGGCCTTCATCTTCGCGCCCTCGGCGCCGGGGGTCTTCGCGCCGACGGCGTAGGTGACGAAGTCGCCGACGTGGGAGCGCCACGCGGCGAGGAACCCGACTTCTCCTCCTTCGGGGCGACGGAGCCGACGGCCGCGGCGACGGCCTTGGAGTTCTCGTCCAGGGTCGCGGCGGCGAGTTTGAACTCCGGGGAGTCCGCGCCGGCGTGGTAGGCCGTGGCGACCGCGATGCCGGCCAGGTAGACGTGCTCGGTGAGCAGGTAGGTCAGGCCCGAGCGCAGGTCCGAGGCCTTGGTGCTCGACCCCGCCCTTGATCTTGGCGGCCTTGGCGATGCCGCCGGCGAGGGCCTCGGCGGTCATCGGCATGTGCGCGGCGGCGGTGCGGACGTCGACGAACGGGTTGCCGGTGCCCTTGGCCATCAGAGCGACGCGTCTGGACGGCGGCGTTCATGTCCTGCCCGCCATCGCGTCGCCCCGGCGACCTGACCGGCGTGGCCACGGTGCCGGCGGCCGGGGCGGCGGCGACGTTGTCGCTGCTGCTGCCGCAGGCGGTAAGGCCGGCGAGCATGAGCGCGGCGAGGGTAGCGACGGTGGCGGTGCGCGTGGGAATTCGCATGACAAGTCCTTAGGTGAATTAGGTGCCCGGTTCTCGGTGCACCGGAGGGGGAGGATTTCGCGGATCTCGCGATCTCGCTTTCAGGATGCCATTCGCGGTCTACCCGCGGGTAGATTGCCCCCGCCTCGAACTATTTCTGACGAGATTCGGGGCGACGTTTAGGTCGTCCAGTTCGGCCCGGCCGGCGCCGCACCCAGGCGCGTGGAGCGTTCACTTCGTGCGCTGTGACTGCACGGATTGCCGCTAATTTTTCGTCTCGCCCCTCGTATTTGTGGACCGCCGTGCGTGGGTTTCCCCGAGACGTGATAGAACGCACATCTTGACATCGAGATAGCTGCAATCCGGTCGCTCGTGCCGACCGAATAGCGTGACGAGGGCAGACGACATTCGTATCGGCCTTCGCGCCGCATTCCCGGAGTCGACAGGAAATCTCGCTGCGGACCCGCCCTCCCACGTATTCGAAGGACTCTGACATGGGTACTACTGCATCTCCCGCAATTGTCGCCTTGATGGTGTTCCTGGCCGGGACCCTCGCGACCCTCGCCTACGCCCTCCTCTGGGCTGTGAGTACCGCCCGCCCGGTCAGGGCTCACGCCCGGCTGACCGGTCGACGGGCGGCGCCCTACTGGTACTCCCCCACCGGCCTGCAGGACGAGCGCGGCATCAGCGCGCGGCCGGCCCGGATCCCCCCGTCGGCCGTGGCCCTGACCAAGTCCTGACAACGGCCGGGAACGGGCGGTCAAGAGGCCGACGCGGCCAAGGCAGCGGGCGACTTCGTCCTAACGGCGAACTTCCCGACGGGGTCAAGGTCGAGGCGGCGGTGCACCAGAGCCTGATGGGCCCGACCGCGGTCGCCATTCATCGAAATGGCGAAGAGGTCGAGCGCTTCGAGGGCTTCGTCGCCTGAACTCATCGGATCGGGGCTGGTTAGCCTCCCGGGTATGAACGTTGACGCCAGTGAGGTCTCCGCCCGCTACCGCACGGTCGCCACGGCGTACCTCGAACGAATCGACGCCCTGGACGAGGACGCGTGGGTCCGCCCCACACCGTGCGAGGAATGGACCGTCCGCGACCTCGTCGCCCACTCGATCGCCGTGCACAGACGGACGATGGCGAAGCTCGATGAGACCGAACCGCCCGGCATCGAGCCCGAACCGCCGCGGCCGGGCGAGAACCTGCCCGCCGAACTCCGGGCGCTCGTGGCTGCGGTCCAGGACGCCGTCGACGATCCTGACCGGGCGGCGCGCCTGGTCGAGCACCCGGCCGGGCCGCAGCCCTTCGCCGAGTTCGTCGGCAGCCTGGTCTGCGCGGACACCCTCGTGCACACCTGGGATCTGGCCCGGGCGACCGGGCAGGACGAGCGGCTCGATCGAGGCGCGGTCGACGTGACACTGGCGGGGATGCTGCCGATGGACGAGTTCATTCGCGGGCCCGGCAGGTTCGGCGCGCGGCTCGACCCCGAGCCCGACGCGGACGCCCAGACCCAACTCTTGCTGTTCTGCGGCCGGAACGTCTGAATCCTCTGCGCTCCTCGGCACCCGTAGCGCATCGGCTCACAGCCTGCGTGACGTTCGCAACCGAGTGGACAAAACGTCCCATGTCGTCTTAGCGTGCTAACGACTAGCACGCTAAGAACCGTACGCGAAGGACGATCGACATCGGAACCGCGACCACGCACCAGCCGCCGGCCACCGGTGACGAGACGTTCTGGCAGGCCTGGGACGAGTTCTTCGCGGCCCTTCGCCGCGCCCGCGCACGCACGGCACGGGAAGGCGCCGGGGGTCTGACGCTGTCTCAGTACAACCTGCTGAAGGCGGTCGCCGACTCCCCCGCCGCCCGCTGCGGCGACCTCGCGGAGCAGGTCGGGTCCAGCGCCCCGACGGTCACCCGCATGCTGACCGGCCTCGAGGACGCCGGCATCATCCGCCGCGAGCGCGTGGCCGGCGACCGGCGCGGGGTGCGCGTCGAGCTCACCGAGAAGGGCCGGACGCTGCTCGACGCCAAGCGCGACGTCGTCGACGCCAAACGCCGGGCGCTGTTCGCCTCGCTGACCGAGACCGAACGGGAGCAGGCCGAGCATCTGTTTCGCCGGTTCGCAGAAGCGTTCGACATCCTGTGAGCGCGACCCTGACCGAGAGTGCCACCGCCGTCCCCGAGGAGCCGCGGATCCACTACGGGCTGACGCTCGGCGTCCTCGTCATGGCGTCGATGGCCTACGCGCTCTCCCAGACCCTCGTCGCCCCCGCGTTGCCCGACATCCAGCGCGAACTCGGGACGTCGACGACGGCCGTCACGTTCGTCCTCACCGCCTACCTGCTCTCCGCCTCGGTCGCGACCCCGATCATCGGGCGGCTCGGCGACATGTTCGGCAAGGACCGGATGCTCGTCGTCACGCTGATGGTCTTCGCGCTCGGGTCGCTGGTGGCGGCGTTGGCCACATCCATCGAAGTTCTCATTGCCGGACGGGCGATCCAGGGCTTCGGCGGCGCGATCTTCCCGCTCGCGTTCGGCATCATCCGCGACGAGTTCCCGCGCGAGAAAGTGGCGACGGGGATCGGGTTGGTCAGCGCGACATTCGGCATCGGCGGCGGCGTCGGGCTCATCCTGTCAGGCGTCATCGTCGATCACCTGAACTACCACTGGATCTTCTGGGTCGGCTTCATCGTCGTCGTCATCGCGACCATCGCGGCGCAGTTGTTCGTCCCCGAGTCGCCGGTGAAGTCGCCGGCGAAGATCGACTGGGGCGGCGCGCTGCTGCTCTCCGCCGGCCTGATCGCCCTGCTGGTCGCGGTCAGCGAGGGCAACACCTGGGGCTGGAGCTCGCCGAAGACCGTCTGGATGATTGCCGGCGGCCTGATCCTGCTGATCCTGCTGGGCAAGTTCGAGCAGGGCCGGCCGCAACCGCTCGTCGACATGTCCATGCTGGCGCGGCGTGCCGTCCTCGCACCGAACCTCACTGGCTCTGCTCGTCGGGTTCGGTATGTTCGGCTCGTTCATCCTCATCCCGCAGTTCGTCCAGACGAACCCGGACCGAGGCCGGTTACGGCTTCGGCGCGACAGTCACCGAGGCCGGCCTGTTCATGCTGCCGTCGACGGTGTTGATGATGATCGGCGGTCCGCTCGCGGGGTGGCTCGGCACGAGGTTCGGGTCGAAGATGCCACTGCTGATCGGCACGATCGCGATCGCGGGAGCGTTCCTGTTCCTCGCGGTGGAGCACTCCGATCCGTGGAGCGATCTACGTCGGCACCGCGTTCTTCGGCCTCGGCATCGGCTTCTCGTACGCGGCGATGGCCAACCTCATCATCGAGGCGGTGGACCAGACGCAGACCGGCGTCGCCTCAGGGATCAACACCATCATGCGGACGATCGGCGGCGCCCTCGGTGCCCAGATCGCCGCCAGCATGGTCTCCGGCCACAAGGGCCCCAGCGGCCAGCCGGCCGAGTCCGGGTTCACGGCGGCGTTCGTCATGTCGGCCGTCGGGTTGGTCCTGGCGACCGGGTTCGCGCTGACGATCCCGCGCCGCGAGCCGGTAATGCCGACACACGGCATCCGCGGGGTGGTCCGGACGTCGGCGGGGGCAGCGGTCGCGGGGGCCACGATCCTCGCCCTGGACGCCGCCGGTCAGCCCCTCGGCCGGGTCCGCAGCGGCACTGACGGGCACTACGACCTGCCCGGCCTCCCGCTCGGCGACCACACCCTCGTCGCGATGGCCCCGTCGTTCGCACCGAGCGCGACCGCCCTCACGATCACCGTCCCGGGCCTGCCGGCGCGCGACCTCATCCTGGACGGCCTGGCCCTCGGGCCGACGAACGGCAGCCGCGAACTCTCGGCCGTCCTCGCCGACGGCCGAGCCACCACAGCCCGCACCGTGACGACCGGTCGCTGACACGGACGCGGCGGACGCCCGCCGCGTGGACCATGCGGCCATCGTCCGGCGTCGAACGGCCGCGCATCCGCGAGGGTCTCCCGTCAAGCACCCGGACGGGTACTCGCGCGGGATCTCGACGATATATTCCTGCTGATGCGGGGGGCGCTCGGATATCTGTCCGCTTCTGCCTTAGGCTCCCTCACGTGACTACCTTCCGCATCAGCGAGGTCGCCGACCTCATGGGGGTCAGCAGCGACACCGTGCGTCGCTGGGCCGACGGCGGGAAGCTGCCCGCCTCCCGCGACCAACACGGCCACCGGGTCGTGGAAGGGCCCGCCCTGGCCGCGTTCGCTCGTTCCCTCGCCGATCATCCCGAGACGTCGCGAATGGTGAGCGCCTCCGCGCGCAACCGCCTGCGGGGCATCGTCACCAACGTCGTCCGCGACACTGTGATGGCCCAGGTCGAGATCCAGGCCGGGCCGCACCGCATCGTCTCGCTGATGAGCCGCGAGGCCGCCGACGAGCTCGGCCTCGAGCCGGGGGTCCTGGCCGTCGCCACCGTGAAGTCCACCAACGTGGTGATCGAGATCCCGGACAACGCCTGACCCGCTGCCCGCCCGAATCGCCCACTGCCGCAGGAGATCCGCATGCCACGCACGATCACACGACGGGCCGCCGCCCTCGTCCTCACCCTCGCCCTGTTCGCCTCGTTGACCGCCTGCGGCAGCAAGGACGACGAGCCCGCCGCCGCCCTCGACACCCCCGAGCCCGTCGCGAGCACGGCGCCGAGCCCGAGCCGCGTCCGTCACACCGTCCGCGACCGCGTCCTCGTCGTCGAAGTCCGGCGAGCTCGTCGTGTTCGCGGCCGCGTCGCTGACCGAGGCCTTCACCGAGCTGGGCAAGAAGTTCGAGGCCGCGCACCCCGGCGTCAAGGTGAAGTTCCAGTTCGGCAGCAGCGCCACCCTCGCCGCCCAGATCACCCAGGCGGCCCCGGCGGACGTGTTCGCCGTCGGCGTCCCCCGCCACCATGAAGACCGTGACGGACGCGGGCGACGCCGACGGCGACCCGGAGGTGTTCGTCAAGAACCGGCTCGAGATCGCGACGCCGAAGGACAACCCCGGCAAGGTCACCGGCCTGGCGGACTTCACGAAGAAGGACCTGGCCATCGTGCTCTGCGCCGCCGCCGCGCCGTGCGGCGCGGCTGCCGACAAGGTCTTCACCGCGGCAGGCATCACCCCGTCGGTCGACAGCCGCGAGGCCGACGTCAAGGCTGTGCTGACCAAGGTCGAGCTCGGGGAGGCGGACGCGGCGCTCGTCTACAAGACCGACGTCCTCGCGCCGAAGACAAGGTGAGCGGTATCGAGTTCGCCGAGGCGGAGAAGGCGATCAACGACTACCCGATCGTCGCCCTGAAGGAGCTCGAAGAACGCCGAGGCCGCCGACGCCTGGGTCGACTACATCACCTCGGACGAGGCCCAGCAGGTCCTCGAGGACGCGGGTTTCGAGGGCGTATGACCCGACATGACGAGGCGTAGCAGCCGGTGACGGGGGTCGAGGCGCCCGCGAAGCCCGGCCCGCGCCCGCCCACCACGCGGGCCCGGTCGGGCATTCCCCCGCTGCTGCTTTTGCCAGCGCTCGTGGGGCTGCTGTTCCTGGTGCTGCCGCTGTCCGCGCTGCTGATCCGCGCTCCCTGGCGGACGCTCCCGGACCGGCTGCAGGAGCCCGTCGTCCTCGAGGCGCTGCGCCTGTCGCTCCTCACCGCCACGGCCGCGACGGTCTTGTCGCTGCTGCTCGGCGTCCCGCTCGCCGTCGTCCTGGCCCGCGGACGGTTCCGCGGCCGCGGGCTCGTCCGGGCACTCGTCACCGTCCCCCTGGTGCTGCCGCCGGTCGTCGGCGGCGTCGCCCTGCTGATGGCGCTCGGGCGCAAGGGCGTAGTCGGCCGGTACCTCTACGACTGGTGGGGCTTCTCGCTGCCGTTCACGACGAACGCCGTCATCCTGGCCGAGACGTTCGTGGCGATGCCGTTCCTCGTGATCGCGGTCGAGGGCGCGCTGCGCAGCGCCGACCCGCGGTTCGAGGAGGCCGCCGCGACCCTCGGGGCCACCCGGTGGACCGCGTTCCGGCGCGTGACGCTCCCGCTGATCCTGCCGGGGGTCGCGGCCGGCACCGTCCTGTGCTGGGCCCGCGCGCTCGGCGAGTTCGGGGCCACGGTCACCTTCGCGGGCAGCTTCCCGGGGACGACCCAGACGATGCCGTCCGCGGTCTACCAGGCCCTCGAGACCGATCCCGCAGGCCGCGATCGTGCTGAGCCTCGTCCTGCTCGCCGTCTCGCTGATCGTCCTGGTGAGCCTGCGCGACCGATGGGTGTCGAGTTCATGAGCCTCGACGCCACCATCCAGGTCACCCGGGGGGCATTCAGCCTGGACCTCGTCATGACTGTCGAGCCCGGGCAGGTCGTCGCGCTCCTGGGCCCGAACGGCGCGGGCAAGTCGACCGCGTTGCGCGTGCTGGCCGGCCTGCTGCCGCTCGACCCACGGGCGCGTGGCCCTCGAGGGCCGGACGCTGGACGACACGGCCGGGCGCGTCCACGTCCCGCCCGAGGCGCGCAACGTCGGCGTCGTGTTCCAGGACTACCGGCTCTTCCCGCACCTGTCGGCCCTGGACAACGTAGCGTTCGGGCTGCGCTGCCGGGGCGCCTCCAGAGCGGAGTCCCGGGCGAAGGCTGCGACCTGGCTCGACCGCGTCGGCCTCGCCGAGCACGCCAAGTCGAAGCCGGCGGCGATGTCGGGCGGGCAGGCCCAACGGGTCGCGCTGGCCCGCGCGCTGGCCCCCGAGCCGCGCCTGCTTCTGCTCGACGAGCCGCTCGCCGCCCTGGACGCCCGGACCCGCCTGGACGTCCGTTCCGACCTGCGCCGCCACCTCGAGGCATTCACCGGTGCGACCGTGCTGGTCAGCCACGACCCGCTGGACGCGATGGTGCTCGCCGGCCACGTCGTCGTCCTCGAGGGCGGCCGGGCCGTCCAGCGCGGGCCGGTCGCCGAGGTCGCCCGCCGCCCGCAGACCGACTACGTCGCCCGCCTCGTCGGGCTGAATCTCTACCGCGGCCACGCGATCGGGTCGGTGGTCAAGACCTGCGGACGGAGCCGAGATCGTGACCGCCGAAGCGTCCGACGGCGATGTGTTCGTCGCGTTCCCGCCGACCGCGGTGGCGGTGTTCCGCAGCCGTCCGGACGGCAGCCCCCGCAACGTCTGGCCTTCCCGGGTCGTCGACGTGGAGCTCACCGGCGGCGGCGTCCGGGTGCGCCTGGACGGCCCCGTGCCCCTGCTCGCGGACGTCACCGCCGCGGCCGTCGCGGAGCTCGACCTCGTCCCCGGGCGGGAGGTCTGGGCCGCGGTCAAGGCCTCGGACACCCACGCGTACCCGGCGTAGCCGGGAGGCTCGGCCGGTCGCGTCCGAATGTGCCCCGGCCACCAGCGGACACATTGCGCGCACCGACGGGTCGAACGATCGTACGAAATCTCGCACAACTGTTCGACCGGCCTGAATGCCCACACTGCCGGCGAACGCCGACCGCAATTCGCGGCGGTCACGCCACACACCAGGGGCTGCACTTCATCGGACGACGACGGTGACGACCCCGATGACGGCGGGTGCGCCGTCCTTGCCGGGGACGCTGAGGGTCAGCGTCGAGCGGCCGGGTGCGACGGCGCGCCACTGCGGCGGGTGCGTCGCCTTGCGGTCCACCGCGAGGGACTTGCCAGTCAGCGCGCCCGAAACCTTCAGCTGGCTTTTCACGAACGCGCGGATCCGGCCGCCGACGGGCAGCGTCACGGTCGGGTTCGCACGGATCTGCTCGTCGGTCAGATGGTCCTCGTCGCTGTGCTCGGTGTCGCTGAACCTCACGGTCGCCTAAACCTCGTCGGCGGCCGACCGGGGGCCTTCGGCGACCCGGACGGTGACGACGTCGCCGGGGCGCAGCACCGTGCCCGGTCCGGGCGAGACGCCGAGGATCTCGCCGGCATCGCGCTGGAGGGCGAACTCCGTGCGAACGTCGGAGGCGAGACCCATCTCTCGCAAGCGCTCGGCGTAAGCATCTTCGTCCAGTCTGGGGTAGCTATTCCGGAATCCCGGGACGGCGACCCGGTCCTCGAGGATTCGGACGCGGGCGAAGATCTCCTCGATCTCGGCCCGCCCGGTGGACGAGGCGACGGCGAACGCCACGCCTTCGGACGGGATCCTGAGCAGGCCACTGCAGGTCTTCGCCCCGCCGAATGAGTCCTCCAGGCAGAGCACTCGGTCTCGCCAGGCAGCGACCCCGTCCACCTGAATCGGCTCGCTCGGCTCTCGCGGCGCCTTGTTTCGGAACGGGCCGACCCAGACGCTCTCGACCCCCGCCGGTCGCGGGGCTCCGCAGTCACGCACCGCGCCGGGATCGACGAGCACGGTGTCCCGTGCGGGCTTACCACAGTGCACCTCGTTCGTGCCCCAGCTCTCCGGGACGGCGACCGCGGCCCGCCCGTAGCCGACGTACCGCATCCCCGCGGGAGCCTCGACCTCGGCGTCGGCAAAGCCGACAGACCTGGCGTTCCCGCCGTCGCCGCCTTTCCCGCCCGCAGCCCCAGGCCCGCCGTCCGCGCCCGGGGCACCGTCCACGCCGGGCTGCGGGGTGGCGCCGGCCGCGCCGACCTCCTGGACCGCGGCGTCGACACCTCCGCAACCGGCCAGCGTCGCGACAGCGAGCAGCGCAGCCGCGACCCGCAACCGACCCCTGCCGGCCGTGTTCAGGCGTGCGTTCACTGGAGTGCCCCTCGCTCGACTGCGTCTGAGACGCAGCGCGGGGTCGAATCGTTCGCTCTAGGCTGGCCTCCATGCCGTTCCCCCGCCGGTCGCACCCTGTCCTGCTCGAGCTCGACCTGACCGACGCGATGACGGAGGCCCAGCCCTCCGACCCTCTGCTGAGGCCGCTGACGTGGAACCGCGCGACGCTGCGCGGGGTCGTCCGCGGGCTACGCCTGGCCCGCGAGGATCCGCACGTACTCGGGCTGATCGCGCGCACCGGCGGCGGCAACCGTCCGCTCGCCCAGGCGCAGGAGCTGCGCGCGGCGATTCTGGAGTTCCGGGCGGCCGGCAAGCCCGCGATCACGTGGGCCGAGACGTACGGCGAACTCGGCCTCGGCACCGTCGCGTACTACCTGGCGACCGCGTTCGACGAGATCTGGCTGCAGCCGAGTGGCGACGTCGGCATCACCGGCATCGCGGCCGAGGCGACGTTCCTGCGCGACGCCCTGGCGCGCGCCGGGCTACGGCCGCAGTTCGAGGCCCGGCACGAGTACAAGAACGCGCCCAACATTTTCACCGAGCAGGCGTACACGGCGACCCACCGCGAGGCCACGCACCGCATCGTCAGCTCGGCCCTCGACCAGATCGTCACCGGGATCGCGCAGGCCAGGGGCCTCACCCCGGAGGTCGTCCGCGGGCTCGTCGACCGTGCTCCGCTGTCGGGGGCCGAGGCCGGCGAGGCGAAGCTCGTCGACCACCTCGGTTACCGCGACGAGGCGTACGCGGCGGCTCGCGCGAAGTTCGCCAAGCCCGCGAAGTTGTCGTACCTCGGCCGGTACGTGGCGAACCGCGCGACGATCGACAACGCCCGCCGGGCCGTCCGCCGGGACAAGCGCATGGTGGCCCTGGTGGACGCCCACGGCGCCATCAAACTCGGCCGCAGCGGTCCCGGGCTGCTCGGCGCCGGCGTGGGCGCCGACACCCTGAACGCCGCGCTGCGGGCCGCGATCGCCGACGAGAACGTGCGGGCGGTCGTCCTGCGGGTCGACTCCCCCGGCGGGTCCTATGTCGCGTCCGACTCGATCTGGCGGACCACCCAGCTGGCCCGCAAGGCCGGCAAGCCGCTGATCGTGTCGATGGGCAACCTGGCCGCGTCGGGCGGCTACTACGTGTCGATGGCCGCCGATCGCATCGTCGCCCAGCCCGGCACGCTCACCGGGTCCATCGGCGTGTTCGGCGGCAAGATCGTCACCGCCGGCCTCCTCGACCGCCTCGGCGTCGGCCACGACGCGATCGCCGAGGGTGAGCACGCCCGATTCACCTCGCGCGCGGGCGCCGTTCGACGACAGCGACCACGCCCTGCTCGTCTCGTGGCTCGACCGGGTCTACGACGACTTCACTGCCAAGGTCGCCGCCGGGCGCAAGCTGAGCCGCGAGGCCGTCCACGAGGTCGCCCGCGGCCGGGTTTGGACGGGGGCGGACGCCCTCGAGTGCGGCCTCGTCGACGTCCTCGGCGGGCTGGACGACGCCGTCCAGATCGCGTGCCGGGAGGCGAAGCTGCCCGCCGACGCGCCGGTCCGGATGTTCCCCGCGCTCGGCCTCCTGGAGCGGATCGTGCCGCCGGCGTCCAGCGAAGCGCCGGGCGGGACGTCCGCGGCCTGGCGACCGGGCTGGGGCGAGTTGGCCGCCCTGGCGGCCCGCGCAGGGCTGCCACCTGCGGGTCCGCTGACAATGCCGGGCTTGTCCCTGTTCGGTTGAGCCCGGGAACGACGGAAAGGTTTATTACGTTGCCGCTTCGATACCTGACCGGGAGTATGGCTGGCCCCACACTGGGGAATCTCTGACTACGTCAGAGCGTTCCACGGGGACGTACGGGACGCCACGAAGGGGCCGGCTTCGGCCCGGAAAGCTGCGAATCTATGAGTGAGCGAGCACTACGCGGCTCGCGGCTCGGGGCGACGAGCTACGAGACTGACCGCGACATCGAGTTGGCACCACGCCAGGTCGTAGCCTACGACTGCCCCAAGGGCCACCACTTCAAGGTCCCCTTCTCTGCGGAGGCCGACGAGGTCCCCGTGGTCTGGGAGTGCCGGGTCTGCGGCGCGGTCGCGCTGCGCTCCGACGGCGAGGCCGCGGACGAGAAGCGGGCCAAACCGGCCCGCACCCACTGGGACATGCTGATGGAGCGGCGGACCCGCGAGGAGCTCGAGGAGATCCTCGCCGAGCGGCTCGCGGTACTTCGCGCGGGCGGCATCAAGGGCGCTCCGGGAAGCCAGCGCAAGACCGCCTGAGCACGAACGAGCAGGTGACAGGGTCGGGACGCGTCAGCGTCCCGGCCCTTCGTCGTCGTCGGCGACTTCGCCACGTACGACTCGCCCCGAACCGGGCGCCGGCCCGCGCGGGGGGCCAGGGCGCGTACCGGGCGGCATCATCCCGGGCGGGACCATGCCGGGCGGCATCCCGCCGGCGGCGCCCACGACGGCCTTGCCGAACCAGCGGGTGGCGAAGACGATCAGCGCCTTGCGCGCGATCGGGCGAGTGAACGGCAGGATCAGGAAGAACCCGAGGATGTCGGTGAGGAACCCGGGCGTCAGCAGCAGGGTGCCGCCGACGAGCACGAGAGCCCCGTCCGCGAGTTCCCGGCTCGGCAGGCCGCCCGCGGTCACGGACTGCTGCAGCGCGGCCCAGGCGCGGCGCCCCTCCCGGCGCACCAGCCAGGCGCCGAGGACGCTGTCGGCGATCAGCAGCAGGATCGTCGGGCCGGCACCGATGGTGTGACCCACCTGGATGATCGCGTAGATCTCCAGGATCGGCACCAGCAACAGCGCCAGAATCACCGCTGCGGGCACGGCGTCAGACCTCCGAACGATCCTCGACCAGGTTGCGGCGCGGGGCCGGCGAGCCTGAGGCAGGGCCCGCGTCGGAGATCTTACGGTCGGTTCCTGGGAGCTGGTCGGCCGCCGAGCCCCGGTCGGCCTCGGCTGCGTCGGGCGTCCCGCCCGGAGCCTGGGTCCGCGCGCCGCGGCCACGCGCCCAGGTGCGGGCCCGCGCGACGCGGTACTCGACGCCCCACGCCGTGACCCGCCACAGGGCCTCGACGACGATGGCGCGGCTCATCTTGGACGTCCCGAGCTCGCGCTCGACGAAGGTGATGGGCACCTCGACGACCGTGAACCCGCGCTGGACGGCCCGGTACGCGAGGTCGATCTGGAAGCAGTAGCCCTGCGAGGAGACCCCGTCGAGGTCGAGACCCTCCAAGGTGTGGCTGCGGAACGCGCGAAAGCCGCCCGTCGCGTCCCGGATGTGGATGCCGAGGGCGAGCTTCGCGTAGAGCGTGCCGCCGCGGGAGATCATGCGCCGGGACGCGGGCCAGTTCACGACCGCTCCCCCGGGCACCCAGCGGGAGCCCAGGACCAGGTCGGCCTTATCGAGCGCGACGAGGAGGCGAGGCAGGTCCTCCGGGCGGTGCGAGCCGTCGGCGTCCATCTCGACGAGGACGTCGTAGCCACGTTCCAGGCCCCAGCGGAAACCCGCGATGTAGGCGGCACCCAGCCCGGCCTTCGCGGACCGGTGCAGAACCTGGATCCGGGGGTCCTCGGCCGCGAGGGCGTCGGCGATCGCGCCCGTCCCGTCGGGGCTGCCGTCGTCGGCGACGAGCACGTGCACCTCGGGGACGGCGACGAGGAGCCGCGCCAACACGCCGGGCAGGCTCTCGGCCTCGTTGTAGGTCGGGACGATCACGAGGACCTTCCCACCCTGCTGACCAGGCTGCACCTGCCTCAACTCCCCTCCGTGTCGCGGCGGGCCGCGAGGACCACCGCCGGTCGGATCACGGTATCCGGCCCTTGCTCACTTATGGCGGAGGTTCGCCTCGGTCGGCAGATCACGATCGCGACAACGGCCAGCAGGCACGCCGCCGCCTCCGGCAGGTCGCCGGCCCGGGTAGCCACTGTGCGGGCCGTCCGGACCGGCACGCGCTCGACGATCACGTCCTCGGTGAACTCGGCGCTGCGGCGCCGGACGTGCCCGTCCGGGTCCACGACCGCGCTGATGCCGCTGGTCGAGGCGATCACCATCGCGCGGCCGTGCTCGATCGTGCGCAGGCGCGAGATGGCGAGCTGCTGCTCCGGCTGGCCGGTGCGCCCGTACGTGGCGTTGTTCGTCTGCACCACCAGGACGCCGCCGCCGGCCCGCACCGCGTCGCGCACCAGGCCGTCGTAGGCGACCTCGAAGCAGATGACCGCGCCGATGCGGATGCCGGCGACGTCCAGGACGCCGACTTCGGTGCCGGGCAGGAAGTCTCGCGGCACCTCGGCGACCTGCGCCACGAACTTCGTCAGGACGGAGCGGAACGGAATGTACTCCCCGAACGGCACCGGGTGGCGCTTGGTGTAGGTGGCGCCCGGGCCCGCCGCCGGCGTCCAGACGATGCCGGCGTTGCGGACGTAGCGAGGCCCGGCGTCCAGGACCGCGCCGATCAGGACCGGGACGCCGAGGTCGTCGACCATCGCGTCGATGCGCGCCCGGGTACGCCGGTCGAGATACGGGTCGAGGTCCGACCCGTTCTCCGGCCAGATCACCAGGTCGGGCCGGGGGGTCGTGCCCGCACGCACCGCGTCGGCGAGCTGGCGGGTCGCGTCCACGTGGTTGTCGAAGACCGCCTCCTGCTGCGCGCGCACGCCCAGCCCGGTGCGCGGGACGTTGCCCTGGACGAGGGCGACGGTGACGTCGGCGTCGCCGGCTGTGGGGATCGGCACGGCCGGTGCTAGGGCGAACACGGCCGCCACCGCCAGCGCCGGCCGCAGCGGGCGCCTCCCGGCCCCTCGGGACAGCACCGCCGCCGCGAGCGCCGTACCCACTCCCGCGGCCACGAGGCTCACCAGCGGGCTCCCGCCGAGCGCGGCGAACGACGCGAGCGGGCTGTCGGCCTGGGCGAACGCGAGCCGCCCCCAGGGCAACCCCCCGAACGGGACGCGGGCCCGCGCCGCCTCCACCAGCACCCAGATCAGCGCGTGCCACAGCGCCCAGAACCGACTGCGAGACGTCCGGGCCAGCAGGACGCCGAGCGGGGCGAAGAACACCGTCTCCAACGCGACGAGACCGAGCATCGCGGCCGGGCCGACGACCCACATCCAGCGCAGCAGGACGAGGAAGAACGCGAGCCCGAAGACGAGACCGGTAGCGGCGGCGGAACGCCCGCGCGTCCCCCGGACGAGCAGGCTCAGTGCCGCGACCGAGACGAACGCCGCGGGCCAGAGGTCGAACGGGGGAAACGCCAGCCCGAGCAGTGCTCCGGACGCGGCGGACGCGGCGAGCCGCCGGGGGCCGGTTGCCAGCGTCACCGACACGTCGGCGACGGTACACGGCGGCGTGTGCCCCGCCGGGGACTTCCCGCTCCCCGATGCCAGGTAGAGATTAAAGTGAACTACTCGGCTATAGTTTGTTCGCAGCAGCTCTCCTCGGACGGGCCTGCGTAGCCAGACGGGAGGAGCAGCGTGGACATCGACCCGTTCCTCGCGCTCGCCGGCCTGATCGTCGGCTTCGTCGTCGGGCTCACCGGGATGGGCGGCGGCGCCCTCATGACCCCGGTGCTCGTCATCTTCTTCGGCGTGCAGCCACTCGCGGCCGTGTCGAGCGACCTGGTCGCCTCCCTGGTGATGAAGCCGATCGGCGGGGCAGTGCACGCCCGGCGCGGCACCGTGAACCTCAAGCTGGTGGGCTGGCTCGCGCTCGGTTCCGTCCCGGCCGCGTTTTGTGGCGTGCTGCTGCTGAAAGCCCTCGGCGGCAACAGCGCGGACCTGCAGCACACGGTCAAGACCGCACTCGGCGCGGCGTTGCTGGTCGCGGCCGCCGGCATCGTCCTGAAGGCCCTGATGAACGTGCGGGCCCGGGCGAACGGCGGGACCGCCGACGGCACCCCGGCGCCCCTGCGGATCCGGCCGGCCGCCACCGTGCTGGTCGGCGTGGTGGGCGGCCTCGTGGTCGGGATGACGTCCGTCGGCTCCGGGTCGTTGATCATCGTGGCCCTGCTGTTTCTGTACCCCACGCTCTCGGCCGGGCAGATCGTCGGGACGGACCTGGTGCAGGCCGTGCCGCTGGTAGCCTCCGCGGCGCTGGGGCACCTGCTGTTCGGCGACTTCCGCCTGGACCTGACGACCTCCCTGCTGATCGGCGCGATCCCCGGCGTCTACGTCGGCGCGCGGTGCTCGGCGCGCGCCTCCCAGAGCCTGATCCGGCGAGCTCTGGTCGTCGTGCTGATCGCGTCCGCGCTCAAGCTGCTCGGGGCCGGCAACGAGGTCCTCCTCGCCGCCCTGGTCGCCACGCTCGTGCTCGGCCCGGCCGTGTGGGCGTGGATCCGGCACACCCAGGGCCTGACGGTGCATCCCGACCCTGTCTCGCGCGCGGCCGCGATGGGGCTCTGGGCGGCGGCCGCCACGGGCCGCCGGACGCCGAAAGCCGTGCAACCCCCGCCCGCGCCGGACCCCGAGCAGAACCGGGAACGAGCTACAATACATGAGTAAATTAGTTGCGTTACTAGTTTGTAGGTTTTCCAGCCGCCACCCCTGGCATCACGCCACTCAAACCCCTTCGCCTGGCACCTGACGCATTGTCAGGTCGGCGATCCGCGAGCCGCGAGCCTTCCCGGGCCAGTCCCGTGACCAGGCCCCGCCGCGACAGGGCTGCCCTCCGAGCTGACGGGTTGTCAGATGTCCGGGAAATGCGGAAGGCCGGACGAGAAAGTTTCGTCCGGCCTTACCTGGTCTGCTTATTTTGGCGCGAGGACCACTTCCTCGGAAGAGGACCCGGGAACCCTTCGAACCGACGGCGGCTCGTTGGATACGAGCACGCCGATCGTTGTCTACTGGGTTCCCGGGTCCTTCCCGGGTCCAACCCCCGTGTCGGTCGTTCCGCCTCCATCGCCTCAGCATCGAAGCACGTGCCTGGCACTCGGGTGGCAGCGCGGCCACCCCTGGCCCGTTCGCGCTGAGGTCGTTGGAGCGGCGATCCGGCCGGTCGTCCTGTGGTGGACTGGGGCAAACGTACCCGTGTGATCCGCACGGCTCAACCCACAGCTGACCTGCAGGTACGTCCATCGCTGCAGGTCAACGGGTTCACGCTTCCGGAGCCTTTTTGGCTTTCTTTGCTTGCCGTCTCGGCATGTCCCCTTTACCGCAAGGGAATCCGGCGTTTCCGGGCCGTCACGGCCCCTTCGCCGGGACGACGACGACCCCGACCGCCCGCACGACGGCCACGGGCGGGTCGAGCACGTCCGCCGCGGAGTCGGAGCGGTCGGGCCGGGCTCGGCAGCAGACCACGGCCGTGAACTCGACCGTGCGGCTGCGGTTCCCCACGCGCGTCACGGTCGCGGTCGCCTCGAGCACGTCACCGGCGACGACGGGCGCGAGGAACGCGATCTCCGAGTACGAGGCGAACAGACCTTCGTCCCCGTCCGTCCGGATGCACAGCTCGGTGGCGACGTCGCCGAACATGCCGAGCACGTAGGCCCCGTCGACCAGGGCTCCGCCGTAGTGCGCGTGGCCGTGCGGGACGTAGCGGCGGTGCGTCACGCTGGTGCCGAGGATCTCGCTCATGACGCAACCTTCGCAGCGGGCAGCGTGTGCACGAGGTAACTCGCCACCTCGCGGGGCGTGGTGCCCTTGCCGAAAATGCGGTCCACGCCGAGTTCCCTGGCAGCGGACGGGTCGAACCGCGGCCCGCCGACCACGACGACCGGCCGGGTCTGCCCGGGCGCGTACCCGGCCCGGACGGCCGCGGAAAGCTCACGGGTGTTGGTCAGGTGGGCGTCCCGCTGCGTCACGACCTGCGAGACGAGGATCGCGTCGGCCTGTTCCTGACGGGCCGCCAGCGACGAGGTCGTCGACCTCGACCTGGGCGCCCAGGTTCACCACTTTGATCTCTCGGTAGTACTCCAGCCCCTTCTCCCCCGCGAACCCCTTGATGTTCAGGATCGCGTCGATACCGACGGTGTGGGCGTCCGTGCCGATGCACGCGCCGACCACGACGAGGCGCCGGCGCAGCCGCGTCCGGATCTCGCGGTTGACGTCGCCGGCCGCGAGGAGCGGGAACTCCCGCTCGGCGACGACGACCTCCGACAGGTCGACGGAATGGCAGGACCGGCCGTACACGACGAAGAACGTGAAGTCCGGGCCCATGCCCTGCGTGTGCACGACCATCGCCGGCTCGAGGCCGGACTTGCGCGCGAATTGCAGGGCCGCGCCCTCCGCCCGGGCGTCGTGCGGGACCGGCAGCGTGAACGAGAGCTGCACCATGCCGTCGTTCGTGGTGTCGCCGTAGGGACGCACGACGTCAGTCACTGCCTGCCTCCAGCATGTCGGCCGCCGGGTTGACGTAGCCCTCGGCGCGGACGACGACCCCGTCCCGCCCGCGGCCCTTGTCGGCCGGACGGCGCATGAGCCCGAACGTCCCGTCGCCGATGGCGGACAGCAGGCTCTGGTCGCAGATCCGCTCGAGCAGGTCGACGGCCTCGCCGAGGACGTGCCGGGCGCGCGTGGCGATGAGGCCGTCGGGCGCGGGCTGCGAAGTCCTCGCCGAGGTTGCCGACCGCGTTCAGCACGTAGCGCGCGTTGCGCAGCGCGAGGTCGCGGTCGGACAGGAACGGGGTGACGACGGCCTCGGTCATCATGCCGATCAGCAGGATGCCCTGACCGGTCAGAGCGCCTACCAGATTGAAGAAACCGTCGAGCAGGTAGCCGCGGAACACGTCCCCGGTCATGTGCTTCGTCGGCGGCATCCACTTCAGCGGCGCGTCCGGGAACAACGTGCGGGCCAACAGCGCATGGGCTAGCTCGAGCCGGAACGAGTCGGGCAGGTCCGGGTCGATCTCGAACGCGTGGCCGAGGCCCAGCTGCCAGTCCTGCAAGGCCCGCCTCCTTGGCGAAGAACTCGTTCAGGAGCTGGGAAACCGTGACGGTGTGCGCGGCGTCCACGGCGTTGGCGGTCGTCAGGTAGTTGTCCTCGCCGGTGTTGATCACGATGCCCGCGCGGGCGTGGATCTGGCGAGAGAAGCGCTGGTCGACGAACGTGCGGATCGGGTTGATGTCGCGGAAGAGGATCCCGTACATCGAGTCGTTCAGCATCATGTCGAGGCGCTCGAGGCCCGCCAGCGTGGCGATCTCGGGCATGCAGAGCCCGGAGGCGTAGTTCGTCAGGCGGACGTAGCGGCCCAGCTCCCGCGAGACGTCGTCGAGAGCGGCGCGCATGAGGCGGAAGTTCTCCTGCGTGGCGTACGTGCCCGCATAGCCCTCACGAGTCGCGCCCTCGGGGACGTGGTCGAGCAGCGACTGCCCGGTCGAGCGAATGACGGCGACGACGTCCGCCCCCTCGCGGGCCGCAGCCTGCGCCTGCGGGATGTCCTCGTGGATGTCGCCGGTGGCGACGATCAGGTAGATCCACGGCCGGCGGGGCGCGTCACCGATCGTCGCGATCATGTGCTCGCGCTCGCGGCGGCGAGCGTCGATCCGGCCGAGCCCGGCTGACGCCGCGTCAGTTGCCGCTTGTCTGGCGGCTTCGGCATCGGGGCCGGTCGGCAGGCGGAACTGCACCGGACCCCGCCGCGGCCTTCTCGGCCAACTCGCGGAGGTCGGCGTGGCCGCCGCGGACGAGAGCGTCCCAGACCGGCAGCGCGACGCCGTGCTCGAGACCGACCTGGGCGCGGACCGCCTCGACGAGGTGGTTCGCCCAGGGCAGGCCCGCCGGGTCGGCGCCCGAGAGGCCGGCGAGGCGCAACACCGCGCGCTCGACCGAGACGGTCGTGTGCGAGCGGGCGAGGGTGACGATGTCGGCGCCGGCCCGGGCCGCGAGTTCGCGGGCCCGCGCGACGGTCGCCGGGTCGAGGTCGAGCTTCACGAGCGGGCTCCTTCCTTGTGTTCGCTGGTGAGGCGGCGTTCGAACAGGGCGCGGACGCCGGCGTCGGTACGGACGAGGTCGAGCGCCATGACCGCGTGCCCGGGCGTGTAGCCGTTGCCGACGAGCATCGTGACGTCCGCGGCCAGCCCCTCGGCGCCGAGCGCCGCCGCGGAGAACGACGTCGCCATCGAGAAGAACACGACCGTGCCGCCCTCGCCGGTGGCGAGGATCGCACCGTGCTCCGCGCCCGGGACGTCGACGCAGACGACGCAGACGTCGACGGGGCCGCCCGCCTCGGCGACTGCGGCGAGAACCGCGACCGGGTCGCGCGCGTCCGTGACGAGGACGTGGTCGGCGAGGCCGGCGGCGCCGAGCGCGGCGGCCTCGGCGTCGTCGCGGACCAGCCCGACGAGGCGACGGGCGCCCGCGCGGCGGGCCGCGGCAAGGGCGAGCGAGCCGGACTTGCCGGCGGCGCCGAGGACGGCGACGGACCCGCCCGGGTAACTGCGGACCACCCGGGCCGTGAGCGCCGGGGCACCGCACACGTCGAGGGTGGCCAGCGCGAGGGACGTCGGCAGGTCGTCGGGCAGGACGGCGGCCACCGAGCGGCCGAACAGGATCGCGTGGCCCGCCGCCGGCACCTGCTCGCCGGCGCCGTCCCAGCCCGCGAGGCCGTCGGTGAGCGCGAGCGGGGTGAGGGTCAGCGAGACCAGGGAGGCGACCCGGTCGCCGGCGCGCAGGCCCAGCGGGGACTGCAGGCCCGTCTCGGCGACCGTCCCGACGAGCATGCCGCCGGACCCGGTGACCGGATTGTGCATCTTGCCCCGGTCCGCGACGATCCCCAGCACCTCGCCGCGAACCGCGACGCCGTTGTGCTCGTGACGTTCCGTCAGCTGACGAAACGACGCCGCATCGAGGTTGAGCCGCTCGACGTCGATGCGCACCTCGTCCGCCCAGAGGTCGGCGCGGGCGTCGAGCCGCCAGGCGGCCTGCGGGAGCACACCCGAGGGCGTCACCACCCGATGCAGACCCAGCGGCGAGCCAGGCTGGCGGGCGGACACCGTCGGCACGGGCACCCCTCTCCGGATCGCAGGCCCAACAAGACGAATCTTGCCGCTCAGCGTACTGTATGCAGGAAAATCTTTCGTCAATATCGAGATTGACGACTGATCATCCTGTATCTCTAGTCTTGAGAACAGAACGTCCAGCGCTGGAGGGCTCGTGGCTCACCTGTACCTGTCGTCCCCTCGGCAGATACTCCCCTCGACCCGTGTCGCCACCCCCGCGGAGGCCGTCGACACGCCGGTCGAGACTGCGGCCGAGCAGCCGTACGCGTACCGGCGCCGTGAGCTCGTCGAGCCGGACTGGACGCGCTTCCCCGGCTGGCGCGACGTGAGCGCCGCCGAGTGGGAGTCCGCGCAATGGCAGCGCGCGCACTGCGTCAAGAACGTGCTGCAGCTGCGCGCGGTGCTCGGCGACCTGGTCGACGAGTCGTTCTACAGCGACCTGCTCCACGACCAGCGCGAGCGCGCGACGATGTCGATGCTGCTACCGCCGCAGATGCTCAACACCATGTCCGCCGGCGTCTGCCCGACCGGCCCGGGCTCGCTGACCGAGGCGTTCCTGGCCGACCCCGTCCGCCGGTACATGATCCCCGTGCTCTCCGACCGCGAGGTCGAGTGGCCGTCGCACCCGCACGCGGCCCGCGACTCCCTGCACGAGTCGGAGATGTGGGCCGTCGAGGGTCTGACGCACCGTTACCCGACGAAGGTCCTCGCCGAGCTGACGAACACCTGCCCCCAGTACTGCGGGCACTGCACGCGGATGGACCTCGTCGGCAACTCCACCGCAACGGTTGACAAGCACAAGTTCTCGCTCAAGCCCGTCGACCGCCTCGACCGGATGATCGACTACCTGCGCCGCTCCCCCGGCGTCCGCGACGTCGTCGTCTCTGGCGGTGACGTGGCGAACCTGCCCTGGCCGCGGCTCGAGGCGTTCGTCGCCCGGCTGCTCGAGATCGACAACGTCCGCGACATCCGGCTGGCCTCGAAGGCGCTCGTCGGCCTTCCGCAGCACTGGCTGCAGGACGAGGTCCGCGCCGGCATGGAGCGGCTGGCCACGACGGCGCGCACTCGCGGCGTCCACCTCGCGATCCACACGCACGCGAACAGCGCCGCGTCCGTCACGCCCCTGGTCGCCCGCGCCGCGAAGGCGATGCTGGAGACCGGCATCCGCGACGTCCGGAACCAGGGCGTACTGATGCGCGGGGTCAACGACTCGGTGAACTCGCTGCTCGACCTGTGCTTCGCGCTGCTCGACGAGGCCGCGATCCTGCCGTACTACTTCTACATGTGCGACATGATCCCCGGCAGCGAGCACTGGCGGCTGCCGCTGTCGACGGCGCAGGACCTGCAGCACGGGATCATGGGCTACCTGCCCGGCTTCGCCACCCCGCGGATCGTCTGCGACGTCCCGTACGTCGGGAAGCGCTGGGTGCACCAGGTCGCGTCCTACGACACGACCCTCGGCGTCTCGTCCTGGACCAAGAACTACCGCACCGCGATCGAGCTCGGGGACGCCGAGGCCCTGCACCGGACGTACCCGTACTACGACCCGATCCACTCCCTGCCCGCCGAGGGCCAGGACTGGTGGCGGGCGGCGCAGCCCCCGGCCCCGGTCCTGCCGGCTCCCGCGGGCCCGTTCCGTGCGGCCGAGGTCGACGCGGGTTGAGCAGACGAGGCCGCAGGGCCACGTCCCGGCGGCCCTTACGGTGTGCTGAACAACCCGGTCCGTCCGCTCCTTCGGGGGCTAGACGGCTCTAGCGTCTCCGCATGCATGTTCTCGTCACCGGCGGCGCCGGATTCATCGGCTTCCACGTCGCCCAGGCCCTTCTGACGGCGGGTCACGGCGTCCGGGTGCTCGACGCTGTACTTCCGGCGGTGCACCCCCGCGAGCCCGACGTTCCGCCGGGCGCCGCGTTCGTCCGGGCGGACGTACGGGACCGCGCGGCGGTCGAGGCCGCCCTGACCGACGTGGACGCCGTCTGCCACCAGGCGGCGATGGTCGGGCTGGGGCTCGACCTCGACGACGCGCCGGAGTATGTCGGCTGCAACGTCCTCGGCACTGCCGTGCTGCTCGCGGCGATGGGCCGGGCGGGCGTCCGGCGACTGGTGTTGGCGTCGTCGATGGTGGTCTACGGCGAGGGTCGTTACCTCTGCACCGAACACGGCGAGGTCTCCCCCGGGCCGCGCGTCATCGCGGACCTCGACGCCGGGCGGTTCGAGCCGCCGTGCCCGCGATGCGGCGCGCCGCTGGAGCCCGGCCTCGTCGGCGAGGACGCCCGACCCGACCCCCGGAACGTCTACGCAGCAACCAAACTGGCCCAGGAGCATCTCGCCGCGTCGTTCGCGCGCGTGACCGGGTCGAACGTGACCGCGCTGCGGTACCACAACGTCTACGGCCCGCGGATGCCGCGCGACACCCTCTATGCCGGGGTCGCCAGCATCTTCCGCTCGGCCCTCGCCCGCGGCGACGCGCCGCAGGTCTACGAGGACGGCGGGCAACGGCGCGACTTCGTCCACGTCCGGGACGTCGCGACCGCGAACCTGGCCGCGCTCGGCGCGAGCGCTCCCGGCACCCTGCGCGCGTACAACGTCGGCAGTGGCACGCCGCGGACGGTCGGCGACTTGGCCACGTCGCTCGCCGAAGCCTGCGGGGGCCCGGCGCCGGTCGTGACCGGGGCGTATCGCCTCGGCGACGTCCGGCACGTCACGGCCTGCTCGGCCAGGCTTCGTGACGAACTCGGCTGGAAGCCCCTCGAGTCGTTCGCCGACGGCATGGCGGAGTTCGCCACCGCCCCGCTCCGCGCGTCGTGACGGCTACCCCGGCACCCGTGCGTCCGACCATCAGCGTCCTATAACCACCTTCTGACCGGACGTCAGCATTTATGGTGGGCTCCGCCCGCGAACGCTCGCCGTGGCTAGACAGCGGGGAGGGAGACCTCGAAGCGGCAGCCGCCGGCGATGTTGGCGACGGTGACCTCGCCGGCGTGGGCCTCGACGATCCCGCGGACGATGGCGAGGCCGAGGCCGGCGCCCCCGTCGGGGCCGGGGGTGCGGGCGTTGGTGCCCCGCCAGGCGACGTCGAAGACGCGGGGCAGGTCGGCCTCGGGGATGCCGCCGCACCCGTCGGTCACGGCGATCCGGGCGCGGCCGTCGTGCGCCTCGAGCCGGATCTCGACGCACCCGTCGGACGGCGTGTGCCGGATCGCGTTGACGACCAGGTTCGTCATCAGGCGGGACAGCTCGCGGCTGTCCGCGCGGACAGCGATGTTCCGGTCGGCGTGCCCACGCAGCAGGACGCCCCGCTCGCGGGCGAGGGCGTCCGCGCCGGCGAGGGTGTCGCTGACGAGGTCGGAGAGCGAAATGCGGTCGAGCGAGAGCTTCAGGGCGCCGGCGTTGATGACCGACAGCTCGAACAGGTCGTCGACCATCCCGGCGAGGCGGTCGACCTCCATGCGGATCTGCTTGCGGTACCGGGCCGGGTCCTCGGCGACGCCGTCCTCGAGCGCCTCCGCCATCGCGCGGATCCCCGCCAGCGGCGAGCGCAGGTCGTGCGACACCCAGGCCACGAGCTCGCGCCGGGACGTCTCCAGCGCCGCCTCGCGGGCACGCGATTCCGCCAGCCGCGCGCGGGCCGCGTCCAGCTCACGGCTCAGGGCCGCGAGCTCGGAACTGGCCGGTGCCGACCGCGCGACCGGGGTGTGGACGACGGACGGCTGATCCTCGCCGATCGTGCGCGCGGACTCGGCCAGCGAGCGGCTCCCCGCGACCAGCATGTGGGCGAGGAACGCCGAGACCCCGAGGGTCATGACGCCCGCGACGGCGCTCACGATGAGGATGACCCCGAAGTCGTGCGGAGACAGGAACATCGCCCGCGCCGTCCCGATCGTCGCGGCGATCACCGCGAGGATCGCCGTCAGGCACAGCGTCAGCAGCGAGAGCCGTAGCGAGCGCGCCCGCAGCAGGCGCAGCAGGACGGCCCCGGCGAGCGCCACCGCGCCGGCCCACCCGGCGGCGATCAGGACGACCGCCACCTGGTCGCTCATGCGTACTCCGCCGCGACGGGCGGGTCGAAACGGTAACCCACCCCCCAGACCGTGACGAGCATCCGCGGGTCGGCGGGATCCGTCCTCGACCTTCTCGCGCAGGCGCCGGACGTGGACGGTCACGGTCGACTGGTCGCCGAACTCCCAACCCCAGACCTGACGCATCAGCGCCTCCCGGGTGAACGCCTCGCCGGGATGGGCGAGCAGGAACGCCAACAGGTCGAACTCGCGGCTGGTCAGCGCCAGCGGCTCGCCGGCCCGGGTCGCGCGGTGCCCGGTGACGTCCAGGCGGAGCGGCCCGGCCTCGAGCACCTGGCGACGGCCCCGCGGGCTCGGCGCTCGCGCCCGCCCGGCGCAGCACGGAGCGCACCCGCAGCGTGAGCTCGCGCGGGCTGAACGGCTTGGTGACGTAGTCGTCCGCGCCGACCTCGAGGCCGATCACGCGGTCGTTCTCCGAACCCAGCGCGGTGAGCATGATGACCGGGATCTGCCCGGTCGCGCGCAACCGCCGGCACACCTCGAGCCCGTCGATGCCGGGCAGCATCAGGTCCAGCACCACCAGGTCGGGGCGGGCGCGAGCCGCCGCGTCCAGGGCGGCCTGCCCGTCGGGCGCGTGCTCGACCTCGTAGCCCGCCCGTTCGAGATAGGCGAGCACGACCTCGGCGACGGTCAGGTCGTCCTCGACGACGAGCACACGGGCGTTCACCCGGCCGAGTCTAGGGACGCGGCGACCTGTAACGGGCGGTTCGGCACAGGGATGTCAGCGGACCGTAAGCAGTCCGCCCGGCCCGTCTCGACGTCAGCGGTTCGTAAGGCCCGCGGACTCGGACCGGCACCCGCTCGCGGTCCTAACGTCCGGGAGATGAACCTCGACGTGATTTTCCCCTGCCTGGACGAGGAAACGGCGCTGCCGTGGGTCCTGGCTCGGCTGCCGGCCGGCGCGCGGGCGATCGTGGTGGACAACGGATCCACCGACGCCTCGGCCGCGGTCGCGGCGGCCCTCGGCGCGACGGTGGTATCGCGAGCCGCGCCGCGGGTTCGGGGCGGCCTGCCACGCGGGGCTGCTCGCCGCCACCGCGCCGATGGTGGCGTTCTGCGACTGCGACGCCTCGCTGGACCCGCGCCAGCTCGACCGGCTGCTCGACCCGCTCCTGGCCGGCACGGCCGAGCTCGTGCTGGGCCGGCGTCGCCCGTCCCGCGGGGCCTGGCCGGCGCACGCCCGAGTCGCCAACCTGGCTCTGTCGACGATCATGAGCCGGCGCACGGGAACCCGCCTGCACGACCTGGGCCCGCTGCGCGTCGCACGCCGTGAGGCCCTGCTCACCCTGAACCTGACGGACCGTCGGTTCGGTTATCCGCTGGAGATGGTCGTCGCCGCCTCCGCGGCCGGCTGGCGGGTCGCCGAGCGGGACGTCGACTACCGGCCGCGGGCCGGGAAGTCCAAGGTGACCGGGACGGTCCGCGGGACCGTCCGCACGGTGGCCGACATGCGCGCGGTGCTGGCCAGATGACGGAACGACACGACGATCCTGGTCCTGGCCAAGACCCCGGTGCCCGGCCGGGTCAAGACCCGGCTGACCCCGCCCTTCACCCCGGTCGAGGCGGCCGCGCTGGCGGCCGCCGCGCTCGGCGACACCCTCGCGGCCGTACTCGCCGCACCGGCCCGTCGCCGGATCCTCGTCCTGGACGGCGACCCCGGCCCCTGGCTGCCGGCGGGTGTCGAGGTCCGGCCCGCAGGGCCCGGGCGGGCTCGACGAGCGGATCGCCGCCGCGCTCGCCGAGGTCGACGGCCCGACGCTGCTGGTCGGCATGGACACTCCGCAACTGACGCCCACTCATCTGACGGTCGACTGGGCCGGCTTCGACGCCTGGTTCGGCCCCGCCGCGGACGGCGGATTCTGGGCGCTCGGGCTCCGCGAGCCCGATCCGGCCCTCGTCCGCGGCGTCGGGATGTCCTGGCCGTGGACGGGCGCCGTCCAACTCGGCCGCCTCGTCGACGCCGGGCTGCGCATCGGGCGGCTCCCCTGCCTGCGCGACGTCGACACGGCCGCGGACGCCGCCGAGGTCGCCGGCGCGGCGCCATCGACCGACTTCGCCGCGTGTCACCGGGAGATCGCCGCCGCTCCCAGAGAGACGGCGGCCGCCCGATGACGGCGCAGCCCGCAGCCTGGGACGACGGCACCGTCGCGCTGTACTCCGCGGCGCTGTGGTCCGGTGCCGCGCTGCGCGTGCTCGACCCGGCCGGGGGGCGCATCACCTTCGACGTCGGACGCTGGCTGGCGGGCGTGGACGGCGCAGACGAAACCCTGCTCGACCGCTGCTCGGGCCCCACGCTGGACGTCGGCTGCGGCCCGGGCCGCATCGTCGCCGCGCTGGGCGGGCGCGGCATTCCCGCCCTGGGCGTGGACATCGCCACCGCGGCGGTGGCGATCGCCCGCTCCTGCGGAGCGCTCGTCCTGCGCCGGTCCGTGTTCGACCGGGTGCCCGGCGCGGGCCGGTGGACCACGGCCGTCCTCGCCGACGGCAACATCGGCATCGGCGGCAACCCCGCGGCCCTGCTCGCGCGCCTGCGCGAACTGCTGGCCCCCGGCGGCGTGGCGCTGGTGGAGGTCGACCCGAACGAGGTCGAGGAGCATTTCACCGCCCGTATCGAAGGACTCGGCGGGCACCTCGTCGACTCCTTCCCCTGGGTGCGCATCGGCGCAGATGCCCTCCGCGAGATCGCCGAACCGCACGGCTACACCGAGGCGGAGCGCTGGTCGGCCCAAGGGCGCCGATTCCTCGCGCTGCGCAGGAGGTGCTCATCATGACGGTCCGTCAGGTTGTTACCTGGCGGAGCCCGATTCGCGGGCCCTGGCTGACGTCCGTTCTCGGGGCGCTGCTGTTGGTCGGCATCCCGGTCATGTTCGCCACCGGGTTGCTCTCGTACCTGGCCTACAACCCCGGCCTGCTCGGCAACGACACGAAGGGGCCGGGCGACGTGCTGACGTTCGTCCTGTTCGACTGGCCGACCCGCCCGTACTGGCTCTACCGCGCGACGCAGGGCCTGCACGTGACGCTCGGTATCGTCCTCGTCCCGGTCGTTCTGGCCAAGCTCTGGTCGGTGATCCCGAAGCTCTTCGAGTGGCCACCGGTCCGTTCGCCCGCGCACGCGCTCGAGCGCCTGTCGCTGTTCGCGCTCGTCGGCGGGGCCGTATTCACCTTCGCCACGGGGCTGCTGAACATCCAGTACTGGTACATGGTCCCGGGCTCGTTCTACCGGATGCACTACTACGCAGCCTGGATCTTCGTGGCCGGCGTCGTCAGCCACGTCGCGCTGAAAATTCCCGCGATGCGCAGGGCGCTGCGCGAGCGCCGCCTGCGCGACGAGTTCGAGGTCGATCTCGCACACACCGAGCCCGAGCCGTACACCGAGCACGGCCTGGTGAGCCCGGATCCCGCGCCGCCGACCGTCTCGCGCCGGGGCGCGCTCGGCCTGGTGGGCGCGAGTTCGCTGGCGCTGTTCCTCGCCACCGCCGGGCAGTCCGTCGGTGGACCGTTCCGGCGCCTGTCCCTCCTGGCACCGCGCGGTGGTTACACACCGGGCGACGGCCCGAACGACTTCGCCGTCAACATCTCCGCCGCCGACGCCCACATCGACCGCGCCGCGGCCGGCGGAGCGTGGCGGCTCGAGGTGCGCGGACCGACTCGGGTGACCTTCACCCGCGCGCAGCTTCTCGCCCTGCCGCTGCACACCGCGTCCCTGCCGATCGCCTGCGTCGAGGGCTGGTCGGTGCCGAACCAGCGCTGGGAGGGTGTCCGTCTGGCCGACCTCGCCCGCCTGGCGGGGGTGACCGCCCCCGAGTCCGTGTTCGTCGAGTCGCTGCAGGAGAGCGGGCAGTTCAGCCGCGGGCGGCTGGCGGGTAATCAGATCGCCGACCCCGACAGCCTTCTGGCCCTGCGGGTCAACGGGGTCGACCTGTCGATGGATCACGGCTTCCCGGCTCGCATCATCGTCCCGAACAACCCGGGGGTCCGGAACACCAAGTGGGTCCACCGCCTCACCTTCGAGGAGGACCAGCGATGAGGCGGGTCTACGGCGCTCATCCGGCGCACCTGGCGGTCCTTCTCGCCGGCCTCCTGCTCGCCGTCGTCGCGGCCGGGGAACTGCTCGCGGAGCGGCCGGTCAACGTCGGTATCTGGTTCGCCGGCGCCGCGGTGCTGCACGACGCCGCGTTCCTGCCCGCCTACCTCGGGGCGGACGCGCTGCTGGTCGCGCTGTGGCGCCGGCATCCGGGCCGGGTGCCGTGGCTGAACTTCGTCCGCGTGCCAGCCGCGGTGGCCGGCCTGCTCCTGCTGGTCTACTCGACGACGATCCTGCGCCTGTCCGACGGCTCGTTCGCCCACAAGACCGGGCAGCCGGACGCGGCGTACGCCGGTCGCTGGCTCCTCGTCACCGCGCTGCTCGCCGCGGTGTCCGGCGCCTGGTACGCCACGCGCGTCCTGCTCACCCGGCCGCCCCGGTGACGGCAAACCGCCGTACTTTCGCTGCCGCCACGGCCCTGGGCGCACTCCTAGTCCTGACCTGGCTCACGCTGGACGAGGGCCCGCCTCGCCAGGGCAGCGCCGCGCTGCTGTGGTGGTACGCGGCGGACGCGGCCGCGTTCGCGCTCGCCGCCGCCCTGCTGCTGCGTACACCGGCCCGCCGTGCCCTGCCGCTGCTGACCGCCGGCGCAGTCGCGCTGCAGGTGCTCGCCGTCTCGTTTCCGCCGACGACCACCGACGACTTCTACCGCTACGTCTGGGACGGCAAGGTCCAGGCGCACGGCATCGACCCGTACCGCTACGCCCCCCTCGCCCCGGAACTCGCCCCGCTGCGCGACCCGTGGCTGTTCCCGCCCGGCCCCGCGCCGCGGCCCGGCGCGGTCGGCGACCCGGGCACGACCGACCTGTGCACTTCTCGGGGGGTCCCGCACGACTGCACCCGGATCAACCGGCCCGCCGAGCACACGATCTACCCCCCGGTCGCGGAGGCGTACTTCCTCGGCCTGCACTACCTTTCCCCGCCCGAGCAGCGTCAGCGCAGCGCGCAGGCCGCGGCCGCCCTGCTGGCGCTGGCGACCGCGGCGCTGGTCGTGGGGACGCTACGCCGCGCGGGCCGGGATCCGCGCCTGGCCGTGCTCTGGGCCTGGTGCCCGTTGGTCGTTCTGGAGTGCGGCAACAACGCCCACGTGGACGTGCTCGGCGTCCTGCTGCTCGTCGCGGCGCTGGCCACCCTCGCGCGCCCGGGTGGCCGGAGCGACACGCTCTCGGCCCGCCGGATCGCCGCCGCCGGAGCGCTGTTCGGCGCCGCCGTCGCGGTGAAACTCGTCCCGGCGCTGGCTGCGCCCGCGCTGTTGGGCCGCCGCGCCGTCCTGTTTCTCGCCGCGGCCGCGGGGGTGTTCGCCGCCGGCTACGTCCCGCACGTCGCCGCCGTGGGGTCGGGCGTGCTCGGCTACCTGCCGGGCTACCTGCACGAGGAGGGTTACGCGGGAACGGAGCGGTTCGGCGTCCTGCGCCTGTTCGTCCCGGGCGCCCTCGCCCCTGCGGCAACCGTCGCGATCCTCGCCGCGGTCGCCGGGGTGGTCTGGCGCGGAGCCGCGACCCGGCCCGCGGCCGAGGGCGCCCTGCTGGTCGCCGGCACCGCCTTCGTCGTCGTCGGCCCCAGCCAGCCCTGGTACGGCCTGCTCGTCGTGGCACTCGCCGCCCTGTGCGGACGATGGGAGTGGCTCGCGGTCGCCGCCGCGGCCTACCCGGTGTACCTGGCCGGCGCCCTCGGCGTCGACAACGCGGCTATGCAGCAACGCGCGTACCTGCCGGCGGCCCTGTTCGTCGCCGCCGTCACCGCCGCACGCATGCGAAAGGCCCCCGCCGAAAGGCGGGGGCCGGACGCAGTGCTCATCGCCTAACCGACGCCGCCGAACTGGGTGACGCCGTTGACCTTGAACCGGTAGGGCGCGTACGTCTGCACCGTCTCGGTCGTGTCGTCGTAGCTGACGATCGCGACGAGCACCGGGTAGGTCGCGAACTTCTTCACCTGAGCGGCCGTCAGCTTGAAGTGGAACTTGCCGTCGAAGCGCGCGACGTGCACCCGCTTGCCCTTCTCGTCGAGCCCGACGAGCTGGACGGCCCAGTTCTGGATCTTGGCCGGCGCGATCTGGGTGAAGGACTTGAACGCCTCCCGCGTCGACCCGTCGCTGATCAGCTGGGAGCCGACCCGTACGTCGTCGATGTACCAACCACCCTGGTTGACGAGCTGGTCGCTGACGTAGCGAAAGCCGAGGACGACCTCCTTGCCCTTGTACGCGGACAGGTCGAACGTCTGCGGGACGGGCAGCGGCGAGGTGCCGGTGAAGCCGGCGCCGCGCGGCGCCGGGGCGAGCGCTTCCTGGGTGTTCGCGTTCGCCAGCGTCGTGTAGGACTTGCCGCCGTCGGTCGAGATCACCGTGTACCCGTAGTCGAACTTGTCCTCCATGTTGAACGAGGACGTGTACGTCAGGGTCGGGTTGTCAGTCGGCACCGTCGTGCGGAACACAGCGCTGGCGTCGGAGAAGCTGTCGTTGCCCGAGAACAGCGCCGGGTTGTCGAGCGGGCTCGGGGGCAGGTCGGGCGGCGGGATGTCGTCGACCGGGGGAACGTTCGGGTACTGCGGGAACGACAGCACGGGCAGCAGCGGCACCTTGGGCGCCACCGTCCAGCGCAGCGGGGTCGGTGCATGGGCCTTGTCGCCCGCGAAGCTCGCGCTCCTCAGGTCTTTGCCGCTCATGTAGCCCACCCCGTCCGTGCGCAGCGGCACGAAGTCGGCGCCGTTCGGCGAGACGCCCGGTTTGGTGTACGCGGCCGGGTTGAGCAGGTTGATCGTGGAGTTCAGGCTGGGCGAGGTGACGTCGGCCTTGTTGGCGCCGCTGATCGTGCCGCCCTTGCTGCCGGCGATCTTGTCGACGAGGGTCATCAGCTGGTAGTCGTGCAGCACCTTGGAGACCTTCACGCCCTTGGCGTACGTGTTCAGGGCGTGCTGGACGCTGGCGAGACCCTGCAGCTTGCTGTCGCGGTGGATCGACTCGAGGATCACGTCCTTGTAGCGGTCCCGGATGAAGAGCAGGAACGCCCACGCGTTGCCGTAGTCGGCGAGCACCTCGGAACCGTCGCCTTCGTCCTCCCAGAGGGTCAGGGAGTTCTGCGGTCCGCCGCACGGCCGGGCGTTCGGGTTGAACTTCGTGATGACGTTGCCGAAGCCCTGGTAGCAGGTCAGGTGGCTCTCGTAGTTCTTCTGGAAGACCGACGCCTTCGTGTTCGCGTAGCCCGTCAGGCTGATCGCGTAGTCGGACAGCCCCTCGTTGATGAAGCTGACCTCGGCCCCGTCCACGTAGTACTGCAGCAGGTGCTGGTACTCGTGGGCGAAGATGCCCTCGTACGTGAACGGCCGGGCCGGACGCGACTTGCAGATGTCGTTGTCCTGGTCGTCCTTCGGGTTCGCGTGGGTACGGTGCGCCCAGTCGTACGCGTCGATCGTCATGACGTTGCGGTCGGTCAGGTCGTTGAACTGCCGCGAGAAGAACCCGGCGATGTAGGTCGTGTTCTTCGGGAAGTCGTAGAAGTTCGCGTCGCGGACGTTGTCGACGAGGGTGACGACCCGGTTGCCGGCGCCGGAGAAGTCCAGGCCCTTGGTCAGGTCGTTGTCGAGCTTCTTCGAGCCGTCGCGCTCGGGCGCGACGCTGAAGGCCTTCGACTCCTTCGGCAGCATGTTCTTGTCGTACTCGTCCATCAGGTAGTTGACCTGGTCGTCCGTGACGGTCGTGCTGTCCGGGACCACGTTGCGGCAGTCGTCCGGCAGCAGGTCGGTGCCCATGACGCCGTCGGGGCCCGCACCGGTGGCGACCCACACCTCGATGTTCTCGCCGACGCCGCGGAGCGTGTACTCCTTGACGTACAGCACGCCCTTGACGTCGTCGAGCGAGAGCCACATGCGTTTCGTGCCGACAGCGGGCGTCTCGGCGGTCGCGCCGGCCGGCGTGGAACGGAACTGCGCCTGCCCGGCCGGGGTCTTCTTCCACGCCTCGAGCGTCTTCGCGATGCCCGCGTCGAGAGGGTAGCGGGCCTTGTCGGAGATCTCCCGGACGTCCGAGAGCACCGCGGACGCGATGGCCGCCGGGTCGACGGGGGCGGACGCCTGCGCGGCGCCGCCGGTGAACGCGGCGAAGCTGCTGATCAACAGGCCCGCGGTGGCGAGCGCGGTGGTGGCCCGGGTGAATCGCACGGGGCCCCCTTTCGGTACGGAACGAAGCGGCGGGAGGATGTCACGGGCGCCTGGCGGGCAGCGTTTGGTGCGAGGCAAGATGATCTCGCTTGTACTCTGCCGTCCGGTTCGCCCCCAGTAGCGACCTTTTACGTACTAGATACGTAAACGTAGTGCCGACGGCTTGGTTCCCTCATGGTCGGGCCCGGCGGCAGTGATCCGCATTCCTGCAGGTCAGCTCAGCAGACGCGGCGGGCGGGCCTCGTAGGGCGTGCTCAGGACGATCGTCGTGCGGGTAGAGACGTTGGCCTTGCTCCGGATCTCGGCCAGCAGGGCCTCGAGGTCACCGGGGGTGCCGACGCGCACCTTGAGGATGTAGCTCTCGTCGCCCGCGACGCTGTGGCAGGCCTCGATCTCGGCGATGCCGACGAGGCGGTCCGGGGCGTCGTCCGGCGCGCTGGGGTCGATCGGCTTGATCGAGATGAACGCGGTGAGCGGCAGCCCGATGGACTCGTGATCGACGACCGCACCGAAGCCGCGGATGATGCCCTTCTGCTCCAAGCGCCGCACCCGCTGGTGGGCCGCGGACGTCGACAACCCCGTCTCTTTGCCCAGGTCGGTGAAGCTCATCCGGCCGTCAGCGGCCAGCAGCGCCACGATCCGGCGGTCGAGGTCCTCCACGGGTCACACCGTAGTCCCGGAGGCACCGGTGGGCTCACGCGGGAGGCAGGCCGCTGCCCTCGCGGCGTGTCGTCCCCGTCCGACCGGCCGCGCGACCCTAGCGTGCGACGGGTACGCCGCCCTCGACTCGCGGGCGGCGCCGGGCGGACGGGGACCACCGTGAGAAGCAGGCGCTGGTGTGCGGCACTCGTCGCCGCGGCCGTGGTGCTGACCGTGGCGCCGTCCGCGCGCGCGGACGACGGCCCGGTAGACGACGGCCCGGTACTCGACGCCGTCACCCAGACCGTTCCGGACGGCGGCGGGACCGTCTCGACCAACGCCGCGTCCACTCCGGCCGACCCGGTCGGGACGACGGTCACGTCCCCCCGCGGCGGGACGGTGTCGATCCAGGAGTCCGCGCTGCCCGCCGACCACCGCGGCCTCGCGCTGGTCCCCCGGCAGGTAGTCGTGCGGGCCCCCGAAGCGGCCGCCGACGCCCCGATGCTGCTCGAGTTCCGCCTCGACCGCTCGCTCCTGACCCGGCCCGGCCGGACGGTCACGGCATTTCGCAACGGCCGCGAGGTGGCCGACTGCACCGACGCGGGCACGGCCGCCGTCCCCGCGCCGTGCCTCGAGCGCGCCGCGGCGGCCGGGTCCGAAGACCTCGCGGTGCGCGTCCGCACCCGCCACGGCGGCGCGTGGACGTTCGGCGCCCCGAAGCGTGTCGACTCCGGGCCTATCGTGACGTGCGCCCGACCGGACGGCGAGTGGCACGGCGAGAACGTCACCCTGTCCTGCACCGCGACCGACCCGGGCGGCCTGGCCGATCCGTCCGACGCGGCCTTCGAGCTGACGACCTCGGTCGCGGACGGCACGGAGACCGCCGCCGCGGCCACCGGGAGCCGCCAGGTCTGCAACGCCGCCGGCGAGTGCGTCGCCGCCGGCCCACTCGGCGGCAACAAGGTCGACCGGAAGGCGCCGGCCGTCGACCTGCTCGTCCCGGCCGAGGGCGCCACGTACGCCATGTTCGCCAAGCACACGGTCAACTACGCCTGCCTGGACGCCGGGTCGGGTCCCGCGTCCTGCCGCGGCACCGTGGCGGACGGCGCCCCGCTGCCGACCGGCATGTCCGCCTACGGCGACCGCTCGTTCACCGTGGCGGCAGTCGACGGGGTCGGGAACCGCCGAGAGGTCGTCCGCCGCTACAAGGTCGCGCCCGTCGCCGGCGGCGGCTGACCCGGCCGCCGCACCTCGGGTTTCGTCGCCAGTCCGGAGGAGCTACAGGTCCGTATTCCGGGGTACACAGTCGTGTGTACTGCTCTCCTCCGGCGAACGGACGACCCGATGGCCCGCACGCACCGCACAGGCGTCGTCCTGGTGGTGACCGCGGCCGTGCTGGTGAACGCGGCGCCGCCGGGTGCGTCCGCGGCAGGGGCTCCGCAGGTCGTCTGCGCGAAGCCCGACGGCGACTGGCACAACGACAACGTCACCATCCGGTGCACGGCGAGCGACCCCGACGGGCTGGCCCTGCCGGGGGACGCGAAGTTCGCCCTGCGGACGTCCGTGCCCGACGCGACGGCCACCGCGAACGCGGCCACCGGCACCAGGAAGATCTGCGACACCCGCGGGACGTGCACGACGGCCGGGCCGGTCACCGGCAACCGGGTCGACCGGGTGCCCCCGACCGTCACGCTCCGCCAGCCCGCGGAGGGCGGCCGCTACGGGCTGATCACCCGCCACGGCGTGTTCTACAACTGCGCCGACGCCGACGCCGGCATCCGCTCGTGCCAGGCCAGCCGCCCGGCCGAGACCCAGCTGCCGACGGGGCCGCGCAACCTCGGCGGGCACAACTTCACGGTGATCGCCGAGGACCGCGCGGGCAACCGGACCAAGGTCACCCACCGGTACACGGTCGAGGTGATCGTGCCCGGCAACGCGAACCGGCCGCCGCGCGGGCGGGCTCAGGCCGGGCCGGTTCAGGCCGGGCCGGTTCGGGCCGGGCCGGTTCAGGCAGGCAACACGACCAGCTGACGGTCCGTCAGGTTGAGGCGCTCCCCGCCGTCCGCCGTGCACACCACGATGTCCTCGATGCGCGCACCGTGCCTGCCGGGCAGGTAGATCCCCGGCTCGACGGAGAACGCCATGCCCTCGGCCAGCGGCTCGGTGTTGCCCTCCACGATGTACGGGTGCTCGTGGCCCTCGAGGCCGATGCCGTGCCCCGTCCGGTGCACGAAGAACTCCCCGTACCCGCCGTCGACGATGACCGCCCGCGCGGCGCGGTCGACATCCTGGGCGGTGACGCCGGGGCGGACAGCCTCGCACGCGGCGATCTGGGCGCGCAGGAGGATCTCGTAGTAGCGGCGGAACTCCGGGTCGGGCTCCCCCACCGCGTACGTGCGGGTCTCGTCCGAGCAGTAGCCCTCGGGGGTCGTGCCGCCGATGTCGACGACGACCGCGTCCCCGACCTCGATCACGCGGTCGGACAGGTCGTGGTGCGGGCTCGCCCCGTTCGGCCCCGACCCGACGATGACGAAGTCGGCCCGGACGTGGCCCTCGGCGACGATCGCGTCGGCGATGTCGCGGCCCACCTCGCGCTCGGTGCGCCCGGCCCGCAGCCACTCGCCCATGCGCGCGTGGACGCGGTCGATGGCGGCGCCGGCCCGGCGCAGCGACGCGACCTCGTCCGCCGTCTTGCGGATCCGCAGCTCCCGCAGGACGGCGCCGGCAAGCGCCTGCTCGCCCGGCAGCCCCTCGCGGAACCGCAGCACCTTCTCGGCCCACATGTGGTCGTCGAGGCCGTAGCGCGTCATCGTGGCCGGGAGCAGGGACGCGACCAGCGCGATCGGGTCGTCCGTCTCCTGCCAGTCGGCGATCTTCAGGCCGAGGTCGGCGACCCCGGACGCCTCGGCGGCCGGCCGCTCGAGGAACGGGACGACGAGCACCGGCTCGCTGTGCGCCGGCAGCACCAGACAGGTGAGCCGCTCGAGCGGCTTCGCGTCGTAACCCGCCAGGTACCGCAGGTCGGGGCCCGGCGTCACGAGCAGGGCGTCGAACCCCGCCTCCGCCGTGGCCGAGGCCGCCCGCGCGAGGCGGTCCTTGAAGTCTCCGGACGTACGCACAGACATCGCCATGCGCTCATCCTGCCATCGTGCCGCGTGCCCCCGCTGCCGGTTCGCCCCCGGGTGGCAAGCTTCGGCCTGTGCTGATGCTCCTGGACACCCCGTCGATGTACTTCCGCGCGTTCCACGGGATCCCGGAGTCGGTGACGGCGCCCGACGGGTCCCCCGTGAACGCGATCCGCGGGACGCTGGACTTCATCGCGACGCTCGTCCGCACCCGGCGCCCGACGCACCTCGTCTCCTGCATGGACGCGGACTGGCGCCCGGCCTTCCGGGTCGCCGCGCTGCCCACGTACAAGACCCACCGGGTGGCGCCGGCGGGCGGCGAGGAGATCCCGGACGCGCTGAGCCCGCAGGTCGAGGTCATCGTCGAGGTGCTCGACGCGCTCGGCATCGCCCAGCTCGGGATGGCCGGGTACGAGGCGGACGACGTGATCGGGACGCTCGCCACCTGCTCCCCCGGGCCCGCCGAGGTCGTAACCGGCGACCGCGACCTGTTCCAGCTCGTCGACGACACCCGCGGCGTCCGGATCCTCTACATCGCGCGGGGGGTCGGCAAGCTCGAGGTGATCGACGAGGCGGCGGTGGCCGCGAAGTACGGCATCCCCGGCCGCTCGTACGCCGCGTTCGCGACGCTGCGCGGCGACCCGAGCGACGGGCTGCCCGGCGTCGCGGGCGTCGGCGACAAGACCGCCGCCGCGCTGATCAACGCGCACGGCGACGTCCCGGGGGTCATGGCCGCCGCGGAAGACCCGGCGTCCGGGCTCTCCCCCACCGTCCGGCGCAAGATCAAGGAAGCCTCCGGCTACCTCGCCGTCGCACCCGGGGTCGTCGGCGTCGTGTGCGACCTCGCCGTGCCGGCGCTCGAGTCCGCCCTGCCCACCGCGCCCCGGGACCCCGAGGCCCTCCTCGTCCTCGCTGACCGCTGGAACCTGACCAGCCCGCTGAACCGTCTCCTCAACGCGTTCGCCGAGGTCGCCGCCGGCACCTGACCCGCGGCGCCTGGGGCCCGGGGGCCGCGGTCCTGCGCTCATGGATGAGCTGAGCGCACGGCGCGCCGGGGCCCGCACGGCGTGTCGCGGCGCGCAGCTCATCCATGAGCGGCGAGCAGAACGCCTCCTCGGCGTGTCCTAACCTGTCGGTCGTGCGCCGCTGGGTTGTTGCCGTCGTCCTCGCCGGGCTCGCGCTGTCCGGCTGCGACCGGGGCGGGGACGCGGGCACGGCGACGCCGGTCGACCCGGCGTCCGTGCCGGCGAGCGCGGCGGCCGTGGACGGACCGGCGATCCGCGGGACGGTCCGGACCCCGGACGGCAAGGCGGTCCCCGGCGCGCGGGTCGAGGTGACCCTCGTGCGCAGCAAGTCCGAGCGGGCGGCGATCGGCATCGGCGCGGCGGCCAGCCTCGGCCTGAGCTGCCTCGGCACGAAGCAGGGTTGCCGGGCTCCGCACACCGACGGCGTGAGCGCCGCCGACGGCACCTACGCCGTGAAGATGCCGGTGAACAACGGCGAGGAGCCGGTCGGGGTGGCGGTCTCCGTGGTGGCAGGAACCGACGAGACCAACCGCGTCGGGACGACGGTCGTCCTGCCGGCGAAGTCGGCCGAGGGGGCACGGCTGGACCTCCCGGTGGCGGCGAAGACGCTCACACTGAAAAAGTCCGGCACCGAACTGCGCGTCCGGATGCCGGAGGTGAAGGGCGCGAGCCCGTCCGGCGCGGTCACCGTCAGCCTGACCCAGCTCGCGGCGGAGGGCGACGTCCGCGCGGCGACGGCCGACTTCTCCGAGACGAAGGTGACGCTGCCGTTCGACCTGCGCGTCGCCGAGGACAGCCGCCTGCTGGTCGTCGCCCGCCAGGCCGCGAGGGTCGGCGGCCGCGAGGCGACACTGTCGGCGACCTCCGTCCTGACGGGCACTCAGGTTCCCGCCAGCCGCGACGCGTCCTGCTCGCTCACCGACAGCCGCGGCAAGCAGAAGGCGCAGAAGCCGTGCGGGCTCACCGACGGGATTCTCGGCGGGTCTTGGGCGCCGGCCGACGACCCGAAGTGTGCACAGGGCCCGTGCCCCGGCACGGCTCAGAACGACCACCGCGACGTGGTCGTCCGGCTGAAGAAGGCGATCGACGCGAAGTTCCTCGTCGTCCGGGGCTGCGGGTTCACCTGCGTCGTCACCGTCAGCAGCGACGGGAAGCGCTACCGCGAGCTCCCGAAGCCGGACGGCAGCGCGGGCGTGCAGGGCTTCTACGTCCAACCGCTGTCGGGCAAGCCCGTCCTGAGCGTCCGCGTTCGCACGGCGACCGGCGGCTTCTTCACCAGCCTGCGCGAGGTCTCGCTCTTCCGTTGAGTGCGCGGGTTGACAGCCCGAAAGAAACGCCCTTACGGTGCAACGACTTCCGTTTGTGAAGTCACTGCCGAAGGGAACGTCATGCTGATCTGCGCGCCGATCGGAGCTGAACCGCGGGGGTCGTTCGCGTCCCCCCTGGAGCTGGTCGAGCAGGCGGTGACCGCCGAGGCCGAGGGATTTCCCTGCGCGTGGGGCGTGCACTTCTCGCAGTGCCACGACGCCCTGTCCGTCCTCGCCGTGGCTGCGTCCCGGACGGAGCGGATCGAGTTGGGGGTCGGCATCGTGCCCACGTATCCCCGCCACCCGCTGGCGCTGGCGCAGCAGGCCGCGACCGTGCAGGCCATCGCGGGCGGGCGCCTGACCCTCGGCGTCGGGGTGTCGCACAAGCCCGTGATCGAGGGCTTGCACGGCATCCCGTACCGCAGCCCCGCCGCGTCCATGCGCGACTACCTGTCAATCCTCGTCCCGCTGCTCCGCGGCGAGCGCGTGACCTACAAGGGCGAGTTCTACAACGTGGACGGCGGCTTTAGCGTGCCGGGCACGTCCGCGGTCTCGGTCGTCGTCGGCGCGCTGTCGGAGAAGATGGTTCGCGCCGCGGGCGAACTCGCCGACGGCGTCGTGACCTGGCTGGCCGGTCCGCAGACCCTCGCGCAGACGATCGTGCCTCCGCTGCGGGACGCGGCGGGCACCGACAAGACCCCGCGAGTGATCGCGGGGATGCCCGTCGCGGTGTGCGACGACGAGGCGGAGGGGCGGGCGGTGGCCAACAGGTTGTTCGACCGCTACCACCACCTGGCCAACTACCAGACCGTGTTCACCCGCGAGGGCGTCGAGGGCGTGGGCGGGCTCGCGCTGGTCGGCTCGGAATCCGTCGTGGAGAAGCGCCTGCGGGAGTTCGCCGACGCCGGCGTCACGGAGTTCTGGCCCATGCCCATGCCCGTCGGGGACGACGAGGCGGGCTCGCTGGCCCGAACCCGCGCGCTGCTCCGCGAGCTCGCCCCCGCGCTGTAGAAATCAGTCGGTGTGATGGGCCGTCACGATGTCGGCCGGGTCGATGAACGGCCGGGCGCCGGGCGGGGCGCCCGGGCCGTGCTCCAAGTGCGTGTTCTCGACGGTCAACACCTCGCCGCACTTGCCACAGGCCACGATCGGCCGCGCGACGTGCCGGGTGCCCCGGTGCCGGAAGACCGTCGGCGGGCCGGCTTGGTCGGCGAGGTGGCGGTCGCCCCAGGCCGTCAGGACCATGAGTGAGGGGAGCAAGTCCATCCCCGCCTCGGTCAGGCAGTACTCGTACCGGTCGGGTCCGGTCTGGTAGATCCGGCGGGTCACGACGCCCTGCTCGGTGAGCCGGTTCAGCCGGTTCGTCAGCGTGTTGCTCGAGATGTCGAGCCCCTGCTGCAGTTGGTCGAACCGCTGCGGCCCGTACGACCAGAGGTTGCGCACGACCAGCAACGTCCAGAACTCGCCGATCGACCCTAGGGCGCGCGCGAGCGAGCATCGTCGCCCGAAGATGCGGCCCATCACGCCACCTTACGCGGTCGGTTCCAATCCGGAAATCATTACGCAATCGAGGAAATCATTACGCAGTCGAGCTTGTGGCGTCCGCGAGCGCCTGGAGGCGCGCCGGGACGTGCTTGTGCCACGGCGTGCCGGCGATCGGGTCGCGCTCGTCCGCCCGGGTCAGCTCGTTGGGGGCCACGCCGGTGCGGATCAGCTCCCCGTCCGCGCCGGTCGCGTCGAGCCCGAGGCCGTTCGGCAGCGCGATCGCGCCCGCGGGCATGGTGTCGTCGATGTCGACGACCACCGTCGCGCGTCCGCCGCGGGTGACGAGGGTGGCGCGGCCGCCGTCGACCACGCCGATCTCCGCCGCGTCTACGGGGGACACGCGCAGCCCGCCGTGGGCGCCGCGGCGGCGCCAAGTCGGGTCCCGGACGATGGTGTTCGCCGTGAATGCGCGCCGCTCCCCCGCAGCGAGGACGAGCGGGAACTCCGCGTCGACGTGCGCTGCCGGGCCGTCCGCCAGGGTCGCGAACTCCGCGAGCAGCTCGGGTACGACGAGGTTGATCCGCCCGTTCGGGGTGCTCACGCGGGTCCACGTGTCCGCGTGCTCCTCGGCGGTGAACGTGATCCCGTGCCGGCCGGCGAGCATCGCGTCGAACAGCGCCTCGCCGAGCGCGATCGGGTCGTCCGCCGGTTCGCCGTGCCCGGCCCGTCGCACGGCCGACGGGTACGCGGCGGCCGCCCGCCGCGCGATCCCCCACAGGCCTGCCGCCGCGGCAGCGTCGTCCGGCAGGGTCGGGCCCAGCGTCAGGTACAGGACGGCGGGGGCGACCGCCACGAGGCCCGGGTCCGCCGCTACCGCCGCGCCGAAGGCGGCGGCGAACGATGCTCGGCCCTCGCGCGCGGCCGCGCCCAGCCCGTCGAGGTCGATGCCGTCGAACACGCCCAAGCGGATCAGCAGCCGGCTGTAGATCTCCGCCTCCGGCAGGGTGCCGGGCAGCGCGTCCAGCACCGGCGCGCGCAAGTGGAACGTGTTGTGCGGGAACTCGAAGTTGAACCAGGTGCACTCCCACTTCTCGAACTGCGTGGACGCGGGGAGCACGTAGTCCGACAGCCGGGCGGTCTCCGTCATCGCCACGTCGATGCAGACGACGAGGTCGAGTTTCGCGAGGGCCCGGCGGAAGCTGGGGCTGTCCGCGAGCGAGTGCGCGGGGTTGGCACTTTGCACGACCATCGCGCGGTACCGGGCGGGGTGATCGGTGAGGATCTCCTCGGCGACGACGTTGGCCGGGATCAGGCCCGCGATGACGCGCGCGCCGACGACGGGGCTGCGAGGGTCCTCCCCCGGCTCTGCGCGGGTGAGCGGCACGAGGTCGCTGTGGATGCCCATCGCGCCCGGCTTCGCGAAGCTGCCGACCAGCAGCCACAGCAGCTTGTTCAGGTAGGACGACAGCGTGCTGTGCGGGGCCTGTTGCATGCCGAGGTCCTCGAACGTCGAGACGCTCGCCGCCGCCGCGATCCGGCGCGCCACGGTCCGCACGTCGTCGGGGTCGAGCCCGCAGTGCGCCGCGAAACCCGGAACCGAGACGGTGCCGAGCGCCGCGAGGACCTCGTCCGCGCCGTCCGTGTGGGCGGCAAGAAACTCCTGATCCACCAGGCCTTCCTGCACCAGGACGGCGCACAGCGCGGCGAGGCACCACGCGTCCGTCCCGGGCCGCAAGGCCAAGTGATGGTCCGCCAGATCCGCGGTCTCCGTGCGCCGCGGGTCGATGACGATCAACGCGCGGGCCGGGTCGCGCGCGATCTCGCGCAGCGTCGGGCGGGCCCGCGGCAGGCCGTGGGACATCCACGGGTTCTTGCCGACGAACACGGCGACCTCGGCGTGTTCGAAGTCGCCCCGCGTGTGGCCGCCGTAGAGCCGCGCGTCCACCCAGAACTCCCCGGTCTTCTCCTGCGCGAGCGCGTTCGAGCGGTACTTCGCGCCGAGCGCGTTCATGGCCGTGCGCATGTACACGCCGCCGAGGTGGTTGCCCTGCCCGCCGCCGCCGTAGAAGAAGATCGTCTCCCCGCCGAACTCGTCGCGCACCGCGGCCAGCCGGTCGGCGATCTCGGCGGTCGCCGTCTCCCAGCTGATCTCCTCGAACGTCCCGTCCGGCCGGCGGCGCAACGGGGACGTGAGCCGGTCCGGCCCGTTCTGGTAGCTGTCGAGGCGCAGCGCCTTCTCGCACGTGTACCCCGCGGACGCGGGATGGGCCTTGTCGCCGCGGATCCCCGCGAGGCGACGCCCGTCCAGGCGCACCTCGATCCCGCAGTTGCACTCGCACAGGATGCAGGCGGTCGGCTTCCACTCGGGCGGCGCGTCGGCGGGGACGGGCGTCATGACAACTCCCTGCGGCAATCGACGAGGCCGGTGATCGGCACTGGCTTCCAATACGGAAGTCGTTGCGACTGTAGGTGAATCACTCCTGTCGGTCAACGACGTGCACATGTGCGCTGACCGGCCGATCTCGATGCGAGAGCATGAGGCCATGAAGTTCCGACCGCGCATGCCCGCGGGGCTCCGGCGCTGCCGGGCGAGTTGGGAGGCCTGGACGTTGCGGCGGCGCGCAGCCGTCCTCCTCGCAGCGTTCTCGCTGCTGGCCGGCGTGGTCGGGTACTTCGAGTGGCAAGACAGTCGCGCGCTGTCCGACGGCACGGCGGCCTCGGCCACGGTCCTCGACTACGACAACTTCCTACTCGACAAGTCGCCGCCCACCGTCCGAGTGAAGTTCCGCACGGCCGAAGGGCAGGAAGTCACCACCGGAATCGTCCGGTTCCGCTGGCCCGACCCGCGCAAAGGCGACGTGGTGCAGATCGAGTACGCCCGCAGCGCCGGATCGCTCGTCGCCCAGCAGGCAGGCTACGAGCCGAGGTTCCACGTCACGTGGGGCTTTCTGATCGCAAGTGGGGCCTCCGCGCTGCTCGCGACTTTCCTTCTAGCGTGGAGCATCGTCCGGCCCGAGCCAATTGAGGACGCGCCTCCCCCACCCGGCCCGCATCTTCCCATGGACATGCCGGACTGGCGCCACCGCACCGGCGGCGAGTCCTAGAACGACTTGGGGCGGTCGCAGCAAGGGTGGTCGCGGCTGAGAATCAACGTTGCAACTGGTGGGGCTCGTGAGGCGCACGAATCGCCCCACGCGTCACAACGTTAATCTGTGGCCTCCGCCGGACGGGGTCCGCCCTCTCGCGACGGAGGGGGGCCGATGCCTCACGCGATGGACGAGTAGGCGACGACCCCGCGCCGGACGGCGTCGATCGCCTTGTCGGCGGTGCCCCGCAACTCCGGGCCGGCCGCGTCGGCGATCTGGCCCAACAGGTCGATCAGCTGTTTCGTCCAGCGGACGAAGTCGCCCGCGGACAGCTCGGCGTCCTTCAGGACGGCCTCGAGCGCCCGGCCGCTCGCCCAGCGGTGGGTCGCCCAGACGAAGCCGAAGTCGGGTTCGCGCAGGAACGCCAGGTGGTGGTTCTTCTCCAGGATGTCGAGGTCGGCCCACAGCCGAGTCATCTCGCCGAGCGCCTCCCGGACCCGCCCGTCGGGGATCTTCGGCGGCCCGGCGTCGTCGGCCCGCCGGGACTCGAACACCAGCGCCGAGACGACCGCGGCGAGCTCCGCGGGGGTCAGCGTGGCCCACAGACCCTGACGCAGGCACTCCGCGGTCAGCAGGTCGAGCTCGGTGTAGATCCGCGCGAGCCGCCGGCCCTGCTCGGGGACGGTGTCGCCGTCGAGGTAGCCGAGCTCGTCGAGCAGCGCGCAGACCCGGTCGAAGGTCCGCGCGACGGTGCCCGTCCGGCTCTCGACCCGCTCGCGCAGGCCGGCCTGCTCGCGCTCGACCCGGCGCAGCCGCTCGGCCCAGCGGGCGTGGTCCTCCCGGTCCGGGCACCCGTGGCACGGGTGCTCGCGCAGCGCGCGGCGCAGGCGCGCGACCTCCGGGTCTTCCCCCGCCGCCGGTGGGCGGCGCCGGGGGGCGTCCTCGACGTGCCGGTTGCGCAGCGAGGACGCCAGGTCGCGCCGGGACTGCGGCGAGCGCGGGTCGAAGCTCTTCGGCACCCGGACGCGGTCGATCGGCTCCACAGGCGACGGGAAGTCGGTGAGGCTGAGCCGCTTGACCTGCCGGTCGGCGGTCAAAACGTTCGGCCGCGGGTCCTCCGTTCCCTGCGAGATCCCGGGGTCCAGGACGACGGCGACGCCGGCGAACTTGCCGCTCGGCACGACGATCACGTCCCCGACCTTGAGGCGCTCCAGCGAGGACACCGCCTCGGCCCGCCGGTTGCCCGAGCGGCGCCGCGAGGACTCCGCCTCACGCAAGGTGAGCGCCGTCCGCAGCCCGAAGTACTCGGTGAAATCACCCTTGTGGCAGGCCATCGACACGGCGTAGCCCTCGGCGCCGGCGTCCAGCTTGCGGAGCTGGGCGGCGAGGCCGACAACCGAGCGGTCGGCCTGGAACTGCGCGAACGAGGTCTCGAGCAGCGCCCGTGCGGGGGCCCGGCCGATCTGCCCGACGAGGTTGACGGCCATGTTGTACGAGGGCCGAAAGCTCGACCGGAGCGGGTACGTGCGGGTGGACGCGAGCCCGGCGACCGCCCGCGGGTCCAGGTTCGCCTGCCAGAGCACGACCGCGTGGCCCTCGACGTCGATGCCGCGCCGCCCGGCGCGGCCCGTCAGCTGGGTGAACTCCCCGGGCGTGATGTCGGCGTGCGTCTCCCCGTTGAACTTGACCAGCTTCTCCAAGACGACCGACCGCGCGGGCATGTTGATGCCGAGCGCCAGCGTCTCGGTCGCGAACACGGCCTTCACCAGCCCGCGGACGAACAGCTGCTCGACGACCTCCTTGAACGCCGGCAGCATGCCGGCGTGGTGGGCCGCGACGCCGCGCTCGAGCCCGTCCAGCCACTCGGTGTAGCCGAGGACAGCGAGGTCCTCCTTCGGGATCGAGACGCAGTGCGCCTCCGCGACTTCGCGCACCTCGGCCCGCTCGGCGGGGGTGTTGAGCCGCAGCCCGGCCCGCAGGCACTGCGCGACGGCCCCGTCGCAGCCCGCCCGGCTGAAGATGAACGTGATCGCCGGCAGCAGGCCGTCGCGGTCGAGCCGGACGACGACCTCGGGGCGCGAGGGCGTCCAGACCTTGCCGCGGGGACGCCGCTCGGGACCGCCACGGGAGTTCCCGCGCCTGCCCGCCCGGAGGCCCGGAGTAGCGGCCCTCGTCCCGCGACAGCCGGACGAGCTCGGGGTTGACCTGCTTCTGCCCGTCGTCCACGAACAGGTCCACGATGCGGTCGCCGGTGAGGACGTGCTGCCACAGCGGGACGGGGCGGTGCTCCGAGACGACCACGGTGGTCTCGCCGCGCACGGTCTGCAGCCATTCGCCGAACTCCTCGGCGTTCGACACGGTCGCCGACAGCGAGACGAGCGTGACCTGCTGCGGGAGGTGGATGATCACCTCTTCCCACGCGGCGCCGCGGAACTTGTCGGCGAGGTAGTGCACCTCGTCCATCACGACGAACCCGAGATTGGTCAGCGTTCGCGAGCGCGCGTAGAGCATGTTGCGCAGGACCTCGGTCGTCATCACGACGCACGGCGCCTCGCCGTTGATCGTGTTGTCGCCGGTCAGCAGCCCGACGTTCTCGGCACCGTGCCGCTCGGACAGGTCGGCGAACTTCTGGTTCGACAGAGCCTTGATCGGCGTCGTGTAGAAACACTTGAGCCCGCGCGCGAGCGCCAGGTGGACGGCGAACTCGCCGACGATCGTCTTGCCCGCGCCGGTCGGCGCCGCGACGAGCACGCCGCTGCCGCCCTCGAGCGCCGCGCAGGCCTGCAACTGGAAGTCGTCGAGGCCGAACGGGTAGGCCTCGCGGAACTGGTAGAGCTCGGTGCGGGCCGCCTGGCCCAGGACGCGCGAGGCCGCGTACCGCTCGGCGGGGGTGGGCATGTGTCCAGACTAGAAGATCTAGGGCAGGTCCTCGCGGTTGCCGCCCGCGGCGCGCAATGCGGCGGCAGCGCGCCTCGCCCGACCTCGGTCGGTGTACGTCGTTATGCCCACCGCGACGATGTACAGGACGATCATCGGCACGGCCATCGCCCCCATCGAGTACGGGTCGCCGGTCGGCGTCGCTGCCGCGGCGAACACGAAGATGCCGAAGACCATGCCGCGCCACCACCGCCGGATCCGCGCGGCGGACAGGATGCCCGACAGGTTCGCCATGATCAGAATGAGCGGCAGTTCGAAGGACAACCCGAACACCAGGAGCATGCGCAGGACGAAGTCGAGGTACTCCTCGAGCGGGACCTGGCTGTGCACCTCGGAGGGCGTGAACCCGAGCAGGACGCGGACGGCCGTCGGCAGGATCAGGTACGACAGCATCGCGCCGAGCGCGAACAGCGGAACGCCGGTGCCGACGAACGCGAACGTCCAGCGCTTCTCGTGCTTGTGCAGGCCTGGCGCGAGAAACGCCCAGAGTTGGTAGAGCCAGACCGGGCTCGACAGCGCGAGGCCGCCGAACAGGGACACCTTGAGCTGCAGGGTGAGCGGCCCGATGACGCCGTTGACGACGAGGGCGCTGCACCGGCCGTCGGCGACGCCGCGAATGCCGGGCTGACAGATCGGCTCGATCAGCTTGTCGATGAGGAAGTCGTACGCAAACCAGGCGGCGATCGAACCGGCGATGATCGCCAGCACGGACTTGACCAGCCGTGACCGCAGTTCTCGCAGATGATCGATGAGCGGCATCCGCGCGTCGTCGGCAGCTCCGCCCGGCTTTCGGTTCCCCGTGGTTGCGCTCACTCCGTCAGGTCATCCGTCGGTGGGGTCGAGGTCGGCGGGGTCGGGGTGCGAAGTGGGGCGCGCGTCAGTGCTCGACGCGGCCGTTGCCGTCGAGCGTCTTGGCCGGCGGCGGCGTGGTCGCCTCGGGCCCGGCGGTGACCTGACGCGGCTCGACCACCGGCGGCGGCGGGGGCGCGTCGTCGCGGACCGACTTCTTGAAGATCTTGAGGGACTCGCCGATCGACTTCGCCGTGTCGGGCAGCTTCTTGGCTCCGAACAGCAAGATCACGATGAGCAGAATGATGATCAGCTCAGGTGCGCTCAGCCGCATGACGTGCTCCTACTTCGGTAGTCGATCCCCCGATGGTACCTCGCCAGGCCCGAGGAAACCTGTGGACCAGCGGGTTACGGGCTGCGGACGCGCATGCGTCAAGGACGCTTCCGGCCGAAGTTCGGAAGCGTCGAGGCCGCCCGCTCGAGGTCCTGCGTCGCGTCGCCGAGCTCCTGCGAAACTCGCCCGAGCTCGGAGGTGAAGTCCTTGAACACGGAAAACAGGCGCACCGCCGCGGTGCCCAGCACGACGATGCCGAGCAGCCCGATCAGCGAGAACACGAAGACGAACGTCATGGCGAGGAGGTTAGCCGACGCCCTCGGCGTGCGGGAGGGCCCGGACGGTGGGCACCCCGTGCTCGACGAGGGCCTTCACGACCTCCTCCGGGGCCGGGCGGCGGACGCGGACATCGCACTGCGGGCACCGGAACAGGTAGTACGACCCACGCGGCGGGGCCCCCACCACGAGGCGGACGTCCGCCGGAGTCAGCCGCACGTGCCCGCAGGTGGGACAGGTGACCTTGAGGCGCGTGATACCGGGGCTCATCGGGCCGCCTCGGCGAGGTACAGCCGCAGGGTCGCCGCGGCCGTCTCGCGGACGGACCCGGCGAGTTCGGGCGGGTCGACTATCCGCCCGGTCGGGCCCAGGCGCAGCGCCAGCTTCGCCACCCACCGGGGGTCGGACGTGCGCAGCACGACGCGCAGGCGGCCCTCGCCGAGCTCGGCGACGTCCTCGCAGGGGTAGTACTCGGTCACCCAGCGGGCGTCCGGGCGTCAGCTCGAGCGTGGCGACAGTGTCGTCCGGGGAGGGCCGGAACAGCCCCCCGTCCAGGTCGAGCTCCGCCGCCTGCGCGGGGACCTCGGCAGCCGTGTCGAGCACGTCGAGCGCCAGCACCCGGTCGAGCCGGAACAGCCGGACGGCCTCCGCCGAGTAGCACCAGCCCTCCAGGTAGCCGCGGCCGTCCACCAGCGCCACCCGCATCGGGTCGACGTCGCGCTCGGTGGCCTCGTCGCGCCACGGGACGTAGTAGCGCAGGTGCAGCCGGCGCCCCTGCGCGAGCGCACGCCGGGCGTCGGCCAGCACCGCCTCCTCAGGCGCCCAGGGGACGTCGACGCCGACTCGGTCCTCCGCGGTGCCCGCCGCGGCGCCCGCGACCTCCTGGAGCTTCGCGATCGCCTTGTCCAGGGCCGCGCGGTCGTGCAGGCCGGGCAGGCCGGCGATCAGGCGGAGCCCGACGAGCAGCGCCGCGACCTCGTCCACGCCGAGCCGCAAGGGCCGCGCGATCGTGTCCGCGTTGCCGAGGAACACCCGCCCGCTCTCCCAGTCGGCCTCGATGAGGTCGTCCGGCATGTGCCCGGGCAGGCCGCAGACGAAGAGCAGCTCGAGGTCCTTCTCCAGCTGCCGCTCGCTCACCCCGGCGTCGCGCGCCGCGTCGGCCAGCGGGATGCCTTGCCGGCTGAGCAGGTACGGGACGAGGGCGAGCAGCCGAGTGAGCCGCTCGGACGCAGTGCTCATGTCGTCGAACCGATCGGGACGCCGCTGATCGCGTACAGCCGGCGCACGACCGCGGCCCGCAGGTCCGCCGGGTCGACGGCCAGCACGACCGGCCCGTACGCGACGAGTTCCTCGGCGAGCGACTCCTCGTCCCGGTACGGCACCTCGAGGGTGTCCCAGCCGTCGGCGGCACCGTTCTGGGCAGCTGTCGTCGTCGAGAGCGCCCGGTGCCGCAGGCCGAGGCCGGCGCCCGGCTGGGCCCGGACGGTCGCCACGTGCCGCGGCTCGGGCGGCACCATCCGGCGCAGCTGCTCGCGGATGTCCGTGCCGGGCGGCACGACGACCGACCCGTCCGCGCCCGCCGACTTCACGGCGCCCGCGATGCGGCTGAGCCGGAACACCCGCGGCGCGCCGCGGTCGAGGTCGTGCCCGACGACGTACCAGCGGCCGTTCCGCGAGAGGATCCCCCACGGCTCGAGCCGGCGGACGGCGGGTTCGGTCGCCCGCGGCCCGCGGTAGGGGAAGGTCACCGGGCGCGCGTCACGGACCGCGGCCCACAGCGGCGCGAACGCCGGCTCGGAAGCCTTGACCCGCGGCTCCAGCCCGACGATCGCGGACTCGTCGGGGTCGACGCCGGCCGAGCGCAGCTTCAGCAGGGCCGTGCCGGCCGCGTGCGAGAGCGCGGCCTGCTGCCAGGCCCGTGCGGCGAGGCCCAGCACGGCCATCTCGTCGGGCTCGAAAGAGACCTCGGGGAGCGCGTAGGCCGCGCGGTCGATGCGGTAGCCCAGCTCGTCGGAGAACAGCGGGTCGTGGGTGCCCGTCTCCAGCGGGATGCCCATGTCGCGCAGCTCTTCCTTGTCGCGCTCGAACATGCGCTCGAAGGCCTCGTCGCTCGCGCAGTCCTCGTACTGCGGCACCGCGCGGCGGATCTGGTCCTTCGCGAGGAAGCGCCTCGCTGCGAGCAGGCAGATGACGAGGTTGAGCAGCCGCTCGGTGCGCTTCGCCGACATCGAACCTCCTCCTGCCAACGAGCGACGTTACCGGCCCCACCGCCCGCCACCGCGGACCCCGGGCGCCACCGCACCGGTATGTTCGCGCGCGTGATCCACTGGCGCAGAGGCAGGGTGGTCGGCGTCCGTGCCGAATGGACCGGCTCGGTCGAGCTGGACGTCGAGCTGGACGTCGCGCTCGGCAACGGCAAGACCGCCGTGCGGGCACTCGCCTACCCGGCGTTGACGGGGCGCCCGCGGCCCGGCGACGTCGTCCTGCTCAACGCGAGCGCGCTCGCCCTCGGCCTCGGGACGGGCGGCTACGCCTTCGTCATGGCCCTGCCCGAGCGGCTGCCGCCAGACCCGATCGGCCCCGGCCACCTGGTGAAGGCCCGCTACGTCCCGGGCCAGGTGCTGGTCGCGGGAGCGGACGAGCAGGGCAGCATCCACCACGAGGTCCTGCGCGAGGCCGACTCGATCGACGGGATGCCGGTCGTGACCGCCGACCTGCACTCCGCGCTACCCGCGATCTGCGCGGCGATCCAGCACGACCGGCCGGGCACCCGGATCGCGTTCGTCATGACGGACGGCGGCGCGCTGCCGCTGTGGTTCTCTCGGACGGTCGCCGGGCTGCGCGACGCCGGGCACCTCGCCGCGGCCGTGACCGTCGGGCAGGCGTTCGGCGGTGACCTCGAGGCCGTCTCGCTGCACAGCGGGCTGCTGGCTGCCCGGCTCGTGCTGCGCGCGGAGGTCGCCGTCGTCACCCAGGGGCCCGGCAACCTGGGCACGGACACCCGCTGGGGGTTCTCGGGGGTCGTCTGCGGCGAGGCCGTCAACGCGGCGGACGTGCTCGGCGGTCGCCCGGTCGCGTCCCTGCGGGTCTCCGAGGCGGACCCCCGCGAGCGGCACCGCGGCGTGTCGCATCACAGCCTGACCGCGTACGGGCGGGTGGCCCTGGCCGCGGCGGACGTCCCCGTCCCCCTGCTGCCCGGCGACTTCGGCGCCCGCGTCCGGCGCGACTGCGAGGCCCTCGCGCAGCGGCACCGCCTCGTCGAGGTCAAGCTCGACGGGCTCTACGACGCGCTGGAGGCCGCGCCCGTCCGCCTGTCGACGATGGGGCGCGGCCTGGCGAAAGACGCCGCGGCGTTCCTGGCGGCGGCCGCCGCAGGGCGGCACGCGGCCGCCCTGCTGAACGCTTAGAGCCTCAGGAAGAGGGCTTCGCGGACGGCGAGGGCTGCACCGCGACCTTGTAACCGCGCAGGATGTCGACGACGAACACCAGCGTGTCGGTGCCGTTGATCTGCGCGACCTTGAGGCCTTCCTTGCCGTACGCCTCGGACGGCGGGACGGACAGGAGGACCCGGCTGCCGACCTTCTTGCCGACGAGGCCCTTGCTCCAGCCGTCGATGATGCCCTCGCCGATCGTGATGCCGATCGGGACGGGGCCGGTCGGGCGCTCCCACGAGGAGTCGAAGATCTTGCCCGTCCGCCAGAGCACACCGGTGTAGTGGACGGCGAGGAACTGCCCGTCCTTCACCGGGTCACCCTCGCCCTCGATGAGGACCTTGGCGACGAGACCCTTCGGCGGCGACCCGGACTTCGGGATCGAGATCGTCGGCGTCGTGGCGCCCTTGACCGTCGGCAGCCCCGCGAGGCCGTCCGACACCGCCGTGCCCTGCGCGGCTTCCTTCGCCGGGAAGGTGTCGAGGATGTCGATGACGAACACGAGTGTGTCGTTGGGCAGGATGCCGGCGCCCTGGTTGCCGGTCATGCCGAGCGCGTACGCCGGCGGGGCGGTCATCTGGATCCGCGAGCCGACCTTCTGACCCGGGATCTTCTCGTCCCAGGCCTTGATGATCCCGCCGACGCCGATGGGCTTGACCATCGGCGAACCCGAGTCGAACGAGTCCTCGAACGGGATCAGCTCGATGCCGCCCGAATCCCAGACCTGACCCTTGAAGTCGGCGACGAGGATGTCACCCGCCTTCACGGTCTTGCCTTTGCCCTCCGTGAGGACCTTGACCTGCAGGTCCTTCGGCGGCTCGCCCTTGGTCTTGATGACCGGGACCTCGCCGAAGCTGGAGCCCTCGGAGATGGTCGGCTCGCCGGGCGTGCCCGTAGCCACCGGCGCGCTCACCTTCGGGTCCTCGTCGCCGCCGCACGCAGCCGACAGGAGCAGGACGGGGACGAGCAGCAGAGCAGCGATACGGCGCACGGCGGAAAGTACCTTCGGTTCGGTTGAACGGATTACATGCTCGCGATGAGCTTCTCGACCCGTTCGTCGGTGTGCCGGAAAGGATCCTTGCACAGCACTGTGCGTTGGGCCTGGTCGTTCAGCTTCAGGTGCACCCAGTCGACGGTGAAGTCGCGACGGCGCTCCTGGGCCTTGCGGATGAACTCGCCCCGCAGGCGCGCCCGGGTGGTCTGCGGCGGCACCGACTTGGCCTCGAAGATGGCGAGGTCGCGGGCGACCCGCTCCACCGCGCCCTTCTTCTCGAGCAGGTAGTACAGGCCGCGGTGGCGGTTGATGTCGTGGTACGCCAGGTCGAGCTGGGCGACGCGGGGCGCCGAGAGCTGCAGGTTGTTCTTCGCGCGGTAGCTCTCGATCAGCCGGTACTTGATGACCCAGTCGATCTCGCGCTCGATCGGGCCGAGGTCGCCCGAGCCGATCGCGGACAGCGACCGCTCCCAGAGGTCGAGCACGCGCTTGACGATCCCGTCGTCCATGCCCCGGCGCGCCGCGAAGTCACGGGCCTTGGACAGGTACTCCTCCTGGATCTCCAGCGCGCTGGCCTCGCGGCCGTTGGCCAGGCGGACCTTGCGGCGCCCGGTCATGTCGTGGCTGATCTCGCGGATGGCCCTTATCGGGTTCTCCAGCGTCAGGTCGCGCATCACGACGCCGGACTCGATCATCCGCAGGACGAGGTCGGTGGCGCCGACCTTGAGCATCGTCGTCGTCTCCGACATGTTCGAGTCGCCGACGATGACGTGCAGGCGGCGGTAGCGCTCGGCGTCGGCGTGCGGCTCGTCGCGGGTGTTGATGATGGGACGCGAGCGGGTGGTCGCCGAGGAGACGCCCTCCCAGATGTGCTCCGCGCGCTGGCTGACGCAGTAGACCGCCCCGCGGGGGGTCTGCAGCACCTTGCCGGCGCCGCAGATCATCTGCCGCGTGACCAGGAACGGGATCAGGATGTCGGCCAGGCGCGAGAACTCGCCGTGCCGCGCCACCAGGTAGTTCTCGTGGCAGCCGTAGGAGTTGCCCGCCGAGTCGGTGTTGTTCTTGAACAGGTACACGTCGCCGGCGATGCCCTCCTCGCGGAGGCGGCGCTCGGCGTCGACGAGTAGGCCCTCGAGAATGCGCTCCCCGGCCTTGTCGTGCGTCACCAGGTCGACGACAGAGTCGCACTCCGGTGTCGCGTACTCGGGGTGGCTGCCTACGTCCAGGTACAGGCGGGCACCGTTGCGGAGGAAGACATTGCTGCTGCGGCCCCACGAGACGACACGGCGGAAAAGGTAACGCGCAACCTCGTCGGGCGACAGACGCCGCTGCCCGCGGAAGGTGCACGTTACGCCGTACTCGTTCTCCAGCCCGAAGATGCGGCGGTCCATGCGATCACCCTACGCCGGGGGCGGTGTCGCCGTAGGAAAGACCGGCCGGTCGGTGCTCGCTCGTGACCTGCATCTACAGGGGGCTGCCGTCGACCGCGGGGCCGGACGCCGAACCGGGACCCCCCTGACCGGGCTTCGGCGGCTGCGGCCCGACAGCGGGGCGCTCGTCCGCCGCCGGTGCGGCAGGCGCCGCTGGGGCCGTCTCCGCCGGAGCCGCGGCGGAGGTCGCCGGCGGACCGGCCGCCAGGATCTCCTCGACCCGGGCGCGGGACAACCGGCGGAACTTGCGCTTGGGGCGCGAGCGCTCCAGCACGGCGACCTCGAGCTGATTGGCCGCGATCTTGCGCGGACCCTCCACGGCCGGGTCCGGCTTGGCGCCGCCCTCACCCAGCGCGCGGACGGCGAGGCGCAGCGCCTCCTCCATCCCGATGCCCTCGCGGTAGTGCTCCTCGAGGTACTTGCCGATCGCCTCGGTCTGGCCGCCCATGACCATGTAGCCGTGCTCGTCCGCGACGGAACCGTCGTAGGTGAGCCGGTAGATCTGGTCTTCCTCCGGGCTGTCACCGATCTCGGCCACGACCAGTTCGACCTCGAACGGCTTCTCCCCCGCCGAGCTGAAGATCGTGCCGAGCGTCTGGGCGTAGGCGTTGGCCAGGCCGCGCGCCGTCACGTCCCGCCGGTCGTAGGAATACCCGCGCAGGTCGGCGATGCGCACGCCCATGATCCGCAGGTTCTCGAACTCGTTGTAGCGACCCACCGCGGCAAAGGCGATCTGGTCGTAGATCTCGCTGATCTTGTGCAGCGCCGGCGACCAGTTCTCGGCAACGAGGAGGATGCCCTGCTCGTACTGCAGGACGGCGGCGCTGCGCCCGCGGGCGATGCCCTTGCGGGCGTAGTCCGCCTTGTCCTTCATGACCTGTTCGGGCGAGATGTAGAACGGCGTGGTCACCGCGACGGGGTCCTCTCGTGATGTTCCTGGACGGGCCTGGCGGAGGCTGGAGCTGCCAGATTCCTAGTGCAGCGGCGCGGGGGGCCCGTCCGGCTCGGTCATGCGGCCCGCGACGACTCCGCGGACGATGTCGCCGATCTCGATGTCGGGCACCCGGCGGTAGCCGTCCGTGGTCACGGAGAACACGACCGGCCAGATCGAGCGGGTCAGGTCCGGACCGCCGGTCGCCGAGTCGTCGTCGGCCGCGTCGTACAGGGCCTGGACGAGGGCGAGGATCGTGTCGGCCTCGCTCATGTCGGCCCTGTGCAGCTTCTTGAGCGCGCCGCGGGCGAACAGCGAGCCCGAGCCGACGGAGTGGTACGCCGTCTCCTCGTACTTGCCGCCGGTGATGTCGTAGCTGAAGATGCGCCCGCGGTCGGCGTCCGTGTCGAAGCCACAGAACAGCGGCACGACCGCGAGGCCCTGCATCGCCATGCCGAGGTTCGACCGGATCATCGAGGCCAGCCGGTTGGCCTTGCCGTCGAGGGAGAGCGTCGTGCCCTCGATCTTCTCGTAGTGCTCGAGTTCCACCTGGAACAGCCGGACCATCTCGACCGCGAGGCCCGCCGCGCCGGCGATGCCGACGCAGGAGAACTCGTCGGCCGGGAAGACCTTCTCGATGTCGCGCTGGGCGATGATGTTGCCCATCGTGGCCCTGCGGTCACCCGCCATGACGACGCCGCCCGGGAAGGTCGCCACCACGATCGTCGTGCCGTGCACGACGTCCGCGGGCGAGACCGCCGGCATGGTGCGCCGGTGCGGGAGCAGCTCGGGGGCGAAGGACGACAGAAAGTCCGTGAACGAGGAGGTGCCCTGCGCCAGGAAGGCCGCCGGGAGACGCCCGGTGCCGTCGGGGATCGTCGCCACACAAAGTCCTTCCGCGGGTGAGATTCGCGTGTCGCCGGCCGAAGATCGGCAGGCGTGCAGGGTGCAGCTAAGCACACCGGGCCCTTGTTCCCGTGGCCGGTCGCGATCTCGCCGCGGCGCGCCGCGGCCCAACGCAAAAGCACCGCCCCCCGACCTGCGGAGACGGTGCTCGTGCGTGCTTTCGGGACCTACTGGCCGCCCTTTTGGACGAACGAGCGGACGAACTCCTCGGCGTTCTCCTCGAGGACCTCGTCGATCTCGTCGAGGATCGAGTCGACGTCGTCCGACAGCTTCTCGTGGCGTTCTTGGACGTCGCTCGTCTTCTGCTCGACGGGCGCGTCTTCCTGCTCGGTCTTGCGGGCCTGTGTCTGCCCACCGCCTGAGTCCTTCGCGGCCATGTCGGGCCTCCTCATCGTTCGGGAACCTGGTGCGACCATACCTGCGCCGACCGACATTTCAGTGGCAAACCCACCGACTCGCGGTCGACTGCTCAACCGCCCGCAAGGGTGCGCACGAGCTCCTCGGCGGTAGTGCAGCGGTCCAAGAGCTCACCCACGTGGCGGCGCGTGCCCCGCAGCGGCTCGAGCGTCGGCACTCGCTGCAGCGAGTCCCGACCGGGCAGGTCGAAGATCACCGAGTCCCAGGACGCGGCCGCGATCTCGTCCGCGTACTGGTCCAGGCACCGGCCGCGGAAATACGCGCGGGTGTCCTCCGGGGGGTTCGTCATCGCCCAGGAGACCTTCGCGTCGGTCGTCAGGCGCTCGATGCGGCCCTTCTGGGCGAGCTTGTTGTACAGGCCCTTCTCGGGCCGCACGTCGGCGTACTGCAGGTCGACCAGGTGCAGGCGCGGCGCGTCCCAGTCGAGGCCGTCCCGCTCGCGGTAGCCGTTGAACAGCTCCAGCTTCGCGACCCAGTCGAGTTCGCGCGACAGGCTCGTCGGGTCGGACTGCAGGCGCGTGAGCACCGACTCCCAGCGGTTCAGCACGTCCTGCGTCACGTCGTCCGCGTCGGCGCCGTAGCGGTCCTCCACGTACTTGCGGGCCTGCTCGCAGTACTCCATCTGGAGCTGGATCGCCGTGACCCGGCGCCCCGACTGCAGCGTGATCAGATGCTTGAGCGTCGGGTCGTGGCTCACCTGGTGGAGCGCCTGCACCGGGCCGTCCACCGACATATCACCCGACAGGAAGCGGTCCTCGATCATCGCCAGCACCAGGGCGGTCGTCCCGAGCTTCAGGTACGTGGAGATCTCCGACAGGTTCGCGTCACCGATGATGACGTGCAGGCGGCGGTACTTCTCCGCGTCCGCGTGCGGCTCGTCGCGGGTGTTGATGATCGGACGCTTGAGTGTGGTCTCGAGCCCGACCTCGACCTCGAAGAAGTCGGCGCGCTGGCTGATCTGGAAGCCCTGCCCGCGCCCGTCCTGCCCGATGCCGACCCGGCCGGCGCCGCAGACCACCTGGCGCGTCACGAAGAACGGGGTCAGGTTGCGGACGATGTCCGCGAACGGCGTCGCCCGCTGCATGAGGTAGTTCTCGTGGGTGCCGTACGAGGCGCCCTTGTTGTCGGTGTTGTTCTTGTAGAGATTGATCGGCGGCGCCCCCGGGATGCGGGACGCCTGCTCCGCGGCGGCGGCCATGATGACCTCGCCCGCCTTGTCCCACGCCACCAGGTCGCGCGGGTTGGTGCACTCCGGCGTCGAGTACTCCGGGTGCGCGTGGTCGACGTAGAGCCGCGCGCCGTTCGTCAGGATGACGTTCGCGAGGCCGACGTCCTCGTCCGTCAACTGGCTCGCGTCGGCCAGGTCGCGCGCGAGGTCGAAGCCCCGCGCGTCGCGCAGCGGGTTCTCCTCCTCGAAGTCCCACCGGGCCCGGCGGGCCCTCGTCGTCGCCGACGCGTAGGCGTTGACCACCTGGGAGGAGGTGAGCATAGCGTTGGCTGTCGGATGCCCCGGTACGGAGACGCCGTACTCGGTCTCGATCCCCATCACGCGCCACACACTCATAGTGCTGAGCTTAAGCGGAACGCCCGACCTTTGGTCGGGCGGCACCGGCTCACGAGTGGGCGATTCGGTCCGGAGCCCGAGCCGTGACCGACGGCCGCAGATGCGGATTGCGCCTGGTGAGGCGCCGACACGCCAATGTGGCGCCTCACCTGGCCCATCTCGCATCCGCAGCCGTCGGGCACGCTGCTCGTCCACAGCAAACCCGGTGGACGCCGTCGTCCACAGACAGACGAGCGCGGGGTGCGGCGCCCAACCGCTTCCGCGACGGTCGGTGAGTGGACCTCGTGGATTCGTTGGTGAAGGCGGGCGGAGCGGCACGGTGGAAGCGCCTGCGCGAGTTCGGCGTGTCCGAACGTAGCCTGAAGGCCGCCCTGGCGAGCGGAGCCGTTCTGCGCGCAGGGCAGGGCGGGTACGCCCTTCCGGACGCCCCGGCAGCGCTGGCACTCGCGGTGAGCCTGCAAGGCGTGGCCTCCCACGTGAGCGCGGCCGTCCTCCACGGCCTCGCTGTGTGGACCGAACCTGTCGCGACGGACGTCATCGTGCCGCGAGGGACGCGCCGCGGCGCGCAAGGCGTCCGAGTGCACCACGCAGACCTCGGCCCAGCGGACGTCGACCCGAGCCGAGACGTGACGAGCGTGCTGAGGACGTTGCTTGATTGCGGCCGGACTCTGCCGCTCGCAGAGGCCGTTGTCATCCTCGATTCCGCCCTCCGCGCACGGCTCGTTACCCTCCACCGGCTTCAACAGGCCGCGATTGCGGCGCGCGGGCCCGGCGCGGCGGCCCTGCGCCGGGCAGTCCGGCACGTAGACCCGCGGGCAGGCTCGCCGTTGGAGTCCGCGCTTCGCGTCCTGATGTCCGTTCTGGACGTCGACATTCAGAGTCAAGTGCGCATGCCCGGAGTAGGGACTGTCGACTTCGTTCTCGACGGCTGGCTGGTGGTCGAGGGGGACGGGTTCGAGTTTCACTCCGACCGAACCTCGTACCGGGACGACCGCCGCCGGTCCAACGGCCTGGCCGAACGCGGGTACGTCCTGCTGCGCTTCACCTGGGAGGACGTACGCCTGCGTCCGCATTGGGTACTGGCTCGAGTCGAGCGGGTCCTCGCCCAGCGCCCCGCCGTCATCCCGCCGCAGCCGACGGCTACAGATGCGAGTTGAGGCTGCCGGGGCACGGATCGGGCCTGCAGGCGTCTCACCAGTCACAACCTGCATCCCCAGCCGACGCCCGCGTGCGGCCGAGGGCCACCTAAAAAGCCGAACGCCCCCTCCCAGGTCGGAGGGGGCGTTCGGTCGGCGGTGCCTACAGGTACTGGCCCGTGTTCGCGACCGTGTCGATCGAGCGGCCGGCCTCGGCGCCCTGCTTGCCGGAGATCAGGGTGCGGATGTACACGATCCGCTCGCCCTTCTTGCCGGAGATGCGGGCCCAGTCGTCCGGGTTCGTCGTGTTCGGCAGGTCCTCGTTCTCCTTGAACTCGTCGACGCATGCGGCCATGAGGTGCGAGATCCGGATGCCGCGCTGCTTGTGCTCCAGCCAGTCCTTGATCGCCATCTTCTTGGCTCTGTTGACGATGTTCTCGATCATGGCGCCGGAGTTGAAGTCCTTGAAGTACAGGACCTCCTTGTCACCGTTGGCGTAGGTGACCTCCAGGAACCGGTTCTCGTCGGCGTCCGCGTACATGCGCTCGACGGTCCGCTGGATCATCGAGGTGACCGTGGCGTGGCGGTTGCCGTCGTGCTCGGCCGAGGTCGTCCGCGTGCAGGGGCAGCTCCTCGACGATGTACTTGCCGAAGATGTCCTTGGCGCCCTCGGCGTCCGGACGCTCGATCTTGATCTTCACGTCGAGCCGGCCGGGCCGCAGGATCGCGGGGTCGATCATGTCCTCGCGGTTGGAGGCGCCGATGACGACGACGTTCTCCAGGCCCTCGACGCCGTCGATCTCCGAGAGCAACTGCGGGACGATCGTGTTCTCGACGTCGGAGGAGACGCCGGAACCGCGGGTGCGGAACAGCGAGTCCATCTCGTCGAAGAAGACGATGACCGGGGTGCCCTCGGACGCCTTCTCACGCGCCCGCTGGAAGACCAGGCGGATGTGGCGCTCGGTCTCGCCGACGTACTTGTTCAGCAGCTCCGGGCCCTTGATGTTGAGGAAGTAGGACTTCCCCTCGGGCTTGCCGGTGTGCGCGGCGACCTTCTTGGCCAGGCTGTTCGCAACGGCCTTGGCGATGAGGGTCTTGCCGCACCCGGGCGGGCCGTAGAGCAGCACACCCTTCGGGGGCCGCAGCTTGTGCTCGATGAACAGGTCGCGGTGCAGGTACGGGAGCTCGACCGCGTCGCGGATCATCTCGATCTGCGCCATGAGGCCACCGATCGAGCTGTAGTCGATGTCCGGGACCTCCTCGAGGACGAGCTCTTCGACCTCGGACTTGGGGACCCGCTCGTAGACGTAGCCGGAGCGCGGCTCGCAGAGCAGCGAGTCACCGATGCGGATCGGCTGGTCGCGCAGCGGCTCGGCGAGCCAGACGACCTTCTCCTCGTCGGTGTGACCCGTGACGAGAGCGCGCTCGCCGTCGGCCATGATCTCTTTGAGGCTCACGACCTCGCCGATGCGCTCCCAGTCCATCGCGCGAACCACGTTGAGCGCCTCGTTGAGCATGACCTCCTGGCCGGGCTTGAGGAGGTCGAGGTCGACCTCCGGGCTCACGGCCACCCGGAGCTTGCGACCGCCGGTGAAGACGTCGACGGTCTCGTCCTCGTTGCGGTTGACGAACACCCCGAAGCCGGACGGCGGCTGGGCGAGGCGGTCGACCTCCTCCTTCAGCGCGAGGATCTGCTCCCGCGCCTCCCGGAGCGTGCCCACGAGGCGCTCGTTCTGCGAGGTGACCCCGGACAGCTGCGTCTGGAGTTCGATCACCCGCTCTTCGAGCTGCCGCATGTGGCGCGGAGAGTCGGTCAGTCGGCGGCGGAGGACAGCCACCTCCTGTTCCAGGAAGGAGACCTGGCTAACGAGATCGTCGACGTCGCGTGCGTCGCGGTCGTCCGGAGCAGGCACGATTCACAACCTCCCTGGGGCGTTGCAACGACCCTACAACCGGGGGTCCCTGCGTGCCCACGAAGCCGGACTGATCAGCTGAACGTGTCAGTCCAATGTCACCAGCTACCGCCATTGACGCCCCACGGAGGTTCTGCGGGGCAGCGGTTGATCCATCCTTAACCGAGGTGAGATCCGGTGTATGCCGGGCCGACACTCTCATTCTTGCCACGATCTCGGCTCGGCCGAGTGATCGTCACTCTCCTGACAGGACAAGGGACCCGCCGATTTGTTGCCTGATCCGGACAAACCGGCGCGTCGCGACGCACCGTCAGGGCAGGTTCGGGCGGAACGGGACCGCAAGGGCGCCGCTCGTCGGCCGGGGCGTCGACGTCCTCGGTCTGCGCACCCTTGGCCGGACGCCGGCGGCGCAGCGGCGGCGCAACTCCCGGCGCCATCCGGCGTGTCGTGACGAGAAACCCGGTGTGGCCGATCATCCGGTGGTCGGGGCGGACCGCCAGGCCCTCCACGTGCCACGTCCGGACGAGGGTCTCCCACGACGCGGGCTCCGTGAACGTCCCGTGCTCGCGCATGGCCTCGACGAGCCGCGCGAGCTGGGTGGTCGTCGCGACGTAACAGCACAGGACCCCGCCGGGGACGAGGACGCCGGCGACGGCGTCCAGGCACTCCCAGGGCGCGAGCATGTCGAGGACGACGCGGTCGACCTCGCGTACGCCGGTCAGGGGCAACTCGACGGCGAGGTCGGCGACGGTCAGGCTCCAGGCCGGGTGCGGCCCGCCGAAGAAACGCTCGACGTTCTTGCGCGCGATCGCGGCGAACTCCGGGCGGCGCTCGTAGGACGAGACCGTCCCGTGCTCCCCCACGGCGCGCAGCAGCGAGCAGCTCAGGGCACCCGAGCCGGCGCCGGCCTCCACGACCCGCGCGCCGGGGAAGATGTCGGCCAGGCCGACGATCTGGGCCGCGTCCTTGGGATAGACCACCGTCGCGCCGCGCGGCATCGAGAGCACGAAGTCGGACAGCAACGGCCGCAGCGCCAGGAAGTCGACGCCGCCGTTGGTCTTCACGACGGAGCCCTCTGGCTGCCCGATCAGCTCGTCGTGGGGGAAGTTCCCGCGGTGGCTGTGGTAGGTCTTGCCCGCCTCGAGCGTGATCGTGCTGTGCCGGCCCTTGGGGTCCGTGAGCTGCACCAGGTCACCGACCCGGAAGTAGCCCCGGCGCTCGGCCGCGCCTGTCGGCCCGCTGGTCTCGGTCACGGGGGGCGAGCCTAGTGAGGGGTCCCCTAGGGCGCCCGCACCGCCCGCGTCACGTCCGCCGTCGCGAGGATGCCGACGATGTCGCCGTTGGGCTCGACGACCAGGTACTCGGTCGCGGGGGTCTCCTCCAGGCGGCGCAGCAGCGGCTCGCCGTTCAGGTCGGCCAGGACCGTCAGGCCGGGCTCGAGCCGCCGCGCGAGGGCCGCGACCTCGACCCACGGCCGCCGCTGCTCGGGCGTCGCGGTGACCGAGGCCTCGTTGACGATGCCGACCGGGTTGCCGCTCGTGTCGACCACCACCAGGCCCTGCGCGCCCGCTGCGTGCGCCTGGCGCAGCGCCTCGCCGAGCGGCAGGTCGCCGGGGACGGGGATCGCCCGCCGCGTCAGCGACCGGGCCGACAGCGACGGCAGCTTCTCGCGCAGCACCGCGCCGCGCATGGCGTTGGACGCGCCGACCCAGATGAACCCGGACAGCAGCGCACCCCAGATGACGGTGAACATCTCGGTGGGTCGCCCGGTGATCCGGTCGAACGCGAACGGGACGAAGAACACGACGACCGCGAGCCCGCGGCCGACCCAGCCGGCGGCGACGGTTGCCGTCGACGTCCGGCCCGTGATGCGCCACAGCGCCGAGCGCAGCATGATGCCGCCGTCCAGCGGCAGGCCGGGCAGCAGGTTGAAGAGGCCGACGAGGATGTTGGCGAGCATCAGCGCGTCCAGCAACAGCAGGACGATCCGCAGGCTCACCGGGTCGGACGGGTCGCCTGGCCGCGGACGGCCCGGTCAGCCCGCCCGGGTCGCCGCCGAGGGCGCCGAGCGAGAGGTACGCCCCGAAGCCGAGCAGCAGCGAGAGCGCCGGACCGGCGCCGGCGACCGCGAACTCGCGGCCCGGGCGTGCGGGCCTCGCCGCCCATCTCGGTCACGCCGCCGAGCAATTGCAGGGTGATGCGCTTGACCGGCAGGCCGATCTTCATCGCCGACGAGGGCGTGGCCCAGCTCGTGGATCAGGACCGACAGGTAGAGCAGGACGGCGTAGGTGAACGACACGGCGAAGCGGCCGCCGCCGATCTCCGGAATGTCGTAGCCGACGTTCGGCGCGAACATCACCGTGATCAGGACGGCCACGATCGCCCAGGACGGGGTCACGTAGACCGGCACCCCGAACAGGCGGCACATCAGCCACCCGCCGCGGCCCGGGGCCTGGGGGGCTTCCGTCGAGGCGCCCGCCGGTTGACTCACAGCGCCCTCGGTTCGCTCACAGGGAGTCCGGTTTCGTGACCTTCACGCTGTCGATGCTATGCGCGAGTGGCGCCGAGCGTGTGCCTGACGGGGCGGAGGGGTCCAGGGAACTGTCGGCGGGCGGTCCTACAGTTTCGCCCGTGACAGTGAGCAGCCCGGAGATCGACCCGGAAAACGACCCGGAAAACGACCCGGGATCAGCGGGCGCCGACGACGCACCGCGCAAGCCCGGTCTGTCGCCCTCGCGTGCAGGTGACTTCCTGGCCTGCCCCCTGCTGTACCGCTTCCGCGTCCTCGACAAGCTGCCGCAGCGGCCGTCCGCCGCCGCCGTCCGGGGCACGGTGGTGCACGCGGTTCTCGAGCGCCTCTTCGACCTGCCGGCCGCGGAGCGCACCCCGGCCGCGGCCCTCGGGCTGGTGGCGCCCGAGTGGGCCCGGCTTTGCGCGGAGTCCCCCGAGCTGGCCGGTCTGTTCGCCGGCGAGCCCGACGGCGCGGCCCAGACCTGGCTGGCCGAGGCGGCGGCGCTGCTCGAGCGCTACTACACGCTGGAGGACCCGCGGCGGCTCGAGCCCGCCGCTCGCGAGCTCTATGTCGAGACGACGCTGGCGGGCGGCCTGAACCTGCGCGGGTACATCGACCGGCTCGACGTGGCGCCGGTCGTCGCCGGGGACGCGGCCGGTGACGTGCGGCTGGTCGACTACAAGACCGGCAACGCGCCCCCGGCGGAGTTCGAGGCCCGGGCGATGTTCCAGCTGAAGTTCTACGCGCTCGTCTGGTGGCGCCTGCACGGCCAGGTGCCCAAACTGCTGCAACTCGTCTACCTGGGCAGCGGCGAGGTGCTGCGCTACTCCCCCGATGTCGCCGACCTGGTGGCGACGGAACGCAAGGTCGAGGCGCTGTGGACGGCGATCGAGCTGGCCACCGCCACCGGCGACTGGCGGCCCAGCCCCGGGCCGCTGTGCGCTTGGTGCGACCACCGCGCACTGTGCCCGGCCTTCGGCGGCACCCCGCCGCCGCTCCCGGGGGACGCCGAACCCCCTGGGGACGAACTTCAGGGAAACCGGGGTCGACCCTGAGAGATCCAAGGGTCTATTCCGGTGCTGGGCACACTGCGCCGCGCCTAGTGTGTTCAGGAATGAGTAAACGATCTACGGGGGCAGGGCACTGATGACAACCGCATCGACCGTGACCGGCAGCGAGATCGGGACCAGCGAGTCCGTGGCTGCGCGCTGTGTCGGGTTGACCAAGCAGTACGGCAAGGGCGACACGAAGGTGCTGGCGCTGGCCGGCGTCGACGTCGAGTTCCTGCGCGGCCAGTTCACCGCGATCATGGGGCCGTCCGGCTCGGGCAAGTCGACGCTGATGCACTGCATGGCGGGCCTCGACACGGCGTCCGCCGGCCAGGTCTTCATCGGCAGCATCGAGCTCAACCGGCTCGACGACAAGCACCTCACGCGCCTGCGCCGCGACAAGATCGGATTCGTCTTCCAGGCCTACAACCTCGTCCCGACGCTGACCGCGCTCGAGAACATCAGCCTGCCCGCCGACATCGCGGGGCGCCCGCTGGACCCGAAGTGGCTCGACGCGGTCGTCGACACCCTCGGCCTTCGGACGCGGTTGCGGCACCGCCCGAGCGAGCTGTCCGGCGGCCAGCAGCAGCGCGTAGCGTGCGCGCGGGCCCTGGCCGGGCGACCGGAGATCGTGTTCGCCGACGAGCCGACCGGGAACCTGGACTCCCGCTCGGGGGCCGAGGTGCTGGCGTTCCTGCGCGACTCGGCCCAGCAGATGGGCCAGACCATCGCGATGGTCACGCACGACCCCTCCGCGGCCGGCTTCGCCGGGCGCGTCCTGTTCCTCGCGGACGGCCTCATCGTCGACGAGATGCCGAACCCGACCGCCGACAAGGTGCTGGAGCGGATGAAGAAGTTCGACAGCCTCGCCGACGCCGCGTCGGACGAGTCGACGACCTGGGGCACGGTCACGCCGGGCGCGCCCGGCGCCGGGGCCTGACCGCACATGCTCAAGGCGTCTCTGCGCAGCGTGGTTGCGCACAAGATCCGGCTCGCGCTCAGCGCGATCGCCGTCGTGCTCGGGGTCGCGTTCGTCGCCGGCTCCCTGGTCTTCACCGACACCATCTCGACCGCGTTCGACAAGCTCTTCGACGAGGTCTCGGCCGACGTCACCGTGAGCAAGGAACTCGCGTTCGACGCGCAGGTCCCGGGGCAGGAGATCGGCGCCACGACGGTGCCGGCGTCGCTGCTGCCGGCGATCTCCGCGGTGCCCGGCGTGAAGCATGCCGAGGGCGACATCACCGTCGAGGGCATCCGCATCCTCGGCAAGGACGGCAAGGTGCTCGGCAGCCAGGGCGCCCCCGGCCTGGCCATCGACTGGCCGCAGGACCTGAACGCCGACAGCTCCGTCACGCTGGTCGAGGGCAAGGGCCCGGCCGGCCCGGACGACGTCGTCGTCGACTCCGTGTCGGCCGCCAAGGGCGGCCTGAAGATCGGCGACAAGATCGTCCTGCTGACGCCCGGGCCGCGGCTCGAGGCGACGCTGACCGGCATCTTCAAGTTCGGCGACACCGGCAACCTCGGCGGCGCCACCCTGTCCGGCTTCACGGACGCGCGCGCCCACGACCTGCTGGGCTCGCCGGACTTCTCCGAGATCGTGATCAAGGCCGCGGACGGGCAGGCGCTGCCCGAGCTGCGCGACCGGATCACCAAGGTGATCCCGGCCGACTACGTCGCGAAGACCCGCCAGGAGCAGGCCGAGACGAACGCCGCGGACATCAAGGAGGGCCTCGCCTTCCTCAACATCTTCCTGCTGATCTTCGCCGGCGTCGCCGTCTTCGTCGGCTCGTTCATCATCCTGAACACCTTCACCATGCTGGTCGCGCAGCGCACCCGCGAGCTCGCGCTGATGCGGGCACTGGGCGCGAACCGTCGCCAGGTCACCTCGTCCGTCCTCGTCGAGGCCCTGGTCGTCGGCCTGATCGGGTCGACCCTCGGCCTGGCCGCGGGCCTCGGCATCGCCACCGGCCTGCGCGAGCTGTTCGCCGCCATCGGCCTCGACCTGGGCAGCCAGGGCCTCGTCGTCACGCCGCGCACGATCGCGACGGCGTACCTCGTCGGCGTCCCGGTGACGCTGGTCGCGGCGTACTTCCCGGCCCGCCGCGCCGCCCGGATCCCACCGGTGGCGGCCATGCGCGACGACGTCGCGATGCCGGAGCGCTCGCTGCGCATCCGCGCGATCGCGGGCACGGTGCTCTTCCTCGCCGGTGCCGGCCTCATGGCGGCAGGCCTGCTGGGCAGCGGTTCCGGGGCGGCGCTGGGCGTCGGGCTCGGCGTCGTGGGTGTCTTCGTCGGCGTCACCGTGGTCAGCCCCATCCTGAGCAAACCGTTCGTCCGCACGCTCGGCGCGGCGTTCCCGGTGCTGTTCGGGGCGGTCGGCCGGCTCAGCCGCGAGAACGCACTGCGCAACCCGCGGCGCACGGCCGCCACCGCGTCCGCGCTGATGATCGGGCTCGCGCTGGTGGGCACGTTCGGCGTCATGTCGGCGTCCATCAACGCCTCGATCGGCAAGCTCGTCGACAGCAGCCTCGAGGCGGAGTTCATCCTGTCCGACGCCGCCGGCACGCCCTTCAGCCCGCAGATCGCGCAGGACATGCGCAAGGTCCCGGGGGTCGCCTCGGTGATGGAGATGCGCGCGACGGCCGTGCAGGTCGACGGGAAGGTCCGCAGCGTCGCCGCGATCAGCCCCGAGGCGCTCACCGGTGCGGTCGCGGTCGAGTTCCGCTCCGGGGACGTCGGCGGGCTGCACGGCCGATCGCTCCTGGTGGACGACGACGTCGCCGCCTCGCGCGGGTGGAGCGTCGGCGACCGAGTTCCGCGTGACCTTCGCGAGCGGCAAGGACATGAAGGTCCGGATCGGCGGCGTCTACGCCGAGAACTCGCTGCTCGGCGGCTACCTGATGTCGACCGAGACGGCGGAAGCCGGCGGGGTCCGGCCGGTCGACACCTTCGCGTTCGTCAACCTGGCGCCGGACGCGTCGGCCCGCGACCGTCCGGCCCGGCCCTGGACAGCGCTGCTGACCGGGCACCCCGAGGTCGCGCTGAAGGACCGGGACGAGTTCAAGGACGAACAGCGCGCCCAGGCCGACCAGCTGCTGTACATGATCTACGGCATGCTCGCGCTGGCCATCGTCATCGCCGTGCTCGGCATCATCAACACCCTCGCCCTGTCGGTGACCGAACGGACCCGGGAGATCGGGCTCCTGCGGGCGGTCGGCATGAGCCGGCGTCAGCTGCGCCGGATGGTGCGGCTGGAATCCGTGGTGATCTCGGTCTTCGGCGCCACGCTGGGACTGATCATCGGCATCGGCTTCGGTGTCGCGCTGCAGCGCACGCTCGCGGACGACGGCATCGACACCCTCGTCGTCCCCGGCGGGCAGATGGCGATCTTCGTCGTGGTGGCGGGCATCGTGGGGGTGCTGGCGGCCGTGTGGCCGGCGCGGCGGGCCGCGCGCCTCGACGTCCTGAAGGCGATCAGCGCGCAGTGATCGGCGAAGGCGTAGCGTGGCGGCACAGTGACCGCCACGAGGCGACTACTCCACGCTAGGCGACGCCACCTTCCGCGGTGGCCGGAGGAGAGCGCCCATGAAGCTCCACATCGAGACCGAGACCTGGACGCTGCAGGGCACCGGCGAGGACGTCCTGACCCAGACGCAGTACAACGCGCTGGAGTGGCCGCCCTGCCCGGTCTGCGGCGGGGTGACCACCGGGTACCCGGTCAACGTCCGCGGCGAGGGCCCGGAGCCGCACATGCGCGTCAGCCCGATGTGGAACTGCCGTAAGGGGTGCCAGCCGGGGCGCGGGGCGATCGGCGGCGAGTCGACGGGCGGCGGGTTGCCCGACATGTACCACGGCTGACCCAGCGGTAGCTGAGCCCCGGCTCAGCTACCGCCGAGGATCGCCCGCCCGCGGGTGATCGCCGCCAGCGCGTCCACCTCACCGTGGCCGTAGAACGTGTTGAAGGCCGCGTCGCCGGTACACACGCCGTTGTACGTGACCAGGGTCGTCAACGGGTCCGGGCAGGCACGCGCCGTGGCCGTCCCCTCGAGGACCTTGCGGACGTCGGCGGGCGCCAGGCCGAACCCCTTGCCCTGCTTGGCCCCGAACTCGCTCACGATCAGCGCGGCGACGCCGGAGACGTGCGGCGAGGCCATCGACGTGCCCTGCAGGTAGCGGTAGTAACCGCAGACCTTGCCCTTGCAGTCGGAGAGCAGGCCCGACGCGCGGCCCGCCGCGTTGACCGCCCCCGAGTCGTCGACGGCGTTCTCGGCGACGGCCAGTTCGCGCGGGTACGCCGACAGGATCGCGTTCTCGAGCGTGTCGCCGTCCGGCGTCCCCGCGTAGTCGCCGACCCAGCCCCCGGGCGCGGCGACCGAGATGGACGAGCCGTAGTTCGAGTAGTTGGACTTCCCGCCGGACGGACCCGTCGCGCCGACCCCGACCGCGTGCGGGTCGTCCCGCGGGAGCGAACGGCAGGTGTTCGGGTCGACCAGGCGCGGCCGCGCGGTGCCCTTCGGGAAGTTCGGGCTGGAGTTGTCGACGGGCAGCGGGGTGTCGAGGTCGGCGTTGCTGTTGCCGAGCGAGACGATCGAGGTGACGCCCTTGCCGTCCGCGTACTTCATGGCCCGGGTGACCGCGGTGACCGTGAGCTTCTGGAACTCCCGCTCCTCGACCGAGTCCGCGAGGTTGTCCGGGCAGTTCTCGAGCCACGGGTCGATGTAGAACGACATGTTGAGGACGTCGATGCCGATGTCGCCCGCGTAGGTGATCGCGTCGACGGTCGGCTGGAGGAAGAACAGGCCGGAGTCCGCGCCCGCCCGCACGTTGACGATCGTCACGCCGGGCGCGACCCCCGAGACGACCGAACCTGTCCGCCGCCGCGGCGATGGTGCCCGCGACGTGGGTGCCGTGGCCGTTGTCGTCGCGGTCGTTCGGGTCGACGCAGGAGCTGACCTCGCACGGCCCGTCGACCGTGCGGCCCGCCGCGTCCTTGACGATGTCCTTGGTGAAGTTGCGCGAGAGCTTCTTGCTGAAGTTCGGCGCGATGTCGGGGTGCGTCCCGTCCACCCCGGTGTCCAGGATGCCGACGAGCACGCGTTTGTCGCCGGGCTGGGACTTGCGCGCCTGCTCCGCGTGGATGTTCGACAGGCCCCACAGGCGGGTGTCGAGCGGGTCCGCGGACGGCCCGGCGGGGCGGGCTGACGTACCGGTGGTCGAGGTTGTCGCGCGTGTGGGCAACGCCGCAGTGCCGGACGGGGCGGTGCCGGACGGGGCGACCGCCCCGGGCAGGGGAAGTGCCACCGGCAGCAGGGCCGGGACGCTGCCGATCGGGGCTACGGCGGCGACCGCCTGGACGAGGTTGGAGGAGCGCAGTGCCTGGGTGAACCCGTCGCGGCCGGCGCGGGCGGTGAGCAACCCCACGGCGGCGTTGCTGCGCTCGACCGTCCCGCCACTCGCGCGGACCGCGGCCTCGACCGCCCCGAGCGACGTGCCCTCCGCCGCCAAAACGCTGAATTCGCGCCCAGACTCGGCCACCTGGGTCGCCGGCGCGCCGGCGACCGCGCTGCCGGGCAGGGCGAGCGTGCTGCCCGCCAGGGCCAGCACTCCGAGCAGGGCCGCTGCCACACCTCCGCGCACGTGATGCCTTCCAGAGCAGGGACGCGTGGGGGCGTCCGGTGCTCTCGAGGGTATGCGAACGAACTGGCAGGAGTGGCCCAAACCGCCCCACACCGGCCGCCGCTCCCCCGGGCTCGTTTCGTCCCCCGGACAGCCGTCCGGACGATGCCGCGTTGTCCGTCGGTGCGGACTTGCCCGCCGTCCGGCCCTGATCGGGCGGGCGGGCAGTCCGCGGCGGGCGCCAGGCCGTCCATCCCTCGACGACGAGTACGCGCGTCGCCGCGTGCTGCCCCGAGGAGAGCCTGTGCCCCGCTTCCGCTCCACCGCGTCCGCCGTCTTGGTCGCGGGGTCGCTGACCGCGTCTGCTCTCGCGGTTGCCCCCGCCGCGCCCGCCGCGGTGGTGGTCGCCACCGAGGAGGTCGTCCTGCCGGGCGTGTTCGGCTCCTCGCGGCCCCACCCTGGGCGGAATCGAGGCGAGCGAGCGCGGCATCGCGTGGCTCCCGGACCCTGTCCAGGAGGGGACGGGCAACGGCGAGGCCGACGTGCGCTACCGCCGCTACGGCGCCGCGGACGACGCGTTCGGCGGGCCCATGCGCAATATCAGCCTGGCCGGGGAATTCCTCGTCGGCGTGACCGGCAGCCGGGAAACCGAACGCGTCGTCGCGGTGAACACGGCCACCGGCGACCGGACGGTCGCGGCCGACGCCGACGACTTCGGGCAGACCAACCTCCTGGCGGCGACCGACGTCGGCTGGCTGCAGCGGCGCGACGGCATCACCCACCACAACCTCGTCACCGGCGAAAGCCGCAGCTATGCGAACCCGACGCTGAGCGACCGCGGCTTCCACGTCTACTGCTACGCCCCCGACGCGGACGCCCGCGGCGCGGTCGTCTTCTGCACCGAGTACGACTGGCAGAACGACACCCCCACCACCGACACGAACCTGCTCACCTACCTGGACTTCGCCACGGGCACCTACCGCACACTCCAGCGGGGCGCCTCGGCCGAGGGCCAGCACGGCGAAGTCGAAGTGTCGGGCGACACGGTCGCGTGGGCCCGCGGCTCGTCGGTGAAGTGGTTCGACCGGGCCGCCGACGGCCCGACCCAGGTCCACAGCACGGGCAAGTACATCTACCGGTTGGCGCTCAACGGCAGCAACGTCATGTTCGCCCACCTGGGCACCGCGGCCTCCCGCGCCGTCTCGAGCGGTCCGCTCGGCGGCCCGTACACCCCGCTGGCGTCCACGCTGCGCATCAACCTCCCGATGTACGCCGCCGACAAGGGCGACTTCGTCGTCTCGGCCGGCGCCACTGTGACCGACTCCGGGCTGTACCGCGTCCGCCCCGGTTCGGCCGCCCTCGGCAAGCCGGTCGTCCTGTTCGGGCGCGGGGCGCCGTACGGGATCGCGGCCTCCGCCGGGCGCCTGGTCACCGTCATGCCGCTGAAGGAACCGGAAGCCGTCGTCCGCGGCATCGACGACGAAGAGGGCGCGGTGACCGTCAGCGGGCCCTCGAAGCTCGTCCCGCGGCTGCCCGACCAGGACCCGCCGCTGCTTTCCGGCGGCCACAGCGTCTACCTCGAGGACTCGACGGCCGTGATCCTCGACGGTGACCGCGAGGTCGGGCGCTACGCCGTCCCCAAGAACACCTGGGGCGTCCGACTGTCCGGCCAGCGCCTGGTCGCGACGATCGGCTGCGACTTCGAGCCCACGACCCAGGACGAGGACGGGGTCTGGCACGGCACGGAGAACTGCGCGGCCGTGGACGCACTCGGCGGCGCCGAGATCATCGACTTCGACACCGGGGCGCGCACCCGCGTCCCGTTCACGCAGGTGTTGTTCGGCACCGAGATCGGCTACGGGCTGCCGACCGGCGAGATCCGCCGGCGCGACATTCTGACGGGCAGTGAGAAGACCGTGCGGCCCGCCGGTGTGGCGCCGGGCACGAAGCCGGTCGGACGCGGCTCCGGGCAGATCCTGATCGAGGGCGACTGGGTTCTGTACTCGGTGAACCAGGACTACGCCCGCGGGGACGGGGGCGACGAGCGCGCCCCGGCCGAGGTCGTGGCGGTGAACACGGCGACCGGGAAGCGGGTCGAACTGCCCGCCGACATCGAGGACACCGGCAATGCCGAGATCCGCCTCGCCGACGGCGTCGCCGCCTGGGTCAACCGCGAGAGTCGCGAGGTTCACGTCGTCGACCTCTCGTCCGGCAAGGACACGGTCGTCGGCCGCGCGCACCTGGGGACCTGGGAGCGGCCCTGGCTCGCGCTCACCAACGAGTTCGTGGCGTGGGTCGCCGGGGACGACAAGACCCACATCCGCTCGCTGAAGGATGCCGCGGACGGCCCGCCGCGCTACCTCGGCACGATCGACGCCGCGACGTTCTCGTCGGCCGGCGCCGACTACCGCCCGCAGATCGACGTCAGCCGCCCGCTGACGTCGTGGACCCTGACGGTGCGCGCGCCGGCGTCCGGCAAAAATGCGGCCGCGACCGGCACCATCGTCCGGACGCTGAAGGGCAGCGCGAAAACCGGCGGCGTCCGGCCGGCGTGGAACGGCAAGACCGCCTCGGGCAAGCGCCTGCCCGACGGCGTCTACACCTGGACGCTGACCGGCAAGGGCAACGGCGGCACGTTGACCCGCAAGGGCGGCAAGGCGATCAGCGGAACCGTCCGGCTCGACTCGGTCACCCCGACGCCGAAACTGACCGTGCCCGCGCAGACGGGGAAAGCCGCACCGCGTAACGGTTTCACCGTCCGCTGGTCTTCCGCGGAGCGGGGCGTGAAGTACACCGTGGCCGTCGCCGTCGGCACCCCGGGCGAGGACGGCAAGCTGGACTGGTCGTCGAGGAAGACGTGGCAGTCGAAGGTGAAATCGACCAGCGCGAAGTACGTCGGGACGAAGGTGCCGTACGTGTTGAAGAACAACCGCTCGTACCGCTTCACCGTCACGGCGGTCGACGCCACCGGCAACACCGACGTCACGACGAAGACGGTGAAAGTGCCGAAGAAGTAGGTTCCACGTCCGGAGGGCGCGACCTGTCGCCCTCACTCGGCAGCGGCGAGCCTCCCTCGGCAGCGCCGAGGGTCCCCGGCTTCGGAGCCCAGGCGATGGTCCCCGCCGGCGAGGGAGGTTCCGCTGGAAGGAAGGTCACGGGGCGTCAGGGGACTTACCGATTTCGCTGAGCAGCCGCCGTCCGGCGAAGTCGCCTCATCTCGGCAGTACAGCAGAGCGGTTCGGGAACGGCCGTCGATCCGGTCGCCAATCGGAGGCGGCGCGAGGGGTCAGTGCCCGATGAAGGCGAACGGGCTGTCGGTGTCCTCGCCCGCGACCGCCTTGCCGATCTCAGTGATCTCGCCGCCGGTAGACATCGCGATCAGCTGCCACTTGCCGCCGGAGTAGACGTCGAACAGGACGCGGCCGTCGGACGTCCACGCCGACGAGGCCATGAAACCGCCCTCGGGGGCGTAGCGCCCGGTCTCTTTGCCGGTGTCGGCATCGAGCACGGAGATCGAGCTGAAGCCGAGGCCGTCGAAGTAGGCGGGCCAGCCGATCACGTGCTCACCGTCGGGCGAGATCGTCCTGGTCGTGTGCTCGCAGGTCTTCCACTTGGGCTTGACGCCGCCGGAGCTGAGGTCGACCAGGCCGCCGCACGACCCGTCGTCGGAGATCTTGTCGGTGTAGGTCATCAGGGAGTCCCCGGTGACGTCGTTGAACGCGAGTGCGGACGGCAAGGGGTTCTCGTTGACGCCGTGGGAGTCGAAGGTGCGCGGCTTGTTCTCGGTACGGGAGTTGAGGTAGACGATGCAGCCGTCGACGGCCTCGTTGCAGTTCGGCCCGCCGGTGACCGCCGCGGCGTAATAGGCGACGCCCTCACCGGCTGCGGCGAGGGAGACCTTGCCCATCTGCACCCGGCCGTTCGCCCAGGCGGTCATCACGTCGCCGTCGGTGTCGACCCAGGCCAAGGTGGTGCCTGCGTCGTTCACTACCACCTCGGACGTGGCCCGCAGCGTCTCGACAAGCTTGCCGCCCCCGTCGATCACGTCGGCGTTGTAGAACGCTTCGCCGTCGTAGCGGGTCGCGACGAGCTTGCCGTTCCAGAGCACGGCTGCGGAGTACTTCCGCTTCGGCAGGTCGACGGTGTCGCCGTCGGGCTGGTGCCAGACTCCGCCGACGATGTAGTCGACGCCCCCGCCGGCTGCCGAGGTAGCCGACGGCGTCGGCCGGTCGTGGCGGTCGCACTCTGCGTGGGCTCGGCCGACGCGGACGGCGTGGGCTCGGCCGACGCGGACGGCGTGGGCTCGGCCGAGGCGGTCACGGTCGGGCTCGGGGTGTCCACGGCGGTGCCGCTGCCCTTGTCACTGCCGCACCCGGCGAGCAGAGCGATCCCAGCGACGGCGAAGATTCGGGCCCGATACCTGGATGCCACCAGATTCTCCTTGCTGCGTTCTCGCCGGATACGGCTTCGTCCCGAGCGATCGTAGGGCTGATCACCCCGACGATGTGCCGCTGTCAGCCGTTGTCGGGCGGTGTCGGCCGTCAGGACGGACGACAGCGCCCACTAACGGCCGACAAGGCCTCGGGGTCGGCGATATCGGGACTTTCGGCGACCGAACATGACTAAACGGACGACCCCGCGCCGCGGGCCGGACGCGTCCAACGTCCATGACGAACGGACTGATCGGCCGGCGGGAAAACGTCCTCACGGCAGTGGCGGCGCTCGTGTTCGTGGCCCTGTTCGCTACGTCGGGATTCATCCCGCAGGACGACCCACAGGCATCGTGGACGCCGCAGCCGGCGATCGAGAATGTCTCGTTCGACCTCGCCACCACGGCAGGCTCGCGGATCACGTCCGCCGAGTTGAGCGGGCAGCCCACGATCCTGTGGTTCTGGGCGCCGTGGTGCCCGTACAGCCAGGACATCGCCGACGAGGTCGCGGCCGAGGCGAAGCTGGCGGGCGAGGACGTCCGCTTCGTCGGCATCGGCGGCGATGCGTCGGCGCGGGAACTTCGCACGTTCGTGTCCGACTACGAGATGGGCGGCATCGGGCACGGCGCCGACCTGTCCGGCGACGTCGCGGACCGGTTCGGCGTGACCGGCTATCCGTCCTTCGTGGCGCTGTACCCCGAGGGCGGGTACGAGGTCCAGGACTGGGTCGCCACCGGCGAGGACCTGCACGACCTCGCGACGGAGCTCACTGCCTGAGGACGCGACCCCAGCGCCGCGCGCCCCTCGCAACCCCCGGGCTACCTGCCAGCTCACCTAGGACGCCCGCGGCTGCACCCGTCAGGCGTTGAAGTACTTCGCCTCGGGGTGGTGGACGACGAGGGCGTCGGTCGACTGCTCGGGGTGCAGTTGGAGCTCCTCCGACAGCACGACGCCGATCCGCTCGGGGTTGAGCAGTTCGACCATCTTGATGCGGTCCTCGAGGTCCGGGCAGGCGGCGTAGCCGAAGGAGTACCGCGAGCCGCGGTAGCCCTGCCGCAAAACCTGGCCCAGGTCCTCGCTGTCCTCGCCGCCGAAGCCGAGTTCCTCGCGGACGCGGGCGTGCCAGCACTCGGCCAGGGCCTCGGTGAGCTGGACGGACAGGCCGTGCAGTTCGACGTAGTCGCGGTAGGCGTTCTTCGCGAACAGCTCGGCGGCGGCCTCGGAGATCCGCGAGCCCATCGTGACGAGGTGGAAGGGCAGGACGTCGATCTCGCCGGAGGACTTGGGCCGGAAGAAGTCCGACAGGCACAGGTGCCGGTCGCGGCGCTGGCGCGGGAAGGTGAACCGCAACCGCTCCTGGCCTTCTGACGGTCCCTCATGATGCAAGACGACGAGGTCGTCTCCCTCGCTGTAGCAAGGGAAGTAGCCGTAGACGACCGCCGCCTCGAGCATGTTCTCGGTGTGCAGCCGGTCGAGCCACATCCGCAGCCGCGGCCGGCCCTCGGTCTCGACGAGCTCGTCGTAGCCGGGGCCGTCCCCGCCGCGGGTGGGCTTGAGCCCCCACTGGCCGAGGAAGGTCGCGCGCTCGTCGAGCCAGGAGGCGTACTCGGCCAGCGCGATGCCGCGCACGATCCGGGTTCCCCAGAACGGCGGGGTCGGGACGGTGTTGTCGGTCGCCACGTCGGAGCGGGCGGGCATCTGGTCGAGCGGGGTCTCGATCAGCTTCGCGCCGCCGGTGCCGACGCGGCGCTTGCGCAGCTCGGGCAGGACGGCGCCGGGGACGCCGCGCTTGACGCCCATGAAGGCGTCCATCAGGCGCAGGCCCTCGAACGCGTCCCGGGCGTAGCGGACGTCGCCGGCGAACATCCCGGCCAGGTCCTCCTCGACGTAGGCACGGGTGAGCGCCGCGCCGCCGAGCAGGATCGGCCACTGGTTGGCCAGGCCTCGGGAGTTCAGTTCCTCGAGGTTCTCCCGCATGATCACGGTGGACTTCACGAGCAGGCCGGACATGCCGATCACGTCGGCGCAGTGCTCCTTGGCCGCGTCGAGGATCGCCGACACCGGCTGCTTGATGCCGATGTTGACGACGTCGTAGCCGTTGTTGCTCAGGATGATGTCGACGAGGTTCTTGCCGATGTCGTGGACGTCGCCCTTCACCGTGGCGAGCACGATCTTGCCCTTGCCCGACACGTCGCCCTCGACCTTCTCGATGTGCGGCTCGAGGTGGGCGACGGCGGTCTTCATGACCTCCGCGGACTGCAGCACGAACGGCAGCTGCATCTGGCCGGAGCCGAACAGCTCGCCGACGGTCTTCATGCCGGCCAGCAGGGTCTCGTTGATGATCTCCAGCGCGGGCCGCTCGGCCAGCGCCAGGTCGAGGTCGGACTCGAGGCCCTTGCGTGCCCCGTCCACGACGCGGCGCTCGAGCCGTTCGAACAGCGGCAGGGACAGCAGTTCCTCGGCCTTCGCCGCTGCCATCGAGCCGGCGTCCACGCCCTCGAAGAGCTCGAGGAACTTCTGCAGCGGGTCGTAGGCGGGGGTGTCGTCGGTGGCCGGGCGGCGCCGGTCGTAGATCAGGTCGAGGGCGACGTTCCGGCGCTCCTCGGGGATCCGCGCCATCGGCAGGATCTTGGCGGAGTGCACGATCGCCGAGTCCAGCCCGGCCTTCTGCGCCTCGTTCAGGTACACCGAGTTCAGGACGATGCGCGCGGCCGGGTTCAGGCCGAACGAGATGTTCGACAGGCCCAGAGTGGTCTGGACGGTCGGGTAGCGCTGCTTGAGCTGGCGGATCCCGTCGAGGGTCTCCGCGCCGTCCTTGCGGGACTCCTCGAGGCCGGCGCCGATCGTAAACGCCAGGCAGTCGACGAAGATGTCCTCGACCCGCATGCCCCACTTCGCGACGAGGTCGTCGATGGTGCGGGCCGCGATCTCGACCTTGCGCTCGGCGGTGCGCGCCTGCCCGGCCTCGTCGATGCACATGACGACGACGCCGGTGCCGTGCTCCTGGACGAGCGGCATGATCTTCGCGAAGCGCGACTCGGGCCCGTCGCCGTCCTCGTAGTTGACGGAGTTGATGATGACGCGGCCGCCGATCATCTCCAGCCCGGCCTCGAGCACCGCGGGCTCGGTGGAGTCCAGCACCAGCGGCAGGGTCGACGCGGTGGCGAAGCGCCCCGCGAGCTCCTTCATGTCCGCCACGCCGTCCCGGCCGACGTAGTCGACGCACAGGTCGAGCAGGTGCGCACCGTCGCGGGTCTGGCCGCGGGCGATGTCCACGCAGTCGTCCCAGCGCGCCTCGAGCATGGCCTCGCGGAACGCCTTCGACCCGTTGGCGTTGGTGCGCTCGCCGATCGACAGGTAGGACGCGTCCTGCTTGAACGGCACCGACGCGTACAGGGAGGCGACGCCGGGCTCGGGCCGCGGCCGCCGGGGCGTCAGGGCCTGCCCGCGGACGCGCTCGACGAGGCGCTTCAGGTGTTCCGGGGTGGTGCCGCAGCATCCGCCCACCAGTGACAGCCCGTAGTCGCGGACGAAGGTCTCGTGCGCGTCCGCGAGCTCGCTCGGGCTGAGCGGGTAGGACGCGCCGTTCGGGCCGAGCATCGGCAGGCCGGCGTTCGGCATGCAGGACACGCCGATGCGCGCGTGCTTGGCGAGGTAGCGCAGGTGCTCGCTCATCTCGGCCGGGCCGGTCGCGCAGTTCAGCCCGATCAGGTCGATGCCGAGCGGCTCGAGGGCGGTGAGCGCCGCGCCGATCTCGGAGCCGAGCAGCATCGTGCCTGTCGTCTCGACGGTGACCTGGACGAACACGGGCAGGTCGGCGCCGAGCGTCTTCAGCGCCCGCCGGCAGCCGAGGACGGCCGCCTTGGCCTGCAGGAGGTCCTGAGCGGTCTCGACGAGGAACGCGTCGGCGCCGCCGGCGATCATGCCCTCGGCCTGCTGCTGGTAGGCGTCGCGCAGCAGGGCGTAGGGGGCGTGGCCGAGCGTCGGCAGCTTCGTCCCGGGGCCGACGGAACCGAGCACCCAGCGCGGGTACTCCGGCGTCGACCACGCGTCGGCCGCCTCGCGCGCGATGCGGGCGCCCGCCTCGGCGAGCTCGTAGACCCGCTCGGTGATGTCGTACTCGGCCAGGTTGGCGTAGTTGGCGCCGAAGGTGTTCGTCTCGACCGCGTCGACGCCGACCTCGAAGTACGCGTCGTGGACGGCCCGGACGACGTCGGGGCGGGTGACGTTGAGGATCTCGTTGCAGCCCTCGAGGTTCTGGAAGTCGTCGAGGCTGAGGTCGTGGGCCTGCAGCATCGTCCCCATGGCCCCGTCGGCCACGACGACGCGCTCGGCGAGCGCCCGGCGGAGGGCGTCGGAGGTCGTGCTCATGGTGCGACTCCAAGGTGCGTGACGGTGTCGATAGGCACAGCCGAGGGCCGCCGGCCGGCAGAACACGTGGTGGTACGGCGGCCTCAGGGGGCGGGCACAGTGCCCACCCAGCGTAGCCGCCGGGGGTCGGGTAGGTTCGCCGGAACCGTAGGCAGGGCTCTGCGGATCGCAACTTCGACGGAGGTAGAACGGCTGTGATCGAGCTCGAGGGCATCGGTGAGCTCACGAACCCGATCCTGCTCGCCGCCTTCGAGGGCTGGAACGACGCCGCCGAGTCGGCGTCCGGGGCCCTGGCCCACCTCGCCGAGCACTGGGGTGCCCGGGAGATCGGCGAGCTGGACCCGGACGACTACTACGACTTCCAGGTCAACCGCCCGAGCATCTCCCCCGACGACGGCGAGCCCGGGTCGCGCATCACCTGGCCGACCACCCGCTTCGCCGTCGCGCGGCTCGAGACGGGCCGGGACGTGATCCTCATGCGCGGCGTCGAGCCCAACATGCGCTGGCGCGGGTTCTGCACCGAGATCCTCGACTTCGCCGCCGGCGCTCGGGGTGAAGACGGTCATCACGCTCGCCGCGCTGCTCGGCGACGCCCCGCACACGCGGCCCGTCCCGGTGAAGGGCACGTCCACCGATCCGGCCCTGCGCGAGCGCTACCACCTGGACCCGTCCACGTACGACGGCCCGACCGGCATCGTCGGGGTCTTCCAGGACGCGGCGACCGTCGCCGGCCTGTCCGCCGCCTCGTTCTGGGCGGCGATCCCGTACTACGTCGCGCAGCCGCCGTGCCCGAAGGCGACGCTGGCGCTGCTGCGCCGGGTCGAGGACGTCCTCGACGTCGCCGTCCCGCTCGGCGAACTGCCGGACGAGGCGCGGGCCTGGCAGGACGGGGTCGACGAACTCGCCGCCGAGGACCAGGAGGTCGCCGACTACGTGCGGTCCCTGGAGGAGGCGAAGGACACGGCCGAGCTGCCGGAGGCCTCCGGCGAGGCGATCGCCAAGGAGTTCGAGCGCTACCTGCGCCGCCGCGACGAGGGCCCTGGAGCCGGCCCCCGCGGCTGAGCCGCCCGCGGCTCGATCCCGACCGGACGTAGAAGAACCGGTCGGTTCCGACCCGCCAGAGTCCGGAACCGACCGGTTCACCCAGACGCACCGGGGCCAGGGGGCCCCGGATGTGCCCGGGAGTTGCAGTGCTACATCGACCGTAGGCGCTCGGTCAGGCAGGCGTGGCGAAGACGACCACGTTGCTCTGGTAGCCGCCCTTGGACGCCTCGTACGACCCGCCGCAGGTGATGAGCCGCAGCTCGGGAGTCTTGCGGTCCCCGCCGTAGACGCGAGAGGTGGGGAACTTGCTGCGCTTGTGGAGCTCCACGGCCTGCACGACCCAGGTGAGCTTCGTGCCGTCCGCCGTCGTGACGACGATCTTGTCGCCCTTGCGCGCCTTCTTGAGCGGGTAGAAGACGTCGGGCCCCTTCTTGGAGTCCAGGTGACCCGCGATGACGGCCCGGCCGGCCTCGCCGGGCTCGGGGCCCGCCTGGTACCAACCCGCCTTGCCGTACTTCGGCGGCTGGAGCTCCTTGGTCTTGTCGTCCACGTACGAGCGGCTGCATCTTCGCGTCGATCTTCAGGCGCGTCGAGCCGCACGCGGACGGGGTCGGCCTGCTGCGCCGCCATCGGCACCGTGGTGTCCTCGCTGGCCTGGGCCGGCGAACCGTTGGAGAAGTCGAGCCCGCCGACGAAGAGCACCGGCAGCGCCGCGGCGGCAGCCGCAGCGGTCGCCAGTTCAGCCAGCGCCGGCCCCCCGGGGCCCGGCCCTCGTCCGGACCCGCGAGCTCGTCGCCCGCCGAGTCGTCGAAACCGGCGCTCATCGCGCGCTGAGCATCCGGCGGACCCCGACACCGGCCGCGCCGAGCGCCCCGGCACCGGCGAGCAGGGCGAGCGGCAGGGCCGACGGGCCGTCGGCGCCGCCGCCGCCGGCCAGGACGCCGCCGACGGGCGTGGCGCCGTTGTCGTCGTCGCTGTCGTGGTGCGAGGACTTCTTGTCGCCCTTGGAGGTGGAGCTGGTGTCCCGGCCGCTGTTGTTCGCCGCCGTTGTTGTTGCCGCCGCTGTTGTTGCCGTTGTTGTTGCCGCCGCCGCCGAGCACCGGGCCGACGACCCCGCCGACCACACCGTCCAGGACCCCGCCGACGACCGCCCCGACCACACCGCCCACGACGCCGTCGACGATCCCGGGGACGCCGCCGTCGACGATCCCGTCCAAGGTGCCGCCGACCAGCGGGCCGACGACGGGGACGCCGTCGAGGATGTCGCCCACGGGCAGTGCGCCGGCGCCGGGGATGGCACCGCCGCCGAGGACCGGCAGACCCTCGAGGTCGCCGACGACCGGGATGCCGCCCTTGGTGAGGTCGCCCACGATCGGCAGCCCGCCCTTGGTCAGGTCACCGACGATCGGCAGCCCGCCCTTGGTCAGGTCGCCCACGATCGGCAGGCCGCCGGTGAGGCTGCCCAGCGGGTCGGTCGTCGCGGCCTGTGCGCCGGCCGTGCCGGCGATCGACAGGAGCGCGGTCGCGGCGACGACGGTGACGATGCGGCGGGAGCGAATGGAACGGGTCATCGGAACTTCCTCCAGAAAGGCGGGTTACCGGGGGCAGACCGCCCCGGCAGACGTTGTGTCCTGCCCTCACTGAACGCGTTTACCAAATCGCAGACAACCAACCGGAAACCAAGACGCCGAATCCGCAATTCGCGCGTTCGGGAGCAGTGTCACTTATCGAATTTGTCCGCCGATAATCGTCCGGAAGGGGCAGGCGAGAACCTAGTCCACATGCCCGCCTTGCCGCCCATCGAGCCAGGTCAGGGACATGAACGAGTCGGTACTAGGCCACCCAGGGGCGCGGATGACGGACATTGCGCCCCAGGCCGATTCGGCCCACGAAAGACCGGCACGACGGACGTGGCACGACTCGTCTCGTACGGCCCGGCGAAAGCGGACTTTCCCGAAGTGCCTCTGCCAAGACAACTTAAAGTCGCGGTGGTGACGCACCGAGAAATTTCCTTCGATGCAGGGTCTCCTGTTGCGCCGAACGGGTGACGCCGCGCGGAGCGCGGAGTTACAGCGTGCGTTCTACAGGGCGACGCCGAGCAGTCCGTCGACCGCCCGGGAGACGACGCCGGGCGCGCCCGGGTCGGTGCCGTCGCCGGAGTTCGCGCGCTCCGCCCAGGCGTCCACGGCGGCGAGGGCACCGGGGGCGTCAAGGTCGTCGGCGAGCCGGGTGCGCAACTCGGCGAGGGCCGCGAGCGCGTCCGGGCCCTCGGGCCGGGAGACCGCGGCGCGCCACCGGGCCAGCCGCGCGACGGCGCGCGTCGAGGTCGCCCGGAACCCACTCCCAGTCGGTGGAGTAGTGGTGCGCGAGCAGCGCCAGCCGGATCGCCGCGGGGTCGACCCCGGCCAGGCGCAGCTTCGACACGAAGACCAGGTTGCCCCGCGACTTCGACATCTTCTCCCCGTCCAGCCCGACCATGCCGGCGTGGACGAAGGCCCGGGCGAACGGCACCAGCCCGGTCGAGGCGTGCGCGTGCGCGGCGCTCATCTCGTGGTGCGGGAACGCCAGGTCGCTCCCGCCGCCCTGGATGTCGATGCGGTTGCCCAGGTACTCGAGGGCGATGGCCGTGCACTCGACGTGCCAGCCGGGCCGACCTGCGCCCACCTGGGCGCCCCAGGACGGTTCGCCCTCGCGCTCGTGGCGCCAGATCAGCGGATCGAGCGGGTCCTTCTTGCCTGGCCGGGCCGGGTCGCCGCCGCGCTCGGCGAACAGTGCGAGCATCTCCTCGCGCGGCAGGTTCGAGACGGCGCCGAAGTGGGGGTCGGCGCTGACCGGGAAGTAGAGGTCGCCCTCGACGTCGTAGGCGGCGCCGCGGCCGAGCAGGCGGCTGACGAACGCACCGATCACCGGCATCGCCTCGACCGCTCCGACGTAGTGCGCCGGCGGCAGGACGCGCAGCGCCGTCATGTCCTCGCGGAAGAGTTCGGTCTCGCGCTCGGCGAGACCCCACCACGACTCCCCCGTCGCCGCGGCGCGCTCGAGCAGTGGCTCGTCGATGTCCGTCACGTTCTGGACGTAGCGCACCTGGACGCCGCCATCGCGCAGCGCACGCCCGACGAGGTCGAAGGCCAGGTAGGTGTTCGCGTGGCCGAGGTGCGTGGCGTCGTACGGCGTGATCCCGCAGACGTACATGCGCGCCACGGGCCCGGTCGCCGCGGGCACCAAGCGCGCCGCTGGAGGAGTCACGCGACCTGGAGCGGGAGACCCTCGCCGGGCAGTCGGGGCAGGTCTGGGGAGGGCCACGCCTTCATGGTTCGCAGCCTATCCACGCGCGAGTCAGAAGGGCGGCCAGGGGACGGCGGGCCAGCCGTCGTCGCGAGGCTCGGGGTGGATGCCGTTGCGCAGCAGGCGCGCGGCCCGGCGCCGGGTCGCCTCGACCTCCCGCGGGGTCAGCAGCTCGGCCAGCGCGGGCCCGAGCCCGCCCGCCCAGTCCCGGACGAGCCGGTCGAGCACCTCGACCGCGTCCGCCGGCAGGGGCCGGCCCGCCCAACCCCACAGCAGCGTCCGCAGCTTGTTCTGCTCGGAGAAGCACAGGCCGTGGTCGATGCCGAACAGGTGCCCCTCGGGCGTCGGCAGGATGTGCCCGCCCTTGCGGTCGGCGTTGTTCACGAGCGCGTCGAAGACCGCCATGCGGCGCAGCCGGTCGTCGTCCGTCCGGACCAGGATCGTGCGGTCGATTGTCTCGTCGACGTCGATCCACAGCTGGCACATGCCCTCCCCCCAGGGCCCTTCGCGCATGACCGTCGGCGGCACGACGTCCCAGCCCGACGCCGCCGAGACGACGTAGGCGCCGACCTCGCGGGCAGCCAGCGTCCCGTCCGGGAAGTCCCACAGCGGTCGCTCCCCCGCGACCGGCTTGTGGACGCACGCGGCGGCCACCCCGTCGAGGGTGACCTGGCAGTACAGCGTCGCGTTGGACGCGTCGACCATCCGGCCGAGGACCTCGAGCTCGCCGCGGCGCAGCAACTCGAGGGCGGACGCCTCGTCCAGACAGCCCGTCGGAGACCGCCTCGCCCGAGCCCGCGGGGTCGGGTTCGCTCAACGCCGGTAGCCGTTCGCGCGCGGGCAGATGTGCCCCGCGGGGTCGAGCGGGAGACCGCAGAACGGGCAGGGCGGGCGGCCCGCCGACACGACGGACTGGGCGCGCTTCGCGAACGCGCGCGCCTGCACCCCCGTGAGCCGGACGCGGAGCAGGTCGGGCCCGTCGGCGGACGCGTCGTCGTCGGCGTCGATCGCGGGGGCGCTGTCGTCGGTGTCGTCGTCCGCGTCGGTCGGCGCCTGGGCGACGATGACCACGCGGTCGGCCTGCGGGTCCCACCCGAGCGCCAGCGTGCCGACGCGGAAGTCCTCCTCGACGGGCTGGTCGAGGGGCGCCAGGTCGTCGGTCTCGGTCGGCGCGACCGCCGGCACGGGCGCCTGCCCGCCGCTGGTGCGCAGGACCTCGTCCAAGAGCTTGTCGAGCTGATCGGCGAGCAGGGCCACCTGCTGCTTCTCCAGCGCCACGCTCGTCACCCGGCCGTCGCCGCGGGCCTGGAGGAAGAACGTGCGCTGCCCGGGTTCGCCGACGGTGCCGGCGACGAACCGCTCCGGAGGGTCGTAGACGAAGACCTGACGTGGCATGGGGACGACCCTATGCGGTGCTGCCCGCGCCCCCGCCGACCGCCGCGTCGCTCGACCGGCGCCGCTTGGGCTTGGCCGGCTGGTAGGCCGCCGACGTCGCCGCCGACGTCGTTGACGCGGACGACGAACGGGCGTAGTTCGGTGTAGCGGATCGCCGTCACCGAGCCGGGGTCGATGACGATGCGCTGGAACATGTCGAGGTGCATGCCGAGGGCGTCCGCGACGACGGCCTTGATGACGTCGCCGTGCGAGCAGGCCACCCAGACCGCCCCGTCGCCGTGCTTCGCCCCGATCCGGATGTCCCAGTCGCGCAGCGCGTCGACGGCGCGCATCGACATCGACAGCATCGCCTCGCCGCCTCGCCCGGGAACGTGACCGAGCTCGGGTGGGCCTGCACGGCCTTCCAGAGCTTCTCCTTGACCAGGTCCTTGATGGGCCGGCCCGTCCAGTCGCCGTAGCGGCACTCGCCGAGCCGGTCGTCGGTCGCCGGGGCGAGCCCGGTCTTCGCGGCGAGCGGTGCCATCGTCTCCTGGCAGCGCTGCAGCGGGCTGGCGACGATCGCGGCGAGCTTGATCGCGCCGAGCCGGACGGCGAGGCTCTCGGCCTGTTCGCGCCCGCGGTCGTCGAGCGCGACCCCGGGGGTCCAGCCCGGCCAGAACCCCGCTGGTGTTGGCGGTCGAGCGCCCGTGGCGGACGAGCAGAACTGTGGTCACGGTCACCGAGCCTAGGCGAGGCCGCCCGGCCGGTGAGGGTTGAGCCGTCCGCTGGGGCGACTACCGACCCGATGAGTGTCGACTGGGCCGTGTACGTCGACGGCGATCTGCCAAGCCCTGCCACGACGACCTCGACGACGCCGTCGGCCGCGCTGGCCGACACCCGCCGCGGCAGGAGCCGCGGAGGCGCAGCTACGTCTGGATCGACGCTCGTCGAGCCCACCCGCGCGGAGCTCGACGAGGTCGCGGACCGGTTCGGCCTGCACCCGCTCGCCGTCGAGGACGCGTGGCCGCCACGCCTGCAGCGGCCGAAGCTGGAGCGGTACGACAACGGGCCTGTTCCTCGTGCTGCGCACGTTGCGCTACGTCGCCGACCGCCGCGAGATCGTGCCCGGTCAGCTGTCGGTGTTCCTGGGCCCGGACTTCTGCGTCACCGTCCGCCAGGGCCCGGACGACCCGATGCCGAGGCGCGCCGGCGCCTGGAGTCCAACCAGCGGAGGAAACTCCCCCGAGTGCGGCCCCTCGGCCGTCCTGCACGCCGTGTGCGACACCGTCGTCGACCGCTACTCCGCGATCGCCGCGGCGATCGAGGACCGACTCGACCGGATCTCGAGGAGCTGGTCTTCTCCGAGGGCGACGAGGTCGAACGAGGCGGAGCTGATCTACCGGTTCAAGCGCGAGGTCCTGGAGTTCCGCCGCGCGACCCGCCCGCTCGCCGAGCCGATCGCCCGGCTCGCCCGCGGCGACGAGGCGATCGTCCACGCCGGGCTCACGCGCGTACTTCCGCGACATCGCCGACCACGTCGCGCGCGTCGTCGACCTGATCGACGGCTACGACACCCAGCTCACCGACATGCTGAACGCGAACCTCGCGCAGGTGAGCGTCCGTCAGAACGACGACATGCGCAGGATCTCCGCGTGGGCGGCGATGGTCACCGTCCCGACCTTCATCGCCGGGCTGTACGGGATGAACTTCAAGCACATGCCCGAACTCGGCTCCGGCTTCGGTTACCCGATCGCCCTCGTGTCTATGGCCCTCGTCTGCCTGCTGCTCCTCCGCGCCTTCAAGCGCTCCGGCTGGCTCTGACTCGGCCCCACGGTCCGAAGAGACGGTCGGGCCGTCAGCGCAGGGAGGCCAGGAACTCGTCGAGGGCGCGGTCGTACGGGCGGGGTCGGCCTTCCACGAGCCCACGTGCGTCCCGTCCGGGACGAGGACGAGCTTGACTCGTTCCGGGTGGTTCGCGGCGAACGCCTTCGACGTGGCCGGCGGGACGGTGCGGTCCGTCGCTCCGTGGATCACCAGCGCCGGGACGTCGAGCCAGGCGTCGTCCAGGTAGTCGATCGCGTCCCAGTCGATGTCGAACCGCGCGCCGGCGATCGCCTTCGCCGTGCCGACCAGCGCCCCGGGGATCGGCAGGCCGACCAGCGGCAGGCTGCGGTGCGAGGCGCCGAAGTCGACGGTGCGCGCCGAAGTCGAGCATCGGGGCGTCGAGCACCACCCCGCGCACGGGGATCGCGCGGCGCGTCGTGCTCGCAGGTAGGACGCGACGATCGCCCCGCCCATCGAGTAGCCGAACAGGACGACGTCGCGGGCGCCGTGCTCGCGGGCGTAGCCGTCAGCGCCGACAGCGAGGTCGGCCCATTCCGTCTCGCCGTAGCGGTAGAACCCGCTGGCGTCCCGCGGGGCGCCCTCGTCGTTGCGGTAGGTGATGTCGAGCGCCGGCAACCCGGCCCGGACGGCACCGGCCAGCCCGTGCAGCGGTTCCGCGCGGGTCGCGCCGCGGCCGTGCAGCAGGATCGCCCAGGTCTTCCCGTCGCCCGGGCTGCCCGGCTCCTGCGGGACGAACCAGGCGGGGCAGTCCCCCGCCTTCGGTCGAGCCGGAGTGCCCGGGGTCCACCCGCAGCGGTACGTCACCTCGGAGTACGCGATCGGCCCGGCGCGGCCGGTCAGGTCGCGCGGGTGTCGCGGGCGCGGGCACGGGGTCGTGATCGCGCTCGACGGCCAGGCCGTCCGCCCTGATGACGTTGGCGAAGTACCAGCCGCCGCCGCCGAAGAACACCGCGGCGAGCAGGACGGCCAGGGTCAGCGCCGACCGGCAGCGACCGGCCGGGGGCGCGCGGGCGCCGGGGCGGACGCGCGGCGTCGTTCACGGCTCGGTCACGGTCCGACGTCGCGGGCCGGCCGGGGCACCGACCTCGATGTCGCTGTGCGCGTCGAGCACTCCGCCGAGCAGCAGGACCATGACGAGGACGCCGAGGACGATCCGGTAGATCACGAACGGCGTGTAGCTGTGCGTGCTGACGTAGCGCAGCAGCCAGGCGATCGCCGCGTACCCGACGGCGAACGACACGACGGTGGCGAGCCGGTCTGCGAGTTGGTGTAGGGGCTGTCGCCGCCCGCGACGTCCCCGAGCTGGAAGAGGCCGGCCGCGACGACGGCCGGGATCGCCATCAGGAACGCGAACCGCGTCGCCGCCTCGCGCTCCTGGCCGAGCGCGAGGCCCATGCTGATCGTCGCCCCCGACCGGGACACCCCCGGGATCAGCGCGGCGGCCTGCGCGAGCCCGCACAGCACCGCGTCCTTCATGTTCAGCCGGCCGAGCGGGCGGCTGGTAGGTCGCGACCTTCTCGGCCAGACCCAGGACGAGGCCCATGACGATCGAGCATGATCGCGATCAGCCACAGGTTGCGCGCGCCGGTCTTGATGTCGTCCTTGAACAGGAAGCCCGAGGATGCCGATCGGGATCGTCCCGATGATCACGTACCAGCCCAGGCGCGCGTCGAGTTCGCCCCGGTGCTCGGGCCGGAACAGCGACAGCGTCCAGGTTCTGACGATCCGCCAGATGTCCTTGCGGAAGAACAGCAGAACCGCCAGCTCCGTCCCGATCTGGATCACCGCGGTGAACGACGCGCCCGGGTCCCGCCAGCCGAACAGGTCCGGGAAGATCCGCAGATGCCCGCTGGAGGAGATCGGCAGGAACTCGGTGAGCCCTTGCAGCACACCGAGGAAGACGACCTGGAACCACGCTCGCCCATCGGGGCGGTCAGCTCCCGCGACGCCGGAGAGTTCCAGTGCCTCCACCGCCGTCCGGAGCGCCGTCGCGGTGGTCCACCCGCTCGCCGTGCAGGCTCACGTTCAGCGTCGTGACGCCGGCTTCGGCGTAGGCCGCCATCTTCTCCGCGATGCGCTCCCGCGGGCCGAGCAGCGCGACGGCGTCGAGGAACTCGAGCGGCACGGCGGCCGCGGCGTCCGCGTAGCGCTTCTCGAGGTACGCGTCCTGGACCGCGGCGGCGGCCTCGGCGTAGCCCATGCGGCGCGGCCAGTGCGTTGTAGAAGTTCTTCTTGCGGCTGCCCATGCCGCCGACGTAGAGCGCGGCGAAGGAGCGGACGGCGTCGGCGCACTCGGCGATGTCGGAGCCCGCCACCATCGGTACGGTCGGGACGACGTCGAACCCGTCCAGCGTCAGCCCGACCTTCGCGCGGCCGGCCGCGATCAGCGCGAGCGACTCGCCGAGGGTCTCGGGCGCGGCGAACAGGCCGAGCCAGCCGTCGGCGATCTCGCCGGTCAGCTCGAGGTTGCGCGGTCCGACCGAGCCCAGGTACAGCGGGATGTGCTCGCGGACCGGGTGGACGGTCAGGTGCAGCGCCTTGCCGGGACCGTCCGGCAGCGGGAGGGTCCAGTGCTCGCCGGCGTGTGCGACCCGCTCCCGCGACAGGGCCAGCGCGGACGATCGCCGCGTACTCTCGCGTCCGGCCCAGGGGGTCGTCGAACCGGACGCCGTACCAGCCCTCGGAGACCTGCGGGCCGGACACCCCGAGGCCGAGGCGGAACCGCCCGCCGGACAGCGTGTCCAACGTCGCGGCGGTCATCGCGGTCATCGTCGGTGCGCGGGCGGGAATCTGGAAGACGGCGGCGCCGACGTCGATGCGGTCCGTCTGCGCGGCGACGTACGCGAGCACGGTCGCGGCGTCGGACCCGTACGCCTCGGCCGCCCACACCACGGCCATGCCGAGCGCGTCGGCGTCTCGGGCGAGCTGCAGGTTCGCTGCGTCGTTGCCCATCCCCCAATAGCCGATATTCAGCCCCAACCGCACCTGCTGTACCCCCTGTCACGCGCCCGTCGAAGATCGACCTGCGGGCGACCCTACCGACACGCGGCGCCGCGGGCTGCCTGCGGAAACAGAGGGCCTCGCGTCGTTAGCCTTGGCGGTCATGGAGCATCGACACCTCGGGCGGAGCGGGCTGACGGTGTCCCGGCTCGCGCTGGGCACCATGACGTGGGGGGCGGACACGGACTCCCTCGAGGCGTCCGAGGCGCTGCTCGCCTTTCTGGACGCGGGCGGCTCGACCGTCGACACGGCGCCGGGTTACGGCGACGGCAACGCGGAGAGCGTGCTGGGCACGTTGCTCGGCAAGGTCGTTCCCCGCGAGGACGTGGTGATCGCCACCAAGGCGGGCATCACGCGACGCGGCCGGCACACGGTCGTCGACACCTCGCGCCGGGCGCTGCTCGACACGCTCGACGAGTCGCTCGCGCGCCTCGAGACCGACCACGTCGACCTGTGGCAGGTGCACGCCTGGGGTGACGCGACGCCGCTGGAAGAGACGCTCTCGGCGCTCGACTACGCCGTTGCGACCGGGCGCGCCCGGTACGTCGGCGTGTCGAACTTCGCGGGCTGGCAGTGCGCGCGGGCAGCGACGCTGCAGGAGTCCTCGGCCGTGCACGCCCGGGTGATCTCCAACCAGTTCGAGTACTCGCTGCTGGCCCGGGGCGCCGAAGCCGAGACCGTCCCCGCCGCCGAGGCGCTCGGGGTCGGCGTGCTCGCGTGGTCACCGCTGGGCCGCGGGGTGCTGACGGGCAAGTACCGCTACGGGACGCCGGCGGACTCGCGCGGCGCCTCCGAACGCTTCTCCGGGTTCGTCGAGGGCTACCTGGACCCGACGTCCCGCCGGATCGTCGACGCGGTCGCGACCGCAGCCGAGGGCCTCGGGTGCTCCCCGCTCGAGGTCGCGCTCGCGTGGGTCCGGGACCGTCCGGGCGTCACCGCCGCCGTCGTCGGCGCGCGGACGGCCGCGCAGCTGCGCGCGTCGCTCGCCGCCGAGGCCGTCCGCCTGCCCGCCGAGATCGCCGCGGCCCTGGACGACGTCTCGGCCGGCGCGCGGTCCCCCGAGGCCTGAGCGGGTGCAGCGTCCGAGGAACGAGGACGGGGCACCCGCGGGGGGAATAGGCGTGAGCGTGACGGTCGAGGCACCACCCGCCGCGGGTGCGGCGGCGCCGCTGCGGGCCGGCGGCGTTCCAGACACCCTGATCCCCGCCCTGGCCGCCGCCCTCGAGCGGGCGCTCGGCGACGGCGCCGGCGCCGGGCTGGCCGAGGACCCCTGGCTGCTGCTCGAGGTGCCGTGGGTGCGTCCCGAGCAGGCGGACGCGTTCGCGCGCGGGGCGCTGGGCTCCGGCGCCCGGCCCGACGACCCCCGCCGGCGGCGCGCCCTGGTCACGTGGCTACTGCGCCGCGCGGCACTCGACGGGCACACGACGCCGGCCGCCGCGACCGTGCTGGATGCGATGCCGGGCCTCGGCGTCGCGGACGCGGAGGCGGCGCTGGCGTCCGCCGTCGCCGAGGACGCGGTGCTGGCCGTGGACGTCGACGGCGTCCTGCACGTCGCGCTCGAGCGCTATGCGGCCGCCGAGGAAGCGATCGCAGAGAGCGTCGCCCGCCTCGTCGCGACCGCACGTCACCTCGCCGGGCCGGACGTCCTGGCCCGCCTGACCGCCCCGCCGGCCGCCGGGGTCGTGGACGTCACCGCGGCCGTGCGGGCCGCCGCGACCGCGGGCGTGAGCATCGCGGTCGTCCGGACCCCGATCGCCGCCGCGCACGCCGTCGCCGCGCTGGCCGGCCTCGCGGGCGCCGCGGGCGTCTCGATGTGTCTGGTGGCGCCGACCGCACGGGCCGCCCGGGCCTGGCGCGCGTCCGGCGCGGTCGGGGCGGACGTCGCGATCACCACCGTCGCCGGCCTGCCCGACCGGCCGCCGGTCCGCGGCCTCGTCGTCGTTACCGAGGCGGCCGTGCTGGACGCCGAGACCGCAGCCGCCCTGCTCGAAGCCCTGCCGGACGGAACGCATGTGGCCCTGGTCGGCGACCCCGGCGGGCTCGCCGGCCCGGGCCCGGGTGACGTGCTCGCCGATCTGGCGGCCTGCGCCGAGCTCCCGACCTCCGCCGTGGCCGGCCCGTCCGAAGGCCCGGGGTCGGTGCTCGCCGGCCTGGCCGCCGGGATCGCCGCGGGCGTCCTGCCCGAGCCGGACACCGGCCGCGAGGTCGTCCTCGTCCCCGCCCGGGACGACGGCGAGGCGGCGCACCGGGTCGTCCAGCTCGTCACCGATTCGATCCCGCGGGCCCTCGCCATCGCCGCCGACGACGTGCTGGTCGTGACGCCGCGGCGCGGCGGGGCGGTCGGCGCGGACGCCCTGGACGCCCTGGTCCGCGAGGCCCTCGGGCTGCCGCCCGGCGACCTGGCCCCCGGAGCGCGGGTCGTCGCGACGGACCCGGCCCGCGGGCACCCCGCCTACGGCGAGCCCGGCATCGTCCGCGGCATCGACGGCGACGAAGTCGTGCTGGACGTGGCCGGCTCCGAGGTCCGGCTACCCGTCGAGGGGGCGAGCCTGCGTCCCGCCCGGGCGGTCACGCCCCGCGAGGCGCTAGGGACGACCTGGCCCGCCGTCGTGCTCGTCCTGCCCGGCGAGACGGCCGGGTCGCTGTCCCGCGACCTGCTCGCCTCCGCCGTCGGCCGGGCCCAGCGCCACCTCTCGGTCGTGCACGCCGCAGGGCCGGCCCTGCCCGCGGCCGTCGGCCGGGCCCGCAAGACCCGCACCACCCGCCTGCCCGCCCTGCTCGCCGAGCTCCTGGGCTGAGCTCACCGCCACCCGTGCGTCCGGCAATCGGCGTCCTATAGCGCGCGCTTTGCCGGACGCACGGGGGCTACTTCCCCTTGCCGGCCTTCTTCTCCTTACGCCAGGTGACCGGGGTGTCGACGCGGCAGAGCATCTCCGCCGGGTCGGCGTCGGCGAAGGCGTCCTCCATCCACGCGGTGTCGTCGTCGTCCGGGCCGGCGCCGAGCGCGCTGTAGATGGACGTCGTCACGCCGTGCCAGCGCAGCCCGAGCCCGAGCGCGGTCGAAATGTCGGCGATCGCGTTGTGCCCCCGCGCGTCGACCAGGGCCGCGAGGGCGACCTCGAGGTCGACGACCTTCTGCCCGACGGTCGCGGACGCCCCAGCCAGCAGGTCGACGGGGTTCATCACGGTGTAGTCCCACCGGGCGAGGACGGACATGCGCCGCGACGAACCGGCCTTGTCCTCCGCCTCGCCCTCGTCGTCGTCGTCCGGCTTGTCGTCCAGGTCGAACGGGGTGACCTCGGCGAACGCGTCGTAGAGCGCGTCGTCGTAAGCCTGCGCCGCCGCGCGCAGTTCGGTGTAGGCGGCCTGGACGGCGGGGTCGTGCTCCCCCGAGCGGCGCTGCGCGGCGGCGAAGTGGGCGGCGAGCGCCGCGTGCAGGCGGCCGGCGGCGGTCCTGGCGGCCTCCGTCGCGGCGGGGTCGGCGGGCGCGGCCGCCACCGGAAGATTTTTCAGGGAACCGTCGGTCATGGCAGCGCAGGCTAGCGCTCTGGTCCACAATGCGTGGGAATGGCCGAGTACGAGTTCCGGAGCCTGTACCTCCCGCGCGGGACGAGCCGCAGCGCCGCTCGCCGCATCCTCACGGACGAGGCCGAGTACGGCCACTGGGAACTCGACTACCTACGGTTGCGCCCGGACGGCAGCCGGTTCGTCCGGCTCCGCCGCAAGATCATCCGGGCCGTCCGGACGGCCTAGCAGGTCGACAGGAAACGGTCCAGGACGCGGACGCCGAACTTCAGCCCGTCCGTCGGGACGCGCTCGTCCACGCCGTGGAACATGCCCGAGAAGTCGAGGTCGGGCGGCAGGCGCAGGGGCGCGAAGCCGAAGCAGCGCATTCCGAGGTCGGAGAACGACTTCGCGTCCGTCCCGCCCGAGAGCGTGTACGGGACGGCCCGGGCGTCCGGGTCCTCGGCGAGCAGGGCGGCGACCATCGCGTCCACGAGCGCGCCGTCGAACGTGGTCTCGAGCGCCTTGTCGTGGTGGACGAACTCGCGGGTGATGTCCGGGCCGAGCACCGCGTCGACCTCGGCGAAGAATTCCGCCTCGAAGCCGGGCAGAAAACGGCCGTCGATGATCGCGTGGGCCTCGCCGGGGATGACGTTGGCCTTGTAGCCGGCGTCGAGCATCGTCGGATTCGCCGTGTTGCGCAGGGTCGCGCCGATCATGCGGGCCATCGAGCCGAGCTGCGCGATCGTCGCGTCCGGATCGTCGGGGTCGAGGTGGATGCCGAACACCTCGCCGACCTCGTCCAGGAAGGCCTGGACGGTCTTGGTGATCCGCACCGGGAACTGGTGGGCGCCGAGCCGCGCGACGGCCTCGCAGAGCTTCGTGACTGCGTTGTCCTCGGAGATCATCGAGCCGTGCCCGGCGCGGCCGTGCGCGGTGATCCGCATCCAGGCCATGCCCTTCTGCGCGGTCTCGATCGCGTACAGGCGCTTGCCCGCGACTGTGACGGAGAACCCGCCCACCTCACTGATCGCCTCGGTGCAGCCCTCGAACAACTCCGGCCGGTTGTTGACCAGGTAGCGCGCGCCGAAGTTGCCGCCCGCCTCCTCGTCCGCCACGAAGGCGAGGACGATGTCGCGCGGCGGTACCCGGCCCTCGCGCATCCACTGGCGGACGACGGCCAGAATCATCGCGTCCGTGTCCTTCATGTCGACCGCGCCACGGCCCCAGACGCAGCCGTCGGCGATCTCGCCGGCGAACGGCGGGAGCGTCCACTGGTCGGCGAACGCCGGGACGACGTCGAGGTGACCGTGGATCAGAAGGCCCCCCCGGCTGGGGTCGGAGCCCTTGATGCGGGTGACGGCGCTCGCGCGGCCAGGCGCGGACTCGATCAGCTCCACCTCGAGCCCGACGTCGGACAGCAGCCCGGCGACGTACTCGGCCGCGGCCCGCTCCCCCGGCCCCGAGGAGTCCCCGAAGTTCACCGACGGGATCCGAATCAGCTCCTGGCAGAGCTCCACGACCTCGGCCTCCGCTGCCGCGGCGGCACCGGGTGGCCGGGTCAGGTCGGTCTCGGGTGAGTCAGTCACGTGAGCCTCCGGGCGGAAGTGGCGCAGGCCCCCATCCTGCCGGGCCGTGGTCGCCCATGCACGAGGCGGCCCGGCCCCGGTGCTATCGTGGGCGCGCTTCGGAGGCCGGTCTTCGGCCGCTTCCGAGCCACTTGTCCGAGTGGCGGAATGGCAGACGCGCTAGCTTGAGGTGCTAGTGCCCTTTACCGGGCATGGGGGTTCAAGTCCCCCCTCGGACACCCTGTTGACCTGCGGTTTTTCCCCGGCTAGCAAACCTGTGTGCCACCTGGTTGGTTGGATGAAGCTCCGAAGGGGTCGTTTGGACCCCGGAGGAGAGCGCATTGCCGAGCCTCAAAAAAGAGAGTCCGACGCCGGGTCGGTGCGGGCCGCGGAGACCTTCACCGACGAAGCCCCTCGCCCGTCGATTCATGTGGACGACATCCGCGCGGCCGGCGAGAATTGACCCACGGACCCGTACAGCGGCCGACCTTGGATCAAGGGCCGCGGCTACCCCGGCGAACAGCCCGAGGCGCTCGCTGGCCCGTCGTTGGCCGACGTCGCGGCGGCTTACTTCTCCTGGAGCCGGGATGAGTCCGTCGACCAGCTGCGCACGAAGGCAATCGCGAGCTGGGAGCGCGACAAGCGGATCTACGAGCTGCACATCGAACCCACCTTCGGCGATCCTGCACATCACCCGGGTGTGGAAGGCCCGCCGTGGCAGTACGACGATTTCCACTGCGACCGTTGGGCGCCGGCGATGAAGCTGGCCAAGGAGCGCGGACTCAGCAAGCACATGACCCCGCACATGTTGCGCCACACGGCCGTGGTGTGGGCGGTCGCCGCCAGGGTCCCCCTGACCAAGGGCTCGGGCTCCACGATGCTCGGGCACGCGAGCATCGGGACCACCTACGACCGTACGGCGGGCTGCTCAACGTCCAGGACGTCGAGATGGCCGCCGCGATGGCCCGGGAGCTCCTGCGGACGAAGGACGCCATCGTGCCGGGGGTACGTACTCGCAGGACCGGATCGACGCCCGTTTACAGCAGGGAGCGGGCGCTACCGCGGCGCGCCTGCTCCCTGCTGACGGGCTCGACAGGTCACCCGACGGCGCACCACCGCGATCGCCCGACGAACCCGGGCCGCCCGCTTCGAGTCACCCCTGACCCTGGAAGGGTTCGACTACACCGCCAACCCGAAACTGCCCGCCGCGGCGATCCGCGACCTCGCCGCCCTACGCTGGCTCGCCGCCGGAGAGTCCGTCATCCTGCACGGGCCCGTCGGGGTCGGCAAGACACACATCGCCCAGGCCCTCGCGCACGCCGCGATCCGCGCCGGCGCCGAAGCCCGCTTCGCCAAGACCAGCAGGGCACTGGCCGACTTCGCCGGCGGACACGCCGACGGCACCTGGGCTCGCCGCCTGCGCGAGCTCACCCGCCCGCCGTCCTCGTTCTCGACGACTTCGCCATGCGTGAACTGACACCCCGTCAGGCAGCCGACCACCGCCAGCCCGAAGACCAGAACCAGAGCAACCTCAAGAGCCAGAACCCCCCCCAAGATCAAGAACAGAACCAAGATCGAAGGCCGATCACCTACGCATCACGATCCGATGGAGGGCACTCGGCCCGCTACCTGACCGACCAGGCCGCGACCGGGCGGGAGAACTACTACACCGGCGCCGTCACGGCCGGGGAACCACCGGGCCGGTGGTCCGGGAAGGGTGCGGAGATGCTCGGCCTGACCGGCCTCGTCGACGCAGTACATGACCGCCCTGTACGAGCACTTCGTCGACCCCCGCGACCCGGTTTCCGCGACCCGGGAGCGTGGGCGGAGGCCGACAAGCTGGGCCACGGCGGCCGCAGGTACGCCTCCGAGGAGGAGCTTTACGCCAAGCTGCTGGAGGGCGAGCCCAACGCGGGCGCGGAATGCAGGCGAGACCTGCAAATGGAGGCAGGAAAGCAAGCCCGGAAGAACGTGGCGTTCTGGGACGCCACGTTCAGCGGCGGGTCCTGCCCGCGCACCGCCCAGGATCGACAGGGCCGCTGGTCCGAAGTCCATCACGGTCCTGCACGCCGCGTTCGCGGCCCAGGAGGTCCGAGCCGAGGCGGCAGGTGACGAACAGTCAGCCGTCGCTGGGGTGCGCACCGCCAAGGTTCGACACCTACGTATGAGGACGACGGGGACGCGGTGATTGCAGGACCGTCACCTGACGCGGCGTGAGAGCCCGAGCCGTCGCAGCAGGCTCCGGGACGCCGAGGGCGACAGGCTCCCGGGTTGGGCGAGCAAATTTGGCGCGTCACGTTCCAGTATCGCCACGACGTCCCGGGCCCGGGGCGCGACCAGAGCCCGCCCGCCGACGAACACGGTCGGGACGGTCTCGTCGCCGCCCGTCGCCTCGCGCACCCGGGCAGCCGCAGCCGGGTCCCCCCAGATGTTCACTTCCTGCGTCGCCACACCCGCCCGGCGCAACCCGCGCCGCAGAGAGCCGCAGAAGGGACACCCGGGGCGCCAGTACACCTCGACGGCGGCGATGGCGCCGCTCACGCCGCACCCGCGGCGCAGGGCAGGACGGGGTTCGGCTTCGTGGAGCGCTTCCGGGTGGGGAGCATCGGGTCCTCTTCTCGGATTCGGTCTGAGTGGTCGGCCGGACTCAGATTGCACATTGGTAGGGCCGGGGCAGGCTGCCATCGTCGAGGCGGGCGGTCAGGAAGCGCGCGACGACCAATTGCTTGCCGATTCGCAGCGGCGTGGCGCCGCGCGCGAGCAGCATGTCGGGGCTGCTGGCGGAATCGGCACCGGCGGGATGCCAATGCAGGCCGTCGGCGGACACGGTGAGCTCCGGCGTGGTGCCCTCGGTGTCGATGTCAATACCTGCCTCGGAGAGGCCGCGCCGAAGCAGGGGGCGCACGGCGAACGCCGACGCCGGAATGCCGAGACCGGCGAGCAGTTGCGCGACTGCCGGGATCTCCGCGGCGTTCTCCGGGGTCTCGGTGAAGGCCACCCGCACCGGCAGGCGCAAGGACACCGCCGCGTCGAGGCCCGCGATCGTGCGCTGCCACGAGCCGGATCCACGGTGGGCGTCGTGCGTGGACGCGCTGGCCCCGTCCAGAGAGGTCTGCAGGACGAGATCCGGATGCCCGGCCAAGGGGGCCAACGCTGCCAGGCGCGCCCCGCGGAGCAGCATCGCGTTGGTGAGCAACACTGTGGGCAGCCGCGCGACGGCATGGGCGAGCATCGCCGGCAGGTCCGGGTGCAGGAGCGGCTCGCCACCGGTGAGGTAAAGCTCGGTGAAGCCCTCGTTCACCGCCTCGTCGACCAAGGACCGGAACTGACCCAGCGTCACCAGGCGTGGGTCGGCCTTCGGCGAGGACGCCACCGCGCAGTAGTCGCAGGTCAGGTTGCAGTGGAAGTTCGTGTACACCCACAACCGCGAAGGGAAGTACGCGCTGCCGAACAGCGGGATCACCGGAAGTTCCAGCGGCCGGGGCGCGGCGGGGACGGTATCCCACCCGTCGCCGGTGTCGATCCCCGTCCCGGGCAGGGCGGAGCGGTAGAGGTGGTATTTTCCGGTGGATCGCTCGCGCGGTGGCAGTACCTCCAGGCAGGTCGTCCACCACCCCGTCTCGATGGTCTCCACGAACGCCTCCGGCAGCTCCGCCCGGCGCATCGAGGCGGCCTGGGCGCGCCAGTCGTAGTCCAGCGCCACGATTTCGGCCTCGGCCTGCGTCTCGTCGAGATCGAGGACCGCGTAGTGCACCGCGCGGCTCCCGTCGTTGGCCGGCTTGCCGAGGACCCCGACGTTGACCACCAGCGTGCCGTCGATGCGGCGCTGCCACGGCAGCCCGCTGTGGGTGCAGCAGACGACCTCCGCGCCGCTGGCGGCGACGCGTTCCCGATGCTCGTCCTCGGTGCGCGAGTCCCACCAGAAGTCGTTGAGCGCCAGCGTGGACCCGTGCACCAGGTGCACGTCGCGTCCACCGAGGACTAGGCGCCGCTCGGTCGGGAGCGTGCCCATCCACGCGGCGAAGTCCGCGCTGGTGTGGGCGCGCGTGTAGTCGTAGATCAGTCTGCGCGTACTCGTTGTCGCGGGCGTCGCGGTACCCGCAGCCACAGCCGGCGTCCCCGCGGGCCAGGGCCACGTCGTAGTTGCCCGCGACGCATTCGATCCCGGCCCCGCTCAACAGCGGCCACAGCGCGTCGACCTCCGCGCCGAACCCGCCGAGGTCGCCCAGACAGAACAAGCGCTCGCAGCCCCGCGCGCAGGCATCGTCGATGAACGCGCGCAGCGCGTAAGGATTGCCGTACGGGCCGCCGCAGACTGCTATGCGCACTAGTCTCCTCGGTTCGTGGATCGGCCTTGCGCCACCGGCGCGCTGGGCGGCCGGCGCTTCCATCGGGGGCCGCGCTCGTATCGGCGCAGGATCTCCATCGGATCGGTACCAGTAATATGACGCAGCTTCAGATACTGCATGAACGCGATCATCGACCACGTACCGTGCGCGTCGAAGCGTCGGGCGGAGGCCGTGCTGGTCGCGGCGAGAATGTGGAGCCTGCCGGCCCGGTGCAGGCGCCGGGAGAACTCGAAGTCCTCCATCAGGGGCAGCAGGGGGAAGCCCCCGAGAGCGTCGAAGGTGCTCCGGCGTACGAACATCGACTGGTCCCCGAAGATCTGGTGCAACCGACGGGCCCGAGTGTTGGACGCGCGCGCCAATAGGTTCAGGCTGGGACTACGCCGGTCGAAGCGCAGGCTGAGCCCGCCGCCGACCGTCCCGGGGTGGGCCAGCGCCGCGCGCAGTTGGGGGAGCGCGGCCGGCGCCAGGACCGTGTCGGCGTGCACGAACCACAGCACCTCACCGCTGGTGCACGCGGCGCCGGCGTTCATCTGCGCGGCCCGGCCCCTTTCGGCGAGCACGACGCGGGCCAGGGGCTCGGCCCGCTCGACGGTGTCATCGGTGCTGCCCCCGTCCGCCACGACCACTTCGCAGTCGGGGAAGTCGCGGCGCAGCCGGCTCAGACAGGCCTCGATGCCGGCGGCCTCGTTCAACACCGGTACGACGATCGAGACCGAGGGCGAGGGATGGGTCACGAGCCGAACCGGTAGACTAGGCCGGCCGCAGGGCCGGGTCCGAGGCGGGTCAAAGCGGCCGACACCACGCGGCTGAAGAGCTCGGCGCCGGCGCCCATCAGCTCGATGAGGTGCTCCACCGGCAGGGGCTCGGACACGCCGTTCGCGTGGTCGGTGACGAACCCGAGCAGCGCCATGGGCAGTTCCATCTCGCCGGCAAGAACGACTTCGGGCCCGGCGGTCTGGCTGACCGCGCACACCCCCGCAGCGCGGAGGGCTGCGATCTCGGACCGGGTGTTGAAGCGCGGCCCGTCGACATGGCCGTAGCAGCCGCCGTCTACCACGGCGGCGCCGGCGTCGCGGGCGCCGCCGAGCAGGGCGGTCCGGACGATCGCACTGAACGGGGAGTCGAAGATCCAGTGTCCGCGGCCTGCCTGGCCGGGGGTGTCGTACCAGCTGCAGATCGAGCCGTCGGGGAGACGGTTCGCGAGGAAGTGCAGGTCGTCGAACGCAATCAGCGACCCCGTGGCGATGGCGGGATCGAGCGCGCCGCACACCGTGAGGGAAATCAGCGCCTCGACCTGACATTCCGTCAGGGCGGCCAGGTTGGCCTTATGCGTCACCTGGTTCGACAACCGGGCGTGCCCGGCGCCGTGCCGGGATAGGTGCACGACCTCGACGTCCCCGACCCGCCCGATCGTCACCTCCGCGGCGCCGTGTTCAGTCGTAATCCGCGCGGTCCGGGGATCGCCGAGGGCCGGCCAGTCGAAGCCGCCCGATCCGGTGATCAGGCCCACCCGCATCCGCGGCTCCGCCGAGCTCGCGCTGTGGTCGCTCACGCGTGATCGCCCCGCAAGATCTCCTCGAGGCGCACGTTCAACCGCTCGACGGCGTCGGGGTCCGACATTCGCTGGGAGGACCATCGTGCGAAAGCCGTCCCCAGCATCCTGTACTCGCCGATCACCCGAGCGCAGCGGGTGCAGCCCTGAACGTGGGCGACGAGCCGGGTGACCTCGTCGGGGGTTAGCGCGGCCGAGGGGTCCGCGTCCAGGTACCGCTGGAGCCGTCGGGCCGTCCAGCGACAGGTCAGCATCGAACGTGCCATCGCGATCATGACCGGGTGCTCCGTCCCCGCGAGGTGTGAGCGCGCAGATGTCGGCGCACCCGCTCCCGGGCCCGGCTCAGGCGGGACTCGACCGTGCCCACGGGAACGTCGAGGACCTCGGCCGCCTCGGCGTAGTTGAGCCCGTCGACGTCGACGAGCAGGAGGGTGGAGCGGAAGGGCTCGGCGAGCGAGTCGACCGCCCGCTCGAGGTCCTCGGGCAGCATCCGCCCCAGCGTCGAGTCCTCCGGGGTGGGCGGTTCGTCGGTCCCGAAGGCCGGCCGGGCGCCCGGTAGGTCGACCGCGCCGTCCACCAGGTCCGGACGCCGACGCCGATGCAGGTTCGTGTGGGTGTTCCGCAGGATCGTGAGCAGCCAGGCGCGGGGATGGCTCCCGTCGAAGGTGTCGAGCCCGCGCCAGGCGCGCACGAGGGTCTCCTGGACCAGGTCCTCCGCGTCCGCGGGGTGGCGGGTCAGCGTCAGGGCGACCCGCAGCAGGACCTCGATCTCGGGCTGCACGTGGGCGCGGAACGCCGTCGCACGCAGATCCGCGTCCGTCGGGTTGGCCACGTCCTCACAAACCCCCTTCGCTTTCGGATTGCTTCCCAAAAGGCGCCCGCTTACAGCCGAACCCCCTGGGAAGCTATCCGAGGCCGGGGAGAGTTCCCCTGGGAAAGCGGCCGAAGCACCCAGGAGGCACGTGTATGCGGATCGCGGCGCGACTGCGCGAGCTGGAACGCTCGACCAGGGCCGCGGACCCTGGGTTTCACGCCGCGCTCGCCCGGCGCTGGGCGGAGCTTCCGGAAACCGCCAGGACGCCGGGACAGGTGCTCGGCCGCCATGCGATCGGCTGCGAGGGCACCCACGGCGTCTTTCCGAAATGCAACCTCGCCTGCGCCCCCTGTTACCACTCCCGGGATGCCAACCGGGTGCGCGTGGACGGCCCGCATACCCTCGCGGGCGTCACGGCACAGATGGCGCTGCTCCGCCGCCTGCGCGGCCCCCGCGCCCACGCGCAGCTCATCGGCGGGGAGGTCACCCTGCTGGCGCCGGACGACCACGCCGAGGCGCTGGCCGTCATGCGCCGGCACGGCCGCGAACCGATGAGCTTCACCCACGGCGACGTCGACGACGCCTATCTCGATGCGCTGGTGCTCGGCCCGGACGGGCGCCGACGACTGGACCGCGTCTCCTTCGCTGCCCATTTCGACATGCTCATGGTCGGTCGCCGGGAGATACCGCGGCCCCCCGACGAGGCCTCGCTGGACCCGTTCCGGGCGCGTTTCATCGCCCAGTTGGCGCGATTGCGCCGCCGCCACGGCGTGCGGACCTTCGCCGCCCACAACATGACGGTGACTCCCGCCAACCTCGACCAGGTCCCCGGGGTGGTGCGGTCGGCCGGCTCCATGGGCTACCGCATGCTGTCATTCCAGCCGGCCGCATTCCTCGGCGACGAGCGGCGCTGGCACGAAGACTTCCGGGACGCCTCCGGCGACGACGTCTGGGCCCGGATCGAGCAGGGGGCCGGCGCGTCGATCGACTTCCGGGTCCTCGAGCACGGCGACGTCCGCTGCAACCGGACCGCGTACGGGGCGTTCGTAGGCCCCCGGTGGTATCCCCTGCTCGACGGTGACGACCCCCGGGACCTCGCCGCCCGGGACCGCTTCTTCCGCCATTTCGGGGCGACCTCGTTCACCGGCGAGCCCGCGAGGTTGACTCTTGCCCGTATTGCGCGTGCCACGGTTCGGCATCCGGTGATCCTGGGCGCCGCGCTGGGCTGGCTGGGCCGGGCGGTGCGCCGGATCGGCCCGACCACTCTCGCCCGCCACCGGGTGCGCCCCGTGACTCTCGTGATGCACCAGTTCATGGATGGCGCCGACGTCGCTCCGGCCTGGGCGCTGATGCAGCGCGGGATCACCAGCGACGACCCGCGTGTGCGTTCCGTCCAGGAACGGCTGAGCGCGTGCAACTACGCAATGGCCCATGTGCACAGCGGCACGCTCGTGCCCGCGTGCGCCCAGCACGGGGTGTACGACGCGGCGGAGAACGCCGAACTGCGCCGGCTCCTGCCCCTCACCGTCCTCCCGCGAGTTGGCGGAGTCCGATCGAATTTCCATTGAGCCCCGACCTGGACGTGCTGATCGTCGGCGGCGGACAAACCGGCCTCGGCACCGCCTACTGGCTGCGACGACTTGCGCCACGCTGCGCCGTAGAGATCCTGGAGCGCTCGGATCGGATCGGGGAGTCCTGGCGGCAACGCTGGGACAGCCTGAGCCTGTTCACGCCGCGGGCCTTCAGCGCCCTGCCCGGGGCTGAATTTCCCGTCGTAGTCCAGGAACGGGATGAACTCGGTCCAGGCGTTGATCCACGGCTTGATGATCGCGGGACATCGCCGGCCCCAGGTCTCGGTGAACTCGCCGAACCTCGCCCGCGGCGGCGCCTCGGTCGGGCCGCTGTAGCCCGGCCGGAGCTCCTTGGCGAGTCCCAGGATGTCGCGTTCCCCGTTCACACTGCTGCTGCTGGTGGCGGTCGTGGTCGGGTCCGGGATCGCCGCCTGCCGGCTGTCCCCCGACGACGTCGGGCTGCAGCTGTTGGTGAACTCCCTGGTCACCGCCCCTCGGCCTGGCGGCGTTGATCCTGGCATTCGGGCCGGTCTTGGGAGCCCATTCAATCCCGTCGTCTCGACCGCGGACTGGCGGCTCGGCCGGCGGGGCCGGACCGGGCTGGCCGGTGTCGATGTCGCGGCCTACGCCGTAGCTCAGGAACGAACTGATCCCATGTCAGAAGCGCCGAGGCCCAGCGTCCTGTTCGTCTGCGTCCACAACGCCGGGCCGCTCCCAGATGGCCGCCGGGTGGCTCACCCACCTCGCAGGTGACCAGGTCGAGGTCCGCTCCGCCGGCTTCGCTCCCGCCGAGACGATCAGCCCGATGGTCGTGGCCGCGATGGCCGAGATGGGCATCGACCTCACCGCCGCCACCCCGAAGGTCCTCACCCCCGAAGCCCTGGCGGCCTCCGACGTCGTGATCACCATGTGCTGCGGGGACACCTGCCCGATCTACCCCGGCAAGCGGTACGAGAACTGGGCGCTGGACGACCCCGCCGGGCAAGGCCTGGACGCTGTGCGCCCGATCCACGATGAGATCCGTTCCCGCACCGAGAACCTGCTCGCCGAGCTGAGGGTCGGCGTCCTGTGAGCGAAGCCGCAACGTGCTCATCATCGCTCCGGGCCGCCCGGCCACATCGCAGCGGTTGCAGACCCGCTGTTCCTGGGGGCCGCGGCTCCCAATCCCTCGGCCTGAAGGTAGCCATCGACCCGGCGTACACGTGCCCCGCGTCCGTCACCACGGTGGCGGGGTAGACCGCCAGATCGCATCCTGTGGCGTTCGAGGGCCGTGATCTGACGTGCAGAGCGCCGATGAACACCGGCGCTGCGCCGCCAGGGACGCCGAGCGGTTCGTGGTCTGAGCGGGCGGGGCCGCATCCGGGGCTGTCGTCGGTGGTGTGACAGAGGAACGTGTCCTCGGCGTAGTACCGAGGCTGCGGAGGCGCTGGCCAGGCCCGCAGGCGCCGTTCGGCCCGGTTGGTTCATGACAGGGAATGTCGCATCCCCTGTCACGCGAGGCGGGGGTTCGAGGGGCGGCCGGGGCGCCGTGATTGGATGCGCCCGTTTCCGACTGTAGGAGGTTGCCGTGAGCGCGTTCGCCGGGTTCCCCGGGCAGGCGGTGGAGTTCCTGCAGGGGCTGGAGGTCGACAACTCCAAGGCGTACTGGCAGGAACATCGTGAGATCTACCTGCACCAGGTGCGCGCCCCGATGGAGGCCCTGCTGGAGGATCTCGAGGACGAGTTCGGTCCCGCCCGTCTGTTCCGGGCTCAGCGCGACGTCCGGTTCGCCAAGGACAAGTCGCCGTACCACACGCACATCGGGGCCACGATTGACGCCGACGGCGGCTCGTTCTATGTGGCGCTGAAGTTCGACGCGCTCATCGTGGGGTTCGGACGGTATGAATCCGATGCGAAGCAGAAGGCTCTGGTCCGCGACGCGATCATGGACGAGGCCGCCGGAGCCGAACTCGACGCCCTGATAATCGATCTGGAAGGGCGGGGCTTCGTCCTGAGCGGGGATGCCCTGAAAACCGCGCCCCGAGGTTACCCGGCCGATCACCCGCGCATCCGTCTGCTGCGCCGGCAGTCCATCGTGCTGGCCCGCAGTTGGCCGCCACAGGCCTGGCTGCAGACCGTCGAGGTCGCCCGTCGGGTTGAGGATTCCTGGCGGGCCGGACGGGCGGTGCTCGCGTGGTTGGACCGGGTCCTGGCGGTCCCCGTGGCGCGGTGAGCCTCGGCCGCGAACAACCCCGAAGCGACGCGGGGCGGCAAGCGAACGCCGGCGTCCACGAGCGACCGCGGGGCACCTTCATCGGCGCCGACGGTGGGGTCCTGGGGCACCAGTCGGCCACCGATCACTGCGCCCACACATGCCAGGATGACGGCCTTCGAGCAGTGTATTCTGACCTCCTGTCAGATCTGAGCCCCAGTGACGGAGAAGGGATTCGTTGCATGGAGATCGACCTGAAGTTCTTCTCGGAAGAGTGGTGTGCCGCGGCTTTGGTTATCGCCAATTCTTACGAAGACCTGCCGAAAGGTCTTGCCGACCCGGATAGTTTCACGCTGTCCCTGGCGTTCGAATGCAACGATTCGCCCGGTACGTCCAGTTGGGCGCACTTCGAGGCAGGGAAGGTCACTGCCTGGCATTCAGGTCTGGAGGTACCGACCGGAGCCTGCGCTACCGTCCGTGCCGCAGTGGACACGTGGAGGGCCGCAGCTGAAGGCGAGGAGTACGGCACGGACTTACTGCTGGGCCACAAGATCAAGCTGAAAGACACAAAGAACAAGGTCACCTACAATTATGCGGCCTTCGAGGCGTTGCTGGCGAGCTGGGGCCGCATACCTACGGACTGGAACGTCTGATCTAGGAGAATTCAGTTCCGGCACGGAACCTGTCAAGCCGGGTGAGACACGTCGGGTTCAGGAGCTCTGTATGACCTCGCGGATGGGTTCGTTGATCCAGGCCAGGGTGGGCAGCTTCGGAGGTACGGGCCGTCGGGTGAACCGCTGCGGGTTCGCGGCGTAGGCCGCGTCCAGGGTCGCGGTGCGTTGGGCGCGGATTTCGGTGGCGGTGCCGTAGTGCACGGAGGCGGGGGTGTGCAGCCCGATCCCGCTATGGCGGTGCTCGTGGTTGTAGTACGCCATGAACGCCGCGGCGAACGCCCTGGCGTCGGCGATCGAGCCGAACCGGTCGGGGAACGCCGGGCAGTACTTCAAGGTCGTGCTGGGCGTCTCCCCGTACGGCTCGCGGATCGCCGCGGGACCGGGCCGCGGAGGGCGCGGGTCGGCGATGAGTGAGCCCGTACCGGCGGCGGAGCAGTTCAAGCCCTGGCCCGGTTGGTGGAACAGGTCGAGGCGCGGCTCCAGCTCGCGCGGATGATCACCAAATCCACGGCGCTGGCCGGGCCGCTTGAACGCGGCCTCGCTGTACGGGTTGTCGTTGCTGACATGGGGCCGCCCGTGGCTGCGGACGACGCCGAGGTCGATCAGCAGCTGGGAGACCGGCTTGGAAGTCATCGACGTGCCCCGGTCGGCGTGGATCGTGAGCGTGCGCGGCGGGATCTGATGGCGGGTCAGGGCATCGGTGATGAGGTCCTTGGCGAGGTCCCCGGATTCGGATGCGGCCACAGTCCAGCCGACGACGTAGCGGCTGAAGATGTCCAGGATTACGTAGAGGTCGTAGTAGATCCCGCGGTCCGGGCCGCGCAACTTCGTGATGTCCCACGACCACACCATGTTCGGGGCGCTGGCGAGCAGCTCCGGCTTCACCTTGGGCGGATGGGTGGCCTGGGACCGCCGTTCCCGACCTCCCCTTCTGCGCGCAGGATCCGATACATCGTGGAGATCGAGCAGTAGTACCGGCCTTCGTCCAGCTCACGGGCCCACACCTGGGCGACCGCCAGATCGGCGTGCTCCGGGGCGCGCAACAACGCCAGCACCCGGGCGCGTTCGGCCGTGCTGAGCGCGTTCACCGGTGCCTCTCGCGGGCGCGGGATCCGCACCGGCGGGGACAGCCGCCGGTAGTGCGTGGCCCGCGAGCGGCGCGTCAGGGCACACGCGGTGAGCACGCCGAGGATCGGGGCGAGTTCGGCGAACGCGGCCTCGATCACGGCGTCGGCGGCCGGTCGGGCTTCGAGCTCTCGGAGAGCAACTCCAAGAGCTCGTGCGCTTTTCCCATGATCGTCAGAGCAGCCTCGTTCTTGGCCAGCTCGCGTTCGAGGTGCTCGTTGCGCCGGCGGAGCTTGTCGAGCTCGACCTGCTCCGGGGTCCGCTTCTTGACCCGGGGCGTGCCCTCGAGCCCGGCCAGGGCACCGGCCGCCTGGGCGCGGCGCCACTCCACGATGTGGGAGGAGTACAGGCCCTCCCGGCGCAGCAGCGCGCCCTTCGCGCCGACGTCGGTGCACGCGTCGTACTCGGCCACGATCTTCAGCTTGTACTCGGCGCTGAACCGTCGTCGTCGCGGCCGTGCCGCCGGGTCCTCAGTGCTCACAGACCCATCATCGGGGCGGTCCAACACGGCAGTCGTCAAGGTCATCAGGATCAGGAATCCAGTCTCGCCCTGCAGGGGGGTCGAGCGCGATCGCGTTCGGCACGACCTGCGCGACGGGCACCCCCGACATCTGGGCGCGGATCTGCTCGCAGGTCGATCCCGCACGAGTCGGCACAGTCCAGGGCCTCGATGGTCACCGAGGCGCTCGACTGGGCAGGCCTATGCTCAGCCCCCCCGGCAGGTGCCGGCTCAGCTCGCGAGCAGGAGGTTCAGTGACCCGGCGCCCGGGTGCCCGGTGGGGGCGGAGGCGGGCAACGACCGGCGCCCTCGTCTCTGCGCCACGCGCCGGATCGGGGCCCGGGGCGGGTTCCGAGCGGACGCGGCACAGACTGTTGCTGCGCTTGGTGGCCCTCGGTGTCCTGCTGGGCGTGGCCGTCGCGATCGCAGCGGTTACCGATCTACCGGATCATGCGGTGCTGCAACGTCGGGTCGATGACGCCGGGTGGTGGGGCCCGGTGCTGTTCGTGCTCGGTTACGCCGTGCTGACCCTGGCGCCGGTCCCCAAGGCCGTGTTCTCCATCGTGGGCGGGGCGCTGTTCGGCTTTGTCGCCGCGCTGGCCCTCGTCCTGACGGGCGCGCTGATCGGGTCGCTCGCCGCGTTCTGGATCGGGCGCGCGCTGGGCCGCGAGGCAGTCGAAGGGCTCAGCGGGAAGCGGGTCGAGCGCTTGGACGAGCTGCTGCGAGATCGGGGCCTGGCCGCCGTGATCGGCTTGCGGCTGGTGCCGGTGGTGCCTTTCACGGCGATGAACTACGCCGCCGGGCTCACCGCGGTCAGCCTGCGGCACTACGCCCTGGGGACGGCGCTGGGCATCACGCCGGGCACGGCCGGCTACGTGGCCGTAGGTGCGTTCGGGACCGGGGCGCTCACGCCGCGGGCGGTGGAGATCGCCGGCATCGTGGTGGCGGCCGGGATCGTCGCGGTGATCCTGCGCGGGCGCCGTGCCGGGCAAAGCTGATGTTCGACGCTGCCGCCCGCCGGGCGCTCGCCCCGGCCCTCGGGCGGGCCGCCGCGGCGCTGGATCGACCGGGTATCAGCCCCGACGCCCTCACCGGTCTCGGGCTGGCGCTCGGGTTGGCGAGCGCCGCCGCCGCGGCCGCGCAGCTCTGGGTGACGGCGCTGGTGGCGTGGTGGGGATGTCGGCTGCTGGACGGGCTCGACGGGGCGCTGGCCCGCCGACGCGGCGCCCGGGACGCCGGCGCGGGCGGCTTCCTCGACATCGTGGCGGACTTCACCGTCTACGGCGTCACGGTCGTGGGGGTCGCGGTCGGGGCCACCCGCGGACAGGACGCGCCCTGGTGGCCGTTCCTGCTGGTGCTGCTGGCCTACTATCTCAACGGCGCGACGTTCCTGGCGTTCTCCTCCTTGGCCGAGCGGTCCGGGCGCCGAATCGACGACGGACGCTCGCTGTCCTTCCTCGGTGGGCTGACCGAGGGCGCCGAGACCGTCGTGGTGCACAGCTTGTGGTTGCTGGTGCCGGCCGCGGCCGCCTCGATCGCGGTGGGCTGGGCGGCCCTGGTCGGGGTGAGCGCGCTGGGGCGCGCCTGGGCCGGCTACGTGGCCCTACGCTGAGTGAGGTCGAACCAGCCACGCCGGACGGTGAGCAGGGCGGTATCGACGCGGGCAGCAGCACCGGCGGACAGGCTCTCGCGAAGTTCGGTCATGGTCGCGTTCCAGACCGCGACGTTATAGGTCGGGCAGGCGTGCGTCGTGGCCGCGCCGACCACCTGCCCCGCGAGAGTCCAGGGCGAGCGCGGTGAATCCCTCGGGGCGGTGAAGGTCACCCGCGGCCCGGCGCTGCCGTCGACCCTGCGCCGCAACCCGAGGACGGCGTTGCTCGCCGCGGTGGAGGCGTCCACGCCGGCGAGGTGGGTGAACGTCCAGGCCGCGCCAGGCGCGCACAAGGGTCGCCTGGATCAGATCCTCGGCGTCGGCTGGGTGCCGGGTCAGCCTCAGACCGACCTGCAGCAGCATCTCGAGCTCGGGATGGACATAGGTGTGGAACGCGATTGCCTGCAGTTCCTCATCGGTCGAGATGTCCATGCCCGTTCAACTCGCTCCGCGGCCCGCAAGCTTCCAAGCCGCGGTTCCCCCGCGATCGAACCCGCCCTTGGGAAGTTATCCGTTCGCGGGAGGGGTTCCCCTGACGGCACGAATTCACCCGGAGGAGGACCACGCATGCCCCTGGCCCGGCGCCTGCGAGACCTGGAGCGCGTTACCCGGGCGTCCGATCCGGGTTTTCGGGCGGCGCTGGACCGGCGCTCGGCCGAGCTGGCCGAGCAGGCCCGCACCCTCGGGCAGGTGCTCGGTCGGCACGCGATCGGCCGCGGTGATTCTGGTGATGCATCAGTTCATGGACGGCGCCGTTGTCGCGCCAGCATGGAAGCTCCTGCGGCAGGGGATCACCAGCGACGACCCGCACCTGCGCTCGGTGCAGGAGCGGTTGCACGCCTGCAGCTACGCCATGGCCCACAGCAGGGCGTCCTCGTCCCCGCCTGCACCCAACACAGCGTGTACGACCAGGCGGAGAAACGCCCAGCTGCGCCGACTGCTGCCGCTGACCGTCGCGTCGCCCGGCGGCGAGGGCCGATGACCCCGACGGCCGCGGGACGCCACTGGTTCGACGAGCTGATCGGGCCGCGCACCGACGGCGGCATCTCCGCCCAAGCGCTCGTCGTGCTCGTCGTCGCGGCGCTGCTGTTTCGGCCCGTGTACCGGGCCCGCGTGGTGACGCTGTTGCTCGGCACGCTGATGTTCGGCCTGTTCGGCCTGTTCGGCCTGTTCGGGATGCGGGCCTTCCATTGAGCCCTGACCTGGACGTGTTGATCGTCGGCGGTGGCCAGGCGGGCCTGGGAACCGCCGCGTGGCTGCGTCGCCTGGCGCCCCGCTGTGAGGTGGCGGTCCTGGAGCGCTCCGAGCGCCTCGGGGAGTCCTGGCGGGAGCGCTGGGACAGCCTGCGCCTGTTCACTCCGCGCGCGTTCAGCGCGCTGCCCGGGCTGGCGTTTCCGGCCGGCCCCACCGAGACGCCGGACCGGCTGGAGATGGCCGCGTACCTGGAGCGCTACGCCGCGCATTTCACCCTGCCTGTGCGGCTCGGCGTGAACGTGGAACGCGTCGAACCGGCACAGGGCGGCTTCGCCGTGCATACGGGCGCCGAGTGCCTGACTGCGCGTCAGATCGTTGTTGCCAACGGGCCGTTCCACAACCCGGCCATCCCCCCGGCCGCGGCCGGACTCGGCGCCGACGTCACGCAGCTGCACTCCTACCACTACCGGCGCCCGGGCGACCTGCCCGGCGAGCGGGTGGTCGTGGTCGGCGGGGGGAACTCCGCGGCCCAGATCGCGCTGGAGCTGAGTGCGAGTAAGCAGGTGACGTTGGTGACGCCGGGTCAGCCGTGGCTGGTGCCCGACCACCTCCTCGGACTGAGCAGCTACCGGTGGATGTCGGCGCTCGGGATCCTGGACGCGGACGCACACGGCCGCGTCGCCCGCTACATCCGTCGCCGCGGGGACGCCATATTCGGCCGAGAGCTGGCAGCGCCGCTCGCCCGCAAGCAGATCGCGCTGCGGCCGCACCGCGTCGTCGGCGCGCAGGGCAACGCGCTGAGTCTGCAGGACGGCTCGTCGCTGCAGGTCGAGGCCGTGCTGTGGTGTACCGGTTTTCACTCCGTCTACCCGTGGCTGGACGTCCCGGGGGCCTTGGACGGCGCCGGCAACCCCGTCCACGATCGTGGTGCGTCCCGGGTGCCCGGGCTGCACTGGATGGGCCTGCCGTGGCAGAGCACCCTGGACAGTTCGATCATCCACGGCATCGACGCCGACGCCCGCCGTTGCGCCCAACGCATTCTTGACCGTGCCGCCACTGCCCCGGAGATCACGTGACCCTGCCACCGTCCACCGCAGCCCCCACCGACACCGCGCGCACCGAGGCGGCTGGGTTGATGAATCCCGGGCTCGGGCACCGGCAAGATCGCCTTCATCGCCGCCCAGATCGTCGGACCGCACGGCCGGGTGATCAGGGTGGACGTCAACGAGGACATGCTGGCGGTGGCTCGCGCAGCCGCCCCCGTCGTGGCCGCTGCGGTCGGGCACGCCAACGTCGAGTTCCGTCAGGCCCGCATCCAGGACCTGCCCCTCGACCTGGACGGGGTGCCGGTCCTACCTGGCCGCCCACCCGGTCCACGACCTGGCCGCCTTCGCCCGGGCCGGGTTCGCTGGCGTGGAGCTGGTCGAGCGAGACGACGAACCGTGGCAGGTGGTGGAGGGAATCGACTTCCGGGCGGTGACGGTCCTCGCGTACAAGGTCGACGAGGGCAGCGATCAGAAGGCGGGGTGCTGCTGAGATGGCGGGTACGGGTTCGCGCCTGCACGTGTTGGGGGCCGGCCCGATCGGGCTGGCGGCCGCGCTGGCCGGGCAACGGTCGGGGTGGGACGTCGCCGTCTACGAACGCGGTGACCGAGTCGCGGCCCATATCCGCGGCTGGGGCCACGTTCGGCTGTTCACCCCCTGGTCGATGAACCTGCCCGCGGCCGCCGGCGACGCGCTGCCCGGACCCGACGACTGCCCGACCGGGCACGAGTACGCCGACCACCTGGAGCGCATCGCCCTGGCCCTGCCCGGTCTGCACCTGAAGACCCGCGTCGATCGGGTCGGCAGGGAAGGCTTGCTCGAGAGCGAGGAGATCGCCACCGAGCGACGGCGGGGCACACCCTTTCGGGTCCTGCTCACCGGCCCGGACTCCTGCCAGCGCGTCGAGCACGCCGACGCGGCGCTCGGGTGCAGGGGCACCTACGGCCAACCGCATCCGACCGGCAGCGGCGGGATCCCCGCGCCCGGCGAGAAGGAGCTGGCGGAGCGGATCATGCGCTCGATTCACGAGATCACCGCGGCGTGGGCGGATCGGAGGGTTCTCCTGGTCGGCGCCGACAAGAGCGCGCAGACCACCGCCCGCGACCTGGCCGCGATCGGTGCGCACCTGGTGTGGGCGGTCCGCGCCACGGCGCCCACCTGGGGAGCGATCCCCGACGATCCGCTGCCCGAGCGGGCGGCGCTGGTCAGCCTCGCGCACACGATCGCCGCCGGGGTCGTGCCGAATGCCGAGTTGGTCACCGGGGTGAGCGTGCAGGCCATAGGGGCCACTGCCGACGGTGTGAGCGTCACCCTAGGCGATGGGAACGGGCGCGCCCGCGACGTCAGCGTCGAGGTGGTGGTGTCCCTGACCGGCAGCGTCGGGGACCACTACCTGTACCGGCGGGTGCAGGTGCACGAGTGCTACGCCACCGAGGGCCCGATGGCGTTGGCCGCGGCCCTGCTCGGCGCGGCCGGCGGCGATTGCCTGACCCAACGTTCCGCGGGGATAGCAGCGTCGCGCAACCCGGAGCCCGGGTACCTCATCCTGGGCGCCAAGTCCTCCGGGCGCACCAACACGTTCCTGCTGCGGGTCGGTTTCGAGCAGGTCCAAGAAGTCCTCGACGCACTCGACGCCGAGCGGGCCGAGGCGGCCACCGCCATCCGGGTGTCCGCGTGAGCGCGCCCTACGACCTGTTCGTCCTCGGCGGGGGCACAGCCGGCCTCGTCGGGGCCAAGACCGCGGCACGCCTGGGCGCCCGGGTGCTGCTCGCCGAACGCGGGCGAACCGGCGGAGACTGCCTGTGGACGGGCTGCGTGCCATCCAAGTCCCTGCTCGCGGCGGCGCACGCCGCCGCCGCGGCCCGCTCGGCGGCGCGCCTCGGCGTCCAGGTCGAGGGCGTGAGGGTGGACTTCGCCGCGGTGATGACGCACGTCCGAACGGCGATCGCAACGATCGAACCGAACGACTCCCCCGCGAGCCTGCGGGCGGCCGGGGTCGAGGTGCGCAGGGGGCAGGCGATCCTGACCGGGCCAGGCACCGCCACCGTGGCCGGGGACACCGTCCGCTTCCGGCAGGCCCTGCTGGCAACCGGCGCCGGTCCGGTGCTGCCGGGCCTGCCCGGGCTCGTCGAGGCGGACCCGCTCACCTCGGAGTCGGTGTGGGAACTGCGGTCCCTTCCGGCCGACCTCGTGGTGCTCGGCGGGGGCAGCATCGGCTGCGAGATGGCGCAGGCCTTCGCCCGCCTGGGCTCGCGCGTCAGCGTCGTCGAGGCCGCCGACCGGCTCCTGAGCCGGGAGGACCGGCGTGCCAGCACGCTCGTCGAAGCGGCGCTGCGCGCCGACGGCGTGGACGTACGGACCGGGGTGTCCGTGATGGCCGCGACCGCGGACGGCCTGCGGTTGGCGGACGGCACCGTCGTGCACGGCGAACGGATCCTAGTTGCCGTCGGGCGCCGGGCGCGCACCGAAGGCATCGGGCTCGAGCGCGCCGGGGTCGAGGTCGACGAGCGCGGCTTCGTGGTCGTGGACGCCACCCTGCGCACGACGGCCAGCCGGATCTGGGCGGCCGGAGACCTCACCAGCCACCCGCAATTCACCCATCTTGCCGGGGTGCACGCCAGCACGGCGGCGAGCAATGCCGTCCTCGGTCTGCGCCGCAAAGTCGGCCTGAGGGCCGTGCCCCGCGTGACGTTCACCGACCCGGAGGTGGCCGCGGTCGGCGGTCCCGGGGTCCGGGAAATCCGTTGGGAACACGCCGACCTGGATCGTGCCGTCGCCGAGGGACGCCAGGACGGGTTCACCTCGCTCAATCTCGACTCACGAGGGCGGGTGGTGGGCGCGACCGTGGTCGGCCCCCGGGCAGGCGAGACGATGGGCGAACTCACCCTCGCGGTCGCCCAGGGCATGCGGGCGCGTTCCGTCGCCGCGACGACCCACGCCTACCCGACCTACAACGACGCGGTCTGGAACGCGACCGTGGCCGAGTTGCGCGAAAGCCTGTCCACCGGTCCGCTCGCGCGGGTCGGCGCCGCCCTCGTCGCGGCCCGGCGCGGCTGGCTCGACCTCACTCAGCGCAGAGCCCGGTGACCGGCCTAGATCTCGCGAGCGCACTCGCCCCCACGAGCGCCTGCTCGCAGCGCCGACAGGCCTCGGCGCAGGCCTCGCAGTGCTTCATGCCCAACTCGGCGTGGGGGTGCACTCGGCCGCGCAGATCCGGCACGCGGTGGCCCCGGAGGCATTCGCGCACAGGTCGAGGAACGCCGGGTACGAGCAGCGCGTGGACGTCGACGTGATCCTGCCCTGCCTGGACGAGGCCGTAGCCCTGCCGTGGATGCTGGCCAGGCTGCCCGCCGGCGCCCGTGCGATCGTCTTCGCCAACGGCTCGACGGACGGGTCCGCAGCGATTACCGCCGCATTGGGTGCCACAGTGACCACGAGTCCCGGCGCGGTTTCGGAGCCGCCTGCCACGCGGGCCTGGAGGCGGACACCTGCGCCAGCGGTGTGCTTCTGTGACTGCGACACCTCACTCGACTCCCGCCAGTTGGACCTTGTGCTCGGTCCGATGCGGGCCGCTCGGCGCGAGGAGTTGCTCGGGTTGGGGCTCACCGATCGGCGCTTCGGCTACCCGCTGGAGACGGCCGTCTCAGTTCTCGCGCGATGAGCGCCGGTCTTCCGACCACGATCCTGGTCATGGCCAAGGCCCCGGTTCCCGGCCGTGTGAAGACGCGGCTGACCCCGCCGTTCACCCCCACCCAGGCGGCGGGTCTGGCCGAGGCCGCGCTCCTCGACACCCTGACTGCCGTGCTCGCCACTCCCGCCGGACGCCGGATCCTGATGCTGGACGGGGAACCGGGACCGTGGCTCCCGCCGGGCATCGAGGTCCGCACACAACGCGGCAGCGGTCTGGACGAACGAATCGCCGATGCACTGGTGGTTGCCGATGGTCCGGCCCTCGTCGTGGGTATGGACACCCCGCAGCTGACGCCCTGTCATCTCAACGTGGACTGGGCACGACTCGACGCCTGGTTCGGACCCGCCCTGGACGGCGGCTTCTGGGCGTTGGGCCTACGCGAACCCGATCCGGCGGTCGTCCTCGGCGTGGAGATGTCGCAGAGTTGGACCGGGGCGGTCCAACTCGGCCGACTGTTCGACGCACGGCTCCGGGTGGGCCGGTTGCCCACCCTTCGCGATGTCGACACCGCCTCGGACGCCACCGAGGTCGCGACCCTGATTCCTGGCTCGCGGTTCGCCGGTCGACACAGCGAGTACCTCGCTCGGGTCAGGGCGGGGCAAGGCCGTGGTGTCAGCCACCGAGTGGGCCGAAACAGCGGAACAGATCGATCTGAAAGCGTTGTTCGGTCCGAGGCCCGAGCAACTGCCCTCGCCAGCCAGCGCGACTCGCCCTGCCCGACGCTGCCGGCGCCGAGCACGATCGGGTCGTAAGTCTTCATCGTTATCATCGCGCTCGAACGTACCGGCGATGCGGGCAGCGCCCCGGGTCTGGTGATCGTCATCCGACGGTAAGGCGTCCTCGCGGCGTTCGGGAGCGCGCCGTGGGCACCAGGGCGGGCGGCTGCGCGCTCCTCGAGCGACGTCCTCGTCGCGCGCCAGTTCGACGCCGACTCCGGTCCGGAAAGGCCGGCGAGCTGATAACGGCTCGGTGCCCCGTCGGCGTCAGCCTTGCGGACCGGGTGGCTGCTCGAGGTCCCCCGCGCGACCCAGCAGCCGGCGGGCGAACCGTCCGCCGCCGAGGACGAGCAGGAGCAGGACGCTCACTCCTGCGACGATGCCCAACGGCTGCGCGCCCGAGGCCCCCACGGCCGCGTAGGCGGCCGCACCGGGAAGGATGCCAACGGCAGTGCCGAGCGTGTAGTCGCGCGCGCGGACCCGCAGCAGGCCGGCGGCGTAGTTGATCGCGGTGAACGGGAACAGCGGCAGCAGCCGCACGGCCAACACCGCGGCCAGCCCATGCGCGCGCAGGACGCGATCGGCGTCGGCGAGGCGCCCACCGAGCATGCGGTCGATCGCATCGCGTCCCAGCAGCCGGCCGATCGCGAATCCGCCTAACGCTCCGAGCATCGCGCCTGTCCAGGCCAGGGCGATCCCTACGCCGAGTCCGAACAGCGCTCCGGCCAGGATGGTCAGGACCGCGGCCGGGGACGGGATCAGTACCAGGGCCGCATACCCGGCCACGAATACCGCGGCACCGGCCGGCCCGGCCGATTCGACGGCGTCCTGCAGTTGCCGCGGTCCGTCCCACCCGCTGAGCTGGACCATGACGGCGGCGGCCACCAGCGCAACAGACAGCAGCACGATTCGGGCTACGCCGCCCGCCCGCCCACCGATTCGCCGGCCTCCGTTTGGCGTCACTTCCGCGATCCGGTTGTCAGCTCTTCAAGGCGAGCAGCCCTGCGGCCACCTCGACCAGGTCGGCCCCGCTCACGTCGGCGGGGGTGAAGATCGAGCCGTACTGGCCCTCCAGCCGCGAGGTCCAGCCGGCCATCAGCCCGGCACGCTTGGCCGCGTGGCAGTCCCAGGCGTGGGCGGCCACGAGCGCGACCCGCTCCGGCGCCAGGCCCAGGCTCGCCGCGCCGTGCAGGTACACCTTCGCCGGTGGTTTCCAGGTATTCAATTCCGCGGTGGCGATCACGGCCTCCACGTACCCGGCCAAGGAGCACCGGTCCAGGAACGCCTGCGTCATCGCCGCGGCGCCATTGGTCAGGCAGATCATCCGCACGCCACCGGCGGCGAGCGCCTGCATCGCCGGTTCCACGTCGGGATGCGCCGGCAGTTCACCCACCCCGGCCAGCACCTGGGCGACGGCGGCCTCGGACAGGGTGTACCGGCTGACCGCGCGCAGCGCCTCGGCCGCGGCCACCGGGAACGGCACGTAGTCCCCGACCACGGACAGTCCGATGCCGTAGAGCAGCGTGCGCGGGAACCACGCCCACACGGCCTCCCGAGGCAGACCCACCTCCTCGAACCGATCGCCCATCGGTTCCAGGGAGATCAGCGTCTCCACCACGTCGAAGGCCACCGCTGCCGCCCGCTGCGTCACCGGCACCACCCACATCCTCGAACGCCACTGCCCAGCGGCTGAACTCACCCTAGTGAGCCAGGCGAGATGATGGCCGGTCAGCAGGACCAGCGGTCCTGGAACCCGTGCCAGGGTTCTGCGCCCCGGGCCAGGGCTCGTCGACGCACCCAGGTGGGAGGACCGCTCGAAGACGATGTTTCCGTGGGGCAATGGACGAGGGGGCGCGGCCATGATCGCCGGGTTGCACATTGTGCTACCCGCTGCTCGTCCAGAGCCCTAGAATCCCGCGGGTAGCAGATGGGGCTCTTCCGGGCCCCACTTGCTGACCTGCGAGAACGCAAAACCGCAGGTCAGGCCACCTGATAACTACATGTTCAAGTCCCCCCTCGGACACCACGGTTCGTCCTTCCCCGCGATCGCGATCCGGGCCGCCTCGGGCCCGCCCGCCGACGGGCGTCGCCGCGGTTCAAAACCACAGCGCCGCTATCGGAGCCGCCACGATCCGCTCGTCCAGGCCGAAGGTATGCGCGCCGGTGTGCAGGGCGACCCCGCAGATCAGCCGGTCGTCGAAGTGGTCCCGCAACCAGAGCAGGTGGTGGGCGTCCGATCGGGTCGCGGTAGCTCCCGCCTTGACCTCGACAGCGACGACCCGGCCGTCCGGATACTCGATCAGGACGTCGAGCTCGTGTCGCCCGTCGCGATCGCGTAGGTGATAGAGACGCGGCGGGTACTCGACGGCGACCAGCTCCGGACGGAGCTGCGCTACGACGAAGCTCTCGATCAACCGCCCGAGCAGGACGGGGTCGCGCAGCGCGCCGGCCGCGTCTATGCAGAGCAAAGGCCCGGCGAGAGCGGGCTCGGCGAGGTGGCGTTTCGGACGGGGCGTCAGGCGGGTCAGCCGGTTGGTGCTCCAGGCCGGCAGCGGATCCACCACGGCAACGTCACCGATCGAGGACCGCCGGCGCGCGCGGATCTCCCACGGGGCGCGGAAGGTAGGTCACGACCACTTAGACAATCGGGATAGCGCACCGTGAACATGCGGAATCGCGCACGATTCACCGACGGGTTAGCGCAGTCAGAGCGCCGCGAGCGGGGTGACTCGCGGAGTCATTTGGCGCGCGGGAGCACACCTTTGGCGCAGGCGTGGTCGATCAGCTGCGCCGCGGGAAGCTCTCGGCACACGACCTCGTGGGCGATTTCGGACAGGCGCCTGTTGTGGTCGCGGGAGTACCGGCGCAGCACCGCGAACGACTGGTCCATGTCCAGATTTGCCAGCTGGGCAAGCAGTCCCTTGGCCTGCTCGAGCACCACACGGCTGTTCAACGCGACCTGGAGCTGTTCGTTGATGGCGGCCTTGTCGGTCGCCGCCTTACCCGCAACCAGGGCGACGCTCGCCACGTGCGCAAGGGCCTGCGCGAGGTGCAGGTCGTCCTCGTTCAGGGGCCCGGCCTTGGCGCCGAACAGCCCGAGCGCACCGAGGACGGTGTCCCGCAGACGCATCGGCATCGCGTGGACGGAGGCGAACCCGGCGGCCGTCGCGGCTTGCACGAAACCCGGCCAGCGAGCCGCTTCGCCGGCCAGGTCGGGGACGGACCGGGGAAGTCCGCTGCGGAAGCAGTCCAGACACGGCCCTTCCTCCTGCTGCAGCTGGAAGAGCTCGAGGTTGCGGGCCTTCTCCGACGACGCGGCGACCACGTGGAGCACGCCGCGGGCGTCGGCGAGCAGCAGCCCCGTCGAGGCGACGTCGAGCAGCCGGGCGCAGTCGGTCGTGAGCCCCGAGTAGAGGTCCACGAGGTCGTAACCGTCGACGAGGCTGTTGGCGATCGCGACGAAGGCATCGGTCACCGAGTGCTCGCGTGTCCCGGTCTCTCGTCGCGTCAGAGGCTGGGTCACGACGAATCTCCTCTCCCGTCGTAAATTTCGGCATCGGACTCGTCGCCGAAGTCCAAGCGCCGATCCACTACCGTCCAGGCCACCTCACCCGCCGTCAGATCCGCCGCGAACGCGTACGCGCGCAGGCGCACCAGCGCCTCGTCGGCGTCGACACCGAGCTGACCCATGATCATGCCGGTGGCCTGGTAGACCTCGACGCGAGCGAGCGAACCCAACTGCGCCGACAGCACCTCCATGAGGGGGGTCGCGGCGAGTTCCGCCGCGATCAGCCCGCCCGTCAGCCGCCGGTTGCTCAACGCCCCGGGGGTATGGCAGAACAGGTCGAGGGCGCCGAGGAAGCCGGCCGTGGAGGCCACCGGGAGCGCGTACACCGCCCGGACGCCGACGCCGACGCCGATCAGGGCGCCGGACCACGCCGGCCAGCGCCGTTCCGCCGGGTCGTCCAGGTCGGCAACCAGCACGGGGCGCGCAACCCGCACCGAGTCGAGGCACGGCCCCTCGCCGAAGGTGAACTGGAACTCGTCCAGGCGGCAGCTGAGTTCGCTGCTCGATCCGAACGTCCCCAGGACAGTGCCCGCGTTCAGCATATTCCGCGACTTCACCACCGACCCCAGCCCTTAAACGGGCTCGGCCGGGCGCACCTCGGCGAACCGGAACACCTGGCCGCGCGTGCCGCCATACGAAGGTCTCCGGGCGGACGGTTTGTGCCGCCGCCTCGCGGCGGGCGACCACGATCAGCAACGGGACCGGGTGCCTGTGCTCGCCAGAATCCGGTTGCGGGCCCGGCGGCCCGGGTCGGCCAAGAGCGCGGCTTCGTGGTGCGCGAGGCGGTCGGTATCGCCCGCGCGGCCGGGGCCTGCTCTCCCTCGCGCTGCAACGAAATCCGAACGCAGAGAGCGGTTGTCACCATCGCCGAGGACGCGTGGGCACCCGTGAACTACCCCGGCGCGGTGCTCGATCCCGACATCGGGGAGTGGATCTCCAAGGCCGACGTCCCCGAAATTTCCGTTCGCCGCCTTCGCCGCCGCCCGCGGGCGGTGTCGCCGCCGTCTGACCACCGGCGCCGCGCGGTCATCGAAACCGTCTCACCGAGGGGCATGAAATGGCGGCGCGTCTGTCAGGGCGGCGGCTTCGTCGTCCCAAAATCCGAGACTCACTCTGAACCCATTGACAAGCAGTCGTGAATACCGCTTAGGTTAACCCTTAGGTAAGGCTTGCCTAACTCGTCCCTGAAGCTCCGTCAGTCACGCACGCTCGGCCGTTCCAACCGACGAAGGACACCCGCCGTGAATCTCCGACCCCGGTCCGAGCGCCACCGACGTCGCCAGGTCGGCGTCGGCGCCACGCTGATCGTCGCGTCGTTCCTGACCGCTTACGCCTCCAGCGAGGTCGGCTCGGTCCAGGCGTCCGCGGCCGAGAGCGGCGCGACCGAACCCGCCGCCCCGGCGTCGGCCGAGGCCTCCCCCGAGTCGACGGCGACGTCCGCAGTCTCGTCCTCGACAGGCGCCCCAACCACGGCGCCCCCAGCCGCCGACGCACCGGCCACCGAAGCACCAGCCACCGAGGTGAAGGCCACCGAGGTGAAGGCCACCGAGGTGAAGGCCGCGGAGACGCAGGCTTCCGCGACACCCGCGCCCTCGGTGCTGCCGGCGAAACCGACGGAAGACGAGGACGACGACTCCGGCGCGATGATCACGGCCCGCGCGGCGGCCGTCCCGGTCGCGGTCGCCGTCGCGACCACCCCGGGCGCCACGAGCAGCGCGACCCCCACGCCGTGTGTGACGACCGCGCCGGTCACGGCGGGCACGATGGTCTGGGGCATGAAGGACTCGTTCCGCAAGTACATCGTCGGCCCGATCGCGAAAGGCAACATCACGGTGAGCGACGGGGCAACGCAGGCCGCGTCGAACGGCCCGTTCACGTTCGGCGGCGGCACCGGCACCGCGTCGTCCGGCGCGTTCACCGGGTCCTACAAGGGCAAGGTCACGATGAAGGGCCACGAGACCCCGCCGGGTTCGGGCACCTTCGACCTGAACATGACGCTGAGCAACCCGAAGATCACGATCGCCGGCGGCACGGGAGTGCTCGCCGTGGACGCCGTGGACTCGGACGGCGCGGCGCTGCCGGGCCTGAAATTCGTGAACCTCGTCCTGACGGGCAAGGCGCCTACGGTCGGCGGCACCACCGTGACCTACACGGGGATCCCCACGACGATGCACAAGGACGCCGTGGCCCTGTTCGGCAGCGACGAGGGCAGTTTCTACTCCAAGGACGAGCCGTTCGAGCCGGTGACGTTCTCGCTGAGCACGTCCGCGACCCCGTCCACGGCGAACCCGTGCGTGACCTCCCGGGCCAACAGCACGTCGACGCCGAGGGCCACCTCGTCCTCGTCGGCCACCTCGACGTCATCCCGGACGTCCACGCCCACTCCGGACACCGGCGACCTGCCCGCGACGGGCGCGAACACCGGCACCGGCACGATGATCCTGCTGGCGTCCGGGCTGCTGGCGAGCGGGACCGTCATGCTCAGTTTCTCCGTCCCCGTCAAACCTGGTCGCTACCGGCGCCAGTAGGGGTCAGGACCTGGCGCACCAGCCGTACCAGGGGCCGTCCAGGTGCCAGAAGACCGGCTTGGAGAAGCCGGACGTCTCGACGGCCAGCGGGTCGGGCTTGGTGGGGAACCACCCGAAGCCCGACATCGAAGACCAGCCGCAGGTGCCGGGCACCTCGAACAGCACGCCGCCGGGGACGCGCTCGGCGCGGGAGACCCGGTAGGTGCCGAGGCGCCCGGGGACGTCGAGACTCTCCTCGTCCTCGTTCCACTCCTCGGCCGGCTCGCCGGGCGGTAGCGCCGCAACGACCTCGGCGAAGGCAGCCTCGCTGTGTTCCCACCGCACCTGGAAGGGGGCCTCTGTCCACAGCAGCCCGCCGAGCACGAGCGCACACACCGGGGCGACGAGGAACCGCCGGCCGTGCTTCCCCCCGGCGCGGACGTGGAGGGCGAGGCGCAGCAGCCAGTACACGCCGAGCATGACGGCGATGTAGAACGCGCCCTCGTACTGCGCACCCACGTACCCGGGGTCCGTAGACGCCCAGATCAGGGCGAGAGCGGTCAGCGTGCAAGCTGCGTAGAAACGCACGCCGGGCGTCTTCTCCTGGAACCGGTCGACCCGCTCGCGGCTCCCGTAGTAGTCGGGAGCCGCGATGGGCGAGTCGGGGTGGTTCATCCCCACAGTGTCAGCGTGAGAACCGCTCGCGTCAGCCGTTTCCGCTGGTAGGCCGCGCCGCCACGGTCGGGTTGAGCGTCAGACGCTTACCGTCCCGCACGATCGTCAGCGTGACCTTGGTGTCCGGGCGCATTGCCCGGATCCGTCCGACGAGGGAGTCCGCGCCGTCCAGCGAGGCGCCGTCCACCTCGATGATCGCGTCCCCGACCCTCAGGCCGGCCTTCGCGGCGGGGGCACCGGCGGTGAGCTCGCCGACCACGGCGGCCTGGCGCTGCGCGCCGTCGAGGGCGACGGTGTCGTCGGCCAAGCTCACGCCCAGGTACGCATGCTGGACGGAACCGTCGGCGATGAGCTGGCTCGCCACGTCCTTCGCCTCGTTCGACGGGATCGCGAACCCGAGCCCGATGCTTCCGGCCTGGGACTGCCCCATCGCGCCGAGCGAGGCGATCGTCGAGGTGATACCGACGACGCGACCCGCGGAGTCCACCAGCGCGCCGCCGCTGTTGCCGGGGTTGATCGCCGCGTCCGTCTGGATCGCGTTGGTGACGACCTGCTCGCTCTGCTGCGCGCCCCCGAAGGGGTCCTGCACGTTCAGCGGTGTCGCGGCGCTCGTGGAGACCGGCCGGTCCGTCGCGCTGACGATGCCGGTCGTGACCGTGCGGGACAGGCCCAGCGGGTTGCCGATCGCCATGACCGGGTCGCCGACCTTGACCGCCGACGAGTCGCCGAACGTGGCGGGCGCGAGGCCCTTCGGCGGGCTCTTCATCGCGATCACGGCCAGATCGGTGGACGGGTCGGTGCCGACGATGCCGGCCGGGTAGCTGCGCCCGTCCGACAGGACGACGGAGATCTCGCCGCCGGACCCGTCGCCGACGACGACGTGATTGTTCGTCAGAACGCGACCGGCGGTGTCCAGAATGACCCCGGAGCCCTCGCCGCCGGTGCCGCGGCCGCCCGCACCCTCGATCTGAACGGAGACGACACTCGGCCCGACGGCCGAGCCCACGGAGACCCAGTTCGGCGCGGCCCCGGTGCCGGGCGCGACGGACTTCGCCGCGCCGGCGAGCGCGGGCGCGGGCGCCGACGCTGCGGCGACGGGCGAGGGGTCGCTGCCGAACGCGTCGACCGCGCCCGCGGTCAGCAGGCTGGAGAGCAGGGCCGCGGCGGCGCCCACGGCGAGCACGCCTGTCCAACCGGGCCTGCGTGGCTCACGACGAGGCGGCTGCGGGTTCTCGCCGGGCGGCGGCACGGGGGTGCCGAACGGGGTTTCCATCATCTGCGTCATCGGGGACTCACCTCTCGCGTGGAACGGTGAACCCCATGACAGGCCCCCAGCCTCGCCCCCCGCTGTGGGCTGTCTATGGCCCAGCTGTGGAAGTCCCGGCCCGATTTGTCAGGATCGGACGGCACGCCGGTAGGCGCGCACAGCGATCGGGGCACAGATCGCGACGATCGCGGCCGTCCACAGCAGCGTGTACGCCGTCGGGTGCAGCAGCGGCCAGGACGCAGCCCGGCGGCGCGATGCCGCCGGGGTTGCCGAACAGTTCGCGTAAGGCGTTCGCCAGCGACGACGTGGGGTTCCACTCGGCGAACGTCCGCAGACCCCGTGGGCAGGGTGGTCGTCGGCAACGAACGTGCTCGCGATGAACGTAACCGGGAAGATCGCGACGAACGCGACGCCCTGCACGCCCTCCGGCGTCGCGACGATGCTGCCGAGCAGCACGCCGATCCAGATCATCGCGAACGAGAACACGATCATCAGCCCGTAGCCGACGAGCGATGTCGGCACGCCCCGGTGTGGATACGCCAGCCGACGACGAAGCCCGTCCCCGACATGAGCAGGATCGGCAGCAGCGAGCGGAGCAGGCTCGTCACGGCGTGGCCGCACAGCACGCTCGCGCGCGGGATCGGCAGCGAGTGGAAGCGGTCGATCGCGCCGTTGGTGCGGTCGTTGCGACAGCGCCAGCGCGACGCCGAACGCGCCGAAGACGATGGTCTGGGCGAAGATCCCGCCCATCAGGAACTCCTTGTAGCTGCCCTCCCCCGGGACGTCGATCGCGCCGCCGAACACGAAGGCGAACAGCAGGACGAACATGACCGGCTGGATCGTCGCGTCGGCGAGCGCCTCGGGCTGGCGGCGCATGTGCAGCAGCCCGCGCCGGGCGATGACCCACGTGTCGGACACCAGGGTGGAACGCGCGGGCGGGCGCGGGCGGTCTCGGCGCTTTCGGTGATGCTCGGCGCGACGGCCACAGGCGCCGGCGTCGGGGCGGCGCGTCGGCGCCGCGGCTCGACATCGGTCGCTCCCGGCGGCGTGCCGGTCAGCGTCAGGAACGACGTCGTCGAGCGTCGGCTGGCGCAGCCCGAGGTCCTCGATCGCGATGTCCGTCGCGCCGGCGAGGAGCCGCGGCGAGTTCGGCCGACGGCGGCGACCCCGGCGATCGACGGGAGCGGTCACCGAGCGCGCGTCGGCGTCGACGACGGCGCTCGTGCCGGCGATCCGCTCGACGATCGCCGCGACGACGGTGGCGAGGTCGGCCGCGGTCGGCGCACGACCACGTGCAGCTGGTCGCCGCCGACCTGGCGCTTGAGGGCCCGCGAGTCACCGCGCGCGATGACCCGGCCGTGGTCGACGACGACGATGTCGTCGGCGAGGCGGTCGGCCTCCTCGAGGTACTGCGTCGTCAGCAGGATCGTCGTGCGCCGCCCCGACGAGGCGGTCGAGCACCTCCCAGAGCTCGTTGCGGGCCCGCGGGATCCAGCCCGGTCGTCGGCTCGTCGAGGAACAGCACCGGCGGCTCCGCCACGAGCGTCGCGGCGAGGTCGAGCCGCCGCCGCATGCCGCCGGAGTACTCGCCGGGCCTGCTTGCCGGCCGCGTCCGTCAGCGAGAACTGCTCCAGCAGCTCGTTCGCCCGCGCCTTGCGTCCGCGCGCGCCCGAGGTGGTGCAGCTCCCCGATCATCACGAGGTTCTCGTGACCGGTGAGCAGGCCGTCGACGGTCGCGTCCTGCGCGGCGAGGCCGAAGTGGGTGCGGCGCGCCGATCGGGTCCGCCAGGACGTCGACGCCGGCGATCCGGGCGCTGCCGGCGTCGGGTCTCGTCAGCGTAGTGAGCATCCGCACGGCGGTCGTCTTACCCGCGCCGTTCGGGCCGAGCACCGCGCACACCGCGCCACGGGGGACCTCCAGGTCGACGCCCGCGAGCGCGACCTTGTCGCCGTACCGCTTGACCAGCCCGCGGGCCTCGATCGTCAGGTCAGTCATTCCCCCGACACTGGCACACCCAGCGCCCGGGGACGCGCTTGGTCTGCGCGCGTGTCGCCTGACACCTGAGGTTCGGTGCGTCAGGCGACCTTCACGCTGAACAGGGTGTGCTTGCTCCCGATGGCGTTCTTACGGGCGGCGTCGGTGTGGGCGGCGAAGGTGGCGGCGACCTGGACGTTCTTCAGCTTCCCGAGGTCGACCTTCGTGGCGCTGCCGTTGTCGAGGTCGACCTGCTTCACGGTCGATTTCCCGTCCTTCGTCATGGTCACGAAGCCGCGGTAGAAGCGCGCACTGGCCGCCGGGGCGAGGAAGGTGACGGAGGACCCCTCGACGCCCACGCACTCGCAGGACATCACGTAGGTCGCCTTCACCCAGACCGGACAGACGACCTCGTAGGTGCCGGGCACCTTCACCGTGTCGGTGACGCAGGCGGAGCCGACACTCTGGGAGTAGCAGTACGACGCCGCGATCTTCTGCCCGTCGGAGACCTTCGCCGACTTCTTCACGCATTTTCCGCCCGCGGCGGACAGCGTCGCGACGACGTCGCTGCCGGCCTTCTGGGTCCAGGTGACCGCGTCGGCTCCCGCCGGGTTGCACACCGAGAAGCTCAGGGACGCGACGCCGTTGCAGTCGGTGTTGCATTTGGACGAGATTGTCGGCTTTCCGGGCGTCAGTTGGTAGGCGTAGCTGGCAATCGCCGTCTCGACGAAACCGCCGCTCAGCGTCCGTTGATGATCTTTCTGAGTGACACTCAGGCCCGCGATCTTCGGCGAAGGGGTCGTCAGCACGGCTTGCACGTCGATCTTGCCCGGCGCCGTCCGCTCGTAGGTGAACTTCAGCCCGCCCGAGTCCAGCGTGCCCTTCGTGCCCTTCGCCCCGTCGACGGTGCGAATCTTGGCGCCGGTGGCTGTCAGCGCGACGGACAGCTTGACGCCGCCCGGGTCACCGCCGACGAGCTTGACCGTGCCCGTCCCGTCCTGCCCGACCTCGACCTTGCTCGTACTCACGCCGACCTTGAACGGCCCGCGGTCGGCGTCCGCGACCAGGGCCTTCACCGCTTTGCGGTCGGCCTTGGTGACCTCGGAAGCCTTGTACCACTTCGCGAAGTTCGAGTCGGCCTCGACGGTCCAGATCGCGAGTTGCGCCAGCGCGGCCTTCTTCGACGACGTCGTCGTCGAGTAGGCGTTGGTGATCGCCTTGATCCGCGACGACTGCTTGGCGCTCATGCCGGGGATCGAGCCCGTCAACTTGGTCGTGCCGGTGCTCGACGGCGTGTGGAGCTCGAAGTCGATACAGAAGCCGCGCGTGCCGTTGTCCCACGTGCCGGCCCAGACCGGGCCGGGGTGACCGGGCCCGCCCTCGTAGGTGATGCCGACGGCCTTCGTGGCCTTCTCCGCTGCCGCGGCGGGCTTTGCCGCGGCCGACGGGTTCGCCGGCGACGCACTCGCCGTCGCCGTGCTGATGCCCGCGCCGAGCAGGGCGACGCTCACCCCCGCTGCCAGTAGGCCTCGAAAGGCGCGTCCGCGCTCGCGCGGCACAGTCCCGCCGTCGTCGTGCTTCTTCGACATCGTCACTCCCCCTAACAACCCGGGCTTCCGCCCGCGGCCGCCGCACAGCGTTGAGTCCGCCAGCCTAAGCAGACGAACCGGAGGATCACTCGATCGACGCGCCGTACTGACGCAGTGTCACTGAGCCGATGCCCGACCTCTGGTGTCGGCGATCACGCCCGCGGAACTGGTCCGCGCGAGCACTTCCTGGGCTAGAGTGCGGCAAGTTTAGGGTACCCTAACTTGCCCGGAGGAACCCATGAGCACGCGCAACCAGGCGGTCCGCCGCTCGATGACCGTGCTGTCCGGAAGCAACCTAGCGGGCTCCGCCTCCCCGGCCAGGTCACCCGACCCGCGGAACCCGCGCACCGGCCGTCGCTGCTGCCCGTCCGCGGCTACCCGGGCTCACTGCGGACGCCCGCGGTGTCCGCCCTGGTGGCCCGTGAGTGCGCCGTCCCCGGCGCACGCAGCGCCCTGGTGATCGGCAGCGGCCCGCAGCCGCGGATGGCCCTGCGAGTCCTGCCCACCAGCGACGCGCAACTGCGCTTCACCGGCGAGGACATGGCGACGCGGACGGCCGGATTCCCCATGCCGGACGCGGAGTTCCCCGTCGTCAGCCCATGCTCTTCTGACCGTCCAACGCCTCGCGGACGATGTCGGCGTGGCCGGAGTGCTGGGCCGTCTCGGCGATCATGTGAATCAGCACGCGACGGGCGCTCCAGTGGGCCCCCGGGGCGAACCAGGGCGCCTCGGGGAGCGGGTGCGAGGCGTCGAGGTCGGGCAGGGCGGCCACGATCTCGTCCGTGCGGCGCGCGACCTCTTCGTACCGCTTGAGCAGAACGGCGAGCGTCTCGCCCTCGAGCATCTCGAACGAGTTCGCGTGCTCGGCCATGCTCGCCCCGTCGAATGCCATCGCCTGCGTGCCGCGGACGATGAAGTCCGCCCAGGCCGCCTCGACGCCCGTGACGTGCTTGATCAGGCCCCCGACGCACAAGGCGCTCGGGGTCGTGCGCCGCGCGGCCTGCTCGTCGTCGAGGTCGCGGGCGGTCAGGCGGAGGAAGAACCGGGCCTGAGCCAGTGCCTGCATCAGGTCGGCGCGCTCGCCGGTCGCGCTCGGCTGCGCAGTGACCGACTTGTACTCGTCGATGATCGACACGGGAGGCACCTCTCCGTCGGTTGCGTCTTGCTGTCGAGAACGACGTTAGGCACCATTGCGGTCAGTTTCTGTCCGCAATGACAGGAGACTTTGACGCATGGCCGATACCAGCTCGCGGACGCTCCGTCTGCTCGCCCTGCTCCAGACTCACCGGCACTGGTCGGGCACCGACCTGGCCGACCGGCTCGGCGTCTCGCCGCGCACCGTCCGCCGCGACGTCGACCGGCTCCGCGAGCTCGGTTACCCCGTGGACGCGCATCCCGGTGTCGACGGCGGCTACCAGCTGGCCCCCGGCGCCGCGTTGCCGCCGCTGATCGTGGACGACGAAGAGGCAGTCGCCCTCGCCGTCGGCATGCAGGCCGCCGCGAACGGCTCCGTCCCGGGCATCGAGGAGACGGCGCTGCGGGCGCTCACCAAGGTCGTCCAGGTGATGCCGCCGCGACTGCGCCGCCGGGTCGACGCGCTGCGCGCTGTCACCGTCCCGGCGATGTGGGGCGGCCCGTCGACCGCCCCGGTCGTCGACCCCGAGGTGCTGATCGCGGTCGCCCAAGCCTGCCGCGACAACGAACGTCTGCTCTTCGACTACACAGCCCGCGACGGCGAGCCCGGCGAGCGGCACGTCGAGCCGCACCGCCTCGTCCCGCTCGGCCGGCGCTGGTACCTGGTGGCGTACGACCTGGTGCGCCACGACTGGCGCAGCTTCCGGCTGGACCGACTGACCCGTCCCCGCGGCACCGCCGCGCGCTTCGCGCCGCGCGTGCTGCCGACCGAGGACGCGGCGGCCTTCGTCAAGGCGGGCATCGCACGGCAGCGCGCGCCGCACGACATCGAGGTGCTCGTACGCGCGCCCGCCGGGGTCGTCGCCGCGCGGCTCGGCCGGTGGGCCACCGTGACCGAGGTGGACACCGCGTCCTGCACTCTCGCGATGAGGTCTGACGCGCTCGAATGGCCCGCGATGGCGCTCGGCTCCCTCGGCGCCGAGTTCACCGTCGTGCGTCCGCCCGAGCTTCGTGCGTACCTGCACGAGTGGTCCGAGCGGTTCGCGCGGGCCACCGGCGAGGCACCGGTGACCGCGGGCCACAAACCTGAAGCTCTCACTTATATAAGTGGACACTGATACTATCGGTTCGTGCACGCCTTCGACATTCTCGGTGACCCAGTTCGCCGGCGGATTCTGGAACTGCTGGCCGCCGGCGAGACGCCGGCGGGCGCGGTGTGCGCGGTGATCCAGGACGAGTTCGGCATCTCCCAGCCGGCGGTTTCCCAACACCTGAAAGTGCTGCGTGAGAGCGGCTTCGCGACCGTCCGGCCGGAGGGGACGAGAAGGCTCTACGCCGTCAACGCGGAACCGCTCCGGGACATCGACGTGTGGCTGGGTCAGTTCCGCCAGTTCTGGGCGCCGAAGCTCGACGCGCTCGCGACCGAGCTCGCCCGCGGGAAGCGCGAACCGAAGCGCCCCACCCCCTCGAGGAGGACCCCATGACGTACGGATCGCACAGCAACGGCCAGCTCAGCGCGGTACGCCGCCAGCTCGGCACGCGCGAACTGGAGGCCGGGGAGGCGAAAGTACTGACGATCAGTCAGGTGTACGACGCCAACCTGGAAGACGTCTGGGACGCGCTGACCAACGCCGAACGGCTCCCCCGCTGGTTCCTGCCGATCTCCGGAGAACTGAAGGTCGGCGGGCACTACCAGCTCGAGGGCCACGCGGGCGGGACGGTCGAGGCCTGCACTCCGCCCGGGTCCCCGGCCGACGGGGCATCCTTCGCTGCCACGTGGGAGTACGGCGGCGCGGTCAGCTGGATCGAGGTACACCTGCGCCCGGAGCCCGCCGGGCACATCCGCGTCGTGCTCGACCACATCGCCTTCGCCGACGACCACTGGGCGCTGTACGGGCCGGGCGCGGTCGGCATTGGCTGGGACCTGCTCCTGGTCAGCTTCGCGACCCACCTCGCCAGCGCCGTCCCGACGGACCCAGCGCAGGCGGCGGCGTGGTCGGAGTCCGCCGAGGGCATCGCGTTCATCACCCGCAGCGGCCATTTGTGGCGCCAGGCCGACGTCGCCGCAGGCGAGGACCCGGCGGCGGCCGCAGCCCGCTCCGAGCGCACCATCGCCTTCTACACCGCAGTGCCGGAAGCCTGACTGGCCGTCAGGCTCCCGGCGCGCTCAGGGCGGAATCAGTCGTCGAGGTCGTAGATGTTGCAGGTCTTGGTTTTGAAGTCGCCGTGGACCTTCCACGTGACCGTGACCTTCACGTCCTCGATGTCCGTGCCGTCGTCACCGAGCACGAAGGGCGAGTCGGAGTCGTCCTCGTCCACGTCGACGTTGCCGTCGTCGTCGACGTACTTCACGACGATCGACTTGAGGTTGACGTGCCTCTCGTCGAACTTGCCCGTCTCACCGCGGTCCGTGGCCCGGACCGTGACCTTCTCGACGTCGCCGTCGTCGTTGTGCCAGACCTTCACCTTGACGTCGAGGCCGTGGCCGTTCTTGCTGGTGTCACAGGTCTTCGACGTCGTTTCCTGGCTGGCGCTGGCAGCAGGCGCCATGAGGACGACACCTGTGAAGGCCAGCGGCAGCACTGCAAGACCCGCCACGCTCCTATGGACAACCCCCGCGCGGTCGATCATGTTGATGACCCCTTCTGCTGTTGGACACGAGCCTCTGCGCAAGCTCTGTGACACGAAACGTAGTCACTGCAAGATCCGAATCAACCCCATTGGCCCAAGAAGGTGGCCTTTCGCACCTATCTGTCACCCGAAGGGCCCATACGAGACACCTGCCGGCCTCTCCCACGGCACGAAAAAGCCCGCCCCCCGAAGGGGAGCGGGCCAGTTCGGACCGGGGTCGACTAGTCGAGGTCCCGCGAGGTGCAGGTCTTCGTCTTGTTCTCCCCGTGGACGCGCCAGGTCGCCGTGACGCGGATGCGCTCGACGTTGTCCTTGTCACTGGAGATGGTGTACGGCGAGTCGTCGTCGGTCCGGGTGCGAATCACGTCGCCGTCGTCGTCCAGGTACTTCACGACGAGCTTGCGCAGGTAGACGTGGTTGTCCTCCCAGCTCCCGTCCTCGTCGTCGTCGGTGGCGCGCACGACGACCTTGTCGACGTCCTCGTCGTCGTGGGTGATCCACATCTTGATGTCGAGGTCGTGACCGTTCTTCTCGGTGCTGCACCACTTCGAGGTGTAGTCGGCAGCGCTTGCGGCAGGCGCCGTCAGCACGATGCCGGCCCCCGCGAGCGGCAGCACGGCCAGAGCCACCACGGTCTTGCGGATGTGGCCAGTGCGATTGAACATGTGGATCCCTCCTGCAGGATGAACTTCGGGTCGGGGCGGAACGAACCGACCTAACGCGGCGAAAATAGCCATCCCGCGGGCAGTAATGTGCAGGTTTAGCCCGACAGGGGTGATATTCACATCGATCGGGTGTGCTTGGGCACCCACTGCGCGGGGCTACCCCCAACCACTTCCGACCTGACGACTCGTCACGCCAGGCCGCCCGCGGCCGCCGGCCGGGGGCGCGGCAGACTGGGCGCATGAGTCCGAAGAGTCGTGGACGCCCGCCCGGCCGGGGCCGCCCGCAAGCCAAGGGCCCCGCGCGCCCACCGTCCCCCGCCGAGCTCGTCATCCGGGACGCGCGCTTCGTCGTGGAGGAGTGCGACGACGCGCTGTCCGCGGAACTGTGGGCCGGCGAGGTCCTCGGGGACGCGTGGCTCGAGGCGCCCGACCGGGACGACGAGGCCGAGCAGCGCCTCGTCGCCGAGGTCGCGGAGGTGGCGACCCGCAAGCCCAGCCTGTACGGCACGGCGGCCGTCGCCGCCCTGCGCCGGATCGCCGACGAGCCCGGGCGCGCTGCCCTCGACGCCGCGCTGGAGACGCTGCGCCAGTCCCGGCCGCTGCCGACCTGGGCGAACGACCCGGACTGGACGCCGGTGGCGGCCTGGCGGTCGATGGACGTCTGGGGTTCCGAGCGTCTGCTGTTCGTCGACTTCGACGGCCCCCAGCCGCACTGCCTGCTGGCCGTGATCTCCGAGACGCCGGCCCGGTGGATCACCGAGCTCGAGATCCTCGAGCCGGGCTCGGCGCCGGAGTTCGACGAGCGGGAGCCCGGTGAGGCGGAGATGCTGCTGCCCGTGGAGGCCCGCGAGATCCCCGAGACGCTCGCCGACCTGGCGGACGCCCTGCGCGGCACCGACGCACTATGGCCCCGCGAGGACGATCCCGACTACGTCGAGCTGCGAGGCCTCGCCTGGGCACGCGCCCGGGCGCACCTGGCACCCGAGAACGAGCGCGAACCGATGCCGGAGACCGAGAAGCAGGCGCTGGTCGACGAGTTCGTCGCCGGCTCGGCGATGCCCGACGCCGACCTCACCCGGGCGCTCGCCGAGCTGCTGGTCGACTTCGGCGACTCGTTCCTGCCCGACGGCCCGCTCAGCTGGAGCCCCAGCGCCGTCGAGTTCTTCCTGGTCGACTGGCTGCCCCAGACCGTCGAGCTGGAGCAGGACGAGCGCGAGGGAATGCCGGAGGCCCTGCGGCACTGGGTCGAGTTCACCCTCACACGGCGCGGTGTGGAACCCCGCTGGGTCGTCCCGGTCCAGGCCGCAATCGTGGAGCACCTCGCCGCGTACGAGGAGGCGCTCGACAACCAGCCCGACTGGGACCCCGTCGAGATGGTCGCCGCCGAGCTCGTCGCCCGCGGCGTCGACCTCGCCGACGAGGACGCGGTCGCCGAGGGCCTGCGCCAACTCGAAGCGGAGGGCCTCGCCGCCGAGCAACAGACCTGAGGCGCTGACGTGCGCTCTAACGCCCGGACGGGCGTGATCAGGGCGACATTGCTCGCCCTCGCCGGCCGCGGTCACGTCGGCACCGGGCGGGTAGACGGCTCGCCATGAAGCGAAAGCTGACAGCGGTCAAGCAGGGTGCGGCGGCGCGGTTCGCCCAGGCCCGATCCGAGCGTCCGGGGCTGGACCACCTGGTGCGCGCGAAGTCGCGCTACGACGACCGCCGCGGAGACCGCCAGGCGGGAGCCGTCACGTACTTCGGCTTCCTGTCGTTCTTCCCGCTCATCGCGCTGGCTTTCGCGGTGCTCGGTTTCGTCATCACGTTCTACCCGACCGCGCACGCCGACATCCAACGCGGCATCTCCGACGCCCTGCCCGGCCTGGTCGGCTCGGAGCCCGGCCAGATCAACATCGACCAGATCGCGAGCGCCAAGGCCGGCGCCGGGATCGTCGGTCTGCTGGGTCTGTTGTGGGCCGGGACGGCGTGGGTGGACGCGCTGCGGGAGTCGCTGCGGTCGATGTGGCTGCAAGAGGCCAAGGGCGGCGGCAACCTGCTCGCCAAGAAGGGCGGGGACGTCGTCGTCCTCGTCGTCCTGGGCCTGTCCCTGATGCTGTCGGTGGCGCTGTCGAGCGTCGCTACGTCGACCACCGGCGTCATCATCGACACGTTGGGGCTGCCCGAGGGCGGCTTGACCACAGCCCTGCTCCGGCTGATCGCCGTCGCCGTCGCCGTCAGCTCGTCCGCGCTGCTGTTCGCGGTGATGTTCTGGCGGCTGTCCGGCATGCACATCCCGCGCAAGCGCCTGATCGAGGGCGCGCTGCTCGGCGGCGTCGGCTTCGAGCTGTTGAAGATGCTCGCGACCTACCTGATCGGCAACACGATGCGGAACCCGGTCTACGCGACCTTCGCCATCGCCGTCGGCCTGCTGGTCTGGATCAACTGGGTAAGCCGGGTGACCCTCTTCGCCGCAGCGTGGACGGCCACGGAGGCCCACACCGACGAGGTCGTCGGCGAGCCCGTCAAGCCCGAGGAGTCTCTCGACCCGGCGGACGACGTCGTGCTCGACTCCGAGGTGGTGCCCCTGGACGCCGAGGACGACGCCGGGGACGACCTGGAAGACGGCGACAGCGCGGACGAGGACGACAAGGAGCACCTGAGCCTGCTCGCCCGGCTGCGTCCCCGCTCGGGCGACCACGACGAGGCCCTGCCGGTCGACCCTGACGACTACGACCCGTGGGAGCACTCGATCCCCGAGGCCATCCACAGCCAGGACACCAAGACGCTTTAGCGACGCGGGTCGCCAGGGCCCCGGCGCTGGCGAATATCCTGGCAGCCCCCCAGGGACGGAACACCCCCGTGACGGACCCACAGGTCGACCTGACGCAGCGTCGGAACGACGTCCTCGACCGCCTTTGCGCCGGGGACCTGGCCGGCGCGGACACGCAGATCGAGGACTTCGCCGACTCCGCCGAGTCGGTCGGCGACCCCGCCTACCGCTGGTTCGTCCCCTTGTGGGGCGGGGCGCTGGCCTTCGTTCGGGCGCGCGGCGACTGGGGTGCCCTCGGCCGCTCGGCCGCCGCGGTCGGGGCCGCCGCGGGCAGCGGCGACGCGATCCGCGCGGCATTTGCGCTCCGGTACCTCGCGCTGGAGGAATCCGGCGAGGTCGGGCCGGCCGTCGTCCTGTTCGACTCCGAGGCGCCCGCGGCGTTTCGCAAGCCCCGGGCGCTGGCCGACGTCGGCATAGCCGGCCTCATGCACTGCATCGCTGGGCGGCCCGAACAGGCCCGTGCCCTGCTCGACGCATTCGCCCACCCGGACGCTGTCGCGGCCGCCGACTTGGCGGTGCTCACCGGCGTCACCGAGGTGCTCTGGCGGGTCGGCGGCCACGCCGCCGCGCAGGACGTCTACGCCGCCCTGCTCCCGCACGAGGCGGCGTGGGCGATCGAGCGGGACGGCGCGTTCGTGCACGGCTGCGTCGCCCGTCCGCTGGGGTTGTTGGCCCTGCTGCTGGACCGGCGCAAGGACGCACTCGCGCACTTCGACACCGCGCTGGCCGAGCACCGCCGGGCCGAGGCCCCGATGCTGGTGGCGCGGACGCTGCGCGACTGGGGCGTCGGCGCGGCCGACAAGAAGCGCCTCCTGGCCGCTCACGAGGCGTACCGCCAGCTGGACGTCACGGGAATGCTCCACCAGCTCGCCATCCTGCTGCGCGCCATCGGGGCCGAGTACCTCCTCGATGCGCCGTCGGACGGCGCCGACCCCGTCAGCGGGGCGAGCGGGCTGTTCCGGCGTGAGGGCGACGAGTGGGCGCTGAGCTTCGGCGGGCGGACGGCCCGAGTGCGCGACAGCAACGGCGTCCGGGACCTGGCGCGCATGGCGGCCGAGCCCGGCCGGGCGATCCCCGCCGAGGACTTGGCGGCGGACGCGTCCGCGGCGCCCGTGTCGGCCGGCGGGCTGCGCGCCGTCGGTGACACCAACGCACCGCCGGACCCGCGCGCCGCCGTCGCCGCCCGCGTGAAGAGCGCGATCAGACGCATCACCTCCGTCCACCCCGAGCTCGGCGACCACCTCGCGCGCACCGTGCGCACGGGTGCGACCTGTTCGTACGATCCGTGAGCGCGGCCGCTCCCGACAGCGCTACCGACGCCGGGTTGTTCGGCCCGGGCAGCGTGACGTGGCGCGTGCACGGCGACCAGATCCTCTGGGTTGGCGGGTTGCGCGCGCTCTACCTGCAGGCGCTGCACCCGGAGGCCGTCCGCGGGGTGTTCACCCACTCGGACTACAAGGACGACCCGTGGGGGCGGCTGTTTCGCACCGCGGACTACGTCGGGGTGGTCACGTTCGGCTCGACGGCCAAGGCACGTGGCGCCGGGGCGCGGGTCCGCTCGGTGCACTCCCGGCTCGGGCTGACCGACCCGCACCTGTTGCGTTGGGTCCACTGCTGCGAGGTCGGGTCGTTCCTCGACACGTTCCGCCGGGCCGGCGGCGGCCTGAGCGATCTGGAAGCCGACAGCTACCTCAGCGAACAGGTGGCGGCCGCGAAACTCGTGGGGCTCGACCCCGACACGGTGCCCGACTCGGTGGCCCAGTTGGACGCGTACTTCAGCCGCATGCGACCGGAGTTGGCCGCAACCGCCGAGGCACGGGAGGTCGCCCGCTTCCTGGTGCTACCGCCGATGCCTGCGAAGGTCCGCTACCTCACCCCCGCGATGCCCGCGTGGGCCGCGCTGAGCATGCTGGCCTTCGCGACGCAACCGGGGTGGGCCCGCAAGCTCTACGGCCTGCCGACGGTGCCGTTCGCCGACGCAGCGGTCAGCCTGCAGCTCCGCGCGATCCGGACCGCCGTGCAGCTGCTGCCCGAGGAGCGGCGGACGGGCCCCCACCTGCGCGCCGCGCAGGAGCGCCTCGGACTCCGATAAAGTAGTCGAAAGTTTGTTCGACGATCTGCTAGCCTGCGGTCCATGTCGGTGCTCAGTCCCTACGTGCAGGTGGCCGGTCGTGGTCGGGTCTGGCGGCCGGAGGGCGCGCCGGCGCTCGCGCCGACCTCGGCAGTTCAAGGGTCGCTGCTGGACGTCGCCGACGACGTCTCCGTCGGCCCCCTCGGCGCGACCGTCCAGCGGCGGTCTCTGCCGCGCGGAGCATGGGTGGACGTGCGCCGCGGTTGGGTGACTGGGTCGGATCTGCTGTTCGAACGGCTACGCGACTCGGCCGCATGGCAGGCGGAGCGGCGCCAGATGTACGACCGGGTGGTGGATGTCCCTCGCCTCACCTGTTACCTGGCCGCCGACGACGCCTGGCCCGACCCGGTGCTGCGTGAACTCCAGGCGGCACTCGACGAGCACTACGCGGGGGACGACCCCTTCCAGACCTGCGGGATGGCCTACTACCGCGACGGCCGAGACTCCGTCGCCTGGCACGGCGACACCTTCGGTCGCGGCAGCACCGACGACGTCATGGTGGCGATCGTGTCCACCGGGGCGCCGCGCGCGTTCCTGCTGCGCCCCCGAGGCGGCGGCGAGTCGATCCGCTACGTGGTCGGGCACGGCGACCTGCTGGTGATGGGCGGCAGCGCCCAGCGCACCTGGGAGCACGCCGTGCCGAAGACTTCACGCCCGACGGGCCCGCGGATCAGCATCCAGTTCCGGCCGCGGGAGGTGCGCTGAGTCCGGTTACTCCGCCGGCGGGGCCTCAGGCTTGGCGGTCTTGGCCGGCTTTGCCGCTGCCTTGGGCTTGGTGGTCTTCGCCGGTTTCGGCGTCTGGGTCGGCTCGGCCTCGACCTCGGTCTGCGGGTCCTGCTCAGAGGGCTCCTCGGAGCCGGACGAGCCCCCGGGCGGGCACAGCACGAGCAATGCACAGGTACCGCCGCCGCCGGGCTGAACCGGGTCCGTCGGGTCGGTGCCCGGCTCCTCGATCACCTCGTCCACGGGGACTGTCGGCGTCGGGGTCGCCTTGACCTTGCCCTTCTTCTTCTTGGGCGCGGGCGTAGCGGTCGTCGGCGCCGTCACGACAGGGGCACCGGGAAGCGTGCTGACCGCCGCGGCCTGGATCGGAATGACGGCCCGGGGCTGTACCGCACCCGGCTGGATCCCGCCGGCGCCGACGTCGTGGACGCGGACGGTCGGGCTGCCGTAGACCGTGCGGGTCTGCGGCTTGGTGTCGGGCGCGAAGCTGTCCACCGCGAACGTCCCGCCGGCGATCACGACGGCGAGGGCCAGCACGAGACCGCCCTCTGCCGTGAAGGGGCCGAACCGTCTCACCCGGACTCCTCATCAGGCCAGCGAGTTGCTCGGCCGTTCACGCAGTCAACGCTCGACCGCTTGCCCACAATCTCGTGCTGTTAATCCTTCATACATGTACGTGTTCGGGCTAACGATCCCACCAGAAAGCCGCAAGGTGCCCTTCGCCCCCAAAAATTGACCGGAGTGTCGCACTGTCAAGCATTGCCCAAGCGACAACCACGAGCGTCGTCAGCCTGGTGCGGGACTTTTTTGAGCCCGTGCCCTTCTGCTCCGCTGCGTCCCAAATCACATCGATCGAGCGGGCCGCGCGTCCCGCGACGCGTCGCGGATCCTCAGTGGGGGCGCCAGGCATGATGGCGATCCCGCGCCCGAACGGAGAATTCGTGCCCGACTGGACCAACGGCGAGAGTCTGGCTGCTCGCGCGCTCGACAGTGGCGAACTGTGCGTTGACGGGTTCGGCCTCCCGCCCGGCCGGAGCGGGGTCGTCGCGACGTGGGCGGGCGCGGACGGCTTCGGAGCCGCGTACGTCCTGCATCACCTGCCCGACGGGCGGTGGTGGGAGGAGATCGTCGTACTCGCTCGGGATCCCGAACGCGGCTGGGGGCACCACCAGGGCGACGGGCCGGACGAGACGGACCTGACCGCGCAGCGCCGGGCGGACTGCTACGACGGCTGGCACCTGGTGGCCTGGCCGCACGCGATGCTCGGCGTCGGCGAGGACGGGGACCTTCTGCAGGTGGTGGTCGGGACGGCATGCCGGCACGTCGCCGCGGTCGAATGGTCGGTCGGCGATGCGCGGGTTACCCTGACCCCGGATCCGGTCACGGGCGTCCTGGTCCACGGCGCGCTGGCACCGGACCCGGACGACATCGTGCTCCGCGCGCTCGGACCTAACGGGGCGGCGGTCCTCGATGCCGAGGGCGGGCAGGTGAGCCGGACGATCCCGACGCGGGCCTGGAACGTGGGCCCGGGCGGCCTGCTCGAGCGCCTGCCCGGTTCGGCGGCGGACCCGGACCGGCCCGGACTCGCCGAGGTTCTGGGTTGCGAACAGCATTTCGGCCGCGGGATCTCGTCGATGACCCCCAATGCCCGCGCCTTCGGCTCCGGGCGGCCGACGACCGCCGAGGCCGCGCTGGCGGAGCACCTGGCCGAGCACCCGGCCGACTCGGCGTCCCGGCTCGCCTACGGCCGGCTCGCCGAGCTTCCGCCCGACGACCCCGTCGACATCGTGTTCGCCGGCCGGCTGCCCGACGGGTCCGTCCATGCCGTGGTTACCGCGACAAGAGGCGGCTCCCCCGGCCGGTGGTGCGTCACCCACGCCGCTTCCTGCCACCTGCCGCGCTTCTGACGGATCATCAAACCTAGGGTGAAGGTGTGCGAACCGACTTCGATCCCCAGAACCCGACGCAGTCGTTCTACCGTCTGCTGACGGCGGTGGTGGTCCCGCGACCGATCGCGTGGGTATCGACCCGCTCGGCCGGCGGGGTCGACAACCTCGCGCCGCATTCGTTCTTCACGGTCTCGTGCGTGAACCCGCCGATCGTCCAGTTCACCTCCGTCGGCCGCAAAGACTCGCTGCGCAACGCGGAGGCCACGGGCGAGTTCGTCGTCAACTTCACCTCCGAGGCGATGTTCGAGCGGATCAACGCCACGGCCACCGCCTTTGCCCCGGACGTGAGCGAGTTCGACACGGTCGGCCTGACCCGCGAGCCGAGCAAGCTCGTCCGGCCCTCCCGGGTTGCGGAGTCTCCCGTGGCGCTGGAGTGCGTCCTGCATTCGACGCTCTGCCTCGGTGACTCCACCGTGGTCTTCGGCCGGGTCGTGCACGCCGCGATCGACAGCGCCGTCCTCGTCGACGGGCACCCCGAGATCAGCCTGCTGCGGCCGCTGTCGCGGTTGGGGCTGAACCAGTGGGGCGACCCGCCGACCGTGCGGGAGATCGACCGGATCCCCGTCGACGAGTGGCCGGGGCACTTCCGGGGCTGACGATCTCAGGGTCGGGCAAGGGTTGTTCCCCGAGGTGCGGGTCGCGCCCTCGGGGCATGCTTCCGGTATCCGCCACACCGGCGGACGACGCAGACGAGAGAAGGCACCACGATGGACGCCATCCGCGAGGACCTCCGGCGCAACGGGCTCGCCCGCCCCCGCAACGGGCGCGTACTCGGCGGGGTGTGCGCGGGCCTCGGCCGCCGCTTCGGCATCGACCCGTGGCCCGCGCGCCTGCTCTTCATTGCCGTGCTGATGATCGTGCCCGGGTCGCAAATCCTGATCTACCCGGTGCTGTGGGTCCTGATGCCGAAAGACCTCGAAGCCGGCCAGGCCACCTACCAGGCGACCTACCACGCCCCGCAGACTCCAGTCACCTGACGGTCGGTAAGGTGACCGCCGGTCGACGATCTTCTGGACGGCCGCAGCGGGGCACGGTAGGCGCGGTCCGGCTCCCAACCGAGGGCCCGGACCCGACCTGTAAGAAGGACCTCGCCCGCGACATATAGAGACATGAGCTCGATGGGGAACCGGCCGCTGCGTTCACCCCGCCGAGCGGTTGGGTTCGACGCTCGACGCGCTCGCCACGCTGAGCGACGCCGACCAGGAAGTCCTGCGCCTGCACGCCTGGGAAGGGCTGGACGGCAGCGAGCTCGCCGAAGCCCTCGACTGCTCCCGGGCTGCCGGCTCCGTCCGCCTGCATCGGGCACGCAAGCGCCTGAGCCTGGCCGTCGACCGGCAGGCGTCGGCAGGCTCCGTCCCGCACGACGCCGGTATGACCCGGAAGGAGACCCCAGAAGTACGGAGCTGGACGCGGTCACCGCCCTTCGCCAGGCCGACCCGGCCGCCGGGATTCCCGACGGCTCCGCTGGACTCGCGCGCCCGTGCCGACCTCGCACGGGCCATGCGCCAGTCGCCGAGCCTGATGCACCCGGAGGTCCGTCGCGGGGCCGTCCGCCGGCGCGCACGTTCGTCCTGACCGGCGGGGTGGTCGCGGCGTCGGTCGCGATCGTCCTCGCCGGGGGCCCGATTCCGCGCTCCGGCGGGGACGGCGGCCGTGCCTACGCCGCGACTCCCGGCAAGCTGAACGTCCGAATCCCCGGCGTCGTGAGCTACACGCTTTCGCTCGGACCAGGAGTCCTGACGCTCGTCCCGGGGCGGCGCCGTCGCTGACTACTCGTCAGGTTTTCTCTTCCATGCCTGTCCAGGCAGGACACGCCGGGCGGCATCGGCGTGTCGCGACTGCTCACTCATCCATGAGCGGGCGGCAAGACGCGCGATCGACGGGTCGCCGACTACCCCGCCCTGAGCGCAGCGACACGCCGGACGCCGTCGGCGTGTCGCGACTCCCAGCTCATCCATGAGCGCAGACATTGCGCGCCGCCCGCCCTCAGGCGAAGATCCAGTCGTCGCCCTCGATCAGCGTCCCGGCACCCTCGACGCGTTCGGCACCGTCGGCCGCGAGGTGCACCCACGGCGTCGCGTACGTGTTCGCCCGCGCGACCCGTTCGATTACCCACACGGTCCCGGTGGCCGCGTCGCGCAGGCGGACGCCCGCTTTCAGGTCGGCGAGGCGGCGAGGGACCGTCGCTCACAGCGCGGTCACACGCTCCAGGATCGTCACGACTGCCGCCCCCTCGTTGTCGCCGAGGACGCCACCGGCGTTCTGCGCCAGCGCGATCCGTGCGCCGGCGACCTGGCGCGCGCCGGAGCGTCCACGCAGCTGGTCGGTGAGCTCCACGAGCTGGCCGCAGCCGGTCGCGCCGACGGGGTGACCGCGAGAGAGCAGGCCGCCGCTCGGGTTCACCGGCCGGGCGCCGCCGGGCCCGGTGACGCCCGCCCGCAGCAGCTCGAAGGCTTCGCCCTCGCGGCACATCTCGAGGTCTTCGAAGCAGAAGAACTCCGCCGGCGCGGCCGCGTCGTGGACCTCGAGGACGGACACGTCCGCCGGGCCGACGCCCGCCGCCTCGTACGCGGCGCGGGCCGCGCGGGTCACGGGCGGCAGCGGGTCGGCCGGGTTGCCCGAGGTGATCGTCGTCGCGAGGACGCGGACGTCGCGACACCCGAGGCGAGCGGCCACGCGGTCGGAGACGACGACCAGGGCCGCGGCGCCGTCACCGATCGGCGCGCACATCGCGAGCGTCAGCGGGGACGCGATGAGGCGGCCCGCCAGGACCTCCTCGACCGTGGTCGGCTTCGCGAACTGCGCGTTCGGGTTGTCGACCGCGTACGCCGCGCGACTTCACGACGATGCGGGCGAAGTCCTCGACCGTCGCGCCGGTCTTCTCCAGATACAGCGCGGCCTTCGCCGCGTAGTGGTCCATGAACGGCGAGGAGACCGGCGCAGTCCAGCCCTCGGGCCGGTCGCCCAGGGCGCAGGCCTCGACGTACGCGCGCATCTCCGGGCGGCGGATCGTGTCCGTGGCCGCGGCCAGCGCGCCGAAGATCCGCGCCTTGTCGGGCACGGCCAACTTCTCGACGCCGACCGCGACTGCGACGTCGACCAGGCCCGACCGCACCGCCGAGACCGCCACCGCGAACGCCGTCGAGCTGGACGCGCAGGCGTTCTCGACGTTGATGACCGGCTTGCCGGCGAGCGCGGTGTCGGCGAGGAACACCTGACCGCGCACCATCTCCTGGCCGATCAGCAGGCCCGCCGCCGCGTTGCCGACGACGACCTGGCCGACCTCCGCGGCGTCCACGCCTGCGTCCGCGAGAGCCGCCGCGACGGCCTCCGCGGTCAGCTCGGCGGGGCCCCTCGGCGTCCGGCCGAACACGGTCATGCCGGCCCCGGCCACCCAGACGTCACCGCTCATCGGAACTCCACCCCTTACGTCCGGCAGATCGTGGGCAATAGGACGCTAATTGCCGGACGCACGGGGTGTCACTCACAGCACCCTCCCCAGGCCGGCCCAGTGCGGCGCCCGCACCAGCTTCTTGTCCACCTTGCCGTACGCCGTCTTCGGCAACGCGTCGACGATGTCGACGCCCTTCGGCTTCTTGTACCCGGCGAGGTGTCGGCCGGCGAACGCGATCAGCTCGGCCGGGTCGATCTGAGCCCCCGTCACCGGCACGACCACGGCACGGACCGCCTCGCCCCACTTCGGGTCGGGGACGCCGATGACGCAGGCCTCGGAGACGTCCGGGTGCAGCAGCAGAACGTCCTCGATCTCGATCGGGTAGACGTTCAGGCCGCCCGAGATGATGAGGTCCTTGAGCCGGTCGAGGATGAACACGTAACCGTTGGCGTCCATCGACCCGACGTCGCCGGTGTGCAGCCAGCCGTTGGCCAGGGTCTCGGCGGTCGCCTCGGGCCGGTTCCAGTACCCGGCCATCAGCGTCTCGCCGCGGATGCAGATCTGACCCGGGGTGCCCGGCGGCACCTCGTCGTCGCTGGAGTCCAGGATGCGCACTTCGATCCCGACGCGGACGCGGCCGACCGAGCGCTCGCGGCCGTCGCCGTCGTCGAGCGAGTGCTCCTCGCGCGTCAGAACCGTGCCGGACATGGGCGACTCGGTCTGGCCGAACAGTTGCACCAGCACCGGGCCGAGGGTCTTGAGCGCGCGGCACTGGTCGTCGCGGTACATCGGCGCGCCGCCGTAGATGATCCACTCGAGGCTCGACAAGTCGCGGGTGCCGACGTCGGGGTGGTCGCAGATCATCTTGATCTGCGTGGGGACGAGGAACAGGGCCGCGACCCCGTACCGCTCGACCTGCTCGAGGAACAGCCCGGTGTTGAAGCCCCAACGCTGGTGGATGACCTGCGTGCAGCCCTTCATCGTGAACACCAGGGCGTTGTGGCCGGACCCGTGGCTGAGCGGCGCCGCGTGCATACCGACGTGGTGCTGCTCCATGCGCTCGACGTCGGCGAGAGTCGTCAGGCACTGATGGATGAGCCCGCCGTGCGTGAGCATCGCGCCCTTGGGCCGGCCCGTCGTGCCCGAGGTGTAGGCGATCCAGGCCAGGTCGTCCCGTCCCGCGTCCACGGACGGGAAGACCTTGCCCGCGTGCGCGGCGATCTCCTCGGACAACAGCACGTCGGCGCCGGCGGCGGGGGCGGCCGCGGCGGGGTCGTGCAGGATCACGCGGCGCAGGTCTGGCAGGACGGTACGGTCGGTGCCCGAGCGCGGCGAGGCTCTCCGGGTCGACGACGAGGACGGTCGCGCCGCTGTCCTGCAGGTGCCAGACCATCTCGTCCGGGGTGAAGGTCGCGTTGAGCGGGACGGTGACCGCGCCGGCCTTCCAGACCGCGAACATCACCTCGACAAACTCCGGGCAGTTGCGCATGCTCAGCGCCGACGCGGTCGCCGCGCTCGACGCCGGCTGCGACCAGCGCGTGGCTGAACGCGTCGGCCCGCGCGCACGACTCGGCGTACGTCCGGCTCAGGCCCTCGAAGATGAACGCGGGATGGCTCCCGTAGCTGCGGGCCGCGTTGGTGAGCAGATCGCCGGTATTCACCTGATGCTCCCTCAGGTCGCCGTCTGGCCCGAGGAACCGGGGCCCTTGCGATACACGTCGCCGTACGGCTTCGTCATTACCTTGATGCCGTTCTTGATGAAGAAGCCGCGCACGGTGTTCTCGGTCCGCGTCGCCGCACCCTCGGCGAGGCCGAGTGTGCCCACCCACACCTTCAGAGACTTCAGGTGGACGTTGCGCTGCGCGGTCCCGCCGGACACCAGGTCGGTGCAGGTGTCGATCAGGGTGTCGGGGTCCACCCCGATGTAGGTGCAGTAGGCGCCGAGAATATCGACCTTCTTCTGCGGGTCCTCCTTGACCGGCTGGAACCCGCGGCCAGGGCGCTCCTCCAGCCAGTTCTGCACGCGTCTTGTACTCACGCAGGTCGTCCATGTCGCCCTTCGGTTGCTCGGCCTCACACCAGTGCTCGGGCACGCCCCATCACGGCGCGGCGGGGTCCCTCGTGGATGCCCGCCGCGCCGGTATCTGAGGGTGGGTCAGTCGTCCTGGTCCTCGGGGTAGCCGTACATGCGCGCGAGGAACATCAGCTCGTCGCTCCGCCCGGGGGTGGGCGCCGGCGCCTGCAGCAGGTTCGCCTCGGTCAGCTTCTGCACGACGGCCGGGTCACGCGGGAACGGGGTGCTCGCGTTGCCCTCGAAGAACAGCTGGTCGAAGTCGCGCCGCGGGCGCTGCCCGCCGGCCTTCGTGTCCTCGGCGGAGTGCCCGACGAGCTGGAGCCAGACCGGAATCCAGTGCTCCGGCACTCCGAGGATCTGCTTGACCTTCTCCTGCGCGCTGGGCTTGGCGACCATGTGCAGGCACGTGCCGAGACCGAGGTTGACCGCGGCGAGGACGCCGAAGGCGCAGGCACCGACGGTCTCCGCGTACGCGATCGCGTGCGATGCCTCCTTCGGCAGGTCGTGCAGCAGCTCGTGGATCGACGCCATGCCGGCCGGGGTCTCGACGGCCCGCTCGATGGCGTTCTCGATGCGGGTCTTGCTCCAGCCGTACGCGGTCGGCAGTGCGCCGCACTCGATGAGTTCCTGCGTGTTGATCGCGAACTGGCCCGGCTCGGCCGCGTCGGGTCCGCGTAGATGTAGATCCAGCAAGGGGCCTGGACGTGCGCGCCCTGCCAGTTGTCGGCCTTGAGCAGCTCCTCGCGGACGTCGTCGTCGAGCTCGTCGCGCCAGACGACGATCGCGCGCCACGGCTGCAGGTTGCCCGGGCAGGTGGTGAGCCGGATGACCTCGAGGATCTCCTGCACCTGCTCGCGCGTGACCGGCTCGTACGTCTTGAACCACCGCACGCTTCGACGGCTGCCTACGACGTCCAGGAACTCCATCTTTACGACCTCCCGAATTAACTGGTCTTCCGAGCGCCACTGCTCAGGAGGACCATGCTGGCCCTTTGAGACCCGAGTCACAATGGACGGGAGTCCGAACGAGGTACCGGGTGTTTGGATGTGATCACAACGAAGACTCGTCCCGGAAAGGACGCGCAGATGGCAGAACACGGCCTGGCGGACGTCGCCGACGCTCTCGTCGACGCGACCGAAGCTCTGGTCGCCCAGCAGCTCGCCGCCCTGGCGACCTTCCCCGCGTACGCAACGGGTACCCCCGCTCGCGCTGCGCGTCTCCGCGCGCCGAAACGTCCTGCGGGTGGCGGCCGCGCTGCGCGGCAGCGACCAGCTCCCGCCGGAGGCGCCCGAGGACGAGCGGATCTCCGGCCAGCAGCGCGCGCTGCAGGGCATCCCCGCCGAGGACGTGATCGGCGCGTACCGAGCTGTCATGGGCGTCATCCGCGAGGAGTTCCTGGCCTGCGGCGACCGCCTGGACGTCCCGGTCACCGAGATCCTGGCGGGCACCCGGGCGCTGTGGGACCTCACCGACCGGTTCAGCACCGAGCTCGTCGCCGCGCGCCACCAGATCGACGTAGAGTTCGCCCGCCGCGACGAGCGACAGCGCCTGGCCTTCCTGCAGCGGCTGCTCACCGGGACGCTGCTCGGCCCCGAGGTGATCGTCGGCGGCGGGGCGTACGGGCTCTCTCCCGAGACCGAGTACTGGGTCAGCCGCGGCCGGCAGGCCGAGGGCGGGCGCGAGCCGCGCCACTCCCTCGCGCGCCAACTCGAGATCGGGGCGGGCGGGCCTCACTTCCATCCGCTGGTCGGCTCCATCGACGGCGACGTGGTCGCCGTGACGGCGGTGCGCCCTTTTGTGGACGACGACGGCAGCGTGCTCGCCGTGGCCGGCCCCGCCCTGCCGACCGCACTGCCGCACGCCTTCGCCGAGGCGACCCGGCTGCTCAACGTCGCGCTGCGCTACCACCGCAGCGGGCTCGTCGACAGCAGCTCGCTGTCGGTACGGATCGCCGTCGTGCAGGAGAACGAGCTGTCCGAGGCCCTGTACGCGCGGTACGTCAGCCCTGTACTCGCGTCGATGGGGACGATGGCCGAGATCGTCCTCGCGTCGGTGCGGACCTATCTCGCGCACCGCCGCCACGTGGGCGAGACGGCGGCGGCTTTGTCCGTCCACACCAACACGGTGCGTTACCGCCTGGCCAGGTACGCCGAGCTCACCGGTGTCGACCTCGGCGACACCGAGGCCCTCATCGAAGTGTGGTGGGCACTGGAGTACTGGGCTCTGCGGAGCGAGCCGCCCAGCCGGCCGAGGTAGCAGGCGCCAGCTCGGCGACGAGCGCCTCGACGCGGGCGCGGATGTCGTCGCGGATCGGGCGGACCGCGTCGATCCCCTGGCCGGCGGGATCGTCGAGAACCCAGTCCTCGTAACGCTTTCCCGGGTAGATCCGGCACGTGTCGCCGCAGCCCATCGTGACGACCACGTCGGAGGCCTGCACCGCGTCGTCGGTGAGGATCTTCGGCGGGCGGCGGTGATGTCGATGCCGACCTCGGCCATCGCGGCGACGGCCGCCGGGTTGACGGACGCCGCGGGGGCCGACCCGGCGGAGCGGACCTCGACGCGGTCGCCGGCGAGGTGGAGCAGCCAGCCGGCCGCCATCTGGGAGCGGCCCGCGTTGTGAATGCAGACGAACAGGACGCTGGGCTTGACATCTGACATGCGGTCAGTTCCTTTCGAGGGCAGGGTGGCGGGATAGACCGCGTCGTCTGCGGCCCGGTCCGCGCCGCGGGTACAGCGCGAGCAGCAACGCGAGCCCGAGGAGGCCCCCCGCGAGCTGGGCGCCGACGAATCCGGGGACGGACGCGGGCTCGATACCGGCGAACGTGTCGGTGAACGCCCGCCCCACGGTGACGGCAGGGTTCGCGAAGGACGTGGAGGAGGTGAACCAGTAGGCGGCGCCGATGTACGCGCCGACAGCAGCAGGCGCGACGGCCGTGCGCCCGGTGCGGACGAGGGAGAAGATCAGGAAGACCAGCCCGGCAGTGGCGACCACCTCGCCGAGGAGCAGGTCCGCGTCCCCGCTCGCTCGTGGGTCGACCAGCGAACCGCGTCGACGTCGAACATCCCGTGCGTCAGGACGCGTCCCGGCCATCGCGCCCGCCGTCTGGGCAAGGCTGTACGCGAGAACGTCCCGGCCGGAAAGGCCCGTGCGGCTTCGCCGCCCGAGCAGCCAGTCGGCCGCGGACACGACCGGGTTGAAGTGCGCGCCCGAGACCGGGCCGAAGGCGAGAATCAGGACGGCGAGTCCGAGGGTGGTCGCGAGGGAGTTCTGCAACAGCTGCAGGCCGACGTCGTCGGGCGAGAGCTCGGATGCCGCGATGCCGGAGCCGACCACCACGGCGACGAGCAGCGCCGTCCCCACGAACTCGGAGAGGATTCGCCGCCGCAGCGCGGGCACGACTACGCCTCGGCCGGCACGGCGAGCAGCTTCGCCAGCGCAGCGAGAGACTCGGGGGCGACGCGGTAGTAGACCCAGCTCGCCCGGCGCTCCGAGGTGAGCAATCCGGCCTCGCGCAGCACCTTCAGGTGATGGCTGATCGTCGGCTGGGAGACGTCGAACTCCCCCGTCAGGTCGCACACGCACGCTTCGCCGTCGGCGTGGGAGGCGATGAGGGAGAACAAGCGCAGCCGCACGGGGTCGCCGAGAGCCTTGAACGCGGTGGCGAGTTCCGCCGCCTGCGATGCGTCGAGCGGCTCGCGGACGATCGGCGAGCAGCATTCCGCGTTGAGATACTCCATGTGCAGCTCCCCCTCGAAATCCGTGGACATCGTCAGGCATCGATATTGACATCTATCGATGTTGCATTGCAAGCTCCACTCGACAGATCGCCGAGATCCCCTCAGGAGTCCCCCGTGTCCAGAGTCCAGCTCGCCCTGCGCGTCTCCGACCTCGAAGGCTCGATCGCCTTCTACAGCAAGCTTTTCGGCGTCGAGCCCGCCAAGCGCCGCCCCGGGTACGCCAACTTCGCGATTGCCGAGCCGCCGCTGAAGCTTGTCCTCATCGAAGGCGACCCGGCGCAGCCGACCGTGCATGGACCACCTGGGAGTCGAGGTGGAGACCAGCGCAGAGGTCGCCGCCGCGACGTTCCGCCTCGCCGCGCACGGCCTGTCGACCCTCGAGGAGGCGGACACGTCCTGCTGCTACGCCCTGCAGGACAAGGTCTGGGTGCACGGCCCCGGCGGGGAGCCGTGGGAGGTCTACACCGTCAAGGGTGACGCCCCGGCGATGGCCAAGTCCGCCGACAGCGAATGCTGCGTCGCAGACGCCGTCGAGGAGAGCGTGCACGGCGTCCCGCTCGCGCAATCCCGAACAACCTGAAACCACGAGAACCCGACCACCCGACACGGAGGACTCCCTTGACCAAGCTCGAGATCTTCGACCCCGCCATGTGCTGCGCGACCGGCGTCTGCGGGCCGCAGGTCGACCCCAAGCTCGCGAACTTCGAGGCCGACCTGCGCTGGCTCGCCGAGCAGGGCGCCGACGTCACCCGCTACAACCTGGGCTCCGAGCCCGGCGCCTTCGCGGGCAGCGATCTGGTGCGGACGATCCTGGCGTCCGGCGGCGAGGACGTGCTTCCGGTCGTCCTGGTGGACGGGAAACTGAAGTGGACGGGGCACTACCCCAGCCGCGACGAACTCGCCGCCACCCTCGCCCCGGCCTGCTGCGCGCCGGCCGAAGAGGCTGCCGCGGGCGGCTGTTGCTGATGCCGCACGCCGGCCTGCGCCCGTTCGTCGACAGCGTCAGCACCCGATACCTGTTCTTCACCGGCAAGGGCGGCGTCGGCAAGACCAGCACTGCCTGCGCGACCGCGGTGGGCCTGGCCGACCGCGACCGCCGGGTCCTGCTCGTCTCGACCGATCCCGCGTCCAACCTTGCCGAGGTCCTCGGCGCGCCGGTCGCGACCAGTCCCACGCCGATCCCCGGCGTGGACGGGCTGTTCGCGCTGGACGTCGACCCGGAGCAGGCGGCCGCCGCGTACCGGGAGCGCGTCATCGGCCCCTACCGCGGGATCCTGCCGGACTCCGCGGTAGCTCGGGTCGAGGAGCAACTGTCGGGCGCGTGCACCGTGGAGATCGCGGCCTTCGACGAGTTCACCGCGCTCCTCACCGACGACGAGGTGACGGCCGGGTTCGACCACATCGTGTTCGACACCGCGCCCACCGGACACACCCTGCGGTTGCTCGCGCTTCCGGCCGCGTGGACCACCTTCATCGGCGACGGCACAGGCACGTCCTGCCTCGGTCCCCTGTCGGGACTGCAGGCGCAACACAGCCGGTACGCCACTGCCGTCGAATCCCTGTCGGACCCGGCCCTGACGACCCTGCTGCTCGTGACCCGCCCCGACCCGGCCGCGATCGCCGAGGCGGACCGCGCCGGTGCCGAACTGCGCAGCCTCGGCATCGCACCCCAGCGCCTGATCGTCAATGGCGTCTTCACCGCCACGGACGCCGCCGACCCGCTCGCGGCGGCCCTCGCCGCACAGACCCGTTCCGCTCTCGACGCTCTTCCGGCAGGGCTTTCCCAGCTGGAGCGCACCATGGTTCCCCTCCTCGTGCACAGCCCGATGGGCGTCGAGGGCCTGCGTGGGCTCGCGACCACGGCCGCTGCAACGACCACCGACGGGACGGGCGAGGACGTCGCTTCGGCGGCGATTCCGCCGAACGTCCCGCTCGCTGACGTCCTCGACGAGATCACGCGCGCAGGCAGCGGCCTGGTCATGACGATGGGCAAGGGCGGCGTGGGCAAGACCACGGTCGCCGCGGCCGTCGCCGTGGGGCTGGCCGCTCGCGGCCACAAGGTCCGCCTCACCACCACCGACCCGGCCGCCCACGTCCTCGGCGCTATGGGCGAGAACGTCGACGGCATCGAGGTTTCGCGAATCGATCCGGTGGCGGAGACGGCCGCGTACACGGCGGACGTGCTCGCCTGCGCGGGAGCCGGACTGGCTGCCGATGCACGGGCCGTCCTCGAAGAGGACCTGGCCTCGCCGTGTACCGAGGAGATCGCGGTCTTCCAGGCTTTCGCGCGTACCGTCGACGACGCGCAGCACGGGTTCGTGGTGCTCGACACCGCTCCGACGGGCCACACGCTCCTGCTGCTCGACGCCGCCCGCTCCTACCACCGCGAGCTGGACCGGCAGAGCGGGCAGCTTCCGGAGCACGTCGTGCACCTGCTCGACAGGTTGCGCGACCCCGTCCACACGCACGTCCTGCTCGTCGCCGTGCCGGAGGCGACCCCGGTGCACGAGGCGGCGCGACTGCAGGCCGACCTCGCCCGGAGCGGGATCGTGCCCACGGCCTGGGTCCTGAACCAGAGCCTTCTGGCGGCCGCCCCCACCGACCCGCTGCTGCGGGCGCGGGCAAACGAGGAAGGACGGCATCTGGCCGAGGTCGCCGGCGGCCTGGCCCGGCGCACCGTAATCCTGCCGCGCACGGTGACCCCGCCGGTCGGCGCCGACGCACTCGGCTGCCTTGTCGGGAATACCGCGTCCCCACCCGGAATTGCCTAGCCCACCACAAAGTCAGGCCACCGTGTGCCGCACCGAGAATCCGCCGGGAGTCGTTCTTGCGATGTGCAGGTGCTGCTCGAGGTGGCCCGGCCCACGCACGGTGACGAGGCCGCGGGCGCCGTCGAAGGACGACGTGCCGAGCGCCGCACCGACGGCCGCCGGGTCCCACGTTCGGGCGCGCCTGGCGGCCTCGACGACCAGATGCACCGCCTCGTACACGGACTCGGAGAAGCTCGACGCGGGCGGGGCCAGCTCACCGAACCGGGTCCGGTACCGCGCCAGGAACTCGCGGTTCGCCGTGGTCTCGAGCTGCGCGAAGTAACCGAACACGGTCCAGATGCCGGCACCCGCGCGGTCACCGATGTGCTCTCTGGTCGCCTCGTCCAGCGCCGGGGCCAGTGTCTGGCACCGCCCGCGGAGCCCGGCATCGTGGAACTGACGCTCGAACTCGGCCTCGTCGGCTCCGACGAACGTCGACAGGACGAGCTCGGGACGGGACCGTTCGACGTCCTCGAGCAGCGCGGTGAAATTACGCGTGCCGAGCGGGAGGAATCGCTCGCCGACGACGGTGCCACCCGACCTCGCGACGGCCGGCCGCGCGTGGCGGTGGATCGTCCTCGGCCAGCAGTAGTCGTTTCCAGCCATGTACCAGCGCTCGCCGCCGGTCTCCTGCGCCAGCCACGGGACGGCCGCCGCCAGCTGAGCGCTGGGGCGCTCCCCCAACCGGAACAGGCGGTTGCCTGTACGGCCGCCCTCGTTGGCGAGACTGAAAATCAACAGTGCGTCACTTTGTTCCACCACTGGCGCGATCGCTTCGAAGGTCGCGCACGTGACGCCCGCGACGAGCACCCGGCAACCCTCGTCTTCCACGAGCCGCCTCGCCTCGGCCGCGCCCAGGACAGGCGACGTGCCGTCGTCGCCCACCACCAACCGCATCGGCCGCCCGTCGGGTGGGCCGGATTCGTTGGCCTCCTCCACGGCCAGCCGAGCGAGGTTTTCGCAGGCGCCGGCGAAGTAGCTACCAGGACCCGACCGACTGACCAGCAGACCGATCGGGACCTCGCCCGGCTCAGCCTCCGGGTCGAGCAGCACGCCCCGGCGCCGCAGGAACCACTGCAGCGCCTCCTCCGGTACGTCGACAACCAGGCGCACGCGGCTCTGAGTGCCCTGCGGTTCGATCGTGATCGTCACGCGGCCGCACCAGGGAGACTCGTGGTCCAGCACGATCCGCCGCGGGGCCCGCACCTCGACGATGCGGCCGACGCCCTGCAGCAGGCCGCCGATCCCCGCGTCGAGGGGCAGGTCGAACCTGACGACCGCTCCCCGGACGAGGGCGTCGCACCTGGCCCCGAAGAGCCACCCAGCCGCGTCTGGGGCCGCGAGGGTGGCGAAGATCGCCTCCGGCGCGGCGGCGATCAGCTCTTCCTCAACCAGCCGAAGCAGACCCACGCTCGTCCGCCCTGAGGTCGGCCACCTGGTCCTTCAACGCCGTCAGCGACCCGCGGTACAGGGTCGCCAGTAACTGCACGATCTCGTCGGGCGCACCGGGCTGGATCGAGTAAAACCGATGCGTCCCCATTCGGCGCTCGGCGATCAGGCCGGCCGACCGGAGTACCCGCAGTTGCGCCGAGACAGCCGTGCGGCCCACTGTCGTCACCGCCGCCGCGATCTCCCCGGCAGCCAGCTCTCCGCGCTCACCGAGCACACGCAGAATCGTTCGGCGCGTGGGGTCGGCCAACGCCTCCCACGCGAGCCCGTCCTCAGCCATATGCGCACCCTCCTCTACTATGTCAGCGCGTCATGACATAGAAGCCTAGTTGGTCAGGGTCCCCGAGCGCCCTGCGAGACAACCTAGCCAGGAGGACGCACATGGGCGTCGACAGCGACCCGGCGGCAACGACTGCGCCGGCCACGCCACCTGGCAGCCCCGTGCGGCCGACGGTGCGCGGGATGGTCGTCGCCTGGACGGCGGCCGCCGTCGCGCTCGGCGGCGGCCTGGCCCTCGAGCACGCCATGCGTAACCCTCTGGACGCCGCCAACCCGATCCGCGAGCGCATCGGGATGGCCAGCTACGCGGGATTTCCCGCCCCCGACGTGGCGGGGGTGGTGGAGGGCAAGCGCACGGCCGTCATGTTCGTCCGGCCGCAGCAGGCGGACTCGGTCTGCGGCTGGGCGGCCGGCAAGCCGCTGGCCGAGGTGACGATGGTCGTCGTGGCGCCGGAACAGGTGGACTGCAAGGGCGTGCCACTCACTGTCGACGAAAACCGCGAACTGGCCGACGGGTTCGGCATGCGGCGGTCCAAGGACAACGGGTACCCGGTCGGGTTCGCGCTCCTCGACAGCTCCGGTGCGATTCGCGTCACCACCCTCGCGCGCGACTACGAGAAGCGGAACTGGTGGGACCGCCACCTCTACAAGAGCGACCGCTGGGAAATGCAGACGGTACTGAAGGAGATCTCGTGACTGGGCGTCAGTTCCGTACCGTCGTGCTCCCGCTGACGATCCTGGTCGTGCTGCTCGGGGTCTACCTCTCGCTGGCCGTCCAGATTCACTTCTTCCTCCACCTGCTCCTGGGCGGCACCGTTGCGCTGCTGGTGGCCACCGCGATCGGGCTCGGCAGCGGCTGGTTCCCGCCCTGGCTCCCGTTGATCACGATCGGGGCGGTGGTCAACGCGGTACCCGACGTTCTCTACCTGTACTTCCACGTCGCCCACGAGCCGTGGATGGACGTCTTCACCTGGCACGTCGAGACCCACTTCATGCCAGGTTTCCCCGTCAGCTGGTACCTGCTGTTCCTGCTGGCCCTCGCCGGCTACTTCGTCGCCCAGGCGCCAGGCGCGAGCGAAGCCGTCCGCATCGCACCCTTCGCGCTCGCGGCCGCCGTCGTCGCCGGTGCCGTCCTGTGGGCGCACGAGCGCATCCCGGTCGGCCTCATCGACCCCGACCACCGCGGACACGTGCTCGGACTCGTCCTACCCGTCGCTACAACGACGATCGTCCTGCTGGTCGCGCGCGGCCGGAAGCCGAACCGCCGGACACCGACAGCGCCATCTCTGCGGTCACATCCGTCCCACTGATGTCTCCGGAGCCCCTCCAGAAACAAAATGAAGTGCTTTAAGGGCCTGGGTCGATAAATCTTCTCTTGCGTTCGCTCTTTACCGAACGCAATCGTCGTAACGACTCGGCCGGTTCCGCTTGTCGTGACGTTTCCGCAGGTGGACGGCTCTTCGACGGTCGGTTCGGGCACTTTCGAAGACCCATTCTCTTTACGGTTCATTTGCCGTTCTCTGAAGTGGTCAGGCGCCGGACCACCGCAGTGGGGCGTGCGTCACATGCGGGGGCACTTCAGGCGTCCATTAACGAGGAGCATGTCCGGCGTTCATCTTCCGGACCACGCCTATCCGTCCCCACCCGCGAGGTTTTCTCCGGTCCTCGCCGCGAGATTTTTTCTGGTCTCCCAGGTCGCGAAGGCCTCAGTGCTTCGTGACTAGCGTGATTGGGGGACGGCCGTGGCCGAACCGCGGTTCCTGTTCTCCAGCCAGCCCGCCCGGACGGTGTCCCGGGAGCGGCTGCGGGAGTCGGCGTGGGGAGTCGCCCAACCCGTCCCGACGGTGTGGCGCCTCGTCGGGCCGAACAACCGCGAACTCGGACGCGCTGCGCAGTTCTTCGCCGACGAGCGAACGTGCCGCCAGGGCGTGACCGCACTGCGGCGCCAGTACGACCAGCTCCAGCCGACGGTGTGGTGCGACGACACCGGCCGCTGGGTGTGGCGCCTGGACATCGCCCAGCGGCCCGTCGCCGTCGCGGCGCGGGCGTACCTGCGCCAGCGGGAGTCGGCGTTCAACCTCGCGCAGTTCCTCGCCGCCGTTCCCGTGGCTCGGATCCCCGAGCCGCAGGCACCGCCCGCCCCGCCGGGGCTCGTCGCAGAGGCGGCAGGGTGACGACTTTCGTCCGCGCGCCGGGAGCCACGTCTACCGAACCCGAGAAGCGGCGCGACCTCGTCGCCGAGTTGGCGACCGACGACCGACTGTTCCGCGGCGTCCTGCGGGGCAGCGGGTGGACCGTGCTCGGGATCATGCTGCTGGTAGGCGCGTTCCTGACGATCCGTGCCGCGAGCGCGCTGAAGGACGCCGGCTTCGGCTTCCTCACTACGCAGGCGTGGGAGCCGGACAGCGGCAACTTCGGCATCGCGGCTGTGCTCGTCGGGACGATCATCATCGCCTTCGTCGCCATCGTCATCGCGCTTCCGCTGTCGGTGGGCACAGCGCTCTACATCTCCGAATACGCGCCGCGGAAACTCCAGCGCACCTTCATTTCTCTCGTCGACCTGATGGCCGCGGTGCCTAGCGTCGTCTACGGCCTCTGGGGTTTCTTCTTCCTGCAGGGCCAAGTTGTGGGCCTCGCTCGCTGGATCAGCGACTACTTCGGCTGGCTTCCCTTCCTGGGCGTCACCGGCAAGGACTCCGAGAGCGCCCTGCTGCAACCGGCCCTCTACACCTCGTCCGCGTTCATCGCCGGGATCGTCGTCGGGCTGATGGTGACCCCGATCGCCTGCTCGGTCATGCGCGAGGCGTTCATGCAGGCACCGCCCGGCGAGCGGGAGGGCGCGTTCGCCCTCGGCGCGACGCGGTGGGGCATGATCCGCGCGGTCGTCCTACCGTTCGGAAAGGGCGGGATCATCGGTGGGATCATGCTCGCCCTCGGGCGCGCGCTCGGCGAGACCATCGCCGTGTACATGATCATCTCGGTGGTCTTCGCGATCCAACCGAACATCCTGCAGGCGGGCGCTTCCCAGATCTCCTCGCTGATCGCGCTGCGCTACGGAGAGGCCACGGCCGCCGGCACCTCAGCCCTGATGGCGGCCGGTCTCGCACTGTTCCTGATGACCCTCGTCATCAACTTCGTCGCGTCCTCTGTCGTCGCGAAGAGCCGTTCCGGGGCGGAGAGCTGATGACGACCGCCCAGGAAGCCAGCGCACGCGAACTGAACCATGCGCCTACCTTCGTCCCGTCGCCCGGCGCACCGCTCGACGCGGCTGACGTCCCGTCATTCACCCCGTACGTGGCCCCCCCGGCCACGGTCACGCCACAGCCCGAGCCGCCGGCCCGCGAGACGCGGCGCAACCTCGGCACCGTCCACATGACCGACGTGCTCGCGCTCTCCGGCGCCGTCGTGTCCGCGCTGTGCGCGACTTTGATGCTCTTTCAGTTCCTCGCTCCGTTCTCCGGCAAGATCGGCTTCGTCGTCGTCGCGTTCACCCTGTTCTTGGGGATCTACGCGATGCTCGTCTCGGTCGACTCCAACGGGCCGGCAGTGCGCGACCGGCTCATCGCCGCGCTCGTGCACGGCGTCGCGTTCCTGCTGATCCTCGCGCTCGTGTTCGTCATCGCGTACACGTTCAAGCGTGGCGGCGCGGCCCTGAAGAACGTCAACTTCTACACCCAAGACCTCGCGGCGGCCGGTCCGCTCGAGCCGCTCAGCGTCGGCGGCATCCGCCACGCCGTGGTCGGGACGCTCTGGATGATCGGCATCGCACTGGTCATCACGATCCCGCTCGGCCTGACGTGCGCGCTGTTCCTCAACGAGATCCGCGGGCGCTTCACCCGGTTCGTCCGGACCATCGTCGAGGCGATGACCGCCCTGCCCTCGATCGTCGCTGGGCTGTTCATCTACGCGACCTGGATCATCATCCTGGGCCGCGGAAAGTCCGGCCTGGCCGCGGCTTTCGCGCTGTCGGTGATGATGCTTCCGATCATCATCCGCGCGGCCGACGTCGTCCTGCGGCTGGTGCCGGGCAACCTCAAGGAAGCCTCGCTCGCCTTGGGGGCCGGGCAGTGGCGGACGGCCTGGCACGTGATCCTGCCGACCTCCCGCTCCGGCCTGGCCACCGCCGTCATCCTCGGCACCGCCCGCGGGATCGGGGAGACCTCACCGGTCCTGCTGACTGCCGGATACACCTCCCTGAGCAACACCAACCCGTTCGCGGGGCCGATGATCTCCCTCCCCCTGGCGACTTTCCAGCTCGTCCGCTCGCCGCAGGAGTCCTTTATCGTCCGCGGCTTCGGCGCCGGGGCCGTGCTGCTCGCCCTCGTCCTCGTCCTGTTCATCGTCGCCCGGATCATCGGCGGACGCGGGCCGGGCAACCTGACCAAGCGTCAGCAGGCCAAGCGGGTCGAAGAGTCGCGCAGCGACGCCACCCGCTTCGCCCGGCGAGACGCCGCCGCAGCCCAGCAAGCGCCCGCACCGCTCTACGACGACGGAGGATCCCGATGACCCGCGCCCGGCCCCTGGCCGTGCTCCTGCTCGCCGTGCTCACGTTCAGCCTGGCGCTGGCCCTCGGGCCGTCCCACGCCCGGGCCGCGACGCTGGTGCCGATCTCCGGCGCCGGCTCCACCTGGAGCCAGAACGCGCTGGACCAGTGGCGCCGCAACGTCAACCAGTTCGGCATGCGGGTGAACTTCCAGGGCACCGGATCCTCCGACGGCCGCAACCAATTCAAGAACGGCACCGTCGACTTCGCGGTCTCGGAGATCCCGTACGGGCTTACCGACAACAACGTCACCGACTCGCCGCCCGGTCGCGGCTTCGCCTACATGCCGATCGTGGCCGGCGGCACCTCGTTCATGTACAACCTGAAGGCCGGCGGCAAGCGCATCACCAACCTGCGCCTCACCGGCGAGCAAGTCACCAAGATCTTCACCGGCGCCATCAGTCGCTGGGACGACCCGGGTCTCAAGGCCGAGAATCCCGGTTTGGCCCTGCCTGCGCGCCCGATCGTGCCCGTAGTGCGGTCGGACGGCTCCGGCACTTCGGCCCAGTTCACGCTGTGGATGAGCAAGCAGTACCCGCAACTCTGGAACGACTACTGCGGGAAGAACGGGCGCGCCACCCCGTGCGGGCAGACCTCGAGCTACCCCAGCAAGACCCCGTTCCTTTCGCTGGCTGGATCTCTCGGTGTCGCCGGGTATGTGAGCCAGGATCAGAACGAAGGAACCATCACTTACGTCGAGGAGTCCTACGCGCTCAACACCGGCTTCCCGGTGGTCAAGATGCTCAACAAGGCCGGCTATTACGTCGCACCGGACGGCCGAAACGTCGCTGTCGCACTTCTCGGCGCGAAGATCAACGCCGACCTGACCCAGAACCTCGACGGGGTCTACAACAACGAGGACAAGCGCGCGTACCCCCTGTCCAGCTACAGCTACATGGTCGTGCCGACGAAAGTCGAGGGCCCGATCAACGCCGACAAGGGCTACACCATCGGCAAGTTCGCCAAGTACTTCCTCTGTCAAGGCCAGAACGCAGCTCTGGAACTCGGCTACTCTCCCTTGCCCAAGAACCTGGTCGAAGCCGGCTTGGACGTGGTGAAGAAGATCCCCGGCATCGACGCGGCGGACGCCGACATCACGAAGAATTGCGACAACAACAACGTCACCGTCGCGGGCGGGATTGCCAAGACCGCACCGATGCCGCCGGAGTGCGACCGCAAGGGCGGTCCGACCCAGTGCACCACCGGAACCGGCGGCGCCGTCAAGACCCCGACCCAGACGGTGAAGCAGCCGACGTCCACGGGCGGAACCGGCACCGGGACGGGCACCGGGACGGGAACGGGCACAGGCACCGCGACCGGGACAGGTACCGGATCCGGAGCGGGTGCAGGCGCCGGTACCGGTACCGGTACCGGTACCGGTACCGGCTCAGGTGCAGGCGCGGGCACGGGCAGCACCCCGCCGCCGACAACTCCGGGCGCGACCCCCGCACCGACCGACCCGAACGCGACAGGCGGCACGCCTCCCACGACGGCGCCGACCGGAGCCGAAGGAGCACCCCCGGCGGCATCAGGCGTCGACCCCGACACCGGCCAGGTCGTCACGGCGGCCGGCGACATAGCCGCGGTCCCGGTCGCGCTCAGCGGGGGGACCGGCAGCGGCCTCAACATGCTGCTCGTCTTCCTCGCGGGCATGGCGTTCTCCGGCCTCGTCATCGGCCCGCCCTTGGCCTCACGTCGGCTTGCCGCCCGGCAGCGAGGCGAGTCATGACGGTCCGTCAGCTCCGCGTCGCCTTCGTCACAATCCTGGCCGCCGTGCTCGTGGCGTCCGTCGGGGCGCTAGCGCTGCTGCCCGCCGATGCGGCGACGTCCACCGCTCTGACGAAGAAGGGCACCGGAGAGTTCTCGGACGTCGAGGTCACGGTCTCGAAGTCGAAGGACCTGATCAACGAGGTCGTCACGGTCTCGTGGAAGGGCGCAAAGCGCTCTGAGCCAGTCGGTTTCCCGCAGCGCAACTTCATGCAGCTCATGCAGTGCTGGGGTGACGCAGCTGCCGGCCCGGACCCCGAGCAGTGCCAGTTCGGTGCGCTCGAGCTGGTCACCAACGTCAAGCCGTTCAGCGCCCTGCACGGCCGCCGGATGTCGTTCGGCCCCGAAGGCCTGTTCCCGGCGGACCCCGACCAGGTGATCAAGCCGGAGTGGGGCCCGCCGGACCGGGTTTTCCTGCCGTTCAAGTCGGTCTCCGGCCTGGAAGTGCGCGGGGAATCCCTGGCTCTGGCGCGGTTCTTCGACGTGCAGGGCACGAACGAGATCCCGATCGCTGCCACCCGTTCGGACGGAACCGGGACGGAGTTCTTCGAGGTTCAGACCGCGACCGAGGCCCCGGGGCTCGGCTGCGGTTCGCCGGTGGTCGACTCCGCCGGTAAGAAGACCGGGCGCGCCTGCTGGCTCGTCGTCGTGCCGCGCTCGACGACCGAGGTCGACGGCAGCAACCGCATCGACGACCCGGCCCTCGACGAGCGCCTGCGCCGGCTGCAGACCTCGTCCCTGTCTGCGCGAAACTGGGCGAACCGCATCGTCTTCCCGCTGGACTTCCAGGCGATCGGCGGCAACTGCCCGATCGGGGTCGGTCAGGTCACCCTGCTGGGCAACGAGACGGCCACAGAGGCCGTGTCGCGCTGGCAGACGAAGCTCTGCCAGACCACGAACACGGTCTTCGACTTCAACCAGGTTCCGGACACGGCCGGCCGAGCCAACCTCACGGGGAGCAAGCCCGGAATGGCCCTGGTCGGTGCGCCGCTCTCAAGCGATCCCCCGACAGGCAAACCTGTCTACGCACCGATCTCTGTTTCCGGTCTCGGGTTTGCCTACAACGTCGAGATTCGCGTCGACGAGTCGAACCCGGAGGAGATCCGGTTGCTCGGCGGCCAACGCCTGAGCGACCTCAAGCTCAATGCCCGACTGGTCGCCAAGCTGCTGACCCAGTCCTACCGCGGAGGCACGAACAACCCGGCGGCCGTACCGACTAATCCGGTCAGCATCGAGATGGACCCGGAGTTCCGCGCGCTGAACCCGCTGTTCGACACAATCAACCAAGGCAACCCCGCGGTCAAAACCGTGATCACGCCGCTCAACCCGAGTGACCCCAACTCCCTCGTCTGGGAGTGGATCGGCGGGGATCAGGACGCCAAGGACTTCATCGCCGGCAAACCGGACCCCTCCGGCATGGTGATCAACGAAGCCTGGAAGGGCGTCGACCTGGTCCGCTCCGACTTCCCGAAGCTCGACCAGACGTGCGCACCCGCCACTGTCGACGTCGGCGAACAGTGCCTGGCCAACAGCCATCCGTACGCGGGCGACATGCACGAAGCCGTGCGCGCGGCAGTCCGCGGCGACACGCTCGCGCGGCTCGACTGGGACGGTCTCGCCGAGCCGCCGCAGTACAAGCGATCCAACCCCCTGCCCAAGGGCACCCGGGCGCTCATGGTCGTCGCGGACTCAGGATCGGCGGCCCGGTTCAACCTGCCGATGGTGAAGTTGCGCAACGCCAGCGGCAAGTTCGTCGCCCCCACGAGCACCACGCTGGCAGCGGGTCTCGCGGCGATGACCCCGGACTCGAAGACCGGGTTCCTCATCCCGAAACCGAATGCGAAGGGGGATGACGTCTATCCCCTGACGACGGTCAGCTACGCCGCGTCCATTCCCGCCGCGCTCGCCAAGGACGATCGTGCTGCCTACGCCGCGTTCATCCGCTACGCGGTCGGCGACGGCCAAAAGGCAGGCGACCAGCCTGGCCAACTACCGGCCGGGTATCTGCCGCTGACCAAGGCGATGGTCGACACAGCCAAGGCCACCGCTACCGCGATCGCGGACTACAAGGCGCCGGGCGCTTCTCCCGGGCCGACACCGAAGGCCTCCCCCGAGCCGACCCCCAAAGCCGGCACGTCCGGCTCAGGAAGCGGTTCCGGGGGCGGCGGTACGGGGAGCAGCGGAACGGGGGGCAGCGGGACGGGCGGCGGCGGTACCGGAGCCGGCGGAGGCTCCGGAAGCTCCTCAGGCGGAGGGGGCACGACCGCCACCACGCCGCCGGACACGAGCACCCCCATGCCGACTGAGACTGCGGTGCCGCAGGCGCCTGTCGAGAACCTGCCTACGGGCACTGTCCAGCAGCCCGGCGTCGACACCGTCGCAGGCACGACGCCGCTGACTCCCGTCGGCAAGGCCGGGAAAGTTTTCCTCTGGGTGTTCCTGATCGGCGCGCTCGCCGCCATTGGTGGGCGCGCGCTGCCGCTGCTCATCGCCTCCGGCCGCCTCGCCAGGCCCAAGCCAGTCGCCCGCGCAAGCAGGCCGGCGACCCGCCCCTCATTCCAGCCACCGTCCGTGGCTCCCCAAGGCGTGCAGACAACCCGGAGGAGTGATGCCGGCGCCTGACCACCCCGCTCTCCCTCTCACGCTCTGACACGAAGAAAGGACCACCAGGTGAACACCAAGAACCGCGCTATCGGCACTCTTGTGAGCGCCGGCACCACCGTCACCATGCTAATCGGGCTGGGTGTGGGTGTCGCCCATGCTGACCCGATCGCTACACCGACGAGCCGGGTTCTGGCCATCAGCGGCTCGGACACGACCGACGAGGTCATGCAGGCCCTGGCTGAGGACGGTGCCGCGCTCGCACTCGGCGGCACCAAGCAGGTCGAGAACTGGGGAGCCCTGAGCGGCGGAAACGTCGCGCCGCACGGCGGCACCACGTGCACCATCGCCCGTCCGAGTGGGTCGGGTGCGGGCCGTACGGCCCTGCTCAACTCGATCGGGACCCCCGCCTCCACGGCGGGATGCTTCCAGGGCGCCCGCTCCTCCTCGCTCACCCTCGACGCTGTCCCGGCCGGCAAGGAACTCGTCTACGTCCCGTTCGCTCGCGAGGCGGTCACGTTCGCGGTTACCAACACCAGCTCGATCCTGCGCAACCAGACCTTCACCCGGATCCAGCAGTTCTACCGGTGCCAGAACAGCTCCGGCACCACGGTGGCCAACCCCTCGACGAAGGTGATGCTCCCTCAGAGCAACTCCGGCACGAGGAAGTTCTGGCTCCTCACGCTCTTCGGCGCGGAGAACGGTGCCGGCCAGCTGGGCGCCACCATCGCCGGCAACACGGCCACCGGTGCGATCACCAGCGGTTGTGTGGAGAACGGGGCCGACGAGTTCGGCGCCACCATCCAGGAGCACCAGGGCGGCCAGGTCGGCGACAACGAGATGGTGCCCTACTCCGTCGGCCAGTGGACCTCGCAGGCCTCCGGTGTGATCGGCGAGAACCGCGGCCGGACCATCCTCGCGCAGATCAACGGCACCAACCCCTACTCCACGGGTGCCTTCGTCCAGCGCGCGCTCTACAACGTCTTCCCCACGACGTACATCACCGCCGGCAGCACCGAAGCGACGGCCGCCCGCTCCCTGTTCATGGACACCACCGCGGGCTCCGGCAACTCGGCACAGATCTGTACCAACGCGGCCGCCACGGCAATCGTGTCGCGCTTCGGGCTGTTCCCGGACCCGAGCTGCGGCAACACCTCGCAGCAGACGCCCTCCTCCTGACCTGACCTCTACGAGACGAAAGTGAGTTCAACGTGACACGCAAGTCTTCTCGCACCGCGCTGCGCGTGAGCGTCGCGGTGGCGGTCTGTGTGACGGGCGTCGTGATCGCCATGCCCTCCCAGGCAGCCGTCAACAACGGCATGGTCATCAGTCCCGCCTCCGGCTCCACCCTGTCGGGCGCACTGACCTTCACCTCACCCGCAACCGGGTGTGCGGCAGGCAACTCGTCCTCCGTCGCCATGTCGGGACCGGGCATCACCGACCCGAACGGCATCAACATCGTCGGGGCCACCGCTGCCACCCCGGGCACCGCGATCACCGCCACATCGGGTGGTCAAGCCTGGGACGGCATCGCCCAGGCCAACTCCATCCCGCGCCCACTCTCGGGCACGTACACCGTGAAAATCGTCTGCCTCGAGGACGGTGACCCCACGGGCGAGTTCTTCGACCAGGACGTCACTTTCTCCGCAGGCAACGCCTGGGCGGCAGTGGTAGCGGGCCCGAGCCCGTCGCCCAGCCCGTCCCCCGACCCGACGCCGACCCCCAGCCCGAGCCCGTCGCCGAGCCCGAGCCCGTCGGCGAGCCCGTCACCCCCGCCTCCCGCTGGACCGGGTTCGGTGAACGAGAACATCCAGGTCGTCGTGCCGGACACGGGCAGCGGAACCGGCGGCTTCAGCATCACAGTCGCCCCGAACCCCACCGTCGCCATGGCCAGCCCGACGACGGGGTCGGACGGGTCCACCCAGTGGCTGGACTACAACGCCAGCATGAACGACGTCCAGGTCGCCGACACTCGCCCGGGCCTGCTGCCCTGGTCGGTCGTCGGTCAGTTGAGCAACTTCAACGGCCCGATCTTCGCCCGCTACATGGGGTGGACGCCGGCTGTCGTCGGCACGACGGACATGGGCGCCACCGCAGGGCCCTCGATCGCTTCCGGCTACCCCGGCACCAGCGACGCGCTGAACCTCAGCCGCCTGCTGGCGTCGACCAACCAGGGCCACGGCGGGGCGAGCAACTCCAGTGAGCAGTCGGCCGTTCTGGACGCTGCGCTGAACCTCCGCGTTCCGACCTCCGTGCCCACCGGCACTTACCAGGCGACGCTGACGCTGACCGCGATCAGCTAGTTCCACCGTGCCCGGCCGGGGCCCCACCAGGCCCCGGCCGGGCACACCCACCCCCTGCACCCGCAGCTCTGAAGGAGCACCGACCGTGTTCGAAACCCGTCGCGCGATCGCGCCCGGCCCGCGTCGCACCAGCCGCCGGCTAGCGGTCGTGTCGGTCCTGCTGCTCAACGTCCTCGGCGCGAGCGGCTTCGTCACAGCTGCGCACGCTCACCGGCCGCTCGACAGTTCGCTCGCCACGGCGGACGGCGAAGACTCTCTCGTGACCTTCGGCGTGCAGCCCGTGCAGCCCAAGGACAAACCGTTCCGGGCGAACTTCGTCTACGAACTGAGCCCCGGTCAGGAAATCCGCGACACCGTCCGCGTCTTCAACTACAGTTCCAGCCCGCTCAAGCTCTCGCTGCTCGCCACCGACGCGTTCAACTCCGACTCGGGCGCGCAGGACATGCTGAACACCGCGACCGCGCCGAAGGACCTGGGCAGTTGGATCAAGCTCGAGAAGACCGATCTGACTATCACCGGCAACGACCGGGTCGACGTCCCGTTCACGATCAAGGTTCCATCGACCGGCATCGAACCCGGGGACCACACAGGCGGAATCCTGGCTTCCTACCTCGGGACCAAGACCGCGGCGGACGGCACGGCGCTCAAGCTCGACCGCCGGATCGGCAACCGCGTGCAGATCCGCGTCACCGGCCCGCTGAACCCCAAGCTCGCAATCACCGACCTGAAGACGACCTACGACAACACGATGAACCCGGCCGGCGGCGGCACGATGAACGTCACCTACACCGTGAAAAACGTCGGCAACGTCCGCCTCGGCGCGAACCCCACGATCAAGATCTCCTCGCCGATCGGATTCCCTTCTCGCACGATCCGACCTGAGGCCGTCACCGAAGTCCTCCCCGGCAACGCGGTCACGCTGACGTCGAAAGTGAGCGGGGTCTGGCCGACGATCCGAGCCAAGACGGCAGTAACCCTCACTGCTGTGACGACTCTGCCGGGCGACGACTTCAACGCGACCACGTCCGGCGCGAAGGCGGATGCCGCCAACTGGACCCTGCCTCTCGCCCTGGTCGTCGCCCTGCTGTTGCTCTTCGGGGCCTTCAAGTTGCACCAGCGCCGCCAGCGCCGACTGCAGGACGCCAAGGCGCGGGAACTGGCTGCCCTGGTTGACGCACGCTTCGGTCAGCCCAGCGGCACCGGCCAGCCCGCCCCCGCGGACGTCACGACGCCGAACGGCTACCTCTCGTGATCCGCCGCCGACCTTCACTCGCTCCGGCGGCACTTGCCGCGGCCGTCGCGGCGTTCCTCGGGACGACCGCGTCGAGCGCGTTCGCGGTCGGCTCCGACCCAGTGCCTCCGCCCGCGTCGCCCTCCGGCGTGGACCCGAAGTACAAGGACCCCGCGAAACTGCCGGACGTGGTGCTCGGCCCGATGGCCGTCGCTCCCGCGGCGGGCGATCTGAAGACCGTGATCACGTTCACCACGGCCGGCGGGTGTCCCTGGGGTTCCAACACGGTGACGCGCATCTTCGGGCCGAAACTGCCGGCGGGCGGGCAGAACGTCATCGGCAACAACTGGGTATTCGACTTCGGCAGCCCACCTGCCGACCGGATGACTGTGCCGATGACGATCGACCTCGCCGAGGTGATCGCCCGGCAGCCGAGCCCCGTGATCCTCGACGGCACCTACCGCATCCTGATGCAGTGTCAGCTACCCGAGCCCGCCGCGCTCCTGGACAACTTCGGGGTGTTCGAGGCCGTTCTGAATATCGAGAACGAAAAGTACACGGCGCTCACAACGGCGGAGGACCTGCCCGAAACTCCGACACCCAAGGTCGGCCCAGACGCGTACGCGGCGCTGGAGGCCATGAAGAACGCACCGGCACCGCCCGCTCCCATGATCGTCACACCGACTCTGCCTCCTGCGCAGGACATCGACGAGGAGAAGACCGCCGCGGCAGCGCCGGAGCGAGAGTCCAGTTCGGACGAGGTCCTCGCCGTAGCCGTCGCCGGCGGCATCGTCGCCGCCGGTTTGCTGCCGCTCGCGTGGACGAGCCGCCGCCGAGCCGCGACGGCGGGTCGGCGATGACCCGCCGAGGCGCGGCACGGCTGACTGCGGCCGCGACGCTCACGCTGCTGGGTTCGATCTCCCTGGGCGTGCCGGTCGCCGGCGCGCAGGCGGCGGAGCCGGGGCAGAACAGCGGGCTCGCTCTCGAACCCATCGGGGGGTACACCGACCTGGCCAACGTGCGGGTTCTCAGCATGGCCCGCTGCCCGGCGCAGTCGACCAGCCTCATCGTCCGGATCTCGGGGGCGGGCTTCCCGCCCGACACGAACGTCATGGGCAACACCGAGATCTCGAACGTGCCCCTCACGCCGGACGGATCGGGCTACGTCGCGCCGATCTTCGCCGACTGGGAATACCTCGCTTCGGCCCACGATGCCAAGACGCCGCTGGACGGCGAGGCCGTCCTCACCATGCTGTGCGCCGACTCCGACCTCGAGCGGATCGACGCCCGCATGCAGGGCGCCCTCCGATTCCAGTCCGGCGCCGGAAAGAAGTCGACTTATCTGCAAGACGGCGGCCCCCGACTGGCTACCGGCATCTCCGGGATCCCGGAGCCCGGCAACGGCGGAGTCCCGAAGAACGCCCCGACCGCCCCCACCGTCATGTCCGCAGGATCCCCAGTCGCTACGGCCGCGACCGCTGCCCGAGGCACCCCGGCCACTCCGAAGGTGCAGTCGACCCCGGTCGACGGCCTCCGGCCGCCGGGCGCTGCACAATCCGCACCCGACGCTGGCACAGGAGCCGACGGCGCACCCGCTGCGGAGCCGAACGGCGGCACAAACCGCACCACCGCCGGCCTGCAGTCCACCGCCACCCAGACGACCGCAAGCGGCACAGGGGTGTCGTCCACGTCGATCGCCGTCGTGGCGTTCGCCGTCCTGTCGATCGTGTCCGCCATCTACCTCTACGTCCGCCGTCCGAGCTCTAACGATCCGTCCACTCACTGAGGGAAGCTATGACCAGGACTGTCGGCACACACGACCCGGACCGACCCGCAGGACGTCGGCGGTGGCAAGCGACCGTGGGTGGGGTGATGATCGGTGCAGCGGGACTCGCCGTCGTCGCTCCCCTGACGTTCAGTCAGTTCGCGCCGGCCAATGCGGCCGCCGTCAACAACACCCTGACGATGAGCCCCACCAGCGGCTCGACCCTGACCGGCGGGTTGACCTTCAACGCGCCGGCCCCGGGCTGCGCCGCGCCGGCCAACTCCGCCCTCGTCACCCTGGCCGGTCCCGGCGTGACGGCAGGCAACCCCGACGGCAGCAAGAACATCACCAACGCCGTGGCAGCGACCCCCGGCGAGGCCGTCAGCCTCACCTCGGGAGGGGTCACCTGGGACGGCATCGCCCAGGCCAACACGATTCCGAGGCCGCTGATCGGCACGTACACCGTGAAGATCCAGTGCCTCAACGACGGTGAGTCCGCCGGTCTGGCGATCTTCGACCGGGACATCACCTTCGTCGCCACCGGATCCGCAGCCGGCGACCCCGGTACCTGGCAGCAGGCCGGCGGGTCGGCGGCGTCGCCTTCGCCCAGCCCTAGCACGTCGGCATCGCCGTCGCCGTCCGCGAGCCCGAGCACCTCGCCGTCACCGTCCGCCAGCCCGAGCGCCTCGCCGTCACCGTCCGCCAGTCCGACTACGTCGCCGTCCCCAGATCCCAGCACGTCGCCCAGCCCGTCGGCGTCCCCGTCTGCGAGCCCCTGCCCGACGCCCGACCCGAGCCCGTCCCCGACCCCGTCGGCATCGGCGTCCCCGGACCCGAGCATCAGCCCCAGCCCGTCGACGTCGCCGACCGCGTCGCCCACGCCGTCGGCTTCGCCCGACCCGTGCACGTCCGCGAGCCCGTCCCCGTCCCCGGGGGCAGGCGGATCGGGCGGTTCGGGCGGTTCTGGCGGGACGGTCGACCTGCCGAACACGGGCGCGCACTCCAAGCCGCTTCTGCTGATGGCGATGATGTTGCTGGCGGGTGGCACCCTGCTGGTCGTCGTCTCGACCTCGCCGGCCAAGCCGGACCGGCAGGCGTGACCGCGTGAGTCCTGCCGTCGTCACGGCGCAAGAGGCGCCGCCGGAGGGATTGTCCTTCGGCGGCTCCGGCGTCCGATCGTGGCTTCTGGGAACTTCGCGCCGGCCCGACGCGCCACCCGAGTCGCCGCTCGGCCGAGCGCTCCTCGTCTCCGCGATGCTCTACATGCTCGCGGCGATATTGTTCGGATTCCTCGCTCACGTGACGATTCTCGGCACGCTCGAGCACAACCGGGACCAGCAGGTCGCCTACGACGACCTGCGGCTGTCAATGGCCGAGGGGACCCCTCCGGTCGGCCCGGTAGAGGGCAAGGCGATCGCTCTCGGAGAGCCGATCGCTCGGATGGCGATCCCGGCAATCGGTCTCGAGGAGATCGTGCTGGCCGGGACGACCTCGGGCGTCCTGCGCAGCGGTCCCGGCTACCGCCGCGACACCGTCCTGCCGGGCCAGGCGGGAACGAGCGTGGTGATGGGGCGTCGGATGGCCTTCGGCGGGCCGTTCAGCGCAATCGGCCAGCTGGTGGCCGGTGACGAGATCAAGGTCGTCACCGGCCAGGGCGAGGCCCTCTACAAGGTGTTGGGCGTACGACGGGCGGGCGACCCGCAACCGCCTAGGCTCGCCGCCGGTGGCGGGCGGATCACGCTGATCACCACGACGGGATCGCGGTTCGCGGCGAGCGGCGTGGACCGGGTCGACGCCGATCTGGTTGCCGCAGCGCAACCCGCAGCGACGCCTGCGTTCACGGCGGCCACCCTGCCAGCGAACGAGCGCGTGCTCGGGGGGGAGCCCGGCGGCCTCGGCCCCGCCGTTGCTTGGGGCGCGCTCCTCGCCGTCGGGGCGTTCTTCGTGACCGGGCTGCGCACGTACTGGGGACGCTGGCAGACCTGGGTCGTCGCGATACCCGTGCTCGGCTACCTCGGCATGGAGGTTACGGACAACGCCGCTCGCATCCTGCCCAACCTATTCTGACGATCCGTCACGGCCAGCGCCGCCGACCCGACCCTCCGAGGAAGCGAGAGAATGACCAACACGGACCTGCCACCCCAGCCGGCGACGCACGACCAGAAGCGCCGCTTGACCCCCTGGGCGCGCCGACACCCGTCCGCGGGCACGCTGCCGCGGGCAGCGGTGTGGCCGATCTCAGTGCCGCAGGTCTTCCCTCGACCCGCCGAGACCGCTTCGGGCTACGACGCCTCGCCTCCGCAGCCTTCTCCCGCGCACCAGGTCGCCCCGGCGCCGCAGTACACGGCCCCGGCACCCCCGCCCCCGCCCACGCCCACGCCCTACGAGCCAGCTCACCCGCAGTATGCGACCCTGCCGCCGGCCTATGCACCCGCGCCGCCCGCGCAGTACATGCCGCCTCCGCAGTACACCCCGCCGGCTCCCGAACCGTTGGCCACCCCGCACTCGCTCACGCAGCCGATCCAGTACGTGCCGCCGCAGCAGGTTGCGGAGACGATCGTGCTCGGCGACCGGCCGGCGCCGGCAGCGGCCGAATTGCCGCGCCTATCGGGCAACCCGGCCGGGCTCGCGACACTGGAGGCGCGCAACATCTCCGCGTGGTTCGGCGACCACAAAATCCTGGACCGCGTCTCGCTGACGATGCCGGCCGGCCAGGCGACGGCGCTCATCGGTCCGTCCGGCTGCGGCAAGTCGACATTCCTGCGCATCCTCAATCGGATGCACGAGCTCATCCCGTCCGCCAGCCTGGCGGGCGACGTGCTGTTGGACGGGGACGACCTCTACGCGCGCAGCCGCCGGCTCACCGACGCGCGCCGCCAGGTGGGCATGGTGTTCCAGAAGCCCAACCCGTTCCCCGCGATGTCCATCTACGACAACGTTTTAGCCGGCCTGCGGCTCACGGGGACGCGGGCCGACACCGCCGTCAAGGACGCGCTCGTCGAGTCGTGCCTGACCAAGGCGGGCCTGTGGAAAGAGGTGCGCGACCGTCTGCGCCAGCCCGGCGGTGCGCTGTCCGGCGGGCAACAACAACGCCTGTGCATCGCCCGCTCCCTGGCGATCCAACCGCGGGTGCTGCTGATGGACGAGCCGTGCTCCGCCCTCGACCCCACGTCGACACGACGCATCGAGCAGACGATCCGCGAGCTCGTCACCGAGGTAACCATCGTCATCGTCACGCACAACATGCAACAGGCGGCCCGCGTCTCCGACCAGTGCGCGTTCTTCCTCGCCGAGGCCGGCACCCCGGGAGTGATCGTCGAGCACGGACCCACGGAGGCGATGTTCTCCTCGCCTGCGGACTCGCGCACGTACGACTACGTCAACGGCCGTTTCGGATAAGCAGCAGCGCGCAGATGACAACGATTCAGGTGAACGGGCGAAAAGTCGCGGTGTGGATGGCCCCTGCCCTGGTGGCGGCGGGGCTGACGGCAGCCGCGGCCCCGGCCAGCGGAGCCTTGGAGAACGGCGCCCCTACGGGGAGCCTGCTGGTCGCCCCCGCGACGGGCAACACCGACGTCGACGAAGGCATCGTCCTGTGGGCGTCTTCGGCATGCCCAGGAGCGACCCACGGTCGTCTCACGATCACCGGCGCCGGGTTCCCCGAGCGGTCTAGCGTGTTCGCCACGGTCACCGATGCCGACCGACCGGTGTCCGTGCCCCTCGGCGTCACCTGGAACGCACTGGCCGCCATCCTCCACGCACCAGTGCCGCTGAGCGGCACGGCGACCGTGCGCTTCGTGTGCTCGGACGCCGAGGAACGCACTGCTTACGGCGAATTCGCCACCGCCGTGGAGTTCACACCGACCGAGCAGCGGGCAGGCACCTACATCTCGCACGAGTTGGAGTCGGGGCGACCTATGGAGAACCCCGCAGATCGGACTCCGCCGCCGGGCCCCACTCCCTCGCCCACGCTCAGCCCCACGACAGCGCCTGGTCCCGTGCCCACCCCCACCGCGGGGCTGAGTGCGGCGGCGCTGCGCTCGCCTGACCCTTCGCCGAGTCCGTCTCCAACTCCCGGCGCGCCTGGCACATCGCCCGCGGCACCGAGCAGCCCGGCGGGGTCGACGGACCAACTCCCCGGTGTCTTGCCGGAGTTTTCCTTGGACAGAACGGAAACGCTCGCTGCGGGAATGACCGCCGCGGCGGCGGATGCCGCGGCTGTTGCCGCGAGCGGCGGGTTCATGATGACGGTCGACAGCGACGACCCGATCCTCGGCTTCGGGACGCCGGTGAGGGCTTCCGACTTTCTCCTGACGACTACTCAGCTCAAGCCGGTGACCGTGCGGGACAACCGCCCCGGCGGACCCGCCTGGTCCGTTTCCGCCCAGGTCGACCATTTCAGCCCCGACCTTTCCGGGCGATTTCTCGGGTGGACGCCCTACCTGATCAGCCCGGGCGCAGGCGCCCGGCCCGGGGAGAGCATCGTGTCTGGATTCTTCGGCGGGAATGGTCTACTCGAGCCCCGGGTGCTCGCGTCCGCGGACGACGGCCACCCGCCGGGCTTCGCCACCTTCGGAGCCGCGCTCGACTTGCGGATGCCAGCGACCACGCCACCTGGGACGTACTCGACGACTCTCACCGTTACCGCCATCAGCTGATCGCTGTCGGCGTGACGCCGGGCCGGCGTTAGGCTCGATCTCGCCGTGAGCGTGCGGCTCGGGCGCCTCGGCCGTGCGGACCCTCAGTCGCCAGCCGGGTTTTTACGACCCGCGGTGCCCGACGGGGACCACACGCCCGCCCGCGCCCCGATGCCCAGGGGGACGGCGAGAAAGATCAGGCCGAGGCCCGCGACGACCACGTAGCCGCCGGAGGACCCGTCGGCCTGACTTGCCGTCAACTCCGCCTGGACGTCCACGGCCCGCTGGGCCTCGACGAGGTCCTCGACGGTGCGTTCCTCGGCCGCCGCCGGCGTGACGAGGTGCGCGGTCTGCGCCGGCGGCGCGGTCTCCGCGACGAAGTCGGCTGCGAGTTCGGGCGTCCACGGCACACTCTCGATGCCCGCCGGCGGGAGGATCTGCTCGAGGTCCGCGTCATCGTCGTCGGGGGCCGTGGCCGTCGCCGACATCTCGGCAGACTGGGCCTCGGCCACGGCGGCGACCGCCGCTTGCGCGCGACGCGCGATCGCAACAGTGCCCGGGCGCACCTGGGCGGCCCGCACGATGCCCTCGTAACGCAAGGCGCTGTACCCGCGGGAGAGGTAGTAGGCCAGCGAGGCGTTCACCGCGTACCGCGGCGAGGCGCCGGACGCGTACTGCTCGTACAGGTTGAACTTGGTTCGCTCGGCGTTCGCCCACCCGCCGAAGATCACGACATGCTTGCGGGCGAGGTTCAGGACGTCGCCCGGCTTCAGCGAAGCCCATGCGATCTGGTTCGACACGGTGCCCAGATTGCCTGTCCAGTAGTTGTTTCGCTGGTCCAGGCGCCACGACATCGAGACGTAGCCGGAGCAGTCCTGCCGGTAGGTCCCGTTCTCGTCCCGCCACCACCGGGCCTGGCTGTAGGGGACCCTCTGGACGACCCAGGTGAGCGCGCGGGCCATGACCTCGGGGCGGCTGATCGTCAGGCCCGTCGCGCTGATCACGTCGCGGGTCACGCCCGCGAGCGGCACGGCCGCCGTCGCTCCCGGGGCTCCGACGGCCGGAGCCTGGGCCGCGGGTTGCGGACCGCTGGGCGCCGGGCGCGTCCAGTCGGGCACCACGGCGACGTTCGGCGCCTGCGGCACCGCGACCGACGGGACGACGGCCGCGGGCTTGTCGACGGGCTTCTGCTCTGCGGGGTTGTCGACGGGTCGCTGCTCCGCCGGCGTGTCGACCGGCTTCTGCGCAGCGGGCTTCTCGACCGGCTGGTCGGCGACCGGCGCACTAGCGACCGGCGGCACGGGGACGGGCTTCGGGACGAGCGGCGGCCGCTCCGTCGGGCCTTCCTCGTCGGCCGGCACTCCCCCGACGGGGGTCGCCGTCGGGGTCGACGGGACGGGATCACCGGGGAGCACGGCTACGTCGCCGTCCGCTGAGACGTCCCCGGGCAGGTCGGGTGCGGGCTTGCCAGGCTCGTAGGCCGGGATCTCCTTGCCAGGCAGGTCTTCCGGCTGGGTCGGCAAGTCTGGGTCGTCGATCGACGAGCCGCCTCCCGTGGACCTTTCGCGCACGGGGAGAGACCCGGTCGGCGGCGCGGCCGTGGTGCCCTCCGCGGGCGTCGAGGACGGCATGCAGGCGTCTTCTTCCGCGGTCGCGACCTCGTACCGATCGGAATCATCGACAGAATCGCCGTCGGAAGCCCTGCCAGAACCGCTGCCGGAATCACTGCCAGATGCGGATGTCCAGCCCGCCGGGCAGGTCGTCGCGGCGCCCGCGTCGACTTTGTCGAACCCGAGCGCACCGAAGCCGACAAGGCCACCGCCGAGCCCACCGCAGGCCAATGCCGCCGCCAGGGCGAGGGAACGTCCCCTACCCCGGCGAGCCCATGCTCGTCGCACGTACTCCCCTAAGAATTAAGTCGAGATGGCTGATCGTGCGGCCGGGTCGACGATGGCCGGGTCGGGTGGAACGGTCCGGGCAATTTGGTGAACACCGGACATGACGCGGATGAACCGCCGGGGGGGCACCCATACCGCCAGCCGGCCGGGGGCGCGCCGCCTTTTGCTGACGGTACGTCAGGTGTCAGCGTCGAGGAACCCATTAAAACACCGGATCCACCGGCCGCAGCCGAAGGTTAACGCCGAACGGCGGCTAGGCGACCTGCCGTCAGGGGATCAGAGAAGGTCTCGGGATCACGCGTATCCGGACGGCTCTACGGCTCCACAGGGCATTCCCGGCTAGTTACCGTCAGGCACGTGAATCGCAGCCCTGATCGTCGCCTCGTCTCGGCCGCCACCGCCGCGATGGTCCTCGCCGCGGGCGCGTTGGCGTCCTACGCGACCGCGGCCGACGGAATCCCCGAGGTCCTCGTCGGCACGCTGGACGTCGTGCCGGCCACCGGCAGCCTCGACACCGTGTCCAGCTTCGTCACCCGCGGCACCTGCGGGCCGGAGGACACGGTCGCGGACCTCGCCGCCGTCGGCGCAGGAGTCTCGCCGGACGCCGACGCCGGGCTCGTCCTGGTGCGGGACGCCGTCCCGATCGCGCAACTGGCCCCGGCCCCGGGCGGCGGCGGGTACACCGTGCCGATGTATGGGTCCTGGCGCGCGGTCGCCGAGGACCAGGAGTTTGCCCTCCCCCTGGACGGGCCGGTCACCGTCGCCCTGACGTGCCTGTCCCCCAGCCAGGTCGAGAGCGCCCAGGCCGCGAACCGCGGCACGGCCTACATGCGAGCCGCGGCCGCGGCCGACGACGAGGTCGTGCAGGTTTTCGTTGCAGAGATCGAATTCACGGGCACGGACGACGCCGAGCCTACGCAGGCGAGCTACGTGCTCGCTGCGCCTGCCGCCTCACCGTCGCCGTCGCCGACGCCGTCCGCCTCGCCGACTCCCTCGCCGTCCCCGTCTCCCTCGCCGTCCCCCAGCCCGTCGGCGTCGCCGACCCCGGTGCCGTCCCCGTCACCGTCGCCGTCCCCCAGCCCGTCACCGACGCCGGAGGCGAACATCCTCGCGGCGGCCGAGGCGAGTCCCTCGCCGTCACCGTCCCCCGAGGCGACGCCGACACCGTCACCCACCCCCAGCCCCACTCCCGCGACGACGTCCGGGAACGGCACGGAGGTCGGCGTGACCGTCCCGACGTCCGGGGCGGCGGGGGATGGCCTGCCGGCCAGCGGCCGCGACTCCCGCACGATCCCCCTGGCCGTCCTCGGCTTCACCTTGGTGGCAGGCGGGACAGTCACGGTGGTCGCCGCCCGGCGCCGCAGCGCCGAGGACTGACGCAGGCTCAGAAGGCCTTGCGCGGCAGGAACCACAACGGCCGGCGGGTGACCGACTTGACCGAGTGGAGCAGCCGGTCGGGCGAGCCGGCGCCCAGGTCGCGCAGCCGGCCCGTCGTCGCCTGCGTCACCAGCGCCGAGCGGACGGACGCGGGCGTGGCCTTCGGGACGCGCTGCAGGTAGGTGGCGATGACTCCGGCCGCCAGCGGGCTCGCCACCGACGTCCCGCTGAGCACGCCGATCGCCGTGTCGGAGGCGTTCGTCGCCGACACGATCTCGGCGCCGGGCGCGAAGAGGTCGACGCAGCCGCCGTAGTTGGAGAACGGCGCCCGCGCGTCCGCCTGCGTGCTGGCGCCGACGGTCACGGCCGCCGGGAGCCGGCCGGGCGAGGAGTTGCACGCGCTGGCGTTCGCGTTGCCGGCCGCGATGGTGAACACGACGCCGGACGCGATCGAGGCGGCGACGGCCGCGTCCAGGGCCAGGTTGGGGCTGCCTCCCAGGCTCAGGTTCGCCACCGCGGGGCCGCCCCTGGCAGCGTGGTCGGCCGTGACCCAGTCGACGCCGGCGATGATCTCGGAGACGAGGCCGGAACCCCCGCAGTCCAGGACGCGCAGGGGGACCAGGGAGACCGCCTTGGCTACGCCGTAGGTCGAGCCGCCGATCGTCGCGGCCACGTGCGTGCCGTGGCCGTTGCAGTCCTCGGTGCCCCTGCCGTCGTCGACGGTGGTGTGCCCGCCGGTGGTGTGCCCGCCGAACTGCTGGTGGCCGGTCCGGATCCCCGAGTCGACCACATAGGCCGTGACGCCTGCTCCCGTGGCCGCGTAGGTGAACTTGCCGTCGAGGGGCAAGACCTTTTGGTCGATCCGGTCCAAGGCCCAGCTCGCCGAGCCCTGGCGGCCCGTCAGATTCATGACCTCGTCGCGCTCGACCGTCTTCACCAGGGGGTTGCGGCGCAGCTCCTCCACCGAATCGGCGGGCAGGGAGGCGGCGAAACCCTTGAGGGCACGGCTGTAGTCGGCGTAGACGCGTCCGCCGTGGTTGTTCGCGCCGTCCCGCGCCGCGCGGACCGCGTCGCTCGCGGCGGCGCCGTCGAACGTGACGATGTACCGCTCCTGGGCGGACGCCCCGGGTGTCAGCGCGCCGGCCGATCCCGCGACGAGCACGCAGAGCGTGCCGGCAATCACCACAAGTGGGAGCACAGGTCGTCGCAACGTCGCTCCCCCAGCGCCAGTCGATCTCGAGTCGACCGCCCACGCTGTCGGTGCCGTATAGCAGGTTCGGGGCCACAAGGTGAACGCCGGACATGGCGCGAGTGAACCGCCAGGATGACGACTCGACGGCTGTCCCGACCGGCGCGCGAAAGCCTGATGGTTCGTCAGATCCTCGCGTCGACGGGTAATCCTGGAGCCGAGACAAAGACGAAACGATCTCATAGCACGCCGCCTCCCACGGATGCCACCGCTGCAAACACCTCGGAGTGGAAAGCCTGATCGACCGTCAGGCGAACACCTGGCTTGTCACATTCACCCTCTGGCCACCGGAGCGGAATGCCACTCATGATTCACAACGGGGGATCCCTCGGACTCAGAAAGGTTCTCGATGAAGCGTCGAACTGTGGCGGTCTGTACCGCCACAGCATTGAGCGTCACCGTGCTCGGAACCGTTGTGGCGGGAAGCGCCCAGGCCGAGCCGGCGACCCCGATGACCTACCCGGCAGGCGCTGCGGGCACCAGGTTCTCCGGGTTCGCCTTCGACGTGTGCGAAGCGCCGAGCGCCAACACGATGCGGGCGTGGAAGTCCTCGCCCTACAAGGCCATCGGCATCTACATCAGCGGGTTCCATCGTGCCTGCGACCAGAAGAAGCTGACCCGCGACTGGGTCCGGGACGTGTCGGCCCTGGGCTGGAAGCTGATCCCCCTGGACGTCAGCCTCCAGGCGCCCTGCGCGGACAACAAGCGGCTGAAGCCGATGAGCACCAATCCCGGCAAGGCCACCGCACAAGGCAAGGACGCCGCGAAAGGCGCGGTCCGGGCCGCCGCGGCGCTAGGCATCCTGCCCGGCAGCGCCCTCTACTCGGACATCGAGTCCTACAGCCCCGCGAAGGCCAAGTGCGGCAAGGCCGTCCTGTCCTACTGGTCGGGCTGGACTCGCGAACTGCACAAGTCCGGATACCTGTCCGGCGTCTACGGCAGCGTGAGTTCGGCGGTGCGCGGACTCGCGGGGAGTTACTCCTCGACGGACTACGCGCGCCCCGACGCCGTCTGGAGCGCGGAATGGGACGGCAAGGCGAAGCTGGACGGCTGGTCCGGCGTCCCCAACCGCCTGTGGCCCGGTCACCAGCGGATCAAGCAGTTCCGCGGCGACGGCCAGGAGTCCTTCGGTGGCGTCACTTTGCTCACCGACCGGAACATCATCGACGCGCCGGTCGCCACCGTGGCGTACACCCACCGGGTCACGGCCACCATGCCCCAGGCCGCCGTCGGCGCGCCGTTCGCCACGGCCCAGGCGCTGGGCGCGCCGCTTCCCGGCGGTGCGACCGTCCAGGTCGTGTGCCAGGTCCGCACGACCGTGGGCATCTGGAACAAGCTGCACAACGGCACCTACCTTCCGGACGCGGCGGTCGACGGCGGTTCGCCCAAGCCCCTGCTGCCGACCTGCGCCGTTCCCTTCCAGGTCACCGCCGAAAACCTGAACCTGCGAGCAGGCCCGTCCAAGACCTCCGCCCCGAAGGGGACCATCGGCGAAGGTGCGCTGGCGTGGGTCAACTGCGAGTCCCCCGGCATCACACTCGGCCGCCCCGGTTACTGGCAGATGCTCGACAGCGGCGGCTTCATCAGCGGCGCCTTCGTCGCCACGCAAGGTCCCGGCAAGCGAACCGTGGGCGTCCCGCTCTGCACCGGCTGACCCACCCCCCCCCGCGCTCACCGACCACTCAGGAGTTCCTCAGTGCGACGCTCAACCTCCCGCCGAGGCTTGCGCGCTTCCCCGGCCCTCGCCGCCGCACTCACGTGCGGCACGCTCGGCGGTTCCCTCGTCGGAGTAGGCGCGCTCGGCTTCGACGCCGTCCCTGCCGAAGCGGCGACATTCTGCGTACCCGTCAGCCCCGAACCCGTCACCCCCGAACCCGTCCCGCCCGCCGACGCCTCGGCCGAGCCGAAGCCCTCGCCCTCGCCCTCACCCTCGCCGCCCTCGACGCCGGCGCCTTCTCCGCAGGCGGTCGCGCCCGGCGTCCCGCCGGCCGGCATCATCCCTGGCCTCGGGCCCTTGGAGCCGGTCCCGCCACCGACCCCGAGCCCGACTCCGTCCGTGTCGCCAAGCCCGACCCCGGTCCCGGTGTCGAGCCCGACACCCAGCCCCGAGCCCGTCGACCCCGACGCCACCGGCGAATGGGTCGACTCGGACGGAGACCGGTGTTTCCCGGACCCGGTGCTGCCGCACGACGGCCAGCCGGCCGTGATCCTTCCTGGCGACCCCGCCGAGGGCGACGGCGAGACGGACCCAGGCGAAGACCCGGACGCCGAACCGGACTCCGGCGAGATCGACCCGGACGAGGGCGAGGGCGTCCAATTTCCCACGCCGTCGCCCACGCTCACGCCGACGCCGACCATCGCGCCCACGCCGTCGCCGAGTTCCGCACCGACGCCCAAGCCGAGCCCGAAGCCCACGCTCAGCAAGCCCGCCGGCCCGATCACCCGGGCGGAGGTCATCACCCGCTCGGCCAGCTGGGTCGCCCAGAAGGTCCCGTACAGCCAGACCCGCTGGTGGACCGACAAGAACGGCAAGTACCGCCAGGACTGCTCGGGCATGGTGTCGATGGCGTGGCACCTGAGCCAGAAGACCAACTATTGGACGGGCAACCTCGCCACCGTCTCGCGCCGCATCCCGTCGAGCTCGCTGAAGCCGGGCGACATCCTGCTCCGTCCCCGCCAGCACACGCTGATCTTCGCCGGCTGGGCCAACGAGAAGAAGACCCGCTTCAACCTCTACGAGGAGTACGCCCGCGGCAAGCCCGCCCGCTACGCCCTCAAGGCGTCCCTCAACCACTACCTGGAACGCGGCTTCGGCGCCTACCGCTACAAGAACATCGTCGAGGGTGGCCTGGACGTGAACCAGCTGCTGAACGCGACGGGGTTGAGCGACACCGTGAGCATGGCCGCCGCGTCCACCCCCCTGGGCCCGGACGTCCCCAGCGTGCAGTGGACCCCCGAGACAGCCGAGTACACCCCCGAGGTGCGGGCCCCGCGCGCCACCGCAGGGATGTCGACGACGCCCACGGCCGTCCCGGATATCGACGTCGATACCCTCGTGGCCACCCAGCGGACGCTGGACGAGGCGGTGCTCGAAGCCGGCCGGCTCGCCGCCGAGGCAGAATCGGCCTCGACCGGCACCTACCTGATCGTCGCCGGCCTCGGCCTCACGTTCCTCGCTTTCCCGCTCGGCATGGGAATGCGCGCAGGTGCGTGGTCACCGACGCCGGCCGGCCGCAAGCCCTGACGGGTCGTCAGGTCAGTTCAGCTCCCACACCACCGTGCTGGCGACCGAGACCTGCTGGGTGCCCGGCTGGATCGGCACGGAGGAGTCCATCGCCGCTTCCGCGCGCCCGCCACCGTACGGTATCGGCGCGGACCCGTTGTTGTTCTCGCTGATCTGCACGACCCGACCGAGGTCGCGGCCGGCGAGGCGCGCGTACTGCTCGGCCTTCGCCTTCGCGTCGGCGAACGCAGCGTCGCGTGCCTGCTTCAGCAGCGTCTCGCTGTTTTCGATCTCGAACGAGATGCCGTTGATCCGGGTCGCGTCGCCGCCGGCCTCGGCGGCGTCCGAGATGGCCTTCCCGGCGTCCGGCAGGTTGCGCAGCCGCACGCTCAGCGACTGGTAGACGTCGAAGCCGTTCGTCCCGCCCGGCGGGCGGGCCGAAATGCCGGCCGGGGTCCCGAGGACGGCCACGTCGGACGGCGGCGGCACGGGCATCGGGACGGGCTCCGCGACCGTCGTGGTCGCGTTCGCGGAGTCCGTGCCGGTGCTGCCCGTCGAACCGCTCCCGGACGACCCGCTGCTGGATCCCGCTTGCTGCGCCGGGTCGGCGGCCGCGCGGTCCTCGTCGACCGCCGGCTCGCTCATCGGTTTCGTCATCGGCTCGGGCATCGGCGCGACGGCCGGTTCGGGTGCCGCGGCGGGGGCCTCGGACTGCTCCGACGACTTCGGCGGCTCGGGGGCGACGGGTGCGTCGGGTGCGTCGGGTGCGGGTGCGGGCGCAGGGGCCGGGTCGACGTGGCCGGCCCTCCCTTGCCCTCGTAGTAGTAGGGGTCGTAGTGCGGGTTGATCGAGAGCTGCGAGGTCTGGATGTCCTTGGCGGCCACGCCGTGGCGCTCGAGGGACGCCTTGATCCTGCGGATGTCCTCGTTCGCGGCGTTCAGCGCGGCGCTGACGTTCTGGCCGGTGCGCTGCACGCCGATCTCGAGGCGGAGCACGTCCGGAATCCCGCCCGCCATGCCGGTGCCCGACACGGTCACGGAGTGGGTCGCAGGCCCGTCGCCGGTCGCGGCCACGGAACCGGAACCGCTGCCGACGACGACGGCGGCGACCGCGGCAGAGACCAGCAGGGCGACCGAGGCGGGGACGCCGGCGCGGCGCCAGGCCGGCCCGTTCGTGGTGAGCTTCATGCGAACTCCAGGCTTGTCGCGGTGCCGCGCGGCTTCGCCGCGAGACGTCGTCCCTGGAGAGACGCGACACACCCGAGTCCGGTTCACCTCCGTGACCGAACCGTTATCGGGTCTGTCAGGACTCCTCGTCGGTCGGCCCGGCGCGGCGCACGGCCACGAGTCCGGACGGCGACCATACGCCCGCCTTTGCCCCGACTCCGAGCGGAACGGCCAGGAAGATCAGGCCCAACCCGGCCGCGATCAGGTGACCGGCCGAGGACCCGCCCCGGCCCTGACTGATCGTCAGGTTGGCGCCGCTGTCGATCACCTGCTGCTCCTGGACGAGCTGCGCGACAGGCATCTCGACCACCGCCTCCGGCATCAGGGCACCCGGCGGGGGCGAGGGCGGCGCGGTCTCCGCGACGACGCTGTCCGCGTCCTCCACGCTCCACGGCATCGGGGTCACAGACTCGGGGACCTCGGCGAGCGGCACCGGTTCGGCCTCGGTCGCCCCGGCATCGGCGACGGCGTCGTCGATCCCGTCCCCGCTGTCCGCGCCCTCGTCGGCGCCGAAGGCGTCCTCGCCCTCGTCGGGAGCACGGTCGGCGGGCGGGTCGTCGGAGATGCCGGAGTCGTCCGTCGGATCCGCCGGGCTGCGGTCGACCGACCCGGCGGGCGCCTGGGGCACACCGTCCGGCGAGGCCTGGGGCGAGGGGGACGCGGGAATTGCCCCGGCGGGGCCGGTGATGGCGTCCGTGATGGCGTCCGTGATGGCGTCGTACCGGTAGGCGCCGTAGCCGCGATCGAGGTAGTACGCCAGGGACGCGCCGACGGCGTAGCGGGCCGGCTTGCCGGTGGCGTACTCCTCGAAAAGGTTGAACCGCGTGCGGGCCGGATCCGTCCAGCCCGCGAAGATCAGCGTGTGCCGGCGGGGCAGCAGGAGGATGTCGCCCGGCTTCAGGTCACCGGACGGGATCCGGTGCGAGACAGTCGCCAGGTTGCCGGTCCAGTAATTGGTTTTCTGGCTCAGCCGCCAGGCCATCGAGACCATTCCGGAGCAGTCCTGGCGGTACGTGCCGTTGCGGTCGGACCACCACCGCGTCTGGCTGTAGGGCACCTTCTGGACGACCCAACTGGACGCGCGGGCGATCACCTCCGCCCGGCTGATGGCGCCGCCGGGAACGCCCGGGGCAGCCGGGACGGCGACCGCCGGCGCCTTGACCGCCGGGGCGGCGACCGGGGCTCGCACCGGGGCGGCCGACGGGCTCGGGCTCACCCTGGCCGGCGGGCTCGGCGTAGGCGTGACGCTCGGGGTCGGCGGACGGGTCGGGCCCGGGACGATCCTGGGAGCCGCGGTGGCGCCGGGGCTCGCGGTGGCCGACGGGCTCGCGGTGGGCGACGGGCTCGCGGTCGAGGACGGGCTCGCGGTGGCACTCGGGCTCGCGGTGGCACTCGGGCTCGCGGTGGCACTCGGGCTGGTCGTGGCACTCGGTGACGGGCTCGGGGTCCCAGCCGGACCGGGGGCCCCGGTCGAGCTGGGCGCGACGGTGAGACTCGCCGTCGGCAAGGCCGCAGGTGGGGCCGCCGGTGTGGCGGTCACGGTCGGGTCGGCCGTCGGGGCCGCGGTGACGTCCGCGGCGGCGGTCGCCGCTGCCGTCGCGGCTGCCGTCGCGGCGCGCGCGGGGGCCCCGTCCATGCCGAGGCCGACCCCGACCAGGGCCCCGCCGAGGGTCCCGCAGGTCAGCGCGACGGCGAGCGCGGTCGATCGGGCCCGGCGGGCTCCGGACCTAGCTCGTCGCACGTCGCTCCAAGGAAGTGAGTGATTTTCTGTTCATGATCATGATCCGGTGGCGGGACACGACCCCGGGGGCCACGAGGTGAACGCCGGACATGACGCCGGTGAACTGCCCGCCCCGGTCCGCCGGGCTCGGCCCGCCCGCCAATCGGCGCCTGCGGCACGCGCCGAACGGGCGGTACGGCATTGACAGACGTTCATGAAACCGACTTGGATTTAACCATAAGGTAAGGCTTACCTAACTTTTCCTGCATCGCAAGCCCGCTCATCCCTGCAACCAGCGATGCCCGCACGACAGCCGCCCGGTCGGACCGCCCGACCGGCCCTCACCACGGCCGTCACCGATGACATTTAAGGAGTTCAGGTGCGACGCTCAACCTCCCGCCGAGGCTTGCGCGCTTCCCCGGCCCTCGCAGCCGCGCTCACGTGCGGCACGCTCGGCGGTTCCCTCGTCGGCATCGGGGCCCTCGGATTCGACGCCGTGCCCGCCGGCGCGGCGTCCGTCTGTGTACCGACCGAGCCGGGTGCCACCCCCGCCTCCTCCGGCGTCACGCCGCCGGCCGGCGGCACCGCCCCCGGGGCGTCGCCGCTGCCCGGGGCGTCGCCGCTGCCCGGGGCCATCCCCGGGCTCGGCCCGCTTCCCCGCCGGCACACCCGCCGGCCAGCCCACTGTCGGAACCCCCGTGCCCGAAGGCGTCCCGTTCCCCGGCCCGACCGGCGACTGGGTGGACGCCGACGGCAATCCCTGCGTCATCGCTGGTCAGACGCCCCCGCCCGCGCCGGTCCAGCCCGCGCCGGTCCACCCCGCGCCCGCCGAGCCCGCGCCCGCCCAGCCGGCCCCCGCCGAGCCCGCGCCCGCCCAGCCGGCCCCCACCGAGCCCGCCCCCACAGAGCCCACGCAACCGGCCACCCAGCCGGCCCCGCCCCAGCCGGCCCCGACCCAGCCGGCCCCGACGCGGCCCGCGCCGTCGCAGCCCGACCCGACGAAGCCACTGCCGCTCGCCCCGGTGCCGCCGGAGTCCGGCACCCCGGCCGCCACGCCCCCAGTGACAACGCCACCAGTCACGACACCCCCGGTGACACCGCCCGTCGTCACCCCGCCCGGCGCGCCCGCGGACCCGGACGACGCCGCGGGCTCCGACCCCGGCGACGACGGCGAGCCCGACCCGGACGAAGAGCCGGCCGTCCCGTCCCCCGCACCGGCCCCGTCCCCCGCACCGGGCAAGCCCCTGCTCAGCAAGCCGGGCGGACACATCACCCGGACGGAGGTCATCACCCGCTCCGTCAGCTGGGTCGTGCAGAAGGTGCCGTACAGCCAGACCCGCTGGTGGAGCGACGAGAACGGCAAGTACCGCCAGGACTGCTCAGGCATGGTGTCGATGGCGTGGCACCTGAGCCAGAAGACCAACTACTGGACGGGCAATCTCGCCAAGGTCTCGCACCGCATCCCGTCGAAGTCGCTCGAGCCGGGCGACATCCTGCTGCGCCCTCGCCAGCACACGCTGATCTTCGCCGGCTGGGCCAACGAGAAGAAGACGAAGTTCAACCTCTACGAGGAGTACGCCCGCGGCAAGCCGGCCCGGTACGCCACGGGCGCCTCCCTGGCCAGCTACCTGGACCGCGGATTCGGCGCTTACCGCTACAAGAACATCCTCGACGACCCGATCAAGCTCCCGAAGCTCCTCACCGGCGCGAACGGCAAGAGCGACGCCATCGAGACGGCAGCGGCGAGCTTCGACCTGCCGGGCGTCGAAAGCGTGCCGTGGACGCCGGAATCGGCGGTGTACATATCCGAGTCCGACGAGCCGGCCGCCGAAGAGGGCGCGAGCACCCCCGACGCCGTCCCGGACGTCCCCGTCGACACCCTCGTCGCGACCCAGAAGGCCCTGGACGACGCCGTCCTCGCGGCCGGGCGCCTCGCGACCGAGGCCCAGTCGTCGACCGGCACGTACCTCGTCGTCGCTGGCCTCGGGCTGACGTTCCTGACCTTCCCGCTGGCCGTGGCGATGCGGGCCGGGGCCTGGTCGCCGAACGCGGCACCGAGGCGCAGGCCGGAGTAGGCGGTCAGGCGACCAGCGGGAGCGGGCCGGGCACGAGCAGCAGGCCCAGGGCGATCAGGACGACGACGGCGCCGACGCCCCGGGCCAGGTACACGCCCTTGCCCGACCGCAGCTCGAGGACCTGCTCGACCACCATCACGAGGGCGAACAGCGCCATCCAGAACAGGTTCATCATCCCGATCAATGCGACGGCCGCCATGTACGGGCCGCAGGACACGACGCACCGGCGGCCGTGGTCGAGCCCGGACCGCCACGGGCCGCCGCCGCAGCAGAACGGGCCGCTGACGTGCGCGAGGGCGCGCTCCTTCGTCCGGGAGAACTGGAAGAGCCCGGCCAGCAGGATGGCGATCGCGCCCACCGTCACCGCAACCCGGCCGGACGTCGGCAGGACCTCGTCCAGGAGCACGAGGACCCCGTAGACGGCTACGCCGACGACGACCCAGACGAGCGTCACCGCAGCGAGGAAGCGGGTGCCCGCCGAGCGCTTGCCGCTGGAGTCCTCGTCGAGGAAGGCCCGCACGGACGGGACGATCGCGGGCAGCATCATCGCGAGGATCATGACCGCCCACATCCAGAGGAACAGCGCGCCGTAGCCGAGGCTGGCGGGTTCCTTGCCGGTCATCGACACGCCGAGCATCGACATCCCGCCGTGGCTCATGTCCATCCCGGGCATCGCCGCCATGTCGGCCATGCCTGCCATGCCGCTCATTCCGGTGAGCGCGGTGTCGGCGTGACCGGCGTCGGACATCAGGGTGGCGCCGCCGGTCAGCAGGCCGCGGCGCATCTCGCGCCCGCCGCCCCACAGGAAGAGGGCGACCCACGCGAGGGCGGACGCGACCAGGGCGACGACGGCCAGGTTCCAGAACCGGTGCGGGGCATGCCCGGACGGCCCGGGGCGGGTTGCCGCCTGGGGCGTCGGTGCGGTCGCGTCCATCGTCATCCGGTCCGTCCCGGGCCGAGGCGTGCGGGGGCCCGCCGTGTGCCGTCGGAAGACAGGTCGTCGTCATCGGCGTCCAGGTTCCCGCAGAACGAGAGTTAATTTCCCGGTTCCGGTCGAACGTGGATCTTCAGGATGTCACCGGGAGCGTCCAGGCCGGACTCGCCCGAGTCCAGCGCGCCGACCGCGACACCCCGGCTCAGGTAGGCGACGAGCGCCCGCTCGGTCGCGGGCTCGTCCAGGACGCCGGCGGCAGCCCGCGTCCGGTACGCCGTTAGTCGCTCGCGGGCGGCCGGCGCGCCCGCGCGCAGGAACGCGAACGTGACCAGGTAGCGGCAGGGCAGCTGGGCGGGGTGCAGGTCCCAGCCCTGGGCGATCCCCCAGGTCAGCGCCCGGTGGACGATTCGGGCCTGGACGCGCCATGCGCCGAGCACGGCGCCCCGGTCGCCCACCGGGAGCAGGTTCGACGACCCGTCCACGACCCGGACCCCACGCCCGGCCGCGGCCAGCTGCAGGACCGCCTTGGCGTGCTCGGCGGCCGGGTGGTCGGCGCGTTGCTCCGCCGGGGGGATCCCGAGCGCCGCCGAGTAGTCGTACGTCCCGTAGTGCAGGCCGACGCACCGCCCGGCCGCCGCGGTGATCATCCGCGCGACGGTGGTCGAGCCGTCCTCGCCCAGGACCGCCGCCGGCAGCTCGACCTGCAACTCGAAGCGCAGCGCGCCCGGCGGCAGGGAGTGCGCGGCCTCGAGCCGCTCGCAGACCAGCACCAGCGCGGTGACCTGCGCCGGCGTGCTCACCTTGGGCAGCGTGACGACGACGTTCGCCGGGTCGCCGCCGGCTGCAGCGTACGCGGCGAGGAACCCGCCGAGCGTGCGCAGCGCCCGGGCGCGGGTGGGGGCCTCGAGGCTCTTGATCCGCAGACCGGCGCCGGCCGTCGCGTCGCGCGTGAACGCGAGCGCCGTGGCGGTGACCGCGGCCGTGGAGTCCTCCACCACGTCCGGTCGGGTGCCGTAGCCGTCCTCGAAGTCGATGCGCAGGTCCTCGACGGGCGACCAGGCGAGTTTGGCCGCGACCCGCGGCAGGGTCTCGGCGAGCAGGGACGGGTCGATCCCGAGGACCTCGGCGAGGTCCGGGTCGCCCGCGTGGGCGTCGAGCGCCGCCCGGGCCTGCTTGCCCCAGGCGACGACGGTGTCGGGGCCGTAGCGGTCGGCCGGCACGTACGCCGTGTGCAGGGGTTGGCGCGCCGCCCGCTCGGCGAGGTCCGCGTCTGCCGCGGCCCGCCGGGCGACGTCGGCGTCCGTCGTGGCGAGGAGCTCGTCCAGTCCCGCTTCGAGGCCGTCTGTCATCGGTGCCGCCTTCGTCGTGCCGTCTTGTTGCCGCTCGCAGGCCCGCGCGTCCCGGGCCGGGAACACGCTACGGCGTCCGCGCCGCCGTAGGGTCGCCCGATGGACGAAGCAGAGCTCGAGCCTTGGACGACCGAGGGAGCGCAGCGCCTGCGCGCCGCCGCCGCGGACCTCGCGAAAGCAGTCGTGGCACACGCGGATGCGGTCGCGGCCGCCGATCCGCGCAACCCCGCCGCCGTGCTCGCGGCAGGCGACGTGGTCGTGCCGGCCGTGCTCGCCTACGCCGAGGCGCACCACGCCTACTCGGGCTTCGGGTCGCCGCTGCAGACGACCTGGGACCACGGTGAGGACGACGAGCAGTGGGACGAGACTCCGCTGACCGGTCAGGCGCTGACCGTCCTGCACCGCCGCGACTACCTCGTCGCCGACGAGGAGCAACTCGCTGCCGCCGGCCGCGCCGCCTACCGGCGGGTGTGGCCACAGGACGACGAGGCGATGGCCGCCGCCGACGTCACCTCCCCCGGCCGCGCGCTCTACCAGATCGCCCACGCCGGCGGCTGGGACAGCCTCGGCCCTGCCGCGGGTCTGGAGCCGATCGGCTCCGCGATCGTCGTCGTCGCGCAGGACGCCCCGCTGTCCGGCAGCCCCGAGGGCTGGCCCGATGCCCTGTTCGACCCCGCCGACTCGGACGTGTTGTACGAGCAGCGCGACGCGTTCTAGGGCGGAAACTGCGCGAGCAGTCGGTACCGTCAAGCTACTGACCGGCGTATCCTCGTACCGTGCGCTTCACCCGCCTCGACCAGATGCCGTGCTCCATCGCCCGAACGCTCGACGCCGTCGGCGAATGGTGGACGATGCTGATCGTGCGGGACGCCACCAAGGGCGTCACCCGATTCGAGGATTTTCACCGGCGGCTGGGCATCGCGCGAACGGTGCTCAAGACGCGCCTCGACAAGCTTGTCGAGGTCGGCGTCCTGGAAAAGCGCCCGTACCAAGAAAATCCGCCGCGTTCGGAGTACATCTTGACCGAGCGCGGCTGGGATCTCGCGCCCGTCCTCATCTCCCTCATGCAGTGGGGCGACAAGTGGGGAGCACACGCCGACGGGCCGCCCGTCGAGCTCGTCCACCGCCCCTGCGGCAAAGTGATGACCCCTCAGTACCACTGCGACCAGTGCGGCGGGGCCGTCCTTCCCCACGACGTCGCCGGTCAGCCGACATCGCGCTGACCCTCCGTCAGACCGCGGGCGCCCGCATCCGCGCGCCGAGGCCGCTCAGCAAGGCGATCGCCAGCGGGGGACCCTCCGCCACGTCGGCGAGATCACCCCGGCCCGCCAGCGCCTCGACCGTCTGCACGGCCGGCCCGCGAACCACGAGCGCCTCGGGTGCAGCACCGGTGGCCCTACTCAGCTGGGCGGTCGAGCCGAGGCGTAGGTCGAACCTGAGGTCGTCGAGTTCGGCGCGCACCGACACCCGGTCGTCGGGACCGAGCCGATGCCGGAGCACGAGGCCGGCGAAGAAGAGCCCGTAGGCCGCGACGGCGTCCAGTTCCAGCGGGCACGGCGCGATTCCCTCGGCACCCAGCGCCGCGTCCAGATCCTGCTCGTGGAGCCAGGAATCCCACAGCAGGTGCAACCCGGCGAGTCCCGGGCTGTACACGATGTCCCCGCCCACCCACCGGACGCGCGGACCGTCCGAACCCTCGGCGTCGCCCAGCCGGCCGGCGAGCGTGCCCGTCAGGTCGCGCAGCCGGGCCAGGAGCACCTCCGGCGCCTGGCCCCGGCCGGCCAGCACATGCTCGTGCGGCGTCTTGCCCGGGTCGAAACCCTCGAGCGCCCCGGGAACCACGCCCCCGGTCTGCGCGGCGGCAAGCGTCCCGAGCGCCCAGCCGGTCGCGTCGACGAGATGCGTCACCACGTCCGCGACGTCCCAGAGCGGGCATTTGGTCGGACGGCGCCAGCCCTGCGCGTCGAGTCCGGCGAGTCGCGCAACCAGCCGCGTTCGCTGCCGCAACAACAACTCGGCCGGCATTACGGCCAGATCGACGGAGAGCACGGACCGCGCGCCCGTCCCCGTCACCGCGTCCAGGCTGATCATCGTGCGCGCAGCAGGGGGTCCATAGCGTGAAGCTATCTACTCCCGAGGCGGGTAGCAACCCTCCGCTTCAGGTACCCGTCAGATGCTCGGGCCGGACCGGGACGCGGCGCAGCGGCACCCCGGTGGCGGCACGGATCGCGGCGACGATCGCGGGGGTGACGGAGATCGTCGGCGGCTCGCCGACGCCGCGCAGGCCGTAGGGGGCGTGCGGGTCGGCGAGCTCGAGGACGTCCACGGTCATCGGCGGCATGTCGAGGATCGTCGGGATCAGGTAGTCGGTGAACGACGGGTTTTTGACGAGCCCGTCGACGACCAGGACCTCCTCCATGACCGCGAGGCCGAGGCCCTGGGCCGTCCCGCCGTGGATCTGGCCGAGGACGGCGTCGGGGTTCATGGCGCGGCCGACGTCCTGCGCGCAGGCCAGTTCGACGACGCGGACGAGACCGAGTTCGACGTCGACGTCGACGACCGCGCGGTGGGCGGCGAACGCGTACTGGACGTGGGCGTTGCCCTGCCCGGTGACCGGGTCGAGCGTGGACGTCGGGCGGTGCCGCCACTCGACCGTGTGCTCGATCGCGTCCGTGCCGAGCAGCTCGGCCAGCGCCGATCGTCCCCGCCGCGTGCACCACAGCACCGCCGGGCGAGCGCAAGTCGCGGTCGGCGGGTACGGCCGAGTGCGCCGCCGCGCGCGCGAACACCTCGGCCCGGACGGCCTCGCACGCGGCGCGCACGGCCCCGCCGGTGACGTACGTCTGGCGGGACGCCGAGGTCGAGCCGGCGCTGCCGACGGTCGTGTCGGCCGGGTGCACGACGACGTCGGCGACGCCGAGCTCGGTGCGCGCGATCTGGGCCTGGACGGTGACGAGCCCCTGCCCGACCTCCGCGGCGGCGGTGTGCACGGCCACGGACGGCACGCCGCCGACGGCCTGCAGCCGCACGCGCGCGGTCGAGTAGTCGTCGAAGCCCTCGGAGAAGCCGACGTTCTTGATGCCGACGCCGTACCCGACCCCGCGGCGCACGCCCTCGCCGCGGGTGCTGCCGGCGACGCCGCCGGGCAGGTGCCGCAGGTCGGGGTCGGCGCCGAGCGCGGCGGGCAGCGGCCGGGCCGCGAGGCGGCGCAGCAGCTCGGCGACGGGCGCGGCGCTGTCGACGAGCTGACCCGTCGGCAGGATCGAGCCCTCGTGCATCGCGTTGCGGATCCGCACCTCGACCGGGTCGAGTCCGAGCTCCGCCGGCGAGCAGGTCGAGCTGGCTCTCGTACGCGAACGCCGCCTGCACCGCGCCGAAGCCGCGCATCGCCCCGCACGGCGGGTTGTTCGTGAACACCGCGTATGCGTCGATCTCCGCGTTCGGCACGTCGTAGGGGCCCGCGCCGAGCGTCGCCGCGTTGCGCCGCGACCGCCGGGGAGCTGGACGTGTACGCGCCCCCGTCCAGCACGATGTGCGCGCTGACGTAGAGGATCCGGCCGTCGGCGTCGGCCCCGTGCTCGTACCGCATCCTCGCCGGGTGGCGGTGCACGTGGCCGAAGAACGACTCGTTGCGCTTGTAGACCATCTTGACGGGCGGCCGGTGTGCAGCGCGAGCATGCTGGCGTGCACCTGCATCGACAGGTCCTCGCGCGCGCCGAACGCACCGCCGACGCCGGCGAGGGTGATCCGGACCTGACTCGGCGTCAGGGCGAGGCTCGCGGCGACCTGGTCGCGGTCGACGTGCAGCCACTGGGTGGCGACGAACAGGTCGATCGCCGCCGTCCTCGGCGGGCACGGCGAGGCCCGACTCCGGGCCCAGGAAGGCCTGGTCCTGCATGCCGACCTCGTAGGTCGCCGACGGACGACGACGGCAGCCGCCGCCCGGGCCGCGGCCACGTCCCCGCGCCGGATCGGCACGTGCCGCACGAGGTTGCCGCCGGGGTGCACGCGTTCCGAGCCCTCGCGCAGGGCCGCCTCGGGGTCGCAGACCGGCGGCAGCGGCTCGTAGTCGACGACGATCGCGGCCGCCGCGGCACGGGCGGTCTCCGGGTGGTCGGCGGCGACGATCGCGACCGGCTCGCCCTGGTGGCGGACCTCGCCGAACGCGAGCACGGGCTGGTCGGCGTGCTCGAGGCCGTAGGTGCGCCGCCCCGGGACGTCGTCGGCCGTCAGAACCGCGCTCACGCCGGGCATCCGCAGCGCGGCGGTGATGTCGATGCCGCGGATCCGGGCCCGCGGGTGCGGGCTGCGGGCGGTCGCGCCCCAGAGCATGTCCTCGTGCCAGAGGTCGGAGGAGAACGCGAACTCTCCCGCGACCTTCGCCGGGCCGTCCGGGCGCGGGGCGGAGCTGCCGATGCCGCAGCACGCGCGTCCGGTCTCGGTGACCGTCACGGGTGGCCCGCGCGCGTCTCGGACGCAGCCAGCGCGCACGGCGTCCAGGATCTTCTCGTAGCCCGTGCAGCGGCACAGGTTGCCGGCGAGAGCCTCGCGGATCTCGGCGTCTGACGGGTCGTCATCCCGGCCAGCAGGTCGTGCACGGCGACGACGAACCCCGGGGTGCAGAACCCGCACTGGACGGCGCCGGCGGCAAGGAACGCGCGCCCGACGACGCCCGGGATCGTCGCCGTCGTTCGCCAGCCCCTCGACCGTGACCACCGTCGCGGCCCTGCGCCTGGCCCGCGGCGACCAGGCAGGAGCAGACCGGCGAGCCCGTCCAGCAGGACGGTGCAGGAACCGCACTCCCCCTGCTCGCAGGCGTTCTTGGAGCCGGGCAGGCCCATCCGCTCGCGCAGGACGTAGAGCAGGCTCTCGCCGGCCCACGCCGGCTCGACGACCTGATCGGCGCCGTTGACCGTGCAGCGCAGGATCACGACGCCACCTCCGCCGGCTCGTCTGGCAGACCCAGCCGACGCGAGCGCCGCGCGAGCACGGCGAGCGCGTGCCGGCGGTAGGCGGCAGACCCGCGCTGGTCGTCGATGGGGCGCGCCGCGGCGGCGACCAGGTCGCCGAACCGGGTCACGTCGGCGGGCGGCAGCGCGGCGGGCTCCCAGCCGTGCCGTCGAGCGCGCCCGGCGAGATGCTCCTCCGCATCCGGCGCGCGAGACCGGCGTCGGGGCGGCCGAGCCGATGCCGGTGCCGACGCGGCGCGCGACCGGGTCGACCGCACAGCGCGAACGAGCAGACCGCGATCACCATCGCGTTGCGCGTCCCGACCTTCGCGAACGCCTGCGCCGAGCCTCGGCGTGGGACCTCGACGGCGACGACGAGTTCGTCCGCGCGCCAGGACGCTGCGGCCGGGGCCGGTGAAGAACTCCGCGGCGGCGACGCGGCGGGTGCCGCGGACGCGAGGCGAGGACGACCCGGGCGCCGACCGCGAGCAGCACCGGGTGCGCGTCGCCCGCGGGCGACGCCGTGCCGAGGTTGCCCCCGATCGTCGCCCGGTTGCGGATCTGCGGCGAACCCGACCGTCCGCGACGCGGCGGCGAGCGCGGGCAGCTCGGCACGCGAGCAGCTCGACGATCGTCGCGTACGGTCACGCCCGCCCGATCCGCACGCTGTCCGGCGCCGATCTGAAGCCGCGTCAGCTCGGCGAGACCGGCCACGTCGAGCAGCGCCGCGGGTCGCCGGGAGCCGAGGTTCAGCTCGACCATCACGTCCGTGCCGCCGGCGATCACCTGCGCGTCCGGCCGCTCGGCGCGCAGGCGGAGGGCGTCGGCCAGGTCGGCCGGGCGGAGGAAGTCCATCACCAGCTCCGGGGGTCTGCGGCGGTGCCGGCGCGCAGGACCGTGCCCTCGATGAGGCCGTAGGGGCGGTCGGCGGCGTGGTACACCGCGTTCGGGTTGTCGAGGCCGAACGGGGTCAGGTCGACGAGGAAGTGGTGCCGGTTGGGCAGCGTCGAGGCGCACCTCGACGACCTCCGGTACCTCCGTCGACCACCCGGGCCCCCATCGCGAACAGCGTCTGCTGGAGGGCGTAACTGTAGGTCCCGGCGAAGGCGTCCAGCAGGCATTCGCGGACGCGGGCGTACGCGATCGTCCCAAACGCCCGCTTCGTCCGGGCCGTCGAGAGCCGAGCATCGCCAGCGGGCCGCGATCGCCGTGGCGAGGACGCGGTCGGTGGCCGGCGGCAGGGTCGTGAACGAGTCCACCGCGAAGCCCGTGAACTCCGAGTCGGTCGTGTTGAGCACGACGAGGTCGCGCACGCCGGACACGACGAGCGTCCCGTCCGCGCCGTGCTCCACCCGGACCGTCCGCACCTCCGAGCCGTCCCGGCGGAACGAGTGCGGGCGGCCGAGCGCAGTCCAGGCAGTAGCTCTCGCACGTCCACGCACGCGCCGGTGATCGCGGGCTGCGTCGCGACGAAGTGCCGCGCGAGGCGCAGCGCGAACGCCTCGGGCGAGGTGATGCCGTCGCGGGCGAAGGCGTACACGGTGTTCTTCTGGGTGTCCGTCGGGAGCACGTGCGCGTTGTCGCCAGTGAGGTGACTACCCGTCAGGTCCCGCCGAGAGCGCGATCGAGACGTTGAGGTCGTGCAGGACGTCGACGGCACCAGAGCGGTCGACGTGCACGACCCGGGTCTCCGCCTTGCCGTACCGGTTGGGCCCGAGCATCGCCTCGCTCATCGATGCGCCCTCTCCTGCAGCCGAGCCGCGACCGCGACCCGGTGCCGCGCCAGAATGTCCGCGACGTCGGGATTGGTCGGACGACCGTCGGCGACCAGCACGCGCCCCGCCACGATCGTCTCCCGCGCCGCGGTGGGCCCGCAGCGCAGCCACGCCTCGATCGGGTCCGACAGCGCCCCGGCGAACGCGACCCCGTCCTGCGGCCCAGACCACCAGGTCCCCGGCCGCGCCGACGGACAGCTCGCCGATCTCCCCGGCCCGGCCCAGGCACGCGGCGCCGCCGCGGGTGGCGATCTCGAGCACCTCGCGGGCGCTCATCGACGACGGGTCCGCCGCGCTGGCGGCCGAGCAGCATCGCCGCGCGGGACTCCAGCCACAGCGACGCCGCGTCGTTCGACGACGACCCGTCACATCCCAGCCCCACCGGCGATCCGGCCGCCCGCAGGTCCCGGACGGGGCAGATCGTGCCGCCGCTTCCCGCCGGCGCCCAGGATCATGTTGGAGCTCGGGCAGTGCGCGACCCCGACGCCGGCCGCGCCGAGCCGGGCGACCTCGGCGGCGTTCGGGTGGACGCAGTGCGCGACCCACGCCCGGTCGGTCAGCCAGCCGACCTCCTCGAACTGCTCGACCGGGCGCCGCCCGAACGTGGCGAGGCAGTAGGCGTCCTCGTCCGGGTCCTCGGCGAGGTGCGTGTGCAGGCGCACGTCCAGCCGCTCGGCGAGCTCGGCGGTCGCGCGCATCAGCTCCGGGCGCACGCTGAACGGCGAGCAGGGCGCGAGCGCGACGCGCACCATCGCGTGCGGCGCCGGGTCGTGGTGGCGGGCGACGAGGCGCTCGGAGTCGGCGAGGATCTCGTCGTCGTCCTGGACGACCGAGTCGGGCGGCAGGCCGCCGTCCTTCACCGAGCAGCGACATCGAGCCGCGGGTCGGGTGGAAGCGCAGGCCGACCTCGGCCGCGGCCTCGATCTGCGCCGACCACAGGTCGCCGCCGCCGCGGGGGGCGATGTAGAGGTGGTCCGTGGACGTCGTCGTCCCCGCCGAGGGCGAGCTCGGTGAGGCCCGACCCACGCGGACAGGTAGGACGCCTCCGCGTCCACGCCCGCCCAGACCGGGTACAGCGCGACGAGCCACTCGAACAGCGTCCCGCCGACGACGGGCGCGAACGCCCGGGTGAGGTTCTGGTAGAGGTGATGGTGGGTGTTGACGAGGCCGGGGGTGACCAGGCAGCCGGACGCGTCGATGGTCAGCGCCGGCCGGCAGGTTCGTCGCCCGGGACGCCGATCCCGACGACGACGCCCGTCGGTGACGGCCACCCAGCCGCCGGGCAACTCCCGGCGTTCGGCGTCGCACGTGACCAGCAGGGCCGCGCCCTTGACGAGCAGGTCCACGGTGGGTTTCGGTGCAGGCATCTGCTCAGCTGCCCCGGTAGGTCGAGTACGCGAACGGGCTCAGCAGCAGCGGGACGTGGTGGTGCTCGTCCGGCGCCGTGATCTCGAAGTCGACGCTGACCTCGGGAAAGAACGTGGGCACGCCGGCCGCGGCGAAGTACGCGCCCGTGTCGAAGACGAGGCGGTGGCGCCCCGCGTCCGGCGAGCCCGGCGGCAGCCAGTCGCGCAGGCGTCCGTCGCCGTCGGTCTGCCCGGCCCCGGCGGGCGCCCAGGACCCGTCGGCACGCCGCGAGAGCAGCCGGACGGCCACGCCGGCCGCGGGGCGGCCCGCGGCCGCGTCGAGCACGTGGGTGGACAGCGTCACCGCCCGCCCTCCTGCGCCCACAGGCGCCAGCAGCCGCAAGCTGGTGATCTCGGCGAGCTCTCGGCGGACGACGTCGTGCTCGGTCGCCTCGTCGTTGTCGAGCCGCGCCCGCAGCAGGCCGAGCAGCTCCTCGCCGGAGCGCCCGCTCGCCCGGACGAGGTAGACGTGGCCGAACCGCTCCTCGTACGCCTGGTTGCCCTCGGCCAGGTTCAGGCCCAGCACCGCGTCGTCGCCGACACCGGCCTGCTCGCGCCGCGAGGCCGCCGCGTCCGCGCCGCGTCCGGCCGGCCGCTCGCCGATGCGCGGGTGCGCGGAGAGCGCGGCCAGCACCTCGGTCCAGGCGAGCCCGTCTGACGACCCATTCGGACGCGGCGGCGAGCGCGTCGACGCCCTCGTAGGGGCGGCCGCCGCGAGCGCCTCCGCCCACGTCGTGCGACGCGCAGCAGGAGGCGATCTGCGCGACCGCGTCCTGCCGGGGCAGCTCGTTCCACCACCGCAGGCCGGCCGCGCACATCGCGTCGGCGCCGGGGGTGCCCCAGAGCCGGATCCGCGCGAGCCCGCCGTCCGGGACCAGCTCGAGCCTGACCTGATGGACCATCAGTTGCGTGTCCAGACCGGCCTCCGGGCCGAACCAGTGCCGCGTGTCGGGCTGCACGTCGGTGCGCGGCAGCAGGGGTGCCAGGCTCCGTCCGAGGCCGAGGCCGGACAGGGCGACCGCCGCGGGAGCGTTGCCCATGAAGTGCGTGGTGTCGACGACGACCTGGCGGACGGTCGCCGGGCGGCGCGAGCCCCAGCAGGATCCAGTCGACGCCCCCGTCGCGGCGCCGCCGGGTCTCCCAGCCGTCGCCCATGCTGACCGCGTTGCCGGGCGAGATCGCGTGCTCCGGCGGGGAGAAGAACCGGTCGCTGCAGTCGAGCACGATGCCGCCGTTCTCGGCCGCCGCGAGGTCGACGGTCACGCCGGCCCAGCGCCGCGGGTCCGGCACGACCTCGCCGAGCACCCGCAGCCGGGCCACGCCGCCGTCCGGGTGGATCGTGAGCCGGACGTGGCTCGCCAGCACCGACTGTCGCGACCTCCACGACGTTCGCCGTGTCTCCGGCCAGGGGCTGACGCGGCGTCAGCGCCGTCCAGTCGGGGTGCGCGGCGACCTCGGCGGCGCGGGGGCCAGCCGTCCAGCCAGCACGCCTCCAGCTCGCACGAGGTCGGGAAGTTGCCGCGGAAGAACGCGGTGTCCACGACGACCCGGCGCACGAGGCCCGGCACGCCGAGACGCACGATCACCCAGTCCGCGCCCGGCGAGCGCCGCCGGCGGGTCTCCCAGCCGTCGTAGACCTGCCCGCGCGGGCCCATCGTGTGCGGGGTGAACGTCGCCGGCGCGACCTTCACCAGGTTCTCCTTCTCCGCGAAGGTCTCGTCGTTGGCGAGCAGGACGCTGCCGCCCATCGCCCGCGAGGCGAGGTCGACCCAGTGCGGTTCGTGCAGCGGCTCGGGCGTCGAGCTCACCGGGCACCTCCGGGTCCAGAGCGCGGCGTCGGGCCGGGTCAGCATCCGATCCCGCCCGGCTCGCTCGCCCGTCCGCGTCCCGCGCACCCAGGTGCGCCGCACCACCCCGGTCAGGCGGCGCCCCGCGTACGGCGTCAGCGGGTGGCGGTGGTGCAGGCGGTGCGGGTCCACGGTGAACTCCTCGTCCGGGGCGAACTCCGCGAAGTCCGCGTCCGCGCCCACCTCGATCCTGCCCTTCCCGACCAGGCCCGCGAGGTCCGCCGGGCCGGAGGCCATCCAGCCGAGCACGTCCGGCAGCGAGAAACCGCGCGCCCGCGCGGCCGTCCAGATCACCGGCAGGCCCAACTGGAGCGACGAGACCCCGCCCCAGGCCGTCCCGAAGTCGCCGCGCCCGGCGCCCGGGAGGCCGCTTGAGCTCCGGCGGGCTCGGGGAGTGGTCCGAGACGACCGCGTCGATCAGGCCGGCCGCCAGAGCCTCCCAGAGCGCGTCGGCGTTCGCCGCGTCGCGCACGGGCGGGCAGCACTTGAACTCCGTCGCCCCGGCGGGCACGCTCGCCGCGTCCAGGGTCAGGTAGTGCGGGCACGTCTCGACGGTGACCGGCAGGCCGGCCGCGCGGGCGGCGGCGAGGGACGGCAGGGCCGCCGCGGCCGACAGGTGCAGGACGTGGACGCGGGCCCCGGTGCGCCGGCGAGGCCTCGATCACCGTCTCGATCGCGCCGACCTCGGCCGCGGCCGGCCGGGAGGCGAGGAAGCCCGGGTAATCCGCCGGCGCGGCCGGCGCCGCCGCGAGCAGCCCCCGCGTCCTCGGCGTGCACGATCAGCAGCGCCGCCGAGGGCCGCGACCACTGCCGCGGCCCGGAAGAGCCCGTCGCGGTCCAGCGGCGGGAACTCGGGCACGCCGGAGTCGGCGAGGAAGCACTTGAACCCGAACACACCGGCGGCGTGCAGGCCCGGCAGCGCGGCCGAGGTTGCCCGGGACCGCCCCGCCCCAGAACCCGACGTCGACGTGCAGGCGACCCTCGGCGGCGGTGCGCTTCACCTCCAGCGCCGCCGAACTCCAGCGTCGGCGGGAGGCAGTTCAGCGGCATGTCGAGCAGCGTGGTGACCCCGCCCGCGGCGGCCGCCCGGGTCGCGGTCTCGAAGCCCTCCCAGTGCGTGCGGCCGGGCTCGTTCACGTGGACGTGGGTGTCGACCAGGCCGGGCAGCAGCACCGCGTCGTCCGGCAGGTCGACGGTCTCGGCCGCGCCGCGGCCGCGTCGGCGTAGCCGAGCACGCCGGTGATGCGCCCGGCGGCGACCGTCACGGTGGCCGGCGCCGGGCCGCCCGGGAGGTACACCCGGCGCGCGCGGATCGCCAGGTCGGCTGTGCTCATCGGCGCCGCCACGTCGCTCACGCGTAGACGCTAACGGTCGAGCGGCGCCGCAGTGGCAGCCGACTCGGCGGGTCAGCCCGTGCCCGAGTGCCCGGGCGATGCCGCGCTCGACCGCGCCGATCAGGTACGGCCGCAGCTCGGCGGCCGGGATGATCGCGTGGACGGAGCCGACCTTCAGCGCCCGGCGGATGTCGTGGATCGACTCGAACTCCGCCGCGACCTCGCCCAGCTTCTCCGACCGGACGGCTGCTGCGCAGCCCGGCGAGCTCGACCCGCAGCTGCGCGGCGCGGGCGTCGTCGGCGTCGGCGAGCGCCGCCTCGAGCTCCCGGATCCGCGGGTCGTCGTTCGTCCGCGCCCGGACCTCGCCCGTGAACACGACCGCCGCGGCCGGGCGCGCCGCCGAGCACCGAGGCGAACGAGCCCTCGACGGCGACGACCTCCATGTTGTCGTTGAGCGTCCCGGAGAAGACCACGAACGCGCCGCCGTGGTAGCGCGAGATCACGCAGAACACGATGGGGCCGTCGAAGTTGACGATCGCGCGGCCGATCTCGGCGCCGTACTCGAGCTGCAGGTTGCGCAGCGACTCCGGCGACCCGTCGAAGCCCGACAGGTTCGCCAGCACCACGAGCGGACGGTTGCCGCTGGCCGCGTTGATGGCGCGTGCGGTCTTGCGGGACGACTGCGGGAACAGCGTGCCGCCCGTCCAGATGTCCGGGCCGTCCGTGGGCAGGTAACCCCGCCGCGGCACGGGTTTCGACTCGATGCCGATCACGGTGACGGGATAGCCGCCGAGGTGCGCGTCGAACACGACGGACGTGTCCGCGTCCGCCATGCCGGCCCAGCGTTCGAGCACCGCGTGGTCCTGGTCGACGACCGCGCGCATGACCGTGCGGATGTCGAACGGCTTCTTGCGCTCGGCGTTCTTCGTCTCGGAGAAGATGTCGCCGACCGTGGTGAAGTCGGTGCCCGGGTGCACGTGCGGGTAGCGTCTGCACGTCGCGCTCGCGGGGGTCCCACGTGACGGCGGGACGCGGGAAGCGCTCGCCCGGCGCGACGTAGGCGTGCTCGTAGTGGGCGAACAGGATGTCGCACGCCGACTGGAGGTTCGGCGCCCAGTACTGCGCCTGCCCGTTCGGCCCCATCACCCGGTCGTAGCCGCCGATGCCGAAGTTGTCCTCCGCCGAGACGCCGCCCGAGTAGTCCAGCGACATCTTCCCGGTCAGCACCATCGCCGAGTCCGGCGTCATCACCAGGATTCCCTTGGTGTGCATGAGCATCGTGGCCTCGGCGTTCCAGTACGGCTGGGCGCCGACGTTGATGCCCGCGACGACGACGTTGACCTCGCCGCCCGCCTGCGTGAACGTGATGATCCGACGCAGCGCCCGGGCGACCCAGTCCATGTTCTCGGTGCCGGAGTCCATCGAGATCCGGGCGCCGGAACGAGAGCGCGAACCACTCGACCGGGATCCCGCGGGCCTCGGCGAGGTCCAGCGCCGCGCAGATGCGCGAGCACTCCGGCTCGGCGACCGAACCGAGCGCCTTCGTCGGGTCGCCCAGCAGGACGACCCGGGTCATGCCTTCCGGGTACCGCACCGTCGCCCGCGTGACGAGGCCCGCCACGACCGCCGGCGGTGTTGCGCCCCGGCTCGCGGTCGACCTCGACGAGCTTGCCGGTCGCGTCCAGGTCGAGCTCGGTGAACGACCCGCCCGGGCCGGCCAGCATGCCGATGAGCTCGTACGGGTAGAGCGTGCCGCGCGCCCGGGCCCGGCGGACCTTCTGGGTGTACTCGTCCATCGGCGGCAGCGGCTCGGTCGGCCGCTCGGTGATCGAGAACTGGACGCCGGCTCCGTGCTGGTAGGAGATCCGGACGGCGACCTCGTTCTCCGGCGCGTCCGGGCTCTCCTGGAGCCGGCCGACGACCATGACCTCTTCGAGCCCGGCGCCCGCCGTCATCGGGACCAGACCGCGCACGACATGGTGCAACTCGTCCATCGGGACGATGGCGGTCGGCGCGACCGACAGGACGATGCGGTTGCAGTCGAGGCGGCGCTTGGCGGGGCGCCGGGCCTGCGCGGACCGGATCCCCTCGAGGCAGCCCGACAGGACCCGCTCGACGGTCGGCACGGCCAGGACGCGGCCGGCCGCGTCGCGCAGCGGGTGCACGTCGAGGATCTCGCCGAGCGCGATGAGCCGCTCGTCCTCGGCGTTCTCCTTGCCGACGGCGTTGAACAGGTAGATCCCCTCGTCCGCGGGCAGGCGGGTGAGGTCGAAGTTCACCAGCCGGCCGAAGTCGAGACGCTGGGCGACGAGCGGGTGCAGGCCGCGGATGAGCCGGTCCTCCGTCAGGCCGCCGTCGACCGGACGGAACGTCAGATAGTTGGCACGGGCGCCGATCTGGCCCGAGAGCCCGACAGTCACCCGACGCAGCGTGGCCGGTGGCGTCGCCGTGGACAGCGCGGCTCGCAGCGTCTCCGCGACCGCGTCCTGGTCGGCAGGGGCGTCCTCCCAGTTCAGGAAGACGTCCACGACGACGCTGTTCGGGGCGGACGCGGGCGTGTCCTCGAACGACCTCGGCGATGGTCTCGCCGAGGTGCTCGAGCTCGGAGACGTCGGCCACGGTGGTGACCAGGTGCATCCGCCCCTCGGCGAGCGTGAACTCGGCCGTGACGAACCAGCGGATGCCGACCGCGAACGAGCGGACCTCCTCGAGCGCCCTGGTCCGGTAATAACGCCGCGTCAGAATTTCGAGCAGCGGCTCGAGGTCGGCCGCGTCGGTGCCGATCCACTCGTTCATCAGGCCGATGATCGGCTCGGGTGCCGCGACGAGCTCCTCCACGCGGGCGGCGCGATCGGGGGCGTCCGGGTGCGGCCACGAGGTAGCTGAGCTGCTCGCGGACGGACGCGATGACCTGCGCACGGCCGGCGAGGTTCTGCGGCTCGTCGAAGTAGCGGAACCGGACGCTGCGGGCCAGGTCGCCGATGACCGGGTAGCGCACCTGGGTTGCGACGATCAAGCCGCTCGAGCACCTCGCCGAGCTCGACGCCGAGCGCCTTGCGGGTCGCGGAGAGCGCGGCGTTCTCGTCCCCGCCGTTCGCGAGCCAGCGCTCGAGCAGTGCGGCGATCGACGGGCGTCTGGGCGTCACTTCGCTCCAGGGCAAGGAAGACGCGGTAGACCGCGTCCTTCAGCGCCTCGGTCTGCTCGAGGTCGGTGACGCCGTAGTGGCGCAGCGCGCGGGAGAGCTTCGTGCGGAAGCTGTCGGGCAGCCGCTCGCGCTCCGCGTCCAGCGAGCGCAGGTAGGTGTGCAGGTACTCCCGCGGGCTGTGCACCGGGTCGGCGGATTTCTCCTCGTCCCGCGAGGGACGGTTGCGGGAGAGCTCGCAGACGTCGGCGAACGTGGTGAGCAACGCCAGTTCCGCGCGGACGAGGTCCGCGTCCTCGCCCGGCAGGACCGGGCGCAGTGCGCCGTACTCGGCGACCAGCGCGCGGGCCTCCGTCCCGCTCACGTCGTACCCGGTCACCAGGGCCCGCAGCGCGTCGAGCAGAGCCACGGCGCGAACCGCCGGTTCGTGCGCGGGCAGCGCGCACGAGGCGAAGAGCACCATCGGGGAGTCGACCTGGCGCTGGTCGGTCGTGTCCGGGTCGAGGCGCAGCAGCGGCGCGCCCGCGGGCACCTGGGAGTTGACCGACGCGAGCACCTCGCGCACCCGGCCGGCGAACGGCGTCGTCACCGCTGTCTCCATCTTCATGGACTCCAGCACGGCGACTGTCTGGCCGACCTCGACGGAGTCGCCGGGGCGCACGGGCAGCGAGACGACGACCGCGGGCGCGCTGGCCCGGATCACCCCGCCGGAGTCGCGGGCCACGCGGTGGCTGACCCCGTCGACCTCGACGAGATGGTCGGCCGCGCCGGCCGCGAGGACGACGTGGTGGCGCCGGTCGCCGACGACGACTCGGCTCTCGAAGCCGCCGAGGCGGTCGAGGCGGACCTCGGTCTGGAAGTCCCCGATGCTGACCCGGTAGCTGTCCGGGCCGAGGGCGGCGACGGCCATCGCGTAGGTCTGGCCGTGGTAACGGACCTCGACCTCCCGCCCGATCGTGTGGTTGGCCAGCGGGCGCCCGCCGCGCGCGGCGGCCAGGAACGCCTCGCGCTCGACGGCCTCCTCGGAGTCGTAGACGTCGATCGCGACGGCGTACAGGGCGATATCGGCGTGCGCCGGGAGGTGGTCGGGCGTCTCGAGCGCCTCGCGGTCGAGCCACGCGGTGTCGGCGGTGCCGGCGATGACCTCGGGACGGCTGAGCAGGTCGAGGACGAAGGACTTGTTCGTGGTTCCGCCGCGGAGCACGACGGTCGTGTCGCGCAACGCTCGCCGCAGCCGGGCCAGCGCCTCGTTGCGGTCGCGTCCGGTCGCGATGATCTTCGCGACCATCGAGTCGAACTCGGGCGGGATCGTGTCGCCCGCCGCGATGCCCGAGTCGACCCGGATGCCCGGCCCGGCCGGGAAGGCGAGGAACTGCACGTCCCCGGGGGCGGGCGCGAAACCGTTCGCCGGGTCCTCCGCGTTGAGCCGGATCTCGATCGAATGGCCGGTCTCGGGCGGGCACTCGCCCACGAGCGCCTCGCCGGCGGCGAGCAGGATCTGCAGCTTCACCAGGTCGATGCCTGTCGACGCCTCGGTGATCGGGTGCTCGACCTGCAGGCGCGTGTTCACCTCGAGGAAGGCGAACGTCTTGCGCAGCGGGTCGTAGAGGTACTCGACCGTGCCGGCGCCGCGGTAGCCGACCGCGCGGACGAGGTCGATCGAGACCCGGCGCAGCTCGAGCGACTGCTCGGCGGTCAGGACCGGGGACGCCGACTCCTCGATGATCTTCTGGTTGCGGCGTTGGATCGAGCAGTCGCGCACGCCCGGCGCCCAGACGTTGCCGTGGTGGTCGGCGATGATCTGCACCTCGACGTGGCGGCCGCCGCTGACCAGGGCCTCCAGGAACACGCCGTCGTCGCCGAAGTAGCGCGCCGCGTCGATCTTCACGCCGTCGAAGGCCGCCTCGAGCTCCGCCGACTCGAGCACCTTGCGGATGCCGCGACCGCCGCCGCCCGCCTTCGCCTTGATGATCAGCGGGTAGCCGATCGCGCTCGCGTGCCGCAGCGCGTCCTGGTAGCTGACGACCGCGCCGCCGCTCCACGCCGCGACGGGGACGCCGACGGCCTCCGCGACGAGCTTGGCCTCGATCTTGTCGCCGAGGCGGCGCATCGCGTCCGCGGTCGGGCCGATGAACGCGATGCCGAGGGCGTCGCAGAGCTCCACGAACGCCGGGTGCTCGGAGACGAAGCCCCACCCGACCCAGACCGCGTCGGCGCCGCACGCGACGCAGCGCACGCTCGAGCTCGGCGTAGTCCAGGTAGGGCACCGAGGCGGTCGTGCTCGGCCGCAGCAGGACGGCCTCGTCCGCCAGACGTACGAACATCGCCGCCCGCTCGCCTTCGGTGTGCAGGGCGACCGTGCGGATGTCGAAGCCTCGCTCGGAGTTCAGCTCGCGCACGGCTCGGATCAGCCGCACAGCGGCCTCACCCCGGTTGACCACCGCAATCCGTTGGAACACGCCGTCCCTCTCCACTCCAGGTCAGTGCCCCGGCTCGCGGCCGGCAGACTCGGGCGACGCGCCGGGCGGGCGGCGGCGAATCCCTTGCCTTCGCGGAGCCTACGGCCCGCCCTCGCCGGGGCCTGAGGGCGATTTTCCACAACAAACCCGGGGCACCTTTGGAGCGAGCGCGCGAGGTGGGACGCACGGCCACCCGAATGCGGCGACGCTCGTCCCGCCTGGACCGCGTTGCCGCAGGTCAGAGGCCCTTCCGACCGTCGCTTGTGACTCGGCGCACATGTGCGGCGGGCGGGGACGTGAGGGTCGCTCACGTCCAGGCCGCCTGACAGGGTTGGGGCATGCGCAAGGTGTACGTGATCGGCATCGGCGCCGGCGACCCGGAGCAGCTCACGCTGCAGGCCGTCCGGGCGCTGCGGAGCCTGGACGTCGTGTTCGTGATCGACAAGGGCACGGCCAAGGACGAGCTCGTGGCACTGCGCCGGCAGATCTGCGACGCCCACATGGCGGCGGGCTACCGGGTCGTCACCGCCCCCGACCCGGCCCGCGACCGGGACGCCGCGGACTACACCGGGGCCGTGGCCGACTGGTACGACGCCCGGGCCTCGGTCTTCGCGGCGATGTTCGCCGCCGAACTCGGCCCGGACGGCGCCGGCGGGATCCTCGTGTGGGGCGACCCGTCGCTCTACGACAGCACCCTGCGGGTCCTGGACCGGGTGGCCGCGCGCGGGGACGTCGCCTTCGACGTCGAGGTCGTCCCGGGGGTGACGAGCGTGCAGGCCCTCGCTGCGCGGCACCGCGTCCTGCTGACCCGGGTCGGCGCCCCCGTGCACATCACGACCGGCCGGCGGCTGGCCGCCGGGATGCCCGCCGACCTCGACGACGTCCTCGTGATGCTGGACGGGAAGGCGGCCTTCCGGCTGCTGGAGGACACCGACCTCGACATCTACTGGGGTGCCTACCTCGGGATGCCGGACGAGTTGCTGATCGCCGGGGACCTGCAGGCCTGCAAGGACGAGATCGTCCGCGTCCGGGCGGAGGCGCGCGAGCGCAAGGGCTGGATCATGGACACCTACCTGCTCCGCCGGCGTCGCGACGAGGCGGACCTCGCGTAGCGGGAACTACCCGGTGCGTCCGACCGACGACCCGTTATAGGACGCTGATCGCCGGACGTAAGGGGTTGGTTCGCAGATGCTGGACATGGGCGACGAGGCAGTACGGGACTTCTGGCTCGAGCGGCACCTCTGCTCTCTGACGACCCTCCGGCCGGACGGCACCCCGCACGTGGTCGCGGTCGGCGCGACGCTGGACGGCGAGGCGGGCCTCGCGCGGGTGATCTCCTTCGAGGGGTCCCGCAAGATCCGCAACATCGACGCGGCCGGCCCCGGAGGCATGCGCGTCGCCGTGTGCCAGGTCGACGGGAAGCGCTGGTCGACCATCGAGGGGCTCGCGACGGTCAAGCGTGACCAGGAATCCGTCACCGCCGCGGAGAATTGGTACGCCAAGCGCTACCGCCAGCCGCAGCCGAATCCGCAGCGGGTGGCCGTCGAGATCGTGATCTCCCGGATCCTCGGCCGCGTATGAGCCCTCCGCTGGTGTCGGTCGTGGGTGTCGGGGCGGACGGGTGGGCCGGGCTGACCGAGTCGGCCCGCGCCCTCGTCCTCGGTGCCGACGTCGTGCTCGGCGGCCCGCGGGCGCTGGCCTACCTGCCGGCGGGGGTGGCGGAACGGGTGGCGTTGCCGACCCCGCTGCTGCCCGGGCTGCGGCGACGTGCTGGCCGGGCACGCCGGCCGGGAGGTCGCCGTGCTCGCCAGCGGCGACCCGATGTTCTACGGGATCGGCGCGACGCTGGTCCGGCTGCTCGGTGCCGAGGCCGTGCGGGTGCTCTCGCACCCGTCGTCCGCGTCGCTGGCCTGCGCGCGGCTCGGGTGGTCGCTCGCGGACGTCGACGTCCTCAGCGCGGTCGGCCGGCCGCTCGAGCGGCTGCACGCACTGCTCGCGCCCGGGCGACGGATCCTCGTGCTGAGCACCGGCGGCGCGACGCCGGCGGCGGTAGCGCGGCTGCTCGCCGAGGCCGGGTACGGACCCAGCGCGGTGACCGTGCTGGAACAGTTGGGCGGGCCGGCAGAGCGGGTGTGCGCAGGCGTCGCCGCAGGTTGGGCCGAGGGATCCTTCGACCCGCTGAACCTCGTCGCGGTCGAGTGCGTGGCCGGGCCGGGGGCTCGGTTGCTCGGTCTGACGGCCGGCCTGCCGGACGAGGCGTACGACCACGACGGGCAACTGACGAAGCGTGAGATCCGGGCGGTGACGCTCGCGCGCCTCGTCCCACTGCCCGGGCAGCTGCTGTGGGACGTCGGAGGCGGCGCCGGCAGCATCGGGATCGAGTGGATGCGTGCCCACCGTTGCGCCTCGGCGATCGCGGTGGAGGTGCGCACCGATCGGGCCTTGCGGATCGCGTCCAACGCCACCGCGCTCGGCGTGCCCGGCCTGCGGGTCGTCACTGGCGAGGCGCCCGCGGCGCTCGACGGCCTGCCCGCTCCGGACGCGGTCTTCGTCGGCGGCGGCGCGACCGCGCCCGGCATGCTGGACGCATGCTGGGCCGCGCTGCGACCCGGCGGGCGGCTCGTCGTCAACGCCGTGACGCTGGAGACCGAGGGGGTCGTGATCGCGAAGCAGGCCGAACTCGGCGGGGACCTGACCCGGATCGAGATCAGCCGGGCCGTCCGCCGTGGGCGGGTTCACGGGCTGGCGCGCGGCGATGCCCGTGACGCAGTGGGCGGTTCAGAAGTGAAGGACCCCCGGTGACCGTGCACTTCGTCGGGGCGGGGCCGGGGGCGGCCGACCTGATGACGCTGCGCGGGCGCGACCTGATCGCGTCCGCGCCGGTGTGCCTGTACGCCGGGAGCCTCGTCCCGCCCGAGGTGCTCGCCTGGTGCCCGCCCGGCGCTCGGCTGGTCGACACCGCGAACCTCGACCTGGACGCGATCACCGCCGAACTCGTCGCCGCGCACGCCGCCGGGCTGGACGTAGCGCGGCTGCAGTCCGGGGACCCGTCGATCTACAGCGCGATGGCCGAGCAGATGCGCCGCCTGGACGAGGCCGGCGTCCCGTACGACGTCACGCCCGGGGTGCCGGCGTACGCGGCCGCGGCCGCCTCGCTCGGCCGCGAGCTGACGGTGCCCGGGCGTCGGGCAGACGGTGATCCTCACGCGGATCTCCGTCGCGTCCACGCCGATGCCGCCGGGCGAGGACCTCGCAACGCTCGCGCAGAGCGGCGCGACGCTGGTACTGCACCTGGCGGTGGCGCGGATCTCGTCCGTCGTCGAGGCCCTGCTGCCCGCGTACGGCGCCGGACTGCCCCGTCGCCGTGGTCGCGCGGGCGAGCCGGGCGGACGAACTGATCCTGCGCGGGACGCTGGTCGACGATCGCGACCGCGGTTTCGGACGCGGGCGTGCGCGGACGGCGGTCATCGTCGTCGGGCGGGTGCTGACGGCTAGTCAGTTCCCGGACAGCCACCTGTACTCGGTCGCGCGGTGCCGGGACGAGTGCAGGACCCTGCTCGTGATCTGGGCGGCACCGGGCGAGGCGCGCGGCCTGGCCGCGGCCGTCGTCGAGCTGGTGGCTGGCGGGTCGTCAGTTCGCTCGCGGGGCGGGTAAGTTCGCCCGCACTGCCGGTCGGCGAGGTACGGATCGGCGGGTTCGGCGGGCCGCAGGCCCTCGCCGTCGTGGCTGCTCGCGGAGGACGTCGACGCCGTCGTCGACGCGACGCACCCCTTCGCCGCACGGATCACCGCCTCGGTCGTGCGCGGCCGCGCCTACCGCCGGCGTACCGCTGTCTGCTGCTGCGGCGGCCCGGTTGGACGGCCGGGCCGGGCGACGTACTGGACCCGCGTGCCGTCCGTCGCGGCGGCCGCAGCCGCGCTGCGACGGCGTCGACGGCCCGGTGCTCGTCACGACCGGCCGCGGCGGCCTCACGTCCTTCGCGGACCTGCCGCACCGCTTCGTCGTCCGAACGGTCGACCCGCCCGACCCGCCGCTCCCCCGCGACGCCGAGGTGATCCTCGACCGCGGCCCCTACACCGTCCCGGGTGAGACTGGACCTGATGCGCCGGCACGGCATCCGCGTCCTCGTCACGAAGGACAGCGGCGGCGACATGACCGCGGCGAAGCTGACTGCGGCCCGCGAGCTCGGCGTCCGCGTGCTGATGGTCGACCGCCCGCCGCTGCCCCCCGGCGACGTCCCGATCGTCCCGGACGTCCCCGCCGCCCTCGCCTGGCTCGCCACGCTCGCCTGACCACCCCGTGCGTCCGGCAACGAGCGTCCTACAGCGAGCCGATTGCCGGACGCGCGGGGTCGCCCCGCGGAATGCCGGAGGAGCAGGCGTTGCTTGAGGCAAGGTCCCGGTCGGTTCTGAGCCCAGGAGGCAGCCATGACGACGTCGGCGCACACGGGGTTCCACGACGGCGAGCTGGCGGTGCAGGCTCGGGCGGGCGTCTCGGACGACGCGGCCCGCCTCACGCGCATGATCGCGGCGCCGGACCTCGGCAAAGGCGCAGGCGCGCGCGCTCGCCGGGCATGACGTTCGCCGTACTGACGGGCCGGGACGCGGACGGGCGCCGGTGGGTCTCGCCGCTGACCGGGCCGGCGCGGGCTTCCTGTCGGCGGACGGCCCCGCCTCCCTCGGCGTCCTCGCGGTGCCCCGCCCGGGCGACCCGCTGGAGCACCTGCCCGCCGGCCAGGACGTCGGAGTGATCGCAGTCGACTTCCCGGCCGCCCGGCGGATCCGCGTCAACGGCGTGCTCACCGCCGCCGGCCCCGGCGGCCTGCACCTCGAGGCCCGGCAGGCGTTCGGCAACTGCCCGCGCACATCAGCCCGCACTCGGTCGCGAAGACAGCCGGCTTCGCCCCGCGGCCGCGGGCGAGTTCGGCGCTGACCCCCGAACAGGCCCGGATCGTCGAGGCCGCCGACACGTTCTTCCTCGGCACCGCCGACCCCGAGCGCGGGGCGGACGTCGTCGCACAAAGGCGGCCCGCCCGGCTTCGTGCACGTCGACGCAGCCGGCCTGTGGTGGCCCGACTACCCCGGCAACAACATGTTCAACAGCTTCGGCAACCTGCGCCGCGACCCGGCCGCCGCGCTCCTGTTCGTCGACTTCGCCACCGGTGGCACCCTCCAGCTGTCCGGCACCGCGGTCGTCGAGTGGTCCGCGCCGGTGGGGGCGGGCGACGACGAGTCCGGCCGCCGCGTCCGGTTCACGGTCGAGCGGGTCGTCCAGCTCTAGCCCCGTCGGGGCGTCCCTTGTCGTCCGTTACCGGGCCTTGTCGTCCCGCGCACCGGACGACAAGGCCCGGTAACGGACGACAAGGTTCCGAGTAGCGTGGGCGGCCACGTCAGAAGCCCAGTGTCGAAGATCGGAACCGCCCATGAACGTCGTGTCCACGCTCACCCGCCCGTCCGTCGTCGCGGCCGCCGGCCTGCTCGGCGGGTTCGTCGTCGCCCGCACGAGCGGCAAGCGCGAGGCCGGCGGGGTCGTGTTCGCCGCCGCGGGCGCGTGGTGCGGCCGCGAGTGGACGAAGGCGGGCGGCCCGGTCGTGGGGGCGGTCATGAGCGCGGTCTACACGTCCGCAATGGGCGGATCGCACCCGCTGGCGAAGAAGCTGGGCGCCTGGCCGTCGGTCCTGGCCGTCACGGCGGTCACGGTAGTCGGCGTCCGAGGTCGTCACCCGGCGCGCCTGAGCACCCCCGGCCAGGCCGACGCGGACGTACCCTGCGAGGACCTCTCCGAAGGAGCGCCGCATGGACGACCAGCCGAAGGCCTCGGAAGAACCGACCGGCGAAGAACTCGTGCACGGCAAGCCCAGCCGCTACGCCGTCCCGCTCTCGACCCTCGTCGCGGGCGCGTATGTCGGCGTCGCCGACCAGACGACGGAGCACCCGTCGATGCCCGCCCCCGACTGGACGCCGGGCGTTTCCCCGGCGATCACCTTCGGTCCCGACGGCGCTGACGGGGACGGCTGACTCGGACGGGGTCAGGCTCTCCCCAGACGAGCCGAAAGGTCCTAGCGTGTGCGGCGTTGAAGTTCCGCCGGGCGTCCGCCTGTCCGGGACGCAGGCCGCTCACAGTAAGGACGATGCCCCCGTGGCCACCTACATCGCTACCCACGAAGTCGACGACGTCGAGCACTGGCTCAGCACGTCGACCCGCACCGAGGTCTTCGGCAACATCGGTGTGACGCACCGCACGTTCCGGGGCGCCCCCGACTCGAAGCTGGTCGGGCTGATCCTCGAGATCCCGGACATGGAGGCCTTCCAGGCGTTGATGTCGTCCCCCCAGGCCGCCGAGGCGATGAAGATCGACGGCGTGCACCCCGAGACCCTGGTGATCCTGGGCGAAGCCTGAAGGCTCAGGCCGGGTAGTGCCGCGGCGTGAACACCGTCTGCGTCCCGTCGCCGCGCACGACCACCTTGGTCTGTGAGGAGCCGACGAGCAGCAGGCAGCGCATGTCCACGGTGGCGGGGTCGAGTTCGTCCAGCGTCACGATGCGGACGTGCTCGGCCGCGCCGCCGACGTCCCGCGCGACGACGACGGGCGTGTCCGGCGAGCGGTGCTCGAGCAGGATCTCGCGAGCCCGGCCGAGCTGCCAGGTGCGCGTCTTCGAGGCCGGGTTGTAGAGCGCGAGGACGAGATCCGCGCCGGCCGCGGCCACGAGGCGGGCCTCGATCACGTCCCACGGCTTGAGCCGGTCGGACAGCGACAGCACGCAGAAGTCGTGCCCCAGCGGCGCCCCGACCCGGCTCGCGACGGCCTGAGCAGCCGTCAGACCGGGCAGGACGCGGACCGGCACGTCCTTCCAGTGTTCCTCGGCGGCGACCTCGAGCACCGCGGCCGCCATCGCGAACACTCCCGGGTCGCCCGAGGACACGACCGCCACGCGCCGTCCCGCCGAGGGCGAGGTGCAGGGCGAACTCGGCCCGTTCGGCCTCGACCTGGTTGTCGGAGGCGTGCCGGCGCTGCCGCGGGTTCGCGGGGACCCGGTCGAGATAGGGGCCGTAACCGACGAGATCCTCGGCCGCCGCGAGCGCGGCCTGCGCCTGCGGGGTGAGCCACTCGCGGCCGGCCGGCCCGAGCCCGACGACGACGACCTCGCCGCGGGCCGCGCGCGCGGGCGGGCGCGGCCTCGGCGAGTTCGGCTCGGGTGCTCTCGTGCACCCGGCTCGGCACGAGCGCCACCGACATGTACGGGACGGTGGCCGGGTCGACGTCGCGCCAGCGGCGAGATCCGCTGCGCGCCGGTCGTCGCGCGCTCCACGTACCAGGCCTCGTCGAGCCGCCCGGCGGTCGCGAGCGCGTCGCGGACGCCCGTGAACGTGCGCCCCAGCTTGAGGATCGCGGCGGAGTCGGTGCGCGGCGAGCCTCGCCGCGAGGATGTCCGGCGACAGCGTCCCGGGCAGGACGGTGAGGATCTCGTCGCGCTCGACCATCGGCCGCCCGAGCTCGGCGGCGGCGCCGGCAGATCGACGTCACGCCCGGCACCACCTCGACGGGGTAGCGGCCGGCGAGCCGCTTGTGCATGTGCATGTACGAGCCGTAGAAGAACGGGTCGCCCTCGCAGAGGACGACGACGTCGCGGCCCGGCGTCGAGGTGCGCGGCGAGGCGCTCGGCGGCCGCGTCGTAGAACTCCTCGAGGGCGCCGCGGTAGCCGCCCGGGTGGTCGGTCGTCTCCGTGGTCACCGGGTACAGCAGCGGTTCCTCGATCTGACCTTGCCGTCAGATAGGGCGCGGCGACGGATCTCGCGATGCTCCGGCCGTGCCGCGCGCTGTGGTACGCGACCACCGTCGGCGGCGCCGATCAGCCGCGCCGCCTTGACCGTGACGAGCTCCGGGTCGCCGGGGCCGAGCCCTACGCCGTACAGCCTGCCACCACGTCATTCGGCGTCACTCGCGATCGCGTTGACGGCCGCGACGGTCATCGCGCTGCCGCCGCGGCGGCCGCGCACGATCAGGTACTCCAGGCCGCCGGCATGCGCGGCGAGCGCGTCCTTGGACTCCGCCGCGCCGACGAACCCGACCGGCAGGCCCAGCACCGCGGCGGGCCGCGGGCCGCCGGCGTCGATCAGTCTCGAGCAGCCGGAACAGCGCCGTCGGGGCGTTGCCGATCGCGACGACCGCCCCGTCCAGCCGGTCGCCCCACAGCTCGAGCGCCGCGGCCGAGCGCGTGGTGCCGAGCGCCGCGGCGAGCCCGGGGACCCGCGGGTCGCCGAGCAGGCACAAGCACCTCGTTGGCCGCGGGCAACCGCTTGCGCGTCACGCCGGCGGCCACCATCGCGGCGTCGCAGAGCACGGGCGCGCCGTCGTCCAGCGCGTTGCGGGCGGCGCCACGACCCCGGGGCTGAACGCGAGGTCGCCGACGAGGTCGACCATCCCGCACGCGTGGATCATCCGGACGGCGACCCGGGCGACGTCGTCCGGCAGGCCGCGCGAGGTCCGCCTCGGCGCGGATCGTGGCGAAGGACCGGCGGTAGATCTCGGCGCCGTCCCGTCGTAGTCGTAACTCATACGCCGTTGCCTCAGACGTCGTCGGGCCGCCGCGGACAGCAGGTGCGCCGACTCGGCCGTCGTCGGCGGGCCCCACGGCAGTGCCGTCGCGCAGGACCTCGTAGCCGCCCGGCGTCGCCAGCACCTCGACGTAGCGCCCGGCCGGGTGCCCGCAGCGGCGCTCGCAGCCCGCCCAGTGCAGCGGCAGCGGCGCGTCGTCGGCGTGCTCGTCGGCGCACCCGCGACCCGCGGGCCGGACGGCCTCGGGGAAGCGCGCCGCGTCGGCGCGCACGTCCGCGAGCGCCTGCGCGCAGCCCGGGCGTCCGGTGCACGTCGTGACGCCGGCCCACGGCGTGTGCGGGTGGATGAGCAGGCCCGCGCCGGCGAGGCCGGCGATGGCCCGCGCGGCCTGCGCGGGGTCCAGGTCGGTGAGGACGATGCTGCGCCACGGCGTGACCCGCAGGACGCCCCTCGGGCCCGGCGCCGGCGATCGAGGGCGGCGACCGCGTCGGGGCTCAGCGTGCCCGCCCGGCACGAGCGTGCAGACCGCCGCGCGGCCGTCGGCCTGCGCGATCACGCCGAGCTTGCACCGGCCGCGGGACGGTCAGATCAGTTCGGCAGGCGGCTCGGCGCCGTCCGCGACCTCGGGCACCGCGGCCCGGACGCGCGCGGCGACCCGGGCCGGGCCGTCCGCGAGCTCGGCCAGCGCGCCAGGCGGACGAGCCCTGCTCGGCCCGCTCGGCGAGGAACCCGTGGGCCGCGGCGAGCGCGGCCGCGACCGTCCGATCGGGGGCACGCGCAGGCCCGAGTCGGACCCGCCGAGCAGCAGCGCGAAGTCCTCGGCGCCAGCGCGAGCAGCCCGACGTCGCCCTCGAGGGCGCTGACGTCCGCCGCGCCGTCGTCGACGGTGAACAGGAACCGGCCCGGCAGCGCCGCCAGCGCGGGGTCGGCGCACAGGTGCTTGTCGAGCTCGCGGACGAGGCCGCGGACGTCGATGTGGCCGTTCAGGTGCCGCCCGGTCAGCGGCGTCGCGATGATGTTGCGGACGCGCTCGTGGGTCTCGCTGGGCAGCAGGCCGACCGCGCGCAGCCGGGCCACGAGCTCGGCCTCGACGCCCGGTCGCAGGCCGCGGACCTGCACGTTCGCCCGGGAGGTCAGCTCCAGGACGCCGTTGCCGAGCTCGGCCGCGGCCGCGCCCAGCACCGCGAGCGCCGCGGCCGGCAGCGCCCCGCCGGGCAGTCGGACGCGGGCCAGCCCGCCGTCCGCGGCCTGGTGCACGGCGAGCGCGCCGGGGCAGGCGTCCGGTGCCCGGTGCGGCGCGTGGTGTCCGAAGGTGACTGCACCTGGCGATAGTACGGGCGCGGGGTTGCGGCCCCGTCCGGGAGCGTCCCTAACCCAGGGCCTACGAGGCGAGCGCGCGCCGGTCCATGGCCGCGGCGGCCGGGTGCGGTTGACCGAGTGCCACGTTCGGGCCTGACCGGGGTTGCCCGTCAGCAGATGCGGCGCAGTGCGGGAAAGGCCGCGAGCGGAATCCGGCGCAGTCCCGCCACTGTCACCGGGAAGTGGACCGCCGGCGACGATCGCCGCGGACGCCCGGCCGGGAGGCTGGGGCCGACACGCGCTGCGCCGGGCCCGTGATACCCGCGAAGCGCCGGAGACGTTCGAGCGCGCCGTCAGAGACCGTACCCGGGGCGCGGACCCCGAGAGAAGGACCGCCGATGTCCGGCTCCGGCCTGTGCCTGCTCCTGTCCACGTCCGACACCGACCTGCTGAGCGCGCGGGCGTCCGGTGCGGCGAGTTCCGCCTCGCCAACCCGGCCCGCGCTCGACCTCGCCGACCTGCCCGGCCTGCTGGACGGGGTCGACCTCGTCGTCGTGCGCATCCTCGGCGGCTACCGCGACTGGCAGGACGGCATCGACGCGCTCCTGCGGGCGGGGCGCGCCCGTCGTCGTCCTCGGCGGTGAGGCGACGCCGGACGCGGAGCTGATGGCCCTGTCGACCGTGCCGTCCGGCGTGGTCGCGCAGGCGCACGCCTACCTGGCCTACGGCGGGCCGGCGAACCTCGCCGAGCTGCACCAGTTCCTGTCCGACACCGTGCTGCTGACCGGCCACGGCTTCGCTCGCGCCGGCCGAGCTGCCGTCGTGGGGCTCCTGGACCGCTCGGCCGCGGCCGCCGCGCCGGGTGCCCCGGTCGTCGGGATCCTCTACTACCGGGCGCACCACGTGGCCGGGAACACCGCCTTCGTCGACGCCCTGTGCGCCGCCGTCGAGGCCCGCGGGGCCGTGGCGATGCCCGTGTACTGCGCGTCGCTGCGCACGGCGGACGTCGGACCTGCTCGCCACCCTCGCTCGCGCCGACGCGCTGGTCGTCACCGTGCTGGCCGCCGGCGGGCGGCGGCCGGCGGACGCGTCCGCCGGGGGCGACGACGAGGCCTGGGACGTGGCCGCGCTCGCCGCGCTGGACGTGCCGATCCTGCAGGGGCTGTGCCTGACGTCCTCGCGCGAGACCTGGGCGGCCTCGGACGACGGCCTCTCGCCGCTGGACACCGCCACCCAGGTCGCGGTGCCGGAGTTCGACGGCCGGCTGATCACCGTGCCGTTCTCGTTCAAGGAGGTCGACGCGGACGGGCTGACCGTCTACGTCGCCGACCCCGAGCGGGCGGCCCGCGTCGCCGGGATCGCCGTGCGGCACGCGCTGCTTGCGCCACGTCCCGCCGGCGGAGAAGCGGATCGCGCTGATGCTGTCGGCGTACCCGACGAAGCACGCGCGGATCGGCAACGCGGTCGGGCTGGACACGCCGGTCTCGCGTGATCCGGCTGCTCGAGGCGCTGCGCGCGGCCGGCTACGACGTCGGGCCGGCGGACGGCCCCGACGCGCTGCCCGGCCTCGCCGCCCGGGACGGCGACGCCCTGATCCACGGTCTGATCGCCGCCGGCGGCCAGGACCCGGACTGGCTGACGGAGGATCAGCTCGCCGGGAACCCCGTGCGCGTCTCGGCCGCGGACTACCGCGCGCTGGTTCGCGACGCTGCCCGCCGACCTGCGCGCGTCGATGGAGGAGCACTGGGGCCCGGCGCCCGGGTCGCTGTTCGTCGACCGTTCCCGCGACCCGGACGGGCGAGATCGTGCTCGCTGCGATCCGGGCGGGCAACGTCGTGCTGATGGTGCAGCCGCCGCGCGGGTTCGGCGAGAACCCCGTCGCGATCTACCACGACCCCGACCTGCCGCCCTCGCACCACTACCTGGCCGCGTACCGCTGGCTCGGTGCTGACGACGGGTCAGGTTCGCAGGCCCACGCCATGGTGCACGTCGGCAAGCACGGCAACCTGGAGTGGCTGCCGGGCAAGACGTCGGGCATGTCCGCGTCCTGCGGCACGGACGCGGCGCTCGGCGACCTGCCGCTGGTGTACCCGTTCCTGGTCAACGACCCCGGCGAGGGCACGCAGGCCAAGCGCCGCGCGCACGCGACGCTGGTCGACCACCTGATCCCGCCGATGGCCCGCGCGGAGAGCTACGGCGACATCTCCCGGCTCGAGCAACTGCTCGACGAGCACTCGAACATCGCGGCGATGGACCCGGCGAAGCTGCCGGCGATCCGCGCGCAGATCTGGACGCTGATCCAGGCCGCGAAGCTCGACCACGACCTCGGGCTGGACGACCGTCCGCACGACGCCGAGTTCGACGAGTTCATCCTGCACGTCGACGGCTGGCTGTGCGAGATCAAGGACGTGCAGATCCGCGACGGCCTGCACATCCTCGGCGAGGCGCCCACGGGCGAGGCCCGGATCGACCTCGTGCTCGCCATGCTGAGGGCACGTCAGATGTGGGGTGGTCAGGTCGCCGCCCTGCCGGGGCTGCGGGAGGCGCTGGGTCTGGTCGAGGACGGGTCCGCGGCCCGCGGCAACGTCGACGAGGTCGAGGCGCTCGCCCGCGTCGCTGGTCGCCGCGCTGGACGCCGCCGGCTGGGACCCCGCTGCCGCCGGCTCGGTGTGCACGGCCGTACTCGGGCGTTCGGACGACGGCGTCGCCGCCGATCCTGCGGTTCGCCGCGACCGAGATCGTCCCGCGGCTGAACCGGACCGGCGACGAGATGACCAACGTCCTGCACGCGCTCGCCGGCGGCTACGTGCCGGCCGGGCCGTCCGGGTCGCCGCTGCGCGGGCTGATCAACGTGCTGCCGACCGGCCGCAACTTCTACTCCGTCGACCCGAAGGCCGTGCCGTCGCGGCTCGCCTGGGAGACCGGGCAGGCGATGGCCGACTCGCTGCTCGAGCGCTACCGCCGCGACCACGGCGACTGGCCGCGCTCGGTGGGCCTGTCGGTGTGGGGCACGTCGGCGATGCGCACCTCCGGCGACGACATCGCCGAGGTGCTCGCGCTGCTCGGCGTGCGCCCGCTGCTGGGACGAGGCCTCGCGCCGCGTCACCGGGCTCGAGCCGATCGCGCTGGCGGAGCTCGGCCGGCCGCGCATCGACGTCACCGTCCGGATCTCCGGGTTCTTCCGCGACGCCTTCCCGCACGTCGTCGCCATGCTGGACGACGCGGTGACGCTCGTCGCCGGGCTCGACGAGACGCCGGAGGAGAACTTCGTGCGGGCGCACGTCGCTGCCGACCTCGCCGAGCACGGCGACGACCGGCGGGCGACGCTGCGGGTGTTCGGCTCGAAGCCCGGGGCGTACGGGGCGGGCCTGCTGCCGCTGATCGACAGCCGCAACTGGCGCGGCGACGCCGACCTCGCCGAGGTGTACGCGGTCTGGGGCGGCTACGCGTACGGCCGCGACCTCGACGGCCTGCCGGCGCGCGGCGACATGGAGACCGCGTACAAGCGGATCGCCGTCGCCGCCAAGAACACCGACACCCGCGAGCACGACATCGCCGACTCCGACGACTACTTCCAGTACCACGGCGGCATGATCGCGACCGTCCGCGCGCTGACCGGCCGGGCGCCGGAGGCCTACATCGGCGACAGCACCAACCCCTCCGCCGTCCGGACCCGAACGCTGTCGGAGGAGACCGCGCGGGTGTTCCGCGCCCGCGTCGTCAACCCGCGCTGGATCGCCGCGATGCGCCGGCACGGCTACAAGGGCGCCTTCGAACTCGCCGCGACCGTCGACTACCTGTTCGGCTACGACGCCACCGCCGGAGTCGTCGCCGACTGGATGTACGAGAAACTGACGGAGGCTTACGTCCTCGACCCGGAGAACCGCAAGTTCCTGGAGGAGTCCAACCCCTGGGCCCTGCACGGCATCGCCGAGCGCCTGCTCGAGGCGGCCGAGCGGTCGATGTGGGAACACCCCGAACCGGCGACCCTCGCCGCCCTGCGCGAGGCGTACCTGCAGACCGAGGGCGACCTCGAGGACGGTCCCGGGAACAAGCGCTGACGCCTACCCCGCACCCCATTGCGTCCGACCATCGACCCGCTGTAGGACGCTTCTGGTCGGACGCACGGGAGGGTTCGTCGGCAACGAGACTGGTGCTCTTCGACCTGACCAAGATTTACTGACGGCACGTCAGGTGTGTATATATCTCTAGTTCCTTCGGCCGATGCGACGGGCCGCCGGGCTCCGTAGCGTCAGCATCAGTTGCCGAGCTTGATCCGTCACCGAGGAGGAACTCCCATGCCACCGATCACCGTCACCCGAATTGTCGACCCTCTGGTCACCCAGCCGACGATCCCCACCGACCCGGCCGTCCGCGCCTTGCTCGAGGACGTTCTCGCGCGGCTGCGCTACTCGTTCACTCAGGCGGCGGCCGGCGACGCCAGCCCTGCGCCGGGTGGGCTGGACAAGATCGTCAGCTCGTTCCTCGCCGATCGGACGCCCGCAGCGCGGGCCAAGTACCGCGCACACGCCAAGAGCCTGCGCGACGCGGCACCGATCGTCCAGCAGCGTCACTTCGGCAGGTACGCGGCGATCTCCGCGCCGAAGTACCGGTCGCTCGGCTCCGAGAAGATCACGACCCAACCCCGGGCCGCCGCCGCCGACCGCGAGGCGCTGATCACTGCACTGACCAAGATGCACGACCGAATCACGGGAGTCGGGCCGAAGTCGATCGCGCCCTCGCCGCCGCCGCCCGAGGACGTCAAGGCCGGCCACGCGTTCACGAAGATGCGCCTGTTCGTCCACGAGGTGCACTGCAAGGAGGAGACCGACGGCTGGTTCGAGGGCGCCGACGAGATCAGCATGGGCGGAACCGTCGTCAGCGCGTTCGGGAAGTCGAAGGTGGTCAACCAGTTCGTCGTCTCCAACGACTTCGACGAGGGCGAGAAGGTCCAGTACGGGACGAGCAAGGTCTTCGCGGAGTGGGACCTCCAGACCCAGCAGTCCGGCTTCCCCTACGTCTACGGCGCGATGATGGTGCTGGCGGAGAGGGACGACGGCGGGTTCTACACCTTCCTGCAGAAGCTGTGGGACTACGTCGACGAGGCGGTGAAGGACGCCGTCGCCAGGGCAGTCGGCGCCGCCGTGGGCGCCGCGCTCGGCTCGGTCATCCCGGGCATCGGGACGCTCCTCGGCATGCTCGCCGGGTGGCTCGTCGGGATCATCGTCGGCTGGATCGTCTCGTTCTTCGACAATCCGGACGACATCCTCGGTGTCGTTCCGTTGACGATGACGCTGGGCGCAGCCACCAAGTCCTACTACGACTGGGCCAAGCTCACGGCCGCCCAGGGGTACCCGTTGGCCCTCAACTTCAACGGTTCTGGCGGCCGCTACAGCGTGAAATGCTCGTACCGGGTGTTCACCAAGTAATCGGGTCAGTTGGCGGACGACCCCGGCGTCACCTCGCTGGGGCGGACGATGACGAACCCTTCCCCCTCGAGCTTGAGCTGGACGGCCTCGCCGGACCCACCACGGATCATCGACCCGATGCTCTGCGAGCGGTTCAGCGAGGTCGTCAGCTTGGCGCTCCAGCCGACGACCGCGTCGGTGTCGACGAATACCGGCGCCTGCGGCGAGACCGGGATGACGATCGGGTCGCCGTCGCAGACGATGCCGAGCTTGCCGGTGCCGGTGAAGACGCTGTTCGACAGCCCGCCGCCGACGAGCCCCGCGCCCTTCATGATCTTGATGTCGTACGAGAGCGTCGAGTCGAAGCACAGCACGTTGCGGCCGTTGACCGTCAGCCCGTCACCAGGGGCGAAGTCGACGATGAAGCAGTTCTGCGCCTCGTGCGCGAACCACACCTCTCCCCGCCCCTTCACGACCATCAACGCGAGGCCCTCGCCGGTGACTCCGCGCTTCAGGAAGTTCCCGACCCCCTGCCCGTGCTTCTCGAACTGCAGGTCGCCGCGGAAGGCGATCATCGCGCCTTGGCGGGCGAGGCACTCCCCCGCGACGGCGTACTTGATCGACTTGCGGTTCTGCAGCGTCATCCCGGGCGCCTCGGCGTAGCTGACCATCGTCCCCGGCGTGAACAGATCGCTCTGCATGGCGAGATCCCCTCTCCTCGTACCTGAACCCTAGTCAGCGAACGGCCTCGAGCACCGCATCGAGCGGCGCGGGGACGGCGTCGAGGTCGAGGGCTTCCACGAGCAGGCGGGCGTACACCCGCTTGCGGCCCGAGCGCACGCCCATGAACCGGTGCAGGACGGCTTCGGCCGTCCAGCCGCGCTGGGCGGGCATGCCCTGCAGCAGCCGCAGGGACCGCAGGTCGCCTGCTGCCTCGACCACGGCCTCGACGCGGGCAACCCCGAGCGCCCGGATCAGCTCGTCCTCGAGGTCGGCGTCGCAGCCGAAGAACCCGAGCTCCACCAAGTTCCGGACCCCCAGCCCGGCCCGCTCCACCGCCCGCGCGACGTGGTCTCGCTCGCCGGCGTCGTAGAGACCCACGACGCGCAGCCCCGCGGACAGACAATGCGTCAGATGCTTGTAGGAGTTGGTGATCCCGCCCATCGCGACGATCGAGACGCCCTCGGCAACGAGGTCACGGCCCCGCCGGGCGGCCAGGGCCTCCAGCGCCCACTGGTCCGATTCCCCTTCGACGAGCACGACGGCGCGGGGGTGGGCTGACAGCGTCACCGAGCCTGCGAGTGCGACGCCATGAGACCGACCCTCAGACGCGGGCAAGCGTCGCCGAGAGCAGCTCGGCGGACGGGTCGGTGCCGAGGTCGAGGGAGTCCGCGGGCGCGCCCGGAGACGAAGAGCATGTGGCCGACGGCCGCGATCATCGCGCCGTTGTCCGTGCAGTAGCGCAGCTCCGGGACCCGCAGGCGCACGCCGGCGGCGGCGCACCGCTCCGCGGCGACGGCCCGCAGCCGGCTGTTCGCGGCGACGCCCCCGACGATCACGAGGTCGGCGACGCCCTGGTCGGCGCAGGCGGCGATCGACTTGTCCACCAGGACGTCGACGACTGCCTGCTGGAAGGACGCGGCCACGTCCGCGACCGGGATCTCCTCCCCCGCCGCCTCGGCCCGCTCGACCCAGCGCGCCACCGCAGTCTTCAACCCGGAGAAGGAGAACTCGAACGGCGGGTCGCCCGGGCGCGAGAGCGCGCGCGGGAACTTCATCGCGGCGGGGTTGCCGGCCTTCGCCTCGCGGTCGATCCACGGCCCGCCCGGGAAGGGCAGCCCGAGCACGCGGCCGACCTTGTCGAACGCCTCGCCGGCCGCGTCGTCCAGGGTGTCCCCGAGGTGCACGATCGGGTCGGCGACGAGGTCGCGGACCGCCAGCAGCGAGGTGTGCCCGCCCGAGACGATCAGGACGACGCACGGGTTGGGCAGAGGGCCGTGCGCGAGGGAGTCGGCGGCGACGTGCCCGGCGAGGTGGTGCACGCCGTAGAGCGGCACGTCCCACGCGATCGAGTACGCCTTCGCCGCCGCCAGGCCGACCTGCAACGCGGTCGCCAGGCCAGGCCCGGCGGTCACGGCGATCGCGTCCACGTCCGCGGACGTGATGCCGGCCTGCGTGAGCGCCAGGTCCATGCAGGGGGTCAGCGCGTCGAGGTGGGCGCGCGCCGCGACCTCGGGGACGACGCCGCCGAAGCGCGCGTGCGCGTCCATGCTGGACGCCAGGGCCGCGCCGATCAGCTCACCGTCGCGCACGACGCCGACGCCGGTCTCGTCGCACGACGTCTCGATGCCCACCACGACTGCCACTGCGTACTCCTTCGGTCCGAGGCGCCCATTCTCGCCCGGGGGCGGCGCCGTCAGCGCCGGGGGGCGGGCGCCGGCCCGCTGACGGTTTCGATGACACGGGCCAGCCGGTCGCGGAATCCGCGCTTGCCGGCGCCGGACGGGACTGGTTCGCCCGCCGCCAGGCTGACCAGGTGCTGGGCGGCTTCGAAGGCGAGGGCGGCGTCGTCCGGGACGACCAGCCCGTCGGGGCGCAGCACGCCCGCGGCCCCGCGCCCCTCGGCCGGCCCGACGGTCAGCGCCTCGTGCGCCATCGACCGCAGTTCGCGGTTGCCCGCCTCCAGCGCCAGCACGGTGGCCCCGCTGCGCCGGGCGTCGTGCACGCGTTGCAGCAGGCCCTCGCCGGCGGCGTCGGGCGCGACGACGAACACCGTCTCGCCGCGCCGGGCGGCCTCGAGCCGGGCCAGATCGACGGCCAGGTGCGCGGGCGCCCCGAGCGGGACGCTGTGCCGGACCAGCGTCGGCGCCAGTTCAGGGATGCCGGCGACCCGCGCCTCGTCCGCCAGATGGGCCGTCAGATGCCACGGCTCCTCGGCCGGTGTGCCGACGAGGAGCAGCCCGCCCGGCGAATGCCCGCACCCGCGCAGGGCGGCGGCGAAGTCGCGCGTGCGGCGCGCCCAGTCCGAACCGGCGAGCAGGTCGCGCAGGACCCGCGCCTGTTCCGCGTCCATCCGCCTCCCGCCGTGCTGACGTCGTCGGGCTCAGCCTAGGTGGCGACCCGCCCCACCGCGGCCAGCTCGCGGGCCGGCCACTTGCGCAGGTGCGGCAGCAGGACGGCCGACGAGCTCGCGCGGTGCCTCCTCGGGGATCCAGTGGCTGACGCCCGCGAGGATCTCGAACTGGAACGGCCCCTCGACGTAGTCGCCGCACTTCTCGGCACCGGCGCGCAGCAGGTAGATGTCGCGGTCGCTCCACACGAACAGCGTCGGGGTGCTGACCGGGCCGGCCGACTTCCACAGGTTCACCAGCGGCAGCGCGCGGTACCAGTTGATCGGGCCGGTCAGGTCGGTCGGCTCGGGGAACGACGCGCGGTCGCGCTCGGCCGCGACCTCCGACTGCCCGCCGAAGCGCAGGAACCGCTCGAACTGCGAGTGCATGAACCGCTCGGGCAGCCACGGCAGCTGGAAGAACAACATGTACCAGGAGTGCAGAACCTGACGGCTCGTCACCATCGAGCGCAGGAAGGCTCTTCCGTGCGGCACGGACAACGTCGTCAGGCTCGCGACCTTCTCGGGGCGCTCGGTTGCGATTCCCCACGCGACGACCGCACCCCAGTCGTGCCCGACGACGTGCACCGGGCCGCCGCCGTAGGCGTCGACGACGGCGATCGCGTCCGCGACCAGCTCGGGCACCTTGTACGCCGAGCGCCCGGCGGGTCGAGCCGCGGCCGAGTAGCCGCGCTGGCTCATCGCCAGCGTCCGGTACCCGGCCTCGTTGAGCAGGGGGACGACCTTGTCCCAGCTGTCCGGACTGCTGCGGGAACCCGTGCAGCAGCAGGACGATCTCGCCGTCTGCCGGGCCGGACTCGGTCACGTCGAACTTCAACTTACCGCGGGTAATGGTCGCCATGCCGACAGCCTGCCACAGCCCTGTGTCCGGCTAGACCGACCGGGTCAGCCTCGGCGAATCAGCCCTTTCTGATCAGCGCCTTCTGATCAGGGCCAGGAACATCGCGTCGGTGCCGTGCAGGTGCGGCCAGAGCTGGACGTGCGGGCCGTCGCCGAGGTCCGGGACGCCGGGCAGCAACGGCCGGGCGTCGACCAGGACGTCGCCGGGGCGCTTGCCCAGCACCGACGACACCACCCCGCGCGTCTCCCCCACGTGCGGCGAACAGGTCACGTACGCGACCAGCCCGCCGGGCCGGGTCGCGTCCAGGGCCCGGGCCAGCAGCGCGGTCTGCAGCGGGAACAGCCGGCCCGACGTCGCCGGGCTCGCGGCGCCAGCGGGCCTCGGGACGGCGGCGCAGCGCGCCCAGCCCGGTGCACGGCGCGTCGACCAGGACGCGGTCGAAGACGCCGTCGCGCCACGGCGGCGACGGTCGCAGTCGGCGACCACCACCGGGCGCGCCCGGACGGCAGCGAGCGCGCCACCAGCCCGGCCCGGTGCACCGCGAGCTCTGCGGAGAGCAGCATCGCGCCGCGGGCCGCGGCCTCGCCCGGCGAGCAGCGCCGCCTTGCCGCCCGGGCCCGGCGCACGCGTCGAGCCAGCGCGCGTCCGGACCGTCGAGTGGACGCCGCCGCCAGCGCGAGCGCGACGAGCTGGCTGCCCTCGTCCTGGACGCCGGCGGCACCCGTCCGGACGGGGTCGAGGTCGCCGGGGTCGCCGGAGTCCAGCACCGCGCCGTACGGCGAGAACCGCGCCGCCTCCGCGCCCAGCTCCGACGAGGTCGGCGACCGTGCACCGGCCCGGCCGCGCGGCCAGCATCACCTTCGCGGGGACGTTGTCGGCCTTCAGCGCGGCAGCCACCGCGTCCCAGTCGCCGCCGAGAGCGTCCGCGAAGGCCAGGACGATCCAGCGCGGGTGGGCGTGGGCGAACGCCAGATGCCCGGCCGGGTCGACGGCGTAGTGCGGCGCGAGCTCGTCGTGCCAGCCGGTCAGGTCGCGCGCGGCCACCTTGCGCAGCACCGCGTTGACGAACGACGCCGGGCCCGGGCCGACGGCCGTGCGAGCCAGGTCGACGGTCGAGGACACCGCCGCGTGGGACGGCACCCGCATGCCGAGCAGCTGGTGCACCCCGAGGCGCAGGACGTCGCGGACGGGCGCGTCCACCCGGTCGAGGTGCCGGTCGACGCAGGCGGCCAGCACCTGGTCGTACGTGCCGAGGCCGCGCAGCGTCCCGTAGCCGAGCTCGGTCGCGAACGCCGCGTCGCGCCCGCGACAGGCCTGCCTCACGCAGCAGGCCGGGCAGGGTCAGGTTCGCGTACGCGGACCGCTCGTCGACCGCCCGCAGCAGGTTGTACGCCGCGCGGCGCGCCGGGTCCGGCGGGGTGAGCGGCGGCCGGCCCGCCTCGGCCGGGCGCGGGCCGGCCGGGCCGCCGGAGCGCCCTCCCGGCCGCCCCACGCCGCGCGCGGCGGGGCTGCCGGGCCCGCGCGTGTTGCTCCAGCCACCGGTGCCGACGCGGCGGCCGGAGCCGTCCCCGAGCCAGTCCCGCCGCCTGAATTCGGCCGTCCCGTCATGCCGTCGCCCCCAGTCGCTCGCCAGTGTCGAGCCGTACCCCGCGTGCCCAGTCCGCCGCGGCCGTCGGCCGCTTGCCGGGCGCGGTGACCTCGCCGAGCGCGACGGCATGCGTCGCCGTCCCGACCCGGACGCAGCTTCTTGTCGGCCGCGAGCTCGCCGGGCGCGAGGCCGCGGTCCTCCGGCAGGGGCCGGACGGGTCCGAGCCGCAGCCGCTCCCCGCGGAACGTCGTCCACGCCCCGGGCGCCGGCGTGCACGCGCGGACGAGCCGGTCGACGCGCATCGCGGGCGCGGCCCAGTCGACCTCCGCGTCCGGCCACGGTCAGCTTCGGCGCGAGCGAGACGCCGTCGGCCGGTCTGCTCCACCGGCGTGCACGGCGTCGTCGGCGATCCCGTCGAGCGTCGCGACGAGCAGGCCCGCCCCGGCGACGGAGAGCCGGTCGAGCAGGTCACCGCTGGTGTCGGTCGGCCGGACGAGCTCGGTCAGGACGCCGAAGACCGGGCCCGCGTCCAGCTCGAGGACGAGCCGGAACGTCGTCGCCCCGGTGATCTCGTCACCGTTCAGCACCGCGTGCTGCACCGGCGCGGCCCCGCGCCAGGCGGGCAGCAGCGAGAAGTGCAGGTTGACCCAGCCCGGCCGGCGGGATGTCCAGCGCGGGCTGCGGCAGCAGGCCGCCGTACGCCACGACCGGGCAGCAGTCGGGGGCGATCTCGGCCAGGCGGGCCAGGAACTCCGGGTCGCGCGGGCGCTTCGGCTTCAGCACCTCGAGGCCCGCGGCCGCGGCGGCCTCCCCCACCGGGCTGGGCACGAGCGTGCGCCCGCGGCCCGCCGGGGCGTCCGGACGGGTCACGACGGCGACCACCTCGTGGCGGGAGTCGAGCAGCGCCGCCAACGACGGCAGCGCGACCTCGGGGGTACCGGCGAAGACGAGCCGCATCGCCGTTACGTCGCCCGGCCCGCGGTCGCGTGCGGCGAGAGCGCGCACCGCCGGCGCGGGCTCGCCGGCCCACGTCGACTCCCGGATCGCCCGCAGCGCCTGCTTGCGCGTCTCGCGGTCGAGCCGGTCGACGAACAGGATCCCGTCGAGGTGGTCGGTCTCGTGCTGGACGCAGCGCGCCAGCAGGTTCGACCCGGAGATCGTCACCGGCTCCCCGTGCATGTTCAGCCCGCGCGCGACGACGGACAGCGACCGGACGGTCGGGAACGCCAAACCCGGCAGCGACAGGCAGCCCTCGTCGCCGTCCTGCTCCTCGGCCGACAGGTCGAGGTCGGGGTTGACGAGGTGGCCGATCTCCCCGTCGACGTAGTAGGTGAACACCCGAAGCGACACGCCGATCTGCGGGGCGGCGAGCCCGGCGCCGGGGGCGTCCTTCATCGTCTCGATCAGGTCGTCGACGAGCGTCCGCAACTCCTTGTCGAAGTCCGTGACCGGGGCCGCGGGCGTGCGCAGGACGGGGTCACCGAACAGGCGGATCGGCTGGATGGCCAACGCAGCGGGCTCCTGCTTCTGGTGCGGGACGGGGCTCGAGGACGCGGGTCAGTCTAGGCGGCCCCCCGGCTGGGGGTTTCCGACGGCTGGACGACGTACCCACAACCCGCGCATAGTCCGCTGATGACGGTCGAGACGCTCCTCCTCCCGCGCCGAGGCGCGGGCGTCGGCGCCGTGGCCCGGCTCGTCTTGGTGGCGTTGGTGTTGGCGGCGCCGTATCTGCTGGGCGCCTCCTTGCTGGGGCCCGAGTTGAGGTGGTCATGGCGCCGGCGTGCGTGTGCTTGATTCCGCTGACCGGCTGGTTGCGCAAACTCTCGTTCGCGCAGGCCGGGCTGCTGGGGATATCTGCCTACGTGACGGCGACGTTCTTCTCGGCGTACGTGTCGGAATGGGGCACGGTGGGCGCGCTCGAACTGTCGCCGCCACGTCCGCCGTTGCCCCCTTCCACTCCAGAACCCTCGCCCGTGCCGGGCTTGCGATCCGCTCCGCGACCGGGATCGGGCGTCGTCGCCGAGGCCGGCGCTTCTGGCGTGTGGGCCAGGTTCTGGTTAACGCGCTCGCCGGAGCCACAGCCCGCCAACAGGACGAAGATCCCGACGATCGCCGCCGCCCAGGGCGCCCGAGGTTCCCTGCCGCCTGACCACCGGAGGGTCAAAAGGGCGGGACCTCGAGGCACGCCGGCGCAAGTTCAGGCCCCGTGTCGGGCTGCGGTTCGAGCCACCCCTCCGGGCAAGGTTCGGGGCCTTCGGGAGTACCCCACGTCGTGCTGAGCTGCCAGGGCGTGCCGGTGTCCACGCGGTACCAGGGCTCCGGCGGGTCGATGCCGCTCGGCTCAGGCGCGGGGTAGGGCTCGATGACCGGAGGGGTGTGCACGTCGTAGCGCCGGTCCAGTGGGCTGGTCCAGGTGAAGGTGTGTGGGCCGGTGCGTTCCAGTGCCCAGCCGCCGTGGTGTTTGAGCCCGTGGTCGCGCCCGCACGCCGGGCCGAGGTTCTCCCCGACCGTCTGCCCGCCGTGGCCGTGGTCGATCGTGTGGTCGATCTCGGACTTGGTAGCGCGCCGCCGGCAGCCCACGCCGACACAGCGCCGCAGCGCCATCTCGACTTCACGTCGTAGCGCCGCGGTCGGGAAGCGGCGGCCTGGGTCGGGTGGGGGTTTGTCGGTCCGGAAGAAGTCGATTCGGCGGCGGATGTCGGCGAGTACGGGCAGCCAGGCCGCGAGCTTGGGGTCCGTGTGACGGTTCGTCAGTTCGATTAGTTGATCGAGCAGGGTCGCAGGGATCGCGATCTCGAGGACGTCGTCGGTGCGCCGGCCCTTTCTCGTACCGGTGGGGCGGACGGTGGTGATCCCGCAGGCGAGCAGGTACCCGGCGGGGGTGGTGATCGCCCACCGCCATTCGGCGTCGCCCAGCCGCGCGGCGATCGTGCGGGCCAGCGCCGCGTAGACCGGGCCCCATCCGGCGAGCTCCGCCGGCGCCTCGTCCGACCCCAGGAGTGTCGACAGGCGCACCTGCAACTCGATCCCACCGCGAGCCGGGACCCGGGGCCGGCGCGAGAGAGTCTCCTCGGCGGCCCCGGCGGCTTCGGGGTTGTCGGCGGCCTCGGCGTTGTCGGCGCCCTCGGGGTTGTCGGCATCGTCGTCGTCGGCCCAGCACGGGTCGTCGTCGGGCTCGTCGGGCCCGGGGTCGTCGGGCCCGGGGTCGTCGGGCCCGGGGTCGTCGGGCCCGGGGTCGTCGGGGTCCGAGCCCTCAAGATCCGGACCCGCGCCGCCGGGGCCGGTGTCACCCGGGTCCCCGTCAGGGTCGTCGGATCCGGGGTCCTCGAGGTCGTCCTCGTCGGGGTCGGGGCGGTTCGCGGCCAGGTGGGCGAGGATCTGAGTGTCGGTGAGCCCGAGGTAGGTGCCGTCGAGCAAGCCCAGGAACAACTCCGCGCGCAAATGCCCGATCCGCCGCGGGTCACCGTCGGTCTTCGCCGACTTCGACAACCGATCCAGCCGATCCGAGATCGCCGCCGCCCGATCCACCGGCAGATGACGACCCGTCACCGTCGCGGTACCTTCCGGGCCGAGGAAAGCCGACACGTCCCGCTCCTCGAGCGCCTTCTCGTACCGCTTGCCCACCCACTCCGGGTCCAACGCGACGATCTCCCGCCGGATCCGCTCCGCCAGTTGGCTCGTCGTCCACCCCGACGCCCTCGGCACCAGCTTCTCGCAAACCTTGTGCGCGAGCTCGTCCGGCAGACCGCACGTGCCGTTCGTAAACTTCCGGGCCCGCGACTCGTCCAGCTCCCCGCCGAGCATCCCGTCACCCAGACGCGGGAGGCGAAGGAAGATCTCGCACGCGAACTCGACCAGCATGTCCGCCCCACGCGAGGTCACCATCAACCCCGCCCGCACCTCGTCTGCGGCGTACCGGCCCAGCTCCCCCGGTGCACACCCCGCCGCCGCCGAAGACCGCAGCGCCGTCTCCAGCACCGCAGCCAGGAACCGGGCCCGCTCATGCGCACCCTGCCGATCCCGGGCAATCATGACATCGACGATGTCGTCGTCCGACACTGTGGCGAGATCGACTTCCGCGAGCAGCGCGGCGAGCCCCGGGCCTGGCGCCAACTGCGCCAACCCGTCCGGGATCGTCCTCGTCGCCGTGTCCATACGACCGACACTAGACAGGGGCACCGACAGTTTCCGCGGCCCGGAAACGCTTACTGACAAAGGAATGTACAAGCATTCTGCCGGACGTTAACATCCTGCCTCGCCTACTACTGGTGGAGTGTCGCGGTCATAGACGCCGAGTGAGACCCACACTCCACCAGAAGTCGGATCCGGGGGCGTTCCTCCGCCGTGGCGCATGATTTAGCGGTCCCCAGGCTCCTCGGCAGGCGGAGGCACCCCGGCCCGGCTGCGGATCAGTAGGAGACGGCTTCGACGACGGTCGGACGGTACTTCGCTACATGCGCGGCCAGCGCGTCGGCGGACGCGGGGGTCAGCGACACAGTCAGCGTGCCCTTCGCCGTACGACCCTTGCCGAGCTGATGCACCGTCAGGGAGTCGGCGAGAACGGGCTGGCCGGTGCCGTCGACCACGTCGACGTCCAGCTTGAAGGACTTCGCGCCGGCCGCCCGGCTGGTCGCGGACACCCCGATCGTGCCGTGCGCCATGCCGCTCGCGTCCACGGCCGGGTCGACGGTCCAATGACCGAAGGTGACATCGAGTTCCTCGGCAAGCACCCGCGCGGTGCTCGCCGCGTCCCCGTCGGGGGCGGCGAGGTCGAAGCCGTGCGCGATCGCCGGGGCCGACCCGCCCGCGCCGATGCCGAACACCAGCGCCGCCGCGACGAGCCCGACGACCCAGGTGCCGCCTGCCAATGCGAGGATCCGGACGCGGCCGATCGGTGCCCAGACGTCCGTGTCGGACTCGTCCGCCAACACGACGTCTGTGCCGTTCACGGTGGTTTCCTCTCGCGTGTCGCTGCTGGACAAGCGCGCTTACGCCTGTTGCCAGAGGAAAGCGGAACGACCGGGCAGGCTCGGCGCGGTTCCTGTGAAATGGCCTCGACGGAGGGGGCCCACCTAGTCCGTTCGGGCTACTGACGAACCGTCAGACGTGTGCTCAGCCGAGTTCGGCGGGGTCGACCTGCAGCCGGACCGACCCGGCCGCCTTGCGCGCGCTGCGGACGCCCTGCGCCCCCCGCAGCGCGGTGACGAGCAGCGCTCCCTGCGCCCGCGGCACCCGCACCAGCGTGCGGACCTGCTCCTCGCTCGCGCCGCCGGGCTCCTGGCGGGGCGGGGCGGGCACCGGGCCGAGCACCTCCGCGCCGCCCGGCAGCCCGGCGAGCGAAAGCAGGTCGGCGACGGCGTCCGCGCCGCCGGTCAGGACGGCGAGACGCACCGCCGGCGGGAAGCCGAGCGCGCGCCGGTCGTCGAGCTCGCGCCGGGCGAAGCCCGCCGGGTCCCACCGCACGAGGGCCTGGACGGCGGGCGTGCCCGCGTCCCCGACCAGCACGACCTGCCCGCCCGCGTCGCCGGGCCGGACGAGGGCGAGCGGCATTGGCCCACCGGCGCAGCGCCTCCTCGGCCGCGCGCAGGTCGGGCCGACGCAGGACCGCGTGCGCGTCCAGCAACAGCGCCGCCGCGTAGCCGCCCTCGGCGATCGGCTCGGCCCCCGGGGTCGCCACGACCAGCGCCGGCGAGGGCCCGACCGTGTCGAGCACCGCGTCCTGCCCCGACGTGCGCACCGCGACGCCGGGGAACGCCCGCCCGAGCTCCTCCGCCGTGCGGACGGCACCGACCGCGACCGCCCGGAACCGGGTCGACGAGCAGTCCGGGCAGGCCCAGGCGTCGGCGCCCAGCCCGCACAGCAGGCAACCCGCTAGGGCGTGCCCGACCGCGATCGACAGCGGCCCGGCGCAGCGGGTGCAGCGCGCCGCAGCCCGGCAGCGAACGCACGCGAGCCCCGGCAGGTACCCGCGGCGCGGCACCTGGACGAGCACCGGGCCCACCGCCAGCGCGGAGCGCGCCGTCTGCCAGGCGAGGGTCGGGAGCCGCGCGGAACGGGCGGCGCCGTCGCGGGCCAGCTGCGCGTCCTCGCCCGTCGCGACGACCTTCGGCACTCGTTCCCGCAGGACGGCCCGAGACGCGGCGAGCGGGTGCGCCCAGCCCGACTCGAGCAGCGCGGCGGCCTCCGCCGTCATCGCATGCCCGCCGAGCAACGCCGCCGCGCCCTCGGCGTGAGCCCGCAGGCACAGCACCTCCCGCACGTGCGGGTACGGCGCGCGCGGCTCGGCGTGCAGGTCGTCGCCGTCGTCCCAGCTCACCACCAGGCCGAGGTCGGCGACCGGCGCGAACATCGCCGCCCGGGTGCCGACGACCGCCCGGACGGCCCCGCGGCGCACCGCGAGCCACCGCCGATACCGCTCGGCCGGGCCGAGGTCGGCGGTCAGCGCCACGGCGGCCCCTACCCCCGTCGCCGCCTCGACCGCCGTGAACACCCGGTCGACGTCGCGCAGGTCGGGGACGACCACGAGGGCGCCGCGGCCCGTCGCCAGCGTCGCGGCGACGGCCTCGCCGACCGCCGTCGCCCAGTCGGCCCCCGGGACGGCCGACCACACCGCCCGCGGCGCCCGCCCGTGCGCGAGCGCGTCCAGGAAGCCCGGCCCGTTCTCGTACGGCGCCCAGGCCGCGCCCGCCGGCGGCGCGGGCGGGGCCGCGGGTGCGGGCCGCGGGTGCGCGCGCCGGCTCGGCCTCGACCCGGGCGTGCCGCGGCGGGACGGCCAGGCGCAGCACGTCGGAGAGCGTGCCCCCGTAGCGCGCGCCCACCGCCCGGCCCAGTGCGAGGATCTCCGGGCTCAGAACCGGCTCGGGCGAGACCACCTTGTGCAGCTGGCCGAGCCGGCCGAGGTGCTCGCTGACGGCCGCCCGTTCCACCACGAACCCGCCGACGAGTTGCCCGGCGAACCGGACCCGCACCCGCACCCCCGGCACCGCGGATGCCGCGAGCGAAGCGGGGACGAGGTAGTCGAACACGCGGTCCAAATGAGCCAGCCCGACGTCGACGACCACGCGCGCGACGGGCAACTCGGCCGCGACCACCGGCGCCTCCGCGCGGGCGCGCGTCGCCGCCCGCCCGGCGCGCACCCCGGCGCGCGCGAACTCCAGCTGGCCCGCCGGTCCCCCACTCATACGCCCCCACTCATACGCACTGGTCTACCAGAGCCGGCCGACGTTCCCGCCCGCCCGCCGCCGGCCTGTGGATGGCAGGGTGGAGCCCATGCAGCGTGTGGTGGTGATCGGCAATTCCGGGTCGGGCAAGACGCGGTTGGCCAGCCGGCTCGCCGCGCGGCTCGGCGTGCCCCACGTCGAGCTGGACTCGATCTACCACCAGCAAGGCTGGACCCAGCTGCCGCCGGGGAAATACCGCGAGCGCGTGGCCGAGCGGGTGGGCGGCGACCGCTGGGTCGTCGACGGCAACTACAGCGCCGTCCGCGACCTGGTCTGGACGAGGGCCGACACCCTGGTCTGGCTGGACCTGCCGCGCACGCTCGTGACCTACCAGATAGTCCGGCGCTCGTTCAGCCGCGTCGTCCGGGGCACGGAGCTGTGGAACGGCAACCGCGAGAAGCTCGGCAACCTGCTCTCGCTGGACCCGGAGCGCTCGGTGATCGCCTGGTCCGTCGCGCAGCACTCGGAGTACCGGCGCACGTACGCGGGCGTCCCGGCCGACCCGCAGTGGAAGCACCTGCGGTTCGTCCGGCTGCGCACCCGCGCGGACGTCGGCGCGCTCCTCGAGAACACCCCGTAGCGTCCGGCAATCGGCCCGCTATAGGACGCCGTTTGCCGGACGCACGGGGTTGGAACTCTCAGGCGCCGACGGCTGCCCGGAGCGCGTCGATCCGGTCGGTGCGCTCCCACGTGAAGTCGGGCAGGTCGCGGCCGAAGTGCCCGTAGGCCGCGGTCGGCGTGTAGATGGGGCGGAGCAGGTCGAGGTCGCGGATGATCGCGGCCGGACGCAGGTCGAAGACCGTCGTCACGGCGGACTGGATGGCGTCCGGCGAGAACTTCTCGGTGCCGAAGGTCTCGACGAACACGCCGACCGGGTGCGCCTTGCCGATCGCGTACGCGACCTGCACCTCGCAGCGCGACGCGAGCCCGGCGGCCACGACGTTCTTCGCGACCCAGCGCATCGCGTACGCGGCGGAACGGTCGACCTTCGACGGGTCCTTGCCCGAGAACGCGCCGCCGCCGTGGCGGGCCATGCCGCCGTAGGTGTCGACGATGATCTTGCGGCCGGTCAGGCCGGCGTCGCCCATCGGGCCGCCGACCTCGAACCGTCCGGTCGGGTTGACGAGCAGGCGGTAGCCCTCGGTGTCGATGTCGAGCCCGACGAGCTCGGGGTCGACCACCAGGTCCTTGATGTCGGGCGCGAGCAGGGTCTTGAGGTCGATGTCCGCCGCGTGCTGCGAGGACACGACGACCGTGTCGAGCCGGACGGGGCGGTCGCCGTCGTACTCGACGGTGACCTGGGTCTTGCCGTCGGGGCGCAGGTACGGGATCGTCCCCGACTTGCGCATCGCCGTCAGCCGCATCGCGAGCCGGTGCGCCAGCGTGATCGGCAGCGGCATGAGCTCGGGCGTGTCTTCGCAGGCGTAGCCGAACATCAGGCCCTGGTCGCCGGCGCCCTGGCGGTCGAGCTCGTCGGTGCCCTCGCCCTCGCGCGCCTCGTACGCCGAGTCGACGCCCTGCGCGATGTCGGGCGACTGCGAGCCGATCGAGACCGAGACGCCGCAGGACGCGCCGTCGAAGCCCTTCTTCGACGAGTCGTAACCGATCTCGAGTACCCGGTCACGCACGATCGTGGGGATGTCTGCGTAGCCCTTGGTCGTGACCTCGCCCGCGACGTGCACCTGGCCTGTCGTGATCAACGTCTCGACCGCGACGCGGCTGCGCGGGTCTTCCTTCAGCAGGGCGTCGAGGATCGAGTCGCTGATCTGGTCGGCGATCTTGTCAGGGTGGCCCTCGGTAACGGACTCCGAGGTGAACAGACGACGAGACACGACACTCCCTGGCTACAGCGACATTTGGCGGACGAGGAGGCGACTGTCAGTGAGACAGCACGAATTCCGCCGGGAGTCTATCGCCGGGCCCGGGAGCTTTGCCCGGAGATCAACCCGAACCAGGCCGAGGATTGACCCGCGGCCCCGACGGGCCGCCTCCGGGCCGCGGCCCGATGCACAATCGCAGCAGATGGCTGCCCGCACCCCCCGCCCCTTCGCCCGGCTGAGTCCGCGCCGGCGGACGCTCGCGCGTGTCGTGGTGACGGCGTGCGCCACGGCAGTCGCGGCGGGGACGGTCGGAGTCCTCGTGTCCCGGGACGGCCCGCCGACCCAGGCCGCGCAGGCCGCCCCGGTGGTGGCGGCGCAGGACCGCCCGGGTCCCGTCCTGCTCGTCCCCGGCTACGGCGGGGCGGACGCGGGCCTGCGCGCACTGGCGGCCTCGCTCCGCGCCGGCGGGCGAGACGCGCGCGTCGTTCCCGCGGTAGGCGACGGGACGGGCGACCTGAACCGCCAGGTGGAGGTCCTCGAGGACGCGGTCGCCGCCGAACTGGACGGCGGCGCCCCCTCGGTGGACGTCGTCGGCTACTCGGCGGGCGGGGTCGTGGCCCTGCTTTGGGCACGCGAGCACGACGGCGCCGGCCGGGCCCGGCGGGTGGTCACGCTGGGCGCCCCCTTCGCCGGGACGACGGTGGCGTCCAGTGCGGCCGCCGCGCTCCCCCAGCTGTGCCCGGAGGCGTGCCGCCAACTCGTCCCGGGCAGCGAACTGCTCACGGGCCTGGGCGACGGCGGCCCGACGACCGACCATCCGGCCTGGCTCTCGATCTGGACCGTCCGGGACGAGGTGGTCGTCCCGCCCGGCTCAGCCCGCCTGGACGGGGCGACGAATCTCGTCCTGCAGGACCTCTGCCCCGGCCTGGCCACCACCCACGGGGGCCTGCCGGGCGACCCGGTCGTGGACCGAATCGTCCGGCAGGCCGTGGGGGCCGCTCAGCTCGCGCCACCAACCAGGGCGGTCTGCGGGAGCTGACGGCCGGTCTGGACAGCCGTGCTCAGCCCGATACGGGCTCAGAAGCCGGCCTGGCCGGGCTCCTTGAGCGCCCCGCCCTGGTAGAGGCCCTCGAAGTCGATGTTCACGAGGCGGAGGCGCTGGTTTTCCCCGACGGTGCCCTTGCGGGAGATCAGGCCGGCCTGGAGCTCGAGGAACGGGGCGTTGATGATGTAGCGGCCGCCGTTCTCGGAGACGCTCTCGGTCGGGCCGAGCAGGGTGATGCCGAAGGTCCCGAGGGCCGCGAGCGCGGTCGAGTTCTTCGTCACCTGCTCGTTGAACTGCTTCGTCAGGTCGCCGTACGGGATGTCGGCGCCTTCGGCGAGGGTGCCGCCGCTGATCCCGATCCGGTAGGTCACCGTGGGCTTCTGCCCCGGCAGGTGCTTGACCTGCATGATCGAGGAGATCGCGTCGAGGGTGGCAGTCCCCGTGTTCAGCGCGGCGATGTAGGCGCGGGAGATCCCGACGTACTCGCCGGTCTTCTTGTCGACCTTGCCGGTGGTGGTGCTGCCGACGCCCTCGGCGCCGGCGAGGTCGAGGTTGTTGCCGGTCGCCTTGCCGCCGGCGTCGTCCGTACAGTCGGCTTGCCAGCGCACGCCGTTGCCGTCGTGCGGGAGCTCGTAGATGACGTGGCCGTCGATGGTGTCGCGGATCTGCGGCGCGCGGTTGTTCAGGTTCTCGCCGGGCGAGAGGTTCGGCTTGGTGTCCTTGGACTGGGTGGGGTTGAAGATGCCGCCGCCCTTGTTGCCGGCGTCCGGCGGGCCGCTGTTCTCCAGCACACCCTGCTCGACGACGTCCGTGAGGTAGTACCCGGCGCCGAAGATCTCGCAGTCGGCGAGGGGGCCGCCGATGTCCTTCTCCAGGTTCACGGCGCTGTAGCCGATGCCGGTGACCAGCGGCTTGGGGATGTCGGCCTCGGGCTCGATCGCCGCCGCCCGCAGGCGCAGGATGAAGTCGCTGTCGAAGTAATTGTACTTGGCCGCCGTAGCGGTGGGGTTCTCGGTGGGCTCGGCGCTCACGGCGCCCGCCTGCGCGACGGAGAGCCCGGCGACCAGGCCACCGGCCAGGAGTGCGACTCCGGCTCGGGACACCGAGCGGGACGTGCGGGTGGGACGGGGCATAGGAATTCTCCAACGTCGGCGAACCGCCCCAGGTCGGGACCATGACGGACCCACCCGTGCCGCATTTCGAACGCGGCGGGCGAATCGCCCGATTTGGCGGGTTACGGGCTCTTCGAAATCGCCCGGCGGGCCGGATTGGTCGGAACGGGAAAGCACGCCTTTCGCGCCCGGACGGGGGGTAAATGAACCCCCAGGTCCTGGGAATTCCGGGCATGCGAGCGGGCTCCTTCAGCGCGCCGCCCTGGTAGAGGCCCTCGAAGTCCACTTTCACGAGCCGGACGTACTGGTTCTGACCGGCCGTCCCCTTGCGGGACTCGAGAAATGCCTGCGCCTCGAAGAAGGGCGCGTTGATGATGAAGCGTGTGGGCCTAGGCTCGATCGCTGCGGCGTACCGCGAAATCGAGCGGTTTTGAAGATCGCTGGGCATATCCCGCCAGCGCCCTGCCGAATTACCGTCAGATTGCTGCCAGGACGATATGACTTTCCTGTCAGCTGGTGATGTCCTTGGACGCGAAATTCGCCCACGCGAGGCCGAGGAACACGACGGCGTATACGGCCTGAATAGCGAGTCCGCGTTCGACCTGGCGCCACAAGATCGGGTCCCGGAAAAGATCGATCCACGCCAACCAATAACGCGTCGGCAGGTACGGGCGCACGGCGGAGGCCGCTTCGAGGGTGACCAGCACCTGGCTCGTGATCAGCGCGGCGAGCGCACCCAGGGCGGCGCCGGACGAGGACGTCGTGAGCGTGGACAGGAACAGCGCGATCGCCGCGACGCCGATCATGGAGACGCCGATGTATCCGACCGTCAGCGCCATCCGCCAGGCCACCTGGCCCGGGCTCAGCTCGACGCCGGACACGGAGACGACCGAGCCGCCCTGCGAGCCCAGCAACGTCAGGCCGACGACGAGCGAGACCAGCGCAACGACGATCACCGAGCCGAGGACGAACGCGATCACCGACACGAGCTTCGCGACCAGCAGCCGGGTGCGCCCGACCGGCCGGACGAGCAGGTAACGCAGCGTCCCGCCCGCGGCCTCCCCCGCGATCGCGTCGCCGGCAATCAGCGCGACGGAGACGGGCAGGAAGATCGGCAGGATCAACGCCAGCGCCGCCGCCGGGTAGAGCGAGCCGTTGTTCAGCACCGCCGACAGGAACGCCGGCCCCTCGCCGGGCCGCGGCCCGATGTCGCGGGCGGCGACGAACACCGCGACCAGCGTCGGCAGCGCGCAGAGCAGCGCCAGGGTCACCCACGTCCGCGGCCGCCGGACCAGCTTGCCGAGCTCCACGCGGATCACGAGGTGTCCTCCCGGGCAGTCCGGTCCATCCGGTCGGACCCGGCGCTCACGACGGAGAGCACGACCTCCTCGAGGGTCGGCCGCTCGGCCGCCACCCCCACGATCCGCAACCCGGCGCCGACGAGCTGGCTGTTCAGCGCGGCCGTGTCGGCGGCCCGGACGGCGAGGCGGTCGCCGACCCGTTCCTCCACCCGGCCGTCGAGCAGCGCGACGACCCCGTCCGCATCGGGGCTGTGCACGATGACCCGCCCGGTCGGGGCGCGTAGCACGTCCAGGTCCTCCTGGAGGAGCAGGCGGCCGCGGTCCAGGACGCCGACCCGCCGGCAGGTCGACTCGACCTCCGCGAGCAGGTGGCTGGACAGGAAGACGGTCGTCCCGGCGGCGTTCAGCTCCTGCAACAGGACGCGGATCTCCGAAATGCCGCTCGGGTCGAGCCCGTTCGTCGGCTCGTCCAGGATCAGCAGGCGCGGCGGGCTGAGCAGGGCCGCGGCCAGCCCGAGCCGCTGCCGCATGCCGAGTGAGTACGCCTTCACCGGGCGCGCGTCGATGCCGCCGAGCCCGACCCGGACGAGCGCGTCGTCCACGCGGGAGGCCCGCGTGCGCCGAGGGCCGTTCGGCCCGGCCGCGTCCAGGATCGCGAGGTTGCGCCGGCCCGACAGGTGCCCGTAGTGGGCCGGTCCTTCGACGAGGGCGCCCACCTGCGGCAGCACCGAGGCGACCTTCCTCGGAACCGGCTGCCCGAGCACCTCGATCTCGCCGGCGGTGGCGTAGACGAGCCCGAGGAGCATCCGGACGACCGTGGTCTTGCCGGAGCCGTTCGGCCCCAGGAAACCGAAGATGTCGCCCTCCCGGACGTCGAGGTCGACCCCGTCCACGGCGAGGATCTCCCCGTACCGCTTGGTCAGGCCCGTCGTGCGGATCACCAGGGGAACCCGTTCCTCGCTGCGTCGGTGAGCTCCTGTGCCGCGCGGGTCAGCAGGTCGCCGGTGACCGGCCCCGCCAGCAGGAACCCGCCGCCACCCGCGGGCAGGGCGATCACGAGGGTGAGCAGGGGCGTCCGGAGCAGCATCGCCTCGCCGCCGGTCAGGGCGACGGCCGCGGCGTCGGCCGCCCGGGCGGCGTCGAACGAGCGCTGCCCCAGCCGGCCGGGCAGCGAGACGACCGCGAAGGTCGAGAAGCCCTGCCCGTAGGTGCGGACGGCCTGGCCGGTGTCGCCCACCAGCCGCGAGCGCTCGCGCCCGGCGAGCTCGGCCGGGAGTTCGCCGAACGCGTTGCGGTCGATGAAGTCGCTGATCTGCGGGGCGGCCGCGAGCACGTGCGCCGCGCTCTCCGGCGACTTCGGCTCGACAGCCTCGGGCGGGACGGCCCCGTCCCCCTGCTCCAGATCGAGGAAGCGGGTCGTCAGGCCGGGCGCGCCGCCGTCCCGCCCGGTGACCCGGACCTCCAGCGGCAGCCCGGTGGCCGGGTCGGCCCAGACGTCGACGGAGGCGATCGAGGTGTCGGGATCGGCCGGGACGAGGCGCAGCCCGGCAGCGTCCACCCCCGCGACCCGCAGCGCCGGCAGCGGCTCGAGCCGCTCCTCGCCCCGCGGACCGCCGAGCAGGCGGCGGCCGAGCTCGGCCGGCACGAGATCCTGCGCCCGCGGCAGCCGGACGGGCGGCTCGCCGAGCAGCCGGACCACGGAGTTGCGCTCGTAGTCCCACGTCTGGACGCCCGCATAAGGGTCGTCGCCGGACAGGACGACGTCGTCGAGTTCGTCGTTCGCCGCGTACATGCCCGTCTCGCCGTTCGCGCCGATCACGTCGACCCGCCACGCGTCGTCGGAGGCGTACCACGTGCGGAGCTGAGTGCGGCTGCCGAGCAGCGCCGCGACGTCCCCGAGCCCGGGCAGGTCGGGCAGGCCGAGCGAGCCCTGGCTCTCCGCGAACCCGCTGTACGGGGTGCTCGACGCGAGGATCTTCGCCCGCAGCGCCGCCGGGTCGCCGCCGTCCGCGGAGGCCGGGAGCGCGCCGATCAGCGCCGGCAGCGAGCACAGCGCCGCGATGCCCCCCAGAGCGCTCGCCCAGCGCCGCTGGGCCTCCCGCCGAACCACTCCCATCGCCCCACCGTACGTGCCGGTCAGCTCCCCGGCGTAAGCGTGAAGTCGGCGAAGTCGAAGCCCGGGACGACGACGCAGCTGACGAGCACTTCGGCTTCGTCGGCCGAACGGGCGGCCTGCCACACGCCGGGCGGGACGAGGGCGTGCGGCCGCTGGCCGGCCTCGACGTCCGGGCCGAGGGTGAGCTCGGTTTGCTGCGCCGGCGTGTCGGCGTCCCCGCCGAGCCGGAGAGTGAGCGAGCCGCCGCGGTGCCAGAACCAGAGTTCCGCCGACCGGACCCGGTGCCAGCGCGACGACTCCCCCGGCGCGAGCAGGAAGTAGATCGCCGTGCCGGCTGCGCGAACCCCGCCGTACGCCGGCACGTCGAGTTCCGACCGCCACGTCTCGCGGAACCACCCGCCCTCCGGGTGCGGGCTCAGGTCGAGCAGCTCGGCCAGCGCCGGTCGATGATCCACCCGCCGAGTCTCCCCGCCGGGCCGCGCAGCGCCGACCCCGACCCCCGCCCGCAGGGGTGCGCGTACCCCCAACTTCTGGTGGCATGTCGGGCCTACCGAGTCCCTTATAACCCCGACACGCCTCCTGAAGCCGGCGCCGTCGCCGCGGCTCCCCCGCCCTGAGAGCAGCGACGCGCCGACGCCGCCCGGCGTGTCGCTGCGCTCAGCTCATCCATGAGCGCAGGACACGGGCGGCGGACACGGGGCGGCGGGGGGCGGGCGTCAGAGGCGTGCGAGCGCCAGGTCCCAGACGACGTCGGCGAGCGTCTCTTTCGGCCCGCGCGGGACGTCCGTGGCCGACCCGTCCAGCCCGAGGACGACGGCGGCGTTGTCCGGGGTGCCGAAGCCGAGCGCGGACCCGACCTCGTTCACAACGAGCAGGTCGCACTTCTTGCGGGCGAGCTTCGAACGGCCGTGGTCGAGGACGGACCCGGACGCGTCGCCGGTCTCCGCCGCGAAGCCGACGATCACCTGGCCGGCCCGCACCCGCGCGGCGCACAGCTCGGCGAGCACGTCCGGGTTGCGGACGAGGGCGACAGGGTCGGGGTCGGCCGCGCCCTTCTTGATCTTGGACAAGCCCACCACAGCGGGCCGGAAGTCGGCGACCGCCGCGGCCATCACGACGACGTCCGCATCGCGGGCGGCTTCGACCACCGCGGCGCGCAGCTCCAGCGCCGTGCCGACGCGCACGACCTTCGCGCCGGCCGGGTCGGGCAGCTCTACGTTCGCCGACACGAGCACGACTTCCGCGCCCCGAGCGAGCGCGGTGACCGCGAGCGCGTAGCCCTGCAGGCCGGTCGACCGGTTGCCGAGGAAGCGGACGGGGTCGAGCGGCTCCCGCGTCCCGCCGGCGGAGACGAGAACGCGCCGACCCACGAGATCGGGAGAGACAACCCCCCGCTCCAACACCCGGCGTGCGACCGCATAGATCTCCGCCGCCTCCGGCAACCGCCCCGCGCCCGAGTCCGAACCCGTCAACCGCCCGACCGCCGGGTCGAGCACGAGCGCGCCGCGCCGGCGCAGGGTCGCGACGTTGTCGACCGTGGCGGGGTGCTCCCACATCTCCGTGTGCATCGCCGGGGCGTACAGCACGGGGCACCGCGCGGTCAGCAGCGTCGCGGTCAGCAGGTCGTCGGCCCGGCCGTGCGCGGCCCGGGCGAGCAGGTCCGCGGTCGCCGGCGCGACGACGACCAGGTCGGCGGCGCGGCCGAGGCGCACGTGCGGCACCTCGTGCACGTCCACGAAGACGTCGGTGGCGACCGGGTGTCCCGAGAGCGCGGCCCAGGTGGCGGCGCCGACGAATTCCAGCGCGGACGCGGTCGGCAGCACGCGCACGTCCGCCCCGCCCTCGGTGAAGCGGCGGAGCAACTCACAGGCCTTGTACGCAGCGATGCCCCCGCCGACACCCAGCAGAACCTGGGGTCGCACAGGGGCACTCACGGCGCGCGGGAGAAGACCGTCAGGGGACCGTCGGCTCGATCGGCTCGGCGGTCAGCATGCCCTGGTTGATCTCGCGCAGCGCGATCGACAGCGGCTTCTCGTGGACGTGGGTCTCGACCAGCGGGCCGACGTACTCGAGCAGGCCCTCGCCCAGCTGGGAGTAGTAGGCGTTGATCTGGCGGGCCCGCTTCGCGGCGTAGGAGACCAGGCTGTACTTCGAGTCCGTGGCCGTGAGCAGCTCGTCGATGGGCGGGTTGGTGATGCCCTCGGGCGACGCGACGGTACCGGACATGCGGGTGACACCTTTCCTCGAAACACAAACACTCAGGTCAACGCTAGCAGTTCGGCCGTCACGTCCTGGACCGACGTGTTGACCAGCGTGACGTCGAACTCGGCCGCGGCGGCCAGTTCCTCGGTCGCCATCTTGAGCCGCTCGGCGATCACGTCGTCGGGTTCGGTGCCCCGCCCGACGAGCCGGCGCTCGAGCTCCTCCCACGTCGGCGGGGCGAGGAACACGAGCAGCGCGTCGGCCACGGAGGCCCGCACCTGCCGGGCGCCCTGGATGTCGAGCTCGAGCAGGACGGGGATGCCCGCGTTCAGCCGCTCGAAGACCGGGGCCCGCGGTGTCCCGTAGCGGTTGCCCGCGAACGTCGCCCACTCGAGCAGCTCGCCGGAGGCGATCATCGAGTCGAAGCCGGCGTTGTCGACGAAGCGGTAGTGGACGCCGTCGATCTCACCGGGACGCGGGAACCGCGTCGTCGCGGAGACCGACAGCCACAGGCTGGGTCGGGAAGCCCGGAGGTAGGCAAGGACCGTGCTCTTGCCGACCCCGGAGGGGCCGGAAAGTACCAGGAGCCGCGGCCTGGCGAGCGGCGAAGAGGCACCGCCGGCGGCCGCGGGAGACGCGCCGGAGCCACCCAACGAACTCAGCCCGAGCCGGAACCGAAGTCGCGCTCGAGCGCAGCGATCTGGTTCGTGCCGAGCCCGCGGACGCGCCGGGTCTCGGAGATCCCCAGCCGCTCCATGATCTGCTTGGCGCGGACCTTGCCCACGCCGGGCAGGGACTCGAGGAGCGCCGAGACCTTCATCTTGCCGATGATCTCGTTCTCCTGGCCCTCTTTGATGACCTGGGTGAGCGAGGCACCGGAGTGCTTGAGTCGGTTCTTGACCTCAGCACGCTCCCGGCGCGCGATGGCGGCCTTTTCCAATGCGGCGGCGCGCTGCTCGGGAGTCAGCGGAGGAAGGGCCACTGAGGGTCACCTCGGAAACTCGGTGCGGACGAGAGGATGAACGGAACCTAGCGACTCTGTAGCCACCGGGCAACGCGGGGTACTCGCTGCCCGGCTGCGCAGAAGCGCCCCAGATCCGGTGAGGCCGTGAAGATCCCGCCCTCCCGGGCGACGCTATCGCAGAGCGGCCCCGAAGGCTTCCGCGGCCTCGGCCGCGGCTGCCCGGAGCCCTGCCAGATCGGGGCCCGCCCGCAGGATCTCCCGGGAAACCGCCGGCAGGACGTGCGGCGCCACCGCCCCGAAAAGTCGGCGCAGGTCGTCGGCCCCGCCGCCCTGGGCGCCGAGGCCGGGCACGAGCAGGGGGCCGTTCACCGCGAGGTCCTCGGACGTGTCGCCGATCGTCGCGCCGACGACGACGCCGACCGAGCCCTGCGGGGCGGCGCCGGCGTTGGCGGCGGCCACCTTCGCGAGCATCCCGCCGGCGACCGTGGTGCCGCCGGCCTGGCGCGCGTGCTGGACCTCCGGACCCTCCGGGTTCGACGTGAGCGCGAGGACGAACACGCCTCCCCCGTGCGCGGTCGCCGCGTCCAGAAAGGGTTGCAGGGAACCGAATCCGAGGTACGGCGACACTGTCAGGGCGTCGCTGCACAGCGGGCTCGCCGGGTCGAGGTAGGCCTGCGCGTACGCGGCCGCGGTCGTCCCGATGTCGCCGCGCTTCACGTCGGTCAGCACGAGGATCCCGGCCGCACGGGCGTCCGCGATCGTCCGCTCGAGGGCCGCGACCCCGGCAGAGCCGAAGCGTTCGAAGAACGCCGACTGCGGCTTCACCACCGCGACCCGCCCAGCCAGCGCCTCGACCACCGTGCGGCCGAACGTCTCGGCGCCGGAGGCGTCGTCGGGCATGCCCCACGCGTCGAGCAGGGCCGAGTGCGGGTCGATGCCGACACACAGCGGCCCGTGGGCCGCCACCGCATTCCACAACCGCTCACCGAACGGCTCGCTCATCAAGGCCTCCTGGAGACGAGGCCGATCCTACCGAGCTACCCAGTGCTCGCTGCGATCTGAGCTTCCGTCACACCGCGGGCGGGGCGCGCCGGCGATGTCCTCCGAACTGACGTACATGTCGTCGCCTTCGCGGACGCCGAGGTGGCGCGTCTCGTCGCGGGTGAGCCTGGGCTTCGAGGTCCGAACGGAGGTCGCCACGGTCGGAAGTCCAGTCGCCGTGCCGCGACCGCGGGGCTCTCTCCCTCGCTCCGGCGCCGTCAGCGACAATTCCCCGATGCCGGATCTGGACAGCGCCGACCCCGTCCCGCCGGAGGACGCCGACTTCGAGGCCGTCCGCCCCGCCTACCAGGCCGAACTGGCCGCCGGCATCGGGCGCTTCTTCGAGCCGCCCCGCCGCACGTGCCCGTGGTGCGGGTCCGGCCGACTGCGCGAGCGGGTCACGGTGCCGGATCTCGTCCAACACAAGCCCGGGCGGTTCCGCCTCGACGAGTGCCGGACCTGCGGGCACGTGTTCCAGAACCCGCGGCTGACCCCTGCGGGCCTGGACTTCTACTACCGCGACTTCTACTCCGGCCTCGGGGCCTCGGCGATGGACGGCCTGTTCGCGATGCAGACCCCGTTCTACCGGGCGCGGGCGAGCATGGTCGCGCCGTTCCTGACCCCGAAGACCTGGCTGGACGTGGGCACCGGATACGGGCACTTCTGCGCCGAGGCACGGACGGTCTGGCCGGACGCGAGCTTCGACGGCCTCGACCAGAGCGTCGGCGTCCTGGTCGCGCAGCGCCGGGGCTGGATCGACCAGGGCTACCGCGGCAGCCTCACGGATCTGGCCGGCGACCTCGCCGGCCGCTACGACGTCGTCAGCATGCACCACTACCTCGAGCACGTCCGTGACCCGCGGGCCGAACTGGACGTGGCCGCCGCCGTCGTCGGGCCCGGCAGCTACCTCCTCGTCGAGGTGCCCGACCCGGCCGCCGTGATGGCCCGGTTGCTCGGTCGCTGGTGGGGGCCGTGGGTGCAACCGCAGCACCTGCACTTGTTCCCGCTCGCGAATCTGCTGGCCGCGCTGACCGAGCGGGGGTTCGCCCCCGTCGCCGTCCACCGGGGGGAGGCGCACATGCCGATCGAGCTCACCTCGGCCGTGACGGCGATGTGCACGTACCTCGCCCCCGAGCCGCGGCTCCCGTGGCGGCCGCGGCCGACCCGGGCCGCGAAGCTGCGCTACCGGGCGGTGTGGAAGGCGGCCCCCCCGCTGATCCGCGCCGCCTACAAGGCCGACACCGCGCTCGACCCGCTGCTGCGCCGGGCCGGCCCGAACGTCTACCGCGTCCTGGCCCGCCGCGGCGGCTGACGCCGCGCAGCCGCGCGGAGGACGGCAGCGGGTCGTCGTCGCTGGCGACGTCGGCGGGATCTTCGTGACTCGTGAGCCGGTAGGCGCAGTCTCACCCGTCCCGCCTGTTGTGATCTGCGCGGTCCGGCCGTAATTTTAGGGTCCCCGTCTGACCTGACATATCCACACACTGCGCCGTCAGTGTCCTGGTCCGAACGGAGGGGGACGTCCGTGCTCACCTCGAGGTTCCCGCTGCGCGCGCTGCGTATCTGGGTCGTGTTCGTGGCACTGCTGGCCGCGGTGCTCGTACCCGCCGGCCAAGGCCGGGCGGTTGTCCCGAAGGTCGACCTGACGATCCAGAAGTACGAGCTGGCCAACGGCCTCGAGGTGATCCTCGAGCGCGACCCGAAGCTGTCGACCGTCTCGACCAACATCTGGTACCACGTCGGTGCCGCGAACGAGGCCGCCGGCCGCACCGGCTTCGCGCACCTGTTCGAGCACATGATGTTTCAGGGGTCCGGCCACGTCCCCGAGGGCAAGCTCGAGGCCCTGGTGGACGCGACGGGCGGTTACCTGAACGCGACGACCGACTTCGACCGCACGAACTACTTCCTCGCCAACCTTCCCTCGAATCAGCTGGAGCTCGCCCTGTGGCTGGAGAGCGACCGGATGGGCTTCCTACTCGACCGCCTGTCCGCGGCAAGCCTGGAGAACCAGAAGGCCGTCGTCCGCAGCGAGCGGCGCGAGAACTCCGAGCAGCGGCCGTACTCGCTTTCCGACGAAGAAGTGCTCCACCAGCTCTTCCCGCCGGGGCATCCGTACCGCGCGGCGATCATCGGCTCGCACGCCGACATCCAGGCGGCGAGCCTCGAGGACGTCCGGGAGTTCTTCCGGACCTACTACGTCCCGAACAACGCCACGCTCGCCGTTGTCGGCAACTTCGACGTCGCGCGCACGAAGAACCTGATCCAGAAGTACTTCGGGACGCTGAAGGGCGGCCCCGAGCCGCCGGACCCGGCGATCACGATCCCGAAGATCACCGCGGAAAAGCGCGTCACGCTGACCGACCAGGTCGACCTGCCGAGGGTCTCGATGGCCTGGCTGACGCCCCCTCGGTTCGCGGCGGGCAACGCCGAGGGCGACGTGGCCGCGCAGATTCTCGCGGGCGGCGAGTCCAGCCGGCTCTACTCGAAACTCGTCCGGGAACGCAAGATCGCGCAGAGCGTCTCCGCCTACCAGGACTCGCAGAAGTACCCCTCCATGTTCTTCCTCGAGGCGACTGCGAAGCCCGGGCACACCGCCGATGAACTCGAGGACGCGATCAACGCCGAGCTGGCCGCGCAGGCCTCCGCCGGGCCCTCGGCCGCCGACCTGCGCGGCGCGAAGAACGGCGTGATCTCCGACCTGATCCGCTCGCTCGAGGACGTCGGCGGATACGGCGGCCGCGCCGACCACTACAACGCCTACAACCACTACCTCGGCACGCCGGTGTACCTGAACAAGGACATCGCCCGCTACGACGCGGTGAGCGCCGCCGACGTGCGCACGTTCGTCACCGAATCCCTGCGGACGTCCGGGCGGGTCGTCGTCACGACCGTCCCCGGCAAGCGCAAGCTCCCGCCGGACCCCGCGGCCCCCGCCGACGTTCCCGCGACGACGAAGCCGAAGGCCTCGGCCGAGGCGTGGCGGCTGAAAGTCCCCGGGGTAGGCCCCAAGGTGGCCGTGGCGCTGCCGAAGGTGCAGCGCTTCGCGCTCGGCAACGGGATGCCGGTCTATCTCGTCAAATCTTCCGGGTTGCCGCTGGTGACCGCGTCGGTCGTGTCACGCTACGGCTCGGCGATGGACCCCGACGGCCTGCCCGGGCTCGCGTCGTTCTCCGCGTCGATGTTGCGCCAGGGCACGAAAAACCGCAGCGCGACCGAGGTCGCCGCGCACGTCGCGGGCTTCGGCGGCCTGCTGGACTCGGACGCGGCCGTGGACGGGAGCACCCTGACCGTCCAGTCGCTGGTGACCGAGGCGCCGCGCGCCCTCGCGCTGGCCGCGAACCTCGTCCGGCGCCCAGCGTTCCGCAAGGCCGACATCGCCCGCGTGCGCGACGACCTGGAGGTCGACTTCGGCCAGGCTGCCACCGACCCCGGCACGACGGCCTGGCGCCTCCTCGCGCCCGCTGTGTACGGACCCGATCACCCGTACGGCCATCTCGCACCCGGCACGCGACGCGGCGTCGGGAAGGTCACCCGGGCCGACCTGAAGCGTTTCCACGCCGCCGCGTTCAACCCGTCGAACGCTGCCCTCGTCCTCGCCGGCGACCTGACCCGCAAGCAGGCGAAAACCCTCGCCACCAAGGCTTTCGGGACGTGGAAGGGCACCGGCCCGCCCGCCGTCGTCCCAGGCGCGGGGTCGCCCCGCCCCGAACGCGTCGTCATCGTCGACTCCCCCGGCGCCGCCCAGACCTCCCTCGAGATCGGCCAGCCTGGCCTCGCCCGGACGAACCCGGACTTCGAGCGGATGGAGGTCGCCAACCGCGTCCTCGGCGGGCTCGGGCTGTCGAACCGGCTCATGCTGAACCTCCGCGAGAAGAACGGCTACAGCTACGGGGTCTACGCCGATCTCGGGGTCGGCCGGGGTGCCGCGATCTACGACGCGTACGGCGCGGTGACAACCGCCGCCACCGGGCCGGCCGTCCGCGAGATCCTCCGCGAGATGCGCCGAGTCCGGACGACGTTGATGACGCCCGAGGAGGTCCGCCGCGGCAAGGAGTCGTTCGTCGGTTCGGTCCCGAGCCTGTTCCAGGCCACCCCGGACGCGGTCGGCACCGCCGCCCGCATGTACTTGTTCGACCTGCCGCTGAACTACTACAAGACCCTCCCCGCCCGGGTGAAGCCCTTCACCGCCGCCGAACTCCGGGACGTCATGGCGAAGTACCTGAAGCCGTCGACGATGAAGATCGTCGCCGTCGGTGACCGGTCGAAGATCGCCCCCCAGCTGCGGAAGCTGAAGCTCGGCAAGATCGCGCACCGCAAGCCGTCCGGCGCTCTGGTCAAACCCAAGGCTCCCTGACGCCATCGGCGGAGGCCAGCCACGACGTGTCGCGCCCGCCCGCTCATCCATGAGCGAGCAGCACACCGCCCGCCCGGCGTGTCGGCCTGCCAACCTGACGAGGCGTCAGATTCGCGCGGCGACGGCCTTCGTGATCCCGCGGACGAGGCCTGGGCCGCGGTAGACCAACCCCGTGTAGAGCTGGACGAGGCTCGCGCCCGCGTCCAGCATGCGCAGGGCGTCGTCGGGGTGCAGGATCCCGCCTACGCCGACGACGGGCAGCGTCCCGCCGGTCTCGCGGACAACGAACGAGACCATCCGGACGGCGGCGGCGTGCAGCGGCCGTCCGGACAGCCCGCCGGTCTCGGCGCCACGCGCCGCGTCGGCCGGGTCGAGGCCGGCGCGCCCGATCGTCGTGTTGGTCGCGATCAGGCCGGCCACGCCGTGCGAATCACACACCTCGAGGATCTCCGCGACCGCCGGCTCGCTCAGGTCCGGCGCGATCTTCAGCAGCAGCGGCTTCGCGTGCGTGCCCCCCTCGGACCGGACGTGGGCCTGCAGCGTCCCGAGCAGGTCGGAGAGCGCCCCGCGGTCCTGCAGCGACCGCAGCCCGGGGGTGTTCGGCGAGCTGACGTTCACCGCGATGTAGTCCGCGTACGGCAGCAGGACGCGCAGCGAGGCGAGGTAGTCCTCGGTCGCCTCCCCCACCGGGGTGATCTTGGATTTCCCGAGGCTGATCCCGACCGGGATCCGCGCCTTGCCCAGCGCCTTCAGCCGCGCCGCCATCGCGACGGCTCCGGCGTTGTTGAAGCCCATCCGATTGACGATCGCCTCGGACGCCGGCAGCCGGAACAGCCGCGGCGTCGGGTTACCCGACTGCGGGTGCCACGTGACCGTCCCGACCTCGGCGAAGCCGAACCCGAGCGCGGCCCAGGCGGGGACGGCGACCGCGTCCTTGTCCATGCCGGCGGCCAGGCCGACAGGGTTGGCGAAGCGCAGCCCGAAGACGGTCCGCGGCGCCTGTGGCGGCGACAGCACCCGCGAAGCTGCCCGCTCGAGCGCCGGGACCGCGCCCGCCCGGGCGAGCCCGTGCACCATCCGACCGTGCGCGACCTCGGCGTCGGACCTGAACAGGACGGGGCGCGCGAGTCGCTCGTACCACATCTGACGTACCGTCAGGCCCGCGCGGCGCGCAGCGCGGTCGCGTACTCCTGCAGCGAGCGCACTCCGAGCTCGCCGGTCAGCAGCGCCTCGATCCCCTGGACGGCAGCCGACATGCCCGCGATCGTCGTGATGCACAGGGTGTTCGACCCGACCGCCGCGGTGCGGATGTCCCAGCCGTCCACGCGCGCCCCCACGCCGAACGGCGTGTTCACGACGATGGCGATCTCGCCGGCCTTGATCCGGGTGACGATCGTCGGCTCGCCGTCGGGGCCTGGGCCGTGGTGACCCTTGCGGACGACGGTCGCGGCGACGCCGTTGCGGCGCAGCACCTCGGCCGTTCCCTGCGTCGCGAGAATCTCGAAACCCAGGTCCGCGAGGCGTTTCACCGGGAACACCATCGAGCGTTTGTCGCGGTTGGCCACCGAGACGAACGCGGTGCCCTTCGTCGGCAGCGACCCGTACGCCCCGGCCTGGGACTTCGCGAACGCGACACCGAAGGACGAGTCGATGCCCATGACCTCACCGGTCGAGCGCATCTCCGGGCCCAGGATCGTGTCGACGTGCTCGCCGGAGGCGGTGCGGAACCGGTTGAACGGCATCACCGCCTCCTTGACGGCGATGGGCGCGTCGAAGGGCAGGTCCGCGCAGTCGCCGCGCGGCGGCAGCATGCCCTCCGCCCTCAGCTCGGCGATCGTCGCGCCGAGCATCACCCGGGCGGCGGCCTTCGCCAGCGGCGTCGCGGTCGCCTTCGACACGAACGGCACCGTGCGGGACGCCCGCGGGTTCGCCTCCAGGACGTAGAGGACGTCGGCGGCGATCGCGTACTGGACGTTGAGCAGGCCGAGCACCCCGACCCCGCGCGCGATGGCCTCGGTGGACGTGCGGATCCGGTCCATGTCCGAGCTGCCGAGCGTGATCGGGGGCAGGACGCAGGCCGAGTCGCCGGAGTGGATCCCTGCCTCCTCGATGTGCTCCATCACACCGCCGAGGAACAGCTCCGTGCCGTCGAAGAGCGCGTCGACGTCGATCTCGACCGCGTCGTCGAGGAATCGGTCGACGAGCACCGGACGCTCGGCGGAGATCTCGGTGGCCCGCGAGATGTAGTCCGCGAGCATCTCCTCGCTGTAGACGATCTCCATGCCGCGCCCGCCGAGGACGTACGAGGGCCGGACGAGGACGGGGTAGCCGACCTCGTCCGCGATCGCCTTCGCCTCGGGGAAGGAGAACGCCATGCCGTGCTTGGGTGCGGGCAGACCCGCCCGGTCGAGCACCCGGCCGAACGCGCCGCGGTCCTCGGCGAGGTGGATCGCCTCGGGCGACGTGCCGACGATCGGGACGCCCTCGTTCTTCAGCGCCTGGGCCAGACCCAGCGGGGTCTGCCCGCCGAGCTGGACGACGACGCCGACGACCTCGCCGGTCGCCTGCTCGGCCGCGACGACCTCGAGGACGTCCTCGAGCGTCAACGGCTCGAAATACAGGCGATCTGACGTGTCGTAGTCCGTCGAGACGGTCTCCGGGTTGCAGTTCACCATCACGGTCTCGTAGCCGGCGTCGCGCAGCGCGAACGACGCGTGCACGCAGGAGTAGTCGAACTCGACGCCCTGCCCGATCCGATTCGGCCCGGACCCGAGGATGATCACCTTCGGCTTCTGACCCGGCCTCACTTCGGTTTCGGAGTCGTAGGACGAGTAGTGGTACGGCGTGTGCGCCTCGAACTCCCCGGCGCAGGTGTCGACCGTCTTGTAGACCGGCCGGATCCCCAGCGCGTGCCGGACCCCGCGCACCACGGCCTCCGGCATGCGCCGGATCTCGGCGATCTGCGCGTCGGAGAACCCGTGCCGCTTCGCGTGCCGCAGCAACGGCGGGTTCAGCTCGGTCGCGTCGACCAGGTCGCCCGCGATCTCGTGCAGCAGGGCGAGCTGGTCGCAGAACCAGGGGTCGATCGCCGTGGCGGCGTTGACGTCCTCGGCGCTCGCCCCCGCCCGCATCGCCTGGACCACGTCCCGGATGCGCCCGTCGTAGGGCGTCGTGATCTTCGCCAGCAGCTCGGCCTTGTCGCCGACCGGGCCGGCCCAGGTCAGCGACGCGTCCCGCTTCTCCAGCGAGCGCAGGGCTTTCTGCAGCGCCTCGGTGAAGTTGCGTCCGATCGCCATCGCCTCGCCGACGCTCTTCATGTGCGTGGTCAGCCGCGCGTCGGCCTGCGGGAACTTCTCGAACGCGAACCGCGGCACCTTGACCACGACGTAGTCCAGCGTCGGCTCGAAGCTCGCCGGCGTCTCCTGCGTGATGTCGTTGCGGATCTCGTCCAGCGTGTAGCCGATCGCCAGCCGGGCGGCGATCTTCGCGATCGGGAAGCCGGTGGCCTTGGACGCCAACGCCGACGAGCGCGAGACCCGCGGGTTCATCTCGATGACGATGAGCCGCCCGGTCGAGGGTTCCACCGCGAACTGGATGTTGCAGCCGCCGGTGTCGACCCCGACCGCCCGGATCACGTCGATCGCGACGTCGCGCATCCGCTGGTACTCGCGGTCGGTGAGCGTCAGCGCGGGCGCCACGGTGATCGAGTCGCCCGTGTGGACGCCCATCGGGTCGAGGTTCTCGATCGAGCAGACCACGACCACGTTGTCGGCCCGGTCGCGCATCAGCTCGAGCTCGTACTCCTTCCAGCCGAGGATCGACTCCTCGAGGAGGACCTCGGTGGTCGGGCTGGCCTGCAGACCGGACCCCGCGATGCGGTGCAGATCCGTGTCGTCGTAGGCCATTCCGGAGCCGGCGCCGCCCATCGTGAACGACGGCCGGACGACGACGGGGTAGCCCAACTCCTCGACGGCAGCGAGACAGTCGGCCATCGAGTGGCACACGACCGACCGCGCGCTCTCGGCGCCGATCGCCGCGACGATCTCCTTGAACTTCTCGCGGTTCTCCCCCGCCTCGATCGCGGAGACGGAAGCGCCGATCAGCTCGACGCCGTACTTCTCCAGCGCCCCCGAGGCGTGCAGCTCCATCGCCGCGTTCAGGGCCGTCTGGCCGCCGAGGGTGGCGAGCACCGCGTCCGGGCGCTCCTTGGCGATGACCTTGGAGACCATCTCGGCGGTGATCGGTTCGACGTAGGTCGCGTCGGCGAACTCCGGGTCCGTCATGATCGTCGCCGGGTTGGAGTTGATCAGCGAGACGTAGATGCCCTCGTCCCGCAGGACGCGGCACGCCTGCGTCCCGGAGTAGTCGAACTCGCACGCCTGCCCGATGACGATCGGACCGGACCCGATGACCAAGACCGAACGAATGTCGTCACGACGCGGCATGCGCGTTCCCCCGTACTGAATTCATGAGCTCACAGAACCGGTCGAACAGGTAGGCGGCGTCGTGCGGGCCCGCCGCCGCCTCCGGGTGGTACTGGACGGCGAACGCCGGCGCGTCCAGGCACCGGATGCCCTCGACCACGTCGTCGTTGAGACACACGTGCGAGACCTCGGCCCGCCCGTACGGGGTGTCGGCGACCCCGTCACGCGGCGCGTCCACGGCGAAACCGTGGTTGTGCGCGGTGATCTCGACCTTGCCGGTCGTGCGGTCCATGACGGGCTGGTTGATCCCGCGATGGCCGAAGCGGAGCTTGTACGTGCCGAAGCCCAGCGCGCGGCCGAGGATCTGGTTTCCGAAGCAGATCCCGAACAGCGGGACGCCGGCGTCCAGCACCCCGCGGGCGGCGGCCACGGCGTAGTCCGCAACCGACGGGTCGCCCGGGCCGTTCGACAGGAACACCCCGTCGGCGCCGACGGCGAGCAGGTGGGCGGCGGTCGAGGTGGCCGGCATGACGTGCACCTCGATGCCGCGCTGCGCCATCCGGTGCGGGGTCATGGTCTTGATGCCGAGGTCGAGCGCAGCGACGGTGAGCCGCTTCTCCCCGATCGCGGGCACGACGTAGGCCTGACGGGTACTCACTTCGCCCGCCAAGTCGGCCCCCACCATCGAGGGGGACGCCAGCACGCGCTCGTGCAGCGTGGCGGCGTCGAGGCCGGCGCTGGAGATGCCGACCCGCATCGCCCCCGAGTCGCGCAGGTGCCGGGTGAGCGCGCGGGTGTCGATCCCGCAGATCCCGACGACCCCGGACGCGGTGAGTTCGTCCTCCAGGCTGCGCCGCGACCGCCAGTTCGACGGCACCCGCGCCGGGTCGCGCACGACATAGCCGGCGACCCAGATCTTGCGGGACTCCTGGTCCTCGTCGTTCACGCCCGTGTTGCCGATGTGCGGGGCCGTCATGACGACGACCTGCCGGTGGTAGGACGGGTCGGTCAGCGTCTCCTGATACCCCGTCATACCGGTGGAGAAGACGGCCTCGCCGAACGTCTCACCGGTGGCGCCGTAGGCCTCGCCGGGGAAGGTCCGCCCGTCCTCGAGGACGAGCACCGCCGGTGCGCGCAAGGGGGCCCTCACGAGAGCTTCCCGTCCAGCACGGTCGGCTTGCCGCGCAGGAACGTGGCAATCACCGCCCCCGGTAGCGACATCCCGCCGTAGGGCGTGTTCTGGCTGCGCGAGGCGAGCGCGCCGGGGTCGACGACCCACCGCACGGACGGATCGACCAGGACGAGGTTCGCGACCGACCCGACGGCCGGTGCGACGCCCTGGCCTTCGACCCGGCCGATGCGCGCGGGCCGGAAGGACATGCGGTCGGCGACCCCGGCCCAGTCGAGCAGGCCGTCCTCGACCATGACCTCCTGGACGATCGAGAGCGCAGTCTGCAGGCCGAGCATCCCCATCGCGGCGGCGGCCCACTCGCAGTCCTTGTCCTCGCTCGGGTGCGGGGCGTGGTCGGTGGCGACCGCGTCGATCGTGCCGTCCGCCAGGCCCTTGCGCAGAGCCGCGATGTCCGCGTCCGTGCGCAGCGGCGGGTTCACCTTGTAGATCGGGTCGTACGACGCGACCTTCGCGTCGGTCAGGAGCAGGTGATGGGGCGTCACCTCGGCCGTCACGTTCCAGCCCTTCGCCTTGGCCCACCGCACGATCTCCACCGAGCCCGCGGTCGACAGGTGGCAGACGTGCAGCCGCGAGCCGACGTGCGCGGCGAGCAGCACGTCGCGGGCGATGATCGCCTCCTCGGCGACGGCCGGCCAACCGGTCAGGCCGAGCACCCCCGACAGCTCGCCCTCGTTCATCTGGGCGCCCTCGGTCAGCCGCGGCTCCTGCGCGTGCTGGGCGACGACGCCGTCGAACGCCTTGACGTACTCGAGCGCCCGGCGCATCAGAACCGCGTCCGAGACGCACTTCCCGTCGTCCGAGAACACCCGCACGCCGGCCGGGCAGTCGGCCATCGCGCCGAGCTCGGCGAGCCGTTCGCCCTTCAGCCCGACGGTGACCGCCCCGACCGGGCGGACGTCGCAGTGCCCGTACAGACGGCCCAGGCGCCACACCTGCTCGACGACGCCCGCGGTGTCGGCGACCGGGTCGGTGTTGGCCATCGCGTGCACGGCGGTGAACCCGCCCAGCGCCGCGGCCTGCGTGCCTGATTCGACGGTCTCGGCGTCTTCCCGGCCGGGCTCGCGCAGGTGCGTGTGCAGGTCGACCAGGCCCGGCAGGGCGATCAGGCCGTCGGCGTCGAGGATCTGTGCCCCCGCCGCGGACAGCCCTGGGCCGATCTCGGCGATCCGCCCGTCGGCGAGGAGGAGGTCGGTGGGGTCGCCGCCGAGCAGGCGGGCCCCCCGGATCACGAAGGTGGTCATCAAACTTCCGTTCCGTTCTCGGCAGCGCTGCCGATCGCCGGCGCGCTCCCCGACAGCAGCAGGTAGAGCACGGCCATCCGGACGCTGACGCCGTTGGTGACCTGCTCGACGATCGTCGAGCGCGGCGAGTCCGCGACCGCGGCGGCGATCTCCATGCCCCGGTTCATCGGGCCCGGGTGCATGACGATGGCGTGCTCGGGCAGCGCGCCCATGCGCGGAAAGTCGAGCCCGTAGCGGCGGCTGTACTCCCGCGCGCTGGGGAAGAAGGCGGCGCCCATACGTTCGTGCTGGACTCGCAGCATCATCACGACGTCGGTCTTGGGGAGCACCGCGTCCAGGTCGTAGGACACCTCACAGGGCCACCCGCCGATCCCGACCGGCAGCAGCGTCGGCGGCGCGACCAGCGTGACGTGCGCACCGAGCGTCGCGAGCAGCAGGATGTTCGAGCGCGCCACCCGGCTGTGCAGGATGTCGCCGACGATCGCGACCCGCCGGCCCTCGATCGCGCCGAGCCGGCGCCGCATCGTGAACGCGTCCAGCAGGGCCTGGGTGGGGTGCTCGTGCGTCCCGTCCCCCGCGTTGACGACGCTGCCGTGGATCCAGCCGGACGTGGCCAGCCGGTGCGGCGCCCCGCTCGAGTGGTGGCGGACGACGACGGCGTCCGCGCCCATCGCCGCGAGCGTCAGCGCCGTGTCCTTCAGGCTCTCGCCCTTGGACACGCTCGACCCCTTGGCGGAGAAGTTGATGACGTCCGCGGACAGGCGCTTCGCCGCCGCCTCGAAGGAGATCCGCGTGCGCGTCGAGTCCTCGAAGAACAGGTTGACCACCGTGCGGCCGCGCAGCGTCGGCAGCTTCTTGATGGGCCGGTCGGCGAGACGGGCGAGTTCGTCCGCGGTGTCGAGCACGAGGACGGCCTCGTCCCGGGTCAGGTCGGCGGCCGAGAGCAGGTGCGGCCTCATCGGCAGGCCCTCGTCTCAGCGGCCGCGCGCCCGCCGAGCACGACCGCGTCCTGCCCGTCGATCTCGCTGACGAGGACGGACACGGCCTCGCGCAGCGAGGTGGGCAGGTTCTTGCCGACGTAGTCGGCGCGGATCGGCAGCTCACGGTGCCCCCGGTCGACGAGGATGGCGAGCTGCACCGCCCGCGGCCGGCCGATGTCGATCAGGGCGTCGAGGGCGGCCCGCACCGTCCGCCCGGAGAACAGGACGTCGTCGACGAGGACCACGACCCGGCCGTCCACCCCCTCGGGCGGGATGTCCGTGTGCTCGAGCGAGCGGGCCGGGCGCAGGCCCAGGTCGTCGCGGTACATGGTCACGTCGAGCGACCCGACCGGCACGGACGTGCCCTCCACCTCGACGATGCGCTCGGCCAGCCGCCGAGCCAGGTGGACGCCGCGGGTGGGGATGCCGAGGAGGACCACCTCGTGCGAACCCTTGTTCCGTTCGACGATCTCGTGCGCGATCCGGGTCAGCGCGCGGCGGATGTCCGAGGAGTCCAGGACGGGCCGTGAACCGGCCTCGACGGGTGTTTGGGCGCCTGACTGGGCGCCGATGTCTCGGGGGGATGTCGACATACGGGGTAGGACCTCCTTGCCCGCCTCTCGGGACGGGTCGTTAAAGGACGTCGATCGCAGAAGACCGTACCAGCGGAGGTAGAACCGGACGCGCCCGGATCGCCGCGCGCAGCGCCGGACGTGAGTAGCTGACGCGTTCGGGTTGCTCGTGTTGACGCAAGCCCTTACGCTGCGTAACGTCACCGTGAGTAGTTCCGAGGCGACTTCAGTCCACGCTGAGTGATCCCGATACGAACACCGACATCGAAACCACACCGCCCTCTTGGGGGAGCTTGTGCCCACCGAGTACGCCAAAGCCCTGGGCGCCCGCCTGCGCGCCATCCGCACCCAGCAGGGGCTGTCCCTGCACGGGGTCGAGGAGAAGTCGAAGGGCCGCTGGAAGGCGGTCGTCGTCGGCTCCTACGAGCGTGGCGACCGCGCCGTCACCGTCCAGAAGCTGGCGGAGCTGGCCAACTTCTACGGCGTCCCGGTGGCCGAACTCCTGCCCGGGGGCGCCCCCAGCGGCGCGGCCGAGCCGCCGCCGCGGCTGGTGATCGACCTCGAGCGCCTCCAGCAGGTGCCGACCGACAAGGCCGGCCCGCTCATGCGCTACGCCGCGACGATCCAGAGCCAGCGCGGTGACTACAACGGCAAGGTGCTCTCGATCCGCCAGGACGACCTGCGCACCCTCGCCGTCATCTACGACCAGCCGCCGAGCACCCTCACCGAGGAGCTCATCGCCTGGGGCGTCCTCAACCCGGAAGCCCGCGGCGCCCTGGAGATGTGAGCCGCGCTTACAGCGCGAGCGTCTCCTTGAGACCGAGAATGCGCCCGAGCAGCCCGTTCACGAAGGCGGGCGAGTCGTCGGTCGAGAGGTCGCGGACGAGTTCGACGGCCTCGTTGACGGCCACCGCGTCCGGGATGTCGTCGGCCCACAGCACCTCGAACAACCCCAGCCGCAGGACGTTGCGGTCGACTGCCGGCATGCGCTCCAACGGCCAGCCGACGGAGTAGGTCTCGAGCAGGTCGTCGATGCGCGCCCGATGCTCGGTCACCCCGTGGACGAGCCGGACCGTGTACTCACCGATCGGCGGGTCGCCGTCGGCCATGCGCTCGGCGAGCGTCTCCAGGACGTCGCGGTCGCGCTGCTCGGCTTCGAACAGCACGTCCAACGCACGCTTGCGTGCCTTGCCTCGGGCGGACACTCGGCTGCGACCCGTCCCTTAGTTGACGCGGCCGAGGTACTCCCCCGTGCGGGTGTCCACCTTGACCTTCTCGCCGGTGGTGATGAACAGCGGGACGTTGATGCTCGCCCCGGTCTCGAGCGTGGCGGGCTTCGTGCCGCCGGTCGAGCGGTCGCCCTGGTGGCCCGGCTCGGTGTAGTCGATGAGCAGCTCGACCGAGGCGGGCAGCTCCACGTACAGCGGGAGGCCCTCGTGGATCGCGACCGTCGCCATTTGGTTCTCGAGCAGGAAGTTCGCGCCGTCGCCGAGGCAGGCCGTCGACACCGGGATCTGGTCGAAGTGCACGGTGTCCATGAAGATGAAGTCGTCGCCGTCCTTGTACAGGTACTGCATGTCGCGCTTGTCGACGCTGGCGGTCTCGACCTTCACCCCGGCGTTGTAGGTCTTGTCGACCACCTTGCCGGACAGGACGTGCTTGAGCTTGGTGCGCACGAACGCGGGGCCTTTGCCCGGCTTCACGTGCTGGAACTCGATGACGGTCCAGAGCTGGCCGTCTATGTTGAGCACGAGGCCGTTCTTGAGGTCGTTCGTCGTCGCCACGGGGTGGTTCTCCTGGAGTTCGGAACTCCCCGCCTGCGACTCGAGCTCAGTCCAGGACGAGCAGTTCCTTGGTGGTCAAGGTCAGCAGCTCAGGGCCCCCGTCGGCCGCATCGCGCACGACCAGCGTGTCTTCGATACGGATGCCCCCGACGCCGTCGAGGTAGATACCGGGCTCGATCGTGACCGGCGTGAGCGCCCGCAGTCTACCGGTCGTCGCCGACGCGATCAGCGGAGCCTCGTGGATCTCCAGCCCGACGCCGTGACCGAGACCGTGCGGGAAGTGGTCACCGTGCCCGGCGGCCTCGACGACCGCGCGCGCGGCCCGGTCCACGTCCCGGATCTCGACCCCGGGCGCCAGCGCCTCGCGGCCCGCGCGCTGGGCGGCGAAGACGATGTCGTAGAGCTCGATCTGCCACTCGGCCGGCTCGGTGCCGACGACGAACGTGCGGGTCATGTCGGCGTGGTAGCCGGCGACCCGGGCGCCGAAGTCGATCTTGAGCAGGTCGCCGAACGCGATCCGCCGGTCGGTGGGGCGGTGGTGCGGGATCGCCGAGTTGGGCCCGGACGCGACGATGGAGGGGAACGCCACCGACTCCGCACCCTTGTCGATCATGCGGCGTTCGAGCTCGCGGGCGACATGCCGCTCCGTCCGGCCCATCACCAGGCCCTCGAGGATCTCTGCCAGCGCGCTGTCGCCGATCGCCGCCGCCTCGCGGAGCCAGGCGATCTCTTCCTCGTCCTTCACCGCGCGCAGCGCCTCGACGGCCTGCCCGAGCGAGCCGAGCGTCGCCGCCGTGTCGGCGCCGGCGACGTCCGTCAGTTGGCGGTGCAGGTCGACGGTGACGTGGTGCGACTCGAACCCGAGGCGCCGGACGCCGAGTTTGTCGGCCCGCCCGGCCAGCGCCAGCGCGCAGGCGCGCTCGACGAGCACCTCGACGTCCGGGGACTGGGCGGCCGCCTGCGCGCAGTACCGGCCGTCGGTCGCGAGCACAGCGCGGCCGGCCGTGACGAGCAGCGCGGCGTTGGAGCCGCTGAACCCCGTCAGGTAGCGGACGTTGACCAGGTTGGTGATCAGGGCGGCGTCGAGGTCGAGCTCGGCGACCCGCTCGCGCAGGCGGTTCCGGCGGGCTGCGTGGGTCTCCGGCATGCTGCCAGCGTACGGCTGTGAGCAGGCCCGCGGGCCCCGGACAGCCCGATCGGAGGAGCCCGCGACGCGCTCTGCGAGCACAGCGGCCGGGGGCGATACATCCACCACGCGGTCGTGCGGTACCCCCCCTGGGTAGGGGTGGAAATACGCGCCGGGCCCTCGCCAAGCCGCCGCCATTATCGCGACGAATTATCTCCGCGATGGTTTGTCGAAATGGTCCTTTCTGCAGAAGGAACTCGGAGCCGGCAGATTAGTAGGACGAAATGTGACGTTTACGCCAATCCCCCCGAATTGCCGCGGCGAATGGTCCGTGCCAGGGAGGCCGCGAGAGCGCTGCCGCCGTCCTCCCTTCCCCAGCCCCCTCGCTTGAAGGACCAGAATTTCGATGCGACTTCCCACTCGTACCGCCGCCGGTACCGCCCTCGCCGCCCTCCTCGTCGCCGGTTTGACTGCCACCGGTGTCAGCCAGGTCTCGGCCCAGGAAATCTCGTCCGCCTCGCCGGCCGTCAGCTCCGCGTTCGACGCCGCCGACATGGCGAGTGCGCTGAAGCCCAAGGGCACCGGCAACCCGTTCGTCGACGTCCGCGTCGCCGCCGGGCACATGCCGATGAGTGCCGCCGCGCTGGCGAACGGCGTCGCGAAGGCTGCCAAGATCAAGGGCGGGACCGAGCACCGCGGCCTCCGACCTGCGCTCCGGGCTGACCTACCTGCTGACCGAGCACGTCTACCTGGCCGGCATCGCGGTCGCCACCGCCTACACGGCCGGGGCGACCTCGCCGGAGTTCAAGCTCGCCGCCGCCACCCTGGACGAGAACTCCAAGGCCGTCGCCGCCGCCGTCGGTAGCGTGGTGCCGAAGGAGGAGAAGGCGTTCCTCGCCCGCTGGCGCGGCCACATCGGCGACTTCGTCACCTACGCGGTGGGCGCGAAGACAGCCGGCGCCAAGGGTAAGAAGCTGAAGAACGTCGCCGTCAAGAACCTCACGGCGTACGCGAAGAACGAGGGCGTGTTCTTCGACAAGATCAGCGGCGGGGCACTTCCCGCAGCGGCGGTCCAGAAGGACCTCGAGCACCACATCGGCACCCTCGCCGCCGCGGTGGACGCCTTCGCCGCCGGCAGGGCCAACGCCTTCAACAAGCTCAAGACGGCCGCCGACCACATGGCCGGCAGCGCCGAGATCCTCGCCGGCGGCATCGACAAGGCCACCAAGATGGCGGGGAACCCGACGGCCCCCGCCGCCGACCTGCGGGCCGGTCTGACCCACCTGCTCACCTCGCACGTCTACCTGGCCGGCATCGCGGTCTTCACCGCGTACACCGCCGAGGGCGGCGCGGGCAGCGCGGCCTTCAAGGCCGCCGCCGGTGCGCTCGACAAGAACTCCGTCGAAATCGCGAAGGCCGTCGGCAGCGTCGCGGGCGCGGACGCCGAGAAGGAGTTCCTGGCGTCGTGGCGCGGCCACATCGGTGACTTCGTCGCCTACGCGACGGGCGAGGCCACCGGAAACAAGAAGCTGAAGAAGAACGCGCTCAAGAATTTGGACGCGTACCGGTTCGTATCCGGGAAGTTCTTCGACAAGATCACCGCCGGCGCCCTCCCCGCCGACGCGGTCGCCAAAGACCTGAAGGTCCACATCGAGACCCTCGCCGGCGCCATCAACTCCCTGAAGGCCGCGCTGGTCAAGTAATTCCGGTTCGAAACGAACACATGCGCGGGTGCGCCCGACGACCTCGGGCGCACCCGTTTCTATTCGCGCCGCTCTTCACGGATCGGGCGGACGGACGGCGGGACGCCCTCCGGAGGAATCGGGCGGCGGACGGAACGTCACCGTCTCGCGGCCGTACCGGCCGACGTAGGGCCAGTTCTCGATCGTGAACGGAACGCCGCGGTCGGTCCCAGCGGGTGTGCGCGGCGGCGTCTTGCGTGGCCGGCCAGAGCTTCTCGAGGTCGGCCCTCACCCGGGTCTCGACGTAGACGGCCGAGCCGCAACCGAATATGCACGTCACCGTACTGCGCGGGACGAATTCAAAAGATATGTGCATTCCTCACATTGACCTCGATATCGGTTCGCAGCAGGCTCCCAGAGAGACCGTCCCCGGCGCCGCCCGCCTGGGCCCAACCCTGAAACAGGAGCCCCGGATGACCAACTCCCTGGCACGTCGAGTCCTCACCACCGGCGGCGTCGCCGCTGCGCTGGCCCTGGCGGCGGCAGGCCCCGCCGCCGCGGCCGACTGGCCCAACCCGAAGGTGAGCACCGCCGACGGCAAGAGCGTGATCAAGTTCCTGTCGCACACCGAGAAGGAGACGTTCTTCCCCAAGGGCGGGGAGCCCCTCACGGAAGAATCCGACCAGGCGCCCAAGGCGGGCGACGCCTTCGGCTTCGAGGACGTCAACTCGCAGGACGGCACGACGGTCGGAACGGACTCCGGGCGTTGCGAGGTCCTCACCGCGACGGAGGAGTCAGGCACCGGGCGCTGCGTCGTCAAGGTCACGTTCGCCGACGGCACGATCACCATCGACGGCAAGACGATCTTCACGGAGGACGACTCGCCGTTCACGATGCCGATCACCAGCGGCACGGGCGCGTACGCCGGGGCGAAGGGCGAGGCGCTGATCGCGAACGTCAGCGACACGGACTCCAACGTCACCCTCACGTACTCGACGACGGGCTCCCAGGTCTCCACCACGCCCACCGGCGGCGCGGCGACCGGCGGTGGGATCGCGACCGACTCGGGCGCCTCGTCACTACTCGCGCTCGGGGCACTCGGCGTCGGCGCCGGTGGGCTGCTGCTCGCGGCAGGCCGCAAGATCGGCCGGCGCAGTAACTGACGTTCCGTCAGATTCGGCTGGCCTGACGTTCCGTCAGGTCAGCCGAGGATCGACCGCAGGGCGCGCAGGGCGAGCACGTACGAGTCGAGTCCGAAGCCCGCGATCGTCCCGTGCGCTACTCCGGCGACGACGGAGTTGTGCCGGAAGGACTCGCGGGCGGCCGGGTTGCTGATGTGCACCTCGATCAGCGGCGCGGTGAGCTGCGCGCACGCGTCCCGGACGGCGTAGGAGTAGTGCGTGAACGCCGCCGGGTTCAGCACGATCGGGGTCCGCGCGTCGGCCGCGGCGTGCAGCCAGCCGACCAGCTCGGCCTCGTCGTCGGTCTGGCGGACCTCGACCTCGAACCCCAGCTCCTTGCCCGCGTCCGCGCACGCGGCGACGAGCCCGGCGTAGGACGTGGACCCGTACACGTCCGGCTCGCGCGACCCGAGCCGGCCGAGGTTCGGGCCGTTGAGTACCCAGACGACCGTCACAACGACACCCGCGCGTACGCCTCTTCCAGCGCATCGGACGGCGGCGACTCCAGGATCACCGGCGTACCGATCCCGTCCAGGACGACGAAGCGCAGCCGGTCCGCCCGCGACTTCTTGTCGACCCGCATGGCATCGAGCAGGCCGGGCCAGCGGTCGCCGCGATAAGTGACGGGGAGTCCGACCGCCTGCAGGACGCCGCGGTGGCGGGCGACCTCGGCCTCGTCCAACTTGCCGACCGCGCGGGCGAGTTCGGCCACGAACACCATGCCGACCGAGACAGCCTCGCCGTGCCGCCAGCCGTAGTTCTCGACCTTCTCGATCGCGTGCGCGAGCGTGTGGCCGTAGTTGAGCATCTCGCGGCCGATGCCGCCCGAGGCGCCGGTCTCGCGCAGGTCGCCCGAGACGACGTCGGCCTTCACCTGGATTGAGCGCTCGACCAGCTCGCGCGTGTGCGGGCCGTCATAGCGGGCGGCGTCGGCGGGCGCCGACTCGACCAGGTCGAGGATCACCGGGTCGGCGATGAAGCCCGCCTTGACAACCTCGGCCAGGCCGCTGACCCACTCGAGCGGCGGCAGCGTCGTCAGGACGTCGAGGTCGCAGAGCACGCCGGCCGGCTCGTGGAACGCGCCGACGAGGTTCTTGCCGGCCGCGGTGTTGATGCCGGTCTTGCCGCCGACCGCCGCGTCGACCATCGCCAGCAGGGTCGTCGGGACGTGCACGACCTTCACCCCTCGCAACCAGGACGCGGCCACGTACCCGGCCAGGTCGGTGGTCGCGCCCCCGCCGACGCTCACGACCGCGTCGGTACGGGTGAAGGCGGCGGCGCCGAGGGCGTCCCAGCACGCGCCGGCGACCGCGAAGGTCTTGGACTCCTCGCCGTCGGGCACGTCGATCGCCAGCACCTTGTAGCCGGCGGCGGCCAGGTCCGCGCGCACCCGCTCGCCCACGAACGCCAGGGCGGGCGAGCAGATCACGGCGACCTGCGCGACCCTGCCGCCGAGTAGGCCCGCGGCCTCGCCGGTGATGCCGTGCCCCACGACCACCTCGTAGGGGGCCGCGCCGCGCACCTGCAGGCGCGTCGGCGTCCTTCCTCGGGCGCCTCCTCGGGCACTTCCTCGGGCACTCATTCGGGCGACACCTGCGACGACAGCGCGGCGAGCACGGCCGCGGCGACCGCCGGGGCGTGCCCGGAGCTCGCGTCGACGGTGGCGCTCGCGACCTCGGTGTACAGCGGGCGGCGCGCGTCCATCAGCCTCATCAACTGCGAGCGCGGGCTGCCGAGCAGCAACGGGCGGTCGCGGTTGAGGCCCACCCGGCGGACGGCATCGGCGAGGCTCACGTCCAGGAACACGACGAACCGGCCGGCGAGCGCCGCGCGGGTGGCCTCGGCGATCACCGCGCCCCCGCCGAGGGACAGCACGCCGTCGTGGGTGGCCAGCGCGGCCGCGACGGCCTCCGTCTCGAGGGCCCGGAACGCGGGCTCGCCGTCGTCCACGAAGATGTCGGAGATCGGCTTGCCGGCGGTCCGTTCGACGTCGCGGTCGGTGTCGCGGAAGCTCACGCCGAGCTCGGCGGCGACGAGGCGGCCGACGGTGGTCTTGCCCGAGCCCGGCGGCCCGACGAGCACGACGCGCGGCCCCGCCTCCGTCCCCGTCACCCGAGCCCGCGCTCTGTCAGCTCCTCGCGGTACCCGCGCACGTTGCGGGCCGTCTCGGTGATGCTGTCGCCGCCGAACTTCTCGAGCACGGCGTCGGCCAGGACGAGGGCGACCATCGCCTCGGCGACGACGGCCGCGGCGGGAACGGCGCACGCGTCCGATCGCTGCGCGATGGCCTTGGCCGGCTCGCCCGTCCGGACGTCGACGGTGTCGAGCGCCCGCGGGACCGTCGAGATCGGCTTCATCGCCGCGCGGACCCGCAGGACCTCGCCGGTGCTCATGCCGCCCTCGGTGCCGCCGGAGCGGCCGGACCGGCGCCGGACGCCGGCCCCGATGTTCTCGATCTCGTCGTGCGCCTTCGACCCGCGCGTCGCGGCCAGCTCGAAGCCGTCGCCGACCTCCACCGCCTTGATCGCCTGGATGCCCATGAGGGCGCCGGCCAGCCGCGAGTCGAGCCGCCGGTCCCAGTGGACGTGGCTGCCCAGGCCCGGCGGCAGGCCGTGCACCACGACCTCGACGATGCCGCCGAGAGTGTCACCGTCGGCCTTGGCGGACTCGATCTCCGCGACCATCGCGGCGGCGGCCTCGGGGTCGAAGCAGCGCACCTGGTCGGCGTCGACCCGCTCCTCGTCGTGCCGACCCGGGATGACCCCGGCCGGAGCGACCGCCGTGCCGATCCGGACGACGTGGCTCAGCACGACCGCGTCCACGCTCTGCCCGAGGAACGCCTTGGCCACGGCGCCGAGAGCCACGCGGGCGGCGGTCTCCCGGGCGCTCGCGCGCTCCAGGACGGGGCGCGCGTCGTCGAACCCGTACTTCTGCATGCCGGCGAGGTCCGCGTGCCCGGGCCGCGGGCGAGTGAGGGGCGCGTTGCGGGCGAAGCCGGCCAGCTCCTCGGGGTCGACGGGGTCGGCGGCCATCACGCGGTCCCACTTCGGCCACTCGGAGTTTCCGACCCGCACGGCCACCGGCCCGCCGAGTGAGTACCCGTGGCGGACGCCGCCGAGGAACTCGATCTCGTCCTGTTCGAACTTCATGCGGGCGCCCCGGCCGTACCCCAGCCGGCGGCGCGCGAGCTCGGCCGCGACCTCCTTGGTGGAGATGCGGACACCGGCGGGCAACCCCTCGAGGATCGCGACGAGGGCGGGGCCGTGGGACTCCCCGGCAGTGAGCCAGCGCAGCATGCCCGGGATCCTCTCACGCCCCGCCTGCCCCACCGTTCAGCCGAGGTAGCGGGCCGCCGCCGGGTCGCCGGCCCAGAGGCCGATCAGCGCGCCGACCAGCATGTAGGGCCCGAAGGGCAGGGCGGTCTTGCGCGTCGCCCGGCCGGACGCGATCAGCACCGCGGCCACGGCCGAACTGGTCACGAACGCGGCGAAGGTCCCGACCGCGAGGGCCGGCCAACCTGCCCAGCCGAGGTACAGCCCCAGGACGCCGCCGAGCTTGACGTCTCCGCCGCCGAGCCCGGCGGGCAGCGCGGCGAGCAGGCGGTAGAACCCGCCGAGCACGGCCATCCCCGCGAGGGCGCGGCCGAACGCGTGGCCGTCGCCGCCCACCGCGGCGGCGGCGCCGAGCAGCACGAGGGCGATCGGGTAGGACGGGAGCGTCAGCGCGTCCGGCAGGCGGTGGCAGCCCACGTCGATGACCGCCAGCGCCAGCCCCACCCAGGCGAGGTACAGGTACGCCGGGAGTTCAGGCGTCGGGCCGACGAGCACCGCCAGCAGGGCGCACAGGAGGCCGCACCCGACGGCGAAACCGGCGGCCGGCCGGGCGCCGGGCGCCGGCCCGGCCAGGACGGGCCCGCCGGCCGGCACCCGGGCGACGACCCCCGGCACCAGCGGCCCGGCCGCGGCGCCGAGCACGGCCGCCACTGTGACAGTCGACACGAAGAGGAGGGCGGGCACGACGATCACCCTAGAACCGCGCGCGGCCCAATTCAGGGCGAATCCACAGCTTCCCACCCGTATCCACAAGGGGGGTGCGCGCGTATTACACAGTGACGGTGAGACTCCTTCCGGATCCGCGGGGGGTCGCAGCAATCCGTCGGGCGGTCGACGCCTAATACTGGGAGTCAGAACGGTAGGAGACGCACGGGCGCGGGTACGCCGCCGCACCGGTGCCAGGAGACACATCCCGGGGGCAACCATCAACACGAACAGGACCAAGGCCCGCAGTACGCGACTCATCGTGTTCGTCGCCGCCGTGCCGCTGCTCCTCTCGGCGTGCTCCAACGCGGCCGAGTCCAAGCCTGTTGCCGCCGCGCCCGCCGCTCCCCCGCCGCCGGCCGTCTCGATCTCCGTGACCCCGACCGCCGGCAGCGCCGACGCCGACCCCGACGACGTCGTCACCGTGAGCGCCTCGAACGGCCGCCTCACCGACGTCCTGGTCAAGAACGCCGAGGGCGAGATCCTGCCCGGCGAGTTCGACGACGACTCGACGACCTGGACGGCCGCGGGCAAGCTCAGCCTCGCCGAGACCTACTCCGTGGTCGCGACGGGCGTCGACGCCGTCGGCGCTACCGTGCGCGAGGCCGTCGAGTTCGCCACGCTCGACATCCCGGAAGAGAAACAGCTGTTCGCCAGCACCATCTCCCCGCTGGACGGGAGCACGGTCGGCATTGCGCAGCCGCTCGTGGTCGGCTTCAACCACCCCGTCCGGAACAAGCAGTTGATTCAGGACGCGCTGCGCGTCGAGACCTCGGTCCCGGTCGAGGGCGCCTGGTACTGGATCGACGACCAGTACGTCGACTACCGGCCCAAGGAGTTCTGGCCGGAGAACGTCAAGATCACCCTGCACGCCGACATCGAGGGCCTGAAGGCCGGCCCGACGCTGTGGGGCGGGGGCAGCCGCGAGATCTCCTACGAGATCGGCCGGGCGCAGATCATCAAGGTGGACGTCAAGAAGCACAAACTGCGGGTCGTGGACGGCACGGGCAAGACGATCAAGACGTTCCCGGTCTCCACCGGCAAGGCCGGCTGGGAGACGCGCAACGGCATCAAAGTGCTGATGGAGAAGGTCCGCGACAAGAAGTGGACGAACGAGGCCATCGACGCCCCCGAGTTCTACCGCCTCCAGTCGTCGTACGCGATGCGGATGACCAACAGCGGCGAGTTCATCCACGACGCGCCCTGGAACACGGGCAACATCGGCGCCGCCAACACCAGCCACGGCTGCGTCGGCATGACCGTCGACAACGCGCGCTGGCTCTACAACCACGCGATCATGGGCGACCCCATCGTCGTCACCGGGTCCCCGCGCAAGTACACGAACCTGTTCAACCGGTACGCGGACTGGAACATCCCGTGGGAGAAGTGGTCCGCGGGCAACGCCGACAAGGCCTACCTGTAAGGCTCAATCCCGCACGGTGCTCACTGTCCGCTCATTTCGCTCGTTCGTTCCTCACTCGCTCAATCGCGGACGGTCGAATACCACTCCCCAGCCCCACCACCCTGGTCCTTCGGCATCAGCTTGCGCAGCTCGGCGTTGACGACGGCGAGCTCGGCGGGGTCGCGGTGCCCGACCGCGGTCACGCCGCGGGCGATGAGGGTGTGCACCTTCTTGTTCTTGCTGCCCTTCAGCGTCCGCCGCATGTCCTCGAAGATCAGCGCCTCGAGCTTGCCCGTCCGGCGCAACACGCGGGCACCGATCTCGAGCAGCACCTCGGACTGGCGGCGCAACACGGCCCGGTCCCGGACGAGCAGGGCGGCGGACGCGGCCGCGTGGGCGGCCCCGAGGTCGTCCCGGTCCTCGGCGGTGCCGTTGGCGGCGACCTTGCGCGCGACGACCTCCATCAGCCCGCGAACCTTCTCCATCAGCGCGGGGAGCCGCAGCGCGTCCTCGACGTCGTCCAGCATCGAATGCCCGTCCAGCAGTCGCGAGTAGCAGGTCGAGGCCGCGTCCGGGTCGGTCTCGGCCGCCCGCAGCAGGCGCCCGGCCTCCTCGAGGACTCCCTCGGCGTAGAGCCGGTCGAGCGTCGTCGACGCCTCGGGGACGGGGAGCTCCGCCACCTGCCCGCGCAGCACGTGCGCGCGGTCGGAGACCTCGCTCAGGGTCGTGCGCAGGTCCGCGACCGCCGGCACCTCCGTGCGGCCGAGGTCGACGTTGATCTCGAACGTCTCGTCGAGCAGGGGCACGAAGGCCTCGGCGCGGACGGTGCGGCTCGAGTCGATCTCCAGCGAGATCTCCACCTCGCTGCCCGCCGGGATGTCCCGTTTGACCGAGCGCGGGTGCACGTCGAGCTGGCCGATCTGGGTGTTGCGGTCGGCCCGCGGGCGCTCACCCTCCACGAGCGGGACGCGGATTAGGCCCTTGTCGGAGCCGCGCCGCACGTCCACGGTCGTGGTCAGCACCACGCGCCGGTGGGCGGGCAGCTCGGTGCCCTTCTCCAGCAGCCAGCGCACGTCCATGTTGGTCAGGCCGACGCCGACGGAGTGGGTCAGCACCGCGGCGCCGCCGACGAGCGGCGCGTGCCGGTAGCTCAGCGTCGCCGGGTCGACCTCGAGCTGCGTACCGCGCGGGTCGCGGAAGGAGATCTCGTACGTGTTCGTCTGCCGCTGCTGGGCGCGCAGCCGGGTGACGAACGTGCCCGCCGGGGTCAGCGCCACCTGCCCGGACCGCCACGGGGGCGTGGCCTCCAGGTTCGCGAACTCGACCGTGCAACCGGCCCAGTCCGCCGCGGGCGCCTGGCCGGTCGCCCGGCCGCCCACCAGTGGTTCGTCGTCCTGGCCGACGGGCTTGTGGTCCAGCTCGAGCCCGACGGTGGCGCCGGCGCGCAGCGCGGCCCCGACCCGTTTCGGCACGCGCTGCGTGCTGGCGAAGATCGCGGCCCCGCGGGCGACCACAGTGATCGCGTCCAGGCTGTGGTCCAGCGGGATGCCCAGGCCCGTCTTCGGGTCGGCGAGCCGTTCCCGCAGCGCCGGGGCGAGCGTCGCGCCGCCCACCAGCAGGACGCGCTCGATGTCGTGGGGGCCGAGGTTCTTCTCCGCCAGCGCGCGCCGGCACAGGTTGACCGAGCGCGTGTAGAGCGGGTCGGTGAACTGCTCGAGATCCGCGCGGCGCAACTCGTACTCGAACTCGAACCGCTTGCCGTCCGCGTCGTCCAGCTCGACGCGCAGCTCCGCCGTCTCGCTCGCCGACAGCTGGATCTTCGCCGTCTCGGCCGCGTGCTTGAGCTTGGCGATGTTGCCCGCCCAGCGCCGGTTCGCGCGACCCAGGTCGGCCAGCCCGTGCCGCTCGCGGACGGCGGGCACCAGCAGCTCCTCGACCAGCGCCCAGTCCACGAGCTTGCCGCCGAGGAAGTTGTCGCCGGCGTGGTTGACGACCGTGAACTCCCCGTCCCGGACGTTGACCACCGCCGCGTCGAACGTCCCGCCGCCGAAGTCGTACACGAGCCAGAACGCCCGGCGGTCCTCGGCGACGGACGAGTACGCCCACGCGGCGGCGGTCGGCTCCTGGATCAGCGGCGCGAACTCGAGGCCCGCGAGGCCGGCCGCCCGGCGGGTCGCGTCGCACTGGTCGAGCTCGAACGCGGCCGGGACGGTGATGACCGCCGCCGCGACGTCCGACCCGGTCTGGCGGGCGACGTCCGCGCGCAGCGACTTGAGGACCTCGGCGGAGAGCTCCTCCGGGGTCATCGTGCGCCCGGACGCCCCGAACCGCTTGTGCTCGCCCTGCGTCCCCATCTGCAGCTTGAACTCGCCGCACGCGTTCTCGGGGTCGCGCTCGAGCCGGCCCTTCGCCTCCTCGCCGACGTAGACCTTGCCGGACTCCGAGACGTAGACCGCCGACGGCGTGAACTCCCGCTGCCAGGTGTTGCGCACGACCGCGCCGTCCGAGCCGGTGGCGATCGCGATCGCGCTGTTCGTCGTGCCCAGGTCGATGCCGACGTCGATGGTGTCGCTCATGTGGAGCTCACTTGCCCTTCTTGGCCTTACCCGGCGGCTGCGCAACGATGACCTGCCCGATCTGGATGCGCCGCCCGCCCCGGTACACGCAGGGGCGGACCGTCTCGAGGACGGTCTCGCGCTCCGTCCCTGGGCGCGGTTCGTACGCCACGACCTCGAGCGCGAGGCCCGGGTCGAAAGCGGTCCCGTCGTGGTCCTGCACCTCGACGCCGGCGCCCGCGAACGTCTCGACGGCCGCGCGGACGTGCCGAGCCGCCGCCCGCAGCGCACGGTCGGCCTCGGCGTCGGCGTTGGGCGCGCCCAGCTTGTTCCCCGCCCGCCACAAGTTCGTGACGATGTCGGCGACCGCGGGGTCCGCCAGGTCGGCGGGGACGACCGGGGGCGTCCACTCCGGGATCGGCGGCGGCTCCGGCGGCCCCGGCAGCACAGGCACCTCGGGCTTCGCGGCGTCAGTCTTGGCGCGGAACAGGGGCATGGGACTCCGTTCTCATCCGGTGCTCTCGAGCTGCGGCAGCTTCTCGTCCAGCCACGTCCGCATCTGGTGGCGGCGGGAGAGGTGGGTGGCCACCAGCGCGCCGGTGACCAGCGCGGCCACGCCGAGCGCCACCAGGGGCCCGAACACGACCGCGGCGACCAACAAGGCTGCGACTGCCAGGACGGCCACCTGCGCCCACCGAGTCCACGGGCTCATCGGCACCTTCGCGTACACGAAGCTGTCGTCGCTCAGGTAGGCGCCGAGCGGGAACATCGGGACGAAGAACACCGTCACGCAGCGGGTCTCGATCCAGGTGTCGTCCTCCTCGCCGGCCCGGCGGCCGAACGGGTGCACGCCGCACCCGGCACGCAGCGGGCCCGGCGGCTCGCCCACGTCGGCCCGGACGGCCCGGGGGTCCTCCAAGAGCCGGTCGATGATCTCGCGGACCTCCGGGTCGGACGTGCGGTACCGCCACATGCTCAGTACCTCGGCCGCGCCGTCCACGTCCCCGGCGTCGCGCCAAGGCGCGACGACGGCGAGGATCCGGGCGTCCGCGAGCGTGTGCAAGTTGCGTTTGACGAAGGCGACCGTCGTCGTCTCCCGCGCCATGCCGGCGGCGGACTTCAGCAGGGCCAGGGCCCGCGCGGGGTCCTCGGTCGCGTTGTAGTGCGCGACGCCGCACCGGGTCACGGTGTTGGCGACCTCGTCGTGCAGCGCGGAGGTCAGCGCGTCGTCCGGGCCGAGCAGGGCGGTGAACACGGCGAGGGGCGGGCCGGTCCGGTCGAGCAGCGCCGCCCCGGCGTCGGCCGCGTCCTCCGGTCGGTCCGCGGCCGTGCGCGCCGCGTCCGCTGCCTCGTCGTGCACCCGCGACTCGACCCCCGCCAGCGCCCGGCGGACCACGTCCGCGACCAGATCGGGTGGGAACGGACAGGTGCGCAACGCGTCGAGGTGCGCGGTGGCCGCGGCTGTCCGCCCGGCCGCCGCGGCCGTGACGGCGAGTTCCGCGCTCACCGCGAGGATCCGGACCGGCAACACCTCGCGGAGCCGCGCGATCGTCGCGGGCCCCACCCGCGGGTCGTCCAGGTCCTTCGCGCGGCGTTCGACGTGCGCCCAGAAGCCGGGGTCGTCCAGCGCCGCCGCCCAGGACGCGAGCGCCTCGCCCCAGCGGCCGGAGTCCCCTCCCTCCAGCGCCGCGCAATGCGCGGCAACCGCGGTGTCGTGCGGGCCGTCCTCGCGCCAGAACCACAGCACCTCGTGCAGCAGCCGCTGGGTCGGGTTGTACATGGCCTCGAACGCGTCCTTGAGCGCGTGCGCGTCCGGGGGCGGGTCGAGCGCGAGCTCGCCCGGGGCGAGCGGCAGCGGCGTGCCGAGGCGGGCGGCTAGCAGCGCCTCCTCGCGGCGGCGCCGTACCACCCCCGCGGACGCGTCCGTCGCCACGCCGGTGATCCGGAACATGTTCACCCGGTACAGGTCGAGCACCGGCAGCCGGCGCAGGACAGCGTCGAGCTCGAGGTCGACCGCTCCCTCGGCTGCGCGCACGGCGTTCACGTCCTGTCAGAAGTCTGTGGGGGGACAGTTTCCCCCAGCCTCTTCGCAGCCAACCAGGGGCCGGACGGGGGCGTTCCCGTTACCCCCACCCCGGGCGGCCAGGGCACGCTCGCCGGCGGCGCGCATCGCGGCGACGAGGACGGGCACGTCCTGGGCCGCGCCGATCATCAGCTCGACCTGCAGTGCCGCCTGGTGCACGAGCAGCTCGAGCCCGCTGACCACCCGGCCGCCGCGCGCGGCCCAGGCGGCAGCTAGCGGCGTGGGCCACGGGTCGTACACGACGTCGAAGAGCACCGACGGCAGCAGCGGGACGGACCCGGCGAGAGCGTCGGCCGACCCGCCCGGCGTCGTCGCGATGACCAGCGGTTCGGTGAGGCCCGCCGCGGCGTCCGCCCAGGGCCGGGTTGTCACAGCGACGCCGAGCCGCTCGGCCAGGGAATCCATCTCCCGTGCCCGCCCCTCGCCGCGGGCGTAGACGGTGACGTGCTCGGCGGCCAAACCGGCGAGCGCGGCCAGCGCGGACGCGGCCGTCGCACCGCCGCCGAGGACCGCGGCGCTCGTGACCCCACCGATCCCGGCCGAGCGCAACGCCCCGATCAGCCCCGGGACGTCGGTGTTGTCGCCCCGCAGCGTCCCGTCGGGGGCGAAGGTCAGGGTGTTCACCGCGACAACGTCCCGGGCCAGGTCGCTGACCTGCGCGCACAGCGGGATCGCCGCGCGCTTGAGCGGCATCGTGAGCGACAGGCCGGCCCACCGGCCGTCCAGGGACGCGACGAACGCCGCCAGGCCGGCCTCGTCCACCTCGTGGGCGCCGTACGTCCAGTCCAGCCCGAGCACCTCGTACGCCGCCGCGTGCAGCACAGGCGAGAGCGAGTGGCGGATCGGCGAACCGAGGACGGCGGCACGCACTACTTCGGCTGTGCCGGCTATTTTTGCGCCCGCAGCCATGCCTGGAACTCCTTGACGTTGCGCGCGTGGTCGGCGGCTGTCACGCCGTACTTGGTCTCCCCCGTGTCCGGGTTCACCGCGACGAAGTACAGCCAGTCGCCCACGGCCGGGGCCAGCGCCGCCTCGATGGCCGCCTGCCCGGGCGAGTCGATCGGGCCCGCGGGCAGGCCGTCGATCTTGTACGTGTTGTAGGGCGAATCGATCGCCCGCTCCGCCGCGGTCGTCGTCAGGCCGTTGCGCCCGGACGCGAAGATCACCGTCGTGTCGAGTTGGAGCTTCATCTTGATCTCGAGCCGGTTGTGGATCACCCGGGAGACCTTGGCGAAGTCCTCCTGGTTCTTCGCCTCCTCCTGGATCAGGCTCGCGATCGTCAGGATCTCGAACGGCGTCTTGCCGACCGTCGCGGAGCGGGCGACCAGGTCGGTCTCGGTGGCGGCCAGCGCGAAGCGCTTCGTCATGTCCTTCAGCACCGCGGTGGCCGTCGCGTCCGGCTCGATGTCGTAGGTCGCCGGGAACAGGAAGCCCTCGGGCTTCTTGTTCGCCCAGGACGGCAGGCCGAGGGTCTCCGGCTTCTTCAACGCGTCCTCGAACTTCGCCTGCGCGATGCCCGACTCCTTGCTGAGCTTGGCGATCGTCTCCGTCGTCGTGCGGCCCTCGGGGATCGTGACGCGGGCCAGGATGCGGGAGTTCGGGTCGAGGAGCAGCAGGAGCGCGTCCATCGCTTTCATCTCGAGCTTCAGCTTGAAGTACCCGGGCTGCAGCGTCGTCGCGCGCGAGTCCTTACGGGCCGCGGAGACGAACGCGCCCTCGGTCTCGATCACGCCCTCCTCCGCGAGCGTGCGCCCGATGCCGCGCACGCTGGAGCCCGCGACGATCCGGACGACCTTCTCGTCGTGGCCCGGGCCGTCGAAGTCGGCCGTGCCCTCGGCGAAGCGGTCGTAGATGCGGCTGACACCCACGACGGCGACCGTGCCCATGCCGCCGAGCAGGATCAACGCGAGGAACACCGCCACGGCAGCCTTGCGCCGGGAGCGGCGGTGTCCGCGTCGGGTCTTCCGTTTGGGTGCCCCGTCCGGCTCCTCGAGCACGGGGGCGGGGTGCGAATGATCGGTCACGTCGACGGGGAGTATCTCAAACTTCAGGCCCCACGGGCTCGCCCGGGGCCCGGCCAGTCGACCTTTCCTGGTCCAGAGCCGCCTGCAGGAACACGATCGCGGCGGCCTGGTCGACCACCCCGCGCTGCGCCCGGCCGCGGACCCCTGCGCTACGCAGGTCGCGGGTCGCGCTCACGGTGCTCAGCCGCTCGTCCACCAGCCGGACGGGGACGGGCGCGACCGCGCGGGCCACGTCCGCCGCGAACGCCCTGGCCAGCGCCGCGGCGGGCCCCTCGCTGCCGGACATCGACCGGGGCAGGCCGACGAGCACCTCGACAGCCGCCCGCTCGGCCACGATCGCCGCGATCCGGTCGAGGTCGCCGCGGCCGCGGCGCACCGTCTCGACCGGCCCGGCGAGCATCCCGCCGGGGTCGCTCGCCGCCACCCCGACCCGGACGGAGCCCGCGTCCAGCGCCACCCGCACGCCGGGCCGCATGCGCGGGCCCGCCTCGGGAGAGCTCACCCGGCCATCGCGTCGGCCACGGCCCGGCCGACCGCGGCGAGCGCGTCGTCGATGCGGGCAGCGTCGGTGCCGCCGCCCTGGGCCACGTCGTCCTTGCCGCCGCCCCCGCCGCCGAGGATCCCGGCGGCGAGCTTCACCAGCGCGCCGGCCTTGAGCCCGCGGGCGCGGGCACTGTCGTTGGTCGCGACGACCACGGTCGGCCGCCCGCCCGCCGCGGTCGCCACGGCGACCACCGTCGGGCGCTCGGCCGGGATCCGGCCGCGCACGTCCAGGACCAGCTTGCGGACGTCGTCGGCCTTCGTCTCGTCCGGCAGGCGGTGCCCGACGTAGGCGGCCCCGCCCGCGTCGACCGCGCCCGCGGCGAGCCCGCCGGCCGCGGCCAGCACCTGGCCGGCCCGCAGGCCCTCGAGCTCCTTCTCCGCCTGGCGCAGCCGGCCCAGCACGCCGGCGATCCGCTCGGGCAGCTCCTCCGGACGCGCCTTCAACGTGTCGGCGAGCTGCGAGACCAAGGCGTGCTCGCGGGCCAGGAAGTTGTACGCGTCCGTGCCGACGAGGGCCTCCACGCGGCGCACGCCCGCGCCGATCGAGGCCTCGCCGAGCAGCTTGATCAGGCCGATCTGGCCCGAGCGGGCGACGTGCGTGCCGCCGCAGAGCTCGCGGGAGTAGTCGCCCACCGACACGACGCGGACCTTGTCGCCGTACTTCTCGCCGAACATCGCAATGGCCCCGGAGCGCTTCGCGTCCTCCTGGCTCATCACCTCGGCGATCACCGCGTGGTCCTCGATGAGGACGGCGTTGACCCGCGCCTCGACGTCGGTGAGCACGCCCGCCCGCACGGCCGACGGGGAGGAGAAGTCGAACCGGAACCGGCCCGCGGAGTTCTCCGAGCCCGCCTGTGACGCGGTCTCGCCCAGCGCCTCGCGCAGGCCCCGGTGGACGAGGTGGGTCGCGGTGTGCGACCGGGAGATCGCGGCGCGCCGCGCCACGTCGACCGACGCCACGACCGTGTCGCCCACGGTCACCTGACCCACGCGGACGACGGCGCGGTGCACCGTCAGCCCCGTCAGCGGGGCCTGGACGTCGTGCACCTCGACGACCGCGCCGGCGGCCGTACGCAGCGACCCGGTGTCCGCGAGCTGACCGCCGCCCTCGGCGTAAAACGGGGTCCGGTCGAGCACGACCTCGACGTCGTCGCCCTCGGACGCGGCGGCGACACCCGCCCCGCCCGCAATCAACGCGATTACCCGCGCCTCGGAGACGACCTCGGCGTACCCGGTGAAGTCGACGGGGGCGCCGGCGGCCGTGAGCGCGTCGCGGTAGGTCGAGACGTCGACGTGGCCGGTCTTCTTGGCCTTCGCGTCGGCCTTCGCGCGCTGGATCTGCTCCGACATCAGCCGCGTGAAGCCCTCGCGGTCGACCTCGATGCCCTGCTCCGCGGCCATCTCGAGCGTCAGGTCGATGGGGAAGCCGTACGTGTCGTGCAGCGCGAACGCCTGGTCGCCGGAGAGCTTGGTCGAGCCGGATTTCTTCGTGTCGGCGACCGCGGTGTCGAGGATCGTCGTGCCGGCCCGCAGCGTGCGCAGGAACGAGGCCTCCTCGGCCTCGGCGATCGTGTGGATGCGGCTCGCCTCGCCCGTCAGCTCCGGGTACTGCGGGGCCATCGCGCCGATCGTGGCGTCGACCAGCGCGCTCATCGTGGAGTCGGGGGCGCCGAGGATCCGCATGTTCCGCACGACCCGGCGCATGATCCGGCGCAGGACGTAGCCGCGGCCCTCGTTGCCGGGGGTGACGCCGTCGCCGATCAGCATTACGGCGGTGCGGCTGTGGTCGGCGATGACCCGCAGCGCGACGTCGCGGCGTTCGTCCGCCCCGTACTTCACGGACGTCAGTTCGGTGGCCCGGTCGAGGATCTTGCGGGTCGTGTCGATCTCGTAGATGTTCTCGACGCCCTGCAGGATCGCGGCCATGCGCTCGAGGCCCATGCCCGTGTCGATGTTCTTCGCGGGCAGGTCGCCGCGGATGTCGAAGTCGACCTTCGTACGGACCGCCGACAGCTCGCTCTGCATGAAGACGAGGTTCCAGACCTCGAGGTAGCGGTCCTCGTCCGCGACGGGCCCGCCCTCCTTGCCGTAGTCCGGACCGCGGTCGAAGTAGATCTCCGAGCACGGGCCGCCGGGGCCCGGGACGCCCATGTGCCAGTAGTTGTCGGCCAGGCCGCGGCGCTGGATGCGGTCGAGCGGCAGGCCGACCGACTCGTGCCAGTAGCCGATCGCCTCGTCGTCGTCCTGGTAGACGGTCGCCCACAGGCGGTCGCCGTCGAAGCCGTAGCCGCCGCTTTCGACCGAGCCCGTCAGCAGCTCCCAGGCCAGCGGGATCGCCTTTTCCTTGAAGTAGTCGCCGAACGAGAAGTTGCCGGCCATCTGGAAGAAGGTGGCGTGCCGGGTGGTCTTGCCGACCTCCTCGATGTCGGGGGTCCGGACGCACTTCTGGACGCTGGCCGCGCGGTCCCACGGGGGCTTCTGCTCGCCGAGGAAGTACGGCTTGAACGGCACCATGCCGGCCGGCACGAGCAGCAGCGTCGGGTCGTCGGCGATCAGCGAGGCCGACGGAACGACCGTGTGACCGTGCTTTTCGAAGAACCGCAGGAAGCGGTTGCGGATGTCAGCGGAGTCCATGGGCCAGTTCCTCAGTTCGCCGTACTCGCGGATTTCGGGTCAGAGCGCGCCGTCCGCCGAAGCTCGCTTGGCGGCGAGGGCGGGGTCGTCCAGCGCGGGATCGTTGAGCCCTAGGGCCTCGCGCAGCTCTTCCTCGCGGTCCCACATGGCGTCCCGGACATCCTGACCGAACTCCCGGATCGCGTCACCGAGGTTACCGATGCTCTCGGCGAGGCCCTCGCTCATGCCCACGGGGGTGAACCGCTCGGCCGCCCGGGCGGCCTTGCGTGACGCCATGACCCCGACGGCAGCACCCACGCCGAGCCAGAAGAACCGCTTCACTATTTCGCTCGCTTGGCTGCGGTCTTCACGGCCTTCTGCTGAGCCTTCTTACGCACCCGCTTCGACCGCTCCTGCTTGCGCATCTCGTCCTTGACCCGCTTCTGCACCTCGCGCGTCTTCTTGCCCCCCAGGGCGCGCCGGACGCCGAAGCTGAAGGAGACGGCCTTGATCAGCGGGTTGCCGAAGGACGACGACACGATCGCGGTGAGCGCGCTCGCGTTGCGGGTGATGTTCGAGACGTTGGACGTGATGCCGTCCACGCGGGCGAGCGCCAGGTTCGTGGTCGCGACCGTGACGGTGACCTCCTGGAGGATCGGCACCGTCTGCTCGCCGACGTCCGAGACGACCTTGGTCAGCTGCTTGAGCGTGGAGCCCAGCGCGACGAGGACGTAGGCGAGGAAGCACACCAGGACCGCCCAGAACCCGGCCACGATCAGGCCCGCGACCTCGCCTCCGGACACCTCGCCACGCTCCTTGATCCGCCTACGCCAACCGGCACCCTACCTCCGCCGCTCACCCGCCCTCGTCGTCGCCCGTTCGGTGCTTATTCCCTGGGGGCTCGTCCGCTCGGGGAGGGGCGACGCCGCGGACCGCCCGGCGCAGCCGCTCGACCCGGACCTGCGCGTCGCGCTCCGCCCCGTGATCCGTCGGGCGGTAGTAGTCGCGGCCGACGACCGCGTCCGGCGGGTACTGCTGGGTGACCACGCCGTGCGGGTGGTCGTGGGCGTAGCGGTAGCCCTTGCCGTGCCCGAGCTTCGCGGCCCCGAGATAGTGGCTGTCGCGCAGGTGCGCCGGGACAGGCCCGGCGAGGCCGGCGGCGAGGTCGGCCGTCGCCTCGTCGATCGCGGTGATGACGGCGTTCGACTTCGGCGCCAGGGCGAGCGCGATCGTCGCCTGCGCGAGGTTGAGCCGGCCCTCCGGCAGCCCGATCAGCGCGACCGCCTGCGCGGCCGCGACCGCCGTCGGCAGGGCGCTCGGGTCGGCCAGCCCGATGTCCTCGCTCGCGCTGATCACCAGGCGCCGGGCGATGAACCGCGGGTCCTCCCCCGCCTCGATCATGCGCGCGAGGTAGTGCAGCGCGGCGTCCACGTCGCTGCCCCGGATCGACTTGATGAACGCGCTGATCACGTCGTAGTGCTGGTCGCCGTCGCGGTCGTAGCGGGCCGCCGCCTGCGCGACCGCCTGCTCGACGAGCTCGAGGTCGATCTCCTGTCTCCCCACGTCCACGGCCGCGCCCGCCGACGCCTCGAGCGCCGTCAGCGCCCGCCGGGCGTCCCCGCCGGCGACGCGCAGGATGTGCTTCTTCGCGTCCTGCGCGAGGGTGAGCTTGCCGCCGAGGCCCCGCTCGGGGTCCGCGAGCGCGCGGTCGACCAGCGTGGCGACGTCCGCGTCCGTCAGCGGGCGGAGCGTGAGCAGCAGCGAGCGCGACAGCAGCGGGGAGATCACCGAGAAGTGCGGGTTCTCGGTGGTCGCCGCGACGAGGGTGACCGTGCGGTCCTCCACGCCGTGCAGCAGCGAATCCTGCTGGGCCTTGGAGAAGCGGTGCACCTCGTCCAGGAACAGCACGGTCTCCTTGCCGCCCGCCCCGAGCTCGCGCCGCGCGGCCGTCATCACCTCGCGGACGTCCTTCACCCCGGCGTTGACCGCCGACAGTTCGACGAACCGCCGGCCCGTCGCCTGCGTGATGATGCGGGCGAGGGTGGTCTTGCCCGTCCCCGGCGGGCCCCAGAGCAGGACGGACGCGGGCGCCGCGACCCCGGGTTTCCCCGCCGCGTCGACCAGCCGGCGCAGCGGCGCGCCCGGGGTGAGCAGGTGGTCCTGCCCGAGGACCTCGTCGAGCGTCTGCGGACGCATCCGCACGGCCAGCGGCGCGACCTGGCGCGCGCGACCCGCGGCGTCGAACAGCGTCTCCGGCTCCATGCCCGGAACACTAGCCAGCGCCACCGACACCCCTCTGTTCGGACGATCTGGCGCCTTGTCGTCCGGTACCGGGCCCGGTCGTCCCGCGCACCGGACGACAAGGCTCGGTAACCGACGACAAGTGGGGTGGGGCGGTTGGCTTTACCCTCCACGGGAGGTCCGCCACGACGCGAACGGAGGTCCGCTGGTGTACGTCTCGCGCGCGGCGGACCCCGTAACCCCCTGCCCGGCAGGAGCGGCGCCCAGCGCGGCGCCGAAGGTCGGCGGCGTCGTCGTCCTGCTCGGGCTGACCAGCCTGTTCACGGATCTGTCCGCGGAGATGGTCGCGGCGGTTCTGCCCCTGTTCGCGACGGTCGTCCTCGGGTTGAGCCCGTTCGCGTACGGGGCGATCGACGGGCTCTACCACGGCGTCACGGCGGTCGTCCGACTCGCGGGCGGCTTCGCCGGCGACCGGACGCGGCGCCCGAAGGCTGTCGCGTGCGCGGGCTACGGCGTCTCTGCGCTGTGCAAGCTCGCGCTGCTGCCGGTGACCGGGCCGACCGCGCTCGGCGTCGTCGTCGGGATCGACCGCGCCGGCAAGGGTGTGCGCACCGCCCCCCGGGACGCCCTCGTCGCCGCCTCGGTCGCCGACCCGCGCGCACTCGGCCGCGCGTTCGGTGTGCACCGCGCGCTCGACACCGCCGGCGCGCTGGCCGGACCGCTCGTCGCGTTCGCGCTGCTCGCCGCGATCCCGGGCGGGTTCGACGCGGTCTTCGGGGTCGCGTTCGCCGCCGCCCTGATCGGCTTCGCGATCATCGTCCTGCTGGTTCCGGCCGACCGGCCGGCGCGTCCGGCTGCCGCCGTGCCGACCGCACGCCCGGTCGTTGCCGCGCCCACCAGCGCGGCGTCCGGAACCGACCCGTCCGACTCGCCCGCCACGCCCGGCCGCGTCCTGGCGCTGCTCCGCGAGCCGCCGGTCGCGCGCCTGCTCGCGGGCGCGGCGCTCCTGTCGGCGCTGTCGATCAGCGACGGGTTCCTCTACCTCGCGCTCGCCCGCCGCGAGGACCTCGCGGTCGAGTACTTCCCGCTGCTGTTCGTCGGGTCCGCGGCGACCTACCTCCTCCTGGCGGTGCCGTTCGGGCGCCTCGCCGACCGGGTCGGGCGGCTGCGGGTGTTCGTCGGCGGGCACGTCCTGCTGGCGGCCGCGTACGTCTGCGCGGCGGGCGCGGTGCCCGGCACCGCGGGACTGTTCGCCTGCCTCGGCCTGCTCGGCGCGTACTACGCCGCGACCGACGGGGTGCTGGCCGCGGCCGCCGCGGCCGCCGTGCCGGCCGCCCTGCGCGGGAGCGGCCTCGCGCTCGCCCAGACCGCCGTCGCGGGCGGGCGGTTCGTCGCCGCACTCGCGTTCGGTGCGGCCTGGATGTGGGTCGGCTACTCGACGGCCCTGGCGTCCGCGGCCCTGGCCCTCGCGCTCGTCCTGCCGGTCGCGGTGCTGCTGCTGCGCCCCGGGCGAACGCCGTGAGGGGCCCGGGGCGCGGCCGCATCGTCGCCTTTGCCGGCGTGTGCGTCGTCGCGTTCGGGGTCGGCACGGCGTCCGTCGTCGCGGCCCGCCCCGACGGCCCCGGAGAAGCCCCCTACGCCGGTCCGGACGTCGCTGCCGTCCGCGCCGAGCCGCACCTCGCGTTCGTCGACACCGCGCTCGGCCCGAACTTCAACCACCTGGCGTTCGTGCCGGCGTCCGACCCGGGCGGCCCGCGCGCGGTCACCGCGGCGACTTGTGAGCGCGCGTATGTCACGCGGACCGGCGGGCTGTGCCTGCGGACAGAGGCCGGCGTCCTCAACCGCTTCCGCGCCACCGTGCTGGACGCAAGCCTGGCGCCGGTGACGAAGCTGCCCCTGCTCGGGGTGCCGAGCCGCGCACGGCTCGCCGCGGACGGGGCGCTGGCGGCGTCCACCGTGTTCGTCACCGGACACTCGTACGCTGCCGATCATTTCTCCACCGCGACGACAATCCGCAACCTGCGCAGCGGCCACGACTACGGCAACCTGGAGGACTTCCGCGTGATCCGGGACGGACGGACCCACCGCTCCACCGACGTCAACGTCTGGGGCGTGACCTTCGCCGCCGGCGAAGGTTTCTACGCGACGGTCGCCAGCAAGGGCTCGACCTGGCTGGCCCGCGGCGACCTGGCCGCGCGCACGCTGACCGTCGTCGGCGACGCGATCGAGTGCCCGTCGCTGTCCCCCGACGGCACGCGCGTGGCGTACAAGAAGCGATCGGAACGGGACGAGTGGCGCCTGCACGTCCGCGACCTGCGCACGAGCGCCGACGTCGCGCTCGCCGAGACCCGCAGCGTCGACGACCAGGCCGAGTGGCTCGACGACGCCACCGTCCTCTACGGGCTGCCGCGCTCCGGCTCGGCGACCGACGTCTGGGCCGTACCGGCGGACGGCGGCGGCGCGCCGCGCGTGCTCGTCCCCGACGCGTGGTCCCCGGCGGTGGTCCGGTGAGGGCGCGGGTACGCGGGTGGGTGACCGCGCTGGCCGCGGCGCTGCTCCTCGCCGGCTGCGGGGGCGCGGCCGGCGGCGAGCGCGCGGACGGGCCGGCCGGACTCGCCAACCCCGGTCCGTTGGCGTCCTCGGCGCCGAGCGCGGCGGGGCAGGTGCCGTCCGGGCAGGTACCGGCTGGGCAGGTACCGGCTGGGCAGGCGCCGGCTGGGCAGGCGCAGTCGACCGCGGCGGGCGAGGGCGACCCCGGCGCCGACATCCGCGCGGAGAACGCCAAGCCGGGGACGAAGGACTGGAAGGTCGCGCGCGAAGCGAAGAAGCGCGAGATCGAGGGGTTCGCCGACCGCATCTCCGTCCTGCCCGGCGAGTCGTTCCGCCTGTTCGTCTCGACGACCGCGCCGGAGTTCACCGTCCGCGCGTTCCGCACCGGCTGGTACGGCGGCGATCTCGCCCGCGAGGTGTGGGCGTCGCCGGCGCTGCTCGGGGCCAAGCAGGCCCCGGCGAAGCTCGTCGAGAAGACCCTCACGGTCGTGGCGCCCTGGGACCCGACCCTCACGGTCGACACGAAGGACTGGCCGCCCGGCAGTTACCTCCTGCGACTGGATGCTGCTACCGGCAAGCAGTCCTACGTCCCGCTCGTGGTGCGCTCGCCGTCGCTGGTCGGCCGCGTCGTGCTGATGAAGGCCGTCACGACCGAGCAGGCCTACAACACCTGGGGTGGACGAAGCCTGTACGAGGGCCCGGACGGCGAGTTCGACACGCGCTCACGGGCCGTCAGTTTCGACCGGCCGTACGAGGGGGCTAAGGGCGCCGCGCTGTTCTTCCACGACGAGCAGGGGCTGATCGCGGTTGCCGAGAAGGCCGGTCTGCCGCTGGGCTACGTCACGAACATCGAGCTGGACGCCGACGTCAAGCTCCTCGACGGCGCCCGCGCGCTGATCAGCCCCGGGCACGACGAGTACTGGTCGCGGGCGATGCGCGACACCGCGGAGCGCGCCGTGGAGCGCGGGGTGAATCTCGCGTTCTTCGGGGCGAACGAGATCTACCGCAAGATCCGCTTCGCACCGACGGAGCTCGGCGATCGGCGGCTGGTGATCAGCTACAAGGTGATCTCCGAGGATCCCCTGTACGGCAAGGACGACGACCTCGTCACCGGCAACTGGCGCGACCGCCCCAACGCCGACCCGGAGAGCTCGCTGACCGGCGTGATGTACCGCTGCTTCCCCGGCAACGATCCGCTCGTCATCACGAACCCGAAAAACTGGATCTGGGCGGGGACGGGGGCGAAGAAGGGCACGAGCCTGCGCGGCGTCGTCGGCGTCGAGTACGACTCCGTCGACCTGGACTTCACCACGCCTCGTCCGATCGAGATCGTCGCCCGCTCCCCCGCGATCTGCAACGGCAAGGCCGCGACCGCGGACACGGCCTACCACGTCCGCCCGTCCGGAGCCGGGGTGTTCGCCGCCTCGACGATGCGCTGGGTGTGCGCGATGCAGACCGGCTGCGGCGGCGCCGCCGACCCGAAGGCCAAGCCGATCTTGCGCCGGGCGACCGAGAACATCCTGCGCGCCTTCGCGAAAGGCCCGGCGGGCTACGACCACCCGGCGACCGATTTCAAGACCGGCGAGGTCAGCAAGCCGACGGCCACCCCAACCCCGTAGCGTCCGGCAATCAGCGTCCTACGGCGTCCGATCTGCCGGACGCACGGGGTTGGGGGTGACCGGTACCTGACGCGGCCTCAGGTTGCCGGCGTGGCGTCGATTCCGGCTTCCTTTCGCTGGGCAGCCGTAATCGGGGACGGGGCGCCCGTCAGCGGGTCGGCCCCGGACGCGGTCTTCGGGAAGGCGATGACGTCCCGGATGGTCTCGGCGCCGGACAGCAGCGCGCAGACCCGGTCGAGGCCGAGCGCGATGCCGCCGTGCGGCGGCGGGCCGTACTGGAACGCCTCGAGCAGGAAGCCGAACTGGTCCTCCGCCTGCGACTTCGACAGGCCGATGAGGTCGAAGACCCGGGCCTGGAGGTCGGCTCGGTGGATACGGATCGACCCGCCGCCGATCTCCGAGCCGTTCAGGACGATGTCGTACGCATCCGACAGGGCCGTGGCCGGCTCCTTGTCGAAGGTGTCGACGAACTCCGGCGTCGGCGAGGTGAACGGGTGGTGCACGGCCGTCCAGCCACCGTGCGCGTTCTGCTCGAACATCGGCGCGTCGACGATCCAGACGAACTCCCAGCGGGAGAAGTCGATCAGGTTCGCGCGGCGGCCGATCTCGAGCCGCGCGGCGCCCAGCAGTGCCAAGGTGGACGAACGCGCGCCCGCCCCGACGAACACGCAGTCCCCCGGCACCGCGCCGGCAGCGGCGGCCAGCCCGGCCCGCTCGTCCTCGGACAGGTTCTTGGCGATCGAGCCACCGAGCGTCCCGTCCGCCTGGACGAGGAAGTAGGCCAGCCCGCGGGCGCCTCGGGACTTCGCCCAGTCCTGCCAGTTGTCGAGGTCCTTGCGGGTCTGCGCGGCACCGCCGGGCATCACGACCGCGCCGACGTGCTCGGCCTGGAAGACGCGGAACCCCGTGCCCGCGAAATAGCCGGTCAGGTCGACGAGCTCGCAACCGAACCGCAGGTCGGGCTTGTCGGAGCCGAACCGGGTCTCCGCCTCGTGCCAGGTCATGTGCGGGATCGGGGACGGGATCTCGACGCCCAGGATCTCCTTCCACAGCGCGCGGATCACCTTCTCCGCAACGGCGACGACGTCCGCCCGCTCGCAGAAGGACATCTCGACGTCCAGCTGGGTGAACTCGGGCTGTCGGTCGGCGCGGAAGTCCTCGTCCCGGAAGCAGCGCGCGATCTGGTAGTACCGCTCGAGCCCGGCGACCATCAACAGTTGCTTGAACAGCTGCGGCGACTGCGGCAGCGCGTACCAGGACCCCGGCTGCAGGCGGACGGGGACGAGGAAGTCGCGCGCGCCCTCGGGGGTCGAGCGGGTCAGGTACGGGGTCTCGACGTCGAGGAAACCTTCGGACTCCATCACCCCGCGGATCACGTGGTTCGCCCGCGAGCGCAGCCGCATCGCGTCTGCCATGCCCTTGCGCCGCAGGTCGAGGTACCGGTACTTCAGCCGGGCCTCCTCGCTGACCTGCCCCGCGCCATGCTCGTCGATGGGGAACGGCAGCGGCGCGGACTCGGACAGCACCTCGACCTCGGACGCGACGACTTCGATCTCACCGGTCGTCAGGTTCGGGTTCGCGTTGCCCTCGGGACGGCGGACGACCTCCCCGGTGACCCGCAGGCAGTACTCGTTGCGCAGCCCGTGCGCGACCGCCTCGTCGCGGACCACGACCTGGACGAGCCCGGAGGCGTCACGCAGGTCGAGGAAGGCGACCCCGCCGTGGTCGCGCCGGTGCGCGACCCATCCCGCCAGCGTGACCGTGCTGCCGGCGTCGGCGACCGCGAGGGACCCCGCCGTGTGCGTGCGTATCACTGTGCTTCTCCTCTTTCGGGCTGTACGGGTCCGGGCTCAGAGGCCACGGTGGGGGCCGGCGTGCGGTGCCGCCTCGGCCAGGTACGGGTTGGTGCGGCGCTCGCGGCCGATCGTCGTCGCGTCGCCGTGTCCCGGCAGGACGATCGTGCCGTCGCCCAGGGGCAGGACCTTCGTCGCCAGGCTGCGCAGCATCGCGTTGTAGTCGCCGCCCGGCAGGTCCGTGCGTCCGATCGAACCGGCGAACAGGACGTCACCGGAGATCAGCAGCTCCTCCGGGATGCCCTCGACCGCCTCCGGCGGGTCGGGCGGGAGGCGGAACATCACCGAGCCGCGGGTGTGCCCCGGGGCATGGTCGACCGTGAAATCCAGGCCTGCCAGCGTAATCACAGCTCCGTCGGTCAGGAGCTCGACGTTCTCCGGTTCCGTCCACTCGAGGCGGCCGCCGAACAGCTGCGTGGTGCCCGGCCCGAAGCCCTTCGCGGGGTCGGCCAGCAGCTCGCGGTCGTCGGGGTGGATGTACGCGGAGACGCCGTGGGCGCCGCAGACGGGTGTGACGGAGAACGTGTGGTCGATGTGCCCGTGCGTCAGAAGCACGGCCACAGGCTGCAAGCGGTGCTCGCGCAGCGTCTCGTCGAGCTGGGCCACGATCTCGATGCCCGGGTCGACGACGACGCACTCCGTACCCGGCCCGGTAGAGAGAACGTAACAATTCGTACCGAACATGGCCGACGGGAACCCGACGACGAACACGTGCGACCCGCCCTCCGTACGCCTGCCCACCGGCCTGTCTCGACCGCCGGAATCACCCGCGACACTACCGGTGCGCCGCCGCCGCTGACCGAACCCGTGATCCGAGCGACCTAGACTGACCCCCGGTCGGATCGAAGCGCGCGTCCGGCGCGAGGAGGAGGAAGCCGCGTGTCCGGTGGCAAGAGCGGTGCAGGCGGGGGTGGCGGTGCCGGTAAGGGCGGCCCTCCCGGTAAAGGCGGTCCCCCGAGGAACGGCGCTGGAAACGGCGCGGGGGACGGCGCTGGGGATGCGGCGGGCGGCGGCAGCGCCCGCGACAAGAACCTCGCCCGGCAGAAGCTGCGGGCGCAGCAGGAGCGTGAACGCGCCTCGAAGGCGGCCGCGCGAAAGCGGGCCCAGATCATCGGCTCGGCCGTGGCCGTCCTGCTCGTCATCGGCGGCGTGTTCGGCGCCGCCCAGCTGATCGGCAACGACAGCGTCGACCAGGACGGCGACCCGGCCGCCCAGCCGACGGACGTCGTCGTCGACACCCGCTCCCCGGCGCCGGAGGGCAAGTTCAACTGCACTTACGCCGAGGACCTCACCGAGGCCGACAGCGAGAAGAAGGTCGGGTTGCCGCCGGACGTCGCGGAGGCGAAGGACCCGTTCTACGCGACCATCAAGACCAGCGCGGGCGACGTCAAGATCAAGTTGCTCTCGGCCGACGCACCCTGCGCGGTCAACTCGTTCGTCCACCTCGCGAAGGCGAAGTTCTACGACGACACGATCTGCCACCGCGAGCTGATCGACAACGGGTACGGCGTGCTCCAGTGCGGCGACCCGACGGGCACCGGCTCCGGCGGTCCCGGGTACACGTTCGCCGACGAGAACCTCGACGGTGCCGAGTACAACAAGGGCGTTCTCGCGATGGCGAACGCCGGCCCCGGCACCAACGGCAGCCAGTTCTTCATGGTGTTCCGCGACTCGAAGTTCGGGCCCGACTACACCCCGTTCGGCTCGATCGAGAAGGGCCTGGACGTGCTGGAGAAGATCGCCAAGGAAGGCACCGTCGTCGGCGACCAGGGCAGCAAGGACGTGCCCGCGAAGAAGGTCAAGGTCGAGAAGGTCACCATCAGCAACAAGCCGTGACGGGCGACCGCGGCGAAACGAACGAACCGGAGGCACCCGTGAGCGACTCGAGCGAGCCGGCTACGCCCGTGACCGACTCGAGCGACCCGGCGGCGACCGTCGACCCGACGGACGTCGTCGTGCCCGCGGTTGCGACCGAGCCTGACGCCCCCGCCGAGCCCCCCGCTGCCGACGCCGCGGCCGAGCCTGTGGTTCCGGTGCCCACGGCCGCCGAGTCGGCCTGGGGTCGGGTCGACGAGGCGGGCACCGTCTACGTCCGGACGGTGGAGGGCGAGCGCACGGTCGGGTCCTGGCAGGCCGGGTCACCGGCGGAGGCTCTCGCGTTCTACGAGCGCCGCTACTCCGGGTTCGTCGTGGAGGCCGACCTGCTCGAACGGCGGATCCGCGAGACGGACATGGGGCTCAAGGACGCCCAGACGGCGATCGCGAAGCTCGCCGAGTCCGTCCGAGGCGCGGCCGCGGTCGGCGACCTCGCCGGCCTACTCGTGCGGGTCGAGGCCCTGCCGGAACTGCTCGCGTCCCGCGTGGAGGAGGCGAAAGCGGCGAAGGCCGCCGCCGCCGACGCCGCCCGCGCGACCAAGGAGCGGATCGCCGAGGAGGCCGAGCGCATCGCCGCCGGTTCCGACTGGCGCGTCGGCGGCGACCGCCTGCGAGCCCTGCTCGAGGAGTGGAAGGCCTGTCCGCGGGTCGATCGCAAGGCCGACGACGCGCTCTGGCAGCGGTTCAGCACCGCCCGCTCGGCGTTCACCAAGCGCCGCAAGGCGCACTACGCCGAGCTCGAGCAGACCCGGGACGCGGCTCGCGCCGCCAAGGAGAAGCTCGTCATCGAGGCGGAGGAACTCGTCTCCTCGCAGGAGTGGGCGTCCACCGCCTCGCGCTACCGCGACCTCATGGCGCAGTGGAAGGCAGCAGGCCGCGCGAACCGCGAGGTCGACGACGCGCTGTGGACGCGGTTCCGCGCCGCGCAGGACACGTTCTTCGCCGCGCGCAACGGGGTCCTCGCCGAACGAGACGTCGAGCACCGCGACAATCTGACGGCCAAGGAAGCGATCCTGCTCGAGGCCGAGGCACTCCTGCCGGTCACCGATCCGCGGGCCGCCCGCGCCGCGCTCCGCGCGATCCAGGAGCGCTGGGAGTCGGCAGGCCACGTCCCGCGCGATGCCCGCGGCCGGATCGAGGCCCGCTTCTCCGCCGTCGAGGACGCCGTCCGCACCGCCGAGGAAGCACAGTGGAAGCGCACTAACCCGGAGGCCCGCGCCCGGGCCGGCGCCGCCGTCGCGCAACTGCGGGCCGCGATCGCCGGATACGAGGCCCAGGCCGCAAAGTCCCTCGCCGCCGGCAACGAGAAGAAGGCCCGCGAGGCGACCGAGGCCGCCGCCGCCCGCCGCGAGTGGCTCGTCGAGGCCGAGAAGACTTTGGCGGAATTCTCGGGTTGATTCTCCGTCAGATCTTATCTGACGCTCAGTCACCCCTCCGCGCGAAGCGCGTCATGATTTCGGCGCGCCAGTAACGCGGTAGGCGTCGAACACACCCTCGACCCCGCGGACGACTTTGAGGACGTGGCCGAGGTGCTTCGGGTCGCCCATCTCGAAAGTGAACTTCGAGACCGCGATGCGGTCGCGGGTCGTCGTCACGGACGCGGACAGGATGTTGACGTGCTGATCGGACAACACCCGGGTGATGTCGGAGAGCAGGCGGGAGCGGTCGAGCGCCTCGACCTGGATCGCGACGAGGAACACCGACGACGCGCTCGGCGACCACTCGACGTCGACCATCCGCTCCTGCTGCGTGGCCAGGGAGGCGACGTTGCTGCAGTCGTCGCGGTGGACGGACACGCCGTTCCCGCGCGTCACGAACCCGACGATCCCGTCGCCGGGGACGGGAGTGCAGCAACGGGCGAGCTTGACCCAGACGTCGCCGGCGTCGCGGACGATGACGCCCGGGTCGCCCTGCGGGCGGGACCGGCCGCGCTCGCGGGTCGGCGAGACGACCTCGGCCATGTCCTCGGTCGTGGAGTCGGCACCCCCTAGGGAGGCGACGAGGCGCTGCACGACGGTCTGCGCCGAGACTTGGCTCTCGCCGACGGCCGCGTACAGCGAGGAGATGTCGGGGTAGCGCAGCTCGTGCGCGATCGTGGTCAGCGACTCGGAGGTCAGCAGGCGCTGCAGCGGCAGGCCCTGCTTGCGCATCGTGCGGGCGATGGCCTCCTTGCCCCGCTCGATGGCCTCCTCGCGGCGCTCCTTGGAGAACCACTGCTTGATCTTGTTGCGGGCGCGGGGGCTGGCGGCGAAGTCCAACCAGTCGCGGCTGGGGCCGGAATTGGGCCCGTGGCCCTTGGAGGTGAAGACCTCCACCACGTCGCCGTTGATGAGCTTGCTCTCCAGCGGCACCAGCCGGCCGTTGACCCGGGCGCCGATGCAGCGGTGCCCGAGGTCGGTGTGCACGGCGTACGCGAGGTCGATCGGCGTCGAGCCGGACGGCAGCGCGATCACGTCCCCGGCCGGGGTGAAGACGAATACCTCGGTGGTGCTGAGGTCGAAGCGCAGGGACTCGAGAAACTCGCTGGGGTCCGAGGTCTCTTTCTGCCAGTCGAGCAGCTGACGCAGCCAGACCATGTCCTCGCCCGCGGTCTTATCGGGCTTGCCGGTCTTCGCCGCGCCCTCGGAGGCCGTCGCGCCGTTGACCTCCTCCTTGTACTTCCAGTGCGCGGCGACGCCGTACTCCGCCCGGCGGTGCATGGCGTGCGTGCGGATCTGCAACTCCACGGGCTTGCCCTCGGGGCCGATCACCGTCGTGTGCAGCGACTGGTACATGTTGAACTTCGGCATTGCGATGTAGTCCTTGAACCGCCCGGGAACCGGGTTCCACCGCGCGTGGATGGTGCCCAGCGCCGCGTAGCAGTCCCGCACGGACTCCACGAGGACGCGGATGCCCACCAGGTCGTAGATGTCGGCGAAGTCGCGGCCGCGCACGATCATCTTCTGGTAGATCGAGTAGTAGTGCTTGGGCCGCCCGGTGACGCGGGACTTGATCCGCGCCGCCCGCAGGTCGCCCGAGACGTGGTCGATGACGCCGGCGAGGTACTCGTCGCGGCTGGGCGCCCGGTCGGCGACCAGGCGCACGATCTCGTCGTACATCTTCGGGTAGAGCGTCGCGAACGAGAGGTCTTCCAGCTCCCACTTCACGGTGTTCATGCCGAGCCGGTGGGCCAGCGGCGCGTAGATCTCGAGCGTCTCCCGTGCCGTGCGCTCCTGCTTGGCCTGGGGCATGTAGCGCAGCGTCCGCATGTTGTGCAGCCGGTCGGCCAGCTTGATGACGAGGACGCGGATGTCGCGTGCCATCGCGATGACCATCTTGCGGACGGTCTCGGCCTGCGCCGCGTCGCCGTAGTGCACCTTGTCGAGCTTCGTCACGCCGTCGACGAGCAGCGCGATCTCGTCGCCGAAGTCGGTCGTGAGCAGCGCGAGCGTGTAGTCGGTGTCTTCCACCGTGTCGTGCAGCAAGGCCGCGCAGAGCGTCGCCGGCTCCATGCCGAGCTCGGCGAGGATCGTGGCGACCGACAGCGGGTGGGTGATGTACGGGTCACCGCTCTTGCGCTGCTGACCGCGGTGACACTCCTCGGCGATCGCGTACGCGCGCTCGATCTCGCGCAAGTCGGCCTTCGGGTGCGACTGGCGGACGCTGCGGAACAGCGGCTCGAGCACGGGGTTCACGGACGAAGACCGCTGGACCCCGAGCCGCGCGAGCCGGGCCCGGACGCGCCGAGTGGTGCCCGCGGCCGGAACGGCCGGGGCCGGCGGCGGCGGGGCGACGGGGGCGGCGAGCTTGGGGACGCGGTCGCTCGGCGCCTTCGCCGCGGCGGCAACCGGCTCCGCGGGTGCCGGGACGTCGCCTGCGGGGACGACGCGCGGGGCCTTCTTCGGCGGTGCCGCGGCGGCGGCGGGCACAGCGAGGGCGGGCGAGTCCGCGACTGCGGCACCGGGGGCGGGCAGGGTGGAGGGCGCCTCCGCCTCAGGCGGTACGCCTGGCCCCACAAGTTCCGCCACTCAGGTCTCCTCCACCGTGCTCGTACTCATGCTAACGAGCCCCGACCTGCGAGGTTTCCGCAACCGCCAGGGTCAGACTCGGGCGAGGGCCGTCACGTCGTGGCCGGCCAACAACTCGCGCCCGCCCAGGGCGGCGATCTCCAGCAGGACGCAGATGCCGACGACCTCGGCACCGCACCGGGCGACGAGCCGCGCGGTGGCCGCGGCCGTGCCGCCGGTGGCGAGGACGTCGTCGACGACGAGCACCCGCGCGCCGGGCGTGAACGAGTCCTCGTGGGCGTGCAGAATCGCCTCGCCGTACTCGAGCGCGTAGGTCGTCGAGTGGGTCTTGCGGGGCAGCTTGCCGGGCTTGCGGACGGGCACGAACCCGACCCCGAGCGCAACGGCCACGGGCGCCGCGAGGATGAAACCACGCGCCTCGATCCCCACCACCACCGTGGCCTGCAGGGAGCGGCACGCCCCCGCGATCTCGTGCACGGCCGACGCGAAGGCCGGTCCGTCCGCCAGGACGGGCGAGATGTCCTTGAACAAGATGCCGGGCTTCGGGAAATCCGGGACGTCGAGGACGAGCGACTGCCAGGTCGGCACGGTCAGTGGCGTTTCTTGCCCGTGGGCCGCCGGGTCGAACGCGGACCGGTCTTGCTGGGCTGGGGCCGGGTGCCGCTGGTCCGGGGACGCGGCGCGGGAGCCTCGTCCCGCTCGTCCTCGTCGTCGTCGACGACCGGGGCCGCCGACCGGGACGGCGCGGTCTGGGTCGGCGGCTTGGACAGCGACTTCGGTCCGTCACCGCCGGGGCCCGCCTTGCCTTGCTTGCGCAGCGCGGCTTCGCGCTGGGCGACCCGCTTGGCGAGGGCCTGCATTGCCGGTTCCTTCTCCTTGAGCGCCGCAACGACGGGCGTCGCGAGAAAGATCGAGGAGTAGGCGCCGACGGCCATACCGACGAACAGGACGAGGGCAAGGTCCTTCAAGGTGCCCGCGCCCAAGAGGCCGGCGCCGACGAAGAGCAGCGCGCCGACCGGCAGCAGCGCGATGATCGTGGTGTTGACGGAGCGGACGAGCGTCTGGTTGACGGCCAGGTTCGCGGCGTTGCTGTACGTCGAGCGGTTGCCCTTTTCGAGCCCCATCGTGTTCTCTCGGACCTTGTCGAACACCACCACCGTGTCGTACAGGGAGTAACCCAAGATCGTCAGCAGGCCGATCACCGTGGCCGGGGTGACTTGGAACCCGACGATGGCGTAGATGCCGATCGTGATGGCCAAGTCGTGTAAGAGCGCAATCACGGCCCCCGCGGCCATTTTCAGCTCGAACGCGAACGCCAGGTAGATCACAAGGAGAGTGAGGAAGATCGCGAGGCTGACGAGGGCCTTACTCGTCACGTCGGAGCCCCAGCTGGGGCCGACCACCTTCGTCGTGATCTCGGTCTCCGGGATGTCGAGCTCTTCCGAGAGCGCCTTCTGGACCGGCTTCGCCTCGTCAGGGGTGAGCTGGCCCGTCTCGATCCGGACCCGGCCCGTGCCCAGCGTCTGCACCTTCGGTTCGGCGACGCCTGCGCTCTTCACGGCCTCTCGGACCTTTTCGACGCTGATGTTCGCTTTGCTGGCCTCGAACACCGCGCCGCCCTTGAACTCGACGCCGAGGTCGAGCTGGCGGGTGCCGAGCCCGAGGACGGAGATCGCGACCAGGACGACGCTGATGAGGAAGTAGACCTTCCTTCGCCCGATGAAGTTGTAGGATTTCTCGCCGGTCTGCAGGCGGGCACCGAGGTCACCGAGCCGAGACATCAGACGCCCTTCGATCCGACGCGGCCGGACACGGGCACGAGCGGCCGGTGGAGCCCGAGGTTCGCCCGATTGACCCCAGAGAGCTTGTGGCCCTCGGCAAAGAACTTCGTGCGCATAAGCATCGACACCATCGGCTTCGTGAACAGGAAGATGACGAACACGTCGATCATGGTGACGATGCCGAGTGTGAAGGCGAAGCCCTTGACGTCTGCGACGGAGAAGAAATACAGGATCGCGGAGGCCAGCAAGGAGACGAAGTTGGCCGTCAGGATCGTTCGCTTCGCCCGGTTCCAGCCGTACTCGACCGCGGCTCGTGGACTTCGCCCGTCCCGGATCTCGTCGCGCAGTCGCTCGAAATACACGACGAACGAGTCGGCGGTAATGCCGATCGCGACGATCAGGCCGGCGACGCCGGCCAGGGACAGACGGTAGCCCAAGGCACCGTCGGAGCCGAGCAAGGACACCACCACGTACGCCAATACTCCCGCAATGGTCAGCCCGAGCAGCGCCACCAGGCCGAGGCCGCGGTAGTAGAACAGGCAGTAGACGACGACACAGATCATGCCGAGCATGCCGGCGGTCAGACCACCGTTGAGTTGGTCGGTGCCGAGCGTGGCCGAGACGGTGTCGACCGTGCTCTTGGTGAACGCCAGGGGCAGCGCCCCGTACTTCAGGACGTTGGCGAGGTCCTGCGCCTCGGTCTGGTTGAAGTCACCGTTGATCTGGGCCCGACCGTTGGGAATCCGCTCGTTGACCACGGGGTCCGACATGACGACGCCGTCGAGGGTGATCGCCAGGTGGTTGCGCGGCTCGGCCAGCGTGGACAGCGTCTGGGTGATGTCGGCGAACGCCCGGGTGCCCTTGCCGTCGAAGGTCATGTCGATCTGCCAGGCACCGACACTCGCGCCGCCGGGCAGGGCCGCGTCGGCCCCGGTGATCTCGGTGCCCTGGACGGCGCTGGGACCGAGGAGGTACTTGAAGTCGCCCGAGCTGTCGCAGGCCACCACGTATTCCTCGGGCGCGGCGGTGTCGCCGCCCTGCCGGTTCTCCGCCTTCGTGCAGTCGCGTTTGACGAAGTCGACGTTCACCGCCTCGGGGACCTTGGTGAAGTCGCCCGCGTTGGTGGCGTCGGGGATCTCTGCCCCGCCGAGCGGGTCCGCGTTCGGGTCCGTCGGCTCGGGGCTCGCGGTCGTCTTGTCTTTCGCGTCCGCCTTCGAGTCGGCCTTGGACTCGGCCTTCGGCGTCGGCGACGGGTCGGCGGCCCGCACCGCACTCGAGACGACCCGTCCGGACTCGTCCTTGTCTTTGGCGTCCGACTTCTTGGCGTCGGCCTTGGCGGACGGCGTCGGTGACGCCTTCGGATCGACCGGGGGCGTCTGCCCGAGCGGCGAACCCACGGTCTTCTGCATGACCGGGCGGAACCGCAGCAGGGCGGTCTGGCCCACCTGGTCGACGATCTTGTTGTTGTTCTGGCCGGGGACGCTGACGACGATGTTGTCGTTGCCGAGGGTGGTGACCTGCGCCTCGGAGACGCCGAAGCCGTTGACGCGCTGCCGGATGATCTTCACGGCCTGCTTCATGTTGTCGGGCGTGACCTTGCCGCCCTTGCCGCCCGCGTCGACCGCCAACGACTTGGCGGTGAGCGTGACGCTGGTGCCGCCGGCGAGGTCGATGGCCAGCTTCGGGTGCGTGTTGCTGGTAGCGAACATCGTCGCGACGCCGGCGATCAGGATCACCATCATCGCGGCGAGCAGGCGCCCCGGCCTTGCGGGAGCGTTCTTGGAACCTGCCACTCTGTCCGTCCCTTTTCGCTGTGGTTTCCCGGTCGGGGCCGGGAGGTGCGCTCGCGCGCCTGTCGCTGAACTGCCCCGACTCGTCGCTGGGCCGGGAGGCCGTCAGAGTTTCTTCGGGCCCGGCTCCTCGCCGTCCTGGGGTTTCGGTGCCGAATCCTTCTCCGGCGGGGGCGGGCTGCTCTTTGCCGGGCCGCCCTTGGCTGCCTTGGACTTGCGTCCGCCAGGCTTCTGCGGCGGTTGGGGGTTGAGCGTCCTCGACTCTATGTTCAGGATCTTGGCGACCGCACCCTTGACGAACTTGATCTGCACCCCGGGCGAGACCTCCAGCAGGAAGTTCTCGGCGTCAACGCTCGCGACAGTGCCGAACATCCCCGCCGACGTCATGACTTCCACGCCGGGCTTGAGGTGATCCTCGACCTCCTGCGCGCGCTCCTGCCGGGTCTTCGTCGGCCGGATGACGAGGAAGTAGAAGGCCGCCACCAGCAGGGCCACCGGAATGATGGGGCTGAGATCGGACCTGAGGAGCACGGGACTGCGACGTCCTTCCGGGGACGGAGGGTGAGGTGCCTGGGCGGATTGCGGTGGCGCCGGCCCAGGCCCGCTCCACGATCACAACTCGCGGAGTCTAGGCGAGGAGCGAAAGCCCGACAAAGCGACCCGCTAGGGCGACGACCGCTCTGTGGAATCGTCAAACAATTCGGGTTGTGCGGCGGCAGCCACCCACCCGGCATAGGCCGCCGGCGCGCCCGCGGGTGGCGAGAGTCCCAAGTGGGCCCAGGCAGCGGCCGTGGCGACGCGCCCGCGGGGCGTCCGCGCGAGCAGGCCCAGCCGGACGAGAAACGGCTCCGCGACCTCCTCGACCGTCTCGGGCTCCTCCCCGACCGACACCGCCAGCGTCGACAGCCCGACCGGGCCGCCGCCGAAGCGGCGCAGCAGCGCGTCCAGCACCGCCCTGTCGAGGCGGTCGAGGCCGATCTGGTCGACGTCGTAGAGCGCGAGGGCCTCCTTCGCGAGGTCGCGCGTGACGACTCCGTCGGCCCTGACCTGGGCGAAGTCGCGGACGCGGCGCAGAAGGCGGTTCGCGATCCGAGGCGTGCCACGGGACCGGCCGGCGATCTCGGCCGCCCCGTCCGCAGTGAGCGGGACGTCGAGCAGGCCGGACGAACGCCGGAGCACCCGCTCGAGCTCGTCCGCGCTGTAGAAGTCCATGTGGGCGGTGAACCCGAAGCGGTCGCGCAGCGGGCCGGGCAGCAGGCCGGCCCGGGTGGTCGCGCCGACCAGCGTGAACGGCGGGATGTCGAGTGGGATCGCCGTCGCCCCGGCCCCCTTGCCGACGATGACGTCGACCCGGAAGTCCTCCATCGCCATGTAGAGCATCTCTTCGGCGGGCCGGGCCATCCGGTGGATCTCGTCCAGGAACAACACCTCGCCCTCCGTCAGCGAGGACAACAGGGCCGCGAGGTCGCCCGCGTGCTGGATCGCCGGGCCGCTGGTCACGCGCAACGGCATGCCGAGCTCGGCGGCGACGATCATCGCCAGCGTCGTCTTGCCCAGGCCCGGCGGACCGGAGAGCAGCAGGTGGTCGGGCGGGCGGCCACGCAGGCGGGCGGCCTCCAGCACCAGCGAGAGCTGCTCACGGACGCGCAACTGGCCGACGAACTCCGCGAGCCGCTTCGGGCGCAGGGCCGCCTCGACGGCCTGCTCCCCCAACACGGCGTGCGCGTCGACGACGTTCTCGAGCGCGGGCTCGCTCACGTGCGGCCCAACACCTTCAGCGCCGCGCGCAGCATGGTCGCGACAGAGCTATTTTCCGGGCCGCCCTCGGGAGCGTCGGCGGCGACCTTGTCGACGGCCTCCTCGGCCTCGCGGACGGACCAGCCGAGGTTGAGCAGCGCACCCAGCACCTGGTCTTGCCAGGGCGCGACAGTGGCGCGGGCGTTCGCGGTCGCGGACGGCGTGCCCCGCGGCGGGCCCAGTCGGTCTTTCAGTTCGAGCACGATGCGCTGCGCCCCCTTGCGCCCGATGCCCGGCACTTTGATCAGGGCATTCAAGTCTTCCGTCGCGACGGCCCGGCGCAGCGCCTCGGGGTCGTGCACCGCGAGCATCGCCTGCGCGATCCGCGGGCCGATGCCGCTGGCCGTGAGCAGCAGTTCGAAGACGGCGCGCTCGTCGTCGTCCGCGAAGCCGTAGAGGGTCAGCGAGTCTTCCCGGACCAGCAGCGAGGTCGGCAGGTGGGCCTGCTCCCCCAGGCGCAGGGTCGCGAGCGTGCCGGGCGTGCACTGCACCTGCAGCCCGACACCACCGACCTCGATGACAGCCCCGTCGGGGGCGAGACCGGCCACGCGGCCGGCAATGAACGCGATCATCAGCGAACTCCCTTCGGCAGGCGCGAGGCGGGCGCGGACGCCGCGGCTGCCGCCAGCCGCGCCGCGGCGCCACCGCGCCAGAGGTGACAGATGGCGAGCGCGAGGGCATCGGCGGCGTCCGCCGGTTTCGGGGTCTCGGTGAGCCGGAGCAGGCGCGTCACCATCGCCGCGACCTGGTCTTTCTCCGCCCGGCCGCTGCCCGTGACCGCGGCCTTGACCTCGCTCGGGGTGTGCAGGGCGACGGGGATGCCGCGCCGCGTGGCGGCCACGATCGCGACGGCGGCGGCCTGCGCCGTGCCCATCGCCGTGCGGACGTTGTGCTGGCTGAACACGCGCTCGACGGCCAGGACGTCGGGCCGGACGCGGTCGAGCCAGGCCTCGACCTCCTGCGCGACGAGCAGGAGGCGGGCGCCGATCTCCGCGTCGGGCGGGGTGCGGACGACGCCTACCTCCACGAGCTGCAGGGGGCGCCCGGGGCCGCCGTCGACGACGCCGAGACCGCACCGGGTAAGGCCGGGATCGACCCCCAACACGCGCACGCAGCCGCCCTTCTTTACGAACATGTGTTCGGACGGCCAACGCTACCCGGGCCGCCCGCGCCTTCCGCGCAGGACGCGCGAGGCGTCAACTTCAGTTGACTTCGACGGTCCGTCAACTTACATTGACGACATGACGGAAGCCACCGACGCTGCAGAGTCCGCCACCGACGCCGACCCTCGGGTCGGCCTGCGCGCGGTGGTCGCCCTACGCCGGCTCACGGAACGCCTCGAGGCACTGCAGGTGCGCAACGCGCGCGCGGCCGGGTGGTCGTGGGAAGAGATCGGGCAGGCGCTGGGGGTCACCAAACAGGCCGTGCACAAGAAGTACGGCGTTTCTGACAGGGGGAGATGAGCATGTTCGAACGTTTCACCACCGCCGCGCGGGACGTCGTCGTCCAAGCGCAGGTCGAGGCTCGCACGCTCGGCCACAACTCCATCGGAACCGAGCACGTGCTGCTCGCCGCGCTGTCCGCGCCGTCCGCGCCGGGGATGGGCGGTCTGGGCGGCCTCGGCGTCACCGCCGCGGCCGTCCGGGCGGAGCTAGCCGGCGATTCGGGTGACGCCGACGCGCTCCGGACGCTCGGCATCGACCTCGACGAAATCCGCCGCCAGGTCGAGCGAGCCTTCGGCCCCGGCGCACTGGACGCCGGGGACTCGGGCTCGGGGCGGCGCGGGGTCCTCGCCCGCCTGGGCTCCGGCCACATCCCGTTCACCGCGAAGGCGAAGCGCTCGCTGAACGAGTCCCTGCGCCAGGCGCAGGCACGCGGCGACCGCTCGCTCGGGGTCGAGCACCTGCTCCTCGGCGTCCTCGCCGTCCCGGACGGGCTCGCGATCGGACTCCTCGCCCGCCTCGGCGTCTCGCCGGACGCCGCCCGGGCGGCCGTCCTCGCGGACCTCGACGCCGCCGCCTGACCGGGTATGCGCTCCGCTCATCCCTGAGCGGAGCGCAGCGACACGCCGAAACGGACCGGCGTGGCGCGGCTCTCAGGGCATCGGGGACGAGAGACGGGCCGCTTCCGGACGCTAGGTCAGGCGTTCAAGGCCTCCATGACCTCGTCCGAGACGTCGAAGTTCGAGAACACGTTCTGGACGTCGTCGAGGTCCTCGAGGGCGTCGATGAGCCGGAAGACCTTGGTCGCCGCCTCGACGTCCAGCTCGACGTTCACGCTGGCGACGAAGGAGGCGTCGGCGGACTCGTACTCGATGCCCGCGTCCTGCAGGGCGCGGCGGACGGGGAGCATGTCGGTCGGCTCGCTGACTATCTCGAAGGCCTCGCCGAGGTCGTTGACCTCTTCCGCGCCGGCGTCGAGGACCGCGGCGAGGATGTCGTCCTCGCTGAGGCTCTTCTCCTTCTTCACGATGACGACGCCCTTGCGGTTGAACATGTACGACACGGAGCCCGGGTCGGCCATCGAGCCGTGGTTGCGGGTGACCGCGACGCGCACGTCGGAGGCCGCGCGGTTGCGGTTGTCCGTCAGACACTCGATGAGCACGGCCACGCCGTTGGGGCCGTAACCCTCGTACATGATCGTCTGCCAGTCCGCCCCGCCGGCCTCGGCGCCCGAGCCGCGCTTGACGGCACGGTCGATGTTGTCGTTCGGGACGGAGGACTTCTTCGCCTTCTGGATGGCGTCGAACAGCGTCGGGTTACCGGACACGTCACCGCCGCCGAGGCGTGCCGCGACCTCGATGTTCTTGATCATCTTCGCGAAAAGCTTGCCGCGGCGGGCATCGACGACGGCCTTCTTGTGCTTGGTCGTCGCCCACTTGGAGTGACCGGACATCTGGCGCGTCTCCCGTTCGTCAGGCTCGTCGCAGCTTCTCGGCCCGAATGAGACCGACGAAGTAGCGGTGCACGCGGTCGTCCCCCGTCAGCTCGGGGTGGAAGGACGTGGCGAGGCGCCCGCCCTGACGAACGGCGACGATCCTACCCGCGGCGGCACCCTCGCCGGTGCCCACGCCCGGGCGTGCGCCCACCCGCGCCAGCACCTGGACGTCCGGGCCGACCGACTCGACCTCGGGCGCGCGGATGAACACGGCGCGGAACGCCACGTCCGCGTCCGGCAGCGTCGGGTCGAGGACGAGGTCGGCCTCGAACGAGTCGACCTGGCGGCCGAAGGCGTTGCGCCGGACGACGACGTCCAGCCCGCCGATCGTCTCCTGGCCGTCGATCCCGTCGACGATGCGGTCGGCGAGCAGGATCATCCCGGCGCACGACCCGTACACCGGCAGGCTCGACTTCACCGCCCGGCGCAGCGGCTCCAGCAGGTCGAACGCCGCGGCGAGCTTCACCATCGTGGTCGACTCGCCGCCCGGCAGCACGAGCCCGTCCAGCTCGGCGAGCTCGCTCTCGCGGCGCACCGGGATCGCGCGGACCCCGGCCCCAGTGAGCATGCGGACGTGCTCGCGTACGTCCCCCTGCAGGGCGAGGACGCCGACCGTGAGCGTGGTTCTCACCAGCCGCGGTCGGCGTACCGCTCGCTGTCCGGCAGCGTCGAGATGTTGATGCCGACCATCGCCTCGCCGAGCCCGCGGGAGACCTTGGCGATCACGTCCGGGTCGTCGTAGAACGTGGTGGCCTTGACGATCGCGGCCGCGCGCTGCGCCGGGTCGCCGGACTTGAAGATGCCCGAGCCGACGAAGACGCCCTCAGCGCCGAGCTGCATCATCAGCGCCGCGTCGGCGGGGGTCGCGATGCCGCCGGCGGTGAACAGGACGACGGGCAGCGAGCCGAGCGCCGCCACCTCCTGGACGAGGTCCAGCGGCGCGGCGAGAACCTTGGCCGCGGAGAAGAGCTCGTCGGCGTCCATCGTCGCGAGCTTGCGAATGTCGGTGCGGATCTGGCGCATGTGCCGGACGGCCTCGACGACGTTGCCCGTGCCGGCCTCGCCCTTCGAGCGGATCATCGCCGCGCCCTCGCCGATGCGCCGCAGGGCCTCGCCGAGGTTCGTCGCCCCGCACACGAACGGCACGGTGAAGCGCCACTTGTCGATGTGGTGCGCCTCGTCGGCGGGGCTGAGGACCTCGGACTCGTCGATGTAGTCCACGCCGATCGCCTGCAGCACCTGCGCCTCGGCGAAGTGCCCGATCCGGGCCTTGGCCATCACCGGGATCGACACGGCGGCGACGATGCTGTCGATCATGTCCGGGTCGGACATGCGGGCGATGCCGCCCTGCGTGCGGATATCGGCCGGGACGCGCTCGAGCGCCATGACGGCGACGGCGCCCGCGTCCTCCGCGATGCGCGCCTGCTCGGCGGTCACCACGTCCATGATCACGCCGCCCTTGAGCATCTCGGCCATGCCGCGCTTCACGCGGGCGGTGCCGCGGGGGGCGGCAGCATGCTCCTCCGCGGTCGCGGGGTACTCGGACGGGGACACGGACGAATTCGGGCTGGACAACGCGGGTCCTCTTCGGCTCTGGGGTCGGCTCCCCCATCCTAAGTCGCCGCCGCGTCCCGGCCTGAACCGATATCCGGCGCCTACGATCCGCGCCCCTGCGATCCGCGGATGAGCCACGCCACGGGTCTGGGCCTCGTCGACACCGCCCTGCTGCTCGCGGTGGACGCCGCCGGCGCAAGCGAGCGATATAAGAAGAGCTCCTTGATCCTGAAGCGCCTCACCGCCGACACGGGCGAGGACGCGTCGGACGCATGCATGGCAATGACCTCGCTCATCCAACCCTGGCTCGCCCCGCTCCCCCTGCTGGACGGCAACGGCAACTTCGGCTCGCCGGGCAACGACCCGCCCGCAGACCCCGGCTACACCGAGTGCCGCCTGTCCCCGGCGGGCCGCGCGGCGGTGGCCGCCGAGCGCGGAGACGGGCCGCCGGTGCCCCTCGGACTCGTCAACGGTTCGACGTTCCGCGGCGGGCTGAGGCCGCCGTTCTCGCCCGCAGCGGTGGCCTAGGGGGTCCTTGCCGTGGCCGGCGGCGAGACTCCCGAGGACGCGGCCCTCACCCTGGGCCTGCCGGCCTTCCCCGGCGGCGCGACGACGAGCACCACCGTCGACGGCCGGACGATGGACCACCTCCGCCGGGGCTGGCAGGTCTACTTCTCCTTCGAATCGGTGATCCGGCGCGGTGACGGTCCGGTCCTCGAGATCGTTGCCCTCCCGCCGTACGCCAACCCGGACGAGATCGCCCAGGGGCTGGCCACCGTCGCCAACGCGGCCCGCGACCGCTCGCCGCTCGGCGAGATCAACGACGGGACATCCCAGCGGGCCGGCCTGCTCCTCCGGTGCATTCCGCGCGCCTGGGCGTCCCTCGAGGAACTCGAGATGTTCGTCCGGAACGCACCCGGGGTGCACGCGCAGATCCCGGCCCAACTCTCCGCGCCGCTGGCCGACCTGCTCGCCGCCTGGGTCTGCAGGCACGGGAAGAAGGCCGCGTCCGCCGGAGCGGAGGTCCTCCGCGAACTCGCCGCAACTCCGTGAGCGAGCCCAACCCCGTCCTGCTGGCCGACCTGCTCACCCGCGCCGGCGTCCCGCTCACGGTCGTCGGCGGGACGGAGCGGTGGGTCCGTGCGTCGGGCGACGGTCCGGTACCGCGCGACCTCGACATCCTGCTTCCCCCGACGGACGAGGCAATCGCCGCCCTGCTCGCCGCCCTCCCCCTCGTCGACGGCCGCTCCCGCACCCGCCGTCCGCGGGACGGCGCCGAACTCGTCCGGTACGAGCCTTGGCAGTTATTCACCCGGTTCGGTGGGCTCGACGTGTTCGTCCGGCACTGACACCCCGTCACTTCACTTTTTAGGCTACTTCTGCAGGCTTATCGAGGTATCACCGCGTCGAGATAGCTCGTTTCGCCTGCGCAAGTCGCGTGGAGGGGATCCGCCCGAGTCACACCCGTCGCGTCCGTCTCACTGGCCCCAGGTCGCCCCGCCCGCGCCCGACTCCTGGCCGCGAGTCGGGCCTTCCGGCCAGGAGGAAGGCCCGACACGCCGCCAGAAGAGGCCCGTCCCGGCCGGTCACGCCACCAAAGTGGGCGCTCCGGTCCAGCCAGCCCACCCGGACCGCCGCCGGGAACCCTCAGATCTCCCGCGCCAGGCACTCGGGCGGGGAGTCGTCGAACTCGAAGGTCTCGGGCATCGCGGCGCGGCCGGCGAGGCGCAGGTACCGGACGTGCCGCTTGCCGCGCACGGCCCAGGTCGACCGGACGGCGTCGTTGTGGAAGCGGCGGGCCATCACGACCCGCCGGGACGCGGTCTCGAGCTCGGAGACCAGCACGCGGCCGGCTGCGGCGGCGGCGAGGGCCGCGGCCTGTCCCTCGGCGTCGAGCGAGGCACGCAGGACCAGCGACAGGTCACTCTCGGCCTGGTCACGCTCGGCGGGGCCGGCCTCCCGCGCGGAGCGTGCGGCCTCCGAGATCAGCGCGGCAGCGGCGGGGTCGAGCAGGTCGGACGTCGCGAGTTCCAGCGCCACCGCCGACCGCCGGACGAGCTGGGCGTCGAGCGCGTTGCGGGCGGCCTCGACGCGATTGTGCATCCGGTCGATCCGCCCGGCGGTCCAGCTCAGGTACACCCCCACCACGATCAGGACGAGGAGGGAGACCAGGACGTCGATCAGCGGCGTCACGGTCGCGCTCAGTCGCCGCTGAGGCCGACCAGGCGGGCGAGGCGGCCCGCCCGGTCGTCCTCGACGACGCCCGTGGACCGCCCGGCCGTCACGGTCTCGTACACAGCGACGACGTCGGCGGCGACCTGCGTCCAGTCGAAGCGGCGCACGGCGAGGCTCGCCGCGGCGGCCAGCGCGGCCCGCTCGACCGGGTCGTCGAGCAGGCGGGCTGCCGCGACCGCCAGACCGACCGCGTCGCCGACGGGCACCAGCGCGCCGCACCGGCCGTCGTCCAGCACCCGGCGGAACGCGTCCAGCTCGCTGGCCACGATCGGCGTCCCCGCGGCCATCGCCTCGGTGAGAATGATCCCGAAGCTCTCGCCGCCGAGGTTCGGGGCGACGTAGAGGTCGACCGAGCGCAGCATGCGGGCCTTGTCCTGTTCGCTGACCAGGCCCAGCATCGTGGTGCGCTCGCGGACGGCGCCCGGCATCGCGGCGAGCACCGCGTCGGCGTCACCCGGCCCGGCGACGAGCAGGCGCAGGCCGGGGCGGTCCGCGACGAGGCCCGCGGCGGCGTCGACGAGCACGTCGAAGCCCTTGCGCGACTCGTCGAAGCGGCCGAGGAACCCCAACGTCCCGCCCTCGCCGGGCCAGCCGGGCAAGGGCTCGGCCCCGACGAAGTGCGCCGTCGCCACGCCGTTGGGGATCAGGACGGCGTCGCCGGCGAGGTGCTCGACGAGCGTGCGCCGGGCCGGTTCGGAGACCGCGATCCGCGCGGCGATCTTCTCCAGTGCCGGCTGCAGCGCCGAGTAGGCGGCCGCCATGAGCCGCGACCGGCTGTTGGAGGTGTGGAAGGTCGCGACGATCGGCGCGGACGCGGCCCAGACCGCGAGTAGCGACAGGCTCACGGTCGAGGGCTCGTGCACGTGCAGGACGTCGAACGCGCCCTCGCGCAGCCAGCGGCGCACCCGGCCGGCGGCTACCGGCCCGAAGGCCAGGCGGGCCACCGAGCCGTTGTACGGGACCGGGATGGTGCGCCCGGCCAGCACGACGTAGTCCTGCAGCGCCTCGGCAAGGTCGGAGTCGGACGGCGCGAGGACGGACACCTCGTGGCCGAGGCCGATCAGCGCCTCCGCCAGGTCGCGGACGTGCGCCTGTACCCCGCCGGGAACGTCCCACGAGTAGGGGCAGACCAGGCCGACGCGCATGTCAGCTCTGGGTCGGACGGGCCGGGACGGCCTGGTGGCGCAGCCGCAGGTCGTCGACCCAGAGCCGCGCCAGCATGTGCCAGTCGACCGGGTGCGCGCGGATCGAGTCCTCGAACACGGCCGCGACCTGCTGCGTCATGGCGGCGACGCGCTCCGGGCGGGTGCCCGCGGTCGGCTGCGCCACAGCGTCGTGGACGCGCAGGCACAGCCGCTTTCCGTCGTACCAGAGGCTCGTCGGCAGCAGTGCCGCCCCGGTGCTCACGGCCAGCGCGGCGGGCCCGGCCGGCATCCGGGCGGTCTCGCCGAAGAACTGGACGTCCACCCCGGCAGCGGTCAGGTCGCGGTCGGCGACCAGGCACACGACCCGCCCCTCGCGCAGCCGGCCGGACAGTGTGGCGAAGACCTCGGTGCCGCCTGTCGTCCCCGGCTCGAGCGCGAGCACCTCCATGCCCAGGCCCTCGCGGTACGCGACGAACGCGTCGAACAGCTTGGCGGGACGCAGGCGCTCCGCCACCGTCGTGAACGGCACGCCCGAACCGGTCAGCCACGCTCCCGCGTGGTCCCAGTTCGCGCAGTGCGGAAGTGCCAGGACGACCCCGACTCCGATCTCGAGGTGCTTACGGAGCAGTTCCTCGCCCTCGACGTGGACCCTGGCGAGCACCTGCTCGGGGGTGAGGGACGGCAGCCGGAACGTCTCCGCCCAGTACCGCAGGTAGGACCGCATCGCCGCCTTGGACAGCTCGCGCAACTCGGCGTCCGAGAGCCCGGGGCCGACCACGCGCCGCAGGTTGCGCTCGAGTTGGACGACCCCCCGCCCGCGCCGGGACCAGGCCACGTCGGCGATCCGCTCGAACACCCCGCGCAGCGCCCGCTCGGGCACGTGCCGGGCCACCTGCCAGCCCGCCAGGTACGCGGCGGCTCCGGCCCGTTCGAGGACCGTCGTCCGGGCGCTCATCGGGGTTCCGCGGCCAACGCCTGGCGGCGCACCATCATGATGCGCTGCCCGAGCGTGATGGTGCTCAGCACGGCCAACAGGGCCAGCGCGCCCTCCTGCACGTAGGCCACGCCGAGGCCGGCGAAGCCCGTCGTCACGAGGATCAGGACCAGGCGGTCGGAGCGCTCCGCAATGCCGACGTTCGCCGTCATGCCGAGCCCCTCGGCCCGCGCCTTCGCGTACGACACGATCGAACCCGCGGCGAGGTTGTAGAGCGCGAGCGCGGCCAGGACCTGGTCGTCCCCGTCGCCTGCGTACCAGAGCAAGATGCCGCCGAAGACCGCCGCGTCGCCAAACCGGTCCAGCGTCGAGTCCAGGTAGGCACCCCAGTTGGACGAGCGGTTCGTCATCCGGGCCATCGCGCCGTCGATGATGTCCGAGAAGACGAACGCGGTGATGACCAGCGTCCCGACGAAGAAGTGCCCCTGCGGGTAGAACACGAGCGCCCCGGCCATCACGCCGATCGTCCCGACGATCGTGACGACGTCGGGGCTCACGCCCGCCCGGACGAGGGCCCGGGCGACGGGGGCGAACACGCGGTTGAAGAACGCGCGCGCGTACTTGTTCAGCATCTGCGTACACGTCTCCTGGATATTGCGGCGCCCTCATGCTACTGAGCGCCCGGCGGCCGGCCGTGATCCTGGGCCTTTCCACGGCTCGTGGCCCTTGTCCAAGCGGGATCGGTGGAGGAGGGTAGCTGGCACGCGGGCGCGTCGAGCTGCCCCCTTGTGACGGCCAACGGCCGCGCCCCCTGTCACAAGGAGGTGGCGCATGGCCGATAAATCGTCCAACCCCTCAGGAGTCGCCGGAAGGGCACTCGAGGTCGACCAGCCCAGCAACATTCGCAACGTCGTGCTGGTCGGCCACACGGGCGCCGGAAAGACGACCGTGGTCGAAGCCCTGTTGCTCGCGACAGGGACGATCACCCGGGCCGGCCGCGTCGAAGACGGCGGCACGGTCAGCGACTTCGACGAGGCGGAGATCCGCCAGCAACGCTCGGTGAACCTCTCCCTCGCTCCGATCGACGTCGGCGGGATCAAAGTCAACCTGCTGGACGCCCCCGGGTACGCCGACTTCGTCGGTGACCTGCGCGCCGGCCTGCGGGCCGCGGACGCGGCCCTGTTCGTGATCTCGGCCGCCGACGGTGTCGACGGGACCACCACGATGCTCTGGGACGAGTGCGCGGCCGTCGACGTCCCGCGCGCCGTCGTCATCACCAAGCTCGACCACCAGCGCGCCGACTTCGACGAGATCGTCACGGTGTGCCAGGACGCGTTCGGCGAGGGCGTCCTGCCTGCCTACCTGCCGGTCTGTGACGCGGAGGGCATCCCGAACGGCCTCGTCGGCCTGCTCTCCCGCAAGGTCTACGACTACAGCGCCCCGGCCCGCGCGGAACGCGCGGCGGAGGGCGCCGACCTCGACCGGATCGTGGAGCCGCGCAACACCTTCATCGAGGGGATCATCGCCGAGAGCGAGGACGAGACCCTCATGGAGCGTTACCTCGAGGGCGAGGACATCGACCTCAAGGTGCTCGTCGACGACCTCGAGACCGCGGTGGCGCGCGGCACGTTCTACCCCGTGCTGCCCGTGAACCCGGTGACGGGCCTCGGCATCACAGAGCTGCTCGAGGTGATCACGCAGGGCTTCCCGTCGCCGCTCGAGGACCCCGTCCCGCCCGTGTACACGGTGGTCGGCGCCTCGCAGCCGCCGCTGACCTGCGACCCCGACGGGCCGCTCGTCGCGGAGATCGTCAAGACCACCTCCGACCCGTACGTCGGGAAGATCTCGCTCGTCCGGGTGTTCTCCGGGACGCTGCGGGCCGACACCGTCGTCCACGTCTCGGGGCACTTCCTGGCCGACCGCGGGCACCCCGACCACGACGTCGACGAGAAGATCGGCGCCCTGACCTCGCCGCTGGGCAAGAACCACCGAACCATCGAGCGGGCGGTCGCCGGCGACATCTGCGCGGTCGCGAAGCTGACCAGGGCCGAGACGGGCGACACCCTGTCCGACAAGGACGCACCGCTGCTGATGCGCCCGTGGACGATGCCCGAACCGCTGCTGCCGGTGGCGATCGTGGCGCATACGAAGACGGACGAGGACAAGCTCTCGCAGAGCCTGGCCCGGCTGATCGCCGAGGACCCGACCCTGCGGCTGGACATGAACCCGGAGACCCACCAGCTCGTGCTCTGGTGCATGGGCGAGGCGCACCTCGGCGTCCTCATGGACCGGTTGAACAACCGCTACGGCGTCGCCGTCGACAGCGTGGACGTCAAGGTCTCGCTCCGCGAGACGTTCGCGGGCCACAGCACCGGCCACGGGCGGCACGTGAAGCAGTCCGGCGGCCACGGGCAGTACGCGGTCTGCGACATCGAGGTCGAGCCGCTGCCGTCCGGGTCGGGGTTCGAGTTCGTCGACAAGGTCGTCGGCGGGGCCGTCCCGCGCCAGTTCATCCCGTCTGTGGAAAAGGGCGTGCGGGCGCAGATGGAGCGCGGCGTCCAGGCCGGCTATGCCGTGCAGGACATCCGTGTGACGCTGGTGGACGGGAAGGCGCACAGCGTCGACTCGTCCGACATGGCGTTCCAGACCGCGGGCGCGCTCGCGCTGAAGGACGCGGCGGACAAGGGCGGCGTCGCGCTGCTGGAGCCGGTCGACGAGATTGCCGTCGTCGTCGCCGACGACCACGTCGGCGCGGTCATGAGCGACCTGTCGTCGCGCCGCGGGCGCGTGCTCGGAAGCGAGCCGGTCGGGCTCACCGGCCGCACCCAGGTGCGCGCCGAGGTGCCGGCGATCGAGATCGTCCGGTACGCCGTGGACCTGCGCTCCATCTCGCACGGCACCGGCTCGTTCGGCCGCACGTACGTGCGGCACGAGCCGATGCCCGGTCATGTGGCCGCGAAGATCCAGCACGTAGCCGGCTGATCTGACAGGCCGTCAGGCCCGGCGTCCAAAAGGCGTCGGGCCTGACCCCGCCTACTTCAGCGTGACGATCCGGACCATGCCGGTGAAGGCGTGCGGCATGCCGGTATCGCTCGGGATGATGCACTGGACGGCGTACGAGCCCGCGGGCATCGAGTAGGTCAGGATCTCGCTGCGGCCGGGCGAGAGCAGGTCGGTACCGAAGGCGCCTTCCAGGAAGATCGAGGGGTCGGCGTCCGGGCCGGCGAGGGCCTTGATGTCGTCCACGGTCGTCCCGGGCTTCACCCGCTGGAACGTCGCGATGTACAACCGGCCCGGCGTCTGGGCGGCGTTCGCGATCTTGATGCTGCCCTTCTTCGGCAGCGTGGTGTCGCCGGTGAACTGGTGCCGCTCGGTCATCGTGACCGTGGCCGTGGGCTTGACCGCGACACTCTTGCCCTTGCGGGACGTGATCGTCACGCGGCGGAACCTCGACCCGTCGTCGGTCTGGTCGCTGATGTAGTAGCGGCCGGGCTTCAAGGTCAGCGTCATCGTGGCGGAGTCGTCGATGCCGAGGTCGACGCCGCCGAGGAAGTCGACCTTGGCTGCGAGGCGGCGCAGGTTGGCCGCGGCCGCCGCCCGCGGGTCGTCCGAGTAGGCCTCGCTGTCGGCTACGAGCTTCGCGAGCGTGTAGCCCTTCTTGAGCCGGATCACCGACATCGCGTGGTCGTCGTCGACCGAGCGCAGCTTGAACCGCACCGGGCCGGTCGGCAGCGTCGTCGCCCCGCTGGTCTTCATCGCGCCCTCGGTGAGGGTCACGGTGATCTGCGGCGGAGCCGTGGACGCGGCGAGCGCGGGGGCGGGCGCGACCGCGACGGCGGCCCCCAGCGCCGCAGCCGCGCCCACGGCGACCGAGCGGCGGAGCAGGGTCATCGAAGGTCCTCCAGTTCGAGACGAAAGTCGCTTACTTCCCTCCTGCAGCTTGACGATGCGCATCGTCCCTGTGAAGGCCCGGGGGGTTCCGTCCGGTTCCGCGGGAGGCAGTGCCCCGGGTCAAGCCTGCACTCCGGAGGCGAGCATGAGCTCGGCCAGGGCCGCGGGGACGGCGGCCGCCAGCCCGGCGGGGTCGGGCACGACCACCGGGTCGGCCGCGATGCCGACGTAGCCGCGGCCGCGGTAGGTCGACAGCGCGACGCCGAGCGGCTGACCCTGGGCGAGGGGCGCGATCGGGTAGATCTCGCGGACGGCCGTGTCGCCGATGCGCATCGGCCGCGCGATCGGCACGGCCGTCACCAGGACGTCGAAGAGCCGCGCCGCCTGCGTCGCCAGCATCGGCCCGCCGAGGCGCACCAGGGCCGGCGGCAACAGGTTCGTCAGGTTCGCGACGGCCCCGGCCCTCCCCTCGGGGCCGAGGTCCTTGTTCCGCTCGAGATCGGCCCGGACGAGCTCCAGTCGCCGCACGGGGTCGGGCTCGCTGACGGGCAGGTCGATGAGGAACGCCGAGAAGTTGTTGCCCGAGCCGCCGGTCGCGGGCTTGCGCCGGCTCGCCACGGGGATCATCGCGCGCAGCGAGACCGTGTCGGGGTTGTGCTTGTTCGCGGTGAGCCACGAGCGCGTCGCGCCGGCCACGAGCGAGACCAGCACGTCGTTGGCCATCCCGCCGTGCACCTTGCGGACGGCCCGGACGTCGAGCAGGTCGACGCTCGACATCGCGAACGTGCGCTGCGGGCCGACCGCGGTGTCGAACGGCAGGCCCGAGGCCGGGTTCGACATCGTCTGTACGACGCCGGCTGCCGTGGTCGCGCTGCGCCTCGCCGTCTTGGCGAACGCGGCCGGGTCACGCAACCCCGCCAGGGGGCCGAGGACGCGCCGGGCGGTCACCAGGTGCGGGCCGAGAAAGGTGTCGGGCTCCTCGCCGGGCACCGGGACGCCGGCGCCGCTGCCCCCGTCGGCCAGCGCGTACAGGACGGCGCCGGCGCTGATCCCGTCCGCGAGCGCGTGATGGATCTTCAACAGGATCGCGCAGCCGCCGTCCGCCAGGCCGAAGAGCGCGTGCAGCTCCCACAGCGGACGCGAGCGGTCCAACTGCGAGATCAGCATGCGGCCGACCCAGGCCGCGAGTTCGTCCCGCCCGCCCTGGCCCCGAGTGTCGTGGCGCAGCACGTGCCGGGTGATGTCGAAGTCCGCGTCCTCCGCCCAGCTCGCTCCGCCGAACGGGAGCCACTCGGAGCGCAGTTTGCGCCGCAGCCGGGGAAGTGCGCCGGCCCGTGCGCCGAGGAGCTCGAGCAGCGCCGCAGCGTCGAGCCCCGGCTCGAGCACCACCACCGCGCCCAAGTTCATCGGCGTCACGGGCGTGTCGATCGTCAGGAACGAGATGTCGAGCGGGCTCAACGACCAGTCCTGCACCCCCGTACCCCCCGCCGAGACGCCGTCGCTACCGGGCGTCAGCGTAGTGCGACCCGACCGTCAGGTCGGCGACTGCCAGCCGCGGAAGCCCTCGAGCAACCGGCGGCGGAAGTCCGGGGTCACCAGGTCCTGTGGCAGGGCGCCCAGGACGGCCATCGTGGACCGCACCTGCTCGACGTAACCGCGGCAGTCGCCGCACCCCACGACCCGGGCCCGGGGTCGGCCGAGCGACTCCACCGCCCCGGGATCCTCTACGAGATCCCGAGCGGGGCAGATCTGCTCCCGGCAGGTCAGCACGTGTGGCAGCCGCTGGTGTCCTGAGTCACAATCGCCACCGTAATCCACGTCGGCGCAAGAGCGAAAGGACACCCGCCGGACCAACAGGAGAACGCCAGGAGGAGCCCCGGGGGTCGCGCCGGTGACGGCCCGGCGAACTACGCCGGCCAGGCCTGCGCGAGCACCCGCCGAGTCTCGGCCAGCAACTGCGGCAGCACCTTCGTGTGACCGACGACCGGCATGAAGTTCGTGTCGCCGCCCCAGCGTGGCACGACGTGCTGGTGCAGGTGCGCCGCGATCCCCGCGCCCGCGACGTGCCCGAGGTTCATGCCCACGTTGAACCCCTGCGCCCCGGACGCTGCCCGCAGCGCCGCGAGCGCCTGGCGGGTCAGGACGGCGACCTCCGCGCACTCGCCGGTCGTCAGCTCGCCGTAGTCCGCGACGTGCCGGTACGGGACGACCATCAGGTGCCCACCGTTGTACGGGTACAAGTTCAGCACCGCGTACGCGAGTTCCCCGCGGCGCAGGACGAGCCCGTCGTCGTCCGACAGGGCCGGGATCCGGCAGAAGGGGCAGCCCTCCTCCGCCGCGTCGCCGGTGGGCTTGTTCTCGCCCTTGATGTAGGCCATGCGGTGCGGGGTCCACAGCCGCGCGAACGCGTCCGGGTCCCCGACGCCGTCCTGTGCCTCCGGGCCGCCCGCGGGCCCCGTCATACCTGGATTCGGCTGCGCACCGCCGCCACGATCTCGGCCACGGCCTCGGCCACCGGCACGGTGTTCTTCTGCTCGCCGTTGCGGTAGCGAAACGACACCGCCGACGCGGCGAGGTCCTCGTCGCCGGCGAGCAGCATGAACGGGATCTTCTGCTTCTGCGCGTTCCGGATCTTCTTCTGCATGCGGTCGTCGGAGGTGTCGACCTCGACCCGGATCCCCTCGGCCCTCAGCGCCGCCGCCACCTCGAGCAGGTGCGGGACGTGCGCGTCCGCGATCGGGATCCCGACGACCTGGACGGGGGCGAGCCAGGGCGGGAACGCGCCCGCGTAGTGCTCGACCAGGACGCCGAAGAAGCGCTCGATCGAGCCGAACAGCGCCCGGTGGATCATGATCGGTTGCTGGCGGGTGCCGTCCGCGGCCTGGAACTGCAGGTCGAACAGCTCCGGCAGGTTGAAGTCCAGCTGGATGGTCGACATCTGCCAGGTGCGCCCGATCGCGTCCTTGGCCTGGACGGAGATCTTCGGGCCGTAGAACGCGGCGCCGCCCGGGTCGAGGACGAGGTCGAGGCCCTCCGCCTCGGCCACCTCACGCAGGGTCTCGGTCGCCTCGGCCCACGCCTCGTCCGACCCGACGAACTTGACCGGGTCCTTGGTCGAAAGTTCCAGGTAGAACTCGGTCAGCCCGTAGTCGCGCAGCAGGTCGAGGACGAAGCGCAGCAGCGAGGTCAACTCGTCGCGCATCTGGTCACGAGTGCAGTAGATGTGCGCGTCGTCCTGGGTCATCCCGCGGACGCGGGTCAGCCCGTGGATCACGCCCGACTTCTCGTAGCGGTAGACGGTTCCGAACTCGAACAGCCGCAGCGGCAGCTCGCGGTAGGACCGCCCGCGGGAGCGGAAGATCAGGTTGTGGAACGGGCAGTTCATCGGCTTGAGGTAGTAGTCCGCGCCCTCCATCTGCATGGGCGGGAACATGCCGTCGGCGTACCAGGACAGGTGCCCGGAGGTCTCGAACAGCTGGCCCTTGGTGATGTGCGGGGTGTTGACGAACTCGTACCCCGCCTCCTCATGGCGCTTGCGCGAGTAGTCCTCCATGACCCGGCGCATGGTGCCGCCCTTGGGGTGGAAGACCGCGAGGCCGGAGCCGATCTCGTCCGGGAACGAGAACAGGTCGAGCTCGGTGCCGAGCTTGCGGTGGTCGCGTTTGGCGGCCTCCTCGAGGCGGACCAGGTAGTCCTTCAGCGCGTCCCGCGACGGCCACGCGGTGCCGTAGATCCGTTGCAGCTGAGGGTTCTTCTCGCTCCCGCGCCAGTACGCGGCGGCGCTGCGCATGATCTTGAACGCCGGGATGTCGCGGGTGGTCGGCAGGTGCGGCCCGCGGCACAGGTCCTTCCAGGCGAGCGAGCCGTCCTGGCGGTGGTTGTCGTAGATGGTCAGCTGGGCGCCGCCGACCTCGACGTCCGCACCCTCGGCCGACCCCGCCTCGTCGGAGCCACCCTTCAGCCCGATCAGCTCGATCTTGTACGGCTCGTCGGCGAGCTCGACGCGCGCCTCGTCGTCCGAAATCTCACGCCGGGCGAAGGTCTGACGGTCCTTCACCAGATCCTGCATGCGTTTCTCGATGCGCTTGAGGTCGTCCGGGGTGAACGGGTCGGTGACGTCGAAGTCGTAGTAGAAGCCGTTCTCGATCGGCGGGCCGATGCCCAGCTTTGCGGACGGGAACAGCTCTTGCACCGCCTGCGCCATGACGTGGGCGGTCGAGTGCCGCAGGATCGCGAGGCCGTCGGCCGAGTCCATCGCAACGGGCTCGACCTCGTCCCCCTCGGCCAGGACGTGGGCCAGGTCGCGCAACTCCCCGCCGACGCGCACCGCGATCGCGCGGGACGGGCCGGCCGCGCCGTCCTGCTCCAGCAGCGCGCCCGCGGTCGTGCCCGCCGGCACCGCTCGCTCGGTTCCGGCGAGGGTGATGCGGTGCTCCGACACGGTGACTCCTCGAGCAGGGGGTTGATCTCCTGCCGATGCTATCCAGCCGCCGAGCCGGGCCACGAACTCGTTTACGGCCGGGGCAACCGCACGACACCCACGAAGAAGTCGTCGATTTGTTTGACCACACGGATGAACTGCTCGAAGTCGACGGGCTTCGTGACGTACGCGTTGGCGTGCAGGCGGTAGCTGCCCACGACGTCCTCGTGCGAGCCGGACGTCGTCAGCACGACGACGGGGATGTGCTGGAGCCGCTCGTCGGCCTTGATCGCGGCCAGCACCTCCCGCCCGTCCATCCGAGGCAGGTTCAGGTCGAGCAGGATCAGGTCCGGGTTCGGCGCATCGGCGTACTTGCCTTCCTTGCGCAGGAAGGCGAGGGCGTCCACCCCGTCGCTGACCACCGAGAGGTTGTTCTTGACCTTGTTGTCCTCGAAGGCCTCGCGCGTCATGAGCACGTCACCCGGGTCGTCCTCGACGAGCAGGACCTCGATCAGGTTCGCCATCATGCGGAAACGGCCTTTCTGTCGGACACCGCGGGACCGGGCGCCTCCACCTCAGGCTCGGAGGATACGGGCAGCGTCCAGTGCACGGCGCTGCCCTGCGTCCGCTCCGTGTCGAGCCAGATCTGACCGCCGTGGTACTCCACGATCTTCTTGCACAGCGCGAGCCCGATACCAGTGCCGTCGTACTGGTCCTTGCTGTGCAGGCGTTGGAAGATCACGAACACCCGCTCGGCGTACTGCGGCTCGACGCCGATGCCGTTGTCCTCGCAGCGGAAGTGCCACTGCTCGCCCTCGAGCTCCGCGGCCAGGCGGACCTTGCACGGCCGGTCCGGCGCGCGGAACTTCATCGCGTTGCCGAGCAGGTTCTGGAAGAGTTGCGTGAGCAGGGACGCGTCGCCGTGCACGAGCGGCAGCGACCCGACCTCGACGTCGCACCCGGTCTCCTCGCGGACCTCCTCGAGGGTGTCCAGTGCGCGGGCGGCGAGGTCGTTGCAGTCGACCTCGACCATGCCCGCCGACGTCCGCCCGACCCGGGAGAAGGCCAGCAGGTCGTTGATCAAGAGCTGCATGCGTTTCGCCCCGTCCACAGCGAACGCGATGTACTGATCGGCCCGCTCGTCGAGCTGGCCGGTGTATCGGCGGTCGAGCATCTGGCAGAAGCTCGCGACCTTGCGCAGCGGCTCCTGCAGATCGTGCGAGGCGACGTAGGCGAACTGCTCCAGCTCGTCGTTGGAGCGGCGTAGATCCTCGGCCTGGCTCGCGAGGACGTCCGTCTGGGCACGCAGCTCCTCGCGGGCACCCTCCGACTCCTCGAGCGCGGCGACGATCCGCTGCCGCATCGCCTCCACGTCGCGGGCCAGGACCTGGATCTCGGCCGGGCCGCCGACGGCGACCCGCCGGCGGAAGTCCCCCGCCGCGACGAGCCGCGTCTCGGCGGCAACCTCGTCGAGCGGGGCCGTGACCGACCGGCGCAGGCTCACCCACAGGATCACGCCGGCCACCACCGCCGCGGCCAGCGCCATCGCGAGCAGCACCTGCAGGCGCAGGATCCCGTCCCGCAGCTCGTCGCGCGCTTCCTCCCGGCTGGTGGCGATGGTCTCGTCCAACCTGGTGGCCGTCGCGCGGACGACGTCGAAGAGCGCTCTACCCTTCCGCTCGTTCAGCGTGACCTTGGCGTCCTCGCCGGCCGCCCGTACCACCTTGATCGTCGGATCGGCGAAACCGCGGCGCCACGCCTCGCCGGCCCTAGCCAGCTCGTCGAGGACGGTCAGCACCTCCGGGTTGTCGGACAACAGGCCCGCGAGGTCCTCGGTCGTCGCGGCTGCGCTCTGGCGGCCCCGTTTGTACGGGTCGAGGAAGTCCTCCGTCCGGGACAGGGCGAAGCCGCGGATGCCCGTCTCCTGGTTCAAGTAGTCGGTCGCCAGCCCCGAGGCCGCCACCCGCGCCGGGGAGTACCGGTCGATCAGCTTGTCGATGGACTCGTCCAGGCGCGTCAGCGACACGATGGTGGCGACGGCGCCGAGCAGGATCAGGACGATCGCGCCCGTGAACATCAGGCGGAGGCGCGCCCGCAGAGTCCGGGTGGCACCCCCGCCGACAGGTGCGCTCATGCTCCGGACCGGTGCGTCAGCACCAGCATGGCGAGGTCGTCGGCCAGCGAGCCCTCGTTGAGTTCCTCTACGGCGTCGATGAGGGTGTCCGCCCATTCGTCCGGGGCCGGGTCTGTTACCCGGGCATGCTCGAGAAGTTCCCGGAGACGCTCGACCCCGAGACGATCCGTGCCCTGCCCTGTACCGCCCTCGATCAACCCGTCCGTGAACAGCAATACGCACCAGTCCGGGCTGAGCTGGATTGCCTGCGGCATCCACACCTCGTCGTCGTCGATGCCCAGTGGTGCGCCCGACCCATCGGTGACGGGCGGGAGGCCGAACAGGATCGGCGCCGGGTGCCCGGCCAGGTAGACGTCCGCGGTCGAGTACGACTCGTCGATGCGCAGCATGCAGGCGGTCGCGAAGATCTCGTCACCCTCGCGCTCGTGGCGAAGGATCTCGGCCAGCAGAGGGAAGATCTTCCCGACCGGCGTGCCGGCCAGCACGAGGGTCCGCCAGGCGATGCGGAGCGCGACGCCCAGCGCCGCCTCGTCCGGCCCGTGCCCGCAGACGTCGCCGATCATTGCGAACAGGACGCCGTCGTGACATTCGACGACGTCGTAGAAGTCGCCGCCGAGCAGCGCCCGGCGCCGGCCCGGCCGGTAGCGCGTGACGACAGCCACCTTGTCGCCGTGCAGCAGCGGGCGCGGCAGCAGGCCGCGCTCGAGGCGGGTGTTCTCGGCAGCCCACAGCTCGGAGGCGGCGAGGAGACGGGCGGTCCCCTCCGCGCGCTTGCGCTCGAGGGCGTAGCGGATGGCGCGGGCGAGCAGCTGCGGCTCGACATGGCTCTTGTTCAGGTAGTCCTGGGCGCCGCGGGCGGCGGCCTCGAGCCCGCGCTCCTCGTCGGCCAGACCGGTGAGGACGATGACGGCCGCCTTCGGCGCGGCCTCCAGGACCGCGTCGAGACCGCTGAAGCCGATCGCGTCGGGCAGCGCGAGGTCGAGCAGGACGCAGCCGGTGTCGACCGAAAGGACGACCCGGGCCTCCGCGATGGTGCGCGCCCAGACCAAATCGAGGTCCGGCTCCACCTCCGCCAGGTACTCCTTGACGAGGAAGGCGTCGCCGTCGTCGTCCTCGATCAGGACGATCTGCAGCGTCGGGTCGAGCCGGCTCTTGAGGCCGGTCGACGGTTGCGGGTCGCTACGCGTGCTCACCCACGGCCCCCTCTGAGACGGGTCTGGGTCTCGGGTATCGGTGGGCGATACTGGGATCGAACCAGTGACCTCCCCGGTGTGAGCGGGGCGCTCTCCCGCTGAGCTAATCGCCCGGGACGAACGAGCAGGACCCTACCGGATCGCTCGTGGCGATCGCAGAATGGCCAGGTTCAAGATCCACTCTTCGGAGTCGAAGGGCGGCCACATGACCACGGACACGGCTGCCGCTTCCCAAGCAACGTTCAAACATTGCTGGGACAAGATCACGACGGCCGAGGGCGATCGGTGGCGATTCGGGGCTTCGGAGACCTTCGTGGAGGGTGCGGGTCCGGATCACCCGACCACCCACCGGAGCCCGGCACGTCCCCATTTGCGGGGGTGTATATCGGACATAGCGGACATCTCGCCCGTTGCCCTCCACCTTCCACCCCGACCACGGTCCACGGGGTGCCGGCCGAGCTTGCACGGACGTTGCGATTCCCCGTCCCCGTTGCCTCCGAAGAATCATGGCGATACACAGTGACCTGGGCTTGCGACAGGCGTTGTACAGCCCAGGAACGGCTTGCACGGCTAGGTTTGACTCCCCGGGTGACCTGCGGAAATGCGGGAAAATCGGGCGAGGTAGGGCAAACCGCCGCGTAACGACAGAGAGGTACGGCGCGCAGATGAAGGCAGAGCCCTCGGTCACCTGCGACCTCCGACTGCGGTTGCTGGTCGCGGGCGATGCCGCCCTGCCGGTGCCCGCCGCGCTGAGGTACGACGTCGCCGATCCGTACGCCATCCATGCGACTTTCCACGCGGCCGGCGACACCGTCGAGTGGGTGTTCGCCCGCGACCTGCTGGCGGCCGGTCTGCGCGACGACGCCGGCCTCGGCGACGTCCGGGTGTGGCCGAGCAGCGACGCCGGCGTCCAGGTCGTCTACATCTCGCTCAGCTCGCCCGAGGGTGAGGCACTGCTCGAGGCTCCGGCCCCCGAGCTGTCCGCCTTCCTCGAGCGCACCTACGTCACGGTGCCGGCCGGCAACGAGTCGACCTACCTCGACATCGACACCGCGCTGACGCAGCTCATCGCCGAGAGCTGACTGACCCTCTTCCCGTAAGACCAGGCTTTCGTGGGGCGCCCGACAGGGCGCCCCACACCTGTCTGTAGGGGAAGAAAGATCGTTCTCAGTCCGGGTCGTCGTCCTCGGCGGCACGCCTCGCGAACACCGCGGCGATCGCCGCGGTGACCGGGCCCGGCACCGGCGTGTCGCGGCGGTAGGCCGGACCGGGGCGTTTCCCGTCGACCTCGTGCACACCTTGAACGTCCCGGGTGGACGAGGTCAGGAACACCTCGTCGGCGCCGGCGAGCGCCCGGACGTCCAGGTCCTCCTCGACGACCTCCGGGCACCAGGCCAGGACGAGGGCCCGCGTGACGCCGGCCAGGCAACCCGCGTTCAACGGCGGCGTGGACACCCGGGCGTCCGTCACGAGGAAGACGTTGCTGCCCGTGCCCTCGCACAGGTTCCCGGCCGTGTTCGCCAGCAGCGCCTCCCCCGCCCCCGAGGCGCGCGCGTGCGCGAGCGCGACCACGTTCTCGGCGTAGGACGTCGTCTTCACCCCTGCGGTCGCGCCGTGCTCGTTGCGCAGCCACGGGACGAGGACGACCGACTCCGACGCGGCGCGCGGCGCCGCCGGCCCCACGGCCACGAACAACGTCGGCGTGCCCTCACCGCGCCCGGAGCCGAGCGGCGCCGCGCCGCCGGTGAGGGTGATCCGCAGCCGGGCCAGAGCCTCGTCCGCGACCTGCGGGGTGAGGGCGGCGACGGCTTCACGGACCTGGTCGACGTCGGGCGCCGGCAACCCCAGCAGGTAGGCCGACTCCGTGAGGCGGTCGAGGTGGCGGGTCAGCGCGAACGGGCGGCCGTGGACGACCTTGCAGGTCTCGAAGATCCCGTCGCCGACGGTGAACCCGTGGTCGAACGCGGACACGCGGGCCTCCGCCGCGTCCAGCACCTTGCCGTCGAGCCACACCTGCATCGCCGTCAACTCCCTGTCGGTCCGCCCGAGGCCACGTCCAGCAGTCGAGCGGCCTTGAGCTCGGTCTCGTCCCACTCGGCGGCCGGGTCGGACCCCCACGTGATCCCGGCGCCCGTGCCGAAGCAGAGCATGCCGTCGGCGACCCAGAAGCAGCGGATACCGACCGAGAGCTCGGCTGTGCCCGCGTCCGCGTCGACCCAGCCCAGCGCCCCGCAGTACGGCCCGCGATCGGTGGGCTCCAGCGCCCCCAGGAGGGCCAGTGCGGCGATCTTGGGCGCCCCGGTGACGGATCCCGGGGGGAACGTCGCCGCGAGCAGCTCAGGCCATCCTGCGCCGGCCGCGAGCTCGCCGCGGACGGTCGAAACGAGGTGGACGAGGCCCGGGTGCCGCTCGACGGCGCACAGCGCCGGCACCGTCACCGTACCCGGCACGCAGACCCGCCCCAGGTCGTTGCGGACGAGGTCGACGATCATCACGTTCTCCGCGGTGTCCTTGGCCTGCAGGTCGGCCTCGGTGCGTCCCGTCCCCTTGATCGGGCCGGACGTGACGACCCGGCCGCGGCGGCTCAGGAAGAGCTCCGGGGACGCGGACGCGACGAAGGTTCCGGGCAGCCGCAGCGCCGCGGCGTACGGAGCCGGGTTGCCGAGGGCCAGCGCCGCGGCGAGGGCGAGCGGCGTCGGCGCCGGCGGGGTCGGGCAGCGGCGCGGACAGCCGGCGGCAGAGGTTCGCTTGGTAGACCTCACCGGCCGCGATGCGCTCCCGGATCTGCGCGACCGCGCCGATGTATTCGTCGCGGGTCATCGAACTGGTCCAGGCGCTTCTCGCCGGGCCGGTCCATCGCGGCGCCGGCGGCGGGCTCGCGGTGCGGACCGTGCCGAACCGGGCGACCGTCAGCTTCCCCTCGAACTCGGCGAGCACCGCCCAGAACCCCGAGGAGTCGAGCGCGGCCGGGTCGTCCGTGACGTCCAGCAGTTCCGAGGCCACCCGCCCGCCGCCCACGAACACGGCGTCTGCGGCAGGGGGCACGCCCGGCAACCTACGGGACGAACCGACCCGGAACCGGCGCGACCGGGAAGGCGGATGTGAGGGCCCCCGCCGATGGGCTATTGTCCTACGTGCACCGTGAGGCGAACGCCTCGCGGCTCGCGCGGACGTGGCTCAGTTGGTAGAGCATCACCTTGCCAAGGTGAGGGTCGCGGGTTCGAATCCCGTCGTCCGCTCGAAGGTGCCGACCGGCTCCAATCGGGCTTCGGCCCTGGCGGAATGGCCGAGTGGCTTAGGCAAGGGCCTGCAAAGCCCTGTACGCGGGTTCGATTCCCGCTTCCGCCTCGCAAGCACCAAGGTCCCGGGCGTTTAGCTCAGCGGGAGAGCGCTTCCCTGACACGGAAGAGGTCACTGGTTCAATCCCAGTAACGCCCACCAGATAACTGCAGGTCAGAGCCACAATTGCGCCCCGTCAGAGATCCTCTGACGGGGCGTCACCACCTCGATTTGACGGCCTCGAGCAGGCCAGAGATCAAGGTTGAAACGCGTGAGGCGATATCACCGCCCCACCAGCCCCACACGTTCCAACCTTGATCTCCAGCCTCCGGGCTGTCCGCACTGGGCGACGCAGGCTGCCCCGAGGAGTGCGTATGGCGGTATACGCGCGGCCGAACGCGGTCGGCCGATCCGCAAGGCTTCCTGGCCCGAGACCAAGGAGGAACCACGAGACGGCGCTGGGATCGGACCCCCTATCGCCGCCGGGTCGTGGACTTCCATGTCGACGTCGAGAACCCCGTCGACCCGTCGCCGGCGGTCAGCGACCCGGACCGCTTCTTCTTCCGCTTCACGTCCGCGCCGTCCGCCTCGCGCGGCGTCGTCGGCGCGACGCCGGAATCGAGGTTGTCGTCGATCGGCTCCTCGACCTCCGCCGGGGCCGGCTCGGCGCCGCACATCCGGTCCTGACCACTCCGGATGAACCATCCGGCCTGGGTCTGGACGATCCCCGCGGAGGCCACGACGCGCCCGCCGATGCGGCGGTAAGCAATGGCCTCGCGCTCCCCGCGCAACTCGACGTCGTACGTGTACGCGGAGGCGGGCAGGAACCACCCGAACTCGTTCTGCCGCATCGCCTCCTGGGGGGTGCCCCGGCCGACGAACAGCGCGTCCAGGTCGCCGCTCCAGTTCCGCGTCTGGACAGCCTTCCCGCCGGGCGCGGCGAGGATCTCGCCCTTCCCCTCGCACTCGAACGCACGGAGGTCCGGCGCCATGCAGTCGTCCAGGCGACCGGAGACGCACGCCTCCTGCCGCGGATCGGCCGCGACGGCGGCATTCACCGTTCCCCCGCACCCGGCCAACAGGCCGAGCCCCACCAAAGCCGTGACTGCTCGCCGCATCAGACCCCCCGGTCCGTCCCCCGCCAGTTCGAACACGAACACTACCCCTGCGGAATTCGTTTGTCGGCAGCGAATTCCCCTGGAACCATCGCCGCATGACCCGCCGCTTGTGCCGTCGCCGCGACTTAGTTAGTCGCTCGCGATCTTCGTCCTGACCTCAGGAGAGATGGCCGAGCGGCCGAAGGCGACGCACTGCTAACGCGTTGGTCCCCCGTCAGGGTGTGGCCCGCGGGTTCGAATCCCGCTCTCTCCGCGCGCGTGTCAGTCGGCGCCTGCCCCAGCCCCCGTGGCCCAACTGGCAGAGGCGCCCCGCTCAAACCGGGGATCTGCGGGTTCGAATCCCGCCGTGGGCACGCTCCCGTAGTCCAATTGGTAGAGGCGCTCCGCTCAGACCGGAGATGTTGGCGGTTCGAATCCGTCCGGGGAGTACTACCGCACGAAGCCGCTACGGCCGGTGCAGGCATAGCTGACGATCCGTCAGGTCTTCAGCCGCGTCGGGCCGCCGAGCTTCGCGCAGCGACCGCGCGTCGGCGCTAGTCAGAAGGGCTTCACCTGCCGTGTGTCCGGCGCGAACTCCACCGTCCCGAACGCCGGTCATAGCGACGAGAGCATGGCGTGCCTCCCGGATCATGAGGGACCGGGAGGGCTCACGGATCCCCGGGCACCGTCACCAGGTGCCCGGGGATCTCAGCCGTACGTTCAGCTGCCGCCCGCGGCCGAGCCCTTGACGGTGAAGCGCGCTGCGGCGAGCGGGCGAGCCGGGTTCTCGCCGTACTGCTCGTAGCCGTCGGCGAGGGCGTCCTCCCCGAAGTAGGCGACGGCGCCCTCCACGCCGTGGGCGCGGTCGAACACCGACACGCTGGTTCCACAGCCCGCCTGGCGCGCCCTTGGCGATCGGGACCGCGCCGGTCCACACGCCGTTCTTGGTGCTGCCGCTGCTGACCTTCATCGAGCGGCACCAGGAGTAAAGGACGTACCGACCGGTCGCGTCGGGCCTCCAGGCGCAGACTTCCACGCCGTCTGCACCTGACAGGTCGTCACGGATGCGGGCGTCGACCTTCATCGTGGACGACTTGGTCCGGGCGTCGGTCCCGGCGCCGCCGTCCAAGTTGTCGTTGCCCCACTCGCCGGTCAGCGTGTCGCCGTCCGTGCCGCCTTCCAGGACGTCGTTTCCGGTGCCGCCGACCAGGGTGCCGGTGCCGGGCCCGCCCCACAGCTTGTCGTTGCCCGAACTGCCCGACAGGGTGTCGTGTCCGTTTCCGCCGGACAGCCGGTCGTCCCCGCCGCCGCCGGAGAGCCGGTTCGAGCGGGACGAGCCGGTCAGGCGGTCCGCGCCGGCCCCGCCGGTCAGGTTTTCCACGTCGGTCGCGATGCGGTCGCCTTCGTCGGCGGCGCCGTCATTCTGCGCCCCGTCGAGGTCGGCCGTCACGGCGGCAGTGCGCTCCGCATACGAGACAGTGTCCGTGTCGTCCCCGCCGGCCAGGCTGTCGCCGCTCGTCCCGCCGATCAGGGTGTCGTTGCCGTCGCCGCCGCTGAGCGAGTCCTTGCCGCTGCCGCCGTCGAGGACGTCGTTGCCGTCGCTGCCGCGGATCGAGTCGTCGCCGCCGAGACCGCAGATCACGTCGGCCTTGGAGGTGCCGCGCAGCGAGTCCGCCTTCGACGTCCCCACCATCGTGCACTTCTTGCCGGACGCCGTGAATGTCGCCGCGTGCGCAGGAGCGGGCGCCGTCACCACCACCAGCGTCACGCCCGCCAGAACTGCCAGCAGTCTTCGCACGTCGTCCCCCGTCGCTCGTGTTGCCCCATCAGACGGGACACGGCTCGGTCGTCACGCTCGTCCTCGAGCCGCTCCTCCTCGTCCTCGAGGCGGTCGTCCTCGTCGTCGAGCCGGTCCTCCTCCTGCTCGAGTTGCTCTTCGCGCTCCTCGCCGCACAAATCGTCTTCCTGCGCGCAGATCGCGACGGGGTCGACGATGTTCAGCACAGCGGCCGCGGTCCCGAGCGCGAGGAGCAGGGCGACCACCAGCGAGGCGAGGACCTGCCAGCCGTGCCTCACAGATACACCAACGCGGACGTGGCCCAGGTCGCGACGAACAGGCCGAGCACGGTGCCCCCCAGGACGGGCAGGACGCCGGGCCGGCGAACCCCGAGGCGCACGACGGCCACCTTCACGACCAAGAGCGCCAGCAACGCCGAGCCGACGACGACGTGCGCCGCGGAGTGGCCGCCCTCGGACAGGGCCTCCCCCACGTCGAACTTCACGATGCAGATCGCGCCGACCCCGAAAGCCAGCGCGACGGCCGTGTCGCCGATCGCGCGGTGTGCCCGCGAGGCGGCCGCAGGCGCGAGGAACGGCGGCCGGAGCTTGCCGTACCCGACGGCCATCAGCACGACCTGGTAGACCGCCAGCGTGACCAGCACCGTCGCCAGCGTCATCTTCAGCACGGTCAGCGCCAGCAGGTCGTCCCACACTCGCTCCACCAGGCCTCCTCTGCGTCTTCAGCGGTCTACCCCGCCGCTACCGCTTCTCGCAGGCCACGCCGTCCTTGTCGCGGTCCGACTTCTTGTTCGCGTTGTACAGCGCGGTGCTCTTCTTGAAGTTCGTCACCGGCTTGCTGCTCCCGGTGACCTTGTCCTTGGCCCCGGTCTTGCCGACCCCGTGCGGGTAGACCTTCTGCAGTTCGGTGCAGTTCTTGTACGTCTTCACGGTCGCGGCGCCGGCCGGCGCCGCGACAGCAGTTGTCAGGCCACCCGCGAGCAACCCCGCAGCGGCGGCGGCCGAGACCGTGCGGACCAACTGGCGCGATGTCACATGTACCCCCCGAAAGAAGAACCTCAGGCAGTCGACGCTATCGGCGACCCGGCGCCACGGATCAGCCGAACGCACCGCGCGCGCCGCCGGACGGGCGAGTAGCTCCGGTCTCGTGGACACCGACCTGAGAGGGATGTCACGCTCGACGCCAGGGGCGAGCCGGCTCTCGGACGCGCCGGCACCGACAGCATGGGGCCTCAACCCGCGACGCCGAATGCCCGATGGAGAGTTCATGTCGTCTTCGAAGGTCCGCGCGGCCGCTGCCGTCTGCGCGCTCGGCCTGGCCGCGTCCCTCGGTGGGACCGCGTCCGCGGCGCCGGCGACGGACCCCGCGCACCCGTACTCCGACCCCGTCTGGTGGCCGCTGCGGACCCCGTCGGTCGTGGACTGCACCAAGAGCAACGCCGGCTGCAGCAAGCACCACAGCTTCTGGGGAATCGACGTTCTCTCCAAGCCGGCGGCGAGCGGGAACGACAACTACATCAAGGACGCCGGGGTCTTCGCGATGGGCGCCGGCATCGCGCACATGGGCGACGCCAAGGGCCGCGACTGCGGAAAGCAATACGACTTCACGACCTTCGGCAAGTGGGTCTGGGTCGACCACGGCGGCGGGCTGGTCTCGAAGTACGGGCACCTGTCCAAGATCGAGATCAAGGAAGGCCAGCTCGTCAGCCCGGACACCCGGCTGGGCACCGTCGGCAATACGGGGATCGCCACGCCGACGAGTTGCCACATCCACTACGTGGACTTCCTCGTCAAGCGCAACGGCATCTACGGGCCGTCCGAGGGCGTGGAGTTCTCCACCAGCAGCGTCGGTACCCCGAACGGCATGCTGAAGGCATGCGACACCGACGGGAAGCTTCAGCTGTGGCCGAGGGACCTCCGCCTCGCCGACGGGTCGACTCGCATCGACGACATCCCGAAGAAGACGGTGCTGCCGGCCACCGGTGACGGCTGCCGGTCCGGGCGGCCCCCGCGACCACCAGTAAGCCCCGCGGGGTCAAGCTGGGGACGTCCGGCGCCGGCGCGCTGAAGGCCGCCTGGACCAAGCCCTCGTCCAGCGCGGACAAGATCCGGCTAGAGTTGGGCGAGTACCACCCGAGCACCCCGGGCTGGGACAAAGAAAAGCGTGAGAAGTGGGTCGACCTGTCCACGAGCAAGACCAGCTACACGTTCAAGGGCCTGAACAAGAAGAAGATCTACCGGGTCCGCGTGTGGGTCCACAACAAGGCCGGGTGGAGCGCGCCGAGCTCGTGGGTCGAGAAGAAGACCACGAGCTAGACGAGCCGCCGCTCAGACTGCGTACACCAGCGCGTTGTGGTAGCCGGTCGCGCCGTCGGGCAGGGACGGGGCGTTCTTTTCCGTCTGCAGGACTCCGGCCCCGTCGTAGGCCCGCGCCGTGACGTTGCGGGTCCCCTTCGGCAGGTTGACCTCGAGTTTCCACTGCCGCCAGGTGTCTTTGTCGTCCCACGGCGCGAGCTGCGCGGCCTGCCAGGGCCCGTCGTCGATCTGGACCTCGACCTTCGAGATCCCCCGGCCCTGCGCCCAGGCGACGCCGGCGACGAGGGTCCTCCCGGTGGCGGTGTCCTTGAACGGGACGGGAAGATCGACGCGGGTCGAGGTCTTGATCGGCCCCTGAGCGGACCACCCGCGCTGCGTCCAGTACGCCTGGAAGCGGTCGAAGCGGGTGACTTCGAAGTCCTCCACCCACTTCGTCGCGGACACGTACCCGTACAGGCCCGGCACCACCATGCGGACGGGGAAGCCGTGGTCGTGGGTCAGCGGCTCACCGTTCATCGTCAGGGCGAACAGCGCGTCGCGGTCGTCGGTCAGGGCGCTCAGCGGCGTCCCGCAGGTCCAGCCGTCGACGGAGGTCGACTTGACCGCGTCGGCGCCCGGCTTCGGCCGCGCCTGCGCGATGACCTCGGCGATCCGGGCCCCCACCCAGCGGGCGTTACCGACCAGGTCGCCACCGATCTCGTTGGAGACGCAGGCGAGGGTGATGTCGCGCTCCACGAGCTTACGACCCATCAGATCCGCGTAGGACAGCTCGATCGGGTTCTCGACCATGCCGTGGATGCGCAGCCGCCACTTCCGGGCGTCCACCCGCGGGACGATGATCGAGGTGTCGACGCGGTAGAAGTCCTTGGTCGGGGTGAAGTACGGCGTGAGCTTCGGGACGCCGAAGTCGGCGCCGGCGACGGCTTTGGCCGCGCTGTCCGGACGCGGGGCGCGCACGGCCAGCCGGGAGTCGAAGCCGGGCTCCATGCTGAACCCGCGCCACGCGACGCCGCCCGCCAAACCCAGCGTGGTGACCGCGCCGGCCGCGTGCAGGAACCCGCGCCGGTCGTAGCCCTGCCCCGGCTTGCGGCCGGGGATGATCACCGCCGGCCGTTCGGGCAAGATCAGGCCGCTGCCGCCACCCGGGCCAGCGGGGCGGTCGGTCACCGTGATGCCGGACGCGGTGCGGCCCGCGCCGGCGACGGCATGCTCGCCGGCGTCCTCGGCGTCGTCGACCCACGTCACCGACGAGGGCGCGGTGGCCGCCTCGGGGTCCGGGCGGCGCAGGGTCCGCAGCAGCAGGCCCAGGCCACCCGTGCTGACCAGGAGGGCGACGACCCCCGGTGTCACGCGGACGAAGGCGGAGTCCGTCGTACCGCGCACCGTGGCGGCGGCGAGAATGCCGACGACGCCGAGTGCGGCAGTGGTGACCAGGGCCGCGGCGGGGCGCCGGACGCCGACCCAGCCCGCGATCGCCGACAGGAACACCAACGTGGTGAGGATGCCCGCGACGAGCACGGGCTTGTCGGCGGCGCCGAACGTCTCGATCGCGAAGTGCACGAGGAAGTACGGAGCGTGGTCGATCGTCCAGGTGCCGACCGACACCACCGGCGACGGCCCACCGACGGCCGCCGCGGTGCCCTCCGCAGCCGCCACACCGGCCGCGGCGGCCAGCAGCCCGCTCGCCATCCCCAGGACTCGTGTGTTCGCCATCCGTCAGGACCTCCGTCGTCGTGCCCACAGCCTGACACGGCCGCGGCCGTCCACCCGTGGTGCAGGCATTACGAAGCGCGAACGCAGCGCGGGTGCCTCGGAGATGCTTCGGCGCGGATCCCCGGGCGGGTGGGCCGTCAGTCCAGCAAATCGGGCTGGTCGCGAACGATCAGGTCGTACAGGCCCTGGAAGTTGAACCAGCCCAGGCCGTGGTTGCCCACCTGGCGCGCGGTGAGTTCCGCGTCGTCCGGGTCGATCAGGACGGGGGTACCGGCCGCCTCCGCGAGCAACTGCGCGTGGCAGCAGCGGTCCATCGCGATGAACCACCAGGCCGCCTCGTCCACGGTGTGACCGACCGTCAGCAGGCCGTGATTACGCAGGATCACGGCCTTGCGGGGGCCGAGCGCGTGGGCGATGCGCTTGCCCTCCTCGGTGTCCAGGACGACCCCGGTGTAGTCGTCGAACAGCGAATGGTCGCCGTAGAACGAGCACGCGTCCTGGGTGATCGGGTCGAGCAGGCGCCCGAGGGTCGACCACGCCTTGCCGTGCAGGGAGTGCGAGTGCGCGGCGGCGACCACGTCCGGCCGCGCCGCGTGCACCTGGGAGTGGATCGCGAAGGCGGCCTGATTCACCGGCCGGCCGCCCTCCACGATCTCGCCGCGATGATTGATCAGGACGAGGTCGGACACGCGGATCATCCCGAAGTGCACCCCGAACGGGTTGACCCAGAAATGGTCGGCGAACTCCGGGTCGCGGGCGGTGATGTGGCCCGCGACCCCTTCGTCGTAACCGAACTTGGAGAACAGCCGGAATGCCGCGGTCAGCCGCTGTTTGAGATGGAGCCGTTCGTCGGCCACGGAGTCGAACGTCGGCGGCTGCGGGAACCTGAGCTCGGTCTTCACGGTGACCACTTCACGGGGACCTCCGGGGCGCGCTCGGGGCGGGACTCCGTCGAGTCTAGGTCGGTCAGGGGCGGCCCGGTTTGGGATGACGCCGCATCTCCATGTGGACCTGCTTCCACGCTCGCGTCCGCTCGGAGCGAAGGCGGGCGTCGGTGCGGGAGGCGATCCACTCGGCCTCGCGCATCAGCTTCTGGTAGCTCTGCCAGCGGCGCTCGCTCAGCGTCCCGTCGGCGAGGGCGTCCGCCACGGCGCACCCCGGCTCGGAGGAGTGCGAGCAGTCGGTGAACCGGCACTGCGCGGCGAGGCCCTCAATGTCGGAGAACACCCGCTCGACCCCGTCGTCGACGCTCCACAGCCCGGCGCCGCGCAGGCCGGGGGTGTCGATCACCGCTCCCCCGCCGGGTACGGCGACCAGTTCGCGGCGGACGGTCGTGTGGCGGCCCTTGCCGTCCGCGCGGATCTCCTGGATCGCCGCGACCTCGGCGCCCGCGAGCCGGTTGGTCAGCGAGGACTTGCCCGCGCCGGAGCGTCCGACGAGCGCCAGCGTGCGCCCGTAGGAGACGTAGGGCGCCAGCGCCTCGTACCCGTCGCCGGTCAGCGAGCTCACCACGTGGACGTCCACGCCGGGGGCGACCGCCGCGATCTCGGCGGCGAACTCGGCCGCGTCCGGAACCATGTCGGCCTTAGTGAGGACGACCAAGGGCGTCGCGCCGGTCTCCCAGAGCAGGACCAGGAGGCGCTCGATTCGGCTCAGGTCGGGCTCGGGGACGAGCCCCTCGACGAGCGCGACGGTGTCGGCGTTGGCGGCGAGGGCCTGGCCGCGGGACTCGCCGCCGGCGTCCGCCCGGGCGAGGACGCTGCGGCGCGGGAGCACGACGTCGGCGGTGAGGCGGTCGTCGGGCCAACGGCGCACGACGGTCCAGTCGCCGGTACACAGGCCGCCGTCGGTGCCGGCGTTCAGCTCGGGAGCGGGGATCGCGAGGACGAGCCCGCGGTCGGTTCGGACGTGCACGCGGCCGCGATCGACGCGGACGACGCGGCCGGGAAGGCAGTAGGGCCGCTCGTACGGGGCGTACGCCTCGGCGAGGCGGTCGTCCCAGCCGAGAGCGGCCAGGTCGGCAGGGCAGGGCGCTGGAGAAGTCAACGTGGCACCTAAGGAGGAGGTGCGGGCGCGACGGTCAGGCAGGCACCCGCAGGGAGGACGAGGTCAGGATCAGGAGAGCGGGCCCGGAAAAAGGCCCGGAAAAAGACACGCTCAACGACGGCCATGACGCTCCACCTCCTCCGACTCGGCTGGTTTCTCGGTCTCCGCCGGGCCCGCCTTCGCAGGGTCCGCAGGCACCGACTCGCCGAAGATTAGCGGGACGACTATCGAGCTGTCCTCTGGTTTTGCGGAGCGCACGGTGGGCGGCGCGATCGGCAGTCCGTCCAGCGTGTGGTGGTCGAGTCGCTGCGGCCAGCGGCGGTCGACGGCGGCGTTGAAAGCCGCCCCGATGAGCATGGTGATGGCCAGGGCGTAGAGCCAGATGAGGACGACGATGGGCGCGGCCAGCGGGCCGTAGATCGACGTCCCGCCGACGGACCAGTCGATGATCACGCGCAGGAAGTAGCTGCCGCCGATCCAGCCGACGAGGGCGAGGACCGCGCCGGGCGCCCCCCGCCACCAGGAGTTCGGCACGGGCACGCTGATCCAGAACAGGGTCGTCAGCGAGGCCACGGTCAAGATGACGACGACAGGCCAGTAGATCGCGTTGAGCCAGGCGACGCCTTCGGGCACGGACTTGGAGACCACCGAGGGGCCCGCGAGGACCAGCGGCACGAGCACGATGCCGATGACCAGCGCGACGACGTACAGGGAGAAGGACAGCGCGCGGGTGGCGATGATGCCGCGCTTGCCACCGAGCCCGTACATGATCGTGATCGTGTCGATGATGACGTTCAGCGCTCGCGACCCGGACCACAGCGAGAGCAGGAAGCCGAACGAGACGATCTCGAACCGGCCGCCGTCCAGGACGTCCCGCAGGGTCGGCTCGATGATGTCGGCGACCGTCTTGTCGGACAGCGCCTTGCGGGAGAGTTCGAGGATCTGGTTGCGGACCTCTTCGACCGTCTCGGTGCCGATCACGTCCGCGAAGTACCCGAGGGTGCCGACGAGCCCGAGGATCAGGGGCGGAAGCGAGAGCAGCGCGAAGAACCCGATCTCGGCGGCGAGGCCCGTGACCCGGTGGCGCATGCAGATGGAAACGGTCGAGCCGACCAGGCGGCTTAGGTCGCGAAGCACGCCGGAGCGCTCTTTCGGGCCGCTGCCGGCTCGAGCGCTTGGGCCGGCCATGTCCCCTAAGGTAACCAGCCGGGCACCGACCGCGCGCGCGCAAGCCCCGCGGCGCGCCAAACGCGCGTCCGCATGCTGGACACCCGTGGACGCCCCCGGGGCCGTCTGCGACTCTCGGGAGCATGACTGTCGTCCGAATCGCCCTCGTCGAGCGTCGCCACATCGACCTCGGCCGCGTTTCGACGATGGCATGTCGGGCCTGCTGACGGACGCTCCCATTCCGCACCGCCCGCGGGGTGCGCCGGTCGCCGCCAGCCCCTGCGCGCCGTGGCGCAGGTTGCCGGTGTGCGCGGACCGCGCGCCCATTGCTCTTGAAGGACGCAGACCGGCATGGCGACACTCGACCCGACGACTTCCGAGTTACCTGCTCGCGCTGAGACCGCACCCCCACGCGGGCAGGGCCAGTGGGCGCTCGGCCAGACCGAGCCCCTCAACGCGAACGAGCAGTTCAAGGCGGACGACGACGGGCTGAACGTCCGCGACCGGATCGTCAACCAGTACCAGTACACCGGCTTCGCCTCGATCGACGCTTCCGACCTGCGCGGCCGCATGCGGTGGATGGGCCTCTACACCCAGCGCCGGCCGGGCATCGACGGCGGCAAGACGGCGATCCTGGAGCCGCACGAGCTGGACGACGAGTACTTCATGCTTCGCGTCCGGATCGACGGCGGTCGTCTGAGCGTGGCTCAGCTTCGTGCGATCGGCGAGATCTCGACCGCGTACGGCCGCGATACCGCCGACATGACGGATCGTCAGAACGTTCAGCTGCACTGGGTTCGCATCGAGGACGTCCCGGCGATCTGGGCGCGCCTCGAGGCCGTCGGGTTGGACACGACGGAGGCGTGCGGCGACACCCCGCGCGTCATCCTCGGCAGCCCGGTCGCCGGCGTAGCGAAGGACGAGATCGTCGACGGCACGCCTGCGATCGACGAGATCAGGCGCCGGTTCATCGGCACCCCGGAGTTCTCCAACCTGCCGCGCAAGTTCAAGACCGCGATCTCCGGCTCGCCGTCCCTCGACGTCGCGCACGAGATCAACGACATCTCCTTCGTCGGCGTCGACCACCCGGACCACGGGCCGGGCTTCGACCTGTGGGTCGGCGGCGGGCTGTCGACGAACCCGCGGCTGGCCGTCCGCCTCGGCGCCTGGGTGCCGCTCGAGGAGGTTGCCGAGGTCTGGGCCGGCGTGATCTCGATCTTCCGCGACTACGGCTACCGGCGCCTGCGGAACCGGGCACGGCTGAAGTTCCTGGTCGCCGACTGGGGCCCCGAGCACTTCCGCGACGTCCTGCAGAACGAGTACCTGAATCGCAAGCTGCTCGACGGGCCGCCGCCGCCGGATCCACCCGCGGGCGTGCGCGACCACATCGGCGTCCACGAACAGTCGGACGGGAACTTCTACGTGGGGTTCGCGCCCGTCGTCGGCCGCGTCTCCGGGTCGCTGCTGACTCAACTCGCCGACCTCGCCGCGGAGTTCGGCAGCGACCGCGTCCGCACCACCGTCGAGCAGAAACTGCTGATCCTGGACGTCCCGGGCGAGCGGGTCGCCGAGCTCGTCGGCCGGCTCGACGCGCTGGGCCTGCAAGTGCGCCCGAGCCCGTTCCGCCGCCAGACGATGGCGTGCACGGGCATCGAGTTCTGCAAGCTCGCGATCGTCGAGACGAAGGCGCGCGGCGCTGCGCTGATCGCGGAGATGGAACGGCGGATGCCCGACTTCGACGCGCCGCTGACGGTCAACCTCAACGGGTGCCCGAACGCGTGCGCACGATTCCAGGTCGCCGACATCGGGCTTAAGGGCATGCTCATGACCGGGCCCGACGGCGAGACCGTCGACGGCTACCAGATCCACCTCGGCGGCAGCCTCGGCCAGGACGCCGGCTTCGGCCGCAAACTGCGCGGCCTGAAAATCGCCAGCCCCGACCTCGAGGACTACATGGAGCGCGTCTTGCGGCGCTACCTGGCCCAGCGGGCCGCCGGCGAGCGCTTCGCCGAGTGGGTCGTGCGGGCTTCGGAAGCCGACCTGCTGTGAGTGAGTCGCGCGCCGCCCCCTTCCACTGCCCGTACTGCGCCGAGGAGGACCTACGTCCGCTCGAGGCGCACGGAACCTGGCTCTGCGGAAGTTGTCGGCGCGCGTTCGCGTTGCGGTTCATCGGAATCGAGGTAACCCGATGAGCAGCCCAATATGAGCAACACCGCATGGGACGCGAGCTACTTCGCCTCCCCGCAGGGCGAGCACGACGGACGGGCGATCATGGCGGCCGTGACCGCGGCTTCGCGCGCGTCCGTGGACCGCACGGCAGGGTGGCTGGCCGAGACCGAGCGGATCGCGAAGCAGGCCGGCGAGGACCTCGAGGACGCGTCCGCGCAGGAGATCGTCGCGTGGGCCGCGCGCACGTTCGGCGACCGGCTGTGTGTCACGTCCTCGATGGCGGACGCGGTCGTCGCGCACCTGGTCTCGCAGGTCAAGCCCGGCGTGGACGTGTTGTTCCTCGACACCGGCTACCACTTCCCCGAGACCCTCGGCACCCGGGACGCGGTCGCGGCCGGCTACGACGTGAACGTCGTGAACGTGACGCCCACGACGAGCGTCGCCCAGCAGGACATCGCCTTCGGCAGGGACCTGTTCGCCCGCGACCCCGATCGCTGCTGCGCGCTGCGCAAGGTGGCGCCGCTGACGTCGGCGATGCTCGACTACGACGCCTGGGTGACCGGCGTCCGGCGCGACGAGGCGCCGTCGCGGGCGAACACCAAGGTCGTGTCGTGGGACCCGGACCGCTGCAAGGTCAAGATCTCCCCCATCGCCAAGTGGACCGACGCGGACGTGGAGGATTACATCTCCACCCACGGGATCCTGCTCAACCCCCTGCTCATGGACGGCTACGCCTCGATCGGCTGCCGGCCGTGCACCCGCCGCCTGGTCGAGGGCGAGGACGCGCGAGCGGGGCGCTGGGCCGGCACCTCCAAGACCGAATGCGGGCTGCACACATGACGGACAGTCAGACCCTCACACCGGCCGCCGACCTCGGGGCGACGATCTGGCTCACCGGCCTGCCGAGCGCGGGCAAGACCACGATCGCCCGCGCGCTGGCAGAGCGGCTGCGCGCGCAGGGGCACCGGGTCGAGGTGCTGGACGGGGACGAGATCCGCACCGAGCTCACGGCGGACCTGGGCTTCAGCCGCGAGGACCGGATGACCAACGTCCGCCGGATCGGGTTCGTCGCCGCAGCGCTGGCGCGGCACGGAGTCAAGGCCCTCGCGCCGGTCATCGCGCCCTACCGCGAGAGCCGCGACGCGGTTCGCGCCAGGCACGAGGCGCACGGGTTGACCTACGTCGAGGTGCACGTCGCCACGCCCGTCGAGGCGTGTGCCGAGCGCGACGTGAAGGGCCTGTACGCCAAGCAGCGCGCGGGCAACCTCACCGGCCTGACCGGCGTCGACGACCCGTACGAGGAGCCGCTCGCCCCCGAACTGCGCCTCGACACCGCCGGCCGCACGCTCGACGACACCGTCGACGCCCTGCTCGCGGCCCTGGCCGAGCGAGGCCTGGCCTGACGCCCGTCCTGGTCTGCCTCGCCCACGGCAGCCGAGACCCGCGGCACGGGGCGACCGTCGACGCGCTCGCCGCGGCCGTCCGGGCGCGGCGGCCGGGCCTGGACGTCCGCGTCGCCTACCTGGATCACAGCTCACCTCGGGTTCACGACGTGATCGCTTCTTTGGGGGCCGACCCGGCCGTAGCCGTCCCCCTGCTGCTGGGCAACGCGTTCCACGGCCGCGTGGACGTCCCCGCCGCCCTGGGCGACGCGCTCGCCCACCACCCGCACGCTCGACTGTCACTCGGCGCGGTCCTCGGCCCCGACCGCTTACTGCTCGCCCCGCTCGACCGCCGCCTCGCCGGGGCGGGCGCCGGTCCGGCGGACGCGGTCGTGCTCGCGTCCGCCGGGACGTCCGACCCTGCCGCCCGCGCGGCCCTCGCACGGCTGGCTCGCGGTTGGCGCCGCGGGTCGCCGGTCGTCCTCGGCTTCGCGGCCGGGCCCGGCCCCCGAGTCGGCGAGGCGGTCGAGGCGCTGCGGGCCGCCGGGGCCGCGCGAGTCGCCGTCGCGTCGTGGTTCCTCGCGCCGGGCCTGCTGTACGACCGCGCCCGGGCGGACGCCCTCGCCGCCGGCGCCGACGTGGTCGCCGGCGCCCTCGGCCCCGCGCCGGAGGTCACCGGCCTCGTCCTCGCCCGGTACGACGCCCTCGCCCGCCGCCACTCCCGCCGCGCCGCCTGACCGAACCCCGTGCGTCCGGCAATGCGAGGGTTATAGGACACCGTTGGCCGGACGCTCGGGGTTTCCCCCGCATGGGCAGACCCGGGGGACCGTCGGGCCGCCGGGCAGGGGCGGGCCTGGGTAGGAAAGAATGGTCACCGGCGCTCGCCCACCGACGTGGCCCACGACCGGAGGACCGATACCCGTATGCACCCGATGGAGACGATCTGGCCGGGCACGGCCTATCCCCTGGGGGCCACGTACGACGGCGCGGGCACGAACTTCGCGGTGTTCTCCGAGGTCGCCGAACGCGTCGAACTCTGCCTGTTCGACGAGCGCGGACGCGAGAGCCGGCACGACCTGCCCGAGGTCGACGCGTTCGTCTGGCACGGGTACCTGCCGGGCATCGAACCGGGCCAGCGGTACGGCTACCGCGTCCACGGCCCGTACGACCCCGCCCGCGGGCACCGGTGCAATCGCAACAAGCTGCTCGTCGACCCGTACGCGAAGGCGGTCGACGGCGAGATCCTCTGGAACGAGGCGCTGTACGGGTATCGCTTCGCCGCCCCGAACCAGCGCAACAACCAGAACAGCGCGAAGTACACGGTGCTCTCGGTGGTCGCGAACCCGTACTTCGACTGGGGCGACGACCGCCATCCCCGCACCCCGTACCACGAGACGGTCATCTACGAGGCGCACGTCAAGGGCCTGACGATCGGCCACCCTGACATCCCCCGGCAGATCCGCGGGACGTATGCCGGCCTGGGCCATCCCGTGATGATCGAGCACCTCAAGGGGCTCGGGGTGACCGCGGTCGAGCTCATGCCCGTCCACCAGTTCGTGCACGACCAGCACCTGGTCGACCAGGGCCTGACGAACTACTGGGGCTACAACTCCCTGGGGTTCTTCGCCCCGCACAACGGCTACGCGTCCCGCGGCAGCGACGGCCAGCAGGTGCAGGAGTTCCGGGCGATGGTGAAGTCGCTGCACCGCGCCGGCATCGAGGTCATCCTCGACGTCGTCTACAACCACACGGCCGAGGGCAGCCACATGGGCCCGACGCTGGCGTTCCGGGGCCTCGACAACGCGTCCTACTACCGGCTCGGGCCGGACGCGCGCTTCTACTACGACACCACGGGCACGGGCAACACCCTGTTGATGCGGCATCCGCACGTCCTGCAGATGATCATGGACTCGCTGCGGTACTGGGTGCTCGAGATGCACGTGGACGGGTTCCGCTTCGACCTCGCCGCGACCCTGGCCCGCCAGTTCCACGAGGTGGACAGGCTCTCCGCATTCTTCGACCTCGTCCAGCAGGACCCGATCGTCAGCCAGGTGAAGCTGATCGCCGAGCCCTGGGACGTGGGCGAGGGCGGCTACCAGGTCGGCAACTTCCCGCCGCTGTGGACGGAGTGGAACGGCGAGTACCGCGACAACGTCCGCGACTTCTGGCGCGGCGAGCCGCACAACCTCGGCGACTTCGCCTCCCGCATCACGGGTTCCTCCGACCTGTACCAGAACGACGGCCGCCGGCCGTGCGCGTCGATCAACTTCGTCACCGCGCACGACGGGTTCACGCTGCGCGACCTGGTGTCCTACAACGGCAAGCACAACGTCGCCAACGGCGAGGACAGCCGCGACGGCACCGACAACAACCGGGCGTGGAACTGCGGTGTCGAGGGCGAGACCGCCGACCCGGCGATCCTCGCCCTGCGGGCCCGCCAGCAGCGCAACCTGATGGCCACGCTGTTCCTGTCCCAGGGTGTCCCGATGATCTTGCACGGCGACGAACTGGGGCGCACCCAACGGGGGAACAACAACGCTTACTGCCAGGACAACGACATCTCCTGGATCGACTGGAGCACGCTCGACGCCGACATGCTGGCGTTCACGCGGGCGGCGTCCCAGCTCCGGGCGGAGCACCCCGTGCTGCGCCGCCGGCGGTTCTTCCACGGCCGCTCCAACGACGGCGACGCGCTGAGCGACATCGCGTGGTTCACTCCGTCCGGTGAACACATGACCGCGGAGGACTGGGGCGCCGGCTTCGCGAAGTCGCTGGCCGTGTTCCTCAACGGGTCGGCGATCAGCGAGCTGGGTACCCGGGGCGAGCGGGTGGTCGACGACTCGTTCCTGTTGTTGTTCAATGCCTACGACGGCGAGCTCGACTTCGCGATCCCGGCCGCCGAGTACGGCGAGGCCTGGGAAGCGGTGCTCGACACAGCGGACACGGACGTCGGCGGGCGTACACCGCACCGTCCCGGGGAGAAGCTCAGAATGATCGGACGATCCCTGCTCGTGCTGCGCCAATGCTGAACGAACCGTGGCTGGACGGCCTCACCCTCGGCGAGCGACCCCGGCTCACCGCCACGTACCGACTCCAGCTGACCTCTGAGTTCGGCTTCGCCGCGGCGGAGGCGATCGTCGACTACCTCGCCGCTCTCGGTGTCAGCCACCTCTACCTCTCGCCGATCCTGCAGGCGACGCCCGGCTCGACGCACGGCTACGACGTCGTCGACCCCACCAAGGTGTCGGCCGACCTCGGCGGGGCGGCCGCCTTCGAGTCCCTCGCGCGCACCGCGAAGGCCGCCGGCATGGGCGTCGTCGTCGACGTCGTCCCCAACCACATGGCCCTGCCGACCCCGGCCAAGCTCAACGCGCCGCTGTGGTCGGTGCTGCGCGACGGCCCCGGCTCGCCGTACGCGCGCTGGTTCGACGTCGACTGGACGGTCCCGGACCGCGCGATGCTGATGCCGCTGCTCGGCCGGCGCATCGGCGAGTGCCTCGACTCCGGCGAGATCACCCTCGACCTCACCGGCGACGAGCCGCTCGTACGCTACTTCGACCACATCCTGCCCGTGCGGCCCGGCACCGAGGGCCTCGTCCTCGACCAACTCCTGGACCGGCAGTGGTACCGCCTCGCCTACTGGCGCGTGGCCGAGGAGGAGCTGAACTACCGGCGCTTCTTCGACATCGACACCCTCGCGGCGCTCCGGATGGAGCTGCCCGAGGTCTTCGAGGAGTCCCACCGCGTGCTCGCGGGCTACGTCCGGGACGGGGTCGTGGACGGCCTGCGCATCGACCACCCGGACGGACTTGCCGACCCCCGCGGGTATCTGACGCGCCTTCACGAACACACCGGCGGCTGCTGGGTCGTCGTGGAGAAGATCCTCGAGGGCGAGGAGAACCTGCCCGCCGACTGGCCGTGCGCCGGGACGACGGGTTACGACGCGATCCTGCGCATCGGCGGCCTGTTCGTCGACCCGGCCGCCGCCGGGCCGCTGAGCGAGATCTACCGCAATCTGACGGCCGACGAGGACGACGAGGTCGTCGACTTCGAGGCGGTCGTCGAGGCGTCCAAGCGCGACATCCTCGGCGGCAGCCTCTACTCCGAGGTGACCCGCCTGGTCGGGCTGCTCGGCGACATCTGCCACGACGACATCCTGCTGCGCGACCACACCCGCCGCGGGCTGGAGGAGGTCCTCGTCGAGCTCATGGTCGCGATGGAGGTCTACCGCGCCTACGTCGTGCCCGGCCGACCGGCGCCGGCGGAGGCCGAAGCCGTCCTCGACCACGCCACCGCCGCAGCGCGCGAGCGCCTGCCGGAGGAACGGCACGCGACTCTCGAACTCGTCCGCGACCTGGCGCTCGGCCGGCACGGCCGCGACGCCCGGCTCGACGAGTTCGTCGTCCGCTTCCAGCAGACCACCGGGCCCGTGATGGCCAAGGGCGTCGAGGACACGGCGTTCTACCGCTACTTCCGCTTCGCCGCCGCGAACGAGGTCGGCGGGAACCCCGGCCGGGTCGGCGTCGCTCCCGCCGAGTTCCACACCTACGCCGCGGGCCTGCAGGACGCGTGGCCGATGGCGATGACGACGCTGTCCACGCACGACACGAAGCGCAGCGAGGACGTCCGCGCCCGCCTGGCCGTGCTCGCCGAGATCGGCGACGAGTGGGCCCGGGCCGTCACCGCGTGGCGGGCCGTGTCCACCTCGTACCTGTCCCCCGAGGGCTACCCGGAGCCGGTCACCGAGTACCTGCTCTGGCAGACGATGGTCGGGGCGTGGACGCTGGACGGTGACCGCCTGGCCGCGTACATGGAGAAAGCCACCCGCGAGGCGAAGCTGCGCACGTCCTGGACGGCGCCGGACGCCGACTACGACCGCGGGGTGCGCGAATTCGCCGAGCGGGTTGCCGCCGACGAGAACCTGCGCGCCGGCGTCGCCGCCTTCGTCGGGCGGATCGAGCCGCACGCTCGGGTGAACCTGCTCGGCCAGAAGCTCGTGCAGCTCACGATGCCGGGCGTCCCGGACCTCTACCAGGGCGCCGAGTGCGAGTTCCTCGCGCTCGTCGACCCCGACAACCGCCGGCCGGTCGACTACGACACCCGTCGCCGGATCCTCGCCGGCCTCGCCGCCGGGGAGCCCGCGAAGGACCTCGACGCCGAGAAGATGCTCGTCACCACCCGGGCGCTGCGGCTGCGGCGCGAACACCCGGACTGGTTCGGCCCCGCGGCGTCCTACCGGCCGCTCGAGACCGGGCCCTGGCCGGACGGGCACGAGCACGCCGTCGGCTTCGTCCGGTCCGGCAAGGCGGCCACCGTCGTCACGCGCCTGCCCGTCTCGCTCGAGCGCACCGGTGGGTGGGGCGACGCGGCCGTCACGCTTCCCGCCGGCTCCTGGACCGACACGCTGACGGCTCGTCAGGTCCCGGGCGGACCCGTCCGCCTGGCCGACCTGCTCGACCGCCTGCCCGTCGCCCTGCTGGTCCGCGACGCCTGAGGGGCGAGAAGCCTACGTCCGACCAGCGACCCGCTATCGAGGGTCGATGGTCGGACGCACGGGCGGGGTCGGTCCCCGTCAGAACTTGGCCGCGTCCAGCAGGACGTCGGGGGTCTTGTCGGGGTCCGTGCCGGCCTTCCAGTTCTTGGACCCGGCCGCGACCAGGGCGTCGCGCACCTGCGCCGGGGTCGATTTGGGGTTCTTCGAGATGTACAGCGCGGCTGCTCCGGCGACGTGCGCGGCGGACTGCGACGTTCCGGACAGGGTCGCGTACTTGCCGTCGAGCCAGGCCGAACGGATGCACAGGCCGGGCGCGATCAGGTCGACCGCGGGCCCGTAGTTGGAGAACTCGGCGAACTCGTCGTCCTTGCCGCCGGGGCAACTCGGCGCGGCCAGGCCGCCCGGCTTACCGTCGAAGTCGGCCAGCGCGGAGACCGTGACGACCTCCGGGTAGGACGCGGGGCTGTACTCGTCCGCGTTGGCGGCGCTGTTTCCCGCGGCGACCGTGTAGGTGACCCCGGCCTCGACCGAAGCGCAGATCGCCTTGTGCAGCGGCGAGGACGAGCACCCTTTGTCGGAGTCCAGCCCGGTGAGGCTCATGTTGGCGACGTCGATCACGCCGGCGTTCTCGGTCACCCACTCGATGCCGCAGATGAGGGTGCTGAGGCTGCCGCCGCCGGTGGAGTCGAGCACCCGTACCGCCCAGACTCGCGCGCCGGGGGCGACGCCGACGACGCCGGCTGCATCGTCCTTCGCCGCGGCGATGCCGGCGATGTGCGTCCCGTGCCCGCGGCCGTCGTCGTAGGAGCCCCCGCCCAGCAGGCCCTTCACGCAGTTGACGCCGCCGGCAACGGTCAGGTCGGGGTGCGTCAGCGCGACGCCGGTGTCGAGGATCGCGATGTCGGCATCCACGGCGGTGCCGAGGCCGTCGCCGGCGGAGGCCGAACTCATGTCGGCTTCGATCCGGTCGACGCCGGTCGGCAGACTCTGCGCGGCCTCGCGGTACACCCGGTCGGGGGTCACCATGTCCACGCGCGGGTCGGCGGCCACGAGGGCGGCCACGGCGGGGCTCATCGTCGCCGCGTAACCCCCCAGGACGGGAAACACCTGGGCGACCTTCGCGCCGAACCGGGTGTGTTCGGCGGCGACGGAGGTGACCTGGCCGGCCCGCAGCGTCACGACGTACGCGCCGGGAATGACGGCGCCCAGGCCCCCGGCGGCGAGCGCCGGGGTGGCGGTCACCGGGGTGGCGCCGGCGGCGACGAGAACCGCAACGGCGGCGGCGGCCACGGCCCGTGCGAGCACTCGGCCCCTCCCGCCATCCCGAACGCCGGCGATCCGTCCGAACGCCCGTGGCCACGGTAGCCGGACGAGCGCCCCCGGACCCCGAGGTTGGGCAATTCGGGCAAGATCGTGACACATCGGCCCCATCCGTCACAGACGGTACGAGCCCCCGGTCGGGGGTACCTCCCTTCCGGCAGTTCGAGACGAACCCGAGAAACAGACAGAGAGCGGGCACGATGACGGCGATCCGGGTGTGGGCTCCCGAGGCGAAGCAGGTCGAGGTCGTGGTGGCCGGCGAGCAGATTGCGCTGGCAGTGGGCCCCGGCGGCTGGTGGTCGGGCGGGCCCGACCTCGCCCACGGCACGGACTACGCCTTCAAAGTCGACGGGCAGGGCCCCGTTCCCGACCCGCGGTCCAGGTGGCAGCCCCACGGCGTGCACGGGCCGAGCCGCGCGTACGACCACGCCGAGTTCGCCTGGACGGACCGGACGTGGCGCGGCCGGGCCCTCCCCGGCTCGGTTACGTACGAACTGCACGTCGGCACGTTCACCCCGGAAGGCACCTTCGACTCCGCGATCGGGCGGCTCGACCACTTCGTCGACCTCGGGATCGACCTCGTCGAGGTGCTACCGATCGCCGCGTTCCCCGGCCGGCACGGCTGGGGGTACGACGGCGTCCACCTGTACGCGGCGCACGAGCCGTACGGCGGGCCCGACGGGTTCAAGCGATTCGTCGACGCGTGCCACGGGCGCGGGCTCGGAGTCGTCCTCGACGTGGTCTACAACCACCTCGGGCCGTCCGGGAACTACCTGCCGATGTTCGGCCCGTACTTCACCGACCGCCACCAGACCCCCTGGGGCTCGGCCGTCAACCTGGACGACGCGGGCTCGGACGAGGTCCGGCGCTACATCTGCGACAACGCCCTGTCGTGGCTGCGCGACTTCCACGTCGACGGGCTGCGCCTCGACGCCGTGCACGCCCTGGCGGACGACCGCGCGACCCACGTCCTCGAGCAACTTTCCGCCGAGGTGGACGCGCTCGCCGCCGCCGTGGGCCGGCCGCTGTTCCTCGTCGCGGAGTCCGACCGCAACGACCCGCGCACCGTCACCCCACGCGAGGCCGGCGGGCAGGGCCTGCACGGGCAGTGGAGCGACGACTTCCACCACGCGCTGCATACGTTGCTGACCGGCGAGCGGCAGGGCTACTACTGCGACTTCGGCTCGCTCGACTGCCTGGCCAAGACGCTGACCCGGGTGTTCTTCCACGACGGGACGCCCTCGGCGTTCCGCAACCGCGACCACGGCGCCCCCGTCGACGTCGTGCGCACGCCCGGGCACCGCTTCCTCGGCTACCTGCAGAACCACGACCAGGTGGGCAACCGGGCGACCGGCGACCGGATCTCGGCCTCCCTGTCCCCCGGCCTGCTGAAGGTCGGGGCGGCCCTCGTCCTCACCGCCCCCTACTCGCCGATGCTGTTCATGGGGGAGGAATGGGCCGCGTCCACGCCCTGGCAGTACTTCACCGACCACTCGGAACCCGAGCTCGCCCAAGCCGTCCGCGAGGGACGCCGCCGGGAGTTCGCCGACCACGGCTGGGGCCCCAACGACGTCCCGGACCCCCAGCACGAGGGGACGGTCGAGGCGTCCCGACTCTCCTGGGACGAGCTCGCCCGAGAGCCGCACGCCTCCGTCCTGGCCTGGTACCGCGCGCTGATCGCGCTGCGCCGCGCGCGGCCCGAACTGACCGACGCCCGGCTCGACCGGATGCGTGTCGAGCATGGCGACGACTGGCTCGTCGTCCACCGTGGGACGCTGCGGGTCGTGGTCAACCTCGGTACCGGCGCACGGACCGTGCCCCTCGACGCCGCGCCCGGGGCGGTCCTGCTCGCCTCCGCGGACGGGATCGGGCCGTCCGGCGTCGGTCTCGCGATGCCGCCGGAGTCGGTGGCGATCGTGGGGGTGCAGTGAGCGTTCGGTCCTTCGTGGGCGGCCCCGACCTGGACCTGGCCGGCCTGGCCGCCGCTTACGCGTATCCCGGCGAGGGATCGTGGTTGCGGGCGAACATGGTCAGCAGCGTCGACGGCGCCGCGGCCGCCGAGACCGGCGTCACGCGGGGGATCTCGAGCGACGCCGACCGCGACCTGCTCGCCCTGCTGCGGGCGCTGTCCGACGTCGTCCTCGTCGGGGCCGGGACGGTGCGGGCGGAGGGCTACGGGCCGGTGAAGATCCGGCCCGAGCATGCGGCGTTGCGCGCGGCCGCCGGGCAGGTGCCGGTGCCGCCGCTCGCCGTTGTCTCCGGGCGCCTCGACCTCGACTTGACCCGGCCGATGTTCACCGAAGCGAAGGTCCCGACCATCGTCCTGACTTCGGGCGCGGCGCCGGGCTACCGGCTGGAGGCCGCACGCGCGGTCGCCGACGTCGAGGTCGTCGGCGACCACCTGGTCGACCCGGCCGCCCTGCACCGCGCGCTGACCGACCGAGGACACCGGCGGATTCTCTGCGAGGGCGGCCCCGCCCTGCTCACCCAGATCGCCGCCGCGGACTTGCTCGACGAGCTCTGCCTTACCGTCAGCCCGATGCTGACCGGCGGCGACGCCGTCCGAATCCTGCGCGGCTCCGGCCTGCCCGGCGGCCTGCCCCTGCGCCTCGGCCACGCCCTCGCCGCGGGCGACGAGCTCTTCCTGCGCTATCTCGTTACGCACCCGGCCCCGTGACGGCGGGCGCCACCCCGCACCCCGTGCGTCCGACCAGCGACCCGTAATAGCGGGTCGCTGGTCGGACGCAGGGGGTCCGGGGTCAGGCGCGGCCGGCGAAGACGTCCGCGAGGTCGAAGTTGACCGGCTCCTCGAGCTGTTCGTAGGTGCAGGAGGCCGGGTCGCGGTCGGGCCGCCAGCGGACGAACTGGGCCGTGTGCCGGAACCGCACCCCCTCCATGTGGTCGTACTTGACCTCGACGACCCGCTCCGGGCGCAGCGGGACGAACGAGAGGTCCTTGCCGCTGTTCCAGCGGCTCGCCTCGGCCTCGCGCGGCGTCCGGGAGCCCGCCTCCTGCTCCGCCCACGCCCACGGGTGGCCGTCGAACTCCGTGACGAGCGGCTGCAGCTCGTCGAAGAGCTCCTTGCGCCGGGCCATCGGGAACGCGCCCACGACCCCGACGCTCGCGAGCCGCCCGTCCGAGTCGTGCAACCCGAGCAACAGCGAGCCGACCAGCCCCGGCCCGCTCTTGTGGACGCGGAATCCAGCCAGGACGCAGTCGGCCGTCCGCTCGTGCTTGATCTTGAACATGATCCGCTTGTCCGGCTGGTAGACGTCGGCCGTGCGCTTGGCGACGATCCCGTCCAGCCCGGCTCCCTCGAACTGGCCGAACCAGCGCGCGGCCTCCTCGGCGTCCGAAGTCGCGGGGGTGAGGTGCAGGGGCGCCTCGATCCCGGCCCACGCCCGGGCGAGGGCCGCTCGTCGCTCGGCCAACGGCCGCCCGGTGAAGTCGGTGTCTCCGAGGGCGAGCAGGTCGAACGCGACGAACCGCGCAGGCGTCGCCTCGGCGAGCATGTTGACGCGGCTCGCCGCCGGGTGAATCCGCTGCAGCAGCGCCTCGAAGTCCAGCCGGACGCCCGCGGGGTCGGGGATGACGATCTCCCCGTCCAGCACGCAGCGCTCCGGCAGGCCGGCGGTGAACGCCTCGACGAGCTCAGGGAAGTACCGCGACATCGACTTTGTGTTGCGGCTGCCGATCTCGACCTCGCCGCCGTCCCGGAAGACGATCGCGCGGAACCCGTCCCACTTCGGCTCGTACAGCAGGTCGCCCGTCGGGATGTCCTTGACCGACTTCGCCAGCATCGGCAGCACCGGCGGCATGACTGGAAGGTCCATACCCGCCATCTTGTCGGACCGCGCGCTCACAGGTTCCCCGCAGCGCCCGGTTACCGGACGTAGCGGGAGGTTGCGCCCATACTGGACGACGACGACCGGGGGGCCCGCCCGCGGTGGCGGAGCACCGGATGCCGGGGCTCGGTCGGTGTCAGGAGGTCAGGACGTTGCGCGTGCTGAAGATCGCGGTCCCGGTAGCCGGGCTGGCCGCGGCCGTCGCGTTCGCCGTGCTGCCCGTCGGGGCGGCCGCGCCCGCGGCGCGGGGTCCCGAGACGGAGTACGTCGTCCTCTACAAGGACGTCGCGCAGGCCGCCGCCGCACGCAAGGCCATCAAGGCGTCCGGCGGGGCGGTCGTCACCGAGAACAGCGCGATCGGCTCGGCGCTCGTCCGCACCACCCGGCCCGACTTCCCGGCCGCCGTCCGCCGCACCGGCGCGGTCGTCGGCTCGACCCACAACCGCCCGATCGGCCGCGCCCCCGAGCCTGGCCGCAGCCGGGTCGAGCGGCTGAGTCCGGCCGACCGCGCGGCCGCCGCGCTCCGCATGCCGCGACCCGCGGCCGACGCCCCCACCGCCGACGCCCCCACCGCGGACGAGCCACTTGCCGCGGAGCAGTGGGACATGGCGATGATCGGCGCGACCACCGAAGGCTCCTACGCGACCGACCGTGGCGACAAGCGGGTCAAAGTCGGCATCATCGACACCGGCGTGGACGGGACGCACCCCGACATCGCGGCGAACTTCGACTCGGCGGCGAGCCGCAACTTCACCACCGACATCCCCGACGCGGACGGGCCCTGCGAGGTCGCCGACTGCGTCGACCCCGCGGACGTCGACGAGAACGGCCACGGCACGCACGTCGCGTCCACGATCGGCGCGCCGATCAACGGCATCGGGATGGCCGGCGTCGCCCCCGAGGTGACGCTCGTGAATTTGCGGGCCGGGCAGGACTCGGGTTTCTTCTTCCTCCAGCCCACCGTCGACGCGCTGACGTACGCGGGCGACGCCGGCATCGACGTCGTCAACATGAGCTTCTACGTCGACCCTTGGCTCTTCAACTGCTCGGCGAACCCCGCCGACTCCGCCGAGGCACAGGCCGAGCAGAAGACCGTCGTGGAGGCGGTACAGCGCGCGGTGACCTACGCGATCCGCCGCGGGGTGACGCCGTTCGGTGCGCTGGGCAACGAGTCCACCGACCTCGGCAAGCCCGATACCGACGACACCAGCCCGGACTACCCCCGCGGGACGTCCTACGAACGACCCGTCGACAACTCGTGCATCACCGTCCCCGCCGAGACGGCCGGCGTCGTCTCGATCTCGTCTCTCGGCCCGACCGGGCGCAAGGCCTACTACTCCAACTACGGGACGGAGCAGACGGACCTGTCCGCCCCGGGCGGGGACGCGTTCGACACGGCCGACTTCACCGTCGACCCGACCAAGATGATCCTCGGCGCGCTCCCGGAGAAGCTCGGCCGCGCGGAAGGCTCGATCGGCGCGGACGGCGAGCCCACCGACGCGACAGTCGTCAAGAACTGCGTCGCCGAGGTGTGCGGGTATTACCAGTACCTGCAGGGCACCTCGATGGCGGCGCCGCACGCGGCCGGGGTCGCGGCGCTCGCCGTCGGCCGGTTCGGCCAGTTCGTCGCCGGAAACCCCGACGGGAGCGGGAAATCCGAGCCGGAGGGCCTCAGTCTCGCGCCCGCCCTGACGACCCTCGCGCTGTGGTCCTCGGCCGTCCAGCGACCCTGCCCCTCGCCCGCCGCGTACACCTACACGATCGAGGGCGCGGACAGCCGCCGGACGACCACCCACCTGTGCGAGGAGGCCCTGGGACGCAACGGCTTCTACGGTCACGGCATGGTCAGCGCGGCCGGCGTCGTCGCGCTCCCGACGCTAGCTGACCTCGTCCAGCGCCCCGAAACCCCGCCTGCACAGGAACCTGACGAAACGTCACCTGAGACCGCATCACCTGAGACCGCAGCACCGCCGAGCCAGACCCCCGCGAGGCCGACCGGCAGCCCGGCACCCGAGAGCCCGGCACCCGCGAGCCCCGAACCCGAAAGCTTCGGCGAACCGACTCCGGCGCCGGCGCCCTAGTCCGCAGGCTCCGCTTCAGCGGCGGGCTGCTTCGCCCGGCTGGGTTGGACGCGCATCGGCTCACCGGCCATCTTCGGGTACTCCGGCGGGTAGGGCATGTCGGTCAGCCCGCGCTCGGCGTCGGCGGCGTACCAGTCCAGCAGCGGCGTCAGGTCGTGCAGGACGTCGTCGATGCCGGCGTGCAGGTCACCCAGGCGGGCGAACCGCTCCGGCACCGTCCGCACGGTGAAGTCGAGCGGGTTCACGGACGGCAGCTCGTCCCAGGTGAGCGGCGTCGACACGGTTGCGGTCGGAGTGGGCCGGATGCTGTAGGCCGAGGCGATCGTCCGATCGCGCGCGTTCTGGTTGTAGTCGACGAACACCGTCTCGCCGCGCTCTTCCTTCCACCACTTGGTCGTGACGCGGCCGGGCATCCGCCGCTCGAGCTCGCGGCCGAACGCGATGGCCGCGTGGCGGACCTCGGTGAACGACCAGCGCGGTTCGATCCGGACGTAGATGTGCACCCCGCGCCCGCCGGACGTCTTGGGGAAGCCGACCCAGCCGAGGTCGTCCAGGACGGCCTTCGCGCACGCGGCGACCTCGATCACGTCCGAGAAGTCCGTCCCGGGCTGCGGGTCGAGGTCGATGCGCAGCTCGTCGGGGTGGTCGACGTCGAACCGGCGCACGGGCCACGGGTGGAACGTAATCGTGCCGAGGTTCGCGCACCACGCGACGGTGGCGAGTTCGGTCGGGCAGATCTCGTCGGCCGTCCGCCCGCTGGGGAAGGCGATCTCGGCGGTCACGACCCACTCGGGGGCGTTCTTCGGCACCCGCTTCTGGTAGAACGCGTCGCCCCGCGGGTCCGCCCGGGTCGCCTTCTTCATGCCCTCGACGACGCCGCCGGGCCAGCGCTCGAGCGTCGTCGGACGGTCGGAGAGCGCGCGCAGGATGCCGCCGCCGACGGCCAGGTAGTACTCGACCATCTCCCGCTTGGTGATGCCGACCTGCGGGAAGTACGGCTTGTCGGGGTTGCTGACCTTGACGGTCCGCTCCCCCACCTCGATCTCGATGAACGGCGATGCCATCCCCGAACGCTACCGAAGTCGGCCTACGTGATCTTGACGATCTTGGCGCCTCTCCGCCAGGTGAACTGAGCGGGCCCAGTCTCGCCGTACGCTCCGGCAATGTCATCCCTCGGTAAGCAGTGGCGCCGCGCACGATTGCGACGGCCCGGGTTGAATGGGCGCATGACCACTTACGACGTCCAGAAGACCGACGAGCAGTGGCGTGCCGAGCTCACGCCCGAGGAGTACCACGTTCTGCGGGAGGCCGGCACCGAGCGCGCCGGCACCGGCGAGTACGTGAGCACCAAGACCGTCGGGGTCTACAACTGCCGCGCGTGCGGGGCGGAGCTGTTCCGGTCCGAGGCGAAGTTCGACTCCCACTGCGGGTGGCCGTCGTTCTTCGAGCCCAGCGAGTCGGCGGCGGTGGAGGAGATCTCCGACCGCTCGTTCGGCATGGTGCGCACGGAGGTCCGCTGCAAGAAGTGCGGCGGGCACCTCGGCCACGTGTTCGAAGACTCCCCGCAGGTGCCGACGGGCCTGCGCTACTGCATCAACTCGCTGTCGGTCCGGCTCGAACCGGCCGAGTAGTTCGCAGCCGTGCTCCCGGCCGGCAACTCCGGCCGGGCGCCGGTGAACAGCCAGGCATCGAACAGCGGCTTCAGGTTCTTGCCGGAGATCTCCTGCGCGAGCGCGACGAAGTCCGCGGTCGTCACCGTCGCCCCCGCGCGGGTCTTCGTCCACGTCCGCAGGATCTGGAAGAAGTCCGAATCCCCCACGGCGCGGCGAAGCTGATGCAGCGTCATGCTGCCGCGGGTGTAGACAGCGCGGGAGAACGTGCGCTCGACGCCGGGGTCCCCGATCGTCACGTCCCAGAACGGGTCGTCGGCCGGAAGGGCGTACGCCTCGTCGAACGCCTTCTGCGTCGTCTCGATGCCCTCGTGCTCGGCCCAGAGCCACTGCGCGTACCGGGCGAAGCCCTCGTTCAGCCAGATGTGCTGCCAGCCGGCGATCCGCAGGCTGTCGCCGAACCACTGGTGCGCGAGTTCGTGGACGACCACGGAATCCCCGTCTTCGGGCTCGCTGAAGAACGCCGGCGGGTAGGTCGGGCGGGTCTGGTTCTCCAGCGCGAAGCCGAGCGGCGCGGCGTGCACGATCCCGCCCGAGGACGAGAACGGGTACGGCCCGAACCGCTTCGTCAAAAACTCGAGGATCTCCCCCTGCCGCCCGAGGGAGCCGGACGCGATCTCGCCGACCGGCGGCGGCGCGTCTTTCGCCCCGCCGACCGTCCATCTCGCCTTGGACGCCGTGCCCGCAGGCGGGGCCGCCAGGCGCCAGCCGTCCAGCGGCTTCGCATCCTTCTCGAATGACGTCGACGCCGCGCTCAGCTCCACGTCGTCCACGACGACGCCCGGAAGCTGGTTCGCGGGGTCGCTGACGTAGGTGATCGAGACCTCCGCCTCCCCGCCCGCGTACGGGGCGAGATCCACCGTCCAGCGCTCGTAGCCGTTGCTCGACCCGCTGGCCGCCGACCACCGGCCCGGGGTCTTCGTGCTGCCCGCCGGCGCGCACCCGCCGAGGCTGTCCGGCGTCAGGTAGTGGCTCAGGAACGGGTGCAGCTTCACCATGCTCCGGCACTGGTGGCCGACGTCGGCCGTCGTGTGGCCGCCCAGGTCGGGCAGGGTCGTCCAGTCGTCCCGCCCGGCCGTGCGCGCCTCGACGAGGACGAAGTCCCAACCCGCCTCGGTGTTCCGGTCGATCGAGAACGACAGCTTCGCGCCGTCGGCCGGAACCGCGACCGTCCGGCTCAGGCGCTTGTACGAGCTGTCGGCGCGGCCGGAGACGGCGAACGACTTGCCGGTGGCGGGCGCGAAGGGACGCAGCAAGGCAACGTCGACCGCGTCCCAGAACTTCACGCCGCCCTTGCTGTAGGTGCGCAGGTCGAAGGTCCCGATCGTCGCCGTCGCCAGGTAGGAGGCCATCGGCTCGGCCGCGTCCCACGTCCAGGTCGTCCAGCCCCCGGCCGTCTTCCGGGAGGCGAGGACGCCGTTGGCGACGGCCGTCCGGCCCGCCGGGACGGTGACCCGGAAGGTGTAGGTCGCCGCGTCACCCGGGTGGTCGTTGACGGGGAACCAGGTCTCCGCGCCGTGTGGCTCGCCGGCGACGACCACCCCGTCCGGGGTGGGCACCCAGCCCTTGGGCGAGGCGCCGCCGAGGGTGTCCGGGACGCCCTCGTAGCGGACGGCGGTGGTGAACTTCTGCCCGTCCGCGATGCCGGCGGCCGGGGCGACGGTCAGCTCGTCCGCCACCCGGGAGTGCACCGCGGGCTTCCCACCCACCTCCACGGAACGGATCGTGAGCCCGGAGAAGTCGAGGTTGAACGCCGAGAGGTTCTGGGTGGCACGAGCCGTGACGGTTGCCGTGCCGGACAGCAACTTCGCCGCCGGGTCGTAGCGCAGGGCGAGGTCGTAGTGCTCGACGTCGTACCCCCCGTTGCCGTCCAGCGGGTAGTAGGGGTCGCCGGCGCCGGCCGCACCCGGGCTGAACAGGACGTCGGCGAGGTCGGCCCCCGCCGCCTCCCCCGGCACCAGGCTGCCCAGCAGCACGGCCGCAGCCACGCTCGCCAGCCCGAGGCGCACACGGCGCGGTCGACGGTTCATGACCGAATTGTGCGCGCTCCGGCTGGCAAGACGCTCAGTGGTGGCACCGACGCGACGGCGTGCGCGTCGCTCAGCCCTTCTCGTGCACGATCCCGGCCGTGCCCGACGTGCCCTTGCCCCCGCCGGCGACCCCAACCTTGTCGCCCGCCGCGAGGTCGCCGGTGTCGCCCTTCTTGCCGGCCGAGCGGACCTTGGTCGCGTTGCCGAGCTTCCAGGTCGCCTCGAACCCGTCGGCGCTCTTCACCGTCATCTCGTCCCCGGAGACGGCGGTCACCTCGCCCCGCTGGACGAGGACGGACCGCGTGCCGTCCTTCGTCCGCACCACGGCCTCGGCGTGCTCGACCTTCTTGCCGAAACCCTTCAGGGCGTTCCCGGCCTTGCGGTCGGCTTTCTGCTCGTCCGTCAGTTTGCTGTTCGCGGTGGTTCCCGGCGTCGCCGGCGACTCCCCGCCGACCGCCGCGGTCGCCGCCCCGCCCGCCACGATCACGGCGAGAATGCCGGCCACGCCCCAGCCCACCCCGTGGTTCCATCGGATACTGCTGACCGGCTTCATGAAAAGCCCCCTCCTCGGTTGGTTGCCTCTACGGTGCACCGGCCGGGTGCGGGCAGCATCAGGGCGATGTACGGGTCGTGTAAGGCCCGCTCAGCCGAGCGCGGGGTCGACCGGCAGCCGAACGGTGAACGCCGCGCCTCCCTCGGGCGCGTGCCCAGCCGACGCCGACCCGCCGAGGCGGCGCGCGAGACCGTCCACCAGCGCCAGGCCTACGCCCACCCCCACGCGGCGCTCGCCGCGGTAGCGGTCGTGCAGGGCCGAGCGCTCGAACGCGACCTCCAGATCGGCGTCGGTCAGCCCCGGTCCGGAGTCGCGGACCTCCAGCACCGCCCACCCGGCCTCGGCGCGCAGCGCAAACACGAGCCGGCCGCCGGGAACCAGGACGCGCAGCGCGTTCTCGGCCAGTCCGTCGAGAATCTGGCGGACACGGACGGCATCCGTGCGGACCGGGGCGAACATTCCCGGCGCCTCCACGACGAGGACGACGCCCGCGGGGGCGCACCGGTCGCGCCACACCCGCGCGGCGCCCGCGAGCAGATCCCCGAGGTCGACCTCGCCCGGCTCGATCGGGAACTGGTCGGCCCCCAACCGCGCGAGGTCCATCAGGTCCTCCACCAGGCGGGTCAGGCGCTCGGCCTCGGCGAGCATCGTGGCGCCGGTCGCGGCGGCGCGTTCGGGCGGGACGACCCCGTCGGCCAGCGCCTCGGCGTAACCGCGCACGGCGGTCAGCGGCGTCCGCAGTTCGTGGGACACGGAGAGCAGGAACTCCCGCTGGCGGCCCTCGCTACGGGTGAGCGCGCCGGCGAGGTCGTTGATCGCCTCGGCGACGGCGGCGACCTCCGCCGGCCCCTCCGGCTCGAGGCGCACGGAACGGCGACCGGCCGCGAGTGCGAGTGCCGCGGCGGACGCCCGGCGCAGCGGCCGCGCGAGCCGGATCGCCAGCGCGAGCCCGGCCAGAGCGCCGCCGGCGAGCCCCGCCAGCAACGCCAGGACCAGCACCCGGGCCGCCTCGCGCCGCGGCGAGCCGACGGCCGAGAGCGGCTGGCTGAGCGCGACGCCCGCGCCGGCCTCGGTGGGCCGGGCCTCCAGCAGACTGGGCCGCCCGTCGATCGTGCGCACGCCCGACACTGGGTCCCCGCCCGCGACCGCCTCGGCGTCGGCGGCGTCCAGCCCGCCAGAGTCGCGGGGCCGCAGAACGGTCAAGTCGATCTCCTGGCCCGCGAGCAACTGGCGCAGCCGGGCGAGCCCCGCGGCCTTGCCGAGGGCCTCCTGCCGGTCCACCGTCGCGGCCACCAGGTCCGCCGACACCGCGAGCTGGCGCCGGGCCTGGTCTTCCGCGGCCCGACCGACCAGAGGCAGGGCGACCGCCCCGGTGAGCAGCACGGCCACCAGCGCGACGAATCCCATCGCCACGGCCGTCCGGGTTCCCAGCGAGGCCCGGCGGGTCGCACCCGACTCGGCTTCTGACGGCTCGTCAGTCGACGGCATAACCGACCCCGCGCACCGTCCGGACGGGGCTCGCAGCGCCCAACTTCGCCCGCAGCTGGGCGATGTGGACGTCCACGGTCCGCGTCGTGACGGCGGCGGAGTACCCCCACACCTCCGCCAGCAGTTGCTCCCGGCGCAGCACGTGGGTCCGGTGCCGCATGAGGTGCGCGAGCAGGTCGAACTCCGTCACGGTGAGCGCCACGGCCGCGCCGTCGACGGTCACCGTCCGCCGGTCGGGGTCGAGCCGCACCCCACCGGCGGCCAGCTCGCGGCTAGGCGGCCCGGCCCGCCCCTCCGCGCGGCGGAGCACCGCCTTGACCCGGCTGACGACCTCGCGCGGGCTGAAGGGCTTCGTGATGTAGTCGTCGGCGCCGAGCTCGAGGCCCAGGACGCGGTCGATCTCGTCGTCGCGAGCCGTCACGAACAAGACCGGCGTCCAGTCCCCGTCCGAACGCAGCGTGCGGCAGACCTCGATCCCGGTCATTGCGGGCAGTTCGATGTCCAGGACGAGCGCGACGGGACGCCGGGCCCGCGCCGCGGCCAGCGCGGCCGCGCCGTCGCTCGCCACGAGGACCTCGAAGCCCTCCCGGACGAGGTAGAGCTTCAGCAGGTCCGCGATCGTCCGCTCGTCCTCCGCGATCAGCACGAGCCCGCGCCCGCCGGCTGCCGAACTCGGCACGGCGGTCAGGGCAGGGCGGCGACGAGGTCGGCGACGCCCTTGCGGCGGCCGGTGTAGAACGGGATCTCCAGCCGGGTGTGCAGGCGGGCGCGGCTGCCGCGCAGGTGGCGCATCAGGTCGACGATGCGGTGCAGTTCGTCGGCCTCGAACGCCAGCATCCACTCGTAGTCGCCGAGCGCGAAGCTCGACACCGTGTTGGCCCGGACGTCCGGGTACTCCCGCGCCATCTGGCCGTGCTCGGCGAGCATCGCCCGGCGGTCCTCGGCCGGCAGCAGGTACCACTCGTGCGAGCGGACGAACGGGTACACGCAGATGTACGCGCACGGGTCCTCGTCTGCGAGGAACGCGGGGATGTGGCCCTTGTTGAACTCCGCCGGACGGTGCAGCGCAAGCTGCGACCAGACCGGCTCGCAGCCGCCGGCCGAGGCGCGTGCGGCGGAACCGCGCGTACGCCTCCTGCAGGTCCTCGGACTCGGTGGCGTGCCACCAGATCATGAAGTCCGCGTCGGCCCGCAGGCCGGCGACGTCGTAGAAGCCGCGGACGACGACGTCCTTCGCGGCGAGCGCTCGACCAGCTCGAAGACCTCGTCGGTCACGGGCCCGCGGTCGGCGTCGCCGAGCGGCTCGGACACCCGGAACACCGACCACATCGTGTACCGGATGATCTTGTTGAGCTCGCGCGCGCTGGGCTTCGGCGTCTTCTCCGTCATGCGCCTATTGTGCCCGGCGCGGGCAGCCCGGCGTCATGGCGTCCCACTCGCAGGCTCGGTGACGCAGGCGAGGATCGCCTCCGCAGCACCCGGGCGGACGCCACGCAGGCCGCGATCCCGACCCCGTCGTACGCCGCGCCGCACACCGCGAGCCCCGGCGCCGCGGCGACGGCGGCCTTGATCCGGGCGACCCGGTCCGGGTGCCCGACGGTGTACTGCGGCAGACCTCCGCCCCAGCGGTGCACGAGCGCGTCGACCGGCGTCCCGCGCAGCCCGGCGGCGAGCTCGAGGTCGGCCCGGACCCGCTGCACCAGCTCGGCGTCGTCGAACTGCAGGTCGCGGACGTCCCCGTGGCGGCCCACCGACGCCCGGACCACGGCCGCGCCGGACCCGACAGCTTTCTCGGCCGCCTCGGCCGTCCAGGCCCACTTCGCGGACGAGTACGTCGACGCCTTCACGAACCGCCCGTCCACGGCGGGGACGAGAAACCCGCTGCCGCCGAGCGGACGGGTCAGCGCGGTCCCCGGCAGGACGAGGGTCACGACGGCGACGCTCGCGTACTCGATCTCCCCGAGCTCGACGGCCGCGCCGGGGACGGCGTCCGCGAGCAAGCGCGCGGCGGCCGTCGCCGGCACGGCCAGCACGACGGCGTCGGCGATCAGTTCCCCCGGTTCGGCCGCGGACCCCACCGTCAGCGCCCACCCCGTCGGGGTCCGGCGCAGCGCGCGCACCGTCACCCCCGTGCGGACGAGCGCCCCGCCGGCCTCGGCCAGCACCCCCGGCAGCCGCCCGACGCCGCCGACGCAGGCCGGCGAACACGGGGGTCTTCGTCGCCGCCCCCGCTGCCCGGACGCGCTGCGCGACCGCCGTCAGCGACGTCCCCTCGCGGATCGCCGCGGCGAGCTGCGGGACGGTTGCGGTCAGCGAGAGGCGGTTCGCGTGCCCCGCGTAGACGCCGCCGACCAGCGGGTCGACGAGGCGGTCGACGACCTCCCGCCCGAACCGTGCGGCCACGTAGCGGCCCAGCGAGACGTCCCCGTCCAGCGGCTTCGCGGGGGTGACGCGGTCGAGCGCCGCCCGGGCGACGCCGCGCGCCGACACCACTCTCCCCGCGGCGAGCGAGCGCAGGTCGGTCGGGACGCCCATGACCTGCCCGGCGGGCAGCGGCCGGACGTGCCCGCGGGTCCACACGCCGGCCGAACTCGTCGCGGGGTGGACGAGGTCCGGGCCCAGGCCGACGGCTTTCGCGAGCGCGACCGCCTCCGGGCGCCGGGCCAGGATCGCCTCCGCGCCCGCGTCCACGGTGAGCCCGCCGACCTCTGCCAGCGCGAGCTTGCCGCCGACCCGGGGCGCCGACTCCAGCACCGTCACCTCGACCCGGTCGCCGCCCTGCTCGCGCAGGAACCACGCCGCCGCCAGGCCGGCGATCCCCCCGCCGACGACCACAACCCGGTAGGCGCGGGCGGGCTCGTCTGGCATGCCGCCCAGCCTCCCAGACATCGAAGTGAACGTTTCGCCCGCTCCGTCCGACCTCCACGAACAGGGGCCCTGGAACTGGACTGAGGAGCACCGACGATGAAGCGTGCAATCGTGAAGACGACGGCGGCCGTCCTGCTGTGCGGCGGGCTGCTGAGCGCGTGCGGCTCGAGCGGGGACAGCGGCGCGACCGCGCAGTCAGCGCCCGCGGCCGCCGACGCCGCGACCGGAGGCTCGTCCGAGGCTTTGCTGGCGCAGAGTTTGGCCGCGGCGCCGGCGGAGGCGGCCGCGGGCGCCGCGGCGGACACGGGTGCCGCGGCCGCAGACACGGGTGCCGCGGCGGCCACGGACACGACCGCGGCGGACCCGAGTACGGCGACGCGGTCGGCGTCTGCCACTAAGGCAGCCAAGAACGCCGCCAAGGTCGTCGACAAGGCGAGCACGGGAAAGGGCGTGAAGTCCGCGGTCTCGGACACGGCGCTCGACGGCCGCGACATCATCTACACCGCCGACATGACGGTCCGGGTGAAGAACGTGGAGACCGCCGCGTCCCAGGTGGAGAGCGCGGCGAACGCGGCGGGCGGGATCGTCGTCAACTCCGACCGCAGCGTCGTGCCGGCGGAGCCCCAGGTTGCCTCGGAGGACGGCGACGTCCCCGCGCGAACCACCCAGGACCGGTCCAGCGCGACGCTGAAGCTGCGCGTCCCGCCGGCGGAGTTCGACAGCGTCCTCGCCCGAATCGGCAAGACCGGCGACGTGCTGGGGCGCAATCTCACCGGCAAGGACGTCACGGCCGAGGTCGTCGACGTGAAGAGCCGGGTCGCGTCACAGCGCAAGAGCGTCACGCGCATCCGCGAGCTGATGGAGCAGGCGAACAGCCTGCGCGACATCGTCTCGCTGGAGTCCGAGGTCGCGCAGCGCGAGGCCGAACTCGACTCGCTGCTCGCCAAGCAGGCGAAGCTGCGCGACCAGTCGTCGCTGGCCACGATCACCGTCCGGCTCGTCACCCCGGAGCAGCCGGCCGAGGCCGTCCCGCTCGACGCGGACGAGGCGGGCTTCGCCGCCGGGCTGACCGACGGCTGGGAGGCGTTCACCGCCGCGCTCGTGGTCGCCGCGACCGTCCTCGGCGCGCTGCTGCCGTTCGCCGTGGCGATGGCGGTCCTCGTCCCACCGCTGGTGTGGTTCGTCGCCCGGATGCGGAAGATGGCGGCCGCCCCGAACCCGCACCCCGAGAGCTGAGGACATCCGGGGCTTTACTCCACGAACCGGGGCGTTCGTCGTACAGTCGGGAGTCGACGCCCGCGTCGAGGGGAGTTCGCGATGGGAAGCCGGGGGACGACGGCACTGGCCCTGCTCGCGCTGGGCGGGGCGAGCCTCCTCGGCGCCGTCGGCGCCGAACCCGCCGAAGGCGCCGTCGCGGGCCGCACCACGCGCGTCAGCGTCGACAACGACGGCAGGCAGTCGGCGACCGGCCAGGCCTTCGCGCCCGCCATCAGCTCGACCGGGCGGTGGGTCGCGTTCGACTCCGACGCCGACACCTTCGTGCGCAACGACACGAACGAGCGCACGGACGTGTTCGTCCGCGACACGAAGACGGGCCGCACGGAGCGGGTGAGCGTCTCGAGCGGCGGCAAGCAGGGCGACGACCACTCCTGGACCCCGCAGATCAGTGCGGACGGACGCTGGGTCGCGTTCGTGTCGGCGGCGACCAACCTCGTCGCCGGCGACCGCAACGCGTTCCAGGGCGAGAAGGACACCGGCCACGACGTGTTCCTGCACGACCGCAAGACGCACAAGACGATCCGGCTGAACTCCTCGATCGACGGCCGCGAGACCGAGGGCGGCCACAGCCCGATGCTCAGCGCGGACGGGCACTTCGTCGTCTACAACGCGGGCAAGCCGATCGTGTCGAACGGGTCGGACGAGGACCTCGACGGGATGTTCGTCTACAACTCCCGCACCGGCAAGCGCGAGCGGCTGCCGCTCATCGAGGGCGACGACCCGTCGATCAGCGCGGACGGCCGGTACGTCACGTTCGGCTCCGAGGTGCGCGATCTCGTGCAGAACGACACGAACCGCAAGTACGACGTGTTCCTCCACGACCGCAAGACCCGCAAGACCACCCTGGTCAGCGTCGACCGCACGGGCAAAGCGTCGAACGGCGAGAGCAACGGCGCGGTGATCAGCCCGAACGGCCGGTACGTCGCGTTCTCCTCGACGGCGTCCGACCTCGTCCCGAACGACACGAACAAGGTCGACGACGTGTTCGTGCGCGACCTGAAGACCGGCAAGACCACGCGGGTCAGCCTCACGTCGGCGGGCAAGCAGGCGGCGGGCGTCTCCGGCGGGCCGGTGCTCAGCGACAACGGGCGCTGGGTCGTCTACCTGTCCGAGGCCGACATCGTCGGGCGCGGTGTGCTCGACCCGGCGGTCTACGACGTCTTTCGCTACGACACGAAGACCAAGACCGTGACGCGCGTGAACGTCGCGCCGAACGGCGCCGGGGCCAACGGCGACACGACCTCCTTCCCCGCGATCAGCGCGGACGGCCGGCATGTGGCGTTCGCGTCCCGGGCCTCGAACCTGGTCGCCGGCGACACGAACCTCACCGACGACGTCTTCGTCCGCAGCTACCCGGGCTGACTCTGGCGGGCAGCGCGGAAATGGCGGACCAGGCGGGCGAAATCGCAATTCCTCGCGACAACTTCCGGCACCGCTATCGATTGTTCGGTGAATTGCACTAGGACATTCGGCCGAGCCTCGTGCCACCGAATCGGTGTATCGTGCGAGACCAGGTCACCGCGAAGGGATTTCCGCTGTGCTGCAAGTCGCCATCGTCGACGACTCGACCGACATTCGTCAGTTGTGGCGCCGGTTGCTCGAGGTGAGCCCGGATTTCGAGGTCTGCGCCGACGTCGGCGACGGTGAGGCGGCCGTCGAGATCGCCCGCCGGCTCCGTCCCGACGTGATGCTGCTCGACCTCTCGATGCCCGGCACCGGCGGTCTGGACGCACTGCCCCGCATCCTCGCCGAATCCCCCGCCACGCAGGTGGTCGTGCTGTCGGGCTTCGGCAAGCGCAGCTACGCCGAGCGTGCGTTCGCCTCCGGCGCCCGGGGCTACCTCGAGAAGCACCTGCCGGCCGAGACGCTCTGCGCGCGTCTCCTGGCGGTCCTGAAGGACGGTCCGGACACGGTGACGCCGCGCCCGAACGGGCTGGCTCCCGACACCGGCGGTAATTAGTCTTCGGTTCCGCACGCGATGCGTACATCCCCCGCGAATGGGGACGCATTTCCCTCACTCGGGAGGCAGCACGGCATGGAGACCTCGTCGCAAGAACGCGGCGAGTTCGGCGTGCCGGAATTGCGCAACCGGCCGGTCGTGACCGACATTCGCGACCGCGACAGCACCGATCTGACCGCGATGGTGAGTGCGTCCGTGGACGCGGTGTTCCGCTCGACCGAGCCGGCACCCTCACGCGGTGGAACCGCGCGGCGCAGCGCATGCTCGGCCGCTCCGGCCCGGCGATGGCGCACACCGTCCTGGCCGAGGTCCTCACCGGCGACGGCGGCCAACGCTGGGCGGACGTGCTCGCGCACGCGCAGGTCGGCGGCCGCGCGGAGTGCACTCGCTTCGACCTGCGGTGCGCGGACGACCACGTGCTGCCGGTGCTCCTGTCGGTCTCGCCGTGCGCGGGCGCCGACGGGTTCGACGGGGTCTAGGTGGTCGCGCGTGACCTCACCGAGCAGGTGTTCGCCCAGCACACCCTGGCCGAGAGCGAGCGGCGGGTGCGTCGCAGCGAGGCCCTCGCCGGCACCGGCAGCTTCGTCGTCGACCGCGGCCTCGGCCGTGCAGTGGTCGTACGGCATGTACGTGATCTTCGACGTCCGGCCGCACGACTTCGACCTTTCCGTCGAGTCCTACCTGGCCCTCGTCCACCCCGGCGACCGCGCCGCGGTCGAGGCTGCCTTCGCGGACGCGCTGACCGGCCGTCCCGGTGGAGCTCGACCACCGCACCGCCGGCACCGGCGGCCGGGTCGCCTGGGTCTTCCCGGCCGTCGAGGCCACGCGCGACGCCGACGGCCAGGTGATCGGCCTGAGCGGGGTCTGCCAAGACGTGACGGCCCGCAAGGAGGCCGAGGCGGCCGCCCGCTCCGCGCTGGCGCGGGAGCGAGTCGCCATCGAGGACCTCCGCCGCCTGGACACCGTGAAGCAGGCGGTTGACCAGACGCCCGCCGCCGGCGCCGCGCTACCTGGCGTCCGGGAAGGGGGCACCGGTGGCTGAGCTCGCCGCGATCTCTGCGGAAGAACCGGTCGAAGACCTGCTCGTGGTGCTCGGCGGCGATCCCCGGGCCTCGTCGGTGACGGTGTCGACCACGCCGTGCCCGCTCGGGCGCGCCGCCACCCGAATCGTGGCCGGGGCGTCGGAGTACTTCGCCGCGTTGCCGATCAGGCCTCGAGCCGCGAGTAAGTCCAACAGCCGCTCGACCATCTGGTGCATGTCCTTGGCGTTGCGCTCGATCGGCTCGAGCAGCTCGTCCTGGTCGAAGCTCGTCGAGCGCAGCAGTGCGGAGAAGCCGAGGATCGCGGTCAGTGGCGTGCGGAGTTCGTGCGACACCGTCGCGAGGAACATCTCACTCGCCCGGACCACCCGGGGTGTGGACGAGGTCGACGATTCGCGCCAGCATGTCCGGGTCCGTCGCCGGGAGTACCCCGTGGCCGAGGTTGAAGATGTGGCCGGGCAGGTCGCGGGCGGCGTCGAGGACGGCTCGGGTCGCCGCGGCGGCCGGAGCCCAGCCGGCGAGCACGACGGCCGGGTCGAGGTTGCCCTGCAAAGCCTTGCCGGGCCCGACGCGGCGGGCCGCCTCGTCCAGCGGGACCCGCCAGTCGACGCCCACCACGTCGGCGCCCGCCTGGCCCATGAGGCCGAGCAGCTCCCCCGTCCCGACGCCGAAGTGGATGCGCGGGACGCCGAGGTCGGCGACGGCCGAGAGCACCTTCGTGGACGCGGGCAGCACTGCGCGGGTGTAGTCCGCGGGCGCGAGCGCGCCCGCCCACGAGTCGAACAGCTGCAGCGCGGACACCCCCGCCTCGGCCTGGATGCGCAGGAACGAGGAGGTGATGTCGGCCAGCTTGTCGAGCAGGGCGGCCCACAGATCGGGCTGGCCGAGCATCATCGCCTTGGTGTGCTCGTGGTTCTTCGACGGCCCGCCCTCGATCAGGTAGGACGCGAGCGTGAACGGCGCGCCGGCGAACCCGATCAGCGGGGTGCCACCGAGCTCGGCGACCAGGCCCTGGACGGCCTCGGTGACGTAGGGGACGTCGGCGGCCTCGAGCGGTCGGAGCCGGTCGAGGTCGGACCAGTCGCGGAACGGCGCCTCGACCACGGGGCCGACCCCGGGGACGATGTCGAGCGCGACGCCGACCGCGCGCAGCGGCACGACGATGTCCGAGAAGAAGATCGCCGCGTCGACGCCGTACCGGCGGACGGGCTGCAGGGTGATCTCCACGATCAGGTCGGGCCGGGTGCAGGAGTCCAGCATCCCGACGCCCTGGCGCACCTTGCGGTACTCGGGCAGCGACCGCCCGGCCTGGCGCATGAACCACACCGGGGTGTGCGGGACGGGCTCGCGGCGGCACGCGCGCACGAAGGCGGAGTTCTTCGGGTCGGCGGTGCGGGACTCAGGAGCGGTGCGGGAAGTGTCCACGCCCCATCGTCCCACGACACGCCGGACCGACTTGCGCGGTTCTGTCCCCGGCCCGTGTCACCGTCGAGACCGGGTCGTGACCAGGCGAGGAGGACGACGGCAGATGACGACGTGGGAATGCCACGACTGTGCAGGTGAGCGCGAGTTCGTCCAGCCCGAGTGCGCGGACGGGCACGGGGTCGACTGCCCCGAGTGGGTCTGCTTCGAGTGCGGTGCCGCCGTGCTCGTCGGCCCCGGGGCCGAGGGTGCATTTGGTAAAGAATTGGTTGGTTCCGTCTTGGCGATCGCGCGGCGCGAGCTGCGCGGCGCGGCCTGAGCGGGCCGACGCTGACCACCGACCTGCCCCCGGCGCGTGTCCTGCCCGGCACGGTGCCTGCACGAACGTACGCTTCGACCATGCCGGGCCCGGGTGCGCCGAACGAGTTTCCCGACGACTTCCCTGCCGATTTCCGTGCGGCCCTCGAGGCGCGTCAAGATCGCGCTGACCCGCGTCCGGCCCGAGGTGACCCTCGAGGAGTCGCCGGCCCCGCAGAAGCTCGCCCCGTTCGCGGTGGCGCTGACCGCCGCGGTCTCCGACGGCGAAGACGAACTGGCCCACGGCCGACTCATCCTGCTGTGCGATCCCGCAGGTCAGGAGGGGTGGAGCGGCCGCCTGCGCCTCGTCACCTACCTGCGCACCACGCTCGAGGCCGAGATGGTGACCGACCCCCTCGTCACCGAGGTGGCGTGGGGCTGGCTGGCCGAGACGCTGGCCGCGCACGGCGTGCCGATGCTCGCGCCGAGCGGCACGGTGACCCGGGTGCAGTCGCAGTCCTTCGGCGAACTCGCGGAGGACGCGGACCCGCTCGAGGACCTCGAGGGTGAGCTCGAGATCCGGGCTTCGTGGAGTCCCGAGGGCGACGTCGACGCGCATCTAGAGGCTTGGGTGGACGTCCTCTGCACGGCCGCGGGGCTGCCGCCGACACCTCCCGGGGTCGTGGCAATTCCCAATCGCCGACCAAGCCGAGGTCATTGAAGCTCAAGGAACCCCCTAGAACGGCCGATGGGCACCTAAAGGCCATGTCTTTGGGAGGTTCGGTTGACGCTAGCGGCCGAGGTTCACGCGAGCGTTGAAGCCGCTCCCGGCACGTTCACGGCGATGGTGGTCGGGCCCGACCCGTACCGCCGCGCCATGGCCGTTCGACGCCTCCGCGCCCTCGGGGCGCGGGACGTCACCGAGGCCGGCACCGTCCTGCAGGCCCGCGCCTGGGCCCGCACGGCCGGGCCCCGCGACATCTGCCTCGCCGAGGTCGGGCTGCCCGACGGCTCCGGCATCGGCCTGCTGGCCGAGCTGCAGCGGGCCGGCTGGTCGGGCTGCGTGGTCGTCCCGCTGGCCGACGGTGCCCGGGCCGTGCAGGCCGCCCTGGCCGCCCGCGTCCGCAGTTGCGTGCTGGCCGGGCGCAGCGTCGGGCCCCTCGTCCGACGCCGACTCCGAGGCCGCGCGCGCGGCGGCGCACCTGGGCTTGTCCGAGCGAGAGGTGGAGGTCCTGCGCCACGTCGCGGAGGGCCGGTCCAACCGCGACATCGGCGAGGCGATGGGCCTGTCCGCGCTCACGGTGAAGAGCCACCTCGCCCGGATCGCACGCAAGCTCGGCACCGGCGACCGGGCCGGCATGGTCGCGACCGCGCTGCGCGCCCGAGCCATCGACTGACCCGAGCGGGGTGCCGTCCCCAGGGCGGGCCCGCGAAGGCCTTACGGTAGGTCCCGTGACGAGCGCGGCCGACAACCCGGACAGGGTGCCCGTCCCGCTCCTGGAGCCGGGCGGCGGTATCCCGCCTGTCGTCGTGACGCGGGCGGCGCTCGAGCAGACGGCCCGGGATTTTGCCGCCGGGCACGGCCCCGTCGCCGTCGACGCGGAGCGGGCGTCCGGCTACCGGTACGGCCAGCGCGCCTACCTGCTCCAGCTTCGCCGCGCCGACGCGGGCTCCGCTCTGATCGACCCGATCGCCTGCCCGGACCTCGGCCCGCTGGTCGAGGCGATCGGCGACGCCGAGTGGGTCCTGCACGCGGCCAGCCAGGACATCCCCTGCCTGGCCGAGATCGGCCTGCGGCCCAAGCGCCTGTTCGACACCGAACTGGCCGGCCGCCTGCTCGGCTACCCGCGGGTCGGCCTCGGCAGCATGGTCGAGACCGTCCTCGGCCTGACGTTGGAGAAGGGGCACTCGGCCGTCGACTGGTCGGTGCGCCCGCTGCCCGAGCCCTGGCTGCGCTACGCCGCGCTCGACGTCGAGGTGCTGGTCGACCTGCGCGACGCGCTCGAGCAGGAACTGATCGACGCCGGCAAGCTCGAGTGGGCCCACGAGGAGTTCGAGGCCATCGTCGCGACACCGCTGGCCTCGCCCCGCGTCGACCCGTGGCGGCGGATCTCCGGCCTGCACCGCGTCCGCCGGCCGCGCCAGCTGGCCGCCGTCCGGTTGCTGTGGAACACCCGCGACCGCATCGCCCGCACCCGCGACATCGCCCCCGGGCGAATCCTGCCCGACAAGGCGATCGTCGAGGCGGCGCTGACCATGCCCGCCACCGTCGAGGCGCTCGCCGCGCTACCCGTCTTCGGCGGCCGTTCGACCCGCCGGTCCGTCGACACGTGGTTCGCCGCGATCGAGGAGGCGCGAAACCTGCGCGAGGCCGACCTGCCCCCCGCGCACCTGCCCTCGACCGGCCCGCCTCCCGCCCGTAGCTGGGCCGACCGCGACCCGGTCGCCGCCGCCCGCCTCGCCGCCCTGCGCGCGGCCGTCAGCGTCACCGCCGAGAAGAACGACCTGCCGACCGAGAACCTGCTCGCCCCCGACTCGCTGCGCCGCTTCGCCTGGAGCCCGTCCGAGGACGTCTCCGCGGCCGGCATCGCCGCCGCGCTCACCGCCCTCGGCGCCCGCCGCTGGCAGGTCGAGATCACCGCCGGCCCGATCGCCGACGCGCTCGCGCGCCTCGCGAGCGGCGAACCGCCGCCCGACCTCGACGAGCACCCCGAGGACGCCGAGCCCGACCACCCCGAGCCGACCCGCCGAGCCCGAGCACCCCGAGATCGAGCACCCCGAGGACTGACCGGCCACCCCGCCCGTGCGGGGGCGCACTAGGCGCGGGTCTGCCGGCCGGCCTCCCACCGCGGGCGGTCGAAGTGCCCGTCGTCGCCCAGGGCCGCGACGGCGTCGCGGGCGATGAGCATCGTCTTGGTCGGCGTTGTCGTGGAAGAACAGGCCGAAGCGGCCGAACGAGCGTGACGGACGGGATGCCGCGCAACCACGCGTCCAGGCCCTCGAGGTCGCGGTCGTACCCGCACTCGTAGATCGGGGTAGTAGTTCGGCGCACGGTGCACGACGACCTCCCCGCGCTTGAGCGACGGCAGGCCGCACCGGTCGATCGTCTCCTCGACGAGCAGGGCGAGCTCGTCGTCCCCGGCCTCCCAGACCGGGTCGAAGACCGCGCACGGCAGCTCCGCGCACAGGACGGTGTGCGTCGCCGGGTCGTCGGCGGACTCCCGGTAGTTCGCGGGCTCGGAGATCCGCAGCACCGGCGTCCGCGGGTCGGGGATGTAGTGGGTGTCCCACGGGCTCCAGCGCCCGCCGGCGTGAACGAGGTAGACCAGCACCATCGAGCGGAACCGCAGGCGCGTCGCTGCCTCGATCGCCGTCAGCGGCGGGCCGGGCCGGGTGATGCGAGCGAGCCGCGGCAACGGCAGGGTCGAGAACGCGTGACGCCCCGTCAGAGTCGAGCCGTCGCGGGTACGTCACGCGCACCGTGCCGAACTCCGGGCGCACCGAGTCGACCTCGGCCCGCAGGCGGATCCGGGCCCCGGCGGCCACAGCCCCCTCGGCGAGCACGTCCGCGATCTGGCCGAAACCCTTGCGCGGGTAGAAGAAACCCGGCCGTCGGCGGACCCGGACAGCCAGGGCGTAGTCGGACGTGACGACGCGACGGGCCTGGTCGGCGGCGATGCGCTCCCCGGGCAGCCCCCACAGCTTCTGCGCGTACGGACCGTGCACCGCGTCGTAGATCGTGGGGCCGAGGTCGCGCGCGGGCCACGGCCGCGAACGAGTCGTCGCCGGCCCGGCGGAACGAGCTCAGGCCTTCTCGCGCGCGATGCTCGCGACCGTCGCCGGCGGCAGACGCGCGGCGCAGGTTCCTGGTGCCGGCCGGCATCTGCACCCAGCGTCCGGCGACCCAGACGCGGCCGTTGCGGCGCCGGTCCTGCAGGTCGGTGCCCAGCAGCGCCTCGCAGGTCGGCGAGCAGGTCGGGAGCGATGCCCGCGTGTACGCGGTGGCTGCCGTAGTCGACGGACACGCCGGCCACGTCGAAGCTGCCCGCGAGGCCGGCGATCCGCTCGGCACCTTCGACGATCAGCACGCTCAGCCCGCGCCGCGCGGCGCGCCAACCGGCGGCCAGACCGGCGGTGCCGGCGCCGAGGACGATCAGGTCGGCGCTCGCGTCACCGGCCGGGCCCCCGACTCCGGACGAGACGGATTGTGGGGACATGGGCGACACCGTCGCAGCGTAACCGGCAACCCTGGCAGGCAGGGCTAGCCTGGCCCGGCGTGGCTGCGCGGTCCGCTGCCGCCCCAACTACCCGACCACATCAGCCCGACCACATCAGCCCGACCACATCAGCCCGACCACATCAGCCCGAGGAGCCCAGGTGCTCGCTACGCACACGGTGCGCCGGACAGTCTTCGTCGACGGCGTCCGAACCCCGTTCGGCAAGGCGACCCCGAAGGGGATGTACGCGCAGACCCGGGCGGACGACCTCGTCATCCGCTGCCTGCGCGAGCTGCTCCGCCGCAACGCCGGCCTGCCGCCCGAACGCGTCGACGAGGTGGCGCTGGCCGCCACGACGCAGATCGGCGACCAGGGGCTCACGATCGGCCGCTCGGCGGCGCTCCTCGCGGGCTTGCCCTCGTCCGTCCCCGGCTTCTCGGTCGACCGCATGTGCGCCGGGGCGATGACGGCGGTGACCACGTTGGCCGGCGGGATCGGAGTCGGCGCCTACGACGTCGTCCTGGCCGGCGGCGTCGAGCACATGGGCCGCCACCCGATGGGCGAGGGGGTCGACCCGAACCCGCGCTTCCTCGCCGAGCGGATCGTCGAGGAGTCGGCCCTGTTCATGGGCCTGACCGCCGAGAACCTGCACGACCGCTTCCCCGCGCTGACCAAGGAGCGGGCGGACGCGTACGCCGTGCGCAGCCAGGAGAAGTTCGCGAAAGCGCTGGCGGACGGGGTGATCCAGGCCGACCTGGCCTACGTCGCGACCCGCGCGAAGGAGACCGGCTGGGGCCTCGCGGTCGGCGACGAGCAGCCGCGGCCCGGCACGACCCTCGACGGCCTGGCGGCACTGAAGACCCCGTTCCGCCCGTCACGGGCGCGTCACCGCCGGCAACTCCGCGGGGCTCAACGACGGCGCCACGCGCCTGCCTGCTCGCCGCCGAGGACGTGGCAGCCGAACTCGGCCTGCCCGCCCGCATGCGCCTCGTCCAGTACGCGTTCGCCGGCGTCGAGCCCGAGGTGATGGGCGTCGGGCCTGTCCCGGCGACCGAGAAGGCGCTCGCAAAGGCGGGCCTGACGCATCGACGACATCGGCCTGTTCGAGGTGAACGAGGCGTTCGCCGTGCAGGTTCTCGCGTTCACCGACCACTTCGGCCTCGCCGACGACGACGAGCGGGTCAACCTCTACGGCGGCGCGATCGCCGTCGGGCATCCGCTGGCGTGTTCCGGCGTCCGCCTGATGACCCAACTCGCCCGCCAGTTCGCCGACCACCCGGACGTCCGCTACGGCCTCACGACCATGTGCGTCGGGATGGGCATGGGCGGCACGGTCATCTGGGAGAACCCCCACAATGCCGATTACCAAGGGCCCGCCTACGAAGGGGAGTCCGCGTGAGCGCGACGCTCGAGTTCCCCGGTGAGCTGGTCACCGAGGCGCTGCTGAACTTCATCGACCTGCCCGGCGTCGGCCGCCTCGCGCTGATCACGCTCGACAACGGACAGGACCACACGAAGCCCAACACCTTCGGCCCGGCCGGGCTCGCGTCCCTGAACACCGCCCTGGACGCGGTCGAGTCGGACGCGGCGGCGGGCACGATCGTCGGCGTCGGCGTCACGGGAAAGCCGTTCATCTTCGCGGTGGGCGCCGACTTGACCGGCGTCCCGTCGATCACGGACCGCGCGAGCGCGCTGGCGGTCGCCGAACTGGGCCACCGCACGTTCCGCCGGTTCGGGACGCTGCCGGTGCCGAGCTTCGCGTTCGTCAACGGCGCGGCCCTCGGCGGCGGGCTCGAGCTGGCGCTGCACTGCACGTACCGCACGATCTCCTCCGGCGCGGCCGCGATCGCGCTGCCGGAGTGTTTCCTCGGCCTGCTCCCCGGCTGGGGCGGGGCGACGCTGCTGCCACGGCTGATCGGCGCGGAGAAGGCGATCGGGGTCATCCTGACCAACGCGCTCAACCAGAACCGCACGCTCCGCGGGGCGAAGGCGTTCGAGCTCGGTATCGCGGACGTCATGTTCGACCCGGCCGACTTCCTCGAGTGCTCGCTGCTGTGGGCGGGCCGGGTGCTCAACGGCGCGACGGAGGTCTCGCGCGTCCCGGTCGACACCGGCGACCACTGGACGGCCGCCGTCGCCAAGGGCCGCGCCTTCCTGGAGGCCAAGCTGCACGGCGCCGCGCCGGCCCCGATGCGCGCCCTGGACGTCGTCTCCCTGGCCCGCACCGCCTCGCTGGAGGACTGCTTCACCCTCGAGAACGAGGCGCTGGCCGACCTGATCCGCAGCGACGAGCTTCGCGCCGGGCTGTACGCGTTCGACCTCGTCCAGAGGCGCGCGAAGCGCCCGGTGGGCGCGCCCCCGCACGGCCTGGCCCGCCCGGTGACCAAGGTCGGCATCGTGGGCGCGGGTCTGATGGCCAGTCAGCTCGCCTTGCTGTTCGCGGAAAGGCTCGAGGTCCCCGTCGTGCTGACGGACGTCAGCGACGAGCGCATCGCCGGCGGCCTCGCCTGGGTGCACGACCAACTCGACGCGAAGCTACGCGCGGGCCGGGCGAGCCAGGACCGGGTGAACCGCGTCAAGGGCCTCGTCACCGGGCTCGGGCGACATGGCCGCGTTCGCCGACGCGAGCTTCGTCATCGAGGCCGTGTTCGAGCAGATGGACGTCAAGAAGGCCGTGCTGGACGACCTCGAGCAGCACGTCGGCTCGGAGTGCGTCATCGCGACGAACACGTCCTCGCTCTCGATCACGGAGATGGCGGCCGACCTCGACCACCCCGAGCGGGTCGTCGGGATTCCACTTCTTCAACCCCGTCGCCGTCCTGCCCCTGCTCGAGATCGTCCGCGCCGGCCGCACCGACGACGCGACGCTCGCGACGGCGTTCGCGGTGGGCCGCAAGCTGCAAGAAGTCGTGCGTCGCGGTCTCGGACCGGCCGGCGTTCGTGGTCAACCGGCTGCTCACGCGCTTCCTCGGCGAGGTCACCGCGGCTGTGGACGCAGGCACGCCACCGGCGATCGCCGACCGCGCCCTGGACTCCCTCGGGCTGCCGATGTCGCCGTTCACGCTCCTGGCCCTCGTCGGGCCGCCGGTCGCCCTGCACGTCTCGGAGACGCTGCACGCGGCGTTCCCCGACCGGTTCACGGTCTCGGAGAACCTGCGCCGCCTCGTCGCCGCGGGCAAGCCCGCCGTCTTCCTGGCCGACGGCAGAGGCGGTCAGCAGCTCGACCCGGAGGTCGCCGACCTGTTCGTCCTCGGGGACTCGCCGCGCACCGCCGAGGAGGTCCGCGACGCGTGCCTGGCCGCGCTGGCCGAGGAAGTGCGGATCATGCTGGACGAGGGCGTCGTCGCCGAGGCGCAGGACATCGACCTGTGCATGATCCTCGGCGCCGGGTGGCCCTTCCACCTCGGCGGGATCACGCCGTACCTCGACCGCAGCGGCGTCGCGGAGAAGGTGACCGGCAAGCGGTTCCTCGACCCCGGCGTCGCCGATCTCGGCTGCGCGTGATCTGAGGGACACTCAGGACTGGGGCGCGGTCCTCGGCGCGGCGTCCAGCGTCGCGTCCAGCTCGGCCATGATCTCGACGACCTCGCGGGAGATGTCCTGCGCGGTCAGGCCGATCTCGGTGAGCACCTCGCTGCGCGAGCCGTGGTCGAGGAAGCGCTGCGGGATGCCGAAGTCGCGCAGCGGCGTGCGGACGCGGGCGTCCCGCAGTGCCTGGGCGATCGCCGACCCGGCGCCGCCGACCCGGCCGCTGTCCTCGACGGTGACGACCAGGCGGTGCTCGGCGGCCAGCGGCACGAGCGCCGGGTCGACGGGCTTGACCCAGCGCGGGTCCACGACGGTGACGCCGATGCCCTGGTCCGCGAGCCGCTGCGCCACCTGCACGCAGGTGGACGCCATCGCCCCGATCGCGACGATCAGCACGTCCCGCTCGCCGGCGCGGTGCAGGACGTCGACGCCGCCGACCCGGTCGAGCGCCACGATGTCCTCGCCGACGGCGCCCTTCGGGAAGCGCAGGACGGTCGGCGCGTCCGAGACGTCCAGGCACTCGCGCAGCTGGGCGCGCAGTGTCGCGGCGTCGCGCGGCGCGGCCAGGCGCAGGCCGGGCACGAGCTGCAGGATCGACAGGTCCCACATGCCGTTGTGGCTCGCGCCGTCCTCGCCCGTGACCCCGGCCCGGTCGAGCACGAAGGTGACGCCGCACTTGTGCAGCGCCACGTCCAGCAGGACCTGGTCGAACGCGCGGTTGAGGAACGTCGCGTAGACAGCGACGACGGGGTGCATCCCGCCCATCGCCAGGCCCGCCGCGGAGGTCACGGCGTGCTGCTCGGCGATGCCGACGTCGAAGACCCGCGACGGGTTGTGCGCCGCGAACTCCTTGAGCCCGACGGGGATCAGCATGGCCGCGGTGATCGCGACCACGTCCGGGCGCTCCGACCCCGACGGCCACCATCTCCTCGGCGAACACCGACGTCCACGACGAGCCGCCCACGACGGCCAGCGGCCGCCCGGTCACCGGGTCGTTGACACCGATGCCGTGGAAGTGGTCGGCCTCGTCGTTCTCGGCGTGCACGTAGCCCTGGCCCTTGCGGGTGAGGCAGTGCACGATCACGGGCCCGCCGAAGTTGCGCGCCTTGACCAGCGCGGACTCGACCGCGCTGCGACGTCGTGGCCGTCGATCGGGCCGAGGTACTTCAGCCCGAGGTCCTCGAACATGCCCTGCGGGGCGATCATGTCCTTCACGCCCTTCTTCAGGCCGTGCAGGGCGTTGAACAGCGGCCCGCCGACGTACGGCGTGTTGCGCACCCGGTTGCCGCTCCAGCGCAGGAACTTCTCGTAGTTCGGCATCGTCCGCAGGGACGCGAGGTGGTGCGCCAGGCCGCCGATCGTGGGCGCGTACGAGCGCTCGTTGTCGTTGACGACGATGACGATCGGCCGGTGCGGCGCGGCGGCGATGTTGTTCAGCGCCTCCCAGGCCATCCCGCCGGTGAGCGCGCCGTCACCGACCACGGCGACGACGTGCCGGTCCGGCTGGCCGCGCAGCTGGTAGGCCTTGGCGAGCCCGTCCGCGTACGACAGCGCGGTGGACGCGTGCGAGTTCTCGATGACGTCGTGCTCGGACTCGGCCCGGGACGGGTAGCCCGACAGCCCGCCTGCCTTGCGCAGCCGGTCGAAGCCCGACAGCCGGCCGGTGAGCATCTTGTGGACGTAGGACTGGTGCCCCGTGTCCCAGACGATCCGGTCGTTCGGGGAGTCGAAGACCCGGTGCAGCGCGATAGTGAGCTCCACGGCGCCGAGGTTCGGCCCGAGGTGCCCACCCGTGCGCGACACCGAGTCGACCAGGAACACCCGGATCTCCTCGGCGAGTTGCCCGAGCAGCTCCGGTGCGAGCTTCTTGAGGTCGTGCGGACTGCGAATCGACTCCAGCAGGGACACTCGGCCGACCCTCCCTGGCCCCGGCGGGGGCAATCCCGGAGCCACCGTGAGTGACACCAGCACGTCGAGTCTAGGCTCGACCGCCCCAGTGGGACGTGCCCGGCCCGGAAGAACTCCGCAGTCGCGGCAAGCTCCCCCGGGCCGTGCCCGTCAGTTCTCGGTGGCGCCGACGAGGAAGGTGGGCTCGACCCGCGGCTCGGCGCTGTCGGAGCCGATCCCGTCCTCCACCGCCACCACGCCGGGAATTCCCGCGAGGAACGCGACGATCACGTCGGCGTCGCGGCCGAACTGCGTTTCGCCCTTCAGCAGCACGACGCCCTCGCGGACCGTGAACGTCACCCGGTGTGACTCCGGCGAGCGCATCGGGTCGGTGAGGAGCGCGGCAACGTCCGCGGCGATCTCGTCGTCCGTACGGCTGAACGGTCGCAGCAGGTCGTGCCGGGTGATCAGGCCGACGAGCTTGCCGTCCTCGAGGACCGGGAGCCGCTTGTGGTGCCCTTCCAGCATCATCCGCGCGGCCGTGGCCAGATCCTCGTCGGGTGCGATCGACTGCACCGGGCTCGTCATCAGCTCCTGCGCATGGCGGGCAGCGGACTTGCGCACCCACTCGGTGTCGTGTCCCGCGAGGTGGTCACGCAGGAAGTCCAGGTGCCGGCGCGGGGCCTCGTCGTAGGCCTCTTTGGAGATCAGGTCGGCCTCGCTGACGATCCCGAGCAGATTCCCGGCCTTGTCGACGACCGGGAGACCGCTGATGTCGTGCTCGAGCAGCATCGAGACGATCTGGTGGTACGGGGTCATCAGTTCCACGGTCAGCACGTCGGTCGCCATGATGTCGCGCACCTTGACGGAGTACTTCTTGACCTCGTGGCGTCGGTTGGCGCCCCCAGGGCCCTTTCTGTGAATAGTCATCGTCGACCTCCAAGTGGGGCATTCCGGTCACTTCGCATCATGTACCTCGATGTCGTGATACACAACGTCGACACGAGTGCAGGTTCCGCCCCCCTGGGGCACGAGCGGCCTAAAGCAGGGCCTAAAGCAGGGCCTAAAGCAGGACCTAAAGCAGGGACCGCAGGACGTACTGCATGATCCCGCCGTGCCGGTAGTAGTCGGCCTCGCCCGGGGTGTCGATGCGGACGAGGGCGCGGAACTCCGTCGCCGCCGGCCCGGACGGTGACCTCGCGCGGCGTCGTCCCGTCGTTGAGCTCGGTGACGCCGACGATGTCGAAGGTCTCCTCGCCGGTCAGGCCGAGGCCCGCGGCGGTGTCGCCGTCCAGGTACTGCAGCGGCAGGACGCCCATACCGATCAGGTTCGACCGGTGGATCCGCTCGTAGGACTCGGCGATCACGGCCTTCACGCCCGAGCAGCGCGGTGCCCTTGGCGGCCCAGTCGCGCGACGAGCCCGAGCCGTACTCCTTGCCCGCCAGGATGACCAGCGGGATGCCGGCGGCCTGGTAGTTCGCGGAGGCGTCGTAGATCGTGCTCTGGCCGCCGCCGGCGGTGAAGTCCCGGGTGAACCCGCCCTCGACGCCGTCCACGAGCTGGTTGCGCAGCCGGATGTTGGCGAACGTCCCGCGGATCATCACCTCGTGGTTGCCGCGGCGCGACCCGTACGAGTTGAAGTCGCGGCGGTCGATGCCGTGCTCGGAGAGGTAGTGCCCGGCGGGCGAGTCGGCCTTGATCGACCCGGCCGGCGAGATGTGGTCCGTCGTCACGGAGTCGCCGAGCTTGGCGAGCACGCGCGCGCCGGCGATGTCGCGGACGGGCGAGGGGTCCGGCGACATCCCGTCGAAGTACGGGGGCTTGCGGACGTAGGTGGAGTTCGGGTCCCACTCGAACGTCGTTGCCGGTGGGGGTCGGCAGCGACTGCCAGCGCTCGTCGCCGGCGAAGACGTCCGCGTAGTCCTTGGTGAACATCTCGGCGACGACGGCGCTCTCCACGACCTCGGCGATCTCCGCGGTGCGTCGGCCAGATGTCGCGCAGGTAGACGGGCACGCCGGCCGGGTCCGTGCCCAGCGGCTCGGTCGTGATGTCGATGTCCATCGTCCCGGCGATCGCGTACGCGACGACCAGCGGCGGGCTCGCGAGGTAGTTCATCTTGACGTCCGGGTTGATCCGGCCCTCGAAGTTGCGGTTGCCCGACAGCACCGAGACGACCGCGAGGTCGGCGTCGTTGACGGCCTTGCTGACCGCCTCGGGCAGCGGGCCGGAGTTGCCGATGCAGGTCGTGCAGCCGTAGCCGACGAGGTTGAACCCGAGCTTGTCGAGGTACGGCGTGAGGCCGGCGCGCTCGTAGTAGTCGGTGACGACCTTCGACCCGGGCGCCAGGGTGGTCTTCACCCACGGCTTGCGGGTCAGGCCGCGCTCGACGGCCTTCTTCGCGACCAGCGCGGCGCCGATCATGACCGACGGGTTGGACGTGTTCGTGCACGAGGTGATCGCGGCGATCGTCACGGCGCCGTGGTCGATCTCGCAGGTCGTCCCGTCGTCCAGGGTGACCTTCGTCGGCGACGGACGGGCGCCCGAGCCCGGCCGACCGGGGCGGGGGTGCGCGGGGCCTCGCGACGCGGCCTCGTCGCACGCCGGGCTCGGCGTGCACGGCGGGCGGGTCGCTCGCCGGGAACGACTCCTCGACCGCCGTGTCCAGCGCGCTGTCGTCGAAGCCGTCGTGCAGCGACGTAGTCGCGCAGCGCCGTGCGGAACGCCGGCTTGGCGTCGGTCAGCGACGATCCGGTCCTGCGGGCGCTTCGGCCCGGCCAGCGACGGGACGATCGTGGCGAGGTCGAGCGAGAGCCGCTCGGAGTAGTCGGGCTCGGCGGCCGGGTCGTGCCAGAGGCCCTGCTCCTTCGCGTAGGCCTCGACCAGCGCGATCTGCTGGTCGCGGGCGGCCGGTCAGCCGCAGGTACTTGATCGTCTCGGCGTCGATCGGGAACATCGCCGCGGTCGAGCCGTACTCCGGGCTCATGTTGCCGATCGTCGCCCGGTTGGCCAGCGGCACAGCGCGAGACGCCCGGGCCGTAGAACTCGACGAACTTGCCGACGACGCCGTGCTTGCGCAGCATCTCGGTGATCGTCAGGACGAGGTCGGTCGCGGTCGCGCCCTCGGGCAGCTCGCCGTGCAGCTTGAACCCGACGACCCGCGGGATGAGCATCGACACGGGCTGGCCGAGCAGCGCCGACTCCGCCTCGATGCCGCCGACGCCCCAGGCGAGCACGCCGAGGCCGTTGACCATCGTGGTGTGCGAGTCGGTGCCGACGCACGTGTCGGGGTAGGCCTGCCCGTCCGCGGCACCATCACGACCCGCGCCAGGTGCTCGATGTTGACCTGGTGGACGATGCCGGTGCCGGGCGGGACGACCTTGAACTCGTCGAACGCGCGTCTGGCCCCAGCGCAGGAACTGGTAGCGCTCGAAGTTGCGCTCGTACTCGAGCTCGACGTTGCGCGCGAACGCGTCGGCGACGCCGAACAGGTCGGCGACGACGGAGTGGTCGATGACGAGCTCGGCCGGCGCCAGCGGGTTGATCTTGGCCGGGTCGCCGCCGAGGTCGCGGACGGCCTCGCGCATCGTGGCGAGGTCGACGACGCAGGGGACGCCGGTGAAGTCCTGCATGATCACCCGCGCCGGCGTGAACTGGATCTCGGTGTCGGGCTCGGCCGCCGAGTCCCAGCCCCCGAGGGCGCGGATGTGGTCCGCGGTGATGTTCGCGCCGTCCTCGGTGCGCAGCAGGTTCTCCAGCAGCACCTTGAGGCTGAACGGGAGGCGCGCGGAGCCCTCGACCGCGCTCAGCCGGAAGATCTCGTACGACTCGTCGCCCACGACGAGCTCGCCCTTGCTGCCGACACTGTCCACGCTCACGCCCGACTCCATCTCGATCCACCTCGGCGGCCGTCACCGGACATCCTTCCGCCGGAGGTGCCGCCCGTCTCACGTGAGGTAAGCCTCACTCACGTCTCGCACACAAGTATCTTGATATCAAGACGAATGTCAAGGCGACGCGCCTGCCGCCTGTCAGCTCTGTCGGGTCGAGCCGGTGTGGAGGGCGGGGTCGACCGGGGGAACGAACCCATCCGGCGACCGGTGTTCACCGAACCGAAAGATACGCCTTCGCCCGAATTGTCGGCACGCCGACGTAGGGTCGACGGGTCCGAGGGGTCGCGCCGGCAATCGGGCAGCACTGGAGGGTGGGGTCATGAACGACCGGTTCTCCGAGGTGGAGGCGGAGGCCTACGTCGCCAGCACCTGTTTCAAGACCGGGCCACCAGCGGCCGTCGGCATCGAACTCGAGTGGCTGCTGCTCGACGCCGACGATCCCGCGCTCCCGCTCTCCCGCCCCGCCTCGAGCGGCCACGCGCCGCCGGGCCCGAACTCCGGCCGGTCGCCTGACCGTCGAACCCGGCGGGCAGCTGGAGCTCTCCAGCGACCCGTTCGCCCGCCCCGCCGACTGCGTCCGGGCCGTCACCGCCGACCTGGTCGCCCTGCGCGCCGCCCTCGCCGCGCACCGGCCTGGCCCTGCTGGGCGCCGGGCTCGACCCGGCCCGGCCGCCGCGCCGCCTCCTCGACCTCCCCCGGTACGCCGCGATGGAGCGGTACTTCGACCGCCGCGGCGGGGCCGGCCGGCGTGATGATGAGCTCGACCGCCGCCGTCCAGATCAGCGTCGACGCCGGGCCCGAGCAGCCCGCGCCTGCGGCCAGGTCGACTTCCGGACCCGGTGGGCGCTCCTGCACGAGCTGACCCCCGTCCTCGTCGCCGTCCTTCGCCAACTCCCCGTTCACCGCGCGGGCGCCCCGAGCGGCGAGCGCTGCGGGCGCCAGGCCGTGTGGGCCCAGCTCGACGCCGAGCCGGACCGGCCGCGGCCCGTACCGCCCCGGCGACGGCGACCCGCGCGAGTCCTGGGTCCGCTACGTCATGTCCGCCGACGTCATGTGCATCCGGTCGGAGGGTCCGACTGGGACGCGCCGCGCGGCCTGACCTTCGGCGCCTGGGTGCGCGGCGGCGGCCCGCGCCCGGCCACGCTCGCCGACCTGGAGTACCACCTGACGACGCTGTTCCCGCCCGGTCCGCGCGCGGGGGCACCTGGAGCTGCGCACGATCGACGCGCAGCAGACGGACGCCGACTGGGCGGCCGCGCTCGCCCTGGTCTGGGCGCTGGTCACCGACCCCGGCGCCGCCGACGCCGCGCGCGCCGCGCTCGAGCCGCTGACCGCGCGGCCCGACGCGATCGACGCGCGGTCGTGCGCGGCCTGGCCGACGCCGACGCTCGCCCGCGCCGCCCGCGTCCTGCTTCGCGGCCGCGGCCGCCGGCGCTGCGACCGGCTCGGCGCCGGCGAGCTGCGCCCGACGCTGGAGTCCTTCGCCGCGCGCTACCCCGAGCGCGGCCGCTGCCCGGCCGACGACGCGGTCGAGCACTGGCAGCGCACCGGCTCGGTCGCACCCGCCGGGCTTCGGCGCCGGCGCGGCCGCCCGGCGGCCGCGTCGCGAGGAGGCCGCGTGCCCCGCACCGACGACCTGACCGCGCCGGCCGCCGACGCCGCCTGCGCGAGCGGATCGTCGCGGACCTCGCGCGCGCCCGGGCCCGCACGCGACGCGCTCACCTCCGCGGTGGACGACGCCGACCTCGTCCGCCAGCACTCGCCGCTGATGTCGCCGCTGGTCTGGGACCTCGCGCACATCGGCAACCAGGAGGAGCTCTGGCTGCTGCGCGAGGTGGCCCGGCGCGAGGCGATCCTGCCGCCGGGGGTCGACGAGCTCTACGACGCGTTCCGCCACCCCCGGCGGGACCGTCCGGCGCTGCCGCTGCTGGACCCGGCGGCGGCCCGGCGCTACGTCCGCGAGGTGCGCGAGCGCGTCGTCGACCTCGTGTCGCGGCGCGGACCTCCGAGCGCGACGACGCGCTCACCGCCCGCGGCTTCGTCTTCGGGATGGTCGCCCAGCACGAGCAGCAGCACGTCGAGACGATGCTGGCCACGCTCCAGCTCCGCGTCGGCGACCCGGTCCTCGGCGGACGCCGCCCCGCCGGCCGCGCCGGGCCCGACTGCCGCCGCGAGGTCGCTGATCCCCGGCGGCCCGTTCGAGATGGGCACCGACCTGGAGCCGTGGGCGCTCGACAACGAGCGGCCCGGCGCACCTCGTCGACGTGCCCGGCTTCCTGCTCGACACCGTCGCCGGTCACCAACGCGGCGTACCAGGAGTTCGTCGCCGACGGCGCGCTACGCCGACCCGCGCTGGTGGCACCCGGACGGCTGGGCGCACGTGCAGTCGGCGGGCCTGGTCGCGCCCGAGTTCTGGCAGCCCGACGGCGACGGCGCTGGCTGCGCCGGCGATTCGGCGTCGTCGAGCCGGTGCCGGCGGCCGAGCCCGTCCAGCACGTGTGTTGGTACGAGGCCGACGCCTACGCCCGCTGGGCCGGCCGGCGGCTGCCGACCGAGGCGGAGTGGGAGAAGGCCGCGCGGTTCGACCCGGCGACCGGGCGCTCGCGCCGCTACCCCTGGGGCGACGAGGAGCCGACGCGCCGAGCACGCCAACCTCGGCGGCCGCCACCTGCGGCCGGCCGCGGTCGGGCGCGTACCCCGCGGGGGCGTCCCCGCACGGCGTCCACCAGCTGTCGGTGACGTGTGGGAGTGGACGTCGAGCGACTTCGCGCCCTACCCCGGCTTCGCGCCCGTACCCGTACCGCGAGTACTCCGAGGTCTTCTTCGGCCCGGAATACAAGGTGCTGCGGGGCGGCTCGTGGGCGGTCGACCCGGTCGCGTGCCGCGGCACGTTCCGCAACTGGGACTACCCGGTCCGGCGGCAGATCTTCAGCGGGTTCCGGTGTGCCCGCGACGCTGCGCCGGCGACGCAGCCGAGCCCGCCTGATGTGCCGTCACTTCGCCTACCTGGGCCCGCCCGTCCCCTGCACGCCCTGCTGTTCGCGCCGCCGCACGGGCTCGTCGCGGCAGTCGTACGAGCCGCGCCGCCAGCGGCACGGCCTGCTGAACGCCGACGGCTTCGGCGTGGGCTGGTACGGCGATCGGGTCGCAGGTGCCGGTGCGGTACCGCCGCTCGGTGCCGATCTGGGGTGACGCGAACCTCGCCGAGCTGGCGCGGCGTCACCTCGGCGGGCGCGATCCTCGCGGCGGTGCGGTCGGCGACGGCCGGGCACCCGGTCCAGGAGGGCGCGAACGCCCCGTTCACCGCCGGGCGCTGGCTGTTCAGCCACAACGGCGCCCTGCCCGGATGGCCGGAGTCGGCGGCGGCGCTCGCGGCCGGGCTCCCCTTCGCCGCCCTGGCCCGCCAGCAGACGATCACCGACTCCACGCTGCTCTGGGCCCTGCTGCTCGACCGGCTCGAGCGGGGCGAGGACCCGGCGGCGGCCACCGCGGCCGTCACCGCCGCGGCTCGGGCCCTGCACCGGTGGGCGCGTCAACCTGCTGCTGCACGACGGCGAGCGGATCGTCGCGACCGCCGCCGGCGACACCCTCTGCTACCTGCAGGGCGCGCACCCGGGGCCCGACGGTGCGCCCGTCCCCGGCGTCATCGTCGCCTCCGAGCCGTTCGACGACTCGGACGGCTGGGTCGACGTCCCGCCCGACCACCTGCTGGTCGCGACGCCGCGCGACGACATCCGGCTCCGTCGACTCTTCGGCCCGCTTCCGCCCACTCCTCCGCTCCCCACCCTGACGGAGGTCTCGTGACCGCCCTGGACCCAGGCACCCGCTTCACCCTCGACCGCCACCTCCCGCCGGACTTCGCGGAGGCGGCGCTGCGCGCCGACGTGCGGGCGGGGCTGAGCCGGACGCCGAAGACCCTGCCGCCGAAGTGGTTCTACGACGCCCGCGGCAGCGACCTGTTCACCGAGATCACCCGGCTGCCGGAGTACTACCCGACCCGGGCCGAGCGCGAGATCCTCGCCCGCGAGGCCGCGGAGATCGCGGCAGCGAGCCGGCGCGGCGACGGTCGTCGAGCTGGGCTCGGGCTCGTCCGAGAAGACCCGGCTGCTGCTCGACGCGCTGCGCGACGCGGGGACGCTCGAGCCGCTACGTCCCCGTCGACGTGAGCGGCAGCGCGCTGCGCGAGGCCGCGGCCGCGCTGCTGGCCGACTACCCCGACCTGGCGCGTGCACGGCGTCGTCGCCGACTTCGAGCGCCACCTCGACGTCCTGCCGGACCACGGGCGACCGGCGCCTGGTCGTGTTCCTGGGCGGGACGATCGGCAACTTCGAGCCGGCCGCCCGGGCGGCGTTCCTGCGCCGGCGTGCGCGCGACCATGCGCCCGGGCGACACGTTCCTGCTCGGGACGGACCTGGTGAAGTCCCCCGCCGTCCTCGTCCCGGCCTACGACGACGCAGCCGGCGTCACGGCCGAGTTCAACCGCAACGTCCTGCACGTGATCAACCGCGAGCTCGGGGCGGACTTCGACGTCGAGCGGTTCGCCCACGTCGCGGTCTGGGACCCGGCCCGCGAGTGGATCGAGATGCGGCTGCGCAGCGAGCGCGCCGCAGACGCGTCGCGAATCGCGCGCGCTCGACCTGGAGGTCGACTTCGCCGCCGGCGAGGAGATCCGCACGGAGATCTCGGCGAAGTTCCGCCGCGAGGGCGTCCGGGCGGAGCTCGGCCGCGGCCGGTCTCGCCCTGCGGACGTGGTGGACCGACGGCGAGGCCCGCTTCGGTCTGTCGCTGTCCGAGCCGGCAGTTGAGCCCTTTCGGCGTATCGCAGACGCTGACGCACATCTGAAAGGCACCGTCGTGTTCCAATCCGCCTGATCACCCTGCGCGACCACGCGTCCGACCGTAAGGTCACGCGGACCGCGCCGATCACCGGTGCGACCGCCCAGAGACCACTCGCGTCGCGACGCCAGCGCGTCCGGGACGAAAGGACCGTCGCCATGAATCTCAGGCCCCGCCGTCGGACGGCAGCAGCGACCGCCCTGGCCGCCCTCGTCTCCCTGTCAGCGCCTGCGCCTCCCAGGCCGACGACCCGACCCCGCCCGGTCACCGCGGCGCCGGCCTGACCGCGACCCCGACCCTGAGCGCCGCCGACAAGACCGCGGCCTTCTGCAAAGCCGTCATGGCCAAGGACACCGCGGTTCTGAGCCTCGGCCCGCCCGAAGGCGAGGAAGGCGGCGGCGAGCCCGGCGCCAGCCAGGCGGCGCCGCCGGCAGCGCCCCGCCCACCACCGGCGGCGTCGGGAGCTCGACCCCCAGCAGCGACGAAGAGGACGACGGCGAGGAGAGCATCTCGACGCCGCGCCCGACGGCGAGCTCGTCCATGGATCACTCGACGATGCCCCGAAGCCGACGTTCACCTCGGCCGCCGTGGGCGACGCGACCCCAGACCCCGACCTCGACCAGCGCGTCGACCGGCACGCCCTCCGGCCCGCCGGCCGGCGGTCCCCCGCCGCCCCCGGACTTCGCCACCGCCTTCGGGCCGATTGCCGACAGGCTCGCCGAGACGAAGCCGGACGCGGTCGAGGCCGACGTCGACGTCATGGTCGCCCTCATCCGCCAGGCGATCTCGAGCGGCAGCCAGGAGGCCCTGGAGTCCGAGGTCATGACCGAGCCGGACGCCGCGATCGACAAGTACATGCTGTCGAACTGCGGCTACGGCGAGCTGAAGGGTTCGGCGATCGACTTCGAGTACGACGGCCTGCCGAGCACGCTGAAGTCCGGGCCGAACGCGATCACCCTGCGCAACGACGGCAAGGAGATGCACGAGATCGTCCTGTTCCGCATCAACGACGACGTCACGCTGCCGTGGGAGGAGATCATCGAGCTCCCCGAGGAGCAGGCCATGTCGAAGGGCGTCCCGATGGGCGTCGTCTTCGTGCCGCCGGGCAAGACCGGACTCGTCCTTCTACGAGCTCACGCCGGGCCGCTACGGCGTCGTCTGCTTCATCCCGAAGGGCACGAAGGACGGCAAGGAGGGCGACGGGCCGCCGCACTTCACCGAGGGCATGGTCGCCGACCTCACCGTCAGCTGACGCGTTAGCGTCGCTCCCCGACGCACTCGGCACGGCCGCACGGCCGGGCCTCGAGGCGGAACGACATGAGCAGTGGTCGCGGGCTGGACCGGCGGGGCGTTCCTGCACCCTCGCCGGCGGCCTGACCCTCGGCCTGGCGGGCTGCGGGATCGGCCGACAGCGGGTGCGCCGGCCCAGACCGGCATGGGCCCGACCGCCGCGCCCGACGCCGTCCGGCGCCGGGACGCCGAGCGCGGCGCCGTCCGTCCGGCCGACCGCCGACCGACCTCCTCCGGCCCGGCACCGCCGTCGGGCACGATGCAGGCGCACCCGTTCCAGGTCGACCTCGCGGGCCGGGTCGTCACGACCTGGGGCTACAACGGGACGCTGCCCGGGCCCGAGATCCGGCTGCGAGCAGGGCGAGACCGTCAAGATCGGGCTGGACAACCGGCTCGACCGACCCGACGACCATCCACTGGCACGGCATCGACCTCGTCGAACGCGATGGACGGCGTCCCGGACGTGACGCAAGCCGGCCATCGCGCCCGGGCGGCGCGTTCGACTACACGTTCACCGTCCCGCACTCGGGCTCGTTCATGTACCACGCCCACGTCGGCCACCAGCTCGACCTCGGCCTCTACGGGCCGCTGATCGTGGAGCCGAAGGACGAACCCGGGGACTACGACCGCGAGTACACCCTCATGCTCGACGACTGGCGCGACGGCCTGGGCCTGCCCGCGGAGTCGGGCCACGGAGAGACGACCCCGACGAGGACGACCCCGCCGAGGACGACGCCGGCGAGGACCCCGAGGCCGAGACCCCGCCGCCGGACCCCGACACGAACGCCGGGCCGGGCATGGGCGCGCGCCTGTACCCGCTGTTCCTGATCAACGGGCGGCCCGGTCGCCGACCCGCAGACGTTCGAGGCCCGCAGGGCGAGCGGATCCGCCTGCGGGTCATGAACATCGCCGCGGACACCGGCTTCCGGTTCGCGATCGGCGGGCACAGGCTGACGGTCACGTCACACCGACGGCCGGCCCGTCGCCCCGGTCACCGTCGACACGCTGCGCCTCGGCATGGGCGAGCGGTACGACGTGATCGTGACGGCCCAGACCCCGGGCGCCTGGCAGATCGCCGCCGTCGCCGAGGGCAAGGTCGGGCTTCGCCCGCGCCGTCCTGCGCTACACCGACAGCCCCGGCGCGACGGCGCCCGGGCCGAACTAGCGCCCCACCGAACTGGGCGGGCGCCTGCTGAACTACACCGACCTGCGCTACACCGGCGACCTCGTCTTCGGTGACGGGCACGCCCGACCGCGTCCACGACGTCGTCCTCACCACGAACCGGATCAACGGCAAGCGCTACCCCAACGTCGACCCGTTCCCGGTCTCGGAAGGCGAACTCGTGCGCTTCACGATGCGCAACGACAGCGTCGCTGTGGCACCCGATGCACCTGCACGGGCACAGCTTCCGGCTGCGCACCGCGGCCGGGCCGGGCCCGGTGAAGGACACCGTCTCCGTCGCCGTCGGGCGGCGGCACCGCGACGTTCGACTTCGTCGCCTCCAACCCGGGCGACTGGATGTTCCACTGCCACAACCACTACCACATGGACAACGGCATGGCCCGCCTGCTGAAGTACCTATAGCGCGCTCCGCCCGTGAACGCTGACGCAGCGTCAGGACCCGGCGTGCACCGGGGTTCTGACCAGCGTCGCGACGCACTCGACGTGCTGGGTGTGCGGGAACAGGTCGAACGCGCGCAAGCCGGCGAGCGGGTAGCCGGCCTCGGCGAACCACGCGAGGTCGCGGGCGAGGGCGGCCGGGTCGCAGGCGACGTACGAGATGCGCCGCGGCGCCGAGCGCAGCGACCCGTTCGACGACGAGGCGTCCGGCACCGGTGCGGGGCGGGTCGAGGACGACGATGTCGGCCCCGTCCAGGCCCGACGGCGAGCGCCCGGTCGACCCGCGCCCCGACGACCCGCACGGTCGCCAGGTCGGCGAGGTTCACCCGCGCGGCGGCCACCGCCGCCGCGGAACCCTCGACCGCCATCACCCGGCCGGTCGGGCCGAGGGCCGTCGGCGAGCGCCCCGGCGAACAGGCCCACCCCGCAGTAGAGGTCCAGCGCCGTCTCGCCCGGGCGCGGGTCGAGCCCCGTGAGCACGGCATCCATGAGGGCGGTCGCGGCCGCCGGGTGGACCTGCCAGAACCCGTCGACCGGCACCACCCACCGGCGTCCCGCGGCCAGCTCGGTGACCTCGGGCGGCCGCGCTGCCGGTCGCGTCCGGGTGCAGCAGGACGGCGCGCTCCCCCGTCCCGTCCGCGACGGCCACGGCGATCTCCTCCACGCCCGGCCAGCGGTGCGCGAGCACGCCCGTCGCCTCGACGCCGGGGTGGGCGATCAGGCAGCGATCGACGGGGACGACCTCGTGCGAGCGGTGCCGACGCAACCCCGGCCGGCCGTCGGCGTCCACGGCGAAGCGCACGCGCGTCCGCCAGCCGCTGCCGTCGACCTGCGCCGGCGACCATCTCCACCTCGACCCGTTGGTCGAGCCCGCGCCAGCCGCAGCAGCTGCTCGCTGACCACGGTCGCCCTTGAGCCGGCGCTGGGCGGCCAGGTCCACGTGCTGCCAGTCGCAGCCGCCGCACGCACCCGGGCCCGAGAACGGGCACGGCGCCGGGACGCGGTCCGGGGACTCCTTCAGGATCTCGATCGCGTCGGCACGCAGGAACCGGTCCGTCCCGCGGCCCTCGGTCACCACCGCCCGGATCCGCTCGCCGGGCAGCGTGTGCCGCACGAACACCACGCGGCCCTCGTGCCGGGCCACGCACATGCCACCGTGGGCCACCTGGCCCACCTCGAGCTCCAGGACCGTGCCCGCGAGGGACGGTCCGGACGCGGGAGCAGCTCGGCGGCGACGCGCCGCCGCGTCCCGAGCTCCTGCCACCACGACGACCTCCGATGTCCGAGCGTGTAGCGTCACGCCGCAGGCGCCACCGTAGACCGGGGGCGCACGGGCAAGACGGACGCACCGGAAGGATCGGCGTGCACATCGTGATCATGGGGTGCGGGCGCGTGGGGTCCACCCTCGCCCTGATCCTGGAGGAGAAGGGGCACAGCGTCGCGATCGTCGACCAGAGCCCCGAGGCCTTCCGGCGGCTCGGAGCCGGTTTCGGCGGTCGGCGTGTCGCGGGCGTCGGGTTCGACCGCGACACGATGATCGAGGCCGGCATCGAGCAGGCCGGCGCCTTCGCGGCGGTCAGCAGCGGCGACAACTCGAACATCATCTCCGCGCGCCTGGCCCGCGAGACCTTCGGCGTCGAGAACGTGATCGCCCGCATCTACGACCCCGCCCGCGCGGAGGTCTACGAGCGGCTCGGCATCCCCACCGTCGCCACCGTGCGCTGGACGGCCGACCAGATGCTGCGCCGCCTGCTGCCCGCCGGCTCCGAGCCGCTGTGGCGCGACCCCACCGGCACGGTCGCGCTCGCGCAGGTCCACCTGGACCGCGCCTGGATCGGCGAGCGCGTGACGACCCTCGAGACGCAGGCCGGCGTCCGCGTCGCCTTCCTCACCCGGCTGGCCGAGGGCATGCTCCCCGACACCGAGACGGTGATCCAGGAGGGCGACCTCGTCCACGTCCTCATGACCGAGGGCGGGTCCGCCAGGGCCGAGCAGATCTTCGCCGCAGGACCGGAGGCTCACTGATGCGCGTCGCCATCGCCGGAGCGGGCGCCGTCGGGCGCTCGATCGCCAAGGAACTCCTGGGCAACGGGCACGAGGTGCTGCTCATCGACCGGGACCCGAAGGCCATCAAGGTCGAGCTCGTCCCGACCGCCGAGTGGCTCCTCGCGGACGCGTGCGAGATGTCCTCCCTGCAGGAGGCGCAGCTCAACCGCTGCCACGTCGTCGTCGCCAGCAGCGGGGACGACAAGGTCAACCTCGTCGTGTCCCTGCTCGCCAAGACCGAGTTCGGCGTGCCGCGCGTCGTCGCGCGGGTCAACCACCCGAACAACGAGGGCCTGTTCACCGAGGCCTGGGGCGTGGACGTCGCCGTGTCCACCCCGCGCCTGCTCTGCGCCCTGGTCGAGGAGGCCGTGACCGTCGGCGACCTCGTCCGCCTGTTCTCGTTCAAGCACGGCGAGGCCAACCTCGTCGAGCTGACCCTGCCCGAGGACTCCCCCCAGATCGGCAACCGCGTCGGCGACGTCGCCTGGCCGAACGACTGCGCCCTCGTCACGATCATCCGCCAGGACCGCGTCCTCGTCCCGACGAAGGACGACCCCCTCGAGGCCGGCGACGAGCTGCTCTTCGTCGCCGCCCCCGACCGTGAGGGCCAGTTGGAGGATCTGCTCAGCCCGCACGGCCACGACTGAATCTCTGCGCGCTGCGCGCTGAACGCTCGAGGTGTGCGCCGTCTCCGTGCCTCCTCGCCGCCCCTTCGGTCGCTCGCCCGTGCGCCCTTCGGCCGCACGGTTCTCGCTTCCTGCGGGGCGGCTCGTCGGCACTGCGACGGCTTCGCCTCTCGCCGGTCGAGCTTGCTGCTCTCGGTCGGAGCGGTCGGGTCGCCCGCTCATGAATGAGTGAGCAGTCGCGACACGCCGATGCCGTCCGGCGTGTCCTGCCTAGTCAGGCGGGTAAGGCAACCGCCGAGCGTCTGGTGCCGACCCGGCCGGCATCTTCTGGCGGCATGTCGGCTTCTGGCGGGCATCCGAAGGCCCGACAAGCCGCCACAAGTACGCGTGGGCGGCGGCGGCGAGCGTTCGCCGCCCGCCCTGGACATCCCGCCAACTGACGTCCGGCCAGATGCACGCGATAGGACGCTGCTGGTCGGACGCACGGGTTCCGACACCGCACGGCCGAGACAAACGACCGGGAGCACGCCTCCCCTGCGTCACGCGACGAGCCCGACCCGGACGTCCGCCGTCCGGGCGCCCCGACGACCCGCCTAAGGCTTGACCGGCGTCCGACCCCGGGCGAGGAGCGCAGCCCATGGCGACGAACGCCGCCACTTGCAGGGGCCAGCCGAGGACGATCTTCGACGTCCCGAGCCAGCCGACCTCGCCGGCCTGGTAGAGCGGGTACTGGACGAGGACGCGCAGGATGCACGGCAGGGCCGAACAGCGCGGTCAGGCGGGAGCAGAGCTTGACCATCGCCGGGTCGTTGCGCCAGCCGGTCGGGTCCCCGGTCAGCGCGCCGACCATGAAGCCGACGAGCGGGCTACCGCAGCACGATCGACAGGATCAGGATGACGGAGTAGACGGCGTTGTACATGATCCCGGGCAGGAACGCGTCCTCCGCCTTTCCCGATCGCGATGCGAAGATCGCGGCGATCATGATGCCGAAGAAGGCGTTGAACACGAACTGCGTGGGGCTCTTCTGCGCGATCCGCAGCACCAGCAGGGCGACGGCCAGCGAGATCGCAGCGATCAGCGCCACCTTCACGTCGTCGGTGATCACGTACGTCAGCGTGAACGTCGCCATCGGCACGGCGCTCTCGAGCACGCCGCGCTTGCCGCCGAGGGCCTTGGCCAGCTGGTCGCGGACGAGTTGCTCGACCGTCTCGATTCCCGCCGGGGCGGGCGTGGTGGGGCCAGGGCGCTTGCCCAGTTCCACGGGCTCGGACGGCCGCTTGTTCTCGCCGTCGGGTGAGGGCGGGCCCGTCATGAGCTTCCGGACGACGGACGCAGTTCGTAGCGCGGGTTGAACATGACCGAACGCCCCTCGTTCAGGGCGATGCGCCCGTGGACCCGAATTCCGCGACCGGGCTCGACGCCCGCGATCTGGCGCCGCCCCAGCCAGACGATCGCGACGGTGCCGGAGCCGTCGTACAGCTCGGCCTCCAGCGCCGGCACGCCGGCCCGCGGCCGCAAGGTGACGGTGCGCAGCGTCCCGCACAGGGTCACTTCCTCGCGGTCCCCGCACTTGCCGATCGGCGTGCCGCCGAGGGTCGAGGTGCCCTCCTGGAGCTCCTGCGCCTCGAGCTCGTCACGAGTCGCGACCAGGCGGTTGAGCATGCGCTTGAGCCGATTCGGCGCGGGCGCGGCAGCTCCACCGGAGGTGGCGTGCGGGGTCATTCGGGCAGGGTACTCGTGCGCCCCGGAGGTCGCCGGTCAGCGGGTCTCGGTGATCTCCGGGCCGCGCTCGAACGGGTTGAAGTCGTCCATACCGGCCGACTCGGAGTCCTCGAACTCCTCGCCGTCCTCGCCCGTCTCGACGTCGACCGGGACGCGCAGCTCGATCGGGTCGCGGGGCGCCATCGGGTCGGAGCCGCGGACGACGACGACCTCGGACGAGCAGTTCCTCCAGCGGGCCCGCGGCGCGCGGTTCGACGGCCGCCTCGCCGGTGATGACCGCGCGCAGGAACCAGCGCGGGCCGTCGATGCCGATGAAGCGGGCGATCTGGACGCCCTCGGTGCCGTCCGGCAGGCGGACGGGTACCTGCGCGTGCAGCTCCGTCCCGAACCGGCCGTCGGCCTCGGCCGCGTACCCGCCCTGGCCGCGGATGCCGGCGTCGATCTCGGCGCGGACCTCGTCCCAGATGCCCATGGTGCGGGGCGCGGCGAACGGCTGGATCTGCAGCGCGCTCTGGCCGATGATCAGCGTCGCCGCGACGATGCGGTCCTCCGCGATCTCGGCGCGCAGTTCCATGCCGTGCACGATCGGGATCAGGACGCCGCCGAGGTCGACCCGCTCGATCTTGTCGGCGGGCGCCGCGTCGAAGTCCCACGGCCCGCTGCGCCGCGCGCCCGTCGCCGCGGTGCAGGTCGTCGTCGACGACCCCACCGTCGGTGCCGTCGAAGTCGTCGGAGTACGAGGCGTCGTCGACCGCAGTGCCGTCGTCGTAGCCCTCCTCGGGCTCGTCCTTGCCCTTCGACTTCCGTCGGAACGCCACGTCACTCCCCTTCTCGAACTTCGATCGCGCCCGGGCGGGACGCTGCCACGGCGAAGCCACCGGTAGACCCGTGCCCACCCGAACCACGAACGGAACCCGGCAGATGTTCCACGTCGTGGAAGATCGCTCGGTCCACCCGCTGCACCACGAGCTGGGCGATCCGGTCGCCGCGGCGGAACGTCGCCGGTTCCCGCAGGTCGTGGTTCACCAGGAGGACCTTGATCTCGCCACGGTACCCGGCGTCGACGGTCCCCGGGGCGTTGACGATGCCGACGCCGAGTCGGTGCGCGAGACCCGAACGGGGGTGGACGAACGCGGCGTACCCGTCGGGCAGGGCGATCGCCACACCGGTCGGCACCATCGCGCGCTCGCCCGGGCGCGAGCTCGACGTCCACGGCCGTGCACAGGTCGGCGCCCGCGTCGCCCGGGTGCGCGTACGACGGCACCGGCAGGCCCGGGTCGAGCGCCGGACGAGCACGTCCACGGGGGCGTGGGGGTCGGTCACGTGTCCTTGCTCCCTCGGTTCGGCTCGCTCGCGCTGCCCGAGAGTAGACCCCTCACCCGGCCCGGGACGCGGGAACCTCGACGAGGCAGCGCCGGACGAGCGAGTGGCCCGTGACACCCTTGCCCGGTGAGCACCCCGCCGACCCCGCCCAGCACGCCACCGACGCCGCCGCCCGGGCCCGGTGCCTACAACGAGCGCCTGACCGTCCCGGTGATCTGGTGGTTCGTCCCCGTGTTCTTCCTGGTCGTCTTCGGGGTGGGCTTCAACGTCTACCTCGGGCCCGTCGCCGCCGCGGGGATCATGACGGCGATGATCGCGTTCGTCGTGTGGGTGCTCATCGCCTACGGCGGCGATGTACGTCCGGGTCGCAGCCGACCGGTTCAGCGCAGGACCGGCGTGGCTGCCGATGTCCGCGGTGGGCGCGGTCTACCCGCTGGACGCCGAGCAGGCCCGCGCCCTGCGCGGCCCCCGCGCGGACGCCCGGGCCTACATGCTGCTGCGGGGGTACGTGCCGACCGCCGTCCGCGTGGACGTCGCGGACCCCGACGACCGGGTGCCCTACTGGTACGTCTCGACGCGCCGCCCGGCCGAGCTGGCCGCCGCGCTCACCGCCGCCCGCGACCGCCGCGCGGCGCTGACTCCTGCCGCGCGCACTCCTGCCGAGGCGACACGCAGGTCGCCGAGGATCTTCGAGCCGAGTTCCTTGGTCTCGTGGCGGTTCATCGCCCCACCGATGACCGCGCCGGTGAGCAGCGGGCCGAGGGTCAGGATGTTGCGGCCGAACCGGTTGGCCAGCCGCTTGCGGACCTGGCGCTTCGCCGCCGTGCCGAGCCCCGCCGCCATCGACTTCGGGTTCAGCGGGTCCATGCCCTTCTGCTGCGCCCACGCCGAGAGGTAGGCCAGGGCGCGGTCGCCGGTGTTCCCCTCGGCCCGCAGGCCGTAGATCTCGTGCAGTTCCGCGACCAGCTTGATCTCGATCGCCGCGACAGCCAGCGTCTCCGCGGCGACCTGGGCGGGCGCGGCGAGCAGCGTCGGCGGCGCCGCGAACTCGACGGCCGCGAGCGCGCCGCCGGCGACGCCGACGGCCATCGAGGCCTTCACCGCCGCACTGATCAGGCCGGTCGCGATCTCGTCGACGCTCTCGCCCGGGTGCTGCTCGCGCAGAGTGCTCGGCTGACCGCACCGGCAGTCGCGGGACCGTGTCGATCAGGGTCTCCGTGAGCCAACGGCCGCCGGCCAGCGCCTTGATCCCGGCCCCCTTGGCCGACTTCGCGACGGACACCACCACGTCGCGGATCGCATCGAGACGCCCGGCGTCCTTACCCCCGGCGCCCTCTCCTTCTCCCCCGGCAGACCCGTGCCCGTCCCGCGCACCCACGAGCCGGACGAGCGCGTCGGAGACGGCGCGGCGGGCCTCGACGTCCGCACGCGGGGTCTCGGCGGCGGCGTCGGGCTGCTGGCTCACTCCGTCAGGGCTCGACTCCAGGGCTCACTCCCTCAGGGTCCCCCCGTCCGGTCAGGAGCAGTCGCGGCAGACGAGCTGCCCGTTCTTCTCGTGGTCCAGCTGGCTGCGGTGGTGGACGAGGAAGCAGTTCGAGCAGGTGAACTCGTCGGCCTGGCGGGGCAGCACGCGGACACTGAGCTCTTCACCGGACAGGTCTGCGCCGGGCAGTTCGAGCGACTCGGCGAGCTCGGCCTCGTCCACGTCGACGGTGCTCGCGCCCTTGTCGACCCGACGGGACTTCAGCTCCTCGATGCTGTCCTCGCCCAGTTCGTCATCGGTCTTGCGTGGCGCGTCGTAGTCGGTTGCCATCTGGGCGTTCTTCTCCTCGGCTCGAAGCGGGCGTCGTGGTGCGGTGGCGTAACACGCAAGCTCCCCGGGTTGTGCCCGGTTCACGTGGAGAGGCGGCGCGTAGGACGTCCGGGGCCGGATTGTGCCCTACCGAGGGCGAGCCACGCCCATGCGGTCGGCCGGGAGTCTTCGCCGGGTGTCCCGCATCACACGGGGAGGAGCTCGGCGTAGCCGTCGCCGTCGTCCGCCCCGGCCTCGGCCAGCACGTCGTGCAGGAGCGCGAACAGGGCCGGCGGCGCGGCGAGCAGGAACCGGTCGGACGACCGGCGCCCCGCGCAGCCCGCCGACCTGCACACCGGCTTCGCGGGCGACGAGACCGCCCGCCGCGTGGTCCCACGGCTGGACGCCGCGCTCGTAGTACGCGTCGACCCGGCCGGACGCGACCGAGCACAGGTCGACAGCGCAGGCCCCGAACCGGCGGATGTCCCGCACGCCGCGGCAGCACCCGGGCCAGCACGGCGGCCTGGTGCGCGCGACGCCGCGCGTCGTAGCCGAACCCGGTCGCGACCAGGGCCCCGGCGAGCGCCGGGCCCGCGCCGCGGTGCAGCGGTTCGCCGTTGCACGTCGAGCCGCCGCCGAGGGTGGCGGCGAACGTCTCCCGCGCGGACGGGACGTGCCACGACGCCGGCCACGACCACGCCGTCGACCTCGGCCGCCACGCTGACCGCCCAGCCGCCGAGGCCGTAGAGGTAGTTGACGGTGCCGTCCAGCGGGTCGACGACCCAGCGGACGCCGGAGTCCCCCGCGCTGTCGGCGCCCTCCTCGCCGAGGATGCCGTCGCCCGGGCGGCGCCGGGCCAGCTCGGCGGTGATCAGGCGCTCGGCGGCGTGGTCCATCTCCGTGACGATGTCGGTCGGGCTCGACTTCGTGTCGACCGTCCGCGTTCCGCCGTAGCCGGAGACCAGCAGCTCGCCGGCCTCCCGCGCCACGTCCAGCGCGACGGCGAGCAGTTCGGCCCGCAGGTCTTTCGAGACGTCCATCTAGTCCTCTCCGGCCGCCGCCGGCAACGGCGACCGCATGTTCGCGACAGCATCCCGCGGGGCAGCGGTCGTGATCGGGGCCGAGCCTGCCGAGCGCGGGGCGCGCGGCGGCGGGCACGTCGGAAAGGCGTTCGAGCACCAGCTCCCGGACGGCCGCGACGAACGCCGGGTCGGTGCCCGACCGTCGGGACGCGGACGAACGTCAGCCCGAGGCCTGCGGCCACGTCGGCGGCGACGACGTCCAGGTCGTAGCGCACCTCCATGTGGTCGGAGACGAAGCCGATCGGCACGGCCGCGACCGCCGGCACGCCGGCGGCGGCCAAGGCGGCCAGGTGGTCGCCGACGTCCGGCTCGAGCCAGGGCTGCGCTGGGCGGGCCCGAGCGCGACTGGAAGACCAGGTCCCACCGGTGCCGCCGACCGGTGGCGGCCTCGACCCCGTCCGCGACGAGGCGCGCGACCTCGAGGTGCTGGGCGAGGTAGGCGCCGCCGTCCGGGCCGGAGTGCTCGTTCATGGCCACCGGGACGGAGTGCGTGGTGAACGCGAGCGCGGCGTCGCCGCCGAACCACGCAGGCAGGGTCTCCAGCGCCGCGACGGTGTTGGCGATCATCGGGCCGACGAAGCCGGGGTGGTTGAAGTAGTGCCGCAGCTTGTCGACCTCGGGCGCGTCCGGACCGACCTCGGCGCGGGCGCGGGCCAGGTCCTCCCGGTACTGCCGGCAGCCCGAGTACGACGCGTACGCCGAGGTCGTCAGGACGAGCGCGCGGGCGACCCCGTCGGACGCCATCTCGCGCACCGTGTCGGCGAGCATCGGGGTCCAGTTCCGGTTGCCCCAGTAGACGGGCAGATCGAGGCCGTTCGCCGCGAAGTCCGCCCGGATCGCCGCCAGCAGCGCTCGGCACTGGGCGTTGATCGGGCTGACCCCGCCGAAGCGGTGATAGTGCTCGCCGACGGCCTCGAGTCGCTCGCGCGGGATGCCCCGGCCGCGGGTCACGTTCTCCAGGAACGGCAGCACGTCCTCGGGACCCTCCGGCCCGCCGAAGGACAGCAGGAGCAGCGCGTCGTACCGGCCGGACATAATCCGATCCTGCCACGGCGCACGCCACCGTCTGCGAGCGGCGAAGCCGCCGCAGTGCCGGGAGGGCGTGACGTAGGGAGTGAGGAACGAACGACCGGAGGAGCGGCCGAGTGGCACGGAGGCGGGGCACGCCGCGAGCGTTCGCGCGCGGAGCGCGCCATTCGACGCTGCTGCGCCCGTACCGGCAAACTCCTCGCCCGCCCCGGCGCGCTCGCGTTCTCCACCGCCGGGTTCCTGGCGCGGCTGCCGATCTCGATGATGGCGCTCGCGATCGTCCTGCTGCTGTCGGGGACGGGGCGCTCCTACGCACTGGCCGGTGCCGTCGCGGCGCACGCGTGTCGCCTGGTCAACGCGGTGGCCGGTCCGCGGATCGGACGCCTCGTCGACCGGCACGGCCAGGCGCCGGGTGCTGCGCCCGACCGCGGTCGTGCACAGCGCCGCGCCTGGTCGGGCTGATCGTCGCCGCGCACGTCGCACGCTCCGGCGTGGCTGCTGTTCGCCGCCGCGCGCCGTGGCGGGGCTGACCTTCGTCAGCGTCGGCGGCATGGTGCGCGCCCGCTGGAGTGCGCTGCTGCGCAGCGACCGTGGCACGAACTGCACACGGCGTACGCGCTGGAGTCCGTCCTGGACGAGGTCATCTTCATCGTCGGGCCGATCCTCGTCACCGCCCTCGCGACGGCGTGGCACCCGGCCGCGGGGCTCGGCGCCGTCGTCGTCGCTCGCTCTCGTGGGCAGCACGCGCTGGCGCCCTGCACGCCACCGAGCCGCCGCGTGCCGGACCGCTCCGGCGCCGGGCCGGCCGGTGTCGCTGCGCTCCGCCGGCCTGGTCGTGGTGGTCGACGGTGTTCGGCTGCCTCGGGCGCGTTGTTCGGCGCGTTCGAGGTGAGCGTCGTCGCCTTCACCTCGGACGAGGGCGCCCGCGGCTCGACCGGGCTCGTCCTGGCGGTCTACGCGCTGGGCAGCATGATCGCCGGGATCGGGTACGGCAGCGTGAACTGGCGGACGCCCGTGGCCGTCGCGGTTCCGGATCGGCGCGCTCGGCATGGGGGCCTCGCTGCTGGCGCTGCCGTTCGTGTCGAGCGTGGCCGACGCTGACCGCACTGTCGTTCGTCGCCGGCTTCGCGATCTCGCCCACCCTGATCTCGGGGAACGACCTCGTGCAGAGCCTCGTCCCGGCGGCGCGGCTCACCGAGGGCCTGGCCTGGACGACGACGGGGATCAGCCTCGGCCTGACCGTCGGGGCGGCACGGCGCGGGCTGGCTCGTCGACTCCGTCGGGCCCCGCGACGCGTTCTGGTTCTCCACCGCCGCGGCGCTGGGCGCGGCCGTCGTCGCCGTCGCCGGCGCCGGCAGCCTGCGCGCCGAGCCCCATGCCGGCCCGGGAACAGACGCAGTCACATCAGCCCCAACAGCCCCGTCCTAGGCTTCCAGAACCACCCTCCCCACCCCTTGCGCCCCAGTCGACAAATCGCTCGCGACACGCCCCCGTCCGCGTCCCGCCTCCCCGGAATTTGTCGCTAATCCGGCCAGACTCGGAATCGACCCAAGGGCCGCCGGCAGCAGGAGGAGCCCTCATGCAGGACCTACGTCTGGTCGCAGCGAACGAGAGCGGGACCCATCTGGTCCTCCGCTCGCCAGCCGGCGACAAGTACCTGTCTGTCCATCGACGAGCGGCTCCGCGCAGCCGTCCGTGGGGACCGGGCGACGCCTCGGCCAGCTCGAGATCGAGAAGGACGGCCAGCTTCGTCCGCGCGACATCCAGGCGCGGATCCGGGCGGGGGCGACGGCCGAGCAGGTCGCCATGTCCGCCGGAGTGCCCGTCGAGCGGGTGCGCCGCTTCGAGGGTCCCGTGCTCGCCGAGCGCGAGCACATGGCCCAGATGGCGCAGCGCGGCGCGGTGCGGCGGCCGAACCAGCCCGAGGGCCGGGCGGCGACGCTCGGCGAGGCGCCTGGGCGCGCGGATCGACCCGCTGCGCATCAAGCCCGACGACCTCGGCTGGGACTCGTGGCGCCGCGAGGACGGGCGCTGGCTCGTCGACGCTCGCGTTCGAGATCCCGGACGACGACGAGACCACGTGCCGCGCCCAGTTCCTCTACGACCCGCGTGCACGCACCGTCGTCGCCGAGAACGACCAGGGCCGCTGGATCACCGGCGAGCTCGACGCGCGGCCACCACGCGCCCCGTTCGTCCCGCGCCTGGCCGAGAAGTTGGTCGAGACGAACGCCGACGACGAGCGCGACTCGGGGATGCCGTCGAGCATCCCGGCGTCCATCCGGGGCGAGCACCCCGCCGGCCGCCGCCGGGCGACACCGGACGCGACCGCCCCCCGCCCCGCGCCGGACGTGATCGCCAAACGCCCGGCGCCGGACGTGATCGCCCGCCAGGCGCCGCAGGCCCCGCCGGCGGCCCCACCGGCGGCCCCACCGGCGGCACCGAAGGCGCCCGACGCTCCCGCGGCCCCCGCCGCCCGGCAGGCTCCGCCGGCCAAGCCGGTCGCCCCGGCGGCGTCCCCGGCCTCGCCGACGATCCCGCCGCTCCTGCCCCCGAAGCCGGCGACGCCGGTCGTCGAGGGCCGGCCGAAGCGGGTCGCCCCGCTGGACTACCTGGTGCCGCCGGTGCCGGACGGTCCGGAAGAGGCCCCCGTCCCGCCGCGGCGCGAGCCGGTGCGCCCGGCCGCTCGCCGGCCCGGCATCCGTCCGGACGCGCCGGGCACCCGCCCGAAGCGCCGCTCGGTGATGGACCTCCCGCCGGTAAATCCGTCGAGGTCCCGCGAGGAGGAGCCGGTCGAGCAGCGCCGCACCGGCACTCACGACGGCCGCGGCGGTGGCCTGCTCACGGGGGCCGGAACGGGGTCGTCCAGCCGGTCGCGCCGGGCCGCCGTCCCGAGCTGGGACGACATCCTGTTCGGCACCCGACGGCGCGACTGACGCCGCACCCGCGACGCAGACCGGCCCCGGAGGATCCCTCCGGGGCCGGTCTGTTTTCCTTGTCGGCCAGCTAGTGACGCACCGTCAGGACTACGGCGTGGCCGTCGGGGTCGCGTCGGCGGTGCCCGAGTCCATGTCCGAGTCCATGTCCGAGTCCGATGTCAGGAGCCGAGGTCGACGGCGCCGTGGTGGCCGTGGTCGAGGACGCGCTGTACGCGTTCGCCTTGTCCTTCCAGCGCGTCGCCGATCTTGATCGTGCTGTCGGCCGGGTAGGAGATCTTGTCCGGGTTGCCGTCCGAGGTGTAGACGCCCTTGACGTTCTTCTCCATCGAGGTCGAGCCAGTAGCCCGAGTCCATGTCGACGGGCTTGGACTTCAGACCCGACCGGATGCGCGGGACCGCGTACGGGTCGAAGGCGGCGCTGAATACCGAGGGCGACGGGTTCGAGCCGACCAGCATGACGCCGGTGAACTTGTACGTCGTGCCCTCGTAGGTGCCCCCGTGCAAGAGCATCTTGTCGACCGGCGCGATGCCGAACGGCCGGGCCATCGTGCGTGACCTTGTAGCCCGGGGCCGCCTTCTCGATCTCGGCGACGTTGCTGCCGATCTCCTTCAGCACGCCCGCCTCGGACAGCTTGCTCAGCATTGCGTGCGTCGCGGTGTGCGAGCCGACCTCGTAGCCGTGCTCCACGAGCCACGGGATGACCTTGGCGTCCGCGAAGGCGCCGTTGTTGACGTAGAACGTCGCGGTCATCTTGAAATCGGGGTGCTCCTTGCCGAACGCCTCCATGATCCCCAGCGCCGTGTCGGCCACCGGGACGCCGTCGGCGCCGATCTTGGCCTGGCTCTCGGTCGAGTCGTCGAATGTCATGACGACCGGGTGCATTCCTGCCGGAATGTCGATTTTGCCCGAAACGAAATCACTCGCCGTGACCGGGCGGTAGTTGCCCTTGTACAGCCTTTCGAGCTTCGGACGGAAGTCGTCCGGAGTCTGGTCGTACTCGCCCTTCAGCGTCCACCTTGACGACGTGATACATCATCACGGGAACCTTGCCGAGCTCGTTGGCCGCGACGGACGCGGGGTCGACCGCGGCGCCCGTCGCAGGCTCGGTCGTGGGCTCGGACGTGGCGACTGGAGCGCTCGAAGTCGCGGGCGCGGCACTGGCTCCACTGGTCGATCGGGTCGTCGGACTGCGTCGCGCACCCGGAAAGCAACAATCCGGTAACTGCGACGGCAAGGACGGCACGAGGTCGGCGCATTTCTCCCCCTACTGCTTGTCGATACTGCACCCTGATCATGCAGCAGTCACGGCGAGCTTTTCGGCGAAACGTCGGACGTCAATGCGACGACTCGGTAAAGGTGGATGGGGATATGACGGGCAACGACGAAGTTCAGCCCGCTGCTAGCGGGGGGGACGCCAAGCCGGCTCCCGGCAACGGCGGCGAAGGTACAAAGGAGAAGTCCGGCGGAGCCGGCAAGAAGATCGGCGTCGCGGTCGGCGTCGCGCTCCTGCTGGTCGTCGTCGGTGCCGCGGCCGAGCCGTACGCGCCGGGCGCGACCGAGGTGAAGGTCTCCGCCAACAAGGAGGGCGAGCTGCTCAACGCGGCGGCCCTGCAGGACCTGACTTTCACGGTCACCGGCGGCAAGAAGGACAGCCTGACCGTCAAGCTGGACGGGGAGGAGATCGAGGGCACCCAGGAGGGTGACTCGATGGTCTTCAAGCCGACCGGCCTGTCCGAGGGCAAGCACACCATCACGGCGTCCTCGCCCGGCCGCCTGCCCGGCCGCAAGGCGTCGGGCAGCCAGACCTTCGAGGTCGACACCACCGCCCCGAAGATCACGGTCGACGAGCCCGGCGCGGCGGCCAACCTCCGCTCGGCGATGAAGATCACCGGCAAGGCCGAGGGTGCGAAGACCCTCACGGTCGACGGCAAGGACGTCTCGATGGGCGACGACGGCGCCTGGAGCGTCGAGTTCCCGACCGCCCCCGCCGGCATCAAGGCGATCGCCACCGACGCCGCGGGCAACACGGCCGAGCAGACCATCAACGCCACCGTCAAGCACCCGGGCATGCGCTCGGTGCACATGACGGCGCTGGCGTGGGTCACCCCGTCCCTGCGCGACCCGGTCATCGCGCTGATCAAGGCGAAGAAGGTCGACAACGTCCAGCTCGACATCAAGGACGAGGACGGCATCGTCGGCTTCGACTCCCAGGTCGAGCTCGCCAAGAAGGCCGGCTCCGCCAAGGACATCTACAAGCTCGACGAGGCCGTCAAGGAGATCCACGACCTCGGCGCCCGCATCACCGGCCGCATCGTCGCCTTCCGTGACCCGCTGCTCGCGGGTTGGGCGGAGAAGAACGGCGAGATGGACATGATCATCCAGAACACCAGCGGCGGTGCGTACGACGCGGGCAAGTACGGGCGGGCTTCGTTCACCAACCTGGCGAACAACGAGGTCCGGCAGTACAACATCGACCTCGCGGTCGAGGCGGCCAAGGCCGGCTTCGACGACATCATGTACGACTACATCCGCCGCCCCGAGTCCTCGGGCAAGCTGTCGGGCCAGGTCTTCCCGGGCATCGGCGACCGCTCGCCGGAGGAGGCCATCGCCGACTTCGTCGAGATGTCCCGCGGCCCCGTCCGCGCGGCCGGCGCCTTCCAGGGTGCCGCGGTCTACGGGATCAGCAGCTTCACGCCGTTCTCCGTCGCCCAGAACATCCCGATGATGGCGAAGCACCTCGACTTCATCTCGCCGATGGTCTACCCGTCGCACTGGGGCAAGGGCGAGTTCAAGGTCGACAGCCCGAACAACTCCCCGTACGAGATCGTCAACCGCTCGCTGAAGGACTTCAACCGCCAGGTCATCGGCACGGGCTGCGTCATCATCCCGTGGCTGCAGGACTTCTCCCTCGGCGTCCGCTACGGGGCCGACGAGGTCCGCAAGCAGATCAAGGCGACCGCCGACGCCGGCATCAACAGCTGGCTGCTGTGGAACGCGTCCGCCAAGTACAGCGGCGACGCGCTCGAGGCGAAGGAGGCGTCCTCGGACGTCCAGGGCGAGCTCGTCTACTCGATCAACCCGCCCGGCTCCCTGTCCGAGGGCACCAAGGACGAGGCCGCCGCCAAGGCGTACATCGACCAGTACTACATCGACAAGGAGGCCAAGCTGAACGGCACCTACGTCAAGCCGGCCACCACCCCGGCCACCGGCACCACGCCGGCAGAGGGTGCCGAGACCAGCGCGACGCCGGCTCCGACGGCCTCTCCGGCCGCGACGGAGGCCTCCACCGAGGCGACCGCCAGCCCGACGGCGACGCCGTAACACCTGCCTCACCGCACCACCCGCAGCCCCGGTCGAGTTCTCGGCCGGGGCTGCGGCCCGTGAGCGGGCCGTCTTCTGGTGGCGTGTCGCGGTTAGGCGAGCTGTTTGGGCCCGACATGCCACCAGAGGTGGGCCCTGGCGGACGCGACCGCCCCGCCCGCCGCCCGCCGCAGACCTCGATCCCCGGCGTCCAGGGCCGTCTTCTGGTGGCGTGTCGCGGTTAAGGGGCGTCGCTTAGGTCCGACATGCCGCCAAAAGTTGGCGGTGCGGATGCTTCGGGCCGCTTGGGATGGCGGCGCCTCGTGTGAAGCGGACGCGAGGTATCCCGGCGACCAAATGCTTCGGCAGGCCTGCGCAAGTGGCGTCCGGGTCGCCCTCCTCTGGTGGTGTCGGTGTTACACGGCTCGAGTTGGGCCCGACACGCCGCCAGAGAGCGCCCTTCGAGGGAGCGCCCCGCCGGCACCCTGGCGTGAACGGGGCGCGGCGCGCCGCGAGGCCAGGGATCAACGTTGCAACGCCTGAGGTGACTTCGCCGTCTCACCCGCCCCACCCGTTCCGACCTTGATCTCCAGCTTCCGCTTCGCGCCCACCACGACGGCCACCACGACGGCCACCGATGCGAATCGAAACGGGTGAGACGACTTTCGGCACCGCAGCGACCTCATCAGTCACAACACGCATCCGTGGCCGCCGGACGCGAGCCGGGCGGCCGGGCGGACGGGCGCCCCTCAGGGAGTGAGGAGCCGGCGCAGGCGGTCGAACGCGTCCCAGACCTCGGTGAACCGGGTGGAGATCGGCGCCGCGCCGCAACGGAGGCGGTCGGGGGCGCGGAAGTCCGGGATCACCAGCGCGTCGGAGATCAGCGCCCGGCAGATCGCGGCGGCGTCCGGGTGACGCAGGGTGACGTGCGAGCCGCGGCGGGCGGCGTCGCGGGGGCTCGCAAGGGTGAAGCCGAGCGGGGCGAGCCAGGCGTCCGCGAGGTCCACGGCGTACGAGGTCAGCGCGACTCCCTTCGCCCGCAGCCGGTCGAGCCCGGCCTCGGCGAGCAGCGCCACCCCCTCCGCCACGGCGACCGTCCCGAGGATCGACGGCGTCCCCGTCAGGAAGCGGCGCACGTCGAGCTGCGGGTCGTACCCGGGCGCCATCGCGAACTGGTCGCGCTGGCCGAACCAGCCCCAGATCGGTTGTTGCAGCGCGGCCTGCAGGTCCCGGCGGACGTAGAGGAACGCCGGCGCGCCCGGGCCCGCATTCAGGTACTTGTACGTGCAGCCGACGGCGAGATCCGCGCCGGCGGCCGCGAGGTCGACCGGGACGGACCCGACCGAGTGGCACAGGTCCCAGAGCACGAGCGCGCCCGCGTCGTGCGCCGCTGCGGTCAGTGCGGGCAGGTCGGCCAGCGCCCCCGACCGGTAGGCGACGTGGCTGAGGCAGAGCAGGGCGACGTCGCCGTCCAGGGCCGCGGCGACGTCCTCGGTGGACGGGCCCTCGACCGGGTCCGCCGCGATCAGGCGCACCTCGAGCCCGCGGGCCGCGGCAAGGCCGGCCAGGACGTAGCGGTCGGTCGGGAAGTTGTCGTCGTCCGTGACGATCACCCGCCGGCCCGGCCGGGCGTCGAGCGCCGCGGCCGCCAGCTTGTACAGGTTGACGGTCGTCGAGTCGCTCACCGCGACCTCGCCCGGGCGCGCGCCGAGCAGGTGCTCGGCCAGCGCGTCGCCGACCCGCACCGGCAGGTCGACCCAGTGGTCCCAGGAGCGGATCAGGCCGCCGCCCCACTCGTCGTCCACGACCTCGCGCAGCCGGGCGGCGGTGGCCAGCGGCAGCCGTCCGAGTGAATTCCCGTCCAGGTAGATCAGGCCCGGATCGGGCTCGGCGAAGCGGACCCGGAAGCCCGCGAGCGGGTCGGCGGCGTCGAGTTGCTCAGCGTAAGCGCGGTCCACGCGGGTCACCGTAGCCCGCGGCGGGCAGCAGGTCCCGACCGATTTCGCCAGCGCATTTCCAACTCCGACGTATCAACGAGCGCCGCCACCGCTCTTCCCGAACAACGGCGTACCGGCCGGGCCCCGACGGAGGGGACGGGACCCGGCGGTGCGGCGGCGGGTGGCCGGGGGGCCGGTTCCACCTCCGGCGGCTATCGGGTTCGCTGCGAAAGACTGGACACCCGACGGCGAGAGGCGGAACACGATGGACCCGGGGACCGGGGCAGACCGCAGCGAGGAACTCACCGCGCTGCTCATCGAGCGGCACAAGGCCGTCCTGACGACAGAGCGCCCGACGCTGGTCCGGGCCGACCACCTGCTGGCCACGGCCGCCGACAGCGAGTCGCTGCCCACCGGCCTCCGCCGCTGGCTCGACGACCCGCGCCCGACGTCCACGGGGCTGTGCCGCCTGCCGCTGCGCGCGGGCACGGGCACCCACGTGAACGGGTTGCTCGAGGACGTCCACGAGAAGTACCGGCGGCTGTCCGTCGCCCCCGTCCACCTGTTGCGCTCGAGCCCGCACAACCGGGGCGGCCCGGCGGACGCCCCGCACGTCGTCGAGGCGCCGCTGCCGCCGCTGGACGCGCCGAACCCGGACCACCCGGTCGTCACCGTCGCCGTCCTCGACACGGGCATCGCCCGGCACCCGTGGTTCACCTGCTGCGGCTGGTTCGGCGACGTGAGCGAGGACGAGATCGAGGTGCTGGACGCGGACGCCGACTACTCCCTGGACGCGCAGGCCGGGCACGGCACGTTCGTCGCGGGTCTGGTGCTCTCGCGCGCCCCGTCCGCCCGGCTCTGGATCCGCCGACTGCTGGGCAGCGACGGCGTCTGCGACGAACTCGACCTGGTCGAGGCGCTGGGCGAACTGCAGGCCACGTCGGCCGCGCGGGGCGAGCGGATCGACATCGTCAACCTCTCGCTCGGCTGCCACACCTACGACGACCGCCCGTCCCCCGTCGTCGCCGACGCCGTGGCCGCGCTCGGCCGCCGGACCGTCGTGGTCGCCGCCGCGGGCAACTCCGGGCGACGACCGGGCGTTCTGGCCGGCGGCGCTGAAGACTGTGATCGCGGTCGGCGCCCTGGACGCCGCCGCCGGCGAGCGCGCGCCGTTCTCCAACTTCGGCTGGTGGGTGGACGCCTGCGCGATCGGCGAGCGGGCCCGCAGCGCCTTCGTGGAGTTCGACGGGCCCGAGCAGGCGACCGGCCTGTTCGACCGGGACCGGTTCACCGGCTATGCCGAGTGGAGCGGGACGTCGTTCGCGGCGCCCGTCGTCGCCGGCGAGATCGCCCGCGCCGCCGCCGAGAACGGCATTCCCGTTCCGGATGCCGCGGACCTCGTCCTCGACCCGCGCACCCGCCGGGTGCTCCCGGACCTCGGCGTGGTCGTCGGCCCCGCGGCTGACCGGGTAGGCGCCGCCAAATGAACGCCACGGTCTGCAACCCCCGGGGGCGGGCTACCCGCCCTTATAGGGTGATCACGTGGGCCTCCTGGAGCAGTCGACGGGCGAGGCGCGGGCAACCGCGGAGCTCGTTTCCGCGGCCCACCACGGCGACGGGGGAGCCTGGGACGAGCTGGTCGGGCGCTACAGCGGCCTGGTGTGGGCGGTCGCCCGCGCACACCGCCTCGGCACGGCCGACGCGGCCGACGTCAGCCAGACCGTGTGGCTGCGGCTGGTCGAGAACCTGGGCCGCCTGCGCGAGCCCGAGCGCCTCGGCGGCTGGCTGCGCACGACGACCCGCAACGAGTGCCTGCGCGTGCTGCGCAAGGGCGGGCGCGAGTTCCCGGACGACGACGCGCAGCGCGACGTCGTGGCCGCCCCCGAGGACGCCCCGGAGTTCCAGCTCCTCGCCGGCGAGCGCGACCGCGCCGTCTGGACGGCCCTGCAAGGGTTGTCCGAGCGGTGCCGCGAGCTGCTCCGCGTCCTGGCGTACTCCCCCGACTCGAGCTACGCGGACATCTCCGCGAGCCTCGGCCTGCCGGTCGGCAGCATCGGGCCGACCCGGTCGCGCTGCCTCGCGCACCTGCGGCGCGGCCTCGAAGACTCCGGCTACCTCGCGAGCGCCACTCCCGACGGGGCAGGTGAGCAACGATGAGTGAGCCCTTCGTCCCGGTCGACGACGTCGAGCTGCTGGCCACCCTGCGCGGCATCTGGGACGCGGTCGACCCCGTCCCAGCCCACGTGCTCGAGGCGGCCCGCGGAGCCTTCGCCTGGCGCGACATCGACACGGAGCTGGCGGAGCTGATCCTCGACAGCCGGCTCGAGGAGGCGGCCGTCCGCAGCGGCGACGGCCCCCGGCTGCTGACCTTCGCCACCGACGGCCTGACCGTCGAGGTCGAGATCGCGACGACGTCGACCGGGCGCAACCTCGTGGGGCAGCTCGTGCCGCCGGGGCCGGCCGACGTGACCGTCCGGTGCAACGGGCCGGACCGCGTGGTCCAGGCCGACCAGCTCGGCCGGTTCAGCGCGCCCGGCGTGCCGCCCGGCCCGGTGAGCCTGCTGTGCCGACGCGAGTCGCCGACGGGCCCGTCCGTCCTGACCACGAGCTGGGTCCACATCTGACGCTCCCTCAGTCCCGGTCTGTACGGGGCGCGCGGGGGCGGGAGCACGAGCTCCTCGCCCGAGCCGAACAGGCCGTCGAGCAGGTGACCGTGGACGCGGCGGCCGCCCTGCGCGACGCCTGCTCCGTCCTCGAGGTAGCTCGGGATCCGGCGGTACGTTCGGCCGCGGAACGCGCGGTCGGGCTCGCCTGCAAGGAACTGGGCGACATCGCGTCCGCCCAGCGCCACCTGCGCCGGGCGATCGCCGTCGCGGACCGCGGCGGCGAGCCACGCCGGGCCGGGCAGGCGCGGATGAGCCTGGCGGTGATCCTGTCCGACCTGGGGGCGACCGCCGCGTCCTTCGCGGAGCTCGACCGGGCCGCCGCCGTCCTGACCGGGCACGACGGCGCGCAGCTGCTCGCCCAGCGCGGGCTGCTGCTCTCGCGCGCGGGCCGCCGGGACGAGGCGCTCGCCTGCTACCGGCAGGCGCTGCCGGCGCTGCGCCGCGCCGGCGACCGCCGGTTCGAGGCGCTGCTGCTGCTCAACCGCGGCTGGCTGCTCGCGCCCGCGGGCGAGCTCGCCGCCGCGGAGGCCGACCTGCGCCGCTGCGTCGAGGTCGCTACCGCCGCCGGGCTGTGGCGCCTCGTCGCGCTCGGCGAGGGCAACCTCGGCTTCGTCGCCGCCCGCCGGGGCGACCTGCCGACCGCGCTCGCCGCCTTCGACCGGGTCGACTCCCTGGACGCCGCCGACCTGCTGACCCACGGGGTGAACTGTGCGGACCGGGCGCACGCGCTGCTCGCCGCGCGCCTCGCCGGGGACGCCGCCGAGCAGCTGCGCCGGGCGGTGCAGCTGCTGGAGGCCGCCGGGGATCACCACCAGGCCGCGACCGCGGGGCTGCTGCTCGCCGAGGCCGCGCTGCTGGACGGCGACGGGGCCGGCGCGCTGACCGCGGCCGACGCGGCCGCCGCCCGGATGCGGCGCCAGCGGCGCCCGGCCGATGCGGCACTCGCCGAGCACGTCGCGCTGCGGGCCCGGTTCGGCGCGGGCGAGCGCTCTCCCGCGCTGGTCGGGGACGCGCGGCGCAACGCGGCCCGGCTGGCGGCCGCCGGCTGGCGGGAGCCGTCCCTGCGCGGGCGGATCCTCGCCGCCCGGGTGCTGCTCGACCTCGGGCGCGACGGCCCGGCCAGCACCGAGCTGCGGCTCGCCGCCGGCGCCCGCGGGCGCGGCCCGGCCGAGCTGCGGGTCGCGGCCTGGCACGCAGAAGCCCTGCTGCGCCTGGCCGCCGGGAACACCCGGGGCGCGCTCGCCGCCGCCCGGGCCGGCCTTCGCGTCGTGGACGAACACGCGGCCGCGCTGGGGGCCAGCGAGCTGCGCGCGCACGCCGCCGGGCACGGCGAGGAGCTGGCGGAGCTCGGCCTGCGGATCGTCCTCGGCGCCGGGCGACCCGCCGCCGTCCTCGCCTGGTCGGAGCGGTTTCGCGCCCGCGGCCTGTCCCGCCCGCCCGCGCGCCCGCCCGGCGACCGGCGCCTCGCCGAGGACCTCGCCGCGCTGCGGCGGGTGTCCGCCGAGATCGAGGAGACGCTGGGCGCCGGGCGGCGACCCGGCCCGGCTGCGCGCCGAGCGGGAGCGGCTCGAGCGGGCCGTCCGCGACCGGGCGCGGCAGGCCCGCGGGGCGGGTGCCTCGTCCGGTGCGGGCCTGTCGTCCGAGCCGCGCTGCACGCGACCGCTCGGGCCGCGGGTGCTGCTGTCCTACGTCCGGTCGGGGACGTCGCTGCACGCCGTGCTCGTCGTCGACGGGCGGGTGCGGCTGCGACGACCTCGGCCCGTACGCGGTCGTGCTGCGCGAGCTCGAGGGCGCTGCGGTTCTGCCTGCACCGCCTGGCCCGCCGGCACGGCTCCGCCGCGTCCCTGGACGCCGCCCGGGCCGGGCTCGCCCACGCCGCCGCCGCGCTCGACGCGATCCTGCTGAGCCGGCCGGGCGTCGCCGACCCGGGCGCCGCGGGCGTGCGGCCGCTCGTCCTCGTCCCGACGATGGCGCTGCACGCGCTGCCGTGGACGGTCCTGCCGTCGCTGCGCGGCCGGCCGGTCGAGGTCGCGCCGTCGGTCGCCCTGTGGGCGCGCGCGGCGGTCCGGCCGGCCCGGCCTCGCGCCGCCCGACCTCCGGCGGCGACGGTCCTCGCCGCCGGCCCGGGGCTCGAGCACGCCGAGCCCGAGATCGCCGCGCTCGCCGCGCTGCACCCGGGCGCGACCGTCCTGCTCGGGCCGGCCGCGAGCGCCGACGCCGTCCGTGCCGCGATGGACGGCGCCGCCCTCGTCCACCTCGCCTGCCACGGCCGGTTCCGCGGCGAGAACCCGCAGTTCTCCTGCCTCGAACTCGCCGACGGGCCCGCTGACCGTCTACGACCTCGAGCGCGTCCGCCGCGCGCCCGAGGTCGTCGTGCTGTCCGCCTGCGACTCCGCGCTGTCCGCCGTCCACCCTGGCGACGAGCTGATGGGCATGGCCGCCGCGATGTTCGCCCTCGGGACCCGGACGCTGATCGCCAGCGTCACGCCCGTCCCGGACGCCGAGACCCGGACCCTGATGGTCGACCTGCACCGCCGCCTGCGCGCCGGCGTCCCGGCCGCGACGGCCCTCGCCGAGCGCCTCCGTCGCCACCGGCAGTCGACGGGCTTCGTCTGCTTCGGAGCAACCTGACGAACCGTCAGGTGCGGCACTGCGCACGGGGTGGTTCTCACCTCAGCCAGGGTCGGGGCCCGAGCGCGACGGGGCGGGACGGGTCGGTGACCCATTCGCTCCACGAGCCGGGGTAGAGCGCCGCGTCGATGCCGACGAGGCCGAGGGCGAGAACCTCGTGCGCGGCGGTGATTCCCGAGCCGCAGTAGGCGCCGACCGGCGGGCCCCCGCGGACCGCGCCCAGGGCGGCGAACCGCGCGCGCAGCTCGTCGCCGGTGCGCCAGCGCCCGTCGGCGTCCACGTTCTCGGACGTCGGCGCGCTGACCGCGCCGGGGATGTGGCCGGCGACGGGGTCGACGGGCTCGACCTCGCCGCGGTAACGCTCGGCCGCGCGGGCGTCCAGCAGGACGCCGGAGCGGGCGAGCGCGGCGGCCCCGTCCGCGTCCAGTACGGGCATAGACCCCGGCACCGCGACGAAGTCGCCGCCGACCGGCGGCGCGGCCGGGCCCCGCCGTCACGGGGAACCCCGCGTCGACCCAGGCGGCGAGACCGCCGTCGAGCACCTGGACGGCGTCGTGCCCGAAGTAGCGCAGGCACCACCACGCCCGGGCAGCGGCGGTGGAGTCGCCGCCGTCGTAGACCACCACCCACGTGGACGTGTGGCCCTCCAAGTTCCGGACTCCCGCGGCGCGCATCGCTGCGCCGAACTCGCCCGCGCCGGGCAGCGGGTGCCGCCCGCCCGGCCCGGCGGGCGCGGCCAGGGCGGTGTCGAGGTCCACGAACGCGGCCCCCGGGATGTGCCCGGCGAGGTAGTCCTCGCGCCCCGGCGGGCCGCCGAGGCGCCACCGGACGTCGAGGACGACCGGCGGTGAGAGCGTGGACAGATCCGCGGCCAGGCTCTGGGCGCTGATCAGCGACATTCGGGCACGTCCTTACGGGGGTAATCGAGACAAGGGGCACGCGAGGGTGCAGATGCGCAGGTGCCGCTCGTTAGGGTGCCACCCACCATCGCAACCGAGGAGCCTGCAGTGACCGATGCATCCGTGTACGCCACGGGCCGCCCCAACTGGGTGGAGCTGCTCGCACACCAGAACGAGGGGGCGCGGGCGTTCTACGCCGACCTCTTCGGGTGGAAGTACGACGTCGGCCCGCCGGAGACCGGCGAGTACGCCCTGGCCAAGATCGGCGAGTTCGTCGTCGCCGGCGTCGGCCGTCCGCCCGCCGGGGCGCCCGTGTGGGCCCCCGCGATGTGGACGCTCTACTTCGCGTCCGAGGACGCGGCCGACACGGTGGCGCGCATCGCCAAGTTCGGCGGCACCGTCCTCGTCCCGCCCTCGGACGTCGGCGGGGGCGGCCTCATGGCGATCGCGCAGGACCCGACGGGCGCGGTGTTCGGCATCCTGCAGGGCGGCGAGCACAAGGGCGCCCAGATGACCGGCATGCACGGCACGATGTGCTGGCACGAGCTGACCAGCCGCGACGCCGGCACGGCGCGCGAGTTCTACCGCCGCGTGTTCGGCTACGGCATGGAGGTCCTGGAGGACCCGGACCTCGACTACACGCTGCTCAAGGTCGACGGCGCGCTCACGGCCGGGCTCATGCAACTGCCGGAAGGCACCCCCGCCGACGTGCCCTCGCACTGGACGACCTGCTTCGCCGTCGTGGACGTGGACGACGCCTGCGAGACAGTCACCAAGGGCGGCGGCAAGATCCTGCGCGCGGCCGTCGACAGCCCGTTCGGCCGGCACGCCCTCGCCGAGGACCCGTACGGCGGCGCCTTCGCCCTGATCACCCCGCCGAAACCCTGATCAGCCTGCCGAAACCCTGAGCAGCGGCACGACCTGCTCGGCGCTGGTCAGCGAGCCGTGGTGGCCGATCAGCGCGGACTCCCCCGGTTCGCTGACGGTGGCGACCACGGCGCCGAAGCCGCGCGCCGCGGCGACGACGTCGCCGATCCGGCCGCGGGCGTAGCCCGCGACGTCCGGGCCGAACCAGCCGGCGGCGATCGCGTCGTCCCGGGACCGCACCCACCACCCGTCGCCGAGGATCTCCCGCCACGTCGCCTCGACGTCGGCGGCGGCACCGGGCACGGCGTGGACATAGCGGGCCCGGGCCTCCCCGGTGAGCAGGGCGACGCCCGCGGCGAGGTCCGGCTCAGTGTCGAAGTCCCGCTTCGCGGCGGGGTCGACGTCGACCATGCCGTGGTCGGCCGTGACGAGCAACGCGCAGCCCGGCGGCAGGCCGGCCGCGATCTGCTCGGCGAGCCGGTCGGCGTGGGCGAGTTGCAGGCGCCACGCGAGCGACCCGCATCCGATCCGGTGCCCGGTCGCGTCGAGGTCGCCGTAGTACGTGTACGCGAGCACCCGCTCGCCGGGGCGCCCGCCCGAGAGCGCGTCCAGGGTCGCGGCCGCGCGCTCGCCCGGCGTCTCGGCCCCGACGCCGCGGGCGCCGCGGAATGCCGCCAGCGTCAGGCCCGTGCCGTGGAAGCGCCCGGGCGCGACGGCGGTGACGGCCACCCCGGCCGCCACAGCCCGCTCGAACGCCGTCGCGTGCGGCTGCCACTTGCTCGGGTCGACGTCGGCCGCGTCCCAGGCCAGCGTCTTGAGCACCGACCCGTCGGGTCGGCGCATCTTGTAGCCCAGGACGCCGTGGCGCCCCGGCGGCAGGCCCGTGCCGAGCGAAGACAGCGACGTGGCCGTCGTCGCGGGGAAACCCGCGGTCAGCGCGCGGCCGTCGTCGAGCAGCGTGCTCAGGAACGGGGCGTGCTCGCGGTGCTCACGCAGGAGCTCGAGGCCCATCCCGTCGATCAGCAGGACGGCGACGCGCGGCGGCAGGTCGAGCCCGAGCGGGTTCGACTCCCCCGGGACGCCGAGCGCCGCGAGGACGGACGGCATCAGGTCGGGCAGCGACGCCACCCCGTACCCCGGGACGGCCGGGACGGGCATCGCCCGCCACCGTCAGTGCGCGGAGGCTACGGCCGCCAGCGCGGTGGACAGCGCGGTGGCGAAGGTCAGCATCTCCGTCACGGCCTCGTGGCCGTCGCCGGCCTCGCTCACCCGCAGCGACAGGTCGTCGGCGGTCAAGGTGCCGGTGTACCCGTGGTCGGCCTCGCAGCCGGGGTCGCCGCAGGAGGCGGGCTCCAGGTCGACCCGGCTCACCGCGCCCCAGCCGAGCGTCAAGACGACCTCGCGGGGCGGCGCGCCGCCGACGTGACGGGCCGGCTCGGCGACCGTGCGGCTCAGCACGACCGTGCCGATCCGGTGCAGCGGGACGCTCTCGGTGGACGTCGTCGCGTGCGGCGTCGGGGCGTCGTCGTCCGCGCCGTGCTCGTCGGTGTGGCCCACGATCAGCCGCGTCGGCGTCAGCGCCAGGACGGTCACGTGCCGGCGGACGGCCTCGTCGTCCAGCGTCGTCTCCTGGTGGACCAGGTACGACGCGATGACCTCCGGGCCGGCGGCGAACTCGATGCCTTCGGCCACCAGTTCGGGGTAGTACCCGCTGCGCTGGATCGCCTGCCGAAGGCTTCGGGTGATGCCGGTGTCCGCCATCCGGCCATCCTCCCACCCCTCGGACTGCTCACGTGCACCAACCGTGCACAGCCCGGAAAGGTGAACGACCTTCCGCCGCCCGCCGTCCTGTGCGACCGTGGTCGGTCGCCCGCCCGCCGCCCCGAGGAGCCGCCCCCGATGGGAGAGGACGTCAATCCCAGCGCCTTCGCGCGCGCGGACCGACGCCAGTACCGGGCGAAGGTCCGCCGCTGCCTGGACGTGTTCGCGCGCATGCTGCGCGAGTCCGCGTTCGCCACGTCCCGCCCGATGGTCGGGCTCGAGCTCGAGCTGAACCTGGTGGACGGCAACGGCGACCCGTCGATGAACAACGCCGAGGTGCTCGCGGCGATGGCCGACCCGTTCTGGCAGACCGAGCTCGCGCAGTTCAACATCGAGGTGAACCTGCCGCCGCGCTACCTGGACGACCACGCCCTCGCCACGTTCGACACCGAGCTCGACACCCGGATCGCCGAGGCGGGCGCCGTCGCCGGCACGCTCGGGACCCGCCTGGCGATGATCGGGATCCTGCCTACCGTCGACGAGAAGCACCTCGGGGCCGAGTCGCTGTCGTCCAACCCGCGCTACCGGCTCCTGGACGAGCAGATCCTCGCGGCGCGCGGCGAGGACCTGCACATCGGCATCACCGGCGAGGAGCGCCTGTCCGCCGACGCGGACACCATCGCCCCGGAGGCCGCATGCACCTCCGTGCAGTTCCACCTCCAGGTGACGCCGGAGAACTTCGCCTCGTACTGGAACGCGGCCCAGTCGATCGCCGGCGTGCAGCTCGCCGTCGGCGCGAACTCCCCGTTCCTGTTCGGCCGGCGGCTGTGGGCCGAGACGCGCATCCCACTGTTCGAGCAGGCCACCGACCTGCGGCCCGAAGAGCTCAAGACCCAAGGCGTCCGCCCGCGGGTGTGGTTCGGCGAGCACTGGATCACCTCGGTGTTCGACCTGTTCGAGGAGAACTCGCGGTACTTCCACGCGCTCATCCCGATCTGCACGGACGAGGACCCGCTCGAGGTGCTGGAGGCCGGCGGCGTCCCGGAGCTCGGCGAGCTGACCCTGCACAACGGCACCATCTACCGCTGGAACCGCCCGGTGTACGCCGTCGTCGACGGCGTCCCGCACCTGCGGGTGGAGAACCGCGTCGCGCCGGCCGGCCCGACCGTCGTCGACACGGTGGCCAACGCGGCGTTCTTCTTCGGCCTCGTCCGCGGCCTCGCCGAAGCCGAACAGCCGGTCTGGACGCGGATGCCGTTCGGCGCGGCCCGGGAGAACTTCCGCAGCGGCGCGCGGTACGGGATCGGCGCGGCGATGTACTGGCCGGGCAGCGAGGACCTACCCGCCACCGAGCTCGTGTCCCGTCACCTGCTGCCGGTCGCCGCCCGAGGGCTGGACGCCTGGGGCGTCGACCCGGCCGAGCGCGACCGGCTGCTCGGCATCGTCGAGGCCCGCTGCGACCTGCGCCGCAACGGCGCGTCGTGGCAGGCGGCCCACCTCACCCGCCTCGAGGACGGCGGTACCGACCGCGGCGAGGCGTTGCACGAGCTGACCCGTCGCTACCTGGAGCTCTCCGCGTCCGGCGAGCCCGTCCACACCTGGCCACTGGACTGACCGCTCTGGTCGCCACGCGCGACGAGCCCCGCGGCTGCGGAGCCCGGTAGCTCGCTTCTCGCCAGCACCCAGACGGCCAGGCGGCCGGTCTCGGCGCTCGCCTCGCCGTCCGGGTTGCGGCCGGGGAGCCGGTCGCACTCGCCTCCCCAGCGGTACCCGAGCCGGATCGGGACGCCCGCGCTCGCCGCGTTGGCGACGTCGTGGTGGATCTCGATGCGGTCGACGCCGGGCAGGGCAAGCCCGGCGACCGTCAGAGCGGCGGCTGCGTGCGTCGCGATGCCGCGCCGCACCCGGTCGCCCCGGACCCAGTACCCGATCTCCAGGGCACCCGGCCCGATGCGCGCCATGAGGCTGGTGCAGCCCAGGATCCGCTCGCTGCCGTCGGCGGCGGCGATGCGGTAGTCGAAGTGCTCGCGGTCCGTCCACGCGGCCTCGCAGCCGCGCAGGTACTCGGCGGCGGACGCGGCGTCGTACCGCCGGGCCCACGGCATGAACGGCATCAGGTGGTCGCGGGAGCGCTCGACCACCGCGAGCAGGCCGCCGGCGTCGGCCGGGCACCACCGATGCAAAACCACCCCGGGCGCCCGCAGGTGATCCCCCGGCCGGCCCGCGGGGGTCCACGGGTTCGGGTGCATGGCAGGCAGCCTGACGCCCCAGGCGGCCGCCCGGCAACCTGCCGACCCGTGCTCGACCGCCAGGTACGGTGACGGCCATGCACGGTCTGCGCCTGCGAGCCGACGTGGCCGTCGCCCTCGCCGCCGGCCGGCCCGGTCGTGGCCCTCGAGAGCACGATCATCAGCCACGGGCTGCCGCGCCCGGAGAACCTCGACATCGCCCGCGGCATCGAGGACGCGGTGCGCGCCACCGGGGCCGTCCCCGCGACGATCGCCGTGCTCGGCGGGCAGGTGCAGATCGGCTTGGACGCGGACGGCCTCACCGCGCTCGCGACCCGCGAGGACGTCGTCAAACTCAGCCTGCGCGACCTCGGCGCCGCGGTCGCCGCCGGCCGCTGGGGGGCGACGACCGTCTCCGCGACCGCACACCTGGCCGCGCGCGCGGGCATCGGCGTCTTCGCGACCGGCGGCCTCGGCGGCGTCCACCGGGACGCGGTCGCGTCCTACGACGAGTCGGCCGACCTCGTCGCGCTGGCCCGGACCCCGATCACCGTCGTGTGTTCGGGGGTGAAGTCGCTCCTGGACGTCCCGGCGACCCTCGAGCGGCTCGAGACCCTGGGAGTGCCGGTCCTCGGCTACCGCACGGACGCCTTCCCCGGCTTCTACCTGGCCGACTCGGGCGAGCGCCTGGACTGGCGGGTGGAGCACCCGGGACAGGTAGCCACCGTGATGTCGGCCCGCGCGAACCTCGGTCTGGCCGGCGCGCTGCTCGTCGTCAACCCGGTGCCGGACGAGCACGCGATGGACCGCGACCTGCACGACCGCGCCCTGCACTCCGCGTTGGACGCGGCGAAGACCGCCGGCGTCCGCGGCAAGGACGTCACGCCCTTCCTGCTCGACCACTTCCACTCCGTGACCGAGGGCGCGAGCGTGGCCGCCAACATCGCCCTGGTGCGCTCCAACGCGACCCTGGGTGCCCTCATCGCGCTGGCCGTCTGCGCCCGCGCGTCCGCGTAGGCGCGGCGCCCCCGACCGGGGAGAATCGCGGCATGGCCGCCTCCACCACCCCACCGCCCGCCCCGCCCGAGGACCGCATCGTCGAGACGGACGTCTCGACCGAGATGCAGGGCTCGTTCCTCGAGTACGCGTACTCGGTGATCTACTCCCGCGCGCTCCCCGACGCGCGGGACGGGCTCAAGCCGGTCCACCGCCGGATTCTGTACCAGATGAACGAGATGGGCCTGCGTCCGGACGTCGCGCACGTGAAGAGCGCCCGGGTCGTCGGCGAGGTCATGGGCAAGCTGCACCCGCACGGCGACGGCGCGATCTACGACGCCCTCGTCCGCATGGTCCAGACGTTCTCGATGCGCCTGCCTCTGGTGGACGGCCACGGCAACTTCGGCCTCCCGCCGGACCCGCCCGCGGCGATGCGCTACACGGAGTGCCGGCTGGCCTCCGGGGCGATGGCCCTGGTGGACTCGATCCACGAGGACACCGTCGACTTCGCCCCCAGTTACGACAGCCGCGACACCGAACCCGTCGTGCTGCCCGCCGCCTTCCCGAACCTCCTGGTCAACGGGGCGACCGGCATCGCGGTCGGCATGGCCACGAACATGGCCCCGCACAACCTCGGCGAGGTGATCGCGGCCGCGCGGCACCTCATCGCGAACCCGCGGGCCACGCTCGACGAGCTGATGCGGTTCGTCCCGGGCCCGGATTTGCCCACCGGCGGAACGATCGTGGGCCTGGACGGGATCCGCGACGCCTACGAGACGGGCCGCGGCACGTTCCGAACCAGGGCGACGACCCGCGTCGAGAACGTGACCGCCCGCCGCAAGGCCATCATCGTCACCGAACTGCCCTACGGCGTCGACCCCGAGCGGGTCGTCGCCAAGGTGCTCCGAGCTCGTCAAGGCCAAGCGCCTCGCCGGTATCGCGGACGTCGCGGACCACTCCGACAAGAACCACGCCCTCCGCCTGGTCGTCGAGATCAAGAACGGCTTCCACCCGGACGCGATCCTCGAGCAGCTCTACAAGCTCACGCCGATGGAAGACTCGTTCGGCATCAACAACGTCGCGCTCGTCGACGGGCAGCCGCTGACCCTCGGCCTCAAAGAGCTCCTGCAGGTCTACCTGGACCATCGGTTCCTCGTCGTCCGCCGGCGCTCACTGCACCGGCGCACCAAGGCCCAGGAGCGGCTGCACCTCGTCGACGGCACGCTCGTCGCGCTGCTCAACATCGACGAGGTCATCCAGGTCATCCGGACGTCGGACAACTCCGAGGCGGCGCGCGAGCGCCTGATGGAGATCTTCGAGCTCACCGAGGTTCAGGCCCGCTACATTCTCGACACCCCACTGCGCCGGCTCACCCGCTTCGACCGCATCGCGCTCGAGACGGAGCAGGAGGAGCTGCGGGCGACGATCACGGCGCTCACCGCGATCCTCGACTCCGACGCGCTGCTGCGCAAGACGGTCTCGGACGAGCTCGCGGAGGTCGCGAAGAAGTTCGCCGACCCCCGCCGGACGATCCTGCTCGCCTCCGCCGGGACCCCGGCGGCGACCGTCCCCTTGGAAGTCGCGGACGACCCGTGCTGGGTCCTGCTGTCCTCCACCGGGCGGCTCGCGCGCACCGGTTCGACCGAGCCGCTGCCGGCCGAGGGCACGCGCGGCAAGCACGACGTCGTCGTCTCGTCCGTGGCCGCGACCGCGCGCGGCACGGTCGGCGCGATCACCAGCGCAGGGCGCCTGCTCAAGCTGCCGGTCGAGGACATGCCCGCGCTGCCCCCGACGGCGGGCCCGCCCGTCCTGTCAGGCGGCACCCCGGTCGCGGACTTCTGCCGCCTCGACAAGGGCGAGCTCGTCGTCGGCCTGGCGTCCCTGAGCCCGGACGGGCCGAGTCTGGCGCTCGGCACGGAGGGCGGCATCGTCAAGCGGGTCACCCAGGAGTTCCCCACGAACAAGGACGAGTGGCCCGTCATCGCCCTGCGCGACGGCGACCGGGTGGTCGGGACGGCGCTGATCGAGACCCCGCGCGACGGCGAGGGCAAGGCACTGCCGCCCGTCGAGGACCTTGTCTTCATCACCAGCGACGCGCAGCTGCTGCGGTTCCCCGCGACCGCGGTGAGCCAGCAGGGCCGGGCGGCGGGCGGCATGGCGGGCATCCGCCTGTCGACCGGAGCGAGCGTGGTGTGGTTCGGCGTGGTCGACCCGAACGCGCCGGCCACGGTGGTCACCGTGTCCGGCAGCAGCGGCGCACTGCCGGGCACCGGCGGCGGGTCGATCAAGGCGGCGCCCTACACGGAGTTCCCCGTGAAGGGCCGGGCCACCGGCGGCGTCCGGTGCCATCGCTTCCTGCGGGGCGAGGACGCGCTCGTCCTCGGCTGGGCCGGTCCGCCCCCCGCGAAGGGTGCGTCCGCGACCGGGGCACCCGTCGAGATCCCGGCGCCCGACGGCCGCCGGGACGGCTCAGGAGTGCCGCTCACCTCTCCCCTGGCCGCCCTCGGCGGTCCACCGGCAGGCGCGGCTAGTTCTTCTTGATCACGCCGCAGGCGACCCGGTCGCCGGCGTTGCCGGTCTTGCCGGTCTTCTCGGTCGCGGCCGGCTTGTTCGCCGTGTACTGGTCCGCCGCGCCGCCCACCGGGACGTTGCCGTAGTTGTCGGCGGCCCGCGTGCAAGATGACGGCCTTGCCGACGACGTCCTTCACCGTGAAGTTCGGTCGGTGTCGAAGCTCGTGTAGGCCTTGCCGTTGCTCCGGACGAACACGCTCGGCATATCGCCGGCGTGCGTGCCGTGGGACTGTCCGGCCTTCGTGTAGTGGCCGTCTGCCGACAGGAACCACGTGGTCGGCAGGTCGTCGTTGTCGGCCTTGCACCCCTTGCCGGTCGTGTCCACGTCGTCGGCGTGGATGTGGAACCCGTGGAAGGCATTCCGGGTCACCTTGGAGTTCTTCTTGAACTCCGCGGTCACGCGGACGTGGTTGCCCTCCTTGCGGAAGGTCACCGTGCCGACCTTGTCGCCGTCCGCGTCGCGCATCGTGGCGTGCGCCTTGTTCGTAGCGGCGCTCGCCGGGACGGCCGTGGCCACCAGGGCTCGCGGTGGCGGCGGCCGCAACCGTCGCGGTGCCGAGTGCGATCCAACGTCTCATGGGCCTGACCTCTCTCTCGAACCGGGACAATTCGGGCGTTGGCTGCGCATTACGCAGCCAGGGAGAAGCCTAGGGGGGGTATGTGAAAGCAGGAACACACGGACGGCGGGAAGCCGCCCGGGTCAGGTGTCGATGCGCGAGCGGTCCAGCATCGACGACGAGTCCACGATGAACTCCTTGCGCGGCGCGACGTCGTTGCCCATCAGAAGGTCGAACACGCGCTCGGCCTCGCCGAGCTCGCCCGCCGTGATCCGCCGCAGCGTCCGCGACCCCGGCGTCATGGTCGTCTCGGCCAGCTGGTCGGCGTCCATCTCGCCGAGGCCCTTGTAGCGCTGCGGGTCCTTGGTCTTGCGGCCGCGTTTGTGCAGGTCGGCGACCGTGCGGTGCATCTCGGCGTCGGTGTAGGTGTAGATGTACTCGTTCTTCTTCTTGCCGGTGTTCACGACCTCGATGCGGTGCAGCGGCGGCATCGCGGCGAACACACGGCCCGCCTCGACCAGCGGGCGCATGTAGCGGTGGATCAGGGTCAGCAGCAGGCAGCGGATGTGCGCGCCGTCGACGTCCGCGTCGGTCATCAGGATGACCTTGCCGTAGCGCGCCGTGTCGAGGTTGAACGTGCGCCCGGACCCGGCGCCGACGACCTGGATGATCGCCGCGCACTCGGTGTTGTTCAGCATGTCGCCGACCGAGGACTTCTGGACGTTGAGGATCTTGCCCCGGATCGGCAGGAGCGCCTGGAACTCGGCGTTGCGGGCCCGCTTGGCCGTGCCGAGCGCCGAGTCCCCCTCGACGATGAACAGCTCGGTGAGGTCGACCTGCTCGCTGCGGCAGTCGGCCAGCTTCGCGGGCAGCGAGGAGGTCTCCAGGGCGTTCTTGCGGCGCTGGTTCTCCTTGTGCTGGCGGGCCGCCACGCGGGTGCGCGCGGCCGCCACGACCTTCTCCAGGATCGACCGGGCGGCGATCTTGTTCGCGCCCCGGGTCGAGGTGAGGAACTCGCGCAGCTGGCGGGACACCACGTCCGCCACGATCTTGTTCGCCGCCGAGGTGCCCAGGATCTCCTTCGTCTGCCCCTCGAACTGCGGCTCGGCCAGCCGGACGGTCACGACGGCGGTCAGACCCTCCAGCACGTCGTCCTTGATCAGCGCGTCGTCGTTCGCCTTGAGCAGCTTGGCCGCCCGGGCGACGTCGCCGAGGGTCTTGACCAGCGCGCGCTCGAAGCCGGCGACGTGGGTGCCGCCCTTGGGCGTCGCGATGATGTTGACGAACGAGCGCACCACGGTGTCGTAGCCCGTGCCCCAGCTCAGCGCGATGTCGACGCCGAGGTCGCGCGTCACCTCCGCCGAGGCCATGTGGCCGGTCGCCTCGTCCAGCACCGGGACGGTCTCGGTGAACGTCGCCGAACCCTGCAGGCGGAGCGTGTCGACCATCGCCTTGTCGGGCGCGAGGAACTCGCAGAACTCCCCGATGCCGCCGTCGAAGCGGAACGTCTCCTCTGCCGGGGCCGCCGGGTCGCGCTCGTCGCGCACGCGCAGCGACAGGCCGGGCACCAGGAAGGCCGTCTGGCGAGCCCGGGAGTGCAGGTGCTCGAGGGAGAGCGCCGCGTCGGCCTGGAAGATCTGGCGGTCGGGCCAGAACCGCACCCGGGTGCCCTGGACGCGCTTCGCGACCCGCCGGGTCTTGGTCAGGCCGCCGCCCTCCGTGAACGGCGCCAGGGGCCCTTCGCCGTCGAAGGTGCCGGGCGTGCCGCGCCGGAAGCTGATCGCGTGCGTGCCGCCGTCGCGGTCGACCTCGACGTCGAGCCGGGCGGACAGCGCGTTGACGACCGACGCGCCGACGCCGTGCAGGCCGCCCGTGGCGGCGTACGAGCCGCCGCCGAACTTGCCGCCGGCGTGCAGCTTGGTCAGGACGACCTCGACGCCCGACAGGCCCGTCTTGGGCTCGCGGTCGACGGGGATGCCGCGGCCGTCGTCACGGACCTCCACGGATCCGTCCGCGTGGAGCAGCACGTGAATGGCGCCACAGTGACCGCCGAGCGCCTCGTCCACGGAGTTGTCGATGATCTCCCACACGCAGTGCATCAGGCCGCGGCTGTCGGTCGACCCGATGTACATGCCGGGACGCTTGCGCACCGCCTCCAGGCCCTCGAGGACCAGCAGGTGGCGGGCGGTGTAGCCGGAGTCGGGCACGGCGCCTGGGAGCGGGTCGGCGGGCTGGGCAGTCACGCGAAGCAGGCTACCCGCGAGCGCCGACTCCCCCGACTGCGCCGCGCCGCCGCGGCCTTCGGCACCCGGCTCCCCCACAATCGGGGTCCTCCGTTCGGCCCAGCCTGCGGCGCCAGACGGACTAACTCCAGGAGGCTAGGGAACCGAACGCGGTCCCGGGGCATCCAAGCTCATGTCGAGGACGAACGCCCCGAGACCGTGACAAACCGCTCACCCAGCGCGGCCGTTGTGCCAAGAGATGGCGTTCTGTGATTCACGACATGCTTGGCCACACGGCCCGCGAGGTACCTTCACTCATCGGGAACGAATACCTCCCGGCGGATTGTTGATCCTCGTGTACCACGACGACGAGAAGAGGCGACCGTGACTGCTCTCCTGGCCACGACAACTGCGCTGACGGCCACCGACCGTTGCGACAGGTGTGGCGCGCAGGCCTATGTGCGAGTGGTTCTGTCCGGTGGCGGTGACCTGATGTTCTGTGCCCACCACGGCCGGCAGTACGAGCTCAAGCTCCGAGAGATCGCGCACGAGTTCCACGACGAGACGGCGAAGCTGAGCGCTTCGAAGGCCACGCAGGCCGACGACTAGCGTTCGGTAGAGCCCCGACTCCATCCGCCCGCCACGGACGACGACGTCCCGAGGAAAGTCCCGCACCAAGTTTTCGACAGCGGCGGCCACCACCAGGTGGCCGCCGCTGTCGCATGTGCGGCCACGGCATAACCTCCCCGCGCGCCCGGTTGTCCCAGCAACCGCACCCGACCCCGGAGGTCCCGTCGTGAACGCTCCCCGCACCCCTGCCGCCGCTGCCGGGCAGGTCCGCATCGGCCCCGACCTGCAGGTCAACCGTCTCGGCTACGGCGCCATGCAGATCACCGGCGAGGGCGTCTGGGGCGACCCGCCGAGCCGGTCCGGCGCCGTCGCCGTCCTGCGCAAGGCGGCTGAGCTCGGGGTCGACTTCTTCGATACCGCCGACTCCTACGGACCGCACGTCAGCGAGGACCTGATCCGCGAGGCGCTGCATCCGTACGACGGCATCGCGATCGCCACGAAGGCCGGCCTGGTCCGCACCGGGCCGCGTGAGTGGCACCCCCTGGGGCGGCCGGAGTACCTGCGCCAGCAGGCTGAGCTGAGCCTGCGCCGGCTCGGCACCGAGCGCCTCGACCTGTTCCAACTGCACCGCATCGACCCGCAGGTGCCGGTCGAGGAGTCGATCGGCGAGCTGGCCGCCCTCCAGAAGGAGGGCAAGATCGCGCACATCGGCGTGTCCGAGGTCAGCGTCGCCCAGCTCGAGGCCGCGCGCGCGGTCGCGGAGATCGCGAGCGTCCAGAATCTCTACAACGTAGCCAACCGCCAGTCCGAGGACGTCCTGGAGTACGCGGAAACCCACGGCATCGTCTTCATCCCGTGGTTCCCGGTCGCGACCGGCGAGCTGGCCCGGCCCGGCGGCATCCTCGACGGCGCGGCGGCGAAGTACGGCGCCACGCCGGCCCAGCTCGCTCTGGCGTGGCTGCTGCGCCGCTCCCCGGTGATGCTCCCGATCCCCGGGACGAAGTCGGAGGACCATCTGGCCGAGAACGTCGCCGCGGCGGCCGTCCGGCTGACCGACGACCAGTACGCGGAGCTGCTCGCCGCGGGCTGACCTTCACGCAGAAATCAGTCGAACCGCCAAGGTGAACCAACCGAAAGTACGAGTCCCGATCACGGCGATTTGCGTCATATCCCCAAGCACTCCGGGACGCACGTGGGGGACGCAGATGAAGGTTCACTCGATCGCGAAGCAGCTCGCGCTGCGGCTGGCTGTCGTGGCCGCAGTCGCGACGGTCGCCGGCGCGACGAGCTACCAGGCCACGCACTGGGAGCCCCGTATGGGCCACCCGTCCGGTCCGTCCTCCGTGGCCGTCCGATGAAGCCCGCCGACCTGCCCACCCAGGCCTCCGTGCGGCCCAGCGTGCCGGCCAGGGAGATCGTCGGCATCGCCTGCCTCGTCTTCCTGCTCAACTCCGTGCTCGGCGTCGCCGGCAAGCTGTTCGGCTTCGCCGGCGAGGGCCTGCACTTCGTCCGCATCCTCGGCTGGGCCCTGACCGTGCTGCTCCTCGCGATCGCCGGCATCGTGCACAGCCACCAGCGGCGCGTCCAAGCCTGATCCGTTCCCCGGCCTTCGCCGGGCTACGGTGACGGCGTGGGCAGCGTCGCGTTCGACCTCGCCGTCGGCCTGGTGATCGCCGTCGGTGTCGTCGGCGTGATCGTGCCGCTCCTGCCCGGTCTGCTGCTCGTCTGGGGCGCTGTCGCCGTCTGGGCGTTCGCCTCGGACGGCGACGCCCACTGGGCCGTCCTCGGGACCGTCACGGCGATCGCCGTGGTCGTGCAGGTCGTGAAGTACCTCGTTCCCGCGCGCCGGATGCGCGACGCCGGCGTCCCGATGCGCAGCGTGCTGTTCGGCGTCGCCGGTGGCATCGTGGGGTTCTTCCTGATTCCGGTCCTCGGCCTGCCGCTCGGGTTCGTCGGCGGGGTGTACGCGGCCGAATTGCAAAGGCTGGGCGACCGGGCGAAGGCGAACCAATCGACCCGGGAAGCGCTGAAAGCGGGCCTGCTGTCGCTGTTGATCGAGCTTGCGGCGAGCCTGATATGCGCCGCTATCTGGCTCGCGGGCGCTATCGCCGCTTGATCCGGATCCTGGTCGAATTGTCCGAGTTCCGGTTCGCCGGGCCTGCTCCAGATCCGGGTATACGCGTCCGACGGCCGGGGCACGGCCGAGTTCCTGTCTCCCACGGCCCGGGCGACCGCGATCGAGGTGAACTACTTCAGTGACGACGACTTCGTCCTCGCGCCGATCACGCCGGAGCCGCCGCCCGCGTACTCGCAGACCTACTCCGGGCAGCTGGGACGAGAACTCCGCGCGCGTCGACAAGATGCGTCTGCGGTACTACAGCCAGGACCCGCAGTACGAGTCGAGCGACCCGAAGCCCTTCTACACCGAGACAAAGGACGGCGACTCCGTCCAGGACGGCCGTCAGACCGTCGGCCACGAGCCTTCGGCCACGAGAAGGACAACGTCCGGCTGGGTCGAGGCTAAGGTGACCTGGCACAAGGCGGGCACCCCCGCTGACGACGGGACCCTGCTGTGCGGCTACAGCACGTTCATGAATATCGTCGAGTAGCTCCACCGCTCGAGGCGACGGGACCTGCCCCACCGGGGTGGCTCCCGTTCTGCGTCCCGGCGCTCAGGCGAGCGGGACGGGCGGCGGCAGCACCGGCGGGACGGAGACCTCGGTCGCCGCGTCCCGCTGCCACTGCAGCGCCGCCGCGACCGTCGCGTCGTGCTCGCGCCACCGGGCGTACATCGCGGTGACGCCGCAGCCGAGAGCCGCGGCGGCCTCCGCGCGGGTCAGGATGTGGCCGCGAACGGCCGTACGGGCAAGCTCGGCGTTGATCAGCCGGCCCGCGCGCCAGTCTGCCTCTCCGCGCTTGATCGCGGCGATCGTGGCCGACAAGGTAGCGGCGGCAGCAACCGCCGCCTCGGCGGCGTCCGCCACGGTGTCCACCAACTCGTCGGTCATCCCAGTAGGGCATCACGGTTTTGCGCAATACCAGCGACAGCCGCGCGCCTATTTTTTGATCGTGCGTCAGATTCCGGCGTCCGTGCAGGTCAGAGCCTCGGGCGTTGACAGGAATTTGCCAGGCCCGAACCCGCGCAGCGCGCCGTAGCTCAGTCCAGGTAGTCGCGCAGGACCTGAGAACGCGACGGGTGCCGCAGTTTCGACATGGTCTTGGACTCGATCTGGCGGATCCGCTCGCGCGTCACGCCGTAGACCTTGCCGATCTCGTCGAGGGTCTTCGGCTGCCCGTCCGTCAGGCCGAAGCGCATCGAGACGACGCCCGCCTCCCGCTCGGACAGCGTGTCGAGCACCGAGTGCAGCTGCTCCTGCAGGAGCGTGAACGACACCGCGTCGGCCGGGACGATCGCCTCGGAGTCCTCGATCAGGTCGCCGAACTCGGAGTCGCCGTCCTCACCCAGGGGGGTGTGCAGCGAAATCGGCTCGCGGCCGTACTTCTGGACCTCGATGACCTTCTCCGGGGTCATGTCGAGCTCCTTGGCGAGCTCCTCCGGAGTGGGCTCGCGGCCTAGGTCCTGCAGCATCTGCCGCTGGACCCGCGCGAGCTTGTTGATGACCTCGACCATGTGGACGGGGATGCGGATCGTGCGGGCCTGGTCGGCCATCGCCCGCGTGATCGCCTGCCGGATCCACCAGGTCGCGTACGTAGAGAACTTGTAGCCCTTGGTGTAGTCGAACTTCTCGACCGCGCGGATCAGGCCGAGGTTGCCCTCCTGGATCAGGTCCAGGAAGAGCATCCCGCGCCCGGTGTAGCGCTTCGCGAGGGAGACGACGAGGCGGAGGTTCGCCTCGAGCAGGTGGTTCTTGGCGCGGCGGCCGTCCTCGGCGATGATCTGCAGCTCGCGCAGCAGCTTCGGGGTCAGCTTCTCGTCGCCGTTGAGCTTCTCTTCGCCGAACAGGCCGGCCTCGATGCGCTTGGCGAGCTCGACCTCCTGCTCGGCGTTGAGCAGCGGGACCTTGCCGATCTGCTTCAGGTAGTCCTTGACCGGGTCCGCCGTGGCGCCGGCCTGCGCGACCTGCGCCGCGGGCTCGTCGTCGTCGTCGTCGGAGAGGACGAACTCCTCCGCCTCGACCTCGGGGTCGGCGTCGGGCTCGTCGCCGTCCGCTTTCTTCTCGGTCGCGCCCTCGGCAGGCTTCTCGGCCGCCTTCTTCGCGGCTCGCTTCACCGGGGCCGGGCCTGCGGCGGCCGCGCCCGCGCCGCCCTCGGCGGGCTCGGCCGGGGGTGCGGCGGCCGTCTTGCGTGCCCGGGTGGTCTTCTTCGCCGGGGCGGCCGGAACGGCCTCGGGGGTCTCCACGATGTCCGCCTCGTCTGCCGCGACCGCGTCGTCCTGATCGGTGCCCACTCGGGCCCGGGTCGGTTTCTTCTCCACACTCTGCGTGGCGCTCGTACGTACCGGCGCGCTGCGCGCCGGTAGGGCGGAGACGCTCTTGCGGGTGCGCTTAGGAGCCGCGGAGTCCTCGGCCGTGACCATGACGGTCACTCCCTCCTCGGTAAGGCTGCGAAGGACGGCCTTCGCCAGGTTCATCGGAATGTCCGCCGCCGCGATGGCGTGGCGTAGTTCGTCGGCAGAGATGTAGCCCTGATCTCGACCCCGGACGATCAACTCCTGCACATGCGGAGAGGCGGCGTACTCAGGGGGGAGCGACATCCTGGCCGACACTAACTACCTTTCGACGAACGATGGCGTGACCGACCTACGGCCGCAACGGATGCGCGGCCGACGCCGGGTCAGGTTTTATCTGGTGTCAACGAACCAACACAGCATTTTGACACGGCCCGGAGCAAGGTGTCGGATCCGCCACAGCGGGTGGGCGACGAGCACACGACACCGCCCCGAAGTGGTCGTCAAACATCCGCGCCGAGGCGGACGATCAGAAGGGTGACGTCATCCTCGCGGCGCTGACCCTCGAGCAAGCACGTCACGAGATGATCGCACATCTCCTCAGGCGCGAGACCCTTGGCCTGCGCCGCGGCGGCCACCACGCAGGCCAGGCCCGCGTCCACCGAGCGCTGCCGGTTCTCCACGAACCCGTCCGAGAAGGCGATCAGCGCGTCCCCGGGGGCGAGCCGCAACGCCGGGCCCGTCATGCGGTGCTCCGCCCAGCCCAGGGGGGTCCCGGCGGGCTCCGGCGCGATGGTGTCGACGGTGCCGTCCGAACGCGCCACCAGCAGCGGCAGATGCCCGGCGCTGCCCGTGTCGACCACGCCCGTCTGCACGTCGATCACGCCGTAGACCAGGGTGGTGAGGTTCTCCTCGGTCTCGGTCGACTCGAAGAGCCGGTCCAGACCCGTCAGCACCGCGCCCGGGTCGGGGTCACCGAACGCGAACGCCCGCAGCGACGCCCGCACGCGCCCCATGCACGCCGCGGCGACGAGGCCGTTGCCCATCACGTCGCCCACGACCCAGCCCACCCTGCGGTCGGGCAGGACGAACACGTCGTACCAGTCCCCGCCGATCGCCGACTCGGCCTGCGCGGGCAGGTAACGGCAGGCGACCTCGAGCCCCGGCATCGTCGGCAACTCCGCAGGTAGCAGGCTGCGCTGGAGCATCACGACAGCCTCGTGCTCACGCTCGTACAGGCGGGCCCGCTCGACGGCGAGCGCGCATTGCCCCGCCAACGCCTCGAGGAAGAGCCGCTCACCGGGCTGCAGGACCCGCTCCGTCCGGAAGGCCAGGCGCAGGACGCCGAACGGGTCGCCGGTCGTGCGCAGCGGCAGCACCGCCCAGGACTTCTCGGAGATCTCGTCGAGCAGGCTGGCCGTGCGGACGTCCGGGAGCAGGTCGAGGTAGGCCCGCGGGTCGGCGACATAGACCGGCGTGCCGTCCCGCAGGACCTGGGCGACGAGCGTGAACTCCGTCGGCGAGATGTCCACCCAGGGGCTCAGCTGCGCCCAGCCGAGCGGGGCGGGCAGACGCAGCAGGCCGTTCGCGAGCAGGCCGACGCCGGTGTAGTCGGCGCCGAGCGCCTCCCGGCCGATGTCGGCCATGATCGTCAGCACCTCCTCCACGCGCAGCGCCGGGGCCAGCCGGGTGGTGGCCTCCAGGAGCCGGCGGTTGCGGCTGCGGCTCGCGTCCAGGGCGTGTTCGGAGCGCTGGAGCGCGGTGATCTCCTGCAGGAACACCCCGACCCCGCGCAGGCTGCCGTCCGCGTCCGACGCCGGGTACCAGGACGACACGAACGAGCGGCCGCGCAACCGTCCGGACGAGTAGAGCCGCTCCGTCCGCAGCGGCTCGCCGCTCTGCAACACCTGGTCGAGCGCGCCCTCGAGGTGCGCGGCCAGGTCGGCGTCGAGGATCTCCACCGGCCGCCGGCCCAGGTGCTCGGCCGGGCTGCGCCCGTTGAGCGCTGCGAGGGCGTCGTTGACGTGCCGGTAGCGCAGGTCGGCGTCGTGGAACGCGAACGGGATCGGCGCCTGGCGCAGAACCGCCTCGAGCAGTCCGAGGTCGACCGTGCCGCCGGCCGGTAGCTCGCCCGGTAGCTGGGGCTCAGCGACCACGAGCCGCCTCGCCGATCGGATAGGCAGACATGGGCACGACCGTACCGAACCAGGCCACCGGCGCCGCGGCCGTCGCGGCCGGACGCAGGCGAGCGCTACTGGCCGTACGCCTGCCAGCCAGTGAGCGGACTGCTCCCCCGACGGCCACAGATGCACATTGGGATCAGAGGGACGACCTGCCCGGCGTGGCGCGCCACACGAGCCGCAACTCGCATCCCTGGCCTCCGCGCAGCCGTTCCGACCGTCGCCGGCCAGGTTGGAACCGCCCGTTCAGCCCGCGGCTGCGGCTTTCGCCGCCGCCTTCGCGGCCTGCTTGTACGCCCGGACCTTCAGGAGCGCCTCGGGGCCGGTGACGTCCGCAACCGAGCGGTACCCCTTCAGCGCGTAATCCCCTGCCGCCGCCTTCCAGCCGCGCGGCTGGACGCCGAGTTGCTTGCCCAGCAGGGCGATGAAGATCTTCGACGACTGCGGGCCGAACGCCGGCAGAGCTTTCAAGCGCTTCAGCAACTCTTCGCCGGTAGCGGCCTCGGTCCAGATGCGGGTCGGGTCGCCGCCGTAGTTCGACTCGACGAGCACGGCGAGCTTCTGCACGGCGGTCGCCTTGGCGGCCGGGAACCGGTGGATCGCGGGCGGCGTGCGGCAGATCGCCGAGAAGGCTTCGGGGTCGGCGGCCGCAATCGCGCCGGCCTCCAACGTCCCGAACCGAGTCAGGATCTTCCAGCCGCCCCGGAACGCGTGCTCGATCCCGTACTGCTGATCGAGCTGCATTCCGATGACGACAGCCAGCGGGTACTCGTCGAGAACGGCGTCGGCCTCAGGTAGACCGGTGATCTGGAAGCCCATGTCGCGATCCTGCCACCGCGGCGGCATGCTCCCTACCCCGCCTTGTCAGCCGTTACCGGGCGGTGTCCCCGTCGGGACGGACGACAGGGGCCGATGACGGCCGACAAGCGCGCCCGGCCGCGCAGTGCCGGGGCGGTCAGGCGTCGCGGAGCTTGAACAGCGCGAGTGCGAGCAGGCCCAGGACGGCGACGAAGCCGAGGAACGTCACGCCGCCGGCGAGCGGGCTCAGCGGGTCGAACCCGTGGGCCGTGCCCTCCCCGGAGACCGCGATCATCTGCTGGGCCGCGGTGAACGGCATGTACTTGCCCGCGTCGGCGAAGCTCTCCATCGCCTCCATCTGGAGCACGGCGTCCAGGACGGGCTCGACCAGCAGCGGGGTCAGCAGCAGGACGACCAGGGCCACCGGGACGCTGCGGAAGATGCCCGCGAGCGCAATTCCCAACAGCGAGGTCAGGACGACCAGGCCGCCGAAGCCGACGAGGGCGCGGATCGTGCCCTCCCCGCGCAGCAGCGCCGGCGTCCAGCGCTCGCCGATCACGACGAGACCGACGGCGTACGCGGCGGCCGCGGCGAGGACGGCCACGTACGCCGCCCACAGCCCGACGACCGTGGCCTTGGCGACGAGCACGACCCCGCGGCGGGGCACCGCGGTCAGCGTCGTGCGGACCATGTCGTGGCGGTACTCGTGGCCGAGGGCCAGCACGCCCGCGACACCGACCAGGACGGCCGTGACGGACAGCGGCGAGATCCCCGACCCGCCGGTGAGCAGGGTGACGACGGCTTCCGCGTCGAGCGCCTTGTTGCCGCTGACGACGCGGCGCGCGACGGCGAAGGCGATCAGGGCGTTGAGGCCGACCGCCACGAACAGTAGCCACCAGGTGGAGCGCAGCGTGCGCAGGCGCACCCACTCGTACCGCAGCGCTCCGCCGAGCGCGTGCAGGGCGCCACCGGTGGGGGCCTCCGGCGCGCCGAGCTCGGCCCGCGTGCCGATCGTCGTCGTGCTCATCGGTCCTCCCCCTCGTTGCCGTCGGCGGCGTGGAACGACGCCATCTCGAACTGCTCGGTCACGTCGTCGTCGGCGAAGCTCGCCACGACCCCGGGCCGGTCCGTCTCCCGTCGGCGACCGCCACCCTGGACGGGGATCCGGGACACGTCCGCGCGGAACTCGGCGCTCGAGCCGGTGAGCTCGAGGAACGCGTCCTCCAGCGCCGGGACGCGCGAGGACAGCTCGTGCAGGACGATGCCGTTGCGGAACGCGAGCTCGCCGATCTCCGGGCGGCTCAACCCGGACACGGCGAGCAGGTTGCCGTCCTCTCGGACGACGCCGGCGCCGGCGCCGGTCAGCACCTGGCTCAGGCGCTCCATGTGCGGTGTCCGGACCCCGACGGTGCCGGACTTCGTGCTGCGGCCGGTGAAGGCGGCCGTCGGCTCGTCGGCGATCAGCTTGCCCCCACCGATCACCAGGAGGTGGTCGGCCATCAGCGACATCTCCGCCAGCTGGTGGCTGGAGACGAGAACCGTGCGGCCCTCGGCCGCGTACGCCTTGAGGAACCCGCGCAGCCAGGTGATGCCGGCCGGGTCGAGCCCGTTGGCCGGTTCGTCCAGGATCAGGACCCGCGGGTCGCCGAGCAGCGCGGCGGCGAGGCCGAGGCGCTGCGCCATGCCGAGCGAGAACGCCTTCGGCCGCTTGCGCGAGACCGCGCCCAAGCCGACCCACTCGATCACCTCGTCGACGCGCTTGCGCCCGATGCCGTGCGAAGCCCCGAGCATCAGCAGGTGCTGGCGGGCTCGCCGGGTCGGGTGGAACGCCTTGACGTCCAGCAGGGCACCGACCTCGTGCAGCGGGTGCCGCAGCTCGGAGTAAGGGACGCCGTCGAACAGCGTCACCCCCGGGCCGCGGTCGAGCCCCAGCATCAGCCGGATGGTCGTCGACTTCCCGGCGCCGTTCGGGCCGAGGAATCCGGTGACGACGCCGGGCCGGACCTCGAAGGACAGGTCGTGGACCGCGGTCTTACCGCCGTAGGACTTGCTCAGGTTGTGCGCTTGGATCATGAAAGCGGGACCCCTCCCGGGCGCGCTGGGTGCCCCTCTTGACAGTTGGGGCAGAACCGTGCAACCGAAACGTACGTGTGACGGGTGTTGCCTTCTGGGACGTGGGGCGGCGCGTCGCGCGAACCGCGCATAACGATCCGGCCCGCTTCGGGCATGTCGTCCCATACCGGGCGGGCCGGGCAGGATGAGCGGGTGGACGCGGGCTGGGAGTTCTGGATCGACCGGGGCGGGACGTTCACGGACGTCGTCGCCCGCCGCCCGGACGGGACGCTCGCGACCGCCAAGCTCCTGTCGGACAACCCCCGCCACTACCCCGATGCTGCGGTCGCAGGCATCCGCTCGCTGCTCGGCCTCGGCCCGGACGAGGCGGTCCCCGCCGAGCGGGTCGCCGAGGTGCGGATGGGCACGACGGTCGCCACCAACGCGCTGCTCCAGCGCCGCGGCGAGCGGACCCTGCTCGTGATCACCCGCGGCTTCACCGACGCCCCGCTGATCGGCTACCAGAACCGCCCGCGCATCTTCGACCGCCACATCGTCCGCCCGGACCTCCTGCACGAACGGGTCGTCGCCTACCGCGAGCGGGTACTGGCGGACGGCACCGTCGAGACCGAACCCGACCTGACCGCCCTGCGCCGCCACCTCGACGCAGCCCGGGCGGACGGGATCGCGGCCGTCGCGATCGTCTGCCTGCACGGCCACCTGCACCCGGCCCACGAGCGGGCGGCCGCCGAGGTGGCCCGGGCCGCCGGCTTCGCAGAGGTCGCGATCTCGAGCGAGGTCAGCCCCCTGATGCGCCTGGTCCCGCGGACGGACACGACGACCGTCGACGCGTACCTGTCCCCCGTGCTGCGCCGCTACATCGACGCGGTCTGCGCGGATTTGCCCGGCGTCCGACTGCTGTTCATGCAGTCCAACGGCGGCCTCACGGCGGCGCACACGTTTCGCGGCAAGGACGCCGTGCTCTCCGGCCCGGCCGGCGGCCTGGTCGGGACGGCCCGGTGCGCCGCGCTGGCGGGCTTCGGTCGCGTGATCGGCTTCGACATGGGCGGGACGTCGACGGACGTCTGCCATCACGCCGGCAAGCTGGAGCGGGTCTTCGACACGGTCGTAGCCGGCGTCCGGTTGCGCGCGCCGATGCTCGACATCCACACGGTCGCGGCGGGCGGCGGGTCGATCCTGCACTTCACGAAAGGCCGCTACCAGGTCGGGCCGGCCTCCGCAGGCGCCGACCCGGGCCCCGCCGCGTACCGCCGCGGCGGCCCGCTGACGGTCACCGACGCGAACGTCCTGCTCGGCCGGATCTGCGCCGAGGAGTTCCCCGCCGTGTTCGGGCCCGGCGGCGACGAGCCGTTGGACACCGGGGCCGTCCGGGCGGGGTTCGCCGCGCTGGCGGCGTCGATCGCGGCCGAGACCGGGGTCGCGGCCTCGCCCGAGGAGGTCGCGGCGGGGTTCCTGCGGGTCGCGGTCGTGACGATGGCCAGCGCGGTGAAGAAGATCTCCGTGCAGCAGGGCCACGACGTCACCGGCTACGCGCTGACCAGCTTCGGCGGCGCGGGCGGCCAGCACGCCTGCGCGGTCGCGGGCGAGCTGGGGATCTCCACCGTGCTCGTGCCGCCGCTCGCCGGTATGCTCTCGGCGCTCGGCATCGGGCTGGCCGAGGTCACGGCGATGCGGGAGCAGGCCGTCGAAGCGCGCTCGACCCCGGAGCTGGAGCCGCGCCTGCGGTCGCTCGCCGACCGGCTGGGCGAGGCGGCCGCGGCGGAGCTCGCGTCGTCGGGAGTGCCGGGCGCGCAAGTCCGCGTCGCAGCCACCGCGCACCTGCGCTACGACGGCACCGACGCCACCGTGCCCGTGGCGCTCGACACGGCCGAGGCGATGGCGGCGGAGTTCGAGGCGGCGTACCGGCGCACGTACTCCTTCGCGATGGAGCGCCCGCTGATCGTCGAGGCCGTCTCGGTCGAGGCCGTGGGACGGGGCGGGGAGCCCCCGGCCCTCGCCCCGGGGCAACGCCGTCGATCGGCGGTCCGCGGACCGTCCCGATGTACTCCGGCGGGGCGTGGCGCGACGCGCCGCTGTACCGGCGCGCCCAGATCGGGGACGGCGTCCGCGTGCCCGGCCCGGCGATCGTCGCGGAGGACGGCGCGACCACCGTCGTCGACGACGGCTGGAGCGCCGAACTCGGGGCAGCGGGCCACCTGGTCCTGCGCCGCACAGGCGCAGCCGCCGGCCCGGTGGAAGCGGCCGGCGGGGCGGCCGACCCCGTCCTGCTGGAGATCTTCGCCGCCCTGTTCATGTCGATCGCCGAGCAGATGGGCGCGACGCTGTCCTCGACCGCCCAGTCGGTGAACATCAAGGAGCGCCTCGACTTCTCCTGCGCGCTGTTCGACGGCGGCGGGAACCTCGTCGCGAACGCGCCGCACATGCCCGTCCACCTCGGCTCGATGGGCGCGAGCGTCACCGAGGTGATCCGCCGGATGCGGGCGGACATGCGCGACGGCGACGTCTACGCGGTCAACGACCCGTACCACGGCGGCACCCACCTGCCCGATGTCACGGTCGTGACGCCGGTGTACCTGGAGGGCTCGGCCCAACCGGTGTTCTTCGTCGCGAGCCGCGGTCACCACGCCGAGATCGGCGGGCTGACGCCTGGTTCGATGCCCGCGTTCAGCACGGACGTCCGCGAGGAGGGCGTCCTGTTCGACTCGTGGCTGCTCGTGCGCGCCGGGGCGCTGCGTGAGGCGGAGACCCGCGAGCTGCTCACCGCGGGCCGTTACCCGTCGCGCAACCCGGACACCAACCTCGCCGACCTCCGCGCGCAGGTCGCGGCCAACGCCCGCGGCATCGCCGAGGTGGAGCGGATGGTCACCCACTTCGGGCTGGACATCGTCCGCGCCTACATGGGTCACGTCCAGGACAACGCGGAGGAGGCCGTGCGCCGGGTGATCGACGTGCTGGACGACGGCGCCTACCGCTACGAGACCGACTCCGGCGCGGTGATCGCCGTGGCCGTCCGCGTCGACCGGGCGGGCCGGTCGGCGACGATCGACTTCACCGGGACGTCCGCACAGCTCGCGACGAACTTCAACGCGCCCTCGTCGGTCGCGACGGCCGCCGTGCTCTACGTCTTCCGGACGCTCGTCGAGAGCGACATCCCGCTGAACGACGGCTGCCTCCGTCCGCTCCAGATCGTGATCCCGGCGGGCTCGATGCTTGCGCCCGTCTTCCCGGCGGCCGTGGTGGCCGGCAACGTCGAGACCTCACAGGCGATCACCGGCGCGTTGTACGCCGCGCTCGGCGCGGCGGCCGAGGGCTCCGGAACGATGAACAACGTGACGTTCGGCAACGCGTCGCACCAGTACTACGAGACGGTCGGGTCGGGCTCCGGGGCCGGCCCGGGCTACGCCGGCACGCCCGTCGTCCAGACTCACATGACGAACTCGCGCCTGACCGACCCGGAGGTGCTGGAGTTCCGCTACCCGGTGGTCGTCGAGGACTTCGCCGTGCGTCCCGGCAGCGGCGGGGCCGGCGAGTACCGCGGCGGGGACGGGGCGGTGCGCCGGCTGCGGTTCCGAGAGCCGATGACCGTCAGCGTCCTGTCCGGGCACCGGCGCGTCCCGCCCTACGGGATGGCCGGCGGGTCACCGGGGGCGCTCGGCCGCACCAGCGTCGAGCGGGCGGACGGCACGATCGAGACGCTGCGCGGGTGCGACTCCGTGGACGTCCGCGCCGGCGACGTGCTCGTCGTCGAGACCCCCGGCGGGGGCGGTTACGGAAGGCCGGTGGAGTAAGGCGCGGTTTTCGTCACGTTCCGTGGACCGGTCGTTCTCCTCCCGGTAATCTGTCCGTTTCCCGCCCCGACTCCCGCCCCCGGCGGAGGTGTAGCTGTGTCCAAATCCGTCCGCAATGCGATCGGGCTCCTCGTTCTCGTCTTCATGATCAGCATGGTGGTGGGGGCGGCGGGCATGCTCGCGTCCAAGTCCGGCAACGCCACCGCCGGCACGGCGGTGCCCTTCAAAGGCCCGGAGAAAGAGACCCCGACGCCCAAGCCCGTCGTCAAGAAGGTGACCCGCGGGCTGACGGCCGAGGCCGTCCACGAGGGCGCGGGGCGCATCGTCATCAGCGGTACCCAGAAGCCGGCCGACGCGGGCACCCGGGTCACGGTGCAGCGCAAGGAGTCCGGCGAGTGGGCCGACTTCCCGGCCGGATCGACGATCGACGCCGACGGCTCCTACTCGCTCTGGCTGAAGACCGGCCGCAAGGGCGACATGACCTTCCGGGTCGTCGACTCCGAGACGGGCGAGGCGTCCAACCCCGTCAAGGTGAAGGTTTAGGGATTCAGGCCCCAGCTGCGGACGCCCTCGGGCCGCAGCCGCAGGACGGGCCGCGGGCAGCTCGTGTCCACCGTCGCGCTCGCGTCGAGCCGCACGCCGCGGGACCGCGCCGGGTTGCCCGCCACGATCTCGTCCACGACGAGGACGGCCCGCCCGCTGCGCTCGGCCTCCGCCCACGCCGGCGTCGCGACCAGGTCGAAGCCGCCGGCGACGACCACGTCGCCGTGCATCTGGTAGAGCACGGCGGTCAGCTCGGGGCCCTCGGCCGGCGCCGCGCTCAGCAACCGGCCGCTCTGCTGGGCGCGCAGGAACGTCCGCTCGGCCGCGGTGTAGAGGCAGTCCACGCGCGAAGCGTACGGAAGGTGCGACCCGCCTCAGGCCACGCGGTTCTTGCGGGCCCGGCGCGCGGCGCTGCGCTGGCCCGACGTCAACCCGCCCCAGACCCCGTACAGCTCGGGAGCGAGCAGCGCGTGGCGGCGGCAGCGAGCCAGGACGGGGCACGACTGGCAGACGGCGACGGCACCGGTCTCGCGGCGCCGGCGCTCGAAGCGGGTCTCGCCCTCCGGCCCGAAGAACAGCTCCGACTGCTCCGAGCGGCAGGCCGCGCCGGACTGCCAGCCGGGGCGCGGGGGCAACGGGTTGCCCCGAACGGCCCGCTTCTCGGCCTGCTTGCCGATCGGCTTGTCGCCCTGCTTGTCGACGTTCGGCTCGATATTCGGCTGAGTGTTCGGTTCGGCTTGCGAACCTGGGACGCGGTTCATGTCGACGACCTCCATGCGTACGTCTCCTCCCCCGAGGCGTGCGTGGCGCGAGGACCGGCGGGTCCAGGAGGTGCCCACCACCTCCCCGCCTGACCGGGCGAATCGGTGGTGCCGGAACAATTGAACAACGTTCGGAATATTGCGAACGTTCCCCGCCCCGACGTGGGCGGACGCGGCGGTGCCAGCATGGCGGCGTGCGCGCCGAACCGAGCATCCTGCACCTCGACCTGGACGCGTTCTTCGCGGCCGTCGAGCAACGGGACAAGCCCTCGCTGCGCGGCAAGCCCGTCGTCGTCGGCGGGATCGGGCCGCGCGGGGTCGTCGCGACGGCGTCCTACGAAGCCCGGGCCTTCGGCGTGGGCTCCGCGATGCCGACCGGCCAGGCCCGCGCGCTCTGCCCGCACGCCGCGTACCTCGCCGGGCGTTTCGACGCGTACCGGGAGGTGAGCACGATCGTGATGGGCCTGCTCGCGGAGCTCTCCCCCGCGATCGAGCCCATCTCCCTGGACGAGGCGTTCGTCGACCTCGCGGCCGGTCCGACGCCGCCCGAGGGGTGGTCCGACGCGACCGTCCGAGACACCGGGTTCCGCCTCAAGGAGGCGGTACATGCCGCGACGGGGCTGCGCGCGTCCGTCGGCGCCGGGACGTCCAAGCTGATCGCGAAGATCGCCTCCGACCTCGACAAGCCGGACGGCCTCGTCGTCATCTCCCCCGGGACCGAGACGGCCCTGCTGAACCCGATGCCCGTCCGCAAGCTCTGGAGCGTCGGCCCCGCGACCGCCGACCGCCTGCGCCGGGCCGGCGTGCACACCGTCGCGGAACTCGCGGCCGCCGACCCCGACGAGCTGATCTCCCTGATCGGCCAGGCGCACGGCCGGCTGCTCACCCGCCTGGCCCGCGCCGAGGACGACCGGCCCGTCTCCCCCGCGCGCGAGTCGAAGTCGATCAGCGTCGAGGACACCTTCGACCGGGACGTCGTCGAGCGCGCCGTCCTGCTGGACGTCTGCGACCGCATGTCCGCGCGGGTCTGCCGCCGCCTCGTCTCCTCGGGCCTGTCGGGCCGCACCGTGACCGTGAAGATCCGCCGGCACGACTTCGCCTCGCACACCCGCTCCGCCACGCTGCCCGGCCCGACCGACGACATGCGCGTCGTCACCGCCACCGCCCGGCGGCTGCTCACCGAGATCGACACCAGCGACGGCATCCGCCTGCTCGGCGTCGGCATCTCCGGCCTGTCCGACTGGTCGCAGGAGGACCTGTTCGCGTCCGCGGAAGCGGCCGAGGTCGAGGCGCTCGCGCTCGACCGCGGCTCGTCCGGTGACGGCGCCGATGCCGGTGCCGATGCCGGTGTCTCGCTTGCCGGGGTCGATGTCGCTGTGGGTGGAGGTGCCGGAGGCGGCACGCCCGATCGTCCGGACGCCCGGCCCCGCTGGACCCCCGGCCAGGACGTCCGCCACGCCGTCCACGGCGACGGCTGGGTCTGGGGCGCGGGTATCGGCCGCGTGACCGTCCGGTTCGAGACCCGATTCACCGACCCTGGCCCCGTCCGGACGTTCCCGGCCGACGACCCGGACCTGTCCCCCCGCGCGATCGACGCCCCGGTGTCCCCCGCTCAGGAATGAGCTGAGCGCCGCGACACGCCGAGGCGGCCCGGCGTGTCGCTGCTCCCAGGGCATGGAAGGGCGGTCGCGGTCGCCTCCGGGGTCCACCGCACCTTGACGGCCGCTCATGGATGACTGAGCAGTCGCGACACGCCGGTCGACCTCGGCGTGTCCTGCCTGGTCAGGCGTAGGAGAGCCCGGCTGGCCGACCCGGCGAGCCCCGCGGCCACGACCGCCCCGACCACCTTGCGCGTCCGCATCGGCATGTGTCGCCTCCGTCCTGTCGACAGAGGACGCCCGTCCGCCGCGATTCGTTCACGGCGGACGTCGAACCGGCCCTGCTGACCGACTTCACGCACCGAAAGGCCACTTCCAGCGCCGCGCACGCCGCAGGAAGTGTGCTCTCAGCGCCGGAGGCACGGCGGGCGCCGACGAGCGGGCAGGACGAGGCGTAGGCCAGGCGGGTCAGACCGCAGGGACGAAGCCGCCGGGCGGGACGCCCGGGCCCGCGGCCAGCGCCCACGACGGGCGCTTGCCGGGACCGGCCGGAGCGAACACGAGATCGGTCCTGCCGCGGCCGACTTCACGCGGTGAAAACGCACCTCCTGCGCCGTGCACAGCGCACGAGGTGCGCTTTTGACGCGTGAAGTGCGCCGCCAGCGCAGGAAGTCGGATGAGACGGTGGGGCGGGGACGAGAGTGACGAGCGGCGGACGGAGCGGGCGGGACGAGGCGAGGACAGGCGGCGTCAGACCGCGAGGGCGAACCCGCCGGAGGGGACGAGAGCGTCTAGGAGTTCGTCGAGCAGCGGCAGGGCCTCGACGCCGCGGAGCAGGCCGGCTTCGTGCGAGGTCCAGCCGAACCGCTCGCGGCCGTCGATCGTGGCGACGGCGAGCGGCTCGGCGACAACGACGGCCCTGGCCGCGACGTGGCCGACCGCGCTGCCGAGCGGGTGCCAGACCTCGCCGGTGACGGGCAGGTGTGTGAGCACGGGCTCGTCCACAGCGACGGCCAGGACCACGTCGGACGCGGCATACAAGCGCAGCGTCACCGACGTCCCGCGGGCCCGGAAGTGCAGGGCACGGCCGTCGGCGAGGAGCGCGTAGAGCTCGACCGGCACGGACGTGCTGGCCGGCAGCGGGGTCAGGTCGCGCTCCCGCAGGGCGGCGGTCCACGCGGGGGAAAGGCCGGGGGTAAAGGGGGTGACGCTGGTCATCGGGTCGTCCTCGTCGCTGCGCTGCGGGACGGACCGGCCCGGCCCGGAGCTACCGGTAGCGAGGGTCCGTCAGGGCCTGGGGCGAACCCGAGGCCGTCGCGGCGTCGGGCTCGTTAGGAGCGGCGACAGCGACAACAGGACACGGAGAAGCGGCGGGACCCGCTGACCTCGACGTGTGTGCGCATCGGCCCATCGTGCCAGGCGCACACGCCCGGCGCCAGCCGGGCGGTCAAGACCCGAGCGTGAGGTGCTCCACACGCTCCGCGAGCTCGAGCACGCCGGTGCCGAACGACCGGTTGAACTCGTCGTCGCTCGCCCCGGTCACGGCCCGGCGGTAGTTGCCCTCCATGAACACGACGGACTTCCACAGCGCTAGCGCGGTGTACCAGCGGACGTCGGTCACCGCCCGACCGGACCGCTCCTCGTACCGGGCGACGAGTGCGGCCCGCGAAGGGAACCCGTCGAGCCGGGTCACCGGCGACAGGTCGAGGGGGCTCGCCGAGTCGCCGGCCTCGGACCACATCGCGCACAGGTAGCCGACGTCGGCGAGCGGGTCGCCGAGCGTCGACATCTCCCAGTCGAGCACCGCGGTCAGGCGCGCCGGGGCGTCGTCGGCGTAGAGCGTGTTGCCGAGCCGGAAGTCCCCGTGCACGACGGTCGCGGGCCCGGAGGACGGAAGGTTCCGGCCGAGCCAGTCGGCGACGCGCTCGACGGCGGGGACGTCCCTGGTCCGGTTGTGCTCCCAGAGGCCGAGGAAGCGGCGCAGCTGGCGGGCGAGGTAGCCCTCCGGCTTGCCGAGCGCAGCGAGCCCGGCGGTCTGCCAGTCGACGGCGTGGATCTCGACGAGCGCGTCGACCAGCTCGTCGGCGACGGCGCGGCGCTGCTCCGGGCAGTCCAGCGCGGCAGGCAGCGCGTCGGTGAGGACCGATCCGGCGATGTGCTCCATCACGTAGAACGGCGCGCCGAGCACGTCCACCGAGGGGCACACCGCCAGGACCGCGGGCACCCGGGCGCGGCCGGCCAGCCCACGGAGCACGCCCGCCTCGCGCAGCATGTCGTGGGCGCTCGGCGGCAGCGGCGGGCGCGGCGGGCGCCGCAGGACGAACGTCGCGTCCCCGCGCTGCACGGCGAAGGTGGCGTTGGAGTGCCCGGCGCCGATGAGGGTGAGGACCGCGGGCCCGGCGCCTAGCGCGTGCGCGTCCAGGAAGGCCAGCAGCGGCTCCACCACGACCAGCGGCGTGCGGGGGTTGCCGGCCGCTTCCGCCCACGTCGCGACGACGTCGTCGGGGGCCGGTGCGCGACCGCCGACACCGGAGACCGGCTCGTCGGCCGCCGCACCGGGCGCAAGGCTCATGCTGCGAAGGCTACGGGGCAGGCAGATCTCCCGATTTCGTCCCGGTTTCGAGACGTTCTCACGCGATGTTCAGCCTCACTTCAGCCTGGGCTCAGACATCCCCAGCATCCTTTCAACATGCGGATTCTTGTCGTCGACGACGACCGCGCCGTCCGCCAGTCGCTCCGGCGCTCTCTGACGTTCAACGGGTACGAGGTCGAGCTCGCCTCCGACGGCACCGAGGCGCTCGCCCGGGTCGCCGAGTCTCGGCCCGACTTGATCGTCCTCGACGTGATGATGCCGCGCATGGGCGGCCTCGAGACCTGCCGCGAGCTTCGCAGCCGAGGGGTCGGCATCCCCGTCCTGATGCTGACGGCTCGCGACGGCGTCGCCGACCGCGAAGACGGCCTCGCCGCCGGCGCCGACGACTACCTGCCGAAGCCCTTCGCGCTGGACGAGCTGCTCGATCACCTCGCGGCCTTGCTGAACCGGACGCCCGCGGTCGCCTGAAACACCTGGTGAGCGGCGTGCGGCCCGAATTCGGTCCTCCTGAGGCACACTTGCCCCATGCGCATCCTCGTAGTCGACGACGACCGTGCCGTACGCGAGTCGCTGCGGCGCTCCCTGACCTTCAACGGCTACGAGGTCGACATGGCGGCGGACGGCGCGCAGGCCCTCGGCCAGATCGCCGCGGTCCGGCCTGACGCCCTCGTGCTGGACGTGATGATGCCCCGCATGGGCGGCCTCGAGGCCTGCCGCGCGCTGCGGGCGACCGGGGACGACGTGCCGATCCTGGTGCTGACCGCGCGGGACGGGGTCGCGGACCGCGTCGCGGGTCTGGACGCCGGCGCCGACGACTACCTGCCCAAGCCGTTCGCGCTCGAGGAGTTGCTGGCCCGCCTGCGCGCCCTGCTGCGCCGCTCGGCGACCTCTACGGACGCCGACGAGCCGCCCGGCCTGCTCACGTTCGGTGACCTGTCCCTGGACACCGGCACGCGAGAGGTCCGCCGCGCGGAGCACGACCTGCGGCTGACCCGCACGGAGTTCTCCCTGCTCGAGCTTTTCCTGCGCCACCCCCGCCAGGTCCTCAGCCGCGAGCGGATCCTCGAGGAGGTCTGGGGCTTCGACTTCCCGACGACCGCGAACTCGCTCGAGGTCTACGTCGGCTACCTGCGCCGCAAGACCGAGGCCGAGGGCGGCTCCCGCGTCGTCCACACGGTTCGGGGGGTCGGTTACGTGATGCGTGAGACCCCTCCGTGAGCGACTCGAGCCCGCGAGGAACGAGCGGGCGAGACAAGCGAACCCAGGATCCCGTGAGCGACTCGAGCCCGCGAGGAACGAGCGGGCGAGACAAGCGAACCCAGGATCCCGTGAGCTCGGCGGGCTGAGCGGTGACCTCGACGCACTCGCACACCGACTCGGACGCGGACGGCCCGGTGATCCGCCTGCCGGTCCGGCCCGACCTCATGGATCCGCGGGATCCGGCCTCGATGATCACCAACGGGGTCGCGCCGGAGGGCACGGGGCCGATCGTCCCGGTCCAGACTCCGCCGCCGCCCGAGACGGGCCTGCTTGTCGACCAGGGCCCGCCGCTGCTCACGGCGCAGGCCCGCGCGGCCGCGGAGAAGGCGGCCCGCGCAGCCGAGGAGAAGAAGACCGGCCCGCGGCGGACGCCGGCGGCGGCGATGCGCCGCCGGGCGCGACCGGACCCTGCGGTCGACAACATCCCGATGAAGGTCCGGCAGCGCACGCTGATCCCGCACCTGGTCGCAGCGATTTTCGGCAACCTGACCCTCCGCGTGCGGGTCGCGGCGTTCGTGTCGCTCGTCGTCGGCATCACTGTCGCGATCACCTCGCTCGCGGCGTTCTTCACTATCCGCGTCCAGTACTACAACGCGTTCGACAAGAGCCTGTTCGAGCGGGCCGAGTCGCTGGTCAAGACCAGCTACGGCGACCCGACCGACACCGTCCTCAAGCCGACCGAGGCGTTCCGGGCTGTCGACATCAGGATCGCCTTCGTCTACACCGACGAGTCCACGTTCCCGAGCCCGAAGAACGCGGACGAGGGCGCGCTGAAGTTCGGCCGGAAGGAGGCCGAGGTCGCGAAGGGCCTGGCCCCGATCCTCCATCCGCACGATCGAGACGGAGGGCGGCGAGCGCTTCCGCGTCGTCGCCGTCCCCGCGCTCCAGAAGGCCGCGGAGGAGATCCCCGAGGTCGACCCGGCCGCCGACCCTGTGGAGGAGCCGGTCCAGACCCGCGTGGGCCCCGTCCCGTCGGACGTCCAGGGCGAGGCGCGCGCCGCGTTCGTCCTGGCCCAGTCCACGGACTCGACGGAGCGAACCCTGCGCGGGTCTGGGGACGGCGCTGCTCGATCATCGGCTTCACCGGCGTCGCGCTGGCCGCGTGGACGGGCGTCCTCGTCGCCCGGCAGGGCCTGCGGCCCGTGGAGAAGCTGACGAAGGCGGCGGAGCACGTCGCCAAGACCGGCAAGCTGATCCGCATCGAGGTGAAGGGCGACGACGAACTCGCGCGCCTGGGCGGCAGCTTCAACTCGATGCTCGAGGCCGTGGAGCGGTCCCAGGAACGCCAGCGAAGACTCGTCGCCGACGCCGGCCACGAACTGCGCACCCCGCTGACCAGCCTGCGGACCAACCTCGACCTGCTCGCCCAGGCCGAGGGGTCGGACAGGCTCTCCGCGCAGGACAAGCACGAGTTGCTCGAGGACGTGCAGGCGCAGGTGGAGGAGCTGACGGGGCTCGTCAGCGACCTGGTCGAGCTTGCCCGCGACGACGCGGAGAAGGCCGAGGACCGGGTCGTCGACATGGCCGACGTCGTCGCCAACGCCGTCGAGCGAGCCCGCCGGCGCTCCCCCGACGTCCACTTCCACGTCCGCACCCGCCCCTGGACGGTGGTGGGCGACGCCCGTTCGCTGGAGCGGGCCGTGCTCAACCTGCTGGACAACGCGGGCAAGTGGAGCCCCGCCGGCGGCACCGTCACCGTCCTGCTCAGTGACGGCACGATCAGCGTCGCGGACGAGGGCCCGGGAATTGCGGAGGCCGACCTGCCGTTCGTCTTCGAACGGTTCTACCGCTCCGACGAGTCGCGCACTATGCCCGGATCCGGTCTCGGGCTGGCCATCGTGCGGCAGGCCGCGGAGCGGCACAAGGGCACGGTCACGGCCGACCGGGCCCCCCAGGGGGGCGCTTTGATGCGCCTTCGACTACCTCATGGTTCTTCGGTTACTCACACGGAGAGTTAAGCGTCCTCTCAGCCCAGCTAGGCACGGTGATTTCATGGAAGACCGCCCGCCGCAGTTTCCGCCGACTGCGGACAATCCCTGGAGCGCGCCACCGCCGGCCGCCCAGTTCCCTCCCACCGAGGGCTACGCACAGGGGTACGGGGGCGAACCTGCAGGTCAACCGGGCTGGCCCCCACCGTCCCCCCCCTGCCCCCACCCCCGCCGGCCTACCCGCAACCCAAGCGCGGGGGTGGCGTCCTGATGACCGTCGCCCTGGTCGCGGGCCTGATCGGCGGCGGCGTCGGCGCGGGCGTCACTTACGGCATCAGCAAGGACGAGAGCGGCAGCACGGTCAGCTCGCTCGCCGGCAAGCCCGTCACCACGCCGGCCAAGAACCTGCCGGCCGGGTCGGTCGAGCAGGTCGCGGCCAAGGTCCTGCCCAGCGTGGTGTCGATCGACGTCCGCGGCACGTCCCCGTCGCTCGGGCTGCTCGACCCCAACCCCGGCGACGGCGGCAGCGACCAGGTGGTGGGCAGCGGCAGCGGCGTCGTGATCAGCACCGACGGCTACATCCTCACCAACGCGCACGTCGCGGAGAGCGGCGACCTGAGCGTCACGTTCAAGGACGGGCGGACGCTCAACGCCAAGCTGGTCAAGGCCGACAAGGGTTCGGATCTGGCGGTGCTGAAGGTCTCGGGCATCACCGACGCGACGCCGATCCCGTTCGGCAAGTCTTCGAATCTGACGGTCGGCCAGCAGGTCGTTGCCGTGGGCTCACCGCTGGGCCTGTCCGGCACGGTCACCAGCGGCATCGTCAGCGCGCTGCAGCGCCCGGTCCTCGCCTCGCGCAACGGCGGCGGCGGCGCGGTCGGCACCGACGGCAGCGTCATCGACGCGATCCAGACCGACGCACCGATCAACCCGGGTAACTCCGGCGGCGCGCTGGTCGACATGGGCGGCAACCTCGTCGGCATCACCTCGGCGATCGCGTCGCTCGGCGCCTCCCTCGGCGGGCAGTCCGGCTCCATCGGGCTCGGCTTCGCCATCCCGATCGACCAGGCGCGGGTCATCGCCGCGAAGCTGCAGAAGGGCGAGACCGTCGCCCATCCGCTGCTCGGCGTCGAGGTCACCGGATCGCCGCGCCCCACCCAGAAGGGCGCGCTGGTCAACAACGTGACCTCCGGCGGCGCGGCCGAGAAGGCCGGGCTGAAGAAGGGTGACCTCGTCACCAAGCTGGACGACCGGCTCATCGACACGTCCGACGCACTCGTCGCGGCGGTTCGGTCGAGGCAACCGGGAGACAAGGTCACCGTGACGTACCTTCGCGGTAACGACGAGAAGAAGGCCGAGATCATCCTCGGCAGCGATGCGAAAGTCACGAAGTCGTGACCCCCTAGATCTCTCGCACGGGCGGGAGGAAGGACCCCGGTGGAGGAATGCCTCTTCCTCACCCGGGTGTACAGAAGGACCCCGGCGGCGCTCCGGCGCCGACGGGCCGCGGCCTCGCGGGGTGACAGAACCGGGACGTTTGTCACCTCCGCGGGGCCGCACCTACGTCCGGACGGTCGAAGTCCTTGTGACGCAGGCCATTTCCCAAAAAAAGACGGAACCCAGGGAACGGGAATCGGGCGCCGAGCGTCTGAGTTGTGTGAAGGCAGGAACCGCCTCCACAAAGCTCCATCGGAACATCAGGGACTTCCCGACCGGCACTCGTGCCGAGAGGGATTTGCGGCCCCGCGGGTGTGACAGAACCGGGACGTCTGTCACCACCGCGGGGCCGTTCCATGTCCGCAGCAGACCGGCCGCAGCAGACCGGCCGCAGCAAAACTGTCAGGCCCCGCGGACACAATGACCGGGTGCTGCTCCGACTCCTCGCCGACGCCTCGGCCGCCGTCGCCGCGACGTCGTCGCGGTCCGCGAAGTCCCGCCTGATCGCCGAGTGCCTGCGCGCCGCCGAGCCGGCCGAGGTGCCCGTCGCCGTCGCGTACCTGTCGGGCGAGCTACGCCAGCGCCGCACGGGCCTCGGCCCGGCGTCCCTGCGTGACCTGCCTCCGCCCGCCGAGCACGCCTCGCTCGACGTGGCCGAGGTCGACGCCGCGTTCGCCGCGCTGTCCGAACTGGCCGGCGCCGGTTCGCAGGCCGCCCGCCGCGCGGAGTTCGCGGCCCTCCTCGCCCGCGCCACGGCGCCCGAACAGCGGCTGCTGGCCGGGCTGGTCTCCGGTGAGCTGCGCCAGGGCGCGCTGGACGGGGTGATGCTGGACGCGGTCGCCCAGTCCGCCGGCGTCCCCGCCCCCGCCCTGCGGCGGGCGGTGATGCTGCGCGGGGCGGTGGCTCCCGTGGCGGAACGCGTGCTGGTCGCCGGCGAGGCCGCGCTGGCGGAGTTCCGGCTCGAGGTCGGCCGCCCGCTGCAGCCCATGCTGGCTCAGCCCGGGGCGGACGTCGGCGGACGCCCTCGCCCGCGCCGGCCCGGCCGCGGCCGAGTTCAAGCTCGACGGCATCCGCATCCAGGTCCACCGCGACGGCGGCGACGTGGCGGTCTACACCCGCACGCTGGAGGACGTCACGGCCCGGCTCCCGGAGGTCGTGGCGGCCGCCCGCGCGCTGCCGGTCACCTCGGTGGTGCTGGACGGTGAGGTACTGGCCCTGCGGCCCGACGGCCGCCCGCAGCCGTTCCAGGTCACCGCCGGGCGGACGGCCCGCCGCGGCGGCGACGCAGCCGTCCCGCTGAGCCCGTTCTTCTTCGACTGCCTGCACCTCGACGGGGCCGACCTGCTGGCCCTGCCGGCGGCGGAGCGCCGGGAGGCTCTGGCCGGGGCCGTCCCCGCCGGGCTGCTGGTCCCCCGCCGGGTCACCGAGACACCAGACGACGCGGCTGCCTTCCTGGCCGACGCCGTCCGGCGGGGCCACGAGGGCATCGTGGTGAAGTCCCTGACGGCGGCCTACGAGGCCGGCCGGCGCGGGGCGGGTTGGGTGAAGGTGAAGCCGCGGCACACCCTCGACCTGGTCGTGCTCGCGGCCGAGTGGGGGCACGGCCGCCGCCGCGGGTGGCTGTCCAACCTGCACCTGGGCGCGCGCGACCCCGCGGGCGGCTTCGTCATGCTCGGCAAGACGTTCAAGGGTTTGACGGACGCGCTGCTGGAGTGGCAGACCGAGCAGCTGCTGGCGCGGGTGACCGACAACGGCGCCGCGGCGGAAGGCAACTGGGTCGTGCACGTCCGACCCGAACTGGTCGTCGAGATCGCCTTCGACGGCGTTCAGGCCTCCAGCCGGTACCCGGGCGGGATGGCTCTGCGGTTCGCCCGGGTGCTGCGCTACCGCCCCGACAAGACCGCCGCCGAAGCCGACTCCGTCGACGTCGTCCGCGCCGTGCACGCGCTCTCCCACGGCCCCTCGGGAGCGCCCCCGGGAGCGGAAGGCCCCTGACCAGATCGGGAGCCCGCGCGCCCTGCGCGGGCCGAAACAGGGCGCTGTTACGGTCGTCCGGGGGTTGGATCACCGGAGCGCGGGTCGACGGGCCGCATTCGTCCACGAAAGCAGCGAGGAGGAAGCGGCCCGATGCGGGTGTGGCGCCCCTCCGGAACGGCGCCCAGGCATCCCGCCTGGTGGGTCGTCGCCGCGCTCCTGGCCGTCGGCGTCCCCGGGCTCGTGGTCGCCCTGTCCGGCCCGACCACGCAGCTGGGCAGCGAGATCACCCCGACCGCCCGGCCCACACCGGTGCTTCCGGAGCGGCCCAACATCGTCATCATCCAGACGGACGACCAGACGGTCGAGCAACTCGCGGCGATGCCGAGAGTACGTGCCCTGCTCGGCGACCAGGGCACGTCCTACGACCGGTACCTGGCCAGCTTCCCGTTGTGCTGCCCGTCGCGTGCGACGCTGCTGACCGGGCAGTACTCGCACAACACCGGGGTTCGCGGCAACTCCGAGCCGTACGGCGGGTACGCCCACCTGAAGCAGGACGAGACACTGCCGGTCTGGCTCACCCGGGCCGGCTACACCACCGGTCACGTCGGGAAGTTCCTGAACGGCTACGGCAAGGCCGACCCGCACGAGGTGCCCCTGGGGTGGACGGACTGGGTGAGCCCTCCGTACCCGCACCAGCACAGCTACACCGACTACGAGCTCAACGTGAACGGCAAGCTCGTCGCGTACGGGGCGAGCGCCGCCGACCACGTCGACGACGTGTACACCGGCCTGGCCGTGGACTTCCTCGAGCGCAACTCCGGGGCGGACGAACCATTTTTCCTCGCGCTCGACTACCTCGCGCCCCACCGGGGCGCGCCGTACCGCACGGGCGAGCGGTGCGACGCGTACGCCAAGCCCGCGCCGCGCCACGAGGGTGACTTCGCGACGGCCGTCCTGCCGCGGCCGCCGTCGTTCAACGAACCGGACCTGAGTGACAAGCCACCCCGGCTGCAGGCTCGCAAGCCGATGTCGCACAAGACCGTCGTGTCGGTCACGGAGAACTACCAGTGCCGCCGGGAGGCGCTGCTGGCGGTGGACGACGGCGTCCAGACGATCATGGACACGCTGGAACGCCTCGGGCGGATGGACGACACCTACGTCCTGTTCGTCTCGGACAACGCGTTCTTCCAGGGCGAGCACCGGATCCCGCTCGGCAAGCAACGGGTGTACGAGGCGAACGTTCGCGTCCCGTTCCTGGTGCGAGGGCCGGGCATCGCGCCCGGGGCGAAGCTGGCCACGCTGGCGGCCAACGTCGACGTGGCGCCCACCGTGCTCGAGCTGACCGGCGCGCGCGACCAGGTGGCCGCCGCGTTCCTGTTGGACGGGCACTCGCTGGTGCCGGAGCTGACGGGGGCGGAGGTCAATAACCCGGCGGCCGGACCCGACCGCGCGGTGCTGCTCGAGAACGGGCCGGGCATTCCCGGGGCACCGGAGTTCTACGCCGTCCGGACCGACCGCTACGTCTACGCCGAGTACCTGGACGGGTCGAGGGAGCTGTACGACCTGCAACTCGACCCGGACGAGCTCGACTCGCGCCACGACGACCCCGACTACGCGGTCGTGCGCGCTACCCTCGCCCCCGTCCTCGCGGTGCTGCGGGCCTGCGCCGGGCCGACATGCGAGGTAGCTGTGAGTGTGCCGACACCTACTCCGGTGACCCCGATAGCCCACGCTGCACCCCGCGATCGGTCATGATCGATACCCGGTTTCCAAACCGTCCCCGATCTCGGAAGGGACCTATGCCCCGCTCACGCGCCCGCCTGATAACGGCGGTCACGGCCACTGCCCTGGTCCTCACCGGGTGCGGGCCCTTCAAGGACGACACCGAGGCCAAGGCCCGCGCGGCCGGCGAGGCGTTCCTCGCCGACTGGGCGGCAAACCGGCTACCCGAGGCCGCCGCCCGCACCACCGACGTGAAGGGCGCGGAGACGGCCCTGCGGGAGCTGCAGAACGACCTGCGGCCCGACAGCCGGGAGTTTGTCGCCGGGGCGGTGACGGGCTGCGGCGACGCCAAGCCGTGCGTGCTGGCGTTCGAGGCCGACCTGGAGCTCAACGCCCTCGCCGAGTGGAAGTACAGCTCGGCGCTGGAGCTGGTCAAGACGGAGGACGAGACCTGGCGGGTCACCTGGAAGCCCTCGGTGATCCACCCGCAGCTGACGGCGGACACCAAGCTGCGGCGCGTCCGCGAGCTGCCCCCGCGGGCACCGATCAAGGACCGCAAGGACCGCGACCTCGTCACCGAACAGCCGGTGATCCGGGTCGGCGTCGAGGCCGGCAAGGTCCCGGACGGCACGATCGAGGATCTCGCCGAGCTGCTGAACGTGAACGTCGACGGCCTCGCGCTGCGCACCAATGCGGCGCCGGAGGGCCAATTCGTCGAGGCCGTGGTCCTGCGCAAGACCGACTACGAGGCGCTCGAGTCCCGGCTCGACGAGATCGAGGGCGTCGTCACCCAGAACGACAAGCTCACCCTGGCCCCGACCCGCGAGTTCGCCCGCGGCGTCCTGGGCGCCGTGAGCATCGCCAACCGCCAGACGCTGGCCAACGCCGGCCCAACCGCGTCCTCCGCGGACTCGGTCGGCGCCTCCGGCTTGCAGTCGGCCTACCAGGAGCAGCTCGCCGGCACCCCCGGCGGCTCGGTCGACATCGTGACGCGCGAGGGCAAGGACGTCGTGGCAACCCTCGCGGAGTTCACCGCCGCGCCCGGCAAGCCCCTGCACACCACGCTGGACTTCGACGTCCAGCAGGCGGCAGAAAAGGCCCTCAAGCTCACCGACGAGAACAGCTCGCTGGTCGCGATCGACACCGAGACCGGTGACATCCTCGCCGTCGCGAACGGCCCGGTCGACAAGTCCGGCGAGGACCGCGCGCTCAACGGCCAGTACGCGCCCGGCTCGATCTTCAAGATCATCACGACGACCGCCCTGCTGCGGGTCGGGCTCGAGCCCGACGACCGGGTGAACTGCCCCGAGTCGACCTCGATCGACGGCAAGCGGTTCGAGAACTACGACGGGCTCGGTGCGGTCGGCAACGTGACGCTGAAGCGCAACTTCGAGGTCTCCTGCAACACCGCGTTCGTGAAGGAGTCGTCGAAGCTCGACGCGGACGACCTCACGGACGCCGCGGACTCCTTCGGCATCGGGCACGGGTGGGACATCGGTGTCAACACGTTCTCCGGCGACGTCCCGACCTCGAGCGACGACGTCGACCGGGCGGCCGCCGGCATCGGCCAGGGCCGCGTGCTGATGAGCCCGCTCGCGATGGCCTCGGTCGCCGCCACGGTCGCTTCGGGCACCCCGCACACCCCGCGTCTGATCACGGACGTCGTAGGGGCCGAGGCCGGCTCGACCGCGTCTCCGTCGCCGGCCGCCCAGGACGACGGCGGCGACGTCCTGGGCCCCCTGGCGGAGGCCGAGACGCTGCGCGAGTTCATGATCTCCACGGTCAACTCGGGAACGGCCACGGTCCTGCGGATGTCCGGGAAGACGATCGGAGCGAAGACGGGCACGGCGGAGTACGGCAGCGAGAAGGAGCCCGGCAAGCACGCGTGGATGGTCGGTTTCATGGACGGCATCGCGTTCGCGGTCATCGTCGAGAACGGCAACACCGGGGCGACCACGGCGGGCCCGCTCGCCCGCGCGTTCCTGACAAGAGCTGCGCTGACGAGCACGGGCACCCGCTACTTGCCCACGTAGTCCCACAGGCGCGCGCCGCCGCGCAGGGCGGCGTCGTTGCGCACCAGCGTGAGCGGCCGGCCGAGGTCGCCGGTGAGGTCGTTTCGTGTTGCCGCCGCCGACGTAAAGCCGGTCCCACCACAGGACGGGGTGCCAGCGGTCGAGCGCCTTGGCCACCCGCCGCGTCCAGCGCTCGTTCCCGATCGCCTTGCGGGCGTGCTCGCCGAGCTGCTGGTCGAACGTCTCCCCGTTGCGGAACGGCGCCTGGGACAGCTCCAGCTTGGGCACCACGCGGCCGTTGTCGTACAAGGCGGCACCCAGCCCCGTCCCGAGGGTCATGAGGACCTCGAAGCCGACGCCCTCGATGACGCCGATGCCGGCGAGCTCGGCGTCGTTGACCACCAGGACGGGCTTGCCGAACACCTTGGCGAACTCCGCGGCGGCGTCCAGGCCGATCCACGCGGCCACCAGGTCGGGACGCGGCGGGGTGAACGGGCCGGCCTCCGTCACGAAGTGCGGGGTGGCCAGGACCTGGCCGCCCCGGATCATCCCCGGCAGGCCCATCGAGACGCGGTCGTAGGCCGGCAGCTGCGCGGCGATGCCGAGCAGGGTCGTGGCCATCAGCTCGACGGTGAGCGGGTACGGGGTGCGGACGCGCACGCGGTCCGCGAGCGGCTGGCCGGCCGCGTCCAGCACGGTGCCCTTGAGCCCGGTGCCCCCGCAGTCCAGCGTCAGCGTGCGCTCACCGGCATCCGTCATGGGCCGACGATAACCGGCGGGCCGCCCGGCGCCGCCTAACGGGCAGTCGGGAAGTGCATGCCGCCCTCGGGCGCGTGGTCCGTGGGCCAGCGGGTCGTCACGGCCTTGGCGCGGGTGTAGAACCGCACGCCTTCCAGCCCGTGGACGTGGGTGTCGCCGAACAGCGAGTCCTTCCAGCCCCCGAAGGAGTAGAACGCCATCGGGACCGGGATCGGCACGTTCACCCCGACCATGCCGACCTCGACCTCGCGGGTGAAGCGGCGGGCCGCCGCGCCGCTGGAGGTGAAGATCGCCGTGCCGTTGCCGTACGGGTTGGCGTTGACGAGCGCGATCGCCTCGTCGAGGGTGCCCACGCGAACGACCGTGAGGACGGGGCCGAAGATCTCGTCGGTGTAGAGCTCGGCGGCCGGGTCGACGTGGTCGACGAGCGTCGGGCCGACGAAGAAGCCGCCCTCGTGCCCGGCGACGGCCACGGCCCGGCCGTCGACGACGAGCGCCGCGCCGCCCGCCCGGGCCCGGTCCACGTACCCCGACACGCGCGCGGCGGCGTCGGCGGTGACCAGCGGGCCCATCTCGGAGTCGGCGCCGCGGCCCGGGCCCACGGTGATCCGGGCGGCCCGGGCGGCCAGCCGGGCGACGAGCCCGTCGGCGGCGTCCCCCACGGCGACGACCACGGAGATCGCCATGCAGCGCTGCCCGGCCGAGCCGTACCCGGCCGCGGTGAGCTCGGCGGCGGCGACGTCGAGGTCGGCGTCGGGCAGGACGACCGCATGGTTCTTCGCCCCGCCGAGCGCCTGCACCCGCTTGCCGGCCCCGGACGCCCGCTGGTGGACGAGCTTCGCGACGGGCGTCGAGCCGACGAACGAGACGGCGGCGATGCCCGGGTGGTCGAGGATCGTCTCCACGGCCACCCGGTCGCCTTGGACGACGTTGAACACGCCGGCCGGCAGGCCCGCCTCCGCATAGAGGCGCGCGACCAGCAGCGAGGCCGACGGGTCCCGCTCGCTCGGCTTGAGCACGAACGTGTTGCCGGCCGCGATCGCCAGCGGGTGCATCCAGAGCGGGACCATCACCGGGAAGTTGAACGGCGTGATGCCCGCGCACACCCCGAGCGGCTGGCGGCAGCGAGTGCGCGTCCACCCCGGTCGAGACGGCGTCCGAGAACTCGCCCTTGAGCAGGTGTGGGATCCCGCAGGCGAACTCGACGACCTCGAGCCCCCGGACGACCTCGCCGCGCGCGTCCGAGACGACCTTGCCGTGCTCGTCGCAGACGAGTTCCGCGAGCTCGTCCACGTGCCGGTGCATCAACTCACGGAAGGCGAACATCACCCGGGACCGGGCCATCAGGGAGGACTCCCGCCAGCCCGTCGCGGCCTTCGTCGCGGCGGCGACGGCCGCGTCCACGTCCGCCGCCTCGGCGAGCAGGACCTCCGCCTGGACCTCCCCCGTCGCCGGCTGGAAGACCGGCCCGCGGCGAGTCGAGGCTCCGGCGGTGTCCTGTCCGTCGATCCAGTGCCCGATCGTCCGCACGGCCTGAGCCCCTTCGCCGAGGAATTCCTGCGTCCACATTCCCACTCTCGTCGGCGTGTCAGGGGGTCGGGGCGACGCCGCGCCCCCCGAACCGGCAGAATCTCTCTCCATGGCGCAGAAGACAGTGGTCCTGCTCGAAGACGACCTCGACGGCGGCACTGCCGACCGCACCGTGCGGTTCTCCCTGGACGGGGTGGACTACGAGATCGACCTGTCGGACGCGAACGCGGCGAAGCTGTCGGAGATCTTCCGCGAGTACGCCGCGGCGGCCCGCCGGGTCGGCGGCGGCGCGGCCGCGCCGTCTCCGCGCAGGGCGCTGACCTCCGGCCCCGCACCGAAGGCCGACCCGGAGCAGTTGCAGGCGATTCGGACCTGGGCCCGGGCGCGCGGCTACGAGGTCAAGGACCGCGGCCGGATCCCGCGCCACATCATCGACCAGTACAACTCCGGCAGCATGGACCCCGCGCCCGTTCTCCCGCCCGCGAAGGCCAAGGCCAGAACCGCGAAGGCGGCGCCCGTCGCCGAGCCCGTCGCCGAGGCCGAGCCCGTCGCAGAGCCGACCCTGGAGCTCGCCCCGGAGCCGGAGCAGGTCGCCACTCCCCGCAAGGCTGTGGACCTGCGCTTCTCCGGCGCCTGAGCCCGCCGGGCCCCGACGCTCAGCGCAGGTACGAGCGCTGGGCGCGCTTCGCGTCGTCGTAGGCCACCCGGGCTTGCCGCGTGCTCGCCAGTTCGGCGACCTCGGCGACGGGGACGTCCCACCAACACTCCGAGGACGGCGCCGGGGCCAGCGGGTCGGTCTCGACGTGCACGACCGTTGTCCGTACGGAGGCGAGTGCGGTGACGAGCGCCTCGCGGAAATCCTTGACGGTCGCGGCCCGGAGGACGTCGGCGCCGAGGCTGGCGGCGTTCGCGGCCAGGTCGATCGGGAGCAGGTCCCCGTCGAGCCGACCTGACATGGGGTCACGTTGCCGGTAGGCCGTACCGAACCGCTGCCCGCCCAGGGACTCCGACAATGCCCCGATCGACGCGAAGCCGTGATTCTGCACGAGGACGATCACGAGCTTCACGCCCTCGGCGACCGCGGTCGCGATCTCCTGAGCCATCATCAGGTACGAGCCGTCGCCGACGAGGATCACGACCTGGCGGTCCGGGGCCGCCATCTTCACCCCCAGCCCGCCGGCGATCTCGTAGCCCATGCAGGAGAAGCCGTACTCGACGTGATAGGTCGCCGGGTCCCGCGCGCGCCACAGCATCTGCAGCTGGCCGGGCAGGCTGCCGGCCGCTGCGACGACGACGTCCCGCGGGCCGATCAGTTCGTTGACAGCGCCGATGATCTCGGTTTGCGCGGGCAGCGGGCCGTGGTCCAGGTGGTAGGCGCGGTCGACCTCGTCGGCCCAGGGGCCGGCGAGATCGCGGTGCCGGGCCACCCACTCGGCCGGCGCGCGGTAGTCGCCCAGTGCGGACGTCAGCGCCTCCAGGCCGGCGCGGGCGTCGGCCACCAGCATCGTCGCGCCGTGCTTGGCCGCGTCGAAGCTCGCGATGTTCAGGTTCACGAAGCGCAACCCCGGGTCGGCGAAGACCGTCCGCGAGCCGGTCGTGAAGTCCGAGTAGCGCGTGCCGATGCCGAGCACGACGTCCGCGTGCCGGGCAAGGGCGTTGGCCACCGGCGACCCCGTCGCCCCGAGGCCTCCTACCGAGCACGGGTGGTCGAAGGGCAGCGCTCCCTTGGCGGCGTGGGTGTCGGCCACGGGAATGCCGTGGGCGTCGACGAAATCGGCCAGCGCCTCGCACGCGGCCGAGTAGACGACGCCACCGCCGGCGACGACGAGCGGGCGCTTCGCGGACCGCAGCACGTTGACCGCGCGGTCCAGCGCGCCGGAACCGGGCCGGTGCCGCCCGACGTGCCAGACCCGGCGGGCGAACAGCTCGTCGGGCCAGTCGTACGCCTCGGCCTGGACGTCCTGGGGCAGCGCCAGGGTGACGGCCCCCGTCCTGGCCGGGTCGGTGAGGACGCGCATGGCGCCGAGCAGGGCCGAGGGCAGCTGCTCGGGCCGGTGGACCCGGTCGAAGAACCGCGACACCGGCCGGAAGGCGTCGTTGACCGAGATGCCCGGGTCACCGAAGACCTCGAGCTGCTGAAGCGCCGTGCCGGTCGCGCGGGTCGCGAAGACGTCACCCGGCAGCAGCAGGACGGGCAGGCGGTTGATCGTCGCGAGGGCCGCGCCGGTCACCATGTTCGTCGCACCCGGCCCGACGGAGGACGTGCAGGCGAGAGTCTGCATCCGGTTGCGGGTGCGGGCGTAGCCGACCGCCGTGTGCACCATCGCCTGCTCGTTACGGGCCAGAATGTACGGGAGTTCGCCGGGGCCGTCCGCATCTTCCAGCAGGGCTTGCCCGAGGCCCGCCACGTTGCCGTGGCCGAAGATACCCAGGCACGCCGGGATGGTGCGGGCCTCGACCCCGTCGCGCTCCGTCCACTGCACCGACAGGAACCGGACCACGGCCTGAGCCACCGTCAGACGTGTTGTGCTCAAGGGGAAACCCTTCCTTCTGTCGAGGTCATGGGGACGCGCGGGTCGGGTACCTGCGCTGCCCATGTGTCGCGTACCCACGCGTGCGTGGGGTCGTCGCAGATCCGCCAGGCCCGATCGTCGCCGGGGCCCGCCATCACGTTGAGGTAGTAGAGGTCGACCCCCGGGGCGGCGGCCGACGGGCCGTGCCAACCGTGCGGGATCAGCACCACGTCGCCGTCGCCGACCTCGGCGAGGATGTCGATCGGACGCTCGGGGCTGCCGTACACGCGGTGGTAGGCCAGCCCGCCGGGGGTTGCGAGTTCGAAGTAGTAGATCTCCTCCAGCACCGACTCCCCCGGGCGGTCCTCGTCGTGCTTGTGCGGCGGGTAGGACGACCAGTTCCCGCCGGGGGTCATCACTTCCACGGCGATCAGGCGGTCGGCCTCGAACGTGCCCGGCGTGCAGAAGTTGTTCACCTGCCTGGTCGCGCGGCCCGCCCCCCGCACCTCGACCTGGACGCCGGCGGCCGGGCCGTACCGGGGCGCCAGTCGCCGGGTGGCGCGCGCACCCGCGACGGCGAAACGACCGCCCGCGGCGGAGGTCACCGTGACCGCGCAATCCCTTGGCACGTAGGCAAAGTCGCTCACCCGATCGAAGACACCGGGCCGCCCCACGAGGTCGAACTCCGCGTCGTCGCACCGCACCCGCGCGGCCCCGGCGAGCGGGAGGACCACAGCCTCCTCCTCGCCCGTGTCGAACGTGTGGCTCCCCCCGGCGTCCAGATTCAGGACGCGCAGCGACGTGTGGTTCCAGCCCGGCCGGTCGGACGTCACGGACAGAGCCCAGGGACCGGTTGCCGTTGCCCCGGCGGGCAGATGCAGACGGGCGTCGTCGACCGTGCTCATGCGGCCGAGCTTAGGGGCCCTGGCTAGTGGGCGCCCTAGTACGACAGCCGTAGACCCGGGATGCCGCACCTGCTCGCCGGCGCGGCTCCGGCGAGCACCCCCGACCTTCGAACTGCCGGCTTTCGCGGCCGGTTGGCCGCATACGATTTGGGTTGACCAAGCTTCTGACCAACTCGTACCCTGACGAGGTGAGCACCCAGGTCAACATCTACGAGGCCAAGACCCACCTGTCCGACTTGGTCGAACGAGCCGCCAACGGCGAGGACATCGTGATCGCCAAGGCAGGGACCCCGCGCGTCCGTCTCGTCGCGGTCCGCGAGCCTCGTCGTGCACGGGTACCCGGGGGGTGGGAGGGTCGCGTGCGGATCGAGGACGACTTCGACTCCGTCGACGGCTCGATCGCCGCCCTGTTCTCCGGCATCGAGCCGTGAAGCTGCTCCTCGACACGCACGTCCTGCTGTGGTGGTTGACGTCGGAACGCATGAGTGCGCGAGCCAAGGCGGCAATTTCCTCCGCGGAATCGAACGTCTGGGTCTCGACGGCCACCGTCTGGGAGCTGAGCATCAAGTCTGCGCTCGGCAAGGTGACCTTTCCCGACGATCTCGGTGAGCAGCTCTCCCACCAACAGTTCGAGGTTCTCCCCATCGGCCTGGACCATGCCCTGGCGGTCCGATCGCTTCCCGCGCTACACGCGGATCCGTTCGATCGGATGCTTGTTGCCCAGGCTCAGTGCGACGAACTCACCCTGGTGACCCGCGACAAGAACATCAAGCGCTACCCGGTCGCCCTGCTCCCGGCCTGAACGCTTCTGCACCGCGGCCGTACGGGCTACTCCGGCCGTGCGCGAGCGGGAACGCCGGCGAGCAGAGCCTCGACCTCGTCCGGCGTCGGCATCGCGTCGGCACACGACAAACGGGACGCGACGATCGCGCCGGCGGCGTTCGCGTAGCGCAGGATTCGCTCGAGATCCCACCCGGCGAGCAAACCGTGGCACAGCGCGCCACCGAACCCGTCACCCGCGCCGAGGCCGTTGACGACCTGGACGGGCACGGGCGGCACCTCGACCGCCCCGTCGTCGTCCACCGCGAGGACCCCCGCCGGGCCCTGCTTCACGACCGCGAGGCGGATTCCGCGGGCCCGCAGGGCCGCGGCCGCGGCGGCGGGCTCGCGCTCGCCGACCGCGACCGCGCACTCGTCGAGGTTGCCGACGGCGACGCTCACATGGCCGAGCGCCGCGTCGATCCAGGGCCGCGCGTCGTCCGGGTCGGCCCAGAACATCGGGCGCCAGTCCAGGTCGAGGACCGTGGTCCCCGTCCGTCCGCGGGCGGCGAGCGCCGCCAGCGTCGCCGACCGGCTCGGCTCCTGGCACAACCCCGTGACCGTCACCCAGAACACCCCGGCCCCCCGGACGGCGTCGAGGTCCACCTCGCCGGCGTGGATCTGCAGGTCGGGCGCCGTCGGCGTGCGGTAGAAGTACAGCGGGAAGTGGTCGGGCGGGAAGATCTCGCAGAACGTCACGGGGGTGGGCAGTCCCGCCACCTCCCGGACGTGGGCGTCGCTCACCCCGAACCCGCGCAGCGCCCGGCGCACGAACACCCCGAAGGGGTCCGCGCCGACCCGGGTGATCACCGCCGCGCGGCGCCCGTGCCGCGCGGCCGCGACGGCGACGTTCGTCGCGCTGCCGCCGAGGTACTTGCCGAACGAGGTGACGTCCTCGAGCCCGACGCCGACCTGGTCGGGGTAGATGTCGACGCCTACCCGCCCCATCGTCAGGACGTCGAAGGAGGTCATGCCGCTGTGTCTTCGGACCGCTTGTCTCGCTCGCTCGTTCCCCGCTCGCTCGAGTCGCAGTCGGTGGTGTCCAGCGCGGCGGTCAGGTTGTCCAGCCCGGTCGCGATGTCGGCGAGGACGGATGCCGACGGGTTCTCGCCGGGCACCGGGGTGCCGAGCACCCGGTCCTGCTCCAGGACGTACCAGCCGCCGTAGCCCGAGGATTCCAGCGCGCCGACGACAGCGGCGACGTTCGCGTCGCCCTCGCCGAGGGGCCGGTACAGCCCCTGCCGGACGGCGTCCGCGTAGCCGGTCTCACCCGCGCGGACCCGCTCGGCCCAGCTCGCGTCGACGTCCTTGAGGTGCACGTGAGCCACCCGGTCGGACGCGTCGCGCGCGATCTGGAGGGGGTCGGCGCCGCCGACGAGCAGGTGCCCGGTGTCCAGGCACAGGCCGATCATGCAGCCGTCGAGGACGCGTGCGACCTCGTCAGCCCGCTCGACGACCGTCCCGACGTGCGGGTGCAGCGTGGCGAGCAGACCGTAGGAGTCGGCGACGGCGGCGATGCGGCCCAGGTTGGCGCACAGCGTCCGCCACGCGTCGCGGTCGAGCACCGGGCGGGACTCGTACCCGTCCTGCCCGGAGACGGCGGCGAGGACGACCACGCCGGCACCGGCGGCGGTGAACGCCTCGAACAGCCCGTCGAGGTCGGCCAGCGGGTCGAGCCGCGAAGAGTGCAGGACGACGGGCACGAAGCCGCCGACCGCCGACAACCCGTAGCGGTCGAGCATCCGGCGGCGGTCGACGCCGGCGTCGGGCAGGAACCCGTCCGGGCCGAACTCCGTCGCGCGCAGGCCGGCGCCCGCCATCTCGGTGAGGACCTGCTCGGCCGGGATCTGGTAGCCCCAGCCGGGGACCTCGCACACGCCCCAGGAGATCGGGGCTCCCGCCAGCCGCTGGTTCCAGGGTCGCCTCACGAGGAAACCTCCGCGATCGAAACGGGCCGGCCCTCGCGCCGCGAGCGGTCGCAGGCCTCGGCGATGTGGAACGCCGCGAGGGCGTCGGAGACGGTGCAGGGGCTGGCGCCGCCGCCGGCGGCGAGGGCGACGAATGCCGCCATCTCGCTCGCGTAGGCGGCACGGAAGCGGTCGAGGAAGCCGGGGTGGACCGGGCCGGCCGGGGCCGGGGCGCCGGGCTCGGCGGGGCGCAGCGGCGTCCGGTGGTCGAGGCCGACGGACAGCGAGTCGGTCGAGCCGCGGACCTCCATGCGCACGTCGTACCCGGCCGCGTTGTAGCGACTCGCGCTCACGTGGACGAAGCAGTCGTCGTCGAGGGTGAGCAAGGCGGCGACGGCGTCGACGTCCCCGCAGTCGCGAATGTAGTCGGCGCCGTGGTTGGCCCCGACCGCGAACACCGAGACCACCTCGCGGCCGGTTACCCAGCGGACAATGTCGAAGTCGTGGACGCTGCAGTCGCGGAAGATCCCGCCGGACACGGCGACGTAGGCCGCCGGGGGCGGGGACGGGTCGAGTGTCCCGGCGACGACCGAGTGGACGCGCCCCAGGCGGCCCGCCGCGACGGCCTCACGGGCAGCGGTGTAGCCCGCGTCGAAGCGGCGCTGGAAGCCGACCTGCACGGGGACGGGCGAGCCGGCGACGCGAGCCAGGACGGCGAGCGTGCCCGCGATGTCGCCGGCGACGGGCTTCTCGCAGAACACCGGGATCCCGGCCTCGACCGCACGGACGACCAGGCCCGCGTGGGAGTCCGTCGGGGTGGCGACGACGAGCCCGTCCAGGCCCGCGGCGAACAGGGCGTCCAGCCCGTCGACGGCCCGGCCGCCGACCTTGGCAGCCACCTCCGCAGCGCGTACCGGGTCGGCGTCGGCGATCAGCAGAGTGTCCACTCCCGAGCCCACTCCTGAGCCCAGGCCGGCCAGGTTCTCGGCGTGCAGCGCGCCGATCCGGCCGACGCCCGCTACTCCGAGCAGCATCCGTCCCCCTAGCTCGCCGGCGCGCGCCGACGCCCGAATGTCCTAACATGAGGACTAAGTGTCATATGTGGTCGACCGAAACTCCGGCGCCAGGCTCAAGGGTCTCGCGTCGAGGCTGCGCGCAGAGGAGCATCGTGGAAACTTCCGTCCTTTCCGTGACCATCGACCGGCACAGCCCCGTCCCCCTGTACTTCCAGGTCGCGCAGGGGCTCGAGCTCGCGATCACGGACGGGACGCTGACCCCGGGCGAGCGGCTGGAGAACGAGGTCGACCTCGCGATCCGGCTGGGGGTCTCGCGGCCCACGATGCGCCGCGCGATCCAGCACCTCGTCGAGGGCGGCCTGCTCGAGCGCCACCGCGGCATCGGCACCACGGTGCTCGACCCGGCGGACCGCGCGGCGGCTCCGCTGGCGGGGCTCTGGGACGAGCTCGACGAGGCCGGCCGCGCGCCGCGCACTGTTGTTCTCGACTTCGTCACCGAGCCCGCGGGCCGCGAGCGCGCGGAGGCGCTGGGCATCGAGGCGAACGCGAAGCTCCACGTGTTCTCGCGGGTCCGGTTCGCCGGCACCGAGCCGCTCGCCCTGCTGCACAACGAGGTGCCCGCCGAACTGGTGAAGCTGACCCCGGCGCTCCTGGTCACCGCCGGGCTGTACCCGCTCCTGCGCGACGCGGGTGTCCCGGTGGCGACCTGCCACAAGGCGATCGGCGCCCGCGGGGCGAAGGGCGCGGAAGCGCGCCTGCTCGGGGAAGAGAAGCGCGCTCCCCTGCTGACGGTCGACCAGACGTCGTTCGACGCGTCCGGCCGCGCCGTCGAGCGCGGCACCCACGCTTACCGCGCGTCGCAGTACTCGCTGCACGTGACCACCGGGGCCTGAACGCGAACGCCGGACGGCGGCTAGCTGAACCCTGACCCGAACGGGCCCCCGCAACGTGCGCCGAGCTCATGTTCGTGGTTAGGGTACCCTTGTGAAGCTCTCGCAGCGCCAGCGGCGCGCCGTCCCCGTCGCCGCAGTCCTCGCATTGGGCGCCGCCACCGCCGTCGTCGCCCCGGCCACGGCCGCGCCGAGCGCGACGCTCCAGGTCGGGTCGAGCGGCGCGCGGGTCGACACGCTGAAGCACTACCTCGAGGTGCTCGGGCACTTCACCCGAGTGACGACCAATCAGAACTTCGGGCCGAGCACCGCGGCAGCGGTCGAGAACTTCCAGCGCGCCGCGGGGCTGCCGGTCACCGGCAAGGTCACCCGCGACGGCTGGGATGCGCTCGCCGCCGCGTACGCGCTGAAGCTCGTCGCACCGTCCACGCCGGCGCTGAGCCTGCGCTGGCAGGACTGCACGATCACCCTCGACGGGGTCGAGGTCTCGCTGGGGAAGACCCAGCGCACCCGGACGATCGTGGACGGCCAGGGCGGCACGACCGCCGCGATCTCGTTCTACGCCCGCACCGACTCGGCCTGCGGGGTCGAGCGGGTGTTCACGACGCTCGGGCGGGTCGGCTACGGCGGGATCACCGACGGGGCGATCCGGCGCCAGGGCACCGGCACGACCCCCACGGGGACGTACACGATGACCGAGGCCTTCGGGCTGGACCCCGCGCCGCTCACGGCGATGCCGTTCCGGGCCGTCCGCTCGAACGACTGGTGGGTGCAGGACAACAACTCGACGTACTACAACACCTACCGCAGCGGCGATCTCGGCGGCTTCGTCCGCTCGACGAGCAGCTCGGAGCGGCTCACGGACTACAAGGGCCAGTACGACTACGCGATCGTGATCAACTTCAACCGCGCCCCGGATTTCCAGCGCAAGGGCCGCGGCTCGGGGATCTTCTGGCACGTCAACGGCAAGGGAGCGACCGCCGGCTGCCTGTCCGTCGCCGAGCAGGCGATGGTCACCGTCCTGTCGTACCTGAAGCCCGGCGACAAGATCACGATTCGGAAGTAACGCTCAGGCGGTCAGGGCCTCGACCGCTGCCTCGACATCGGCGGCCGCGGCCCGGTTGTACGGCAGCTTCGCGAGCAGGTTGCCCATCAGGCAGGTATTGCTGACGGCCGCGAAGACGAGGCCGGAACCCACGGCGCCGGCGAGGAACTTGGCCTTCGGGAACTTCAGGCTGGCCAGGATGCTCGTCGCGACGATCGAGCCCGCGACCAGGCGGACCTGGCGCTCGAGAGACCAGGTCGGCTTGTCCGCTTCGACGTCGCCGCCGCTCGACTGCCAGGCGGCAACCCCGCCGTCCAGCACGGTCACGGCGTCGTGGCCGGCGCCGCGCAGCACCTCGGCGGCCTGCTTCGCCCGGCCACCGGTCTGGCAGACGAGGACGAGTTCGGCGGCCGGGCCGGCGACGATCGCGCCGACGTAGGACGCGAGGTCGGGCAGCGGCACGTTGTGCGAGCCGGCGATGCGGGCGCCCGCGTACTCCCCCGGCGTCCGGACGTCGAGGAGGCGGACCTTCGTGCCCAGGTCCGGGCGGGTGCGCAGCTCGGCCGGGCTGATGGTGGCGGTCTGGCTCATCAAAAATCTCCCAAAGTCGGGCGCGTCTGGCGGCTGAGTCTAGTCAATGTCCACTCAGGCGCCGACATTCCCGATCGGGCCGCTAACTTCCACTACCGCGCAGCCGGGCGAGGTCCTCGGGGGTGTCGATGTCGTCGGGAGCGCCGATGTCGTCGCAGGGAACTCCCGTGATCTCCTCCGGGTGCGCGGCGAGGTACGGGCGGGCGCCGGCGTCACCCTCGGCGAGGCGAGAGACCTCGGCCCAGGTCGTCCGCGCGAGCAGGACGGGGTTGCGGCGCTTCCCGCCGTACGTCGCCACGGCCACGGTCGCGCCGGCCGCGTGGGCGGCGAGCAGACGCGCGACGACGTCCGGGCCGAGTAGCGGCTGATCGACCAGCGAGACGACAACCGCCGAGGCTGTGCCGCCGGCCAGCGCCGCCAGGCCGACCCGCAGCGAGCTGCCCATGCCCGTCGCCCAGTCGGGGTTGTGCGCGGTCGACGCGCCGTCGACGACCACGTCCGCCGCGGCCCCCAGGACGACGGTCACCGGCCTGCAGCCGCCGTCGCGCAGGGTCCGGACGGCGCGGTCGACGAGCCGCTCGCCGCCGATCTCCAGGAGGGCCTTCGGCGTGCCGAGCCGGCTGCCGGAACCCGCGGCGAGCACCAGGCCCGCCACCGCTGTATCGCTCACGCGCATGTCCTTACGTCTGAAGGGTCGCTCACTCGGGGGGAGGCGAAGCCGGGCTGAACGCCGGGCCGAGGTGCGCGGTGTCGTTGAATCTGCGGACGATCCAGAGCTTCCCGTGCAGGATCAGCTGCGTCACGGACGCGTTGTCACACTGCATGAACGCGAGCGGCGCGGCGCCGGAGGCGAGCGCGACGGCCTGCCCGATCACGCCCCCGTGGCAGACGACGCCGACGCGGCGGCCTGGGTTCGCCGCCTGTATCCGCTCGAGCGCGCCGCGGACGCGGGCGGCGAAGGCGTCGCCCTTCTCGGCGCCGGGCACCACGTCCCAGCTGCCGTCGTGCCAGAGCTGGCGCATCCGCGGGTCGCGCTCGGCGACGAGACGGCGGAACGTCCCGCCGTCCCACTCGCCGAGGAAGATCTCGCGCAGGCCGGGCTCGACGATCGGGGTCAGGCCCAGCCGGGCAGCGAGCGGCGCGGCGGTCTGCGCCGTGCGCTTGAGCGTCGAGATGTAGAGCGCGTCGAGGCCGACGACGCCGAGTCGCTGCGCGAGCAGCTCGACTTGGCGGCGGCCCTCCTCGGAAAGGTCGGGGTCGGCCTGCCCAGGGAAGTCGGCGCCGGCCGGTGTCACCGGGTGCGTGCCGTCGTCCGGCATCGGCGCGGACTCGCCGTGCCGGATCAGCAGGACGTCCGTCGCCCCCGCCGGGGCGGTAAAGCGACTCTGCGGGAACCCCGAGCTGGTCACGCGCGCACCGGGTCGAGGACCTCCCGCAGCGCGGCGAGGGTCTCCACGTCGGGCTCCCACAGCCCGGCGGAGGCGTTGGCCCGCACCTGCTCCGGCTTCGTCGCGCCCGCGATGACGGACGTGACCGCGGGCATCGCGGCGAGGCCGCCGATGGCGAGCTCGAGCATGCCCACGCCGTGCTCGGCCGCGAACACCTCGAGCCGCTCGACGACGTCGAAGCGCGCATCCGTCAGGTGCTCGGGGGCCTTGGCCAGGCGGGTGCCGACGGGCGGTTCCTCACCCCGGCGGTACTTGCCCGTCAGGATGCCGCGGGCCAGCGGGAAGAACGGGATGAAGCCGAGGCCGAAGTGCTCGCAGGCCGGGATCACCTCCCGCTCGACCCCGCGCTCGAGCAGGCTGTACTCGTTCTGGACGGAGACGAACCGCTCGAAGCCGTGTGCCTTCGCCCTCCAGTCCGCGTCCGCGATCTGCCAGCCGTCGACGTTGGACGAGCCGAGGTAGAGGATCTTGCCCTCGCGGACGAGGTCGGTGAACGCCGACAGCGTCTCCTCGATCGGCGTCAGCGGGTCGGGCTTGTGGAATTGCATGAGGTCGATGTGGTCGGTGCGCAGCCGCCGCAGCGAGCTCTCGACGGCCCGCTTGATGTAGCGCCGCCCGCCGCGGGCGCCCCAGTCGGACCCGAGCTTGCCCTTCATCACGTGCCCGACCTTGGTGGCGAGCACGACGTCGTCCCGGCGGCCCTGCAGCACCTCGCCGAGGTAGTCCTCCGACCCGCCGTACATGTCGGCGGTGTCGATGAAGTTGATGCCGACGTCGAAGGCCGCGTCGACCACCGCGCGGGTGGCGTCGAGGTCTGCCCGCCGTTCGAAGTTGTTGCCACCCAGGCCGACAACCGAGACCGCGAGACCTGACCCACCGAGCCGCCGATAGCGCATGAACCCGACCCTATCGAGGCCACCCCCGCGGGTGTCTCCCCCCGGATCTCACCCTGGGCGGCGCCGGTGGCGAGGCGGTAGCGTGCGTCGACCGCGGGTCGATTGTGCACCCGGCCACGCTGTCGAGAGGGCAGGCATACCGATGAGCGAGGGCACCACGACCGGGCCCCTGGAGGGCCTGCGGGTCGTCGAGATCTCCTCCTACGTCGCTTCGCCGCTCGGCGGCATGACCCTCGCGCAGCTCGGGGCCGAGGTCGTCCGCGTCGACCCGATCGGCGGCGCGCCGGACATCCGGCGCTGGCCGCTGGGGCCGTCCGGCACGAGCCTGTACTGGACGGGGCTGAACAAGGGCAAGCGCTCGATCATGGTCGATCTGCGCTCCCCCGCCGGCCAGGACGTCGTCCAGCGGCTGGTCGCCGCCCCGGGGGACGGCGGCGGGATCGTGCTGACGAACGCCGGCGGGCGGCGCTGGATGAGCTACGAGACGCTTTCCGCCCTGCGGCCGGACGTGATCTCCGTCCAGCTGCTCGGCTACCGCGGCGGCGGGACGGCCGTCGACTACACAGTCAACGCCGAGGTCGGGTTCCCGCTGCTCACCGGCCCGGACGGGCACGCGGACCCGATCAATCACGTCCTGCCCGCCTGGGACATCGCGTGCGGCCTGTACGCGGCGGTGGCGATCCTCGCCGCCGAGCGCGCTCGCGTCCGCACGGGCAAGGGCGCCGACGTCAAGGCCGCGCTGCACGACGTCGCCTTGGCGACGGCCGGCAACCTCGGCTTCCTCGCGGAGGCCGAGCTCGGCACCACGCGCCCGCGGATCGGCAACCACCTCTACGGCGGCTTCGCCCACGACTTCGCCACCCGCGACGACCGCCGGGTGATGCTCGTGGCGCTGACGTCCCGGCACTGGCGCGACCTGCTCGCACTGACCGGGCGTACCGAGGTCGTCGAGGCCGTCGAGAGCGCACTGAAAGCCGACTTCTCCACCGAGACCGACCGCTACGCCCACCGCGAGGTGCTGCTAGGCCTGCTCCGCCCGTGGTTTGCCGAGCGCGACCTGGCCGAGGTCGCCGACGGGCTGGCCACCACGTCCGTCCTGTGGTCGACGTACAAGACCTTCGCCGACCTGCTCGGCGAGGGGCGGGCCGAGCTCGACGCCAACCCGATGTTCGCCGTCCTCGACCAGCCCGGCGTCGGGCCGTACCTGGCCGCGGGTTCCCCGCTGGCGTACGCCGGGCTCGACCGGTCCCCCGCCCCCGCGCCCCGGTTGGGTCAGGACACCGACGGCGTCCTGACCGACGCCGGGTTCGACGCCGGCGAGGTCGCGGCGCTGCGGGAGAAAGGCGCGGTCGCGTGACCGTCCACCTGGAGCCCATGACCCTCGGCGAGGTCGCCGACCATTGGCGCCCGGAGCCGACGACCAAACGGGAGCGGATCGACGTCCTGCCCGCGATCTCGTTCGCGGGCGTCCTCGGGTCGCCCCCGCCGGTGGCCGCCGACGGCGACCCGTTGCCGCCGCTGTGGCACTGGCTCTATCTGCTCGACCGGCCCGCGCGCTCCGAGATCGGCCCGGACGGACACCGCCTGCAAGGGCCGTTCCTGCCGCCGATCGCCGACCGCCGCCGCATGTTCGCCGGCGGCCGGCTCGTGCAGCACGCCCCGTTCCGGGTCGGCGCGGTCGTGACGCGCGAGTCCGAGGTCGTCCGGACGGAGCTGAAGAAGGGCGGGACGGGCGAGCTGCTCTTCGTCACCGTCCGCGACTCCTACGCGGACGCCGACGGGCTGCTCGCCGAGGAGGACCGCCACCTGATGTACCGCTCGGGTGACCCGTCGTCAGGCCCGCCGCCGGCGCCCGCCACCAGCGAGCCGGCCGCCGTCGACAGCGCCTGGCAACTGCCGTTCGCGGCCGACCCCGTCACGCTGTTCCGGTTCAGCGCGCTGACCTACAACGCGCACCGGATCCACTACGACCTGCGCTACGTCCGCGACGTGGAGGGCTTCCCCGACCTCGTCGTCCACGGCCCGCTGCTGGCCCTGCTCGCGCTGGAACTGCCGCGCCGGTTCGCGCCCGAGCTGACGCTGACCGGCTTCGCGTTCCGCGCGAAGCGCCCCGCGTACGCGTGCCACCAGATCCTGGTGCACGGCGGCCTGACCCCGGACGACGACGGGGACACGAAGGCGGACCTGACCGTCGCGACCTCGGACAGCCCCGCAGCGATGACGGCGACCGCTTCGTTCGCATGATTCTGCTCACCTGCATAACGCAGGGCTCCCCGCCCAGGCATACCCTTCCGGCGGGGCAAACCCGAGCGCGAAACCGCCAATGAGGAGCGCGACTTAGATGGGCCGTCTGGCACAGACCGAGAATTTGACCGAGATCCAGCAGGACATCCTGCGGACGGTCCAGGACTTCGTCGAGAAGGAGATCATCCCGCACGCCCAGGAACTCGAGCACGCCGACGAGTATCCGACCAAGATCGTCGAGGGGATGAAGGGTCTCGGCCTGTTCGGGCTGACGATCCCGGAGGAGTACGGCGGCCTGGGCGAGTCCCTGCTGACCTACGCGCTCGTCGTCGAGCAGATCGCACGCGGCTGGATGAGCGTGTCCGGCATCGTCAACACGCACTTCATCGTCGCGTACATGCTCATGCAGCACGGGACGGACGAGCAGAAGCAGCACTACCTGCCGCTGATGGCCGAGGGCGAGGTGCGCGGCGCGTTCTCGATGTCCGAGCCCGGCTGCGGCTCCGACGTCGCGGCGATCAAGACCAAGGCCGTCGTCGACGGCGACGACTTCGTCGTCTCGGGCCAGAAGATGTGGCTCACGAACGGCGGCTCGTCCAACCTCGTCGCCGTGCTCGTGAAGACCGACGAGGGCGCGGACTCGGTCTACCGCAACATGACGACGATCCTGGTCGACAAGGAGGCGGGCTTCGGCGAGGTCGCGCCCGGCCTGATCATCCCCGGCAAGATCGCGAAGATGGGCTACAAGGGCGTCGACACGACCGAGTTGGTCTTCGACGACTTCCGCATCCCGCAGGCCCAGGTGCTCGGCGGCGCCGCCGGCCGGGGCAAAGGTTTCTACCAGATGATGGACGGCGTCGAGGTCGGCCGAGTCAACGTCGCGGCCCGGGGCTGTGGTGTGGCGATCCGCGCGTTCGAGCTCGGCGTCCAGTACGCGCAGCAGCGCGAGACGTTCGGCAAGAAGATCGCCGACCACCAGGCGGTGCTGTTCCGCCTCGCCGACATGGCGACCAAGGTCGAGGCCGCGCACCAGATGATGATCATGGCGGCGCGGAAGAAGGACTCCGGCGAGCGCAACGACCTCGAGGCCGGCATGGCGAAGTACCTCGCGTCCGAGTACTGCCGCGACGTCGTCGAGGACTCCTTCCGGATCCACGGCGGGTACGGGTTCTCGAAGGAGTACGAGATCGAGCGCCTCTACCGGGAGGCCCCCATGCTGCTCATCGGCGAGGGCACCGCGGACATCCAGCGCATGATCATCGGCCGGCGGCTGCTGGAGGACTACAAGCTCCGCGGCTGAGGGCACGAACCTACGGAGGCGGCGAACATGACGGTGGATCAGACAGCTCGGCTCGTGGAGCGCCTCTTCGACGCGACGGTCGGGGCGCTGGAGCTCTTCAACGTCCACCTGGGGCAACGGCTCGGGCTGTACGCGACGCTTGCCTCACTCGGGCCGGTCACCGCCCCCGAGCTCGCCGCGAAGACCGGGCTGGACGAGCGGTACCTGCGCGAGTGGCTCGAGCAGCAGGCCGTGGCCGGATTGCTGGACGTAGACGACGTCGCCGCCGAGCCGGCCGAGCGCCGCTTCGAGTTGCCCGCGGCGCACGTGCCCGTCCTGGCGGACCCGGCGGACCCGTCCCACGTCGCCCCGTTCGCGCCCCTGCTGGTCGGCATTGCCGGCGCCCTGCCCGCGGTGGTCGAGGCGTTCCGGACGGGTGCGGGGGTGCCGTACGCCTCCTACGGGCCGGACATGCGGGACGGGCAGGCGGCGATCAACCGGCCCGGCTTCACCGCCGAGATGGCCGGCTGGCTCGCGGCCCTGCCCGGCGTCCCACGGCTGGCCGAGCCGGGCGCTCGCATCGCCGACCTGGGCTGCGGGTACGGGTGGTCGTCGCTGGCGATCGCGCGCGCGTGCCCGGGCGCGACCGTCGACGGGTTCGACCTGGACGAGGCGTCGATCGAGGCGGCCGCACCCCGGGCGACCGAGCCGGACGTCGCCGGCCGCCTGACCTTCGCCGTGCGGGACGCGTCCGAGCTCGCGGCCGCCGGGCCTTACGACCTCGTCACCGTGTTCGAGGCGCTGCACGACATGGCCCGCCCCGTCGACGTGCTGGCCGCCGCCCGCTCGGCCTTGGCCCCCGGCGGCGCGATGCTCGTCGTCGACGAGCGCGTCGCCGACACCTTCACCGCGCCCGGCGACCCCGTCGAGCGGATGATGTACGGCTGGAGCGTCACGCACTGCCTGCCCGCGAGCCGGGCCGAGTTCCCGTCTGCCGCGCTGGGCACCGCGTTGCGCTCCGGGACGGTCGTCGCGCTCGCCGCGCAGGCCGGCTACGCCGACACCGAGATCCTGCCGATCGAGAACGACTTCTTCCGGTTCTACCTGCTCCGACCCTGAGGGTGCTGCCGCGCGGATCGCCCGTCCGAGGGCCGCGGATCGCCCACGTTCAGTCCGCGGATCGCCCATCTGACTAGCGCGGATCGCCCACGTCTTGCCCGCGGCGCCGACGGGCCGATCATCGAGGGGTTCGCGATCACAGAACTCGTCAGACAGGCGGAATGGTCGGACGCGCGCCCGACCTTCAGCCACTACCGGGATCGCGAACGCGCGGAGGTCGACCTCGTCGTCGAGTCCGGCGACCGAGTGGCCGCGATCGAGGTGAAGGCCGGCGGAGCCGCCGACTCCAGCGCCGTCCGCAACTTGAGCCTGCTCCGGGACCGCCTCGGCGATCGCTTCAGTGCCGGGGTCGTCCTGCATGCCGGCCCGCGCGGCGCCGTGCTCGGCGACCGGCTCTACAGCCTGCCGTTGGCCGCGCTCTGGGAGTTGTGACGGTGTCATGGCACGCTCCGCGCGCGAACGCGCGCAGCCCCGACGGGGCGGAGGCCTGACGGAGCGTCAGGCTTCGGAGCCGGGAATCTCCGCGTAGAACTCGACGACCCGCTCGAGCAGCAGCGGACGGATCCGCGCGACGGCAAGCTCGTTGTAGTGCGCCGAAGCCACGTGCGCTTCGAAGGCCGCGCGGTCGGCGTAGTGCTCGACGATGGCGAAGGCGTCCGGGCCGTCCGTCGAGGTCAGCACCTCGTACCCGCGGTTACCCGGCTCGGCGCGGGACGCCTTCGCGAGCAGGACGAGCAGGGTGGCGACGTTGCCGGTCTCGGCCGGGTCCGTCCGGTAGCGCGCGACGACCACGAACACGGCTACGACGGGCGCGGACCGCGCTCGGGCCGCCCGATCTTTCGCAGGTCGACGTCGGGATCGGCGAGCTGCGCCGCCGTGACGGTCGTGCCGGCGGCGATCAGCTTGCGGGAGCGCAGGATCTCCTTGCCGGCGTCCAGGGCGAACACGGCCTGGATCTTCGAGTCCTTGACGTAGAAGGCGGCGAACGCCCGCTCGGAGTCGATGTCGCGCCGGATCACGATCTCGTCGTAGTCGTGTGCGAGCCCGACCGCCTGCAGGTTGTGCTCGTACTGGTCGGACCAGAACCAGTGCGAGTCGCGGTAGGGCTCGTTCGCGCCGAGCATGTTCGCCGCGGCGGCCGCGCCCTGCTTCGCCGCGTTGTCGTAGTGCTCGACCCGGACCCGCCGGCCGAGTTCCGGGTCCCAGGCGTTGGCGACGTCACCGGCGGCGAAGACGTCCGGGTCGGAGGAACGGCAGAACTCGTCGACCAGGACGCCGTTGTCGACCTCGATGCCGGAACCGTCCAGCAGCTCGATGTTCGGGGTCATCCCGACCGCGACGAGCAGCGCGGACGCCTCGACCGTGCCGCCGTCGGTCGTGACCACGATCGCCTCGGCGGTCTCGGTGACGTCCAGGATCGTCGTGGACACCCGGACGTCGACGCCCTCGGCCTTGTGGATCGCGGCCATCGCCGACCCGACCTCGTCGCCCAGCGCCCGCTTGAGCGGCACGTCCAGCGACTCGAGGACGACCACGTCGACACCCCGCTTGCGGGCCGACGAGGCCACCTCGCAGCCGACGAAACCGGCGCCGACGACCACCAGCGTCGAGCCGGCCCACAGGTCGTCGGCGAGCTTGTCGGCGTCGGGCTTGTCGCGTAGGTAGCGCACCCGCTTGCCGGAGATGTTCGGCAGCACCCGCGGCCGCCCGCCCGTGGCGATCAGCAGCTTGTCGTAGGTCAGCTCGCTTCCGTCGTCGAGGGTGACGACGTGTGCCTTCGGGTCGACGCCGGTCACCGTCACCTCGAACCGCACCTCGACGTTGTTGTCCGCGTACCACTGCGCCGGCTTGAACAGCAGCTCGTCGCCGTTGCCGGTGAGCAGGTACTCCTTCGACAACGGCGGCCGCTCGTAGGGGTACTCGGACTCGTTCGTCAGCAGCACGATCTCGCCGGCGAAGTCGCGCTTGCGTAGCTCTTCGGCGGCCGCTGCGGCCGCCTGGCCACCACCGACAAGGACGAATCGCGGGGTGCTCACGGGTACTCCTTCGTCGAGACGATCAGCGCTCGCGCCAGTATCCCTGCCGGGAGGTGGCCTTGCCTCGCCCCGAGCGGGGAGCCATCTCACACGGATTCGTCCCGGGCGGCCGAGGGAGCGCGACCGCCGGCGCGCTCAGGCGCGCCCGTACGCGCGGACGCGGGTCCCGCTGACCGAGCGGGCGTCGTCCGAGCACAGGTAGCGGATCGTCGCGGCCAGCTCGGCCGGGCTGACCCACGTCGCGAAGTCCGCGCCGGGCATCGCCGCCCGGTTGGCCGGCGTGTCGATGACGCTGGGGAGGACGGCGTTCGCGCGCACCCCGTCCTGGCGGTACTCGAGGGCGACGACGTCCGTGAACGCGAGGACCGCGGCCTTCGCCGTGACGTAACCCGCGGCGCCGGCGAACGGCTGCTCCGCCGCGCGGCTCGACACGCACACGACCGCGCCGCCGCCGGCCGCGACGAGGTGCGGCAACCCGGCCGCGGTGACCAGGTAGGTCGGGCGAAGGTTGAGCCGCAGCTGGGCCTCGAAGTCCTCGACGGTGCTCTCGTGGACGCGGCCGCCCGAGGCGTAGCCGCCGACGAGGTTCACGATCGCCCGCAGCGGGCGCGCCGGGTCGGCCGTGGCGTGCGCCATCGCCGCGGCGACCGCGCCGGCGTCGGTGAGGTCCGCCCGGACGTAGGTCACGCCCGCCCCGTCCTCGGGCGGCGGGCCGTGCGTCGGGACGACCACGCGCCAGCCGGCCGCGCGGAACGCGGCGGTCACGGCGCCACCGAGCCCGCCGGTGCCGCCGGACACGAAGGCCGTGCGTTCTGCGTCGTCCATGCCTCACTCCTCCGGCTACCCAGGCTCGCGCCCGATCGGCCCATTGTGGTTGGTTGCGACGGGCACATCGGAGAGGCGGCACGCATGTCGGACGAGCACCTGACCCACGGCTGGGAACCGGACCTGGACGCGGACGACTCGCTGCTGCGCCAGTTCGTCCTCGCCCAGGCGGACCACACGGCGTTCGTCGCCGACCGCGTGGGCGGGCGGTCGCAGCGCTGGTCCGACCTCGCGGCGGCGGACCCGGACTCGGCGGTGTTCTTCGACAACATGGCCGTCCTGTTGACCCCGCCGACGTACACGGACCTGGACGACGTCACGGCCCGGCTCGGCGAGTTCTACCCGCCGGAGCGGCACTTCGGGCTCCTGTCGGCCTGGCCGTCGCCCGACCTGAGCAAGGCCGGCCTCGAGCTGCTGGGCCACCCGCCGTTCATGCTGCGCCCGCCGGGCGGCGAGGCGCCGCCACCGCCGCCCGGCCTCGAGATCAGGCCGGTGCGCACTTCCGCCGACCTGGCCGACTTCGTCACGACGATCATGGCGGCGTTCGACATGCGCGCCGGGGAAGACCTTCCCCTCACCGACCCGCGGATTCTGGGCGGGCCGCTGGAGCTGTTCGTCGGCTACATCAACGGGACGCCGGTCGCCACCTCGGGAGCCCGGATCGGCCACGGCATCGTCGACATCGAGTGGGTGTCGTGCCTGGTGAAGGCCCGCGGCTCCGGCATCGGCGCGGCACTGACCTGGGCCGCCACGATGGCCCGCCCCGAGCTGCCCGCGACCCTCATCGCCAGCGACGACGGGCAGCCCGTGTACGCGAAGATGGGCTTCCTGCGCCTGCTGCGGATGACGATGTGGCACCGGCCGCCGCTGTCGTGACGGACCATCAGGCTGTGCCGGCCTAAAGCCCTTCCGACCCTGCGTCCCGCGTCAGGTGCAACACCACCGTGCCGCCGGCCTCCGCGGCCGCCTGCGCCGTCCGGAGCTGGAGCAGCCCGGGGTGGTCCTCCAGCACGCGCGCGCCGTTGGCCAGTGAGCGGAGCGCCGCCGTCTGCGAGCGGGCCCGCTCGAGTTCCACGAGGCCCTCCTGACGTGCCGTCACCAGCGCCAGGACGGCGCGGCGCACCTCGGGCGGCACGACGAGGTCGCGCAGGGCGACCTCGGCGACGGCGATGCCGAGCCGCGCGGCCACGGGCGCCACTGCGGCGGTGAGCGGCACGGTCGCGGACCCGCGGGCCGCCACGAGGACGTCCAGCTCGGTCGCGGCCGCCCAGTCGCGGACCGCGAGCTGCACGGCCAACCGCAGCTCCTCGACGGGGTCGGCGCTGTGGTCGAGGAACGCGACCGGGTCGACAACCCGCCAGCGCGCGATCGCCGACGCCTTCACGCCGGGGACGTCCGCGGCGGCGATCTCCTGGCCCGTCACCGCGAGGAGCCGCTCGCGGACGTCGACGCGCTGGACGCCCCGCCGCCAGGGCGCGCCCGTCAGGCGGTGCCGGCCCTCGCCCAGGACGGTGCGGACAGCACCGTCTCGGCGCACGACCGCGCGCTCGGTCGACGCGACGGTGATCCGTGCCATGACCTTCCCCTCCTGACGATGACCACTTGCTTGATCGGACGGCGAACTCGCGGATCGGTCACCCGGAGGGACGGTCGCCGCGCTCCGCCGGTGCGGGCGGGGTGTCTCCGGACTTCGGAGGACCGCGAAGCCCGTACCGGCGTCCCGGAGGAGAGCGCGGCAACCGTCCCCGACATGGGTGAACAGCCCCGCGGACAACGCGTCCGTCGATGTCGCCGCACACGCGCGGGACGCCGGCCGGCGACTGCCGGGGCGCCGCTCACGGCGACACGGTCGAGGATGCGGGACCTCAGCGCGCGGCGTCCACCGGATTGTCGGTCTCGACGTGGCCGGTGCAGATGTAGACGGCGACGAGGAGGGCGACGAGGCCGGCCACGACGAAGATCGGCTGCGGCGTGGCCGGCGCGGCGAGCATGGCGAGCGCGACGAGCGGCATGGCCACGGTCAGGGTGCGCGGCCGGTCCGTCCGGGTCTGGAGCAGCCAGACGCTGAGCACGAACACGGCGACCGGGATTGCCACGGCCCACCCTTCCGTGGCCGCCGACACCACGCTCGGCTCGACGCCGTGCGCGTCGGCCTCGGCCGCCTGCTCGGCGTGACCCGCCGTCACCCGGCCGATCGCGACCTCGAGGCCCGCTCCCGCGGCGGCCGCGGATGCGAAGACCAGCAGGTGGCTGTAGCCCCAGGTGATGGCGGTGCGCAGCTCCCCCAGCAGGTGGTGCATCGGCCGGTCGAAGTACACCCACCACATCCCGAATACAGTGACGAGCCCCGCGGCGGCGACCCGGTACAGCGCGGCGTCACCGCCGCCGGACTCGAGTGCGGTCTGAATCGCCGTCGTGGCCGCGAAGATCGACTCGCCCAGGACGAGCACCGTGAACAGCCCGTACCGCTCGGTGACGTGATGCGGGTGCCAGGCCGTGCGCCCGCCGCGCTCGGCCAGGACAGGCACCGCGAGCTCCGCGATCCCCAGCACGACGAAGGACCCGACGAGCCAGGTCGTCGTGTCCGGCAGGGCGAGGCGGCCGAGCCACGCAGCTTGGACGGCCACGATCCCGATCGCGTACCCCAGCGGTCGGCGACGGGCGTCGGGGTTCGCGTGCGCCGCGCGGAGCCACTGGAACACCATCGCCAGCCGCATGACCACGTAGCCGTAGGTCGCGGCCTCGAAGTCGGCGTGCGCGAGCGCCTCGGGAACGCCGGCGGCCAGCATCAGCGCGCCCGCGATCTGCACCAGGGTGGTCAGCCGGTAGACCGCGTCGTCCGTGTCGTAAGCGGACGCGAACCACGTGAAGTTCATCCACGCCCACCAGATGGCGAAGAACACCAGCACGTACCCGCGAACCCCGTCGCCGGCGTGACCGTCGGCGACCGCGTGGTGCAGGCCGCCGGCGGCCAGGCCGACGGCGACGACGAAACAGAGGTCGAAGAACAGTTCCAGCGGGGTCGCGGAGCGGTGCTCCTCCTCCGGGTGACGGGCCGTCATCGTGCGGAACCAGGAGCGGTCCCGGGCCGGGACCGGCTGGTCGGGCATCAGGCGACGCCGGCGCCGCGCCGCACCCGCAGGCCGTCCAGGGCCAGCGCTACGACGGCGTCCGCGAGGTCGTCCGCCCGCAACCCACCCTCGGGTGAGTACCACTCGGTCACGGAGTTGATCATCCCAAACAGCAGCCGGGCGGCGAGGCCGCGGTCCGGCCCGGCGCGCAGGTCGCCGGCCAGCTCGGCCTCCCGGACGAGCTCGGTCACCGCCGCGTCGAACTCGCGCCGGCGGGCCAGCGCGCGGCGCTGCACGTCGGTGTTTCCGCGCACGCGCAGCAGGAGCGTCACGTGCGGCAGGCGGTCGACCAGGACGTGGACGGACCCGCGCAACACGTGCTCCAGCCGGTCGATCGCCGGGCCGGTGCGAGCGCCCTCGGAATCGAGGACGGCGAACAGGCCGTCCAGCGCCCGGTCGAGGGAGAGCCGCAGCAGCTCCTCCTTGCCCTGGACGTGGTGGTAGAACGACGACTTGGTGATGCCGGCCGCAGCCGCGAGGTGCTCCATCGACGTGCCGTCGTACCCGCGTTCGGTGAACACCACCGCGGCCACGGCCAGCAGCGACTCTGTGTCGTGCCGGCGTGCGCTCACCGCTCGTCCAGCACCCGGCGCGCCTTGCCCAGCGAGCGTTCCACGGCGCCGGGGTCGAGAATCTCCACGTCCACCCGGATGCCGAGGGTCTCCTGCACCGCCGCGCCGAGGGCTTTGGCCATTCGCTTGCGGCCGCCGCCGGTCTCGCGGGCCTCGACTCGCACCGTCAGGGCGTCGAGCCGGTCGGGGCGAGTCAGGACGCACTGGAAGTGCGGCGACAGGCCCTCCACGCGGAGCACGATCTCCTCGATCTGCGTCGGGAAGATATTCACCCCACGGATGATCATCATGTCGTCCGCGCGGCCCGCGAGTTTGGCGATCCGGCGGAAGCCGGGCCGGGCCGTGCCGGGGAGCAGCCGCGTCAGATCACCTGTGCGGTAACGAATCAGCGGCATGGCCTCCTTGGTCAGCGAGGTGAGGACGAGCTCGCCGTGCTCCCCGTCGGCCAGGACCTCGCCGGTGACCGGGTCCACGATCTCGGGGTAGAAGTGGTCCTCCCACAGGTGCAGGCCGTCCTTGCTCTCGACGCACTCGCTCGCGACCCCGGGTCCCATTACCTCGGACAGCCCGTAGATGTCCACCGCGTGCATGTGCAGGCGGGCCTCGATCTCGGCGCGCATGTCCTCCGTCCACGGCTCCGCGCCGAGGATCCCCACCTGCAGGGAGGTCGCGGTCGGGTCGATGCCGAGGCGTTCCATCTCGTCCACGATCGCGAGCAGGTACGACGGGGTGACCATGATGATCTCGGGCGCCAGCTCGCCGATCAGGTGCACCTGACGCTCCGTCAGCCCGCCGGAGACCGGGACGACGTTGCAGCCGAGACGTTCCGCGCCCGCGTGGGCGCCGAGCCCGCCGGTGAACAGCCCGTACCCGTACGCGATGTGGACGGTCATGCCGGCCCGTCCGCCGGCCGCGCGGATCGAGCGCGCGACGAGCCCGGCCCAGACCTCCAGATCGCGCTTCGTGTAACCGACGACGGTCGCGCGGCCCGTCGTCCCGCTGGATGCGTGCACACGGGCGAGCCGCTCCCGCGGGACGGCGAGACGGCCGTACGGCTGACCGACCCTCAGGTCCGCCTTCGTGGTGAACGGGAGCAGGCGCAGGTCGGCGAAGTCCGCGATGTCCTCCGGGTGCAGGTCCTCGTCGGCCCACGCGCGACGGTAGGCGCCGACGTTGCCGTAGGCGTGGCGCAGCGACCAGCGCAGCCGCTCCAGCGCGACCGCGGCGACCTCGTCGGCCGAGGCGGACTCGATCGGCTCCCACGAAGCCGGGTCACTGACCAGATCAGGGAGCGCCATCAGCTCCTCCTTCCGACTACTCGGGAATGGCCGCGGAACTCGGCGACGACCTCGCCTCGCCGGGTCACGGTGACGTCGTAGATGCCGCTTCGCCCGTACGCGACGCGTTCGACCGCGCTCGCGACGAGCACGTCGCCGACCCGCACGGGCCGGACGAACGCGATCTCGCAGAGGTGGGCGACGGCCTGCGGGCCGTGGGAGTTGCAGGCGAAGCCGAAGGCCGTGTCGGCCAGCGTGAACAGCACGCCGCCGTGGCAGGCCCCGTGCCCGTTGAGCATCGAGTCCGCGACCGTCAGGGTGACGGCCGCGCGCCCGGGCCCGATGTCGGCGGGGTCGTAGGTGATGCCGACGCTGCGCGAGGCCGCGTCGGCGGCGTACATGGCGGCAACCGTGTCCAAGGCTGTCTGGTGAGGGGTCATCAGGCGTCGTAGTCCACGGTCACAGCCTCGGTCAGCGGTCGGGCCTGGCAGGTCAGGACGTAGCCGGCGCCGAGCTCGTCGGCCTCCAGCGCGTAGTTCTCGGCCATCTCGACCTCGCCGTCGACGAGGCGGGCCCGGCACGTGCCGCACACCCCGCCACGGCAGGCGAACGGGGCGTCCGCCCGCAGGCGCAGGACCCCGTCCAGGACGGCCTCCCCGGGCGCGAGCGCGACCTCGGAACTGCGGCTGTCCAGGGTGAAGGTGACGCGGTGGCGAGGCGCGCCGGGGACCGCGGCCGGGTCGACGCGGGGCACCGGCGGGACGAGCGGACCGGCGTGGAACAGCTCGCGGTGGACGAGCTCCGGAGGGACGCCGCGGCCGACCAGGACCGCACGCCAGTCGTCTACCAGAACGTGCGGGCCACACAGAAACCAGGCGTCCACGTCGTCCGTCGGCACCAGCGCGTCGAGGATCGTCGCGAACTTGGCCGCGTCCAGCCGCCCGGCCCGCAGCGGGAACTCCTGCGGTTCGCGGGAGAGCACGTGCAACAGCGCGAACCGTTCCTGATGACGGTTCTTCAGATCCTCGAGGTCCTCGAGGAACATGACGTCCTCGGTCGTCCGGTTCCCGTACAGCAGTGTCACCCGCGAGTGCGGCTCGCCGGCGAGGACGCTGGCCACGATCGAGAGCACGGGGGTGATGCCGCTGCCGACCGCGACCGCGACGTGGTGGCTCACGCGGCCCGGCTCGAGCAGGAGGCCGAAGGTGCCGGCGGGCGTCATCACGTCGAGGACGTCCCCGGGCTTGCACTGCTCGACCGCCCAGGACGAGAACGCCCCGCCCGGCAGGCGCTTGACGCCGACCCGCAGCGGGCCGCCGGGGGCGGGCGAGGCAATCGAGTAGTTGCGCCGCACCGCGGTACCGCCGTGGTCGCTACGGATCGTCAGATGCTGGCCGGGGGCGAAGGTGTAGGCCTCCGCGAGGGCCGGCGGGACGTCGAACGTGACCGCGACGGCGTCGGCGGTGAGCCGCTCGACCGCCGACACCGTGAGCTGGTGGAACGCCGCCCGGCGCGGCGGGTCTGCGGCGGCACGTTCGGGCTCCCGGGCGGCCGCGAGCGCGCGGTCGAGGCGCGCCTCGATGACGAAGCGCGGCGGGATCGCGGCCATCAGATCGCCTTCATGTGTTCGAAGGGTTCCCGGCAGGACCGGCAGGTGTACAGGGCCTTGCAGGCCGTGGAGGAGAACCTGGAGGACTCGCGGGTGTCCGGCGACCCGCACTGGGGGCAGCGGACCGACAGGGAGAGCGGGACAGGGCCCCGCCCGGCGGGGCCGGGCGGCGCGATGCCGTACTCCGCGAGCTTGCGGTGGCCCTCTGAGCCGATCCAGTCGGTCGTCCAGGCCGGGGACAGCACCGTGCGGACCTCGACGTCGGTGACGCCGCGACCCGCGAGGGCGGCACGGATGTCGTCGGCGATCGCCTCGACGGCGGGGCAACCCGAGTAGGTCGGCGTGACGGTGACGACGACGCGACCGCCGTCGACCGACACGTCCCGCAGGATCCCGAGGTCGTCGATCGTGAGGACGGGCAGTTCGGGGTCGGGTACGGCGGCGACGGCGGCACGCAACTCCGCGAGGACGTTCACCATTGCGCGCCCGGGTAGGACAGGTGCAGGTGGGCCATCTCGGCGAGCAGCGCGCCGAACTGCTCAGTGTGGACGCCGGCGCGCCCCCCGCCGCGGGCGGCGCGAACCGCAGGCACCGTCAGCGTCGCGTCCGTCAGCACCGCGTGCACAACCGCCTCCCATTCGGCGCGCAACGCCGGCGGGTCGACCGCGACGCCGGTGCCGGCGAGCGCGTCGGTGGCCGCGTCCGGAGCGAACATCTCGTCGACCCACGGCCACATCTCGGCGAGCCCGGCCTGCATACGATCGTGGGAGACCGCGGTGCCGTCGCCGAGGCGCAGCGTCCACTGCGTCGCGTGGTCGCGGTGGTAGGCGACCTCCTTGACGGCCTTGCCCGCGACGCCCGCGATCGTGGGGTCGGCGGACGCGCACAGCCGGCCGTACAGCAAATGCTGGTAGGTGGAGAAGAACAGCTGGCGGGCGATCGTCGCGGCGAAGTCGCCGTTCGGCCGTTCGACGAGTTGCACGTGGGTGAACTCGCGCTCGGTGCGCAGGAACGCCAGGTCGTCCTCGCTGCGCCCGTCGAACGAGCCCGCGTAACTGAGCAAGGCGCGCGCCTGGCCGAGGAGATCGAGCGCGATGTTCGCCAGCGCGACCTCCTCCTCGAGCTCGGGGGCGCGGGTGACCCACTCCCCCAACCGCTGCGACAGGACGAGGGCGTCGTCGCCGAGGCCGAGGGCGTACATGGCAATCTGAGGTGCCGTCACAGGTGCCGCACCTCGTCCGGGACGTCGTAGAACGTCGGGTGGCGGTAGACCTTGTCGGCGGCGGGGTCGAAGAACGAGTCTTTCTCGTCAGGGCTGGAGGCGGTGATCGCGCCGGCCGGGACGACCCAGATAGACACGCCCTCCTGCCGACGGGTGTAGACGTCGCGGGCATTACGCAGCGCCATCGCCGCGTCCGGGGCGTGCAGGCTCCCGACGTGCGTGTGGTTCAGCCCGCGCCGGGACCGGACGAAGACCTCCCACAGGGGCCACGTCGGGCTCATGCGGCACCGGCCGTCGAAACCGCGTGCTTCGCCGCGTACGCTGTCGCGGCCTCGCGGACCCACGCGCCCTCGTCGTGCGCGGCGACCCGGCGGGCAACCCGCTCGGCGTTGCACGGGCCGTCGCCCGACAGGACGCGCGAGAACTCGTCCCAGTCGATCTCGCCGAAGTCGTAGCGCTCCCGCTCCGGGTTCCAACGCAGGTCGGGGTCGGGCAGGGTCAGCCCTAGGACGTCCGCCTGAGGGACCGTCATGTCGACGAACCGCTGCCGCAGCTCGTCGTTCGAGTGCCGCTTGATCTTCCATTCCATCGACCGCGCGGAGTGCGCGGAGGACGCGTCGGGCGGGCCGAACATCATCAGCGAGGGCCACCACCAGCGGTCGATCGCGTCCTGCGCCATCGCCTTCTGCCGGGGCTGGCCCTTCGCCAGGACGTGCAGGATCTCGAAACCCTGCCGCTGGTGGAAGGACTCCTCCTTGCAGATCCGGATCATCGCCCGCGCGTACGGGCCGTAGGAGCAGCGGCACAGCGGGACCTGGTTGACGATCGCGGCCCCGTCGACGAGCCAGCCGATCGCGCCGACGTCGGCCCAGCTCAGCGTCGGGTAGTTGAAGATCGAGGAGTACTTCTGACGCCCCGTGTGCAGCATGTCGAGCAGCTCGGCGCGGTCGACCCCGAGGGTCTCGGCCGCCCCGTACAGGTAGAGCCCGTGGCCCGCCTCGTCCTGGACCTTCGCGAGCAGGATCGCCTTACGGCGCAGGGACGGCGCCCGCGTGATCCACACGCCCTCGGGCTGCATGCCGATGATCTCGGAGTGCGCGTGCTGGGCGATCTGACGGATCAACGTCGCGCGGTACGCGTCCGGCATCTCGTCCCGAGGCTCGACCCGGGCGTCGGCCGCCAGCAGGTCCTCGAAGTCGCCCATCGGCATCTCCCGCGGTCGTCCTGATCACACCCAGCCGAACGAACGTTCGGTTGACGATGCAGCCTACGCCAGCCGGTCGCGGCGATCAACCGGATCGGCGCCGCGCCCTGTCCCGGATTCGGATCTTCCTGCCAGAATGCGTGCTTTCGGGGGGGGCGCCGCCGGGAGGCAACCGTGTACCTGACCCAGGCCCCGCACCCAGGGGCGCCGGGAAGATCCTCGAGCGCGAGCTGCGGGCGAAGTACTGGGACGGTGCGGAGCGCCAGGTCAACTAGTCGTTGTCGATGATCGTCCCGTCGGCCGAGCTGTCCCCGATGCTGCCGCCGACCGGGTTGATCAGGAACGCTCGGAACTTCTCGCTCGGCTCGCGGACGGTGTCCCCGCGGGTCTGCACCGAGACCGACTTGCTCGTCTGCCCCGCGGTGAAGGACAGCGTGAGCGGCGCGCTGAGCAGGTAGAAGTCGTTGTTGGGATTCGCGTAGTCGACGCCGGTCTGCCAGCCGGTGTTGACCTTCACCGAAGAGGCACCGGCTTGCACGCCGGCGCCGGTTCGGGTGACCGTGAACTTCATGATCCCGCTCTCCGTCACGGAAGCGTCGTTGATCGACATGACCGCGTCGTCGTCGGTGATCTCGCCGCTGCCGGACCCACGGACGACGGCCGCCTGCACGGGGTCGAACAGCTGCACCTGGAACCGCTCGCTGGTCTCCGCCTTGCTGTCACCCTTGACGACCACCGACACCGTCGTCGATCTCACCTCGACACCGAAGGTCAGCGGTGTGGTCGGCGCCGCGGCCAGGTAGTCGCCACTGCCGGCGGTGGCCTCGCCGTCGACCGTCCGCCACCGCACCGACGAGGTGCCGCTGACGTCGCCGATCCGGCTGACGGTGAAGTCGCGAACTTCTGGCCCGAGTTGCCCTCCACGACGGCCGCGTCGCTGACGTTGAAGCCCGCGTCGTCGTTCGTGATCGTGCCCTTGGCGGACGACATAGCGAGGTAGGCGCCGATCACGCCAGAGAGCCTGACGACGAAGGTCTCGTTCGCCTCGTACCCGGTATCGCCGTTGACCGTCACCGAGACGGTCTTGCGGGTTTCGTCGGCGGCGAAGTCCAGGGTGGTCAGCGGCACCGGGACGAAGTCGGTGTTCGGCGTCGCCGTGCAGGCACCCGGGGCGACCATGCAGTCCGCGGGGTCGCCCGCCCGCCACTTCACCGAGGAGACGCCGCTGATATCGCCGCCGCGGACGACCGCGAACGTCGCCGTCGTCCCGCCCGAGTTTCCCTCCTTCACGGACACCGGCAGGATCATCAGCGACGTGCCCGCCGCCGCTGCCGGCAGTGCCCCGACGGTCGGCACCAGCAACGCTGCCGCCAGTACCCCCACTCCGCCCGTGCTCGCGCGTGTCCGCACTGCACCCTCCTCGCGGCGACTCCGAGCACGGCGTCCGTCGCCGCGGGGTGGATCGCCCGCTCCGCAAGCTTGATCGACGTTGATCATCACGCGCGTCCGTGCCAGCACGGGGTTCGTCGGTTGGTCGCCGGGGGCTGTGATCTCTGGGTCGCTCTGGAGGCACCTTGATCGGGTGGACGGCCCCACAGCCGCACGGACCACGCCCCGGCGTCTCACCGCTTGCGACCTGGACCCCCAGCCGACGGATCTTCCGCGCCGAGGGGGCAGGCCCGAGCACCGGGACCGACGCCGCGCGACGGTTGGAGATGCGAGGTGGAACGTGCGGGGCGGCCCAGTGCCCGCTCGCGTCCCAAGGCTCGCAACTCGCATCCGTAGGCGACACTGTCCGCGTAGTTGACGGAGCGTCAGATTTGATTTCCGTCGTCGCCCCGTCGAGCGTTGATCCTGGCCTTTTCTTTACCTGGGCGGCTTTCTTGGGCCTTCGGAACTGTCGGGGGTGGTGTCTAGGTTCGGAGTATGGCAGCGGCGAGGGCGATCCCGGAGGGTCTGGCGTCGATGACGCCTGGGCCGGGGCTCGCGGCTGTACTCGCGTCGATCGACGTGGGCGAGGGGGATCGGCGTCCGATCGACTACGTCAAGGTCGAGCTGTTCCTGGGGATGACCGACGGGACGTACGAGGGGCTGAGCGGCGAGGAGATCCTCGTGCACCTGGCCCTGTCCCGCCCCGCGCTCGGAGAACGCCCCGCACCCGACGCCGACGCCGACGCCGCTGAGCACTCGGCGCCCGAGCCGGCTCCGGAGGCGTCCGAGCCTGCGGCGGTCGAGGTCAGGGTGCTCGCGCCGGTGTCGCCGGAGCGCCGGCTCGAGATCGCCCGCCGCGAGCCCCCGCGGCACGGCGTCGAACTGCGGGTGCGCCTGTCGACCCTGTTGAACCTGGACCAGTTCCCCGGCGAGCTCGCCGGGCACGGCCCGATCCACCCCGCCCACGCCCGCGACCTCGTCGCCGACCTCGCCGCCGACCTCGGCGCCGCCCAGTGGCGTTACGTCCTCACCGACCACGAAGGCCGGTACTTCACCTCCGGGCTGGTCACCGCCTGCCCGACCGGGGCGAAACGACGGTCCTGGCGCTCACACGCGCTGGTCGAACTCCAGATCCCGATCAGTTTGCTCGCCGACCTCGTCGATTCCAGACTGACGAACCGTCAGCTCCACCTGCCGGGCGCCTGGGCCGCGGTCGTCGCCGACATCGCCCGACGCACCGACAGGCAACCCGGCGCACCACCGACCGGCGACCGCAAACACGGCACCGACGACCCGAGGCGAAGATTCCCCAACGCCGCGCTACGCCGCGCCGTCCAGATCCGCAAGCGCCGGTGCGTCGGCCCTGGCTGCCGCGCACCCGCGTCCAGCACCGACATCGACCACGTCCGCGACCACGCGAAGGGAGGCCCGACCCTCGACTGGAACCTCGACCCGAACTGCCGCCACGACCACACCCTCAAGCACGAGGGCGGCTGGACCCTGCGCGCGATCGGCAACGACAAGTACCTGTGGACGTCCAGGCTCGGGCACACTTCCCGCGTCGACGTCCCCCCGATCATCGAGGACCTCCCCGACCCCAACCCGGCGGCGACCAGCAGGAGCCGACGTCCTGGCCGCCCCGCCCCGGCCGCGGCGCCGACGGCAAACCCTGGCCCCAGTCCACCACCTGGGTGGAACGCAAACCGAAACCCGAACCAGAGCCAGAACCCGAGCCACCGGCGCCGAAACCGCCGCCCGACGAAGACGAGATCCCGCCGTTCTGAGGCCAGGTCGAACGGATCCGCGCGTGGTCGGGTCGACGTCGGCTCAGCCGCGGGCCCGCCCGAGATGGGTGGGTGCCGAGTTCGGCCGTGTGTTGCGGGCACCAGAGAGCGTTACTCCGGGCGGCCCGTCACCGCGAGGACGGCGCTCAGCCCGATGATCGCCGCGCCGCCACCGGCGTTCACCCCCGCCAGCCGGCGCGGGGACCGTGCGAACCACGACCGGGCCGCGCCCGCGGCGAGCGCCCACAGGGTGTCGGAGACGAGCGAGATCAGCGGGAAGACGACGCCGCGCGCTCGCAGGGTAGGGCCGCGACCCCGCGGTGGCGAGGTGGTTCCGTGCCATGCTGGCCGTCGGCCCACGACGCCTTGGAGCGGACGATCACCGAGTTCCTGCCCAACAACGACGCGCTACTCGACAGGGTCGTGCCGAGAGTGCTCGGCCCCGGGCGGGTGCTGGTCGGCATCGACGGCGTGGACGGGGCCGGCAAGACGACCCTGGCCGACCACGTCGCCGAGCGGGTGCGCGCCACCGGCCGCCCGGTCGTGCGGGCCTCGGTCGACGGCTTCCACCGTCCGGCGGAGCAGCGCTACCGGCGCGGGCGCGCGTCCGCCGAGGGCTACTACCGCGATTCGTACGACCTCGAGGCCCTGCGCGCGCACCTGCTGGACCCGTGCTCGCCCGCCGGCAGCGGGGTGTACCGGGACGCGGTGTTCGACGTCGGGAGCGACCAGCCGGTGGCCGGCGCCGCCGCCCTCGCTCCCCCGGACGCGGTCGTGATCGTCGACGGGCTGTTCCTGCACCGGCCGGAACTGCGCGACTACTGGGACTACTCCGTCTTCCTCGAGGTCGACTTCGAGGTGTCCGTCCCCCGCGGGGCGGCGCGGGGGGCGGCATTCGGGTCGCCGGACCCGGCGGCCGTGTCGAATCGCCGCTACGTCGACGGGAACCGGCTGTACTTCAGGGAGGCGGCTCCACGGGAGTTCGCGTCCCTGGTCGTGGACTACAACGACCTCGCGCGCCCGGCGATCACGGCGGCGCGGTGACGCTCGCCGGGCCGCCGCTGCGGACAGAGCGGCTCGTCCTTCGGATACCCGAGCCCGCGGACGTCCGCGCCCTGCACCTGCTGTTCTCCGACCCCGCCGTCATGCGCCATGTCGGCGACGGGTCGCTGCCGTCGCTGCAGGCGGTCCGGGCCCTGGTGGACCGTCAGATCCACGCCCACACGGAAGATCGGCTCTGCCTGCTCACCGTCTGCCTCACCGAGTGCGACGGGGTCGGCGCAGGCGACGTGCTCGGCTTCACCGGCGTCCAGCCGTGGACCCACCCGTGGGGCCCGCAGGGCGTGATCGAGGCCGGCTGGCGGCTGGGCCGCGCGTCCTGGGGTTTCGGCTACGCCACCGAGGCGGCTGCGGCGGCCGTCGCCTGGTTGCACGAGCGGCGCGCCGCGGGCCTCGACGGGTCGCGGCTCGTCGCGATGATCGACACGGAGAACGCGCGGTCGTGCCGGGTCGCGACCAAGCTCGGGATGGCGCCGTCCGCGGAGCACACGAGCCCGTCCGGCCGCCACGTTCTGGAGTACTCCGAACGCGAGGGTGCCCGACCCCTGGAGCCATGAGGGGCCGGGCACTTTCCCTGGCGGGCCGTGCGAATTGCCGTCAGTGGTGCGGGGCGTGCTCCGTGTGGCCGAGCGCAGAGAGCGTCAGGGCGAAGGTGGTCGGGTCGCCCGCCATCGCCGCGTGCTCCGGGAACGCGGCCGGGTTCACGTCCTGGATCACGATGTTCTGCACGTGGTCACCGGTGAGGAAGCTCGTCTGCAGCGGGGTGACGATGCCGTCGTAGCGAGTGACCAGGACGGTGTAGAGAACCTGGCCCACGGTCTCGTCCGCACCCGCGTTCAGCTTCTGCAGGAAGTCCGACCCGACCATGAACTGCGGGCAGGACCCGCAGTGCTCGCCGAGCGAGGCATCGAAGCCGGGGATCGCCGTCCGCAGCTTGGTCAGGCCCGAGATGTCGGTGCCGTGGTTGGGCGCGGCCCACCCGACGAAGTTCGCGACGTGCTTGTGGCCGCCGAGGAACTTCAGGTAGTAGCGCGGCATGATGCCGCCCTCGGAGTGCCCGACGATGTCGACCTTCTCGGCACCCGTGGCGTCCTGCACCTTGGTCACGAAGGTGGCGAGTTCGGCGGCCGAGGACTGCATCGGGGCGACCCCTCCACGCCCCGGGAAGTGCGCGGTCTGACCGTACGTCAGGGCGAAGACGCAGAAGCCCTGGCTCTTGAGGTACGGGGCGAAGAAGTGCCAGTTCTCCGTCGCCGTCGCGCCGAGACCGTGAACGAGGACGACCGGCCGCGGCGCCGCCTTGGTGGGCTTGCAGGCGAAGTCGTTGGCCCCCGGCAGGGCGGGCTCGGGGATGATCCCGGCGATGTTGTCGGCCGCGGGGGCGTCGGCGGCGGACGCGGTGGCCGCCGGGGCGACGAGGAGGGAGGCGACGACGGAGGTGGCGAGCGCCGCGGTGGCGGCCAGCTGGCGGAGGGAGCGGCTCATGGGGGGTACCCCTTTGGATCGGTGTCGACGACCGGGACTGTCGATCGGGTTGTCCGTCACCATAGACCCGACTTGAACGCATTTACTAGAAATTCTTCCAAGAAATTTGTGTCACAATGCCCGGACCCGCCCCGACGGAGTCGAGGACCCGCATGCCCCGCAAGTTGACCGCCCGAGACAAGCCGCAGCCCCGCCGCGACGCGCTGCTGGCCGCCGCCGTCGAGGTCGTCGGGGAGCACGGCCTCGCCGGTGCGACGCACCGAGCGATCACCGAGACCGCCGGCGTGCCGCTCGCCACGGCCAGCTACTACTTCTCCTCGATCGGGGAACTGATCGCGGAGGCGCTCGAGGCTTTCGTCCGCGAGCGGGCAGAACAGATGACCGTTCCCGACCTCGGCGAGCTGGCCGCCACGCTCACCCCCGCCGACATCGCCCGGTGGTACAGCGACCGGATCATGGAACTCGGCCGCGTCCAGCGCCTCGCCTTCTACGAGGTGCTCGTCAACGCGTCCCGCTCCCCCGAGCTCGCCGAGCCGGCACGGCACGCGATCGACACCTACCTCGAGTCCGCCCGCGCCGGGCTGCGCGCGGTCGGCGCGCCCGCCGACGCCCGCCAGGCGCGCGCGTTCGTCGCCGTCGCCATGGGGATGGGACTGCTGCACATGGCCGAGCCCGAGGACGACGACCCGGCCCAGCTGTTCGAGGCGATCCGCGACCTGTTCCTCGGCCAGGAGCTCTCCGCCACCGACCCGGACGCCGTGGCCGCTCGCATCGCCCGCCCCGCCGGCGCGCAGGCCGCGGCGGTCGCGGCCGGCGAGGCCTGAGACTGCGACGGAGCTAGACGGACTCGGAGAATTTCTCGATCCGCTCCGTCCGGCCGAAGCCGAAGATCACGTCGCCCTCGCGCAGCACGGTCTGCGCGGTGGAGTAGGTGAAGTCGCCGTCCGCGTGCTTGACCGCCACGACGGTGATCCCGTACTTGCGCCGCAGGCCGGTCTCACCGAGCGGGACGCCGACGATCGAGCGGGGCGTGAGGGTCTTGATCATCGCGAAGTCCTCGTCCATCTCGATGTAGTCGAGCATCCGGCCCTGCACGGTGTGCGCGACCCGCTCCCCCATCTCGTGCTCGGGGTAGACGACGTGGTGCGCGCCGACGCGGCGCAAGATCTTGCCGTGCTGGTCGCTGACGGCCTTGGCCCAGATGTCGGGGATGCCCATCTCGACGAGCAACGACGTGGTCAGGATGCTCGCCTCCATGTCGCTGCCGATCGCGCACACCGCCCGTTTGAACTCGCCCACGCCGAGCTCGGTCAACGCGTCGAGGTCTGTCGAGTCGGCGGTGACGACGTGGGTGAGCTTGCCTGCCATCTTCTGGACGAGATCCGGGCGGTTGTCCATCGCCAGCACGTCGGTGCCCTCGCGCACGAGCTCGAGCGCCAGCGCGCTGCCGAAGCGCCCGAGCCCGATGACCACAACCGCGTCGTTCCTGCGGTCAGCCAACGATCGTCCTCTCCTCGGGCAGTTCGTACCGCCTCGTCCGTTCCCGCAGCGCGAGCGCCGAGGCCAGCGTCAGCGGGCCGATCCGGCCGACGAACATCAAGACCACCAGGACGAGATGGCCCGCCCGGCCCAGGTCCCCGGTGATGCCCGTGGACAGGCCGACAGTACCGAAGGCGGACGTCGCCTCGAACAGCACGCGATCCAGCGGGTGCTCCGTCAGCGCCAGCAGGATCACCGTCGAGACCATGACCAGGCCGACCCCGAGGAGCGCCACCGCCAGCGCCTGCCGCTGGTTGGACTCGGGGATCCGGCGGCGCCCGACGTGCACCTGGGTCTCGCCGCGCATCTCGGCCCAGATCACGAAGGCCAGCAGCGCGAACGTTGTCACCTTGATGCCGCCGGCGGTCCCGGCGCTGCCGCCGCCGATGAACATCAGGATGTCGGTGGTCAGCATGCTCTCCGGCGTCAGCGCGGACGTGTCGATGCTGTTGAGCCCGCCGGAGCGCGGCATCACCGCGGTGAAGAACCCCGCGAGCAGCTTCTGCCGGATCGCGAGCGGGCCCATCGTCGCCGGGTTCGAGTACTCGGCCACGGTGAAGGCGATCCAGCCCCCCGTGAGCAGGACGGCGGTCGCGCCCAGCGTCAGATAGGTGAGGACGGACCACTCCCGCGGGCGCCGCCACGACCGGGCCAGCTCGAAGACGACGGGGAACCCGAGCCCGCCGAGGACGACGGCGAGCGCGACCGTGAGGCTGACCCACGGGTCGGCGACGTAGCGCATCATGCTGTCCACGTTCAGCGACATACCTCCGCCGTTGAACGCCGAGACGGCGTGGAAGACCCCGTGGTAAGCGGCGTCACCCCAGGATTCGCCGTAGTGCGTGGCGAACCGCACCGTCAGCACCACGGCGACGACAGCCTCGGCGCCGAGGCTGAACAGGACGATGTTGCGCAGCAGCCGGCGGACGTCACGCAGCCGCAGCGACTTGGTCTCGGCCTGGATGAGCAACCGCGCGCGCAGCCCGAGCCGGCGCGACACCAGGACGGCGACGAGCGTGGCCATCGACATGATCCCCAGCCCGCCGACCTGCATCAGGACGAGGATCACGACCTGGCCGAACGTCGACCAGTACCCGCCCGTGTCGACGACGGTGAGCCCGGTGAGGCTCACGGCCGAGACCGCGGTGAACAGCGCGTCGACCACGCTCGGCGCGCTCGCCCGAGCGGGTCGCCACCGGCAGCAGGAGCAGCAACGTCCCGACCAGGGCGACGCCGGCGAAGCCCGAGGCGATGACCCGGCCCGGGTGGTGCCGGAAGCGCTCGCCGGGCCTGCGTGCCCCGGGCGCGACTACGTCTGGCGCTAACTCCCCGCACCTGACCGCCTCTCCCCGTGGGCAACGACGGTGCAGTATCCACGAACGCCATCCGCCGACCGGCGGCCCGCCCTGAGGGACCTACGCGGACGACCGCCGACGCGGGTGCGGCCGCCGTGCTGACGGCCTCGCTGACGGCACGTCAGTTGCCTGGCGGGGGAACCGACATGTGCCGCGAGAGGAAGGCCCCGACCTGGGCGAGCGCATCGGCGGCCTCGGGGATCAGCGCCGCCGCCCGGACGAAGCCGTGCATCTGCCCGGGGAAGTGCACGTGCTCGACGGGGACGCCCGCGGCGGCCAGCGCACGCGGCCGAACGCGACGCCCTCGTCGCGCAGCGGGTCGAACCCGGCGGTGAGCACCAGCGTCGGCGGCAGCCCGGCCAGGTCGAGGGCGGCGGCGTCGAGGATCCAATCGGCGCCTCCGGCACGAACTGCGACCAGTACCACGCGCATCGCCTCGGTGGTCAGCGCGTAGCCCTGCCGACCTCCGTCGCGCGACGGGGTGTCCGCGGCCGGCGAGACCGCCGGGTAGATCAGGCGCGAGGGCCGCGAGGGGGATGCCCTCGTCCCGGGCCCGCGCCGCAGCGTGGACGGCGATGATAGCCGCCGGCGCTGTCGCCCGCGAGCGCGAGCGGCAGGCCGCCGCGGCCGAACCAGCGCAGGACTGCGAGCGATCTGCTCGACCTGCGCGGGGTGCCGCCTCTCGGGCGCGAGCGTGTAGCCGACGGACGCCACGGTCAGTCCCGGCGCGGTTGGCCAGCGACCGGCAGAGCGTGTCGTAGCTGTCGAGCGTGCCGGCGACCCAGCCGCCGCCGTGCGCGTAGACGACCGTCGCGCTCGACGCGCCTGCGGGCGGTAGATCCGGACCGGGACCCGGTCGACGTCGGAGTCGACGACGTCCGCCACGTCCTCGCCCGGGCCGGCGAGCGCGCCGCGCCGGCGTTGTGGGTCGCGCGCGCCTCGGCGGGGCGTCTGCCGGCACGGCGGTGCCGCCAGCGGCGCGGATGCGCGTCCAGCCAGGCGGCGGCGGAATCGTCGAGGCGGGAGTTCGGTGGCACGGCGCATACCGTACGGGCCGGGACGTGAGGTTCGCGTAATGATCTGCGCCACCCCGAGCCCCTACGCTGGGCGCCCATGACCCTCGACTCCGCAGTCCACGCGCAACTGAAGGCACGTCAGCACGCCACCTGGTCGGCCGGGGACTTCGCCGCCGTCGGGTCGCTGATCAACATCACCAGCGAACTCCTCTGCGAGTCGGTGGACCTGCGCTCGGGCGAGCGCGTCCTCGACATCGCGACCGGCAGCGGCAACACCGCGCTCGCCGCGGCCCGCCGGTTCACCGACACGACGGGCGTCGACTTCGTCCCCGCCCTGCTCGAGCGCGCCCGGGCCCGGGCCGAGGCCGAGGGCCTGCCGGTCGACTTCGTCGAGGGCGACGCGGAGGCGTTGCCGATCCCGGACGACTCGATCGACGTCGTCCTGTCGACGTTCGGCGTGATGTTCGCGCCGGACCACGCGCTCGCCGCCGCCGAGATGCTGCGCGTGCTCAAGCCCGGCGGACGCATCGGCATGGCGACCTGGCTGCCCGAGGGCGCCGCCGGGGCCATGTTCAAGACCGCGGGCGCACACCTGCCGCCCCCGCCGCCGGGCTTCACCCCGCCGGTGCTGTGGGCCACGGAACCGCACCTGCGCAAGCTCTTCCCGGACGCGAAGATCGAGATCAAGCCGGTCGAGCTGAAGCTGCGCTACCCGTCCGCCGAGTTCTGGCTGCAGTACTTCCGCATGCACTTCGGCCCGGTCATCAAGGCGTACGAGGTCGTCGGCGAGGCCGGCGAGGCCGCGCTGACCGCCGACCTGCTCGCCCTCGCGGCGAGGTTCGACGTGTCCGGCGACGACACCCTCGTCATGCGGCAGGACTACGCCGAGGTCATCGTCCGCCCCTAGGCGGCGACCCCTAGCCGGCGATACTGCGGCGGTGGACGCTGACGGCGTAGCCGCCGCCGGCGTACGGGCTCGGCGTCCCAGGTCGCGAACCGCTCGACCAGCGCGAGGCCGGAGGCGGCGCACCACGCGTCGTAGTCCGTCGAGCGGGACGATCGCCGCGCCCGGCGGCAGGTGCGCCGGGCGCGAGGCCGAAGCCCGGCGATCAGCAGGCCGCCCGGGCGCAGGCAGGCCGCGAGGTTGGCCACGACGTCGGGGACGGTGCCGGGCGGGCACCAGCGGCATCACGTTGCCCGCCGGACAGGATCGCGTCGAACCCGCCGGACACCCCGGCCGCGACGGGGAGGTCGAGCTTCGTCAGGTCGTCGCGCACCCACAGGACGGGTGCGCCGCTGCGCCGCGCCTCGGCGAGCATCGAGTCGTCGACGTCCACGCCGACGCAGTCGTACCCGTGCTCGGCCAGCTTCGCGGCGACCCGGCCGGTGCCGCAGCCGGCGTCGAGGATCCGCGCCGCCGGGCGCGACCCGGGCTTCGACGAATCGCGCCTCGCCGTGCAGATCCATGCCGGACGCCGCGAGGCGCTCGAGCCGGGCCGCGTACTGCGCGCCGGTTCTCGAGCTCCTCGGGGTCTCTCCGCGTGCCGGTCATCGTCAGCCCGCGAAGGCCGTGCCGATCGCGACCGCCCACGTCCGGATCTCCCAGGACGCGATGAGGCCGTTCTTGACGTACGGGTCGGCGTGGACGAACTCCTCGACCGTCTCGCGCTCGACGCCCGTCCACACGAGCAGGGCACGGTCGAACGGGTCGGTGAGCGCGCCGCCGAGCACGAACTCGCCGCGGTCGGTCGCCGCCTGCAGCAGCGCCAGGTGCTCGGCGCGGAACTCCGGGCGGCGCTCGAGGTAGTCCTCGGCCAGCGTGTACTCCAGGAGCAGGTGTGTCACAGCCCTCGCGCCCACTTTCCGTCTGGCCCGTTCCTTCTGGCCCGGGCGGGTGTGGTTTCTTGGTCCCGGCGAAGCTATCCGACGACGCGGGCGACGGGACGGTGGGTGTTGGGCGGCGAATCTCTCACCGCGCTCGACCTGCTCCCGGGGCTCGGCGACGCCCGCGGCGACGGCCCCGACGCGGTCGTGGTCGCCGGAGCCACGACCTCACGTGCCGACCTCGCCGCCGCCGCCGCCGCGCTCGCCCGCGAGCTGGCCGGGGCGCGCATGGTCACCCTGTCGGCGACCTCGACGCTCGACACGGTCGTCGGCGTCCTCGGCGCCCTGCTCGCCGGCGTTGCCGTCGTCCCCGTCGCGCCGGACGCCGGGCCGCTCGAGCGCGACCACGTCCTGCGCGACTCGGGCGCCGACCTCGTCCTCGGCGACCCGGGCTGGGCCGGCGTCGCCCTGCCGTCCGTCCCGATCCCCGTGCCGCGGCCCGGCGCCCACCCGGACGCGGCCGGCGGTGCGCTGCCCCCGGCGGCGCCGATGGTGCTCTACACGAGCGGGACGACCGGCCCGCCGAAGGGCGTCGTCCTGTCCGCGGCCGCGATCGCCGCCGACCTGGACGCCCTCGCGGAGGCCTGGGAGTGGACTGCCGACGACGTCCTCGTCCACGGCCTGCCGCTCTTCCACGTCCACGGGCTGATCCTGGGTGTGCTCGGCGCGCTGCGCACCGGCTGCCGGGTCGTCCACACCGGCCGGCCGACGCCCGCGGCCTACGCGGCGGTCGCCGGCGGCACGCTCTACTTCGGCGTGCCCACCGTCTGGTCGCGGCTGTGCCAGGACGCGACCGCCGCCCGCGCGCTGAAGGGCGCCCGGCTGCTGGTCTCCGGGAGCGCGCCGCTGACGCCGCCGGTCTTCGCCGCGCTCGCCGACGCTCACCGGCCACCGGCCCGTCGAGCGGTACGGCATGACCGAGACGCTGATCACCGTGAGCTCCCGCGCGGACGCCGAACGCCGGCCGGGGCTGGTCGGGACGCCGCTGCGCGGGGTGTCGACCCGGCTCGCCGCCGAGGACGGCACGCTGCTGCCCGTCCGACGGCGACGCGGTCGGCGAGCTGCAGGTCCAGACCCCGACGATGTGCGACGGCTACCTCGGCGAACCCGGCCGCGAGCGCGGCGAACTGGACGGCGGACGGGTGGTTCCGCACCGGCGACGTCGCCTGCATCGGCCCGGACGGCTGGCACCGCATCGTCGGCCGCGCGTCCGTGGACCTGATCAAGTGCGGCGGCTACCGCATCGGCGCCGGCGAGGTCGAGGCCGCGCTGATGGCGCACCCGGCGGTACGAGAGGCCGCGGTCGTAGGCGTCCCGGACGCCGACCTGGGCCAGACGATCGTCGCGTTCGTCGTGGCCGACGGGATCCCCGCGGACGAGCTCAGCGGGTTCGTCGCACGCGGCCTGTCGGTGCACAAGCGGCCGCGGCGGATCGTGTTCGTCGACGAGCTCCCCCGCAACGCGCTCGGGCAAGGTCCAGAAGGCCCGCCTGGTCTCCTGACCGCCCGGATAACAGTTCTCACCTCTTTCGGCTGGGCGCCGCTGTCAGGTCGAGGTGGTCTCGATAAGGTGTGCCTTGCCTAAACCTTGCTCGCTGAAATGGTGAACCGATGCCCGCTCCCCGCCCGACTCGCCGCCGCGCCGCCCGCTCGGCCGCCCTCGTCCTGACCCTCGCGCTGGGCGCCGGCCTGTCCGCCTGCGGCACGAAGGAGCGGAAGGACGACCCGGCCCCCGCGACGACTCCCGCCGCCACCTCGGCCACGTCGACGCCGAGCGCGAGCCCCTCCGCCGGCGGCGATCGTCGACGGCGCCGCAGATCGCGGTGGCCGCGGGCGACACGACCTGCGTCCTCGACAAGTCCGAGGTGCCGGGCGGCGTGTCCGTCCTGAACATCACGAACACGGGCACGAAGGCCACCGAGGTCTACGTCATCGGCGACGTCGGTGACGACGAGCGGGTCGTCGCCGAGCGCGAGGGCATCGAGCGCCGGCGAGTCCGCCGCGATGACGGTGGAGCTCACCGAGGGCGACTACGAGATCCGCTGCAAGCCCGGGACGATGGACGACGCCGGCGCGGTCGAAGCTCACCGTCACCGAGGGCAAGGGCTTCGTCGGCACGCCAGAGACGGACGCGGCCGTCGCGGCCTACAAGGACTACGTCGCCGCCCAGGTCGACGACACGATCGCGGCCACCAAGACGTTCGTCGCCGCCGTCAAGGCCGGCGACCTCGCGAAGGCGAAGGAGCTCTACGCCCCCTCGCGCTTCGGGTGGGAGTCGATCGAGCCGGTCGCGGAGAGCTTCGGCGACATCGACCCGAAGGTCGACCTGCGCGAGGCCGACCTGGAGGACGGCGACACCTGGACGGGCTGGCACAAGATCGAGAAGGCGCTCTGGGAGACCGGGACGACCAAGGACATGGGCCCGGTCGGCGACCAGCTCCTCGCCGACCTCGAGCGAACTGCGCAGGCTCGTCCCAACGGCCGAGATCACGCCGACGAGCATGGCGAACGGTGCCAAGGAACTGCTCGACGAGGTGGCCAGCGGCAAGATCACCGGCGAGGAGGAGGCGTTCAGCCACACCGACCTCGTCGACTTCAAGGCCAACCTCGACGGCGCGAAGAAGGTCTTCGACCTGCTGAAGCCGGCGCTGGAGAAGAAGGACCAGTCGCTCGTCCACCACGCTGACCGAGGAGTTCGGCGACGTCGAGGAGGCCCTGGCGAAGTACGAGGAGGGCGACGGCTACGTCTCGTACGAGAAGGTCACCGAGGCCGAGCGCAAGGACGCTGACCGACGTCGTCAACGCGCTCGCCGAGCCGCTGTCGAAGCTCGCGGCGGCCATCGTCTCCTGACCGGCCGCTGCACTGCTGCACGACGAAAGGCACGGTGCCCCTGGCTCGTCCCACCAGTGGAGGTTCCCTTGTCCGGTACGGCACCTGACGCACCGTCACCCGAGGGCACGCCCGCCGGTGGGCTGAGCCGGCGCCGCATGCTCGGCATGGCCGGCCTGGGCGCGACCGCGCTCGGCGCCGGCGGCATCGGCTACGGCGCCCGGATGGCCGTGGCGGGGGAACCGGACCCGGCGACGGCCGTCACCGAGGTCGTCCGCGGGCTGCCCATCCCGTTCCACGGCGATCCAACCAGGCCGGCATCGCCACCCCCGTCCAGGACCGCCTGCAGTTCACCGCCTTCGACGTCATCACCGACGACCGCGAGCGCCTGATCGGCCTGCTCGAAGGCGTGGACCGAAGCGGCGACCCGCATGACGACCGGCGCCGACGCCGTCGAACTCGGCTCCTTCCCGGACCCTGCTCGAGGCCCCGCCCGGCGACACCGGGCGAGGCCGTCGGGTTGCCGGCGTCCCGGCTGACGCTGACGATCGGGTTCGGTCCGGGCCTGTTCGCGAAGGACGGGCAGACGCGCTTCGGGCTGGACGGCAAGCGCCCCGACGCGCTCGCCGACCTGCCGCACTTCCGCGGCGACACCCTCGACCCGAGCCGCAGCGGCGGCGACATCTGCATCCAGGCGTGCGCGGACGACCCGCAGGTGGCGGTGCACGCGATCCGCAACCTGGCCCGGATCGGGTTCGGCACCGTCTCCGTCCGGTACTCGCAGTTGGGCTTCGGCAAGACGTCGTCGACGACGCCGGAGGAGCAGACCCCGCGCAACCTGTTCGGCTTCAAGGACGGGACGAACAACATCGGCGCGGCCGAGCGCGACCGGCAGGACGAGCACGTCTGGGTCGGCCCGCGACGCCACCCCCGAGTGGATGCGCGGCGGGTCGTACCTGGTCTCCCGGCGGATCCGGATGCTCGTCGAGACCTGGGACCGCACGTCGCTCGGCGACCAGCAGGACATCATCGGCCGCGACAAGCGCGAGGGCGCCCCGCTCGGCGGCGGCAGGCTTCGAGCGCGACAAGATCGTCCTCGACAAGCTGCCCGAGGTCTCGCACGTCCGCCTCGTCTCCCCCGACGCCAACGACGGCGTGACGATGCTGCGCCGCGGCTACTCGTTCGTGGACGGCTCCGACGGGCTCGGCCGCCTCGACGTCGGCCTGTTCTTCCTCGCCTACATGAAAGACCCGCGCACGCAGTTCGTGCCCGATCCAGCGGAAGATGTCCGAACCAGGACGTCATGAACGAGTACATCCGCCACACCGGCTCCGGCGTCTGGGCCTGCCCGCCCGGCGTCGCCGCCCCCGGCGGCTGGTGGGGCGAGACGCTCTTCGGCTGACGGATTCGCCCGTGCGCTGGCGATGATGTGCGGATGAGTCTCGCCGGCGCTGGGACCGCACGTGAGTCGCCGCAAGCGGCGCGTCGTCGTCGCGTCGGTCGTCGTGACGCTGGCCGCGGTCGCCGGCTACGTGAAGGTGTTCACCGGCAGCTACGACAAGCCCCTCGACTGGAAACTCGTCGGCGTCGACGGCCGCACGATGACGGTGACGTACATGGACGGCCCGTGCGCCCCGTTCGACCGGTTCGACCTGCAGGAGACCGGCGAGGGCGTCACGCTCGGCGTCGAGGCGCGGGTGCGGAAGGGCAACTACGTCTGCCCGACGATCGGGATCGGACACTTCGACAAGATCCTCCTGGCATCCCCGCTCGGTGACCGACCGCTCTGGCACGCGCCGGACGGCACCCACGACGGGCGCGTCCTCGACTCCTCCCGAGGACGCCCGCCCCCGCCGGCCTCACGCGCTGAAAGCCACCTCCTGCGGCGTGCACGGCGCGCGAGGTGGGGTTTCACCGCGTGAAGTCCCCCAGCGGCGGTCCGGGATCCGACCTCACGCGCTGAACGCACACCTCCTGCGGTGTGCACGGCGCGCGAGGTGGGGTTTCACCGCGTGAAGTCCTGGCCGAATCGGGTTTCCGGGCGCACCATGCAGGTCCGGGACGCTCGGGAGGACCCATGTCGACGCTCGCCCAGGCGCGGCGGGGGCGCGCAGGCTTCCTCGTGCTCGCGCTGGTGCTGGCGGCGACCTTCGGCACGGCGCCCCTGCTACGGACGTTGGGGCTCGCCGACCACGACGAACACCTCCAATGGCGCCTCGCCGGCGTGGACGGCCTCGTGTTGACCCTCGCGGTCGGCGAGGGCGACTGCGTGCGGTTCGACCGGACGGAACTGGACGAGTCGTCCGGAAAGGTGACCCTCGCCGCCGTCGGGCGGGTGGACGTCCGCCGGCACTCCTGTCTGGCCACGAAAGGTTCCGTTGCGTCCAGGTCACGCTGAACGCGCCGCTCGGCGACCGGCCGCTCTGGCACGCCGCCGTCCCCCGAGCCGAGCGCCTGCTCGACAGTTCGCCGCGGACCGCAGCCCCCGCCCCCGCCCTCCGCTCATGCATGAGCTGAGCGCACGGCGCGCCGGGGGCTCCACGGCGTGTCGCTGCCCTCAGGGCATGGAGGAGCGTCGCGATGGCCGTCGAGCGCGACCTCACGCGCTGAAAGCCCACCTCCTGCGGCGTGCACGGCGCGTGAGGTGGGGTTTCACCGCGTGAAGTCCTGGCCGAACGGGGTTTCCAGGCGCACCATGCAGGTCCGGACGCGCGGGAGGGCCCATGTCGCAGGCGAGACGCCGCGGGCGGGTGACCGCCGCCGCCGTCGTGCTCGCGTCCGTGGCGGGGGTCGGGGTCGCGGCCGCCGTCATCCCGTGGCCGTGCGCGCAGCACGAGGAGTGCTGGTACGACGACGCGAACGAGCTTCCCCCGGTCGCCGAGGTCCAGTCGCGGGCGCAGGAGTTGTATCCCGGCCGGTACGCGGACATGTGGATCGACCGCACCGGACCGAAGGGCCTCTACCGCGTCGGTGTGGTCGACCTGACCGCCACCGACCGCCGGGCCTGGGCTGACGCCTGGGCAGCCGACCCGCGGGTGCTTCTGGTGAGCCGCACCTACAGCGCCAGAGACCTCGACCGCTACCAGCGGGTCGCGCATCGCATCGTCGACCGCCACCTGCGGCCCCGCTACTCGCTGGGCGGGTCGGCAGTGACCAATCAGCTCGAGATCGACGTCTACCCGCTGCCGTCGCAGGCCGCCGAAGCGGACGCGGTCCGCCGGGAGCTTGCCGCGGCCCTCCCTGCGGACGCCTACACGCTGACGGTCGGCGACGGGACGCCGTCGAGGACGGTCGGAGCGGCGTCCTGGTACCTGCTCGGCGAGAACGACCGGAAGCTCACCGTCGCCGTCCCGACCGGCGGGTGCACGGAGTTCGACCACCTCGAAGTGTCGGAGCGGGACAGCGCCGTGTGGCTGGGCGCGTTCACGGTGTCCACGGCGACGCCCGGAATGGGTTGCAATCTAGCGCTGTCCTGCCGCCGGGCAGAGATCGATCTCGACGCCCCGCTCGGCACCCGGCGGCTGCTGCACGCGTCCGTCCCGAAGGAGCAGCGCCAGCCGGGCTGGGGTCCCGACCAGCGCGGCACGCCGCCGCCGTCCGGCAGCGGCTCGTGCTGACTGATGCGCTAGCCGGGTTCCGGCACCGACCTCACGCGCTGAAAGCCCACCTCCTGCGGCGTGGGCGGCGCGTCAGGTGTGCTTTCACCGCGTGAAGTCGGCCCGACGGGACGGAACGTCAGGCCTCGCGGACGATCGACGCGGGGTCGACGTCCGTCCGCAGGCCGCTCCAGACGGGCGCGCGGAGCTTGCCGTCGGGGGTCCACTCGGTGAAGGAGACCTCCCCGACCAGGACGGGCTCGACCCAGCGCGCCTCGCGGGCGTCCGGGGCCGGCACAGTCACGCCGAACGGGTTCGCCGACGACGCGAGCCCCTCCAGTTGGGCGAGCAGGGCGGACCGCGCGGCGACGGTCAGCCCCGTCCCGACCCGGCCGCAGTAGACCAGCGCAGCAGAACCCGGCAGCCCGACCAGGAGCGACCCGAGCCCGCCGGACAGCCCGCCGCGCCCCGGCCGCCACCCGCCCACGACGACGGCCTGGGTCGACACGTGCTTCACCTTGATCCACGACGCGGCCCGGCGGCCCGGCTCGTACCGCGACGTCAGCAGCTTCGCCACGACTCCCTCGAGCCGCTGCGCCCGGCTCAGCTCGAGGGCCTCCGGCCCGCCGCCGTGGAAGTACGGCGGGACCTGCCAGCAGCCGGACGCGAGGCCGAGCGACTCGAGCAGGTCGCGCCGGTCGGTGTACGGCTGGGCGGTGCGGTCGACCCCGTCCAGCGACAGGACGTCGAAGCCCAGCCAGACGCAGGGCGCCTCCGCGGCGAGTTTGGCCGCCGCGGCCGCGTTGCCGATCTGCATTCGGGGTTGCAGTGCGGAGAAGCTCACCCGCCCGGAGTTGTCGAACGCGACAATCTCCCCGTCCAGGACGGCATCCACGCCGACGGCACCGGCGAGGCCGGCGACCTCCGGGTACGCCACCGTCATGTCGCGCCCGGTGCGCGAGTACAGCTTCAGGCCGCCGGGGCCGACGACCGCGAGGGCGCGGACGCCGTCCCATTTCATCTCGTAGGCGTACCGCTCGTCGACGCCCGGGGCGGGCAGCTTGCCGAGCGTCGCCAGCATCGGCCGCGGGGCGCCGGTCTCGTCGTGCCGGTCGGTTCTCATCGTCGGGACCGTACCGACGAGATCGCGATGCCCGCGGCGACCAGCGCCCCGCCGACGGCCTGGAAGGCGGCGGGCCGCTCGTCCAGGAACAGCACGGCGAGGACGACGGCGAAGACCGGGACGAGGTGGATGATCTGCCCCGCGCGCGCGGACCCGACGAGTTCGACGCCGCGGTTGAAGCAGAAGTACGCGACGAGCGACGGGAAGACAGCGGTGAACCCGATCGCCGACAGCGCGGTCGCGTTGACCGGCATCGACGTCCCCGTCAGCGTCTCGACGAGGTACGCGGGTGCGAGAATCACCGTGCCCAGCGCGAAAGTGACGGTCAGTAAGCTGAGCGGGTGCACAGCCGGACGCTCGCGCAGCGCCACCGAGTAGGCCGCGTAACAGACGACGCCGACGCAGATCCACAGGTCGCCGGTGACCAGCTGCGCGTGCAGCAGGTCGAACGGGTGACCCCGCGTCACGACGACGAGCACGCCGGCGAGCGACACGGCGAGCCCCGCCACCGCGACGCCGGACGGCCGCTCGCGGAAGCAGGCGAACGCGATCGCCAGGATCAGCAGCGGGATGATCGACTGCAGGATCGCCGAGTTGATCGCCGTGGTCGTCCGCAGCCCGAGGTAGAGGAACGTGCCGAACGCGGCGACCCCCGTGGCCGACAGCGTAAGCACGACCTTCCAGCCGCGACGGAGCTCGGCCGCGTCCGCCCGCACGTGCGGCCAACCGAACGGCGCGATGATCGCCAGCGCGAGCAGCCAACGCCAGAACGACAGGCCCAGCGGCGGGACGCGGCCGTGTACCGCGCGGCCTACGACCGAGTTCCCCGCCCAGGACAGCGCGGCCGCGGGCAGCAAGACGTAGGCCGAGCCGTAGATCGCGCCGGCGGCCCCGCGCAGCTGCGGTCCCCCTGGCGCTCGCTGCATGCAGGCCAGCGTATGTCAGCGATCGTACCTGCTTCGGATCCAAAAACACTTAGGATCCTACATAGATATCTGAGTAGGATCGCTTGCCGCAGTTGCCGCTGTGACCTACCGTCGGTGCAGAGAAACCGGAGGTCTCCCCGTGCTCGTCGATACAGACAATCTGCTGTCCATCACCGAAGCCAGCAAACGCGGCGTGTCCAAGCTTGCCTCCGAAGCTGCCGACGGGCGGAACCTGGTCCTGCTCCGGAACAATCGACCTGTCGCCGCTGTGGTGAGCATGGAGCACCTCAGCCGGCTGGATGCCTTGGAGTCGTTGGAGGAAGACCTGGGCCTCATCGCACTGACCCTCGCCCGACTCGCCGGCGACAATGGCAACCGAACCTCCTTGGACGATGTCATGGCCCGTTTCGGGTTGAGCCGCGACGATCTCGACGCCGAGGGCGGCGACGACGACGCGGCGCTCGATGGCTGAGGTCAGGTTCCTCGACGCTGCAATCGACGACCTGAACGGGCTGGACGGGGCCGCACTGAAGGCGGTCTTCACCAAGCTCGCCCAACTGGAGAAGGACCCCACCCGCGGCCTGCCGCTGGGGAGCAAGTCCACGAGCAACCTGACCTCGTTCCGGAAGATCGTCGCCGGTGACAACACCTACCGGATCGTCTACCGGGTAGAGCCTGGCGGCGACATCTGCGTCGTCTGGGTCATAGCCGGCCGGGCCGACAGCGAGGTGTACGCCATCGCCAAGAAGCGCCTCGCGGACTTGGGCGAGAACGCGCCGGCTCGCGCCCTCCTGGAAGCGCTCGACATGCTCACTCCACGGGTAGCGCGGCGGCTGCCCGAGCAATGAACCCCGACCTCAGGTTGACGGCCGCAGCGCGTAGAACGCGACCGCGGCGGCCGCGGCGACGTTGAGCGAGTCGACCGCGCTCGCCATCGGGATCCGCACCCGGACGTCGACGGCCGCCACCGTCTCGGGACGCAAGCCGTCGCCCTCGGTCCCGAGCACCAGCGCGATCCGCGAGGCGCGGCGCCGCCCGAGTTCCTCGAGGTTGAGCGCGTCGGGCGCGGGGGTCAGCCCGACGGTCAGGAACCCGGCGGCCTGCAGGTCGGCGATCCCGTCCGGCCAGGAGGGCAGCCGCGTCCACGGCACCTGGAACACCGTCCCCATCGACGTCCTGATGGCGCGTCGGTACAGCGGGTCGGCGCAGCTCGGTGTCACCAGGATCGCGTCGACTCCGAGCGCCGCGCCGCTGCGGAACGCCGCGCCGAGGTTCGTGTGGTCGACGATGTCCTCCAGGACGGCCACGCGCCGCGCCCCGACGAGCACGTCCGCGACCGACGGTAACGGCCGCCGGTTCATCGCAGCGAGCAGCCCCCGGTGGACGTGATATCCCGTCAGTTCCTCCAGCACGCCGGGTTCCGCGACGTACACGGGCGCCCCGGCGGCCGCGACCGCGTCCACCAACGCCGCTGCGGGCCCGACCCGGTTCGGCGCCAGCAGCAAAGAGCGCGGGACGTAACCCGCGTCCAGCGCCCGCGTGAGTACCGTCGCGCCCTCGGCGATGAAGACCCCCGCGGCCGGCTCGCGGCGCACCCGGTGCCCGACGTCGGTCAGCCGCGCGTAGTCGGCCAGTCGCGGGTCCGCGAGCCCGGCGACGACCACCGAGACGCTCACGGGTCCCCCACCGCCACCACGTCGCCGACCACCACGATCGCCGGCGGGCGGATCGCCTCGCGCACGACGGCCGCCGCGATCTCCCCGAGCGTGGACCGGACGACCCGCTGCGCGCTCGTCGAGCCCTCCTGGATCGCCGCGGCCGGCGTCAGCGGGTCACGTCCGTGCCGGATCAGGGTGTCCGCGATCGCGCCCAGCCGTTCGATCGCCATCATCAGCACCAGCGTGCCGCGCATGCGACCGAGGCCCGCCCAGTCGACCAGCGAGGCCGGGTCGTCCGGGCCCGCGTGCCCCGACACGACCGTGAACTCGTGCGCGACACCGCGGTGGGTCACGGGGATCCCCGCGAGGGCCGGCACCGAGATCGAGCTCGAGATGCCGGGGACGATGATGCACGGCAGCCCGCCTCGGCGCACGCCAGAACCTCCTCGTACCCGCGCCCGAACACGTACGGGTCGCCGCCCTTGAGCCGCACGACGAACCGGCCCGCCTTGGCATGCGCGACGATCGCGGCGTTGATGTGCTCCTGCGCCATCGCCCGCCCGTACGGGATCTTCGCCGCGTCGATCACCTCGACGTGCGAGCCGAGTTCGTCGAGCAGGGCCCGCGGGGCCAGCCGGTCGGCGACGACGACGTCCGCCTCCGCGAGCAACTGACGGCCCCTCACCGTGATGAGGTCGGGGTCGCCGGGCCCGCCGCCGACGAGCGCGACCCCGGGCATCTTGCCGCGCACTCGGGCGGCCTTGATCGAGCCGTCGCGCAACCCGTCGAGGACGCCGTCGCGCACCGCCGCCGCCCGGCGTGGGTCCCGGGCGGCGAGCACCGCGACGGTGAGGCCCGCGTGCCGGCCGGACGCGGGCGTCCACGCGGTCGCGTCGGTCGCGTCGTCGGCGCGGACGCAGAAGACCCGGTGGGCCTCGGCGTCCGCCGCGACGGCGGCGTTCACTGCGGCGTCGGCCGTCAAGGCGAGCGCGTACCAGGACCCGTCCAGATCTGACGAGACGTAAGCTCGTGCCTCCCAGCGCAGCGAGCCGCCGGACCCGCCGGCGAGCGTGAGCATCCCCTCCACAGCGGGGGTCACCGACGGCGAGACCAGGACGACGTCCGCGTGCGCGTCCAACAGGCTGGGCAGGCGGCGCTGCGCGACCTGACCACCGCCGACGACGAGGACGCGGCGGCCGGCGAGGCGCAGACCGACGGGGTACGGCCTCCGGCGCGGGTGGCATGGGCCGGGAGGGCGGGGGGACGCTCATGACTTCTCCGTCACCCCGGCCGCGTCGAACGTCGCGACGTCGGTGAGCGCGCGCACGGCGGCCTGCACCAGCGGCAGGGCCAGCAGCGCGCCGGTGCCCTCGCCGAGCCGCAGGTCCAGGGCCACCAGTGGACGCAGGCCGAGCAGGTCGAGCGCGAACGCGTGCCCCGGCTCCGCCGAGCGGTGCCCGGCCACCCAGGCCGCGACAGCGTCCGGGCACAGGGCCGCGGCGACGAGCGCGGCCGCGCCGGCGATCACCCCGTCCAGCAGGACGGGGACACGCAGCGCCGCCCCGCCGAGCAGGAACCCCGCCAGGGCAGCGTGTTCGAGGCCGCCGACCGCGGCGAGGACGCCGATCGGGTCGGCCGGGTCCGGGGCGTGCAGGGCCAGCGCCGCGGTCACGACCTCGACCTTGCGGGCAAGCGTCGCGTCGTCCACGCCGGTGCCGCGGCCGGTGACTTCCGCGGGGGTGCGCCCGGTGAACACGGCGATCAGCGCCGCCGACGTGGTGGTGTTGGCGATGCCCATGTCGCCGGTGAGGAGACAGCGGTTGCCGGCCGCGACCAGATCGCGCGCGGTCTCGATCCCGACCTCGACGGCCGCGCACGGCCTCGTCCCGCGTCATCGCCTGACCCACCATCAGGTCGGCGGTGCCGAGGCGGACCTTGCGCGGCAGCAGGCCGGGGACGGTCGTCCAGCTCGGCGGCCACGCCCACGTCCACCACGCAGACCTCGGCGCCGACCTGCGCCGCGAAGGCGTTCACGACCGCACCCCCGGCGAGGAAGTTCGCGACCATCTGCGCCGTGACCTCCTGCGGCCACGGGCGTGACGCCCTGGGCGTGCACGCCGTGGTCGGCCGCGAAGACGGCGACCGCGGCGGGCTCCGGGCATCGGCGGCGGGCACACGCCGGCCAGCCCGGCAAGCTGCACCGACACGTCCTCGAGGACGCCGAGAGCGCCGCGCGGCTTGGTCATCCGGTCCTGTCGGTCGCGCGCGGCGGCGATCGCGGCCGCGCTCGGCGGCGCGATCGCGGCCAGGGTCTCGGGCCAACAGGTCCATCGGTTCCTCTCCGGGCAGGCCTCGTCGGCCGAATTCTTCCGCGTGCACCGCCCAGCCCAACGGGCGGCGTCGCGCCCAGCCGGCCGCGGCCAGCTCAGGGCCGTCCCCGAATGCCTCGACGTGGCCCACGCACAGGTACGCGACGACCTCCAGGTGCGCCGGCAGGCCGAGCGTCCGCGCAGGCTCGGCCTCGTCGAAGAAGCTCACCCAGCCGACCCCCAGGCCCTCCGCCCGGGCGGCCAGCCAGAGGTTCTCCACGGCCGCCGCGGCGGAGTGCGCCGACATCCGCGGCTGCGTGTGGCGACCCAGCGTGTGCCGCCCGCCGCGGGTCGGGTCGCAGGTGACGACGATGCCGACCGGTGCCGCGAGAATCGCCTCCACCTCGAGCCCGACGAACGCGCGGGCCCGGGCCGCGGGCAGGGACGCCGCGTACGCCGCCCGCGCGGTCGCCGCCAGCGCCGCAAGCCGCGCCCGCGTCGACGACCGAGCGGACCACCACGAAGTCCCACGGCTGCGAGAGCCCGACGCTGGGCGCGCGATGCGCCGCGTCCAGGATTCGGGTGAGCACGTCGTCCGCGACCGGGTCCGGCCGGAACCCGCGCCGCACGTCCCGGCGCTCGGCGATCACCCGGTAGACAGCCGCGCGCGCCTCGTCGCCGTACGGGGGCTCGAACGGTCAAGACGAGATCCCGCGCCGACGCCGCCAGCAGCCCCTCGAGCTGGACGGTCTGGAGGGCGTCGAGGAACCCGTCCGTCATCTGCGGGCCGCGCACGGCGATCCGCATCCAGGTCGGGCCGAGGCCGGGGAACGAGTCGCCGCGCCGCACGGCGTAGCCGCGGTCGCGCAGGCGCTGGCGCACCTTGCGGCCGTTGCGCACCTGGAGCAGGACGAACGGCCCGGCCGGGATCCCGGCGACCTCGACCCCGTCGAACTCGCGCAGTCGCTGCAGCAGGTACGCGCGCTCCGCGGTCATCGACAGCGCCTGCGAGGCGGCCTCCGTCAGCGCCATCGGCGAGCTGCACGCCTCGGCGGCGACGAGCGCGGGGCTCGAGACCGACCACGTCGGCTGCACCTCTGCCATCGCCGCGATCAGGTCCGGGGCCGCGAGGACGTACCCGACCCGCAGCCCCGCCAGGCCCCACGTCTTGGTGAAGCTGCGCACGACGATCAGGCCGGGCAGGTCGTCGTAAGGCGCGAGCGACTCCGCCTCCCCCGGCACCGCGTCCATGAACGCCTCGTCCACGACGAGGATCCGCCCCGGCCGCGCGAGCGCGGCGACCGCGCCGCCGCGGTGCAGCGTGGACGTCGGGTTCGTCGGGTTGCCGAGCACGACCAGGTCGGCCGCGGACGGGATCCCGTAGACGGGCAGCGCGAAGCCGTCCTCGCGGGAGAGCAGCAGCCGCTCCACCTCGTGCCCGGCGACGCGCAGCGCGACCTCGGGTTCGGTGAACTGCGGGTGGACGACGACGGGACGCCGCGGCGAGAACGCCCGCGCGATCAGCGTGAACGCCTCGGCGGCGCCCGCGGTCAGCAGGACCTCGTTCGGTCTCCGGCCGTGCCGGGCCGCGATCGCCTCGCGGGCCCGGGTCGGGTCGGGGTAGGCGCCGAGCGAGGTCAGCGACTCCGCGAGGAGGCGGCGCAGCCAGTCGGGCGGGCCGGGCATCCGGACGTTGACCGCGAGGTCGACCAGCCCTGGGCCGGTCTCGGCGTCACCGTGGTGACGCAGGTTCAGGCTGGCCGGGTCGTTCGGTCCGCGGCGCGACTCGACGGTCACCGGTTTCCCTGACGTAAGGTCACTTCTCTTGCAGCCTTGACGATCCGGCGTGCGATCACCGGGTAGCCGGCCCAGTGCAGGTGCAGGTACGAGGCGTGGACGGAGCTCGAGGCGAAGCCCTCGCCGGCGCCGCCGAAGGCCCACGCCGGGGCCGGCCCGGCCGAGGGCAGACACGCGGTGCGGTGGAACTCGTGCGCGCGCATCGCCTCGCCGCGCCGCGTGATCACCGAGTCCGAAGCGGCAACGGCCTCGCGGTACCCCAGCGTCAGGCGCGGCGTCATCATGGCCGTCAGATTGAGCACCCCGCACATCGGGACGTTGTCGAGCGTCTTCGCGAGGTAGAGCAACCCCGCGCACTCGCCGACGACGACCCCGCCGGTGGCGGCGAAGTCGGCCACGTCCTTGCGCAGGCGCTCGTTGTCCGACAGCGCCCGGGCGTGCACCTCGGGGAAGCCGCCGCCGACGACGAGGGCAGCGGTGCCGGCCGGCAGCGACTCGTCGCGCAGCGGGTCGACCACGACGACCTCGGCCCCCGCGGCCGCCAGCAGTTCGGCGTGTTCGGCGTAGGAGAAGGTGAAGGCCGCCCCGCCGGCGATCGCGACTCGCGGGCGCCGCGTGCGGGGGCGGCCCGGTCAGCAGGGGACTCGGGCCGACGGCGAGCGAGGGGTCCCACGGCGTCGAGGTCATCCGCGGCGCGCTGCCGGCCAGCGCGAGGATCGCGTCGAGATCGCAGCACCGGGCGACGAGGTCGCCCATCGCCGCCACCGCCGCCACCGCGTCCGCGGACCGCTCCGCCGCCGGCACCAACCCCAGATGGCGGGACGGGGTCGCCGCCCGCTCCTCCCGGTGGATCGCGCCCAGCACCGGCATCTTCAGCGACGCCAGCGCCTCCCGCAGGATCTGCTCGTGCCGCGCGGAGCCGACCCGGTTGAGGATCACCCCGCCGATCCGCACCCGCGGGTCGAACGAGGCGAACCCGTGCACGAGCGCCGCGATCGAGCGCGCCTGCGCGGCCGCGTCCACGACGAGCAGCACCGGGGCGTCCAGCAGGCGCGCCACGTGCGCGGTGGACGCCGAAGTCGTCGATGTCGTCTGCGCCCGCCGCTCACTCCGTCGAACAGGCCCATGACGCCCTCGACGACGGCGACGTCCGCGTCCGCAGAGCCGTGCAGGAACAGCGGCGCCATCAGGCGCTCGCCGGCCAGCCAGGCGTCGAGGTTGCGGCGCGGGGCGCCCGGCGGCGAGCGCGTGGTAGCCGGGGTCGATGTAGTCGGGGCCGACCTTGTGCGCGGAGACGGTGAACCCGCGCCGGCGCAGGGCCGCGATCAGCCCGGTGGCGAGCGTCGTCTTCCCGTGCCCGCTTGCCGGCGCGGCGATGACGAGACGCGCGGGGCCGCCGGGGGCGGAACGGTCACCATGCTGCGCTCACCATGCTGCGCTCACCATGCTGCGCTTACCATGCTGCGCTTACCATTCGATGCCCCTCTGGCCCTTCTGCCCCGCGTCCATCGGGTGCTTGACCTTCGTCATCGTGGTGACGAGGTCGGCGGCGTCGATGAGGTCGGGGTGGGCGTCGCGCCCGGTGACGACGACGTGCTGGTGGCCGGGGCGCTCCCGCAGAGTCTCGACCACGTCGGCGACGTCCACCCAGCCCCACTTCATCGGGTAGGTGAACTCGTCCAGGACGTAGAGCGTGTGCGCCTCGCGCGGCCAGGCGGCGCTTGATCTCGGCCCAGCCCTCGGCGGCGTCCGCGGCGTGGTCGTCCTCGGTGCCGGTCCGGCGCGACCACGACCAGCCTGAGCCCATCTTGTGCCACTCGACCGGTCCGCCCTCGCCGGTCTCGGCGTGCAGGCGGCCGAGCGCGCCGAACGCGGTCTCCTCCCCCACCTTCCACTTGGCGCTCTTGACGAACTGGAAGACCCCGATCGACCAGCCCTGCGTTCCACCCGCGCAGCGCGAGCCCGAACGCGGCCGTCGACTTGCCCTTCATCTCTCCCGTGTGGACGATGACGAGCGGACGGTTGCGGCGCTGACGGGTACTCAGACCGTCGGCGGGGATGACATCCGGGCGTCCCTGAGGCATCAGGCGGCCCCCCGGACGCCCGCGCACGACCGCCACGAGGGAGTCGGCCGCGAGCTCGTCGAGGCGCAGCGTCACCCCGTTCAGGACGGTCGCGAGATCACCGGCCAGCCCGAGCCGCACCGGCCCGGACTCGCAGTCGACGACGACGCTCGCGACCCCGTCCGCCGCGAGCAGCCCGGCGGCGCGTTGCGCGTGCGCGACCGGGTCACCGGGCGCAGCCGTGCCCGCGGGCCCGGCGGCGGCGTCGCGCGCCCGTCCGTGACGACCACGAGCAGTGGGCGCCGGCGCGGGTCGCGCAGGCGTTCCACCGCGAGCACGCGGCGGGCCTCGAGCAGGCCGGCGGCGAGCGGCGTCCGGCCGCCTGTCGGCAGCGAGCGCAGCCGGGCGGCGCCGGCCTCGACCGACGACGTCGGCGGGAGGTCGAGCCGCGCCGTCGACGCCCCGGAAGGTGATCGAGCCCGACCTTGTCGCGGCGCTGGTACGCGTCGAGCAGCAGCGAGAGGACCGCGCCCTTCACGGCGGTCATCCGGGTCCGCGCGCGCCATCGAGCCGGACGCGTCGACGCAGAACAGCACGAGGTTCCCCTCGCGTCCCTCCCGGACCGCCTCGCGCAGGTCGCCGGCCCGCAGCACGAGCCCGGCACCGTCCCGGCCCCGCGCGCGCTGGTACGGGCGCGGCCGCGCGCAGCGTCGCCGTCAGGTGCAGCGGGCCGAGCCGGCCCGGCGCGGGACGGCGCGACCCGCTCGTCCGTCCGGTCGTCGTCTCCGCGCGCGAGCGCCGGCCCGCGACGCCCTCGCCGAGCCCCGGAACCGTCAGCACCCGCGCCCGGAACGTCTCGCCCGCCGGCGCGACCCGCTCGGACCCGGCGGGATCGTCGCGGCGCGCGTCAGATCCACCCGTCGTCCGACCGCTGACCCGCTATAGCGGGTCGCTGGTCGGACGCACGGGGTTCGGGGTCGGCGCCGGACGACTCGGCCTCGGACGACTCGAGGCGTCGGACGACTCGGGGGCTCCGCCCGACGGGTCGGGGTCGGTCGGGTCGGGGTCCGGGTCCGGCGGGCCGCCCTCGGCGAGCGCCTTCTCGAGCTGGTCCTCGTCGAGCCCCGGGGCGTCGAACGGGTCGCGGCGGCGGCGGTGCGGCAGGGACAGGCGCGCGGCCTGCGCGACGTCCGCCTCGGTGACGACGGTGCGCCCGTCCCAGGCGGCGTGCGCGATCGCGGCGCGCGCGGTGACGAGGTCGGCGCGCAGCCCGTCGACCCCGAAGGACGCGCAGACGGACGCGATCCGCAGCAGCTCGGCGTCGGGCAGCTCGACCGACGCGACCAGCGACCGCGCGCCCGGACGATCCGCTCCGCAAGCGCGGCGTCGGCGGCGGCCCAGCGGGCGGCGAACGCGGCCGGGTCCGCCTCGAAGGCCAGCCCCCGGCGGACGACCTCGGCCCGCTCGGCCGGCTCGCGCGTCGCGGCGACGTGCACGGTCAGCCCGAAGCGGTCGAGCAGCTGCGGGCGCAGCTCGCCCTCCTCTGGGTTCATCGTGCCGACGAGCAGGAACCGGGCCGCGTGCGTGACCGAGACCCCCTCCCGCTCGACGTAGCAGCGGCCCATCGCGGCGGCGTCGAGCAGCACGTCCACGAGGTGGTCGTGCAGCAGATTCACCTCGTCGACGTAGAGGACGCCGCGGTGCGCGGCCGCGAGCAGGCCCGGCTCGAACGCGCGGACGCCCTCGGTGAGCGCGCGCTCGAGGTCCAGCGAGCCGACGACCCGGTCCTCCGCGGCGCCGACGGGCAGCTCGACGAGGCGACCGCGCCGGGTGACGGCCACCGCGTCGGCGGCGTGCGGACCGTCCGGGCACGTGGGGTCGGCGGACGAAGGGTCGCACCCGAACCGGCACCCGGCGACCGCGGTCAGCACGGGCAGCAGCGCGGCGAGCGCGCGCACGACGGTGGACTTCGCCGTGCCCTTCTCGCCCCGCACCAGCACCCCGCCGATGCCCGGCGACACGGCGTTCAGGGCCAGGGCGAGCTTGAGGTCGGCCATGCCGACGACGGCGGAGAACGGGAAGGACGCAGCCGCCGGCGCGCCGGTGCCGCGGGCGAGCCGACGTCGGAACCGGGAACACCGCCGCGCAACCCGACATCCCCTCGTCCGCCAGACTCCACCCGCAGAAACCTCCCGGCAGCATGCCACAAGGTCCCGAAACCGCCTCAGAGCCGAAACTCACACGGCCGCACCCTCAGGGCGCGAACCGCGACCCGATCGGGACGCTGGCGAGCGTGTGCCAGTCGTGCTTCCCGGCCCGCGGCGTGATCCGGACGAGGCACGCCCGCCGCACCCGCAGGCGGATCGGCCGCAGCCGACGGAGCTCGGTCGAGCACGGGGCGGACGCGGGCGGCGTCCACGTCGGCGGTGGCGTAGGCGACCGTGAGGTGCGGCCGGTACGGGGTGAGCTCGCGCAGCCACGGCCGCAGGGCCGTGCTCTCCCGGGTCGCGAGGCGCAGGCCGTGCCGCAGGTCGCTCACCGCGTCCCACGGCGTGACGCTGAGCCGGACCCCGCCCGGTGCCCCGAACACCGGGCCCACGGCCAGTCGCAGTGCCTCGCGCGTCAGGCAGAACTGGCGCGCAGCCCACTCGATCGCGGCGAGCGCGTCGCCCGCCGCCTCGGCCGGGCCGCCGACCCGCACGAGCGGCAGGTTCAGGCGGTCGACGGGCACGGGCTCGAAGGCCGGGCCGACTTCGGACGCGGCGAGTTCGCGCTGGACCCGCAGGGCCAGTTCGCCCAAGCGCGTGCTCGCCGTGGAAGGTCAACACCCAGTGGTAGGCGACGTCGCCGCCGGCGCCCGGCAGCACGCGCCGGGTCTCCCCCAGGCGCGCCAGCGAGCCGAACGCCGCCCAGTCACCGGCCTGGATCGCCGCCGCGTCCGTCGCCGACGCCGGCTCCGCGGACGGGGTACGGGATCCCGCTCCACCCACGGCACGGCGGTCGCAGGCTGCGACGCGTCCATCCGTCCAGATTAATGGGCGGGGAACGGGGTCCGGCAGCGCGGTTCGGGACGTACAGTGAGTCCCATTAGCAACACAGGCCTCAGAAACCTCACAGATCACAACTCCGTATCCGTCCCGTGGGTTCGCCGGGAACTTCCCGCACCCGCGCCGAAGATCGGTTCCCATGAGGAAAACAGCGTCCACCCGCGCCGGTGCCGTCGGCACCGCGCTCGCCGCCGCCCTGGCCACCCTGACCGGCGTCGCCGCCCCGGTGGCCACGGCCGAAACCGCCGCCACGGGCTGCTCGACCGCCCTGCGCGGCGACATCAACGGCGACGGCCACGCCGACACCGTGGTCACCGAGTACGGCCGGACCCGCCTCGAGGGCGGCATCCACGTGCTCTACGGGACGTCCAAGGGCCTCACCGCCTCGCCCCAGGGCTCCGCCCCGGACGACCAGTTCCTCACCCAGGAATCGCCCGGCATCCCCGGGACCTCCGAGCCGATGGACGAGTGGGGCGCGAGTCTGGCGCTCGGCGACTTCGACGGCGACAAGTGCGCCGACCTGGCCGTCGGCGCGCCCGGCGAGAACGAGGCGTCCGGCGCGGTCACGATCATCTACGGCAGCGCGACCGGCCTGGTCGACAAAGGCCCGCAAGTTCTCGCAGTCCAGCACGCGGCATCAAGGGCGCCAGCGAGCCGAACGACCGGTTCGGCGCGGCGCTGGCCAGCGGCGACTTCGACGGCGACGGTTTCGCCGACCTCGCGGTCGGCGTCCCCGGCGAGACCGTCGGCAAGGCCTTCGGCGCCGGTTCGGTCGCCGTCCTCTACGGCTCGGCGAAGGGCCTCGGCGGCGGCCGGGCGTCGAAGGTGACCTTCCAGGGCACCGGGACCGGCGCGATGGGCGCCGGCGCCGAGGAGGGCGACCGCCTCGGCGCCGCGCTCGCGCGGGCGACTTCACGGAGTCCGGCTTCGACAGCCTCGCGATCGGCGTCCCCGGCGAGGACGGCTCGGGTGCCTTGATGATCCTCGCGGGCAGCAAGAACGGCCTGGCGGCCACGGCGACCTCCGCTGCACCGCTCGACCAGCGGGGTGCCCGGCAGCCGGAACGCCGGCGACGCGTTCGCGGCGGCACTGGCCGCCGGCGACCTGGACGGCGACGGCGCGGACGACCTCGCGGTCGGCATCCCCGGGGAGAAGAGCAAGCGCGGCGCGGTCAGCGTCGTCTACTCCGCGGGCAGCGCCGGGCTGACCGGCGCGCGCACCGACTACTGGACGCAGGACTCCGACCGGCGTCGGCGGCGACAGCCGCCGCCGGCGACGGGTTCGGCTCCGCGCTGGCCGTGGGCCGGCTCGAACTCCGGCTCGACCGAGGACCTCGCCATCGGCGTCCCCGCCGACACCGTCGGGGTCGTCAAGGGCGCGGGCGCCGTGCAACGTCCTGCTCGGCTCGTCCGCGGGCCTCACCTCGGCCGGCTCCCTGTGGCTGCACCAGGACGTCACCGGGGTCAGCGGCAGGACGGCCACCGGCGACAAGTTCGGGCTACTCCGTGACGGCCGCGCGGGTCGAAGGCTCCGGGATCGACAACCTGATCGTCGGCGTCCCCGCCGAGGGGGTCACCGGCACGGCCAGCCAGAACGCCGGCGGCTTCCAGTACTTCGGCAACGGGTCCAAGGGCCCGAGCGCGTCCGGGAGCAAGCTCTGGACGCTCGAGGAGCCCGGCGTGCGGGGCGAGTCCGCACCGGGCACCTACCTGGGGTTCACGCTCAGCTGAGGGGGCCGACCCGGGTCAGCGCCGGCGCCACGCGTCGGCGCCCTGGGTCCGCTCGACGGCGACCGGCGGCAGCTCCTTCGCGAGCAGGTGGGCGATCGTCACCTGCTCGAGCACCTCGCGCAGGCTGGACCGCACGGCGATCCACACCTGCTGGAGAGTCTCGGCCGAGCCCTGGTAGGCCACGGCCTCCGGCGGCCGGCCGTGGACGCTGACCAGCGGGCCGTCGACCGCGCGGATCACGTCGGCGACGGAGATGGCGGACGGCTCCTGCTGCAGGATCCAGCCGCCGGCCTGGCCGCGCTGGCTGGCCACGACACCCGAGCGGCGCAGGTCGGCGAGGACGGAGAGCAGAAAGTCGCGCGGAATGTCCTGGGCCGTGGAGATGGACTCGGCCGACAGCGGCCGCCCGTCAGACGTCCCCGCGATCTCGATGAGCGCGCGCACGGCGTAGTCGACCTTCGCCGAGATCTTCATCCGGGGTCCTCTCCGCCGCGCGGGCGCTGCGCGCCTGCTCGGCGAGACTATTGCCTCGAGGCGCCCGTCACACGTTCCGGCCCTTCCAGCTCGTGCGCCCGTGGCGCCGCTGCCCGTATCCGTCGGCCATCGGGCCCCACGACATCGCGACCGAGAGCGGGTGCACGGCGGCGCTGGGCGGTCCGAAACGCCCAGGTGAGATCGAAGTCCTCGACCAGGGCCTCGCGCACGGAGCCGTGCCCGCCGACCATGTCGTAAGCACCCGGGCACCTCTCCGGTGCCGTCCGTCGAGCAGTCGTCCAGGACGAGGATCTCGAGGTCCGGGACGCCCTGCTGGGCGAGCAGGGACGTCAGGCACGGGCCGAGGCGCGCGGCCTCGTCCCGGGCGGGCAGGAGCACCGAGACGGTCTCCGTGACGGGCCACGGCCCGGCGTGCGGAACGGCGACCGTGCCGGACTTGTAGGCGACGACCGCGGCAGCGAGAGCGGCGGACGCGGATCCGGCGGCGACGACGACATCGAGCGGGCGGACTTTCCTGTGACACCCCTGGCGGGAGGCGGGGACGAACGGCACTTGCTGGGCCTTGCGGCGCCGTCCCCACCCCCACGGCGGTTGCGTGCATATCGCCCGCACCGCCGTGAACGTTATGAAGAAATCTTCGCGAAAAATCTGACGCCTCGTTCGAATGCGGACAAACACCTCAAGACATGACGATGCGTCAGGTTGCTTGCACCGAAGTGGATCAGCCGAGTCGGGAGCGCAAGATCGGCAGACCCGGGGGAACGCCGCCGTCGATCAGCGCACGGATCCCGCCGGTGTCCAGGTGCGCGGTCGACGAGGTCGCCGAGCGCGTCCAGGCGGGCCTCGCGGACGCCGGCGAAGGACATCGCCGGGCCCGGTCGCCAGTCGCGCCCCGCCGCCGCCGCGACCTCGGCGAGGAACGCGCGGCGGAAGCCGTCGGACTCGAACGCGCCGTGCCAGGTCGTCCCCCACACGGCGGCGGCGCGGCAGCCGCCGGGGAACGCCTCCGCGCCGTCGTCCGGGCTGACCCGCCCGTGGTGGATCGCGTAGCCCGTCGACCGGGTGCCCCAGCCCCTCCCCGGCCGTACGCCCGACGGTCTTCGCGACGGCGAACCGCACGCTGCGCCGGCAGCAGCCCGAGCCCGTCCACCGCGCCGACCCCCGACTCGACGTCGTCGACGATCCTGCGGGCCAGCATCTGGTAGCCGCCGCACACGCCGAGGACGGGGCGGCCCGCCGCCGCCCGCGCGAGCACCGCCGCGGCCAGGCCGCGCTCGCGCAGCCAGCCGAGGTCCGCCACGGTCGCGCGCGTCCCGGGCAGGACGACGAGGTCGGCGTCGAGCAGTTCGCCCGGGGAGGTCACGAACCGCACGGCGACGCCGGGCTCGGCCGCGAGGGCGTCCGCGTCGGTCAGGTTCGAGATCCGCGGGAACCGGACGACCGCGACGCGCAGCACGTCCGAGCCCGCCGGCACGGGCGCGTCCGGGCGCCGGACCTCGAGGTCGAGGGAGTCCTCGACGTCCAGCCACAGACCCTCCGCCCACGGCAGTACGCCGTACGTGCGACGGCCGGTGCGCCGCGCGAGCTCGTCCAGGCCGGGGGCGAGCAGCCGGGCGTCGCCGCGGAACTTGTTGACGACGAAGCCGGCGATCAGCGCCTGGTCGGCCGGCTCGAGCACCGCGAGCGTCCCGAACATGGCGGCGAGGACGCCGCCGCGGTCGATGTCGCCGACCACGAGCACCGGCAGGCCGGCCGGCCCGCGCGAGCCCCATGTTCGCGATGTCGGTCTCGCGCAGGTTGATCTCGGCGGGGCTGCCCGCGCCCTCGCAGACCACGACGTCGAAGCGCGAGCGCAGGTCGGCGAGCGAGGCGGTGACGGTCTCCATCAGCCGCGGCTTGAGGTCGCGGTAGTTCATGGCGGTGACCTCCGCGACCGGCCGCCCGAGCAGGACGACCTGGGCCGAGCGGTCGGTGCCGGGCTTGAGCAGGACGGGGTTCATCGCCGCCTCGCACTCGATGCCCGCGGCGGCCGCCTGCATCGCCTGTGCGCGGCCGATCTCGGCGCCGTCCGGCGTGACCGCGGAGTTGTTCGACATGTTCTGCGCCTTGAACGGCGCCACCGAGACGCCCTGCCGGTGCAGCCAGCGGCACAGGCCCGCGACCAGGACGCTCTTGCCCGCGTCCGAGGTCGTCCCGGCGACGAGGATCGCGCCGCTCACCGGCGGCATCCCGGCGGCACCGACGGCGAGCACTGCGGCCGCCGGCCGACGCAGCCGCGACAGGCGCACGGCCCGCGCGATGTCGGCGACCTCCGGCGCACGGCCCCCGGCGCCGAGCACGGGCCGGGCCTCCGCGCGCCCGGCGTAGGAGTTGGTCCCGCCGAGCCGGACGCCGAGCGCCCCCGCAGCGGCCGCCTCGCACCAGCCGGCGTTCGGGCTCGGGTGGCTGCGCCGGTCGCGGGCCAGGATCCGCGCCGCGGCGGCGCGGCGTGCCGCCGACCGCCGGGGCGAGCGCGACAGTCAGCAGCCCGGTGACCCGCGCGGGCACGAGGTTCGCCACGTCGTCGACCCGCGCCGCCACCCGGCCGAACCGGTCGTAGCGGGGGCTGCGGTAGCCGACCATCGCGTCCAGGGTGTTCACCGCGCGGTAGCCCAGCAGACCCGGGACGCCGGCGAGCGCCCCCCACAGCAGCGGGGCGACGACCGCGTCGGACGTGTTCTCCGCCACGGACTCCACCGTGGCCCGGGCGAGCTCGTCTGCCCCGAGGCCGGCGGGGTCGCGCGCGCAGAGGTGCCCGAGCCGCTCGCGCGCCCCGTCCGTGTCGCCCGCCGTCGAGCAGGCCGCGCCATCGCCGTGCCCTCGCGGGCGAGCGACGTCCCGCCCGAGGACGGCCCAGGTCGCCAGCGCCGTCGCGCCGGCGGCCCGCACCGGGCGCCCGCGACTCCCTCGGGCCACCGCGCCGCCCAGGACCAGCGCGGACGCCGTGCAGGTCGGCGGCGTAGGCGGCGCCGCGCGCGACGGAATCGGCCCACATCGCGCGCTCGAGCCGGAGCGCGGCGCGGCCGAACCCGGCGACCGGGTGACCGCGGCGCGGGTCCGCGAAGACGGCGTCGGCGAGCACGCCGAGCGCGATCCCCGCCGCGCGCGCGGCGCCCGCCCTGCCCGTCAGTCCCACGGCCGGGGACGCTATCCGACGCCGCGTCGAGACGGCCGCCCGCGCGTTCCGGCCGTTCATTCTCGCCACACAGAACCAGTTAGTAAGGTGAGCCAGCCCTTACGTTTCGACCCTGTTCCAGGAGGCCCTTCCTCATGCGGCGTTCCCCCACCTTGGCGGCCCTCGTCGTCACGGTCCTGTGCAGCGGGCTCACTGCCTGCGGCGGTTCCGACGAGGAGCCCTCCGCAGACGCCAGCTCGTCCGCCACCCCCTCGGCGAGCGCGTCCGCGGTCAGCGGCTCGTCGTCCGGCTCGTCCTCGAGTTCCGGGTCCAGCTCCGGGCCGAGCTCGGGTGCCGAGGCCGGTCCCGCGTCCTCCGAGAAGCTACTCGTCTACTCCGGCCGCCAGGAGACCCTCGTCGGCCCGATCCTGGCCGACTTCGAGAAGGCCACCGGCATCGACATCGACGTCCGCTACGGCGAGACGGCGGCGCTGGCGGCGCAGCTGCTCGAGGAGGGCGACCGCACCCAGGCCGACGTCTTCTTCGCCCAGGACGGCGGCGCGCTGGGCGCCCTGGACGCCCGCGGCCGGTTCGACCCGATCCCGCAAGCCGTCCTCGACCGCGTCCCGGCGAAGTACCGCGCGGACGACGGCAAATGGATCGGCACCTCCGGCCGCTCCCGCGTCATCGTCTACGACCCCAAGCAGCTGACGGAGGATCAGGTTCCCGACTCCGTCATGGACCTGACCGACCCGAAGTGGAAGGGCAAGATCGGCATCGCGCCCGGAAACGCGTCGTTCGTGGCGTTCGTGACGGCGATGCGCGTGCTGAAGGGCGAAGACGCGGCGCGCAACTGGCTCGAGGGCATCAAGGCCAACGAGCCGAAGATCTACGACAACAACATCGCGATCCTCAACGCCGCCGAGGACAGCATCGTCTCCGTCGGCCTGATCAACCACTACTACTGGTACGAGCAGGTCGCCGAGGAGGGCATCGACGAGGTCCCGGCCCGGCTGAAGTTTTTGAAGGACGGCGACGTCGGCGCCCTGGTCAACGTCGCCGGCGTCGGCGTCCTCAAGGGCAGCGAGCAGGCTACGGACGCGCAGCGCCTCGTCGAGTACCTCGTCGGCGACAACGCGCAGAAGGCGTTCGCCGACGTCCTCAAGGAGTACCCGCTGGTCGACGGCGTCGCCCTGCCGGCCGACCTGCCGTCGCTGGCCTCCCTCGAGCCGCCGGACATCGACCTGTCCGACCTCGAGTCGCTCGACGAGACGAACGCGATGCTCGAGGAGGTCGGACTCAGCTGACGCGCGCGGCGCCTGCCCGGCGAGCGACGCCGGCCGCCGATCGCTCGCTCGATCCTGCCGGCGATCCTCGCCGGCCTGGTCGCGCGTCGCTGCCGCTGGCCTACCTCGCCGTGCGCGCCACGGACCAGGGGCTGGACCGCGTCACCGAGGTGCTGCTGCGGGAGCGCACCAGTCCGCCTCGTCCTGCGCAGCCTGGCCCTCGCCGCGTCGGTCACCGTGGCCTGTCTCGTGATCGGGGTCCTGCTCGCCTGGCTGGTCACCCGGACGCGCCTGCCCGGGCGGCGCGTGTGGGCCGTCGTCGCGGCCCTGCCGCTGGCGGTGCCGACCTACGTGGCCGCGTTCGCGTGGGTGTCGTTCTTCCCGCGCTTCGGCGGGTACAGCGGGTCCCTGCTCGTGCTGACGGTCTGCTGCTACCCGTACGTGTACCTGCCTGTCGTCGCCGTCCTGGAGCGGATCGACCCGGCGCAAGAGGAGGTCGCCCGTTCGCTCGGGCTCGGTCCCGTCCGCGTGTTCCTGTCCGTGACGCTGCGTCAGGTCCGCCCGGCCGCCGCGGCCGGCGGCCTGCTGGTCGCGCTCTACGTGCTCTCCGACTTCGGCTCGGTCGCGATCCTGCGCTACGACGTGTTCACCCGGGTCATCTTCAACTCCTACCAGTCAGGCTTCGACCCGACGCCCGCCGCGATCCTCGGCATCGTGCTGGTGGCGATCACGGTCGATCATCGTGTGGGGCGAGAACCGCGCCCGCGGCCGGGCCACCTACGCCCGGCTCGGCGGCGGTGCCGCCCGGTCGCACCCGCGGGTCCGGCTCGGCTGGGCGACCGTGCCCGCGCTGGCGTTCTGCGCCGCGGTCGCCGGGCTCGCCCTCGGCGTGCCCGCCGCGGCCCTGTCGTACTGGTCGGCGAAGGGCAGCTCCGCCGGCATCGACGGCCCCGAGCTGACCTCCGCCGCGCTGCACACGCTCTCGCTCTCGGCGATGGGCGCAGGCCTCACGGTCGCGCTGGCGCTGCCGGTCGGGGTGATCGCGGCGCGCTACCGGGGCCGGCTCGGCGCGCGCCCTCGAGCAGATGACGTACGCCGGTCACGCGCTGCCGGGCATCGTCGTCGCGCTCGCGGTCATCTTCCTGACCGTCCGCTTCGCCTACCCGATCTACCAGCGCACGCCGGGCCTGCTGCTCGCATACGCCGTGCTGTTCCTGCCGGCCGCGGTCGGGGCGGTGCGCGCGTCGGTGGCGCAGTCGCCGCCGGTGCTCGAGGAGGTCGCGCGCTCGCTCGGCCGCACGCCGGCGGGCGTGCTCCGCGGGGTGACCGTGCCCCTGGCCGCGCCCGGGATCGCCGCCGGCGCCGCGCTCGTCTTCCTGACCTGCATGAAGGAACTGCCCGCCACGATCCTGCTCCGCCCGACCGGCGTGGACACCCTGGCGACCGAGATGTGGGGCCACACCCAGGTCTCCGCGTACGCCGCCGCGGCCCCGTACGCCAGCGCGCTCGTGCTGCTCGCCGCCCTGCCCACCTTCGTCCTCGGGCGGCGCTTCGGCGCCTCGCGAACGACCTCTTCAGGGAGCACGACATGAGCGAACTGGTCGTCCGCGGCCTGAGCAAGGCGTTCGGCGAGGTCCGCGTCCTGCAGAGTCTCGACCTGACCGTCCCGGAGCGCAGCCTCACCGCGGTCCTCGGCCCGTCGGGCTGCGGCAAGACCACGCTCCTGCGGCTGGTCGCCGGGTTCGGCGCCCCGGACGCCGGCGAGATCACCCTGGCCGGCAAGAAGGTCTCCTGGGCGGGCGGCGGCCTGGCGCCGGAGGCGCGGCGGATCGGCATCGTCCCGCAGGAGGGGGCGCTGTTCCCGCACCTGTCCGTCGGCGCGAACGTCGGCTTCGGGCTGCGCAAGGCGGGCCTGGCCCGGGCCGCGCGCGCCGCCCGGATCGACTCGCTGCTCGAGCTGGTCGGCCTCGGCGGGTACGCGAAGCGGATGCCGCACGAGCTCTCCGGCGGGCAGCAGCAGCGCGTCGCGGTGGCCCGCGCGCTCGCCCCCGAGCCCGCGCTCGTCCTGCTCGACGAGCCGTTCAGCGCCCTCGACACCGCGCTGCGCGCGACCGTCCGCGAGGACGTGCGCACCGCCCTGCGGGCCGCCGGCGCCACCGCCGTCCTGGTCACCCACGACCAGCAGGAGGCGCTGTCGATGTGCGACCTCGTCGCCGTGATGCGCGGCGGCCAGGTCGCCCAGCTCGCCCGCCCGCTCGACCTCTACACCGCCCCGGCCGACCCCGGCGTCGCCACGTTCGTCGGCGAGGCGGTCATGCTCTCCGCCGTCCTGCGGGGCGGCCGGGCCGACTGCGCGCTCGGCCTGCTGCCCGTCCGGCGTCGGTGGACGCCCTCAGACGCCGCCACCGGGACGGTCATGGTGCGGCCCGAGCAAGTCGTGCTCGGCAGCGTCGGCGACGGGGTGCGCGGGCGGGTGTCCGGGCGAGCGTTCTTCGGCCACGACGCGCTCGTCCGGATCGCCGTCGCCGGTGCCGGCGAACCGGTCGAGGTCGTCGCGCGGACGCAGGGCGCGAATCTCGTCCCGGACGACACCGAGGTCGGCGTCCGGGTGATCGGCGAGGTGTCGTTCTTCCCGTCCTGAAATGGCTCGGGGCGATCAGCCGATAATCGAGGACCAGCGCGGCCACCTCGGGGACCTGTGCGAACTCCGCATCCCTGCCGCCGCCGCCTCGCGGTGCACGACCCGTCAGACCACGGGGTGGACGACGTCCGCGACTCAACGTTGAAAGGATCGGTCGCGCGTTCCTTTCGGACAGCAAGGATCCTCCGGTGCGTCCGGGCTAGGACGGCAATTCAGCTTTAGACGTACCTGGCAGGTCTTCGGTGTAAGTGAGGGTGACGACTGGTCCGAGTGTGGCTTCGAGTGCGTCGCCGACCTCGCGAGGAGCAATAGTCAATACCTGTGGATCGGGAACTTTCAGGCGGCTGTCTGACGGTCCGTCAGGGATGGGTCGTCGGGTCGTTCGACGAGCTTGCCGTGCTTGAACACCGCCCCTGCTCGGACGAGGGCGACCAGGTGCGGGGCATTGACAGCGCGCCAGCGATCTTGTGCGGCTTGCATGAGCTTGAACGCCATCGCGAGGCCGGCGGCGCGTGAGCCGGGGCCCTTGGTGAGCTTCTGCCGGTGGCGCACGGTGGCGAAGGTCGACTCGATCGGGTTGGTCGTGCGCAGGTGGATCCAGTGCTCGACGGGGTAGTCGTAGAAGGCCAGCAGCACGTCGAGGTCGTCGGTGATCTTCGCGACGGCCTTACCGAACTTCGCCCCGTAGGTGGCTGCGAAGTCCTTCGCGGCGGCGGCCGCCTTGGTCTTGTTCTCCGCGTTGTAGATCGCCGCGAGCGCCGTTTTCGCCGCGGGGTGCGCGGTCTTGGGCATGGCGCCCAGGACGTTGGCGATCTTGTGGAACCAGCACCGCTGGGCCCGGGTCTGAGGGAACACCTCGGCGAGGGCGCCCCAGAAGCCGAGTGCTCCGTCGCCCATCGCGAGTACCGGGGCGCGCATGCCGCGGCGGCGGGCATCGCGCAGCAGGTCGGCCCAGGACTCGTGGATTCCCGGTAGCCGTCGCTGATCGCGACGAGTTCCTTGCGCCCGTCGGCGCGGACCCCGACGAGCACGAGCAGGCACAGCCGGTGCTCTTCCAGGCGGACGTTGACGTGGATGCCGTCGGCCCACAGATAGACGAAGTCGACCCCGGACAGGTCCCGGGCGGCGAAGGTGCGTTGCTCGGCCTGCCAGGTCTCGGTGAGCTTGGTGATCACCGGTGCGGACAGCCCGGCGGTGGAGCCGAGGAACTGGCCCAGCGCCGGGACGAAGTCGCCGCTGGACAGGCCGTGCAGGTAGAGCAGCGGCAGCACCTCGTTGATCTTCGGGGTCTTGCGGCACCACGGCGGCAAGATCGCCGAGGAAAACCGCGCCCGTTCGCCGGTGTCGGCGTCGATGCGCTTGTCGTTGACCCGCGGAGCCTGCACCTGCACCGCGCCGGCCGAGGTGAGCACCTCCCGCGGCTCGTGGCTGCCGTTGCGCACCACCAGACGCCGGCCGTTCTCATCGCGCTCGTCGGCGAATCGGGCGATGTAGTCGGCGACCTCGGCCTGCAACGCCTCGGCGAGCATCCGCCGGGCGCCCTCGCGCACGAGCTCGTCGATCAGCGACACCGGCGCGGGAACGGGCGCCGTCGTGGCGGAGGGCTCGGGGCAGGAACCAGCAACTACCGTAAGCACGGGGTCGTACCTTTCCGACCGGCGTTGGCGCGCCGGCCTGGCTTGAGGGGCTTTCTCGGGATCATCGGGGAGGTACGACCCTCCCGCATCCCGCCGCGCCGCTCAGCTACGCAACCCGGCGGGGTGATCCACAGGTCTCAAGCATTGCTCCTCGCGAGCGCTGGGCCGTAGGTCCACGTGGTAGCGACCTGCTTGGCGTGGTGGTCGTTGGTGACCGAGATGAGCCCTCGATTGAACATCTTGACGCGGCCGGCCTCGTCGGGCACCGCGCCACCGAACTGTTCCTTGAGCACCTCGTCGACCACGAAGTCCTTCGCCCGCTGGGCCTCCTCCGTGACGATCCATGTATTCGACTCGTCCGTGTTCGGGACCATGCAGGAATCCGTGCCTCCTCCCCCCTTCACGTTCAGAGATGGGGACGGGGCGGAGTTCACGATAGATCTACCTCAGAGCACAGGATGGCGGTGTTCCGTCATCTCCCACCAGGCAAATTCTGCCGACTGCGGTAGGACCACGCGCTCTCCACTATCGAACATGGCGCCGAGGAAAGGCCCGACCCCCACCGAGCCGTCGGTCAAGACCACGACTCACGGCAGGCGAGAATATGCGATCGAATCGACCCTCCGCTGCGTCGCACGTTGGTATCCTCAACCGTGCCAAGGACAGCCATAATAGGCAACAAGATCCGTATCGGCGCCGCCGTCGGCGTAGCTTGCCTCGTCGCGGCGGTCGCCGTGTCCGCAGCGGTGGCGGGAACAAGCGGGCCAAAGCAGGCTTCCGATCTCGTGATCCCGACGGCACCCACGGACGAATTCCCACCCATCGATGCAGACCCCACCGGTGTCAACCCTGTGATGACGTGCCCGACCGGCATGGCAAACGTCTCCGGCTTTCACGCCGCCAACGACGTGCCAGAAGACGAGCGGCAACCGGCGGAATTGGCGGAAGCCTACGTCCCGTCCTCAGGCAGCAATGCCACCCGTGATCTCGGCATCAAGCCTTACGTGCAGGGACCGATTACGCCAGGCGACGACGGACTCCGTTACGCATGGGTCAAAGTCCCGAACGCCGACGGTGACGACGTGGCCTTCTTCCGCTACGTCAAGAAGGAACCGAGCTGGCAGTTGGTCACCAGCTATGAATGTAGTTACGCCCAGAAGCGGTAATCCCGGCCGAAGAACCGCCGTCGTCAGGGGTTGGGGTCCTGGCCCGGCGTGGGGGTCGGCCCCGGCGAGAACGACGCCGAGGTGGGGCGCGGGTTGATCTCCTCGCCGTCGTCCGACGCACAGCCCGCGAGCCCGACGAGCGCCACCACGAGGAGGGCGGCGACCTCACGACCCGGCGACCTCATGGGGCGGGATGGTGTCACCCCAGCAGTGCGTTGAGCCGGGCGGCCTGGCGGGTCAGGTGGTCGCGCTCCGCGAGGTTGAGCGCCCGCCGGGCCGCCTCGGCGTACAGCCGGGCGCCGAGCGTCAGGTCCCCGTCGCGCTCGTGCAGGTACGCGGCCACGGCGGTGTGCCGGGGCAGCGAGTCGTCCAGGGCCGCGAGCGCCGCGAGGCCGGCGCGCGGCCCGTCTGCCTCGCCGACCGCCACCGCGCGGTTGAGCCGGACGAGCGGGTTGTCGGTCAGGCGGACGAGTTCGTCGTACCACTCGACGATCTGCACCCAGTCGGTCTGCTCGGCGGCGGGCGCGTCCGCGTGCAGGGCTGCGATCGCGGCCTGGGCCTGGAACTCGCCCAGCCGGTCGCGCGCGAGGGCCGCCTGCAGGATCCCGACGCCCTCGGCGATCGCGGTCGTGTCCCACCGCCCGCGGTCCTGCTCGGCGAGCGGCACCAGGGCACCGTCGGGCGCGGTCCGGGCAGCGCGCCGGGCGTGGTGGAGCAGCATGAGCGCGAGCAGCCCGGCCACCTCGGGATGGTCGATCACGGCGGCGAGTTGACGCGTGATCCGGACGGCCTCGACCACGAGGTCGACCTCCCCGGAGTAGCCCTCGTTGAAGACCAGGTACAGGACGCGCAGCACGGTCGCGACGTCGCCGGGATCGTCGAGCCGCACGCCGGCCACGGTCCGCTTGGCGCGACTGATGCGCTGGGCCATCGTGGCCTCGGGCACCAGGTAGGCCCGGGCGATCTGACGGGTGGTCAGCCCGCCGACGGCGCGCAGCGTGAGCGCGACCGCGGACGACGGCGTCAGCGACGGGTGGGCGCACAGGAAGTAGAGCGCGAGCGTGTCGTCCACCTCGGGCGCCGGCCCGTGCTCGGCGTCGACAAGGTCCTCCCGCCGGCGGCGGGCAGCGTCCGCCCGGGTCGCGTCGAGGAACCGGCGCCAGGCCACCGTGACGAGCCAACCCTTGGGGTCTCGCGGCGGGTCGCTCGGCCAGGTGCGGACGGCCTCGACGAGCGCGTCCTGCACGGCATCCTCAGCCGCCGCGAAGCCGGCTCCGCGGCGGACGAGGATCCCGAGCACGCTCGGGGTGAGGCTCCGGAGCAGGACCTCGTTCACTCGTTGATGCAGTGCACCGCGCCGTAGAACGGGCGCAGCTCGAGCCACTCGTGGATCGGTTTCCCGCCCGCGCCGGGCGCGGCCGACAGCTCCGCGGCCAGCTCGAGGGCCCGCTCGTAGCTGTCGACGTCGATCACCATCCAGCCGGCGACGAGGTCCTTGGTCTCGGCGAACGGGCCGTCGGTGACCGGCGGGCGGCCCTCGCCGTCGTACCGCACCCACGTGCCTTCGGCGGCGAGTGCCTGGCTGTCGACGTACTCGCCGGTCTCGGTGATCCGGTCCGCGAAAGCGCTCATGTACTGCACGTGCGCCGAGATCTCGTCCTGCGTCCACTTGTCCATCGGCACGTCGTTGACCGCAGCCGGGGCGCCTCGGTAGTGCTTGAGCATCAGGTACTTGGCCATCGTGTTCTCCTCCGTCCTGGTGCGACCCATCTTGGTCGCTCTCGCAGCGGGGACGGAGCCGCCCACGGGTTCTCGACACGGTTGGCGACCGAGTTCCGGGAGCGTTTGACACCGCCCGCGGCCCCGCCCTACGTTCTGCGAGCACATGCATGAAGCAAGGGCTAGAGGGTGTAGGCGACCGTGACGATCGACGAGCAGTCCGCGCTGACGCTCCCACCCGCCCCGAGCCGGCGGCGCCCGCGCTCGCGCCGGCGGCCGGCCGCCGTCGCCCTGGTCGCCGCGCTGGTGCTCGGCTCGGCCGGCACGTACCTCGCCACCAGGACGGGGCAAGAGCCCGCGCCCGCCGGATCCACGACGTTCGCCGACCCCGCCGCGGGTTTCCGGCTCGCGTACCCGTCCGCCTGGAAACGGGTCACCGGCCCGGACGGGCTCCTGCTCGAGATCTCCGCGCAGAACGCCGTCAGCGTGAAGAAGACGACGCTCGCCGAGGCGGTCGACACGACGAACCTCGACGCCGTCCGGGCAGTCACGGACGCCGTGCTCAGCAAGCCGGACGCGAAGCTGACCATCCTGAACTCCAGCGCCACGAAGGTCGGCGGGCTGCCCGGAATCTCGTACCTGTACACGTTCTCAAGCGGCGCCGAGCAGGGCGCCCACACGCACTACTTCGTCTTCGACGGCCGCGAGATGTACACGCTGGTCTTCCAGGCGCTGCCGGCCGCCGACTTCACGGCCCTGGCGCCGACGTTCGACGAGGTCGTCGAGTCCTTCGGGGTGCTGAGGAAGTGAGCGGCCTGGACGCGAAGCCTTCGCGCCGGTCAAGGACGCCGGGGACGCTGTCGGTCGTCGTCGTCGCGGTGGTCGCCCTCGTCGCGCTGGCCCTGCTCTACCGGACGCAGTCGAACGCCGCCGGCATCCGCCACCAGACCGCGCGGATCGCCGAGTCGGCGCGGGGGATCAACAGCTACACGGACGCGCTCGTCAAGCTCGACGCGACTAACAAGCTGTCGGGCACCATCCTCGGCTCGGTCGAGCCCATCGGCGCCCCGCTGGACGAGATCAACACCCTGGCGGAGGAGATCGGCGACATCATGCGCTCGATCGACGGCGCCACCGCATCGATCGACGACTCGTCCACGTCGATCGAGGGCAGCTCGGAGAAGATCCGCAACGACCTCGGCTCGGTCGACGAGGCCACGACCGCCGTCACCGCGTCGCTCGGCGGGATCAACACCGACGCGGCCCGCATCCTCGCGATCGTCGAGCGGATCCGCGACGGCGTCAGCCTGATCGGGACGGACCTGCGCGCCACCGCCGCGGTCGTGGCCCGGATCCTCGCCGACACCGGCGACATCAGCGACGCGGCGCGGGACACCGACCACCTCGCGGCCTGCATCGACCACGGGCTCAACGGCGGCTCGCCGTGCTGAGCCGGGCGAGAAGATGAGCGGCACCCCCGCGGAGGCAGCCACGTTCCTGCGCCGCTGGCTCCGGACGTGGGTCGCGCTCGGCCTGATCCTCGTCCTCGTCGTCGCGGGCTACCTGATCGTCATCAGCAGCTCGCTCGTCGCTATCAACGCGAACCTGACGACGGCGAACGACGCGGTCACCGACGTCGCCGGCAACACCGAGACCCTGCCCGGGCAGATCGCGAAGGTGAACGACAACCTCGCGCGGATCGACGCGGCATTGGCGGACCTGCCCGACCAGGCCACCGAGATCGCGGAGAATCTGGTCGGCATTCGCGACAGCATGGGCGCGACGAAAGCGTCCCTGCTCACGACGGCGCCGAGCCTCGACACGACGGCAGACAACCTCGTCGCCGGCTCGGACCTGCTCGGCCCGGTCGCGTCCCGCCTCGTCGACACCTCCGAACTGCTCGACCGGATCCTCGGCCTCACCGGCGACATCGGCGACACCCTCGAGGACGTGAACGGCGACGACGACAGCGGCCTCGTCGGCCTCGACGCCCTCGTAAAGGCGATCAACGACGCGCTCGCGGGCACGTCCCACGACCTCGGCAACATCCTCGAGGCGGTGACGGACGTCAACGGCCACCTCGACGATGTGTGCCGCTCGACCGCGATCAACCTGCTGCACGGGCCCCAGCCGTGCTGAGCATCTGGCACAAGCTCGTCCCGGAAGACACCCCGAGAACGGTGCGGATCAACCTCGTGATCGTCGGCGCTTTCGCCCTCGTCGCGCTGCTGTTCCTGACCCGGACGACCTTCGCGGCGCTGTCGATCAGCCACGACATCGAGGCCACGGTCAACCCGGCGATGGCGGAGATCGGCGACGACACCGTCCTGCTCCCCGCCCTCGACCGGACGGGCGAACTCACCGGCAAGATCGCCGAGGCTTCCGCACCGCTCAGTGTGACGCTGGGTCAGGTTGTCGAGTCCACCGACGGAATCGGCGAGGCCATGTCCTCGACCGAGCGGCACGTGCTCTCGATCGAGGGGTCCGTTGCGAGCATCGAGGGCTCCGTCACGGACATCCGCACGTCGATGGAACACCTCGCCCCCCTGGTCACCGCGATCGCCGCGCAGACCGGAGACATCACGAAGGCGTTCGACGGTGTCGAGGTCGCGACGGAGGCGGTCGCCGGCGACGTCGCCGACATCTACGACCTGCTCACCGGCACGGTCGCGGCCGTCCGCCGGATCGACGGCGACGTCGAAGACATCGACGAGGTCCTGGACACCGCCGAAGACCACGCGCAGAACATCCGCAACAGCGAGATCCTGGAGAAGACCGACGCGGTCAAGCTCGGCAACGTCCTCGACGGCCCAGACCGGGCGCCGAGGTAGGCATCCGCGGCGGTCCGGGCGACGAACTACCGCTATGCCCACGCCCCCGCTCCATCCAGCGATCCCCGTCGCGGCGTTCGCGTCCATCGGCGCGGCGGTCGTGCACGCCGCGGTCGTCCCGGCGCACAGCGACTGGCAGGCGGGCGCCGCGTTCTTCGCGGCGCTCGCGATGTTCCAACTGTGCTGGGGCGTGCTTGCGCTCACCGTCCCGACGGGACGCGGGTTCCTCGGCCTGGGGTTGCTCGTCAACACGGGGACGCTCGGGGTCTGGCTGGTCAGCCGCACCGCCGGCATGCCGTTCGGTCCCCACTCCGCCGCCGAACCTTTCGCCCGCACCGACGTGATCGCCGCGGCGCTCGAGATCGCCGTCGTCGGCGCGGCGCTTCGGTGGGCGCGCCCGGCCGAGATGCCGCGGCACGCCCGCAGCGCACACCCGCGGGTCGGCGCTCGGGCAACCGCGGTCGCCGTCTCCGCGTTTGCGGTCGTCGCCCTCACCGGTGCTGCAGGCCACGCCCACCCGAGTCCGGGGCCGGCGGGTTCGCCGGCCGCGGCGCACTACGCGGACGGGCACTCCCACTGACCCGGCGCGCACTGACTCGACGCGCGCCGAGCCAGCCCGCCACCGCCAGCACCGCGAACACCGCCAACCACGCGGCGTGCCGCGGCCAGACCCCGGCGTCGCCGGGCGCGCGGTACTCCGGCAGCAGCACCCCGAACGCCCGGCGCAGCGGGCCGCCGGCGGCGTAGAACCCGTTCACCCAGCGAACCTCGCCGCGGTGACCGCCGATCAGCAGCGCGCTGAGGGCGAGGACGCCGAGCGCCCCGAGCGCCACCGCGCCGGCCCGAACGGGCAGGGCGGACCGGTCGAGCCACCACAGCACGAGGACCACCAGGATCGGCAGGATCACCACGACCTGGCGGCCCGGCCACCAGAACCCGTTCATCGTCAGCGCGACGTAGGTCGCGACGAGCCAGCCCGCGAGCGCCGGCGCCACCAGCGTCCCCCACCGGGCCGGCCGCGCGGCCAGCGCGGCGCCCAGCGCCGGGAGCACCAGCAGCCACGCGGGCTGCCATGCCAGCAGCCCGTAGTCGCGGTCGAGCAGCAGGGCCGCCAGCCGCTGGCTGCGCCCGAGGTAGTCCGGGGTGAACCCGACGACGCCGAACTCCCCCGACTCGGCGAAGTGGTCGGCGGTGGCGTAGACCGTCCAGCCGCCCCAGACAGCCTGATGCACCGTCAGGTAGACGACGCCGGCGGCGGCCAGGACACCCACGGCGCCGGCGGCGGCCCGCCCGCGTCCCGCCCGGGTCAGTACGACGAGGCACGCCGCCACGAGCACGGCGGCGACCGGGGCGTACTTCACGCTGAGCCAGGGCAGCGCCACGACGGCGGTCAGGAAGACGACCAGCCCGCGCCGGCGCAGCGGGCCGCCGAGTGCTCCGACCGCGACGACGACCGCCAGCGCGGCGGGGATCTCCGGATAGATCTGCTGGCCGTAGACCGCGAGCGGCGGGGACGCGAACGCGACCCCCACGCCGACGGTCGCGACCGGCAGCCGCACCGCGAACCGGCGCACGGCGACCCACAGCGTCACCGCGGCGGTCAGCCCGGCCAGGACGGCCATCGTCGCCTTCGCCGCGGCGAGCCCGCCCAGCCCGAACGGGACGGCGAGGATCAGCGGCAGCAGCGGGTCGTGCGGGCTGATCTGCCCGCCGCCGTCCAGGTCGCGGGTCTGCCGCGGCAGCAGCGTGTCGTGGTAGTCCCGCCAGCGCTCGGCGTCGAGTTCGTCGTCGATGTCGAGGCTGAAGTCCTCGTAGAGCGAGAGCGCGGTGAGCAGGTACTGCGGCTCGTCCACCGACGCTTTCCCGCCGAGCGTCGACCGGACGCCGAGGCCGGCCAGCGCCGCCAGCAACCCGACGACGAAGACCGTCACGAGCGCAGCCGCCAACGGACGGTTGCGCACGGTCACACGCGCGCCTCGCGCGCTGCTTCCTGGGCCGTTTCCCAGGTTTCGGCGGCGACCTGGCGCCGCAGGACCGCACGCAGGTCGGTGTCCGGCACGAAGCCGACCGCCCGGCGCAGCCGCCTGGTGTCGGCCAGGGTGTCGGGGACCTCGTCCGCCGCGGCAGGGACGATCTCGGTCGTCACGTCAACGTCCAGCACGTCGCTCACGGCGGCGACCATATCGGCGAGCGAGATCCCCCGGCCGGTGCCGACGTTGACCGGGCCGCGCACCCCGCGCTCCAGGAGGGCCAGCAGGACGGCGGCCACGTCGCGGACGTCGGTCACGTCGCGCGTCCGCTCGGGCGAGCCGAGGATCCGCAGCGGGCGCCCCGCTCGCGCGGCGGCGAGCCAGAGCGAGAGCGCCATGTCGGCCCGCTGGCCCTCGCCGGCCACGGTGAACGGGCGCGCGATCGCCACGAGCCCGCCGGCGTCGAGGTGCGCCCGGCACAGGGCCTCGGTGAGCGCCTTGCTGCGGGCGTAGCCGCCGCGCGGGCGCAGCGGGTCGCCTTCGGCGCTGGGCCGCCCCGTCTGCGAACCGCCGTAGACCGACGACGAGGTCGACACGACGACCTGGGTCGCGCCGGGGCACCGCGGCGAGTACCGCCGCCGTCGCCAGGACGTTGTCGCGGTAGCGGTGCTGCTCGACGTCCGCGCGGTCGTCGCGGACGCCGGGGCACCCCGCCAGGTGGACGACCGCCGTCGGCGTCGGCGAGCGCGGCCGCGACGAGCGGGTCGCCGTCCAGCAGGTCGGCGGTGAGGTGGGTGTGGGCCGGGCCGGCGGCCCGCGCACGGGCCGCCGGTCGATGCCGACGACGCGGTGACCGGCGTCCAGCAGGGCGGCGACGAGGACGCGCCCGAGGAAGCCGGCCGAACCGGTGACCACGAGGGCCATCCCCCACCTCCGCGCGCGCCCGAAATATGAACGTTTGTCTCACAACCGAGCCTAAGGTTAGCCTCCCCTCTGACGTCGGGCGGAAAGAGGTGGCATGCGAAAGGCCCGCGCGGCCGTCGGCGTCGTCGTCCTCGTTCTGTCCGTGGTCTACCTCGCCCAGGTGGTCGACTCCGACGTCCTGGCCGAGGTCGCGCGCGCCCTCGCGGCCTCGCCGGCGGGCCTCGCCGGCGCGCTGTGCTGCTACGCCGCCGCCTTCGCCCTGCGGACGGTGGCCTGGACCCGCGTCCTGCCCGGCCTGAGCACCGGCCAGTCCTGGGCCGCGCTCCACGTCTCGCTGCTCGGCAACCACGTGCTGCCCTTCCGCCTCGGCGAGGCCCTGCGGGTGACGAGCGTCCTGCGGCGCACCGCCCTGCCCGCCCCGCCGGTCGTCGCCACCGCGGTGACGCTGCGCGTCGCCGACCTCGTCGCGGTCGCGGTGCTCGCGCTCGTCGCCGTCCCGGGCCTGGCCGCCGACCTCATCGGGTCGTGGGCCTGGGTCCTCGCCGGCGCGCTCGCGGCGGCCCTCGCCGTGGCGCTCGGCTGGCTCGCCCGGTACGCGCGCGCCCCCGGCCGCGGCGTCCGGATGCCCGGGCCCGCCGTCGTCGCCGCGGTGTTCGTCGCCTGGGCCCTCGAGGCCGCGCTGGCCTGGCAGATCTCCCATGCGGCCGGGGTCCCGCTGACCTACCAGGAGGCGATCGCCGTCACCGCTGTGGCGATCGCCGCGCAGACCGTCGCCGTCACCCCCGGCGGCATCGGCTCCTACGAGGCCGCGGGCACCGCCGCGCTCGTCGCATCTGGGGTGGACGCCGGCCCCGCCTTCGCCATCGCGCTCGCCACCCACGCGGTGAAGACGGCGTACTCGCTCGTCGTCGGCGTCTGGGCCCTGTTCGCCCCCGCGCCCGGCTACTGGGGCCGCCAGCGCCTGCCGCGGGACGCTGCCACCGCGTCCCGCGCCCCTGCCGGTCGCCGCGGGCGCCCCGGTCGTCGCGGTGATCCCTGTCTTCGACGAGGCGGGCGTGGTCGGCGGCGTCGTCGCCCGGCTGCCCGCGCTCGGTCTGCGGACGCCCGGTGCGCTGCCTCGTCGTCGACGACGGGTCCTCCGACGCCAGCGCCGCCGAGGCCGCAGCCGCCGGTGCGCGCGTGATCGCCCACCCGCGCAACCTCGGCCTGGGCGCCGCCGTGCGCACCGCGCTCGCCGCCGCGGCGGCGCTCGGCCCGGCCGCGGTCGTCTACCTGGACGCCGACGGCGAGTACCGGCCCGAGGACACTCGAGCGCCTCGCCGCCCCCGTCCTCGCCGGCACCGCCGACTACGTCGTCGGCTCCCGCTTCGCCGGCGACATCGAGTCCATGCGCACGCATCGCCGGTTCGGCAACCTCGTCCTGACCCGCTGGGTCCGCTGGCTCACCCGCCGCCGCGACCTGACGCGACGGTCAGAGCGGCTACCGCGCCTTCTCCCCCCGCGCCGCCGCAGACGCCGAGATCGTCCACGACTACAACTACGCACAGGTCCTCACCCTCGACCTGCTGGGCAAGGGCTTCGCGCTACGCGGAAGTGCCGATCACGTACGCGTTCCGGACGTCCGGCGACTCGTTCGTCCGACTCGGCCGCTACCTGCGCGCCGTCGTCCCGGCCGTCCACCGGGAGCTGAACCCGCCGGCGGCTCAGTCCTCGACGACGTGGGCGGCGAATCGCTCGCGCGCGGCGGCCCAGGCGGCGCCGTCGAACCCGTCCGCACCGAGGGCGCCGACCGCGTCGTAGGCCATCGCCATCGCGTGGTGGGTGTTGTCGTGGGCGAACAGACCGAGCCGGCCGAACGTGGTGACGCCGTCGATCCCGCGGGCCCACGCGTCGAGGGCGGCGAGCGGCGCACCGAAGCCCCGCTCGTAGATCGGGTACACGTGTGCGAGCCGCCGGACCACCACGGCCTCGATCCTCAGCGGCGACAACCCGGTGCGGGCCAGCGCGTCGGCGACGATCGCGGCCAGGTCCGACTCGGCCGCGGTGTGGACGGAATCCCCTGCCGTGCAAGGGATTTCGGCGCACAGCACCGTCCGGTCGGTCGGGTCGTCGGCGCTGACCCGGTAGTTCGCCGGCTCGGAGATCCGGGTCACCGGGGTCTCCGGGCCCGGCAGGTAGTGGGCGTCGTAGCTCGTGTACCGCCCGCCGGCATGCACGACGTAGACGAGCACCATTGCCCGGAACCGCAATCGCCCGGCCGCGTCCAGGATTTCCGGGGCCGGCCCCGGCGTGGTGATCCGCGCAAGCAGTGGCAGCGGCACGGTCGAGAACACGTGACCGGCCTCCAGCGGGCCGCCGTGCGTGACGACCTCGACGCTTCCCGCACCGGGCAGAACCCGGTCCGCGGCCGTCTCGAGCCGGATCTCGGCGCCCGCGGCCACGGCGGCGTCCGCCAGCGCCTCGGAGATCTGCCCGAACCCGCGCCGCGGGTAGTGGAAGATCCGGCCCTGGCCGTCCCCGCCCGAGCCCGTGGTCGGCGGCCGCGACTGGCGCAGCAGCCGGGCCGCGACCTTCCACGGCGTGTCCGCGGTGACGCGGCGACGGGCCTGCTCGCCGTCGATCTTCTCCCCGTCCAGGCCCCAGAGCTTCACGGCGTACGGGGCGTACAGCGCCTCGTACAGCGCCGGCCCCAGCCCGGCGCGCAGCACCTGCGCGAACGTGTCCTCACGCGCGCGGCGCAGCGGGCCGGTCAGCGCGTCCCGCGCGATTCGGGCGATGAGGCCCGGCGGCAGCGCCTTCGCGAGCTCGCCCGGACGCAGCGGGAACCCGACCCACGACCCGGCGACCCGCAGCCGCCCGTTCCGCGGCCGCGTCTGCAGATCGTCGCCGAGCAGAGTCCGCAGGTCGGCGAGCAGGTGCGGCGGGGTCGCCGGGTGCAGCCGGTGGCTGCCGACGTCCACCTGGAACCCGGCGACGTCGAAGCTCGCGGTCATCCCGCCGACGTGCGACGCGCGGTCCAGGACGACGACCGAGCGTCCCGTGAGGGCCGCCCGCCACGCCGCGGTCAGCCCGGCCGGCCCCGCTCCGAGGACGACGACGTCCGCACTGGTCTGCACGCCGCCAACCAACCACACGTCATGTTCGGTCCACCCTGCACCCGGCCGCCCGCTCATCCATGAGTGAGCAGCACGACACGCCGGGGGTCGCCCGGCGTGTCCTGCCTGGTCAGGCATGGAAGGTGAAGCCCTCAGGCGAGGAGCCGGACGACCGCGACCGCACCGACGACCACGATCAGCGCCGCGCAGCCCGGCGGGCGGGAGGCGCCGGCCGACCTTCGCGCCGAGCAGCCCGCCGACGGTCGAGCCCGCCGCGATGAGTCCCGCCACCGCCCAGTCGACGTCCGTGACCGACGATGAACAGGCACGCGGCCACGAGGTTCGCGGTCAGCGCGAGGACGTTCTTGGCCGCGTTCAACCGCTGCAGGTCGTCGGCGAGGAACGTGCCGAGCAGCGCGATGAGCAGGACGCCCTGCGCGGCGCCGAAGTACCCGCCGTACACGCCGGTCACGGCGACGGCGCCGGCCAGGAGCGGGCCGCCGTGCGCGGGCGGGGCCGAGCGCCGCCGGGCCATCGCGGCGGTCAGCCTCGGCTGGACGACCACGAGGACGCACGCGAGCGCGATCAGGACGGGGACGATCGCCTTGAAGGCGCCCGGTCCGGCAGCGTGAGCAGCAGGGTCCCGCCGATCAGCGCGCCGGCGGTGGAGAACGAGCACAGCCGGACGCAGCCGGCGGCCCTGGCCGGCCAGCTCCGCGCCGGTAGCCGACGACGGCCGCGGCGGACCCGGGCACGAGCCCGACCGTGTTCGACACGTTGGCCAGCACCGGCGGGTAGCCGAGCGCGATCAGCGTCGGGAAGGTGATCAAGCGTCCCGGAGCCCACGACGGCGTTGATCGTGCCGGCCGCCAGCCCGGCCGCGAGCACGGCGAGCACCTCCCAGAAGCTCACACTTTGCAGTCCGTACGAGCCGGGTCAGACGGACTTGGGCGCGTCGGCGCCCGGTGGCACGGGCGCGGCCGCCGGGGCCGGGATCTTGCCCAGCGCGCCGCCGATGCTCTCCAGCGCCTTGCCGAGCTCGCTCGGCACGATCCAGAGCTTGTTCGAGTCGCCCTTGGCGATGTTCGGGAGCATCTGCAGGTATTGGTAGGCCAGCAGCTTGGGGTCCGCGTCGCCCTCGTGGATGGCGGCGAAGACCGCCAGGATCGCCTTCGCCTCGCCGTCCGCCCGCAGGATCGCGGCCTGCGCGTCGCCCTCCGCCCGCAGGATCGCGGCCTGCCGCTCGCCCTCCGCCGTGAGGATCTGCGACTGCTTGAAGCCCTCCGCCGTCAGGATGACCGCGCGCTTGTCGCGGTCGGCCCGCATCTGCTTCTCCATCGAGTCCTTGATGGACGGCGGCGGGTCGATCGCCTTGAGTTCGACCCGGTTCACCCGCAGGCCCCAGCGCCCGGTGGCGTCGTCCAGCACGCCGCGCAGCGCCGCGTTGATGGAGTCGCGGGAGGTCAGCGTCTCCTCCAGCGTCATGCCGCCGACCACGTTGCGCAGCGTGGTGACGGTCAGCTGCTCGACGCCCTGGATGTAGTTGGCGATCTCGTAGGTCGCGGCCTTCGGGTCGGTGACCTGGAAGTAGATGACGGTGTCGATGGAGACCACCAGGTTGTCCTCGGTGATCACCGGCTGCGGCGGGAACGAGACGACCTGCTCGCGCAGGTCGATCAGCGGCCGCAGCCGGTCGATGAACGGGACGAGCACGGTGAGCCCGGCGTTCAGCGTCCGCGAGTAGCGCCCCAGCCGTTCGACGACGCCCGCGCGTGCCTGCGGCACGATCCGCACCGCGCGGCTCAGCACCGCCAGCACGAACAGGACGGCGACAGCCACGACGATCAGTGGTGCGGCGTTGTCCATCTGTCTGCCTCGATTCCCCCTGACGTGCGTCCCCGATCTTCCTACAGCACCAGGGCGGTCGCCCCGTCGATCCGCACCACCGACACGTCCGCGCCGGGTTCGAAGACGCTGAACCCGTCGTACGCGCGCGCCGACCAGACCTCGCCGGCGAGCTTCACCCGGCCGCCGTCGGAGTCGACCCGCTCGAGGACGACGCAGCCCGCGCCCCTGCAGCGCCGCCGTCCCCGTCCGCGTCGCCGGCGTGCTCTTCAGGTGCCTCAGCGCGATCGGGCCGCACGAGGCCGATGCCCGCCGAGCGCAACGACCAGGCCGACGATCGCCTGGACGGTGACGGCGCCCGCGCCGTTCGCCCCGGTCACTGCCGCGACCCCGGCGGCCGTGAGCGCGCCGCCGGCCAGCATCGCGAAGAGCAGGTCGAGCGTCAGCACCTCGACGACCCCCAGCGCGACGCCGGCTATCAGCCACCAGGCCCAGGCGTCCATCTCCTCATCGTAGATCGCTACGCCGAACCAGGGGCCGTTCTGCCGAACGGGTGGTTTTCAGGGTGCGCCGAGGGATTGTTGGGGCCTGAACGAGCCCGAGGAGCACGGCTGGGACCTGTGAGGCGCCTACCTGCAGGAATTCGCCTCCCGCCCCGCGCGCCGCTGCCCCCGCTCGCCACAAGGGCAGACAAAATGCTCGGAATGTCACGAATTGGTCTCCGTGAGGGGTTGATCCCGACAGTGCGCGTGCCGCTAGCGTTCACCTCGGCCGCACACACGTGCGGCCCCGGTCCCGAGCGCCGAACGCTGCCCTGCGGGTCCCGGAAGCCTCAACCGTTCAGGGCAGCGATGGGGAACCCAACCGGCCACACCCGGCCACTCGGGGTGAAGTCACGCGATCCGTGACCGGGCACCTCTCCGCCCGAACCCGTCAGCTAACCCCGTAGGCGCACGAGAGGCACAGCACTCATGTCCCTGCCGAGCAACGATCGCTCCCCCCGAACCACCGGCCGCCACAGAAAGCCGAAGGCCGAAGGTCTCCGCCGCACCGCCGGCCGCGCCGCGGTTGCAGGTTCCGCCGCCGCCGTCCCCCTGCGCCGGGTTCGCCGCTCCCGCCGGGGCCGCCACCACGAACACGTGGGAGCGCCTGGCCGAATGCGAGAGCGGCGGCAACTGGCACATCAACACCGGCAACGGCTACTACGGCGGCCTGCAGTTCTCCTCGGGCACCTGGAACGCCTTCGACAAGGACGGCTTCGCCCGCCGCGCCGACCTGGCCACCAAGGCCGAGCAGATCACCGTCGCCGAGCGCGTCCTCGACGCGCAGGGCTGGCGCGCCTGGCCCGGCTGCTCCGGTCGCCTCGGGCTCGACTCGGACGACAAGGGCGGCACGCCCCAGCGTCATCGTGGACGGTCCGTCGCAGCGCAACGACGACCGGTCCGAGCGGGGCAACCGCGACCGAGACCGCGACAGGTCCGACCGTGACAGGTCCGACCGCGACAGGTCCGACCGCGACAGGTCCGACACGTCGGAGCGCGACGGACCGCGAGTCGAGCGCACGGACGCTCGCGCCGGCATCAGGGCCGAGGGCTCCGAGGCCGAGGCCCGCGACAGCCGCGCGACCCGCAGCGAGCGCCGTGCGGAACTCGCCAAGCCCGCAAGATCAGCGCGGATCTACGTCGTGCAGAGCGGCGACACGCTCAGCGCGATCGCCAAGCGCTACGACACGTCGTGGCAGGAGCTGTACGCGAAGAACAAGCGAGTCGATCGGCAAGAACCCGGACAGGATCCGGGTCGGCCAGCGCCTCCACGTCTGATTGTCCACCCGTTGCGCCCGAAGGACCCGTACCTGTCGGTGCGGGTCCTTCGCACGTGTGCGGGTCTTTCGGGCTCAGCGGCCGGCGAGCCGCGCCGAGTAGCGTTCGCCGTCGTAGCGCAGGGTGAGCGGCAGCCCGAAGCACGTCGTGAGGTTCGCCGCGGTGAGCGTCAACTCGATCGGGCCGGCCGCGACAACCCGCCCCTCCCGCAGCATCAGCACGTGGGTCATGCCCGGCGGGATCTCCTCGACGTGGTGGGTCACCATCACGATCGCGGGCGCCTCGGGGTCGCGGGCCAGCCGCGCCAGCCGACGCACGACGTCCTCGCGGCCGCCGAGGTCGAGCCCCGCGGCCGGCTCGTCGAGCAGCAGGAGCTCCGGGTCCGCCATGAGCGCCCGGGCGATCTGCACGCGCTTGCGCTCGCCCTCCGACAGCGTGCCGAACTCGCGGTCGGCGAACGCCCGCATCCCCAGCACGTCGAGCAGCAGGTCGCGCCCGCTCGACGTCGGCGTCGGCGTAGGACTCGCGGAACCGCCCGACGACGGCGTACGAGGCGGTCATCACGACGTCGCGGACGCGCTCGTGCTTGGGCAGCCGGTCGGCCAGCGCGGCGCTCGCCAGGCCCACCCGGGGGCGCAGCTCGAAGACGTCGGTCTCGCCCAGGACCTCGCCGAGGATCGCCGCCCAGCCGGACGTGGGGTGCAGGTTTCCCGACATCACCTGGAGCAGCGTGGTCTTGCCGGCGCCGTTCGGCCCGAGCATCACCCAGCGCTGACCGTCGGAGATCTCCCAGGTCACGTCGTCGAGGAGCCGCTTGCCGGCCCGGACGACGACGACCTCCGCGAGGTCGAGCACGAGGGTCATGTGAGCCAACCTATGACACTGGCCTGGAGATTCGCCGCGCCCCCACCCCGCTCGCCCCTACCCTGTTGGCGCATGGAACGCGACTTGCGCTCGGGGCGGTTCGTCGCCTGGGGCAACGCCGTGCTCGCCGGTCTCGTCAGCCCCGACACCGCCGCCGAGCGGATCTGCGGACGCGACCGCCACCACCGGGTCGCCTGCGCACGGATCGCCGCGGGCGGCCTCGGTCCGGGCGAGTCGACGGGCGCCGACGGCGGCGCGTCGCTGCCTATCGTGCTGGCCGGGTTGCGGGCCGGCGGCGTCCGCGGTCTGCAGCTCGCGCTGCCCACCCCGGGCGACCCGCTGGGCCTGCCCGGCCCCCCGAGCTTCAACGAGAGTGCGACGCTGGCCGGCGAGGCGGTCGCTCACCGTCGGGGCCAACCCGCGCGGCCTCGTCCCCGAGGTGCGTCGCCGAGTGTCCGGACGGCCCGGGCGGCATCCAGGTCGTCTGGCACGTGCACCCGGTGACCGCGTGGATCGCGATCGACGTCCCGTCGCTCGCCGAGGCCGAGCGCGAGCTGACGGAGACCCTGCGCCGCGCCACCGAGGCCCTGGCCAGCCTGGACGTCGCGCGCTGGCGGCCCGAGGCCGCGGGGCGCCTGTCCGCGATCCGGGCGCACGCGGACGCGGAGGGTCTCGCGCCCGGCTATCCCGCCCGAGCGCACCGCGTCCTCGCGCTGGCCCAGCGCGCTCGGCGCGATCACCGAACTGGCCGGGTCCGATCACGGTGCGGCGGTCACGGCCCGCGAGATGGAGGCCCGCGCGGCCGAGCTCCGACCCCTGGCCCGCGCGGCCCGTCGGGCGCAGGTCGCGGCGTTCAACGCCGCCGTCGAAAATCTCGGCAGCAATGGATTGGACATTCCGGCAAGTTAGGCTAGGCTTACCTTCGTACACACGCTCTGGGCGGGGCGGGTGTACTGCGGAGGCAGGCGTGGTAAGCCCACAGCCGATCGTGCTGCCTCATCGGGAAAGGCGCAGTGGTGCCGCGCAGGCCGCCGGTCAAGGCCGAGCGCCGGGCACCACTGCGCCACCTCCGTCTCCGGGGTGGTTTCCTCGCCAGGGGAAGCAATCTGCCGGTGCGTCAGCCCACGAGGCTCGCGTACAGGGCGTGCGTCCGACCGGCGATCTCCGACCACGAGAACAGCGACACGGCGCGCTCGCGGCCGGCCTTGCCCATCTGCTCGGCCAGCGACGGGTCCCGCAGCAGTGTGTTGACCCGCTCCGCGATGTCGGCGGCGAAACGGTCGGGGTCGAGCGGTGTGCCCGTCCCGTCCGAACTCGCCTCGATCGGCACGAGCAGGCCGGTCGTCCCGTCGTCCACGACCTCGGGAATCCCGCCGGTCGCGGTCGCGACGACGGCCGCGTGGCAGGCCATCGCCTCCAGGTTGACGATGCCCATCGGCTCGTAGATCGACGGGCAGACGAACACCGAGGTGTGGCTCAGGATCTGGATGACGTCCGGCTTTCGCCAGCATGTCCGAGATCCAGAAGACACCGTCGCGCTCGGCCTGCAGCGCGGCGACGCCGGCGGCGACCTCCGCGGCGATCTCGGGGGTGTCCGGGGCGCCGGCGCAGAGCACGATCTGGGCGTCCGGGTCGAACGCGCGAGCGGCCCGCAGCAGGTAGGGCAGGCCCTTCTGCCGCGTGATCCGACCGACGAACACGACCGACGGGCGGCCCGGGTCGATGCCGTGACGCTCCATCACGTCCGTTGCCAGGTCGGGAGAGTACTCGTCCGTGTCGATCCCGTTGTGGATCACCTGGACGCGGTCGGGGTCGACCGCCGGGTAGCAGCGCAGGACGTCCGCGCGCATCCCGGCCGACACCGCGACGATCGCGTCCGCCGCCTCGATCGCCGTGCGCTCCGCCCAGCACGAGAGTGCGTAGCCGCCGCCGAGCTGCTCGGCCTTCCAGGGCCGCAGCGGCTCCAGGCTGTGCGTGCTCAACACGTGCGGGACGCCGTGCAGCAGCTTCGCCGTGTGGCCGGCCATGTTCGCGTACCAGGTGTGACTGTGGACGAGGTCCGTGCCGACGCACCCGGCCGCCATCTCGAGGTCGATCCCGAGGACACCGAGCGCGGGGTTGGCCGAGGCGAGGGGTGCCGGCACGCGGTACGCGCTCACCCCGGCCTCGGACCGGGGCTCGCCCCAAGCAGTGGACGCGGACGTCCGCGAGCGCGCGCAGCTCGCGGGCCAGGTACTCGACGTGGACCCCCGCTCCCCCGTAGACGTCCGGCGGGTACTCACGGCTGAGCAGGTCGACTCGCATGCCCTGACGCTACCCAAGAGTGTGCAGGGAACCCAGCGGGGATATGGTCCCGAATTATGGCAGCCCCCAGAGTTCTGGCCATGGTCCTCGCCGGCGGCGAAGGCAAGCGGTTGATGCCTCTGACCAGCGATCGCGCGAAGCCCGCGGTGCCGTTCGGCGGCATCTACCGGTTGGTCGACTTCGTGCTGTCCAACCTCGCCAACGGCGGGTATCTCAAGATCGTGGTGCTCACCCAGTACAAGAGCCACAGCCTCGACCGGCACATCACGCGGACGTGGCGCATGTCCTCGCTGCTCGGCAACTACGTGACCCCGGTGCCGGCGCAGCAGCGGCGCGGTCCGCGCTGGTTTGCCGGGTCGGCCGACGCGATCTTCCAGAACCTCAACCTGATCGAGGACGAGGCGCCCGAGCACGTCATCGTCTTCGGCGCCGACCACATCTACCGGATGGACCCGCGGCAGATGATGGAGCAACACATCGCCTCCGGCGCCGGGGTGACGGTCGCGGCTGTCCGCCAGCCACGCTCGATGGCCGACCAGTTCGGGGTGATCGAGACCGACGCGGCGGGCGAGAAGATCGACCAGTTCCTGGAGAAGCCGAAGGACGTGCACCGGCCTGGCGGACTCGCCGGACGAGATCTTCGCGTCGATGGGCAACTACATCTTCCGGACGTCCGCGCTCGTCAAGGCGGTCAACTCGGACGCGATGGACCCGTCCAGCCGGCACGACCTCGGCGGCAACATCATCCCGAACATGGTGGCGGCGGGGCAGGCGTGGGTCTACGACTTCTCGCGCAACGAGGTGCCCGGCCCGCACGGGCGCGAACTCGCGTACTGGCGCGACGTCGGGACCCTGGACGCGTTCTACGACGCCCACATGGACCTGATCTCGGCCAACCCCGCGTTCAACCTCTACAACCGCGAGTGGCCGATCTACACGCTGCAGGACCCGTGGCCGCCGGCCCGCTTCGTCGGCGGAACCGAAGGCGTCACCGGCCACGCGGTCGAGTCGATGATCTCCGGCGGCGTCCAGGTGGCCGGCTCGGTCGAGCGCTCCGTCCTGTCCCCGGGGGTCGCGATCGGCCGCAACGCCCGGGTCGAGGGCTGCGTGCTGCTCGACGGGGTGCGGATCGGGCAGGACGCCGTCGTTCGTAACGCGATCCTGGACAAGAACGCCGTCGTGCCCGACGGTTTCCAGCTCGGCGTGAGCGACGCCGACAAGGCCCTCAAGCGCGTCACGGTGACCGTCCGAGGGCATCCGCGTCGTCGCGAAGGGCACGCTGCTCGGCTCGGCCTGAGCACGCGTCAGAATTTTCAGATCCGTGCGCCCGCCATCGTGACGTTCCGATTCGATTTGGTTAGGGTAGCCTCACCTAATTATCCCCAACGTCGGAGGTCGCCGTGTTCGTCGGCTGCCCGTACTGCTTCGGTCCCGCCGAAATCGTCGCGTGGCACCGGGCGTCCTCGATGCAGGGCGCGGTCGATGTCGTCCGCGGCTGGTGCATCGACCGGCACTGGTTCGTCATGCCCGCGCCGAGCGGTTCCGAGAGTGCCCTCTCCACAACCCTCTTCTAACCGGTCCGCGTCTTGCAACTGCGAACTCCACAAGCCATATTGGCTTGTAACAGCGCCACAATCTACTGGTTCGGCCAGTACGCCGTCGAGCGTCGGGGGACGCCATGAGTTCGCATGTGCCGCATTCACGCCGTTCGCACTACCCGCCCGCCCCGGCCGGCGACGGCCTGGAGATCCTCGGCTGCCCGGAGTGCGACGCACCCGCGGAGGTCGTCGCCGGCCACCGCTTGCCCTGCACGGACGGCCCGGTCGAGCACGTCCGGATCTGGTGCGCCGCCGGGCACGTGTTCCTGATGCCGCGCGACATGCTGACGTCCCGGGGCAGGCGCCGCCGCGCCTAGGCGAACCCGGTCGGGCGGGCCCGACGACCGGCGCGTCAGGGCTCGGCGAGCCCGTTGCGGACGGCGTGCAGGGCCGCCTGCGTCCGGTCGGCCACGCCGAGCTTCACCAGGATCGACGAGACGTGCGTCTTCACGGTCTTCTCCGACAGCACCAGCGCGCGGGCGATTTCCCGGTTGGAACGGCCGCGCGCGATCTCGGCCAGCACCTCGCGCTCGCGCGCGGTCAGGGCCGGCGCTCCCCTGCGGGCGCCTGACTCGGGCGGCGCCTCGAGCAGGGCGGCCGCCACTTCGGGCTGCAGCAGGACGTGCCCCGCGTGCACCGCCCGGACGGCGCTGGCGAGCGCGTGCGGATCCACGTCCTTGAAGACGTAGCCGGCGGCCCCCGCGCGCACCGCAGGGACGACGGTCGCCAACTCGGTGAAGCTCGTGACCACGAGGACGCGCGCGGGGTTGCCCCGCGCCCGGAGCATCCGCAGCGCCTCGAGGCCGTCGGTGCCGGGCATGCGCAGGTCGAGCAGGATCACGTCGGGACGCAGGCGCTCGGCCTCGGTGACGCACTCCGCCCCGTCACCGGCCTCGCCGACCACCTCGAGGTCGTCCTGGGTCTCGAGGAACATCCGCAGGCCCTGACGCACCACGCGGTGATCGTCCGCGACGAGGATGCGGATCGCAGGGCCGGTCACCCGACGGTCCGTCATTATTCGCTCCGCCACCGGGCCGGTACCTCCAGGCGAATCGTGGTGCCGCTGCCCGGGGCCGCCGAGACGGCGAGCGACCCGCCCGCGCCGAGCGCCCGCGCGCGCATGGAGGCGAGGCCGAGGCGGCGGGTCGTCCCGGCTGTGGCGCCGGGGTCGAAGCCCGCCCCGTCGTCGCGCACGGTCAGGGTGACGACGCCGCCGGCGCCGGTCAGCGCGAGTGTGATCCGGGGCGCCCCGGAGTGGCGCAGGGCGTTGTGCAGGGCCTCCTGCGCGATCCGGAACACCGCATCCTCGACCTCCGGGTCCAGCGGCGGGAGCGGGTCAACACCCTCCCAGGCGATCTCGGTCCCGGCATGGACGCGACGCAGCACCTCCACGTGCGAGCGCAGCGTCGCGGCGAGCCCGTCGTCGCACAGCTCGGCCGGCCGTAACGCGAAGATCGCCGACCGCAGCTCGGCGAGCGCGTCCGCGGAAAGCTCGAGCACCTGGGCGAGGGAGTCGCGGGCCCGCGCGGGGTCGCGCTCGACGAGCTCCGAGGCCGCGGAGACCGTCAGGCGCAGGCTGAAGAGCTTCTGTGCGACGGCGTCGTGCAGCTCGCGAGCCAGGCGGTTGCGCTCCTCGACGACGGTCAGCTCGCGCTCCCGCTCGTAGAGGCGGGCGTTCGTCAGCGCGATCGCGGCGTGCCCGGCCAGGACGGCCAGCAATTCTTCGTCGGCGGCGGTGAACCCGCCGTTGCCCGCAGGGTTGGCGAGGTACAGCGCGCCGAGCACCTCGGTCCCGTCCAGGATCGGCATGCCGAGGAACCCGGCCATGTCCGGGTGGGCCGACGGCCAGCCCTGGAAGCGCTCGTCCGCCCGGATGTCGTCGAGCCGCTCGGGCCGCGCGCCGCGCAGCATCACCCCGAGAATCCCGTGCCGGCGCGGCAGCGGGCCGATCGCCTTCCACTCCTCGTCGCTGATCCCGGCGACGACGAAGCGGGAGAACGAGTCCGCCGAGTCCGGGACGCCGAGCGCCGCGAATCGGGCGCCGATCAGCTCGCGCGCGGCGTCGACGATGCCCCGCAGGACCTCCTCGACCGGCCGGCGTCCGCTCACCGCGAGCACCGCCTCCGAGAGCGCGTGCAGCGTCGCCGGCAGGGGCGGCGACAGGTCGGCAGGCACGCCCGCACGCTACCCGCCCGCCGACGCCCCCACCTCGGGCCGCAGACCTAGGTCGAAGGTCCCCCGGCCGGCGCGACCACGGCCCGATGCCCGGACGCCGCCGGGAGCGGAGTGTCGAAATCGAGGGAATCGATCGAAGGAGAGTCCCATGACGGACGAGACGAAGAGCCGGGTCGCGGTGGTCACCGGCGCCTCCCGCGGGCTCGGCCTGGCGCTGGCGGAGGGCCTGGCGGGGGCGGGTTGGCGGCTGGTGGTCGACGCCCGCGACGCGGCCGACCTGCGCGCCGGCGCGGAGGTGCTGACCGCCTCCGGGGCGAGCGTCACCGCCGTTCCCGGCGACATCCGCGACCCCGGGCACCGGGCCGACCTGCTCGCCGCGGCGCGCGCGCTCGGCGGCGTCGAGTTGCTGGTCAACAACGCCGGCACGCTGGGGCCGAGCCCGCTGCCCGCGCTCGCCGACTACCCGCTGGACGGGCTCCGGGACGTCCTCGAGGCGACGGTGCTCGCGCCGCTCGCGCTAATCCAGCTGCTCCTGCCCGACCTGCGCGCCCGCGCCGGGGCCGTCCTGAACGTCACCTCGGACGCGGCGGTGGAGGCCTATCCCGGGTGGGGCGGCTACGGGCTGGCGAAGGCCGCGCTCGAGCAGGCGAGCAACGTCCTGGCCGCCGAGGAGCCCTGGCTGCGGGTCTGGTGGGTCGACCCCGGCGACCTGCGTACGCGCATGCACCAGGAGGCCTTTCCCGGCGAGGACATCTCCGACCGGCCGCTGCCGTCCTCCGTCGTGCCGGGGTTCCTGGCGCTGCTCGCCGACCGGCCGACGTCCGGTAGGTACCGGGCGGCCGAGCTGATCGAGGCCTCGCGGGGGGAATGGACATGAGCCTGTGCCTCGACGGCGAGCGCCTCACCTTCGACCTGCCCCGCGAGCTCGAGGCCGCCGAGCCGCCGGAGGCCCGCGGGGCGGGGCGCGACGACGTCCGGCTGCTGGTGGCCGAGCGCTCGACCGGCGCGATCGCGCACCACGCGTTCCGCGACCTGCCGGACGTCCTGCGCGCCGGCGACCTGATCGTGGCGAACTCCTCGGCGACGGTGCCCGCCGCGGTCGACCTGGCCGGCGGCGGGCCCCGGTACGCCGGGATCGTCGCGCACCTGTCCACCCCGCTGCCGGACGGCGACTGGGTCGTCGAGCTTCGGTCGAAACAAGCCGGCGGCGCGACGGAGCGGTTCCCCGGCGGGCATGCCGGCGACGTCGTGCCGCTGGCCGGCGGCGGCCGGCTGCACCTGCACGCAGCCGTACTCCGAGGGGCGGATGTGGTGGGCCTGGGTGGAAACCGCGAGCAGCGACGTCCTCGCCTACCTCGCGGCTCACGGGCGCCCGATCCGGTACGGCTACACCGACCGGGACTGGCCGCTGTCGGCGTACCAGTCCGTGTTCGCCCGCCAGCCCGGCAGCGCGGAGATGCCGAGCGCGGGGCGGCCGTTCACCGACGCGCTGCTCGCCCGCCTGACCGGCGCCGGTGTGGGCCTCGCGACGATCGTCCTGCACACCGGCGTCGCGTCCCCCGAGGCGGACGAGCGGCCCTACCCGGAACGCTTCGTGGTCCCGGCGGCGGCGGCCCGGGCCGTCCGGCACACCAGGGCTCGCGGCAACCGGGTGATCGCGGTCGGCACGACCGTCGTTCGGGCGCTGGAGTCGGCGCTCGACGCGGGCGGCACCGTCCGCGCGGCCCAGGGGTGGACGGACCTGGTGATCACGCCCGAACGCGGCGTCCGGGCCGTAGACGGCCTGCTCACCGGCTTCCACGAGCCGGCGGCGTCGCACCTGCTGATGCTGGAGGCCGTCGCGGGCCGGTCGCTACTTGCCGCGTCTTACGCGGCGGCGCTGGAGCACCGTTACCTCTGGCACGAGTTCGGCGACCTGAGCCTCTATCTGAAGTCGGTCGACCAGGCCCTGCCACGTAACTGACGGTCCGTCAGGTTCGATCAGGATCCGACGGCGAGATGCTCGAGCCCCAGATCCGCCAGTCGACCCGCCTCGGGATCGACGTCCCAGATGAGCGGTCGGAGAGCCTCGAGTCCGGCGGTGAGCGCGCCGCCCGGCACGTGGCGAACCCGCAACAGGGCCTCGAGCCAATCCAGGAACTCGATCAGCACGGCCGGGTCGCCGACGAGCTTCGCCGCCGCGACGTACGCCACGATGAAGGCGAGGTCCTCCCTGGTCCGGGCGATCTGGTCGGTCCGCATCCCCGGAAACTCCCGGACGAGGCCGGCGAGCGCCACGATCGAAAGCTCGCCGGCCCGCATGTCGAGCTCGGCGCCGCCGGGATCGAGTCTCGTCGGGGCCGTGGAGACGTCGGGTCGCCGGAACGCCCACTGGGTGATCAGACCGCCCGCCGTGAAGGAGTCGGCCGCCCAACCGTCCGCACCGAGCAGCCGCACCCGCTCGGCCGTGGAAGCCCGGCCGCCCGCGAGCACGGGGACGCCGTGCCGGTGCGCCGCGTCGGCGAGCCTGGCGACGCCCCCGTAGAACAGCGGCAGGCTGCAGGACACCGCGAAGGCATCGGGCCGGTAGCGCTCGAGGAAGCGCGCGAGGTGGGCCGCCGGGGTGGACGCGCCGAGGACGGTCACCCCGATGCCGAGGGTTCGCAGCTCGACGGCCAGGAGCTGGGTCGTCATGGAGTGCCAGTCGCCCTCTGCGCACCCGAGGACGACCCGGGCGGGGCCGGCGGGCACCGGCACCCTGCGGGAGAGGGCGTGCACGACCGCAGCGGCGGTTCCTGTCGCGATGTGCTCGTCCGCGACACCGATCTCGTCGCGGTGCCACCGATTCCCGACTTCCCGCTGCGCGGGCACGAGGACGCCGGTGACGAAAGCCGCGGGCGAGCCGCCCAGCTCGAGGGTCTCGAGGGCGAGATCGACGGCGGAGCCAGAGTCGCCGGCCAGGGCGAGGTCGAGGTAGCGGTCCACCAGCGCCCTGGGAGGGGCGAGCGTCATCGAGCCACCAGGCGGTACCGCGCAAAGCTGCGCCCCTTCGGCCGGTTCGGGCCCCTCGGGATGCGCTGGTGCGAGGCGCGGTGGTCCGGCGATCCCATGTAGGCCTCGAACGTCTCCGGCGAGTCCCACCACGAGACCATTACGTACTTACGGGGGTCCGCCAGGTCGGCCCAGACCTCCAGCGAATTGAAGCCTGGCCACGTGTCGACCGCGCCCATTCGGGAGCTGAACGCGGCTTCGAGACCGGCCGCCCCTTCTGCCGGTACCTCGATCAGGCTGAACGCGACGAACGCCGACGGTATCGGCGGGTTCACCGCGTCGGGTGATGCCGCCAGCAGGTCCACAGCCCTGCGGATGTCCTCCACCAGGACCGGCAGGTAGCGCTCCAGGTGCATCCGCGTCGTGCTGGCCGGCGGTCCCCAGGGCAACACGGGGGGGCCCGCGCCGAAGGAGATGTCGACGGGGAAGACGTCGGCACCGGCCGTCGACGCCGGCACGACCGCCCCGCCGAGCACCCGGACGAAATCGGCCGCGACACGCGCCCCGTCCGCCGCCGTCTCGATCCACAACAACGCCCGGGTGGCCTCGAGCAGCAACTTGAGCACTGTGTCGGTGACCTGGCACGCGCCGGGCTCGTCCTCTTCGGTCATACCGCAACCTAAGGCCACACCCCCCGGGGGCGCCACGGCCGAAGGTCCCGGCGCCGGAGGGAGACCACCGCGGAGCCCCCGCGCGCCGCCGGTAACGTGAGGCCGTGGACGAACCTCGCACCCTTCTCGTCACGATCACCGGGCGTGACCGGCCGGGCGTCACGTCCACGCTGTTCGACGCGCTCTCCGGCTACGACGTCGAGGTGCTCGACGTCGAGCAGGTGCTGATCCGCGGGCGGCTCGTGCTCGGCGTCCTCGTCACCCCCGGGTCGGACGAGGCGGGCGTGCGCGCGGCGGTCAGCGCTGCGGGCCACGCCCTCGGCATGGACGTCGAGGTCGCGTCGGGCCGCGGCGACAACGCCCCGCGGCGCAGCGGCCGCCTGCACGTCACCGTCCTGGGCCGGCCGCTCCGGCCGGCGGCGATGGCCGGCATCGCCGCGCGGATCGCCGGCTGCGACGCCAACATCGACCGCATCATGCGCCTGTCCCGCTGGCCCGTGACCTGCCTCGAGCTGGACGTCTCAGGTGCCGCGGACCCCGAGCGGCTCCGCCTGGAGCTCGCTGCCGAGGCCTCGGCGCGCGGCGTCGACATCGCCGTCCAGCCCGCGGGGCTTGCCCGGCGCGGCAAGCGGCTCGTCGTCATGGACGTCGACTCGACGCTGATCCAGGGCGAGGTCATCGAACTCCTCGCGGCGCACGCCGGCCACGCCGAGGAGGTCGCCCGCGTCACCGAGGCCGCCATGCGCGGCGAGCTGGACTTCGAGGCGTCGCTGCGCCGCCGGGTCGCCCTGCTCGCCGGGCTGGACGCGTCGGCGCTGGACGCGGTGCGCGCCGACGCTCCGCCTCACCCCCGGCGCCCGCACCCTGGTGCGGACGCTCAAGCGCCTCGACCACAAGGTCGCGATCGTCTCGGGCGGCTTCACCCAGGTCACCGACGCCCTGGTGGCCGAGCTCGGCATCGACTACTCGGCCGCGAACACCCTCGAGATCGTCGACGGCCGGCTCACCGGCGGCCTGGTCGGCCCGGTGGTCGACCGCGCGGGCAAGGCCCGGGCGCTCGAGCGGTTCGCGCGCGACGCCGGCGTCCCGCTGGAGCAGACCGTCGCCATCGGGGACGGCGCGAACGACCTCGACATGCTCGCCCGCGCCGGACTCGGCGTGGCGTTCAACGCCAAGCCGCTGGTGCGGGAGGCCGCGCAGACTGCGCTCAACGTGCCCTACCTGGACGCGCTGCTGTTCCTGCTCGGCATCACCCGCGAGGAGGTCGAGGCCGCGGACGCCGACGACGGCATTCCGGAGGAACGGCACTCGGACGGCGAACTCAGCCCCGCGCGACGGTGAATCGCGCGAGCGTCGCCTGACCCTCCGCCGCGTCCTGCCACTCGACGGGAAGGCTCAGGACGGCGATCGCGCAGGTGCCGAAGTCGCTCCGGGCGGCGATCAGCGTGTCGTCCTTGGCGTCGCCGGCGAGCGCGAGCACGAGCTGCTGCAGTCCGGGGTTGTGGCCGACCAGCAGCAGGGTCCGCACCTCCGGCGGCACCTCGCGAACTATCGCCGAGCAGGTCGTCGAGCTCCGCGTTGTAGACCTTCCGCTCGTAGCCCGTCGGGACGGGGTCGCCGAGCTCCACCGCGGCGAGCGCCCAGGTCTCGCGGGCCCGCGCGGCGGTCGAGCAGACGGTGAGGTCGGGGCGGGCCCCGCAGTCGGACAGCCACCGGCCGGCCGCCAGAGCGTCTCGCCGGCCGCGCCCGGTCAGCGGCCGCTCGTGGTCGGCCACCATGCCGCGGTCGGCTTTCGCGTGCCGCAGGACGACGAGGCGACGCTTCATCCGCGCCCCGCAGCCCACGTCGACAAGATCACCAGCAGGAAGAGCCCCGCGCCCATGACTCCCAGGATAATCAGGAGCTGTCGCTGGCCGGTGCGTTCCGGCTCGGTCATCGGTCGGGCCAAGAGCTGCCGTGCGTCATCCCGCGATTCTCGCACCTCCCGGGCACCGGGTCGGTCGGGTCAGCCGCCCATGGCGTGCACACCGCCGTCGACGTGCACGATCTCGCCGGTGGTCTTGGGGAACCAGTCCGAGAGCAGCGCGACGCAGGCCTGCGCGGCGGGGACCGGGTCGCCGGTGTCCCAGCTCAGCGGGGCGCGGGCCTCCCACACGTTCTCGAACTCCTCGAAGCCCGGGATCGACTTCGCCGCCATCGTCTTGATCGGGCCTGCGGCGACCAGGTTGGACCGGACGTTGAACTCGCCGAGGTCGCGGGCGAGGTAGCGGGAGCACGACTCGAGCGCCGCCTTCGCGACGCCCATCCAGTCGTACTTGGGCCAGGCCACGGTCGCGTCGAAGGTCAGGCCGACGACCGAGGCGCCGGCCTCCGGGAACATCGGCTTCGCCGCCATCGCGAGCGCCTTGTACGAGTAGGCCGAGACCTGCAGGGCGGTCGCGACGTCCTCCCACGTGGTGTTGAGGAAGTTGCCGCCGAGCGCGGCCTCGGGCGCGAAGCCGATCGAGTGCACGAGCCCGTCCAGGCCGTCGAGGTGGGCGCGCAGGGTCTCCGGCAGCGCCGCGAGGTGCGCGGCGTCGGTGACGTCCAGCTCGATCACGGGTGCCGGCTTCGGCAGCCGGTTGGCGATCCGCGTGGTCAGGCGCAGCACGCGGCCGTAGGAGGACAGCACGACCTCCGCGCCCTCCTCCTGCGCGAGGCGCGCGATGTGGAACGCGATCGAGGCGTCGGTGAGGACGCCCGTGACGAGGATCCGCTTGCCGTCCAGAAGTGCCATCTGACTGCGTGCTCCTTAGTTATGCGACTAGCAAGAGAACTGACGTGTCCGTCAGTGACCCATGCCGAGGCCGCCGTCGACCGGGATGACGGCGCCGGTGATGTACGCGGCGTCCGGGCCGGCGAGGAAGAGCACGACGCGGGCGATCTCCTCCGGCTGCGCGTAGCGGCCCAGCGGGACGGAACCCAGGATCTGCTTCGCGCGGTCCTCGCTCAGCTCCGCCGTCATCGCCGTCTCGACGAACCCGGGCGCGACGACGTTCGCGGTGATGTTGCGCGAACCGAGTTCGCGGGCGATCGAGCGCGCCATGCCGATCAGGCCCGACTTGGACGCCGCGTAGTTGACCTGCCCGGGCGAGCCGAGCATGCCGACGACGGAGGAGATGAAGATGACCCGGCCCTTGCGCTGGCGCAGCATGCTCTTCGTCCCGCGCTTCGCGACCCGGAACGACCCCGCGAGGTTCGTGTCGATCACGGCGGCGAAGTCGTCCTCGCTCATGCGCATCAGCAGGGTGTCACGCGTGATGCCCGCGTTCGCGACGACGATCTCGACGGGCCCGTGCGCGGCCTCCGCCTCGTCGAACGCGCTGTCGACCGCGGCGCGAGTCCGTGACGTCGCACTTGACCCCGAGGGTGCCGGCGGGCGGCTCGCCGGAGCGGTAGGTGACCGCGACCTTGTCCCCCGCCTCGACGAACGCCTGCGCGATCGCGAGGCCGATGCCCCGGTTGCCCCCGGTGACGAGTACGGAGCGACTCACGACGAAAACCCCTGTCCTGGACGGCGGCGCTTGCCCCGGCACGCTACCGGCTCAGGCGTCGCCGGACGGCGTGAGGTGCCCCACCAACGGGAGTTCCGACTCGGCGAGGAAACCGCCGGACTGACGCGCCCAGAGCCCGCCGTACGTCCCGCCGGCGTCGAGCAGCTGCGCGTGCGTCCCCTCCTCCACGATCGTCCCCCGATCGAGCACGACCAGCCGGTCCATCCGGGCGACGGTGCTGAGCCGGTGCGCGACGACGACGGCGGTGCGTCCGGCCATCAGGTCCCACAGCGCGGCCTGGATGTGCGCCTCGCTCTCCGAGTCCAGCGCACTGGTCGCCTCGTCCAGCAGCAGGATCGGCGCATCGCGCAGGATCGCCCGGGCGATCGCCACCCGCTGGCGCTGCCCGCCGGACAGCTTCACGCCGCGCTCGCCGACAAGGGTGTCGAACCCGTCCGGCAGCGCGTCCGCGAACTCCAGGACGTGCGCGGCAGCCGCAGCGGCCCGGATCTCCCGGTCGCACGCTCCCGGCCGGCCGAACGCGATGTTGTCGCGCAGGCTGCGGTGGAACATCTGCGGATCCTGCGGCACGTAGGCGATCTGGGCCCGCAGGTCGGCCTGCCGCCACGTCGAGATGTCCTCGCCGCCGATCAGGACCCGCCCGCCGTCGACGTCCGCCAGCCGCAACAGCAGGCGGATCACCGTCGTCTTGCCGCCACCGGAACGGCCGACGAGGCCGAGCTTCTCACCGTCCGCCACGGCCAGGTCGAGCCCGCGGAAGAGCGGTCGGGCTGGCCGGGATAGCCGAAGTCGACCCGGTCGAGCGCCACCGCGGCACTGCGCCGGGACGGCGCCTGCGGGCTCGCCGGATCCGTCACGGTCGGCCGGGCCTCGAGCAGCGCGGTGAACTGCGCCGCCTCAGTCAGGGAGCTCTCGATCTGGCGGTAGATCTGATTGAACTCGAACAGCATCCGGGTCGCCTGCAGAAGTAGGCGAAGGTCACGACGATCGCCTCGACGCCGAGGTGGCCCCCGCCGATCCGCAGGGCCAGCAGCAGCCCGAGCGTGTTGGCGAGCACGGCCATCGGCGCCGTGACGAGGTCGATGCGCAGGTTCGAGTAGTCCCACGAACGCACCGTCAGTGTCTTGAGCTGCGCCACCCGGGCGCGGTGGGCGTGCGCCTCGCGCGGCTCGGCCGCGTGCGCGCGGACCGCGTCCATGTTGGACAGGGTGTCCGCCACCTGCCCGGACACCCTGGCCCAGCAGGCCTCCCGGGCGTCCACCAAGCCTGGCGGCGGCGGATCAGCGGCAGCACCGCGGCGGCCGTGCAGAAGACCATGCCGAACAGCACGGCGACGAGCAGCGGGTCGTAACGCCAGAGCACGACGGCGCCGAAGCCCAGCGGCAGCACATTGGCGCAGGATGTTGAAGCACAGGTAGTCGAGGAAGTCCTCGTACCGCGAGGCGAAGCTGAGCACCCGCTTGGTGAGGGAACCTGCGAAGTTGTCGTGGAAGAACGCGGCGTCCCGGATCAGGAGTTCGTCCATGCCCTCGATGTAGAGGTCCTCGATGCCGTTGGTCTCCGCGCGGATCAGGCAGTGCACCGCGATGCGCCAGACGATCTCGCCCGCGCAGCATCGAGCCCGCGAAACCCAGCACGTACGGGGTCAGAAGGCCGCGGACGGGTCCGCGCCGCGAGCGATGCGCCCGGCCGCGGCCGCGACGATCAGCGGGGGGACGTAGAACAGCAGGATGTGGCCGACGGCCGGCAGCAGCCAGCGCGGGGACCGACCAGCGCTTGTGGCGCCGAATCTCCCGGCGGTAGTAGCGCAGCGCGAGCCGCATGGCGGCCCGGCCGCGCGCCGGATCAGGAGGTCTACCGTCCGGGGACTCTGACGTGCTCACGGCGGCTCCAGCGGCGGCGTGCGGAAGGCCGCGCGGCCGCGGCGCCAGCGACGATCGTCCGGTTCGCGGCGGGTTCGCGTCCACCGAATTAGGAGTCCGGCAGCGCCGTCGTCGGTCGCGCTGCGCGTCGATTCGAGCCAGTCGTCCAGGGCGGCCCAGATGCGGTCCGGGTGGTCACCGAGACCGGCGCTGACGAACAGCCGCCGCGAACCCCGGCCGACCAGCACGACCCGCACGATCTGCCCCCAACCGCTCGGGTCGACCCGGAACCCGGCGATCTCCGCGGCCGGGTACACCGAGACGCGCAGCGGCCCGTGGTCGACCAGGCCGTCCGGGGTTAGGTCCATGCGCGTCCGCAGGGTGGTCGCGGCCAACGCCGTCCCGGCCAGGGCGAGCAGGCCCCAGCCGATGCCGACCATCGTCCGGCCCTCGAAGACGGTGTACGGCGAGATGCTCATCACCGAGCGCGTCGGTCGCGATCGCCACGGCGAACGCGAGCAAGCCCAGGACGATCCCGCGCATCGCCCGCCTGCGGGCGCAGCCGGACGACCGGGGCCGCGTCGCGGACCCGCTCCAGCGCGGCGCTGTCGCGCGGCGGGAGCGCGGAGAGTTGCTCCGGGTCGGCGGGCAGCCGCGAGAGCAGCGGGTGCTCCGCCGGCAGCCAACCCAGGACGGTGAGGGCCTTCGCCGAGCCGGAGTGCCAGCTCGCCGACACGACGACGTGGCGGGGCCGCGTGCCCGACGGGACGGAGACCTTCAGCGTCGTGTGGCTGAGCTCGAAGCCCTGCCCGGCGATCTCGGACTCCGAGCCGTAGACCGACGCCAGGTCCTCCCAGGGCACGATCTCGCGGCGGAAGAACCCACGCACGAGCAGCCCGGTGGAGTCCGCGAGCCGCACGCAGGAGCGCCGGGCCAACCGCCAGAAGACCCACCAGGCCGGGACGGCCACGAGCCAGCCCGACACGGCGACTGCCCAGTCGAGGCCGGTGCTGCCGGGCGCGCCGACAGTGCCGCCGACGGCCCCTCCGGCGCCGCCCGAGATGCGCCCGGCCTGGACCGCGTCGACGGTGGCCTGCACGGCGAAGGCGGTGGGCAAGCCGACCCAGACGGCCAGCAGGATCAACCAGCGCGGTGGCGCTGTTGCCGACCCGCGGGCCCAGCAGGGGCGGGCGGCCGACGTGCGGGCGACGGGCCGCGGGGGCGTGCGTGAGCGCGCGCCCCACCCGGACCCGCCGGCGTGGGCGCGACCCGCCGGGCGTCCCCGGCGCCGCGATGGTGAACCGCCACCCGACGATCATCGGGTCCCCGGCGCCCCCCGGCGCGGGAGATCGCCGAGGTTGGGGTCCGCCGCGGGCGGCGGCGCCCCCCGTAGGCTCGGCCCGTGCCGCACACCATCGACGAGACCTTCCTCTCGCTGCCGATGCGCCGGCTCGCGGACGCGGCCCTGAGCCGAGCCCGCGAACTAGGCGCCACCCATGCCGACTTCCGCCTCGAGCGGGCCCGCCACCAGAACATCCGGTTGCGCGACGCCCGCCTCGAGTCCAGCTCCGCTTCGGAGGACGTGGGCTTCGCCGTCCGCGTCGTCCTGGACGGAACCTGGGGCTTCGCCTCCGGGATCGACCTGACCGCCGAGTCGGCGGTACGCGTCGCCGAGCAGGCGATCGAGGTCGCCCGGGTCTGCCGCCCGGTCAACGCCGAGCACATCTCGCTCGCGCTCGAGCCGGTGCACGGCGACGTGACCTGGGTGTCTGCCTACGAGATCGATCCGTTCACGGTGCCCGAGACCGACAAGGTCGCGCTCCTGGCGGACTGGAGCGCCGGGCTGCTCGCGCACCCCGCGGTCACCCACGTCGACGCCGACCTGATCCAGGTGCTGGAGAACAAGTTCTACGCCGACCTCACCGGGACGACGACCACCCAGCAGCGCGTCCGGGTGCAGCCCAACCTCGAGGCCACGGCCGTGGACGAGGCGACGGGCCGCTTCGAGACGATGGACACCCTCGCCCCGCCGGCCGGTCGCGGCTGGGAGTACCTGGACTGCGACGGGGTGGGACTGGGCGGCCGAACTCGCCGCGCTACCCGACCTGCTCGCCGAGAAGCTCGCCGCACCGTCCGTCGAGGCGGGCCGCTACGACCTGGTGGTCGACCCGACGAACCTGTGGCTGACGATCCACGAGTCGATCGGTCACGCCACCGAACTCGACCGGGCGCTGGGCTACGAGGCCGCGTACGCCGGGACTTCCTTCGCGACTCCGGACAAGCTGGGCAGCCTGCACTACGGCTCGCCGATCATGCACGTGACCGGCGACCGCACCGTCCCGCACGGCTTGTCGACGATCGGTTACGACGACGAGGGCGTCGCCACGCAGCAGTGGGACATCGTCCGCGGCGGCACGCTGGTGGGCTACCAGACCGACCGCCGGATCGCCGCGCTCGTCGGGCAGGACCGGTCCAACGGGTGCGCGTTCGCCGACTCCCCCGGCCACATGCCGATCCAGCGGATGGCTAACGTCTCGCTGCAGCCCGCACCTGACGGGCCGTCGACCGCCGAGCTCATCGGCAACGTCGAGCGCGGGATCTACGTCGTCGGCGACAAGAGCTGGTCGATCGACATGCAACGCTACAACTTCCAGTTCACCGGGCAGCGATTCTTCGCGATCCGCAACGGGGTTTTGGCGGGCCAGGTCCGCGACCTCGCGTACCAGTCGACGACCACCGACTTCTGGCGCTCGATGGAGGCCGTCGGCGGTCCGCAGACCTACCTGCTCGGCGGCGCGTTCAACTGCGGCAAGGGCCAACCGGGTCAGGTGGCCGCGGTCAGCCACGGCTGTCCGTCCGCCCTGTTCCGCGGGGTCAAGATCCTCAACACCGTCGAAGAAGGTGGAAAGTGACGCCGAGTCATGGCGGCTCACTCGCAGGCTCGGTGCCACGGGCTCAGGAAACTGTCGAGCGCGCCCTGTCGCTGTCCAAGGCCGACGGCTGCATCGTCCTGGCGAACGAGTCCACGAACGCCAACCTCCGCTGGGCGGGCAACACGCTGACGACAAACGGCGTCGCCCGGTCGCGGGACGTCACCGTCATCGCGACGATCGACGGCGCCGAGGGCACCGCCGCCGGTGTGGTCTCGCGCAGCAGCGCCGAGGGCGAGGAGCTCGAAGCGCTCGTCCGCGCGGCCGAGGACGCCGCCCGGCGCAACGGCCCGGCCGAGGACGCTACCGCGCTGATCACCCCCGCCGAGTCCCCGGCGACCGCCGGGTGGGACGACGAGCCGTCCGAGACCTCGATCGCCGTCTTCCGCGACTTCGCCGCAGGGCTGGGCGAGGCGTTCGGGCGGGCCCGCGCGAACGACCGCCTGCTGTTCGGCTTCGCCGAGCACTCGAACGTGACGACGTACCTCGGCTCGTCCACCGGGTTGCGCCTGCGCCACGACCAGCCCGAGGGCAAGGTCGAGCTGAACGGCAAGTCCACCGACTACGCGCGTTCGGTGTGGGCGGGGGTGGCGACCCGCGACTTCTCGGACGTCGACGTCGCCGCGCTGGACGCTCAAATCGTCACCCGGCTCGGGTGGGCGGAGCGGGCGATCGCCCTCGAGGCCGGGCGCTACGAGACGATCCTGCCGCCGTCCGCGGTCGCCGACCTGATGATCTACACCTACTGGTCGGGCTCGGGCCGCGACGCCGCCGAGGGCCGCACGGTGTTTTCCGCGCCCGGCGGCCGCACCCGGCTCGGCGAGGCGCTGTCTACCCTGCCGCTGACCCTGCGCAGCGACCCGGCCGCACCCGGCCTCGAATGCTGCCCGTTCCACGTCGCCTCGTCCTCGTCCAGCATGTCGTCGGTCTTCGACAACGGGCTCGCGATCGGCCCGACCGACTGGATCCGCGACGGCAAGCTGGAGAACCTCATCCACACGCGCTGGACGGCGAGCGAAGCCGGCGCCGGCGGTCCGACCCCGGCGGTCGACAACCTGATCATGTCCACCTCCGCGCCCGGCGGCATGCTCGACGAGATGGTCGCCGCCACCACGCGCGGCCTGCTGCTGACCTGCCTCTGGTACATCCGCGAGGTCGACCCGCAGACCTTGCTGCTCACCGGGCTCACCCGCGACGGGGTCTACCTGATCGAGAACGGCGAGGTCGTCGGCGCGGCCAACAACTTCCGGTTCAACGAGAGCCCCGTCGGCCTGCTCGGCCGGCTGACCGAGGTCGGCCCGAGCGAGCCGACCCTGCCGCGCGAGTGGAGCGACTGGTTCACCCGCGCGTCCATGCCCCCCGTCCGCGTGGCGGACTTCAACATGAGCAGCGTGTCCCAGGCCTCCTAAGGTCGGGTCGGCCAGTCCGCCGTCGCCACAACCTCGAACGACTCGAGCTGCTCGACGCCGTCGATCCGGATGCGGTACTCGTAGCGTCCGGGCAGCAGCGGCATCGGCGGGAAGGTGACGGAGCTGACGACGGTCTGCGGGCTGCCGGGGGCGAGGCCCTCGCTGCGGATCGCTCGCACGCTGCTGATCACCTGGAGCGGCTGGATCCCCCCGTCGTCGTTCTCCATCAGGACGGGCTGACCGTCGCCGTCGAACAGCGCGAGCGCGAACGGGATGTCCTGCTCGACCCGGTCCCAGGGCACCCGCAGGATGACGGCCAGCGCGTGGGTGCCCAGTGCACCGCGCCAGTGGCTCCAGCCGCCGCCGAGCATGTGCAGGGTGCCCTTGGCCAGGTCGACCTCCGCCGCGTTGCACAGGATCATCTTCAGCTCCACCCTGCCGGGCAGATCCATCTCGGTCACGCTGTCGCCTTCCTCGGGGAGCAAGCAGGCTGACGTACCGTCAGGCGGGGCGCGGCGACGGGTTCCCGTCGATGACCTCCTGCACGAGCCAGCCGTTGCCGTCCGGGTCGCTGAAGGCCACGAACGAGTTGAACCTCGCCCGAGCTGGGTCCGGGCCGGGCTGCCGGCCCTGGGCCCCGAAGTGGAAGATCTCGCTCGCGTCGACTCCGCGCCCGACGAGCTCGTCCCGGGCAGCGTGGATATCGGTGACGACGAGGTGCAGACCACGGACGGAGCCGGGCGGCGGGTCGTCCATCTTCATCAGGGTGACCGAGCAAGCGGACCCCGGCGGGGTGAACTGCACGACGCGGAAGTCCGGCGTCGCGTGGTCGACGTCCAGGCGGAAACCGGCCTTGTCGAGGTAGAACGCCTTGGCGCGGTCCACGTCGGCGACGGGCAGCACCACCAGTTCGAGCTTGAAGTCCACGCCGGCTCCTCCGCGGAAGGGTAGGAGCCGACGTTAGTGCCCCGGCGGCGGCGTGAAGCGGGAGGACCACCAGTGCTCGCCGCGCCCCGCGGGTTCCAGGCCGTCGGCGGCGAGGTGGCGCACCAGGTCGAGGTGCCTGGCGACCTGGACGTCGAGCCACGCCCCCTGGGCGGCGACGTCGTCCAGACCCGGGCGCGCGACGGGGAACGGGTCACCGCTGTGCAGGAGCCGCCGCGGCCGCAGGCCAGGGACGCGCTCGCGCGCCACGAAGCGGAAGTACACATCCCCGTACGGGACGAAGCGGTCCACGATCGCGCCGGTCCACGACCGGTCCGCGACCTCCTCGGCCACGATCTCGACCAGGCCGACGGGCACGGGCACGCGGAGCCACGTCGGGCGGACCTCGGTCCACGTCCCCGAGGACCGCCGGCCGTGTTCCGGCACTCGACTGCGGCTCACGCTGATGCGCACGCGAAGCCTCCCCGCCTCCCCATTCCCCGGTCAGGAAGTGACGGAGTGCTTCGAGCAGTAGAAGTGCGTCGCGCCGATCACGAAGTACTCGCCGAGCTTCTCGGAGACCTCGGCCTCTTCCGACAGGTCGGCGACGAGCTTGTCGCGCTTCATGCCACCGTCCAGCAGGTCGCACGCGCCCTTGGCTGCGGTCGCCGGGCTGGAGTCGTCGGTGAGCGGGAAGTCGCCCTCGTTCAGGTAGGCGATCAAGGCGGCCCGCTTCTCGGCGTTCGTCATGTTCTTGGCCGACGGCAGTTCCGGCGCCTTGGACGGCTTCGGGGTCGCCGAGGGCGACGGCTTAGCCGTCTCTTTCTCGTCGGACTTCTTCTCGTCGGACTTCTTCGTGTCGGTCTTCACGGTCGAGGTCTTGGTGCCCGCGGCGGTCGCCTCGGGCGACCCCCCACCGGCCACCGCGTAGACCCCCGCGCCGGCGAGCGCGAGCGCGAAGGTTGCGATTGCGATCTTGACGCCCGTCCGGCGCCCACCCGTCGCCGACTCGTCCTCGCCGATCTCGTTCGTCATCGTGCGTCCCCCTCAGGAATCCGATTTCTCCCGGATGGGACGCACGAGGGACGAAGACGGACCCATCCGTTCGGTCAAAGATCTTCGGCCGAAGGGCTCGGTAACGCCTCGTCGACGGCGGAACGTCAGGAGTCTTCGAGCCGGAACCCGACCTTGATCCCGACCTGGAAGTGGTCGATCTGGTTGTCGCGAACGTGGCCGCGGATCTCGGTCACCTCGAACCAGTCGATGTGCCGCAGGGTCTCCCCGGCCCGCGTGATGCCGTTGCGAATGGCCTGGTCGATGCCGTCGGTCGAGGTTCCGACGAGCTCGGTGACGCGGTAGGTCCGGTCCGTCATGCAATGCCTCCGAGGAGCTGACGTTGAGTGACGTCATGCTCTCGCACCGCATTCGGCGGCGGCCCGTCGGGCGCGGCGGAACGAACAGGACGTACCGTGGTCCTGGGCCGTCCCCGCAGAGGGCGTGTAGCCCCGCCGAGGATCGAGGGTGCGATGCGGCAGATGCGCAGGGGCGTCAAGCCCGCCGTCTACGCCGTCACGGCCGCCCGGCAGAGCCTCACCGAGGACATCCGCGCCCGCGAGCGCCGCTACGCGCTGGGCGATGGGCATCCGCACGGCGTGCTTCCTCGCCACCATCGCGACCCACGGCGTCCTGCGCTGGGTGATGTTCACCCTCGCGCTCGTCCTGCCCTACTTCGCGGTCGTCATGGCCAACGCGGGACGCGAATCGGGACAAGCCGGACCGGCCCCCGTGGTGCTCCCCTGCGGACCGAATTACCGCCCCTGAGACGTGAGGATCGCTCGGGGAATTCCTGAGTTTCCTTGCACATCCGCGCCTGAGCTTCCGTGTCATACTCGGATCACGTCCTGGCACCTCAGGACCCCTGAACGCGATGCCGGGCGGCTTCCCCCGTGGCTGCCCGGCATCGCTTTTTCTGTGCCCGGGCCGCCTTTCGGACCCTAGCCGCCGATGGCGGACATGGGCCGCGTCGGGCTGCAGGAACGACGGGTCGTCGATGCCGTGGCCGGCCTTCTTCGTCCACATCGCGGCCTTCCAGCGCACCGCGATCTCCGCGTCCGAGGCGCCGGCCCGCATGGCGTTGCGCAGGTCCGACTCCTCGCGGGCGAACAGGCAGTTGCGGATCTGGCCGTCCGCCGTCATCCGGACGCGGTCGCAGTCGCCACAGAACGGGCGCGTGACGCTGGCGATGATGCCGACGCTCGCGGGGCCGCCGTCGACGAGCCAGCGCTCCGCCGGCGCCGAGCCCCGCACGCTGGACGGCTCGGGCGTGAGGTCGAACGTGCGCGAGAGGCGCTCGAGGATCTCGTCGGCCGTGATCATGTCGGCGCGGCTCCAGCCGTGCTGTGCGTCCAGCGGCATCTGCTCGATGAAGCGGAGTTCGTAGCCGCGCTCGAGGCACCAGCCCAGCAACGCCTCGGGGTCGTCGTCGTTCACGCCGCGCATCAGCACCGAGTTCACCTTGACCGGCGTCAGGCCGGCGGCGTGCGCGGCAGCCAGTCCCTTGACGACGTCGTCGAGGCGGTCGCGCCGGGTCAGTTCCTTGAACTTGTCGCGGTCGACCGTGTCGAGCGAGACGTTCACCCGGTCGAGGCCCGCGGCGGCCAGCGGGCCGGCGAGACGTTCGAGGCCGATGCCGTTGGTGGTGACCGACAGCGTCGGGCGCGGGCTCAGCGCGGCGACGCGCTCCACGATGCCGACGAAGCCCTTGCGGATCAGCGGCTCGCCGCCCGTGAAGCGGATCTCGTCGATGCCGAGGCGCTCGACGCCCACCCGCACCAGGCGCACGATCTCGTCGTCGGTCAGCAGTTCCGGCTTAGGCAACCAGTTGAGCCCCTCCGCGGGCATGCAGTACACGCAGCGGAGATTGCACTGGTCGGTAAGGGAGAACCGCAGATCTGACGCGACGCGCCCAAACGTGTCGGCGAGGACCACTGTGCCACCTTTCACAAACTTGACGCGGCAAGAGTACGTCGGTTCAACGCTGCCGATATGTCCCACGCATCCCCTCTGAGCAGCCAAGATTCGCTCAGAACCGGCCATCCGGGGGCGCCGTCCGGCGCACTTGCTAGTTCCAGTGTGACTAGTATCCGGCAGGTCGGACGGGGCCGACCCAAGGGGTCCTCGCATCCGCGACCGGCAATTTACTTCCAGGTAGCAGGCGCGAGAGGCCCAACGTTTATCGGAAACTCAGACAGCGGTGCGGCTGCGCCGGACCTCTGGCGGCGCGGCTACCGTGTCGGCGTGTACCGGTTCCTGCTCACCCGCCGCTGGGTGTCGCTGATGGTGACGATGCTGCTCGTCATCCCCGCGTGCGTGGAGCTCGGCCTCTGGCAGCTCGACCGCCTGCACAAGCGGCAGAGCCAGAACGGCCAGGTCCACCGCAACTCCGAGGCGGAGCCGAAGCCGGTCACCGAACTGACCTCCGTGGGCGGCACCGTGCCGAAGTCGGACGAGTGGCGCGCCGTCACCGCGACCGGCCACTACGACGAGTCGCACCAACTGCTGGTCCGCAACCGGCCGAAGGACCGCGAGCCCGGCGTCTACGTCCTGACCCCCCTGGTCCTCGGCACCGAGCCCGCCATCCTGGTCAACCGGGGCTGGGTGGCGTCGCCCCGGACGAACGACAAGATCGAAGTCCCCGTCCCCGCCGTCCGGCGACGTGCGCATCACCGGCCGACTGCGCCCGACGGAAACCCAGGAGACCCGCGGCCCGAAGGACGCGGACGACGTCCCCGCCGGCCAGGTCGTCCGCATCGACGTCCCGCGGATCGCGCCGAGCCTGCCGTACCCCGTCCTCGCCGGCTACGTCGAGCTCGCCACTCAGGACCCGGCGCCGCCGGTCGTCAACGGCGCCTACCTGCCGGAGCCGCTGAAGGTCCCCACCCGGAGCGAGGCCCTGCACCTGTCCTACGCCGCGCAGTGGTTCATCTTCGCCCTCGTCGCACCGATCGGCTTCTTCTTCCTCGCGCGCCGGGAGGCCGCCGACCGCCGCAAGGCCGCCCGGATGCCCGCTCCACGCAAGAGCGAGCCCGCCCCCACCGCGCCGCCCCCGCCGGCACCCTCCGCGTAGCCGGACGCCAATCGGTCGCCCGTGCGTCCGGCAATCAGCGTCCTATAACGAGCGGATCGCCGGACGCACGGCGTTGTGCATTCAGCCGCGCACGTACCGACCATCTGTATATCGTGACGACATGACCGAACGCCCCCTCCAGGAACCGTCCTTCCTGATCCTCACCGCACTCGCCGCCGGCCCCCAGCACGGCTACGGGATGATCCTCGACGTCGAGCGCATCTCCGGCGGCCGCGTCCGCCTCCGGGCCGGGACGCTCTACGCGGCCCTCGACCGCCTGACCTCCGAAGACCTCGTCGCGACTGCCCACGAAGAGGTCGTCGACGGCCGGTTGCGGCGCTACTACACGCTGACGGACGCCGGCGCCGCCCGCCTCGGGGCCGAGGCCGAGCGCATGCGCGTCCTCGCCACCGCTGCGCAGGCGCGTCTGACCGTCCGCCCCGTCGTCGCCCTGCGCCCCCTCGGGAACCCGGCGTAAACCCGCTCGAGCGCCGCTTCCGGCGCCTGCTGCTCGCGTACCCCGCCGACCACCGCCGCGAGCACGGCGAAGAGATGGTCGGCGTCCTGCTCGACGCCGCCGCACCTGGGAGCACCCGCCCCCGCCTGCCGGAAGCCGCCGACCTGCTTCGCGGCGCCGCCCGCATCCGAGTCGCCCGAGCGGACGCCCGCGGCTGGGGCGACGGCCTGGCCGTCGTCAGCCTCGTGACGACCGCGCTCGCGTGCCTGTGGGCGCCCGTGATGCTCGCGATCACGATCTACGGTAGGCCCCTCCCGCTGACCGAGGTCGTCCCGTTCCTGATCTGGCCCGTCGCGCTACTCGTCGGCCTCGTGGGCCGGCGAAGGACGGCCGCGTCCCTGGCGTGCGCCGGAGTGCTCGCGACAGCTTCAGCCCCGGCCGTCCTCGGCTACAGCCTCGGCGGGGTGTTCACGACCCTCGGCTTCGTCGCCGCGGCGTCCGCCGCGTGTTCCCCGGGCATGCGGCGCGGCCGTCAGGTACTCGGGCCTCCGAGAACGGCCCTGCTGCTCACCGGCACCGCCTTGCTCAGCGGCCTGTTCCTCGTCCAGGCGTACCGGTACGGCCCGGGGCACGACGGCCCGCTCCCCGGCGCAACGATCCTCGGGACGTCCACGGTATGGGCGATGCTCGGGAGCGGGCTGCTGGCAGTCGCGGCCGCGATCTGGCGGGTCGGCACGCCTGCCGTCCGGCGCTCGACCCTGGTCCTCGCCGCGCCGTTCGCGTTGGTGACCGTCATGCTCGTCCAGGAGATGGCCGCGTTCGACCGGCGCCTCAACGCCCTCTATTCCCACGGAACGCTGGCAAACGCGAGCGCCGTCGGCGCCGCTCTGCTCGCCGCCGTCCTTGCGGCAGCCTTCACTTCCCGTCGCCAGCGCCAGCCGTCCGGCGCTTGAGACCGCCGCCCGGACTTCACGCGGCGAACACGCACTTGGTGCGCTGACTGCACACTTCCCGCGCCATGCACGGCGCGCGAGGTGCAATTTCGCCGCAGGAAGTCGGATCTGACGGCATCGGACCCCGTCGACCGGGCACCCGCGCCCGACGCGCGGCACCCCGTGCGTCCGACTAGCGACTCGCTATAGCGGATCTATGGTCGGACGCTACGGGGTGCGGGGTAACAGTCCTGACGCTGCGTCAGGCGAGCGCAGGTTCGTCGAGCGCGACGGTGCCGGAGCCAGGGTCGACGGTGACGGCGGCGCCGAGCGGGATCGTCAGCTGGACGGGGCCGTGCCCGAACGCAAACCCGCCGAGCACGGGGACACCCAGCGGCCCGAGCCGCTCGCGTAGCACAGCGTCGACCGCCGTCCACCGGGCCGCAGCGGTCCCAGTCCCCCGCGACGACCGCCCGGACGCCGTCGAGAACGCCCGCCCGGAGCAGCTGGGTGAGCAGCCGGTCGATCCGGTACGCGGGCTCGCCGACGTCCTCGAGGAACAGCACGCCGCCGGCGCACGTCGGGTGCTCCGGGGTGCCGACGGCGGCGGCGAGGATCGACAGCGTCCCGCCGGTGCTGACGCCCCGGACCGCTGCGCCGGGCACCAGCACACGCACCCCGCCGGTGATCACCTGCGCCTCCTCCGGCTGCGGTCAGCGTCGCCACGAGGTGCCGCAGGGTCGCGGGCTCCGGGCTCGCCGCCCGCCAGGATCTGCAGCGGCGGCCATCGGCCCGAACAGCGTGAGGACGCCGAGGTGCCGCGCGATCGCCAGGTGAAGTGACGTCACGTCACTTGCGCCGACGAACGCCGGCGGCCCGGCCGGGTCCGAGCGAGGCGACGCGCATCGCGTCCCAGTCGAGCAGGTCGAGCAGCCGGGCGGCCCCGTACCCGCCGCGCCCGCACAGGATCGCGCGGACGGACGGGTCGCACCACGCGTCCTGCAGGTCAGCGGCGCGGGCCGCGTCGGAACCGGCGAGGTAGCCGGTCGACGAGCGCGCTGCGGCGCCGACGACGACGTCGAACCCCAGCCCCCGCAGCAGGTCGCAGCCCGCGGTCGAGCCGAGCGGGGTCGAGCGGCCCGCTCGGCGCGATGACAGCGACCCGGTCGCCCCGGCGCAGCCGGGCGGGCCGCCGAAGCGGGGTCATCGGGGACGAGCTCAGCACCCGGCGACCAGCACGGGCAGCACCTCGGAGATCGGTTCGCGCAGGATCGCGTCCGCCATCGGGTCGTACGGTGTCGGCTCGGCGTTGACGATCACCAGCTTCGCGCCGGCCCGACGCGACGTCGCACAGCGCGGCGGCCGGCTGCACCTTCAGCGACGAGCCCACGACGACGAACACCTGGCACTGCGCGGACGCTCTCGCCGCCGCCTGCAGTACCTCCTTGCGAAGCTGCTGGCCGAACGAGATCGTCGTCGCCTTCTGGACGCCCCCGCACAGCAGGCACCGCGGGTCCTCCTCGCCGGCGGCGAGGCGAGCGAGCGCGTCCTCCATCTCGGTGCGCACCCCGCACTCGAGGCACTCGACGCCGAACAGCGTGCCGTGCAGTTCGAGGACGAGACCGGGGTCCGAGCCGGCTTTCTGGTGCAGCCCGTCGATGTTCTGCGTGAGCAGCGCGCGCAGCCGCCCGGACCGCTCCAGGTCGACCAGCGCGTAATGGCCCGCGTTGGGCTCCGCCGTCCAGGCCGGGTGGTCGCGGCGGCTGACCCACGCCTGTACGCGCACCTGCTTGTGCAGCTTGTACTGGTCGAGGTCGAACATCCGCTGCGCCGTCGGGTCCCGCGTCCAGACGCCCTGCGGGCCGCGGAAGTCCGGGATCCCCGAATCGGTCGAGATCCCGGCCCCGGTCAGGACGGTAACCGCAGCGGCGTCCCGCACCCAGCCGGCAACTTCAACGGCGTCTGACGACGTCACCCTCATACCCGCAGGTTACGTGGCGGCCGGCCACCGTCACTGCACGTAGACGCCCGTCGGGCGTGGGAGAACCCCCCTTCAGGATCCACTTCACCTGGACGCGGCCCAACGCTTCCGCCACGTCGGTGGTGTCGGCGTCGTAGACGAAGCTCTTCCGCACGCCGTTCACGGAGTCCCGTACCTGCTCCGACTCCGACCGCAGGGCCGAGGCGGTATCGGTCGCGGCCTCGGTCCCGAGGGTGCGCCACCGCGCAAGGAGGTCGGCTGGGACGAAGCCGCCGCCCGCCGTCGGGGCGTCGGCGACGTCGTACACGTTGTCCCTGTTCGACCGCCAGTCGAGACACAACGAGCGCTCCGCCGCCGTCACGGGGCGCTCCCACGTCGCTGCGGCGGACTGCTTGTCACCGCCCCGCATGCGGACAGGGCGCTGAGGACCGCCAGCGCGACGACACTGCTCAACCCGCGTCCAGGTACCACCGCGAACCCCCGTCCAGCCACCGTCGTGCGTGGTACATCAGGTTCCGCCGAACGTCTCTGTGAAAGCTCTCCGTTCCACCGCGGGCACGGACCGAGAGATCGCCGCCGCCGGCACGCCGGCCCACGCCAGAGGGCCGCTGCACCTCGCCGCGGTGAGGGAGGTTCCTGATCCACGGCATGCCAAATTGCTCCCTGATCGTCTGATCTTGGTGACGGTTCATCAGATACTGACGTCGCCGCGGTTCCGTACCCCTTACGGGTCGGGGTCGGTGGTGAAGTCACGGAATTCGCGGTCGGTGATCCAGTACTGGTTGCGTCGGGGTCGCTGGAGCGGGTCGACCCAGGGCGGGGGCAGTAGTTCGACGTACCCGTCGGGGTGCATGCGGGCGGTCCAGCCTTTGTCGTGCAGGTAATGGTGGTGAACCTGGCAGAACAGGGCCATGTCGTCGACGTCGGTGTTCCCGTTCTGCGCAACCCATTCGGTGAGGTGGTGCGCCTGACACCACGACGCCGGCCGGGTGCAGTTGGGGAATTGGCAGCCGGTGTCTCTGGCGACGAGCGCAATCCACTGCCAGGGGCGAACGGTGCGGTGGGTGCGCCCGACCCGCAACGGTCCGCCTTCGGTGTTGAGCAGGATCCCGGTAATCGAGGCGTCGCACATGAGCCGCGCGATGGTGGCGGGTGAGAGGTCTTCGCCGGATGCGGTGCGCCCGGACGGTGCGCCGGGTTCGCCGCGCAGGGTTTCTTCGGTGAAGGTGACGTGCAGGTGCGGGCGGATGCCACGGGAGGTGGCGAGGTCGCCGGCGTCGAGGATGCGGCGGACGAGTTCGAGGAGGGCGTCGGCGCGTCGTTCGGATGCGGCGCGTTCGTCGCGTTGCCCGTCTGGGCCGGGGATCGGGGCGGACAGGGCGTCGATGGCGGCTTTGACCATCGCCATGTGCTCGTCGATCTCCGTCCACGTCAACGTCTGGGTGCCGTCGTGGTTGTCGCGGATGTTCGCGGCGCGCTTCTTGCGGGCGACGTCTTCGCGTTCGCCGACGCCGTCGGGGTCGATGACCTCGTCGAGCTTCTTGTGCAGACCCTTGAGGTCTTTGGCGTTCAGGGCGTCGGCGTGCGAGAGCAGGAACTGCTCGGCACGGTGGCGGTCGTCCGCGGTCGCTTTCGACGGTAACCCGGAGACGGTGTCGTAGATCGCCTTCGCCTGCTCGTACGAAATCTCACCGGCGGCCAGGGCGGCACCGGTGTCGGTGAACGACGTGGCGAACGCGGTAGCGAGCTTGGCGTGCTCGCGGGCCAGCCCGGGGGACATCCGCAGCGCCCCGTCGAGGAACGCCGGCGTGGACACCGCGCCCAGGGTCGAGGGGACCCCGCGGGTGTCGGCCTCCCGCACGACGGTGAGCTGCAGCGACTGCAGACGGGCGTTGACGGCGTGGACGCGGCGGAGTACGTGGAGGATGTCTGTTTCGGGCAGCCGCCACAGCCCGCCGCCGAGCACTTTCCGGGCACCGTCGACCGCGGACTCGAGTGCCGTGAGGGCGTCGAGTTCGTCGAGGGTGCCGGTGTCCATGACCCCGAACCTACGCAGGCCCTCCGACATTTTCGAGTCCCGGAAAGCCGTACCGGTAAAGGAAAGAAACAAGCATCGCCGGTTCAGAAGGGCCCGCCTTGACGAGGACTTCGCGACACCATCAGCAGAGGTATGCATGCCGATGCGATGCCCGCCGACGGCGAGCGCAGCCAGCAGCGCGCCCGCATGATCAAGTAACGCATCGTCAGAATCGCGCTCCAGCGCGGCCAGAAGGTCGCCGGTACTCACGGCCACGAAGGCGATCTCCTCGGTCATGACGGCGTTGGCGTACCCGCCGTAGAGGAGCCAGCGGCGCACCTCGGGGTTGGTCGAGCCCTGAAGCCGAAGGACGGCGTGAATCCGCCCCCAACCGACAACCTGGTCCGCCAGGTCGAGGAGGGCGAGGTCCGGCTCCGCCAGCAGCTTTCGCAAGGCGACGACCGAGTACAGGGTGAATTCCTCGATCACGCCGAGCCGTGCGGCGAGGTCGAAGTCGGCGCCCGTTCCGCACTCGCCCAGCAGCGCGAGGCCGGCCTTGACCTGGCGCCGGTTCGTCCGTGCTCGCACAGCCAGCGCGCGAGGCACGCCAGTCGCGTTCGCGACGCTGCCGAGTCAGCACGGACTACCGCCAGGAGGCGGTCCACCTCCTGAGGACTGACGATCTCGGTCAGCCGCTCGGCGACGCCGTGCACGGCGGGCGTCGTCGGGGTGCCCCGGACGAGCGCGAGGATCGCGCCCGCTGCGGCGGGCGGCGACTGCCCGCCGCTCGAGCCGCCCCGGAGGCTGAGGATGCCGTCCAGCGAACCGCCGCTCCAGCGAAGCTGGGTCGGGTCGGCCGGGGGCTCGTCGGGCAGCGGCTCCGCAGGCCGAGGCAGCGGCCCGCGGCCGGACGGCAGGAGCGCGTCGAGATAGGCGAGGAACGTCGTCCCGGGTAGGGGGTCGACGAGATCGAGGGTCCAGAACGAGGCGCGACCTGCTCGTCGCGTGGCGCTCGTCATCGGGTGCGGGCTGCGCCGCTCTGCCGGATCTCCATGTGGGTGCGCCCTTGTCGGCTGGCGCGGGCCATCGCAGGGCTCCGAAATTTCGGAGCGGATGAGACATTCACTGTAAGACGGCCCGCCACGGCGCGCCGAGCTTCGTCATAGCCTGCCGAGATGCCCGCGTGGACGCCCGAGATCGAGGTCGACGCCGACCTCGGTGCGCCGGCTGCTGAGGCAGTTCCCAGAGGTCGCGGGCGCCCGGGTCCGCCGCCTTTCGCGAGGGCTGGGACCGGTCGGTCTGGGGCGTCGGCGACGCGTGGGTGTTCGGGTTCCCGCGTCGGGCGGTGGTGCTTCCGGGCCTGGCCCGCGAGGTCGAGTTCCTCCCGCGACTCGCCCCGCTGCTGCCGCTCGCCGTGCCCGTCCCGGTCTTCCTCGGGCAGCCCGACGAGGGGTTCCCGTGGCCGTTCTGGGGCGCCGCGTACCTCCCCGGCGCGGAGAGCTGCGAGTCAGCCGGCGGCCCGCACAAACGCGATAGAACCGCTCGCCGAGTTCCTGCGCGCACTGCACGACCCGGCGCTCGCGGCAGCGGTCGGCGCCGCCGCCCTGCCCGTCGACGCCGAACGCCCGGGCCGACATGGCCGACGCGGCCCGCTGGCCCGCACCCAGCTCGAGGCGATCGCCGACCTCTGGGCGCGCCGCCGAAGGCCGCCCGCATCCTGGACGACGGCCGAGGCGCTCCCGCCGGCCGACCCGGAGCCCGTGACCCTCGCCCACGGCGACCTGCACTTCCGCCACGTCCTGCTGGGCCCCGACCGACAGCCGAGCGGCGATCCTCGACTGGGTGGACGTGTGCCGCGCCGACCCCGGGATCGACCTCCAGCTCGTCTGGAGCTTCTTCGACCCGCCCGAGCGCGCCCGCTTCCTCGCCGCGTACGGCCCCGTCCCGCCCGAGCGGCTGCTGCGGGCCCGCGTCGTGGCCCTGTCGGTGAACGCCGCGCTCGCCGCGTACGGGCACGAGGAGGGCCTGCCGCGGGTCGAACGCGCGGCGCTGGCCGCGCTGCGCCCGGACGGTCACCGACTGACGACGCGTGTCACGCGGCCGCAAACTCCGGCAGGATGACCGGTCATGGATCTTAGGACTCGGCAACCGCGTCTACCTGGTCACCGGCGCCAGCCGCGGCCTCGGGCTACGCCACCGCGCAGGTGCTGGTGAACGAAGGCGCCCGGGTCGTCGTGGCCTCGCGCGACGAGGCCTCGGTGACTCGCGCCGCGCAGGAGCTGGGGTCGACCAGCGCGCCGTCGGGTTCGCCGAGGACATCGGCAAGCCGGGCGCGGCCGAGCGCCTGGTGGCCGCGGCGATGGGCCGGTTCGGCCAGCTCGACGGCGCGCTGATCAGCGTCGGCGGCCCGCCGCCCGGCACGGCGATGGAGACCACCGAGGACCAGTGGCGCTCGGCGTTCGAGTCCGTGTTCCTCGGCGCGCTGCGCACCGCCCGGGCGGTCGCGACCGCGCTCGGCGACGGCGGCTCGATCTGCCTCGTCCTGTCGAGTTCGGTGCGCTCGCCGATCCCGGGCCTCGCGATCTCCAACGGGCTGCGCCCGGGCCTCGCGATGGTCGCCAAGACTCTGGCGGACGAGCTCGGGCCGCGCGGCGTCCGGGTCAACGGGCTGCTGCCGGGCCGGATCGCGACCGACCGGCTGCGCGAGCTCGACAGCCTCGGCAGCGGCGACCCGGAGGCCGCCCGGGCGCGCAACAGCGCGGCGCATCCCGCTGCGCCGCTACGGCGAGCCGGCGGAGTTCGGCCGGGTCGCGGCGTTCCTGCTCAGCCCCGCGGCGTCCTACATCACCGGGGTCATGATGCCCGTCGACGGAGGGGCGCTGCGCTCGCTGTGAGCGCCGGCTCGGCCGGCGGCCAGCAGGGCGGCCTCGGCGAGGACCGTCGCTCACCCGGCCCCAGGGCACGCCGCGGGTCTCGGCGACGAGGATCGCGGTGTCGACGGCGCCGGGCACGTCCTCCCAGCCGTCGAGGACGACGACGAGGTCGGCGGCCTCCAGCGCCTGGGCGTCGCGCTCACGCTCGGCGCGCAGGTTGTGCAGGCTGTGGTCCGAGCCCGCGCCACCACGGGCTCTCGAACGGGCAGGTCACGCTCGGCGCCGTGGGCGCGCAGCGCGCGGGCCGCGGCGGGGAACGCGACGCGCGGCGGCGACGTCGACGACGCCGAGGTCGAGCAGCGACGCCTCCAGCAGGGCGTAGCCCTCCGGGTCGAGGCAGGTGCGCGGGCCCGGCGAGGTACACCTGGCGGCCGGCGAGCGCGTCGGAACCGCCCGGCGACCCCCAGGCCACCCGAGATGGAAACGAAATGCCGCATCGACCCGACTCCTTCCGGTACGCCTAGTTATCGCGGCGTACGTGAGGATCGTTTCGGGTCGATGCGGCAAACGAGCGATGATTACGCGATGTTTACGGGGAGGGCGGGGCATTTCCGGACATTGCGGACCGGATTTGCCCGTCGAGTCGTCAGGACTGGACGAGTGCCCGCAGCGGGACGGCCGGCGTGCCGCAGCGAGCAGCCTGGGCCAGCGCCTCGGCGTCGTTCTCGTAGCGACCCACCAGGACGACGAGGTCGGCGGCGCGGACCTGGACGTCCGTCGGCAGGCCGAAGTCTTCGACGCCCTCGAACTCGGTCGGCATGATGTCCTCGAGGACGACCACGACGCCGGCGGACCACATGGCCTCGACCGCGGAGACCCACTGCAGGTCGTTCTCCAGGCCGATGACGTGCACCTTGATGCGGCGGAAGATCGAACCGTAGATCACGGCGGCGACGCGCTCGGCGTCGCGGACGCCGGCGAAGACCATGCGCGCGGCGCGCAGCTCACGCGACGCGTCGGTCTCCTCGGACAGGCGCGACCGGCTCCACGTGGCATCCGGAGTGTCGGTGTCCTCGGTTCCGTACTCGCGCTCGAAGTCAGTCATCGGTCGTCCCCCTCGTCCGTCGCCGGCCTCCCCTGACCGGTCCCAGCTATGACGCATCAACAGCCCGATACGGACGACGTTAAAGGAGAAACCATCCGTTCGGACGATCTTCGACAGACCGGACGGAGGACAATCAGGACTGTTGCGGGGCGAACTGGGTGCGGTACAGCTCGGAGTAGAGCCCGCCGGCGGCCAGTAACTCGCTGTGTCGGCCTCGCTCGGCGATGCGCCCGTGGTCCAGCACGAGGATGAGGTCGGCGTCACGCACTGTTGACAGACGGTGAGCAATGACTAACGACGTGCGACCGGCGAGGGTGGCCTTCAGCGCGCGCTGCACGGCGGACTCCGACTCCGAGTCGAGGTGCGCGGTGGCCTCGTCGAGGATGACCACCCCGGGTGCCTTGAGCATCAGCCGGGCCAGCGCGAGGCGCTGCTTCTCGCCCCCGGACAGCCGATAACCCCGGTCGCCGACGAGGGTGTCCAGCCCGTCCGGCAGCGAGGTGACGAGGTCGTAGATCTGGGCGGAGCGGCACGCCTCGTAAAGCTCGTCGTCGGTCGCGTCGGGCCGCGCGTACGCGAGGTTGGCCCGGACGGTGTCGTGGAACATGTGCGCGTCCTGGGTGACGACCCCGACGGTGTCGCGCAAGGACTCCAGCGTCAGGTCGCGGACGTCCACCCCGCCGAGGCGCACGGACCCCGCGATCACGTCGTAGAGCCGCGCGACGAGGTGCGAGATCGTCGTCTTGCCCGCCCCGGAGGGCCCGACGAGCGCCACGAGCTGCCCGGGTGCCGCGCGGAACGACACCTCGTGCAGGACGACCTCGGAGACCCCGCTCTCGATGACCGCGAGCGACTCCAGCGAGGCGAGCGAGACCTCGTCCGCGGCGGGGTAGCGGAAGTCGACGGCGTCGAACTCGACCGAGACGGCGCCCGGCGGCAGCGTCGTCGCGTCCGGGCGCTCGGCGATCATCGGGGTGAGGTCGAGGATCTCGAAGACCCGGTCGAAGCTGACCAGCGCCGTCATCACCTCGACCCGGACGTTCGACAGCGCCGTCAGCGGCGAGTAGAGCCGGCTGAGCAGCGCGGCCAGCGCGAGCAGCGTGCCGACGGTCATGTCGCCGGAGATCGCCAGCTGCCCGCCGACGCCGTAGACGACCGCCGAGGCCAGCGACGCGACCAGGATCATCGAGGTGAAGAAGACCCGGTTCGACATCGCGATCTCGATGCCGACCTTGCGGACGCGGTCCGCCGTCGCGGCGAACGCCGCGTCCTCCTCGGCGGGGCGGCCGAACAGCTTGACCAGCAGCGCGCCGGAGACGTTGAACCGCTCGGTCATCGTCGTGTTCATGACGGCCTTGAGCTGCATCTGCTCGCGGGTGAGCATCTGCAGCCGACGCCCGACGTACTTCGCCGGCACCACGAACACGGGCAGCATCAGCAGGGCCAGGACGGTCACCTGCCACGACAGGTAGAGCATCGCGGCGGTGACCAGCACCAGGCTGACGACGTTCGACACGACCCCCGACAGCGTGGACGTGAACGCCTGCTGCGCCCCGACGACGTCGTTGTTCAGGCGGGAGACGAGCGCCCCGGTCTGCGCCCGGGTGAAGAACGCGAGCGGCATCCGCTGGACGTGGCCGAAGACCTGCGTGCGCAGGTCGTAGATCAGGCCCTCCCCGATCCGCGCGGAGTACCAGCGCTGGGCGAGCGCGAACAGCGCGTCGACGACCGCGAGCCCGGCGATGATCAGTGCGAGCGTCGTGACCACCGCCGCGGTCCTTCGGGACGACGCCCTGGTCGATCAGCACCTTCAGCAGCAGCGGCGTCGCGACGACGAGCACCGCGTCGAGCACCACGAGGACGAGGAACCCCGAGACCCAGCGCGCGGTACGGACCCGCGAAGCGCAGGATCCGGCGGACGGTGCCCGGCGGCAGCTGGGCATGGCGCACCGAGCCGTCGCGGCTGTAGGAGCGCAGGGTGGACCAGGTCGGGACCGGTTGAGGCATCGGGACCTCAACGCCGAGCGGTTCGCACTACTTCCCGGTCATCGCGCGCAGCAGGGGGACCTGGGCGACCCGCTCGGCCGCGGCCTGCGCCGGCCAGGTCGCGCCCGGCGGCGTCCCGGAGCAGGCCCTTGGTGGCGCGGACGGCGGCGGGCGAGTTCGCCAGGATCGCGGCGCACAGGTCGGCGACGGCGCCGTCCAGGTCGGCCGGGCGCGACGGCGAGGCTGGCCAGGCCGATCCGGACGGCCTCCTCGGCCCCGACCCAGCGCGCGGTGGTGCAGATCTCCAGAGCGCGGGAGTAGCCCGACGGCGTCGACCAGCGGCTTCGTCCCGGTGAGGTCGGGGATGAGCCCCAGCGCGACCTCGCGCATGCAGAAGCGGGCGTCGTCGGCGACCACCCGCAGGTCGGCGGCGAGCGCCAACTGGAACCCGGCGCCCACGGCGTGGCCCTGGACGGCGGCGATCGAGACGAACGCCGGGTCGCGCAGCCAGGTGAAGCCGGCCTGGAAGCGCCGCGATGTTGGCGTCGGTGGCGGCGTCGTCGTCGCTCACGATGTCGGCGAGCGTGCCCTCGCCCGGGACGCCCTCGGGCGTGGCCAGGCGCAGGTCGAGGCCGGCACAGAAGGAGGCACCCTCGCCGCGCAGCACGACGATCCGCACCGCCGGGCCGAGCAGCGCGGGCACGGCCGCGAGGCCCGACCAGGTCGCGGGCGTCATGGCGTTGCGCCGCTCGGGACGGGCGAGCGTCACCGTGGCGACGGCACCGTCCACGGACAAGCGAAGACCGCCGGCGAGGATCCAGACCGGCGGCCGCTTCGTTCTCTGTAAGCGCGTTGTTCGACACGGAACCCACAGTAGTCCGGGCCCGGCCGGGCACGCTTGTCAGCGAGCCGGCCGGGCTCGGCCACGGGCCGTCAGGCCTTGACCTTGCCGCGCGTCGCACCGCCCCGACCCCGGAGAGTAACCCCGGATTCGGTCAGCATGCGATGGACGAATCCATAGGACCGTCCAGTCTCCTCAGCCAGGGCTCGGATGCTGCGTCCCTGTGCATACTTCTTCTTCAGGTCGGCAGCAAGTCGCTCGCGAGCAGTTCCGGTTACCCGGCTGCCTTTCCTGAGAGTTTCGGCCACGTAGTGCCTCCGATCGGGATCCACCGAGTTTCGGTTTGCCTTCCCCGAGAAACCCCATGATCTTCCATGCGACACGGCTGACACAGGCCGATTGGGAAAGTCGTGACGCCAGCATCTGAGTCCGTGCCGATTGTCACCAATTGGGCACGGATTCACCATGCGCCAGGCCGCAAAACGGCAAAACGGGCGCTAGGCCAGCGCGACGAGGTCCGCGTACTCGTCGCCCCACAGGTCCTCGATGCCGTCGGGCAGCAGGATCAGGCGCTCGGGCGCGAGCGCGTCCACCGCGCCCTCGTCGTGGGTCACCAGCACGACCGCGCCCGCGTACCGGGACAGCGCGCCCAGGATCTCCGCGCGGCTCGCCGGGTCGAGGTTGTTCGTCGGCTCGTCCAGCAGCAGGACGTTGGCGCTGGAGACCACGAGGGCGGCCAGGGCCAGGCGCGTCTTCTCGCCGCCGGAGAGCACGCCGGCGGGCTTGTCCACGTCGTCGCCGGTGAACAGGAACGAGCCGAGGATCTTGCGTACCTCCAGCTCAGGCATGTCCGGCGACGCCGACTGCATGTTCGCCAGGACCGTCCGCTCCGGGTCGAGCGTCTCGTGCTCCTGGGCGTAGTAGCCGATCCGCAGGCCGTGGCCCGGGACGACCTCGCCCGTGTCCGGCGGCTCGACGCCGGCGAGCAGGCGCAGCAGCGTCGTCTTGCCGGCGCCGTTGAGCCCGAGGATGACCACGCGCGAGCCGCGGTCGACGGCGAGGTCGACGTCGGTGAAGATCTCGAGCGAGCCGTACGACTTGGACAGCCCGGTGGCCGACAAGGGCGTCTTGCCGCACGGCGCCGGGTCGGGAAAGCGCAGCTTCGCGACCTTGTCGCTGCGCCGCTCCCCCTCGACGGAGGCGATCAACTTCTCGGCGCGCTTCGCCATGTTCTGGGCCGCCGTCGCCTTGGTCGCCTTGGCGCGCATCTTGTTCGCCTGCGCCATCAACTCCCCGGCCTTCTTCTCGGCGTTGGCCTTCTCGCGCTTGCGCCGCCGCTCGTCCGTCTCGCGCTGCGAGGAGATAGGCCTTCCACCCGACGTTGTAGAAGTCGAGCACCGACCGGTTCGCGTCCAGATAGAAGACCTTGTTCACACAGTGCTCGACCAGTGACACATCGTGACTAATGACGACAAATCCCCCGGCGAACGTCTTGAGGTATTCGCGCAGCCAGACGATCGAGTCGGCGTCGAGGTGGTTAGTCGGCTCGTCCAGCAGCAGGGTCTGCGCGCCGCTGAAAAGGATGCGGGCGAGCTCGACCCGGCGCCGCTGGCCGCCGGAGAGCGTGTGCAGCGGTTGCGCCGAGCACGCGGTCGGGCAGGCCCAGGCTGGACGCCATCGACGCCGCCTCCGACTCGGCCGCGTAACCGCCGCGGGAGACGAACTCCTCCTCGAGCCGGGTGTACCGGCGCATCGCCCGCTCGTGGGTCTCGGGGTCGGCGCTGGCCATCTGGCCCTCGGTCTCGCGCATCTTCGCGACGACCGTGTCGAGGTCGCGGGCGGCGAGGATGCGGTCGCGGGCGAGCACGTCGAGGTCGCCCGTGCGCGGGTCCTGCGGGAGGTAGCCCACGTCGCCCGACCGGACGACCTTGCCCGAACTCGGCAGGAGCTCCCCCGCCAGCACCTTGGTCATCGTGGTCTTGCCGGCGCCGTTGCGCCCGACGAGCCCGATGCGGTCACCGCGGCCGATCCGGAAGCTGGACGGTTCGAGCAGCAGGCGCGGCCCGACGCGAAGTTCCAGGTCCGTGGCAGTGATCATGACGGTCCTGTGCTCCCGAAGCTGTGCATGACGAAAGTCTCGAGTCTACCCACCCGCGCTCAGGGGGTTCCCAGACTCGTGTCCGCCGTTACCCTGTGCACTGGGTGTCCCAGTTCGTCCGGAAGACCCCGGATCGCGGTGATTCCGGCCAATCCGGCGTATGGCGGGCCTCCGAATAGGGCGAATGCTCTGTCCACCGGCCTCCCCCGGGGCCGTCGGCGACAGCGCGGCCGCCGGGTGCGTCTGCGCGTAAGGGTGGCCAATGCTGGACTTTCACCCCGACTTGCTCGAGCCCGCGATCGTGGTGGGCCTCGCCAACGCCGGCATCTACAGCGTGCTCGCGGTCGCGCTCGTCCTCACCTACAAGATCAGCCGGACAGTCGGGTTCCTGCACTACGGCATCGCGGTCGTCGGCGGCTACGGCTACTACGGGTTCTCGGTCGACGCGGGCATGTCGGGCGCGGGCGCGCTCTTCGTCGTCATCGCGATCGGGACGCTCATCGGCGGCGGCTTCGGCGTGCTCGTCACCAACCCCAAGATCGCGTTCCTGCCCAAGATCACGCTGTCCACCGTCTCGCTCGCCGTCATGCTCATGGTCGTGGCGGCGGCGACCCTGTCGTTCCCCCTGCGCCCGGACGTCGCGATCCCGGTCAGCCCCTTCGGCGACAAGCTCTTCAGGCTCTTCGACTACAACGTGACCCTGCACCGCATCATGATCCTCGTCATCACCGTGGCGCTGTGCTTCGCGATCTCCCTGTGGTTGAACAAGACGCGCGCCGGGGTGAACGTGCGGGCCATCTCGGACGACGTCGAAGCCGCCCGCTGGGCCGGCATCCGCCTCTTCCAAGTCGGGATCTGCGCCTGGGCCGCCTCGGGGGCGCTCGCCGCGCTGGCCGGTGGCCTGGTCGCCCCGATCGCCGGGACGGACCTCGCGTCCATCCTGCTGATCTTCTTCCGCGCGCTGACCGTCGCGGTGATCGGCGGGTTCCACAGCCCGGGGCTCGCGCTCGCGGGCGCCCTGGTCCTCAGCCTGACCGAGAGCCTGATGAAGGTCGGCGTCTTCGGCGAGGTCGGGCCGGGCACGGAGGAAATCGTGATCCTGGCCGTGATGGTCGCCACCGCCATCCTGGTGGCCAAGGTGCGCGGCGGTCTGGGTCACCGGTTGCAGGTGGAGGCGTTGTGAAGGGCTACTGGGCGCAGCAGGCCGAAGACGCCGCGGCGCCGACCGACATCACGCCGACCGTCATCGACATCACGCCAGGGGCCTCCCCGGCCCCGGCCGCCACCGACCCCGTCACGACCAAGCCCGCTACCAGCAGGCCCGGGACGACCGACCCAGGCAGGACCGACCCAGGCAGGACCGACGCGCCTCCACCGGTGCTACCGCCCGTCGAGGACGCGGAGATCGACACCTCCAACAACCCGTACAGCAAGGCCCAGCCGCTGACCCGGATCCTGCAGAACCCGCTGAACCTGCTCGTCGGCCTCATCGCAGTCTTCTGGATCTTCGCGGTCGCGGACTACTGGGTGTTCCTGGCGTCCTCCGGTTTCGTCATCGGGATCCTCGCCCTCGGGCTCATGGTCATGGTCGGCTGGGTGCGCGAGGTGACGCTGGCCTCCGCCGCGGTCTACGGGTCGGCGCTGTACCTGTCGACCTGGATCTATCGCGACGAACCCGGCTGGGGGCTGCCGCTGATCTTCGCGATCGTCGCCGCCATCCTGATCGGGACGGTGATCATGCTGATCGTCTCGTTGGCCAGCGTGAAGTTCACCGGCGTCTACACGATGGCGTTCACCCTCGGCGTCCAGATCATGTGCGAGCGCGTCATCTTCAGCCAGTTTCACCTCACCGGTGGCGAACAGAACCTGCTCAACCCGCGGCCCGTGCTCTTCGGCTACACGTTCGTGGGCGACGACCGGGTGTTCTACCTGTTCCTCCTCGTCTGCCTGCTGTTCGTCCTCGCGCTCCTGCAGCGGCTGCGGCACTCCCCGTACGGACGCAACCTGATGCTGGTCGGCGCCGACCAGCAGGCCGCGGCCGCCGTGGGAATCTCCCCCTACAAGACGAAGGCGCTCGGCTTCGGCATCTGCGGCGCCCTCGCCGGCTTCGCCGGGATTCTCGCGGCGATGCTGTATCAGAGCGCGCCGACCCCGGCCAACTACACGGCGACGACCTCGCTGCTCTGGCTCTCGATCGCCATCCTGGGCGGCTTCGACTCGATGACCGCCGTCGTGGCCGTCGCCCTCATGTTCCAGGGCGTGCCGTTCATGCTCGAGCGCCTGCACCTCGACTACCAGTTGCTCGCCGGCATCTCTCTGATGGCGGGCATCCTGTTCGGCGCCCGCGGTCTCGGCGGACGGTTCCAGGATCTTTACACGCGGTTCAAGCACGGCCGGGCCGGCGAGCGCCGGGTCGCCCGCGCGGCGATGGGTACGACCTCCGCGTCGTTCCTGTCCAGCGGCGACGGCATCCGCGACCTGCACGGCGCCGGCCCGAACACCAAGGTTCGCGAGTACGCCCTCGAGACGTTGGAGGAGTGGTTCCCGGCGCGCCGCCAGGGGGAGTTCGCCCTCAGCGCGGAGAACATCCACCTCGCCTTCGGCGGCGTGCGCGCCCTGCGCGGTGCGTCCATCGTCGTCCCGACCGGGTCGTTCACCGGCCTGATCGGGCCGAACGGCGCCGGCAAGACCACCCTGTTCGACGTCCTCAGCGGGTTGCAGAAGTCCGACCAGGGCACCGTCCACCTCTTCGGCGAGGACGTCACCGACGTGCAGTCGTGGAACCGGGCCCGGATGGGCCTGACCCGCACCTTCCAGACGACGCGCGTCGTCAAGGACCTCGCGTTGTCGGACAACCTGCTGGCCGGCGCCGGGCTGCGCATCGACAGCAACCTCCCCTCGTTCATCGGTGGGTCCCGCAAGGCGTGGCAGCGCATGCGCCAGGCCGAAGAGGCTGCCTGGGCGATTGCGCAACTGCTGGACATCTCGCGCTACTGGGACGAGCGCGTGGGCGACCTCGAATTCTCCGCCCGGCGCCGCACGGAGATCGGCCGGGCGCTCCTGTCCGGCCCTCAGATCCTCTTGCTGGACGAGCCGACGTCGGGTCTCGACCCGGCGTCGTCGGGCGCGCTGATCAGCCTGGTCAAGCAACTCCAGCAGGACCTCGGCCTGACCGTCCTGCTCGTCGAGCACTACGTGAAGGCCGTGCTGGAGGGCTGCGACGCGGTGTACGTCCTGGCCGAGGGCGAGATCCTCGCCTACGGCCCGCCCGCCGCGATCTCCGCCAACCCGGACGTGCAAGAGCGCTACCTCGGCGCCGGGCGCAGCGCGTCGACCGTTCCGTGGCGCGAGCGGGCGGGCGCCGAGCCGAAGGTCCCGACCAGTGTCTAGGCCCGTGCCCGGCAGGGGCGTTCCGAAGCTCGCCGTCCGTGGCCTGCGGGCCGGCTACGACGGCATGCCGGTCCTGCACAACGTCGATTTCGAGATCTGGCCGGCGGAGATCGTGATCCTGCTCGGCGGCAACGGCGCCGGCAAGTCGACCATGCTCAAGGCGATCATGGGCACCGTGCAGGTCCTCGGCGGCGACATCCTGTTCGACGACCAGGCGATCCGGAGGTGGTCCTCACCGAAACGCACTCGGGCCGGGATCAGCTTCTCTCCCGAGGGCCGGCGAGTGTTCCCGACACTGACGACGAAGGAGAACCTCCTCGCCGGCGCCTCGCACCTGCCCAAGTCCGAGTTGCCCGCGCGCCTGGCGGAGATCTACAACTACTTCCCCGTGCTCGGCGAGCGGGAAGACCAGATGGCCGGCACGCTGTCCGGCGGGGAGCAGCAGATGGTCGCCCTCGGGCGCGCGCTCATGCCGCGGCCGTCGCTGTTGATGGTGGAAGAGCCGTCGCAGGGCCTCGCTCCCGTCATCGTCGACCGCGTGTACGAGGCGCTCCAGGCGATCTGCCTGGAACGCGGCGTCGCCGTCATCATCACCGAGCAGTTTCAACAGCTCCGCGAGTACGACTGCGACCGCGTACTCGTCATCGACAAGGGCACGGTCGTGCCGTACGAGTCGGTCACGACCCGGCACTGACCCGGCGGGAAACTCACCCGCCGCCCGATCAGCGCCGGCCTGCGGGCCCCTAGCTGTAGTACGCGTCCTCGAAGTCCGGCGTGGAGTAGGCCTCCTCGCCGTCCTCGGGCTCGTCGCCGTCCTGCGACCCGGGGCCGCGCACGACCGCCAGCAGGGCGCCGGCCCCGACCGCCGCCGCCCCGAAGATCATGTTGCGTCGCAGTGTCGCGATACCGCTCATCGGAACCCCCTGAATGTCGGTTGACTACCGCACCAGGACAACCGGTCGGAGTGGCGCGACCGTGGCCCCGGCATGGCCCCGGGATGAATTCCGCCGCTGGGGTCACCGATCTGAGGGCAGGTCAGAGGTGCTCGCCGCCCGGATTGATCCGCACCCGCACCGCACGGAACAGCGCGGGGGTGCCGCGCAGGACGTCGAGGCGCGGGTCCGGGACGGTGAGGAAGCGTTCCTCGGCGCCGACGCGACGAGCGGCGCCAAGCGCCGGTCGGCGAGGACCCGGTCGACGGCCTTGCGTTCGCCGCCGAGCACGAGGGCGCCGAGCGAGGCCACCTTCGGGACGAGGATCCGGACGGCGACGTCGGCTGCGGCCTCGAGCGCCACGTCCACCTGGCCCGCACGCCTGCGGGCGTAGCGCTGTTGCGACCACCCGCCGTTGCTGTTGCGGCCGTGCACCTGCCGGGAGCCGACCTTCGACTCGACGAGGTCGGTGCCGGCGAAGATTCCTGCCGCGAAACCGCCGAGGCGCACGAGCAGGACGCCGACGGTGCGCGGCCGTGCGGCGTGCTCGACCGCGTCCGCCACGGGGTCGGCGGTGGCCTTCCACTCCTTGGGGAACGGCATGTGGCACGCCGCTGACGCTCCGTCAGCTGCCGTCGCCGTCAGCCCGTACGGGGCCGCGACGACGGCGACGGGGTGGCCGTGCCGCTCGCCGAACCCGTGCAGCCAGCGCTCGAGCCGCTCCGGACGCGACGTCGATCCAGCCGGCCGCGTCGCCCGAGTCGGCCGCTGCTCACGAAGATCAGATGTTGAAGCCGAGCGCCCGAAGCTGCTCGCGGCCGTCGTCGGTGATCTTGTCCGGGACCCCACGGCGGCATCCAGACCCAGTTGATCCGGAAGTCGGCGACGAGGCCCTCCAGCGCGGTGCGCGTCTGGTCCTCGATGACGTCGGTCAGCGGGCAGGCCGCGCTGGTCAGCGTCATGTCGATCGTGGCGATGTTCGCCTCGTCCACGGAGACGCCGTAGATCAGGCCGAGGTCCACGACGTTGATCCCCAACTCGGGGTCGACCACGTCCATGAGGGCCTCGAACAGGTCGTCCTCGGTCACGGCGGGGGTCGTCATGAGTTCGCTCCTTCTTTGGCGGCGTCTTCGGCAGCAGCGAGGGCCTGGGCGGTCGCGTCCTTCCAGGCCATCCACGACAGCAGTGCGCACTTGATGCGGGACGGGAACTTCGAGACGCCGGCGAACGCGACCGCGTCCTCGAGGATGTCCTCGTCCGGCACCGCCTGGCCCTTGGACTGCATCAGTGCCAGGAACTCGGCGTGCACGGCCATCGCCGCGTCCAGGTCCTTGCCCATGATCAGGTCCGTCATCACCGAAGTGGACGCCTGGCTGATCGAACAGCCGAGGGCGTCGTAGGAGACGTCGGCGACCTTGCCGTCCGCGATGTGCACGCGCAGCGTCACTTCGTCGCCGCACGTGGGGTTCACGTGATGGACCTCGGCGTCGAAGGGGTCGCGCAGACCCTTGTTGTGCGGGCTCTTGTAGTGGTCGAGGATGATCTGCTGGTACAGCGCGTCGACGTCCATCAGCGGCCCCCGAAGTAGGTCTTGACGGCTTCGAGGCCCTCGACGAGGGCGTCGATCTCGGCCGGCGTGGTGTAGAGGTAGAACGAGGCCCGCGTCGTCGCGACGAGGCCGAACCGGGCGTGCGCCGGGCGCGCGCAGTGGTGCCCGCCGCGCACCGCGATGCCGCGGGAGTCGAGCACCTGGCCGATGTCGTGCGGGTGCAGGTCGCCGAGGGTGAAGCTGATCGCGCCGCCCCGCTCGACGGGCTCGGCCGGCCCGACGATCCGGAGGCCCTCGACCGACTTCAGGCCGTCCAGCGCGTACGCGGTGATCGCCTGCTCGTGGGCGGCGATCGCGTCCATGCCGATCGCCGAGAGGTAGTCGATCGCCGCGCCCAGCCCGACGGCCTGGACGATCGGCGGCGTCCCGGCCTCGAAGCGGTGCGGCGGCGCGGCGTAGGTCGAGCCCTCCATGCGGACGACCTCGATCATCTCGCCGCCGCCGAGGAACGGCGGGAGCTGCGCGAGCAGGTCGACCTTGCCCCACAGCACGCCGATGCCCGTGGGGCCGCAGAGCTTGTGGCCGGTGAACGCGACGAAGTCCGCGCCGACCGCGGCCACGTCGACCGGAAGTTGCGGAACTGCCTGCGAGGCGTCGAGCACGACGAGCGCGCCGACCTCGTGCGCGCGGCGGGTGATCTCGGCGACCGGGTTGACCGTGCCGAGCATGTTCGACACCCAGGTCAGCGCGACGACCTTGGTCCGCTCGTTGATCAGCTCGTCGATGTTCGACAGGTCGAGGCGGCCGTCGTCGGTGATGCCGAACCAGCGCAGCGTCGCGCCGCTGCGCTGGCACGCCAGCTGCCACGGGACGATGTTCGAGTGGTGCTCCATCTCGGTGACGAGCACCTCGTCGCCGGCCGTCAGCCCGTACTCCCCCGCCCAGGTCAGGACGTTGGCGACGAGGTTCAGCGCCTCGGAGGCGTTCTTCGTGAAGATGACGCCCGCGCGGTCGGGCGCCCCGATGAAGGCCGCGACCTTGTCGCGCGCGCCCTCGAACGCGGTCGTCGCCTCCTCGCCGAGCTGGTGCATCGCGCGGGCGACGTTCGCGTTGTGCTGCGCGTAGTGGTCCGCGATCGCGTCGATGACGACCTGCGGCTTCTGCGAGGTGTTCGCGCTGTCGAGGTAGACCAGCGGGCGGTCGTTCGCCAGCGTCCGCGACAGGATCGGGAAGTCGCCCCGGATCTTGGCGTCCAGCAGGCTCATGTCGCGACCTTCAGCGAACCGCTCGTAGCCCTCGGCCTCCAGCCGCTCGGCGAGCTCGGGGCCGCCCTCCTCGACGAAACGCCCGCCGACGAACACGTGGACGAAGTCGGGAGTGATGTAGCGCAGGATCCGCGTGTAGTGCGTGATCAGCAGGACGCCGACCTCGCCGCCGGAGCTTGAAGCGGTTCACGCCCTTCGGACACGACCTTGAGCGCGTCGATGTCGAGGCCGGAGTCCGTCTCGTCGAGGATCGCGATCTTCGGCTTGAGCAGCTCGAGCTGGAGGATCTCGTGGCGCTTCTTCTCGCCGCCGGAGAAGCCCTCGTTGACGTTGCGCTCGGCGAAGGCCGGGTCCATCTGGAGCGGCCTCCATCGCGACGCGGACCTCCTTGACCCAGGTCCGCAGCTTCGGCGGCGCGCCGTCGACGGCGGCCTTGGCGGTCCGCAGGAAGTTCGACACGCTCACGCCCGGGACCTCGACGGGGTACTGCATCGCGAGGAACAGCCCGGCGCGGGCCCGCGCGTCGACCGGCATCGCGAGGACGTCCTCGCCGTCGAGGGTGATACTGCCGGAGGTCACCTGGTACTTCGGGTGCCCCGCGATGCTGTACGCCAGCGTCGACTTGCCGGAGCCGTTGGGCCCCATGACCGCGTGCGTCTCCCCCGGGTTGATCGTGAGGTCGACGCCCTTGAGAATCTGGCGGGGGCCTTCGGCAGTCTCGACCTGGACGTGCAGGTCGCGAATCTCGAGCGTGGACATTCAGTGCTCCGAGGATCAGGGGTGCCCCGACGGCCACGAGGACGCGAGCAGCCGCGCCCTCGCCGTCGATCCGCACCGGGTAGACGGGGACAGGCTTGTTGGCGGGCAGCGACGTGGGCCGCCCCGTACGCAGGTCGAAGCACGAGCCGTGCAGGAAGCATTCGATGAGGTGGTCCTCGACGTCGCCCTCGGACAGCGCGACGTCGGCGTGGCTGCACTTGTCGAAGATCGCGAAGACCTCGGCGTCGATCTTGACTAGCGCCACCGCGACGCCGTCGAGGACGACCCGGCGCGGCGTCGGAGTCCTCGAGGTCGCCCAGGAGGCAGGCGTCGACGTAGGTGCTGACTCTGAGTCATCTGACTGGCCGTCACAGGCTCTTCGCGAGTTCGTCGTCGATCGTGCGCAGCAACCGTGCTTCGACCTGGGGGACGCCGATCCGCTGGATGATCTCGGCGAAGAACCCGCGCACGACGAGCCTGCGGGCCTCGTCGGTGTGGATCCCGCGGGACTCCAGGTAGAACAGCTGCTCGTCGTCGAAGCGGCCGGTGGCACTGGCGTGGCCGGCCCCGGAGATCTCGCCGGTCTCGATCTCGAGGTTCGGCACCGAGTCCGCCCGGGCCCCCGGCGTCAGGAGCAGGTTTCGGTTGAGCTCGTACGTGTCCGTGCCCTCGGCGCCCGCGCGGATCATGACGTCGCCGATCCACACCGTGCGCGCGTCCGCGCCCTGCAGCGCGCCCTTGTAGGCGACGTTGCTGCGGCAGTGCGGCTGGCTGTGGTCGACGAACATCCGGTGCTCGAGGTGCTGGCCGTCGTCGGCGAAGTAGAGCCCGAGAAGCTCCGCGTCCCCGCCCGGGCCCATGTACTGCACCTGCGGGAACAGGCGCACCAGCGAGCCGCCGAAGGTCACGGCGACCGCGCGGACCTGCGCGTCGCGCTCGAGGCGCAACAGGTGGTGGGACAGGTGGACGGAGTCTTCCGCCCAGTCCTGCAGGCTGACGAACGTGCACCGGGCGCCTTGGCCGACGAGCACCTCGACATTGCCGGCGTAGGTCGCCGAACCCTGGTGGTCCAGGACGACGATCGCCTCGGCCAACGGCGCGACGTCGATGACGACGTGACCGTAGGCGGCACCGTCGGCGCCCTCTCCGCGCAGGGTCAGGAACGTCGGCGCGGCCGGCCCCGTCTCGCTCGGCACGGTCACGATCGTCGCGTTGGTGAAGTTCGCGTAAGCCGTCGCTGCGACGCGGTCGGCGTACGGCCCGGCCCGGCCGATCCGCGGGTCGTCCCGGCCGACGGTCTCGACCTGGACGCCCTGACCGGCCGTCACTTCCACGAGGACCTTGCCGTCGCCGCGTGCGGTGCCGTCGTGCAGGCCGCGCAGACGGTCCAGCGGGGTGAACCGCCACTCCTCCTCGCGCCCGTGCGGGACGGGGAAGTCCGCCGGGTCGAAAGACTTGAGCGAGCGCGGTTTGTTCGGGTCTACCTTCTCGGGCCCTGGCTTGATCGGCGCGGTCACCTAGCCCACGGCCCCTTCCATCTGCAGCTCGATCAGGCGATTCAGCTCCAGCGCGTACTCCATCGGGAGCTCGCGGGCGATCGGCTCGATGAAGCCGCGCACGATCGTCGCCATCGCCTCTTCCTCCGTCAGGCCGCGGCTCATCAGGTAGAAGAGCTGCTCGTCGGAGACCTTGGAGACCGTGGCCTCGTGGCCGAGCGAGACGTCGTCCTCGCGGACGTCCACGTAGGGGTACGTGTCGGACCGGGAGATCTGGTCGACCAGCAGGGCGTCGCAACGCACGGTGGACTTCGAGCCGTGCGCGCCCTCCTGCACCTGGACGAGGCCGCGGTAGGACGTGCGACCACCGCCGCGGGCCACGGACTTCGACACGATCGTCGACGTCGTGTTCGGGGCCGCGTGGACCATCTTCGCGCCGGCGTCCTGGTGCTGACCTTCGCCCGCGAAGGCGATCGAGAGCACCTCGCCGTGCGCGTGCTCGCCGGTCATCCAGACGGCCGGGTACTTCATGGTGACCTTGGACCCGATGTTGCCGTCGATCCACTCCATCGTCGCGCCCTCGTGGGCCACGGCCCGCTTGGTGACGAGGTTGTAGACGTTGTTCGACCAGTTCTGGATCGTCGTGTAGCGGCAGCGTGCGCCCTTCTTCACGACGATCTCGACGACCGCGGAATGCAGCGAGTCGGAGGAATAGATCGGCGCGGTGCAGCCCTCGACGTAGTGCACGTAAGCGCCCTCGTCGACCAGGATCAGGGTCCGCTCGAACTGGCCCATGTTCTCGGTGTTGATGCGGAAGTACGCCTGCAGCGGGATGTCGACCTTGACGTTCTTCGGGACGTAGATGAACGACCCGCCCGACCACACGGCCGTGTTCAGCGCGGCGAACTTATTGTCGCCGACGGGGATGACGGTGCCGAAGTACTCGCGGAAGAGGTCCTCGTGCTCGCGCAGCGCCGTGTCGGTGTCGAGGAACAGGACGCCCTGCTGCTCGAGGTCTTCGCGGATCTGGTGGTAGACGACCTCGGACTCGTACTGGGCCGCGACGCCGGAGACGAGGCGCTGCTTCTCGGCCTCCGGGATGCCCAGGCGGTCGTAGGTGTTCTTGATGTCGTCCGGCAGGTCGTCCCAGCTCGCGGCGACCTTCTCCGTCGAGCGGACGAAGTACTTGATGTTCTGGAAGTCGATGCCCGACAGGTCGGAACCCCAGGTGGGCATGGGCTTCTTGCCGAAGAGCTTCAGGCCCTTGAGGCGCAAGTTCAGCATCCACTCGGGCTCGTTCTTGAGCGTCGAGATGTTGCGGACGACCTCCTCGGACAGGCCACGCTTGGCCATCGTTCCGGCCAGGTCGGAGTCGGCCCAGCCGAACTCGTACTTGCCGATGCCGTCGAGCTCGGGGTGGGCGGTGCTCGTCATGAGGTGGTCCTTCCCGCTACGGGATCACTTGCAGTTGTGCTTACTGACGGGACGAAGGTCGTGCAGACGCCGTCGCCCCGGGCGATCGTCGCCAGGCGCTGGACGTGGGTTCCGAGTAATCGCGCGAAGGCCTTGGTCTCGGCCTCGCACAGCTGGGGGAACTGCTCGGCGACGTGGGCCACCGGGCAGTGGTGCTGGCAGACCTGCTCGCCGCCGGTGCCCGGGCGCGGGTCGGGCCGTCGCGGCGTAGCCGTCGGCCGACAGGGCACCGGCGAGCGCCGCGGCCCGGTCGCCGGGGGCCGCCGCGGCCACGACGGGCCGGTAGCGGTCTTCCAGCTCGGCGACGCGACGCTGCGCGAAGGACGCGACCGCGTCGTCGCCGCCGACCTCCGCGAGGAATCGGAGCGCGCTCGCGGCCAGGTCGTCGTACGCCTGGAAGAAGGCGTCGCGGCCCGCTTCGGTGAGCGCGAAAGCCCGGGCCGGACGGCCGCGGCCGCGCTGACCGCGAATTCGCGGGGCGGCCGGGACGATGAGGCCCTCGGCGAGCAGGGCGTCGAGGTGGCGGCGCACCGCCGCCGGGGTGAGCGCAAGCCGCTCGGCCAGCGAGGCCGCGGTGGACGCGCCGTTCTCGAGGATGGACCGCGCCACCCGGTCCCGAGTTCCGGCGCCGATCTCGGCGTCCACGATCTCGGGCGCGACCTCGACAACTGCGCTCTCGGGACCGGTCCCCGGGTCCACGCGCGTGCCGACGTCGTTTTTCACAACGTCAGTGTGACGTAATTCGGCCGCAGTGCCAAACTTCGCAGCCCTCCACCCCATCATGTCCTCGGTCACTGAGGCAAGGCTTACCTAAGAAATTTCACGAAGTGCGGCTGTCCATCTTCGGACCGAGGCCCGCTCCTACACTGACCGCCGTGCCCCGGCCCCCCGTCGCCGCTGTCCAGATCAGCGGTCTCGCCAAGAGCTACGGGGACACTCATGCCGTCCGCGGCCTCTCCCTCACCGTCCCGGCGGGCACGGTCACCGCGATCCTCGGGCCGAACGGCGCCGGGAAAACCACCACGGTGGAAATCTGCTCGGGCCTGCGCCGGGCGGACGCGGGCACCGTGCGCGTCCTGGGGCTGGACCCGGTGCGGGACGCGCGCGAGCTCCGGCCACGGCTCGGGGTGATGCTGCAGGCGGGCGGGGTCTACTCCGGCGCGCGCGCCGCGGAGATGCTCGCGCACGTCGCGAAGCTGCACGCCTACCCGCTCGACCCCGGCGCGCTGCTCGACCGGCTGGGCCTGCGCCCCGTCGCCCGCACGACCTACCGGCGACTTTCCGGCGGCCAGAAACAGCTCCTCGCCCTCGGGCTGGCCGTCGTCGGCCGTCCGGAACTCGTGTTCCTCGACGAGCCCACCGCGGGCCTGGACCCGCACGCCCGGCGCGACACCTGGACGCTGATCCGGGCGCTGCGGGCCGACGGGGTGACCGTCGTGCTCACCACCCACCTGATGGACGAGGCGGAGGCGCTCGCCGACGCCGTCCACATCGTCGACGGCGGGACGGTGATCGCGTCCGGCAGCCCGACCGAGCTGACTGCCGCCGGCGCGGAGAACTCCCTGACGTTCCGCGGCCCGGCCGGGCTGGCCCTCGACGGGCTGCTCGCGGCCCTGCCCGCCGACGCCGAGGCCGTCGAGGTCAGCCCCGGCACCTACCGCGTGGACGGGGCGATGGGCCCGCAGTTGCTCGCCACCGTCGCCACGTGGTGCGCCGGGCAGGACGTCATGCCCGAAGGCCTGAGCGTGGAGCGGCGCAGCCTGGAGGACGTGTTCCTGGAGCTGACCGGACGGGGGCTGGCAAAGTGACCACTCCGGTGCGGACGGGCGAGTTCACGCCGAAGCCGGGCTCCGCCTCCGTCCTGCGGATGGTGGCGGCCCAGACCGCGCTCGAGACGCGGATGATGCTGCGCAACGGTGAGAACCTGCTGCTGACGGTGATCATCCCGACGCTGCTGCTGGTCCTGTTCGCCTCGGTCGACATCGTGGACACGGGCCCGGGCGAGCGGGTGGACTTCCTCGCCCCCGGCATCCTCGCGCTCGCCGTCATGTCGACGGCGTTCACCGGGCAGGCGATCGCGGTCGGGTTCGAGCGGCGCTACGGCGTCCTGAAACGGCTGAGCATCTCGCCGCTCTCGCGGCCCGCTCTGCTGACCGCGAAGACCCTGACCGTGACGGTCGTCGAGGCGCTGCAGGTCGCCCTGGTCGTCGGCGTCGCCCTGGCGCTGGGGTGGTCGCCGCACGGCTCGCCTTTGTCTGTGGCCGCACTTTTGCTGGTCGGCACCGCCGCGTTCAGCGGCCTCGGGCTGCTGATGGCCGGCCTGCTGCCGGCCGAGGCGACCCTCGCCGCTGCAAACCTCGTCTACATCCTGCTGCTCGTGTGCGGCGGGGTGGTCGTGCCGCTGTCGAAGTTCGGCGGCGCAGCGTCTGCCCTGGAATACACGCCGACCGCCGCGCTCGCCGAGGGCCTGCGCGAGGTGCTCGCCACCGGCGCCGGGATGCCGTGGGACAACGTGACGATCCTCGCCGCCTGGGCCGTCGCCAGCCTCGCCGCCGCCGCGGCGACCTTCCGCTGGGAGTAGGGCCTCCGGCAGCCGCAGGAGTATGCGTACGTACCATGTCGCCGTGGCCCGAACCCCCCGGAGCGACGTGGCGGCCGGCGGCCGGTTCCGTCCCGACGCCCTGCAGATGCGGCGGCTCGCGCTCGCGTCGATCGTGGCGAACATCGGGATCGTGGTGACCGGCGGCGCTGTTCGCTTGACCGGCTCCGGGCTCGGCTGCCCGACGTGGCCGCGCTGCGAGGGCGACTCGTTCGTCCCGACCGGCGAGATGGGCATGCACGGGCAGATCGAGTTCGGCAACCGGATGCTGACCTACGTCATCGGGTTCGTCGCGCTCGGGACGCTGATCGGGGCGTACCGCGCCCGGCCGAAGCGGCGCGACGTGCGGCGCCTGTCGCTCGCGCTGTTCGTCGGGATCCCGGCCCAGGCGGTGATCGGCGGCATCTCCGTCCTGACCGACCTGAACCCGTGGGTGGTCATGGGCCACCTGCTGGTCTCCATGCTGCTGATCGGGCTGGCGACGCTGCTGCACCGGCGGGTCGCCGAAGGAGACGGGCCGGCGCGGCCGCTGGTTCCGCCCGGCGTGCGCACGCTGAGCTTCGCGCTGCTCGGGCTCGTCGCGGGCGTCCTCTACCTCGGGACTGTCGTGACCGGCAGCGGCCCGCACGCGGGCGACGACGAGGCCCGGCGGACCGGTCTCGACACCCATCTCGTGAGCATGCTCCATGCCGACGCCGTCATCGTGCTCGTCGCGGCGACGGTCGCGCTGCTCGTGGCCGTGCGGGTGAAGGGGGCGCCACCGGCCGTGCAGCGCGCCGTCGCCGTGTTGCTGCTCGTCGAACTGGCCCAGGGGTTCGTCGGGTACGTCCAGTACTTCACCGACCTGCCCGTCGCGCTCGTCGCCGCGCACATGTTCGGCGCGGGGCTGTTGGTCGTTGCGACAGTTCGCGCGGTGGTGTCGATGCGGACCCGGGACGAGGCCAATGCACCGCGCCGCTCGGCCTCGCCGGCCCTCGCGGCTGCCGCCCCTGCCCCTGCCCCTGCCCCTGCCCCAGCGCCCGCCGATCCGCCCCCCGCCCCCGCCCCCGCGCCGGCGCCGTCCGCCTCTGCCTGACGGTTCGTCAGCACCGCCTCTCCACAGGTCGGCGCGCGCCTGGAGTTGTCCACAGGTCCGCCTCGCGCGAGGCGCCGGACGCCGCGTCCCGGCAGGCTCTCCCCCGGGCCGGCGCAGTCGGCCGCGACGGCTGAGCGGGCGTGCGGGGAGTCGGAAATGGAGTACGGGCGGGGTTCGGGGCCTTCTGTGTGGGGCCGCATTCCGGCGGAGCAAGACCGGTGCGGGGTGGTGTTTCCCAGGTTCGGGGCACCGGACCGGCCGTTCCCGGCCGACCCCGGGGGGTGGGACGACCCGGCATTTCGCGCGTACAGCCACGAGGCGGCGCAGGAGTGCGCGGAGGAGATCGTCACGGAGTCGTTGTGGTCCTGGCATCTGAGCGCAGAAAAGCTGCTCAACCCCGAGTTCTGGCCGGGCCCGGACTACCTGGCCCCGGCCTTCGAAGCGGCCCTGGTGCGCGATGTCGGTCGCCTCGTCCGCGGCGGCTGGACACCGGCCGACCTGGCCGTCGCCGTCCACCGCACGAACGCCGACCCGGCTTGCGTGGCGGTCCTGGCGACCGCCCTGCACCTCGAGGCCGCCGCGCGGGCGGACGTATGGATGCCGCCGGGCTGGACGGCTGCGATCCACCGGCTGGGCCGGCGCGCCGAGGTGAACGGGCGCTCGATACCGGGCCTGCGCGCGATCATGGACGTACGACGGTCCTTCCAGGGCCTGACGGGGTTGGCCGACTCCACCGACGGCCTGGACTGGCTGACCCGCCGGTCCGAGGACGCAGAGCTTGCCGCGGCCCGCGCTCTGCTCGACCGGGCGGAGTGCGCCGACACCGACGTCGACGCCCAAGCGCTGACGGGGCAGGTTCAGTCCGCTTTGCGCCGGCGGTCGGTCGGGCGCTTGAACGGCGCCGAACCACCTCCGCTGCACCTCCGGCGGATCTGGCTGAGCCAGGGCTACGTCAAGCCGCAGGAGGCGGTGCTGACGAGCCTCGCCGAGGCCAACAGGTGCGGCGTGGTGTTCACCCGCGCGCTCACGCTCGCCACGCTCATCGGCCCGCCGTGGGACCTCGACACCGTCGAGATGCTGAACGAGTCCCTGCTCGTGCAGGCGGCCGCGGGTCGGCGTCGCCGCGCGGAACAGTTCCGCGACGCCCGCCGCCCCGGCTCGACGGTGCCGCTCCCGGCCGGGCCGCCGTTCATGACCGGCTTTCCCGCCCGCGTCCACGACCTGGTCGTCGCCGCCGCGCGGGCTGCCGAGCGCGACGTGCCCGCGGGCGTCCTGGAGGCGGTGGCCGACGACGTCCGGAAGCGGCTCGCGCTCCTCCCACGCCAGGGCACGCTCCGCCTGCCGGACGAACCCGGCCCCTGGGACTCCTTCGGGGAACCCGGCTGGCCCGTCGGTCCGTACCGCCCCGGCTGCGCCTGAGCAGCGCGGCCGAGCGGAGCGTGCCATGCCGCGGCGCCCCCACGTTCCTCCGATGCTCACGAAGGGCCCGTTCCGCTCGAGGGACGGCCTCGCTGCCGGGCTCACTCCGGACCAGCTGCGCTCGGCATGCTGGCGCCGGCTGTCCCGCGATGTCTACTGCCACGCCGACCTGGCGGTCACCGACGAATTGCGCCTGCAGGCCGCGCTCCTGTCCGCACCCGAGCACGCCGTCGTGACCGGCCTGACCGCCGCCTGGCTCTACGGGGTTTGGCGACCGGCGCCGGGTGCGGACGTCCCACTCGAGTTCGCGACCCGTAATCCCGACGGCGCCTACTGTTCCGGACTCCGAGCCGCTCGCCTCCAGTTGGACCCCGGCGACGTGACCGACCGCGACGGCGTCCTCATCACCACGCCGGAGCGAACGTGCTTCGACCTGATGCGCCGGGACCCTCTGTTCGACGCCGTTGCGCACGCGGACGCCTTCCAGCACGTCGGCCTCACGACCCGCGATGCGCTGGAGCAGTACGGCGCCGCGCGGCCCCGCTGGCCCGGGATCCGGACCGTGCGGACGGCCGTGCGCCTGTCGAGCCCAAGGGCGGAGTCCCGCATGGAGTCCCGCCTACGGATGGTGATCCTGGCCGCGGGCCTGCCACTCCCGTTCGTGAACGTCGCGATATACGACGAGGCGGGCAGGGCTCTGGGGAGGCCCGACCTCCACTACCTCGGCCCTCCGCTCGGGATCGAGTACGACGGCTCGTACCACGACGACCCTGCCCAACGGGAGCGCGACGACGAGCGGGAGAACAGACTCCTCGTCGGCCGCGTGCCGCTCCTGCGATACGGGTCGCGCGCGGTCTATCAAACCCCCGAACGCATCGTCACCGACGTCCTCGCGATGCGCCCCGACTTCGCGCCCCTCACCCCTCCGGCATGGGCCCGCGCGCGGTAGTCGCGCCGCCGCGAACGCACTTCTGGCGGCAAGTCGGGCCTACCCCCCGCCCGGAAACCCCGCCACGCCACCACAAGACGCCCGGGTGGCCGCGACCTCGTCCCGCGAACTCCACCTCTGGCGGCAAGTCGGGCCTACCCCCCACCCTGAAACCCCGCCACGCCACCACAAGACGTCGGCCGGCGGCGGCGTGGTCGCCTCAGGCCCGGCGGTCGGGCGGCCGCGGCCTCGTCCCGCGAACCCCACCTCTGGCGGCAAGTCGGGCCTACCCCCCGCCCGGAAACCCCGACACGCCACCACAAGACGTCCGGGCGGCCGCGGCCTCGTCCCGCGAACTCCACTTCTGGCGGCAAGTCGGGCCTACGCGCCCTCGATAGCCCCGACACGCCACCAGAAGACGCACCTAGGAGGCCGCACGGCAACCCGAGCGCACGGCAACCCGAGCGCACGGCAACCCGAGCGCACGGCAACCCGAGCGCACGGCAACCCGAGCGCACGGCAACCCGAGCGCACGGCAACCCGAGCGCACGGCAACCCGAGCGCACGGCAACCCGAGCGCACGGCAACCCGAGCGCACGGCAACCCGGGCGCGCGCAGGTACTGGCAGGGTCAGGCGAAGGCGACGGCGTCGACGGCGATGACGACGAACAGCAGGGCGAGGTAGCTGTTCGAGAAGTGGAACAGGCGCATGGGCTGAAGGTCGACGCCGGTGACGCCGGCGCGGACGCGGCGGAGCATGCGGTGGGCCTCGAGCAGCATCCCGACGCCGAGGACGCCGGCGGCGATCGGGTACAGGACGCCGGTGTTCGCGACGGGCCAGAGCAGCAGCGAGACGGCGACGGTCACCCAGGTGTAGATGGTGATCTCGGTGATCACGCGACGCTCGGAGGCGACGCAGGGAAGCATCGGGACCTTCGCGGCCGCGTAGTCCTCCTTGTAGCGCATGGCCAGCGCCCAGAAGTGCGGCGGCGTCCAGAAGAAGACCACGGCGAACAGGACGACGGGGGCCCAGGACAGCGAGCCGGTCACCGCGGTCCAGCCGATGAGCGGCGGGAAGCAGCCCGCGGCCCCGCCCCACACGATGTTCTGCGAAGTACGGCGCTTGAGGATCATCGTGTAGACGAAGACGTAGAACAGGTTCGCGGCGAGGGCGAGCGCCGACGACAGCCAGTTGACGACGAGCCCGAGCCACAGCGTCGCGCCGATGCCGAGGACGATGCCGAACACCAGCGTCTCGCGCGCGGTCACGCCGTGCATCGGGAGCGGACGGCGGCGGGTGCGCCGCATGGCCTCGTCGATGTCGCGGTCGCAGTAGCAGTTCAGGACGTTGGCGCTGCCGGCCGCCATGATCCCGCCGAAGAGGGTGGCGAAGACGAGCCACGCGTCGGGCACGCCGTGCTGGGCCAGGAACATGACCGGGACGGTCGTGACGAGCAGCAGCTCGATGATGCGCGGCTTGGTGAGCGCGACGTACGCCCGCAGCGTTGCTCCCGCACTACGGCGCGGAACGACGACGACTGCTGCCCCGGCCGGGCGAAAGTCGACTGTGGTCACACGCACCTCTGGGGAGCTCTGCGGATCGGGCGGCCGGCCCCCACGGAGTCGGGGGGCCACGGCGCGGACCACTGTAGACCGTCGTCACACGCCTCCCGGCCGTGGGTCCGCGGGACCCGCCGCGCGCCGTTTCGTAGGGGTTTGGGAAGGGTCCGCCGCGGACGCCGCGAAGCGCGCCGTGTGAGCCTCGGCACCGTATGGATAGGCTCGGCCCGGGCGGTAGCCCGCGGGTTACGACGGTTGCAGCGCCGCACCGATGGCCCGCACCGAGAGGAGCCCTGACCAGCGTGAACCCCTCGAAGAGCGCGACCCCCAAGTTGGAGTGGTCCGACCTCGACGACCGAGCCGTCGACACGGCCCGCGTCCTGGCGATGGACGCAGTCGAGGCGGCCGGCAACGGCCACCCCGGCACCGCCATGAGCCTCGCCCCTGCGGCGTACCTGACGTACCAGAAGCTGCTCCGCCACGACCCGACGGACCCGGGCTGGCTAGGCCGGGACAAGTTCGTGCTGTCGTGCGGGCACAGCAGCCTGACGCAGTACGTCCAGTTGTTCCTGTCGGGTTACGGCCTGACGGTGGACGACCTGCAGCACCTGCGCCAGTGGGGCAGCCTCACTCCGGGACACCCGGAGGTCGGGCACACGGCGGGCGTCGAGACGACGACGGGCCCGCTCGGGCAGGGCATCGCCACGGCGGTCGGCATGGCGATGGCCGCGCGGCGCACGCGGTGCCCTGTTCGACCCCGAGGCCGAGCCCGGGCAGAGCATCTTCGACCACACGATCTACGTCTTCGCCTCGGACGGTGACTTCGAAGAGGGCGTGTCCGGCGAATCCTCCTCGCTCGCGGGCCACCAGCGGCTCGGCGAACTCGTCCTGCTCTACGACGACAACCACATCTCGATCGAGGGCGACACGGCCGTCGCGTTCTCCGAGGACGTGCTCGCGCGGTACGAGGCGTACGGCTGGCACACCCAGACGGTCGAGGACGCGAACGACGTCGAGTCGCTGTTCGCCGCGCTCGCCGCCGCCCGCGACAACCGCGACCGCCCGTCGATCATCGGCCTGCGCTCGATCATCGCCTGGCCGGCGCCGAACCTGCAGAACACCGGCAAGTCGCACGGCTCGGCGCTCGGCAAGGACGAGGTCGCGGCCACCAAGAAGATCCTCGGCTTCGACCCGGAGCGCAGCTTCCAGGTCGACGACGACGTCCTGGCCCACGCCCGCGGGGTCGTCGACCGCGGCCGCGAGGCCCACGCCGAGTGGCAGGTCCGCTACGCCGCCTGGCGCGAGGCGCAGCCGGCGCGCGCCGCCGAGCTCGACCGCATGCGCGCCCGCAAGCTGCCCGACGGCTGGACGGACAAGCTGCCGGAGTTCCCGGCCGGCAAGGCCGTCTCGACCCGCAAGGCCTCCGGCCTGACGCTGAACGCGATCGCCGCGACGCTCCCGGAGCTGTGGGGCGGCTCGGCCGACCTCGCGGAGTCCAACAACACGTGGATCGACGGCGAGCCGTCGTTCCTGCCGAGCATCCTCGGCGATCAAGGGCGCCGACCCGGCGGGCCGCAACATCCACTTCGGCGTCCGCGAGTTCGCGATGGGCGCCGCGATGAACGGCATCGCCCTCGACGGCACGTTCCGCCCGTACGGCGGCACGTTCCTCGTGTTCTCCGACTACATGCGCGGCGCCGTCCGCCTGGCCGCGCTGATGAAGCAGCCGGCCACCTACGTCTGGTCGCACGACTCGATCGGCCTCGGCGAGGACGGCCCGACGCACCAGCCGGTCGAGCACCTGTGGTCGCTGCGCGCGATCCCGGGCCTCGACGTCGTCCGCCCCGCGGACGCGAACGAGACCGTGGCGGCGTGGGCGGCCGTGCTGGCCAACACCGACCGGCCGGCGGCCCTGTGCCTCACCCGTCAGGACGTGCCGACGTGGGACCGCTCGGCCGAGGGCGGCTTCGCCTCCGTCGAGGGCGTCGCCCGCGGCGGCTACACGCTGATCGACGCGAGCACCGGCCTGCCGGAGGCGATCCTGATCGCGACCGGCAGCGAGGTCGCCCTCGCCGTGGAGGCCCGCGAGCTCCTCGAGGCCGACGGCGTGCCCACTCGGGTCGTCTCCATGCCCTGCGTCGAGTGGTTCGACGCGCAGGACCAGGCGTACAAGGACTCGGTGATCCTGCGCAGCGTCAAGGTCCGGGTCTCGGTCGAGGCCGGCATCTCGATGGGCTGGTGGCGCCTGCTCGGCGACGCCGGCGAGGTCGTCAGCCTCGAGCACTTCGGTGCGTCCGCCCCGTACAAGACGCTCTACGAGCAGTTCGGCATCACCGCCGCGGCCGCGGTCGCCGCAGTGCACCGCAGCATCGTGAACGTCCACGGTGAGAAGGGGACCAAGACGGGGAACTGACCTCCCCGTACCCGGCCGCACGAGGGAGTTAAGCCACGATGAGCGCTTCGAACGAGAACCTCCGCCTGCTCTCGGAGGAGGGCGTCGCGATCTGGCTCGACGACCTCTCCCGGGCCCGGATCCAGACGGGCGGGCTGGCCGCGCTCGTGCGCGACCAGTACGTCGTCGGTGTCACCACGAACCCGACGATCTTCCAGAAGGCCGTCGCGGACAGCGACCTGTACGACCCACAGGTCCGCGACCTCGCGATCCGCGGGGTGACGGTCGACGAGGCCGTCCGGGCCATCACGACCGCCGACGTGCGGGACGCGTGCGACGTGCTGCGTCCCGCGTACGACGCGACGGACGGGGTCGACGGGCGCGTGTCGATCGAGGTCGACCCGCGCCTGGCGAACGAGACCGAGAAGACGGTCGCCGAGGCGCGCGCGCTGTGGTGGATGGTCGACCGGCCGAACCTGTTCATCAAGATCCCGGCGACGCCCGCGGGCCTGCCGGCGATCAGCCAATGCCTGGCGGAGGGCATCAGCGTCAACGTCACGCTGATCTTCTCCCTCGAGCGCTACCGGGCCGTGCTGGACGCGTTCGTCGACGGCCTCGAGCGGGCCCACCGCGTCCGGGCTGCGAGCTGCGCAACCTCGCGTCCGTCGCGTCGTTCTTCGTCTCCCGCGTCGACACCGAGATCGACGCCCGGCTCGACAAGCTGGGTTCGGCGCGAGGCGAAGGCGATGCGCGGCAAGGCGGCGATCGCCAACGCACGCCTCGCGTTCCAGGCCTACGAGGACGTGATCGCGGGCCCGCGCTGGAAGGCGCTGGCGGCCGGCGGCGCCCGACCGCAGCGCCCGCTGTGGGCGTCGACCGGCGTGAAGGACCCCGCGTACCCCGACACGATGTACGTCGACCAGCTCGTCACGCCCGGCGTCGTCAACACGATGCCGGAGGCGACGCTGAAGGCGGTCGCCGATCACGCGGCGCTGACGCGGCGACACCGTCCGCGGGCAGTACGCCGAGCGCCAAGGCGGTCCTGGACGACCTGGCCGAGCTCGGCGTCGACTACGACGACGTGGTCGCGGCGCTCGAGAGCGAGGGCGTCGAGAAGTTCGTGACGTCGTGGAACGACCTGCTCGGCTCGGTCGGGAGCGAGTTGGAACGGCTGGCCGGCGAGGGCGAGGAGTGCCGCGTGAGCTCCGGTGGCGGCGTGACGGTTTCCCTGGACGACACGACCGCCGCCTCGGCTGTCGAACCCGTGCTCGCCGCGGCCGCGGCAGACGACGTCGCGGCCCGGCTGGCCGCGAAGGACCCGACCGCTGTGGGGCCGAGGCCGCGAGCCAGAGGCCTCGATCCGGCTGGGCTGGGTCGACCTGGCCGACACCTCCCGGGCCCTGCTCGACCGCCTCGCCGACGCTCGTCGCCGAGGTCCGCGCGGACGGGCTGGACCACGTCGTCCTGGCCGGCATGGGCGGCTCCTCGCTCGCGCCCGAGGTGATCACGCTGCAGCGCGGGCGTCGCGCTGACCGTCCTGGACACCACCGACCCGCACCAGATGCGCCGCGCCCTGGCCGACCGCCTGGACCGCACGATCGTCGTCGTCTCGTCCAAGAGCGGCGGCACCGTCGAGACCGACAGCCACCGCCGGGCGTACGAACAGGCCTTCCGGGACGCGGGTCTGACGGAGGATCAGGTCGCGGCCCGCTTCGTCGTCGTCACCGACCCGGGCTCGGCGCTGGAGAAGACCGCCAACGACGCCGGCTACCGCGCGGTGTTCCTGGCCGACCCGAACGTCGGCGGCCGCTACAGCGCGCTGACCGCGTTCGGCCTCGTGCCCAGCGCGCTCGCCGGGGTCGACGTGGCCGCGCTGCTGGACGACGCGGCAGCCCTGCGCCCCCGCCCTGGCCGTCGACGAGGCCAACCCCGGACTGCTGCTCGGGCGCCGTCCTCGGCTCCGCCGCCCGGGCCGGCCGCGACAAGCTCGTGCTGGCCGACGCCGACGACGCCATCGTCGGCTTCGGCGACTGGGCCGAGCAGTTGATCGCCGAGTCGACCGGCAAGCAGAGCAAGGGAATCCTGCCCGTCGTCGTCGAGGACCCCAGCGCCCCGGGCTATCTCGGGGCCGGCCCGGACGCCCTGCTCGCGTCTACCGGGACGGCGCCGGGGGCGGACGTCACGGTGACCGGCCCGCTCGGCGCGCAGTTCCTGCTGTGGGAGTACGCCACCGCGGTCGCCGGGTACGTGCTCGAGATCAACCCGTTCGACCAGCCGAACGTGACGGAGTCCAAGGACAACACCGGCCGCCTGCTGGAGTCGGCCGCGAGCGGCGGGCTGCGAGTACCCGCGCCGCTGTTCGCCGACGGGCCCGTCCAGGTCTTCGGTGACGAGAGCCTCGCCGGCGGCGTCAAGTCGCTCGACGGAGGCGCTCGACGCGCTCCTGGCCGCCGTCCCGGACCGCGGCTACCTCGCCGTCATGGCCTACCTCGACCGGGTCGGTGACGCGCGCGCCGCCGAGCTGCGGCCTGCCCTGGCAAGGAAGCTGAGGGGCCGTCAGGTCACCTTCGGCTGGGGCCCGCGGTTCCTGCACTCGACCGGGCAGTACCACAAGGGCGGCCCGCAGGTCGGGGCGTTCCTGCAGGTGACCGGCGCAGTGACGGAGGACCTGCCCGTGCCCGGGCGGCCCTACACGTTCGGCACCCTGCACCTGGCCCAGGCGCTCGGCGACCTCGGCGCGCTCACCGGGCGCGGCCGCCCGGCGCTACGGATCCACTTGCTGGACCGGGAACCGGGCCTCGAGACCCTGCTGGCCGCGCTGAGCCGATGAGCCCGGCTCACGGGGGCACGGCGAATCCGCTGCGCGACCCGCGGGACCGGCGGCTGCCCCGCGTCGCGGGGCCCTGCGGCCTGGTCGTGTTCGGAGTCACCGGCGACCTCGCCAAGCGCAAGGTGATGCCCGCGATCTACGACCTGGCCAACCGCGGCCTACTGCCGCCGGGCTTCTCCCTCGTCGGCTACGCCCGGCGCGACTGGGGCACGGAGGACTTCGCGGAGGTCGTGCACGACGCCGTCCGCGACCACGCCCGCACGCCGTTCCGCGAGGAGGTCTGGGCCCAGCTCTCGGAGGGTTTCCGCTTCGTCCCCGGCGACTTCTCCGACGACGCCGCGTTCGCGCAGCTCGCGAAGACGGTCGCGGAGCTCGACGAGACGCGCGGCACCGGCGGCAACCACGCGTTCTACCTCTCGATCCCGCCGAAGTTCTTCCCCGACGTCATCCGCCAGCTGAACGAGCACGGCCTCGCCGACCCGAGCAACGCGGCGAGCGACGCGGTGCACGGCGTCGCCGCGCGTGGCGCCGCGTCGTCATCGAGAAGCCGTTCGGGCACGACCTGGCGAGCGCCCGCGAGCTGAACGCCGTGCTGGAGGAGGTCTTCCCGCCGGAGTCGGTCTTCCGCATCGACCACTACCTCGGCAAGGAGACCGTCCAGAACATCCTGGCGCTGCGGTTCGCGAACCAGCTCTACGAGCCGATCTGGAACCGCAACCACGTCGACCACGTCCAGATCACGATGGCCGAGGACATCGGCATCGGCGGCCGAGCCGGGTACTACGACGGCATCGGCGCCGCCCGCGACGTCATCCAGAACCACCTGCTCCAACTGCTCGCGCTCACCGCGATGGAGGAGCCGGTCTCGTTCTCCGCCGACGACCTGCGCGCGGAGAAGGAGAAGGTCCTCTCCGCGGTGCGGCTGCCGCCCGACCTGGCGACCGCGACGGCCCGCGGCCGCTACGAGGCGGGCTGGCAGGGCGGGCAGAAGGTCCGCGGTTACCTGCAGGAGGACGGCATCCCGCCCGACTCGTGCACCGAGACCTACGCCGCGATCAAGGTCGCTGCTCGACACGCGGCGCTGGGCCGGCGTCCCGTTCTACCTGCGCCACGGCAAGCGGCTCGGGCGCCGGGTCACCGAGGTGGCGCTGATCTTCCAGCGCGTCCCGCACCTGCCGTTCGAGGCGACGGCGACCGAGGAGCTGGGCCAGAACGCCCTGGTGTTCCGGATCCAGCCGGACGAGGGGATCACCGTCCGGTTCGGCTCGAAGGTGCCCGGGACGTCGATGGAGGTCCGCGACGTGAACATGGACTTCGCCTACGGGGAGTCGTTCACCGAGTCCTCCCCCGAGGCCTACGAGCGCCTGATCCTCGACGTCCTGCTCGGCGACCCCCCGCTGTTCCCGCGCCGGCAGGAGGTCGAGCTGTCCTGGAAGGTCCTCGACCCGATCGAGGAGTTCTGGGCGACACAGGGCGCACCGGAGACCTACGCGTCCGGCTCGTGGGGCCCGCCGAGCGGCGACGCGATCCTGACCCGCGACGGCCGCGCGTGGCGAAGGCCATGAGGGCCGTGCTGAGCGGGACGAACGTCGGGCGCGATCGTCAAGGCGCTGATCAAGGCACGCCGCGCCGGCGGCGGCCCGGCGACCGGTCAGGTGCTCACCCTGATCGTCGGTGACGGACGGCGAGCCGCAGCGACGACGCGGTGGACGCGGCGACCCGCACGGCGGGCGAGCACCCGTCCCGGATCCTCGTGGTGCGCCGGCGGGCGTCGTCCGCCGAGACCCGCCTGGACGCCGAGGTGTTCGGCAGCGGCGAGCGCGGTCCCGGCGAGCTCGTCCTGCTCGACCTGTACGGCGAGCTCGCGGAGGCGGCCGCGTCGGTCGTCCTGCCGCTGCTCGTCCCCGACACCCCCGTCGTCACGTACTGGCCGGGCGCCGCGCCGGCGGTGCCGTCGCAGGACCCGCTGGGCTCGCTGAGCCAGCGCCGCATCACCGACCTCGGGCGGGCGACGCGACGTGCCGGCGAAGCTGCGCGCGCTGGCCGAGTGCTACTCCCCCGGCGACACCGACCTGTCCTGGACGCGGCTGACCCCGTGGCGCAGCCTCATCGCGGCCGCGCTCGACCAGCCGCACCAGACGATCACGGGCGGCGCCGTGGCCGGCGAGCACTCCAGCCCCAGCGCCGAACTGCTCGTCGTCTGGCTGGCCGACCGCCTCGGCGTCCCGATCGAGCGCGAGGACTCCGCCGGGCCGGGGCTGACGGAGGTCCGGCTGCACACGAACGACGGGGACATCGCCGTCCGCCGCACCGACGGCCGGCTCGCGATGCTGCGCGTGCCCGGCTGGCCGGAGCGGCCGATCGCCCTCAAGCGCCGCGGACTGGACGAGCTGATGGCCGAGGAGCTTCGCCGGCTCGACCCCGACGACATCTACGCCGAGTGCCTCGCGGCCGTCCGGGCCCGGCAGGACGCCCTCCAGGAGAGCACATGAGCTCGACGGTCATCGTCCACCGCGACGCGGCGCTGCTCGCCGACGCGGCGGCGGCGCGCCTGGTGACGCGGCTGGTCGACGCGCAGTCGGCCAAGGGCTACGCGTCGCTGGTCCTCACCGGCGGGGGCGTCGGCATCGCGACCCTCGCGGCGCTGGCGAAGCTCCCCGCCCGGGACGCGATCGACTGGCGGAACCTCGACGTGTGGTGGGGCGACGAGCGCTTCCTGCCCGCCGGGCACGCGGACCGCAACGAGACCCAGGCCCGGGCCGCCCTGCTGGACGCGGTCGGCGTCGACCCCGACCGCCTCCACGCGATGCCGAGCAGCGACGGCCCGGACGGCGACGACCCCGAGGCGCGCCGCCCGGCGCTACGCGGAGGAACTGCGCAAGGCGACCCGGCCCGAGGACCACGGGGCTGCGCCGACCTTCGACGTCCTGCTGCTCGGGGTAGGCCCCGACGGCCACGTCGCGTCCCTGTTCCCGGAGAAGCCCGCACTGTACGAGGCCGAGCGCCCGGCGGTCGCCGTGCGCGGGGCGCCGAAGCCGCCGCCGACGCGGATCAGCCTGACGCTGCCCGCGATCCGGAGCGCCCGCGAGGTGTGGCTGCTGGCCGCCGGCGCGGAGAAGGCCGCGGCCGTTCACCTCGCCCTGTCGGGCGCCGGGTGGGTGCAGATCCCGGCCGCCGGCGCACAGGGACGGGTCCACACGCTGTGGCTACTGGACCGCGCGGCCGCCTCCGACCTGCCGTCCGCCCTGGCGCGCGCGGCGTCCCCCTGAAGGGACGCTCCCAGCTAGTACGGGCGGCCCGTGTTGCGCAGCTTGTCGAGCGCCTCGGCGAGGATCGTCTCGCCGTCGGCCTCCGTGCGCCGCTCGCGGACGTACGCGAGGTGAGTCTTGTAGGGCTCGGTGCGCGGCGGGGCGGGGGGCGCCTCGCGGTCCTGCCCGGCAGGGAACCCGCACCGCGGGCAGTCCCAGGTCTCGGGGGCGGTGACGTTGCCGTCCTCCGCGAAGCTCGGCCGGGTCTCGTGGCCGTTCGCACACCAGTAGGAGATCCAGAACCGAGGAGCTGCGTCGCCGCGCTCCGCCTCGCCCATGGGTCCTGCGCCGACGCGGCTACCCCGAATCGCGTTACCACTTGCCACGTGTGCACTCCCTGACTCGCACCGCCCGCTGACGGCGGCCTTCATATTCCGTGCGACGTCTCTGCCGCGACGCGATTCGCGTTCGCGGCCGCCCGCTCCGGCGGCCCGAATCTACGTTGTTCTTCAAGAGCAGCAACAGGGCCACGATGCTGCCGACCCACACGATCATCACGGCGTAGGTGATGCGGTCGAGGTTCCGCTCGGCGATCGAAGAGCCACCGAGCGAGGAGGACACGCCGCCGCCGAAGAGATCGGAGAGGCCACCGCCCTTGCCCTTGTGCAGCAGCACCAACAGCATGATCAACAGGCTGCAGATGACGAGGATGACCTGGAATCCGATGATCACGGCAGATCCACTCCCTCCTCGATCGGGCGGCCGGGCCCGATTCGGTCCGGGTGCGTGTGCATAGCGTACGACGGCGTCGCGGCGGGCCCGACCCCACAGGCTCGCCCGGCGCGCCTCGCGCCGCCCCCGCCGATCTTCGCACGGGGGTCACGCTGACGTCAGGTCACCGGTTGGTCACGGAAGCGGACGATCCGGACGAAGTCCTCGGGGTCGAGGCTGGCCCCGCCGATCAGGGCGCCGTCGACGTCCGCCTTCGCCATGATCGCCGGCGATGTTGGAGCCCTTCACCGACCCGCCGTAGAGGACGCGGACGCCGTCGGCGAGGTCGCCGGAGTACAGCTCGGCCAGCCGCGTCCGGATGGCGCCGCAGACCTCCTGCGCGTCGTCCGGCGTGGCCACCTCGCCGGTGCCGATCGCCCAGATCGGCTCGTACGCGACGACGATCGTGCGTGCCGTCCGCGGCCGGGACGCCCGTCGAGCGCCCCGTCCAGCTGGGCCAGGGTGTGCTCGACGTGGGTCGCCGGCCTTGCGGACCTCCAGGCCCTCCCCCACGCACAGGATCGGCGTGAGCTTGTGCCGGAAGGCCGCCTTCACCTTGGCGTTGACGACCGCGTCCGTCCTCGGCGTGGTACTCGCGGCGCTCGGAGTGCCCCACCACCGACGTAGGTGCAGCCGAGCTTCGCCAGCATCGCGCCCGAGATCTCGCCGGTGTAGGCACCCGAGTCGTTCGCGGAGAGGTCCTGCGCGCCGTAGGCGATCCGCACGCGGTCCGCCTCGATGACCGTCTGGACGGAACGGATGTCGGTGAACGGCGGGATCACGGCCGCCTCGACCGCGTCCAGGTCGCGGTCCGTGAAGGAGAACGACAGCTTCTGGACGAGCGCGATCGCCTCGAGGTGGTTCAGGTTCATCTTCCAGTTGCCGGCCATGAGCGGCTTGCGAGTCGACATCGTGCTCAGTCCTCCAGCGCGTCGAGGCCGGGCAGCGGCTTGCCCTCGAGGTACTCGAGGCTGGCACCGCCGCCGGTGGAGATGTGGCCGAACTCCGAGTCGGCGAACCCGAGCCGGCGCACGGCCGCCGCGGAATCGCCGCCGCCGACGACCGTGAGGCCCGGGCAGGCGACGAGCGCGCGGGCGAGCGCCCGCGTGCCCTCGGCGAACGCCTCCATCTCGAAGACGCCCATCGGGCCGTTCCAGAACACCGTGCCGGCGTCGGCGAGCGCGGCCGCGAAGGCCTTGCCGCTCTCCGGGCCGATGTCGAGGCCCATCCGGTCGGCGGGGATCTCGTTCGCCGGGACGACGATCGCGTCGGCGTCCGCGGCGAACCGGTCGGCCGCGACCACGTCCACCGGCAGGAGCAGTTCGACGCCGCGCTTCTCGGCCTCGGCCAGGTAGCCGCGGACGGTGTCGAGCTGGTCGGCCTCGAGCAGGCTCTGGCCGACCTCGTAGCCCTGCGCCGCGAGGAACGTGTAGACCATGCCGCCGCCGACGAGGATCTTGTCGGCGACGCCGAGCAGGCGGTCGATGACCGCGAGCTTGTCGGAGACCTTCGCGCCGCCGAGCACGACCACGTACGGACGCACAGGCGACTCGGTCAGCCGCTTCAGCACCGTGACCTCGGTGCTGACGAGACCGCCGACCGCGTGCGGCAGCCGCTTCGGGACGTCGTAGACGCTGGCGTGCTTGCGGTGCACCGCCCCGAAGGCGTCGCCGACGTAGAGGTCGGCCAGGCCCGGCGAGGCGGTCCGCGAACGCGCCGCGTACGGCGTCGTCCTTCGACGTCTCCTCCGCCGCGAAGCGGACGTTCTCGAGCATCGCCACGCCGCCGTCGGCGAGCCCGCCGACGGTCGCCTGCGCGCCGTCACCGACCACGTCCGGGGACATGGCGACGGGAACGCCGAGCAGCTCGGACAGGCGGGCGGCGACCGGAGCCAGCGAAAGCTCCGGCCGCACCTCGCCCTTGGGCCGCCCGAGGTGGGCGCACACCACGACCCGCGCGCCCCGCTCGGACAGCGTGCGGATCGTGGGCAGGCTCGCCCGGATCCGCCCGTCGTCGGTGATCGCTCGCCCCGTCGAGCGGCACGTTGAGGTCGGAGCGCACGAGCACGCGCCGGCCCCGTACCTCCCCGAGGTCGTCGATCGTCTTCACAGTGGGGAGGCCTCCTGGTTGGGGGTACCGGACGACGTCGGGGTTAGAGCCCCGCCCCGACCAGCTTGATCAGGTCGACGACGCGGTTCGAGTAGCCCCACTCGTTGTCGTACCAGCCGACGATCTTGGCCTGGCGGGTGCCGCTGACCATCGTGAGCAGCGAGTCGAACGTGCACGACGCCGGCGAGGTGACGATGTCGGAGGACACGATCGGGTCCTCCGTGTACTCGAGGAAGCCCTTCAGGTCGCCCTGGGAGGCCGCGAGGAAGGCCGCGTTGATCGACTCGCGGGTCACGTCGCGAGGACAGCTCGACGACGAGGTCGGTGACCGAGCCCGTGGGGACCGGGACGCGCATCGCGATGCCGTCCAGCTTGCCCTTGAGCTCCGGCAGCACCAGCGACGTCGCCTTCGCCGCACCCGTGGACGTGGGGATGATGTTGCTACGCGGCACCGCGCGAGCGGCGCAGGTCCGAGTGCGGGAAGTCGAGGATGACCTGGTCGTTCGTGTACGCGTGGATCGTGGTCATCAGGCCGCGCTCGATGCCGAAGTTGTCGAGCAGCACCTTGGCCATCGGCGCGACGCAGTTCGTGGTGCACGACGCGTTGCTGATGATGTGGTGGTTCGCCGGGTCGTAGTCCTTGTGGTTCACGCCCATGACGATGGTGATGTCCTCGTCATTGGCCGGCGCGGAGATGATGACCTTCTTGGCGCCCGCGGTGATGTGCTTGCCCGCGTCGGCGGCCTTCGTGAAGCGGCCGGTGGACTCGATGACGATGTCGGCGCCCAGGTCGCCCCAGGGCAGCGCGCCCGGGTCGCGCTCCGCGACGACGGCGAACGACTTGCCGCCCACGCTGATCTCGGTCTCGGTCGCCTTCACCTCTTGGCCGAGGCGGCCCAGGATGGTGTCGTACTTGAGCAGGTGCGCCAGGGTGCCGGGGGCGGTGAGGTCGTTGACCCCCACCACCTCGATGTCGGCGCCGCTCGCGATGACGGCACGGAAGAAGTTCCGGCCGATCCGTCCGAAACCGTTGATGCCCACGCGGATCGTCACTCGGCGATCTCCTCTGCAGTATCTGATTCGTCCGTGGAAGGCCAGCACTAACCGGTCCCGACCCTATCGAATGCGTCACATGCTCCTCCAGGCCCCCTGACGTGCGGGGCGAGCCGCTGCGGCCGCCGACCTACTGGCAGTAATAAGACCGGCCGAAAGCCTTGACCGAGCCGCCCGCGAAAAGGATTGTTGTCGCTAACGTCACAACGCCACACCACTCAGGGGAGAGTGAGCCATGTCCCGCACCGGTACCCGCCTTCGGCTGACCGCGGTCTTCGGAGCGGCGGTCACGGCCCTGGCGCCGTCGCCGCCGGCCCGGTCTCCGCCGCGCCCGCCGCGCGAGGTCGCGCCCGCCGCCGCAAGCCCACTCCCGGCGCCGCCTCGCCCTACTACGGCGAGATGACCACCGATGAAGTACGGCCCGTTCCACCTCGCGCCCGCGCCGCTCGGCAACATGCCGAACCAGAACCGGTTCCTGCCCGACCTGGCCAAACCGTGCGACGGACTGCTTCATCACCGGCATCGTCCCGAAGCTGGTCTACGCCGACGGCACCCGCGCGGACATGACCACCGGCGTGATGCTGCACCACCTCGTCATCGCCGACACCAGCCGGCCGGACGCGACGTGCGACCGCACCGACGGCATCGGCGCGATCGGCGAGCGCTTCTTCGCCTCCGGTGACGAGCGCACCCCGATCGCGCTGCCGAAGGGCTACGGCTACCCCGTCAAGGCGGGCAAGTGGATCGGCATCGTCGAGCTGATGAACCACAGCCCGCTGCCGCAGGACGTCTACTTCACCGCCGACGTCTACCACGTACCCGCGTCCACCAAGGGCATCACGCCGATCACCCCGGTCTGGATGGACATCGCCAACTGCTTCGACTCGCAGTACGGCGTCCCGGCGGGCGCAGCAACACGAAGTGGGACTGGACGTCGAACATCACCGGCAAGATCGTCGCCGCCGCGGGCCACGTCCACGCCGGCGGCGTCGGCACCGTCCTGACCAACGCACGACCGAGAAGCGCATCTGCTCGTCCGAGGCCGGCTACGGCACGACCGCGATCCGGGCGGGACACGACTGGCCACGGAACAGGCCGGCACGGCATGGCGGGCCACGACGCGCTGGCGAACATGGTGACGTCGATGTCGTCCTGCAGCTGGGACAGCCTCGGCACCGTCAAGGCCGGCGAGAAGCTCCAGATCGAGAGCCTCTACGACACCCCCGCGCGCCATGAAGGGCGTCATGGGCATCATGCTGCTCGCCGTCGCCGAGACGAAGAACCTGAAGGGCGGGACGAAGGCACCCGCCAGCATGCGCGCCACGCCCGACACGAAGGTCCCCGCCGGCGTCGCGGACGACCACGCGGCCCTGCCGGGAATCGGCGGCCACGGCCACTAGGCAGCAACGAGAAAACGGGGCGGGACGCGATTTGCGTCCCGCCCGTTTCTGCTTGCTTACTGAACCAGCATGTCCGGCGTGAGGCTGGCTTCGGTGCCCGGGACACCCGAGGTCGGACGCCCGCTTGTCGGCCATCGCGAGGAGCCGGCGGATTCGCCCGGCGATCGCGTCCTTGGTGAGCGGCGGGTCGGACAGCGCCCCGAGCTCTTCGAGGCTGGCCTGCTTGTGGTCGAGCCGGAGCCGACCGGCCGCGGCCAGGTGCTCGGGCACGTCGTCGGCGAGGATCTCGAGCGCGCGGGCCACGCGGGCACCGGCGGCGACCGCCGCGCGGGCCGAGCGGCGCAGGTTCGCGTCGTCGAAGTTCGCCAGCCGGTTCGCCGTCGCGCGCACCTCGCGGCGCATGCGGCGCTCCTCCCAGGCAAGCACGCTCTCGTGCGCCCCCAGGCGGGTCAGCATGGCCCCGATCGCGTCCCCGTCGCGGACGACGACGCGGTCGACCCCGCGGACCTCCCGCGCCTTCGCGCTGATGCCTAGCCGCCGGGCGGCGCCTACGAGCGCGAGCGCGGCCTCCGGGCCGGGACAGGTGATCTCCAGGGCCGACGAGCGGCCCGGTTCCGTGAGCGAGCCGTGGGCGAGGAACGCACCCCGCCAGGCCGCTTCCGCGTCACACGCCGAGCCCGAGACGACCTGCGGCGGCAGCCCGCGCACCGGCCTCCCGCGACCGTCGACCAGGCCGGTCTGCCGAGCCAGTGACTCCCCTGCCGCGACCACGCGCACCACCCACCGGTTACCGCGGCGCAGCCCGCCGGGCGCCATCACGGCGACCTCGGAGGGATGCCCGAAGACCTCGGCGATGTCCTTGCGGAGCCGCCGCGCCGCCGAGCCTGTGTCGAGCTCGGCCTCGACGACGATCCGCCCGCTCACGAGGTGCAAACCGCCCGCGAATCGCAGCGTCGAGGAGACCTCGGCCTTGCGGCAACAGGGCTTTGTCACGGCCAAGCGGCTCAATTCGTCCTTCACCGCTGCCGTCATCGCCATGGGGTGATCCTGCCAGAGGCGAGGATGCTCCCGTACGCCGCAGCAAGACGTTGCGGATCGTGACGAGGCGACCCGTCCGCGACAGCGACGGGTGCCAGCACCAGTTCCGCCCCCGCCCGAGCGGCGACCTCGCGCAGCGCCGCCTACGTCGGGAACCGCGCCCGGGTCGGCGAGGACGACGTCGAGGCGCAGGTCAGGGGCGTGCGAGAGCAGCACCTCCAAGTGCATCTCCGGCGAGAACCCCGACGTCTCGCCCGGCTGCGGCGCCAGGTTCAGCGCGACCACGCGGCGCGCGGAGTCTCGCAGATGCGCTCGGGCCAGATCCGGAACCAGCAGGTGCGGCAGCACGCTGGTGAACCAGGAACCCGGCCCGAGGACCACCCACTCGGCGTCGCGCACGGCCGCGACGGCCTCCTTGCACGCCGGCGGGTCGGCGGGGACGAGGCTCAGCGAGGCCACGCGGCCCGGTCGTCGTCGCCACCGCCACCTGGCCGCGCACGATGCTCAGCTCGTCCGGACGGTCGGGGTGGACGCCTGCGACCTCGGCCGCGACGTCGAGCGGCACCGACGACATCGGCAGCACCCGGCCGCGCGCCCCCAGCAGCCGGCCGACCCAGTCGAGGCCCGCGACGGTGTCGTCCAGCAGGTCCCACAACGCGACGATGAGCACGTTGCCGACCGTGTGCCCGTGCAGGTCGCCCGGCGCCGCGAACCGGTGCTGGACGACCCGGCTCCACGTCACGCCCCAGTCGTCGTCGCCGCAGAGCGCGGCCAGCGCCATCCGCAGGTCGCCGGGCGGCAGCACGCCGAGCTCGCGTGCGCAGGCGGCCGCTGGAGCCGCCGTCGTCCGCGACCGTCACCACGGCCGTCAGCGCGTCCGTCACGCGCCGCAGGGCCGACAGGGAGGCCGCGAGGCCGTGCCCGCCGCCGAGGGCGACGACCCGCTGGCCGGGAAACTCCGAGCGTCGCTCATTCGCGGCCCATGTCGCGGTGCGCCACCCGGTTCGCCAGCCCCGCCGCGGACAGTCGGCGGCCCGAGTTCCTCCGCAATGGCGACGCTGCGGTGCTTGCCGCCCGTACAGCCGACCGCGAGCGTGACGTAGCGCTTGTGCTCGCGCAGGTAGCCGCTGTGCACCAGCTGCGAGCAGGTCGCGCGTATCCGTCCAGGAAGTCGCTCGCGCCCGGCCCGCCGAGCACGTAGCGGCTGACCTCCGCGTCCAGGCCCGTGTGCGGGCGCAGCTCGGGCACCCAGTGCGGGTTCGGCAGGAAGCGGCAGTCCACGACCATGTCTGCGTCGACCGGCAGCCCGTACTTGAAGCCGAAGGAGACCACCGTGACGGTCAGCGCGGTCTCGACGCCGGCCACGAACGCGGCGTCGATCTTGGCGTGCAGTTCGTGGACGTTGAGCAGCGACGTGTCGATCACCAGGTCGGCCTCACCGCGCAGGTCGCGCAGCAGCTCGCGTTCCAGCGCGATGCCGTCGACGACGCGGCCGTCCTCCTGCAGGGGATGCGGGCGGCGGACGCTCTCGAAGCGGCGGACGAGCGCGTCGTCCGACGCCTCGAGGAAGACGATCCGCGGCGCCGGACCCCGCGCTGCGAGTAACTCGGTGAGCGCGCCGTGCAGGGAGTCGAAGAACGACCGGCCCGCGGACGTCGACGACGGCGGCGATGCGCGGGACGGCGCCCTCGCTGCCCTCCCCCAGCTCGACCAGGGACGGCAGCAGCGCCGGCGGCAGGTTGTCGACGACGTACCAGCCGAGGTCCTCCAGAGCGTTCGCGGCGGTGCTGCGCCCGGCGCCCGGACATGCCCGTGATGATGGCCAGCTCGGTCATCGCACTCCGGCTCATCGATCCTCCCGCTCCAGACGCATCGCGGCACGGCATCCTCCATGATCTCGCCCGTCGCCATGTTGACCGCGGGCGCCCCGGCCGGCCTGGGTCGACAGGGCCGCGACGACCGCCTCGGCCGTGCGCGGGCCGAAGCCGGGCACCTCCGCGATCTCCTCGACCGTCGCCGCCTGCAGCCGGCGCAACGAGCCGAAGTGCTTGATCAGCGTCGCCCGGCGGCGCTCCCCCAGGCCCGGGGACGTCGTCGAGGCTGCTCGCGATCATCGACTTCGACCGGCGCGCGCGGTGGTGCGCGATCGCGAAGCGGTGCGCCTCGTCGCGGACCCGCTGCAGCAGGTACAGGCCCTCGCTGGTCCGCGGCAGGATCACCGGGTCTGCCTCGTCCGGCAGCCAGACCTCCTCGAGCCGCTTCGCCAGCCCGCACAGGGCCACGTCGTAGATGCCGAGCGCGTCGAGCGCCCGGGCGGCCGCCGCGACCTGGGGCGCGCCGCCGTCCACGACGACGAGGTTCGGCGGGTACGCGAACCGGCGCGGGCGGCCCGTCGACGGGGTCGATCGCCTGACCCGCGCCGTCGTTCCGTCGTCGCCTCCTTGCTCCTCCAGGAAGCGCTTGAACCGGCGGGTGATCACCTCGGGATCGCGGCGACGTCGTTCTGGCCCTCGACGCCCTTGACGTCGAACCTGCGGTACTCGCTCTTGCGCGCCAGGCCGTCCTCGAACACCACCATCGACGCGACGACCTCGGTGCCCTGCAGGTTGGACACGTCGAAACACTCGATGCGCAGGGGTGCCTCGTCCAGCGCCCAGGTTGTCCTGCAGCTCCTGCAGCGCCAGCGAACGGGTCGTCAGATCGCTCGCCCGCTTGGTCTTGTGCATCGCGAGGGCCTGCGCCGCGTTGCGCTCGACGGTCTCCATCAGCGACTTCTTGTCGCCGCGCTGCGGCACCCGCAGGTCGACCCGGGAGCCGCGCAGCCCGCTCAGCCACGCGGTCACCGCGTCCGCGTCCGACGGGCAGCGCGGGCACCAGAACCTCCCGCGGCACGGCCTCACCGGCGCCGGCGGCTCTCGGTGTCGGCGTCGCCGTACAGCTGCTGGAGGAAGTGCTCGACGAGATCGCCGAGCGTCACGTCCTCCACCTTGTCGACGACGAAGCCGCGCTGGCCGCGCACCCGCCCGCCGCGGACGTGGAAGACCTGCACCGCCGCCTCGAGCGCGTCGTCGGCGAACGCGATCACGTCGGCGTCCGTGCCGTCACCGAGGACGACGGCGTTCTTCTCCATCGCCCGGCGCAGCGCCCCGATGTCGTCGCGCAGGCGCGCGGCCCGCTCGTACTCCTGGACGTCGGCCGCCGCCTGCATCTCCTTCTCCAGCCGGCGCAGGTACGTCGTGGTCTGCCCGGCCATGAAGTCGCAGAAGTCCTCGACGATCTCGCGGTGCTCGGCGGCCGAGACCCTGCCGACGCACGGGGCCGAGCACTTGCCGATGTAGCCGAGCAGGCACGGCCGGCCGATCTGCCCGGCCCGCTTGAACACCCCGGCCGAGCACGTGCGGGCGGGGAACACCCGCAGCAGCAGGTCGAGAGTCTCCCGGATCGCCCACGCGTGGGCGTACGGCCCGAAGTAGCGCACGCCCTTGCTCTTCGCCCCGCGCATGACCTGCAGCCGCGGGTACTCCTCGTTCAGTGTCACGGCGAGGCTCGGGTAGGACTTGTCGTCGCGGTAGCGGACGTTGAACCGCGGGTCGTACTCCTTGATCCACGAGTACTCGAGCTGGAGGGCCTCGACCTCCGTGGACACGACCGTCCACTCCACGGAGGCCGCCGTCGTGACCATCGTCTGCGTCCGGACGTGCAGCGCCGAGAGGTCCTGGAAGTACGAGCTCAGCCGCGCGCGCAGGCTCTTCGCCTTGCCGACGTAGATGACGCGACCGTGCGCGTCCCGAAACCGGTACACGCCCGGGGAGTCCGGGATCGAACCCGGCCGCGGGCGGTACGTCGCCGGATCTGCCACACCGCGAGGGTATGCGGTCAGGCCGACAGTCAGGTGACGGTGAGGCTGGTCTCCGTCCACCTTCACCGTCTTGGCCGTCAGCGGCGAGGTGGCCGGCGGCGGCCACGACCGACCCGTCCGTGATCGAGAACTTGCTGCCGTGGCAGGGGCAGTTGATGGTCTTCTCGACCTCGCGACGAGGCAGCCCGTGTGGGTGCAGGTCGCGGTGAACGCCTTGAACGTGCCCTTCGTCGGCTGGGTGATGACGATCTTCTCGGCGTCGAAGATCTTGCCGCCGCCGACGGGAATGTCGCCGCCTGCGCGGCCGAGCGCCGGTGCCGCTCGCGGCCCCCGTACCGGCTCCTGCGCCCGTGCCGGTGCCCTCGGTGACCGCGTCCTCGCCGCCGCCGCCGCAGCCGGCCAGGGAGCCCGCGAGGCCGAAGGCCCCGACGACCGCGGCGCCGCGGAGGACGGTGCGCCGTCCGTGACCGGGCATCGCCTCGGTCGGATCGGCAGTAAGTTCGGACGTCATGCTGGGTCCACCCCCCGGGAAAGTCGCGCACCCGCAGTCACGGGCACGCTCGTCACCCTACGTGGCCGAACTCGAGGAGAAGCTGAGCGGCACGTGTGCGGGCGCTGAGAGGCGCGCCTCAGCCGGGGTGGATCTCGTCCCCGTGCACCGCGATCGCGGCCGGGGGTAGGGCCATGAATGCCGGGCCACGCTGGACGCCGCCGTCGGAGATGCCGAACCGGCTGCCATGACACCCGCAGACGATCGTGCCCGCGTCGATGCCGGTGACGATGCACGACTGGTGCGTGCAGACGGCGCTGAAACCCTTGAAGTCACCCTTCGTGGGCTGGGTGACGACGATCTTCTCTTTGGTGTAGATCCGCCCGCCGCCCACCGGGATGTCGGCGGTCTTGGCGCCCGCGATCGTCTCGGCGACGACCGGGGCGGCGGACGGCTTCGGGGCCGGCTTCTTCGCGGGCTTCGCCGGCTTGGCCTTGGGATCGGCGGGAGCCTCGCGGGGCGCGCGCGCCGCCTGCGACGAGCCGGTCGCCTTGCTGCCGGCGGGGGGGTCCGCGGCCTCGACTGGCGCCTTCGCAACCTTCCCTTCGGCTCTGGCGTCGGCGACCTTCGCCTCCTGCTTCGCCGCGGGCTTCAGGTCCGCGCCGCGCTGCGGCGGGCCGGCCACGTCGGGGACCTCGCCCACCGCGTCGGCGGGGGCTTTCGGGAGCTTGCGGGGCTCGGGCGCCGCTTGTAGACCTCGGACTTCGTGGCGGGCAGCTTGGCCGGCGCCTCCGCGATCGGGTCCGCCGGCGGGCCCGCAGCCGAAGTCACGGCCGCCTCGCCGCCCCCGCCGCAAGCGGCGAGCGTGCCGGTGACGCCGGCCAGGCCGAATACAGCCACGCCGCGCAGGAGCGTGCGCCGGGCCGCGTCGGGAACGGCCTCGGTCCGCGCAGGATCCCCCGGCTCGGTGTCCGGATCGGGACGGTGCGACATGGCCTGGCCTCCAGGGCGATTCGGGCAGGTTTCGCATGGTACGGCGGCACAAGCGGCCCGCCTGGGGAAACGCGGAATCCGTCCGGGGGGTTCTGCGTGCCGTCAGGGCGTGACCGCGCAGAGTCAGGACACCTTGCGCCGGGGGCTCGCCCGCTTGGCGGTTGCCTTGGCCGGCGCTTTCGCGGCTGCTTCTACCGGCGTTTCGGTAGTTGCCTTCGCCGGCTTCCTGGCCGGCGCCTTGGCCAGCGCTTTGGCCGGCGCCTTCGCCGCCGCCTTGCCGCGCGGGGCGGCCGGCTTGCTCGCCGCTCCACCCAGCAGGGGCCCCAGGAACCGGCCGGTATGGCTGGCGGCCACGCCGGCGACGTGCTCGGGGGTGCCGGTCGCCACCACGAGGCCGCCGCCCGAGCCGCCCTCCGGACCCATGTCGATCACCCAGTCCGCCGTCTTCACCACGTCGAGGTTGTGCTCGATCACGATGACGGAGTTGCCCTTGTCGACCAGGCTGGTCAGGACGCCGAGGAGCTTGCGGACGTCCTCGAAGTGCAGGCCCGTCGTCGGCTCGTCCAGCACGTAGACCGTCCGCCCCGTCGAGCGCTTCTGCAGTTCGGAGGCGAGCTTGACTCGTTGCGCCTCCCCGCCCGACAGCGTCGGCGCCGGCTGCCCGAGCCGGACGTACCCGAGCCCGACCTGCACGAGCGTGACGAGGTGCCGGGAAATCGCCGGGATCGCCTCGAAGAAGGTCGCGGCCTCCTCGATCGGCATGTCGAGGATCTCCGCGATCGTCTTGCCCTTGAAGTGCACCTCGAGCGTCTCGCGGTTGTACCGGGCGCCGGCGCAGACCTCGCAGGGCACGTACACGTCGGGCAGGAAGTTCATCTCGATCTTGATCGTGCCGTCGCCGGAGCACGCCTCGCAGCGCCCGCCCTTGACGTTGAACGAGAACCGGCCGGGCAGGTAGCCGCGGACCTTCGCCTCCGTGGTCTCCGCGAACAGCTTGCGGACGTGGTCGAACACGCCTGTGTAGGTCGCCGCGTTCGACCGCGGGGTGCGCCCGATCGGGCTCTGGTCGACGTGGATCGCCTTGTCGATGTGGTCGAGGCCGTCGATGCGGGTGTGGCGACCGGGCACCGTACGCGCGGAGTAGAGGTGGCGCGCGAGCGCGTTGTAGAGGATGTCGTTGACCAGGCTGGACTTGCCCGAACCCGACACCCCGGTCACCGCGACGAAGCAGCCCAGCGGGAACGTCACGGTCACGTTCTGCAGGTTGTGCTCGCGGGCACCGCGCACGACGAGTTCGCGGCCCGGCGTCGTCGGGCGCCGGATCTCGGGCACCGGGATCGACCGGCGGCCCGACAGGTAGGCCCCCGTCAGAGAGTCCTCGACCTTCAGCAGGTCCTCGTACGTCCCGGAGTGCACGACCTGGCCGCCGTGCTCGCCCGCGCCCGGCCCGATGTCGACGATCCAGTCGGCCACCTTGATCGTGTCCTCGTCGTGCTCGACGACGATCAGGGTGTTGCCAAGGCCGCGCAGCCGCACGAGGGTGTCGATGAGCCGGTGGTTGTCGCGCTGGTGCAGGCCGATCGAGGGCTCGTCCAGGACGTAGAGGACGCCCACGAGGCCGGACCCGATCTGCGTGGCGAGCCGGATGCGCTGCGCCTCGCCGCCGGCCAGCGTCGCCGCCGCGCGGTCGAGGCTGAGGTAGTCGAGCCCGACGTCGAGCAGGAACCCGAGCCGCGCGTTGACCTCCTTGAGGACGCGTTCGGCGATCTGGCGCTCGCGGGCGGACAGCTCGAGGCTGCGCAGGAAGTTGGCGCACTCCCCGATCGGCATCGCCGCGACCTGGGCGATCGACTTGTCGCCGAGGGTCACCGCGAGCACCACCGGCTTGAGCCGCGCGCCCTCGCAGGTGGGGCACGGGACCTCGCGCATGAAGCCGGCGAAGCGCTCGCGGCTGACGTCGCTCTCGGCCTCGGCGTGCCGGCGCTCGACCCACGGGATGACGCCCTCGAAGCCCGTGTAGTACGACCGGACGCGGCCGTAGCGGTTCTTGTACTTCACGTGGACCTGATGGTCGTGGCCCTCGAGGACGGCCTTGCGCGCCTTGGCCGGCAGCTTGCCCCAGGGGGTGTCGGTGCGGAAGCCGAGCGTCTCGGCCAGCGCGGTGAGCAGCCGCGAGAAGTACTCGGTGGTGGACGCGCCGGCCCAGGCGGCGATCGCGCCCTGGTCCAGGCTCTTCGACGGGTCCGGCACCAGCAACTCGGGGTCGACGACCATGCGGGTGCCGAGGCCGGTGCAGTCGGGGCAGGCGCCGAACGGTGAGTTGAACGAGAACGAGCGCGGCTCGAGCTCCTCGAAGTCGAGGCCGTCGTAGAGGCAGGCGAGGTGCTCGGAGAAGACGCGCTCGCGGTGCGGGTCGTCTTCCGGCGAGGTCGACGAACTCGAGCGTGACGAGCCCGCCGGACAAGCGCAGCGCCGTCTCGACCGAGTCGGTCAGCCGGCGCTTGGCGCTCGCCTTCACGGCCAGCCGGTCGACCACGACCTCGATCGTGTGCTTCTCCTGCTTCTTCAGCGTCGGCGGCTCGGTCAGCGCGTAGACCACGCCGTCGATCCGGGCGCGCGAGAAACCCTTGGCCTGCAGCTCGCGAAACAGCTCGCCGTACTCGCCCTTGCGCTCGCGGATCACCGGGGCGAGCACCTGGAACCGCGCGCCCTCCTCCAGCTCGAGGACGCGGTCGACGATCTGCTGCGGCGTCTGCCGCGCGATCGGCCGGCCGCACTCCGGGCAGTGCGGCCGGCCCGCCCGCGCGTACAGCAGGCGCAGGTAGTCGTAGACCTCGGTGATCGTGCCGACCGTCGAGCGCGGGTTGCGCGACGTGGACTTCTGGTCGATCGACACCGCCGGCGACAGGCCCTCGATGAAGTCGACGTCGGGCTTGTCCATCTGGCCCAGGAACTGCCGTGCGTACGCGGACAGCGACTCCACGTAACGGCGTTGGCCCTCGGCGAAGATCGTGTCGAACGCGAGGCTCGACTTGCCCGAGCCGGACAGGCCCGTGAACACGATGAGGCTGTCGCGCGGGAGGTCGAGCGAGACGTCCTTGAGGTTGTGCTCACGCGCGCCCCGGACGATGAGACGTTCGGCCACTTCGCGCCCTTCGAACGGTCTGGAAGCGGGGCTGCGAGGCCTCGCCGTACGGCCCTCGCATCGTAGGCGGCGGGTCCGACAGTTCCATTTCGCGCCCGCCGGGAAGGGCTGGGGCACGATGCGTTCGACGCATTCGGAAGGAGTGGCGACGTGAACACTGAGCTGGACATCACCGACGTGGAGTCCGTCCTCGTCCAGATCGAGCGGGGCACGGCCCGGCTGGTCCACACGGCGAGCACGCTGGAAGAGGTCGACCTGCTCGGGCCCGTCCCTCCTGCCGGGGTGGACCCGCGCGCACGTGCTCGCTCACGTCGCCCGCAACGCGTCCGCGCTGGTCAACCCGCTCACTTCGGCGGCCACGGGCGCGCGAGACACCCATGTACCCCTCGGTCGAGGCGCGCAACGCCGCGATCGAGCAGGGCGCCCAGGGCAGCGGGCACCAGCTCGTCGGCGAGATCGTCTACTCGGCCGCCCTGTTCTCGGACGCCGCACGCGCGCTGCCTTGTGATCGCTGGGACGACGAGGTGACCTTCATGACCGGAGTCCGCCGGCCGACGCGGTCGGGCGCTGACCGGGCGCCTGCGCGAGGTCGAGTTCCACCACGTCGACCTCGAACGCGGGCTACACCCCCGCGCACTGGGACCCGGCATTCGTCGCCGGCCAGCTCGCCGAGGCGGCCGCGGGGCTGGCGACGCGGTGGGAGAGCCGCCCCGAACTCGTCCTCGTCTCGACGGACCGCGAAGTCCCGCCCGCGGCGGCGGCCGTGATCGTCGCCGACCCCGGTCCACCCGAGCCTGTCGCGCCCGAATGGCGGGTGCCCGGTTCGTCCGCCCTCGGTCACGGTGTCCGGACCCGCCGCCGCGCTGCTCGCCTGGGTGTGCGGGCGCGGCACCGGGGACGGCCTCGCGGCGACCGACGGAAAGCTGCCGAGCCTGCCCGCCTGGCCGTGACCTGCCGCGGCGCGGCACGATGGGCCCGACGGATCGATCGGAGGAGCGAGGCGTGCGTACGTACCACGGCAAGGTGACGGTCGGCGGGGCCCCGGACGTACGCGAACTGGCCGGCCTCGTCGTCACGAAGGTCGCGGTCGGGCCGATGAACAACAACTGCTACCTGCTGCGCTGCCGCGAGTCCGGCGAGCAGCTGCTGATCGACGCTGCGAACGACGCGGGCACGCTGATCGAGCTCGTCGGCGCCCGCCTGGACCGCATTGTGACGACCCATCAGCACGGGGATCACTGGGCCGCGCTGGCCGAGGTTCGGGCCGCGACCGGCGCCCGGACGACGCGCGCACCCCCTGGACGCCGAGGGCATCCCCGTCGCGACCGACGACCCCGTCGAGGACGGCGACACGGTCACGGTCGGCGCCGTGAGCCTGCGCGCCGTCCACATCGTCGGCCACACCCCGGGCAGCATCGCGCTGGTCTACGACGACCCCGTCGGCCACCCGCACGTGTTCACCGGCGACTGCCTGTTCCCCGGCGGGGTCGGGAACACCTTCGGCAGCGGCAAGAACTTCGCCTCGCTCATCGACGACGTCGAGTCGAAGCTGTTCGGCACGCTGCCCGACGAGACCTGGGTCTACCCCGGCCACGGCGACGACACGACGATCGGCGCCGAGCGCCCGCACGTGGCCGAGTGGAGAGCGCGGGGGTGGTGACGTCGTCAGCTCCAAACCTACTCGGCGACCTTCGCAACGGGCTCAGAATTCTCGCCGCTCCAATGCCGCCGCGGGGTCCGCGACAGACCGAGCAGATGTGGCCCGATCTCGCCTCGGCGGTGTGCTGGATGGCTGCCGACACCTGGACCGGCTCCTGCAATGCCGCGCAAGCGATCGTCGAGTTCCCGACGAGTCCGGAAGAAGCGACCGTCATGCGAAAGGTGGGTGGAGCTGGCGGCCCAAACTTTGCAGAGGTGCGGCCCCGCCCCGCCCGACCATGTGTGGTACGACGACCGCGCCTGATACCAACTCCGAGCGCGCGCGAGCGAAGCACTCACCCTCCTTTCAGTCGACACCGGCTCCTCGAACCCGGGCGACCCATTCTGCTGCGATTGGTGCATGCAAGCCCTCACCGAGCACTCGATCAGGCTCTCCGAAGTGATCGGCCTCCATGCAGAGTGGTCCTGGGCGTGCGAAATCTGCATCCACAGCGAGGCGTTCCGCCGTCCCCCCGACGGTTGGGAACCCGACGAGACGGAGTGGCCGTGGTTTAGGAAACCCTAGGTCTACTCCGGCTACGACGATCGCCGCTGGGCGGTCGCTTGTCGTCGACGACGCGCTCGCGTGGGTGAGGCGTCGAAGGCATCTGCCAATCTCCGACCTGGTACGCCCTGTTAAAAGGGCGGGATGTCGAGGTGTGCCGGGATCGGCTCGGGCTTGGGCTCCGGTTGGGGCTCCGGGTCGGGGTTGGGGTTGGGCTCTGGGCCGTAGGGGGTGGCCCAGGTGGTGCTCTGCTGCCAGGGCGTGCGGTCGTTGTTGGCGAACCACGGCTCCGGTGGGTCGATGCCGGTGGGCTCGGGCTGCGGGTAGGTCTCGATGACCGGCGGGGTGTTCACGACGTACCGGCGGCCGAGCGGGCTGGTCCAGGTGAACGCGTGTGGGCCGGTTCGTTCCAGCCCCCAGTCGCCCCTGTGCTTGAGCCCGTGGTCGCGCCCGCACGCCGGGCCGAGGTTGGGCCCGAGTGTCGGCCCGCCGAAGGCGTGGTCGACCGTGTGGTCGATCTCGCACTTAAGGGCCCGTCTGCGGCAGCCCACGCCGATACACCGCCGCAGCGCCATCTGAACTTCACGGCGCAACGCGGCGTCAGGGAAACGACGATCAGGGTCTGGTGGGGGCATGTCGGCGGCGAAGCCGATCCTGCGCCGGATGTCGGCGAGCACGGGTAGCCAGGCGGCCATCTCCGGTGAGACCTGACGTTCCGTCAACTCGCTCAGCTGGTCGAGGAGGGTCGCGGGGATCGCGATCTCGAGGACGCTGTCTGTGCGCCGACCCTTCGGGGTGCCGGCCGGGCGGACCAGGGTGATCCCGCCCGCGCAGAGGTACCCGTCGGGGGTGGTGACCGCCCACCGCCACTCGGCGCTGCCGAGAGTCGCGGCGGTCGTGCGGGCCAGCTCGGAGTGGACCGGGCCCCAGCCGGCGAGTTCCGCCGGGGCGTCGTCCGCACCCAGAAGCGTGGACAGGCGGACCTGCAACTCGACCCCACCACGCGTCGGCGAACGAACCTCGACCGCGCTGTTGCTGTCCTGGCCGGCCTCGGACGCGGGAGACCCGCCCACCTCGAGTTCGGCAGCTCCGTCGATCTCAGGTTCGGGCGCACCAACGACGTCAGGCTCGAACTCGTCGATCTCGTCAGCCCAGCCCGGTTCGTCGACCGGCTCGACAGAGCCGGAGTCGTCAGGGCCGGAGTCGTCAGGGCCGGAGTCCTCGTCCGGCTCGACAGGGCCGGGGTCGTCAGGATCCTCGCCGAGGTCCTCGTCGTCGAGGTCGTCCTCGGGGCGGTTCGCGAGCATGTGCGCGACGATCTCCGCATCGTCCATCCGGACATACGTGCCGTCCAGCAACCCCAGATACACCTCCGCCCGCAGATGCCCCATCCGCCGCGGGTCCCCCGCCACCTTCGCCGACTTCGCCAACCGGTCGATCCGATCGGACGACACAATCGCACGGTTAACCGGCAGATGACGACCCGTCAGCGTCGCCGTCCCCTCCGGATCGCGGTACCCCAGCACGTCCCGCTCCTCGAGCGCCGCCTCATACCGCTTGCGCGCCCACTCCGGATCAAGATTCGTGAGCATCCGCTTGATCCGCTCCCGCAACTGGCTCGTCGTCCACCCCGACGCCTTCGCCACCAACTTCTCGCACACCCGGCGCGCCAGAACATCCGGCACCCCCGGCATCCAGTTCGTGAACACCCGCGCCCGCGACTCGTCCAACCCCCCGGCGAGCATCGCCTCACCCAGGACCGGGAGCCGCACGAAGAGCTCACTCGCATGCTCGAGCAGGCCCTCCGCACCGTTCGGGGTCACCATCAACCCCGCCCGCACCTCCGCCCACGCATACGGCCCCAACTCCCCCGGCCCACACCCCGACGCGGCCGACGAACGCAGACCCGTCGCCAGCACCGCCCGCAGGAACTGCGCCCGCTCGTGCGCACCTTGGCGATCCCGTGCCTTCAGCACGTCCACGATGTCGACGTCGGACACCGCCGCGAGATCGACACTGGCCAGGAGCGCGGCGAGCTCCGGCCCCGGCGACAGCTCCGCCAGCACCTCACCCAACGAACCCGCCCCCGCCTCCATGCCCAGGACACTATGCGGCACCCCTGACAATTCCCGAACCCCGGAAACCCCTACCAGCAAAGGAAAGTACAAGCATCCGCCGGACGCTACAACCCTGTCTTGACGTCCAGGTCACCCCGACCAGAAGGTCATCTGAAGACCGGCCAGGGTGAGGTAAAGGGTCACGCGTCGCACTCGCCCAACGCCATCCGATTGCCCGTCAGGTGACCTTGATCTTCACGGACTTGCTCGTCCCGGCGCCGCGCTTGGAGTCGCCCGCCTTGTAGATCCGGTATGTGTGCGTCCCTTTGGTCTTAGGTTTCACGCTCAGCGTCGTGACGTCCTTCTTCAGTTTCGCCTCGGCGACGGTCTTCCACTTGCCCTTCACGTACTCCTGGAGCTGGACGTTCTTGCCCGCGGCGGCCGGACCTACGGCCGTGAGCACGTCGAACTTCGTGCCCAGCTTGCCCTTCGTCTTCGGGGCGAACACGTCGACGAAGGTCGCCACTGAGATCTTGACGGGCCCGGCAGTGGCACCGAGGTGGTCGACGCCGTCGTCGGTGCCGTCGTGGAACACCCAGAACTCGTAGGTCTCCCCCGGATCGACGGACAGCTTCCACTTCCCGCCGCTCCCGGTCTTCGTCTTCCCGACGGTGTACCAGGTCGTCTTCCCCGGGCTCCGCGCCCAGACGTTCACCGCGGCGCCCCAGATGCCCTTCTTGGTCTGCGCATCGAGCAACGTACCGCTCAGCGTCGCCTTACCGCCGTAGACGATCTTCGCCGCGGACGTCACGAGCGTCATCGACGAACCGTGGACGGTCAGGTCGCCCGCGGGGCGACGAGGCCTTCGGAGTCGCGCGCGAACGCGGCGTAGGAGATCGTGCTGCCGAGCCGAAGCTTGCCGACCGTCGTCCCGCCGGCCTTGCCCGAGTACACCGCGAACCCGCCGGTCGGCGACGTCGGGGCCGTCGTCCCGAGAGCGCCGCGCACGACGGTGGTTGCCCAGTCCGGGGTCTGCGGGTCCGTCCAGGTCAGGTCGAGCGAGTCGTAGCCGGGTTTCGCCGAGAACTCCGACACCGGCTCCGGCGCCAGGCCGGCGAGGCCGGGTATCGGGCGCGCCGGCTGAGCTGCGCGCCAGGTGACCGAACCGAACATCTTCCCCTTGTCGGTCGTGCAGCGGTGGGTGAAGGTGGCGGAGAACGCGCTCAGCTTCCCGTCCTCGAGCGCCAGTTCGTGCACGGTGAAGTCACCGACGTTCGCCTTGCACGGCCAGATGCGCAGGTCGGGCCCGGGGGCACCTTCGGCCGGCGACGAGTCGGTCACGACCGAGCCGACCGGCAGCACGTCACCGGCCGCCGCCGTGAACCGCAGGGTGTTGTAGGTCATGCCGTACTTGACCTGAATATCCACCTTCGAGGCGTCACCGCTCGCGGTGAACTGAGCCCCACCGCCCATCGAGTAGGACTCGGTGCCGGTGCCCGCGAAGTAGCCGTCCTGGCTGTACAGCGACAGGGAGCTGTTCCCCCCGTAACCCCGACCGGTCAGGGCGACGGTCTGCGACCCGACCGACGTGTCCGAGACGACGGTCAGCGTACCCTCCCGCGTCCCGGCGGCCGTCGGGGCGAACCCGATCCGAATCACGCAGGTGGCACCCGGATCGAGCGTGCCGCAGGTCCAGGAATTCACACCGAAGTCGGGGTTACCGCCGGTGCCGGACGCATCGGCGACCGTGACGGGCTCGGTACCGGTGTTGACCAACGTGACGGGCACCTGCTCCCCCGCGGCGTGCACGTCCGCGCCCGGCCACGAGATCTGCCCGGCCGCGACGAGCAGGTCCGGGTCGGCGAGGGGCAGTCCGTACCGGATCTCGCCGAACACGTGCGAGCCCGTCCCGCACTGCTGGTCGTAGACGAGCCAGAGCGAGCTGAGGCCCGCGGCCATGTCCAGGACGGTGAAACGCCCCCCGCCCAGACACGTCTCGCCGGCGCGGGACACCTGCAGCCGGGGCCGATCGGCCGACGCGTCCCCCGGGGGAAGCGCCCCCTCGTAGGCGCCCGGGACGAGGGAAGCACCGCTCGGGGCGGCAAAATTCAGCGTGGCGGCCTCGCCCCACGTCCCACCGGAGACCTCCACCGCGACCTGACCGTCCGCCGAGCCCGCCACGGCGATCTCACCCGCGCCGGTGCGCCAGAGCCGGCTCTCGGCGACGCCGCCGTGGACACCTTGCTCGATCGCCATCGTGACGAAGGAGGTGTCCTCCGCCGCGCCGGCGCTCGAGGGCAGGCCGACGCCGACGGCCCCGGCGAGGACGGTGAGGGCGAGCGCCCGACGGTGCAGCGAAGCGCGTCCCGGCGGGTCCAAGCGGAGGTCATGGGTGTTTCGACGGCAGCACACGCATTCCCGTCCCCCGTGAGGGTGCGAATTGACTGAGTTAAGCGCATGTTCGACCGATCGTCCCGGGGTACCTCGGCCGATCGGCCGAGTGGTTGACTTCGGTCCGTGTACAACTACAAGCAGGCGAACCCGTTCCAGCGGGCGCTGCGGGTGAGCGCGGCGTGGCCGCTCATGTCGAAGTTCTACTCGCGCACGCTGCACCATCTCGACCGTGTGGTGTTCAAGGCAACCAAGGGCAAGGCGACGTTCGCGTCGTTCGTGACGGGCCTGCCCATCGTCATGTTGCGAACGACCGGGGCGAAGAGCGGCCAGGCGCGCGACAGCCCGCTGATCGCGATCCCCGACGGCAGCAAGTTGATCGTGATCGCGTCGAACTACGGCGGGAAGAACAACCCGGGCTGGTGCTACAACCTTCGCGCGAACCCGAGGTGCGCGGTCGCGTTCGAAGGCACGGGGCGCGCGATGGTCGCGCGCGAGCTCGAGGGCGCCGAGCGGGCCGCGTACTACGCGAAGGGCGTGGAGATCTACCCCGGCTGGACGCCGTACGAGAAGCGCGCCGCCCCGCGGCACATTCCGGTGTTCGAACTGACGCCCAGTCAGTAGCCGTGATCGGCCGGAAAGGCCAGCCGAGGCCCACCTGCCTGGTCGGCCGGCATACGCCGCGCGCGCCGGCCGGTCTGCAGGTGGCTAGCATCGTCCGGTCCAAGACGACGTGAGGAGCCCCACCGGTGAGCAGCACGATCGCCTACCAGGGCGAGCCGGGCTCGAACTCGCAGCTCGCCTGCCTCGAGGCCTGGCCCGAGCACGAGGCCGTGCCGTACCCGACGTTCGAGGACACGTTCGACGCCGTCGTCGAGGGCCGGGCCGACCGCGCGCTGATCCCGATCGAGAACTCCCTCGCCGGCCGGGTCGCGGACATCCACCACCTGCTGCCGACGTCCGGGCTGCACATCGTCGGCGAGCACTTCCTCGCGATCCACTTCCACCTGATGGTCCTGCCCGGGACGCCGGTCTCCGCTCTGCGGACGGTGCACAGCCACGTCCACGCGCTCGGCCAGTGCCGCAACGTGATCCGGCGGCTGGGGCTGCGCCCGGTCGTCGCGGGCGACACCGCCGGCGCCGCCCGGGAGGTCGCCGAGGCCGGCGACCCGAGCTGCGCCGCGCTCTCCCCGCGGCCGGCCGCCGAGCTGTACGGCCTCGAGATCGCGGAGGAGAACGTCGAGGACGCTGCGCACAACAAGACGCGCTTCGTCCTGCTTGCCCGCGAGCGTTCTGACGCACCGTCAGACGGACGGCCGACCGTGACGAGCTTCGTCTTCCGCGTCCGCAACCTGCCCGCGGCGCTGTACAAGGCGCTCGGCGGGTTCGCCACCAACGGCGTCAACGTCACGAAGCTCGAGTCGTACATGATCGGGGGTCAGTTCACCGCCACCCAGTTCTACGCGGAGGTCGACGGGCACCCGGACTCCCCCGCGCTCGCCCGGGCGCTGGACGAGCTCGCGTTCTTCGCCGTCGAGATCCGGATGCTCGGCGTCTTCCCGGCCTCCCCGCTGCGCCACCTGTTGACCAACGGCACCGACGGCGCCCCCGCGAAAGGCTGACCGCGACATGGCCATCCGCTACGAGGTCGACGAGCGCCGTCGTCCTGATCACGATCGACCGGCCCGAGGCGCGCAACGCGCTCGACCCGGAGCACAACGACGCCCTCGCCGCGGCCTTCGCGGACTTCGAGGCCGACCCCGGCCTGCGCGTCGCCGTGCTCACCGGCGCCGGCGACACGCACGTTCAGCGCGGGCGCCGACCTCAAGCGCCTCGTCCCGACCTTCCGCGACGCCGTCCGCGCGGGCGAGGAACCGCCGTGGATCATCGGCGGCATCACCGACGGCTCCGGGACGAAGCCGAAGATCGCCGCCGTGAACGGGCACGCCCTGGCCGGCGGGCTGGAGATGGCGCTCGCGTGCGACATCCGCCTCGCCTCCCCGAACGCCAGCTGGGCCTCGCCGAGACACGCTGGGCGATCATCCCCGGCGCGGGCGGCACGCAGCGCCTGCCGCGGGCGATCCCGCTCGGCGCGGCGATGGAGATGATCCTGACCGGCGACCCGATCGACGCCGCCGAGGCCTACCGGCTGGGCCTGGTCAACCGCGTCGTCCCGCTGCCCGACCTCGTCCCCGAGGCGCTGCGCCTCGCCCGCACCATCGCCGAGCGCGGGCCGCTCGCGGTCGCCGCGGCGCGCCGGGCGATCCTGGACGGCCTCGGCACCCCCCTGGACGACGGGCATGGCCGTCGAGCGCCGGCTCTTCCTGTCGATCATGCGCACCGACGACGCCGTGGAGGGCTCCACCGCCTTCGCGGAGCGGCGCGCACCGGTCTACCGAGGGTCCTGAACGATCACCCCCGGTGGCCACCTCGCGGACACACCTTGGCGGCAGGCACCACCGGCGACGCAGACTGTTCCCAGGAACGCGCCGGCCGCGCCCCGAGGAGGCCGCTTTGACTGCTCACGGCACGCCCGCACCGGGCACGCCCACGTCCGGCGCACCCGGTTCTGGGGCCCCGGACCTACTGCCCGTCCTGTCCCGCGGGAGGCATCGAAGCCCGCGCAGCGGCGCCTGCTTCATGGAGATGGCCTCCTACCTCGCCGGCGAGCGCTGGAGCGACCATCCGCCGTGCACTCACCCCCTGCTCGCGGCGGTCGCCCGGCGGGTCAACGACTACACGTCCGAACCGGCGCGACCGCGACTCGGGCTGCTCATCCCGTCGGTCATCGGCCTGACCACCGAGGACCTGCGAGCGGACGCGGGAATCGCGCTGCTGTGCGCGACGACGGCCCTGCCGCGCGTTGCGCCGGAGCACCAGCGCGTGCTCGCCGTCTCGGTCCTGACCTGCGAGAAGGTGCTCGCCAACCTCGACGAGAGCGCCGCGCAGACTGGGCCGAGCCGGCCCGGGAGGCGCTCGAGGGCAGCCCCGGAGGCGACTCGCTGGGCCGGCACGTTCACCGAGCGGATCCGGACGTCCCCGCGGGGCTTCCGCCGGCACGCCGCGCCCGGCACCGTCCGGTACGCCGTCGACGCGCTCGCCCGCGCGGCGCTGCCCGACGGCGACCAGGTCCTGCACGACCTGCTGGTCGCCGCGATCGCCGAGTGCGCGCGCCACGTCCGCCAGGACGCGGCTAGTTCCCGCCAGTCGGCGAGGCCGAGTGGGCCGCCGCCTGCGCGCTCACCCGGCGCCGCGCGCCGACGGCACGGTGAACGCGGGGCGCCTGCCCCGCCAACGCTCCTCCTCGGCGCGGCGGCCCACTCGTCTGCGCAGCCCCAACTGGCGCCGCCGGCCGACGCCGTCGGAGCTGAAGAGCTTCGACGTCGTCACCCGCACCGAACGCGAGATCCGCACGGACGCCATCAACGCCCGGCAGAAGCGCTACGTCCGGGTGATGGTGCCGTGCTTCGCCCTCATGCTGTTCGGGTTCTTCGTGCCCGCGCCGATGGCCGCTGCGGCTGACCGCGATCGCGATCGCCTCCGTCCTGCCGCCGATCGCGGCCATCGTCGGCAACGGCTGAGCAACCGCGAGGCTCAGGACGCCGGCGGTCGCTGGGCTTTCGGCAGTTTCGACACGATCGCGTCGTAGGAGGCGTCGACCAGCTCGCGCAGCTCGGCCGCCGGGACCGTGCCGTCCAGCGGGAAGACGTTCCAGCCGTACCGGCCGATGTACGCCGAGACAGTGACGCCGCGGGTAGCGGTCGCGCCACTCGCGCGCCTCCTCGGCGTCGCGCCCGCACTTGAGTCCGACGCCGGGCGCCTCGCGGTCGGGGGCGCCCAGGAAGGCGAAGATCTTCTCCCCACCTTGGCGACGACGTCGCCCTCCCAGGGCATGTCCTGCCAGGCGCCCGGCTTGGCCAGGCAGTACGCGAGCAGCTGCGTCGATAGTCCATCGCCGGATCCTCCCTCAGGACGGGCTGGGCACGGCAGTCGAGGACGGCGACGGCGAGCCGGACGGCGAGGGCCCGGCGGACGGCGCTGACCCGTCCGCGGGAAACTTCGCCAGGTAGGCGTCGCCGCCCGGCGCAGTGCGGCGGCCGCGTCCGAGGCCTTCTCCGCGTCGGCCGTGCGAGACCGCGGTGCCGAGGCTCGTGAGCGCCAGCGCGAGCGCGGAGTGCGCGGCCAGGTCGTTGTCCCGGACGGTGTTCTCGATTCGCACCCACGCCGGCTCGATCTCCTCGGCGGTCGCCCGCGCCTCGGGTCGCCGGCCGTGAGCGCGCGGGCGGTGTCCGACGCGAGCTCCCAGATCACCTTCAAGCCGGCGGAGACCTCGGCCGGGGACGCGCGGACGATCTCGGGCTCCTCCGAAGAGGACGAGTCGTCGCCGCCGCAGGCCGCGACGCCGAAGAGCAGGGCGACCCCGAGGGCCGCAGCGCGCAGTGCTCGTCGCATCGCAGACATCAACTCCAGGCAGGGGCGGTCGGGCCTGGCGGCCATCCTTACCTACGACCCACCCGCAGACACGGCAAAACGCGGAGCCCGCCAGGAGCTCAGCTCACACCCGCGTCCTTCATTCCGCGCAGCTCCCGCTTGAGTTCGTTGATCTCGTCGCGCAGCCGGGCGGCGAGCTCGAACTGCAGCTCCGCCGCCGCGGCGTGCATCTGGTCGCTGAGCTGCTGGATCAGGTCGGCGAGGTCGATCGCCGGCATGCCCGCGAGCTCGTGCGCGTGCCGCCCGGAGCCGCCGGGCACCTTCGACGACAGGCCCGGCACCGGCGTCTTGCCGCGGCTGCGCTGGCGCCCGGCGCCGCCGATCAGCTCGGCCGTGTCGGCGTCCTCCCGGGCGATCGAGTCGAGGATGTCGCCGATCTTCTTGCGCAGCGGCGTCGGGTCGATGCCGTGCTCGGTGTTGTACGCGACCTGCTTGGCGCGCCGCCGGTTCGTCTCGTCGATCGCCTTCGCCATCGAGGGCGTGATCGTGTCGGCGTACATGTGCACCTGGCCGGAGACGTTGCGGGCCGCGCGGCCGATCGTCTGGATCAGCGACGTCCCGCTGCGCAGGAAGCCCTCCTTGTCGGCGTCGAGGATCGAGACCAGCGAGACCTCGGGCAGGTCGAGGCCCTCGCGCAGCAGGTTGATGCCGACGAGCACGTCGAATGTTCCCATCCGCAGCTCGCGCAGCAGCTCCACCCGGCGCAGCGTGTCGACCTCGGAGTGCAGGTAACGGACGCGGATGCCCAGCTCCAGCAGGTAGTCGGTGAGGTCCTCCGACATCTTCTTCGTCAGCGTCGTCACGAGCACCCGCTCGTTCTTGCTCGGCCCGCACCCGGATCTCGTGGACGAGGTCGTCGATCTGGCCCTTGGTCGGCTTGACGACGATCTCGGGGTCGATCAGGCCGGTCGGGCGGATGATCTGCTCGACCACGCCGTCGCCGCGCGAGAGCTCGTACGGCCCTGGCGTCGCCGACAGGTAGACCGTCTGGCCGATCCGCTCGACGAACTCCTCCCAACGCAGCGGCCGGTTGTCCATCGCGGACGGCAGCCGGAACCCGTGGTCGACGAGCGTCCGCTTGCGCGACATGTCGCCCTCGTACATCGCCCCGATCTGAGGCACCGTCACATGCGACTCGTCGATGACCAGCAGAAAGTCGTCGGGGAAGTAGTCGAGCAGCGTGTGCGGCGGCGTGCCCGGCCCGCGGCCGTCGATGTGGCGCGAGTAGTTCTCGATGCCCGAGCAGAAGCCGACCTGGCGCATCATCTCGATGTCGTACTGCGTGCGCATCCGCAGCCGCTGCGCCTCGAGCAGCTTGCCGCCGCGCTCGAGCTCGGCGAGCCGCGCCTCGGCCTCGGCCTCGATGCTCTCGATCGCCCGCTCCATGCGCTCCGGGCCGGCGACGTAGTGCGTCGCCGGGAACACGTGGATCGCCTCGTTCTCGCTGATCACCTCGCCCGTGAGCGGGTGCAGGGTCATCAGCCGCTCGATCTCGTCGCCGAAGAACTCGACGCGCAGCGCGAGCTCCTCGTACACCGGGAAGATCTCGACGGTGTCGCCGCGCACCCGGAACGTGCCGCGGGTGAACGCGATGTCGTTGCGCGTGTACTGGATGCCGACCAGCTGACGGAGCAGCCCGTCGCGGTCGACCTCCTCGCCGACGCGCAGCTTGACCATGCGGTCGACGTACTCCTGCGGCGTGCCGAGGCCGTAGATGCACGACACCGACGCGACGACGATCACGTCCCGACGGGTGATCAGCGAGTTCGTCGCCGAGTGCCGCAGCCGCTCGACCTCGTCGTTGACCGAGCTGTCTTTCTCGATGTACGTGTCCGTCTGCGGGACGTACGCCTCGGGCTGGTAGTAGTCGTAGTACGAGACGAAGTACTCGACCGCGTTGTTCGGCAGCAGATCGCGGAACTCGTTCGCCAGCTGAGCGGCCAGCGTCTTGTTCGGCGCCATCACCAGCGTGGGCCGCTGCAGCTTCTCGATCAGCCACGCGGTCGTCGCGGACTTGCCCGTGCCCGTCGCGCCGAGGAGCACCACGTCCTGCTCGCCCGCGCGGATGCGCCGCTCGAGCTCCGCGATCGCGGCCGGTTGGTCGCCCGAAGGCTCCCAGTCGGCCTGGACGTGGAACGGGGCCGCGCTGCGCTCGATGTCCGTCGTCGGTCTCACGCGACCAACCGTACGTGGCCCCACCGACAGAACTCCGCGCGTCCTGCCCAGCAACGTCTGAGCACCGCTTCACCCGTCCGGGCCGTGCCTGGATCGCCCCACCTGGCGAGCGAGCCGCGGCCCCGACGAGTGAGGCACACGGGCTCACCTGTGGACGGCCGATTTGGGGCTGTGGACGAGCAACCGCACGCGCGCTGTGAGTGCGATCTTTCCCTCATGACGGACGCACTTGCTCGCATCGCCGCCAGTCAGGGCGGGGTCGTGACCCTTGCTCAGGCGAGTGGCTGCGGCTACTCCGACGACGAAATCGGCCAGTTCTGCGCCCGCGGAATCTGGACCCGGATGCGCCGCACCATCTACGTGCCCGGGCCCGCACCGTCCGTCGACGACGAACCGATCCGCCGGCACGTCGTCGACACGGCCGCCGCGCTCCTCGCCGTCGGCCCGGAGGCGGTCGCGTCGCACGTCTCCGGCGCGGCGATCTTCGGGCTGGACTGGATCGTGGAGAAACCGAAGCTCCCGGAGGTCTGGCTCGCCCGCCCGGTGCCGGGAAAGGTCCGGCACTATCCCGGTCTGCGAATCGTCCCAAGCACGCTGCCCGCGCATCACATCGTCACGGGACCGGGCGGGCTGCGCACCTGCACGGCGGCCCGGGTCGTCGTCGACCTGGCCCGCAAGCAACCGGTCCGGGATGCGGTCGTGTTCGGCGACTCTGCGCTACGCCTGCGCGTCGCCACCGTGGCCGAGATCGCGCAGGTCCAGGCCGACTGCACCGGCTGGCCCGGCATGCGCCGCGCGGCCCGCGCCCTCTCGTTGCTCGACCCGCGTTCGGAGTCCGCGGCGGAGACCCTGGCCCGGCTCGTCATGATCGATCTGGGATTCACCGAGCTCGAGTCACAGTTCGAGATTGTCGATCCCTACGGCAACGTCCTCGCTCGTGTCGACTTCCTGCTGTCCAGCCGGGTCGTCGTCGAGGTCGACGGCAAGAAGAAGTACGTCACGCCCAACGTCGTCTGGGAAGAAAAGCTGCGCGAGGACATGATCCGCGAGCGCTACGAAGTCGCCCGCCTGAGCTGGGCCGACATTCACCACCCGGCGCGGGTGCAGCAGAAGGTCACGCGAGCGCTGGAACGTTCTGCCCGGCGATTCCCCACGCCTCACTCGCCCCAGCCGTGCCTCACCCGCCCCACCTGACGAGCGAGCCGCGGCCCGGCCGAGTGAAGCATCGGAATACCAAGGCGAATACCGTCTCGTCGCCAGCGGACGGTTCCCGTCACGCGCCGCCGCCGTCCGAGCGGCGCTGGCCGTGCAGCGGGACGACGAGGCGGAACGGGAGATCGGGGCTCAGTACGCCCGCGGCTACGGCCTGCGGCCGGCCGAGAGCACGGAAACGGTAGCCGCGGCCGCGATTCGCCGAGTTCTACCGTGACGAGCCGCCGTGGGACCACTCCGCGTGAACCTGCCCGGGCTGGCCCGCGGGAGCGTCTGGTTCGCCGTCATCCCGAACCGATCGGGCGCCGCCCGGTCGTCGTGCTCACCCGCAACGTCGCGATCCCCTACCTGAACAACGTCACCGTCGCGCTTGTCACCCGCACAGTCCGCGGCGTTCCCTCCGAGGGTGCGCTGGGGCCGGCCGAGGGCCTGCGCTACGAATGCGTGGCCAACTGCGACAACATCCACACCATCCCCTGCTCCTGGCTGGATCGGCGGGTCGGGGCGCTCGGCCCCGCCGAACTCGAGGGGCTCGCTCGGGCGATCCGCACGGCGTTGGACGTCTGAGGTCGTCGACAGAGGTGCCTCACTCGTCGGGGCGGCGGTCGACTCGCTCCGTCCCGGTAGTCAAGTGCGGCCCCAACGAGTGCGGCGGGCCCTGCGGGTCGATGGAGGCACTAATGCGTGTCGGTGATCATCCCGGCCGCGACGGTGACGTTGGTGGCCTCGTCCATGAGGATGAAGCCGCCGGTCGTCCGGTTGTTGCGGTAGTCGTCGACGAACAGCGGCTTGGTGCACGCGCAGCTTCACCCGGCCGATGTCGTTCAGGCCGAGTTCGGAGCTCGCCTCGTCGCGATGCAGGCTGTTGATGTCGAGCCGGTACTGCAGTTCCTTCACCAGGACGCGGGCGGTCCGCGTCGTGTGCTTGATCGCCAGCTTGGCCCCGGCGCGCAGGGGCTCGGTGGCCATCCAGCAGATCATCGCGTCGACGTCCTGGGTGACGGTCGGCATGTTCTTCGGCCGGCAGATCATGTCGCCGCGCGACACGTCGAGGTTGTCCGCGAGCCGGATCACCACCGACATCGGCGCGTACGCCTCGGCGACGGGGCCGTGCGGGGCGTCGATCGCCTCGATCTTGGTGGAGAACCCCGACGGCAGGACGGTCACGGTGTCGCCCGGCTTCAGCACCCCGCCGGCGACCTGGCCGGCGTAGCCGCGGTAGTCCGGGTACTCCTTCGACTGCGGCCGGATCACGTACTGCACCGGGAACCTGACGTCGATCAGGTTACGGTCGGACGCGACGTGCACGTTCTCCAGGTGGTGCAGAAGTGACGGACCGTCATACCAGGGAGACGCCGCCGAGCGCTCGACCACGTTGTCCCCGTTGAGCGCCGAGATCGGGATGATCACGAGGTCGCGGATCCGCAGCCGGGCCGCGAACGCCGTGAACTCCGCGTGGATGCGGTCGTAGGTCTTCTCGTCCCAGTCGACCAGGTCCATCTTGTTGACGGCGACGACGAGGTGCGGCACCTGCAGCAAGGACGCCAGGAACGCGTGCCGGCGGGACTGCTCGACCAGGCCGTGCCGAGCGTCCACGAGGATGATCGCGAGGTCGGCGGTCGAGGCCCCGGTGACCATGTTGCGCGTGTACTGGATGTGCCCCGGGGTGTCGGCGATGATGAACTTCCGCCGCGGAGTGGCGAAGTAGCGGTACGCGACGTCGATCGTGATGCCCTGCTCGCGTTCGGCCCGCAGGCCGTCGGTGAGCAGCGCGAGGTTCGTGTACTCGTCCCCTCGGTCGCGCGAGGTCTTCTCGACGTGCTCGAGCTGGTCCTCGAAGATGGACTTCGTGTCGTAGAGCAGGCGGCCGATCAGCGTGGACTTGCCGTCGTCCACGGAGCCGGCGGTGGCGAAGCGCAGGAGATCCATTTAGAAGTACCCCTCCTTCTTGCGGTCCTCCATAGCGGCCTCGGTCGCGCGGTCGTCGCCGCGCGTCGCGCCGCGCTCGGTGATCCGCGTGGCCGCGACCTCGTCGATGATCGCCTGGACGTCCGAGGCGTCCGACCGCACGGCCGCGGTCAGCGTCGCGTCCCCGACCGTCCGGTACCGGACGCGGGCGGTGAACGTCGTCTCGCCCGCGCGCGGGCGGCAGAACGCGTTGTCGGCCATCAGCATGCCGTCGCGCTCGAACACGTCCCGGTCGTGCGCATAGTAGATCGAGGGCAGCAGGACGCCCTCGGAGCCGATGTAGTGCCAGATGTCGAGCTCGGTCCAGTTCGACAGCGGGAAGATGCGGATGCTCTCGCCCGAGGTGGATCCGCCCGTTGTAGAGGTTCCACAGCTCGGGGCGCTGGTTCTTCGGGTCCCACTGGCCGAACTCGTCGCGGAAGGAGAAGATCCGCTCCTTCGCCCGGGCCCGCTCCTCGTCGCGGCGCGCCCCGCCGAACAGCGCGGTGAAGCGGTGCTTCTCGACCGCCTCGAGCAGCACCGGCGACTGGATCCGGTTGCGCGAGCCGTTCGGCTCCTCGCGGACGAACCCGCGGTCGATCGCCTCCTGCACCGACGCGACCACGAGCTGGACGCCGAAGCGCTCCACCTCCGAGTCGCGGAACGCCAGCACCTCGGGGAAGTTGTGCCCGGTGTCCACGTGCATCACCGGGAACGGCACGGGCGAGGGCCAGAACGCCTTGGCGGCCAGGTGCAGCATCACCGCGGAGTCCTTGCCGCCGGAGAAGAGCAGGCACGGCCGCTCCATCTCGGCGGCCACCTCGCGGATGATGTGGATCGCCTCGGACTCCAGCACCCGCAGCTGGCTCAGCTGGTAATCGTGCGCCGCGATCGGCGTGCTCATCTCTCGCTCACTTCTCGTCGAAACGTCAGGACGCGCGGACCAGCGCACCCAGCAGGGCGGCCGCGCACTCGGGCCGCGCGATCAGCAGGTCGGGCAGCAGCACGTCTGGGCAGTTGTACCGCAACGGCGACCCGTCGAGGCGGCTGGTGTGCACCCCGGCAGCCCGGGCAACCGCGACCGGCGCCGCCGAGTCCCACTCGTACTGGCCGCCGCCGTGCGCGTACGCGTCGACCTCGCCGAGGACGACCGCGAGCACCTTGACCCCGGCGGACCCCATCGGGACGAGCTCCGCCCCCAGCGCCTCGGCGGCAGCCAGGACCACGGCGGGCGCCCGGGTGCGGCTCACGGCGATGCGAAGCGGCCCGTCGGCCCGGGGCGGCAGCAGGTGCGCCCCGTCCGAGCCCAGGACGGTGCTGCGGGCGGGCAGTGCGACCGCGCCCGTGCTCAGCTCGCCGGCGTCGCCCGTCGTCCGCTCCCACAGGGCGACGTGAACGGCCCAGTCGGTGCGCCCGGTCTCGCCGTACTCGCGCGTGCCGTCCAGCGGGTCGATGATCCACACCCGGTCCGCGTCGAGGCGCGCGAGGTCGTCCCGCGCCTCCTCGGAAAGGACGCAGTCGTCCGGGCGCCAGCGGGTGAGCGCGGCGGCGAGAAACTCCTGCGCGCACGCGTCGCCTGCCTTGCGCAGGTCGGCGTCGTTGCCGTCCCAGGACGACCGCAGGTCGAGCAGCCGGTGCCCCGCGGCAGCGGCGAGTTCGACGGCCAGCGCCAGGTCGGGAACGCCCTCGAAGTCCTGCACGCCGTCCATCGTCCTCTCGCCGTCACTACCCGGGTCTCGCGGGCTACGTTACGTGGCCCGATGCAGGCCGCCGACCCAAGCCCGCGGCGGCGACCGCCGACAGGACCGCGGCGGCCGCGGCGACTGCGAAGACGGGCCGGCCGGTGCCGCTGTGGATGAGCAGGGCGAGCAGCGACGTCCCGAGGATGCTGCCGAGGTAGCGGCACGACGACGACACCCCCGCGGCGACGCCGGCCTGCGCCGCCGGCAGCGCCTCCGCACCGGCCGTCTGGATCGCCGCGGTCGACAGCCCGAGGCCGACGCCTGCCACGCCGAGCAGCGCGGCGGTCACGCCGGCGTGGGCGTGCAGGTCGACGGGCACCATCGCGAGCATCGCCACCGCCAGCAGGATGTTTCCGGCCAGCGCGGGCGTGCGGCGCCCCAGCCGGTCGCTGAGCCGCCCGCCGATCGGCGCCACCAGGGCCGCCCCGAAGAGCATCGGCGCCAGCAGAGCCCCCGCGCTGACGGTGTCGTGGCCTTCGATCAGCAGCGGGACGGCCAGCAGGATCAGGTACATCGCGAGGTTGGCCGCGCCAATCGCGACTCCGGCGAAGGCGACCGCCCGCACGCGCAGGACGGCCAGGTCGAGGACCGGCGCAGGGTGACCGCGTTCGACGGCGGCGAACGCGAGCCCGCCGGCGACGGTCGCCGCGCCGAGGGCGACGGCCGCAATCAGCGGGAGGCCCTCCGCGAGCCGGTTGATCAGGACCGCGGCGCCGCCGAGGGTCAGGAGCAGCAGCAGGGCGCCGGCGAGGTCGAACCGCCGGGCCGGCGCCGCCGCCCGCGGGGGATCGCCGGGCAGCCAGCGCGAGGTGGCCACCAGCGCGAGCAGGACGAGGGGCAGCACCGCGAGGAACGTCCCGCGCCAGCCGGCCAACGCCACGGCGAGGGACCCCAGCGGGGGCCCCGACGCGGCGGCCAGCGTCGCCGACATCCCGATCAGGCCGAAGGAGCGGCCCCGGCGGTCGGCGGGCAGAGCCGTCCGCACGGTCGCAGCGGCGTTGACCAGCGCCAGCGCCCCGCAGACGGCCTGCAGGCAGCGGGCGACGACGGCCACGGCGTATACGGGCGCGGCGGCCACGGCGAGCGACGCCACCCCGAACCCGACGATGCCGCCGAGCACGAGGCGGCGGCGACCGATCCGGTCGCCGAGGCTGCCCGCGACGGGCTGCGCGGCCGCCGTGACGATGAGGTACGCGCTGACCATCCAGACGGCCCCGGACACGCTCAGGCCGAAGTCCTCGCGCAGGTCCGGCAGCGCGACCGCGATCATCGTCGAACTGAGCGGGACCAGGGTCGTGGCGAGGCAGACGGACAGGAGCAGCCGCCGCTCCCGGGAGCGTGCTGCCTGGTCCACGAGGGTCACCCCGTCACGGGCCTTCGCTGCAGCAGCGCGAGCCCGCCCGCGTGGAAAGCCCACTCGAGGTCGTGCGAAACCCCGCCGGCCGGGCCGCCGTACACGCGCTCGCAGTCCGCCGCGAGCGCGTTCAGAGCCGCGAGCTCCGCCGGCCCGAGGCACGCGCGCGCCGCCTTCGCCGCGTCTACCGGCGCCGTCTCGGTGCCGCCCCCCGGCAGGGCGACGACCGCGAGGTCCTTGTGGCCGACGTAGGCTCTCCAGGACGGTCCCGTCGCGCGCCACCCGGTAGCAGTCCGGCGTGACGAGGCCGCCGACGACCGCCTCGCCGAGCGCCCAGCTCGCCTCGATCACGCGCTCGTCCGCGCCGGTGACCGGGTTGCGGGTGAACAGGACGCCGGCGACCTCCGCCGCCACCAGGCGTTGGACGACTACGCCGCAACACGGCTCGTCGCCGAGGGCGTCCGCGCCGACCCGGCTGCGGTAGGCCACCGCGGACTCCGCCGATGCCGAGGCGCCGACGGCCCCGACGGCGTCGAGCACCGCAGCCGCGCCGATCACGTTGAGCTCGGTGAGGTGCTGGCCCGCGAAGCTGGACGCGGCCCCGTCCTCCCCGATCGCCGACGACCGCACGGCCAGCGGCCCGTCGAGGGCCGCGACAGCGTCCGCCACCGCCTGCCGAGCGGCCGGGTCGCCGGCGAGCAGCGCGCCGACCAGCCCCACCGACAGCGCGACCCCGCCGGGCACCGGCAGGCCCGCCCGGAGCGCGACCGACAGTGCCGCAGCCTTGCCGCCGAACCGGGCCTCGTCCGCCGCGTCCGCGAGCGGTACGACCGCCGCCGACATGCAGGGTCGTCACAGCGCCGCCCGTTCGCTTGTCTCGCTCGCTCGTTCCTCCCGCGCTCGAGTCGCTCACAGCACAGTCACCGTCCCCGCCGTCCCGTCGATCCGCACGCGCGCGCCGTCCGGGATCAGCAGCGTCGCGTCGGCGCACCCGACGACGGCGGGCAGCGAGAACTCCCGCGCGACGATCGCGGCGTGCGAGAGCAACCCGCCCCGGTCGGTGACGAGGCCCGCGACCAGGGGCAGGACGAGGTTGAACGCCGGGCCGGTCGCGGGCGCGACGATCACGTCGCCGGCCTCGACGAGGTGCAGATCGGCGAGCGGACCTGATCAGCCGGGCCCGGCCTTCGCGGACGCCGACGCCGGCCGCCATACCGGTGCACGACGACCTGGCCGCCGCCGGGCTCGGCGCTAGGCCCCACGTCGCCGAGCACGGCGTTCAGCGCGACGCCGAAGGCGTTGTGCACGCGCGCGGCCGCCGGCGGCAGCCACTCGGCGGGCAGCGGCTCGCCGGGCGGCGGGCCGAACAGCGCCGGCATCAGCCGGTAGTCGGCGTTCGCCCGCCAGAACACACGCTCGGCGACCTCCGCCGCACTGGGGCCCGTCCCGGACAGGAGCAACCGGGACACCTCGGCGAGTTCGAGGTCGACCGCGTGGTCGGCGGCGTCCAGCAAGCCGCGCTCGGCGAGGCGGGCGCCCGCCTCGAGCAGGGCGCGCCGGGCGACGCAGCCGAAGCCGCGGTCGCCGTAGACCGCACGCTCGTCGCGCAGGCGGTAGACCAGCCGGGCCTCGGTGAGCAAGTCGTCGAACTGCTCCCGGAACTCGTCGGGGACGTCGGCGCGCAGCGCGGCCGCGGTGGCCTCGCCGTCGGACCGGACGAAGCCGCCCGCGGCGTGCGCGGTCGAGCGCGGAGCGCAGGCGGCCGAGCACCAGCGCGGGCTCCTCCATCGTGGTCGGCACGCCGACCGAGTCCTCGCCGTCGACCGGCAGGTAGGCAGCGACCTGTGCGTACGCGCGCAGGGCCTCCGTGATCTCCGCGTTCTGCACGGACAGCAGCGCGAGCGCGGCCGCCGGTTCGAGGGCCGCGTCGGCGAACAGGGCCACGCGCCGCCGGGTCGGCCGCGACGGCTGACGCCAGCGCCTCCATCTCCGCTCCGCCGCCCTCGCTGACGGTGCTGGTCCCGGCGAGCGCCGCCAGCAGGTCGCCCATCGGGCGCCCGGTCCACTGCAGGGCGTGGACGAGGAAGTCGCCCACCGGCAGCATCGCCGCGCCGTTGTGCGAGTGGTGTGCGACCCAGCCCTCCGCCAGCGCCTCGTGACACTGCGCGCAGGTGCTCCACCAGCGCGGCGTCGTCGAGCGCGGAGCGGTCGACGGCGTCGAGGGCGTCCCGCCGGGCGACGAGGGCAGGCTTCGTCTGCGTGTCCCAGACGGCCAGGTCGCCGCGCCAGCGCCGCTCCGCCCACACCGCCTCGGCCGTCCGGCATCGCTCCTGCAGCTCCGGCGAATTCGCCAGGATCTCGGCGAAGACGTGCTGCGGGGGATGCCCGACGGCCTCCGGGTGGCGCGCCCAGGGGCCGGACCTGGTTGAACAGGAAGCCCTTCACGATGCCCACCTCGACGTAGTCGAGCATGCCGCCGTAGCGGGCGAAGCTGTGCCCGAACCCGAGCCGGAACGCCTCGGGCAGCACCGAGGTGGTGAAGCGGCAGATCGGGTGCGGGGCGTGGCTCGCGTCCAGGATCCACGTGCCGACGCCCGGGCGCCTCGACACCGTCCGTGTACGCCGACTCGTCGACCGAACGCACGTCCACGGTTTCGCTCACGGCAGGCCCCTTGCGTCGCGGGTCTCGAACGACCCGGTGAACGCAGTCAAACTACCGAGGAACGCCGAATGTGGGCAGGGCGGTGCGGCCGGGTTTTCGTCCCGCAGTCGACGCTGAGAATCCGGTAACAACCCGAGTGGCCGCGGTTGACAGGCTCGCGCCTGCGGCGCATAAATCCCCCATGCCCGACGTCGTGCCGCTGCCCAGCTGCGGCGAGGTCTTTCTCGACGCGGACGACGAGCGCCGGCTGCTGCGCGCGAGCTGGCAACGAGACGACACCGAGGACGCCGTCGTCCTGAGCATCTGGCGCGACGAGGACTGCGTCAGCACCTTCCGGCTCGCCGCCGAGGACGTCCTCGAGCTCGTCCGGGTGCTCGTCGAGGGTCTCGCGCAGGCCGGCCCGGTGCGGCTGGGCGCCCCGGCGCCCGCTCACCCTCGCAACCCCGTAGGCGCCCGCGCGCCGGGCAACGACCCGGTCTAGTTTTGCCCTGCGCGGATTGCCTGGTGGCCTGGTCTCGGCAACGATCGGCAGACGAACGGCGTGCTGCCCCGGGGGGTCGGGGTGCGGCACGTCCCGTACGGAGGGGCAGCTAGGGGCGGCTTATGGCTCTCGCGGACTTGTCCAGGACGCTCGCGCACCGCTGGACGGTGCCCGTGCTGTGCGCGGGCCTCGGGGCCGGTCTGGCCGCTGCGCCCGACGCCCCGGGCGCGGACGAGGCGCGCGGCGCGGCCTACTCGGCGACCGTCACACTGATCCCCGCCCGCGGACGCCCCGGCCACCCCCGGCGACCTGACCCGGCTCGAGCTGGCCGCCCGCCTCGCCGACCGCCTGGACGTCGCGCGGATCGCCGCGGAACGCCTCCAGGTCGCCGCCGACCTGCGCGAACTCTCGGCCCCCGTGGACGCCGAGGTGGACCGCAGGGCCGGCGCGGTCCTGGTCAGCGCCCGTTCCGACGACCGCGACGCCGCGAGCCGCACGGCCCAGGCGTTCGCCGACGCGACCGTCACCTACCTGCGCGACTCGGCCGGTGTCCGCCTCGCCCCGATCGGGTCGACCCTGATCTCCCGCCGGCCCGATCTCCAGCTGCCGACGACCCGCGGCGGCCGGGCTGCGGCCGGCGCCGCCGCCGGACTGATCGTGGGCGCCCTGCTCGCGCTCGCCGTCCCCGGCCGGGCGCGGCGGCTGCGCGAGCGCCGCGACGTCGAGGCGGTGTACGGCCTGCCGGTGCTCGCCGAGGTCCCGCGCCTGCACGGCAGCGTGCGCCACTCCGGAGACATCGCGATCACCAACCGGCCCAACGGCCAGGTCGCCGAGGCGTACCGGACGCTGCGTGCCGCCGTCCGCCACCACGGGCCGCTAGGCCCGGACCTGCGCGGCGCCGCCGCCGTCCTCGCCCCGACCGTGCGCGTGCTCGCGGTGACGTCCCCGCGCTCCGGCGACGGCCGGTCGAGCGTCGTCGCCAACCTCGCCGCGGCGCTGGCCGAGGCCGGGCGGCGCGTGCTCGTCGTCGACTGCGACTTCGGGCACCCGGCTGCGCACCTCTACCTCGGTGGGCCGCCGTACCGACCCGGGATCGGGTTGTCGGACCTGCTCGTCTCCTCGGACGTGGTCTCCGACATGCGCTCCTGCGTCAGCACCACCGTCGTCCCCGGCGTCAACGTCCTGACCATCGGGAGCCGCGGCCGGGCGCCGGCGGGCCTGCTGTTGAACCTGTCCGGAGTTATCGAAGAGGCGCTGGCCCACGAGGACGTCGTCATCCTGGACGCCGGGGCGGTCCTGGTCAGCAGCGACGCCGTCGACGTCGCCCAGTACGCCGACGCCGTCCTGCTGGCCTGCCAGGTCGGGCGCACCACCCCGGAGCAGGCGCAACTGACGCGGGCGGCGCTCGCCGGCGCGGGCGTGGAGGTGCGCGGGGTCGTGCTCATCGGCGGGAAGGGCAACCCGGACGCGGCGCCGTCCTACGCCGCGTCGAAGGCAGCCGCACCGCCCGCGTGAGGGCGCTCAGGCGCGGGCGCTGAGGTCTTCCCAGAGCGCCCGGGTCTGCGCCTCCAGCATGCCGCGGCCCTCGGAGTTGTCGAGCACGACGTCCGCGTGGGCCAGGCGCTCCTTGCGCGAGACCTGCGCGGCGATGCGCGCCGACGCGTCCTCCGGCGTCATACCGCGCAGCCGGACGAGCCGGTCGAGCTGGACCTCCGGCGGCACGTCGACGACGACGACGAGGTCGAAGCTGCCCGCGAGGCCCACCTCGACCAGCAGCGGAACGGCGTTCACGACGACCCGGCCGGGCTCCGCGGCCGCGGCGAGCTCCCGGGACCGGGCCCGCACCAGCGGGTGCACGATCGCGTTCAGGCGGCCGCGGGCTTGCGGGTCCGCGAACACGAGCGCCGCGAGCTTCTCGCGGTCGAGCGCCCCGTCCGGGCCGATCACCCCGGGGCCGAACGCCTCGGCGACGCGCTCCAGGCCGACCGTGCCGGGCGCGACGACCTCGCGGGCAACGACGTCCGCGTCCACGATGAGGGCGCCCCAAGACGCGAGCAGGTCCGTCACCGCGGTCTTGCCCGACCCGATGCCACCGGTCAGCCCGACATTCACGGGCGCGATCCTCCCACGCCGCACGAGAGGACGCCGCACGAGAGGACGCCGCACGCGGGAAGGCCCCGCCCCCCTGCCGGGGGACGGGGCCTTCGCGGACGTGCCTAGCTGCGGCCGGTCAGCTTCTCCCGCAGAGCCGCGAGTGCCTCGTCGGAGGCCAGCGTGCCGCCGGTCTCGTCGCTCTCGCGCGGCTCGGAGGAGTACGAGGACGGGGTCGCCCCGCCGCCCCCGCCGCCGCTGCCGGCTGCTGCGCCGGCCTCGGCCTCGGCGACCTGCGCCGCCTGGACCTGCTTGCGGTGCGCCTCGAAGCGGCTGCGCGCCTCGGCGTACTGGCGCTCCCACTCCTCACGCTGCTTGTCGTAGCCCTCGAGCCAGTCGTTCGTCTCGGGGTCGAAGCCCTCGGGGTAGATGTACGCCCCGGCCTCGTCGTACTCCGCCGGCATGCCGTAGAGGGCCGGGTCGAAGTGGTCCTCCTCGCCCTCGGCCGTGGAGACCGCGCCCTCGTTCGCCTGCTTCAGCGAGAGGGAAATGCGGCGGCGCTCCAGGTCGATGTCGATGACCTTGACGAAGATCTCGTCGCCGACCTGCACGACCTGCTCCGGGATCTCCACGTGGCGCTCGGCCAGCTCGGAGATGTGGACCAGGCCCTCGATGCCCTCGTCGACGCGGACGAACGCACCGAACGGCACGAGCTTGGTGACGCGACCCGGGACGACCTGGCCGATCGCGTGGGTACGCGCGAACTGCTGCCACGGGTCTTCCTGCGTCGCCTTGAGCGACAGCGAGACGCGCTCGCGGTCCATGTCGACGTCGAGCACCTCGACCGTGACCTCCTGGCCGACCTCGACGACCTCGGAGGGGTGGTCGATGTGCTTCCAGGACAGCTCGGAGACGTGCACCAGGCCGTCGACGCCGCCGAGGTCGACGAACGCGCCGAAGTTGACGATGGAGCTGACGACGCCGGAGCGGACCTGACCCTTCTGCAGGGTCGTGAGGAACGACTGGCGCACCTCGGACTGGGTCTGCTCGAGCCAGGCGCGGCGGGACAGGACGACGTTGTTGCGGTTCTTGTCGAGCTCGATGATCTTGGCCTCGAGCTCCTTGCCCACGTACGGCTGCAGGTCGCGGACGCGGCGCATCTCCACCAGCGAAGCCGGGAGGAAGCCGCGGAGCCCGATGTCGAGGATCAGGCCACCCTTGACGACCTCGATCACCGTGCCGGTGACGATGCCGTCCTCTTCCTTGATCTTCTCGATCGTGCCCCAGGCGCGCTCGTACTGTGCGCGCTTCTTGGACAGGATCAGCCGACCCTCCTTGTCCTCCTTCTGGAGAACCAGAGCCTCGATCTCGTCACCGACCTTGACGACCTCACTCGGGTCGACGTCGTGCTTGATCGAAAGCTCACGCGAGGGGATGACACCCTCGGTCTTGTAGCCGATATCGAGCAGGACCTCGTCCCGGTCGACCTTGACGATGACGCCTTCGACGATGTCGCCGTCGTTGAAGTACTTGATCGTCAAGTCGATGGCGGCGAGGAAGTCTTCCTCTGACCCGATGTCGTTGATCGCTACCTGGGGGGTGGTCGAGGGGGCCTCGGCGGTGAACGTCATGTGGTAGGTGGCTCCGGATACTGGCAATGGCTCGATGGGGCGCCGAGGGACCGGTTCGCGTGCCGAGCACACCGCATCGATTCCCTAGAGACCAAACGGGCTGGTCAGCGACCACCCTGATCAGAAGACAATGAGTCGGAACTTCGACCTACGAGCATGCGCCTACTCCGTCCGAGGCGCACAACCCCACAACGCATCTGCCAGAATACGTGCCGCCCGGAATCAAGGTCAATCGAGGTCCCCGCTCGTGACGTGCCACAGCGCCCCCCAGGTCACCTCGACCGGCCGCCGGGACGCGGCAGCGGCCGTCACCGTCCGGGCGAACCGGGGTTACTGGGACGCGGCGGCCGACGACTACCAGGCCGAACACGGCGAATTCCTGGGTGACGCCGAGTTCGTCTGGGGCCCCGAGGGCCTCACCGAAGGCGACGCCGGCCTGCTCGGCCCCGTCGCGGGCCGCCGGGTCCTCGAGATCGGCTGCGGGGCGGCGCAGTGCGCCCGCTGGCTCGCCGGGCGCGGCGCGGAGGTCGTCGGGCTCGACCTGTCCCACCGTCAGCTGCAGCACTCCCTGCGCCTGGACGACGCGGCCGGCCTGCGGGTCCCCGTCCTCGTGGCGGACGCGTCGGTGCTGCCGTTCGCCGACGCCTCCTTCGACCTCGCCTGCTCGGCCTACGGGGCCGTGCCCTTCGTGGCCGACTCCGCCGCCGTCATGCGCGAGGTCGCGCGGGTGCTGCGCCCGGGCGGCCGCTGGGTCTTCTCGGTCACCCATCCCGTCCGCTGGTGCTTCTCGGACGACCCGGGCCCGGGCGGGCTGCGCGCCACCGACCCGTACTTCGACCGGCGCCCGTACGTGGAGTCCGACGCCGCCGGCCGGGCCGTCTACGTCGAGCACCACAGGACGCTCGGTGACCGCGTCCGCGAGATCGTCGCCGCGGGCCTGCACCTCGTCGACCTCGTCGAGCCCGAGTGGCCGGACGGGCACGACCGCACCTGGGGCGGTTGGAGCCCACTGCGCGGCCGGATCCTGCCGGGCACGGCGATCTTCGTGACCGAGAAAACCTGAGCGGTGGCCGGAAGGGGTAAGGACGCCTCGCCGGTGGCGAAGGGCGGGGCGGTCCTGGCGGGGTCGCTCGCCGTCGCCAACGCCCTCGGCTACGCGCTGAACCTGATCGCGTCCCGGCGGCTCGGCCCGCAGGAGTTCGGGGCGTTCGCCGCGTTGATGGGCATCGTCCTGGTGGCGAACGTCGGCGCGCTGGCGCTGCAGTCGGTGTCCGCTCGGCGAGTCGCGACCGACGGCCCGGGCGCCGTCGGGGTGCTCATCCGGCTGGGCAACCGCTCGGCGGCGCTGATCGGCGGCGTCCTCGCGCTCGCGTCCCCGCTGCTGGCGTCGTTCCTGCACGTCGAGGTCGGCCAGGTGCTGCTGGTGGCGGTGAGCATGGTGCCGATGACGCTGGTCGGCTCGCACCTGGGGCTGGCGCAGGGCGGCGAGCGCTTCGGCGCCCTCGCCGTCCTCTACGTCGCGGTAGCCGGCGGCAAGATGGGCGGCACGCTGATCGGGCTTCTCGTCGAGGCCGACGTCACCGCCGGGCTGATCGGCATGCTCGCGGGCGCGACCGTCGCCGCGGTGGCGGCGCGGGCGGTGACGGGGCGGCGGCCCGCGCACGGGGGCGGTCCCGCGGCGGTCGCGGGCGTCACCGGTGAACTCCTCACCGCCGGCGCCGCGTTGTTCGCGTTCTTCGGCCTGACCAACGTCGACGTCCTGCTCGCCCGGCACAACCTGCCGCCGCAGCAGGCCGGCCTGTACGCGCTCGGCGCCGTCGTCGCGAAGGGCACGTTCTGGTTCCCCCAGTTCGTCGCCGTCCTCGCGTACCCGATGTTCGTCGACGATGCGCGCCGGGCTCGGGCGATGCGGATCTCGGTGTTGGTCGTCTCGCTGTCCGGCGTGGCGGCGACCGCGGGCGCCGCGCTGGCGCCCGGGATCGTCGTGCGGGCGCTGGGCGGGTCCGCGTACGCGGGCCTGGAGGACCAGGTCTGGCTCTTCGCCGCGGTCGGGGCGCTGTTCGCCCTCGCTCAGTTGCTGCTCTACGCGCGCCTGGCCCGCGGCAACCGGACGGCGGCGGTCTCCGTGGCCCTGGCGGCGGTCGGCGTGATCGTCACGGTGCAGGCGGTCGCGCACGGCAGCGTCCGGGAGATCGTGGTGACCGTGTGCGCCGCGGCCACCGCCCTGTGCCTCGCGGGGCTGATCTCGGAGACCCGCCACCACTCGTCGAGCGTCCCGCTGCCCACGCCGCCGTAGCGTCTACAGCACCGGCAGCAAATCGCCGAGCGCGAACCCGAACCCGGTCAGCTGGTCGCCCGCGCCGACGGGGACGGTGCCGATGCCGCCGTCGGCGAGAAGCTCGCCGAGCGGCGCGATGGGGAGCACACCCAGGACGGGCAGGGGCAGGACGGGCCCGCTGACCGCGTACGTGCCGGCGAGCAGCCCGGCGAAGCTGAACTTGCCGGTCTCGTCGGTCGCGACGGACATATCGACGGCCTGCCCGCGCACGTCGGTGCCCGTCAGGCGGACGGTCGCGGCGGCCACGCCGACCTCGCTCTCGTCGTCCGTCCCGTCCGCATCGGTGTCGGTGAAGACCCGCCCGGACAGGGCCGCGGTAACCTGACTGAGCGTCAGATCGCCGAGGTGCCGGCCCGCGCGCAGCGTGACCGTGGTCGCCGCCGGCGCCGCGTAGCCCTCGGCCGCACCCACCTTGACGACGTACTCTCCGGGCGGCAGGTCGGACAGGACGAACGAACCGTCCGCGGCCGAGCGCGCGGTCGCGCTCGCCGCGCCGGTCAACGTGAGGAGAACGCCGCCGACCGGGCGGGACGCGTCGTCCAGCACACGCCCGCCGAGGCTTGCGAGCGTCGGCGTGGACGGGGCCGGGGTCGGGGTGCGCGACGGCGTCGGCTTCGGAACCGACGAAGGCTTCGGTTTCGGCGTCGACGAAGGCTCGGGTTTCGTCGACGGCTTCGGCTTGGCGATGACCACGGGGTCCTTCGACCCCGGAGCGGGCCCGCCGGCTGTGACCACCGGGCCGGCGCTCGCGTACACCCCCGCCCAGGTCAGCACGTTCGACACGTACTCCCAGGAGCGGTTGTAGCGGAAGACCGCACCGAGCAGGTCGTCGCGGGCGAACATGTCGCCGCCACCGGAGCACAGGTACGTCGCGCTCGCGAGCGCGGCATCCACGACGTTGTTGGGATCTGACTTACCGTCACCGTTGCCGTCCCGGCCCGAGCCGAGCCACGTACCGGGGAGGAACTGCATCGGCCCGACCGCGCGGTCGTAGGTCGTGTCGCCGTCCCACTCGCCGTCGTCGCTGTCGCGGATGAGCGCGAAGTTGCCGGCGCCGTCCAGGGCCGGGCCGACGATGCGGCTGTTCGTCGTCCCGTAGGCGTCGACGTCGCCGCCCCGGGCGTGCCCCGACTCGATGCGCCCGATGCCGGCCAGGATCGGCCAGGTGAGGTGGCACGACGGCTGCTCGACCGACATCGTCCCGGCGGCCTTCTGGTACGCCGCGAGGACGGCCGCGGGGATGCCCCGCGAACCGGCGACCAGAGCGGGGGACGCGGCCGCGGGTGCCGCCGGCGCCGCCGCGGGGTTCGAAGCGGCGGGCGGGGTGAGCGGGACGGGGCCGGCCACCTGGCGGGGCAGGGTCGGCTGGTCCTGCTCGGTCGGCACGAACGGCAGCGCCTCGCCCTCGCCGAGCGCGCGCAGGACCACCTCGCCGGTCGGCATCATCACCATGACGTCCGCGGCGTCCGGGTCGGGGGTGACCTGCGAGATCCCGAGAATGACGCCGCAGACGGCGGTGGCGGCCGCCGCCATTCGGACGTGATTCAACACAACGCTCTCCCGGGGGACGGCGGCTCGGGGGACGACCGTTCGGAGAGAGGTATCGGCCCCCCGCGCGCGGGCCTTGACCGCTCGATCGGGCCGATTTCGACCCGAAGATCGTTCGTTCGGCCCATTTGGGACGGCCCGAACAGTCGATCAAGGATCCGGGACGAAACCGCATCATGGAACGGACTGGTCGCAAATCGGGCCACGGGGGCGAAGGAGACGATCTCGATGGAAAAGAACACGACCGCAAAGGTTCCGGCGGCGCTCGCGACGACGCGTCCGCGCGTGTTCGCGCTGGTGCACGCACGCGACAAGGCGGACGCGCTCCCGCGCGCCCTCGCCTTCCTGCGCCACCAGACCTGGGTCCCCGACTCGGTCGTCGTCATCGCGGACAACTGCACCGACTCCACAGCGGACGTGGCCCAGTCCTTCGGCGTCGAGGTCGTCCGCACCCGCAACGCCGAGGGCAAGGCCGCCGCGCTGAACCTGGTGCTCGCCGAACTCCTGCCGTGGCTGTCCGGCCGCGACCTCGTCCTCGTGCTCGACGCGGACACCGTCCTCGACCCCGGCTACCTCGAGGCCGCGGCCTCCCGCCTCGAGCAGTGCCCGGACGCCGGCGGGCTCGGCAGCGACTCCCCGGAGCACCAGCCGCTGCCCCGCGCCCGCGGCCGCAAGCGGGAGCAGACCGCCGCCCTCACCGGCACCGCCGGGTTGTTTCGCGCCACCGTCCTGCAGGAGGTCGCCGCCGCGCGCGGCCGGCACCTCCCCGGCGTCCCCGGCACCGTGTACGACACGGTTGCCCACGCCCTCGCCGAGGACGACGAGATCACCCGCGCCGTAGCGAAGATCGGCTACTCGATGGTGTCGCTCGAGGGCCACCGCCCCTCGTCCGTCCCCGTCCTCGGCCCGGGCCGCCTGCCCCGCAGCCGGATCGTCGTGCAGCTCCCCAGCCGGACGGAGTTCGTCACCTAGCCCCCGGCCCGCCGCCGGACGCGGGTGGCCGCACGCTCAGGGCAGGGGAGAAGCCCCGGCCGGGACGATCACGCTGCTGACGTCCCGTCAGAAAACGCCGCGGACGTCCGGCACGCTCCGTGGCGGCGTGATTCCGCCTTAGGGCGTCGCCGCCTCGACTCCACGCGCTCACGCCACACCTCCTGCGCTGAAACCCCATCTGATGCGCCGTGCACAGCGCCGGAAGTGTGCCCCCGACGCACGAAGTCGCCCCGCCGAGGGACCCACCCGACCGACGGCGCCTCGCCCGGCCGGGGGCTCGAGGCCGCGGGCTCCCGGCCGCGGGCTCCCGCCCGCCGGTGACCGCACGCTCATCCATGAGCGAGCAGCCACGACACGCCGAGGCGGCCCCGGCGTGTCCTGCCTAGACAGGCATGGGAGAGCGGACGGGGAGTACTCCGCCGCCAGTTTGGAGTAACCACCACTCGCGACCCCAAACCCGTTTCCGCGTGGAATTGACCCATGCCGCCAAGCAAGGCGGACCGGGACACCACACAGAAACGGACCCCACCATGAACGCCAAGACCGCCACCCTCACCGCAGCCGCCCTCCTCGCCGCCGCCCTCGCCACCGCCGCCCCCGCCAACGCCGCCCCCGCCCCCGGCGGCCTGTCCGCCGACTCCCCCACCTCCGCGAAGATCACCGCCAACGGCTGGGCCAACCTCACCGACAACGACGGCATCAAGACCGTCACCCACTTCGAAGACGCCTTCCACTCCTACACCGAAGGCCCCGCCAGCACCTGCACCAAGACCTGGAAGGTCGCCCAGCACTACCCCATCGACGGCCAGAAGTTCACCGTCACCGACTGCAAGGGCTTCAAGAAGTCCTTCACCTACTACGTCAACGGCTGACCCCGCCCCATGCAGGCCGCCGAACCGGCAGGCGAGGACACCCTCGCCTGCCCCCGGCCCAACGCAGAACCGAACCCCCAGTTGTGCACCCCGTCAACGCCACACGAGGTGCACAACTGGGGGTTCGACGCCGTCGCCCGAGTGCCCTTGTCATCCGTTAGCGGGCCCTGTCATCCGTCCTGACGGATGACAAGGCCCGGCAACGGATGACAAGCCCGCGGATCGTCCGAGATACGAGACACCCCACCGACCGCCCCCGCCCTCGATGCGTCCGACCGCAGACCCGCAATAACGGGTCGCTGGTCGGACGCACGGGATGAGCACCCGCACCACAGGACACAACCGACCGGCGCACCCCCGCACAGCGCCGCAACCCGACGCCAGGGATCGGCCCCGGAGGGGCGAAGTCGCGGTCGAGCCCGTAGGCGCGTAAGGCCGACGAGCGCCAGCGAGGAAGGCAGCGCCGAGGGACGACCGCGCGCAGCCCCGCAGGGGCCGAGCGCGGACCCGACCAACCGCGCGCAGCCCGCAGGGGCCGAGCGCGGACCCTGACCCGACGGCCGCGAGCGAAGCGAAACCCCTCAGTGCCCCGCTTCGTGCCAGCTGCGGCCGACGCCGACGGACACCTCGAGGGCAACCGTCAGCGGGTACGCGGCACCCATCTGGTCGCGGACGAGCGCCTCGAGCGCGTCACGCTCGCCGGGCGCGGCTTCGAAGACGAGCTCGTCGTGGACCTGGAGCAGCATCCGCGAGCGCATGCCGGCCGTCCGCAGTGCCCCCTCGGTGCCCAGCATCGCGACTTTGATGATGTCGGCAGCAGAGCCCTGGATCGGCGCGTTGAGCGCCATCCGCTCGGCCATCTCGCGACGCTGGCGGTTGTCGCTGGTGAGGTCGGGCAAATAACGCCGCCGGCCGAGGATCGTCTCGGTATAACCGTCCTGCCGGGCGGCGACGACGACCTCGCGCAGGTAGTCCCGGACGCCCCCGAAACGCAGGAAGTACTCGTCCATCAGCTCGCGTGCCTCGTCGACCGAGATGTTCAACTGCTTCGACAGCCCGAACGCCGACAGGCCGTACGCGAGCCCGTACGACATCGCTTTGATCTTCGCCCGCATCTCGGACGTGACGCCGTCCGGAGCGACGCCGAAGACGCGCGCGGCGACCGTCGTGTGCAGGTCTTCCCCGGACGCGAACGCCTCCTTCAGGCCGGCGTCGTCCGACAGGTGCGCCATGATCCGCATCTCGATCTGGCTGTAGTCGGCCGTCAGCAACGCCTCGAACCCCGGACCGACGACGAAGGCCGTGCGGATGCGCCGGCCCTCCTCCGTCCGGATCGGGATGTTCTGCAGGTTCGGGTCGGTCGACGACAGCCGCCCGGTCGCGGCGATCATCTGGTTGAACGAGGTGTGGATGCGCCCGCCGTCGTCGAGCATCGGGATCAGCCCGTCGACGGTCGACTTCAGCCGGGCGACGTCGCGGTGGCGGAGCAGGTGCTCGAGGAACGGGTGCTCGGTCTTCACGAACAGGTCGGCCAGCGCGTCCGCGTCCGTCGTCCAGCCCGTCTTGATCTTCTTCGTCTTCGGCAGGCCCAGGTGGTCGAACAGGATGGCCTGCAGCTGCTTCGGCGACCCGAGGTTCAGCGACTCGACGTTGACGTCGGCAAGCTTCTCGTCCTTCTCCAGCGCCAACCGGGCCGACTGCTCCGCGCCCTTCACCTCGTCGCCGAAGTGCTCGGACAGGTGCGCCAGGTACTCGGCGTCGGCGGCGATGCCGATGCGCTCCATCTCGGCGAGGACGGTGACAAGCGGCAGCTCGACGGTCGCGAGCAGGGTCGTGCCGCCGCGCTCGGAGAGCTCGCCGTCGAGGTGCTCGGCGAGGTCGATGACCGCCCGGGCACGCACCATCGCGGCGGAGGCCGCCTCTTCCTCGTCGCCGCCGTCGAACGAGAGCTGCCCGCCGTCCGCGCCGTCGGCCCGCAGTTCCCGGTGCAGGAAGCGCAGCGCGAGGTCGGAGAGCTCGAACGAGCGCTGGCCGGGCAGCGCGAGGTACGCCGACAGCGCCGTGTCGGACGTGACGCCGGCCAGCACCCAGCCGTGCGCGGCAAACGCGAGCATCGGGCCCTTCGCATCGTGCAGGGCTTTCGGCCGCCCCTCGTCGGCGGCCCAGGTCGCGAAGGCGGCGTCGTCGTCGGGCGTGATCCGGGTCGGGTCGAACCAGCAGGCAGACCCGTCGGCGGCCGCGAGAGCCACGCCGGTGACGGTGCCGGTGCCGCGCCCCGAGGTGCCCGCGACGTCGAGGCCGGTGCGGCCCGCGCCGGCGGCGTGCTCGGCCAGCCACTCGCACAAGTCACCCGGCCCGAGGACGTGCCCGTCGATCTCGAAGCCCGAGTCTGCCTCGGGTACGGCCGTCTCGAGCGTCGCCCACAGCCGCTCGCGCAGGACGCGGAACTGCAGCGTGTCGAACACCGCGTGCACCTCGTCGCGGTCCCAGCTGCGCACCGCGAGATCCGCGGTCGACACCCCGACGGGCGCGTCGCGGCGCAACTCGGTCAGCTGGCGGTTGAGCAGCACGGCCGACAGGTGCGCGCGCAGCGAGTCGCCCGCCTTGCCCTTGACCTCGTCGACGCGGGTGGTGAGCTCCGCCAGCGAGCCGAACTCCCGGATCCACTTCGCCGCCGTCTTCTCCCCCACCCCCGGCACCGAGGGCAGGTTGTCGCTCGGGTCGCCGCGCAGCGCCGCGTAGTCGGGGTACTGCACCGGCGACAGGCCGTACCGCTCCTCGACCTCCGCGGGCGTGATGCGGGCGAGGTCGGAGACCCCGCGCTTCGGGTACAGCACCGTCACCCGGTCGGACACGAGCTGGAACGCGTCGCGGTCGCCCGTGAGGATCAGGACGTCGAACCCCTCCGACTCGGCCTGGACGGCGATCGTCGCGATGGCGTCGTCGGCCTCGTACCCCTCGATCTGGACGACGGAGATGCGCAGCGCGTCGAGCACCTCGCAGATCAAGCTCACCTGCGGACGGAACTCGTCGGGCGTGGACGTGCGGTTCGCCTTGTACTCCGGGAACGCCTCCATCCGGAACGTCGCGCGGGAGACGTCGAAGCAGACGCCCACATGGGTCGGGGCCTCGTCGCGCAGCGTGTTGATGAGCATGGACGTGAACCCGTAGACCGCGTTCGTCGGCGAGCCCGTCGTGGTCGAGAAGTTTTCGACTGGAAGCGCGTAGAACGCCCGGTACGCGAGCGAGTGCCCGTCGAGCAGCAACAGCCTGCCCGCACTAGCCGGGGCACTCTGACCTTTTTTGACCGCTCCACCTGCCACCCGGCGATCCTAAGCCGGGCCACCGACAGTCCCGACCGCGCGAACCCCGATCCCGCCGGGCTCTGTTTCGAAGCGGCAACTCCCGCGCGGTTCGGCCAGTGCCGACCCCGGCCGAGGGTTACAGTCCCCAAGATCGGCAACGGGGGAGGTAGGGCGGTGGGACGCAGGTCAGCGCCTCGCGGCACGCTCGCGCGCAGGTTCGCGACCGGCCTCCTGGCGCTCTTCGCCGCGCTGGCCCTTTTGCCCCTGTTCGCGAGTTCCGCGGCGGCGGCAGGCGAGGACGTCCACGGCCGGCTGAAGTCGGACGCGACCGGCGTGTCCGCCCCGGTCGTGAACGTCCGGATCGCCGTGGCGGGCGCCGACGGCAAGCCCGTCGGCGAGGTCCGCACCAACACGGACGGCGAGTGGGCCGTGCCGCTGCCCGGCCCCGGCACGTACGAGGTCGCGCTCGACACCGCGACGCTGCCCGAGGGCGTGAGCCTGCGCGACCCCGACCGGACGAGCGTGAAGGTCGAGGTCTTCGGCGATCAGGCCCGCCCCCTGCTGTTCCCGCTGGGCGAGGGGACGGTCACGGAGTCCCGCCAGTTCGACCGGGTCGTCCAGCTCGTCGCCGAGGGCCTGCGCTTCGGGTTGATCCTGGGCCTGGCGGCGGTGGGGCTGTCGATGATCTACGGCACGACCGGGCTGGTGAACTTCTCCCACGGTGAGCTCGTCACGCTCGGCGCGCTGGTCACCTACCTCTTCAACGTCACCGTCGGCATGCACCTGCTGCCCGCCGCCGTGCTCGCGCTGCTGGTGTGCGCGGCCGCGGGCTACTTCCAGGACGTCCTGTTCTGGGGGAAGCTCCGCAGCCGCGGCACCGGCCTGACGTCGATGATGATCATCTCGATCGGCGTGGCCCTGTTCGTCCGGTACCTCTACCTCTACCTGTTCGGCGGCGCCAACGAGGCGTTCGACGACTACCGCGGCCAGAAGGCCGTCGACCTGGGCTCGATCCCGATCCGGCTCGCTCCGCGCGACTACTGGAGCATGGGCGTCGCCGTCGTCGTCCTCGCCGGGGTGCTGCTCGCGCTCACGCGCACCCGCCTGGGCAAGGCGACCCGCGCGGTCGCCGACAACCCGGCGCTGGCCGAGGCGTCCGGCATCGACGTCGACCGGGTGATCCGCCTGGTCTGGACGATCGGCACCGTCCTCGCCGCACTCGCCGGCATCCTGCTCGGCCTCGCCCAGCAGGTGCACTTCCAGATGGGCTTCAACATCCTGCTGCTGATCTTCGCCGCGGTCACCCTCGGCGGGCTCGGCACGGCGGTGGGCGCCCTGGTGGGCAGCATCGTCGTCGGCCTGTTCATCCAGCTCTCGACGCTGTTCGTGTCCTCGGAACTGAAGGACGTGGGCGCCCTGGCTGTCCTGATCGTCATCCTCATGGTGCGGCCGCAGGGCATCCTCGGCCGGTCCCAGCGGGTCGGGTAGGGGGCGGCCGTGGAGTGGGGACGCATCTTCTCGAACGCCCTCGAGGCGTTCGTCGGCATCGACGCCGTGTACTTCGCGCTGGCCGCGATCGGCCTGAACATGCACTTCGGCTACACCGGCCTGCTCAACTTCGGCCAGTCGGCCTTCCTCGCGATGGGCGCGTACGGCCTGGCGGTGTCGGTGGCCAGCTACGGCCTGCCGTTCTTTGCCGGCCTCGCGGTCGGCATCGGACTCGCGGTGCTGCTCGCCATCCTGCTGGGCATCCCGACCCTGCGATTGCGAGCCGACTACCTGGCGATCGTGACGATCGCCGCCGCCGAGATCATCCGCCTGGTGGCGCGCTCCGTCTCGCTCGAGGACAAGCTCGGCGGCACCGACGGCCTGCAGAACTTCTCCGGGGCGTTCTTCGACCTGAACCCGTACAGCGAGGGCCAGTACGGCATCGGCTCGGTGAGGTTCGACGAGCGCACCTTCTGGGTCCTGACCGTCGGCTGGGGCCTGATCGTGGTCAGCTGCCTGGTTATGGGCATGCTGATGCGCAGCCCGTGGGGCCGGGTCATCAAGGCCATCCGTGAGGACGAGGACGCGGTGCGCAGCCTCGGCAAGAACGTCTATGCGTACAAGATGCAGAGCCTGGTCATCGGCGGCGTGATCGGTGCGCTCGGCGGCTTCGTCGCCGCGCTGGGCAGCGGCTCCGTCCAGCCCGACCTGTACGGCACCGAGACCACGTTCTTCGCCTACACGGTGCTCATCCTCGGCGGCGCCGCCCGGGTGTGGGGTCCCGTGGTCGGGTCGATGATCTTCTGGGCGCTGCTCTCGCTCACCGACAACGTGCTGCGCCAGGCCGTCAGCAACGGTCACATCCCCGAATCCGTCATGAGTGGCACCCAGGTGGGGCAGGTTCGGTTCATGCTGGTGGGGCTGGGCCTGGTGCTGCTGCTCGTGTTCCGCCCGCAAGGCGTGTTCGGCGACCGGAAGGAGATAGCCCTCGATGCCCGCTGAGGCCGCTGTCGTCGACTTCAAGAGCACCGCCCTGGACGCGTTCGCGCGCATCGAGGCGGTGCCCGGCGTCGCCAAGCCGGCGCCCATCCTCGTCGCGGACGCGGTGACCCGCCGCTTCGGCGGCGTGACCGCCGTCGACGTCGCGCACCTCGAGATCCAGCGCAACTCGATCACCGCGCTGATCGGGCCGAACGGCGCCGGCAAGACCACCCTGTTCAACCTGTTGACCGGCTTCGACGAGCCCGAGAGCGGCTCGTGGACGTTCGAGGGCCGCCCGCTCAGTGGCCTGCCCGCCCACCGCGTGGCCCGGTCGGGCATGGTCCGGACGTTCCAGCTGACCAAGGCGCTGTCCCGGCTCAGCGTCCTCGACAACATGCGCCTCGGCGCCACCGGCCAGCGCGGCGAGAGCCTCGCCCGGGCCCTGCTGCCGGGCACCTGGCGCAAGCAGGAGAAGGAGGTCACCGCCCGGGCCTACGACCTGCTGCGCCGGTTCAAGCTGGACGACAAGGCGGACGACTTCGCCGGCAGCCTGTCGGGCGGCCAGCGCAAGCTCCTCGAGATGGCCCGTGCGCTGATGGCCACCCCGACGCTGATCATGCTCGACGAGCCGATGGCCGGGGTGAACCCGGCTCTGACGCAGTCGCTGCTCGGCCACGTCCAGAGCCTGCGCGACGACGGCATGACCGTGCTGTTCGTCGAGCACGACATGGACATGGTTCGCCACATCGCCGACTGGGCGATCGTCATGGCCCAGGGGACGGTCGTGGCCGAGGGCCCGCCGACCACCGTCATGGCCGACGAGCGCGTCATCGACGCCTACCTGGGCTCGCACCACGACGCACCGCTCAGCATCGAGGAGGAGGAGGCGCGCCTCGCCGAGACGGACAGCGCCCCAAGAACGGGCACGGGAACGGACTCGGGAACGGACACTGGGGGCCGCACGCATGTCTGAGCCGACCGCCGCTCCCGCGCCCGAGCCCCTCCTGCGCGCGGACGACGTCGTCGCCGGCTACGTGCCGGAGGTCGACATCCTCAAGGGCTGCACGCTGGTGGCCGGGCCGGGTGAGCTCGTCGCGATCATCGGGCCGAACGGCGCCGGCAAGTCGACGCTGCTGAAGGCGCTGTTCGGCCTCGTCACCGTCCGGTCGGGCACCGTGCGCCTGCGCGGGGAGGACATCACCGGCCTGAAGGCGAACAAGCTCGTCTCGCGCGGCGTCGGCTTCGTCCCGCAGACGAACAACGTGTTCCCCAGCCTGACCATCGAGGAGAACCTGCAGATGGGGGTCTTCCAGAACCCCAAGCGGTTCGCCGAGCGGTTCGCCTTCGTCTGCGACCTGTTCCCCGCCCTCGGCACCCGCCGCTCGCAGCGCGCCGGTTCCCTGTCGGGCGGCGAGCGGCAGATGGTCGCGATGGCGCGGGCGCTCATGCTGGAGCCGTCCGTGCTCCTGCTCGACGAGCCGTCCGCGGGCCTGTCCCCGGCCTTGCAGGACGAGGTCTTCATCCGGACGAAGCAGATCAACCGCACGGGTGTGACCGTCGTGATGGTCGAGCAGAACGCGCGCCGGTGCCTGCAGATCTGCGACCGCGGTTACGTCCTGGACGCGGGGCGCAACGCCTACACCGGCACGGGCAAGAGCCTCATCAAGGACCCGAAGGTGATCGAGCTCTATCTCGGCACGCTGGCCAAGGCGTAATTACTTTCGGGTTAATCGGTACGAGAGCCACAACCCACGGAAAAGGGGCCCTGCGATTGCAGGGCCCCTTTCCGTTGTCGCGGTTCTTACTTACCTACGGAGTGGCGGTGGCGCTCGGCGAGGACGTGGCGTCCGCGTCGTCGTCATCGTCGTCCGTGGACGCCGAGGTCGCGGCCGGAGTCGCGCTCGGGTCGACGCTCGGCTCCGCGCTGGCCGGGGTCGACGTGGTCTCGCCGGCGATCGGGCCCTTCGCGTACTTCAGCGGCGAGTACTTGTTGTTCGCGCCGTACTGGTAAACGCCCATCGAGGCGACGGTCGGGTTACCGAGCTCGTCGAACTCGACCGGACCGGACAGGCCCTCGTAGTCGAAGTCCTTGCCGTCCTTGGCGAGCGCCACGCACTTGACGAACGTGTCGCACTTCTCGCCGCCCGTGCTGACTTCGCGCATCTTCTCGGCGATGTCCGCACCTTCGTCGCTCTCGGCGACCTCGGCGGCCAGGGCGACGAGCATGACGGCGTCGTAAGCCTCGCCGGCGTAGCTGTAGTCGGCCAGGTTGGCGTCGATCTCCTTGAGCTTCGCCTTGAGGTCGTCACTCGGCTTGGCGCCGGGCAGCGTGCCCTTGACACCCTCGAGGGTGCCGGTCGCCACGGAGTACGTGTTCGACAGGTTGCCGTCGACGAAGTACATGGACTTGTTCGGCTTCAGCGGCAGGATGCCCTGCTTGACCATCTCCTCGATGATCTTGGAAGACTCTTCGAAGCCGATCAGCGCGATGGCGTCGGGGTTCGCTTCCTTGATCTTGCTGACCTCGGAGGTGAACTCGCTGGCGGTCGGGTTGTAGATGTTCTTCGCGACGACCTTGCCGCCGGCGTCCGTGAACGCCTTCTCGGCCTGGTCGGCGAGGCTGGTGCCGTACGCGTCCTGCAGGGCCAGGATGCCGAGGGTCTCGGCCCCGTCCTCGGCAGCGGTCTGGCCGACGACGCGACCCTGGAAGACGTCCGACGGTGCGGTACGGAAGTAAAGGCCCTTGTCGTTGAAGTCCGTCAGCTTGGTCGAGGTGTTGGCGGGCGAGATCATCAGGACGCCGCTGCCAGTGACATGCTCCGCGACGAGCAGGGTCACCGCGGAGGAGGCGGCGCCGACGATCGCGTCGACGTTGGCGTCGAGCAGTCGGTCGACCGACTGGCGGGCGATGTTGGTCTTCGTGTCGCCGGAGTCGGCGTACTCGACGAGCACGTCCTTGCCCAGGACGCCCCCGGCCGCGTTGATGTCCTTGACCGCGAGCTTGACGGCCGCGATCTCCGGCGGGCCGAGGATCTGCAAGCTGCCGGTCTCGGGCAGCAGGGTGCCGAACTTGAGCTGGCCGTCACCCGACGAGGCGGACGCCGACGCGGAGGTCGCGGGGCTAGCCTCGTCCTCCTTCTTCTCACTGCCGCAGGCGGTCAGCGAAAGGCTCGCCGCAGCCACCACTGCGAGTGCCCGTGTGACGGGAAAGGCACGTGCCATGGGGTCCTTCTCCTTATACGACTGGCGCACGGCGCACCTACTCTGAGCGCAGGTTCCGGCGGTTCTTTATCGGAACCTAGACCAGCGCGCAGATCGATTCAGGCACTCTCCTCAAGAGTGCGCATCCCGTGGCCTGTTCGTGATCTACCGGCACCCGTCCGCGGGCTCGGGGGTCACGAATCATCCCCCGGCGGGGTCTGAATCCTGATTCTCGGCCCGATTCTCCGAAGAATTGTCGGATATCTTGGCGGCCTCGGCGAGGGCGTCGTCGATGATCACTTCGGCGACCTCACGCATGGTCATTCGGCGATCCATCGACGCTTTCTGAATCCACCGAAATGCCTCAGGTTCGGACAAGCCGAAGCGGGTCTGCAGGTAACCCTTCGCCCGGTCGACCAGTTTCCGGATCTCCAACCGCTCGGTGAGGCCGGAGACCTCTTTCTCGAGCGCGACGATCTCGGCGTGCCGCGACATCGCCATCTCGATCGCCGGCAGAAGGTCGTTCTTCGTGAACGGCTTCACCAGGTACGCCATTGCGCCCGCGTCCCGGGCCCGCTCGACCAGCTCACGCTGGGAGAAGGCGGTGAGCATGACGACCGCGGTGCCGCGCTGGGCCACGATCTGCTCGGCGGCCGTGATGCCGTCCACGACCGGCATCTTGACGTCCAGGATCACGAGGGCCGGCTTGAGCTGGGTGACGAGGTCGACGGCCGTCTTGCCGTCGCCGGCTTCACCGACCACGGTGAAGCCCTCCTCCTCCAGCATCTCCTTGAGATCGAGACGGATGAGCGTCTCGTCCTCCGCGATGACGACACGGCGGGTCCCGTCCGTCATGAGGTCACCTCTTCGTTCGATGTGCCCGGCCGTGTCCGGTGCAGGCTGACCCGAGCCTAGTGGGCGTCCCGCTACGCTGGGCGCCGCGCCGGGTTGGCGGAATGGCAGACGCTGATGGCTCAAACCCATCTGCCCGCAAGGGCGTGCGGGTTCGAATCCCGCACCCGGCACCCTTCATCTTCGTCACACGCGGCGCCGCGCCGCGGCTCACCCGAACGGCGCAGCGACCCGGCCGGGCCTGCCGGCGTCCTGCAAGATCGTCCCCGGCATCACCAGCAACATGAGCATCACGCGTGCAAGGACGGTGGCGGTATGGATCTGGTCAGGACGCGCTCGGCGACGGGGCCTGCCCCGATCAGGCGCACCACCGCCGCGGCGACGGGCGCGCTGCTGGCGTTGAGCCTGGTCGGCGCGGTCCAGACCGCGGCGACGGCGGTGGTCGTCGCGACCGGGACCGTGACCGTGCACGCGAACGTGCCCGCCGGGACGTCGGACGCGGCCGCGAACCGCGCCCTCGCGCTGACCTCGAGCGGCGTGAACGTGCTGCCGGGAGACGTGATCACCCTCACGGCCACAGGTACCGCCGCCAACGGTTCCGCCGCCCCCAACGGCCCGGACGGCCAGGTCGGCGGCGGCCCGGGAAACCCCGCCGACTTCCCCGCGATCGCCGGGCCCACCCCGGCGGCCTACAGCCTGGTCGCCACCGTCGACTCCCCCGCCGACCTCACCAGCGGCACGGGCGACGAGTGGTTTGCCGTCGGGTCCTCGCGGACGATCACGGCCGACCGCGCCGGGCTGCTCCAGTTCGCCTTCTACGACGCGCTCTACCTGCCGGCCTGGTCGAACGGCTACGAGGACAACAACGGCGCCTTCGTCGTGAGCTTCTCGGTCGACCGCGCGCCCGTCCCGGGCGGGCAGGTGACCGCGGTCTGCGACGCGGACGTCGGCACGTGCACGGCGGTCCCGCCGACCGGCCCCGACAACCACTTCACCGTGACGGCGAACGGCGGGACGACCGACGCGACGCTCGAGGCCCAGCTCAACGGCGGCACCGAGCCGAACTGCCGCGGGTACACCGAGCGCAGTTCGGACTGGGTCCGGTTCGGCTTCACCGACCCCGACGCCGGGCTCACCTGGTCGAAGACCGTGACCCTGACCTCGGTCGAGGTGCGGACGAAGCGGGCGGCGCGCAAGGAACTGGGGAAGACGCAGATCTGCTTCGAGGCGCCCTACCTGTTCCGGATCCGGCCGGGCTACCAGCGGACCTTCGGCCCGGCGGGCTCCGGGCCGACGAACACGGGCGTTCTGCCCGAATGCTCGACGCTCGCCGGGCGCAACAACCACGGCCTGGCCTTGCCCTGCGTCTCGAGCCGAGAGGTCGTTCCCGCCGCCGGCGGCTGGGCCACCCGGATCGCCTTCCGCGTCCCGGCGGGCGAGCAGGACCCCAAGGGCCGGAGTTAGGTCAGTAGGGCGGGTCGGGTAGCCGGACGACGCCGAGGCGAGCGAGCAACGCATCGCGCTCCGCGGCGTCCCCGGACCGGCCTCGATCGGGCAGGCGGCACCGCGCGTCCAGCGCCGCGGCGGCGTCGTAGTCCGAGCCCTCCCGTCGCGCGGCGGCCAGCGACTCGTCGAGAACGGCGCCGGCCGCGTCCGGCGCCGAGCCCGCCAGGGCGAAGGCCCGGGCCCGCAACAACAGCGGGACGAGGCGCGCGGACGCGGACGGGGCGAGCCGCGCCGCGGCGTCGAGCGCCCGGTCGGCGAGGCCGGCGTGCGCGAGGGCTTCGACCTCGTACGCCTCGGCGAGCGTGACGTACTCCAGCCCGAGGCGGCGGAAGTCGGCAACCGCACCGGCGAGCAGGTCGAGCCCATCGGCGTAGCGGCCCTCCCGGACGGCGAGGCGGCCCAGCAGCATGCGGGCGAACGCGACGCTCCCCTCGTCCTCGGTGGCGCGCCAGAGCCGCAGGCAGCGCGTCAGCAGAGCGGCGGCGTCGGCCCAGTGCCCCTGGTCGGCAAGGACCTCCCCCACGTTCAGGTCGCCGTACGCGGCGCCGATGACGTCCCCGACGCGCTCGGCGAGGGCGGCGGCCTCGCGGTACAGGCGGACGGCGTCGTCCCACCGGCCCTCGTAGTAGGCGAACATGCCGAGGTTGTTGACGACGTTCGCCTTGTCCTCGAGGTCGCCGAGGCGGTCGTAGATCTCCAGCGCCCGCGGCGAATGGACGGCCTCGGCCGCGCGGCCGGAGTCGACCAGCGCCCAGTCCAGGATGTAGCACGCGTGGGCCATCGCCCGGTCGGCCGGGCGCCCCGCGCCGCGCTCGGCCTCGGCCATCGCTGCCCGGCACAGGCGGACCGCCTCCGGCAGGCGGCCCTGCTGGAGCCGGTCCGCTCCCTCGGCCATGAGCAGGCACGCCCGCCAGGCGGCGGCCCGCTCGCCGGGTATGTCCGCCAGCGCGCGCCGGCCGGCCCGCGCCCACCGGACGCTGGCCCGGCCGTGCCCGAGCCGGTGGGCCAGGCGAGCCTGCAGGTAGAGCAGTTCCGCCACCCGGACGGGGTCGGCGGCGAGGCGGCGGGCCTCGCGGTAGGCCCGGTCGGCCGCCGCGGGATCCCCGGCGAGCCGCTGCGCCTCGCCGAGGCACTCCCAGAGCCCCCCGAGCTGATCCCCCGTCAGATCGATCGCGCGCGCAGACTCGATCGCCGAGCGGTACAGCCCGGCGGCGTCCGCGGACGCGGCGTAGGCCATCGCCCGCTCGGCGGCGCGCAGGACGAGCGGCAGCGCCCGGACGTGATCGCCCGCCAGGGCATAGTGCCGGCCCAGTACGGCGGGATCGGCACGGCCCCCGCCGCGCTCCTGCTGCGCCTGCAGCGTTGCCGCGGCCTCGGCGTGCAGGGTTCGGCGCTCCCGGAACGGCAGAGCCGCGTACGCGGCCTCGCGCACCGCGGCCCGCCGGAACGCTACGTCGTGGCCGTCCAGGTCGAAGATCGCACCGAGCCGGGCGGGGACGGCGGCGGCGAGATCGGCCTGCGCCCGGCCGAGCATGGCGGCGAGGTGGGCGACGCCGAACCCGGACCCCAGCACGGCGGCGTACCGCACGAGCTCCCGGTCGCCCGGCGCGAGCGCGTCGATCTGCGCCATCGCCGCCGTCTGCGCCGAGTCGGGCAGCTCGCCGCCCGCGTCCTCCGCGACCCTCAGGAGGTCGAGCAGGAACTGCGGATTTCCGCCGGAGCGCTCGACCGCCGCGTCGAGAAGGTGCGGCACCAACGGGCGCGCGTCGGTGGCCGCCTCCGCGAGGGCGCGGGCCTCGGCGGCGGACAGCGGCCCCAGCGCCAGGCGCGCCGCCCCGGCGGGCGCCTCGAATCGCGTCGGCCCGCTGCGCCGGGTGACGAGCACGAGCCAGGGCGCGTACTGCAGGTGCGGAACCAGCGCGAGCAGCAGCGCGGCCGACGCCTCGTCCGCCAGGTGGGCGCTCTCGACCTCCAGCACCGTCGGGCGGCGCAGCGCGGGCGCGAGGAAACGCAGGACGGCCTCGTGCCGCCGGGCCTGGCGGAACTCGGGCGCGAGAGCGGTGACCTGCGGGGTCGCCTCGGCGGTCGACTCCGAGCGCGTCGGCGACCAGCGGGGCCCAGGCCGCCAGCTCCGGGTCGATCTCGCGACAGCGCCGACGCACGAGATCTTCCACCTCGGCATCCGGGTTCTCCCAGCCCACCGCGAGGACCTGACGCAGGATCACGTGCCAGAGCGCGTACGGGACGGCCGTCGTGTGGGCGGCACCCGCGGCGCGCAGCGCGGTCACCGGGCCGGCTCGCGCGCGAGCCTCGGCGAGCAGCCGCGACTTGCCGAGGCCCGCGTCGCCGACGATCTCGACGAGCGTGCCGCGGCCGCGGGCGAGCTCGGCGACCGCGTCGGCCAGGACCTTCACCTCGGCGCCGCGACCCACGAGCGGCGGGCTCGCGCCGCTCGCGGCGACGGGTGCCCCGGCCGCGCGCAGGGCCGGGCCGACAGACCATGCCTGCACCGGGCGCGACTTCCCCTTCGCGGTAAAGGGTTCCAGCGCGACCGTGTCGAACCGGGCGGCCGAGCGCTCGAGGATCCCCGCAGTGGCGTACAGCGCGCCGGGCGGGGCCTTCGCCTGCACGCGGGCGGCCAGGTTCGTCGTGTCGCCCATGACGATATACGCGCGGCGGTAGGCCGGCCCGATCTCGCCCGTGAACGTCGGCCCCCGGTTCACCCCGATGCTGACGTCCAGGGCCGCACCCTGGTCCGCCCACTCGTCCAGAACCTGACGCAATGTCAGGAGCAGGCGCTCCTCGTCGTCCCCGACGACCCGCGGCGCCCCGGCCACCACGAGCAGTTTGCCGCCGTCCGCGGCGATGTCGGAGTCGAGGAAGCAGACCTCGTAGGTGTCCGCGGCGCGCTGCACGATGCTGACGAGGTCACCCACGACGGCCGCTGCCGCGTCCGGTCCCCGTGCGGCGACGAGCGCGTCCGTGCCGGCGAAGTGCAGGAACGCGACGGACGCGCGGCGGTGCTCCGGCTGCGGGCTCCCGGCGAGGACGTGGGCCCGCACCGCAGTCGACAGCGTCCGCCCGACGAGCGCGTCCGGCGGGCGCGGCAGCGTCTCGACGGGGGCGAGGTCGTGGTCGAGCGGTGCACGGCGCAGGAACCGCCCCCCGCCGGCCTCCGGCCCGAGGCACCCCCGCGGGAGCAATGCGGCCGTCCGCGGGCTGACCACGATCTGACCGCTGCCGGCCGTCGCCTCGGCGCGGACGACCCCCGTCGCCCCCGAGCCGAGGACGAGGTGCTCGAGGTGCGAGGTCCCCACCAGCACGAAGTGGAACTCGTCGCTGTGCAGGCCGACGGTCATGCGCAGCGTCCCCTTCACCCCCGCGACCTCGACCCGCCCGACCGTCCGCAGGCGCTCCCGCATCCGCACGGCCGCACCGCCCGCCCGCGCCGCGTGCGCCTCGCCGTCGAAGAACAGGAGCAGTGCGTCGCCGCCGAACTTCACCAGGCTGCCTCCGTTGTCGTACGCCACCCGCAGGAGCGGGGCAAAGCAGGCGTTGATCGTCTCGACGAGCAGTTCGGCGCCCTCCGGGCCACGCCGCGCCAGTCGCTCGGAGAGCCGGGTGAACCCGGACAGGTCGGCGAACATCATCGTGCCGTCGACCGTGCGCACCGGCCGGAAGGGCTCGGTAGCGAGATGCTGCAGCACCCCGCGCGGGACGTACGCGTCGAAGATACGGTGGCCGTCGGCAGTGCGGTCGCCGCCGATCATGAGAAAAACCCTACCAACGGGGCCGGGGACGATGAAGCTCCTGCTGGTCGCGGACTTGCACTACACGCTCCGTCAGTTCGACTGGGTTCTGGCAAACGCGGGAGCCGTCGATGCCGTCGTCCTCGCCGGCGACCACCTGAGCACGTCCTCCCCCGTCGCCGTCCCGGCTCAGATCGCCGCCGTTCGCGCCTACGTCCGGCGGTTCACCGAGGTGTCCCGCGTCTTCGCCTGCTCCGGCAACCACGACCTGAACGCCCGGAGCGCCGCCGGCGAGAAGACCGCCGACTGGCTCGCCGGCCTGCGCGAGTGCGGGGCGGTCGTCGACGGCGACACCGCGATGCTCGGCGACACGCTCGTGACCGTCCTGCCCTGGTGGGACGGCCCCGTCGCCCGCGCGAGGGCCGAGGCCCAACTGGCCGCGGTCGACCGTACGGGGTCCCGGCGCTGGCTGTGGGTCTACCACTCGCCGCCGCACTCGCTGCTGAGTTGGACGGGGTCGCGCCACTACGGCGACACGACCGTCGCCGAGTGGATCGCCCGCTGGTCGCCGGACGCCGTCCTGTGCGGGCACATCCACCAGGCGCCGTTCACCGCCGACGGGTCCTGGGTCGACCGGCTCGGACAGACCTGGGTGTTCAATCCGGGACGCCAGATCGGCCCCGTCCCCACCTACATCGAGCTGGACCTGGCCGCGGAGACCGCCCGCTGGCATTGGGCCGAGGGCGTCGAAGAACGCGATCTGACTGCGCCTCAGTAGTCCGGGACGTCCTCGCGGGCGGAGCCCGGCGCGATCGCCACGGGGCGGGCGGACGTCAGCTCGGACAGCACCTCGGCCATGAGGCCGAGGTGGGTGGCGTCGTCGCCGTACTGGCGGCGCAGGTCGACGACGAAGCCCGTCATCGCCTGCAGCCGCGCGGCCAGGAGCCGGGCCACGCCCAGCAGCATCTCGGGGCTCGAGGTGACCTCGCCGGAGGGCAGTTCGCGGGTGCGCGTGTCTTCCAGCGCGACGACCCGGGCGGAGTGCGGGGTCCCGAGCAGCGCGGAGATCTCGCCGAGGAACGCACCCGGGTCGGACACCCGCAGGACCAGCACGCCGCCGATCTCGATGCCGACGACCCCGGAGACCAGCACGAAGATCTGCCCGCAGCGCGAGCCCTCGGTCATGAGCTCTTCGCCCGCGGCGAACACCCGCTCGGGCAGGCCCGCCGACAGCGCCAGGATGTCGTCCACGCCGCGGACCCTACGTCCGGTACGCCGGGACGACGAGGCCGACGGCGTCGCCGATCCGGTGCACGCGCATCGCGTTCGTCGAGCCCGGAATACCCGGCGGGCTGCCCGCGACGATGACCACCCGGTCACCGATCTGGCACCGCCCGATGTCCAGCAGGGCGGCGTCGACCTGACGGACCATCTCGTCGGTGTGCTGGACCTCCGGGACGAGGAAGGTCTCCACGCCCCACGTCAGGGCGAGCTGGCTGCGCACCTCGGGCTCGGGGGTGAATGCGAGCAGCGGGATCGGCGAGCGGTACAGCGCGAGGCGCCGCGCCGAGTCGCCGCTCTTCGTGAACGCGACGAGGAACTTCGCGCCGACGGCCGACCCCACCTCCGCGGCCGCCCGGGCGATCGCCCCGCCGACGGTCCGGGGCGGGAGCAGCGTCGGCGGCAGCGAGAGCCACTCCGACTCCATCGTCATGGCGATCCGGCACATCGTCTGCACCGCCGTGATCGGGTACCGGCCGACGCTCGTCTCGCCGGAGAGCATGATCGCGTCCGCCCCGTCCAGGATCGCGTTGGCGACGTCGGAGGCCTCCGCACGCGTCGGGCGGGACGCGCTGATCATCGACTCCAGCATCTGGGTCGCGACGATCACCGGCTTCGCCTGCGCCCGGGCCATCGCGATGGCCTGCTTCTGCACGGTCGGGACGCGCTCGAGCGGCAGCTCGACCCCCAGGTCGCCGCGCGCGACCATCAGCCCGTCGAACGCGTCGAGGATCTCGGCAAGGTTCTCGACCGCCTGCGGCTTCTCGATCTTCGCGATGACGGGCAGCCGCACACCCTCTTCGGCCATGACCTCGTGCACCCGCTCGATGTCGCGCGCACTGCGGACGAACGACAGCGCGATCATGTCGGCCCGCAGGTGCAGGGCCCAGCGCAGATCGTCCACGTCCTTGTCCGACAGGGCCGGGACGCTGACCGCGACACCGGGCAGGTTCAGCCCCTTCTGATCCGAGATCGGCCCACCCTCGAGCACCCGGGTCACCACGTCGAACTCGGAGACCTGGACGACCTCGAGGTTGAGCCGCCCGTCGTCGACGAGGATCCGGTCGCCGGGGCGAACGTCGCCCGGCAACCCGCCGTACGTGGTCGAGGCGATCTCGGCGGTCCCCGGCACGTCCCGGACCGTGATGGTGAACAGGGCCCCGGTGACCAGCGTCGCGCCGCCGCCGACGAAACTGCCGAGCCGGATCTTCGGCCCCTGCAGGTCGACCAGGACGCCGACCGCGCGGCTCGCGAGGTCAGACGCCCGACGCACGTGGGCGTACCGGCGCTCGTGCTCGGCGTAGCTGCCGTGGCTCAGGTTGAACCGCGCGACGTCCATGCCCGCGTCCACCAGCGCGCGGATCTGCTCCTCGTCGTCGGTGGCCGGGCCCAGGGTGCAGATGACCTTCGCTCGGCGCATGGGGCCGAGCCTACGCAACGCACTGTTGCGTCCAGGTGACGCGAACATGCACGTCCCTCCAGGACGGTGTTCCGAACGCCGCGTCTCGGCAGACTGGGCGCTATGACGCAACGGGCGCTGCTCAGCCCTGACGAGGTCGCGGCCTACCACCGGGACGGCCACCTCACGCCCGCCCGCCGCCTGCCCGGAGATCTCGTCGCCGCCGTCACGGCCGCGGTCGAAGGCCTGATCGCCGACAACCCCGGCATCCGGCCGGAGGCGCTCGCCGGCGCCCACGTGGCCCGCAACGGTGACACCGGCGTCCGCGGCCGCGCCGAACTCCTCGACTGCGCGCGGCACCCCGACCTGCTCGACATGGTGGCCCAGCTCCTCGGACCTGACCTGATCGTCTGGGGCAGCCACGTCTTCGCGAAGCCGGCCGGCGACGGGCAGGCCGTGCCGTGGCACCAGGACGGCGAGTACTGGCGGCACATCCGCCCGCTCGAAGCCCTCACCGCCTGGATCGCGATCGACCCCGCGACGCCTCGAAACGGCTGCCTGCGCGTCCTGCCCGGCTCGCACACCCGGGGCTCGCTCGGCCACGCCGTCTCCCCCGACCCCGCGCTCGCGCTGAATATCGCGCTCGACTCGGACCAGATCGACGAGGCGTCCGCCCGGGACGTCGAGCTCGAGCCCGGCCAGGTGTCGTTCCACCACCACGCGCTCGTGCACGGGTCGAACGCGAACACCTCCGGGCACCGCCGCGGCGGGTGGGCGATCCGGTTCATGCCCGCGACGTCCCACTTCGACCGGACCCTCCCACCGATCCGCATCGCCGACGCCCAGACGATCGACTTCGCCCGGCGTCCGATCTGGCTCGTCCGCGGGGAAGACCGCGCACGCAACGATTTCACGACCGGAAGGACGTAGCCATGAGTTCGCCCCTCGACATCGCAGGCCTCAACCAGCGTGCCCAGCAGATCTTCGCCAAGGTGGACGAGGCCGGCTGGGAGGCCTGGACCGAACCCGGCGCGGACGCCGACCACTGCACGATCCGGATCGGCCCCAGTTCGGGCGAGGACCCGGTCGTCACCACCCTGTGGTCCCGCGACCCCGCTACCGGCAAGACGAACCTCGACGACGCCGAGGGCGACGGCCGCGAGCTTCCCGGCATCAACGCCGTCGTGTCCTACCTCGTCGAGGAGATGAAGCTCGACTGAGTCATGGCACGCTCCGCGCGCGAACGTTCGCGGCCCGCGACTCCTCCGCACCTCTGGCGCAGCGTCAGACCACCAACGGCCTTGCGGACGGGGGGATCGGCGCGGGCAGGGTGGTGTGGCCGGTGAGGAACTTGTCGACGGCGGCGGCGCAGGCGCGGCCCTCGGCGATCGCCCAGACGATCAGCGACTGGCCGCGGCCGGCGTCGCCGGCGACGAACACGCCCGGGACGCTCGACAGGTAGCCCTCGTCCCGCGCGACGTTGCCGCGGTCGTCGTAGGCGACGCCCAGGTTGTCGAGCAGGGAGCCCTTGTCGGGGCCGGTGAACCCCATCGCCAGCAGGACGAGGTCGGCGGGGAGCTCCCGGGACGTGCCCTCGACCTCGGTGAGGCGGCCCTCGACGAACTCGACCTCGGAGATGCGCAGCGCCTTCACGCGGCCCTCGCCGTCGTCCACGAACTCCGAGGTGCTGACGGCGTACACGCGGTCGCCGCCCTCCTCGTGGGCGCTGGCGGTCCGCATGATCATCGGGTAGGTCGGCCACGGCTGGGCCGCGGGTCGGGCGTCGGAGGGCTGCGGCATGATCTCGAGCTGCGTCACGCTCTTCGCGCCCTGGCGGTGCGCCGTCCCGAGGCAGTCCGCCCCGGTGTCGCCGCCGCCGATGATCACGACGTCCAGGCCCTCGGCGGTGATCGGCGAGACCTCGAGGTCGCCCTCGCAGACCTTGTTGCCGTACGGCAGGTACTCCATCGCCTGGTAGATGCCGGCGAGCTCGCGCCCCGGCACCGGCAGTTCGCGCCCGATCGTCGCGCCGATCGCGATGACGATCGCGTCGTACCGCTTCTGGAGCTGCTCGGTGGTGATGTCGACGCCGACGTCCACGCCGGGCCGGAACTTGGTGCCCTCCGCCTTCATCTGGCGCAGGCGGCGGTCGAGGTGGCGCTTTTCCATCTTGAACTCGGGGATGCCGTAGCGCAGCAGGCCGCCGATGCGGTCGGCGCGCTCGAACACGGCGACGGTGTGGCCGGCGCGCGTCAGCTGCTGGGCGGCGGCGAGCCCGGCGGGGCCGCTGCCGACGACGGCGACGGTCTTCGCGGAGAGCCGCTCGGGCGGCTGCGGCGTGACCATCCCGTCGGACCACGCGCGGTCGATGATCGCGACCTCGACGTTCTTGATCGTCACCGGCTGCTGGTTGATGCCGAGGACGCAGGCGGGCTCGCACGGCGCGGGGCACAGCCGCCCGGTGAACTCCGGGAAGTTGTTCGTCGCGTGCAGGCGCTCGTTCGCCTCGCGCCAGTCGCCCCGCCAGACCAGGTCGTTCCACTCCGGGATCAGGTTGCCCAGCGGGCAGCCGGAGTGGCAGAACGGGATGCCGCAGTCCATGCAGCGGCCGGCCTGCTTGGTGATGATCGGCAGGAGCGCGTGGCCCACCCCCTCCTCGGGGTAGACCTCGTTCCAGTCCTTCAGCCGCTCCTCCACCGGACGGCGCTTGGCGACCTCGCGGCCGGTGGTGAGGAAGCCTCTCGGGTCAGCCATCTACAGCCCCATCATTCGCGCCACCAGGGCGTCACCGGTCAGTCCCTCGCGCTCTGCGGCGGCCTTGGCCGCCAGCACGCGCTTGTAGTCCTTCGGCATCACTTTGCCGAACCGCTCGACCGCGCTGGCCCAGCCGCCCAGCAGCTTCTCGGCCACGGCCGATCCGGTCTCCTCGCCGTGGCGGGTGATCGCCGCGTGCAGGAACTCCCGGTCGGCGTCGTCGAGTTCGTCCAGGTCGACCATGTCGGGGTTGACGTTGCGGACGTCCAGGTCGAGGACGTACGCGACACCACCCGACATGCCGGCCCCGATGTTGCGCCCGGTCGGGCCGAGGATGACGACCTGACCACCCGTCATGTACTCGCAGGCGTGGTCCCCTACGCCCTCGACGACGGCCACGGCACCCGAGTTGCGGACGCAGAAACGCTCGCCGACGAGGCCGCGCAGATAGATCTCGCCGCCGGTCGCGCCGTAGGCGATCACGTTGCCGGCGATCACGTTGTCCTCGGCGGTGAAGGGCGCACTGCGGTCCGGACGCACGACGAGCCGCCCGCCCGACAGGCCCTTGCCGAGGTAGTCGTTCGTGTCGCCCTCGAGCCGCAACGTGATCCCGGCCGGGACGAAGGCACCGAACGACTGGCCGGCGGACCCGGTGAACGTGATGTCGATCGTGCCGTCGGGCAGGCCGGCACCGCCGTGACGCTTCGTCACTTCGTGGCCCAGCATGGTTCCGACGGTCCGGTTCACGTTCCGGATCGGCAGCTTCTCGCGGACGGGGGTGCCGTCGGCGACGGCCTCCGCGCAGAGCTGGATGAGCTGGTTGTCGAGGGCCTTGTCAAGGCCGTGGTCCTGGCCGGTGACGCAGCGCCGGGCAGCGCCGGACGGGATCTCCGGCATGTGCAGGATCGGCGAGAGGTCGAGCCCGGAGGCCTTCCAGTGCTTGATCGCCTGGGTGACCTCGATGACGTCCGCGCGCCCGATCGCCTCGTCGAGCGTGCGGAATCCCAGCGCCGCCAGATATTCGCGCACCTCCTCCGCGACGAACTCGAAGAAGTTGACGACGAAGTCGGGGCTGCCGGCGTACCGCGAGCGCAGAACCGGGTTCTGGGTCGCGATGCCGACCGGGCACGTGTCCAGGTGGCAGACGCGCATCATGATGCAGCCGGAGACGACCAGCGGGGCCGAGGCGAAGCCGTACTCCTCCGCGCCCAGCAGCGCGGCGACGACGACGTCGCGCCCTGTCTTGAGCTGGCCGTCGGCCTGCACGACGATCCGGTCGCGCAGGCCGTTGAGAAGCAGGGTCTGCTGCGTCTCGGCGAGGCCCAGCTCCCACGGCGCCCCCGCGTGCTTGAGCGAGGTCAGCGGCGAGGCGCCCGTCCCGCCGTCGTGGCCGGAGATGAGAACGACGTCGGCGTGCGCCTTCGACACCCCCGCCGCGACCGTGCCGACGCCGACCTCGGCCACGAGCTTCACGTGGATGCGCGCGGCGGGGTTGGCGTTCTTGAGGTCGTGGATGAGCTGGGCGAGATCCTCGATCGAGTAGATGTCGTGGTGCGGCGGGGGCGAGATCAGCCCGACGCCCGGCGTGGAGTGCCGGGTCTTGGCGATCCACGGGTAGACCTTGTTGCCGGGCAGTTGCCCGCCCTCGCCGGGCTTCGCGCCCTGCGCCATCTTGATCTGGATGTCGTCGGAGTTCGTCAGGTACTCGGCGGTGACGCCGAACCGGCCCGATGCAACCTGCTTCACGGCGCTGCGCCGCTCCGGGTCGTGCAGGCGCTCGACGTCCTCGCCGCCCTCGCCGGTGTTCGACCGCGCGCCGAGGCGGTTCATCGCGATCGCGAGCGTCTCGTGGGCCTCCTGCGAGATCGACCCGTAGGACATCGCGCCCGTGTTGAAGCGCTTGACGATCTCGGAGACCGGCTCGACCTCGTCGATCGGGACCGGCGGCAGCACGCCCTCTTTCAGGGTGAACAGTCCGCGCAGCGTCATCAGACGCTTCGACTGCTCGTCGACGCGTGCCGCGTACTGCTTGAAGATGTCGTAGCGCCTGGTGCGGGTCGCGTGCTGGAGCCGGAAGACGGTCTCGGGGTCGAACAGGTGCGGCTCGCCCTCGCGGCGCCACTGGTACTCCCCGCCGATCTCTAGCCGGCGGTGCGCGGCGGAGATGCCACCGACGGGATAGGCGACCCGGTGCCGCCGGCGGACCTCCTCGGCGATCACGTCGAGCCCCACACCGCCGAGCTGCGACGTGGTGCCCGCGAAGTACGCGTCGATCAGCTCCGACGACAGTCCGATCGCCTCGAAGATCTGGGCGCCGTGGTAGGACGCGACGGTGGAGACGCCCATCTTCGACATGACCTTCAGGACGCCCTTGCCGAGCGCGTAGACGAGGTTGCTGACGGCCACCTCGGGCTCGACCTTCAGGAGCACCTCGGCGTTCGCGAGGTCCTCGACGGTCTCCATCGCGAGGTACGGGTTGACGCCCGAAGCCCCGTACCCGACCAGCAGCGCGACGTGGTGCACCTCGCGCACGTCGCCGGCCTCGATGATCAGCCCGACCTGCGTCCGCGACTTCTCGCGGATCAGGTGGTGGTGCACGGCGCCGCACAGCAGCAGCGACGGGATCGGCGCGAGTTCGCTGTCGGAGTGCCGGTCGGACAGGACGATCACGCGCGCGCCGCCGGCGATCGCCTCGCTGACCTCCGCGCAGATCGCGTCGAGCCGCGCGGCCAGCGCCGCGCCGCCGCCGTCGACCTCGTACAGGCCGACGATGTTGTACGACGCCAGGCCGGGCTGGTCGCCGTCGGCGTTGATGTGGACGAGCTTCGCGAGCTCGTCGTTGTCGATCACGGGGAACTTCAGGGTGACCTGGCGGCAGTGCCCCGGCGAGGACGTGAGGACGTTGACCTCGGGCCCGACCGAATTGGACAGCGAGGTCACGAGCTCTTCGCGGATCGCGTCCAGCGGCGGGTTCGTCACCTGCGCGAAGAGCTGCGTGAAGTAGTCGAACAGCAACCGGGGACGCGCGGACAGCACCGCGATCGGGGTGTCCGTGCCCATCGAACCGATCGGCTCCAGGCCTGCCCGCGCCATCGGGACGAGCAGGATGCGCAACTCCTCCTCCGTGTAGCCGAAGGTTTGCTGACGCCGCGTCACAGAGCTGTGGGTGTGGACGATGTGCTCGCGCTCGGGCAGCTGGTCGAGGCTGATCAGCCCGGCGTGCAGCCACTCGTCGTAGGGCTGCTCGGCAGCGAGACCGGTCTTGATCTCCTCGTCCTCGACGATGCGCCCGGCGACCGTGTCGACGAGGAACATGCGCCCGGGCTGCAGGCGGCCCTTGCGCACGACCTGCGACGGGTCCACCTCGAGCACGCCGACCTCGCTGGCGAGCACGACGATCCCGTCGGCCGTCACCCAGTAGCGCGACGGCCGCAGGCCGTTGCGGTCGAGGACGGCACCGACGAGCGAGCCGTCGGTGAAGGTCACGCAGGCGGGGCCGTCCCACGGCTCCATGAGCGAGGAGTGGAACTTGTAGAACGCGCGAAGCGCGGGGTCCATCGAGGCGTTGTTCTCCCACGCCTCGGGGATCATCATCAGCACGGCGTGCGGCAGAGAGCGACCGCCGAGGTGCAGCAACTCGAGCACCTCGTCGAAGCTCGCCGAGTCGCTGGCGCCGGGGGTGCAGATCGGGAACAGCCGGTCGAGGTCGCCGGGGATCGCGTCGGTGACGAGCTGGGACTCGCGGGCCCGCATCCAGTTGCGGTTGCCCATGACGGTGTTGATCTCGCCGTTGTGCGCGATGTAGCGGTACGGGTGCGAAAGCTCCCACGACGGGAACGTGTTCGTCGAGAAGCGCGAGTGCACCAGCGCGATCGCGGAGTGGAACCGGCGGTCGGACAGGTCGGGGTAGAACGGTTCCAACTGTCCGGTCGTCAGCATTCCCTTGTAGACCAGGGTCCGCGAGGAGAGGCTGGCGAAGTAGACGTCCGCCTGGCCCTCCGCCCGCTTGCGCAGGCAGAACGCCTGGCGTTCCAGCGCGAGGCCGTCGTCGACGCCGGTCAGGCTCGACGCCCCGGCGGAGAACGCCTGGGCGGGCGCGTCACCTGCGGGGGCCACGAACAGCTGGCGGAACACGGGGACGGTGGCGCCTGAGGCTCCGCCGAGCAGGTCCGGGGTGACGGGAACGTCGCGCCAGCCGAGGATCGACAGGCCTTCCTCGGCGGCGATCTGCGCGATCGTCGCCTCGGTGGCCGCCCGGAGTTCCGCGCCCTGCGGCAGGAACGCCATGCCGACCGCGTACTCGCCGGCCGGCGGCAGCCCGAAGTCGACCACGGCGCGCAGGAACGCGTCGGGGACCTGGGTCAGGATGCCGGCGCCGTCGCCGGAGGCGGGGTCGCTGCCGGCCGCGCCGCGGTGCTCGAGGTTGCGCAGCGCGACGAGCGCCTTAGCCACGATGTCGTAGGACGGGACCCCCGACATCGTCGCCACGAACGCCACTCCGCACGCGTCGTGCTCGTGGCGGCCGTCGTACAGCCCTTGGGGCACCGGAGAACCGGCACGCATCAGCCACTCCCGTCGTCTGGGCCGAACAATGTCGAGGTGTATCTAGGAAAACGACCGTCTCGGCAGGCGCATCACGTGTCGCGCGCATGCGGGGACGACGCTGGCCCTGCGGCGGTTACCGAAGCGTACCTCACAGCCTTCGGGGCCCCGCGGTGCGTCGCGACCGGCAACGGGTCGCATGTTACGCCGCTCACACGCTGTGGTGTCAGCCGCCCAGACCGTCACCGATCCAGGTACCGAACCCGTACCCGTCCATCGCGCCGAACACCGCCGGGCGCAGCCACCCGCCCCCGACGTCCCGGTGGCGGTGGTGGATCTCGGTCATCAGTTGCCCGCGTGGGTCCCGTCGGGCGTGGACGCCTCCGGCGCGTGCAGGTGCCCGTCGCGGTAGGGGGATCGCTCTTGGCCCGAGTGGCGTTTCCGGGACGCGGCGATCAGCGCGGACGCCCCGACGAACAGCACGATCGAGGTGAACACGTTCAGCCGGATACCGGCGATCTGGTGCGCCTCGTCGACCCGCAGGTACTCGATCCACCCGCGGCCCAACGAGTACCCGGCGACGTAGAGACCGAAGACGACGCCGTGCCCCAGGTCGTAGCGCTTCTGAGCCCCGACCAGGAGTCCCGCGACCAGCAGGCACCAGAGCGTCTCGTACAGGAAGGTCGGATGGTAGGTCGCCGCGTCGAGGGTGTCCGCCGGGCGGTGGGCCCGGTCGATCTCCAGCGCCCAGGGCAGGTCGGTGGGCCGCCCGTACAGCTCCTGGTTGAAGTAGTTGCCGAACCGCCCGATCGCCTGCGCGACGATGATGCCGGGAGCCGCCGCGTCGGCATACACCGTCATCACCACCCCGGCCCTTCGCGCGCCGATGTACGCGCCGAGCCCGCCGAGGGCGATCGCGCCCCAGATGCCGAGGCCGCCCTGCCAGATGTAGAGCGCGCTGATCGGGTCGCCACCACGACCGAAATAGTCGTCCGGGCTGGTGATCACGTGGTAGAGCCGGCCGCCGACGATCCCGAACGGGACCGCCCACATCGCGATGTCGGCGGTGACGCCCGGAGCCGCACCGCGCGCGACCATGCGGCGCTCGGTGATGAAGACGGAGGCGAGGATGCCGAGGACGATGCAGAGCGCGTAGGCCCGGACCGGGAACGGTCCGAGGTGCCACACGCCCTGCGACGGGCTCGGAATGAAGGCAAATGTCATGGCGGTCCGCGTCACGATAGCCGGTGCGCACCGGGGACGACCGACGACGACGAGCACCCACACAAAGCCGCTGCCCGCACCGGATGGGGTCCGGAACGGGCAGCGGGCAGAAGTGGCGCCGGCGAAGGGCGCTGCCCGCCTCTCGGCGGGCTACTGCGTTACCTGAGTGGGGGTGTGCGTTCCGACGACCACCTCCTGGCCCCGGGTAACCCCGAGGTTCGTGGTGCGCCGCCTCCCCGGTCAGGGAGTGGCGTCAATCGCAGGTGGCCGGCATTGCCTGCGCGCTTCCGGCCAAGTTCCCTTAGATGATCAGTTACGCGTTTCCCGATTGGCCCCGGACTGTTGGGTCTCGGGCAAGATCAACGTAACGGAACGGCCACGACGAGGTCAATGGATGAACGGGACTTCACCACGAAAGATTCATGGAAGTGACGGGTACTCAGATCTACCCGTGGGTTGGCTTTTCTCGACGTCGAGCGAGAATCAGCGGCGGCGGACGCCGCGGGCAAGATCCGCGGTGAGCTCCGCGCACCCGGCCACACCGCCCGCGAGGTCAGGCGCGTCGAGCAGCTTGCGCACGAACGCGGAGCCGACAATCACACCGTCCGCGTACGCGGCGACCTCCGCCGCCTGGTCCCCGTCGGAGACGCCGAGGCCGACACCGACGGGCAGGTCCGTCGCCGCGCGCACCCGCGCGGTCAACGCCGGGGCGAGGCTGCTGGTGGTGGCCCGCGCGCCCGTGACCCCCATGACGGACGTGGCGTAGACGAACCCGCGGGACGCCGCGACCGTCGACGCCAGCCGCGCGTCCGAGGTGGACGGGGCGACCAGGAAGATCCGGTCGAGGTCCGCCGCGGTCGCGACCTCGATCCACTCCGTCCCGGAGTCCGGGGTGAGGTCCGGGGTGATCAGGCCCGACCCGCCGGCCGCCGCGAGGTCGCGGGCGAAGCGGGCGACCCCGTACCGCATCACGGGGTTCCAGTACGTCATGACGACGGTCGCGACGCCGGTCGCGGCGACGGCCTCGACCGTGGCGAGCACGTCGGTGATGCGGATGCCGCCGCGCAGCGCGATGTCCGCGGCCTGCTGGATCGTCGGGCCGTCCAGGACGGGGTCGCTGTACGGCAGGCCGACCTCGACGATGTCGACGCCCGCGTCCACCATCGCGCGGAAGGCCTCGATCGCCCCGGCTTTCGTGGGGAAGCCCGCGGGCAGGTAGCCGACGAGCGCGGCCCGGTTCTCCTTCGCCGCCGTTTCGTACGCGGCGGCTACCCGGCTCGCGCTGGTGACCGGGACGTTCACGTGACGAGTCCGAACCACTTCGCGGCCGTGTCGACGTCCTTGTCACCCCGGCCGGAAAGGCTGACGAGCACGACCGCGTCCGGCCCGAGCTCGCGCCCGATGTCGAGCGCCCCGGCGAGGGCGTGGGCGCTCTCGATCGCCGGGATGATGCCCTCCGTCCGACACAGCAGCTTGAACGCGTCCATCGCCTGCGCGTCGGTGACCGGGCGGTAGTGCGCGCGCCCCGTGTCGTGCAGCCAGGCGTGCTCCGGGCCGACGCCCGGGTAGTCCAGGCCAGCCGAGATCGAGTGACTCTCGATGGTCTGGCCGTCGTCGTCCTGCAGCAGGTAGGACCGCGCACCGTGCAGGACGCCGGGAGCGCCGCCGGTGATCGTCGCCGCGTGCCGGCCCGTCTCGACGCCGTCACCGGCGGCCTCGAAACCGAATAGCCGCACCGACGCGTCCGGGATGAAGTCGTAGAAGATGCCGATCGCGTTCGACCCGCCGCCGACGCAGGCGCACACCGCGTCCGGCAGGCCGCCGGTCAGCTCGAGCACCTGGGCCCGCGCCTCCTGGCCGATGACGCGGTGGAACTCGCGCACCATCAGCGGGAACGGGTGGGGGCCGGCGACCGTGCCGAGCAGGTAGTGGGTGTCGTCGACGTTGGTCACCCAGTCGCGCATCGCCTCGTTGATCGCGTCCTTGAGGGTGCGGCTGCCCGTGCCGACGGGGACGACCTCCGCGCCGAGCAGATGCATCCGGCTGACGTTGAGGGCCTGGCGGCGGGTGTCCTCCTCGCCCATGTAGATCACGCAGTCGAGGCCGAGCAGCGCGCACGCCGTCGCCGTCGCGACGCCGTGCTGGCCCGCCCCGGTCTCCGCGATGACGCGGGTCTTGCCCATGCGCTTGGTCAGCATGGCTTGGCCCAGGACGTTGTTGATCTTGTGCGAGCCGGTGTGGTTCAGGTCTTCACGCTTGAGGATCATCGTCGCGCCGCCGGCGTGCTCGGCGAACCGCGGCACCAACGTGATCGGGCTCGGGCGCCCGGTGTAGTCCTTCAGCAGCCCGGCGAGCTCCGCCCGGAACGCGGGGTCGGCCTGCGCGGCGGTGAACTCCGCGGTCAGCTGGTCGAGCGCCGCCATCAGCGCCTCGGGAACCCACTGACCGCCGTAGTCGCCGAAGTGGCCGGTGGAGTCAGGGATCGTGACCTCGGTGGCTTGATCAGCCACAGCCGCGGTCGTTCTTCAACGCCGGGTGGGCGCCCGCCGCGACCATGTCGGCGACCGCGGAGCGCGGGTCCTTGCCGGTCACGAGGATCTCGCCCACCAGCACGGCGTCGGCGCCCTGCCGGCCGTACTCGATGACGTCGTGCGGGCCGCGCACGCCGGACTCCGCGATGCGCACCACCGCGTCCGGCAGCATCGGGGCGAGGCGGCCGAACGTCGTGCGGTCGACCTCGAGGGTCTTGAGGTTGCGGGCGTTGATGCCGACCAGGCGGGCGCCGGCGTCCACGGCCCGGGCGACCTCCTCGGCGGTGTGCACCTCGACGAGCGGGGTCATGCCGAGAGACTCGCAGCGCTCGATCAGGGAGACCAACGCATTTTGCTCGAGGGCCGCCACGATGAGCAGGACGAGGTCGGCGCCGCACGCGCGCGCCTCCCACAGCTGGTAGCTCGCGACGATGAAGTCCTTGCGCAGCACCGGGATGTCGACCTGCTTGCGTACGGCGGTCAGGTCCGCAAGGTCGCCGCCGAAGCGGCGCTTCTCGGTCAGGACGCTGATGACGCTGGCGCCGCCGGACTCGTAGTCCGCAGCCAGCGCGGCCGGGTCGGCGATCGCGGCCAGCGCGCCCTTCGACGGGCTGGAGCGCTTGACCTCGGCGATGACCGCCACACCGTCGCCCCGGAGCTTCGCGATGCAGTCCTTCGCGGCGGGCGCACGGCCCGCCCGCTCCTTGAGCTGCTCGAGCGGGACGAGCTCCTGGCGTTCGGCGAGGTCCGCCCTGACGCCGTCGAGGATCTCGTCGAGCATGGACACTCGGTCGCATCCAATCCGTCGGGGCCAGAGGTTCGCCGCATCGTAGCCGTGTTGGTCACATGCCCCCGTCCGCACCCCCGATCAAAGGGTGCGCACTCAGGTGGTCGGGTCCTCGCCGCGGTCGAGCGCCTTCCACTGCTCGAGCGGAGTCGCCGGGCGGGCAGTCGCAACGGGAGCCGCGACCCGGTTCGCCTGCGGGGCGTCGTAGCGCGAGGACATCGTGGCCCAGCCCGGGCCGCGCGCTGCGACGAGCAGCCCCGCCACGACCACGACCGTGCCGCCGGCGACGGCCACCCACGGCCACAGACCGACGGAGACGCCTTCCGCGGTGGCGGTCGCGGTGCCCAGCGCGTCGCCCGCGCGGCCGGAGATCCGCTCCCCCGACGCCTGCGCGGCCCGGGCGCTGACCGCGCACACCCCGGCCCCGCAGGCGATCAGCACGACGCCGGCGAGGCGGCGGCCGAGCCCGCGGGTCGCGACGACCCCGAGCGCACCGGCCAGCGCGGCGAGCGCGAGCGCGGGGGCGGCGGGCGCCAGCGAGCTGCCCGTCAGCCGCAGCGGCGCGCGCAGTGAGCCCGCCACCGCCTGCCCGTCCAGCCACACCCGCCCGGACGCGAGCAGCGCGAGGACGGCGCCGGCGACGCAGGCGAGCAGCGCCGTCGCGTACTCGCGCTTCGCCGTCGCCCGGTCGCTCGTCGAGCGAGTGCTCATCGGGCCGGCCGCAGCGACTCGGCGGTCGCGATCGCCCGCAGCACCGCGGCGGCCTTGTTGCGGCACTCCTGGTCTTCGGTCGCCGGGTCGGAGTCGGCGACGATCCCGGCCCCCGCCTGAACGTAGGCGATCCCGTCGCGCAGCAGGGCCGTCCGGATCGCGATCGCCGTGTCGAGCTCGCCCGCGAAGTCCAGGTAGCCCACGACCCCGCCGTACAGGCCGCGGCGCGTCGGCTCGAGCTCCTCGATGATCTCCATCGCCCGCGGCTTCGGGGCGCCCGACAGCGTCCCGGCGGGGAAGCACGCAGCGAGGACGTCGAAGGCCGTCTGCCCGGGGCTCAGCTTGCCCACCACGGTCGAGACGATGTGCATGACGTGGGAGTACCGCTCGACCGACATGAAGTCGACGACCTCGACGGTGCCGGGCGCACACACGCGGCCGAGGTCGTTGCGCCCGAGGTCGACGAGCATCAGGTGTTCGGCGCGCTCCTTCGGGTCCGACAACAGCTCGGCGGCGAGTTCGGCGTCCTCCTCCGGCCCGGCGCCGCGCGGCCGCGTCCCCGCGATCGGGTGCATCATCGCCCGGCCGCCGTGCACCTTGACCAGCGCCTCGGGGCTCGACCCGACGATGTCGAACGAGCCGCCCGCGCCGCCGTCCGGGCCGGGGATGCGCAGCAGGTACATGTACGGGCTCGGGTTCGACAGCCGCAGCACCCGGTAGATGTTGAGCGCGCTGGCGGTCGTGCGCATCGCGAACCGCTGGCTGACGACGATCTGGAACGCCTCGCCTGCGTGGATCTCCTCGACCGCCTGCGCGACCGCGGCCATGTAGTCCGCGCGGTCGGTGCCGCTCGTGTACTCCGGGACGACGCCCGCGTCGAGAGTCGCGGCGGTCGGCGCGTCCGGCCGGGCCAGGTCGGAGGTCATCGTCGCCAGCCGCGCGACCGCCGAGTGATAGGCCGCGTCGACCCCGTCGTCGCTGCCGTCCCAGTTGACCGCGTTCGCGATCAGGACGACGGAGCCGTCCTCGTGGTCGAGCACCGCGAGGTCGGTCGCGAGCATCATCGCCAGCTCGGGAAGCAGCAGGTCGTCCTCGGCCTTGCACGGCAGGCGCTCGAGCCGGCGGACGGCGTCGTAGCCGATGAAGCCGACGAGACCGCCGGTGAGGGTGGGCAGGTCGGTCCCGGCCTGCGGCTCCGTCCGCAGCGCCTCGATGGTGCCGCGCAGCGCGCCGAGCGGGTCGCCGCCCGTGGGGACGCCGACCGGTGGCGTGCCGACCCAGACCGCCTCGCCGTCCCGCTCGGTCAGCATCGCGGCGCTGCGGACGCCGACGAAGGAGTAGCGGCCCCACACGCCCCCGTGCTCGGCCGACTCCAGCAGGAAGGTGCCCGGCCGTTCGCCCGCGAGCTTGCGATAGAGGCCGACGGGAGTCTCGCCGTCGGCGAGCAGACGCCGGGTCACCGGGATGACCCGGCGCTCGGCCGCGAGCGCGCGGAACGCGTCGAGGTCCGGGGTCACCGTGCCGGTCGTCACGTGCCCATCCTGTCGGGCGCGGCCGAGCACCACGGCCGGGAGGGCGCGGTCGTCGAAGCACGTGCGGCTGCCGGTGTGGCAGGCCGGGCCCTCCTGGTCGACGCGGACGAGCACGGTGTCGCCGTCGCAGTCCAGCGCGACGCCGCGAACCCACTGCCGGTGCCCGGACGTGTCGCCCTTGCACCAGTACTCGCCCCGGCTGCGGCTGTAGTACGTCGCGCGGCCGGTGGTGAGGGTCCGGTGCAGGGCCTCGTCGTCCATCCAGCCGACCATCAGGACCTCACCGGTGTCCCACTGCTGGGCCACCGCGGGGAACAGCCCGGCGTCGTCCCGCTTGAGGCGGGCGGCGACGGCGGGGTCGAGACCGGCGGGCCGTCGCCGGCGGCGGGAGGAGTCGGGTCTGCGTCGGGCATGGCAGCCATTGTCTCCTCACCGCGCCGACCACGTCCGCCCGGTTTGTCCGGGTGTGTCTAGGCTGATCCCGTTTTGGTGACGCTCTGCGACGATCCCGACCGCCCGGCCACCCGAGGACGGAGGCTGAAAATGACGTCGAAGCGTCCTGCAGAGGCGACCACGGACGGGAGACCTACGTGGGATCATGGCCTCATCTTCAGCCTCACCCTGGGTGACCGGGGGCGGCCGACGAGGGCAGGTCAGGCAGGTCAGGCGGCACAGAGGAGTACACCGCCATGGGTTACATCACCAGGCGAGAACACAGCCCGTGACGACTCGGCGACACCGGCCAGCGCGGGGGCCCCGGTTCCAACGGCAACGGCTCCGCCAATTCCCACGGGGCCGGTTCCAACGGCTCCGGAGGGTCCGGCGGCAATCGCCCCGCGCCCCGGCCCGCGCCCTGGTGCCGGCAGCCGCCCCGCCGTCCCGGCCAAGACCACCCCCGCCCCCGCTCAGCCGACGGCTGCGTCCACTCCGGCAGACGCGGCGGACGTGGAGGGCTCGGACGTCACCGACGTCGGCGACACCACCTGGATCTACGACCAGCTCGGGCTGTCCCCCGAGGCGTACAAAGGTGACCGCCCGCCCACGGGCGAGATCTCGCTGCCCTTCGTCCGCGACCCGGAGCCGCGCTCCCGCCCGGCCGTGAACCTCGACTTCGACTACGACGCGCTGCGACCCGGCGACCCGCACGACTCCCCGTTCCCGCCCGGGTCCCTGGGCAGTGACGACGACTTCCCGAAGGACGGCCCGAAGGCGAAGCCCTTCGACCCCGCCGCGCTGCTCGCCGCCGCGCGCCGATCGCCGCCGTGCCCGACGCCGCCGCGAGCCCGCAGCGCGGCCGACGCGCTGGCCGAGGCCGCAGCCGACGCCGCGGCCGACATCGCCGCGGAGGCCGCGGCGCAAGCCGCCGCCGAAGCCGCAGCGGCCAAGCTCGTGTCACCGGCCGAACCCGAAGCGCCGGCAGAGCCCGCCGCACCAATCGAGGCCGCCACACCGGTCGAGCCGGGCACACCAAGCGAGCCGGCCAAGGCCGAGACCCCCGAGCCCACCGCGCCGAAGCTCGACCGAGGGCTGCTCGCGCGCGCCCTACCGGAGGCCGGCGCGTCGAAGTCGGCCCCGAGCCCCGCGCCGAAGGCCGCCCCGCACGTCGCCCGGACACCCGAGCCAGTCGCGGAGGCCCCGGTGACCGACGAGCCGATCGAAGAACACAACCCGTTCTGGGACTACGACCGTCGCCAGGAGGCCGGCGAGATCGAGCTGCCGACGCTCCCGTCGCGTCCGGACCCGGAGCCCATCCGCGCGACCGACCTGCCCGGCCGGTCGTGGGAGCAGCCGGTCGGCCGCCCGCCCGGCCCCAAGGCCGACGTCACGTCGGAAGATCTGACGGCCGACAAGGTCCTCAAGTCCCGCAAGACCCTGGCGGCCAAGGGCTGGCGCCGCGCCGTCAAGCTCGGCCCGGGGGCCAAGGAGCTCAAGGAGCAGGAGTACGAGGCCCGCGTCCGCACGCCGATCCAGGGTTGCCACCGCCTCGCGGTCATCAGCCTCAAGGGCGGCGTCGGCAAGACCACGACCGCCGCGGCGCTCGGGACGATGTTCGCCGCGCAGCGCGGCGACCGTGTCATCGCCGTCGACGCGAACCCCGACCGCGGCACGCTCGGCGAGAAGATCGTCGGGCACGTCCCGTCGACGGTGCGGGACTTCGTCGGGCGCAGCAACCGGCTCGAGAAGTACTCCGACGTGCGTCGCTACACCGCGCAGGCCGACTCGCGGCTCGAGGTGCTCGCGTCCGAACCCGACCCGATGGCCTCGATGGCCTTCTCGGAACACGACTACCGCGTCGTCTCCGACGTCCTCGAGAAGTTCTACAACCTGATCCTCACCGACTGCGGGACGGGCCTGCTGCACAGCGCGATGGTCGGCGTCCTCGCGAAGGCCGACCAGGTCGTGATCGTCAGCTCCGCCAGCCTGGACGGGGCGCGCAGCGCCAGCGCGACGCTGGACTGGCTCGAGGCCCACGGCTACCAGGAGCTCGCGCGGGACTCGGTGTCGGTCATCTCCTCCGTCCGGCCCAAAGCCGACGGCGTGCAGCTGGGCGAGATCGAGGCGCACTTCGCTTCCCGCACCCGGGCGGTCGTCTCGATCCCGTACGACTCGCACCTCGCCGAGGGCGGCCGCATCGACCTTACCGCGATGAGCCCCCGGACGTACGACGCCTTCCTGCACCTCGCGGCGGAGGTCGGCGACGCGTTCGCCCGGGTGCCGGGCTACAAGGCGCACTGACCGTCGACAAGCGCGGCGAAGGGCCGCCGCGCACGTTCCGAGGCGCCCTGTAGCACCGATGCTACAGTCGTCGCATGACCGAGATCGCCTCGCGGGAACTGCGGAACGACACCCGGGGTGTGTTGCGGCGGGTCGAGGGCGGCGAGGACGTCGTGATCACCGTCGACGGGCGGCCCGTCGCCGTGCTGCGGCCCGTGGGTGCTCGCCCGCAATGGATGGGGAAGGTCCAGTTCGTCGGACGGATTCTCGGTCGGCAGGCAGATCACGGCCTCGCCGCCGAGCTGCGCGACCTCACTCCCGACACGACCGACGACGTCCGTGAGTGGTGAGAGCATTCCCGGCCGCGGATTGGCCGACACGACGGTGTTCATCGCCGCGGAGTCCGGGCGCGACCTGAATGTCGGGGCCATGCCCGCGGAACTCGCGGTGTCGGTGATCACGATCGGTGAACTGCGCGCCGGCGTGCTCGCGGCGCGCGATGTCGAAACCCGCGATCGTCGCCTGTCCACCCTGGCTATGGCGCTCACGCTCGACCCGCTGCCCGTCGACGGCCCCGTCGCGGACGCGTGGGCCCGCCTCCGGGTACTGCTGCGGGACACGGGCCGGCGGATGCCCGTCAACGACTCGTGGATCGCCGCCACAGCTCTCGCTCTCGGTGTGCCCGTCGTCACCCAGGACGACGACTACGCCGACGTCTCGGGGCTGGCTGTCATCCGCGTCTGAAACACCGGCCGTCGCGGGCGGCCAGATCACAACGGGACCAGGCTCAGTCCGAGGACGAGGTCAGAACCGTCCCGTAGCGGCCGGCGGCCAGCGCGCCGGACGAGAACTCCAGCACACTGCGCGCGACGCCGTCCACGGTGAACACCCCGCGGGCGGCCTGCACCTGCCCGGCGTCCGGCGTCCCGTTCACGTCCTCGCCCGGGACGCCCACGACGAGGCGGTCGGTGTAGAGGTCGCCCGCGTCGGTGCGCCCCCGCAGGATCGTCAGGTTCTCCCCGAGCCGGTCGCCGGCGTCGGCCGTCCCCGCCACCCCGCGGCCCTGGGTGACGACGTCGGCCGCGCACGAGGTGAACCCGCCGAGCTGGACGAGCGAGACCGAGCCGGCGTCGAGGACCGGGCCCGCGTCCTTGCCTGGCGCGCCGATCGCGACGTCGAGCGAGCGGGCGCAGAGCAACCCGATGCCGACGCTCACCGCGGAGCCGAACGCGTCGCCGGCCTCCGCGGTACCCGGCACGCCGACCGAGCCCTCCGTGATCGCGGTCGCGGTCGGGGCGAAGCTCTGGTTGCCGGTCGCCGCGCGCAGGAACGGTTGGACGGACCCGGCGTCCGCGGCACCGTCGACGTCCTCGCCCGGGGACGCCGACGACCGCGTACGGGCTCCGGAAGCTCAGCGCCGCACCGAAGCGGTCGCCGGGCTCGGCCTTGCCCGACATGCCGGCGGAGTCCTGAGTCCAGCTCGCCGAACCGGCCGTCGCCCCGGCGGCGGTGGTCCGCAGGAACGTCACCAGGCCCGCGTCCTTGGCCGGGCCGACGTCCTCGGCGGGAGTGCCGACGAGGACGCCGCCGCTGGACTCGGGGGCCTTGGCGGGTTTGCCGCCCTTGGCCTTGGCGAGCCTTGATCGGCGGGCCCGCCTCCACCCCGGCGAGGACGGCGCCGAACCGGTCGCCGGCTTCCGCCGCGTCCGGCACGCCACCGGCGCCCTGGTGGCGGCGCTCGCGGAAGGTCGCCTTCACCTTGCGGTCGGCGTCCTTGACGATCGTGTAGCGGAAGACCTCGCCCGCGTCGGCCTTGCCGCCGACGTCGGCGCCGGGGGCGCCGACATAGAGGTCGTGCACGACCTCGGAGCCGACCTTGCGCGGCGAGAGGGCGAGGGCCGAGCCGAACGCGTCGCCCTCGCGCGAGTCGTGAGCGAGGGTGACCGTGTCCATCGTGGTGAAGCCGGTGGGCGAGCCGAAGAGCACGTGCACGGCGCCTTTGCGGTCCTCGCCCGGGGCGCCGACGACGAGGTCCGCGCACCCGTCCGAGTCGAGGTCCGTGAGCGCGACGGCGCTGCCGAAGCCGCTGCCGGCGGCGCCGCCGCGCAGCAGCATGCCGGGGGTGATCACGAGGGCGGACGTGTGGGAGCCGCGGGCGTCGACACCGCCGGCGCCGCCGTCGTAGGAGGGGACGCCGATGACAGCGTCCGTGCGGTAGTCGCCGTCGAAGTCGCCGCGGGCGAAAGGGTTGGCGGGGTTGCAACTGGCGGCCGAGGCCGGGCCGGGCGAGAGGAACACGACGCTGCCGGCGACGAGCGAGGAGACGAGCAAGACGCGAGCGGGTCCCCCGAGGACGTACTTCATGAACGAGCTCCTGTCGATCCCACGAGTGGTCATCTTCTCCTGCGACGCAGCGGGCAGGCCCCTGGTTTCGTCGGATCCCGACGGATTTGTCCGACTTTCGCCCTCGTGGTCAGCGGACGGGGTGGCCCGCGGCCCGCAGGGCGTCCTTGACCTGACTGATCCTCAGATCCCCGAAGTGGAAGACGCTCGCGGCGAGGACGGCGTCGGCGCCCGCGGCGACTGCAGGGGCGAAGTCGGTGACCTGCCCGGCGCCGCCGCTGGCGATGACCGGGACGGTCACGACCTCCCGGACCTGGCGGAGCATCTCGAGGTCGTAGCCGTCCTTCGTCCCGTCGGAGTCCATCGAGTTCAGCAGGATCTCCCCCGCGCCCAGCTCGCACCCCCGCCTGCACCACTCGACGGCGTCCAGCCCGGTGCCGCGGCGGCCGCCGTGCGTGGTGACCTCGAAGCCGGACGGCGTCGCCTCGTCCCCGGGCCGGCAGCGCCGCGCGTCGATCGACAGGACGAGGACCTGGTTGCCGAACCGGTCGGCGATCTCGGCGATCAGGGCCGGGCGGGCGATCGCCGCGGTGTTCACCCCGATCTTGTCGGCGCCGGCCCGCAGGAGCTTGTCGACGTCCGCCGCGGTGCGCACCCCGCCGCCGACCGTGAGCGGGATGAACACCTGCTCGGCCGTCCGGCTCACGATGTCGTAGGTCGTCTCGCGCGAGCCGGAGGACGCGGTGATGTCGAGGAACGTCAGCTCGTCGGCGCCTTCGGCGTCGTAGAGGCGGGCCATCTCGACCGGGTCGCCCGGCGTCGCGCAGGTTGCGGAAGTTCACGCCCTTCACGACGCGGCCGTTGTCCACGTCCAGGCAGGGGATGACGCGAACGGCGACCGTCATCGGACGCTGACCGCCGCCAGCGCCTCCTGGAGCGTGAACGCCCCCGCGTACAGCGCCTTGCCGACGATCGCGCCCTCGACCCCGAGCGGGACGAGCTCCGCGATCGCTCGCAGGTCGGCCAGGCTCGACACCCCGCCGGACGCGACGACCGGCGCGGACGTGCGCGCACACACCTCGCGGAGCAGTTCCAGGTTCGGCCCGCGCAGGGTGCCGTCCTTCGTGACGTCGGTGAGGACGTAGCGCGCGCAGCCGTCCCGGTCGAGGCGGGCGAGCACCTCGTACAACTCGCCGCCCTCCTCGGTCCAGCCGCGCGCCGCGAGGGTCGTGCCGCGCACGTCGAGCCCGACCGCGATCTTGTCGCCGTGCCGCGCGATCGCGGACGCGCACCAGGCCGGGTTCTCCAGCGCCGCCGTGCCGACGTTCACGCGCGCGCACCCGGTCGCGAGGGCGGCCTCGAGCGAGGCGTCGTCGCGGATGCCGCCGCTCATCTCGACCCGGACGTCGAGCTTGCCGACGACCTCGGCCAGCAGGTCGCGGTTGGAGCCGCGGCCGAACGCCGCGTCCAGGTCGACGAGGTGAATCCACTCGGCGCCGGCGGCCTGCCAGGCCAGGGCGGCGGCGAGCGGCTCGCCGTAGTTCGTCTCCGACCCCGCCGCGCCCTGGACGAGCCGCACGGCCTGCCCGTCGGCGACGTCGACGGCAGGCAGGAGCTCGAGGTAGTTCGTGGCAGGCATGCGCGCGAGCCTACCGAGCACCGCCCGCCCCGCCGGGCCCCCTCACCGACGTGCCAGCCCCAGATCTCCGTGCGCGGCCAGGGCAGGACACCAGCGACACCCAGGCTCCCCCAGCAGGCCCAGCAGTAGGTCAGGGGCGGCGGTCGAGGACCAGCGTCACGAGCATCGGGACGGTGACGGCGGTCAGGAGCAACAGGGCGACACTGCCCGTCACGCTGTGGAACAGCAACCACCCGACGACCTGGACGACGGCGACCAGCAACCCGATGACCCTGTTCTGCGCGCGGCGTCGCCGGGCGAGCAGCCCGTCGGGCCGGCCGCGCCTTGCTCGCCCGGGCACCCGCGCGGCGAGCTTGCGTTTCCGCGCCGCACGCTCGGCGGCCTCGGCCCGGGCAGCAGCCTCGGCTGCCGCCGCGCGTTCCCGCTCGGCCCGGCGCTGCGCGCGTTCTCTGGCCATGACTGCGTCCCCGTCAGAGGGTGCGGAGCCAGTTCGCGAGCAAGGTCGCGCCCGCGTCCCCGGACTTCTCGGGGTGGAACTGCGTCGCGCACAGGGGGCCGCGCTCGACGGCGGCCACGAACGGCGCACCGTGCTCGGCCCAGGTGACCAGGGCGTCGTCAGGCTGCCACCGTCGGGCCGCGTACGAGTGGACGAAGTAGAACCGCGCGTCCTCGACTCCCTCGAACAGCGCGGAGCCCGGCGCCGCGGCCACGGTGTTCCAGCCCATGTGCGGCAAGACTGGGGCGTCCAGGCGCTCGACCACCCCGGCCCACTCGCCGCACCCGGCGGTGGTGACGCCGTGCTCGACCCCGCGGTCGAACAGCACCTGCATGCCGACGCAGATCCCCAGGACCGGTCGCGAGGCGGCGAGCCGCCGGGCGATCACACCCGGCCCGTCGACCGCGCGCAGCCCGTCCATGCACGCCTCGAACGCGCCGACCCCGGGGACGACGAGCCCCTCCGCAGCCTCGGCCGCCGCGGCGTCCGCAGTCACCGTGACGTTCGCACCGACCCGCTCGAGCGCGCGCTCGGCCGAGCGCAGGTTGCCCGAGCCGTAGTCCAGGACGACGACGTCGGGCTTGCTCATGTGGGCTTGCTCATGTCGACAGCGTCCCCTTCGTCGACGGCACGCCCGTCTCGCGTGGGTCCAGCGCCACCGCGTCGCGCAGCGCCCGCGCGACGCCCTTGAACTGCGCCTCGGCGATGTGGTGCGCGATCCGCCCGCGCAGGACGTCGACGTGCAGGCAGATCTGCGCGGAGTTCACGAAGGACTCCCACACGTGGCGGGTCAGCGAGGTGTCGTACTCGCCGATCATGGGGGCCTGGCCGTCCGGCTCGGTGTGGACGAGGTACGGCCGCCCCGACAGGTCGACGGCGACGCGGACGAGCGCCTCGTCGAGCGGGACGAGGGAGTTGGCGAACCGGCGGATGCCCGCCTTGTCGCCCAGCGCCTGGCGGAACGCCGAGCCGAGCGCGATCGCCGTGTCCTCCACCGTGTGGTGGGAGTCGATGTGGATGTCGCCCTCGGTCTTCACCGTCAGGTCGAACAGCCCGTGCTTGCCCAGCTGGGAGAGCATGTGGTCGTAGAAGCCCACGCCCGTGGAGATCTCCAGGGCACCGGTGCCGTCGAGGTCGACCTCGACCAGCACCGAGGACTCCTTGGTGACCCGCTCGACCCGGCCGGTGCGGCGGGGCGTCAACGTGCTCATGTGGCCTCCTTGCGGACCTCGCGCAGGGCGTCGAGGAACGCGTCGTTCTCAGTGTCCAGCCCCGCGGTGACGCGCAGCCAGCCGGGCAGGCCGACGTCGCGGATCAGCACGCCCCGCTCGAGCAGGCCCGCCCAGACGGCCGCCGCGTCGGCGAAGCGGCCGAACAGCACGAAGTTCGCGTCGGACGGCACGACCTCGCACCCGTCCGCGGTGAGTTCGGCGACGAGGCGGTCGCGCTCGGCGCGCACCGTCGCGACCGAGTCGAGCAGCTCCGTCGAGTGGGCCAGCGCGACCCGCGCGGCCAGCTGCGTCAGGGCCGACAGGTGGTACGGCAGCCGGACGAGCAGCAGGCAGTCGACGAGCTCCGGGTCGGCGGCCAGGTAGCCCAGGCGCGTCCCGGCCATCGCGAAGGCCTTCGACATCGTCCGGGTGACGACGAGGCGCGGGCGGCCGGGCAGCAGTGTGAGGGCGCTCGGGACGCCGTCGCGGGCGAACTCGGCGTACGCCTCGTCCACGACCACGATGCCGGGGCAGGCGTCGTAGACGGCCTGGATTACCTGCAGCGGCAGCGCCGTCCCGGTCGGGTTGTTCGGCGAGGTCAGGAAGACCACGTCCGGACGCTCGGCCGCAATCGCGTCGACCGCGTACGCCGCATCGAGGGTGAAGTCGCCCTCGCGGTGCCCGTCGACCCACCGCGTGCCGGTCGCGAGCGAGATCAGCCGGTGCATCGCGTACGACGGCTCGAAACCCATCGCCGCGCGCCCGGCGCCGGCGAACGCCATCAGGAGCTGCTGGATGATCTCGTTCGACCCGTTCGCCGCCCAGAGCTGACGTTCCGTCAGATCGTGACCGAGGTAGGCGGCGAGGTCCGCGCGGAGTGCGTCCGCGTCCCGGTCGGGGTAGCGGTTGAGCGTGCCCGCGGCGGCCGCGACGGCCGCCGCGAGGTCGGCCGCGAGCGCCGGCGACGGGCCGTGCGGGTTCTCGTTCGTGTTCAGCCGCACGGGCACGTCGAGTTGCGGCGCGCCGTACGCCGACAGGCCGCGCAGGTCGTCGCGCAGCGGGAGGGAGGTCTCCAACGGGCTCACGTCTGACTGTGTCCTTTGTTCGCTTGTCTCGTTCGCTCGTTCCTCCCTCACTCGAGTCGCTCACGTGGCACGCGCACGCGGACCGCGTTCACATGGGCCAGCAGGCCCTCCGCGCCGCCAAGCGCGTCGATGTGCCCGGCGACCTCGGCGAGCGCGGGCTCGTCGTACTCCACGATGTGCATGCTGCGCAGGAACGACTGGACGGACAGGCCACCGGTGTGGCGCGCCGTGCCGCCCGTCGGCAGGACGTGGTTCGACCCGGCCAGGTAGTCCCCCAGGCTCACCGGGCTGAACGCGCCGACGAAGATCGCGCCGGCGTTGCGGACCCGCCGCGCGACCGCGGCCGCGTCCACGGTGATCACCTCGAGGTGCTCCGCGGCCCACTCGTCGACGACCGCGAGACCGTGGTCGAGGTCGTCGACCAGCACGATCGCCGACTGGTGCGCCAGCGCCGCGTCGACCTGGGCCGTGTTGAGCGAGACCGACCGTTGCCGCTCGACCTCGACCTGGACGGCCTCGGCCAGGCGGGCGCTGGGCGTCACGAGCAGGCAGGCCGCGTTCTCGTCGTGCTCGGCCTGGGAGATCAGGTCGGCCGCGACGTGGACGGGGTCGGCCGTGTCGTCGGCCAGGATGCCGATCTCGGTGGGGCCCGCCTCCGCGTCGATGCCGATGACGCCTTTGAGCAGCCGCTTCGCGGCGGCGACGTAGATGTTGCCGGGACCGGTGACGAGGTCGGCCCGTGGGCACTCCTCGGTGCCGTAGGCGAACATCGCGATCGCCTGCGCGCCACCCGCCGCGTACACCTCGTCGATGCCGAGCAGCGCGCAGGCGGCGAGGACGACGGGGTGCGGCCAGCCGTCGTTGTCGCGCTGCGGGGGCGAGGTGACGGCGAGGGACTCGACGCCGGCAACCTGCGCCGGCACGACGTTCATGACCACGCTGGACGGGTACGCGACCACTCCGCCCGGGACGTAGAGCCCGACCCGCCGCACCGGCACCCAGCGCTCGGTGACGAACCCGCCGGGGGCGACCTCGACGACCGCGTCGTGGCGACGCTGGGCCTCGTGCACGACCCGGGCGCGGCGCGCGCACTCCTCCAGCGCCTCGCGGACGGCCGGGTCGAGGTCGACGAGTGCCTTCTCGAGTACCTCGGCCGGGACCCGGGTGCTCGCCGGGCGCACCCCGTCGAAGCGCTCGGCGAAGTCGAGGACGGCCGCCGCGCCGCGCGCGCGCACGTCCTCGCAGATGGGGCGGACAGCCTCGAGGGTCGACTCGACGTCGACCGCCGCGCGGGGCAGTACGTCGCTCAGAGGCGTGGCGAAACCGCCGCCGGGGCATCCGCGCAGGTCGACGAGGGCAATGGCATTTCCAGGGGCGTTTCCAGGGGCATTTCCAGGCACCGGGCAATTCTAGGTCCCAGCAGGTGGGGCGGCCGCATAGTCTTCGGGCCATGAGCGAGCGGCTGCCCCTGTTTCCCCTCGCAACAGTGCTCTATCCCGGCCTGCTCATGCCCCTGCACATCTTCGAGGAGCGCTACCGCACGCTCGTTGCCGACCTGACCGGCGCGGCCGGCCCGCCCGAGCGCGGCACGGCCGCGACGTTCGGCGTCATCGCCATCCGGGAGGGCCGCGAGACCAAGGCGGCGAGCCTGGCCGAGCTGTTCGAGGTCGGCTGCAGCGCCGAACTGCGCCGCGTCGACCCGCTGCCGGACGGGCGTTTCGACGTCGTGACCACCGGGACGGAGCGGTTCAAGCTCCTCGACCTGGACGCGTCCGGGCCGTACCTGATCGGCGAGGTCGAGTACCTCGACGAGCCCGAGGGCGACACCGCGGGCGTCCTCGCCACGTCCGTCACCAAGCACTACCAGTCCTATCGTGACCTGCTGCTGAGCGCGCAGGGCCAGGCCCCGCGGGTGCGGGGGAAGCTGCCGACCGACCCGGTCGTGCTGTCCTACCTCGTCGCCGCCGCGATGGTGCTCGACCTGTCCGACAAGCAGAAGCTGCTCGAGGCCCCCGACGGGACGTCCCGGCTGCGCGCCGAGCTCGCCCTCCTCCGGCGGGAACGGGCCATGCTCACCCGCCTGCCGTCGCTGCCCGGCGCCGAGCTGACCCGCCAGGCGATCAGCCCGAACTGAGACCGCAGGCTAGGCCCAGCGGGGGTCGGCCTCGTCGGCGTTCGCGTACGAGGCGTCGAGCGCCGCGAAGTGCTCCTGCTCCGCGCGAACCGTGCTGGCCGCGGTCGCCGTGGTGGCCTTCTCCAGGCCGAGAGTGAGGGAGAGGAACGCCACAACCCCGCCGAGCGGCCAGCCGCACAGCACGCCCTTCGCGCGGAGGCTGATCGGCATCTGCACAGTGCCGCCCTCCGGGATGCCGACGACCGTGGAGTCCAGCGGCGGCGGGCCGAGCGCCTCCCCGACCTTCCACGCGATGAACGCCCCGGCGAGCGCGCCGGCGGTCAGCCCGAGGACGGCGGAAAGCGGGGCCGTCCGGTACTTCCAGAAGATCAGGCCCCCGCAGATCGCCCCCACGACCAAGCCGATGACCAGGAACCACCCGTCGGCGGCGATGAACTCCTTGGTGTTCTGATCCTTGAGGTAGATCAGGCCGTCCGCGTTGATGGCCGTCGGGGTCGGGGCGATCCAGAGCCACAGCACGCCGACCACGGGCCCGAGGACGGCGCCGAGCGCCGTCCCGGCGACCAGGGCCTGCAGGCCCTCGCGCCGGGGGCGCGAAGTCTTGGCACGGGTCCCCACTCCCCCAGCCTAGCTTCAGGCCAGGCAGGACGGGCCGAGCAACGCCTTGAGATCACCCATCAGGGCCGGCGAAGGCGTCACCCGCAGGCCGTTGTCGAGCCGCATCACCGTCGTGCGGGCCCGCGTCTGCAACTGCAGGTGCACCTCGGTGACACCTGGGTGCGAGCGCAGGACCTCCTTGAGCCGCTCCACCAGCGGCGGCGTGCAGCGCACGGCGGCCAGCTTGACCACGACGGGCCCGCTCGGCCCCTGAGAGATGTCGGGCAGCGTCAGTTCCGTCGCCATGATCTTCGGGACGTCCTCGCGCCGGTCGAGCCGGCCCTTCACCGCGACCACCGTGTCTTCCGCCAGCTGCGTGCCGTAGAGCTGGTAGGTGTTCGGGAAGAACATGGCTTCGATCGCGCCGCCCAGGTCTTCGACCGTCGCGATGGCCCACGCGTTGCCCTGCTTGGTGACCTTGCGCTGCAGCCCGGTGATGAGCCCGGCGATCGTGACGACGCTGCCGTCCTGGCGGTCGTCCCCCGCGGTCAGTACCGCGATCGAGCAGTCCGCCGCCGCAGCGATGACGTGCTCGATGCCGAGCAGCGGATGGTCGGAGACGTACAGGCCGAGCATCTCGCGCTCGTAGGACAGCAGCGTCTGCTTGTCCCACTCCGTCGTCGGAATCTCGATGTCGAAGGACGTGTCGGGGGTCGACGCGCCCTCGTCGTCGAACATGCCGAACAGCGAGTCCTGCCCGTGCTCCTCCTTGCGCTTGATGTCGATGATCGAGTCGATCGCCCGCTCGTGCATGTGGACGAGCCCGCGTCGAGCGTGCCCGAGCGAGTCGAACGCCCCGGCCTTCACCAGCGACTCGATCGTCTTCTTGTTGCAGACCCCGGCCGGGACCTTGCGCAGGAAGTCGTGGAAGTCCACGAAGTTGCCGGCCGACCCGCGCGCCGCGACGATGCCGGCCACGACGTTCGCGCCGACGTTGCGGATCGCCGCGAGACCGAACCGGATGTCGGTGCCGCGCGGGGTGTAGTCGGCGTCGGAGAAGTTCACGTCGGGCGGGAGCACCTTGATGCCCATGCGGCGGCACTCGTTCAGGTAGAGCGCCGACTTGTCCTTGTCGTCGCGCACGGACGTCAGCAGCGCGGCCATGTACTCGGCCGGGTAGTTCGCCTTGAGGAACGCCGTCCAGTACGAGACGAGCCCGTAGCCGGCCGTGTGCGCCTTGTTGAACGCGTAGTCGGAGAACGGGACGAGGATGTCCCACAGCGTCTTGATCGCCGCGTCCGAGTAGCCGTTGGCCTTCATGCCGTCGGAGAACGGCACGTACTCCTTGTCGAGGATCTCTTTCTTCTTCTTGCCCATCGCCCGGCGCAGCAGGTCGGCGGCGCCGAGCGAGTAGCCCGCGAGCTTCTGGGCGATCGCCATGACCTGTTCCTGATACACGATCAGCCCGTACGTGTCGCCCAAGATCTCCGAGAGCGGCTCCTCGAGTTCCTTGTGGATCGGCACGACCGGCTGCCGGTTGTTCTTGCGGTCGGCGTAGTCGTTGTGGGCGTTGGCGCCCATCGGGCCCGGCCGGTACAGCGCCAGCACCGCGGAGATGTCCTCGAAGTTGTCGGGGATCATCGAGCGCAACAGCGCGCGCATCGGCCCGCCGTCCAGCTGGAACACGCCCAGGGTGTCGCCACGGGCCAGCAGCTCGTACGCCTTGCGGTCGGTCAGCTCGAGCGTCTCGAGCACCAGCGTCTCGCTGCAGTTCGACTCGATGTTGTGCAGGCAGTCGTCCAGCACCGTCAGGTTGCGAAGCCCGAGGAAGTCCATCTTCAGCAGACCGAGGGACTCGCACGCCCCCATGTCGAACTGGGTGATGATCGCGCCGTCCTGCTCGCGGCGCTGGATCGGGATCACGTCCAGCAGCGGCTCCGAGGACAGGATCACGCCCGCCGCGTGCACGCCCCACTGCCGCTTGAGGCCCTCGAGGCCCTTCGCGGTGTCGACGACGCGGCGGACGTCCGCGTCCTGCTCGTACAGCGCCCGGAACTCCCCGGCCTCCTGGTACCGCTTGTGGCTCGGGTCGAAGATGCCCGAGAGCGGGACGTCCTTGCCCATCACTGCCGGCGGCATCGCCTTGGTGATGCGGTCGCCCATCGCGTACGGGTAGCCGAGCACGCGCGACGCGTCCTTGATCGCGGCCTTGGCCTTGATCGTGCCGTACGTGATGATCTGCGCGACCCGCTCCTCGCCGTACTTCTCGGTCGCGTAGCGGATCATGTCGGCGCGCCGGCGCTCGTCGAAGTCCATGTCGATGTCGGGCATCGAGATGCGGTCGGGGTTCAGGAACCGCTCGAAGATCAGGCCGTGCTCGAGCGGGTCCAGCTCCGTGATGCCGAGCGCGTAGGCGATCAGGGCGCCGGCCGCCGAGCCACGCCCGGGACCGACCCGGATCTTGTTGTCCTTGGCGTACTGCACCAGGTCGGCGGTGACCAGGAAGTACCCCGGGAACCCCATCTTGATGATCATGTCGGTCTCGTAGACGGCCTGGTCCCGGTGCCGCTGCGAGACGCCCCCCGGGAACCGAATGGCCAGGCCGCGCTCGACCTCCTTGCGCAGGAAGGACTCCTCGGTCTCCCCCTCCGGCACCGGGAAGCGCGGCATCAGGTTGCGCGTGGCGAACGACATCTCGCACCGCTCGGCGATCAGCAGGGTGTTGTCGCACGCCTCGCGCAGCTCGTACTTGTGCTGCCAGAGCTCCCGCATCTCGGCCGGGCTCTTGAGGTAGAAGTCGTCGGCGTCGAACTTGAAGCGGTTCGGGTCGGCGAGCGTCTTGCCCGACTGGACGCACAGCAGCACCTCGTGCGCCTTCGCGTCCTCCGCCGCCGCGTAGTGCAGGTCGTTGGTCGCGAGCAGCGGCAGCTTCAGGTCCTTCGCGAGCCGGAACAACCCCTCGTGGACGCGGGTCTCGATGTTCAGCCCGTGGTCCATCAGCTCGCAGAAGTAGTTCTCGGCGCCGAAGATGTCGCGAAACTCGGCAGCAGAGGCGCGGGCGCGCTCGTAATTCCCGATGCGCAGCCACGTCTGGATCTCGCCCGACGGGCAGCCGGTCGTCGCGATCAGGCCCTTGCCGTACGCGTTGAGCAGCTCGCGGTCGGCCCGTGGCTTGTAGAAGAACCCCTCGAGGCTCGCCCGCGACGAGATCCGGAAGAGGTTGTGCATGCTCTCGTTGTCGGTCGCGAGCAGCGTCATGTGCGTGTACGCACCCGCGCCCGACACGTCGTCCTCGCCGCCGTCCGCCCACTTCACCCGCGTGCGGTCGCCCCGGTGGGTGTTGGGGCTGACGTACGCCTCCATGCCGATGATCGGGTTCACCCCGGCGGCCGTCGCCTTCTTCACGAAGTCGTACGCACCGAACACGTTGCCGTGGTCGGTCATCGCGAGCGCCGGCATGCCCATCTCGTTGCAGCCGCGGAACAGGTCGTCCAGGCGCGCCGCGCCGTCGAGCATCGAGTACTCGGTGTGGACATGCAGGTGGACGAACGAGTCGTGCGACCCGTTGGAGGACCCCGTGACCGTCATGTGGGCGCCTCCCCGAGCTGAAGAACTGCGAACCTCACGGACGCTACGGAAGCGGTCCGACAATTTCCGGACGTCCTGGCTCCGACGCTATCCCGCGACGACCTCGAGCGCGCGCGCGAGGTCGTCCGGGTAGGTGCTGGTGAACTCGACGTGCTCGCCGGTGTCGGGGTGTTCGAACGCGAGCGCGACGGCGTGTAGCCACTGCCGGGCGAGGCCGAGCCGCTTGCTCAGTGTCGGGTCGGCGCCGTAGGTCAGGTCGCCGACGCAGGGGTGCCGCAGGGCCGACATGTGGACGCGGATCTGGTGCGTCCGGCCGGTTTCGAGCCGCACCTCGAGCAGGCTGGCGTGCCGGAACGCCTCGAGCGTGTCGTAGTGCGTGACGCTCGGCTTGCCGCCCGCGTCCTCGGACACGACTGCCCAGCGGTAGTCGTGGCTCGGGTGCCGCCCGACGGGCGCGTCGACCGTGCCGCGGCTCGGGTCGGGGTGGCCCTGGACGAGGGCGTGGTAGCGCTTGTCGACCGTCCGCTCGCGGAAGGCGCGCTTGAGCAGGGTGTACGCCCGCTCGGACTTGGCGACGACCATCAGGCCCGACGTGCCGACGTCCAGGCGGTGCACGACGCCCTGCCGCTCGGCCGAACCGGAGGTCGACACCCGGTAACCCGCGGCGGACAGGCCACCGATCACCGTCGGGCCGGCCCAGCCGGGGCTCGGGTGCGCGGCCACGCCGACGGGCTTGTCGACGACGACGAGATGGTCGTCGTCGTAGACGACCCGCAGGCCGTCGACGAGGTCGGTCGAGAACTCCGAGAGGGGACGCGGCGGGGCCGGCAGCCAGACCTCGAGCCACCTGCCGGCGACGAGGCGGTCCGACTTGGCTGGCGGCGGCCCCGTCCACCTGGACGTGACCCGCCGTGATCAGCTCGACGGCGCGGGTGCGGGACAGACCGAACATCCGCGCGAGCCCGGCGTCGACGCGCTCACCCTCGAGCCCGTCCGGCACCGGCAGGGCACGCAGGTCGCCGGCGGGGACGTCAGTGCTGGGTTCGGTCACCCCCGCAGCCTCGCACAGCCGACCGCCCGCTCGGCCGGGCGCTGCCCGCCGGCGCTACCGCGTGGCGGTGCCCACCCTCGATCGGGACGTTGCGGAACGCCAGGATGACCATCATCGCGCCGGCGACGCAGATGGAGCTGTCCGCCAGGTTGAAGATCGGCCAGCTCGGGACCTCGATGAAGTCGATGACGTGGCCGCGCAAAGGACCGGGCGAGCGCGCGACGCGGTCGGTCAGGTTGCCCAGCGCGCCGCCGAGCAGCAGGCCGAGCGTGATCGCCCACGGCAGGCTGCCGAGGCGCCGCGACGTCCGCAGGATCGCGCAGACGACGAGCGTGGTGATCGCGGTGAACAGAATCGTGACGCCGACACCGAGCCCGAACGCGGCGCCCGGGTTGCGGATGAGCCGGAACGAGACCACACCGCCGAGCGAGTGGGTCACTCCCTCGGTCATGGTCGCGACGACGGCGATCTTGGAGATCAGGTCGGCCAGATAGGCGGTGACCGCGACACCGAGCAGGACGCCGAGCCGGCGCTGACCGACCGGAACCGAGGCGGGGGCGGCGTCCACGTCCGGGACCGCCGCGAGGTAAGAGACGACCTCCGGGACCGGGACCGGCAACACGGGTTCGGGCACGCCCATGCTCACGTCGGTCACCCGCCCAGGATCTCATGACGATTTCGGACGCCCCGAACGGTTGCCCGGACGTGTGCAGTACTCCCGGCCGAACTCCCGGCCGAACTCTCGGCCAAACTCCCTGCCGACCGGCCCTGCGTATGCGTCAGCGGCGTTCCTCGCGCTGCTTGCAACGCCACGCAGAGGGTGGCTCGGGGGAACGCCTGCAGCCGCGCCTTGCCGACCGCCTCCGCGCATGCCTCGCACTGCCCGTACGTCCCGTCCGCCAGCCGGGCGAGAGCCCGTTCGCCCTGGTAGAGCATGTCCTCGGCGTTCGCGGCCAGCGACATCTCGTGCTCGCGTTCGAACGTCTTCGCGCCGGCGTCCGCCTGGTCCTCACCCGACCCGTCGCCGTAGTCGCGCACCAGGGACTCGCGTTCCACGCGGGCGACGTCGATTTCCTCGCGGAGCCGCGCGACGTCCGCGGTGAGCTCCGCGCGCACCCCGCGCAGGTCCGCGGCCGTCCACGGCTCCTCGCCGGGACGCACCGGCAGCGACGCCGCACGCACCGCTCGCTTCGCCGGAGCGGCCGCGGACGTCGCGGCCCGCGAGGCGGGAACCTCGTCCGGAGCCTTTCCGGGGAGCTTCGCCGCCGGCGCGACGGCGGCCTTCGCCGGAGGCGCCACCTTCGCAGCGCGCTTGGCGGGAGCCGCCCCCTTCGCGGGAGCCGCCTTCGCCGTCTGCCTTCTTGGTCGTTCGCCTAGCCGTGCTCTCGGCCGGCGCTGTGGTCTCGGCCGGCACTGTCGTCTCGGCCGGCGCCGTCGCCTTGGCCCGCCGGGCCCGCTGCGGCGCGATCCGCGCCGGTTCGATTTCTTCTGGCTCCGAGGTACGGGACTTGCCCCTGCCCGCGGACGCCCCCGCGGCTCGCGCTACGTCCTCGACCGCACCGCGCACGCGCCGTGCCGGCCGCTCACCGGTTCTGACCATGGGGAGGTACCTCCCAGCCGCCGTGCCCGTCGAAACGTGCGCGAACTATACGAGCGCCGCGCACGCCCGACCTATGACCGGCATCACGAGCCTGCGGGCCGGAAAGTTCCGCCGGGGCCGAACGCCGGGCCTGCGCTAGTCTCGGGCGCACTGCAGCAGGCGTCGAAGGGGACGGGTACGCCCGCACGCAGCCCATGAGCGACCGGGGGACGGTGCGAGCCCCGGGGGTGTGCGCGGCGCGGAGATCACCCCGGAGCCAGGCTGCGGTGCCAACGGAGTGGGTCGGGCGCCCGAGGGGCGGGCCGGCCAAGAAGGGTGGTACCGCGGGGCGCCGTTCCGGCCTCGTCCCTTCGCGGCAGTAACCCACGCCCCGGAGGATCCTCATGTACCGCCCCGTCCCGCCCCAGGTCGACCTGCCCGCGCTCGAGCACGAGGTGCTCGCCTTCTGGCAGGACGCAAAGGTCTTCGACCGCACGGTCGACGCCACCGCCGGCGGCCCCACCTGGGTCTTCTACGAGGGCCCGCCGACCGCGAACGGCATGCCGGGCACCCACCACGTCGAGGCCCGGGTCTTCAAGGACGTCTTCCCGCGCTTCAAGACGATGAAGGGCTTCCACGTCCCCCGCAAGGCGGGCTGGGACTGCCACGGCCTGCCCGTCGAGCTCGCCGTCGAGAAGGAGCTGGGCTTCACCGGCAAGGGCGACATCGAGGCGTACGGGGTCGCGGAGTTCAACGCGAAGTGCCGCGCGTCCGTGCACCGCCACGTGGACGCGTTCGCCGAGATGACCGAGCGGATGGGCTACTGGGTCGACATGTCCCAGGCCTACTGGACGATGGACAGCTCCTACGTCGAGAGCGTCTGGTGGAGCCTCGCGAAGATCTTCGACGACGGCCGCCTCGTCCAGGACCACCGCGTCGCGCCGTACTGCCCGCGCTGCGGCACCGGCCTGTCCGACCACGAGCTCGCCCAGGGCTACGAGACGGTCGTCGACCCGTCGGTCTACGTCCGCTTCCCGCTCACGTCCGGCCCGCACGCGGGCGGCGGCCGACCTGCTGGTCTGGACGACGACGCCCTGGACGCTCGTGTCCAACACCGCCGTCGCCGTCCGCCCGGACGTCACGTACGTCGTGGCCACCGGCCCCGCAGGCACGGCCCCGCTCGTCGTCGCCGAGCCGCTGCTCGCCGCCGCCCTCGGCGCGGACGCGACGGTGCTCGCGTCCTTCACCGGCGCCGAGATGGAGCGCTGGACCTACCAGCGGCCGTTCGAGCTGGTGGCGTTCCCGCCCGAGACGCCGGCGCACTACGTCGTGCTGGCCGAGTACGTGACCACCGAGGACGGCACCGGGCTCGTCCACCAGTCCCCCGCCTTCGGCGCGGACGACCTCGAGGTGTGCCGCGCGTACGGCCTGCCGGTCGTCAACCCCGTCAAGGCCGACGGACACTTCGCCGACGACGTCCCGCTGGTGGGCGGGGTGTTCTTCAAGAAGGCGGACGAGGCGCTGGTCGCCGACCTCGCGGCCCGGAGCGTCCTGTTCAGGCACGTCGCGTACGAGCACTCGTACCCGCACTGCTGGCGCTGCCACACGGCCCTCATCTACTACGCGCAGCCGTCCTGGTACATCCGCACGACCGCGGTGAAGGACGCGCTGCTGCGCGAGAACGAGCGCACGAGCTGGTACCCCGAGACGATCAAGTGGGGCCGCTACGGCGACTGGCTGAACAACAACATCGACTGGGCCCTGTCCCGCAACCGGTACTGGGGCACCCCCCTGCCGATCTGGCGCTGCGGCGAGAACCACCTGGTCGCCGTGCCGTCGCTGGCCCGCCTCGGCGAACTCGCCGGCCGGGACCTCACGGACCTCGACCCGCACCGCCCGTACATCGACGAGGTCACGCTGCCTTGCCCCACCTGCGGCGACGAGGCTCGCCGCGTCCCGGAGGTCATCGACGCCTGGTACGACTCGGGCGCGATGCCGTTCGCGCAGTGGGGTTACCCGCACACGGGCGAAGAGGTCTTGGCCGACAAGTACCCGGCCCAGTTCATCTGCGAGGCGATCGACCAGACCCGCGGCTGGTTCTACACGCTCATGGCGATCGGGACGCTGGTGTTCGACCGGTCGTCGTACGAGAACGTCCTGTGTCTGGGCCACATCCTGGCCGAGGACGGCCGCAAGATGTCCAAGCACCTGGGCAACATCCTCGAGCCCATCCCGCTGATGGAACAGCACGGCGCCGACGCGCTGCGCTGGTTCATGGCGTGCTCCGGCTCGCCGTGGTCCGCCCGCCGGGTCGGGCACGGCGTTCTGCAGGAGATCGTGCGCAAGACGCTGCTCACGTACTGGAACACGGTCGCGTTCCAGTCCCTGTACGCGCGCACGGCCGGCTACTCGCCGGGCGAGACGCCGGCGCCCCCGCTCGAGGCGCGCCCCGTCCTGGACCGCTGGGCGCTGTCCGAGGCCCACCGCCTCGCCCTGGCCGTCGACGCCGCGCTGGAGGAGTTCGACACGCAGAAGGCCGGACGCCTGCTCGCCGCCTACATCGACGACCTGTCGAACTGGTACGTCCGGCGCTCGCGGCGGCGGTTCTGGCAGGGCGACGCGGCCGCGCTCGCCACCCTGCACGAGTGCCTGTACGTCGTCACGCTCCTGATGGCGCCGCTGACCCCGTTTCTCACCGAGCGGGTCTGGCAGGACCTCTTTCGCTCCACCTCCGACGAACTGCCGGATTCCGTCCACCTGGCCCGCTGGCCCGACGTCGACGGGAAGCTCGTCGACGACACCCTCGCCGCGCAGGTCTCGCTCACCCGCCGGCTGGTCGAACTGGGCCGGGCCGCCCGGGCGGACAGCGGCGTGAAGACCCGCCAGCCGCTGCGCCGGGCGCTCGTCGGCGCGCAGGGCTGGGCGGCGCTGCCCGCCGAGCTGCGCGAGCAGATCGCGGAGGAACTGAACGTCACCCGGTTGGAGTCACTCGCCGAGCGCGGCGGCGACCTCGTCGACTACTCGGCGAAGGCCAACTTCCGGACGCTCGGCAAGCGCTTCGGCAAGGGGACCCAGCCGGTGGCGGCGGCCATCGCCGCGGCCGACCCGGCCGCCCTGGCCGCCGACCTGCGCGCCGGCCGCCCCACGACCGTCCTCGTCGACGGCGAGCCCGTCGAGGTCACTTCGGACGAGGTGATCGTCACCGAGACCCCGCGCGAAGGCTGGGCGGTCGCGCGGGAGGGCGAGACCGTCGCGCTGGACCTCGAGATCACCCCGGAGCTGCGCCGGGCGGGCCTGGCCCGCGAGGTCGTCCGAGCCGTCCAGGAGTCCCGCAAGACCTCCGGCCTGGACGTGGCCGACCGCATCGCGCTCGAGTGGCACGCGGTCGACGCCGAGACGGCGCAGGCGCTGCGCGAGCACGAGGCGCTGGTCTCGGCCGAGGTCCTGGCAACCGCCTACACCGAGCTCGCCGCGGCGCCGGCCGACGGCGTCCTCGCCAAGGAACTCGGCGTGACGTTCCGGATCACCAAGGCCTGACCCCGTTGCGTCCGGCAATCAGCGTCCTATAACGGGTCGTTTGCCGGACGCACGGGGTGCGGGGGCAACCCTCACCCGGGCACGACGAAGCCCGGCGACCGCTACCGGTCGCCGGGCTTCGACTGAACGTCGACTAGTGCGTGGTGCAGGTGCTCAGCTCTCGTCCTCGTCGATGAGGAAACCGCGCATCGGCTGACGAGGAGTCGTCGCCGAACGGCTGCCGCCCGAGTTGGAGTTCGCGCCCGAGGCTGCCCGAGGCCCGTTGGAAAGGTTGTCGCCCTCCTGGGTGGTCTCGAGCTGACGCAGCTGACCCTCGAGGAACGACTTGAGGCGGCTGCGGTACTCGCGCTCGAACTGCCGGAGCTCGTCGAGCTGACGCTCCAGCGCGGTGCGCTGGGTCTCCAGCACGCCGATGATCGTGCGGTGCTTGTCCTGAGCGTCACGCTCGAGCGCGTCGGCCTTGGAACGGGCCTCCCGCTCGATCGACTCGGCCTTGGAACGGGCATCCCCGACGATCTTGTTCGCCTCGCCACGAGCCTCGGCGATGGCGTGGTCCGCCGTCTGCTGCGCGAGCGCGAGGACGCGGGCGGCGCCGTCGGCGCTGGCCGTGATCTCGACGACCGCGGGAGCCGGCGGGGCCGCAACGGGCTTCGGCGGGGGCGGGGGCGGAGGCGCCTCGACCACGACCGGCGCCGGGGGCGGCGGTGCGGGTGCCGGGGGCGGCGGAGGCTCGGGAGCCGGCTTCTTCGGCTCCTCCACCACGCGCGGGATCGGCGGGGGCGCCTGGATGGCAGGCACCGGCGCGGTGGCCGGAGCTGCCGAGGCAGCCCGGGTCGCGGCGGCGAGCTTCGCGCGGAGTTCGTCGTTCTCCCGAATGAGTCGCCTCAGCTCGGTTTCAACCTCGTCGAGGAAGGCGTCAACCTCATCCTCGTCGTAGCCCTCGCGCAGACGGACGGTCGTGAACTGTTTGTTCCGCACGTCATCGGGGGTCAGCGGCATCCTGTCACCTCAGAGTGATCGTCGACGTTCGGGATAGACCGTACCGCGTCACAGGGATCTAGCGACGTTGAGGCCGATACTGACGATGACAAATACCACAAGGAAAGAGAGGTCAAGAGAGACTCCACCCAGCCTGAGGGGCGGGATGAACCGCCGGAAGAACTTCAGCGGCGGATCGGTGAGGGAGTAGACGACCTCCAACAACACGACCACGAACCCGCGTGGTTCGTAGGACCTGGCAAAGATGAACACGTAGTCCATCACCAGTCGGGCGACGAGCAAGAGCAGAAACACTGTGAGGACGTAGACGAGAACCTGACCGAACGGCGTCACGGTGTCACCGACTCTGCCCTGTTGTGCACGTTCACGGTGACCATCCTGCCCTGACCGGTCACCCCGGAGCGAACGGCGTCCCTAACTCTGATTGAAGAAGCCACCCTCGGCGATCCGCTTCTTGTCTTCCGCCGTGACGTCGACATTGGCCGGAGAGAGAAGGAACACCTTCTGGGTGACCCGTTCGATCGTCCCGTGACACCCGAACACCAGGCCGGCGGCGAAGTCCACCAGGCGCTTGGCGTCGACATCGTCCATCTCCGTCAGGTTCATGATCACGGGCGTTCCCTCACGGAACTGCTCGCCGATCTGCCGCGCCTCGTTGTACGTGCGCGGGTGCAGGGTTGTGATTCGGTAGGGCTCCGCGACTGCCATCGCCGGCAGCGGCATCGGCGCGGGCGCGCGGCGCTGCTCCTGCACCTGGGCGACGGAACCGGCCCGGGCGGCGGGCTCGCGACGCTCCCGCGGCTCCTCGCGGTACGTGCGCTCCTCACGGTAGGCACGCTCCTCGCGGCGCTCGCGGGGCTCCTCGCGGTACTCGGCGCGAGCCTCGCCACGGCGCTCTTCCTCGTGGTGATCCTCGTACTCCGGGTAGCGTTCGTCGCCCTCGACCAGGCCGAGGTAGACGCCCACCTTGCGCATCGCGCCGGCCATGTGGTGCCTGCCCTTCGATATTTCGACGAGAACCCGTGTCGCGGTCCAGGACCGTGATCAAGGCCCGTGTGCCGAAGTTACCCGCTGGGAGCCCGCACACCGAGGAGGCCGGACCCGACACGCACGTGTGTCGCACCGAATTGCACCGCTTCCTCCAGATCCCCGGTCATGCCTGCGGAGATCCAACCGGCGCCGGGGTGGGCCGCGCGCAGGCGCACCGCGACCTCCGCGAGCCGGGCGAACGCCGGCCCCGCCGGCGAACCGAGCGGGGCGACTGCCATCACCCCGAGCAGGCGCAGGCCGGGCGCGGCCGCGATCGCGTCCGCGAGTGCGGGCACGCCGGCGGGGAGCGCGCCGCCGCGCCCCGAACTCGCCCCGGGGGCGCCCAGATCCACCTGGACGAGGGCCCCCAGGGTCCGCCCGGCGCGCTCGGCCCCCTCGGACAGCGCGGCGACCACGCCCGGCCGGTCGAGGGAGTGCACTACCTCGGCGTACGCGGCGACCGAGCGGGCTTTGTTGGTCTGCAACCGGCCGACGAAGTGCCAGCGCAGGTCGCCGACGCCGGCCGCCGCACACGCGGCCGTCTTGGCGACGGCCTCCTGGTCGCGGTTCTCCCCCACGTCCCGGACGCCCAGTGCCGCCAGGTGCATCACGTCGGACGCCGGCCAGGTCTTCGTCACGGCGACCAGGGTGACGCCGGCGGGGTTGCGGCCGGCCGCGGCACACGCCGCGTCCACCCGGGCCCGCACGGCGGCGAGGTTGTCCGCGAGCTCGGCGCGCCTGCTCAGCTCGCCCGCCACCTCAGGCCTCCAGCCACACGAGCCCGGCGAAGCGGCCGGTCACCCCGTCGCGACGGTAGGAGAAGTACTCGGGGTCCTCGGCGGTGCACCCGCCCGCGAGCCCGATGTTGGCGACCCCCGCCTCGGCGAGCTGGCGGGCGAGACCCGCGCGCAGGTCGAGGGCCGGGCGACCGGCCCGGCTGTACCCTCCGCCGTACTCCGGCGCGACGGTGCCCGGGGCGGCTGCGGCCACCTCGTCCCGCATGTCGGCGGGCACCTCGTAGCAGCAGCCGCCGATCGAGGGCCCGAGCCAGGCGTGGACCCGCTCGGGGCGGGCCCCACAGTCCTGCATCGCGCGCAGCGCGGCGGGGACGACGCCGAAGGCGACGCCCTTGCGTCCGGCGTGCACGGCGGCGACGACGGACGCGATCGGGTCGGCCAGGAGGACGGGCACGCAGTCCGCGACCATCACCACGAGCGCCAGGCCCAGGGTGCGGGTGACCAGCGCGTCCGCGACGGGCGGGGACGGCGGCGGGCCGTCCACCAGCGCCACCGTCGCGCCGTGCACCTGGTCCATGAACACGCAGCGCTCGAGCGAGAGCCCGACGGCGGCGGCCGCGCGCGCCCGGTTGTCCCGGACGGTACGCGGGTCGTCGCCGACGTGGCTGCCCAGGTTGAGCTCCGCATAGGGCGGCATGCTCGCCCCGCCCACCCGAGTCGTGAACACCCCGCGGACGCCCGGCGGCCACGCCGGGATCAGCAGGGGGAACACGACACCGGCTCGGTCATGCCAGTTACTTCAGGAAGTCGGGCACGTCGAGGTCGTCGGCCGGCTCGTCGTAGTACGACCGGCGCGGCGCCTGCACGGGCACGCGCTCCCGCTCGGCCCGGCTGGGTTCCCGCTGGGGTTCCCGCTCGCGCGGGGGCTCCTGACGCGGACGGTCCCCGTACGAGCCCTGCGTGCCGACCCGCTCGAACTGCGGCTCGCGGGACCGGGCGGCGGCGTCGGCGACGACCCCGCGCAACTCGGGCAGCGGCTCCGCCGGCGGGGTGTGGTCGAACCCGTCCTGCGCGCGGCGCGGCTCGCGGTACTTCTGCGGCTGGCCGCCCTCGAAGCCGGCAGCGATGACCGTGACCCGCACCTCGTCGCCGAGCGCGTCGTCGATGACCGCGCCGAAGATGATGTTGGCCTCGGGGTGAGCCGCCTCGGCGACCATCTGGGCCGCGTGGTTGATCTCGAAGAGCCCGAGGTCCGAGCCGCCGGAGATCGACAGCAGGACGCCCCGCGCGCCGTCGATCGACGCCTCGAGCAGCGGGCTGGAGATGGCCGCCTCGGCGGCCAGCATCGCCCGGTCTTCCCCGCGGGCCGAACCGATGCCCATCAGCGCGGACCCGGCGTCGGCCATCACGGACTTGACGTCCGCGAAGTCGAGGTTGATCAGGCCCGGCGTGGTGATCAGGTCGGTGATGCCCTGGACGCCCGACAGCAGCACCTGGTCGGCGGACTTGAACGCGTCCAGGACGCTGACCTGCTTGTCGGAGATCGACAGCAGCCGGTCGTTGGGGATCACGATCAGCGTGTCGACCTGCTCGCGCAGGCGCGCGATGCCGTCCTCCGCCTGGCCACCGCGGCGGCGGCCCTCGAAGTTGAACGGCCGCGTCACGACGCCGATGGTCAGCGCGCCCAGCGAACGCGCGATGCCTGCCACGACCGGCGCCCCGCCGGTGCCGGTGCCGCCGCCCTCGCCCGCGGTGACGAAGACCATGTCCGCGCCGCGGAGCACCTCTTCGATCTCGTCGCGGTGGTCCTCGGCGGCCTTGCGGCCGACCTCGGGGTTGGCGCCTGCGCCGAGGCCGCGGGTGAGCTCGCGGCCCACGTCGAGCTTGACGTCGGCGTCACTCATTAGCAGGGCTTGGGCATCGGTGTTGATGGCGATGAATTCGACGCCCTTGAGGCCGACCTCGATCATGCGGTTGATGGCGTTGACACCACCGCCCCCGATGCCGACCACCTTGATGACTGCCAGGTAGTTCTGCGGAGCTGCCACGTGGAGTGCCTCTCGATCGCGTCGGTCTCAATACCCTAACCCTCAGGTAGAGGCTTACAGTTATGTCAACCTGAGGTGTGAGCACGAAGTTACGGGCTGCCGTGATTGCGACCTAAGACATCCGGCGCGTGTCGCGCGTGTCGCGCACACAGGAATCTGACGGACCGTCAGTGATCCACCCGAGCAACCACTACCTGCGGACGATCGGGGCCTCGGGCACGCTGACGTCGTACGTCCGGCCCTTCTGGCGGATCAGCACAGCGAGCACGTCGGCCTTGAACTCCGCTTGCCCCGGCCCGCCCCACACGACGCGGCGGCCGCCGGTCAGCGCCACGGACATGTCGTCGGCGGTGTCGGCACGCACGAGCACGACGTCCTTGCGGATCTTCGCCGGCAGCGCGGCGAGCATGTCGCTCGCCCGGGTCAGCGTCTGTGGGGCGGGGTCGGTCCGGGCCGTCCGGACGATGGGCAGACCCGCGGGCGCCTGGGTGACCGCCGCGAACGCGACGCCCTCGGCGTCCACGAGGCGCATCCCCTCGGGCGTGCGCACCACCGCGGTCGGGGTGCGCTCGGTGACCACGATGCGCACGGTGTGCGGCGGCCGCCGCTGCACGCGGACGTCGGCGACCGGAGCAAGGCGCGAAACCCGCTCGGCGACGGCGCCCGCGTCGAACAGCGCGAGGGACCCGCCGGTGGGGACGTTCGCGACCCGCGACACCTCTTCGGAGCTCAGGCGGTGGACCCCGGCGATCTCGACCGAGCGCACCGCAAGGAGCGAGGAGAACGCCACCGCCCAGACCGCCGTGCCCAGCGCGCCCAGCGCGAGCACGCAGTAGACGGCGGCCTTCCAGCGCGCACGGCGCCGGGTCCGGGCCCGCGCGGCGAACTTCGCCGAGCCGAGGACGTCGCCGCGCTCGGAGTCGGGCCGGACGGCGGTCCTGCTCACGGGCTGCCGAGCAGCCCGAGCACCTCGGGCCCGATCATCGTGATGTCCCCCGCGCCCAGGGTCAGGACGAGGTCGCCGGCGCCCGCGCGCTCGACGAGACGGGCCGCAACCTGCGACCAGGACGGCTCGAAGACCACGTCGCCGGCGGGCAGGGGGACGGCCGCCGCGACGGACTCGCCGGTCACGCCGGGGATCGGGTCCTCCCCCGCCGCGTAGACGTCCATGACCACGACCTGGTCGGCCAGACCCAGGGCGGCGCCCATCTCCTTGGTGAACGCCGCGGTGCGGGAGTAACGGTGCGGCTGGAACGCCGCGACAATCCGGCCCTTGCCGACCACTTCCCGGGCGGCGCGCAGCACCGCGTCCAGTTCGGTGGGGTGGTGGGCATAGTCGTCGTAGACCCGCACGCCGCGGCTGGTGCCCTTGAGCTCGAAGCGCCGGCGCGTACCGGTGAAGCCGGACAGGCCCTCCCGCAGCTCACCGGCCGCGAAGCCGAGGCCGAGACCCACGGCGAGCGCGGCCGCGGCGTTGAGAGCGTTGTGTGCGCCGGGGACCTGCAGCGAGACCGGGCCGAGCCGGCGGCCGTTGGCGACGGGCTCGAACACGTACCCGCCCGGGCGCACGGTCAGGCCCTCGAGCCGGACGTCGGCGTCGTCGCTCACCCCGTACGTGCGGACGTCCACGCCCGCCGCGCGCGCGACCGACGTCAGCGTCCGTGCCCCGGGGTCGTCGGAGCAGGCCACGAGGAACCCGCCGGGCTCGATGCGCCCGGTGAACCGGACGAAGGCCTCGTCGACGGCGGCGGCGGTGCCGTAGTGGTCGAGGTGGTCGGCCTCGACGTTCGTCACGATCGCCGCGTGCGGGGTGTAGAGCAGGAAGGAGCCGTCGCTCTCGTCCGCCTCGGCGACGAAGACGTCGCCGCTGCCGTCGTGGGCGTTGGCGCCCGACTCGTTCAGGTTGCCGCCGATGGCGAAGCTCGGGTCGGCGCCGCAGTGCTGCAGGGCGACCGTGAGCATCGAGGTGGTCGTCGTCTTGCCGTGGGTGCCGGCGACCGCGACGGCGCGGCGGCCGAGCATCACCGAGGCGAGCGCCGCGGCCCGCGGGAGCACCCGCAGACCGCGGGCGAGGGCTTCTACGTACTCCGGGTTGGTCGTCCGGATCGCGGTGGAGACCACCACCGTGTCGGCCGCGCCGAGTTGGCCGGCGTCGTGCCCCACGTACACGTTCGCGCCCAGCGCGCGCAGCGCGACGAGGGCGGTCGAGTCCTTCGCGTCGCTGCCGCTCACGGCGACGCCGCGGGCGAGCAGGATGCGGGCGATGCCGGACATGCCCGCTCCGCCGATGCCGACGAAGTGGACGCGACCGAGGCGGTCGGCGGCGGGGATGTCCGCGGCGGTCACGATCACTGCTTGGGCGCCTTCTGGGTCTTGGGGGTCTTCAGGGTTTTAAGTGGCTTCGGTTTGGCGGTCTTCGCGGCCGCAATCGCCTCGCCGACCATGTCGGCGAGCACCTCGTCGGCGTCCCGGCGGCCGTGCGCGGCTGCGGCCGCGCCCATCGCCGCGGCGCGGGTGGGGTCCGCGAGGATCGGGACCAGGGTGGAGGCGATCCAGGCGGCGTCCAGCGCCGCGTCCTCGACCAGGATCCCGCCGCCCGCGTTGACCACGGGCAGCGCGTTGCGGCGCTGCTCGCCGTTGCCGATCGGCAGCGGGACGTACGCGGCCGGCAGCCCGACCGCGGCCAGCTCGGCGCAGGTCATTGCGCCGCCCCGGCAGAGGGCGAAGTCGGCGGCCGCGTACGCGAGGTCCATGCGGTCCAGGTAGGGCACCGTCACGTACGGCGGGGCGCCGGGCTCGGTGGGAACGACGACGGCCTCCGCGTGCTCGCGGCCGACCGCGTGCAGGACCTGGATGCCCGCGGCACCGAGCGCCCCGGCGGCCGCCGCGGCGGCCTCGTTCAGCCGCTTGGCGCCGAGGGAGCCGCCGAAGACGAGCAGCGTCGGGTAGCCGTCCGCGAGCCCGAACTGGGCCAGCGCGGTCACGCGCAGCGCCGGGCGGTCCAGCGTCGCGATGCTGCGCCGCAGCGGCAGGCCGACGAGGCGCGCGTGCGGGAGGCCACCGTCGGGTGCGCTCACCGCGACGAACTGGGTCAGGCGGGCGCCGAGGCGGTTCGCGACGCCCGGGCGGGCGTTCGCCTCGTGCACCACGATCGGCAGGCCCCGCTTGCGGGCCGCCAGGTACGCGGGCACCGAGACGTAGCCGCCGAAGCCGACGACCACGTCGGCCTGGACCTCGTCCAGCACCTTGCCGGCCGCCGCGACGGCCCCGCGCAGCTTGCCGGGCAGCTTGAGCAGGTCGACCGAGGGCTTGCGCGGCAGCGGCACCCGAGGGACGTGGCGCAGGTTGTAGCCGCGCGCCGGCACGAGGGTGTTCTCCATACCCGTCGGCGTGCCGAGCATGGTGATGCCCACGCCAGGGTCGCGGCGGCGTAGGGCGTCGGCGAGTGCGAGGGCCGGCTCGATGTGACCGGCCGTGCCCCCGCCGGCCAGGACGACATGCATCGCGACGCTCCTCACGCTTGACCTGTGGTCACTGCCGGCGTCCCCGGAACCGCAACCGCGAGGCTCCCCGCCGCAGCAGACCGGGTCCGCGTGCGGCGAGCGCGGCCGCCGCGCCCGGCTCGCGTCTCGCGAACGACAGCAGCATGCCCAGCGCCACCATGACAGGCAGTAGCGCGGAGCCACCGTACGACACGAGCGGGAGCGGGATTCCGGTGATCGGCAGCACACCGAGTACGGCACCCACGTTGACCAGGGCCTGCACCCCGATCCAAGCGGTCACCGCGGCGGAGGCCAGCGTCACGAACGGGTCCCGGCTGCGGGCCGCGATGCGGAAGCCGGCGATGCCCAGCGCGGTGAACAGCGCGAGCACGGCGAGCGAGCCGAGCAGGCCCAGTTCCTCGCCGATGATCGCGTAGATGAAGTCGGTGTGGGCCTCGGGCAGGTAGCCCCACTTCTCGCGGCTGGCCCCCAACCCGACGCCGGACAGGCCCCCCGAGGCGAGGGCGAAGATGCTCTGCGCGCCCTGCCACCCGCTGTCGTGGTAGGTCGCGAACGGGTCGAGGAACGAGGTGAAGCGCCGCACCCGGTACGGCTCCACCGTCACGAACAGCATGACGAGCCCGACGACCAGCGCCCCGACGAATGCGAACAGGCGCATCGGGGCGCCCGCGAAGAAGAGCAGCGCCAGCACGATGGCCAGCAGGATGATCGCGGTCCCGAGGTCACCGCCGATCAGGACGAGCGCGACCACCGCGGCGGACGCCGGCACGAGCGGGACGAGCAGGTGGCTCCACCGGTGCAACAGGTTCTGCTTCTGTTTGCGGGCGAGCACGTGCGCCCCGCACAGGACGAGCGCCAGCTTCGCCGCCTCGGACGGCTGGATCTGCGCCGGGCCGCCGAAGTCGATCCAGTTCCGGTTGCCATTGACCTCACGGCCGATCACCAGCACGAGGGCCAGCAGGACGAGGGCGCCGATCAGCGCGGGGAAAGCCATCCGGCGGAAGAACCACACGGGCAGCCGCGACGTGATCCACATCAACGGCAGTCCGAAGGCGACCCAGACCGCCTGCTTCTGCACGATCGAGAAGACCGAGCCGGACTCACGGTAGGACTCCACACTCGACGCCGAGAGCACCATGACCAGGCCGAGCCCGACGAGCAGCAGCCCGGCGGTCAGCACCAGGTAGTACGAGGTGAGCGGACGGTCCAGGGCACGCAGCCGGACCTGGAAGGCGGACGCCGGGCGCGCGGCCGGGCCCCGGGGCGACGAGGCTGGCGGAGCGCCGGTCGTCGCACTCATCGTTCCACCCCTTCGCACCCGATGGTCCCGACGCCGTCAGCCTCCGGCCAGCTTGCGCACCGCGGCGGCGAACTTGTCGCCCCGCTCGGCGTAGCTGGTGAACATGTCCATGGACGCGCAAGCCGGGGCGAGCAGCACCGTGTCGCCCTCGCGGGCGAGCCGGGCCGCCGCCGCGACCACGAGATCCATCGCCTCAGTGTCGGTGGCGGCAACGTCGGTGACCGGCACATCCGGGGCGTGTCGCGAGATCGCCGCGGCGATCTCGCCGCGGTCCGCGCCGAGCAGGACGACTCCCCGCAACCGGCCCGCGGCACCCGCGACGAGCTCGTCGAACGTCGCCCCCTTGGCCAGCCCGCCGGCGATCCAGACGATCCGGTCGAAAGCGGTCAGGGACGCCGCGGCGGCGTGCGGGTTGGTCGCCTTGGAGTCGTCGACCCACGTCACGCCACCGACCGTGGCGACCGTGGCGATGCGGTGCGCGTCCGGCCGGAACGCGACCAGGCCCGCCTGCACGGCCGCCGCGTCCACCCCGAACGAGCGCGCCAGAGCCGCGGCGGCGAGCGCGTTCGCGACGTTGTGCGGCGCGGCGGGCACCACGTCCGCGACGGCGGCGAGCTCGGCGGCACTGGTCAGCCGGTCGGCGACGAACGCGCGGTCGACGAGCAGGTCGTCGACGACGCCCAGCTCGCTCGGGCCCGGGACGCCGAGGGTGAACCCGATCGCCCGGCAGCCCTCCGCCACGTCCGCGTCCCGCACGAGCTGTTCGGTCGCCGGGTCCGCGACGTTGTAGATGCAGGCCACCTGGGCGCCGGCGTAGATCCGGCCCTTGGCGAGCGCGTACGCGTCCAGGTCGCCGTGCCAGTCGACGTGGTCGGGCGCGATGTTCAGCACAGCGCCCGCGTGCACCCGGATCGAGGACGACCAGTGCAGCTGGAAGCTCGACAGCTCGACGGCGATCGCGTCGTAGCGCGGCTCCGACATGACGACCTCGAGCAGCGGCGTGCCGACGTTGCCGGCGGCGACCGCGCGCAGCCCCGCGGCCGTCAGGATCGAGGTCAGCATCCGGACGGTCGTGGTCTTGCCGTTCGTGCCGGTCACCGCGAGCCAGGGCGCGGCCCCGACCGCCGGCCGCAGCCGCCAGGCGAGCTCGACCTCGCCCCACACCGGGATGCCCGCGGCAGCCGCTGCGACAAGGAGCGGGGACGACGGCTTCCAGCCGGGCGAGGTGACGACGAGCTGCGTGCCGTCGGGCAGGTCGTCCGGGGAACCGAGCCGCACGGTGGCGCCGAGCACCTCGAGCACGGTGGCCCGCTCCCGCTCGGTCGCCCCGGCCCGGCCCTCGACGACCGTGACGGCGGCACCCAGCCCGAGCAGCGCGTCGGCCGCGGCGAAGCCGGACACCCCGATCCCGGCCACGGTGACGGCCAGCTCGGCCCACGGGGAGTCGCGGTTCGCCGTGTCCAGCCAAGCCGGGGTTGCGGGCGCGCTCAAATGCCCGCGACCCATTCCGCGTAGAACACCCCGAGGCCCGCCGCGACGAAGAGCCCGGCGATGATCCAGAACCGGATCACGATGGTGACCTCGTTCCAGCCCGCCAGCTCGAAGTGGTGCTGCAGCGGCGCCATCCGGAACACCCGGCGCTTGGTGAGCTTGAAGAAGCCGACCTGGATGATCACCGAGAACGTGATGAGGACGAACAGGCCGCCGAGCAGGACGAGCAGCAGCTCCGTCCGGGTCGTGATGGCGAGGCCGGCGAGCGCGCCGCCGAGGGCCAGCGAGCCGGTGTCGCCCATGAAGATCTTGGCCGGGGACGCGTTCCACCACAGGAAGCCGAAGCAGGCGCCCATCGCGGCGGCCGCGACGATCGCCAGGTCGAGGGCGTCGGCCACCTCGTAGCACTGCGGCGTCACCGCCACCCCGCACGTGTTGCCGGACTGCCAGACCCCGATGAGGACGTACGCGCCGAAGACCATCACCGAGGTGCCGGTCGCGAGCCCGTCCAGGCCGTCGGTGAGGTTCACGCCGTTCGACGTGCCGGCGATCATGATGTACGCCCAGGCGACGAAGCCGATCGCGCCGAGGCCGAACGCCGTGTCGCGGATGAACGAGATGTCGGTGGACGCGGGCGCGACCCCGCGGTCGTCCTTGTAGTGCATCGCGAGCATCGCGAAGGCGATGGCCACGGTGGACTGCCCGGCCAGCTTGGCCTTCGCCCGCAGACCCAGACTGCGCTGCTTGCTGACCTTGATGAAGTCGTCCACGAACCCGACCAGGCCGAGGCCGACCATGAGGAACAGCACGAGCAGCGCCGACGGGGTGAACGACTTGTCGCGCAGCACCAGGTGCGCCACGAGGTAGCCCAGAACGGTGGCGATGATGATCACGCCGCCGCCCATCGTCGGCGTCCCGCGCTTGGTCTGGTGGGTCGTCGGGCCGTCGTCGCGGATCAGCTGGCCGTAGCCGCGCTTGACGAGCAGCCGGATCGCGAGCGGCGTGCCGAGAAGCGAGAGGATCAGCCCGACGGTCGCCGCGGCGAGGACGCCCCTCATTCGGCGGCCGCCGCAGTGGGTTCGCCGACGGGTTCGCCGGCGAGCAGCGCGAGCGCGACCGCCTCGAGGCCGGCGGCGCGGGAGGCCTTCACCAGCACCACGTCGGAGGGCTCCAGCTCGCGCCGCAACAGCGCCAGCGCGTCGGCGGCGTCGGGCACGTATACGGGTTCGGATTCCCAGGTGCCCGCACCGAGCGCCCCCGCGTGGGTCGCGCGGGCACCGTCACCGACGACCACCACCCGCGAGACCTTCATGTCGGCCACCAGCCTGCCCACGGCTTCGTGTTCCGCGGCGGAGGACTCGCCGAGCTCGCGCATCTCCCCGAGAACGGCCCAGCTCCGGCGCGGGCCCGCGATGGCCACGAGCGCCTTCAGCGCGGCCCGCACGGAGTCGGGGTTCGCGTTGTAGGCGTCGTTGACGACGGTCACGCCGTCGGGCCGGTCGGTGACCTCCATCCGCCACTTGCTGCGGGGCGTCGCGGCGGCGAGCGCTGCCGCGATGGCCTCCGTCTCCATGCCCAGGACGCAGGCGACCGCCGCTGCGGCGAGGGCGTTCGACACGTGGTGCTCGCCGTGCAGCGGCAGCTCGACCGCGGCGCGCCCGGTCGGGGTGAGCAGGGTGAACCGGGGCCGGCCGGACGCGTCGAGGGTGACGTCGGCGGCGCGGACGTGCGCGCCTTCGGCCAGGCCGAAGGTCACGACGCGGGCGAGCGTACGCTCCGCCATCGCGGCTACGAGCGGGTCGTCGGCGTTCAGCACCGCGACCCCGGACGCGGGCAGTGCCTCCACCAGTTCCCCCTTCGCCACCGCGATGGCCTCGCGGCTGCCGAACTCCCCCACGTGCGCGACGCCGACGTTCAGGACGACGCCCACCTTCGGCGGGGCGATCCCGCACAAGTACGCGATGTGCCCCGCACCCCGCGCGCCCATCTCCAGCACGAGGTAGCGAGTGTCGGCGTCCGCGCGCAGCGCCGTCAGCGGCAGGCCGATCTCGTTGTTGAACGACCCCGGCGGGGCGATGGTGCGGGTGGTGCCGCCGGAGTGGCCCGACGGCCCGTACGTCTCGAGCACCGCCGCGATCAGGTCTTTCGTGCTCGTCTTGCCCTGCGAGCCTGTCACGCCGACGACCGTCAGCGACTCCGCCGCCAGCCGCGAGACCACGAGGCCTGCCAGCCGCCCCAGGGCCACCACCGTGTCATTGACGACGACGCCCGGGACGCCGGTGCGGCGCGTGGCCAGTACGGCGGCGGCCCCCGCGGCGACGGCGCCCGCCGCGAAGTCGTGCCCGTCGACGCGCTCGCCGGAGATCGCGACGAACAGCGCGCCCGGGGCGACCAGGCGCGAGTCGACCACGACGGGACCGGTGACGACGGGGGTCACGGACTGACCCGGCTCGGCGAGCGGATCGAACCCGTCCACCCACCCCCCGGTCGCGGCCGCGATCTCCGCGAGGGTCAGCTCGATCACCGTGTCTCCGGTTCTTGCCCGTTCACGCCTGGGGTGTTCATGCCTTGGTCTCGCGGATCGCGGTGGTCAGTGCCACGCGGTCGTCGAACGGGTGGATCTTGCCATTGACCTCTTGACCCAGTTCATGGCCCTTGCCCGCGACGACCACCGTGTCGCCCGGACGGGCCCCCGCGACGATCAGCTTGATCGCCGCGGCGCGGTCGTGTTCGACCAGGACGGCGCCCGCTTCGGACCCGATCACGCGGGCCGCGCCGGTGCGCAGCGCGAGCATGATCGCGACCGGGTCTTCCGAGCGCGGGTTGTCGTCGGTCAGGACGACCACGTCCGCGAGCCGGGCGGCGGCCTCGCCCATCAGGGGCCGCTTGGCGCGGTCGCGGTCGCCCCCGGCGCCCAGCACGATCATGAGCCGACCGGCGGTCACCCCGCGCAGCGCCTCGAGCAACCGGACGATCGCGTCGGGTGTGTGCGCGTAGTCGACCAGCGCCAGATAGTCCTGGCCCTCGTCGACCCGCTCCATGCGCCCCGGCACGCCGGGGCACTCGCTGACGCCGCGGGCCGCGACCTCGAGCGGCACGCCCGCCTCCACTAGGGCCGCGATCGCCCCGAGCGCGTTGGCGACGTTGAAGTCGCCCGGCATCGACACGACGCACGGCGCCGTCGCTCCCGCGGAGCTCACGACGGTGAAGGTCGCCCCGGTAGGACCGAGCACGACGTCAGTCGCCCGCCAGTCCGCGTGGGACGCGCCGGCCACCGAGCACGTCGTCAGCGGGATCCGCGCCGACCGGACGAGGCGCTGCCCGAACGGGTCGTCGATGTTGATCACGCCCGCCTTGGCGCGGGCGGGTGTGAACAGCTCCGCCTTCGCCTGGAAGTACGCCTCGAGGGTGAAGTGAAAATCGAGGTGGTCGTGGGTGAGGTTCGTGAACAGCGCGACGCCGTACTTGACGCCGTCGACGCGGTGCATGGCCAGCGCGTGGCTCGACACCTCCATCGCGACCGCCCCGACTTCGCGCTCGCGCATGACGCCGAGCAGCGCATGCAGTTCCGGGGCCTCGGGCGTCGTCCGGATGCTCGCGATCGCCTCGTCCCCGATCCGGGTCTGGACGGTGCCGAGCAAGCCGGTGTGGTACCCGCCCGCACGCAGGCCCGCCTCGAGCAGGTACGCCGTGGTGGTCTTGCCGTTCGTGCCGGTGACGCCGAGCATCAGCATCCCGGCAGCGGGGTTGCCGTAGACCTCGGCCGCGACGGCGCCCAGCACCGCGCGCGGGTCGTGCACCACCAGGACCGGCAGGCCCGACGCGCGGCCACGCTCGCGGCCGAGCCGGTCGGTGAGCAGGGCGACGGCGCCCGCCGCCTTCGCCTGGGTGGCGAAGGAGACTCCGTGCGCCGACTCCCCCGACAGCGCCGCATACAGGTCACCGGGGCGGACCTGGCGCGAGTCGTGGGTGACCCCGGTGACGTCGAGAGTGCGCCACTGCGGCGGGATCTCGTCGGCACTCACCCCGGCGACCCGCGCGAGGCGGTCCAGCGTCCGGACGCAGGGTCCCTGCGGGCGGAGGTGAGTTGAGGCAGACACGGCGAGTCAGGTTATCGAGGCGCGGGGTCCCGGCGCACATTCCCTGCGCACACCCCCGGGCGCGCGCGCCGGTCACCAGGTGATAGCGAGCTTCGCCGGCTTGCTCGACGAGGGGCGCACGCCGCGGCTCTGCAGCGCGAACGCCATGACCTCGGCGAAGACCGGGCCGCCGAGTTCGCCGCCGTAGTGGCCGCGGACGGGCCGCTGGAGCGTCACCGAGATCACGATCTGCGGGTCCTCGGCCGGGGCGAAGCCCGCGAAGGAGGCGGTGTAACCGCGGTAGCAACCGCACTTGGAGTCCGCGAACTGCGCGGTGCCCGTCTTGCCCGCCACCCGGTAACCGGCGACCTTGACCTGCGGCGCCGTACCGCCGGGCAGGACGACCTGCTCGAGCATCTTCGACACCGACGACGCGGTCTTCGCGCTGACGACCCGGGAGGTCGCCGACGGCGTCGGGTAGTGCACGTTGCCGTCGCCGTCCGTCCACGACTTCACCAGCCGCGGCGCCACGCGTACGCCGGCGTTCGCGATGGCCTGGTACCCGCTGGCCACCTGGACCGTGTTGACGGCGAAGCCCTGCCCGAACGGGATCGTGTAGCGCTGCGTCGTCGGCCAGGTCTTCGGGTCGGCCAGCAGGCCGCGGCTCTCGCCGGGGAAGTCCAGGCCGGTGGGCGACGCGATGCCGAACTTCTTCAGGTAGTCGTACAGCGTGGTGCCGCTGATCTGGTCGGCCGCGAGGACGGTGCCGATGTTGCTCGACTTGGCCATCACCCCGGCCAGCGTCAGGCGGAGCAGGCCGTGGGCGTCGTGGTCGTGCAGGACGTGGCCGCCGCGGCGCAGCGCCCCCGGCACCTTGAGCTTGGTCCCGGAGGTGGCCACGCCCTCCTCGAGCAGCGCCGCGAGCGTCCAGGCCTTCGACACCGACCCGGGCTCGTAGATCTGGGACAGGGCCCGGTTGCCGCGGTTGCGGTCCTCGCCGAGACCCGGGTCGTTCGGGTCGAACGTGGGCGCGGTGGCCATCGCGAGGATCTCGCCGCTGCGCACGTCCTGGACGATGACGGTGCCGCTCTCCGCGCGGGTCTCCTTGACCTTCGCAGCAATGGCCTGCTGAGCCGTCCACTGGATGTCGCGGTCGATCGTGAGCTGCAGGTCCTCCCCCGGCACCGAGGGGACCTGCTCGCCGCCGACGGTGGCGATCCGCCCGCCCCGCCGGTCGCGCTCGTAGGTCTGGCTGCCGTCCTTGCCGGCGAGGATCGCGTCGAACTCGCGCTCGATGCCGCCCATTCCCGTCCCGTTGCGGTCGAGGAAGCCGAGGACGTTGGCCGCGAGGCTGTCGGCCGGGTACACGCGCTGGGCCTGCGGCTCGCTGAACACACCTTTGAGCAACTTGCCGGTGCCCGGGTCGACGATCGCCTGGACCTGGCGCCAGACCAGCGGGTCGATGTTGCGCGCCAGCACCACGTAGCGGCGCGGGCGGTCGGCCAGCCGGGTGCGCAGCGTGTCCTCGTCCGCACCGAGCGGGCCGGCGAGCAGGTGCGCGTACTGGGCCGCGTCCGCGACGAGCATGGGGTCGGCGGTGACCGTCCGCGCCTCGACGCTGCGGGCGAGGACCTCGCCGTCGCGGTCCGAGATCATGCCGCGGATCGCGGGGATGGCCACGGTGCGCAGGCGCTCGTTCTGGGCCACCGCCGCGTAACCGGCCGCCTCCAGCCCCTGCACCTGGACGAGGCGGCCCACCAGCAGCGTCAGCACCAGCGCCATCACGATCACGCCCGCCCGCAGGCGCAAGCGGGTATCGCCCAGCCGGGCCGAGCGGCGCCGGCGTGGCGCGCGCGGCGGGCGGGAGGCCTTGGCCAGCCGCTTGCGCTCGCGGCGCGACGGCGGCTTGGGGGCTGCGGGCCGGCGCGCGGCCGGCCGGCGGGCGGGCTCGGCCCGGCGAGCTGCCGGCTTACGGGCCGGGGCTGGCTTACTGGCCGGGGCAGGTTTGCGGGCCGGGGCAGGTTTGCGGGCCGGGGCAGGCTTGCGGGCGGGCTGCCTGCCGCCGCGTCCGTCGCCGCTCACGGCTTGCCCTTCGGGTCGGGGGGCTCGAGCACGGTCTCGCCGCCGCTGCGCGGGTCGCCCGCCTCCTGCGCGGCGAGCTTGTCCTTCCACGCCTGCTCGGCCTTCTTGGCGTCGGCCTCGGCCTTCTTCTTCGCCGCCGCCTCGGCCTTCTTCGCGTCCGCGATCGCCTTCTCGGCGGCCGCCTTCTCCGCCGCCGCCTTCTCCTCCGCGGTCTTCGCGGCCCGCTGCTCGGCGTCCGCAGCGCGCTTCGCCGCGTTCTCGGCCTTGCGGGCAGCGCGTTCCTGCTTCGTGAGCGGGCGGGTCACCTCGTCGGCGCGGGTGGGCTTGCCCGTGATCGTCCCGTCGGACAGGCGGATGAACGCCGGGTCGAGCTCGGGGACCATCCCGATCTTGCGGGCGGCGATCGCGAGACGTTCAGGGGACTGCGCGCGGGCCAGCTCCTGCTCGAGCGCCTGGCTGCGGTCGTCCAGTTCCGCGGTCTGGCGCTGCAGTTCGCCGACGGTGAACGAACCCTGCGCCAGGGCGGTGTTGAGCGCCAGCAGCCCCATCAGCCCCCCGCTGAGGATCGTGACGACGAGCAGGACGAACGGCGCGCGGCCCGACCGCTGGTGGGGCGGGACGACGGCGAGGGCAGGCCGCGGGGCTACCGGGCGAGCCGCCGCCGGCCGCGCAGGGGCGGACGGGCGAGGGGCCGGCCGGGTGGCGGGGCGCGGGGCGCGCGCGGGCGCACTCATGCCCATTCCCCTCGCGGGCACTCTGCGAGAGTTCCTCGCACGCTGTGCCCGCTCATGCTGCGATCTCGCGGAGCTTCTCGACCGCGCGCAGCTTCACCGACGCCGAGCGCGGGTTGGCGGCCAGCTCGGCCTCGTCCGGCCCCTCGGCACCGCGGGTGAGCAGGCGCAGCCGGGGCTCGTGCTCGGGCAGCAGGACCGGCAGGTCGACCGGGCCGGTCTGGGCGGCGCCGGCGGCGAAGGCCCGCTTGACCAGGCGGTCCTCGAGGGACTGGTAGGACATCACGACGACGCGGCCGCCGACCGCCACGGCGGCGATCGCGGCGGGCAGCGCGGCCTCGAGGGCGGCGAGCTCGCCGTTGACCTCGATGCGCAGGGCCTGGAACGTCCGCTTGGCGGGGTGCCCGCCGGTGCGGCGGGTGGCGGCGGGGATCGCGGCCCGGACGAGCTCCGCCAGCCGGGCCGTCGAAGTCAGCGGCTCCCGCTCCCGCTCCCGGACGACGGCGTCGGCGATGCGGTGGGCGAACCGCTCCTCGCCGTACGTGCGCACGATCCGGGCCAGGTCCCGCGCGGGATAGGTGTTGAGGACCTCGGCCGCGGTGATCCCGGTGGTCGGGTCCATCCGCATGTCCAGCGGCGCGTCCTGGGCGTAGGCGAATCCGCGGTGCGCCTCGTCCAACTGCATCGAGGAGACGCCCAGGTCGAACAGGACGCCCTGGACGCGGTCGAACCCGAGCCGGCGCAGCACCGCCGGCAGCTCGTCGTAGATGGCGTGGACCAGCGTGACGCGCTCGCCGAACGGCGCCAGCCGGCGCCCGGAGAGCTCGAGGGCGGCGGGGTCACGGTCGAGGCCGACGAGGCGCAGCCCGGCGAAGCGGGCGAGCATCGCCTCGCTGTGGCCGCCGAGGCCGAGGGTCGCGTCGACGACGACTGCGCCCGGGACGTCGAGGGCGGGGGCGAACAGGGCCAGCACCCGCTCCAACAGGACGGGAACGTGGCGCTCGGCCGGGTCGGTTCCGGTCATCGGGCCACCTCCTCCTGGAGTGCGTGCTGGAGTACGTCGCTGGACGGGACCTCCGGCGCCTGACGTTCTGCCAGGTCCCCGCCCGCTCGCCGGGCCGGCACCGGGGAAGGTGAGCCGGCTCTGGGGAGCGGGGGGAGACCTCGCAGCACGTCGCGGTGCCCGACATGAGGTCGGCGGGACTACATGAGCCCGGGGAACACCTCCTCCGACAGGTCCGAGAACGCCTGCTCCTGAGCCGCCAGGTAGCGGTCCCACGCCTGCGCGTCCCACACCTCGACGCGGGAGTTGGCGCCGATCACGACGCAGTCGCGGTCGAGGCCGGCGTACGCCCGCAGTTGCGGCGGGACGGTGATGCGCCCCTGCTTGTCCGGCACCTCGTCGGAGGCGCCGGCGAAAAGCACGCGCATGAAGTCACGGGGGCCCTTGGAGGTCACCGGCGCCAGCCGCATCTGCTCGGTGATCCGGGCGAACTCGGTGAGGGGCCAGATGTAGAGGCAGCGTTCCTGTCCCTTCGTCACCACGAGTCCCTCCGCCAGCTCGTCGCGGAACTTCGCCGGAAGGATCAGCCGGCCTTTGTCGTCCAGGCGGGGGGTGTGCGTACCGAGAAACACGGCCCCACCCTCCTGTCCGCTCCACTGCACACCACCATACTCCACTTCCCCCCACCAGTGAGGAAAACCGCCCCACACCTCACCCACTTTCGAGCGAGAACGAGATTTGTCCCGGATCCGACCAGGTGCCCGCGGAGGGTGTCCCCCACTTCCTCCGCGCGGCATGATTACCCGACGTCCCACCGGTCCCACTGGAACCGGAACGGGCGATCAACCGGTCCCGAATCTCGACCCGGGGGTGGACAATGGAGTGTCACGCCCGGCGAGCACCGCGTACGAGGCCGGCCGCAAGGTTGCAGGAGGACTCTTGACCGCGTTCGAACACGACGGTCCCGCCGGCTCGGGCACGAAGACGGGGCCCGCGGCTGGAGCCGCCACCGGCGTCGGTACGGGCGTCACGGATGCGGCCCGGCGGATCAAGGCGACCATCGAGCAGGTGATCGAGGGCAAGCCCGAGGCGGTGCGCCTTGCGCTGATCGTGCTGCTCGCCGAGGGCCACCTGCTCATCGAGGACGTGCCGGGCGTCGGCAAGACGATGCTGTCCAAGGCGCTCGCGCGTTCGATCGACTGCTCCGTGCGGCGCATCCAGTTCACGCCCGACCTGCTGCCGTCCGACATCACCGGCGTGAGCATCTACAACCAGGAGCGCCGGGACTTCGAGTTCAAGCCGGGCGCGATCTTCGCGAACATCGTCATCGGGGACGAGATCAACCGCGCCTCCCCGAAGACGCAGTCGGCGCTGCTCGAGTGCATGGAAGAAAGCCAGGTCACCGTCGACGGCGTGACCTACGAACTCGCCGCCCCGTTCATGGTCGTCGCGACCCAGAACCCGGTCGAGATGGAAGGCACGTACCCGCTGCCCGAGGCCCAGCGCGACCGGTTCATGGCCCGGGTCTCGATGGGCTACCCGAGCGCCGCCGCCGAGCTCGCGATGATCGACACCCACGGCGCCGCGTCCCCGCTCGACGACCTCGAGCCGGCCACAGACGCCCGGGCCGTGGCCAAGCTGATCGAGGCAGTCCGCACCGTCCACGTCTCCCCCGCGGTGAAGCAGTACACGGTCGACATCGTGACCGCGACGCGCACGTCCCCCGACCTGCGTCTGGGGGCGTCCCCCCGCGCGACCCTGCACCTGATCCGGGCGGCCCGCGCCGCCGCGGCGCTCGACGGGCGCGACTTCGTCCTGCCCGACGACATCCAGCTGCTCGCCGGGCCGGTGCTCGCGCACCGCCTGCTCACCACCGCCGAGGCCCAGATCGGCCGGCGCACCGCCACTAGCGTCGTCACCGACATCATCCGCGGTCTTCCGCTGCCTGCGTCGCCACGTTGAGCGGGTACAGCGTGCGAGGAACGAGCACGAAGTACCCGCGGGGGAAAATGACATGAATTCCCTCGCGGGCCTGACGCTGCGCGGCCGGTCGTTCCTCGTGGCCGGCTTCGCCGCGCTCGCGTGCTCGTACCTGCTCGGCCAGCAGGACCTCCTCCGGGTGTCCGTCCTGCTGCTCGCACTGCCCCTCGTCTGCACCGCGGCCGTCGCCCGGACGCGCCACCGCGTGGCCTGCACTCGCCAGGTCGACCCGGGCCGCGTCCCGGCCGGCGAGGAAGCGCGGATCAGCCTGCGGCTGGAGAACGTCTCGCTCGTGCCGACGGGCCTGCTGCTCGCGGAAGACACCCTGCCGCGGGGCATGAGCGCCCGGCCCCGGTTCCTCGTCGACCGCCTCGAGCCCCGCGGCTACCGCGAGGTCTTCTACCGCGTCCGCAGCAACGTGCGCGGGCGCTTCACGGTCGGGCCGCTGACGATCCGCCTCGCCGACCCGTTCGGCATGTGCGAGCTGGCGCGCTCGTTCGACTCCTCCGACGAACTGATCGTGATCCCCGTCGTCGAGCCGTTGCCCAGCGTCGTCCTCGGCGGCGAGTGGACCGGCAGCAACGACAGCCACCCCAGCTCGATCCCGGCGGCCGGCGAGGACGACATCGCCACCCGCGAGTACCGCCACGGCGACGCGCTGCACCGCGTGCACTGGCGCTCCACCGCGCGGCGCGGCGAGCTGATGGTGCGCCGCGAGGAGCAGCCCCGGCAGAGCCGGGCCACGGTCCTGCTGGACGCGCGCGCGGCCGCGCACCGCGGCGAGGGCCTCGACTCGTCCCTCGAGTGGGCGGTCTCCGCGACCGCGTCCGTCGGCGTGCACATGACCAGGCGCGGGTTCTCCCTGCGCATCCTCACCGAGACGGGCGCGGGCATCACGGGCATGACCGCCGACATGCTCTCCCCCGTGCCCGACGTCGAGGGCCTCCTGCTGGACGCGCTCGCGATGCTCGTCCCGACCCGAACCCAGACGCTGCGCGACGCGGGTGCGGCCCTCGGCCGGGCGGGCTCCGACGGCCTGCTGATCGCCATCCTCGGCGACCTGTCCGCGACGGACGCGGAGGAACTGTCCCGGCGCCGCCAGGGCACGACGACCGCGATCGCCCTCCTGCTCGACGTCTCCTCGTGGGGCCCGCCTGGCGCCGAGGCGTTCGGGCAGACCGACGCGGGCGGCTTCGAGCAGAACGTCGCCCTGCTGCGCAACGGCGGGTGGCGGGTCGTGCCGATCCGCGCCGGCGACAAGCTCGGCGACGTCTGGCCCAACGCGGCCCGGGGCGCGGCCAACGGCTCCCTGCCCCACTTCGGGGCGGCATGACCGACGAGGCCAAGGTGACGCTGCGGCTCACCGTGTGCGCGGCGTTGGCGAGCGTCCTGACCTCGATGCTGTTGTTCTCGGTCATCAAGGGGACGGACTGGTTCGGCCGGTCTCTCGGGATGATCGCGCTGGTGACGCTCACCGGCGCCGCCGGGCGCGCGCTGCGCGTGCCGCGGCCGCTGACGGTCCTGGCGCAGGCGGTCCTCGGCTTCTTCTACCTGGTGGCCATGTACGCCCGGGAGCCCGCGTTCGCCGGCGTCCTGCCGCTGAAACGACCGGCCTGGGATCAGCTCTACGACGTCATCGCGTCCGGCTTCAACGAGCTCGACTCGCAGACCCCGCCGGTGCTCGCCTCGCCCGGCACGACGTTCATCGTCGTCGCAGGCGTCGGGATCATGGCCCTGTTCGTCGACGCCCTCGCCGTCAGCTATCGCCAGGCCGCGCTCGCCGGGCTGCCGCTGCTGGTCATGTACACGGTGCCCGCCGCCGTCCTGCCGCGCGGCCTGCGCGGCGGGATGTTCCTGCTGCCCGCCTTCGGCTACCTCGTCCTGCTGCTCACCGAGAGCCGCGACCGCATGCTGCGCTGGGGCGTCCCCCTCGCCACCCGCGGGCAGGGGCCGGCCGGCGGGCGCGCGGCCGGCGACCTGAACCGCATGAGCCGGCGCATCGGCGTCGTCGTCCTGGCCCTGGCGGTCATGCTGCCCGCCGTCTCGCCCGGTGTCACGGCGGGAGCGTTCGGCAGCAACGGCATCGGCCACGCGTCCGGCAAGACGATCTCCACGCTGAACCCGCTCGTCAGCCTGCGCCGCGACCTCGTCCGCCCGGACGACTTCGAAGTCATGACAGTGAAGACGACCTCGGCCAAGCCGGCCGAGCTCTACTTGCGCACGGTCACGCTCGACACGTTTGACGGCGAGGAGTGGAAGGCCGGGCGCCGCCAGGTGCAGCGGTTCAAGGAAGACCTGCCGGAGCCGGTCGGCCTGTCCCCCGCCGTCGCGTTCACGAAGGTCGACACCGAGGTCAAGATCAGCGATCGCCTGGCGTCGGACTACCTGCCGATGCCCTATCCGACCAAACGCGTCGTCGTGCCGGGCCAGTGGCGGGTCGACCGGCTCACCGGCAACGTCGTCAGCCACAAGGGCCGCAAGCAGATCACCGGCGTCGCGTACACCGTCGGCAGCATCGACCTGCTCCCCCTGCGGGACGACGTGGGCGACCAGGAGCCGACCGACCCGTATCTGCAGCAGTATCTGGAGCTCCCGGCGGAACTCCCGACCCGCGTGAAGAACCTCGCCAACCGGGTGACCCGCGACGCGAAGGGCCCGCTCGACCAGGCCACCGCCCTGCAGCGCTGGTTCCGCAACCCGCGCAACTTCACCTACGACCTGTCCGTGCATCCCGGGACAGGCAAGGACGCGATCCTCGCGTTCCTGGACGACCGCAGCGGCTACTGCGAGCAATTCGCCTCCACGATGGCCGTGATGGCTCGCGCGATCGGCATTCCCGCCCGGGTGGACGTCGGGTTCACCGCCGGGACGCTCAGCTCCGACGGGCTCACCCGCAAGATCAGCTCGCACGACGCGCACGCGTGGCCCGAGCTGTACCTGCCCGGCGTCGGCTGGACACGCTTCGAGCCCACGCCGGGTTCGGCGACGTCCAGCCCGAGCGTGCCGTCCTGGCTCGGCGAGGACGACAAGCCCGACCCCGAGGAAGACGACACCCGGGACGAACCCGAGCCCGAGGACGACGAGACCGGCACCGCCCCCCGGGGCGGCGGGACGGCGACACGCGAGCCCGACTGCGCCGGCGCCGACGCCGACTCCGCGGCCTGCGGGGACAGCGCCCTGCCGACCCTGCCGACCGGCGGCGGGGGTTCCGGCCCGTGGCGCGAGCTCGGCCTCCTGCTCGCCGCGGCCCTGCTGCTCGGACTCGTGCCCGGCATCGCCCGCTGGGTGGTCCGCCGGCGGCGCTGGTCCCTCGCGGGTGCGTCGGGCGCCGGCGCCGGCGCCGGCAGTGCCGCCGCGACCGCGCTCGTCGCCGAGACCGCGTGGCGAGAGCTGCGCGACTCCGCACTCGACCTCGGCTACGTCTGGCCCGAGGCCCGCACGCCCCGACAGACCGCCGCCGCGCTCGCGGTCGACGGGCGCCTCACCGCGCGAGGCACCGACGCCCTGTCGAACCTGTGCCGTACGGTCGAGCGCGTCCGCTACGCCCCCGAGGGCGGCGCGCCCGCGAACCGCGACCTCATGCGCCACGCCGTCGAGGACGTGCGGCGCGAGCTGGCCGAGCACGCCGAGCGAGCCGACCGCGTGCGCGCCCGCGTCCTGCCGCGCTCCATGCTCACCCGGGTCGGTACGGCCGGGATGCACCTGCGCGCCGCCGCCGCCCAGGCGCGCCGCCCGTTCGCCGCCCTGGCGGGCAAGGTCGCGCACCCGGGCCGAACCCGCTGACCGACCCTGCGCGGCACACCCGCACACAGAGGGATCCCCGGCCGGTCCGGCCAGGGATCCCTCTGGTGCGCTGTGGTGGGGCGGTCGCTCAGTTGCCGCCCTGCTGCTCGTCGCGACGCTTACGCCAGCGGTCTTCGAAGCGCTCGGTCACTCCCCGCTTGGCGGGCTTGCGCTTGGACTTGGGAGCGGACGCCGGGGTGCGGGCACCCTCACCACTGCCGGCGATCTTGCGCCAGCTGGTCACGGCGAACACGGCGGCGGCGAGCATGAGCACGAAGCCCAGGACGCTGACCGCGACCAGGCTCGGCTGCACCACCCCGGTCATGAGCAGGATCAGGCCCAGAATGAAACCGGCGGCCGACTGCACCGCACGGCGGCGGTAGTGGCTTCGCAGGTCGGTACCGCGCAGCCCGGAGACGAACTTCGGGTCCTCGGCATACAAGGCCCGCTCCATCTGCTCGAGCAGTCGTTGCTCGTGCTCGGAGAGCGGCACTGAGACCTCCTTGGGGACGGCCGCCGCGCAGGAGCGGCCAGAGTTTCCCCTGCCAGAATAGGCAGCGATTCGCGTGCATGTAACCCGACCCTGGGAAGACGTGCGACGGATCCGTGTTCTGACTACCCACCGGGACCCCCCGCATGCACGGACGAGGCACCCCCCGGGTCGGCGCGGACCCCCGCGCGGGGCGGATTCTCGCCCTCTCTTCGCAGGTCAGCGCCGGATCGCCAGCACGTGCACCTGGGTCGCGACGTCGCGGAAGGCCGGATGGGCGGCAACCGCGACTTCCAGCTCAACCAGGGCGTCGAGCGTGCCCGCCTCGCCCTCCACCACGACGCTGGGCACCAGATCGGAGAACACGCGTACCCCGTGGGTCGACACGACCTCGAGGCCGGCGCCCCCGAGGAGGTCCGAAACCTCTGCCGACGAGAAGCGGCGGGGCAGCGGGTCCCGCGCCCCCCAACGCCCGGCGGGGTCGTCGAAAGCGTGCCGGGCCTCGGCGATATGACCCGCAACCGCCCGGGAAAGCACGGCCGCGTTGCGGTTGGCGGCGAGCACACTCGCCACCCCGCCCTGACGCAGCGCGCGCGCCAGGTCGGCGGCCAGTTCCGCGCGGTCCTCCACGAACTCGAGCACCCCGTGGCAGAGCACGACGTCGACCTGGCCGGCCCCGACGACCTCGGCGATGTTCGCGGCGTCACCCTGGACCGCGCGGACCAGCCGGCCCACTCCGGCCTCCCGGACCCGCCGGTCGAGCGAGGCCAGCGCGTCCGGGCTCGGCTCCAGGACAGTGACCGCGTGACCGAGTTCCGCCATCGGGACGGCGAAGCGGCCGGTACCCCCGCCGACGTCCAGCACCTCGAGGACGTCACGCCCGGTCGCGGCTGTGAGCTCGTCCAGGGCGGCCCGCAGCACGTGCCAGACCACCGCCGTCCGCACGGAGCCGCGGGCTCGCGTCCGGTCGGCCATCGTGGCGCTCCAGGTGCTCGGGGCGGAATGTCGGCCCAACCCTAGAGGTCCGCGGGAAGCGCGGGCTGGTGGACCATGCCCAGCAACGCCTCGACGAGGGCGAGGAAGCTCTCGGCCGCCCGGAGCAGGTCGTCGGCGTCGCGGCTGCCTACGGCTCGGGTCAACCCGGCCTCGGCGGCCGCCCGCTTCGTCGCGCCCGCCGCGAAATAGGCCGACCACTCCGCCAGTTCGGGGGCGACCTGGCTCAGGAGCGCCCACGCACTCGCGGGACGCCGCCGCCGGGACGCCGCCGGCCGGGCCCGCACGGCGAGCACGGCCGAAGCCGCGCGCAGCGCCGCCAGGTGGGCCGCCGCGTATCGGTCGACGGGCCGCGCGGACACCGCGGCCTGCGCCAGCCCGCGCCGTGCCGACGCCACCAGGTCGAGCGCCGTGGCACCGATCGGCGGGCTTGCGGCCAACTGAGCAGTCATGACGGACATCCGAAGCCTCCTGAAACAGAACGGGACCGGCAGGACGGGCGGGGGTCGAGGTCCGCCCGCCCTGCCGACGGTTCGAACATACATTCGATACCGACCACCACAGTAGAGCGCGCCACCGACAATTCCGCAAGCCCTCCGCGTATCAGGCGGAACGAACCCGACATCTCCGGCAGGAGCCGGTAAACCTACGAGCCAAGTTCGGCGTCTCCTTCACATCCGGCACGCAGGACCGGACACGGCTTCGGACAGCGCGACGCTGCCGAGAATCAGGGGGAAACACCATGACGAACACGACCAAGTCCCACGGCAGCAAGCTTCGCGGCCGCCGCGCCGCCGTCGCCCTCGGCGCCACGATCGCGCTCGGCGCAGGTGCGTTCGGCGCCGGCGCCTACGCCGCCGAGACCTCGTTCTCCACGTCCGCGAAGACGAAGTCGGGCTCCCCGTCGACGCTGCCGACCGTCACGAACCTTCGCTACTCGTCCAACACCGCCGACGGCCACGACCGCGTCGTCATCGACCTCGACGGCAAGGCGACCGGTTACGACGTCCGCTACGTCACGTCCCCGACCTTCTGCGGCTCCGGCGACGCCGTCTCGATGCCGTCGAACGCGAAGAAGTACCTCCAGGTCACGGTGCGGCCGGCCAACGCGCACACCGACAGCGGCTCGAACACGTACGTCGGCCCCGGCCGGCTCTCCACCGCCAAGCTCTCGCTCGGCACGGTGAAGGCCGTCCGCAAGACGTGCGACTTCGAAGGCCACGTCAGCTTCGTGCTGGGCCTCGACTACAAGGCCTCGTTCCGGGTGGGCACCCTGTCCAGCCCGAACCGCGTCTACATCGACATCAAGCACTAGTCATCGGCGGCTTCGCCGCGAACGCTTCGCGGCGTGCGCCGTCGCGTCCGGCCGGCGGCTGGAGATGCAGGTTGCAACAGGTGAGGCGGCGATGCGGCGGTGGGCGCCTCAGTCGTTGCAATTCGCATCCGCAGCCGCCGCCGGCCCGGAACTTGCGCGTTGATCGGACCTCCGCCGCCCGCGGACCTCCCCGCCCGGGCGCCCGCCCGGCGGCGACGGCCGTCGCCTCAGTGGCGGCTCGGGGCGTCCGCCCGCTCAGGGGTCAGGGCTGCAGGGTTGGCTGTGCGGGCGGAGCCCATCTGGGACTCCAGCCACTTGTTCGCGACGCCCATCCCGGAGTTGAACACCGCGGGCAGGTGGCGCTTGAGGGAGTTCATGACCCTTCCCTCGACGTGCGGCAGCAACAGGAACCGCTCCTTCGCGACGGCCCGCAGGATCTTCGCGGCGACGTCCTCGGCGGTGAGCTTCGGGCCCGGGATCCCTTGCCCCGAGATCATCCGACGGGCCATCACCTCGAAGGCGGGGTCGGTGGCGCGCATGCGGTCGGCGAGAGCGGTAGCGAAGAAACTCGGGCAGACCACGGTGGTACGGATGCCGTCCCGGGCCAGTTCGGCGCGCATGGTCTCCGACAGCGAGATCACGCCGGCCTTCGTGACGTTGTAGGACACCATGTTCGGCGCGTTGACCAGGCCGGCGAGCGAGGCGATGTTCACGACGTGACCGCTGCCCTGTGCCTGGAACAGCGGGACGAAGGTGCGGACGCCGCGCACGACGCCCTTCAGGTTGATGTCGAGGATCCAGTCCCAGTCCTCCATCGACACGTCCACGACGGGGCCGGCGGCGGCGACGCCCGCGTTGTTGACGAGGACGTCCAGGCCGCCCCACGTCCGCTCGCACCAGTCGCGGGCGACGGCCCACGCAGCGTCGTCGCGGACGTCCAGGGCGAGGAAGGCCACCCGGGAGTCGGGCGAACCGCCGGCCTCGCGCACCCGTTCCGCGAGCTCGAGCCGGGCGAGTTCGCCCGCCGCCGCGTCCGCGTCGGTGAGCAGGACGTCCCAGCCGTCGGCGACGCAGGCCGAGGCGAGGGCGCGGCCGAGGCCGGAGGCCGCGCCGGTGATCAGGATGCGCCTGCTCATGAGCTACTCCCGAGGTCGAGGTGCGATGCCCCGGGACGATACTCCTTTATCTTACCGACAGTAAAGAAGGCCGTCGGTAGGCACTTCAGACCGCGGCTTCGGCGACCAGCAGCTTCACGCAGTCGATGCACGCGCTGTGGTCCACCTTGCGGCGACCCTTCGACGCGGGCGTGCGTCCTGTCGTGAGCTCCGCGCCCTCCGTGGTGGCCAGCTCCTCGCCGGCCCACACGCGCGCCAGCGCGTCGGGGATGCCGACGATGCGGCCCCAGTCCGCCGGCGTCGCCTGGGCCTTGGCTGCTTCGGCGGGCTTGCAGGGCATGCCCGCGACGTGCGCGAGGTGACCCTCGGCGCTCGGGCTCACCCACACCTCCCCGGCGTACGCGCGGACGGCGTTCGACGGTGCTGCGGCCTTGGCGCGCTTCGCGGCCTGCTGGCACGTGTGGCACTTCGTGGGGTCCCAGCAGCGGTGGGTCAGGGCCATCGCGACCTCCTTCGTGGTGCCCTGCACGTTAGGGGGCGCCCGATCAGGGCCGGAACGCGGCTCCCCCGCCGCCGCCCCGCGAGGTCTTGGCGGGAGGATGTGCCCGGGAGGAAATCATGGAGATCTGGCTGAACCCCGAGTGCTCCAAGTGCCGTGCGGCGGGCGCCCAACTCGACGCGGCGGGCGCCGGGTACACGGTGCGCCGCTACCTCGAGGACCCGCCGAGCGCCGCCGAGATCACCGACGTCCTCGCCCGGCTCGCCCTCGAGCCGTGGGACATCACGCGCCTCGGGGAGCCCGCCGCGGCCGACCTCGGTATCGGCGGCTGGTCCCGGGAGCCCGCCGACCGCGAGCGCTGGATCGCCGCCCTCGCCGCGAATCCCACGCTCCTGCAGCGCCCGATCCTCACCGCGGCGGACGGTTCCGCCGTCGTCGGCCGGTCGCCCGAGGCGGTCGACGCGGCCCTCGCCGCGGAGCGCTCCGCCTCGTCCGGCTGAGGGCGCCGCGTGCGCGACGTCGTCGTGATCGGCGCGGGCCACAACGCCCTGGTGGCCGCGTGCTACCTCGCCCGGGCGGGCCTGGACGTCGAAGTGCTCGAGCGGGACACGGTCGGCGGCGGCGCGGTCTCGACAGTCGAGCGGTTCCCCGGGCACCGGGTGGACCGCGGCTCCAGCCTGCACGTGATGGTCCGGCACACCCCGATCGTGGCCGAGCTCGAGCTCGGCGAGTGCGGCCTGCGTTATTTGGACGCGGACCCGTGGGCTTACGCCCCGTCAGATCGTCCCGGGGAGCCGGGAATCACCTTCGCCGTCGACCTCGAGGCCACCGTGGCCTCGATCGCGGCGGCCTGCGGGAACGCGGACGCGGCGGCGTACCGCCGGCTCGTCACCGACCTCACCCCGCCCGTGCAGGCGATCCTGGCGCTGTTCAACGGACCGCCCACCCCGGGCCGCATGGCCCGGCGGATGGCCCCGATGGGCCGGGCCCGCGGGGGCGGCGAGACCTCGCGCTGGTTCCTACAGCCCGCCGACCACCTCCTGGACTCCACGTTCCGCAGCGAGCGGCTCAAGGCGGCGCTCGCGTGGCTGGCGGCGCAGTCCGGGCCGCCGCCGCACGAACCGGGCACCGTCGGGCATCTGTCCTGGATCGCGCTGATGCACCTGCGCGCACCGGGCCGCCCGGTCGGCGGCTCGGGCATGCTGTCGGAAGCCCTGGCCGAGCGGCTGCGCCGCAGCGGCGGACGCCTGCGCCTGGGGGACGGAGCCGCGCAGATCACCGGGCGGGGCTCCCGGGTGACCGGCGTCCGCACCTGCTCCGGCGAGCACCTCGCGGCGCGGGCCGTCCTCGCCGGCACGCACATCCTGACGACGCTGGACTTGCTGGCCGCCACCCCCGCGCTCGAGGACCTCGTCGCCCCGCTGCGCGCCCGGATCCGAGTCGGGGACGGCATCGGCGTCGCCGTCCGGCTCGCGACGACCGCGCTGCCGTCCTACGCCGGCGCCGACCCGGGCGCCCTGCACGGCATGCAACTGCTGGTCCCCGACCGCGGGGTGCTGCGCGCCGCGTACGCGGACTTCCTCGCCGGGCGACCCCCGGTCCGTCCCGCCGTGCTGGCCCTGACCCCGACGGCGCTCGACCCGTCGCTGTCGCCGCCGGGCCGCCACACCGTCACCCTGTGGGCGCAGTGGCACCGCTTCGAGCTCGCCGGCGGGACGGCGTGGTCCGGCCTGCGCGAGCAGGTCGCGGCGGCCGCGCTGGCCGAGGTCGAGCGCTGCTCCCCCGGCTTCGGCGCCGCCGTCGAAGCCGTCCACGTCCAGACCCCCCAGGACCTCGAGGACGAGCTCGGGCTGCGCCGCGGCAACGTCATGCACGTCGAGATGGGCCTCGACGCGATGTTCGCGCTGCGGCCGCTGCCCGAGCTCTCGGCGTACCGGGGGCCGGTCGCGGGGCTCTACCTGACCGGGGCGTCGACCCACCCGGGCGGCGGGGTCTTCGGTGCCAGCGGACGCGCCGCGGCACGCACCCTGCTCCGCGACCGCCGGCGCGCGCGGTTTGGCTAGGCTTCCGGCTGCCCCGGACGCACCGGGGAACCGCTCCGACGGGAGGCCCCGTGCCCGAGATCGAGAGCTACGCGCCCGGCACACCGTGCTGGGTCGACGTGGTAAGTCGCGACGTCGAGACCTCCGCGGCCTTCTACCAGGAGCTGTTCCGGTGGGAGCTCGGCCTGACCGACGGCGGGTTCGGCCTGTTCACACTCGACGGCCTGGTCGTGGCCGGCATCGGGCCGTGCCAGTCGGAGCAGGCACCGGTGTGGAGCACGTACGTCAGCGTCACCGACGCGGACGGCACGGTCGAGGCCGCGGTGAAGGCCGGTGGGCAGATCCTCATGGCGCCCGTCGACATCCCCGCCGCGGGCCGCGGCGCCGCGATCGTCGACCCCGCGGGCGGCGTGATCTCGCTGTGGCAACCCGGCTACCACATCGGCGCCCGGGTGATCGACGAGGCGGGCGCGCGCTGCTGGAGCGAGCTGATCACCTCCGACGTGGTCGGCGCCCGCGACTTCTACTCGGAGGTCTTCGGCTGGTCGATCTCCTCGGCCGACATGTCCGGCACGGAGTACTCCGTGGCGACGGTGGACGGCCAGGGCGTCGCCGGCCTGGTCCAGCCGCCCGTCGAGGTCGGCCTGCCCACGCACTGGTCGGTCACGTTCGCGGTCGCCGACTGCGAGGACGCGCTCGCCACCGTCCGCCGCCACAACGGGATCGTGGCCATCGACCTCACCGAGATCGCCGGCGTCGGCCGCTTCGCCGCGGTCGCGGCACCGGGCGGGGAGAACTTCTCCATCCTCGAGCGGGCCGTCGCGGCACCGGCGTCGTCCGTCACGGACTGAGCCCGCCAGTGGCAGCCCGCACCCCGACGGTCGCGCCGGAGCTCCCCCGGGCGACCGTCCGCCGGGCGGCGAGCGGCGCAGAGCGGGTGCCGTGGGCGCTCGGGGCGGCCGCCGTGGCCGCGCAGGTCGCCTACCCGCTCGTGCGCGGCCCGGCCCGCGACGGCCTGACCGTCGCGATCGTCTGCCTGACCTTCGCCGCGGTCGCCACGCACGTCGCGGGCCGCTACGGCGCCAGGGTGGCCGCTGCGTTCCTCGGGACGGCCCTGGCCGCGGCGTTCCTCGCCGAGGTCGTCGGGGTGCGGACGGGTTACCCGTTCGGCGACTACAGCTACGGCGACTCGCTGGGGCCGCACCTGCTCGGCGTCCCGCTCGTGGTGCCCTGCGCCTGGGTGATGACCGCCTACCCCGCCCTCATAGTCGGCCGGCACCTCGCCCGCGGCCGCCTGCGGGTCGCGCTCGTGAGCGGCTGGGCCCTCGCGTCGTGGGACGTGTTTCTCGACCCGCAGATGGTCGCCGCAGGGCACTGGCGCTGGCTCGACCCGAGCCCGGCGCTTCCGGGCTCCCCCGGCGTCCCGCTCAGCAACTACGCGGGCTGGCTGGCCGTCTCGCTCGTCCTCATGGCGGTACTCGACCGCGTCCTGCCCGCGGCCGGCGCCGCCCACGCCGCCACCGAGCGGCGGGCGGACCTGCTGCCCGGCGCGCTGTACCTCTGGACGTACGCCTCACAGGTGCTCGCCAACGCCGCGTTCTTCGGCCGGCCGGCGGTCGCGCTGCTCGGCGGGGCGTTGATGGGCCTGACCGCGATCCCGTACGCGGCTGCACTCGCCCGTCGGCACGAGTGAAGGCCCTCGCCTGCGTCGTCCTCGCCGGCTCGGCGCTGTCGGTGGCGAGCGCCGCGCTGGCCGGGTACAACGTCCGGACGGTCCGGGTCACGCCGGCGGACCCGACCCCCGTCGATCCGCGCGAGGCTGTGTCCGTCCTGCTGCCCGTGCGCGACGAAGCGCACCGGGTGACCGCCTGTGTGCGCTCGCTGCTCGCCCAGCGCGGCGTGCCGGACCTCGAGATCATCGTGCTGGACGACGGCTCGACCGACGGCACGGCGGACGTGGTCCGGGCGGCGGCGGGCGGTGACCCGCGGCTGCGGGTGCTGACCGGCGCCGAGCTCCCCACGGGCTGGCTCGGCAAGCCGCACGCCTGCGCGCAACTCGCGGCGGCCGCCCGCGGGCGTGTGCTGGTCTTCGTGGACGCCGACGTGGTGCTCGCGCCGGCCGCCGTCGCCGCCGCGGTGGGTCTGCTGCGCGAGGCGAACCTCGACCTGGTCTCGCCGTTTCCGCGCCAGGTCGCGACCTCGCCTGTCGAACGGCTGGTGCAGCCGCTGCTGGCGTGGGCCTGGCTGGCGACGCTGCCCGTGCGCGCGGCCGAGCGCTCCCCGCGCCCGTCGACGGCGGCGGCCACCGGGCAGTTCCTCGCCGTGGACGCGGCTGCCTACGCGCGGGCCGGCGGGCACGGGGCCGTCCGCGCGGCGGTCCTGGACGACATCGGGCTGGCCCGCGCCACGAAGCGCGCGGGTGGCCGGGCCGGCATGGTCGTCGGGGCGCCGGTAGCTCGGTGCCGGATGTACGCCGGCTGGCCGGAGCTTCGGGACGGGTACACCAAATGGCTGTGGGCCGCGTTCGGGCCGGGACGGGACGCGGGGGGCGCGCTCGCGGCCGGCAGCGGGCTGCTCCTGTCGGGCGTGGTCCCGGCTGCCGCGGCGCTGAGCGGATCGCGGGTCGGTCTGGCCGGCTACGCCGCAGCCGTCGCCGGCCGCGTGGCCGTGGCCCGCCGGTGCGGCGACCGCGCGTGGCCGGACGCCCTCGCCCACCCGCTCGGAGCGGCCCTCGCGACGGGCCTGCTGGCGTCCTCCGTGCGCGGCCGCCGGACCGGGACGTTGCGCTGGAAGGGTCGCCCGGTGGTCGCGGACGAGCTGCACTTTCCGGGCTCGGCGCGTACCCTCGCCCCGTGATCGGGGAGTTTTCATGACCAGCGCGACGAATGCGACGAGCGAGGCCGAACGGCCCGGCCTGGCCCACGACGCCCTCTTCTACCGGAGCGACGCCGAGTTCCTGGACGGCACCGTCTCGTTCGTGCTCGACGGCCTGGACGCGTGCGAGCCGATGCTGGCGATCCTCCCCCCACGCCGGATCGATGAGCTGCGCGGCGCGCTGGGGGCCAAGGCGGAGCAGGTCTCCTTCGTCCCCACGGACCGCGGCGGGCCGGCTCGGCTGATCCCGCTGTGGGTGTCCTTCGTCCGCGAGCACACCACCGCGGGGCGGTCCTGCCGCGGCCTCGGCGAACCCGTCCTGCCCGGCGCACGCTCCGCGGAGGCGGCCGAGGGCCAGCTGCACGACGCGCTGGCCAACCTCGCGTTCACCCCGGGCGCGCGGGTGCGGCTGCGCTGCCCGTACGACGCGGCGGCGCTGGACCCGGCGACCCTGCGGGAGGCCCGGCGCAGCCACAGGACCCTGGTCACGGGCGACGTGAGCACGCCGAGCGCCGAGTTCGCCGGGGTCGAGCACGCGGCGCGGGCCTTCGCGACGCCGTTGCCCGAGCCGCCCGGTCCGCCGCACACCCTGGCTTTCGGCGAGCGCGACCTGCCGCGACTGCGCGACACCGTCCTGCGCTCGGCCCGGGCCGCGGGGGTCGGCCCCGACCGGGCGGAGGACCTGCTCTGGTGCGTGAACGAGGCCGCGGCCAACAGCGTCCGGCACGGCGGCGGCCAGGGCATCCTGCGGATCTGGCTCGAGGCCACGGCCCTGGTCTGCGAGGTCCGGGACCGCGGCCACATCGTCGACCTGCTGGCCGGCCGGGTGGAGCCGGACCCGCTGTCGACCTCAGGGCGCGGTCTCTGGACGATCCACCAACTCTGCGACCTCGCCCAGGTGCGCTCCTCGGCGCAGGGGACGGTCGTCCGCCTGTACGCCTGGCTGTCCTGACGCCCGACCTTGCCCGGTTGAGAGAAAATGCCAACTGAAACAACATTCATCGCTTGACTTCCCACATAATCGGGCGCACTCTTAGGGCAACCAAAGAGAAGCGGCGGTGAAACCACATGTACGCGGAAGAGCGACAGCAGCTGATCGTCGAGCGGGCCCGCACGGAGGGCCGCGTCGACGTCACGACGCTGGCGGAGCTTTTCGACGTGACGGCCGAGACCGTCCGGCGTGACCTGACCTCGCTCGAGCGACAGGGCCTGCTGCGCCGGGTGCACGGCGGGGCGATCCCCGTCGAGCGGCTCGGCTTCGAACCGGCCCTGGCGACGCGCGACGCGGCGGCGAGCTCCGAGAAGGAGCGCATCGCGAAGGCCGCGCTCGCCGAGCTGCCCAACGAGGGCGCGATCCTGCTCGACGCCGGCACCAGCACGGCCCGCCTGGCCGAGATCCTCCCCCTCGACCGCGAACTGACGGTCGTCACCAACGCGCTCCCGATCGCCGCGACGCTCGCGGCCCGGCCGAACATCACCGTCCACCTGCTGGGCGGGCGCGTCCGGGGCCGCACGATGGCGACCGTGGACGCCTGGGCGGCCCGCCTGCTCGCCGACACCTACGTCGACGTGGCATTCATGGGCACCAACGGCATCTCCGTCGAGCGCGGCCTGACCACCCCGGACGTCGCCGAGGCCGAGGTCAAACGGGCCATGATCGCCGCGGCCCGGCGCACCGTCGTCCTCGCCGACCACACCAAGGTCGGCGTCGATCACTTCGCGCGCTTCGGCGCCGTCACGGACGTGGACGTCCTCGTCACCGACTCCGGCATCGACGCCGAGCTCGCGCTCGACCTCGACTCCGCCGGCGTCCGGGTGGTGCAGGCGTGATCGTCACCCTGACCCCGAACCCGAGCCTGGACCGGACGGTCGAGGTCGACGCCCTCGTCCGCGGCGCGGTGACCCGGGTGCGCTCCAGCCGGGTCGAGCCCGCCGGCAAGGGCGTCAACGTCGCCCGCGCGCTGACCGGGCACGGCGTCAAGACCCGCGCGGTGCTGCCCGTCGGCGGCGCCGAGGGCGCGCAGCTCGTCTCGCTCCTCGCCGGGACGGACACCGTCCAGGTCCCGGTCGCGGGGTCGATGCGCAGCAACGTCAGCATCGTCGAACCGGACGGGACGACGACCAAGCTCAACGAGCCCGGCCCCGCCCTGACCCCCGCCGAGGTCGCGGCCCTGGTGGCCGCCACGCTGGACGCCGCCATGTCCGCCGAGTGGGCCGTGCTCTCCGGCAGTCTGCCGCCCGGCACGCCCGCCAACTTCTACGCCGGCGTCGTCAAAGCGCTGCACGGCATCGGCGTGCGGGTCGCCCTCGACACCTCGGGTCCCGCCTTCGCGGCCACCCTGGCCGCCTGTCCGGACCTCGTGAAACCCAACCGCGAGGAGCTGGCCGAGGCCGCCGGCCTGCCCGTCCGCACCCTGGGCGAGGCCGTCGCGGCAGCCCGGACGCTGCGGGCGCGCGGCGCCCGGACCGTCCTGGTCAGCCTCGGGGCCGACGGTGCGCTGCTCGTCGACGACGACGGTGCCGTCCACGGCGAGGCCCCGGCCCGCCCCGTCAGCACGGTGGGTGCGGGCGACGCCCTGCTCGCCGGCTTTCTCGCCGGAGGCGCTTCGGGCGCCACCGCACTCGTGGAATCTCTCGCCTGGGGCGCGGCCGCCGTCGCGCTTCCCGGCACCCGGATGCCCGGCCCCGCCGACGTGAACGTCGGCGCCGTGCGCATCTCCCCCGCCATCGTCGACGACCGCGTGCTGGGTACAGACCCTGCAGCGCAAAGGAGCTGAGTACCGTGCCCGCACTGATCACCGTGGATCTGGTCGAGATCGACCTCGACGCCAAAGACCGCACCGACGCGACCCGCCAGCTCGCGCAGCGACTCGTCGCCGCCGGGCGGGTCACCGACCTGGAGGGCTTCGTCGCGGACCTCGCCGCCCGCGAGGAGCAGATGCCCACCGGCATCGAAGGCGGCATCGGGATCCCGCACGCCCGGTCCGCGCACGTCACGGTCCCGACGCTGGGTTTCGCCCGCAGCGTGGCCGGTGTCGAGTGGGGCGCCCCGGACGGTCCCGCGCACCTGATCTTTCTGATCGCGGCCCCCGACGGCGGCGGCGCGGAGCACATGACCATCCTGGCCAAGCTCGCCCGCAAGCTGGTGAACAAGGCGTTCAAGGCCTCGCTGCTCTCGGCGCCGGACGCCGACGCGGTCGTCGCGATCATCTCCGCGGCGGTGGAGTCGTGAAACTCGTCGCCGTCACGTCCTGCCCGACGGGCATCGCGCACACGTTCATGGCCGCCGAGTCGCTCGAGCAGGCCGCGCTCGAAGCGGGTCACGAGATCCTCGTGGAGACCCAGGGTGCCGCCGCCTCCACGCCTCTGACGCAGGCTCAGATCGACGACGCGGACGCGGTCATCTTCGCCGCCGACGTCGAGGTCCGCGACCGGGCCCGCTTCGCCGGCAAGCCGCTCGTGCACGTCGGCGTGAAGCGCGCGATCAGCGACCCCGAGGGCCTGTTCGACGAAGCCGCCGCCCGGATCGAGGCCGCGAAGAACGCGCCGGCCGCGCCGGCGGCCGCCGCGAAGCCCACCGCTCCCCCTGCTCCCGAGGGCCAGAGCGCGGGCGCCCGCGTCCGCGGCTGGCTGATGACCGGCGTCAGCTACATGATCCCGTTCGTCGCCGCCGGCGGCATCCTCATCGCGCTGGCCTTCATGATCGGCGGCGGCGAGATCGCCCCCAAGGTCAACGGCGGGACGTTCGACGGGGTCACCTACCCCGGCGTCACGGACCCGACGAAGCTGATGGAGGTCGCCGGCATCGCGGGCGTCCTGTTCAAGATCGGCGCGACAGCGTTCTCGATGCTCGTGCCGATCCTGGCCGGATTCATCGCCTACGGCATGGCCGGGCGCACGGGCCTCGTCGCCGGCGTCGTCGCGGGCCTGCTCGCCGGCGTCATCGGCGGCGGGCTTCCTCGGCGGCTTGGTCGGCGGCCTGCTCGCCGGTGCGATCGTTCTGTGGCTGTCGAAAATCAAGGTGCACCGGGCGGTCGCCGGCGTCATGCCGATCGTGCTGATCCCGTTGGTGTCCAGCCTCGTCGTCGGCTTCCTGATGCTGGTCGTGATCGGCAAGCCGATCGCCGCCGTCCAGACCGAGCTCACCGACTGGCTCGGCGGCCTTGACCGGCACCAACGCGATCGTCCTCGGCCTGCTGCTCGGCGCGATGATGGCGTTCGACATGGGCGGCCCGGTCAACAAGGTGGCCTACACCTTCGCCCTCGGCAGCCTGTCCAGCGGCAACCTCGAGGTCATGGCCGCGGTCATGGCGGCCGGCATGGTCCCGCCGTTGGCGATGGCGCTGGCCACGGTCGTCCGCAAGAAGCTGTTCACCGAGCCGGAGCGCAAGGCCGGCGAGGCCGCCTGGCTGCTCGGCGCCTCGTTCATCACCGAGGGCGCGATCCCGTTCGCCGCGGCCGACCCGCTGCGGGTCATCCCCTCCGCGGTCGCCGGCAGTGCCGTCACCGGTGCCCTGTCCATGCAGTTCGGCGCCACCTCCCGCGCCCCGCACGGCGGCATCTGGGTGGTCGGCCTGATCGGCAGCCCCGGCCTCTACGTCCTGGCGATCCTGGCCGGTGTCGTCGTGAGCGCGGCGAGCGTCATCGGGCTCAAGTCCCTCGGCAGCAAAGAGTCGGTTCCAGGCGCCGACAGCGCAGTCCCCACGCAACGCCGCACCGTCGTGAAGGTCTGACCACTCGTCAGATCGCAATCCGGTAAGGACCCGAACGCTTCGCTCACAGAACCCGGAGTTCCCGCCATGCCCACGCGCCACGTCACCGTCGGATCCAAGGTCGGCCTGCACGCCCGCCCCGCCGCCCTGTTCGTCCAGGCCGCCGCCCAGGCCGGGATGCCGGTCTTCATCGGCAAGCCCGGCCAGGCCCCGGCGGACGCCCGCAGCATCCTGTCCGTCCTGAGTCTGGACGCCCGCGGCGGGGACGAGATCGTGCTCTCCGCCGAAGGCGACGGGGCCGAGGCCGCGCTGGACGCCCTGGCGGCGATCGTGGAACAGGACCACGACTCGTGAAGGGGCTCGGGGTCAGCGCGGGGGTCGCCGCCGGGCCGGTGGCCCGGATGGCGGCGCCGGTGACGGTGGGTCAGAACGAGCGCAAGGCCGGCGACGCGGCCGCGGAGAAGGCGGACGCCACCCGCGCCCTGGCGGCGGCCGCGGCCGACCTGGCCGAACGGGCGGCCCGAGCCGTCGAACCGGCCTCGGCGGTGCTCACGGCGCAGTCCCTGATGGCGACGGACCCGGCCCTGGCCGGCAAGGTCGACGCGCTGATCGACGCCGGCGCCGACGCCCCGACCGCGATGGCCGGCGGGTTCGCCGAGTTCTCCGCGATGCTGGCGGCGCTCGGCGGCTACTTCGCCGAGCGGGTCGCCGACCTCGACGACGTCGCTGCGCGAGCCCTGGCGCACCTGCACGGCGTGCGGATGCCCGAGATCCCGCAGCCCGGCCACCCCTACGTCCTCGTCGCGGTCGACCTGTCCCCCGCGGAGACGGCGACGCTCGACCCGGCCCAGGTGCTCGCCATCGTCACCGAGCGCGGCGGCCCGACCAGCCACACCGCGATCCTGGCGAAGGCGATGGGCGTTCCCGCCGTCGTCGCCTGCGCCGGCGCAGCGGACCTGGCCGACGGCACCCTGGTGCTGGTGAACGGGGCGACCGGCACGGTCACCGCCGACCCCGACCTCGCGGACGTCGAGGCCGCCGTCGCCGCCCAGCGGGCCCGCCTCGCGGCGCTCGCCGCGGTCACCGGGCCGGGCCGCACGGCCGACGGCCACCCCGTCGCCCTGCTGGTGAACCTCGGCGCCGACCGTGACCTGGTCGCCGCCGCGGCCGCGGACGCCGAGGGCGTCGGGCTGTTCCGCACCGAGTTCCTGTTCCTGGACCGCCCGACCGCTCCCACGCTGGACGAGCAGCGCGCAGCCTACGCCCGCGTGTTCACCGCGTTCGCGGGGCGCAAGGTCGTCGTCCGCACGCTGGACGCCGGCGCCGACAAGCCGCTGCGCTTCGCGACCCAGCCGGACGAGCCGAACCCGGCGCTGGGCATCCGCGGCCTGCGGACGTCCCGGCTGCTGCCGCACCTGCTCGAAGATCAGCTCGAGGCGATCGCCCGGGCCGCCAAGGACAGCAGCGCGGACGTCTGGGTGATGGCCCCGATGGTGTCGACCGCCGCCGAGGCCGCGGCCTTCGCCGAGGCCGCCCGCCAGCACGGGATCACCACCGCCGGCGCGATGGTAGAGGTTCCCGCAGCCGCGCTGAGGGCCCGTCAGGTTGCCGCTGCGTGCGACTTCCTGAGCATCGGGACGAACGACCTCGCCCAGTACACGATGGCCGCGGACCGGATGAACAGCGACCTCGCCGACCTGCTCGACCCCTGGCAGCCCGCGGTGCTCGAGCTCGTCCGGATCGCGGCCGAGGCCGGCCGCGACCTGGGCCGCCAGGTGGGTGTCTGCGGCGAGTCCGCGGCCGACCCCCACCTCGCCCTCGTCCTCGCGGGCCTGGGGGTCACCAGCCTGTCGATGGCGCCCACCGCGCTCGGCGAGGTCCGCGCGGCCCTGGCCGGGCACACCCTGGCGCAGTGCCGGGACCTGGCCCGCCGCGCGCTCGCGGCCCCCGACGCGGTCGCCGCCCGCGTGGCGGTGGCGGCGGCGTCGAACGCGACCTGAGCGGGGCCGCGTACGCTGCCGCCGTGGCTCGGGTCGTTGTCGTAGGTGCGGGGATGGGCGGCCTGGCCGCGGCCGCCCGGCTCGCCCGGCTGCGCCACGACGTGGTCGTCTGCGAGTCGTCCTCGGGCCCCGGCGGCCAGGTCGGGACGCTGAGCCGCGACGGGTTCCGGTTCGACACCGGCGGAGGCCTGCTCACCCTGCCGGCCGCGTACCGGGACCTGTTCATCAAGACCGGTAAGACCGTCCCGCTGGAGAAAGTGCTCACCCTCGAGCCGGTGACGCCCGCGATGCGCTGGCACTTCGCGGACGGAGTCGTGGTCGACGTGCCGAACTCGGCCCGCGCGGACTCGATCGAGGCGATCACCGCCGGTCTCGGGCCCGGCACGGGCCAGGCCTGGGACGCGTTCATCGCCGCCGGCTGCACGCTGTGGGAGACGTTCCGGCGCGGCTTCAACGAGGCCCCGCCGACGCGCCGCCGCGACGCGCTGCGCACGCCCGACGGCCGCCGGCGCACCGCCGCGCTCACCCCGGCCCGCTCGCTCGCGGCGCTCGCCCGGGCCTACTTCTCCGACCCGCGACTGCGCCAGGTCGCCGGCGCGTACGCGACGTGCATGGGCTCGGACCCGCGCCGGGCCGGCGCGGCCACCGCCGTCCTGCCCTACGTCGAGCAGACCTTCGGGACCTGGCGCGCGCACGGCGGCATGAGCGCCCTCGTCGACGCCGTGACCGACCGGGCGGTGCTGCGCGGCGCGAAGTTCCGCTTCGACACCCGGGTCGAGGCGCTGACCCTCGACGGCGGCCGGGTCAGCGGCGTCCGGCTGGCGGGCGGCGAGACGCTGCCCGCGGACATCGTGGTCGCCGCCGTCGACTCGCGCCTGCTCTACGGCAGCCTGCTGCCACGCCCGGTCGGCACCGCCGGGACAGGCCGGGACGCCCGCGCAGACCGGTCGGCGTCCGCGTTCACCGTCCTGCTCGCGCTTCGCGGCGAGGGCTTCCAACCGGACCGCCCGCAGCACACCGTCGCCTACGCCGCCGACCCGCACGCCGAGGCCGACGACATCTTCGGTGACAAGGCCCGGCCCTGCGCCGACCCGACGATCCACCTGTTCCGCGGCGACCCGGCGACCGCGCCGGCCGGCCACGAGGCCTGGACGCTCACGGTGACCGCCGCGCGGCAGGGCACGGCCGCCGGCGCGGTCGACTGGGCCGCGCCGCGCGTGTCCGAGAGCTATGCGGACGCGCTGATCGCGGCACTGGCCAGCCGCGGCGCCGACGTCCGGGACCGGCTGCTGTGGCGCGCTGTGCGCAGCCCGGCCGACCTGGAGCGCTCCCTCGGCTCGCCGGGCGGCGCCACCGCCGGGCCGGCCCTGCACAAGAGCGCCGCGCTGTTCCGCCCGCCGAACGTGACCGGCGTCCCCGGCCTGTTCCACGTCGGTGCCTCCGCCCACCCGGGCCCCGGGGTCCCGATGGTCGCCCTGTCCGCTGCGCTCGTCGCGGGGATGGTCGGCCGGTCGTAGGAATGCATCGGGCGTGCGCGGTCCTTGTACCCCGGATGAGCAACCCAGGCGAGACCGAGTCCCTGCCGCTGGCCGTCCTCGACTTCGTCGGCATCGAGCACGGGGAGAGCGCGCACGCCTCGATCGCGGGGGCCGTCGCCGTCGCCCAGGCCGTCGAGGCAGCCGGTTACCGGCGCTACTGGGTGTCCGAGCACCACAACATGTCGAGCCTGGCCTGCAGCGCCCCCGAGATTCTGGTCGCCCACGTCGGCGCGCACACGGAGCGGATCCGCATCGGGGCGGCCGGGATCATGCTGCCCAACCACGCGCCCCTCAAGGTCGCCGAGACGTTCCGGACGCTGCTCGCGCTCCAGCCGGGCCGCATCGACCTCGCCCTCGGCCGTGCCCCCGGCACCGACCCGCTGACCGCCCACGTCCTGCGCCGGGGCCTGGCCACCGACCCGGCCGCGGACTTCCCCGGCCAGGTGGCCGAACTGCTCGCCTTCCTCGGCGAGGGCTTCCCCGACGGGCACCCGTACACCCGCGTGATCGCCGCCCCGGTCGTGGCGGAGAGCCCGGAGCTGTTCGTCCTCGGCTCCAGCGCGTACGGCCCGAGCTTCGCAGCGGCGAACGGGATGCGCGCCGCGTTCGCGCACCACATGAATCCCGAGCAGGCGCTCGGGTTGCTGCAGGACTACCGCCGGCGCTTCACCCCCCGCGCGGACGGCGACGAGCCGTACTCGGCGATGTCCGTCCTCGCGTTCGCGTCCGAGGACGACGCGGCCGTCGCCGAGTTCGAGGCCGGCTGGGTGCTGACCCTGCGCAATCTCGCCCGGGGCGTCCGCGAGCCACTGCGCCCGGAGGAGGTCCGCGAGTTCGCGCTCACCCCGGGCTTTCGCCGCGGCGCCGGGCGGGACGACCCCCGCATGGTGACCGGGCCGGCGGCCGGCGTCGCCGAGCGCCTGCTCGAGCTGCGGGAACAGGCCGAGGCCGACGAGATCGTCGTCGTGACACCCGGCCTCGACCGCGACCGCCGTACGCGCAGCTTCGCCACCATCGCCGCGGCCTGGCGCGCCGCCACCTGAAGGCTCAGGCCAGCTCGCGGCGCAGCGCCGGGAGCAGTTGAGCGAGGCCCGCGGCGCCGAGGCCCAGCCAGGCGACGGCGCCGGCGCTCGCCGCGACCCCTGCGGCGGGCGGGACGGCGGCGGCCGCGAACAGCGCGAGGCCCGCGGCCAGCAGCCGGGTCGGGCGCTCGGCGACCGTGACGACGACGATCGCGTCCAGGCCGCCCGCGCCGGCCCGAGCCCGGGCGTACTCCTGCAGCCAGCCGACGCCGACCGCTCCCACGCACACCACCGCGGGCGCCCCGGCGATCGCCAGCGCGGCCCCGAGCGCCGCCTCGCCGACCCGGTCGCCGAGCGAGTCCACCAGGTAGCCCCAGCGGCTGGAGCGGCCCGAGAGCAGGGCGACGGCGCCGTCCAGCCCGTCGAGCAGGGAGCTCACGACGACCAGCGGACCGGCCAGGCGTATGCCGCGCGTCCCGGCCGCCACCGCTGCCGGAGCCGCGCAGGCAGCGAGGACGGCCGCCGCGCTCACCGCGTCGGGCGACGCGCCGCGCAGGGCGAGTGGTCGCGCCAGCGCATGGACGGTGGCGAACCACGCCCGCTCCGCCCGGCCGCCGGCGCGCGGGTCGTGCCCGCCGTGGCAGGCCGTCCACGCGTCCAGGTAGTCGTTCCGGTCCGCGGCGAGCGGGATCAGCGAGGGCATGGGTCGTCGAGCCGCGCCGTCAGGACGGCCCGAGCCCCAACGCCCGGTAGATGTCCAGCGTCGAGGTCGAGCGGTTCAGCGTGTAGAAGTGCAGGCCCGGTGCGCCCCCGTCGAGCAGCTTCGTGCACAGCTCACCGGCGACCTCGACCCCGATGCGCCGCACCTCCGACGGGTCGCCGCCCGCGGACTGCAGCCGGTCGGCGAGCTTCGCCGGGAACGCGGCACCCGAGAGCTCGGCGAAGCGCTCGATCTGCTTGAGGTTCGTCACCGGCATGATCCCCGGGACGATCGGGATCGTGCAGCCGTGCGCGGCGGCCCGCTCGACGAGACGGAAGTAGTCGTCCGCGTCGAAGAAGAACTGCGTGACCGCGAAGTCGGCCCCGGCCGCGGCCTTGCGGGCCAGGTACTTGGCGTCGGTGTCCAGGTCACCCGACTCCGGGTGGCCCTCGGGGAACGCCGCGACGCCGACGCAGAAGTCGCCGAGCTCCCGCAGCAGCCGGACGAGCTCGTCCGCGTGCTCGAAGCCTTCCGGGTGGGCCCGCCACTCCCCAGTCGGCCCCTCCGGCATGTCGCCGCGCAACGCCAGGACGTTGCGGATGCCCGCCGCGGCGAAGCCCCCGATGACGGATCGCAGCTCCGCCCGGGACGAGCCGACGCACGTCAGGTGGCCGACGGCGGTCAGCGTCGTGTCGGTCGCGATGCTCTCGACGATGCGCACGGTGCGGTCGCGGGTTGACCCACCCGCCCCGTAGGTCACGGAGACGAACGTCGGCGCGAGCGGCTCGAGGCGGCGAATTGCCTCCCAGAGCGTGCGCTCGCCGTCGTCCGTCTTCGGCGGAAAGAACTCGAAGGAGTACGAGCGCCCGCCCGCGGCCAGCAGATCGCGGATCGACGTGCCGAGATGGGGGCGACGGGGGCTGCCGGGCGGTGCGACGGCCCCGGCGGGGGGTGGCTGCGATCCTGACGTCATAGTGGGGGTCAGGCTACCGAGCGAGCGGGACCCGCGGGGAACGGACGACGACAGATGACCGCCGGCACGACCGCGATCGACGCGTCGCAGCTGCGCGAGCGCGTCCAGGCGACGCTGGCCGCGTTCCTGACCGACCGCACCCGAGAGGTCGCCGTCCTCGGCGACGAGCTGGACGCCCCCATGCGGACGCTCGCCCGGATGGCCACCGGCGGCAAGCACCTGCGCCCCGCGTTCTGCTACTGGGGCTTCCGTGCGACCGGCCAGGACGACTCCGCCGAGATCGTCCGGGCGGCCGCCGCGCTCGAACTGCTGCACGTGAGCGCGCTCGTCCACGACGACGTCATGGACGGCTCGGACCTGCGCCGCGGCGCCCCGTCCGCCCACCGCCAGTTCGCCGCGCTGCACGCGGAGGCCGGGTGGGCCGGCTCCGCGGAAGCCTTCGGGACGGGCGCGGCGATCCTGCTCGGCGACCTGTGCCTGGTCTGGGCCGACCAGCTGCTGCACTCCTGCGGCATTCCCGGCGACCGGCTCGCGGGCGGCGTCGCGATCTTCGACGCGATGCGCACGGAGGTCATCGGCGGGCAGTACCTCGACCTCGTCGCGCAGGCGGCGGGCGGCGGCTCTGTCGCGCGGGCCATGCGGGTGATCCGCTTCAAGACCGCGAAGTACTCCGTCGAGCGGCCCCTGCACCTAGGCGGCACCCTCGGCGGCGCCTCGCCGAAGCTCCTCGCCGCCTTCACCGCCTTCGGCATTCCGCTCGGCGAGGCCTTCCAACTGCGCGACGACGTCCTCGGCGTGTTCGGCGACCCGGCACAGACCGGCAAGCCCGCCGGCGACGACCTGCGCGAGGGCAAGGCGACCGTGCTCGTCGCGAAGGCTCTGTCCTGCGCGGGCGACGCCGACCGGGCGACGCTGCACAGCCTGCTCGGCGATCCCGACCTCGACGCGGACGGCGTGGCCACCCTGCGCGGAGTCCTCGTCGACACGGGCGCCCTGGACGCGGTGGAGAAGCTCATCGACTCCCTCACCCGCCAGGCCGAGGACGCGCTCGAGGCCGCCCCGATTGCGGACGCGGTGAGCCGGGCCGTCCTGGAGGCGCTGACGGTGGCCGCCACCCGGCGCTCGGTGTAGGCGGCGTGCGCACCGTCACCGGGCGCACCGACCACGTCGTCGTCGTCGGCGCGGGGCTGGGCGGGCTGTCGGCCGCGTTGCGCCTGGCCGGCGCGGGGCGGCAGGTGACCGTTTTCGAGCGCGAGGACGGCCCGGGCGGGCGCGCGGGCGTGGCGCATCGCGGCGGCTACCTGTTCGACACGGGACCGACCGTGCTGACGATGCCGGACCTCGTTGCGGACGCGCTCGACTGCGTGGGCGAGCGCGTGTCGCGACTGGCTCGACCTCGTCCCGCTGAGCCCGGCCTACCGCGCGCACTTCGCTGACGGGTCGGCACTGGACGTCCATGCGGACGTCGAGGCGATGGCCGCTGCGGTCGAGGCCCTGTGCGGGCCGGCCGAGGCGGCGGGCTACCGGCGTCTCGTGGCCTGGCTCGGGCGGCTGTACCGCGCCCAGATGCGGGACTTCATCGACCGCAACGTCGACTCGCCGCTCGGGTTGCTCACCCCGAACCTCGCGCGCCTTGCCGCCGCCGGCGGGTTCGGTCGGCTCGCCCCCGCCGTCGCCCGCTATCTGGACGACCCGCGCACGCGGCGGGTCTTCTCCTTCCAGGCCATGTACGCGGGGCTGTCGCCCTACGACGCCCTCGCGCTCTACGGCGTCATCGCCTACATGGACACCGTCGCCGGGGTGTACTTCCCGCGCGGCGGCATGAACGCCGTCCCGCAGGCCCTGGCCGGCGCCGCCGCCAAACACGGCGTCGACCTGCGCTACGGTGCCGAGGTCACGCGCGTCGAGCGGCGCGGCGGCCGGGCCGTCGCCGTGCACACCGCCGGCGGCGAGCGAGTCCCCTGCGACGCCCTCGTGCTCAACCCCGACGTGCCCGCGGCCTGGGACCTCCTCGGCGGCGGCGAGCCCCGCCGGATGGCCCGGCTGCGCTACTCGCCCTCGTGCGTCCTGCTGCTCGCCGGGTCCACGCAGGGCTATCCCGGGGCCGCGCATCACGCGATCCACTTCGGGGACGCCTGGGAGCAGACCTTCGACGAACTGATCGGCGGCGGGCGGCTGATGAGCGACCCGTCGTTCCTGCTGACCACGCCGACGGTCACCGACCCGGGCCTCGCGCCGGCCGGGCGGCACAGCTACTCCGTCCTGTTCCCCACACCGCACCTCGGCGGCTCGGACCCGATCGACTGGGCGGCGCACGGCCCGCGGTACGTCGAGGAGATGCTCGCCACCGTCGAGGCTCGCGGCTACCCGGGGTTCGCCGCGGGCATCGAGGTCTCGCAGGTCACCACGCCGGCGGACTGGTCCCGGCGCGGCCTCGCGGGCGGCACCCCGTTCGCGGCCGCGCACACGTTCGGGCAGTCCGGGCCGTTCCGCCCGGCGAATCTCGCGCGCGGCTGGGAGAACGTGGTCTTCGCCGGGTCCGGCACGGTCCCGGGCGTGGGCGTGCCGTGCGTCCTGATCTCCGGGCGCCTCGCCGCCGAGCGGATCACCGGGCCCGACCGCGCCTACCGGTCGAGGTCCTGGCCGTCCTGACGTGGCAGGCTGGACCCATGACCGACGACGACACGAACCCGACCGAGGACACCACCGACGCTCCCGAGGCAGCCGAGGGCGCCGACTCCCCGGAGGACACCGACGACACCCGGCGCAAGTTCCGCGAGGCCCTCGACCGCAAGAGCGGCAAGGTCGACGACCAGGCGGGCGCAGACAACAAGGGCGCCTCGAAGATCCACGGCGCGCACGGCCCGGCCAAGGCGCAGCGCACCTTCCGCCGCAAGTCCGGCGGTTAAGCGGGCCGCGGCCCCCAGCCGTACGCTTTCACCCATGTCGCGCCGCGAACTGGACGCCGCCGGGATCACCGATCCCGTCTTGCGCGAGTCCTACCTCCGGTGCCGCGAGTTGCACGCCCGGCACGGCCGCACGTACTACCTGGCGACGATGCTGCTGCCGCCGGAGCGCCGCCCGTACGTGTGGGCCCTGTACGGCTTCGCCCGATACGCCGACGAGATCGTGGACGACCTGGCCGACCCGAGTCCGCCGGCCGAGCGCGCCCGACGCCTCACCTCGTGGAGCGCCGAGCGCCTCGCCGAACTCGAGCGGGGGGCGAGCGCCGACGGCATCGGGCGCGCACTCGTGCATACCGCCGCGACCTGGAACCTGCCACTCGCCCACTTCGAGGCGTTCCTGGCGTCCATGCGGGCAGATCTGACGGTCCGCGAGTACGACACCTTCGCCGACCTGCAGGACTACATGCACGGCTCGGCCGCGGTGATCGGACTGCAGATGCTGCCGATCCTCGGCCCGCTGGACCCTCGCGCCGCCGAACACGCTCAGGCCCTCGGGGTCGCGTTCCAGCTGTCCAACTTCGTCCGGGACGTCGGCGAGGACCTGGCCCGCGGCCGGCTGTACCTGCCCCTCGAGGACCTCGCTGCCCACGGGCTGACCCGCGGCGACCTCGAGGCGGCGCTGGCCCGCCGCAGCGCCCCGCCCGCGGTCCGCGAGCTGATCCGTTTCGAGGTCGCCCGGGCCCGGCAGTTCTACGATCGCGCCCGGCCCGGCATCGACCTCCTGCACCCGGCGAGCCGCGAGTGCATCGCCGTGGCGCTGCGCCTGTACTCCGGCATCCTCGACGAGGTCGAACGCCGCGACCACCAGGTCTTCGACACCCGGGCGAGCGTGCCGACGTCCACCCGCGTGCGGGTCGGGGTCGCCGCCTACACGCGGGCCCGGCGCACCTGGCGCCGCTGCCCCGCGCTCCCTACCCCCGCACCGACAGCCGCAGGGATCTGACGAGTCGTCAGGCGCGCTTCGCCCGCCCCGACTTCTGGCAGCGCGTCAGATCGCACGTCCACCGGCCCCCCGCCGGCCGAGCCACACCCACACGTCCAGCGTCCAGAGGACGAGGGCGAAGCCGAACGCCAGGTCCTCGACCGGCGCGTAGACCACCCGCCCCGACCCGAGGAACACCGGCTCGGCGGACCCGACGATCGTCGCGGGGTCGTACCGGACGATCCCGCGGCCGGTGAGCCACCCGTTCGTCAGCAGCTGGAAGAACAGGACGAGCCCGTACGACACCCAGAACATCCGCCGCCGCAGCAGCCCGACGCGCAGGACGAGCAGGTCGACCGCGACGGCAGTTAGCACGCCGGCGAGAGCCAGCTGCGTGTACGTCACCGGCCGTCCCCACCCCGTGGCCCGGGGGCGGAACGGCGCCCCAGCACCGAGCGCACCGCCTCCCACGTGAACACGACCGCGAGCGGGATCACGACGAAGAACGCGAGCTCCTCGACCGGGAGCCCGCCGACCCGCGGTCCGACCGTCTGTGCGCGGTCGAAGCTCCACTGCGAGCGGGAGACGGCGTACAGATCCCAGGCCAGGAAGGGGATTGCGGCCAGCAGCAGGGTGCACGAGCAGGCGCCGCGGGCGAGCGAACACCCGCGTACCCAGCAGGTGCTCGAGCGGGAGCGTGGCGGCCAGCACGGCCAGCAACATCGCCAGGTAGGACAGGTGGGTCACAGGGACAAGGGTGCCGCCAGGGACGTGCGAGGCGCCTCGCAGGGGGTCGATGCGCCTCGCACGCCGCCTCGGCCAGGCCTTCGCGAAGCCCGGGCGGGGGTGGCGCCCTGCAGTGCGCCGCCGAAATGAACGCTACTGGCCGAGCTCTTGCGCTGTCGGGGTTTTGGGGGAAACCAGGTCCGGCGAGCGCAGCCGGCGGGCGAACTCGGCGGCCGCGGCACCCGGGTCGTCGGCCTCGGTGATCGCCCGGACGACGACGACCCGGCGAGCGCCGGCGGCCAGCACCTCGTCGAGGTTGGTCAGGTCGATGCCACCGATCGCGAACCACGGCCGGGGCGAGCGCCGCGCCGCGTAGCGTAAGCAGCTCGACCCCCGGCGCGGGCCGGCCGGGCTTGGTCGGGGTCGGCCAGGTCGGCCCGACGCAGAAGTAGTCGACGCCCGCCTCGACCGATCGCGGAGTCCACCTGGTCCTCGTCGTGCGTGGACCGCCCGATCAGCACACCCCCGCCGAGCAGCCACCGCGCGTCGTGGACGGGCAGGTCGTCCTGGCCCAGATGCAGGATGTCCGCCCGCGCGGAGTACGCCACGTCCGCCCGGTCGTTCACCGAGAACAGCCGGCCGTGCCGGGCGCAGGCGTCCGCGAAGATCTCGAGCGCCGCCAGCTCCTGGCGCGCCTCCAGGTTCTTCTGCCGCAACTGGACGAGGTCGACGCCGCCGGCCAGCACGGCGTCGAGGAACTCGGGCAGGTCGCCCTGGCGCTCCCGGGCGTCGGTGCACAGGTACAGGCGGGCGTCGGCAAGCGCCGCCCGCACGCCCGCGGTGAGGTCGGTCACGGGCTCAGAAGGCCGACGCCTGCGCCCGCCGGCGCACCTCGGTGCCGCGGTTCTCGCGCAGCGCCGTCACCGGTGTGCCCGGCAGCGAGTCGTCCGCCGTGAACAGCCAGCGCAACGAGGCCTCGTCGTCGTAACCGGAGTCGCGCAGCACCGACAATCGTGCCGGGCAGGCCCTTGAGAACCTGCCCGTCCTGGACGAAGTCCGCGGGGATGCTGAAAACCAGCCGCGGACCGCGGCGCCGGCCGATGACCTGCCGGTCCTTGATCACCTGGCGGGCCTTGAGGACGTCCAGGCCCAGCCGTTCCGCCAGGTCGGGAAGGGTCAGCCACTCGGCGACGGCCAGCTCGGCGGCGTCGGGGTTCTCGTCAGGGTGCTCACTCACGCGGGTCAGCCTGCCATCGAGGCCGCGGTCGCGCATCGGGGCCCCGCCGGGACTTCGGCGGAGGGCATTCGGAGCTAGGCTGCACGTGCTGCAACGGGAGCTCGGTGGACCGGGCTGAGAGGGCGGGCTGCACGGCCCCCGACCGTCGAACCTGCACCGGGTAATGCCGGCGAAGGGAGCACGACAGATGCACACGCGCGACCCGGCGGCGCCGGACGTCCTGGTGGTCGGCGGCGGGGTGATCGGCCTCGCGATCGCCTGGCGGGCCGCCGCGCGCGGGCTCCGCGTCGCCGTTGCGGACCCCGCGGCCGGCACGGCCACGTCCCACGTCGCGGCCGGCATGCTCGCGCCGGTCACGGAGGCCCAGTTCCGCGAGGAGGCCCTGCTGCGCCTGAACCTCGCCTCGGCCGCCCGCTACCCCGGCTTCGTCGCGGAGCTGGAGGCGAGCACCGGCCTCGGCACGGGCTACGAGACGTGCGGGACGCTCGTCGTCGCCGCCGACTCGGGCGACCTCGGCGCACTGGCGGAGCTGCACGCCGTACAGGCCGCGCTCGGCCTCGCCACCGAGCGGGTCACCGGCCGCGAGGCGCGCCGGCTCGAACCGCTGCTCGCCCCGTCCGTGCGCGGCGGCCTGCTCGTGGCCGGCGACCACCAGGTCGACCCGCGCCGGTTGGTCGCGGCACTCCTTGCCGCCTGCGCCGAGGCCGGCGTCGACCTGGTCCCGCACCGCGTCGCCGCGGTCCGCGTCACCCACGGCCGGGTCCTCGGCGCCGTCCTCGACTCGGGCGAGACCGTCGCCACCCCGCAGGTCGTCCTCGCCGCCGGCGCCTGGACCAACGAGATCGGCGGCCTCCCGCCCGGCACCGTCCCCGCCCTGCGGCCGGTTAAGGGCCAGCTCCTGAGGCTGCAGGTGCCCCCGGCGTACGCACCGCTGCTGCGCCGGGTCGTCCGCGGGATCGTCCGGGGCGCCCACGTGTACCTCGTGCCCCGCGCGGGCGGCGAGCTCGTCGTGGGTGCGACCCAGGAGGAGCTGGGCTTCGACACGACGGTGACGGCGGGCGCCGTGTACGAGCTGCTGCGCGACGCCCGCGAGCTCGTCCCGACGGTCACTGAGTTGCCGCTGGTCGAGACGCTGGCCGGTCTGCGCCCATGCTCGCCGGACGGCGCCCCGCTGCTCGGGCCGACCGAGCTCGACGGCCTGACGCTCGCGACCGGCCACCACCGCAACGGCGTCCTGCTGGCCCCGGTGACCGCGGACGCGATCGCGGCCTACCTCGCCGGCGACGGACTGCCGGACGTCGCGAGCGCGTTCACCGCCGCCCGTTTCACCGGCGCCCGTTTCGCCGCCGTCGAGACGACAGCCGCCGTGCCGACAGCCGCCGTGGCGACGACGGCATGACCGTCCTGGTGAACGGCGAGGCCCGCGCGTGCGCCGGCAGCGTCGCCGACGTCGTGGCGGAGCTGACCGGCGCCGCCGACACCGCGCGGCGTCGCGGTCGCGCTCAACGGCGCGGTCGTCCCGCGGACGCAGTGGGCCGCGACGACCCTCGCCGACGGCGACCGGGTCGAGGTCCTGACCGCGGTGCAGGGCGGCTGACGTGGCGCAGCCGCAGCAACCCACGGACCCCCTGACGATCGCGGGCGTCGAGTTCACCTCCCGGCTGATCATGGGCACGGGCGGAGCGCCGAACCTGGACGTCCTCGAGGCGGCCCTGATCGCCTCGGGCACCCAGCTGACGACGGTGGCGATGCGCCGCCTGGCGCCCGGGAGCCCCGGTTCGGTACTCGACCTGCTGGAGCGCCTCGGCATCCGGGTGCTGCCGAACACGGCCGGCTGCTTCACCGCGGCCGACGCGGTGCTGACCGCGCGACTGGCGCGCGAGGCCCTGGAGACGAACTGGGTGAAGCTCGAGGTGATCGGCGACGAGCGCACCCTGCTGCCCGACCCGGTCGAACTGCTGGACGCCGCCGAGCAACTGGTCGACGACGGGTTCGTCGTGCTGCCGTACACGAGCGACGACCCCGTGCTCGCCCGGCGCCTCGAGCAGGTCGGCTGCGCGGCCGTGATGCCTCTGGGCTCGCCGATCGGCTCCGGTCTCGGCATCCGCAACCCGCACAACATCCGGCTCATCGTCGAGGCAGCGGGCGTCCCGGTCGTGCTGGACGCCGGCATCGGCACCGCCTCGGACGCTGCGCTCGCGATGGAACTGGGCTGCGACGCCGTCCTGCTGGCCTCGGCGGTGACCCGGGCCCGCTCCCCCGAGCTGATGGCCGCCGCCATGCGTGCCGCGGTGACCGCCGGGCGCCTCGCCCGGCGGGCCGGGCGCATCCCCGTCCGGACGCACGCGGAAGCGTCCTCGCCGGTGACGGGCCTCGCGCACCTCGGCTGAATTCAAAGCCCGGAGCCTCCCACGCGGGAAATTTTCGCCCTGTGATGTCACCCGACGGGAGTAATCACCGCCATGTCGGCTTCCCGAAAACCACGCCGCTGTCATTCTACAACGCACAAACCTGGCTCCGAGTGCTACCTTCTGCCCCACCAGTCCCTTCTGTCACACGGATTCACCTTCTGCCTCGCCGACGAGAGGAGCCGCCATGCGGAATGCACGTCTGGGCGGACGCTCCAACGACCGCCTGCTCACCCGCACCCTGGGAGTGCCCGTGGCCGTCGCACTCCTGGCCACCGCCAGCGCCGGCGGCTGGACGACCTACCGAGTGAAGTCCGGCGACACCCTCACGGAGATCGCGAATCGCTTCGACGTGAGCGTCGAGAAGCTGATCGAGGCCAACAAGCTGCCCGGCAACGGGGACCTCATCTACATCGGGTCCGCGCTGAAGATCCCGGTCCCGAAGCCCGCCGTCACGAAGTCGTCGACGAAGGCGAAGGCCGCCGAGTCCGGCAAGAAGACGAAGTCCGCGCCGGCCACGACGAAGACCGTTCTCGTCCCGCACAAGGTCGTCCTCGGCGACACCCTGATCGGGCTGGCGGCGAAGTTCGACACCACACAGGCCGCGATCACCAAGGCCAACCACCTGTCCTCGACCGTGATCCTGCTGAATTCGACGCTGAAGATCCCGGTGCAGAAGAAGGTGAAGCTCGACAACACCTTCGCCGGGCGGACGTACCCGGACGCCGTGGTCAAGGCGGCGGCGCACAACCGCTCGCTGCTCGCAGAGCGCAAGGTGCCCGACAAGGCCGCGACGCGCAAACTGATCGTGAAGACCGCAAAGGCGCTCGACGTCGACCCGGCGCTCGCGCTGGCCGTCGCCTGGCAGGAGTCGGGCTGGAACCAGCGCCGGGTCTCCGTCGCGAACGCGATCGGCATCATGCAGGTGATCCCGTCCACCGGACGCTGGATCTCCTCGGTCGTCGGCAAGGACCTAAACCTGCTCGACCCGAAGGAGAACGTCATCGCCGGGGTCAGCCTGCTGAAGTTCCTCACCGGGGCCGCCTCGACCCGCGACGCTGTGGCCGGTTACTACCAGGGGCTCAGCTCCGTCCAGAAGAACGGCATGCACGCCGACACGAAGCGTTACGTGGACAACGTGCTCTCGCTGCGCAAGAACTACCGCTGACGGTAACCGCCTGTGAGCAGCAGCTCAGAGGTAGGGGACAGGTCGCAGTTAGCCGGACGCAAGGGATTCTCGGCCGTACACTCGCCCATCATGGGCACGACCCTTTCCGACCCGCTCGTGGGGCAGTTGCTCGACGGCAGGTACCGCGTGAACCGTCGAATCGCCCGCGGGGGCATGGCGACGGTATACGAGGCCGTCGACACCCGGCTCGAGCGCACCGTCGCGGTCAAGGTCATGCACCCGGGCCTAGCGGAAGACAAGGCGTTCGTCGAGCGGTTCATCCGCGAGGCGCGCGCGGCCGCCCGGCTCTCCCACCCCGCCGCAGTCGCGGTTTACGACCAGAGCGCCGACTCCGGCCACGTGTTCCTGGCGATGGAGTACATCCACGGCCGGACGCTGCGCGACTGGCTGCGCGACAAGGGTCGCCTCACCCCGCGTGAGGCCTTCGCCGTCATGGAGCCCGTGCTGGCCGCGCTCGGCGCCGCTCACGCCGCCGGGCTCGTGCACCGCGACATCAAGCCCGAGAACGTCCTGATCGCCGAGGACGGCCGCGTGAAGGTCGCCGACTTCGGCCTGGCCCGCGCGGTCTCCACGACCAGCACCACCGGCACTGCCCTGATCGGCACGGTCGCCTACCTCTCCCCCGAGCAGGTCGAGCGCGGCATCGCCGACCCCCGCTCCGACGTGTACTCCGCGGGCATCCTGCTCTACGAGATCCTCACGGGGGCGCAGCCGTTCGGCGGCGACACCCCGATCCAGGTCGCCTACCAGCACGTGAACTACGACGTCCCGCCGCCGTCCGCCTCGCACGAGACGCTGCCGCAGGCTTTGGACGACCTCGTCGTCCGCGCCACCCGGCGCGATCCGGACGCCCGGCCCGTCGACGCCACCGCCTTCCTCGCCGAGGTCGTCCGCGTGCGCCGGTCGCTGACCCAGGCCCAGCTGGACGTCGTCGACAGCGCGCCCGCCCCCGCGGCGAGCGGCACGACCCCGACCCTCGTGGTCCCGCGCGGCCCGGAGGCGGGCGGCCCGCAGCCGCACCACCACACGGCACCGGTCCCCCTGGCCCCACCCGGCGGCGGCCCGAGCGGCGGCGACCCGTACGCCGTGCCCGCCCGGTTCGCGCGCAGGCGCCGCCGCGGGACGTTCGCGCTCGTCCTCGTCCTGGTCGCGGCGATCGGCATCGGCTTCGGCGCCTGGCGCGTGGCGGCCGGCAGCTCCATCCAGACCCCGTCCCTGATCAGCATGTCCAAGGACGCCGCCCAGACGAAGGCCACCGAGGCCGGCCTGACGCTGGTGTTCGACCCCGAGGAGCAATACCACCTGACCGTCCCGAAGGGGGAGGTCATCAGCACCGATCCCCAGCCCGGGCGGCGGGTCGCCAAGCACGGCACGGTTACCGCCGTGGTCTCCAAGGGACCGGAGCTGTACACCGTCCCCGAGCTGAAGAACGAGTCGCAGTCCGAGGCCGAAGATCAATTGCGCGAGGCCAACTTCAAGATCGGTAGCGTCCGCGAGGAGTTCAGCAACAGCGTGGACGACGGCGACGTCATTCGCACCGAGCCCGAGGCCGGCAAGGAACTCAAGCGCGACACCGTCGTCTCTCTGTTCGTCAGCAAGGGCGAGAAGCCGGCGGCGCTGCCGAACGTCGTCGGCAAGGTTTACGAGGAGGCCGAGAAGCTCCTGCGCGGGCTCGGCTTCAACGTCTTCGAGTCCTATGCCAACGACGACAACGCCCCGGCCGGCACCGTGGTCAGCCAGGACCCGGGTGCCGACCCCAAAGCGGACCGCGGCAGCGACGTCACCCTCGTCGTGTCGAACGGGCCCCTGGTCACGGACGTGACGGTGCCCCGCCTGCTCGGCATGGAAGTCGCCGCCGCCGAGCAGCTGCTGCGGGACCAGGGCCTCGAGCCCCGGACCCGGCAGATTCCCGGCCGGCTGGGCAGCGGCCGCGTCTATGCCCAGAGCCCCGAGGCCGGCACGACCGTGCCGCCCGGCTCTTCGGTCGACCTCTCGGTCTTCTGACAATCAATTCACAGCATTTCCGTTCTCCGGCAGCTTTCGCGGTAGGAGTCGCCGAATCCTGCTGCCGGAGTGTTGCCGCCGCTGGAGCGCAGTGACAGGGTTTGTCACGCCCTCGTCTGATTTGTCCAGCCTCAGGGAACGCCAATGGAAGCCACCCTCGACCGCCGGATAATGGCGGAAATCGTAGGAACATTCGGATTTTTGTTTGCGGGCTTCTCCGGCCTCGCGGCGAGCACCGTCAACAAGGGGAGCATCGACGGCCAGGGCATGGCGCTCGGGTTCGGGCTCGGCCTCGCGATGATGATCTTCGCGTTCGGGCACGTCTCCGGCGGGCACTACAACCCGGCCGTCAGCCTCGGCCTCGCGTGCGGCGGGCGCTTCCCCTGGAAGGAGGTGCCGGCCTACTGGGCCGCCCAGATCGTCGGCGGTCTCGCCGCGGCCGGCGTCGTCCGCGCGATGTGGACGGACAAGGTCGGCGACACGCTCGTGAACGCCCCGTCGACCATGGTCAGCGACGAGCGCGCGCTGCTGATCGAGGGCATCGCGACATTCCTGTTCCTCCTCGTCATCTCCGCCGTCGCCACCGACCACAAGGCCCCGTGGAACGGCGTCCTGGCCCCGATCGCGATCGGCGGCTTCGTCTTCACGATGGCGACCGTCGTCGGCCCGTTCACCAGCGGCTCCTTCAACCCGGCGCGGTCGATCGCCCCCGCGCTCGTGTCCGGCAATTACACCGACCTCTGGATCTTCCTCGTCGGCCCCGCGATCGGCGGCATGCTCGGCGGCTTCCTGTTCACCTACCTGCGCCAGCCCGGCCCCCTGGTCGGCAACGCGGACGCGATCGAGGCCGCCGCCCGGGAGGCCGCACTCGGCCTGCACGACGACGACCCCGAGCTCACCGCCGACCGCCCCTCGGACGCGGTGGGTCGCTCGCACAGGCGCTGACCGTCCGGCATGGCGCCGGGGGACGCCGGGGGGACGGCTCAGAGAACTGGGCCGTCCCCCGGCTCCTCCTGGTAGGAGTACCGCTGCTCCCGCCACGGGTCGCCGAGGTTGTGGTAGCCCCGCTCCTCCCAGAACCCCCGGCGGTCCTCGGTCAGGTACTCGATCCAGCGGACCCACTTGGGTCCCTTCCACGCATACAGGTGCGGCACGATCAGCCGGCACGGGTGGCCGCGTTCGACGCTGAGCTCGGAACCGTTGCGATGGGTCGCGAGCAGGGTGTCCGGGGCGGCGAAGTCCTCGAGCCGCAGGTTCGCGCTGTAGCCGTACTCGGCCCAGACCAGGACGTGGGTGACCTCCGGCGCCGGGGGCGCCCACCGCAGCACAGAGGAACCCGGCACCCCCCGCCACTCGTTGCCGAGCACCGAGAACTTCGTCACGCAGTGGAAGTCGGCGAGGACGGCGGACGTGGGCAGCGCACGAAACTCCTCGAGTGTCCAGCGCCGCTCGCTCGCCCCGGCCAGGGCCCCGAAAACGCGCAGTGACCACGAGTCCGGACGGAACTTCGGCACCGGGCCGTAATGCTGCACCGGCCAGTCCCGCGCCACCCGCTGGCCCGGCGGCAGGCGCTCGGATTCGGCGGGATCGGCGGGCGTGTGATCCACGGGCGCCATCCTGGCAGAGGGCGCGTGAGGCCCCTCACACGGCACGAGCGGGTACGGTGCGCAGCGGTTCCATCCGAGGACGCGCCTTACGAGGAGTACGAAGTCATGGTCGTGGTCATGAGCCCGGAGGCCACGGCCTCCGACGTGGACGCCGTCGTCTCCCGCGTGACGGACGCCGGCGGTGAGGCCTTCGTCAGCCGCGGAGTCACGCGCACCGTCGTCGGCCTCGTGGGCGACATCGAGCGGTTCCTGGCGCTCAACTTGCGCGCGCTGCCAGGGGTCAGCGACGTCGTCCGGATCTCCGCCGCCTACAAGCTCGTCAGTCGGCAGAACCACCCGGAGATGACGACCGTCTACGTCGGCGGCGTGCCCATCGGGCCGAACCACTTCACGTTGATCGCCGGCCCGTGCGCCGTCGAGACCGCGGAGCAGACGCTCGCCGCCGCCCAGATGGCCAAGGCCGCCGGCGCCACGCTCCTGCGCGGCGGCGCGTACAAGCCGCGCACCTCGCCGTACGCCTTCCAGGGCCTCGGCGTCGCCGGCCTCGAGATCCTGGCCGAGGTCCGCGAGGCCACCGGGATGCCCGTCGTCACCGAGGTCGTGGACGCCCACGACGTCGAGGTGGTCGCCGCGCACGCCGACATGCTCCAGGTGGGCACCCGCAACATGCAGAACTTCGGCCTCCTGCAGGCCGTCGGCGAGGCGGGCAAGCCGGTCCTGCTCAAGCGCGGGATGAGCGCCACCATCGAGGAGTGGCTGATGGCCGCCGAGTACATCGCGCAACGCGGCAACCTCGACATCGTCCTGTGCGAGCGCGGGATCCGCACCTTCGAGAAGGCGACCCGCAACACCCTCGACATCTCCGCCGTCCCGGTGGCGCACGGCTTGTCCCACCTGCCGGTCATCGTCGACCCCTCGCACTCGGGCGGGCACCGCGCCTTGGTCGTTCCGCTCTCGCGCGCTGCCATCGCCGTGGGGGCGGACGGACTCATCGTCGACGTCCACCCCCAACCTGAGCACGCCCTCGTGGACGGCCCGCAGGCACTGCTCGCCGAAGACCTGCGAGAACTGGCCGAGGCGGTGGCCCTGTTCCCGCCCCTACTCGGACGCAAGCCCGCGACCCGGTGACCTACCCCACCCCGGTAAGCGGGCGATACCCGGCGGTAATTCGACGAAGGGGGTGGCCTGTGACGCAGAGTTCGCTTAGCCTTGCCTAAGCATCGCGGAGCCCGCCCGCGGTTCAGGTCCCCCGGAGGCGTCTTCGATGTACGTCTGCATCTGCTACGCCGTCACCGAGGCTGAGATCGTGGCCGAGATCGACAACGGCGCCCAGTCCGAGGACGACATCCACGAGGCCACGATGGCCGGCACCGGCTGCGGGTCGTGCGTCGACCGGATCTCCGAGCTCCTCGACGCCTGCGGCGGCTGCCCGCGGCGCGCGCTCGCCGGGCTCGGCCGCACCGCCTGAGCCGCGGGTCAGCCGGCCTGGCGGGGAATGGCGCTCGGCCGCGCGCTCTCCACCAGAAGCACCGCGGCCCCGCGGGCGGGAACGGTCACGGACGCCCGCACCACCCCGTCCGGATCACGGTACGTCCGGCCGAGCAGGACCAGGACGTCCGCGTCCCCGATGTTGGCGAGGGTGAGGCCGCGCTCGAACTCCTGCCGGAAGACGGTCCCGTCCTTGGTGTAGCGGACCGGCGCGCCGAGGTCGATTCCCCAGGCGTCACAGGGCGAGGGGCCCCCGTAACCGTCGAAGAAGGCGGCGTACACGCGGGCGAGTGCGGAGCGGACGGCGGTGCTCGACATGCTGACTCCTCGTTAGGTGCGCTCGCCTCGTGAGCGGGCGCGAAGGGGAGTGACGCGGGGTCACGCGCTCTCCTGATGTTCAGGACAGTCGAAGCGCAGCTCGCGTTCGGCGAGCGGCGCATCGAGCAGATTGCAGTGGTGCGGGGCGGCCTGGCCGGGGTGCGTGTCGGGACGGAAGAAGAAGCAGGTCACGCACATTTGGCTGGTCGAGACCGCCCCGGCTCGCTGGAGCCCGGCGATCAGGTGCAGCAGCGTGGCCAGCAGGGCTCCTTGGTCGCGTTCGGGCAGAGCCGCCAGTTCTGTCTCCAGCGGAGCCGCCCAACCGTCGAGCGACGCCACCAGGTCGCGACCCGCGACGGTCAGCGACACGGCGGCCCGGCGCCGGTCGGCGACGGTTATCTGACGATCAATCAGGTTCTTGCGGACCAGGGCGGCCAACGCGTCCGCGACGGTCGCCCTGGTGACGCCGAGCTCCTCGGCCAGCTCCGCCGGGAAGTTCCCCCGGTCCGGCGAAGCGGCGAGTCGCGCGAGGATCCGCGCCTGGACCGGACTCAGGCCGTGGGCGGTGGATGCCTGCTGCAGCAACACGCGCTGCACCTGGCCCAGCCGCTCCAGCGCGGCCGCGATCTTCGCCTCGGCCGTGGTCGGCGCCCCGGGGTCACCGCTCGCCTCCATACCTGATAGTGAGGATTCCTAACTACCGTGTCAAGGGTAGGCCCCCGCGCCAGCTCAGGCATGCCTTTCCTTCGATGACAGCGTGGTAATTCGTAGGTACCTTCACTCGTAAGGCACCTGTACCCCGGAGGAAATTCATGCGTGGCGACGAAGATGTCATTGCTCTGCTGAACGAGCAGCTGACCAGCGAGCTGACGGCGATCAACCAGTACTTCCTGCACGCCAAGATGCAGAAGAACTGGGGCTACACCAAGCTCGCGCACAAGACGCGCGCGGAGTCCATCGAAGAGATGGTCCACGCGGAGGAAGTGACGGACCGCATCCTGTTCCTCGACGGGCTGCCCAACTACCAGCGGCTGCTGCCGCTGCGCATCGGGCAGACGGTCCGCGAGCAGTTCCAGGCCGACCTCTCCGTCGAGCTGGACGTCGTCGCGCGCCTGCGGCCCGGCATCACGATGTGCCGGGAAAAGCAGGACATCACGACCGCCAACCTGCTCGAGAAGATCCTCGCCAACGAGGAGGAGCACATCGACTACCTGGAGACCCAGCTCGCGCTGATGGACGCGCTCGGCGAGGCCCTGTACCTGGCGCAGTGCGTGGAATCGCCCCCGTCCAACTGACGTCCGACGACCCGTAAGGCCCTCGTTCTTGCGCACCCGACCTGCCGCGGCCCAAGCTGGGCCGCGGCAGTTTCGTCGTCCGAGGGAGGCTCGACATGGCGCAGTTCGTTCAGATCGTGGAGTACAGCACGACCCGCGTCGGCGAGGTACTCGCGGCCGGCGAGAAGTTCCGGGCCGTCCGCCAGGCCGCCGACGACGGACCGGGGCCGATCTCGGTCACGGTCACGGCGGACCGGGACACCCCCGGTCGCTACCTGACGATGGTCGTGTTCGCCTCGTACGAGGACGCGATGGCCAGCTCCGATCGCGCCGACACGACCGAGTTCTCCCGGCAGATGGCCGAGCTCTGCGACGGGCCGCCCGTCTTCCGGAATCTGGACGTCGTGGCCACTATGTGACGTTTGGTCAGTTTTCGAGCAGACGGCACAGCACGTCGGCGGCGTGCGCACAGCCCGCGTCGTCCACGTCGAGGTGGGTGACGAGGCGCAACGTGGTCGGGCCGAGCGCGGAGACCAGCACGCCCGCCGTGCGGGCCTTCTCGGCGATCTCGGCTGCGCCTGGCTGACCGCCCGTCAGCTCGAGCACCACGATGTTCGTGTCCACCGGCGCGACTCCAGGCGCGACCTGGGCCAATCGGGCGGCGATCGCGGCGGCCCGGGCGTGGTCGTCGGCGAGGCGTTCGACGTGGTGGTCGAGCGCGTAATGACCGGCCGCGGCCAGCACCCCGACCTGGCGCATGCCGCCGCCCAGCCGTTTGCGTAGCCACCGCGCCTCGGCGACCCGTTCCGCGTCGCTGACCAGCAGCGAGCCGATCGGCGCACCCAGCCCCTTTGACAGGCACACCGCGACAGTGTCGAACAGCGGGCCGTAGGCCGACATCGGCGTGCCCGTGGCGACGTGCGCGTTCCACAGCCGCGCGCCGTCCAGGTGCAACCGCACACCCGCCCCGGCCGCCCAGTTGCGCAGCGCGGCGAGCCGGTCCAGGGTCGTCACCGTGCCGCCGCCGAAGTTGTGCGTGTTCTCCACCGCGACGACGCCCGTGGAGACGAGGTGCGGCCCGGCCGCCGGAGCGGCCAGCTTCAGCACGTCGGCGAGGTCGAGCAGCCCTCGCGGCGCCGTCCAGGTGCGCGTCGTCACCCCGCCGAAGGCGGCGTGCGCGCCGAGTTCGGCGCGAACGATGTGGGCTCCGGAGTCGCAGAGCACCTCCTCGCCGGGCCGGACGGTCAGCTTGATGCCCAGTTGGTTCGCCATCGACCCGGTCGGGGTGAACAGCGCCGCCTCGTGGCCCAGCAACTCGGCGACCCGCTCCTGGAGCGCGAGGACTGTCGGGTCCTCGCCGTACACGTCGTCGCCGACCTCCGCCGTGGCCATCGCGGCCCGCATGCCCGGGGTCGGGCGCGTGACGGTGTCGCTGCGCAGGTCGACCAGGCTGGGGGCCGGAGCGCTCAGCGCGTCTCCCGGTACATCTCCGCGACCAGGAACGCCAGGTCGAGGGACTGGCGGCGGTTCAACCGCGGGTCGCACGCCGTCTCGTAACGCTGGCCCAGGTCGGACTCGAAGATCTCGTCCGCGCCGCCGGTGCACTCGGTGACGTCCTCGCCGGTCAGCTCCATGTGGATGCCGCCCGGGTGGGTACCCAGCGCCCGGTGGACCTCGAAGAAGCCGCGCACCTCGTCCAGGACGTCGTCGAAGCGCCGCGTCTTGTGCCCGCTCGGCGCCTCGTAGGTGTTGCCGTGCATCGGGTCGCACACCCAGCCGACGAGCGCACCGGCTGCGGTGACCTTCTCGACCAGCCGCGGCAGCGCGTCGCGGACCTTGCCCGCGCCCATCCGCGTGATCAGCGTCAGGCGGCCGGGCTCGCGCTCCGGGTCGAGCGTCTCGATCAGGGCGAGGACGTCGTCGGTGGACACCGACGGCCCGAGCTTGATGCCGATCGGGTTTCTGATGGTGCGGAAGAACTCGACGTGCGCCCCGTCCAGGGCCCGGGTGCGCTCGCCGATCCAGACGAAGTGCGCGGACGTGTCGTAGGGCAGGTTGGTGCGCGAGTCGATCCGGGTCAGCGCGTGCTCGTAGTCCAGGATCAGCGCCTCGTGGCTCGAGTAGAACTCGACCCCGGTGAACTCGTGCGGGTCCAGCCCGCACGCCCGCATGAACTCCAGCGCCCGGTCGATCTCCCCCGCGAGCCGCTCGTAGCGCTGCCCCGCTCCGCTGGCCGCCACGAAGTCCTGGTTCCACGCATGCACCTGGCGCAGGTCGGCGTAACCGCCCGAGGTGAAACCGCGCACCAGGTTCAGCGTCGCCGCCGACGCGTCGTACATCCGGCGCAGCCGCTGCGGGTCGGGGATCCGCGCCTCGGGCGTGAAGTCCAGCCCGTTCACCGCGTCGCCGCGGTAGGACGGCAGCTCCACCCCGTCCCGCGTCTCCATGCCCGCCGAGCGCGGCTTGGCGTACTGGCCGGCCAGCCGCCCGATCTTCACCACCGGGACGCTGCCCGCGTACGTCAGCACCACCGCCATCTGCAGCAGCGTCTGGAGCTTGCCGCGCAGGGCGTCCGCGCCGCCGGCATCGAACGACTCCGCGCAGTCCCCGCCCTGCAGCAGGAACGCCTCGCCGCGCGCGACGGCCGCGAGCCGCTCCTTGAGCCGGTCGCACTCCCCCGCGAACACCAGCGGCGGCAGCGCCCGGAGCTCGTCGACGACCCGCGTCAGCTCGTCGGCGTCCGGCCACACGGGCTGCTGCAGCGCGGTTCGCGTCCGCCAGCTGTCGAGATACGTCGTCACGCGCACAGGCTACGTCGTGCGGCGCAGGCGAACCGAACCGGCGGGTAAGACCCGTGCGTCCGGCAATCAGCCCGCTATAGGACGCCGATTGCCGGACGCTCGGGGTGCGTGCACCGGAGCCGCGCTGCGCGCGACCCTCCCTCAGCCGAAGAAGACCTCCGCCTCGGCGTACAGCGACGGGTCGACGAGCTTGAGGGCCTTGGTGGCCTCGGCGAGGGGGACGCGGACGATGTCCGTGCCGCGAAGGGCGACCATGACGCCCCAGTCGCCGGCGTGCACGGCGTCGATGGCGTGCAGGCCGAAGCGGGTGGCGAGGAAGCGGTCGAAGGCGGTCGGGGTGCCGCCGCGCTGGATGTGACCGAGGACGACCGCGCGCGACTCGGCGCCGGTGCGCTGCTCGATCTCCTTGGCCACGCGGTCGCCGATCCCGCCGAGGCGGACGTGCCCGAAGGCGTCGAGTTCGCCGGAGGCGATCTGCATCGTCCCCTCCTTGGGCACGGCGCCCTCGGAGACGACGACGATCGGGGCGTAGTTCGTGCGGAATCGGCTCTGGATCCACTGACAGACGCGGTCGATGTCGAAGGGCACCTCGGGGATGAGGATCAGGTTTGCGCCGCCGGCCATGCCGGAGTGCAGCGCGATCCAGCCGGCGTGACGACCCATCACTTCGACGACGAGGACGCGGTGGTGCGACTCGGCGGTGGTGTGCAGTCGGTCGATCGCCTCGGTCGCGACGTTCACCGCGGTGTCGAAGCCGAAGGTGTAGTCGGTCGAGCCGAGGTCGTTGTCGATCGTCTTCGGGACGCCGACGACGGGGATGTCCTGCGTGTGCAGGTGGGTGGCGACGCCGAGGGTGTCCTCGCCGCCGATGGCGATGAGCGCGTCGACGCCGAGCGTGCGCAGGTTCTCCCGGATGCGCTCGACGCCGCCGTCGACCTTGAGCGGGTTGGTCCGCGAAGAGCCGAGGATGGTGCCGCCGCGCGGGAGGATCCCGCGGACCTCCGGCACGCCGAGCGTCATCGTGTCGCCCTGCAGCGGGCCGCGCCAGCCGTCCCGGAAGCCCACGAACTCGTGGCCGTAGTGGGAGACGCCCTTGCGGACCACCGCCCTGATGACCGCGTTGAGCCCGGGGCAGTCGCCGCCGCCGGTGAGTACGCCGATGCGCATTCCGAAATCCTCGTCCCCTGTGACGTGCAGTTTCTTGATGGTCCACGAGCGTGATCCGCCGACGAACCTACCTTGTGCATTTTCTCACGACATCAAGTTACCAACGAGTAGATCTCGTCACGAATGCACAAGCACGCGTACGGTGTGAACATGTGAAACAACCGCATGTGTCCGAGATCACCGGACGACTGATCTGAAGGAACCACCGCCAGATGGGCTACTAACGCCTCACCGGCCACCGTCGCCTTGATGATCTTCCTCGCCGGCACCTTCGCCGTCATCGCCTACACCGTCATCTGGGCCTCTCCACGCACCGACCCGTCCGCCGGCGCGTCGTGACAGGCCGCCCGGCCGACCCCTACTGGCACTCCGCCACGGGTCTGCAGGACGAGCGCGGCATCGTCGCGATGCCCGAGCGGGCGGCCGACGCAGCCTGACGGCTCGTCAGGTAATCCGGAGGACCGCCCCGCGGCCGGCCGGCCCGTCGCCGGCCGTCGGGCGGCCGAGGGTCGGGGCGCACGGTCGCGGCCTGGAGTCGCGGCCTGGAGTCGCGGCCTGGAGTCGGGGCCTAGGGTCGGGCGATGAGCGTTCTCGCCGTCGACGCCGGCACGACCGGGGTCACCGCACTCGTCGTGACCCGGGACGGGCGCGTGGCCGCCCGTGGCTACCAGGAGTTCCCCCAGCACTTCCCCGCTCCCGGCTGGGTCGAGCACGTGCCGGAGGAGATCTGGCAGGCGACGCTGCAGGCCGCCCGCACGGCCCTCGACGCCGCGGCCCTGGCCGGTGTCGAGCCCGTGCAGCTGCGTCGGCCTCACCAACCAACGGGAGACCGCCGTGCTGTGGGACCGCACGCGCCTGTCCTCCCCGCGGCGCGCGATCGTCTGGCAGGACCGGCGCAGCGCCGACGATCTGCACGCGCCTGCAGGACGCGGGCCACGAATCACGGGTCGCGGAACTGACCGGTCTGCGCCTCGACCCGTACTTCACCGGCACGAAGTTGACCTGGCTCGCCGAGAACGAACCCCAGGTCTGGGCCGGGCGTCCTGGACGGCTCGCTCGCGGTCGGCACCGTCGACGCCTACCTCGTCGCGCGCCTGACGGGGGGTCAGGTACACGCTACGGACGCGTCGAACGCCTCCCGCACGCTGCTCTACGACATCGGCACGGGCGCCTGGTCCCCCGAGCTGTGCGAGCTGTTCGGCGTCCCGATCTCCGCGCTGGGCGAGGTCGTGCCGTCCTGCGGCCCGATCGGGCGGACGGACCCGGCCGAGTTCCTCGGGCTGGACGCTCCCGATCTCCGGCATCGCCGGCGACCAGCAGGCCGCACTGTTCGGCCAGGCCTGCTACTCCCCCGGCGACTCCAAGTGCACCTACGGCACCGGGTCCTTCGTCCTGATCAACACAGGCACCGAGCCCGTCCGCTCGTCCGCCGGGCTCCTCACCACCGTGGCGTGGCAGGCGCCGGGCGGCGAGCTCACCTACGCCCTCGAGGGCGCGATCTTCGTGACGGGTGCAGCCGTGCAGTGGCTGCGCGACGGGCTCGGCCTGATCGGCTCGGCCGCGGAGACCGAGCCGATCGCGGCGACGGTGCCGGACTCCGGCGGCGTCGTCTTCGTCCCCGCCCTGACCGGGCTCGGCGCCCCGCACTGGGACCCGGCCGCCCGCGGCACGATCCTCGGGCTGACCCGCGGCACCACCCGCGCCCACCTGGTTCGCGCGACGCTCGAGGCGATCGCCTTCGAGGTGCGCGACGTCGTCGAGGTGATGACCGCCGAGGCGGGGCTCGCCCTGCCGCAGCTCACCGTCGACGGCGGCGCGTCCGCCAACGGGCTGCTCTGCCAGCTGCAGGCCGACCAGCTCGGGGTGCCCGTCGAGCGGCCGGAGATCCTCGAGACGACCGGCCTGGGCGCGGCATTTCTGGCCGGGCTCGGCGCGGGGGTGTGGAGCAGTCCCGACGAGCTCGCCGCTACCTGGCGGCTGGGGGCGCGGTTCGTCCCGGCGACCGAGCGCGACGACGGCGAACGCGGCGTACCGTCGCTGGCAGGAGGCCGTGAACCGCTCGCGGGGATGGGCCGACATCTGAGGCCCCGACGTTCGCAGGTTGCAGCCCGGTTAACTGCCTGTGATCAAGGTCGACCGGTCGCTAACTTTCGGTGATGGACCACGCCGCGCCGACGCTCGCCCCGCCCGCACCGGCTCCGGCCCGCCTCCCGGTCGGGCCGGTGCCCGGCCTGCGGGCCGGCTGGCAGGCCGACCTGGCCGAGCGCGCCGTGGCAGTCCTCACGGCAAACTGGCGCGGGCAGCACACCGTCCCGTCGGCGCGGCTCTACCCGCACCAGTGGAGCTGGGACTCGGCGTTCACGGCGATCGGGCTGGCGCCGGTCGCGCAGCACCGCGCGCAGGTCGAGCTCGCGACCCTGCTGAGCGCGCAATGGGCCGACGGCCGCCTGCCGCACATCGTCTTCGACCCGGCGACGCCGGCCGACGCCTACTTCCCCGGCCCCCGGTTCTGGACGCCCGACCCGCCGGGCGGCCCGCTGCGCCGGACGTCCGGGATCGTCCAGCCGCCCGTGCACGCCCGCGCGGCGTGGGAGGTCTACCTCCGCGCCGTCGACCGCGACGCCGCCACCGGGTTCCTGCGCCGGGCGTACGAGCCGCTGTGCCGCTGGCACGACTACCTACTGACCGACCGCAACCTCGGCGGCGGCGGGCTCGCGGCCATCGTCCACCCGTGGGAGTCGGGCATGGACAACAGCCCGGCCTGGGACGGGGCGCTCGCCGACCTGCGGGCGACTGCCCCGGCCGCGGCCACCGCCCGCCGCGACCTGCACCACGTCCCGGCGACCCAGCGGCCCGGCGACGACGACTACGCGGCGTACGTCGCCCTGGCCGCCGCGTACCGCGACGCGGGCTACACGGATTCGGGGGTGCACCAGTTCGCCGTCGAGGACCCGCTGTTCAACGGCCTGCTCGCGGACGCGGAGTCCGCGCTCGCGCAGATCGCCGCGGTGGTCGGCGCCAGCCCGAGCCGGCACACCGTCCGGGCGCACCGGATCGGCGCGGCCCTCGCGGCCCGCCTCTACGACCCCGAGGCCGGCATGTTCTTCCCGCGCGACCTGCGGACCGGGACGCTCGTGGAGTCCTGGAGCGCCGCCGGGCTGGGCGCGCTCGTCAGTCCCGGGCTGCCGCCCGCGGTCGTCGGCCGCGTCGCCGCGCAGGTCACCGGCGAGCGCTTCGGCCCGCGGCCGCGCACCCCGTGGCTGCTGCCGTCCTACGACCGCACCGGGCAGGCGTTCAATCCCCAGCGCTACTGGCGCGGACCAGCCTGGGCGAACCTCACCTGGGTCGTCCGGCGGGGGATGCTGCGCGCCGGACGGCGCGGCGCCGCCGAGGCCCTCGCGACCGGGCTGCTCCGCACGGTCGCACGCGAGGGCTTCCGCGAGTACTTCGACGCCGGCACCGGCGCCGGGGCGGGCACGTCCGACTTCTCTTGGACGGCGGCGGTCGTGCTCGACCTGCTGGCCGAGCGCGCGCGCTGACTCAGGCCGCTTCCCCGGGGGCCGTCGGGGCCGGCGGCGCGGCCTTGTCCGCGGGCTTCGTCGCCTTCGCCTTGGTGGCGTAGACGTCCACGTACTCCTGGCCGGACAGCAACATCAGTTCGTACATGAGCTCGTCGGTGACCGACCGCAGCACGTAGCGGTCGTCCTCGAGGCCCTGGTAGCGACTGAAGTCCAGCGGCGCGCCGATCCGCACGCCGACCCGGTGGATGTTCGGCCGCACCTGCCCCGGCGGCTGGATCTTGTCGGTGTCGACCATCGCCACGGGCAGCACGGGCACGCCGGTCTGGAGCGCGAGGCGGGCCACCCCCGTCCGGCCGCGGTAGAGCCGCCCGTCCGGGGAGCGCGTGCCCTCCGGGTAGATGCCGAAGAGGCCGCCGGCCTCGAGCACCTCCTGCCCGGCGGTCAACGCCCCCTCCGAGGCCGCACCGCCGGAACGGTTCACGGGGATCATGCCGACGCCGCGGAAGAACCCCGCGGTCAGCCGGCCCTTGAGCCCCGTGCCGGTGAAGTACTCCTCCTTCGCGATGAAGGTGATCCGCCGCTTCACGACCAGCGGGAGGAAGAACGAGTCCGAGAAGGAGAGGTGGTTGCTGGCCAGGATCGCCGGCCCCTCTGCCGGGATGTTCTCCATTCCCTCGACCCACGGGCGGAACGTCGCGCGCAGGACGGGGCCGACGAATACGTGCTTCACCCACCAGTACAGCAACGACCCCACCTCCTCGCTTTACTCGCCGCTTTTACTTCGCGGGCAGCCTAGGGCTCTGCGGGAATGCTGTGCCCTCCGGCAACGCTGTACGGCCTCTCGACGCGCGTGCGACGATGCCAGTCGAGCCAAGACACACCTGGGGGTCACCGTGCCGTTCATGCCCGGCGCCGAACCGTTCCACCACGAAGGTGGCTCGGTAGGCGCCCTGCTGTGTCACGGTTTCACGGGCACCCCCCAGTCGATGCGCCCGTGGGCGGAGCACCTCGCCGCCGCCGGCCTGACGGTGGCGCTGCCGCGCCTGCCCGGGCACGGCTCGCGCTGGCAGGACGCCAACATGACCACCTGGGACGACTGGTACGCCGTCGTCGAGCGGGAGTTCCTGGCCCTGCGCGAGCGCTGCGACCAGGTGTTCGTCATGGGCCTGTCGATGGGCGGCACCCTCACCCTGCGGGTCGCACAGCTCCAGGGCCGGGCGGTGGACGGGATCGTGCTCGTCAACCCGTCCGTCATCGGCCTGGACCCGCGGCTGAAGGTCCTGCCGGTCCTGGCGAAGTTCGTTCCCTCGTTCCCCGGCATCGCCAGCGACATCTCCAAGCCGGGTGTCACCGAGCTCGCCTACGACCGCAACCCGCTGCGCGCCCTGCACTCGCTGCGCAAAGCCTGGGGCGTCGTGCGGGCCGACCTGCCCCGGGTGACCCAGCCGCTGCTGCTGCTGCGCAGCCTGACCGACCACGTCGTCGAGCCCGAGAGCTCCCGGCTGATCCTCGCGAAGGTCTCCTCCCGCGACGTCACGGAGATCGTCCTGCACGACAGCTTCCACGTCGCGACCCTGGACAACGACGCTCCGCGGATCTTCGCGTCGAGCCTCGACTTCGTCCGCCGCCTGCACCCCGCCGTCGCCGAGGGTTGACCTGACGTGCCCGGCCGCAGCAACGGGTTGCCCGCCACCCGATACACACCTCTCGTCGACCTCGAGCCCCAGCTCGCCGACGCGCTCCTCGAAGCCCTGCGCGACGAAGGCGTGGCCGCGTACGCAGCGCCGTCGCCCGGGGTGCAGGGCCCGTACATGGACGTCCAGCTCCCGGACGGGCCGACCGATCGCGTCTGGGTGGACGCCGGGGCGCGGGCCCAGGCCCGCGAGATCCTGAGCGCCCACCTGCCCGAGTTCCAGGACGCGCTCGGCGAGGAACAGGGGACGGCCCTGACGCACGGGCCCGGTGCCATCCCGTCCGCCGCGCCGGCCCGGCCCGTCAGCGACACCCGCCCCGCCACCGGGGCCGACGAGGACGCCGCCTGGGCGGCAATCGTCGCGGGCTGGAACCAGACGGGCAGCGACCCCGTGCCGAGCTGGCCGGCGTCCGAGGACGTGGACGACGACCCGCCGCCCACGGCCCGCCACGACCCGTTCACCAAGCCCGAGCACAACCGGCCGGAGACCGGGCCCACGCCCCCGCCGCCGGGGACGGGTACCGGGACGCCCGCCCCAGGCCGCCGGTTCGACCCGCGCCCCGCCCGCACGGGCGACGACGGGCCGGGCGTCGGCCCGCCGACCGCCGTCCCCTTCGCGCAGGAACCGGAAGACGCCCCGGACGACCCCGACGACCATTACGTCCCGCCGCCGCCCCCGCCGCTGCCGCGGCTCGACCCGCTGACCAAGCTCGCGTGGGTGGGGGTCCTGGGCGGCCCGCTCTACCTGCTCTTCACCAACGTCTTCGGCTGGGTGCCGGTCGAGGGCGCCGGCGTGCTCGCGCTGCTCGCGTTCATCGGCGGCTTCGTGGGCCTGGTGTACCGGATGAAGGACGACCGCGGCGACGACACCGACTCGGACGACGGCGCCGTCGTCTGAGCTAGGTGTACGCCGGGCGCGGGAGCAGCAGGTCGGCGAGGACCGGCAGGTGGTCGCTCGCCCCGGCGGCGGCCGGGCCCAGCTCGGGCGGCACCCCGCAACGCACCACCTGCACGCCCGGGGAGACGAACACCCCGTCGATCCGGCGCGCCGGCGCGCGAGCCGGGAACGTCGGGCCCGAGCCCCACGGGGCGAGCGCGTGCGCGTCCCGCAGAGCGCCGGCGAAGGCCACCCACGCCTGGCTGCCCTGCGCGTCGTTGACGTCCGCCCCCAGGACGCAGAGGTCTTCGGCGAGCTCGTCCAGCAGGGCGACGACCTGGTGGGCCTGCACCGCGCGCTCCGCCGCGTCCAAGGACAGGTGGGTGCTCGCCACGGCCAGCCGCGCGCCGCCGAACTCCACCACCGCCAAGGCCGCCCCGCGCTGGTGCAACCCCTGACGCTTGGGCAGCAGTACGTCTGACGTCCGCACCACCCGCGCCCGCAGCCCGGCGAGCACCGCGACCGCGCCGGCGGTGCGCCCGCCGGTGACGGTCAGCAGCTCGGCCTCCCGGGCGAGGCGGGCGAGCTTCGAGCGCCAGCGCAGGAACCGCGGCGCCTCCTGGACGAGGACGAGGTCCGGGCGCAGGGAGCGGATCACCGCCGCGGTGGCGGCCGGGTCGTCCCGCAGCGAGCGGACGTTGTAGCTGAGCACGCGGACGGCGATCCCGTCGGCGGCGGGGCCGCCCGGCGCGCTCACGAGGTGCCCTGGCGCGCGAGGTCGGCCGCGCCGATGAGGCCGGCGTCGTTGCCGAGCGCGGCGAGCAGGATCTGGGCGTGCGGCCGGTGCGCTCCCGCGGGCAGGCGCCGCGCGTAAGCCTCGCGGGCCGGGCCGAGCAGCAGCTCGCCGGCGGCCGCGACCCCGCCGCCGACGACGAAGCAGCCCGGGTCGAGCACCGCGGACAGCCCGGCCAACCCCGCGCCCAGCCACTCGCCCAGCTCGGCGAACAGGGCCACGGCGGCCGGGTCGCCGGCCCGCGCGGCGGCCGTCACCATCGGCCCGCGCAGCGCGTCCGGGTCCGCGCCGCAGGCGTCCCGCAGGGCCGCCGACGCCGGCGTTGCCGTGGCCACGAGGGCGCGCGCCCGGCGCAGCAGGGCCCGCCCGCTGCAGTACTGCTCCCAGCAGCCGAACTGACCGCACCCGCACTCGACCCCCTCGGGCACCACGCGCAGGTGGCCGAACTCCGCCGCCATGCCGAACTGGCCGCGGTGCAGGCGCCCGCCGACGACGATGCCGCCGCCAATGCCGGTGCCGACCGTCACGCAGACCGCGCTCGGCCGGCCGGCGGCGGCGCCGAACCTGACCTCGGCCCACGCGGCCGCGTTCGCGTCGTTCTCGACCACGACCGGGAGCCTGACCCGCGCGGCGACCTCGTCGCGCAGCGGCTCGTCCCGCCAGGCGAGGTTGGGTGCGAAGACGACTCGCGCGCCCTCGGCGTCGACGAAGCCGGCCGCGCCGATCCCGACCGCGACGACACCGGCGCAACCTTCGCCCGCACACAGCTCGGCGACGACGTCCGCGATCGCGTCCTCGACCGCCGCGGCGCTGCCCGACGGGGTGTCGCGCCGGCCGCGGCGCAGGATCTCGCCGTGTGCGTCGACGACCCCGGCGGCGATCTTCGTCCCGCCTACGTCGACTCCGACCGCCAGCGTCACGCCACTCCCTCGCGTCCGGTCAGCGGATGTCGATGTGTTCGAACCCGGCGCGGCCGGTTGCCCCGCGTCCACGATCTGCCCCGTCCAGCACCAGACGCAACGCGGAGATCAGGGAGCTTGCCGCGTCGTCGAGGTGGCCGACGACTTCCGGGCGCGACTGGCGCAGCACCCCGATCAGTTGGCAGACCGGGCACAGCCGGCACTCGGAGGACCCGTTCGCGAAGTGGGCGCTCAGGCCGCTCAGCGACCCCAGCCCACCCGTGTTCCCGGTGCCGGCTCGAGCGGCGAGCCACTCGCCGAGGGCGTCGACCAGGCGGGAGGCCTCCTCGGCGGAGGCAGCGAAGCCCGGCGCGCCGGCCGTCGCGCTCATCGTGCTCCTTCCCCCCGGGCCCCACTCCGGGCGAAGCTGATGTCCAGCCGGTCGCCGGTGAGTTCCGCCCCGGAGATCTCACACTGCTGCAGAGCGCTCGGCAGGGCCAGCAGGCGCCGGTGCCCGGCGACGGTCAGGACGAGTTCGCTGCCGTTTCGCTGCAGGTCCACCTGACGCTTGTCGGCCAGCGGCAGCGCGAGCGACAGAACGTAGGAACCGCCGGAGTCGCGCACCGCCATCGGCTCGCGGTCGCACAGCACGTCGAACGGGTCGACGCCGCCGTCGGGCCCGTCGCCGGAGCGCGAGCCGTACGCGGCGGCAGCGAACGCGGACAGCTCCTCGACCCCGACGGGCTCGCCCGCCCGGTACGGCGAGCGGAGCACGGGCAGCGGCGCGAAGGACGCCTCGGCCTCCTCCAGCAGCGCGGCCTGCGCGGCGACCCAGCCCATACGCCATGCGTCCGCGCCGCCGGCCGGGAACACGCGGTTCGCGATCACCGCGTCCGTGCGGTAGCCGTAGAGCGAGAGCGAGGTGAGGGTGCGCCGAGCCTCGGCGACGACGACGGCCTCCGGGGTCAGGACCAGCCGCACCGAGGTCGCCGGGTCCGTCAGTACCTCCCGGACGCCCGCGAGTTCCGCGTGCAGGCGCTCGACCGCCTCGAAAACCTTGTCAGCCGGCATCGGGACGCCGGCCAGCTTGCCGAGCACCGGGCGCAGGGCCGCTACCACGCGGCGTTGCGGCGGGAAGATCCGGTTCATGTACCAGTTCAGCGCCTCGGGCAGCGCAAGCAGGCGCAGCGTCTCGGCGGTGGGCGCGCAGTCGACGACCACCAGGTCCCAGCGGCCGGACCGGACCTGGTCGCGGACCTCGAGGAGCGCGAGGACCTCCTCGGCGCCCGGGAGGACGGTGAGCTCCTCGGCCTCGATCGGGTCCACCCCGACCGCGTCCAGCACGCTGAGCAGGTAGAGCCGGATCTCCCGCCAGGTCTGTTCGAACTTGCGCTGCGCGTCGACCTGCTGGACGAACAGGTTCGAGTCGATCTCCGTGGGCTCGCCGCCGACCTCGGCCTCGAACGCGTCGGCCAGGGAGTGCGCCGGGTCAGTCGAGAGCACCAGCGTCTTGTGCCCGCGGTTCGCGGCCAGCGTCGCCGTCCCGGCTGCCGCCGTCGTCTTGCCGACCCCACCCTTACCGGTGAAGAGGAGAACCCGCATCAACCTTCCACACGCTTCTTCAGTTCCTTCAGAGCCGTGTCGATGATGACCTTCTCGGCCTTGCGCTTGATCATGCCGAGCAACGGGATCTTGACGTCCACGGCGAGGGTGTAGGTCACGTCCGTGGTGCCGTCCTCGGCCGGGACGAGCTCGTAGGCACCGGTGAGGAGCTTGAGCATCTGGCCCTCGACGAGCTTCCAGCGCAGGACGTTCGGCAGCCCCGACCAGTCGTAGGTGAGCGTGTACTCGTCCTTGATCGCGCCCGCGTCGAGTTGGTAGTGGACGAGTTCCGCGCGGCCGTCCTCGCGACGGGAGAGGACCTCGGCGCGCTTCACCGCGCCCGTCCACTCGGGGTAGGCCTCGAAGTCCGCGACCACGTCCATCACGGCGTCCGGCGCGGCCTTGATGGAGATGCTCGCCGTCGTCTGGTCCGCCATGCGCGCGTCCTCCCCGCAGTGCCCGTTCCCGAGTACCCGTCCGATGATCAGGGACGGCAGGCTACCGCGCCGCCGGATGCGGGGAGTCTCACCACTCCATTACGTAGGGCACGCCCGTCCCACGGAAGTGCCCGACGTTCACGCACTCCGTGCGCCCGAGCCGCATCCGGGACGCGAGCGGCTGATGGACGTGGCCGAAGAGCGCCAGCGCCGGCTGGTGCTCGCGGATCGCCGCCAGCGTCGCCTCGCTGCCGCGCTCGAAACGCCGGGCGACGACGTCGTAGGTCAGCTCCGGCACGGCGGGCGGGATGTGGCAGCACAGGACGTCCACGGCCGTGCCCGCCGCCCGCGCCGCGGCGAAGACCGCGGCGACCTTGGCGGCGTACTCGTCCTCGGGCACCTCGTACGGCGTGCGGTACGGCGAGGGCAGCCCGCCGCCGACGAAGCCGAACGTGCGCCCGCCCAGCGTCACGATCTGCCCGTCCAAGACGGTGTGCGCCGGGCCGGTGAACTCCGGCCACAGCGCGGGCAGGTCGACGTTGCCGTAGGTCAGGTACGTCGGGTCGGGCATCGCGGCGAACAGCTCGGCGTACTGGCGGCGGACCGCGTCCTGCACGTGCGGCCAGGGGTCTCCGCCGAGCACCTCCCACAGCGAGCGCAGGTAGGCCCGCGCCTCCTCCGTGCGGCCGGCGGTGCGCAGCGCGACCCAGGCGGCTGCCTTGTCGGCGCCGAAGAGCTCGCCGAAGATGCCGCCGGACACGTCCGCGTAGTCGACGAACAGCACCAGGTCGCCGAGGCACAGCAGCGCGTCCGCCCCGTCACCGGCGGCTTTCAGGGCCTCGGCGGACCCGTGGACGTCGCTGACCACATGCACCCGCATGCTCGCGACCCTACGACGCCCTGGTCGCGAGTGGCGGGCCGTGGTTCAATCCGAATTCGACCCATCGACGACCCGCAGGGGGCGCGTGACCGGCAACGCGCTCGTCGACGTTCGTGACCTGCGGGTCACCTTCGGCCCCGTCACCGCGCTGGACGGAGTCGACCTTTCCGTGCCGGCAGGCACCGCGGTCGCCCTGGTGGGGCGCAATGGGGCGGGTAAGTCGACGACGCTGCGGGTGCTCGCCGGGGTCCTGCCCGCGTCCAGCGGGACCGTGCGGGTAGGCGGCGTCGACGCCGCCGCGGACCCGTTCACGGCGCGCACGCGGGTCGGCTACTGCCCGGACGTGGGCGGCCTCATCCCGCGTGCGACGCCCTGGGAGCACATCGTGCTCGCCGCGCGGCTGCGGGAGATGCCGCCCGGCTGGGAGTCCCGCGGCCGCGACCTGCTCGACCGCTTCGACCTCGCCGGCGTCGCGGACCGCGTCACCGCCGGGTTCTCCCACGGCATGGGACGGCGGCTGTCCGTGCTGCTGGCCGCCTTCCACAGCCCGCCGGTGCTGCTGCTGGACGAACCCTTCGACGGCGTCGACCCGCTCGGCGTCGAGGCGACCCTCGCGATCGTCGCGGAACTACGGATGGCGGGCAGCGCCGTCCTCGTCTCCACGCACTTGCTGCCACTGGCCGTCCAGTCCTGCTCGGAGGCCGTCGTGCTGCGGCACGGAGCTGTGGTCGCCGCCGCGCCGACCGCGGAACTGGACGGGGAGAACGGCGCCGAGCGCTACCGCGTACTGCTGGCCGGCGGACCCTCATGACCCCGGGGGTGACGCGGCGTCAGCTGCGCGCCCTGATCGGCCTGCGCTGGCGGATGGTCCGCTCGCGGCCCGCCCGGGTCGGCCTGCTCGCCCTCGCCGCCGCCCTGCCGCTCGCGCTCGCCCTGGCGCTCGCGATCGGCCGCAACCGGGCCGCCGAGGGCGCCGCGCTGGACGGGGTGAGCGCGACCGTCCTGACCCCGGCCATGTTCCTGTCGGTCGCCGTGCTCGCGATCCTGACCCCGCTGGCCGCGGGCGGCGGCAACGAGCTCTACCCGGCAGAACAGCTGGTCGCCTTCCCCGTCCGCCCGGCGACGCTGGTGAGCGCCTCCCTGCTGCTGTCCCCGCTGAACCTCGCCTGGCTCGCCCAGGTGCTCGCGCTGACCGGCGTCACCGGTCTGATGACGGGCCCGGGGCCGCGCCTGACGCTCGCCGTGGCGACGACGGCGGCCTACCTGGTCTTCGTCGCCGTCGCGGGCCAGGCGCTGGCCTGGCTCGTCGTCGGGATCCGGCACACCCGCCGGGGGCGCCTCGTCGTGCACGCGGTCGCGGCCGTGTGCGGCGCCACCGCCGCCACGGTGGTGCTGACCGACCGCTACGTGGCGGTCCTCGACCGCATGCCGACGACGGCCGCCGTCCGGCTCGTGCAGGACGGCTACTCCGGCTCCGTCGGCCCGTGGCTGACCGGGATGGCCGTGCTCGTCCTCGGGACGGCGGTCGCAGCCGGCTGGGCGGTGCGCGCGTGCGGCTGGGCGCTGGCCCGCCCGGGCGACCTGTCCGGAGACCTCGAGGGCCGGCCCGTCCGCCGCCGCCCGGCGGCGACCGGCGCGCTCGCCGAGCTGACCCGGGTCGACCGGGCGAGCGTGGCCCGGTCCGTCCCGCTGCGCCGTGGGGTCGCCGTGCTGGCGTTCCTGCCGGGGCTCGCCGCCGCCGTGACCGCGGTCGACTGGCCCTCGATCGTCATGCTCCCCGGCCTCGTCGGCGCGGGCGCCGGGCTCTTGTTCGGCGTCAACGTCTTCTGCCTCGACGCGTCCGGGTCCGTGTGGCTCGCCTCGCTCCCGCACGACCCGCGGCTCGCCTACCTCGCGAAGGCCCGGGTGCTCGCCGAGGTGTGCGCCGGCTGCGCCGTGACCACCGTCCTGTTGGCCGTGGTCCGCGCGCCCACGAAACCGACCCTGGCGCAACTGTGCGCGACCCTCGGCTCGACAGCCGCGTGCACCGCGATTGTCGTCGCGTCGTGCATGCACATGTCCGTGCGCCGGCCTCACCGGGCCGATCTGCGAAGCGCCCGCGACACCCCCGCCCCGCCCGGCTCGATGGTCGTGTACTCGCTGCGCCTGTCGGCGCTCGCGGGCCTGACGGCGTCCGTCATGGCGGGGTTCAGCTACGCGGACCCGATGCCCTGGCTGCCCCTCGCCGCGGCCGTCCCGCTGACCGCGTGGCCGCTCCTGCGGTTGCGCCGGGCCTCGCTCGCGTGGCGCGGTCCGCAGCCCCGCGCCCGGGTCGTCGCGGCCGTCGCCGCGGGCTGACTACCCGTCAGCTAAGGCCGCATAAAATGCCCGGGAACAGGCTGTCCGACGGCCCGGAAAATCAGTTCCGGGCATTGCGCCCGAATCGGACACGGGCGCCGGGAGAAAGGACGGAAGCCGCGCCTCATGATCCCGTCTCCCCTTATCGTCGACATCCTGCCCACTGTTTCGTGGTGGTGGTCGGGCCTGCCTGGCTGACCGTCTCGCCCGGCGGGCAGGTCCGGTGCTTTTCCTGGGGTTGGAGGACAGTTGCGCGACGTGCTCGTCGTCTCCCGGAACGCCATGCTCGCTATGGCGATCTCGGCGCACGACCACAGCGTCATGCCGGTCCACCCGGACCGCCAGCCGGACTGGCGCGCGTCGATGGGCACCCCGGACCTGCTGATCCTCGACCTCGAGGACACGGACCAGACCGTGGACGTGGTGCGCGGCCTGCGCCGCGACGAGATCATCCTGCCGATTCTCGTCATCGCCGTGGACGCCGACGACAACGTCCGCCTCGTCGCGCTGCGCATGGCCAACCCGAACGTCGTGACCCTGGGCGCGCCCGTCTCCGGCGCCGACCTGACCCGCGGCCTGGCCCAGGCGTGGGCGGCAGTCCCGTCCGCGGAACGCACCGGCAGCCCATCCGGGCCCGTAGCTGCGCCGGCGCCAGTCGCCCCCGCACCCGCCCGGCCGACTCCCGTGCAGACCGCTCCAGCGCAGGCGGCTCCTCTCCAGGCCGCTCCCGTGGCCCCACCGCGCGTGGTGCCCCCGACCGTCGCCAACCCGGTGGTCGCGATCCCGCCCGCCCCGCTGACCGCCACGCCGGTGGCAGGGGCTCCCCAGCCGGCCCCGGCCCCGATTGACACGGCCCCGGCTGCCGAGGTCCCGGTCGCCGACTCGGGTCACGAGATGACCATCGGCGGCCGCACCGAGATCTGGTGGGACGGCGAAAGCGGGAGCTGGCGCGACGACCCCAAGCCCGAGCCCGGCGCCAAGGCCACCCCTCGGGCCACCCCTCGGGCCACCCCTCAGGCCACCCCTCAGGCCACCCCTCGGGCCACCCCTCGGGCCACGCCGAAGGCGGAGCCGGCGAAGGTCGAGCCGGCGAAGGTCGAGCCGGCGAAGGTCGAGCCCGCGTCGCCGACGGCGGCAACCCCGGCCCGGGCCGAGACTCCGCCGGCGCAGCCCCCGAGTGGCGGCCGGCCGCAGGCGGTCGTCCGGGCCCAGACGCCGACCCCGATCCCGATCGTCAAGAGCCAGAGCGCCCCGACGTTCGCCGGCCAGGCCTCGGCTGCGCCGCCCGCCCCGGCGCGCCCCGCCCCGGTTGCGCCCGTCGCTTCCCCCGCGTCCACCGCCCCGATCGCGCCTGGCGCACCGACCGCCCCGGTCGCTCCGGCGATGCCTGCGTCCGCCGCACCGGCCCCACCCGCTCCGCCGGCTGCCCGGCCGGCGTTCCCGGTCGAGCTGGACCTGCCCCCCGCGCCGAGCACCGACTCGCTGAAGCGGCGTCTCGCCCCGTGGGCCCGCCGCCGGCAGGCTCCGTCCGAGCACGTGGCGACCCCCGCGCCCGCGCCCGCACCTGTAGCCGCGCCGGCCGCCCCGTCCCGGGAGAGCGCTCGCGCCGAGGCCAAAGCGCAGGCCGAGGCTGCGAAGGCGCAGGCCGCCGCCGACCGCGACGCAGCCCGTGCCGCCCGCGCCCAAGCCGACGCCGAGGCCAAGGCCCTGAACGAGGCCACCAAGGCGGCGAAGGCGCAGGCGGCAGTCGAGGCGAAGGCCGCCAAGTTTCAGGCCGACGCCGCGGCGAAGGCCGCTGCCGAGGCGGAGCGCGCCGAGCGCGAGATCGCGCAGGCGCGCGCCAAGACCGACGCCGACGCCGCAAAGGCCGCCGAGGAGGAGGCCCGCCGCAAGACGGCGGCCGACGCCGACGCCGCCCGCATCGCGGAGCAGGAAGCCCGCCGCAAGGCCGACGCGAACGCGAAGGAAGCGCGCCGGGCAGGGGACGCGCAGGCCGCGGCCAAGGCCGAGGCGACCCGCCGCGCCGAGCAGGAAGCGCAGATCAAGGCCAAGTTCGACGCCGATCGCGCGGAAGCCGAAGAGGCCGCCCGCAAGGCCGAGATCGCCGCCGAGGAGGCCCGCCGCGCCGAGGAGGCCGCCCGCCTCGCCGCGGAGTCCGACAACGAGTTCACTCGCTTCGCCGACAAGGTCATCGCCGATGCGGCCCGTGCCGTCGCCGAGGAGGCGCGCGCGAAGGCCCAGGCCGCCGCCGACGCGGTCCGGGCCGCGGAGGCGGCCGCCCTGGCGGAGGCCCGCCGCATCGCGGAGAAGGCTCGGGCCAAGGCTCAGGCCGAGGCGGACGCGATTGTGGCCGCCGAGGCGGCGGCCCGCGCGAAAGCCGAGGCCGAGGCGGAGGCCGCCCGGGCCGCGAAGATCCAGGCCGAGTTCGCCGCCCGCGCGAAGGCGAAGGCGGACGCCGAGGCCGCCCGAGAGGCCGAGTTCGCCGCCCGAGCGAAGGCGAAGGCCGAGGCCGAGGCCGCCCGCGCTGCCGAACGGGCAGCCGAGGCGGAGGCCCGGGCCAAGGCCAAGGCGGAGGCGGAGGCGGCCCGCCAGGCCGAGCGCGAGGCGATCGAGGCGGCGCGAGCCGCCAAGCTCCAGGCCGAGCAGGACGCGCGGGTCAAGGCCCGTGCCGAGGCCGACGCCGCCAAGGCAGCCGCCGAGGAGGCGCGGATCGCCAAGGCCAAGGCGGAGGCCGAGGCGAAGGCCGCGGCGGACGCCGAGCGCGCCGCCGAGCGGGCCCGCCAGGAGGCGGCCCGAGTCGCGGAGGCGCAGGCCAAGGCCGACGCGAAGGCCGCGCAGATCAAGGCCGAGGCCGAGGCGAAGGCCGCGCTGGAAGCCGAGCGCGCCCGGGTGCGCGCCGAGGCCGAGGCCGCGCGCCAGGCCGAGATCAAGGCCCGGGCGGACGCGCGGACGGCCGCCGAAGAGGCCCGCGTCGCCAAGCTCAAGGCCGACGCCGAGAACCGGGAGCGGATGGAGGCTTCCCGCGTCGAGGTGTTCGCCAAGGTCCAGGCGGTGAAGGAGGAGGCCCTCATCCGGGCCGAGGCCGAGCGCATCGTCACCGAGGCCGTCGCCAACGCCGAGGCCGACGCTCGTGCCCGCGCGATCGCGAACCGCCCCGTCTACTACGGCCCCGAGCTCGAGCCCCCGGGAATCGGCTACCTGCACCAGCTCATGGCGATGACGGACGGCCTCGACGCCCCCGTCAAGGTCGCCGAGGAACTCGCCTACCTGGCGATGGACTTCCTCGAGTGCGAGGCCGTCGCGGTCCTCGTGCCGGACGGCGACGTGTGGATCCTGGCGTCCGGCCTCGGCCTCAAGCGCACGGACGTCCGGCACCGCCTGACGGAGGAAAACTGGTTCGTCCGCGAGATCCTCGGCCGCGAGAAGCCGAAGGTCATCGACGACACCGAACAGTTCCGCATCGAGCTCACCGGCGTCCCCTGCGCGCAGTGGGGCTTCCTGGCGGCGGTGCCGATGCTGGACGCGAACTCGATCGTCGTGGCCGGCCGTTCGGACGGCCCGTTCGAGCTCGAGCGGGTGGCGGAGTTCACGGACGGGATCGGCGAGTACGTGGCCGAACTGGCCGACGCCCTCGCCGCTCGGGACGTCGCGCGGGAGATCCACGAACGCCGCCGACGCTGACCTCCGCGCTGTGCCGTCTGTACCGGCGGGAAGTGTGACAGGCTTTGTCCGGTGTCCAGTCGGCTGAACGGGGTCTTCGCAGGCAACCCGGGGCTGCCTGCCCAGATCCTGCGCATCCTGCTGGTGGTCGGCTGTTCGGCGTTGTCCGTCCTGGGTGACCACCCGGTCTCGGACGTGTGGTGGATCGTCTCGGTCGCCCTCGCCGGCGTGATCAGCTCGGTGCTCGAGCGCAACCCGGTCTCCGGCGTCCTCGGCCGCATCTTCGAGGTCATCGTGTGGGCCGTGGCGGTCAACGCCACCGGGCACGACATGAGCCCGCTGTTGCCGTACGTCCTCGCCCCCGTGTTCGCGGGCGGCCTGCTCGCGGGCGCGGCCGGGGCGCTGGCCTGCACCGGGTTCGCGGGTGGCGCGATGCTCTCCGCCGCGTCGCTGGCCGCGGACGAGATCGACGCGAAGGACTACATCCTCGCGACCGCCCAGTGGACGATCATCGCCCTGATGGGCGGCCTGGTCGCCGCGTGGGCGCAGCGCCTGCAGGAGCACGTCTCGGACCAGGCGACCACGGTCTACAGCGAGGCCCACAGCCTGCTCTCCCAGCTCTACACGGTGACCCGCCAGTTGCCAGGCTCCCTCGACCCGGTCAGCACCGCGGACGCGGTGCTGGAGGACATCACCCGGATCGCCCGATTCAGCTCGGCCGCCCTCGTGGTCCGGGCCGGCGGTGACCGCCTGGTCCCCCTCGCGCACCGCGGGGAGGACCGGCTGGAGTGGGACATCGAGATCCGCGGCGACAACCCGTTCGCCGACTGCTGGGCGACCGAGATCCCGCAGATCCGAGGCGGTCAGTTCCCCCGCGCCCCCGGCGGCGCGCTCGGGACGCTGCCCGGCAGCTCGCTCGTCGTCCCGATCCGGATCGGCGCGCGCCAGACGGGCCTGGTCGGGCTCGAGACGAAGGAGACCCTGGCGTACCCCGAGGCCGTCGTCGTCAAGGTCATGGAGATCATCGAGAGCGCGTCGCTGCGGCTCGAGACGGGCCTGCTGTTCGACCAGATCCGCGAGCTGGCCACGACGGAGGAGCGCCGGCGCCTGGCCCGCGAGATCCACGACGGCATCGCCCAGGAGCTGGCCTCGCTCGGGTACGTGGTCGACGAGATCTCCGCGACCGCCGCCGACAACGACCAGCCCGGTATCGTGGCGGACCTGACGGAGCTTCGGCACCAGATGACCCGCATTGTGCGCGAGCTGCGGCTGTCGATTTTCGAACTTCGAACGGAAGTCGACCGGCACGGCGGTTTGGGCGCGGCTTTGTCGGACTATCTACGTACCATCGGTACGACGTCGGGGTTCACGGTGCACCTCACGTTGGACGAGTCCAGCCGGAGGCTGCCTGCGGAGGCGGAGGCCGAGCTGCTGCGAATCGCACAGGAGGCCATCAACAACGCGCGCAAGCACTCCACAGCGGACAATCTGTGGGTAACGTGCCGAGTTCACCCGCCGAGTGCCGAATTGATCGTCGAGGACGACGGCCGCGGATTGGGTAAGGGACGCGAAGACAGCTTCGGGATGGAGATCATGCGGGAGCGAGCAGCCCGGTTGCGTGCCGCTTTGGAGGTACGCCCCCGGGAACCGCGCGGCACGTACGTCGCGGTGACGCTCGGCTCCGGTGGTAACAGCCCGGAACGGGACGACAGCCTGATCGGCGCCGCCGCGGGCAGGCGAGGTAAAGAGAGGTCCACATGACGACGACCGTCCTGCTGGTCGACGACCACGAACTCATCCGCCACGGTCTGCGCCGCGCCTTCGAGCGCGACCCCGGCTTCGAGGTCGTCGGCGAGGCCGGCTCTGTCGCCGAGGCGCTCGCGGTGATCCGCGCCGAGCAGCCCGAGGTCGTGATCATGGACGTCCGCCTGCCCGACGGCAACGGCCTGGACACCGTGAAGAAGCTCCGCGCCGCCGGCGAGACGATGGGCATCGTCATCCTGACGATGTACGCGGGCGACGAGCAGCTCTTCGGCGCGCTCGAGGCCGGCGCATCCAGCTTCGTGAACAAGGACGCGCCCGCAGAGGAGGTCCTCGCCGCCGCCCGGCACGCGGCCGCGTCCCCGCAGTCGTTCTCCGCGGCCGACCTGGCCGACGCCATGCGCCGCAAGATGGCCCCCGCCGGCCCGCAGCTCAGTCCGCGCGAGCGCGAGGTGCTCAAGCTGCTCGCGGACGGCCTGGCCGTCTCCGGCATAGCGAAGGCCCTGTTCATCAGCGAGTCGACGACCAAGACCCACATCTCGAAGCTCTACGAGAAGCTCGGCGCCGGCAACCGCGCCACCGCACTGATGACCGCGATGCGCCTCGGCCTGATCACCGCGGACCGCTCCGCGCACTGAACCGCGCTCGCGTGGCGTAACTCTTCGCATCCCGACCCCGGACCCCTAGATTGACCCGGGAAATTCGGGAGGCACTATGGGGTTCGTCGTCAACGTGGTCCAGCCGGTCGAGGGCGCGGCTTTCACCTACCAGCGCATCGGCCCGTCGTCCGCGGGCGTCTCCCAGGGTCGGATATCGCTGACCTACTCGATCGGTAACACCGGCGCCACCGACCTCACGATCACGTCGGTCACGCTGGACGGGCAGAAGATCGACGAGGGTCTCGACGTGTACTGACCGAGCCGCACCAGGACCCCACCACCGGAAACGTCCTCAACGTCAGCAAGACGCACGGGGTCGGGTTCACCGGCGGCAACGAGATCTTCGTGATGAACCAGAACGAGATTTGGTCTACGGCCACCTACTGGCCGGGTCGATCCCGACCGAATTCCTGCAGGTCGGGGCAGAGGTGCGCAAGGGCCAGTATCTCGGCAAGGTCGGCTTCTCCGGTTTGACGAGCCACCCCCACTTCCACGTCCACGTCAAGTCGAGGAAGTTCGGGGCGCCGACGAACGACCCGGCAAAAGCCAACATGGCCGATGCCGGCGTGTACCGGCCGATGGGATTCTCGACGTCGTGGTCCCTCCCGGCCGTCAAGGCCGCCAATCCGAACAAGGCACCGGCGAGCGCATGGGCGGCGCTGTCGAACCAGTCGACGCCACACGAGTGGAGCTTCGTCGGCTCCGGCGCGGCCCCGCCGGTGTTCTCGCTGACCCGCACCGACGCCGCGACCTATCAAGGGATCTGGCACACCGGCACCGGCATCGACCTCACGGTCGTCCGGCGCGGGTTCGCGGCCTTTCACGCCACCTTCGAGAAGCTGAATGCCGACCGATTCGCCCTGATCGCGGTCGAAGCCTTCGAGGAGGACGGCGGCACGACGTTCCTGGGCATCTTCCGCCGCCAAACGCAGGTGCAGCAGCAGACCCTCATCCGCTTCTCCTCGTGGAACACCTTCGCCGCAGACGCGGCCGCGCGGGTCGGCCAAGGCCTCGAACTGCGCGACGTCGCCACCTTCACCGAAGCCGGAACTCGCTGGATCACCGGCGTCTTCACGGCGGGGCCGGCAGGCGGGAAGGCCATGTACGCGACCGGCGTCGCCGCGCTCGTCAAGCAGGCGGAGATCCTGCGCAAGGTCAAACTCGAGCTGATCGCCCTCGACGCCTACCTGCCGGGCCCGGCGGCGCAGCCGGAGATCCTCGCGGTGTTCGCCAAGAGCGCCGAGGTCTCGCAGGTGGTGCAGGGGGTGAGCCAGGCCGCCTTCGACCAGAAGGTCAAGAACGCCTGCGCGTTCAAAACCCTGCGGCTGGTCGACGCTGTCAGCTGGCCGACGCCGGGCGGAGGCCGGGAGGTCGTCGGCATCCTTCGCCCGGACGCGGCCAAATCCGGCCAGGTGCTCGGGACCCACGAGAGCCTGGCGCAACTGCGGAGGGCGAACGAGGTCCACGCCGTCGTAGGTCGGCGGCTCGCGCAGGTCTGCGTCTACTGACTCGACCGCTAGCCCGCGAGCAGTTCCCGCAGCCGCTCGACCGACAGCTCCCAGGTCCACTCCTTCGCGACCCAGGCCCGCCCGCTCTCCCCCATCGCCCGCGCCCGGACCGGATCTGACAGGAGGTCCGCCACCTGAGCAGCGACCGCGGCGGGCGACCGACCGTCCACGACGACACCGGTCTCGCCAGGCAGGACGGCGTCGGGCGCACCGCCCGAGTCCCCGGCGACGACGGGCAGGCCCGTGGCCGAGGCTTCGAGGAACACGATGCCGAGGCCTTCGACGTCCAGGCCCCGCCGCCGCGTCCGGCACGGCATGGCGAACACGTCGCCGGCGTCGAAGCAGGCCGGCAACTTTTCCCACGGGACGGGACCGGTGAACACCACGTCGTCGGAGACTGCGAGGTCCCCGGCGAGCTGCGCGAGCTTCGCCCGGTACGGGCCGTCGCCGACGATCAGCAGCGCGGTGCCCGGGACGCGCGAGCGGATCGCCGGGAGGGCCCGGATCAGTACGTCCTGGCCTTTGCGGGGCACGAGCCGGGACACGCACACGACCACCGGCCGTCCGGTCAGCCCCAATTCGGCTCGGACGGCCGGCCCGCCGGCGCCCGGGCAAAACTTCGCGGGGTCGACGCCGGGGTGCAGCTGGTGCAGCTTGCGGCGGTCCTGCGGGCGCAGCGCACCCGAGATCAGCCGGCGCGTGTAGTCACCGAGGTATGTCAGGACGTCCAGACCTGCACCTATCCGGCGCAGGCCCGCCCGGCCGCCCGGCAGCAGCGCCCAACCCGCCTCGTGCCCGTGCGTGATCGCAACGGTCCGGCGCGCCCCGGCATCCCGCAGGGTCGGGGCGAGCAGGCCCAGGGGGGCCGCGGCGCCGAACAGGACGCGGTCGCAACCGAAGCGCCGCAGGATGTCCTTGGCCCGGTTGGCGACCGCGGGCACGGGGAGCATCAGCGAGCCCGGGTGCCGGACGACGGGGAACTGCGCGGCCGCGTCGAACTCGGCGGCGCCGGGCCAGGCCGGCGCGTAGACGACGACCTCGTCGGCCGGCTGGCCCGCGACGACCGCCTGCACGAAAGCCTGGATACCCCCGGCCCGCGGCGGAAAGTCGTTGGTCACGACCAGCGTCCGGGGCATCCGAGAAAGCCTATCCGCCGCGTTGTTCCGACCCGTTCACCTTCAGCGCGTATCGCGCGTACTGCTCCGCCGCGAGGTTGAGCTCGTCGATGTTGTCGTGGCTGATCACCGCGACGACGGTCGGGTACGCGGCGAACGCCTTCAGCGCCTTCGCCGACCAGGTCACCGAGAATGCCTTGTCGCGCGAGGAGACCAGGATCTTGCGCCCGGCCGCGTCGATGCCGACGAGGCTGACGTGCCAGTTGTCGACCGTCGCGCCCGTGCTCTCGCTCCCGGGCACGGGCAGCCCGTCCGGCACCGGGACGATGATGTCGCCCGCGTTGGACTCGGGGTCCCCCGCGATCGTCCGGTCGCCGGTGAACGTGACCGACTTCAGCGCGGAGCCCGCGAGCGCCTTGCCGCCCTTCTTCAGCAGCACGTAGTCGGCGCCGTTGGGAGCGGCGCCGGCGGCGGCGAACGCCGCCGGGTTCTTCAGGTTCACGGTCGAGTGCAGGCTCTCGGACGTGACCCGCTTCCTCGCGATGCCGGACAGCTTGGTCCGCGGGTCGTCCAGGAAGCGGTCGATCAGCGTCGAGAGCTGGAAGTCGTGCAACACCTGGGCGACGTTGACCCCACCGGCCGTCCGGTCGAGCGCGGCCTGCACGCTGCCGAGGCCGTAGTGCTCGCTGTCGGTGTGCAGGGCGCCGATGAAGTCGGTGCCGTACCGGTCGAGCAGGAAGAGCATGAACGACCGGGCGTTGCCGTAGTCGGCGAGGATCTCGGACCCCTGGCCCTCGTCGCCCCAGGTCGTCAGGGAGTTCTGCGGGCCGCCGCAGGCCACCGGGTTCGGGTTGGACGGGCCCTTGATCGTCCCGAAGCCGTTGAAGCAGAGCAGGTCCCGCTGCGCGTTGGTCTGGTGGACGGTGCGGGTCGTCTCGGCGTACCCGGCCACGGTCTCCGCGATCATCGACAGGCCCTCGTTGAGCCAGGGGACCTCGCCCGGGTCCTGGTAGTTCTCCAGCAGGTGCTGCCACTCGTGCGCGAACACGCCCTCGTACAGCCGCGGGAACGCCGGCCGGCTCTTGCACACGTCCTTGTCGGGCTCGCTCTTCGGGTCGGGCCCGGTGCGGTGCAGCCAGTCGAACGCGTCGATCGTCATCACGTTGCGGTCGGTGAGCTCGTTGAGGATCGGCGCGAAGAAACCGGCGACATACGAGCGGTTCGCCGGGAACTCGTAGAAGTTCGCGTCCCGGACGTTGTCCACGAGGGTAACCGTGTGGTCGCCGTCGCCGGCGAAGTCGATGCCCAGCGGGACGAGGCCGGGCAGGGTCGTCGAGCCCGACCGGTCCGGCGGGGTCGAGAAGACCTTCGTCTCCTTGGGGAACATGTTCGAGTCGAACTGCCCGATCAGGCGCTTGACCTGCGCGTCGGTGACCTCGGTGCTGTTCGGAACGTCGTTGCGGCAGTCCCCGGCCGGGAACGCCGTCCCCTTCGACACGTCGTCCTCGCCCGACGCGACCCAGACCTCGACCTTCTTGCCGACACCGCGCAAGGTGTACGGCTTCAGGTACAGCCCGGTCGGGCCACCGTTGACGTCGTCGAGCGCGGGCCACAGCAGCGTCGTGCCGACCGGCGGGGTCTTCTCGCCCGGGAAGGTCGGGCGCGCGGCGGTGCGCAGGGCACGCACCCCGGCGGCGTCGACCGTGTTGCGCCCGAGCAGGGCCGCGAGTTGCGGCGACAACGTGAACGTGGCGTCGGCCGGGATGGAGGCGAGGACCGCGTCCGAGGCGGCGGCCGGCGCTGTCGGGACGGCCTCGGCCGCCTTCGCCCGCCCGCCGCCCGGGCCCGCCAGACCCGCCGTCAGCAGGCCCACCGCTGCCACGGCGGCCACCCGCCGCAACCCCGAGGCACCCTGCACGCGCATCTGGATCTCCCTGCACCAACGGGCACGAAAGCGACATCGTAGGCGACGGTGACAACCATTGCTGGTCCGTCGGTGAAACCGCCCGGGGGGCTCGCGGACCCGCCGAATGCTGACATCCGTGCCCCCAACCGCTACGTTAACGATAATGGTTGTCATATCGGGGAAGGAAACGACATGCGGGTGACAGTGGTGATCCTCGCCGGGCTGCACGCCGAGGTGGCGCGCGAGACGGCGAACCGGATGCTGGCCGAACGACCGGGGCGGACGGTCGTCCTCGACCACGACCTGCGAGAGCTTGCCGAAGGGCGGGTCGTGCGCACCCTGCGGGACGAGAACGGCAGCCAGCATCTCGTCGTCGACCTGGCCCACGGATGCGTCGGGTGCACGCTGCGCGAGTCGGTCCTGCCGGCGCTGGCCGAGTGCGCGCGGCACGAGCGGTACCGCACGGTGATCCTGGCCCTGCCCCCCGGCGTCGAGCCGGCACCGGTTACCCGCGAGCTTACCTTCGGGTCTTTCGAACGCGTCCCGATGCGCCGGCTGGTGACGGTGCACGCCGTCGTGACCGCCGTCGATCCGGCCGCGGTAATCGCGGACGCCGACGGGGCCGAGACGCTCGCCCACCGCGGCCTGGCCTGCGCCCCGGCTGACGACCGCTTCGTCTCCGAGGTGCTGATCCGTCAGATCGAGCACGCGGACGTCCTCGTCGGGCCCGTGGCGGGCGCCGCCCCGGCCAGCCTGCTGGGGCAGCTCAACCCCTCGGCCGCCCTTCGCCTTCCGCACCTGGCGGGCGGGCTCGCGTACGGCCCGAGCAGCCACGACCCGCGCGCCGCCGCGCGCCGCGCCGACCCGGGGGCGGTCCCGGCCCTGCCGAGCGCCGGTTCGGGGCCGGCGTCCAGCTTCGCCTGGCAGGGTCGGCGTCCCCTGCACCCCGGCCGGTTCTACGCGAGTCTCGAGCAGGTGGTGCCGGCGGTGCTCCGCACGCGCGGGCACGTGTGGCTGGCCAGCCGGCCGGACACCCGATACGCGTTCGCCACGTCCGGGCCGCGGGTGCAGCTGATCTCCACGGGCGCCTGGCCCGACGGCAACGCCGTGTTCGAGCCGACCCCCAACGACCTGGTCTGCACCGGCCTCGACGTGGACGCCGACCGGCTGAGCGCGCTGTTGGACTGGGCGAGCCTGTCCTGCACCGAGTACGCGGCCGGTCCGGCCCGCTGGAAGTCCTTGCCGGACCCCTTCGCGCCGGCCCTGCGGGCCGCCACCGGCGCCTGAGGGGCGCGGTCCGAGGGTTCCGCCGAACGGGTCACCACGCTCGCCCGTCGCCGCGGGCGTCCGTACTATCGGATATGAAAACGGTTATCGTGACGAGGAGGCGCCATGCAGCGAACGGTCCTGGCACGCGCGGTGGGTACCGCGGCGGCGGCGGCGCTGCTGCTCGCCGGGTGCGCCACCGACAGCGGCCCGCGGCCCGAGGCGGCACCTCCCGCGCCGGCGTCGGCGACACCGGCGGCATCGGCGACACCCCCCGCAGCGGCATCGGCGGCGCCCGCGGCTGCGCCCATCCCGGTCGTCGCGTCGACGAGCGCGTACGGCGACATCGTGAGTCGCATCGGTGGCGACCGGGTCGCCGTGACGTCGATCATCACCGAGCCCGGCCAGGACCCGCACAGCTACGAAGCCTCCACCAGGACGCAACTGGCGCTGTCGCAGGCGAGGGTCGTGGTGTCGAACGGCGGGGGCTACGACGACTTCGTCCAGACCATGCTGGGCGGGGCCGGCGCCGGGGACCGCGCGCTGCTCGGCGCCGTCGACGTTTCGGGCCGGACGGCGCCAGACGGCGGCGAGCTCAACGAGCACGTCTGGTACGACCTGGCGGCGATGTCGACGCTGGCCGGGCGGATCGCCGAGACCTTGGGCCAGGTGGAGCCGGGCAGCGCGGAGGCGTTCCGGGCGAACGCGGACGGATTCCGCGCCACCCTCGCGATCCTGACGGCGCGTCAGGCCGACCTGAAATCGGGACACGCGGGTACCGAGATCGCCGTGACGGAGCCCGTCCCGCTCTACCTGCTGGAGGCGTGCGGTCTGTCCAACGTCACCCCGGCAGAGTTCAGCGAGGCGATCGAGGAGGGCACGGACGTCCCGATCCGCGTGCTTGCCGACGCCGAGGCGCTGATCACCTCCGGGGAGGTGCAGGCCCTGATCTACAACGAACAGACCACCGGGCCGCAGACCGAACAGCTGCGCGCGGCCGCCGTCGGCAAGGGCGTCCCCGTCGTGAGCGTCACCGAGACCCTGCCCGCCGGGACGTCGTACCTCGACTGGATGGGCGCCAACCTCGACGCCGTCCGGGACGCCCTCGCGAAGTCGACGCAGGCGTCGTGACCACGACGGAGCATGCGACCGCCTCCCCAGAACTGCGGTTCGAGCCGGGGGACGCGGTCGCGAGCCTGCGCGGAGCCGCCTTGCGGTACGGGACCCGCACCCTGTGGGACGGCCTGGACCTCGACCTGCGGGCCGGGGAGTTCCTCGGCGTCCTCGGGCCGAACGGGTGCGGCAAGACGAGCCTGCTCCGCGTCCTGCTCGGGCTCGACGCCGCTCTCGGCCGGGACCCTCACCGTCGCCGGGCGGCCCGCGCGGCGGGGCAGCCACCTGGTCGGCTACGTGCCGCAGCAGAAGGCGCTCGCCGCCGCCGCGTCGGTGCGGGCCCGCGACCTCGTCCGGCTGGGGGTCGACGGGCACCGCTGGGGCGCCGGGGGCGCTCGGCGCGCCCGCCCGAGGGTCGACGAACTGCTCGCCGCCGTCGGGGCAACCGGCTACGCCGACGTCCCGCTCGGGCTGCTCTCGGGCGGTGAGCAGCAGCGCGTCCGGATCGCCCAGGCGCTCGCCACCGACCCGCGCATCCTGCTGTGCGACGAACCGCTGCTCTCGCTCGACCTGCACCATCAGAGCGCGGTCACCCGCCTGGTCGACGCCCGGCGCCGCTCGCACGGCACCGCGGTCGTGTTCGTGACCCACGAGATCAACCCGATCCTGTCTGCGGTCGACCGCGTCCTGTACCTGAGCGGCGGGCGGTTCCGGGTCGGTACGCCGGCGGAGGTGCTGACCTCCCCCGTGCTCTCCGAGCTGTACGGGACGCCGATCGAGGTCGTCCGGACCGCCCAAGGCATCGCCATCGTCGGCGGCGACGGAGGGCACTAGATGTCCCTCGCGGCGGACGGCCTCGCCTGGAGCCAGGTCGTCAACTTCGACGACTACGGCTCGCTGCTCGCACTGGTGCGCAACTCGCTGATCGCGGGGGCGGTCGTGGCGCTGGTCGGCGGGCTCGTCGGGCCGTTCGTCATCATGCGCGACCTGCCCTTCGCCGTGCACGGCATCAGCGAGCTGTCGTTCGCCGGCGCGGCCGGCGCGCTGCTGCTCGGGGTGAACGTCGTCGCCGGGTCTATCGCCGGCTCGCTCGTCGCCGCCCTGCTGATCGGGCTACTGGGCGTGCGCGCGCGGGACCGCAACTCGATCATCGGTGTCCTCATGCCCTTCGGGCTCGGGCTCGGGGTGCTCTTCCTCGCGCTCTACAAGGGCCGGTCCTCGAACAAGTTCGGCCTGCTCACCGGGCAGATCGTGGCCGTCGACACCCCGCGGACCACCTGGCTGGTCGCCACCTCCGCCGCGGTGGTCCTGCTGCTCGCCGCAATCTGGCGGCCCCTCACCTTCGCCAGCATCGACCCGGCGGTGGCGGCCGCGCGCGGCGTCCCCGTCCGGACGCTGTCCGTCGTGTTCATGCTCGCGCTCGGGCTGGCCGTGGCCTCCGCGATCCAGGTGATCGGCGCCCTGCTCGTCCTCGCGCTGATGTGCACGCCCGCGGCGGCGGCCATGCGCGTCGCGGCGTCACCCGCCGCCGTCGCCGCGCTGAGCGTCACGTTCGCCGTCGTGGCGACCGTCGGCGGAATCCTCCTCGCGGTCGGTGCCTCCGTGCCCGTCAGCCCCTACGTGACCACGATCTCCTTCGCGATCTACCTGGCCTGCCGGGTCGTCGGCGCGCGGCGGACCCGGCGCGGCTGGGTAGCCCGGCCCGCCTGACCGGCCCTGCTGACCGGCCCGCTCACCGGCCCGCTCACCGGCCCGCTCACCGGCGCCGGTGCCGCCCCCGGGACGGCGGAATCACCGGCGGGACGCCGGCCGACTGCTCGGTGCACCACTCCCAGCGCGGCGGACCGGCGTGGCCGACCGGCTCGATCTGCAGCGTCGCGTGAGCAAGGCCGTACTTCTCGTGCAGCAACACTTGCGCTCGCTCCAGCACGTCGTGCCCGCCGGCGTCCTGGTCGACCTGCAGGTGCACGGTCGCCACGTCCATCTCGGAGGTCAGCGTCCAGATGTGCAGGTCGTGCACGTGCTCCACGCCAGGCAGGTCCCGCAGGTCGGACTCGACGCTCGCCAGGTCGACGTGCGCCGGCGCGGCCTGCAGCAGGACTCGCAGCGCCTGCGCGCCGAGGCGCAGCGTCCTAGGCAGGATGAACACGCCCAGGGCGATCGCGAAGGCCGGGTCGACCCACGACCAGCCTGTGACGATGATCAGGATCGCCGCGACGATGATGGCCGCCGACCCGATCGCGTCCGCCACCACCTCCAAGTAGGCGCCGCGCATGTTCAAGTTGTCCTTCGCGCCCTCCTGCAGGAGGAAGAACCCGACCAGGTTGACGGCCAACCCGATGACGGCGACGAGGAGCATCTGGTGGGTCGGCAGGTGCACGGGGTCGCCGAGCCGGATCAGCGACTGCCACAGGACGTAGCCCGCCACCCCGAACAGCAGGACGGCGTTGGCCAGCGCGGCCAGGACCTCCAGGCGGTACAGGCCGAAACTGCGGTTGCCGCCCCGCTGCGCCCGGGCCGCGGCCAGGATCGCCGCGAGCGCGAGACCGAGGCCCGCGGTGTCGGTGAGCATGTGGCCGGCGTCTGAGAGCAGGATCAGCGACCCCGTCACGACGGCGAACACGGCCTCCACGACGAAGTACGCGAGTGCGAGGCTGAACGCGATGGCGAGTGGCTTGACGTGCCTCGTGCCCGCTTGTCCCTGGCCGTGCCCATGTCCGTGCCCATGTCCGTGACCGTGCCCGTGGCCGTGACCCACTGCGAGATGCCCCCTTGTCTGGTCTGAAAACCATCTTCAACAAGGCTAGTCACGAAAGCCCCGCCGAGAACACCGCCGTGCGCCGGTCGGGCGAACTTTCACCTCGCGGCGGGGGTCTTCGTCGGCACGGGTTTCGGCTTCGGCGTGGACTTGGTTGTGGGCGGTGTGGGTTTCGACTTCGGTGTAGGTATGACTGTCGGCTTCGGGGTCGGCGACGGGGTAGGGGTCGGGGCGGGGCTCGCCGGCGCCGCGGGCCCGACGAGGTTCGGCGGCTCGGGGACGCCGTGCAGGCGGGCCCACGTCCGGGCGAGGGCAATGCGCTCCGTCCCCATCGGGTGCGTCGTGATGACGCCGTACACGAGCCGGCTCGGGTCGAGTTCCCCGAGGTTGCTCAGCGTGAGCTGACGCTGCATCGCAGCCATCGTCGCGGGATCCCGCGTGAGGTCGAGTGAGTGGACGTCCGCCCGCGCCTCGACCCGCCTGCTCACCAGCAACTGGATCGGTGTCGTCACCGCGACCAGGACCGACACCAGCGCGAGCACCAGGGCGAGGGACGCGGGCTCGAAGCCGCCCCGCGGGCTCCCCGGCGCGGGCGGCGGCTCGAGCCCGGCGCGACGGCGCACCCCCGGGGTGGCCAGGGCGGCGAAGACGACGCAGATGCCGGCAGCCATGCCGAGGGCGCCCTCCATCGTCCCGTGCAGGACGTCGGCGTCCTCCACGTGCCCGAGTTCGTGCGCCACGATCATGCGCACCTGCTCCGGCGGCAGCCGGCGCAAGGTCGTGTCGTAGATGACGATGCGCCGGCTGCCGCCGAACCCGGAGACGTAGGCGTTGATCCGGGACGTCCGCTTGGAGGCGTCGGCCACGAGGACGTCCGAGACGGAGACCCCGTCGGTTTTCGCCAGCTCGAGCAGGGACGTCCGCAGGGGGCCCTGCGCCATCGAAGAGAAGTCGTTGAACGCCGGCTCGATCACGACCGGATAGGCGTACGAGGACGCGAGGACGAGCCCGGCGCCGACGCCCGCGCCGGCTACCCACCAGCGGCGGGGGAACCGCCACACCAACAGGTAGAGGACGCCGAGGCCGATCAGCGTGACGGCCCAGGCGATACCGGTCGACTTCGCCAAATCGACCGCGTAGTCGCCCCAGTCCCGCACGGTCAGCCCGTAGTCGCGCGCCACCTGCTCGCGCCATATCCCGAACGGCAGCGTGGCCAGGCGCCCGACGACCCCGACGGCCCCCGCGCCGAGCACCAACTGCCACCCGCGACCGCCGCCCAGGGGACGCGCCACGGCCCGGATCAGGCGCGCACCTGCGGACGTGAAGCCCAGCACCGCCGCCGCGGTCAGAGACGCCAGCAACGCCAGGAGGTAGGCCGGCCACAACTGCCGGTGGTACGCGTCCTCCCGGGCGTGCTCGGCGGCGGTGAAGTCCCGCCCGGGGTCGATGGGCGCCCGGCCGGCGTCCGGGGTGGGCAGGACCTCCCACGGGGTCGTCAGGATCACCGTGACCAGCAGGGCGGCACCCAGGACGGCGGCGCCGGCCAGCGCGGCCGCGCGCGGGTCGGGCCCGGCGCCGCGGCGGGCGTGCCGGGGGCCCTCGGTCTCACCGCTCATGCCGTTCCTCGTGGGTCGTGCGACCCCGGTAGGTCAGGCGAGGCGCTCGCGGACGTACTCGCGCCATTCCTTGGTGAACGCGGCCGAGGTGATCCCGAGAACCTCCTGGAAGGCGCGGTCGACCACGCTCGCGTCACCCCCGGGGGCTCCGATCGTGCGGTAGAACGTCACCAGGGCGTCCCGGCCCCCGTATCGTTCCACGATCATCTTGCACGCCAGCCAAGACATCTCGTACGTCTGGGGCAGGTCGGAGTTCGTGGTGCCGAAATCGGAGTTGTCTGGCAGCTCGGTCGGCAGCTTGCCCTTGCGAACGTCGTCGGTGAGCTCCTGGGCGATCACGTCGTCGGCGAGGCCGCTCTTCAGGTAACCCACGTAGTCGGCCAGGCCTTCGGCGAGCCACTTCGGCGTCCACGTCTGCGTGCGGGCCCGGGCGGCGACGTGGGTGATCTCGTGCCCCAGGATCACCCGCCGGCCCATGCTCGACAGGTCCGCGTACGCCTTGGGGTTGACCAGGATGCGGTCGGCCGCGGCCGTGCCCTCCTCCGCGCCGAGCTCGCCCCGCGTGACGGCGGCGAGCTGGCGGTACGCCGAGGGCTTGCCACCCAGCAGCGACGCCATCTCGTCCTCGGTGCGGGTCACGACGAGGAGCACGTGCTCGGCCCAGCTGTGGCCCCACACCGCATCGACGCGCGGGACGGCACGGTCGACCTCGCGGGCGAACGCCTCCAGGTCCTTCTCGCTGCCCAGGCCCATGACCAGCCCGTACTTCGCCTTCACCACCCGGACGCGGCCCACGTCCCACAGTTCACGGTGCGACTGCGCGGGCTTGACGTCGAGATTCGAATTTACGTACCAGCGCCCCGCCCGCGGGACGAACGTGAGCAGCTCGTCGTAGTGCTGGGCGCCGTGGTCGTAACCGTCGACCTGGTACGACACGTCGACCGGCGCGACGAATGCGGCGGAACCCAACAGCGTCGCGCGGGCTTCGGACAGGCGCAGCAGGCCCCGGTCGCCGAGCTCGAGCGTCCACGTGGAGAACGGCACGTCGGAGAGATTGTCGAACCACTCGGCCTGGACCGCGCGGAACGCTTCGGCCTGCGGGTCCACGGTGGCGAGGAATGCCGCCTTGTCGCCGGCCGCCAGCGCCGCCGCCCGGCGGGCCAGCATCGTGCCGACGGTGTCCTGGCGGTCCTGGTCGCGGGTGACGGTGGCCTGGTCGAGCAGCGCGCGGCGCGCTTCCTCCGCGGCGGCCCCGGTGAGCGGCGCCGGTTGCGGTTCCGAGCTCACCTTGGTGGCAACTACCCCGGTGAGGGCGAACACAGCGCACGCGAGCAAGGCGACAGGGCCGCGGGAACGCCGGCGCTGCATCGGAGGAGGACCGGCGGGAACCGGCCCGACCCTCGAGGGATCCTCACTCATTCACGGCATGGTACGACCGGACCGACCGAAATTTCACGGCCTTAGAGCCAATATGTCCCGGTCGTAGCTGCTCTACCGGGACAACGGCAAAGTCTGGAGACTCCCGGGTCAGGGACGGGTCGCGCCCGTATACGGCATGAGCGAGATGGGGGCGATCCGCACCCGCTTGCCGGGGTTCGGAGCGTCCACCATCTTGCCGCCGCCGATGTAGATGCCCACGTGGCTGATCGGCCGGTAGAAGTAGACGAGGTCCCCCGGCTCCAGGTCGGCGCGCGCAACCTTGCGGCCCGACGAGTACTGTTGGGCGGACGAGTGCGGCAGCGACACGCCGGCGGCGCGCCAGGCGGCCGAGGTGAGGCCCGAGCAGTCCCAGCCGTCGGGGCCCGACGCGCCCCAGACGTAGCGGTCACCGAGCTGTGCGATCGCGAACTTGATGGCCTTGGCCGCGCGTGCCGTGTCCGGCAGGGGCAGGGACTCGATCAGGCCCGGACGCGGCGCGCTGTCGCGCGAGGCGCGGCTGTTCAGCGTGGCGCGCGCCTTGTCCTCCAGCTTGTCGAGCACCGAACGGGCGCTGCGCAGGTGCTTTTCGACCTCGGACTTCTCCGCGGCGAGCGCCCGGCGCTGCACCTCCACGATCGCCAGCTGCTGGGCCGCGGCGACCTGGTTGGCGCGCAGCTCCTGACGAGCCTCGACGACGCGGCGCAAGGTACCGGCTTGACGGCTCGACATCGCGTCGAGGGAGGCCGCGCGGTCGATGAACTCCTGCGGATCGTCGGAGAACACGAGCTGCAGGGTCTGGTCGATGCCGCCGTTGCGGTAAGAAGCCGCGGCGAAGGCGCCGACGGACTTTTGGAGGGCTGTGACGCGGGACTGCTGACCGGCCGCGCGGCGCTGGGCCTGCGCGAAGGCACGCTCGGCGTCCTTGAGCGCGATCCGGGCGCCGTTGTAGCGCTCCGTGGCCTGCTCGGCCTTGTGGTAGAGGGACTCGACCTTGCGCTCGGCCTGCTCGATGTCGTCGGAGGGCGAGGCCACACCTGACGACGGGACGGACACGAGGGTGACCGTGAGGGTGGCGCAGATCCCCTGGACTATGCGGGAGCGGCGTCTCGGACTTCGTTCGGTCACGGCGGGTGTGACTCCGATCTTCCTTGTTCCGCCTACCGGGTTAGCTGACGGGTTCGGGCGAGGAAGTTCGCCCTACGGCACAGGTTCGTACCGATTCACCCCGGGGATTTGGGTCCCCGGCTCCGGCACCGGCAGTTGCGAGTTGCCCGGCGCCGAACTCGGCGGGAGACGCTCGCTGCCACCCAGGTCAGGTGGCGTGACGCGTGCGTCCGGAGCTGAACAATGCCAGCCAAGTGGGGGTGGATCAATTCCGACCGACGCTATTTCCCGTGTCTTTGACCGGCTCTTGGCCATCCCTCCCGAACAATCGCTCGAGCGGGCGGGCAATACGCAGCGCCACCTGCGACTTTACGTGTTGCTTAAAGCACACAGCGCCACGCCACTTAGCAACCCGATTTGGATCACGGCCCTTACCACATCGCGCTCAGCGCCCATTACCGCCTCGTCAGGCGGTGCGCCGGGTACGGCGCGCGGGCTGCTCGCCCCCCGTTCGCTCCACCAGTTCAAGGCGCAGCGGCGGCACCAGGCCCGACTGCGCGAGCACGTCGAGCGCGGCCTCCTCTTCGTCGTCGAACCCGTCGCGCGCGCTGCCCGGCATGCCCAGCAGCACGGTCACGACGCAGTCGCCGCAGGCGATGTCGCGCATCGTGCAGAAGTCGCAGTCGATGATCATCCCGGTCTCCTCCACCCGGCGGGGCGACCCTCGCCTCCGCCCGCCCGGAGCCCCCGCGAGGCCCGGCCGTCCAGCCGTCACGAACGCTACGCACGACCGCCGACAGAAATTTCTCCCCGCCCGGACGCCCGCCGCGCCTGAGCGGATCTGTCGGTGCCCGCCCCTACCGTCGCCGACATGATCAGCAGCACCCTCCCCGGCAGCACGATCCGCCCCGCCCCGGTTCAGGGCACCTTCGACGAGCTCGGCTCGCCGCTGCGTGAGGTCACGTTCGTCGTGGTCGACCTCGAGACCACGGGCGGCTCGGCCGACTCGCAGATCACCGAGATCGGCGCGGTGAAGGTGCGCGGCGGCGAGCGGCTCGCCGAGTTCCAGACGCTGGTCAACCCCGGCTCGTCGATCCCGCCGTTCATCCAGGTGCTCACCGGCATCACCGACGGCATGGTGGCCGGGTCGCCGTCCATCGCCTCGGTGCTGCCTTCGTTCCTGGAGTTCGCGCGCGGGTGCGTCCTCGTCGCGCACAACGCCCCGTTCGACGTCGGCTTCCTGAAAGCGGCCTGCGCCGCGCACGGGCACGCCTGGCCGGCCTTCCCCGTCGTCGACACCGTGCTCCTCGCCCGGCGCGTGGTGACGCGCGACGAGGCGCCGAACTGCAAGCTCGCCACCCTCGCGCGCCTCTTCCGGGCGGGCACGTCGCCGAACCACCGCGCGCTGTCCGACGCCCGGGCGACCGTCGACGTCCTGCACGGGCTGATGGAGCGTCTCGGCGGGCTCGGGGTCCACTCGCTGGAGGAGCTGACCGGCTTCTCCGCCCGCGTCCACCCGCAACAGCGACGCAAGCGGTACCTGGCCGAGGGGCTCCCGACCGAGCCCGGCGTCTACCGCTTCGAGGACGGCGCGGGCGAGGTGCTCTACGTCGGCACGTCCAAGAACATCCGCGACCGCGTCCGCACGTATTTCACCGCGTCCGAGCTGCGCAGCCGCATGGCCGAGATGGTCGGCTTGGCCGAGCGGGTCGTGCCGATCGTGTGCGCAACCCGGTTGGAGGCGCAGGTCCGCGAGCTGCGCATGATCGCCGAGCACAAGCCGCGGTACAACCGCCGGTCCCGGTTCCCCGAACGGGCGGTGTGGCTCAAGCTGACGGACGAGGCGTTCCCCCGCCTGTCGGTGGTCCGCCAGGTGCGCGCCGACTCCGCTGCGTACCTGGGCCCGTTCAATTCCAGCCGAGGCGCCGAGCTGGCGATGACGGCGGCCCACGAGGCGTTCCGGCTGCGCCAGTGCACGCTCCGCCTGTCCCCCGCCCGGGTCGTGCCCGCGTGTGCGCTGGCCGAGATGGGCCGGTGCAACGCCCCCTGCGACGGCCGGGAGAGCCCGGTCGAGTACGCGGTGCACGCCGCCGCCGTCCGGGCGGCGATGGAGGACGACGCGCGCGAGCTGGTGGCGCGGCTGCAGGAGCGCATCGCGGTCCTCGCGGCCGGCGGGCGCTACGAGGAGGCGGCGGCCCACCGCGACCGGCTGGCCGCGTTCGCGCGCGCCGCGGCCCGGATGCAGCGGCTGGCCGGCCTGACCGGGTGCGCGGAGCTGGTCGCGGCCCGCCCGGCCCCCACCGGAGGGTGGGAGATCTCGGTCGTCCGGCACGGCCGGCTCGCGGCGGCGTCCGTCGCACCCGACACGGCGACGGTGCTCGCGCACGTTGCCGCGACGGTGGCGGCTGCCGCCACCGTGATCCCCGGGGTCGGGCCGACACCCGCCGCCACGGCGGAGGAGTCGGAGTGCATCCTGCGCTGGCTCGAGCAGCCCGGCACTCGCCTGGTCACCCTCGACGGGCAGTGGAGCTCGCCGACGCACGGCGCAGGTCGCTGGCAGAGCTGGCTGTCCCGCGCCGAGTCGGGTCGCGAGACGCTCGCCGCCGGCCAGGACCGGCGCGGGGTCCGCCCGTTCCACCGCCCTGCCCGCTGACCGGTGCAACTGGGACATGATGGGCCGGTGGTGACAGCCCCGTGGTGATCCCTGTCCACGACCGCAACCCGGTGCATCGCGTGCCGGTCGTGACCTACACGCTGATCCTGCTCAACGTCTTCCTCTATTTCTTCGGCCCCAGCCTCGGCGACAACGGCGTGCCCGGCGATGTCCCGGCCGTGTGCAGCCAGGACGCGTTCATCCAGCACTACGCCGCGATCCCCCGGGAGCTGACGGAGAACGAGCAGCTGCCGCCCAGCCGGGTGCGCATCACCGACGGTTCCCGCGTCTACGACTGCCCGCCCGCGCTGTACGACAAGAGCCCGCCGCTGTCGGCACTCACCTCGATCTTCCTGCACGGCGGAGTGCTGCACCTGGTCGGCAACCTGCTGTTCCTGTTCATCTTCGGCAACAACGTCGAAGACCGCTTCGGCCGGTTGCGCTTCCTCGGCTTCTACCTGCTGTGCGGCTACACGGCCGCCTACGCGTTCGCATTCACCGATCCGGAGTCGACCGCGCCCCTGGTGGGCGCGTCGGGGGCGATCGCCGGTGTCCTCGGCGCGTACCTGTGGCTGTACCCGCGGGCCCGGGTCATCGCGCTCGTCCCGTTCCTGTTCTTCATCCCGCTGCCCATGCCTGCATGGCTGGTGGTCGGCAGCTGGTTCCTCCTGCAGGTCGGCTACTCCCAGGGCGTCGGAGTCGGCGACGGCAGCCTCGACACCGTCGCGTACATCGCCCACGTCGCCGGCTTCGTGGTCGGCTTGGCGCTCACCGTCCTGTTCATCGGCGACCGGCGGACCCACCCGCTCGATCGCCTGCCGCCCACCCCACCCCCCTCCGGAAGGACTGCCGCGTGATCACCGCGATCGTGCTCGTGAAGGCCGATGTCGGGCGTATCCCCGAGGTCGGCGAGGCCATCGCCCTGATCGAGGGCGTCAGCGAGGTGTACTCGATCACCGGCGAGTACGACCTCGTCGCGATGGTCCGCGTCCGGGAGCACGAACAGCTCGCCGGCGTGATCCCCGGCCGGCTCAACAAGACGCCCGGGGTGCTCAGCACCGAGACCCACATCGCCTTCCGGACGTACTCGCGCCACGACCTGGAGGCGGCCTTCTCGATCGGCCTGGACGGGTAACCAGTACGGCTAGCGTCCCGCGAGCCGCCGGGAGACCGCCACCCAACGGTCCAGCGTCGCCGCGGCCGCCCCGCTGTCGAGCGCCTCGCCCGCGCGAACGAGGCCCGCCCGCATGCGCTCGGCGAGCGGCGCGCCGCTGTTGTCCACGACCGCGAGCGCGCCCGCCGCGTTCAGCACCACCGCGTCGCGGACGGCACCTGTGCGGCCGGCGACGAGCTCGCGCACGACGGCAGCGTTGAAGGCCGCGTCCCCGCCGCGCAGCGCGTCGGCGCCCGACCGCGGCAACCCGAGCTCGGCCGGGTCCACGCTGCCCTCGGTCACCTCGCCGTCCCGGACCTCCCACACGCTCGAGGTCGTCGCCGTCGTCAGCTCGTCGAGCCCGTCGTCGCCGCGGAAGACCAGCGCCGCCGTCCCGCGCCGGGCCAGGACGCCGGCGAGGATGCCCGCCATCCGCCGGTCGGCCACCCCGACGGCCTGCGCCTGGGGGCTCGCCGGGTTGGCGAGCGGGCCGAGGAAGTTGAAGATCGTGGGCACGCCCAGCTCGCGGCGCGGCACCGACGTGTGCCGCAGCGCCGGGTGGAACAGCGGGGCGAAGCAGAAGGTCACGCCCGCCTCCTCGGCCACCCGGGCGACGTCCGGCGGCGCGAGGTCGAGGGCGACGCCGAGTTCCTCGAGCACGTCGGCGGTGCCGCACGAGGACGAGGCCGCGCGGTTGCCGTGCTTGACGACCTTCACTCCGGTCGGCGGCGACCACGATCGTCGCCATCGTCGAGATGTTCACCGTGTGGGCCTGGTCGCCGCCGGTGCCGACGATGTCGAGGATCGGGCCGGCGACCTCGATCCGGACGGCCCGCTCCAGCATCGTCCGGACCAGGCCCTCGACCTCGCCGACCGTCTCGCCCTTGGCCCGCAGCGCGACGGCGAAGCCGGCGATCTGCACCGGGGTGGCGTCGCCGGCCATGATCTGGTCCATCGCCCAGGCCGTGTCCTCGGCGTCGAGGTCCTCCCGCCGGATCAGGGCACCGAGGACACCGGCCCACCGCCGGGTCGGCGTCGAAGCCGCCGCCCCCGTCATGTCTGCCGGCTGGCGAGCCGCCGCCGCATCAGTGACGCGACGCCGTCGGCCACGGCCATCGGGTCCAGCGGGTGGGAGACGACCGCGTCGGCGCGTGACCAGGTGGCCAGCCAGCCGTCCTGCGGGCGCCCGACGAGGACGAGCACGGGCGGGCAGCGGAAGATCTCGTCCTTGAGTTGGTGGCAGATCCCCATGCCGCCCGCGGGGGCCGCCTCGCCGTCGAGGACGGCGACGTCGATGCCGCCCGCGTCCATCGCCGCGATCACGGCGGGCTCGGTCGCGCACTCGAAGATCTCGACCCGCGGGAGTTCCGGGGCGGGACGGCGGCCGAGCGCGAGCCGGACCTGGTTCCGGGTGTTCACGTCGTCGCTGTAGACCAGGATCCGCATCGTCGCGTCGGACGGTGCCGCTCGACCGCTCGTCGTCGTGCTGCTCAACGGGGCTCCTCGCTCGCGTCGACCTGCGCATCACCCTCACGCTGCGGCCCCGATCGTATCGACGGGCCGGACATTCGCGCCGCGGCGCCACTCGGGGCCGAGCGACGCGGCGAGGCCGGCCGGCGTGGCGGGTCCGCCCGGCGCGCCGCAGCGGCATCGAGGCGGTCCAGGCGGCGGTCCTCCCGCCGGGCCTCGCGCTCCGAGGCGCGCACCCACTGCACGAAGATCGCGGCGAACACGATCAGCCCGACAACGTCGCCGCTGACCCAGAGCAGGCCGCCGGCAGTCTGCTGGTCGCTCAGCGGGCTCGCGCCCCACTGCCGGTCGTGCGAGAGGTACCAGTCGCCCGCGATCAACGTCTCGGTCGAGATCATCCCGACGCCCAGGAAGGCGTGGAACGGCAAGCGTCAGGAAGGCAGCCAGGACGCGCAGGGGATGCGCCATCCGCCGAGGCATCGGGTCGACGCCGAGCAGTGGCCAGATACCAGAGCGAGCCGATCAGCACGAAATGCACGTGGTTGAGGTCGTGCAGCAGCGGGTTGCGCAGGGTCGCCTCGTAGTAACCCGTGAAATACAGCAAGAACGGGTTCGCTACGAAGATCACGCCCGCCACGGCCGGGAACGTCAACACCTTCAGCACCCGGCTGTGGATCACGGCAGTCAGCCGGGTTCGGCCCCCCGGCGGGAGCGTGCGCAGCGCGAGCGTGATCGGCGCGCCGAGCGCCAGGAAGATCGGCGTGATCATCGCCAGCATCAGGTGCTGCACCATGTGGACGGACAGCAGCGTCGGTGTCGTACGCCGCCAGCGACGACTGTGTCGCGACGGCGAACGAGCCCAGTCCGCCGCCCGAGGAAAAGCACCGACCGGTGCAGCGGCCAGGGCGTCGCCGGCCGCCGCGCAGGCGCCGGACGCCCGAAGACGTACAGCCCCCCGACGAGCAGGAGCCCGAGGAGCGGCACCGGCTCGAGCGGACCAGGCCGTCAGCCATCGCGATCCGCTGAGCGGCTGCGGTCGGTTCGTCTCCGCCCGCATGGGCCAGAACGATGCTCGCCTGCACGGAGCGAGGGTAGCCCGGGGCTTACGCCACGCCGTCCGGCCATCCCCGGGGGGGTGGTCACAAACGCCGTAGGGGGCAGGGACATAATGCTCCCCGTGGCGACCGCATCGGCAGTTGAGACCCCCCACGCGCATGGCGCCGTGAACCGTCCGAACATGGTCAGCGTCGGGACGATCGTGTGGTTGTCCTCGGAGCTCATGTTCTTCGCGGCGCTGTTCGCGATGTACTTCACGATCCGTTCGGTGACCGGCCACGACAACTGGCCGCCGGCCGACGTGCACCTCAACATCCCCTTCGCGTCGGTCACCACGACCGTCCTGGTCGCGTCGTCGTTCACCTGCCAGGCCGGCGTGTTCGCGGCTGAGCGTGGCGACCTCGAGAAGCTCCGCATGTGGTTCATCATCACGTTCCTGATGGGCGCCTTCTTCGTCGCCGGTCAGGCCACGGAGTACACGGCGCTCTCGAACGAGAACGTCACGACGTCGTCGTCCGCGTACGGCTCGGTCTTCTACCTCACGACCGGCTTCCACGGCCTGCACGTGACGTTGGGGTTGTTCGCCTTCCTGTTCGTCCTCGGGCGAACATACGCGGCGCGTCGGTTCACCCACGAACAGGCCACCACCGCCATCGTCGTCTCGTACTACTGGCACTTCGTCGACGTCGTCTGGATCGGCCTCTTCGGCGCCATCTACCTCCTGAAGTAGCACGCCCTCCCGGTAACACGCACCACCCCCCAGTCGATCTCCGCCAGTACCGCCCTCCGCCAGTACCGGACAGAGGAACCACGTGAAAGCGTTCTCAATGCGACGGCGCCATCCGCTGGCGGCGGTCGTCGTCCTCCTGATGGCCCTCGGTTCGTCGGCGCGATGTACTCCCTGGTCGCGCCGACGCGTCAGGCCGAGGCCGCCGACTCCGCCTCCTCCCTCGTCATCGAGGAGGGCAAAGGCCTCTACGTCAACCAGTGCTCCTCCTGCCACGGCCTGAACGCCGAGGGCAGCAGCGACGGTCCCGCCCTGATCGGTGTCGGCGCCGCCGCGGTCGACTTCCAGGTCAGCACCGGTCGCATGCCCCTCATGACCAAGGGCGCGCAGGCCCCGCGCAAGCGCATCGCGTTCAACCAGGAGGAGACGGACGGCCCTCGCGGCCTACGTCGCCACCCTCGGCCCCGGCCCGGCGATCCCGACCGAGGAGCAGTACGCGACCGACGGCGACCTGCAAGAGGGCGGCGAGATCTTCCGCACCAACTGCGCGTCCTGCCACAACTTCATCGGCAACGGCGGCGCGCTCTCGCGCGGCAAGTACGCGGTGTCGATGAAGGACACCACGGCGAAGCACATCTACGAGGCCATGCTGACCGGCCCGCAGGCGATGCCCGTGTTCAACGACGGCGCGCTGTCACCCGGAGCAGAAGAAGGACGTCATCACCTGGCTGAAGTACATGCACACGGCGCCCGATCCCGGGTGGCTACGCGTTCGGGCGTATCGGTCCCGGTCAGTGAAGGCATGGCGATGTGGACCATCGTCCTCGGCCCTGCTCATCGGGGCGGCGATCTGGTTGGGAGCGAAGGCCTCATGAACACGCACGACGACGGCCACGGCCAGGGCACGACGGCCACGACCACGGGCACGAGGTGGGGCACGGCGACGCCGGCCACGGCACGCGACCTGGCGCACCCGCACGACCGACCCGTTCGCCGACCCGGGACTGCCGCACCACACGCCCCGCCGGACGGACGTCGACGAGCGCGCCGCCGACCCGCGCCGAGCGCCAGGTGGCCACGCTCTTCTGGCTCAGCACGTTCGCCACCATTCGCGTTCATCGCGTGCTTCGTGGTGATCGACAAAGAGACCTACATCTACATCGTCGGCCTCGGCACGATCAACGCGCTGAACTTCGCGCTCGGGACGACCCTGGCGATCTCCCTGCTCGGCCTCGGCATCGGCCAGATCCACTGGGCCCGCAAGCTGATGAACTCCGAAGAGGTCGTCGACTACCGGCACCCGATGAAGTCCAGCGCCGCCGACACCGCCACGGCGCTGGAGACTGGCCAAGGCTGGGTGCGGCCGACAGCGCACTCCCCCGCCGCAAGATGATCTGGACCTGCCTGCTGGGCGCGATGGCGATCTTCCCGCTGGGCATCATCGTCACCCTGCGCGACCTCGGGCCCGCTGCCCCACCGCCGGCTGCGCACGACCGAGTGGGACGAGCCCGAGCACCGCCAGATCGTCCGCTCCAACGGCGGCGGCCGGGTCCGCCCGGAGGACATGCAGGTCGGCTCGTTCATCTCCGCGCGGCCCGGCGACAGCCACGACCTCAACGAGCTGGCCAAGTCGGCGCTCATGCTCATCCGGCTGCGCCCGGAGGACATCCGGAACTCCGAGCAGCTCGAGAAGGGCTACCAGGGGATCCTGGCCTACTCGAAGATCTGCCCCCACGCCGGTTGCCCGCTCGGCCTGTACGAGCAGACCACCCACCACATGCTCTGCCCCTGCCACCAGTCGACCTTCGACCTCGGCAACGGCGGCAAGGTCATCTTCGGCCCGTCCGCGCGCAGCCTGCCCCAGCTCGCGATCACGGTCGACAACGAGGGCTACCTGGTAGCCGCACGCGGTTTCGACGAGCCCGTCGGACCCAGTTTTTGGGAGCGCGGATGAGCCTTGCCAAGACCGGAGCCGGCGTCGCGACCTATCTCGACGAACGCATCGGCAGCAACGCGGGGGTCAAGAAGAACCTTCGCAAGGTCTTCCCCGAGCACTGGTCGTTCATGCTCGGCGAGATCGCCCTGTACAGCTTCGTCATCCTCATGGGCACGGGTGTCTACCTGACCCTGTGGTTCAAGCCCAGCCAGACCGAGGTCGCCTACGACGGCTCGTACGAGCCGCTTGCAGGGCGTCATGATGTCCGAGGCGTACGAGTCGACGCTGCACTTGAGCTTCGAAGTCCGCGGCGGCCTACTGATGCGTCAGATCCACCACTGGTCGGCGCTGATCTTCATCGTCGCCATCGTGGTGCACCTGCTGCGCATCTTCTTCACCGGCGCGTTCCGCAAGCCGCGTGAGCTCAACTGGATGATCGGCAACGGCCTGCTGACACTGGCCCTGGTCGAGGGCTTCTGTGGCTACTCGATCCCGGACGACCTGCTCTCGGGTACCGGCCTGCGGATCGCAGAAGGCGTGTTGTTCTCCATACCCGTTGTAGGGACGTACGTGCAGTTCTTCCTCTTCGAGGGAGAGTTCCCCGGCACAGCTGTGGTCCCACGTATGTTCACGGCACACGTCCTGCTGATCCCCGGCATCATGCTGGCGCTGATCGTCGTGCACCTCATGCTCGTCGTCATCCAGAAGCACACCCAGTTCCCCGGCCCGGGCAAGACCAACGAGAACGTCGTCGGCTTCCCGCTCATGCCGGTGTACATGGCCAAGGCCGGCGGCTTCTTCTTCGTCGTCTTCGGCATCTGCGCCCTGTTGGGTGGCATAGCCCAGATCAACCCGGTGTGGCTCTACGGTCCCTACTATCCGGACCAGATCAGCGCCGGTTCCCAACCTGACTGGTATATCGGCTTCCTGGAAGGCACCCTGCGGGCGATGCCCAACTGGGAGACGAACCTGTGGGGCCACACCATCAGCTGGAACATCCTCGTGCCCGGGCTCGTCCTGCCCGGCCTGATGATGGGCTCGATGGCGATCTACCCGTTCATCGAGGCCTGGGTGACCGGCGACAAGCGGGAGCACCACCTGCTCGACCGCCCGCGTGACGCTCCGGTCCGCACCGGCCTCGGCGCGATGGCGCTGTCGTTCTACCTGCTGTGTTTCATCAACGGCGGAAACGACATCATCGCCTACACCTTCCATATGCAGATCAACACGATCACGCGAATGACCCAAGTCGCGCTGTTCGTGGTGCCACCTATCGTGTTCGTGATCACGAAGCGAGCCTGTATAGGTCTGCAGAAGCAAGGACCTGAACCGGGTTCTGCACGGACGCGAGACCGGCATCCTGAAGCGGCTGCCGAGCGGCGAGTTCATCGAGGTGCACACGCCGATCTCGGACTACCACCGCTACAAGCTGCTCTCTCGCAACAGCCCGAAGGCGCTCGAGCCCGGTCCCAGGGTCGACGAGGACGGCATCCCCTCCGGCCACCAGGACGTGAGCAAGCTGCAGCTCCGGATGTCGCGCTGGTGGTACAAGGACGAGGTTCCCCCGATCACGGCCGAGGACCTCGAGGCGGCGCACGGCGAGCACCACTAGGGGAGCCCCTCCCCCACCGGCACGAAGAGGCCGGTCACCGAGAAATTCGGTGGCCGGCCTCTTCGTTTGCCGGTTCGTTTGCCGGCTGGGCGGAAGATGCGGGGGACGTCAGGAGAAGCGGCCCGGAGAAGCGGCCCGGCCGCCTGCGTCAGGCGCGGCGGCCGAACGGATTGCCGAGGCCGGGGCCGGCGGTCGGCTCGGGCTCCGGGCTCACCGCGGGCTCGACGTCCGGGTCGGTGGCGTCTTCGGGCTCCGCGGTCGACACGGGCCCCGCGGGGTCGGCAGGCTCGGTGGCGTCCGGCTTCGTCGCTACCGGCTTCGTCGCTACCGGCTTCGTCTTCGGGGCCTTCGGGGCCGCTGCGGCCTTTTGAGCCGGCGCCGGTTTAGCAGAGCCGGGCTTCGCAGACCCGGGCTTCGCCAGAGCCGCGGGCTCGGGTGCAGTCGGTGTCGCGGCCTCAGCCTCCGGGGCCTTGACGGCGGCCAAGCCCGCCTCCGGCGCCGCTTCGGGCGCCTCGGTCTCGAGTTCTGCGGGCGCGGCGGGCACCTCGTGCTCCAGGGCGCTGCCCTTCACCCACTCCGCCCACGACATGTTCCAGTCGCCGAAGCCGTTCCGGAGCTCCATCTCGCGGGAGGAGTTCACCGTGTCGACGACGTCGCCGATGATCGTGTGGTCGTAGAACCACCGCGCGTTGTCCATGCTCATGCCGACGCAACCGTGGCTGACGTTCCGCTTGCCCTGATGCCGGACGGACCAGGGCGCGGCGTGGACGAACTCGCCGCTCCAGGTGACGCGCACGGCGTACTCGACGAAGAGCCGGTAGTACTCGGCCTGGCCGGGCCGGATGCCGATGGACGTCGCGTCCATCGTCTTACTCCGCTCGGTGGCGAGGACGACCTTCTTGCCTCCGCGCGTGCGGAAGCCTTCCTTGCCGGTGCTCACCGGAAAGGTCCGGACCAGTTTGCCGTCGCGGACGACGGTCATCGTGAGCTTCTCGACGTCGACGGTGCTGATCTGCGAGCGACCGATCTGGAAGGTGACCTTGCGGTCCTCCTGACCCCAGATGTCGCGGCCGACGTTGACGTCCTTCAGGTTGGTGCGGACGGTCACCCGGGTGTGCGTCGGGCCAGTACTCCATCGGGCGGTAGTGCACGGTCTTGTCGGACATCCAGTGCCACGCGCCGACGACCGGGTTGGACGTCTCGACGAGGAGGCGGCTCTCGACGGCGGCGTGGTCCCGCACGCCCTTGGAGAACTTCACGACGATCGGCTGACCGATGCCCACGGTCTGGCCGCCGAGGGGCGTCACGGAGGCCGTGACGACCTTCTTCGGCTTCTGGGTCGTGAACGACGTCTTCTGGCGGATCTCGCGGCCGGCGGCGTCCGTGCCGACCGCCTCGACGGTGTAGGTCATGCCGGCGGTCAGCTTGCCGGTGGCCTTCCAGCTCGTCCCGGCGGCGACCATCTTGCCTGGCACGAGACGGCCCTGGGCGTCGCGCAAGACGACCTTGGTCAGCTTGCCCCCGGCGGCGTTGACGATCGGCGCGATGCTCGTGAGGACCCCGGATGTCCCGTCGAGGGGCCTAGCCGTGATCGACATGGCGGGGACAGCCTTGACCGCGCTGTTGGTGGTCTCCGCCCTCGGTGAGCTCGACGAGCACCCGGCGAGCGCCACCGACACAGCCGCGGCCGCGACGAGCGCGCCGGTGGGGAGCCCCCGCCCTCGGGCGTCGCTCGGCCTCCGGGTGAACGTCCCCCGCATCACACAACCTCCACCATCGGTACAGCACCTCGACCGGTTGGTGCGGGCCCCGCAGCCCACCGCACACGCCTGCGCAACCCGCGCACGACGAAAACGTCGGTCGCCGGCCGCCGTGCCCGCCAATAGTACGGTCCGGACATCTCGGACGACACCCGTACAAACCACCCTGTGCAATCTCGGATGAAAGGGTCCCCACACGCACGCGACGGTGACGCCGAAGGCGCCACCGTCGCGGTGTGGAACGTGCTCAGCGGGTCAGTGCGCGTGCTCCCCGCGGTAGTACTCGAAGACGAACCCGTAGACGGCCACCGCGAACAGCGGGATGCCCATGGCCACCAGCCACCAACCGACGGCGACGCCGAGGAAGATCACGGCACCCCCCGCGGCGACGGCCAACGGCCACCAGCTGTACGGACTGAAGAAGCCCAGTTCGCCGGCGCTGTCGGCAATCTCCGCATTGCTGTCGTCCTCCGGCCGGAGGTCGATGCGCTTGGCGGTGAAGAGCAGGTAGAACCCGATCATGGCGCACAGGCCGAAGGTCAGGATGAGAGCCGCGGTACCGGTCGGGTCTTTCGAGTAGTACCAGTAGACAACGGTGACTGGGACGACGAACACGGCGAACGCCGCGAACATATTGCCTTCGACCTTCACGACTCGTGCCCTTCCAGGTCGGGCTCGCCGTAGATCTTGTCGAGCAAGCCTTGATGCGGCGTCGGTCCGTCGTGCGCCGAAGCGAACTCCGGATGGTGCAGGTCGAACGCCGGGCTCTCCGACCGGATCCGCGGCATCGTGTGGAAGTTGTGCCGCGGGGTCGGGCAGCCCGTCGCCCACTCGAGCGACCGGCCGTAACCCCAGGGGTCGTCACACTCGACCATCGGTGCCTTCTTGGCCGTGATGATCACGTTGAGCAGGAACGGGAGCGTCGAGATGCCGAGCAGGAAGGCGCCGACAGACGACACCATGTTCAGCGTCGTGAATCCTTCGCTGCCCAGATAGTCGGCGTACCGCCGGGCCATGCCCTCGGCCCCCAACCAGTGCTGGACGAGGAACGTGGTGTGGAAGCCGAAGAACAGCGTCCAGAAGTGGATCTTGCCCAGGCGCTCGTCGAGGAGCTTGCCGGTCATCTTCGGCCACCAGAAGTAGAACCCGCCGAACATCGCGTAGACGACGGTTCCGAAGACGACGTAGTGGAAGTGCGCCACCACGAAGTAGGAGTCCGACACCGCGAAGTCGATCGGGGGCACCGCGAGGATGACGCCCGTCAGGCCACCGAAGAGGAAGGTCACGAGGAAGCCGACAGCCCACAGCATGGGTGTCTCGAAGCTCAAGGAGCCTCGCCACATGGTTCCCACCCAGTTGAAGAACTTCACCCCCGTGGGTACCGCGATCAAGAACGTCATGAACGCGAAGAACGGGAGTAAGACTCCGCCGGTGACGTACATGTGGTGCGCCCAGACCGCCACGGACAGGCCGGCGATGGACAGGGTCGCGAAGACGAGGCCCTTGTAGCCGAAGATCGGTTTTCGGCTGAAGACCGGCAAGATCTCCGTCACGATCCCGAAGAACGGGAGGGCGATGATGTAGACCTCGGGATGGCCGAAGAACCAGAAGAGGTGTTGCCACAGCATCGCGCCGCCGTTGGCCGACTCGAAGACGTGTGTGCCGATCTTCCGGTCCGCCTCCAGCACCAGCAGCGCGGCCGCGAGAACCGGGAACGCGATCAGGACCAGGACGCTGGTGAGCAGGATGTTCCAGGTGAAGATCGAGCAGCGGAACATCGTCATGCCCGGTGCGCGCATGCAGATGATCGTCGTGACGAAGTTGACCGCGCCGAGGATGGTGCCGAAGCCGGAGAGCGCGAGGCCCATGATCCAGAGGTCGGCGCCGAGGTTGGGCGAGCGAACTGCGTCGTTGAGGGGGGCGTAGGCGAACCAGCCGAAGTCGGCGGCGCCGCCCGGGGTCAGGAAGCCGAACATGACGATCGACCCACCGAAGAGGAACAGCCAGAAGCTGAACATGTTCAGCCGGGGGAACGCCACGTCCGGAGCACCGATCTGGACCGGCATGATCACGTTCGCGAACCCGACGAACAGGGGGGTCGCGAACATCAGCAGCATGATCGTGCCGTGCATCGTGAAGAGCTGGTTGAACTGCTCGTTGGACACGAACTGCGTGCCCGGTCGAGCCAGCTCCGCTCGCATGATCAGCGCCATCAGGCCCGCGATCATGAAGAACGCGAACGAGGTGATCAGGTAGAGGATGCCGATCTTCTTGTGGTCGGTCGTCGTCGCCCACTCGATGATCACCGAGCCGAGCTTGCGCTGGCGTTTCGCCTGCGCAGCTGTCGTCACACGCTGCGGATGGTCGATGGTGGTCACTTAGTGCTCCCCCTCCCCGTGCTCCTCGGTCGTCTCGGTCGTCTCGGTCTTGCCGGACTCACCGCTGCTCTCGGCCTTCTCGGCCTTCTCGGCCTCTGCCTTGTTCTCGCCGAACTTCTCCTCGTCGCGCAGGTGGTAAGCGCGAGCGCGGTCAGCCGGGGTGCTGAGAATGCCCGAGGGCAGGTTGCTGGTCTGCCCGATCCGCTTGAGTTCCGCGACGTGGGCCGCGTAGTCGGCCTCGCTCACGACGTGCACCTCGAACAGCATCCGGGAGTGGTCGACACCGCAGAGCTCGGCGCACTTGCCGCCGAAGACGCCGATCTTGTTCGGCGTCAGCTCGAAGGAGTTGACCTTGCCCGGGATGATGTCCATCTTGAACAGGAAGTTCGGGATCCAGAAGGCGTGCAGCGTGTCGGGCGAGGTGAGCTCGAAGCGCACCAGCTTGTCGACCGGGAGCCACAGTTGCGAGCGCTTGCCCGGGGTGCCCGCGTCGTAGACCTGGTCGTCGACGTAGTTGAACGTCCACGCCCACTGCCGGCCCACGACGTTGACCGTCATGTCTTCCTGCTTCGACTTGTCGAGCAGGATCGACTCGTCGCGGGCCGTGAAGTAGAACAGGACGGCGACGATGATGAACGGGAGCACCGTGTAGAGCGCCTCGATCGGCACGTTGTACCGAGTCTGGATCGGCATCTCGTCGTTCTTCTTCCGGTGGAAGACACACGACCAGAAGATGAGCGCCCAGACGATCGCGCCGGTGATGATCGCGGCGAGCCAGGAACCTTGCCACATCAGCAGGATTCGCGGAGCTTCCTCCGTCGCCGGAGTCGGGAACGCGAGGCGCGGCAGTTCCGAGGTATCGCAACCCGTGGTGGTCAGCAGGACGAATGCGAGGCCTAAGCCTAGCCCCGCAGCCCGCCGCAGACGCCGGGGTCGCGGCGGATCCGCGAGGTGGGAGCCGTGTGGACGCAACGTGGCCCTTCCAACGGTCATGCTCGGCCGCGCCTGGCGTTTTCACGCCGGGGCGCCGCGCGTCGAGCGGGATGTGTTTTCGCGCGGCACATTACTCCAGCGGCCTTCGGCGCCCGCGGCCAGGGCTGCCCGTTAAGTTCGTGTTGTGCCGTATCTCGACGCGGCGTCGACCGAGCCGCTCCACCCGGCCGCCCGGGAGGCGCTCCTGACCGCCCTGGACGCGGGCTGGGCGGACCCGGCGCGGCTCTACCGGGACGCGCGCCGCGCCCGCCTCCGCCTCGACGCCGCGCGGGAGATCGTGGCCGGCGCGCTCAGCGCGCGCCCCGACGAGATCACCTTCACCGCCTCGGGGACGCAGGCCCTGCAGCTCGGCATGCTCGGCGTCCTCGCCGGCCGCGTGCGCACGGGCCGGCACCTGGTCTGCAGCGCCGTCGAGCACTCCGCGGTCCTGCACACGGCGGACGCACACGCTGCCGCCGGCGGCGAGTACGAGACCGTCGGCGTCGACCGTCGCGGCCGCGTCGACGCCGCGGTCTTCGCGGCGGCCCTGCGTCCGGACACCGCTCTGGCCTGCCTGCAGAGCGCAAACCACGAGGTCGGGACCCTGCAGCCGGTCGCCGAGGTAGCCGCCGCCGCCGCCGAGCGCGGCGTCCCCCTCCTGGTGGACGCGGCGCAGACCGCCGGCCGGCTTCCGACGCCGGCGGGCTGGTCCGTGCTCGCGGCGAGCGCCCACAAGTGGGGCGGCCCGGCGGGCGTCGGCATCCTCGCCGTCCGCGGCCGGACCAGGTGGCGCTCGCCGCTGCCCGCCGGCGAGCGCGAGAGCGGCCGCGCGCCGGGGTTCGAGAACGTCCCGGCGATCTGCGCCGCCGCGGCGGCGCTGGCCGCCCGCGCCGCCGAGGGGCCGGCCGAGAACGCCCGGCTGCTCCGCGCTCGTCGACCGCATCCGGGCCGAGGTGGCGGCCACCGTGCCGGACGTGGTCGTCCTCGGCGACCCGGTGCACCGCCTGCCCCACCTGGTGACCTTCTCCTGCCTCTACGCCGAGGGCGAGGCGCTGGTGACCGAGCTCGACCGGGCCGGGTTCGCGGTGAACTCCGGCTCGTCCTGCACGTCGAGCACCCTGCGTCCGAGTCACGTGCTGGAGGCGATGGGCGTCCTCTCCCACGGCAACGTCCGGGTCTCGCTCCCGCGCGGGACGACCGCGTCCGACGTGGACTCGTTCCTGGCCGTCCTGCCCGGCGTCCTCGCTCGGCTGCGGACCGCGGCGGGCGTGGACGGGCTCTGAGACGGTGTCGTCCCCCGGGCCGCTCGCCGACCTCACCCTGGACGTGCTCGGCCGCCGCTGCCCGGCGCCGGTGATCGAGCTCGCGAAACACATCCGCGACGTGGCGGTCGGGCAGGTCGTGGCCGTCCTGGCGGACGACGTCGCGGCCCGGCTCGACATCCCCGCCTGGTGCGAGATGCGGGCGCAGCACTACGTGGGCGAAGTGGCCGCGGACCGCGGGCCCGCCTACCTCGTCCGCCGGGCCACCTGACTCGGGGGCGGCCCGCTCACGGACGGCGCAGCAGCAGGTAGCCCTCTAGGTCGGTGTCCTTGACGTACCCGGACTCGACCGCGGCGTCCACGAGCTTCTGCTGGGAGCGCAGCGACGGGAAGGGCCAGTTCACCGGGTCGCGCATGTCGAGGACGACCCACTGCGGGTCCTGGCGGGCCTCCGGGGTGCCGAGGATCGTAACCTCCGCCCGACCGGTCAGGTGCGGTGCCAGGCGGTTGGACGCGGCGACCGTCGCACCGTCCGGGATCTTGTCGAGGACCTCGTGCGCGGCGGCGATCCGCGGGTCGGACTTCCAGGTCGACGGCCGCACCGCCGTCCAGAGCGGGAAGGACGGCACCAGGAGGGCGGTGACCACCGCGGCGGCGACGAGCGGCTCACGGACCCGCCGGGGGCCTTCGGCGGCCCGCCGGCGCAGCGCGTCGACGAAGGCCGCGAACACCACGGGCATGAGCACCGCGCTGTAGTGGTAGTCGATGCCCCAGTACGCCGGGTTCTCGGAGACACAGGCGCCACAGCAGGGTGGGCACCGCGAGCAGGATCAGCGGCGAGCGCAGCGCGAGCATGGCCGTCGGGGCGAGCAGCATGACGAGCAGGATCGCCTTCGGCTCCGGGGCTGATCATGCCGACCGTCGCCCGCTCCAGCAGGTCGGCCAGGCTCTCCTTCTCGCCCTCCTCGACGTTGCCGCCGCGAAACTTGCTCCAGTAGTAGAAGTCCCGCCGGATTGTTCGCGGGCAGGATCACCAGCACCGCGAGCAGCGACCCGGCGATGCCGACGGCCGCGGTGGCCAGCCCGAGCGCGCGCTGGCCTTTCCAGACCAGCAGGGCCCCGAGGACGGCGATGGTCGCGCCTTGGTCCTCCTTGACCGCCAGGAGCGGCAGCGCCCAGAGGACGGCCGCCGTGTAGCGGCCTTCGCCGAGCGCGGCGGCGCTGAACGCCAGCAGCGGGACGGCGAACGCCACCTCGTGGAAGTCGAAGCCGATCGTCTGGGCGATGCCCCACGACAGGCCGTAGCCGAAGCCGACGACCACGGCGGCGCTCCGGCCGACCGCACGTTGGGCCCACGCCACGAGCGGCACGACGGCGACGGCGAGCAGCGCCGCCTGGGCGACCAGGATCGTGACCGGCGAGGGGAACACCCGGTAAAACGGGGCCAGCAGCGCCACCGCCGGGGAGAAGTGGTCGCCGAGCAGGTTGAAGTCGGGGCCTTTGATGACGGCGACGGGCCAGTGCCCGTGCGCGTAGGACCGCACGGACTGCTCGAAGATGCCCAGGTCGACCCCGCCGCTGAGCAGCCGCTGGTGCAAGCGCACCGACACGACCGCGTAGAGGACGAAAAACCCCGCGGCCATTCCCCAGATCCAGCCCGTGCCCCCGTCGCCCGACGCAGGGCGGCGGCGGCGGCCCAGTCGGCGACCTGGTACGACCGCCGCCGTGCCGTCGGGACCCGGCTCGGGATCGGACAGACCGGGACGCGGTCCGGCAGCGGTCGTCATCGCAGGCCCCTCCGATCTTCGTCACCCCTACACGGTTGCCCGCGCGCCCCCCACCTGGCAAGTCCAGGGCCGCGGCCCCGTCCGCGTTCCGCCTGGGCACGCTCACCCCCCGAACGCCGCCGGGGCCGGCACGCCGAGGGCTACGGCGAGCCGCGAAGCGTACTCCGCCCGGCTGACGTCCACTGCCCCGAGCGAGCACAGGTGCGGGGTCGTCCACTGGACGTCGAGAAGGCGGGAGTCCGCGTCCGCGTCGCGCATCAGCCCGACCAGACCGACCAGCGCCACTTTCGAGGCGTCCCGGACGCGGTGGAACATCGACTCACCGGCGAACAACCCGCCGACGGCGATGCCGAACACCCCGCCGGCCAGCTGGGCGTCCTCGTCCCAGGCCTCGATGCTGTGCGCCCAGCCGAGTTCGTGCAGCCGCAGGTACGCCCGGCGCATCCGCGGAGTGATCCAGCCGTGCGGGCGGGACGGGTCGCGCGCAGGCCCGGACGACGTCGTCGAACGCCGTGTCGACCCGGATCTCGAACCGGCCCAGCACCCGGGCCAGCGAGCGGGAGACGTGCAGGGCCTCCAGCGGGAGGATGCCGCGCGGGTCCGGCGACCACCACCCCATCGGGCCGCGCTTGGCGAGTGGCATGGGGAAGATCGCGGCCCGGTACGCGGCGAGCATCGTCCCCGGCTCGAGGTCGGCGCCCACCCCGACCAGGCCGTGCACGTCGGCGGTGTCGGGCGACGGGAACGCGAATCCGGTGGGCGCTGGCTCGGCGGGCACGGCCGGGTGTGTCGGATCGGGGCGGGTCGGATCGGGGCCGAGGCGGGTCAGGGACGCGGCGTCGTCAGGTGCGGGGAGACCTCGTCGGCGGCACCGGCGCCGTAGGACGCTGCCAGCCGGGCCAGGAACGAGACCCGGTCGAGCACGTAGTCCTGCGGTCCGACGGTCTCGATGACGTGCGCGGCGACCAGCGAGCCCACCTGGGCCGCGCGCTCCAGCGAGAGACCCCACGCGCGGGACGCGAGGAAGCCGGCCCGGAAACCGTCGCCCACACCGGTCGGCTCGAGCACCTTCTCGACCTTCGCGACGGGCGACGTGGACGGGCTCTTCGCCCCGGCACTCGATCCGGGCACCGTCGCCGCCGAGGGTGGTGACCCGAACGTCCACGCGCTCCAGAATCTCCCCCGCCGACCAGCCGGTCTTCTTCTCGGTGACGGCGGCCTCGTACTCGTTCGTGAACAGGTAGGCGGCACCATCGACCAGCGCGCGGATGTCCTCGCCCTCGAGCCAGGCGACCTGCTGGCTCGGGTCGGCCGCGAACGGCACGCCACGCTCCTTGCACTCCTCGGTGTGCCGTCGCATCGCCGCCGGGGTCGTTCGCGCCGACCAGGACCAGGTCGAGCCCGCCGACCCGGTCGGCGATGGGGCCGAGCTCGATCTCGCGAGCCTCGCTCATCGCGCCGGCGTAGAAGGACGCGATCTGGCTCTGGTCGAGGTCGGTCGTACAGACGAACCGCGCCGTGTGCTTGCAGGTCGGAGACGCGCACGGCGCCGGTGTCGACGCCGTGCCGGTCGAGCCAGGACCGGTAGGCCGCGAAGTCCTCGCCGACCGAGCCCACCAGCAGCGGCCGGAGGCCGAGGCACGCCATGCCGAAGGCGATGTTGGCCGCGACGCCGCCGCGGCGGACGTCGAGGTCCTCCACGAGGAACGACAGCGAGATCTTGTCCAGGGCGTCGGCGACCAGCGAGTCGCGAAGCGACCCTGAAAGGTCATCAGGTGATCGGTGGCGATCGACCCGGTCACGGCGATGTTCACAGCGGCTGGCTCCCCGATTCGATGTCCGCACACACTACCGAGAGGTAGACCTATCCCGGCCGCGTGCGGCCTGACCTAGCGTGCTGAGCAGGAACATTCCGCGCGTCCGCTACCAGGAGGTCCGAACGATGGTCGACAAGCCGGCGCCCGCCGACGTTCCCGCGCTCGACCAAGCTGCGCCGCGACGCGGCCTGGGTCTCGAGCCTCTACCCGGTGAACCACCGGCCGGTGGCCGCCCCGTGGCACCCGTCCTGCATCCACATCCCCGCGAGCATCCGCGGGCTCGTGGAGGGTATGCCCGGCTACGGCGACTGAGGCCGAACACCACTGGACACACGAAACGGCGGCCTCGCAGGTGCGGGGCCGCCGTCGTTCGTGTGCCACGCCCTAGTGGAAGGAGTCGCCGCAGGCGCAGGAACCGCCCGCGTTGGGGTTGTCGATCGTGAAGCCCTGCTTCTCGATCGTGTCGACGAAGTCGATGGTCGCGCCGCCGAGGTAGGGGACGCTCATGCGGTCCACCACGACGCCTACACCGGCGAAGTCGTGGACGACGTCGCCGTCGAGCGACCGCTCGTCGAAGAAGAGCTGGTACCGGAGGCCTGAGCAGCCGCCGGGCTGAACCGCGATACGGAGCTGGAGGTCGTCGCGGCCCTCCTGCTCGAGCAGGGTCCTGACCTTCGAGGCCGCGGCGTCGGTGAGATTGACCTTCGTCTCGTCTACCGTCTCGGTCTCGCCGGATACCGTCATGTGCTCGCTCCTGCTGGTTGGACCGGCCACCCGCGGGCACTGCGGGCGGCAAGCCGGTTGAACGTCCTCCCGGCCCTTGCGATTCCCATGCTTACACACAAGGGCGGCCCCGGCATCCTCCGCCGCTCCTCGACGAGCTGTCAGGAGCCTCACAGGTCCCAGCGGTCACTCGCCCCCCTTCCGGCCGGATCGCGAGACCCGGTTCAGGACCGAGAAGACCAGGTGCCGGCGACCCGCTCCGCGAGCGCCTGGAGGTGCTCCGCCGGGCGCTCCATCGCGGCCGTCGGGGATCCCACGAGCTCGGCGACGCTGTACGCGGACTCGACCCCGAGCGTCGCCATCTCCCGGCGTCCGATCTCGACCCGACCGGCGAGGACGACGCAGGGGCGGGCCACCGACATCGCCGCCGCAGCGACGCCGGAGACGACCTTGCCCTGCAGCGACTGCCAATCGAAGCAGCCCTCGCCGGTCACCACGACATCCACTTGCCCGGCCGTCGCGACGAGGCCTGTGAGGGCGAGGACGGTCGCGATGCCGGCGACCCGGCGCCCGCCCAGCAGCAGGAGAGCCGTAACCCAGGCCCCCCGCCGCGCCCGCCCCGGCCGCGACCGCGAGCGAGCCGGACATGTTCAGCCCGACGCCCGGCTGAGCCCGCCGGGCGAAGTGCTCGAGCGCCGCGTCGAGGCGCTGGACGGCGTCGGCGTCCGCGCCCTTCTGCGGGCCGAAGATCGCGCTGGCGCCCCGTAACCCGAGCAGGGGGCTGTCGACGTCCGTCGCGATCCGCACCTCGACGCCGGCCAGCCGGGCCCGCGCGGCCCCGAGGTCGAGGGGCGGGTCGTCGCCGAGGGCCCCCAGGCCACCGCCGCCGCCGCGCAACACCATCGCGGGCTCCGCGCCGAGGGCGGCGAGGGCCCCGGCGCCGCCGTCGTTCGTCGACGAGCCGCCGAGGCCGACGACGAGGACGCGCGCGCCCGCGTCCACGGCCGCGGCGATCAGCTCGCCCACGCCGTACGTGCTCGTCAGGGTCGGGTCGCGCCGGTCGGCCGGGACGAGGTGCAGCCCGCAGGCCTGGGCGCTCTCCAGGTAGGCGACAGGCCCGTCCCCCAGGCCTGGCGCCAGCAGGACGGTCGCGGGGACGGCGTCACCCAGCGGCCCGGTCACCGTGACGGCGAGCAGCTCGCCACCGACCGCGGCGTGCACGACGTCGACGAACCCCGGCCCGCCGTCGGACAGCGGCGCGAGTAGCAGCTCGTCGCCCGGGGCCGCGGCCCGCCAGCCCGCGGCGATCGCCTCGGCGGCGGCGACGGCGCTCAGCGTCCCGCCGAAGGAGTCGGGGGCGATCAGGACGCGCATGGCGAGCCAGTCTGCCCCGTCCGGGTCGCGGAGTTTTTCGGGTGGGGGGCCGGTTGACCTTGTGCAAGCATCGTTCCGTCTTCCGCCCGAGTCAGGAGTTCCTGTGACCGCCACCGAGGATCTCGGCACCGCAAGCCGCGCGGCGATCCCGCTGACGCTGCTGACCCGCGGCGTCCCGGACCCGTTCTCCGAACGCGGCGTCGAGTGCCCCGGCGACCTGCCGGCTGCGTCGGACCCCTCGCTGGTCGCCCGCGCGCGGGCCGCGAAAGACGCCCTGGGCGGGCGCGTGTTCGTCCTCGGCCACCACTACCAGCGTGACGAGGTCATCGCGTTCGCGGACGTCACGGGCGACTCGTTCAAGCTCGCGCAGCAGGCCGCGGCCCGCCCGGAGGCCGAGTTCGTCGTGTTCTGCGGCGTGCACTTCATGGCCGAGTCCGCCGACATCCTCACGGCCCCGCACCAGCGCGTGATCCTGCCCGACCTCGCGGCGGGCTGCTCGATGGCCGACATGGCGACCTACGCGCAGGTCGAGGACGCCTGGGACGTCCTCGCCGATGCGGGCGCCGCCGAGGGCACGATCCCGGTCTCGTACATGAACTCCTCCGCCGCGATCAAGTCGTTCACCGGCCAGCACGGCGGCACGATCTGCACGTCGTCGAACGCCGCCACGGCGATGACCTGGGCGTTCACCCGCGGCGAGCGGATCCTGTTCCTGCCCGACCAGCACCTCGGGCGCAACACCGCGGTCCGCGATCTGGGCCTGAGCCTCGACGACTGCGTCCTGTTCGACCCGCACCGGCCCGGCGGCGGCACCACCCCCGAGGCGCTGCGGGCCGCCAAGGTCGTCCTGTGGCGCGGGCACTGCTCCGTCCACGGCCGGTTCACCGAGCAGAACGTGACCGACGTCCGGGCCCGGATCCCCGGGGTCAACGTCCTGGTGCACCCCGAGTGCCGCCATGAGGTCGTCACGGCGGCCGACCACGTCGGCTCGACCGAGCACATCATCCGGATCCTGGACGCGGCCCCGGCGGGTTCGGCCTGGGCGATCGGGACGGAATTGAACCTGGTGAAACGGCTCGCGGCCGCCCATCCCGACAAGCAGGTCGCGTTCCTCGACAAGACAGTCTGCTACTGCTCGACAATGAACCGCATCGACCTGCCGCACCTGGTGTGGACGCTCGAGTCGCTGGTCGAGGGCAACGTCCGCAATGTCATCGAGGTTGAGGCGCAGACCGCCCGCTTCGCCAAACTGGCCCTCGACCAGATGCTCGCGCTGCCCGCGGCCGAACTGCGGGACTAGGCGCCGGCCTCCACGCGGCCGCCGATACTGCCCAAGCCCAGCGCCAGGTAGACGGCGGTGTACTGCCCGGTCAGCAACAGTGAGGCGTACCGGGCCATCTCCCGGCCCTCGGTACAGGCCAGGACACGCGAGCGGACGCCGTTGCCCTCGGCCTCGGCGAGCAGGCGACCGCGGGTGGTGCGGATGCCCAGGTCCATCGACCCGTCGTCGAGGATCAGCAGGCACGGCCGCTGATCCTGGCCGCTGTCGTCCGCGAAGGGGTCGGCGAAGATGTCGCGCCTCGACGCCGAGCGCAGGACGGGCATCAGATGCTCCGCGTCGGCGGCGAGGGCCGTGCGGCCGCTTGCCTGGCGCAGGGCCTCGACGAAGCGCCGGCCGGCGCGCGCGGCCAGGACGGAACCGCCCCAGATCAGCGGGACGCCGTCGGCCAGCAGCACCGCGAGGTTCTTGGCCGGGTTGTCGGCCAGGTCCTTGTGCGGCGAACACCGCACCGCGGTGGCCACCAGCGCGTCGGCGACCTCCTCGGTGTCGATCTCCGGGCCGAGGCCGAGCGCGTGCAGCGCCTGGAGCACCACGACGGCGACCGCGAGGATGTCGTCGTTCTGGGTCGGCAGCAACACCGTCGAGCGGCTGGCGGACGTCTCGGCGAGCATCGAGGCGGCCGGGCACGCGACCAGCAGGCCACAACCCCGCCGGACGGCCTCAGCCGCCGCCGAGGCGGCGCTCGGGCTGTGCCCGCCGGGCGCGATCACGACGACGAGGTCGAGCGCGCCGGCCCAGCCCGGCAGGCTCGGGCCCGGCCAGGCCACGAACGGGACGGGGCAGTACGGCTCGAGGACGGCGCGCAGCAGGCGGGCATCCGCACCCGCGGCGACGACAGCGCGCGGACGCGGCGAGTCGGCCAGTGCCGCCATCGCACCGGCAGAGGCGTTCACCTCGTGCCGGACGCGGGCACCCGCCTCGGCGAGCCCGCGCAGGATCTCGTCGACACGCGCGAGCGCCTCGGGGTCGTCCAGCAGCCTGTCGTCGAACTCGTCGGCGGTCACGGTCGGGTTCCTCCGGTGGTCACGGTCGTGCGGTGTGTACGTGTGGCTGGGCGAGCTTAGAGACCGGGCGAGCTTAGAGACCGGGCGCGCCCCAGACGGGAAACCACCGGGTGAGTTCCGGCTCGATCCGCAAGTCGCCGGCCACGACGGCCTTGACCTGAAGCTCCAGGGCGTTGTCGCGCTGCTGACCGTCCAGGGGCGCGAACGGGTACCAGCTGCCCTGCTTGTAGAGGTACACCATCGCCAGGCGGCGCCCGCCGGCGTCGGCAAAGTAGACCAGCGAGCACAACAGGGCCGGGCCGAACCCCGCGTTCTCCAACGTCGAGTTCACCCCGTGCAGGTTGGTGACCAGCGCAGGCAGGTCGGTGGGTTGCGCGCGGGCGAGCACCCACGTGTAGCCGTAGGAGTCCTTCGAGATCTCCACGTCGGGCCCGGCGTCCGCGTCGAGGAGGGCCGCCAACTCGGCCTGGGCCTGCGCGAACCCGGCGCCCTCGGCCGCCTTGAAACAGACGGCGCCGACGCCGGTGGGCTCGAAGCCGGCCTCCATTGCCAGCGTGACTGCCGCCGGGGGGAGGCCGAACAGGGTGTCGAGGTCAGGCTCGGCCGCCTTGGACCTGCCGAGGATCGCGTCGAAGAGGCCCACCGTCAGACGGTGCGCTTGCCCAGCTCGACCGAGATCCGGCCGAGCTGCTCGAGCCGCTTCTCCAGCGGCGGGTGGGTCGAGAACAGGGAGGACAGCGTCAGGCCGGGCGAGAGCGCGGGGGCGAAGAAGAACGCGTTGAACGGCTCGGCCTCACGCAGGTCACGGCTCGGGATCGCCGCCATCTGCCCGCTGATCTTCTGCAGCGCGGACGCGAGCGCGGCGGGCGCACCGGTCAGGATCGCGCCGGAGCGGTCCGCGGAGAGCTCGCGATAGCGGGACAGGGCCCGGATCAGCAGGAACGACAGGGCGTACACCACCGCGCTGACGACGAGGACGAGCAGGAAGATCATGCCGCTCTTGTCGTCCTTGCCCCGCCGGCCGCCGCCCATCATCCCCATGTGCAAGCTGACCCGGGTGAGCATCCCGGCGAGGACGCCGAGGAACGACGCGACGGTCATCACGGTCACGTCCCGATGCGCGACGTGCGAGAGCTCGTGCGCCAGGACCGCCTCGAGTTCCGGCGGGGTGAGCCGCCGCTGCAGCCCGGTCGTCACACAGACCAGGGCCCGCTTCGGTGTACGGCCGGTAGCGAACGCGTTCGGCACGTCGGTGTCGGCGATCGCGACCTTCGGCTTCGGCATGTCCGCCAGCGCGCACAGCCGGTCGATCGTCGCGTGCAGCTCGGGCGCCTCCGCGGCGGTCACCTCGCGGCCGTGCATCGCGTACAACGCGATGCGGTCGCAGAAGAACCACTGGCAGAACAGCATCCCACCGGCGATCGCCACAACGAGCCCCGGCGAGTAACCCAGGTACACGAAGAATGCCGCGAAGCCCACGTAGAGCAGGCCGAGCAGGAACATCACCGTGAGCATGCGGGACGCGAGCCCACGGTCGGGTCGAAAGCGCGACTGCGCCATGAGGAGCCCCGGGTCAGCCCGGGATCAGCCCGTCGTCCCGCAGGAGGTCCCGAGCCTCGGCGAGGCGGGCGTCGACGTCCGGCAGCAGGGCTTCGGACGGGACCAGCGCGTCGTCGGCCAGCGGCTTGCCCGTCGAGCGCACGCGCTCGAGCAGGGCGGCGAGCGCGGGGGAGAACGCCGCCTCGTCGCCGTCCGCGATGGCCTTCTCGACCGCCGCGTCCAGGTCGTTCAGGCCGTCGACCTCGGTGTCGGGCACATCGAACTGGCCCTCGCCCAGGATCCGGATGATCATGCGCCACCTGCCTTGTCGGAACCGCTCGAGCCCGGGCCACCGAGCTCCTTGGGGGCCGGCGCGCCGCCGCCCAACTCCTGCTTCATGCGGGCCAGCTCGAGCTCCACGTCCGAGTCGGACGAGAGCCGGTCGAGTTCCGCGGAGATGCTGTCCTTCGTCGTCCCGGACGGGTCGTCCAGCGCCCCGGAAGCCAGCAGCTCGTCGATCGCGCCGGCGCGGGCCTGCATCTGCTGGGTCTTGTCTTCCGCCCGCTGGATCGCCAGGCCGACGTCGCCCATCTCCTCGGAAATGCCCGAGAAGGCCTCGTTGATCTTCGTCTGGGCCTCGGCCGCGGTGTAGGTGGCCTTGATCGTCTCCTTCCTCGTGCGGAAGGCGTCGACCTTGGCCTGCAGCCGCTGAGAGGCGAGCGTGAGCTTCTCCTCCTGGGCCTGCAGGTCGGCGTGCTGGGTGGCCAGGTCGGCGATCTGTTGCAGGACGGCGCTGCGGCGGCTCAGCGCCTCGCGCGCCAGGTCTTCGCGGCCGATGGAGAGCGCCTTGCGGCCCTGGTCCTCGAGCTTGTCGGCCTGCTGCTGCAGCTGCGTCTGCTGGAGTTCGAGGCGCTTGCGCGACGTGGCGACGTCGGCCACCCCGCGGCGGACCTTCTGCAGCATCTCGAGCTGCTTGGTGTACGAGTAGTCCAGCGTCTCGCGCGGGTCCTCGGCCTTGTCCAACGCCTTGTTGGCCTTGGCCTTGAAGATCAAAGCCATCCGCTTCATCACGCTCATGGGTCGGATCCGCCCCTTCGGTTCCCCCGGCCGCGCATGCCGCCGGTGATCGCCCGCCACCCTACGGGCCGGAGCGCATGAAGGTCAGCAGGCGTCCACGGTTTACCCTGGTCACGTGTTCTCACGCCGCGAAAAGACCTCGCAGACCTCGGCAGCCCCGACATCCACCGCGACGACAACCGGTCCGGAGCCGGGTCCGGGCGGCGGCAAGGGCCGCCCGACGCCCACGCGCAAGGAGGCTGAGCAGCAGCGCAAGGAACGCATCAAGCCGAACAACAACATGAAGTCGATCTCCAAGAACGCGCGGATGCGCGCCGTCGAGGAGCGCCGCGCGCAGCGCGAGGGCATGATGCGCGGCGACGAGCGCCACCTCGCCAAGCGCGACAAGGGGCCCGTGAAAGGCTTCATCCGCGACTTCGTGGACGTCCGCATGACCGCCGCGGAATTCTTCCTCCCGCTGGCGGCCGTCGTACTCACGCTCAGCGTGGTCGACACCCGCGAGACGAACTCGCTGGCCACGTCCATCTGGGCGATGATGGTGCTGTTGATCGGCGTCGACTCGCTGCGCTTCACCCGCAAGATGCGCAAGGAACTCGCGGTTCGGTTCCCGGACGAACCGCGGCGCGGCACCGTGCCCTACGCGATGATGCGGGCGCTGACGTACCGGCGCTTCCGTACCCCGAAGCCGCGGTTGGAGCGGGGCGTCGCAGCTGCCCGGCTAGGTCCTCGTTGCCGGTGACCTACTCGGTCGGGTGCAGGCTCATCGGCCCGTAGATCTTCTTGCCGTTCTCGAGCAGCGTGACGCCGTCCACGCCCTGCTCGAGCAGCTCCTTCCAGACCTCGCCGACCCAGCTCTCCGCGTCCGCCTGGGTCGGGAACTGCGGAACCGACCCAGCTACGGGCAGGACCTCCGTGCCGTCCCGGTCCTCGTACCGCCAGCTCCACGCCATTGCGCGCTCCTTGCTCCAGGCAGCGTCCCTTCGGACGCCGGCCGCCGTAGGGCAGGCTAGCCGGACCATGGACGACGCACCCGACCCACGTCGCGTGCTCCTGCTCGGTGGCGCCCGCTCGGGAAAGTCCGCGGCAGCCGAGGCACGGGCCACGCGGATCGCCGGCTCGGCAGGTCGGGTCGTCTATGTCGCCACCGCCGGCGCCCGCCCCGGTGACGCGGAGTGGGCCGCGCGGATGGCGCACATCGTGCACGCCGCCCCGCCGCTTGGCGAGACGGTGGAGACCGGGGACCCCGTCGACGTGCTGCGCAACGCCGCGGGGGCGGTCGTGCTGGTGGACTGCCTGGGCCTGTGGCTGACCCGGGCGATGGACGACGCCGGCGCCTGGGACGACGCCGCCTGGCGGTCGGGGGCGGCCGGAGCGGCGCTGCGGGCGCGCGCCGACGAGCTTGTCGAGGCCTGGCGGACCACCCCCGCGTACCTCGTCGGCGTCAGCAACGAGGTCGGGATGGGCGTGGTGCCGGCCACCCCGGCCGGCCGGCGGTTCCGCGACGAACTCGGCTCGCTCAACGCGCGCCTCGCCGCGGTCTCGGACGAGGTCCTTCTCGTCGTCGCCGGGAGGATGCTTCCGCTGCACGCCCCGTGAGGCGGAACTAAGGACGTCACGACATTCTCATGACCGAACGGAAGCTGATGTACTCCGCGGATCTCGAGCCCCTCCTCGAGGGCATCGAACGGACCGACGACGAGGCCCGCACCGCCGCCCGGGACGCCCTGGGCAGCGCGCGGGGGGCCTACGGGCGCCTCGGCGAGCTCGCGGTCTGGCTCGCGGGGGTCGGCGGCGCGTTCCCGCCGCCGCTGCCCGCACGCGCGGTCCTCGTTCATCTCGGAGACCCGCCCGCGGCCGACGTCGCCCGGGTGGCCGCCGGGGAGCCCGCGCTACGTGTCCGGGCCCTCAGTCCCGCCGAGGAGTCCGTGGCCCAGGCCCTGGACCGCGGAGCCGCCCTCGCCGACGCAGAGGCCGACGCCGGCACCGACCTGCTGCTGGTGGCCGCGCCCGTGCCGGCCGCCCGGGTCCCGGCGGCGGTGCTGATCGCGGCGCTGACCGGCAACGACGCGGCGTCGGTCGTGGGCGCGGCGGGGCTGGACGACGCGACCTGGATGCGCACGTGCGCCGCCGTGCGCGACGGCCTGCGCAAGGCCCGCCCGCACGCCGCAGACCCGGTCGACCTGCTCACCGCGACCGGGGGGTCCGACCTCGCCTTCCTCGCCGGGCTCCTGCTGCGCGCGGCCGCGCGGCGCACGCCCGCCGTCCTCGACGGCACGGCGGTCCTCGCCGCCGCGCTCCTCGCCGCCGAACTCGACCCGGACACCGCCGACTGGTGGCTGCTCGCCCAGCGCGACCCCGACCCGGCGTCGGTCGAAGCCGTCAAGAGCCTCGGCCTCACCCCGCTGCTCGACCTGGGCCTGCGCGGGCGGGACGGCGTCGCCGCCGTGCTCGCGGTGCCGGTGCTCCGCGCGGCCGCCGCGCTCCTGGCCGCGCCCGGATGAGCGGCGCAGACGTGCGCGAGGGCCTGCGCCTGGGGCTCGGCACGCTGACGATCGTCCGGGTAGGGGTCGGACGGGTGGACGCACGGTCGGCCGGCGCGGCGATGCTGTGGTCCCCCGCGATCGGGGCGGCGCTCGGCGCGGTCGCGGGAGCCGCCACGTGGGGGGCCGCGCGGGCCGGGACGTCGACGCTCGTGGCCGGCATCCTCGGGATCGCCGTGCTCGCCGCGCTCACCCGCGCCCTGCACTTGGACGGTCTCGCGGACACCGCCGACGGGCTCGGCTCGGGCCGCGCGGCCCCCGAGGCCCTCGCCGTGATGAAGGCCTCGGACATCGGCCCGTTCGGCGTCGTGACTCTCGTCCTGGTGCTGTTGTTGCAGGTCGCCGCCCTGGCCGGGGCGGCCCACGACGCCCAGGTAGTCTCCGTTGCCGCGATCGCCGGCGCGGCCGGGCGCCTGCCGCTGCCCTGGGCCTGCCAGCAGGGCGTGCCCGCCGCCCGTCCGGACGGGCTCGGTCACCTCGTCGCCGGCACGGTCTCCGCCGCCGCAGCCACCGCCGCCGCCGCGGCGACCCTCGTCGCGGTCGCCGGCCTCGCGTTCGTCACGCCCGTGGGCGTCGGCCGCGCGGTCGTCGCCGTCGCCGCCGGCTTCCTGGCTGCCCTCGCGCTCCTGCACCGCTGCCGCGGGCGGTTCGGTGGCATCACCGGCGACGTCCTCGGCGCGCTGGTCGAAGTCTCGACGACCGTCGCACTGGTCGTACTCGTCGCCAGTTGAGTGTCAGCGGACGTGGGACTCCACGAACGGCGGGCGGACGACGCGGAAGCGACCCGGTCGCCCGCGGACGTCCACGACGAGCTCGTCCCCGTCCGCTACCTCCACGGCGACCAGCGCCAGGCCGATGCCGAGCTTGCGGGTCGGGGAGAAGGTCCCGCTCGTCACCTCGCCGACCGCGGGGCCGCCGGCTTCGCGGGCGACCGCCATGTGCGGGCGCGGGATCGCGCGGTCGAGCGCCTCGAGCCCGACGAGCCGGCGCGAAGGCCCTGCGGCCTTCTCGGCGAGCAGGACGTCGCGGCCCCAGAAGGTCGACTTCGACCAGCCGACGGCCCAGCCGATGCGCGCCTCGAGCGGGGTAACGTCCAGCGAGATGTCCTGGCCGTGCAGCGGGTAGCCCATCTCCGTCCGCAGCGTGTCGCGGGCGCCGAGGCCGCACGGGACCGCGCCCATCGACTCGCCGGCGGCGGACAGGGCGTCCCAGAGCGCGGCGGCCGCGTCCCACCGAGGCAGCAGCTCGTAGCCGAGTTCGCCGGTGTAGCCCGACCGACAGACCACCACCGGCGAGCCTTCCCAGTTCGTGTCCGTGAAGCTCATGTACGCGTGCCCGGTCGGGAGGCCGACCTTCGCGAGCAGCTCCTCGCAACGCGGGCCCTGGACGGCGAGGACGCCGTACGTCTCGTGCTGGTCGTGGACGGCGACGCCCTCCGGCGCGGTGGCCGCCAGCCGGCGCGCGACCTCGCCCGCGTTCGCGGCGTTCGGCACGAGGAGCAGGTCGGTTTCCGAGCGCAGATAGACGATGAGGTCGTCGACCACGCCGCCGCTCTCGTCGTCGCAGCACAGCGTGTACTGCGCGACCCCCGGCGAGATCCGCCCGAGCGCGTTCGACAGGCAGGCGTCCACGTGGGCCGCGGCCCCCGCGCCGGTGACCGAGACCTTGCCCAGGTGCGTCACGTCGAAGATCCCGACGCCCTCGCGGACGGCGGTGTGTTCCTTGACGACACCGAGGCCGCTGCCGGAATAGTCGATGGGCATCTCCCAGCCGCCGAAGTCGGCGAGCTTCGCGCCGAGCGAGACATGGCGCAGGTGCAGCGGCGACTGGCGCAGTGCGGTCATACCCGCGGACGCTACCGAGGTCCGCGACCGCAGCGCGCGCGGCACGTCCGCCCGCGCGAAGATCGCGACTAGCATCGGCCTCCAGCACCGGCACGCCTCACGCCGCCGCCTTCGAAGGACGAGGACCACCGTGGCCACGATCTCCCTCAGCAGTACGCCCGTTCCCGAGTTGAAGGCCGACGCCGTCGTCGTCGGCGTCGCGTCCGGTCCCAAGGGCTTGGTCCTCACGGCAGCGGCGAAGGAGATCGACAAGGCCCTGCACGGCAAGCTCGGCGGCGTCCTCGAGGCGATCGGCGCGGCCGGCAAGGCCGAGGAGGTCACGAAGATCCCCGGCCTGGGCGCGATCAAGGCCGCCGTGGTGCTCGTCGTCGGCCTGGGCGACGTTCCGCCCGGGCGCACGCCGGTCTACGACGCCGAGGTCCTGCGCCGCGCCGCGGGCTGCGCGGCGCGCGCGCTGGCCGGTTCGAAGAACGTGGCCCTCGCCCTGCCGACAGAGTCGGCCGACGACCTCGGCGTCCGTCGCGGAGGGCGCGCTGCTCGGCGCGTACGCCTACCTGCGCTACCGCACCGGCGGCAACGGCTCGGCCGCCGCGCACAAGGCCGGCGTCGAGGCGTTCACCGTCCAGTGCAGCGCCCCGCGCGACGCCACCATGAAGGCCGCGCTGAACCGCGCCGAGATCGTCGCCGAGGCCGTCAACCTGGCCCGCGACCTGGTGAACACCCCGCCGTCCGACCTGCACCCCGCGGACCTCGCCGCCGCGCGCCACGGCTGCCGGCACCGGGCACCGGCCTCGAGGTCGAGGTCATGGACGAGAAGGCGCTGAAGAAGGGCGGCTACGGCGGCATCCTCGCCGTCGGGCAGGGCTCCACGAGCCCGCCGCGGATGGTCAAGCTGACCTGGAAGCACAAGAAGGCCACCAAGCACGTCGCGTTCGTCGGCAAGGGGATCACCTTCGACTCGGGCGGCCTGTCCCTCAAGCCGGCCGACGCGATGATCACGATGAAGTGCGACATGGGCGGCGCGGCCGCGGTCGTCTCCGCGATCCGCGCGATCGCCCGGCTCAACCTGCCCGTCAACGTCACCGCCTGGGCGCCGATGGCGGAGAACATGCCGTCCGGCACCGCGCAGCGCCCGTCCGACGTGCTGACGATGTACTCCGGCAAGACCGTCGAGGTGCTCAACACCGACGCCGAGGGCCGGCTGATCCTCGCCGACGCCCTCGCCCGGGCCTGCGAGGACTCGCCCGACCTGATCATCGACGCCGCCACCCTGACCGGCGCCGCGATGGTCGCCCTCGGCAACCGGACCTCGGCGATCATGAGCAACGACGACGACGCGCGCGGGCGCGTGCACGACGCGGCGACCCGCTCGGGGGAGGGCATGTGGCCGATGCCGCTGCCGGAAGAGCTGCGCAAGACGCTGAACTCCTCCGTCGCCGACCTCGCCAACATCGGCGAGCGGTTCGGCGGAGCCTTGTCTGCGGGCGTGTTCCTGAAGGAGTTCGTCGCCGACGGCATCAGCTGGGTCCACCTGGACATCGCCGGTCCGGCGTTCAACGAGTCGGAGCCGTACGGCTACACACCCAAGGGCGGTACCGGCGCGGCCGTGCGCACCCTCGTGCGGGTCGCGGAGGACGTCGCCGGCGGCTGAGTCAGCCCTCGTCGCTGCGCCGGGCGTCCCAGTCGCGCTTGCGCTGGGGGTACCCGACGGCGGCGACGTCGTAGATCGGGATGTTCAACCGCTTCGCCAGGTCGTGCGCGGCCCGCTGGCCGGAGACTCGCCGGCGCGTCCACTCGCCGCTGCCGGCGAATCGGCAGATCCCGGGGCCGACGCGAGGGGGTTGTGACGCCGTCCACAGGGGAGCGTGACCAACGTCGGCGTCCCGGCGGCACGCCCGGAGGGTTTCGAGTGGAAGGATGGACGGTGCTCCCGACGGACAAGTGCACAACAGGATCGGAGAGGTCATCGTGACGGCCGAAACGCCAGCCGGAACCGTGTTCGACGTGGTCATCCTCGGCGGGGGCAGCGGCGGTTACGCCTGCGCTCTGCGCGCCGCCCACCTCGGGCTGACCGTGGCGCTGATCGAGAAGGACAAGCTGGGCGGCACCTGCCTGCACAAGGGCTGCATCCCGACGAAGGCCCTGCTGCACGCCGCCGAGGTCGCCGACTCGGCGCGCGAGAGCGAGCAGTTCGGCGTCCGCGCGACGTTCGAGGGCATCGACATGCCCGCGGTGAACAGCTACCGCGACGGCGTCGTTTCCCGGCTCTACAAGGGTCTGCAGGGCCTGGTGAAGAGCCGCAAGATCACCTACGTCGAGGCCGAGGGCCGCCTCGTCTCCGCGACCGCGGTCGAGGTCGACGGACAGCGCTACGAGGGCCGCCACGTCGTCCTGGCCACCGGCTCGACCCCGCGTTCCCTCCCGGGCCTCGACGATCGACGGCAACCGCATCCTCAACTCCGACCACGCCCTGGCGCTCGACTACGTGCCGAACTCGGTCGTCGTCCTCGGCGGCGGCGTCATCGGCGTCGAGTTCGCCAGCGTCTGGAAGTCCTTCGGCGCCGACGTCACGATCATCGAGGCGCCTGCCGCACCTCGTCCCGCTCGAGGACGAGGCGAACTCCAAGCAGCTCGAGCGCGCGTTCCGCAAGCGCGGCATCGCCTTCGAGCTCGGGCGCGCGGTTCAGCGGCGTGGAGTACACCGAGAAGGGCGTGAAGGTCTCGACCGAGAACGGCAAGTCCTTCGAGGCCGACCTGCTGCTCGTGGCGATCGGCCGCGGCCCGGTCTCCGACGGGCCTCGGCTACGAGGAGGTCGGGCGTCGAGATGGAGCGCGGCTTCGTCAAGGTCGACGACGCTCTGCCAGACCAACGTGCCGACCGTCTCCGCCGTCGGCGACCTGATCCCGACCCTGCAGCTCGCCCACGTCGGCTTCGGCGAGGGCATCCTCGTCGCCGAGCGGCTCGCCGGGCTCGACGTCGTGCCGATCGACTACGACGGCGTCCCGCGCGTCACCTACAGCGAGCCCGAGGTCGCCTCCGTCGGCCTGACCGAGGCGGCCGCCAAGGAGCGCTACGGCGCGACGCGGTCGAGACCCTCGTCTACGACCTCGCCGGCAACGGCAAGAGCCAGATCCTCAAGACGGCGGGCGCGGTCAAGCTCGTCCGGCAGAAGGACGGGCCGGTCGTCGGCGTCCACATGGTCGGCAGCCGGGTCGGCGAGCTCGTCGCCGAGGCCCAGCTGATCGACAACTGGGAGGCCGCTGCCCAGCGAGGTCGCCCAGCTCATCCACCCGCACCCGACGCAGAGCGAGGCGCTCGGCGAGGCCCACCTCGCGCTCGCCGGCAAGCCGCTGCACGTGCACGGCTGACGCCGCGCCGCCCGGACCGACCCGTCTGTACCGCTGTAAGGAGCCCCACCTCATGCCGATCTCCGTCACCATCCCCGCGCTCGGCGAGAGCGTCACCGAGGGCACCGTCACGCGCTGGCTCAAGAAGGAGGGCGACTCCGTCGCCGTCGACGAGCCGCTGCTCGAGATCTCGACCGACAAGGTCGACACCGAGATCCCCGCCCCGGCGTCCGGGACGCTGCTGACAGCATCACCGTGGGCGAGGACGAGACCGTCGAGGTCGGCGCCGAGCTCGCCGTCATCGGCGAGGCCGGGGATGCCCCGGGCGGCGCCCCTGCGGCTCCCGCGGCGACGCCCGCCGCCGCGGCTCCGAGCTCCGGCTCCAGCCTGTCGAGGCACCGGCCCCCGCGGCCCCGAGCGCAGACTCCACCGCCGCCGAGGCACCCGCTCCGGAGGCACCGGCGCCCGCGCCCGCCGAAGCGCAGCTGCGGGCGACGGGCGTGGCCGTGACGCTGCCCGCGCTGGGCGAGAGCGTCACCGAGGGCACGGTCACCCGCTGGCTCAAGGCAGGAGGGCGACACGGTCGCCGTCGACGAGCCGCTGCTCGAGATCTCCACCGACAAGGTCGACACCGAGATCCCGTCGCCCGTCGCCGGTGTCCTCATCCGGATCCTGGTCGAGCGAGGACGAGACCGTCGACGTCGGCGCCGAGCTCGGCATCATCGGCGCCGCCGGCCCCGGCGGCGCAGGCCCCGGCACCGCCGGCCCCGGCGCCGCCGGCGCCCCCGGCCCCGCCTGCCCCGCCCGCTCCCGCCGCGGCCGCGGCCGCGCCGCACCGCCGCCCCGCCGGCTCCCCCGGCCCCGCCCGCCCCCCCGGCCCCGCCCGCGCCCCCGTCAGCCGGCACCGGCCCCGGCCGCTCGCGGCCGGCAACGGCCAGGACCCGGCGGCGACGTCAGCAGCTACGTCACCCCGCTCGTCCGCAAGCTCGCCGCCGACAACGGCATCGACCTGTCCCGGCTCTCGGGCACCGGCGTCGGCGGGCGCATCCGCAAGCAGGACGTGCTGGACGCCGCCCGCGAGCAGCAGGACGGCCCAGAAGACCCGCCCGGCGCGCCGGCCGGCCGCCGCCCCGGCGCCCGCCGCCGCCTCGGCGGCGCCGGCCGCGGCCCGAAGCGGCGTCCGCGACCGCCGCCCTGTCGCGGCACGGAGCCGATGTCCGCGGCTGCGCAAGGTCATCGCCGCGCGCATGCTCGAGTCGCTGCAGACCTCCGCCCAGCTGACCACCGTCGTCGAGGTCGACGTCACCCGCATCGTCCAACTGCGCGAGCGCGCGAAGGCGGGCTTCGAGGCGCGCGAGGGCGTCAAGCTCTCCTTCCTGCCGTTCTTCGCGAAGGCGACCGTCGAGGCGCTCAAGGTCCACCCGAAGCTGAACGCCTCGCTGGACACGGAGAAGAACGAGATCACCTACCACGACGCCGTCCACCTCGGCATCGCCGTCGACACCGAGCGCGGCCTGCTCGTGCCGGTCATCAAGAACGCCGGCGACCTGAACATCGGCGGCCTCGACCCGCAAGATCGCCGACCTCGCGGCCCGGACGCGCGACAACAAGATCGGGCCGGACGAGGTCGGCGGCGGCACCTTCACGCTGACCAACACCGGCAGCCGCGGCGCCCTGTTCGACACCCCGATCATCAACCAGCCGCAGGTCGCGATCCTCGGCACGCGGCGCGGTCGTCAAGCGCCCGGTCGTCATCGACGACCCGAGCTCGGCGAGACGATCGCGATCCGCTCGATGGTCTACCTGGCGCTGACCTACGACCACCGCCTCGTCGACGGCGCCGACGCCGCGCGCTTCCTGGTCACCGTCAAGTACGCGCCTCGAAGAGGGAGCCTTCGAGGCCGAGCTCGGGCTCTGAGAGCGCGTCGCGGTCACCGGCTCCTCCGGGCTGATCGGCCGCCCGCTGGTCGAGGCCCTGCGCGGCGACGGGCACGAGGTCGTGACGCCTCGTCCGTCGGCGAGCCGAGGGGCGCGGGCGAGATCCGCTGGGCACCCGGCACCGCCGCTCGACCCCGCGGCGCTGGCCGGGGTGGACGCCGCCGTCAACCTCGCCGGCGCGGGCGTCGGCGACAAGCGGTGGACGCCGGAGTACAAGAAGACGACTCGTCGACAGCCGGGTCGAGGGCACGACCACGCTCGCCGAGGCCCTGGCGAAGCTGGACCCGCTCCCCCGGGTTCTGGTGTCCGGGTCCGCGATCGGTTACTACGGCGACGGCGGGCGACCGTGACGCTCGACGAGACCTCGCCCGCCGGGCGACGACTTCCTGGCCGGCGTCTGCGGGCCAGTGGGAGGCCGCGACCGCGGCGGCGGAGGCCGTCGGGCATCCGCGTCGTGCACGCCCGCACCGGCCTGGTCGTGTCGCCGCAAGGGCGGCGCGTGGGGCCGGATGTTCCCCATCTTCAAGCTCGGCCTCGGCGGCAAGCTCGGGTCCGGCAAGCAGTACTGGAGCCCCATCTCGCTGCAGGACGAGGTCCGCGCGCTGGTCGTTCCTCCTCACCGCGGACGTCTCCGGGCCCGTCAACCTGACCTGCCCGCACCCCGTCACGAACGCCGAGGCGACCACCGCGACCGGCTCGGTCCTGCACCGCCCCACGTTGCTGCCCGTCCCGGGGTTCGGGCTGCGCCTCGTCCTCGGCGAGTTCGCCTCGGAGCCCCTGCGCAGCCAGCGGGTCCTTCCGAAAGCCCTGCTGGCGGCCGGCTTCACCTTCGACCACCCGACAGTGAAGGACGCGATCCGCGCGGCGCTCTGACGGGCAGTCAGGCGGGCGCGACCGAGTCGATCCGCCACCCACCCGACCCCGACGGCACGAGGCGCACCTGCCAGCCCGCCTCGCCCCGGCCGGGCACGCTCGCCCGGACGGTGCCGTGACGGTCCGTCAGGGTGTAGCCGCCGAGGCGGTCGACGACCGCCAGGTCGACCCGCCCGGCGCCGGCAGCCCGTAGAGCGACGTCGACGACCTCGACCGCGAGACCCTCCCCGCGCAGGCCGCGGGCCCGCAGCGCCGTGACCCGGGCGACGTCCGTGGCGAGGGCGACCGAGCCGGCGGCGTAGACCTCGCGAAGCGCCGCCGGGTCGGCCGCGGCGAACGCGCGGGCGCGGGCGCGGTCGAGATCGCGCACGCACCGCAGCCCAGTCGGCCGCCGGAGGCGCCGCGACCTCCGGCTCCGGCGCGCCGGAACCGGGCCCGCCCAGACCCAGCCAGAGGACGCCCACGGCCATCCCCGCGGCAGCGCCGGCGGCGAGCGCTGCGGCGGGCACCGGCAGGTGCGGACGGCGCCGCCGAGGTGCGGCGGTCGGCACCGGCCCGGTCGGCTGGGGCGTCGGGCCGGCGGGCACGTGGGCGCGGGCGTGCGCGCGCAACGCGGCGACGTCGAACTCGGCGGGCGCGCGGGGCCCGGGCTCGGGATGCATGCGCACAGGAAAGCGGATCCGCGCCCGAGGCGCTCTCGTCGTCCACAGGCGGGCGTCGAGACTCACACGGCCCGGGTTGGCGGGCGGCGGCCCCGAACGGGGCCCGCGACTAGACTCGAGGGGTGCCCACGCTGCGTTTTCTCCACGCCGGCTTCGGCGCGTCGGCCGTCCCGTTCACCGAGGGCTGGGCGCTCCAGCGGCGCCTGCATGCCGCCCGGGTCGAGGGCTCGATCCCCGACACGGTGGTCCTGCTCGAGCACACCCCCGTGTTCACCGCCGGCAAGCGCACCGAGCCCGGTGACCGCCCGCAGGACGGCTCGCCGGTGGTCGAGGTCGACCGCGGCGGCAAGATCACCTGGCACGGCCCCGGGCAGCTCACCGGCTACCCGATCGTGGCGCTCCCGCAGCACGTCTACGTCGTCGACTACGTCCGCCGGCTCGAGACCGCCGTGATCGCCGTATGCGCCGACCTCGGTCTGCTGACCGAGCGGGTCGCCGGCCGCAGCGGCGTCTGGGTCCGGGGCGACGAGGGCGAGCCCGACCGCAAGGTGGCGGCCGTCGGCGTCCGGGTGGCGCGCGGGGTCACGATGCACGGCTTCGCGATCAACTGCGACTGCGACCTGAGCTGGTTCTCGCGGATCGTGCCGTGCGGCATCGCCGACGCGGACGTCACGTCCCTGTCCGCCGAACTGGGCCGTCCGGTGCCGGTCGCCGAGGTCCTGCCCCTCGTCGAGCGGCGCCTCGCCGGCGTCCTCGCGGCGGAGCACGTCGAGCGAGGAGCCGACCAGCTCGCCGGCTCGGTCGGAGGTGCGGCGTGACGATCGCCCCGGAGGGCCGCCAGCTGCTGCGGCTCGAGGTCCGCAACGCAGAGACACCCGTCGAGCGCAAGCCGCCGTGGATCCGCACGAAGCTGCGCACGGGCCCGGAGTACACCGCGATGCGCAAGCTCGTTGCGGACGAGGGCCTGCACACGGTCTGCCAGGAGGCCGGCTGCCCCAACATCTACGAATGCTGGGAGGACCGGGAGGCGACCTTCCTCATCGGCGGCGACCAGTGCACACGGCGCTGCGACTTCTGCCAAATCGACACCGGCAAGCCCGCGGAGCTCGACCGTGACGAGCCTCGCCGGGTGGCCGAGTCCGTCGCCACGATGGGCCTGCGGTACGCGACGGTGACCGGAGTGGCCCGCGACGACCTGCCGGACGGCGGGGCGTGGCTCTACGCCGAGACCGTCCGCGCCATCCACGCTCGCACCTCTGAAAATGGCGGTTCTGGCTGCGGGGTCGAGCTGCTCGCCCCGGACTTCAACGCGGAACCCGCCCTGCTGGCCGAGGTCTTCGCGTCCCGGCCCGAGGTGTTCGCCCACAACCTGGAGACGGTCCGACGGGTCTTTCGCCGGATCCGCCCGGGCTTCCGCTACGACCGCTCGCTCGAGGTGATCACCCGGGCCCGAGAGGCGGGCCTGGTCACAAAGTCGAACCTGATCCTGGGCATGGGCGAGAGCCCGGACGAGGTCGTCGAGGCCATGTCGGAGCTGCGCGACGCCGGCTGCGAGCTGCTCACCATCACCCAGTACCTGCGGCCGTCCGTGCGTCACCACCCAGTCGAGCGCTGGGTGACCCCCGACGAGTTCGAGGTGTTCGCGGACCGGGCACGAGAGCTGGGGTTCGCCGGTGTCATGTCCGGCCCGCTCGTGCGCTCGTCCTACCGGGCGGGCCGGTTGTACCAGCAGGCCGTCGAACACCGGGCGTCTGAGCACTGAACGCACCGAAAGTCGGGCATCCGTGAACATGTTGGATTTTCAGGGCGTACGATCGCTCAGCCCGCATCCATACATGTGACGTGCATCACCGCGTCACGAGGACGTCACATCCGCGAGGCATAGTGGGCGGTCCTCCCCGAAATCAGGAGGCTCCGTGCCCACTCCACTGCGTGTCCTGCCGCCCGCCGCGGCCTTCGTCGGCCGGATGACGGCGGCTGCCGCGGCGATGGCCAGCGCCCCCGTCCAGCGGGGGTCACTGCGGAACGCGCAGGCCGCCCTCGCGCTGCACCACCCGATCGCCGACGGGTTCGTCCCCACCGCCGTCGACCGCGGCCCCGTCTCGCTCGCCAGGCCCGAGGTGGCCGTACCCCCGCAGGGCTGATCCAGCGTCGCCTCAGTCACAGCCGGGCCGTATCCTGCCGGTCATGGCGAGAGCGAAAAAGGTGCGTCCCGAGGGCCACGTCGGTCGGTTCAAGCAGATGGCCGAGGCCTACCGCATGACGGCGGCCCACGACCCGAAGCTGAACCTCGTCCTGGCCGGAATCTTCCTGCTCGACTTCGCGGTCGTGTTCCTGCTCGGCCTGCTCACCGGCCACCCGATCTTCGGCACCATCTTCGCCGTCCTGACGGGCCTTCTGAGCCTGCTGTTCGTCCTCGGGAGCCGGGCGCAGAAGGCCGCGTACAAGCAGGTCGAGGGTCAGACGGGCGCAGCGGCCGCCGTCTTGCAGACCATCAAGAAGGGCTGGACGATCACGCCCGCCGTCGCCATCAGCAAGAGCCAGGACGTGGTGCACCGCGCGGTCGGGCGGCCCGGCATCGTCCTGGTCGGCGAGGGCCCCGCCAACCGCATCGGCAACCTGATGCTCGCCGAGAAGAAGCGCACTACCCGGTTCGTCTCCGACGTGCCGATTCACGAGATCTTCATCGGCGAGGGCGAGGGTGAGATTCCCCTGCGCGACCTCACCAAGCACATGGGCAAGCTGCCCAAGCAACTGCGGCCGCCGGAGGTCACGGCGGTCAACGACCGGCTGCGCGCGCTCGGCGACCTGATGAAGAACGTCCCGATCCCCAAGGGTCCGATGCCGCGGGGCGGCCCCAAGGGCAAGATTCGCTGACCGCCGACGCCGTCAGCGCCGGACGACCACCGCGTTGACGGCCTTGTCGTGCAGCCCTCGGGTGTCCCGGTCCCAGACCATGGCGGGGATCACGATGAGGATCAACGCCGTGCGAAGCAGAACGCCGGGCGGCGAGGGGTGACGACCGTCCAGCCGAGCCACGCGGATGCCGAACAGGCGCCCGCCGATGCCCGAGCCGGTGGTCGAGACGAGCAAGATGTTCATCAGCGCGAAGACACCCATGGTGGCCAGCGAGAGCTGACGACCCTCCACGTCCATCAGGCCGCGGGCGATGGTCTGCGCCAACATCCAGTCGACGAAGGTCGCGCCCAGGCGCCGCCCGAACCCCGCGACGGAACCGCGGCCCTGCTCAGGCAGGCCCAGGCGCTGGCCGCGGTACCCGAAGTCGATTCCCTGGGACTCCGCCAGTGACCGTGGCCCACCGAGCCACGACCCGATCATTTGTCGGTCCACGCGCCTACGGTAGTCGAGCCTCGTTCGGGACCCGACCCGGGAGCGACACGGCCGAGCCCCCGGTGTAGCGCGCACACCTCACCCCCCGCCAGGATGGGGCCCGACGTCGAAACGGGCCCTCGCGATCTTCGACAAGCTGTTGTAACTCCGTGGAAACAATGGGGATACGGTCGAGAAACCGCCTGCCCATAACGTCCTCGGGCGAGTGGCCGCTGCCAGCCTGAGATCAACGCCCGCCCTGGCCGGCCGGGCAAGGAGGACGGATGTTCAACAACGCCGACGAAGTCGTAGCGTTCATCAAGAGCGAGAACGTCAAGTTCGTGGACGTTCGCTTCTGCGACCTGCCGGGTGTCATGCAGCACTTCAACGTTCCGGCGCGGTCCGTCGGCGAGGAGTTCTTCACGGACGGCCAGATGTTCGACGGCTCGTCGATCCGTGGCTTCCAGGCGATCCACGAGTCCGACATGAAGCTCCTGCCGGACCTGTCGACCGCGTACCTCGACCCGTTCCGGGTCGAGAAGACGATGAACATCAACATGAGCATCGTCGACCCGTACACCGGCGAGCCCTACAGCCGTGACCCCCGCCAGATCGCCGCGAAGGCCGAGGCGCACCTCAAGGCCACCGGCATCGCCGACACGGCGTTCTTCGCCCCCGAGGCCGAGTTCTACATCTTCGACGACGTCCGCTTCGAGACGAAGCAGAACGCCGGCTACTACTACATCGACTCCATCGAGGGCGCCTGGAACACCGGGCGCGTCGAGGAGGGCGGCAACCAGGGGCACAAGACCCCGTACAAGGGCGGCTACTTCCCCGTCCCGCCGGTCGACCACTTCTGCGACCTGCGCGACGAGATCTCCATCGCCCTGGACGACCTCGGCCTCGGTGTCGAGCGCGCCCACCACGAGGTCGGCACCGCCGGCCAGCAGGAGATCAACTACCGGTTCGACACGCTCGCCAAGTCGGCCGACAAGGTGATGCTCTTCAAGTACATCGTGAAGAACGTGGCCGCGCGGGCAGGCAAGACGGTGACCTTCATGCCGAAGCCGCTCTTCGGCGACAACGGCTCGGGCATGCACTGCCACCAGTCGCTGTGGAAAGACGGCCAGCCGCTCTTCTACGACGAGCTCGGCTACGGCGGCCTGTCCGACATGGCCCGCTGGTACGTCGGCGGGCTGCTGCACCACGCGCCGTCGCTGCTGGCGTTCACCAACCCGACGATGAACAGTTACCACCGCCTGGTGCCCGGCTTCGAGGCGCCCGTGAACCTCGTCTACTCGGCCCGCAACCGCTCGGCCTGCATCCGCATCCCGGTGACGGGATCGAACCCGAAGGCCAAGCGCATCGAGTTCCGCGTCCCGGACCCGTCGTGCAACCCCTACCTGGCGTTCTCGGCGATGCTGATGGCCGGCCTCGACGGCATCAAGAACAAGATCGAGCCCCCCGTGCCGGTCGACAAGGACCTCTACGAGCTCCCGCCGGACGAGCTCGCCGAGATCGCGCAGGTCCCGGACTCGCTGCCCAAGGTGCTCGCGCGCCTCGCGGAGGACCACGACTACCTGCTCGAGGGCGGGGTCTTCACGCCCGACCTCATCGAGACGTGGATTACCTGGAAGACCGCGAACGAGGTCGACCCCATCCGCCTCCGCCCGCACCCGCACGAGTTCGAGCTGTACTACGACATCTGAGCGCGGTAGATCGACGACATGACTTCGGCCGGGCCCCTCGAGGGGCCCGGCCGAAGTTGTTTCCGCAACCGCCGCCACGCCCGGGGCGAACCCGGGGACGCGCGAATTGCCCAGACTTGAGAGCATGTGGCCCGGCGCCGGGACAGCGGGCGCCTCCGGGCGAACGTAATGGGGAATCTGATGGACCGTCGGCTGGCGTTGGGTGTGGCAGTGCTCCTGGCCGGGGCAGGGCTGGCGGGGACCGGGGTGGGTCCCGCGGCCGCGGACAGTGCGGCGAACGTCGCGCCGGTCGGCGTCCCGGACACGTTCACGGTCGAGGAGGGCGAGACCCTCGAGCCGGACGCGAGCGTGCTCGACAACGACACGGACGGCGACGACGACGACCTCAGCGCCGAGTTCGTCAAGGGCAACGGGCCGGCGAACGGCAGCGTGACCTTCGACAGCAATGGGTATTTCGTCTTCACGCCCAACGAAGACTTCCACGGCACGGACTCGTTCACCTACAAGGCGGACGACGGCACCGCGACCTCCGCGCTCACCAAGGTGACCGTCACGGTGACCGCAGGGCCCAACGCGGCCCCGAAGGCCGTCGACGACTCCTACACCGTCGCCAAGGGCGGCACGCTGACGCTCGCGGCACCCGGGATCCTCGCGAACGACACCGACGCGGACGACGACGCGCTGCGGGCCACGGTCGTCAGCAAGCCGAAGCACGGGCTGTGGACGTTCAAGGACAACGGCGAGTTCACTTACACCCCGACGGAGGGGTACACCGGCACCGACACGTGGACCTACAAGGCCTCGGACGGAGACGTCGACTCGGCGCCCGCCACCGTGTCGATCAAGGTGGGCAGCGGAACGCCGCCTGCCCCGTGCGCGGCAACGGTGTCGATCGCGAACGCGCCGACGGTCACCGAGGGCAACTCCGGGACGCGCAAGATGGTCTTCCCGGTGAAAGCGTCGAACCTCACGAACTGCGGCGCGCTGACGGTGAAGCTCAAGGTCAGCGGCGGGACGGCCAAGAAGACCACGGACTACACCTCGCCGAGCGCCACGCTGGTGCTCCCGGCGGGCAAGGCCACCGGGTCGATCTCGGTGTCGGTCAAGGGTGACAAGACCTACGAGCCGAACGAGACGGTGTCGCTGACGCTGACCTCGGTGTCGGCGCCGGCCGGGTCGCCGAAGTTGGGCACGGTCAAGGGCACCGGCACGATCAAGAACGACGACAAGAGGCCGTAGGTATGCGAGGACTGACGACACGGAGACTGGCGTCGGCCGCCACCCTGCTGCTGGCCGGCGCCGCGCTCGGCGCGATCGGCGCCGTCTCCGCCGCCGCGGTGACGGGCCCGGTGACAGGCCCGGTGGCAGGCGCCGACTCGTACTCCGTCCAGGAGGACGGGACGCTCACCGTGGACGAGCCCGGGCTGCTAGCCAACGACACGGACGACGACGGCGGCTACCTCTTCGCCGTCGACCCGGTCGGGCCGAAGCACGGAGATCTTCTGCTCGAGGGCGACGGGTCGTTCGTCTACACGCCGGAGGCGGGATTCCACGGCTCCGACTCCTTCACCTACCGGGCCAGCGACACCGCGCACAAGTCGGCCCCGGCAAAGGTGTCGATCACCGTGAAGCCGGGACCGAACGCCGCACCGGTGGCCAAGGCGGAGTCCTACGCGGTCGCGGCCGGCGGGAGGCTCGCCGGCAGCGTCCTCGCGAACGACAAGGACGGCGACGGAGACCGGCTGACCGCCAAGCTGGCGTCGTCGCCGAAGCACGCGGACTTCCACTTCGCCAGCACCGGCAAGTTCACCTACGTCCCGGACGCGGGCTACAGCGGTGCGGACTCGTTCACCTACAGGGCGAACGACGGCGAGAAGAACTCCACGACCACGAAGGTGTCGATCACCGTCACGAAGTCGAACAAGTGCGCCGCCTCCGTGTCGATCGGCAGCGCCGCGACCGTCACCGAGGGCAACTCGGGGACGCGGAAGCTGATCTTCCCGGTGAAGGCGTACAGGACGGCGAAGTGCGGCGCCCTCACGGTGAAGCTGAGAACTGCCGGCACCGCGACGAAGGGCACGGACTACACGGCGCCCAGCGCCACGGTCGTCATCCCGAAGGGCAAGAGCACCGCGACGCTCTCCGTCTCGGTCAAGGGCGACAGGAAGGTCGAGCCGGACGAGACGGTGACGCTGACCTTAACGTCGGTGTCGGCACCCTCCGGGTCACCGAAGTTGGGCGTTGCCAAGGGCACCGGCAAGATTCGCAACGACGACAAGCGGTCGTAGCGGGCGAGTCAGGTCACCTCGGTCGAACGTCGCGCGCGTCGGGTTCGGCTGGCAGCATGGGCATCCCCGCCGAATCCAGGTGACCCGATGACAGCGTCCCCGCGCACCGACGACCTCGCCGAGGCGGCCGCCCCGCTCGACGCCCTGCTGGTCGAAGCGGCGACGGGCCCACTGCGCCGGTTCGTCCCGGACGCGTCCACGGCCAAGTTCGCCGCCGCGCTACTGCGCCACCCTCGCCCGACAGCGCGCCGCCTCGGCGGCCTGGCCGCGGAGGCCGGCCGGATCGTCACCGGGTCCTCCACGTTCGCGCCGACGAAACGCGACCGCCGGTTCGCCGACCCGGCGTGGACCGAGAACCCGATCCTGCGCCGCATGCTCCAGAGCTACCTGGCCGCCGGCCGGACCGCCGAGCAGCTCGTGGGCGACGCAGCCCTCGACTGGCGCGACGAGCAACGGGTGCGCTTCTTCGTCGAGAACGTGGTCGAGGCGCTGGCGCCGAGCAACCTGCCGCTGGTCAACCCGGCGTCCGCCAAGGCCGTGATCGACACGGGCGGGCTGAGCCTGCTGCGCGGCGGCTCGGCACTGGTTCGCGACCTGTCCTCGAAGCCCCGCGTCCCGCAGATGGTCGAGACGTCCGGGTTCGAGGTCGGCCGCAACATCGCGGCCACGCCGGGTGCGGTCGTGCTGCGGACCGAGGTGTTCGAGCTCCTGCAGCTGACCCCTCAGACGGACACCGTGCGGGAGGTGCCGCTGCTCTTCGTCCCGCCGACGATCAACAAGTTCTACGCCATCGACCTGGCGCCGAACCGCAGCTTGGTGGAGGCGATGGTCCGGGCCGGCCAGCAGGTCTTCGTCGTCTCGTGGCGCAACCCCGACGCGCGGCACGCGGCCTGGGGCCTCGACGCGTACGTCCAGGCGGTCCTCGACGCGCTCGACGCGGTCGAGCGCATCACCGGCGTCGAGCGGACGGTCCTGACCGGCATCTGCTCCGGCGGGATCATCTCGGCGATCACGGCCGCCTACCTGGCGGCGACCGGCGAGCAGCACCGCCTCGCCGCGTTCGGCCTCGCCGTCACCGTCATCGACAACGCGAAGTCCGGGACGACGAACGCGATCATGGACCCGAAGGTCGCGGCGGCGGCCACCGCGCTCTCGCAGCGCAAGGGCTACCTCGACGGGCGCGCGCTTGCCGAGGTGTTCGCCTGGCTGCGTCCCGGTGACCTGATCTGGAACTACTGGGTCAACAACTATCTCTGCGGCAAGAAGCCACCGGCCTTCGACATCCTGTTCTGGAACTCGGACACCACCCGGATGACCGCCAAGCTGCACGCGGACTTCGTCGACCTCGCCATGAACAACCACCTCGTGACGCCTGGTGCGCTGACTGCGCTGGGGGTACCGATCGACCTGTCCCGGGTGGACGTGGACGCGTACGTCGTCGCGGGGATCGCCGACCACATCACTCCTTGGCAGAACTGCTACCGCACGACCGGACTGCTCGGCGGCGACACCCGGTTCGTCCTGTCGACGTCCGGGCACATCGCAGCGCTGGTCAACCCGCCGGGCAACCCGAAGGCCGTGTTCCAGGTCAACAAGTCCAACCCGCCCGACCCCAAAGCGTGGCTGAAGACCGCCACGACGGAGTCGGGCAGTTGGTGGCCGGACTTCGCCGCCTGGCTCGGCGAGCGTTGCGGGCCGCAGCGTCCGGCGCCCGACCTCGGCGGCGGGCTGGGCACGATCATCGAGGCACCCGGCACCTACGTCTTCGACAGCTGAGGGGTCCCGCGAATGTACGAGAAGGTCGGCCGCTCGCTCGGCACGGACTACTTTGGCATCGCCGAGCAGCTCAGCGGAGAAGAGCGCGACTTCTGGCGGCGCACGCGCGACTTCGTCGACGACGAGGTGCTCCCCGTCATCAACGACTACTGGGAGCGCGCCGACTTCCCCTGGCCGCTGATCGAGAAGATGGCCAAGCTAGGCATCGTCGGGGACGGGATCGTCGGGTACGGCTGCCCGCCGATGAGCCCGATCGCCACCGGTCTCGTGCACCTGGAGCTCAACCGGGGCGACGGGAGCCTGGGCACCTTCCTCGGCGTCCAGGCCGGGCTCGCGATGCAGGCGATCGCGATGCTCGGCTCCGAAGAACAGAAGCAGCGCTGGCTGCCGCCGATGGCCCAGCTCGAAAAACTGGGAGCGTTCGCGCTGACCGAGCCGACCCACGGCTCGGACTCCGTGGCCCTCGAGACCACTGCCCGCCGCGAGGGCGACGAGTGGGTGATCGACGGGGTCAAGAAGTGGATCGGCAACGGGACGATCGCCGACGTCGTCGTGCTGTGGGCCCGCGACGTCGAGGACTCGAAGGTCAAGGGCTTTCTCGTCGAGAAGGGAAGTCCCGGCTACAGCGCGGTCCGGATCGACGGGAAGGGCTCGCTGCGTGCGATCTGGCAGGCGGAGATCACACTGACGGGGTTGCGCGTCCCCGAGTCGAACCGGCTGCCCGGCGCGAACAGCTTCAAGGACACCGGCCGCGTCCTGGCGAACACGCGCAACGCGGTGGCGTGGGGTGCGCTGGGCCACGCGACGGCCGGCTACGAGATTGCTGCCGCATACTGCGCGGAGCGCACCCAGTTCGGCAAGCCGCTCGTCAGCTTCCAGATCGTCCAGGACAAGCTGGTGAAGATGCTCGCCGAGGTCTGCTCCATGCAGCTGTACTGCCTGCGCCTCGGCCGGCTCACCGAGGAGGGCAACCTCACGGACACCATCGCCGCACTCGCCAAGATGAACAACACGCGCAAAGCCCGCCAGGTCATTCTGGAAGCGCGCGACCTGCTCGGCGGCAACGGCATCCTGCTCGACTTCCACGTCATGCGGCACATGGCCGACATCGAGGCGATCCACACGTACGAGGGCACCGAGACGATCCAGACCCTCATCGTGGGAAGGGACATCACCGGTGTCGGCGCTTTCACCTGACCCTGAGGTCGCCCCCGACGTGACGATCCGTCAGATAGATGTCGACGGCGTCAGATTGCGGACGTCCGTGCGCGGCACCGGCCGGCCACTACTCGTCCTGACAGGGATCGGCGCGCCGCTCGAGCTCTCGATCCCGTTCGAGCAGGCGATCAACCCCTTCGGCGTCCAGACGATCACACTCGACGCCCCCGGCACGGGCGAGTCCTCGCCGTACCGGGTGCCGCGCCGCATGCCCGGTCTCGCGCGCACGATCACGAAGGCCCTGGACGAACTCGGCTACGACCAGGTCGACGTGATCGGGGTGTCCTTCGGCGGTGTCCTCGCCCAGCAGTTCGCGCACTCCGCCCCCGACCGGGTTCGCCGCCTCGTCCTCGTCGCGACGATGGCGGGCGTCGCCGGGCTCGGCGGCGTCCCCGGCTCGCCGCGCGTCCTGCGCGCGATGGCAACCCCGCGGCGCTACACCTCCCCCGACTACTACCGCCGCGTCGCCGGGATGATCTACGGAGGCGAGTCGCGCCACGACCCGGAGGCGCACCTGCACGGGTCCGTCGCACGGTTCGCCCACGCCCCCTCTGCCCGCGGCTACCTGGGCCAGCTCTACGCGATCAGCTTCTGGACGGGTATGCCGTGGCTCTGGCGGCTGAAGGCCCCGACCCTCGTCCTGGCCGGCGACGACGACCCCATCATCCCGCTCGTGAACGGCCACATCCTCGCGAAGGCAATCCCGAACGCCCGGCTCGAGGTCATCGCCGGCGGCGGCCACCTCTTCATGCTCGAGCGCCCGGACGAGACCGCGGCAATCGTCGCGGAGTTCCTCACCGAGTAGCGACGGGCGTGACAGCGGGGAGGCCGTACGGCTAGCGGCGGGCTGACGGATCGGCAGCTGCGACCGGTTCGCCTTCGTCGCTGCTCGCGCGGAGGCGCCTTGGGGGCGCCTCGGCGCTTCGCCTTACGCGACTACCGGCGATACCGGATCTTCGCCGCCGAGCCGTCACCCCACGGCGTGTACGAGATCGATCGCGCGGCCGAGGGTGTCGAGGCGCTCCGCGACCGTCTCGCCCGCCGGGTACAGCCGGACGGTGCTCACGCCTGCGTCCCGCCAGACCGCGAGGCGCGCGCGCACCGACTCGGCTGTGCCGAGCAGCGTCGTCGCGAGGACCATCTCGTCGCTGACCGCGTTCGCCGCGGCGGCGCGGTCGCCCGCGAGCCACAGGTCGCGGACGCGGTCGGCGCGCTCGCCCCAGCCCTGCCGCCGGTAGGCGTCGTAATAGAAGTTCGACCCCGCCGTGCCCATCCCGCCGAGACTGAACGCGACCCCCGGCTTGCGCGCGGCAGCCAGAACGGCGAGCTCGATCTCGTCCCTGGCGAAGGCGACTTCGGCGCCCTGGCACAGGTCGAGGTCCGCGAGGGTGCGCCCGGCGCGCGCCGCGCCGTCGCGCAGCGGGCGCAACAACTCCTCGGCTCCCTCCGGGACGAACGCCGTGCCGAGCCAGCCGTCGGCGACCTCGCCGGTCAGCGCGAGCATCCGCGGCGAGAGCGTGGCGAGGTAGATCGGGATGTTCGGGTTCGGAACGGTGGAGGCGCGCATCGGGCGGCCCTCGCCGCCGGGCAGGGGGATCTTGACGTAGGTGCCGTCGTGGTCGACCTTCTCCCCCGCGAAGACCGCGCGGATCACCTCGACGGTCTCGCGCATCCGGCCGAGGGGGTGGGCGAACGGCACGCCGTGCAGGCCCTCCACGACCTGCGGACCGGAGCTGCCAAGGCCGAGACAGAAGCGACCCTCGGAGAGGTCTGCGAGGGTCAGCGCCGTCTGCGCCAGCAGTACGGGGCTGCGGGTGCCGACCTGCATGATTCCGGAGCCGAGCTGGATTCGTGAGGTGCGAGCGGCGAGATAGCCCAAGGCTGACGGCGCATCAGATCCCCACGCCTCGGCGATCCAACAGACGTCCAGACCGAGCTTTTCGGCCTCCGTCACGAACTCGACGGTCTCCCGCCACGGCCCGGCGGACGCCTCGAGGGTGGTAGCGGTACGCACTAGCTCGCGGTTCCCGCGTCCTGCTCGGCGATCTCCTTGATCGCCGCGAGGTTCGCGTCGATGCCGCTCTGGAAGTCCGCGAGCCGGCGGGCGACGATGCGCTCCTCCTTCTCGGGCGTGGCCTCGATGAGCGGCACAAGATTCGACCAGCCCGGGCCCATCCGCACCCACTGCCGCACCTCGGTGCCGGCGTCGCGCGGCGTCAGCTCGAAGTGCCAACTCGTCGCGGGCGAGTCGGGGTAGCCGGTGTTCCAGACGAACTCGCGTGGCGCCTCGCAGGCGACGACGCGGTTCGGGGTCGTCCATTCCCCCGCCTGCGGGTGGGCGTTGTGCCCGAGGAACGTGCAGCCCACCGCGGGCGGCGCGATCTCGCCGTCCACCCACTCGACCGTCTGAACCTCCCGGCTCAGCGACGCCACGAAATGGATGTCGCTGACGTAGGCCCACACCACCTCCGGCGGGGCCGCCACGAACACGGTCGCCTCCGCCGTCGGCCCGTCCGCGTACTTCATCGGCACAGGATATGAGGTCGTCCACGGGTACACGTACAGCTCGGTGTCGTCCTCGTACGCCCCGGTCGTCCTCCCCGGAACGAGCGGGCTCACCGCAGGGGCGGATTGCTTATGCCCTCGCAGGGACATACTCCGATGAGGGATTCGTACTCGTGGGGCGGTGAGGGTAATGTTTCCCACTTCTACCCTTCCCTCGGAAGGAGCTGCCCCCATGTTCTCCAGCTCGATCGGCCTTGCCGTGCCAGGCGTGGAACTCCGCCCAGGCGACCACATCTGCGCTTTCTACCCGAGCCTCGCGGAACGTGACGGCATCCTCATCCCGTACCTCAGCGAAGGCCTCGACGCGGGCGACAAGTGCATCTGCGTCGTGGACGGCACCGACGTCCAGGGCCTGGTCGCGAGCCTCGGGTCGGGCACGCCCTGCGGGCACGACCCGAGCCAGCCGCAGCTCGACGTGCATCGCTCGGAAGACACGTACCTCGCCAACGGCGGCTTCTCCACGGACGTGATGATCGACTTTTGGGACAAGTCGATCGGTGGCGCCTTCGAGGACGGGTATGCGTTCGCACGCGCGGCCGGCGAGATGACCTGGGCGCTGCGGCACATGCCGGGCGTCGAGGAGCTCATCGGTTACGAGGCACTGCTGAACAAGTTCCTGCCGAAGTACCCGCAGGTCATTCTCTGCCTCTACGAGCTCGGCCGGTTCAGCGGCGAGGTCCTCGTCGACGTCCTCAAGACCCACCCCAAGGTCCTGCTCGGCGGCATGCTGCTCGACAACCCGTACTACCTCGAGCCTGACGAGTTCCTCGCCAGCAGGAACTAGGGCGTGACCACGCTCTCGCACAGGCACAGGCACGGGTCCGGGACGGACGGCGAGCACGTCGCGCCCACCAACACCGAACTCCGCGAACAGATCTCCAACCTCCAGGGTCTGCTGCTGCTCTCGATGCTCATGACCGAGAGCAACGACGAGGGCAAGATCCTGCACCTGGCCGGCACGTCGGTGCCCTCGTTCGGGCCGTCCCACACGGTCGGGGTGTACCTGCGCGAGGGCGGCTGGCAGACCAACGTCTCCCCCTGCCCCGGCGCCGAGGTGCGGGGCGCGATCGAGAAGCAGCTCAAGGATCTCGACCGCGGCGGCGGCGTCATCGAGGTGCCCGGCGAGAAGTTCGCCTTCGCCCTCCCCCTGCGCAGCCTCGACGGTCACGTCGGGTACTTCGTCGCGGCGGGCGAGGAGCCGTCCCAGGCAGAGCACTTCCTGCTGCGCGTCCTCGCCCAGCAGACGGGGGTCGCCCTCGCCAACGCGCGGCTGCACGCCCGGGACCAGGCCACCGCCGAGGAGCTGCGCAGAGCCAACGCGGCGCTCGCCGAGACCGTCCGCGCCCTCGAGCACACGACGCGCATCCACGAACGTTTCACCCGGGTCGCCGTGGCCGGCGAAGGCCAGGACGGCATCGCCCGCGCCCTCAACGAACTGACGGGCCATCCGGTCGCGGTCGAGGACCGGTACGGCAACCTGCGCGCCTGGGCCGGCCCGAACCGTCCGAACCCGTACCCGAAGGATCAGCCCGCCCGCCGGGAGAAGATGCTGCGCCGCGCACTGCGCGAGGGCCGGCGTCCCATCCGGGAGGACGGGCGCCTGATCGCGATCGCGAACCCCTCTGCGGACGTGTTCGGCGTCCTCGTCCTGATCGACCCGGACGAGACGGCGGGCACGCGGGACCGGATCGCCCTCGAGCACGGCGCGACGGTCCTGTCGATGGAACTGGCCCGGCTGCGCAGCCTCGCCGAGACGGAACTGCGCCTGCGTCGCGACCTCGTGGAGGAACTGCTGTCCGGCACCGAGGAGGCGAGCGCGCTGGCGCGCGCCCAGGTGCTCGGCTACGACCTGGAACGCCCGCAGCGCGCCATCGTGGTGGAAGGCGGCCCGGCCGGGGACGAGAGCGAGTTCTTCCACGCGGTACGCCGCGTCTGCCGCCGGATGAACATGGGGACCCTGCTGGTCGCCCGGGCCGGCGCGATCGTGATCCTGTCCGACGCCGACTTCGACGGCGAGGCGTTCCGCGCGGCCGTCCGTCAGGACACGGGCGGCGGCAACTGCCGTGTGGGCGTCGGCGGCTGGTGCCAGCGACCCGGGGAGGTCCCCCGCTCGTACCGGGAGGCGCAGCTCGCGCTGACCATGCCCGCGCACGCCGGCAACACCGAGCGGGTGACCTACTACGACGACCTCGGGGTCTACCGGCTCCTCTGCGAGGTCCAGGACGCGGCTGTCATCGACCGCTTCGTCCGCAAGTGGCTGGGCCCGCTCCTGGACTACGACGCCAAGAAGCACTCCGAGCTCGTCCCCACCTTGAGCCGGTACCTGGAGTGCGGCGGCAGCTGGGACCGAGCGGCGGTGGCTCTCTGTGTCCACCGCAGCACGCTGAAGTACCGCCTCCAGCGGATCCGGGACATTTCGGAGCACGATCTCGCCGACCCGGACACCAACTTCAACCTGCAGCTCGCGACGCGGGCGTGGCAGACCCTGCAGAATCTCGGCGCCTGACTCCCCTGTCCAGAAGGGACAGGTCCCGCTCACCGCAGACCACCGTGAGCGTGGTGGGGGCCACAGCCAAGATATTTCCAGCGGCAGGAAGTCCTGTGGTCTGGCGCACTTCTCGCGCTCGATCCTGAGAAATAACTAAGAGAACCTAGTGAATCACCTAAGAGGCGAGGCCCCAGTGCTGCGTGAGCACACCTGAGGCTATATAGCTAACGTTCGCTGGCGAAATGGAAAGCATCAGCCGCGAACCGGACAGAACCGACCTATCCCGACGGGATACCCTGCGGGCGGAAGTTGGTCCCCTTTCGCCCATATCCGGTGATAGCAACCGAAAGATACAGTCCGAGCGTTAGCAGGTCGCGGTGAGCTTCGGAGGGCATCCCGGAGTGACCCGCAGCAAGGTTCCCTGCTTTCGACGGAGCAAGGCGTTCGGCGCCGGCCTCCCCCATTCGCAGCCCGTGTGGATGGACGGAGACGACGCCGTTACCCAGCGCCCTGATCCACCTCTCGTCCTGTGCACTACACACCCCCCTGATCTCGCTGATCGACGCGGCGTAGCACGAAGCAATCTGATTCTGCGGAGCCAGAATCGTGCTGCCCTGGGTCGGTCTCCGAAGGAGACGAAAACCTATGAAGTCTGGTTGGAAGAGCCCCCCCCTGAGGCTCATCCCCCTCGCCGCTTCCGCGATGCTCATCCTCGCGGCGTGTGGCAGCAACGGCGACTCCGGTGCAGTTGCGCAGCAGGCCCCGGCTGCTGCGGACGCTGCCGCTGGTGCTGCCACTGACGCTGCCGCCGGCGCTGCTGACACTGGCGCCGCTGCTGCGACGGACACCGCCGAAGCCGCGACCGACACCGCTGCGGCGGCCCCCAAGGCCGGCGCTGCCGCTGACACGACCGCGACCGCTGCCGACACCTCGGCATCGACCTCGGCTGGCACCGCGACCAAGTCGACGGCGACCAAGTCGACGACGGCCAAGGCTGACAAGGCCACCAAGGCCACGGCCACCAAGACCGTCAAGGCTGGCAAGGGCACCACCAAGGAAGACGCGCTGCAGAAGGGTGCCAAGCGCACCGGCGCGACGAGCAAGAGCTCGAAGGGCATCATCCCCCTCGACACCCCCGCCGCGGCCGCTGAGAACAAGAAGATCGCGGACGCTGCCGGTGGCGCGACCGACGTCGGTATCACCAAGACGTCGATCAAGCTCGGCTCGGTCAACATGCACGGCATGGCGCTGGGCAACGTGCTCACCGCTCCCCAGGTGCGTGGCAACCTCGCCACGGTCACGAGCATCAACGACCGTGGTGGCGTTCTCGGTCGCCGCATGACGATCACGGACTGCGACGACGGCCCGGGCGAGGTTTCCCGTGCCAAGGCGTGCATCAAGAAGCTCGCGGGCCAGGACAAGGTCTTCGCGCTCGTGACCGGTCTCGACTGGGCGACGGCGTCGATCCACGACGACCTCAAGCAGTACAAGCTGCCGTACATCGGTGCCTGGGCCTACTCCCAGACCGAGTGGCAGGACCCGTTCATGTTCCCGACGCACATGTCGATGGTCAACGAGGCCTTCTCCGGCGCCCAGTGGGCCAAGCAGGTCATCAAGCCCGCGACCTACGGCCTGGTCTGCCTGACCTCGCCCGAGATGCAGATCGCGTGTGACAACGTCGAGAAGATCATGGGCACCACCGCGGCGAAGATGGTCAAGCGCGTTGACGTCGGTATCTCCGAGACCTCGATGTCGGCGCAGATCCTGGCGCTCCGCTCGGCCAACCCCGAGCACATCATCCACTACGTCATCAACCCGGCCACGATGGCCAAGTTCATGGTTGAGGCTGCACAGCAGAACTACTACCCGGTCAAGGGCATCTCGGGTAACCACCTCGCGGCTGAGGTGCTCGGGTCCCTGTTCGGCAAGCACCCGACCGGTCGCTACTGGACGAACACCACGTACAAGCTGTGGGGCCCGGAATTCATGGCCGTCATGACGAAGTACGCGCGTGGTAACAAGGGCACGAACCACCACATCGTCCAGGCCGGCTACGTGGGTATCTCCATCCTCGCGCAGGCTGCCAAGGAGGTCGGCCCGAACCTGACCCGTGAGCGCCTCATGACGCTCATGGCGAACGGCACCGTGTGGCACGCGGACGCCTCGATGTCCCAGCGCTTCAGCTGGAAGCCGGCCGAGCGTCTCACCCCGGACGACGTCAAGGCCGGTACCAAGACCGACCAGGACCTCGCCAACGGTCGTGAGTTCATGTACAAGTACACCAGCACCAACACCGTTGGTAACCCGAACGGCACCCCGTCTGGCTTCGAGCCTGACCCGGACCTGTTCGTCATCACCACCAGCGGCGCCGTGGGTGCGGACGACTGATCTGATCCCCTCGTGGATCGTTCAGTTCTCTGAACTCGCAACCCCGTAACACCCGCTGGGCGGGCCTCGTTCGCAAGGACGAGTGCCCGCCCAGCGGCACGTCCGGGCTCGTTCTACCCGGACGCGAGAAGACCCCGGCTGCCAAAGTGCAACCGGGGTCTTCTCGCGTCCGCGTCAGGAAGCGGCGGGTGGCTCCGGGTCCGCGTCGCGCGGCGAGGTCAGGCGCAGGATCTTCAGCGCGAGCTGGGCGTTGAAGCGGTCCGCCTGGCGGTCCAGTTGCATGCCCGTCAGCTCCTCGATCCGCTGCAAGCGGTTGCGCATCGTCTTGTAGTGCACGAACAGGACGCTGGACGCGCGCCCGATGTTGCAGTCGGCATCCAGGTAGCACTCGAGGCTGCGGACGAGGTCCGACCCCTTGGACCGGTCGTAGGCGACGAGCGTGCCGAGGATCTGGCCGGCGAACTGCTCCAGGTCAGCCCGCTCCGTCGGCGCCAGGAGGAACTGGAGGACGCCGAGCTCCTCGAACACCGCGACGGTGCCCGCGTGGCCGGTCGCGGTCAGCGCGAGTTGGGCCTGACGGAACCCGAGCGAGAGGCCGGGCACCGAGGTGACGAGGCCGCTGACGCCGACGCCCGTCACCGTCTCGCTGGCCCGGCCGGCCCCGCTGAGGGCGAGGGTGCCGAGCTGGCGGGCGGGGATCGCGGCGGCATCCGGGTCGACCGGGACGATGATCGCGAGCAAGCTGGCCCGTGTGGCCGAGACGGGCCGGGCCCGGCCGATGCCCTCGAACCGCTCGAGTACCGTGCGGGCGGCCGCGCCGCGGACGCGGACGAGCCGCTCGCCTTCCCAGCCCTCCAGGCGGGCCCGGTCGTCGAGGCGGCCCATCTCCACGAGCACGACGCGCGCGGGCAGGTCGAGGACCTTGTTGGCGTGGCCCATCCGGGCGAACGCCTCGGCCTCGTCCGAGATGCGGTTCTCCAGCAGGTCCCAGATGAACTCGGACTCCAGGCGGCGCTCGCCGACGAGGGCCGCCTCGCCGCGGGCGAGCAGGAGCGCGCAGGAGATGGCCGACTGTTCGGCGGAGATGACGTCCACGGGGACGGGGCGGGTGGCCATCGCCAGGCAGAGGTAGCCGAACGCGGTGCCGGCCGCGCGGACGGGGGCGGCGACCAGCCACGTCCCCGAGGGGGTGAGCAGCGTCCGCGACTTCACGATGTCGGAGGTGAAGCCGTCGCGACGGGAGTCCAGGTCTTCGATGAGGCTCTCCCCCGACCCGACAGGGTCGGCGGCGACCAGGGCGAGGTGCTCGTCGACCAGCAACGCCTTCCCTCCGGTGAGCCGCCGCAGCGCGGCGAGGACAGCGCTGGGCTGGCTGCTGTCCAGCGCGATCGCCATCAGCTCTTCGTGGATCGCGAGCGCGCGCTCGGCGACGGCGGCGTGCGCCTCGAGCTCACTGTGCGCGCGGATCCCCTCCGCGAGGCGCGGCTCGTCGCCCACCAGCGCCCGGAAGGCTGCGGCCGCGGCGAGGTCGGCCAGCGCCACCATGACCCGGACCTCGTCGTCCTGGAAGACCGAGGGCCGCCGGCGCCAGGCGCAGAGCACTCCGTAGGTCTCGCCGCGGGTCCGCATCGGCACGCAGACAGCCGACCGGATGCCCTCCTCCTCCGCGAGCTGCAGCAGCTCGCCGGAGATGCCGGGGTCCGTGGCGTAGTCGTCCACGAGCTCGGGGCGGCCCGACTGGAAGGCTTTGCCCGCCAGGCCCTGGTTCGTGTCCACGACGAGACGGGCGATGCCGCCGGTGCGGTGCCCGACGGCGCCGCGCATCGCCAACGTCCGGGTTGCCGGGTCGGACAGGAGCGCGCCGACCACGTCCGAGCGGACGAGGCTGACGGCCGCGGTGTGCACGGCGAGCAGCGCCTCGTCGAGGTCGTGCGCGCCGAGCACCTTCACGGCGACCTCGTACAGGCTCACCATCGACGCCCACGACCGGCCCGCCGCGGTCTTCGACAGCGACCCGATCTGGTGCAGCCGGGCGATCTCGTCGAACCCGAACTCGTCGGCGGTGCGTACGGCGACGAGCGTCGTGTCGCCGGAGACGGACGTCGTCGCGAGCCACTGGCCGCTGCGGTCGCGGGTCAGGCCGTCGTCCGGCCGGCTGACCGGCAGACTGTCGACGTGACCGTCGATGCCGAGGACGCGCGAGGCCCCGCCGAGCCATCGCATGATGACGATTCCGTCGGCTCGGACTACCTGCCGCGCGATGCGGGCCAGGACCGCGGCGACACCGCCCGGCCCGTCGGGGACGCTGGGATGGTCCGGGTCGCCCGCGGGTCGCTCGAGCACCCCGTCGAGGTCACCCATGTCCCACCGCCGTCCTTCCTGGACGCGGGCCGCGAGAGTGCACGAAACCGGCCGCCCCCCGAGGCTACCGGCGGCCTCAGGGCCGATCCAACCGCCACAGCGGTGGCCGAGGCCGTTCGTACTGGAGGAGGGAACCCAGGCCGGTTCCTGGCACTGACAGGGTATGGATGCCGGAGGGACGTTTTCGTAGCGTCGACGACTCAGGGCCCTTGCCCGCACGTAATTGAAAGAAGGCGAGCATGGCGCAGCGACTCGTGGTGATCGGCGGCGGCGCGGCCGGGATGTCGGCGGCCTCTGCCGCTCGCAGGGTCGACCCCGCCCTCGAGATCGTCGTGCTGGAGGCCGCGGGCTGGGCCGCGTACGGGATGTGCGGCCTGCCGTATTTCCTCGGCGGCGCCGTCGAGAAGGCCGAGGACCTGCTCGCCTACCCGCCGTCGTACTTCGTGGAGAAGCGGCGCATCGACCTGCGGCTGCACGCCCGCGCGACCCGGCTGGACGCCACGTCCAAGATCGTCACGTTCAGTGCCGACAGTGGCCCCGAGCAGGAGCTGACCTACGACACCCTGATCGTCACGGCCGGGGGCACGCCGACGCGGCCGCCGACGGTCCGCCTCGAGGACGACCGCGTGTTCACCGTCCGCGCGATGGAGGACGCGATCCGCCTGCGTGCCCTGCTGGACGAGGGCACGATCCGGACGGCCGTAGTCGTCGGCGGCGGCTACATCGGTCTGGAGATGGCGGACGTCCTCGTCGAGCGCGGGGTCGCCGTGACCCTCGTCGAGATGGCGCCCGGCGTCCTGCCGACCTTCGACCCCTCGGTCGCCGACCTCGTCGAGGACGAGGTCCGCCGCCACGGCGTCGACCTGCGCCTCGGCGCGGCCGTCTCCGGCGTCCGCCGGGTCGGCGAGAACCTCGAGGTGAGCATCGGCGACACCACCGAGACAAACGCCGTCGAGACGGTGGACGCGGTCGTTGTCGCCAGCGGAGTTCGCCCGACGTCCACCTTGGCCGCGGACGAGGGCGCCGTCACCGACGCCGGCGGCGCGCTCCTCGTGGACGACCACATGCGCACCTCGCTTCCGGGCGTGTTCGCCGCCGGTGACTGCGTCGCCCTGCACCACCTCGTGCTCGACCGGCCGCTGTTCGTCCCCCTCGGTCCCGCCGCCAACAAGACCGGCCGGGTGGCCGGGACGGTCGCCGCCGGCGGCGAGGCGCGGTTCCCCGGGATCGTCGGCACCGCGGTCGTGAAAGTCTTCGACCTGGCCGTCGCCCGCACGGGGCTCACGCTCGCCGAGGCCCGGGCCGAGGGGCTCGACGCCGTCGCGACCGACTCGGTGGGACGCTCGCGGGCGAAGTACTACCCCGGCGTCGAGGCCGTCCACGTCCGCCTGGTCCACACCACCGGGGGCCGCCTGCTCGGCGCGCAACTGGTCGGCCGCGGCGACGGCATCGCCAAGCGCGTCGACGTCCTCGCCGTCGCGCTGCACGCCAAGTTCGACATCGAGGCGCTGGCCGGTCTCGACCTGTCCTACGCCCCGCCCTACGCCCCCGTCTACGAACCCGTCCTGCTTGCGGCCCAGGCCGCGGAACGGTCGATCGGGACGTCCATCTGACGGACCGGCATCTGACGGCACGGCACCTAACGGAAGGAAACCGCACCATGGCAGGAAAGTTCGACGGACGAGTCGTCCTCGTGACCGGCGCCGGATCGGGCATCGGCAAGGCGGCGGCGGAGTTGTTCGCCGCGGAGGGCGCCGCCGTCGCGGTGCTCGACCTGCGCGAGGACGCCGCGCAGGACGTCGCCGGGAAGATCGAGGCCGACGGCGGCCGCGCGATCGCCCTCGCGGCCAACGTGGCCTCCTCGGCCGAGGTCAACGCCGCGGTCGCGCAGGTGGTCGCGACCCTCGGCCGCCTCGACGCCGTCTACAACAACGCGGGTTGCGACAGCAAGGGCTCGGTCGCCGTCGCGACCGAGGAGGACTGGGACCGAGCCATGAACGTCAACGGCAAGGGCACCTTCCTGGTCTCTCAGGCCGCGATCCCCCATCTGATCGCGGCCGGCGGCGGCGCGATCGTCAACCAGGGCTCGGTCGCCGCGATGGTCGGCGTGCCGAACTTCTTCTCGTACGTCGCCGCGAAGGGCGCGGTCGTCGCGCTCACCCGCTCGATGGCGATCGACCTGGCGGTGCACAAGATTCGGGTCAACGTCATCTGCCCCGGCACCGTGTTCACCCCACTGATGGAGCCGATGCTGCGTGCCCGCGGTGACGGCGACCTCGAGGCCGGGCTCGCCAAGACCCTGGTGAAGTACCCGATCGGCCGCCTCGGCACACCCGAGGACATCGCTCGCGTCGCGGTTTTCCTCGCCAGCGACGACGCCGCGTTCATGACCGGCGCGACCGTGGCGGCCGACGGCGGAATGACCGCCCAGTAGAGAGGCACATCTGATGGCCTTTCACCTCGACCCGAACAAGGTCACCGACCTGTCCGCGGCGGCTGCGCTCGTCGCGGACGGGGCCAAGGTCGCGCTCGGCGGCGGGCTGTCCGCCCGGCTGCCGATGGCCCTGGTGCGCGAGTTGCTGCGCCAAGGCCGGCGCGACCTGCACGTCATCGGCTCGGCGCACGGAATCGACGTCGACCTTCTCGTCGCTGCCGGTGCGATCAGCATCTGCGAGGAGAGCTACGTCGGTTTCGAACAGGATCTCGGTCTCGCCCCCGCCTATCGCCGCGCGGCCGAGTCCGGCGCGATCTCGCTGCGCGAGAGCTGCTGCGGGACGATCCTCAATCAGCTCCGGGCGACCACGTACGGGATCCCCTTCATCCCCGTACGCGGCATCATCGGCTCGGACGTCCGCCGGCTGCACCCCGAGTACGCCGAGGTGGTGTGCCCGTTCACCGGCGAGACGCTGGTGGTCGTGCCACCGCTGCGCCCGGACGTCGCGCTGATCCACGCCCCGATCGGGGACGAGCGCGGCAACCTGCACCTGGACAAGCCCTACGTCCTGGACGAGCACTTCGCCTACGCCTCGCGCGAGGTCGTCGTCACGGTCGACCGGCTGGTCTCCACCGCGGAGGTGGAAGCGGCGGGGATCACCATCCCGGCCCACCTCGTCAGCACGGTCACCGAGGTGCCTTACGGGGCGCACCCCGCGTCCTGCTACCCGGGCTACGCCTACGACCGGACCCACCTGAAGGAGTACGTGGACGCAGCCACGGCCGGGCAGGAGGAGGTCGACCGCTATCTCGCCACGTACGTGGCGGGGGCGCCGACCGAGGGGGCCTACCGCAAGTTGATCGGCGTGGACCGGCTGTCCGCGCTGACCGGCTACACCGAGTCGGTCGAGGCGTGGAAGGAGTTGTTCTCGTGACCGAGTACTCGCTGGACGAGTGGTTCGTCGTACTGCTGGCCCGCACGATCAACGACCGGGAGACGGTGTTCCACGGCTTCGGCAGCCCCTGCGCCCAGGTAGCCATGCACGTCGCGCGGCACACCCACGCCCCGGACATGCTGCTGGTGGAGGGGGCGACGTACGCGGTCAACCCGACGCCGGCGTTCATCCCGCCCACCGGCAACGACTTGTCACTGCAGGCCGGGTCCGTCTACCAGATGCGGTTCGAGGAACTCTTCGACGCGGCCGCGCGCGGGGACGTCGACCGGATGTTTCTGTCGGGGGGTCAGATCGACGGGTACGGCAACACGAACGTCACCGCGATCGGCCCGCTGGAGAAGCCGAAGGTGAAACTCGGCGGCGGTGGCGGCGGGTGCAACATGTCCGCGACCATCCGGACGCTGACGATCTGGACGACCCGGCACGGCTCCGGTCGCGTCCTGGTGGACGCGTGCGACTTCATCACCGACATGGGGCACTCCGCGACCACCGGCCGGCGTTCGGCCTCGGCCGGTACCGGCACGGGAACCGGCCCGCAGTGGATGGTGACCGACCTGGGCGTCTTCGACTTCGACGACACCGGGCACGCGCGGCTGGTCGCGACGTACCCGGACGTCGACGTCGACCGAGTCCGGGCCGCGACGGGCTTTCCCTTGCGGGTGGCGGACAACGTCGAGACGGTCCCGGCGCCCACAGAGGCCGAGATCGCCTTGGTTCGCCGGGTCGACCCGCTCGGCGTGCGCCGTTCCGAGTTCGGGCCGAAAGACCTCGCGCGCACGTTCACCGACAAAACCTCGGCGCACAACTAGCACCCAGCGACAACGGCCCACCCCCCGGGTACGAGAACGAGCCGGGATTTCACACCGGCACGGGGAGGAAGCCTCCCCCGTGCGTTCCATAGCCTTCGAACGCTCAGAAGTCTGAAGAAAGAAGGGCATCAATGCGAGTCGGGAACGAAGACGTCCTGCTGCCCACCTCGATGGTGGGTAACTACCCCAACCCCCGTTGGTACGACGGGCACGCCTTTGCCAAGTACCCCATGGGCGAGTTCATCTACGACGCGATCAGCCGTGAAGCCCTGGAGGACGCGGTCCTGGCGATCGTGCACGACCAGGAGATGGCCGGGATCGACGTCATCTCCGACGGTCGCGTGTACGGCGGCGACTCCCCGTACGCCCAGATCGTCTACCACTACTACGAGCGGATGACCGGCTACAAGATGTCCGGTGGCAACATCGGGCTGCCGATCTACTCGACGTTGTTCTCCCCGACCTGTGTCGGCGAGGTCAAGCGCAACTACCCGTTCCACATGGCCACCCTGCGGGCCACCCGCAAGGCCACCAAGAAGCCCGTCAAGATCTCCTACGCGGGTCTCGGCGTTCTCGCGGCCGCCACCACGAACGAGTTCTACAAGGACACCCGCGACCTCGCGCTGGCCATCGCCAAGGCCTTCAACGAGGACTTCAAGGAGCTCGCCGACAACGGCTGCGACATCATCCAGATGGACGAGTTCGTGTGGCCGTACGGCATGGGCGACTGGGAGGTCGAGGCGCTCAACGCCGCGATCGAGGGCGTCGACTGCCAGTTCTGGGTGCACGCGTGCTGGGGCAACTACTCCGGCTCGCCGGGCTACAACCCGGGCGACGACGCGGGCGAGACGGACGTCTGGAAGGCCTCCGTGCTCGACTCGCGCAAGCCCGACGCGTACGCGAAGCCCCAGCGCGCCGCTGCGATCTTCCCGAAGACCAGCGACACCAACATCACCGCGCTGAACTACGAGGTCGGCCGGATGGGTCCGGACGACCTCAAGCCACTGCTGGACAACAACTGGACCCGCCCGTTCGTGGCCGGTGTCATCGACGTCAAGTCGACGATCACCGAGTCCGCGGACGAGGTCGCCGACCGCATCCGCGACGTACTCGAGTTCGTCCCGGCCGAGCGGCTCGGCGTCGGGACCGACTGCGGCATGATCAACCTGCCCCGCATGATCGCGGCGAGCAAGCTGCACGCGCTCGTCGCCGGCACCGAGATCGTCCGCAAGGAGCTTCGCGCGAAGGCGTAGTTTCCCTGTACGGCAAGCGAAATGGCCGCCCGCTCCGGAAAGGAGCGGGCGGCCATTTGGCGTTCTGGCTATCTGCCGTACTTCGCCCAGTGACCCGCGAAGAGGTCCTCGGGGGTGACGGTCTTCGGCGGGATCGTCCGCGAAACCCACGTGGTGTTGATGAAGTGACGGGCGTTCACATTTTCCGTCGTGATGTTGCCGCCCCAGGTGCCGCAGCTCAGGCTGAGGGTGAACGGCAGGCCGTTGCGAGGGCTGCCGGCGCCCTCGTTGAGGTTCTGATTGACCATCACGCGGGCCGTCTTCGTCCCGTTGGCGAGGGCGTCGACCGCCTCGTCGCTGCTCGTGTGGATGCCGCAGGTGTGGCCCAGGCCCTGGTAGCCGGTGATCTCGTTGACCCGCTCGACGGCCTCGCCGATGCCGCCGGAGTACTTGTAGAGCGCGAGGACGACCGAGAGCTTCTCGCCCGAGAACGGGTGGTCGGGGCCGACGCCGTCCTCCTCGACGATGATGAACGTGCGGTCGGCGGGGATGTCGAACCCGGCCAGGTTCGCGACGGTGCCTGCCGGTTTGGCGATGACGTCGAGGGCGGGGATGTGCCCGCCGTCGGGCCACATCGCCTTCTGCAGCGCGGCCTTCTGTCCGTCGTCGCAGAGGTAGCCGCCCTTCTCGACCAGGCCGGCGAGGAGCTCGGCGTAGATGCTGTCCTCGGCGATCACGGAGTTGTCCGCGAGGCAGCTGGTCGCGTAGTCGAAGGTCTTGGCCGCCGCGATGGAGGCGGCCGCGTCCGCGAGGTCACCCGTGGCGTCGACGACGTGCACGGAGTTGCCCACGCCGACGCCGTACGCCGGCGTCCCGGAGCTGTAGGCGGCCTTCACCATGCCCGCGCCGCCGGTGGCGACGATGAGGTCGGCCTGGCGCATGAGCTCCTGGGTCTTGCCGACGGATGGCTTCGTCGTCATCTGGACGAGGTCGTCCGGGGCGCCGACCTGGCGGCACGCCTCGCGCATGTACTCCACGACAGCCGCGGTCGTCCCCGCGGTGCGGGGGTGCGGCGACATGATCACGGGGTTGCGACCCTTCAGCGCGAACAACGCCTTCAGCGGCGGCGTCGCGTCCGGCCCGGTCGTGGGGATGAGTGCGGCGACGACACCGACCGGCTTCGCGATCTTCACCAGGCCCTTGGCCTCGTCGCGCTCGATGACGCCGACCGTCCGCACGGGGAGGATGTCGGCGAGCGCGCCCATGACGCGGCGGCCGATCTTGAAGACCTTGTCCTCGTAGTTGCCGAACCCGCCTTCGTCGACGGCGAGCTTGGCGAGCTCCTCGGCGCGCTCGGGCCGGGCGACGGCCCAGGCGACGGCCGTGCAGAGCTCGTCGACCTGTTCCTGGGTGTAGTTGGCGATGGCGTCCTGGGCAGCGCGGGCGCGAGCCACGAGGTCCGCGATCTCCGCGTTGATGGCGGCCTGCTTGGCCGCGGCGTCGGGCTTGGGCGTGTCAGTCATGACTGAATTCTCGATGCTCTCGGGGGCGAATTATCCGTGGTGGTAGGAGGAACATCGGCCGGGTTCTTGGCCTTGGAGGACAAGGGGTCAGCCTGACGGGACGAAACGGTCGAAGTAGACGTACTTCGGCTTGATGCCGCTGGCCCCGAGCACCACGATCGCGGCGTCGATCATCGGCGGCGGGCCGCACAGGTACGCCTCGTAGCCTTCGGTCGACGGAACCCTGCGGGACAGTACGGCGGTCACGAGGCCGAGCTCTCCGGCCCAGGTCGTGTCGTCGGCGTCCGGCTCACTGAGCGCCGGCACGTAGGTGAACCAGTCGTGCTCGGCCTCGAGCCGGCGGAGCTCCTCGGTCAGGATCAGGTCCCGGCCGGCGCGGGCGCCGTAGAGGAATACGACCTCCCGCTTGTTCTTGTTGGCCGCCAGGTCTTTGAGTATCGCGAGGATCGGCGCCATGCCGGACCCGCCGGCGATCATCACCATCGGGCGGTGCGACCACCGGGCAGCGAAGCTGCCGAAGGGCCCGCGCAGGTCGATCCGGTCGCCGAGTGCTAAGCCCTTCTCCAGGGCGGTCCCGAAGGCGCCGCCGGGGATGATCTTGATGATCAGGTCGACCCGACCCTTGTCCCCGGGCGAGTTCGCCATCGAGAACGAGCGCCAGGTGTCCTCGGTGCCTGGGATCTTCAGCTCCACGTACTGCCCCGCAATGAAGGGGAGCTCGACGCCCTCCGCCAGTTGCAGGCCGAGCCAGACGATGTCGTGGCTCAGCATCTCCCGGCGGTCGACCGTGCCGACGACCTCGTTCGTCTCCTGGCCCGCGTTGAACGCGATCTCGTCCAGGTCGTCCATCGTGGTGGAGACGTCGATCGTGATGTCGGTGTCGCAGAACGTCGAACACAGCAGGACGACGCCGGCGTGCCGGTCCGCGTCGCTGAGCGAGAACGACGTGTTGTCGTTGAGGCTGTACTCGCCCTCGACGACCTCGGCCCGGCACGAGCTGCAGCCGCCGTGCTTGCAGCCGTACTTCACGTACTTGCCCTGACGCAGGATCGCCTTGAGAACTGACTCACCCGGCTCCACCTCGAGGGTCTCGCCGAACGGGAGGATGGTCACCTCGTTGGTCATTTTCGTGCAGTCCCTTCAAGATCCCCGTGCCGGAACGTGCCTCGGGCCCGACGGGCAACATCGACCGCCGGGCCCGAGTCATGTGTGACTAGGTGCGCAGCGGGTCCTTGATCTCATACCCGATCTTGCGAATGTCGTCGATCGTCCACATGCGCTCGGCATTGAGGTGCGGTTGACCGATGAGCGTCTTGCCGTCCGGGCGGATGTAGCCGAGCTCGATGATGACGTCGGCGAGGTCCATGCCGTCCCAGCGCTCCCACCAGTTCGCGCAGCCGGTGTAGATCTTCGGGTTGAGCTGGAAGATCCAGTCGCACCCCTCGGAGCAGACTGCGTAGCGCTTGCCCTCGTGGTCGAAGATCCGCGTCTCGGGGGCCCCGATGTACGGCATGACGCACGGGCAGTGGCAGACCTGGCAGAACGGCGGCAGCGACGGCAGCGCCTCGAGGAGCAGCTTCCCGCAGGACGGGTCCGTCATCGAGTTGAACGCGTCCCACAGGCCGCCGTACTTCTCCGTCCAGCCCGGGTAGTGGTTCTCGAACCACTCGAAGTCGGCCGGGCCCATGCCGTCCGTCCTCCAGAAGTTCAGCGGCCAGATGGCGGCGAGCGCGATCGCTGCCGAGTGGTGCATGTCCTTGACGTACCGGGCGACGTCGGCGAGACGGTCAGGTGCGCGCAGGCCGAACGGGCCGAGCCGGCTCATGTAGGAACCGACGAAGTCGTCCAGGACCCACTCCTCCCACACGTCCTTGTAGGCCCAGGGGCGGTTGACCGCGAAGTACTCCGACGCGACACCGACGAGGGTGTCCATCGACATGTGCTGGTGCCAGAAGTGCCGCTCCAGCGCCTCCTGCATGAACGGGACGTTGTCCGGCTCCTGGATGCAGCACATCAGCGTGCCGTAGCCGTTCGCCATGTGCCGCGACTCGTCCGACTGGATCGACAGGAACGAGGTCGGCATGGCGTGGTCGCCGTTGACAGCTGCGACCTGCGGGAGCGCCACCACGAGGGGGTTGGTGTACGCGGTCTCGAGGACGACGTTCAGGCACATGGAGACCTCGATCGGGTCACCGGTGTTGAACGGCTGGAAGGAGGCCCGGGCGATGGTGCCGACCGGGTGACTACCGATTGCCTGCTGTCCGATGTCGTAGCCCGCGGGGTCGTGGTAGTTCTTCAGGTAGTACTTGCGCAGGCCGACCTCGAGCTGCGTGTGACGAACCTCGTCCAGCATCTGGCCGAGGTAGCCCTGGCGCAGTTCCTGATTCTTGACCGAGGCGATCAGGAAGCCGGCGCCGCAGATGGCCTGGTACTCCGCGTCGGTGAACGCGGGGACGACGAACTTCATCGCCTCGATCCAACGCGGCTCGGCCACGTTGGCGTTGCGGTACCGCACGTTGCTGTCGAGGGCGCCGAGGACGCGGTTGTCCTTCTCGGTCTCCATCGCCGCGTAGCCACGGAGCATGACCCGGAACGGGTCCTTGCCCTTCGGCGGAATGATGTAGCGGGTCGGGAACTTGGCGTCCGGCATGGCGTAGTCCATGCCCCAGTCGTAACGCTTGCTCTTCTCGTGAGCGACTTCCAGTTTCACAGCCATCGAGCGACTACCTCTCTCGTCAGTCCTTGAAGCGGTCGGGAAGGATTTCCGAATGGATCTCGACGACGCCGTCGTTGATGACGATGCGGCCGTAGTACGAGGTCATGTTCACCAGGAAATCGTGGACCGTGTAGTCCCGGCCGATCCTGTCGCCCAGTTCCTCCATATCGAAAACGAGCTTTCCTTCGCCCTCGACCTTGTAATAGCAGTCGTTGTCGGTGATCACGGCGTCCGGCATCATCTCGCGGACCATCGCGATCGCCGCGGTGGTCTCCTCACTGCCGATCAGTGAAATGCCGACGGTCTCGCGCGTCGCGGTCAGGTCTCTCTCAGCCACAGCAATCCCTTCCTTCAGCCACGGCTCGCGGGCGCGGACAGACCGAGGTTCGCCAGGAACGCCGCCTGCTTGGCCTCGACTCGGGCCATCGCGGACTTGTACGTCCCGGGCTTGGTGCCCGCCTGGTCGAAGACCGGAGCGAAGGCGTCACAGGCATTCAGCGAGTATTCGTTCCACTTCGCGATCCAGCCGGTGATGATCTCCTTGTTCTTCGGGCCGTGCGTCTCGTCGTTCAGCACGTGCTGGATCAGCTCGGTGGTCCAGCGCGCGGTACGAGCGGAGTCCGCCTCGGAAGACGCGATGATGATCGGCGTCACGACGTCCCCGTTCGCCGCCGCGAAGCGGCTGAAGTACTCGACCTTGGCCAGTTCGCCGAAGAGCCGGTCCATGCAGAGGTTGATCGCGACGACGATCTCCATCCAGTCGAACGACGCGATGATGAACTCGACCGCCTTGCGGGCGCCCTGCCAGATCGGGTCGTTTTGCCACGCCTCGTTGACCCCGGAGTCGTCGAACCCCGGGTAGGCGTCGGCGAGTTCGAAGGAGTAGTACACGACGTCCTGGAGGTGTCGGATCTTGTCGGCGGCCTCGAAGACGATCGAGACCGTCGCGGTGTCCGAGAGGGCCTCTCGCTCGGCGTAGCACAGGGCCAGGAACTGGCCGTACTCGACGAACGGGTAGGTCATGTAGTGCTCGCCGATGCCGGTCTTGATCCACTCCGCGTCGGCGAAGTCGAACAGGCCGGCGGCGTGGGCGCCCGCGAAGGAGCGCTCGAGGGCGTTCTCCGACTCGTGCATGCCCGCTACGTAGTGCCGGTTCGTCGTCTGGTTCGGGTCCCGGTAGGCGTACCAGTCGGTGGACTTGATCTCGGTCGAGCTGTCTGCGTAGGGGTCGCGGCCGTCGTCGAAACGGATCGGCCAGCCCTGGTAGGCGTACTGGGCGGGGGTGGACTGCTGGCCGACTGTGTAGTCCTCGTACTCCGTCGGCCGCTTTCCTTTGGGAGTCACCCAGGTGAACGTGCGCGCACCTGAGAGATCCGGTCGTTTCTGCGCCGTGTAGACGGCCATCGAGCACGACCTCCGATTCATCACATCGTCGTGGTGACCTCACACGGTCTGCCTGGGCGGGCGGACACGGGAGGAAGGTGGACCCGACCGTAGGAGACCTGTCGAGTGTGGTCATGGTCACTGGAAGGACAATTCGGGTGTACGGATTGACCGCACCGGGGGGAAGGCCAGCTCAACGGCATTTCTCGACTACCGGTCGGTTTTTCGCCCCAAATTCCAGGAGTTCCTTCTGAACGCCACGTCCGCCCCCGCCGTTCGATTCGTCGGGCTCCCCCTCGCGGCGCTGACCGCGCTGCTCGGTGACGACCTCGATGCGGCCTCGGCGAGTGCCGGCATCGCGTTGGGGCCGTCCTTCCTCACCGATCGGGCGAAGTGGGTCTGGGACTTGCGGCGGAGCCAGCTTCGAGCCGAACCGGGCACCGAAGCCTGGCTGACCCGGGCTGCGGTGACAGGGCTGGACCTCGTCGTCGGGTACGGCGGTTTCCACGGTCCCCCGGACCCCTCCGGGATGGTGGAGTTGGGCTACACCGTCGACCCCGACCACCGCCGGCAGGGCTACGCCCGGGCCATGCTGACCGAACTTCTGCGAGAGGCCGCGGCCGCACCCGGCGTCCGCACCGTGCGCGTGACCATCAGCCCGGACAACGCCCCGTCCCTCGCCACGATCGCAGGCTTCGGTTTCGCCGAAGTCGGCGAGCAGTGGGACGACGTCGACGGACTCGAGCTGATCTTCGAAGTGCCCGCGAGCCGATTCGCGGCCGAATGCAACGAAATCGGGCCTGCGGCCGTCTGACCCGGCATGCGGACGTGGGAATCCCCGGCGAGGCGACCGGCGAACGACGCCGTCGAGCTCGACCTGGTGGTCGAGATCGGCGCCGCGGACGTCGCGGGCGGTGTCGACGGGGTGGAGCTCGAGGACGTCCGAGCCGACCTCGACGGCGACCTCGACGCCGTCCGCAGCTGGAACCGCTTTCTCTACGTGATCGCCGGCATCGTCGCCGCCGGGATCGTCGCCCTCGTCCTGCTGGTGACCCTGGGCGGTGCCGGCCCACCCGACACCGTCCGCGACACTCCGCCGCCGTGCGTGGTGGACATGGCCGACTCCTGGCTCGACCCCGCCTGTTGAGCCCGACCGCCGGAACTGGCCGAACGGACCATGCGGGATGGGCCGTACGTACGCAACGGGACGGCAGGGCGGGCCGTCTTACCGGGTAAGCACGCATATCGATCCAGGGGGAACTATGAGCGAGCTCGTCTACGAGACCGACACCGACGACAGCCCGGCACGCTCTCGCGGGCGCATGCCCGTCGTGATCGGACTCGGCGTCCTGGCGCTCGGCATCTCTGCCGTCGTCGGGGTGTCCGCGATGGGCGGGACGGCGACGCCGGCGGACACCTTGCGTGCCGCGGCAACGGACTACAACAACGCGATGGTCGGGAAGGCGCCGGCGAAGATCCTGCTCGACTTCGCCCGCACCACCTGCACCACCGAGGAGCGCAACGCCCTCACCGCGGCACCCGCCCTCGCGAAGGCGTTCGCCCCCGGCGTGACCGGCTTCAAGATCACGAAGATCACCGTGACCGGCAGCAAGGGCAAGGTCTACGTCGAGCCCACCGGGCCGGGCGCTGCGGCCATCAAGAACATCACCGACACGGGCAACCCCGACGCCACGGCGGACGAGTGGGTCCTGGTCAAGGACAAGTGGTTCCGCGCCGACTGCTAGACCCGTTCGCGCTTCTCGGCCCGCTCCCCCGCCAGGGAGCGGGCCGTCGTCGTTTCCGGGCACTGGCGGAGTCGGCATTGCGGCTGGAGATCAACGTTGAAAACGGGTGGGGCGATATCGGTGCCTCTGGAGTCCCACCAGTTGCAACGGTGATCCTCAGCCTTCGGAACGCGGTCAAGTCGTACGGTCCCGCTCCCACGACCCCCCGACAGGAGAAAGGCCCCGCCCGGACTACCGGGAAGGGCCTCTGCCTGCATGTTCTCTTGTGCGCTCGAAGGGATTCGAACCCCCAACCTTCTGATCCGTAGTCAGATGCTCTATCCGTTGAGCTACGAGCGCAGATCGCTGACGACCGGGACGGAGTCTAGCGCCCAGCCTCGGCGGAGTCGAAACGAGCTACCCGCGCGCGGCCGATCGACGCGCCCGGGACGGGTGTGGCGCATGTCCGGTTCGTCACGGATCCGGCCTCGGCCGAACGGGTGGGCCGCTACGCCTTACGGGTACTCCTGAATCGAAGCACGGCGCGGCGTGTCGCGCTATCGTCAGAATCGAACCTCGGAAGGCAGCCGTCGGGTTGCTGGGGGTCCGTGAAACTGCGGGTCCCACGTCCACGGGCGGGGGTACCCATGGAGCACAACGCGTTCTCGTTTTTCATGATCGCGCTGTCGATTCCCCTGATGCTCTTCGGTGCGCGCATGGGCCGCTGGCACAGGGAGTTTCACGACGACGCGGTGAGCCGGGCCACCGAAGGCCGCGCCCAGCTCGAGGACCGCCCCCTGCAGCAGATCGTCGACCAGCTTCGATTCTCGACGTTCGCCCTGTTCCGCTACCGTCGCCTGCTGCGCGCCGAGGCCGCAGGCAACCCGTACCGGGGGCTCCCCGACACCCGCCCGTTCGCGGAGCGCGCCCCCGACCCGGAGTTCTACGCAGCGTCCGTCATCGGGGGCATCGTCGCTATCTCGCTCCTCATGGCCGGTCTCGTCCTCGGGGCGTCCGACTCCCCGACGATTGCCGGAATCTTCCTGCTCGCGGTCCTCGGCACCGGGCTCGCGTCCAGCCGCCCGCTGCTCACCCCGCAGTACGACAGCAAGAGCTGACCCTCAGGCTTCGTCGGCTTCCGCCAGCAGCCGCTTGCGCTGCTCCTCGATGTCGAAGTCGGCTTCCGGCCAGCGCAGCGCCATCTCCTGGAGCTGCTCCAGCAGGATCTGCGCGACCGCCCAGTTGCGGTACCACTTCTGGTCCGACGGCACGACGTACCACGGCGCGATCTCGGTGTTGCACCGCTCCATCGCCACTCCGTAGGCCTCCTGGTAGGCCGCCCAGTGCGCGCGCTCGTCGATGTCCCCCGGGTGGAACTTCCAGTACTTCGTCGGGTCGTCCAGCCGGGCCAGCAGGCGCTTGCGCTGCACCTGCGCGGAGATATGCAGGAACACCTTGACGATGCGCGTGCCGCTCGCGACGATCTCGGCCTCGAAGGCGTTGATCTCGTCGTAGCGCGCCTCCCAGACGTCCGGCGGGACCAGGTCGTGCACACGGACGATCAGGACGTCCTCGTAGTGCGACCGGTCGAACGCCCCGATCAGCCCGGGCCTGGGGAGCCGGGGGCGAATGCGCCACAGGAAGTCGTGGGAGAGCTCCTCGGGTGTCGGCCCCTTGAACGAGGCGACCGTCGTACCCTTCGGGTCGACGGCCCGGAACACGGCCTTGATCGTCCCGCCCTTGCCCGAGGTGTCCATGCCCTGCAGGACGAGCAGGACGGCCCGCTCCCCGCCGGTCGCCGCCTCCGCGTACAGCTGCTCCTGCCGCTCGGCGAGCGGCTTGCCCAGCTCGCTCACGGCCCGGGCTGCCTCTTCCCGGCCGCCCTCGAAGCCGGGGTGCGCCACGGTCTGGTACGTCGAGAGGTCGACGGGCCCGGCGGGCACGCGCAGCCGGTCACACAGACGGGTCGGCGGCGGGTCAGGGAGGCCCGGAGCGGTGGGTGTCTGTTGGTCGGCCATCCGGGGAGCCTACGGCGTCGGCCAGGTCAGCCCGCGGGCGTGCCGTCCGCGCCGATGGTCTTGAAGCCCAGGTAGGGGACGAGCACGTCCGGCATGGTCACCGAGCCGTCGGCCTGCTGGTACTGCTCCAGGATCGCGGCCATCGTCCGGCCGATCGGCAGGCCTGAGCCGTTCAGCGTCGCCGCCGGCGCGCGCTTGTTGTCGGCGTCCCGCACCCGGATGTTGGCGCGGCGGGCCTGGAACTGCCCGCAGTCCGAGCAGGACGAGATCTCGCGGTAGCGGCCCTGGCTGGGCAGCCACACCTCGAGGTCGTAGGTCAGCTGGGCGGAGAAACCCATGTCGCCGGCGGCCAGCTTGACCACCCGGTAGGCGAGCCCCAACTCGACGAGGCACGCCTCCGCGTGGCCGACCATCAGCTCCAGCTCGGCGGCGGACGTCTCGGCCGTGCAGATCCGCACGAGCTCGACCTTCGAGAACTGGTGCAGCCGCAGGATGCCCCGGGTGTCCCGGCCGTAGGACCCGGCCTCCGAGCGATAGCAGGCCGTGTGGGCCGTGTAGGCCAGCGGCAACTCGGCGTTGTCGAGGATCTCGTCGGCGTGCAGGTTCGTCAGCGGGACCTCGGCCGTCGGGATGAGGAACAGCTCGCGACCGCCGCCCTCGGTGGCGAACAGGTCGGCCTCGAACTTGGGCAGCTGGCCGGTGCCGGTCATCGTCTCCCGGTTCACCAGCGTCGGCACCGAGAACTCGAGGTAGCCGTGCCGGCGGGTGTGCAGGTCGAGCAAGAAGCTGGCGATCGCGCGCTCGAGGGCCGCGCCGGGACCCCTGGCCACCGAGAACCGGGGGCCCGACAGCTTGGTCGCACGGACGAAGTCGAGGATGCCCGTGGCCTCGCCGAGGTCGACGTGGTCGCGCGGCGCGAAGTCGAATGCGGGCAGCGCGCCGTGCCGGCGGACCTCGACCGCATCGTCCTCGCTCACCCCGTCAGGCGCCTCGGGCGACGGCAGGTTCGGGATCCCGAGCATGACGGCGTGCAGCTCAGCAGCCAGGGTGTCGGCCTCGTCCTCGGCTGCGCGGATGCGGTCCTTGAGGTCGCGCGCGGCCCCCTTGAGCGCCTCGACGTCGCCTCCCGACTTGGCGGCCTGGCCGACCTCTCGGGCGATGCGCTTGGACTCCGCGCGCAGCTCGTCGCCCGTCTGGATCGCGCGGTTGCGCCGGGACAGCACGTCCGCCACCGGCGTCGGGTCGAAGGTGAACCCGCGGCGTGCGAGAGCGCGCACCGCCTCGTCACCGAGCTCCGACAGCGCCCGTGCGTCGTGCATCGAGCCACACCTCTCTCGCGGTTACCCCGGAAGAACCAGGACGGCGCACGCTAGCAATCGATCAGGTGCAGCGCGCCGACTCAACCTAGGTGATCGCCCGCGGAGGAGACGGGCACTAGTCCTTCATCCGCGCGGCGATCCACGCCATTGCGTGCGAACGCGCCGCGGGCCACAGGTTCATGCCGTGGTCGGCGCCGGGCAGCAGGACGAGGTCCGACGCGACGCCGAGGTCGTTGGACTGGGCCGCGAAGTCCCGGGCCCCCTGCGGGTCGACCCAGTCGCCCTCGGCCGCGACGAGCAGCGACGGGACGTCGTCGGGGTCGAGGTGGCTGGCCGGCGTCGCGTCCGCGTACTTGTCCGCGCAGTCGTCCGGCTCGCAGCGGATGAGGTGTTCCACGACCCGCTCGGCCAGCTTGGCTTCCTGCGGGGTCTCGGTCGCGTTGGCGATGCGCAGCAGGTCCAGCGGGCCGGACATCGACACGAACCCGCGGACGATGCCCGGAGCGCCCTCCCAGGTCGCGGCCGCGGCGGCGAGGTGGGCGCCGGCGGACGAGCCGAGCAGCACGATCTTGTCGGGGTCGACGTGGTAGCGATCGGCGTGCTCACGCAGTTCGTTGACGGCGGCGACGACGTCGGTGCGCTGGGCCGGCCAGGCGGCCTCCTGCGCGAGCCGGTAGTTCAGCGCGACGGTCGTGTAGCCGGCCTCGAGGAACGGCGCGATGTCGCTGTTCCAGACCGCCTTGGAACTGCTGACCCAGGACCCGCCGTGGACGAGGACGACCGCGGGCTTGCGGGTGTCGCCGCTAGACCCCGGCGGGGAGTAGACGTCCATCTCGTTCGCGGTGCCGTGCGGGCCGTAGGAGAACGTCTGGCGCAGCTTGTCGACGTCGATCGCCTCCGGCGTGACGGCCTTCTTGGCGGCGCGCGCGGCGGCCTTCTTCGCGGCGGCCTCGCGGGCGGCGGCCGCCTCGCCCTCCTCGGCAGCTTCCTCCTCGGCCTCGGCGCGGGCCTCCTCGGCGGCGGCCTGCTCCGCGTCCGCCTGCGCCTCGGCGTCCTCGGCGTCCTCGGGGTCGGGGGCGGCGACGTCCGGGTCGTCCGCGGAATCTGTCCCGTCTTGCTCGGCGGGGTCGTCGCCGGACGAGCCCGCCCAGTCGTCCCAGCCGCTCTCGCCGTAGGGGTCGCGCAGGGCGCGAGCCTCGGCCTCAGGGTCGGGGGGATCGTCGGACGGGAGGGCCGCGGGCCCGAAAGCGCGCACGACGGGAGCGTCGGCGGCGGCGTTCGCGGCGGTCTCGGCGCGCTCGGCGAAGCCGGTCCAGGTCAGGATCGACCCGCCGGCGATCACCATCACCCCCAGCCCAACCAAGGCCCGGTCGATCAGCATCCGTCCCACCCTTTGCCCGGTCGAAGACCACCCCCGAAGCCGGGCGTGCGTATCCGCTCAGAACTGCATATGTCGGACACGCGAAGATCGGGAGGGGTATTTATAGAATCTTGACCTTATTGGAGCTGGTTAGGCCCTATTAGGCAAGACCTCGACGCGAGCGGAGCCTGATCACTACCGGGACGGAAGACCTCCGACGTGACGTCTGAGGCCGGTGAACGGACGCCGGTGGGCTCGCTCAGCCGCCGTCCTGCCTCACCCCGTTGGCCTCCAGCGAGTACCCGGCGTACTCCCCGCCGACCCCGTCGACGTCGTTCACGTCGTCGTGGCTGATCACGGCGACGACCGTCGGGTAGGCCGAGAACGCCTTCAGCTGCCTGGCCGTCCAAGTTGCCGAGAACGCGCCGTCGCGCGAGGCGACGAGCACCTTGTGGCCCTTCTCGTCGATGCCGACCAGGCTCACGAACCAGTTCTGGACGCCGCCGTCGGTGTCGGTGCTGCCGAAGACCGGGACGGAGGCCGAACTGTCCTCCTCGCCGCCGGACAGGACGTCGCGCTCGCCCGCGAAGGTGACCGAGCGCAGCGTCTTGCCGTTCTGCTTGAGCAGGACGTAGTCCGCGCCGTTCGGCGCCGCGCCCGGCTTGGCGTGCGAGTTCGGGTTGGCCAGGTTGACCGTGGCGTCGAGGCTCTTCGTAGTGACCCGGCTCTTGGCGATGCCGCTCACCTTGCCGTCGGCGCGGTCGACGTAGTGGTCGACCAGATTCATCAGCTGGTAGTCGTGCAGGACGTCCGCGACCTTGGTGCCCTTCGCGACCGTGTCGAGCGCGGCCTGGACGCTGACGAGGCCCTGGCGGGTGCCGTCGCGGTGCAGGGTGGTCATGAAAGGCGCGCCGTAGCGGTCGTAGAGGAAGAGCATGAACGACCACGCGTTGCCGTAGTCGGCGAGGATCTCCGAGCCGTCACCCTCGTCACCCCACGTGGTGAGCGAGTTCTGCGGCCCGCCACATGGGTTGGGGTTCGGGTTCGCCGGGCCGCGGACGGTGCCGAAGCCCTGGAAGCAGTAGATGTGGCCCTGAGCGCCGGACTGCTTGACCGAGCGGCGCGCGTCGCCGTACCCGGTCACCGAGATCGCCATGTCGGACAGGCCCTCGTTGACCCACGACGTCTCGCCGGCGTCCTGGTAGTTCTGCAGCAGGTGCTGCCACTCGTGCGCGAACACCCCTTCGTAGGCGAACGGGCGCCCGGGACGGCTTTCGCACAGGTTCGTGCTCGGCTCGTCGGCCGGGTTCGCGCCGGTGCGATGCAGCCAGTCGAAGGCGTCGATCGTCATCACGTTGCGGTCGGTGAGCTGGTTGAAGATCGGCGCGTAGAAGCCGGCCACGTACGACTTGTTGGCCGGAAAGTCGTAGAAGTTCGGGTCCCGGACATTGTCGACGAGGGTGACCGTGTGGTCGCCGTCGCCGGCGAAGTTGATGCCGGCCGCCGTGAGGCCCGGGACGGTGTTCGTGCCCGCCCGGTCCGGCGGAGTCGAGAAGACCTTCGTCTCCTTCGGGTACATGTTCTCGTCGAACTGCTTCACCAGGTACTGCGCCTGGGCGTCGGTGATCTCGGTGCTGTGCGGGGTGTCGTTGCGGCAGTCGCCGGCCGGGAAGGCCGTGCCCGTAGAGGTGCCGTCCGCACCGGAGGCGACCCAGACCTCGATCTTGTCTCCGACCGCGCGCAGCGTGTACTGCTTCAGGTAGATCGGCACCGGCGAGGCCGTCGCGGCGATGTCCAGCGCCGGCCACAGCAACGTGGTGCCGACCGGCGGGGTGGGCTCGCCCGGCAGGTTCGGCCGGGCCGCCGCGCGCAGCGCGCCCAGCCCGGCGGCGTCGAGCGTGGACGTCCCGAGCATCTCCGCGAGCTGCGGGGAGAGGCTGTACGTGATGTTCTCGGGGAGCCGCAGCATGTCGGCGTTGTCCAGGGAGCCGAGCAGGTTCGGGGTCGCACCGGCCTTCGCCGCGGGCGCGGGCATCGCCGCCGTCAGCGTGGCCAGCAAGCCCGCGACACCGAACCCGACCACGACGCGCCCGGCCGCCGTTCGCCGCGCCACCCGCCCCACTCCGCGCATTCGACTCTCCCCATACCGATGCTCGGCGGGACGAATGCGCCCACCGAAAACCGACATGGTAGGCCTACTTGACAATCATTGTTAGTAGGAGTTATTAGGACTTTCCGCCCGTAACCGACACCGGAGCACAGGCGAGCCCCTCCTGCATGGCCACCAGGTTGTCCCTCATCACGGACAGGTAGTCGCCGGTCGCGTCCGCCGCCAGACCCTCCAGCGGGTCGAGGGTGCGTATCGCCGCGCCGCTCTCCCGGGCCAGCGTCCCGGCGACGCGGGTACTGGCGAGGGTCTCGGTGAACACCGTGTCGACGTCGCGGTCGCGGATCACTGCGACCAGCTCCGCAAGCCGCCGGGGGGACGGCTCGAGCTCCGGGGTCAGGCCGCTGACCGAGATCTGGGCCAGCCGGTAGCGTGCCGCCAGGTGCCCGAACGCCGCGTGGTTGGTCACGATCTCCCGACGCGGGCAGTCCGCCAGCCCGGCCGCGAAGTCCCGGTCCAGCGCGTCGAGGTCGGCGATCAGCGCTGCCGCGCGCTCCCGGTAGCCGCCCGCGTGAGCCGGGTCCGTCTGGGCGAGCGCGTCTGCGATCCCGGTCGCGATGCTCGCCATCGCCCGCGGGTCCAGCCAGACGTGGGGGTCCGCCGCGAGGTCGGCATCCAACTCGACGGCCGCCACCGGCTCGTCCTGCGCGGCCTCCGCCACCTCAGCGCGGCCGGAGGACAGGGCGTCGTGCTCGTCCCCGTGCTCGTCCCCGTGCTCGTCCCCGTGCTCGTCCCCGTGCTCGTCCCCGTGCTCGTCCCCGTGCTCGTCCCCGTGGTCGTCCTCGCGGCCGAGCACTGTGTTGACGTCCAGGGCGGAGCCGGGGTCGCCGAGCCGGACGGCATCGTCGACGGCAGGCTGGAACGAGTGCTGGTAGATCACGAGGTCGGCCCGCCCGACGGCGGCGACCTGGCGGGGCGAGAGCTCGAGGTCGTGCGGCTCGACGCCGGGCTCGGTGATCAGGCCGAGGGAGATCTCGCCGCCGCCGATCCGCTCGGCCGCGAAGTAGTACGGGTAGAACGCGGCGAGCACGGCGGGGCGGCCGTCGGCCGCGTCGGCGATCTCGAGGCCGGGCGCGCACCCGGAGAGCGCGAGCGCGCAGCAGGCGGCGAGCGCACGGCCCGCCGACAACTTCATGAGAATCATATTCATTAACAGCCGGGCCTGTGTCAAATCCGGAACCTGCGGCCGGGCTCGCCCACACCGGCCCCGACGCGGTTAGGTGTGACCAACGCCCGGGCGCCGCGACCGTTGCGGCGAGCTAGGCTACTCGCGAGTCACATAGCGTCGGAGGACGCACCATTTCTCGTCAGGAGGCGGCCGTGAGCGCCGAAGCATTCGTCTACGAGGCCATCAGGACCCCGCGGGGACGCGGCAAGAAGAACGGGTCCCTGCACGGGGTGAAGCCGATCTCCCTCGTCGTGGGCCTGATCGACGAACTTCGCGCCCGCCACCCCAGCCTCGACCCGCACCGCATCGACGACCTCGTCCTCGGCGTGGTCACCCCGATCGGCGACCAGGGCAGCGACATCGCCAAGACCGCGGCCCTGATGGCCGGCCTGCCGGAGACGGTGTCCGGCGTCCAGCTCAACCGCTTCTGCGCGTCCGGCCTCGAGGCCGTCAACGTGGCGGCCCAGAAGGTGCGCTCCGGCTTCGAGGACCTCGTGCTCGCCGGCGGCGTCGAGTCGATGTCGCGCGTGCCGATGGCCAGCGACGGCGGCGCCTGGGCGATGGACCCCGAGACGTCCTACGAGACCTCCTTCGCCCCGCAGGGCATCGGCGCCGACCTCATCGCGACGCTCGAGGGCTTCTCCCGCACGGACGTCGACGCGTACGCCGTCCTGTCCCAGGAGCGGGCCGCGAAGGCGTGGGCGGGCGGCTACTTCGCCAAGTCCGTCGTGCCGGTGCGCGACCGCAACGGCGTGGTGTTGCTCGACCACGACGAGCACATCCGTGCCGACACGACGGTCGAGTCCCTCGCGGGCCTCAAGCCCTCCTTCGCCATGATCGGCGACCTCGGCGGCTTCGACGCCGTCCTGCTGCAGAAGTACCACTGGGTCGAGAAGATCGAGCACGTCCACACCCCGGGCAACTCCTCGGGCATCGTGGACGGCGCCGCGCTCGTCGCGGTCGGCAGCGCAGAGATCGGCCGCGAGCTGGGCCTGACCCCGCGCGCCCGGATCGTCTCGGCGGCGGTCAGCGGCTCCGACTCCTCGATCATGCTGACCGGCCCGGCTCCGGCCGCGCGCAAGGCTCTGGCGAAGGCGAACCTGACGGTCGATCAGATCGACCTGTGGGAGATGAACGAGGCCTTCGCCGCGGTCGTCCTGCGCTTCTGCAAGGACATGGGCTTGTCCCCCACCCAGCTGGAGGAGAAGGTCAACGTCAACGGCGGGTCCATCGCGATGGGCCACCCGCTGGGCGCCACCGGCGCCATGCTGCTCGGGACGATCATCGACGAGCTCGAGCGCCGCGACGGCCGCTACGGGCTGATCACGCTCTGCGTGGGCGGCGGCATGGGCATCGCGACGATCGTGGAGCGGATCTGATGACGACCCCGGCCAACCAGGACACGCACGACACGATCCGCTGGGAGAAGGGCGACGACGGCGTCGTCGTCCTCACGATGGACGACCCGGCGCAGGGCGCGAACACGATGAACGCGGCCTGGACGGCGTCGATCACCGCGGCGTGCGACCGCCTCGACGCGGAACTGAAGGCCGACCCGGCCTCGATCACGGGCGTGATCGTCACTTCGGCGAAGAAGACGTTCTTCGCCGGCGGCGACCTGAACATCCTGATCGCCACGCGGCCCGAGGACGCGGCGCAGGCCACCGCGAACATCAACCACATCAAGCGCCAGCTGCGCCGGCTCGAGACGTTCCCGCGTCCCGTCGTCGCCGCGGTCAACGGGGCCGCGCTCGGTGGCGGCCTCGAGATCGCGCTCGCGTGCAACTACCGGATCGCGCTGGACGTCAAGGGCAGCGAGCTCGGCCTGCCCGAGGTCACCCTGGGCCTGCTGCCCGGCGCCGGCGGCGTCACCCGTGTCGTCCGCCTGCTCGGGATCCAGGACGCGCTGCTGAAGGTGCTGCTGCAGGGCCAGCGGTACAAGCCCCGCGCGGCCGTCGAGGTCGGGCTCGCGCACGAGGCGGTGGACACGCCCGAGGAGATGATGAGCCGGGCCCGCGCGTGGATCGCGGAGAACCCGAAGGCCGTGGCTCCCTGGGACGTCAAGGGCTTCAAGATCCCGGGCGGCAGCCCCTCGACGCCGGCGTTCGCGATGAACCTGCCGGCGTTCCCGGCGAACCTGCGCAAGCAGATCAAGGGCGCCCCGATGCCGGCGCCCCGGCACATCCTGTCGGCGGCGATCGAGGGCGCGCAGGTCGACGTCGACACCGCGCTCGCCATCGAGACCCGCTACCTCGTCGACCTGATGTGCGGCCAGGTCTCGAAGAACATGATCCAGGCATTCTTCTTCGACCTGAACCACGTCAACGGCGGCGGCAGCCGGCCCGCGGGATACGAGCGCTACTCGGCCCACAAGGTCGCGGTCCTCGGCGCCGGGATGATGGGCGCCGGCATCGCCTACATCTGCGCCCGGGCCGGCATGGAGGTCGTCCTCAAGGACGTCACGCTGGCTGGCGCCGAGAAGGGCAAGAACTACTCGGTCAACCTGTGCAAGAAGGCTGTCTCGCGGGGCAAGATGACGCAGGCCGCGGCCGACGAGCTGCTCGGGCGGATCCTGCCGACCGAGTCCCCGCAGGACTGCGCGGGCGCCGACCTCGTCATCGAGGCCGTGTTCGAGAACCCCGAGCTCAAGCACAAGGTGTTCGGCGAGATCGAGCACCTCGTGGCACCTGACGCGTTGCTCGGCTCGAACACCTCCAGCCTGCCGATCACGAAGCTTGCCGCAGGGCGTCGAGCGGGCCGAGGACTTCATCGGCCTGCACTTCTTCTCCCCCGCCGACAAGATGCCGCTGCTCGAGATCATCGCCGGCGAGCGCACCTCCGACGCGACGCTGGCGAAGGCGTTCGACCTGGCCCGCCAGATCCGCAAGACGCCGATCGTCGTCAACGACAGCATGGGCTTCTTCACCAGCCGCGTGATCGCCACGTTCCTGGACGAGGCGGTGGCGATGCTCGGCGAGGGCGTCGACCCGCAGACCATCGAGCAGGCGACCACCCAGGCCGGCTACCCCGTGGCCGCACTCGCCCTGATGGACGAGATCACGCTGACCCTCATGCGCAAGATCCGCCTCGAGGCCCGCCGGGCCACCGGCGACGCCGACGCTGTCCTGGACCTCGCACCCCGCCGAGAGCGTCATCGACCGGATGGTCGACGAGTTCGACCGGCCGGGCAGGTTCTCGGGCCGGGGGTTCTACGAGTACGCCGACGGCAAGCGCGGCGCGGCCTGTGGCCGGGCCTGCGCGAGCACTTCGGCACGGCGGCCACGCCGCCGGAGGGCTCCGCGAACCTGCGCGAACTGCAGGAGCGGATGATGTTCATCGAGTCGCTCGAGACGATCCGCTGCTTCGACGAGGGCGTCCTGCGCTCGGTGGCGGAGGCGAACATCGGCTCGATCATGGGCATCGGCTTCCCGCCGTGGACGGGCGGCGTCGTCCAGTACATCAGCCAGTACGACGGCGGCCCGGCCGGCTTCGTGGCCCGGGCGCGCGAGCTCGCCGCTTCGCACGGCGACCGCTTCCTGCCGCCGGACTCGCTGGTGGCGGCCTCGGCGGAGGGCAAGGTCCTGCCGTCGGAACGTTCATGAGTGGTCTCGTTCTCGTCGAACGCTCGGGCGGGATCGCGACGATCACGCTGAACTCGCCGGAGCGGCGCAACGCGCTGTCCCGGGCGATGATGGCGGCCCTCATCGAGGCGCTGGACGACGTCGGCAACGGACGACTCGCGTCCGCGTCGTCGTGCTCACCCACGCGGGCCCGGTGTTCAGCGCGGGCGTCGACCTGAAAGAGGCGGCGGAGTTCGGCATGGAGGCTGGGACCCGGGCGCTGCTCGGGATCGCTGCGGGCGATCGTCGCGCTGCCGAAGCCGGTGGTCGCCCGCATCACCGGCACCGTGCGGGCCGGCGGCCTCGGCATCGTCGGGGCCTGCGACGTCGCCATCAGCGTGGACACGGTCACCTTCGCGTTCACCGAGGCCCGCCTCGGCCTTGCGCCGGCGATCATCTCGCTGACGACGCTGCCGCGGATGACGCCCCGGATCGCGCACCGCTGGTGCCTCACGGGTGAGACCTTCGACGCACGCGCGGCGGCGGAAGCGGGTCTGCTCAGCCGCGCGGTTCGCCCGCGCGAGCTCGACGCGGTGGTGGCGGCCGTGACCGGCGAGCTGCTGCGGGCGTCTCCGCAGGGGCTGCGCGGAGACGAAACGCCTGCTCACGCCGCGGGATGCTCGCCGGCATCGACACGCGACGGGGAGGAGATCCTCGCGCTGTCGGCCGGCCTGTTCGCCTCCGACGAGGCCCGCGAGGGCATGATCGCATTCCTGGAGCGGCGTCCCCCGCGGTGGGCGCTGACCCCCTAGGGTGGGGGACCACCGGTACAGCAATTAATTGCATCCAGTCGCAACGCTTCCAGCACCCATACTGCCCGGTGATCTGACCCCGCCCGCGGTCAGCGAGAGCACCTTCCGTTCGCGCCGGTCGGTTCCGCCGCCGGTCCTCGCTCGCGCGAGCCGCTCGACTGGGCGGCTCGTTCGTACCTCGCGCGCCCCTGTCGGGCGCCAAGGGGGCCGCATGTCCGAACACGAACGTGAAGCCCAGCAGGAGATCCGCCGTAGCTACGCGGGCCAATCCGCGCTCGACCGGCGGGCCGAGCGCCGCGAACGGCTGATGAACGCCGGCCTCGAGCTGTTCGGCGGCCTCGGGCTACGCCGGCACCTCGATCGAGCGGCTGTGCACGGCCGCGATGGTCTCGACCCGCAACTTCTACGAGGAGTTCCCCAGCCGCGAGGCGCTGCTCATGGCCCTGCACGACAGCGTCATGCAGCGCGCGGCCGAGGCCGTCGCCGAGGCCCTGGAGCGCACCGGCGACGCCCCGCTCGCCGCAGCGCATCGGCGCGGGGTTCCGCGCTACATCACCGACGACCGCGGGCGACCCCCGCTGGGCCCGGATCGCCTACGTCGAGGTCGTGGGCGTCAGCGCGGCGGTCGAGCGCAACCGCGCGGTCTGGCGGGCCCGCTGTGCGGGGATCCTGACCGGCGAGGCCGACCGGGCCGTGACGCGCGGCGAGGCGCAGGACCGCGCGACTTCGAGCCTGACCGCCGTCGCCATCGTCGGGGCCATCAACGAGCTCGTCCACCACTGGTCGCTGCAGCGCGACCCGGCGGAGTTCGAGCGGGTGATCGCCGAGGTCGTGGCGATCGCCGAGCGCCCGAATCGTGGACTGCACCCGCCGGTGCCTAGGCAGCAGGTGCTCGGGCGCCTGCGCGCCCGGCGAAGCGGCCGCGAGCCAGTCCAGCGCCGCGGTCGAGCCCTGCGCGGCGTAGGAGATGTGCTCGCTCGATCGCGTCCTCGGTGTACTGCACGGCGACGCCCTTGCTCGCAGTAGGTCCGGACCAGCGCGCGGACGTCCTCGACCGGGATGAACTCGTCGTTCACCGACTCGTAGATGTGCAGCGGCGCCGACGGCCGCCCGGTGCCCAGGCGGTTCTTCGCGATGATCCGCGTCGACCCGCGGGACGTCCAGCGGGTCCGGCACCCGCGTGAACTCGGCGAGCGTGCGGTTCGCGAACTGGACCGTCCACTGGGCGACGCACTGGCCGGCGATCGTCTCGGCGGCCGCCTTGCCCTCGTCGTTCAGCAGCGCGCCAAGCCGCAGGCCGGGGTTCGCCCGGTCCAGGCCCGACCGCGGCGGCGAGCAGGAAGCCCGACGAGCGGGCCGCCGTCGATCTTCTTGCCGATGTTCGACGAGGTTCGCCGGGACGCCCGCCCGCGGCGGTGCCGCGCAGGTTCAGGTCGGGCGCGTACGTCGGCGCGAGCTCCGCGGCCCACGTGGACGCGAGGCCGCCCTCGGAGTACCCCCAGATGCCCACCGGCGTCTTCGCGTCCAAGCCCCGCGTCGGGCAGCCGCAGCGCCGCGCGGGCGCCGTCGAGCACCGCGCGCCCGGTCGCCAGCCCCGAGGTGTACGTGTGCGGGCCGGGCGTCCCCAGACCTTCGTAGTCGGTGACCATGATCGCCCAGCCGCGGGCGAGCGACGCCGCCCATCAGCATCTCCTCGGGCTCGACGCCGAGGCGGAGCGAGGTAGGACGGCGCGCACTGCGAGGCGAGCCCGTGCGTCCCGACGTTGTAGGCGACCAGCGGGCGGTCGGCGGCCGGGCGCCCGTCCTGCAGGACGGCGACCGTGCCCGGAGACGGCGTTCGGGCGGCCCTGCGCGTCCGTCGAGCGGTAGAGCACCTGCCAGGCGGAGACCGGCAGCGGCAGCCCGAGACCCGCGGACCGTGACGGGACGGGACCGCAGGACCGTGCCGGGCGCGACCTTCGGCAGCGGGGTCGGCGCGGTGTAGAACGGGTCGTCGGCCGGCAGCGCCGGGTAGGCGGCGGGTCGGCGGCTCGCAGCCGCCGGAGCGTCCGGCCGCCTGGGCGGTCGACCCGGCGCCGACCGTGCCGAGCGCCGAGTGCGACGATGACGGCACTGCCGCAGCAATGCCCCGCGTGATCCTTCATGGTGGTGCCTCCCCGTGCGTGGTCGCCCCGCACGGTAATGGCGCCGAAGGTTCCCGGAACAAGGCTTCTGACGCACTTTTCTTACCGAGAGTCAGAAGTGGTTCCCGAGCTAGGCGGAGGCGGCCTCGGCGCTTCGCGCGGCGGCGCGCGGCGCGGGCGTCGCGGCGCTCCTCGAACCGCGAGGCGGCGCTGTCGAGCTCGGCGAGGAACGCGTCGAGCTCGTCGCGGGCCTTCTCGCCCTCGGCGCTGAACGACCGGTCCCAGATGTTCCAGTGCCGCAGCACCGGGCAGCAGGACGCCGTCGCGGTGCTGGCGCAGGTCGTAGATGCCCGCGAGGGCGATCTGCAGCGCCTTGCGCTGGAACCCCGGCAGGTCGTAGCCCGGCATCTGGAAGGTCTTCACGACGTCGGTGATCGCGCACATCGTCCGGTCGGGCGTCGAGCTCCAGGGACGCCGCGAGCAGCGTCCGGTAGAAGACCATGTGCAGGTTCTCGTCGGTCGCGATGCGCGCGAACAGCGCCTCGCCGACGGGGTCGTTCGGTGGCGCGCCCGACGTTGCGGTGCGAGACGCGGGTCGCCAACTCCTGGAACGACACGTACGCGATCGAGTGGATCGGGTCGTGCCCGTGGATGTTGACGAACCCGTCGGCCATGTGGACCATGCGCTCGCGCTCCAGCGCGATCGGGTCGCAGGCCCGGGTCACCAACAGGTAGTCGCGGATCGCCTGGCCGTGGCGGCCCTCCTCGGCCGTCCACCGGTGCACCCACTCGCCCCACGCGCCGTCGCGGCCGAACAGGACCGCGATCTCGAAGTGGTAGCTCGGCAGGTTGTCCTCGGTCAGCAGGTTGACGGCCAGCGCCGTCGCCACGTCGGCCGGGACGGTGGACTGCTCCGGCGTCCACGCCTCGCCGCTCGAGCAGGCCGTCGTAGTTGCGGCCCTCGCTCCACGGGATGTACTCGTGCGGGAACCATTCCTTCGCGTGCTTGAGGTGCCGCTCGAGCTCGGTCTCGACGACCTGCTCGAGCTCGGTCAGCAGGGCGACCGTGCTGAGGGCCCGGCGCGGGGATCTCGGCTGGTGCGGTCACGACGCTCCCTGCTTCCCGGGATTGCCTCCGGGCGATGGCCGACTCGTTCACCGCCTAGGTTACGGAACCGTAGGTCCGAGCGCATCTTCCCTGGCGGGTGAGTCGCCTCACCCGTGAGGGTGAGTCCGGCGAACGCCCGCTCGTTCGGAAACACCCGGTGCGCCCGGCCTTGCCCGGCGCGATCGCGCGTATCGCCTACAAGAGCCACAGATCTTTCGCGTGCTTTCTATAGATCGGCCAAACCTGCGCCATGACTGACGGCGCCGCCGGCTGAACATGCGGAATTAGGGGCACCATCACCGCATGCACGTCAATACCCCGAGGCTGACCATGTTGGGCACCGCCGCCCGCGACGTCCGTCCGCGACGAGGGCTCCGAGCCCGAGCGCATGAGCCCGACGTCGGTCCTGCTCGTCGTGCTCGCGGTGCTCGGGTCGTCGTCACCTTCGCGTTCGGCTGTGGATGATCGACTTCGCGCAGAACACGGCCGTCTGCGCGCCGTAGCCGCCTGCGCTGCCGCGCCTCAGATCAGGTCGAGCGAGCTGATCAGCCAGCGGTTGCCCTGCTTCTCCAGCCCCATCTTCATGCGGCTGCGGTCGATCCGCGGTTCCTTGGTGTTGGCGTTCACCACCGTCTGGTCGACGAAGAGCAGCACCTGGGCCCGCTGGCCGTCCACGCTCGCCACCGCGGTCTCCAGCACCTTGCCCGTGGCCTTCGCCTTCAACTTGGCGATCAGCTCGCGCAAGGTCTGGCTGGCCGCCGTGTACTGCGTCTTGAACGAGCCCGTCGAGTTGTCGAGGACTTTGGCGAAGTCCCGGTCCAGGGTCGCGTGGTCGTAGGTCGTGACGTTGACGGCGTAGACCTGGGCGACCGCGGTCACGGCGCGCCGCGCCGCCTCGACCCTGTTGTCCTGCCGCGCCTCGAGGAACGAATACCCGGCACCCGCGAGAGCGAAGACCAGCGCAACGGCGAGGACGAGGACCAGGCCCGCCGGACGGGGGCGAGGCGACCGCTCGCTCGGCGGCTGTGGCGCCGGCGCGGGGACCGGGACGGCGGCGTCTGGATCGATGGTCAAGGCCGCCTCGGTCGGTTCGTGCCACGGAATGTCGGGCCACATCATTGCCGGGTCACATCATGCCGGGCCCTCGAACTACGGCCGCCATTGTCCCTCCACGGGACCCCTCGCGTGAAACCGCGTCACTCAGGTGCGCAGCAGGGCCAGCAGCAGTGCGACCCAGGACTGCCCGATCGCCGTGCCCGCGCCGCCGGAGGTCGTCAGCGACAGCCGCGTCCCGTCGGGGAGCGGGACGTAGCCGGACGCCGGGTCGTACGTGCCGACCGAGGACGCCGCAGCGCCCGACGCGGCAGCGCCCTCGCCCGCGTTGCCCGCCTCTTTCGAGCCCGTTCCCGCCGGGCCCGGCCCGGACGGGCTCGACCGCGGGGCGTTCTGCGCCCCGCGCGCCTGGACCCCCGCGGACGTGTCGGCGCAGAAGCGGTTCAGGTTCGGCGCCACGCGGGTCGGGTCGATCGGGCTGCGCCGCTTGCCGCCGTACTCGCACACCGCGTTGTCGGTGATGTGCAGGTCGACCCGGAAGTCGCCGTCCTGCACCGTCGTCCGCAACGCGGCGAACGCCTCGGGGAACGCGATCAGCAGCCCGTTCAACGCGGGCAGGCGGGCCGTGATGAGGCTGCCGGGGGTGACCAGGTTGCCCAGCAGCGCCGCTACTGGTGTGGTCAGCGTCGACACGAACGCGTCGAGTTCGGCGATGCCACCGGGCCCCGTGCCGAGCAGCTTGCGCACTTTCGGGTCGGAGGACTTCAGCTGTTTGGACAACGTGCGCAGCGAGGCGTTGAAGTCCGCGAACTCGCCGGCGAGGTCGTTGGCCGTGTCGAGGTTCGTCCGCCCGTTGCGCAGGACGTTCAGCGTCGCGGGCAGCGATTCCTGCAGACCCGCGAGCAGGGTGTCGGAGCGGTCGACGAGGCGCGCGAGCTCGGGGCCGGTGCCGCCGAGCGCGAGCGCGAGCTCGTCCACAACGGTGTTGAGGTCTTTGGAGTTGACCTGGTCGAGCAGCGTCGCGACGTTGCGGATGAGCAGCGCCGTCGGGACGGGCACGGTCGTGCGCGCCAGCGGGATGACGTCACCGGCGGCCAGGAACGGGCCGGACGAGGTCCGCGGGCGCAGGTCGACGAACTGCTCCCCCGCGGCCGAGAGGTCGGCGACGACGGCGTCCAGGTCGGTCGGGATCTTCGTGCCCTCGTCCAGGCGCAGGTCGGCCACGACGCCGCCCGGCCGCAGTCGGATGTCCCGGACGTTGCCCACGAGGTGCCCGCGGTAGGTGACCTCCGAGCGTGCGTACAGGCCACCGGAGGTCGGCAGCTCGATCGAGACCGTGAACGGCTGGCGGCCGACCTGCAGGCGCAGGATGTTGAACCCGACGTGGTACATGCCGAGGAACAGGACCAGGAGCACCGCGACGTTGGCGAGCAGCGTTCCGCGGCGGCGGAGCGCGACCGGGACCCTCACTGTGACCACCACCCGCGCAGGCTCAGGTCGGGGACGCGTTTCGCTCCCCGGCTCGGCGGCGCAACCGCCTCGCCGGACGCCTCGGGGACGACCGTGACGTTGGACAGGTTGATGTCGCCCGTCAGGTAGTCCCCTGGCACGGCCGCGTCCAGGAACTTGCCGAACCGGACGAGCTGGCGCAGCGTCGGGCCGATGTCCTTCTCGACGGCGATCAGCGCGTCGAGCACGGGTTCGACGTCGCGCAGGGTGGCGAGCAGGTCCTCGCGGGTCCGCTCGACGACTCGTTTGCCGGTGGCCCCGAGCTCGGTGACCCGGGCGAGCACCTCGGTGAACTTCGCCGTCTGGTCGGCGAGCAGCTTGGCGGCGGGCGCGATGTCGGTCAGCGCGGCGTCGATGGTGGAGCGGCGGTCGATCAGCGTGCTCGACAGCGTGTCGAGGCCCTCCAGCGTCCGGTCGATGTCGGCGGTGCGCTCGTTGAACGCCTTCAGGAACGTGGTGAGCGAGGCCAGCAGGCTCTTGGTCTCGCCCTTGCGCCCGTCGATCGCCTTGTCCAGCTCGGTGACGACCGTGCGCAATTGCGCGAGCCCGCCGCCGGTGAGCAGCGTGGACGCCGCCGAGAGCATGTCCTCGACGTTCGCGACCGTGTTCGTCCGGGCGACGCCGAGGATTGCCCCGTCGGCCAGCGTGGTCTTCCCCGCCCCCGGACTGAGCTCGATGAAGCCCTCGCCGAGCGGCGTCGTCATCCGCAGCTCCGCCGTCGCCGTCTCGGTGAGGGCGACCGCCTGCGGCAATCGGATGCGGACGCGGGCCTGGAAGTCGCGGGTCGAGATGTCCTCGACGCGGCCGATCTCGACCCCGTCCACCCGCACGTGCGCGCCGTCGGGCAGGTTGAGCGCGTCGGCGAACACCGCCGTGACCGCGTACGACGGGCCGGGGACGTTGCCACCGGGGCGGGGAAGGTCCTGCATGGTCGTCCCGCAGGCGCTCGACAGGACGACCGCCGCGGCGAGGCCGGCGCCCCGCGCGGCCTTCATCGGGACCGCCGGGGCAGGACGTCACCGAGCGCGCCGGACGGCTGCGGCGGCGCGATCGGACAGGGCGCCAGGCCGAGCCCCGCGCAGAGTTGCTCTTCGATCACCGGGTTGAGCAGGTTCGCGGCGGCGGGGGCGTTGACGCTGATCCGGCGCAGCTGGGGATCGACCATCCGGGTCAGGTTCTGGAAGGTCAGCGGAAGGACGTCGAGGGCCTCGGTCAGCTCGCGGCGGCGGGCGTTGACGGTCGCGAGGACGGCGGACAGCGACCCGATCCCGGCGCGAGCCGCTTTCTGGTTGCGCCGGACGAAGTCGCCGACCTCCGTCAGCGCGGTAGTGAGCGCGGCGAGCGTCGCGTCGAGTTCCGGGCCGTTCGCGGCCAGGACCGCGGTCGCCGCCGTGACGTTCTTGCTGAACGAGCGGATCGTCGTGTCGTTCTCGGCGAAGGTCGCGGTGAGCGTGTCGAGGCTGCGGATCAGGCCCGTCAGGTCGTCCTGGTTCTCGGCGAGCGAACCGACCGCCGCCGACAGGCCCTGGATGCTCTTGTTGATCCGCAGCCCGTTGCCGTCCAGGTTCTTCGCCGCGACGCCGAGGGCGTCCCGGATCGCGCCCGTGGTCTCCGCGTCCTTGTTCAGGCTCGTCGCGAGGGAGTCGATCGCCCGGACGATGCGGTCGAACTCGACCGGGGTGCGGGTGCGCGCGAGCGGGATCTCGCCGCCGTCCGCCAACACGGGCCCGGTGCGGTACGCGGGCGTCAATTCGACGTACCGGTCGGTGATCACCGTCGGCGGGATGATCAGCGCGCTCGCGCTGGCGGGAATCTGCAGGTCCGCCGGGATGCGCATCCGGACGGCGACGGACCTACCCTCCGGGATCACCTTCGTGACCTCGCCGACCGGGACGCCGAGGACGTCCACGTCGTTGCCCACGAACAACCCGACGGAGTCGGTGAAGTGGGCGGTGATCTCGATCGTGTCCTCGCCGAACGGGCCGCACGCGCTGAGGCCGGATGCGAGAACGACGGCGGCGAGGACGCCGCGGAGCCGGCGCGTCAGCATTTGGCCTGCACCCGGCACAGCAGCGAGTCGGGCAGGACCGCGTTCGGAGCGACAACGCCGATGTACGGCCCGTCGCCGGTGGCGTTCGCGAAGTAGCGGGCGGTCGGGCCGAGCAGGACGGCGGTGCGCGCGAGGGACTTGTCGTTCGCGCGCAGGGTGCCGAGGACGACTTCGAGGTGGTCGAGCAGCGGGGTCGACCTTGGCCTGGTTCTCCCGGACGAGCGCGGTGAGCTGGCGGGCGAGGGCCGTCGTGTCCGTCAGCAGCTCCCCGATCGCGGCGCGGCGCCGGGTCACCTCGGTGAAGATCAGGCTGGCCTGGCGCATGAGGTCGAGCAGCTGGGCCCGGTTGTCGTTGAGGTTGGACGTCACCGCGTCTGCGCTGCGGATCAGCCGGTCGAGCTGGTCCTTACGGGTGACGATCACCTTCGACAGGCGGGCGAGCCCGTCGAGGGTCTCGGGTGGTCAGCTCGGGGGTGTTGCGGAAGTCGTCCGACAAGACCCCGAGGGCGGCCTGCAGCTTGGTGCCGTCGAGCTCCTCCAGCGCCGGCCCGCCCGCCTCGATGATGTCCTGCACCTCGAACGGCACCGTCGTGTTGGCGAGCGCGATCGTGCGGTCGGGCAGCGGCCCTGCGCCGCGCGGGCGCAGGTCGAGGTAGTGGTTGCCGAGCAGCGTGGCGATCTTCACCGCGGCCTCGCTGTCCTTGCCGAGCTCCACGTCGCCGGAGATGCGGAACGTGACGCGGACGCGGGCGTCCCGCACCTCCATCGACTTCACCTGGCCGACGCCGACACCGGCGACGCGGACCTCGTCTCCCGGCTTGAGCCCCCCGGCCTGCTTCAGCTCCGCGTAGTAGGTGGCGCGCCCCAACGCCAGCCCGGACGGAACGAACAGCGCCCCGACGACGAGCATGACGACGGCGATCGTCACCAGTCCGACGAACTTGGGGCCCCTTGCTCGAGAACTCCGAGCACGGCCCTGCCCCCTCACGCGCACACCTTCGAGTTCGCGCCCGTGTCGGCGAAGCGTTCGGGCTCCGCGCCCGGTCGGGCGATGAGCAGGTTGCAGGTGTAGAGGTTGATCCAGGAGCCGTAGTGCAAGGACCGGGAGAACGCCTCGAGCGCCGGCGGCAGCCCCTTCACCGCGGCGGCGAAGGCGCCCTTCTCCCTCGCGTACACCCCGGTGACCCGCTCCAGCTTCGTAATGTCCCTGCGCAGCTGCGGGCGCAGGTCGACGAGCAGCGCGGTGGTCGAGTCGGTGAGCGTCGACAGGGCCTGGATCGAGGCCCCGATCTGGCCGCGGTCCGCCGCCGCCGCGCGGGCGAGCCGGCGCAACTGCGTGACGAGGGTGTCCACCTGCGCGTCCTTCTCGCCGATGTTCGCCAGCACCTCGCTGAAGTTCGTGATCACGCGCCCGATCAGCTGGTCGCGGTCCGCGAGGTTCGTCGAGAGGGTGGCCGTCTCACGCAGGAGGCTGACGATGCTGCCGCCCTCGCCCTGCAGAACCGCGACGATCGAGGCCGACAGGCGGTTGATGTCGGCCGGCGAGAGGATCTCGAAGAGCGGCTGGAACCCGTTGAGCAGGACGGTCAGGTCGAGCGCGGTCTGCGTGCTGGCCTTGGAGATCTTGCTGCCCGGCGGCACGACGGCGGTCGACCCGCCGCCCGGGACGAGCGCGAGGAATCGCTGGCCGATGAGGTTCTGGTAGCGGATCGCCAGCGTGGTGCCCGCGAGGATCGGCTGCGTGTCCTCGACGGAGAACACGACCTCGGCCTCGCCGTCGACCAGACGCACGTCGTCCACCCGGCCGACCCGCACGCCTGCGACGCGGACGTTGTCGCCGCTGTGCAGGCCGGACGCGTCGGTCGAACATCGCCGAGTACGAGACCGTCTTCGACCCGATCGAGTTCTGCAAGGTCGAGTAGAGCAGGACGGAGATCGCCACCGACACGACCGCGAAAACAGCGAGCTTGATCAGCGGCACCCGCACGCTGTTGCCGCTCATGGGGTCGTCTCGGGAAGCAGCACCGTGGACCCCCGCAGCAACGACCCCGCCAGGAGGACGCCGACGTCGCCGGCGGAACGGCCCGCCCCGGCAGGCCCGGCGAGTACCGACAGAATCTGAGACAGCGTCAGTTTCTCGGCGAAGCTGCCGACCGGGCCGGCGGTGCCCCCGTAGACCGTCCCGTACGCCGGCCCGCGCGCGGCGGCGGCCTGCGCGGGCACCCGCGCCGAGGCCGCCGAGGCCTTCGGGCAGTTCGGCCCGGCCAGCCCCGGATACCGGGGGCAGTCCCCGGCGCCGTACACGGGCAGGTCGGTGAAGCCCACGGTCGCATCGAAGCCGACCCGGCCGCCCTCGTGGGTCGCGAGTCCGCCGAGGAACTTGCCGAGGTCGACGAACCCCTCCGAGAACGCGTCCGGGTGCTTGGCGAATGTGCCGATGATCTGGCGCGACTGGCGGGCGACGACGATCGAGCGTTTCTCGCTCTCGGACAGGAACTTCTCCGCGTTCTCCGCGAGACCGAGCCCGCCGCCGAGCAACTCGATCAGCTGCTGCTGGCGCACCACGAGGGTGCGGGTCGTGACGAGCAGGTCGTCGACGGAGTCGAGGAAGGCCGGGGTCTGCTCGCCGAACGTCTCGGCGAACTGCGCGAACGCGGTGATGTCGGCCTGCAGGTCGGGCAGGCCCGGCGCGAGCGCCTTCAGGTACGCGTCCGTCCGGGTGATCAGGGAGTTGATCTTCGTGCCGCGTCCGTCCAGGGCCTCGGCGAGCGCGCCGAGCGAGGCCTGCAGCTTCGCCGGCTGGACGGCGGTGAGCACGCGGTAGAGCTTGTTGAACAGATCCTGCAGCTCGACGGTCTCGCGGGAGGTGTCCTGGCGGATCGTCGCCCCGTCGCGTACGGGCCCGGCCGGGGCGCCTGTCCCCGAGGCGGGCGGGACGAGGTCGACGAACGCCTGGCCGAAGAAGTTGGCCGGCAGGCTCCGCGCCGTCACCTCGGCCGGGATCGACGCGACCTTCGACGGGGTCAGGCGCAGTTCGACCGTCGCATCCGGGTCACCCACGCTGCGTTCGATGTCGCCCACGCGCCCGACGAGCACCCCGCGCATCTTCACGTCCGAGCCGGCGACGAGCGCGTCGCCGGTGTCGGAGAGCACCGCGGAGACGGTCACCCGGTCGCTGAAGGTTCCGGAGAACTGAGCCACCATCACACCGACGACCAGCATGATCGCGGTGAGGAAGCCGAGGCCGCGCGCGGCCATCCCCCACGTCCCGGGTCCGTGCTTGCGCTCGGGGCCGCTCATCCCGAGATCCGCACCCCGGGGTCGTAGCCCCAGAAGGCCATCGTCATGAACATGTCCATGACGATGATCAGGATGATGCTCGCGCGGATCGCGCGGCCGGTCGCCTGGCCCACGCCCTCGGGCCCGCCCGAGGCGTGGAACCCGTAATAGCAGTGGATCAGCGTGGTCAGCAGGACGAACACCGCGACTTTGACGGTGGACAGCACGATGTCGAAGGGGTTCAGGAACGCCAGGAAGTAGTGCTGGTAGGTGCCCTGCGACTGTCCGAAGAACGTCGTGACGACCAGGCGCGTGGCGAGGTACGAGCCGAACAGGCCGACCACGTACAGCGGCAGCAGGGCCATCATCGAGGCGACGATCCGCGTCCCAACCAGGAACGGCACCGGGCGGACGGCCATGACCTGCAGCGCGTCGATCTCCTCGGAGATGCGCATCGCGCCGAGTTGCGCCGTGTACCGGCAGCCGACCTGGGCCGCGAACGCCTGGGCCGCGATCAGCGGGGCGAACTCGCGGGTGTTGGCCAGGGCGGAGACGAACCCGGCGAACGGCGCCAACCCGATGATGTTCAGCCCGGTGAACCCGGCGATGCCGACCGACGTACCGACGAACGCCGACAGCAGCAGCATCACGCCCATGATCCCGCCGCCGACGAGCAGCGCGCGGCCCCAGCTGATGTCGGAGAGCAGGCGGTAGATCTCCTTGCGGTAATAACGCAGCGCCAGAGGGATCGACGCGATCGCCTGGGCGTAGAAGGTGGCCTGCTCCCCCAGCTTGGCGAGCCCGCCGGGGCCGGTGCGCACCCCGGCCATCAGACGACCTTCGGCGGGGAGATCAACAGGTATGCCTGCGTCATCACGATGTTGGTGCTGAACAGCAGGAGGAAGGTCAGGACGACGGACTGGTTCACCGCGTCCGCCACGCCCTTCGGCCCGCCGCGCGCGTTCAGGCCCTTGTGCGAGGCGACGATCGCCGCGATGAAGCCGAAGACCGCGGCCTTGAGCAGCGCCACGACGAAGTCGCCCGGGACGGCGAAGGACGTGAACGAGGACAGGTACGCCCCCGGCGTCCCGTGCTGGGCGTACACGTTGAACAGGAACCCGGCGACGACGCCGGTCATCGCCACCACCGAGCAGATCAGGACGCCCACGACGACGAGCGCCGCCACGCGGGGCGCGACGAGGCGGCGCACGGGCGAGATGCCCATGACCTTCATCGCGTCCATCTCCTCGCGGATGGTCCGCGAGCCGAGGTCGGAGCAGATGGCGGACCCGGCGGCGCCGGCCAGCAGCAGGGCGGTGACGACGGGCGCGCCCTCCCGGATCACCCCGAGCCCGTTCACCGCGCCGACGAAGGACGTCGCACCGACCTGCGCGGCGAGGCTGCCGACGTTGATCGCGACGATGATCCCGAACGGGATCGCGACCATGATCGCCGGGAGCAGCGAGACGCTCGTGACGAACCAGGCCTGCTGGACGAACTCGCGCCACGGGAAGCGGCCGCGGACGAGGTCGGTCACGAGGTAGCGAACCGCGTAGCCGGACAGGAGGGTGAGCCGCCCGATCGTCTCGACCGACCGGTCGATCGGGCCCGGCAGCGCGAGCAGCCGCCGCCGCGCGCGGCGAGGAGGGGCGAGCGTGGTCGCCGCTGGCGCCTCTGTCATTACCTCACCTGGCGTCGGCCGGAGGATCGTCGCGCAGAACTTACTCCCGGTACGGAACGAAGCGCGATGCCTGACCCTAATGTGTCCGGTTATGCCGGGAACTCCTGACGTGCCCGGACGGGCCGGCGATCGGCGGAGGTGATCTTGGATGGAACTGTCCTTCGTGCTGCCGGGCCCGGAGGTGCTCTCCACCCTGCGCGACGCCTGCGTGAACGCGGTCCGCAGCGGCGTGGCGGGGCCGATGCGCCCCGACCGCAGCGTCCGCCAACTCGACGCCCTGCGCCGCTGGGGCATGACCCTGCCCGGGGCGCTCGCCGCGGCCACCGCCGTAGCGCCGGACGCGCCGGCGCTCGTCGACGACGCGGGCGCGCTGACCTACGCGGAGCTGTCGGACCGCGTCCACCGCCTCGCCGCCGCGTTCGCCGACCTCGGGCTCAGCGAGCTCGACCGGGTCGGCGTCCTGTGCCGCAACCACGCGGGGCTGGTCACCGCGGTTCTCGCCCTGGCGAGCCTCGGCGCCGACGCCGTCCTGCTGAACACCGGCGCGGGCCCGGAGCAGCTCGCCAAGGTCCTCGTCGCGCAGCGGGTCCGGCTGCTCGTCGCGGACGCCGAGTTCGGGCCCGTGCCGCCGGGGGCTCCGGACGGGATCGCCCACGTCGTCGCCTGGGGCGCGGCGCCCGGCGGCACCGCCAGCCTGCAGGCCCTCGTCGACGGCGTCCGGCCGGGCCGCCGCCTCGCCCGCCCCGTCCGGGCCGGGCGCCTGATCGTCCTCACGTCCGGGACGACCGGCACGCCCAAGGGTGCGGCCCGGCCCGAGCCGACCTCGCTGACTGCCGCCGCCGCGCTGACCGGCATCCTCGCCAAGATCCCGCTGAAGGCGGGCGCAGCCACCCTGATCCCGGCACCGCTGTTCCACACCTGGGGGTTGGCGGGGCTGCAACTGTGCCTGGCCACCCGGGGCACGATGGTCCTCGCCCGCCACTTCGACGCCGAGGCGACGCTGGCGCTGGCCGCGCGGCACCGGGCCCGCCAAATGTTCGCGGTGCCGGTTATGCTCACGCGGCTCCTGGAACTGCCGGCCGAGGTCCGGGCGGGCTACGACCTCACGAAGCTCGAGATCGTCGTCAGCAGCGGGTCCGCGATCCCGGTGGGAACCGTCACGGGGTTCCTCGACGCCTTCGGGGACGTCCTCTACAACCTGTACGGCTCCACCGAGGTTTCCTGGGCGAGCATCGCCACGCCGAAGGACCTGCGGGTGCATCCCGGCACCGCCGGGCGGCCGCCGCTGGGCACGCGGCTCGCAATCGTAGGCCCGGCCGGCGGCGACGTGCTCTACCACGCAACCGGGCGCATCTTCGTCGGCAATCCGCTGCTGTTCACCGGCTACACCGACGGCAGCTCCCGGGAGATCCGCGACGGGCTGATGTCGACCGGCGACCTCGGGCACGTCGACGCGGCCGGCTACCTCTACGTCGACGGCCGGGCGGACGAGATGGTCGTCTCCGGCGGGGAGAATGTGTTCCCCCGCGAGGTCGAGGATGTGCTGTCCGCGACGCCGGGGGTGCGGGAGGCGGCGGTCGTCGGCGTCCCGGACGAGGTGTGGGGCCAGCGCCTCGCCGCCTTCGTCGTGCTCGCGCCCGGGTCGACGCTGGACGCCGACGGCGTCCGTGAGATCGTCCGGACCGCACTCGCCCGGCACTGCGTCCCGCGGGACGTGACGTTCCTCGACGAACTCCCCCGCAACGCGACCGGCAAGGTCCTGACACGAGAACTGCGCGCCCGGAACCATTCCTAGCTCGAGGGAGGTCCAGTGACGACGGAGCCCGCCGGGTACTCGGGCAAGCCCGTGCCGGTCAAGCTGGGTGTGAAGCCGGGCTCGCGGGTGCTGCTGGCAGCGGCGCCGCCGGGGTTCGAGCTGACGCCGCTGCCCGAAGGCGCCGTGCTGAATTCGCGCGTAGGCGGTACGCCGTACGACGTCGTGCTGCTGTTCTGCCCGGACCGCGCCACGCTGGTGCGCCGATTCGCCCCCCTGATCCCCCGCGTCACGACGCCAGGGGCCCTGTGGGTCGCGTGGCCGAAGAAGGCGAGTGGCCGGGCCCGCGACCTCGACGAGAACGTCGTGCGCGGGGTAGGGCTCGGCGCCGGTCTGGTGGACGTAAAGGTGATCGCGATCGACGCTGTCTGGTCTGGCCTGAAGTTCGTCCGCCGCCTGCAGGATCGCTGATGCGCGCGGACGTGGTGGTCGTCGGGGCCGGGCACAACGGGCTGGTCGCGGCGGTGCTGCTCGCCCGCGCCGGGCTGGACGTCGTAGTCTGCGAGGCGGCCGGCGTGGTCGGCGGCGCAGCGCGTACCGAGCACCCGTTCCCTTCCGTGCCGGGGCTCGGGCACTCGACGGGCGCGTACCTGCTCGGGCTGATGCCGCCGGAGCTCGTCGCCACCCTCGGCCTGGACCTGCCGCTGCTGCGCCGCGACCCGCACTACGCGCTGCCGTCCGAGGCCGGTTCGAGCACCGCGTCCCTCGTGCTGGGCGCGGACCCGGCGGCCAACGCGGCGGCCCTGGCCGCCGTCTTCTCCCCCGCGGACGCCCGGGCAGACGCATTATTGGGCGCAGAACTCGACGCGTTGCGCGCCGACCTGGCGCCCACCTGGCTGGCCGAGCCACTCTCGATCGAAGAGACGGCGGAGCGCTACGTCCGCCCGGCGTTGCGGGAGGCATTCGTCGCCCTGTGCCGCGGCTCTGTCGTCGAATACCTGGACCGGTTCGGGTTCGCGTCCGAGCGACTGGTCGCGATGTACGCCGTCACCGACGGCCTCTCCGGCCTGTCCGCGGGGCCCGACGACCCCGGTACGGGGCACAACTTCCTCGTCCACAACAGCGGGCGGCTGCCGGGCTCGGGCGGCACTTGGATGATCGTGCGCGGCGGGATGGGCACGGTGACCGGCGCACTCGCGGACGCGGCGCGGGCGGCCGGAGCTCGCATCCTGACGGGTACTCAGGTCGAGCAGGTCACCATCTCGACCGGGACGGTGACGGGCGTCGAGCTGGCAGCGGAGTCGATCGCGACGAGCGTCGCCCTCGCGGCGTGCGACCCATTCCGGCTGCCGGTCCTCGTCGGCGCCGGCGTGCTGCCCGCAGATCTGACTGCCCGTCTGGGCCGGCTCTACCGGCCGGGGTCGACGCTGAAGGTGAACCTGGCGCTGCGCCGGGCACCGGAATTCCCCTCGCTGGGCCGCCCGTCGGGCGGCGCGACCGTCCACCTGCTGCCCGGCGGCGACGAGCCGCTGGCGGCGGTCCGCGCGATGTGGGCGGACGTCACCGCCGGCCGCCTGCCCGCCTTCCCGACGATCGAGTGGTACGTCCACACGACGGTGGATCCCTCACTTCAGGACGCGGCGGGCCACCACTCCTCGGCCCTGTTCGTCCAGTCGGTGCCCTACACGCCGGCCGGCTCGTCGTGGGCCGCCGAGTTGGACGGCTACGTCGCGGCCCTGCTCGAGGTGTGCGACCGCTTCGCGCCGGGCACGTCCGCGTCCGTCGCCGACGTGCTCGCCCTACCGCCACCCGGCATCGAGGAACGGTTCGGCATCACCGGCGGGCACATCCACCACGTCGACAACACGGTCGCGTTCGACGAGCGGATGCCTTACGCCACCGGCATTTCGGGCCTGTACGCCGGCTCGGCCGGCTGCCATCCCGCGGGCTCGGTCATCGGCGCCGCCGGCCACAACGCGGCCCGGCGGATCCTCGCCGACCTTTCCCTCACCCCGGGTGCCAGAAGCCCCCGGGGTTGACCCGCCCTCAGGCCACGCCGACCGCGGGAGCAGCCAGGTCGGCCTGCGCGGCGAGCGCCCGCCGCTCCTTGCGGCTCTTGCCGAACACCAGGTACAGCGACGGGACGATGAACAGGTTCACGAACGTCGCCGCGACGAGCCCGCCCAGGATCACGACCGCCATCGGGTGCTCGATCTCCTGGCCGGGGATCGCCCCTCGCAGGGTGAGCGGCAGCAGGGCCAGCCCGGTCGCGAGAACGGTCATGGTGATCGGCACGAGCCGCTCCCTGGCGCCCTGCAGGACAAGCGCCGGCCCGAACGGCATGCCCTCGAACCGTCTCCAGGTGTTGGAAGTGACTGATCATCATGATCCCGTGCCGGGCGACGATACCGAAGACCGCCAGGAATCCGACCATCGAGCCGAGCGACATCATCCCGCCGTTCGGCCTTCGTCGCCAATGCGCCGCCGATGACGGCGATCGGCAGGGTCATGAACGACAGCGCGGCGAGCCGGAAGCTGTTGAAAGACGCTTGCAGCAGGATGAACACCACGATCGCGGCGAGAATCCCGTAGTCGCGCAGCTTCTTGTTGGCCGCCTTCCGCTCGGTGTAGTCGCCGAGCATCTTGTAGCTGTAGCCGGTCGGGAAGTCGATCGTCTACAGCTTTTTCTCGATGTCGCCGACCACCGAGCCGAGGTCGCGCCCGGCGATGTCGGCCGTCACGTCGATCTTGCGGGCGACGTTCTCGTGCTTGATGTAGTTCTGGGAGGGCTTGACCTCGACCGCGGCCACGTCCGCCAGGCGCACGGTGCCGTCCGCCGGCGTGTCGATCCGCAGGTTCCGCAGGTCGTCGAGGTTGGTGCCGGTTGTCCTGGGGGCTCCACACGTTGACGTCGTAGGCCTTGCCGTCGCGGAAGATGTCGCCGACCTCCTCGCCCTGGATCTGGGTCGAGGCGGCGCGGCGCACGTCACCGGGCTTGAGCCCGACGGCCTGCGCCTTGTCCAGGTCGACGCGCACCTGCACCTGGGCGACCTCGGCCTGCGCCTCCGGCTTCAGGCCCGTCGTGCCCTCGACGGAGGCGAGCGCGTCGTAGATCTCCTTCGCCTTGGCCCGCAGGACGGCGGTGTCGGTGCCGTAGACGCGGATGACGATCGGGTAGCTGGTGCCGGCGAGGACCTCCCGGACCCGCTCCTTCAGGTAGGTCTGGGTGTCCCGGATGACGCCCGGGTATCCGTCGATCGTCGTGGAGACGGCCTTGAAGGTCGTGTCGTAGTCCGCCTTGGGGTCGATGGAGATCCAGTTCTCGCCGAACTCCGGCCCCACCGGCTCGTCGGACTGGAAGGCCTGGCCGATGTGGGCGCCGAAGTTGCGCACCCCGGGGATCGCCTGCAGTTCCTTGGCCGACGCCGTGGTGATCCGCACCTCCTCGGCCAGAGAGGTGCCCGGCTTCGTGAGGAAGTGCATCAGGAAGTCGCGCTCCTTGAACTCGGGGAGCAGCGACTGCCCGAGGCCGGGGCCCGACGACGGCGCCGGCCATGAACAGCACGGCGACCGAGGCGAACGCCGGCTTCGGCGAGCGGATGATCTTGGCGAGCACCCCGCCGTAGCCCTTCTGCAGGCCGCGGGCGACCGGGGACGTCCGCCGCGTCAGCGGGCGCCTTGCGCAGCACGATCAGCGCCAGCGCCGGCGTGACCGTCATGGCCACGACCATCGAGACCAGGAGCGCGATGCGCGTACGAGATGACCAGCGGCCGGAAGAACGCCCCCGACAGCCCGTCCAGGAACAGCACCGGCACGACGACCACGATCTCGATGATGGTGGCGTAGACGATCGCGCTGCGCACCTCGAGCGAGGCGTGCAGGATCACGCCGGCCGTCGAGCCCGGTCCGGCCCTCGGCCCGGTGCTGGCGCAGCCGCCGCACGACGTTCTCGATGTCGATGATGGCGTCGTCGACGATGTCGCCCAGGGCTATGGCGAACCCCGCGAGGATCATCGTGTTGATCGTCGTTCCCCGCCAGGCGAGCACGAGCGAGGCCGCCACCAGCGAGAGCGGGATCGTGACGACCGAGATCAGCGCGACCCGCCACTCGTAGAGGAACAGGAACAGCATCACGATCATCAGCAGGCAGCCGAGCAGCAGCGCCGAGGACAGGTTCTTCAGCGAGGTCTCGATGAACGTCGCCGGCCGGAAGATCGTCGTGTCGATCTCCATGTCGGGCAGGCCGGGGCGCATCGAGTCGATGGCCGCCTCGACGCCCTTCGTGACGTCGAGGGTGTTGGCCCACGGCAGCTTCTCGACGATGAGCATCAACCCGGGCCCGCTGTTGATGACGGCGTCGCCGATCATCGGCTGATGGTCGGTGACCACGTTGGCCACGTCCTGCAGACGCACCGGCGGTCCCGTCGGCCCGAGTCTCGACGACCGACCTGGCCGAGGTCCTCGGCCGAGGCGATCGGCAGCTTGTGCCGGATGCCCGTCCGCTCGGTGGCCGTCTCGACGAAACCGCCCGTTCCGATGAGCGCGCCGTCGGAGAAGCGCATCAGACCGGCCTCCAGCGCGTCGCTGGTCGTCGTCATGACCTTTTCCAGCGAGACGTTCTGCGCCGCCATCCGCTCGCGGTCGACGTTGACGTTGAGCATCTCGAGGCGCTCGCCCCAGATCGGGACGTTGGCCACCCCGGGCACCCGCAGCAGCCGCTGCCGGATCGTCCAGTAGGCGATCATCGACTGCTGGATGCCGTTGAGCGGTCGGCGAGGTGATGCCGATCTTCATGGCGCGGCTCGTCGCCGACAGCGGCTGGAGCATGACCGGCGGCGCTGCCCACGTGGGCAGCTTCGGCGCCACCTGGTCCATCCGCTCCTGGACGAGCTGACGGTTCGTCAGGGGATTGGTACCCCGCTCGAAGATCAGCTCGATCTGCGAAAGGTCGTTGACCGACTTGGACCGGATGGTGGCGAGGCCCTCGGTGCCGGCCAGCACCTCCTCGAGCGGGACGGTGATGAGGTTCTCCACCTCGTCCGGCGCGAGGCCGACCGCGAGGGTCTGGATCTCGACCTTGGGCGGGGAGAACTCCGGGAAGACGTCGACCGGCATGTCCTTGATCTGGCCGACGCCCACCACGAGCATGCCGAGGGCCATCGCGACGACCAGGAAGCGGAACCTCAGGGCGGCGGCGACGATTTTTCGCATCATGACTTCGCGCCCCCCGCGGCCACGTCACCGGGGCCGGCGGCGTCGGCCGGGGCACCGTCGGTCCCGCGCCGTTGAGCGGCGGTCCGTCAGCGGGCGCACCGACCAGGACTGGCGTCGGGTGACTGCGTGTACGACGGCGGTGCCGCTACGGAGAGCTCCTCCTCGAACTGGAGGATGTCCAGCTCGATCTCGGTGACCCTCCCGCCGAACGCCAGGTACAGCGCCGGGACCACGAGGAGGCTCACGGGCAGGAGCGTGAGGAGTCCGCCGAGGACCACCGCGGCCATCGGGTAGATGACCTCCTGTCCCGCCACGTCCCCGATCACCAGCACCGGCACGAACGCCGCGCCCGTGGCCACCGCAGTCAGCACCGTCGGGCCGAAGCGCTCCCTGGAGCCCCGCAGCACGAGCTCGATGCCGAACGGCATCGCCCTCTCGCCGCTGCAACGACTGGAACCTGCGAACCAGGACGATGCCGTTGCGCGCGGCGAGGCCGAGCAGCAGCAGCAACCCCAGGAACGGCACCGACCGAGAGCGTCCCGCCCGCCGCGAGCGCCGCGACCAGACCGCCGACCAGCGCGACCGGCAGGGTGAGGAAGACGACGGCGCCGAGGCGCCAGGACCCGAAGCAGGCCTGCAGCAACAGGAGCATCGCCAGCAGCGCGAAGCCCGCCAGAGCGAGCAGCCGCCGGTCGTCGGCCTGCTCTCGACGTAGCCGCCGAGCAGTTCCGCCCGGTACTCGAGCGGGAACGCCGTGCCACGCGATCAGCCTCTCGCACGTCCGCGGCGACCGCAGCGCGGCTGCGGCCGGTGACGTCCGCAGTGATGTCGATGCGGCGGAACGCGCCTTCCCGCTCGATGACGCTGGGCGAGGCGGCCTGGCGCACGCTGGCGAGCTGGCTGCAGCGGCACGAGGCCCTTGTTCGGCGTCTCGATCAGCAGGTTCCGCGACGTCAGCGGGTCCCTGCCGCAGCTCGGGGGTGCCCCAGACGACGACCTCGAACACCTTCTGGTCGTAGAACAGTGAGCCGACCTCGATGCCCGCCAGCAGCGTCGCCGCCGCCCGCCGGACGTCACCGGGCTTGACCCCGAACTCGCGCGGCCTTCTCCAGGTCGACCTCGACCTCGAGGGTCGGCTCGTTGACTCGGCAGCTCGACCTTGAGGTTGGTGACGCCGCCGATCTTCCCGACCTGGGCACCCAGTTCCTTGGCCTTGTCGGCCAGGATCTGCTCGTTGTGGCCGTACACGCGGACGACCACGGGGCCGTCGGTGCCGGTGTCGGTGACCTCCTTGAGCGCGTACTCCTGGTATGTCATCACATCGGTGTCGACGACCGGGGAATCCCTGGGCCAGGTTCCTGAGGTCGGAAACCGTCTTGTCGTAGTCCGCGTTCGACCGCAGCCGGACCCACATCTCGGCGTTGTTGACGTTCACGACCTGATCGCCGGTGACGGCGCGGCCGCTGTGGCTCGCGACGTTGCGCACGCCCGGGAGCGCCAGCATCGCCCTGGCGGCGTCTGCGGTGATCCGGTTCATCTCCGGCAGGGAGGTGCCGGGCTTTGCTTCCATCTCGACCAGGAAGTCGCGTTCCTTCAGCGCCGGCAGTCTCCGAGCGGCCCAGCTGCGGGCAGCGCCACGAGACCGAGGAGGGAGAGCGCGAGCGCGATCACCAGCGGACGCCGCGGCGCGGCGATGACCCGGCCCAGAACGCCCTCGTAGCGGCGGCCGAGCCCGGCGCCCAGATTGGACTCCGTCCCGGCGTGTTCGGTCTTCGTGTACAGCAGGATTGCGAGGGCCGGGGTGACGGTGAGCGCGACCAGCATGGACACGAACACGGCGACCATGTACGACACCGCCAGCGGCCGGCCGAAGTACCCGAACTGGCCGTCCATGAAGAACACGGGCAGCACGGGCAGCAGGACGAACACGGTCGCGTACCCGAACGCGGTCCGGCAGCTCGGTCACCGCGTCGACGACGATCGTGCCGACTGGGGTCACCGCGCCCGCCTCGCGGCTCTCCCGCAGCTTGCGGGCGATCCGTTCGGTGCCGGAGACCGCGTCGTCGACGACGGCACCGAGCGCGACCGCGAGGCCCGCCAGCACCATCGAGTTCAGGGTCGAGCCGCGAACCAGCAGAACGCCGACGGCACCGATCATGGAGATCGACAGCGCGCAGACCGCGACGAGCGCGGTGCGCCAGCGATAGAGCCCGAACGCCAGCATGAGCAACAGAACGACGAAGGCGGCGATCGCCGCGTTACCGAAGTGGGCCGAGCCGTTCTTGATGTAGTCGGCCGGGCGGTACAGCCCGGTGTCGACGGTGACGTCCTTCAGGGCGGGTGCGAGGCCGGCGAGAGCCTGCTCGACGCCCTCGGTCACGTCGACGGTGTTGGCACCGCGCAGCTTCTCGACGACGAGAAGGATGCCGGTGCCGCCGTTGATCTGCGCGTCACCGATGAGGGGCTGGTGGTCCTCGACCACTGTGGCGACGTCGGCCAGCGTGACGACCGGGCTTGCCGTCGATCGCGATCTTCGCGAGGTCGGCGGCCGACTCGATCGGGGACACGTGCCGCACGCCGAGGCGCTGGTTCTGCGTCTCGATGAAGCCGCCGGTGCCGGGCGAAGACGCCTCGAGGAACGTCAGCGGCGACACCCACAGCGAGTTGCCGGTGGACGCGACGACCTGCTGGAGCGCGACGCCCTTGTCTGCAAGCGTCTGGGGGTCGACCTGCACCTGGAGCTGGCGCTCGCGCTGGCCGAAGCTGGCGACGTTGGCGACGCCCTCCACGCCCTGCAGGCGCGGCTTGATGGTCCACCGGGCGAGCTGCGAGAGCTCGATGAGCGACAGCGTTCGACGAGGTCAGGCCGACCATCATCGCGCGGCTGGTGGACGACTTCGGCTGCAGCATCTGCGGCGGCTTGGACACGTTCGGCAGCGCGTGAGCCTGCGACAGACGCTCCTGCACTGCCTGCCGCGCGCGGTAGAGGTCGGTGCCCGGCTCGAACACCATCGTCACGGACGACAGGCCCAGCACGGACTCGGACCGGATGTCGTCGACCCAGGCGACGCCGTTGAGCAGGTCGGCCTCGAGCGGCACGGTGATGAGCTGCTCGACCTCCTGCGCCGACAGGCCGAGCGCCTCCGTCTGGATCTCGACCGTCGGTGGCTCGAACTCCGGATAGACGTCCTTGGGCGCGCCCGCCAACTGTGCGAACCCGCCGAACATCACGGCGACGGCCGCGAAGACCAGGAGGACCCGAAATCGCAAACTCAGACTGACAACCCTGCGAAGCATCGCTGCTCGGCCGCCTTCCGTGTGCTGCCGCCATCTACCGACCTGGCTGCGGGCCTGGAGGGTTAAGTGAGGGATTCGCCGCCGGGTCCGGCTACTTGCCGACACCGAATTCCATGCCCATGAGCTCGGCCGCACCGTCGGTGACGACGGGCGTGCCCTGCGCGGGGCCGGCGGAAATCACAGCGACGTCGCCGTTCACGCGGTCGACGGTTACTGTCTCGTGGACGAAGGTGTCGGGCTCGGGGTTGGTGTAGACGAACGTCGATGCCGTCGGGCTTGTAAAGCAGAGCCCCGTACGGGAGCGCCCGGGTGCCGACGGAGGCACCGGCCCCCGCGAGGTTCGCCACCGGTTGCGTCCGGAGCACCAGGCGCTCCGCGACCCCCGGCTCGAGGTGGATGCGCACCACGTCGCTGCCCTCGGTCTTCTCGATCGTGAACTTCTCCGCCGGCTTGGCCGCCGTCGTCGCGGCCGACCCGCACCCGCTGCACGCGAGAACGATCGTGAGGCCCGCCGACCAGCGAAGACTCGGGCGGCGCACGACGCTGGATGCCGACACTGAACCTCCCTCAGCGATGCGAGTGAGATGTGACAAAACGGACAGCCCGCTCCCAGGAGAATGGGAGCGCCGACGGTGTGAGCGGAAGGGGTGTATCAAAAAAACATGACAAACTCACACATTTTGGATCTTGACTGTCACCCCCCGCGCCGCTTAGGGCAGCCTCACCGACGGCGTCGCCGGCGTGACTGGTCCCACCTGCCTTCTCCCCCGCTACGCGGCTAGGCTGAATCAGCCGGGGCTCCGCCTGCCGTCGGCCGCACCGAGAACCTGAGCGGAAGAGGTCGATGACCGCCGTGTCGTCACAGTCGCCGTCGAACCCGATGGCCGGTTTCGGGCCTAACGAATGGCTCGTCGATGAGATCTACCAGTCCTACCTTCGCGACCCGGAATCCGTGGACCGCGCGTGGTGGGACTTCTTCGCCGACTACCAGCCCAGCCTCGACGCGGGGCGCCAGGGCGGAACCCGCCCGGGCCCCGTCCTAGGCCCGCCGCCGACGGCACCCGTCACGCCGGCGGCCGCGGCCGCCGCGGCCGCGCCGCCCGCACCCCCCGCGGCTCCCGCCGCCGCGCCGGTGAAGGTGCAGACCCGGCCCGCCGTCCCGTCGGACGCGCACGTGACCTCGCTGCGCGGCCCGTCCGCGCGGGTCGTCACCAACATGGAGGCGAGCCTCCACGTCCCGACCGCGACGTCGGTGCGCAGCGTCCCCGCGAAGCTGCTGATCGACAACCGCATCGTCATCAACAACCACCTGCGCCGGGCCCGCGGCGGCAAGGTCTCGTTCACCCACCTCATCGGCTACGCGATGGTGCGGGCGCTGAAGTCGGTGTCCCGCGATGAACGCGGACTTCGCCGAGATCGACGGCAAGCCCGTCGTCGTCGACCCGGCGCACGTGAATCTCGGCCTCGCCATCGACATCGACCAAGCCGGACGGGACGCGCCAGCTCCTCGTGCCGTCCATCAAGGCGGCCGAGACCAAGGACTTCGCGGCGTTCTGGTCGGCGTACGAGGACATCGTCCGCCGCGCGCGCAGCAACAAGCTGACGGTCGACGACTTCGCCGGCACCACGATCACGCTGACCAACCCCGGCACGATCGGGACCGAGCACTCCATCCCGCGCCTGATGGAGGGGCAGGGCACGATCATCGGCGTCGGCGCGATGGAGTACCCCGCGCACTTCCAGGGCGCGGCGCCGGAGACGCTGGCCAACATGGCGGTCAGCAAGGTCATGACGCTGACGTCGACGTACGACCACCGCGTGATCCAGGGCGCGCAGTCCGGCGACTTCCTGCGGCGTGATCCACCAGCTGCTGCTCGGCGAGCACAACTTCTACGACGACGTCTTCGCGTCCCTGCGGATCCCGTACGAGCCCATCCGGTGGGAAACGGACATCACCACCAGCCACGAGGACCAGGTCTCCAAGCAGGCCCGCGTCCACGAGCTGATCCACGCCTACCGCACGCGCGGGCACCTGATGGCCGACACGGACCCGCTCGAGTACCACCAGCGCAGCCACCCGGACCTCGACATCAGCACCCACGGCCTGACGCTGTGGGACCTCGACCGCGAGTTCGCCTCCGGCTCCACGTTCGCCCTCGCCGGGTTGATGAAGCTGCGCGACATCCTCGGCGTCCTGCGCGACACCTACTGCCGCACCGTCGGCATCGAGTACATGCACATGCAGGACCCGCGCGAGCGCGTGTGGATCCAGGAGCGGGTCGAGCGCACGCCCGACCGCCTCCCCCGCGACGAGCAACTGCGCGTGCTCCGCAAGCTCAACGAGGCCGAGGCGTTCGAGACGTTCCTGCAGACCAAGTACGTCGGCCAGAAGCGCTTCTCGCTCGAAGGCGGCGAGTCCGTCATCGCCCTGCTGGACGCGGTGCTCGTCGCCGCGGCGCAGGGCCACCTGGACGAGGTCGCGATCGGCATGCCGCACCGCGGGCGCCTCAACGTGCTCGCCAACATCGTCGGCAAGTCCTACGGCCAGATCTTCCGCGAGTTCGAGGGCAACCTCGACCCGAAGTCCATGCACGGTTCCGGCGACGTGAAGTACCACCTCGGCGCGGACGGCCGGTACAAGGCGCACGACGGGTCCGAGGTGTCGGTCTCCCTCGCGGCGAACCCGTCGCACCTCGAGGCGGTCAACCCGGTGCTGGAGGGCATCGTGCGGGCCAAGCAGGACATCGTGGACCGCGGCGAGTCCGGGTTCACCGTCCTGCCCGTCCTCATGCACGGGGACGCGGCGTTCGCCGGGCAGGGCGTGGTCGCCGAGACGCTGGAGCTCTCCCAGCTGCGCGGTTACCGCACCGGCGGGACGATCCACGTCATCGTGAACAATCAGGTCGGGCTTCACCACCGCTCCGGCCGCGAGCCGGTCGAGCCTGTACGCGACCGACGTCGCGCGCATGGTGCAGGCACCGATCTTCCACGTGAACGGCGACGACCCCGAGGCATGCGTGCGCGTCGCGCGACTGGCGTTCGAATACCGCCAGGCGTTCAAGAAGGACGTCGTCATCGACATGATCTGCTACCGCCGCCGCGGTCACAACGAGGGCGACGACCCGTCGATGACGCAGCCGCTGATGTACGACCTCATCGACCAGAAGCGCTCGGTGCGCAAGCTGTACACCGAGGCCCTGATCGGCCGCGGCGACATCACGCTGGACGAGGCCGAGGCCGCGCTGAAGGACTACCGGGACCAGCTGGAGAAGGTGTTCGCCGACACTCGCGGCGCGCAGACGACCCCGACGACCGTCGACTCCCCCTACAACGAGCAGGCCGCCGCCGACACCGTGCAGCACAGCAATCACCTCCGAGGCGCTGAAGCGGATCGTCGAGAGCCAGATCGCGCTGCCGGAGGACTTCCACATCCACCCGCGCGTGGCCCCGCTGCTGCAGAAGCGCGCCGCCATGATCGAGAACGGCAACATCGACTGGGGTTTCGGCGAGCTGATCTCGTTCGGCTCCCTGCTGCTCGAGGGCCGGCCCGTCCGGCTCGCGGGGCAGGACAGCCGGCGCGGCACCTTCGTCCAGCGGCACTCGGTTCTGGTGGACCGTCAGACCGGCGCCGAGCACATCCCGCTGCAGCACCTCTCCCCCGAGCAGGCGACGTTCTACGTCTACGACTCACTGCTGTCGGAGTTCGCCGCGCTCGGCTTCGAGTACGGCTACTCGGTCGCGCGCCCCGACGCGCTGGTGCTGTGGGAGGCGCAGTTCGGCGACTTCGTCAACGGCGCCCAGACGATCATCGACGAATTCATCTCCTCGAGCGAACAGAAATGGGGCCAGCGTTCCGGCGTCGTCCTGCTGCTGCCGCACGGCTACGAGGGCCAGGGGCCGGACCACTCGTCCGGGCGTCCGGAGCGGTTCCTGCAGCTGTGCGCACAGGACAACATGACGGTCGCGATCCCGTCCACGCCGGCGAACCACTTCCACCTGCTCCGCTGGCAGGCGCTCTCGCCGCACCACCGCCCGCTCATCGTCTTCACGCCGAAGTCGCTGCTGCGCCACCGGCAGGCGGTGTCGGCGCCGTCCGACTTCACCACGGGCCGGTTCAGCCCCGTCATTCCGGACGAGACGGTGCCCGCCTCGGGCGTCCGGCGCGTGCTGCTGTGCTCGGGCAAGGTCTACTACGACCTCGCCGCGGCCCGGGATCTCGACAAAGCCGTCGACACCGCCGTCGTCCGGGTCGAGCAGCTCTACCCGCTGCCCGTCACGGAGATCCAGGCGGTCATCGCCTCGTACCCCAATCTCACCTCGCTGCGCTGGGTGCAGGAGGAGCCGGCCAACCAGGGCCCGTGGCCGTTCATGGCGCTCAACCTGCCCGAACACCTCGACGGGCGCGTCCTCACGCGCGTGTCTCGGCCCGCGTCGTCCGCCCCGGCGGTCGGCTCGCACGCGGTGCACGAGTACGAGCAGCGGCTGCTCGTCGAGCAGGCGTTCGCGGACTGACCGGCGTGTACTTCACCGACCGCGGGATCGAAGAGCTCGAAGCCCGGCGAGGCGACGAGTCCGTCAGCATGGCCTGGGTCGCCGAGCGGCTGCGCGAGTTCGTCGACCTCAACCCCGAGTTCGAGGTCCCGATCGAGCGCCTCGCCACGTGGCTCGCGCGCCACGACGACCCGGACGACGAATAGTGCTCCTGCACCTCACGACGCGTTCCGCCTGGGAGGCCTCGGTCGCGGCGGGTTCGCACCGGGCGCTGTCCCTGGAGGCCGAGGGCTTCCTGCACATGTCCTCCCCCGCACAGGTCGTCGTCTCGGCCGAGCGGCACTGCCGAGGGCTGCCCGACCTCGTCCTGCTCTGCATCGACGCGGACCTGCTCACCGCGCCGCTCCGGTACGAACTCGCGCCCGCCCGAGGCGAGGAGTTCCCGCACCTGTACGGCCCGCTGAATCTCGACGCGGTCACCGCGGTCCTCGACTTCCCCGAGGGCCGGGACGGGTTCGTCCTCCCGGCGCTGCCCGGTGACTGATCTGGCTCAGCTGTAGCTTCGCTGACGCTACGTCAGGTCCAGCCGCCGCCGAGGCTTTCAGCGCCTCGCTTCCCGGCGGGAGCTACACCGGCCGTCACGTGTCGATGGCGTCAGGACGGACGTGCGAGCTGTTCGGCGGGACGGCCGGGAAAGCCGCGCGGCAGCGTCGGTCCGGCCGGCAGCACCGCCAGCGCGACATGTGCAGCCGAAACGATGCATCCCGACCCGGGGATAGCTCAGGGGCCGCACAAGTCGACGCCCCCAGCTCCGCCCGGAGAAGGGACCTGACGGTGTGTCACCACGCTTGGAACGATTTTGCCTACCGTTATCTTGAGACCCCGGATCGCCTTGGAAAAACCGTCGGACCCCTTCCGTAGGTTCGCCACATGGCAGTGACGGCGGGGGTTTCGGAGGGGTCGGCGCGGACGGCGTCGGGTCCGGAGCACTGCGCTGCCCTGGGCAGGATCGCGTGGCCGGCCTCGGCATTCTTGTCGGTCCGGAAACTGTCGGAGCCTTTCCGTAGGTTCGTGGCGTGGCGGTGACGGTGGGGGTTTCGGAGGGGTCGGCGGGGATGGCGCCGGGTCCGGAGCTGTGTGCTGTCCTGGCGGGGATCGACTTGCCGGGGTTGGCGTCGGTGGACGCGGTCGGGGTGTTGCGGTCGACGAAGGCGCAGCAGAACTATGCGCAGGCGGCGATGTTTGCGGCGATCGTGGAGGTGGGGCGGCGGAACGAGCACGAGGGCGCTCCGGCGCAGTTCGCGGACGAGTGGGGCATCGAGGAGGTCCGGGCGGCGCTGGTGTTGACCCGGGTGAGCGCGGTGCGTGAGATGAACCTGGCCGAGGGTGTGGTGGTGCGTCTGCCGGAGTTGCACGCGGCGATGTTCTCGGGGCGTGTCGACCGCACGCGGGCGTGGTTCTTGTGGTCGATGACCCAGCACATGTCGCAGGCGCACGCGCGGGCGGTGTGCGCGAAGTTGCTGCCGAAGTGCCACACGTGGACGTCGGGGCAGTTGAAGGCGAAGATCGCGAAGACCGCGATCGCGTTGGACCCGGCCTGGCAGGAGGCCCGCCAGAAGGCCACGTTGAAGGAACGCCGGGTGGTGGGGTCGATGAACGACGACGGCACGGCGGACTTGTGCGGTTACAGCCTCCCGCCGGAGCGGGTGATCGCGGCGATGGGGCGGATGGACGAGTTGGCGAAGTCCGCCAAACGCTCAGGTGATCCGCGGGGTATCGACTTCCTGCGCGCGGAGCTGTACGCCGGGCTGCTGGACGGGACGTTCGAGGGCTTGAGCGACGAGGAGATCCTGCTGTGTCTGGCGTTTACCCGCCCGACCGACGAAGAGCTGGCGGCCGAGGCAGCAGCGGAGGCGGCAGCGCGAGCAGCAGCAGAGGAAGCGGCGGAGGCAGCGGCGGAGGCAGCGGACGCGCAAGCCCGGGCCGAACAGGCAGTGGCCGCGCAGGAGACGGCCCGAGCAGCAGCCGAATGGGCGGCGGCCGCTGCCAAACGAGCAGAGACCGAAGCAGCCGAGCACGCCGAGACCGAAGCCCCACGAGCAGCAGCCGAGCACGTCGAGGCCGAAGCAGCACGGGCAGCAGCCGAGCACGCCAAAGCCGAAGAAGTACGGGCGGCGGCCGAAGCACTCGCGCAGGCGGCCGAACGGGCAGCGGCCGCTGCCGGCCAAGCAGAAGCCGAAGAAGCACGGGCGGCAGCTGAAGCGACCCGGCGGGCCAAGGCCGAAACCGCTGCCCAGGCGAAAGGCGAGGCGGCCGAGGCCGAGACCGATGCCGAGACCGCGGCCGCGGCCGCCGCCGGTGCTGTGGCGCCTGCCGAACGAGCCGACGGCCTCCCGAGTAGCTGGTGGCGGCGCGAGCACGACCTCCCCGAACCCCCGCGGATCGGCCTGGAACTGCAAGTGCGCCTGTCGACCCTTCTCGGCCTGGACGAAGCACCCGCCGAGCTCGCCGGGTGGGGCCCGATCCACCCCACCTACGCCCGCGACTTGTGCGCCGAACTCGGCCCCGCCCAATGGAGATACGCCCTCACCGACGGCCAGGGCTACCTCATCACCGCCGGGCTGACCCCCGCCCGCCCGATCGGAGTCCGACTCCGCCGGTGGGCGTGCCGGGCGATCGTCGAACTCCAAGTCCCCGAGACGTTACTCAGGGCGATCAGATCCGGTGAACTGACAGCAAGTCAGGTCCGCGACCCCGCCATGTTCGCCGCCTGGGCACCGGTCATCACCGACATCGCCCGACGCATCGAGGGCCCCGGCGGCGTCGGCGTCAACAACCCGACCGGCCCGAAACCCCTCGACCCCCGCCGACGGACACCCGCCGCCGCGTTGCGCCGCGACGTCCAGATCCGTAAACGCCGCTGCATGGCGCCGGGCTGCCGCGCGCCCGCCCGCACCACCGACATCGACCACACCCTCGACCACGGCCGCGGCGGCGACACGATCGGGATCAACCTCGAGCCGTTGTGCCGCCATCACCACCGGATGAAACACGAGGGCGGATGGACCCTGCGCTTCCTGCCCGAGGAGAACACCTACCTCTGGCGCAGCCGCCTCGGCATCGAATACCGCGTCCCGATACCGCAGATCATCGAAGAGCTCCCCGAACCCCACCACGACCCCGACCCCGAACCGATCTACCAGCCCCGGACCGACCCTGCCCGCGACCTGAACGGCACCCCCTGGCAGGACGCCGTCAGCTGGTATCAACCACCACCCCGAGCCCCGGAGCCGCCGCCGCTTCCGCGACCGACGACCGACGAGGTGCCGCTCTTCTGACGATAGGTCAGGTCGCTTATCGACTCGGTTACCGCTGCATTCCGACGCTCGGATTTGAACCCAGGTCGCAACAGGGCGAAGATGCGGCCATCCAGTCGGTCACGTCAATTCCGGACGGGAGTGGGCAGGGTCGATTCGGACGAGGACAGCGGGGCAACTTGTTCGCCGAGGGAACAACTTTGGAGTGCCTGCCCCGCGCAAGAGGCATGTCAGGCGCGCACGATCGCCCGGTAGGACGACAAGATCGTCGACACGGTCGCAGTCAGCGGTTCGGGCAGCCGCGCGAGCGTCGAAGCGACCTGAGGCTCCGTCACATGATGCGCACTGGGGCTCATCCGGACGAGAGCCGCGGCCTCGTCCCGCCGGAGGCGTATTTCGAACTCCACGGTCTCGGTGTCGAGGCGGTCGAAGTGCGGGTCCAGCGTCGCTGCGAGCCGGGCGGGCTTCTCGGCGTCGACCCCGATCAGGCCGAGCGGACCGACGAGTTCGGCGAGGTGCCGGGGGCCGGGCGTGACGACGAGCAGCGTCCCGCCCGGCCGGAGCACCCGCGCGTACTCTGCCGCGTTGCGCGGCGCGAACACGTTCAGCACGACGTCGACGGCCGCGTCGCGGACCGGCAGCGGGAGTCGAAGGTCCCAGCCGATCGCCCCCGCGCGCGGGTGCACGCGGGCGGCCCGGCGCAGCGCGGCGGGCGAGGAGTCCACCGCGAGCCCGATCGCCCCGGGCGAGGCCTCGAGCACCGCGGCCAGGTAGTACCCGGTGCCCGCCCCGGCGTCCAGCACTGCCGACGCCCCCGCAGGAACCCTCGCTGCCAGGCGGGCCGCGAGCGGCGCGTAGTGCCCGGCGTCGAGGACATCGGCCCGGGCGGCGACGGACCCGGCGTCGTCCGCGTTGACCGGAGCCCGGCCCACGGTCAGGCTCACGTAGCCCTGCCGGGCGGAGTCGAAGGCGTGCCCGTCGTCGCAGCGAAGTCCGGCGGAGTTCGCAGCGAGCGCCCCGCGGCACAGCGGACAGGCCAGCAGAGCCCAGATCGCAGCCAACACTGTAGACTGACGCACCCTCAGTTGGTGAAGACAATCTTCCCGAACACGTCGCCGGACGCCATCTTCGTGAAGCCTCGCGGGGCGTCACGCAGCGGGATCTCCTCGTCGACGAGCGGCCTGAGCCCGGTGGTGACGAGGAACTGCGCGAGCCGGACGAGCTCCTCGCGGGTCCCCATCGTCGAGCCGACGACAGAGAGCTGAAGAAAGAAGATTCGGGTCAGCTCGGCGGGCGGCATCGGGCCGGAGGTGGCCCCGGAGATCACGATCGTGCCGCCGGGCTTGAGCGCCTTCACCGAATGCGCCCAGGTCGCGGCACCGACGGTTTCCATGACCGCGTCGACGCGGTCGGGCAGCCGAGCGCCGGAGGCGAAGGCCGCCTCCGCGCCGATTTCGACCGCACGGGCCGCCTTTGCCTCGTCGCGGCTCGTCGCCCAGACGCGGTACCCGGCGGCGCGGCCGAGCATGATCAGGGCCGTCGAGACGCCGCCGCCCGCGCCCTGGACGAGCACGGTCGAGCCTGGTGCGAGCCCGGAGCGGTGGAAGAGCATGCGGTACGCGGTCAGCCACGCGGTCGGCAGGCACGCCGCCTCGGCCCAGGACAGCTCGGGCGGCTTGGGCACCAGGTTGCGCCGGGGGACGACCACCTGCTCAGCGAAGGACCCGTCGTATTTCTCCGACAGCAGCGAGCGCTTCGGGTCCTGCGTCTCGTCGCCGCGGTAGTCGGGATCGCCGATCAGCCCGTGGACGATGACCTCGTTGCCGTCCGGGTCGAGCCCCGCGGCGTCGCAGCCCAGGACGATCGGCAACTGCTCGGGGCGGATGCCCACCCCGCGCAGCGTCCACAGGTCGTGGTGGTTGAGGGAGGCGGCCTTGACGTCGACGGTGACCCACCCGTCGGGGGCGACGACGTCCGCGCGCTCGCCTAGCTCGAGGCCGGCTACCGGGTCGTCGGGGCTGATGCGTGCAGCAGTCACAGCGAACATGCCCCGACCTTATGTCCGGGAACGGCCGCGCCGGCGCAGGGGCCAGTACCGGCACACGACGACCGCGACGACGTCCGCGGGGGCGATCGCGCCGACCAACCAAGAGTCGACTCCCTCGGCCGGGTTGTCGCGCTCGACCCACCAACCCTCGGGGACGCGGAACGTGACGCGCTTGACCGACAGCCCCCGGCCCGGCAGCCGCACGACGGCGAGCCGCCCGACCCGAGGGGCACCGCCGCGGCGCAGGAGGAGGCGATCGCCCTCGCGCAGCGTCGGGAGCATCGAGCGGCCCGCAACGCGCGCGGTGGAGAACCGGGGCACCTTGCCGCCCCCTTCCGCAGCGGAACCGATCTACGGGGGTAGGGTCCGGAACACCACGCGCCCGCGAGACGAAGGGACAGTACCGAATGCGGTTCACGCGAGTTCTCGCACACCAGACCGTCGTTCACGCCCACTGCGACCTGCCCTGTGGGGTCTATGACCCCGCCCAGGCCCGCATCGAGGCCCAATCGGTCAAGGCAACCCTCGAGAAGTACCACGCCAGCGACGACGAGACCTTCAAGGCTCGGGCGCTGACGATCAAGGAGGAGCGCTCCGACCTCGTCAAACACCACCTGTGGGTGCTGTGGACGGACTACTTCAAGCCCCCGCACTTCGAGGCCTACCCCGGCCTGCACCAGCTGTTCAACGACGCCACCAAGTTGGCCGGCGCCGGTGGCACGAAGGGCTCCACCGACGTCGCCGTCGCGGACAAGCTGCTGGACAAGATCGAGGAGATCTCCGCGATCTTCTGGGAGACCAAGAAGTAGGACCTGACACTTTTCGGCGACCGGCGCCGGCCCGCGGACAACCTCCGAGGGCCGGCGCTTTTCGTGTTTGGGGGGATCGATCAAACAGACCAGCCGGTCTCACAGCGCGCTCCAGATTCGGGTGCAAGCAGGGTGAACGCGACGTAACGCAGTACGCACCGTCCGGCAACACCGCTCACGGACGATCACGGTGAGGGCCTCCTTCCCGTAGGCCCGCCGCCGACCCTGGAGCGTTCTTTGAGCGTCGTCGACGAGGCCCGAGCACCCGCCAGCCCGGCTCCCCCGCCGGTTCGGACTGCCGTCGCCGTCCCGCCGCGGCGGCCGGGGCGATCGAACTGGGTCGACGACTGGGACCCGGAAGACGAGCGATTCTGGGCGGAGGGCGGTTCCCGGGTCGCCCGGCGCAACCTGATCTTCTCGATCCTGTCGGAGCACATCGGGTTCTCGATCTGGACGATGTGGTCGACCCTCGTGCTGTTCCTCGGGCCGAAGTACGGCTTCTCGCCGGCACAGAAGTTCACGCTGACGTCGGTGCCGATCGCGTTCGGCGCGGTACTCCGCCTGCCCTACACCTTCGCGGTCGCGACCTTGGGCGGGCGCAACTGGACGGTGATCTCCGCGGCGATGCTGCTGATCCCGACCACGCTCACGGCGATCCTGCTCGAGCCCGGGGTCGGCTTCTCCACGCTGTTGATCCTGGGTGCGATCGCCGGCGTGGGCGGCGGAAACTTCGCGTCGTCTATGACGAACATCAACGCGTTCTACCCGAACCGGCTCAAGGGCTGGGCGCTCGGCCTCAACGCCGCCGGCGGCAACCTCGGCGTCGCGACGATCCAGCTCGTCGGCCTCCTGGTGCTCGCGACGGCCGGCGCGACCCACCCGCGACTCGTCGTCGGCATCTACCTCCCGCTGATCGTCCTGGCCGCGCTGGGCGCCGCCCGGTACATGGACAACCTGACCTGCGCGAGCAACGCGAAGGGCGCTATCCGCGAGGTCTGCCGCGAGCGCCACACCTGGGTCATGTCGTTCCTCTACATCGGCACGTTCGGTTCCTTCATCGGCTTCGGCTTCGCGTTCGGCCAGGTGCTGCAGGTCCAGTTCCACGACCAGTTCGACACGCCCCTGAAGGCCGCGCAGCTGACCTTCCTCGGGCCACTGATCGGCTCGATCGCGCGGCCGCGTCGGCGGGTTCCTCGCGGACCGGTTCGGAGGCGCGCTGATCACGTTCTGCAACTTCCTCGCGATGACTGCCAGCGCGGTCACGGTCCTGGTCGCGTCGGCGCGCAACTCCCTGCCGATGTTCCTCGTCGGCTTCGTCTGCCTGTTCGTCTTCAGTGGCGCGGGCAACGGCTCGACCTACAAGATGATCCCCGCGATCTTCAAGGCGAAGGCCGACCTGTCCGTCTCCGCGGGCGGCGACCGCGTCCACGCTGGCACCCTCGCCCTGCGGCGCGCCGGGGCGCTGCTCGGCCTCGCCGGCGCGATCGGCGCGTTCGGCGGGGTTTTCGTCAACATCGCCTTCCGCCAGTCGTTCCTGCACACGGCAACGGCAACGCCGCCTACCTGTCGTTCGTGATCTTCTACGGCGGCTGCGTCGCCCTCACGTGGCTCGTTTACATGCGTCCGTCCGGCAAGCGACTCGCGGGCGGTCTGACATGCCGGGCGCCCGCGAGGTAGGTTTGGCGCGTCCTGCCCCCACCGGCCCGGAGGTACTGGCGTGACCAGCGAGTCCGCCGCGCCAACACAGGCCCCCACCCCTGACGACGACGACTACGTCGAGGTGCGCCTGCCCGCCGACGGCGTCTACCTGTCCGTGCTGCGGACGGCGAGCGCCGGTCTCGCGGCCCGGCTCGACTTCACGATCGACGAGATCGACGACCTGCGCATCGCCGTCGACGAGGCCTGCGCGCTGCTGATGGCGCAGGTCGTGCCCGACGGCCTGCTGAGCTGCCGCTTCACGATGAGCGGCGATTCGCTCGTCTATCGCGGTGTCCGCCCCGACGCGGGACGGCCACACACCGGCGCGCGACACCTTCGCCTGGACGGTGCTGGCGGCCCTGGCCGACACCGTCGAGGCGTACGTGGACGCGCAACGCACCGTCACGATCACCCTGCACAAGCGGCGCGAGGGCGCCACGTGAGCAGCACCGCACGGAGTCGGCGGCACCGGTCGGCCTGTCCCGGGAGCGCGAGGACGCGCGAGCGATGCTGGCGCAACTTCAGGCCATGTCGGACGACGACCCGCAGCGTGCCACCTGCGTGACCACCTGGTCGAGATGCACCTGCCCCTCGTCGAGCACCTGGCGCGCCGGTTCCGCAACCGCGGCGAGCCGCTGGACGACCTCGTCCAGGTCGCCACCATCGGTCTGATCAAGTCCGTCGACCGCTTCGACACCGAGCGCGGCGTCGAGTTCTCGACCTACGCCACGCCGACCATCGTCGGCGAGATCAAGCGTCACTTCCGCGACCGCGGCTGGGCCGTGCGCGTGCCCCGGCGGCTGCAGGAACTGCGCCTCCAGCTGACCAGCGCGACCAGCGAGCTGTCGCAACTGCACGGCCGGGCGCCCACGGTCGCCGAGCTCGCCGCGCACCTCAAGCTCTCCGAGGAGGAGATCCTCGAGGGCCTGGAGTCGGCCAACGCGCTACAGCACCCTGTCGCTGGACGTCCCGGAGCAGGGCGACGACGACTCCCCCGCCGTCGTCGACTCGCTCGGCAGCGAGGACGAGGCGCTGGAGGGCGTGGAGTACCGCGAGTCGCTCAAGCCGCTCCTGGAGCGCCTGCCCGCCCGGGAGAAGAAGATCCTGCTACTGCGCTTCTTCGGCAATATGACGCAGTCTCAGATCGCCACGGAGATCGGCATCTCCCAGATGCACGTCTCGCGGCTGCTCGCCCGCACGCTCGCCCAGCTCCGCGAGGACCTGCTCGTCGAGGAATAGACCCGTCAGCTCGGTTGGGTCGGCCCGGACGACACGAGGGTCGCGAACACGACCGTGTTGTCGAGGTAGTGCCGGGTCGCCGGAATCGATCCCGCCGGCGCAGGTGATCAGGCGCAGGCCCGGCGTAGTCGAGGTCGCCGTAGACCGTGGACGTGGGGAACTCCGTCTTCGGGTACTGGCCGACCTCGGTCACCCGGAACACCGCGATGGTCCCGTCGGCGCGGTCGACCCGATCTCGTCCCGGGCCGCAGTTCGCCCAGTCGGTAGAACACCGACGGCGCGCCGGTCGGGGTGTCCAGGTGTCCCTCGACGACGGCGGGCCCGAGCTCGCCGGGGGTCGGCGAGTAGCGGTACCAGGCAGCCGAGTCGTAGCGCGGCCCCGGGGCGGGCACCGCGATGGTGCCGTCCGCGTTGAGCCCGATGGGGTACACCCGCGAGTGGACGCCGATGGCCGGGATGTCGAGCGCGACGGGCTCCGCAGCGCGCAACGGCGCCGCAGGCACCACCGGGGCGGCCGGGGTAGGCACTGCCGGGGCTACGGGCACCGCAGGGGCTGCCGGCGCCGCGGGAGAAACCGGCGCCGTCGCGGGGGCCGTCGCTGCGACCACCGCCGCGGGACGCTCCCGGGCCGGCAGGCGCTCGACCTCGTCCCGCAACGAGGACCAGGCCGGAGCGGCGAGCCGAGAAGCGGTCAGCCCGGCGGGCTGGGTCGCGGACTGGGCCGCGGGCTGGGTGACCAGGCCGACTGCGATGACCGACGTGCCCCCCACCGTCAGGAGCACGCCGGTCACCACGCACAACCGCGAGAACCAGCGGGTTGTCATGAGGCGCACCCGCCTAGTGTGCCTGCGGGGCGCTCTCCGCGGCAGTGCCGAACGTGAACGTGATGTCACTACTGTCGTCGCCACGGTCGACTTCCTTCGCGGTGCCTGCTATTCCGGAATGCGTCCCGTGCCACTGACGCGCTGGAAAGTCGAAGGGCCTTCTGCTTGCTCCACGCAGGCCGATCGTGCCCTCGGGAATGAGACAGTGACCACGCACCGGCCGAGACGAACTCGTCCGGGGCCCCTCAGTCCTCGAGCACCGCGTTGGTGTCGGGATGGAAAAGGGCGACGACGGTGAGGACGGAGAAGACAAAAACCGGTCCGGCGAGAGCGGGCGCGGCCGTGAGCTGCGTCGCACCGACCATGACCATGATCATCTCCCAGACCAGCGCGGGCGACCTCGCCCACCGGCGCCCCCTGGCCAGACCGCGCGCGACGGCGAGCAAGCCGGCGCCGCCGAGCAGGTAAAGGGTCCCGATCTGGACTGCGTCGACCGGCGAGGTCGAGGAGTCGAAGAATCCGGTCACCCCGATGCCGACGCCGAGGACTACCAGCACGAGTCCCTGCAGGCCCACCAGGGCGACTGCCGTGACGAGGGACCTGGGGCGCGAACGGGATTCCGTGCCGACGGAGGAAGGGCGGAAGAAGATGCGCACGGCGGGAGGTTATCTCTCATTGCATTTCTTTGACCTAAATGAGCACTAACGCTCTGAAGACGACGCATTACCCAGCGAGAAGGCGCATGATCGACTTCCCGATAGCCTCCGATTCACCTACGGTGGATCAAAGCGCGCGGCCCAGCGAGGTAATTTTCGCTGCTAGGGGCTTGTGCCTGTGCTGGCAAGTGGTTCACGCTTGTGCCTGCGCGGTGATCAACGTATGGCCGCATCGAGGTGGCACGCATCACAAAAAATCTTCGGATTTCTTGGAAACGTTCTGCCTCGTGAAATCGTTCACTAGACGGACATTCACCACGAGGACGCGACCGGCGCGCCTCGACGTTTTGAGGAGCTAGACCCATGGACTGGCGCCACCGCGCGATCTGCCGTGACGAGGATCCCGAGCTGTTCTTTCCCATCGGGAACACCGGCCCTGCCCTGATGCAGATCGAAGAAGCCAAGATCGTCTGCCGTCGGTGCGACGGTCGTCGAGACCTGCCTGCAGTGGGCACTGGAGTCCGGTCAGGACGCCGGCGTCTGGGGCGGTCTGAGCGAGGACGAGCGTCGCGCCCTGAAGCGTCGCACCGCACGGGCCCGCGCCCGCGTCGTCTGACCGCAAGCACGAGCTTTCCGCACAACCGGCAAGAACCCCCCCGCTACCCGACCACGCGTGCCCCGGCAGTCCCTGTACTGGACGCCGGGGCTTCGTGCGTCCGGACCGCAGCGGGATTTCCAGGACGACCCGGCGTGCCGCCCCCGTCCCGCGGGCCGATCTCGAGCTCGCCGTCCAGCTCCCCCGTGACGAGCGACCGCACGATCTGCAGGCCCAGGTTCGCCGACGTCACGACGTCGAAGCCCGGCGGCAGACCGCGCCCGTCGTCCACGACCTCGATGCGCAAGTGGTCGCCGCGGCGCTCGGCGAGCACCGCGAGCAGCTCCGAGTCGGCGGTGACGCCGTGCTCCAGCGCGTTCTGCAGCAGCTCCGTCAGCACCATCGACAGCGGCGTCGCGAGGTCGCCCGCCAGCGAGCCGAAGCTGCCCTCACGGCGCGGCCGCACCTCCGTGCCGGTCGAGGACACGTCGGCGACCATCGCCAGCAGCCGGTCGACGATCGACGTCGAACTCGACGTGTCGAATCCGCGGACATCGACAGCGTGTCGTGCACGATCGCGATCGAGCCGACCCGGCGGACGGCCTCCTCGAGGGCGGCCTTGGCCGACGGGCGAGTCGAGGCGGCGGGCCTGCAGACGCAGCAAGGCGGCCACCGTCTGCAGGTTGTTCTTGACCCGGTGGTGGATCTCCCGGATCGTCGCGTCCTTCGTCATCAGCTCGCGCTCGCGCCGGCGCAGCTCCGTCACGTCCCGCAGCAGGACGATCGCGCCGAGGTGCCCGCCGGGCTCGTCCAGCGGGATCGCGCGCAGGTAGCACGACGACGTGGTCGGTCTCGACCTCGAGCCCGCGGGGCACCCGGCCCCCCGGCCACAACGGCCAGCGCCTCCTCGACCGGGCCCCGGGTCGGCGCGAGCTCCGCGGTCAGGCGGCCCAGGTGGGTGCCGACGAGGTCGGTCGCGAGGCCGAGGCGCCGGTAGGCCGACAGGGCGTTCGGGCTGGCGTAGGTGACGTTGCCGTCGGCGTCCAGTCGGATGAGGCCGTCGCCGACCCGCGGCGAGCCGTCCCCGATGCGCTCGGCGATCGACCCGACGGCCCCGACGTGGGGGAACAGCCCGGCCGCGATCATCCGGGCCAGGTCACCGGCGCACTGCAGGTAGGTCAGCTCGAGGCGGCTCGGCGTGCGCGCGGAGATCAGGCTCGTGTTGCGCGCGATGACGCCCGAGCACCGCGTCCCCGCGGCGGACCGGGATCGCCTCGACGCGGACGGGCACGTCGTGCCGCCATTCCGGGAGCGCCCTCGCGGACGATCCGGCCCTGGTCCAGCGCCGCGTCCAGCAGCGGCCGCCAACCGCGTGCGACGGTCGTGCCGACGATGTCGTCGTGGTAGGCCGTCGGCCCGGTCGTCGGGCCGCATCTGGGCGACGGCGACGTACTCTCGATCACGGGTCGGGACCCACAGCACCAGGTCGGAGAACGAGAGGTCGGCCAGCAGCTGCCAGTCGGCGACCAGGACGTGCAGCCATTCGCGGTCCTCGGCACCGAGCTCGGTCGCGGCACGGACGAGGTCCTTCAGCGACGGCACGGACGCAGCGTAGACCGGCGTGGATGCCCGTCCAGGTAGCGGTTCCCGCCCCCGCACCCAGGAGGACGCGATAGGTTCGAAACGGTCGCCCGGCGTCGGGGACCGGCGGTCCGCAGGAGGTTCGAGCAGCTTGAGCGAGGGGGATCCCCGCGGACGCGCGGCCACCGATCCTCGCTACTGGGAGAGGCGTCGTCGCGCGCGAGTTCGCCGTCCCGGCCGACCGTCCGCTGGACGACATGACCGTCGAGCTGGTCGAGATGCTCGGCGACCCGGACCCGCACCTCCGCGACGACCTGGCCCTGCGCGTCCTGTGCGCGTGGGTCGCCGAGGGCGTCTACGACGACCTGCTGGCGGCCCTCGGCGACGGCATCAGCGAGGGCCTGCGGCCGGGCCTCGGCGAGGAGCGGCAACCGCTCCGTCCTGCGCCGTTCCTTCTCCGTCCGCGTCCTCGCCGCCGCGATCGACCGCGACACCGTCCGCCCCGTCCTGCTGCCGGGGACGGTGCTCGACTGGGGCGATCGCGGGCTGTCGTGGCTCGCTGGCCGAGCGCGACCTGCGCGGCCACGTGCCCGGCGCGGGGCGGGCCCACGCGATGCTGCACGGCGCCGAACTGCTGCGCGCCCTCGCCCTGTCCCGCCACCTGGACGAGGGCGGGCTGATGGTCCTGCTGGACACCCTCGCCGACCGGCTCCTGCGGGCGACCCCGCACGTCTTCGTCAGCCACGAGGAGGACCGGCTCGCCTACGCGACGATGGCGCTGCTGCACCGCGACCTGGTCGACATGGCCCTGCTCGAGCCGTGGGTCGAGCGGCTCGCGGCGGGCTGGTCGGCCGTCGGCGAACCAGGCGAGCCCGTTCCGGCAGAGGCGCTGAACACCATGTCGTTCGCCCGCGCGCTGCACCTGCAGCTCCTGCTCGGGGTGCGCGCCACCGACGCGGCCGCCGCCCGGGTCTTCACCAACCGACCGGGCGTCCGGGTCGACCTGCTCGCGGCCCTCCAGCGCGCCCTGCGCGGCACCGGCCGGTACTACGAGGGCCAGTCTCAAGCGTGAGGGCCTCCTCGTAAGCTCGCTGCCATGACCGAGCCAGGCGACCCTTTCGGTTGGGTGCGGGCGCACGCGCGGCGCGCGCGAGGCCGCCGGGCTGCGCCGCCGCGCTCCGGCCGCGTACCCCGGACGGCGCAGGCCTGCTCGACCTCGCCGGCAACGACTACCTGGGCCTCTCGCCGGCATCCGCGACGTCATCGCCGCGGCCGCCGACGCCGCGCAGCGCTGGGGCGCGGGGTCGACGGGTTCCCGGCTGGTCAGCGGGTCGACGAGCTGCACGCCGAGCTCGAGGACGCGCTCGCCGCCCACCTCGGGGCCGAGGCGGGGCTGGTGTTCTCCTCCGGGCTACCTCGCCAACGTCGGCGCGATCACCGCGCTGGCCGGGCCGGGGCCCCTCGTCGTCTCCGACGCCTGCAACCACGCCTCGATCATCGACGCGTGCCGGCTGTCGCGCGCGCGCGTCGCGGTCGTCCCGCACGCCGACCCCGCCGCCGTCGGCCGGGCGCTGGCCGCCCGGCCCGAGGCAGCGCGCGATCGTCGTCACCGACGCGGTCTTCAGCGTCGACGCCGACCTCGCGCCGCTCGCCGAGCTCGCCGCCGTGGCCCGCCGGTACGGCGCCGGGTTGGTCGTGGACGAGGCGCACGGCGCTCGGCGTGGTCGGGGAGGGGGGCCGCGGTGCCGTCCACGCGCGCGGGCCTCGCGGGGGCGCCGGACGTCGTCGTCACCACGGTCCTGTCGAAGGCGCTGGGCAGCCAGGGCGGGGCCGTGCTCGGCCCGCGGGCCGTCGTCGAGCACGTCGCCGACAGCGCGCGGGCGTTCATCTTCGACACGGGCCTGGCGCCCGGCGTGCGCCGGCGCGGCGCCTGGCCGCGCTCGGCGCTGCTGCGGGCGCGACCGGCGCTGGCCGCCGACGTCCGGGCGCGCGCTCGGGACCTCGCCGCGGTCGCCACCGCGGCCGGGCTCGCCGGCGGTCCCCCCGCGCGGCGCGGTGTGCTCCGTCCTCGTCGGCGAGCCCGCAGCCGCGTTCGCCGCCGCCGAGCTGTGCGCGTCCCTCGGCGTCCGGGTGGGGTGCTTCCGCCCGCCGTCGGTGCCGGACGGCGATCTCCCGGCTGCGCCTCACCGCGCGCGCCGACCTGACCGCCGCCGACCTCGAGCTGGCCGCCGTCGCGCTGGCCGCCGTCGCGGCGATGCTCGCTGTGCCCGCGCTTCGGGGGGAATGAACATGAGCGTCCTCGTCGTCAGCGGGACGGGAACGGGCGTCGGCAAGACGGTCGTCACCGCCGCGATCGCCGCCCTGGCGGTCGGCCGGGGCGCCTCGCGTCGCCGTCGTGAAGGTGGCCCAGACCGGCGTTGCGCGCCGACGTCCCCGGGGACGTGGACGAGGTCGGCCGCCTCGCCGGCACGGCCGACCTGCACGAGCTCGCCCGATACCCGGACCCGCTCTCCCCCGCCGCCGCGGCCCGGCGCGCCGGCCTCCCGCCGCTCGACCTCGCGCGCGCCGTCGAGGAGATCGCGACGCTCGCCTGCATCCGACGGCTCGTGCTCGTCGAGGGCGCCGGCGGCCTGCTCGTCCGCTTCGACGACGACGGAGCGACGCTGGCCGACCTGGCCCGGGCGCTCGGCGCGCCCGTCCTCGTCGTGACCGACCCCGGGCTCGGCACCCTCAACCACACCGCCCTGACCCTCGAGGCCCTGGCGCACCGCGGGCTCGAACTCGCCGGCGTCGTCGTCGGGGCCTGGCCGGACGATCCGGACCTCGCCTGCCGCAGCGAACCTGGCCGATCTCGAGGCCCTCGCCGCCCGCCCGCTGGCCGGTGCGCTGCCCGCGGCGTGCGGCCGTTGCGGACCCTGCGAGCTTCCTCACCCTGGCCCGGGCGGGGCTGTCCCCGGCGCTCGGGGGATGCTTCGATGCGACAGAGTTCCGTAACCGCCACCCCGCCGAGAGGGCTGCCCCATGACCACGCTCGAGGATCGGCCCGCCACCCTGGGCGTCCTCGCCGTCGCCCGGGAGCAGGTGCTGGGCCGCGGGGAGGGCCTGACCGAGGCGCAGGTGCTCGAGGTCCTGCGGCTCGGCGACGACGACCTGCCCGACCTGCTCGCCCTGGCCCACGAGGTCCGCATGACCTGGTGCGGCCCGGAGGTCGAGGTCGAGGGCATCGTCTCGCTCAAGACCGGCGGGTGCCCGGAGGACTGTCACTTCTGCTCGCAGTCCGGTCAGTTCACGTCCCCCGTCCGCTCGGTGTGGCTGGACATCCCCGCGCTCGTCAAGGCCGCGCAGGCGACGGCCGCCACGGGCGCGAGCGAGTTCTGCATCGTGGCCGCGGTCCGCGGGCCGGACGAGCGGCTGATGACCCAGATGCGCGCCGGCGTCGCCGCGATCAAGGCCGCCGTCGACATCCAGGTCGCCGCCTCGCTCGGCATGCTGACGCAGGCTCAGGTGGACGACCTCGCCGACATGGGCGTGCACCGCTACAACCACAATCTGGAGACGGCCCGCTCCTACTTCACCCAGGTCGTCACCACGCACACGTGGGAGGAACGCTGGGAGACCCTGGCGATGGTCCGGGCCGCCGGCATGGAGGTCTGCTGCGGCGGCATCGTCGGCATGGGCGAGTCCGTCGAGCAGCGTGCGGAGTTCGCCGCCCAACTCGCCTCGCTGTCCCCCGACGAGGTACCGCTGAACTTCTTCAACCCGCGCCCCGGCACGCCGTTCGGCGACCTGCCGGTGCTCGGCGCCTCCGACGCGCTGCGCACGATCGCGGCGTTCCGGCTCGCCCTGCCGCGCACGATCCTGCGCTACGCGGGCGGGCGTGAGATCACCCTCGGCGACCTCGGGACGCGCGACGGCCTACTGGGCGGCATCAACGCCGTCATCGTCGGCAACTACCTGACGACCCTCGGCCGCGACCCGGCCTCCGACCTCGCCCTGCTCGACGAGCTCTCGATGCCGATCAAGGCGCTCGGCGAGACTTTCTGACTTTGCGTCAGCTCCACTAGGATCCTCGCCTGAACGGGGAGGTCGGATGAGCGCGAGGCATCGCAAGGCGGTCTACCTCCTGCTCGCGATCCCGCTGCTGGGCACGCTGTTCCCGTGGGTCTACAACGAGCGTCGAGCCGGCGCTGTTCGGGATCCCGTTCTTCTACTGGTACCAGCTCGTCTGGATCCCGATCGGCGTGACCTGCACGCTGTTGGTCTACCGGGCCACGCGGGATGAGACCTGATGGACCGCGACGTCGATGTCGTCGCGCTCGGGGTGTTCCTCGCGATCGTCCTGGCCGTCACGGTCATGGGCTTCGCGGCCTCGCGCTGGCGCCGCGCCGACAACCTCGACCACCTCGACGAGTGGGGGCTCGGCGGCCGCAACTTCGGCCCGTGGGTCACGTGGTTCCTCATCGGCGGCGACCTTTACACGGCGTACACGTTCGTCGCCGTCCCCGCGGTGCTCTACAGCGCCGGGGCGCTCGGGTTCTTCGCCGTCCCGTACACGATCGTGGTGTACCCGCTGGTGTTCCTGGTGGCGATCCGGCTCTGGTCGGTCTCGCACGCGCACGGGTACGTGACGTCGGCCGACTTCGTCCGCGGCCGCTACGGCTCGCCCGCGCTCGCGCTGATCATCGCGCTGACCGCGATCGTCGCGACGATGCCGTACATCGCCCTGCAGCTCGTCGGCATCGAGGCCGTCCTGAAGACGATGGGCGTCGGCAGCGGCGAGTTCCTCGGCATCGACGACTGGCCGGTGATCATCGCGTTCGCCGTGCTCGCCGCGTACACGTACAAGTCAGGGTTGCGCGCGCCCGCGCTGATCGCGTTCGTCAAGGACGGGCTGATCTACCTGGTGATCATCGTCGCGGTCATCGTGATCCCGATCCAGCTGGGCGGGTTCGGCGAGATCTTCGGCGCGGCGGAGGAGAAGTTCGCCGAGAGTCCGTCGCCCTCGGACGGGGTGACGCTCGAAGACCCGGCGCTGACCGGGTACTCGACGCTGGCACTCGGCTCGGCGATGGCGCTGTTCCTCTACCCGCACTCGGTCACCGGCGTGCTCGCCGCACGCAGCCGCGACACGATCAAGCGCAACATGGCCGCGCTGCCGGCGTACAGCCTGCTGCTCGGGCTGATCGCGCTGCTCGGGTACATGGCGATCGCCGCGGGTGTGAAGCCGATCGTGAACGAGAACGGCAAGCCCGACACGAACACCGTCGTGCCGCTGCTGTTCGACCAGCAGTTCCCGTCCTGGTTCGCGGGCATCGCGTTCGCCGCCATCGGCATCGGCGCCCTGGTGCCGGCGGCGATCATGTCGATCGCGGCGGCCAACCTGTTCAGCCGCAACGTGTGGGCGGCCTACGTCCGGCCGCAGGCGAGCGACGCCGAGCAGGCACGGGTCAGCAAGATCGCCTCGCTCGCGGTCAAGGCCGGCGCGGTCGCGGTGATCCTCGTCCTGGATCCGCAGTTCTCCCTCGACCTGCAGCTGATCGGCGGCGTGATCATCCTGCAGACGCTGCCCGCCGTCGTCGGCGGGCTCTTCACCTCGTGGTTCCACCGCTGGGCGCTGCTGGCCGGGTGGGCCTCCGGCATGGCGGTGGGCATGGGGATGCTCTACGCGACGCCCAACGCCGCCACGGGGCGCGAGCACTTCGGCGGGCCCGCTCTACGCGCTCGGCAAGCTCGGGCTGGACACCACCTCGACGATCTACCCCGGCCTCGTGGCCGTCGTCGTGAACCTCGCGGTGGCCGTCGCCGCCACCCTGATGCTGCGAGCCCTGCGGGCGCCGGCCGGGGCGGACGAGACCGCCGCCTCCGACTACCACGTCGAGGCCCGGCCGTAGGGCAGTGCACACCCTGCGTCCCACCAGTCTCGCGTGTCCCGCAGGTCCCTCCCGAACTCGGAGCGTTCCGCGTGTTAGGAAGGCTCAAGTTCACCTAGAGGAGGGCAACTCCGACATGCAGGACAACCGGGTACCGAACGGCGCGGATCGCCGTCGCCGCGGGGTCACGTACGCGGCCGCGGTCGGAGCAGCCGCCGTCGGCCTCACCGCACTGGGCACGGCCGGGCTCGCCGGCACCGCCGGCGCCGCCGGCGAACGCGCCACCTCGACCGTGGTGTCCTCCGACGGCACCGTCACCAAGACGATCATGATCGACGCGCCGACCGGCGTGCGCGCGACGCCGACGCCGGGGCCGGGGTCCGTGACCCCGAAGTACCCCCAGATGCGCCTCGAGGCCTCCTACAAGCGCACCGGCCGCACCGTCACGCTGACCATCGAGCTGGACGGGTACGTCTACGAGCCGCTGGACGCCAAAAACGTCCCGGTCAAGTTCCCGACGCCCGCCAAGGCCGGCATCGGCCTGGGCGAGAAGCTCGCCTGGGGCGACGGGACGACCAGCAACAGCGCCGCCCGGCCGTGGCACTGCGGCAAGCCGCAGAACCTGCACCAGGTGAAGGACAAGTACACGGTCACCAAGAAGTACGCGTCCTCCGGCGACTACACGATCGTGTACTCCTTCGAGGCCTGCGGCCTGAACGGCGGCAAGATCACCGCCAACGTCCCGCTGACCTTCTAGGTCGCGCCCCTCACCACTCCTGCCGGCCGAGGTAGGCGAGCAGCTTCGTCTGCTCGTCCGCCCCGGCCGGTGGCGTGAGCTCCGGGCCGCAGACCCCCGGGCCGCGGATCGCCTCGCCGAACTCCTCCGCCGACGCCCTCAGCGCCGCGATCTCGTCCGGGTCGAGCCGGTCGTCCTGGCCGGTCGCGCGGGCCAGGTCCCACCCGTGGATGACCAGGTCGAAGCACACGAATCGGTCGACCGCCTCCGCCAGCGTCGACCGGCCGGAAAACCCGTCGAACTCCGTCGCGGCGCGGTTCGGGTTGTCCAGCTCGGCCTGCATCACCGCGCTCGCGGCCCGCCACGCGCCCGCCGGGTCGTCGGTGACCGGCGGCACCGGGCCCAGCTCGCGCCCCACCAGCCCGAGGAACATGCCCTGCACCTCCACCAGGTGCCGGACGACCCCGCGGGCCGTCCACTCGTCGCAGGGCGACGGGTCCTCCCAACGGTCGGACGGGACGGCGGCGATGCGGGCGGCGAAGGCGTTCGCCAGGCGGAAGTAGCGCCCGGCGACGGCGAACGTGTCGATCATGCACTCATCCTTCCCTGCCCGTCCGGTCGTCCCCCGGCGGGCGTGCGGGCCGAAGCCGTCCTGGGGCTCTAGGTTGGGAGCCTCGGACGAACGGGGTGCGGAGGTCGGTCACATGGAGGAGATGTCCGGGCACGGCGGAGAGCTCGCGCTGGCCGCGTTGCGCGCCCACGGCGTGCGCGAGATGTTCACGCTCTCCGGCGGGCACGTCTTCCCGCTGTACGACGCCGCCGTGCACGCCGAAGCGCCGATGCGCATCGTCGACGTCCGGCACGAGCAGAGCGCGGTGTTCGCGGCCGAAGCGGTCGCGAAGCTCGCGCGCCGGCCCGGGCTCGCCGTCCTCACCGCGGGCCCCGGCGTCACCAACGGCATCTCCGCGGTCACGACCGCCCACTTCAACGGTTCCCCCGTGCTCGTCGTCGGCGGCCGCGCGCCACAGGGCGCCTGGGGTCAGGGCTCCCTGCAGGAACTCGACCAGCCGCCGCTGCTCGCCCCCGTCACCAAGGCGGCCTCGACCGTAAAGACGACCGCCGAGATCGCCGGCGCGTTCGACGAGGCCCTGCGCGTCGCGACCGCACCGCACCGCGGCCCCGTCTTCCTGGACGTCCCGGTCGACGAGCTGTTCAGCGCGGCTACCGCACCCGTCCCCCGCCCCCCGGCGCGCGTCCCGCTCGAGCCCGACCCCGACGACCTGGCGAAGGTGGCGGCTCTGCTGCGCGCGTCCGAACGGCCGGTGCTCGTGCTCGGCGGAGACGTCTGGACGGACGGGGCGGAGGACGCGGCGCGGCGACTCGCGGAGACCCTCGGACTCCCCGTGATCGCGAACGGGATGGGGCGCGGCATCCTGCCGGCCGGCCACCCACTGCTGGTGACCCGGGCCCGCGGCACGGCCTTCGGCGCCGCGGACCTCGTGGTCGTCGTCGGCACCCCCCTGGACTTCCGGCTCGGGTTCGGGGCGTTCGGCGGTCGGGGCGGCAACCCGGCGTCCGCCGTCGTGCACCTCGCGGACTCCCCCGGCCAGCTCGCCACCCACCTGACCCTGGACGGTTCGGCAGCCGGCGACCTGACCCTGGTGCTGGACGGCGTCGCAGCCGCGGTGACCGGCCTGCCCGGCCGGCTCGACCCGAGCGCCTGGCTCGGGCTGCTGCAAGACAAGGCGGCCGCCGCGCTCGCGGGCGACACCGAGGAACTGGCCGCCGACGCGGACCCGATCCACCCCGCGCGGATCTACGGCGAGCTGATGCGCCGGCTGGAGCCGGACGGCATCGTGATCGGCGACGGCGGCGACTTCGTCTCGTTCGCCGGCCGCTTCGTGGAGCCGCGCCGGCCGGGCTGCTGGATGGACCCGGGGCCGTACGGCTGCCTCGGCACCGGCCTGGGCTACGCGATCGGCGCGCGGGTCGCGCGGCCGTCCGCCCAGATCGCGCTCATGCTCGGCGACGGCGCGGCCGGGTTCTCCCTGATGGACGTCGACACGCTCGTCCGGCACGACATGCCGGTGGTCATGATCGTCGGCAACAACGGCATCTGGGGCCTGGAGAAGCACCCGATGAAGGCCCTCTACGGCTGGGACGTCGCGGCCGACCTGCAGCCGCAGTGCCGCTACGACGACGTCGTGAAGGCGCTCGGCGGCGCGGGCGAGCTCGTCACGAAGCCCGGCGACATCGGCCCGGCGCTCGACCGCGCGTTCGCGTCCGGCGTCCCGTACCTGGTCAACGTCGCGACCGACCCCGAGGTGGCGTACCCGCGCTCGACGATGCTGTGAACGCTAGTCGCCCGACTCCATCTCCGGGATCTCGTAGCGCTTGCTCCACCACTCCTCCCAGCGGGCCTGGAGGTCGTTGAACGCCTCGGGCGCGAGCCCGTAGGTGGTCAGGACCATCGACGCGGCCGTGAAGGGCTCCGGCGTACCCGGCATGTGGGAGACGACGAGCAGGCCGTCGCCCCAGCCGTCCACGGTCACGCCGAGCTGCAGGCCGGTGCGGAACCAGACCTCGCCCTCGAGGTGGTCGCCCGGGCCGACGTCCGCCTGGTAGGGCTCACCCGCGGCCGTACGCATCGCACCGCCCAGGCCGAGGAGGTCGCCCAGCGGGGTGGGGACGCCGCTGCGCGAACTGCCGACCGCGAAGACCGTGCGCCGCGTGTCCTGCGGGTGCCTGGCCAGCATGAACCGAAGCTGCTGCAGGAAGGTGATCCAGCCTTCCTCGATGACGTCGTAGAAGAGCTCCCAGTCCACGTCGTCCGTCGCGGACTTGATCGGCTCTGCCCGGGTGACCCGGACGTGCGTGTGGTCCTCGCGCGCGGCGAAGGTGAACAGGTGCCCGCCAATGTGCAGGGTCCGGGCCGGCTTGTTGGCCAGCGTCGTGTCGACGAAGATCGCCTTGATCTCCGGCCCGAGGCCGGGGTACTCCCAGCCGTACCACTTGCGGATCACCACCGGGTCGCGGAAAGCCAGCCACGTCTGGTCCAGCGGTCGCGGCAGCAAGATCTCGAACCGCAGGTCGTCGCCGCCGCTCGACTGGTCACTCGTCACGCTGCACACCTGGCCGTCTCGTCGGAGCTGGTCTCGTCCCTGCCGAGCCTGCCAGGCGAGGCGGGCGGGGCACCAACCGGCCCCGGACGCAGCAGAGCCGATGGGGTGAAAAACCCCACCGGCTCTCCCTTACTCCAGGGGCGTCCAGTCGATCAGTCCCACAGCAACCCTCGCTGGGGGGAGCGGTTGGCGAAGCCCCCGCTCGCGCGACGCAGTCGCGCAATGATGACCGGAACGAGTACGTGAGCGCTGTTCGCGAACAGACCTCACCCACTCGTGGAGGTGGCGGGAATTGAACCCGCGTCCTACGGCACCGATCCAGGACTTCTCCGGGCGCAGTCTGCTACAGAGTTTCTCGGCCTCGGGGAGTCACGCAGACAAGCTCCTCGACAGGCTCAGCCACTGTGAGGTGTCCCCGCCGGCCCCGTGGCCGGGTCGGCGGGTAGAGCTCTCTTACTGATGCCAGACACCGGGTCGAGAGCAATCCCCGGGCTGACAGCCTTCTTGAGTGCTCTGCCGTCAGGCGGCGAGAGCGAAGGCGCGCTGGTTATTAGCCTTGGCGCTTGTTTTTTTGCAGGGCATGGTTAACGAGATCATCCCTGCCTCCTCGGCCCGCTTCTCCTGCATTGACATCCGCAGTCGAAACCGTTCACCCCCTATGGAGTTGTGCACAGTGATGGTACCCCGGCGGCAGTGCCGGAGGGCAGCGTACGAGGCAGAACCGATGTTCCCTCCCCCCGAACCGCCAAGGACTTGCCCCGCTAACGTGCCATTTTCCCCAAGATCAGAACAAAGCCTCGGATTGTCGCTTCCCATCGCGCCCCTTTGATCCCACCATTCACAGCAGGATCTTGGGCTTCACTCTGGTGCAGAGCCGCCGGATCCAGGACGATTGCGGACGATCTGCTGTGGCCGAGCGAACGAGCCGCAGCTCTGGAGGCCGGGACATGCAGGACACGACACTGCCGCGGGCCGCGGCCGACGCGGCGCCCCGCCAGACTCGCGCGCGCCACTACGGTGCCAAGACAGTCGGTGGCACCGTCGTCACCGCGATCGCGCTGAGCGGCGCGCTCGCGAGCACCGCACAGGCCAGCGCCGTCGACCCCACGTCCGACAGCCGGACGGACATCGCCACCACCCCCGGCCTGATCCCGGCGCTCGGCCCCCTCCCGCTGCTCGGCCCCGCCCTCCCGGCCGGCGTGCTCCCGTTCTCCACCCCGCTGCCGCTGATCGCCCTCCGCCCCGACAAGGCCACGATCGTCGCGGGTGTGGCCCCCGCGCAGGTCGCCGCGGCGCCCGTGCCGGCGGCCAAGAAGATCACGCGCCCCGTCCTCGGCCCCCGCCCCATCCTAGGCCCGGTCCCGGCAGCCGTCGTGGCGCCGGCGCTCGTCTTCCCGCCGGCCGAGCTCATGGCCAAGTGGGCTGCGGTGGCTTACGAGAGCAAGGCCGAGGCCGCGATCGCCAACCGGCTGGCCCCGTCGTACGAATCCAAGTCCGACTCGGCCGCCGCGCGCCGCCTGGCCGTCACCTACCGGCGCGAGTCAGCGCCGGCCGCGTCCACCAAGGGGCTCAGCGCCAAGCAGAAGGCGCGGGCGAAGGCCCTGTCGGACATGCGCGTCAGCGCGCACCGCGGCGGCACCGGGTGGGGACCCGAGTCGACGCTCGCGACGTTCCGCAAGGCGATGGAACTCGGCGCGGACTCCATCGAGTTCGACGTCCAGTTCACCCGCGACAACGTCCCGATCGTCATCCACGACTACTCGCTGAACCGCACGACCGACTGCAAGGGCCTCGTCGCCCTCGTCACGCTGAAGAAGCTGAGGGCCTGCGACGCCGGCACCTGGTACAAGCCGAACCCCCTGAAGGGCGAGGAGGTGCCGACCCTCGAGGAGGCACTCGCCACGATCGCCGGGTCCGGTACCCGGGTCTACCTCCACGTCAAGACGGCGAACCTGCAGCAGGCGCGGTCCATCGTCCGTCTGCTCGACGAGTTCGACATGAACCTGACCAGCGGCGAGGACAACCCCGCCACCGTCATCGGCGACACGCACCTCATCCTGGCCCAGCTTCGGGCCGCAGGCGCCAAGCGCCTCGGCCTCGTCTTCCACAACCTCAAGGGCTGGTACACCGGCTACGAGGTCGTGGTGCCGTTCGCCGAGGCGGTGTCGCCCGCGATGGTGGCGCGCGCCCAGCAGCGCGGCCAGTACGTGACGATGGTGCAGTCGAAGAACCTGACCGTGAACAACCTCGCTGACCTGGGCGTGGACGAGTACATGGTCAACAACCTGGAAGAGACGCTGATCGGCCTCGGCCGACTGGACTCCTCGGAGTTGCTGACTCCGGTCGCCGGCAACCCGGGCCCTGAGAGAGCGGGCACAGACGGGGCGGACGGCGCCGACGGCTCCGACGCCGGCTGACCGTCAGTCGCCGCGTTCGCCGCGGTTACGCCGGGACAGCTCGCGCGCCATCTCCCGTGTCGCCTGCTTCTCGGCGAGGCTGTGCCGCTTGTCGTGCAGCTTCTTGCCGCGGGCCAGGGCGATCTCGACCTTCGCCTTGCCGTCCTTGAAGTAGAGGGACAGCGGGATGATCGTGAGCCCCGACTCCTTGGTCTTCAGCGTCCACCGGTCGATCTCCGCGCGGTGCAGGAGCAGCTTGCGGACGCGGCGCGGCTCGTGGTTCGTCCACGTGCCGGCGATGTACTGCGGGATGTGCACGCTGTGCAGGAACATCTCACCGTCACGCAGGGTCGCGAACCCGTCGATGAGCGAGGCCCGGCCGGCCCGCAGGGACTTGACCTCGGTGCCGGTCAGGACGAGGCCCGCCTCGTATACGTCCTCGATGTGGTAGTCGTGCCGAGCCTTCTTGTTCTGGGCGATCATCTTTCGCCCGCGTTCCCTCGACATGCCCCAGACCTTAACGGTGCGCTGCGGCGCGCTACTTAAGCCACTTCATCGGGTTGACGAAGTGGCCGTCCTCCATCGTCTCGAAGTGCAGGTGCGGGCCGGTCGACCAGCCGGTGCTGCCCGACCGGCCGAGCACCTCGCCCTGGTCGACCTTGTCGCCCGAGCCGACGCCCCGGCGCGAGAGGTGGTTGTAGGTCGTCACCAGGTAGACCCCGTCCACGAGGCCGTGGTCGACGACGACGCGGTTGCCGTACGCGGAGTTGAAGTACGACTCGAGGACGATGCCGCCGAGCGCAGCGCGCACCTTCGTCCCACTGGAAACGCCGAAGTCGACGCCGGTGTGCAGCTTGTTGTAGCGAAGGATCGGGTGGTACCGCATGCCGTAGCTGGACGTCACCGGCCCGACGACCGGGTACTGCAGGAGGCCGGAGGTCTCCTGCACCACCTTGCCGACCTTCTTGCCGGCCTTGCGGGCCTTCTCGGCAGCCCGCTCGGCGGCCCGTTCCGCCGCCCGCCGCGCGGCCGCCGCGCGCTCGGCGATGAGCTTGGCCAGCCGGTCTGACTCGGCCTGCATCTCGCGGTACTTCGCGGTGACCGCGTCCCGCTCGTCCTCCGCGACCGACAGCGCCTTGGTGCGCTGGTCGACGAGGGCCTCCACTTCGCCGGTCGCAGCCTCGGCCAGTTCCTCGGCGGCGCCGGTGGCCTGGACGGCGTGCTCGGCCTCGGCCCGCTCGGCTTCGACCTGCATGCGGATCGCCTCGAGCTGTGCCTGCAGCAGCGCCAGGTCCGCTTTCTCTTCGGCCAGACGGCCCAGCGTGGCGTGCTCGGAGCGGTTGACCGTGCGTAGGTAGGCGAGCCCGGAGGTGAACTCGTCCGGGGTCTGCGCGTTCATCACGATGCGGAGCTTGGCGAAGGCGCCGCCGATGTACGCCTGGCGAGCCAGCACGCCGACGGCGTTCTGGTGGCGCTCGAGATCGGCACGGACGCGGTCGAGATCGAGTGCCGTCGCCTCCGCCTGGGCGAGCGTGTCGGCCAGGCGGGCGGCGACCTCGCCTTCGTGGCCCTGGGCACCGAGGACCGCGCGGCGCGCCGCATCGAGTGCCTCGCGAGCGCCGGGGAGCCGGGCGTCTGCGTCCTCGAGGAGCCGGAGCGCCTCCGCGACCGCGACCGTGCTCTCGTGCACGTCGCCCTTCAACTCGGCGACGGAGGCATCGACCTCGCGCTTGCGGTCCTTGGGGTCGTCGGCGGCACCCGCCGGCGTGAGCAGGAGGCCGGCGAGCATCGTGGCGGACAGTGCGGCGATGCCGACACGGCGGGCTTTCATCGAGGACTCCGATGGCTCGGGACACTCAGTAGTCACATGAGTATCAGAGAACCATTTCTATCCCACGAAGCTCGCCCGCACCATCACAAACGATCACGGGTCACCCACATGGCCTAATCACATTGCACTCAGTCACTGGAGTGCAATGCAGGAACCAACGAGTTACCGGGGGAACTACACCCGCAGGTAGCGGCGCAGGGTGACGGCCGAGACCAGGGCCGAGACACCCACGCCGAAGAGGAACAGCCACGGGACCGTCGCCAGAACCGCGTCCCACCCGATGAACGCCGTGAACTTGAAGTTCGGCTTGAGGTAGTGGTCGACCCCCGCCCACTTCGCCCCGGACACGAGCCCGGTGGCAAGCAGGGCACCGACGCCGCCGGCGATCGCGCCCTCGAGGATGAACGGCAGCCGGATGTAGAAGTTGGGCGCGCCGACCAGGCGCATGATGCCGGTCTCCCGGCGCCTGCTGAACGCGGACAGCCGGATGGTGTTGATGATCAGCAGGAGCGCGGCGGCCAGGATGATCCCGGCGAGCATCAGCGCGCCGACGGACACCGCGCGAAGCACGCGGAAGAACGGCTCGAGCACTTCGCGTTGGTCCTGGACCTGCTCGACGCCCGGGCGGCCGACGAAGGCGCTGGCGATGATGTCGTACTTCGTCGGGTCCGAGAGCTTGACCCGGTAAGACTCCGGCATCTGGTCCGGGGTGGTGTTCTCCGCGATCTCCCGGAACCGCTCCTTGAAGTGGTCGTACGCCTGCGACTTCGACTCGTAGAACACGTCCGCGACCAGCGGCTTCAGCTTGTTCAGGTCGTCGAGGATGTCCTTGCGCTGCGTCTCGGTGACGGCACCGTTGGCGCAACTGGCGGCGCCCGAGTCCTCGAGGCAGAGGTAGAGCGCGACGTTGACCTTGTCGTACCAGTAGTCCTTCATCGTGTCGACCTGCTTGGCAGTCAGCAGAGCCAGACCCAGCAGGGCGAGCGAGACCGCCGTCGTGATGACGACGGCGATGGTCATGGTCAGGTTCCGGCGCAGACCGGTCCCGATCTCCTGGGTGACGAAGGCGAACCGCATCAGACCGCCACTCAGGCCGAGTAGCCGTACACGCCGCGCGACTGATCCCGGACGAGACGCCCGGTCTCCAGTTCGATGACGCGCTTGCGCATCTGGTCGACGATGGCCTGGTCATGCGTGGCCATGACGACCGTCGTGCCGGTTCGGTTGATCCGGTCGAGCAGCTTCATGATGCCCACGCTGGTGTTGGGATCGAGGTTTCCCGTCGGCTCGTCCGCGATCAGGATCATGGGCCGGTTGACGAACGCGCGGGCGATCGCGACGCGCTGCTGCTCGCCGCCGGAAAGCTCGCCGGGCATGCGCTCCGACTTGTCTGCCAGGCCGACGAGCTCGAGCACTTCCGGCACGACCTTGCGGGTCACCGCCCGGGACTTGCCGATGACCTCGAGCGCGAACGCGACGTTCTCGCTGACGGTCTTGTTCGGCAGGAGGCGGAAGTCCTGGAACACCGTCCCGATCTCACGGCGCAGCGCCGGGACCTTCCAGTTCGACAAGCGCGACAGGTCCTTGCCGGCGACGTGGATGAACCCGGACGTGGGCTTCTCCTCCTTGAGGATCAGCCGCAGGAAGGTCGACTTGCCCGAACCCGAAGCACCGACCAGGAACACGAACTCACCCTTGGCGACCTCGAGGGAGATCTCGCGGAGGGCGGGACGGTCTTGGCTGGGGTAGATCTTGGTGACGTTCTCGAGACGGATCACGGCGGCATCAATGGCCGGTTTCGGCGGAAGTACGGCGGCCGAGATCGAGTCTACGGCGGCGCGATCCCGCCACGGGCGATCTTCCGGGTGCCGGGCGGGGCGGCGCGGCGCGCACGGCCGTTGCGTCCCGGTTGACCCGATTCGTGCTGCCGGTCACCCCGGGAACGGCCGGATACCCGGCCCCGCGGACAGTCCGCGGGGCCGGGCCCCGAGTGCGCGCGGTCAGGTTCGTGCACCGTCCCGCGCTCCACGAGGTAACCACGTCGAATGTGACGGACATTCGGTTTGCCTCGAGGACCGACCGATTGCGCGCGCAACAGACCGGGACGGGCCATGGACCAATGGGCCGTTCGGAGGACGGACGCCGGCTCAGCTGCTGTCGCCGGCCCGCCGCCAGCGGACGCCGGCCTCGATGAAGTCGTCGATCTCGCCGTTGAACACGGCCGTCGGGTTGCCGACCTCGTGTTCCGTCCGGAGGTCCTTGACCATCTGGTACGGGTGGATGACGTACGAGCGCATCTGGTTGCCCCACGAACCCGACGAGTCGTCCTTCAGCGCGTTGATCTTCGCCTGCTCCTCGCGCCGCCGGACCTCGAGCAGCTTCGCCATCAAGACCTCCATCGCGCGGGCCTTGTTCTGCAGCTGCGATCGTTCGTTCTGGCACGAGACCACGATGTTGGTGGGGAGATGGGTCAGCCGGACCGCGGAGTCCGTCGTGTTGACGCCCTGCCCGCCGGGGCCGGAGGAGCGGAACACGTCCACCCGGATCTCGTCCTCGGGGACGATCATGTGGTCCGTGGACTCGGTGACCGGCACGACCTCGACGCCCGCGAACGAGGTCTGCCGCCGGCCCTGGTTGTCGAACGGCGAGATCCGCACGAGGCGGTGGGTGCCCTGTTCGACCGAGAGGTTGCCGTACGCGTACGGCGCGTGGACGACGAACGTGGCGGACTTGATGCCCGCCTCCTCCGCGTACGACGTGTCGTAGACCTCGGTCTTGTACCCGTGGCGCTCCGCCCAGCGCAGGTACATGCGCATGAGCATCTCGGCGAAGTCGGCGGCGTCGACACCACCGGCCTCCGCCCGCACCGTGACCAGCGCGTCGCGGGCGTCGTACTCACCGCTGAGCAGCGTGCGTACCTCGAGATCCCCGATCTCCTTGGTCAGCGCGGCCAGCTCGGTCTCGACCTCGGCCCGGACGCCGTCGTCCTCGGCCTCCTCGGCCAGCTCGTGCAGCACCTGCAGGTCGTCGACCCGGCGGCGGACACCCTCGAGCTTGTTGATCTCGGCCTGCACGACGGACATGCGGCTGGTGACCTTCTGCGCATGCTCCTGGTCGTCCCACAGATCGGGGGCCGCGGCCTGCTGCTCGAGGTCGGCGTGCTCGCGGTGGAGCTTGCCGAGGTCGACGACGTGTTCGACGGAAGCGAGGGTGCTGTCGAGGAGCTTCAGCGCCTCGACGAAGTCCATGGGTGCCACGTGGACTAACAGTACGCGGTCCCGCTCGAGGCGCCGTCACGCCGGAACGGCCGTCCCGGGGCAGCAGCCGTGGCGGCCCAGTCGTGGCGGCTCAGTCGTGGCGGCGCCGGGACCGCCAGGCCGTACCGGCCGCGGTCGCGCCCATGACGAGGGCCAGGACGGTGCCGGTCGTGACGAGGGCCTCCGGCCGGATCCCGGCGATCGGTTCGGCGGCACCCGGCGCCCCGAGTTCCGAGCGGACGGCCTCGTCCGGCGTCGTCGCAGCCGGCATCGTCGCCGCCGGCATCGTCGCCGCAGTCGCCACCGCGGGCGTGGCCGCCGCCGCGCCGAGGCCCAGGGCGAACGCCGTCAGGGTTCTCGCGCGCGCCGGGAGGCGGCGGCGGGGCGTCAGGCTCATCGAGTAAGGGTGCGGTCTGCGCCGGGCGGAATCAACACGTTCCACCCGAAACTGCGCCTATCGGACCACGACCGACCGCGCGCTCGCCGACGATCGCAGGGGGACTCCGTCGGCGTACCCGCCCGCCAGTGGGCCCACCATCGTCAGGTGGACGCGGGCCTGGAGGGTCACCGTCACCGTCCCGCCGGCGACCGCGACGGTGTAGTCGAAGCCCTGCCCGAACCGAGCGGTCAGGTCGGACGCGGCCACGTAGCGGGTGACCTCGGCGCGGACCGCGCCCGGGGAGAGGGCGAGGGTTCCGTCGCTCCCGCCGCTGGTCGGATCGAGTGCGCTCGCGGCCGCGGCGGCCGCGCCGTCCGCCGCTGCGGCGAGCGAGCGGTCCCACAGGAAGACGCGAGAGACGTTCGTGACCACGACGACGAGCCCCATCGCTATCACGACGAGGCCGACGATCAGGACGCTGACCTGACCGCGGTCGTCACCGGTGCGCGTCGCCCTCATCGCAGGCTCCGGTAGCGGTCGACGACCGCGACGTGCTCGGCGCTGACCCCGACGGACGCGGGCGAGTGTGCACCGAGGAACGGCAGCGGCACGTCGCGATGCAGGCGCACGGTGATCCGCGCGCCCGGGCGCAGGCAGGGCGCGCCGTCGCATGCGAACTCGGGCACCGCGTCGGCGAGGTCGATGCCGTGGTCGGCGAGCGCGACCTCGGCAGCCCGCAGCGCCCGCTCGCGGCCGGCCCCGTCGTCCGTTGCGCTCGCGTAGGCCCGGCCCGCCTCGCGGCTCGCCGCCGTCAGGGCGTACGCCGAGCCCTGGACGGCGAACACCGTGAGCAAGACGTAGACCAGCGGCACCATCAACAGGACGGCGAGGAACACGAACTCGACGAGCGCGCTGCCCTCGTCCGCCCGATTCGGCTCGTCATCCACTGGGCCCCTCCTCCAGAGCGTGGCCACGCAGGACCAGGCGGTTCGGGACGCCCCAGGGGCCGAGCAGAGGTAGGTCCGCCCGGATCTCCACGAACACCGCGTCCGAGCCCGGCTCGTAGCCGGCGGCGACGTCGCCCGCGAACCGGTCCGGCAGCGAGCGGCGGATGAGTTCGCGCGCCTGCTCCGCGCCCTCGGCCGGGGTGCGGTCCGCGTTCGCGGCGTAGCGCGCGCCGTCGGCCGCGCACGCCACGAGCGTGTTGCGGACGTAAAGCGCGAAGCCGAGCTGCGCGATGCCGAGGAACAGGCCGAGCAGCAGGGCAGAAACGAGCACGAACTCGACGACGGCGGCGCCCGCGTCGCCGGGTTCGTCCTGCGTCCGCTCGTGATTCACAGCGCGGGGGTCACGGCCCGGTGACGGTGTCGAGCGCAGTGCGGAGCATGCCCTCCAGCGCCGGCTCCGCGACGAACCAGAGCGCGCTGACCAGGCCCGCGGTCATCAGCGTGACCAGCACCCAGCCTGGGACGTCGCCCCGGTCGTCGCGGCAGCGCAGCCGCTCCAGCAGCCGGGTGGCGAACAGCAGCGTTCTCGACATCGGTTTCTCCATTTCTGCAAGGGATTCAGGGCACGTAGAGGTGCAGCGCGAAATAGCCCGGGAAAAGAGCGAAGACGACGGTCACCGGGAGGATCAGGAAGACGACGGGGATCATCATCAAGATTTCCCTTTTCCCCCCGGCCTCCAGCAGCTCGCGCCGCCCGGCCTCGCGGGCATCCGCCGCCTGGGCCCGGAGGACCTCCGCCAACGGGGTGCCCCGCTCGACGGCGACAGCGACGCCGTCCACGAAACGGGCCAGGGCAGGCACGCCCGTGCGGTCCGCGACCCTCGTCAGCGCCTCGGTGAGCGTCGCCCCGGCGCGGGCGTCGGCCAGCGCCACCCGCAGCTCCGCGGCGAGCTCGCCGCGGCCGACGGAGGTCACGCGCTCGAGTGCGGCGACGGCACCCTCACCCGCCGAGACCGAGAGCGCCAGAAGCTCGGCCAGCGTGGGGAACTCGGCCATCATCCGCGCCTCGCGCACCGCAACCTCGCGGGAGAGCATGCGGTCGCGCGCGAGCACTCCGCCCACGGCCGCCAGCGCGCAGAGCACGACTAGGGCGCCGGGGCGCCGCACCGTCGCGGTGGTCAGGAGCAGCAGGCTGAACGCCAGCGCGCCGGCGAGGCCGGCCGCGCCCCAGGCGAGCTGTTCCAGGCGGAACCGCTCCAGCGTCGTGTCGCGACCGGCCTGGGCCAGTCTGCGGCGGACGGACGGCGCACCACCGAGCACGCGGTCCAACAGCGGGACGGCCCGACCGGGCAGGCTCCGCGCGGCCCGGATCGCCCCGCCACCGGCCCGGGGGGCCGCGGCGGCGTCGCCGAGGTACGGCCCGACGCGATCGGCGAGGTCGGGGTTGCGCCCGAGGGGCAGGCCGCGCAGGACGAGAAGCAGCCCGGCGCCGCCCGCCAGCCCGAGCAGCGCGCCCGTCCAGGCCGATGTGCCGCTCACCGCAAGACCCGTTCCTCGGCGGGCAACCGGCCCAGGGCGAGCATCAGGCGGTATGCACCCGCGCAGACCGCCGCGCCTGTTCCGAGGACGACCAGGCCGCCCGTGGAGTCGTAGGCCTCGACCGCTTCCGGCCGCAGGGCCAGCATGCCGAGGACGACCCAGGGGGCCGCGACCGCGAGCCTGGCCGCGTTCACCGTCCAGCTCTGGCGGGACTCGAGCTCGGCCCGCGTCCGCGCGTCCTCCCGGAGGAAGCCGGAAAGCGTCCGGAGCAGCCGCCCGAGGTCACTGCCACCGACGGCCCGGGCAAGCGCCAGCGAGGCGATCACCCGGTCGGCGGTCGGGTCGGCGAGGGTCGATTTCAGCGTCTCGAGACACTCGTCGAAGCGGCCGGTCGCCCGGTAGTCCGCCCCGAAGCGCAGGAAGGGTTCGCGCAGCGGCTCCGGGCCGCGCTCGCCGAGGGCGGCTACTGCCTCCGGCAGGGACATGCCCGCCCGGATGGCCGACGCCAGGTTGTCGACGACGTCCGGCCAGAGGTCGCGCATCGCGGCCCGGCGCCGGAGGGCCCGCCTGCGCAGCACCGACACCGGGGCGGCAGCCGAGCCGACTGCGAACACCAGACCGAGGTGGGCCGAGCGCGACACTCCGGCGACCAGGACGAAGACCACCGCGGCGAGGGCCACGGAAACCGCGACGAGCCCCCCGGGCCGGGCCGACCCCAGCCCGGCCTGCGCGAGCAGGTCTCGGCCGCGGTGCCGGGACCGGCTCGTCGTCTCGGGTCTGCACGGGGTCGCCAGGGCCGTCCAGATCAGCAGGACGCCGACGGCGAACAGCAGCCCCACCAACGCACCCATCAGCGGGCCGCCGCGGCGCCGGCGCCGAGCAGGGCCGCGAGGTCGTAACCCTGCTGGACAAACCGGTCGGCGTGCGGCGGGTAGCCGTCGGCGCGCACCAGGCGCCCGCCCCGGCGAACGAACACGTCCTCCGTCTCGACGACGCCGGACTCGACCCGGCCGGGCACCGCCACGATCTCCAGGACGCGGCGGGCACCGGTCGCGTCCAGGGCGGTGTGCACGACCAGGTCGATGCTCGACGCGACCGTCGGCACGACGAAACTGGTCGAGATGTTGGGGCCCGCGAGGAGCGGCAGCGTGCAGAGCTTCACGACGGCCTCGCGGGCGCCGTTCGCGTGGATCGTGCACATCCCTGGAACGCCACTGTTCAACGCCACCAGCAAATCGAGGCTCTCGGCCTGCCGCACTTCGCCGACGATCAGGCGGGACGGACGCATCCGCAGGGCCTCCTTGACCAGCCTGCGCAGCGGGATCTCGCCGGTGCCCTCGAGGTTCGGCTGCCGGGTCTGCATGGCGACGACGTCGGGCAGGTGCGTCAGGTTCAGCTCGAAGACCTCCTCCGCCGTCACGACCCGCTCGCGCGCGGGGACGGAGCCCGCGAGGCAGTTCAGCAGGGTGGTCTTGCCGGCCCCGACGCCCCCGGAGACGAGGATGTTGAGCCCCGCCCCGACCGCCGCGTCGAGGAACGCCGCCGCCTGGGCCGACAGGCTGCCGAGCGTCACCAGCGCGTCCAGGTGGCGCATCGGGGCGACGAACTTGCGGATGTTGACGGCCCAGTGCTCGCGCGTCACCTCGGGGATGACGACGTGCAAGCGGCTGCCGTCGGGGAGCGTGGCGTCGACGAACGGGGTACTGAGGTCGACCCGGCGCCCGGAACACTTCAACATCCGCTCGACGAGGTCGCGGACCGTGTCGGCGGTGAGGATCGTGGTCGTCAGCTCGCTGCGCCCGGCCCGGGCCACGAACACCTTGCCGGGGTCGTTGACCCAGATCTCCTCGACCGTCGGATCGTCCAGGTAGCGCTGGAGAGGGCCGAACCCCGCGACGCTGTCGAAGACCTGACGCGCAGTCACGTTCATGTCGCCGGTCAGCGTCGGCAGGCTCCCGGACAGGCTGCGCTCGTCGTAGGCGGCCACCACGTCCGCCACCAGCCGCCGCACTCCCGCGGGGTCGGCGGCCGGGTCGAGGCCGCGGGCCCGGACCTGCTCCCGGACCTCACGCTCGACAACACCGATGGCATCCATCGCACCCCCGTGCACCCCGCACCCCTGCCCCGGCCCCACCCGCCGGGAAGATCGTTCGAAGACGGAGCGTACACAGATCGGGACGCCGTGTGGCGATTTTCGTAAATCCCCTGTGGACGGACGAACCGGGACATTTCGACAGACGTACGGGGTGGAAAAGGGCCCACAGAACTTTGACCGCACAACGACCGATACGGGGTTACTCTCGGTACGAACACGTTCTGACACACGGTCGAAACGTCCCGAATCGACCGCGTGACCGCCCCTGCTTCGCCACCCCACAGCGGCCGACGGCGCATGTGGCCCGGACCTCTTCTGGTCCGGGGCGCCCGCTCGGCAGAAGAGGCACAGCCATGACCAGTTCCTCCACGCCCACCGGCCTCCCCGTCCCGCCGGAGCCCACGGACACCCCCGCCCACAAGACCGGCCCGACCCGTCGCAGCCTGCTGACGTTCATGGTCGCCGCCCCCACGCTCACGCTCGCCGTGAAGTACGGGGCCGATCTGCTCGAGCCCGCAGTTGCCAAGGCCGGGATCCCAGGCCCGCCCGGGTTTGCGGAGGTCTACGACCTCAGCGACTTCCTCAACCTCGCGGCCCTGCCGACGGCGAACCTGCTCGTTCTCGAGATCACCAAGGACGGCAAGGCCGTTCTCGAGCTGCCGCGCACCGAAGTCGGCCAGGGCATCACGACGGCGATCGCGATGCTCGTCGCCGAGGAACTGGACATCGGCCTCGCCGACGTCCGGGTGCCCCTTGCCCCGGCTCGGCGTGAGCTCGCGTTCAACCAGCTGACCGGCGGGTCCAACTCCGTGCACTCGCTCTACGACCCGGTGCGCGCGCTCGCCGCCGAGGCCCGCGGGAAGATGGTCGGCGCCGCGGCGGCCCGCTGGGGCCTGCCCACCTCCCAGCTGCGGACGTCGGACGGCCAGGTCCTCGCGCCCGACGGGCGGTCGGCCGGCTACGGCTCGCTGTCCGAGGCGGCAGCGCTGATGCGCGCGGCCGGCGAGCCGGCCGCGACCAAGCCGGTCGCCGCGCACAAGGTCATCGGCAGGCCGACTAACCGTATCGACGCTCGCGACCTCGTCACCGGCAAGGCGAAGTACGCGCTCGACCTCAATGTCCGCGGCGCGAAGCCGACGGTGATCGCGCGATCGCGCGACCTGAACGGCACGGTGGCGTCGCTGGACAAGTCGAAGGCGCTGAAGATGTCGGGCGTCCGCGGGATCGCCGAGGTGCCGTTCGGCGTCGCCGTCATGGCCGACACGTTCGGCGAGGCGATCGCGGCGCGGGACGCCCTGCGGATCACCTGGAACCGCGGCCCGGCGGCCGGCCTGTCCGACGAGACGATCGCCGAGAAGTTGCGGGCCGCCCAGTTGCCGCTGGTTCCGGCGCCGCCCGGGGTCGGCGTACTGGATGCGACGTTCGACTTCGCGATGGTCCCGCACGCCCCGCTCGAGGTCGGCGGCGCGATCGCCGACGTGCGGGGGGACAAGGCCGAGATCTGGGCCTGCGCGAAGTCGCCGATCGCTGCACAGGAGGTCATCGCCGACGCCCTCGGCCTCGACCGCGACTCGGTGGTCTTCCACGTGATGCGCGGCGGCGGCTCCTTCGGACGCAAGCTGTTCTTCGACGCGGCACTCGAGGCGGCCTACGCGTCGAAGGCCCTGAAGCACCCGGTGAAACTGATGTGGACGCGGGCCGACGACATGCAGCACGGCCGCGTGCGGCCGGCCAGCAACCACGCGATCCGCGCCACCTACGCCAACGGCTCGGTGACGAGTTACGAGCACCGGGTCGCGTGCGCCGAGGTGGACTTCCGCCACGGGCTCGGCGAGGCCCTCACCGCGGCCGGGTTCGACGTGTTCTCCACCGGCGTCAGCCAGTCGGTGTTCTTCCTTACCCAGAAAGTGATCTACGACTTCGGCGCGACGAGCCAGCTGCTCCAGGAGGTCCGGCTCCCGATCCCGACCGGCTCCTGGCGCTCGATCTACTCCGGGGCCGTCGCGGCCGCCAACGAGGTCGTGACCGACGAGCTCGCCAAGGCTCTCGGCAAGGACCCGGTCGCCTTTCGGCTCGAGAACCTCAAGCGGGACCGGGCCAAGGCCGCGCTCACCCAGGTCGCCAAGACGGGCAAATGGGGACGCAAGATGCCCAAGGGCCACGCTCAGGGCGTCGCGATCTGGGAGGAGTACAAGGGCGTCATGGCCTGCCTCGCCGAGATCGACGCGACCGACCGGAAGAACCCCCGGGTCACCAAGGTCGTCGTCGCTGTGGACGTCGGCCGGCCGATCAACCCCCGCGGCGTGCAAGCGCAGATGCTCGGCGCGATCACGGACGGCATCTCCACCGTGCTCACCGCGGGACTGCACCTGAAGGACGGCGCGATCCAGGAGTCGTCGTACTCGGACTACCGCTACGCGAAACAGCGGAACAGCCCTCCCCAGGTCGAAGTGGTCGTGATGCCGGCCAACGGCGAACCCGGCGGCTGCGGCGAGCTCGGCGTGCCGGCGGCCGCCGGAGCGATCGCGAACGCGTACGCCCGGGCGACCGGCACCAAGGTGCGGCAGTTCCCCGTCAACTTCTGACCCGCTCGTTCCACTGACCTGACGAGGAGTCAGTCATGCCCGACTACACCTTCCAGTTGAACGGCAAGACCGTCCGGGTCAAGGCACCGGCCGACCTGCCGCTGCTGTGGGCCCTGCGCGACAAGCTCGGCGTCACCGGCCCGAAGTACGGGTGCGGCGTCGGCGTCTGCCGCGCCTGCACCAGCCACATCGACGGTAAGGCCGTCCAGCCCTGCGTCGTCCCGCTCGAGGACGCCGCGGGCAAGAAGGTCACGACGATCGAAGGTCTCGCCGACGGCGACCGCCTGCACCCCGTCCAGCAGGCCTGGCTCGACTTCGACGTCGCCCAGTGCGGCTACTGCCAGCCCGGTCAGATCATGAACGCGGTCGCCCTGCTTCGCGAGAAGAAGGGCAAGATCACCGACGCGGACATCGACGAGATCGAGAACATCTGCCGCTGTGGCACGTACTTCCGCATCCGCGAGGCGATCAAGGCGGCCGCGAAGAAGTAGCCGCAGCGCGTCGGACCGCCGGGGTCACCGGCCCCGGGGGTCCGACGCCGTCCGGAGCACCGGAGACCCGGACGGCGAGGGCGACCGGCGCCGTACCCAGCGCGACCCGCGGGACCGCACACGTCCATCTCGGCGGCGCCGGGCGACAACCGGAAGTCGACGACACGCGCCGCGTCGTGCCCGTCCAGCGCTGCCAGGACCACTCGAGATCGACCGGACCCGCCGAGGCACGTAGTTGGATGCGGCCGGCCACGTGCCCGCCCGAGCCGAGAATGCAGGGCCGGACGGCCGCGCCGGGTACGGCCGGCAGCATTTGCCAGGCCGGGCACACCCATCCCGTCGGCGCCGGGTAGGTCTCGCCCGGGCCTGCGGCCGCCTCGGACCCCACCTTCGCCGGGCCGGACGGCCCGCCGACCGCGAGCACGGCACTCGCTCCCAACACGCAGGCGATCGTGGCCGCGGCCGCCCCGCGCCGTGGGCGGGCCGCTCGCGACGCGGGTTCGGCGCTCGGCGGGCGCCCGGCACCCGCGTGGGTCGGGCGGGACGCGAACGGCACAGCCGCCTCTGCGACGGCCGCGACGTCGTGCGCGGCAGGCCGCTGCGCCGGGTCCTTCGCCAGGCAGCGCCGGACGAGGTCGCCCAGTGCCGGCGGTGCCCCCGCCGCCTCGGGCACGGGGGAGTGCACATGGCGGTAGAGGACGGCCACGGGATCCGCAGCCTGAAACGGCGGTGCCCCGGTGAGCAACTCGAAGAGCAGGATGCCGACGGCGTAGACGTCGGCGGCCGGAGTCGGGGGCGCACCGCCGGCCAGTTCGGGCGCGACGTACTCCGCGGTCCCCGCGGGCAGGCCGGCCCCTGTCGTGCGCGACTGCCCGGCGACGAACGCGACCCCGAAGTCCGTCAGCATTGCCCGGCCGTCGGCCGCGAGCAGGACATTCTCCGGCTTCACATCGCGGTGGACCACCCCGGCAGCGTGCACGGTGGCGAGCGCCGAACAGACGCCGGCCACGATTGCGGCGGCCTCCTGCGGCGGCACCGGGCCGCCCTGGAGTCGGGAACGCACGCTCGGGCCTTCGACCAGGTCCAGGACCAGGGCGAGCGCGCCCGCGTCCGCTACGACGGCGCGCACCGCGACGAGGTGACGGCTCGTCAGACCGGTCAGCACCGCCCGCTCCCCCAGGAACCGCGCCCGCACGGCAGCATCCGCGGCCAGGTGCGGGTGCAGGACCTTCAGCGCGATCGGCCCCGCACGCGTGTCTGCCCGCCAGACCGTGCCCGTAGCGCCGCTGCCGAGCACGTCGCGAAGCACGTACCGGCGGCCGAGTCGGGCGCCGGCCACCATCCCTGCCGCCGCGGTCACCGCGCGAAGCTGGCGGTGATCTGCACCTCGGCCTGCGCGTAGGCGTTACCCGCGTTGACGAGCAGCGTACTGATGCCTTGCAACGCCCGGTTGAGATCGCTCGCGGCCCGCTGCCACTGGTCGAACATCGCGGTGAACTGTGCCGAGGCAGGGCCCGCCCAGTCCCCTCCGACCATCGGCGAAACTTGCGCGCGCAGACCGGCCAACGTCGCGTCGATTTCCGACGAGCCGCGGACGACGCCGCTCGACACCGTGTGCAGTTGCTCCGGCGTGACTCGAATTCCGTTCATGGGTGCCCCTCCCTACCGCCCGGCCGGACGACCGGTGCGGCGGGAACGATACGAAAGATCGCGGGATCGTGCTCTCGTCGTCCACAGGCCGCTCCGGTCCGGGCGCCGACCCTGTGGACGGCGAAAGCACGATCCGCCGAAGTCGAGCAGGATCCCGACCTGTGCCGGCGTGGGGACGCCGGGCGGGAGGGTGATCGGAATGCGGATCGCGGTGACGGTGCAAGCGGGCGACCGGGCGCTCGACGTCGTGATCGACGGCGCAAGCGGCACCGCGCTCGGTGCGGTGGCCGACGAGCTCTGCGCCGCGGTGGGCGTCCGGAGGGGAACGCCTTTGTGGTGCGGGGATGTGCGGCTCGACCCGGCGGCACCGATCGGCGTCCCGCCGCTGATGCACGGCGCGGTGGTGTGGGCCGGCGGGCCCCCGGCCGGCGAGGTCCGCGGCTCTGACGGGCGGCAGCTGGGGGTCGTCTGCGGCCCCGACTCCGGCCTGCTCGTGACGGTGCCGGGTGGCCGATCTCAGCTGGGCCGCGCGGCCGACGTCGCGCTCCGGCTCGACGACCCGGACGTCTCCCGTAGACATGCGGAACTGACGGTGTCTCAGGACGGCGTGGCTGTCGTAGATCTGGGCTCGGTAAATGGCACGACGGTGGGCGGGTGCGTGGTCGCGGACGGTCCCGCGACCCTGGGTCCGGGCGAGCTCCTGCAGGTCGGGGAGAGCGTGCTGGTTCTCACCACCGACTCCGCCGGGCGCGCATGTACGGACCCGGACGGCGAGGGCCGCCTGCGGGTGAACAGCCCGCCGCGGCTGCGTGGTCCGCGGCGGTGGGCCCGGGTCGAGTTCCCGGTGGAGCCGACACCGCCGCACCCCGTCCGCTTCCAGCCGGCGCTCCTGGCGGTGCCGTTGCTGATCGCCGTCCCGGCGGCCCTGTGGTGGGGGCCCACGATGCTGGTGTTCCTCGTCTTGTCGCCGCTGATGATGCTGGCCAACTACGTCGGCGACCGGTCGGGCAACCGCCGCTCGCACCGGCGCGCGCTGGCCGGCTACGCAGCCGACCTGACGCGGGCTCAGGAGGCGCTCGTGGCCGCACTGTCCGCCGAGGCTCGCGTCCGCCGCGAGGAGTTTGTCGACCCGGCCGAGGCCGCCGCCGCGGCGGTCGGGCCGGGGGCCCGGCTGTGGGAGGGCTCCTGCGACGCGAGCCCGATCGTCCGGCTGGGGCTCGCCGACCTCCCCGCGCACACGGCCGCCGTGCGGGCCGACGGCCGGGAGCAGGATCGGCCGGTCGTCGCCCAGGTTCCGGTCGCCGTCGCGCTTGACGAGTGCGGGGTGCTCGGAGTCGCCGGCCCGCGCGCCCGGGTGCTGGAGGTGGCGCGCGCGATCCTGCTGCAGCTTGCGGTCACTCACAGCCCACGGGACCTCGAGCTGGCGGTGCTCTGCGGGGACGGCGCTGCAGCCGACTGGGCGTGGGCACGGTGGCTGCCGCACCTGCGGCGGCCGGGCGACGCATGCGCGCCCCGGGCGCCCGCCCGGGTCGAGGTCGCCGACCTCCTCGGGCTGCTCGACGCCCGGTCGGCACAGGCACGCGCGCATGCGCGGCCTTCGTCCGGTAGGCCGTCGGTCGTGGTCGTGCTCGACGACCCCCGCGGCTTACGCGGGCTGCCGGGCGTGGCCCGCTTGCTCGCGGAAGGTCCCGCGGTCGGTCTGCTCACGATCTGCCTCGCCGCCCAGCTGGGCGAACTTCCCGCCGAGTGCGGCGCCACGGCGGCCGTGCACGGCGAGAGCGGGACGCGGCTCGAGGTGCGGGTCGCGGGCGCGGACGTGGTGCCGTCGGCTCGGGCCGGCTTGGTCGGCGCGGCCCGGGCGGAATCCGTGGCCCGAGCGCTGGCTCCGCTGCGGGACGCGACCCCGGCGCTCGACGGGGCGGCACTGCCGGGCGAGCTTCGGCTGCTGGACCTGCTGGAGTTGCCCGACCCGTCCGGGCCGGTGGGCGAGCTCGCGACCGCCCTGGCCGGGCGCTGGGCGAAGGCCGCGGGCCGACCCCGCGCGCTGGTCGGCGTCGGTCCCGAAGGCCCCGTCACGATCGACCTGGTGCAGGACGGGCCGCACGGGCTCGTCGCGGGCACCACCGGCTCGGGCAAGTCCGAGTTTCTGCAGACCCTGGTTGCGGCCCTCGCCGCCGCGCACCCGCCGGACGAACTCGGTTTCCTGCTCGTCGACTACAAGGGCGGCGCCGCGTTCGCGGAATGTTCCGAGCTCCCGCACACCCTGGGCACGGTCACCGACCTGGACGCCCGGCTCACGGCGCGGGCGCTGCGGTCGATGGAGGCCGAACTGCGCCGCCGCGAGCGGCATCTGGCCACCGCGAGATGCGCCGACCTGGCCGCCTACGTCGCGGCCGGGCGCCCCGGTGGCGCGCTCGGCCGACTGCTCGTCGTCGTCGACGAGTTCGCCGCGCTAGCCGCCGAACTACCCGAGTTCGTCGACGGCCTCGTGGACGTCGCACGCCGCGGCCGCTCGCTCGGCGTCCATCTGGTGCTGGCCACCCAACGTCCGGCGGGGGTCGTCACTGCGGAGATGCGGGCCAACACCGCGTTGCGCATCGCGCTGCGCGTCACCGATCCGGACTCCTCCCGCGACGTCGTCGATTGTCCCGACGCGGCCGCGATCCCAGCCGGCGTTCCCGGACGCGGTTACCTGCGCACCGCGGCCGGCCCGGCGACGCCGTTCCAGACCGCACGCGTGGGTGGGCCCGGCGCCGCACCCCGGGCGGTCGGAGTCACCGTCGCGCCGTGGGCGTGGGCCGCCCCCCACCTCGCCCCGGCAGCCGAACCGAGCCCGAACCGCGCGGGTTCGGACCTGGCCGCGCTCGCCGTCGCCGCGCGGGAGGCCGCCACCGCCGCCGGTACCGTGCCGCCCTCGCCCCCGTGGCTGCCGCCGCTGCCGACGCTCGTGGCGAGTGCCGACCTCGTCCCGGGGCCCGAGACGCTGGCGTTCGGGCTGCTGGATCTGCCCGCTCGGCAGTCGTACGGCGTCCTGAGCCTCGATCTCGCTGACGGCGGGCACTGGGCCGTCGTCGGCGGGCCCCGCACCGGCCGGTCTACGGCTCTGCGCACGCTTGCCGCCCAGGCGGCGCGGCGACCGGAAGGCGACGTCCACCTGTACGGGCTGGATTTCGGCGGCGGCGGGCTGCACGGGCTCGGCGCGCTCCCCGCGTGCGGCACCCTGGCCGGTCGGGCCGACCCGGCCCGCGCGGCTCGCCTGGTCCAGCGCCTGCTCACCGAGGTGACGCGCCGTCAGGACGTGCTCGCCGCTCGGGGTTTCGGCTCCGTCGCCGAGCATCGGGCGGCCGGCGCGGCGGCTGCCGGGGACGAGGAGCCCCTCCCGTGGATGCTGCTCCTCGTCGACGGCTGGGAAGCCGTGGTGGCTGCGTTCACCGAGCTCGACCCTGCGTCCGGCATCGATCCCGTCCTGCGGCTCCTGGCGGACGGGCCGGCAGCCGGCCTGCACGTCGTCGTCACCGGCGGGCGCGACCTGCTGACCGGGCGGGTGAGCTCGCTGGTGGCGCACCGCGCGGTTCTCGCGCTGCCCGACCGGGCCGACTTCGGCCTGGCGGGCATCACCGCACGGGAGACCCCGGACAACCTGCCGGCCGGCCGGGCCCTGATCGTGACGCCACGGGGGGTGGACGAGGCACAGCTCGCCGTCCCGGGCCTGGTCGCCGACGCTCCGGCGCAGGCGGCGGACCTGGCAGCGCTGGCCCAGTCGGCCCCGAAGCGAGCGGGGACGGCACGACCGCTGCGCGTCGAGCCACTACCCGACGCCCTCCCCTGGGCCGAAGCTGCGGCGATCTGCGAAGGGAACGAACGCGACCCGGGGTGGCTGCTCCTCGGGCTGGGCGGCGACGACCTCGACGCCGTCGGGCTCGACCCCGGCACAGACGGTCCGGTCGTGCTCGTCACCGGGCAGCCCCGCACCGGCCGATCCACGGCCCTGGTCGCGATCGCCCGCTGGTACGCCGCACAGTCCGTCCCCGTGGTCGCGGTGGCACCCCGGAAGTCCCCGTTGCGCGAGGTCGCCGGATCCCCCGACGGCCCGCCCGGCCCCTGGGTGACCGACGGGAGGGACCCGGCGGAGTTCCGGGCGCTGCTCGGTGCGGCGCGCGCGCTAGCGGGCGGCGCGCGCGGACCGGTCGCCGTGCTCGTCGACGACGTCGGCGCCCTGTCCGACACGGCGACGGGCGACCTGCTCGGCGACCTGGCCGCCGCACCTGACGGAGCGACGGTCGTCGTCGCCGGGGAGGTCGAAGCGTTCACCTCGGCCTACCGGGGGGTCGCCGCGGTCGCGAGGCGCAGCAGGTGCGCCCTGGTGCTGGGGCGGTGCGGGCCCGCCGAGAGCGACCTCGCGGGCACCCCGCTGCCCCGGGGAGCCGGTGGCCCCCCGGGACGCGGGCTTCTCGTCGCCCACGGGCACCTGACGCACCTTCAGGTTCCGCAGCCGTGACCCGCCGCGGGTCAGCCCTTGACGCAGACCACCGGCCGCAGGCGCGTCACGATCTCGACGAGGTCCGACTGCCGCGCCATCACCTCGTCGAGGTTCTTGTACGCGCCGGGGATCTCGTCGACGATCCCGGCGTCCTTGCGGCACTCGACGCCGGCCGTCTGCTCCGCGAGGTCCGCCTCCGTGAACGTCTTGCGGGCCTTGTTGCGCGACATCGTCCGGCCCGCCCCGTGAGACGCCGAGCAGAAGGCGTCGACGTTGCCGAGCCCGCGCACGACGAACGAGCCGACGCCCATCGAACCCGGGATCAGGCCGAGGTCCCCCGCCCCGGCCCGGATGGCGCCCTTGCGGGTCACGAGCACGTCCACCCCGTCGTACGTCTCTTCCGAGACGTAGTTGTGGTGGCACGAGATCGCCTCGTCGAAGCGCACCCCCGCGCCCGCGAACTGCGTCCGGACGACCTCGCACAGCAGCGCGAGGATCGTGGACCGGTTGCGGCTCGCGTACTCCTGCGCCCAGAAAAGGTCCCGGCGGTAGGCATCCATCTCCGGCGTCCCGGTCAGGAACACCGCGAGGTCGCGGTCGGGCAGCGCCGCGTTGTGCGTCAGCTTCTGCGCCACGGCGATGTGCCGCTCCGCGAGTTCCTTGCCGATGTTGCGGGACCCGGAGTGCAGCATCAGCCAGACCCGGTCCTCGCCGTCCAGGCAGACCTCGATGAAGTGGTTACCCCCGCCGAGCGACCCCATCTGGACGAGGGCCCGCTCGCGCCGCGACTGCACGCTGGAGACGAGGTCACCGAAGCCGGCCCAGAACGCGTCCCACCCGCCGACCCCAGGTACCCGGGCCGCGGGCACCGGCCGGGAGTGGCTGTCGAAGCCCACCGGGACGGCGTCCTCGATGCGCCCGCGCAGAGCCCGGAGGTCTTCCGGCAGGTCCGCGGCCGTCAGGGAGGTCCGCACCGCGGTCATGCCGCAGCCGATGTCGACCCCGACCGCCGCCGGCGAGACGGCCTCGCGCATCGCGATGACCGACCCGACGGTCGCGCCCTTGCCGTAGTGGACGTCCGGCATCACGGCGACGCCGTGCACCCACGGCAGGTTCGCCACGTTGCGCAGTTGTGCCATCGCCTGATCCTCGACGGCGCCCGGGTCTGCCCACATCCGGATCGGAACCCGGTTTCCCTGGACCTCGACGAACGACACAGCTGCTCCCCTCCTCGCGTGCGGCGGCCGGACGGCCGCCTCGAGTGTGCAGTCGAGGGGCCGTGGCGCGCACCGGGATTACCCGCGCGGCGCGCTCAGCATGCTGCGGAAGGTCCGCATCGCCACCGACAGCATCGCGAGATCGTAGTCGGCAGCCGCGCTGATCTCGGCGAACATCCGCCCGGCCTGCTCGACAGACCCGGCCGCGCCCGCACGCCAGGCGTCGAAGCGCTGATCGGGGGTCGCGAGCGAGGGACCGGCGGCGAGGACGTCGGCGGTGAGCGCGGCGTGCGCACCGAAGAGGTCCTCGCGCAGGCTCGCCCGGGCCATCGCCCGCCACCGGTCGTCGCGCGGCAGGGCGTTGATCCGGGCGAGCAATCCGGAGATCGAGAGCCGGTCGGCGAGCAGGAAGTACACGTCCGCGACGTCCTGCACGGAACGGCCCGCCTCGCGTGCGACCTCGACGATGTCGAGCGCCGAGGGCGCCTGGTCCATCGACGCGGCGCGTTCGGCCAGATCGTGCGGCACGCCTTCCGCGACCAACTCGTCGCGGGTCGTCTCCAGGGTCTCGAGGTCGGCGCCTCGCACGGTCTTCGGCAGCAGGGCCAGCACCTGCGCCACGCCCTCGGCGAAGAACTCGCACTCGCGCGTCAGGTCCAACGGGGGCCGGCGCTTGTGCAGCAACCAGCGGGTCCCCCGCTCCGCGAGACGGCGGGCCTTGAGCTGCATCCGGGTCTGGACGGGGGCGGCGACGACGTTGTCGAGGTCCTCCACCGCCGTCCAGAACCGCTCGAGATCGAAGACGTCCCGGGCGACGAGGTGGGCGCGGACGATGTCGGCGGCGACGGCCGCCGTCTCCTCGCGCATGCGGTGGACGAACGTGATGCCGGCGTTGTTCACCACGCTGTTTACGATTCCGGTGGTCAGGATCTCGCGGCGGAGCGGGTGAGCGTCGATCTGCGCGGCGAACCGCTCGCGCAACGCGCCCGGGAAGTACGCGTGCAGCTCGCGGCGCAGCGCCGGTGCGTCCGGGAGGTCAGAGTCCAGAAGCTCGCGGTCCAGGGTGATCTTCGCGTACGCCAGCAATACCGCGAGCTCCGGCGTCGTCAGGCCGCCGCCCTCGACCGTGCGGGCCGCGATCTCGGTATCCGAGGGGAGAAACTCGAGCTCCCGGTCGAGCTGCCCGTCCTGCTCCAGACGGTGGATGTAACGGGCGTGCGCGTGCAGCAGCGCCGAGGCCTGTGCGAACCCGTTCGCCAGCGCGACGTTCTGGCCGTAGTTGTCGCGGAGCACGAGGTCCGCGACTTCGTCCGTCATCGAGGCCAACAGTTCGTTGCGCTGATCCTGCGTCAGGTCGCCGGCCTGCACGATGCGGTCGAGCAGGATCTTGATGTTCACCTCGTGGTCGGAGGTGTCCACCCCCGCGGAGTTGTCGATCGCGTCGGTGTTGATCCGCCCGTTCTCGGCCCGCTGTTCCGTACTGCCGTCCGGGTTCACGACGGGGACGGTGCGCACCCACGCTCGGGCGTAGGCGATCCGGCCGCGCTGGGTGAAGCCCAGGTTTCCGCCCTCGCCGACGCACGCGGCGCGAAGCTGCGCCCCGTCCACCCGGATCGCGTCGTTCGCCTTGTCCCCGACTTCCGCGTGGCTCTCGGTGGCGGCCTTGACGTACGTGCCGATGCCGCCGTTCCAGAGCAGGTCCACCTCGGCGGTGAGGATCGCGCGCATGAGTTCCTGCGGCGTCAACCGGGTCACCGACATGTCGAGCCCGAGGCGCACGGCAACCGGCGGCGTGATCATGATCGCCTTTGCCGAGCGCGGGTACACCCCACCCCCGGTCGAGATCAGGGTCGCGTCGTAGTCCGCCCAGGACGAGCGCGGCAGGGCGAACAGCCGGGCGCGCTCGGCGAAGGAGGCGGCCGCGTCCGGGTCCGGGTCGAGGAACACGTGTCGGTGGTCGAAGGCCGCCACCAGGCGGATGTGCCGGGACAGCAGCATCCCGTTGCCGAACACGTCCCCGGACATGTCGCCGATGCCGACACAGGTGAAGTCCTGGGCCTGGCAGTCGATCCCGCGCTCGCGGAAGTGGCGCTTGACCGACTCCCACGCCCCGCGGGCAGTGATACCCATCGCCTTGTGGTCGTAGCCGACCGACCCGCCCGAGGCGAAGGCGTCACCGAGCCAGAACCTGCGCTCGAGGGCGATCGAGTTCGCGATGTCGGAGAATCTGGCCGTGCCCTTGTCCGCGGCCACGACGAGGTACGCGTCGTCGGCGTCGTGCCGCACGACGTCGACCGGCGGCACGATCTGACCCTCGATCAGGTTGTCGGTGATGTCGAGCAGGCCCGTGATGAACGTGCGGTAGCAGGCGACGCCCTCGGCGGCGAGCGCGTCCCGGTCGTCGGCGGACGGCGGCCGCTTGACGACGAAGCCGCCCTTCGCCCCCACGGGGACGATGACCGCGTTCTTCACCATCTGCGCCTTGACCAGCCCCAGGACCTCGGTGCGGAAGTCCTCCCGGCGGTCGGACCAGCGCAGCCCGCCGCGGGCGACCGGGCCGAAGCGCAGGTGCACGCCCTCGACCCGGGGCGAGTACACCCAGATCTCGAAGCGCGGCCGCGGGGCGGGCAGGTCCGGGATCTCGCGCGGGTCCAACTTGAACGACAGGTACGGGGCGGGGGCGCCCGCGGTGTCCGGCGCGAAGTAGTTGGTTCGCAAGGTCGCGTTCACCAGCACCAGGAACGACCGGAGGATCCGGTCGGCGTCGAGGCTCACGACCGCGTCCAGGGCCCCCGCCACCTCTTCGCGGAGCGCGTCGATCATCTCGCTGCGCCCCAGGGCCTCGGGATCACCGAGCGCCGGGGAGAAGCGCGCCTCGAACAGCCGGACGAGAAGGCGGGCGATCGCGATGTCGGAGGTCACGACCTGCTCGATGTACTCCTGGCTGAAGGTCGTCCCGGCCTGCCGCAGGTACTTCGCATAAGCGCGCAGGACGCTCACCTGACGCCACGTCAGACCACCGAACAGGACGAGCCTGTTGAAGCCGTCGGACTCGGCCTGGCCCGTCCGCACCGCGATGAACGTCTCCTCGAACAGCGTGCGGACGGCATCGGTGTCCTCGTTGGACAAGTCGGCGCGCAGGCCGAACTCGTAGACCCACGCCTGACCGTGGCCTTCGGGGCGCTCGACCTCGTACGGTTGCTCGTCGGTGACCTCGACGCCCATGTGCTGCAGGACGGGGAGCACCTCGGTCAGCGAGATCGCCGAGCCCGTCCGGTAGACCAGGAATCGACGCCGGCCCGCCTCGTCGTCGGTCGCGTCCTCCAGTTCCACCGCCAGGCCGTCGTCGGGTGGCAACGCCTCCAGCCGCAACATGTCCGCGACAGCATGCGCTGCCGAGTACTCCGCCCGGTAGCCGGCGGGGAACGCGTCGGCATAGACCTGCACGAGGTCGGGCGCGGCCGCCAGGCCGCAGGCTGCCTCGGCTGCTTCGGTGAAGTCCTCACGCCAGGCCCGCGTCGCGTCGACCAGCTTCGCCTCGATGCGCGCCGGGTCCACGGACGCGACGGCCCTGCCGTAGCGGGCCGGGTCGACGCGGACGACGAAGTGCAGCCGCGCGAGGACCGACTCCGAGACCTGCGAGGTGTAGTCGACGCTGGCGCCGTCCAGCTCCTCGGCGAGGATCGTCTGGATCCGGAGCCGATTTTCGGTGTTGTAACGGTCGCGCGGGAGGTAGACGAGCGCGGAGAAGAACCGGCCGAACTCGTCCGTGCGCAGGAACAGCCGCAGGCGCCGGCGCTCCTTGAGGTGCAAGACCGCGAGCAGGATCGTGCACAGCTCGGTGACGGGAATCTGGAAGAGCTCGTCACGCGGGTAGGTCTCGACCGCCTCGAGCAGGTCACGCCCACGGTGGCTGCTCGGTTTGAACCCCACCAGCTCGTAGAGGTCGTCGACCTTGCGCCGCAGCACCGGGATACGCAGCACGCTCTCCGCGTAGGCCGCGCGGCTGAACAGCCCGAGAAAGCGACGCTCGCCGATCACTGCGCCGGTGTCGTCGAAGCGCTTGACTCCGATGTAGTCGAGGTAGGCGGGCCGGTGCACCGTCGAGCGGGTCGTGGACTTCGTGACGATGAGGGGGCGGGGGTCCCGGGCCCGGGCTCGCACCTCGGGCGTGAGCGACTCGAACGACGAGGACCGCGAGACGTCCCCGCGCAGGATGCCCAGACCCGTGCCGGGCACCCCGTACAGGACGTCCTCGCCGTCCTCGGTCGAGAGCTCGTACTCGCGATAACCGAGGAACGTGAAGTGGTTGTCGGCGAGCCAGCGCAACAGTTCCCAGGCCTCGACGTGCTCCGGGTCCGCCGCCGCGCCGGGGACGCCCTCGGCGCCCGCCAGGTCGTCCGCGACGCGGAAGGCGGCCTCGCCCATCTTCTGCCAGTCCTCGACCGCGTCGCGGACATCGGACAGCACGCGGCGCAGGTCGGACTCGATGACCCCGGTCTCGGTCGTGTCCGCGACCCGGTCGATCTCGACGTGCATCCAGGACTCGGCGGTCTCGCCCGCCGCGCGGGTCGCGCCCGAGTGGTCGGAGATGCCCAGCAGCCGGCCCGTGATGTCGCGGCGCACGACCATCTGAGGGTGGACGATGAGGCTGATCGCGTGGTCGGTCCGGGTGAGTTCGGCGGTGACCGAGTCGACCAGGAACGGCATGTCGTCGGTGACGATCTCCACGATCGTCCGGCCGGCCCCCCAGCCGTCGGCCTCGGCGGTCGGGTTCAGCACCCGGACGTGGACCGTCCCCTGCGAGCGCTTGGCGCCGAGGCGGTAGTGGGAGACCGCGGCCCCGTACAGGTGCTCGGGATCGCGGCCCGACAGGTCCTCCGGCATGACGTGGCGGTAGTACCGGCGCAGCAGCACCACCAGTTCCTCGCCGTCGAGACCGCCCGCCAGGGCGTCCGCGCGCCGACGCTCGCCCGTACCGGCCATGATCCGGGCCACCGGCGAGTCCAACGCCTCGTCCGGATCGATCGTCGCGCCCTGCATGTCCTGTCCCGCTCCCGTCGCCCTTGGTTAAGTCGATGCCCGCTGCCTAGAGACGATCCCGCAGTTCCCACAGCAGGGGGTAGTACCGCAATGGCAGTCGGCTGCGCAGGTACGGCCCCCCGGACGAGCCCCCCGTGCCCGACCGCGTCCCGATCTGACGCTCCACCATCACCACGTGGCGGGAGCGCCAGAGCCAGGCGCTCGCGTCGTGGGACAGCAGCGCCTCGGCAAGGTCCCACTCCTGTCCGTAGGTGTCGCGGTCGCGGGCCACCGCGAGCAACGAGGCCATGATCTCGGCATCCCCGCCGATCGGCAGGTCACGCGCGGCGAGGACGGTGAGATAAGCGTCCCAAAGCGTGGGCTCGGACAGACGGCGGGTGAGCCGGGCGTGCTCGTCGGGCGTCAGGGCGCGGAAGCGGTCCAGAAACTCGGGGTCTTGGGCACCGGAGAGGAACTCGATCTCGCGGAACTGCACGGACTGGAAGCCGCTGGCCGGCGCGAGCCTTGCGCGGAAGACGCCGAAGTCCTGCGGCGTCATCGTCTCGAGAACCTCGACCTGCCCGACGAGGACGCGCTCGACCGCGTGCACTCGGCCGAGCAGGTGGCGCGCCTGCCAGAGCCGACGCGCGTACATCGCCGCCCGGACGGCCTCGAGCTCGTGCAGCAGCTGTTTGAACCACAGCTCGTAGACCTGGTGGATCGTGATGAAGAGCAGCTCGTCGTGCGCGGGCGGCTCGGACAGGAGGTGCTGTTGGTCGAGAAGCCCCTCCAGATGGAGGTAGGACCCGTAGGTGAGTCGAGCCCCCTCCTCACCGAAGGAGCGGTCCGACGGCGCGCGCGTCACGACGCGAGGTTAGCGGGGCAGGCCCCGAACCGCACTCAGCCCATGTGCGGGTAGCGCCAGTCGGTCGGCGGGACGAGGGTCTCCTTGATCGAGCGGGGGCTCACCCAGCGCAGCAGGTTCAGCGGCGAGCCCGCCTTGTCGTTCGTGCCGGACGCCCGGGACCCGCCGAACGGCTGCTGCCCGACGACAGCACCCGTCGGCTTGTCGTTGACGTAGAAGTTGCCCGCGGCGAAGCGCAGCGCGTGCGCGGCCTGCGCGATGGCCGAGCGGTCGGTGGCGAAGACGGCGCCGGTCAGGCCGTACGGGGCCGCGGAGTCGACCAAGGTCAGCACCCGTTCCCAGTCGGCGTCGTCGTAGACGAACACGCCGAGGATCGGACCGAAGTACTCGGTGGTGAACACCTCGTCGCCCGGGTCGTCTGAAGCGACGATCGTCGGCCGCACGAACCAGCCACGCGAGTCGTCGTAGGTGCCGCCGACGAGGATCTCGGCGCTCGAGCGCAGCCGCGCCCGTTCGATGGCGTCGCGGTGCGTGGCGAAGGCCTTGGCGTCGATCACTGCGCCCATGAAGTTCGACAAGTCGGCGACGTCACCCATCGGCAGGGCCGCGGTCTCCGCGAGCAGGTCGTCGCGGATGCGGTCCCACACCGAACGAGCGATGTACGCGCGGGAGGCGGCCGAACACTTCTGCCCCTGGTACTCGAACGCGCCCCGGAGCAGCGCGGTCCGCAGCGCGGCCGGGTCTGCGGAGGGGTGGGCGAGCACGAAGTCCTTCCCGCCGGTCTCGCCGACCAGGCGCGGATAGGTGCGGTAGCCGGCGAGATTCTGCCCCACGGTCTGCCACAGGCGCTGGAACGTCGGCGTTGAACCGGTGAAGTGGATGCCCGCCAGCGCGGGGTCGAGCAACGCGACCTCGGACACCGCCGCCCCGTGGCCCGGCAGCACGTTGATCACACCGGGGGGCAGACCCGCCGCCTCGAGCAGGCGCATGGTCACCTGGGCGGACAGGGTCGCCGTCACCGCCGGCTTCCACACCACCGTGTTGCCCATCAGCGCCGGTGCGGTCGGCAGGTTCGCGGCGATCGAGGTGAAGTTGAACGGCGAGATCGCGTAGACGAAGCCCTCGAGCGGGCGGTGGTCGCTACGGTTCCAGACCCCGGGCGACGACACTGGCTGGCCGGCGTGGATCTGCCGGGCGAAGTGGACGTTCCAGCGCCAGAAGTCGATCAGCTCGCAGGCCGCGTCGATCTCTGCCTGCACGATGGTCTTGGACTGGCCGAGCATCGTCGCCGCGTTCATCAGCTCGCGCCACGGCCCGGCCAACAGGTCGGCCGCGCGCAGGAAGACCGCCGCACGCTCGTCGAACGCGAGGTCGCGCCAGGCCGGGCCGGCCGCCAGGGCCGCGTCGACGGCGACGCGCGCGTCGTGGTTCGTGGCTGCCCGCGCGGTACCGAGGATGTGGCGGTGGTCGTGCGGGGCGACCACGTCGAACGCCGCACCGCTGCCGGGCCGCTGCACGCCGCCGATCGTCGCGGTCAGCTCGGCCCGGTCCGCAGCGACGGCCTTGAGTCGCTCTTCCAGCCGGCCCCGCTCCGCGCTGCCGGGGGCGTAGGTCTGGACGGGCTCGTTCCTCGGCTCCGGCACCTGCGTCACAGCGTCCACGCCAACCCACTCCCTCGTGCTCAGGGTCCCCAGCGGATACCCGCATCGTGACACGGCAAGCCCCCCGGTGGCCCGGGGTCGGCGCAGCTGAGTCGGACTTGCGACGGACCCTATTCGAATATATGTTCGAACATCAATCCGTAGGGGAAGCAGATGCGCTGGGACAACTTGTTGCTGGACGGCGAGGCCGCAGGCATGCCGGCCGCACTGTTCGCCGCCGGGGTTGTCACTCGGCAGTTCGACACCCCCGAGTTCCGCGGGATGACCTTCTACGAGGTGCACGCCCGGTCCATCGTCAACCGGGTCCCGAACGCGGCCCGGCTGCAATTCTCGTGGACGGTGAACCCGCACCGCGGGTGCAGCCATGCGTGCCGGTACTGCTTCGCCCGCAATACCCACGCCTACCTCGACCTCGACGCCGGGTCCGACTTCGACTCCCAGGTCGTCGTGAAGCTGAACGCCGCGGAGCTCCTGCGACGCGCCCTCGCGGCACCGTCCTGGCGCGGGGAGGCGATCGCGATGGGCACGAACACGGATCCCTACCAGCGGGCGGAAGGGCGCTACCGCCTTATGCCGGGCATCCTGGAGGCCCTGCTCGAGCGCGCGAACCCGTTCTCCGTCCTGACCAAGGGCTCGCTCATCCTGCGCGACTTGCCGCTCCTGCGGCGGGCGTCGGCGGTGACCGACGTCAGCACGGCCGTGTCCGTCGGGTACCTCGACGAGGCGTTGTGGCGGGCGGTCGAACCCGGCACCCCGAGCCCCCGCGCCCGGCTGGAGGTCTGCGCGCGGCTGACCGACGCGGGCGTCGACTGCTCCGTCCGGATGGCGCCGGTGCTGCCGTACCTCACCGACTCCGTCGAGCAACTGGAGGAGACGGTCGCCGCGATCGCCGCGGCCGGGGCGCGGTCGGTGACGCCGATCGTCTTGCACCTTCGGCCCGGGGCGCGCGAGTGGTTCCTCACCTGGCTCGCCGGCTACCGACCCGACCTGATGCCGGCGTACGAGCGGCTGTACGCGCGCGGCGCCTACGCACCCCGAAGCTACGGGCAGCGGATCAGCGCGCTGGTCGCCGAACTCGCCGTCGCCCACGGCATCGGGCCGCCGCCGGCCGAAGGGACGCGCTTCGGCGGCGTGGGCTCGCCGACGGCGGCCGCGCCGATCCCCCACGCCTCCGCTCGATTGGAACTGCTGTGAGCGCTCACAGGCCGAGATCGGAAAGCGAGAGCGGCGCCAGGCGTAACGCCGGGTCGTTTTCGTTCCCGAACCATGCGTGGAGCACTCCCTCGACGACGCGAGCTCCCGGATACGGCATCGCCGACACCGCGTCGTTCGTTCCCGGGGCCTGCGGCCAGGGCGTCGAGCGCGCCCGACTGATCCCGTCCTGCACGCCGCTGAGAGTGGCGATCATGACGGTCTCCAACATCTCGATATCCTCGCCCGGTTCCAACGTCTCCGGGTCATCGAGGATGCCGGGCGCTGCAGAGCCGGCCCAACGCTCCTCACGAGCAATAGTCAATACCTGTGGATCGGGAACTTTCAGGCGGCTGTCTGACGGTCCGTCAGGGATCGGTCGTCGGGTCGTTCGACGAGCTTGCCGTGCTTGAACACCGCCCCTGCTCGGACGAGGGCGACCAGGTGCGGGGCGTTGACGGCGCGCCAGCGATCTTGTGCGGCTTGCATGAGCTTGAACGCCATCGCGAGGCCGGCGGCGCGTGAGCCGGGGCCCTTGGTGAGCTTCTGGCGGTGGCGCACGGTGGCGAAGGTCGACTCGATCGGGTTCGTGGTGCGCAGGTGGATCCAGTGCTCGGCCGGGTAGTCGTAGAAGGCCAGCAGGACGTCGAGGTCGTCGGTGATCTTCGCGACGGCCTTGGGGAACTTCGCTCGGTAGGTGGTCGCGAAGTCCTTCGCGGCCGCGGCCGCCTTGGTCTTGTTCTCCGCGTTGTAGATCGCCGCGAGCGCCGTTTTCGCCGCGGGGTGCGCGGTCTTGGGCATGGCGCCCAGGACGTTGGCGATCTTGTGGAACCAGCACCGCTGGGCCCGGGTCTGGGGGAACACCTCGGCGAGGGCGCCCCAGAAGCCGAGTGCTCCGTCGCCCATCGCGAGTACCGGGGCGCGCATGCCGCGGTGGCGGGCATCGCGCAGCAGGTCGGCCCAGGACTCGGTGGATTCCCGGTAGCCGTCGCTGATCGCGACGAGTTCCTTGCGCCCGTCGGCGCGGACCCCGACGAGCACGAGCAGGCACAGCCGGTGCTCCTCCAGGCGGACGTTGACGTGGATGCCGTCGGCCCACAGATAGACGAAGTCGACCCCGGACAGGTCCCGGGCGGCGAAGGTGCGTTGCTCGTGCTGCCAGGTCTCGGTGAGCTTGGTGATCACCGGTGCGGACAGCCCGGCGGTCGAGCCGAGGAACTGGCCCAGCGCCGGGACGAAGTCGCCGCTGGACAGGCCGTGCAGGTAGAGCAGCGGCAGCACCTCGTTGATCTTCGGGGTCTTGCGGCACCACGGCGGCAAGATCGCCGAGGAGAACCGCGCCCGTTCGCCGGTGTCGGCGTCGATGCGCTTGTCGTTGACCCGCGGAGCCTGCACCTGCACCGCGCCGGCCGAGGTGAGCACCTCCCGCGGCTCGTGGCTGCCGTTGCGCACCACCAGACGCCGGCCGTTCTCATCGCGCTCGTCGGCGAATCGGGCGATGTAGTCGGCGACCTCGGCCTGCAACGCCTCGGCGAGCATCCGCCGGGCGCCCTCGCGCACGAGCTCGTCGATCAGCGACACCGGCGCGGGGCCGGGCGCCGTCGTGGCGGAGGGCTCGGGGCAGGAACCAGCAACTACCGTAAGCACGGGGTCGTACCTTTCCGACCGGCGTTGGCGCGCCGGCCTGGCTTGAGGGGCTTTCTCGGGATCATCGGGGAGGTACGACCCTCCCGCATCCCGCCGCGCCGCTCAGCTACGCAACCCGGCGGGGTGATCCACAGGTCTCAAGCATTGCTCCTCCTCACCGTCTTGGACGAATACGTCGTACCCGTCGGCACACACGACCAGCCCGGACGGCACGGCTTCCGCCAACACCGCCGCCAACGCGGCGGCCAACCTACGGGATGACGCAACCGTTGGTGACACTGTTCGACTCCCTCCCGTCCGTGGTCACATGCCTCGTCTCGATGTGGAACACCCTCCCAGAGGTAGCCAAACTTGCTGGGACCGAGGCGTGTGGTGGGTAATTCTGCTCCTTGTGATCGACCCGGTCCCTGTTCCGCTTGCTCACAGAGTCCTTCGAGACGTAGACGTCCACCCACCAGTGGCCAGCGTCACCAGCGGGATTGTGCATGTAGATGCCCCACTGAATGAAGCCGTTGACGTCCGTCTGGACGTATATCGTCCCAACCTTGCCGACGTACTCGATGCGGTCGCAGGACGGCAGGTTGACATCTGCGAGCCGGCCAGAGTTGCGCGGAGCATCGACAGCGTTCGTCGAGACGGCTCCCGCCAGTTCGACATTCACGCAGGACACTGTCGTGATCAGAGCTGCGACCAGCGCAAACCCACATACGGAATTTTTCACGGGAGCCCCCCGGTTCATCGGCAGCCACCATCCCCAGCGAACAAAAAGCGTTCGCCTCGAATGACTCCGAGCAGGAAGTTAGCCCCGTCTTGCCCTGATGTCCTCAATGTTCCCGTTGCTGTGGATAACCGAGCCAATGCCGCGGGCGATGCGGGCAGCGGCCGGCGAGTCCCCTGACATGTGGTCACATCACTTGCAGCTAGACGAGAACGGCCTGCCGATGCTCTGCTCGACAGACCCTCGAACGCGGGCTCACTCGCGCGATTCGGCCAGCAAGCTTGCCACTTCCTGGGTCGCGAACCACTGGAGCTGGTGGTCTTCGACGCCCTCGACCGCGAACTCCGCGTCCTCGTCGCCGCCGTCGGCCGCGTGCACGAGCGCGGCGGCAGCACGGACGTCCGGGCCTGCGGACGCGTCGTCGACGTGCACGGCCGCGACCGCGGAGAGCGGCACGGCGAGGTTCACCATCACGGCGCCAGGGTGGAAGTCGGGCGTCGCGGCGATCTCGGCGTCCGCGATGTCGGCGGCGACGACGATGCGGCGAGCGGGGGCCTCGCTGTCGCGGGCGAGCAGGCGCAGGCATTCCCGGGCCGCATCGGTCATCGCGGCGAACTCGAGTTCCTCGGCGTCGCCGGAGGCGTACCACTCCCGCAGCGCCGGGGTCACCGCGAAGCCGAGCATCGGGGCGGGGCCGAGCTCCCCGGCTTCGACGGCGCGCGCGAGCACCGGGAAGGTGACGGGCAGGTACACGCGCACGGGTCTCCTCGGTCGTTCTCGTTCGGGTCGTGATCACCCCGAGGAGACGAATCCTGTCGGACTCGCACCTGGTGCTCAGTCAGCGGGCGCGATGCCGAGCCGATTCGGTCGGATCCCGCGGGTCGCGCAGAGCCACGCGCGACGTTCGGCGCGACATGTCGAGCACGGCGGCGCGGCGGCGGGCGTCCATCAGGTTGGAGCCGATCACGGCAAGATCGGCCCGGCTCGGCCCGAGCACCCGCACCACGGCGCCGTCAGCTCGGACGGACGCAACCTCGGCGACCAGGCGGCCGGTTGCGGCCCGGCGCCACGCGCGGTCGAGCCGGGCCATCGCGGTGGCGGGGCGGCGCAGCGGAGCCGGGTCGAACGAGACCATCGGGGCGAGCACGACGACCTCGTCGAGGCGATGACCGACGAGCACGTCGGCGTTGCTCACCGACCACGACCCACCGTCCACGAACCGCCGCTCGCCGGAGCTGACGGGCTCGAACCACCCCGGGATCGCGCAGGACGCCCGGACGGCGTCGCCGAGCCGGACGTCCGGCAAGTAGGGCGTACCCGGGCCGCCGAACAGCGCGCGGGTCCCGGCATCGAGGTCGAACCCCGTGACCAGGACGCCCTCGCGGGCGCACCATCCGCCGGGCGGCGTGACCTCGTCGATCGTCGCGATCACGTGGTCGAGCGACCGGCGGCCCGGCGGCAGGCCTGCGGCGATCAGCGTGCGGGGGTTGACGCGGGAGGGGTGCCGAGCGAGCTGACCGAGCAGGCGGGGCGAGCCCGGCCGCAACGGGCCGCGCGCCGGGCGCACCGCCTCGACGGGCGCGAACGCCGTCTCCTGCGCGGCCTCCAGCGGGTCGTCCGGCTTCGCGGTATCGGCAGGCGTGCGCACCACCGGCACGCCGAGCTGGCGGTCGAACAGGTCGGGGACCGCCACGCCGGAGCCGAGCATCGCGGCCAGGAAGGCCCCGGCGGACGTACCGACGATCACGTCGAAGTCCCGCGGGTCGAGGCCGGTCACGTCGGCGACAGCGTCGAGCGCGCCGAGCATCCACGCGGCGCCGAGGATCCCGCCGCCACCCAGCACGAGCCCCCTGCGCATCCTTCGACTCCCCAGCTGAACCCGCCGCGCACCGCCGCCGCGACCGGGTCGGCCGGTCGTCATCCTGGCACGCGGACCGGGCTCGCCCGGGCGCCCGCGTCAGCGCGCGCCCGGCGGCCGCGTCAGCGCCCGGCGAACAGGCGACGACGCAGCGCGGGCGCCGGGCGAGGACGCCCGGCGGCCCCCACCGGCGCCGGCGGGAGGTACTCGGCCGCCAGCCGGCCCGTGACGCCGACGATCGCTCGGCGCGCGGGCGACTCGGCGGCCACCTCACGCAGCGACCGGCCGGCGAGCATCGCCCGGTCGCAGGCGTCGACGTCGGCGGGCACGAGCGCCTGCGCGGTGACGCCGGCGAAGCGGGCCAGCATCTCTGCTACCCGCCCTTCGGGATCCGGACCGACAGGACCCCGGCGGACCTTGTTCACGATCACGCGGACCTCGACTCCGGGCACCGCCTCTCGGAGCTCCGCGAGGCCCCGCACGAGCCGGTGCAGCCCGACGGGGTCGGCCGCGCCGACGACGAGGATCTCGTCGGCCTGGGCGAGCGTCGCGAGTGTGGCCCCGTTGCGCTGGGGTGCGACCGTGTCGAACGAGAGCTCCTCGTCCTGCTCCAGACAGAACCCGCAGTCGACGACAGTGACGGCGGCGAGGCTGCGCGCGAGCGTCCAGACGACGTCGAGCGAGGCGGGGCGCAGTTCGGGCCAGCGGTCCGCCCGCGCGATCCCTGTGAGCAGCCGCAGCGGGACGCCGGGCAGTTGCCGGGCGAACCCGGCCAGCGCAGGCAGGTCGAGGGTGCCCGCATTCGCCGCGCGGGCCGCCGCGGCGAGACCCGGTGCCTCGTCGAGGACGCCGAGCAACTGCGCGACCGAGCCGCCGTAGGTGTCGGCGTCCGCCAACAGGGTGGGGACCCCGGCCGCGGCGAGTTCGTCGGCGAGGGTGACGGCGACCGTCGTCCGGCCCGGGGCCCCGGCTGGTCCCCAGACGGCGACCAGACGCCCCGACCCGACCGGCACGGCGGGCCGCTCGTTCCCCGGGGCGACCTCGATGTCGCCGTCGGGATCGAAGTCGACCGCCGAGCGCGACTTCGCCGAGACCGCAGCCGAGACGGCAACCCCGATCGCGTCGGCGCCCGCGTCCGCCGGGACGACCGAGGCGACGCCGATCTGACGCAATCGCCGCTCGCCAGGCTCGTCGTCGGGGTCGATCACGCCGACGACCGCCAGCCCGTCGGCGGCCAGCCGGGCGACGGCGTCGCGGTCCAGCCGGCGCAGGTCCGGGCTGACGAGCACGGCCCGTGCCGTACCGACGGCAGCCGCGGCCAGCAGGTCGGCGAGGTCGACGCACCGGCGGGTGACGGTGATGCCACCGGGGCTGCGCTCGAGGGCCGAGATCAGGTCGGCCTCCCAGCGCGCGCCGGTGACGGCGGTGAGGACGGGAATGTCCATGCCTGGCTACGGAACCCGGACGAGGTCGACGGACCCCGCCTCGAGGGACGAGACGAGAGCCTGCACCTTGGCCACGGGCACGGCGAGCACCACTCGCCCCTGCCCGCCGGACGAGAACCGCGCCGACGCGTCCTCGACCTCTTCGACCCGGGCACCACCGACGGCAAGTGCCTGGCGCGGCGCCTTAGCCGCCGAGGCAGGCTCGGTGGAGACGTAGACGTCGACGCGCTGGCCCGCGGCCAGCCCCAGCGGGAGGCGGTCACGGCCCACGGGCACGGTGACGAGCCGCTCCGGTTCCTGCCCCGCACGCGTCACCGCGGCCGCGGGCAGCAGTTCCCCCGCGGCGAGGTCGCGGCGCAGCACCGAACCCACCGGCGACGTGGCCCCGGCGGCGACATACGGGTTCACCGCCCCGTCCAAACGGACCTGACGGATCGTCACATCCGTCTCCGCCAGGGTCGAACCGGCAACGAGGTCGCGGGTCAGCGACCACACCGCACGCGAGTCGTCCGCAGCGGCGACCACACGCGCACCGACCACCACGGACGAGGCAACGAGCAGAACCCCGACCAGCAGCCGTGGATCAGTCCAGCGCGGCCGGGCAAGCCGGTCCGCAGGAGGTGATAACAGATTCGACATATCCCGCCACTCCCCGAAGTGGGACGAATCCGGTCATCCTGCACGATCCCGGGCACGCCGGGGCGGTTTTCCCCAGGTTCGTGATCTCCGATCCCCGTCGACCCGCCCGCTTGTGGACGGCCGCGGCTCGAGACCGACCGGTAGTGGCAAACTCATGCGGGCCGAAGCCACTCAGCGCAAGGAGACGAGAACTCATGCCGCCACGCTTTCTCACGCTCGCGGACGTGGCCGAAATTCTGAACACCTCCGGTCCGCAGGTCTACGCGCTCGTCCGGTCCGGCGAGCTGCGGGCCATCAAAATCGGCGGCCGGGGGCAGTGGCGGGTCGAGGCGAGCGAGCTCGAAGCCTTCATCCAGCGGATGTACTCGAAGACCGAGGAGTTCGTCTCCGCCCACCCCTTCGGCAAGGGCGAGGAGCCGGAGGACAGCTGACTGCCCGCTACCGCCGGCTGGTGACCGCGAGCGCAGCGAACGGGACGAGCTTGCGCTGCGTCCCGGCATCCCTTGCCCGCCGTTCGCCGGGCCGGCAGGGCGCGATCTCCAGGTAGTCGGCGCCCACGCGATCGATCGTCCCGACGGTGACGCTCCCGTCCAGGACGGTGCAGGCGACCTCGGCTCGGTCACGCGCGAGCGCCCGCAACACCGTGCCGAGGCCGCAGCGCGCGCCGACCACACCTTCCGACCCCGGCTCCGTCGCGGCCCGCGGGTCCAGGCCGACCACCCCGAGCAGGGCGCCGAGCGAGACGACCGCCTCGCGGTTCGATTCCTGCGCGAGCAGCACCCAGTCCGGCCCGCAGTCGAGCACCGAGCCCCGCACGACCCCCGCCCCCGCGACGGTGAGCAGGACCTCGCGCCCCTCGGCGGCACGGAGGCGGTCGACGAGGCGGATGCGGGCGTACTCCCGCCTCGTGCGGTCGGCGACCTCACCGGCCAGCTCGGCCGAGGACGCGGCGTCGAGCTGCGCCTCGAGGTCGCGGAACAGCTCCGCCCACCGCATGCGACACCCCCGGTCCTGTTGGCGGCCGACCTTATCCGCGGCGATCTTCGTTCCGCAATCCACCTTGACCGATCGAGAATGGCGGTATACAAACGCAAACATACGCAAATGCATGGTTGAGGAGGAAGAACCGTCATGGCGGGGACGATCGAGGAAGCACCACGGGGCGCGGCGCGCGCCGCGATCCGAATACTCACCGTGGCCGCGCTGTACGCGGCCGGCGTGCGGGCGCTGTGGTGGGCCGGCGCAGGAATCCAGTCCGATCTGCGGCGTCCCGGGCCGCTCCCGCCGGACGTCGCGGTGGAGGCCGCCGGCGCGCTCGCCGCCTGGGCCTGCCTGCTGTGGTGGGGCCTGGCTTTCCTCGCGACGGCACTGGGCGCCCTGCCCGGCGCATGGGGCCGCGCTGCCGCCCACTGCAGCGCGCGGTTCGCACCGGCCGCGATTCGCCGCCTCACCGGCTACGTGCTCGGCGCGGCCCTCGTCTCCGGCACGACCGCCGCGCTGGCCACACCGGCGGGCGCCGTGTCCGCCCCGACACCCGGCCCCGTCCCCGTCCCCGTCCCGATCCCGGGGAACCTGTCCGGCACGGAACTGCCCAGCCTCGACCGACCCGGCCTCGACCCACCCAGGCTCGACCCACCCAGGCTCGACCCACCCGCCACCGAGGCATTGGCCGCCACACCCTCGCCTGACGCGGCGTCACGTCCCGCACCCTGCCCGGCGCCCGTGCCGCACCCGGCCCATCGCCACGGTGTGCGGTCGAAGATCGACCCCCCGCGAGCGAGCGCGACGGTCGTCGTCCGGCCCGGCGACACGCTCTGGGGCATCGCCGCCCGCCACCTAGGCCCGCGGGCGTCCACGGCGAGCGTCGCCGCGGCCTGGCCCCGCTGGTACCGCGCCAACGCCGCCGCCGTCGGCGCCGACCCCCATTTGATCCGACCCGGACTGCGGCTGCGCCCCGTCCCGGACGCCGAGGAGACCCGATGAGCAACGCGACCGCCACCCGCACCGGCACGACCGTCACCGTCTTGCGGCCCCGTCCACGGCTCGAGCCCGCCCCCAACTCCGAGCCGCCGTTCGACGTCCCCGGCGCGGGCGTGCGGAGCAGCGCGAGTTCGTCGATCCAGGGCACGCTGGCCCTGACCTTCACACTGCCGTCGGGCGTCCCGGCGACGCCGGCGGCCTGGCTCCGCCTCGTCCCGCCGCCGGCGCCCGACCCCCAGCCCACGTCGCCGGCCGGCCCCCCGCTCGCGGACCCGCAGGTCTGGGCGGCGCGACTCGCGCAGGCCGTCGCCGAGGTCCTGGCCGGGGAACGACCGGCCCGCCAGCTCCTGCACTGGACGACACCGGAGATCTACAGCAAGCTCGCGCGCCGCGCCGTCCTCGCGGCCGGTAGCAGCGCCGCCCAGCGCAGCGCGACCTCACACATCGTCCTGCGCCGCATCCACGTCCAGACACCGGCGGACGGCATCGTGGAGGCCACGACGGTCATCCACGGCGCCCGGCGCTCGCGGGCGCTGACGTTCCGGCTCGAGGCCCGGGACGGGCGGTGGCTGTGCACCGTCCTCGAGCTTCTGTGAGGACCCGGCATCATGGAACCGTGACCGCCGAGCCTGTCCCCCGCCTGCCCGCAGCTGTCCTGTGGGACATGGACGGCACTCTCGTCGACACCGAGCCGTACTGGATCGAGTGCGAGTACGCGCTGGTCGAGGCCCACGGCGGCACCTGGTCGGACGACCACGCGCACGCCCTCGTCGGCAACGACCTGATCGTCTCGGCCCGCTACATCGCCGAGCACGGCCGCGTGCCGCTGGCGCCGGAGGACATCGTCGAACTCCTGCTGGACGGGGTGGTCGAGCGGGTCCGGCGCCACGTCCCCTGGCGGCCGGGCGCCCAGGAGCTGCTCGCCGAGCTGTTCGCGCTCGGCGTGCCGTGCGCGCTGGTGACCATGTCGTGGCGCCGCCTCGCCGAGGCGGTCGTCGACGCGCTGCCGCCGGGCGCCTTCGCGGCCGTCGTCCCGGGGGACGAGGTCGCCCGCCCGAAGCCCTACGCCGACCCGTACCTGCGGGCGGCCGAGTTGCTCGGCGCGGACCCGGCCGGCTGCGTGGCCATCGAGGACAGCCCGACCGGCGTCGCGTCCGCCGTGGCGGCCGGCGTCCACGTCCTCGCCGTGGAGCATCTCGTCCCGCTGTTGCCCGGCCCGGGCCGCACGGTGACGAGCACCCTCACCGGCTGGACGGCCGCCGACCTCGCGGCCCTGGCGTTCTAGCGACTACTTCCGCTTCTTGGCGGCCCGGCGCTCGGCCCGGTTCAGCTTGCCGTTGGACGGCTCGTCGTCGTCCAGGTCGAGGTCGAGGGTCCCCTCCTCGGTGGTGACGCTGCCTTCGCCGTCGATCGTCGGGGCCGTGTACTGCAGGTTCTTCGGCCGGTCCGGCGCCGCGAGCCCCTTGGCCACGATGTGCGGGTGGTCGCCCTCGCTCGCGTCGAGCTCGACACCCTCGGACTCGTAGCCCTCTTCGACCTGGACCTCGACGTTGAAGATGAAGCCGACGGACTCCTCGCGGATGGCCTCCATCATGACCTTGAAGAGCTCGAAGCCCTCGCGCTGGTACTCGACCAGCGGGTCGCGGGCGGCCATCGCGCGCAGGCCGATCCCTTCGCGCAGGTAGTCCATCTCGTAAAGGTGCTCGCGCCACTTGCGGTCGAGCACCGACATGACGACCCGCCGCTCGAGCTCCCGCATGACCGCCTCGCCGAGCTGGGCCTCGCGCGCCTCGTACCGCTCGAGTGCGTCGGCCTTGACCACCTCGGTGAGGAACTCGACGTGCAGGCTGGACTTGTCGCCCCCGGAGGCTTCGACGACCTCCTCGATCGTCACGCCCATCGGGTAGAGCTGACCGAAAGCCGTCCACAGCTTCTCGAGGTCCCACTCCTCGGCGAACGCGTCACCCGTCTCGGCGAGCACGTAAGCGTCGATCGTCTCCTCGATGAAGGACACCACCTGGTCGCGCAGGTTCTCCCCGTGCAGGACCCGGCGGCGCTCCTCGTAGATCACCATGCGCTGCCGGTTGAGGACCTCGTCGTACTTCAGGACGTCCTTGCGGAGCTCGAAGTTCTGCTGCTCGACCTGCGACTGGGCCGACTGGATGGCGCGGCTGACCATCTTCGACTCGATCGGGACGTCTTCCGCGACGCCCAGGCGGGTCAGCACCTGCTCGACGACCTGCGACTTGAACAGGCGCATCAGGTCGTCGCCGAGCGAGAGGTAGAACCGCGACTCCCCCGGGTCGCCCTGGCGCCCGGACCGACCGCGCAGCTGGTTGTCGATGCGCCGCGACTCGTGCCGCTCCGTGCCCAGGACGTATAGCCCGCCGAGCTTCGCGACCTCGTCGTGCTCGGCGCGGGCACCGTCCTTCGCCGCCTCGAGCGCGCTGGACCAGGCCGTCTCGTACTGCTCGCGCGGCGTATCCGACGGGGTCAGGCCCTTCGCCTCGAGCCGGGACGTGGCCATGAACTCGACGTTGCCGCCGAGCATGATGTCGGTGCCGCGGCCGGCCATGTTCGTCGCGACGGTCACGGCGCCTTTGCGGCCGGCCTCGGCGACGATGGCCGCCTCCCGGTCGTGCTGCTTCGCGTTGAGCACCTCGTGCTTGATGCCGCGCTTGCGGAGCAGGCTCGACAGGTGCTCCGACTTCTCGACGCTGACCGTACCGACGAGAACCGGCTGGCCGCGCTCGTGCCGCGAGGCGATGTCGTCGACGACGGCCGTGTATTTCGCCTCTTCCGTCTTGTAGACGAGGTCGGGCTGGTCCTGGCGGACCATCTCGCGGTTCGTCGGGATCTGCACGACGCCGAGCTTGTAGATCTTGTCGAACTCGGCGGCCTCCGTCATGGCCGTACCGGTCATGCCGCCGAGCTTCGAGTACAGGCGGAAGAAGTTCTGCAGGGTGATCGTGGCGAGCGTCTGGTTCTCGTCCTTGATCTCGACGCCCTCTTTGGCCTCGATCGCCTGGTGCATGCCCTCGTTGTAGCGGCGCCCGGCGAGCACGCGGCCGGTGTGCTCGTCGACGATGAGCACCTCGCCCTCGACGACGATGTAGTCCTTGTCGCGGCGGAAGAGTTCCTTCGCGCGGATCGCGTTGTTCAGGTAGCCGATCAGCGGCGTGTGCACCGACTCGTACAGGTTCTCGATGCCCAGGTAGTCCTCGACCTTGAGGATCCCGGACTCGTGGACGGCGACGGTGCGCTTCTTCTCGTCGACCGAGTAGTCGCCGGTCTCGGCGATGATGCCTTCCTTGAGCGAGTCGCGGCCCGCTTCGCCCTTGCGCAGGCGCTGCACAAGCCGGGCGAATTCCTGGTACCACTTCGTCGCCTGGTCAGCCGGACCGGAGATGATCAGCGGGGTCCGGGCCTCGTCGATGAGGATCGAGTCGACCTCGTCCACGATCGCGAAGTGGTGCCCGCGCTGGACGAGTTCGTCCGCGCTCCAGGCCATGTTGTCGCGCAGGTAGTCGAAGCCGAACTCGTTGTTCGTGCCGTAGGTGATGTCGGCGGCGTACTGGAGGCGGCGCTCCGACGGGGGCTGGTTGGCGATGATCGTGCCGATCGTCAGCCCCAGGAAGCGGTGCACGCGGCCCATCAGGTCGGCCTGGTAGCTCGCCAGGTAGTCGTTGACCGTGATGACGTGGACGCCCTTGCCGGTCAGCGCGTTCAGGTACGCCGGCAGGGTCGCGACGAGGGTCTTGCCCTCACCGGTGCGCATCTCGGAGATGTTGCCCTGGTGCAGCGCCGCCCCGCCCATCAGCTGGACGTCGTAGTGGCGCTGGCCGAGCGTGCGCTTCGCCGCCTCGCGGACGGTCGCGAACGCCTCCGGCAGGATGTCGTCGAGGGTCTCGCCGTCTTCCAACCGCTTGCGGAACTCGTCGGTCATCCCGCGCAGATCCTCGTCCGACATGGTGAGGAAGTCCGGCTCGATCGCGTTGATCTGCTCGGCGATGCCGGCGAGCTTGCGCACGGTACGGCCCTCGCCGCTGCGCAGGACTTTGTCGAGTACGGACACCCTCAGTGCTCCTTGCCGTGTACCTACGCACGCCGGGTCCCCCGGGGCGCCGAACGTGCGGGGGCGTGGAGGGATCCACACCTTGGGGGCCATCGTAGGGGGGCCGCGCGCGCTTGTGGCGTGCCGTGCGCAGCCAGGGCGGGGGTTCTGCGTCGCCGAACCCCGCTTGGATGGGCGGATGGACGATCCGCACACGCAGCGCCGGCCAGTTCCCCGCGGCTCCACCCCGCTCCTTCCCCCCGGGGACGGCCCGCTCGCGCTGCCCCCGGAGCCGATGGAGATCGCCGCCGGGCGCCTGCAGTTGCGGCCCTGGGAGCACCGACTCGGCCCCGAACTACTGGTCGCGTTCGCGGACCCCGAATACCTGCGGTGGATCCCGAACAGCCCGCCCGCCACGGCGGACGCGGTCGCGCGCTGGGTGGACTCGCGACTCGAGCAGTGGCGGGACGGGACGCGGTTGTCCTTCGCCGTCCAGGACGCGACGAGCGCCGCGCTGCTCGGCTCGGTCTCGCTCGGCTACTTCGACGCCTGGCCGGGTTGCGCCGAGGTCGGGTACTGGACGGTCCCGGCCGCCCGCCGTGGGGGCGTCGCCACGGAGGCCCTGGGCGTGCTGACCCGGTGGGCGTTCGGTGCGCTCGGCGCGCACCGGCTCGAGCTGTACCACGCGGTCGACAACCCCGCCTCCTGCCGGATCGCCACCCACCTCGGGTTCGCCTACGAGGGCGTCGCCCGCGCGGCGCTCCCGCGTCCCGGCGGCGGCTGGTTCGACATGGAACGCCACGCGCTGTTGGAGACAGACCCGCCGCCGCCGTGCGGTGACGGGCGCCGGTAGAGTGCGGTCGCATTCCGCGAGACGCCTCGCGCGTCCAGGTCGAAAGAGGAGTCCCCAGCATGTCCGACAGCGGATCGGGTCGTACCTCGTCGTGGATCGCGGTCTGGATCATCTGCATCGGCTTCACCATCGGCGGCCTCGGGCTGTGCCTCGAGCCGACCTGGTGGATGTTCTGGGCCGGCGTGGCAATCACCGCCGTCGGCAGCGTCATGGCCCTCGTGGTGGGCATCATGGAGGACTACACCACCGAGGCCCACTGACGGTCGGCGTCTGCCCGCCGTCTTGAGCGTCCCCGGGCTGTCCGCAGCCGAAGCCCGGCGCATCGCGCTGCGCGCGCAGGGCCTCCTCGGCGCCCCGGCCCGCCGCTCCGGCCCCGCCGCCGTCGCCGGCGTGCTGCGCCGCCTCGGGGCCGTCCAGCTCGACACGATCTCCGTGCTCGCGCGCTCGCACGAACTCGTCCCGTACGCGCGGCTCGGGGCGCTCCCGCGGGCGGCGATCGAGGACGCGTACTGGGGGTCCGGGGGCGCCGTCGAGTACTGGTCGCACGCCGCCTGCATCCTGCCCGTCGAGGCCTGGCCGCTGTACGCGTTCCGCCGCCGGTCGTTCGCCGAGAGGGGCAAGCGGTGGCACGACGTCCCGGCCGGGACGACCGAAGGCGTGCTCGCGCGCCTCGCCGCCGAGGGCCCGTTGACGTCCACCGAGCTCGGCGGGGCCCGTAAGGGCGGCCCGTGGTGGGACTGGTCGGGCGTGAAGATCGCCGTCGAGTGGCTGCTGGACCTCGGCGAGGTCGTCTGCGTCCGGCGCACCGGCTGGCGCCGCGTCTACGACCTGCCCGCCCGGGTCCTGCCGCCGGAGGTGCTCGCCGCCGACGTCCTGGACGACGACGAGTGCGTGCGCCGGCTCGTCACGGCCGCTGGCGCCGCGCTCGGCGTCGCGACCGTCGCCGACCTGACCGACTACCCGCGCCTGCGCCAGGTGCAGGTCAAGAAGGTGCTGCCCGACACCGGGCTCGTGCCGGTGACGGTCGAGGGCTGGGGCGCGGCCTGGGCGGACCCCGCCGCGCTGGCCTCGCTCGGGGCCCGCGGACGGCACCGGACGACGCTGCTCTCGCCGTTCGACTCCCTCGTCTGGGACCGGGCCCGGACCCTGCGCGTCTTCGGCTTCACCCACGCCCTCGAGGCGTACAAGCCCGCCCCGCAGCGCGAGCACGGCTACTTCGCGATGCCGCTGCTCGCCGGCGGGCACCTGCTCGGCCGGGTCGACCCCAAGCGTGTCGGCGGCGTCCTCGTCGGGCAGACCGTGTCGCTGGACGGTCCCGCCGCCGTCGAGCCGATGGCCGCCGCGCTGAACGAGGCCGCGTCCTGGGTCGGCGCGACCGACGTCCGGGTCGAGAACGTCAGCCCTCCCGCCCTCGCCGGCCCGCTCGGCGCCGCCCTCGCGCGGGGCTGAGGCCCGACCCCGCCTGCCCGCCCGCCGGGGACGCGGGCCAGAATCGTCGACCGTGCAGTACACGAAGCAGTTCACCTACGCGGCGCCCGCGGCCGACGTCTACGCCATGATCGTCGACCCGGCGTTCCAGACCCGGCGATCGAAGGTCGGTAAGCCCGACTCCGCCGAGGTCAAGATCACCCCGGGCCCGGGCGACGGGGCGACGGTCAGCCTCGTCCGCAAGATGAAGTTCGACATGCACCTGCCCGCGTTCGTGAGGAAGAAGTTCGGCGGGGTGAAGTTCACGCTGACCGAGACCCAGGTCTGGCCGGACTCCGCCGGCGCCCCCGCCGACCGGACGGGCAAGCTGACCGCGAACGTCCAGGGCTATTCCGGCGGCGCCGTGGGCACCCTGCGGCTGACCGAGTCCGCGGGCGTCACGACCGTGAACTTGACCGCGGACGTCACGGTCAAGATCCCGCTGGTCGGCTCGAAGCTCGAGAAAGTCGCCGCCGGGATGCTGGACAAGCTCCTCGCCCGTGACCAGAAGATCGGTAGCGACTGGCTGGCGAAGAAGACGGCCTGACGGGCGTCAGCCGCTCACGTCCATGAAGTAGGGCTTGCCGGTCGTCGCGTCGATGACCGACCACGACAGGTGCTCCACCTTGCGGTACAGATCCTCCGAGGTGGGCTGCGCACCCACGCCGCCCGTGCCCAACGTAGGACCGTAGCTCCGGGCGGCCACGATGTAGGCGAGCGTCGAGTCGATCAGCTTGACGCACGGGAAGTCGCTGTGCCGCAGGCCCGGCTTCCAACCGACGTTCCTGCACGGCGTATCGGCGGTGACCCGACCGAACCCGACTTCCCACCTCGGCTGCACCGGCCCCATGAGCCCTCGGTGCCGGGCCAGCTTCGCCGCGGTGATCCGAGGCCCGACGACGTCGGGGTCGAGGTCCTCGATTCGAATGCCGGACGAGCGGAGCGCCTCGCGCACCTCGTCGGACAGCGGCGCGAACTTTCCGCGGAACGAACCGGCGTCCGGGGGCGGCTCGCCGTCGGTCGCGACTGCCGGCCCGGCAGCCACGACCGACTCGGCCGCTCCACAGCCGGCGAGCACGACGGCAGCGAGCAGCGCTGCAGCAGCCGTCCCTATCCGTCCGGCCACGTGGCGGTTCAGTTCCCGACCTGCGTCACGAGGTGCTCGCCGGTCGTCGCGTCGATGATCGAGTAGGTCAGCCAGGTCCCCATCTCCGGTGCGGACGGGAGTTGGCCGCCGAGTATGAGCCCGCCCGCGTCGCCGTACACGTGCCGGGCGACCACGAACGCCAAGCGCGACTCGATTTCCTTGCGGCAGTCGTGCACAGCCGGCGCGGTCGGTGTCGCCGAGGTCGGGACTGGACGGCAAGGGTTGTCTCTGGTCACCCGGCCGTAGGCCATCTCGCGGCGCACCGTTTGCGGGCCGCCGGACGAGGGGTCCCCGACGTGCAAGGCGCCACTGCGACTCGCGGCCTGCCGCGGGGTGATGGCGGGTCTGACGTCGGCTGGATCCACGTCCTCGATCCGCATGCCGCCCGACTTTGCCGACGTGCCGGCGCCGCGCCTGTCGTGGCGCCCGCTCCCGCGGCCTGCGTCTACGGCGCACTTCCTGCGCTGACGGCCCACCTCCTGCGCCACCCACGGCCAGCGAAGTGGGTCGCAGGCGAGTGAAGTCGGCCTGGCGCGGCAGAATCACCGGCATGCGCTACCACTACGCGATGGTCTACGAGGCCCCGGCCGACCGCGTCTACGCGATGCTCGTCGACCCGGCATTCCAGACGAAGCGCGCCCAGGCCGGCCAGCCGGAGCACTCGGAGGTCACGGTGACCCCCGGCCCGGGCGACGGCGCGACCGTCAACGTCACCCGCCGGATGGCCGTCGACCTGCCCGGCTTCATCCGCAAGTTCACGGGCAGCAAGCTCACGCTGAACGAGGTCCAGCAGTGGCGGGACAGCGCCGGCTCCCCCGACCCCGTCCGCGACGGGACGCTGAAGGCGTCCATCACCAACCAGCCCGGCGGGGTCGACGGGACGCTGCGCGTCGACGAGGTAGGCGGGTCCACCACCGTGAGCGTCGACGCGGAGATCAAAGTCAGCGTCCCGCTCGTCGGCGGCAAGATCGAGCGCTACGTCGCCGGGATGCTCGACAAGCTCCTCGCGCACGAGCAGGTGATCGGCCGCGAGTGGCTCGCCGGCGCCGACCAGACCCCCTAACCGACACAGACCTTTGCGTGCCCCAGTGAAACGCCGCCGCGAGACTCGACGCCCGGCCAGGGCCGCGCGCCCCGGCTGCCGGTCGCGCCGCGCCGGACTGCGGGCTCGGTTGCGGGCCCGACTGCGGCGAAGTCGGGGATCGGCCGGAGTTCGCGTAAGGCGCCTGTGCCGAGGCGCCTAAGGCGCCTCAGCGCAGGTGCAGCGAACGAAGCGCCGACCCCGCGCAGCCGCAGGCGCGGCCCGCAACCGGGCCCGCAGGGCCCAGCCCGGCACGCGGCCCGCAGGCTGGGCCCGCGGCCACGCTCAGCCGATCTCGAAGAGTTTCTCGCGGACGGCGTAGAAGACCGCCTCCATGCGCGAGTGCAGCTGCAGCTTCTCCAGGATGTTGCGCACGTGATTCTTGACGGTGTTGTCGCTGATGAACAGCTCTCGGGCGATCTCGCGGTTGTTCAGCCCGCGCGCGACGAGTTTGAGCACCTGCAGCTCGCGGTCGGTGAGGCGCGGGGCGGGCATGCGGTCCCGCGCGTCCCCCTTCTTGATCATCGACGCGAACTCGGTGAGGAGTTTCGAGGCCATCGCCGGGCTGATCAGCGACTGCCCGTTGTGGACGGCACGGATGCCGGTGGCGACCTCGTCGATCGAGATCTCCTTGAGCAGGTAGCCGTTGGCACCGGCCTTGATCGCGTCGTAGAGGTCGGTCTCGTCGTCGCTCATCGTGAGCATGATGATCTTCGCGACGGGCGCGACTTCCTTGATCGCAGCCGCGGCCTCGATGCCCGAGCATTTCGGCATGCGGACGTCGAGCAGGACGACGTCAGGCAGGAGCTCGGCGGCCTGCGCGACGGCTTCCGCGCCGTCGGCGGCCTCGCCGACGAGCTCGAAGTCGGGCTCCTGGGCGAGGACCATCTCCAGCCCGCGGCGGAACAGGGCGTGGTCGTCGGCCACCAGCACCCGAATGGGCTCGGATGCCGCCCCCGCCTGTCTGGGAATGGTGTCGTGTCCGGGCTCGGACATCGTCAGAGTCACCCTTTCGCTGCGCGGGCTCACGCAGTCGGCACCGTTACACAGACGCAGCCGTGGGAGCACGGAGCGTTCTGAAGCAACCTAACCCGTCCCGGCGGCTCGCATGCCCCGAACGCCAGGAGCGGGGGCGCGAAACGCCGACAGCCGGCGGACCTGCACGGTCCGCCGGCTGCCGAAGTCAGCTCGGGTTAGGTCTGCAGGCGGATCACGCCGTAGTCGTAGCCGTGCCTGCGGTAGACGACACAGGGCTGCGACGTCTCGCTGTCAACGAACAGGTAGAAATCGTGCCCTACGAGCTCCATCTCGTAGAGGGCCTGGTCGAGGCTCATGGGTTCGGCCCGGTGGGTCTTCTGGCGGACGACGAAGGGGCCTTCGCCGGTCACCGCGAGCCCGCCGTCCAGGCCGTCGTGCAGATCGCTCTCGAGGGCCTCGGTGTCGAGGGTGGCGAGCGCCCCGTCGCCGTTCAGTACGCCGCCGTCGGCGGTCGCGAGCGCAGCAGTGGCTGCCGCCACCGAGACGGGCGTACGTGACCCGTGATGGACTCGCCGGCGATCCGCCGACTTGCGCATGCGTACTTCGATCTTTTCGTACGCGAGGTCCAGCGCCGCGTACGGGTCGGCCGCCGCCGCTTCGGCGCGGATCACCGGACCTCGGGTCACACAGGTGATCTCGATACGTTCGCAGACGTCGGCTAAACGGGGATTACGTTCTTTGGACACCTCCACGTCGAGGCTGATGATCTTGCCGTCCCACTTCTCCAACTTGGACAGCTTCTCCACTACGTGCTGACGGAAACGTTCCGAAACGTCGGTTCTACGACCTTTGACAACAATTTCCACGCGTGTCTCCCTTGCATATCTCTCTGGCAAGAAGGACTTTCTGAGCCTCACCCTTCTATGGGTGACACCTACCCGGCCGACCTGGTCTTCGACCCCACATTCGCCTGCTGAGAGTTTCGCGGCGCAACCGCCGCTACCGCCCTTCTCCCGGGGCGAGGGCCATCTGGACCCCCGACGGGGCAGGACTTACTTCTAAGCCACACCGTGATCGACGACGAAGAGTCGCCTTACGTGGGCCGTTTCGCCTGCGGCTGGCATCGGCTTGCAAGTGCGACGTGAGCAGATCTCCCGAAAACTCCGATACCGGAATTCTCGACTTTCCGCCACGCCGACCGGCGCAACCACGGACCCGGGCAGGTGCCATGTCGAGACGTTAGTCGCTTCCCCGGCCCGCGGATAGGGGCGCCGCGCGACCACTACGGCCGCGCCGCGAGTTCACCCGACCGGGCCGTCCCGCTTGCGCCGGGTGGCCGCGATCACTGCTGTTCCGACGACCTGGACGCCCGCCTCCTCGAGTGCCCGGACGGCCTCGGCGAGGGTCGCGCCGGTCGTGACGACGTCGTCCACGACGACCACCCGGGCGCCCGCGGGCACCCGCCGAGCTCGCGCCGCCATCGCCCCGGCCAGGTTCGCAGCGCGGTCGACGGCGCTGAGGCCAGCCTGGTCCGCCACCCGGCGCTCGTGGTGCAGGGCGGGCACCAGGACGGCCCGCACGCCCGCCGCCCGCAGGAACGTGACGGCAGCGCGGGCCGTGCGCCGCAGGGGGTCGTGCCCGCGCGCCCGGGCCGCACCCGGCCGGCTCGGCACCGGCACGACGGCGATCACGGCGCGCGAGGTCGCCGACCCCGCCGCTGCACCGACGGCGACCGCCAGCGCTGCCCCGAGCGGGCGGGCGAGCGCCGTACGACCCGACTCCTTGTGGGCGAGCACCATCGCCCGGACCGCCCCGTCCCATTCCGCGAGGGCGAACACCGGCGGAGCCCCCGCCCGCGGCAGCGGGGCGGCCCGGCGCAGCGGGCCCAGCGCCGCCAGGCAGGCGGGGCAGGCCACCGCCCTGCCCGGCTGCCCGCACCCGGCGCAGCCGGCAGGCAGGAGCAGGTCGGTCAGGGTCGCGAGCAGGCTGTCAGCGGGGGCTGGAGTGCGCATCCCTCGACTCTGGCCCGGCCGCGCCGCGCGCGCCCGCCAGCATCCGCGATCTGGGGACGAGTCCGGCCTGTGGACGGCCGGTCGTCCCCAACCGGTCAGCCCGGGTAGCGCGGCGCTCCGCCCGTCCCGACCCTCGTCCACGTACCGGCGCGGAGCCGGTAGATCCCCTTCTTGGACGTGCCGGCGAGGATCGGCTGCCCGGCGGCGGCGGTCAGCGAGGAGATGTCGGCGAGCGGGCCGACGGCGTCGACGAACGAGCCGTCGATGTGCACGAGGTACGGCTGCGGCTGGGCGTTGCGCTCCGCGGCGAGGACAACCAGGCGGTCCGGCTCGGCCCAGGCGACGTCGCGCGGCGCCCGCAGGCGGTGACCGAGGCGCCGGACGCCCGCGATCGACACGCCGGCCGCCGACTCCGTGACCAGGCCGAGGTAGACCTGCGCGCCCTCGACCGTCCGGAGCACCAGGCCCACCCGGGTCCCGTCGGGGGCGACCCGCAGCTTCGTGATCTGCGTGGCGACGAGGCCCTTCAACGTCACGGCCAGGACCGGCCCGGTCACCGGGACGCGGCGCAGCGTCACGTCCGCGCCCGTCCCGTCGACGACCCAGAGGTTGCCCTCCTGGTCGAACGACGGCGAGCGCAGGGCCACCCCCTCGAGCCGGACGACCGTCCGGGTCGGCGCGTTGCGCGAGGCCGTCCACAAGGTCTTGCGGTCCTTCGAGATGCCCGCGATCAGCGCGTTGCCGGGCGCGCCCGCCAGCTCGGCGAGCTTCACGCTCGGCCCGAACGGGCCGCGGCGGGCCGGCGGGCCGGCGATGTAAGCCTGGCCGTCGCGCAGGTAGTAACCGTCCGCGACCGCCGACGGGCGCAGGTCGGCAGGCAAGACGAGCGTGATGTCGGCGCGCGTCAGGCGGCTCTCCTTGCGTCCGCTCATGGTCAGGGTCTCGCCGTCCGAACTGACCTCGACGGCCCGGACGTCCGGGTCCTCGGTCAGGGTCATCACGATCTGGCCGAGCATGTTGTCGCGTGCGACGCCCTGCGGCACCGACCCCGGGGTCAGCCGCACGGAGGCGACCCCGGCGGCCAAGCTCACCGGCCCGTCCAGCGAAGCCCCCTTCGGCAGCTCGGTGACCACCGCCGGAGACAGCCACCTGGACGGCCCGCGCAGCAGGGCGGTGGCGAGCGCGGTCGGCAGGTCGCCGCGCAGCGGGAGGAAGAGCGGGTCCGGGACCAGGACGCTCGGGCGCGGGTAGCCGTTGAAGAAGTAGACGTTGACGCTGGCGAACTCGCGGTCGAAGTCCTGCCGGGAGACGAACAGGCCCGCGGGCAGGGAGTCGATGCGCCAGTTGCCGCCGGTCTTGACCAGGTGCAGGGTCGCGTAGACCGTGCGCCCGGGCGGGGAGGCCGAGTACGCGCCCTGCGCGTCCACGAAGCCGACCGCGGGCGCGCTGAACTCGAGCCGGTTCCCGTCCTTGCCGGAGACCTGCATCGCCGACTGGTCGTACACGGTGATCTGGGCGGCCGGGTTCCAGGCCGCAGCGACCGTCGGCGTCAGGTACTGGCGGGCCGTGACGAAGTCCTGCTCGGGCGTCCCGGAGGCCTCCAGGAACCCGTTGACGATGGCGTAGACGTTGTCGCCGTCGTGCGGGACCCTCCGCGAACACCCGGACGCTGGAGTCCATCGGGGCGGTGGCCGGGGACGCGACGTAGCCGGTGTCGGGCACGCCCTCCACCGGAATGTCGGTGCAGCCCGCGAGCACGGTCAGCGCCGCGGCGCCGGCGAGGAGGGCACGCCCACGGTTACGCATCGGAGTTCTTCCGCAGCTCGAGCGGGCTGGCGGGCGGACCGGGCAGCCGAGGGGTCCGGACGGGTACGACCGGCTCGTCGAAGCGGTCCACAGGCTGCAGCGGGATGGGCGAGGACTTCAACTCCGTCCCGGCGACTCGGGGCAGCGTCAGCCGGAACTGTGCGCCGCCGCCCGGCTCGCCCCACGCCTGCAGCCAGCCCCCGTGCAGGTGCGCGTCCTCCCGGGCGATCGACAGGCCCAGGCCGGTCCCGCCGCTGCGCCGCGCCCGCGCCGGGTCGGCGCGCCAGAACCGGTCGAACACCAGGGAGGACTCGCCCGGCCGCAGCCCGACCCCGTGGTCACGCACCGCGACCGCGACCGCGTGCTCGTCCGCCGCCACCAGGACCTCGATGCCGCGGCCCTCGCCGTGCTCCAAGGCATTGAGCAGCAGGTTGCGCAAGATCCGCTCGATGCGCCGGGGATCCATCTCCACCACGCACGGCTCCGTCGGCACGCGCGCCGAGACCGCCGACTGGTACTGCCCCGCGACCGGGGCCACGCTGTCGACGACGCGCATGCAGACGCTGCGCATGTCGACCGGCTCGGCCTCGAGCACGGCGGCCCCCGCGTCGTACCGACTGATCTCCAGCAGCTCCGTGAGCAGCGCCTCGAACCGGTCGACCTGGTCGTGCATCAGCTCGGCGGAGCGCGCCACGTGCGGGGGGAACTCCGACCGTTCCTCGTAGATGACCTCCGCCGCCATCCGGATCGTGGTCAGCGGGGTGCGCAGCTCGTGCGAGACGTCCGAGACGAAGCGGCGCTGCAGCCGCGACAGGTCCTCCAGCTGGCCGATCTGCCGCTGCAGCGTCGAGGCCATCCGGTTGAACGACGAGGCGAGGCGGGCGAGGTCGTCCTCGCCGCGCTCGATCATGCGCTCGGCTAGGCGGCCGGCGGCGATCCGCTCCGCGACCCGGGCCGCCGAGCGGACCGGGCGGACGACGCTGCGGGTCACCAGGAACGCGATCGCGCACAGGAGCAGCACGAGGACGGCGCCCATCGCCGCCAGCCGGCCCTTCACCAGACCGAGCGTCTTCTCCTCCTCGGTCATCGGGAAGAGGAAGAACAACTGGTACGCCCCCGAGCCGACCCGGTACTGCTTGCCGACCGCGAGCCCGGGAACCGGGTCGTCCGGCCGGGAGCCGCAGCTGACCTCGCCGTAACAGATGGACGCGAAGCTGCTGGCCGGCTGGCCCGGCGTCTCCGCCACGCGGCGGGACAGGTTCGCGGTGATGCTGTCGACGCGCACGTTCCCGGTGGTGCGCCGCCCGCGCCCGGCGGTCGCGCCGCTCGCGTCGGTCCCGACGATCGGCGACGGGATCAGCACGATGTCGTACAACCGGTTGGAGCTGCCGGCCTGCTCGCGCAGCTCCTTCACGACCTGGGTGAGCAGCGGCCCGACGTTCGCGCGCCGGATGTCCCCGGCCGCGGCGATCCGGTTCTGCGCCGAGGCGAAACCCGCGTCGGCCTGGGCCAGTGAGGCGGACACCTTCGCGTCCACCAGCCCGTCCCGGACGCGGGTCACCACCAGCTGCCCGACCACGCCGAGCACGGCGAGCGACAAGACGAGGGTCGCCGTCGCCACGCGCAACAGGATGGACCGGCGCCAGCCGCGGTAGATCCGCCGCAGCAGCGCGGCCGACGGGCCGAGAAAGGCCCGCCGGAGCTTCGATCTCACCCCGGACCGGCCTTGTAGCCGACCCCCCGCACCGTCACGACGATCTCGGGGTGTTCGGGGTCGTGCTCGATCTTCGACCGCAACCGTTGGACGTGGACGTTGACGAGCCGCGTGTCGGCAGCGTGCCGGTAACCCCAGACCTGCTCGAGCAGGACCTCACGGGTGAAGACCTGCCAGGGCTTGCGCGCGAGTGCCACCAGCAGGTCGAACTCCAGCGGCGTGAGCGCGATCGCGACGCCGTCGCGCTTCACCGAGTGCCCGGCGACGTCGATCTCCAGGTCGGCGATGGTCAGGCTCGCGGGAGTCGGGTCGTCCTGGCGGCGCAGCCTTGCCCGGACGCGGGCGACCAGTTCCTTCGGCTTGAACGGCTTGACGACGTAGTCGTCCGCGCCCGACTCCAGGCCCAGCACCACGTCGATCGTGTCGGTCTTGGCGGTCAGCATGACGATCGGCACGCCCGACTCGAGGCGCAGCGCCCGGCACACGTCGATGCCGTTGCGTCCCGGCAGCATGAGGTCGAGCAGCACGAGGTCGGGCTTGCACTCGCGGAAGACGGCGATGGCCTTCTCACCGTCACCGCACACGATCGGCTCGAAGCCCTCGTTGCGCAGGACGATCGTCAGCATCTCCGCCAGCGCCGTGTCGTCGTCGACGACGAGTACGCGTCCCTTCATAAGCCCCATCGTTGCACCTCGGAGGCCGAATTGGCCGCGCGCGGGTCACGCCACGCCCCGCCGCGGTCAGAGCGGGACGACGGTCGACTCCTCGACGGACAGAATCCGGACGCCGGTGATTTCCTCTGCCGCCCGGATGAACTCTGCGATCCGCGCTCGCTTGGCGTCCTCGCTCAGCTCGCCCAGCGGCTCGACAGAGACGTTCAGGCCCGAGTTGTCAGGCGGCGAAGTCATGCTCGAGATTCGGATTCCCAACTCGCGGACCCGCGGATGCGCCCAGAGGCGCTGCTGGATCTCGTTGATCTCGGCGGTCGACTTCTCGGCCGGCATCACCGTCACCGTCACCTTGCCCTCGCTGCGCACGCCGTCGATCACGTCCTGTACGTCGGGGTCCACGGTGTCGTGCCACCAGACGGTGACGTGCTTCCGGACGTTGTCCACCGCCGTCGAGGAGTACCCGTTGTCCTGGTACTGCGCCAGCCGGTTGATGCGGCCCGCCGCGTCGTCGGTGTCCGGGTCGTTGCCCTCACCGATCCATCCGATCGATCCGGGCTCGTCCGCGACCAGCGGGCCGGGCGGCGGCTTCGTCGGCTGTCCGGCGCCGGCGTCGGAGCGCAGTTCGACGACCGCGTCGGAGGCGTTCCCGGCCGAGACGACGACCACGGCGCCGAGGAGGGCGGCGACGATCCCCGCCGAGAGCAGCGCCTGACCTCCGAGCCGCATGCGAGTCCCCGTCCGCCGCAGGCCCGCGCGGGCCGTCCGGCGACCAGGATGCGGCCGGGCCCACCGCGATGCGGGGCGAATCCGACGACTCCGGCCCGCCACGGCCCGACTTCCTGCGCTCATCACGCGTCGTGCACAGCGCACCGGGTGAGGCGCCAGCGCGGGAAGTGTGCCACCAGCGCAGGAAGTGCACCCGTCAACGCGTGAAGTCGGCCCTGAGGCTGGCGGGGGCGGGCGGGGCGGGGCGGGAGGGAGGGGGCGGGGCGGGGCGGGCGGGGCGGGCGGGGCGGGGCGGGCGGGCGGGCAGGCGGCCCATTCCGGCGACTCCGGACTTTAATGGCCCGACTTCCTGCGCTGAAGCGCCACTTCACGCGCCGTGCACGGCGCACTAGGTGGGGCACCGCCGCAGGAAGTGCGCCGCCAGCGCGTGAAGTCGGCCCGCGGCGGGCGGGCGGGCGGCGGGGCGGGACGGGGCGGGGCGGGGCGGGTGGGCGGGGGCGGGGCAACGGGCGGCCCGATCCGGCGACTCCGGACGTCCGCGGCCGGACTTCCTGTGCTGAAGCACCACTTCACGCGCCGTGCACGGCGCACCAGGTGGGGCACCAGCGCAGGAAGTGCACCCGTCAACGCGTGAAGTCGGCCCCCGCGGCGGGTGGGAGGGACCGGTGGGAGCGACCGGTGGGAGCGACCGGTGGGAGCGACCGGTGGGAGGGGCAGGCGGGCGGACGGGCGACAGGCAGGCCATTCCGGCGACTCCGGACCTCCACGGCCCGACTTCCTGCGCTGAAACACCACTTCACGCGTCGTGCACGGCGCACCAGGTGGGGCACCGCCGCAGGAAGTGCGCCGCCAGCGCGTGAAGTCGGCCCGCGGCGGGGCGGGCGGCGGGGGGGGCGGGCGGGGCGGGCGGGGCGGGCGGGGCGGGCGGGCGGGGGCGGGGCGGCGGACGAGCGGGGCGGCGGGGGCGGGGCGGCGGGGGCGGGGCGGCGGGGGCGGGGCGGCGGGTCAGCTCAGGAGGCGGGCGATCGCGGCGGCGTCGACGGGGCGGGCGACGCCGGCGTCGGTCACGAGGGCGGTGACGAGCGCGGGTGGCGTGACGTCGAAGGCCGGGTTGTACGCCAGGGCGCCCGCCGGCGCGACGGGACGGCCCGCGAAGCAGGTCACCTCGTCCGCGGCGCGCTGCTCGACGACGATCGCGGCGCCGTTCGGCGTGGTCGGGTCGAGGGTGGTCAGCGGCGCGACGACCACGAACGGGACGTGGTGGTAGGCCGCCAGCACGGCGAGCGAGTACGTCCCGATCTTGTTCGCGACGGACCCGTCCGCCGCGATGCGGTCGGCGCCGAGGATCACAAGGTCGACCTGGCCGGACGCCATCAGGGACGCGGCCGCGGAGTCCGGCAGGACGGCGTAGGGCACGAGGTGGCACCCCGCCTCGTACGCGGTGAGGCGGGAGCCCTGCAGCAGCGGGCGCGTCTCGTCCACCCAGAGCTTCGCGAGCCGCCCCGCCCGGTGCGCGGCGAGGACGACCGCGAAGGCGCTCCCGGAGCCGCCGACAGCCAGCGCACCGGTATTGCAGTGCGTCAGGATCCGCGCGGGCGCCGGCACCAGGGCGTCCAGCAGCGCGAGCCCGTGCTCAGCCGTCCGCTCGCTGGCCTGCCCTTCCTCGGCATGCAGCGCCCGCGCCTCGGCGAGCGCGCCGGCGGGCCCGCCGGAGGCGAAGGCCCGGGCGACGCGGGCGACGCCGGTCGCCAGGTTGACCGCCGTGGGGCGCGAGGTCGCCAGCGCGGACGCGGCCGCGCCCACGTCGTCGCCCCGCGCTGCGGCGAGCGCGACGCCGTACCCGCCCGCGATGCCCAGCAGCGGGGCGCCGCGGACGGCGAGGCGCACGATCGCGTCGACCAGGGCCGGCACGTCGCGGCAGACCAGTTCGGTTTCCACGCTCGGCAGGCGGGTCTGGTCGAGCAGGACGAGCGCCGGGCCTTCCGGCGGGTCGGCCCACCGGATCACCTCGGGCGGTGAAGATTCGGGCACGGTGTGCCGAGAACTGTCCATGACCGCAGATCCTCCACGGCAGGAGCGGAACGCGAGCGGCGGGACCGTCCGTTGGGCGGGTGCACGCCGGGCGCGTGACACCATGCCGGGGACGGATCTTGCAGTGGGCAGGTTGGCGGACCGGCAGGAGAGCAGCACACATGCGGCGGCGAACGGCGTGGGGAACGCGGGCATGACCGCAGAGCCCCCCGGCTGGTCGCGCCCCGACGACCAACCCGCCCCCGGCCCGCCGGGCTTCGACAAGCCGCAGCCCGGCCCCCCGCCCGCCCCCGGCTGGTCGCCGGCTCAGCCGCCGCCCGCCCCCGGCTGGTCCGGCCCCCCGGAGCCCGGCGCGCCACATCCCGGCTGGGCCGGCTGGGTCGCGCACGGGCCGCCGGAGGTCAAGCCCGGCGTCGTCCCGCTGCGTCCCCTGGGGGTCGGCGAGATCCTCGACGGCGCGATCTCCACGATGCGCCGGCACTGGAAGGTGCAACTGGGCCTGTCCGCGGCGGTTGTCACCGTGGTGTCGATCCTGCAGTTCACGGTCCTGTACTTCGTCTTCCAGGACTCGGCGGTCACCGGCAGCACGACCTTCGGCGAGCCAGGCGAGGAGATCGACGCCGCAACCAACGTCGCGCAGATCGTCTCGGCCGTCGTCGGGCTGTTGGCCCAGATCGTCGTGCAGGGCATCCTCACGGTCGTCGTGAGCCGGGCCGTCCTCGGCCAGGACGTGACGATGGCGGAGGCCTGGGCGCGCGCCAAGCCGCGGCTCGGCAAGCTGGTCCTGATGTCGGTGGCGATCCTGGCGACCGTCGCGGTGCTCGTGATCGTCCCGGTCGTGCTCGGCTTCGTCGTCGGTGCCGGCGCGGGGACGGAGGCGGGGTTCGCCGTCGGCGGCATCGGCCTGGTCTGCACCCTGCCGCTGGCAGTCTGGATCTACGTGTCGCTGGGCGTGTCCGCGCCGGTGATGATGCTCGAGGAGACCGGGATCCGGGCCGCGTTCGCCCGCTCGCGCAAGCTCGTCCGCGGGACGTGGTGGCGCGTCTTCGGCATTCTGTTGCTCGGCATGGTGATCGCCCAGGTGCTCGGCGGGATCATCCAGGTGCCGTTCGCGCTCGGCTCGTACTTCACCGCGTTCTCCGAGGGCGAGGCGCCCGGGGCCTGGTTCTACGTCCTGAACGTCATCGGCTCCTCGCTGGCCGGCATGATCACCTACCCGTTCGTCGCCGGCGTCGTGGCGCTCGTCTACGTCGACCTGCGGATCCGGCGCGAGGGGCTCGACCTGGCACTCTCCCGCGCGGCCGGCGTGCCGTCGGCCCCCACCCAGCAGTACCCGCCGACGCAGTACCCGCCGTACCCGCCGCAGCAGTACCCGCCGCCCAATACCCGCCCGCCCAATACCCGCCCGCCCAATACCCGCCCGCCCAATACCCGCCCGCCCAATACCCGCCCGCCCAATACCCGCCCGCCCAATACCCGCCCGCCCAATACCCGCCCGCCCAATACCCGCCCGCCCAATACCCGCCCGCCCAATACCCGCCGGCGCAGTACCCCCAGGCCCAGTACCCGCCGAACTACTACCCGCCGCCCGGGGGCCAGCCGCCGTACCCGCCCCCGCCGCCCCGCTACGAGCCCGGGGCACCGTGACGCTGCCGGTGGCCCTCGTGGTGCTCGCCGGCGGCGTGCGCGCGGACGTCCCCGTCGTGCCCGCGCGGGACGCCGCGCGCGAGGCGGCCCGCCGCGAGCTGGGAGATCCCGGCTACCGGGCGCACGAGCCGTCGCTGTGGGAGCGCATCGCGTCCTGGGTGTGGGACCACATCACCGATGCCCTGTCGGCCACGGCGGGCGGGGCGCCGGGCGGCTGGTGGTCGGTCGCGGGGCTGGTTCTCGTGCTGGCGGCGGCGTTCGCGCTGGTGCGCACGCGGCTCGGACCGATGTCCGCGAGCCACCGCCGCGCGGAGGCCCTGTTCGGGGGCACCGCCCGGACGGCCGCCGACCACCACCGAGCCGCCGACGCTGCGCTCGCGAGCGGCGACCTCGCGGGCGCTGTGCAGGAACGCTTCCGGGCCCTGGTCCGCGGGCTCGAGGAACGCGGCCTGCTCGAGGCCCGCCCCGGCTACACGGCGGACGAGGCCGCGGCCGAGGCGGCGCGGATGCTGCCCGGCTGCGCGGACGCGTTGCGGGCTGCGGCGCGGGCGTTCGACGACGTCCGGTACGGCGAGCGCGCCGCGACCGCCCAGGGCCACGACCTGGTCGCTCGAGCCGACCACGCCGTCCGGGCCGCGCGACCGGTGCTGGCGGAGCACCCCGCCACGGGCCCGGCGTGACCGCGGCCGCGGAGCCGCAGGCGCCGACGTCCGCGCCGGTAACCCCTGGCGCGCGCGCCACCTGGCGCACCTCGCGCGCGCCGGTCCTACTGGGGGCGCTGCTCCTCGTGGCCAGCGTCGGGATCGCACTGCTGTCCGCCCGGGGCACGTCCGGGCGCCTCGATCCTTCCTCCTACGAGCCCGAGGGGTCGCGCGCGCTGGCGCAGCTGTTGCGGGCCGAGGGTGTCACCGTCCGCGAGCTCCGGACGGTCGGTGCGGCCGAGGACGCGGCGCGGGCCGCCACCACTCTGCTGATCACCGATCCGGATCTGATCCCGCCGCGGTCGCTGGACCGCCTTGCCGGGAAGGCCGCCAGCACCGTCCTCGTGGCGCCGGGCCAGGACGCGCTGGCCGCCTTTGCGCCGCGCCTGGCCGTCACCGGGACGGCGGACGTCGAGCGCCGCGCCCCCGGCTGCGGGCTGCCCGCGGCGACCGCCGCCGGGGACGCCGACCTCGGCGGGCTCACCTACAGCACGTTGGCCACGCCGACCGGGCAGGAGTCCGGGGCCAGCGTGCTCTGCTACCAGGACGACGGCGGCGGGACGCTGGCCCGGGCCGGCGCCGTCGGCGGGACGGGCACGCGCACCGGCCCGCGGACCGGCTCGGTCACCGTGCTCGGCACGGGCACGCCGCTGACGAACGACCACCTCGACCGGGTCGGCAACGCCGCCCTCGCGCTGGCGCTGCTCGGCGAGCAGCGCGAACTCGTCTGGTACCGCCCCTCGCTCGGCGACCCGGCGCTGAAGGGTGGTCAGAAACCACTTCTGACGCTGATTCCGACCCCGGTGAAGCTCGCCGCCGTCCAGCTGTTCGTGGGGGTGGTCCTGATCGCGCTATGGCGGGGCCGCCGGCTCGGGCCGGTGGTGGCCGAGCCGCTGCCCGTCGTCGTCCGCGCCGCCGAGGCGACCGAGGGCCGCGCGCGCCTCTACCGCCGGGCGGGCGCGCGCGACCGCGCCGCCGAAGCCCTGCGTGCGGCCACCCTGGCCAGGGTCGCGCCGCGGTTCGGCCTCGGGCCGGCGAGCGACCCCGCCGCGGTGACCGAGGCGCTGACGCGGCGCACCGGCCGGAGTCCGCAGGCGGCCGCAGATCTGCTGTACGGTGCCGCGCCGACCGACGACGCGGCGCTGGTGGCGCTCGCAGACGAACTGGACGCGCTGGAAAGAGAGGTCCGAGGGTCTTGAGTGAATGGGAAAAGTCGTCGACCGTGCCCGAGGAGCGCGCGCACGCGGCCCTCGTGTCGCTGCGCGCAGAGGTCGGCAAGGCAGTCGTCGGGCAGGACGCGGCGGTCACCGGCCTGGTGATCGCCCTGATCTGCCGCGGCCACGTGCTGCTCGAGGGCGTCCCGGGCGTCGCGAAGACCCTGCTGGTGCGCACGTTCTGCCGTGCCCTGGACCTGCGCACCACCCGCGTGCAGTTCACCCCCGACCTGATGCCCGGCGACGTGACCGGCTCGCTGGTGTACGACGCGCGGGCCGCGGAGTTCTCGTTCCGACCCGGCCCGGTGTTCACGAACCTGCTCCTCGCGGACGAGATCAACCGGACCCCGCCGAAGACCCAGGCGTCCCTGCTGGAGGCGATGGAGGAGCGGCAGGTCTCGGTGGACGGGGTGCCGCGGCCCCTGCCCGACCCGTTCATGGTCGCGGCGACCCAGAACCCCGTCGAGTACGAGGGCACGTACCCGCTGCCCGAGGCCCAACTCGACCGCTTCCTGCTCAAGCTCGTCATGCCGCTGCCGTCGCGCGAGGACGAGATGACCGTCCTGACGCGCCACGCGACCGGCTTCGACCCGCGCGATTTGGACGCGGCCGGGGTCAGCCGGGTCGCCGACGCGGCCGACCTCGCGGCCGCGCGGCGGGCTGCCGCGTCGCTGACGGTCGGCACCGAGATCGTCGGCTACATCGTCGACCTCGCACGAGCGACGCGCTCCTCCCCCGCGGTACGCCTCGGCGTCTCGCCCCGCGGCGCCACCGCCCTGCTCGCCGCGAGCCGGGCGTGGGCGTGGTTGTCGGGACGTGACTACGTCCTGCCCGACGACGTGAAGGCCCTCGCGCGGCCGGTCCTGCGCCACCGCATCGGCCTGCGTGCCGAGGCGGAGCTCGAGGGCGCGACCGCCGACGGCGTCCTGGACAACGTGCTGGCCGCCGTGCCGGTCCCGCGCTGAGCGTGCCGGGCGACGTGACGGGCCTGCCGTGGCGCTGACCGGCCGCACCGGGCTGCTCGCCGTCTTCGGCGCGCTCGTCGTCGGCGCGGCCGGGGAGTTCTGGGCGGTGCTGGCCGTCGAGGGCGTCCTGCTCCTCGGGATCGTCGCGGACCTCGTCCTCGCGGGCAGCGTCCGGTCCCTGCGGTTCACCCGCTCCGGCGCGACCTCCGTGCGCCTCGGCGAACCAGTGTCGGTCACCCTCACCGTGACCAACCCGGGCCCCCGGCGAGTGCGCGGGGTGCTGCGGGACGCCTGGCCGCCCAGCGCCGGCGCGAGCGTGACGCGGCATCAGATCGACGTCCCGGCAGGAGAACGGCGCCCGTTCGTCACCCCCCTGCTCGCCACCCGACGCGGCGACCGGCCCGCCGACCGCGTCACCGTCCGCTCTGTCGGCCCGCTCGGCCTCGCCGCCCGGCAGAGCGCGCACCATGTCCCGTTCGTCGTGCGGGTACTCCCGCCGTTCACGAGCCGCCGACACCTCCCCGCCCGGCTCGAACGCCTGCGCCAGCTCGACGGCCGGGCCGCGGTGATGCTGCGCGGGCAGGGCACCGAGTTCGACTCCCTGCGCGAGTACGTGGCGGGCGACGACGTCCGGTCCATCGACTGGCGCGCGACCGCCCGGGTCGGCGACACCACCGTCCGCACGTGGCGGCCCGAGCGCGACCGGCACGTCCTGATCGTGCTCGACACGGGACGCACGTCCGCCGCGCGCGTCGGGGACGCCCCGCGCCTCGACGCCGCGATGGACGCGGCCCTGCTCCTCGCCGCCCTGGCCGCCCGGGCCGGGGACCGCGTCGACCTGCTCGCCTACGACCGGCGGGTGCGGGCGTCCGTCACCGGGGTGGCCTCCGCGGGCCTCCTGCCCGCGTTGGTGACCGCGATGGCACCGCTCGAGCCCGTCCTCGTCGAGACGGACATGCGCGGCCTCGCCGGCGAGATCCTGCGCCGCGGCGGGCGGCACTCCCTCGTCGTCCTCGTCACCGGGCTGGACGCCGCGCCCGTCACCGAGGGTTTCCTGCCCGTCCTGCCGGCCCTGGTCGCGCGGCACCGGGTCGTGCTCGCGTCCGTCGCCGACCCCCGCGTCGCCGAGATGGCGGGCGGGCGCGGCGACGCCGCCGCCGTGTACTCCGCGGCCGCCGCCGAGAAGACCCGCGGCGAGCGGCTCCACACGGCCGCCCTGCTGCGCCGCCTCGGCGTCGACGTCGTCGACGCAGGCCCGGCCGAGCTCCCGCCGGCCCTAGCCGACCGCTACCTCGAGATGAAGGCCGCCGGACGGCTCTGACTTACATGGCACGCTCCGTGCGAACGCTCGCGGTGTGAGCCGTGGCAATCCCGCTCGCCCGCTCCTTCGGTCGCTCGTTCCTCGCTTCCTACGGCGCGGCCTCCCGGGTTGCGGCGGCTTCGCCGCTCGCCGAATGTCAGCCGCCGAGCAATTTGACCGAGTCGCGGACGAGCCGGGAGACGATCGCGGCGGCCGGGTCGGCCGTGGCCAGCCGCGTGCCCTGGCCGGCGTAGACGACCATCCGCTCGCGGTCGCCGGCGGCGACCGCGGCCCGGTGGGTCTCGACGATCCGCCCGTACTGCTCGGGGAACGGCGCGGGCTCGCCCGCGGCCACGAGTTCGGCCAGCAGCTCGGTGGCCAGGGCGCGCGCCGGCCGGCCGGTGTAACCCGCGGTGACCCGGCTGCGCGTCTCGTCCGAGTCGAGCAGCACTGCCTTCATCGCCGAATCTGTCGCAGACTCCGCCGCGGTGAGGAACGCGGTGCCGAGCTGGACCCCGTCCGCCCCGAGCAGGACGGCGGCGGCCACCCCGCGGCCGTCCATGATCCCGCCCGCGGCGACGACCGGCACGGAGCCGCCGACCGCGTCCACGACCTGGGGCACGAGGGCGATCGTGCCGATCAGCGCGTCCTCGAACGAGCCCAGGAACGTGCCGCGGTGCCCGCCGGCTTCGGAACCCTGGGCGACGACGGCATCGACGCCGACCTCCGCCAGCCGCTCGGCCTCCGCCACGGTCGTCGCGGTGCCGAGGACGACGGTGCCCGCGCGGCGCATCCGGGCCAACCGGTCGAGCGGCGGGATGCCGAACGTGAAGCTGAAGACGGGGACGCCTTCAGCCTCGAGGACGTCGAGCTGGTCGTCCAGCACCTGGTCGTTCGGCGGCAGCGGGGAGGCCCGCTGATGGACCATCAGGTTGACGGCGAACGGGCGGTCTGTGAGCTTGCGGACCTCCCGGATGCTCTCGCGCAGGGCGTCCGGCGCCGTGTACCCCCCGCCCAGGCTGCCGAGCCCGCCGGCCGCGCACACCGCGGCGACCAGCTCGGGGCTCGCGGCCCCGGCCATCGGCGCCTGGATCAGCGCCACCTCCGTGCCGAGCAGGTCCGACAGGCGCGTGCGCGGCCAAGGGCCGCTCGTCCGAGATCCCATGCCCGCAACGTACCCCGCCGGCGACCCCGCGTCGGGTGTCGAGTTCCGGGTCGGGGGAAGATCCGCCTCGAAAGACCTCACCCCACCCGGAGGTTCCCGTGATCCCGTTCCCCAGCGGCGCCAAGGTGGCGGGCGCGGCGATCTCCGGCCTGAGCCGGACCTACGAAATCGCCTCCGTGACCGCCGAGCTTCCCGGCCGGGCGGTCCAGATCGTCGCCGACGTCGAGGTGCTCGTCGCCCGCGTAGGCATCCTGGTCGGCCGCATGGAGCGGCTCGCCACGGACGCCGCGCGTGTGTGCGCCGACGCGGCGGCGTCGATCGAGCGCGTTGACGCCCTCACTGCAGCTGCCGCGGCCGCCATCACGCGCGTCGACGCCGTCAACGACGACGCCGGAGCCGCCATCGGACGCGTCAACGCGCTGAACGACGCCGCCGCCGGGGCGGTGCACGAGGCCGCGGCCACCGTTGCCGAGGCCGCGCGCCTCACCGGCACCGCGGGTGTCCTGCTGGACACCTACGAGCCGATGGCGCGCAAAGCCGCACCGCTCGCCGAGAAGTTCGTCGACTCGATATCGCCGGCGGAGGTCGACGCCGCGATCAAGCTGGTGGACGACCTGCCGCGCCTGACCGAGCACCTGCGCAGCGACGTCCTGCCGATTCTCGCGACCCTGGACCGCGTCGGCCCGGACATCCACGAACTGCTGGAGGTCACCTACGACGTGCGGCGGGCGATTCTCGGGATTCCCGGCTTCGGTTTCTTCAAGAAGCGCGGCGAGGACATTCTCGAGGACGAGGAGACCGAGGCCCACGACAGGGACGGCAGCGCCCCGTAGCCTGGACGCCGTCGCGCGCCGCCCAACGCCTTCGGGAGTACGTGCCATGCAGACCGACGTCACCGAGATCGCCCCGGACATCTACCGCCTCTCGACGTTCATCCCCGAGGCGAACTTCATGTTCAACCAGTTCTTCATCGACGCCGAGGAACCGCTGCTGTTCCACACCGGCGGTCGCGGGCTGTTCCCGCTGGTGTCGGCGGCCGCGGCCACGCTGCGCCCGCTGGACCACCTGCGCTGGGTCACGTTCGGCCACGTCGAGTCCGACGAGTGCGGCGCCATGAACTCCTGGCTGGCCGCGGCCCCGGAAGCGCAGGTCGCGCACGGCGCAATGGGCTGCATGGTCAACGTCAACGACCTCGCCGACCGGCCGCCGCGCCCCCTCGCGAACGGCGAGGTGCTCGACCTCGGCGGCCGCCGCGTCCGCCGCATCGAGACCCCGCACGTGCCGCACGGCTGGGACGCCGGCGTCCTCTACGAAGAGACGACGGGCACGCTGCTGTGCGGTGACCTGCTGAGCTCCATCGGCGCGAGCCCGGCCCTGACCGACTCCGAAGTCGTCAGCGCGGCGATCGCCGCCGAGGAGATCTTCAGCGCGACCTGCCTCACCCCGACGACCGGGACGATGATCCGCGCGCTGGCCGACCTGGCCCCGACGACGCTGGCGCTCATGCACGGCCCCTCGTACAACGGCGACTGCGCGCAGGCGCTGCGGGACATCGCCGACTACTACGACGGGCGGCTGGCGACGGCCCGCGGGTAACCGCCGGCCGCGCTCCGCCGCCTGTCGCCGCCTGTCGCCGCTCCTACGCCGCCTAAGATCAGCGCACATGAAGCTGGGATTCGCACTGCCCGTCTGCGGTAGCTGGGCGACACCCGACAATCAGGGCCGAATCGCCCGCCGCGCCGAGGAACTCGGGTACTCCTCGCTGTGGACGGCCCAGCGGCTGCTCTTCCCGACCGACCCGGTGAACGAGTACCCGGCCGCGCCAGGCCCGTGGCCGTCGTTCTTCCGCTCGATGATGGACCCGCTGATGCCGCTCGCGTACGTGGCGGGCATGACCGAGCGCATCCGCCTCGGCACGGCGGCGTTGGTCCTGCCGTTCGCGAACCCGGTGGTGCTGGCGAAACAGCTCGCCACGCTGGACGTGCTCTGCCGCGGGCGCCTCGACGTCGGGGTCGGCCTCGGGTGGTCGAAGGACGAGTACGCCGCCGCCGGGGCGTCCTGGGAGCGCCGCGGCGACCGGTTCGAGGAGTTCCTGCGGGTCATGATCGCGACCTGGACGGGCCGGCCCGCGAAATTCGCCGGCGAGTTCTACACGCTGCCGTCGGCGGAGGTCCTGCCCGCGCCGGTGCAGCGGCCGCACCCGCCCATCCTGGTCGGCGGCTACTCCGACGCCGCGCTGCGCCGGGCCGCCTCGCTCGGGCAGGGCTACCTCGGCGGCAACATGCCGCTGGAGCGGATCGTGCCGCTGCTCGCGCGCCTGCGTGAAATCGCCGAGGACGCGCACCGCGACCCGGACCAGCTCCGCCTCGTCAGCCGCGGCGTCGTCGTCACGACGGACTCCCCGGAGGGTTCCGGCCGCCGACCGCTGCGCGGGACGCTGGCCGAGATCGTGGCCGACATCGACCGCTATGCCGAGGCCGGCGTCCACGAGCTGTTCCTGGACGTGAACTTCGACCCGCGCATCGGCGACGTCGGGGCCGACCCCGACAAGTCTCTCGCGCACGCCCTGCACCTGCTGGAGCACCTGGCGCCCGGGCACTGACGCTTCACAGACCTGAGCCTCCGTCAGTTACGCTGCTTGGCCTGCTTTTCCAGACGCGCGACGAGCGGTCGGGTCGCTGCGGTCAGGTCGCCGTCCGACAACGACAGGCGTCGGGTCCGACCGTCCGCTTCGATGGTGAGGTCGTAGCGGAACCGGTCGGCTCCGCCCGCGGGCGTGGCGGCAGACGCCCCCGTGTCGAGCGCGGCGACGAGCGAGCGCAACTCAGCCGCCTCGTCCGGGGGCAGGTTTTCGGTGTCGAGCTCGGCGGCCAGGCGCAGCCCGCCGAACCCGCCGGAGCGGACGAAGCTGACCTTCACCTAGGCCTCGACGCCCACCGCGGCCCACGCGGTGCGGACGGCGTCGACCTCGGCCGCGCCGAAGTCCTTCTGCGCGGCGGCCAGGGTGGCGGCCGCGAAGCCTGCGAAGTCGATCGTCGGAGTGAGGTCCGGGCCCGTCAGCGTCGCGTACCAGATCGCGCCCGCCCGCTCCCAGGCGTTCCCGCCGAGCGTCGTCGCCGCGAGGTAGAACGCGCGGTTCGGGATGCCGGAGTTGAGGTGCACGCCGCCGTTGTCGTCGGTCGTGGTGACGTAGGCGTCCATATGGGCCGGCTGCGGGTCCTTGCCGAGGACGTCGTCGTCGTACGCGGTGCCCGGCGCCTTCATCGAGCGCAGCGCGACGCCTTGGACGGCGACGGTGAACAGGCCGGCCCCGATCAGCCAGTCGGCGGCCGCCGCGGTCTGGCCCAACGCGTGCTGCTTGACCAGGGAGCCGAACACGTCCGACATCGACTCGTTCAGCGCGCCCGACTGGCCCTCGTAGACCAGCCCGGCCTCCTTCTCTGTGACACCGTGCGCGAGTTCGTGCCCGATGACGTCGACGGCGACGGTGAAGCGGTTGAACAAGTCGCCGTCGCCGTCCCCGAAGACCATCCGGGAGCCGTCCCAGAAGGCGTTGTCGTAGTCGGTGCCGTAGTGCACGGTGCCCTGCAGGGGCAGTCCCGCGCCGTCGATGGAGTCCCGCCCGTAGGCCGCGGAGAACAGCTCGTAGGTCGCGCCGAGGCCGTCGTACGCCTCGTCCGCGGCAAGGTCACCCGTCGGCGCCTCACCCTCCCGGCGGACCGGCGTTCCGGGCAGCGTCTCCGCTCCGCCCGCGGTCGAGATCGTCCGGTTCAGGCCGCCGGTGGGCGTCGCGGTCGCCGGGGCCGCGGGGGGTCCGCAGGCCGCCCGGATGGCCCGCAGCGTCGCGTCCGCGGCCAGGCAACGGCGAGCCGTCTCGGCCCGCTCCGGCCCGCCGAACGCCACGAGGCGCTCGAGCATGTACGGCGGGACGATGCACTGCAGCAGGTGGACGGTCATGTGGGGCCCCTTCCGGCGAAACGATCTTCGACACGGTAGGCCCCGCTCACGCCTGCGCCAAGCGCCCGCCACCTGGCTTCAGAGCCAGCCGGAGTCCCGCACGATCCGGATCGCGTCGATGCGGTTGCGCGCGCCGAGCTTTCCGATGATCTTCGACAGGTAGTTGCGGACGGTCCCGTCCGACAGGCACAGCCGCGACGCGATCTCGCGCACGGACTCGCCCTGCGCCGCCCGGCGCAGCACCTCGAGCTCGCGCTGGGTCAGCGTGTGGTCGTCGTTCTCGAGCGCGGCGATCGCCAGCTTCGGGTCCACGACCCGCTCGCCGCCGGCGACCCGGCGGATGCTCTCGGCCAGCCACGAGGCGGGAGCGTCTTTGTCGACCAGGCCCTTCGCGTGCGCCTCGAGAGCGCGCCGCAGGGAGCCGGGCGAGACGGTGCCGGTGAGCACGAGGACCTTGCACCGCGGCACCTGCTCGTGCAGGCGGCGGGACAGGGCGAAGCCGTCGCGGCCGGGCATGTCGACGTCCACCACCGCGACGTCCGCGCGGGTGCGCAAGGCGGCGCCCACGACGTCGCCGTCGGTGCGCATGGACGCGACGACCTGGATGTCGCGCTCGTAGGACAGCAGCGCGACGAGCGCGCCGCCGTACAGGGTCAGGCTCTCGGCCAGGACGACGCGGATCAGGCCGACCCGGCCGGACTCCGGGGGCAGCGACACCTGCTGGCCGGCGTCGGTCGGGCCGGCCCGCTCCGGCGCGCCCGGCGTCCGCACGGCGGCGTACGGCAGGTGCTGCGAGCGCGCGGGCCCGGGTACGGGTCCGCCCACGGCTCGAGAAGTCGTGCCATCCACGCCCTTTGCCCCCTCGACGGGCCTGCGCCCCGACCGTGACCCCGTTCACGCAGCGTGAGCAGGATCTTCACTGTATTTCCGCGCGCACGCCCGGGCCGGGGCTTTGCCAAATTTCTGGATCTTTGATTCGACGGTCTTTCGGCCGAGATTTCCGCCCGATCGCGCAACTCACCCGCGCACACCTGACCAAATGCGACGCGGGGGCGGCTCGCCGGACGGCAATTCGGTCAATATCGCACGCACGGGACACCCTCCGGGTCGTCGTGCCTATGATTCGCCAGTCCGGGCCCGGGAACTTCGACCGGAGAGCGTCGGCGTGGCCGAGGAAGGACCAACGGGGTGAGCGTGACGGGCAGGCCTGGCCGGGGCACCTCCGGAAAGCCTCGGCGCGTCGTGGCGGAGTCCGTGCGCAAACTGGCGTCGCACCTGCCCGACCGCGACCTGGCGCAGCCGGGCGCCGCCCCGCGTCCCGCGCGACCCGCCGCCCGAACGTCTGCCGACTCCCCCGGCCCGCCCGCGCCGGCCGATCTGACGGACTCGACCGGCGGCGTCCCGCCGCTGCTGCGCGTCAGTGCCGCCGTCGCGTGGCGGATCCTGATCATCGGGGCCGCGGTCTACGTCCTGTTCCTGCTGACCGAGAAACTCATCGGCCTCGTGGTGCCGGTCGGCATCGCGCTCCTGCTCGCCGCCCTCCTCTCCCCTGCCGTGTCGCGCCTGGTCGACACGGGGATGCCCCGCGCAGCGGCGACGGCGATCGTCCTCGTGGTCGGGCTCGGGATCGTCGGGGGCCTGCTGACGTTCGTCGTCACGCAGTTCGCCGACGGCGTGCCCGAACTGCGCGTCCAGGTGTCGGAGGCGATCGCCCAGATCAACAACTGGCTGTCCACCGGGCCGCTGCACCTGACGGACACTCAGTTGCAGGAGATGCTCGACAACGCCCGGGCGAACATTCAGGGCAGCCAGGGCGAGGTGGCCGGGCAGGTCCTCGACACGGCGCTCACCCTGGGCCGACTCCTCGCCGGCCTCCTCCTCACGCTCTTCGCGCTGATCTTCTTCCTCTACGACGGCGAGCGGATCTGGAGCTTCCTCACCCGCGCCGTGCCACGGGAGAGCCGCAACCGCATGGACCTCGCCGGGCGGCGCGGCTTCGCGGCCCTCGTGTCCTACATCCGGGCCAGCGTGGTGGTGGCGGTCTTCGACGCCATCGCGATCGGAATCGGCCTGGCGATCGTGGGCGTCCCGCTGGCGGTGCCGCTGTCCGCCCTGGTCTTCCTGGGCGCCTTCGTGCCCATCCTCGGCGCGGTCGTCACCGGCGGCGTCGCGATCCTCGTCGCCCTGGTGGCCAAGGGCATCCTCGCCGCCGTGGTCGTGCTGATCATCGTCCTCGTCGTCATGCAGATCGAGGGGAACGTCCTGCACCCGCTGCTGCTCGCCCGGGCCGTGCAGCTGCATCCCCTCGCCGTCGTCCTGACCATCGGCGTCGGTCTCACGCTGGCGGGAATTCCCGGTGCGCTGCTCGCGGTCCCGCTGCTGGCCGTCCTCAACGCGAGCATCCGCTCGCTGGTCGCCCCCGAGGACGACCATGTCGAGGCGGGGACGGTCGACGTGAACGAGGACGCCTCCGCGGACCCGGGCCCGGCGCCCAAGGCCGTCTGAACCGCGCCTCCCCCGTCGGCGGCGAGGGTCCCCCGGGCCCGGGAGCCGGTGATCTTGGGCTCCGACCAGGGACGCTCCGCCCTGGCGAGGGAGGCAGATTCGGACACTGTGGACAAGGGGACGCCTCGCGGCGGATCCTGGCACGCTCACGTGCATGTCGATCACGACTTCCACCTCCATCCATACCCTCGCCGCTGCTCAGGGCGGGGTGGTGACGGCAGCCCAAGCCCACGCGTGCGGCTATTCGGTCGAGGAGATCCGCCGCCTGTGCACGTGCGGCTCCTGGGTCCGGCTGCGTCGCGGCATCTATCGTCCGAGCCCCGCGAGCCCAGATCGACGTGAGCAGTACCTGGTCGAGGTCGCCGCGGCGGTTCTCGCCGTCGGCGGGGGCGCCGCCGTCGCTCAATCGTCGGCAGCGGCCTTGTGGGGGCTCGACTCCTTGGACGAACCCACCTACGACGGGGTCTGCCTCGCGCAGCCTGCGCCGGCAAAGGCCCGCCGGTACCCCGGGCTGCGCGTGATTTCGACTCTCCTGCCCTCGTCGCATCTCCAGCGTGGGCCTGGCGACCTGCTGGCGTGTACGCCCGCGCGCACTGTCGTGGATCTGGCTCGACACCTCCCGTTGCGGGCGGGGGTGGTCGTCGCCGACTCCGCACTGCGGCGCGGTCTGGCCACGAAGTCGCAGCTAGACGTGACGCTGGCCGACTGCAATGGCTGGCGCGGCGCGCGGCAAGCTCTTCGCACGCTCAGTCTCGTCGACGTGCGCGCGGAGTCGGTGGCCGAGTCACTGGCGCGGGTCGTGTTCCACGAAGCTGGGCTCCCGAGCCCGATGTCCCAGGTCACGATCAAAGACGGCGAGGGCCGGATCATCGGCGTCGTCGACTTCCTCTTCCCGCATCGCGTGATCGTCGAGATCGACGGCAAGATCAAGTACACCAACGACGAACTCTGGCGCGAGAAGCGTCGGGAGGATCGCCTCCGGCAGATCACGAGGTCGTCCGCTTCGTCTGGGCCGACCTCGTCGGTCCTGTCGACACCGTGCGCGACCGGGTCCTCGCCGCGTTCGGCCGAGCACAGCGCTTCCTCGACTGAACCTCGCCAGACGAGGGCCTCCCCCGCCCACGCCGAGCGTCGCCCGGTTCCGGGAACCGGGTGACCGTCCGCCCTAGCGGGGGAGCTACGGCGCCAGCGGCAGTCGGACGGTGAAGGCCGTCCGGCCGGGCACGCTGGAGACCTGGACGGTTCCGGCATGGGCCGTCACGACCGCGGAGACGATGGACAGCCCGAGCCCCGTGCTGCCGGCGGCCCGGGACCGCGACGAGTCGCCGCGGGCGAACCGCTCGAACACCTCGGGCAGCAGGGTGGTGGGGATGCCCGGGCCGTCGTCGACGACGGTCACGGCGGCGTAGCCCGGGTCCGCGGACGAGGTCGTCAGGCCTACGGTGACCGTCGTCCCGGGCGGCGTGTGCGCCCGCGCGTTCGCGAGGAGGTTCACCACGACCTGGACGAGGCGGGGCCCCTCCCCGACGACGGTGACCGGCTCGTCCGGCAGGTCGAGGCGCCACTTGTGCTCGGGCCCGGCCGCGTGGGCGTCACTCACGGCGCCGACGAGCAGGATCGACAGGTCGACCGGCTCCCGCTCGATCGGGCGCCCGGAGTCCAGGCTGGCGAGCAGCAGCAAATCTTCGACGAGGCCGGTCATCCGCACTGCCTGCGACTCGACCCGGCTCATCGCGTGGGCGACGTCGTCCGGGACGGGCTCGTGGCTGCGCCGGGACAACTCGGCGTACCCGCGGATCGCCGCGAGCGGCGTGCGCAGTTCGTGGCTCGCGTCCGCGACGAACTGGCGGACGCGCGTCTCGCTCTCCTGACGGGCCGTCAGGGCCTCGGCGACGTGACCCAGCATGCTGTTCAGGGCCGCGCCGACCTGGCCGACCTCGGTGCGCGGGTCCGTGTCCTCTTCCGGGACGCGTACGGCGAGCGCGACCTCGCCGCGATCCAGCGGCAGGGTGGAGACCATGCGGGCCGTCGCCGCCATGCGGTCCAGTGGCCGCAACGCGAGCCGGACGATCGCCGCGCCCGCGAACGCCGCGAGGGCGAGCCCGGCCAGCGCCACGGCCGTGATGATCCCCGCCAGCCGCCACACGGTGTTCGACACGTACCGCAGCGGCAGGCCGGTGACGACGATGGTGTTGTCGCGGCCCTCGGTCGCGATGACCCGGTAGCTGCCGACCTCGCCGCCGAGGTCGCGCGTGTGCGGCTTCGCGTCCACCGGGACGTCGAGAAGGACCTCCGGATTGCCCTGCACCGTCGTGTCGCCCCGGACGACGTCGGTGTTCCCCGCGGTGTTCAGCAGCTGCGCCGTGATGCCGGCGGAGCTGATCTGAGCGATCAGCGTCTCCTCCGCCTGCCCCAGCCCGAACGGGTTCGGGCGCCCGGAGCCCATGCCTTCGATCCCGCGCGCCGTGCGGTCGACCGACCGCGTCAGCTGGTCGTCGACCTTGCCGACGAGGTAGCTGCGCAGGGCGACGGCGCTCGCGATCCCGATGATCAGGCTGATGCCGGCGAGCAGCGCGAGCAGGCCCGCGAGCAGACGACCGCGCAGGCTCGCGCCGGCGAAGGACCAGGCCCGGCGCTTCGGCGCGCCGGAGGACTCCCGGCGGACGTTCCACGGCTCACGTTCCGGGGGCGGCGGCGTGGCCGCGTACGGCCCGGACGGCTCGAACGGGCCCGAGGGCGCGGCGGTGTCGCGCTCCGCGAACCGGACGACCGTCGACTCCTCACCGCCGCGCTCGGCGTCCCGGCCGGGGCCGGACTCGGGGTTCATTCGGCCGGCTTGATGACATACCCGGCGCCGCGCAGGGTGTGGATCATCGGGGACCGCCCGGCGTCGATCTTCTTGCGCAGGTAGGAGATGTACAGCTCCACCACGTTGGCCTGGCCGCCGAAGTCGTAGTTCCACACGCGGTCGAGGATCTGGGCCTTGCTCAGCACGCGCTTCGGGTTGCGCATCAGGTAGCGCAGCAGCTCGTACTCCGTCGCCGTCAGCGAGATCTGCTCGCCCGCCCGGCGGACCTCGTGGCTGTCCTCGTCGAGGGTCAGGTCGCCGACGACGAGCAGCGCCTCGTCCCGGGCGGCGGCGACCTTCGTCCGCCGGATGAGCCCGCGCAGGCGCGCCACGACCTCCTCGAGGCTGAACGGCTTGGTGACGTAGTCGTCGCCACCCGCGGTGAGGCCGGCGACCCGGTCGGAGACCGCGTCCTTGGCCGTGAGGAACAGGATCGGGATGTCGGCTGCGTCCGCGCGCAGGCGCCGCAGAACCTCGAGCCCGTCGATGTCGGGGAGCATCACGTCGAGGACGACCGCGTCCGGACGGAACTCACGGGCCGCGCGGAGCGCCGACGAGCCGTCCGACGCGGTGCGGATCTCCCAGCCCTCGTAGCGCAACGCCATCGCCAGCAGGTCGGTGAGGCTCGGCTCGTCGTCGACGACGAGCACGCGCACCGGCGTCCCGTCGGAGCGGAGCAGTCGGGTCCGGGCGGCGTCGCCGGGACCGGCAGCAGCATTCTCGGAAGGGCTCACCGTCGTCATGATCCCATCGTCCTCGGCGGGCTGTCGCGCTTCTGTGCCTCGCCTGTGCGGTGCCTGTGTCTTGTCGGACGCTAGTACCCGAACGTTCATTCGCGAAGCCAAGGCTGTTGACAGCCCCTGCACAGGTTCCGGCCCCACTTTCTGAGGGACGAAGCAACTTCCCAGGAAGAGGACTCATGGACGACGCCGCCACCCCCGGCCCGACGCCGAGCAGAACAGCACCGCCGACAGCACACCCGCCCCGGCGCCTGCGCCTGCGAAGCGCCGGCTCGACGCACAGCTCTGCGCCGCCCATGTCGTGGCCGCGCCGACGCCGCGTCGGCGCGCTCCTGGCCGTCGTCGCGATCGCGACGACCAGCGGCGTGGCGATCGCCGCCACGTCCGAGCCGACGCCCGGCATCTCGCTGAGCGGCTCGCCGTCCGACGAGAAGGCCGCGGACGAGAAGGCTGTGGTCGAGAAGAAGATGATGCTCGAGAAGGGCATGATCGCCAAGCGCATGCACCCCGGGATGGGCATGGGCATGGGCATGGGACGCGGCGGCGTCCTGCACGGCGAGTTCACCACGCCGAACGGCGCGGACGGCTACGTCACCCAGATGATCCAGACGGGCACGGTCGACTCGGTCTCCGGCGACAAGCTGACCGTGAAGAGCGAGGACGGTTACACCCACGACTACGCGCTCGACGACGGACACGGTCGTCAACGGCGCCCGCAACTGGACCGCCGAGAGCCGCGGCGGCGTCGCGTCCGGCCAGACCGTCACCGTCATGGCCACCGTGAACGACGGAACGGCGACGGCCATCCAGGTCCGCGGCGGGCGACGCCAAGACGGCCGGCGAGGAGGGCAACCGTCAAGATGGAGCGGTTCCGCGGCGGCATGGGCGCCGACGAGAAGATGAAGATGCGACGCTTCGAGATGGCACCGGGCCAGGGGATGCCGGGCCGGATGCCGGCCGAGCCCATGCCCGGCGGGACGGTGGAGCGCTTCGAGATGCGCGGCGACACCGCCGTGCCGGCCCCGGCGCGCGCCGAGCGAGGTCCCGCAGGACGAGACGCCGCCCCGACCCGACCCCTTCCGCCTGACGGGTCAGACACCGCGCCCTTCGGCCTGTCGGGCGTAGCCGCGCGCCAGGACTCAGCCGGCCTTGCGGAGGGCGTCGCGCAGCCGGACCCGCGTGCCCGGTCCGCAGCACCGCGTTGCCGTAGACCCGCCCGGCGAGCCAGACGAGGGCAGCGATCAGCAGCAGCATCGCCACGACGGACACCGCGAGCTGCCAGCCCGGCACCCCGAGCGCGACGCGCATCGGCATCAGCGTCGGGGAGAAGATCGGGATCATCGACAACCCCGCCACCAGCGAGTTGCCCGGGTCGCCGGGCAGCACCGACACCCCGAGGACGTACGGGGCGATGATCACGAACATGACCGGCGAGCTGACCCCGCCGACCTCCTCCTGACGCGAGACGAGCGCCCCGACGCCGGCGAAGAGCAGCGCGTACGCGGCGAAGCCGAGTACGAACCAGACCAGCGTCCAGATCGCCGTCTCGGACGCCGTCGAGGTCGGCAGCGAGAAGGACCCGGTGGCCGTCGACAGCGCGATCCCGGTGCCGGCTGTGACGCCGAGTTGCGCCAGCCCGATCAACCCGATGCCGATCACCTTGCCGACCATCAGCTGCCACGGCCGGATCGCCGTCAGCAGCAACTCGACGATGCGGCTCGACTTCTCCTCGACCACCCCCTGGGCCACCTGTTGGCCGTAGAGCAGCAGCGCGACGTAGACGAAGATGCCGGCGAAGATGCCCAGGCCGATGCGCTCGGGGTCGTACTCGCGGCCCGGGCGCAGCTTGACCAGGTCGACGCCGGCCGCCGAGACCGCCGCGTCGACCTCGACGCGGTCCAGCCCGGCGGCGGCGACGAGCGCGAGCAGCGCCTCCTGCCGGGCGACGTTCTCCAGCGGCCCGCGCAACGTGGTCGGGACGTCGGTCGCGACCAGCACCCGCAGGCGGCCCGGGGCCTCCTTCGACGCCGGGCGGACGAGCACGTCGAGCTCGCCGGCCAGGACGGCCGCGCGGCCGTCCTCCTCGTCCTCCACGATCCGGACGGTAACCGGCTGGCCCGCCGCCTCCGCCGCCGCGGCGAGGGCGTTCTGCAGGCCGGGCGCCGCGCGGGACACCGCCTCGCTCAGCACGCCGACCCGGCGCGGGGCGTCGGACCCGCCCGTAAACGAGGGCGCCAGAGCCAGCGCAGCGACGCCGACCAGCATCAGCAAGGTGGCGATCCGGTACGCCTTGGAGCGGAACCGGGTGAGCATCTCCCGCCACGCGACAAGGCGGATGACCTCCCGCGAGGGGAGGGCGGACGTTCCTCACGCCCGGTCCTCCGCGACGACGCCCCGGAACAGCTCGGCGAGCGTCGGCAGGCGCCGGGCGAACTCCCGGACGGGCCCGGTCGCCAGCGCGGCGGCCAGCACCCGCTGGTCGTCGACGCCGTCGTCCAGCTCGAGCACCGTGCACGTGCCCTCGACGCTGTGGACGCGGACGCCGGGCAGCCCGGCAGTCCAGCCCGGGCGCGCGCCGGGGGCGTCCACCACGAGGCGGGCGGTACCGCGCTTGCGCGAGCTCCGGGCACGGAGTCGCACGCGACCATCCGCCCGTCGGCGACGATGCCCACCCGGTCGCACAACCGCTCGACCAGCTCGAGCTGATGACTGGAGAACATGACAGCAGCACCTTTGGCGCACCGCTCCCGCAGCACCTCGCTCATGACGTCGACGGCGACCGGGTCGAGCCCGGAGAAGGGCTCGTCGAGCACGAGCACCTCGGGGTCGTGGACGAGGGAGGCCGCCAGCTGCACCCGCTGCTGGTTGCCGAGGCTGAGCTTCTGCACCTCGTCGTCGCGGCGCGCCGCGACGCCGAGCCGCTCCGTCCAGTACTCGGTGGACGTGCGGGCGCCGCGGCGCGGGACAGTCCGCGCAGCCGGGCGAGGTAGACGAGCTGCTCCCCCACCCGCATGCGGGGGTACAGCCCGCGCTCCTCCGGCATCGCGCCGAACCGGCGCCGGATGTCCAGCGTCAGGCGGCTGCGAATCCCAGCGGACCTCGCCGGAGTCGGCCGCCAGCACGCCCAGGACGATGCGCATCGTCGTCGTCTTGCCGGCCCCGTTGCCGCCGACGAAACCGAACAGCTCGCCCGAGTCGACCTGGAAGTCCATGTCGTCGAGCGCGATCACCGTGCCGTAGGTCTTGTGCAGAGACTCGATCTCCAGCCGGCGACTCAAGGGCGGGTCACACCGGCCAGGTTCGCCGCCGACAGCGCTTCCTTGCGGGCCCGCCGACCCAGCCGGTCGACGTAGACGGTGCCGTCGAGGTGGTCGCACTCGTGCTGCAGGCACCGGGACAGGACGCCGGTGCCCTCGATCGTCACCGGGTTCCAGTCGACGTCGACGCCGGTCACGCGACGCCAGAGTCGGCCGCGCGAGCTGCGAACTCGCGCCGGGGACGGACAGGCAGCCCTCGCCCGACTCGTGCAGGTCGCGCAGTGCCGGCAGGTGCAGGACGGGGTTCACCACGTGCGCGACGACGCGCTTGCCGTCGGCGTCCGGGCAGTCGACGACGAAGACCCGCAGCCCGACGCCGATCTGGTTCGCCGCCAGGCCCGACCCCGTCCGCCGCGTACATGCTCGCGAACATGTCGGCGACGAGCTGGTCGAGCCCCGGGTGCCCGGGCTGCACGGTCTCGCACGGCCGGTGCAGCACCAGCTCCCCGTACAGGGTGATCGGCCGCGCCACGCCCTCGAGTCCCACTCCCAGCCCCTCCGCGTCGGTACTGATGTGCAGGCCGATGCTAGCCAGCCCCGGGTGGCGGGTGCGGCCCCGGCGCACGCTGCGCCGCGGTGCAGCATGATGGGGTCATGCCTGGGATCCCCACCCTCAGCTCGGGCGTGATCGGCATGGCCGGTCGCGTCCCGGCCGTCCCGCCGCACTCCGGCACGAAGCAACTGCACCTCGGCGGTGCCCGGCTGCCGTTCATGAGCCCGGCCCGGCTCTACGTCTGCGGCATCACGCCGTACGACGTCACTCACCTCGGCCACGCGGCGACCTTCCTCTGGGCGGACGTGTGCGCGACGGCCATGCGGCTGACCGGCGTCGACGTCGTGACCTGCCGCAACGTCACGGACGTCGACGACGTCCTGACCACCGCGGCCGCCAAGCACGGCCGGCACTACGACGAGTTCGCGCTGTCCCAGGAGTTCCTGTTCGAGCAGGACATGAACGCGCTGCGCGTGCGGCGTCCCGACCACGAGCCGCGCGCCCGCCACCACGTCGGGCACGTCGTCGCGCTCGCGTCGGCGCTGCTCGCGAACAAGAAGGCCTACGAGCGCGAGGGTTACGTCTACTTCCGCGGCTCGTCGGTGCCGGACAAGCTCGGCATGGACCGCGCCGAGGCCCTGCGCCTGTCGGCCGAGTACGGGGACGACCCGGACGACTCCCTGCGGGACGACCCCTTCGACGTCCCCGTGTGGCGCCCGTCGGACGAGACGCACCCCGCCTGGCCGAGCCCGTGGGGCTGGGGTCGGCCGGGCTGGCACGCCGAGTGCGCGGCGATGGCGCACGCGCACCTCGGCCCCGGCTTCGACGTCCTGGCCGGCGGCGCCGACCTCGTCTACCCGCACCACGCCTACCAGATCGCGATGGCCGAGGCGGCGTCCCGCATCACGCACCTGGCCCGGGGGCGCCTCGCCGTCGGCACCGTCCACGTCAACGGCGCGAAGATGGCGAAGTCCACCGGCAACCTGGTGCTCGTCTCCCCAGCTGCTGCAGACCCACCGGCCCGCCGCCGTCCGGCTCTACGTGCTCGACCGGCGCTGGGCCGACCCGTGGGAGTTCCGGCCCGCCGAGCTCGAGGCCGCCGACGCGAAGCTGGAGCGGATCTACTCGGCCGCCGGGCGGCCCGGCAACTCCGCGAGCGCACCGGAGGCAGTCGTCGACGCGCTGCTCGCCGACCTCGACGTCCCGGCCGCACTCGCGGTCGCGGAGGAAGCCGGCGGCGACGCGGCCCGCTTGCTCCTGAGGACGCTCTCGCTCGACTAGCCGGACACGGACGGCCGGCGCCGGCCGGACGGCAGCATCCGCGCGCCCGGGCCGGGCTCGATGTGCGCGTTACCGGCCTCGACCTCGACCTCCTCGACCCCGCAGCTCGCGATGATGCGGATCGGGCCGCCGCACCGGTCGTGCCGGAACGACAGGGCGGGGCCGATCGGGTCGGCCAGGTAGCGGTCCCCCCACTGCATCAGCGCGACCAGCGCGTGGAACAATTCGGCGCCCTTGCGGGTCAGCCGGTACTCCGTGCGCGTGCGCTGCCCCGGCTCGCGGTACGGCCGCGGCTCGAGGACACCCTCCTCGACCAGGCGGCGCAGGCGCGCCGAGAGCACCGGAGCCGAGAGCCCGAGCCGGTGCTGCAGGTCGTCGAACCGGGTGATGCCCAGCATCGCGTCGCGGACGATGAGCATCACCCACTTGTCGCCGACGATCTCCGCCGCACGCCGCAGCGAGCCGTTCTCGAGGTCGACGTCGCGCCAGTCGAGCACCGGCGTCGGCCCGCTCGCGGCCTCCGTGTCGACTGTTGCGGCCGATCCCGACGAACTCGTCGAAGATCGCTTCGATCCGCACCCGCCGTGCTTTCGAATCCCCATAGCGGACATTCTGACTTAAAAGTTGACATCCAGGCAATGACCTCGGAAGCTTGAGACGCTCACACCTCTCCCTGTCCCGGGGGCGAGGGTTTTTGCCCTGTCGCCCAGGCCCGTGACAGGTGCAGTAGCGCGGAGGTCGCGGTGATCCACTGGAACCTGCTGACGACAGTGCTGGTGGCTGGCGTCGTGCAGGCGGGCCTCTACGGCCTGTTACCCGTGTCGATCATTTTGAGTTACCGGATCTCGCGCACCATCGCGTTCGTCCACGGCGGTATCGCTGCGGCGTGTGCGCTCACGTACTGGTTGCTGTCGTGTCCGAATCCAGAAGGTCGACGTGGGTGACGGGGAGGTCGTCTACGCCATCCCGAACAACCTGGTCACCGCGTTCGGGCGCGACTGGGGGTCTCGGCCGGAAATCGACCCGTTCACCGCGATGATCCTGGCGACTCTCTTCGGCGGCCTGCTCGGCGCGATCTACGGGATCGTGGTCATGAACCCGATCATCGCCCGACAGGCCGTCCTGACGCTCACCGTCATCTCCCTCGGCGCGATGATGCTCCTGCTCGGCATCTTCAACTACATGAACGTCGTCGCCGACAAGGTGCCGCCTTCGCCCTTCGGGACGGGCACGACGGAGATCTTCGGCGTCTACCTGACGACACACAAAGTGTTGTCCCTGCTGGTCGTCGGCGGGGTGTCCGCGGCGCTGGCAGTCTGGCTGTCGCGCACGCACACCGGTCTCGTCATCCGCGCCCTCGCCGACGACCAGGAAGCCGGCGTCTGGTGCGGCGTCCAGCTCCGCATGACGGGCACGATCGTCTACGCCGGGTCGGGTGCCTTCGCCGGCTTGGCGGGTGTGCTGATCGCAGTGGTCGGCGGCCCGAACCCCGGGGACATGGTCGTCCTGTTCCTCCGCGGCCTGGCGCTCGCCGTCGTCGGCGGCCTGCGATCCCTGCCCCTGGCCTTCCTGGGCGCGTTCATGTTCGGGCTGTTCGAGATGGCGCTCATCGTCGGCCTGTTCGGCACCGTGTCGCCGGCCCGCAGGGAGATTCTGCTCTCCGGGATGCTGCTGGCGATCATCGTCGTCGCTGCCCGCATGCGTAAGGAATCGTTCTTCCTCCTCGAAAGGCAGTCCCTCTGATGGGCGACTTCGCTATCGGGTCTCCGGTCCTGTCCGTGGAGCGCCTCGTCTCGGGCTACGGCGGCCACGCCGTCCTGCACAACGTGGATCTGCAGCTCTTCGGTGGGGAGGTCGTCTCCCTGCTCGGCGGCAACGGCGCGGGCAAGTCGACACTGCTGAAGACGATCATGGGCACGGTGGCCGTGATGTCCGGCCAGATCACCCTGCTGGGCAACGGCGTGACCCACGCCCCTTCGCACCAGCGCGTGGCCGCGGGGGTGGGTTACTCCCCCGAAGGCCGGCGCGTGTTCGCGAACCTGACCGTGCTCGAGAACCTGCTCATCGGAGCGACCCCGCTACCCAAGAGCAACCGGCGCCAGCACCTCGGTGCGGTCCAGGAACTGTTCCCGGTGCTGGGCGAGCGCTCGTCGCAACGAGCAGGCACTCTGTCCGGCGGCGAGCAGCAGATGCTGGCCATCGGCCGGGCGATGATGACGGGCCCCCGGCTCCTGTTGGTCGAGGAACCCTCCCAGGGACTGTCCCCGGTCGCTGTCGACCGGGTCTACGTCGCGCTGCGCTCGATCGCGGAACACTCCGGGGTCGCGGTGCTGGTGGCCGAGCAGTTTCAGCAGGTCCACGAGGACGCGTGCGATCGGATCCTCGTGATCGACAAGGGTGTGGTCGTCCCCGACGAGGCCCTCGACTACGCCGCCGGCCCCCGATAGGCGAGTGGAGACCCCCGATGCTTCCCTCATTCAAAGGCCTGTCCTCCGCACGCCTCGCCGCCCTGGGCCAGCGGGCCCCCACGATGAACAGGCCGGTCGAGCGACGCACCACCACGCGGCCGGTGTTCAACGCCATGACCCCCCCGCCGGCGATCGCTGCCCTCGCTGCTCGTCATCCTCTTCGGCTTCCTCGGCCCCACCTACCTGGTGTTCAGCGTGCAGTCGGGCATGACGATCGCCATCGTCGCCCTCGGCCTGTTGATCCTGGTCGGGTGGGCGCGGGAGATCTCGCTCGCCACCTCCGGCATCTTCGCCACCGCGATCTACCTCGACGGGTTCCTCAACCGTGACGTCGGTCGAGCTCCCGGGCTGGCCGTGGGTATGGGCGGCTCTCTTCACCATCGTGGTCATCGCCGTCGCGATGGCGCTGCTGGCTCATGTCCTCGGCCAAGCTGCCCGGCATCTACCTGGTCGTACTGACGCTCGGCATGCAGGTGATCATCGAGCGGACCGTGTACGCGAACGGCCTGCTCTCCGGCGGCCTCGGCGGCGGCGACCAGGACGGCTTCATCATCGTCAACAAGCGCCCCGAGATCTTCGGCTTCGACTTCGGCAAGGACCGCGAGAACAGCGACCGGATCATGTACATGCTCATCCTGGGCGTGCTGCTGATCGTCCTCGTGGCGATGGTCCGCCTGCGCCGCTCCCCGATGGGCCTCGCGTTCAACCTCGTCGGCGTCGACCGCCAGGCCGCCGCCGCGGTCGGCATCTCCCCCCTGAAGTTCCGGGTCTACGCGTTCACGGCGTCCGGCATCCTCGCCGCGGTCGCCGGCATCCTGGCCAACTGGATGTTCCGCTCGCCACCGAGCTTCGTGAACTACCTGTCGCCGTACTCCCTGTTCCTGCTCGCGATCCCCGTGCTCGCCGGCCTCGACTCGATCGCCTACGTCGTAGTCGTGGCCGTCACCTTCGAGGTCGTCCCCGTGGTCGTGGAGAGCCTGCGCATCAACGCCTTCCTCCTCGGCGCAGCGGGCCTGCTGGTGGGAGCACTGTTCGGCTCCCGCGGCTTCGGCGGGCGCGGCCGGCGACGCCTACCGATATCTCGTCCACGGCAACGAGCGAACCGACTAGGCGAGGAGACGCTCGACGCCCTCACGCTGCGCAGCTCCGCCGGCCTGGCCGGCGAGAACCTGACGCGCCTGTCCGAGGCAGGAGCGCGCGCACGCCCTGCAGGTCCTGGAGAGCTGGCTGCCGCCCGGCCCGAGCACGGACGTCGCCATCCAGGCGACCGGCATCGAGGTCGTCCTCGGCTCCGTCCGAGCGCTGAAGGGCGCCGACCTCACGGTGCCCGCCGGCTCGATGGTCGGCCTCCTCGGCCCCAACGGCGCCGGCAAGACCACCCTCTTCGACGTGATCAGCGGCCTGCGCCGCCCGACCGGCGGCACCGTCCACCTCTTCGGCCAGGACGTCACCAAGCTCTCGGCCTGGGACCGTTCGAAGCTCGGCATGTCGCGGACCTTCCAGACCACCCGTGTCATGCCCGAACTGACCGTCGGCGAGAACCTGCTCGCCGGCGCCTACCAGCGCATCAAGCCGAGCACCGCACGCTTCCTGCTCGGCGACCCGCGCGCCTGGGCGCGAGCTGCGCAAGGCCGAGGAGGTCGCGTTCGCCGCGGCCCAGCTGCTCGGCATCGACCGGTACTGGGACGAGCGGGCCGGCACCCTCGAGTTCTCCGCCCGCCGCCGCGCCGAGATCGGTCGCTGCCTGCTGACCGGCCCCCGGCTCCTGCTGCTGGACGAGCCGGCCGCCGGCCTCGACCCGGCGTCGTCCACCGCGCTGTTCGCCCTGGTCAAGAAGCTGCACGAGGACCTCGGCCTGACCGTCCTGCTCGTCGAGCACTACGTCAAGGCGGTGCTGGAGTCCTGCGACCTGGTCTACGTCCTCGCCGAGGGCCAGGTCCTGGCCTCCGGCACCCCGAACGAGGTCGCCAGCAACCCGGAGGTCCGCTCCCGCTACCTCGGCACCCGGACCAGCTACCTCACGGCGTCCGACCGCGGCCGGCAACGCGAAGACGGAGATGCCCGCCCCGGCGCCCGCGGAAGCGGACCGCGTCCCGCAGCCGCCACAGGAGCACGGCACCGGCCGCCGAGCGGGCACTCCGCGGACTGGCGAGCGTGCGGGCTCTCGACCGGTCAGCCGGAGGTGAAGGCCGTGGTCCCGTCGACCAACTGCAGGCCCTTGATGCCCGAGTGCTGCTGGGCGTAAGCCAGCATCCGGCGGATGTCGCTGACGCCGTTGCTGGCGGGCGACGGGGAGATGCTCAGGCTCGACACGACGCCGAGGGCGCGCCCGGACGGAGTCGAGCACGGCGCTGCCGGAGTCGCCGGGGATGCCGGGGGTCGCGAAGTACGTCAGGTAAGACCAGCCCCCCGACACGAGCTCGAACACGGTGCCGCTCTTCGGGCGAGAGCAGGCCGACGCTCGAGCCGCAGCGGAGAGTTGCCGTAGGAGTACACCGACTCCCCCACCGCGACCCCGGTCTTGTTGACTCCCGTCGGGCCGCCGTAGTACGGCAGGGACGGGTTCACGACGTCGCGGACGTCGTCCGGGATCTGGACGAGCGCCAGGTCGTTCTCGGCGCAGGCGAACTTGTTCTTCTCCGTGACGCCCTGCATCGTCAGCCAGGAGCTGTAGGCGAGGGCGCCGGAGACCTGCGAGCCGACGACGTCGACCTTGGTGCCGAGCGGGTAGGACTTGTCTTTGCAGCCGTTGAAGTCGGTCGGCTCGCCCTGGCTCGAGCAGTGCGCGGCCTGGCCGAGGTAGACGTGGCCGGCCGCGTCGTTGAAGACGAAGTTGCGACGTGCACTCGGCGCCCTGGGTCTCCAGCACCAGGCCGGGCCGCACGGTCGCCTTGTCGGGCGTCGCCCAGTCCTGGAAGCGCGGCGCTCGGCGTGGCTGCCGCTGCGGCTGCCGCCGGGCATCGTGGACGCAGCCAGCGCGGCGCACGCGCCGGCGGCGAGCACGGCACGGCGGGCGGCGCGGCTTCTCGGGTAGGGCTTCGGACGGGACGAACGGTTCACGGGCCTGCTCCCCTTAACTCACTCCACAACTCAACGCTGCCGATCGACGATTCGTTACAGGCGCTTGCGGGGGTTGTGTGGTCGATATCACACCCCGCACGGGGGTCGGGAAGCCTGGCTCGAGGTGACCAAGGTCGCTCACGCTCTGCATCGGGTAGAGTCTCACGTGGTGCCCGCTTTACCCCTTATGGTCCTTTTGCGACCACAGAAAGAAATACCAAGCGTCACTCATGTTCGCTTAGCGTTACTTGACGTGCAAAGCAAGTAACTCTTCGCATGCGACACGCCGAGCGGCTGTACATCCGGCGCTAGCCACCCCGAAGCTGACGCATCTGGGACATTGCGGATACTCGCTTGAGCAACAGAAGGGGATTACGAGAGATGACGGCGCTCCAGTTGAACCCTCCTGGGCACCCGTTGACCGAAGGTGGACTCACGCCTGCCCGAAGGATCTTCCTCGTGACCACTCCGCCCGTCTACCGGCGGCGAGGCGAGGCCCCGACGCGAGCCCGCCCCGTCGGCCACGGGCGGACCCGATCCCGCCGCTCCGGGTCGCGCCGCGCGCGCCGACGCAGCCCCTGGAGCCGCCCCGCCGGTCACTCCGGCTGGGACCTGCTCGCCGGCCTCGTCCTCATCGTCGCCGCGGTCGCCTGGCTCGTGACGTTCACATACGTCCTGAACTTCGTCTGGTAGCTGCCCGGTCAGAGCTGGCCGAGGTAGAAGCGGGTGCCCTGGTCGTCGACGCACTCCGCCTCGAGCCCGTACGGCCGCCGAGCCGCGTCGGTCGACGTCCCGCCGGCGGCGCGCACCCGTCCGATCGCTGCGTCCATGTCGTCCACCAGGTACATCGGGCGGACGCCCGGCGCGGACGCGCCGCCGCCCAGGCCCGTCATCGGCGCCGCGCCCTCGACGTTCCAGCCGTCGGACTGCCGGCCGCCGCTGAACTCCCAGCCGAGGACGGCGGCGTAGAACGCGCGCGCCGCCCCGGAGTCGGGGGTCTCCATCGTGAGGTAGGCGACGTCACCGGCTCGCACCCCGTGCATCGGGGGGTCGCCGGCCGCCTCGTCCTGCGGCGGCAGTTCGACCAGAGCGAACTGCGCGCCTTGGTCGTCCCGGCACATCGCGACCGTGCCGTAGGGCTCGACCGTCGCGTCCCCGGCCTGGCCTCCGGCCGCGGAGACCCGAGCCAGTGCGGTGGCGATGTCGTCCACGGCGTAGGCGCAGAAGGCCGACGACGGACCGTCCGAGGACCACAGGCCCTGCGGCGGGGTCGTGCCCGGGACCTGCCGGCCCGGCCCGGTGCCGACCGTCTCCCAACCCAGGACGGCACCGAAGAACGCGGCCGCGCGCTCCACGTCCGGAACCCACAGCGAGAGGTACGCCGTGTCGCCGTGGCGGTAGCGGAAGGGGGCGCCGGCGGGGGCCGCCGTGGCGGTCGCCGCGACGGGCTCGGTGAGCATCCAGCGGTGGCCGAACGGGTCGAAGATCGTGGCGTTGCGCGCGTCGTAGCCTTCGGCGGCCTCGCGGACGACCCGGGCGCCGGCGTCCCGTGCAGTCGCCAGCACGCGGTCGAGGTTCTCGACGCGCAGGACGAGGCTGGCGGACGTCACCGCGGTGGCCGGGTCTCGCGACTCCACCCCGAGATCGAGGTAGTCGCCCTCGGCGACGTAGATCGCGCCGTCGGGCAGGCGCAGTTCGGCGTGGCCGATACTGCCGTCGGGCATGACGTAGGGCTCCCCCTCCCGGCGCGCGCCGAGCACCTCGGTGTACCAGTCGAGGGCGCGGCGGGCGTCGCGCACTTGCAGATACGGGATCGCGCCGCCGCCCCGGGGGGCGACCACGGCGGCGGCGGGACGGGTCGGGCTGGCGGTGGACGGGCTCACGGCAACTCCAGAAGGTAGGCCCAACGCGCGCTCCACACGGGAGCGCAGGCGGGCGGCGAATGCGGGGTCGGGATCGGCCGGGGCGGCCGGGACGCGCAGGGCGTCCAACGCGTCGGTCACGGCCTCTCCGATCGGTCGTAGGCGCGGCGGAAGGCCGCACGGGCCCGGACGAGCAACGCCTCCGTGGCGTGCTCGGTTCGGTCGAGCAGGGCGGCGACCTCGCGGACGGGCAGGTCGTCGCAATAGCGCAGGGTCAACGCCGCACGGTGATGGGCGCCGAGGGTGTCGAGGGTGTCCCGGGCGCGGAGCGCGTCCAGCCGCTCGTCCCACGGGTCGTGAGCCTCGGGCGGGCCGGGATCGGACGCCACGGCGTGCAGGACCCGTTCCTCCCGAGCCTGCCTCCGCCAGTGGTCGACGAGCTTGTGCCGGGCGACGCCGATCAGCCAGGCGACGCTGACGGCCGGTGGGGCCGCCGCGCGCACGGCATCCACCGCCGCCAGGAACGTCTCCTGGGTCAGGTCCTCCGCGACCGCACGCCGGCCGCAGCGGGCGAGCAGGTAGCCGTACACCTGCGGCAGCGCGACGTCGTACAGCGCGAGGAGGCCGGCCCGGGGGTCGGCGGCCGCGGCCGCTACGTCACTCATGCCCCTCCATCGGTTGGCGCCGTCGATCTCCGACGGGTGGCGGGCCACTTTTCTCGGAAGATTTCCCCCGGTGGCGTGTCGAACACCCTTCCCGACGCGGGGGACTTGAAGATTCGCTCATGGTCCCCCGCACTGTGGCTGCCGCGGCGTGTGCGCTCCTCGTCGCGTCCAGTCTGGCGGGGTGTGCGCGCTCCGAGGCCCGCGCAGAGCCGCCGGCCGAGCCGGCCGGCTCCGTCGACTGCCGCCAGGTCAAGTGCGTCGCCCTCACCTTCGACGACGGGCCCGGCCCCGGCACGGGCCGCCTGCTCGAGATCCTCGCCGCGGAGGACGTCCACGCGACGTTCTTCATGGTCGGCGAGCAGGTCGAGGCGCACCCCAAGCTGGCGCGCCGAGTCGTCGCCGGGGGCCACGAGGTCGGCGACCACACGTGGGACCACACGGCGCTGACCGGCCTGACGAGTGAGCAGATCCAGGACCAGCTCGGCCGGACGTCCGACGTCATCGCCGAGACGACCGGCGTCCGGCCGGACGTCATGCGCCCGCCCGAAGGCAAAATCAACCCGATCGTGGCCCCGCTGGTCGGGTTGCCGGTGATCCTCTGGTCGGTCGACACCCTGGACTGGAAGCACCGCAACCCGGACCGGATGGTCGACATCGTCCGCGACGGCGTCGAGCCCGGGTCGGTCGTCCTGATGCACGACGTCTACAAGACCTCGGCGAAGGCCGTGCCGCGAATCATCGACCTGCTCCGCGCCGACGGCTACACCTTCGTGACCATCCGCGAGTTGTACCGCGACAAGCCCCTCAAAGCGGGGAAGACCTACCGGGGCCGGCAGAAGGCGTACGAGAAGGCGCACCCTTGAGCTGCGAGATGCGCTGTGGCGACAGGCCCAGCACCGCGGCCGCGTCGGCTCCCGTGAGCCCCCGGTCGAGCAGGCTGCGCACCACCGAGCGCGAGAGGTCGGCGGCCTCGCGCTGCCGGTCCGCCGCCTCGGCCGCTGCGGCCCGGGCCCGCGCGATGTCGGTGTTGAGCTCCGCCGGCAGCACCGGGACCACCCGCAGATCGAACGAGTCCGGCGCGATGCCCAGGACCGAGGAGATCGCCGCCCGCACCAGCGTCTCGCCCTGCTCGAGGCGACGGACTCGGGCCAGGACGCCGGGCACGACGGCCACGGTGAGCTCCCACCAGCCGTCCTTCTTCTCGCCCCGGGCGACGAAGGCCGGTCGCTGCGCTATGACCGCCTCCTGTTCCGAACTCCCACGTCAGACGCTATATCTAGCCCAACTTGCGGCGAATTGTCCAGTGGGGGTTGAGCCCACGCCGTGAGCCGAATCCGTCGCTCCGGGCGTCCGCTGCGGTCGACTCGGCGCAAGCTCGCCTCGGCAAGCGTCGTGCTGGGGGTCGTGGTGGGCGCCGGTGGCATGTCCGCCGTCCCAGCGCCGTCCAGGTACTCCGAAGCTGCCGAGCAGAGGGAACGGGCGGTGGCCGGGTGGCCGGCCGACGACGTTGCAGAGAACGCGCTGCTGCGGGACGAGGCGAGCCGCGGGCACTGGGCGTTCAACTCCCCCGTCCCGGCCCTCTCCCCGCCGCGCGGCGCGAGCGCCGTGACGCCGACCGGCACGACGATCCGGAGCCTTCGGTGGCCGGCGTTCGCCCCCGCGCCGGCGCGCCGCATCGACTGCCTGAAGGTCAAGTGCGTCGCCCTCACGTTCGACGACGGTCCGGTCGCAGACACGTCCCGGCTGCTGCGGATGCTGTCCGACGCGCAGGTGCGGGCGACCTTCTTCGTCCTCGGCTCGATGGCGCGCGACGTCCCGGACATGCTGCTGCGGGAGGTCGTCGCCGGGCACGAGATCGGGAACCACAGCTGGGCGCATCCGCAGTTGACCCGCCTGTCGACGGCGCTGGTGGCACGGGAGGTCTTCCAGACCGCGGACGAGGTGGGTGAGGTCGCCGGCGCCCGCCCGACCCTCGTCCGCCCGCCATACGGCGACCTGAGCACGCGCGTGGTGCGAGACATCGACGCTCCCGTGATCCTGTGGTCGGTCGACCCCCAGGACTGGCTCTATCGCGATGCCGACACGGTCGTCCGCCGGGTCACCGCGGGAACGCGACCCGGTTCCATCGTGCTGCTGCACGACATCCACCCGAGCTCGATCTCGGCCGTCCCCCGGATCGTCGAGGCGCTGAAAGACCAGGACTTCACCTTCGTGACGGTCTCCGAGCTGTACGGGGGCAAGCTCGAGAAGGGCACCGTCTACACCGGCCGCGAGGACGAGTGGGTGGCCGCGCACGCGAAGAAGGCCAAGGCCCGCAAGGCAGCTGAGGCTCGCGAAGAATCGGGCGATTGGTCGGCCCCCGGGGTCCGCGCCTTGCCGTAGGCACAGGCACGCGCACGGTGCGACCTCCGATCGGGGGAATTTGCGAGTCGTTCTCACGCTGTGCGGCCCGATTCACAAGGTGTGACTATTGCTCATGATCAAGAACCCGGCCGAGACTGACCCGGTGACCGACAGCAGCTCCGACCTCGCGGAACTCCGCGCCGAGGTGGCCGCGCACCCCCAGGACGTCGGACTGCGGCTGCGCTTCGCCCGCGTGCTCCTCGACGTGAATCGGCCGACCGACGCCCTCGAGCAGTGCGCGGCCGTCCTGCACCGCGCCCCGGGTAACGCCCAGGCCCTGGATGCGCTGTCGACCGCCACCCGGATGCTCGTCGAGCCGGCCCGGACGGGCTTCGACTGGACCGCCGCAGAGGCTGAGCTCGCCTCGGCCGCCCGCATACCAGGGACGCTCAGCCAACCCGCGCTCACCCTCTCGGACGTCGCGGGCATCGCCGCGGTCAAGGAGCGGATAGAACGGGAGTTCCTCCGGCCCCGGCGCGGCGGGCTCCCCCGGCAGGCGGGCCGCCCCGCGCCGCCGGGCGGTCTCCTGCTGTACGGCCCGCCCGGCTGCGGCAAGGCCTACCTCGCCCGGGCCGTCGCCGGCGAACTCGGGGCGACGTTCTACGCCGTCAACGTCGGAGAGGCCCTCGAGGACTCGGCCGAGCCGGCCGGGTGCCAGCTCGGCCAGATGCTCGAGACCGCGCGCCTACACGCGCCGTGCGTGCTGTTCCTCAACGAGATCGACGCCCTCAGCGACCGGCGCCACCGCCTGCGCACCGACCCCGGCACCCGGCTGTCCGCCGACCTGCTCCTCGGCCAACTGGACTCCATCCTCGCCCCGGGCGACGGCGTCGTCATCGTCGCGGCGACCGAGTACCCGTGGGAGGTGTCGACCACCCTGCGGATCTCGGGGCGCCTCGACGCCACCGTCTTCGTCCCGCCGCCGGACCGCCGCGCGCGCGAGGCGATCCTGTGCGGGCTCCTGCACCTCGAGCCGCAGAGCGGGCCGGACCTGCGGGCATTGACCGACCGCACGGCCGGGTGGTCCGGGTCCGACCTCGTCGCGCTGTGCACGCGGGCGTCCCAACTTGCCCTCGGCGACTCCCTGCGGACCGGGATCCCCCGGTCGGTCAGCGATCGCGACCTGCGGGTGATCCTGTCGGTGGCGAACAGCTCGCTCGCGTCCTGGTACGAGATCGCGCGCAACGTGACCCGCTCCTCCGGCGGCGAGTACGCCGAGCTGATCATCCACCTCGAGACGGCCACCAAGCGCTGAACCGCGGGTAACCGACGCAGCGGGGTTCAGCCGGGGTTCATCGCACTGCCACCGGACAAGACCCTCTCCAGACTTGAGTGAACCTCGCATTTCGGGACACAATGGACACCCATGTCCCGCCGCCGAATCGCGCCGATCGCGGCGCTCGCGTCGGCGCTCGCGTCGGCGCTCGCGCTCGGCGGCTGCGGGCTGCCGAGTTCGTCCGACAAGGCGGCGCCGGTTTCGGTGCCGTCGCCGACCGCGTCGAGCGCGCCGGTCACCCCCGTACCCCTGCCGACACCGTCTCCCTCGCCGACACCCAGCCCGAGCCCCTCGCCGACGCCGCCGGCTGCCGTCGAGTCCGGGCCGTGGCGGCTCGAGGGGATCCAGCTCGAAGACGACGAGGGACTCTTCGGGGCGACGGCCCAGATGTCGTTCACCGGCCCGAGCACCTACCGGAACCCGACGTTCACGCTCACACTCTTCCGCGCCGCGGAGGAGGTCGGGAAGCTCGTCGGCGAGTGGGCCGGCACGACCACGGAGAACTACACGATCACCCTCGCGTTCGACAGCACCGACAGGTACGTGGACGGCGCGACGGGCTACGTCCTCGACGTGTCCGAGGCGTAGCTAGTGTCCCGCGCCGCTGATTCGTTGAATTAGTCGGCCGAGTCGTTCCAGGATGTGTTCGGCGGTCTTGGTCCAGACGAACGGCTTGGGGTCCTCGTTCCATGCCTTGATCCAGGTACGGATGTCGGCTTCAAGTGCCTGGACGCTGCGGTGGTCCCCTCGTTGCAGCAAATCCTCGGTGAGGTAGGCAAACCAGCGTTCGACCTGGTTGAGCCAACTGGAGTAAGTCGGGGTGAAGTGCACGTGGAAGCGAGGGTGAGCCGCCAGCCACTTCTTGATCGCCGGAGTCTTGTGCGTGCCGTAGTTGTCCAGGATCAGATGCACCGTCAGATCGGTAGGCACGGTCTGGTCGATCTTGTTCAGGAACTTTTTGAACTCGATCGTGCGGTGGCGTCGGTGCAGCGAGCTGATCACCGTGCCGTCGGCGACGTTGAAGGCGGCAAACAGACTGGTGGTGCCGTGGCGGACGTAGTCGTGGGTGCGCCGCTCCGGCATCCCGGGCATCATCGGGAACGCCGGCTGGGACCGCGCCAAAGCCTGGACCTGCGATTTCTCGTCCACCGAGAGCACGACCGCACCCTCGGGCGGATTGAGATAGAGACCGACCACGTCGAAGACCTTCTCGGTGAACAGCGGGTCGTTGGACAACTTGAACGTCTCGGCCCGGTGCGGCTTGAGCTCGAAATCGCGCCAGATCCGCCCGATCGTGGACTTCGACAGCCCGCTACGTTCGGCCATCTTCGCCCGCGACCAATGCGTGGCGTTCGGCGGCGTGGACTCCAGGGTCGCCACGATCACCTCCTCGACCTGGTCCACCGTGATCGAGGGCGGGCGCCCCGGCCGCGGATCGTCGGCCAGCCCGTCCAGGCGGAACTCCACGAACCGGGCCCGCCACTTACCGACCGTCTGCACCGTCACGCCCTCGACTGCCGCGACGGCCCTGTTCGTCAACCCCTCGCCGCAGCCCAACACGATGCGCGAGCGAAGCGCCAACGCCTGCGCGGACTTGCGCCGGCGGGCCCATCGGAGCAACTGCTCACGCTCCTCCGAAGTCAACTCCAGCGGGGCTTTCGGGCGTCCGGTACGAGGCATGAGCCATTTTACGACATATCATACGAACTTCCGGCGCACGACACTAGAAGGACGTGCGACGGCGGCGCGCACCCCACGTCACCGGGTAGTTCAGGCTGGCGAGGAGCTTCAAGAGGTCGGCTTCCTCGTCCGTCCAGAAGTACCACTCGTCGCCGTCACACAAGACGAACGCGAGGCCGCGCGCGCCGGCGTGGCCCGCGGCGGGATACACGTCGACGATGTCCTCGCGGCTCAGGTGCACCGGGACGGATCCGGTCCACGCGAGGTGCAGGGTCAAGCCGGCCGACCCGCCGAACAGTTCGAGGATGCCGAGCGGGTAGGTCGAGTCGACTCGCTCGAACTGCCCAGGGACTTCGGCACCGCCGACGAAGCGGACCCGGGGGTGCTCGAAAATTTGGACCTCCGGGACCTCCGGGAGCGGCGGACGGGCCGCCAGCCTCCTACGGACGGCGAGGATCCCGAACGCCGACCCGAGAAGGACCAGCCCCAGGCCGATCCACGACGCCACCATCCAGCCCACGTGCGAGCCACTCCGTCCGGGTCGGTGCAGGGCCGCACGCCGTGCAACCGGGTCCGAGCATGACTCGGGTTCGAAGATCGCGGCAATGTTGTCTCACCTGGCGGACAGCCCCGTACGCAACTGCATCCGGTACCGAAGTTCGCCCTTGCGTACGCACAGAAAATGCCTGTCAAATGGGCGCAGTTGCGACTAACATCTGGGCAAGTCCCCCGCTATTGAGTAACGTTCACGTCTGGGGATGATGCTAGGCAAACGTTGGGAGAAGGGTTACGCATGCCAAGGCGGTGGACCGTACCGACGGTGGCATTTGCGGTCGCAATCAGCCTGAGCGGGTGCGGCCCCTTCGGCGAGTCCGACGGCAGCGCCGAACCGTTGGCGGTGGCTCCGCCGAGCATCGCACCGACCGCCGCTTCGGCTGCCCCGGCGCCCCTTACCCCCGAAGACGCGTTGCGGGCGGCCGCGCAGGCGGAGACGGACGCGGTGATCCGCCTGGACACGGCTGCTGCCACCGAGTTCCTCGATCCGGCCTGCACCGAGGATCAGCGCTCCTTGTGGGTCAACGCCGTCTCCCAGCTGGAGCCGGCGCTCGAAGGCGCAGATGTGACCGTAGATCAGGTCACCGTGAACGGGGATGTGGGCACCGTGACGTACGCCCTGGGCGGGACGGTCTCCGTCCAGCTCCGCAGCGCATTCTCGCCCGCGGGCGGTGACCAGTGGAAGCTCGTCGACGAGAAGTGGGTCGACGCACAACACAACTGCACGGGTGCGGACGACAGCGTCCAGGCTGAGGAACCCGTCGATACTGCTTCGGCTCCGGCATCCACCGGCGCGCTCGAGCTGACGCCCCGTCAGGAGCAGGAGGCCGACGCGCCGTGGAAACTCGAGTCTGTCGACGTCACCGACGACGCCGGCCGGTTCGGCGGGACCCTCACGATTTCCTACGCCGGCCAGGACGGTGGGCAGGAATCCACTTTCCAGCTCGAGCTGTATCGCCGGGACGTCCTGGTAGGCACGCTCGTCGCCTCAGCCGATGCGAAGACCCCCGGCGTGAGCGTCACGCTCCCGCTCACGAGCCCCGACTCCTACACCGGTGGAGATCTCAATTACGAGTTCGTGGTCGACGCCTGAGATGACAGAGAACGCATGCTCGACCTGCGGGGCCGCCCTGTCCGGGCCGGCCCACCCGTGCACCTCGTGCGGCACCCCCGTCGCTGCGCCTGCCCCGCCGCCCGCGAAAGCCACCTGGGGCTGGGCCGCGGCCGCTTCGCAGAAGTCGGCCGGGGCGATCGTCCCGCCCAAGCCCGGACCGCCGCCGCCGCCGATGCCGCCTGCCCCGACCCCACCCCCGCACGCCCCGTGGAGCCCGGCTCCGCCCCCTCCGGCCCCCCCTACGTTCGCCCCGGAGCCACCAGCGCCGCCGTGGGGTCCGCCGCCGCCCCCGCAACCGTGGGAGATGCCCCACCACGGGGGCGCCGATGATGCCGCCACTGCCCCCGCCGACGCCTCCGACGGTCACCCTGCCTCCCCCACACACCCCTCCGCCGCCGACACCTCCGCCGGCCGACGTCCGGCAGGCAACCCGTCGGCTGCCCCGGCTCGCGTTGCCGGCAGGGTTCGACCTCCGGGGCCGGGTCTCGCAGACGATTTGCACGATGCGGACGACGACCGTGAACCCGCGCAGCCGGACGATGGCCGGAATCGTCGCGGCAGCGGTCGTCGTCGTCGGGTGCGCCGTGTTCGGGCTGCGCCTGCTCTCACACGACGACGCGGCCACAGCGACGGCCGCACTGGGGCCGTCGGCGTTGGACCCGCAGGCCGCGGAACCGCCCGCCACCGACATGGGTGAGGGTTTCCCCGAGGAGGGGGCCGCGCTGCAGTGGAAGCTGGACGCCATCGACCTGCGTGACCAGGAGGGCCACTTCGACGGGACGGCCACGATCTCCTTCCAGGGGATGGAAGCGCAGCCGAAGACGTTCACGATCATGCTGTTCCAGGGGCAGTCCCAGGTCGCGACCCTGCGCGGGCAGGCGGCTGTCGCCCCGGGCACTCCGGCGACGGTGGAGCTCGACAGCCAGGACCCCTTCGTCGCCGGCACCACCGGTTACGTCCTGGACACAGCGGGCTGACCTACCGTCAGAACGCCGGCTCAGCCGGTCGTGACGAGCTGCTGCACTCGCTGGTGCGACACGCCGATCACGGTGCCGACGTCGCGCAGCGGCAGGCCGGCGCCGACCAGGGTGCGGGCGGCCTCCGCCAGGTGTTCGGCGGCCCGCGCCTGCATGGCCGTCGCCTCGGCGTGCAGTCGCGCAGCTTCACCGACCAGGCGGTGCGCATCGCCGGGCAGGTCGACCAGGACGGTCAGGTCGACCGCGTCCGGCTCCACCCCTGTGACGGCCGCGACCAGGTCGCGCGCAATCGTCTCCGCGTCACGCAGGTGACGGCTCTCGACGGTGCGGCGAAGCTCGACCACGGTAACCAGCCACGCCTTCTGGCCCCTGGTCACGGTCGCGTGATACGTCGAGCTCAAGCCGGCGCTCCTCATTCTCGAACGTGAAAGACCCGGACGATCGTCGCTGCCAGGCCATGCCAGAGGTACCAAAGAAGCGTCAAATGTCCGTCGCAGACAGCGTGCGGAGTTCTTTCGGCCGAATCCCGTCGGGATGGGCGACCGAGACCGAGCACCTCGCATATGCGTTGCTTGCTGACAGATTTGTGCGCATCTGAGGGCCAATATGCCCTTGGACGCTAGTCGCAGTGCAACTAGTTGTGCTTGTCTGGGTCTTCCTCACCACACATAACGGGAAGGGGGACCCCCCGTGGTCGCGCAGGACGAGATCAAGATCGGCGGGCTGGGCTCGGACCACGTCCGGGTCGAAGACAGCCGGTTCATCCGCGGCAAGGGCAACTTCATCGAGGACTTGAAGCTCCCCGACATGCTGTTCATGGAGATCCTGCGCAGCCCGATCGCGCACGCGCGCATCAAGAAGATCGACACGACCGCGGCGTGGCGGGTCCCGGGCGTCCACCTCGTCCTGACCGGCGAGATGGCCGCGCAGCGCAACCTGGCGTGGATGCCGACGCTTTCCTACGACACGCAGGCGGTGCTGGCGACCGACAAGGTCCGCTTCCAGGGCCAGGAGGTCGCCTGCGTCGTCGGCGCGACCCCGTACATCGCGAAGGACGGGTGCGACGCGATCGTCGTCGAGTACGAGTCGCTGCCGCCCGTGGTCAGCCCCGCGCAGGCCCTCGCGCCCGGCGCGCCCCTGATCAGGGACGACAAGGCCGGCCAGCTCGACAACGTCTGCTACCGCTGGGAAGTCGGCGACAGGGCGGCGACAGCCCGCGCTTTCGCCGAGGCTGACGCGGTGTCACGCCTCAAGCTGCACTACCCGCGCTCGCACCCCTCGCCGATCGAGAACCTCGGCGCCACCGCCGACTTCAACATTGCCACCGGCAAACTGACGGTGTACCTGACCACGCAGGCGCCGCACATGATGCGGGCCGCGATCGCGCTGATCGCCGAGGTGCCCGAGCACCTGGTGCGCATCATCGCCCCCGACGTCGGCGGCGGCTTCGGCAACAAGGTGCCGATGTACCCGGGATACATGTGCGCGATCCTGTCCTCGATCCTGCTCGGCAAGCCGGTGCGCTGGATCGAGGACAAGTCCGGCAACCTCAGCTCCAGCGGGTTCGGCCGCGACATGTACCTGGACAGCGAGATGGCGCTGCGTGCGGACGGCAAGATTCTCGCGGTCCGCATGCGTGCCGACACCGACAACGGTGCCTTCTTCGCCGACGCGCAGCCGTCCAGGTTCGAGATCGGCCTGCTGCACTCGACGTTCGCTTGTTACGACGTCGGCGCCGCCCACCTGATGGCGCAGGGGACCTACACGAACAAGGCACCGGGCGGTGCGGCCTACCGCAGCGCGTTTCGGGTCACCGAGGCGATGTTCTTCCAGGAACGCATGGTGGACGCTGCGGCGGCCCAGCTCCGGCTGGACCCGGCGGAGTTCCGTCGGCTCAATCTTCTGAAGGACAGTCAGTTCCCACACCGCACGGCGTTCGGCTTCCTCGTCGACTCCGGGCAGTACCACAAGTGCCTGGACGTGGCGCTGGACGCGATCGACTACCCGGGCTTCCTGGAGGAGAAGGCCGCGGCGAAGGCGCGCGGCCGGTTGCTAGGCATCGGCATCTCGACGCTGACCGAGCCGCTCGGGGCGGGGAACAGCCGCGAGTACGACATCCTCGGCGTGAAGATGTTCGAGTCGGCGAACCTGCGCGTGCACCCGACGGGCAAGGCCGTCCTGCGGGTGGGGTCCCAGACCCCCAACCGGGACCAGGAGACGACCTCCGCCCAGGTGGTAGCCCACGAGCTCGGCATTCCGGCCGCGGACGTGTTCGTCGAGCACAACGACACCGACCACACACCGTTCGGCGCCGGCTCGCATGCGGGGGCGGCGACGGCGATGGCCGCGCGGAAGGTGCGGGCGAAGGCGCGCAAGCTCGCCGCGCACCTGCTCGAGGTCTCTGAGGAGGACGTCGAGTGGGAGCTCGGCCGCTTCTACATCCGGGGCGTCCCCGAGCGCGGCGTCTCCATCCAGGAGTGCGCGATGGCCGCGTACGCGAACATGCCCGACGGCCTCGAGCCAGGCCTGGAGAACGACGCCTACTACGACCCGCCCAACCTCGCGTGGCCGTTCGGTTGCTACGTCACGACGGTCGAGGTCGACCCCGAGACCGGAGTCTGGGACGTGCTCCGCGTCGTCGCCGTCGACGACTGCGGCGTGCGGATCAACCCGTCCATCGTGCAGGGCCAGATCATGGGCGGCCTCGCCGAGGCGTACGCGATGGCGCACATGCAGTTCATCACCTTCGACACCGACGGCAACATCGTCGGCGGGAATTACCTCGACTACGTGCTGCCCACGGCCTGGGAGACCCCCGGCTTCGAGCTGCACGAGGTCGCGACCCCGTCGCCGCACCACCCCTTCGGCGCGAAGGGCGGCGGCGAGTGCGCCACCGTCGGCGCACCGGCCGCGTTCGTCAACGCTGTGCTGAATGCGCTCGGAGACGAAGGCGTGCGGAACATCGACATGCCACTGCTCCCCGACCGCGTGTGGGAAGCCTTGACGACCCATCAGGACGTGTTCGGCGGCCCACCCGTCCGAGGTGACGACCCGCGTCCCCAGGAGGCGCTGGCGTCCTGAGGAGGCGCGGCAGCCCCTCCTCAAATCACTCGGTTTCGCGCAACGTAAGTTACAGTCAGTGTCAGTTACACCGGGTGTAAGTTAGGCGTGTGCCCGAGATCAGATTCGTCAGCCGCGAGGACGAGCTCGCCCGCCTCGACCAATGGTGGTCCGCCCCGAACGCTCGCCCCGCACTGCTCTGGGGCCGCCGGCGGGTGGGCAAGACGGCGCTCCTGCAGCGATTCGCCCGCGACAAGCCCCTGGTCTTCCACACCGGGGCCGGGCGCTCGGTGGCCGGCGAGCTGGCGGTCCTGAGCCGGCGGACGGCCGAGGCGTTTCCAGGCGGGCTTCGGGATCTGGTCGCTCGGCCCTACCGCGACTGGGACGACGCACTCGAGGGGCTCGCGGTCCTGGCGGCGGACGAGCCGATCCTCGTCGTCCTCGACGAGTTCCCCGAGATGATCAAAGCCTCCCCCGAGCTACCCGGCATCGTTCGCGCGTTCCTGGATCGCACACAGGCCCGAACCCACGTACGGCTCTTGGTATGCGGCTCGGCGGTCCGCACCATGCAGGCCCTGCAGGAGGAACGCGCACCCCTCTACGGCCGGTTCGACCTGGCGCTCCACCTGCGCCCGTTCCGGCCCCTCGAGGCCTCGCTCATGCTGCCTCGCCTCGAGCCGGAGGTCCGGGCACTCGTCTACGGCCTGGTCGGCGGGATGCCCCTCTACCTGTCGTGGTGGGACCAGGATGCAGACGTGCCCAGCAATCTGCGCCGCCTGGTCGGCCAACCGGGAGCTCCGCTGCTCATCGAAGGCGAGTTGGTCTTGGCCACGGAGGTGGAAGGCGGTGACTATCCCGCGGCCGTGCTCGAGGCGATCGCTGCCGGCAAGACGCGCTACAACGAGATCAAGGACTGGGTCCGGGCCGAGCCGGCGCGCACCCTCGACCGCCTCGTGGAACTGCGCCTGGTCGAACGTCTGCTGCCAGTCACCGAGTCGGAGCGTTCCAAACGCCGGCTGTACCGCATCGCCGACCCGTTCCTGGCCTTCTACCTCGGGACGCTCTCGCGCTACCGCACGGAGATCGACCGCGGCCTGGGCGCCTCCATCATGCGCGTGCTCGCGGCCAGCCTCGACGACCACATGGGTGCCGCATGGGAGGAGGCTTTCCGTGACCATCTGAGACGCCTGGCCGACGCCGGCACGCTGGGCGACGTGGTAGCTGTGGGCCCGTGGTGGGCGGAAAGCGGCAACCACGAGATCGACGCCGTGGCGCTCGCCGGCCGCTCCCGCGCGCCGGTCCTCGTCGGGGAGGCGAAGTGGGCGCGCACTGTGAATGGCCGAGCCGTGCGCGAAACACTCGCCGCCAAAGCCGGTGCAGGTCTGGCGGTGGACCCCGAGACGCTCACCTACGCGGTCGCCGCGAGAACGCGGGTGACCGCCTTGCCCGAAGGAGCCATCAGCCTCACCGCCGCCGACATTTTTCCCGGGCCGCCCCGGTAGAGCAGCGGGCACGCTACGTCGACCAATCACCCGTCGGCGTGGATGCGCCGCCCGGCGCGTGCGGCGAAGTCGTCCAGGGCGTCGAGAACTTCTCGGGCCAGCCACATCCGGTTGCGCGCAAAGCCGGTGAACTCGGTCAGGACGCCGGCGTCGGCCAGCGGGCCGATCGGTCTCATCGCGTTTGCCGGCGAGATGGCCAACTCTCGCGCGACGACGGCCGCGTCGACCACCGGCTGGCGCAGCAACAGGTCCGCCAGCCGCCAGGTACCGGAGCCCTGACGGGACGTCACTTTGTCATTCCATCCTGCCCGAATCTGCCGGAGTTCGCCGACGAGCCGGCGCCCGTCGGCAATTGCCGAGAATGACGCGTCGGACATCATCTCGACGATCGCCGAGGGGTTGCCGTCGCGGTAGGCGGTGAGCGTGGCGAAGTACGCGTTCGTATCGATGAGCAAGCCGGCCGAGACCGGCACTGTCACCTTCCGGGTCAAGCCGTGGCCTCGAAGCATGGCGTGAACGAGCGCGCGACCGGTCCGGCCGTTGCCGTCGGGGAAAGGGTGGATGGTTTCGAACTGGGCATGCGCGATCGCCGCCTGGGTGAGGACCGGCAGATCCGTACGGCGGGTGAAATCGACGAGGTCCCGCATGAGGCCTGGCACGTGCTCGTGGTGGGGAGGGACGAACATCGCGCCGTGCGGACCGAAGGAGTCGCCCCCGATCCAGACCTGTCGATCCCGCCACTTCCCGGCGATTGCCGGGTCGTGGACGCGCATGAGCGCCTCGTGCATCGCCAGGATGGCGCTCTGGTCCAGGCGGTCGGCGAGGTCGAGGGCCGCTTTCATCGCCTCGACGTTCCCGACGATCTGCGTGGCGTTGCGCTTGCTCCCGTTGCCCAACTCTGCGAGCAGGATCGCCTTCGCCCCCGAGCTGAGATTCTCGATCATCGAGGATGATGCCGACTCCGATCGGAGCAGAACGGCGGCAAAAGGCGCCAGCTCCGCGCCGATCTCTGCGTCGAACCGGGCGATCTCGGCAGACGCCTCCGACGCGAGCGCAGCGGCAGCGGCAGAAATCGGAGGGCGGGTGACGGCGATCGGCGGGACGAGCGCAGCCCGGTACGGACTGCGATGGCGTTCCCGCACCGCGCGTGAGAACAGCGCGGCAGAGACTGTCGGCGTCCACTCGCGGTCCTCCCACGCAAGCGAAGGCCAAGGGGGCTCCGGATCTGAAGGCACTCGGCCAGCATGCCATCACTTATTCAATAAATGAAGCTAGGGCTCCGCCGAGCGTCAGCTGCCGCTCGCTCGGTAGTCGCCCGACGGCTGCGGATGCAGGTTGAGGCTGCTGAGGCGCGGATCCGGGCCGAAGTTGCCTCATGCGTTGCAATCCGCATCCGTAGCCTTCGCCGGGCTGGCGGGCAGTAGGAACGGCGCCTGCCCCGCTCGAACCCCCAGTTCACAAACACTTGCCAGGTTAAAACATGCATATGGTTCGGATCTTCCCCATAGCATGGCGCGACCGTCAGTGAGGCGGATTCGGATTTTTCGGAGGCCCCTCGATGAGCTCCCCTCGTCGCGCCCGGTTCGGCGCAGCGCTCACCGTCGCGGTCACGGTGGCGAGCGGGGCAGCCGTCGGTGTCGCGCAGCGCGCCGAGGCGGAGGCCGGCAACGGCGTGCGATATCCGGCGGGGGCGTCGGCAACCCGGTTCAGCGGGCTCGCGTTCGATGCCTGCGACGCCCCGAGCGCGAAGGCGATGAAGGCGTGGCGCTCGTCCCCGTACAAAGCCGTCGCGGTCTACTCCAGCGGAGATCTGAGGGCCTGTAACCAGCGCCGGCTCACTGCGGACTGGGTCCGCGAGGTCAGCGCGATGGGGTGGAAGCTCGTCCCGATCGACGTCGGGCTGCAGGCGCCGTGCAGCTACAACCGCAACCTGCGCGGGATGAGCAGCAAGGCGTCGAAGGCCCGCAAGCAGGGCGCCGAGGCCGCGAAGGGTGCCGTCAAGTCGGCGGAGCGGCTCGGGTTCCTCCCGGGCAGCGCGCTGTACTCGGACCTCGAGCCGTTCAAGTACAAGACGAACGCCGGGTGTGTCGAGGCCGTCCGCGCCTACCTGTCGGGGTGGACGGAAACCCTGCACAGCAAGGGTTTCCTCGCCGGCGCATATGGCGACACCTCACTCGTCCGGACGCAGGCGGCGAGCTACGACTCGACCGAGCACTCCCGGCTGGACGCCGTCTGGAGCGCCCGCTGGGACGGCAAGGCGGTCACGAAAGGCTGGTCGGACGCCGGCGACGCACGCTGGCCCGAGCATCAGCGCATGAAGCAGTACCGCGGGGACCACGACGAGACCCACGGCGGCTACCGGATCAACATCGACAGCAACATCGTCGACGCGCCCGTTGCCACCGTCGCCCAGCGGCACGACGTCACGGGGGCCACGGTCGCCAAGCTGCTGCCCGCGCTGGACGCCCCGGCCGGGCCGCCCGTGCTCGCCGGCGCCAAGGCGCGCCTCGTCTGCCGGACGAAGACGGGCGCGGGCGACTGGGTCAAGCAGGCGGACGGCTCCTACCTCCCGATGGCGATCACGCCGACGGCGAAGGACCTTCCCCTGTGCACGCTGCCGTTCCAGGTCGTCGACCCCACCACCGGTGCCCGCAGCGGGCCCGACCGCACCACAGACTTGAAGGGCATCCTGCCGACCGGCTACCTGACCTGGACGACCTGCGAAGCCGCCGGGACGACCCTCGGCAAGCCAGGCTTCTGGCAGAAGACCGCCGGCGGCGTCTGGGTCTCCAGCCCGCTGACGACCAAGCCCGACCCGTACGCGCGGCACCCCGCCCTGCCGCTCTGCTGATGCCGGCCCGACCTGCGTAACCTCGGGCGGTGACCGCATTCCCCCTGGACGACGTCGCCGACATGCTCGGCGTCAGCCTCGCCACCGCACGCCGCTGGACCCAGACGGGTCGGTTGCCGTCCACCGTCGACAGCCGAGGCAAGCGCGTCGTCGAGGCGTCGGTGCTCGTCCCGTTCGCCAAGTGGCTGGCCCAGAACCCGCCGGAGGAGCGCGGCGGCGGCGAGTCCGCACGCAACCGCTTCGAGGGGCACGTCACGCACGTCCCGCGCGACACCGTCATGGCGCAGGTCGAGATGCGCGTCGGCACTCAGCGCATCGTGTCCCTGATGAGCCGCGAGGCCGCCGACGAGCTCGGCCTGGAACCCGGCATGCGGGCCGTCGCGAGCTTCAAGTCGACCAACGTGATCGTGGAGATCCCCGAGTCGCCCTGACACCCGGGACCCGGCGGAACTCGACGTTCACGCATCCGAAAATGTCGCGCAAGTTACGGCATAGAATTCCCGCAAACTACGGCATAAACTCCCTGCAGATTACGGCATACTGACGCGGTGATCACCACCGACGGGTTGTCCCGCATCGCGGTCCGCCGACTGGAGGACGTCGTAGCAACGCTCATGCGCGAGGAGCCAGTCGTGGTGCTGGCGGGCCCACGAACCGTAGGCAAGAGCACGCTGCTGCGCCGACTGGCGGTCGCGTCAGGTTCGGCGGTATTGGATCTCGACGATCTGACCACCCGGGGCCTAGTCCGCGACGATCTGACGTTCTACGCCGCCGGCCCGGCACCAGTGATGGTGGACGAGTTTCAGCACGTTCCCGAGTTGCTCGATGCCGTCAAGGCCGAACTGAACGCGGACACCAGGCCCGGCCGGTTCCTGCTCACCGGATCGACGCAATACTCGGCGCTACCCAGGGCCGCACAATCGCTGACAGGCCGGGTCCACGTCGTGACCGTCTGGCCGCTCTCCCAAGGTGAGATTGCCGGCACGCCAGAGTCGTTCGTCGAGGCGTTGCTCGACGAACCGCGTTCCGTCGTGGGACGCCGGACGTCAGCGGGCGACCGAGAGGATTACGCGAAGAGGGTCCTGGCCGGCGGCTTACCGGCGGCCTTGCGCCGGGCACCCGGCCGCTCACGCGGCCGATGGTTCGCGGACTACGTCGACCTGGTAATCGCCCGCGACGTGCTCGGGCTCAAGGACGTCCGACACGGAGCAGCCCTGCCGGACTTTCTCCGCAGGCTGGCAGCGCAAACCGGCCAGATCCTCAATGTGGCCGGCGCGAGCCGCGCTGCGGGCATCGCGCCGTCGGTCGGCGAGGACTACACGCGCCTGCTCGAGGCGGTGTTCCTGGTGCACCGGCTCCCTTCCTGGGGTACGACGCTCTCCGTGCGCGTCAACCGCCATCCCAAGATTCACCTCGTCGACACCGGCCTCGGCGGCTGGCTGTCGGGCATCACGACGAGCGGCATCGACCGACGAATTCCTGCGGTGCTGTCGGAGTTCGGGCACCTGCTCGAGACTTTCGTCGTCAACGAGGTGCTGAAGCAGATCTCTTGGCTCGATCGCGGAGTACGGCTCGGTCATTACCGGACATCCGAAGGCGACGAGGTGGATCTGGTGATCGAGGACGACACCGGCGCCATCGTCGCGGTGGAGGTCAAGGCAGGGGGCACCTATCGGCGGGAGGACCTCCGCGGGTTGGAACGCCTGCGCGATCGGCTCGGCACCCGATTCCGGGGTGGCGTCATGCTGTACACTGGCGAGCGCGCGGCGGAGGTCGGCGACCGCTTGTTCCTCGCCCCGATCGACAGCCTCTGGGAGTCCTGACGTTCTTCCGCCTACCCTGCGGCCATGAGCATCGGTGTGAGCCTGGAGCAATTGGCGGAGACCCTCGAGCAGTTCCGGTTCGGCTACCTGCTGACCACCACCGACGACGGGCAGGCGCGCGTCGTCGCCGCGTACGTCACCGTGGACGACGCACAACTCGTCGTGGCGGACGCAGGCCCGCGGACGCGAGCGAACGCCGAGTCCCGCCCGTCCGTCACGCTGCTCTGGCCGCCGACGGACCCGGACGGTTACTCCCTGATCGTGGACGGCACGGCCTCCGTCCGGCAGGGCGCGGTCGTCGTCGTCCCGACCCGGGCCGTCCTGCACCGCCCCGCCCCGCCGCGCCCGGACGTCCCGGACGGGGCGTGCGCGTCCGACTGCGTCGAGGTTCCCCTCGGTGCTTAGCGAAGATCGGTAGGCTGCGCGCTTCCGCCGTCCCAGCCCCCGGGAGTTCGCCGTGCCCACCGTCCCCGAGCTCGTCACCCGGTCCGGGGAGCTCAAGCGCGAGCTCGTCCTGTTCGCCAAGACCCCGCGGCTGCACAAGCACCTGAACGCCCGGTTCCGCCAGGCGCAGCTCGACCGAGGCGGCCAGCTGGACGAGGCGATGGCCGTGATGGCGATCGACGAGTTCGTCCTGCAAGACCGCCTGCCCGACGGCCGCAGCGTCGTCGAGTACTTCCTCGACCAGCGCAAGCCGGCGCTGCCGGAGGACGAGAAGGCGATGATGCTCGGCTGGCTCGGGGTCGTGGAGGGGTGCTTCGAGCTCCTCGAGGTCACCGACGACTCGGCCACCCTGCACAACCTCATCGACGACGTCACCTACGTCGCGTACTCGACCGCCGCGGCCGACGTGTTCCCGCAACTCGCGGCGGGGATGTTCGTGATCGGCCGGCTCGTGCCGCTGCACTCGTCCAAGGACGTGTGGCTGATCAGTGGTCAGATCACCATGTACGCAGCGGAAACGGGCCCGGTGCTGGCCCGGGCGGCGGTGCGGATCCTCAACACGCACCCGCAGTTGCTGCGCACGAACCCCGACCTGTGGAAGCGCTCGTGGGAGCTGCAGGCCGAGGAGCGGGCCGCGTTCGTCGAGACGTTCGGCTCGGACCTCGTGATCCTTCCGCCCGCCGAAGCGAAGGAGGCGCTGGCCGCGCACCAGCGGAGCCGGTCGTCCGAGGGGGCGGCCTCCGAGCAGCCCGGCTCCCTGCTGGAGGAGATGCTGGACGCCGAGGACGTCGCGATCGTCTTCGACGAGACCGAGGGCATGCACTTCTTCCGCGACTTCGGCCAGCTCGACGCGATGTTCGCCGACCCGGCGCTGACGAAGGACCGCACCTACCTCGCGCGGATGCAGAGCTTCCTGCGGGACGTGGACGTGCCGGCGCTGGCGATCCGCCGCCTCGTCGCGCGCCACCCCGAGCACGCGGACGGGGTCTTCCGCGCCCTGCTGCGCAAGCCCGCGTTCACGTGGGAGCGGGACGGCGAGAAGCTCCTCGAGCGGCACAAGTACATCGACGACGAGCCCGGCCCGTCGTTCTGCCTCGTCGGCGAGCGCCTCCGCGAGCTGCTCCGGGCCGCAGACGCCCCCTCGGAATCCCCGGCCTGACCCCTCTCGGATGTCGACCGCGGTCGACCTCAGGGGCGGCACCGCAGCAACGAGCTGATTCGTACTGGCATTTCCGGTGAACTGCGGCCCGCGGATCCACGCCGACCACCGCAGCGGAGACCGGCAGGCCGTGGGGCTCGCGACAATCGGCTGAGATTCGCGGACCCAGCGAGCTCACAGAATGCCGACCCGGCGGTCGGGAACGCTTTCTCCGCTGCTGCCAAGTACCGTCAGGGGGTGGCACGTTGCTGTCCAGGGGAGGAGCGGTGACGTCGGACGAGGCCGTGATCGAAGCCTCCCGTCGAGACCAGCGCGCGTTCGAGCCGCTGGTTACGCGGCACGGGGCTGCGATCCATGCGTACTTGGCGCGCCGCACGGCCCCCGGAGCGGCGGACGACCTGCTCGCGGAGGTGTGGCTGGCGGCCTTCGCCGGGCGGTCGACGTTCGACCCGGCTGTCGGCAACGTCCGGGGCTGGCTGTTCGGGATCGCCCGCAACGTCCTGTCGGGGCACTATCGGCGTATCCGCGGCCGCTCAGCGGCGGACGCGGGGGCCGGGGAACCAGACACGCGCGACGAGTGGGACGCCGTCGACGCCCGGCTGGACGCGGCGGCCCCGCGGATGCGCGAGGCGCTGGCCGCGCTGGCCGCCCTCGACCGCGAACTCCTCCTGCTCGTCGCGTGGGAGCAACTGACCCCGGCCGAGGCCGCGCGGGCCCTGGGCATCCCCGCGGGGACCGCGCGGTCGCGGCTGCACCGCGCCCACAAGCAGATGAGCGAACGCTTCGGGCCCCAGGCGCGCTTCGGGCCCCAGGCGCAAGTACAGGGTGAGGGCGGGGCGGCCGACCCCGACGGCCGAGGGGGCCTGCGGTGACCGACGACTTCGACGCTTCCCACCCGGTGCCCGGGTGGGACGAGCTAGTGAACGCGGGCAGCGTCCCGGCGGTCGAGCCGGCCGTGCTCTCCCGTGCGCAGTCCGCTGTGCGGGCGGCAGCCGGCGCAGAGGCGGACGGCTCCCCCGCCTCGGTCCTGGCGCAGCGACAGGGCCGCCGCAAGCTCCCGCCCAGCGTCGTCGCCGGGGCAGCCGCGCTGGCCGCGCTGGCCGTCGCGCTGCCGAACCTGAGCTGGGGCGGTTCGACTGGCGGTGACCCCGCGGCACTGCCCTCATCCGGAACTGTGGCTACAGCAGCACCGCTCACGCCCACGAAGACGGGCCCGCTCCTCGGCTCGGGCGCCGCCGACTGCGTGGAGGACTACAACCTGAAGAACCTGACGGGGCGTGACTTCGCGTTCGACGGGACGGTCGTGGCCGTCCGCTCGGCGGTCGACGCGCGGAACGACGACGGCGACGTCGTCTACCCGGACGCGACCTTCAAAGTCAACGAGTGGTACCGCGGCGGCACCGGACCGACCGTGACGATCTCGATGCAGACCCCCGGAGACGTCGGCGACGTCCGCGGCCGCGAGGGCAGCGGGTACGGGATCGGCAGCCGACTGCTGATCAGCGGCGAGCCCCTGCACGGCGGCAAGCCGCTCGAGCGGCCCGTCGCGTGGTCGTGCGGGTTCAGCCGCTACTACGACACCGACAGTGCGGGGGCGTGGCGCACGGCGTTCGAACGCTGACGCCGGCCTGCGCCCCCGGCTCGGACGGTTCCGGTCTGACTACCCCGTCAGGCGGCGTGCACGATCGTCCCGACGTGCTCGCCGGCCAGCGCCCGGGTGAGGTTGCCGGGCGTCAGGCCGTTGACGATCTGGATCTCCTTGACGTTCTTCGCCCGACCGAGGAACCCGAGCACCGAAGGCTCGATCGGCGAGGACGCGACCGACATGGACGCCAGCTTCGCCGCGCTGATCCGCGGGACGAGCTTCGAATCCGCGTCGAGGACGCCGTCGACGTCCTTCACGTAGATCGTGCTCGCGGCACCGTAGGCATCGGCGAGCAGGAACGTGCCGGCGTCGCTGCGGTGCGGCGGGATCTTGCCGGTGACGGGCGGGAACTCGTACAGGCCGTAGGGGGGGTACCCGTTGGACACCACGGCGGGCGCGGCCGAGAGGTGGCCCGCGAGCTGGTGGGCAGCGGTGCCGTGCGAAACGTACGAGACGCCGTCCGCCGCGAGGAGCGCGGCGACGAGGTGCCCGTTCTGCTCGGCTTCCGTCCCACACAGGCCGGCGAGGACTCCGGTCGGCAGGCCGAGGTCCAGACCGACCCCGAGGACGTGCCGGGCCCGGATGCCCGCACCGGTGAGGATGAGCATCCGGTGCTCGCCGAGCGCGGCACGCAACTCGCTGACGATCGGGTCGAGGGCAGCGCGGCCGCGGTCGACGATCGCCGTGCCGCCGATCGAGACGACCTTCAGCCACGGGAGCAGGCGCACGACGGGCTTGTCGTCCACCGGGCGCACGAGGCTGCGGTCGAGGAGGGTCTGACGCATGAGCGGGGACGGGACGTCTTTCGCCGCTTGGGTCGGGGTCATGGGCAATCTCCTGGGATTCTGACGGTCAGTCGGCCGAGATGACGGTGCCGACGTGCTCGCCGGCCAGCGCGCGGGTGATCAGGCCGGGCTTGAGCCCGTTGATCACCTGCAGGGAGCGGATGTACCGGGCGCGGCGCATGAGGTCCAGGACGGGGCGCTCGATGATGACGTCCGGAAGGTCCATCGCGATCAGCTCGTCGACTGTGACCGACGGGATCAACGTCGCGTTCTTGTCGGTCTTCGGGTTGGCCGTGTAGAGCCCGTCCTCGTCCTTGACGTAGATCAGGTTCTTGCAGCCGTAGACCTCGGCGACGAAGAAGCAGCCGGCGTCGGTGCGGTACGGCGGGATGACGCCCTCGTCCGGCGCGGGCTGCCACATGCCGAACGGCGGCATGCCCGGGAAGATCACCGCGCGCGACTCCGCGAGGTAGAGCGGCAGGACGGCGAACGCCTCGTGGCCCGCGGTCGGGACGCCGTGCTTGGCCATCAGAAACCCGAGCATGGAGGCGTTCTGGCTCGCGACCGCAGCGCCGACGTCGGTCAGGACGCCGGTAGGGAGGCCCAGTTCGGCTGCGAGGGAGTACGCGTGGCGGGCGCGGGTGCCGCCGCCGGTACCGATCAGCAGGGGGTGCTCGCGGCGGGCGGTGAGCAACTCTTCGACGATCGGGTAGACCGCGGCGCGACCGCGGTCCATGATGCTCTGGCCGCCGATCTTCAGCACGGAGGCGTCGGGCAGAATCGGGAAGTCGGGCGCGGCATCGCTCGCCGCCATGAGCTCCGCATCGCTCAGCGAGCGGGACATCAGCAGTGACTCCAGCGACGCCGTGGGGGTGCTGGCCATGAGTGCATCACCTGGGTTCCGGGTTGGACGGAAATCGACGTCCAGGCACCCTAGCCACCGAAGACCCTCGGAGTTTTCCCAGGGTCGCAAACGCGAGGGTGACATCTCGCACTTGCCTTCTTATTCTCGCTCTGCCCGTGCGGCTGCCATTGTTAGCCGGTTCCAGAAGTCCCCCAAGGGCAAGATGGGTTCGCTTTCGCGGCTCTACTCGTCGAACGGGGACGTTCCCGGCTCGAGCAGGCAGCGTTCCGCTTCAGCGACCAGTCGGCGCTCGGCGACTTCCGTCGTCCGCCGAACCCCCACGGCAGGAAAGGACACCGCGGCCTCGAGCACCGGGGTCATCGACCGCAGGCCGGTGTCGGGGTCGCAGTCAGGCTGGAACTGGTAGCCGGTAGCCACCAACCGGAAGGTCTCCCCGCTCGCTTCGCACCGCACGTGCACGTTGATCGGGCGCGCCGGCGGCCGGTGCGTCGCCGCGTCGTCGACGTCGCGCAGGACGAAGTTTGTGCACGCGGGGGCGGAGTCGTCCAGTCGCAGCCGTTCCGCAGCGGCCGCGAGTGCACCGTCCAGCGCGTTCGAGGTGCGCTCTGCGGCGGACAGGCCCTGCGCGCGCTTCGTCGAGAGCAACGGAGCCTGGACGACAGCGACCGTCCCGACCGCCAAGATCGAAACGAATACCACCAGGACGATGCGCGCCGACCCTCCGTCCGGCGCCCTGCGCGGAATCGTCACGGAAAGGTTACCGGTGCCGCAGGCGAGGTCGGACCGCTCTCGTCGACGGTCGCGGGGAGCACCGGCGCCGCAGTCACCTCGACCCCCCGCCCGTCGACTCCGCAGCCTGTCGAACTCGGGGCGTTGCTCGTGTCACCGGAGTACACGACGACCCAGTGGTGCCAGCCGACCGCGAGGACCTGGAACGGACCGGAGCCGTAAGTGCCGTCTCCGGTGACCGGCACGGCGGCGGAGACCGCGACCGGGATGCCGGCGCATGACGGGTCGTCAGGACCGAAGAGACTGAACGCCACCGTGCCGCCGGGAGTGACCCCCACGAGGCCGGTCAAGGTGACCGAGTCCGACACCTCGTCGCCGACCGTGACCGGTGCGGCCGACGGTGCACCGACGAGGGTGACGCCGGTGGCTGACGGCAGAGTGAGCGGCTGGGCGCCGGCGTCGCATGTCCCCCGGACCGCCCGGTTCGCGTCGTCGCCGTCGTAGGTAACTCTGACCCGATACTCACCCGCCGGCGCCTGAGCCGGGACCGGCCAGCGCTCGACGGCGTAGTCACCCGCTCCGGCGACCGTCGTGACCGGCGGCTGTACGACGGGTTCGCCGGAGCAGTCGGTGGTGCCGGGCCCGAACAGCTCGAACCGCAGTGCCCCGGACGGGTTCTCCCCCCGGTCGAGGCGAACTGACGCCGAGAACGTCGCGGCCCCCGCCGCCCCGTCGAACGTCGCCGTCGGGACGGTCAGCGTCGGCGCGCCGAGCGGGCCCGGCTTAACGACGACGGCCGTGTAGGTCGAGCCCGACTCGATCACCTGCAGCGTGATTCGCTGAAGGCGTTCCCGCTCCGGGCAGAAGGCGACCGCGTCGCCGAGAAAGTGCCGCTCCGGCACGGAGGAGCGGGCGACCGCGAGCGCGGCCGGCGTGTCGTCACCGCTCACTCGGACGATCTCGTTTCCGACCTTCACCCGGTAGGAACCGGAGTCGACGAAACCTGTGCCCTCGTCGGCCAGCGGGAACAGGGTTTCGGAGTCGGCCACGTCCGCGCCCAGCCGCGACCCACGGCGGAACTGCGTACCGTCCCAGTTCGCTACGGCGGTCACCGTCACCTGGAGCGGCATAGCCCGGCTGTAGTCCAGCGGGGTCGCGCACGGCACGAAAGGAACGCCACCGGACGCGAGCCGCTTCGCGGCGCTCCCGAGGCCCGCGTCCGGGCGGGGAGCCCGCTCCTGGGAGATCCGGGCGTTGAGCAGGACCCCGAAGACGCCCGAAAGCATCAGGACCGCGACCGAACCCAGGGCGGTGACAGAGAACACCGAACGGAGCAACCGCCGGCCGCCCGGGGCCGGAGAGGAACGCATGAGCGATTCTCTCGTTCGGCGACGCCCCGGTACAGAGCGATCCACCGAATGCCACCGGCCGTCACCCGGACGTTCGCCTAGAAGCCGCCGGGAGGGCCGGCCGGGTCGCCCGTCTCGGCGCCCGCCGCGGGGCCCACCAGCACCTCGGGAGTGCCGGCGAGCGCCTCCTCGGGAGCGGTGTCCCGAACGCCCTCACCGCCCGCCTCGACCCCGCGCGCCTTCGCCGCGGCGGCCGCCGCCTCCTTGGCCGGCGTCCCGCGCCACCACACGTGCTTGAGGTTCATCGCCGCCGCGAAGGCCTGGCCGGTGACCGTCACGGTCGAGGTCGACCCGACGATCGACACCTGGAGCACCCGGCCGCCCCAGGCGCCCTTGCCGTCACGCGAAGTGACTTGAAGGGCCGTCACTTCCCCGACGGTAGGCCACTTCTTCGCGACGGTCGTGGTCTTCAGCGTCGCCTTCCAGGAGTGGGCGCTGTTCTCCACTGCACCGTCCCAGTTGTCCGCGCGGGCGAGGAGGTACGCCTTCTTCCCGTCCGTGGAGTATCCGCCGTTGGAAGCCGAGAACTCGGTGAGCGCGGGCTTCGCCTGGTACTCGAGGCGCTTGCCCGCTGTTGCCGCGACGGCGGTGTCGGTGCTCTTCGCTTCCCACTCCCGCGTCACTTTTCCTGCCACGTCGAGCTTTCGACGGCCGTGGTAGACCTGGCAGGCCGTCGTGTCGCAGATGTCGGCGTAACTGCCGAGCGGGACGTTGCCGGTGCGCCACAGCGCGTACGTCCGCGCCGCGACGGCCTGCGCCTGTAGCGCGGCGGCCTGCCACGTGGGGAAAGACTCGCTGGGCACGACCGAACGCAGGTACGACTCCATCAGCACGCGGTTCACCACGCGCAGCCCCTTGGGCGCCTTCGGGTCGAGGTAGGCCCACGCCTCACCGCGGTAGTCCCGCTGCTCGCCGTCCGGCAGGACGAGGCGGAACCCGTCGTCCGCGCGCAGCCGCACCGGGCCGCTGTGGGTGGACTTCCCGTCGACCTTGTACGTGTGCCACTCGCCGCCGGGGCCGGCGCCGGAGTAGCCCTCCATGCGCAGCTTGCCCTTGACCACGTGGACGCGCCACGCGGTGACCTTCGCGCCCGAGAGCTTCTCCGGCAGCTCCTTCGTCGTCGACCCGACGACGACCTTCAGCCCGGCGCCTGGACGGACCCGCAGGTCGGTGTCGACGTCGTCCGTCACGAGGACGCGGATGCGCGCCGACGTCGAACCCGACACCAGCTTGGTTCCGGGGTAGTACGTCGAGAGGATCTTCCTGTAGTCCACGCCCTGGGACGCCGCGCCCTCCGCGCCCCACTGCGACATGCCCCGGCCGTGGCCGTAGCCCCGGCCGTCCAGCGCGAAGACCCCGTCGACCGGCACGACCGGGGCCTCGGTCGCCGCGTTCGCGCCGACGGCAGGCGTCAAGGCCCCGAGCAGGAGCATCGAGGCGGTCAGCAGCGAGACGGCGCGCGGTCGGGTGGTCATGCCTGCCTAGGGGTCCGGGACAAGGAGTCGATCGACACCGTGCCACGCGGAAGCCCGTCCCGTCCCTGATCGACACCAGGCCGTCACCTGGGAGAACCCCCAGTCGTGATCGCATTCCCCACGTCCGTACGCAAAGCGGGCGCCGACCGCGTCACAGGGGACTGCGGGCAGGGAATCGGTTACGGGCTGGTACGGTTCATTCCGAGAACGGCGCGCTGCGCCGTCCACCTTCGCGGGCGTCAACGCCCGCAGGTCGCTTGTGTAGCTCTCGAGAGTCTCTGTAGTCCCGGTCGCAGCTGGGCGTCGGCGGTCTCCATCACGACGCGGCCCACGACCGGGTCCTCACCGGGGCCCTCGAACGGAGTTCTACCTTGCCCCACACCTCTTCCGGGCGCCGCCGCGCGCCCGCGCACCCCTATGCCGGCCGTGGCGCTACCGCCTCCGGCGGCGGCAACCGCCGTTCCAGCGGCGGCCCGAGCCGTCCGTCCACGCCCGTGCAGTCCGTCCTGGACCAGGCGCTGGACGCGGCGCAGGCGATCGACGTCGCCGACAACCTGACCTTCCGCGACCTCGGCCTGCCCGAGCCGATGGTGCTCGCCCTGGCGCGCCGCGACATCAAGGCGCCGTTCGCAATCCAGACCCGCGCGCTGCCCGACGCGCTGGCCGGCCGCGACGTCCTCGGCCGCGCGCAGACCGGCTCCGGCAAGACGCTGGCGTTCGGGCTGCCGATGCTCACCCGCCTGATCGCGACCCGCGAAGGCCGCCGGCCGGGCGCGCCCCGCGGGCTCGTCCTCGTGCCGACGCGCGAGCTCGCCCGCCAGGTGGCCGACACCCTCGTCGCGCTCGGCCACACGGTCGACCTCAGCGTCACGATGGTCTACGGCGGCGCCCCGATCGGGCGTCAGATCGACCGGCTGCGGGCGGGCGTCGACGTCGTCGTCGCAACTCCCGGCCGGCTGCTCGACCTGATCGAGCGCCGGGCCCTGAGCCTGTCGCTGGTCGAGGTCACCGTGCTGGACGAGGCCGACCACATGGCTGACCTGGGCTTCCTGCCCGACGTCAAGCGCATCCTGGACCAGACGCCGCCCAACGGGCAGCGCCTGCTGTTCTCGGCGACGCTGGACCGAGGCGTCGAGCGCCTCGTCCGCGAGTACCTGCAGGACCCGGCGATCCACGCCGTCGCCTCGTCGACGGCTTCGGTCGAGGGCATGGACCACCTGGTGTTCACGGTCGCGGCCGACGACAAGGTCGCCGTCACCGCCGAGATTGCCGCCCGGCCGGCCCGGACGCTGATCTTCGTCGCCACCAAGCACGGCGCCGACCGCCTCGTCCGTCGGCTCGGCATGGCCGGCGTCGAGGCTGCCGCCATCCACGGCAACCTCAACCAGAACCAGCGGACGCGGGCCCTGGCCGCCTTCACCGAGGGCTCGCCCCGGGTGCTGGTCGCCACGGACGTCGCCGCGCGCGGCATCCACGTCGACGACGTCGACCTGGTCGTGCACTTCGACCCGGCCAAGGACGACAAGCACTACCTGCACCGCTCGGGCCGCACGGCGCGCGCGGGCACCAAGGGCACGGTGCTCTCGCTCGTCGAGCACAGCCAGGAGCGCGACCTCGCGCGCCTGCACCGGGGCGCCAACATCACCCCGACGCTGCACCGGGTCCGTCCGGGCGACGAGCCCGTCGTCGCGGTCGCGACCTCCGGCGAGCCGATCCCGGTTCGCCCGCCGGCGCTCCGCCCGAGCCGGCCCGCCGGCACCGGGAACGGCAACGGCCGCGGCGCCCGCGGCGGCGGTCACCCGCGCACCCGCGGCCAGGGCCGGCCGGCTCCGGCCGGCGGTGGCGCCGGTCGCAACCGGCGCCGGGACGCAGCGCCCGCGGCCTGACGGGGTCCGTTTCGACTGGTACACCCGCACCAACCTCGGCGGCCGGCGCCTCGCGCACCGGCCGCCGCGGCATTTCCGGGGCCGCGCTGAGGAGTTAGCGGAGGAAAGTACCCGGGTAGGGTACGCCGACTGGGTCCCCGCCAGCTTCGTCGCGCATACTCCCCGAGGGAACCCGCGCGGCCCCGTCGACGACTCTTCCCGGTACAGACGGGGCTAGCGAACCGGACGAATTAGATCGAAGGTGAACGACCGATGCACAGGAGCCGACGCGTCATCGTGGCCGTGGCGGCGCTCGCAGTTTTCTCTCTGAGCGCCTGCGGGGAAAGCCATCACGGCGGGACCGACACCGTGGACGCCGCCAGCGGCGGCGAGACCATGGACCCGAACATGGACCACAGCAAGATGGCCATGCCGATGGCCTCGGGCGACGGGTTGTCGCCCACCTCGGACGGTTACACGCTCGCCAAGCTGTCGGCCCCGAAGAAGGTCGGCAAGTCGGGCACCCTGAAGTTCACGATCCAGAACGCGGACGGCAAGCCGCAGACGAACTTCGCGCAGACGCAGACCAAGCTGATGCACTTCTACGTCGTCCGCAAGGACCTGACGCAGTACCAGCACGTTCACCCGACCCTGGACGCCAAAACCGGCGAGTGGTCGGTGAAGCTCGCGGTCGCCGAGCCCGGCCCCTACCGCGTCCTCGCCGAATTCGAGGCGGTCGCCGCGAACGGCGACCTCGACGACCGCAAGGTCGGCGGCAACTTCACCGTGGCCGGCAAGTACAAGCCTGCCGCGTTCGCTCCGAAGTTCGGCAAGGCCTCCGTCGGCGACTACGAGCTCACCCTCGACGGTGAGCCGAAGGTCGGCGGCGGGCCGCTGACGCTCAAGATCACCAAGGGCGGCGCGGACGTGACCGACCTGCAGCCCTACCTGGCCTCGTTCGCGCACGTCACCGGCTTCCGCGAAGGTGACCTCAAGGCCGTCCACGTCCACCCGAACGAGACACCGAAGGACGACAACGCTGTCGGCGGGCCCGCCCTGACGCTGGCGCCCACCTTCGCGGAGGCCGGCAAGTACCGCCTCTTCGTCGAGTTCCAAGTGGGCGACAAGGTCCAGCAGACTCCGCTGGACATCGAGGTCGGCTAGCTCCGCAGGCGCCCCCGCACCACCAGCTCCACCGTCACCGCCACGGCGATGGTCTGGGCGGCCAGCAGACCCAGCAGCACGAGGATCTGCGCCGCCCCGGCCTCGGTCGCGGTGCCCCCGCCCAGCAGGACGCCGACGAACGCGCCGGGGAGCGTGACAAGCCCGACCGTACGCGTCTGGTCCAGCGGCGGCACGAGCGCGAGCGCGGACGCGGTCCGCGCGATCTCGAGCCCGGCCGCCCGCTGCTCGAAGCCGAGCGCGAGCGCCGCCTCGTACTCCCCCGCCCGCGCCCGGAGCTCCTCCAGCGCTCGGCGTCCGGAGATTGAAGTCGCGGTCATCGACCCGCCGATGAGGATCCCCGCCACCGGGACGAGCCCGACGCCCTCCCACGGCACCACCCCGGCTGCGAGCACCAGCGCCATGACCGGCACGAACCCGGCCGCCACGGCCACCCCGGCCCAACCCGCGGAGGGCCCCCGGGTGATCCGCCGGCCAGACGTCGCCGCCGCGACCACCGCCATGACCAGGACGAACGCCACTGACGCGACCAGCGACTCCAGCACCGCGGCGATCACCAGCGAAACCACCGAGAGCTGGAGCACCGCCCGAGCCGACGCGGTCAGGACGGCGGCCCCCAGCCCGAGCTGCGCGGCGACCGCCACCCCCGCCGCCAGCGCAGCGAGCAGGACGAGCACGACGGCGAGCCGCCAGTCGGGCTCGATAACCGTCTCTGTCATGTCGCGCTCCGCGCGGAACGCTCGCGGCGCGCGCAGTCTCCGTGCCGCCTTGCCGCTCCTTCGGTCGTTCGTTCCTCACTCCCTACGGAGCGGCGCGTCGGCACTACGACAGCTTCGCCGCTCGCCCGGCATGACGCAGCAAGCCGCTCAAGCTAAGCCGTGAATTTCCGAGGTCGGGCTCGTGCGGCGCAGGCCGCGGAAGGCCTGGATCGCCGTGCGGCCCTCGTGCAGGACGGCGTGCACCTCCTCGCAGATCGGCACCTGCACGCCCAGCTCGCGGGCGAGTTCGACGACCGCGGTGGAGGTCTTGATCCCCTCGGCGACCATCTGCATCTCGGCGACGATCTGCTCGGTCGTCATCCCGCTCGCGAGCTTCTCGCCGACGCTGCGGTTGCGGCTGTACGGGCTCATGCAGGTCGCCATGAGGTCGCCGAGGCCGGTGAGGCCGGCGAACGTCCGCGGGTCGCCGCCCATCGCCGTCCCGAGGCGGGTGAGCTCGGCGAGCCCGCGGGTGATGACCATCGCGCGGGTGTTGTCGCCGACGCCGAGGCCCGTGCCCATGCCGGCGGCGACGGCGATGACGTTCTTCAGCGCGCCGCCGATCTCGCACCCGACGACGTCGTGGTTCGTGTAGACGCGGAAACGCGGGGTCGCGAAGACCTTCTGCAGCGCGCGGGCGACCGGCTCGTCGGCCATCGCGACGACGGCCGCGGCGGCGTACCCGGCCATGATCTCCGGCGCGAGGTTCGGGCCCGGCGAGGATGCCGATCGGGTGGCCCGGCAGCAGCTCGTCGATGACCTGGGTCATCCGCAGCCGCGTGCCCTGCTCGAGGCCCTTGCTGAGGCTGACGATCGGGATCCACGGCCGGACGAAGGGGGCCGCCTCCGCGCAGCACCGCCCGCAGGCCGTGGGACGGGACGCCGGTGACGAGGACGTCCGCGGCGTACACGGCCTCCTCGAGCGACGTGCTCGCGCGGAGCCGCTCCGGGAGCGTGAAGCCGGCGCAGGTAGCGGGAGTTCGACTGCTTCTCGTTGACCTCGGTCGCCACGTTCTCGTCGCGCGCCCACAGCACCGTCGCGTTGTTGCGCGAGCGCGAGCGCCGCCACCGTCGTCCCCCACGACCCGGCGCCGAGCACCGCCACCCTGATCTGCCGCATCGCTGGAGTCTGGCGCATCGGTGGAGTCTGGCGCACCTGAAGCTCGAGGCGGCGGCGCGGCTCGGCGCACGCCGGGACGTCGATCTTCGCCGGTCTGTTCCGGCGCGTCGCGCGGCCGAGACCCCCGGCGGCTCGGCACTATGAAGACCTCAGGCATCAGTGGGTCACAACAGTCCCACACGTAACATGCAGGAACGTCCCGGGTCGAGGGTGTTCGTGGGGGTCGAGCACATGCTCTGGTTCGGGCTCGTCCTGCTCGCGGGCGCGTTTGCGTGCGGTCTCGCCGCGCTCCTGCCGGCGGGTCGCTGCTCGTCGCTGCGCCCCGCCCCCGGCACGCTCGACGCTCGCCACGGCCGGCCTCGCGCTGACCGTCGTCGGCACCCGGCAGCCGCGCGAGTCGGCGTTCTTCGGCGCGCTGCTCGTCCTGCTGGCCTTCGGCGGCCTGCTCGTCGGCGGGCTCGGCATGGCCGTCGGCCCGAACGAGGACTGGATCCCCGGGCAGCGCGGCGCCGTCGCCTGGACCGTCGGCGCCATCGTCGTCATGACCCTCGGCTTCGGGGTCGTCCCGGCCGCCTCGCGCTAACCGTGCGCCCCCGCGAGGGCGATCGGACGCAAACTGGACCGCATGACCTCCCCGGCGCCGCGCCGCGGCCTGGGGCGCGCAGCGATCGACCTGTCCCCGCTGCGGATCCCCGCCTACCGCCGGCTCTGGGCCGGCAACTCCGTGGCGTTCGTCGGCGTGCAGATCACGTCCGTCGCCGTTCCCGTCCAGATCTACGAGATCACCCGGTCGTCCTTCTGGGTCGGGATGGCCGGGCTCGTCGGGCCTCGTCCCGCTCGTGATCTTCGGCCTGTGGGGCGGGGCCGTCGCGGACGCGGTCGACCGCCGTCTGCTGCTGATCAGCTCCTCGTTCGTGGTCTGGGCCTCGACCGTCGGCCTGCTCGTGCAGTCGCTGCTCGGGCTCGACAGCGTCGGCGTGCTGCTCGCCGCTCGTGGCGATCCAGTCGGGCGGCGTTCGCGGTCTCGTCCTCGACCCGCGGGGCGGTGGTGCCCCGAGTCGTCCCCGCCGGAGCTGGTCGCCGCCGCGAACACCCTGAGCTTCACGACGTCCAACGTCGGCATGGTGGTCGGGCCGCTCCTCGCCGCGCTCGTGATCAGCCGAGTGGTCGATCACCGCCGCGTACGCCCTGGACGCGCGTGCTGTTCACCGCCGCGCTCTACGCGGCCCTGCGGCTGCCGTCGATCCCGCCGCTCGGCGCGGTCACCGCGCCCGGGCTGCGCTCGGTGATCGACGGGCTGGCGTTCATCGCCACTCGCCCGGTGCTGCTGCTGTCGTTCCTGGTCGACATCGCCGCGATGGTCCTGGCGATGCCGAAGGCCCTGTTCCCCGAGGCCGCCGAGGACTTCGGCGGGGCGTCCGCGGTCGGCTGGCTGTACGCGGGCATCGCGCTCGGCGGCGTCGCGGCCGGACTCACGTCCGGCTGGATCGGGCGGGTCCGCCGCCAGGGCGTCGCCCTGGTGTTCGCGGTCGTCGTCTGGGGCCTCGCCGTCGCCGCCGCCGGCCTGGCCCACTCGCTGTGGATCGCCGTAGCGTTCCTCGCGGTCGCCGGTGCCGCCGACCTCGTCTCCGCCGTCTACCGCCAGACGATGCTGCAGACCTACGCCCCGGACGAGATGCGCGGGCGCATGCAGGGCGTGTTCATCGTCGTCGTCGCGGGCGGGCCGCGCCTCGGCGACTTGCGCGCCGGCTCGACCGCCGCGCTCGTCGGCGTCACCGCTTCCTGGGTGTGGGGCGGCATCGCGTGCGCCGTCCTCGTCCTGCTCGCGCTCGCCGTCCCCGCCTTCCGGCGCTACGACGCCCGTGCGGCATCAGGCCCGGGAGTGGGCACGGTCGAAGAAGGTTGCACGCGCGAATAGGGGTGCGTTCATGGTCGGGCGCGGGTACCGTGCTCGCCGAGATGTCCGGTTCGGCCGGATGGTCCTCCGGGGGAGTCTCGTGATGTCCGCTCGCCACATCGCCGCGTTTTCCACGTTCGCCGTCGCCGTCCCGCTCGCGCTTAGCGGCCCGGCGGCCGTCGCCGCCCCGCAGTGGCCGGCCGCGAAGAGCCCGAAGATCAAGGTCGCGCTGAACTACAAGACCGTCGGCAAGAAGGTCACCATGACGATCGCCCTGAACGGGCGCGTCTACGAGCCTCTCGACGAAGACGACCAACCGATCGACTTCGACTCCCCCGCCACGATCGACATCGGCCTGGGCCAGTCCTGGACGTGGGGCGACAAGTCGCTCGAGGAGGGCACGGACGGCGGCGCGGTGCACTGCGGCAAGCCGCACGTCCTGCGGAAGGTGAAGGACGACTTCGTCGTGACGAAGAAGTACTCCAAGCCCGGCACCTACACGTTCTCGTACACCTTCTACGCGTGCGGGCTGAAGGGCGAGCGGATCACCGCGACCGTCCCGATCACCGTCCCCTGACGCTACGTCAGTAGACGAGCTTCCACTCGTCCTGCTCGAACGCGGGACGCAGGAGCCCTCGTACTCGTCGTCCGTCATCGAGGCGACCGGCCCGGGCGTTCCCCTGTTCTACCCGGGCCGGCCGCGTAGCGCATCCCGCAGATGCGAGGTTATCGTTGCATATAACCCAGCATCTACCGGAAACAGGGAGGTCCGCGTTGTCCGAGCAGCTGATGGCGCTCCCCACTCGGCGCGAGCAGGTCGTGGAGACCCTCGCGGAGCTGGTGACGGCTCGCGGCCCGGCCCCGCAGGTCCTCGTGTACGGCCCTGGGTCCGACGCTATGGCTGCGGAGCTCAGCGCGTTTCTCGGCGCGAGCGGCCACGTGCCACGGCGCCGGCGTCTCGCGAAGCCCGACGCGGCGCCGCGCGGCACGAATAACGCCACCGCCACCGCCGCCGCGCGCTGGCCCGGTTGCCCGCGATGGGACATCGTGGTGCAGGTGCGCGACAGTGGACGTCCCGAGGACCCGGCCGATTCCGCCCACCCGCCGGACGTCGTGGTCGATACCCGCGACCCGCAGCGGCCGGTGATCCGGCACATTCACCCCAACCTGCCCGTGAGCGACACCGTCCGCATCCGCGAGATCCAGGCGTTCTTCGCCGTTCGGGCGGGCGGGTGGGACGCGAAGTTCGGCGACGACATGCCCGCTTACGCCGCGGCGGCCCGCGAGGCCGGGTACCCACCGGGCGCCACGGTCGCCGACGTCGGCTGCGGGACGGGACGAGCGTTGCAGGCCCTGCGGGACGCGGTCGGCGAAGGCGGGCGCGTGCTGGGCGTCGAGTTGACCGCGGAGATGCTCGACGAGGTCCGGCGCACCAAGCGGGACGAGGGCGTCGACCTGCTGCTCGGCGACGCCCTGCACCTGCCGCTCGCCGACCGCGCCCTGGGCGGGATCTTCGCCGCCGGACTGGTCAACCACTGGCCCGATCCTGTCACCGGGCTGACCGAACTCGCCCGGGTCACCGCCCCGGGCGGGCGCCTCGCGATGTTCCACCCGACCGGGCGGGCCGCGCTCGCCGCCCGGCACGGCCGGACCGTCCGGGACGACGAGCCGCTCTCCCCCGGGCGCCTCGGCCAGGCCCTCGCCGCGTCCGGGTGGCGCCTCGCGAGATACGAGGACGAGGTCGCGCGCTTCCTCGCCGTCGCCGAACGGGTCTGATCCGTGCTGCTCGCTCATCCATGAGTGAGCAGTCGCGGCACGCCGGGGGGGCACCGGCGCGTCCTGCCTGGACAGGCATGGGAGGACGCCGCCGCGGCTCGCTCGGGTATCTGACGTCCGATCAGATGCGGCCGATAGGACGGCGACGGTCGGACGCACGGGTGGTCGTTCGAGCCGGCAGGAGTCAGGACGCCGTGTAGGACGGCTCCGGGCGCGTCGGGGACGGCAGGGTGACCGCGCCGTCCGCAGCGAGGGTCATGTCGCACCTTCCGGCGCCGGTCTCGGGGATCTCGACGGCCTCCGCCGCCGGCGGGTGCGCGCCGGCCACGACCGTGAGCGTGTGGGCGCCGGCGGTCACCCCGGCGAGCGCGTACCGACCGCCCTCCCGCGTCGTCTCCGAGCCCGGAGCACGCCGTCGAGGTCGGTCAGCACGACGACCGCGCCGAGCACCGGCGCGCCGGCGGCGTCCAGGACGATGCCGGTGAGCCGGGCCTCGAGCGGGACGAGGGTGAGCTCGAGCCCGCCCGGAACAGCCCCCGGCCGTCACCGGCGTCGCGACCGGACCGAACCCGGGCGCCCCGGCGACCAGCACGAAGTCGGCGGCGGCCGGCGCGCGCAGGAGGTAGTCGCCGAAGCCGTCCGTACGGGCGTGCCCGACCTCGTGTCCGTCCGCGTCGAGCAGGGTGAGGGCGGCCGCGTCCACCGCGGTCCCGTCGGGCTCGCGGACCTGGCCGTGCAGCAGCGGGCCGACGGGCTGGCGCTCGAGCGCGATCGCCCTGACCTCACCCGCCGCGCCGGCAGCCGAATCTGGCGCCTGCGGCACCGGCACGGCCGGTATCGAGACAGGCTCGGGGAAGGCCGCGGCGCCCGCCGGCGCGACCTCGACGACCGCGTCCGCGCCGCCGCGCTTCTCCGCCTTGCCCGCGGCCTTCGCGGCTGCCTTCGCATCCTTGTCGGGGCGCGGGGTAGTCCCGCCGCGCAGCGGCACCTGCTTGATGAACAGGGCCACGACGATCCCGACGACCGAGACGATCGGCGGACCAGAAGAACACGACGACCTCGCCGTCGGTGATCGCGTGCCGGAAGGCCTGGAAGACGTCCGGCGGGCAGGGTCCGCACGATCTCGGGGGTGAGCTGCGTGCCGTCGTCCACCGCGTTCGCCCCGTCGCCGAGGCGGTCGCGCAGCGTGTCGGTCGAGGCGGTGGGCGTAGAGCGCGCCGAGCATGCTGACGCCGAGCGAGCCGCCCATGCTGCGCAGGAAGGTGGACGCGCGCGGTGGCCGCGCCGATGTCCTTCATCGCGACGCTGTTCTGCGCGATGAGCATGGTGATCTGCATGAGGCAGCCCATGCCGGCGCCGAGGACGACCATGAAGATGCTGGCCGTCAGCGCGGTGCTCTCGACGTCCATCGTGGCGAGCAGCGCCGAGGCCCGCGGTCATCAGGACGGCGCCGAGGATCGGGAACGTCCTTGTAGTGCCCCGTCCGGCTGACGATCTGGCCCGAGCCGATGCTCGTGACGAGCATGCCGACCATCAGCGGCAGCAGCAGCAGGCCCGAGTTCGTCGCCGACTGGCCCTGCACGAACTGCTGGAACTGCGGCAGGAAGGTCATGCCCGCCGAACATCGCGAAGCCCGACGACGAACGACAGCGACGGCGGCGAGGGTGAAGTTGAGGTTGCGAGAACACGCCGAGCGGCAGGATCGGCTCGGTCGACGCGAGCGCTCGACGAGCAGGAACGCGACGAACGTGACGACCGTGAGCGCGGCGAGGCCGAGGATCGTCGGCGAGCCCCACGCGTACTGCGTGCCGCCCCAGCTCGTGACGAGCACGAGCGAGGTGATCCACGTGATCATCAGCGAGGCGCCCAGCCAGTCGAGGTGGACCTTGCCTTGCGCGCCGGCTGCGGCAGGTGCATCGTCACGGCGATGACGCGCGAGGGCGACGACGCCGAGCGGCAGGTTCACGTAGAACGCCCAGCGCCAGGACGCGTGGTCGGTGATGAACCCGCCGACCAGCGGCCCGCCGATCATGGCGATCGGCATGATCGCCATGAAGTAGCCCATGTACTTGCCGCGGTCGCGCGGCGGGACCAGCACGGCCAGGACGGCCATGATGCTGACCATGAGGCCGCCGGCGCCGATGCCCTGGACGGCTCGGAAGGCGATCAGCTGGGTCATGCTCTGGGCCAGCGCCGCACAGGGCGGAGCCGACCAGGAAGATCGACGATCGAGATCATGAAGATCGCCTTGCGGCTGAACAGGTCGCCGAGCTTGCCCCAGATCGGGGTGCCGACGGTCGTGCCCAGGATGTAGGCGGTCGTGACCCAGGCGAGGTGCTCGAGCCCGCCGAGTTCGCCGACGATCGTCGGCAGCGCGGGCGCGACGATCATGTTGTCGAGCATCGCCAGCAGCATCGCGACCATCAGGCCGGACATCACGACGAGGATCTCGCGGTGCGAATGCTCCGGCGGGAGGTCCTCCGCGCTGGTCACGGCATCTTCGGCTCGCTTGTCCCTCGCGCCTGCAGCCGCCCCCGCCTCCGCCATGCCCGGACCTCTCGACGCTGCGTCAGACTCGACCCATAAGCTAACCGACCGGTAGGTAAGCTACAACCGAGTTCCCGGTATTCCGCGCCCCAGCCCCAGGAGCCCAATGTCGACCGGCACCGCACGCCCGCGGACCGACGGCGGCACCGACAGGCCCAAGCGCGCGCCTGGCCGTCGCACTCGACCTGTTCAGCCGCGAGGGCTACGACGCCGTGTCGATGCGCGAGATCGCCGACGAACTCGGGGTCACCAAGGCCGCGCTCTACCACCACTTCGCCGAGCAAGGAAGAGCATCGCCCGCGAGCTCGTCGGCGGCTACCTCACCGCGCTCGACGACGTCGTCACCTGGGCCGCCCGCGAGCCCCGTCCCGACGCTCGACGAGGTCCTGTCGGCCTGGGTCGCCCTCGTCCGCACCCAGGGTCTGGCCGTCATCCGGTTCATCCACGCCAACCAGCGCGTCGTCCGCGAGCTCGGCCTGCAGCCGCCGAAGGGGCCCGGCCTGCGCATCGACCCGCTCGTCGAGGCGATCGCCGGCCCCGACGCCGGCGCCGAGACCCGCATGCGCGTCCGCATGGCCCTGTTCGCCGTCAACACCGCGGCGCTGGCCGCCGAGGGGCTCGACACCGACGAGGACGAGGCGTTCCGCATCGCCGTCCGGGTCGCGCGCGAGATCGTCCGCGGGCCCACCCTACGTCCGGCAATCGTGAGCAATACGCGATCTGACCGGACGTCTGAGCCGAACGGGCGGATGCGGCGCGAACCCCCGCGCGCGACCGCGTGCGGGTGTTCTGATGTCGCGATGCGACCCAGCTGGCTTCCGGGCTCCCGCGTCGGCGGAGCCGCGGCCGACGCGCGGTGCGGACACCCGGCTGCTCGTCGGGCGCGCCGGCGGGCTGGTCGCGGTCGACCCGGACGCGTCCGTCGTCGAGGTCGTCGAGCTGATCGTCACGCACGCGCTGCGCGACCGCGCGTCCGACGTGCACATCGAGCCCCAGCCGGGCCGGGTCCGGGTGCGCTACCGCGTCGACGGCGTCCTGCACGAGGTGCTCGAACTGCCGCCGCGGATGGGCCAGCCGGTCGTCAGCCGCATCAAGGTGCTCGCCCAGATGGACATCGTCGAGCGCCGGCGAGCCCAGGACGGGCAGTTCAGCATGGACGTCGACGGCTTCGCCTCGACGTCCGCGTCGCGACCACCGCGACGCTGGCCGGCGAGAAGTGCGTGCTGCGCCTGCTGGACTCCTCGGCCGCGCGAGAGAGTCCGGCGCGCCCGCAGCGCCTCGCCGACCTCGGGATGCAGCCCGAGCCGTCGCGGCCGGGTGGAAGGCGGCGGTGTTCTCGCCCATTCGGCATGGTCCTGTGCTCCGGCCCGACCGGCAGCGGCAAGACCACCACCCTGTACGCGACGATCGACGATGCTCGACGACCCCGGCGCAACATCATGACGATCGAGGACCCCGTCGAGTACGTCGTCGACACCGTCAACCAGATCCAGATCAACCACGGCATCGGCGTGACGTTCGCGTCCGGTCTGAAGTCGATCATGCGCCAGGACCCGGACGTGATCCTCGTCGGCGAGATCCGCGACGTCGAGACCGCCCGGATCGCCGTGCAGTCCGCGCTGACCGGGCACCTCGTCCTGTCGACCGTGCACGCCACCGACAGCGTCTCGTCGCTCTACCGGTTCCTCGAGATGGGCATCGAACTCTTCCTCGTCACGTCCTCGATCATGGCGGTGATGGCCCAGCGCCTCGCTCCGCCGGATCTGTCTGACGTGTCGTCAGGAATGTCGAACCCACATCGGAAGAGCACGATCTGTACTCCGCGCGGGCGGGCCGCCGAAGACGCATTTCGTCGCCGGCGCCGGGTGCGCCGACTGCGCCGGGCACCGGCTACCACGGCCGCGTCGGCGTCTACGAACTGCTGCGCGTCACCCCCGGCGTCCGCGCCCTGCTCGTCGCCGGCGCCGGCCAGGACGAGGTCCGCGCTCTCGCCGTCTCCGAGGGCCTGCGGACCCTCTCCCAGGACGCCGTCCGCCTCGTCGCCGAGGACGTCACGACCCTCACCGAGGTCATGCGCGCGGTCGCTGCGGGTTGTGCGCTCCGCGCGCGGTCGCTCGCGCCGCGCACCGCCTCCGTGCCGCTCGGCAGCTCCGCCGGCCGCTCGGACCGAGCTCCCTCCGGCGCGTCCGGCGGCACTGCGACGGCTCCGTCGCTCGCCTGCGCGGGCTAGCCTTCAGGCCGGCTTCAGCACGTAACCCGCGCCGCGCAGAGTGTGGATCATCGGCTCGCGGCCCACGTCGATCTTCTTGCGCAGGTAGGAAATGTAGATCTCGACGACGTTCGCCTGGCCGCCGAAGTCGTACTTCCAGACTCTGTCGAGGATCTGAGCCTTGCTCAGCACCCGCTTGGGGTTGCGCATCAGGTAGCGCAGGAGCTCGAACTCCGTCGCGGTGAGGTTGATCAGCTCGCCGGCGCGGTGCACCTCGTGGCTGTCCTCGTTCATCGTCAGGTCGCCGACGACGATCGTCGACTCGTCCCCCGTACTGGCGCTCAGCGAGCGGCGGACGAGGCTGCGCAGCCGCGCCACGACCTCCTCGAGGCAGAAGGGCTTGGTGACGTAGTCGTCCCCGCCGGCGGTCAGGCCCGCGACGCGGTCGGCGACGGCGTCCTTCGCGGTGAGGAAGAGCGTCGGGACGTCGGCGACGTCCGCGCGCATCCGGCGCAGGACGGTGATCCCGTCCATGTCCGGAAGCATCACGTCGAGGACGACGACGTCGGGGCGGAACTCGCGGGCGACGCGCAGCGCCTCGGCACCGTCCGCGGCGGTGCGGATCTCCCAGCCTTCGTAGCGCAGCGTCATCGACAGGAGCTCGGACAGGCTCGCCTCGTCGTCGACGACGAGGACTCGCACGGCGGTCCCGTCGGGCCGGCGCAGCTGCGGCAGGGCGCCGGAGCGGGTCGTCGGGGTGCTGGTGATCTGCGGCGTCGTCGTCATGCACCCAAGATGGGGGGCGGGACTGTCCGCGTTCTGTGCCGTCCTTGTGCGCTCGCTGTGTATCTCCAACAGCGTGCATCTACAACAGGGTGTATCTACAACAGGAAGGAGAAGAGCGGCGAGCCCGGCGGGACGCGTTCGATCTGGAGCGGTGCCTCGGCCATGCGGGCGAGCATCGCGTCGAGGTCCTCGGGGCGGTCGAGTTCGATGCCGACCAGCGCCGGCCCCGTCTCGCGGTTGTTCTTCTTGACGTACTCGAAGGCGATGATGTCCTCGCCCTTCATGAGCACCTCGTCGAGGAAGTGCCGCAGCGCACCCGGTTCCTGCGGGAAGGTGACGAGGAAGTAGTGCCGGAAGCCCTCGTGCAGCAGGGAACGCTCGACGACCTCGGCGTACCGACTGATGTCGTTGTTGCCGCCGGAGACGATGCACACGACCGGGCCTGCGGGCGTCCACGGCAGCAGGCGCCGGGCGGCGGCGCTCGCGAGCGCGCCCGCGGGCTCCGCGATGATGCCCTCGGTCTGGTAGAGGTCGATCATCTCGGTGCAGATCGCGCCCTCGGGGACGGCGACGACGGCGTCCAGCAGGTCGCGGACGATCGGGAAGGTCCGCGAGCCGACCCGGGCGACGGCCGCCCCGTCCACGAACGTGTCGACACCCGTCAGCGTGACGACCGAACCGGCGTCCAAGGACGCCCGCATGCTCGACGCCCCGGCCGGTTCGGCACCGACGATGCGGACGTCGGGCATCCGCTCGCGCAGCCAGACAGCGATGCCGGCCGCGAGGCCGCCGCCGCCGACGGGAATCACAACCGTGTCGATGCCGGTGATGCCGTCGGCACCTCCGGCGCAGGCCTCGGACAGCTCGACCCCGACCGTGCCCTGGCCCGCGATCGTCCGGACGTCGTCGAAGGGGTGGACGTAGACGGCGCCGCGATCTTCCGCGTCGGCGAGCGCCGCTGCCGCGGCCACGTCGTAGGAGTGACCCACGATCACCGGCGAGATCCACTCCCCGCCGATGTCGAGGATCCGCTGGCGCTTCTGCCGCGGGGTGTTCGTCGGCAGGAACACGCGCCCGTGGATCTTCAGCGAGCGGCACGCGAACGCCAGGCCCTGGCCGTGGTTGCCGGCGCTCGCGCAGACGACGCCGCGCGCGCGGTCGGCGTCCGAGAGCATGGAGATCAGGTTGTACGCGCCGCGCACCTTGTAGGAGCGGCAGATCTGCAGGTCCTCACGCTTGAGCAGGACGGGCTGGCCGAGCGCCTCCGAGAGCCGGTCGCTCCATTCCAGCGGGGTGCGGCGCACGACGGGCTTCGAGCCGCACCGCGGCCTCGGCGATCGTCACCGCGCTCAGTTCCTCACTCACTCACCCGATGCTAGTGCCCAGCTCGGGAATGGAGGATTCTGCTTCCGTGCGCCCCCGAGAGGAGCCCCGCCCCATGACTGTCGAACCGTCCTACGCCAGCGGCACGTCGAACGTCCCGCTGCTCGGCGAGACGCTGGGCGCCGCGCTGACCCGCGTCGCGGCGGCCCACCCGGGGGCGGACGCGCTCGTCGACGTCCCGAGCGGGCGGCGCTGGAGCTACGCCGAACTGGACGCCGACGTCAGCCGCCTCGCGGCCGGTCTGGTCGCTGCCGGCGTCGCGGCCGGCGACCGGGTCGCGATCTGGGCCCCGAACTGCCCGGAGTGGCTGTTGCTCCAGCACGCAACCGCGCGGATGGGCGCCATTCTCGTCACGGTGAACCCCGCATACCGCACGCACGAACTCGACTACGTGCTGAGGCAGTCGGGCACGCGTCTGCTCGTGTCCGTCCCCGCGTTCAAGACCAGCGACTACCGCGCGATGGTCGCGGAGGTCCGCCCCGGCTGCCCCGCGCTGACCGACGTGGCGTGGATCGGCGAGGCGAGTTGGGACGCCCTCGCGACCGGCACGGAACCGGGGCCGGACCTCGCCGAGCGGGCGGCCGGGCTGCGGTTCGACGACCCGATCAACATCCAGTACACGTCCGGGACGACGGGGTTCCCCAAGGGCGCGACGCTGACGCACCACAACATCCTCAACAACGGGCTCTTCCTCGGCGAGGTCATGCGCTACACCCCCGCCGACCGGGTCTGCGTGCCCGTGCCCTTCTACCACTGCTTCGGGATGGTCATCGGCAACCTGGCGGCGCTGACGCACGGGAGCGCGGTGGTGATCCCGGCGCCGTCGTTCGACCCCGCAGCGACGCTGGCGGCGGTCGCGGCCGAGCGGTGCACGTCGCTCTACGGCGTGCCGACGATGTTCATCGCGATGCTCGCCGACCCGTCCCGCCCGGGCCTGGACCTGACCTCGCTGCGCACCGGGATGATGGCCGGCGCGCCCTGCCCGGTCGAGGTCATGAAGCGGGTCGTCGCCGAACTCGGCATGGACGAGGTCACCATCGGCTACGGCATGACCGAGACCTCGCCGGTGTCGACCCAGACCCGCGTGGACGACGACCTCGAGCGGCGCGTGTCGACCGTCGGGCGCGTGCACCACCACGTCGAGATCTGCATCGCCGACCCGGAGACGGGCCTCGTCGTCCCCCGCGGCGAGCGCGGGGAGCTGCGCACCCGCGGCTACAACGTGATGCGCGGGTACTGGGAGGAGCCGGAGAAGACCGCCGAGGCGATCGACGCCGCCGGGTGGATGCACACCGGCGACCTCGCGGTGATGGATGCGGACGGCTACGTCCAGATCGTCGGTCGGATCAAGGACCTGGTGATCCGCGGCGGGGAGAACATCGCCCCCCGCGAGGTGGAGGAGTTCCTCTACACCCACCCCGACATCGTGGACGCGCAGGTCGTCGGCGTGCCCGACGAGCGGTTCGGCGAGGAGTTGTGCGCGGCCGTGCGGCTCGCGCCAAGCGCGACGGCCAGCGCGGACGAGATCCGCGAGTTCTGCCGCGGGAAGATCGCGCACTACAAGATTCCCAAGTACGTGCTGGTCGTCGACGCGTACCCGATGACCGTCACCGGCAAGGTCCAGAAATACCTGCTGCGCGAGCAGGCGGTCGCCGAACTCGGGCTGTAACCGGAGTCGCATACCGTACCCCCGTATCGGATGCACCGTCAGATTTCATCTCTGTCTGGTAAGTCGGGAAATTTCTCCGGATCTGACGGAACTGGCCGGCGCGCGCGGGCGACCCTTCCTCGCGAAGGGACCCACCGCTGCCCGGCCGAAGGACGCCCGGGCGGCACCCGTGAGCGCTCCCAGGAGGCCGCATGTCGACCGACGTCGCCCCGTCCCACGCACCGCCCGCACCACCGCCCACCGAACCGCCACCGCGCCCGGGCAAACCGCCGCGGCCGGGCGGGCGCGCGGCCGCCGAGCCGCTGCTGGTGCGGCTGCACTTCCTGTCCGGGTTCCTGACGGCGCCGATCGTCCTGTCGCTGGCCCTGACCGGGATCATGTTCGCCTGGAACCCGCAGATCGAGACGGCCATGCACCGGGACACGCTCACGGCGAGCGCCCCCGGCGCGCCTGCGGGCGCGCTCTCCGACCAGGTCCGCGCCGCGCAGCAGGCCCGCCCGGGCTGGACGATCCTGTCGGTGACGCCGGCCGCGCCGGGGGTCTTCGAGGGCCGCGACACCACTGCCGTGACGATGTCGCCGCCGGCCGCCGGCGAGGGCGCGGGGCACGCACCCGCCGACGGGGCGGTGAGCGTGTACGTCGACCCGTCCACCGCCGCGGTGACCGGTGAGATCACCGAGGCGAACCGGCCCGGCGAGTGGCTGCGCAATCTGCACTCGAGCTGGCGGCTCGGCGACAACGTCGCGCCGCTCACCGAACTCGCGGCCAGTTGGCTGCTCGTGTCCGTCCTCACCGGGCTGTACCTGCGCTGGCCCGTCCTGCGCCGTTCCCTGCGCAAGGCCCTGTTGCCGAGCCTGCGCAAGCCGGGCTGGCGGCGCGCGAACGCCGTGCACACCGCCGTCGGGGTGTGGCTCGTGGTCGGGCTCGTCGGGCTGATCGGCACCGGCCTGACGTGGACGAATTTCGCGGGCTCCCGCGTCGACGACTTCAAGTCGACGTTCAGCAGCCCCGCGCCGGCGGTGGATACCACGCTCCCCGGCGCGGCGCCGGCCCCCGCCCCGGTGGGCGAGCACGCGGAGCACGGCGGCCCGCCGGCCGAGCCCGCGGGCCCGCCGTTCCCCACCGCTGAGGTGACGGTTGCTCAGATCGATACGGTGGCCCGCGCGACGGCCGACGCCGGGCTCGTCGGCCTCGTCAAGTACACCCCGCCGACCGCGACCGGTAAGGCCTGGAAGGCCGAACTGCGCGACACGAAGTGGCCGGTGCGCCCGGTCAACCTCGCCGTCGACGGCGCCGCCGGGACGGTCGTGGACCGGGTCGACTTCGGCGACCGGCCGATGCTCGCGAAGGCGACCTCGATCGGCATCTACTTCCACCAGGCGACGCTGTTCGGCCTCGCGAACCAGCTGTTCCTGACAGCACTGGCGCTCGGCGTGATCGTCCTGATCGTGGCGGGGTACCGCATGTGGTGGTTGCGCCGGCGGCCCGGCTCGCTGAGCTTCCCGCCGCGCGGGGGCCCGCTGTGGCGCATCGTCCCCGTCCCTCTGATGGTCGTGTTCGCCGGCCTGGCCTACGTCATGCCGATGCTCGCGGTGTCGTTCCTCGCGTACCTGGCGATCGAGCGCGTCGTCCGGACGATGCACCGGAAGGCGGTCTCGCATGCATGACCATCACGGTGGCGCGGGGCTGAACTTGCTCCCGCTCTGGGCCCAGGTCACCTGGCTCCTGGTCCTGTCGGCGGTGACCGCGACGCACGTCGTGCACCTGCTGACGATGCGCGGCCAGCAGCGCGCCTGGCACCTCACCCACCTCGTCATGGGCGTCGGCATGCTCTACATGTTCGCTCCGTGGAGCGGGCAGCCGCTCTCGGCGCGGGCCTGGCAGTACCTGTTCGCGGCCGTCGCGGTCGCAGTGGTGACCTGGCTGGGCGCGGCGCTGCAGCAGGGGCGGGCCGTCAACGTTCTCTGGGTCCCGGCGGCCGTCGGCATGGCCGCGATGGCGTACATGTTCGCCCAACACCGCGGCAGCGGCGTGCCCGCGCTGACCTACCTGCTCGCCGGCTACTACCTGCTCGAGGCGGCCGGTTGGGCGCAGGGCTGGTTCGGCGAGGACGGAGCGCGCCGCCGCTCGGCGGTGCCGTTCGCGCTCGGGTCCGGCGGTGCGCCGGCCGCGCCGCTGGCCGGTTGCTCGCGCTGGGGCGTCGACGCGTCGCAGGCCGCCATGTGCGTCGCGATGGCCTACATGTTCCTGGCGATGGACGCGGGCGCCCGCGAGTTCTTCGGCAAGGCCTTCGCCGGCGGCGCGGTGACCGAGCAGACGATGTGGGCTGGCGCGTTGATCGCGCTGGCGGTCCTCGCGTGCGTCCCCGGCCCGGCACGCGAACGCCCGGCGGCCCAGCCCTCCCGGGCGGGCGCCGGGCGCCGGGAGTTGGCCGACCGTTAAACGGCGGCCGGGGCGACCACGGGGACCGGGACGAACGGCTGCGCGACCTTGAGGAACGAGACGCCGTCGCGGCGCAGGGCCCGCATCCCGAAGGCGATGCAGCCGCCGATCGTGGCGATGGTGAGCAGCGGGGTGAACGTGCTGCGCGAAATCATCCCCGCGTTCACGCTCTCGTTGAACATGAAGGTGGTGACCGCCGCGTCCAACAGACGGGAGAAGGCCCACAGGAGCGCGACGTGCGTGAACATCTTCTGCACATTCGCCCGGGCCAGGATGTGCGCGGGGACGTGGACGAAGTCCCTGGTCAGCTTGACGGTGAGCGGACGCCCGACGGCGGCGCTCACGATGAAGACGGTGGCCATGAAGACGGACATCGCGATCGGCTGCAGCAGGTAGACCGCCGCGCTCGCGGTGGCCAGGGCGATTGTCGCGCGGCAGTGGAACATGCCGGCGCACAGCACCAGGGTGGTCGGGACGGTGCGCAGCACCGCCCAGCGGATCCCGATGACCATGTAATACCAACCCACCGCGCACAGGACGGCCGTCCACAAGCTGCCGGACTGGGTCAGGACGATGGCGAAGAGAGTGCCGGGAATCATGACGGCCTCGGCGAACATCCGGACCGTTCGCAGGAGCGTCCGGGTGACTCCACGGAGCTCGATCACGAGGTTGTGCGTACAGTGCCCGCTCGCGGCGGGGGCCTTACATTCGGTAGATCCTGTCTCGACGCAGGGAGCCGGAGGCTGCTCCGTCTGCATCATCGTCACGGGCGCGCCAAATTCGTCGACATCTGCATACGTCTCATAGTGGGGCCTTCCGGGCCTCCTGCGGCACCCCCTTCGGCCAACCGGCCGGTAAACACCTGGGGTGGGCGGCCTCGGACGGGACCAACGGGGTCGCAGAGGCCCCTGGGGTCGGTGTGGCGCCCGACTCAGGGTCGGGAGGGCGAACGGGCTTCGGAAGCGGCGTCTCGTACCCCGCGCGGATCGTCGGCGACTGGGCCAGCCCGACCACGCCCGCCGTCAACAGAAGCGCAGCGAAGCACAGCCCCACGATCGCGACCGGGTTGGTGTGCACCGACTCCCGGAAGGCAAGGACGCCGATGCCGGCGCTCGCGAGCGGGTTCGTGATCGCCATGCCGGCGACGGCGGTCGGCAGGGACCCTGCGGCCAGCGCGTCCTGCCCGATCACCAGGCCGAGCAGCGCCGAGAGAGCCAGCAGGTAGACCGGCCAGTCCGCGAGCACCGTGCCCGAACCGTCCCGGACCCACTCGTCGAACGTGATCTTGGTGAGCACCGCCGTGGACGCGAAGCACAGCCCGGCGGCGATCGAGGCCAGCGCGGCCCGGACTGCCTTGCGGGTCCCCGAGCCGGCGGCCACCAGCACCAGGGCCAGCACCAGCATCGACAGGACGGCGACGAGCACCCTCGTCCGGTGCGGGCTCGGGGCCGCCGCCTCGGTGCCCCAGGCCGCGACGAACAGGCCGATCCCTATGCAGACGCACGCGCCCGCCGCCCAGTCCCGGGTGGCCGGGCGGCGCCCCGACTGCAGCGCCGCGACCGGGATGGTGAACAGCAACTGGGTCACCAGGACGGGCTGGACGAGCCCGACCGCGCCGTGGTGCAGCGCTACGGCCTGGACGCCGAAGCCGCAGATGTTCACGACCCACCCGGCGATCCAGACCCGGTCGCAGACCAACCGGGTCAGCGCACCGGTGATCGGCAGGAACACCCCGAGGCGCGCCGGCTCGACCCCCTTGGGCAGCGCCGCGAGCGAAGCCCGGGCCGCGCCGTGCTGCAGGCCCGCGCCGAGCGCGAAGAGGAGACCAGCAACGAGCGCGAGGGCGACCGCAGCCATCGGTTTCCCTCACTCTCCGCTGGGCTCGGTCCCACCCTCGACATGACGACAGGCTCCGCAATCTATCCCCACAAACCCCCTCGAACCGAGCCCCCGTACGTCCGGTGACGACCGCTGCACGCAGCGGGCACAACCCGGACGAATCAGACGTGAGCCGAATTCGGCGTGAAGATTTTTTCGGGATGGGTGGAGCGCGGAGGGTCGGGACCGGCGGGCGGGCCGACCGGGCGGGCCCGCCCACCCTTCTGGCGGCATGTCGGGCTTATCCGCACGCCTTAGGACCGACTCGCCACCACAAGTCGACCGGGAGGCCAACCGAGCGGACGCCGCGATTCGCCCCGCAGAAGTCGCGCGCCCCCTCGAGCCCCGTCGACCCGCTGCCGAGAACTGGCGGCGAGTCGGTGTCACCGTCCGCCCTCTGACCCCGACACAGCGCCAGAAGTCGGGGCCGGGTGGAACGCCGGACGCGGGAACGCACCACGGAGGTCGCGCGCCGGGCGGGCGGGCGGCGAGCGCCGGGCAGGCCCTACCGGAAGACGACCGTCCGGTTGCCGTGGACGAGAACGCGGTCTTCCAGGTGCCAGCGCAGGCCCCGGGCGAGCACGACCTTTTCGATGTCGCGGCCTTTGCGGACCATGTCGGCGATGGTGTCCGCGTGATCGACGCGGATGACGTCCTGCTCGACGATCGGGCCGGCGTCCAGGTCGGCGGTGACGTAGTGGCAGGTCGCGCCGACGAGCTTCACCCCCCGTAGGTGGGCCTGGTGGTAAGGCCGGGCGCCGATGAAGGACGGCAGGAAGCTGTGGTGGATGTTCATCGCGCGGCCGGCCCAGGCGGTGCACAGGTCCGGCGGGATGATCTGCATGAAGCGGGCGAGGACGATCGCGTCGGGCGTCTCGGCGTCGACGAGCGAGCGCAGTTCGGCGAACGCGTCCGCCTTGCCCGCGGGGTCGGACGGGAACTTCAGGTGGTGGAACGGGATGCCGTGGGCGGCGGTGATCGCGCCCAGGTCCGGATGGTTGCCGACGACCGCGCGCAGGTCGATGTCGAGCTCGCCGGCGGCGACGCGGCCGAGCAGGTCGTAGAGGCAGTGCCCCTCCTTCGACACCAGGAGCACCACCCGCGGCGGGCGGCCGGTGTCGGTGACGCGCCACCCGTCCGCCGCACCGAGCTCGGCCGCGAGTGCCCCGAAGCGGGCGCGGAGCTCGTCCAGCGAGAACGACAGCGACTCGGCCCGGACGACCTGGCGGGTGAAGAACCAGTCCGTGTCGGGGTCGGCGTGGTACGCGGCCTCGGTGATCCAGCCGCCCGCTTGGGACAGGAAGCCGGCGATCCGGGACACGATCCCGGTGGTGTCGGGGCAACCCAGGGTCAGGACGTAGTGCGTGCTCATGGTCTGCAGTCTTGCCGATCTTCTCCCGGGCCCCGCGCTCAGCCCCGGCGGCGGCGCCACGTGCGGAACGACGCGAGCAGGTCGTCGACGAGGCGGGCGACCGGCTTCGCGAACAAGGCGAGGCCGATCAGCACGGCGAACCCCAGTCCGAGGAGGGCAGCGAGCGACTCGGCCTCGGGTTCGGCGCTGACGGGTGCCGTCGCCGGCGTGTCGAGGGCATCCGTCAGCGCGATCACGACCCCGACCAGGACGAGGCCGAGCAGCGCGCCGAACCGCAACTGCAGCACGCGGTCGCGGCGGACGACGCGCAGGGCCGAGTGCCGTTGGCCCGGCCCGAGGCGGACGAAGGTCAGCGTGGCCGGGGCGAGCAGGGCCAGGACCATCACGAGGGTGCTGACCGCCACCGCCCAGCCGGGCCGGTCGACCTCGCCGATCACCGCGTCGAGCACGAGATCCAGGACGAGCCAGGCGACCACGGCCGCCAGGATTCCCCGCTGGACGGCCCGGCGGCAGACGGCCGCGAACTCCGCGGACGCGCGCCCGGTCGGGTCGATCGCCGCCGCCCGGCCGAACCCGCCGGCCGCCTCCGCGAGCCGGCCCCGGCGGTTGAGCATCCGGGCGCACTCGCTGTGCACGCGGGCGTCGTCGGGGGCGATCTCGAGCGCGCGGGCGGTCGCCGCGCGCGCCGCGTTCCACTCCCGCCGCCGGACGTGGGCCCAGGCCAGGGTGAGGTGCACGTCCGCCTCGTCCGGAGCAAGCTCCGCGGCCCGCAGCGCGGTCGCCAGAATGATCTCCTCCGCCTCGCGCCGGTAGCGCCGGTCCGCGAGGGACGTGCCGAACGGTGGCGGCGTCCAGTCGTAGGGCGCGGTGATCGGACGCTCGACCGGGTCCACGAGGTGCGGGTAGTTCATCAGCACGTCCGCGAGGACGTTGTGGTTGCGCCAGCCGTTCGGGTCGAGCGTGACGGCGAGGCGCGCCGCGGCGACGGCCTCCGGCCCGCGGCCGAGCGCGTGCAGGCCGAGGCAGCGCAGCCGGTGCGGCCACCCCGGGTCGCCGGAGCCGTAGCCGGCGCCCCGCTCGGCGGCCCCGACCGCCCACTCCGGCTCCCCCGCGCGCAGGTGCGCGGCGGCGAGCGCGCACCAGATCCGCGCGTCCTCCGGCTCGGTGGCGAGGGCCGCGTGCAGGAGCCCCACCGCCTCGGCCGGGCGATTGAGGTCGATCAGCGCTTCGGCCCGGGCGACGGCGAGCGCTGCCGGGTCCGTCATCGGCGGCGGCTCTTGAGGTGCTTGACGAGGTCGTCGTACTCCCCGCTGCTGTTGGCGAACTCGGCGACGTTGCGGGCGATGTCGTACCAGGGGCCGAGGGACGAGCGCAGGCCCGCGAGCGCACCGGTCAGGTCTTTCTGGCCGATCGGGCGGGCCACCCCCGAGCGGACGGAGTCGGCGAGCGCCGCCTGCGCCGCCCGGTCGCACAGCCCCGCGAGGTCGGCGCCGGACCAGCCGTCCGTCGCCCGGACCAGAGGCCCGACGTCGACGCCCGCGACCGGGCGGTTCCGCAGATGCATCTTGAGGATCGCCTCACGGGCCGGCGCGTCCGGCGGCAGGACGAGCACGGCGCGGTCGAGGCGGCCGGGACGCTTGAGCGCCGCGTCCACGTCCCACGGGGCGTTCGTCGCGGCGAGGACGTACACGCCGTCGTTGACCGAGCCGACCGAGTCGAGCTCGGTCAAGAGCTGGTTGACGGTGCCGCGCATCGCCTGGTTGCTGCGCAGGTGGCTCCGCTTGGCACCGAGCGCGTCGACCTCGTCCAGGAACAGGACGCACGGGCTGTTGCGGCGCGCGATGTCGAAGATGTCGCGCAGGTTCCGCTCGCTCGCGCCGATGTACATGTCGAGGACGTCGGCGATGCTGATCGCCGTGAACCGGGCCCCCAGCTCGCCGGCGAGCGCGCGGGCGAGGAACGTCTTGCCGCAGCCGGGCGGGCCGTACAGGAGCAGGCCGCCGCGCAGGCTGGCGCCGTAGAGCTTGCCGATCTCCGGGTTGCGCATGGGGGTGAGGAACGCGAGTTCGAGGCGCTCCTTGACGTCGTCCATGCCGGCGATGTCCTTCAGCGACACGGTCGGCCGCTCCAGGTCGACGATGTCCGGCGGGGCCGGGCCGTCGAACCCCTCGAATCCGGCGCCCTCCACGAACGCCGGGGCGACGACGTCGCCGAGCTGGGACTCCGCGGCTGTCCAGTCGAAGCCGGGCGCGGGCGGGGTCGGCCCCGGTGCGGACGCGGCCGCCGGGTTAAGCAGACCCGCCGCCCGGGTGATCGCGGCCAGGGCCTCGGCGTCGGTCGGATCGCGGCGGACCAGGACGGCGGCATGCTCGAGCGCCTCGCCCGCGCGGCCCGCGTCGAGCAGCAGGCCGACGAGGTGGCGGCGTAGCACGGCGTCGTCCGGGCTCGCCGCGACCGCGGCGACGATCGAGTCGATCAACGGTGACGACATTCGCGCTCCCCCGGGCGGACAGAAGATCGTCCCTATTGTGCCCTTGGTTCAGGGAGCGGGCGAGTTAGGCAGCGTCTTCGGCGCCCAGGACGACAGCCGAGTCGTCCGAGACGGTGACGACGTGGCTGATCCGGCCGATGGTCACGTCGTAGCGCGGCTTGGGCACTACGACGTCGCCGTCCAGGAGCAGCCGCAGCCCCAGCCACGGCAGGTTCACCCCGGACGCGGCGGCGCTGTCGACGCCGGCCGACATACGGGGATTGAGGTCGATGACCTTCGCGCCGTCCCGTCCGACCATGAACTGGATGTTGAAGATGTAGGACAGGCCGAACTCGGCGGCGACGGCCCGCGCGACCTCGACGAGTTCGGGGGCGTCGACGATGCGCTGGGTGCGGCGGTCGACCTTGCGCCGCGGGACGGCGACGAGGAGCTCGCCGTCTCGGGCGAGGCAGTCGATGCTGTACTCCTCGCCCTCGAAGAGCTCCGAGACGACCAGCGGCGCGAAGGACTCGACCCCGCCGAGCGCGTCGAGCACGCTGTCCAGGCGCATCCGGTCGCTCGGGTAGTCGGCCAGGGCGCGCAGCGGAGAGCGGGTGTTGTCGATGATGCGGAACCCGCCGCCGCCCTCACCCTCGGCCGGCTTGAAGCACACGACGGCACCTGAGTCGGCGATCGCGTCGTGGGCCGCGGCGAACTCCGCGGCCGTCCGGACGACCCGGTGCAGCGGGGCCGAGCCGGGACAGATGCGCTCGACGGTGTCGTAGAGGTTGCCCTTGTCGCTCACGCCGAGCAGCGCGGCCCGAGGGCCGGCGACCATCACGCCGGCGCCCCGCGCCTCGAAGTCCTCCCTGCGGTCGGCGACCGCGACGACGTGCCGCTTGGGCACGAAGGCCTTGATGCGGTGGAAGGCGCAGAAGTCCAGCGCGTAGTCGAGGTAGTCCTCGATGCGCAGCGTGGGCTCGACCGAGGCGTGGTCGCAGGCGCCCAGGAAGACCGCGTCGAGGGTCTCGTGGGTGCCGTAGACCTGCACCGGCCACCCGTCGGGGTTGTCCCGGATGAGGCTGACCGCGTGGTACGTCGACGAGAACGTGCGGTTGAACCAGATGCGGATCGGCTTCATCGGAGCCGACCTCCCGTGAGCGAACTGCCGGACGACACCGGGCCTCCTGAGCCTGAACGAGAGCCCAGCTTAGGAGTACGCAGCGTAACCGCGGACCGTTTCGGTCTCCGCATTACGTTGTCATGGGCGCGGCGTGATGCGTCCGGCCCTGCCGGGCAGCTGACGACCCGTCAGCTTACCGGAGTCCGGGTCACCGGTCGATTACGGTGAGTTACGCGTCGAAGGGGTGCTGCGCGAGCGGGTGGACCTCGACGGTCATCCACGGGAACAGGGGCAGCGAGGTGACCGCGGCGTGGAACGCGGTCGCGTCCGGCGCCTCGTAGAGCACCCAGGCGCCCCACTTGCCGGGCACCCGCCACAGCTTTTTGAGGACGCCCTCGGCGCGGAGCTCTTCTACCCGGACGCGCTCGGCGGCCATGAGCTCGGCGACCTCCGCGTCCGTCGCCGACGCCGGGCGGACGAGCTGGGTCTGGACGAGGAACTCCATGTCGTCAGGCAGCTTTCTCGGCCCGGAGGCCGGCTACGAGGTACGGCAGGGACCGACTCAGGGCGGTGAACGGTTCGGCGGAGCGCTGGGCCCGCGCGAGGACGATCGCGCCCTCCACCCCGACGACGGTCATCGTCGCGAGCTGCGTGGCCGGCGCCGCGGCGAAGCCCTTGGCCTCCAGCGCCTCCGCGATCGAGGAGACCCAGGAACCGAAGGCGACCGAGACCGCCTCCGCCAGTTCCGGCGTCTCGACGTCGCCGGTGATCACGACGCCCATCAGCGGGCAGCCGAGGGTGTAGCCGGAGCCCACCAGGCGCTTGCTGTGGTGGGCGACCAGCTTCTGCAGGAATGCGGTCGGCTCGGCCACCTTGCGGGCGACGGACGCGACGAAGATCTCGACCTCCGCGCGGACCTTCTCGGCGATCTGGAGCGCCAGCTCCGGCTTGCCGTTGGGGAAGTGGTAGTAGATCGAGCCGCGCGGCGCCTCGGCCCGCTCGACGACGTCGAGCAGCGTCACGCCGTAGCCCCGGTGACTGAGCAGATCTTCACCGGCACTCACCATCCGACTGCGAACGTCGCTTCGGCCCGCCACCACGCGCTCCCTACTGGGTCCTCTGCGCCTTGTGATATGCGCACGTGCATAGAGCGTACTGCCCGACCGGGCCCCGACACAGCGTCAGTTACGCCGAATGGCGCACATCGCCGCGCCGGGGCCGGGCCGTAGCAGTCAGTTCAGAGCTGGTAGGTCTCTTCCTCCGTGAACAGGACGGTCGGCGCCCCGCCGGTGGAGATCGCGAACGCGTTGCCCGCGACCTCCTGGCCGTCGGGCGTACCCAGGAAGCCCTGGAGGTCGGCGATCGTCGGCGCCCAGACCTCGGCCATCAGGTAGTACGGCGCCGGGCCGGCCGCCGAGCCCTTGATCGAGGTGACGGTCGCCTTCATGCCCTTCATCTTCGCCTGCATCAGAGGGATGTGCTCCTCCGCGTAGGCCTTGTCGAAGGCGGCCGTGTCGGTGGGAGTGGGGTACAGGACCACAAGCTTGGCGCTCATGTCGGTTCCTTTCGTAGGCGGGATTTGATCAGGCGTCAGAAACTCAGAGCATCGTGACGACGGACTTGGTCTGGGTGTACGCGTTCAGGACCTCGTGGCCCATCTCCCGGCCCCAGCCGGACTGCTTGTAGCCGCCGAAGGGCAGCGAGGCATCCAGGATGTTGAAGCAGTTGATCCACACCGTGCCGGCCTGGATCTGCTTTGCGACGCGGTGGGCGCGGGAGATGTCCTTGGTCCAGATCCCGGCCGAGAGGCCGTAGATCGAGTCGTTGGCGACCGGGACGATGTCCTCGACGGAGGTGAACTTGTCGGCGACGAGGACCGGGCCGAAGATCTCCTCCTTGACCACGGCCATGTCCGGGCGCGTGTTCGTCAGGACGGTCGGGGAGTAGAAGTACCCGCCGTTGTTGTCGATCGCCTGGCCGCCGGCAGCGACGGTGACGCCGTCGGCGATCCCGCCGTCCACGTAACCGGACACGCGGGCGAGCTGCTCGGCCGAGACCAGCGGGCCCATGATCGTGTCGGCCTCGCGGCCGTCACCGACCTTGATCGAGCCCGCGACCCCGGCGAGGGCGGCGATGACGTCGTCGTAGATGCCGGCCTGGACGTACAGGCGCGAGCCCGCGCAGCAGACCTGGCCCTGGTTGAAGAAGATCGCCTCGGCGGCGCCCTTGACGGCCCCGGGGATGTCGGCGTCGTCGAAGATGATGTTCGGGGCCTTGCCGCCGAGCTCCAGGGTGACCTTCTTCAGGTTGCCCTCGGCCGCGCGCAGCACGAGCTTGCCGACCTCGGTGGAACCGGTGAAGGCGATCTTGTCGACCCCCGGGTGGGCGGCGAGCGCCGCGCCCGCGGTGGGGCCGTAGCCGGGGACGATGTTGACGACCCCGTCCGGCAGGCCCGTGGAGGCGAGCAAGTCGGCCAGGTACAGCACCGACAGCGGCGTCTGCTCGGCCGGCTTGAGCACGACGGTGTTGCCGCACGCGAGCGCCGGCGCCAGCTTCCAGGCCGCCATCATCAGCGGGAAGTTCCAGGGGATGATCTGGCCGACCACGCCGAGGGCCTCGCGCATCGTGTACGCGTGGAACTGCGCGCCCGGCGCGTACGGCGTCGAGAGCGTGAGGGTGTTGCCCTCGAGCTTGGTGCACCAGCCGGCCATGTAATGGAACAGCTCCGCGGCGACCGCCACGTCGGCGTACTGCGCCTGCAGCTTCGGCTTGCCGTTGTCGAGCGACTCGATCTCGGCGAGCTCCTCCTGGTGCTCCAGCAGCAGGTCGCCGATGCGCCAGAGGATCTTGCCCCGGTTGGACGGGGTCAGAGCCGACCACGGGCCGTCGAACGCGGCGCGTGCGGCGCGGACGGCCGCGTCGATGTCGGCGGCGTCGCCCTCGGACACCGTCGCCAGGACCTCACCGGTCGCCGGGTTCGGCGTCGTGAAGGTCTTGCCCGACAGCGAGTTGCGGCGCTCGCCCCCGATGTAGAGCTGAGCGGTCGTGGCGAGGAAGTCGGCCACGCTCTTGATCTTGCTGATTTCGGTCACGCGAAGGGTCTCCCGAATGAATGAGGTAGCGACAACGACACGTCGTCTGACGTCCCGTCAGTTCGTGTACGGGCGGATTGTGGGGTTGGGCCTCAGACGGCCCTGCCGGGCGCTGCCCAGCCTGAGAGGAGCTCGCCGACCGGTTCGCTGCAGCAGAACCAGGGCTCGAGGAACTGGGGCACATCGGCCCGGACGGTGTCGGGTCGGGACTTCGGTGTCCCGCCGGCGAGGGCGTGCAGGGCGTCGAAGGTGGTGTAGCGGTCCCAGCCCGCACGGCCGGATTCCGCGACGAGGGTCTCGAACTCGGCCTGCAGGGTGTCCATCTCGGGGTCCTCGTTGACCCAGGGGTAGACGAGGCGCTCGGGGTCGAACGCGTCGAACGCGTTCGCGAGCTCGGGAAGTTGGAGGAGGAGCGAGCCTTCGGGGACGAGCAGCCGGGTCGTCAACTGGATGGGGGCGAGGGAGCCGACGATGTCGAGGTCGTCGAGCACCGCGAACGTCTCGAGCAGGCTGGCTCGCGTCGTCCACGGGTGGAAGGCGACGAACGTCGGGTTGACCACGACCCCGGCCTCGCGGCAGCGGGCAACGGCCTCGACGAACTCGGCCTGGGTATGGCCCTTCTGCAGGATCTCCAGCACCCGGTCGTCGACGGACTCGACGGCACTCGTGACGAACAGGCACCCGGTCGCCGCCAGGACGGGGAGAAGGCGGGCGTGCTGCAGCAGGTGCTCGACCTTGATGGTCACGTCGTAGGTGATGCCCGGATGCCGTGCGTGCAGGGCTTCCACGATGCGCACCGCGTGCGCGGAGGCGTTGAAGAAGTCGGGGTCGCCGAAGGTGATGTGCTCGGCCCCGGCAGCGATCTGAGCGTCGATGTCGGCGACCACCACGTCGGCCTGCACCACCCGGACCCGGCCCTGGTAGACCGGCACGACCGGGCAGTGCTTGCACAGGTGCCGGCACCCCCGGGTGGCCTCGGTGTAGCCGACCACCCGGCGCTCCTCGCCGATCGCGAGCTGCGCGTAGTCGGCGAGCGCGGACAACCCCGCCCGGTCGGGCACGCGGAACTTCAGCCGCTCGAGCGAGGAGATCACGACGGGCCCGCCGCCGGGACCGTCGCCCGCGACGTAGCGCACAAGTTCGGCCTCGAACTCCCCGCTGATCACCGCGTCGACCCCGAGGGCGCGCAGGTGCGCCTCGTTCGCCTGGCCGTAGAGGCCGTAGAAGCACACCCGCGCCGACGGGTTGACGGCCCGCACCTCGCGCAGCACGTCCAGGGCGAGGCGGGTAGCCGTGTGCATGGGGACGTAGAAGGCGACGACGTCCGCGCGCGCCAGCAGGTCGAGGTCCAGGGCGCTGCGCGAGAGGTCGAGGCAGTCCACGGCGACGCCCGCGTCCCGCAGCCACGCGGCCGGGGAGGCCAGCCCGAACGGCTGGTGGCCCAGGTCGTACGTGCCGACGAGAAGGACGCGGGCGGCGCCGTGGACGGTGGTCATCAGCCGAGCTCGACCAGGACGGTGTGCGCGCCCACCGTCGTGGTGACGGTGATCTCGCCCGGGCCGCCGCTCGTGAAGTCGGACGAGGCGACGCCGTCGACCGTGACGGTCGGGGTGGCGCCGCCCAGGTTGCTGATCTTCAGCGTCGTCGGGGTACCGACCTGGCTGGAGTCCTGGCCGGGCGTCACCGCGATCGCGAGCGCCCGCCGGTCGGCGTCGTAGTAGGCCTGACGGACCGTCAGGTTCGGGTAGTCGACGCCCGTGAGCGTCGGCTGGTCGAACTTCGCCCAGTTCGGCTCGGTGTAGAGCCGCTTGGTGCTGCCCGCGCCGCCGGCCAGCGAGAAGCCCTGGATGTGGTTGATGATGCCGCGCGGCCAGGACTCCCCGAGGTTGAAGTGGTACGCGAACTCGCCGTCGGAGTGGATCGGCTGCCAGGCCCGGTCGATGTAGGCGCGCAGCGCGTTGTACGTCTCGGTGTCACCGAGCTCGTGGGCGGTGGCCATCCCGAAGGTCTGCCCCCACTGGTCGTCCAGCGTCATGGGGCCGCTGATCTCCGGCGCGTGGACGATGCGCAGCGCCCCGTCCTCCCACTTGCCGAACTTCGCGATGCAGTCCCGCAGGATCTTTTCCGGCCACTCCGTCTCGAACGGCGTCGTGTTGTACGCGACGGTCGTCCAGAAGCACGGCATCTGATGCTGCGGCAGGTTCGTGGCCACGTTGAGATCGCGGTCGTAGTAGACGGCGGCCCACTGGTACGGGTCTTCCGGGGTGGCGTTGCCGCCGAGCACCCAGGTCTTGGCGAACGCGAGCCACTTCTCGTAGCCGACCGAGTGGTTCTCGCCCTGCAGCTTGTCCCAGAGCTTCTGGCCGAGCCCGGCGACGCCGACGCAGAGGGGGAAGACCTTGCCGACCTCGCAGTCGATGCCGTACATCATCATCGAGCCGCCCGGGTCCATCGGCGACTGGAACTGCTCGTCGAGTACCTGGGAGATCTTGTCGGCCGTGTAGGTCCACCGGAGGTCGTCGTCGTAGACGATCTCGAACGGCGCCTCCCACTTGGCCCGGTCGCCGGAGATGGCGAGGTTGCAGGCCAACTGGTCGATGTAATAGCCCTTGTACATCATGTTCGAGCTGCCGTGCGCGGTGACCGGGTCGGGGTCGTACTGACGTCCGACGCCGGGCGAGTGGGAGTACGTGTAGGGATGCACGGGGTTCGGCTTGACGGGCGCGAGCATGATCGACTGGAAGAAGCCGTCCATCGTCACGGGTAGGCCGTTGCCGGCGTAGCCGGGCGCGTTGTACCAGCCGCCGGTGCCGGGCGGCATCGTGTGCGCGTAGTAGAAGTACGGGTACTTGTCGCGGTTGGGGTCGAGGCCCTTCTGCTCGATCCAGTCGTAGATCGAGACGTAGTAGTTCATCCGCGCCGTGATCTTCTCCGCCGCCTCCGCGCAGACCTCGCGCCAGGCCGGGATCTCCTGGGCGATCTTCGCGATCATGCGGACGGCGAACGTCAGGTTGTACGTCACCTTGGCCATGTACGGCCAGTAGGTCCAACGGTCCCACGCGTCGTGGATCCGCCCGCCCTTGCTCCAGTCGTCCTCGATATTGGCCAGCCGCCAGACCAGCTTCAGGGCGCCTGCGGCTTCCTGGCTGATCGCGGGATAGCCCTCGACGATCTTGGTGTCGGCGGGATTGGCGATTGTCTGCGTTGACGTCATCGGCTGTCCTGTCGTGAGCGCGTTCGGGACGCTACGGGAACCCGAACTCTGTATGCATGCTTGCAGAATTGTCAAGGTGCGGTCACCCACCTGCGCGCAACCTTGACTCTTCTGCACGCGTGCATACAAACTCGCATCAGCTCGAGGCCCCCCAGAGAGGACACCGGACACCGTGACAAAGGAAGCAACCGCCGAGGCCGTGCCCCCGCCCGGCGCAGCCGCAGACCCGGTCGTGCGCCGCGAGGTCGACGGCAACGTCGCGATCCTGTCGATGCAACACGGTCCGCACAACCTGCTCGGCGACCGCCTGGTGGGCGAGCTGTTCGCCTGCCTGGACTGGGTCCGCGAGGTCGGCGCCCGGGCCGTCGTGCTCCGCAGCGGGCTGCGGCACTTCTCCGCCGGCGCCGAGATGGAGGCGTTCGCGTCCCACCTCGAGGGAAAGAAGCCGGACCTGCCGTTGCTCGAGCTGCTCCGGGCGTTCGACGGCCTCCCCGTCCCGATCATCGCCAGCGTCCACGGCATCTGCGTCGGCGGCGGGCTGGAGCTGGCGCTCGCGTCCGACTTCGTGATCGCGGCCGAGACGGCGAAGCTCGGCACCGTCGAGGCCACGCTCGGGTTGTTCCCGCTGATGGGCGCGGTCCAGCGGATCACGCAGCGCGCCGGCTCCGCCCGGGCGAAGGAGATGACGATGCTCGCCCGGCGCTACGACGCGCAGACGCTCGAGCGCTGGAACATCATCAACCGGGTCGTGCCCGACGACCAGCTCGTCCCGGCCACCATGACCCTCGCGCACGAACTCGGCAACGGCGCGACCGTCGCGCTCGCGGCGATCAAGGCCCTGGTCTCGATCGCCGAGTCCGAGGGCGTCGCCACCGCCGACGTGAAGATGGGCGAGGTCCAGCTGCCCATCTGGGCGTCCGAGGACCTCAAGACCGGCATCGCCTCGCTCAACGCGAACGGGCCTGGTTACGCGCGCTTCGAGGGCCGCTGACATGGGTCCCCTCTCTGGTTATCGCGTCGTCGACTTCTCCCGCGTCCTCGCCGGCCCGCACTGCGCGAAGACCCTGCTCGACCTCGGCGCCGAGGTGATCAAGATCGAGCCGCCGCGCGGCGACATGTCGCGCCTGGCGTACCCGCGCCGCGGCGAGATCTCCGGCTACTACGCCCAGCAGAACGCCGGCAAGCGCAACCTGTCGATCGACCTGAAGGTGCCCGGCGCGCGCGAGGTCGTCCTGCGGCTCTGCGACACCGCCGACATCATCGTCGAGAACTTCCGCCCCGGGCACGCTGACGACCTTCGGGCTGGACTACGACACGATCTCCGAGCGCAACCCCCGGGTCGTCTACGCGTCCATGTCGGGCTACGGCCAGACCGGCGCGTGGGCGGGCCGCATGGCGTACGCCCCGACCGTCCAGGCGGAGATCGGGCTCACCGTCAACACGGCCCGCCAGTTCGGCGGCGAAGGCACGACCGGGCCGGGCCGCCTGCGCACCGACTCGCTCTCGCACGCCGACGTCTACACCGGCATGCACGGTGTCATCGCCGTCCTCGCGGCACTCGCGAACCGCGAGCGCACGGGCGCCGGCGCGCATGTCGACGTCGCGATGGCCGCGGTCATGACCTACACGAACGAGCGGGTGCACTACGACCTGTCCGAGGACGAACTCGGTGCGGAGCGCCCGATCCTCGGTGCCACCGACTGCCCGTTCTTCCTCTCCCCCGAAGGCGACACGTTCATCTCGCCGTTCAGCCTCGTCGGCTCGCTGACGTTCCCGTTCTACCTGGCCGCAATGCGCCGCCCGGACCTGGCCGACGACCCGCGCTTCGCCACCGCGGCCGCGCGGCTGGCCAACCTCGACGTGCTGCACGGCATCGTCCAGACCTGGATCTGGACGTTCCAGGACATGGCGTTCGCTCGACGCGCAGTTCGACGAGGCGAAGATCGCCACCGGGCAACTGCGCGACATCAAGGACTTCGCCGCCACCGACTGGGCGCAGAGCTGGCCGGCGACCCGGCAGGTGCCCGACCGCAACGGCGGCGAGCTGACGATCCCCGGCGAGCCGTGGCACTTCAGCGCCGTCAAGGGCGCGGACGAGGCCGGTCCGGCGTCGGCCGACACGCAGGTGCCCGCGCGCCAGGGCGAGCACAACGACGAGATCCTCGCCGAGCTCGGCTTCTCTGCCGACGAGGTTTCGTCGTACGTGAGCAGCGGAGCGCTCGTCCAGCCGAGCCGGGGGATGACTTTCCAGGCCAAGTAAGCCTGCCGCACAAGCCTTCTGACGGGTCGTCAAGTCGATCTTCAGGTTTGCCTGGTACAGAAGGCTGTACTGTGCAGGGAAGCGAGGTGCATACGCCAGGTCCCAGCGTGCGAACTCGGCTCCGGCCATGTTCGTCCCTGGTAGCCCTGGAGGCACCGTGAAGGTAGCGCTCGTCGCCCCGCCGTACTTCTCGATCCCGCCCACCGCCTACGGCGGCGTGGAGGCGGTGGTCGCCGACCTTGCCGACGCCCTCGTCGACCGCGGGCACGACGTCACCCTGCTGTGCGCGGGGCCGTCCGGCACGCGGGCCCGCGACCACCTGCTGTGGGCGCAACCGCAGCCCGCACGCCTCGGTGAGGCCCTGGTGGAGATCGTGCACGCCGGGGCCGTCCACCGCGCGATCGCCGAGATCGCCGCCACCGACGGGCTCGACGTCGTCCACGACCACACGCTCAGCGGCGCGCTGCTGGCCCCCGCGCACCCCGTGCCGACCGTGCTGACGTGTCACGGCCCGATGCTTGCGGAGGTCCAGCGCCTCTACGGCGACATGGCCCCGCACGTGGGGCTCGTCGCGATCAGCCATCGGCAGCGCCAGCTCGCGCCGGACGCGGCGTGGATCGCCACCGTCCACAACGCCGTGCGGGCCGCCGACTGGCCGATGCGCACGACGACGCCCGGTGACGGCGAGTTCGCCCTGTTCCTCGGCCGCCTGCACCCCGACAAGGCCCCGCACCTGGCAATGGACGCGGCGCACGCCGCCGGCCTGCCGATCGTCCTGGCCGGCAAGTGCGCCGAGCCGATCGAGCTGGAGTACCTCGAGCGCGAGGTCCGGCCGCGGCTGCGCGAGCGCGACGTCCTGTTCGGAATGGCCGACGCGACCCAGAAGCGCGACCTGCTCGTCCGTGCTCGGTGCATGCTCATGCCGATCGTGTGGGAAGAGCCGTTCGGCATGGTGCTCATCGAGGCCGTCGTCTGCGGGACCCCGGTCGTGGCGCTGCGCGCCGGCGCCGTCCCCGAGATCGTCGTCGAGGGCGTGACCGGGTTCGTCTGCGACGACCTGGACGGGTTCACCCGGCGATCGGGCAGGTCGGCCGGCTCGACCCGCAGGCCTGCCGCGACCACGCCGTCGCAGACTTCGGCGTCGACCGCATGGCCGAGGGCTACGAGCGTGCGTACGCGTCCGCGATCGCGCTGCGCGGGGCCCCGACCCCGCTGAAGAGCGTTCTCGCCGCGTGACCTCCCCGCTGGACCCCGCCACCGCACCGGTCAGCCCCGCGGAGGGGACGGGGCTGACCCTGGTGAACGGCACGACGTTCGCCCTCTCCGGCCGCGGCGGGGACATCACCGGGCCCGCGCAGGGCCTGTTCGCCCGCGACACCCGCATCGTGTCGCGGCTGCGCCTCGAGGTCGACGGCCGGACGCCCGAGGCGCTCGCCGTGGTCTCCGCCGAGCCGGACGCCGCGGTGGTGGTCTCCCGCGTGCACCCGCCGGCCGGGCGCCACGACAGTGTCGTCCTGCTGGAGCGGCACCGGAAGGTCTCGCGGCGGCTCACGGAAACCCTCGTCCTGCGTAACTTCAGCGCCGAGACGATGACGGCGGAGCTGCGGCTCGAGGTGCGGACAGACTTCGCGGACCTCTTCGCCGTCAAGGACGGGCGGGCCCGGCACGAGGACTACCTCGTCCGGCCGCAGGCCCTGGCACCTACCGCCGGCGTCCCGGCCACCGAAGTCGTCGCCGTGCTCGGGTACGGCGCGGCGACCTCCACGGGGCCCGCCGAGCCCGGCAGCCCCGGGCTCGTCGTGGCCGCGTCCGGCCGGCCGGGCGTCGCCAGCGGGACGCTCACGTGGAAGGTCACCCTGGACCCCCGCTCGACGTGGACCGCCCGGGTCGAGCTGCTGCCCGCCTTCGCCCCGGACGACGCGAGCGCCGCCCAGGAGCGGATCACCGCCTGGCTCGACCCGGAGACCCCGGCCGACGACGTCCCCGGGCGGGTCAGCGCCGTGTCGAGCACGGCGCCGCGCCTGCAGTCCGTCCTGCGGCAGGCCGCGGTCGACCTGCGCAGCCTGGAGCTGTACCTGCCGGGCGCGTCGATGCCGGCGCTGGCCGCCGGCGCGCCCTGGTTCATGACCCTGTTCGGTCGCGACAGCCTGCTCGCCGGCTACATGACGCTGCCGCTGCACCCCGCCGTGCTGACCGGCGCGCTCGAGACGCTGGCCGCGCTGCAGGGCCGGGGGCACGACTCGGCGACCGAGGAGCAGCCGGGCCGGATCCTGCACGAACTCCGCCTCGGCGCACGAGAGCGCGCGGGCGATCGGCGGGCGCTGCTACTTCGGCTCCGCCGACTCGACCCCGCTGTTCGTGATGATGCTCGCCGAGGCCTGGCGCTGGGGCGCCGCCGACGACCTCGTCGCCCGCCTGCTGCCCGCCGCCGACGCGGCGCTGCGCTGGTGCCGCGAGGAGGGCGACCGACCGACGGCTTCGTCAGCTACGAGCGGATAAACCCGCAGGGCCTGATCAACCAGGGCTGGAAGGACAGCTTCGACGGCGTCAGCGACGCCGCCGGGCGCATGCCGACCTACCCCGTCGCGCTGTGCGAGGTGCAGGCCTACCACTACCGCGCGCTGCTCGACCGGGCCGCGCTGGCCGAAGCCGGGATGGGCGACCCCGCCGTCGCCGAGCGCACCCGGACACAGGCACTGGCGCTACGCACGCAGTTCGCCGCCCGGTTCTGGTTGGCCGACCGCGGCTGGCCGGCCCTCGCCCTGGACGCGACCGAGGCCCCGCTCGACGCCCTCACCAGCAACGCCGCGCACTGTCTGTGGGCGGGCCTGCTCGACGACGAGCAGGCCGAGACGGTGGTCGCCGCGCTCGCCGGCGCCGACATGACCAACGGCTGGGGACTGCGTACGCTGTCCTCCGACATGGCCGCCTACAACCCGATGAGCTACCACAACGGGTCCGTGTGGCCGCACGACACCGCGCTGGCCGTCGCCGGCCTGGCCGCGTACGCGCACGTGCCCGGCGCGCTGCCGCTCGCGCACCGCCTCGCCGAGGGCCTCCTCGACGCCGCCGCGTCGTTCGGCGGCCGGCTGCCCGAACTGCTGTGCGGGTTCGGCCGGGACGAGTACCCCGTCCCCGTCCCGTACCCGACCTCGTGCTCGCCACAGGCGTGGGCGAGCGCCGCCCCGTTGCTCCTGGTGCGCGCACTGCTGGGCCTGCGCCCGGACGCGCCGGGCAGGACCGTCCGCCTGGACCCGCGCCTGCCCCCGTCCTGGGGGACGGTCGAGATCGCCGGCCTCGACCTCGGCGGGGTCAGCGTGTCGATCTCCGCGTCCGGGTCCACCGGGTCGATCACCGGCCTCCCCGGCGGCTGGACCCGGACCCCGTAGCGTCCGACCAGCGACCCGTTATTGCGGGTCGGTAGTCGGACGTCCGGGGTTCTCGGTGCCGCGCGACCGCTCGAACCGGGCCCACAGCAGGACGGCCAGGAACGCGCCCGCGGTGCCGAGCACCCAGCCGGCGAGGACGTCGCTGGGCCAGTGCACCCCGAGGACGACGCGGGTCCAACCGATCGCCGCGGCGATCGTCATACCTGCCGCGACGGCGGCGACCGCCCCCGTCCGGGTGCTCGCCCGGGCCGCGACGACCAGCGCCAGCGCGACGTAGCCCGCCGTCGACGCCGTCGTGTGGCCGGACGGGAACGAGCTGCCGTGCGCCGGCGCGAATCGGCCCTCCAGCGGGGGGCGCTCCCGGCCGACGACCAGCTTCACCGTCGTGGACGCGGTCGACGCGACGCACACCGCGAGCACCGGGACCGCGATCGGGGCCCAGCCGCCCCGGCGGACCCAGCCCTCGTGGTGCGCCCTGGCGACCAAGCCGCCCACCGCCAGCACTCCGAGCAGCAGGACGCCGATGCCGATCCGGGTGAGGTTCCGCGCGACCGCGACCTCCGGCGAGCCGGCCGCGCCGTGCAGGTCGCGCTGGATCGCCCGGTCGAGGCGGCCGGGCCCCTCCAGCCCCCACACGATCCACGCCAGGACGAGCGCCGCGAACACGAGCACGCCGAACGTCGCCGCGCGCCCGAGGCGCCGGCGGACACCGTCGTCCTTCTGCACCCGCTCGACCTTATGTCGGCGACGACTTCACAGGCGTCGTGAACACCAGCACGATCACCCCGAACGTCAGGAACATGTCGGCGAGGTTGAACGTGTGGAACAGGCGCATCCGCAGGTAGTCGGTGACCACGCCGTCCACCACGCGGTCGAGCAGGTTGCCGAGCCCGCCCGCCAGGATCGCCGCCAGGGCGACCCGCGCTGCCGGGGACGCGCTCGGTGCGCGCCGCCAGGCGTAGATCGCCACACCGAGCAGGATCAGGCTGGTAACCGCGGCGACTACCCCGCGCGGTGCCGTGCCGCCGAAGCTGTACGCGACGCCGGGGTTGAACACCAGTCGGAGCTTCACGATGCCGTAGTCCGGCCCCGGTCCGTCCGCCAGCGCGTTCTCGACGATCCGCTTGAGCACGAGGTCGATCGCCACCAGGACGAGCGCCGTCGAACCGAGGACCAGCCGCCGCCGGGCGGCCAGCTCACCCGTCACGGCACTCTCGGTCGACACCCCGGACAGTCTGCCCCACGACCCGCCGGCGGCGCCCGCGCGACCAACTTCCTGCGGCGAAAGCACACCTCACGCGTCGTGCACACCGCGTGAGGTGTGTCCCCAGCGCAGGAGGTGAACCTTCAGCGCGTGAAGTCAGCCCCGACCGCCGTAGCCGGGCGGGTACGCGTCTTCGACATACAGGTCGAGGCCGAAGTCCGTGGTGCCGGGCATCACCGAGTACTGGTCGAGGTCGGTGACGCCGTGCGCGACGAGGACGTCCTCGCACAGGAACATGTTGCCGGTGCACTCCCGGCTCGGGCTGGTCAGGATCAGGTAGGCCGAGTCGGCGTACACCGCCGGGGTGCGGGCGACCGAGAGCGCGGACTCGCCGCCGAGCAGGTTGCGCACCGCCGCGGTCGCGACGAGCGTGCGCGGCCAGAGCGTGTTGGACGCGACACCTGCACTGCGGAGCTCCGCGGCCAGGCCGAGGGCGGTCAGCGTCATGCCGAACTTCGCGACCGTGTAACCCGTGTACGCACCGAGCCATTGCGGGTCGAGCGTGATGGGCGGCGACAGCGTGAGGATGTGCGGGTTCGTCCCCTTCTTCAGGTGCGGCAGGCAGGCCTTGCTCAGGACGAAGGTGCCGCGCGAGTTGATCGACTGCATCAGGTCGTAGCGCTTGACGTCGAGGTGCTCGGTGGGCGCGAGGTTGATCGCGCTCGCGTTGTTCACACAGATGTCGATGCCGCCGAAGCGCTCGACGGTGGCAGCGACCGCGTCGGCGACCTGGTTCTCGTCACGGACGTCGCCGACGATCGGCAGCGCCTGGCCACCCGCGGCCTCGATCTCCGCGGCGGCGGTGTAGACCGTGCCCTCGAGTTTGGGGTGCGGCTCCGCGGTCTTGGCGATGAAGGCGATGTTCGCCCCGTCCTTCGCCGCGGCCAGCGCGATCGCCAGGCCGATCCCCCGGCTCGCGCCGGAGATCAGCATCGTCCGGCCCTTCAGCGTCCCCGTCATCGCGTGCCTGCCATCGAGTCTCCGTCGGTAAGTGATGGTGAGTGGTCCCCAGGGGCCACACCTCACCGTACGGCTTGGGCCACCGGCGGTCTGGACCGTGTGCGCCGGGGATGGTCTGCTGGTGACATGACGCACGCCGCAGCCGACGCCGAGGCCGCCCTCTCCGCATGGGGCGCGTTCGACCTCGACGACCCCTTCCCGCTGTTCGCGCAGGTGCGAGCGAACGGGCCCGTCCACAAGGTGACCCTGGCGGACGGGCACGGCGCCTGGCTCGTGATGCGCTACGACGAGGCGCGGCAGGCGCTCAACGACCCGCGACTGTCGAAGGACATGCACGCGGCGATGACCGGCGACTCGGAGGTCGTCGCCGAGGGCCTGCCCGGCCCGGCGCTGGCCCGACACATGCTGAGCATGGACCCGCCCGACCACACGCGGCTGCGCAAGCTCGTCCAGGGCGCGTTCACCCCCCGCCGCATCAACGCGCTGCGGCCGCGGGTGCAGGAACTGGTCGACGGCCTGCTGGACGGGATCGCGGCCGCCGGCCCGGACGGGACCGTCGACCTGGTCACCGCCTTCGCATTCCCCCTGCCGTACACGGTGATCTGCGAACTGCTGGGCCTGCCGGAGGCGGACCGGGCCGGCGCTCGGCAAGGCCTTCACCGACCTCTTCCTGCCGTCGGCCGGGCCCGACCCCGTCCCGGAAGCCGTGGCGGGCGCGGCCCACATCATCGACTACCTCGACCACCTCGTGGACTTCAAGCGCGCCGACCCCGGCGACGACCTGGTGACCGCGCTCAACAACGCCCAGGACGGCGGGCGCGGGCCTGACGAAGCAGGAACTCTGCTCGACCCTGTTCCAGCTCTTCGTCGCCGGGCACGACACGACGGCCAGCCTGATCGGCAACGGGGTCGTCGCCCTGCTCACCCACCCGGATCAGCTCGCGGCGCTGAAGGCCGACCTGTCCCTGGTGCCGCGGGCGATCGAGGAGTTCCTGCGCTTCGACGCGCCCGTCCCGCACTCGACGTTCCGCTACACCTCGGCGCCGATGCAGATCGGCGGGGTCGAAATCCCGGCGGGCGAGCAGGTGCTGATCTCGCTGGCCTCGGCCAACCGCGACCCCGAACGCTTCGGCGAGTCCGAAGAACTCGACGTGACCCGCAGGGAGAACCGCCACATCGCCTTCGGCCACGGCATCCACTTCTGCCTGGGCGCGCCGCTCGGCCGGATGGAGGGCGAGATCGCGTTCACCACGCTGCTCACCCGGTTCCCCGACCTGCGTCTCGCGGTGCCCGCGGCCGAGCTGCGGTGGGGCCACGGGGACGGGCTCGTCCTGCGTGGCCTCACCGAGCTTCCGGTGATCCCGGGACCCTCCAACTGACCGACTACGAGGCAGGCGCGGGCTGCAGCAGGGAGAAACTCCCGTTCTGCGGATCGGCGAGGGTGGCGATCATGCCCACGCCCGGGATCTCGGCGGGGCCGTAGACCACCGTGCCGCCCGCCGCCGTCGTGGTCGCGACGCGAGCCTCGATGTCGTCCGTGAGGAAGTAGACCAACCAGCCGTCGGGCGCCTGCGCGGGCAGCTGCGGCGGGCGCGTCATCAGCCCGCCCAAGCCGCCCGACTCCCCGCCCTTGATCACCCAGTAGGTGCCGGCCGGACCCATGTCCATCGACTCGTACTCCCAGCCGAAAACCTGGGTGTAGAAGGACTTTGCGCCCTCGACGTCGCTGCTGAGCAGCTCGTTCCAGGAGTACGTGTCGGGCTCGTTGCCGATCTCCGCGCCGGCGTGGGTGCCCGCCTGCCAGATCGAGAAGACCGCGCCGGTGGGGTCGGAGATCACGGCCATGCGACCGGTCCCCATGACGTCCATCGCCGGCATGAGGATCTTGCCGCCCGCCTTCTCGGCCGCGGTGGCGGTGGCTGTCGGCGTCGGCCACCGCGATGTAGGTGTTCCAGACCGGCGGGGCGCCGGCCATCGCCGGCGGCTGGTCGGACAGGCCCGCCGCGTCCTTGCCGTTCTTGCGCAGCATCGTGTAGACGCGGGTGCCGGCGTCGTCCGTCTGGGGATGGGCGGTCCAGCCGAACAGCGCGGTGTAGAAGGCCGCGGACGCCTCGGCGTCCGGACTCACCAGGTCGACCCAACAAGGGGTACCGGGCTCGTAGCTGGTGCGGGTCGGCATGCGGGGAGCTCCAAAACCTCGACAGCGTGGTCGCCCGTAGACCTACCCGTCGGAGCCGTTTCGAAAGACCGCGGAACCCCCGGGTATCCCGCTCGTCTCTCCCCGATCGTCCGGCCGAACGTGGGCCGTCAGTGGCTGCGGCCGATGCCGCGCAGGTAGCGGAAGACCTGCGCGTAGGAGTCGCCGAGGTTCGTCTCGCAGTAGGCGACGCCGCGCTCGGCGCAGAACGCCTTGACCAGCGGACGGCAGCGGCGCAGGTTGCGGCTCGGCATGGACGGGAACAGGTGGTGCTCGATCTGGTAGTTCAGCCCGCCGAACGCGACGGCCATCGCGCGCCCGCCGGTGACATTGCGAGAGGTCAGCACCTGGCGGCGCAGGAAGTCGGGGGCCGGGCCGCCGTCGAGGATCTGCATGCCCTTGTGGTTCGGCGCGAACGCCGCCCCGAGGTAGACCCCGAACAGGGACTGCTGGACGAGGACGAACGCGATCGCCTGCCACGGGCCCATCACGAAGAACAGGATCGTCAGGCCGCCCGCGACGTGAAGGGTCATCAGAACGATTTCCAGGATGCGTTTGCGCGGGTTCGCCATCAGGACGAGGATGCTGCCGAGGTGGAGGTTGAACGCCTCGAGGAGCAGCAGCGGCGCGTAGATCGTCGCCTGGTGCTTGGAGATCCAGCGCAGGACGCCCTTCTGCTCGGCGTACTGCTCCGGCGTCCAGGAGATGACGTTCTTTCGGACGTCCGGGTCCTTCGTGACGTCGTTGGGGTTGCGGTGGTGCTTGGTGTGCTTGTCCATCCACCACGAGTAGCTGAACCCGGTGCACAGGTTCGACAGCATCAGGCCGAACCCGTCGTTCCAGCGCTTGCTGCGGAAGACCTGCTGGTGACCGGCATCGTGGCCGAGGAACCCGAGCTGCGCGAAGACGACCGCGAAGTACGCGGCGACGGCGAGCTGCCACCACGACTCGCCGAGCTTGACGAACACCGTCATGCCGCCGGCGATCATCGCGACGAGCACGAAGACCCGCGGGATGTAGCGGAGCCAGTTCCGCTCCAGCAGGCCCGCGGAGCGAACCTCGGCCATCAACATCCCGTAGTCGCTGGCCGGACGGCCGGCGCTCCTCTTGCCGAATTCCGGCTCTTCGAGGCAAGCGTCAACAGTCAGCGACATTCAGCGGTCCCGTCTGGCGGTCGGCGGGCCTGGGAATGCAGGGTTCGAGACAACCCGAGGCACGATGGTGAATTCTCCCACACTACGGCACGAGGGGCCGGGTGGCCCTCCCTCGCGCGGGGGGTGCAGGCTTACCGCCCGCCGCGCTGCCGGCCGCGGACGCGGGCGCGCCTGCTCGCGTATCTTTCGCCCGGCATCCGTGCCAAACTGGCTGTTCCATGACGACACCCACAGCGATACCCCAGCCTGCCTCGACGACCTCGTGTCAGTGCGGCCACCTCCCCCTCGAGCACGACAGGGTGGCCATTCGCTACTGCCAGGCAACGGTCGAGGGCGACCTTCCCCGCGGCTGCATCTGCCCGCCCGACCTGGCGCTCCCGGCCGTCGCCGACGGCCACCCCGGCACCTGACGAGACCTCAGTTCACTTCCCGGTCAGCAGATCCGCGGTAGCTGCTCGCCCAGCGGGGTGTCGACGACCCGAGTCCCGCCGAAGGTCGTCGTCGCCACCACCATGCCGGGGTGCTCGGCGACGCACTCGCCGATGACCGCCGCGCCCGCGCCCAGCGGGTGCGCGCGCATCGCCGCCGAGCACCGCGTCGGCTTCCTCCCGCGGGCACGAACGCGACGAGCTTGCCCTCGTTCGCCACGTACATCGGGTCCAGGCCGAGCAGCGCGCAGGCGCTCTGTCACGTGCGGGGCACCGGGATCGACTTCTCCACCAGCCGGACGCCGACGCGGGCGACCCCGGCGATCTCGTTCAGCGACGTCGCCAGCCCGCCGCGGGTCGGGTCCCGCAGCACGTGCAGGTCCTTCGTCACCGCCAGCATCGCGGCGACGAGCGGGTGCAGCGCCGCGGAGTCGCGTGCAGGATCGTCGTGCCGAACTCCAGGCCCTCCCGCACGCTCATGATCGCGATGCCGTGCACGCCGATCGGGCCGCTGACGATCACCACGTCGCCCGGCCGCGCCCGCTGCGGACGGATGTCCACGCCGTCGGGGATCAGCCCGACGCCCGACGGTGTTCACGTAGACCTGGTCGCCGTGGCCCGACGTCGACCACCTTGGTGTCGCCGGTGACCACGGCGACGCCCGCCGCCCGGGCGGCCGCGCCCATGTCCTGCGCGATCCGCCCGACGACGCGCGAGGTCGGTGCCCTCCTCGAGGATGAACCCGCACGACAGGTGGCTCGGGCACGGCGCCGCTCATCGCCAGGTCGTTGACCGTGCCGTTGATCGCGAGGTCGCCGATCGAGCCGCCGGGGAAGAACAGCGGGCGCACCACGAAGGTGTCGGTGGAGAAGGCCAGCCGGGCGCCGCCGAGGGTGAACACGGCCGAGTCGGTCTGGCCCGGCGCCGGGCTGCCCGCCGAACGCCGGCACGAACAGGTGCTCGACGAGTTCGGCCGACAGCTGCCCGCCGCCGCCGTGGCCCATCACGACCGTGGGGCTGTCCCGCAGCGGGAGCGGGCACGTCCAGCCCTCGAAGTCCAGCGCCCAGCGTCTCGTCTCAGCCAACGGGAGGCCACCTCCAGGCGGCGGTAGAGGTAGTACGCGGCGCAGGCGCCCTCGCTCGAGACCATCGTCGCGCCCGAGCGGATTGCGCGGCGTGCACAGCGTGCCGAACGCCGCGCACTCGTGCGGCTTGATGAAGCCCTGCAGGACGTCGCCGCTGCGGCAGTCCGCGGACTCCTCGGTCTGGATGTCGCTGACGCCGAAGCGGTACTCCGCGTCGAACGCGCGGTACTTCGCCGACAGCCGCCAGCCGCTGTCGGGGATCGTCCCGATGCCGCGCCAGGCGCGGTCGGTGACCTCGAAGACGTCCGCGAGCAGCGCCCGGGCCGCCGGGTTGCCCTCGGGCGCGACCACGCGGGCGTAGGCGTTCTCGAGCTCCGCGCGGCCGTCCTCCAGCTGGTGCACGGTGCGCCGGATGCCCTCGAGGATGTCGAGCGGCTCGAAGCCGGTGACGACCATCGGCACCCGGAACTTCTCGATCAGCGGCGGGTACTCCTGCGACGCCCATGACGCTGCAGACGTGACCGGCCGCGAGGAAGCCCTGCACGCGGCAGGTCGGCGCGCTCATGATCGCCGCGATCGCCGGCGGCACGAGCACGTGCGAGACCAGCATGCTGAAGTTCGTCACGCCGAGCCGGGCCGCCTGATACACCGTCATGGCGTTCGGCGGCGCGGTCGTCTCGAAGCCGATGCCGAAGAAGACGACCTCGCGGTCGGGGTTCTCGCGGGCGATCTTCGAGCGCGTCCAGCGGCGAGTACACGACCCGGATGTCGCCGCCCTCGCCTTGATCCGGAACAGGTCGCGGCCGCTGCCGGGGACCCGGAGCATGTCGCCGAAGGAGCAGAAGATCACGTCCGGGCGGGAGGCGATCTCCAGCGCCCGGTCGATCAGCTCCAGCGGCGTGACGCAGACCGGGCAGCCCGGGCCGTGGATCATCTCGACCTGGTCCGGGATCAGCTGGTCGATGCCGTGCCGGATGATCGAGTGGGTCTGCCCGCCGCAGACCTCCATGATCGCCCACGGGCCGGGTGACGGTGGCGTGGATGTCGTCGAGCAGCCGCTTGGCCAGCTCGGGGTCGTTGAACTCGTCGACGTACCTCATCGTCGGACCTCCTCGTGATTCACTTTGTCGTCCCAGCCGTTCGCTGCGCCCAGTTCGCGTCCGGGTCGCAGGTTCGGGTCCCGGTTCGGGTCCGGCACGCCGCCGGCCTCGAGGGCCGCCCGGGCCCACGGGTCGCCGAACTCCGCCTGGATCTCGCCCATCTCGCTGGAACAGCGCGAGGGTCTCCAGGGCGGAGTTCTCGTCCAGCCGCTGCAGCGCGAACCCGACGTGCACGATCGTGTACTCGCCGACCTCGATGTCAGGGACGAACTCCAGGCAGACCTCCTTCTCGACCCCGCCGAAGTCGACCGTGGCCATCCGGGTCCCGTCCTTCTCCCAGATCTCGCAGCAGCTTGCCGGGCACGGCTAAGCACATGGCGTGCTCTCCTTCGGACTGCTGGCTGCGGCGACGATGCGAGCTGCCCGAGGGCGAGCCCGGCGTCGCTGGGCGGGACGAGGCGGTGGCGCAGGACGCGGAATCCCGCGTCCTCGCAGCCGCTCCACGCACAGGACGGTGAGCAGGACGTTGAGGAAGACCCCGCCGGACAGCGCCACCGTACGCAGGCCGGTCTCGTGCGCGTATCGCGGTGGCGACGTGCCGACGACCAGCGCGGCCACGGCGAGGTGGAAGCGGGCCGCCACGACCCCCGCCGGGACCCCGGCCAGCACGTCGGCCGCGACCGCGGCGATGACCGGGCCCGGCGTCCAGCATCGGCGCTGCCGCGCGGCCGGCGGCCCGAAGGCGTACGGTGCGTCAGTCGCATGCCGTCTGGTCCGCGAGCGCCGCGCGGGCCAGAGCCCTCGAACCGCATCGCCGCCTCGGCCTCGTAGGCGACCCGGTGGCAGACCCCGGCCAGCGAGGAGACCGCGTCGAACAGCCGGCCCATGCTGGACGTGCGGCGCTGTGCGCCAGCCCGGTCTCGCAGCTGGCGGGCCAGCACTGTGCGCTCGGCCGCCGAGCAGGCGGCGACGCGCGGGCAGCCGCCGGATCCCACTCCACACCCGCGGAGTGCAGGTGCGACAGCGCCATCCGGCACGGGTTGCGGACGCCGGCGTCCCCGCCCGGCAGCGCGACGTAGCCGAGGTGCGCCGCGCGGGTGAAGCCGTCGTAGTCGGCGAGCAGCACCTCCCCGCCCCAGACCGCGCCGTCGTCGCCGTAGCCGGTGCCGTCGAACGCGAAGCCGATCACCCGCTCCGACGCCGTCGTGGCCGTTCTCGGCCATCGCCGAGGCGATGTGCGCGTGGTGGTGCTGGACCGGGTGACCGGCACGCCGCGCCGCGGTCGCCGTCCGCCCAGGCGGCGCTGCGGTAACCGGGATGCCGGTCGGCGACGATCGAGTTCGGGACGGACGCCGGTGATCGCCCGCAGCTGGGCGACCGCCGCGTCGAACGCGGTGAGCGTGGCGAGGTCGTCCATGTCGCCGACGTGCGCGGACATCCAGGCGTAGCCGCCCTCGGCGAGGCAGAAGGTGTTCTTCAGGTCGCCGCCGACCGCGAGGGCCGGGCCGGACGGGCAGGGGCAGCGCGACCGGCAGCGGCGCGTAGCCGCGGGAGCGGCGCACCGGCAGGGTCGTGCCGACCCCGGGCCGTCCACCGCGACGCGCACGACCGAGTCGTCGCACGGGCACGTGGATCGGGCGGTCGTGCACAGCCAGGCGTCCGCGAGCGCCCCGAGCCGCACGCGGGCGACCTCGTCGTCGGTCACGATCGGGTCGCCGGCGCCGTTGCCGCTCGTCAGGACCAGCGCGGCGAAGCCGGCCGGGCTCCCCCGGCAGGCCGAAGAGCAGATGGTGCACCGGGGTGTACGGCGAGCAGCACGCCGAGGTCCGGGCGAGCCGGGCGCCAGGGACGAGGCGAGCGCCGGTGTCCTGACGCGCAGTCAGCAGCACGACGGGCCGGCGCGGGTCGGTCAGCAGGGCACGCTTCGGCCGTCGCGAGACCTCGGCGACGAGGCAGGCGGTGTCGAGGTCGGCGACCATGACGGCGAACGGCTTGTCGCCGCGGTCCTTGCGCTTGCGCAGCGTCGCGACCGCGTGCTCGTCCGTCGCGTCGCAGGCCAGGTGGTAGCCGCCCAGGCCCTTGACCGCGACGACCGCGCCGGCGGCGAGCAGCCGGCGCGCCTCCGCCAGCCCGTCGGCGCCGACGCGCTCGGGCGCGCCCGGCCGCCACAGGGTCAGGGTCGGGCCGCAGTCGTGGCAGGCCACCGTCTGGGCGTGGAACCGGCGATCAGCCGGGTCGGCGTACTCGGCGGCGCAGCGCGCACACAGCGGCAGATCGGCCATCGTCGTGGCCGGGCGGTCGTAGGGCAGGTCGACGATGACGGTGAACCGCGGCCCGCAGTTGGTGCAGCTGACGAACGGGTGCCGGTAGCGCCGGTCGGCCGGGTCGGCCAGCTCGGCCAGGCACGCGTCGCAGGTCGCGACGTCCGGGGCGACCAGCGTGCGCCCCGGGGCGCCCGAGGACGCACCGATGACGAAGTCGGTGCCGCCGACGACGCCGATCTCCTCGGTCTCCACACTGTGCAGGACAGCCAGCGGCGGAGCGCCCGGTTTCGAGCCGCGTGCCGAAGTCCGCGAGCGCTCCCGCCTCGCCCTCCACCTCGACCAGCACGCCGTCGCCGGTGTTCACCACGAGCCCCGACAGGCCGAGCTCGCGCGCCAGCGCGTAGACGAACGGGCGGAAGCCGACGCCCTGCACGACGCCGCGCACCGAGATCCGGTGCCGGCGCCGCGCCAGTGGACCGCTCATCGCGGTCAGGCCGCCTTGGCGCCGATCGCGTGCGCGCCGCTCGACTTGATCTCGCTCACGATCGGTACGACGACAGCGATCGCGCCGCCGACGAGGTTCTTCAGCTCCGTCGAGGAGCGGATAGCCTTCCACGACTCGACGAGCTTGGCCACGCCTTCCTTGCCCTCCTTGGTGCCCAGCCAGAACCCGAAGGCAAATCCCACCAGCGTTTCCATGTCGTTCTCCTCGCTCTACGAGCCCGGGCCTTGCGATCACATGGAGCGCATTTCCAGATAGCGCTTGATGTCAGGGAGCGACTGCGCAATGGCGGCTACTGTCGCCGCCAGCATCGCGGCCTTCACGAGCCGTACGATCATCGGGACACCTCCTCTGCGGTCCTGTCGATGTTTCCTGAGTGGTCGTCAGCTTGCATCTCGACGGCGTGCTCCCGCATCAGCTTCTCGACCTCGGCGATCGCCGGCCCGATTGCCGCTTCCACTTCGGGGCTCAGGCCCAGGCCCTCCTCGACCGTGGCCGGCTCGCACGCGACGACCAGCACCCGCCGCACCTGCCCGCCCAGCGAGCCGAGCATCCGCAGGATCGCGTTCGGCTCCAGCCCGTGCGCGTCGAGCAGCGGGGCCTCGCCGTTCGACACGGCGGCCGCGACCTCCGCGCCGCCCGCGGCGTCGAGGCTGGCCGGGTCGAGCTCGAGCAGGCTCACGGTGCCGGGGGCGTGCCCGCGCGGGGCGGCGTCGACGACGACGAGGACGTCGTACCCGTCCAGCAGCTGGTAGGTGAGGTGGATGCCGCGGATGCCGAAGTCGACGAGCTCGACTCCCTCGGGCCGCGGCGTGCCGGCCATCCGGCGGGCGACCTCGACGCCGAACCCGTCGTCGGACAGGAAGATGTTGCCGACGCAGGCGACCAGCATCCTCTTCGGCAGCATCGTGCCGCTCACGGGACGCTCACCGGCTCGACCTCGTCCGGCGCGAAGTACAGGAAGCGCCCCTGCCGGCGCGAGATCTCGGCGAGCTCCGGGTCGTCGTCGAGGGTGACGCCGAGGTGCTGTGCCCCGTCCACGTCGAAGAACACGGCCTCGACGGTCGCGACCCGCCCGTAGACGAACAGGTCCTGCGCGTCGGTGCGGCGGTGGCCAGGGCGCAGCCGTACCTTGCTGCCCTCGCGCGACCCGGACGCCGTCGACGACAATCGCGTCGGTCTCCGGCGACACCGACGAGTCGTTGCCCGGGTCCCACCAGGGGGTGTCGGGGTTCAGGACCGCCGCCGGGTCGAGGCCCGGCAGCAGGCCCGCTCCTGGGGTCACCAAGGTCGGGGGTTCGTCGTGTGCCGTCGGACCCCGGGGTGGTTACGTGCTTCAGGTAACGCAGCGCCCCGTGCAGCCGGTCCAGGTGCTCCTGCGGCAGGTCGTCGACCCGGTCGATCAGCGCGGCCGCCCGCGGGTCGGTCGCGCGCGCCTCGGCCTTCTCCGCGTCGGTCAGCGTCATCGTCCGCAGGGTCAGGATCTCGTCGATCTCGGTCGCGTCGTACAGGTCGCCGGGGCTCTCCGGCGCGATCTCCGGGTTGTCGCCCAGGATGATCGGCGACGACAGGACCACGGGGCCCGAGCCGACCTCCGGGCCTACGAGGACCGGCCAGGTCCCGACGTTCTCGCACTCCTCCACCGCTACCGCCGCCCACTCGGGCGGTTCGGTCATCGACAGGAACACGCCGCGGTCCAGCGCGAGCATCGTGTGCGCGGCGACGAGCGCAGACTGCATGGCCTCGTCGCGGTCGGCGGCGACTGACGCACGCGTCAGGTTCGGTTTGCGACCTCCACCGTCAGCCGCCCGGCGCCGGAGTACGGCCCGGGCAGCGGGACGGCGGTGACGACGACGGCGCCGTCGACGGTCGCGGCCACCCGGGTCACTCCGTCGGCCAGCGTGGTGGAGCCGGCGTACGAGAACGTGCGCTCCAGCGGCCCGGCCAGCAGGTCGGCGACGGCCACGTCGAACTCGAACTCTCGCTCGACGGTCTCGTCCCACTCCGGTCGGCCGCCGCCGGTCCGGTGCGCGACGTGCAGGAACCGCACCCGCACGCGCAGGGACGCGCCGCGCTTGGCCTCGAACACCATCTGCGTCCGGCAGGACGAGCGCTCGGAGGCGTCCACGACCACGTACGCCGGCGGCATCAGCACGCCGAACTGCCAGCGGGTCTGGTTCTTCGCCGACGACGCCCGGTACGGGTAGAGCACGTAACCCTCGTACAGGATCGTGTCGGCGACCTCCTTCGCGCCGGCGAACGGATCGTGTCGTGTCAGACTCGACTCATTGCGAAGGTTCCCCGGCGGCTCGTCGAGCAGGGCGCTGATCGCGTGTTCCCACGTCGGCAGTGCCCGGGTGTTCTTGAACGCGCCCAGCGCGTCGAGAGTCTCCCGGCTCAGCCGGACCCATCCGCTGTTCGGGAAGAACTGATTCATCATCAGGCGCCACTCGGCGACCGGCAACCGGTACTCGGTCTCGCAACTCCACGGCACCTGGGCGACGCTGAAACCGCTCGCGCCCTTGGTGAAGACCGTCCCGCTGAACAGCAGCAGCAGCGGGATCTCGCCCTCGGACAGGCCGTGGAAGTAGCTCGTCGAGGCGATCTCGAGGTCGTAGGTGCACGGCACCGGGATCTGGACCTCGACGCTGTTCGTGAAGCTCGGGACCATCACGTTCGCGAAGGCGAACTGGAGCGGCTTGAGCGTGTCCGCGTACCGCGACGGGTCGCCGAACAGGTTGTCCAGCCGCACCGACTCCTCGGCGCTGTACCGGCGCTTCGCCGGCTCGATCCGGATCTGCACGCGCAGGGCGATCGCGTGCACCCGCTCCCCCGTGGTCTCCGAGACCTCGAGCGTGAAGTTCAGCGTCGGGCCCGGCGGCGAACTTCTCGGAGACGGCGCTGCGACAGACGAACTTGAACTCGGCGGCCACCTCAGACCGCCTGGTCCGCGGCGAGCAACCGGCTGCGCGTGCGCACCCGGTCGAAGAAGTCCGTGATGTCGGCCTTCGCCTCCGCGCCGCCGTCGAACCCGGACCAGTGCATCCGGATGCGTCCGACCAGTTCGTAACAGGCGTCGATCGGGACGAGGAAGCTCTCGTTCCGACTCGCGCGTGCGGTGCACGATGAGCGCCTCGACGTCCGGGTCGAGGGCGCCCGCCAGCGGGTTCTCCGCGACGATGGCCTCCCAGGCCGTCGAGGTCCAGCAGCGACTCGGTGGCCCCGGCCGGGCTGGGGTACTGCGCGACGACCCGGCCGAGAACCGAGTTGTAGAAGAAGAACGCCATCGCCACCGGGACCTGGAGTTGCTCCCACTGGAACTCGCTCAGCTGGAAGTCCGGGTCCGTCCGGTACCGGTCGGGCACGGAGCGGTACCCGCCCTTGCCCGCCCCCGCCTGGGTGAACAGCAGATAGCAGGGCCGGCACGTGCACAGCAGCCGGCGCGAGGAGACGTTGACGACGTGCGAGTGCTGATCGGGGTGGACGGTCTCCCCGCACATCTCGCAGCCTTCGCCGCGCGGCTTCGGCGTGCTCAGCGCGAACGGCAACACCGCGTGCTGGGGCCGGGCCACGAACCGCCGAAGGCCGCTCGAGCACCCCGTCACGAACGCCTGTCGATTCCCGCGGGCGTGCTCCAGCCCGGGCCGCAGCCCGATCTGCAGCAGGGGCTGCGGCGACCTCGTCGAGCTCGACGACGACGTCCGTGAGCTCCGGCGCCGCAGCCAGCACGGCCTCGAACAGCGTCTGCTTCGCCGCCCCCGTCGCGCAGGACTTGCCGGCGCCGGTGAGGTGCAGGTGCGCGACGCCGGTGTCGTCGATGCCGAGGAAGCTGACTCCGTCGGAGTTCGCGCCCAGAGACGGGCGCACCTCGTCCAGCGCCGCGGCGATGCGCTCGTCGATGCCGAGCGGGTGCACCCCGTGCAAGATGAGCTGGCTGGCCACCAGCGGGTCCTCGATCAGCGCCAAAGCCAACTCGGGCTGCTTTTCGTGCAATGATCTCCGCGATGCGCTGGAGCCCGCTGCCGTAGAAGTCGACCAGTTCGCGGACGAGTTCCTCGCCGGTGTCGGCCGCGGGGTCCCCGCCCTGCCGGCGCAACTGCGCCAGCAGGGCCTCGACCCGCGAGCCGACATCGTCGCCTGTGGGAGCCACCGTACTGAGCCAGCTGGATCTGGGACGCCGGCTCGTGAATGGTCTTGATGGTCTTGCCGTCCCCCAGGTACATGTGGACGCCGCACGGCAGGCACGGGTCGAAGCTCCGCACCGCCCGCATGATGTCGATGCCCTTGAAGTTGTCCGGCGGGTTCTCCTCGAAGATCGGCGTGTTCTGCACCGCGTCCTCGTAGGGGCCGGGCGTACCGTACGTGTCGCGCACGCTGGCGTTCCACGGCGTCGGCGGGTACGGGTGGTAGTTCGCGATCTTGCCGCCCTTGATCACCATGTGGTGGCTGAGCACACCGCGCACGGCCTCGGTGAACCCACAGCTGAACGCCTCGTCCGGGACCTCGAACGGTTCCCAGGTCTTGGTGCGCCCGGCGCGAACCTCGGCGAGGCCCATCTGGCAGAAGTGCACGGCGGCGGCCGCCACGTACGCCTGGAAGTACGTCCGGGCGCGGTTGCGCTCGAGCGCGTTGCTCCACCGCGGGATCTTCCACTCGAACGAGCGTCGCCGGCTTGTTCATCGTCTTCGGCAGGTTGATCTGGACGCTGTGCCCGGTCGACTTGACGTAGCCGTTGATGTCGACGAGGCCGCCGAGCGCCGTCGCCCACAGCCGGGCGAGCGGACCGCCGCCGGTGTCGGCGGCCAGATGGTCCTTGCCGTCGAACCAGCGCGGCGACATGACCCAGCTGTACTTGTCTTCGAAGTCGCGCTTCTGCGGGTCGGGCAGCGTCGTCTGGTTCCACGGGTGGTTGCGGTCGACCGGGTTGCCGAGCACGTCGCGCTCGACGAACATCGGCTGGTCCTCCCAGCTCTTGTAGTACGAGCTGCCGAGGAGGATCCGGATGCCGAGGTTGATCTCGACGAGGTCGTTGGTGACGAGCTTGCCGTCGACGACCACGCCCGGGCTGACGAACGCCTTGCGGCCCCAGTGCGTCATGTTCTCGTACGTGAAGTCGCAGTGCGCCGGGTCGTTCAGCGCGCCCCAGCACACCAACTGAGTCCGCCTCAGGCCGACGTTCTCGTAGCCGGGCAGCGCCTGGTAGAAGAAGTCGAACAGGTCGTCGTGCAGCGGGACGATGCGCTTCATGAACTCGACGTACTTCATGAGCCGGGTCAGGTAGTCCGTGAACAGCTGGATCGTCGCGGTGGTGCCGACGCCGCCCGGGTACAGGGTGGACGGGTGGGTGTGCCGCCCCTCCATCAGGCAGAACATCTCCCGCGTGTACCGGCTGACGTGCAGGGCCTCGCGGTAGAACTCGCCCTCGAGCGGGTTGAGCGCCCGCATGATGTCGCCGATGAACTTGTACCCGTGCTCCTTGGCGCCCGGCGCCTCGGTGCGGTTGGCGAGCTCGAGGACGCCGGGGTTGGTCTCCCGGACCATCTTCTCGCAGTAGTCCACCCCGACCAGGTTCTCCTGGAAGATGTTGTGGTCGAACATGTACTCGGCGGCCTCACCGAGGTTGATGATCCACTCGGCCACCGCCGGCGGATGCACCCCGTACGCCATGTTCTGGTTGTAGACCGAGCACGTCGCGTGGTTGTCGCCGCAGATCCCGCAGATGCGGCTGGTGATGAAGTGCGCGTCGCGCGGGTCCTTACCCTTCATGAACACGCTGTAGCCGCGGAAGATCGACGACGTGGAGTAGCACTCCGCGACGACCTTCTGCTTGAAGTCGATCTTGGTGTAGATCCCCAGGCTGCCGACGATGCGGGTGATGGGGTCCCACGACATGTCGGTGAGCTCGGCCTTGCTCGAGCTGGTGCTGAGATCGCGGTCCGTCATGGTCATCGCGGTCACCGAACCTTCGTGTAGCCGGACTTGAGCTCCGGTCCGCGCACGCGCCAGGAGGGCTCCTTGTTCAGCGTGTTCATCGTGAACTTGCGCATCGTCCGGATCAGGACGCCGTAGGCCGTGCTGGCCGCGGAGGAGACCTTGGCGCCGGGCGGCTCGTCCATGAACGGCATGAACTTGTCCGGGAAGCCCGGCATCGTGCACCCGATGCAGATGCCGCCGACGTTGGGACAGCCGCCGACGCCGTTGATCCAGCCGCGCTTGGGCACGTTGCAGTTGACGACCGGGCCCCAGCAACCCAGCTTGACCAGGCACAGCGGAGAGCCGTACTCGGTGGCGAACTGGCCCTGCTCGTAGTACCCACCGCGGTCGCAGGTCTCGTGCACGGTCGCCTCGAACAGCCAGCGCGGGCGCAGCTCCGCGTCCAGCGGGATCATCGGGGCCGACCCGGCGAGCTGGTAGAGCAGGTACAGGATCGTCTCGGAGAGGTTGTCGCCCTGGATGGGGCAGCCCGGCACGCAGACGATCGGCAGGCCGGCCTTGGACTTCCAGTCCCAGCCCGAGGTAGTCGGGCACTCCCATCGCGCCGGTCGGGTTGCCCGCCATGCCGTGGATGCCGCCGTACGTGGCGCAGGTGCCGACGGCGATGATCGCGGTGGCCTTCGACGACAGCCGGTCGAGCCACTCGTTCGTGGTCCGCGGCTGGTTGGTCACCGGGTCGTTGCCGAAGCCGCAGAAGTAGCCGCCGTTGTGCTTGTTCAGCTCTTCGTTCGGGATCGAGCCCTCGACGACGAGGACGAACGGCTCGAGCTCACCGCGGTCGGCCTTGTGCCACCACTCGATGAAGTTGTCCGCCCCCTGCTCCGGACCACATTCGAAGTCGATCAGCGGCCAGTGCACCTGGATCTTCGGGAGGCCGGGCAGCGCGCCGAGCACGATCTCCTCGATGCTCGGCTGAGTGGCGCCGGTGAGTGCGACCGAGTCGCCGTCGCAACCCAGGCCCCCGTTCATCCAGAGAATGTGAACGACGCCTTCGTCCTGTTCCTGTGGGGCGGTTTGGCCATCGATCGCGGTGGTCACCGACGCACACCTCCTCTGTGGGACACGCAGCCGTGCCCCTCGGGCCCTCGGGTGTTCGTGACGGAGGCGACATTACACCTGAGAAATGTCAGCACAAGCAGGGTGAAACCCTTACTGCTGTAAGGGTTTCCGTGCGATCGGGGGACTGCCGGAGTCCGGGATTCCGTAACTTCCGGAAGGGTCCGAGATTCCGCCGGGGCCACCGGTGTGGCCGCGCGCGGCGAAGGGAAGGGTACCCATCATTGACTCCTCCCGCCGCGCGGGGAAAGACTGAGGCGCTTAACGATCGGAAGGCACGAGACGATGGCGTCCACGGCACACGATCTGAACCGCGAGCGACAATGGGTCTGCGCGCGACGAATGAGTGAACGACGCCACGCCTTGGGCTTGACCCAGCGCGACGTCGTCGACCGACTCGACGACCTCGGCCTCGCGACGAGCAACCGCACCCTGAGCGCGATGGAACACGGCCAAGGCGTCGACGTGGGCCGACTGCCGGAACTCGCGGCGGCACTCGAGTGCACGGTCACCTACCTGCTCGGCCTCACCTCCGACCCGCGGCCGCTGGTCGCCGGACGAAGCGCGTTCCTACACCCCGGTCGAACCGAGTTCCCGCCGCCGCCCGCCGCCGCGGCAGCTCGACGCCCGTGGCCTGCGCAATCTGCGACCACTCCGCGGACGCGAGCGCCCTGGTCCCCGTCGCCCGGTCGCGCCAGGTCGCCGAGCCGCGCCGTGCATGAGCTCTCGCTCTGCGGCGCGATCGCCGACATCGTCGAGCCGACGGGCGGGCGGGCGCGACGTCGAGGTAATCCACGTCCGCATCGGCCAGCTGCGCCAGGTCGTGCCCGACACCCTCCAGTTCTGCTGGACGCTGGTCGTCGCCGACACGGACCTCGGCCGGGTCCGTCCTCGAGATCGAGCGGGTGGCCGCCGCCCTGCGCTGCCGGGCCTGCGCCGACGAGTTCGGCATGGGCGACGGCATCACGCACTTCTGCCCCGCGTGCGGCGGGCTCGACGCCGAGGTGATCGCGGGCGAGGAGTTCTTCGTGACCGCCCTCGACCTCGCGGCGGTCTGAGCGATGGGCAGGTTCCACCGGCACGACGGCGACACCCGGCACACGCACGGCACACCCACGACCACGGCCGCCGCAGGGCCATCGGCACGACCTCGGCGACCACTCGGCCTACTCGCACGGGCCGCGAGCGGGTCGAGGTGCTCGAGCGGATCTTCGACGAGAACGACCGGGTGGCCGCCGCGAACCGCGCCGACCTCGCCCGCGGCGGCGCGGTCGCCGTCAACGTGATGTCCTCCCCCGGCGCCGGCAAGACCGCGCTGCTCGCCCTGACCCTGGCGCGGCTCGAGGGGAAGGTCCGGATCGGCGTCGTCGAGGGCGACATCGAGACCAGCCTGGACGCCGACCGCCTGGCCGGGTTCGGCGCCGTCATCGAACTGATCAACACCGGCGACGGCTTCGGGGGCGAATGCCACCTGGACGCGCCGATGGTGCGACGGGCGCTGGTCCGACTGCCGCTGGACGACCTCGACCTCGTCATCGTCGAGAACGTCGGCAACCTCGTCTGCCCCGCGGAGTTCGACGTCGGCGAGCGCGCGCGGGCGATGGTCTACGCCGTGACCGAGGGCGAGGACAAGCCGCTGAAGTACCCGGTCATGTTCCGCTCCGCCGACGTCGTCGTGGTGAACAAGATCGACCTGCTCCCCTACCTCGACTTCGACCTCGCCCTGTTCCGGCGCAACCTGGCGGCCGTGAACCCGTCCGTGACCGTGCTCGAGGTCAGCGCACGCACGGGCGAGGGCGTCGACGCCTGGTGCGACTGGCTCGCTCGCTCAGGCCCGTCCGCGCGCCAACGTTCGTATGACGCCTAGGTCAGTTCCGGTTACGGCTCGAGGCATTCCGGGATCGAGTCGGAGTTGCCGGTCGGCCGCTCGGTCGTCCCGCCGGGTGAGTAGATCTTGACCCAGTCGACGGTCGGGAACGCCTTCAGCGTCGAGGCGATCGACTCGGCGACCGTGACCGTCGAGCCGCCGCTGGAGCACCCGCCGACGAGGCGCACCCGCGCGACGCCCTTCGAGATCGTCAGGTCGCGGAAACCGGTGGCGCCCGAGCCGACGAAGCGCAGGCCACTCGCGTACTCCGCGGCGGTCGGGCCGGCGAAGAGCCGGTGCAGCGCGCCGGCCGCGGGCGCGTTCGTGCGGGACGGCCCGGGTGACCGGGCGCGCGTACGGGGTCGCGCCGGACGCCACCCGCTTGCTGTCGACCAGGTACACCGGCACCGACGTGCGCGTGTAGTCGGACTTCACGTCGATGACGACGCGGCTCGGCTTCGTCAGCTTCGTGACCGTGTACGAGGTCTTCGCGAGGAAGCTCGCGCCGTACGAGACCATGCCCTCGAACTCGCCAGCGTGCACGACGTTCGCGAGGTTCGGCAGCCCGTACGTCGCGCGGCGCGGTGCTCACCGTCGGGGTGTGCGCCGAGGTCAGGCCCGTGACGCCGGACATCCCGATCTGCAGGAACGCGTTGCCCGCAGCCGGGACCGTGTCGCCCGGAACCGTCCCGGACGATCTTGGGGGCCCAGTTCACGAACGTGGACGAGGGCAGCTTGCCGCTGAACTCGAAGACGATCCGGTCGTAGCCGGTGTGCGCCGCGGCCCGGACGTCGCTCAGGCGGCTCACCCCGTCCGTGTGGCTGGCGTTCGCGACCACGGGGATGGAGGCCGTGGCGGCCGAGGCGAGGGCAATTCCGACAAGGACGGTGCATGCGCGTCGATTCATGGGACCAAGACGCACACGAGCCCGATTCGGTTTACCGGCTACTCGTCGCTGGTCAGGTGGATCGTCCGCAGCTTGTGCCCGGCGTACCAGGTCGAGCCGACGACGAGGGCCAGCAGCAGCGGGACGGCCGCGCCGAGCGACGACCGCGGAGGTGACGTCGAGCCCGCGGGCCGGCGCGCCCACGATCTTCTCCGTCACGCCAGCGCCCACTGCTGGACGCTGAGCGTCTGCGCGCCCGGCACGAACGTGCCGACGAGCGACTCCCAGATCAGCGCGTACAGCAGACCGATGACCACGGCGTTGCGCGAGAGCACCGCCAGCAGCAGGAAGAGCGTGCCGTAACCGAGGCCCGCGACCAGCGTCCCGACGCCGTAGCGCGAACGCCAGGTTCGCCGACCGACCCGACAGGATCAGCCCCGCGAGCGTGACCGGCAGCGCGGCGAACACCGTGATGACGCTGACGGCGACCACCGCCTTGCGTCGTCACGATCGTGTGCCGGCTGAGCGGTTTCGACAGCAGGTAGACGATCGAGCCGTCGTCGATCTCCGGGCCGATCGCGCCCGTGCCGGCGATGAGGCCGAGCAGCGGGACGAGCGTCCCGAGGGCGAATCCGCCGAGCAGGTGCGCGGTGATCCCGTCGTCCTGCCGGGCGAAGAGCCGGACCAGGAACGCGAGCACGAGCAGGACGGCGGGCAGCGCGAGCAGCAGCAGCGCACGGCGACGGCCGAGCAGGCTGTGCGCGGTCAGCCGCGCGACGGTGCCGTTCATCGGGCCGTCATCGCGCCACCAGGTAGGCGAACACGCTCTCGAGCGACTCGTCCGCGGGCGTGACCTCGTACAGCCGGATCCCGTGCCGGCGCGCCAACTGCGGCAGCACGTGGACGAACGCGGCGAAGTCCGTGGCCTGGACGTGCAGGGCACCCGAACCGTCCCGCGCGCCGGTGCTCGGCACCCCGCGCGACGGCCGCGGCCCTCCGGGTCGTGCGCCGCGATCAGTTGGACGGAGGACGCGCTCGGCTCGGCGATGATCGCGGCGGCGAGCGCGCGGTCGTCGTCCGAGCGGATCGTGTACTGGTGCGGCCGCTCGGTCATCAGCTGCCGGATCTCGCGGAACCCGCCGGAGGCCGCGTGCCGGCCGGAGACCATGACCTGGATGCTGCCGGCGATCTGCTCGACCTCCTCGAGGATGTGCGAGCTGAACAGCACCGTCCGGCCCTGCTCGCCCATCGTGGTCAGGACGTCCATGAGCTGCATGCGCTGGCGCGGGTCCATGCCGTTGAACGGCTCGTCGAGCAGCAGGAGCGGCGGGTCGTGCACCAGCGCGGTCGCCATCTTGATGCGCTGCTTCATGCCCTTGGAGTACGTCGAGATGTCGCGTTCCTGAGCGTCCGTCATATGCACCGTCGCGATGGCGCGCTTCGCGGCGGCCTCGGGGTTGCGGAGCTTGTGCAGCTTGGCGTTCGCGAGCACGAACTCCCAGCCGGACACGACGTCGTACATCGCCTCCCGCTCCGGGACGAGGCCGATGCGCTTGTAGATCTCCTCGTTGCGCCACACGGTCTCGCCGTCGAGGGTGACCGTGCCCGAGGACGGCGACAGGAACCCGCCCATCATGTGGATCAGCGTGGACTTGCCGGCGCCGTTCGGCCCGAGCAGGCCCGTGATGCCCGGCCCGATCGTCATCGTCACGTCGTTGACCGCGACCACGTTGCCGAACCAGCGCGAAACCCGGTCGAGCACCATGACGCTCATCAGATGGAGACCTTCCGGTAGCGCAGGACGAGCGCGCCGAAGCAGCCGACGATCACCGCGACCGCGACGCCGAGGAACACCAGTCCGCCGAGCGTGCCGGGCGGGCCCTCGGGCAGCACGTTCTCCGCGCCCAGCACGGAACTCTGGACGCCGTGCGCGAGCGTGAACGGCGAGAACAAACCCGCGTAGCCGGCCAGAGTGTGCGCGCCCTGCTCGTCCGCGATCGCGCCGACAGCGCCCTCGACACCCGCGGACACCGCCAGGACTGCGATGATCGCGGCGATCCCGAGCCCGCGGCGCGGCGTCACCGCGGCGATGACCAGGCCGATGCCCGCGAGGACGAGCGCCAGCAACGCCGCGCCGCCCATCCCACGCAGGTAGTTCGGCAACTGCTCGTCCCACGGGATCTTCGCCAGGAGCGCGCCCACGAACAGGATCGTCAGCGGCACGGCCATGAAGGCGAACAGGGCGGCGCTGAGCGCGGCGTACTTCGCGGAGACGTAGTCGGTGCGGGTCATGCGGGCGAGAGAAGTACAGCGACATGACGCGGAACCGCAGGTCGCGCGACACGCTCGCCGGCGCCTGCCCGGCGACGTAGACCATGACGAGGAACTGCACGGTGAAGATGTAGGACGTGTAGTCCGCGGGCATGTCCTTCAGCTTCGTGACCGACGCGACGACCGAGATGATCAGCGTGGGCACGCAGATCGCCGCGACGAGCATCATCGGCATGATCTTCGACTTGCCGGCCCGGCCCAGCCCGTACGCGCCCTTGGCGCTCTCCACGAACAGCGCGCGGCGGACGGCGCGGGCGCTCTGGCGCTCACCGTCGTAGTGGCGGTAACCGAGGTCGTGGATGACGCCCGTGCGGACGTTCTCAGGTGGGGTCGACATCTGACGCCTCCTCTGCTCTCGGGGCTTCCCGGTCGGGCGCGCCGGCGGGGGCGTTCGCGAACAGCTCGGACATGCGGTGCCGGCGCCGCTCCATGCGGATCAGTCCGACGCCGAGCGCGGCGACGTTGTCGCGGACGAGGTCGTACGTGCGGTCGTCGCCCAGGTCGATCTCGAGCAGCGCGCCGGCGGCGGCGACGCCGAGGCCGTCCGCGGCGCAGGGCGTCGGCCAACTCGGCGGCGCGCTCGGTCACCTCGACGACGACGAGCTGGCTCGCCGCGGTGATGTCGGCCGTCGAGGACGAGCGCAACAGCCGCCCGCCGTCGATGACCACGACGTGGTCGCACACCCGCTCGAGCTCGCCGAGCAGGTGCGAGGCGACCAGGACGGAGATGCCGAACTCCGTGCCGATCCGCCGGATGAGGCCGAGCATGTCGTCGCGGCCGGCCGGGTCGAGGCCGTTCGTCGGCTCGTCCAGCAGCACGAGCTGCGGGTCGTGCACGAGCGCCTGCGCGAGCTTCACCCGCTGCTTCATGCCGGTCGAGTAGCCGCCGACGGGACGGTAGCGCTCCTCGTACAGGCCGACGTGCCGCAGCGTGTCGGCCGTGCGCTCGCGAGCCGCCGCCTTCGGCAGCCCGGACATGCGCGCCATGTGGACGACGAACTCGGTCGCCGACACGTCCGGCGGGAGGCAGTCGTGCTCCGGCATGTACCCGACCCGCTCGCGGATCGTCGGCCCGTCCGTCACGATGTCGAGGCCGAGGACCGTCGCGCGACCCGGCCGTCGGCGGGCAGCAGGCCCGAGCACCATCTTGATCAGCGTCGACTTGCCCGCGCCGTTCGCGCCGATCAGCCCGACGACGCCCGGCTCGATCTCGACGCTGAGGTCGGACACCGCCGTGACCTGGCCGTACCGCTTGGTCAGCCCGTCGGTCTTGATCAATGCCACCTCGCTGAGCCTACGCACTACGCCTTGCGGTTACCGGCTAACGCCAGGGCGAGTCCCGTGGGCATGGGTGGGCTCATGCCGGAGCCCGGCGCAGCGTTGCTGTGCCGGGCTCCGGTGTACGCGTGGCGAACAGAGGCGAATGCCTACTTGTCCGGCCCCTCCTTGGAGGGGTTGGGGCCTGACTGCTCGCTGCGAACAGAGACGCCGCCGATGGTGGAACCGCCGTAGTACTGGGCGTGGTAGCCGGTCTTCACCTGCCACATGGACGCGGTGTTGGACTCTTCCACGACGGTGCCGCCGTAAGTCGTGCTGGTCACAGGTGGCCTACTCTCGAGCGCTCGTTGAAACCGGATCCCGGGCGAAGCCTACGCGACGGCCTCCCGGGTTGGGAACGCCGCGCGCGGCGGCGGGCTCAGAGCTTCTTCGCGGCCTTGAGGTCCCAGCCCGCCACGACAGCGGGACCGAGGGCTCCGGTGGACGTCTGCGGGCGGTAGGAGAACGAGATCTTGGCGAAGGTCAGCGAGAACTGGTCCGTCGGCGTCTCCCCGCCCGCGGAACTCTGGTACGACGAGACGAACACGTCGCTCAGGGTGACGACCAGGTAGTCGGCGGGGGCCGACCCGCCCCGTCCGCGCCCGTACAGCACGACGGAGGGGATGCGGGTGCCCGCGGCGCTCGCGAGCATCAGCCGCGGGCTCGCCTTGCTCATCGAGGTGGAGACGCTGAGGTCGCTGAAGCTCACCTTGCCTGCGCCCATCCCGCCGCCCGCGCCGGACGACCCGGGGTTGGTGGCGCCCCAACTGAAGGAGTCGATCTCGATGGTGTCGCGATGCACCTTGTCGAGCGACTCCCCCGGGATCCCGTCCAGCTTCAGGAAGTAGTCCGCAGCCGCCACCGCCGACGCGATGCCTGGCTCCTGGGCCAGTCCGCTCGCAACCGCGGCGAGGTCCACGGCGTTGGCCGTACTGCCACCGCCGACCTGGCTCTGGACCAGCGTCGCCGTCAGCGCGAGCGCCACGGCGCCTGCAGCCACCCGGTTCGATCGCGGCCGGTTCCTCGGGGGTCGAATGTCGTGCTGTCCCATCGTGGTCTTCCCATCGTTCAGAGCATGTGGACGGGAGAAGACGCTACGGGCTGTGACCGTCAGATCACTCACCCGAAAGGAGTACATCGGGACGGAGCGGACCTACTCGCCGACGACCTCGTCCGGGTCGGAGCGGGCCTCGGCCGGCTCCCGCAGCGCCGCCGCCGCCGAGGAGACGGCCTCGCTGAAGGTGACGTTCGCCGTGAGAATCGGCGACTGGGAGCGCAGGGTTACGCAGCAGTGCCGCTCCCGCGGGATCAGCTCCGCTTCGAACAGGTCGGTCTCGAGCCCGGCGACGATGCCGCCCACGAGCGTGCAGTTCAGCGAGCAGACGAGCAACTTGTCCTCGTCGAGGAGCCGGTAGAACGGGCAGTTGCGGAGCAGGATCTCGGTATTGGTGGTCGTGGTGACGACCTCAGGCTCGTAGCCCGTCTCCGTGAGGGCCTGCATGGTGAGCCGCAGTGCCCGCTCCAAACCGAGTTTGCCCGGCCGCAGAATGCCCCGGACGCCGCGACCGATCTCACGACCCCGCTCCGTGGCAGCCGTGACTACCGCCTCGCTGCTGTCGCCGCCGACCCGGACGGCCGCGAGCAGGATCTTCGCCATCAGGTCGTACTGACGCGCGGGGATGTTGAGCGAGATCTCGGCATCGGAGGTGCCGTAGAGCTTCGGGCTGCGCCCCGGTCGAGCGAGTCGGGCCCGGGGCTGGTCGAGCATCACCCGGACGAGCCCCTCGTCGACGAGCTTCTCCAGATGGAACGCCGCAAGCTTGCGGGAGATGCCGACGGCCGCCGCCGCGCCGTCCCGAGTCACGGGAGCAGTGGCGGCGCGGACGTGGAAGTAGAGCCGCCGGCGGACGTCGTCCGCAAGGACCGCGACGATGCTGACCATCTCGTCGGTCGTCGCTTGCCTGTTCATCGCGGACCAATTTAACACCAACCCAGGCTTCCTTAATGGGCTTTGCGCCCCCCCGGTTGACACGGGGCCCGCGATATCGCTAGGACGGGTTGGTGAAACCCAGCACAATCTCGTGCGGCCCAGCCGGGCCACGCGGCGACGGGGAGGCTCGGACGCCCGGCCCGTCGGCGTCCGAGCCTCCTTACGCGCTCGCCCGCAACGGCCGAGGGCAGGATCAGCCGCAGGTCTCCTGCATGACCGCGAACGACGCGCCCCACGGGTCTTCGAACGCGGCGATCCGACCGTACGGAGAGTCCTCAGCCGCCATCGTGACCTTCCCGCCGCCGGCCTCGACGGCGGCGACCGACTCGTCGGCGGACGCGACGGCGAAGCAGGTTGCCCAGCCCTTGGGCACGCCCGGCCGCAGCGCCCCGAACCCCCCGAGTGGGCACCCGTCGAACGAGAATGTGGAATACCCGCCCATGCCCTCGATCTCCGCGAACGCGAAGCCGAACACCGCCGAGTAGAACGCCTCGCCGGCAGGCTTGTCGTCGACGGCCGCGTCGTTCCACATGAGCCCGCCGGGCTCGTTGAAGATCTGCGCCCCGATGTGCCCCCCGGCCTGCCACACCCCGAACGGGTTGCCCTGCGGGTCGCAGGCGATGAACATGCGACCGAGATCCCGCACGTCCATCGGCGGGAACAGCAACTCGCCGCCCGCGGCGGTGACCGCGGCCGCGGTGGCATCTGCGTCGTCGGAGGCGAAGTACGTCGTCCAGCCCGTCGGATCCGCCGGGTCCTGCGGGGCCAGGCCCGCGGCGGGCCGACCCTGCGCCAGGGCGGTGGTGTAGCCACCGAACTCGGGGTCGCCGCCGGCGAACGTCCAACCCAGGACCGCGGCATAGAAGGCCTTGGCGCCCCCGAGGTCGGGCGTGCCGAGGTCGACCCAGCAGGGCGTACCGGCGGGCCAGGCGGTGTCACGGGTGGGCATGGGTCCTCCTCGAGGGGACGGGGCGTCAGCGGCGGCAGCCTTTCAGGCGCCCCTGACAATTCGCGACGAGCCGGCCGTGGGCCATCCTTGTCCCGTGGATCTCGACGCCCTCACCTACGAGCTCTACGCGCTCCCGCGGGAGGACTTCACCGCCGCGCGCGACGCGGTGGCCAAACAGGCCCGCACCGCCGGGCAGCGCGACGTCGCCGCCGCGGTCAAGAAACTGGCCAAGCCGAACGCCGCCGCTTGGCTGGCGAACATGCTCGCCCGCGAGCACGCCGGCGACGTCCGGGCCCTGCTCGACCTCGGCGACGAGCTGCGGGCGGCGACGGCCGCGCGGGACGGCGCGGAGCTCCGCCGGCTGGCCCCGCGGCAGAACAAGCTCGTGACCGACCTGGTCGCCGCGGCCCGCCGGCTCGGGGAGGCGGCCGGCACGCGGGTCACCGACGACACGGCCCGAGGGCTGGACGAGACGCTCCGCGCCGCGCTCGCCGACTCCGGCCTCGGCCGGGAACTCGCCGCCGGCCGCACCACGGACGTCCTGCGGTTCAGCGGGTTTCCGGACGTCGGGTTCGGCCCGGCCGCACCGCGCGCTGCCCCGGAACCGGACGCTGCCGACGACGAGGACGCTGCCGACGACCGTCCCGGGACCGACGAGACGGCTGCCGAGGCCGACCGGGAGCGCGCGGCCCGGCTCGCCCGGGCGGACGCAACGGTGCTCGAGGCGCAGGAGGCGGCCGACGACGCGGCCGCCGCGGCTCGGGCAGCCAGGGACGCGCTCGACAGCGCCGGGGCGGTCAAGACGGAGGCGACCGAGGACGTCCGGCGGCTTCGGGTGGAGCTGGAGGCGGCGCTCGCGCACCGGCAGGAGGCCGAGCGCGCCGAGGTCGACGCGCGGAAGGTCAACGACAAGGCGCAGAGCACCGCACGGGGGGCCGCGGACCGGCTCGCGAGGGCGCTCGCCGAGCGGGCGCGGATCGAGGATCGAGTCTCGAGATAAACAGTCATTCTTGACCGTGAGTCCCCCGCAAGTCAGAATTTCCTGCGGGGCCCCGGCCGACCCGGCGGGCCACCCGAGGTACGGAGGAGCACGAATGAAGCGCGAGCTGTACGGGCCGGACCACGAGGATTTCCGCGCGTCGTTCCGGGAGTTCCTCGAGCGCGCGGCCGTGCCCAACCGCGACAAGTGGGACGCGGCCGGCATCGTCCCGCGCGAGCTTTTCACCACGGCCGGCGCCGCCGGGTTCCTCGGCATCGCCGTGCCCGAGGCCCACGGCGGCAGCGGCGTCGCCGACTTCCGGTTCAACGCCGTGATGGGCGAGGAAATCATGGCGGCCGACCTCGCCGGCCCCGGCCTCGCGCTGACGCTGCAGACCGACATCTGCCTGCCGTACTTCCTCGACCTGTGCACCCCGGAGCAGGCCGCACGCTGGCTGCCCGGCATCGCCTCGGGCGAACTCGTCACCGCGATCGCGATGACCGAGCCCGGCGTCGGGTCCGACCTCGCGTCCATGTCGACCACGGCCGTGCGCGACGGGGACGAGTACGTCGTCAACGGTGCGAAGACCTTCATCACCAACGGCATCAACGCCGACGTGGTGATCACGGCTGTCAAGACCGATCCGACGCAGCGTCACAAAGGCATGAGCCTGCTGGTCGTCGAGCGCGGCATGCCCGGTTTCGAGCGCGGCCGCAACCTCGACAAGCTCGGCCAGCACGCGCAGGACACCGCGGAGCTGTCGTTCGTCGACGTCCGCGTGCCGGCCTCGAATTTGCTCGGCGAGGAGGGCAAGGGCTTCGCCCACCTGGTCGAGCGGCTGCCGCAGGAGCGCCTGTCGATCGCGGTCTCGTCGCTGGCCGGGGCGCGCACCGCGCTGGCCGGGACGCTGACCTACGTCAAGGAGCGCAAGGCGTTCGGCTCCGCCGTGGGCTCGTTCCAGAACACCCGATTCCGCCTCGCCGAGATCGACACCGAACTCGACATCGCCGAGACCTACGTCGACCGCTGCGTCCTCGCACTCAACGCGGGAGAGCTCACCGCGGTCGATGCCGCGAAGGCGAAGTGGTGGGTCAGCGAGCTGCAGGGTCGCGTCGTCGACACCTGTCTGCAATTGCACGGCGGCTACGGCTACATGGCGGAGTACCCGATCTCGCGGGCATACGCCGACGCCCGGATCACCCGGATCTACGGCGGGACCACGGAGATCATGAAGGAGATCGTCGGCCGCAACCTCGGCCTCTAGGGCAGCGAGAAGCCGAGCCGCGGATCAGGGACCGCGGCCCGGCTCTTCCTCAACTGTGAGCGGTGTTTCCGGCCGGACGGCGCACCGACACGCGCACACAGTTATCTCGCAGCCGGCAGTTGCTCGGATGTCGCGCGCTCAGATGTCGCGCCAGGTCGGCTCGCGCCGGTCCTGGTACCAGGCGCACATCAGCGTGGCCACGCCGATGATGCCCACGAGAATCGACGTCGCGAGGGTCATCACGTACAGCGCGGCGTGCTCGTCCACGGCGTCCGGGCCCACGACCTCGGGCGACGAATAACCGATCAGCGCCATGAACGCGGCCACGGCGCCGAGGACGACGGCCGTCCCGATCATGACCCGCCCGACGAAGTACCGACGGTCGTCGGCCTCCGCGGTCTCGACAAACTCGTCGTCGATGGTCGACAGCATTGGGTCTCCCCTCCCCGGTGGGCACGACCGGCCCAACTAGCTGAATGTAAGGCCGATCCCGCGGCCAGAAAGGGCATTCGGGTGAACAGGGCGACACGCCGTGACCGGTCTTCGGGACACATCGGGACACCTCGGGACAGACCACCCCTGCGGCGGCCACCCTGCGACAGCTGGAGTCAACGCTGACGGTTTACTACACTGCCGCCGGCACCACCCTTTTGCGGACGGACAGGAAGGCCCTCGTGGTCGATTCGTCGGGAGCACCGGCGCCGCGCACGCGGCAGGCCCGCAGCGAAGGCACCCGGATGCTGATCCTCGAGGCGGCCGTCGCGTGTCTCGCCGCGGAAGGCTACGCCGCGACTACGACGCTGGCGATCCAGGCTCGGGCCGGCGTCTCCCGCGGGCGCTTGCTGCACCACTTCCCTTCGCGCAGCGCCCTCCTCGTCGCCGCGGCTCAGCACCTCGCGTCCGTCCGGATGGCCGAGACCGAGCTGTGGGTCGCCACCTCGATGGAGGGCCGACTGAGCGGCGCCAGGCGGCTCGACCGGGCGACCGAGATGCTGTGGCAGATGCTGCGCCAGCCGTACTTCTGGGCCGCGATGGAACTCTGGATCGCGGCCCGTACCGACGCCGAACTCCGTGAGTGCCTGCGGCCGCAGGAACATCGGCTGGGTACGGCGGTCCGGCAGGTGGTGGCGACGATGTACGGGCCTGCGATCTCGAGCCACCCGCGGTTCCCCGACGTTCGCGACCTGCTCCTCACGTCCATGCGTGGCGTCGCGCTGACGTACGCCTTCGAAGACCGCGACCCGGACACCGACCGCCACCTCGACCTGTGGAAGGGCGTCGCCGGGACCCTCCTGGAGATCGAGCGGTCCGCCCGCCGTCCCAACGAACGGACCGGAACGGAGAAGGCATGACGACAGTGCGCGCAGACCTGGACGGGGCGGTCCTGCGGATCACGCTGTGCCGGCCGGAGAAGGCGAACGTGCTCGACCTCGACTCGGGCGCGGACCTGCTCCGCGCGGTCGAGGCGATCGGACCGGGCGTGCGGGCCGTCCTGCTACTCGCCGAAGGCCGCAACTTCTGCGTCGGCGGCGACGTGCTGGGGTTCGCTGCGGCCGAGGACCCCGCGGCGCACGTCCTGGAGCTCGCGAACCTCGCGCATGCCGCGCTGCGTGCGCTGACCGCCCCCGGCCTGCCGATCGTCGTCGGCGTCCAGGGCTGGGCGGCGGGCGCGGGAGTGTCCCTGGTGCTGCACGGTGACGTCGTCGTGGCCGGCGAATCGGCGATGTTCAGGACGGCCTACCTCGGGATCGGCGTCACGCCCGACCTCGGCCAGTCCTGGCTGCTGCCGCGCGCGATCGGGCACGCGCGAGCGCGCGACCTGCTCTTCACCAACCGGGCAGTGGGGGCACAGGAGGCCCTGGCGATGGGTCTGGTCAGCCGGGTCGTGCCCGACGCCGACGTGGCCGAGGTGGCCACGGCCGTCGCCCGTGAACTCGCCGCGGCCGCGACCGGCGCGCTGGCCGCCACCCGCGCGCTGCTGGCGGACGGACAGTCCCGCACCTATCTGGACCACCTCGACGCCGAGGCCGCGTCCATATCCGCGCGCGCCGGCACGGCCGAGGGACGCGAGGGGGTCGAGGCGTTCGTGGCGAAGCGCCCGGCCCGGTTCGCCGACGTCCCGGCGCCCGCGAGCACCCCATGACCGCGCCGACGGGAATTGGGCACGTCACACCCGCTGCCGGTCGCCGGGGCCGTGCGCCCTGGCATGCTTGAGCACCGTTATGAACGCGCACGCCGATTCGGCCCCCGACGAACTGGCGCTCGCCGCGGAATTCCCCACCGCGGCGCGTGCCGACTGGCAGCGCCTGGTGGCCAAAGTGCTCGAGCGCAGCGGCGGTCCGGCCGGCGATCCCGAGGCCGCGCTGTCGACCCCGCTGCCCGACGGCATCGTCCTCGCGCCGCTCTACACGGCGGCCGACGGCGCCGCGGACGCCGGGCTGCCCGGCCAGGCGCCGTTCGTGCGCGGCCGGACCACGGGCGGCAACCGCGGCGGCTGGGACGTCCGGACGCGCGCCGCCCACCCCGACCCGAAGACCGCCAACGCGCAGATCCTCGAGGACCTCGAGGGCGGCGCGAGCTCCCTGTGGCTGGCGCTCGGCGAGGACCGCGCGCCGGTCGACGCGCTGCCGGAGATCCTGGCGGACGTCATGCTCGACCTGGTCACCGTCGTGCTGGACGCGGGCGCGGAGGCCCGCCCCGCCGCCGAGCGCTTCCTGGCTGTCGCCGCCGACCGCTGGGTGAACGGGCCGGGCATCCTCGCCTGCCTCGGGCTCGACCCGCTCGGCCGCCTGGCGCGCACCGGCGACGCCGCTGCGGTCTCGACCGGGCTCGCCGACGCCATGACGCTGGCCCTGCACGCGAGCCGGTACCTGCCGAACGTCCGCGCCCTGGTGGTGGACGGGCTCGCGTACCACGAGGCCGGGGCCACGGACGCCGAGGAACTGGGCGCCACCCTCGCCGCCGGCGTCGAGTACCTGCGGGCGATGGGCGCCGCCGGCATTCAGGTCGAAGAGGCGCTCGGCCAGCTCGAGTTCCGCTACGCCGCCACCGCCGACCAGTTCGCCACGATCGCCAAGCTCCGCGCTGCGCGCCGGGCGTGGTCGAAGATCGCCTCCGAGTGCGGGGTTCGCGGCCCCGAGGGCGGCCAGCGCCAGCACGCCGTCACGTCCTGGGCGATGACGACGCGGCGCGACCCGTGGAACAACATCCTGCGCGGGACGCTGGCCGCGTGCTCCGCCGGCGTCGGCGGCGCGGACGCAGTCACCGTGCTGCCGTTCGACGCGGCGCTCGGCCTGCCGGACGCCCTCGCGCGGCGGGTCGCCCGCAACACCTCGGCGCTGCTCGTCGAGGAGGCGCACGTCGCGCAGGTCGTCGACCCGGCCGGGGGTTCCTGGTACGTCGAGAGCCTGACGGACGCGCTCGCGCAGCGGGCCTGGGCATTCTTCCAGGAGCTCGAGCGGGCGGGCGGGTTCCGCGCCGCGTTGGCGAGCGGGCTCGTCGCCGACCGCATCGCGGCGAGCCGCGAGGCGCGCCGCGCCGCCCTGGCGCAGCGCCGCGAGGCTGTCACCGGGGTCAGCGCCTTCCCCTTGCGGGGCGAGAAACTGCTGGAGCGTCAGGTCGACCTGACGGTCAGTCAGGAAAGTAGTGGGCTCCCGCGGATCCGCTGGGCCCAGTGGCACGAGGAACTGCGCGACCGCTCGGACGCGCACGCGGCCGCGACCGGCTCGGCGCCGGCCTTGCCCGTCCTCACCCTGGGCTCCCCGCGGGCGGCCGCCGCGTGCGCGGCCGAACTCGGGTCGGTGCTCGGTCCGGCCGGCGTCACCACGACCGTCCTCACCGCCGTCGAGCTCGGCGGCGCCGCCGCCGGCGGGCGGGTTCCCCGGGTCGTCGCGGTCTGCTGCGGGCCCGAGACGTCCCCGAACGAGGTCACGGCCGCCGTCGCGGCGGTCCGCAACGCCGGCGCATCCTGGGTCGTCCTGGCCGGGAGCGCCGACCTCGCCGCCGCGTCCGGCGCGGACACCGCCGTCGGCCCGGACACCGACGTCGTGGCCTTCGGCGCCAAGGTCCTCGACCTGCTGGGAGTGTCCACATGAGCAGCGTCCCCAACTTCGCGGGCATCCCGCTGGGCGACCTGCCGGGCGCGGCCGCCACCGGCACCGTCCCCGACGAGGTTTGGTCGACCCCCGAGGGCATCGACGTCAAGGCCCTGTACACCGCCGCCGACCTCCAGGGCCTGGACTTCCTCGACACGTACCCCGGCATCGCCCCGTACCTGCGCGGGCCGTACCCGACGATGTACGTGAACCAGCCGTGGACGATCCGGCAGTACGCGGGGTTCTCCACCGCAGAAGAGTCGAACGCCTTCTACCGGCGCAATCTGGCGGCGGGTCAGAAAGGCCTGTCGGTCGCGTTCGACCTCGCCACGCACCGCGGGTACGACAGCGACCACCCGCGGGTGTCCGGCGACGTCGGCATGGCGGGCGTCGCGATCGACTCGATCTACGACATGCGCCAGCTCTTCGACGGCATCCCGCTGGACCGCATGAGCGTGTCGATGACCATGAACGGGGCGGTGCTGCCCGTCCTGGCGCTCTACGTCGTCGCCGCCGAGGAGCAGGGGGTGGCGCCGGAGAAGCTGAGCGGCACCATCCAGAACGACATCCTCAAGGAGTTCATGGTCCGCAACACCTACATCTACCCGCCCGCGGCGTCGATGCGGATCGTCTCCGACATCTTCGGCCACACCTCGCGGCACATGCCGAAGTACAACTCGATCTCCATCTCCGGCTACCACATGCAGGAGGCCGGGGCGACGGCCGACCTCGAGCTGGCTTACACGCTGGCGGACGGCGTCGAGTACCTGCGCGCCGGCCTGGGCTCCGGCCTCGACGTCGACTCGTTCGCGCCGCGGCTGTCGTTCTTCTGGGCCGTCGGCATGAACTTCTTCATGGAGGTCGCGAAGCTGCGCGCCGGGCGACTGCTGTGGGCGAAGCTCGTGAACTCCTTCGGCCCGAAGAGCGTGAAATCCCTGTCCCTGCGGGCACATTGCCAGACCTCCGGCTGGTCCCTGACCGCACAGGACGTGTTCAACAACGTCGGCCGCACCTGCATCGAGGCGATGGCCGCGACGCAGGGGCACACGCAGTCGCTGCACACCAACGCCCTGGACGAGGCGCTCGCGCTGCCGACCGACTTCTCCGCGCGGATCGCGCGGAACACGCAGATCCTGCTGCAGCAGGAGTCCGGGACGTGCCGGGTCATCGACCCGTGGGGCGGCAGCGCCTACGTCGAGCGGCTCACGTACGAGCTCGCGAGGCGCGCCTGGGCGCACATCGAGGAGGTCGAGGCCGCCGGCGGCATGGCGAAGGCCATCGAGGACGGCATCCCGAAGATGCGCATCGAGGAGGCCGCCGCCCGCACGCAGGCCCGCATCGACTCGGGCCGCCAACCGGTGATCGGCGTCAACAAGTACCTCGTCGCCGGCGCGGACGACATCGAGGTCCTCAAGGTCGACAACCGGGCCGTCCGCGCGCAGCAACTTGCGAAGCTGGAGCGGCTCCGGGCGGAGCGGGACGACGAGGCGTGCCTTCGCGCGCTGTCGAGGCTCACCGAGGCCGCCGGCTCGCCGTCGTCCGACGAGAACAACCTGCTCGCCCTCGCCGTCGACGCCGCCCGCGCGATGGCCACCGTCGGCGAGATCTCCGACGCGATGGAGAAGGTGTTCGGGCGCTACACGGGCCACATCCGTACGATCAGCGGCGTGTACCGCCAGGAGGCAGGCCAGACCGCCGGCATCGAGCGGGTCCGCCTCGCCGCCGACGCCTTCGCCGAGGCCGAGGGCCGCCGGCCCCGGATCCTCGTCGCGAAGATGGGCCAGGACGGGCACGACCGCGGGCAGAAGGTCATCGCGAGCGCCTTCGCCGACCTGGGCTTCGACGTCGACGTCGGCCCGCTGTTCCAGACGCCGGAGGAAGTCGCCCGCCAGGCGGTCGAGGCCGACGTCCACATCGTCGGGGTCAGCTCGCTGGCCGCCGGGCACCTCTCGCTCGTCCCGGCGTTGAAGGCCGCGCTCGCCGCGGAGGGACGCGACGACATCGTCGTGGTCGTCGGCGGCGTCATTCCGCCGCAGGACTTCGCCGAGCTGCGCGCGGCCGGCGCGGCGGCGATCTTCTCCCCCGGCACGGTAATCCCGGACGCGGCGTACGACCTGCTGCAGAAGCTCTCGGCGCGGGGTTCCGGGCTGCCCGAGGGTTCCGGGGAGTGACCGACCCCGCGGAGGCCGACCGGCACGCCGACGCGGTCCTCGCGGGGTCGCGCTCGGGCATCGCGCGGGCGATCACGCTAGTCGAGTCTTCCCGCGCCGATCACCGCGCGCTCGCGCAGCAGGTGCTGCTGCGGCTGCTCCCGCACGCGGAGGGGTCCCGGCGGGTCGGCGTGACCGGCGTCCCGGGCGTGGGGAAGTCGACGTTCATCGACGCGCTGGGCGCCCGCCTGCTGGACGCCGGGCACCGGGTCGCGGTCCTCGCCGTCGACCCGTCGTCGTCCCGGACGGGCGGGAGCATCCTCGGCGACAAGACCCGCATGACCCGGCTCGCGACGGACCCGAACGCGTTCGTGCGGCCGTCGCCCACGTCGGGGACGCTGGGCGGCGTCGCGCGCGCGACCCGGGAGTCGCTCGTCATCATGGCCGCCGCCGGCTACGACGTGTGCCTCGTCGAGACCGTCGGGGTCGGGCAGTCCGAGACCGTCGTCGCCGAGATGACCGACACCTTCCTGCTGCTCGCGCTCGCCCGCACCGGCGACCAGCTGCAGGGCATCAAGAAGGGCGTCCTCGAGCTCGCCGACGTCGTCGCCGTCAACAAGGCGGACGGGCCGCACGAGCAGGAGGCCGCCCGGGCTGCGCGCGAACTGGCCGGCGCCCTGCGCCTGCTGGGTCGACCCGACGGCGGGTGGGTGACGCCGGTCGTGACGTGCAGCGCGCACACCGGCGCCGGGCTCGACGAGATCTGGACGCTCGTCGGCGACCACGAGAAGGCGCTGCGCGCGTCCGGGGAGTTGGAGCGCCGGCGCCGCGAGCAGCACGTCTCGTGGATGTGGGACCTCGTCCGCGACACCCTGATGGACCGGCTGCGCCACTCCCCCGAGCTGCGGGCCATGACCCCGTCGCTCGAAGCCGAAGTACGCGCCGGGACGCTGACGTCCGTCCTCGCCGCCGAACGCCTCGTCGCCGCGTTCCTGCCCCCACCGTCCTGACCGGGGGGGCACCCGCGCGATACGGCCCACCCGTCCGACGCCGGACGATTCGGCAGCTGGTCGGCCGAGTTCCTGCGGCGCGGGGTTCGGCGTGACCGAGCGGCGGGCTATCGCTTCCGTCCGGCGTCCGCCGGCAGTGTCCGCGTTCCGGCCGGACGAACGATTGTGCGAAATTTCGAGCGATCGTTCGAACCGGCGGTCGGTGCAATGCCTCCGGGGGGTCGCACGGTCGGCCGACACCGGACCAGTACCCGCAGAACCCCACCAGCCGCAGAACCCCGGGGCTCAGCAGGCGTTGAAGACGTCGTCGAACCGCTCCTGCTCGAAGGGGTTCTGCCAGACCTCGACGATCTTGGCGTCCCGGACGCGGTAGACGTTCGCGTGCCGCCACTCGATGCTGCGGTCCGGGCAGACGAGGCGCATCGTGTAGAGGCCGACAGCGTGGTCGTCGGACGCGAGGACGTCGTGGATCTCGATCGACATCGTCCCGCCGCTGAGCTCGTGGATGTGGCGCCCGAGGGCGCCCCGGCCGTGATGGTCGCCGGCCAGCGGGCTGCGGCGGCGATCGCCGCCAGCGCGGCTCGGACGACCGTCTCGTTGAGGTGCATCCCGCCGAGGTTAGTCGGGACGCTCAGGCCATCGAGCCGACGAGCCCGTTGATCTGGCGCTGCGCCTTCAGGACGGGGCAGCACGGCCACGGCTGGTCGTCGGGGCACTTGACGCAGTAGTCGGTGCCGCCGGAGTTGTGGGTCTGGGCCAGCGTCGTCCAGGCCTTCGCCAGGCCCGTCCAGTACTCCGCCTCGGGGGGGTCAGCTTTCGCCTTCTCGAGCGCCATGGCTGCGGCGTTCATGAGCCTCTGCAGGTCGCTGTCCATGACTCCGGTGCCCTTCTCGGTCAGCTGACTGGCCGGGGTAAGTACCTGGCGGCACACGCGTGGTGCTCGGTGCTTCAAGTGTGAGGCGAACAACCCCCACCTTGCATCGGGATCGAGGCAAAGAAGTGGAAGGTTGCGAGGCGGGCGGGACGTGCGGCGACCGCATCGTCACGAGGTGTCACGAATTGGGCTGGGCCCGCACCTGAAGGAGCGTCAGGTGACCTTACGCCGCGACGGTCGAGGCGACACCACCGGCCGGACGTCCCCGAGCAGACCGACCCCCTAGGCTGGCGGCGCTGTCACCGCACCACCGGGGAGTCTGGGTGTCCGTTCGCCGCCGTCCGACCGTGGCCGTGGCCCTGTCTGCGCTGCTGCTCCTGACCGGGTGCGGCGGATCGGGCAGCGACGCCGAACCCGAGGACACGGCCTCCGCGAGCGCGCCTTCGAGTGGCGAGCCCGACGACGAGCCCACGGCCGGGCCGACGGACGAACCCACCACCGGGCCCACCGAGGAGCCGACCGAGGTAGCGAGCCCCCTGCCCAGCCTCGTCGTCCCGTCGGTCGTGCCCTCTGCGTCGGCGGCGCCGACCGGCCCGGCCCTCGAGGCGACCGAGTGCAAGGAAGCCAAGCTCGACACGGACGGCGTCGAGATGGTCGCGGTGAAGCTGACGAAGGTCGGCGAGGTGATCACCATGACGGTCACCCTCGACCAGCCGGTCCCGAAGAACCGCGACATCCTCTGGTCGATCTGGGCGAACCGTTCGGACGGGGCGGACGGGCCGAAGGTCGTCCAGCTCGGGGCGGAGATCTCGGACGGCGACAAGATCGCGCACTTCGTCTTCGCGGGCGGCGCCCAGACGAACCTGAGCGGCACGTTCAAGGTCGCCGGCAAGAAGGTGACCGCCGAGTTCCCGGCGTCCGCGATCACCCCGCTCGGCGCGGGCGCCAGCTGGTACGCGACGGAGACCGTCGAGCACGAGACGAAGGACTACTGCCCCGGCGGGCGCGGCACGCAGGCGAAGGACGTGGACGCGATCGACTTCCCGGCGTCCTGGTTCTAGCCCCGCCGCAGCGCCGTAAGCGACTGGGGTACGGGAATTCCAGAAAGCCTCTCGGGTGGCCCCAGCTCGTCGTATTTTCAACTGGCAACGGCTGAACGCCGTGACCACAGGCACTACGCGTCACCGACCGCCCACCACGGCGGGCGGTCGGCGCGGGCCTTTCGAGACGGAGATCCCGTTTGGCCTCCTCGGCTCTGCCGTCGACCCCCGGTGCGTCTTTCGGCACCCGGGTCGTCCGCACGCTGAGTCGGCCGTGGTTACGCATCGCGGCCGTGGTCGGCGCGATCGCCGTCTCGCTGTGGAGCTTCGACCGCGTCCCGAACGCGTCCTGGGAACCCGCCATTCTCGGCCTGCTCCCGTGGATCATCGGCAAGTACCTGCTGTGCCCGCTGCGCTGGCACGCGCTGTCCGTCGGCGGCAAGACCCGGCGCTGGCACCTGCGCGTGTACGCGGAGAGTGAACTCCTCGGCCTCGCCTCGCCGGGCCGGATCGGGGCCGACCTGTGGCGCATCCACCGGTTGGAGAAGGACGCCGCGCTGACCCGGCCGGTCGCCGTCACCGAGGTCGCGCTCGACCGCCTCGTCGGGGCCCTCGGCCTCGCCGTGTTCGTCGTCATCGCCGGCGCGACGCTGCCGATGCACCTGCTGGTGGTCGCGGTCGGGCTCGCCGCCGTCGTCCTCGGAATCGCACTCGCCGTGCGCCGGCGCCGGCCCGGTCTGCTCTCCGCCCGGCCCTGGCCGCCGTTCCGGGTCGTCCTCAAAGGCGTCCTGCTCTCGATGGCCTACCAGCTCACGATCATGGGCTTGCTGATGGGCACCGTCGCGGCGATGGGGTCGCACCTGCCGCCGCTCGCGCTGCTCGGCGTCTTCGGGGCGAGCCAGGTGGCCGGCATCGTCCCGGGCGTGAACGGCGCGAGCCCCCGCGAGGGCGCGCTGGTCGTCGGGCTCGCGTCCCTAGGGATCTCCTGGTCGGCGGCGGTCGGCGCCGTCGCGCTCACCGCCCTGCTCGCCTGGGCGCCCGCGCTCCTGCTCGGCGGCGGAAGCTTCGCTGCCGAGCGGATCCGCCGCTACCGTTCGGCGGCGGTCTCAGTCTGACCCGCGTCCTCGGGGCCCTCTCTCAGCTCTGAGGGAAACTTCCTGTCGTCGCGCGGCTCGACGTACAGCACGTCGTGGGCGGGCCTACCCGCGAGGATCGACCGCTCGCGCTCGATCTCCGCGTTGAACTCGAGGCCCAGCAGGGTCACGGCGTTGGTCACGTAGAGCCAGAGGAGGAAGGCGACGACGCCGGCGAGCGCTCCATACGCCCGGCCGAACGAGCCGAAGGTCGCGGCGTAGACGGCAAATGACCCGGACGCGACGATCCACAGCGACATCGCCAGCAGCGAACCTGGCGTGACCCAGCGGAACTCGTGTTGCTTCACGTTCGGCGCCGCCCAATACAGGATCGCTAGCGTCACGGTCACCACCAAAACCAGCACCGGCCACTTCGCGACGCTCCAGGCCGCAATGCCGCCCTCCCCCAAGCCGATCACCGTCCCGACCCGCTCGGCGAGCTTGCCGGTGACGACCACGCCCAGGACGGTCGATGCGAGCATCATCATCAGCGTCGCGGTGATCGCGACACGGATCGGTAGCTTCTTCCAGAACGGACGCCCCTCCGGCATGTCGAAGATCACATTGGACGCCCGCATGAACGCTCCGACATAGGCCGACGCCGACAACAACGACGCGCCAATGCCGAGGAAGGTGAACAGACCCGCCTGGCCCTGGTCCTGCTCGAGGTTCACGACCACGTCCTGGACGAACTCGCGCCCGGGCCCGGGCGCCAACTCTTCGAGGTTGTCCAGGAGGGGCCCTGTGGCGATCGGGCCGATCAGGCCGATGATCGAGACGGTCGCGAGCAGCGCGGGAAAGATCGACAGGACCGCGTAATAGGTGAGTGCCGCCGCCCAGTCCGCGAGGCGGTCGTCGTGGAACTCCTTCACCGTGCGGCGCAGGATCGTCCGGAAGGACCTCGTGCTCACCGCGCGTCCTCAGGCCTGGAACACGACGCGGCCGGTCGTCTCGCCGTCGGCGAGGCGCTGGATCCCTGCGGCTACGTCAGCCAGCGCGAGGCGTTCGCTGACCAGCGGGCGGACGAGGCCGGCGTCCGCCAAGGCGGTCAGCTCGCCGTGACACGCGCGCACGGCGGCCGGGTCGACATCCCGGTAGAGCCCCCAGTGCAGGCCGAGGATCGAGTAGTTCTTCACCAGGGCGTGGTTCAACGCGGCCGACTGGATCTCGCCGCCGGCGAACCCGATGACCAGGATCCGGCCCTCGAACGCGACGCAGCGGGTCGACTGCCGGTAGGCCTCGCCGCCGACGGGGTCGAAGATCACGTCCGCGCCGCGCCCGCCGGTGGCGGCCTTCACGGCGGCGACGACGTCCTCGGTCCGGCGGTCGACGACGGCGTCCGCCCCGAGGCCGCGGGCGACCTCGGCCTTCGCCGCACTGCCGACGACGCCGATCACCCGGGCACCGGCCGCCTTTCCGAGCTGGATCGCCGCACTGCCCACGCCCCCCGCCGCCGCGTGGACGAGGAGGGTCTCGCCGGGCTGGATCCGAGCCCGGCGGTGCAGCGCGAACCAACCGGTCTGGTAGCCGACGAACAGGGAGGCCGCCTCGGCGTCGTCCAGCGACGCGGGCGCGGGGTAGGTCGTGGCCGTCTCCATGAGGCACTGCTCGGCGAACCCGCCGGACGGCAGCGCCGCCGAGCCGAGCACCCGGTCGCCCACCTTCAGGTCGCCGGCAGCCTCGAGCACCTCCCCGCACACCTCGATGCCCGGCGTGAACGGCAGGTCGAACTTCACCTGGTACGCGCCCCGGCACATCAGGACGTCCGGGAAGTTCGCCGCCGCGGCCAGCACCCGCACGAGCACCCGCCCGGGGCCGGCGACGGGCTCGGGAACATCGGCGAGCGCGAGGACGTCCCGCGGCTCGCCGAGCTCGGTGACCTGCCAGGCCTTCACGGGCGCTCCCTCTGCTCCGGGTGATCCAGAGTGCGTACGGTACCCAGCAGCCGGCGCCGGCCGGGGCCGAGAGGAGTGCAGCCGTGGAGATCCGAGGCTCCGTCGTCGCCGTGACCGGGGCGGGCAGCGGGATCGGCGAGGCGCTGTGCCGCGCGTTCGCCGCCGAGGGCGCTCGCGGCATCGTCGTGGCCGACCGGGACGGCGAGGCCGCCGCGTCGGTGGCCGCCTCCCTGGGGCCGGTCGCCCTGGGGCTCGCGGCCGACGCCGCCGACCCGGCGGGCTGGTTCGAGCTCGTCGCGCGGACGGAGGCGTCGTTCGGCCCGCTGGATTTGCTCTGCTCGAACGCCGGGATCGGCGTGACCGGCGGGGTCGAGGTGCCGGACGCCGACTGGGAACGCCTCTGGCACGTCAACGTCATGTCGCACGTGTACGCGTTGCGTGCCGTCCTGCCGGGGATGCGCTCGCGCGGGCGCGGGCACGTCCTGATCACCGCGTCGGCGGCCGGCCTGCTGGCTGACTTGGGGTCACTTCCCTACACCACAACGAAACATGCCGCCGTCGGGCTGGCGGAGTGGCTCGCCGTGACGCATCACGACGAGGGCATCTCGTTCTCGTGCCTGTGTCCGCAGGTCGTGGACACACCGCTGGGCGCGGGGGCGTTCGGGTACCGCCCGGGCCAGGCGGGCGCGTCGCTCATCGGGCCGGTGCTGTCCACCGAGGCGGTCGCGGCCGCCGTGGTGGAGGGGCTGCTCGACGGGCGGTTCCTGATCCTGCCGCACCCCGAGGTCGCGGCCTACGTCGCGGGCAAGGGCGCGGACCACCCGCGCTGGCTCGGCGGGATGCGCCGACTGCGCCGTCAGATCCTCGGCGGGCGCTGAACGTCGTCGTCCCAGCGGGGCTTGCGGTCGCGGCGGACGGCACCCCGCCGCAGGACCCGCCGGCACCGCCGGAATTGTCAGCGAGCGGTCTCGGAGGCACTCGACGCCAGGTTCTCCCGCGAGGCCACCGATTCGAACCCGAAGGGCCACCCGACGGCGCAGCTGCGGCGGGGGCCTCATCGGCGAGGCGTACAACTACGCCGCGCACGAGATCGTCGTCGTCGTGGACCCGACGGTAGTCGACATCCGGGATCTCGAAACAGACCTCCGCGCGGTCGCGGATCACGTCTTCGGACCTTCAGGTGCGGGTTCAGGCCGGGTGCTACGCAAGCGAGAAGCGATCTGACGCGTACGACGTGATCGTCGGTCAGAAGTGGAAGCCGGCCGACGTGGGGGGTTTCGGGTTTCACCTCGACGCGCACAGCTCGACCTACGAGGTCGGCATATCCGCCGACGGCGGCCGAGCGCTGAAGGCCGAACTCGGCGACCTGGTGACCATCCGACCGAGTACATCGGCGTCCCGGTAGGCGCGACGACAGAACTCATTCCCCTTGCCAACCTCACGCGGCAAGGACGGCCGGGACGAGTCGATGAGGCACGGACCCTGGACGCGGGACGGCGAGAAGCGTTCGTCCACGGCTCCCCCCATCGCATCCGGCCGGCTTCACTCGGTGAAGGCCCACCTGGTGCGGCGTGCACGGCGCACGAGGTGGGTCTCCGGCGCACGAAGTCGCTCTGGACGGCGTCCGGCCGAACGTTTTCGGCGGCCCTCGCGTCCAAGCACTATGAGCGACGAGACGAAGCGCCGGTTCGCCCGCGGCACCGCAGGCGTCCTCGCGGTGAGCGCCGCCATGATCGTCGGCGTCGTGCTGGTGACCACGGCGAACGGCTCCGCGGACGTCGTCGGCGCCGCGCTGAAGGCCCGGCTCGGCGACCTCGTCGAGGTCTCGCACGGCGAGGTACACCGATAACGTCACGCGCTCACGGCACGCCTCCTGCGCTGAACGATCGCCTCACGCGGCGTGCAGAGCGCACGACGTGGGCCTCCAGCCCACGAAGTCGCCCTGGACGGGTCCGGCCGAACGTTTTCCGGGCGCCCGCGCGTCCCAGACGCATGACGGACGAGACGAAGCGCCGGTTCGCCCGCGGCACCGCCGCGGTAGTCGGCGTGAGTGCCGCCGCGGTGTTCGGCGTCGAACTGGTGACGTCGGGGAACGGCTCGGCGGACGTGGTCGTCCCCGCCTCGCCCGCCGTCGCGACCGACGGCACGCCGCCGGAGGCGGACGAGCCGCGCCGCACTGTCCGGCAGGACGGGGACCACAAAGACCGCGACTGGATAGACCACGGCGGCGGCGAGGAAGCGCGTCACGCGGTCGGCAGCGCCCTCCGCGAGCGCTTCTACCCCGGGTCGATCAGCAAGACGGACCCGACCAAGCCGGCGAGAGACGGGTTCTTTGGCCGAGGTCCTGGACTACGCCGGCCACGAGCTCGTCATCGTCGTCGACCCGACGGTCATGGACGGGCCCGCGCTCGAGCGCGAGATGCGGGCCCTCGCCGCCCCGCACCTAGCTGGCGCGGACGCGTCCGATCTGAAGATCCGCGTCCAGACCGCATGCCATTCGGGTGCGGAACTCGCGAGAGCGCACGACGTCATCGTCGAGCGGACATGGATGCCGGCAGACGTCGCCGATCGAGGCTTCACCTTCTACCTCAACCCCGCCACGTCCACGTACAAAGTCGATATCGCCAAGAGGCCGGCAGGGCTCTGCAGGCCGAGCTCGGCGATCTGGTCACAGTCGCGGACGACTAGGTAACACTGCTCGTCCGCGACGCCGCCCCATCGGCCGACCTCATGCGGTGAAGACCTACCTGGTGCGGCGTGCACGGCGCACAAAAGTGGGACTCCGGCGCACGAAGTCGGCTGGACGGGCCGGCCGACGACTCTCTCCTGCCCTGGGAGCAGCGCCGCGCCGGGCGACCTCGGCGTGTCGCTGCGCTCAGCTCATGCATGAGCGGAGGGTCGGTCGATTCCGACGACTAGGTGTCGCCGCTCGTCCGGGGCCCGACCCCCGGACGAGCGACTGGCCTCACCGAATCGCGATCAACGCACCGTGAAGTACCGCGGTGCGACCCTTGTTCTGATCTCGATCTCCGTGGGGCTGATCTCGGTCCACCCGGTGAACTCGTCACCGCCGTGGCGTACCTCCCGGGCGGCGCCGGCCGTCAGGTTGGTGACGCGGAAGGTCGTCTCCCCGCCCTCGGCGCCGGGCTTGCCGACGTCCACGGCGACGTGCAGTGTGCCCGCGTCGTCGGTGTGCGCCTGACGCACGGTCAGGTTCGGGAAGTCGACCCCCGACACGGTCGGCTTGCTGAACTTGGTCAGGTCCGGCTCGGTGAACAGCCGCTTGAGGCTGCCTTCGCCGCCCTGCCACGTCCAGGAGGTGATGTGGTTCGGGATGCCGCGCGGCCAGTCCTCGTCGAGGCCGAACGTGTAGTAGGCCTCGCCGTCCTTGCGGGTCATCTCGTAGTTGTTGTCCATGTGCAGCTTGATCGCGTCGTACCGGTCGGTGTCGCCGAACTCGTGGGCGCAGGCGAGCGCGGCGCACTCGGCCCAGAGGTCGGAAAGCACGTGCGGGCCGACGAATTCGGGGCCGATCGTGATCTGCAGCGACCCGTCCGGGTGCCACACGCCGTGGTTCTTGATCGTGCCTTCGTAGATCCGCTCGGCGAACGGCCGGTCATGAACGGAGATCTGGTGCGCCGTCCCGGTCCAGAACAGCGGGACCTGCTGCTCGGGCAGCGTCATGTTGTACATGATGTCGCGGGCGTAGTAGGGCACGCACCAGTCGACGGGCCCGTTCGGGTCGGCGCCGCCGGCGATCCAGGTCTTGCCGAACTCGAGCCACTGCAGGTATGTGGAGACGTAGTCAGTGCCGTAGAGCTTGTCGTGCAGCTGGGTCGCGTTGCCGCCGACGGAGATGCACAGCGGGAACGCCTTGCCGACCTCGCAGTCGACGCCGAAGGCGAGCGGGCTGCCGTTCGGGTCGAATGTGGCGCCCGTCTGCTCGAACAGGCCGCGGGCGATGTCGTCGCTGGAGTACTCGTAGGAGATCTCGTCGTCGTAGACGAGCTTCTGCTTGCCGTCGTACTTGGTCGAGCCGGTGATCGACTTGGTGAGCGAGAACTGCTCGAGGGCGTAACCGCGGTACATCATGTTCGACGAGCCGTTGCCGTAGATCGGGTCCGGATCGTAGGTGCGCCCGATGGCGGGCGAGTGCTGCGGCAGGTACGGCGGCTTGTTGGATCCGCCGAGACGCCCGGGCAGGTTCTGGAAGCCCTTGGTCGGGGCCCAGCCGAACGACTGCTCGAGCTGGTCCATCTTCGTCGACAGCCCATTGCCCGCATAGCCGGGAGCGTTCATGACGCCGGCGTACCCACGCGGGATCGTGTGCTTGTAGTACAGCGACGGGTAGTTCGCGATGTTCGGGTCGAGTCCGGGCTGCTCGACCCAGTCGCACCAAGACCCGTACTGGAACATCCGCTCTAGGCACTTCTCGGCGATCTCGCCGCACACCTCGCGCCAGGCTGGGATCTCCTGGGCGACCAGGCCCGCGAGCCGGACGATGTAGGTCAGGTCGTACGTCAGCTTGGCCATGTACGGCCACCCGGTCCACCTGTCCCAGTTGGAGCCGATCTCACCCGTCTTCGACCAGTCGTCCTCGACGTTCACCCAGCGCCACGCCAGCTTCAGCGCACCGAGGGCGTCGTCGGACAGGGACGGGAAGGACGGGTTCGCAGCCCCCTGGTTCGTTTTCGATTGCACGGTCGTCACAGCTATCTCCTACTGCAGCAGGACATTGGGACACGCCCAGGGCAAGGCATGAGGGCGTGGACGCTAGCTAACCGAGGTTGGCTGCGGGTAGGTCGCCAGGTGTGGCATCAGGCCGAGGCGTCGACCTGGCCGGCCAGGATGTGACGCCGACCGTCTGCCGCCGGGAGCAGCGCGAGGGCATGCTCGGCAAGCTCGAGGTCGTCCGGCAGCGCCAGCGCGAGCGCCACCGCGGGCTCCGGGTCGGTGCTGGCGAGGACCGCCCCGCGCACCGCTACCTCGACCGTCCGGGCGAGCCGGACGATGCGGGGCGAGGACGACCACGGCAGCAGCGGGCCGGTGAACTTCGCGACGGCGTCGCGCACGCGGCCGTCGCGCACGTCGTCGAGGAGCGCGAGGGCGTCGACGTCGGCGCGGAGCCGGTACGGCGCGCGGGAGATCCGCCCACCGACGATCCGGCGCAGGTGCGACAGCTCCGCCTTGAGCGTCCCGAGCCCGACGCGCGCGTCGCCGTACAGGTCGGCGTGCAGCGCCTCCAACGCGATCCCGCCGGGGTGCAGGGCCAGCAGCAGGACGATCTCAGTCTGACGTCGCGTCAGAATTACGGGCACGCCGTCGACCCACGCCGCGGGCGCGCCCAGGACCCGTAGCGCCAGCCCGGGCTCTTCCGCCGATTCGCACGGGGAACCGTAGGCGGCGATCTCCACTCCGAGCCGCTGCGCCAGCGCGATCACGGCGGTGGACGCGAGCGGGTGCGCCTGGTCCCAGGTCGTGGAGAAGTTCAGGACGCCGAGCCGCGTGCCGTCCTGCGGGTGCCGGACCGGCGCGCTGTAGCACGACCAGCAGTGCAGCGAACACGACCAGTGCTCCGCCGCCCACACGGTTGCCGGGTTGTCCGAGGTCAGCGCGAGCGAGATCGCGTTGGTACCCATGTGCGCCTCGTCCCACATCGTGCCGGGGGCGAAGTTCGCCTGCTCGGCCAGACGCAGCAGCTTGCGTTCGCCCGTGGTCCACACGATCCGGCCGTGCGGGTCCGCGAGCGCCACGACGGCGTGGCTGGCGCGGATCGAGTCCCACAACTCGCCGTCCAGAGCATGCACGGAGTGCAGCAGCGCAGCCGGGTCGTACGTCGCCGGCGCCAGGGGCGCCGCCACAACCTGCGGCGAGAGGACGGCCGCCGTCCGGCGCCAGGAGGACAGCACCTCGTCGCGGACCCGGACGAGGTTGCCCTCACCCGAAACGAAGGCGTCCCGGGAGCGCTCGGCGTCCTTGCGCCGAGCCCGAAGCTGCCGGGTCTCGCTCATCCCGTTACCCTTCGCCGCCACCCAATCGGCCCGATCTATTCCGCTCAGCATACGTCCGGCTGCCGGGAAGTCACGAGGTGACGTACTTTGCCAGCTCCATTCACACATCCGTTCTCTTGGATATGTCGATCGTCATATTTCTGAGTTCCGTGCCTTGACGTATCTGCATGTGTGCATACAGACTCGCTGCCGCGTCCCGGGTCGTGACTTCCCGCCCGGCCGGAGCGTCAGAAAGCGAGAGAGGACCCCCATGAACGACGAAACCTCGGACAGTCGTGCCCAGACCGGCCCCTCCCCCAACCGCCGCCGCGTCCTCGCGGGCGCACTCGCGGGCATCGGCGGCAGCGCGCTGCTCGCCGCGACGGGGTCCTCGGCCTCGGCGCAGACCGTCGGCGGGGGCCTGCCCGCCAAGCGGAGTTCGCTGCGCAACGCCGGGGTCGGCATGCACGTAGGCCCCGACACGGCGATGGGCATCTCGACGTTCACGCTCAACCCGGTCTCGGTGGTCTGCGGGGTCGGCTCGCTCGGCAACTCCCCCGGCGCCGTCCCCGGCACCGCCGCAGTCCCGACCGGGCTCGCCACCAAGGGCCCGTTCACGATGCTCATGTACTCGACGCGGATCGACAGTTACAAGCTCGACACCGACGCCCGCACGATCACCGCCCGCGGGGTCATGCGCTCGATCACGACAGCCGGAACGGTGACGGTCGAGGACATCCTGCACCCGTTCGTCGCCGTCGGCCACGACAAGCGCACGACCATGCGCGACGAGTTCTACCTGCACTTCCAGACCCCGTTCTGGATGCCGGACGGCAACCCGATGGCAACCCGGTCGACGCTGCACGAGACCTGGGCGATGTTCGGGTCAGCCATCCTGCTCGGCGAGATCAACGTCGGCTAGCGCGTGACCGCAGACGTGCACGCTGCGGCGCAGCCGAACCACGACGTCCTGGCCGCACTGCGAGCCAGCCGGGTCTGGTCGGACGCCGACGTCTCCGCCGTCGCCGGGCTCGGCGTCCAGGAAGCGCCGTTCGTGAGCGTCGGCGGCGGTCTGGCGTCGTTCACGCTCGTCGACATGCTGCGCAGCAACGCTGTGCCGGCCGCCGACATCCGCGTGATCGCGCCGCGTCCGTCCCCGGTCGAGCAGTTCCGCTACCTGGCGAGGTCCTCCCAGATCGGTGACCACGACCGGCTCCGGTCCGACTCGTCGGCCCGGGTGGACAACGTCTGGGGCTTCCCTGGGTACGCCCTGGAGGAGTCCCTGGCCCGCCGTTCGGTCCGCCCCCTGTGGAAGGTGTTCGCCGAGCCCGTCGGGTCGGAGTACTTCACCCCGACCTCCGGGCACGTCTACGACGGGGCGGAGCGCGAGGCGGCACGCATCGGGTGGGAACAGATGTCGATCGCCGGCCGGGCGGAACTTGTCCGACCTCGCCGCGAGGGCGGCTTCTTCACGCTCGTGATATCTGACAACCAGTCATGCTCGGTCCTGCGCACGCGGTACGTGCACCTCGGCCTCGGCTACCCCGCCCTGCGGCTGGTCGCCGACCTCGCCCGTTACCGCGCTCTCCAAGGCGATTCGTTCTCTGCGGTCAGTGCCTACGAACCGCACGAGCACGTCTACCGCCTTCTCGCCCGGCAGGGCGGAACCGTGCTCGTGCGGGGCGCCGGCATCACCGCGTCCCGGGTGATCCAGCGCCTGGTGGACGAGCGGGACGCCTCCGGCCGGGACATCCGGATCCTGCACCTCGTCCGGCAGACGGGCGCCGCAACGTCGCACCGCCCACGCGGGCAACACTCCGCGGACGCGTGGGACTACCAGACGTTCAACTTCCCCAAGGGCGCCGCGGGCGGGCAGCTGGCCCAGCAGCTCCACGATCTGGACGAAAGCGAGCGCCCGGCCGTCCTCGCCGTCCTCGGCGGCACGACCAGCCCGCGGCGGCGCGAGTGGCAACGCCAGGTCCGGCGCGGACGCGCGGAGGGCTGGTACCGCCTGCTGGTCGGCACGGTAACGGAAATCGACGGCCTGCCCGGCCTCGGCCTGCGGGTCTCGGTGGTGGACGCGACCTCCCCCGCGTGCACCATGTCTCTCGACGTCGACCTGATGATCGACTGCACCGGCCTGCGCAGCGAGGCCACGGAGCATCCCCTCCTGGGCGACCTGCTGCGCAGCGGACTCGCCCGCCGGAATGCGATCGGCCAGCTCGAAGTCGACGATCACTTCGAGATCCGCGAGGCCCGCAGCGGGCCTGGCCGGCTGTACGCGACGGGGGCAATGACCCTGGGTTCACGAATCGGCCCGGTCGACTCCTTCTGGGGGCTCACGCAGGCCGCCCTGTGCGTGTGCGACGACCTCGCCGGGCAGGACTTCTGCGCCCGAATGGGAGTCCGCCGGTCCGTCTCCGGCTGGTGGCGCTGGCTGAGGGGGCGTCAGCCGTGAACGTCTCGTGACGATGTCCCTGCGCGGTCGGCTCGAGACACGGGCGTTCCTCGTCCTGACGGTCGGGCTGCTGTGGACGGTCGCGCTGACCCCGGTCCTGCGTCCGGACGGGCTCGGCAGCGCCGCCGCGGTGCGGTCGAACCTCGTCCTGCTCGGGCTCATGGGCGCGCTCGGCCTGGGCTGGGAAGCTGCCTACCACGCGATCCAGCAACTGCGTTGGGACCGTGACTGGCCCTCACTGTTCGCCGCGGCCGCCGTCGTTCCCGAGGGCGCCCTGTTGTGGGTGGTGGCCGGCGCCTGGCCCTGGCCGCACGTCGAGCGCGGGTCCACGGGGACGTTCGCGTTGTTCGTGGGCACGATCTGGGCGGCGATGTGGCTGTTCGTCCAGGGGCCGATGCGGGTGCTCTTCCTGCGCTGGCGCCTGCGAGGCGGGAGGATTCTGTGCGGACGCTGACCTCACGTCAGATCAGGCCGGACACCCAGCACGTGCAGGGGATCTGCTGCCACGCCGGACATTTCAATCACCCGAGCTGGCGGCACTGCCGCACCTGTGGGGCCCTCCTGCTCCTGGGCACGGAACCGGCATGGGGCTCGCGTCCCGTCGTCGGCATGCTCGTTCGCGCGGACGGACTGCACGTCGCCGTGTCCGGCCCGCTGCTGCTGGTCCGCCGGGACGCCGCGTCAGCGCCGACCTGCGTGCCCACCTCCGACCGCGGGCGCTCGGAAGTCCGCGTCCGCCTCGATTTCGACGGCTGGGCGCCGATGCTGGCGTACGTGTCCGCGGGCGTCGAGCTGGTGCCGCCCGGCGGACCTGCCCTGCGCTTGGTGCCGGGCAGCCGGGTCGCTCTGCACCGCGGCTGGACCGTCCGGTTCGCCGGTGGCGACCGCAAGCTGCCTCGGGCCTTCGTCTACGAACCCCTCGGTCTCGACCCCCCCGTGGCTACGCCGCCGCCGGAGTCCGCGCACCGGCGCCACCGGGCCCGCCGATCCCGGCTTCCCGACCCCGCGATCTTCCTCCGAAGGAGCACTCCGTGACAGAGATCGCCGACCTGCCGCGCTCCGGCTCTCCGACCGCGCCGAGGGACGGGGGGAGCAAGGGAATCCTCGCCGCGCTCAACGGGCGGCACCACAACGCCGCCCTGATGGTCTTCCTGCTCGTCGTCCTGTCGCACTGGGCCGAGCACGCCGCGCAGGCCATCCAGATCTGGGTGTTCGACCAACCGCTGAAGGAGGCGCGCGGCGTCCTCGGCAAGCCCTTTCCCTGGCTGGTGACGTCCGAGTGGATGCACTACCTCTACGCCGTCGCGATGCTCGCCGGGTTGTTCCTGCTGCGCCGGGGCTTCACCGGGCGCGCACGCCTGTGGTGGACGGTCGCGCTCGTCATCCAGTTCTGGCACCACATCGAGCACCTGCTGCTACTCGTCCAGCGGATCGGCGGGGACTTCCTCGGCGGGCGCCCCGTGCCGACCAGCGTCGCCCAACTGTTCTTTCCCCGCGTCGAACTGCACCTGTTCTACAACACGATCGTCACCGTCCCGATGGCGCTCGCGATGGTGCTCTACATCCGGAAGGCACGACATGTCTCGTAGTCCCCACCGCCGGCTCGCCCCGGCGCTTCTCACCCTCGCGGTGTTGGCCGGCTGCGGTTCGCACGGCGACCACGCGGTGCCGGTCGCCCAGGCGGCTGAGGCCGTCGCCGTCGCCGAGCATCCGGCGACCGAGCACCCGGCGACCGAGCACCCGGCGGCCGAGCACCCGGCGACCGAGCACCCGGCGACCGAGCACCCGACCGGCCACGAAGCGGGCCGCGAGGACAGCACCGCCGTCGCGGACGTCCTGACGTTCTCTGCGCGGACGGTGGCGGGGGAGGCGTTCGAGGGCTCGTCCGTGGCGGGGAAGAAGGCCGTGTTCTGGTTCTGGGCGCCCGGCTGCTCGGACTGCGCCCGCGAGGCGCCGCACCTCGTCGACGCGGAGAAGGAGTACGGGGCGACCGTCTCCTTCGTGGGCGTCCCCGGCCTCGGCAAGCCCGCCGCCATGAAGGCCGCGATCGCGCAGATGAAAGTCGGCGGCTTCACCCAGGTCGCCGACGTCGACGGCGCGATCTGGAAGCGATTCGGCGTCGTGGCCCAACCGGCCTACGCGTTCGTGGACGCCGCCGGCAAGGTGACGGTCGTCAAGGGCTCGCTGGGCGAGGGCATCCACTCCCGGGTTGCCGCGCTGGCCGGCGCCTGAGCGTGACGGTTCCGCAGAGATGAGCGGCGACCTGGCATTCGCGGCGGCCGCGGGGACCCTCGCGGCGGTGAACCCCTGCGGGTTCGCGATGCTGCCGGGTTACCTCGTGCTGTTCGCGGCGTCCGGCGCGGGCACCGAGGCGGGGCCCCCGCCGCCCGTGGTGGCGTTGCGCCGAGCCCTGGTCTCGTCCGCGGTCGTGACGGCTGGGTTCGTCGCCGTATTCGGGGCGTTCGGATTGTTGCTCACGCCGGTGGCCGACACGATCGCCCGGTGGGCTCCGGCGCTCACCGTGGCCGTGGGCGTCGTGCTGGCTGGGGTGGGCGTTTTGATGCTCGCCGGGCGGAAGGTCTCGGTGCGCGTCCCCGGTCTGCGGGTCGCCGGCCTGGCCGGAGAGGGGCCCGTGCGCGTCCGGACCATGTTCGTCTACGGCATCTCCTACGCGGTGACGTCGCTGGGCTGCGCGATCGGGCCGTTCCTCGCCGTCGTCGCGACGACCCTGCGGTCCGGCGACGTCGGGACGGGCCTGGCCTCCTATGCCGCGTACGCGTTGGGAATGGGCTCGGTCGTCGCCCTGCTCGCCGTCACCACCGCCCTCGCGCAGCGGTCCAAGGCCCGGCCGTTTCGTCACCTCGCCCGCTACACCGCCCCCGCAGGCGGCGTTCTGCTGCTCGCGGTGGGTGCGTACGTCGCCTGGTACGGCGCCTACGAGATCCGGGTGCGCGCGGGCGGGAGCCCGGCGGACCCGCTGATCGAACGGGGCGGCTCGCTGCAGGCCGCCCTCGCCCGCCGCGTCGACGCGCTCGGGCCGACCGGCGTCGCCCTGGTCCTGGCCGCCCTCGCGCTCGGTGTTCTTGTTGCGGGCGCACGCGGGCGCCAGCGGGCTCGCGGCTGACCTGTTCACGTGATGCCGGACGACATACTGTGGCGCCGTTAGAGTCAGGCGCATGGCGCGCCGAACGGACAGCAGACAGCGCATGATCGCAGCCGCGAACCGGCTGTTCCAGGGCCACGGTTACCACGGCACCGCGCTCGTCGACGTCGTCGAAGCCGGCAACGCCTCGCGCGGGTCGATCTACTTCCACTTCCCCGGCGGCAAAGAGGAGATCGGCGTCGAGGTCGCCATCGACCACGGCGCCTTCGCGGTGACCGCGGTGAATCGGGCAGCGTCCCGGTCCACGACCGCGGCGGAGCTGATCTTCGTGCTGATCGACGACTTCGCGACCGCGATCGCCCAGGGGTCGTTCGCCTTCGGCTGCCCGCTCACGGCGATGGTCGCCGACATGTCGGGGCACTCGGAGCCGATCCGGGCTGCCACGCGGCGGGCCTTCGACGACTGGCACGCCGCGCTCGCCGCGCGCCTCGCCGAGACGGGGCTGACGGCCGAGGACTCCCGAGCGATCGCCGGCCTGACCGTCTCGGCGATCGAGGGCGCGATCATCCTGTGCCGCGTCCAGCACAGCCGCGCCCCGCTCGACGACGCGAGTCGTCAGATCACCACGCTCGCGGCGGCGTACGCCTCCGGCCACCTGAGCTCACCGGCGCCGCCCTCGCCGACCCCGCGCCGCCGCGCGAAGAGCCGCCCCGTGTGCTGATGGGGCCGTGTGCTGATGGACAGTCAGTTAGAGGTGGGCGTCCCGGGCCCAGACCGCGAGCGGCTCGGGGTTACCGACGACGCGCAAGCCGTCGGTGGTTCGCCTGTTCCACAGGAAAAGGTACAGCTCGCCGGGTAGCCCGGACACCTCGACGTCCGCGCCGAAGGGCGAGAGCCCGCGACCGAACAGCGGCGCGTCCGCGTTGATCCGCACCCACCAGGCCAGGCCCGAGTCGGTGCGGATCGCGATCGACATCGGGTGCTCGCTGCGCAGGATCTTGCTGTAGCGCACGGCAAATCCGCAGATCATCTCGTCGATGCCGTCGGTTGCCAGCGCCTCGTCGAGGTCACCGCCGCCGGCGGGTACCGCGCTCGCGCCGTTCTCGGCGTCCACCCGGTGCACGAGGGTCTCGTGCAGCATCCGCCGGATCCAGAAGTCACGGGGCGTCCCGGCCGCCTTCCAGATCGTCCAGCAGTCCAGGTCGGCCGGCGCGGCCCGCAGGGTCTGCACCAGATCCTCGTGCGCCGCCCGGGTCCGCTCGAGCGCCCCGGCGGCGTCTTTCGGGTCGACGTCGAAGTACGCCTCGCGGGACGGGGGGTCCGCGAGCCCGCCCGCGATCAGCGCGCCGGCCCAGCGGTACACGAAACCCAGGTGCGGGACGAGGTCGCCGACCGTCCAGTTCGGGCAGAACGGGATCGCCGCGCCGGGGCCCGCGTCCTCCGCGGTCTTCAGCAAGACGCGGCCCTCGGTCTCGACGGAGTCGAGAAACGTGCCGGCGTCGAAGAAGGCACCGTCGTAGGCGCCGTCAGATTCGATAGCCACGGGGGAAACCTCCACGGGAACGGTGGGCGGTACGGGAACACGAACGTCGATCTACGAGAATCGCGCTCACGCGGCCTCGCTGCGCGCGAGGCTCGCGTCGACCGCCCGGTTCATCGCGTCGGCGATGCCGGACACGGACGAGTCGGACACCTTCGCCAGCAAGATCATGCCCTGCATCGTGGCGATCACGACGTGCGCGAGCTCGCGGGGGTCGACCCCCGGCGCCAGCAGGCCGACCTCGGCCGCGTCCAGGCAGTGGCCCGCGACCCGCCCCTCCCACTGGGCGAAGACGGCGCCGACGTGGCGGCCCGCCGCGTCCTCGATCGTGGCCAGCTCGACGGCCAGGTTGCCCAACGGGCAGCCGACGACGCGGCCGAACCCCTTGACCAGGTTGCGCTGCACCTGGTCGACGACCTCGGCCGTCGCGCGCAGCTTGTTCACGGGGCCGCGCGCCGCGCGCTCGCGGGCGTCGAGCAACGCCCACATCGCTGCCGCGTGATGGTCGATCACGGCGATCGCGAGGTCGCTCTTCGACGGGAAGAAGTGGTAAAAGCTGCCCTTCTGTACCTCGGCCTCGGCGCAGATCTCGTTCACGCCGACACTCGAGTAACTGCGGGCGAGGAACAATCGCGCCGCTGTGCGGACGAGGCGGTCGCGAGTGGGCAGAGGCTTCGACATGCCTGCATCCTAGAACTCATTTGACTGATCTGTCTATCTTCCTGGACTAGTCGGTATAGTCCCCGTCAGAAACCGCCGCCGACAAGGGAGCGCCCGATGAGCGAGCCGGACCTGCACTTCTACTTCGACCCCGTCTGCCAGTTCGCCTGGATGACGAGCAAGTGGGTTCGCCAGGTGTGCGCGCTGCGCGACTACACCGTCGAATGGCGGTTGATCTCGCTGCGGATCGTCAACGACCACATCGACTACGACGCGCACTTCCCGCCGGAGTACGAGGCCGGGCACAACGCCGGGCTGCGGATGCTCCGTGTCGCCGCCGCCGCCCGCGCCGCGCACGGGCCGCAGGCCGTCGACGCCCTCCAGGCCGAGTTCGGCAAGCACGTCTTCGACCGGCCGCCGTGGCGGGACATGGCCGAGCGCACGGCCACCGTCGGCAGCCCGGCGGAGGTCGCCAAGGCGCTCGCGAACGCCGGGCTCCCGCCCGGCCTGGTGGACGCGCTGCACGACGCGTCCTGGGACGACGAGATCCGCGCCGAGACGACCGCCGCGCGCACCCTGACCGGCAAGGACGTGGGGACGCCGATCCTGCACGTCGACCCGCCCGGCGGCGTCGCGTTCTTCGGCCCGGTGATCAGCCGCCTGCCCTCCCCCGAGCAGGCCGTCGAACTGTGGGACCACGTCCTCGGCCTCGCCCGCTTCCCCGGCTTCGCCGAGCTCAAGCGCAGCCTGCGCGAGCGCCCGCAGCTCGAGGTGTTCGGGATCAGCACCGCCGACGTGGGCGTGCAGGAAGACTGGCACGGTGGCAGCCGCCGGCAGAACCACGAGCGCGGGAAGGCGGCCACCGCGCCCGCGGGCGACGCGTGCGCGATCCCGCAGCCGTGATTCCGCCACTGCGCGTGCTCCTGACGGGTACTCACGAACTCGGTCGAGCGCCGTTCGGCCTGGCCTCGCCCGCGCTCTGGCTGGCCGAGGCCGGGTTCGACGTCGACTGCCTCGACCTGTCCCCCGGCATGTTCGCGCCCTTCGTCCCGGACGTCGACGTGATCGCGTTCTACGTCCCGACGTTCGTCGCGGCCGAGAACGCCCTCACGGTGCTGGCCCGGGTCCGCCGGGCCCGGCCCGGCGCCCACGTCTGCTTCTACGGCGTGCGCGGCCGGGCGGCCGCGGACCGCCTGCGATCGGCAGGTCTACCCACGCTGCCCAGCGGCGAGTTCGAGGACGCGCTCGTCCGGCACCTCGAACTGCTGCGGGACGGGGCCCTCCGGCCGTGCGAGGCCGCCCGCGTGCCAGCCTGACGGTTCGTCAGGTGCACCCTCAGAACCCCAGCGCCACGAAGGACGCCCCCGTCGCCACGGCGACCGGGTCGCCGGCGACGGCGGTTCGGGCGGAGGACATCGCTTCCGCCAGGTTCGCGCCGCGCCGCAGCGCGTCGTGCAACGCCAGCATGAGCGGCACCGTCGCCGAGTCGTTCACCGGGACGACGCTGGCGAGTAGCCCCCGCGGCGCCGAGCGAAAGGAGGCTGGCGGCCAGGCCCAGCAGCTCGTCCGCGCCCACCGGGGGCCGCAACACCAGAGTCGCACGCCGACAGCACCAGGCGGTAGGGCGCCCGGCGCAGGCGCTCCAGGTCGTGCACGATCAGCGGGCCGTCGTCCAGGCGCAATGCCGAGAACAGCGGGTTGTCTGCGCGGAAGGTCCCGTGTGCGGCGACGTGCGCGAGCCACGCGCCGTCCAGTGCGGCAAGGACGTCCTCGGCGGTCGCGGTCCCGCCGCCCAGCACGGTCGCAGCCGGGTACGCGGCGGCGAGGACGGGGACTTCCGCGCCGCCCGTGCCGAGGTCCGGCCCGGCGACGAGGGTCACCCGGCGGCGCTGCGGCGGCGGCGTCCGGCGGGCCCGCAGCCACATCGACGCGGACGGGGCGACAGCCACCACCCGGTCCCGCCGCGCCGGGAGGAGCGCCCAAGGGAGCGGTCGAGCGCGAGCCGACCGGCGAGCAGGTGCGCCCGCGGAGCGTCCTCGGCCCCGAGCGCCTCGAGCCGCGCCGCCACGTTCTGAGCCTGCGTCAGGAGCCGTCCCCCGCGCTCGCCGCCGGCGTAGCGCGCCTGCACCGACACGAACTCGGCGCGGGCGGCCCACCACGGCCGCCGCTGCGCGTGAAACAGCGCCCGGGCCGACGCCGCCCGGGCCTGCGCCTCGGCGGGCAGGCGGGCCGAGAGCGCGGCGGTCGCGGCAGCGAGCAGCAACTCCGCCAGCTTGGAGGCGTTGCCGGCCCGGTCCGGGCCCACGGCCGCGGCGTCGGCCTCGGCGAACGCCTCCTGCGCCAGGCCCGCGGCGAGCAGAACCGCGACCCGGTCGAGGATCTGGTCCGCCCGCACGTCCCCCACCGCCGCGAAGCGCGCCCGCGCCTCGTCGAAGTAGGCGAGCGCCCGCGGGAGGTCACCGGAGCCCGCGGCGACCAGCCCCAAATTGTGCCGGGCGGTCGCGTACTCGACCTCCTGGCCGGTGTCGGCGAACATCCGCTCGGCCCGGGCGTAGTCGGCCGCGGCGCGCGCGGAACGCCCGAGCGCGCGATGCACCTCCGCGCGCCAAGTCAGCGCCCGCGCCTCCCACACGGCGTCCCCGCTGCGGCGCAGCAGCGGCAAGGCGCGGGTCAGGTCGGCGCCGGCGTCCTCGTACCGCCCGAGGTCGTAGTACGCGGTCGCGCGCCGCATGAGGACGCGGCCGGCAGCCCCGCCGCGGGACCGGGCCACCGACCAGTCCAGGGAAGCGAGCCCGGCCCTCGCGCGGCCGGCGACGACGAGCGTGACGCCCAGAGTCGCGCAGACGTCGGCCTCCCGGTCGAGGTCCCCGGACGCGGCGGCGAGGGCGCGGGCGCGGCGCAGTTCGACGGTCGCCGCGCCGAGTTCCCCGCGGTCTCGAAGGACGATCCCGGCCGCCTGGTGGGCGACGGACGCCTCGCGGGGCCCCGGCCGCGCAGCGAGGATCTCGCGGGCCGCGGCCAGGGCGTCGGCGGGACGCCCGAGCGCCAGCGCGAGCAACTCGCCCACCGGAACTGCGGCGGGCGCGGCCCGGAGCGGGGCGGCGACGGCCGCAGCGGCCTGCCGGGCGCGGACGCCTATCCCAGCCGGGACGATCCCGAGTACCTGTTCCGCTCCGGCCACATCCTGCTGCGGGACTCGGACCTCGCGCGAGTCCGGGAGGTCCTCCCGGACGGGGTCGTGGTCCGCGACCGGGTCGACCCGCGCAACGGCCGCCAGCTGAACCTTAACGGCCTGACGGTGTATCAGGTCCCGGACACGCAGCGAGCCCTCGACCTGCTGGACCGGGAACTCGGGGCGGGCGTCGCGACGCCCGACCACGTCCTCTACCTGTGCGGGTCGGGCAACCGCTGCCCGGCCACGGAACCGGAGGAGGTGCCGGCCGGGACCGGGCCCGCCCGGGCGTCGGCGGCTGCGCCACCTGGGGGCACTGTGACGGCGCCGGGACCCTCGTGTCCGTCATCGAAACGGCCTCACGGCGAACGTCACCACATCCTGGACGGCCGGCGTCGCGGGCGACCCGGAAACGGCCACCCTCGGGACGAACGGCATCCTCGCCTCCTACGCGGGCCACGGCATGTTCTCCGCGGGCGTCGTCCGCACGATGGCGCCGCGGGCCGAGGTCTTCGTCGAGAACGCGTTCCCGATCGTGGGTGCCGCCTACGAGTCCGACGTGGTCGCGCAGATTTACCAGGCGCTCGACCGCGGCCCGGACGTCGTCGCGATGGCCTTCGGGTGCACCACTCGCGACGCGCGTCCGCTGCTGTCGTTCGAGCTGATCCGGCGCCGCCTGGAGGCGCAGAAGGGCGTCGTGCTCGTGGTGGCCGCCGGCAACGACGACACCCGCGTCCCGTTCTGGCCCGCCGCCTCGCCTTGGACGGTCTCGGTGGGCGCCCTGACCCGCGACGGCCGCGCCCGCGCGTCCTTCAGCAACTACGGCGGCTGGGTCGACGTGTTCGCGCCGGGCGAAAACTTGGTGAACGCCTTCTGCACGGGCGACTACCTCTGCACGGAGCCGCCGCACGTCGGCGAGGTCCGCCGCTTCGACGGCATGGCGCGCTGGAGCGGTACCTCGTTCGCCGCTCCCCTGGTCGCCGGTCTCATCGCGGCCCGGATCTCGGCGACGGGGGAGAACGGGCAGCAGGCCGCCGCGGCGCTGCTCGCGCAGGGCCGCGCGCAGGCGATCCCCGGCCTCGGGGCGGCGCTCTACCCGGGGCAGGTGTGCGACTGACGCCCAGTCAGGTGTCCGGTCAGCCGATGCCGACGGCCGCGCGGGCCGCCCGCAGGACGCCGGCGGCACGGGCACGCGCCCGCTCCGCCCCGCCGGCGAGGATCGCGTCGAGTTCGGCGCGGTCCTCCATCAGCGCGGTGTAGCGCTCTCGCGGGCCGGCGAGCACCGAGTCGAGCTGGTCGAACAGCACGTCCTTGAACTCGCCCCAGCCCAGCCCGCCCGCCTCGAGCCGGCCGCGCATCTTCTCGAGATCCTCGGGCTCGGCGAACTGCTTGTAGATCGCGAAGACTGAGGAGGTGTCAGGATCCTTGGGATCCTCGACGGGCGTGCTGTCGGTCTTCAGCGAGCGGACGAGCTTGCGCAGCCGCTTCGCGTCGCAGAACAGCGGGATCGTGTTGTCGTAGGACTTGCTCATCTTCCGGCCGTCCAGGCCCGGCATCGCGTTCGCGTCCGCGTCCGCCGAGGTGATGTTCCGGGGCAGCTTGATCGCATGTTTCGGGCCGTACACCTGGTTGAACCGGCCGGCGATGTCGCGCGTGTACTCGATGTGCTGGATCTGGTCGCGCCCGACGGGGACGACGTCCGCGTCCATGATCAGGATGTCGGCCGCCATCAGGACCGGGTAGTTGTACAGGCCCATGTTCACGCCGGCGTCGAGGTCGGGTTCGCCGGCTGCCTCGTTCGCGTCCCGCGAGGCCTTGTACGCGTGCGCGCGGTTCATCAGGCCCTTCGCGGTGAAGCACGACAGGATCCAGAACAGCTCGAAGGTCTCCGGGATGTCGGACTGCCGGTAGAACGTCGCCACGTCGGGGTCGAGCCCGCACGCGATCCAGGACGCCGCGACCGAACGCGAGTAGTGGTCCATCAGCTTCGGGTCGTGGACGGAGGTCAGCGCGTGGTAGTCGGCGATGAAGTAGTACGCGTCGTAGTGCTCGGTCAGCCGGATCGCCGGCCGGATCGCGCCGACGTAGTTGCCGAGGTGCGGCTCACCGGTGGGTTTGACGCCGGTCAGCGAGACGGGGCGGGATTCCTGTGCCATGAGGGGCGATCCTAGCCGGGCACCCTCGACGCCCTCCCCCGGATTATCGCCGGGCGAACCCCTGGTCATTTTCTCCCCATCTGTGACGTATCACGGGGTCCCCCCGCCGCCTCGGAGTTCCAGGACAGACCCGCGGAGGAGATTCCATGAGCGAACAGGACGCACGCCTGGTGGCAGCGGCGGCCGACGGGGACGGTTCGGCCTGGAACGCGCTGGTCGACCGGCACGCCGGTCTGGTGTGGTCGATCTGCCGGCGGTTCCGGCTCTGCGACGCCGACGCTCACGACGTCAGCCAGACGGTGTGGCTGCGCCTGGTCGAGCGGCTCGGCACCCTCCGCGACCCCAACGCGTTGGCCGGCTGGCTGGCGACCAGCACGCGCAACGAGTGCATCGCCCTGTGGCGGGCGCGGCAGCGGCAGGTCCCGGTCGACCCGGACGCGTCGCTGAGCCTGTGGGAGGAAGTCGACCCCGTCCCGCCCGACCACGACCTGCTCGCCGCGGAGCGCCACCACGCCCTGCGGGCGTCCCTGCGCGAGCTGCCGGACCACTGCCAGACCCTGCTGCAGATGCTCTTCTCCGACCCGCCGGCCACCTACGAGCAGATCAGCGAGAAGTTGGCCGTGTCCAAGGGCTACATCGGGCCCACGCGGTCGCGCTGCCTCGACAAGCTGCGCACGGCGCGTCCGCTGGTCGCGTATCTGGACCTCGAGGACGACTTCTCGGCGAGGGCTTCGGAAAGGGGCACCTGTGCCGCGCTGGCGGACTGACGACATCGCACTACTCGTCGAACTCGGGCCGGCGGCCACTGGGTCGTGACGGACTGGACGCGGCGCTGATTGGAGTGCCGTCAGTCCTGTTGAACTAGAGGGTCTGGCGCCCTGACCGACTTCACGCGCCGAAAGCCCACTTCCAGCGCCGTGCACACCGCAGGAAGTGGCACGCCAGCGCAGGAAGTCGACGCTGACCGAACAGGAGCGTCGCGCGGGTTAACCGGCGCACCGTGGCGCAGCCGACGCGACCCCGTGCGCAGAGCGCGCAGCCGGCGCCGAGGAGAGGTGCGGTGGTGCCGTCTCCGTCGCCGAGGCCCCAGGGCGGCACCACCGCTGTCGGCCCCTCCCGATGAGGAACCGCGGGGACACCACCGCAGGAGCCAGCTGCTCAGGTCGTCCCCGGATCAGAGCGTAAAACCTGACTCTTATCAATTTAGTGCGCACCTCCGTCAGAGAATCTGAGCGAGGGCGTCGCGTAGTTCCGTCGGGATCGGATCTTCGGCGGTGAGCAGCTGGTCTCCGGCGCGGATCTGGACGGTGCGGTAGCGCCGGGCGGTCTGCACGAACTTCTTGACCGACCACCCGGTCCGTGCCTCGATCAGCCGCGTGACCGCGAGCGCGGCGAACACGATGTTGATGTGCGCGTCGATGGACTCGCGCTTGCGGTGGTAGATCGGCCGGGCGGCCAGGTCGTGCTTGGACATCCGGAACGACTTCTCGATCCGCCACAACTGGGAGTAGGCACCGATCACAAACTCCGGGTTCGGCGCGACGATGTTCGTCGTGTAGCCCTTGATCCCGGCCAACGCGCGAGCCTTGGCCTCCAGCTCCCGGTTCACCGATTTGGTGGCCCCGGCCAGGGCGATGAACCGGTTCCGCTTCACCGGCGCCTTCCCCGCGACGGCCGCCTCGGCTTTGCGGACCTGTTCGTCGATCCCGCGCAGGCTGCGCCGGGCCCGGCCTTGCGAGTACTGGTAGTAGATCGTCTTGTCCCGCTTGCCACGCTCTTTCTCCTTGGCGGTGGCCGGCCAGGGCTGGGTCAGCACGTGCCCGTCGGGCATGTCCTGGCCCGGGTGCTCGCGTCGCCACTGCGCGACCATGTAAGGAATCTCGGGGATCCTGGTGCCGAGGATGAACGAGAGCCCGGCTTCCTCGATCCCGACCTGGTTCGCCGCGGAGATCATCCCGGCGTCCGCAACTACGATCACATCAGACAACTGATGGGCCGTCATGAACGCGGTGATCACCGGCAGGATCGTGGAGGTCTCGGCCTTGTTCCCCTCGAACGCCTCCAGCATCAGCGGGAACCCCGTCGCATCGGTGAGCAGACCGATCGTGATCTGCGGATCCAGACGCCGTTCCTTGGAGAACCCGGGCTCCCGGAACCCGTCCGCGTTGTCGGTCTCGAAATGCAGCGTCGACACGTCGTAAAGCACCAACGACGCCGGCCCCAACGCCGCATGCGCAGCACACGCCGCCGCCAGCGAATCCCGCCAGGAATCCTTCGCGTAGACCGGCAACCGCCGATTCAACGTCGGGTAGGACGCGCTCGCGACACCGACCTCGGCAAGCACCCGTAGTGAATCCGCCTTGCTCGTCGGCTCGATGATCCGCGCCAGCACCAGGCCCCGGAACACCTCGTCGCCGCCGGCCGCCGTATCGAACCCGAGCGCGTCGTAAGCCCGGCACAACGCCTCCCACAGGTGCCCCATCCGCGAGGCCACGATCTCCAACGGCCGATCCGCGGTCCCAGCAGGTTCCAGCTCCAGCCCGAGCGCGAGCTCGTGCTGGCCCGCGGCCAACCGCGCCGCGGCCGCGACCTTCAACGCCGCCAACTCGACCTCGTCGTGCGCCGACCCGAGGTGCTCAATGTTGCGCGAGCCCCGCCGCGAGGAATGCACGATCTGCACAGCCGTCGCGCCCGAGGACGTCTTCACCGTCCGCACGTAGGCCACGCACCGACCCTAGAAGCCCCGGCCTAGTGCGCAAATCCGGGCCGCCCACCAGGTGAACCCGCAGGTCACAGCGCTACGCCGGATCCGATCCCGCCGCGGTGATAAAAGTCAGGCCAGCTGCTCAGGTCGTCCCCGGATCAGAGCGTAAAACGGCGTCGGCGCTGCGTTCAAGCCTCAATTTTCCAGGACGCGGAAACCCCCGGCCGCGGAGCGCGACCGGGGGTTCCGAGACGAACTGACGAACTATCAGCTGACTGCCAGGTCAGCCTTTTTCGTTCTCCGGAAGGTAGTCCGCAGCCCAGGCCATGCCGTACGCGTCGTCACCCATCTCCTCGGAGCCGACACCCATGTAGTCGAACAGGCCGGTCAGGTCGGGCGGCTGGACCTCGCCCGCGAGCAGGCGCTCGACGATGGTCTTCTGGCCGATCATCGTCCCGCGGTCCTCCCACCAGATGCGGCGGCAGGGGTCCGAGCAGAACCAGTACGGGTAGCCGTTGTGGACGAGCTTGTAACTGCGCAGCGGCGTCTTGACCGATTTCGGCCCGGTCGCGGAGCCCATCGGAAGGTTGCACATGTTGCAGATCCAGGGCAGCGTGCCCGGGAGCGTGAGGTCGGGGCGCCCGTCGTTGATGTTGTGGATGATGGTGTCCCAGAGGGGACCCCAGTTCTCCTCCCACGTCGGGTACTTCTCGCGCAGCCACTCGCGCTCGTCCTTCGAGACGCCGCCGTTGGGGTTGTAGAACAGCGTCCAGCGGTAGAACCACGTGCCGATGTGCAGCGAGTGGTGGGCGTTGTCCAGGCAGTCCATGAACTCGTCCCAGTACCAGGGCTTCTTCAGGCCGTAGTCCTCGAGCGAGGTGACGAACTGCTCGACGATCCACTCCTGCATGAACTCCTTGTAGGACTGCTCACGCGCCTCGAGCGGCGTGTAGTAGTCCATCGAGGGGCCGGTGACGATCGCGAAGAGGCGCTGGGAGAGCCAGAACGTCCGGTCGATCATCCACTGCGCACGCTCCTTGCCCTGCGTCTCGATCAGGATGTCGAGGGTCGGGCCGCCCTGCTGGGCGTGGCGGGCCTCGTCCGTCTGGATGGACGAGATCATGTTGGCGAAGTTGACGTCGCCCGACTCGAGCGCGTTCGCGGCCAGCGCGACGAACTGCAGGTTCGAGAAGCCGGTCTCGAACGTGAACGGCAGGCCGATGGCCACATCGACCGCCGAGGTGCAAGTCATGAAGCCGTCGAAGCATCCGCGCGCGGCGATGATCGCCCAGTTGTTCGTGTGGTACGCCTTCTGCGCCCAGTCGTACTGGATGTCCTGCGAGATGAACTCGTGGCAGAAGAACATGTTGATCTGCGCGTGGCGCATCTCGTCCAGCGCACCGAAGACGGCCATGTTGCGCCAGCCGCCGGTGAGGCCGAAGCGAGCCATCCGCATCTCGGACGTGACGGCGAGGTACTCGATCGCCGTCAGGCCGGAGAAGTGCAGCTTCGAGTTCGTCTTCCAGCCCTCGGACAGGCCGTCGAAGATGTCGGAGCGCTGCAGCGCGGCCTTCACGGAGTACGCGGCGTGGTCCTTCTCGCGCTGCGTCCCGACGTACTCGCCGTAGCTGTTGCGGTAGTCCTCGCGCCAGGTGTGCCAGATCTCGCGGTCGGAACCGTCGCGTCCGGCCATCCAGTCCGGGAAGACACCGTCGTCGTCGACGTAGGTGAAGTTCCAGTCCGTCAGGCGAGTGATGTCGTGCCATTCCTCGCGCTTGAGCATGGTCACCGCGAAAACCTCCAGGTCGAGCTCATCCTTGACACGATTTATAGCCCGGCCCGTGCGCCCCGCCCCTCGTCTGTCTCGGACGCTGTCGTCCCGCCAGCTAGACCTGGCAGGACAACTGCCAGGGCCCGCCCGGCCCGCGCGGCTGGGCGAGGGCACCCTCGACGACCGGGCCTTCCAGTGCCGATCAGCCGCATCCGCCCAGGTCAGGGCCCCGAAGCGGCTGTTCCGCCGCGCTCGGGGCCACTTGTTACTCACCAGTTGCGCAAGGCTCGAACACGTCCGCGCCGAACAGGCGAAAATGGCGTGACCTAGGCCTCGAGGCGGGCGTTAGAGGCCGTTTTGGGCCCAGACGGGCCCGCGACTGGTCCTGGCAGGACCAGTCCGCCCGGCTATCCGCCGGCGCTGCGGCGGGCGGGCTCGCGGCCGGGGGGCTGGGCCGGGCGCGGACGCTCCACGACCGGCGGGAGGGGGCGCCGCAGCGTCTCCTTCGGGTGCAGGTCGAGCACCTCGCCGTAGTGCCGGAAGCGCAGGAACGCGTCGTCGTCCGCCACCCCGCCGGCGTCCCGCAGGGAGTACGTCGCCTCGCCGGCCCGGATGTCCACGGTCAGCCGCGCGTCCCGGACGAGGACGGTGAACGCCAGGCCCGTCAGCCCCGACGGCAGGGACGGGGCGAAGCTGAGCTCCCCGTCGTAGTCGCGCATCCCGCCGAAGCCGCAGACGAGCGCGCTCCACGTCCCGGCCAGAGCGGCGATGTGCAGGCCGTTGCGGGTGTTGAACGCCAGATCGCGCAGGTCGATCAGCGCCGTCTCGCAGGTGTAGTCGAGGGCGAGGTCGAGGTGGCCCACCTCGGCCGCCAGGACGGCCTGGGTCGCCGCGGACAGGGACGAATCCCGGACGGTGACCGCCTCGTAGTAGTCGAAGTTGCGCAGTTTCTGCTCGGGACTGAAGGCGTCACCGCGCAGATGCATCGCGAGCACGAGGTCGGCCTGCTTCACGACCTGCTTCCGGTACAGGTCGAAGTACGGCACGTTCAGCAGCAGCGGGTAGGCCTCGGGCGGGTACCCGGCGAAGTCGAAGACCGCATGGTCGGTGAAGCCCTCGCTCTGCGGATGCACGCCGAGGTGGGTGTCGAACGGGACGCGGACGGTAGCGGCAGCCTCCCGCCAGGACGCCACCTCAGCCGCGTCCACGCCCAGGGCTTCGGCCTCAGCGCCGTGCCGGTCGCAGGCGTCGCCGGCGGCACGCAGATTCTGTTGGGCCATCAGATTCGTGTACACGTTGTTGTCCACGACCGCGGTGTACTCGTCCGGGCCCGTCACGCCGTCGATGCGGAAATGCCCGGCCGCATCGTGGTGACCGAGGCTGCGCCACAGCCGCGCGGTCTCCACGAGCAGGGGCAACCCGGTGTCGCGCTCGAAGTCGACGTCCCCCGTGGCCTGGACGTAGCGCACGACCGCCGCGGCCACCGCCGCGTTGATGTGGAATGCGGCCGTGCCCGCGGGCCAGTAGGCGGAGCACTCCTCGCCGTGCAGCGTCCGCCACGGGAAAGCAGCGCCCTTCAGGCCGAGCTGCGCGGCCCGGTCCCGCGCCTGCGGCAGCGTCGAGAACCGCCACCGCAGCGCATCGGCGACGGCGTGCGGGACGGTGTAGGTCAGGACGGGCAGCACGAACGTCTCGGTGTCCCAGAAGCAGTGCCCGTCGTAGCCGGTGCCGGTCAGGCCTTTCGCCGCGATCGGGCGCCGCTCGGCCCGCACACCCGAGCACAGCACCTGGAACAACGCGAACCGCACGGCCTGCTGCAGTTCCTCGTCACCCTCGACGCAGACGTCGGCCTTGTCCCAAAAATCGTCCAGGTACGTCCGCTGATCGGAGAGCAGGCGCTCCCAGCCGGTCGCGCGGGCGGCGGTGAGCGCGGCCGCGACCTGGTCACGCAGTGCCGGCAGCGAGCGCTGCGCCGACCACCCGTACGCCAGGTACTTCACGATCCGCAGCGACTCCCCCGGCGCGAGCACGACCGTCGCCGTGAGGCGTGCGAGGTCGGAGTCGGCCTCGATCTTGGTGACAGTGCCCTCAGGCCCGTGCACCTCGTGGTCCATCGCGGCGGCCAGGCGCAGCGCGCTGCGTTTCGTCGAATGCAGCAGGACAGCGTACAGGTCGCGGCTCTGATGGTCCTGCCCGACGAGCGGCTCCTGCGCGCCGGTGACGCGCGGGTCGCCGGCGACGACGGGCAGCTCCTCGTTGGCCACGAGCTCCGATTGGACGACGACGCGCACCGGAGTGTCGCCGGTCGCCTCCACCGTGTAGGCGATGGCGGCGATCGCCCGCTGCGTCAACGACACGATCCGTGTGGACGTGACTCGCACGCCGCGCCCGGTGGGGGTCGTCCACTCGGCGGTGCGGTCGAGCACGCCGGCTCGCAGGTCGAGAACGCGCTCGTGCTTGCGGATGTCGCCGTAGCGGACGTCGAACGGCTCGTCGTCCACGAGCAGCCGGATCACCTTGCCGTTGGTGACGTTGATGACCGCCTGCCCCGACTCGGGATAGCCGTAACCGGCTTCCGCGTAGGGCAGCGGCCGGACCTCGTACACCGAGTTCACGTACGTTCCCGGCAGCGCGTGCGGCTCGCCCTCGTCCAGGTTGCCGCGCAGACCGACGTGGCCGTTCGACAGCGCGAACACGGACTCGCCCTGAGCGAGCAGGCCGAGGTCGAGGCCGGTCTCCCGCAGGCACCACGGTTCGGTGGGGTACTGCCGCTGCCGGATCACGAGGCGCGGCTTTCCGTCTGCTTCAGGAGGTCGGCCAGGTCGGCGACGACCACGTCCGCGCCGTAGCGCTGCAGCTCGCCCGCCTGGCCCACGCGGTCCACGCCGACCACCCAGCCGAAGTTGCCGGCACACCCCGCTTGGACGCCGGCCAGCGCGTCCTCGAACACAGCGGCCTGCGCGGGGAAGACCCCGAGCTCCTCCGCGCCCGCACGGAACGTGTCGGGAGCCGGCTTGCCCGGGAGGTTGCGCTCGCGCGCGACGACGCCGTCGATGCGCGCGTCGAACAGGTCGCTCAGGCCGGTGACCGCGAGGACGTCCACGGTGTTCGCGCTCGACGAGACCACCGCCGTCCGCAACCCCGCCGCCCGCACGGCATGGAGGTAACGCACCGACCCTTCGAACACGTCGACACCGTCGCGCCGGATTAGCTCGAGCACCAGCTCGTTCTTGCGGTTACCCAGGCCGTGCAGGGTCTCCGCCCCCGGCGCGTCGTCGTCCGTGCCGACGGGCAAATCGATGTCGCGGGATCGGAGGAAGTCGCGGGTGCCGTCCATGCGTGGCTTGCCGTCGACGAACCTGTTGTAGTCGGCAGCGGGGTCGAACGGGACGAACCCCGCCCCGTCGCGCTGTTCCAGGTACGCGTCGAACATGCGCTTCCACGCCGCCGCGTGGACCGTCGCCGTCCGCGTGATCACGCCGTCGAGGTCGAACAGGCACGCCTGGATCCGTGCCGGCAGGCCCAGCGCCGTCAACGCCTCGTGCCGTCGTCCTGTCGGATGCTCCACGCGGACCTTCCCTCCGGACGGCCCCGTGCCGACCACCCGCGGGAACTACCCCGGCGAGCGTCGGCTACTCCGCCCGCGTCGGGCGCGCAGGACTTGACGAAATCCGGACCGCCGGACCCTCAAGTCGGCTCCCCACAGAATCTTCCCCCGGGAGGCGCTGGTCGAAATCCGTCAAAATGGTACCCGGCGTGGCCGCCTTCCAGTTTCGAGAAATGCCGAGGTCAACCGAAGGTTCGGCGAATCTAAAGCTTTGCCGAGTGTCGTCCGATTGATCGATCGAACTCGAAAACGAAGGCCAGTTGATCGGCTGTAGAGAAAGACCGGATTCACCAGCGGCTGCCCTTTCCGGTGGCAATTGCGGGAAAACCGGACCCACCTCATAAACCGCCTCTAAGGGAGGAACCGCCATGCAGTTCACCAAGAAGAAGATCACCGCCGTTCTGGCAACCACCGTCGTCGTGGCACTTGGCGCCGGCGTTGCGGTTGCGTACTGGACGTCGACAGGGAACGACGCAAGCACAGGTGGTACGGGGGTTTCCGCCGACTTCGTCGTCGACGCAGCAGCCGCTGCGAAGTCAGGCGGTCCGTTGACTCCCGGCGGCGCGGCCCCAACGTGGGAGACCCATCACTTCTCGGTCACCAACCCCAGTTCCGGCCACCAGATCCTCAGCAACGTCACGGTCACTGTCGCCGCACCTGACGGAAGCCCGTGGACCACGGTCCCTGGTTGCTCGGCCGCCGACTACACCGTGACGCCAATTGCCTGGGACGCTTCCTTTGCCTACGGCGACATGGCGCCCGCCGCAACGATAACCGGAAGCGTCGTTCTGAAGATGAACAACTTGGCGTCCGATCAGGACGCCTGCCAGGGCGCGACCGTGCCGCTCTACTTCCTGGCCACGTAAAACTTCGCGGTCGGCGAGTTGATGGCGGGGTGCCGTGCGGGCACCTCGCCATCAGGCGATTCCGGGCAAGCAGGAGATGCGCAAAGGAGGGCTAGATGAGATCGTTTCTTCGTCTCGCCCTGAGCGCGTATCTCGTCTCGGCGCTCGCTCTCGCCACCCCCGCGTCGGCGTACTGGGGATCGGCCGGCGGTGGCACGGGTCACGGATCCACCGGGACGCTCGCACCGCCGACAGCCGTGATCGTCCCGACCTACAACCTGTCGGCCGTGAGCGTCCCGGTGTCCTGGACCGCGTCCGGCGGCTTGCTCTCGCCCGAGGGCTACTTCGTCACCCGCTCGACCGGCGGCGTCCCGGTCGCCGCGTGCGGGAGCAGCGCGGCCGCGCTGATCACCGGCACGTCCTGCGCGGACGCGTCGGTGCCGGACGGCACGTACACCTACACCGTGACAGCGAAGTACCGGTCGTGGACGGCCCCCGCGGTGGACGACAGCACCGTCACCGTCCTGACCCCGACGAAAGTCGCCTTCACGGCCCAGCCGACCAACGCCACCGCGGGCGCCGCGATCGCTCCCGGCGTCGAGGTCACGGTGCAGACCGCGGCCGACGCCGCCGTCCCGCTGGCCGGCCGCTCGGTGACCGTCGCCCTCACGACGCCGGCCGGCGCAACCCTGTCGGGAACCGCGACGGCGACCACGAACTCCAGCGGCGTCGCCGTCTTCTCCGGCCTGTCCGTCGACAAAGCCGACAGCTACACGCTCACCGCGACGAGTTCGGGCCTCACGTCCGGCACAAGCTCCTCGTTCACCGTCTCGGCCGGGACGTCGGCGGCGTTCGCGTTCACGTCGAGCCCCCTGAACGCCACAGCCGTCGCCTCACCCACGCTCGGCCCGATCACCGTCCGCTCGCAGGACGCGGTCGGCAACGCCACGCTCGCCGGGGCCGGCGGGACCGTCGTGAACCTGTCCTCGAACTCGACCGGGACGAAGTCGTTCGCGGCCACGTCCGGCGGCGCCCCGATCACGTCGGTGACGATCCTCGCGGGCACCTCCACGGCGAGCTTCTTCTACGGCGACAACAAATCCGGCGCCCCGGTCATCACCGCGAGCGGCGCGCTCACGACCTCCACCCAGACCCAGACGATCAGCGCGGGTGCGGTTACCAAGCTCGCGGTCGCCCCCGCATCGACCTCCCTGACAGCCGGCGTCACCAGCGGGACCATCACCGTCACGCGCCAGGACACCTACGGCAACCCCGTCGTCACCGGGTCCGCGACCGGCGTGGCCCTGACCAAGTCGTCGGGCACTGGAGTGGTCTCCCCCGCCAGCCCGCTGAGCATCGCCGGCCACGCGAGTTCCACGACCTTCACCTACGCCGACAACAAGACGGGAAACTGGACCGTCGGCGCGGCCGCGAGTGGACTCACGGGCGCCTCGCTAGCCGTTGAGGTCGTGCCCGCGGCCGCCTCCAAGTTTCTGCTCACGCCTACCTCGACCACCGCCGTCGCGTGGGCGACCCCGAATCTGGGCACGATCACCGTCCAGCGCCTCGATGCCTTCGACAACCCAGTCACGACCGGTACGACCACCCTCGCCTTGTCGTCCGGTTCCGGGGGAGCAAGCTTCTCGCCGTCGACATCGCCGGCGATCTCCGCGGGCTCGTCCACCACGACCTTCAACTACGGGGACACGGTGAAAGGCACGCCGACCATCACCGTTGCCGCAACGGGCTTCACGCCCAAAACGCAGCTAGTGACGATCAACCCGGGGACAGCGACCAAGCTGGCGTTCTCCGCGCCGATCGCCAACACCGGTCAGGGCTCGGGTTCGACGATCCCGGTCGCGGTCCTCGTTCAGGACCAGTTCGGGAACACGGCGAACAGCACCGTGACCGTCGCCGTCGCAATCGGCAACAATGCCGGCCTGCTCGGCCTCGGCGTCCTCAACGGCGACAAGACGAAAACGGCGGCCGCCGGAGTCGCGACATTCACCGATCTGAACATCACCTCCGCGCTCGGCCTGCATCTGGCGGCCGGCACTGGTTACACGCTCGTAGCGACGAGCGGAAGTCTCACCGGCGCGACCAGCAACGCGTTCAGCGTGAGCTGATCCGCACGCGACGACGACCGACGGACGAGCCACGAATCGAACTTGCAGTAGGACAGGCCAAAACTCGGCGGAAACCTGCGCTCCTGCAAGCTCGATGCGGCCGGGCCCTGCCGCCGGCGCTCCAGCACCAGCGGCCCGCCTCCGAGGCCCCGCACCGGCCGAGCGAACGTGCTCGAGCCTGTGGACGACGAACGCACGATCCGCGCGGATTCGGCAGCCTCTCCCGATGCCTCGGAATCGTCAGCCGCTACCGGACGAGCTCACCGGCCGCGCGTTCGAAACGGAGGCCGCCCGCGCGGCCGGGATGACCCGCGGGCGGCTCGACGGGCCGGCGGTCCGGCGGGTGCACCGCGGGGTGTTCGTGGACGCGGCGGCGCCGAATACGCTCGCGTCGAGATGCGCGGCGGCGCTGCTCGCGATGCCGGACGGTTCGATGATCAGCCACCACACGGCGGAGGAGCTGCGCGGGCTCCCAGCGCCCAAGTCGGCGGAGATCCACGTGACCGTGCCGGGGCGGACGCCTCCGCGCGTCGCCGGCGTCCGCGCCCATCTCGGCGCTGAGAATGCTTCGGTCGAGACGTACAAGGGTCTGTTGCTCACCCCTCGACCCCGGCTTTGGCTCGACCTGGCCGCGTGCCTGGAACCCGTCGACCTCATCGTCCTCGGGGACGTGATCATCCGGCCCGGCCGGGTCACCGAACGCGACCTGGAGGCGGCGATCGAGACGGCGGGCGGACGGCGCGGCGTCCGCCTCGCTCGCGCGGTCCTGGCCCACCTGGAAACCCGGGTCGACTCCCCCCGAGAGTCGCGGCTTCGCATGATTCTCATCGACGGCGGGTTCCCGCGGCCGCTCGTCAACATGCCCGTCTTCGACTCCGAAGGCGAATGGCTCGGAGAGCCGGACCTGCAGTACCCCGCCGAGCGGGTCCCGATCGAATACGAGGGCGAGCACCACAGGACCTCCGAGCAGCAGAGAAGCGGCATCCGGCGGGACGAGACCTATCGCGACAACGACTGGGTCTCGCCGGTCAAGGTCGTCGCTCGCGACCTCGACTTCCCGGGCCTTCTCGTCGCGCGCGTCGCCCGCCAATTGGAGCTTGGCCGGCAGCGCCACGGCGACCCAGCGCCACGAACTTGCAGTAGAACATCCGAGATCGACCCGGAAGCCTGCACGACTGCAAGTTCGATGCGGCACCGGCCGACCCCCGAAGCGCAGCGGCGGCGAACCCCTAAGCCCCCGGCTCGCGCGCGCTCCGTACGAGCGCCCGGGGCCGGACCACGCGGCGGGCGCGGGTCCAGGTGTCCGGTGGGACGTCGGCGACGGGCGCGGGGCGAGCGGCCGACTCGGGCGTGCCCAGGACGCGCAACTGCTCGAGGTGGCCGCGCATCGCCGTGGCGAGCGTCGGGTACTCGACGACCTTCTCGCCGGCGGCGAGCGCGATCTGCGGCACGAGTGTGGCGTGCAGTGCGGGCAGTTCGGCCCGCGGGGCGACGGGGCGCAGGTGGTGGGCCAGGTGGTGGGTAAGCCCGCCGGTGATCCAGCGCATCGACCGGTTGTCGATGCTGAACGACGCTGTCGTGCGGACGATGTGCGCGCTCCACTCGGAGCCGCGCGGGGCGGTAGAGGTCGGGACGAGGCCGATGTTGATGTGGCCGACGACGTTGATGACGGCAGCGAGGACGCTACCGAGCGTCATCGCGATCAGCAGCAGCACGGCCAGTTTGGGCGGGCCGAGCAACCAGGCGTACGGCGCGAGGAAGAGCACGCACAGCGCCTTCTCCAGGGCGAAGGAGCCGAGCCGCGCGCCGAACTCCGGCGCCTCGATGCCGGATATCGCGCCGGTGCGGACGAAGTTCACCTGGCTGCGGACCTCGCCGAGCCACGCCAGGGAGTACATGCCCCACGCGTAGATGTGCTGGTAGCGGTGCACCCGCCACAGCGGGGCGCCGGGGTGCAACCGGACGATCCCGGACGAACGGGTAGCGTCGTCGAGCGGGTACACCTGCGTGACCCGGTGGTGCACCTTGTGCTTGAGCGTCCAGTAGCTCACCCAGAGGCCGACCGGCGCCGCGATCTGCACGGCCAGGACGTTGGGCCAGGCGCGGCGTGCGAGGCGGCGGTGCCCGGCGTCGTGCAGCACCGTCAGGGTCGCGGTGCACAGGGTCACGCCGAGGGGTACCGCGAGCAGGACGAGCCACGGCCAGGATGGGCGCGTCAGGGCGGCCCAGAGCAAGATCCCGTGGTTGAGGGCCGTCAATGCGGCCCAGTCGCGCCACGGTTCGGCACGGCCGTCGTTCCACCTCACGCGTGGAGGTTAGCCCGTCCTTGGTGGCAACCTTGCAAGCGCCTGTCGTCAGGCGTGTCCCTGGCCGGGCGACCACCGCGCCGCGCGCGTCCTAGCGGCCGTACCGGAGGATGACCTGCGTGGACGTCTACGACAGCGCCGGCGCCAGAGTGGGCGCGACGATGACGTTCGACGTCCGCTCGCCCGTGTCGATCGCTCTGCAGGTCGCGGTGGCCCGGCGGGCCGGGGACGACCCCCGCGGGGAGTTCCGCGAGGAGCTGACCGCGGTAGGGAACGCCTTGTCCGTGCCAGTCCGCGAACTGGTGGGGGCGGACGGGCAGCGCCAGCATCTCGTCGTCGCGGAGCCGGGGGTCCTGACCGTGACGTACGACGCGACGGACGCCGTGTGGACCCCGGACGAGGACGTCTGGGGCGCCGAGGTCGGCGAGGGAGAGCGCGTCCAGGCGTTGCGGCCCAGCCGGTACTGCCCCTCGGACCGCTTGGTCGGGTTCGCCCGCAACCACTTCGCAGCCAAGGACGCCGAAGAGCGCGTACGGGCGATCTGCGCCTATGTCGCGCGTCACGTCGCGTACGTCCCCGGCACGAGCCTGCCGACGACGGACGCGGCCGAGACGCTGCTGGCCGGCCAGGGCGTGTGCCGGGACTTCGCCCACCTAGTCGCCGCGTTGTGCCGCGCCGTCGACGTGCCGGCCAGGATCGCCGCGGTCTACGCGCCGGGGCTGTGGCCGATGGACCTGCACGCCGTCGTCGAGACCGAACTCGACGGACGCTGGCAAGTCTGGGACGCGACCCGCCTCGCTCCCCGCCAGACGCTGGTGCGCATCGCGACCGGGCGGGACGCGGCCGACATCGCCTTCGCCACAGTCTTGTCCGGCCAGGCCGAACTCACCAACCTGCACGTGTGGGCGCACTCCGGCGAGGACCTGCTGCCGTTCGACGACCACGAAGGGCTCACCGCGCTGCACTGACGCACTGCCGACTTCGGCAGGGCTTCGGCACAGAGGGGATCAGACGGCCGACATCTGCTCGCGGAGCAGGTGCAGCGTCTTGCTCAGCAGACGCGAGACGTGCATCTGGGAGATGCCGAGCTTGGTCGCGATCTCCGACTGCGTGCAGTCGCCGAAGAAGCGCAGGGCGATGATCGTCCGCTCGCGCTCGGGGAGTGCGGCGAGCAGCGGCTTGAGCGTCTCGAGGTCGACCAGCAGGTCGAAGCGGGAGTCCTCGCTGCCGAGCGCGTCGATCGGGCTGCGGGAGTCGTCGCCGTCCTCGTCCGCGCCGTGGGCGTCGAGCGAGACCGGGTTGAACGTGTCGTCGGCGGTGAGCGCCTCCAGCACGAGTTCCTCGTCGACCGCGAGGTGGTTGGCCAGCTCGGCGACGGTAGGCGCGCGGCCCAGGTCGTGGGTGAGCGACTCGGTGGCGCCCCGCAGGATCGCCTTCATCTCCTGCAGGCGGCGCGGCAGGCGGATCCACCGGCGCTTGTCGCGGAAGTGGCGCTGAATCTCGCCCTGCACGGTCGGCCGGGCGAAGGATGCGAAGTCGACGCCGCGGTCCGGGTCGAACCGGTTGATCGCCTTCATGAGGCCCACGAAGCCGACCTGGCGGAGCTCCTCGATGTCCACGCCCCGACCGGCGTACCGCGAAGCGAGCCAGCGGACCAGACCGGAGTAGCGCTCGACCACAATCTCGGTAATCCGGGCGTGCGCGGCGCCCTGGGCCTCCGGCAGGGCGCGGAACAGCTCGACGTCCGAGGTCTCGGCGGTGAAGCTGCCGGCGCTGCGGAGGGCGTTGGAGGTCGTCATCGGGGCTCCCTGGTGCGGTGCGATCGTGCGGCGATCGGTGCGGCGATCTGTCCGGTGCTGGCGCTCCGGCCTGTGGACACCCTCTTGCCATCACAGCGGTGTTTTCGAACCTCGCCGGCATGTGGCGAAGGCCGCACTACTCCCACCAATCCGCACCACGCGCCGCATGGGATCCCCGCCGGCGGGTAGTCGGAGGCCGATTTTTGTTCTCTGGGAGGTTCGATTGCCGGACTCTGTAGCGCCCGACTCCACCTTGGCCGACGTGCGCCCGCCAATCCCCCGGCGCGCCGCCCGGGCCGGTCGGCGCGCGGTCCTCGTCCTCCTGCTGATCGTCGTCGTCCTGGGCGGGACCAGCCTGCTCGGCGTCCACACCAGTACGGCGGCGGCGCAGGCCGAGGGCTACCACGTCGAGGTGAAGTACCCCCGGGTGGCCAGGGCCGGCCTCGACACGACCTGGCGGGTGACCGTCACCCACCCAGGCGGATTCGGCTCCGAACCGATCACGCTGGCCGTGTCCGCGCGGTATTTCGACATCTTCGAGACGCAGGCCTTCCACCCCAACCCGAGCAAGGAGACGGGCGACGGGGCGATGTTGGTCTTCGAGTTCGATCCGCCTGCAGGCGACGTCTTCTCCGTCGACTACGACGCCTACATCCAGCCGTCCAGCCAGATGGGCCGCCGCGGCGAAGTCTCGCTGATGGACGGTGAACGCGCCCGCGTCACGGTCCCTTTCCGTACCTGGCTCGTCCCGTGACGGCGCGTAGTGCTCCGGAAGGACGCTGATGGAGATTGTCGTTCGAGCCGTCGTGGTCTTCGGATTCCTCTGGCTCGTCACCCGCGCAGTGGGCCGCTCCACCCTGGGCGAGCTGAGCACCTTCGAGCTGCTGCTGTACGTGACCATGGGCGACCTCGTCCAGCAGGGGGTGACCCAGCAGGACACGTCGCTCGCCTCCGCCGTCCTGGCTGTGGGGGTGTTCGCCTTGCTGACGGTCGCGCTGTCCTATGCGAACTGGCGTTGGCCTCGGGCCCGCCCGGTCATCCACGGCGTCCCGACGGTTGTCGTAGCCGACGGCGAGCCGCAAATCGCCGCCATGCGGGCCGAGCGACTGTCTGTCGACGATCTGATGGCCGCCGCGCGCGAGAACGGGATCGAGTGTTTCGGGGACGTGAAGCTTGCGGTTCTCGAGGCCGACGGGAAGGTGTCGTTCTTCACCCGACACCCCGTCCCAGCCGGGGCACCCGACCCGCCCGCAGTCGCCCAGTAGGTTTCGGGCCTAGCGCCGCGAACCCGCGTACGGACGAGAATCGCGCACCCGCCGGTGGCTCAACCGACGCCGTTTCTCCGGAGATTGCCCGGGTACACGCCGCCCATGCCGAACGATGCCTGCGCGCCCTCGACCCCGGCGCCGACTAGGTCCAGCCCCTGCCGACTTCAGTCGGCAGGTCGACCGTGAGCCTGTTCTTCACCGGCGTGCCGGTGACAGCCGCGTCGGGCACCGCGCACGAGGTGCGCTTGCTCCGGCTGCCCGGTACGTACGCGCCCCAGGAGGACAGTCATCTTCTGCTGGAGACCGTCCTGGCCGAGGCGCCAGTGGCGGGGGCGCGCGTTCTCGACCTCGGCACCGGCACGGGGCGCGTCGCTCTCGGTCTGGCCGCGGCGGGGGCGGCATCCGTGACGGCGGTCGACATAAGCCGTCGCGCCGTTCTCACCACCCGGCTCAACTCCTTGTTGAGCGGGGTCCGCGTTCGCGCCCGCCGCGGCGACCTCGTGGACGGCCTGGACGACCGCCAGTTCGACCTCATCGTGGCGAACCCGCCCTACGTACCTAGCCCGGGTGGGCCTCCTGGGCGACACAGCCGCGCCCGCGCCTGGGACGCCGGCCGCGACGGCCGGGAGGTGCTGGACCGCATCTGCGCCCTGGCGCCGGATCGACTGGTGGGCGGGGGGGCGCTGTGGCTCGTTCATTCCGCGCTCTGCGACCCGACACGCACGCTGACGATGCTGACCCGGCGGGGCATGACCGCCGAGATCGCCGCACAGGCTGAAATCCCCTTCGGGCCGGTGCTGCGCTCACGAGCGGACTGGCTGCGCACCACGGGCATGATCGAGGCGGAAGAGCAGACCGAGACGCTGGTGGTCATCCGTGCCGACAACCCCTGAACGCCCCCGCCAGGTTGTCGTGGAACCCGCCGGGCCGGTCTTCGTACAAGGGCCCGTGCAGATCCACGCGGTCGGGGAGGAGCCCCTGACCGCAGACCGCTTCCTCGTGGCGATCTGCGCGTGCCGGCGCAGTCGCGCTTACCCGCTCTGCGACGGTTCCCACCGCAGGTCGGACGCATGCTGACGAGACGCATGCTGACGATCAGTGGGAAACTCGATCAGCCCTGACTAGCGCCGGCGTCGGCTGTCGGTCGAGTCCGAGCGGGCGTAGCAGCGAGGTCTCGCCGCGCACCCAGCAATCGATCAGGTGCGCGTCCAGCCGCTCGTCGAGGAACCCCCCGCCCGCGATGCCGAATGCCACGTCGGACGCGAGGTCAGGCTCGCGGTCGAGAAGGTCGGCGACCACGTCGTTGCGCATCACGTGCTCGTGCACGGAGTCGGCCACGGCGTGCTCGGCGTAGAAGGCCTGGGCTACCTCGTCACAGCCCAGGCGGCGCAAGGCGGCCAGCATGCGGGCGCAGCCGGGCGGGGACGCGATCTCGACTGCCGCGAACTGGCCGATGAGGGCACCACGCAGTGCCCGGTGGAGCCCGCACATCGACATGAAATTGACGACCGCGAGCATCGGGGCCGGCACGGCGTCGAGATAGTGCCCGTACCGGGTGTCCAGGCCGAGCGTCTCCATTAGGTCGGAGAACAACCGAGCGTGCATGCGCGTCTCGGAGCCGCCGCCGTACTCGTCGAACTCGACGGCCGCGACCGCCGCTTTCGCTCGGCCCTCCAAGCGCGGGATCACCCATGCCTGGGGGTCGGCCTCCTTGAGGTGGTACAGCGACCGGTGCGCCACCATCTCTTGCAGGTGCCAGAGCTCACCGTCGCGCTCGAGGAACGCCGAGGCGCCGGCCGCGCACGTGGAACTCACCAAGTCCCGAATCGCGGGCCACGGGTCAGGGTCGTGCGCCGCATGCTCGCGCAGGGCCCCGAGAAACCGCCGCTCCAGGTCAGCGCGTCGCCGGAGCAACTCCGGATCCCATTCGCACGCATCGGAGACCGAGGCGAAACTGCGGTAGTGCAACTCGTAACAGACGTACAGGGCGAGTTGAAGATCTTCGCCGAAAGGCTCGGCAGCCTCAGGCTCCCATTCTCCCGCCCAAGCGTCGCTGCCGCCCGCCAGAGCGTCCAGCACGGCCGCGGACAACGGCCCGCGTGCTACGGGCAAGCACGGGGCCGTCATGAATGCTCCTCGGCGGGCAGGAAAGCGCGGTACTCCATTCTGCCCCCGGTGGTGCCCGGCCCGCCTGGTGACAAACAACCGTCGAGCGGCCGGATCTGCCGTGCCGCAACAGGCGCGCGCGAGTCGCCCGTGCTGAGCACCTCACTCCCCGCGTGCGGCACCGGCGCCCCCCGACTGTTCCGAGGGGTCTAACGCCCCACCGCCGGAGTTACCGGGTGCGACCTTGTTCTCCTGGACTGTCCCGGTGCTGTCGTCGCTGCCGCACCCCGCGAAGAGCAGGGACGCGCCCACGCACAGCACTGCTGCCGCGCCCGGCCGTAGGCGCTCGCGGCGCAGGTTCCTCATCGTGGCGTCCTCTCTGATTGCCGGCTCGTCTGCCCGGCGGTGGCGTCGTCGGATGCGCTTCATGCCCGAGGCAGGGGGCTTTAGTCACCCGCCAGACAGTCGGCGGGGTCACGCGCGCCGGTGCGAGACGAGGGATGCGGCCCAGGCCACCGGTTGCGGAGGGTTAGCCGTCCGGCAGCCGGGACAGAAGCCCTTTATGCGTTGGTTGGGCTGGGTCGCCCTCGGTGTCCTGGGGTGGGCTGTCGTCTTCAGCACGCGGGAGGACGAGAGCTACTCCTCCGTCCGGGTCGTGGGGCTGGTGCTCCTCGCGATCGGGAGCATCAAGCTCCTGCCCCGCTACCCCGCGCAGCCTGCGCCGACCACTTCGGCAACTTCGACTTCGCGACCGATCCACAGTCAGACCGCCTCCGCGCCGGCTACCGCGTCGCGACAGGCCATCTGACGGTTCCCTCGAGGAGATGCACGTGATGGTTCGTCAACAAACCTTCCAGCGGGACGTTCTCGCGCTCCTGACCCTTGACCACCGGGAGGTCGAGGCGCTGTTCGCGCAGCTCGAGCACGCGCCGTCGGGCACCGCCGCCCGCAGGGACCTCCTGAACCGCGTGATCAGTTCGCTCGTCCGGCACTCGGTGGCCGAAGAGGTCTACCTGCACCCCGTGGTGCGGCGCAGTGTCGAGGGCGGCGAGCGGCTCGTCGACATGGAGACGAACGAGCACTCCGACGCCGAGGAGTTGTTGAAGATGCTCCAGAGCCTGGACGTCCGGCACGTCGAGTTCGACATCCTCCTCGGCCAGTTGATGGCCGAGATGCACGACCACATGCAGGACGAGGAGGAGATCCTGTTCCCGAAGGTGCGCCGAGCGGCGCTGCGAGAGGAACTCGTCGGGCTGGGTCGGGATCTCGAGGAGGCACGCAAGCGCCCGGCCGCGCGCCAGAACGCCGGGTGACCGACACCCCCAGTGCACACCGCAGTGCACACGTCCGGGGACGCACTAGCCTCACCGAGGTGACAGAAGACGACCGCAACGAGACCTCGCTCGCGCGGCTGGACCGGCACTGGGCCGAGTTGCTGCAGGAGGTCCGGGTCGTCCAGACCGGTGTGCAACTGCTCACCGGCTTCCTGCTGACCCTGCCGTTCCAGGCCCGGTTCGCCGAGCTCGAGAAGCCTGAGCAGATCGTCTACCTGATCACCGTCGGGCTGTCCGCCGGCTCGACCGCGGCGCTGATCGCGCCCGTCGCCCTGCATCGCGCGCTGTTTCGCCGGCGGGGCCGCCCGCAGTTGATCGACGCAGCCCAGCGCCTCGCTCTCACCGGGCTGTCCATGCTCGGGCTCGCCATCACCTCGGTCGTCGGGCTGATCTTCGACGTCGTGCTCGACCGCGCCGCGGGCATCATCGCGGCATCGGTGTCCCTCGCTGCGTTCATCGTGCTCTGGTACGCCGTCCCGATGATGATCCGGGGTCAGGTCGTCCGAGAGCGCAGGGATCCGGAGCCGCGGCCCGAGACCGGCGGGCCGCCGCCCCCCACGCCGGCCCCGTCGACGCCCGCTGCGGGAGGGCCGTCGCTCACGGAGTGATGCCGTGGCTGTGGCGCAGTTCCTCGAGCACGTCCTGCTCGGCAATCCACGCGTCGATGCTCCCCCAGAGCGTCGTCAGCCACTGTGCGCAGCTGTCGAGGTCGTGAACGTCCGGTCGGGGCTCGTTCCACCAGACCATGTGGAGTTCGCGACGCAGCGGGAGCGCCCGCCAGACCGAGCCCGCGTCGAGGATGTCGTCGTGCCCGGTGTGCATGAACACGGCGATGTCGGCGCCGGGTGCGCCGTCCAGCGCGGCGAGCGTGCCCGCGGGCCGCGGGGGCAGCACGTTCGGCATCGCCTCGGCCGCCGCCGCCTGCTTGCGCAGCCCTCGAAGCCGCAGCCGGGCGACCGCCATGCGGTGGCGCGTCGGCGTCCAGTCGCTGCCCTCGGGGAACAGGACGAGCGCGTCCCGCGGCCCGAGACCGGACGCCAGACGCCGAACGGCCCCGGTCGCCACCTCGCCGCCGGGGCCGGCGTTGCCGATGAACGCGCACCCCAGCCGGGTCAGCAACACGTCGAGCGCGGGATCTATCCGGAGCGTCTTCTTCAGGACGATGCGCGGGATCCGGTGGCGGGCCCGGAGCAGGACGTGGACGAGGACGAACGACGCCCCCGGCCCCGCGTGGCGTCCGAGCACGATCACCGGGCGCGCCGGTGTACCGGGGTGGCCGTCGTCGTCGTCCCGCGGGCTGTCGAGGCGCAGTCGGAAGGCGAATACGGCCTCCGCCGCCCGCAGGAAAACTCCGAGCAGTGCGCCCAGCACCCGAACGTGCCGGGCCCGCCAGCGCTCTTCGTCGCGCCAACGCGGGACGGGGGCGGCGAGCCAGAGCACCAGGCAGGCCAGCAGGCAGACGCACTCGCCGAGGGTGTAGACGACCGCGAACGTCGCGATCCGCAGGCCCCGCCAGCGGACCGGCTTGCCCCACAAAACCCCAACGCAGGCGAACAACTGACATATCGTCACGATCGGGAGCAGCACCAGGAACAGTGCCGCGAGGAGGACGACCGCCGGCACGAGGAGCAGGCGCCGCAGCGCGTAGCGGATCACCGGTCCCGCAGGTACGCGGCGGTCGCGCTGTGCGCGCGGGAGATCCGGTCGGCCACCTGACGGGTGCTGCGGAACTTCACCGTCGCCAGCGGCGTCTTCTCCGACCCGGTCGGCAGGACGTGGACCGCGACGCCCTCCGGCAGCGCCGCCATCGCGTCGGTGAACCGGGACCGGCGGGCGATCTCGAACGCGACGGCCGCGACCTCCCACGGCCAGCGCGGCGGGGTGAGGGGCCGCTCGAGCCTGCCGACGTGCAGCACGTAGACCTCGGTGGCGCCGAGCGCGACCGCACGCCCGACCGGCAGGGAGTCGACCAGCCCGCCGTCCAGGTAGTGCCCGGCACCGACGCGGACGGCCGGCAGCATCCCCGGCACCGCGCAACTCGCCAGGACCGCCTCGACCAGCGGGCCGTCCGAGAACCAGTGCGCGGCCGCCCGCTCGACACTCGCGGCGACGCACTGGAACGTCACGGCAAGGTCCTCGATGAGCACCTCGCCGGCGTGTTCGACGAGCATCGCGCGGAGGCCGTCGTTGTCGAAGATGTTCGTGCGGGTGCGCGCCAGCGTCCCGATCTGGGAGATGACGTGCCCGCCGAAGACGTCCGTCGCGCCGAGCTCCGCCCACATCCGCTCGAGCCGCCGGGCCGTCTCGACGCCTGGGGCCGCCGCGTACGCCGCCCCGTTGATCGCGCCGACGGAGGCCCCCAGGATCAGCCCCGGCTCGACGCCGGCCTCCGCCAGGGCGCGCAGCATGCCGACCTCTGCGGAACCGAGCATCCCCCCGCCACCGAGGACGAACGCGGTGAGACCCACGGGCAGATCTCCTCGGTCGGTGTGGTGTGAAGCAGCCCACCAGGTATACCCCGCGGTGTCCCGGAAATCGTGAGGCTTGTCTCGTCGCCGCGGCGGCGCCGGTGTGCCGAGGCGGGTAAATGATCTCCGACGCACCTGCTACTCGATGGAGGAGGACACCCGTGCGACACGGATCGAGCCTCACCCTGATCGCGTTCGGCGCGATCCTGATGTTCGCGATACGTGCGGACCCGCACGTCATCGACCTGCGCGTCGTCGGGTTCATCCTGGTCGTCATAGGCGGCCTCGGGATGGTCGTGAACCAGAAGACCTGGGAGCGACGCCAGCAGGCCGCCCAGATGCCCGTCCCGATGGACCTGACCACCGACCCCGAGATGCCGAGCCGCACCTGGGTCCACACCGAGCACCCGTCCGCCACGGAGTAGTCCAGAATCGCTCTCGTGCCCGAGATTCTCGACTGCCCCTGCGGCAGCGGCTCCCCCTACGGCTTGTGCTGCGAGTTCCTGCACAGCGGCGCGGCCGTCGCCCCGACCGCCGAGGCGCTGATGCGCTCGCGCTACAGCGCGTACGCCGTCGGCGCCGCCCCGTACCTGAAGGCCACCTGGCACCCCTCGACCCGCCCCGCGCGGCTGCACCTGGACCCGGCCACCCAGTGGCGCGGGCTCGAGATCGTGACCGCGAGCGGCGGGCTGTTCGACACCGAGGGTGTGGTCGAGTTCCGCGCCCGGCACGACCGCGGGCTCGTCCACGAGCGCAGCCGCTTCGTCCGCGAGGACGGGCACTGGCTCTACCTGGACGGCGAGCACGACCCCGTCGGCTGAGCGTTCGGTCAGAGCAGACGCTCAGGCGCCGCCGCCGGCGCGGTCGAGGCAGGACTTGCAGATCTTGTTGGCGAGTAGCGACGCGCCTGCGGTCGTGGCGAGGGAGTCGCCGTTGCGGATCCGCTGCCAGGCGTCCTTCTTACCCGCGATCACGCCCCAGCCCTCGTCGCCCTTCGCCCGCTCGTCGCACGGTCCCGGGATGTGGGCGGTGCGGTCCGGCGCAACGTCCACCTGACCCGTGTAGTAGTTCGCCAGCTGCTGCGGACGCGGAGCGCAGTCCGCGCACGTGCCGGCCGCCATTTCGTGGACACAAACACTCACCGGACACGCCCTCTGGCAGAGAATTCAGACCCCCAGTGTGACCCCCTTCTCCCCCGGGCGGTGCGCACGGGGGTCTCGAGACGCCTCGAGGGACGCCCCGGACACGACGGAACGGCGCGAAGCTTGCGCTTCACGCCGCTACCGCCACCGCCGTCGTGCCGCAGGCCCATTGCGGCCGCGACGGGTCTATCCCGGGCCGTCACGCCCGGGAACATTGACCTCGCTGCGCGTCTCGTTCTGCGGCCGATCGCGATTCGCGGACGGGAGCGCATGCCCCGCTTCCCGCTCGGCGCGCTCGCGGCTGCGTCCGCCCTTCTGCGAGCTGGACGCGAACACCAGCACTAACGCAACGATCGCGAACGTCAACGCGGCGAAGAAAACCCATGCGGTGCTGAAGTCCATGTCCATCTCCCTGGCAGGTGCGGGTGCGGGCGGAAATCGTTGGACCTCATGTACCCCGTGTTCCGGCCGCTCTATCACAACGAGACGTTCGCCTCAGATCGCGGGAACCTCCGATCCGCCCGCGAGCACCTCCGGCCAGTAGCCGCCGGCCCGCGCCGCGTCCAGGAAGACCCGGTCGCTCTCTTGCGCAAGCTGGTTCCAGCCGTAGCGCGAACGCGCGCGGTCGGCGGCCGCGAAGCCCCAGGACGCCATCATCGTGAGTTCCCCGAGCAGCCCGCGCAGGGCCCGGGCGAGCGCCCGCGGCTGCCCGGGCGGGACGAGCAGCCCCGTGATCCCGGGCAGGACGGCATCGCGCGCGCCGCCGACCGCGCTGGCCACGACGCACGCGCCGCAGGCCATCGCCTCCAGACAGGTCAGGCCCGGGCCCGGGCGCCGGGGGACGGTGACGACGACGTCCGCGTCCGCGTACGCGAGCCGGAGCTCCGGCTCGTCGAGCCGCCCGAGCACGTACACACGGTGCGTCAGATCCGCCTTCTCGGCCAGCTCGCGCAGGCCCCGGGCGTCGGGATCGGTGGCGACGTCGCCGGGCTCTGGACCGCCGACGACGACGAGTTCCGCGTCCGGCAGCCACGCGAGCGCGCGGAGGACGTCGGCCGCTCCGTCGGCGCTCGCCGGGCCGTCCGGGCAGAGCAGCGTCCGGATCTCCCTGGGGCGCCGCAGATTGCCGTTGGGTGACATGGCCTCAGATATGAGCCCGTACGGGATGACAGCGAGCTGCGGCTGGGTGATCCCCGACCGCGCCAGGTTCGCTGCATGGTCGGTGCTCACGGCCAGGACCCGGTGCGCCCGGGTGAACAACTCCACCGCCGCCCGCTCCCCCCGCGGCGCGGCGGCACCCCGGGCGTCCGCCACCAGCGGCACCGGGCGCGTGCCCGCAGCCTCGACCGCGCACACCCCCGAGGCGGTCCCGGTCGCGTACACGAGGGTGGGCAAACGACTCGACCAGCGGTCGGCCAGGAAGGCGGTGAACACCCCCGGTGCGGCCTCCGCCGGACCCGTCTCGATCCGGACGCCCGCCCGGAGCGCGCGCTCCCGGCACGCCTCGTCCAGGCCGACGTCCGCCCCGGTGAGGTAGACGACCACGTCGTGGCCCCGCCCGGCCAAGGCCGCGCTGAGCGCGGCGACCTGCCGCCGGTGGGTGCACAGCACGCCGGCCGGACTCGCCGGTTCGCGCCCCAGGACCACGGCCAGTTCCATGGGCAGCACCCTTCGCGACGACTACGCACGCGTGGATGCCCACTGCTGGACGGGCCGTCACCCTAACAAGCGGGCCGGTTCTCGCGATAGCCCAGCACGGCATGAAGGCGAACACGCGGGGCAGTGGTCCTCCAGATGGTGACGTCGACACGCACCGAACCAGAGACCGGACGAGAGTTGGCCCCCGTGATCGAAGCTCCCCGCTCGGCAGGCGTCGAGGAGGAATTCCTCGTCGTCGACCCGCGAACCGGCTACCCCGTCGGCGTTGCGAGCGCGGTGGTGCACGGCGCGGAGGCCGGCGGTGTCTCCGAACTCCAGACCGAGCTTTACCGCCAGCAACTCGAGATTGCGAGCGAACCACGGACGGACCTGCGCGCGCTGGCCGCCGACCTGCGCGACCGGCGCGAGGTCGCCGCCCGCTGGGCCCGCCGGGAGGGTGCGGACGTCGCGGCCCTCGCGACCTCCCCGCTCAAGGGTGCCCCGGACACCACGCGCGACGACCGGTACGAGCGCATGATCAGACGCTTCGGGCTGACAGCACGTGAGCAGCTGACGTGCGGGTGCCACGTCCACGTCGAAATTTCCTCCCCGGACGAGGGCGTCGCGGTCCTCGACCGAGTGCGCCCCTGGCTACCGGTCCTGCGGGCGCTCTCCGCCAACTCGCCGTTCTGGCAGGAGCAGGACTCCGGGTTCGCCAGCTACCGCTCCGAGATCTGGAATCGCTGGCCCTCCGCCGGCCCCACCGACCTGTTCGGCTCAGTGCAGGGTTACCGCGACACCGTCGACGCGCTGCTCGCGACCGACACCCTGCTCGACCCCGGGATGCTCTACTTCGACGCCCGGCTGTCCGACAAGTACCCGACCGTCGAGATCCGTGTCGCGGACGTGTGCCTGGACCTGGCGGACACGATGCTCGTCGCCGCGCTGTCCCGTGCGCTGGTCTCCACGGCCGCGCGGGCCTGGCGGGCCGGCGAGCCGGCCGACCCCGTCCCGACCCTGGTGGTTCGGCTCGCGCACTGGCGGGCCGCGCGCTCCGGTCTCGGCGGCAACCTCGTCGACCCGCGCACGGGCCGCCCGGACTCGGCGGAGGCGGTCGTCAAGACGTTCGTCGACCACGTCGCCGACGCGCTCGCAGACACCGGCGACACGGCCGCGGTCGACGCGCTCCTCGCCTCGCTGTTGCGGCGCGGGACGGGCGCGACCTGGCAGCGCGAGACCTACGAACGGACGTCGGACTGGACGGCGGTGACGAGGGACGCCGTCGCGCGCACCGCCGCCTTCGACGTGCCCGCCGAGCTGACCTGACGCAAGATCAGACCGCACTCGGCGCTGACGGTGATCGGTGAGGGCGTTCGAACCCGTGAGGCTGGCGTGAACACTACGGAAAGGTCGACTCGTTCGAGAGGTCGACGTGCTTGCTGACGAGTCGACGTGCTTGCTGACGATCTGCCCCCCGCTTTGCGGGTCGAGACAGGCATCACCGCGCGAGGTCGGGGTACAGCGTCGGGATGAGCGAGACCGCACCGACGGAAGATCTGCGGCTGAGCCACGAGCGCTTCGCCCACATCGCGCGCACGTTGCAGCGCAGCCTCATCCCGCCCGTTCTCCCCCCGGCCCACGGAATCGAGTTCGGCAGTGTCTTCCACCCGTCGCGCTCCGGCTACGAAGTCAGCGGCGACTTCTACGACGGGTTCCCGCTGGGCCGCGGCGACCTCATGCTGGCCCTCGGCGACGTGTGCGGGAAAGGCGCGGAAGCGGCGGCGATCACCGCTATCGCCCGGCACACCATCCGCGCTGTCGCGCCGGACATGCGCCACCCGTGCCAAATTCTGCGTCGGCTCAACGACACTCTGCTCGGCCACGACCTCGACGAACGGTTCTGCTCCGTCGTCGTGGCCCGCGTCACGCCGATCGTCGGGGGCGTACGCATGTCGGTCTGCTGCGCCGGCCACCACCCGCCGGTCGTGATTCGTGCCGACGGGGCGGTCGAACACGTCGGTGTCCCCGGCACCCTGCTCGGGCTGTTCCCCGACATTCGCCTGCGGGAGGAGACCGTCCAGCTGCGCCGCGGCGACATGATCGTCGCGTTCACGGACGGGGTCACGGAGGCGACTCGTGGCCTCGAGGAGTTCGGTCACGAACGCGCGGAGCAGGTCCTCGCGAGCTGCGTCGGCGACACCGCCACCGAGGCCGTGAACACCCTGCTGGACGAGGTCCTGCGCTTCGGCGGGCAGCAGACGCGCGACGACGTCGCGATCCTCGCTCTGCGGGTGACGCCCTGACGCCTCGTCCGAGAGCTACCGGATGTTCTGGTCGGCTCCGAACGGCTCGCCCACGACGATCCCGCCCTCGGTGATCGTGTACTGCCGGATCTCCGGCTCGTGCATGCTGGCCCGTGTCTTCAGGACGGTGACGGCCCGCTTGATCTGCGACTCGCCGCGCAGGTACTGCAAGAGCACCACGTTGTCGCTCATGTTCGACACGCCCCACTCTGACAGCCGGGAGATCCCGAACAGGTCCGGGACCTCCATCGTCATGTAGACGCTGATGCCCTGAGCCGAGCAGCGCTGGACGAACGAGTACACGTACTCGCGGAAGCGGACGGGGTCGGGCGAGGCGAACGCCAGGTCGCCGAGGCTGTCGACCATCAGGCGCTTCGCCCCCGTGCGCTCCGCCGCCTCCAGGACGGTATGCACCCATTCGTCGATGTAGAGGTCGACAGACGTGCGGTAGAGCACGTCCACCAGGGGATCGTGCGAATCCCACCCGAAGCCGGCCAGCGTCCGTGCGAGCTGCGTCGGGTTCTCCTGCAGGGACGCGATCATGCCCTGCTCGCCGGCCGCCGCCCCGGCGTAGATGAAGCTCAGGCCCATCACCGTCTTGCCGACCCCGGACGGGCCGGCGACGAGTGTGGACGACCCCGGCCAGTACCCGGTGCCGGCCATCGCGTCCAGGACCGGGATCCCGGAGGACACCCGGGTTTCGTCGAGCGAGTACAGGGACTGACTCGGCACGTCCGCGAGGCGCGGGAAGACGTGCAGCCCGTCCCCGGACAGCCGGTAACCGTGCCGGCCCGACAGGAACGCGCTGCCCCGGAGCTTGAGCACCTGCAGCACACGCGTCTGCCGTTCGGACGCCATCGAGGATGACAGCGAGATGATCGCGTCCGCGACGGCGAACTCGGGCTCGCGGCTGATCTCGTCCGAGCTGTACTCCCCCACCCACAGGGCAGCGGCGCCACTGGCGCTCAGCCGGGCCGCGATGTCGTGCAGGAACCAGCGGAAGTCGCTGGGCTCGCGGGCAAAGGCGTGCACCGCCTTGAAGCTGTCGATCACGATGAGCGCGGGCCTGTGCCCCGCGATGACTGCCTCGAGCCGCTCGACGAACGCGGGCAGGCCGCGCTCGTCGAGCAGCCCGCCCAGGTCTTCGTAGAACACCCATTTGCCGACGGCCGCCTCGTCGAAGAAGCTCAGCGTGCGACCGAACCGCAGGATCTTGTCCATCGGCTCGGAGACCGTGGACACGTAGAGCGCGGGCCGTTCCGGGGTCGCGTTGGCGAAAACGAACTGCTGCGCGAGCAGCGTCTTGCCCGTGCCGGGCTCCCCGGTGATCAAGGTGAGCGCATCGTCCCAGAGGCCTCCGCCCAGCACCAGATCCAACCGCGGGTGGCCGCTCGACAACCGTCCTGACACCGGGCTCCCCTCTCATCTCTGCGCGCAGAGATTACGGGACGGCGCCGCGCCCTCAACCCAGCGGCGGCCCGATGCGGCGCAGGAGGGCCACGGAGACGGCCTCGACGGTGACGGACTCGCCCGCCTTGGCCGACTCCCCCTCGGCCAGCTCGTCGGCCGTGTCCAGGACGCGGACCCAGCTGTCGCCGAACTTCTCCGGAGGGAGCGCGAAGCTCAGGTCCTCGTGGTGGGCGTTGAACAGCACCAGGAAACTGTCGTCGACGATGCGCTCGCCCCGCACGCCAGGCGTCGGGATCGCGTCGCCGTTCAGGAACAACCCGACGGCCTTGGCGAAGCCTGACGCCCAGTCAGCGTCGTCCATCTCGCTTCCGTCCGGACGGAACCACCCGACGTCTACGACCCCCCCGCCGTGCAGCGGCCTGCCCGCGAAGTAGTCGACCCGGCGGAAGACCGGGTGGCGGCGACGGAGGTCGATGAGCCGGCGGGTGAAGTTGACGAGGGTTCCGTCCATCCCCTCCCAGTCGTACCAGGAGATCTCGTTGTCCTGGCAGTACGCGTTGTTGTTGCCGCCCTGCGATCGGCCCATCTCGTCGCCGCCGAGCAGCATCGGGGTGCCCTGCGAGAGCAGCAAGGTGGCGAGAAAGTTACGCCGCTGCTTCGCGCGCAGCGCGAGCACCGACTGGTCGTCCGTCTCGCCCTCGGCTCCGCTGTTCCACGAGCGGTTGTGGCTCTCGCCGTCCGCGTTGCCCTCGCCGTTGGCCTCGTTGTGCTTGTCGTTGTAGGCCGTCAGGTCCGCCAGGGTGAACCCGTCGTGCGCGGTGACGAAGTTGACGCTGGCGAGCGGCCGCCTGCCGGTCCGCTCGTAGAGGTCGGAACTGCCGGTGACGCGGAAGGCGAACTCCGCGAGGGTCTGGTCCTCGCCGCGCCAGAAGTCACGCACGCAGTCGCGGTACTTGCCGTTCCACTCCGTCCACAGCGGCGGGAAGTTGCCGACCTGGTAGCCGCCCTCCCCGAGGTCCCACGGCTCGGCGATCAGCTTCACCTGGCTGACCACCGGATCTTGCTGGACGAGGTCGAAGAACGCGGAGAGCCTGTCCACCTCGTGGAACTGGCGGGCCAGCGTCGAGGCCAGGTCGAACCGGAACCCGTCCACGTGCATCTCGAGCACCCAGTACCGCAGCGAGTCCATGATCAGCTGCAGCACGTGCGGGTTACGCATGTTCAGGCTGTTCCCGGTACCGGTGGTGTCGTAATAGAACTTCTTGTCGTCGTCGACGAGCCGGTAGTAGGACGCGTTGTCGATGCCCTTCATCGACACCAGCGGGCCCATGTGGTTGCCCTCGGCCGTGTGGTTGTACACCACGTCGAGGATCACCTCGATGCCGGCCGCGTGCAGGGCGCGCACCATCGCCTTGAACTCCGGGACCTCCCCGCCGCGCGCCTCGCTGTGGGTGTAGCCGTTGTGCGGGGCGAAGAACGCGATCGAGTTGTAGCCCCAGTAGTTGCGCAGGCCGCGGTCGGCGAGGTGCGCGTCGTGCAGGAACTGATGCACCGGCAGAAGTTCGACTGCCGTGATGCCGAGCGAGGTCAGGTACTCGATCGCCGCGGGGTGGCCGAGCCCCGCGTACGTCCCGCGCAGGTTCTCGGGGATCCCCGGGTGCGTCTGGGTGAAGCCCTTGACGTGAGTCTCGTAGACCACCGTGTCCGCCCACGCCGTCCGCGGCGGGTTGTCGGTGGACCAGTCGAAGTACGGGTTGACGACAACGGCCTTGGGGATGTGCGGCGCGCTGTCGGAGTCGTTGCGCGAATCGGCATGGCCGAAGTTGTAGGGGAAGCAGGCCTGGTCCCAGTCGACCTCGCCGTCGACGGCTCGGGCGTACGGGTCCAGGAGGAGCTTCGCCGGGTTGCACCGCGCGCCCTCCGCCGGGTCCCACGGGCCGTGGACGCGGTAGCCGTAGCGCGTCCCGGGCGCGATCTCCGGCAGGTAGCCGTGCCAGACCCGGGCCGTGACCGAGGGCAGCGTGATGCATCGCTCGCCACCGTCCGCGTCGAACAGGCACAGGTCCACGCGCTCCGCGACTTCGGAGAACAGCGCGAAGTTGGTGCCGGCCCCGTCGTACACGGCACCCAGCGGGTACGCCTTACCGGGCCAGATCTCGAGGTCACGGGACACAGGGGGGCCTTTCAGTTGAATCTGCGAGCAGGGCGGCAATCTGACGGGGTAACGACGCCGCCTCGAGGTCTTCCAGCGGCATCGACAACGCCAGGGACCAGTTCTCGGGGCGCTCGGTGGTGCCCGGCATGTTCGGCCGGGCGGGTTCGGCGACAGCATCGTCCAGGGTGGCGCTGAGCAGCAGCCCGGGCGCGGACGCGAGGAGCCGGTGCGCCGCGCGGACCGCGTCTTCCACGCCCGCGTCGTCACTCAGCTCGCCCATCGCCGAGAGGCGGTCCGCGATTGCCTTCGTCGCGGTGTCGTTCGGGTCGAGACCGAGGTCGCGCTGAGCGTCGAGATCGCTGCCGTCCCACAGGCCCGCCACCGTGGGCAGGTCGTGGGTAGTGATCGCGGCCATCGCTTTCGCGGGGCCCAGGCTCGGATGGTCCTCGGAAAACCAGAGCAGCCAGTACGAGAGGATGTTGCGCTCGGCGAGGGTCTCCCGGACGCCGGGCTCGACCGTACCCAGGTCTTCGCCGACCACGATCGCCCCGGCCCGGTGGCTCTCCAGCGCGACGATGTCGAGGAGGTCCTGCGCCGGGTACCGGACGTACGCGCCCCCGGAGGGGTCGGCGCCTTCGGGGATCCACCAGAGGCGGAACAGCCCCATGACGTGGTCTATGCGCAGCCCGCCGCCGGTGGCGACGGTCGCGCGCAGGGCCTCCACGAACGGCCGGTACCCGGCCTGCGCGAGCTTCCACGGGACGAACGGCGGAAGGCCCCAATCCTGGCCGCGCCGGTTGAACTCGTCCGGCGGGGCGCCGACGCTGACGCCCGGGGCGAACAGGTCCTGCCAGAGCCAGGCGTCCGCGCCGCCCGGGTCGACGCCGATCGGGAGGTCCTGGATCAGCGAGATCTCCTCGGTCACGTCGGCGATCTGACGGCGCATCAGCCACTGGAGCCAGCCGTAGAACCGGACGTCCTCGGCGTGCTCGGCCGCGAAGGCGACGACGCCTTGGCCGTCCGGGTGGCCGCACTCGGCCGGCCAGCGGCGCCAGTCGGGGCCGTGCCTCTCTGCCAGCAGGCTCCACAGCGCGAACCGCGCGACCTCGGGCTCGTCGGCGAACCAACGGAGAAATTCCGGGTCCTTGTGCCTGTCCCAGATCGCCTCGAGCGCCGCTCGCTTCAGGCGCCACACCTCGTCGCGGTCGATCCGCCTGTCTGCGTTGAGCGCGCGGCCGGCCGCGGCGAGGTCGGCGATGCCGTCCACGTCTGCGGCGCCGGGCACGTTCTCCACACGCAGGTAGAGGGGGTTCGCGAAGCACCTCGTCGTCGGGGAGTACGGGCTCGGCTGCTGCGGTCCCGCCGGCGCGACCGCGTGCAGCGGGTTCACCAGGACGAAGCCGGCCCGGAGGTCCCGGCGCGACCAGCGCGCGATGCGGGCGAGGTCGCCGAGGTCGCCCATCCCCCAGCTCTCCCGGGAGCGCGCCGCGTACAGCTGAGCGGCCCAGCCCCAGGCCCGCTGCTCCGGCAGACGGCAACGCCCCGGGCTGACGATCACCGCGCGGGCTACCCCCTCCGAGTGCAGGGTGTGGTATCCGAGCGGGACGTCCGCCGGAAGTGCGTCGGCAACGACGATCTCGCTGCCGTCCTCGAGGACGAGCGTGCCGGGCGAGACCGGCGCCTGCTCACCGAGCGGGACGACGATCGCCGCCGAGTTGGGGTCGCCGGGCTCGCCGATGAGCTCCCGCAAGCCCGCGATCGTGTCCGGGTCGATCCGGCGCAACGTGCCGCCGGCGTCCTCGTAGGAGTCGTCGATCCCCCATCGGTCGGTCCGGGGTTTCGTCGAGTCGTCCGTTGCCATGTCGATCGTCCTCTGTCCCACTGCCCGCCGTCGGGGCGAGGTGCGTGCGGGGGATCTATCCCAGGAGCGCCCGCCCATGCGTGCCAACCGCGTTCGTGCGTGCCAGACGGATCACCACCGGCGGTTGGCGACCTAGATCCGCAGGCCAGCGACGTCAGGGGTGGTCGGTGAGCGCGGCCTTCAGACCGGACGGGTCGGCGACCGTGACCGTCAAACCGCGGTGCCGCAGCAGCCGGCCGGGGAGCAGCGCGGGGACCGGCTCGCGAAAGGTCAGGCACACCCCGCCGCGGGGCGTGCTGCCGAACGTCGCGCCGCCGTCGGCGAGGGAGTACCGGGCGCCGATCGAGGTGTACCAACGGTAGGGGCCGGTCACCTCGGCCGAAACCACGTTCGTCCGTGGGGTTCTCAGACGCCACGGCCCGAAGCGGACGTCGACGTCGTCCCCGACGGTCACCCGCGCCGACGCGGGCCGGACTCCCACGAGCGCAAGGGCAACCTTGAACCTGGGGTCGAACTCGAAGCCGAAGGTCGCAGCCATGCCGGACACCGCGCGTGATATTTCCGACAGACGCCCGGTCAGTTCACCGACGGGGCGAGGCTGAGCCGAAACCAGACGGCCTTGCCCCGCGCCTCCCGCTCGATCCCCCAGGCGTCGCTGATCAAGTCGACCAGGGCGAGCCCCCGGCCACCTTCGTCCATCTCGGCCGCGACGCGCGGCGTCGGCGTTCCGGCGGCAGCGTCCCGGACCCGCACCTGCAGGGTGTTTCCCCCTGCGCAGCGAACTTCCATCTCGATCGGCGGCGTGCCGTGGCGCACGGCGTTGCCGACGAGCTCGGAGACGAGGAGCTGGGCTTCATCCAGAACGCTCGCCTCGTGGCGTCCGCAACATACCTCGGAGAGGAAGTCGCGCGCCTGCTTCGCGGCGGTCGGATCCGTCGGGAGGACGATCCGCCCTGGCGGCATCGTGCACGTCATGGGGACTCCTCAACAGAGATTGTCGGTCGAAGACGGCCTTCCCCGAGCGGGGTGTCCGGAACGTCGGGAGGTAGTGACGGTGGACAATCCCAGACCGATGAGTCTTCAATGCAAAGTCACGCCGTCCCGAAGCTGGAGCCCTGGTGGAGTTCGACGTACTCAAACCGGCGATCGTCCTCGGGCTGATCCAAGTCGGGCTCTACGGCTTCCTGCCGATCTCGCTCGTGCTCACGTACCGTGTCAGCCGCACGATCGCGTTCTTCCACGCGGGCATCGCGTCCGGGGCCGGTCTCGTGTACTGGGTGCTCGTCTACGACAACCCACTCGTCCCGGGGCGGCGCCCGGAGTTCCCCGGCGTCGTCGGGCTCATCCTGACGACGGTCGCGGGGGCGGTGGCCGGCGGCGTCTTCGGCGTCTTCGTCATGTCGCGCAAGATCGTCGGCCAGGGCGCGCTCGCGCTGACAATCATCTCCCTCGCCGCGATGATGCTGCTGCTCGGCGTGCTCACCACGGTGCTCGCGGTGCCCTCCGAGATCCAGCCGCCGGGGGCGTTCGGGACGGGCACGGTGACGATCTGGGGCGTCGCGATCACCAACGACCAGTTCTTCACCTGTATGTGCGTGGTCGTCCTCGTCATCGTCCTGGCGATCGTGCTCACCCAGACGCGCAGCGGGATGGCGATCCGCGCAATGGCGGACGACGTCGAGGCGAGCGTCTGGTGCGGAGTGAAGCTGCACAAGGTCGGCACGGGCGTATACATCGCGTCCGGGGCGATCGCCGCGCTCGGCGGGGCGCTGATCTCGATGCGGATCGGCCCCGACCCCGCCCAGATGCTGTTCCTGTTCCTGCGCGGCCTCGGCGTCGCGATGATCGGCGGCATGCGCAGCCTGCCGCTGGCCCTGCTCGGCGCGTTGATCTACTCGATGGCCGAGACCTCCATGAACATCGGCCTGTTCGGCACGGTGAGCCTCGCCGAGCAGGAGGTCGTCATCAACGGCGCCCTCGTGCTCGCCATTCTCATCGTCGCCAAGAGACGAAAAGAAGACTTCTTCTTACTAGAACGGCAGACGCTGTGAGCGAGCCCACCCTCGGCATCGACAACCTCGTCGCGGGCTACGACGGGCAGGCCGTCCTCCACGGCGTCAACATCGCCGTGTACGCCAACGAGATCGTGACGCTGCTCGGCGCGAACGGGGCGGGCAAGTCCACGCTCCTGAAGACGGTGATGGGCACGGTGCCGGTGATCAGCGGCGAGCTGCGATTCCGTGGGCAGTCCATCACCAAGTGGCCGCCGCACCGCCGGATCGCCGGCGGGATCGGGTTCAGCCCCGAAGGGCGGCGGGTCTTCTCCAACATGACCGTCGAGGAGAACCTGCTGATGGGCGCGATCAGCCGCCCGGCCAAGAACGACCACGACGGCATGGGCCGCGTCCTCGACCTGTTCCCCGTCCTCGGGACGCGGACGAACCAGCGCGCCGGCACGCTGTCCGGCGGCGAGCAGCAGATGCTGGCGATCGGCCGCGCCCTGATGTCCATGCCCACACTGCTCCTGGTCGAGGAGCCTTCTCAGGGTCTCGCGCCGGTCGTCGTGGACAGCGTGTACGAGGCGCTCCGCTCCATCGCCGACACCGGCGTCGCGGTCGTGGTCGCCGAGCAGTTCCAGCAGGTGCGCGAGGAGGTCAGCGACCGGATTCTCGTCATCGACAAGGGAACGGTCGTCTCCGACGGGGACCTGGCCGTGCCCGGGGAGCACGCGTGAAGCGCCGCGGCTCCGACGGGTCGGAGGCTTTCGACGTCACCCCGCTGTACTGGACGGAGGACGGGGGGCTACCGGCGGCGGTCGGCGTGGACTGGGGCGACGGCGGCGGGCTGGCGCTCCCGTCCCGGCACGACAACCGCCCGCCGACGACGACCCGGCCGATCGCCACCACGATTGCGAACCCCGGCGTCTGGGCGCTGGCGGTGATCGTCGGCGGCTGGCTGCTGCTGATGCCCGACTACCTCATCTTCACGATGACCTCCGCGGTGCCGGTCGCCCTGGTGGCGCTCGGCCTGCTCGTCTTGCAGGGCTGGTCTCGCGAGATCTCCCTGGCGACCGCAGGTCTGTTCGCCACGTCCATGTACTACATGGGTTTCTTCGACCGCTCCAACGCCCACGGCCTCGGCTTGCCCTGGGTCGTCGCCGCACTGCTCGCGATGACGCTCGCGGGCGGGCTGATGGCGATCCTCGCCCTGTCCAGCGGCCGGCTACCCGGGATCTACCTGATCTCCCTGACCCTCGTGCTGCAGATCCTCATCGAGAAGATCGTGTTCCCGCGCGAGTCCCTGGCCGGCGGCGCGTTCGGCGGCAGCCAGATCATCGTGAACTCGCGGCCGTGGTTCTTCGACATCGACCTGAATACCGACACGGCGTTCTACCTGTTCTCCTTCGGCTGGCTGCTCGTCGTCCTGCTGCTGATCAAACGCCTTCGGCACAGCCCGATGGGGCTGGCGTTCCTGCTCGTCGGCGCGGACCGGCAAGCGGCCTCCTCCGTCGGCGTGTCGCCCCTGCGCTTCCGCGTCGTCGCGTTCGTGGTCTCCGGAGTGCTCGCCGGGGCCGGTGGCGTCATGGCCTGCTGGCTGTTCATCACCCCGCCCCCGTTTATCAGCTACCTGGCTCCGGCTTCCCTGCTCTACCTCGCCATTCCCGTCCTCGCGGGCATGGACTCGATCGCGTGGGTCGTCATCGTCGCGGCCGCGTTCCAGGTGATCCCCGTCGTGTTGGAGTCGTGGCACATCAACGTGTACCTGCTCGCGGGCGTCGGCCTGAGCGGCGGGGTGCTGCTGGGTCCGCGGGGCGCGGGCGGGCGCGTCGGCGACCTGTGGAAGCAGGTCCGCTTCGGCGCCCGGCAGGACCGCACGCGGCGAGACCGCCTCGACACCTCGACGATGCGGGCCGCCCAAGGGCTCGCCGGCGATCCCGCGGCCACCGACCGCCACGAGGACCTGCAAGAGAGCCTCGCCATCGTCGAGGCGTGGCTCCCGCCGCGGCCGACCGGCGACGTGGCGATCCGGGCCGAAAGCGTGCGCGTCACCATCGGCGGCGTCACCGCTCTGGACGGAGCTTCGATCACCGTCCCGACCGGCCAGATGGTCGGCCTCATCGGCCCGAACGGTGCGGGCAAGACGACCCTGTTCGACGTCATCAGCGGGTTCCGCACCCCCGACACGGGCCGTGTCGAACTGTTCGACAACGACGTCACGGACGTCCCGGCGTGGGACCGCGCCAAGCTCGGCATGGCCCGGACGTTCCAGACGACCAGGGTGATCAAGGAACTCACCGTCGCCGAGAACCTCCTCGCCGGGGCCTACCGGCGCATCGACGCCGGCCCCGCCAGTTTCCTCGCGGGGCAGCGGTCCGCCTGGGCGAAGCTCGCCGAGGCCGAAGAGGCGGCGTGGGCGATCGCGCGCCTGCTCGACATCGACCGGTACTGGAACGAGCGGGCGGGCACCCTGGAGTTCTCGGGGCGGCGCCGCATCGAGATCGGCCGGGCGCTGCTGGCCGGCCCCCGAGTCCTCCTCTTGGACGAGCCGGCCGCCGGCCTCGACCCGTCCTCGTCCGCGGCCTTGTTCACGCTGATTCGCCGGCTGCACCAGGACTTGGGCCTCACGGTCCTGCTCGTCGAGCACTACGTCAAAGCGGTGCTCGACACCTGCGACCTTGTCTACGTCCTGGCGCAAGGATCGGTGCTCGCCACGGGGACCCCGCACGAGATCACTGAGCACCCGGAGGTGCGCACCCACTACCTGGGGACGCGGCTGAACTACCTCGACAAGGCCCGCCGCCCCGCGGCCAGCATTCCCCCGGCGGGCGGCGTCAGCTGACCACGGCGTCCAGGACCTTCTTCAGCGCGCTCGGCTGGGCCGGGATCCGCGGCGCGCTCGGGCGGGTGGCAAGCATCTCCGTCCCGATGTCCTGAAGTTTCTTGCGGCCCAACGCCTCGCGGACCTTGGGGAACCAGACCTCTTCCTCTTCCTCGATGTGGTGCTCGACGTTCTCGATCAGGACGGTGGCCTTCGCCGTAAAGCGCTCCGCGTCCGGGTCCATGCCCATGAGCTCCATGACGAGCAGGTCCGCGACGTGGTGCTCCTCGTAGGACTCGAGGATGTCGTCCTCGACCTCCGGGACGAGCGCCCGCACGCGGGGATACATGATCTCGTTCTCCAGGTACGTGTGAACTGTCAGCAGCTCGATGATCTTTTTGACGAGCCGGCCCTTCGTCGCGTAAGCAGTGTCACCGGCGGCGCGGAATTCCCGGAAGAGCTTCTTGATCTCCTGGTGATCTTCCCGCAGAAGCACGATGGCGTCGGTGGACATGACGTTCCTTTCGGTGGGCGGCGCTTCCGAGTGCGAAGCGTTCTCACTACGAGCCGTTAGTTCCCGCCCTCCGGGCGGGCCATGCAACCGCCCCGTGCGTCGCTCGTCTCACCAGCGCGCGTGGATTCTCGTCCAGGGCGGGAATGTCCCCGCCGGTGGCGGCTCCGGCCGCCGATTCTTCCTACTGGAGGTGCACGATGACCCCGCTCGCTTCCGAAGAGGTCGACACCGCGCTCGAGGCGCTCCCCGGCTGGCGCCGGTACGGCGAGTTCCTCGCGCGGGAGGTGCCCGTCCAGCGCGGCGCCCACGAAGGTCTGATCGCGGGCCTGCGCAACGTCGTCGAGGACGAGGCCCGATTCAACGTGATAGACACGCCGGACGGCGTGATCGTGTACCTGGGCAACGACACCGGCGTGCTGCCGTCGGACATCGAGACCGCAGCCCGGCTCGACACCGTCTTGGACGGCTCCGGTACTCAGATGTAATCGGAACCCAGATGCAACCTGACTTCCCGTCAGGGTTCGCCCCATCCCGACCACACGAGGCCGGGCCCGGTGCGGCTTGTACATAGCGATCTGACGGCACCGGGGATCCGGCGCCTGCGCTGCGGGCGCGGCTTCCGTTACGTCGGCGCCGACGGCGGTCCGTTGCGGGAGGAGGATGCGGCCCGGGTGAAGGCCCTGGTCCTCCCACCGGCTTGGCGGGACGTGTGGATCTGCCCCGACCCGCGCGGGCACCTGCAAGCGGTCGGCACGGATGCGGCCGGCCGCCGCCAGTACCGCTATCACGACGCCTGGCGGCTGGAGCGTGACCTGGCCAAGCACGCCCGCGTGCTGGAGTTCTCCGTGAGCCGACCCGAACGCGCGAAGCCGCGCCGTCAGCCGGGTGGTCCGGGAGGTGGCGACCTAACCTGGGCAGCACCCCTGCCGTTGCCTTGCTCGCGGGGTTGGACCGTCCTGCATCGGGTAGCGCGTGCGCATGAGCGCAGACATGGTCGAGGTCGAGCACGTCACCACCGCGTCGGTCGAGGACGTCATGCGCGTCCTGGCGGACGGCTGGCTCTACGGGCTCTGGGTGACCGGCGCCTCGCACATCCGCGGGGTGGACCCGGGCTGGCCGGCGGAGGGCACGCAGATCCATCACGCCGTCGGGGCCTGGCCCCTGCTCATCAAGGACGAGACGACCTCGCGGGACTGGGACCCCAGCGGGCACCTGAAGCTGTGTGCCCGGGCCTGGCCCGTCGGGGAGGCGGACGTCGAGCTGACGGTCCGTCCGAACCCGGCGTCCGCCGGCGGTTCGGTGATCACGATGGGCGAGCGGGCGGCCGCCGGGCCGGGCAAGTTGCTCGCACCGGCCCAGCGACTGCTGCTGCCCCCGCGCAACCGCGAGTCCCTGTCCCGCCTGGGTTACCTCGCGGAAGGCCGGCGCACCCTCACTCCTCGATGACGTGCACAGCGGCTTCCTCGGCGCTCGCGCCGGCGCCGTCGATACCTACGTCCTCGGCGTAGAGGTCGGTCTCCGCGTCCCCGACGACGTCGGTGGCGACGAGCCGCCCTGAGCGCGCGGTCCCCACCTCACCGCCCACCTCCTCGCCCGGCACGGCGTTCGGGTCGATGTCGGGCTCCTCCTGGGCGAGCCGGATGTCCAGGCTCTCGCCTTGGCCTTCCTCGAAGGCGGTATTGCCGTAGCCCTCGGCGGGCGACCACTTCTCGGGTGGGGAGTAGCCCTCGTCCAGGGGCTCGGGCAGGCCGCGGTCGTCCGCGGTGCTGTCGCCCGTCGAGGTGGGCTGATTCTCGGCGTCCACGCTGTAGCCGTGGTAGGTCTCGGATCCGTTCTCGTCGTTCATGTGCCGGGACTACCCGCGCGCCCAGGGGGTACACCGCGAGCAGCGAAGGAGCGCCCGCGAAGAGGGCAGGCGAAGGAGGACGCATGAACAAGGTGGCGGTAGTCCCTGACCCTCCGCACGTGGGCAGCGGGGGTGACGAGGCGGACGACTGCGCCCTGGTCGCCACTCTGCGCACCGCCGCCCTCGCGCTCAAACAGTCGGACCTGCCGTTCGCCTTGGGCGGAAGCTTCGCCGTGCACGCGCGCGGCGGCCCCCGGCCCACGCACGACGTGGACTTCTTCATCCGCCCGGAGGACAGGGACCGCGCGGCGGCCGCGCTGCAAGCCGGCGGGATGACCGTCGAGCAACCGGCGCTCGACTGGCTGTTCAAGGCGTTCGACGGAGACGAACTCGCCGACGTCATCTACGCGCCGGTGGGCGAACCCGTCACCCTCGACCTGCTGAGCCGCGCGGACGACCTCGACGTCGCGGCGCTGCGCATGCCCGTCCTGGCGGCCAGCGATCTCGTCATCTTCAAGATGCTGACGTTCAGCGAGCACAACTGCGACTTCGCGGCGGCCCTGCCGATGGCCCGGGCGCTGCGCGAGCAGGTGGACTGGACAGCCGTCCGGGCGAAGAGCACGGCATCGCCGTACGCGGGGGCCTTCCTGGACCTACTGGAGCGCCTGGACATCGTCCCCGCCCCCGCTGCGGCCCGACCGTGAGCGAAGAACCGCACTACGTCGTGGCCCGGATCCGGGACCGGCTCGCCCAGGATCCACGGTCGGCGGAACTCGCGGTGCAGGTCTCGATCCGCCGCGAGGAGGTCTTCCTCGCCGGGCCCGTCCTGGACGAGGCGCATCGCGCGGCAATCTGTCGGGTCGTCAGGGACGCGGCGCCGAACCTGCACGTTCACGACGAAATGCACACGGTGTCGACCGACGCCCCCGTGCAACGGGAGGGGCTGGCATGACCTGCATCGCCGCGGTCGGCGACATTCACCTCGGAGCGGGCGACCACGATCGCTTCCGGCCCGCGTTCGAACAGGCCGCGCAAGAGGCCGACATGCTCTTACTGGCCGGGGATCTGACGCGGCACGGAACGGTCGAGGAGGCCGCCTCGGTCGCCCGTGCGGTGCGCGGGCTCGGCATCCCCGTCATCGCCGTCCTGGGCAACCACGACTACCACGGCGATGCTGCCGAGGACGTAGCCGCAACCCTCGAGGACGCCGGCGTGCGTGTGCTGGAGGGGACAAGCACTGTGGTGGCGGTGGGAGCCCAGCGGGTCGGCATCGCGGGCACGAAGGGCTTCGGCACGGGCTTCCCAGGCAAGGCGGCCTCCGAGTTCGGCGAGCCCGAGATGAAGAGCTTCGTCCGGCACAGTCGGGAGCTGGCCGAACGGTTCGGGATGGCCCTGCGCGCGCTGGACTGCGACCAGCTGATTGCGCTCACGCACTACTCCCCCACCAAGGACACATTGCTCGGGGAGCCGCCCGAGATCTACGCCTTCCTCGGCAGCTATCACCTCGCCGAGGCGATCGACGACGCGCCCACGACGCTAGCCCTGCACGGCCATGCGCACCACGGCACGGCCAAGGGTCTGACCCCGGGGGGCGTGCGGGTGCGGAACGTCGCGCACGCCGTGATCGGCTGCGCCTACGCGGTCTTCGACCTGGGCACCCCCGAGGACCTGCCCGTCGGCGTGGCGTCCGGGCGGGCCTGACCCGCACTCAGGTCAGCGTGTCCACAGAGATAACAGCCAAGGCGAGCACGGGGGCGGACGGGTTTCCGAACCACAGGTGCAGAAAACCGCCCTCGACACGAGCGCCGGGTTCGGCCAAGGCCTCCGGGTCGCCGGGAACCACCGGCCACGCCGTCGACAGCACCTCACAGATCGCGTCCTGCACCTCGCCGAGCGTCACGCAGGCCACGGTCTCGAGCAGCTGGTTCTCCTCGCCAGCCTGCCAGCCCTGCGGATCGTCCAGGATGACCGGCGCGGCGGAGTCGGCGCGGCGCCCGGAGCCCGCGTCCACGAAGACCCGCCCCGCCTCGGCGCCTACCTGCACGCCTGCGGGGGCGCCGGATCGAAGGCGTTCCGCGAGGGCCGCGGCGACCTTCTCGGACGACAGCGCGAACGACAGCACGGCACACGCTCCTCTCCCGGAGCTGGAACCTGCGACGTCTATCGCGCCCCAAGCGCCTCGGAGGACGATTTTCACACCACGACACGCCGTACGCCAGGCTATTGGGCCGGTCGGTGCCAACTGCGTGCTCCGGCTCAGGCGCCGGGTTCGCCGATCCACAGGTCGGGGATGCGCAGCACGCCGCCGACGCGGGTGCCGTCCCCGCACACTCCCCGGATCGTGTAGGTCCCCGGCTTCGCCGAACTGGGGACGCGGAAGGAGCCCTCGGCGTCCCCGGAGCCGACGGGCCCGAGCATCACGGTGCCGGCGAGTTCCTTGGTGTACACGAGACCCGTCGCTGTGGTCGCGCACGCGTCCGTCTCGACAGTGACGAGATCGCCCGGGCCCGCGAGGCGAGGCGTGAAGATCAGGCGGTGATTGCGGGCGTCCGCCCCGGTTTCGCCCGCTGCCGCCGCCGTGATGAACCCGGGAGGGCCGCCCCCGGCTAATATGAGGGCCGCCGCCGCCGTGACTGCCGCACGCCGCATGATTCTCCTCGCCGCCGCTTTAGCGCCCACGAGCCCCCGGCGAAGGCCGGGGGCTCGGAAGGTGTTGGGGTCGCGCAGGGTTTACTGCCGGAGCGTCAGGAACCGATCGCCGCGTCGATGCGCTCGGCAGTGGCGAAGTCGGCTTCGGCGATGCCTTCGCCGGCGATGTCGCCCAGGTAGATCATCAGGCCCTCGCCGGTGTCGGTGAACGTGCAGCGCTCTGCCGAGCCTTCGACGGCGTGAACCTTCTCCTGCACCTGCGCCTTCTCGCCGCCCTGCACCGGAATGTGCCGGACCAGGAACTCGCCGGCGTGGCGCCACTGGGGCAGCCGGGCCAAAGCGTTGTCGACGACAGCGGGATCGAGCGCGTCCATCGTTGTCTCCTCGAATCGAAGTGCGTTGCGTCTGTCAAAGACCTGGTTACCCGAGATCCGAGGGTCATACCCATCCGCCGAAAAACGTGGCCTAGAACGCATTTAGACCGATCTGTCATCAGCCGTGTGGTCAGTGGGTCGGTCAACCGTGTGGCCCGTCAATCTGATACGGCGTCAAGTCCTCCGGGGCCTCGCACCGATGCATTCGTCGGCATGAATCCGGATCGGATACATGCCGTCCGAGCACCGGTCCACGAGGGAGTTCACGACACATGCCTGTCCGCCCCGAAGCGAATAGCCCGCACAGTCACCGCCGCCCCGCACCTGCCCGCAAGTACGGCCGCCGCGCAGCCGCCATGACCGCAACCGGCACGCTCGTCGCCGGCGGACTCGTCCTCGGCGCTGCCCCGGCCGTCGCCGCAGACCGCGACGTAGCCAACGCCTCCGGCCGTTTCCTCAGCGGAACCGTCGCGGGGACGAACCTGGACACCATCCTGGCAATCGCGGGAGTGAAAGCCAAGAACGACGGCTCCCCCTCGTCTGTCACCGAGCGGGACACGCTGAACGCGACCGTCCTGAACGCGATTTCCCTGCCGCTGCCCGGCGGGCTCCACCTACTCGAGGACAACGGCCTCCTGACGCTCGGCGCCGTGTCCCAGTACGCCCGGGCCAACTCCGACGGCAGCTCCCGCGGCGCCTCCGGCGCCGTCACCAACTCCGGCGCCATCGACGTCGGCGGCTCCAGCGGGGCCCCGGCCAACGCGACCCTCGACCTGGACGGTCTGCTGCCCGGCGGCGTCACCTCCGCTCTCGCAGACGTGGACGTCGAGATCGGCGCTCTGTCCGCCGTCGCGACGCAGGCGAAGGGCAAGCACGGCAACCAGGTCGGCGACTACCAGATCGCGGACCTCGTCGTCACTCTGGAAAGCCCGCTGCTCGCGGGGCTCCTCGGGACGCTCGGCACCGGGATCACCGGCGGCGCGGCCGACGGCCTGTTGGGCGGGCTCCCGGCCGCCCTGAATGTCATTGCCCTCCTCGGCGGGGCCGGCAGTGGGGTAACCGGGCTGGGCGGCCTCGACCTGGACGCGCTCCTCGGCGGGTTCGACACGACGCTCGGCAGCGGCCCGCTGACCGTCGACCTCACGACCGGCACGATCCGAGTCGACCTCGACGCACTGCTGAACCTGAACAACCTGCCGCCGAACACCGACATCGTCCCGCTCCTCGCCAACATCCTCACGACGCAGGTTCCCGACCTGATCACGGCGGAGCTCGAGGACCTGACTGAGAGCATCACCGACGCCATCGACGGGGTCGGCATCACGGGCGGCGCCATCCCGATTCCCGGGCTCGACGGCCTGCTGGACGGCGCCCTGGCGCCGCTGCTCGCCCAGCTGCTCGGCACCGTCAACACCGTGACCGGCCTGGTGGACGCCAACGGCGCGACCTCGCTCCTCGGCGGGACCGGCCTGCTCGACGGCGCGCTCGACGGCGTCCTCGACCTCGTCGCGAACGTCCAGCAGAACCGCAACAACGACGGGGTGTTCACCCAGCGCGCGCTGCGCGTCGGCCTGCTCGACACGGTGAACGTGAACCTCGCGTCCGCCACTGTCGGCCCGAACGAGGGCCCGGCTGGCTCGTCGACGCTGGGGCCGCCCGTCATCACCGAGCCGGACGACGGCGACGAGACCACCGACCGGACGCCGCCGATCAGCGGCAACGGCAAGCCCGGCTACACCGTCACCGTCAAGGAAGACGGCAGGACGATCTGCAAGGACGAGGTGAACTCCGACGGCAAGTGGAAGTGCACGCCGAGCTCCAAGATGTCGCTCGGCAAGCACACGATCACCGCGACCCAGAGCAACGGGACGCGGACGTCCGGCAAGTCGAACTCCGTGACCTTCAAGATCGTGGAGTCGACCGGCCTCCCGGCCACCGGCGGCAACGACAGCACGGTGCCGATCGCGGCAGCCGGCCTGGGTCTGCTCCTGAGCGGGGCCGGCCTCATGGCCGGTAACCGCCGCGGGAGCAGCGGTGCCCACGCCAAGCGCGGACGGCACGCCCGGATCTAACGTCCGGTGAAGGCCAGAAGCCGCGCGGACGCCTCCGACCAGCCCCCAACGGTCGGAGGCGTCCCGCGGCTTTCCCGCGCCCGCACCGATCTGACAGAAAGTCAGATGCCGATTTCCGCATTGCCGCTTGCGGCAGCGCGGATCCGTGCGAAACTCAGGGCTCCGCGTGCGTGGATCCGTTCGGACCTCGCGCCTCCCTCGCCGCCGCCGACTTCAGCGCGAGGACGACACGCCATGACCGCCGACTGGACCCTCACCGCAGTGCGGACGCCCAAGGGGCTGACCGTCACCGGCGAGGTCGACCTGGACACCGCCCCGCAACTCGAGCAGGCGGTGCGCGCCGCGTGCCTGATGCTGGTGCCGCCGGCCGAGGGGCCGTTCGCCTTTCTGCTGGACATGTCCGAGGTGACGTTCATCGACACCAGCGGGTTGTACGCGCTCAGTTCGATCCACTCCCAGCTCGACTATCGCGGGTGGCAGCTTCGACTGACCCCGCCCTCGGCGAGCGGCCCCCGCCGGCTGTTTCTCCTCGCCGCGCGCAGGGGCTGGCTCCCGCGGAACCTGCCCGAACCGACCCGTCGAAAAGTCGACACTCGAAGATGAATAGTTCTTTCGTCACGCCGTCCGTGCCAGACCCCCGCCAATAGGCCGCTTCGCCCGCGAGGCGCGCCGACTCCGTGCGTCGGCTCGGCTGGGGCACCTCGGCGCCGTTTTCGGCGCGGATCCCCCGCCCGCGGGCATCGTGAGTCCACAGGATCGCGCGTTGTGGTCGCGGCGTGACGGTGGGAGATCTAGGGTGCCGGGTATGGGTTGGGGTGCCCGATTTGCGGGGGTCGTCGTCGCCGGGGCGGTGTTGTCCGTCGGCGGGTGCGGCGCGGGCCCCGAGGGCCAGGCGCTGCCAGCCGCGACCTCTGACTCGACCCCCGATCCTTCCCCCTCCGCAAGCCGAACCTCCGCGTCCCCGTCGCCCACCTCGCACCAGCCGACCGCTGTGCCTGTGTCCGCCCCCGGGCACTCCGCCAAAGGCGCCGAGGCATTCGTGCGCCATTGGATCGACATAGCTAATAAAGCTTTCCGCACGGGATCCGTCGACGACTGGCGCGCGCTCAATGCGTCCAGTTGCGAAACCTGTAAAGCGCGCCTGCACGATGTCGAGGAATCCTACGGCGCGGGCGGACGAATCGACGGAGGCGAGTTGACCGTGGTCGACCTCTTGCCCTCACCGATCGAAGACGACGAACTCGTTCTCGTGGTCGCTGACTTGAAGGTATCTGCCGAGAAAAGAATCACAGCTGCCGACAAGGTGACCGCCGAGTTCCCCGCCAACGACACCAGGCTGGTCTTTTATCTGGCGTGGGAGGACGACAGCTGGCTGGTCTCCCGCCTCAAAGTCGCCGTGGGATGAGCGCGAATCGCTGGCGACCAGCACGCGCCGTTGCCGGACTCGTCGCGTGGGCAATGGCGTCGCCGGGTGTCGCGCACAGGGGGTCGGCAAAGTCGCCTTGTAGGGCGTGGTGCAGGGTCGACACGCCTGTGATGCGGTAGTGACGGGCGGGCACGGTGTGGCTGCTGTGATTGGGGGCTCTCACACCGTCCGACCACCGGAGCCCGCACCGTGCCCGCCTGTTCATCTTCTCCCGTCCTCGATGTCCTTGTCCGCCACGCGCCCGGTGTCGGCGCGCCGGTCGAGGCTGCGAAGGAACTCCTGGCGGCCTTGGCTGCGGTGCCCGATCCGCGCGCCGCCCGCGGCGTGCGGCATCGGATCGGTCCGATCCTGGCGGTCGGGGTCTGCGCGGTGTTGGCGGGTGCGCGGTCCTTCGTCGCGATCGCCGAGTGGGCCGCGGACCTGCCGCCGGGGGTCCGGCTGCGACTGGGTCTGGGCCGGCGAACGGCCTCGGAGTCCACGATCCGCCGGGTGCTGCAGCGGGTCGACCCCGACGCCCTGGACGCGACGTTGAGCCGGTGGCTCGTGGCGCGCGCCTCGCCACCGGGGCATGGGCCGCGGGTTATCGCGATCGACGGCAAGACCGTCCGGGGAGCACGCACCGAGACCGGGCAGGTGCACCTGCTCGCCGCGTTCGAAGTCACCAACGGGGTCGTGTTGGGTCAGGTCCAGGTCGACGGCAAGAGCAACGAGATCACGGCGTTCTGCCCACTGCTGCAGGGAATCGAGATCGCCGGGGCGCTGATCACCGCCGATGCGATGCACACCCAACGCGGCCACGCTGATTACCTGCACGAACGTGGCGCGCACTACCTGCTCACCGTAAAAGCGAACCAGCCGAACCTGCACAACGCCCTGCGGGCGCTGCCGTGGAAAGACGTGCCGGTCGCGGGACAGAGCCGCGAGGTCGGTCACGGCCGCGCTGAGACCCGGACCCTGAAAGTGGTGGCGGTCGCTGCCGGGATCTCCTTCCCGAACGCTGCCCTTGCCCTGCGGATGACCCGGCGCCGCCGGGTCGGGACCGGGCGTTGGACCGTGGAGACGATCTACGCGATCACCGATCTGAGCTGGCATCAGATCAATCCCGCCGAGATCGCCGAGGCGATGCGCCGGCATTGGGACATCGAGAACAGACTGCACTGGATCCGCGACGTGACCTTCGCCGAGGACCATTCCCAGGTCCGCACCGGTCACGGACCTGCCGTCATGGCCACGTTCCGGAACTTCGCGATCAGCCGGCATCGCCTCGGTGGCGCGACCAACATCGCGGCCGCCTGCCGCCACGTCGCCCGACACCCCGCCCGCGCCGTCCAGCTCATCGCGTGACACCAGACCGGATCACGTCAGGCGGTAGATAACGGACAGATCAACTTTGCCGGACCCCTGGTGTCGCGCACATCGCACCCAACGACACCGGCCCGACGGATGCATGGTCGGCCGAAGCTGCCGCCGCGGACGGCACCGTGCGAGTCGGAGCCGAACGGACGAAGACACCGGCAGCCCGCCTCGCCGACAAGCAGCCGAGTACGATCACCGAGTCCCGCGAGATTCCGCGCTGCGGGGTCGGCGCCGAACCGATCATGGCGGCCACCGCCTCCTGCGAGAGCGTTCCGTGCACCCTGTCCGACGGACGGCGAGGCGAGAGCCGGTACCGGTGGACTCGCATCGTCGACTCGGCTGGGGGCGAAGTCCTGCAGCCATGGACGCGGGACGGGAAGGTCTGCACTCCCACGGAGGTACAGGCGCCCGACCTCGAGACGCTCATCCTGCAGGAGTTCCGGTCGTCGAAGCTTCCGGGCCTCGAGGTCCGGACGCGGCCGGCGGGGCGGACGTTCGTGCACCTGCCGACGGAGTTCGCGGTGGAGCGGCCGGCGGAGGACCGGGAGCTCCCGCGGATTCTCGGGCACCGCGTGACGGTCGCGATCACGCCGGTCGAGTACCGCTGGACGTTCGGGGACGGCGGTTCCGCGACGACGGCCGGGCGCGGAGGCGAGTCGGTGCGGCACACGTACGCCCGGGCCGGGGAGGTCGCGGCGTCGGTCGAGACCGCGTACCGCGCGCGGTACCGGGTGGACGGGGGCGCGGAGCGCAAGATCCCCGGCACGGTCGCGGTTTCCGGGCCGTCCACGGCGGTCGAGGTGGCGCAGGCCCGCACCGAGCTCGTCGCGGGCCCGCGCTGAGCGTCGACCGGAGCAGCCTCAGGTAGGAAGAACTGCGTGGCCGTCCGCGTCCAGGGCCCAGAACGGGTTGTGCGCGACCTCCCAGCGGTGCCCGTCGGGGTCGGCGAAGATCCCCGAGTAGCCGCCCCACTCGGTCGGGCCGCCGCCGCGGACGACGATTCCGCCGGCGAGCGCGGCCTCCGCGAGGGCGGCGTCGACCTCGTCGGGTGATCCGACGTTGTGGGCGAGCGTGATGCCGCCCCAACCGCCCAGGTCGTGCTCCACGCCGGAGTCCGCGGCGAGCTGCTCGCGCGACCACAGGGCCAGCGCGGTCCCGGCGCCGCGCAGGAAAGTGATCTCGTCGGACGAGCCGGCCGCCTCCCGCCAACCCAGTGCGCCGTAGAAGGCCCGCGCCCGCGGGACGTCACCGACACCGAGCGTGAGCAGAGTGAGTACAGGACGCATCGAAGGAGGCTAACCCGGCGCGGGGATCGATCCGACGGCGCCCGGGGCACCGGCGCGAACCTGGCCCAAGTATCCCTTTTCGGAGCTAATCCGCCCGGGTGGAGACAATTCGGCACATATCCCGATTTTGTGGTGTGACGAACGAGATAACGAGGGGATATCGATGCCATGTTTGAGCCTTCTTTGCTCTCGTTGCACAGGCACATGACGACATCGTCAATAACGTCCATAAAGTGCTCGTTTCCCGATCGTCCGACCCTGGAGTTGTTTCCGTGGCCACTGGCCGAGATGCGAGCGTCACCGCCAGTGAACACGCGGCGGTGAGTACTTCTCCGACTACTAATTCGACAGGAAATTGCCACGCCGAGTTTGTGACGAATGAATGCGTCGACGTGACAGGCGCCGAGGAACGTCCCTCGCGCCGCCGGGTGTCCCGCTTCATGAGCGTCCACTGCCCCAAGCCCGCGCCCGACGTGTACGGCCCGGTCTCGCGGGCCCAGCACCGCAAGCGCAAGGCCTCCCCTCTCGCGGTCGGGTCCGGCGCCACCGCCGTCGTGGCGGGCACCACGGCGCTGGCCGTGGCCACCGTCGGCTCCCTCGCCTCCAGCGAGCCCGCGATGCTCGTGGACGCCGGCCAGAGCGTCGTGCACGGGCCCGTCGCGCTCACCGGCCCTGACGCGACGCAGGCCGCTCAGAAGATCACCCAGCCGGCCCCCGTCCGGGTGCAGGGCTCGGTCGTCGACACGGCCGACGCGCAGGAACGCGCTGTGCGGGCCAGCCGGACCCGTGCCCGCGAGGCCCTCGCGGACCGTAAGAAGGCCGCGGAGAAGAAGGCGAAGAAGGAAGCGGCCGAGGCGAAGAACAAGGCCGCCGCGAAGGCCCGCAAGGCCCGCGAGGCGGCAATCGCCAAGAACTACTCCCTGCCGGTCAAGGGTTTCCGCCTCACCGGTCGGTTCGGCCAGGCGGGCGGGCGCTGGTCGCGTAACCACACGGGCCTGGACTTCGCGTGCAGGCACGGTTCCCCCGTCCGCGCCGTCGCCGCCGGCACCGTGGTCTCCGCGGGGTGGGACGGCCCCTACGGCTGGAAGACCGTCATCCGCCACAAGGACGGCACGGTGACCTGGTACGCGCACCAGTCTTCGTTCGTCGTGCGCCGCGGGCACGTGGACGCGGGCCAGATCATCGGCCGGGTCGGGTCGACCGGCAACTCCACCGGCCCGCACTTGCATCTCGAGGTCCGCCGGGGCGACCGGCCGATGGACCCGCGGCTCTGGCTGCGGCGCCACGGCCTGCACATCTAGGGTCCCGCTGCCAGCAGGGCCCCGATCCGGTCGGCGGCGGCGAGCACGTCCTCGTGCTCCCACACGCGCACCACGCGCCAGCCCGCCTCCGCGAGCCGCGCGTCCGTGTCGGCGTCCCGGGCGCGGTTCGCGGCGAGCTTGTCCGCCCACCAGGGCCCGTTGCGTCCCGGCTGGGTCCCGTGGTCGGGGCAGGAGTGCCAGAAGCACCCGTCGACGAACACGGCGAGCCGGGCCCGGGAGAAGACGAGGTCGGCGCGCCGGTTGACGGCGGGCAGCGGGCGGGCGTCGACCCGGTAGCGGTGCCCGCGCCGGTGCAGTTCGGAGCGCAGCAGCAGTTCCGGGGCCGTGTCGCGGCGGCGCTGCGCCTGGAACCTGGCGCGCTCGCGGGCCGATGGGGGCTGCGGGACGGGGCCTGCCACGGGCGGCAGTGTAGGCGGGGTGAGCCGGCCCGCAGCGCGGCGGCCCGGGACTTCCGCGGCGACGCCCGTAGGGTGACCGGCATGCCACCCGCGGCGCCGCCCGACCCGGTCGAGCACTACGAAATCCGGGCTGACCTGCTGGTTCGCCGGGTCCGGCTGGCGAGCGGCCGGGTGGTGGAGTCGACGGTGACCCGGCTCGGCGATTCCACCGGCGTCGCGTCCACGGACTACCAGCGCGCCTGGCTGCGTCAGGGGCACCGCCCGCCCCCGCCCGGCGGGGGGACGCTCTACGCCGCCGACCTGTTCAGCGGCTGCGGCGGGCTGAGCCTGGGGCTGGAGGAGGCGGCGCACGCCGTCGGCGCCCGCGCGGTCACCGCGTTCGCGGTGGAGCGCGAGACCCGAGCGCTCGCGGTGTTCGAGGCTAATTTCAAGCCCGAACACCTGCACGACGGGGTCGTCCAGGACGTCGTCGACCGCCTCCCCGGCGAGCGCCGCCTGTCCGCCGCGGAACGCCGCCTGCGCGAGCTGTTGCCGCCGCTCGACGTCCTCGTCGCGGGGCCGCCGTGCCAGGGTCATTCCGACCTCAACAATCACACCCGGCGGGCGGACCCGAAGAACTCCCTCTACCTCACGGTCGCGCGATTCGCGGAGGTCACCAGGCCCGCGGCCGTCATCATCGAGAACGTCCCCGGCGTCGTGCACGACAAGCTCGGCGTGGTGCCCGAGACCCGCAGAGCGCTGCAGGCACAGGGATACCGGGTGGACGACGGCGTGCTGCGGGCCGACGAGGTCGGCGCCCCGCAGCGCCGCCGCCGGCATTTCCTGATAGCAACCCGCCTGGTCGCGACCCGGGCCGGGGCGTGCCCGCTCGACAGCGTCCGGGCGCAGCTGAGCACGCCCGCCCTGACGGTGGACGAGGCGATCGGCGACCTCGGGACGGAGCCGGCGCGCGGCGTGTTCGGCACGTCTGCCCGCCATTCCGAGCGGAACCGCGCTCGCATCGACTACCTGTTCGACCGTCAGATCCACGATCTGCCCGACGAACTGCGGCCCGACTGCCACCGGCTCAAGGAGCACTCGTACACGGCGGTGTACGGACGCATGCACGGCGACCGGCCGGCGCCGACGATCACGGCCGGGTTCGGGTCGACGGGGCAGGGCCGCTTCGTCCACCCGCACGAACCACGCACACTGACCCCGCACGAGGCCGCGCGGCTGCAGGGGTTCCCCGACTGGTTCGACTTCTCGGCCGCGTCCGGGCGGCGCGTGCTGCAGTCGATGATCGGCAACGCCGTCCCGTCCCGGTTGTCCTACGCGGTGCTCCTGAGTGTGCTGCGCCGGCGGGAGTTGTGACGCTGCGCTCCGTCGGCCTGTTCGCCGGGATCGGCGGGATCGAGCGGGGGCTCGAGACCGCCGGTTTCGACACCGAACTGCTCTGCGAGATCAACCCGACGGCGCTCGCGGTACTGCGGGCCCGCTTCCCCGGCGTCCAGACGAGGACGGATGTGCGCGAGGTCGCCGCGTTGCCGAAGGTCGACCTCGTCGCCGCCGGCTTCCCCTGCCAGGACCTGAGCCAGGCCGGTCGCAAGCAGGGCATCGGCGGCGCCCAGTCGGGGCTGGTGAACGAGGTCTTCCGGCTGTGCGCGCGCGGCACCGCCTCCCTCGACTGGCTCCTGCTGGAGAACGTGTCGTACATGCTGCGCCTCGACGCCGGCCGCGGAATGCTCCTCCTCGTCAGCGCGCTGGAAGAGGCCGGGTTCCGCTGGGCGTACCGGGTCGTCGACGCCCGCGCGTTCGGCGTCCCGCAGCGGCGCCAGCGGGTGCTGTTTCTCGCGTCCAGGCGGCACGACCCGAGGGCGGTGCTGTTCGCGGACGACCACCTCGGGCCCGGGTACGACGACCGGGTCGGCGAGGTCGACCCTGCGGCTGTGTACGGCTTCTACTGGACGGAGGGCCTGCGCGGGCTCGGTTGGGCGCGCAATGCCGTCCCGACGGTGAAGGGCGGCTCGGCGCTGGGAATCCCGTCGCCGCCCGCAGTGTGGGTACCGAGCACGGGCGAGGTCGGCACCCCGCAGATCGAGGACGCCGAGCGCCTGCAGGGCTTCCCGCAGGACTGGACGTACCCGGCCGTCGACGCCGGCTTCCGCACCGGTCGGCGCTGGCAGCTCGTCGGCAACGCCGTCTGCGTCGACATGGCCGCATGGGTGGGGTCGCGCCTGGTCGAGCCCGGCACCCCGCAGGGCGCCACCCGCCCGCTGCCCGACGGCGCGCGCTGGCCCGGCGCGGCCTGGGGCGAGGCCGGCCGACGCTGCGCCGTCGAGGTCGGCATGCTGCCGTTCCGCCCCGACGTCGACCTGCGCTCGTTCCTCACCTACCCGCTGAAACCCCTGTCCCGCAAGGCAACCCTCGGGTTCCTGTCCCGCGCGCGGCGCAGCCGGCTGCGGTTCGCCGACGGCTTCCTCGACGCGCTGGACGCGCACCTCGGGCTGGAGCCCGCGTGCGCCGGTCTGTACCACTGACCTAGGCTGCCCCGGCTGAGGATCCGTCGACGTCGACGGAGCCCGCGGGCTTTTGCGCACCTCGAGGTCGTCGGGGAGAACGTGGCGTCCTCGATCGTCGCGAAGAGCCTCGACGGGTCCTACCGGCGCACGGTCGCGGGCACGTCCGACCCAATGGCGCTGGCAGTTCGGAGAGACCCCGACTTCTCAAGCTGAAGGCGACGATCGACACGTACGCGAAGTCGGCCTCCCCCCACCAGAAGGTGTCGTCCACGTCGTTCTCCTCGATCGGGCAGCACCCTGAAGATCGTCGTGGTCGGCACGGCGAAGCGCCCGGCCGTCCGCGTGGACGGCGTGGTGGCCCAGAGATAACGAACGCCGCGTGGGGTAGACAGGAGCCGATGCCGTTCGGGAAAACCGGGGGCCACCGAGTTAACAGGGAGCTCTCGATGTTCAAGATCCTCGCGGTGATTCTGGTCGTCTGCATCGTCGTCAGCGTGCTCCGCAGCTCCAAGGGCCCCGGGCAGCGAAACCGGAAATAGGCACTCCCCGCACCACCCGGTATGCGACAACAGTTCACAAAAGTTAGGGTAGCCTCACCTACGTCACTGTTGGTCACGCCCCCGGAGGCAGGATGTCCCACCGTTGCAGCGGCTTGCGCCGCGGCAGGTTCGTGCTCGGATCGATATCGATCGTGCTGCTCGCCGCCTGCGGCTCGGAGACCGAGGAACCGACCGCGAACTCCGCAGCCAGCACCGCACCGGTCACCTCCAGCGCGCCCAGCCCGACCGCGAGCGCCACTGCGACCTCGGGGCCGTGGACGTACACGGACGACTTGAACAACACCGTCACGCTCCCGCAGCGCCCCCGGCGCATCGTCGCCTACATCGGCGCCGCAGCCGTGCTGTGGGACTTCGGATTCGAGGCGATCGGCACGATGGGCCCGATCCGCACGGAGGACGGCGCGGCAGTGCCCGCGGCCGGCAAAGTCGACCTGAGGAAGGTCATCTCGGTCGGCGCCGAGGAGGTCAACCTCGAGCAGATCGCCTCCCTGAAGCCCGACCTCATCGTGCTGCAGAAGGGCCCGTCCGGCTTGGACGCCTACCCCCTGACGGAAGAACAGCTCGAGCCCGTCCGCAAGATCGCCCCGATCATCGCCATCCAGGCGTACGGGGCGTCGGCCAAGGTCAGCCTCGCCGCCTACGAGCGCGCGGCGGGCGCGCTCGGCGCCGACCTGAACTCGACGTCCCTGGTGGACGAGAAGAAGCGCTTGGCTGAGGCCGAGACCAAGATGAAGGACGCACTCTCCGCCAAACCCGGTCTCGTCGCGATGTTCACCTACGCCGACACCGACGGCTTCTACGTCGCGAAGACCAAGGACTTCCCTGACCTCATCGCGTACAACGAGCTCGGGCTGGAGATCGTCGAGGCGGGCGGCGCCGACAACTACTTCGAGAAGCTCAGCTGGGAAGAGGCCGACCGGTACAAGGCCGACCTGATCTTCCACGACGAGCGGCCGACCAGCCTCCAGCCCGCGGACCTCGCGGACAAGTACCCGACCTGGGGCCAGCTGCCGGCGGTCAAGGCCGTCCAGGTCGGCAAGTGGAATGCCGAGACCGTGCTCAGCCCGCGCGGCCTCGCCGACGCGATCAGCAACCTCACCGCGGTGATCGCCACGGCGGACGCCGACGTGGTGTCCTGACGCAGCGTCACGGAGCCTGCGAGTGGGACGCCATGACCCTGGGTCAGGTCAGTGCGCCCCCGCCCCCACGGCAGCGGCGGCGGCGCGCCCCGGCCGGTGCCGGTGCGCCGGGATCACCATCGGCGTGCCGGACTCCGGGTCCGGGACCACGCGGCACGGCAGGCCGAAGACCTCCTCGACCAATTCGGGGGTGACGACGTCGACGGGACGGCCCTCGGCGACGATCGACCCGCCCTTCATGGCGATCAGGCGCGTGGCGTAGCGGCAGGCGTGGTTGAGGTCGTGCAGCACGACCACGAGGGTGCGGCCCTGGTGCTCGTGCAGGTCGGCGCAGAGCTCGAGCATCTCGATCTGGTGGGCGATGTCGAGGAATGTCGTCGGCTCGTCCAGAAGTAGCAGCTTGGTCTGCTGAGCGAGCACCATCGACAGCCACACGCGCTGGCGCTGGCCGCCGGACAGCTCGTCCACGTGACGATCCGTCAGGTCTGAGACTCTCGTCAGGGCCATCGCCTCGGCGACGACCTTCTCGTCCTCGCGTGACCACTGGCGAAGCATCCGCTGATGCGGGTAGCGGCCGCGGGCGACGAGGTCGCCGACCGTGATGCCGTTCGGCGCGATCGAGGTCTGCGGGAGCAACCCGAGGCGGCGCGCGACCTCCTTGGTCGGGTACGAGTTGATGGCCGCCCCGTCCAGGTGCACGGAGCCCGCCGAGGGCGTGAGCAACCGCGCGAGAGCCTTCAACAGGGTGGACTTGCCGCAGGCGTTCGGGCCGACGATGACGGTGAACGACCCGTCGGGGATGTCGACGGTGAGGTCGCGGGCGACGGTCCGCTGGTCGTAGTTCAGGGTCACGGCGTGGGCGCGCAGCCGCGCGGTCGCGGGCGCCGACACGGGCACAGCGGCGACCGCCTCGTGCTGGCTCATGCGCCTCCCCACTCGCATCCGAACGACACTCGGGTCTTCCGTGCTTAGGTCAGGCTAACCATCGTTCCTGCACGCGGCAACGAAATGCGGACACCCACAGGGCCTACTCACACGCGGGCCTTGCGCCACTCGTGCGCCAGCAGCCACGCCAGATAGATGCCGCCGACCGCGCTCGTGGCGATGCCGACGGGCAACTGGGTGGGCGCGAACACGCGTTGAGCCGCCAGGTCAGATCCGACCAACAAGACGGCGCCGACCAGGGCCGCCGGGATCAACCCCGGCCCCGAACCGCCGGTCAGGCGCTTGGCCACTTGGGGGGCCGCGAGCGCCACGAAGTCGATCGGCCCGCCGGCCGACGTCGCGGTCGCCGCCAGCGCGACGGCGACGAGCAGCAGCACCAGCCGCGTCCGCTGGACGGGGACGCCGAGCGCCTGCGCCGTCTCGTCCCCCAGCTCCATCGTGGACAGCCGGCGGCCGAGGTAGAGCGCGATCGGGACGAAGACGCACAGCGCGACGACGACCGGCCCGAGCTGGTCCCAACCGCGCCCGTTCAGGCTGCCGATGAGCCAGACCTGCGCGGCGACCGCGTCCTGCAGGCGCGCGCGGGTGAGCAGATAGGAGTTGAACGCGTCGAGCATGAACGCGATGCCGATGCCCACGAGGATCAGCCGGAAGCCCGCCACACCGCCGCGGTAGGCCAGGACGTACACGACGACCGAGGTGATCAAACCTCCGGCGACCGCACCCACCGAGACCTGCGACGAGGTCCCGTCCATGAGCAAGATGACGACCAGCGCGCCCGTCGACGCGCCGCTGGTGAACCCGACGACGTCCGGGCTGCCGAGCGGGTTGCGCGTGAGGCTCTGCAGGATCGCGCCGCTGACGCCGAACGCCGCGCCGACCGCGATCGCCGTCAGCAGGCGCGGCAGGCGCAGCTCGTTGACGATGAAGTCCGTCTGGTCCGTCCCGCTGCCGAACAGGGTCCGGATGACGTCCGGCAGCGAGATCTCGTAGTCCCCCGTCGTGAGCGTCACGGCGCTGAGCCCGAGCAGGACGAGGACCAGGACGATGCCGACCGACAGCGAGCGGGCGTGGATCCGCAGGGACACCCGGTCGCCGGCCAGGCGCACCACCCGGTCACGGATGACCCGCTCGCGGGGCGGCGCCGGCGGTGCCGGCTTCAGGTCGCTGCTCACGAGCGGATCCGGCGGCGGCGGCACAGCGCGATGAACACCGGCGCCCCGAGGAACGCCGTGACGATGCCCACCTGCATCTCCCCCGGGCGGATGATCACCCGGCCCAGCACGTCCGCGCTGAGCAGCAGGATCGGCGCGAGCACCATCGAGTACGGCAGCACCCAGCGCTGGTCCGGGCCCGCGATCATCCGGGCGACGTGCGGGACGGTCAGGCCGATGAAAGCGATCGGGCCGGCCGCGGCGGTCGAGGCCCCGCACAGCAGCATGATCGCGACGACGCCGAGCAGGCGCGTCCGGGGGATGCGGGCGCCGAGGGCACGCCCGGCCTCGTCACCGAGCGCGAGCGCGTTGAGCGAGCGGGCCAACCCGAGGGCGAGCACCACCCCGAGAAGCAGGAACGGCGCGACCTTCAGCGCGATGTCCATCGACCGCCCGGCCAGCGAGCCGACCTGCCAGAAGCGGAACTTGTCGAAAGCGTGGGGGTCGAGCACGATCACCGAGTAGATGAACGCCGACAGCGCGAACTGCACAGCGACGCCCGCCAGCACCATGCGTTCGGGTGTGGCAGCCCGCCCGGAGGCCCCGAGCAGGTACACGACCACGGACGTCACGCCGGCGCCGACGAAGGCGAACCAGACGTAACCGTCCACGGAGACGATGCCGAAGAAGCCGATCGCCACGACGATCGCCGCCGCCGCGCCCATGTCGACCCCGAGCAGGCCGGGGTCGGCCAGCGGGTTGCGGGTCAGCGCCTGCATCAGGGCACCCGCCAGGCCGAGGGAAGCCCCCACCATCAGCCCGATGAACGTCCGCGGGATGCGCAGGTCGTGGACGATGATCGCCTCGCTGGACCCGTCGTTGTCCCACAGCACGCGCCACACCGTCGGCAGCGAGATGCCCCGCGCTCCCACGGCGATGCTCAGCAGGACGACGAGGAGGAGCACCGCGACCGCCAGCACCAGCCCGGCCGCGCGCACGGACGTCCGCCGCGACCCCGACGACGCCGCCGCCGGCTCCGCCGCCGTGACCGTGCTCAGGACGTACCCCCTCCGAGACATCGAGTAAGGACAGCCTAACCTTAGACACTCGTTCATGTCCGCATGTCGATCGAGCTCACCTTGACGCGGTCCACCCATTAGGTAAGCCTTGCCTGACTTGTCTGGTGAGACGGGAGGGATCAGCCGGGATGCGCGTCGTCATGTTCGGGTACCAGACCTGGGGCCACCGGACCCTGCAGGCCCTGCTGGAGTCCCGCCACGACGTGGTCATGGTGGTCACCCATCCACCCGGCTCCGGCGCCTACGAGCGCATCTGGAGCGAGTCGGTCGCCGACCTCGCCGCCGAGGCCGGCGTCCCCGTCCTGCTGCGCAGCAAGCCGGACGACCCGGAACTGCTGCAGCGGCTCAAGGAAGCCGACCCCGACGTCCTGGTCGCCACGAACTGGCGCACGCTCATCCCCGCCGCGATCTTCGAGCTGCCGCGCCTGGGCACCCTCAACGTCCACGACTCGTTGCTGCCGCGCTACGCCGGCTTCGCGCCCCTGAATTGGGCGCTGATCAACGGCGAGACCGAGGTCGGCGTGACCGCCCACATGATGGACGCCGAGCTCGACGCCGGCGACATCGTCCTGCAGAAGGCGGTGCCGGTCGGGCCGCGGGACACGGCCGTCGACCTGTTCCACGCGACGCTCGCGCTGTTCGGCCCGATCACGGTCGAGGCGCTGGAGCTCGTCGAGTCCGGGCGCACCGACTGGACGCCGCAGGACCGCTCGCAGGCCACGTTCTTCCACAAGCGCGCGGACGCCGACAACCGCATCGACTGGTCGTGGCCGGCCCGCGACATCGCGAACCTCGTCCGCGCCCAGCCCGACCCGTACCCGAACGCGTACACGTTCCACCGCGGGCGGCGCCTGTCCGTGCTGCGCGCGTCGGTGTCGACCGCCCGTTACGGCGGCACCCCGGGGCGGATCTTCTTCCGCGAGGGGCCCGGGGTCGCGATCGTGGCCGGGCCCGAGGCGCGGCGCGGGCAGAACCACGCCGTCGTGATCGAACGGGTCCGCACGGAGGACGGCGAGGACCTCGCCGCGACCGAGTACTTCACCAACATGGGCGGCTACCTGACGGACCGTCCGTAGGGCGCGTCCGTGAATGAGTGGGTTCGAGCGACCACGTGACCGGCACATCGGAGGCGCACGGAATGCAGGCGGTCGGATCCTCGGGCCGCGACGTCCTGCGGGGTGCGATCCGGGGGCAGCGCCGGCACGTCGTAGCCGCGTCCGTGTTGTTCTGCGGGCACCAGGCCGGCGAGGCGATGGTGCCGGTGATGATCGGTGTGATCATCGACCAGGCCGTCGCGGGCGGCAGCACCCGCGAACTCGTGGGCTGGCTGGGTGTGCTCGCGCTGGTGTTCGCGGAGCTCTCGTTCGCGTTCCGGTTCGGCGCCCGGCAGGGCGAGCGCGCGTCCGAGCAGGCGGCGCACGGGCTGCGGCGCAAGCTCGCGACCCGCATCCTCGACCACCGCGGCGGCGCCGAGGCCGGCCACCTGCCGGGCACCCTGACCAGCATCGCGACCAACGACGCGCAGCGGGTCGGGGTCCTCGCGTACGCGCTGCCCGGCGGGCTGGCCGCCCTGGTGGGCCTGATGGTCGGCGGCTTCGCACTGCTGCGGCTGTCCGTCCCGCTGGGCCTGCTGATCCTGTTGGGCACACCGCCGCTGCTGTGGCTCGTCCAGCGGATGGGCCGGCCGCTCGAGGAGCGCAGCGAGACCCAGCAGGAGCGCGCGGCGCACGCGTTCGGCGTGGCCGCCGACCTGGTTGCCGGCCTGCGCGTCCTCAAGGGCATCGGCGCGGAGGCCGCGGCCGTCGAGCGCTATCGGGGCACCAGCCGGGACGCCCTCGCCGCGACGCTGCTGGCTGCCCGGGCCCGGGCAGGGTACGAGGGCGCGATGCTGATGGTTACGGGGTGTTTTCTTGCCGTCGTCGCGCTCGTCGGCGGTCAGCTCGCCGCCCGCGGTCACCTGAGCATCGGCGAGTTGGTCGCGGCCGTCGGGCTCGCCCAGTTCCTGATCGGGCCGCTGGACATGATCGCGTGGGTCGGCGGTGAGTTCGCCGAGGGGCGCGCCTCCGCGGGGCGCATCGCGGAGGTCCTCGCCGCGCCGCCCGCGGTCGTCGCGGGCTCGCGGCCGCTCGCCGAGTCGGTGGCGGGCGAGGTGCGCTTCGCCGGCGTCACGCAGGATTCGCTGACCGGGACGGACTTGCGCGTGCGGGCGGGCGAGCTCGTCGGGGTCGCTGCCGATCCCGCCGACGCCGCCGCCCTGCTGCGCTGCCTGAGCCGCGAGGTCGACCCGGCGGCCGGTTCCGTGGAGCTGGACGGGATCGCCCTGCGCGAGTTCGACCCGGCCGAGGTGCGCCGCGCCGTCCTGGTGGCGACGCACGACGCGGACCTGTTCGACGGGACCCTGCTCGACAACGTCGTCGGCCCGCACGCCGGCGGCGGTGACCCCGAGCGGGCGCTGACCGCGAGCGGCGCGGACGAGGTCGCCGCTGCCCTCCCCCAGGGCACGGCAACACTGGTGGGCGAGCGGGGCCGGTCGCTGTCCGGCGGGCAGCGCCAGCGCGTCGCGCTCGCGCGGGCACTCGCGGCCGAGCCGGACGTCCTCGTCCTGCACGACCCGACAACGGCCGTGGACGCGGCGACTGAGGCACGGATCGCCGCCGGCATCCGCAAACTGCGGTCGGGGCGCACGACGATCCTCGTCACCACCAGCCCCGCCCTGCTGGCTGTCACCGACCGCGTCGCACTGCTCGACGGCGGCCGGGTCACAGCCGAGGGCACGCACGCCGAACTGGTCGAGCGCAACGCCTCCTACCGGGCGCGGGTGCTGTCGTGACGATCGAACTGAGCAAGGCGGAGCCGGAGGCGGCCGCCGGTGTGGCGCACGGCCGGCTGCCTACCGCGACCCCCGCCCGCACCCGCGCGGCAATCCGCGAGCTGGCCCGGCCGCACCGCAGGCTGGTGGCCGGGGCGCTGCTGACGCTGGTCGCGGCCACGTCCGTCGGGCTGGTCACCGCCCCGACGCTGGGTCACATCGTCGACCTCGTCGCGACGGGCCACCCCCCGGGCGCGATCACCAAGCCCGTCCTGATCCTTCTGGCGGTCGCGATCGGCCAGGGCATTCTGACGATGTGCGGCATGGTTCTCGTCGCGCGGCTCGGCGAGACCATGCTGGCCCGGCTGCGCGAACGGTTCGTCGACCGGGCGCTCGCGCTCCCGCTGGAACGGGTCGAGCAGGCCGGGTCCGGCGACCTGACCTCGCGCGTGACCAACGACGTGACGGTGATCGGCACGGCCGTACGAGAGGCGCTGCCCGAGTTCGCCCGCGCCGTGCTGACGATCGCGCTGACGTTGGTCGGGCTCGCCGTCCTCGACTGGCGGTTCATGCTCGCGGCCCTGCTGGCCGCGCCGATCCAACTCTGGACCGTCCGCTGGTACATCCGAAGGTGCGGGCCGCTCTACGCGACGCAGCGGGTGGCCGCCGGCGACCTGCAGCAGCAGCTCCTGGACAGCGTCGGCGGCGCGTCGACCGTGCGGGCCTTCCGCCTGACGGACAGTCACGTCGCCCGGGTGGGGGCGCGCTCGCAGAGCACGGTCGACCTGACCATGCGCGGGGTACGGCTGCAGACCCGGTTCTTCGCCCGGCTCAACGGCGCGGAGCTTGTCGGGCTTTCGGCCGTCCTGGTCGCCGGCTACGTCCTCGTCCGGGACGGCTCGGTCAGCATCGGCGAGGCGAGCGCGGCCGCCCTGTACTTCCACAGCCTGTTCAACCCGGTCAACGTCGCCCTCGCCCTGGTGGACGACGCGCAGAAGGCCGCGGCCAGTCTCGCCCGCCTCGTCGGGGTGGTCGACCTGCCCGTGGCGCCCGAGCCGGAGTCCGTGTCCCTGCCGCAGGACGCGTCGGTGGTGGTCGTCGGCCTCGCGCACTCCTACGTCCCGGGCCACGAGGTGCTGCACGGGGTCGACCTGCGCATCGCCCCCGGCGAGCGCGTCGCCCTGGTCGGCACCAGCGGGGCGGGCAAGACGACGCTGGCCAAGCTGCTCGCGGGCATCCACACCCCGAGCAGCGGGTCGATCCGGCTCGGCGGGACGGACCTGACCGAGCTCGGTGCCGCCGAGATCAGGCGCCGCGTCGCGCTCGTCACGCAGGAGGTCCACGTCTTCGCCGGGACGCTGGCCGAGGACCTGCGCCTCGCGGCGCCCGGCGCGCCGGACGAAGAGCTTCGGGCGGCCCTCGAGCAGGTGCATGCGGACGGCTGGGTCGACCTGCTGCCGGACGGCCTCGCGACCGTCGTCGGCGAGGGCGGGCACCGTCTGACGGTGGCTCAGTCGCAGCAGCTGGCGCTCGCCCGGTTGGTGCTCGTCGACCCGCCCGTGGCGATCCTGGACGAGGCGACCGCCGAGGCGGGCAGCGCCGGCGCTCGGGAGCTCGAGGCGGCAGCAGACCGGGCGCTGGCGGGGCGCACCGGCCTGATCGTCGCGCACCGGCTGACGCAGGCCGCGGCGGCGGACCGGGTCGTGGTCATGGAGGCGGGCCGCGTCGTCGAGGCGGGCACGCACGCCGCGCTGATCGCGGCAGGCGGAACGTACGCCACCTTGTGGGGCGCGTGGACCGACGAGCGCCGGACCCCCTGACGGGCCGCGCGACCCGGAGCCGGTAACCCCGCGACGGCCGATCGATGCGCACCGTACGACGCCCGTGCGTCCGACCATCGACCCGCTATTACGTGTCGCTGGTCGGACGCACGGGGTGTGCTGTCACCGGTCAGCCGCCCATTGCCTCGATCAGGCTCTTCGGGCGCATGTCCGTCCAGTTGGCCTCGACGTAGTCCAGGCAGGGCTGGCGGGCGTCCGGGCCGTGGGCGATCGTCCAGCCGGCAGGGACGTCGACGAAGTCCGGCCACAGGCTGTGCTGGCCCTCGTCGTTCACAAGCACGAGGTAGGTGCCGTCGGGGTTTTCGAACGGGTTGGTCATGTCACTCTCCTTCGGTTGACGCCACCGCGGCGGCGAGTGCCGCGACGGTTCTCTCGGTGAAGACCTGACGGGCGGTCAGGACGAAGCCGGCGGCGCGAGCCCGGCTGACGAGCTGCATCGCGAGGATGCTGTCGCCGCCGAGGGCGAAGAAGTCGTCCTCCATTCCGACGGATTCCAGGCCGAGGACGCCGGCGAGGATGGCGCCGAGCTCGGCCTCGATCTCGTTGTCGGGACCCCGGCTGGGGACGGGGGCGGTCGAGGACGGGTTCGGGCAGCGCCCGCTGGTCGAGCTTTCCGCCGGGCAGCACGGGCAGCCGGTCCAGCGCGACGAACGCCGCGGGCACCATGTAGTCGGGAAGCACGGCAGCGGCGGCCCGGCGGAGTGCCGCGACGTCGAAGTCCTCCGCACGCCCGTCGGCGGGCACCACGTAGGCCACGAGCCGGCGCACCGGGGTCTCCCGCACGACGACGACGGCCCGGGCCACCGACGGCTGGCGGTCCAGCGCAGCCGCCACCTCGCCCGGCTCGATCCGGAACCCGCGGATCTTCACCTGGTCGTCGGCGCGCCCGCCGTACTCCAGCCTCCCGTCGGCGGTCCAGCGCGCGAGGTCGCCGGTGCGGTACATCCGCGCGCCCCCCGCCCGCCGGCCAGCGCCGAACGGGTCGGCGACGAAGCGTTCCGCGGTGAGGTCCGGGCAGCCGAGGTAGCCGCGCGCCAGCCCTGCGCCCGCGAGGTACAGCTCCCCCGGCACCCCCGGCGGCACGGGCTGCAGGCCGGCGTCCAGCACGTACGCCCGGGTGTTCGCGACCGGCCGCCCCACCGCGGGACGCTCGGTGTCGCCGCAGGCGCGCGACGAGCGCGTCGACCGTGGCCTCGGTCGGACCGTACAGGTTGACCACCTCGGTGCCGACGAGCTCGCGCAGCTGTGCCCACATCCCCGCCGGCACGGCCTCGCCGCCGACCCCGAGCATCGTGAGCGGGCAGCGGCCGTCGCGCAGCAGGCCGGCGTCCAGCATCTGGCCGAGCAGCGACGGCGTCACCTCGAGGAAGTCCAGGCCCCGGTCGATCACCGCGGCCGTCAGGAGCTCCGGGTCGCGGCGGGTCTCGTCGTCCAGGACGTGGACGGTGTGCCCGTCCAGCAGCCAGAGCTGCGGTTGCCAGGACGCGTCGAACGCGAACGACCAGGCGTGACCCACCCTCAGATTCGCGCGCCCGGCCGCCGCGGCCGCGGGGCGGTGCAGGTCCTCCCGGTGGCTGGCGAACAGGTTCGCCAGGCCCCGGTGCGGAACCACGACCCCCTTCGGCCGCCCCGTCGAACCGGACGTGTAGAGCACGTAGGCGGGGTGGTCGGGGTGCAGGGGCGCGAGCCGGTCGGCATCGGCCAGATCGGTGTCGTCTGACGCTTCCACTCCTGGCACGTCCAGCAGGAGGCGCGGAACGCCGCCCGGCAGGCCGCTCTCGAGCCCTGTGGTGGTCAGCAGGAGCACGGCACGTGCGTCGGCCGAGCATTCCCGCCGTGCGCTCCGCCGGCTGGTCGGGGTCGAGCGGCAGGTACGCCGCGCCGGCCTTGTGCACGGCGAGGATCGCCTCGATCGCGTCGGCCGTGCGCGGCAGGGCCAGGGCGACGACCCGCTCGGGTCCGGCCCCGGCGGCGACGAGGCGACGGGCGAGGCGGTTGGCCCGCGCGTTCAGCTCGGCGAACGTCAGGACGGTGTCGCCGGCGACGACCGCGGGCACGTCCGGCGTGCGCCGGGCCTGCGCCTCGAACAGCTCCGGGACGGTGAGCCCGTCCAGCGCCGTGGCGCGGCCGCTCCACTCGGTCAACAGGCGGTGCCGCTCGTCCGGCCCGAGGACGTCCAGGCGGCCGATCGGGCGGTCCGGTTCGGTCACCACCGCACGCAGCAGGCGGACGAGCCGCACCCCCAGGCCGACTACGGTCGCACGGTCGAACAGGTCGGAGCTGTACTCGATCGCCGCGTCGATCTCCGCGGACTCGGCGGGGCCGGCGCACTCGACGAAGTCGAAGGACAGGTCGAACTTCGACACCCCCGACTCGACGGGCTCGTGCCGCACGTCGAGACCGTCCAGGGCCAAACCCCCGTCGTCGGCGGGCAAATGAACCACCATCACCTGGAACAGCGGGTGCCGGGACAGCGTCCTCGCCGGGTGCAGGGCCTCGACCAGCCGATCGAACGGGAGGTCCTGGTGCTCGTACGCGGCGAGGTCGGATTCACGTGCGCGCCTGAGCAACTCGCGGAAGGTCGGGTCGCCGGAGGTGTCCGTGCGCAGCACGATCGTGTTCAGGAAGAACCCGACCAGGTTCTCGAGTGCGGCCTCCCCGCGGCCGGCGATGGGGCTGCCGATCGGGATGTCCGTGCCGGACCCGAGCCGGGTCAGCAGCGTGGCGACCGCAGCCTGGCACACCATGAACATGCTGACACCGCAGTCGCGGGCGAGCGCGCGCAGTGCCCCGCCCAGCTCGGAGTCCAGGGTCAGGCCGACGGTCCCGCCGCGACCGGAGGGCACCGCCGGCCGCGGGCGGTCCGCGGGCAGGACGAGTTCCTCCGGGAGGTCGGCCAGCGTGTCTTGCCAGAAGGTCAGCTGCCGCGCGCCCAGGCTCGCCGGGTCGGTGAGGTCACCGAGCAGGTCCCGGTGCCACAGCGCGTAGTCCGCGTACTGCACGGCGGGCGCGGCTTCCTGGGGGGCACGGCCGGCGCGGCGGGCGGCGTAGGCGGTGGCGAAGTCGCGGTTGAACGCCGCATCGGACCACTCGTCGATCGCGATGTGATGGACCAGCAGCAGCAAGACATGCTCGTCCGCGTCGAGCCGGAACAACCACGCCCGCACTGGGATCTCTCGGTCGAGAGCGAACCCTTGACGGCTGGCTTCCGCCAGACGGCCGTCGAGCTGATCGGGCGTCACGTCCTCGACCAGCAGCGCCGGGACGCCGTCGGCAGGGGCCAGGATGTGCTGGGCCGGGACCCCGTCGCGCTCGACGACCAGCGTCCGTAGACTCTCGTGACGGCTGGTCAGGTCACCGAGCGCGGCGTGTAGAGCGGTGACGTGGAGCGCGCCGGACAGGCGCCACGCCAGGGGGACGGTGTAGGTCGGGACGGGGCTGTCGAGCCGGTCGAGCAGCCACATGCGCTTTTGCGCGGCCGACAAAGGGAGCGGGTCGGGCCGACGCATCGGCACGAGCGGGGGACGGAGGCGGTCAGACCCCGACGCCGGCCCCAACCGGGCCGCGAGCCCGGCAACTGTCGGGGTGTCGAAGACCGTCCGGAGCGAGACCTCGAGCCCGAGCTCGGCGCGGACTGCACCCACCAGGCGCATTGCGAGCAGGGAGTGCCCGCCCAGGGCGAAGAAGTCGTCGGCGATGCCGACCTGCTCGTGCCCGAGAAGGCGGGCGAACAGGCCGCACAGGGCCTCCTCCGCGGGCGTCCGTGGGGCGCCGCCGGACAGCGGGGCGGCGAGGTCCGGCGCAGGGAGCGCGCGCTGGTCGAGCTTGCCCGACGACATCAGCGGGAGCTCGTCAAGCCGCACGAACACGGACGGCACCATGTGCTCCGGCAGGCGAGTGAGCAGCGCGGCGCGATATCCGGCAACATCGAGGTCGCCGTTCGGCACCACGTAGGCCACGATCCGCGGGTCGCCCGGGCGGTCCTCCCGCGCCACGACAGCCGCGGCCAGGACCCCGTCCAGATCGACCAGTGCCGCGGTCACCTCGCCGAGTTCGACGCGATAGCCGCGGATCTTCACCTGGTCGTCGGAGCGGCCCAGAAACTCGAGAGTGCCGTCGGAACGCCGAATGGCGAGGTCACCGGTGCGGTACATCCGCGTCCCAGGCGGTCCGAACGGGTCGGCGACGAACCGCGTACCTGTCAGGCCCGGCCGGTCGAGGTAGCCGCGGGCCAGCCCGGATCCGGCGAGGTAGAGCTCTCCCGGGATGCCGGCGGGCACGGGCTCGAGCCCCGCGTCGAGGACGTACACAGAGGTGTTCGCGAGGGGGGCCGAGGCGGGTGAGCGGCCGTCACTGTGCCGCCCGTACGCATCGACCGTGTATTCGGTCGGGCCGTACAGGTCGTGCACGGCCGTGCCGGGCAGCGCGGCCAGACGCTGCCAGAGCGGTTCGGGCGTCGCCTCGCCGCCGACCACGAGAACGCCGGGCAGATAGTGCCCGGTTTCGGTCAGGCCGTACCGAATCAGCTCTTGCAGGTAGGTCGGGGTGAGGTCGAGATAGTCGATCCGCGCCTGGGCCAGGTAGTCGACGAGCAGGCCCGGGTTCGTGGCCGTCTCGGTGTCGAGTACATGCAGCTCGTGGCCGGCGACGAGCCAGAGCAGCGGCTCCCACGAGGCGTCGAAGGTGAAAGACGCTACGTGGGCCGCCCGCAGTGATGCGCGGCCGAGCCGCCGGACCGACGGTTCGATCAGGCCCTCGACCTGCGCTGTCAGCAGGTTCGCGAGGCCGCCGTGCGTTCCCACGACACCCTTCGGGACGCCGGTCGAGCCGGAGGTGTAGATGACGTACGCGGCCGACGACGGGTCGAACGCCGGCTCGACGACTTCCGCGGCGGGCCGCGCGGCGTGCCGCGCCAACTCCTCGCACACCGCCGGGTCGTCCAGCCGGATCACCTCGACGTCGCCGCCGACCGGCGGGCCGGCGGCCGGCGCCGACGTGGTGAGGACGCACGCGGGCCGGGCGTCGCCCAGCACGAACTCCAGCCGGGCGGCCGGGGTCGCAGTATCCAGCGGCAGGTACGCGGCGCCGGAGGCCAGCACGCCGAGGATCGCGGGCACCATCGCCTCGCGCGGAAGGGCGAGGCCGACGACCTGTTCGCGGCGCACGCGGCGCTCCCGAAGCAACCCGGCGATGCCGCGGACGCGGGCCGCGAGCTCGCCGAAGGTCAGGCTCTCGCCGCCGGCGACCAGCGCGGGCCGGTCCGGGTGCGCGGCGGCCACCGCCGAGAAGTGGTGAGCGACCGTCAGGTAGTCGACGGGCAGGAAAGTGTCGTTGCCCTCGGCCAGCAGCAGCGCCCGCTCGCCGGGTGCGAGCAGATCGAGCCGAGCGAGGGGAACGTCGGGGGTCTGGACAGCACCGCGGATCAACCGGACGAGGCGCTCGCCCAGCCCGACGACGGTCGCGTGGTCGAAGCGCTCGGTGCTGAACTCGACGACCACCTCGATGTCGCCCCCGGAGTCGGGTGCAGTGTCATGGCGCCCCACTCGCAGGCTCGGTGACGCGCGGTCGACCACGTCGAACGACAGCGCGAACTGCGACGTCCCCAGCTCGGTGTCGAGCCAGCGGGTCGGCAGGCCGAACACGTCCGGGTCCTCCGCGCCGCGCTGGTGGTAGCCGAGCATCACCTGGAACAGCGGGTTGCGCGCCGGCCGCGCGCGGCGGGTTCACGGCCTCGACGACCCGCTCGAACGGCACGTCGGCGTTGTCGAACGCGGCCAGGCCCAGCTCGCGGACGCGGGCCAACAACTCGGTGAACGTCGGGTCGCCGGACGTGTCGGTGCGCAGGACGAGGGTGTTGACGAAGAACCCGACGAGGTCGTCCAGGCCCCGTCGGACCTGCCGGCGGTCGGGACGCCCAGCGGGACGTCCTCGCCGGCGCCGAGCCGAGTCAGCAGGGCCGCGAGGCCCGCGTGGAAGACCATGAAGACGCTGGCGCCGGCCCGGGTGGCCAGCGCCCGCAGGTCGCGGGCCGTCTCGGCCGGCAGCGTGACGCGGACGAGCCCGCCCGCGCCGGTGGGGTCGGCCGGCCGCGGGCGGTCGGCGGGGAGGGCGATCTCCTCCGGCAACCCGTCCAGAGCGCCGCACCAGTAAGTAAGCTGACGGGTGATCAGCGACTCCGGGTCGGCGGCGTCGCCGAGCAGCCGCTTCTGCCAGAGCGTGTAGTCGGCGTACTGCACCGGGAGCGGCGCGAACGACGGAGCTCTCCCCTCGATGCGCGCGCCGTAGGCGGCGGCGAGGTCTGCGAGGAACGGCCGGTCGGACCACTCGTCCGTCGTCACGTGGTGCAGCACCATCGCGAGCACGTGGTCGCCGCCGGGCAGGCGCAGCACCGTGACGCGCAGCGGCAGGTCGGTGCCGAGCGCGAACGGGCGCTGGACCTCCGCCACCACGCGCGCGGCGACGTCCGCCTCGGCGCAGTCGGTGACGACGAACTCCGGCGCGGCGTCCGAGGCCGCCAGCACGTGCTGGTACGGCTCGCCGTCGTGCTCGACGAACAGCGTCCGCAGGGACTCGTGACGTGCCGTCACGTCCGCGACCGCCGAGCGGAGCGCGTCGACGTCCAGCGCTCCCGCGACCCGCAGCACGAGCGGGAAGTTGTAGGCGGCGGACGGGCCGGCGATGCGGTCCACGAGCCACAGGCGGCGCTGGGCCGAGGACAGCGGCACCCGCTCGGGCCGAGCGGCGACGTCGAGCGCGGGCCGGGCCGGTCCCGCAGCAGAGCCGCCGGCGCCGCGCTCGTCGGCACGGCCCGCCAGCTCCGCCGGCGTCGGCGCCTCGAACAGGTCGCGGATCGCCAGCTCGACCCCAAGCACCGTCCGGGCCTTGCTGATCAGGCGGGTGGCGAGCAGGGAGTGCCCGCCGAGGTCGAAGAAGTCGTCGGTGGCGCCCACCCGCTCGAGGCCGAGGACCCCGGCGAACAGCTCGCAGACGGCGGCTTCGGTCGGGGTCCGCGGGGCCTGCCCGCCGGAGGTCGCGACCGGCTCGGGTGGCGGCAGGGCGCGGCGGTCGAGCTTGCCGTTGGACGTGCGCGGCAACGCCTCCAGCGGCACGAGCACCGACGGCACCATGTAGTCCGGCAGGACATCCTTGAGGTGCTCGCGCAGGCGCGGCAGCAACGCGACGACGGCCCGCGCGGCCGCCGGAGAGTTCGCGAGCCCGTCGGGTGCCGGGGCCTTCGCCCCGGCCGCGGGGCGCTGCGCGCCGAGGTAGAACACCGCGTCGTACGTAGCCGCCGAGCCTGCCGACGGCGTGATCGCCACGCGGTAACCCAGCCGGGCCGCCAGCTCCTCGACGTCCTCGGGTTCGACGCCCGTGACGACCCCGAGGCGCGCCTTCGCGGGCGCGGCCCCGCTGGCCTCCAGCGCGGCGAGCGCGGCCAGTTCCGCGGCGGTGCGCGGGTTCTGAAGACCCGTCACCCGCAGGGCGTTGGGCCGCTCGGGCCCGAGCCGGGCCGCGAGCGCGGCGAGGTCGGCCACCCGGCCCCACGCGAGTTCCTGCGCGGGCGCCGACGACGCCGGCACGGCCGTGTGCAGCAGCACGTCGTAGCGGTGCCGGGTGAGCTCGTTGTGCGCCCAGCCGCGCTTGAGCCGGACGTCCACGGTCGCCACGCCGGGCAACCGCCCGGCCAGCCCGGCGAACCACGCCGGGTCGAGCACGAGCTCCTTCTCCAGCGACACGCGCCGAGCGGTGGCGGCGAGCGACTGACCGGTGTCGGCGGTGACGTCGGCTAGGCGCCCGAGGGTGATGGCGGCGTGGAAGGCCCGCAGGGAGCGCAGGTCGCGGACGTCGCCGACGAAGATCGAGCCGCCGGGCGCGAGCAGCGGAAGCAGGCCGGCCAGCACGCGCTCCAGGTTGTCCGCGCTCGGGAAGTACTGGATGACGGAATTGAGCACGATCGCGTCGAAGTGGCCCGCCGGCAGGCCGTCGGTGATCTCGGCCGGCTGGCAGCGCAGGCGCACTCGCGCGGCCAAGTCGGGATCGGTCGCGACGTCCGCCCCGAGTTTGGCGATGACGGGCGCGGAGAAGTCCGTCGCCCAGTATTCGTCGACGTCCCGGGCCAGGCCCGAGAGCAGCAGGCCGCTACCGACCCCGACCTCGAGCAGGCGCCGCGGGGCGAGCTCGCGGATCCGGGTCAGGGTGTGGTGGCGCCACTCCTGCATGTCCTCGACGGGGATGGGGTCGCCGGTGTAGCTGGAGTCCCAGCCCGCATAGTCCTCGACGAAGACGGCGGTCGGGATCGTCGTGTACTCGGCGTCGTAGACCTGCTGCCACTCCGCGACCTGGGCCGTCTCGGCCTCCGCGCGGGCCGCCCCGGCGGGCGGGACGGGCACGACGTAGCCGACCAGGCGCGCGGTGCCGCCGGACGCAGCGCCCATTCCCGTACCGCCCCCCGTCCCGGCCACCGCGACCACCGCCGCCGCCGCTACCTCCGGGTGCGCGGCCAGCACGGCCGCGACCTCGCCCGGCTCGACCCGGTAGCCGCGGATCTTCACCTGGTCGTCCGCGCGGCCGACGAAGTCGATCAGGCCGTCGGCGCGCCGGCGGACGAGGTCGCCGGTGCGGTACATCCGGCCGCCGTCTGCTCCGCCGACCTCTGCAGCGAACGGGTCCGCGACGAAGCGCTCGGCGGTCAGGCTGTGCCGCATCAGATACCCGCGGGCCAGGCCGATCCCGGTGATGTAAAGCTCCCCCGCAACCCCCGGGGGCACCGGCCGCAGCCGGGTGTCCAGGACGTAGGCGGCGGTGTTCCTGATGGGGCGTCCGACGGTCGCGGTCGGGCTGTCGTCCGTGCCGCCGCCGAGGGTGTTGATCGTGTACTCGGTCGGCCCGTACAGGTTGTAACCCGTCACGCCGGGGGTGTCGACGAGCTTGCCCCACACGTCCTCGACGACGGCCTCGCCGCCGAGCAGCACGAGCGGCGGGACGTGGCCGTCGGCGCCCGCGTCCAGCAGACCGTGCTCGAACAGCTGGCCCGCATACGTCGGCGTCACGTTGACCACGTCGATGCGATGGGCGGCGCAGTAGGCGGCCAGCGCCTGCGGGTCGCGGCGTAGGTCCTCGTCGCAGACATGCACCTCGTGGCCCTCGACGAGCCAGAGCAGCTCCTCCCACGACATGTCGAAGGCGAACGAGACCGTGTGCGCGATGCGCAGGCGGCGCCCGCCGGCCCCGTCCACGACGGGGGCGAAGATGTGCTCGCGGTGGTTGAGCTGCATGTTGGTCAGGCCCGCGTACGGGGTGACCACACCCTTCGGCCGGCCTGTCGAGCCGGAGGTGTAGATGACGTACGCGGCGTGCGCCAGGCGGTGCGGGACGTCGGCGCCGAAGCCGGGACGTTCGCCGTCGGCGAGCGGTCCACCGTCCAGGGCGTCGATCTGAGCCATCGTCAGCGGGTCGTCGAGCAGCAGGACGGGGGTGTCACTCGCGGGCAGGCCCGCGGCTGTGGCCGCGGTTGCCAGCAGGACCACCGGCACGGTGTCGGACAGCATGAACGCGACCCGGTCGGCCGGGTAGTCCGGGTCGAGCGGCAGGTACGCGGCACCCGTGCGCAGGACGGCGAACAGGGCCGCCACCATGTCGGCCGCGCGCGGGAGCGCGAGCGCGACCACCCGCTCGGGACCGGCGCCCGCGGCGACGAGGCGGCGCGCGAGGCGGTTGATCCGGGCCTCGAGCTCCGCGTACGTCCAGGTGGTGTCGGCGGTGACGAGCGCGACCAGGTCGGCCGAGCGCTCCGCCTGCTCGGCGAGCATCTCCGAAACGGTCGCGGTGCCCACAGCCCCGGCGGTGTCGTTCCACGCGACGAGGACGTCGTGGCGCTCCGCCGCCGTCAGCGTCTCCAGGTCGCCGACCCGCGCGCCGGGCTCGGCGACGAGCCGGTCGAGCACCGCCGCGAAGCGGGTCAGCACCGACTCCGCGGTGGACTCGGTCAGCAGGTCCGGCCGGCGGTAGAGGCCCAGGACGATCCGCGTGGTCGGCGTGATCACCAGCGTCAGCGGGTAGTGCGTGGCGTCCGCGTAGCCGACGTCGACGATTCCGTGCGCGCTCCGGAACGCCTCCTCCTCCGCGTCGTCGCCGATGAAGTTCTGCATCACAGACAGCGTGTCGAACAGCTGCTTGTGACCGGACTCCCGCTGGATCCGCGCGAGGCCGAGCCAGTCGTGGCCGAGCACCTCGGACCGCTCAGTCTGAAGGCGCGTCAGGAACGCCCCGACGGTTTCCGTGGGGTCGATCCGCACGCGCGCCGGCACGGTGTTCAGGAACAGCCCGATGACCGACTCGACGCCCGGCACGACGGCGGGGCGGCCAGACACGGTGGCGCCGAAGACGACGTCGCCCACGCCCGTCAGCCCGGACAGGACGAGGCCCCAGGCAGCGCTGACGAGGGTGTTCAGGGTGACGCCCTGCCCACGGGCGAAGGCACGGACCCGCTCGGAGGCGGTCTCGTCCAACTCGAGCCGGCAGATTCCCGGGCGCACGGGCTCAGCTTCCCGCTCCCCCGGGCAGATCAACGTGGGCTCGTCGAGCCCCGCGAGCGCGTCGCGCCAGGCGGCGGCGGACGCGTCGGCGTCCTGCTCGCCCAGCCAGCGCAGGTAGTTCCGGTACTCGCCGCGGCGCGGCAGCCCGGACGCGTCGCCGTCGGCGGCGTACAGCGCGAACAGGTCCGCGAACAACAGGGCGGCCGACCAGCCGTCCCACAGCAGCAAGTGATGGCTGATCAGGAGCCGACTGCGCCCACCGGCGAGGTGGACGAGGGTGACCGCCAGCAGCGGCGGGGTCGACACGTCGAAACGACGCGCCCGGTCGGCGGCAGTCACCTCGGCGAGCGCGGCCTCTTCGTCAGCCGGTGCGCACGCCGTGAGGTCGACCTCCGTCAGGGGCGGCTCCACGCGCGCGGCCACGAACTGGACGGCCGACTGCAGCCCGTCGCTGGTGAACCCGGCGCGCAGGCTCGCCGTGCGGGCGAGCAGCGCGGCCAGGGCGCGGCGCATCTTGTCGGCGTCGAGCGGACGGTCGAGGTCGAAATGGTCCTGGACGGTGTAGATGTCGCGGCGACCGCTGTCGTAGGACGCGTGGAAGAACAGGCCCTCCTGCAGCGGCGACAGCGGCCAGACGTCGTCGAGCGGCCCGCCGTGGGTCGCCTCGACCCGCTCGATCTCGTCCTGACGCAGGGTCAGGGCAACCAGGTCGGACGGGGTCAGGGCCGTCCCCGTACGGCACGCCCACTCCCGCAGGCTGGCTAGGGCGACCGTGAAGTCCTCCGCGAGGGCGTCCAGGTCCGCGGCGGTGAGCGCCGCGTCGGACCACGTCCACGTCAGCACCAATTCGGGGCCGGCCGGGCCGTCCTCGGTGATCGCGTCGAGCATCAGCGCGTACGGGACGGGCATGTCGGGGTCGGCGGCTGCGCCGAGGACGGGCGCCTCGGCGGCCGGCGTCCACGCGCCTTCGCCCGCGGCACCCGTCAGGCGGCCGAGGTAGTTCACCAGCACCTGCGGCCGCGCGCCCGCGGCGAGCAGGGGCGCCGCCTGCGGGTTGGCGTAGCGCAGCATGCCGTAGCCGACGCCGCCGTCGGGCGTCGCGCGAACGGACTCCTTGACCCGCTTGAGCGCCTGATGGGCGCTCAGATCCCCGACGTCCAGGCGCACCGGGTGCACCGTGGTCAGCCAGCCGACGGTCCGGGACAGGTCGGCGTCGGCCGCGACGGTCGCCGCGTCGCGCCCGTGGCCCTCCAGGTCGACGAGCAGCGGGCCCGCGGCGGTGCCGATCCGCTCCCGGCGCCGGGCGACGGCCAGCGCGAGGGCGGCAAGGACCACATCGGTGACGCCGGCCCGGACGGACCCGGGAACCGCGCCCAGCAGTGGCGCGGTCTCGGCCGCGCCGAGGCGCACGGTGCGCCGGCGGCTGGTCGCGACCGTGGCCTGTGCGAGCGCGGGAGCGACGAGTTCGCCGCCCGGAGCGACGGTGTCGGCCCAGTGCTCGAGTTCGGCCAGCCGCGCCGGCGACTGGGCGGCCTCGCTCACCGAGCGGGCCCAGGAGCGCAGCGAGGTCGGCACGGGCTCGAGCGGCTCACCGGCCCAGGCCGCTGCCAGGTCCGGGACGAGGATCCGCCACGAGACGCCGTCGACCCCGAGATGGTGCGCGACGAGCAGGAGGCGGCCGGCCGCGGCCGGGCCGGCGTCGAACCAGACCGCGGCGAGCAGGATCCCGGCCTCCGGGTCGAGGCGGTCGGCGGCGGCTTCGGTCTCGGCCTTGACGACGGCGCGGAGCGCGGCACCCTCGAGACCGGTGGCGTCGACGCGGCGCAGCACATCGGTGGCGCGCACGGTCCCGCGCGGCGGGACGGTCAGCGACCACAGTGCCGGCACCGGCCGGCTCAGCCGCAGGCGCAGCGCGTCGTGGTGGTCGAGCAGGGTCTGCAACGCGGCGGCGAGCCGCTCCTGCGTCGCGCCCGCGGGCGCGTTCAGCAGCACCGACTGGCTGAACCGGCCGATCGGCCCGCCGCGCTCGCGCAGCCAGTGCGCCACGGGCAGCAGGGCGACGTCGCCGATGGCGTCGTCCGAGGAGGCGGCGGGTGCCGCACGCCCGGCGACGGGCGCGACTACGGCGGGCCCGAGGGCTGCCGCGAGCGCCGCCGGCGTCCGGAGCTCGAAGATCTGACGTGGGGTCAGGTCGAGCCCGCGGCGGCGGGCCTGGGACACCAGGGTGATCGAGACGATGCTGTCACCGCCGAGGACGAAGAAGTCGTCCTTCACGCCGACGGCCGGCAACCGCAGGGCCGCCGCGAACAGCTCGCAGAGCAGGCGTTCGGCGTCGTCCCGCGGCTCGCGCCCGGCGTCCGCCTGGCGCTGCGGGGCGGGCAGGGCGGCCCGGTCGAGCTTGCCGTTGGCGGTGCTCGGCAGCGCGTCGAGCACGACGATCGCGGCCGGAACCAGCGCGGCGGGAAGGGCCTCGCTCAACGACGCGCGCAGGCGCTCGAGATCGAACGGCGCCCCGGCGGCCGGCACGACGTACGCGGCCAGGTACGGCCCGCCCGCCCCGTCCTCGCGCGCGATCACGGCTGCGGCCGCGAGGTCCGGGCGGGCGACGAGCACCGCCTCCACCTCGCCCGGCTCGACCCGGATCCCGCGGATCTTGACCTGGTGGTCGGTGCGGCCGAGGTAGTCCAACGCCCCGTCAGAACGCCACCGCACCAGGTCTCCGGTGCGGTACATCCGCTCGCCGGGCGCGCCGTACGGGTCGGCGACGAACCGTTCCGCACTCAGGCCGGGACGGTTCCGGTACCCCCGGGCGAGCTGGACACCGGCGAGGTACAGCTCGCCCGGCATGCCCACTCCGGCGGGGCGGAGCGCCGCGTCCAGGACGAGAACCCGCGTGTTCCAGACGGGACGCCCGATCGGCACCCCGCCGCCACGGCCGGCGTGGTGCGCGCAGTCCCACCACGTCACGTCCACCGCGGCCTCGGTCGGCCCGTAGAGATTGTGCAGCGGCACCCCGGTCAGCGCCTTCCACCGCGCGGCCTGCTCAGCGGTCAGTGCCTCGCCGCTGCAGACGACCCGACGCAACGGCCCCGACCACTCGCGTTCGCCCGTGGCCTCGACCGCGCCCACGAACGCCGCCAGCATGGACGGGACGAAGTGCATCGTGCTGACGTTCTCCCGGCGGATCACATCGGTCAGGTACGCCGGGTCGGTGTGCCCGCCGGGTCGCGCCAGGACGACGGTCGCGCCCTCACACAGCGCCCAGAAAAACTCCCACACCGACACGTCGAACCCCGCCGGCGTCTTCTGCAGGACGCGGTCGCCGGGCTCGAGCCCGAACGCGTGCTGCATCCAGACGAGGCGGTTCACGATCGCGCGGTGCGAGACGGCGACGCCCTTGGGCCGCCCCGTCGAGCCGGAGGTGTAGATGACGTAAGCGGGGTGCTCGGGGTGCACGTCGACGGCGGGAAGCTCCGCCCCGGCGACCAGTTCCGCCGCCGTGGCCGGGGAGTCCAGGACGATCCAGTCGACACCGTCGGGGTTGTCGGACACCTCGGACACCGTGAGCCCCGCGGCGGGGCGGGCGTCGGTGAGCAGGGAACTGCGCCGCGCGGCGGGGTGGTCCGGCTCGACGGGCAGGTAGGCGGCGCCTGCGCGCAGGATCCCGAGCAGCGCGACCATCAGGTCCGCGGAGCGAGGCACCGAGACGGCGACGACCGACTCGGCCCCGACCCCCCGCTCGGCCAGCATCCGGGCGAGCCGGCCGGCCCGGGCGTGCAGCTCGGCATAGGTCAACTCGACCCGCGACGCGGTGTCATGGCGTCCCACTCGCAGGCTCGGTGACGCACCGTCGGCGACGACGGCGACGGCGTTCGGCGTCCGGGAACACTGGGCCGCCAGCAGCCCCGTCAGGGTGTCGGCCGGAACCTCGGCCGCGGTGTCGTTCCAGCGCCGCAGGACGCGGTCGCGCTCCTGGGCGGACAGCACGTCGAGCGCGGCGAGCGGCCGCGCGGGGTCCGCCGCGACGGCCTCCAGCACGCGCACGAGCCAGTCGGCCACGCGCCCGACCGTGGCCGCGTCGATCGCCTCCGGGCGGTGGAACAACCGGAGTTCGACGTGCTCGCCGGGCCGCGCGATCAAGTAGAGCGGGTAGTGCGTCGCGTCCCGGTTCGCCATCCCCGTCAGCGCGACGTTGCCCGCGCGGTCGACGGGCAGGGTCTCCGGCCAGTTCTCCACGACGGTGACAGTGTCGAACAGCTCGCCGTGCCCGGCGACCCGCTGGACGTCGGCGAGGCCGAGGTGCTGGTGGTCGAGCAGGCGCGTGGTCTCGTCCTGCAGCCGGCGCAGGTTACCCGCGAGCGTGTCTGCGAGGTCGAGCCGAACCCGCACCGGGACGGTGTTGATGAACAGGCCGATCATGTCGGCGACGCCGTCCAGCTCGGGGGGTCGGCCCGCGATCGTCGTGCCGAACACGACGTCCTGACTGCCCGTCAGGGTAGCGAGCGCGGCGCCCCAGGCGAACTGCAGCGCGGTGCTGACGGTGGCGCCGGCGCCCCGGGCGGCCGCGGCCAGCCGCGCGCTCGTGGCTGCGTCGAGGGTGCGGACGACGGCCGCGGGCACCTCGCCGGCCCGGCTGTGGTCGGCCGGGGCGACGCGGGTGGGGCCCGCAAGGCCCGCGAGCGCGGACCGCCAGGCCGACTCGGCGGCCGACCGATCCTGCGCCCCGAGCCAGGTCAGATACGACCGGAACGGGGGAACCGGGGCGAGGCCCGGCGCGGCGCCGCCGGCGGCGTAGTGCGCGCAGAGCTCCTGCACGAGCAGCGGGACGGACCAGCCGTCCAGAATGATGTGATGGTGTGTCAGGACCAGCCGGTACGCCTCCGGCGCCAGCCGGACGAGGGTAGCGCGGAGCAGCGGCGGGACCGCGGGGTCGAACGGGGTGCCCTGCTCCTCGTCCAGCAGGCGGGCGAGTTCGTGGTCGCGCTTGCCCGGGTCGTCGTGCCCGGTGAGGTCGACCTCGCGCCAGGGCAGCTCGACCCGGCGGGGGATCAGTGCGGCGTACCCGCCGGCCTTGCGCGCCCGGAACGCGGCACGCAAGCTGCCGTGCCGGTCGAGCACCCCCTGCCCGGCGGCGCGCATCGCGGCCGGGTCGAGCGGGCCGTCGAAGTCCACCGTGAGCTGGCTCGTGTAGAGGTCGAGGCCCTCGGTGTCGAGCAGGGTGTGGAACAGCAGCCCTTCCTGAAGCGGCGTCAGGGGCAGGATGTCGTCCAGCGCGGGCTTGCGGTCGGTGCTCACGAGAGCTCCCATTCGGATTCGAACTCGTCGATCTCGTCTTGGCTCAGCGTCCCCAAGCCGAGGTCTGAGGGTGTGTGCCCGCCCGCTCCCGGCCTTTCCGTGTGCCGGGAAAGGCCGTCCAGGGCGGCGAACCAGGCTTCGGCCAGCGCCTGCACCGACCCCTGCTCCAGCAGGTCGCCCGGGAAGGCCCAGGTGACGCCGAGCTCCGGGCCGGCGGGGCCGTCCGCGGTGAAGGCGTTGATCTCCAGCGTGTAGGGGGCGACGGGCATCGCCTCGTCGTAGCCGCCGGCGAGCATGCCGGCGCCCCCGACCGCCGCCCACGTTTCGTCCGCACCGCCAGAGACGGCGAACCGGCCGAGGTAGTTGAAGCTGATCTGAGGCACCGGCAGGTCCGCGAGAACGGCGGCGGTGTCGGGTTTGAGGTGGCGCAGCAGACCGAAGCCGAGCCCGTGGTCGGGGATCGCCCGCAGTTGCTCCTTGACGCGCTTGAGCGCCGCGCCCGCAGCCGCGCCGCCGCCGACCGCGTCGGCGAGGTCGACGCCGCCCGGGTCCAGCCGGACGGGGAACACGGAAGTGAACCAGCCGACGGTCCGCGACAGGTCGACGCGCGGCGCGATCTGCTCCTCCCGCCCGTGCCCTTCGAGCGCGACGAGGACCTCGGCGCCGTCGCCGAGCCCGCGACCGGCCCGCCAGCCCCGCACCGCCAGCGCGAGCGCGGTCAGCAGGACGTCGTTGATGCCCGCGTGAAACGCCGCGGGGACGGTGGTCAGCAGCGGCGCCGTCCGCTCGGCCGGCAGGCGCAGCGTGAGGTGGCGGACGGTGGCGAGGTCGCCGACCGGGTCGAGTCGACGCGCGCTCAGCAAGGGGTCCGGGCAGGCCAGGATCTCCGTCCAGAAACCCAGTTCGCCCGTCCGCGCGGCGGCGTCGGCGTGCACGAGGGTCGACCAGCGCCCGAGTGAGGTGCCCGCGGGCTCCAGGTCGGGCTCGCGACCTTCCGTGAGCGCCGAAGCCGCCGCGGCCAGGTCCGGCAGCAGGATGCGCCAGGTGACGCCGTCGACGACCCAGTGGTGGACGGCGACGAGCAGGCGGCCCGGGGCGTCCGGTCCGGCGTCGGCCCAGACGAACTGGGACATCACCCCGGCCTCCGGGTCGAGCCGGTCGACGGCCGCCTTCGCCCCGGAGTCCAGCAGCGCGTCCCGGGCGGCGGGGTCGAACCCCGCCGCGTCCAGGCGGTGCACGACGGGCGCGGCGGCGACCGAACCCACCGGGGCGACGACGAAGGCGCCGGGTTCCGCGCCCGCGCGCACGATCCGCGTCCGCAGCGCGTCGTGCTTGTCGAGCACGGCCGCGACGATCGCCTCGAGCTGATGCAGCGTCAGGCCGGCGGGGGTGCCGACGAGCATCGACTGGCTGAACGCGCCGACCTCGCCGCCGCACTCGTCGAGCCACCGCATGATCGGCGTGAGCGGGAACGTCCCGATCCCCGTGCCCGGAGCTTCGGCGACGGACCGGTCGACAGGGGTGGCCGCCCGGGCGAGCGCGGCGACCGTCCGGTGCTCGAAGACGGACCGCGGCGTCAGCGCCAGGCCCGCCGCGCGGGCCCGCGATGACCAGCTGGATCGAGACGATGCTGTCGCCGCCGAGGGCGAAGAAGTCGTCGTCGGCGCCGACGCGACGGCAGGCCGAGGACCTCGGCGACGAGGTCGCACAGCACGCGCTCGCTCGACGTCCGCGGCGCGGCCGTGCCGGTGAGCGCGGCGAAGTCGGGCGCGGGCATCGCCGCGCGGTCGAGCTTGCCGCTCGGCAGGACGGGCAGACGGTCCAGCGGGACGAACGCCGCCGGGACCATGTAGTCGGGCAGCCGCTGCGCGACGAAGGAACGCAGCGACTTCATCAGCGCGCCGACGTCCCGGAAGCCCGCCGGGGTGTTCGCGTAGGCCTCGACCCCCGCGCCGGTGCGACCGGGCCGATAGACGCCGGTCGGCGTCACGTCGGTAGCCAGCAGCAGGTCGAGTTCGCCCGCGGAGCCCGTGCCGGACCAGGTAGCGGCGAGGCGGTAGCCGTGCCGTTCGGCGAGCACCGCGACGTCCTGCGGGTCGACGCCGCGCGGGGCGGCCGGGCGACCCTCCAGCGCCGAGAGGATGCGCAGATCGCCTGCCAGGCGGGCATTCGACACCCCGGTGACCCGCAGCCGGGGCGGCCGCGGCCCGGCCAGCGCGGCCGCGAGTTGCGCGGCCCCGTCCGGCCCCCAGGGCATTTCCACAGCCCCGACCCACGGGTCCGCTGCCACCGGGGACGTCCGCAGCACGACGTCGAAGCGGTAGCGGCTCAGCTCGTTGTGGTAGTCCGCGTCCTTCACCCGCAGGTCGACGGCCGTCACCGCGGGCAGCTCCTCGGCGAGCGCGGGGAAGAAGTCGGGGTCGAGCAGCAGCTCGCCCTCCCACGCGAGGGCTGAGTCGACGGCCAGGCGCAGCGCGTCGGCGTCGGCACCCGGCCCGTGCCGGGTCGACTCGACCGCAGCGCGCAGGCGCCCGGAGCAGCCGCAGGTTCCGGACGTCGCCGACGAAGATCGACCCGCCGGGGGCCAGCAGGTCGAGCGCCCCGCCGCAGGACGCGGACGAGGTAGTCCGGGCTCGGGAAGTACTGCACCACCGAGTTCAGGACGACGGTGTCGAACCAGCCGGCCGGAAGGCCCGTCAGATCGTCGGCGGGCTGGGCGCGCAGCTCGACCTTGCCCGCGAGCGCGGGGTCACGATCGACCCGAGCCCGCAGCGCGGCGATCGCGCCCTCGGACAGGTCGGTCCCCCAGTACGCCTCGCAGTCCCCCGCCAGCGCCTCCAGAACGAGCCCGCTGCCGACGCCGAGTTCCAGCACCCGCTGCGGCCGCAGCTCGGCAATGCGCGCGACGGTCGCGGCCCGCCAGGCCCGCATCTGGGCGCAGCGGAATCGGCGTGCCGTCGTACATGCTGTTCCAGCCCGCGAAGCCCTCGTCGGCGATCTCGGGGCCGGCCGCGGCGTACAGCAGTTCGTGAACGTCCTTCCATTCCCCGACCTGAGTGGATTCGGCTATCGCGTCCGACAGCAGCGCCGCCGGTCGCGGGCACGACGTACGCCACGAGCCGGCGGTTGCCGGCCGCGTCGTCGCACGCGAGGACGGCCGCGGTCGCCACCGCGGGGTGCCCGGCCAGCACGGCCTCGATCTCGCCGGGCTCAATGCGGTAGCCGCGGACCTTCACCTGGTCGTCGACGCGGCCGAGGAATTCCAGCGCCCCGTCGCCGTTGACGCGGACCAGGTCGCCCGTGCGGTAGAGCCGTTCCCCGGGAGCGCCGAAGGGGTCCGCGACGAACCGCTCCGAGCTCAGGGCCGGACGGTTCAGGTAGCCGCGCGCCAGCCCGCGTCCGCCCAGGTAGAGCTCCCCCGGGTCACCGTCGGCGACGGGGTCCAGCGAGCCGTCGAGCACGTGCGCGGTCGTCATCGGGTCGGCGACGCCGATCGGCACGATCGGCCCGCGAAGGGAGTCCGGGTGGGAGAGCCCGAGCGTGGAGTTGACCGTTGCCTCGGTAGGCCCGTACGCGTTGAACATCTTGCGCGCCGGCGCCGTAGCGCGCGACCAGCTCGGGCGACACCCGCTCGGTGCCGGCGAGCAGCGTCGCGCCGGCGGGCAACGAGCAGTCCGCGGGCAGAGCGGCGAGCAGGGTGGGCGGCAAGATCATGAACGTGGCGCCGTGCCGGCCGGCGTATGACATCAGTTCGGGGCCTGGCACCCGCAGCTCCGACGGGACGACGACGAGCCGCCCGCCGCGAGAGCAAACCCAGGCAGAGATCGAAGAACGCCACGTCGAAGCTGGGCGAGGCGAACTGCAGGACACGGTCGGACGGGCCGAGCCCGAAGCGCTCGAGCCCGGTGGCCACGAGCTTCGCGACCCCGGTGTGCGAGAGCACGACTCCCTTCGGTCGGCCGGTCGAGCCCGAGGTGTAGATGACGTACGCGGCGCTGTCGAGCCGGACGGGGCCGCCACGGTCAGCCTCCGACGGCGCGGTGGACGGGGCGGCCGCCAGCTCGGCCACGGTCGCCGGGTCGTCCAGGAGGACGACCGGCACCCCGGTGTCGGGAAGCGCAGCCAGCCAGGCCGACGGTCGTGACCAGGCACACGGGCGCGGCGTCGCCGAGCATGTACGCGAGCCGCTCGGCGGGATAGTCGGCGTCCAGCGGCAGGTATGCGGCGCCCGCCTTCAGGACCGCCACCTGCGCGACGATCATCTCCGGCGAGCGCGGTACGGCGAGGCCCACGATCCGCTCGGCCCCCGCTCCTCGCCCGATCAACAGGTGCGCGAGGCGGTTCGCCGCCTCGTCGAGCTCGTCGTAGGTCAGCGCGACGTCGTCGAACACGAGCGCGGTCGCGCCCGGCGTGCGGCCCACCTGGGCCTCGAACAGCGCGGGCCAGGTGGACTCGTCGGGGTGTACCGGCATGGCGAAGCACCTGCCTTCGGTGTCGGGAGGTCGGGAGCGCCTGGCTGACGGTCGGTCAGTGTCCAGGCGACAGCGGACAGTCAGCCTGAGCCGACGGCACTCGGGTGCCGGCCCCGCTCGATGGAGGCGAGGATGTCGCCGGCCCGGACGGCGGTGTTGGACAGCAGGGAAGACGTCAGCCCGTGGCTGTGCTCCGTCCCGCCCTGCAGGTAGACGCCGGCGCGCAGCTCACACGAGCTGACCACCCGGTAGTCGCGATTGACCCGGAGCCGACCGAACCTGTCCCGCCGTAGGTGGGCGACGATGTCGCCGAGCATGTCGGCGGGGTCGGCCGCGCTGTAACCCGTGCAGTAGACCACGACGTCGGCGGCGAGCACGGTCTTCTGACCGGTGCTCAGGGACTCGACCGTGACCGTCACGTCCACCTCGGACTCGGCCAGGTCGGTGATCCGCGACACGTTGAAGCAGCGCAGCCGCTCCTCGCCGCTGACCCGCTCCCGGTACATGCGCTTGTACAGGTCGTCGATCAGTTCGAGGTCGACCACGGAGTAGTTCGTGTTGCCGTGGTAGTCGAGGATCATCTGCTTGACGTCCTCCGGCGCGGAGTAGAACTCGTCCACCGCGTCGGGATCGAAGACCCGGTTCGCGAACGGGCTGTCGTCGGCCGGGCTGTATCCGAAGCGGGAGAAGACCGCGCACACCTCGGAGTCGGGAAACCGGTCGTGCAGGTGGGCGGTGACCTCCGCCGCGCTCTGCCCGGCGCCGACGACGACGAACCGGGCAGGCATCTTCTCACCGAGTCGACCGACGTGGCGGAGCAGGTTGTGGTTGTGCCAGATGCGGTCCGAGGCGACGACTCCCTCGGGCAGCCGCGGGACCAGCCCCACGCCGAGGACGAGGTTGCGCGTGCGGTCCGTCACCGTGTTCCCGGCGCCCTGACGGCTCGTCACATCGAAGGCCCAGATCAGGTCGCCGTCGTAGACCGGCCGGACGGCGATGACGTACCGGTTGTAGGCCACGAGCTCCGGGACCTGCGCGGCGGCCCACTCGAGGTAGTCGTGGAACTCGGCGCGCAGCGGGAAGAGCGTCTTGTGGTTGATGAAGTCGATCAGCCGGTCACGGTCGTGCAGGTAGGACAGGAAGCTGAACTCGCTCTTCGGGTTTCGCAGCGTCACAAGATCCTTCAAGAAGGACACCTGCATCGTCGCGTCGTCGATCAGCATCCCCCGGTGCCAGCCGAACTCGGGCTGCCGCTCCAGGAAGAGGGCGGCGGGAGCGTGCCCGCTGTGCGCTTTCCGCTCGTGGAGTGCAATCGCCAGCGCGAGGTTCGAAGGTCCGAAGCCCACCCCGATGAGGTCGTGCAGCTGACCCTGTTCGTCTGTCGAAGACCCCGACATTCCCGTCCTTCCGGTCGGCGAGCGCAGCCTGAGCCCATGCCGGACCGCCTCGACAACCTCACGTCGCGGGGGGCTAAGGGTAGGCTTACCTTAACTCTATGAAGGACGTCAGTGCCAGCCGGTATTGCTCGGCTCGTTGTCAGTGACCGGCCAGTTCCGCTCGGTCGTTGTCAGCAGGGCTGTCCCCGCCTGCCCGGGAGGAGTTAACCGCCCGGCTCCGGCGGGGGCTGGGGTGCCGGTGTTGTGGCCGCCACCTCCTGGTGGGTGGGCAGGTGTCCGTCACCGTGCTGCGCGGCACCGCCGCCTACACCGCGGGCGGCGTTCACCGGCCAACCAGCCCTGGACCTGGACGAGACCCGGTACGGGGTCCGGCACGGGTGCCTGGACGCCGCTGGAGATGTTTGTAGCGGGGGCGGGTCGGGCTCCGCCGGCCGTACCCGCATCCGAGCCGATCAGTCCTCGCCGGGACCCGCCGGACCCGCTCTTGCCCGTCCCTGCATTACCCGGCCATGTGAGCCCGCCGCCGCCACGGCCCCACGCTTCCGGACTCCCGCGGCAGGCCCCGCAGCCCTCCTCCCGGACACACGCCCCGAACCAGGGGGAGGGCGCGGGCGGTCCCGAGAAAAACAATCTGGTGCGTCCGCGCACGGTTGGACCACGGTGATCAGGGATAGACCCTGCTTGTCGTGCCCGGTCAAGACGCGGCCGGCTTGAGACTCCTCCCGCGAACGGGCGGTGCACCGTGGCCGCCGCCGCGCCTAACCCCGATCCGCGATCAGCGCCGGCCCGCCCGCTCGGGGCACCCGCTGGCGAGCCCGACGGCCAGGCTGCGGCGCGGCATCCCGGGACGTTGCTGTCCCGGGTGGCCACGGCCCCCCGCGCTCGTGGAATCCGTCCCCCGGAGCCCCGTGTGATCACCTCGCAGACATCCCCCCAGACCTCACCCCCGCAGACCTCCGCCGCCGCGGCGGTGACGTTCACCCTGGCCCACCCCTGCCTAGAGGGCCTCGACGTCGCCGTGGTGGGCGACTTCAACGACTGGGACGCGGGCGCGACCCCGATGCACCGCCTCGACGGTGCGTATACCGCCACCCTCACCCTGCCCACCGGGCGGCGCTATCGGTTCCGCTACCTCGCCGGGGACGGGCAGTGGTTCAACGACGACGCGGCCGATGACTACGAACCCAACGTTCACGGCGGACAGGACTCCATCCTCGACCTCACCCCCGACCCCGGCGTCGGCCCGACCGGCGACCCGCTCGAGCCAAGACAGCAAGCGGGGCCGGACCCGCACACAGCGCGGCACTTGACCAGCGAGCTGGACCGGGCCCTGGAGCAGGACGAGCACACCGCCCGGGAACTGCGCATCCGCGAGCAGGTCGGACCGTGACGCCTTATCTCGTCGGGACCCGGGACCTGGATCTGACCGTCGCACCCGGAGCGGGGCGCACGGTGGTCACGGTCGACGGGGAGATCGACTGCTACACCTCCCCCGCGCTGCGCGAGCAGCTCCTGACCCTGATCCGCGCCGGGCACCACCACCTGGTCCTGGACCTCGATCAGGTGGAGTTCCTGGATTCCACCGGCCTGGGCGTCCTGGTCGGGATGCTCAAACGGGTCCGTAACCACGACGGCACGCTAGACCTGGTCTGCTCCCAGGACCGGATCTTGAAGATCTTCCGGATCACCGGGCTGCACCACGTCTTTCCGATCCACCCCGACCTTGCCGCCGCCCCGGACCCGAACCCGTTCTGATCGCTGATTGAGCACCCAAGTCCGAGAAGGGAGACGACGGCCATGTCCGCACGCATGCTCGCCGGCGTCACGCTCGCCGGGATCACCACCATCGCGCTCGCCGAGCGCACCTCGATCGTGCGTTACCTGCGGATCCGGCGCATGTAAACACACCCCGCGGCATGCCACCCGTCCGGCGAGATCACCCCGCCCGGTAGGCCGCGCGTCGTTCAACAGGCGGACCGACCGGACGGCAGCGGCCCCAGTTCCCCACGATGAAGGAGCACCGATGACCCCGACCAGCGAGATGCTCGACACCTACCCCGCCGACCTCGGCGGGATCGACCGCGACCGCCTCGCCGCCGCGATCGAGGCCTGCTTCGCCTGCGTGGCGACTTGCACGGCGTGCGCGGACGCGTGCCTGTCCGAGAAAACCGTGGCCGACCTGGCCAAGTGCATCCGCACCAACCTCGACTGCGCCGACCAGTGCGACACCACCGGGCGGGTCCTGTCCCGCCACACCAGCTACGACGCCAACCTGACCCGCGCCGTCCTCGAAGCCTGCGTAACCGCGTGCGCGACCTGCGCGGACGAGTGCACCACCCACGCCGACATGGGCATGGAGCACTGCGCCGTGTGCGCACAGGCGTGCCGGGCCTGCGAGAGCGCGTGCCGCGACCTGCTCGCCGCCCTCAGCTGAGCGGGACCGGGACCACCGGACAGCGCCGCGCCGCCGGGACAAGATCAGCAACGCCGCCTCAGCCGGGGCCAAGAAGGCCGGGGAGAACATCCAGGACGCTGCCAAGGACGTCGCCGGACGCTGATCGATCCCCGGAACGTCGCTCGCTCGGCTCACCGCCGACCGGGTGACGGATTCACCTTCGCATTCACCTTCGACCGGGAGAGCGGGTGACCTGGCATGCGTTTCGTGCCGAAATGCTCGACGAACCCACGGGTCCTGCAGCGCCGCGGCGACGAACCTGCCACCGCCCGCAGCCCCCTGCGGCTACGGCTGCTCATCTCCGGGTTTGCCGTCCCGCTGCTCGCCGCCGCCGGGGTGCTCGCCGTCCTCGGGGCCCGGGCCGGGACGGCGCACCGCTCCGAGCTGATCTTGGTGGCGGTGCTGTGCGCGGTCCTGACCGTCGTGGCCGTCCTCGACATCGCTGTTGTGCGGTGTCGCCTGCGCGTCATCCGCGCGGGCGCCCGCCGACACCGCGCCTTGGTGCCACCGCACGGCGGGGTGCCGACACAGCGCGGCCAACCGACCAGGCCCGAGCACCGCTGACCGGACGCGCCGAAGACGACGAACCACGCGCCGGGATCGCCACGGGCCGGAGGGCGTGGACCAACCCCGACCAGGATCGAAGGAGACACCGGAATGGCTGCGACGACAGCGTTGGCGACCTACCTCCAGGACCATCACGGCGGTGCCGTGATGGGTTGCGAGCTGGCGAACAAGCTCAGCTCCGACTACCCCGAACTCATCTTCCTCGCGGAACTGGAACGCGACATCGAGGCGGACAAGGCGACCCTGGAACGACTGATGTCCGCCCTGGAGGTCTCACCCGCGCCGCTCAAGGAGCTGGGGGGCTGGATCGGTGAGAAGGTGAGCCGCCTCAAGCTGAGCGAGATGGCGACCGGGGACCGCGACCTCAAGCAGCTGATGGAGTTCGAGGTCCTGTCGCTGGGCATCGAGGGCAAGCTGGCCCTGTGGCATTCCCTGCTCGAGGTCGGCGCCCAGCACCCCGAATTGGACAAGTTCGACCTGCCCGCCCTCGCCGACCGGGCCCAGCACCAACGCGACGATCTGGAATCGCACCGCCGCGGCGCCGCCGGCCGGGCACTGACGGACCGGGGCAGGGCACTGACGGACACCCCTGCTGAGCACCCGCGGAGCTGACCCGGGTCAAGGCAATCCGTAGTCCCGGGCGGGGGTCGGCCGCGAAGGCAATGATGGGCGTACACGGCTACGCCGGCCTGGGCAAGACGCTCTCGGTCAACGCCAGCCTCCGCGCCCTGGCCCCGGAAGAGGTGTGTCGGGTCCAGTTCCGGGCCCGACCCCACCCCACGCGACATCCGCCACGTCCTCTTCGAGGCCATCGGCATCGGCGGGACCCCACCCAGCCGGCCGATCGAGTTCGACGCCCTGCTCGAAGATGCCCTGTCCGAACGGTTCCGGGTGTTCGTGCGACGGGGCGCAGTGGCTGTCCCGGGAGTGCTTCCAGCTCTGGCGCCACCTGTGGGACGACCGGCGCACCGACATCGCCATCGTCGTCGGCGACGGAGACTGCTACCGGGTCCCGCGCCGCGAACCGATACTGTCCAGCAGGTCAGTCACGGCGTTCCTCGCTGCCGGAGCAGGACCAATACCCGGTCCGCATCGCGCAGCGGCCTAAGCCTCGATCCGTGGAGCCGCTCGGCGGATGATCTTGGGCGGGGCGAGACTGGGTGGATCGTTGGGTGGCCGTGGCCGAGCTGCTGGTCTGTCCAGCCTTTCCACGTAACGGTTTCCCGGTCTGGCCTGGTCGGCGGTGGACGGTCTCAGGCGGCCACGGGTGGTCCGGTCGAGGCCGGGAACACGTTGTTCCAGAGGGCTTTCCATGGCTGGGCCCAGGGCCAGTGGGCCGGTAGGTGCAGGACGGGGCGGCCTTGCGGGCGGGCCGGGCGGGCGGGCACGGCGACGAGGTGGCGACGCAGGGTGGCCCCGCGCGCGACGGCGTGTTTGCCCCCGGCCAGGGTTCCGGCCGCGCGGAGCAGGTTGTGGGTCATGGCGGCGCAGATCGCCCAGGCGGCGTTCGCGGGGAACCGTCCCGAGGGCAGGTGGGCCAAGGGCCCGTCGATCAGGTCGGAAGCACCGTCTCGATGATCGCGTGGGCGCGGTGGGTGATGTCGGCCTGCGCGGTCGGCTCGGTGGAATCGGTGAAGAACGGGTGATAGCGCCAGACCGGGAACAGCTCGCCGTGCTCGCCCTCGGTGGCGGGCTTGGCGCGGTCGCGGACTCGGCGCACGATCAGCCGCGCGGTGACCGGGGCCTTCGTGGAGGCGAAGGCGGTGAACGCGACCTCGGCGACCTCGGCGTCGGAGATCCAGGCGCCGGTGTCGGGATCGAGCACGGCGCCGGGGTAGCGCACCGGGACCCAGGCGTCGGCGGGAATGGCGGCGATCGCCGCGGTCACCGTGGGGTTCTTGGTGAGCACGACAGAGAACCGGGCACCGGCCCGGATGCAGGCGTTGACCACGGCGCTGTTGCCGTAGGCGCTGTCCCCGCGCACCAGGATCGCCCCGCTGACCCCGGCGGCGCGGGCGAGGACGATCGCCGAGCGCAGCATCGAGGCTGCGCCCCGCCCCGAGCCGGCCTTGCCCGCGCGCAACCGGATCCCGGCGATCACCGGCGCGCCGGTGGCGGTGCTGATCGTGGTGACCAGCGGCGAGAGGCCTTTGCGCAGCACCTGGCGCCCGGCGATCTTCGTGTGGCCGTAGGAGGCGCCTTCTTTGGCGTGGCCGTAGACCGGGCGCAACAGCGAGTCGATGTCGATGAACGCCTGGGACTCGCGCCCGGGCAGCAGATCACTGTTCGCCACGAGGTTGACCAGGTGCGCCCCGGCGGCCGAGGCCAACTGGGACACGTGCCCGCCGGTGAACTCCCGCAGGTGCTGGCCCAACGTCGCCGCGGCGTAGACCTCACCGAAGACCCGGGGCATCCCGCCGGAACGGATCACGTCCAAGTCGTCGATGCAGTCCGCGCCCGCGGCCATCCCCGCGATGATCGCGCTCAGCTTGCCCGCAGGGTTGCACGCCGCAGACTTGACCCGCGTCGAGGACAACGAGACCTTGCCCGCGATCAACTCCGAGAGCCCCGCCCGCTCGGCCAGACCCATCACCGGCACCAGCCCGGCGAACGACACGAGGTTCACCTCGTCGAACGCGGGCTGCGCCCGCGACCACCCACGCGATAGCTTCACTGCCGGTGCCTTCTTGGAATCGGCGAATCAGGATCTAGACACTCCCGATTTTCCCGTCCAGGAAGGCACTTCCAGTCTCACCACGCCCGCTCACCAGCGACTTTCAAGCCGCCGGTCCACGGATCGAGGCTAAGTGGCGCTCGATCCAGGGTGACCGGGGCGGCGAGGACCAGGAGCAGCGGGGCGATCATGCCCACGGCCAGGTGCTGCAGCATGTGGCCGCGAAAATCGTGCAGACCGGCGCTGCCTCGCGTCAGGGCCAGTGCCAGCACGGTGCACCCGGTGAGGAAACTCGCGGTCCGCCAACTGCTCCAGCCCCGCGCCGCGTCGCGTTGCCGGTAGGCCAGGACGAGGTAGGTGACGGCCATCGCCACCGCCGTGAGCAGGCAGAGCAGGCCGATGAGGGCTCCGCCGCCGTGAACGGTGTGACCGCCGTGGACGGGCGGGTGGGCCTGTCACCGCGGCGGCACCGTGTGGTCGATGGCCTCGACCACACGGGCGCCGCGTTGCAGGGCCCATCCGCCGGCGACGAGCGCCGCTCCGAAGGCGAGGAAGCCGAGATCCCACCACGTCTGGTAGTCCCCGCTGCGGACGTGGTGAATGCGCAGGATGTGATGGTCGATCACACCCTCGACGAGGTTGAACAGGCCCCAGCCGACCAGGATCCAGCCCCACAACGCCCGGGCGGCCCACACCCGGCCCCGCGCGCGGGTCACGCGCCCGTAGAGCAGCGCCAGACCACCGAGCACGGCAAGCCAGGTGAAGGTGTGGAACACCCCGTCCCAGACGGTGTTGACCTTCAGGCCGTGCACCGTGCTGTCCGGGTAGTAAGCGATGCCGACGTTGTCGGAGTCGGTGCTGGTCAGCATGTGGTGCCATTGCAGCAGCTGGTGCAGCACGATCCCGTCCACGAACCCACCCAGGCCGATCCCCAAGATCGTGCCGGGCAGCGTCAAGCTGCGATCTTCCGGTTCGACCGTCAATCCCACGCTGCGCGCGACCGTCGCCACTGGGCTCTCCCTTGCGAGGGGTGGAAGGTGCACGACGTGCGCTTCCCCGCGGCTGAGGATCCATGCGGCCCAAGGCACTGGGCGCGATCTCTGATCTCGTGCGCCGCGCCGGGTGCGAGGCCTCGGCGTCACCCTGATCACCCAGCGCCCGTCGACGCTGAACAAGGACAGCCTCGCGGCGCTGCCCGTGGGCACGGCATGGGTGTGGTCCCCCGGATGGCTCGCGGTGCTGGTGAAAGAGGACCCGAAGACGCTGCGCGCGGAGATCGCCGTCCTGACGCGCCCCCGGGCCCGATCGACATGCACCGCTCATCCCAGGCGTCCTCTCCCCGAAGCACCTGACACGGCGTCACTGACAACTCATGAGCGAGTCACTGACACCGCGCCGAGCGTTCTCACAGGCAGCCGATTCAGCACATTATTAGGGTAGCCTTAACGGGTCAGATGTACCGAAGGTTCATTTTCATCTGCCGCTCATGATCGACCAGGAGATCGTTTGCCGACGGGGACGAACGCAGCATGAACAGCCTCCCTGCGTGTCCCGCCGTCCGAGTCGCGCGGCGCGCGCTCGGCGGCGACGGCGACTATCTCCGGGTCGAGCAGTTACCCGCGGACCGCGCCGCCCACACCGTCGCGACCCTGACCGCCGACGGCGGTCGGGCACTCGACGCCGATCTCGCCCGCGCGCGGGCGGCCGACCGCGGTTACCCCCCGGAGGGCGACATCGGCATCCTCCGGTCGGTCGTCTGGGCGCTCCTGCACCCGTTCGTGACAGCCGTCGCCAAAGAGCGGATCCTGATTGCCCTCGCCCTCGACGAGGTCCAGATCGCCTTCCCTGGCGACGATTCCGGCGACGAGTTCGTTCGCGTGTGGTGGCCGGCGGCGGAAGTTCACCCCGTGACCGACCCCGCGGCGGCCTACCGCACGCTCGCCCTCGCCGCGTCCGAGACGCTCGCGCCGCTCGTCCGCGCCGTCCGGGACCGCACCCGGATCTCCACCCGCGGCCTCTGGCGCTACGTCCTGGAGGAGTTCGCCTCGGTCGGCCCGGAGCCCGCGACGACCGATCCGCGCCCCGCCCTGGCCGAATGCGCCTGCGTCGAGGCCGGCGCCCGGGGAACCCCGCTCGGCCAGCGCCTGCGCTTCGTGGAGTTCGACCACGACGGCACTCGCCGGCAGTTCGTGCGCCGCGCGGCGTGCTGCTTCGCCCACAAGTGGCCGCCGGAACCGGGCGAGCCCGAGGACGGCTGGGAACGGTACTGCTCGACTTGCCCGCTCATCCCCGTGGACGAGTCCGTCCGCCTCGTGCGGCAGGAGCTCACGACCGATCCGTGAGGGCCCGTGCCCGCCATGCGGCTTTACCCTCCCGCCAGGTGCATGGCAGCGATCCGGTCATATGCCCGATTCCGCCGGGTCTGCCCCCGCGATGATTCGCACTAATCGCCAATTCCGCTTCAGGATTTGGGATTCGCCCGACGTGGCGATCAATCCTTGTGATCATTTTCGTGAGTTGCAAGCTCCCTTGCCTGCCCATGCTGACGAAGGAACCAGGGACCGCCATGAGCAAGAACCCCAACGCGCCGCTCTTCGAGAGCGCGATGCGCGGCTATGACAAGAACTCCGTGCACACGGCCGTGGCGGCTCGGGCCAGCGAACACGCGGCTGCGATCGCCCGTGTCAAGGAGCTCGAGCTCGAGCTGTCGCTCCTGCGCGTCGCCAACGGCAAGAGCGGCCGCGGCGCGGGCTACCTCGCCCTGTGCCGCAAGCTGGAGGGAATGCTGCTGACCGCCGCCCAGGAGGCGGACGTGGCCGAGGAGGGCGCGCACAAGTTCTCCTCCGAGCAGGCCGCGAGCGTTCACGTGGACGTCGAGGCGCAGCGCTTGAAGGACACGCAGCGCATCGAGATGCTCGTCGTAGAGGCGAAGGTCGCGAGCGACAAGCTGACCGCTGTGGCCCGCGCGGACGCATACGGCATCCTCGCCGAGGCCAAGAAGGCCGCCGAAGTCAAGATCATCGAGGCCGGCGAGCTGATCGAGGTGGCGCGCGGTGAGGGCGTCCGGCTCGCCCTCGAGTTCGAGAACCTCCTCACCGAAGAGCGCGAGGCCTTCGAGAAGGAGGTCATGGCCCGCCAGGAAGCCGCCGACCTCGACCTCCTCGAGGCCATGAAGGAGATGGACAAGACGAAGTCGGAGACGACTGTCCTGCCCGATGACCTGCGCCGCGCGGCCCAGGCCCTCATCGACGCCTCCCGCGCCGGTGCCGTCGAGATCGTCGCCCAGGCCAAGACCCGCGCCGACTTCTTCCGCCAGGAGATCGAGCGCGAGCTCGTCGCCCTCACCGCTCGCCGGGACGCGAACAACGCCGCGCTCTCGACGACCGGTGGCTCGCTGAACGCCCTCTCGGGCGCGGCGGCGCTGACCGCCTCGAACGACCTGAACGACGAGCCCGCGAACGGGGTCGCGCCGACCGCCGAGGCCGCTGCCGCCCCGGCGGACGAGGTGCCCGTTCCGGCCGTCGCCGGGTCCGTCCCGCAGCCGGCCCGCGGCCGCGGCTCGCGCACCTCCGGCGCTCCGGTGCCCCGGACCGACGAGAGCACCCAGGGCGCGCAGGACAAGAACTGACGATCCGAAAGACAGCACGGCGAACGGCCTGAGGGGCAGTCAGACGACTGCAACACCCCTCAGGCCGTTCTCGTCTGCCCAGGCCCGGAGCATCCCGGGGGTCGTGAACGGCATGCACAGGCGGCCGTCGGCGGTCAGCGCGATCGCCCCGCCCGTCCCGTTCTTCCCGGCCACGGCGGCCAGCGCGGCCGCGCACGCCTCGTCCAGCGGCTCGCCGCGCAGGCGGATCCGGGCGTCCACCTCGTGGGCGAACGCGGCGAGGACGAACGCCTCGCCGTCTCCTGTCGCGGAGATCGCGCAGGTCGCGTTGTCGGCCCAGGTGCCGGCGCCGACGATCGGCGAGTCCCCGATCCGCCCGGCCGCCTTGCCCGGCCGTCCACCCGTGGACGTCGCGGCCGCCAGGTTCCCGGCCGCGTCGCGGGCCACGGCCCCGACCGTGCCGCCGACGTGCCCCGGCCGCTCCGCGCGGCGGCGCTCGGTGACGAAATAGCCCGGCGGCTCCTGGGCCAGGCCCGCGCGCCCGGCGAGCGCGTCGGCCGCGGCGCCGACGATCAGCACGCTCGAGCCCGCGTCGAGGACCGCCCGGGCGAGATCGACCGGGTTGCGCGCGGCCCGCACCGCACCGACGGCGCCGGCTCGCCCGCGCGCGCCGTCCGCGACTGCGGCGTCCATCTCGACCTTGCCGTCGGCGGTCAGGACGGAGCCGCGGCCCGCGTTGAACTCCTCGTCGTCCTCGAGGAGCCGGACGGCGGCGACCACCGCGTCCAGGGCGGTGCCCCCGGCGCTCAGCACGGCGAGCCCGGCCGCCACGGCGGCCGCCAACCCGGCCTCGGCAGCCGCGCGCTGCGCCGCCGTCAGCGTGTCGAAGGTGCCCGCGCCGCCGTGCACGGCCAGCACCGCACCGTGGACAAGATCGTCTCTCAACCGCACTCCTTCGCCGCCGCCGGCGCAAAGCCTGCCAGGATGGCCCGCATGACTGAACGGGACGTCGAAATCAACTACACGATCGCCGAGTTCGCGGCCAAGCTCCGCAGGCTCGCCGACGCGCTGGAGTCGGGCAAGCCCTTCCGCATCCAGATCGCGGGTGAGCGCTTCACGGTGCCGCGGGACGCACAGATCAGCGTCGAGCACGAGCGGAGCGACGACGAGGAGGAGGTCGAGTTCCAGCTGAAATGGAAGCTCGCCGACGCCGCCGAGGAACCCGCGGACGACGAAGCCGTCTGAGGCCTCAGGCCGGGGGCGCCCAGAGGAATCAGCGGGGCCGAATCAGCGCCAGCGCCACGGCCGGCAGGACGAGCGGGACGAAGGCGTAGCCCGACCCGTAGAGCGACCACACGGACTCGTCCGGGAACCACTCCCGCTCGACGAGGCTCAGCGTCCCGATGATCAGCACGGCGGCGAGCTCGCCCGCGCACACGAGGCGCGCGGCGTGCCGCGCCCGCTCCGAGGGACGCCGCAGCAGCACCGCGCCGGCCAGGTAGACCACGGCGGCCACCGCCGTCGATCCGTACGCGAACGGCGCCTTGCCCGGGTTCTCCACGAGTTGGACGACCGCACGCCCGCCGGCAGCCAGCGCGAGCACGGTGTAGAGGCCGACGATCAGGGTGAGCGGCCCGGCGCCCGGCCCGGCCCGCGGCGCCGCCGGGGCCTCAGCCATGCTGCCAGGTCACCCACATGCGGGACAGGATGACCGCGACCGACAGGCATCCGAGTGCGACCAAGGCCGTCCGCCACGGGTCGACCTCGCCCTCGGGCCGCGGGCCCGGCGGCCCGATGCTGATGCCGCCCGCGTACGTCGAGATGTCCAGCGGTTTCAGCGCCCCGCCGGAGCTGACCGGCACCCCGATCAGCAGCGGGAGCACCACGATCGAGGCCCCCAGGTACACGGCGAACGTGCCCGGTTCGGCGGCCTCGCGGCCGCCGGCGAGGGCGACCGCGGCCAGGGCCCCGTGCACCATCAGCAGCACCTGCAGGACGGCCAGGCCGATCACCTGGCCCGGGCCGAGCTTGCGCTGGCGAACGGCCGCCCAGCCGGCCCACGCACCGATGATCACTGCCTCGAGCATGATGAAGCCGGTGAACGGACGGGTCATGGCTCCACGGTAGAGGCGCCGAAATCCCTTCGCTTTCGGGGCCCTCGCCGACTTACCGTGGTGACTCGTGCTCACCTCTTCCCTGGCCACCTCGCCCCCGGCGATCGGGGCCTCCGCAGGCCCCTCGCTGCCGGACGACGTCCGGGACACGCTGAGCTGGCTGGCCCATCTGCTCGACGCGACGATCCCGTTGCGGGCGTGCGAACGCGCCCACGGGTTCGCCCAGCGCCACCTCGGCGTCGGCCCCGGCGCGGTGATCGCCGTGCGCGAACGGCTCGGCGCGTTCAGCGCCCCGCTCGTCGCGCGGGCCCTCGCCGCCGACCTGCGCCACGCCGACCCGGTCGAGATCGCCGGCGAGGACTCCGACGAGTCGCCGGTCTGGGACCGCCTGGACCTGGAGGGCGCGACCGAGTCCGTCCCCGCCTGCCTCGTCGCCGCGTTCGCCGCCGGTTCCCTGTCGCCGGCTCCGCTCGCCGTCGAGATCGAGACGCGCTGGGACGGCAAGTACGTCGTCGTCTACGGCCGGACTTCCGACGCCGGCCACGCCGAGGCGTACCTGCAGAGCCTGCTGACCCGCGCTCGCGGCGAGGAGAACTACCTGCGGGGACGCTGCGTGCAGGTGCACGGTGGGTGCGACGGGATTTCCGTCTCGCACATCCCGACCCCGGCGACCGCCCGCACCGAGGTGATCCTGCCGACCGCCGTCTGGGCCGAGGTCGACCTCTGCCTCGCCGCGATCGGGACGCGCCGCGCGCTGCTCACCGACCTCGGGCTCGGGACGAACCGGGGCCTGCTCCTGCACGGCCCGCCCGGGACGGGCAAGTCGGCGCTGTGCCGCGCGCTCGCCGCGGAGCTCGCGGGCGCCGTCACCGTCGTGTTCTGTGACGCGGCGTCAGTTTCCCGTAACCTGCCGGAGGTCTACGCGGAGATCACGCACCTGTCCCCCGCGCTCGTCGTCCTCGAGGACCTCGACCTCGTGGTCGAGCGGCGCGGCAGGGGCAGCGACGCCGCGCTGCACGGGTTCCTCACCGCGCTGGACGGGGCGATGAGCCGGCACGAGGACACCGTCACCCTCGCGACGACCAACCACGCCGGGGCGCTGGACCCCGCCGCCGTCCGCGCGGCGCGGTTCGACCGCCTCGTCGAGGTCCCGCTGCCGGACGCGGCCGCCCGCACCGCGATCCTCGTCCGCTACGTGGGCCGGCTCGCGGCGCACGTCGACGTCCGCGCGGTGGGCGCCGCGACCGCCGGGGCCTCCGGCGCGGACCTGCGCGAGCTCGCCCGCCGGGGCGTCCTCGTCCACGGGGAAGACCTCGACACCCGGGACCTCCTCGACCTGGCCCGCGACGCCGGTTGGTCCCCGGAACCGACCGGCCTCTACCTCTGACCTGACTCTTATCAATTTAGTGCGCACCTCCGTCAGAGAATCTGAGCGAGGGCGTCGCGTAGTTCCGTCGGGATCGGATCTTCGGCGGTGAGCAGCTGGTCTCCGGCGCGGATCTGGACGGTGCGGTAGCGCCGGGCGGTCTGCACGAACTTCTTGACCGACCACCCGGTCCGTGCCTCGATCAGCCGCGTGACCGCGAGCGCGGCGAACACGATGTTGATGTGCGCGTCGATGGACTCGCGCTTGCGGTGGTAGATCGGCCGGGCGGCCAGGTCGTGCTTGGACATCCGGAACGACTTCTCGATCCGCCACAACTGGGAGTAGGCACCGATCACAAACTCCGGGTTCGGCGCGACGATGTTCGTCGTGTAGCCCTTGATCCCGGCCAACGCGCGAGCCTTGGCCTCCAGCTCCCGGTTCACCGATTTGGTGGCCCCGGCCAGGGCGATGAACCGGTTCCGCTTCACCGGCGCCTTCCCCGCGACGGCCGCCTCGGCTTTGCGGACCTGTTCGTCGATCCCGCGCAGGCTGCGCCGGGCCCGGCCTTGCGAGTACTGGTAGTAGATCGTCTTGTCCCGCTTGCCACGCTCTTTCTCCTTGGCGGTGGCCGGCCAGGGCTGGGTCAGCACGTGCCCGTCGGGCATGTCCTGGCCCGGGTGCTCGCGTCGCCACTGCGCGACCATGTAAGGAATCTCGGGGATCCTGGTGCCGAGGATGAACGAGAGCCCGGCTTCCTCGATCCCGACCTGGTTCGCCGCGGAGATCATCCCGGCGTCCGCAACTACGATCACATCAGACAACTGATGGGCCGTCATGAACGCGGTGATCACCGGCAGGATCGTGGAGGTCTCGGCCTTGTTCCCCTCGAACGCCTCCAGCATCAGCGGGAACCCCGTCGCATCGGTGAGCAGACCGATCGTGATCTGCGGATCCAGACGCCGTTCCTTGGAGAACCCGGGCTCCCGGAACCCGTCCGCGTTGTCGGTCTCGAAATGCAGCGTCGACACGTCGTAAAGCACCAACGACGCCGGCCCCAACGCCGCATGCGCAGCACACGCCGCCGCCAGCGAATCCCGCCAGGAATCCTTCGCGTAGACCGGCAACCGCCGATTCAACGTCGGGTAGGACGCGCTCGCGACACCGACCTCGGCAAGCACCCGTAGTGAATCCGCCTTGCTCGTCGGCTCGATGATCCGCGCCAGCACCAGGCCCCGGAACACCTCGTCGCCGCCGGCCGCCGTATCGAACCCGAGCGCGTCGTAAGCCCGGCACAACGCCTCCCACAGGTGCCCCATCCGCGAGGCCACGATCTCCAACGGCCGATCCGCGGTCCCAGCAGGTTCCAGCTCCAGCCCGAGCGCGAGCTCGTGCTGGCCCGCGGCCAACCGCGCCGCGGCCGCGACCTTCAACGCCGCCAACTCGACCTCGTCGTGCGCCGACCCGAGGTGCTCAATGTTGCGCGAGCCCCGCCGCGAGGAATGCACGATCTGCACAGCCGTCGCGCCCGAGGACGTCTTCACCGTCCGCACGTAGGCCACGCACCGACCCTAGAAGCCCCGGCCTAGTGCGCAAATCCGGGCCGCCCACCAGGTGAACCCGCAGGTCACAGCGCTACGCCGGATCCGATCCCGCCGCGGTGATAAAAGTCAGGCCGCTGCCGGACGCGGCCGCCCGCACCGCGATCCTCGTCCGCTACGTGGGCCGGCTCGCGGCGCACGTCGACGTCCGCGCGGTGGGCGCCGCGACCGCCGGGGCCTCCGGCGCGGACCTGCGCGAGCTCGCCCGCCGGGGCGTCCTCGTCCACGGGGAAGACCTCGACACCCGGGACCTCCTCGACCTGGCCCGCGACGCCGGTTGGTCCCCGGAACCGACCGGCCTCTACCTCTGAGCCGGCAACGCCGGGCGGAGGGGAACCCCGTACGTCCGGCGAACAGCGTCCTATAACGCGTGGTTTGCCGGACGCACGGGGTGGGGGCGGTCACCGGGGAGGCGTCACCAGGCGGCGGGCTTGTAGTCCTTCAGGAAGACTCCGAACAGGTCCTCGCCCGCCTCGCCGCGGACGACCGGGTCGTACACCCGGGCGGCGCCGTCGACGAGGTCGAGGGGGGCGTGGAAGCCCTCTTCGTGCAGCCGCGCCTTGGTCGGGTGGGGCCGCTCGTCGGTGATCCAGCCGGTGTCGACGGCGGTCATCAGGATCCGGTCGGTCTCGAGCATCTCCTGCGCGCTCGTGCGGGTCAGCATGTTCAGCGCGGCCTTGGCCATGTTGGTGTGCGGGTGCCCGGGGCCCTTGTTGCCGCGGGCGAACTGGCCCTCCATCGCCGAGACGTTGACGACGTACTTGCGCCGCGCGGTCGACGCGGCCAGCGACGCGCGCAGCCGCGACACGAGGAGAAACGGCGCGGTCATGTTGCACAGCTGCACTTCGAGCATCTCGAGCGGGTCCACCTCCTGGACGTGCTGGGTCCAGCTGTTGACGGCCGCGAGGTCCGGCACGAGCCCGCCGGCGTCGATCGCCGTCCCCGTCGCGACGCGTTCCAGCGACGCGGAGCGGCTGGTCAGCGACAGCGCGGTCAAGACGTCGGGGGCGAGTTGGTGGCTGGCCAGTTCCGCGAGTTCGTGCGGGTGCGCGCCGACCGACCGCGCGAGGACGAGCACGTCCGGCCCGCCCTCGACCGGGACGGGACCGGACTCCGCGGCCATCAGGTGCGCGTACGCGCCCGGGCTGCGCCGGACGGTCTGGGCCGCGTTGTTGATCGAGGATGTCCAGCGGCCCGGCCGCGGCGACGGAGTCGGCGAGCGCGACGACCTGCGCCGGGTCGCGCAGGTCGATGCCGACGACGCGGAGCCGGTGCAGCCAGTCGGCGCTGTCCTCCATCGCGGTGAAGCGCCGGACGGCGTCGGCCGGGAACCGCGTCGTGATCGTCGTGTGCGCGCCGTCGCGGAGCAGCCGCAACGCGATGTACATGCCGATCTTCGCGCGGCCGCCGGTGAGCAGCGCCGTCCGCCCCGTGAGGTCGCAGCGGGCGTCGCGCCTGGCCCGGTTGAACGCGGCGCACGCCGGACAGAGCTGGTGGTAGAACGCGTCGACCTCGACGTAGCGCTGCTTGCAGACGTAGCACCCGCGCGGCCGTTGCAGGATCCCTGCGAGCGCGCCCGTCGTCGCGGTCGACAGCGGGACGCCCTCGGTCTCGTCGTCGATCCGCCCGGGTGCGCCGGTCGCGGTCGCCGCGGTGACCGCCGCGTCGTGCGCTGTGACCCGCGTGCGCTTCTCGTGCCGACGGGTCTGCTTCAGCGACTTGAACAGGCCACCGACGGCGAGCCGGACGGCGACGGCGTCCGGATGACTCCTCCGGCAGCTGCTGCACCTCCGCGATGACGCGCAGGCACTCCTCCAGCCGCTCGGCTGCGATCCCGTCCACGCGGCCAGTGTCTCAGGCGGCCAGTGTCTCAGGCCGGGTGGACGGCCCCGCCCGGCCGTCAGTCGGCGGTGCCGTCGTCCGGCGCCTGCTCAGGGTCCTCGTCGGGGTCGGGTTCTTCCGTCTCGGGCGGTTCGGTCGGCTCGGGCGTCACCGGCGGCTCGGTCGGGACCACCGTCACCGTCGGCTTCGGGGTCGGGTTCGGGGTGAACGTCGGGAAGGTGGGGAACGTCGGGACGGGGATGAACGGCGGGATTGTCGGCTCCTGCGTCGCGGTCGGCCCGACGGTCGGCTCCTCCGTGGGCTCCTCGGTCGGCGTCGGCGAGATCGTCGCGGTGACGCCCTTGCCGAGCGCGAACTGCTCGATCGGCTTACCCTTCAGCGCGCCCTGCATGAACGTCGTCCAGGTCTGCGCCGGGTACGTCCCGCCGAAGAAGGTCGACATGCCGGCGGAGCCGTCCAGCGACTTCGTCCCGTCGCCCTTGAAGTAGTCGACCGACGCCGCGATCTGCGGGGTGCACCCGGTGAACCAGGCCGTCAGGTCCTGGTGGGTGCCGGTCTTGCCGGCGACGGGACGGTTGAGCGCGCGCGCCCGCGTCCCGGTGCCGTTGTTCACGACAGCCTGCATCGCGCGGATCGTGTCGGAGACGACGGCCCGGTCGAGGATCGGCTTCTTCGAGATCTCGATCTTGTCGAGCCCGGACAGCTCGCCGCCGTTGGCGCGCAGGACGCGGTCGACCATGTGCCGCGGCGCGTAGATGCCTTCGCCGCACAGGGTCGCGTACGCGTTCGCGACCTCGATCGGACGGATCGAGGCGATGCCCAGCGGGATCAGCGCGCTGTCGATCAGCCCCGGCGCCTTCTCGGGAATGCCGGCCTTGACCATGATCTCGCGGATCTTCTCAGGGCCGACCTGCGTTGCGAGGTCGACGAACACGGTGTTGATCGAATCCGCAAGCCCGTACCGCAGGTCGACGGTGAACTTGGGCTCCTCACTCTTGCCGTAGCTCTGGTCGAACTCGTTGTTCACTTGGCCGCCGGGCACCTTGAACGGCGACTTGCCGCTGAACCGGCTCTGCAGGTCGAAACCGTTTTCCAGCGCAGCGGCGACCGCGAACGGCTTCATGCTGGACCCGGGCTGAATCGGCGTCGTCGCCGTGTTGACCTGCGCGTACTTGTCTTTGCCGAGGAAGTCCTTGCCGCCGTACATCGCGAGGACGTTGCCCGTCTTCGGCTGGACGGCGACGAGGCCGACGCGCAGACCGCCGTTCTTCGTCTTCGGGAACTCCTTCTTCACGGCGGCGACGGCGGACTTCTGGGCCTGCTCGTCGAGGGTCGTGATGATCTGCAGGCCACCGTTCTCGATCATGTCCGGCTCGACGCCGCGGTCCAGCAGTTCCTTGCGGATCGCGTTGAGGATGTAGCCGCGTTGCTCGCCGTACTTGCTCTGGCTCGCGATGTCCTTGGGAAATTTCGGGAACTTCAACTTGTCGCGCGCAGGCTGCGTCAGCGTGCCGGTCTTCACCATCGCGTTCGCGACGAACGTCCAGCGCTTCTTCAGCGACTTCAGGCTGTCCGAGTCGGACGGCTCGTAGCGCCCCGGCGATTGAATGAGGCCGGCGAGCGCGATGCTCTCGGATACCGAGAGCGCCTTGGCGTCCTTGGCGTAGTAGGCCTTCGCCGCCGCCTGCACCCCGTACGCGCTGCGGCCCATGTAGATGGTGTTGAGGTAGTTCTCGAGGATCTGATCTTTGGAGAGCACCTTGTCGATCTTGATCGAGAGGAGCGCCTCCTTGAACTTCCGCTTGATCGTGCGTTCCTGCGTCAGGTAGTAGTTCTTCACGTACTGCTGCGTGATCGTCGAGCCGCCCTGCGTCTGGCCGCCGCGCAGGTTCACCCAGACGGCGCGCGCGATGCCCCGCGGCGAGACGCCGTTGTCGGTGTAGAAGCTGCGGTTCTCCGCCGCCAGCACCGCGTCGCGCAGGTGCTCGGGCATCTGGTCGATCCCGACGATGCTGCGGTTCGTGTCGCCGAACCGGCCGATCTCGGTCTTGCCGTCGGCGAACATCGCCCGAGACGTCTGGCGCAGCGCGCTCTCGTTCGGCGCAGGAATGTCGGTGCGGGCGTACGCGACCGCGAGCATCCCGAACATGATCACGCCGATGCCGACCAGCGACCAGAGCACCTTCTGGACGCGGTGCTTGCTCTTCTTGCGCTTCGCCGGCACCTTGCCCGTGCCCTTACCCGCGGCCCCGGCTGCCCCCGCCCCCGCCCCCGCCACGGGGCCGGTCACTGGGCCGGTCAGCGCACCCGGCCGCTCCTTCGGGGGCGGCGGCGGTGGGCCCGAGATTTTGCCGGTCGGATCGTCCGCGCCGCTCGGCTTCATGCCCTCGGGGCGGTACGCCTGCGTCGCGTCGGGGTCGAACGCGTCGCCGTCGTTGGGGGGCTCCCCGTCGCGGGCCATGCGGCTTCACTCCTCCGGCAGCCTGGCGACCGCGGCCCCCGCTGGGCACGCGCCGGTGGACGCCAAACTCGACCGATGATCGCAGGCTCCGCCGTGCAACTCCCGCAGGCGGGGGTCGTGAGCACGGGAAAGGCGGCTGACCAGAAAGGGTCAGGAGACGATTTCGTCCGCCCAGACCGTCATTCCGGTCAAATTCGCGGCGCCGTAGATCGTCACCATCGCTACGTCCACGGCGTCGCGGCCGCGGCCGATGACGACCCGGCCGGGACGGTGCTGGTTGTTGCGCGGGTCGAAGGTCCACCAGCGGCCGTCGAGCCACACCTCCATCCACGCGGCGAAGTCCATCGGCGCGGGGTCGATCGGGACGTCGATGTCCGGGAGGTAGCCGAAGACGTAGCGGGCCGGGATGTTCAGCGCCCGGCAGAAGCTGATCGCGAGATGGGCGAAGTCCCGGCACACGCCCTTGCCGGCGTAGAACGCGTCGGCAGCGGTGTAGGTGGGCGAGGTGTTCAAGTAGCCGAAGGCGAGATGGTTGTGGACGGTCTCGACGATCGCCTGAACGCGGCCCCAGCCCGGTTTCAGGCCGCCGAATCGCGCCCAGGCCTCGTCCGCGAGCACGTCGGAAACGCAGAACCGGCTCGGGAGCGTGTACAGCAGGACCTCGTCGGGGACCTCGGTCACCGGCACCTCGCGCGCGTCGGCGTCGGTGTCGTCGGATGTCCGCGCCACCTCGACCGTCGCGTCGTAGCGAAACGTGAACGGCCCGGGCGGGACGTGCAGCCGCGAGCAGCGGTTACCGAAGGTGTCCTGGTAGGTCTGCTGGATCCCGGGCGGGACGAAAGTGAGCGCCTCGCTGACCACGCGCTGGCGGGGGTCGTCCTGCGGTTCGACCTGGAACACCGTGGCGATCGGCCCGGGGACGTCGAAGGAAAAGTCGCAGCCCACCCGCACCTGGGCCGTCGGCACTGCGGCGTTCATCGGCCCAGCATGGGGTCTGCGGATTTCGCGCGCATTTCGGCAGCGGGCAGTTCGGCCGCGCGTAGTTCGGCCGCGCCCGCGGCTCGGAGTTCGGCGCCTGCCGACCGGCGGTCGCGTTCGCGGTCGAGCGCAGCGGCGCCGAAGGTACCCACGTCCACGGTTCGGCAGGCGCTGCCGCCTCGACTCGCGATCAACGCGGTGCCGTTGGGCAGGGACCGCCACGGTGCGGAACCCAGGGGTTCGGAGGCGATGACGACCACCCCTTCGTCTCGGCGCCAGCGCAGGTCGAAATAACCGGGCTGGTCTTCGGGGGGCCCGTCCGGGTCACACTCGGACGGGGTGCCGTGGCAACACACCGCCGTCAGCTCTTCGCGCCCGAGCAGCAGGGAGTTCAGGCTGCTCGGAGTGAGATCGCGGCTGGCGTCATCGACCGTTCGGCGCAGGCCCTCGTCCAATCCTTCGTCGCGGATGCGGGCGAGCAGGACGTGCAGCAGGCGCTCACTGTCGGTGTCACCGCGGAGCCCTTCGCGCTCCTGCGGGGTCAACAGCGGGAGCAGACCGTCTGCGGGGCGGACGGCCCCGTTGTGGCCGAAGGCCCAATCGCCGACGACGAACGGGTGCGTGTTGGCGGGACGGACCGCCAGCCCCGGCGTCGCCCAGCGCAAGTGCAGCAGCACGGCGTCGCTCCGGACGTCGCGGGTGACCGGCAGGAAAGCCGGACACAGGTGCGCAGGAAGATGCGATGTACGAACGTGGAGCTCGTCAGCGTCCCACCAGGCGAGGCCCCAGCCGTCCGCGTGCTGGCGAGACAGCGCTTCGAGCTGCGTCACCCCGTCCTCGCCGAGAACCTCGGCGAGGGTCCGGGGAGACTCGCTGACCCAGCCCACGAGACGGCACATGTGGCCATCGTCCTCGCAGGGTTCTTAGACGACCTTGCCGGTGGGATCCATGTGCGCGTTCGTCTCGAGACCGTCGCTGCCCAGGGCCGGGCCGGGGACCTCGACGGGCGGGGTGGACGTGACGGCACCGGTGCCGGCCGATCCGGAAGACGTCGTGCCGGCCGATCCGGAAGACGTCGGCGCATCGTCGCTGTGGTCGAACTTCTCGACGAGCTTCTCGGTCGCGTCCGCGATCTTGTCCATGATCCCGTGCTTGTGCTCCTCGGCTGCCTCGCCGCGGTGCGAGCCGGTCGCGGCCTCCGCGTTCTCCTGCTTGTCGTCGCTGTGGTCGAACTTGTCCGCGATCTTCTCGCCGGCGTCCGCGACCTTGTCGATGATCCCGTCCATCTTGCTGCTCATTGAGGACCTCTCTGGCTGGTGCGGACGGGCGTCCGCGCTCGCCGGGGTTCCTGCCCGAGGTCGCGGGCTCCAATCCAGGACTTGTGGGCCGCCGGCGTCACATTCCGACTGGTCGGTGCGGCGGGCTCGGCGGGCTAGTCCCGGTGACCGGCGAGGAGTCGCAGGGCGATCACGACCGCCCAGGCGTCGTAGAGGGTCAGTCCCGTCCGCTGGAGCAGGCCGGTGATCTCGTCGGCGCTGAGGCTGCCGACGAGCGCGGCGGCGATGGCGACGCCCGCCGCTCCCGAGACCCGTCGCCCTCGCACCGTACTCAGGTGGCGCGCGGCGACGAGCGGCCCGACGGCGTTGGCGACGTAGGCGAGCCCCGCGGCGGCGTAGTGGAGGTTGTCGCTGCGGGTGCCGCCGTCGGCAGTGACCGGGAATGCCGCCACCGCGAGAGTTCCGAGTGCCGAGGTCGTCACCGCCGCCCGCACGCCGGGAGAGCCCAGCGCCCGCCCGAGCTCGCGCGCGTACAGGGTCATGAGGACGCCGAAACCGACGAATCCCGCCGTCATCAGCGGCCGCGTCGACGCGCCCTGCTCCGCGAGCCTGCTGATCGTGTCGTGGACGGGCGAGTACCCGTCCTTGATCAGCCCACCGACGATCCACGCGCCGACGAACGCTGCCGGGCCGGCGACACCGGCGATCAGCGCCGGGCGGGAGAGGTTCACGCGCCCGACCCTAGTGCTCCGAACGTCCGGCCCCCGATGCGTCCTTCCCGACGACGCCGACCTGCACTTGCGCAGGTGCGCGGAAACGAACCGGGCCGTTGCCGTTTCCGGCGCCTGACGCCCCGTCACCCGCGTTGCAGCGGAACGTCCCTCGCCGGCGGTGACCATCCCCCGGGTTCCGGACCCCCGGGACCTTCCGCGCTGCCGAGGGAGGCTCCGCGGTGCGGAGGGAAGGCGGCGACGTACGAAGCCGGGAACGCAAGGCGTCGGCCGCGCGAACGAGGACGGCACCGCCGACCTGATCGGCCAGCAGCTGCCCTCCGGCCAGATCGCCGCCGCATGCGCGCGGCAGACCACCTGGCCGGGGCGATTTCTCGGACGCTCGTGTGATTCTCCGGCCGAGTGGGCAGGACTTTATGCACACGTCATTTCGACTTGAGGATTCTCATGAGCCAGCCCACCGACAGGCACGTCACGCCGAATCCCGACGGCGGCTGGGACGTGCAGAAGCCCCACGCCGAGCGCGCCAGCAGCCACCACGACACCCAGGCGGAGGCGATGGATCGCGCCCGCGAGATCGTCCACAACCAGGACGGCGGCGAGATGATCACCCACCGCCCGGACGGACGGATCCGCGAGTCCGACACGGTCGCCGGGAAGAAGTAGCCCCTCAGCTCAACGCTGGTCGCCGAGGTCCCACACCGCGGTGACGCGGCGCAGACGTGTTGCATCTCCGCCCAGCGCGGCGAGTTTCGCGGCCCAGCGGACACATCGGCAACGGGCACGCCGGCGGCACCGTGGTAGGCCGTCACCTGCTGTTGCCGGGCGTCCGCCATCGAGCGAGGCTCGGCTACCTGACGCCCGTCAATGCCGCGTACTGCGTGGCCTTACTCGCGGTATCGGCAATTGCGGCAGCCCGGGCGCGCCCGCCGGCGGTGATCGCGCCGGGCGCCGCCGCGACTCGACCGACGGCCGCCTGCAACGTCCACACCACCGTGTTCTCGATGATGACGTCCCGCGTGACCTGCGGCTCATAGATTGTCGGACGCGTGGCGACCGCCCCGTCGCGCGCGGGTCCGGCGCTCGCAGGTCTGGTCTGGCTGAAGCGGGCCGCCCCCTCGCCCGCGCCCACCCGCTCGCTGACCGAGCGCACCGCGCCCAGCCAAGCGGGCCACGCGATCTCGGTGCCGAAGCTCGGGGATCACCACCTCTACGCTCGTCGACTTCCGCCTGCTGCGAGCGCGCCAGCGATCGCGCGTTCGGCCGCGTCGGCCTTCCGGAGAGCACGTCATCGTGTGGCGGGCGGAGTAGCGCCGGTTCTCCGCGGCAGCGGGATCTAGGCGCAGACTCGTCAGAAGAACGTGGATGTCGCGACCGCCGACACCGTGGGCGCCAATGGACCATCTGAGGACTTCCGAGAACTACTCCGGTCAATGTCAGCCAGCGCGTCCGCCCTGTCAAGAATTGCGCTTGTTGCCCCCGCCGCAAATCCTGGCCCCCCTCGCGCGGATGGACAGATTCACCTCGAACGGCTGTGTGCGAAGCCCGGATCTGGAAATGGGACCTCGCCAAGGTCCGAGCGAGGAGCGAGCCGTGTCACACGGGGCAGTGGGTCGAATCGCGCGCATGTTCTGCGCCGTAGGAGCGACGGTGGCCCTCGCGGGCGCAGGGACAGCGGCCGTTGCCGTGCCGGCTGAACCCGTCGCGAGGCAAAATCCGGCCGACGGCGACCACCCCGTTCGCCCCGTGGGCAAGAAGGCCACGTGGCGACTCGGCCCCTTCCACCTTCCGCCGGCGCCGCTCGGCACGGCGAGCCTGAACCGTCCGGTACTCGAGTTCGCCAAGCCCTGCGCGAACTGCTTCATCACGGGCGTGACCTTCGACCTCACTAACGCCGACGGCACCCCCGCCGACATGAACACCGGAGTGATGCTCCATCACGTCGGGTTGTACGACCTCGCCCAGCCGGACTCCGCACAGCAACCGTGCACGGTCGGGCGCCCCGCCTTCGGCAGCGGCGACGAACGCGCGCCCTGGCTCGTCACTCCTCCGGGCTACGGTCTCGAAGTCACCCCGGCACCGTGGACCGGTTTCGCCGAGGTGATGAACCACAGCTCCGAGCCACGCGAGGTCTACCTGAACGCGACCGTCCACCACGTGCCGAAGTCCCCCGACATCAAGCCGATCACCCCGATCATGCTGAGCGTCGCGGACGCGTGCTCCGGCTTCGACTACGACGTGCCGGCCGGGCCGAACGCCACCTCGCTGGAGTGGACGTCGACCGTCACCGGCCGGGTCGTGTGGGCGCTCGGCCACGTCCATGCGGGGGGCAAGGGCCTGATCCTGGAGAATCTGACGACCGGGCAGCGCATCTGCTCCTCCGAGGCGGGCTACGGGGGCGACCCGAAGAGCGCGATGGCAAACCTGGTCACGTCGATGTCGACGTGCAGCTGGGACAGCCTCGGCGTCGTCCGTGCCGGCGACAAACTGAAGCTCACGAGCCTCTACGACTCGCCCCGCCCACTTACCGCCGCGATGGGCCTGATGAACCTCGGCATCTACGAGACCGACGACCTGGACGGCGGGACCCGCGCGCCGGTCGGCATGCGCGCCACACCGGACGTCCACGTGCCCGCCGGCGTCACCGACGACGCCGGCACGAACCATGGCGGGACCGGCGGTCACGGGCACTGACGCGGCGCACAGGCGGCCGGGGCAGAATCACCAGGTGACCTCAAGCCGACGCACCACCAGCCAGCCGACCTCGCAACGCGCTCGTCGGAATCTTCGAACCCGCGGCGCCGTCCTGGCCCTCACCGCGGCGCTCGCCCTCACCGCCTGTGGCGACGACGGTCCCAGCGCTACCGTCGAGCAGGGATCCTCGGGAGCGGAGAACTTCGACGCCCCCGTGCCCGAGGTCACCGAGAACGCCACCGACCTGGAGAAGGAACCGAAGCTGGCCGCCGGGGCGGGCACAGCGCCGACGACCCTCGTGACCCGGGACCTGGTGACCGGCGACGGCAAGACAGCCGTCGAGACGGACACCGTCGGGGTCCGGTACGTCGGTGCGCTGTTCAGCGACGGCAGCGTGTTCGATTCCTCCTGGGCTCAGGGCATGGAACCGGCGACATTTCCGCTGGACAAGGTCGTGCCCGGCTTCGCGCAGGGCATCGTCGGCATGAAGATCGGCGGCCGCCGCGAGATCGTGATCCCGCCCGACCTGGGCTACCAGGACCAGGCCCTGCCCGGCCTCCCGGCGAACAGCACACTGGTGTTCGTCGTCGACCTGGTCGAGACCTCTTCGGGCGACTAGAGCAGGCGAGTACGCCGTGCGCGTCGTCGTTTTGTCCGACACCCACGCCCCCCGGCGGTGGCGGTCGTGCCCGCCGCGGGTGGCGGAGCTTCTCCGGGACGCGGACATGATCCTGCACGCGGGGGACGTCTGCGTGGCCGGCGTCCTGGACGAACTGGCGGCGTTCGCCCCCGTCCACGTGGTCCTCGGCAACAACGACGGGCCGGACGTGGCCGCGTGGGGCGCGCCGGACACCCTCGAACTCGACCTCGACGGCCTGCGCGTCGGGATGATCCACAACTCGGGCCCGACAGCGGGCCGCCCGGCTCGGATGCGCCGCCGGTTCCCGACCGCCGACCTCGTCGTGTTCGGGCATTCGCACATCCCGTTGGACGTCACCGAGAGCGGCCTGCGGATCTTCAACCCCGGGTCCCCGACAGACCGGCGGCGCCAGCCACGCGGCACCGTCGGCGTGCTGACGGTCGAGAGCGGCCGGCTCGTCCGGGCCGACGTCGTCCCCGTGACCTGAGCCGGACGGACGAGGCGGGGTCGTCCGAACGGCCCATCTTCGCCGATTCACGCAACCGAAAGCGCCCGATCGTCATCAAAGTGCGCGATGGCCCCACTCGGGGGCAAAAGGTACAAACGATCTCAGGGGGCACTCATGCTGAACACCGTTGCGGGTTGGGCAGGCGGAATTCTGGCTGGCACGATGGCTATCGGCGGATTCGCGACCGCGGTCATGGTCGCGGACCACGAGCCCGTGTGCGGTTCGGTCACCAACAGCGCCGGCGTCGCGGCGGCTTGTGCGAACCCGTACGCCGCCGCCGAGGTGACCGACTCCGCTGCCGCGGTGACGCGGGCCGCTGCCGCCGAGGCGAAGGTCAAGGTCGCGACGGCGCAGCAGCAGCTGTCCACGGCGACCACCGCCGCGAACTCGTCCGTCGCCGCCGCGCAGATCACCGCCGCGGCCGTGCCCGGGATCGCCACCACCACCGTCAGCGGCGTCTTCGCCACGCTGAACGCGGAACTCGCCTCCCAGCTCAGCGCCGCGCAGGCCGCGTTGACGGGCCTGCAGAACACGCTGACCGGCCAGGTCGCCGGCGCGCGGAGCATCTCCGAGGCGCTCTTGGCGAACGAGAGCAACAACGTCCAGGCCAAGCTGACGACCGCTCAGAACAACGTCGACCAGGCCTTCGCCACCGCCGACGCGGCGTTCGGCTTCGCCCAGAAGACCGGTGCGGACGAGGCCGAGCGCGCGCTGAAGACCGCGCAGGGCCAGATGAGCGCGGCCTTCGCCCAGGCGATCAAGACCAGCGGTGCAGCCTTCGCCCAGACGGACGCCGCCGCGGCGACCGCGAAGGCCGTCCCGGCGACGGCGACGAGCAGCGTCTCGCAGGCCGGGACGATCTCTACGGACGTCCAGGGCAAAGCGGTGAAGGTGACCACGAGCACCAAGGACGACGTGACGTCCACGGCCGGCGAGGCCGCCGGGACCGCGACGGGCACAGCGGGCAAGGTCGTCGGCAGCGTCAGCGGCACCGTCGGCAGCACTGCGGGTCAGGTCGCCGGCACCGCGACCGGCGTGGTCGGCACTGTCACCGGGATCGCCGGCCAGGTCACGGACGGCCTCGGCGTGGACCTCGGCCCGTCGGGGGTCAACTTGGCTCCGGCCGGGACGGGCCTGTCGATCTCGGTCGGCGGCCTCGGCGGCTGATCGTTACGCGAAGAGCCCCCGACCCGCTTTCCGGGTCGGGGGTTTCGCGCGTCTGCGGCGCCCGGGTTACTCGGGTCGCGCGGCTTCCTCGGGCGGCAGATGCGTGCGGGGCGCGATCGCGAACGTCCAGCCGGCGTCGCGCAGGTGCGGCAGGAGCCAGCGCAGGGCCGCGACGGTCTGGGCGCGGTCACCGCCGCCGTCGTGCAGCAGGACCACCGCTCCCGGGCGCAGCCGGAGCAGGACCCGGTGCGCGATCGCCACCTTCCCCGGGCGCGACCAGTCCCGCGGATCGGCGGACCAGCGCAGCGGATTCAGCCCCGCGTCGTACATGATCTCGACGGCCAGCGGCGTCCACGCCCCGCCCGGCTGTCGGTAGTACTCCACCGGCGCATCCCCCGCCACAGAACGAATCTGACGCAACCCGCCTTTGATTTCGGCCTTCACCGCCGCACGGTCCGTACCTCCGACGGACGCGGCGTGGTCGCTGCTGTGGTTGCACAGCGCGTGCCCCGCGGCGAGCACCGCCCGCACGTCGGCCGGGCGCGCGACGGCGTTGTCGCCGATGAGACAGAAGACGGCGGGGGCGTCGACCTCGGCGAGGACGTCGAGCACCTGGCGGGTGAACGTCGACGGCCCGTCGTCGAACGTCAGGTAGACCTGCGAGCCGTGGCCCTTCGGGACCGTCAGATCGTCGAACGAGCCCGGCGCGGGCGGAAACTCGAACCCGATCGGCTGGTCCCCCGGCGGGACGTGCGCGAACTCCGCCTCGATCGACGGGTCGGGCGTCGGCGAGATGCTGGGCGGGGTCGGGGTCGGGCTGGCCGTCGTCGGACTGGCCGTCGTCGGGCTGGCCGCCGGCTCCGCGGACGACACCGCCTGCCCGCAGGCTGCGAGCATCACCGCCGCCACCGGTGCGGCCAGCCGCCGGCCGCGGCGTCTTGCGCTCACGTCCGCCCCCGTCCTGTCGCCTCCAGGACGGCATCCTCCCGCAGTCGGGCTCAGGAGTCCTTGATCAGGACCTTCACCGCGCGGGCGGGGATGAGGACCGACCAGTGCGTGTTGCCGTACAGGTCGAGGTACGGGTGCTCGAGGGCGACGAACGCAGGCAGGTCGCCGAGGTTGCCGAGGCTGATGCCGCGCTCGAACTCCTGGCGGTAGACCGAACCGGTTGAGGTCTTGACCTTCGTGTAGCTGCCGGTGGCGCCGAGGTCCACGCCGGGACCGGCGCCCCACCCGTACAGGAACTCGAAGTAGGCCCCGACCTCGAACTGGGCGGCGGTGAGTCGCACGGGCGCGCTGGCGGAGCGGGTGTCTACCTGCTCGTCGAGGGCGACGGGGTCCATCGAGGTCATGGGGGCTCCTCCGGCGGGGCGGCGCTCGTGGGGCTTGTCCTGCGTGGTCGTCCGCCGACCGTAGACTGCTATCCATTTTTTATCGACATATGGACTTTTGATTCGTCCCCCGGTATGCGGCCGCGCGGGCGTTGCTTCGTCGGGACGGTCTGCCGCATCCGTACGATGCGGCGGGTGACCGACAGTGCGGACTCCCCCTTCGCAGGCGTGGTCGTGTGGTGGGCGTCCGTAGCGGACGTCCGGCCCGCGCACGTGGACCTTTTGGACGAGGTCGAACGCGACCGGCGCGAGCGCTACCTGCGCCAGCTGGACCGGGACCGGTTCACCCTCGGCGTCGCGATGACCCGAACGGCGCTGGGCACGCTGCTCGGGCGGCCGGCCGCAGAGGTGCGACTGGACCGGTCGTGCGACGACTGTGGGGCGCCGCACGGGTCGCCCCGCCCGGTCGGGTCGTCGGCGCGGGTGTCCGTCTCGCACAGCGGGACCCGCGTGGCCGTCGCGGTCACCGAGATCGGCGACGTCGGGGTCGACGTCGAGGCCCTCGAACCCGGGCCGGACGTCGACGGCCTGCGCGACGGCGTGCTCGCAGCGGCGGAGTCCACGTGCCTCGACCGCCTCCCTGCGGACGCCCGGCCCGGCGGGTTCCTGGCGTACTGGACGCGCAAGGAGGCCGCCCTCAAGGCGACCGGGGACGGCCTGCGGGTGAGCCCGGACCTGCTGGTCGTCTCCGCCCCGGACGACGCGCCCGCCCTGCTGTCGTGGGCGGGCCGGCCGGATCTGCCCGCCCGGCTCCGGTTGCACGCCCTGCACCCCGGGCCTGGGCACGCCGCCTGCCTGGCTGTGCTGGACGCCCCCGGCGCCGCGATCAGCGAACGGTCAGCCGTCACCCTGCTGGGCGTCGACCCGTGCACGACACCGAGCTGATCGGCTCCGCCCCGGTGACGAGAACGCGAAGCCGCGCGACGGTGAACCCGAGCTCAGCCGCCTGGGCGTTGCCGGGCAAGCGCCGGGTGAAGATGTCGACGAGGGCGCCGTAGTACCAGAGCTGGTCGGCGACGCCGGCGCTGAACCGATCCAGATAGCCGACGCCGACAGCGAGGACGTCGGTCACCAGCGAACGGGCGTTGTGCAGCTTGTCGGCCAGGCTCACCTGCAAGACGGCCACGTCCGCCGATTCCAGGTGCGCGAGGTAAGCCTCCTTGCGTGCCCGCCACGGGGGCTTCGGGACGGCCTCCGTGTCCGAGCACGCCCGGACGATCCGTGCGACCTCCGCACCGAAGCGGTCGGCGATCTGCGCGTACGACGTCCGGTCGCCCTGGTCTTCGAGGGCGTCGTGCAGGAGCCCGGCGATCGCCTGCTCCTCCGTGCCGCCGGCCTCGAGGACCAGGGCAGACACGGCGAGCAGGTGCGACACGTACGGGACCGCCGTGCCCTTGCGGGTCTGGCCGCGGTGCAGGTCGGTCGCATACGCGAGCGCCTCGCCGTACGTGGGCGTCAGGTCGGGCACGGTCTGACTTACCGTCAGATCCCTAGGTCCTTGCAGTTACGGCACCACCGTGCGGCAACCAGGGCGGTACCGTCCGTCGTGGTCACGGGCTTCTTGTCGGTGAGGTCCGCACGGGCGCCTGGCGAATTCACGCGGCCCCAGCCGTCCCACAGGCCTGTCGCGTCGGGGTCGACCCCGTCCTTCAGGCACGGCGTGCCCGGCAGGTGCCCGACGATTTCCCCGCCCTCGGGGACGTTGTTCACCCAGATCTCGCCCGGCTCGCCCGTCCGGAACGTGCTCGGGAGCGCGCCGAACGTCCGCTCCTCCCACATGCCCGGCGGCTTCGGCGCCTTGACCGGGGCAGGTGCGGCAGCGCGGGACTTGGCCGTCGAGGTGGCGCGGGGCGACGTGGTGCGGGACGCCGGCGTGGTCGGGGCGACGCCGCCGTTGGCAGCGGCAGCCGCCTCGGCCGCCCGAGACTGCTCGCGCAGGCGCTGTTGCTTGCACATGGGCTGGGTGCAGTTCCTGGTCCCGTGGGACTTGCAGATCATCATTGCCTCTCGTCGGCCAACCTGCCGATCTTACCCGGCAGGCGGGTACCGAGGGGCTGGCCGCGCGCCGATTCGACTGAAAGTCGAAAAATCGACTAGGGGTATGCGCGAGGTGCTTTCGGGCTTATCGTCGCCCCAGGGGCGCCGCCCGCCCCCAGGGCACCCCGCGCCCCGGCCACGACGAAAGGCGCCCCCACGGTGGACGGCACGAACATCTGGAAGACGTTCATCCCGTTGGACGAGTGGGGCCCGCTCGTGGACGAGTACCTGCACGGCCGCAAGCTGGGTCCGATCCTCAACGTCGCCCCGCCCGAGGAGGACGACCGCGAGTACGACGCGATCTTCATCGGCGGCGGCGCGGCCGGGCGCTTCGGCTCCGCGTTCCTGCGGGCCCGAGGCGGCCGTCAACTCGTGATCGACAAGTGGCCGTTCCTCGGCGGCTCGTGCCCGCACGAGGCATGCGTGCCCCACCATGTCTTCTCCGAAGCCGCGCGCCAGCTCGACTACTCGCGCCTCATGGAGAACAAGTACTGGCACTCCGACTTCGGGAGCATCCAGAAGCGCGCGAGCATCCTGGAGATCCGCGACGGTTTCCTGCGCACCCGCGGGGCCGCGCACGGGATCATGAACTTCCAGTCCAAAGAGCAGCTGAACATGGAGTACATCCTCAACGCCGAGGCGACGGTGATCGACAAGAACACCGTCGTGGCCGCAGGGAAGACCTTCAAGGCGAAGAACCTCGTGCTATGCGTCGGCGCGCGCCCGACCCCGCCACCGATCCCGGGCGTGCAGCTCAAGGGCGTCGTCAACTTCCACAGCATGCTCGACCCCGAGTGGCTCGACTTCGAGCCTGCCACCTGCGTCGTCATCGGCGGCGGCAAGACGGCCATCGAGTACGGGTCGTTCTTCCACGCCACCGGCTGTGCCACCACGATTCTGACTCGCAGTCAGCTCATGCGCACCAAGGGCCTCAAGCACGTGGACGAGGACATGCGCCTGTGGGTCGAGAACGCAATGAAGCGCCGCGGCATCGTCATCCACGACAACGTGGAGCCCGTCGCCGTCCTCGGCGACGAGCGCGTGACCGGCGTGCGCTACCGCAACATGACGACAAAGGAAGAGTTCGACGTCCCCTGCGAGATGGTCTTCCTCGGCACCGGCGAGCAGTCGATGTCGGCGCCTTTCGTGGACGTCCTCGGGCTCGACGTCGACGACAAGGGCCAGGTCGTGGTCGACAAGACCATGCAGACGTCCGTGCCCGGCGTCTACGCCTGCGGCGACCTGATCGACGGGCCGCGCGAGATGTTCAAGGCGCGCAAGTCCGGCGTCGCGGCGGCGAAGAACATCATGGGTGAGTACACCGAGTACACCTACGAGGATTACCCCGACTTCCTGCACTCGACCTACGAGGTCGTGTGGACCGGCCTGTCCGAGGAGGAGGCGCGGGCGCAGTACTCCAACGTCGTCACCATCAAGCTGCCGCCGGACGGGGTCGACCCCAAGCACAGCGCCCTGCCCGTCGGGGACGGCACGATGTTCTTCGCCCTCGAGGGTAACGGCGAAGCCGGCCTGCTCAAGTCCGTCATCGACGGCGACTCGCGCAAGATCCTCGGCCTGCAGTTCGTGGCCATCGGCGTCCGGAACGCGTTCCAATACCTGGACTTTCTCATGCGGGAGCACAATCTGACGGCCGACGACCTGGCGAACGTCAACGAGCTGTTCCTGAACGAGGGGTACCCGCAGCTGCACCGGCTGCGCGTCGGCGGGGCGCTGCGCGACCTCTGAGTCGCGCTCAGCTCGCCGAGAGCAGACGCAGCGCGCTGGTGGTGGTCGTGGCGACGCCCGCGGCAGACACCGTCCCGCCGAAACCGAGGATCCCGCGGGGGCCACCGGTCCCCGCTGACCCTCCGCCCGTCGAGTACGGAGGTATGTTCGGGATGGGTGTCGACTTCCCGGTCACCGGGTCGAAGGCGTAGCTGGCCAATGTCACCTGGTCACCTAGGGCCAACAGGCTCGGCACGTAACCGGAGTCATCGCCGCCGTCCTGGCGTTGCAGCTTGTCCCGAATGAGGGCAGGCGTGGGCGTAGATCGGCCGGTCGCGGGGTCGTAGACGACCATAGGCCAGACGATCCGTCCGCCCACGGCGACCGGTGGACGGTTGTTCGGGCGGCGATGCGTGCTGTCGACCGCGGGCCGGGCCTCCCACCCTTTTTTCAGATTGTCCAGGTTCAGCGCGGCGACGTAGATCTGCTTGTCGAGGGGGTGGCTGGTCAGAATCAGTTGGCCGTTGATCCACGTCGCCGCGTTCCAAGCCGCGTGCTCGCTACCGTGCTTACTGGACGGCAGGGCAGGCAGCAGGTGCCAAATCCCCTCGGTGTCCAGCAAGGCGCCGCCGGGGGCCGTGGGGGCGTTGTCGGGGTGGACGTCGAGGAGGACCAGGCGCCCGGTAGCCACATTCAGTTGTGCGGCCCGGATGGCCGGAATCCGTAAGGTGTCCCACCGGTCCGCGGCGCCGTCGAAGCGAAGGATCACGGCGCGCGCTGACGGCTGACGCTGGCCGCTTGCGTCGTTCGGCCTGGCCACCGCGTAAGCGAAACCGTCCGAGCCCACCGGGTCGTGATAGAAGGGTGATCCCGTCGAGCTCCCTGAGACGGTAACGCCGCTAGGTACCGGCGCTGCGAGTGTCCAGCCTCTAACAAGGGCTGGACCGCCCGCCTCCCCGCCTCCCCCCTCCCCGCCTCGAGCGGAGCCTCCCTCGGCAGCACGGAGGTCCCCAGGTTCCGGAGCCCGGGGGACGGCCACCGCCGGCGAGGGACGTTCCGCTGGAAGGTGGGTGACGGGGCGCCAGTGAGCGGAAAGCCGCGGGGCGTCCGACGTAGGTTCGTGCGGGGAACCGTCGCTCTCCCCCGCCCTGGGAGCCGCGACACGCCGGGCGGCCTCGGCGTGGCGCTGCGCTCAGGTCATTCATGAGCTGAGGGCGGTCCGATCCTGCAACAGCCTCTCTACCTGACGGCTGCGCTGTCGACATCGTGCGCCCTTATGGGTCCCCGGACACCGAGCGCATGGCAGGGCCGCGGTCTCGTTGCGCGCGGTGCCGCAGAGCAGCGTGGCGGGCCGAGAAGCTCGACCGCCCTGAGAGGCGGAATTTCTGTCGCGGCCGTCGCAGCCGTCGCGACCGTCGCAGCCTCGAAGTAAAGCGTTATCCCGTCCCGCGGACGAGCTCGCTTCCCAACCCTTAGGTCACTTCAGGCCCATCGGCCCCGGCACTACCGCACCTGCCGCACTTGGTGAGACGTCTGCGGCGTGCCGCGCCATGAAATCCGTCGAACCGGGCCACGATTGTCGACATGTCGAATCGTATGAAGGTGAAGCAGCGGCCCGCGTTGCGGGTACTCACGAAGACGCAACCGGACCCGTACAGCTTGATGATCGAGATGACTCGCCCCGTGTACGAAGAGGTCGTGTACGCGCTGGGCCAGGCGCGAACGGCTCTGGACGCGGAACTGACCGTGGCGGATCTGCTGCGCGACATCGAGGCGGACGCGCCCGCCGATGCCGACGCCGCCGACCGGGCCGCCGTCGAGGAGGCGCTGACGGCCGCGTTGGCGATGTACGCCGCCATGTTCCCCCAGCCGATGGGCCTGGCGCTGGTGCGGGCGCTGGCAGTCGTAGGCCCGACGGCCACCCACGAGGTCCTCGCCGAGGCAGCGGCGCGGATCGTCGAGGTCGGCGTCGTGGCCCCCGACTGGGTCGACGGAGTCGGCCGCGCGAATCCTTTACGGGCGTGGGTGTACGGCGACGTGTGGGGCGCTCAGGAGTCCCTCTCCGTGGTTTTCGACCAAGCAGGCCACGAGCACGTCGTCCTGGTGCTCCTCGACCATGATCTCGGTGGAGGCATCAAGGACGCGATGTTTTCCGTGGAAATCGACGCCCTCGAGAACGGCTTGCGCGATGCCGCCGACACCGATGTCGACGCGATGTTCGCCGAACTCCCGGTCCCCGAGGCGCGGGCCCGCCTGGCGGCCGCGCTGTCCCGTCCCGACTGCCCCGTCGAACCCGACCAGATCGAGGACGTCGCGGTGCACCGCAGACTGCTGACCGCGCGTCTCGCCGGCTGGGCCGAGCTGGAGCCCGGGCTGGAGCCCAGGCCGGAGCCCAGGCCGGAGCCAGGGCTGGAGCCAGGGCCGACCGAGGACGCAGGCGCAGTTCTGCGAACGGCCACGATCAAGGTGGGGCTGCGCGGGGCGAAGCCGCCGATCTGGCGTCGGCTGGAGGTCCCCGCCGACATCACGCTGGGCGACCTGCACCGGACTATCCAATTGGCGTTCGGCTGGGAGGGCTCGCACCTGCACGACTTCGCCACCAGTCGGCGTCGATGGGCGGACCCGCTGGACGACCTCGAGGAGACACTCGACGAAAGCACCACGCCGTTGCTCAAGGCGATGGAGGGCCGGACCCTCACCTATACCTACGACTTCGGCGACAACTGGGTGCATCGCATCGATCTGGAAAGCGCCCAAGCGGCCGTCCCGGGCGTCGCCTACCCGCGGTGCGTCGGCGGGCGCCGGGCAGCGCCCCCTGACGACATCGGCGGCATCGGCCGCTACGACTGGCTGGTGGCGACAGCGACCGACCGGTCCGACCCAGGCCACCTCGAGGCCGCCGAAGAGCTCGCGGAGTGGGGCGTGTCGGTGCGCGCGCGCTTCGACGCCGTTGCGGTCACCCGAGCGCTGCGTCCGCTGGCCCGTCTCGGTGCCCCAACCCACTGAACACTCTCCGGCACGGCGACTGAGCGCCGGTCAGCCGAGATCGCCCAGCAACATCGGGATCAGCCGCTCTTCCATGATCGCCCGGCCCGATTCGGCCATCCGGACGGCGAGGTCCGGGTCCCACGGGCTCGGCGCCGCCGGCCCCTTGAGCGGCTCGGACTCGCCGGAATCGAGGGCCAGGGCATACGAGGCAGCGTCCATCCGCCACGGCTGCGCCTTGTAGCGGGCCGTCGCGGTCGAGGTCGAGCGCAGCCCCGTCCAGTCGAAGTCGCCTCGCCAATGAATCCGGACGCCGGCCTTCGCCGCCGCGGAGATCAACCGCCCGCACGCGGCCGACGGCTGGCCCTCCGTGCAGACGAGGGGCACGCAACGTTCCGCCAGTTCGCCCGCGGCGACGCGCAGCACCGCCGGGTTCTCGCACACGTACAGGTCGGGGCCGAGCGGCGTCAAGGTGTCCTGCGACAGCTGATGCAGCGTCAGGCGGAACGGGAGGCCGAAGCCGGCGGCGTCCCGGAGCCAGTCGGCGACGACGTGGTCCTCGCGCGCGACGACGTTCAGGACGAGCACCTGGCTCGCCAGGTCGTCGACGAGAACGCCGGCCGACTCCCACAGGTCCCGCCGCTGCGCTGCCGACGACGGTGTCGCCTGGCACGCCCGCAGCGCGAGCGCCCGCAGCACGAGGGTGGCCAAGGCGGTCCCCGTCAGCGCTTTCGTCGCGCCGGTCACGCGCTCCGCGAGCACCGGCAGCGGGACGTCCTCGGCGGGGAGCCGGCCGAGCACCGCCGCGGCCTGCCCGACGATCACGTGCTCGCCCCGGCGGAGCACCCGCGTGAGCGTGCCGTCCGCGGCGATCTCCGCCAGCCACGCCGCGTACCAGGCCTGTTCCGCGTGCGGGCCGTCGCGCAGACCCGAGAGCAGGGCCGCACGCGCAGCGTCCTCGCTCGCCCGGTCGCCCACGAGGTCGCGCAGCGGACCGGTCAGCACCTCGACCGCCGCGCGCAGGTCCGGCGCCACCTCGGCGTCCTGCAGGGCCGCCTCCAGCACCTCCAGCGGCACGGACACCGACGCGCCGCCGCCCGGGAACCGCCCCAGCAGGTGCGCCACCGCCGCGCGCTGCCCCTCGGACGCGTTCGACAGCGTGACCGTCCCGGTCAGCGGCTTGCCCCGGGCGACTCGCTGGGACACGCGCTCCACCAGCCAGGCCAGCTCGGGCGTCCCGAGGACCCGGCGGATCCGCCCTGCGTCCAGGGCGTCCTGATCGACCGTCAGAACAATCCCTCCTCGGTCGCGACCACGGCCTGCTCGTCGCGGCCCCGGTCGACGAACGTCCGCTGCACCTGGGTCGGGGTGTGCCCGTCCCACTCCCAGGTGCTGACGTGGACCGCGTCGATGCCCTCCCGGCGGACGAGCTGGTGCGTCGCGATGCCCGGCACCGTCGCGTAGAAGCCCCACTCGCGCTCGCTGGTCATCACCACGTCGAGATCGAAATTCGCCAACAGGCCGAGGCACTTCGCGCGGGAGTCGTCGTCCACCCCGGCGAACGCCTCGTCGAGCAGGACGAGGCGCGGGGCGTGCGGGTCCGCCGAGCGGTAGTGCGCGGACGCGGCGGCGAACAGCGGCAACGACACCGTCAGCACGCGCTCGCCGCCCGACGCCGGCCCGGTCGCGGGGCGCCACTTGCCGTCCTGGCGGCGCTCGATGACGAACCGGTGCCACGCACGGTAGTCCAGCGCCCGAGCCAGGTGCTCGTGCCAGGTCGCGTCGCCGCCCACCGCCCGCTCCCGCTCGATCTGTGCGGCGAGGAAGTCGCTCACGGCGGCCCGGTCGTCCGGCGACCACAGGTCCGCCGCCTGGCGCAACAGACGCCTGCGGGCTTCCGCGAGACCGTCCGGCCCATCGGGGCGCGGTTCCCACCGCAGCCGCAGGCGCATCCCCGTGCTCGTCGGGCGTTCGTCGAGCTCGGCGTTCATGGCCGTCACCTGCGACTCGGCCTCGGTGATCAGCTCCTGCAGGTGACCGGCCACGTCGTTGACGAGGTGTTCGGACAACAGGTCGCGTTCCTTGGCCGACAGCATCCGCTCGCGGTAGTCGACTTCGCGGTCGAGCAGCGCCGTCAGCTCCCCCGGTGTCCGCGGCCGGTTCTGGAACGTGATCGTGACGACGAATCGGTCTTCCTTGAGTTCCGACTGGGCCTGGTGCCCGTGCCGGCTGAGCCCCTCGCCGAGTTCCGTGAAGCGCCGGACGATGTCGTCGTTGACCCGCCGCCAGGCGTGCTCGCCCGCGTCGACCTCCGCCAGCGCCTCCGCGGCGCGCCGGGCCAGCTGAACGGCCGGACTCGCCTCCCAACCCGCGCCGAACTCGGGAATCTCCAGCCCCGGGACGGCGACGGCGAGCAACCCGGTGGACGCGAACCGGTGGAACGCCACGACGGCCGCGTCCCGCTCGGTGGCCAGCTCGAGCTGACGGCCTGTCAGCTCGGTTTCGCGCCCCTCGAGAACGGCGGCGGCGGCGAGGTTGCGCCGCAGCGCGGCCTCGGCAGTTTGGCGCTCCGCCCGCGTGCGAGCGAGTGCGGCGGTGGTCTCCGCCAGCCGCTGTTGGAGTTCCGCGACGGTCGCGCCGATCGAGGCCCGCAGGGTGCGCAGGCGGGCTGCGGCGACGTCGTGCTCGCCCTCGGCGGCGGCGCGCTCGGCGGCCGCGGCGACGACGGTCTCCTGCGCCGCGGCGTCCTCGGCCGTGGAGGTCGCCAGTTCGCGCAGGCGGCCGGCGTGCTCGCGAACCGCCGCAACGAGTTCGACGGCGGACGTCCGGTAGCTCGCCACCGCCGCGAGGGTCGACCGCAACTCCGCCTCGCTCGCGGGCAGGCCTCGATCGGCGGCGGCTTCGTCGCGCACCCGGACGGCCTCGCCGGCGGCCGCCTCGCGTTCCCCGACGACGTCCTGCGCCCGGGTGACGGCCTCCCCACACTGCTCCGCGTGCCGACGGCGAGCCCCGACGTCACCGTGCGCGTCCCGGAGCGCCGCGTCCCCCGGTTCGCGGTCGACCTCGGCCGCCAGCCGTTCCTGACGCCGGCTCAGTTCCGCGACCATCTCGGCCCCGCGGACGACGGCGGCGCGAGCGGCGGCGATCTCGTCGAGCAGTTCCGCCAGCCGGCGGCGCAGCGCGGCCTCCCGGGCGGCGTGCCCCACGTACTCCGCGGCGGGCTTCGCCCACGACCCCGCCAGCGGCCCGATCCGGAAGCGCCCGTCGCCCGCGACCCAGGTCGGCCCGGCGTCCGGCCCGAGACCGATCCCCGCCAGTACCGCGGCGACAGCCTCGGAGCGCACCACCGACGCGTCCGGGGCAGGCATCAGGACCGATCCCAGGTGCGGGCTCACCGCCCGACCACCCGTCACTACCACGTCCCCGGTGCTCGCGTCGAGCAGGCTGCCGTCCGGGGTGACCCAGGCGTCGAGGATTCCCGCCGCCTCCAGCGCCGCCTCCAGCCCGGTTCGCGCGGCCTCGCCGACCCCGTCCGCGAAGTCGACGACCTGCCAGAACGGCGCCCCCGGGCGCGCCGCCCGGGCCGAGACGTCTCGCGTGTACGGGGCCGGTGGATGCCGGACGACACCCGAGCGCAGCTCGGCGTCCTCGGCCTCCAACAGGCGCAGGGCCTCCACCGCCGAGGCCTCGACCGCCTCCGCCGCGGCCCGCGCCCCGGCGAGCGCGGCATGAGCGGCTTGCGCGGCCGAACGGGCGGCCACCGACGCCGGGTTCGGCCCGGCCAGCGTCCGAGCCCAGGCCGCGAGCCCGACGTCGTCCGGGTCGGGTGCCCGTAGCTCCATCGCCTCCCGGGCGTAGGTACGCCAGGCACCCGTCAGGTCGTCGGCGGCCTCCTCGACGGCGGCGCGCGCGTCGGCGAGGTCGTCGAGGGCGGCATCCCGCGCCGCCTCGCGGTCGCCGAGCTGACGACGTGCTTCGGCGGCCGAATCTTCCGCCCGGGCGACAACCTGAGTGAGCGTCAGCACCTGAGAGGCCGCCAGCTCCCGCGCCTGGGCCAGGTCACGCCAGGCGACTGCTGCCGTGGCCACGGCCCGCTCGGCCACCGCCCCGCCGGACAGTTCCCACGTGCTCACGACCCGGTCGTGCCCGCCGGCGAGGCCCGCCGCACCGGCGCACGCCTGGGCAGCAGCCGCGCTGTCGAGCACGGCGGCCGAGGTGCGCCCGGCGGCCGCCTCAGCCTCGCCTCGACGACTGTGCCGCGACGCGGCGTCGAGCATCGCCCGCTCGGCGCGCTCGCGGGCGGTCGCCGCCCACTTCGCCGCCGTCCGCCGCGCGCCCTCCGCGTGGTCCAGGTCCTTGAGCTCGGGACGCTCGCGCAGCTCCTCGCGGACTGCCGCCAACTCCGCCAGCGCATTGTCGGCGGCGGCCAGGCCGGCGGCGGCCTCGTCATGGGCGGCCCGCGCGGCCGCGAGTTCGTCGCGCAGCGCGACCAGGGACCGCCCCGCCTTCTCGTACGCGGACTGCGCGGTGCGCAGCGCGGTCTCCGCGCGCCGCGCGGCGATCCGCGCGTACGCCGTGTACCGGGTGAGGAAGCGCTCGACGTGCCCGCGCGTCTCGCGCAGCCCCTCGAGCTCAGTGCGCTGTTGCTCCAGGTCGTGGAACGCAGCGGCCACGTCCGCCAGCACCGCCTGGTCGACCGGCGCCAGTGCCTGCGACAGCGCGCCGGACAATTTGGCCTCGTCCGGCCGCTTGGACAGCTGGGGCGCGCGCAGTTGCACGAGCAGGTCGACCAGGGCGTCGTACCGGTCGGTGCCGAGCCGGAACAGGTGCTCGTCGACGAGCCGGCGATATTCGGCCGCCGTCCGCACGACCCGGCCGTTCAAGCCGATCTCGCCCTCCAACCGGTCCCGGGTCAGCGTCGTGCCGCCCGGGGAGATGAGGAACAAGTCGGAGCCGATTCGCTGCGAGGTGAGGAAGAACCACTTGTCGGCGATCCCGCGGCCCGCCACGGCCTTCAGGCCGCACCCGATCGTGACGTAGGCGTGCTCGCCCGTTGCCGTCCGCCGCCCGAACTCCAGCCAGGTGTAGCCGAGCCTCTCGTCGTGACGCCCGTCCAGCAGGAGGTTCCACTCCATGCGCTTCTTCTGGTCGCCGTCGGGCTCGACCCGGTGCGCGGACAACTCCCCGTCGAGCAGGAACGGCAGGGTGAGCGCCAGCACCTTCGACTTGCCGGTGCCGTTGTTCCCCCGCAGCATCAGGCGGCCGTCGCGGAACCAGAACTCCTGGTAGTCGTAGTAGAAGATGTCGACGAGACCCAGCCGCAGCGGCTGCCAGCGGTCGGTGGCGGCGACCGGCAGGCTCGACACCGCCGGCTCGGTGACCGTCACTGCGTCCGCCCCACAGTCACAGGCGCGTACGCAAAGCGCGCCAGCGCGGGGCGCGGCGTCACCGCGTCGCCGTCCCAGCGGACGAGGCCGAGGGCGAGCAGGCGAGTCAGCGCGAGGGCGGTCAGCTCCCGCTGCGCGCCCGGCTCCGCCGCGGTCTTGCGCCAGTGCGCCCGGTGCTGGACGGCGAGGTCGGCGACATACTCTTCGATCTGACGTACCGTCAGCTCGGCACCGCCCGTAACTCCGGCGAGCAGCTCGGCCACCAGCAGGGTCACGTGCCCGTCCGTCCCCTCGTCCGGCATGCCGACGTCGGTCGCCTCGCCCGTCGGGTCGACCAGGGCGATCCCTTCCGCCCGGACCTCGGCCACGAGGCCGCTGCCGTCGGTCAACCGGCGGAGCAAGAGCCCCCGCTGGACGGCGAGGTACGCAAGCTCGTCCGGCGTCAGATCGTCGAAGTACAGCACCGGGTCGTCGAGCAGCCCCCGCGCGAGGCGGTGCCGGATCGCCCTGTTGCGCAGGTCTTCCGTGTCCGGGCGGGGCTCGGCGACGATCTCGGCGAGCCGCTCGTCGAGCAACCGTGCCGTCACCGTCGAGGGGCCCACGCGAGTGACCAGCAGCGCCGCCAGGACCCGTCGGTCGACGTCGTACAGCACGTCCCCGGACCGATTGACGAACGCCGACTCGTCCCCAGCCACCCTGGTCAGGACGCCGAGGCCGAGCAGCAGGCGGGCGACCGCGGCGAGATCGGCCCGCTCCTCGCGGCTGTCGAGGGTGAAGGTCACGCCGGCGGACGCGAGCTCGGGATCGGCGGCCAGCGCGAGGACCCGCTCGGTGAGCCGCCCGAGGGTGACCTGCGCGTCCGCCCGCTCGAGGGTAGCCAGGGCGAGGCAGGCCAGGACGTAGCGGCGGCGGCTCAGCGGCGTCCGCGGCCCCGTCGCCGGCACCGCCCCGCGCGTCCCGTCCCCCACGGACGCGACGACCTTGCGCAGCCGCGCCAGCGTCGGCTCGATCGCCAGCGACCAGCCGACCTCGCGGCCGAACCACTCCCGCAGCCACTCGGAATGCCGGCGGACGAGGACGAACCCCGCCGGGTCGGGCCGGGCGGGCGTCAGCAGCGGGTGCCGCAGCAGCGCGCGGACGGCCTGGCGGCGCTCCGCGTCCCGCTTGAGGTCGAGGACGTCTGCCAGCTGGTCCGCGTCCCTGCTCACGAGGCACCCACCGCCGCCGGCACCGAACGGTCGACGATCGTCAGCTCGAGTTCCGGCCCGTGGAGCACCCCGTCGAGCGTCCGGACGGTGACAATTCCCTTACCGGACAGGGGTGTCAGCGTGATCTCGATCGACCCGTCGGAGGTCACCGTCGTGATCCCGCCGCCCGGGACGGGCGGGCCGGCCGCCAGCGCCTCGCCGAGCAGGCGCAGGAACAAGGCGAACTCCTTCTGGTCGAGTTCCCCCAGCTCGGACAGCAGGATCGGGCGGCCGGTGGCGAGGCGTGCGCGGGCCGCCTCGGACTGCGCACGCTCGGCGGCGACCAGGGCGGCGAGGTGCGCCCGCGCGGTCGAGCGGTCGGTCACCCGGGACGGCTTCCCGCGCCGCTGGTAGGACCCTGTCTCGCGCAGCCGCGGGGTGATCTCGACGGGTTCCGCGGCCCGCCACGGCGTCGCTGCCGAAGCGGTCGGGTCGGCGACCGGCCCGGTGAGGTGCCGCGCCGTGGCCAGGCCGAACGCGGCCCGCCAGAGCCGGTGCGCGTCCGCGTCCGTCGGGGCTTGGGCGAACCAGCGCGCGAGCTCCCGCAGGTCGGCCGAGCGGTCGCTGCGCCCGGACCGGCGCTCGGCCAGGATGCTGACCGTCGTCAGCAGGTCGGGGATCGCCTTGCGCGTGCGCTGCCGCAGCAGGGACGCCTGGCTCGGGTGGGCGCGGTCGCCGCTGAACCACGACGCGAGCCCCGACCACCGCCGCCGCCAGTCGGCGAGGCGGACCTCGACCGGGTCGTCGCCGTCCTCCCCGGGCGCCGCGTCGCCGGCCTCGCGCGCGGCGGCGAGCCGCAGAACTCGCTCCGCGTCCGCGTCGTCGATCGCCGCGAGCGTGCTCGCGATGTCGTGCGCCTTGACGACGAGGTCGGCGACGAACCTCTCGAGGTACGCGATCAGGTGGTCCTTGTAGGCGAGGAACGCCTCCTCGTCGATGTCGCGCAACTCGATCGTGCGCTGCAAGCCGCCCATGAACACGCTCGCGTTCGCCGCGAGGCTGTCCAGCCGGCCCGTCAGCTCGAGCAGGACGCTGTGCACCACGGCGGGGTCCGGGTCGGCCTGGCGGGCGAGGTCGAGCAGCGTCCGCAGCCGGATGCGGATGTCCTCCAGCGCCACTGCCTGCAGCTCGCCGCGGCGCGCGATCTGCTGCTCGTACAGCTCGAGCGCGCGCTCGGCTGCCTCACCCTCGCGGGTGAACTGGTACAGGTAGCGCGCCCGGTAGAAGTCCTCGACGGACGTCACGCGCGAGGCGTCCGGATCCGCCCGCAGGTTGCCCCACTCGTGCAGGCTGTCCAGGGCGTTCTGGACGTTGTCGAGCGCGACCCGCTCGCCGCCGTCGACGGCGAGCGACTCCGTCACGTCCTCCGGGCGCAGGTGGACGACGAACCGGCGCTTCGCCTCGTCGAACGCCCGCATCACGCGCCGGTACAGCGGGCCGAGCGGCGCGTCGACGTGCGCGAACGGCTGCACGCGTCGCTCCGCCATGACTCGCCCCTGACCGCCGGGTATCCGACCCGCACTCGGGGCCAGTATCGCCGAGCCCACCGAGGGGTTCGCGCCCGCCCGTCAGAGCTTGAACACCACCGGGCCGGTGTTCATCGACACCGTCCCGGCCTTGTCGATCTCCGGCCGCTCCTCGCTGCTGGCGGCGGAGAACCGGCTGGCCCGCTCGATGGTGACGGTGCCGTCGCTGTTGACCGTCGCGACCGCGATCACCGTGTGGTACGAGAACGTGCCGCCCTTGTTCAGGTCGACCATGACGACGTTGCCCTCGCCGTCGTCGACGACCGCGTGCGCGCCCATCGACTTGAAGGACCCGACGCCGTTCGACACCTCCGAGTAGGCGATCACCGCCAGCGCGGTGATCGTCGGGTCGGCGTGGAAGCGGATCGTCGCGTATTCGCGGGTTTCCGCGCCGCCGCGCTTCGCGTCCCCGTGGTGGACGATCGCACCGAGCTTGTCCTGCAGCAGTTTCCAGTCGTAGTAGACGGTTCGCCCGTCGGCGTGGGCGACGTGCAGGATGAGGCCGAGGTCCTTGTTCGGCTTGGTCCAGTAGAGCGAGAACTCCATCGCCCGGGTCATCGCCATGCTGGCGGTGGCGCCGGGCTTGGTCAGCTCGACCCGGCCCTTGGCCAGGTTCACCGGAGCCGCGGACGGCTTCGCCACGGACGCCGCCGGGGCATCCGCCGCCGCCGCTTCGGGCTCGGGGTCGTCGTCGACCTCGACCCCGTACTCGCGCACCAGCCCCGCCGGCCCGGCGTCGTTGCCCTGCGCGATGGCCCGGAACTTCCAGCTCTCGCCGTGCCGGTACAGCTCCCCGAAAATCAGGGACGCCTCGGACGACGTGTCCTGCTGCCCCAGGTTGTACCGGGCCAGTTCGTTCCCCGCCGCGTCGGAGAGCCGAATGCTCGCGTTGTCGAGCGCACCGAACGTCTGGTGCCGGATCCGGGCCTCGTAGATGTTGACGACGAACACGACCCGGTGGACGGACGCGGGCACAGCCGCCAGCCGGACCGTCACGACCTCGTCGTCGTCCTCCTCGCTGCCGCCCTCCTGGTTGTCGCCGCTGACGGAGATCGACCCGCACGGCGAGGCCATGTTGTTGAAAAAAACGAAGTAGTCGTCGGACGGCACGCGGCCGTCCGCGCCGAGGGCGAGGGTCCACGCGTCCAGATCGAACCCGGCGCCCGGGGCCTCCCAGCTCAACCCGACGTGCAGGACGTCGACCCCGGCGGGCAAGGCGACGTTGGCGCCCTTGGTCAGCAGCGTCCCGGTCATCGTCATCGGCGGCGGTCCCCTCCGTCTGCGAGCGTGCGAGTCGGCGCTAGTAGATCATCACCGCGGCCCGCTCCCCCAGCCCCGTTGGAGCCACTCACGGTCCGCGCAGGGGCGTTCTGGAGATCCTTCCCTTGCCTTTCGCTATGGGGTAGGCACAGGATCGACGGATTCCGACGCAGGGGAGAAACTCATGACGGTCGACTACGCCAGCGCGTTCCGCCTAGACGGGAAGGTGGCCCTCGTCACCGGCGGCGCCCGCGGCATCGGTGCCGAGATCGCCCGGGCGCTGGCCACCGCGGGGGCCTCGGTCATGGTCACCGACATCCTGGAGAAGGAAGGCCTGGCGACCGCCGAGGCCCTGCAGGCCGAGGGCGCGACGGCCGACTTCCGCGCCCAGGACACCGCGGACGAGGCGCAGTGGATCGCCACGATCGCGGCGGTCGTCGAGCAGTACGGCGGCCTGGACGTCCTCGTCAACAACGCCGGCTACGAGCGCATGGCGTTCATTACCGAGTGCACTGTCGAGGAGTACCGCAAGATCCAGGAGATCAACTCCACCGGTGTCTTCCTCGGCTGCAAGCACGCCGTCGCCGCGATGCGCCCGGGTGGGGCGAGCGGCCGCGGCGGGTCGATCATCAACCTGTCCTCGATCGCCGGCCTCATCGGGATCATCGGCCTCGGCGCGTACACGGCTTCGAAAGGAGCGGTCCGCCTGCTGACGAAGTCCGTCGCGGTCGAGTGCGCGCAGCTGCGCCTCGGCGTGCGGTGCAACTCGATCCACCCCGGCCTGATCAAGACGGACATGGGCGAGCACTTCCTGCAGAACTTCGTCGACATGCAGCTCGCCCCCGACCTTGCCGCCGTCGAGGCGCAGTTCATGGCGACCGTGCCGATGGGCGAGTGGGGCGCGACGTCCGACATCGCCGCCGGTGCGCTCTACCTCGCGTCCGACGCGTCGAAGTTCGTGACCGGCTCCGAGCTCGTCATCGACGGCGGGTTCACCGCGACCTGAGCAGGCGTCAGCTCACTTGGAGTCGCCCTGGTCGGGCACGTACCTCTGCACGCGCTCGCTCTTCGACTTTGCCTGCCGAACGGTCTTCTTCTGCGACTTCGCGGCCGGCGGGGTCCGCTCGACGCCGGCGACGTCGACCCGGCGCAGCTCCCAGGCGTCGCCGTTTGAGGCCGAGAAGGTGATCGGGTCGTCCCCGGTCGCGCCGGCCAAGGCTGCGGCGAATGCCGCTGCGGCCGCGTTAAGCAGATTCGGCGCGGACGGTTCGGGGACGACCGGACCGACAATCGCCGCGGCGACCGGTACGGGCGCTGGCGCCTCCGGCACGGCGGTCGGGAACGGCGTCCCGCTGGGCACAGGCGCGGCGAGGGACGCCGACGTGGACGAGGACGTTCCGGAAGCGGGCGCGCCGCCCCCGTCCCCCTTTGTCAGGCTCCACACTGTCCCGCCGGCGGCGAGAACCAGCACCGCCGAGAGCGCCCCGGCCAGCGCGCCCGCGAGCATCCCCGCGGGCACCACCGGGAAGCCACGGGCGGGCAGCGGCCCCGCCGCCGGGTCGGACTGGGGCACGGCGGTCAAGGCCGACGGGTCGTCGACCTCCCGCCGCGGTCCGGGAAGCGGCGGCGCCGCAGCAACGGCCGGTACGGGAACGATCGCCACGGGGACGGGCGGCGGCAGGGGGACGGGCGGCGGCAGGGGGACGGGCGGCGGCAGGGGGACGGGCGGCGGCAGGGGGACGGGCGGCGGCAGGGGGACGGGCGGCGGCAGGGGGACGGGCGGCGGCAGGGGGACGGGCGGCGGCAGGGGGACGGGCGGCGGCAGGGGGACGGGCGGCGGCACGAGCACAGACGATTCGGCGCAGTTGTCCAGGATTGCCGCGACGTCGCGCGCGGACCGCGGCCGTTCGGTCGCGTCCGCTGCCAGCAGGCGGGAGAGGAGGAGCCACAAGGCGTCGGGCACTCCGGCCGGACGGCGGGGGTCCAGCTGCGCATGACGGTGCATCAGCTCGGCGGTGTCGCCCGCGAACGGGGTCTCACCGGCGACGAGTTCGTACACGAGGACACCGAGGGCGTACAAATCACCGGCGGGGGTGGGCAGCGAACCGGGGGACATCTCGGGCGCGCGGTAGGCCGTCCGGGCTGCTGTGCGCGCTGCCGTGCGGGCGAACTCCGAGTCGCCGAACAGCCGGGCGAGGCCGACGTCCGCGAGGCGGACCGCCGGCGGCCGTGCGTTCGCGTCGAGCAGGACGTTGGCGGGCTTGACGTCACCGTGCGCGATACCGGCCGCGTGAACGGCCCCCAACGCCCGGGCCACTCCTGCGCCGATCCTGGCCGCCTCCGTGAACGGCAACCCACCGACGCCTGCGAGCGCGTCGCGCAGGTTCGGGCCCTCGACCAGGTCGGTGACGATTCCGAAGGCCTGGCCCTCGTCCGTCACCAGGTCGTGCACCCGCACCAGATGCGGGTCCGCGAGCCCGAGCAGGACCGCGCGGTCGCGGGAGAACCGGTGCACCACCGACGGGTCCGCGTGGAGCTGCGGGTGCAGGATCCGCACGGCACACAGGTTGCCCGCGGCGTCCCGCCCACGGAACACCTCGCCGTACCGTCCGTGGCCGAGGGGATGATCCTCGATCACGTACTCGTTGCCCGGCCCGCTCATTCGCTCCCCCGAAGTGATCTTCCGGATCGAGCGTGGCTGGCCCGGGGGGCAATGTGGCGGCAATCCCCGAACACGTGGGAATTGTTTACCTGGCAGAAAATTCGAAGCCCGGACGTCCCGCACATTCAGGGCGAATCCCGCGCCGGGGCCAGCACGCCAGGGTTTGTCCTCGCCCGCGATTTTTCCGGGATGGGGGCGTCTGCGAGGTGTGCGGGGGCCGGGCGGGGCATAGGACCTCGCATGCCCGAAGGTCACCTCGTCCACCGCGACGCCCGCGCCCAGCACGACGACCTGGTCGGCGCGGTGATCACGGCCAGCTCCCCACAGGGGCGGCTGGACACCACGACGATCGACGGCAGCCGGCTGGACCGGGTCGAGGCCTACGGCAAGCACTTGTTCCATCGCTTCGAGTCCGGATTTGTCGTCCACGTGCATCTGGGCATGCAAGGGCTGTGGCTGCGCTATCCCGATCCGGCGACGCCGCCGCGTCCGGGCACCCGGTTACGGTTGGTTGGCGGGGTCGCCTACGACCTCATCGCGCCGTCCGCTTGCGAGGTGCTCGATGCCGGCGGGGTCGCGGCCGTGCTGGACCGGCTCGGCCCGGATCCGCTCCGTCCGGACGCCGACGCGGCAGACGCGGTGCGCCGGTTCCGCACCGCGCGCGGCCCTGTCGGCAAGGCGCACCTCGACCAGAGCGTGTGGGCCGGTATCGGCAATGCCTGGCGGGCCGAGCTGCTGTGGTTGGCGCGGCTGGATCCGAATCGGCCGGCGGCGACGCTGGACGAGTCGACGACCGCGGCGTTGTGGCGGACCACCGTCCACCATCTGACGCTGGGTCGGGACCTCGGCCAGGTGGTCAGCGACTCCGACGCGCCGGACGAGCGCTGGGTCTACAAGCGGGAGACCTGCCGCTCGTGCGGCGCAGCCGTGGCGACCGGGCAGGTCGGCGGCCGCACCGCGTACTGGTGCCCGAAAGAGCAGGTCTGATGCAGACTTTCCTGCCCTACGCGGACTTCGCCGACTCCAGCGCCGTGCTCGATCCCCGGCGGCTGGGAAAGCAGCGGGTGGAAACCTTCCAGATCCTGCGCGCGCTGACGTGGCCTCAGTACGCGTGGAAGTCCCACCCCGCCGTCCGGATGTGGCGCGGTTTCGTACCGGCGCTGGTCGCCTACGGGCTGGCGAACTGCGCCGAGTGGACGCGGCGCGGATTCGCCGACTCCGTACGCGAGTCGCTGCTGGAGTTCACCGACGGCGAGGCCGTCGCGATGGCGGACCTCGCCCGCGGGGGTGAACTGCCGCCGTGGCTGGGAGACGCCGCGCTGCACCGCTCGCACCGTTCCGCCCTGCTGCGCAAGGATCCGGATTGGTACGGCCCGTGGTTCCCGGACGTCCCCGACGACCTGCCGTACTTCTGGCCGCCGGACCGCTTCCCCCGCTGGCCGGTGCGCCCGCCCGCGCCGCAGGCGCTCCCGAGGCGTTGGCCACGCTCGGCGTCGACACGGCCCGGCCCGGTCAGGCCGAGGCCGCCGCGGCGGTGCGGGCGGGGCGCGACTGCCTAGGGGTGTTCGGCCCCGGCAGCAGCGCGCGGGACGCAGGCCTGCTCGCCGGTCTGGGCGTCGAGGCGCCGACGTTCTGGCTCGTGCCCGGTGGGGCGGACGCCGAATTCCTGCACGCGGCGGAACTGCCGGCGGTGCGGGTCGCGCCGCCGGCCGTGCACGTTCCCGCGGAGCTCACCGCGCGGCGCCCGTCCGCGACGGACCGCGCGGCCATGTCCGCGGAGCTTGCCCCGGCGCGCTGGCGCTTCGCGCGAGCCGCGCAACTCGGCGAGGTCTTCCCCGGCCCGGTGGGGCTGATCGTGGTCGAGGACGCCGACGCGCTGCAGGGTGCCGAGGCCGCCCGGGTCGCGGCGCGGCGGCACTCGCTCGGCAGCCCGCCGGTGCTGGCGTTGCTCGCGCGTGCGGACGCCGCGCGCCGGGCCTCCCTGACGCGCGACCTCGGCCTGGCGGACCCAGTCCACGCCGGAGGCGGGTGGGACGTGCCCGCACGCCTCGAGGTGCGTGCGCTCGCCTCGCCGGCAGCCCGCAGTGCCAGAGTCGAGGAAGTGCGCGCCCGGCCGCCCGCGTTGGTACTCGCCCGCGACCGGACGCGCGCGGACCGGGTCGCAGCTGCCCTGCTTCGCGCGGGGCTGCGGGCCGCCGCGGCCGTTCCGGGAATGCGCGCCGACCGCCTCACGGCGGCCGGGACGCAGTGGCGCGCACGCCGCCTCGACGCCCTCGTCGTCACCGGCGCCACCGACCGGTCGCTGCTCGGACGGGTGCGCCCGGCGCTGCTGCTCGGCGCCGACCCCCCACCGAGCGTCGAGGAGTGGCGGGATCTGGCGGCCGACCTCGCGGTGCCGCGCGCAACGCTGCTCGTCGAGCCCGGCGCGCCGGCATGGGCGCGGGAGTGGGCAGCCACGCCCGGATGCTGGCGCGCCTGGCTGCTCGACCCGTTCGGCGAGCCCGCAACAACCCCGTGCGACCGATGCGCTCGGTGCGCGTTGTGACAGTGCGAGTCAGGCCGGGCCTCGCCGTCGTGCCGAAAGGCGGCGCAGATCCGGGCCCTACAGGTCCCGAAGCAGGTCGTTGCCGGCGCGCAGCCGGCACAGCTGCGGGATCAGGTCGTTGAGGAACAGCTCGTTGACCTGGCCGAGCTCGTCGATGGTGATGCCCTTCTTCATGAGCACCTCGAGGTACTGGAAGGCGTTCTTGACCCCGTACCCGACGTAGTGCGCGCCGACAAGCTTGCGGGAGTCGCCGTCGAACACGATCTTGAAGAAGCCCGACAGCTCCGGGCGCGACAGTGCGATGAACATCGAGCCGTCGCCGGCCGGCAACGCGAAGTCCTCGGGCGGGATGCCGTCCACCGGCATCTTGATGACGACGACGTTCGCGTACTTCGCCCGCGCCTCCTTCTCCGACAACCCCATCCACACCACCTCGTAGGTGGAGTGCAGGAAGTCGGCGAAGTCGGTGTAGTCCCACTCGAAGTGCTCGCCCATGATGTTGCGGGCCGCGACCGTGCCGGTCTTGCGGGCCTTGAACATCTCCAGCGGCGGGCCGATCAGGTCACCGACCGCGTACACGCCCTGCACCGAGGTCTCGCAGGTCCAGTCGACGACGATGTTGCCGCGCTCGTCGACCTCGACGCCCAGCGCGTCCACGAAGGGCTGGGACAGCGCCTTCTCCCCCGTCGCGAGGAACACGAAGTCGGCCTCGACGTGGGCCTCGCCGCCGTCGGCCGTGCGATAGCGGACGCCGGTGACCATCTTCCCGTCGCCGGTCACCTCGAGCGGTTCGATGCCGGTGACGACCTCGATGCCGCGGGTCTTCATACCGTCCACGACGAAGTCGCGCAGGTCGTCGTCGACGTGATGCAGGCTGTTCGGGCTCATCAGCCCGGTGCGCGTGAGGATCGTGGTGGGGATGCCGGCCGCGTTGAAGAAGGAGCCGTACTCGATGGCGATCTTGGATCCACCGATGATCACGCACTTGCTGGGCTCGTAGTCCAGGTCGGAGATGATCGTCGCGAAGTCGTACACGCCCTTCTGGTCCAGGCCTTCGATGTCCGGCAGCTGCGTGCGCGCGCCGGTGGCCAGCACCAGGCAGCGCGCGGTGAAGCGCTCGCCGGCAACCTCGACGGTGTGCTTGTCGATCACGGTGGCCGGGGCGTTCAGCACGAACTCGACGTCCAGTTGATCCTTGGTCTGCAGGTTCATCAGGGCGTGCGCGAGCCCGCGGCCGTTGATGAACAGGTCGCGGACCTCGAGGATGGAGACCTTGCGGTCCGTCCAGTCCTTGTCGAACCAGAGCTTGCCCGCCATGATCCGGCTCAGGTCGAGCTCGCGGGCGGCGTCGGAGAAGACGTGGTGCGGCACGCAGGCCTCGTGCGGGCAGGACCCACCGAGGAAGGGCCACTTGTCGACGATGAGCGGGCGTCCGCCGCGGGCCTTGAGGAACGCGCCGCAGAACCGGCCGGCAGCGCCGCCCCCGACGATGATCGCGTCGAACTCGCGGGTGTCGTCCCGGTTGATGTTGTACAGGGGCTCGTTCAGGAGGGGAGACTCGCCCGTCTCGACGATGCCCTCGATGAGGTCCGCCCACTCGTGCAGGGAGGGCTTGAGGGGGGTGCCGTACACGTCCATGGGAAGGACCCTTCGTCGGATGCGCTGGCCTCAGGGTCGGCGAAGAGGAGTGATTAGTAAAGTTCAAGTTCCTCATGCCTATGGTCAGTTTTTCTCGCCTAGGCGTCGGCGATGCCGGTCCGCCGGGCCGGTTCCCGCAGGTTCGCGCGGCACAGCTCCCGGAAGGCCAGCGCGCGCCTGGTCGCCCGAGCCCAGGACACGGCGGCCACCTGGACGGTCACGGGCTCGAGGCGGTCGGCGATCTCGCGTACCGCAATCTCGTGGCCCGCGTAGGTGATCGGGAACACCGGGCGTTGCAGCAGCACGGTGAATCCGCGGCCGGACGCGACCAGCCCCCGCACCCCGTCCACACTGATCGAGCTGCGGACGACCCGAGGAGTGAACCCGCGCTCGGTGAACAGGCTGCGGAAGTACTCCTGCCCCGGCGGCATGTCCAGCATGATCATCGGCTCGTCGACCAGCTCCTCCAACCGGATCCGCCGGCGTGCGGCGAGCTTGTGGTTGGCGGGCAACTCGACGTGCGGACGCACCCGGTACAGCTCGGTGCAGTCCAGGTCCGGCTCGAGGCCGATGCCGTACATCACGGCCAGTTCGCACGTCCCGTCGTGCAACCAGGCTTGCAGTTGACCGATCGAGCCCTCGACGAACCGGATCTGCACGCCCGGGTGCGCGGCGGCCACCACGTCCAGCGCGGTCGGCATCACGTAAGGGGACAGCGTCGGAAAGCAGCCCACGGTCAGTTCCCCGGACAGGGCCTGGCCCAGGCCGCGCGCGTTCGCCTGCAGCTCCTCCGCGCGGGCCAGCAGCGGCCGGGCGTCCGCGAGCACCTGTCTGCCCGCCGCGGTCAGCGCCGGCGGCTTCGCCTTGCGCCGCAGGAACAGCTGGACCTGCAACGCCCGCTCCAGCTCCGCGATCGCCAGCGAGATCGCCGAGGGCGACACCTGCCACCGGGTCGCGGCCGCGCCCATGGTCTGTAGTTCGACCACGGCCACGAAGTACTCCAGCTGGCGCAGCGAGACGCGCAGCAGCGTGGACATGGCCGGCAGCCTAGGGGGCGGCGGCCGCGACGAGCATGACGATCAGTCAGACACCCTGCTGCCGCACGGCGTTGTCGAGACCGGCGGCGAGCTGGGTCAGGGTCTCGTCGCTGGCGCCGGCGACATCCACCATAGTCGCCAGGTCCGCGTGACGCAGGATCGGCACCGCGTCCGCGGCGGCCGCGTCGGCGACGACCCGGGCCTGCCCCTGCTCGACTACCAGGCCGGCATCGGCCGGCGCCTGGAGCAGGTCGCGGAGGTCGTCGGGCGTGACGATGCCGGCGCCCTCCGGGCTGCCTTCGCCGGCCGTCCCACCGGCGGGCGCGGGAATCTCCACGGGCGGGACGGGGGGATCGCCGTCAGGCTGCCGGCGGGGGATGTCCGCGCTGTCGCTGTCGCCGGTGAGGTCGCTGATGTCCACGAGCTTCCGCCCTCTCAACTGCCGTGGCGCCGCGGGTCGCGGCGCGTTGGAGGGCTACTTCCACGCGCTCCCCTCTCAAACCGCAGCCCCGCTGTGGCGCTCGGCTACTTCGTGAGCGCCGAGGACGGGTTTAGCCCGCCGACCGTCCCGCGGGCATAGCGCAGCGCCCTCGGGGTAGGTCGCGATTCTTCGATGGGAGGAGGGCACGTGACAGCGAATTGCGAGCCAGGGGACGCCGAGGTCGAGATCGTTGCAGAGCAACTCCGCCGAGGCGATTCCGCGAACCGCGAGCCGGCGACGGGCGTGGAGCAGAGCGCCGTCGGCAGCGCGAATCGAGTTGTCGAACTCCCCGACAGCACCGTCGAGCCCGGCGGCCCGCCCGTGCGCGTGGATCCGGACATGGTGAACAGCGCCGCCGCGGAACAGATGCGCCCGCTGGGCCCGACCGACCGATAATTCGAGAATCGCTTTCGGCACGAATATAGAATGCAGGGCGAAATGACGGGTCGCGCAGCGGCCGAGGCTGCTGCGCGACCTGCGCCGAGGGGATGCTCTAGTAGACCGACCGGGGTCCACTCTTCTCGTGCTTCGCGGCTTCGTCCGCGGCCCCGGTGTCCTTGCTGGTCATGTGCATGAACGCGTTGTCGTCCTCGCGCGCCACATCCGGCAAGTCGGTCTCGTGGTGGGCTTTGTGCGCCACCTTTTCCTTCAGGTCACGTAACTTCATCGGTTAACTCCTCACCCAGGGCCCGCGCGTGCGCGCGGGTCACGTGCAGCGACCGGGCTGGTCCGGCCGCTTTGCCTCTCCGTAGAGCTCCTGGCGGGTCTTTCTCTGCGGGAGTCAGCCCGGTCTGCATGCCGCGATAGCGGGGCCTTATTCGAACGAGGCGGCCGGAATCGCGCAGGACGGTCGTGGCAACGTCCGCGTTCGACATGGCGGCTCGTGCGTCGTGCTCAGGTTGCGCCTAGCCGTCGCTATCGGATTGGTCGTTGCCACCGCAACTCCCTACAAGGGGGAGTGTTCTCCCCCGTCGAGGCAGCGGCTATAGAAAACAGGGAGCGTCTCAGACGGTTTTCCTACCATCACGCGCCCCCACGGCGCACTATCGGGCTCTTTAGGCGCGCACGAACCGACCCACGAAAGTGGAGTCGACCTGTCGTGGTGGGATTGGAATTACCCGCGAGGCCGAAAATCCTGAATTCTGCGCGCCTGCTCCAGCACACGGGCGGCGGCGTCCGCGCCGTCCGAGCCGTCGAAGGACACGTCCTTGCCCGGATCCAGATCACGGTAGATGTCGAAGAAGTGCGTGATCTCCCGCAGCACGTGGCCCGGAAGGTCCCCCAGGTCGTGCACGTCGGCGTACGCGGGATCGCGTAGCGGGACGCAGACCAGCTTGGCCTCGCGGCCGTGACCCGTCCGCACCCAGATCACACCGACCAGCCGGGCGCGCACCCGCACGCCCGGATAGGTGGGCTCGCCCATGAGCACGAGCGCGTCCAGTGGCTCGCCGTCGGTGCCCATCGCGTCCGGGACGAACCCGTAGTCGGCGGGGAAGGCGAACGCGCCCGGCAGCCGCCGGTCGAAGAACACCACCCCGCGCTCGTCTACCTCGTACTTGTTGCGGCTGTTGCGCGGCGTCTCGACGACGACCTCGACCTCGATCTCGCACGGTGCAGCCATTCGCCGAATGTATGCGCTCGACCTGAATCGGGACCGGGCACAGGGGTTCCCACGGCGCGTCAGCGGGTGATCGGCGTGAAGGGCCGGCGGTACGCTCTCGGTCCCACCAGGAAGGGCCGGCCGATGACCACTGCGGAGCACAACAAGGTCCAGCCCGAGGACCACGACTGGCAGACGGTCGACGAGGGCTGGGGCCGTAAGGCCGTGGAATTCGCTGCCCTCCTCGAGGCGTCCAACTGCCGCGAGTACGTCGCGATGCACCAGCGACTGCGCGTCGAGAGCGGCGACAGGCTGCTCGACATCGCGTGCGGTTCGGGCCTGGCCCTCGAGCTGGCCGCCGCCCGGGGGGCCACCGGCGCCGGGATCGACGCCTCGCCCCGCCTCGTGGCCGTGGCTGCGGACCGCAACCCGGCCGCCGACCTGCGGGTCGGCGACATGAACGACCTCCCGTGGGACGACGCCACCTTCGACGTCGTCACCAGCTTCCGCGGCATCTGGGGCACCACCCCGAAGGCCCTCGCCGAAGCCTTCCGGGTTTTGGTGCCAAGGGGCCGGCTCGGCATCACCGTCTGGGGCCACCTCAAGGCGTCCCCCGGCTACTGGGCGCTCTCCCCGCTCGGTCTGGCGGCCCAGCAGAAGGTCGTGAACCAGGCGGCAATGGTGGCGTTGGGCCGGCCCGGCGTCGGCGAGAACGTGCTCGCCGAGGCAGGCTTCGTCGACGTCGAGCGGGTCGACGTCCCCTTCGTCTTCGAGTTCGCGGACCCTGCTGCCTACGCCCGGGCCCTCGCCTCCACCGGCCCGGCTTTCGAGGCCATCCAGGCCGTCGGCGAGGACGAGTTCGCCCGCTACGCCGTCGAGTTGGCCTCCGCCCACGTCCGGGACGGGCTGCCGCTGCGGGCGTCCCTGCCGGTAGTCGGGTATCTCGGCCGCAAACCGTCCTGACTCTGGGTCGCGCGGACGAACAGGACAGGCCGCTGTCGGTCGGCCCGTCCTGGATCACGGGGTCGCGATCTCCGGACTGGGCCCGGCCGGTCGGGCCCACCACCGCGACGTGCTCGCCCGCGGAGATAGCTGGGTCCACCCCGGCGAGCACCGGGCTGCCCGGCCGGTACCCGAACCGAACCCCGGTCAGAACCAGATCTGACGTTCCATCAGCTTCGATACCCACGGAGGCACCGTCGGCGCTTCCAGCCAAGCAGCACACCGAGCCGGACACGTCCGAGTGGGCCGCCGACGTCGCGACCCGGCGGACGACCTGGCGGGAGCTTTGCCACCTGCGCGCCGGCGCTTCCTGCGTGGGACCGCGACAGCCGGAGTGATGATGTCTTCTCTCGCGGGCGGGGGCGTCGGGTTCAGCGCACGCGGGCGAGGTGCCAGATGGACACCAGCTCGCCGGTGACGTCGTACTTGATCCTGTAGCGGCCTACCCGAAGCCGGCGGCGATCTGGTGTGCCATAGGGGAAGGATCCGGGCGGATGGGGATCTTCGGCGAGCCGCCCGACGGCGTCGAGGACTGCCGCGAGGCCTTGCGCGTCGTCGAGGTAGTCGGCGGCGTGGCTGATCGCGCGTTCCTCCCAGACGATCTGCAGGCTCACGTCCGCGGGGGCAGGCCGAGGCGGGTCCACACTTCGCTGTGGGGCACGAAGGAGGTGTGTCCGGCGGCCTGTCGGGTGGTCCAGTCCGCCAGTGCCGCGGCGTCCTCGGCCTTGGCCAGCGCTTCGGCCGTTGCGTGCAGTTCCAACGCCCGCAGCCGCAGGAAGTCGACGACCGGCACCACGACGGCCGCCTGTCCGCCGAGATGGATGACCTCGTACGGCCCGGTGTCCGGTCCGGGCATGGGGTCGACCGATTGAGCGGTCACGACGTGACCTCCTCTCGTCCCTTGGGGGCTCGCACACCATCTTGGCAGGCATGCCCTTCCACATTGCCGACTGTGGCCTGGGGCCGGATGAAAACGCGGTGCCCCTCGAAGCTGCCGCTCGCCGGGCTTGAGAACTACCGTCGGGCACCGAGGCCGACGTCATCAGGCGCGGTTGCGGGTGGTGGTGGGCGCAGGAGGTGCGATTCTCTTGCGTCGGTAGCGGACGATGCGGGCGAGCTTGGCGGTCTTGGCCTTGTCGAATGGGAGCGACGACAGGCGGGGCGCCCAAAGCTCGGCCCTGTCGGCGAGGCCCTGGAGGACGCGGTGCACGGCCTTCTCGGGCACGGGGTGTCGTACAGGGGAGACGCGCCATTCACCGTCGGGCTGGGGGGCGACGACCTCAACGTCGCCGATCGTGTCCTCACCGACGGCCAGCAGGAGCGAGAGCTCGTCGTCCGCGGAGATCTTCACGGCCCGGCGCAGCACACCGAGGCGTCTGCTCTCCGGCAGCAGGCCCGCGAAAAAGGCGTGCAGCGCCCCACCTGGGCGAAGGACGGGGACCTCGGTCACCGGGAGCGTCGTGGCGATCGCCGGTCCGGGAGCGGCGATCCACGCCGTCCGCGGCACCTCGGTGGATTCCAGGTGCAGGCCCCGCGCAGCCAGCAGTGGGGTCAGCTTGTCCAACGGACGCTCGCCTTACCGCTCTCCACCGCGAACACGAAGCGCTCGGAGACGCCGGCCAGTTCCGCCAAATCCTCCTGACGCAAGCCGAGCCGGCGCCTGGCCCGGACCCCGGACGCGAGTTCCGTGGCAGTGGAATCCGACACGACGCGGCCCTCCTTCGCACGATCGTGCGGCTGACCCTCAGTGTGCATTTCGAGAGGCCAGCAAGACACGGAGAACCGCACGAACGTACGGATAACTCCGCCAACGGCGCCTCAACGGCACCAGGCCCCCAGTCCACCGCACGATCGTGCGGCCACCGAACTGTCCCTGGCCACGTCCGAGCCGTCCCGCGGGAGCCGGTGAACGCCTGACCGGGCGGCGCAAGTAGGCCCCGGCGTCACCCCGCGAGGGGAGGAGGTGCCACACCCCGGCCCGTAAGCTGGGCGGAGGGTGGGGCAGTGCCCGATTCGGGCCGCCTGACGTGTGCCGTGGAATGCAGCTGCAGAAGGGCCGCGCGTGGATGAGGTCGCCCGTCCCGAACCGCTGAGCGAGTCGGTGCTGGCCGTCAGCCCCGATCCGAAGGGCGTCTGGGCCGGCCGCCGCCTGGTCGAGTCCGCCCTCGGCCGCCACGTCGACCAGGCCCTGGCGGTCACCGGCGGGATGGTGGCGCGGGAACTGCTGGCGAACGCGATCGAACACGGGGAGCCGCCTATCACCGTGCGGGTGCTGTGCTACGCCGACCACGCCCGCATCGAGGTCAGCGACGGCTGCAGGAGCGGGCCGGTACCGGTGTCGGCCGGCGGCGGAGCCCAGGGCTCGGCCGGCATCGACGTCGTCGAACGGCTCTGCCGCGGGTGGGGGAACCACCGCCGGCACGACGGGAAGACGGTGTGGGCCGACCTCGAGTTCGGCGACGGAACGGAACCGCCGCACGGCCCGGAGGTACAGGCCCTGCACAACCAGTGGCTTCAGGGCGAGGCCCACCACGCCGAGCGGTACACGGTCGTGCTCGAGGAGGTCCCGGTCGCGCTGCTGCTCCGCAGCCTGGCGCGGCTCGCCGAGCTCGTCCGCCCGGAAGACCCCGGCGTCGACGGCGTCCCGCCGCACCTGCGCGAGGTGCTCCGCGACGCGGTCACAGGTCTGCATGTCGTGCGGGACGCGCTGGTCCGTGAGGCGCAGGCGGCGGCCACGGCGGGCGAGGAGAGGGCGACGTTGACCTTGCACCTTCCTCCCGGCGTGGCGGCGGCGGGGGAGGCGTTCCTTGGTCTCATGGGCGAGATCGACCGGCGTGCGGACGCGGCAGGGTCACCCGCCGCCGTCCCGGCCGAGGAGCGGCTGCTGCGGCGGTGGTGCGTGGAGTCGATCGCGCACGAGCTCCCCGCGCTGCGCCCGGACGGACCGACGCATCCGCTCGTGGGGTGGGACGAGGCGCTGGTCAACGAGCTCCGGCGGGTGGACGCCGCCCGCCAGCAGGCCGAGCGCGCCGGCCGGCTGCATCGGCTGGCGGCGGCGCTGGCGTCCGCGCGCAGCCCGGAGGAGGTCGCGAGCATCGTGGTGGTCGAGGGCGCCGAGGCCCTGCACGCCTCCGGCGCGGCGCTGCTCGTCCGGGAAGCGGACCGCCTCACGGTGCTGAGTGCGGTGCACTACCACTCCGCGCTGGTGGAGGCACTGGATGGGCAACGGATCGACGCGGCGCTGCCCGCGGCCCAGGCGGTGCGCACCGGCGAGCCGGTCTGGCTGCGCAGCCCCGCGGAGCGCGCGCGCGAGTTTCCGGCGCTGCGGGCCCTGGAGAAGAGCGCCGCGCTGTGCGCCGTACCGCTCCATACCGACGACGTCGTCATCGGTGCGCTGCGGTTCAGCTTCGACCACGCGCGCGGCTTCGACGACGAGGAGCGCGCGTTCGTGCTCGCCCTGGCCGCGGACGCGGCCCGGGCGTTGCGGCGCACCGGCCTCGGCTGAGCCTCGCAGTGCATGCTGGTGGAATGGATCGATCGACCAGTGGATCGGCATGAACGCGCGTCGCGGGCTCGCCGCCCTGTCGGTCCTTCTGGGCCTGGCCGCGTGCGACGGCGGACCCACGAGTACCGAGACCGCCCCAATCGCGCGCAGTCCGGCAACCGCCTCGTCCAGCACCACCACCGCCGAGACGGCACTCCCGCCCTTCGCCGATCCCAAAACCGAACTCAGGCAGCTGTTCAAGCGGATGCGCGCGGCCCACGCGATCCAACTCGGAGTTCGGGCGACGGGTAGAAACGCCGAAGAGACGAGCTCTGAGATCTTCTTCGACCCGGTGACCTGGCGGGAGCGGGGACGCCACGGCGAAGACCTCCGGGACACGATCTTCGCCGACGGCCACGTGTTCGCGAACTTCTCGACCGACTGCCCGAACGCGCCCCGCGACGGCAGGTCAGGCTGGGTCCTCATCAAGAATCCCGGCGACGGGGTGGGGAGCGAGTCCATCGTGGCGCGGCTCGCGCCGGTGTTCCTGCCCAAGCCGCTGCAGTGGCTGCAGCGCACCGTGTTCACAGCCCGGACGGCGACCCCCGCCGGTTACACGCTGCTCGGCAAAGTTCGCAACGACCCGACGCTCGGCGTGGGAGCAATAGTCAATACCTGTGGATCGGGAACTTTCAGGCGGCTGTCTGACGGTCCGTCAGGGATGGGTCGTCGGGTCGTTCGACGAGCTTGCCGTCGATGAAGGTCGCCCCTGCTCGGACGAGGGCGACCAGGTGGGGGGCATTGACAGCGCGCCAGCGATCTTGTGCGGCTTGCATGAGCTTGAACGCCATCGCGAGGCCGGCGGCGCGTGAGCCGGGGCCCTTGGTGAGCTTCTGCCGGTGGCGCACGGTGGCGAAGGTCGACTCGATGGGGTTGGTCGTGCGCAGGTGGATCCAGTGCTCGACGGGGTAGTCGTAGAAGGCCAGCAGCACGTCGAGGTCGTCGGTGATCTTCGCGACGGCCTTACCGAACTTCGCCCCGTAGGTGGCTGCGAAGTCCTTCGCGGCGGCGACCGCCTTGGTCTTGTTCTCCGCGTTGTAGATCGCCGCGAGCGCCGTTTTCGCCGCGGGGTGCGCGGTCTTGGGCATGGCGCCCAGGACGTTGGCGATCTTGTGGAACCAGCACCGCTGGGCCCGGGTCTGGGGGAACACCTCGGCGAGGGCGCCCCAGAAGCCGAGTGCTCCGTCGCCCATCGCGAGTACCGGGGCGCGCATGCCGCGGTGGCGGGCATCGCGCAGCAGGTCGGCCCAGGACTCGGTGGATTCCCGGTAGCCGTCGCTGATCGCGACGAGTTCCTTGCGCCCGTCGGCGCGGACCCCGACGAGCACGAGCAGGCACAGCCGGTGCTCTTCCAGGCGGACGTTGACGTGGATGCCGTCGGCCCACAGATAGACGAAGTCGACCCCGGACAGGTCCCGGGCGGCGAAGGTGCGTTGCTCGTGCTGCCAGGTCTCGGTGAGCTTGGTGATCACCGGTGCGGACAGCCCGGCGGTGGAGCCGAGGAACTGGCCCAGCGCCGGGACGAAGTCGCCGCTGGACAGGCCGTGCAGGTAGAGCAGCGGCAGCACCTCGTTGATCTTCGGGGTCTTGCGGCACCACGGCGGCAAGATCGCCGAGGAGAACCGCGCCCGTTCGCCGGTGTCGGCGTCGATGCGCTTGTCGTTGACCCGCGGAGCCTGCACCTGCACCGCGCCGGCCGAGGTGAGCACCTCCCGCGGCTCGTGGCTGCCGTTGCGCACCACCAGACGCCGGCCGTTCTCATCGCGCTCGTCGGCGAATCGGGCGATGTAGTCGGCGACCTCGGCCTGCAACGCCTCGGCGAGCATCCGCCGGGCGCCCTCGCGCACGAGCTCGTCGATCAGCGACACCGGCGCGGGGCCGGGCGCCGTCGTGGCGGAGGGCTCGGGGCAGGAACCAGCAACTACCGTAAGCACGGGGTCGTACCTTTCCGACCGGCGTTGGCGCGCCGGCCTGGCTTGAGGGGCTTTCTCGGGATCATCGGGGAGGTACGACCCTCCCGCATCCCGCCGCGCCGCTCAGCTACGCAACCCGGCGGGGTGATCCACAGGTCTCAAGCATTGCTCCGGCGTGGGCTACCTCGCCTTCATCACGATGCATCTGGACCGGGCGGGCCTTCCGACCGAGTACTCCCTGAACATCACCGCGAGGGGACTGACGGCGGACACGTACGCCGTCAACTTCCGCTACGACGACGTGCCTGAGATCCCGCACATTGCCGATCCCCGCCCGCACGAGTCCAGCGGCCTCGACCCCTGTGCCGTCTTCGACTGAGTCCCCGTTCGTACCGACCTGCTCGGCGCACGTCCAAGCCTCTGCGGCGGTACTGCGCCGTCCGGTGTGACGTTCAGTCAGTCGGACGGATCTACAGGCCGGGCAGGGGAAACGGAGCGACCCGCGCTTTCGGTGCCCTCTCTGTCAACCTTGGCTGAGGCACCCGCTCCCTGAAAATCATTGACCCGAGGGCGGGGATGGAGACTCCCCGAATCGTGAAATCGAACTCGACTGCGGACGGCAACGGCGTGATCGTCGATGCTGGACCGGTGAGTGATGGCGTAGGACAGCGGCCGGATCCGCAGGTGCCCGAGCGGGCTCGGCGGCGGACGTTCACCGCGAAGTACAAGTTGGAGATCCTGGCGGCCTACGAAGCCGCGGGCGATGGCGAGAAGGGTGCCCTGCTGCGCCGAGAGGGCCTGTACTCGAGTCACCTGGTGGAGTGGCGTCGGGCTCGTGACGCTGGGGCGCTGGCCGGGCTGACCGCCCCGCGCGGGCGCCCGCCGCGCGACCCCGATCGGGCGCGGATCGCCGCTCTGGAGGCCGAGAAGGCGCAGTTGGAGAAGGAGTTGGCCAAGGCCCGCTTCGTGGTGGAGGTGCAGGCAAAACTGCACGCGCTCTTGGAGACGATCTCCGAGGGCGCGGAGCCCGAGGACGGGTCGAGCAGGTGAGCGACGCCGCGGTCGCCGAGCTGGTCCCGGTGATCGGAGTGCGGGCCGCCTGCCAGGCGTTGGGCCTGCCCCAGGCCGGGTACTACCGGCGCCACCGCCAAAGCCCGGCACCTGTGCGGCCGGCGCCCACGCCGCAGCGAGAACGGGTCCAGCCCCGCGCCCTGACGCAGGCCGAGCGCGAGGCGATCCTCGCCGAGCTGCACGGCGAGCGGTTCGTGGACCTGTCCCCGGCCGAGACGTGGGCGATCCTGCTCGACGAGGGCCGCTACCTCGGCTCGATCTCGACCTTCTACCGGCTGCTGCGCGCGGCCGGGGAGAGCCGGGAACGCCGCCGGCAGGCGACCCACCCGGCGAAGATCAAACCCGAACTGCTCGCCACCGCGGCGAACATGGTGTGGTCGTGGGACATCACCAAATTGCACGGCCCGGCGAAGTGGACCTACTACTACCTCTACGTGATCCTGGACATTTACTCCCGCTACGTCGTCGGGTGGATGGTGGCCGGTCGGGAGAGCGCCGCACTGGCGGAAGTGATGATCCGTCAGACCTGCGCCAAGCAGGGCATCGAGCGCAAGCAGTTGACCATCCACGCAGACCGCGGCTCGTCGATGACCTCCAAACCCGTCGCGTTCCTGCTCGCCGACCTCGGCGTGACCCAGTCCCACTCCCGCCCGCACGTCAGCGACGACAACCCGTACAGCGAGGCCCAGTTCAAGACCCTGAAGTACCGGCCCGACTTCCCCGGCAGGTTCTCCTGCATCGAAGCCGCCCGCGTCCACTGTCAGCGGTTCTTCGGCTGGTACAACGACGAGCATCGCCACTCCGCCCTGGGCCTGCACACCCCCGCCGACGTCCACTACGGCACCGCCGAGGCCGTCCGCGACAAGCGCGCAGCGATCCTCGCCGACGCCTTCGCCGCCCACCCCGAACGGTTCGTCCGCAAGCCCCCGACGCCCCCGCAACTGCCCACGACGGCATGGATCAACAAACCGCCGGACAGCCAGGAGGAAACTCAGTAATAGGCGACTGAACGTGCCTCAAACAGGTTGACAGGTTCCGGTGCGACGCGCAGAAGTGCGTTGCACTATGGCTGCACGAGTTCGTAACGCCGAGTGAGAACCGCCGCTGTGTGCAAGGTTGCCGAGCGCCACTAGAGATCCCGCCCGCTAACACATGGACCACCATTTGCCGGGTCTGAGGACTACCGTCTGCCGGCCGAAGTCCTGACAGGCTTCGTTCGTGCAGCCCGGCAGCGGTCGGCCTTAGATACGGTGCAGGACGCAAGATCGTGCCAGGTCACCGGACAGCGAGGGAGGCGGCAATTGAGCACTCCCCGAAGGGAGCCCGTACCTCTCCCTTGTGCGTCGCAGCCCACCACAACGGACTCCATCCCATGAGCGACCTGGTGGTCGACACGACTCGGCTGCGCGAGGCGGCGTCCGGGCTTCGGCTCATCGGTCGAATCGCCGGTGACACCGGCGCACGCGGAGAACGGCTCGCGCTGCTCGTCCCGGCGGCGGGGCACCCTCGCGCGGTCCAGTCGCTGGACCGGTTCCTGTTCAGCTGGACTTACGGGATGGCGTTGGTCGCGCACGAGGTCCTGGTCTCGGCCGCAGCGCTCGACAACGTCGCCCAAGTGCTCGATGCCACAGACGCTGCCCTCGCCGCGGGCACAGATGCACCGCTCGCCGGTGCGGGCGCCGCCCCTGGTCCGGTTCCGGAACTCCCGTCGCCCCGCTTCGCGCCGGCGGGGGCCAGTCCGCGATGGGGCGATCTGACCCTAACCGGTGCCGAGGTCCAACTGTCGTCCGCGCGCCGCCCCGCCGATCTCGTGCCAGGCGAACCTGACGATCTGCACGATCTTGCCGCCGAGTTGCGCCGGTTCGCCGCCGCAGCAGGGGAAGCCGGTGCCCTGCTGAAGGGTCAGCACTCCCCGACGGACTGGACGGGGCGGGCCGCAGCGGCGTTCGCCGAACAGGCCCAGCATCTACCGACGGCACTCGACGCGGCCGCGGCCGCCTTCGACGGAGCCGGGCGCCTCCTGGGTCGGCACGCCGAGGTCCTGACGGACGCGCACCGGGCGGCAACGCAAGCATTGTCCCTATGGCAAGACGCGGAGCGGCGCTCGCAGATCTGGCGCGGCGTCATCCCCGCCGACGGCCTGGTGCCGAACACCTCCGAGGATCCCGGACTGGTCGACATGCAACGCGCAGCCGACATGGTCCGCGCCGCGCGACACGAGGTGGAGGAGTCGGCCGTTGCGCTGGCCTCGATGCTCACCGCCGCCGCCGACACCGCCCCCCCCCCCCCCCCCCCCCCCCCCCCCCCGCGATCCCGGCACCGGCGCCCGCGCTGCCCGGGCCGTCTCCTCGTTCACCACAGGCACCGGCGAGTGCCTGCGGGGCGCAGTCGAGGGCGCAGCGCTGCTCACCGTCCTCGCAGCCAAGCTCGACCCAGTGTTGATCGTCGCGGATCCCCATGCGTACGTCGCAACATTGCGGTCAGTTGCGTCGACGGCAAAGGAACTCGGCGCCGATTGGCAGAACACCCTCTTCGACGCGGACACGTGGAAGTCCGACCCCGCACGCGCGGCCGGGCACCTCGCCCCCGCGGTCATCGGAGGCGTCATCGGCACGGCCGCGAAGACCACGGCCGGGCGAGCCGCGACCGCCGCGCACGTGCCTCGTCGGTTCGTGTCCGCGGACCCCCCAGGGGTCCGGCAAAGTTGATCTGTCCGTTATCTACCGCCTGACGTGATCCGGTCTGGTGTCACGCGATGAGCTGGACGGCGCGGGCGGGGTGTCGGGCGACGTGGCGGCAGGCGGCCGCGATGTTGGTCGCGCCACCGAGGCGATGCCGGCTGATCGCGAAGTTCCGGAACGTGGCCATGACGGCAGGTCCGTGACCGGTGCGGACCTGGGAATGGTCCTCGGCGAAGGTCACGTCGCGGATCCAGTGCAGTCTGTTCTCGATGTCCCAATGCCGGCGCATCGCCTCGGCGATCTCGGCGGGATTGATCTGATGCCAGCTCAGATCGGTGATCGCGTAGATCGTCTCCACGGTCCAACGCCCGGTCCCGACCCGGCGGCGCCGGGTCATCCGCAGGGCAAGGGCAGCGTTCGGGAAGGAGATCCCGGCAGCGACCGCCACCACTTTCAGGGTCCGGGTCTCAGCGCGGCCGTGACCGACCTCGCGGCTCTGTCCCGCGACCGGCACGTCTTTCCACGGCAGCGCCCGCAGGGCGTTGTGCAGGTTCGGCTGGTTCGCTTTTACGGTGAGCAGGTAGTGCGCGCCACGTTCGTGCAGGTAATCAGCGTGGCCGCGTTGGGTGTGCATCGCATCGGCGGTGATCAGCGCCCCGGCGATCTCGATTCCCTGCAGCAGTGGGCAGAACGCCGTGATCTCGTTGCTCTTGCCGTCGACCTGGACCTGACCCAACACGACCCCGTTGGTGACTTCGAACGCGGCGAGCAGGTGCACCTGCCCGGTCTCGGTGCGTGCTCCCCGGACGGTCTTGCCGTCGATCGCGATAACCCGCGGCCCATGCCCCGGTGGCGAGGCGCGCGCCACGAGCCACCGGCTCAACGTCGCGTCCAGGGCGTCGGGGTCGACCCGCTGCAGCACCCGGCGGATCGTGGACTCCGAGGCCGTTCGCCGGCCCAGACCCAGTCGCAGCCGGACCCCCGGCGGCAGGTCCGCGGCCCACTCGGCGATCGCGACGAAGGACCGCGCACCCGCCAACACCGCGCAGACCCCGACCGCCAGGATCGGACCGATCCGATGCCGCACGCCGCGGGCGGCGCGCGGATCGGGCACCGCAGCCAAGGCCGCCAGGAGTTCCTTCGCAGCCTCGACCGGCGCGCCGACACCGGGCGCGTGGCGGACAAGGACATCGAGGACGGGAGAAGATGAACAGGCGGGCACGGTGCGGGCTCCGGTGGTCGGACGGTGTGAGAGCCCCCAATCACAGCAGCCACACCGTGCCCGCCCGTCACTACCGCATCACAGGCGTGTCGACCCTGCACCACGCCCTACAAGGCGACTTTGCCGACCCCCTGGAGGTTGCGCTGATGTTGGGGACGAACACGCCGCCGTCGAACGCGGGCTCCTAGCGCGCTTATCAAGGCTGTGCGGCGGCCGACCGATACGTAGCCGGCCTACATCAAAGGAGCGCCATGTTCGATGAATATTTCGGTGACGGTGAGCCGGATGCGGCCGTTGACCCCCGCCCAGCTCCCCCACAGGTGCCCAGCGACGACGACTCATGGGAGTCGGCGACTGGGGTCGCCGACAGCATCCCCGGCCAGAGAGGTGCAGCCCCGCCCACCCGTCATCCTCAAGGCCGCCGAAAATTCGGGCTGATAGTGGCGGCTGCCATCGCGGTCATTCTGATCGCCCAAGTTCAGAAGGACATGGCAGCGTCCCAGTGCGCATCTGACAAGGCCAATGCAGCCCTCGCCCTCGACTTCGACTATTCCTGCTGACCTCGAGCGGTCGCGGACTATCCGGTAGCCGTGTGCGACACGGCCAATCGTCCGGCGGACGATAGCCGTGCGTTTGCCGCCTCGCGGTCGCGACCACCGGGCCAAACCGCGACCGCTAGACCCGGCAGCCCTCGCCTACGCGTGGGCTCGCCGGGCGGGCGTCGGCAGCAGCCCGACGACATTAGCCGCAGCCAGTTTCCCGGTGGCAACTTCGTAGATAGGCAGGTGGACCCAGAACAGGTCGCGGTGCCCTTCGCCGTTGGCGGCGAGTTGCGCCTCGACGAGGGCGACGAACCGTTCGCCGTCGGCGAGGGCCTCGGTGACGGTGTCGTAGATGGCGAGAACGTGGCCGGTGTCTGCGTCGTGGGTTTCATACATGCCGTCGAGCGTCACGCCGGCTTGTACCTCGCGAATCGTGCAGCGGGAAGCCTGTGGATAGCGAGGGGATCCGGGCCGGGCTGTGGACGATGGGTTTCCGGCCACAGCCCGGCCCGCGGGCTCACCGTTTGCGGCTCCTCACGCCGCCCGCCTTCATCGAGGTGCCGGTGCGGGCGATGTGGTTCCGCTCGCCGGTCTCGGCGTCCTCGAAGGCGTCGGGGTCGGGCCAGATCCGGTTGGCGGCGTGTTCGGCGGTAGCCCATCCCTCGGCCCAGGACCGGACTGCGGCTAGGTCGTAGGCGCGAACGATCAAGCTGCCGGTGCCGACCTGCACGTAGGGGGCACCAGTGGGACTGGCGTCGGTGGGAACCACGGTGATCGCGGGTTGCCGCGCCGGGGTGCCCGCGACGCGCATGATGATCCCGGCGTGGTAGCGGTCGTAGCCGGGACCGCCTGTGAATCCAGCGCACGCCGGGAGAACGGGCGAGGCGTAGTCCGTGGCGGCTGCCCACGCCTTCGCGAACGACCGGATCACGTGAGCGTCGTGGCAGTAATAGACGAGGCCGCCGAGGGTGACGGTCAGGACGTCGCTGATCTTCTTGCCCTGGTCGCGGGTGGTGATGTGGGCGTCGAGGGTGAACGTCTGGGTTCCGGCGATGTCGGCGGTGATCTGGCTGATCTCGAAGCGGTGCGGCGCGACGACGGTCACGGTGATTGCCTCCTCCGCCGAGTGAGGGTGTTGGTCTGGGTGGCCAACCGTTCTTCGGCCCCTCCCGGCAAGGTCCTGTCCGCGCCTGCAATAGGTGGCGGGGGGCAAGGTGGAGCGCCCGGAGCACAGCGAGGACGTACGACCTTGCGGCCCGGCGCCGCGGGCGCAGACTGGATTGGCCGGGAGGGGGAGAAGCTCGACCGGACTGCGCCCGGCCGTAGGACGGGCACCGAAAGCGGCCCACGAGGGACCGGCCAGGCTCGTCGGGACCAAGCGCCGGCGCCTGACCCCCCGCGGGTCGGCGCTCGGTCGCCGCGGATGTGCTCAGGACCACGGAGACGAGGGAGTGGGGCGCCCTAGATTCGTTCCGTGACGGGTGAACCCTTCAGACTGATCTGCGAGATCGAACCGAGCAATGCTTGAGACCTGTGGATCACCCCGCCGGGTCGTGTAGCTGAGCGGCGCGGCGGGATGCGGGAGGGTCGTACCTCCCCGATGATCCCGAGAAAGCCCCTCAAGCCAGGCCGGCGCGCCAACGCCGGTCGGAAAGGTACGACCCCGTGCTTACGGTAGTTGCTGGTTCCTGCCCCGAACCCTCCGCCACGACGGCGCCCGGCCCCGCGCCGGTGTCGCTGATCGACGAGCTCGTGCGCGAGGGCGCCCGACGCATGCTCGCTGAGGCGTTGCAGGCCGAGGTCGCCGACTACATCGCCCGATTCGCCGACGAGCGCGATGAAAACGGCCGGCGTCTGGTGGTGCGCAACGGCAGCCACGAGCCGCGGGAGGTGCTCACCTCGGCCGGCGCGGTGCAGGTGCAGGCCCCGCGGGTCAACGACAAGCGCATCGACGCCGACACCGGCGAACGGGCGCGGTTCTCCTCGGCGATCTTGCCGCCGTGGTGCCGCAAGACCCCGAAGATCAACGAGGTGCTGCCGCTGCTCTACCTGCACGGCCTGTCCAGCGGCGACTTCGTCCCGGCGCTGGGCCAGTTCCTCGGCTCCACCGCCGGGCTGTCCGCACCGGTGATCACCAAGCTCACCGAGACCTGGCAGACCGAGCAGAAGGCCTTCGCCGCCCGGGACCTGTCCGGGGTCGACTTCGTCTATCTGTGGGCCGACGGCATCCACGTCAACGTCCGCCTGGAAGAGCACCGGCTGTGCCTGCTCGTGCTCGTCGGGGTCCGCGCCGACGGCCGCAAGGAACTCGTCGCGATCACCGACGGCTACCGGGAATCCACCGAGTCCTGGGCCGACCTGCTGCGCGATGCCCGCCGCCGCGGCATGCGCGCCCCGGTGCTCGCGATGGGCGACGGAGCACTCGGCTTCTGGGGCGCCCTCGCCGAGGTGTTCCCTCAGACCCGGGCCCAGCGGTGCTGGTTCCACAAGATCGCCAACGTCCTGGGCGCCATGCCCAAGACCGCGCACCCCGCGGCGAAAACGGCGCTCGCGGCGATCTACAACGCGGAGAACAAGACCAAGGCGGCCGCCGCCGCGAAGGACTTCGCGACCACCTACCGAGCGAAGTTCGGTAAGGCCGTCGCGAAGATCACCGACGACCTCGACGTCCTGCTGGCCTTCTACGACTACCCCGCCGAGCACTGGATCCACCTGCGCACCACGAACCCGATCGAGTCGACCTTCGCCACCGTGCGCCACCGCCAGAAGCTCACCAAGGGCCCCGGCTCACGCGCCGCCGGCCTCGCGATGGCGTTCAAGCTCATGCAAGCCGCACAAGATCGCTGGCGCGCCGTCAACGCCCCGCACCTGGTCGCCCTCGTCCGAGCAGGGGCGGTGTTCAAGCACGGCAAGCAGGGGTCCGGCAAAGTTGATCTGTCCGTTATCTACCGCCTGACGTGATCCGGTCTGGTGTCACGCGATGAGCTGGACGGCGCGGGCGGGGTGTCGGGCGACGTGGCGGCAGGCGGCCGCGATGTTGGTCGCGCCACCGAGGCGATGCCGGCTGATCGCGAAGTTCCGGAACGTGGCCATGACGGCAGGTCCGTGACCGGTGCGGACCTGGGAATGGTCCTCGGCGAAGGTCACGTCGCGGATCCAGTGCAGTCTGTTCTCGATGTCCCAATGCCGGCGCATCGCCTCGGCGATCTCGGCGGGATTGATCTGATGCCAGCTCAGATCGGTGATCGCGTAGATCGTCTCCACGGTCCAACGCCCGGTCCCGACCCGGCGGCGCCGGGTCATCCGCAGGGCAAGGGCAGCGTTCGGGAAGGAGATCCCGGCAGCGACCGCCACCACTTTCAGGGTCCGGGTCTCAGCGCGGCCGTGACCGACCTCGCGGCTCTGTCCCGCGACCGGCACGTCTTTCCACGGCAGCGCCCGCAGGGCGTTGTGCAGGTTCGGCTGGTTCGCTTTTACGGTGAGCAGGTAGTGCGCGCCACGTTCGTGCAGGTAATCAGCGTGGCCGCGTTGGGTGTGCATCGCATCGGCGGTGATCAGCGCCCCGGCGATCTCGATTCCCTGCAGCAGTGGGCAGAACGCCGTGATCTCGTTGCTCTTGCCGTCGACCTGGACCTGACCCAACACGACCCCGTTGGTGACTTCGAACGCGGCGAGCAGGTGCACCTGCCCGGTCTCGGTGCGTGCTCCCCGGACGGTCTTGCCGTCGATCGCGATAACCCGCGGCCCATGCCCCGGTGGCGAGGCGCGCGCCACGAGCCACCGGCTCAACGTCGCGTCCAGGGCGTCGGGGTCGACCCGCTGCAGCACCCGGCGGATCGTGGACTCCGAGGCCGTTCGCCGGCCCAGACCCAGTCGCAGCCGGACCCCCGGCGGCAGGTCCGCGGCCCACTCGGCGATCGCGACGAAGGACCGCGCACCCGCCAACACCGCGCAGACCCCGACCGCCAGGATCGGACCGATCCGATGCCGCACGCCGCGGGCGGCGCGCGGATCGGGCACCGCAGCCAAGGCCGCCAGGAGTTCCTTCGCAGCCTCGACCGGCGCGCCGACACCGGGCGCGTGGCGGACAAGGACATCGAGGACGGGAGAAGATGAACAGGCGGGCACGGTGCGGGCTCCGGTGGTCGGACGGTGTGAGAGCCCCCAATCACAGCAGCCACACCGTGCCCGCCCGTCACTACCGCATCACAGGCGTGTCGACCCTGCACCACGCCCTACAAGGCGACTTTGCCGACCCCCTGGCACGGCAAGCTCGTCGAACGTCCGGACGACCCATCCCTGACGGACCGTCAGGCAGCAGCCTGAAAGTTCCCGATCCACAGGTATTGACTATTGCTCGATCGAACCGCCGACCCGGCTGAGCCACCGCCGGGAGTTCTAAAACGGGCTGCCGCACCGAGCCCTTTGGTCGTGAAAATCTCTACTCGCACTCCGCACAGCGACGGGCCGCGGCGTCCGAGGATGTGCCGTAGGGCCGAAAGAGTTGGGCTTTTGGGCCGCCCTTGACCAACACGCAAGATCACTCCAGAATGCTGTGTGCGTTCGGGATGCCGCACCGGAAGGAGCAAAGGTTCTTGCGAGCAGTCTGTCGTGATGACCCGCAGGCCACGGGTCGGTTCGTCCACGACACGATTGACCCGGGAATTGGCGCGACGTCGGTCTCGCCTGACCAAGGATTGGGAGTCGATGCGTCGACTTGCCCCCGACCTCCCGTCCGACGGGCGCAAAGGTTCGCGTCAAGGCTGCGAGGTCGAGGAGAGTTATGGGAGAAGGGCGCACGGTCTTCAGTGCTCTCGGCGGCACTCGGTGCTGGGCAAGGCGTGAACAGGGTCCATGTGAATTCACTGAAGGGATTGACGTATGCAAGTGACCTGTTCTGCAGACCTCTTTGAGTCACTCGCAGTGGGTCAGCGTCTCGGTCATCTTCGCCGGTCTTTTGCCCGGATAGCTCATCAGTTCTTTTTTGACATGGCTATGGACATTCGAGACCGGATGGTCGATATCGCCAGAGATGGCTTGTCCGCGAACGCTGCCGCCAGGCGGCCGGTGTGGCAAGCGATGTTAAATTCTACCGAGAGGCTGGCTACGGCCCACGAGTCGCTCGCGCAACTCGAAAGCCTCGAACGTCGAGGCCGGCAGATGCTGGGCGAAGTTGCCCGCAGCGTTGCGCAAATCGTCGACCTGAGCGAACGTGATTTCCCTGCCGGGCTTCTACCGCCGGAACTGCGGTCTAGGCTCGATGCTATGGTGCCCGCCGACGTTGACCCGCACCGGTTCGCTCGATCTTTGCTGGAGTTGCAGCGACCTTCCACCCGTACTGGGATGATGGAATCTCTGCAATGGATGACCGGGTTGCGTTTGCATGCACTACACGCCCTGGTGCTCTCTGAGATTGCCGACGCAAAGCCGAATCGGAATGCTACTACCGCCGCCGAACTCACATCGCTAGTTGAGGCGATTACGGCGAGAGTGATTGCGCTGCGTAGGGCCGCCCGGGATGCGGCTCAAGCTCTAAAGGAGGATGCGGCAACCACGGCCTTCGCGCTCAGTTTGTGGGCGGAGATTTTTGAATTCGAGCAATGGCTCACCGATGAGGCAGCGTCCCGTTTGGCGGTTGTGGCGTCAGTTGCTACGGCTCGTCTGACCGATAACGATGGGGACGCCGAGCGTTGGGCGCGTGAGACATGCAAGGGGTACGACATGCTTCGTCAAGGGATTGCCTTTGACGCGGGCATTCGGGCTGTGTTGCTGGCTTACGCCGCCCACGACGAGCGCTTGCTTTCCGATTTCGCCAAATCCAGGGCGCTCGACATTGGGACAGCGACGGCAGACCTGCCTCGTACCTCTCTGAATGAGGTTAAGAACACACCTCAGGGTACGGCGATCGAAGTCGCTGGGCTTGTGATCGAAGCAGACTTTCGGATCGGCGGTCCCGGCAATCGCAGCGTGTTGACGTTGGGCGCGCCGGATGCCGTGAAAGTGTTGGTGCCTCATGTTGCCGTGAATTCGTTTGGCATTGATGTTGGCGTCTGGGTCCAAGTGCGTGGGCAAGCGCATCCCAACGGCAAAGACGGTATCGATGGACCCCTTGTGATGGTGGGACGTATCCGACGCGGGGAGGCAGTCAGGGAGAGCTTTACCGATGGCCTCATCTTCCTCGGCCGCGAGAGTTTCGATCTGCGACCTGGCGACCTCGACCTTGTGGCGGGTAGGGTCGCTGGTGCCCACGCAACCCTCAATGAAATCGGCATGCGCCGATGAGATTCGGAGGATGGTAGCGGTGCCCCCACCGACTCGTATCGATCCCTGTGCTAACGAAAGAGCACTGAGCGACGACGCCATCGACGACTTCCGTGACGCGTCCAATGACCGCGAGGAGGCTCAAGACGACCTTGAAGATGCCAAGAGCTTCTTCGATGAGAGCACGTGGGCGAATGTGGGCGCCGCTGGGGGAGTGGCGTTGGCTTGTGCTACAACTCCCGTCGGTTGGGTAACCTGTGGAATCGGCATTGTTCTCGGCGGAGCCACATTCGTTGGTTCCGAAGTGGACCGTGCCGGCGACATTGAAGCAGCTGAGAAAGCATTGGCGCGCGCCGAGCGGGATTACTGGAAGGCGAACGACCGATTTCAACGCGCGATGCGTGCAGAAATGCATTGCAGGCTCCACAACCAACTGACGGGGCAGCCAGCGTGAGAGGTATACTCGGCTTCCGCCCAGCTGGTCTCGATACAGTGGAAGGCGGCGTGAAGCACGCGTGGCGGCGCACCATTTCGCGATAAACTTGCGTAGTGAAACGCTTTCCGACTCGTTCCGCGGCGCACTGAAGCCGTGGGGGTTTCTTGTTCCTGGCAACGCTGGGCCGAATCTTCGTCAAAGAGCTGCAGAGCTTAATGCTGAGGACCTAGAGGTATTCGCGGACAACGGGTATTTCGATGACATCGGCCGTATTGCGAAGACGTTCGAGGATCGTTCTAATGCACTCCGATCCCAAATTTTCGATAAGGAACGTGCCTTAGGGCGCACTGTGCGACCCGGTGATCTGGACGCGGCGACAAGGGGCAGTTACCGCCGCCTCGCATCGGAGGTGCGGGTAGCTGCCCAGTCGGCCACTGCGGATCGAGAAAACGCCTTAGCTGCACAGATCGCTACGCTTCCTACCAGGCTTATCGGTGTGGAGGATATAACCATGGCGGCCTGGCTAGCACTAAACATTGAGCCCGTTTACCTTCAGTTTCCCCGAAGAGACTATCGAAATCTCAACCAGCGAGTAGCTCACCGTGCCGCGCAAGAGACTGCGAGCCTTCCCGCTGACGTTGCGAGTGGTTATTACGCGGTCGCATCGGCCGTTGACTACAACAGCGCGCTTGACGCTGGCAAGGTGTTCGCCGCTGCGGAATTGGAGTGCGTGGCTATAGGATTCGGCGCGTTCATGGCCGACGACAATTCCAGCGATTACGTCGCTCTTGGCCGTAAGCGTATCGCTCTCGGTGTACGTATGCCGAATCGATACTTGCGGACAGTGCTCGTTGCGCGCGGATTCTTCGATGGCTACCGAGCTGAAGCGGGGAAGGCGCCTCGGGCTTTTCATTTCCTGGGTCTGGGTGCACCTATCATGCTCGGACTTGTCGCCCTTTGCGGGCATGGAACTCCACTGCTGACGTTCGATGCAACCAGCCCTTTCAAAGATGCGGTGCAAGGCACAATGTACGTTTCTGCACCCGCCCCCCTCAAATTGCGAACAAGGCGAATCGCTCATCAACTAGCTTCAGGTGAGCGCAAGCACTGGGCATGCCCATGCCCCTTCTGCGGCCCGTTCATAGCCCGTCACCCTTTCGATTACTCGGCAGCCCGTGCCTGGCATGCCCGGCAGGGCGGACAGGAACCAGGGGCGAAGGATTTGCGCCCTACAGGGGCCCTGTTTGACCTCTTGCCTTTATTTAGTGAGCCCACTAGCGGAGGTCTTCGTGCTGATGTGACAGCTACCCGAGTTGGACACAATCATTGGGCTATTGCGCAAATCTTGCGGGGCCTAAACGCCACCAGCGGCAAACGTTCCTTACTCGCGGCACACGTGGAAAAGACTGTCGCCAAATATGAACTGGCGACGAACGCACCACGCTTTGGAGCTGCCGTCCGGTTTGCGTATCAACTCGCTACAGATGATTCTACCTATCACTCCTAGTTCACTAGCGCGCTTTCAGAGGCAGCCTCGGGGTGCTGGCGCGGAGGCTCCCTTGCTCGCCAATACCAGGGGATGGAACTGACGCCCGGCCGCGACAACGGCGGCATTAACCTACGCCGCGCTCAGTTACGCGTTGGACGATTGCGCCGGCATCACTGCTCTCCTACCGAGGTGGATCTCGGCGCCGACATCGCCTCGCCAGCGGACCCGCTGGCAGTCACGCCGTGCCACGGAGCTCGACAGTGACGGCGACGATCTCGATTTCGACGGCATCGTTATGGGTGCCGGCGCGCGGCACCCTTGTGCGGGACCAGGCGATGATCGTCGATCAAGTCGCGCAGGCCTGTCCGTGCGGATCGCTGTTGCGGATCGTTTCTGACACCCCATATTCCGAGCGATCAGCCAACGTCATGACGGGTCGAAACAGCCGGGACGTGTCTATCGGCTGCCGGTTGCCGCGAGCTGCCGTGCGGATCGCGACGAGCGGTGCCGCCGCGGTGTAGAAGGCCCCGCGGTTGCGTCCCTGCGCTTCGATCAGGCCGGCCTTGGTCATCGCACGGAGGTCGCTGGTCGCGAGCGCGTGGGAGATCTCCTCGGCCCAGCCGCGTTGCAGGAACGCGCGGTAGCCGGCGTTTCGCACCCTCAGTCCGATGGCCGCGTCGAAGAGGGCGGCCTCGGCGCGTTCTGGGAGGCCGGCCTTTCCCCGCAGAGTGCTGATCTCCCGCGAAATCTGCGCGCCCTCCTGGAAGCGGCGCAGGACGCTGGCCGCCTGGACGTAGTGCGCCTCGAGGCAGAACCGAACCCAGGGCCGGGTGTCGTTGCTCGGGCTCCACGACCCCTGCCCCACCGCGCCGAGGACGGAGTAGTAGCGCGCGGTATGGCTGCCTAGGTACTCCTCGATCGAGCTGAACTCCGGTGCCAGGATGCGGTCGCGCGCGAGCACGAGTGTCTGCAGCGCGCGCGACATCCGTCCGTTGCCGTCACGGAACGGGTGGATCATCACCAGGTTCAGGTGAGCCATCGCGGCACGCACCAGCACTGGCGAGTCCGGCTCGCTTGCCTCCAGCGCGGCTACCAACGCGTCGACGAGCCCAGGCACCTCGCTGGAGTCAGGGCCTTCGTAGACGACGTCGCCGCTGGCCTCGTCGCGGACGAAGATCTGTCCAGGTCGCCACAGGCCCGGGGAGGCGCCGAGGTCGTACTCGGTCATCATGAAGTGCAGGCTGCGGATCACGGCCGCGTTGTACGTGAAGTGCCCGTCCCCGGCGAGCTGCAGCACGTAGGTCATCGCGCGTCTGTAGCCCTCGACGGCCCGGGCGTCCCGCTCGGTCGCGTCGGTCATCTCCTCGCCGTCGACGGCCGCGATGGCGTCCTCGACCGAGACGTGGTGGCCCTCGATGCTGTTCGACCCTTGGATCGCCCGCGCAGACAGCACCCGGCGCACCGAACCCATCCAACGCCGCGGCTCGGCGACCATGTGACGCAGCTGGCGGCGGAGATCGGCGATCGACTGAAGAGCGGCCTGTTCCTCAGCGCCCAGCGCGGGTGAGCGAAAGATGTCCACGTCAGTCCCATCTGACAAGCGGGATCCATAGATTGCATCCCTCAACATCTCAGATAATATCCCAGGTGACCTGGGATAGAATCACGTTATCCGATATGCCCGGCCGCACCGCCCTGCCGCGTGCAGCGCTGCACACATGCTGCACAGACACCCGTGGAACGCCGTCGACGGCCGAACACGCCTGGACATGAAGAAGGCCCCCGCCCTGCGCGTTTACGCAGGTCAGGGGCCTTTTTCCTGTGCTGTGGCAGATCCAGGATTCGAACCTGGGAAGGTTTCCCGACGGATTTACAGTCCGCTCCCATTGGCCGCTCGGGCAATCTGCCAGGCCCGTCGATCACGTGCTCTGACGGCGCTGAGAGGATAGCGCAGCACCCTCGGGGCCCTGCAAACCAGATACACCCGAGGGCCCCCAGCCCCACCCGCACCACAGCAGGAGGACCGTCACCGTGGCCGACTCGTCGTTCGACGTCGTCAGCAAGGTCGACCGCCAGGAGGTCGACAACGCCCTGAACCAGACCGCCAAGGAGCTCACCCAGCGCTTCGACTTCAAGAACACCGGCGCGCACATCGGCTGGTCGGGCGAGAAGATCGAGATGAAGGCGGAGTCCGAGGACCGCGTCAACGCCATCCTCGACGTCTTCAAGGACAAGCTGATCAAGCGCTCGGTGTCACTCAAGGTCTTGGACGCCGGCGAGCCGCAGCTCTCCGGCAAGGAGTACAAGATCTTCGCGAACATCGAGGAGGGCATCTCGATGGAGAACGCGAAGAAGGTCTCAAAGCTCATCCGCGACGAGGGCCCGAAGGGCGTCCAGGCGCAGATCCAGGGCGACCAGCTCCGCGTCAGCTCGAAGAAGCGTGACGACCTGCAGGCCGTGATCGCCCTGCTCAAGGCCCAGGAGTTCGACTTCGCCGTCCAGTTCATCAACTACCGCTAAGGCAGGCAGTTGCAGCCGTTCGGCAGCGCGTAGAACACCAGAAGCAAAACGAGCCCGAGCGACACCATCGCGGCGACGACCAGGCGGCCCTTGGGCACTGGCTCGTCCGCCCGGCTCGACTTGACGAGCAGAACGGCGCCGTACGCGGCCAGCGCGAGCATTCCGGCCAGGACGGCCGGTTGCGTTGAAGGAGCAGCTGGGGCAGACCTTCGGACAAGCCCCGTCGGACTACCTGCATTCCGAAGCGGACTTCAACGGGTGGCTAGAACGGATCGAGAGCCGCGAGTAGACCATGCCGAGCAGGAACGGGAGGATGGTGCACCCCAAATTCCTGATCTTCAAGGTTCTACCGCCCGCAACAGCGCGGCGGGGTGATTCTCGTCGGGACGGCCGGGTCGGCGCGGATCACCGTCGGAACCCTGGCGCTTAACGCCGACCGAACCGTCGAGGTCGTTGCCGTGGACCTGCCGTCCGACGATCCAGCCGACCGCCTAGCCCTCGTGGTGCGCCCCGACCTAGGCGAGTGCCTCGTCGCCGGCGTGGAACTGACCGTCGAGCAGGGGTGAGCGTCAGCCCGCGACCCCCGCGAGCGCCTTGTCCAGGATGTCGAGGCCTTCGACGAGCAGGTGGTCGGGCATGACGAGGGGCGGCAGGAAGCGGATGACGTTGCCGAAGGTCCCGGCGGTGAGGACGAGCAGGCCTTCGGCGTGGCAGGCGCGGACGGCAGCCTGAGTAGACAAGGGGTCAGGCTCCAGCGTTCCCGGGCGGACGAGTTCGATCGCCACCATCGCCCCCCGCCCGCGGACGTCGCCGATCATCGGGTAACGGGCCGCGAGCGAGCGCAGCCGAGCGAGCAGCACGGCGCCGAGAGAACGCGCCCGGGCGCACAGGTCCAGCTCCCGCATCGTCTCGATGGCGCCCAGGGCGGCGGCGCAGGCGAGGGGGTTGCCGCCGTACGTCCCGCCGAGGCCGCCGAGGTGCGGGGCGTCCATGATCTCGGCGCGGCCGGTGACACCCGACAACGGCAGGCCGCCGGCCATCCCCTTCGCCGTGGTGACGAGGTCCGGGACGACGCCCTCGTACGGGCTCGCGAACCAGTCGCCCGTGCGGCAGAACCCGGTCTGGATCTCGTCCGCGATGAGCACAATCCCCACCGAGGCGCAGTACTCGGCAAGGCGAGCGAGAAACCCAGGCGCCGGCACGATGAAGCCGCTCTCCCCCTGGATCGGCTCGACGACGAGGCACGCGGTGCTGGCGGCGCCGACCTGACGCTCGATCAGGTCGATCGCGCGGTCCGCGGCGTCCATGCCGGAAAGCGGGTCACGGAACGGGTACGACGTCGGCACCCGGTACACCTCGGGCGCGAACGGGCCGAACGAATGCTTGTACGGCATGGCTTTCGCAGTCAGGGCCATCGTCAGGCTGGTCCGGCCGTGGTAGCCGTGGTCGAGCGCGACGACCGCGGGGCGGCCGGTGAACGACCGGGCGATCTTCACGGCGTTCTCGACCGCCTCGGCCCCGGAGTTGAACAGCGCCGACCGCTTCTCGTGCTCGCCCGGGGTGAGGGCATTCAGCTCTTCGCAGACCTCGACGTAACCGGAGTACGGCGTGATCATCGCGCAGGTGTGCGTGAAACGCGCGGCCTGCTCGGTGACGGCGGCGACGACCCGCGGCGCGCTGTTGCCCACCGAGGTCACCGCGATGCCGGAGCCGAAGTCGATGAGCGAGTTGCCGTCCACGTCGACGAGCACGCCGCCGCCGGCCCGCTCCATAAACACCGGCAGGGTCACGCTGACCCCGCGCGCCACGGCCGCGGACCGCCGGGCCAGCAGCGCGCGCGAGCGCGGCCCGGGGATCGGCGTGACGAGCCGCCGCTCCTGCGGCAGCGAAGGCCCGCTCACAACGAGATCGCCGACATCACGTGCTTCACGCGCGTGTAGTCCTCCAGCCCGTACATCGACAGGTCCTTGCCGTGGCCCGAATGCTTGAACCCGCCGTGCGGCATCTCGGCGACCAGCGGGATGTGCGTGTTGATCCAGACGCAGCCGAAGTCCAGCCGCTTCGACACCCGCATCGCCCGCCCGTGGTCGCGGGTCCACACACTCGACGCCAGCCCGTACGGAACGGCGTTGGCCAAGCGGACCGCCTCGTCCTCGTCGCCGAACTTCTGCACGGTGATGACCGGCCCGAAGATCTCGTTCTGGCTGACTTCGTCGTCCTGCCGGACGCCCGAAACCACGGTGGGGGCGTAGAAGTAGCCGCGGTCGCCGACCTGGTTCCCGCCGGCGCGGACCTCCGCGTGGGACGGCAGCCGCGAGACGAACCCGGCGACCCGGTCGAGCTGGTCGGGGTTGTTCAGCGGGCCGTAGAGGGCGTCAGAATCCTCGGGCGGCCCGGTCCGAGTACCGGCGGCCTGCGCCGTGAGCGCCGCGACGAGGTCGTCGTGCACGCCCGCCGCGGCCAGGACGCGAGTGGCGGCGGTGCAGTCCTGGCCGGCGTTGAAGTACCCGGCGATCGCGATCGCCTCCGCGGCCTTCTCCACGTCCGCGTCGTCGAAGACGAGGACCGGCGCCTTGCCGCCCAGCTCGAGGTGCACCCGTTTCAGCCCCCGCGCGGCGGATTGGGCGACCTCCATCCCGGCCCGTACCGACCCGGTGATCGAGATCATCGCCGGGACGTCGTGGCCGACGAGGGCCCGGCCGGTGTCCCGGTCGCCGCACAGGACGTTGAACACGCCGGGCGGGAGAAACTCCGCAGCGAGCTCGGCCAGCAGCGCGGTCGTCACCGGCGTGGTGTCGCTCGGCTTGAGGACGACGGTGTTGCCGGCCGCGATCGCCGGCGCGAACTTCCAGACGGCCATCATCATCGGGTAGTTCCAGGGCGTCACCTGCGCGCACACCCCGACGGGCTCGCGGCGGACGAACGAGGTGTGCCCCGCGAGGTACTCCCCGGCCGACCGACCCTCCAGCACCCGGGCAGCCCCGGCGAAGAACCGGATCTGATCCACCATCGGCGGAATCTCCTCGGACGAGGTGAGGCCGAGCGGCTTGCCGGTGTTCTCGCTCTCGGCCGCCACGAGTTCCTTGGAGTGCGCCTCGATCGCGTCGGCGATCCGCAGCAGCGCCCGCTGGCGCTCGCTCGGCGTCGTGTCCCGCCAGGTCTCGAAGGCGGCGGCGGCCGCGCTCACAGCGGCGTCCACGTCGGCCGCCCCGGACACCGGCGCCGTCCCGAACACCTCGCCGGTCGAGGGGTCGACCAGCTCGGCGGTGCGGCCGTCGGCCGCGTCTCGATACTCGCCACCGATGAAGTTCCGGACCACCCGCTGCTCGCTCATCCGACAGCCTCCGCTCGTCGGCGCCATCCTGTACCCGCCGCGGGCGATCCGGCCAGCCCCGTCAGATCAGATTCGACGGCACGGAAGTTCGCAGCAACTGCACAGGCGACAACTCGATGATCGCGTGGTTACAGTGGGCGCCTCGATTCCGTTCGAGTCCTGCGAGGCCGCCCGCACCGGCCTCGCAGCAGTCGTGTCCTTCGGCGCCCGCACGGGCGCATTGAGGAGCGTTCCCCATGGTGCGGTTCAGCTACGTCCAACTACCCGACTACCCGCTCGTCGACTGCATCGACATGATCAAAACGGCGGACGAGCTCGGGTTCTACGCCTGCTACAGCGTCGACGAGACCTGGCACAAAGACATGTGGCTGCTCTTCGCCGCCGCGGCCGACAAGACGAAGAACATCCGGCTGGGTCCGAACGTCACGCACGTGGTCCTGCGCGACCCGGCGATGATCTGCCAGATGCTGGCCACGCTCGACGAGCTGACGAACGGCCGCGCGGAGGCGGTCGTCAGCAGCGGCAACTTCGGGCTCCTGCAGCAGCACGGCATCGACTGGACGGGGACGCACCCGGTCCCCCGCGTCCGCGAGGCCCTGGAGGTCATGCGCACCTTCCTGCGGGACGGGGCGATCACCTTCGACGGCAAATTCTTCAAGTACAGCGGGCTTTTCACCTTCGCCCGGCCCGTCCAGGAACGCATCCCGCTGAAGATGGGCGCGATGGCGGGGCCGTACTCCTTCGAGGTCGCCGGGGAGGTCGCCGACGGCATGCACCACGCGCTGGGGTACTCGCGGGAGAACTACGACTTCGTCGCGGAGCACCTCAAACTGGGCCTCGACAAGGCCAACAAGACGCTGGACGACTTCGACTTCGGCGCCTGGGTGTGCTTCTCGGTCTCCGAGGACGGCGCGGCAGCCAAGATGGCGGCTCGCATCATGGTCGCGTTCTACCTCTCGTCCATGCCGGCCAACCTGCTCGCGCGGCACGGCGTCGACCGCGACGATCTGACGCCGATCATCGACGCGCTCGGCGCCGGCCAGATCGACCGGGCGATCGAGCTGACGACACCGGAGCTGGCCGAGAAGCTGTCGATCTCGGGCACGCCGGAAGAGTGCGTCGCGAAGCTGAAAACCGACATCCTGCCCACCGGGGTCAACCACATCATTGCGGCGGTCACCGACCCGATGCTGGTGAAACTGTTCAGCGGCAAGGAAATCGCGGGCGTCCCGGACGTCCAGGGCCAGCTGCGCCTCATCGCCGAGAAGGTCATGCCGGAAATCTGCTGACGCTGGCTCACAAAACAAGACCCGACACCTCACCCGCCCGGAGGTAGTCCCCCGTGCCTGAAGAAAAATCGCCCGTCGACCTGGGCAACCCAAACGTCGCGGGCCTGCAGGAAGACTTCGTGGAGAAGTGGCGGGACAACGCCTACGGTTGCTTCAGCTCGGGCCACAAGTTCTGCCGCAACGTCTGTCCGGTGATGGGGGTGACGCAGAACGAGAACTACTCCCCCACGGCCTTCCACGCGAACATCGTCGCGATGGAGCAGGGGGAGCTGACGATCCACGACGTCGCCGAGGACTACGTCAACTGCACCCAGTGCGGGGCATGCGAACTGCGGTGCCCGAACACCCTGATGGCCGGGGAGTTCTACCGCGCCCGGACGCGGACGGTCGACGTCGTCAAGGCGATGCGGGCGCTGGCGGTCGACTCCGGCGTCGAGCAGCCGAACTGGAAGCGCTGGGTGGAGGCGACGGTCGCCGCGCGCAACGAGCCCGTCCTGGACGTCCCGGTCTCGCAGGCGAACGTCGCCCGCTGGGCCGACGGGCTGGGGCTCGGCGTCGGCGGCGACACGATTCTGTTCGTCGACTGCGAGGCCGCGTTCTACCGTACGTCGCTGCCGCGGGCGGTCGCGCAGATCCTGCAGAAGGGCGGCCTCGAGTTCGGCCTGATGAAGGAGCAGTGGTGCTGCGGCGGGCCCGCGCTCGAGATGGGGTACGTGAAGGCGGCCCGCGAGTTCGCCGAGCACAACGTCGCGGACTGGCGGGCGATCGGCGCCCGCCGCGTGATCACTCTGGACCCGCACGACTACATCACCTTCACCGAGGACTATCCGCGGACCTTCGCGGACGACCCCGGCGGCTACGAGTTCGAGATCCTGCACATCACCGAGGTCGTGGCCGAGCTGATCCGCGACGGGGCACTGGAACTGACGGTGCCTATCCCCCGGGTCGCGACCTACCACGATCCTTGCCGGCTCAACAAGCGCAAGGGGATTCACCGCTCGCCGCGGGAGATCCTGCGCGCCGTCCCCGGCCTGGAGTTCCGCGACGTCGACCATGTGACGCAGTGGTCGTACTGCTCGGGCGGCGGCGGCGGGCTGCCGATCGAGAAACCGGAGCTGACCGCCGCGATCAGCCGCCAGCGCCTGGAGAAGGCCGCCGCCCTCGAGGTCGACCTGCTCGTCAGCGCGTGCGTCTGGTCCGAGCGCCCGCTGACGGCCGCCGGGGACGAACTCACGCCGCGCATCGAGGTCCGCGACCTGATGGAACTGGTCGCCGAGGCGGCCGGGATCGCCGTCGACAAGGCACCCGGATGAGCGGACCGCGCACCGGCACGATGGCGATATCTGACGCCCTGTACGACGAACTCGTCGCGATCCTCGGGGACGACGGCGTGCTGACCGACAAGCCCGCCCGCTGGAATCGGACCCGTACGCCGGCCCCGTTTCCCGTCCACCGTTGGAAAGAGCACGTCCCGGACGTCGTCGTCCTCCCGCGCACGACCGAGCAGGTCGCCGCGATCGTCCGCCTGGCGAACCGCACCGGCACCCCGGTCGTCCCGCGCGCCGCCGGCACCGGTCTGACCGACGGCGCGACCCCCATGCGCGGCGGGATCCTGCTGGACGTCAAGCGGATGAACCAGATCCGGGAGATCGACCTCGTCGACCGGACCGTCACCGTGCAGCCGGGCCTGAACATGCTGAAGCTGAACGAAGTCCTCCAGCCGCACGGCGTGATGTTCCCGGACGACCCCGCGAGCTACCCCTGCTCGATGATCGGCGGGCGGATCGGCACGAGCGGCTGGTCGCTGATCGGTGCCCGCTACGGCCACACCCGCGACCTCGTCTGCTCGATGGAGGTCGTGCTGCCGACGGGGGAGGTGATCCGGGTCGGGGAGGGCGGTGGACGCAAGCTGCGTAAGGCCTCGTCAGGTTTCACCCTCAAGCCGCTCTTCTTCGGCGCGGAGGGCACGCTCGGCGTCGTCACGGAGGCGACGCTCGAGCTCGTTCCGCGCCCGCAGGCGGAGTTCGCGGCGTTCTTCGGCTACCCCGACTACGACACAGCGTGGGTCAGCACCGGGGCGCTGGCGAAGTCCGGCTTCGCGACCCTGGCGGGCGTCGTGTTGTTCGACGAACGCAAGCTCGAGTACCTGCGCCGGGACGACGAGGCCTATATCGAGCAGCCGGAGTGGCTGCGTTCGGTCGTCGCTGTCGCGATGTACGGAAACGAGGCCGAAGTCCTGCCGGCCGCGCGCGAGATCATGCGGATCGGCCGGGAGACCGGTGGGCGTTACCTCGGCGACGAGGTCAGCCAGGGCGACTGGGCCGCCCGCCACGACCGCTACGCGATCCCGCTGCACGGGCGCAAGCGGACGGGCGAGGTCGTCCCGATGTCCTGGCACTGCGAGGACGCCGCGCTCAACTACAGCGTCCTGCCGCATGTGCGCGAAGAGTGGCACGCGATCGTCGACCGCTACATCGCCCGGTACGACATCTTCGACGACTGGGGCATGTTCGCCTACACGAACGCGGCCTACAAGCCGTGGGGCGACTACCTCGTCGAGATCGACGTCGGCATCTGGGAGCAGCGCCTGGACGACGAGAACTGGGCCGCCTGGCTGAACTGCAAGCGCGAGATCAGCGAGGTGACGCTGAAGTACGGCGGGTCGATGAGCGCCTGCCACGGCGCGAGCCGCGCTGGGGACGTCGAACTCGTCCCGCAAGAGCTGGGCGGCGCGTTCGACGTGATGAAGAAGATCAAGCGCGCGCTCGACCCGAACAACGTCATGAACCCGGGCAAGTACCTGCTCGATAGTGCCTACGAGGACTGAGGAGCCGCCGTGTTCGGGTTCACCTTGTCGGCGCAGACCCCGCCGGACGCCCGGCAGATCACCGACGACGTGATCATGCGCTTCGACCACGTGTACGAGGTCGACCCCGCCAAGATGACGATCTTCCGCCAGCAGGACCTGCCGGCGTGGGACACCCACCGGATCATCGACAGCCGGTGGGAGCACCTGGCCTGGATGCACCGGCACTTCGCGGACCGGGTGCTCGGCATGGCCGACCTCGGCCTCGACCCCGACGGGAACGACCTAGCTGACAGCTAGTCAGAAACCGGTCTCCGTCTCGGGCGAGGAGGCCATCGCGTTCTGCCACTCACTGCCCGCGGCCGCACCCGACATGGCGGTGGCCGCTGCCACCGCGAGGGTCGCGTGGACCTGCGCCCGCGCGATCAGGGCCTGCGCCCCGGACGACCCGGCGTCCGACTGCCCCGCTTGAAGGAGGTACTTCTGCGCCTCGCGGTAATGGTGCGGGCCGTCCACGGTGTCCCCCAGGGGGTCGAGGCTGTGAAACCGGCGAGTCCGGCCGTCCCCAGTCAACCAGGAGGGCGTCCAGTACGGTCCAGCGGAGCGAGAACCGAGGAGGCGACGAATGACGAACCCCGAGCCGGACGTGCCGGAGCGGCTCAAGAACGGCGCCCTCCGGCGCGACCGCAACCAGTGCCAGCTGCGCCGGGTCCTGGCGTGCATGCGCGTCGCGATGGACGTGTACCGCGAGCGCCCGTTCGACGAAGCCGGCGACGACCCGAAGTACATCAAGGCGGGGTGCGCCGTGTGCATCCCCAGGCGCGGGCCCGGGGACGGCATCGAGATCCGGCTCGAGGGCGGGCCGGACGACGGGCACCGCATGGTCCTGACGGACGACGTCGAGGCGTTCACCCTCCCGCACCTCGGCGGCCTGCCGGGCTCCCCGAAGTACGCCCACGCGCTGCACTACCGCCGCACCGATGCCGGTGACGGCACGAGCGAGGACCCGAGGACATACGCCTTCGACCGCGCCGTCTGAGCAGGAACCGCGCCCCCGCCGGCACCGTCCAAGTGGGGACAACCCGGGGGGAACCGTGTACCAGTCGTACTCAGGCCTGATGTTTGCGTACGTGCTCGCCGCGCTGATCGGCCTCGGCCTGGTCGTCGTGCTCGCCTCGGCCCGCGAGGAGCTCCGCCGTCGGCGCAAGGAGAGCAAGGGCGAGCCGCTCGCCCTCGAGTCGCGCGCGGAGTACTTCGCCTGGCTCTCCTCGCAGGACGGCCCCCGCCGGCGCTACTGACCCGCTACCAGCGCATCATCGGCAGCGGGCGGTGCAGGTTCTTCACGGCGTACCGCGCGATGCCCGGCATGGCGACGGCCTTGTAGGCCTCGTTCATCGGGAACGTCGCGCGGACTTCCTTGATCAGGTGCTTCGGGATCCCATACGTGATCTTCGTGAACGACACGTCGATCCAGTCGGCCCTGCGGGTCGCGTCGACGAGGTTCGAGTGCGGGCCGGTGTACGACCGGACCTTGTGGTGGTTGGAGATCATCAGGCGCATCTCCTCCTTCCACTCCGGGCGACCGGTCTCGTCCAGGTACCCGTCGGCCCAGTCGCACGCGCTGTCGATGTAGTCGAGATTGCCGCTGGTGAAGAACGGCAGGTCGTGGAAGACCGTCATGATCGCGAGGCGTTCGTTGCGGTCGGGCGAGTCCTCGGACAGGAACCGCGCCCAGTTCACCATCCGGAAGCAGTGCGCGCGGTAGCCGATGAACCCGGGGCCAAGGCCCTTGCGGTGCGGCTCGAGCAATTCGTCGATCAGGGGCAGGTCGGTCAGGACCTGGCCGGTCTCTTCCATCATGCGGTACGACATGGACGGCTCCCATCTACTCTCATTGGGAGCAAATAATACGCCGCGGACGCTACGGCCGGTAGACCCTCAGCCGGTCCGTCTTCGTCAGGGTGAAGCCGGGGACCGGCTCCCCCACCTCCCCGTCGCGCGCGAGCCGGACGCCGCCGACGAGCGAGCGCACATTCACCCGCTCGGCCGTCCGCGCCTCGAAGACCGGCGAGCGCGCCAGCCGCCCAGTCAGGACGGCGACGATCAGCCGCGTCCGCGAGTACGGGTGCGTGGAGTCGATGAACCGCAGGTCGAGCATCCCGTCGTCGAGCCGGTCCCGCCAGGATGGAGCGAACCCCGGCAGGCGCGTACACGCAGTTCCCGGCGAACAGCAGCCACAGACGGCGGTGCTCCCCGTCCACCTCGACCTCGACGGGCTCGGAGTGCCGCAGGATCCGCCCCAGCGCCACGAACATCGCCGGCCACTTGCCCAGCCGGTCCTCGAGCTGCTCCCGCGCGGCGACCATCTCCGGGTACCCGCCGATGCTCGCGTTGTTCAGGAAGATCTCGCGCCCGCCGTCGTCCAGCTCGGCGCACGCGACGTCCACCAGCGCACCCGAGCCCTTCGCGACGGCGTCCAGCGCCTCCTCGACCGAGTCGATCCCGACCTCGCCGGCGAAGTGGTTCAGCGTCCCGGTCGGGGACACCACCAGGGGAACGCCGCCGTCCAGCGCCGCCCGCGCGGCCGCGTTGATCGAGCCGTCCCCACCCGCGATGCCGAGCACCCGCACCCCGGCGACGGCCGCCGTCAGCACCTCGACCAGGTCCTCGTCCTTGCTGACGATGCGCACGCGGGCGGCGGGCAGCGTGTCGACGATCCGCCGGGCGACCTCTTCCGAGCCGCCGTCCCCCGCCCCGCAGTTCGCGACGACGACGAGCCCGTCACCGTTCGGCAGGGCGGGGACCTCGGCGTCCGGAGCCCGGTACTTCTCCGGCACGGGGCGGCGCACCGGCCACACCCGCGTCAGGCCCCAGGACGCGCAGGCGCCCGAGCGCGAAGCCGGCGACGCACGTCCCCGGGGTAGTGCACCCCGGTGTGCACCCGCGACAGCCCGACCGCCCCGGCGACGACGCCGACCCCGACGCCCAGGACGGGACGCTCCAGCGCCACCCCTGTCGCGAACGCGGCCGCCGAGGCCGAGTGCCCGGACGGGAACGACGTCGAGGACCGGCTGCCGAGCTTCAACTGGCGGAGCAGCGCGACGCCGTCGAGCGGCGGGCGCTCCCGCCGTGGTGAGCAGCTTCGCCGGCCCGTTCGCGAGCACGCTCGCGCCGCCAGCCCGGCGACCCCGCGCAGCGCGGCCCGCCGGTTCGCCTTGTCGCCGGTCGAGGCCAGCCCGGCGCCCATCCCCAGCCACAGCAGGCCGTGGTCGGCCGACCGCGTCAGCGGCGGCAGTACCCGTCGAGCACGGGCGTCGGGTTGCGGTGCAGACGACGGAACAACGCATCGTCCGCCCGGGCGAGGGCGGGCATACCCGCACCCTAGGTGACACCGCGCCGTCACTCGGAACCGCCATCGGGCACCGTCGTCGACTCCAGCCGAGCGATGCGCTCGGCCATCGGCGGGTGCGTCGAGAACACCCGGGCGAGCGCCCCGCCCGCGGAACGGGTTCGCGATCATCAGCGCGCTCGTGGTCTGCAGGTCGGGCTGCGGGCGGCAGGGGCAGGGCGCGCGTCCCGGCCTCGAGCTTGCGCAGCGCGCTCGCCAGCGCGAGCGGGTCGCCGGTGAGCGCGGCGCCTTCCGCGTCCGCCTGGAACTCGCGCGGACGGCTGATCGCCATCCGGATGACCATCGCGGCGGCCGGGCCGAGGATCATCAGCAGGAGCGCGGACGACCATGTTGCCGGCGCCCTCGTCCTCGTCGCCCCCGTTGCCCATCGGCAGCAGCCACGCGAACTGGGCGACGTACATGATCACGCTGGCGAAGCCGGCGGCGACGGACGCGGTCAGGATGTCGCGGTTGTAGACGTGCGCCAGTTCGTGCGCGAGGACGCCGCGCAGTTCGCGTTCGGTCAGCAGGCCGAGAATCCCCTCGGTGCAGCAGACCGCCGCGTTGCGCGGGTTACGCCCGGTCGCGAACGCGTTCGGCGCGGCCGTCGGCGACACGTACAGCGCGGGCATCGGCTGGCGCGCGGCGGTCGAGAGCTCCCGGACGATCCGGTAGAGCCCCGGCGCCTCCGCCTCGCTCACGGGCCGCGCCCGCATCGAGCGCAGCGCGATCGTGGCGCTGTTGAAGTACGCGAAGCCGTTCACACCGAGAGCGACGACGAGGGCGATCGCCAGGCCGGTCGAACCCGCGAGCGCGGAACCGGCGAGCAGGATCAACGCCGACAGCAGCCCCAGGAGGGCTGCCGTCTTCAGGCCGTTGCGGTGGCGGTGCACGTGCCGTCCACTCCCGTCCGTGCGGGGCGAATTACTCACCCGCACAACGGTTCCCGCGGCCTCGTCGTTCCGGACGAGGCCGCGGCACCCGCGTCACCCAGCCTGCGAGCGGGACGCTATGACCCCGCTCAGCCGCCGGGCTGGAGCTTCCCGTTGACCGTCAGCGTCGTACGGCGCGTACTCCTGGATGAGCTCCCGGCTGTCGCCCTGGCCGACCATCGCGACGACCAGCGGGTAGCCGGCGAACGCCTTCAGGTCGCTCGCGTCCAGCTTCAGGTCGAACGCCTTCTCGGTACGTCTTGACCAGGACCTTCTTGCCCTTCTCGTCGATGCCGACGAGCCGGATCGTCCAGGTCTCGATGTCCGGGCCCTGCGACGAGGCGAACGGGCCGGCGTCCGCCGGGACGGGCAGCTGCTTCGCGCCGGCGAACGTCAGCGACTTCAGCGCGGAACCGGGCAGGAACTTGCCGCCCTTGCGCAGCGCGACGTAGTCGGCGCCGTTGGGCGCGCCGCCCGGCCTGAGGTACGCCGCGCTGTTGTCGAGGTTTACCCGCGAGTTCAGGCTCTTCGAGGTGACCGTCTTCAGGTCGGTGCCCGAGAGCGAGGTGCCGGGGACGCTGGCGATCCGGTCGAGCAGCGACGACAGGTGGTAGTCGGCGACGAGGTCCATGACCTTGCGTCCCTGGTCGTACTTGTCGAGCAGCTCCTGGACGCTCGCCAGGCCCTGGAGCTTGGACGCGTGCAGGTCGGAGATGAACTTGCTGCCGTAGTGGTCGAACAGGTAGAGCATGAACGACCAGGCATTGCCGTAGTCGGCGAGGACCTCGGAGCCGGCGCCCTCGTCGTTCCACAGGGTCAGGGAGTTCTGCGGGCCGCCGCAGGCGTTCGGGTTCGGGTTGGACGGGCCCTTGATCAGACCGTCGCCCATGTAGCAGTAGATGTGGCTCTCGGCGCGGGTCTGGCGGACGGTGCGCCGGGCGTCGGAGTAACCGACCAGCGTCGGCGCCATGTCGGACAGGCCCTCGTTCACCCAGGTCGTCTCGTCCGCGTCCTGGTAGGAGTGCAGCAGGTGCTGGTACTCGTGGGCGAACACGCCCTCGTACATGTCCGGGCGGGCCGGACGGCTGTTGCACAGGTCGGAACTCGGCTCGTTCTTCGGGTTGACCCCGGTGCGGTGCGCCCAGTCGAACGCGTCGATCGTCATGACGTTGCGGTCGGTGATCGCGTTGAACAGCGGGGCGAAGAACCCGGCGATGTACGAGCGGTTCGCCGGGAAGTCGTAGAAGTTCTCGTCGCGGACGTTGTCGACGAGCGTGACCGTCGACTTCGCGCCACCGCGGAAATCGATGCCGAGCAGCTCCAGCTGGCCGAGGGACATCGTGCCGTCCCGCTCCGGCGCGACACTGAACTCCTTGGACTCGACCGGGAGCATCTTCTTCTCGAACTGCTCGACCAGGCCCTGCGCCTGCTTCTTGGTCACCTTGGTCGGGTCCTTGCTCTTCGACCGACAGTCGCCGGCGGGGAACTGCGTGCCGTTGGAGATGTCGTCCTTGCCGCTGGCGACCCAGACCTCGATCTGGCTGCCCTTGGCCAGGAGCGTGTACTCCTTGAGGTACAGGCCGATGATCGGGTCGCCGCTGTCGCCGGCGCGGTCGAGCGCGGGCCACTTGCGGACGGTGCCGACCGCCGGGGTGTCGACGGCGGTCACGCCACCGGCGGACGCGGCCGCGCCCCGCTTCGCGAGCAACTTCTGCGCGCCGGCGACGTCGAGGGTCGCGACGCCGTAGAGCGCCGCCAACTCGGGCGACAGCGTGAACGTCGTGTTCGCCGGCAGGTGCTCCATCAGAGCGGGGTCCAGGGCGTCGGAGGCCGCGGACAGGGGGTCGGCCAACGCTTCGACCAGGAGCGGCGAGGCGGCCTGAGCGGCCCCGTTCGGGACGAGGGCGCTGACGCCGACCGCCAAACCCAGGGCGCTGAGCGTGGCGACCGCGCGAATCGACGGTCTGCGGAGCTGCATCTGAACCTCTCAGTACGTTCTCGGACCGATGACGCTTTCGACCTGGCGGTACCCGTGAGAATGAGGCCTGTCAGGGGTGTTGGGGGCCAGATTGTCCCAGTCCTGACGATTCGGCATCCGGCCGCCCACAGATTGGTCGGCCGGATCCCGGAAATCCCCCAAACACAAGCAAACCGGCGCACTCTCGACCGCTGGAGTTTACGTAAGACCGCTGGAGATTGGCTGTGCAATCCCCAGGTCGCGTCGCGCCCGTCCGCCGGGCCCGCGGGCTTGTGCTCTTGTGGTTTCGGCGCCACGGGTGTTCTTTAGACCCGTGACCGCCGTGGTGCCGTCGAGTCCGACAGAGCGGGCGTCCGCGGGCGAGGACCCCGCGATCGAGCCCGTGTCCGCCGACGTGTCCGGGATCGCCGCGCTCGCCGACCCCGTCCGGCACACGCTCTACTCCTACGTCGCCAAGCACGAGACGCCGGTCAGCCGCGACGACGCGGTCACCGGCACCGGGCTGGCCCGCCACGTCGTGAAGTTCAACCTCGACAAACTCGTCACCGAGGGCCTACTGGACGTCGAGTACCGCCGCCCGGCCGGCCGCAGCGGCCCCGGCGCGGGGCGTCCGGCGAAGCTCTACCGGCGCTCGGAGCGCGACTTCGCGGTCAGCGTCCCGGCCCGGCGGTACGAACTCGCCGCGCTGCTGCTCGGCAACGCCGTCCGCCGCAACCTCGAGGACGGGGTCCCGCTGCCCGAAGCCCTGCGCGAGACGACCACCGACACCGGGCACGAACTCGGGCGGGAGGCCGCCCGGCGCGCCGGTTCCGCCGCCGATCTGCCCGCCGTCGCCGCCGCGATCTCCGAGGTGCTGGACGAGAACGGGTTCGAGCCGCACCGCGAGGGCCGCACGCTGACCCTCGGCAACTGCCCGTTCGCCGCGATGCTCGCGGACTGTAAGAAGGTCATCTGCCACATGAACCTCGACCTGATGACCGGCCTGCTCGAGCGCTGCGGCCTGCCCGGCATCGTCGCGGAACTCGCCCCGTCCCCCGGCCGCTGCTGCGTCCGATTCGACGGGCTCGCCCCCGCCTGAGGCCGTAGAACCCCGTGCGTCCGACCAGCGACTCGTTATAGCGGGTCGATGGTCGGACGTACTGGGTTGGTGGCTCGAGCGGCAACCCCGTGCGTCCGGCATTCGGCTCGTTATAGGACGCTGATTGGGACGCACGGGGTTCTACGGCCAGGGGTAGACGGAGTCCAGGACGGTGAGCACGCCCTGCGGCAGCACGGAGAACGCGACCGCGAGCGCCATCGCGGCGCCGACGGCCAGCGCGGCCCCGACCGGCGCGCGGCGGGCGACCCGCTCGAGCTCGCTGGGCTCGCCGGTGTCGCCGGCGGGAACAGCGAGCGGGGGTGCCGTGAACAGCAGCGCCGCCCAAGTGAGGTAGTAGTACAGGGCGATCACGACGTTGACGGCCATGATCACGGCGAGCCAGCCGTACCCCGCGTCGACGACGGCCCGGAAGACCGTGACCTTCGCGAACAGTCCGACCAGGCCGGGCGGCAGGCCCGCGAGGCAGACCAGGAAGAACGCGAGCGACCCGGCGACGACAGGGCGCCGGCGGCCGGCGCCGCGGTAGTCCGACAGGCGGTTGCCGGGGGTGTCCTCGGCGAGGATCGCGACGCAGGCGAACGCGCCGAGGTTCATCACCGCGTAGATCGCCAGGTACGCGACGGAGGCGCCCAGCGCCGCGCCGACCTCGATCCCGTGCTCGCCGCCGCGGGCCACCACCCCGAGCGGGACGAGGATGAACCCCGCCTGCGCGACGGACGACCACGCGAGCAGCCGGACGGCGTGGCGCTGCCGCAGCGCGACCAGGTTGCCGACGGTCATGCTCGCGGCGGCCAGGACGGCGAGGACGGGCGCCCAGACGTCCGCGTACGGGCCGAAGGCGAGTGCGACGACGAGGATCATCCCGGCGAACCCGGCGGCCTTCGACACCACCGACAGGTACGCGGCGATCGGGACGGGCGCCCCGACGTAGGTGTCCGGCACCCAGCCGTGGAACGGCACCGCCGAGATCTTGAACGCGAACCCCGCGAGCGTGAGCAGGATGCCGACCGCCACGGCGGGGGCGGTGTCGCCGCGCTCCCCGGCGAGCTTCGCGGCGATCTCGCGCAGGTGCACCTCGCCGGTCACGCCGTAGACGAGCGTGATGCCGTAGAGCATCACCGCGGTCGAGACGACGGAGACGAGGAAGAACTTCAGCGCCGACTCGCTCGACCGCCCGTCGTCCCGCCGCAGCCCGACGAGTGCGAAGGCCGGCAGCGAGACGACCTCGAGGGCGATCACCAGCGTCACGAGGTCACGCGCGGCGGCGAGCGTGACAGCGCCGGAGACGGAGAACAGCAGCAGCGCGTGGTACTCCCCGGCGGGCAGGGCCTCGGTGACGACCGTCCGCGCCGACATCAGCACGACCGCGAGCGCGCCACCGATCATCACCAACTGCAGCACGAGGGTGAACTCGTCCACGACGAAGCTGCAGCGGTCGGGCGGCGGCGCCCCGAACCAGCCGGTCGGCGGCGTGCAGAACGTCGCGCGGTCGTCCCCGCGCAGCGGCAGCAGCGTCGCCAGCGCGCCGGCGAGCCCGAGCGCCGACACCCACGTCACCGCGAGGCGCCGGGCGGGGGCGATCAGGTCGACGAACATGGCGAGCAGGCCGGTGAGCGCGACGACGAGCACCGGCGCGATCGCCGCGTAGTCGATGCTCTGGACGATGCTGGGGATGTCCACTCAGCCGCCGCCCAGCAAGGCCTGGACCGCGGGGTCGGTCAACGAGAGCAGCGCCTTCGGCCACAGCCCGAGGACGACCGCGGCGAGCACCAGCGGCGCCCAGACCAGGGCGTCGTGCGCGCTCAAGCCGCCGCCGGGTGCCCGGTCACCGGCCGGCCCCGGCCCCATGCACACCCGCCGGACCATCACGAGCAGGTACGCGGCGGTCAGCACCGTCCCGATCCCGGCGATCACCATCAGCGTCAGGAACAGCCCGCGGTGCAGCGCCTCGGCCGGTTGGAATGCCCCGGTGATCGCGAGGAACTCACCCCAGAACCCGGCGAGCCCGGGCAGCCCGAGGCTCGCGACGGCCGCGAACGCCAGCAGGACGCCGAGGCGCGGGGCGCGCGCGTAGATCCCGCCGCCGAGCTTGTCGAGGTCCGCCGTGCCGTAGCGGTACTTCAGCGACCCGACCAGGAAGAACAGCAGGCCGGTGATGACGCCGTGGGCGACGTTGCCGAACAGCGCGCCGTTGATCCCGGCGGGGGTCAGCGTCGCGAGCCCGAGCAGGACGAACCCCATGTGCCCGACGGACGAGTACGCGATCAGCCGCTTGAGGTCCCGCTGCCCGAGGCAGGCGAGCGAGCCGTAGACGATGCCGATCACCGCGAGCACCCCGAGGTAGGGCGCGAGTTCGGCGGCGCCTTCGGGGGTGACCGGCAGGGCCGTCCGGACGAGGCCGTACGTCCCCATCTTCAACAGGACGCCGGCCAGCAGCACCGACCCGACCGTCGGGGCCGCAGTGTGCGCGCCGGGCAACCAGGTGTGCAGCGGCCACATCGGGGTCTTGATCGCGAACCCGGCGAGCATCGCCGAGAACGCGAGCACCTGCACGCCGTGCGACATCCCGGCGCCGCGGCGGGCGGCGAGCTCGACCATGTCGAGCGTGCCCGTGTTCGCCCACACGATCAGGAACCCGATCAGCATGAACGCCGAGCCGAGCAGCGTGTAGAGGATGAACCGGTTCGCGGCCGGCCGCGCAGCAGGACCGCCATCTCCCCACACGGCGATCAGCCACCACATCGGGAGCAGGACGACCTCGAAGAAGACGAAGAACACGAGCAGGTCGAGGACGACGAACGAGCCGAGCATCCCGACCTCGAGCAGGAGCAGGAGCCCGACGAACGCGCGCGGGCGGCCCGGGTCCGGGATCGTCCGCATCGAGTGCACCAGGCACAGGAAGCTCAGCGCGGCCGTCAGGACGACGAGCGGCAGCGACACCCCGTCGACGCCGAGGTGCCAGCGCATCCCGATCGCCGGCACCCACTCGGTGTTCGTCTCGAACTGCATCCGCCCGGCGTTGCCCGTGTCGAACCGGAACGCCATCACCACGGCCACGACGAGCGTCGCGGTCGAGGCGAACAGTCCGACGAGCCGCGCGGCCCGGTCCCCGAGCTCCCCGGGGAGCGCGAGCAGCACCAGGACGCCCGCGGCGGGCAGGATCATCAGCAGCAGGGGCAGCGCCGTCATGACACCACCCCCACCACGAGCACGGCGGCCAGCACCACGAACGCGACGAGCCCGGTCAGGTACGCCTGGACGTTGCCGGCCTGCGTCCGCCGCAGGAGCCGGCCGGCGAGGTTGGCGCCGTGGCCGGAACCGTCCACATAGCCGTCGACGATCACGGCGTCCGCGAACAGGACGCCCGGTCACCGCGCCGCGCACCGGACGGACGACCGCGCGGTCGTACACCGCGTCGACGTAGAACGCGTCCTGGAACGAGGGCTGCAGGCGGCCGAGCGCGCGGGCCGGGTCGGAGGTCGGGTCCAAGGCCCAGATCCGCCACGTCGCGATCGCGCCCATCACGGCGAGCGCGATCGACACGCCCGCGGTCCCGGCCACGGGGTCGAGCGTCTCCTCGCGGACGCCGGGGGTGTACAGCCACGCGGGCACCCGCGCGTACGCCAGGCCGAGCAGCCCCGCGGGCGCGGCGAGGACGACCAGGGGCAGCGCCATCAGCAGGGGCGGGTCGTGCGGGCGGGCGACCCCGGGCTCGGGCAGTTGCGGCGGGCCGAAGAACGCCCGCAGCCACATCCGGGTGACGTACGCGGCGGTGACCAGCACCGTCGCCAGGCCGGACGCGAGCACCGCGCTCGCCGCCCAGCTCGGCAGCGAGCCGTCGTGCCGGGCGTGGTCGGCGGCGACGAGCACCGCGTCCTTGCTGAAGAAGCCGCTGAACGGCGGCAGGCCGGCGAGCGCGCCGAGCCCGACCGTCATCGTCAGGAACGTCACGGGCATCGTGGTGCGCAGCCCGCCCATGCGGGCCAGGCTGTTCGTGCCGACCGCGTGGATCAGCGCGCCGGCGGCCAGGAACAGCAGCGCCTTGAACGCGCCGTGCGAGATCAGGTGGAACACCGCCGCGTCGCGCCCGCCGACCGCGAGCCCGCCGGACATGTACGCGAGCTGGCTGATCGTCGAGTACGCGAGCACGCGCTTGATGTCGTCCTGGGCGAGCGCGGCCAGCGCGGCGCCGAGCATCGTGATCGCGGCGAGGACGGCCAGGACGGCCCGGGTGTCCTCGGCCGTGACGTACAGCGGCCACAGGCGCGCGAGCACGTAGATCCCGGCGGCGACCATCGTCGCGGCGTGGATCAGCGCGCTGACGGGGGTCGGGCCGGCCATCGCGTCGGGCAGCCAGGTGTGCAGCGGGAACTGCGCCGACTTGCCGATCACGCCGCCGAGCAGCAGCAACGTCGCGAGCGTGACGTGGTCGAGGCGCCCCTCGCCGTGCGCCGCGAGGATCCCGGAGATGCGGAACGTGCCCGCGTCCAGGCCCAGGGTCAGGATGCCGAACAGGAACGGCACGTCGCCGAGCTTCGTGACCAGGAACGCCTTGATCGCCGAGCGACTGCGCCCAGTCGTGCTCCCACTCGTGGCCGATCAGGAAGTACGAGCAGATGCCCATGACCTCCCAGCCGACGAGCAGCACGACCAGGTCGCCGGAGAGCACCACCAGCAGCATCGCCGCCGTGAACAGCGAGACGAGCGCGGCGTAGGACGAGTACCGCCTGTCGTCCTTCAGATACGCGACCGAGTAGACCTGGACGGCCAGGGCGACCGCCGCGACCAGCACCGTCATCGTCGCCGCGAGCCCGTCCACGGCCGTCCCGACGGTGATCGGGACCGTCCCGGTCGGGGTCAGGTTCGTGAGCCGCTCGACGATCGGGCCCGTGTGCGGGGCGTCGCGGGCCAGCGCGGCGGCGAGCGCGGCAGTGCCCAGGGCGCCCAGGACGGCCACGGACGCCGCCGCCGTCCGGGAGCGCCCGCCGACCGCCGGCCCGAGCAGCGCCGCCAGCAGCGGGACCAGGGGCAGGACCCATGCCGTGCTGTTCATCGCCGGGAGCTCACCGGCCCGAAGCCCGGGTCCTCGAGCGCGGCGTCGAACTGCGCCTCGCCCTGCGCGCGCAGGGTGTCGACGTCGGTCGTCCCGCGGGTGCGGAACACGAGCAGGACGATCGCGAGCCCGAGGCCCGTCTCCGCCGCCGCGAGCGCGATGACGAACAGCGCGAACACCTGGCCGGAGTGCATCGCGTCGCGGATCTGCATGTCGAACGCGACGAGGTTCAGGTTGACGGCGTTGAGCATCAGCTCGATCGCCATCAGGACGAGGATCGCGTTGCGCCGCGCGAGGACCCCGTACAGCCCGATGGCGAACAGCAGGGCCGACACCACGAGCGGGTAGGCGAGGTGCATCAGGGGGCCTGCTCGGCAGGAGTTTCTATGTCTCGCCGCGACAGGACGATCGCGCCGACGAGCGCGGCGAGGAGCAGGACGGACAGGACCTCGAACGGCAGCACCCAGTGCCGGAAGATCGCCGACCCGACGGACTCGGCGGAGCCCGCGCCGGGTTGCTCCGCCCCGACCGGCATGGGCGCAGGCGGGTCGAGGTCCACGTAGACGTCGCCGAACGCGACGACCATCACGCTGACCAGGACCGAGGCGGTCGCGAGCGCGACGGTCATCGCCAGGAACTTGTTCGGGCCGGTCAGGTCGTCGGACGCCCCGGTCGGGGCGCGCGTGAGCATGAGCCCGAACATGAGCAGGACGGTCACGGCGCCGACGTAGATCAGCACCTGCACCCAGGCGACGAACTCGGCCGTGAGCAGCAGGTAGCACCCGGCCAGCGCGCCGAGGCAGACGACCAGCCACAGCGCCGCGTGGACGAGGTGGCGGGTGAGCACGACCAGCAGGCCCGACCCGACCGCGACGACGCCCATCAGCAGGAAGACCAGCTCGACCCCCGTGGGGGGCAGGAAGTCGCGCCCGGTCACGGCACGACCGGCACGCTCATGAACGCGTCCCCGGCCGCCTTGCGCGCGGCGGCCTCGACAGTGGTGAGCTCCTTGGGCGGCTCGGCGTGCGGGTCGTCGGCGGGCGGCGGCGGGACCGTCCACATCCACTCGCGCAGGCGGTCCTTCTCGTGCGTCAGGTTGCGGATGTCGAACTCCGCGTACTCGAACTCCGGCGACCAGAACAGGGCGTCGAACGGGCACGCCTCGATGCAGATGCCGCAGTACATGCACAGCGAGAAGTCGATCGCGAACCGGTCGAGGACGTTGCGCGTGCGGTCACGCGCTCCCTCCTCACGGGCCGGAATCGTCTCCTTGTGCGAGTCGATGTAGATGCACCAGTCGGGACACTCGCGCGCGCAGAGCATGCAGACGGTGCAGTTCTCCTCGAACAGCGCGATCACCCCGCGGCTGCGCGGGGGCAGCTCGGGAGCGACGTCGGGGTACTGCTGCGTCACCGACCGCTTCGTGATGGTCCGCAGGGTGACCGCGAGACCCTTCGCCAGACCGCTCCCGGGGACGTCCATGTGCCCATCCTGCCGCGCGCTCGACCCGCGAGCGTCGCCGGGCGCGCGTGGTCTCGACCGCTTTGCCCATTTCGTGGAGTTCGGGGGATTGCCTCCGGGTCTGCCTTGCAACAAGCTGGGAACATACGGATACGACCCGGAAACACCTTTTGGCACCGAACCAGCCTCTACGGACGGGTATAAGACACGTGACCTCTGAGCAGGGCCGGGCCGCCCGCAGCGTCGCCGGCGTAGCCGAGGACACCGACGAGTTCGGCCTCGCGACCGCCACGCCGTCCCTCTACGGCACCGAGCCGGGCGTGACCCCGAGCCCCTGGGACACGGACGACGACCTGTTCGGCGCACCCGCCGAGGCCCCGCACTCCCGGAGCGCCGACAAGCGCGCGCGGGTCAAGGAGCAGCTGCGCCTCTCGCGTCTGCGGCTCTACTCGTACTGCATGACGCTGAGCGCCTGCGTCCTCGCCCTGATGGCCTTCATGTACCTGATCACCGGCACCGCCGACCACGACGCCGGGTTCACCAGCATCGGGTTCCTGTTCGTGGCGATGATGGTCGGCATGCTCTGGGCGGCCATGCGGGTCACACGAGCAGGCGAGCAATAACTCAGCTCATCGCCACCACGACGACGCCGGTCAGCGCGAGCTGGGCCAGCGCGACGGGCACGAGGCCGACCCACGCGAGCTTCTGCACCTGGTCCTCCCGCAGCCGCGGGTAGCTCACCCGGGCCCAGATCACGAGGAAACTCAGGACGCCGATCTTCGCCAGCGTCCAGAGCCAGCCGAAGTGCGCGTCGTCGAACGGACCGCGCCACCCGCCGAGGAACAGCACGACCGTCAGCCCCGCCAGCACGACGATGCCCGCGTACTCCGCGAGCATGAACAGCGCGAACCGTATGCCGGTGTACTCGGTGTAGGCGCCGAAGATGATCTCGGAGTCGGCGATCGGGGCGTCGAACGGCGGACGCTGCAGCTCCGCGAGGCCCGCGACGAAGAACACCACGGCGGCCGGGCCCTGCCACAGCAGCCACCACGGCTCCCAGGCCTCGGCGATGCCGGTCAGGCTCAGCGTCCCGGCGGCCATCGCGACCGAGGACGCCGCCAGGATCATCGGCAGCTCGTACGCCATCAACTGCGCCGCGCTGCGGACCGCCCCGAGCAGCGAGAACTTGTTCGCGCTCGCCCACCCGGCCATCAGCTTGCCGAGGACCCCGACACCCATCACCGCGAGCGCGAAGAACAGCCCGAGGTCGAGCGCCTGGCCGACCTGGTCCCCCGGGCCGATCGGGATGACGAGCAGCACGACGAGGTACGGGATCAGCGCGACCGCCGGGGCCAGCGCGAACACCTTGCGGTCCGCGGCGGCCGGGATCACGTCCTCCTTCTGGGCGAACTTCACCCCGTCCGCGACGAGCTGCGCCCACCCGTGGAACCCGCCCGCGTACATCGGACCCAGGCGCGACTGCATGTGCGCCATCGCCTTGTGCTCGAACTGGCCGATGATCAGCGGCAGGGTCAGGAACGCGACGAACACGAGGGCGAGCCGGACGGCGGTCTCGATCACGTCCCCCACCCTGCGCTCACCCCTTTGCGTCCGACCAGCGCCGGCCCTATGGCGGGTCGCTGGATCGGACGCTACAGAACTCCCGCGCGGGGCGCTCGACGGGGAGCGGAGCCGTGCCGGGAGGAAGAGGGCGCCGGCGGCAGGAGGGATTTCAACGCCGCCGGCACGTTCGACGGTACGCGTGGAAGACCGATCGGTCTACCGCAATTTGGGTTTTCGACCAGTGGTCGACATCACGGCAGGCGCAGGCCACCGAGGAAATATTCGACGATCTCGTCCGCGATGCTGTCGGAGGTCCTCGCGTGCTCCGGCGTCCACCAGGACGCGACGCCGTTGAGCGCGAGCATGAACGTCCAGCCGAAGATCTCGAGGTCCACCGCGCGGAACGTGCCGGCCGCGACGCCGTCCTCGACGATGTCGGTGATCGTGCGGCGGTAGCGTCCGCCGGTGTTCGCCAGCTTCGCCGCCTGCTCGCGGATGTCCCCGTGCCGCCCGATCAGCCGCCCGCCCGGCCGCGAGCAGATGACCTCGACGTGGCTGCGGGCGAGGACGTGCAGGCGCTCCGCGGGCTCGACGTCGCCGGCCGCGTCGACGCGCTCCCAGACGCGGTCGAGCAAATCGAGCAGGATCTGCGCGAGCAGGTCCTCCTTGCTCCGGACGTAGTAGTACAGGCTCGGCTTCGACAGCCCGACGCGCTCGCCGATGACGTCCAGGGTCGCGGCTTCGTACCCGTACTCGATGAACACCTCCGCCGCCGCGTCGAGGATCTGCGCGCGACGCACCTCCATCCGCCGCGACTTGCGCGCCGCGGCCAACGTCTCGCTCACGTGCCCTCCTCGGGTGCGGGCGTTTTGGCGGCGGGGGCCTTGCGGGGGGCTCGGGCGGGCCGCTCGGCCCGGGCGACCGCGGGCTGGCCGGGCGGGGTGCCGATCGGGCGCGGGCCCCAGGCGTCCGGGTCGGGGACGCCGGGCGCGTTGATCTTGCGGCGGCTCGGCGGGCCGCCGGCGTCGCTCTCGCCCGGCTCCTTCGCGCCCGGCCAGGGCTTCGCCCCGCGGCTCGCGAGCAGGAACTCCTTGCGCAGCGGGTTGCCCTCGAACCCGTCCGGCAGCAGCAGGGGGACGAGATTGGGATGGCCGTCGAACCCGACGCCGAACATCTCGTGGGTCTCGCGCTCGTGCCACGCGGCGCCGGGCCAGACGCCGGTAGCGGTCGCGAGATTGGGCTTGGCGCGGGGCACGAGCGTCCGGACCAAAATTTTCTGATACTCCGTCAGGTTAACGACGTGCGTGACGATGCGGAAACCCTCGTCGAGTTCGTCGACCGCGGAGAGCCAGTCGAAGTACGAGAAACCCAGCTCGTCACGGGCGAACGTCAGGGCCGGCACCCAGGCGGCGGCAGGGACGTCGACCGTCGCCAGGCCGTACGCGTCGGACACCGTCGCGCCCTCGCCCACCTCGGCGGCCATCCGCTCGGCCGCGGCAGCGCTCACGGGCCGGCCGCCGGCAGCAGCGGCGTCTGCAGGGCGGCGGCGGACAGGTGGCCGGCCGCGGCGTAGCGCTCCGGCAGCGACTCGTGCGCGATCTTGTCCTGCAGCTTGAGGATTCCCTGCAGTAGCGCCTCCGGCCGCGGCGGGCAGCCGGGAACGTAGACGTCCACGGGCACGATCTGGTCGACACCCTTGGTGACGCAGTACGAGTCCCAGTAGGGGCCGCCGCAGTTCGAGCAGGCGCCGAACGAGATCACGTACTTCGGCTCGGGCATCTGGTCGTAGAGGCGCCGGACGGCGGGCGCCATCTTGTCCGTCACCGTCCCGGACACGACCATCAGGTCGGCCTGCCGCGGCCCGGACGCCACCGGGATCACCCCGAGCCGGATGAAGTCGTGCTTCGCCATCGACGACGCGATGAACTCGATCGCGCAGCACGCCAGGCCGAAGTTGAACACCCAGAGGCTGTACCGCCTACCCCAGTTCAGGACCAAGCGCATCGGTTCCGGCGCGAGCCGCGAGAGCGGGCCCAGCGTCTGCGGGCGGCGCACCTCGGGCATCGGCAAGTTGACGAGCTCCGCGCCCGCACCTTCTACGTCCACGACAGGACGCCCTTGCGCCACGCGTACGCCAGTCCCGTGGCGAGGAAGCCGATGAAGACGAACATCTCCACCAGCGTCGTCATGCCGAAGCCGGGCGTGTCGAAGATCGTCGCCCACGGGAACAGGAACACCGCATCGACCGCGAAGACGACGTAGAGGAACGCGTACACGTAGTACCGGACGTGCGTCTGCGCCCAGCCCTCACCGACCGGGTCGACGCCGCACTCGTAGGTGAGCAGCTTCTCGCCGTCGTCCGGCAGGTTCGGCCGGAGCAGTCGGTTCGCCGTGAACGCGACCGCGACGAAGACGACGCCGAGCACGATCATCAGCCCGACGACCCCGTATGAGCCGAAATACCCGTCCCTCACGGGGGCCAGCCTACGCGGATCGAGATAACGGCTCGGAGAACTCACCCCGCGGAGGCCCGCGGGAGCTTATGGTCGCTGAACCATGCGTACCAACGGCGCACAACGCCCCGTCCTCGTCCTGGCGCTGGGAAGCGTCGTCGGCTTCGCCGTGCTCGTCGGCGGGTCGCAACTGACGGGCGTGCAGCCGATCCAGGAGTGCGCCGACGGAACGTGCACCATCCAGTTCCCGCTGCACCGCGACGGCCAGCGCCTGGCCGGTTCCGGGTCGGCGGTGGCCTTCCACGTCCCGATCACCGTGGTGTCCCTGGTCGACAAGAAGGTTCGCCTCCTGATCGGCGTCCACCGGGTCAGCCTCCCGGTCGGCGGCGAGGGCGAGGCCGGCGGCCTGATCGCGAAGGTCACCGACATCAACGACTGGGACACGACCGTCACCTTCGCGCTCGCCCCAGGCGGACGGGTCCCCGGCACACTCGCCCACTAGGCCCATCCGGTGGGCCCACCCACGAGGCCCACCCGCGCAACGCCGCCCGCGTAGCCTCGCCCCGTGGACGACGCCGAGCGGCTGACCGCCCTGGACAGGGCGCACGTCTGGCATCCGTACGCCTCGATGACCGCGCCCGGGCCCGTCTACCCCGTCGTGTCCGCGCGGGGCGTCCGGCTCACGCTCGCGGACGGCCGCGAGGTCGTCGACGGGATGTCCTCGTGGTGGGCCGCGATCCACGGCTACCGCCACCCCGTGCTGGACGTGGCGGTCCGCGACCAGCTCGACCGCATGGCCCACGTGATGTTCGGCGGGCTCACCCACCCGGCCGCGGTCGGCCTGGCGGAACGCCTCGTCCGGATCACCCCCGCGGGACTCGAGCACGTCTTCTTCTGCGACTCCGGCTCGGTGGCGGTCGAGGTCGCGATCAAGATGGCGCTGCAGTACTGGCAGTCCGCCGGGCGCCCGCGGACGCGCCTGCTGACCATCCGCGGCGGTTACCACGGCGACACGTTCGCGACGATGGCCGTGTGCGACCCGGTCGGCGGGATGCACCACCTGTTCACCGGGGTCCTGCCGCAACACCTGTTCGCGCCCCGCCCGCCCGACGGCTTCGACGCCGGCGTGGACCCCGCCTGGCTCGACGCGACCGCCCGGCTGCTCGCCGACAACAGAGCCGACGTCGCGGCGGTCGTCGTCGAGCCGGTCCTGCAGGGAGCGGGCGGGATGCGCTTCCACTCCCCCGCCTACGTGCGCGCGCTGCGGGAGCTGTGCGACAAACACGACGTGCTGTTGATCCTGGACGAGATCGCGACGGGCTTCGGCCGCACCGGCGGCGTCCTGTTCGCCGCGGAACACGCGGGGGTCAGCCCGGACATCCTCTGCCTGGGCAAGGCTCTGACGGGGGGTTACCTGTCGATGGCTGCGACGCTGTGCACCCCGCGGGTCGCCGCCGGGGTCTGCGCGGGCGAGGCCGGGATCCTCGTGCACGGGCCGACCTTCATGGCGAACCCGCTGGCAGCTGCGGCGGCGTGCGCGAGCATCGACCTGCTCGCCTCGCGGGACTGGGCCGGCGAGGTCGCCGGGATCGCCGCCGGCCTGCGCGAAGGGCTCGCCCCCGCCCGTGGCCTGCCGGGCGTCGCGGACGTCCGCGTCCTCGGCGCAATCGGCGTGATCGAGACCGTGAACCCGGTGGACGTCGCCGACGTCCAGTGCGTGCTGCTCGACCGCGGCGTCTGGCTGCGCCCGTTCGGCCGCCTGCTCTACACGATGCCGCCGTACGTCACCGGACCTGACGACGTCGCGCTGATCGCCTCCGCGATGGTCGCCGCCGCGCGCACGCTCGGCTGAGGCACCGGTGCGGGCTCGTCGACCCACTCCTGCGCGGCCAGCTCCGGCCGGGCCGCGAGGATCTCGCGCGTCCGGACGAGCACGGCAGCGACTGCGGGGTCGGCCAGCTCGAGTTCCCACATTCCGACCGTCGGCAGCGCGTACCTGCCGTAGGGCACGGTCCCGACGCGGTCGAAGTGGTCCGCCGGACACAGCTTGACGGTGAAATGAGAACCGAAACAGGTCCGCCAGCGGCTCGGGTCGAGAAGGCTGAGTGCCTTGGCGTTGAAGGCGACCAACCGGTAGCCGCCCACGTCGTCGAGCCAAACTCGATCCGATGTCATCCGGGCCCCGACAGTCTGCAGAAAGTCCGGGTCGTCGACGAGCAAGACCGCGGGCTCGGTCACCTCGACCGGAGCGCCGTGCAGGGCTGCGGCAGCCAACCCGTCCACCGCGAAGGGCACTCCCTCGCACAGCTCCAGGAGGTGGTCGATCGTGCCCCTCAGCATTCCAATCCTGGCTTTCGGCGACACGGCGAGCGCCCGCTCGATCCGCGAGTCGAGATAGGCGTCGAGCGGCGCTATCTCCGCGCACAGATGTGACCCCGCGGCAGCGAGCAGTCGCTCGAAGGTCGCCACCCCCGGCCGACGCTTCCCGAGCTCGTAAGCCGACACCATCGAATGGTGGACGCCCGCGCGCTGGGCAACCTGAACCTGCGTCAGACCCGCTTGCTCCCGGGCCGCCCTCAACATGTCACCTGTGTCCATGCCCTCACCCTCGGCCCTGCAGGCGGCGGCGCGCGCGGTGCGGAACGGATCTGTGGACCGCCGCAGCGCACCAGACCGGTTGTGGAAATCCCGCTCGGGCGCGACCGCCGTCAGCGCGGCCCCGCGATCAACTCGCTCCGCGCCTGCCGGACCGTCAGCTCCGTCTCCGGACCCTCCACCGACACCGTCCCCGGAATCTCCCGCGCCCGACCCCCGTCGACCCGATACCGCGCCCGATACTCCGTCGTCACCGACGCCCGCACCGTCGCCGAATCCCCGAACGTATGCCGCGCGTGCGCCGCCTCGGTCGTCTCGCCCGCGCCGTCACCGAACTCCCACCGGTAACCCACCGGCCGGATCACCACCGTCACCCGACGCCCCAGAATCCGGCCCAGCTTGTGCTCCTTCTCCGGCTTCTCCACCGAGAACGTCGTCGGCAGGTTCACCAACGTCCCGCCCGCCGGGAACGTCTGAACCTCCAGCCCCGGCAGCTTCATCGCCTCGAACTCCCGCCGGACCAGCTCGTCGACGCTTACGTCCGGCGCCTGAGATGTCGCACGGCAGTCACTCCCGACTTCTGTCCAGGGCGAAACGAGTTCTCCAGTTTCGGCGTCGACCCGGCGGATGAACCTCGCTCGGATCTCGCCTTCGACGCCATCCAGTTCGCAGTGCTCCGGCTCGCAGGAGGCCGTCGCCGCGAGGATCGGTTCGGCGCCTATCCAGCAGGTCGGGCGAAACCGGGTCTCGGTCACCGTCTTGCGGGCGCCGGGGGTCCTCGTGACGCCGATCGACTTGTCCTTGCCCTCGACCCGGACGACCCCTCCACCCGCCCGGACAGATCCGGCGAACATCGGCTCCGGAGAATCGTCCGCGAACGCCTCGTGCGGCGCGATCAAGCTGAGAACGGCAACCGCACACGCTGGCAACGCACGGATGCGATGCCGGGTCACGAACCGTCCTCGATCTTGATCTCGGTCACCAGCCAGGATCCGTCACGACGATCGAGGTAGAACAGAAAAGTGTTCTTGCCCGCGCCGTAGTTCTGGACCACCTCACCGGCTGCGTCCATCGCCTGTTGCTCTGCGATCTTCACCTTGACCGTGACCAAGGTTTCCGCGTCGCTCGCGGGCTCCGCAGCCGAGGACTTGACCACCGTGATCTGGCCGCCCATCAGATGGCCGCCACCCTCGTAGGCCTCGCCGACTCGATCGATAAAGGTCGAGCACGACTTGCAGGACGCTGCGCTCAGCTCGTCCATCTCGGCGGTGTCGCCCGTCGCACTCGCCAAGTTGGCCAGCTCGATCCAATGACGAGCGAAAGCCTGAACTCCGACAGCCGAGTCCTCCGTAGCGGTCTTCGGCAGTGCCGGGGCCGGCGGCGCAGTCGGCATCGCCGCCCTGGGCATGACGCTCGCAGACTCCGACGGCTCCGCAGAGGGGTCGGACGTCACGGCAGGCAGCGCTTGACCCTCGGGACCACCCCCACCGCACGCAGCAGCGCCCGACAACACCGCGCCGGCGACGATAACCCCCGCAAATCGGGCACCCCAACCCATACGCCGCACCCTAGAACCCCCACCGTCACCGTGCGACCACAACCCGCGAACCTGTGGACTAACCGCCGACGTCGTACAGGGCTGCGACAGCCCACCCACCGTTTCTGGAACTCCCGCTCGGGCACCCGAGGAGGCAGTCCTCGGTTCAGGGGGTCGAACAATCGTGCGAAAATTCGAACAAACGTGCGACCAGCTCGCGCGCGCTACATCTCCCGGCGCCGCCAAGGGCAGCCTTTCGAGGCTGGCCGGCCGACGCGCGGGGCCCGACCCGCCGTCAGCGCGGCCCCGCGATCAACTCGCTCCGCGCCTGCCGGACCGTCAGCTCCGTCTCCGGACCCTCCACCGACACCGTCCCCGGAATCTCCCGCGCCCGACCCCCGTCGACCCGATACCGCGCCCGATACTCCGTCGTCACCGACGCCCGCACCGTCGCCGAGGCCACGAACGTGTGTTGTGCCTGCGCCGACTCCGTCGTCTCGCCCGCGCCGTCACCGAACCCCACGGAGTTCGTCGATCGGCTCTCGCGAGCTTGCCCAGCGACCTCGACGATCCCGTCGCCGGTTGCCGCGCCGCCGAACCGGGCCGAGCGAGGCGCAGGCGGGTCTGTACTTGCGCTGGCCAGACCCGCGCTGACGCCTGCGAGCACGGCCGCGGTCACCACGATCCCGGCGACTCTCCGCACGGGTCTCACTGGAGCCCCCCGAGCTTGATCTCGCGCACCTGCCAGCCGTCGTCCGCCCACCTGAGGCTCAGGACCAGGCGTCCAGATTCCTGCGGATATTCCTGAAGCACCTTGCCGGTCGAGTCCATGTCGATCTGCTTGCTCACCTTGGAATCGACGTCGACGTTCACGACCTCGGCGTCTTCGGGATCCGCCGCGTCCGAACCGAGAACCTCGAGCTGGCCGCCCTCGATGGAACCCCCTGCGCCGTATACCCGCTCGATGTTGTCGAGCCAGTTGGCGCACGTCTTACAGCCGGACGCGCTGAACGACTTCAGTTCGCCGACCTCGCCCGTGGCAAAGGCCCGGTTGACGACCTTCAGGTAGTGACGGGCGAACGCCTGCATACCGACGACGGTCCGCTCGGTCGCAATCGCTGGGAGCGCTGTCGGAGTGGCGGATGGCGTCCCCGAAACCATCGGGTCCGCGGTTGCGGACTCGGATTCGGACGGCTCCGCGGACCGATCAGCGGTCGCGTCAGGAAGCGCTTGACCCTCGGGACCACCCCCACCGCACGCAGCAGCGCCCGACAACACCGCGCCGGCGACGATAACCCCCGCAAGTCGGGCACCCCAACCCATACGCCGCACCTTAGAACCCCCAGCGTCACTGTGCGACCACAACCCGCGAACCTGTGGACGACCGCCGCCCCCCGCAGGCGACGGCGTCAGCCGTGCTTCGCGGCGACGACGGCGTCGAAGACGGCCCGCTTCGGCAGCCCGACCTCGGCGGCGACGGCGGCGATGGCTTCCTTGCGCGGCTGGCCGGCCGACTCGCGGGTCCCGACGCGGGCGGCGAGCTCGGCCGGGGCGAGATCCGCCGCCACGGCCGGGGCGCCGCCGACCACGAGGGTCACCTCACCGCGGACACCGTCCGCCGCCCAGGTCGCCAGCTCGGCCAGGCCGCCGCGGCGCACCTCCTCGTACGTCTTCGTCAGTTCGCGGCACACTGCGGCCGGGCGCTGCTCGCCGAAGGCGTCCGACATGGCGACCAGTGCCTCCGCGAGGCGGTGCGGCGCCTCGAAGAAGACGAGTGTGCGCGGCTCGGCGGCGAGTCCGGCGAGGCGCGAACGGCGCTCGCCGGCCTTGCGGGGAAGGAACCCCTCGAAGCAGAACCGGTCGACGGGCAGCCCCGAGACGGCGAGGGCGGCGAGCACGGCGGAAGGCCCCGGGACGACGGTGACCCGCACGCCGGCGGCGACGGCCGCCTCGACGAGCCGGAAGCCGGGGTCGGAGACCGACGGCATGCCGGCGTCGGTGACGAGCACGACTCGCGCGCCGGCTGTGAGGGCGGCGACGAGCTGCGGGGTCCGGGCGACCTCGTTGCCCTCGAAGTAGGACAGGACCTGGCCGGCGACCTCCACCCCGAGACCGGCGAGGAGGCGGCGTAGCCGGCGGGTGTCCTCGGCGGCGACGACGTCCGCGCCGGCGAGCTCGGCGGCCAGGCGCGGCGGCGCGTCGGTGTAGTCGCCGATCGGCGTCCCGGCCAGCACGAGCACCCCCGGCCGGGCGGGCTCGACGGGAGTCATCCGCCCATCCTGCCGCCCGGCCCGCGCGTCGGGCGCCTTGCCCCAGGCGGGCGGGAACCTTCTACATACGATGGCGCGGGTGACGACGCAGGAGATTCCGCTCCCGGCCGCCACGCCCCCGGAAGATCCGGCGCCCGCGCGCCCGCCCCTGGCGAAGCGCCTGCACCGGCCGATGCCCACCGGCCTGTGGACGTGGCTCGGCCCCCTGATCGTCACGGTGTTCGGCGGCGTCCTGCGCTTCGTGAACCTCGGCCGCCCGCACGCGGTGGTGTTCGACGAGACGTACTACGTGAAGGACGCGTACTCGGTCCTGCGGTTCGGCTACGAGCGCGCGTACATCGACGACTCCGACGCCCGCCTCCTGGAAGGCGTCACCGAGCTTTACCGCGACCGGGCGACGTTCGTCGTGCACCCGCCGGTCGGCAAGTGGGTGATCGCCGCCGGCGAACAGGTCGCGGGGCTCGACCCGTTCGGGTGGCGGCTCGGCGTCGCCGTCCTGGGAACGCTGTCGATCTTCCTGATGGCGCGGGTCGCGATGCGGATGACCCGGTCCGTGCTGTTGGGGTGCCTCGCGGGGTTCTTCATGGCGATCGACGGGCTGGCCGTCGTGATGAGCCGGACGGCCCTGCTCGACGGGATCCTGGCCTTCTTCGTCCTGGCGGCGTTCGCCTGCCTGCTGGTCGACCGCGACCATTGCCGACAACGCCTGGCCGCCGGCCTGCCGAGCGGCCGCTCGGTATCCCGCCGCTGGAGCATGCCCGGCCCGCGGCTGGGCCCGCGACCGTGGCGCCTCGCCGCCGGCGTGTGCCTCGGCCTGGCGGTCGGGACGAAGTGGAGCGCGCTGGCGTTCATGGCGGCGTTCGGCCTGATGACCGTCCTGTGGGACGCGGGGGCCCGGCGCGCGGTCGGCTCGCCCCGGCCGCTGCGGGCAACCCTGCGGCTCGACGCGCCCCCCGCGTTCGCCTCGCTCGTGATCTTGCCGGCCGCCGTGTACCTGTCGAGCTGGGTCGGCTGGCTGTCGACGAGCGGCGGCTGGTCGCGGCAGTGGGCCGTCGACCGCGCCGGGGGCCTCCCCTTCGTCCCGGACGCCTTGCGCTCGCTGTGGCATTACCACACCGAGGTGATGCATTTCCACACGCACCTGACCGAGGCGCACCCGTACCAGTCGAGCCCGTGGGGCTGGAGCGTGCTCGCGCGGCCGGTGGCCTACTACTCCTCGAACGTGACCGACGGCGAGGACGGGTGCGAGGCGCCGAAGTGCGTCCGCGAGGTGCTGGGCATCGGGACGCCGGCGCTGTGGTGGACGGCGACGGCGGCGCTGTTCTACATGCTGTGGCGCTGGGCCGGCGCGCGGGACTGGCGGGCTGGAGCCGTGCTCGCCGGCGTCGCGGCCGGCTGGCTGCCGTGGTTCCGCTACGGCGACCGGCCGATCTTCTACTTCTACGCGATCGCGTTCCTGCCGTTCCTGATCCTGGCGGTGGTCTTCACGCTCGGCGACATCGTCGGGCCGGCGCCCGATCCGTCCGCCGACGAGGAACGCCAGCGCCGCCAGCGCAAGCGGCGGGCGATCGGGGCGGCGGTCGCCGGCTCCGTCGTGGCGTTGATCGTGGTGAACTTCTTCTATCTGTATCCACTGCTGACTGCGGGTAGCCTCCCGAGGCCGGAGTGGCTCGGCCGGATGTGGTTCCGCAGCTGGATCTGACGGACGGCGAAAGGGAGGACGACGTGGACCTCTCACCGCGCGGCCTGAGCCGGTCCGCCGCCCGGGTCGGCTCAGCCGCGCAGAACGCGCTCGAGGTCGCCCGCTTCGGGGGTCTGCAGACGGGCGAGGAGTTCTCCGCGTACGAGGTCGTCGCCCGCGACCGGATGTACCGGCTGCGCCGCTACTTCCCGGACGCGGCGGCCGGCCCGCCGGTCGTGCTGATCCCGCCGCTGATGATGACGGCCGAGGTGTACGACGTCTCGCCGGCGACGAGCGCGGTGCGGATCCTGCACGAAGCGGGCGTCGACCCGTGGGTCGTCGACTTCGGCGCGCCGGAGCGGGAGGAGGGCGGGCTGCGGCGCAACGTCAGCGACCACGTCCAGGCGGTCAGTGAGGCGGTCGACCGCGTCCGCGCGGCGACGGGCCGGGACGTCCACCTCTCGGGCTACTCCCAGGGCGGCATGTTCGCCTACCAGGTGGCCGCGTTCCGCCGGTCCGAGGGCCTGACGAGCATCGTGACGTTCGGGGCGCCGGTCGACGCCCGCGCGACCCGCTTTTTGGGCCGCATCTCCGAGGACGTGCTCGCCGACGTCCTGTCCGTCCTGGCCGACCGGGTGCTGACGCACGTGACCGTCCCGGCCTGGGCGAACCGGATGGGGTTCCGGCTGCTCGACCCGGTGAAGGCCACCCGCTCGAAGATCGCGTTCCTGCGCCAGCTGCACGACCGCGAGGCACTCCTGCCGCGCGAGCGCCAGCGGCAGTTCCTCGACAACGAGGGCTACGTCGCCTACCCGGGCCCGGCGATCGCGGAGCTGGTCACGCAGTTCCTCGCACACAACCGCATGCTGTCGGGCGGCTTCCTCATCGGCGAGACGATGTCGACGCTCGCCGACATCACGTGCCCCGTCCTCGCCGTCGTCGGCGCGTCCGACACGATCGCACCGCCGCGCGCGGTGCGCGCCATCCGGCGGGCGGCGCCCCAGGCCGACACCTACGAGTTCGAGGTGCCCGGCGGGCACTTCGGCCTGGTCGTGGGCACGGGCGCGTCGAAGCGCACGTGGCCGACCGTCGCCGCGTGGACGCTGTGGCGCGAGGGCCTCGGCGAGCAGCCCGCGGAGATGCGCGAACTGCTCGAGACTGACGTCGAGGACGATCCGGCGGGTGCGTCCGGCCTGCTCGAGTCCGGCGTGGAGGCGGGGCTCGGCGCGGCCGGCAACGCACTCGGGGCGGCCCGGGCGACGCTGACGTCCGCGACGAACGGGGCGCGCGCGCTCGGCGCCCTCGCCGCGGACGCCTCGAGCGGCCTGCCGCGCCTCGCCCGCCTGCACCGGGCGAAGGGCGAGGCGCGCAGCTCGCTCGGCCAGTTGCTGGACGAACGCGCGCGCAAGTCGGCCGACGGGACGTTCTTCGTCTTCGACGGACGCGGCCACACGTACGCCGCGGCGAACACTCGGGTCGACTCCGTCGTCCGCGGCCTGCTCTCGGTCGGGGTGCGCCAGGGCGAGCGCGTCGGCGTCCTGATGGACACCCGGCCCAGCGCCGTGGCGGCGATCGCCGCGCTCAACCGCATCGGTGCGGCGGTGGCGATGCTCCGCCCGGACGGCGCCGCCGGCCGCGAGGCCGAGCTCGCCCAGGTCACCCGGATCGTCGCGGACCCGACGAACGCGGCCGCGGCGCGGGCTGCCGTCGGCGTCCCGGTGCTGGTGCTCGGCGGCGGACGCACGCGCCCGCCGCTCGACCCCGGCGTGACCGACCTCGAGCTGGTCGACCCGGCCACCGTGACCCTGCCTGCCTGGTACGTCCCGAACCCCGGCCGTGCCCGCGACCTCGCGTTCCTGCTGTTCACCGGCGAGGACGAGAGCACCCGCATGAGCCGGATCAGCAACGGCCGCTGGGCGATGTCGGCGTACGGGACGGCGACGGCCGCCCGCCTCTCGTCCGCCGACACGGTCTACAGCGTCACCCCCCTGCACCACGCCTCCGGGCTGTTGACCAGCGTCGGCGGCGCGATCGCCGGCGGTTCCCGGCTGGCGCTGACCCGCAGCTTCGACCCGGCGACGTTCTGGGAGGAGGTGCGCCGGTACGGGGTGACGATCGTGTCCTACACCTGGACGCTGCTGCGCGACCTCATCGAAGCCGACCCGGCCGCGTCCGAGCGCCACCACCCGGTGCGCCTGTTCGTCGGGTCGGGGATGCCCGCCTGGCTGTGGAACCGGGCCGCCGACCGCTTCGCCCCGGCCGGGGTGCTGGAGTTCTTCGCCTCCACCGAGGAGGGCGTGGTCCTGGCCAACGTCAGCGGGGAGAAGGTCGGGTCGAAGGGCCGCCCGCTGCCGGGCGCCGCCGAGGTGCGGATCGTCGGCTACGACCTCGACCGTGGGCAGGTCCTGGCCGGCGAGGACGGGCTCGCGGTCGCCTGCGCCCCGGACGAGACCGGCCTGCTGGTCGCCCGCGCCCCGAGGGGTCCGGTCTCGCCGCGCGCGCTGCGCGGACTGTTCTCCCCCGAGGATGCCTGGCTGAGCACGAGTCACCTGTTCCGCCGCGACGCGGACGGCGACTACTGGCTGGTCGCGCACGTTTCGGATCTCGTCCACACCGAGGCGGGCACCGTGTCGCCGGGGCCGGCCGAGGACGCAATCGGCTCGCTGGACGCAGTCGACCTGGTGGCGGCCTACGGAGTGCGCGCCGGCGACGCCGCCGAGGTGCTGGTGGCGGCCGTGCAGGTCCGTCCGGGCAGGTCGCTGTCGGCGGAGGAACTGACCGTCGCGCTGCGCGGCTTGCCGCTCGCGGAACGGCCGAGCGTGATCCGCCGCGTCCCGGCGATCCCCCTGACGACCTGGTGGCGGCCGATGCGTTCGGCCCTGCGCCCGGACGGCATTGACACCTCGGCGGGAGGGTGGATGCGGAGTTCGACCGGCGTGTACACCAGCGCCGGGGCAACTCGTGACCCGAATCACTCGGGGCCGCCGGGCGGCGTCCGCGCTGTTCAGGGAACGGTCAGCAGATAGCCAGGTGGTCCGTAACTAAATGAGCCCCGTGGTCGTATAGCGCGACGAGCACCGTCAGCTATCCTCTTTCGAACCCGATTCGGGGGATTTGTCCACCGGCGCGCCCATCTAGGTGGGACCTGTCACGCGTCGGCGCACCGGCCCCGATCATCAGCAGGAGACAGGGAACAGAACGTGGTCGACATCGCTTCCCCGGCGCCGGGCAGGCCGAAGACAGGCACCTTCGCTGTCTCCCGCTTCGCCCGTGAACTCATCGCCATGGTCGGCCTGTTCGCTCTGTACAAGTACGGTCGCAGCCTGATGCAGGTCGACGTCTCGGTCGCCTACGAGAACGCGAACAACATCTGGAAGCTCGAACGATTTTTCCACCTGCCGAACGAGCTCAGCGCCCAGCAAGCCGTCCTGACCGCCGAGTGGATCGTCGAATTCGCGAACAGCTACTACGCGCTCGTCCACTTCCCCGCGACGATCGCCTGCTTCATCTGGATGTACATCAAGCGCCCGGCGCTGTACCCGGCCATGCGCCGCGCCATGATCGGCATCACGAGCATCGCGCTGCTGTGCCACCTGGTCTACCCGCTGGCACCGCCGCGGATGCTGGACAACCTGGGCTTCATCGACACCGCCGCGATGTACGGGCCCAACGTCTACACGAAGGCGCCCAACGCCGACGGCCTGGTCAACCAGTACGCGGCGATGCCGAGCCTGCACGTCGGCTGGGCCGTGCTCGTCGCGGCGGGCCTGATCGCCTCGACGCACAGCAAGTGGCGCTGGCTGTGGCTGCTGCACCCCACGCTGACCACGGTCGCCGTCGTCGCGACCGCCAACCACTACTGGCTCGACAGCATCGCCGCCTGCATCGTGCTCGCCGCGGTCACCCTGATCATCGGCCGGGTGCCGTGGCTGCGGCTGAAGCGCCTGCTGTTGCCGCGATCCCGCTGCGCCTCGACGATGGACGACCACGGCGCACTCGAGGCCGAGTCGGTCGTCTCGGCCGGGGCCGCGGCCACGCTGAATCCACCCGCCTGGGAGGCCGCGAAGTCCGCGGCGATGGCAGGCAACCCGGAGCCGGACCAGGCTCCCCCGGCGGCTCAGCGCCGGGCGTGACGCCCGCGCACGTCGAAGGACGCCTGCCCGTACAGCAAGCCGCCTGAGGCCAGGTCCAGTTCGATGCGATCGGGCTCGACCTCGTCCCGTGCACGGTCGGCCACCCAGCCGATGTAGCGCGCCCACTCCGCACTGGAACCGCGGTTGGACGGGCTGGTGACGCCGGCCGCCCGTGGGATGTGACGCGCGATCGTGCCGTCCAGAATGAGCGGCTGCGTCCCGCCGTTACCCCGCCGGTACCCGGCGAAGTACAGCAGGCACGTGGAGATGTCGGCGTCGAACGAGTGCAGGCGGCAGCGCGTACGGAACGCGATGTACGCGCCGCGCAGGTCACCGGGCGTGGGCTGGTCGGCGCGGAGTCCGTGCAGGGCGGCCTCGATCTTGACGCCGGTCGGGTCGTCGCCGAGCGCCTTGAGCGTGCGGCGCCGCCCGGGTGTCGCAGCCCCGTAGCGCCACATCAGCGAGGCGGCCATGAGCTGGCGTGAGCTCGCGCGGCCGTCCCGCCAGCGGTCGGCGATGTCGAAGACGTCCTGCCGCCACACCTTCCCTTCGGTCGGGAAGTCCCGTGGCCACGCGTCTTCCGGCAGCGCCGACCGCCACTTCGCGGCGTCGACGTCGGCGGCGCGCTCCTCACCAGGCAGCGCGCGGTTCCGATCCAGGGTGCTTCGGCCTCGTTTGTCTGCAATCCTCATGTTTCATAAGGTAAATGAAAGGTCAATGAAAAGGCGAGATGAAGTCAACATCTCTCAGTGATCTCGCAGCTACACGCCGTCGTCGGGCCTGCGGTCTACTCGGCGAGCTTGGCGACGGCCTGAGCCCAGAGGAAGTACCTGTTCGTCCCGAGGTCCCGGACGGTCTTGATGTTGAACGCCTCCTGCAGGAGCTTCGCGTCGTTCTCGCTCACACCCTGCAGCGCGGCGACCGGGGCGTCGGCAAGCTCGGTGATGCTCTTCGTCTCGTAGGCCTTGTCGAACTTCGTGGCGATGCTCATGTGATCTCCTCCGTGGCGGTCGGGGCCGAACGGCCCGCGAACCTGCCTACCACTGCCCTCCGGGGACACGCCCACACGCGGCAGCCTCCGTCCGAGTCGACGACAGGCCCCGGGCCCTCGCTCCGCTGGCAGGATGGCCGGTCGTGGATGCTCCCCCGAACGTCACCCTGCGCCCGTTCACCGCGGACGACCTCGCGCTGCGGGAGCGGTTCTGCGTCGACCCGAGCGTCCTCGGCGAGTTCCAGTGGACCGGCTTCTCGGACGTGCACGAATTCCGGGTGCGCTGGGCGGACGACACGTTCCTGACCCGCTCGCCGTTCCGCCTCGTCGTCGACGACGACGGCACAGCCGCGGGCTCGGTGAGCTGGCACCTGCCCGAGGGCCGCCGGCCGGGCGTCTGGGTCCTGGGCATCTGGCTCCTGCCCGAACATCGCGGCAAGGGCGTCGGGACGGCGGGCCAGCGCCTGCTCGTGGATTACCTCTTCCGGCACACCCCGGCGCATCGGCTCGAGGCCACAACCGAGTCCGCCAACCTCGCCGAGCAACGCGCGCTGGAGCGGTGCGGCTTCCGCCGCGAGGGCCTCATCCGGGCGGACGCGTTCCGCCGCGGCGCCTGGCAGGACAGCGTGCTCTACGGGCTGCTCCGCACCGACCCCCGCGAATCGAACCTGTAGTAGGACTCGCGGGATTAGCGCCGGCCGACGAGGTAGGGCAGCTTGGCTGTCAGGAAACGTCGCGGGAACTCGTCACGCATGCGCCACATCCCCGCGTCCACGACGAAGTGCGCCATGACAAGGCCGAGGTAGAGGCCGAACAGGGCCCGGCCCAGCAGGGCGGGCGAGTCGGGCTGCGCAGCGATGGACGCGAGCAGCAGCCCGCCCACGACGACGATGACGAGCAGCGCGGCGGGCGCGGCGACCGGCGACCGGCGGGGTCGCGGCGCGCGGGCGAGGTGACCCATGATCACCAGGTACTGCCAGGAGTGAGCGACGGTCAGCCCGGCGACGGCGGCGTACGGATTGTCGAAGACGAAGACCGGGGCGAAGAACAGCAGCGCGAAGACGTACACCGCGACGAACCCGGCCGGCCGCCGGTCGCGCCGCGCCAGCGCGATCAGCCCGGAGACGGCACCGCCGACGAAGACGGCCAGCGCGAGCGGACGCAGCGCACCGAGCCGCGGGTCGACCGAGAGCTGCAGGAGCTGAGGGTTCGTCAGGAGTCCGGCGACACCGCCGATTCCCGCGATCTTCAGGGCCCACCGTTCGCGTCCGGTCAGCCTGCCGGCCCGCTGGGCGGACGCGGCCAACGCGGAAATCCCGAGGTTCTGCTTCTGGAAGTGCACGAACTGCCAGGCGAAGTACGGCAGCAGCAGCCACTGCACCTGGCGGAACGACAGCGTGCACGTCAGGGCAACCGCGCCGGCGACGAGGGCCACCGGCGCGACGAGGAAGCGACCGCGACGATCGAGCGCGTGCGCGCGGACCTCGGGCAGCGTCACGAACCACGCCGTGGACGCGACGTGCGCGGAGTAGCCGAACAGGAGCAGCACGCCCAGGGCGCGGCCCACGTCGGCGTCGGCGTCCGGCGCCAGGGCGACGGCGGCCACGAACGACCCCACGCTGACGAGGAGCGTCAGGACGAACCAACTCCGGCGCAACCGCACGAACACCGCCGGCTCGGGGCCGGTGGGCTCGGGGCAAGCGAGCTCCGGGCAGGCGAACTCCGGGCAGGCGAGCTCCGGACGCCCGCCGACGGGCGCCGCAGCGAGCATGCTCAGCCGCCGCCACCGGTCGCGCCCGCGTCGCCCGAGGACACGAAGGCGAGGACGACGAGCAGGCTGGCGAACGTCAGCAGGACGAGGGCGACGCTCACGGCGACATCCCGCGGCGAGCGGCCGCCGAAGGAGAACCGCTGCGCCGCGGCCGGCTCCGACCACAGCGACTCGTCGTCCCACGCGAGCGTGTCGTCGGTGCTCTTGGGCGAGGCGGCGGCGTTACTCACGAGGGTCTCCTGCATGGGGGCAGACGGGTGCACGCGGCGTGCCACTAGAGCGTAAGTTCAGCATGCCGGGGCCGCAGGCGAATGCCCGGTAACGGCGCGAGGGGGCACGGCCGGAGGGTCAGTCGGCCGCGGGCGGCCGGCGTCCTGGCTCCTCCATGGACGCGAGCCGCGTCTGGACGGCATCGAGCCGGGCCTGGAGCAGGGCGACCTCGGCGGAGAGCAGGACGGTCTCGGCGCCGGCGGCCCAGGCGTCCGAGGGCACAGGCAGGTCGTCGAGCGGGCAGACCCCCTCGTCCAGGGTCACGGGGACGCCGGGCAGCAGGGCGGCGATGCGGTCGCGACCGACCTGTGGCTTCAGACCCGCGCAGATCTGGCAGACCGCGAGCAGCCGGCGCCAGCCGGCCAGGTCAGCGCCGGTGTCGGCAGCGACGAAGACCTCGGCGCGGCGGCCGCATCCGCACAACCCGACCCGGACCGCTCGGACCCGCTGCTTCTGGTACCGCAGGCCCTCTTCGTACCGGATGAATCGCCCGGACGCCGAGACCTCCAGCAGGACCCCGTCGCGGTAGGTCTCCGTGGACGCCAACGCACGCGCGGCGTCGGCCGTGTGCACGCAGTAGAACCCGCAGTTGCCCCGGTGGTCCGGCGGGGAATGCTTGGCTGTGATCGCGCACTCCGCCTCGTCGACGGTGGTGTACACGCGGCGCGAACCGACGGACAGGCCCGCGAACGCGACCGACCGGCCGTCGGTGGCGTGCAGGAGCTTGGCCAGCTTGTACCCGGTCAGGGGCGCGGCAAGGTTCTCGATCGGCAGCCGCGGCGCACGCCTCATCCACCCTCGCTTCGTAGCACCGACGGATCGCATGTGGACGGCCGCGGCCGGCCCGTGGGCCGCCGCGGACGCCTCAGCTCGTTCAGGCGACGGTCTCGGGGACCTTCGTCTCCACGGGAGCGGCAACGTCGGCCGGCGTGGGGACCTCGACCTCAGACGTCACGTCCGCCGCCACACCCTGCGCCAGAGCTTTGCCCAGCTTCATCTAGAGCCCCTCTCGTCGATCCGCATCCCAGCGGGTCCCAGTCGACTCATGGTGACTCGACTTCGCGTTGAACGCCAGAGGCGGGCGCACGCCGAGGTCGACGAGAGCGCGTTGACGAGCGGGTGTCAAGTTGGACGCGTCCAAGAGGGGAGGTCAGGTGACACAGCGAGCTGGGGAACTACCAGGGTGCATGGGTCCATCTTCGTGATGGAGTTCGGGCAACCAGACCTGGTCGTTGGACCCGTCACCGAACGTGGCGTCCACATAGTGGGCGTGCCCAGGCGTGCGGCAGGTCGATCCAGCCGTGTACACGGCGAGTGGGGCCTGACGATCTACCTGTGCGTGTGGGAACTGCTCTGGCAAGGGCAGCGGTTCGCGCACGGTGAATCGGACCGGACGACGATGGCGAGGGCGTTGGGTTTCCTCAACGGCCAAGCGCTCGAATCGGTCCGCATCAGTCCTGCGGACGGCGCCACCAAGTTCCGGTTCGACCTCGGGTGTGAGCTGCTGACCCAACCGAACCTCGAGGCCTACAACGCCGACGACGAGCAATGGATACTCCGTCACGGGGCGGGCGACCATCTCTCGGTGACGGGGGACGGGCGTTACTCCGAGCACTCGGACGAAACGGAGCCGGCCGACGCGGAATGGCTCCTAAACCCGCGGCCCTAACCGGCACCCGGCCGCGCGCCGGGGACCGGCGCTTGCGCTGCATGCCCCGGCGTACGGACCACGCAAAAGGCCGGTTCCTCGATCGGAACCGGCCTCTGACCTGGGTGGAGCTGTGGGGATTTGAACCCCAGACCCCCTCGATGCGAACGCTTCCCTGACGTCAGATTCGGGCGCTGTCCCGATGGTGTTCTCGGGATATAATCGCAGCTCAGAGCCATTATTCGATCCACCCGCGTCCGCTGAGGTCCGCCACCGTCCGGTAGGCGTTTCGCGGACAAGCTGCGGACAAATGATCTTGGGGGTACCGCCGTGGGCAGGGTCAAGGTGCGGGTGGGGCGTGACGGCAAGGCGAGGTACACCGCCACGTACCGCGATGTGCGCGGCGCCGAGCGCTCCGCGGGCACGTTCCGGACCGAACGCGAGGCGGTGCGCGCGTGGCACCGGGCGGAGGACGGTCTGTCACTCGGCCGCGTCGGAGACCCGAAGCGCGGCCGCCAGACACTGTCCACCTACGTGGAGACGGAGTGGTTTCCGAACCACCTGATCGAGGCCACGACCCGGGAGAACTACCGGTACCTGCTCAATCGCTACGTCCTGCCCGGACTGGGGCACGTCCGGATGGTCGAACTGTTGCCCGCACACGTCCGGGAGTGGATCGGCGAGCTGCAGACAACCTACGGAGCACGGCCGCCAACGGTTCGCGAGGCCAAAGTCGTGCTCGACGCGATTCTGACCACGGCGCTGAACGACCAGGTCGTCCTGATCCACGCAGGCCGCGGAGTCAAGACCCCGCCGGTGGCTCGTCGAACGCGGCGCGTCATCACAGCCGAGCAGTACGACCGGATCTATACGGCGATACGTGACGAGACGATGCGCCTGTTGGTCGAAACGGCAATCGAATCGGGCCTGCGGTGGGGCGAACTCACCGAGCTCCGCCCCAAGGATCTCGACCTGGACACCCGGACCCTGACCGTCTCCCGGGCCGTAGTCGAACTCAAGTCGAAGGACCGCCCCGGTGCGCGGTTCGTGGTCAAGGACTATCCCAAGGACAAGGAGTGGCGGCAGCTCGGACTGAGCGACCGGATCGTCGACCGCCTCCGCCGGCACATCGAGCACGTAGGCCTCGCAGTCGACGACCTACTCTTCCCGTTCCCCGCGCCGGCGACCCAGCGCTACCGGCGACCGGACGAATTGCCCGACCCGGAGACGCTGGGGTGGACCGAGCCCAACGAGAAGGGCCGGCGCTACCGACACGGGACGCCGACTGCCTACCAGGCGGCGCCGTGCCGGTGCCGGCCCTGCAAGGACTCCATCGCCGCCTACCGCGCCGCGCGTCGGGCCGCCGGCAAGGACAGTCCTCGATGCCCGCGGACCGTGCGCACCGACGGCCACATCCCCAACACCTGGTTCCGCGCCCATGTATGGAACCCCGCGATCAAGACCGCCAGCCTCGGGTTCACGGCGACCCCGCACGGGCTACGTCATGCGCACGCCTCCTGGCTACTCGCCGGCGGCGCTGACCTCCAGGTCGTGAAGGAACGGCTAGGGCACGGGAGCATCGTGACGACCGGGAAGTACCTGCACGCCCTCCCCGGTGCCGACAAGGCGGCGCTGGAAGCCCTCGACGCATTCCGCTCGCGAGGGCCCGAACCTAGTACCGCCGCGTTGCCCGACCCCCGAGATGGCGAGTTGGCCGAGATGCGCGCGCTGGTCGCCAAGTTGCACCAGATGCTCGGCGGGGTGGATGGGGTTGCCTGACGACCGGCAGCAATGGTGAAGAACGCACAGGGAGAATCCGTCGCCGCGTTAATCAGGCCATTTACCTGCAACTTTGTTGTCCGATGCCGCTGGAAGTGAGGCACCGTCAGGCCGTTTGACCAGGCTGCCTCAAATAGGTGGGACGGTTCGCGGGTTGATCTTGTCCCACCTATCTGAGGCAACTTCGTGAATGGTCACCCACACCGGGCAGCTCACGTCGCGGCGTCTGGCCCTGGTCAAGCCCGTACGCCCCCGTCCGGGTGCCTCAGGTCGGTGGAACTCCGGAACGGATGCCTCATGTAGGCGACGCGTGCCTCACCTTCGATGGGAACGGACATTTGTCCTCACTCCGGCCCTCCGTGGCACTAGAATCGCCGCGTGTCGTCTGATTAGCGGTAATGATCTGTTCTCGCTAGTCAGCCGACACGCCATGAAAGGCCTGATCGGCGGCGTCGTCGGACCCGCGCGGGATGCTGGCGGGCGTGACCACCACGGGTGTCGACGCCGGCCGGCCCGCCGAGCTGACGGGTCCTCAGACGGCGGGTGCTCGAAACCAGCCCGATCCCGAGGCGCGGGCATGGCTGCGGCTGTTGCCCGCAGTGCTCGACGACGACCCGGGCGAGGCCCCGGTCACCGACGCACTGCTCGAGGCCGTCGACCTCGACGTCGAGCTGGCGCAGCTGGTCGAGGACCTCGCCGACCTGCTCGAGGCGGCGACCGCCGCGGCCACCCGGCGCGCCTACGCCGCCGACTGGGCCGACTTCACCGACTGGGCCGCCCGCTACCGCCTCGAGGTGCTGCCCGCCGAGCCCCGCACCGTGGCCCTGTACGTGACCGCGCACCAGGACCGGTTGCGCCCGGCCACCCTGCTGCGCCGGCTGTCCGCGATCGCGGTCGCGCACCGCTCCGGCGGGCACCCCTCCCCGGCCGGCCACGAGCTTGTCCGCCGCGCGGTGGTCGGGCTGCGCCGCAAGCACGGCGCCCGCCCCGCCGGGAAATCTGCGCTGGTCACCGCGCCGCTGGCGGTGATCTGCACCCGCCTGCATGCCCGCCTCGGCGCGGTCGAGGACCTGCGCAGGCGGATTGCGGACCTACACGACCAGCCCGGTGCCGCGGCCGAGCGGCGTCGGGTCACCGCGTCGCTGCGGGCGGCGCGGGCCGCGGCGCTGCGGGCGCGGCGGGACCGTGCCCTGCTGCTGCTGGGCTACGCCGCGGCGCTGCGGCGCAGCGAGCTCGTCGGCCTGGACGCCGGGGACCTGGTGGAGACCGAGCAGGGCCTGCAGGTGTTCATCGCCCGCTCCAAGACCGACCAGACCGGCCTCGGGGACTTCGTCGGCGTCGCCCACGGTCACCCCACCGACAGCTGTGCCGCGACCTGCCCGATCCGGGCCTGGACCGAATGGCGCGACGCTCTTCACACCGAGCTCACGAACCTCGGGGAGGCCCTGCACCCCGACGCCCCCGCGTTCCGCCCGATCACCCGCCACGGCACGATCGGCACCCCCGGCTGCCTCGACCCGCACGCCCGCCTGACCGGGCAGTCCGTGGCGCTGATCGTCAAGGACGCCGTCGCGCTGCTCGCCGACCCGGAGCGATACCCACCGGCCCGCTACGCCGGACACAGCCTGCGCGCCGGTTTCGCCACCCAGGCCGCCGCCGCCGGCGTCCCGCTGGACCGGATCATGCGTCAGACCCGCCACACCAGCGTCGCCGTCGCCCTGCGCTACATCCGCCCCGGCCAGATCTGGCAGGACAACCCCAGTGCCGCCCTCGGCCTGTAGTCCAGGGGCGGAGCGCCGACCCCTTGGGGTCGCCCGTGCGAGCGGAGGTGTCGGACCCCTCCCGTACAGTCCGCCTGACGGTCGGGTGCGAGGCTCTGACCTGGACAGAGGGCCGTGAAGGAAGCGCGGCCCGGAGGGGGCGTCAGACTCATGGCCACCAAGACCAAGGCGTTCTACAGCTTTCACTTCGTACCGGACTGCTGGCGAGCTGGGAGCAATAGTCAATACCTGTGGATCGGGAACTTTCAGGCGGCTGTCTGACGGTCCGTCAGGGATGGGTCGTCGGGTCGTTCGACGAGCTTGCCGTCGATGAAGGTCGCCCCTGCTCGGACGAGGGCGACCAGGTGGGGGGCATTGACAGCGCGCCAGCGATCTTGTGCGGCTTGCATGAGCTTGAACGCCATCGCGAGGCCGGCGGCGCGTGAGCCGGGGCCCTTGGTGAGCTTCTGCCGGTGGCGCACGGTGGCGAAGGTCGACTCGATGGGGTTGGTCGTGCGCAGGTGGATCCAGTGCTCGACGGGGTAGTCGTAGAAGGCCAGCAGCACGTCGAGGTCGTCGGTGATCTTCGCGACGGCCTTACCGAACTTCGCCCCGTAGGTGGCTGCGAAGTCCTTCGCGGCGGCGACCGCCTTGGTCTTGTTCTCCGCGTTGTAGATCGCCGCGAGCGCCGTTTTCGCCGCGGGGTGCGCGGTCTTGGGCATGGCGCCCAGGACGTTGGCGATCTTGTGGAACCAGCACCGCTGGGCCCGGGTCTGGGGGAACACCTCGGCGAGGGCGCCCCAGAAGCCGAGTGCTCCGTCGCCCATCGCGAGTACCGGGGCGCGCATGCCGCGGTGGCGGGCATCGCGCAGCAGGTCGGCCCAGGACTCGGTGGATTCCCGGTAGCCGTCGCTGATCGCGACGAGTTCCTTGCGCCCGTCGGCGCGGACCCCGACGAGCACGAGCAGGCACAGCCGGTGCTCTTCCAGGCGGACGTTGACGTGGATGCCGTCGGCCCACAGATAGACGAAGTCGACCCCGGACAGGTCCCGGGCGGCGAAGGTGCGTTGCTCGTGCTGCCAGGTCTCGGTGAGCTTGGTGATCACCGGTGCGGACAGCCCGGCGGTGGAGCCGAGGAACTGGCCCAGCGCCGGGACGAAGTCGCCGCTGGACAGGCCGTGCAGGTAGAGCAGCGGCAGCACCTCGTTGATCTTCGGGGTCTTGCGGCACCACGGCGGCAAGATCGCCGAGGAGAACCGCGCCCGTTCGCCGGTGTCGGCGTCGATGCGCTTGTCGTTGACCCGCGGAGCCTGCACCTGCACCGCGCCGGCCGAGGTGAGCACCTCCCGCGGCTCGTGGCTGCCGTTGCGCACCACCAGACGCCGGCCGTTCTCATCGCGCTCGTCGGCGAATCGGGCGATGTAGTCGGCGACCTCGGCCTGCAACGCCTCGGCGAGCATCCGCCGGGCGCCCTCGCGCACGAGCTCGTCGATCAGCGACACCGGCGCGGGGCCGGGCGCCGTCGTGGCGGAGGGCTCGGGGCAGGAACCAGCAACTACCGTAAGCACGGGGTCGTACCTTTCCGACCGGCGTTGGCGCGCCGGCCTGGCTTGAGGGGCTTTCTCGGGATCATCGGGGAGGTACGACCCTCCCGCATCCCGCCGCGCCGCTCAGCTACGCAACCCGGCGGGGTGATCCACAGGTCTCAAGCATTGCTCCGAGCTGGCACCGTCCGGAACATCGGCGCACTGGATGGTAACCAGCCCGTCTCAGACAACGAGTGGGAGAAGGTGAAGCAGGGTGGGGACGCGGCCATCAAGAAGTGGATCAGCGACCAGCTGGCCGGCAAGGCCTGCGTCGTGGTCCTGATCGGCTCGCACACCGCCGAGCGCAAGTGGGTCATCTACGAGATCGAAAAGGCGTGGAACGACGGCAAGGGCGTCGTCGGCATCTATATCCACAACCTCAAGAACCAGCACGGCGAGAAGTGCACGAAGGGCAAGAACCCGCTCGAGCAGCTGCAGCTCAACGGGTCGGGCGCGAAGCTGTCCTCCGTGGCAAAGACTTACGACCCTCCTTCGGCGGACCCCTACAAGTGGATCTCGGACAACATCGAGGCGGCGGCAAAAGAAGCGATCGCGATCCGCAAGGACGCATGAGCTGGAGCTGAGCCCCCGCTCCCCGAGGCAAGGTGGGTCCCCGTGACGTTGTCGGACCACCAGGTGCGGCACCTGGAGCTCATCCAGACCGTGATCGCCCGTCACGCATCGAGCAGCTTCCTCGTGAAGGGCTGGTCATTGACCGTGGCGGGCCTGTTCTACGGGTTCGCTGTGAAGGAGCTCAACTGGCGGGTGGCCGCGGTGTCGCTCATGCCAACGGTGGCGTTCTGGTGGCTGGATGCGTACTTCCTCCGCCAAGAGCGTCTCTTCCGGTACCTGTACGAGGACGTGCGGCAGTCACCAGGGACAGTCTCGACGTTCTCCATGGACACGCGGCCCTATCTCAGCGAGCCCAAGGCGGCCTACTGCCGCACGATCTTCTCTGCCACGCTCAGAGTGCTGTACGGCATGATCCTGGCATCGGGCGTCGCGATTCTCGTGGCGAGCCTCTATCACGACAAGGATCCGCCGCATGCTGCACGAACGAGCTGGGCGACTTCCCCCTCCATCGCCTCGATCCACGGTTGTGCAGGCGGCCAGATCCTGCCGATCTTGTCGCCTTCCCATCGTGGGACGAGGTGTACGTGCAGGTGAAATACTGTCTGCGTCGCCGCCGACCCCGCCGACGTGATCGCGTTCATCCCCTCGGGATTCAACGCCTCCCGGATGGCACGGCCGACGTGAACCGTCGCGTTGACCAGACCCGAGCCCGTCCGTTCGTCCAGCTCGAGGAAGTCTCGGACGTGGACCTTGGGGACGACCAGCGTGTGGCCGACCGAGGCCGGATGACGTGGAAAGAACGCGATGCAAGCAGCATCCTCGAAGACGACCGTGGCCTCCTCCTGCTGACCGACGATCCGGCAGAAGGCACACTCCGGATCATCCATCACAGGGCAACCCGAAGAAGGTTGCAGAACGCGCTGGTCGTAGCGTGAATCTGCGCGCGCAGCGCGGCGACCGTGAACCCGTCGGAGCCTGCCGCGGCGAAGTACTGCTCCCGGCTGCACGCGGACGTCATCCCCGTACACTACGGCCGGAGGCTGGCGGCGTGGCGGGCCGCTCTCCAATCCAATCGCGACCTCGCGATGACCGCCACCCCCTCTTGATCGACGCAGCGACGACTACCTGGTTTGGGCCGCGATGTCGGCAACAATCACGCGCGCGATTGCCGGGTAGACATTCTCGTTCGCGAGGACCTCGCGCAGCGCGGGCGGCGAAGCATCCACGAGTGTTGCGGCTTCGCCACCAGGCCGGGCCAACGCATATGTAGGCGCGTGTGGGCGAAGCTCGGCAAAGAGAGCGTGTTCGCGGGGAACGCCCTCCATTCCACCGATGAATACGGCGCCGAGCAAATGTTGTTCAGTGAACATCATCCTGCGCATCAACTCAAGGCTGTTAGGAGCGCGAACCGGATCGGCCGGCTCGTCGTCGATGCGAGGAGTCCGAACGACCGTCCCAACGTGTTGCTCTTCGAAACGACGCGTCGCGCTTGGCCAAATATCCTCGAATACTTCGGACTGATAGACGATCACGAGCGGTTCGGAAGCGGGCGACTGCTCGGCTGCAACGTAGAGCAAGAGTGGCGCTATCGTGGGATGCGCGGCGGTAACCAGTTTTCCTTCGCTGGCGAGCACAGCCCGCGCCACCGACACGACGGCGTCAGTTATGGCCATGGGATCGAAGTCGCCCCTCCAGCGGCCAGAGTCGGGGATGCTCGCTGAAACGAACACAGCGCCGCCCGCGAGGGACGGGGTGGACGCGACGGTCACCAGTGGACTCCGATGCAGTTGTCCGGGATCATCTCCAAGTTCCTGCCTCCTACGACCCATTCAAGATGTCGGCGACGGGGCTCGGCCAGCCGCCTTGCGGCGTGGAGCAGAACGCCATCGGCGTCGGCGTCGATCTGCAGGCGCTTTTCGTCGAGACGTCGGAGATCCTCGGCGAGCGGGAGCCGGGGTGCCACCGCGACTATAGTCCGCCCGGATGGGCTGGTCACATCCAAACACCAATGGGTGAGCGGCACGCATTCGGCGCCAGCGGCCTCGGCCGCCTCCTGAGCACTCACCAGTAGCATCCGTCGCCTTCTTACAATGCCTTGCGCGTGCGTTGCTTCCACCTCCCGCACAACACGGTCTAGGGCGGGCTCCGTCAGTATGTCGTAGCCGTGATCGTCAGTAATCACGTCCCCAGGCGAAAGTATCAGCCTAGGTAGGCGGTCACTTCCCGGGATTTGAGCTGGGTTTCCTGGCCACTGCACGATGAGAACGCCCATGGTGTGGGCAAGGGCATATTCGAGTTCATCGAAAACCCAATCCGAGAGATGCGCGTCATGAGATTCTAACACTAGGAGAAACGCGAACTGTTCTAGGGCATCAGCGATTTCGGCCTGCACGTTCCTGCCTGGCCGAATCGCGAATCTGTCGATAAACGGGCTGAACCGGTGGTGCGTTAGGCGGTCGTGCATCTGTTCCGCGGCGCCGAGCGCATCGCTGCGGCGGTGACTGATAAAGACCTTACGGTCGGATTCTTCGATCCCGAGCTCTTCCAAGAGCAGGCGGGCAAGTTCAGTTTCCGGATCGGCGCCGTGCCACGCGAAGCCATTGTGCGGGCTGAGTTTCGGCGGAGCCTGATCACGGAACACGGTCAGGTCATCGACCACTGGGATCACCACCACGCCGTCATCAACTGCGGCGGAGACCTCCATGGCGAGATCCTCATCGAGCTTGCTGTCCTGGTCGAGCAGCGCGACGGCAACCGTGGGGGTCGTGTCGACATCGATGTGATGCTCGCTCACCTCCACAGTGAGAGCGCGATGGAGTCCGTGAGCATTCAACTCGCGTCGCAGCGAGACGCCCAGGCGGTCGCGCCAGACGGTGCGACCGCGTTGGAAGATCTCTACCCGATAGATCACGCTCACCGGCGGAGCCCCCCTCCTGGCTGTCGTCCCCCGACCCTACGCCGCCGGATGGACGGCAGCGGAGGCTCTGTCGGTGGCATGTGCTGTGCTGCACCCGGACAGGGAGGACGAGGTTGAGCTACTTCACCATCGCCGATGCGAGACGGGCAGGGCGTTCGCGCGCAGTCCGCGAGTCCGGTACCGCCGGCATGTTGCTACGCGAGGCTGCGGCGGCCCCGACAGTGCGCTTCGACATCTTCCTCAGCCATAGCTTGCGGGACGCGGAGGTGGTTCTCGGGGTCAAGACGATCTTAGAACAGGTCGGTCTCAGCGTCTACGTCGACTGGATCGTAGACCCGCAGTTGGACCGAGATCGAATCTCGGCGGCGACGGCACAGCAGCTCAGGATTCGGATGATTCAGTGTTCCTCGCTGATCTACGTTGCGACCGCCGCCGCAACCGAGTCAAAATGGATGCCCTGGGAGCTTGGCTACTTCGACGGGCGCAGGAGTGCGGAAGCCGTCGCAATCCTGCCACTCGTTGAGTATCAGGGCCAGTACATCGGCCAGGAGTACCTCGGCCTGTATCCCGAGATCGAGAACGATGCGGTTTCGTCCCTGCTGCCGGTTGTCCGGCGGCGCAACGGAGCGCGGATCGAGAAGAAGTCGTTGGCAGATCTGGCGCTCGCCCGCGGCGGCGCTGCATGGCGGACCTGACGTCCAAGTCGCCGCCGGGCTTGACGAGACGACTTTACCGACGCGACGAGGCTTGAGCTGTTCATACCCGGCATCTGCAGTCGGTAAATGCTCAACACGGCCCACAGGAGGTCCGATGGCTAAGTCAGTGTTCTACAGCTTCCACTACGAGCAGGATGTCCATCGCGTTCAGTTGGTGCGGAAGATTGACGCTCTTGAGGGTCAGCCCTTGCTGAATTCTCAGGAATGGGAGAAGGTCCGCGGAACCGGAAATGCCGCAGTTGAGAAGTGGATCCAGGACCAGATGTCGTACAAGAAGGCCGTGATCGTGCTGATTGGACAGAAAACAGCGGGGCGCAGCTGGGTCACGTACGAAATCGAGAAGGCGTGGGAGGGACGCCGACCGCTTCTTGGAATACGTATCCACGGCTTGTCGTCGATGGGCGCTGTCGACTCCGCGGGTTCAGACCCGTTCCTCCAGGCAAACGAGGTAGTTAGGGTACCAATCTTCGACCCGACAGTTACAAATTGGCTGGGAAAGATCGACAGCAAGGCGACGTACAACAAGCTTCGGGAGAACCTCGAAGCCTGGTCGGGTCAAGGGATCGTCCGGCCCAAATGAAATTAATTGAGTCACGACCCGGCTCAGGGGTACGACGGTCAGCAGGGTCGTTGCGCGCGACGGTGGGCAGCCAGTTCAGCACGCCTCGCTGGCGATCAGCACGCGGAACCGGCCACAACTCGGGGCGCCACCTGCGCCGCTGGGCGAAGACCGTGCCGACGAAGACGGCTACGGACGATCCTGATAATCAGGCATTATCGGGATCGTCGGAAGAGGCGAGCGATTCGCGGCTCAGCTATGTCACCGCCCGCCAGCAGCAGAGGTCTGCTGTCTGTTCCCACCGAACCGAGGTAGGCGTCGCCTACCTGAGGCACCAGGTCGGAGTTCCACTGATCTGAGGCACCCAGCCGCCGTCAGGGGCACGGGTGGACAGAGATGACCGGGCTCCGCGAAAACACGGCCGGCAACACTGCCCCTTCCCTGGTACCCCTCCGTGCATTTCGGACATCTCCGGGACTTGATCCTCCTGGGGTATAGATTTGGTAGGCCCGTTCAGTTCGTGAAACGCACCATCCAGTCGAAGAAACCGCTTTGGCCTAAACCTCCGGAGAGTATCGACCGTCGTACCCCTGATTGCTCGTCGCTGTATCAGGGAGAATTCTCGATGGCTCGGTTTACCGGCTCTTCGATCTTGACCGGGCAATGTCACCGGTCAGGGCCTGACGGCGTGTCTGAGTGAGGTGCCCGTGACCTCTTGAAGTCGTCTGTTGCGACGCAGACGACTTGAAAGCAGGCCACGGGCGTGGATCACAGTACGACGTTGTTGTTCGGGCTGCCCGGAGTTCGGGTCCAGCGTGTCGATCCGGGGACGGTCCCGGGCGGGCGGGTCGTGCACGTCACGACCGCCCCCGACGAGGTTGCGGGGTGCCCGACGTGCGGGGTGGTCTCGACGTCGGTGAAGGGCAACGTGACCACCGCGCCGCGGGACATCCCTTACGGGGACGGGGAGATCTCGGTCGTCTGGCACAAGCAGCGGTGGCGCTGCGTCCAGCCGGCGTGCGCGCGGGGATCATTCACGCAGGTCATCGCCGAGATCCCGGCCGGGCGGCGCACGACCGGGCGGATGCGCCGGGGGATCGCCGCCGCGGTCGCCGACGCGTGCCGCAGCGTCTCGGAGGTCGCGGGCGCGTTCGCGGTGTCCTGGCCGACCGCGCACGCCGCCGTGATCGAGGCCGCCGCGCTGAGCCTGGGCGAGCCGGCACCGACCACGGTGCTCGGGATCGACGAGACCCGCCGCGGGCGCCCACGGTGGACCCAGGAGGCCGCCACCGGCCGCTGGGTGCGCACCGACCCGTGGGACACCGGCTTCGTCGACCTCGCCGGCGATCAGGGGCTGCTCGGTCAGGCCGAGGGCCGCACGAGCGCGTGCGTGACCACCTGGCTCGAGGCACGCACCCCGGAGTTCCGGGCCGCGGTCGCGTTCGTCGCGATCGACCCGTCCGCGGTCTACGCCAAGGCGATCGCCACCCCCGGGCTGCTGCCCAACGCCACGCTCGTCGTCGACCATTTCCACCTCGTCGCGCTCGCGAACGCCGCGGTGACGGAGGTCCGCCGCCGGGTGACCTGGGAGCAGACGGGCCGACGGGGCCGCAAGGTCGACCCGGCCTGGGCGAACCGGCGCCGCCTGCTCACGGGCGGGAACGCCTAACCGGAAGCGGTTCACCACGATGTGGAACACCCTCATCGACGCCGACCCGACCCACGAGATCCTCACCGCCTGGATCGCGAAGGAGGAGCTCCGCGAGCTCCTCGCCCTCGCCCGCACCGACGCCGACCGCGCCCAGGTGAGCGCGCAGCTCTACCGCTTCTACGACTGGTGCGCCCGCGCCGACATCGAGGATGCTCGCCACCCTGGCGACCACGATCGAGACCTGGTGGCCGGCGATCGCCTGCGTTCATCGACAGCGGAATCACCAACGCCCCTACCGAGGGCCTCAACCGCCTGATCAAGCAGGTGAAACGCTCCGCCTGTGGGTTCAGGAACGTGGCCAACAGCCACCGACGGATACGGTTGCACTGCACCCGGAACCACCGGGCAGCAACAACGGCGACAAGATCACTGCCCGCTCAACTTTGAAGAGCCGGTTTACCGGCTCACGCGCGGCCTCGAATACCAAGCCCGACAGGGGGCGCGCAGTGCGCAGGGTCGCTGCGGCCACGGCTGCCGGCCTGGTGATCACCCTGGCGCAGCTGCCCGCCGGCGCGGCAACCGAGGTGGCCGACACCGGTCCGAAAATCCTCGCCCCCGCCGCGGGCAGCCCGGCGAGGCCTTGCCAGCAGCAGGAAGATCGACGCAGCTGCAGCGGAGGCCAGCGACACGGTCGCTGGGTCGAGTTGGAGTCAGCTCGCGAGACGGACACCACCGTCTTTATCGAGCCTTCGGGGGAAAGGACAGTCGAGGTCACGCAGGTTCCGACCCGGGTTGAGCAGGATGGTGAGCTTGTCGAGATCGACACCTCCCTGTCGAAGCAGGATGGCGTCCTCGAGCCCGAGGCCATCGGCGCGGACGTCGCCATCGGTGACGGGGCCGGTAGCGAGCCGTTGGCCACGATCAGGCAGGACGGCCGGTCGCTGTCGTTGGACTGGCCTCGAGACCTGGACGCGCCCGAGGTCGAGGGCGGGTCGGCGACCTTCGAAGACACCGCCTCGCGGGACGTGCAGGTCACCGCTACCGCGAACGGATTCAACGTGCACGTCGTGTTGGCCGAGGCGCCGACGACGGCGCCGGTCTACCGGCTGCCGGTCGGGGCGAAAGGCGTGCGCCTGACCAAGACCCACAGCGGGCAGTTCGTCGGCATCGACACCAAGACCGACGACCCGCGGTTCTGGATCGACAAGCCGGTCGGGTGGACGCCACCCAGCAGGGCCTGGAGGCCGGCCCCGAGATCACGGTCGATGTCGACGCCGAGCTGGAGACCGACGCCGACGGCGGGCAGGTCCTCGTGCTGCGTCCGGACTTCGAATGGCTCACAGCGGACACGACGGTCTATCCGGTGCGGATCGACCCGGACGTGTACACCGACGACAACGCGACCCGCACCACTTACGCCCAGAGCGCCGAACCCTCCACCAACTACGGTAGCTCCAGCATGCTGCGCGTGGGGTGGAAGAGCGGCGACCTGGCCAACCGCAGCTACCTGCAGTGGCTGGACGTCGCCCGTCCTGGCACCGTCGTCAAGGCCGTATCTTCGCCTCTACCAGTGGGACGCCAAGACCTGCACGCCCAGCGCGCTGAGCATCTACCCGGTCACCGAGGAGTGGTGGTCGGGTGATCACCCCTCCCAGACCGGGCCCAAGGCCGGCCTGACGTGGTCGGCGACCAACGGCAAGGGCGGCCAGCCCGACGTGGACTTCAACACCTCTTACGAGACGTCCAAGACGTTCGTGCACGGCTCGGACGCCAGCTGCAGCAACGGTTTCGGCCCGAACCTCCACGAGAGCATCGACGTCACCGCCCTGGTCAAGGCCTGGGACGAGGGCTACGCCAACCACGGCATGGTGTTGCGCGCCTCGGAGACCTCCGGCAGCGAAACGGCCTACAAGGGCTTCTGCTCCCGCAACTTCAACACCACCGGCGACGCCACCTCCTGCTACGACGGCGCCAACCCACCCGCCGGTAAGTCCCCCTTCACCACCCCCCGGACCCCGACCCTGATCGTCAGCTACAGCGTCGCCCCCAGCGCCCCGAGCGGGGTGAGCGCGACCGCGGGCAACGGCAGCGCCGCGGTGTCCTGGAACGCACCCAGCACCGATGGTGGTTCCCCGGTCACCGGCTACACCGTCACCGCGTCCCCGGGTGGTGCGACCGCCACAACCGCCGGCGCCAGGACCGCGACCGTGAACGGTCTGACGAACGGCACTCCCTACACCTTCACCGTCAAGGCGACGAACGTCGTCGGGACCGGCAGCGCCTCCGCGGCCTCGGCCGCGGTGACCCCGCGCACCGTGCCCGGAGCCCCGACCGCCGTCACGGCGACCGCCTGGTAACACCTCCGCCGCGGTGTCTTGGGCGGCGCCGGCCTCCACCGGAGGGTCGACGATCACCGGGTACACCGTCACCGCATCCCCGGGCGGTGCCACCGCGACCACGGCTGGCACCGCCGGGACCGCGACCGTGACAGGCCTGACGAACGGCACCGCTTACACCTTCACCGCCAAGGCCACCAACGCCGCCGGCGCGCCACGTCGTCCGCCTCTGCGCAGGTCACGCCCAACCCGACCATGCCGACCGCTCCAAGCGCGGTCACCGCGGTCGTAGGCAACGAGAGCGCGGAAATCTCCTGGATCGCCCCGGCCGCGGACGGCGGTTCCCCGATCACCGGCTACACCGTCCAAGCCTCCCCGGGAGGCGCCGAAGCCACCACGACCGGGGACACCAGTGCCGTCATCGCGGATCTGAGCAACGACGTGGCCTACACCTTCACCGTCACCGCCACCAACGCGTTGGGCACGAGCGCACCTTCCTCGCTCTCGGCCGCGGCCACCCCGACGGCCCCGATGTTGCCGACCGCGCTGGCTCCGGCCTGATGGTGCACAGCCGGCCACCCTGACATTCCACGTTGTCCGGATCCCTCAGCATCGCGGGGACCCGTTCCGTCTCGGGCGAATTCGACATCTCCGAGGTCGCCACCGGGCGTTCGATCGCGGGCACC